>CAVQEO010000053.1:0-11024 GCA_963711525.1 uncultured Acidobacteriaceae bacterium | reverse complement strand
TACCGAGTCCGGCGAGCGCGGTAGTGACGTTCAATCCAAGGAATGCGAGCGCCACCAGCAAGGCGATGATCAGTATCCCGACGTGATTCATTCTCTGCATCAGGATCAGGATCGACTCCCCACCCCCGCGGTGGGTCCGCGTTCGGCTTAAGGCACGTTCGAAGCCCTGGTCGGAGAGCCTGCTCAGGAACCAGCCGAAACACGTCGCCAGCAGGGCGGCCAGGAAGCGAACATAGTAGACGCGATAGAGAAGGGGCGGCTGCAGCAGGTACACGAGCACGCCGTGGAGCAGGATGGCAATCATCAACCTGAGCGGCATGCCCAGTGGTGTTTCCCAGACTGTGCAGAAGGGAAGGTGGCGCAGCTTATACCAGGCCCGCCTGGGCGCACTAAGTACGAAGGTCGACAGCCAGGCTAATAACCACGCTAGCGGGATTGAGAGTAGCCAGCAGACCCATTGCGTAGATGACATCCCCAGAATGGGGGGACCGCTTAGTAGAGCAAGCCTCATTCGACTGGCTTCCGTCGGTTTTTCCCTCTCCAGCCGGGCGTAGAGCTTCGGGATACTCTCCAGCGACGCGCGCGAAATCAGCCAGATTTTTCCTGCCACAGGATCGTCCACCCGCACCATGATCATGTCTGCGGTCATCCCACCGACCGCAATGACACCAGCACGTTCCTGCCCAACCAGAAGCCCCGCTTCCACTGAACCGTCCGGATCGTCGCTCATCAAGTTGAGGTTGCCCTGGAAGTTCGGATACAGCAGGCGAAATTCCTTGATGAGCTCGACCAGGTTCTGACCAGGAGGGAGCTGCAGGAAACGAGCGGCGGTTGCGTAGTCACCGCTGGTTTCGTATTTCATGAAATTTATGAGCGAACTGCGAGGGGTTTGGCGTTCGAGCGGATCCAGCGGTGGCGGCGCGGGTTCAGCTTTGGGTTCCGGCTTCGGAACTTTAAGAAGTTGGGCAGGCGAAGATACAACCGAACCTGCGAATAAGAGGACGGCAGCGACGATCAGTGCGAAGGTCTGGTTAAGCGACCGGCTCATTCCCTGTTGGTTTTTTCTTAGCAAGGACATGGCCGGTCACCCAAAACCTTTATCTTCATTATCGAGGCCTGCACTTCTCCATTATGTGTTCAGTTTGTCAGCGGGCCACAACTGCTACTGCTTCTGTTGGTTCCTTGGCAAAGCCGCCGGCTTTGCCGGCCTCCAGGAACTGTTCTGCGTTCACGCGGCCGAACATCTCGATCAATTTTCCCACCAGGCCGGTCCATCCGGTCTGGTGGCTAGCCCCGAGACCAGCGCCATTGTCACCGTGGAAGTACTCGAAGAAGAGGATGTAGTCCTTCCATTGTGGATCCGTCTGGAACTTTTCCGTACCGCCGTAGACTGGGCGCCGGCCGGAATCATCGCGGAGAAAGATGCTGGTCAAACGGTGGGCGATCTCCTTCGCGACCTCGAAGAGATTGATCAGCTTGCCCGAGCCGGTCGGACACTCAACCTTGAAATTGTCTCCGTGATACAGATAAAAGGACAGTAACGCACGAATGAGGACCGCATTGACGGGCATCCAAATGGGCCCACGCCAGTTGGAGTTACCGCCGAACATACCTGTGTCCGATTCAGCGGGAAGATAATTGACCTTGTATTCCTGGCCGTTCACGTAGAGGACAAAGGGATGTTGGTCGTGATATTTGGAGAGCGCCCGAATGCCATGGGGCCCCAGGAACTCGTTTTCGTCGAGCATACGGCTTAAAATTCGGCGCAAGCGGTCAGGGTTTACTACCGCAGCGATGCCGCGCTCGGCATAACCGAGATGACCGGGGCCGGTGGGATGAATATTTTCCATCAGTTCGGGCATGCGCCGCACGCGTTCCGCGAAAACCTTCAGCATTCCGGGCACCCGTTCGCGTTGCCAGGGCTCGACCACCGTAGTGGCAGCCAAGGGAAGCAGGCCCACCATGGAGCGAACCTTGAGCCGCTGGGAGCTACCGTCGGGCAGGCGCAGGACGTCGTAGTAGAAACCATCCTCCTCGTCCCACATACCCTCGGGTCCGGTCTGATTCATGGCGCGACCGATCCAGAGAAGATGGTCCACAAACTTTATTGCCATGTCCTGATAGAAGCTATCGTGCGATGCCAACTCGACCGAGATCTCCAACATGTTCTGGCAGAACATGCTGACCCACGCTGTTCCGTCGGCCTGCTCGAGGTGACCGCCGTTGGGCAGTGGCGAGCTGCGGTCGAAGACGCCGATGTTGTCCAGCCCAAGAAAGCCGCCTTCAAAGAGATTGTTGCCATAGCGGTCTTTGCGGTTCACCCACCAACTGAAGTTCAGCATCAGCTTGGAAAACGAACGCTTGAGGAAATCAATATCGCCCTTTCCTGTGGCCGCTTGCTCCGTCCGATACAGGAAAATGGTGGCCCAGGCATGCACCGGCGGATTCACGTCGCTGAAGTTCCACTCATAGGCCGGGATTTGGCCGGTGGGATGAAGGAAGAACTCCTGCAGCATTAAATCGAGCTGTGCTTTGGCGAAGTCCGTGTCCACGGTAGTGAGAGCAATGGTGTGAAAAGCCAAGTCCCACGCCGCATACCAGGGATACTCCCACTTGTCGGGCATGGAAATGACGTGCTGATTCACCATGTGGAACCATTCAACGTTGCGCATGACGCGCTTGTTCCCCTTCATGGGATCGTTGTCATGCTCTGTGAGCCATTTGTCGACGTCAAAGAAGAAGAATTGCTTGGACCAGAGCATACCGGCCATGGACTGGCGCAGGACGCGGGCCTCATCCTCGCTGACATGGGACGGGGTGACCTTGCGATAGAACTGGTCTGCCTCATCCTGGCGGGTCTTCATGGCTGCGGCAAAGCTGTTGAAGGGATTGCCAACGACAGCGGTAGGCGACACATCGCTGAGACGCAAACGGATGGTGGCGGTCTTTCCTGCGCCCACATTCAACTTATAGTGCGCAGCAGATTTGGTTCCTACCTGCGCGGGGTTCACCCCGCTCGCTTTGCCCTCCACTACGTAGTTGTTGATTCCGTCTTTGACGTAAGGAGTGTTGTTAGGAGAGCCGAAGATGCGTTCATTGTTGGTTTCATTTTCGGTGAAGAGGAGAGGGACATCCCCCTCGCAATACAGATACCGTTCCCCGAGATCGGTTTGGTAGGCGGCAATTACCTGAGCACCTTTCTGGCCAGGGAGCTGTTTCAACGATGGCTTGGGGGTACCCGGCCACCACGTCCAGGTGTTGCGAAACCAGAGCGTGGGCAGCACATGTAACTCGGCGGCCTCAGGTCCACGATTGGCGACGGTGATCTGGATCAGCACGTCTTCCGGACCCTGTTTGGCATATTCCACGAAGACATCGAAGTAGCGATCTTCATTGAAGATTCCGGTATCCAGTAGTTCGTACTCCATGTCGAGGCGATTGCGGCCTCTGTTGGTCTGGATCAGATTGAGATAAGGAAACTCCGCCTGGGGATACTTGTACAAATACTTCATGTACGAGTGCGTAGGCGTGCTGTCGAGGTAGAAATAATATTCCTTAAGGTCTTCGCCGTGGTTGGCCTCGCTGTTCGTCAGGCCGAAGGCGCGTTCTTTGAGAATCGGATCCTTGCCATTCCAAAGAGCGACGCTAAAGCACAACAACTGCTTGTCATCGCTGAAGCCCGCGAGACCGTCTTCCCCCCAGTGATACGCGCGGGAGCGGGCCATGTCATGGGTGAAGTAATCCCAGGCATTTCCATCCTGGCTGTAGTCTTCACGTACTGTTCCCCATTGCCGCTCGCTCAGGTAAGGTCCCCATTTCCTCCAGGGCGTGTTGGCGGTACGCGCTTCTTCTAATCGGGTTGTCTCGGGATCCTGGATCATTCTGTACCTCTTCCTCTTGGCTGAGTCGATTCAGCGGTTTTCGCGGCGTGTCTAGTTGTGGTTTTTCAAAACCACCTGACGAGGAAAACTTTCGGCGGAGGGCCCTATACTGCCGGTCGAGCGAATCTTCGAACGGGCCCAGCTGGCGAGTTCGGAGATAAGGGAGCGGGGGCCGTCTCACCGGCGCTCCCTTAGCTGTTCGAGGAGTACCTTCAGTAGACGGTTAATAGGATCATTCACTTCGGGTGACGGTTTGCCTACTGTCAATTGTGACAGGGTACCGGTGAATTAGTGCTAGGTTCCCATCGCTCTCGGCAGGTGCTCCAAACGGTTGCCAATCTAGCGCTTAGGGGGCGGAGTTGGGCGTCTGGGAGTGGCATCGTCGGCCGGCCTGAACGGCCCGACTAAACAGGCTACGAAAAACTCCCTGTTGGGTAGGTCCGGGCTTTGGCCCGGACAACTATCGTCAAACCAATCGGCCTTCAGGCCCTGAGGTACGCTTTTTCCGTCCATCCATCTGGGAAATTCAAGGAAACAACAAACCTCAGGGCCTGAAGGCCAAAGAACTTGCTCGGTTGATGTCCGGGCTAAAGCCCGGACCTACCCAACAGGGAGTTTTTCCGCAGCCTGTAAAGTCGTGCCCAAACACAAAGCATCAGAGCGGTGACTCCCGGGAAACTCGCCATGCCGCAGAGGCGTGGGCCGGAGGCGATGGCGGCTACCTTCCTACGGGTAGATCCACCGGTTGTGCGATCCGGAATTCAAGCAGTGATTCGCTGGGAATCGAGAGTTGCTGTCCTTTCTTGGTAGCGGCGACGGCCGTTCCGGCTCCGGCGCCGGCGAGCACTCCGATCCCGGCTCCCTTTCCGCCTCCGGCCAGGCCGCCGATCAGAGCGCCCAGTCCTGCCCCGCCGACGACCTTCTTCGCCGTATTCGAGCCTTCTCCCTTTCCCTGGATCTCGTACTCGGTGGTCATCAACGGATAAGAGGTGCCGTTGATCACGATATCGGTGAGTTCCAGTCCTAGTTCGGAACTGCCCTTCATTTTTCCGGCCGATGAGGCAGTAGCAAGAACGCCATAGACGGTGGTGCCTCTTCGCGCCACCACAACATTGTCAGCTTGCAGATTTGTCTCCAGGTTGGCGGTGAACCGATACCCCGCCTTCTGTTTGCTGGAATCGATCGGATCAACCGTTCGGATCAGGATCCGCGTTCCTGCCGGCACCGTGATCTTCTTTTGGGCGGAGGCGGTTATGGCTGTCATTGCAGTCGCCAGCCCCACCAGTAGTGTCGCGGCTCGAATCATTCCTTTTAGCATGTCCTGTCCTCTCTTTTCTGGAACTTACGAGCTTTGCCCAACTACAGGTAGGGAAGAATCAATTTGCAGGTCGATAATCAGGAGTAACTGGTCCTCCACCTGGATAAAGCGGGCTGCCGTAATTCCACCCAATGCCTGTTTGACCTGCTGATAGTACTTTGCCAGGAGCTCAGATCGCTGTTTGCGGTAAGACATCGCTTTCTGAATCAGCTCGTCTGCCTTGGCATCTGTCATCTGATCGTACGAACTCGCATACTCCTGAATGTTGGCCACCCTCTGATCATTCAGTTTTGCCAACTCCTTGTCGTACTGTTCGTAGATCGGCCAGAACTTAGCGGCGTCGGCGGCGCTCAGCTGCATCACCTCTCCCAGCATCTCGGCTTTCTGCTGCCGGACATTCGAGCGCAGCAGAGCAATGTATGCCTGGATATTTTGCGAATTTGAGCCTGATGTGCCGCCTTGCTGGCCGGTTTGGGCCACCGCGCCAGGGGCGCAAACCAGGAACGCCACAACCAGGATCCAAGCCGCCTTTTGTTGCTTCATCTCTAGTCCTCCACAGAAGAATGCGGGCCAACCGTCGCCCCTCGATGCAAATTGGCTTCGCTCGAGAGCTCGGTACGGCTGACCCGGCTATGAGTGCACTCAGTGTAATGCCACAGCATAAGGTCAGTTGGCAAGAGGGAAATACTGTCTCTTGTGACAGTGTCGGGCGTGATCATCGCCTGCGGCCACTGATCAACCGCACAATTAAGGGAGCAGCTGATACCGGCCTGCTTCAATGGGTTACCCCCCACTTGGATCCGGAGCTGTCAACGAGTATGCGATCGAGCAGTCCGGCCCCCCGATATTTTCGTCCACGCACTGCTATTAATGCTAGGTGCCGAGCTTGGATTGGCGGACTACGCTTGGAGGTGCATTCAGGAACTTTCCGGGGCAACGATGACCGGCCCGGCGGTCAGGTCCTTCTGTCGAGTGGCTTATGCGAACGAGAGCGGCCGTAGTCGGGAGCGCCAGTCGACACCGCGACTGGCCAGGCACGAGGTGTCTGGTGGCACGCTGGTCTTGGATGCTTTGCGTTTGGGTACTGGCTGCTTTCGCCCAGGTTTGCTCTGCTGCTGCGCCATCGACACCCAAGAATGTCCTGGTTTTGTATAGCTTTACCGACCGCAAGGTTCAGGATGAGTTGGAGATTCTGAAGTCAACAACGCGATCTCACGTGGGCACGCCAGTGGACTTTCACGTTGAATATCTCGGATCGGCGCGCTTCGACGCCCCTGGTTACGAAAAGGGGGTGGTCGAATCGCTGGCTAGCGTCTATAGCGGCAAGAAGATTGATCTTGTCGTCGCCGACTACTACCCGGCACTCCGGTTTGCCGTGGATCACCGGCAGGAGCTATTTCCTGGCGCGCCTATAGTCTTTTCGTCTGTTCCTCCGAAAAGACTTGAAGGCCAGAAACTGTGGCCAGGTGTGACCGGAGTCACCCTGAACGTCGATCTTCAGGGCACGATCAATTTGGCACTCCGCTTGCACCCTGATAAGAAAAATGCAGCTGTAGTGGTTGGAACTGCAGAAACAGATCGGTACTGGGGGGCAGTCATTGATAAGGACCTCCAGCAGCATCAACCCAGGTTGAACGTGATCGATCTCCCTGGGCTGCCGCCGGATCAACTGCCAAAGCAAGCCTCGGCGCTTCCTTCCCATACCGTTGTCTTCTTCCAGGCGGTACCAGAGGAGGAGGCCCAGCCTGTGGTTGGGACCTATGAAATCGTCTCCACCATCGCCCAGCAGTTCCCGACTTATTGCTTCATCGATCGGTGTCTGGGTCATGGAGCGATTGGCGGATCGTACCCTGACCCCGAGGAACAGGAGATTGACGCGGGCGTGTTGGCGGCGCGGGTTCTATTGGGAGAAGCTCCTGAGACCATTCCCGTCGTGAACGGTCCTCCAGCGCTCGTTCACGTGGATTGGCGCCAACTCCGGCGTTGGAACATTCCGGAATCCGCCCTCCCTCCGGGCGCCATTGTCTCCTATCGGCAACCAACCCTGTGGGAACGGTACGGAAAATATGTTGGCGCGGTGCTTTTACTAATCCTTGTCCAGGCGATATTGATCATTGTATTGCTGTGGCAGCGAGCCCGGAATCGCAAGGCCGATATGCGTCTGCGTGAAAGCGAAAAACGATTTCGGCTGGTGGCGGATACCACACCTGCTTTGATCTGGATGTGCGACAGCAAAGGCACGGTTACTTATCTGAATGACCGGTGGCTTGACTTCATTGGCCGCGACTTGGCAACTGGATTTGAAGACACATGGCCGGCATTCATTCACCCTGACGACATAGAGAGCGTCCAGGCGACAAGCAAACGTGGACTCGAACAGCAGAAAGAGTATTCCAAGGAATACCGGTTTCGGCGGCACGATGGAGCGTACCGATGGATGCTGGATATCGCGGCACCTCGGGTTAACGAGGACGGCTCGTTTGCCGGCTTTGTTGGTTCGGCGGCAGACATCACAGACCAGAAGCTGGCGCAGGAAGCCCTGGAGAAAATCGGTGGCAAACTGATCGAAGCTCAGGAAGAAGAACGCAGTCGGATAGCCAGAGAACTGCATGACGACATCTGCCAAAGACTAGCACTCCTCTCCATGGAACTGGAACAAGCGAATCGGGGGTCGAATTCAGGTCGCTCGCCGAAGCTTGAGGAAGTCCGGCGGCACTGTGCCGAAATTGCGGTGGATGTTCAGGCGTTGTCCCACAAACTCCACTCTTCCAAACTGGAGTATCTTGGTTTGGCGCCGGCTATCAGGAGTTACTGCCGCGAATTCTCTCAGCAGCATGATGTGGACGTCCAGTTCGCCGCTGAGAACGTCTCGAACTTTTTGCCCCGCGATATTTCCCTTTCTCTTTTTAGGGTCACCCAGGAAGCATTGCAGAACGCCCTAAAACATAGCGGCATAAAGCAATTTTCTGTGGTCTTGCGGGGCTCTGGAAATGGGATCCAGCTTGAGGTCAGCGACCTCGGAGCGGGCTTCGACGTGGAGGGAGCAAAGCTGGACAGGGGATTGGGACTTGTCAGTATGCAGGAGAGAGTCCATCTGGTTCACGGTACTTTCAGCATTGAGTCGGCAGAGAATGGTGGAACCAGAATCCTGGCCCGTGTGCCTCTGTCTGACGCACAACTCAAGGCTTCACCAACGGTTTCCGAAAGCGCCTGAGCTTTCGTGGAGGATGAAATGGGACGAACACGTATCTTGCTGGCCGATGATCACACGATGATCTGCGCGGGGCTCGCGAAATTGCTTGAACCCCAGTACGAAGTGGTAGGCTGCGTTGAAGATGGCCGCGCACTGCTGAAAGCAGCCGATCAGCTCAAGCCAGATGTCGTGGTCCTGGACATTGGCATGCCCTTGCTGAATGGCCTGGACGCTGCGCGAGCTTTGAAGAAAACAACCCCGAATATCAAGCTGATTTTCCTTACTATGGAAGCCGATTCCTATATTGCAGCCGAAGCCTTTCGAGCCGGCGCCACCGCCTATCTGCTCAAAACCTCACGCCCCACCGAGTTATTGCAAGCCGTTCGCGACGCAGTGAGAGGAGTTTCCTACGTGACCCCGCAGATTGGCCGGGCGATCGAAAACATGTTTATCCGGGATCCCCGGGCCGAGGCGCCGAAGCAGCTCACGGGCCGCCAGCGCGAAGTCCTGCAAATGCTTGCGGAGGGCCGTTCCATGAAGGAGATTGCCTATGTTTTGGAGATCGCCCATCGTACCGTACGGTTTCACAAGTACCAGATCATGGAAGAGTTAGGCATCACTACAAACTCAGACCTGGTCAAGTACGCCATGAGGCATGGAATGATCTCGGCCTGAGAGACCCCCTTAACAATTGTTAAAGAGCCACTGTCGCAGGTGACAGTAGGCAACTATGTAGGGAAAGGAAATGATGGGATGTAAATGTTTAGCTTATTGGCCACCGAAGGTATCGCCGTGGATAAGATCCGAGTGGTGTTGGCCGATGATCATCGGGAGGTGATCGCGAAGATTCGGGGAGTGCTCGGCGACGAGTTCGAAGTGGTTGAAGCAGCGGAGAATGGCAATCAGGCGGTGAGGGCCGTTTTAGAGTTGAACCCTGACATTTTTGTTACCGATATTTCGATGCCTGTCCTTAACGGGCTCCAAGCTGCAAGACGTATCCAGAAGATGAATTCCCGAGTCAAGATCATCTTCTTGACCATTCATGAAGACCGGGACTTTATTGCTGCGGCATTCTCGGCCGGCGCCACCGCCTACGTTACCAAGCGCCGCCTGTCGACTGATTTGGTCTTGGCAATTCAGGAGGCGCTAAAAGGCAACGCCTTTGTGTCTAATTCGATACGGAGTTAAGCGCGAGCTCAAGTAGTGCCGGCGACCCAGGTAGCGAGATGGTTCGCGCCGACTCTTGAAAATGCAGCTAGAAGCGGGTCTCATGTTCTCGGCCAAAGGCGCAAAGGCACCTATGAGACCGCTTCAAACCCTCATCCTCGCGTGTTCGATGGTGATTGCCGCTTCTTCATGGAAGCCGGTTTTTGCGCAAGACCTTTCTCCCCGCGCATATCTCATCACGCCACTGCATTTCAATGCGGTCGTCCTGACCTACTCTTTCTACAGTGGCAGTGTTGATCTCGCCGGCGCGGCACCGATCACGGGAGCGACGGGAACCTACAGCGTTCCGATCTTGGGCTACTATCATTCCTTCAGCTTTTTGGGCCGCTCGGCCAACGTGAATGCGGTTCTCCCCTACGCGGTGGGCAATTTTCAGGGCAACGTTGCCGGCCAACCCAATCATGTTTATCGCTCTGGCCTGGTGGATTTTACTTCCCGGGTATCGGTAAATCTCAAGGGCGGACCAGCGATGCCAGTACAAGATTTCATGAAATGGAGGCAAAAAACAATAGTAGGCGTTAGCCTGAAGGTATTAACTCCTACGGGCCAATATGATCCAACGAAGCTGGTGAATTGGGGCATCAACCGATGGGCCTTCAAACCGGAACTTGGCTACTCCAGACGTTGGGGCAATTGGATACTCGATTCGTACGGCGGAGCGTGGTTCTATACGACCAACCCACAGTATTTTTCGCCACCAAATCCCAAGCCGCAAAGTGAAAGTCCCATCGGAAGCTTTGAAGGCCATCTCAGTTACGATGTAAAGCCAAAGCTCTGGTTTTCACTGGACGGAAATTTCTGGTTCGGCGGTGTCACCAGCTTGAGCGGCATAGCGAATCCCGCTACGCGTCAAACGAGCTCTCGCATTGGCGCCACAGCTGCTATCCCGTTCGGCCAACACCAATCGGTGAAGGTCAGTTACAACAATGGCGCCTACATCCGCTTTGGTGGAAATTATCAGAGTCTTTCCGTCGGGTGGCAGTATTCCTGGCTTGGCTGGCCTAAATAACTACGGAACGCCTCGGGTCTCAACGTCCCATCTGGCTCAGCGCCGCAAGGATCGGATCTGAGGAAATCCTCAACACTCCTCTGAACGGCGTATCAAGCTCCAGGATTATAAGGACCGCAGTCGAAACCGCCAGCGCGCCGACGGCTAAGGTCACGACTATGGTGAAGCTAGGCTGGGTGAATACGCCAAAGCTGAAATAGATGAGCGCTAGCCATGTGACCACAACCAACAGGAGCGGAACGGGGATTGCGCTCTGCTGCGACTTTAGAAACAGAAGCCATTGCGTCTGTCGTAACTCAACGATCATATGTAGGATCTGGGCTTTGACT
Organism: uncultured Acidobacteriaceae bacterium; assembly: GCA_963711525.1. Taxonomy (GTDB): domain Bacteria; phylum Acidobacteriota; class Terriglobia; order Terriglobales; family Acidobacteriaceae; genus PALSA-350. Next base: position 67 of record CAVQEO010000053.1, on the reverse strand, counting down.
TCGGCCTGGGCATCACTCTTCGGTGCTAGTAGCCGCAGCTCGAAGACGATCGCAGTAACGGCAATCG
>CAVQEO010000052.1:0-10610 GCA_963711525.1 uncultured Acidobacteriaceae bacterium | reverse complement strand
TGCCCAGTCCGGCGAGCGCGGTAGACACGTTCAATCCAAGGAATGCGAGCGCGACGAGCAAGGCGATGATGAGTATCCCGACGCGGTTGAGCCTCTGCATCAGGATGAGCATCGACTCCCCGGCTTGGTGGTGCGTTCGCGTCCGGTTTAGCACTCGGTCGAAGCCCTGATCGGAGAGCCGACTCAGGAGCCAGCCGAAACACACCGCGAGGAGGGCGGCGAGGAAGCGAACATAGTAGACGCGATACAAAAGCGGCGGCTGCAGCAGGTACACGAACAAGCCGTGCAGCACGATCGCGATCATGCACCTGAGCGGCATGCCAACTGGTGTATCCCAGACTGTCCTGAAAGGAACTTTGCGGAGCATACACCAGACTCGCCGGGGCGCGCTCAGCAGAAAAGTCGATAACCAGGCTAGCAACCACGCCAGGGGGACGGAGAGTACCCAGCAGAGCCATTGCGTCGTTGACATCCCCAGTATTACGGGACCGCTCAATAAAACAAGCCTGATTCGATTGGCTTCCGTCGGCTTTTCGCTCTGCTGCAGCCTGTACAGTTTGGGGATACTCGCCAGCGTCTCTTTCGACACCAGCCATATTTTGCCGCCAACAGGATCATCCACGCGCACCATGATCATGTCTGCGGTGGTGGCACCCACCTTCATGACACCAATACGTTCCTGGCCAGGAGGAAGCCCCGCTTCCACTGAGCCGTTGGGATCGTCGCTGACCAAGTTGACGCTGCCCTGGAAGGTCGGGTACAAGATCCGAAATTCCTTGGTGAGCTCGGCCAAGTTCGCACCCCGAGGGAGCTGCAGGAAACGAGCGGCGGTTGCGTAGTCCCCGCTTGTTTCGTATTTCAAGAAATTTATGAGTGAACTGCGAGGCGTTTGGCGTCCCAGAGCATCCTGCAGCGGCGCAGGTTCAGCTTTGGGTTCCGGCTTCGGAACTTTAAGAAGTTGGGCAGGCGAAGATACAACCGAACCTGCGAATAACAGGACGGCAGCGACGATCAGTGCGAAGGTCTGGTTAAGCGACCGGCTCATTCCCTGTTGGTTTTCTCTTAGCAAGGACATAGCCGGTCACCCGAAACCTTTATCTTCATCACATCGAGACCTGCACTTCTCAATTAAGTGTTCAGTTTATCAGCGGGCCACGACTGCTACTGCTTCCGTTGGTTCCTTGGCAAAGCCGCCTGCTTTACCGGCCTCCAGGAACTGTTCTGCGTTCACGCGGCCGAAGATTTCAATCAGTTTTCCTACCAGGCCGGTCCATCCTGTCTGGTGGCTGGCCCCGAGACCGGCGCCATTGTCACCGTGGAAGTACTCGAAGAAGAGGATGTAGTCCTTCCATAGTGGATCCGTCTGGAACTTTTCCGTGCCTCCGTAGACCGGGCGCCGGCCAGATTCATCGCGGAGAAAGATGGTGGTCAGACGGTGGGCAATCTCCTTCGCTACCTCGAAAAGGTTCATCAGCTTGCCCGAGCCGGTCGGGCACTCCACCTTGAAGTTGTCTCCGTGATACAGGTAAAAGGACAGTAACGCACGAATGAGGACCGCATTGACGGGCATCCAAATGGGCCCGCGCCAGTTGGAGTTACCGCCGAACATACCTGTGTCCGATTCAGCCGGAAGATAATTGACCTTGTATTCCTGGCCGTTTACGTAGAGGACGAACGGATGCTGGTCGTGATATTTGGAGAGCGCCCGAATGCCATGAGGACCCAGGAACTCGTTTTCGTCGAGCATACGGCTTAAAATTCGGCGCAAGCGGTCAGGGTTTACTACCGCAGCGATGCCGCGCTCGGCATAACCGAGATGACCGGGGCCGGTGGGATGAATATTTTCCATCAGTTCGGGCATGCGCCGCACGCGTTCCGCGAAAACCTTCAGCATTCCGGGCACCCTTTCGCGTTGCCAGGGCTCGACCACCGTAGTGGCAGCCAAGGGCAGCAGGCCCACCATGGAGCGAACCTTGAGCCGCTGGGAGCTACCGTCGGGCAGGCGCAGGACGTCGTAGTAGAAACCATCCTCCTCGTCCCACATACCCTCGGGTCCGGTCTGATTCATGGCGCGACCGATCCAGAGAAGATGGTCCACAAACTTTACTGCCATGTCCTGATAGAAGCTATCGTGCGACGCCAACTCGACCGAGATCTCCAACATGTTCTGGCAGAACATGCTGACCCACGCTGTTCCGTCGGCCTGCTCGAGGTGGCCGCCGTTGGGCAGTGGCGAGCTGCGGTCGAAGACGCCTATGTTGTCCAGCCCAAGAAAGCCGCCTTCAAAGAGATTGTTGCCATAGCGGTCTTTGCGGTTCACCCACCAGCTGAAGTTCAACATCAGCTTGGAAAAGGAACGCTTGAGGAAATCGATATCGCCCTTTCCTGTGGCCGCTTGCTCCGTCCGATATAGGAAAATGGTGGCCCAGGCATGCACCGGCGGATTCACGTCGCTGAAGTTCCACTCATAGGCCGGGATTTGACCGGTGGGATGAAGGAAGAACTCCTGCAGCATTAAATCGAGTTGTGCTTTGGCGAAGTCAGTGTCCACCGTAGTGAGAGCAATGGTGTGAAAAGCCAAGTCCCACGCTGCATACCAGGGATACTCCCACTTGTCGGGCATGGAGATAACGTGCTGATTCACCATGTGGAACCATTCAACGTTGCGCATGACGCGCTTGTTCCCCTTCATGGGATCGTTGTCATGCTCGGTGAGCCATTTGTCGACGTCAAAGAAGAAGAATTGCTTGGACCAGAGCATACCGGCCATGGACTGGCGCAGGACGCGGGCCTCATCCTCGCTGACATGGGACGGGGTGACCTTGCGATAGAACTGGTCTGCCTCATCCTGGCGGGTCTTCATGGCTGCGGCAAAGCTGTTGAAGGGATTGCCAACGACGGCGGTAGGCGACACATCGCTAAGACGCAAACGGATGGTGGCGGTCTTTCCTGCGCCCACATTCAACTTATAGTGCGCAGCAGATTTGGTTCCTACCTGCGCGGGGTTCACCCCGCTCGCTTTGCCCTCCACTACGTAGTTGTTGATTCCGTCTTTGACATAAGGAGTGTTATTCGGAGTGCCGAAGATGCGTTCATTGTTGGTCTCATTTTCTGTGAAGAGGAGAGGGACATCTCCCTCGCAATACAGATACCGTTCCCCGAGATCGGTTTGGTAGGCGGCAATTACCTGAGCCCCTTTCTGGCCAGGGAGCTGTTTCAACGATGGCTTGGGGGTGCCTGGCCACCAGGTCCAGGTGTTGCGAAACCAGAGCGTGGGCAGCACATGTAACTCGGCCGCCTGGGGCCCGCGATTGGCCACGGTGATCTGGATCAGGACGTCCTCCGGACCCTGCTTGGCATATTCCACGAAGACATCAAAGTAGCGATCTTCGTTGAAGATTCCGGTATCCAGTAGTTCGTACTCCATGTCGAGGCGATTGCGGCCTCTGTTGGTCTGGATCAGATTGAGATAAGGAAACTCCGCGTGGGGATACTTGTACAGATACTTCATGTACGAGTGCGTAGGCGTGCTGTCGAGGTAGAAATAATATTCCTTAAGGTCTTCGCCATGGTTGGCCTCGCTGTTCGTCAGGCCGAAGGCGCGTTCTTTGAGAATCGGATCCTTGCCATTCCAAAGCGCTACGCTAAAGCACAACAACTGCTTGTCATCGCTGAAGCCCGCGAGACCGTCTTCGCCCCAGTGATACGCGCGGGAGCGGGCCATGTCATGGGTGAAGTAGTCCCAGGCGTTTCCGTCCTGGCTGTAGTCTTCACGAACCGTTCCCCATTGGCGCTCGCTCAGGTAAGGTCCCCACTTCCTCCAGGGCGTGTTGGCGGTACGCGCTTCTTCTAATCGGGCTGATTCGGGATCCTGGATCATTCTGTACCTCTTCCTCTTGGCTGAGTCGATTCAGCGGTTTTCGCGGCGTGTCTAGTTGTGGTTTCAAAACCACCTGACGAGGAAAACTTCGGCGGAGGGCCCTATACTGCCGGTCGAGCGAATCTTCGAACAGGCCCAGCTGGCGAGTTCGGAGATAAGGGAGCGGGAGCCGTCTCACCGGCGCTCCCCTGGCTCTTCGAGGAGTACCTTCAGTAGGCGGTTAATAGGATCATTCACTTCGGGTGACGGTTTGCCTACTGTCAATTGTGACAGGGTAGGGGTGAATTAGTCCTAGGTTCCCATGGTTCCCGGCAGGTGCTCGAAAGGGTTGCCGATCTTGTGCTTAGTTGGGCGTCATCTCCCGGGTCTGGGAGCGGCGGCGAGGGGGGTAAAGGCCACTGGTCGAGTGCTGCGTATCCCACTCAAGCCAAAATACGGCTTGAATGGGGCACCCAGCTTTTGCTGCTGGTACAGCTACCAGCCACAAGAGGTGGGTAGATATAGCTTTGTACGGCACGGCTGAAGCCGTACCCTTTGCGCAAGCTGTAGGATCAGAGCGGCGACTCCCGGGAAACTCGCCTTGCCGTAGAGGCGTGGGCCCCGGCTACCTTCCTACGGGTAGATCCACCGGCTGTGCCAGCCGGAACTCGAGCAGTGATTCGCTGGGAATCGAGAGTTGCTGCCCTTTCTTGGTAGCGGCGACGGCCGTTCCGGCTCCGGCGCCGGCGAGCACTCCAATCCCGGCTCCCTTTCCGCCTCCGGCCAGGCCGCCGATCAGAGCGCCCAGTCCTGCCCCGCCAACAACCTTCTTCGCCGTATTCGAGCCTTCTCCTTTTCCCTGGATCTCGTACTCGGTGGTCATCAGCGGATAGGAGGTGCCGTTGATCACGATATCGGTGAGTTCCAGTCCTAGTTCGGAACTGCCTTTCATCTTTCCGGCCGATGAGGCAGTAGCAAGAACGCCATAGACTTTGGTGCCCCTTCGCGCCACCACGACGTTGTCAGCTTGCAGATTTGTCTCCAGGTTGGCGGTGAACCGATACCCCGCCTTCTGTTTGCTGGAATCGATCGGATCAACTGTTCGGATCAGGATCCGCGTTCCTGCCGGCACCGTGATCTTCTTTTGGGCGGAGGCGGTTATGGCTGTCATTGCCGTTGCCAGCCCCACCAGCAGTGTCGCGGCTCGAATGATTCCCTTTAGCATGTCCTGTCCTCTCTTTTCTGGAACTTACGAGCTTTGCCCAACTACCGGTAGGGAAGAATCAATTTGCAGGTCGATAATCAGGAGTAACTGGTCCTCCACCTGGATAAAGCGGGCTGCCGTAATTCCACCCAATGCCTGTTTGACCTGCTGATAGTACTTTGCCAGGAGCTCAGATCGCTGTTTGCGGTAAGCCATCGCTTTCTGAATCAGCTCGTCTGCCTTGGCGTCTGTCATCTGATCGTACGAACTCGCATACTCCTGAATATTGGCCAGCCTCTGATCATTCAGTTTGGCCAGCTCCTTGTCGTACTGTTCGTAGATCGGCCAGAACTTAGCGGCGTCGGCGGCGCTCAGCTGCATCACTTCTCCCATCATCTCGGCTTTCTGCTGCCGGACGTTGGAGCGCAGCAGAGCAATGTATGCCTGGATATTTTGAGAATTTGTGCCCGGCGATGTGCCCCCTTGCTGTCCGGTTTGGGCCCCCGCGCCAGAGGCGCAAACCAGGAACACCACAACCAGGATCCAAGCCGCCTTTTGTTGCTTCATCTCTTGTCCTCCACAGAAGAATGCGGGCCAACCGCCGCCCTCGATGCAAATTGGCTTCGCTCGAGAGCTCGGTACGGCTGGCCCGGCTATGAGTGCACTCAGTGTAATGCCACAGCATAAGGTCAGTTGGCAAGAGGGAAATACTGTCTCATGTGACAGTGCGGGGGCGCGATCATCGCCCGGGGCGATGGCAAACGTTGAACGGGTATACAAGCGCGCAGTCCGGCCCCCGATATTTTGGTCCCACGCACTGCTATTAATGCTAGGTGCCGAGCTTGGATTGGCGGACTACGCTTGGAGGTGCATTCAGGAACTTTCCGGGGCAACGATGACCGGCCCGGCGGTCGGGTCCTTCTGTCGAGTGGCTTATGCGAACGAGAGCGGCCGTAGCCGGGAGCGCCAGTCAACACCGCGACTGGCCAGGCACGAGGTGTCTGGTGGGACGCTGGTCCTGGATGCTTTGCGTTTGCGTAGTGGCGGCTTTCGCCCAGGTTTGCTCGGCTGCCGCGCCGGCTGTCCCGAAGAATGTGCTGGTTTTGAATAGCTTTACCGACCGCAAGGCTCAGGATGATTTAGAGGTTCTGAAGTCAGCAACTCGATCTCGTATGGATACGCCTGTGGACTTTCACGTGGAATATCTAGGATCGGCGCGTTTCGACGCTCCCGGGTACGAAAAGGCCGTGAACGAATCGCTGGCCAGCGTCTATGGCGGCAAGAAGATTGATCTTGTCATTGCCGTTTTCTATCCGGCGCTGCGCTTTGCCGTGGATCATCGCCAGGAATTATTTCCTGACACGCCCATAGCCTTTTCCTCTGTGCCGCCCAAAAGACTGGAAGGCCAGAAGCTGTGGCCAGGTGTGACCGGAGTCACCATGGACGTCGATCTTGAGGGCACGATCGATCTGGCACTTCGCCTCCAGCCTGATACCACGAATGCAGCGGTGATTGTGGGAAGGGCAGAAACGGATCGGTACTGGGGGGCGGCGATCCATCAAGACCTTCGGCGGCGCCAACCAAAGTTGAACGTGATCGATCTACAAGGGCTGGCCACGGATCAACTGCTCAAGCAAGTCTCGGCGCTTCCACCCGGCACCATTGTCTTCTTCCAGGCGATTCCGGATGACGAGGCCCAGCCCGTGGTCGGGACCTATGAAATCGTCTCCACCATCGCTCAGAGGTTCCCGACCTACTGCTTCGTCAACCGCTGTTTGGGGCATGGCGTCATTGGCGGATCGTACCCCGACTCAGTGGAACAGGAAAAGGATGCAGGGGAGTTGGCGGCGCGGATACTATCGGGAGAACGTCCAGAGGACATTCCCGTGGTGCAAGGTCCTCCCGCGCTTGTTCACGTGGACTGGCGTCAGCTTATGCGCTGGCACCTTTCGGAATCAGCACTCCTGCCGGGTGCGATGATTTCCTATCGCCAGCCTAGCGCTTGGCAGCGCTACGCAAAATATGTTGGCGCGGTGCTTTTACTCATCCTTGTCCAGGCGATATTGATCATTGGATTGCTGTGGCAGCGAGCCCGGAATCGCAAGGCCGATATGCGTCTGCGTGAGAGCGAAAAGCGATTTCGGCTGGTGGCGGATACTACCCCTGCTTTGATCTGGATGTGCGACAGCAAAGGCACGGTTACTTATCTAAATGACCGGCGGATTAACTTCACCGGCCGCGACTTGGCAACCGGATTTGGGGACACATGGTCGGCCTTCATTCACCCTGATGACATAGAGAGCGTCCGGGCGGCAAACAAACGTGCACTCGAACAGCAGGAAGAGTATTCCAAGGAATACCGGCTTCGGCGGCACGATGGAGCGTACCGATGGATGCTGGATATCGCGGCGCCCCGGGTTAACGAGGACGGCTCGTTTGCCGGCTTTGTTGGTTCGGCGGCTGACATCACAGACCAGAAGCTGGCACAGGAAGCGCTGGAGAAAATCGGTGGCAAACTGATCGAAGCTCAGGAAGAAGAACGCAGCCGGATAGCCAGAGAACTTCACGACGACATCTGCCAGCGGCTAGCACTCCTCTCCATGGAACTGGAACAAGCGACTCGGGGGTCGGATTCAGGTCGCTCATCGAAGCTTGAGGAAGTCCGGCGCCACTGTGCCGAAATCGCGGTGGATGTGCAGGCGTTGTCCCACAAACTCCACTCTTCCAAGTTGGAGTATCTTGGTTTGGCGCCGGCTATCAGGAGTTACTGTCGCGAATTCTCTCAGCAGCATGATGTGAACGTCCAGTTCGCCGCTGAGAACGTCCCGAACTTTTTGCCTCGCGATATTTCCCTTTCTCTTTTTAGGGTCACCCAGGAAGCATTGCAGAACGCCCTAAAACACAGTGGTATAAGGGAATTTTCTGTGGTCTTGTGGAGCTTGGAAAATGAGATCCAACTTGAGGTCAGCGACCTCGGGGCGGGCTTCGACGTGGAGGGAGCAAAGCTGGACAGGGGATTGGGACTTGTCAGTATGCAGGAGAGAGTCCATCTGGTTCACGGTACATTCAGCATTGAGTCGGCAGAGAATGTTGGAACAAGAATCCTGGCCCGTGTGCCTCTGGCCGACGCACAAATCAAAGCTTCATCAACGGTTTCCGAAAGCGCCTGAGCTTTCGTGGAGGATGAGATGGGACGAACACGTATCTTGCTGGCCGATGATCACACGATGATCTGCGCGGGACTCGCGAAATTGCTTGAACCCGAGTACGAAGTAGTAGGCAGCGTTGAAGATGGCCGTGCCCTGCTGAAAGCGGCCGATCAGCTCAAGCCAGACGTCGTGGTCCTGGACATTGGCATGCCCTTGCTGAATGGCCTGGACGCTGCGCGAGCTTTGAAGAAAACAACGCCACACATCAAGCTGATTTTTCTTACTATGGAAGCCGATTCCTATATTGCCGCGGAAGCCTTTCGCGCCGGCGCCACCGCCTACCTGCTCAAAACCTCGCGCCCCACCGAGTTATTGCAAGCGGTTCGCGACGCAGTGAGAGGAGTTTCCTACGTGACCCCGCAGATCGGCCGGGCGATCGAAAACATGTTTATCCGGGATCCTCGGGCCGAGGCGCCGAAGCAGCTTACGGGCCGCCAGCGCGAAGTCCTGCAAATGCTTGCGGAGGGTCGTTCCATGAAGGAGATTGCGTATGTTTTGGAGATCGCCCATCGTACCGTACGGTTTCACAAGTACCAGATCATGGAGGAATTGGGCATCACGACCAATTCAGACCTGGTTAAATACGCCATGAGGCATGGAATGATCTCGGCCTGAGAGGCACACCCTCGGCAGTTGTAAAGGGATACTGTCGCAGGTGACAGTAGGCAGATATTCACGGGAAGGAAATGATGGGATGTAAATGTTTAGCTTATTGGCCACCGAAGGTATCGCCGTGGATAAGGTTCGAGTGGTGTTGGCCGATGATCATCGGGAGGTGATTGCGAAGATTCGGGGAGTGCTCGGTGATGAGTTCGAGGTCGTGGAAGCAGCGGAGAATGGCAATGAGGCAGTGATTGCCGTTTTAGCGTTGGACCCTGATGTTTTTGTGACCGATATTTCGATGCCTGTCCTTAACGGGCTCCAGGCTGCAAGACGAATCCAGAAGACCAATTCCCGAGTCAAGATCATCTTCTTGACCATTCATGAAGACCGGGACTTTATCGCCGCGGCATTCTCGGCGGGCGCCACGGGTTACGTCACCAAGCGCCGTCTGTCGACCGACCTGGTGGTTGCGATTCAAGAGGCGCTGAAGGGCCACACCTTTGTGTCCGATTCAATACGGAATTAGAGGCGAGTTCTAACAGTACCGGCGATCCGGGTAGCGGGATGGTTCGCCTTCCGGCTCCTGAAAATGCGGCTGGAAGCGGGTCTCATGTTCTCGACCGAAGCCGCTAAGGCCATTATGAGACCGCTTCCAGCCCTTATGCTCGCGTGTTTGACGGCGATTGCCGCTTCTTCGTGGAAGCCGGTTTGGGCGCAAGACCTCTCTCCGCGCGCCTATCTCATCACCCCATTGGGTTTCAATGCGGTTGTCATGACGTACTCGTTCTATAGCGGGAACGTTGATTTCGACGGAGCTGCACCGATTACCGGTGCGACTGGAACCTACAGCGTGCCGATCCTGGGCTACTATCATTCGTTCAATTTTTTCGGCCGCTCGGCCAACGTGAATGCCGCTCTCCCCTACGCTGTAGGCAACTTCCAGGGCGATGTTGCTGGCCAACCTAATCATATATATCGCTCCGGCCTGGTGGATTTTACTTCTCGGCTATCGGTGAACCTCAAGGGTGGCCCGTCGATGCCAATGGAAGAGTTTATGAAATGGAGGCAAAAGACATTATTGGGCGTGAGCTTGAAGCTGCTGGCTCCTACGGGCCAATACGACCCTACGAAGCTGGTGAATTGGGGGACCAACCGATGGGCGTTCAAACCGGAACTTGGCTACTCCAGACGCTGGGGCAACTGGATACTCGATTCGTATGGCGGTGCGTGGTTCTATACCACGAACCCGCGGTATTTTTCACCACCGAACCCCAAGCCGCAAAGTGAAAATCCCATCGGAAGCTTTGAAGGCCACCTGAGCTACGATGTAACGTCAAGGCTCTGGTTTTCGCTGGACGGAAATTTCTGGTTCGGCGGTGTCACCAGCTTGAATGGCATAGCGAATCCTGCTACGCGTCAGACCAGCTCCCGCGTCGGCATCACAGCCGCAGTCCCGTTAGGCAAACACCAATCGCTGAAGGCGAGTTACAACAATGGCGACTACATCCGTTTTGGGGGAAACTACCAAAACCTATCCCTCGGTTGGCAGTATGCCTGGATTGGCTGGCCTAGATAAGTACGGAACGCCTAAGGGGCAACCTCTGTGGAATCCCACATCTCGCGAAAAACGAGTGAGATGTGGGCACCCGTCATTCGTTACGGATTCGGAGCTCACAGCGTAGCGTAGTAGATGAGCGCGAGCCGTGTGACCACAACCGACAAGAGTGGAAAAAGG
>CAVQEO010000051.1:0-81914 GCA_963711525.1 uncultured Acidobacteriaceae bacterium | reverse complement strand
AGCTCGGCGCCGCCGACTGGACAATCGGCAGATCGACGCTGATGGCAGCATGGTCTGACAGAGGGGTGGCGAATGCCTGATTGGCTTCGTTCATGGTGCGGGCGAAGTGAGGGGCAAAGCGATAGGAGTCGGCCGACGCAGGGTCATCTTTTAGATACGCCTTCACAAATATCCAGTCGAGCCGGAATTTTCCTGCAACACCGAGCGTTCGCGGCAAGGCGAACGTGGTCATAAATCCCTTACTCCCGCGCTCGTTCGAATTACCCAGAGTTCCCTGGCGGCCGAGCACCGAGAATGCGGCGTCTCCGCGATAGTCAAGCCGTGTCTGGTCATCAAACCGAAACTTATTCAGTTCTTTGAAAAGACCCTGTTCGGGATTGGCCGCTAATAACGGAACGCCGGATGCAGTCGGGTCGCTCTGAAACTTCGTCGTCTTGAACGCAATCCCGGCAATGTCCATGCCGAAACCCACGCCAGTCGCATACTTGACCCCTTTTGTGGCCCAATACGAAGGATCATTTATCTTCTTCAAGACGGCCGACTTTATGCTGGTAACCGAGCCGTCCGCCCCCGTCGTGTTCATATCCCCGGCAACGATCACCGGATGAGAGATCGGCTTAATGATGTCAAGAATTTCATCCATCTGCTTCACGCGGTTTTTCGGCGTGGTTCGATTCTCGAGGTGAGCCGCAACGATGGTGGCCCGGCCTCCGGGAAGATCAGGCACATCGATGGTTGCAATCAGGTTAGTGCGGCCTCCACGGCGCACCTCGCGCACGATCTCTTCTCCGAAGAGAAGGCTGGCGCCCTTGCGCTTCCCGGCTTCCATTTTCCCATACTTCTTCTCGCCGTTGTACCAGTCGTAAGCCTGATACTGAAAGGGCACGAGCTTCACATCACGAAGTGGATAGCGAGAGAGAATGGCGGTCCCATGCAATCCCAGAAGGCGCGTCTTATCGACGCTAAACAACTCTTCCAACTCCTTGCGCTCGTCTTGATTCTCCACATTCGCGAACGACTGGGTTCCTAGTATCTTGGGATCAACCTCTACAAATTCCACACCATAGGCCCAATTCATCTTCAGTGCAGTCGGCCAGATCCTTGACCACGGCCCTGTAGTCGCTTCTCTTCATGCCCCAGTCAACCTCATTCAACACCAGCACGTCTGCCGACTGAAGCACGTCCAACTGGGCACGTAGCACCTCGTCCTTTGTCTTTTCGGCGTTCGTGCTGCTGGCGGCGTCGGCGTGGACTTCGTTGATGAATCCTTGCGTGTCCGTGAGCGCTAGCTTGATCTTGTCGAATTCGATTCCCCGCTCGATGTTCCATTCCACGAAGCGCAGAGAGGGCCCCATACCCTTAAGATCGGGCCGCAAGGGCTTTACCCCATTGAAATAGGCTTCATTGTTGATAAAGGGAGTGGTTAGCAAGGTATGCAATTTGGCGTCCAGGGTGGGATCTACCGTTTCCTCACCAAGAGCCACGAGTTCCTGATAGCTCAGCATCGCAGGCTGGGAGTTGCGCGTATATTCGGCTCCGGTTCCATCTTGTGCTGGAGCTCCGGACCCCAACATCAAAATCAGGAACAGGGCAAATTGGCCTCCAACGGTACGGACACGATCAGCTTTCACTAAAGACCTTCCTTTTGTCTTGAGCGTTGGTCTTTCGTTATATCTAATTCGCTCTTACGCGCACAAAGTCTGATTGACCGCCAAAACCGGCACATTTGCCCGAGGGAAGCAGTCTACAAAACACGAAGGCGCCCCGCATACTAGTAGAATTGACAGTTACGCACGGAAATCGCGGCGTCGCTCCAGCAGGTTTGTCCTGTCTCTTGTAGTCTTGCTAGTATCAGCCCGAGCGATGGCAAGATATCATGGCAGGCATCGAGACAACTATGGTCTCTGACTTCCCCAGGGACAAGTGACGGCCGCGATCTACACGCAAAATTTATCCCGGCGGCTTTTGATTTCTCTCTGCCTTTGTTCGGTTGGGAGCTCCACCGCCTATGCGTTTGCTTCTACTCCTTCCTCAACTGATTTGATGCCCCTTATGAATGAGCCCGGAGGTACTTTGCCGGACGCTCCGGAGGCGCAGGTTCCAGTGACCGAAAAAGGTGTGCCGCTAGCTATCCTCAAAGATCAGGTCGCGATTTGGACGAGCCCGGTGCGAATCAAAGCACACGATTTGGTTTGGCTCCTACCCCTTGGGGCAGCAGTGGGGGTGACCCTGCCAACCGATACGGACACGATGCGTGAGCTATCCCGCAACCCGAGCTTTAACAAAGACTGTGTAAATGCCTCAAATGCCTTGCTTAGCAGTGAGATTGCCATACCGGTAACGCTTTATGGTGTGGGACTCTTCAAGGGCGATGCACACGCTCGTCAGACAGGTATTTTGAGCGGCGAAGCCCTTGCGGATAGCGTAGTGCTGGACGAGGTCACGAAAATCATCTTCCGCCGTGAGCGGCCTCGCTACAACAATGCCGCGGGCGACTTCTTCTCATCGAACCCCGGTAAAAATAATTCCTTTCCCTCTTCACACAGCATGTTGGCCTGGACTGTAGCCGCAGTAATCGCGGGAGAGTACCCGTCGAAGTGGGCACAGTTGAGCGCGTATTCTCTGGCTTCGAGCGTAAGCCTGATGCGCGTCCTGGGACAGGAGCATTTCCCGACCGACGTCCTCGTGGGAGGTGCTGCCGGATGGCTGGTCGGGCACTACGTCTTCAAGAAGCACCCGCTGCGTCCTTCGACGAACACGGCTCGAGGAAAGTTCTTCTGATTCCCTCTCGCAGCTTTTACTGAATGATCGGGATCGCATTGGCGAGCTGCAAATCAACCAACAAGGTCAAACGGTTGTCGACCTGGATGAACTTGGCGGCCTGCTTGGCGCCGATCGCCTTCTTGAACTTAGGATAGTACTCAGCTCGAAGGTCGGTTCTTGACTTTTCGAACTTCATCATGCGAGCCATCAATGCGTCCGCCTGACCGTCAGTCAGGGTGTCATATTGCGCGCCGTAATCCTTAATCACGCTCACCCGCTGATCTCCCAGGACCTGCTGCTTGTTGGCGTACTCGCGGTAGAGCGGCCAGAATGCCTTTGCGTCGGCATCATTAAACTGCATGGTGTGCGCAATCACATCAGTCTTTTGTGCCTGAACATCTGATCGCAACAATGCGATATCAGTATCCGTTCCCGCTTGGTCTGGGGTTGCAGTTTGGGCGCCGGCGCCCGGGGCTAACGACAAGGTCACCAACATCATCAGATATCCTAGTTTATTCACGGACTCTTTCCTCTTTCAGTTGTGCAGTATGTGCCCCGGCTGGTTTGCCGGGATTGAGTCCCGATCTTGACATTTCAAGACCCTGGATGTCACCTGCAAGTTTTGCTAGTACCTTCCACGGTGGTAAGGACTATCTACTTCTGATCCTCAAATCCAGGACGGTTGATTCGAATGATTGTAGAGAATTCTGGCGAATTATCCGCGGTCTTCGCGATCGCATTGATGTGTGCACGGGTCTTCAACTCCTTGAACGTTAGACCGTCTGTGACTAGCCGGCCGCGGTCGTACAGCAATTCGTCCAAGGTACCGTTGACCAGAAATTGGTAGTTCCAAGGCTGCGGGTTGGACACTTCCTTCGAAATTGGCTTATCAAGTGTTGTGGTGCAGTTGCGCGTCAGGGCGTTGTACCATTCGGGATGATCCTTCAACTGGTTTAGATACCGGACGTAGGTGAGAAAGATGGCGCGCGCCGGCTCGGGCCCCAGCTTCGCGTGATAGAGGAAAACCTCTTCGTCCTTTCTAAAGTTGGTACGGAGACGGATCACGTCGCGTTCATCCGCGACCACGAAGATCAGCTCATATTGTCGAAAGAATCCAAGAATAGCGGAGTACTCCTGGCTACCCTTGTAGCGGGCCTCGATGGAAAACGCAACGTGCTGGTTGTCTCCGAACTGGAAACTCACTATCGGATGACCGATCCATCGCACGCCCCAAGTCGTGAAAAAGAGGTCCACGCCGCGGAGATCCGACAGACTCACTGTGCGATCGCTCCAACAGTTGCTGTAGTCGGTCTCGGTGCGATAGTCACAATTACGCAAATTGTGGATCACCATTCGATCTCCATCGATTTCGACCCATGCCGGCCTATCCACGTCGGGTTGCCAGTCTCCAATATTCGTCGGTTTTAGGTTGAGCCACCAGGCAAGGACCACGCAAAAACATCCCAAACATAACAGCGCCGACCGCAGGTGCAGTCTGTACCGGACCAGAATCACGACCAGAACTACTGCGTACAAAATCGTCAGCGGTAGCCTTAGTAGCGGCAGGCGGACATCAATGTACAGAGCCGCCATCGCCCATAAAGAAAGTACCGCAACAACAAACCAGATGAGCGCAAGGCCTAATCCGGTTAGCCATCTGGCTACTAGTCCTCGCTCGGGGTGTGCCTGTGCCACGGTGCTGCTCATCGGCGAAACTTCATTTCTAAAGACCAGCCGCGTTTTTGTAGTTGCATTTCCCTTCTCCCTTTAAGTGATCGACTGGTTCCTGAAGTGATTAGAACCCCACGCAAACCACGAAAGGACTGCCAATACTACTAGGGTCCAGGTAAAAAACTGACCATGCCGCAAGGGCTCCCTGGGCGGACGTGAGTACGGCCTGCGAATGTGCTTCTTTAAGGATGGCAAATGACCTGTCAAAGCTTTGTGCTCTCTCTCGTAGTTTTGCCAGTATCCCTGTCGCCGATGATGGCCAAATATCGTAGTGCATGCACAAGGCAACGCATGAGAATGAGGAAGCCCATGAAAACTAACCTCCAGGCGAAGTCCGCGAACGCCCTCCCTGCTATTCTTGTGGCGCTAATGATCATGTTGGCTGGCAATGTGGCGTTGCACGCCCAGAATGTCCAAGGCGTGATCAACGGCCGAAACGGCGCCACCATGACATTGCAGACCACCGACACCCCCAAACTCGTCGTATTGCTTACCCCAACGACGGAAGTGGACGAAGTGGAAGGCGTGTTCAAAGGGCGCAAGAAACAGATGGCCATGACGTGCCTGATACCTGGCCTTCCGGTACAGGTGCAAGGAACGACCAATGATCAAGGCCAATTAGTGGCGGACAGTGTCAAATTCAAAGGCAACGATTTAAAAGCCGCCATGGATGCGCAGGCTGGGCTGCAGCCGACCGTAGCGGCACAGCAGGCTGATCAAGCAAAGATCGCGGCGAACGAGCAGGCTTTGGCAGAGCAAAAAGCGGCCCTGGCGGCTCAGCAGGCGCAGCTGAGCGTTGAAGATCAGAAGATAGCCGCTAATAAGGCCGCTATCGCTGCCGACAACAAGCGTTTCGGCGAGTTGGGCGACTACAATATCTTGGGCGAGGTTACCGTTCTCTTTGGCAACGGCCAAACTACGGTCGCAGCGCAATATAAACCTCAACTCTCGAAGCTGGCTGAGCAGGCACTCACGGTCACCGGGTACGTCATCCAGGTAAAGGGATACGCCTCTGCGGTAGGATCTGCGGCCCTGAACCAGAAGTTGAGCGTCGAGCGGGCCAATGCCGTCAGCCAGTATCTGGAGCAGGATGCCAACGTTCCACTCACCAATATGCTGGCACCCGGCGCCATGGGGACGGCTGACCAGGTAGCTCCCGATAAGACTGCGGAAGGGCAGGCCGAGAATCGGCGGGTGGTCGTCATGATCCTGCAGAACAAAGGCATAGCCGGTTCGTAGGGGCGTCGACGAAATGGAGAAATTTATGAATAGACAGCTCGTACAACGCACAAACGATCTAAGCATTGCACTTTCTCTCACCACAACCTTCGCTGCCCTCGTTCTCTTCGCTTCACCGGCCCTAGCGCAGAACCCTGAACTGCAAGCTAAGCTTGCGCAGATCAAGCTGGCATCTGCGGCCAATAAGCAAGCTCTGTCCCATTACAATTGGCAGGAGTCGGTGACCACCAGCATCAAGGGAGAGGTCAAGAAACAACAGCTCTTTCTGGTAAGCGTTGGACCCGATGGCCAGCAACAGAAGATCCCGATAAATGCCCAGCCGGCCGCCCAAGCGAGTGGCGGCCCGCTGAAGCGGCGCATCGTCGCAAAGAAAACGGCGGAGTTTAAGGACTATGGTGAGCAAATCGCTGACTTGGCGAGGCAATATACCCAGCCGGACCCCGATCGGCTGCAACAGGCCTACGCGCAAGGAAATATCTCGATGCAGTTAGGCGGAGGAGAAAATTCGACCACCCTCATCATCAAGAACTACATCAAACCTGGGGATTCGGTAACTCTTGTGTTCAACAAGCAAAACAAGGCGATAGAGAGAGTACGGGTCGCGAGCTACCTCGACGACCCTAAGGATGCTGTGACCATCGCGGCCCAGTTCGCCAAGCTACCTAACGGTATAAACCACGTGACCGGCACGCAGATCAACGGCGCCAGCAAACAGTTGACGGTCGTGACTCAGAACTCTAACTATCAGCCAATTTAGACCTGGGATTTCGGCCCTAGAATATCCGTCCAATCCGGAAGAAGAACCTTCCCGCGGCCGTAGTCGCCGATAGCGCCTGCCACCTCGACTGGCCCGAATATCGTGTTCACGATGAGCCCGATCGCGCCGTCCATAGGCAGATTCGGTGGCTTCGGACCGAGGGCCAGTTTATATGTCTTTCCCGCCTCGTACATTCCGATGAACTCGATGTTACTGCCCAGCAAGGGAGGGAGTTGTAACAGCTCGCGGATATACCCCAGCTGTCCCAGGAAATATTGGTTGGTCCACAACTCGTTCGTATTCCAGGCAACCAGGCGCTGTGACCCGCCGAGCGAGAACGCGGGTATTCCAGCTTTGAAGCCGTAGGTACTTCCTCCGTACGCGTTGAAAAATGCAGAAGAAGGCTTGTCTAGACGGAAGAAGTTTTGCGATTGGACCTCGGAGAGTGGAAATGGTCCAGGAGCCGCTGGATTCAGGTTGTACCCCTTGGTTAACAGCTGAAGACTTTCACCGGAGCGTGGTACTACTGGGTTGTCGAGGGTGTTCAGTTGATACTGCAACCTCACATCCCCGGTTCCTCCTGAAACCGTGGGCAGAACTGCCGCGTTCCCGACCTGGGGGGAAAGCTTTTCAAACCCACCTTCGTATCCAAGTCTCAATTCTCCCGTAGTTCCAAATCCGTAGCCCACATCAAGACCGCCAAGGACCTGCCGTGTCCGGTAGATCGCGGTCTCCGTATCGCCGTTGTAGACGTAGTCCTGCTGACTGTTGCCGGTTCCGCGCGGAGCCACAAACCAATTGCTGGTCGGCGTAAATGGATGGTAGTACTCGCCATCGAGGAGATATTGCGAGCCCACGATGACATCGGTGCGCAACTCGGACCGGTAGCTGCCGAAATCGAGAAATGTGACGCGTGCTCCCGCACTGAAAAGCACGTTGTTGTAGTCGGAACCGTCGATGAGAAGAATGGGACGCACGATGGGTGGCGCGTATGGCTTCGGCTCCGTTGATATCTGCAGCCCCTGCTTCCCATCTTGTTCAACCATCGAATAACCGACGTTCGCGTAGCGGCCCTGGCCTTGCAGTCTCAATATCTGTCCGTCCAACGTCTTGGTGTCTACTGGTTTGCCAACGTCTGTAGCCATTCTCTTCTCGATCGAATCGGCCAACTCCTTGCCGGTCCCGGCAACCTGGACAAACTCCGGGATGGGTGTTGTTTTCTTGCGGGCATTCCGGTTAGCAAGATATTGCTGCCACTCGTCTTCACTCACCGAAAAAGCAATGAGCACCTTCTCCTTCGCGGCAGCCGCATCATATCCCGCCTTGATGATTGCGTCGGCGGCGCCATAATCCAGGGCGTTGTACTTCTGCAACGGCACAGTCACCAGCAGATCCGCCTGCTCCATGGAGCGAAGTTCGTTGGCCGCGATCATCACCGAGATCGACTGACCCAGCACAGCGAAGCTGGAGAGGGGCGCAGTCGGACTGAGGGGCTGTGTCTCCAGATGGATTCCGAGTACTATGTCGGCCCCCATCTCTTTGGCTACGTCGATCGGAATGTTGTTGAGCAAGCCCTCCGTCTGCGTAATACGTGATCATCGTTCGGACCGGCGTGAAGATGCCCGGCAGAGACATCGTCGATCGCAATGCCAGTGCCAGAGGGCCGCTGCGGAATACATGCGGCTTGCCGGAAACGAGGTCGGTCGCCACACAGGCAAACGGGATCGGGAGATCGTTGAAGCTCTTGAGTTCGGAATATGGAAGGGCAACCCGGTCAAGGATCAGAGAAACCTGCTGGCCTGAATTGAAGCCCCCGGGAAACTGCAAGCCCTTGGCGAGGCCGAATTCGAGACTGTTCGGTACTTCATGGGCGTCTTGTTTGCGCCGAAACGAGAGGTCCTGGAAAGGCGTCTGGCCTCTCAGTACTTCGTTCCAGTTGATCCCGTTGGTGATCTCCCTTACCTCCGCCGGAGACCTTCCAGTAGCGTAGATTCCTCCGACCAAACCACCCATGCTCGTCCCCGCGACGTAGCTTACTGGAATGCGGTGTTCTTCCATCCACTGCAGGACCCCAATATGGGCGAGGCCTAAAGCACCGCCGCCTTCGAGCACAATACCAAGCTTCGGGCGCCCGGCGACGGCCGGCTTTGGCGCCTCTTGGGGAGCGCCCATACTGGTAGACAACAAGATGCAGGATAGAAGCAATGATTGTACGGCTCGGAGTTTCATGGTTGCCCCTGGACGTGCTGTCATAACCGCGTATCAGACCTTGTAAGAAACGGGGACAAGACGCCTCTCGATGCGCTTCAGACCCGGTGACCGGGGAAACTCAAGCCTCACAATGGATCATGATTACCTCACAGTATTCAGGCAAAACAGAGCAACGGGTACTGTCAAATCTAGTAGCTGGGGAATCAAAAGTTGCCAGCGTAGGGTTCGTCTATTTGTGCAACGAACGTTCTCCCCGCGACTAGCAATGATGCTAGTTGTCCGGCCGGAAGAAACTGGATAGCTTTAGGCCTTAATTCGTTTCTTGAGGAGTTCTTATGCGCAAGACCGCAGTCCCCCTTGCAGCCGCCGTATTCATGGTCGCATCGACATTCAACCTACAAGCCGCGACCGTGGCCGGGGTGAATCTGCCGGATACAACAACTGTTGGGGACAAATCACTAATCCTCAATGGGCTGGGACTGCGCACCGAGTTCATGGTGAAGGTCTACGTCGGCGGCCTCTACCTGGAGCATAAGTCAACTGATGCCGGAGGGATCATCAAGGCCGACGCACCCAAGCGGATCGTGATGCAGTTCCTGCACGACGCGAGCAAGAAGCAGATGACGGATGCCTTCGACCAGTCATTCAAGGACAATGCTCCGGATGCCGAAACGACGATCAAGTCCGATACCGATAAGTTTCTCGCTGCCGTCGAGCCGGTCAAAGTCGGCGAACAAATGGTCTTCACCTATCTCCCGGGTACAGGAACGACCATCGCGATCAACGGCAACGACAAATTAACCATCGCTGGTCCAGCCTTCAGTCAGGCGATCTTCTCGGTGTGGCTCGGCCCCAAGCCTCCGACTTCCAGCCTAAAAAAGGGCATGCTCGGACAGTAGTCGGGCGAAAACGGGCGGGGAGAATCTCCCCGCCCGTTTTCATTGCCAAACCAAGCCTAGACTTTGAACTAAACCGGCTGATAGTTTGAGTTCTGAGTCACCACCGTCAATTGCTTGCTGACGCCGTTAATCTGAGTGCCTGTAACGTGGTTTGTGCCATCGGGCAACTTGGCGAACTGTGCCGCGATAGTCACCGCATCCGAAGGGTCGCTGAGGTAACTCGCAACCTTGATGCTCTGAATGGCCTTCTGTTGCCGGCCGAAGGTAAGGGTAACCGAATCGCCCGGCTTGATGTAGTTCTTGATGACCAGCGTGATTTCACCTTCACCCCCGCCCGACTGCAGCGAAACGTTGCCCGTCTGGTAGGCGGCTTGCAATCTCTCAGGATCGGGCTGCGTATATTGCTTCGCAAGAGCCGCAATCGACTGACCATAGTCCTGAAACTCAGCCGTCTTCTTTTCGACTATATGCTGCTTGAGCCTGCCCCCACTGGGTGCCGGGGCTTGCGAGCCGCCGATCTGGGTCTTCTGCTGACCGTCAGGGCCCACACTGACCTGGTAAACCTGTTGCTTCTTTACTTCGCCCTTAATGCTCGTGGTCTGTTGTTCCTGCCAGGTGTAATGAGCGAGCGCCTGCTTGTTAGCCGCCATGGCCGTTTTAATTTCGGCCAGCTTCTGTTGTACTGCCGGGTTCTGCGCATGTACTGGCAAAGCGGAAAGGAACAGTGCCGCGACGGCGGTGGCTATCGAGCTACGCGTGAATTGGTTTTTCATATATCTCCTCTTGTTGAACACTGTGGCAACCGGGTCATGGCTGAACAATGGTCCAACTGGAATCGGGGTTGAATTCGGTGATTGCGGACGCCGTATCTGCAGTCCCCTTCCCCAAGTCCTTCTGGACCAACACGCCATCCTGGCTCATCATGAATGTCATCACCCCGGAATTGCCATATTCAGCCGGATAGGCGACGAAGGCGAACCCGCCCACCATCTTGCCGTTGATAACGTAGTCCCTGGCGCCGCCGGGTGCGTTACTGCCTTGCTTGGTCAGCATGCGGAAGTAGTAGCCGTGGAAAGGCACGTGCGCGGCGGGCTTCG
Organism: uncultured Acidobacteriaceae bacterium; assembly: GCA_963711525.1. Taxonomy (GTDB): domain Bacteria; phylum Acidobacteriota; class Terriglobia; order Terriglobales; family Acidobacteriaceae; genus PALSA-350. The sequence goes on along the minus strand of CAVQEO010000051.1, from coordinate 71,217 downwards.
CGCTATACCCTTCGCCAGTCGCATACGCCACCAGGGGTCCGAGCGGGCTCTTGGGTTGCCCATCCGCCGACTCCCAATACAAACCGTCCTGCGTTCCCGGATCACTGATGAATTTCACAGCGTATTGCTTGGTTCCGCCCTGTACCCGCGAATAGTAGTCGGCCTGAGCATCACCGAGCGCATCAAAAACGTCGATGACCGCCAGTTCGTTCCGGCCAATACGGCGCCGCACAATCTCATCCTTTCCCGCGGCTGTGTCGAAAACCCACTGGCCGGCATCATTCTTTTTTAGCGGGATGGGGAAGGGAAAATTCTGAGCTCCGATCAGCAGGATCTGGCTTCCATCAGGCATCTTGCGCCAGCGGTGCATTTGCCCGTAACCGGCGACAAATGCGGTGGCAATGGCTTTGTCTTGCACTGGGTCCCCGGAGGTAATGACGTCCTTCGAATCAGGTCCGAAAATTGGAAGCACTGAATTGATGTCTCCGGTCTTGATAGCACTCAGCAAACCATTGCCTGCGTCATCCGGTGAAGCAAATGTTGTTTGCGAGGGTTTCGCGGTCTCATTGTTGCAACCGGCAAACATAACCATCAGAGCTAGCAGCATCAACCAAGAGGTAAAAGAGATTCTGTGGGCCGCTTGTGACATACCCATTCTCCAAACCTTCGAATTGTCGAACTCTTCCCCACTGCCACTCACCAAAGTTGCTCTCTCTAGCCGTTGCGCCACCTGGTTCACCTGCGGCCTCCCCAACCACCACCCCCGCCCCGGCTCTCTGCTCCACGAGCGCTGGACTCCCTGGACTGCCAACCGCCGCCGCCGCTATTGAAGGCTGATGATCCACCGCTCTTTTCCTGCCCTCCCCAGCCGCTGGAACTGGTCTTTGGTGCGCTTGAGCCTGAGTAGCTGGATGTGTTGTATTTCGGAGTGTTCGAGCTTGAGCCCTTCCAACCGTCCCCGGTGTTGGAGTAGGTGTTCCCGTTCGCAGCCGCATACTTGTTGCCATTCGCGGTCTGACCGTAAGCAGCGCTGTTGCCGTTCGCACCCGACGCGCCATAAGCCTTCGCACCGGTGGAGGAGGTCATCGAGGCTGTGGTTCCGTTAGCGTTCGTATTGTGTTGCGAGTAGGCGGTGTTGCCGTTCTTCGAGTACGTCGAGGCTCCGGAGCTCCCGTAGGCATTGGAATTCTGCACGGTGGATGCAGAGGCGCCGGTTCTATTGTTGTAGGCGCTCCCGGCAGTTGTGGTGCCATAGGCGTTGGAGACGGATCCTCCCTGCGCATACGTCCCGGTCCGCGGGTTGTACGCTTGGCCGGCGCTTGCACTGCCGTAGCCGTTTGACACCGTGCCTCCACGCGCGTAGGTGCCGGTGGCCGAATTATAGCCAGCGCCATAGTGGGCGGAGCCGTAGGGGCCATACGCAGCCCCGCGCCAGGCAGTATTTCCGTAATACGCCCCGCCGTGGTACACTACCGTGGTACTTCCGTGCCAGCCGCAGTTCCAATAGCTATAACCCCAACCGCAGCACCCACCGCTCATCATTGCCCCAACCGCGATGCCAACCCCAAATGCGACCACTGCGGTGGTGACTACCGCTGCGGTGCTGTACCCAGGAGTCACGTAGGGATAGCCATAAACCACTGCCGGATTGTACTGAGGTACATAGACTACTTGCGGACTTGCAGACTGAATCACGATCACCTGCGGCGATTGCTGCACGACCTTGATCTGGGAACCGGACGTCAAATTTCCGGCAGCGTATGCTTTCGCCCGCAACACCTGCACCGCCGACATCACTTCAGGGCCCTGCGTGGTATACGCCTCCCCCAACGCGGAAGTCCAACTGAGGTTCTTGGCCATGTTGTCGAGCACCGAGGGAAATTGTGTCATGGCTTTCACGGCGGGATCCCACGGCTGCGGATCCACGGCGTACATGAGAGGAGAGCCCGACAGACTGCTGTTTTGATGAAGGAAGTTGTTGGCGGCGGCAACTTGATCGGGATAGCTCGCAGCCCCAAGAACCTGGGCCACCAGGGAGTCCGGGTATAGCGCGATAGGCGCGACCAGTCCCTGCAGTTCATCCGCAGTCAGCGGTGCTCCTTGTCCCGAATACCCCGGTTGCTGTGCTTCAACTTCGAGCGGCGCAGTAGTAATGATCAGTAGAAAAGACAGTGTCGTTGCCAAAAGCTGTTTCACGAAGGTCGCGGTCATGTTCTTCTCTCCATGCACGAACGGATTAATCTAGGGCGGCACGGGTGCAGTCCGGATGTGGGGAGCAACTATGGTCAGCCGGCCCGCTTAGCCGGTCGCATCTGTCCAGACCAAGAACTCAACCACCGAGGGCGTGCAGGATTATCCCAGTGGAGATAGCCTACCGACTGTTCTCTTTACAGGTAACTGTCACTTGTGACAGGTGTGGCGCAGCGGGATGTCTGGAGCGAAGCAGTTCGAAGAATCTAAGGCCCGGGAGGGCCGACCGCTAAAAGCAGCCCAGCCCGGAAGGGCTAGGAGGTCGATCCCGTTGTTTGGTCGGGCCGTAAACCGCGCGCCTGATGAGGGCTTTATTTAGAGGGTGTGTGAGAACAAAACAAATCGCTATAGGACAGATCGCGATCAGTCCTGTAGGGACGGCTGAGAATGCCCCAGGATGCAATCCTGGGGTACCTCCAACTCTGAAATGGACCAATAGCGATTCGGGGCAGCCAACCCAGGACCATGTCCTGGGTAACTCTCAGCCTATTGCCTTGCCGCAACAGGGTTTTTCCCCCTGGAAGATACGAATTACGCGGGTGTCATGTGCCGCTTGATTGCGTATTCAAGCAGTTCCGCGTTCGTTTTGACGTTCAATGTCTCCATCATCCGGTACTTGTGAAAGGCGACCGTGCCAGGTTTAATGTCGATAATATTGGCCACTTCTTTCATCGACATTCCTTCCGCCAGTAGCTGCAGAATTTCGCTTTGCCTTTTCGTGATGTGTTTCTCTTCGCTGAAATTTTCTCCCTGATTCAGCAGGTACATCACCGTTTCCTTGGCGATCAGCGGAGAGAGGTAAGATGCCCCCTGGTTGACTTTACGGATAGCAAGCACCAGCTCATCGCCGGCCGATTGCTTAAGCACGTAGGCGGAGGCGCCGCGGCGGAATGCCTCGGCCGCTACATCGGCCTCCATGGTCATGGTCAGGAAAACCAGCTTTACCCCGGGGAGTTTCTGCTTCACCTGGCTGCCGGCATCAAGGCCATTCAGGTGCGGCATATAGATGTCGAGGATGATGATGTCTGGCTTGAACTCAGCCGCTGCCGCGATCAAACGGCGGCCGTCCGTCACAACTCCAACAACCTGAAACTCAGGCTCCAGCAAACTCTTGCATGCATCCGCCAGGAGTTGATGATCATCGGCAATCAAAATGCGTGCTGCGGGTTTCTGTTCTCTCACCGGGGCTCTCCTGAGACTTGATCTTTGAACATGGCCCGTGGGGACAAGGGAGAATCCGAGAATGAGATCCTGCCCTTTTTAGCTAAATTTTCCAGGTTCGCGCTCAGTCGTCGAGCGATATCACTGCCCTGGAGACACGGCAAAACAATAGCTGTTGGGGTTGCGCAAGCGCAATATTACGCCATTTTGCACATCTGTGAAAAGCTTTTTAACCTCTTTATCCCTATTTTGCCGAGGGCTTGCGCCCAGTCCACATAAATGGTGCAGTTTTCAAGCCGGGCTAAAGGATAAGCTTTGTGAGCCTGAAAAGCGATGGCCTTCCTGGCCGATGCTGGATACATGCCGTTCCAGACGGTCACGGTACGTCGACCTCTGCAGAGAAAAGCACCCGCAGATCAAAGACGGGCACGTCCTATCGCCCGTGGACTACCGGCGTCAGCATCTTCGCCTCTGCAAGGGAGTCTAGCACTTCTCTAGTGACGAAACCGTAAATTTTGGCAATTTCTCCCGCATGATCGGGTCAATATGCTCCAGCTGTAGGACAATCCTTTGTCCAGCCCAAGATTCCATGCGCAGTATCGCGAACAGCCGATTCAACAACCAACACGGGCGAGGAGGAATTCGAATGAAATCCCCAAGCAGCAACCAGGTATACCTGTGGTCAAAAAGATTTGGCGCCATCCTGCTTATTGCAATGGCGATTGTCGCAGCCGGAAATGCCCAACAGTTCTCTGCGAGTGGAAAGGGAAAGGTGAAACGCAGATTATTCAGTTCTGGCAAGCAGTCGCTTCCCTGCAACGAACCTGCGAGCGGGGGCGCGACACACAAGAGAGGCCACTATTAGCAGGTAGAGCTACTATGCCTGAATGCACGTAGACTAGTCGGGAGCTGAGCTCGCCCGCGTTGCCGTGCTGCCCCGGCCCGGGCAAGAGCCCTTGGCTGACGAAATGAAACAGGGGTTAAATATAGATGATTCGCCTAACCAACTTTCCGGTCATTGTCCTTGTTGTATCCTTCCTTCTGCTCTGGCTGGCAGGGGCGATCGGCACGTCGTTTCGCAAGAAAAAACACCTATCAGATGACGCCGTGGGCGCTGATGCGGGCCTTGTCCTGGGTGCTACGCTGACGATACTTGGCCTCATCATCGGATTCACCTTTTCGATGGCTATCAGCCGATATGAGCAGCGCAAGAATTACGAGGAAGCGGAGGCGAACGCCATTGGGACGGAATACGTCCGGGCGGACCTGTTACCTGCCGCCGATGCGCAGAAAGTACGTGCGTTGCTGGCGAACTATACCGATCTGCGGATATTGTTCTATAGGGCCAGCTATGGGCAACGAGCTAAACCGCGTAAATGCCGATACCGCTCAACTGCAAACGGAATTGTGGGCCACGGTCGCGCGGTTAGGCAGCACGCAGCAAACACCCATCATTGCACTCGTCGTTTCAGGCATGAACGACGTGTTAAATTCCCAGGGATACACACAGGCCGCCTGGTGGAACCGTATCCCACCTTCAGCGTGGATCCTCATGTTTATGATCGGTATCTCCTGCAACCTGCTGATCGGTTATTGCATTCGCCGTACCGGTATGGAATTCGTCGTGTTCCTGGTTCTGACCCTGGTAGTGTCGATCTCGTTCTTTCTCATAGCAGACATCGACAGCCCGCGCGGAGGCATCATTCGGGTGCAACCGCAAAATCTTATGAGCCTCTCTCAGTCGCTCCATTCGCAGTAGCCGTTACGTTTGATGTGCCTCCGGGCTGCTTTCCCCAAACTTAAGCCATTCTTAGAGTGCTCCGGGGAAGACCGCTAGGGAAACACCATCCCGCGGTGTAAAAGATTCACGCGCTTCTGCTAGTTTTACTAGTATTCAAACGCTGTTGCCTCTTTAAAAATCAAATGTACCGACGCGAAGAGGAACTCCCATCGCTCCCTGACCGGGACGCGTGTCGACTGGACGCATTGCCTCCACGCGTCTAGTCGGTCGACTATCGCGATCGGAAGACGCAGGCTGCTGCAGATGGTGCCTCTGGGGCCGCCGCAACATCCCGTGAAAAGGAAGCGTATGAAGAAGATAGCGCTCGTCATTAGCTTACTCGGCTGGTGCAATGTAATTGCAATTGCTCAAGATCAAGCCGCAACTCCGCCGTCGGTAATCAATATCAATATCAGCGTCTCCCGAACGGTCCAGGCGGTAAGTTACCCGAACAACACATCCAGCAGCATCGACTTCAACGGCACGCCGTTACTGCCCTTCGCGAAAGGTCAGGCGAAGGTGGAAAACAAGAAAGGTGTCATTACGATCCAGGCTGAGCTGCAGAAAATGACGCCGGCCAACACCCTCGGCGCGGAATTTCTGACCTACGTGCTCTGGGCGATCACCCCGGAAGGCCGCGCGCGTAACCTGGGAGAGTTTCAACTGAGCGGTGACAAAAGCAAACTCGCTGTAACGACGCAGCTGCCGAATTTTGCCATGATTGTGACTGCCGAACCCTACTTTGCTGTTACCTATGCGAGTGAGGAGGTGGTGCTGCAGGGAGTTCCAAGCAGCGACACCAAGGGTCAGATCACTCCAGTCGTGGCACAGCTTCTGAGCCGTAGCACATACCACGAAAGCCAGCTTCAGCCTCTCACTATCGACCCCAAGGTTCCACTGATCGTGTATGAGGCTCAGAACGCTCTGCGCATCGCAAAACTGCAAGGCGCTGAAAAGTATGCCCCGAACGCCTGGGCGACTGCACAGCAGGCGCAAGCACAGATGGAAGATTATATTGCCCGAAAGCAGAAGAATCCGATTTTGACTGCTGCGCGCAGTGCAACTCAGCAAGCGGAGGATGCTCGCTCCATCGCGGTAAAAGCAGAGGCAGAAGAGAAAGTGGCGCAAGCCAAGCAAGCGGAGGCAGATAGAGTTGCCGCCGCTGCTCAACGCGAAGCCGAATTGAAGGCACAGCAGGCGGCCGATGCTCAGCGGAGCGCGGAGGCGGAAGCGCTTGCGGCCAAGGAGGCACAAGCCCGAGCTGAGGCAGAGGCAGCCAAGAAGCAAGCCGACGAAGCGGCCCAAAAGTCGGCCGCAGAAGCTGCCCAGGCGGTGGAAGCGCAGCGCCAGCTTCGCGCCCAACTGCTAGCTCAACTGAATGCGGTGCTGCAAACCGTGGATACTCCGCGTGGTTTGGTGGTCACCATGGCCGATGTGCTCTTCGCGTCCGGCAAGTACGAGCTCTCCCAGCCTGCAAGTCTTGCTCTGGCCAAGATGTCGGGGGTGATCCTGGCCCACCCTGGTTTGACGCTGAACATTGCCGGTTACACCGACAGTACCGGCGGCGACCAATTCAATCTCAAGCTCTCCGGGCAGCGGGCGGACGAGGTGCGCACGTTCCTGGTGCAGCAGGGACTGAATCCTGCCACGGTCACTGCCATGGGAATGGGACCCGCCGATCCAGTAGCCAGCAATGATACGGCCGTAGGCAGGCAACAAAACCGAAGGGTCGAGATCGTTGTCTCCGGCGAAGCCATTGGCTCCACTGCTGCGGGGAACTAGACCATAGAAGCGCAAACCGTCAACTACTGGAACTCCCCCATCGGCGTTCGCCAACCTCATGTCCCCGCATGAGTCGCATGGAGTTTGATAAATGCATTTCCGCGCTGGTTTCCGAAAACGCGTCCTGGGAATCCTCGGATTTCTCGCGGCCGCCATGACGACCGTGCCTGGGCCGGCCTTTGCGTATGCTCCTGCTGGTCCACCAGACAAAGCTACATCCCAGGCTAGCGCCGCAGGCCTGCCGTTGAACTTCGAGCGCCATACTGACGACCTGGACGCAATGGTCAAGCGCGGCACCATTCGCGCGCTCGTCCTCTACAGCCGTTCCGGCTTCTTCTACGTGAACGGCCGTCCACAGGGCATTTATTACGAGGCGCTCCGGGCGTTCGAGCAATCGGTGAACGAGAAGCTGCACACCGGTAAGCATCCTGTGCAAGTTACCTTCATCCCCGTCCGTCCCGATCAAGTTGAGAAGGCCTTGACCCAGGGAGTGGGTGACCTGATCGCCTACGCGCTGACGGTAACGCCTGAGCGCGAGCAGCGGGTTGCGTTTTCCCCGATAGCAACTGACGTCAAACAGATCGTCGTGACGGGAAAAGGCTTCGGCCACGTCGCCTCCCTGCAGGACCTCAGCGGAAAGAAAATATTCGTCAATCCACTCACCACGTATCCTGCGAATTTAGCAAAGGTAAACGACTTATTACGCAAGCAGGGCAAGCCACCCATCCTGATCGAGAGCGCCGACAAGAACCTCCTGGACGAGGATCTGCTGGAGATGGTGAATGCAGGCATTATCCCTGCAACCGTCACCATTACCGATCGCGCCAAGCTTTGGGCCAGTGTGCTTCCCGACATAACCCCCCAGCCCAATCTCGTTATCGCGGATGAAGGCACCCTGGGATGGGCGATGCGCAAGAACAACCCCAAGCTCAAAGCGGTGGTAGACGAGTTTGCGAAGACACACATGGCGGGAACGTCGTTTGGCAACACGCTCATGAGGCGGTATTTGCAAAACAACAAGTGGGTCACCAATCCCACCACCAAGGCGCAACTGGATACCTTCAACCAGACCGTTGTCTTTTTTAAGAAATACGCATCCCAGTACGACTTCGACTACCTGCTCGTCGTTGCTCAGGGCTATCAGGAATCCATGCTCAACCAGGCGGCGAGACATGGCGGTGCGGTCGGCATCATGCAAGTGAAGCCGTCCATAGCCGCGGCGGCGCCCATTAGTATCCCCGATGTGACGACCGCCGAAAACAACATCCATGCGGGAGTCAAAGAATTGCACACCATCTCGGATACCTATTTCAACGATCCCAAGATTGACCCGATGAACCGCCTGCTGCTGACGTTCGCTGCGTACAACGCCGGCCCCACGCGCATCGCGGCCCTCCGTAAGCAAGCGGCTGCCAGGGGGCTAGACCCTAATAAGTGGTTCGGCAATGTTGAGCTATTGGTTTCGCAAGGCGTGGGGCAGGTGACAGTGCAGTACGTGAGCAATATCTACAAGTACTACGTCGCCTACAAGCTTGTACTCGCGCAAGGCGAAAACCTGTAGGCGGTGGACGGGCTACACCAAGACCGCTGACACCGTCATTTTAGCGACCGGCGATACCACCTGCCTTTCCAGCGATAACAACGCGCTGACCGCCAGTGTTACCAGCGCCGATCCTTCGTATCTCGGTGCGGGCCAGGTCGCAGCGCATTACATCAGTTGTCCAGTCCAGGGACGACAGAACCGTTTAGCGGCACAAACTTCGGCGCCTTCGCCGGAGCCGCAGAACCGGTCAGCTGCACCAGCAATCTGTTGACCCTCCCGTCCTACCATGACTAACTTACAGCACGGGTACCACCCATGTTCGACAAGAGAGGCTGGATTTGGCCTTATGAAATGCGCTGGCGATACCAACGCGCTTCACGGGTGTCAATCCAGTCCCTCCCGTTTTTAGAGATGAGAAAGATCGATTGATTCGCCCCTTGGGGCGTGCCAGGGGCGACGGCCCTGGTTTCGGTTTGGTTTCAGGAATGCAATGTTCCCGTCTTGTTTCCCTCGAGGTACCGGCTAAGTCCTTTGTTTTACGAAGACGGCCAAATATTTATTTTTCCCGCCCCCATAAGCTGCTTAGGAGAGCCTTATTTGCCGGCTGCCAAAGAGGCTTTCGGCTAATGCCGTGCCCCGACACAATGCACGATGTTCCGCGGCTCATTCGATGAGCAGAATCTCGAATTATCGGAGTCCTAGTTAGGACGGTATTACGGCTCGGTCTTACCGTCCAGAGTGCCGGGGAAAAAAGATGTGGAAGAAGGGTAGGGGAACTACGAAATGGAAACTTGGGGCGCGGGAACCCGAAGATTGCGGTCGCCGCTTTTCACTGTGTCCAAAGACTAGTGAGCGACTCTTCGTGTTCTCCAAAGTACCACTCTCTGTCTGTCACCGAAACTTTCACGGCCCGGCCTTCGAAAGCCAAACGCGACACGCATGACCGGAGGTAATCAATCGGGCGAAAGTCACTGCTCTAAGGCTCTTCCCAGTCGAGGGCGTACACATCTTGGGTCCCTATATCTCTGAGTATGAGTGGGGAGTCGTCCTGGCCTAAACCCAGCCAGGGTCCGATGTTGCCCGTAGTTGGAATGTTCGTCAGATCTGCGACCTGCTCCAACCTACGATCCTTGATCCGAATTCTCAGCACAGCCGGATCTTGCACCCATCGCTGGAAGTAAACATATTGTCCATCTCTTGACCAGTTCGGGAAACTGGCTCTTCCTGTCGTCAACTGTGACCACTTCTGAGTGTCGAAGTCGAAGAGCACCAGGCCATGCGAAACTACCGGTCCCGCCACGATGTACCTGCCATCGGGCGACCAGCGAGCGCCTAGTAGTCCTCTGGACCCGGGCAGCGTGGAAAGCTGGTGGGTTTTCAAATCGAGGACATGGAGGGCTGAATTCGTGTCACCCGTGTTGCCACCGAAGAGAATCTTGTCCCCACCCGGCGACCAGTTCGGCGACCGCTGAGGATCGGGATATTTCGGCAACGGTTGCTGGAGGCTGGCGCCGTCGGCTGAAACAAGGTAGATCTTGCCTGGTTTGCCGACCGAGTAATCAAAGAATGCAATCTGTTTGCCATCGGGCGACCAGCGCGGCAACGCAGCCGACAGCGGAGGGTAACTGAGCTGAACCTTATCGCTCCCATCCGGCTTGCTTCGCCACAGGATTCCTGCGGGGTACGAAACGTAGGCTACCCACTGTCCATCTCTGGAAAACGCAACGTCTTCGGCAGAGATGCCTGAGAGAAAAGGCAGGAACCGGCCGGACTTAGAATCGAAGCGCGCCAATTCGCCGTGGTAATGCCGGCCTACCAGGAAAAGTTTCTTTCCATCCCTGCTCGGAAGTGGCGAGAACAGACCGAGAGGGCTGGAAGTCAACTGGATGGGCTTGCCCGTGGGTTGGTGAAGAAACCCTCCCTTTTCGGGGAGCGCCCAGATCTGCCCTTCAGATTGGAAAACGAAGTATTTTCCGTCCGCCGTCCATTTCCCGCAGCATTCGTCTGAAGGGTTGTGCCATCCGGGAAACAACGGATGCAGATTCGTTCCCTGGGCCGAAACTTCCCAGAGTGAACTCTCATTGGTCCTGTCATCGATAATGGTGAATCTCAATTTATCTGCAGTGGGTGACCAAGCCGGATAAAAGCCTCGGCCTGTCAGCGAAGCTAGCGTTCGTGACTCCGTCCCATCGCCCTTGGCGAGAAACAATTCGTTTTCGTGGAGATAAGCCAGCATCCCGCCATTGGGAGACCAAGCCGCGTCCTGTGCGACAATACCGCCCAGTCTTCGCGGCGAACCTCCAACAATGGGGAGTCTCCAAAGCTCGCCCTCATACGCCGTACTCTGATCTTTGACAAGAAGTTCGGCTCCGTCCGGCGAGACATTCAGAGGGAGCATGGTCTTTGCAGCCGCCGGGATTTCGACCGGCTCGCCCCCCGAGATGGAAACCTGTGTGCTGCCGAGGTAGGCGTTGAAGGTGGTAGGTCTAACAATACCAAGGTAGAGCCTCGAACCGTCGGTACCAACCAAGCCCTTCGGCTGGCCATCGTGGGTGAGTTGGACGTAATTCGAAACCTTCGGTAGGGATAGGGGGCGAGCCCAATAGTAGGCAAGCAGCACGGCGGCAACTATCAGCAACACCGAAGAGGGTAGGAGCCATCGCCGCTGCACCCGTCTGTCCGGTTTCGACTGCGTTGTTGTGGACCCAGATCTCGTGCCAGCGTGCGCAGCATCCTCAAATGTCCGAAGCCCTGACGATGCGTGCGTCGACGAATCTATTCCAGATACAGGAAAGTAAGTCCTAATCTCCGCTGACGGGTTGTGCTGCAGTGCCTTCAACTCGACGCGAATCTCCCATGCATGCTGGTAGCGAAGGTCCCGGTCTTTGGCAAGGCATCGGCCAATGATGCGCGCTAACCCCTCCGGAACATCGGGATTCAGCTGCACTGGAGTGATCTGGACTTGCTGAACGATGGAGATCAGAAGCTCTCCGGTGGTATCTCCCGCGAACGGTGAGCGGCCGGTGCACATTTCGTAAAGCGTTATGCCGAAAGAGAAGAGATCGGTGCGCGTGTCGACCTGTCTACCGAGCGCCTGCTCGGGCGACATGTATGCGGCCGTTCCCAGTGCGGCACCAAGGCCGTCAGTGAGTTGCTGCCGCTCCAGGAAAGACTCCTCCCCGGCGGCCACCAGTTCCTTGAGGGGCACCATTTTGGCCAGACCGAAGTCCAGCACCTTGGCGCCGCCGCGTTTAGTAATGAAGATGTTTGCCGGCTTAATGTCGCGGTGGATGATGCCCTTCTCATGCGCCGCTTCGAGGGCGTCCGCGACGTCGATCGCGATTTCGGTCACGCGATCGATGGGAAGCGGGCCTTCTTGAATCAATTGCTTTAGTGTTTCGCCATCCAGCAACTCCATGGCGATGAAGGTACGGCCGCCTTCCTCCGCGATCTCATAAATGGTGCAGATGTTGGGATGGTTCAGTGCTGAAGCCGCACGCGCTTCGCGCCGGAAGCGCTCCAGAACCGCGCCATCGTTGGCGAAGTGATCCGGCAGGAATTTGAGCGCGACAAAGCGTCCAAGAAGCGTGTCTTGCGCCTTGTAGACCACGCCCATACCACCACCGCCGATCCTCTCTAATCCGCGGTAGTGGGAAATGTTGGCTTCGCACATTGGGGGTCTCGTCCGGGAACTCAGCGGTCGTTTCCGGAATCGTGCATCGCACGGAGCATTCTAGCTGGTTTCGGTCGCGCGGTCGCGACGGGAGTTGATTGTTGATGGTGCAAACGGATATTTCGTCGAACAGCCCGCCGAAGCATAGGACTGTCCCATTGAGGCCGCGAACAGCAATACAAAGCGTTGCTGTCTTGCGTGTCGGGGATTGTGCTTCCGGGAAACGGGGATCGGAAATTGCAGTGGATGGATCGCAGAACTCAGATGAGACTCGATCAAAGTCTACGACGCAGCTCCCCGTCATCTGACAACCAGGCTCTCTGCATCATGCCAAATAGAAAGGCTGTCGTCAGACCGAACAGCAGCCACCCGTTTAGCGCCTCCAGCGCCCCCATGAGCTGCCACTGTCCTTTCAGAACTAGGGTGTCATGCCCGTAGCTGGTCACGGCGTTCAACGAATAAAGCATCGCAGACTTGAAGTCGGGTAAGGCGCCTAGAAGGAGGTAGGCGGTTGCCCAGATGGCCACCTCGGTGCCGTGCAGCATGCTGGCCAACAAAGTCGCGGAACCACTGACCAGCATGAATTCGGAAATCGGATGACGACTCGCCTTTGTTGCGCTGGCAACGCGGCCAACTCCCTGACCTATTAACCCTAATCCGACAACATGGATCACCACGGTTAACACGACCAACGTCAAGCCACACGCCCAGTCGGCACGCCAAGCGAAATGTATGAAAGCGCCTTGAGCAATTTTCATCCACGCCTACCCAAATCGTTCGCTCCGCTCCAAATGACGAACCTCTCGGGCTCAGTCGCCAGCACACTATTCTTTGGCGCTGGCGTTGAAAACTGTCAGAAGCGACAGTGTTATTACGCCGGGACGGCTAGAGGCGCTTTGGTAGCCGGTAACGCAGTTGCTCTTCGGGCGCTGCCGTGACTCCTCGAAGGCGGGATTCCAGGCATCTCATTGTTCCTCGTCAGGCAGGACAACTGATGGCATAAACAGGCTCCGCCCACCAAATCTAAGCAGACAGAACAAACTGTCTATCAATATTGCACACCTCACCTACCAGTATTACTAGTTACCAGAACACCGGACGCTCTCTAACGTTAGTGCGTGGTGCGCCCGCGCTCGGGGTGCTCTCCTGAAGGGACCGCATGTGTCTTCAGACGGATTCGAGACTTCAACTACACTTAGACACTTGGAAGCACCTGACACTTTAGCCAGTTACGCGAATGAATCTCTTTTCTACCATCGTTCGCCATAATTTCGCGATAAGTCGACATTGCTCATTCTCAAATCTCAGCTAAGAAAGTGAGTCTAGCGATGAATCTACCGGCAACGAGACTAGTGCTCGACCCGATGCAAGGTTTCCCCAAACGGCGATGTCTGAGCAAGTGCTAATTAGCGAATAACACAGAACCACAAAGGCAATGAGAAAGAAGGAAAGAGAATGGTTGTGAAGTGGTCAACAAGAGGGGCACTTACTTCGGGAGTTTTGACGGTACTTCTTCTGTCAGCTCTGCCTTTGGTTGCACAAGATACGCCTATTGGCCCGGTGGGAGCTGAGGTTGCCACACAGGCAACGCCGGCGGCAGCGGTCAATGCCGACGCGTTGCGAAAGGCGGCGCAAAATCCGGTCGCCAGCCTCATCAGCGTTCCCGTGCAGGATAACTTCAACGGAGGGATTACTCCCGGAGACACTACGCAAAATGTGCTGAATATTCAGCCAGTGATCCCAATGAAGCTTAGCGAGAACTGGAACCTGATCATTCGCTGGATCACTCCCATCATTTACCAGCCGCTTGGGCTTGGAGTTGGCGTTTCCGGTCTCGGCGACATGCAGCCCACTTTTTTGCTCTCTCCGAGCAAACCGCACAAATTAATTTGGGGCGCGGGCCCGATCATTCAATTGCCGACTGCAACCAGCCGCTACACGGGACAAGGGAAGCTTGCCATTGGACCTAACATCGTCGCTTTGAGTATGCCAAGCCATTTCGTGCTCGGCGTACTGGTCAACAACATCTGGTCGGTCGCCGGTGGGGGGAGCCGTCCGGACATTAACCAGCTGCTGCTGCAGTATTTCGTCAACGACAACCTGAAAAAGGGCTGGTACCTGACCACACAGCCGATCGTCACCGCCAACTGGAACACGTCCGCGGCCAGCGGAAGTGTGTGGACGGTCCCAATCGGTGGCGGCGTGGGAAGAATCATGAAGCTTGGATTTCAGCCCGTGAATATCAACGTTCAGGCTTATGGTAATGCCGTCCATGTCCCTGGAGCTTCCCCCTGGACCGTTCGGGCGCAGTTTGCGCTACTGTTTCCCAAGATAACCAAGGAGCAGGAGAAGATGATGATGGAGCAAAGATTGAAACAGATGGACCAGCCAACGCCGCAGAAAAAATGAATACGGAGCGTTGTGCTTTTCCTGAGGCTTTCGATCGGCTGGGCCTCGGATTCCGCTACGGCCAGTGTTTCGCGAACTTGCTCACGGGCCGCTTCCATCGCAATTTCGACGGCCCCTGTGTTAACACTCACAAGCATTAACTCTGCAACGGTAGCATGGCAGCCCCGATATGACTTGGGAACTACATGCCTGATATTCCAACGCTGTTGGCCAGCATTGCCGGATAAATACAAATTCATCGCGGCTATCGGGATTGGTTCCTTTTTTCTGGTGGGACTCGTGCTACTCCATGGCGCGGACCTATACCGCATCCTGACTCTGCGAAAGCGTTTTCCAGGGAACTGCGCCACCAATATCGCGGATATTCTGGTACTCGCCGAAACTTAGAGGGCGGCCCTTGCGGGCCGTCCTCGGATTTTAACGCCGACTTCGAACGTTGCCACAACGAAGGGCGTTCTACGTATTCCCTGACGTTGAGGGATTTGGGGGATGATCAAACCTCGGGTTTCTGGGAATGTCCGGTTCCTCAGCTTCGCCGACGCCAACAAGCCCAATTAGCTTTTTTCGACTCTGTCCATCCACCTCCACCCATGCCGAGGTCGCCACCGCCCTCAACTTTGTCATCCCGACCGAAGCGTACCCGGATTTCCTGCTAGCGGCACTAACCAACGGACGCGTGTGCGGGTTTCATTAAGGAAAGCCGCATAAAGTTCAACAACGCCACCAAGTTCGACAGTAAATTCGGGTAGCGGAGCGGAGAGCCTGCCCTGAGCGAAGTCGAACGGGGACCTGCAGTTTCACTTTCGGGCATAGCCAGTGCCGTGGGCGAATCGCCATTGAGCAAGTTGGGCCATCCAGAAGGCCGTTCGTCCGCTAATTTGGACAGCTCTAATTTTCCGCCGTCCCTGCTGGACTCAATCCTGAGCCGGTAGTTCTCACGCAAACAAAAAAGCCCGCCACCCTCCCAGCGGAATGGCGGGCTGTTAGGTGAACCTATAAAGCCGGGGGTTGCTTGCCGTATTTGTAAATGAGCGTGAAAGCGATTCCGCTTGTGTGGATATCAATGACGTTTTGATTGGTGTTTCGGTAATTCACGTCAAGGTACCGATAGCCCACACCGATTCCCCACTTCGGCTTTATCTGATAGTTGGCGAAGCTGGCAACCTGGTAGTCGACATTAGCGCCCCCTCCGCCGGCGTCGCCGGTCACAAAGACAGCGATTTTTGGTGAAAAAGGTACGATTATGTTCGCGCCCCCGACGACGTCTGCCCACCCTTGCGATGTCCCCACACTGAAGTTGGGCGGTATCGGGGGCTGCAGTGCAAGGTTCTCGCTTACATACCAGCCGCGAACGCCTGCAGTAGCCCGGATCTGCACCATCTTGCCATTCACAACCAGGTAGTTCACTTTTTGTGTAAAGATACCCTCTTTAAGAGTGGCCTTAGCGGAGTAGCCAGGTAACCGGATGAAGGCTTTGTCATCGGAAAGCTTCACCCAAACAAAATCCAGAGGAAGGCTCCATCGTTTGTACTGGGGTTCAAAAGATCCCATAAGACCGATATTGAAATGGCTCAGCACGTCCCCAGGGCTTACAGCGACCCTGGTGCTGTAACCTCTCGCCCCGACGGTTCCAGATACTCCCGGCAACCACAGATACGACAGGCTCACAAAATGCCACTTATCATCTGTAGGCGAGGCAGAGGTTGTACTGTTCGATGCTACAGCGTTATTGACCGGTGTTTGAAGCTGGGCGGTGTCTACTGGTTGCTGCTCCTGTGCGTACGCCATCGCAGAGAAGCACAAAGCTAATATCGACCCAAGGACTGCGCGTTCACATGCTCTCCAGTAATTCACACCGCACCTCCACATTCGATTGGACCTGGCACAACCTTAGCAATCCCGCCGGAACCGGTGAACTGGCAGAAGTGACAGGACAGTGTTTTTTGGGGATTGCAGAGCAAATACGGAAGGCGGGTTACTCAAAAAAACGGGCACACACCTCAGAGGAAGTGTGTGCCAAGATCGCGTGGTTATTCGCCCGTAGCTGCTTGGGACTTGTGCGCAATGATATACAAGCGAATGTATCCTGCCGCAGCGCGGAAACTCACTTGCTCCTTTTTATCGTCCATGAGCGGCGTTATTTTATCTATCAAAGCCGGATCGTTGTGCATCGAGACCGCATGGACGGCCGCCGCACGAGTGGCCCATTCTTTGTCTTGCAGCGCTGCCACGATTGCACTCCAAACGGTGGGATCGGTCTTTTCTTTAGCGAGTGAGAATATAACAGAGGATGAAGCCATCGAAGCCGGGTCCGCCGACAACCCAACGGCCGATTCCATGCCAGACCCCAGACCCGGTAACGCAAATTGATTGGCCACGATTCCAAGAAAGGTGGTGGTCGGAGTATGTGTCATTCGGACCAACGACCGCTTCTCGCTGCTCATGAAACTGGAGGTGGTCTTTTGCTTCCCCTCCAGAGCGTCCAGGAGAAAAGCCTTCCCATCCGGCTGCTTGAGACCAAAGAGCGCCAACGCGGCTGCCAACTCCACCTCAGGCACGGGATCCTTGAGCGCTTTTTGCAGAGCCGGGACCACCGCTGGATTATTGAAACTGCCCAGAGTGGATATGATTGTTTCCCGCGTCGGAACATCCTTATCGGTTTCCAACATGGAATACAGCTTATTTAACACTTCGGAGCGATCACCAATAAGACTGGCAGACATAACAGCGAGTTGCCGTGTGTCGGGATTGCCGCTCCCCACGCCCTTCAACAGGATGTCCTTCGCCTTTTGTACATTCGGATCGCTGGATGCGGTCTGGGCGGGAACAGCGGGGACGCAAAGAAATGCAATCGCCAGGCTGGCGACGAGGGAATTCGTTCTAAATTTGTGAGATCCGATCATTGAAATAGCCTCTCTTCAGAAGAAGCCTACCAACTTGCTCGTACGCCGCAAACTAGCAGAAGTCTTAGTATTGCCACTGAAATATATGGCTATGGGTAACTCCGAGGCTGAAAACGGCCAAGGACCCCAGAATGATTGGAAGTACACGGAAAAACCTCTCTTGGCAATTCCCTGCTCTTCGTTCCTTGCAGCCTAAGTCGAGCTCCGGACCAGGCACTATTTCCGGCTCTGCGCTAGCACATTTGCTACTTACCTCAAAGGCGAAAACCCTGAATACTTCGCCATACGGCCGGTCAGCCGGCCCCAACAGAAGATAGGTGCCTCTCCGATATGACGAAACGCCGTCCCACAGCAGCATCAGGTTTAGACGCAAGGGTTATTACGGGGGACCCTGAGTGGCGGCGCGCCTTTCGCACCGGCTGGCTGGCTCTGGTGCTTCTCCTGCTCTTCTGCAGGACTGGCTGCGCAGAAAGCACGCAAGAAACGGAGTTTCTGCCGGAAGTCGACACGTACCTGAAGCTCAAGCCGGACATACGGGTCAGCTTCCTGGCCAAGGATACAAGAGAAGGGGGTGACTCCACCCAGGCCGCCATCGGCCCCAGCGTGGACTTTTACCTGAAACCTCTCATCAAGCTCAAGAGGATTACCGCTTTCGACCTGGACGATGCCAAATCACGGCCACTTGTCCTGACAGCCGGGTACAATTTTCTAGCAGCTCCCAATGCGCCCTCGACCAATCGCGTTATCGTCTCGGCAACATCTCACCTTCCGATAAAAGCCGATCTGCTGATTACCGACAGAAACCGGGCCGACCTTGACTGGAGCAATGGAACCTTTACCTGGCGCTATCGGAATAAACCGTCTTTGCAACGCACGTTCGCAATTCACTCTTACCATCTCATGCCCTATGCAAGCGCCGAGTTTTACTACGAAAGCCAGTACAGCAAATTCAGTACCACCGAACTCTACGCGGGCACCAACCTGCCCTTGGGAAAACATCTCGAATTCGATCCTTACTATGAGCACCAGAACAACACCGGCAAGAAACCCAATAAGCAGGTGAATGCCCTGGGCCTGACGTTGAGTCTCTATTTCTCAAGAGAAGGACATTGAACCTCCGCACTGAGCCGCGGCAGGCACACCGGTGTTCAGGGCGTCATCCGGATTAAGGCGTCGCGCAGCGGCAAAGACGATATCTTCATGACCCCGCTGAACGGCGTATACATGGCCATGATGACAAAGACTGCGCCGGAAACGGCGCCTGCGCAGACCACTAGCGTCACGATTACTGTTTTGTTGCTTGGAGCGAAAAGTCCAAAGCTGACGAAGATAGCTGTTAGCCAGGCGACCACAACCAGCAGCAGAGGAAGTGAGAGGGAGCTCCCCTCGGACCCGAGAAACATTAACCAATAAGTGCGGCGCAGTGCAATGGCCGCTGAAATGGCGGCGGCCTTCACCGCAGCCTGTGCGTCGTTCTTTGGCTGCAGCAACTGTAATTGGTTATAAAAGATCTGGCCGGTATCGGTATTTCTTAACCCCGCGTCCGGGGGGCCCTGCTCGGGCCAAATTTGCTGGAGGCTAGCTTCAGCCAGTGAATGCAACTCTTCACGGGCCGTGTGAGTCTCTGGCCCATAGCTTCCCAACATGCGATCGACGCCCACAAAGTCTGACGCCATCTCAGTCAGTTGGTCTTTGCGCTGTTGGTAGGAAGAGTTCGCGGTTGAAACCAGCATTCCGAGCACCAGCGCGGTCATCGTTACCAAGAGGCCTGTCACCAACCTTATGACATCCTTTACGTCTGGACCAAGTTGATTCTGGGGCACAACGCCCCGAAGCCTCATGCCGGCGAGTGCCCCACCGAACACCACCAGGAAGACTGTCGAGCTTACCAGGATTGATTGCATGACTTCTCTGCCCTCTGATGCTTTTGGATGAATGCGTTGAGCGAGTCTAGACGTGGAACGCTCAAGGAGTCAGCTAGTAATTTCCCCAGGTAACCGGTAACAAATCCCCAGGGCACATGTAGACGCCATCCGCGCTCGCAATATCCGCAGATGACACACCGCTGCATTCTATTTTGCCCACGACTGATACTTTTGCCAGTTCCCGCTCAACGTTCCCTGGCTCATGATTGACCCTACAGCCTTTCGAAGTCTAAGAGTTCGCAGTCGTTGGCGACCCTTCGCGAACTGGAGAAATGACAAAATGACGAGGATCATTCTTGGCCGGTGGAAGTTCGCTTTTCTGTTCTGCATCGTGCTATCCATCAGCTCATCGCTCATGGCGCAACAGCACGGCCAATATCAGCCTGGCCAATACGGCTTGAACGCCGGCATCATGCCCGATCCTGGATTCAGCTACGGGGACTACAACCTCAACTTCAATGCCAAGCAACTGACTCTTGAAAACGGCACTCCGGTTAAGGCGACGGGCACATATAACATCTGGGCCGTGGAGAACTTCTTCTTTTACGTTCCCAAGTTCAAGATTCTCGGAGCCAAGTTCGCGCCGTTTGTCGCTTTCCCCACGATAGGCACCGGCTCGCTCGTGCTACCGTACCTGGGGAATGGCAAGACCCTTGGATCCGGGGGCTTCGCTCTTGCGGATACGTGGTTTCAACTGGCCAATCTAGCATGGCACGCTCCGCGGGCGGACTGGTGGGCGGGATATGCCTTTGTGGCGCCCACCGGCCGTTACACGCCGGGCGCTACGAATAATGTCGGTTCCGGTTACTGGGGCAGCGACTTCACCGCCGGTTCTACCTTTTACATCACCAAGGACCAGGGCACCACGGCAAACATCATGGGCAACTGGGAGACCCACGGATCAAAGACCACCCGGTCCGGGGACATCAGCACGATGTTCGGGACGTTGCCCATAAACGTCCAGCTGACACCCGGGGCAGCCTGGAGTGATGAGTGGGGATTAGGTCAAGCCATTCCACTCAACAAGCCCTTTTTGAAGACAAAGAACATAACCAAGGTGGCCCAGATCGGGATTATCGGGTACGACCAGGCGCAGTTGGCGCGCAACAGAAGCAACAACACAATCGTGGATGCGTTTGAACGGCTGGTTCCCTTCTATTACATGCATGCCGCAGGTGGGCAGGTCAACTATATCGATCTTAAGCATGATTGGAATGTATTCTTCAAATACGAAAAGGAATACAAGGCGTTGGCCACCACGAAGGGCACCACCATCGTCTTTGGGGTCGTGTACACCTTCCGCATCCCGAAACCTGCACCAGGGGCTCCGGTGACGCCGTAGCCGCAATCCTTTTTCCACTCTTGTCGGTTGTGGTCACACGGCTCGCGCTCATCTACTACGCTACGCTGTGAGCTCCGAATCCGTAACGAATGACGGGTGCCCACATCTCACTCGTTTTTCGCGAGATGTGGGATTCCACAGAGGTTGCCCCTTAGGCGTTCCGTACTTATCTAGGCCAGCCAATCCAGGAATACTGCCAACCGAGGGATAGGTTTTGGTAGTTTCCCCCAAAACGGATGTAGTCGCCATTGTTGTAACTCGCCTTCAGCGATTGGTGTTTGCCTAACGGGACTGCGGCTGTGATGCCGACGCGGGAGCTGGTCTGACGCGTAGCAGGATTCGCTATGCCATTCAAGCTGGTGACACCGCCGAACCAGAAATTTCCGTCCAGCGAAAACCAGAGCCTTGGCGTTACATCGTAGCTCAGGTGGCCTTCAAAGCTTCCGATGGGATTTTCACTTTGCGGCTTGGGGTTCGGTGGTGAAAAATACCGCGGGTTCGTGGTATAGAACCACGCACCGCCATACGAATCGAGTATCCAGTTGCCCCAGCGTCTGGAGTAGCCAAGTTCCGGTTTGAACGCCCATCGGTTGGTCCCCCAATTCACCAGCTTCGTAGGGTCGTATTGGCCCGTAGGAGCCAGCAGCTTCAAGCTCACGCCCAATAATGTCTTTTGCCTCCATTTCATAAACTCTTCCATTGGCATCGACGGGCCACCCTTGAGGTTCACCGATAGCCGAGAAGTAAAATCCACCAGGCCGGAGCGATATATATGATTAGGTTGGCCAGCAACATCGCCCTGGAAGTTGCCCACAGCGTAGGGGAGAGCGGCATTCACGTTGGCCGAGCGGCCGAAAAAATTGAACGAATGATAGTAGCCCAGGATCGGCACGCTGTAGGTTCCAGTCGCACCGGTAATCGGTGCAGCTCCGTCGAAATCAACGTTCCCGCTATAGAACGAGTACGTCATGACAACCGCATTGAAACCCAATGGGGTGATGAGATAGGCGCGCGGAGAGAGGTCTTGCGCCCAAACCGGCTTCCACGAAGAAGCGGCAATCGCCGTCAAACACGCGAGCATAAGGGCTGGAAGCGGTCTCATAATGGCCTTAGCGGCTTCGGTCGAGAACATGAGACCCGCTTCCAGCCGCATTTTCAGGAGCCGGAAGGCGAACCATCCCGCTACCTGGATCGCCGGTACTGTTAGAACTCGCCTCTAATTCCGTATTGAATCGGACACAAAGGTGTGGCCCTTCAGCGCCTCTTGAATCGCAACCACCAGGTCGGTCGACAGACGGCGCTTGGTGACGTAACCCGTGGCGCCCGCCGAGAATGCCGCGGCGATAAAGTCCCGGTCTTCATGAATGGTCAAGAAGATGATCTTGACTCGGGAATTGGTCTTCTGGATTCGTCTTGCAGCCTGGAGCCCGTTAAGGACAGGCATCGAAATATCGGTCACAAAAACATCAGGGTCCAACGCTAAAACGGCAATCACTGCCTGATTGCCATTCTCCGCTGCTTCCACGACCTCGAACTCGTCACCGAGCACTCCCCGAATCTTCGCAATCACCTCCCGATGATCATCGGCCAACACCACTCGAATCTTATCCACGGCGATACCTTCGGTGGCCAATAAGCTAAACATTTACATCCCATCATTTCCTTCCCGTGAATATCTGCCTACTGTCACCTGCGACAGTATCCCTTTACAACTGCCGAGGGTGTGCCTCTCAGGCCGAGATCATTCCATGCCTCATGGCGTATTTAACCAGGTCTGAATTGGTCGTGATGCCCAATTCCTCCATGATCTGGTACTTGTGAAACCGTACGGTACGATGGGCGATCTCCAAAACATACGCAATCTCCTTCATGGAACGGCCCTCCGCAAGCATTTGCAGGACTTCGCGCTGGCGGCCCGTAAGCTGCTTCGGCGCCTCGGCCCGAGGATCCCGGATAAACATGTTTTCGATCGCCCGGCCGATCTGCGGGGTCACGTAGGAAACTCCTCTCACTGCGTCGCGAACCGCTTGCAATAACTCGGTGGGGCGCGAGGTTTTGAGCAGGTAGGCGGTGGCGCCGGCGCGAAAGGCTTCGGCGGCAATATAGGAATCGGCTTCCATAGTAAGGAAAATCAGCTTGATGTGTGGCGTTGTTTTCTTCAAAGCTCGCGCAGCGTCCAGGCCATTCAGCAAGGGCATGCCAATGTCCAGGACCACGACGTCTGGCTTGAGCTGATCGGCCGCTTTCAGCAGGGCACGGCCATCTTCAACGCTGCCTACTACTTCGTACTGGGGTTCAAGCAATTTCGCGAGTCCCGCGCAGATCATCGTGTGATCATCGGCCAGCAAGATACGTGTTCGTCCCATCTCATCCTCCACGAAAGCTCAGGCGCTTTCGGAAACCGTTGATGAAGCTTTGATTTGTGCGTCGGCCAGAGGCACACGGGCCAGGATTCTTGTTCCACCATTCTCTGCCGACTCAATGCTGAATGTACCGTGAACCAGATGGACTCTCTCCTGCATACTGACAAGTCCCAATCCCCTGTCCAGCTTTGCTCCCTCCACGTCGAAGCCCGCCCCGAGGTCGCTGACCTCAAGTTGGATCTCATTTTCCAAGCTCCACAAGACCACAGAAAATTCCCTTATACCACTGTGTTTTAGGGCGTTCTGCAATGCTTCCTGGGTGACCCTAAAAAGAGAAAGGGAAATATCGCGAGGCAAAAAGTTCGGGACGTTCTCAGCGGCGAACTGGACGTTCACATCATGCTGCTGAGAGAATTCGCGACAGTAACTCCTGATAGCCGGCGCCAAACCAAGATACTCCAGCTTGGAAGAGTGGAGTTTGTGGGACAACGCCTGCACATCCACCGCGATTTCGGCACAGTGGCGCCGGACTTCCTCAAGCTTCGATGAGCGACCTGAATCCGACCCCCGAGTCGCTTGTTCCAGTTCCATGGAGAGGAGTGCTAGTCGCTGGCAGATGTCGTCATGAAGTTCTCTGGCTATCCGGCTGCGTTCTTCTTCCTGAGCTTCGATCAGTTTGCCACCGATTTTCTCCAGCGCTTCCTGTGCCAGCTTCTGGTCTGTGATGTCAGCCGCCGAACCAACAAAGCCGGCAAACGAGCCGTCCTCGTTAACCCGGGGCGCCGCGATATCCAGCATCCATCGGTACGCTCCATCGTGCCGCCGAAGCCGGTATTCCTTGGAATACTCTTCCTGCTGTTCGAGTCGCACGTTTGTTTGCCGCCTGGACGCTCTCTATGTCATCAGGGTGAATGAAGGCCGACCATGTGTCCCCAAATCCAGTTGCCAAGTCGCGGCCGGTGAAGTTAATCCGCCGGTCATTCAGATAAGTAACCGTGCCTTTGCTGTCGCACATCCAGATCAAAGCAGGGGTAGTATCCGCCACCAGCCGAAATCGCTTTTCGCTCTCACGCAGACGCATATCGGCCTTGCGATTCCGGGCTCGCTGCCACAGCAATCCAATGATCAATATCGCCTGGACAAGGATGAGTAAAAGCACCGCGCCAACATATTTTCCGTAGCGCTGCCAAGCGCTGGCTGGCGATAGGAAATCATCGCACCCGGCAGGAGTGCTGATTCCGAAAGGTTCCAGCGCATAAGCTGACGCCAGTCCACGTGAACAAGCGCGGGAGGACCTTGCACCACGGGAATGTCCTCTGGACGTTCTCCCGATAGTATCCGCGCCGCCAACTCCCCTGCATCCTTTTCCTGTTCCACTGAGTCGGGGTACGATCCGCCAATGACGCCATGCCCCAAACAGCGGTTGACGAAGCAGTAGGTCGGGAACCTCTGAGCGATGGTGGAGACGATTTCATAGGTCCCGACCACGGGCTGGGCCTCGTCATCCGGAATCGCCTGGAAGAAGACAATGGTGCCGGGTGGAAGCGCCGAGACTTGCTTGAGCAGTTGATCCGTGGCCAGCCCTTGTAGATCGATCACGTTCAACTTTGGTTGGCGCCGCCGAAGGTCTTGATGGATCGCCGCCCCCCAGTACCGATCCGTTTCTGCCCTTCCCACAATCACCGCTGCATTCGTGGTATCAGGCTGGAGGCGAAGTGCCAGATCGATCGTGCCCTCAAGATCGACGTCCATGGTGACTCCGGTCACACCTGGCCACAGCTTCTGGCCTTCCAGTCTTTTGGGCGGCACAGAGGAAAAGACTATGGGCGTGTCAGGAAATAATTCCTGGCGATGATCCACGGCAAAGCGCAGCGCCGGATAGAAAACGGCAATGACAAGATCAATCTTCTTGCCGCCATAGACGCTGGCCAGCGATTCGTTCACGGCCTTTTCGTACCCGGGAGCGTCGAAACGCGCCGATCCTAGATATTCCACGTGAAAGTCCACAGGCGTATCCATACGAGATCGAGTTGCTGACTTCAGAACCTCTAAATCATCCTGAGCCTTGCGGTCGGTAAAGCTATTCAAAACCAGCACATTCTTCGGGACAGCCGGCGCGGCAGCCGAGCAAACCTGGGCGAAAGCCGCCACTACGCAAACGCAAAGCATCCAGGACCAGCGTCCCACCAGACACCTCGTGCCTGGCCAGTCGCGGTGTTGACTGGCGCTCCCGGCTACGGCCGCTCTCGTTCGCATAAGCCACTCGACAGAAGGACCCGACCGCCGGGCCGGTCATCGTTGCCCCGGAAAGTTCCTGAATGCACCTCCAAGCGTAGTCCGCCAATCCAAGCTCGGCACCTAGCATTAATAGCAGTGCGTGGGACCAAAATATCGGGGGCCGGACTGCGCGCTTGTATACCCGTTCAATCATCCATGTAACCCATTGCCGCAGGCTGGTATCTCGCTCCCTTATGTCGTTTGCCATCGCCCCGGGCGATGATCGCGCCCCGGCACTGTCACATGAGACAGTATTTCCCTCTTGCCAACTGACCTTATGCTGTGGCATTACACTGAGTGCACTCATAGCCGGGCCAGCCGTACCGAGCTCTCGAGCGAAGCCAATTTGCATCGAGGGCGGCGGTTGGCCCGCATTCTTCTGTGGAGGACAAGAGATGAAGCAACAAAAGGCGGCTTGGATCCTGGTTGTGGTGTTCCTGGTTTGCGCCTCTGGCGCGGGGGCCCAAACCGGACAGCAAGGGGGCACATCGCCGGGCACAAATTCTCAAAATATCCAGGCATACATTGCTCTGCTGCGCTCCAACGTCCGGCAGCAGAAAGCCGAGATGATGGGAGAAGTGATGCAGCTGAGCGCCGCCGACGCCGCTAAGTTCTGGCCGATCTACGAACAGTACGACAAGGAGCTGGCCAAACTGAATGATCAGAGGCTGGCCAATATTCAGGAGTATGCGAGTTCGTACGATCAGATGACAGACGCCAAGGCAGACGAGCTGATTCAGAAAGCGATGGCTTACCGCAAACAGCGATCTGAGCTCCTGGCAAAGTACTATCAGCAGGTCAAACAGGCATTGGGTGGAATTACGGCAGCCCGCTTTATCCAGGTGGAGGACCAGTTACTCCTGATTATCGACCTGCAAATTGATTCTTCCCTACCGGTAGTTGGGCAAAGCTCGTAAGTTCCAGAAAAGAGAGGACAGGACATGCTAAAGGGAATCATTCGAGCCGCGACACTGCTGGTGGGGCTGGCAACGGCAATGACAGCCATAACCGCCTCCGCCCAAAAGAAGATCACGGTGCCGGCAGGAACGCGGATCCTGATCCGAACAGTTGATCCGATCGATTCCAGCAAACAGAAGGCGGGGTATCGGTTCACCGCCAACCTGGAGACAAATCTGCAAGCTGACAATGTCGTGGTGGCGCGAAGAGGCACCAAAGTCTATGGCGTTCTTGCTACTGCCTCATCGGCCGGAAAGATGAAAGGCAGTTCCGAACTAGGACTGGAACTCACCGATATCGTGATCAACGGCACCTCCTATCCGCTGATGACCACCGAGTACGAGATCCAGGGAAAAGGAGAAGGCTCGAATACGGCGAAGAAGGTTGTTGGCGGGGCAGGACTGGGCGCTCTGATCGGCGGCCTGGCCGGAGGCGGAAAGGGAGCCGGGATTGGAGTGCTCGCCGGCGCCGGAGCCGGAACGGCCGTCGCCGCTACCAAGAAAGGGCAGCAACTCTCGATTCCCAGCGAATCACTGCTCGAGTTCCGGCTGGCACAGCCGGTGGATCTACCCGTAGGAAGGTAGCCGGGGCCCACGCCTCTACGGCAAGGCGAGTTTCCCGGGAGTCGCCGCTCTGAT
The DNA here is from genome assembly GCA_963711525.1 of uncultured Acidobacteriaceae bacterium. Classification (GTDB taxonomy): domain Bacteria; phylum Acidobacteriota; class Terriglobia; order Terriglobales; family Acidobacteriaceae; genus PALSA-350. The sequence continues at coordinate 44,214 of CAVQEO010000051.1, read as the reverse complement.
CCTTTTGCCCTACAGCTTGCGCAAAAACTGGGTACCGGCTTCAGCCGTGCCGTACAAAGCTATATCTTCCTCACCTCTTGTGGCTGGTAGTTCCTTGTATTTCCAGTGTCAGCAAAAGCTGGGTGCCCCATGCCTGAAGCCGTATTGTTGGCATGTTGACCGGGCTAATGCCCGGATACGCAGCACGGAGTTTTTCGTAGCCTCTTTAGTCGGCCTTTCACCCCCCTCGCCGCCGCTCCCAGACCCGGGAGATGACGCCCAACTAAGCACAAGATCGGCAACCCTTTCGAGCACCTGCCGGGAACCATGGGAACCTAGGACTAATTCACCCCTACCCTGTCACAATTGACAGTAGGCAAACCGTCACCCGAAGTGAATGATCCTATTAACCGCCTACTGAAGGTACTCCTCGAAGAGCCAGGGGAGCGCCGGTGAGACGGCTCCCGCTCCCTTATCTCCGAACTCGCCAGCTGGGCCTGTTCGAAGATTCGCTCGACCGGCAGTATAGGGCCCTCCGCCGAAGTTTTCCTCGTCAGGTGGTTTTGAAACCACAACTAGACACGCCGCGAAAACCGCTGAATCGACTCAGCCAAGAGGAAGAGGTACAGAATGATCCAGGATCCCGAATCAGCCCGATTAGAAGAAGCGCGTACCGCCAACACGCCCTGGAGGAAGTGGGGACCTTACCTGAGCGAGCGCCAATGGGGAACGGTTCGTGAAGACTACAGCCAGGACGGAAACGCCTGGGACTACTTCACCCATGACATGGCCCGCTCCCGCGCGTATCACTGGGGCGAAGACGGTCTCGCGGGCTTCAGCGATGACAAGCAGTTGTTGTGCTTTAGCGTAGCGCTTTGGAATGGCAAGGATCCGATTCTCAAAGAACGCGCCTTCGGCCTGACGAACAGCGAGGCCAACCATGGCGAAGACCTTAAGGAATATTATTTCTACCTCGACAGCACGCCTACGCACTCGTACATGAAGTATCTGTACAAGTATCCCCAGGCGGAGTTTCCTTATCTCAATCTGATCCAGACCAACAGAGGCCGCAATCGCCTCGACATGGAGTACGAACTACTGGATACCGGAATCTTCAACGAAGATCGCTACTTTGATGTCTTCGTGGAATATGCCAAGCAGGGTCCGGAGGACGTCCTGATCCAGATCACCGTGGCCAATCGCGGGCCCCAGGCGGCCGAGTTACATGTGCTGCCCACGCTCTGGTTTCGCAACACCTGGACCTGGTGGCCAGGCACCCCCAAGCCATCGTTGAAACAGCTCCCTGGCCAGAAAGGGGCTCAGGTAATTGCCGCCTACCAAACCGATCTCGGGGAACGGTATCTGTATTGCGAGGGAGATGTCCCTCTCCTCTTCACAGAAAATGAGACCAACAATGAACGCATCTTCGGCACTCCGAATAACACTCCTTATGTCAAAGACGGAATCAACAACTACGTAGTGGAGGGCAAAGCGAGCGGGGTGAACCCCGCGCAGGTAGGAACCAAATCTGCTGCGCACTATAAGTTGAATGTGGGCGCAGGAAAGACCGCCACCATCCGTTTGCGTCTTAGCGATGTGTCGCCTACCGCCGTCGTTGGCAATCCCTTCAACAGCTTTGCCGCAGCCATGAAGACCCGCCAGGATGAGGCAGACCAGTTCTATCGCAAGGTCACCCCGTCCCATGTCAGCGAGGATGAGGCCCGCGTCCTGCGCCAGTCCATGGCCGGTATGCTCTGGTCCAAGCAATTCTTCTTCTTTGACGTCGACAAATGGCTCACCGAGCATGACAACGATCCCATGAAGGGGAACAAGCGCGTCATGCGCAACGTTGAATGGTTCCACATGGTGAATCAGCACGTTATCTCCATGCCCGACAAGTGGGAGTATCCCTGGTATGCAGCGTGGGACTTGGCTTTTCACACCATTGCTCTCACTACGGTGGACACTGACTTCGCCAAAGCACAACTCGATTTAATGCTGCAGGAGTTCTTCCTTCATCCCACCGGTCAAATCCCGGCCTATGAGTGGAACTTCAGCGACGTGAATCCGCCGGTGCATGCCTGGGCCACCATTTTCCTATATCGGACGGAGCAAGCGGCCACAGGAAAGGGCGATATCGATTTCCTCAAGCGTTCCTTTTCCAAGCTGATGTTGAACTTCAGCTGGTGGGTGAACCGCAAAGACCGCTATGGCAACAATCTCTTTGAAGGCGGCTTTCTTGGGCTGGACAACATAGGCGTCTTCGACCGCAGCTCGCCACTGCCCAACGGCGGCCACCTCGAGCAGGCCGACGGAACAGCGTGGGTCAGCATGTTCTGCCAGAACATGTTGGAGATCTCGGTCGAGTTGGCGTCGCACGATAGCTTCTATCAGGACATGGCAGTAAAGTTTGTGGACCATCTTCTCTGGATCGGTCGCGCCATGAATCAGACCGGACCCGAGGGTATGTGGGACGAGGAGGATGGTTTCTACTACGACGTCCTGCGCCTGCCCGACGGTAGCTCCCAGCGGCTCAAGGTTCGCTCCATGGTGGGCCTGCTGCCCTTGGCTGCCACTACGGTGGTCGAGCCCTGGCAACGCGAAAGGGTGCCCGGAATGCTGAAGGTTTTCGCGGAACGCGTGCGGCGCATGCCCGAACTGATGGAAAATATTCATCCCACCGGCCCCGGTCATCTCGGTTATGCCGAGCGCGGCATCGCTGCGGTAGTAAACCCTGACCGCTTGCGCCGAATTTTAAGCCGTATGCTCGACGAAAACGAGTTCCTGGGTCCTCATGGCATTCGGGCGCTCTCCAAATATCACGACCAGCATCCGTTCGTCCTCTACGTAAACGGCCAGGAATACAAGGTCAATTATCTTCCGGCTGAATCGGACACAGGTATGTTCGGCGGTAACTCCAACTGGCGCGGGCCCATTTGGATGCCCGTCAATGCGGTCCTCATTCGTGCGTTACTGTCCTTTTACCTGTATCACGGAGACAACTTCAAGGTGGAGTGCCCGACCGGCTCGGGCAAGCTGATGAACCTTTTCGAGGTAGCGAAGGAGATTGCCCACCGTCTGACCACCATCTTTCTCCGCGATGAATCTGGCCGGCGCCCGGTCTACGGAGGCACGGAAAAGTTCCAGACGGATCCACTATGGAAGGACTACATCCTCTTCTTCGAGTACTTCCACGGTGACAATGGCGCCGGTCTCGGGGCCAGCCACCAGACAGGATGGACCGGCCTGGTAGGAAAACTGATTGAAATCTTCGGCCGCGTGAACGCAGAACAGTTCCTGGAGGCCGGTAAAGCAGGCGGCTTTGCCAAGGAACCAACGGAAGCAGTAGCAGTCGTGGCCCGCTGATAAACTGAACACTTAATTGAGAAGTGCAGGTCTCGATGTGATGAAGATAAAGGTTTCGGGTGACCGGCTATGTCCTTGCTAAGAGAAAACCAACAGGGAATGAGCCGGTCGCTTAACCAGACCTTCGCACTGATCGTCGCTGCCGTCCTGTTATTCGCAGGTTCGGTTGTATCTTCGCCTGCCCAACTTCTTAAAGTTCCGAAGCCGGAACCCAAAGCTGAACCTGCGCCGCTGCAGGATGCTCTGGGACGCCAAACGCCTCGCAGTTCACTCATAAATTTCTTGAAATACGAAACAAGCGGGGACTACGCAACCGCCGCTCGTTTCCTGCAGCTCCCTCGGGGTGCGAACTTGGCCGAGCTCACCAAGGAATTTCGGATCTTGTACCCGACCTTCCAGGGCAGCGTCAACTTGGTCAGCGACGATCCCAACGGCTCAGTGGAAGCGGGGCTTCCTCCTGGCCAGGAACGTATTGGTGTCATGAAGGTGGGTGCCACCACCGCAGACATGATCATGGTGCGCGTGGATGATCCTGTTGGCGGCAAAATATGGCTGGTGTCGAAAGAGACGCTGGCGAGTATCCCCAAACTGTACAGGCTGCAGCAGAGCGAAAAGCCGACGGAAGCCAATCGAATCAGGCTTGTTTTATTGAGCGGTCCCGTAATACTGGGGATGTCAACGACGCAATGGCTCTGCTGGGTACTCTCCGTCCCCCTGGCGTGGTTGCTAGCCTGGTTATCGACTTTTCTGCTGAGCGCGCCCCGGCGAGTCTGGTGTATGCTCCGCAAAGTTCCTTTCAGGACAGTCTGGGATACACCAGTTGGCATGCCGCTCAGGTGCATGATCGCGATCGTGCTGCACGGCTTGTTCGTGTACCTGCTGCAGCCGCCGCTTTTGTATCGCGTCTACTATGTTCGCTTCCTCGCCGCCCTCCTCGCGGTGTGTTTCGGCTGGCTCCTGAGTCGGCTCTCCGATCAGGGCTTCGACCGAGTGCTAAACCGGACGCGAACGCACCACCAAGCCGGGGAGTCGATGCTCATCCTGATGCAGAGGCTCAACCGCGTCGGGATACTCATCATCGCCTTGCTCGTCGCGCTCGCATTCCTTGGATTGAACGTGTCTACCGCGCTCGCCGGACTGGGCATCGGTGGCTTGGCGGTCGCGCTGGCCGCACAAAAAACCCTGGAAAACCTCATCGGCGGGGTTTCCTTGCTGATGGACAGAGCGATACAGGTCGGTGATTTTTGCAAGATCGGCGATCGAGTTGGTACGGTTGCGGATATCGGGCTTCGCTCTTTGAAGATGCGAACCCTCGACCAAAATCTGCTGGTTGTTCCGAACGGCATGCTCGCCCAAATGCAGTTTGAAAACATGAAGGACCGGCCCAAACTGCTGCTGCAACAAACCTTCTCGCTGCGCATTGAAACGCACGTTGAACAACTGCGGTCGGTACTGGACAGCGTGGAGAGGATGCTGAACGAGAACCCCATGGTTGAATCCGGGAGCTCACGATTGCGAGTAACCAATTTCGCCGGCGCGGCCTTCGAACTGGAGTTGTTCGCCTTTATCAAGACCGGCGATATGCGAGAGTTCACCGGCTATCGTCAGGAGATCCTCCTGAAGATAGTTGGAATCGTTGAGGCTGCGGGAACTCGGTTCGCGGCGCCCACACGACTAACGTATCAATCCAAAGATCCAGTCTTTGATACAGATAAGGCAAGCGATATCGCCGGACGCGGAACCGAATTACCGCCTGCCAACGCGTTCCAATTTCCAGGAAAAGTGCAAACCGCAACAACGTGATCGAGCCCGCTAGCGGCGGGGCGGCCCTAAGGCCATCCCTCCAGGGAACACAAAGAATGAATATCCCGGTTGCGGAATTTCTACGAGAGCGAAAGCCACGATTCTTTGAGGGACTGGACGCGGCTGACGTCAGAACAATTCTGGCCGCCGGCACTCAGCACCGCTTCTTGGCAAATTCAGTGATCCACAACCAGGGATATCCCGCCGGGAATCTCTATCTCTTGCTGACCGGGCGTGTCCGTCGTTTCTTCCTCACCGAAGATGGTCAGAAAATAGTTCTTCTTCGGGTGCCGTCAGGAGAGATCTTCGGCGAAGCCACGCTGCTGGCCAAACCTGCAGAGTATCTGGTGAGTAGCGAAGCAATCATCAATAGCAGCACGCTGGTTTGGAGCCGCAAGACGATCCGTGGCTTCTGCGAGCGATATCCCAGGCTGGTAGAGAACGCCCTGCTCATCTCCTTTGATTACCTGGCGGGTTATCGGGCGGTACACGCCTCTCTGATCACCAACTCCGCCCCGCAACGGCTCGCTCAAGTACTAGCTAATCTCGCCGAAGGAATCGGTCAAAAAGTCCCGGGAGGCGTCGAACTCGACGTGAGGAATGAGGAATTAGCCAACGAAGCTAATATCTCTCCGTTCACTGCGAGCCGCCTGCTGAACGCATGGCAGCGCGAGGGCATTCTCGTCAAGCGCCGTGGTAAAGTCCTGCTTCGTGCCCCTGGCCGGCTGCTGCGGCACGACATTACCGCATCGACCGCCTTAGTTACTTAGATATCCTTTCTTTAATACCCAAAGCCAAAAGACTGGCACAGAAGCTTTGCTTTGCAAACTTGGTGTTGGTTGCTCCGGAGCAACGACCAGCGCCGCTTCTCTCTGTAATGCTTAGAGGTCATGAGCTTATCGAAGATGAAGGGATCCTCTATTGTGACCTCAAAAACAGCCGCACCGGTGTACAGTTCGACCGAGACGAACGGTACGAAACCGAAAACAGTTAGCTTCCCTTCCTCTTCCGGCGACCTTTTCGAAGGGTATTTCTCCTCGGCAAGAAAGTGGAAGTTCGGCAAGAGCGACCTGATCGATGCCCGCGGACGGCGGTTATTCGAATCCACCGCCATGGCATGCAGTGCGAATGCCTACCCTTTCCAAATTCCGCTGGAGGCGAGGACCGGACCCCAGGTGCAGGCAGACGGCCATAAGATGCTGATGCTGTCTTCCTATGACTATTTGGGCCTGATTGGTGATCCGCGCATCGACAGCGCCGCCATTGAGGCGATCAAGAAGTATGGTACCGGCACCGGCGGAGCCCGCCTCCTAACGGGAACAACCGACCAGCACCAGCAAATGGAGCAGGATCTGGCGGCTTTTCGAGGAACAGAGGCCGCTATCACCTTTAGCTCCGGCTACGCAGCCAATCTTGCTGTCATCGGGGCGCTCTTTGGGCCCGCGGATCGCGTAATCATGGATGCACTTTGCCATCGAAGCCTGACCGACGCTTGCCGATTTGCCGGTGTCCAGTTGCAGCGCTTCCAGCACAACGACATGCAGTCGCTGCAACAAGAAATTGAGAGTGGACCGCCGGCTAACCGCACTCTCATCGTTACTGATGGCGTCTTTTCTATGGACGGCGACATTTGCCTTCTCCCGGAGATCATTAAGATCAAGAAACGATACGACTGCTTCCTGTTGGTGGATGACGCGCATGCTACAGGCGTGCTCGGAGCCCATGGCCGCGGCGTCGATGAACACTTCGGCATTGCGGCAAGTGAGGTCGACATTTGGACAGGTTCGTTGGCCAAGGCAATTCCCTCCACCGGCGGATTCGTTGCGGGTTCGCAGGAGCTCGCAATTTTCTTGCAACACGCGTCCTCACCTTATATTTTTTCTGCCGCGTTGAGCCCGGCGTCGGTGGCGGCGATCCGCGAAGGATTGTCTATTCTCGCGCTGGAGCCTGAGCGTGTAGCAAGAATCGAGCAGAACGCCAATTTCCTGCGTCGCGGCCTGCAAGACCTGGGCTATGACACCGGCCTCTCCGAGACAGCGGTCATACCCCTTATTCTGAAGGACGAAGTAACCACTGCTCTCTTCGCCAGACGACTCCGCGATCACGCTGTCCTCGCCGCTCCTGTCCTCTTTCCAGCAGTTCCGCAAGGTTCGGCAAGGCTGCGCCTCTGCGTGACCGCGGCGCACACGCGCGCCCACCTCGAATTCGCACTCGAAGTCTTTAGCAAAATGGCCAACGGTTAGTTGCTGGCGAGCAACGATTAAGCCGCCGACTCTCTCTATCCTCAAATATGTATGAGTCTTGTCCTGCCCGGCCTTCCGAAGGCTAGTTCCCGGCGACAAGAATCCGTGAATGTCGGCCCACAATTGCGCGGACTGGCCAGGAGTTGACTTGCAAGACATCTTGATGAAGGAAAGGGCCCAGAACAAGCCGATGGACCATTTACATTGCCCTCTAGGATCGCTGCGTGAGGAGGCGCAAAAGACTGCCGCTATTGGACTCCGCATCGCCATGGACAATTTACGACTGCGCTGGAGTGAGCGCGGGCAGATGGCGTACGAGACGGCGAAGAAGACTGCGGACGAGGCCTTAGCAGCGTGGAACGAGCACGCCCGTAACTGTGAGATCTGCTACGACGCAAAACCGGTACTCGTGCCGCCTGGGATGAACTCAGGCTTTGTAACCGCCCCTGCGATTTTGCTCGTCGATGATAATCATGAAGTATTGGAACACCTGGTTGGAATGCTGGAGCCTACCTATAAGATTGCCGCCGCCCTGTGTAATGGAACGGCCGCCGTCGATCAAGCCGCTGCTCTCCATCCCGATCTGATCATCCTGGACATCTCTTTGGGGGATATAAGTGGCTTTGAAGTAGCCAGACGACTGAAGAGGGCCGGTTGCCCAGCTAAGATCATCTTCCTGTCCCTTCATGAAGACATGGATTTCGTGGGTGCTGCCTTCGGTTTGGGTGCTTCCGGATTTGTATTTAAGTCTCGCTTGACTACAGACCTTGACACTGCCATCGCCGCTGTCTTGAGCGGAGGGCACTTCAGCTCCATCCGTTGACGTGGGGGGCGCTCTCTACCGGCAACGGCCAGGCAGTGAGAAGTTCAGGCTAGTCCGTGCTTGGCGGCAGAATAATGGCCTCAGCCGTGCTTGAGCCGCACATTCCCTGTATCTCTCCGGAGATGCATGCGCCCGCGGAATACTTGTAGCAGCCGGCCTTCTGGGCGGTCACGGAAATGGGACGCGTGGCGCCGCCCATGATCGCATCGTCGGAACCGAAGGCAGCAGGCGACCCAAAGTCGACGACGAAACCTGTATTCTTCTGCGTACTCTTCCACACAATGGTTGTGCCGCTCTTAACGCAGAATGTACTATTTGCCTTCGCGTCGGCGATACTGGGCGTCGCGGAAGCGCCATAATCGCTGCGTTTCACGTCCACAATACAGGGGCTCGAACTGGATCCACAGGTATTGCCGGGGCTACATAGCGACGCTGGATTGGGTTCGGAGCAAGCGTACTTGTCATTCTGCGCCAGTGCTGCAACGCAGCTCACAAGCAGCAGAAGACAGGTCACGGGTCCCGTACGAATAAAGAAACTCTGCGGAGTCCTCATTGCAACACCTCATTCCTTTCCGACCACAGTATGGCTGTTAGTTGCTCGACGTTCCCTTCCAGTCGATGAGGTCGGACAGCCGCCACGGATTCTGTAGCAGATCCAACTGCAACTCGCCCTGTTTGTCGAGAACCAGTTGCGCCGCGGGATAGAGAGTGCCGGTGCTCTTACTCTTATCCTGATCATTCAATTCCAGGACCCCCGCGGTCAGATTGAAGGACATAGAATTGCTGTCTGTCCAAGCCTCCGCCATGCGGATCTGGCGAGTGGTGGCAAAGACGATCTTGCGGCCTGTTGGCGTATTAAACATCCTGATGTACGAGCAGTCGTTTCCCAGCGTGCCCGTGATCTCGAGATGTCCTACCGCCTTCATCTTCGACAGAGCATTGGTCAGCCCTTGATTTTGTCCCTTCTGATACGCCTGTATAAGGATCGCCTTGTCCGCCGGAGTCGAAAACTGATAGATGTTCAAAGTCACGCCAATGTTCTCGCCCAGTTGGGTCCCCGTTCCAAACGACTGAGCATCGATCGTCTCATAGTTGTCCCGGGCAAAGCCCGGCCGGCCGACCGCTGCGAGACTCAGTAGCACAATGCCGTTAACCACGAATCTGGAATAGTGTCGTATTTGCACGCCGTTCTCCCTCCATTTAACTGCGCTCTACCAACCCACGTAGTCTCAGCGGCACTCGCTTAAACCCAGCTGGGAACCGGTGATTCATTGGGCCAGTTGCGATAGTTCACTACGGCGGCTCACCCTCCACAACTGTCATTTGCGACAGGTACCCTCTCGAGAGCTACATCCCGGATTGCCAAGACGCTTTCAGGCGCGATCAGCGACATTTTCTAACCGCCCTGTCGCTAGTGACAGGTGTGTAGGCTCAAGTGACTTTGTTAGCTTAATGACCAGATCGGGAAGTCGCCGGCTTACTAAGCCCGTTGGTTCCGACAGACCCGCCCGAATGTCGATTAACTTGGCTTATAAAGCTGGCCAAGCTTTGGACTTGACGCCACAAATATTAAGTGACCTTTGCAGTTGTGGGGAGACATCACGCCGCGGTAGATAGTTCCGTTGAATGATGTCGAGCCGAACTGAGCTTGACAAACATAAACGAATGATAGAGAGGACTCTATGAAATCACCAAGTGTTAGCTCCCGTCCTGTGGGGACGCAAAGAGTATGCGTCGTCCTGCTTACTGTTCTCACGTTAGCCTCCGCCGCCTTTGCGCAGACCTTCAGTTCCGGCACCAAAGCAAAGGTTCAGGGAACGATTTTGTCCAGAAAGGGTGACCTGGTAAAGATTCAAGATACGAAAAGCGGGTCGGCCGTGTGGGTCAAGATCACTGACGATACAAAAATCATCCGCGACAAATCTAAGGTAGCGTTTCATCGCCACGAAGACATGGACGTAACCGCCATGGTACCTGGCTTGACCATTAAAGCCGAGGGTGTCGGCAACGCAGACAATCAGCTGGAAGCGAGCAAGATCACCTTCTCGCCGGATGCGTTCGCGATCGAGGTTGCGCAGCAACAGGAGATCAACGCCAACAAGTCAGCGGCCGGCAGCGCGCAGACTACTGCCAACCAGGGAGTCGCTGCGGCAGGTACCGCGCAGTCCTCCGCAAATCAAGCGCAAACAACTGCCGACGCAGCAGGTACGGTGGCGACAGCCGCCGGCTCCCTTGCGATGATGAATTCAGGTGCAGTTGAGATGGTTAACAAGCGGGTCTCCGATCTCGACGACTACCAGACAGTTGCCGAGGCGGTCATCTACTATCCTACTGGTAAATACGCCCTGGATGACGCAGCCAAGGCCGACCTCGACAAGCTTGTCGCTCTCACGTCGCAGACCGATGGTTACTTGATCGAAATCGCAGGGTATGCCTCGAAAACTGGAACCAAAGAGGTGAACCAACAGCTGAGCGAGGATCGTGCTTCCGCAGTGGCCACTTATCTTCGCAATAAAGGGAATATTCCTATGAGGCGGATCGTTGCACCCGCAGGGTACGGCTCCACTCATCCCGACGCCGAAAATACTGACCCCCAGGGACGTGAGCTCAATCGGCGTGTCGATGTCAAGCTCATCGTGAACAAGGGGCTGCAAGGAACCATGTAGTTGCAGGTCTCACGACCACTCACTTAACAACTTCCAGCAAGGTGTGCGTTGTACCGGGCATGTAACAATGCACGGGCAACGCACACCTTATTTTTAGGTAACAAGCGCGCCTGAGACCGCCGCAGATTCAGACGAGCTGAACAATGAGTATTGAAAAGCTCGGACCCGAGACAAGGGATCGCCAACGAGAATTCCGGCCAGATTCTGAAGTAAATTAGTTTTAGTGGAGATCTTATGAGATTGAAAGAATGCATCTTGGTGGCAATGTGCGGGGTTGCTCTATCCGCGGGTACAGCAAACGCGCAGGTCATTATCCACACAGGACCCCCGCCGCCTGTTATTGTTGAACGGCCGGGACCACCTTTGCATGCGGGATGGGTATGGGTGGGTGGATACTATCGATGGAACGGGGGCCGGTATGTCTGGGTGCCCGGACGTTGGGTCAACCCACCTCGCCGAGGGGTGGTGTGGATTCCCGGCCGCTGGGTTCCTCGCGGCGGGGGCTATGTTTGGGTCGCAGGATCCTGGCGCTAGCTTGCAAATATTGCAGTGAGGTGAAGCGGTAGAGTCCGCTTCACCTCACGCAGAAGAACTACAACAGGAACTCCAATCCAGCGCCCTTTTCTACGTCGGTGGAAAGACGCCCGGAACGAATGGCGGCCTTAAAGGTTGCGTAGTCACGCTCCGCTTGGTCCGCATATGCTTCCGAATACTTCGCCAGGGCGTTATCGAACTGGTCGGTCGATCCAAGGTATCCGGAGATCGTTGCCGCATCGCCAGCCTTGGCGTGGGCCCGTGCCAAAGCCCAGCCGCACAACTTAGCGTAGCCAACCAGGGTTGCAGGGCGGAAGGTTTCGATTTCGGCCGAGACCTTCATGTCCCGGAACTGACGCAAGTAGTAATCGTGGTTCTGGGTGCGGGCCCAGCCGAGAAAGATATCGCTCGCGCCTTGCATCAGACGCTGGCCCTGGACGACCCGGAGACCTTGATGGGTATACCGGCTTTTTCCCCGAGGCGACTCCAGTACCGACCGGCGTGCTTCCTTCACTTGCAGGAAGAGTGGATCCACTCCATCAGCAAGAAGCAGCGAGAGATAGCAGCGCGTGCCGACGCTTCCCACTCCGACAACCTTGATTGCACTGTCCTGAAGATGGTAGCGCTCGAACAACTTTTGTCTATCCGGCTGTAGCGACTCTATGTATTGAGCGATGAATTTCGCGTGGCCCTTTTCGACATTTTTGGCATATTCATCAAAATGATAGATAACCGGCGGGCTGTCCTTAATCATCCGGCGGCCGTTCTTAACCTCGGTTAGCTTTGGAATGACAGCTTCGGAGTTCTGCGATCGGGCCTGCTTCTGTTTCCTGGCCAACCGTGCGGACATGTCCTTATCGTTTTTGAAATACTCTTTCACCTGGGCGGCATCGACGGTTGCATACCAGGCGTCCAATACCGTCATCTCAGCGAACTCAGACATTCGCTGGCGATAGGAGGCAGAAGCTGCGCGCACCGCTTGACTGGCCACGCTCTTGGAAAAAGTCTGGTCCCGCGCTGCCAGCACCAGGCTGGCTCCCAACCTCTTTAGGTCCCATTCCCAAGCACCAGGAAAGGTTTCGTCAAAGTCGTTGATGTCGAAAACCAATACCCGCTCAGGGGAGGCGAAGCCGCCAAAGTTCGCCAGGTGACAATCGCCACATGCCTGGACCGTGATCCCAGAGACAGGCGCATTCGCGAGATCGCGCGCCTGAATGATGGCCGCACCGCGGAAGAAGGTGAACGGCGACACCGCCATCCGCTGATACTTAACCGGGAGCAGACCGCGGATCCGGCCAACGTCGGACTCCTCGAGCAACCTAACTATATCTTCCGACTTCTTGCGCGGTTTCCATTGCGCCTGGGCAGCGCGCGGGTGCTTCTCGCGCAGCGCTTTTCCCTGTTTGCGCCTCTCACTCTTGGTTGAAGCGACGGCAGTTTGCATGGTGTCCTCTTCTCTGGTCGGCATCATCGCTCTAGACATAGGTCGGTAGACCTATGTCATGGAACAGTGTCTGATTCTCGCTTAGATACGTATCTGAAAGCATACGCCTTCAGTCAGCAAGCGGCTCACGGGGAGATGAGCCCATTCGTCACCAGTTAGCAGTTCACTGGTAACCAGTTCAGCGCAATTACGCTCCGAGCTCGTTCGCACTACCAAAACTACCAGTCTGTCGCTTTATTTCGTATCTGTAGAGCGCGCCTGAAGGTTCAGCGCGAATCCCGTTACGAACTGAAAAGAGTTTTTCTTGTATCCGATTTGTGGATTATTCAAGAAGTTATCGATCGTCGATACCGAAAACGCCAGCCTCTTGTAGACAGGCAATCTTACCGAACTGGTGCCGGAGGCGGAGAAGGCGCTCGCATCGTTCCATGCGAGGTCCGCCAGAACCTTTTCATTAAACTGGAGCTTGCCCCACTTCCGCGAGTACTCCTCGGTCAGCGTCGATGCGATCAGGTGGAGCGATAGTGCCTCCACGTCGGCGCTTGCATTTGCTTGGAATTCTTGATTTTCGTAGTGCAGATCGGCTGTGATATCAAGCTCAGCGTCCTTCTTCTTGAACAGGGTCGCGCCGATACCGCCGCCGTATTTCTGCTGGATTACAAGGCCCTGGGCATAATTGTGATCCTCAGAGAACACCTGCAGATAGTAGCCTCGCGGGCTAAAGTATTCGTCTCGCTCCCCGCCTACGTGGTAGATATTGGTGATCGTCGTTTCGGTGCCAGGCTGCGTCGTCTTTCCTGCACTCAGCGTGAAGTCTATCGTCGTACGCAGCTTCGGCTCCAGCCAATTCACCGTGGGAATGGACCGCTTGAGTGCTGTGTCCACCTGGTAGAGGGAGGTGTTTTGGGTCGAGTAGATCATCGAAGTACCCGTGGTGATGTGCCCATCCCAACCTGACCTGAAACCTATCTTCTTGTTTATCTCCTTCTGATACGAAGCATCGTCCACCACAGATGCGATCTTGGAGGTCGGTATCTCTTTTGCGGCGACGGTTTCCTTGGGCGCCCCCGGTTTCGCCTCGGGCTCTGACGGTTCTCCTGTCTCCGGTTTGGTTGTGGATACAGGAGAGACTACGACTCCCTTTTCACCGATCTTTATCGCGCCCTGGGGTACCTTTGCGCTCTCTCTGGCTTCTTTCAAATCTTTGGGAACGACGGCGAAGTCGCGCTTGGACTTCAATTCTTTGACGTTCTCCCACTTTACTGTGACTTCGCCGGCCAGCTCGGTCTTGAATTTGACCTCAGTTCCGGTGGAGTTCAGAAGTTCGCCGGTTAATCTGTCACCGTTTTTGAGCGTCAGCTCCTCCTTGATCTCTGGCTCCTTTTTCGCCGCCGGCTCGACCGGTTTCTCGGCGGCGGTCTGCGCCGGCGCGGAAAGGGCTGTCAGGAGCAAGAGAGAAAAAGTCGCCGCAACCGCATACTTTCGAAGAAATCCGTGAAAGCCAACTTTGCAAAATCGCGCAATGGTTACCATGAAGTTCTCCTCGCAGAGGACGCAAATAGATGCCGCATTTTGGAAGATTTCGCGAAAGGCCAGGACCCGGTGCGGAGAGAGCGGTCCCGACCAGACTCGCCACGAGTCATCGAACGCATATCGGAGAGAGAAAACTGCGAAGCAAGCAACAGCGCTCAGCACGTCGTGTCAAAGGGCAACGCCAGAACTCTTCGTGTGCACGATTATCGTGGCGCACAGGGTGCTAAGAAACTAGCAAAACTGTCAGTACGTCGCAAAAGAACCAGCAAACGAGGTGGGAGCCCCCGCAATTTATGCGGGGGCGGAGCGCTTCCCCGGATTTCCTGTGCAGCTTAGTGGCTCCGGCGCGCTTCTTGCGGCTTTCCTTAACGAAAGCCGCGTACGCGGTCGTCCTGCGCAGCGTACAGGAAATCCGGTTTAGCGCTGGGAATGCTAAAGCCTCATTAGTCCTGCGCGAGAGTACTGCAGAAGAGAACGTCTCCGCTCCCTGGGCCCGGAGGGCCGCCCGCCAAACGTACCTGCCCCGGCCTGCCATGGGAACCCAGCCCGGAAGCGCTGAGAATCAATCCGGAAGATACCCACCCGCGCCACTGTCTCAAGTGACAGTAGGCAAACCATCACGCCAGGAGCATGATCCAATATTGGCAGCGACCGGTCTGAAAACTTGAAAAGAAAGTGATAGCCATGAAGACTCTGAGCTTAGCGTTGGTTACGATTCTCCTGCTCTTTACCGGCCCCATTCGCCCCACCCAGGCTCAATCTGGCGCAACTGCCGAAGGCATAGACGCCGTTGAGGTGGTCAAGGCTACAGCGACGGTCGAGAAAATTGACCTCAAAACACGCAAGGTCACTCTTCTGTTAGACGACGGTAAGAAAAAGACCTATAAGGTTGACAACCGTGTCCAAAATCTTGCCCAGGTCAAAGTGGGCGACCACCTGGAGATGTCCTTTACAGAGGAAATTGCCATCGTGGTTGGCAAGTCCAACCAAACCCCTGGCGCCGCATCCGCCGAACAGGTCTCCGTTTCGCCCGACGGCGCTAAACCCGGTGTCGTCATGGTGGAAACCTCGGCCGTGAGTGCGCAAATCCTGGCGGTGGACGCACAGAATCATCGTGTGACCCTGCTCGATCCGGACGGCAAGAAGAAAACTATCAAAGTGAGCAATAAAGTAACGAACCTCGATGATCTGAAAGTAGGCGACACTGTGGACATGCTTATGACTGACTCTACGGTGATCGAAATCGTCACATAACTCCAAAATCATGAGACCTGCCCTGTTAGACGCTTTGGGGAACAGATGTTCCTGAACTTAGTAACAGTGCGCAAGATGAAGGAATCAGCATGTCGAAAGAAGTTAGACTGACTATCGCAAGCGACGGATTCGTGCTCCCAATCCTGCCGCCGGAACGCGACGCACGCGTTTGGGCTCGACTGGTGCGCGTGATGTTCTACCTGCCCGGCTTTATGGGCCTGCTGCTGATCAAGACCGGCGAACCGGCGAGCTTCGGCATCACGATAGAACTACTGATGCTGTCGAGTGCAGCCGCCATCGTTGGCGGTCTGTATATCGGCACGGAATCGTCGGGCCCCGGCGCTGATACCTCATCCAAGGTCGGCGCCTGGAGCGGATCGCTGGTGCTCGAACTGCTCTCCGTCGTGCCTTTTCTGGCTGCGATACCGGCGCTATTCCACGAACTAGCTCACAGTACGCTGCTGCACTCCCACGCACCTGGCGCTGTTGACGTTGCCCTGGGTGCCTCCGAATTGCTGCCGATGATGGCGATTCTGCCTTTCATGCTTTACCAACTCGCCGGCTTCGGGACCCTGGACTTCATCGTTTCCAAGCCCGTCAACTGGATCATCAACATCGCCATCTTCTGTTTGATTGTGTCCAGCTATATTTTCTACCGCGAGGGTGACTATCACATGGAAAAGCGATTGGCCGGCCTTCTGGTGGTCGCGATGGTGATTATCGTCTTCTACGGCGTGCTGAAGCTAAAGCGGATGCAGGAGATCTACGACAAACACTGCCCGCCGAAGGCTCCTAAATAACGATCGAAGTCATTAAGGGAGCATCTGGTGCAAGCTGTGGGTGCCATTAAGACTGGGAAGGAGATGTCTGATCGACTCTCTCGCCAAAAACCGTCTTCGATGGCTGAGGCTGTTGGCAACTCTTTTGATTGCCACCAGTCTGCATGCGCAGGAAATATGCAGTGAGGAAGTTAAACTATTGCTTTCCCCACAGCAGGTGCAGTCTGCGATTACTGCCCTTAAGGCCCGCCAGGAGACTCATGGCCGTGTCTATTTTTATGACACGCCTGCGCTTGATCTACTCTCGAAGGGCATAATCCTTCGTTTTAGGGATCGCGCAGAGCCTGATCTTACCGTGAAACTGCGGCCGCTCCCCGGAGATAAATCCTTCGACTCATCCGGAGTACGAGACGACGACTACAAATGTGAAGTGGATTTGAATGATGGCATAGAGAATGAGTCATTTTCACTTGCAAACAAGTACATTTCTGCAAAGGCGCCGGTCACGGGCGAGGAACTATTCCAACAGCTAAGCGAGGGACAAAAGAAACTGCTGCGCGATTCAAAGGTTCAGATTGATTGGAAGCGCGTCAAGCGTGTCGCGGAGATTCAATCAACTACTTGGACATCGCGCGCAAACCCACCGTTGGGCAAGTTGAGCGTGGAGCTTTGGGAGTGGGCGGGAGGACGCCTTCTCGAAGTCTCAACCAAGGTGGCGCAGGATGCCGGACAAGCCACATTTGCCGAACTACGGGATCTCGCAAACAGGAATGGGTTGGCATTGGACACGAATCAACGCTCCAAGACAGCGACCGTATTGAGACAGATCACCGCCGCGCACCAACAGTAGCTTGATGAAGTTGAGGCGGGCAGGAAGGAACCAGCCCCGGTTAGCGGTCTGCGAGCTCAGCTTGTTCTGAGTCGCCCCACTCGGCTAAGTCAGATACCCTTTCCGGAGGACTTTCGGACATGTAGGCCACAGACCAGCCTTCAACAATCTCCAGCATAAACATGGCAGCCAACTCGCCCTTCGAATTCAGGAAGACCAGACACTCGCCATGAACTTCACAGCTCGCGGCAACGACAGATTGAACGCTATTCTCCGGCGTTTTACACCTAACCAGATATCTTTTGTCAGCCATCGATACCTCCAGCTACGATTTGTCCCGCCACCTTAGTACAGTGCGCCACAGGCGCGCGTCGCTAGCTAATCAGTGTCCCGCCGGGCAGCGGTGTGAAGCGTCTTTACCAGGTCGCGGGTGATCTGCGATTTGCAGACGTAACCGGCTGCTCCCAAATCCTTAGCGGCGCGAATGAAGTCTATGCTCTCGTGAACCGAGAGAAAGACAACGCTGGCGGGGCATCCGCTGCTTCTCAGTTGCTTCGCGACAGCAAAGCCGCTTATATCGCCCAGATCGACGTCCAGGAGAATGATGTCTGCATTCAAAGTGGTGGCTTCTTCAAGCACCGAAGCTCCGGAAGATAGGGTCCCCACGATTGTGAATTGTGACTGCAGCAGATCCACCAGGATTTCGAGCATATCCGGGCTGTCATCTACACACAGTAGTCTTTTCACTTCTAACCTACCTGGCTGGTCAGAGGGATGAACACGTTCTTTGCACGGTTTCTATTTGAGTAGCCTGATGAAAGACTACCCGGCGAAAGCGCCGCTGAACACTAGCAAAATTACTGGGGTCTGGCTAGAAACAGTCGTACAAATCATGCATCTTTGACCTTAGTCCCGAGATATACTGTTGCCGGGAAATCTCCCAAGCGTGTTATATCCCCAGGATCTCGAAGATGCTAAAGCGCAATTCGCACGAACAGCGAGATGTCTACGTTGAGGAGCAAGCCTGGAGCAAGGCCTTTGAGCATTTGGCGGTCAGCGTCGCTCAATTGACCCTGGATGGAAGACTGTTGAGTGCGAATAAGCAGATGTGCGAGGCTATTGGCCATCAGCGAGTTTTTCATGCCCGAGGAATCATGGCCTCAGTGCCAGCAAGGCCTGGACCGGCTTGTTGCCGGTGAAATTTCCAACTACTCAACTAACATGCGTGCCGCGGGAACAGCTGGACAAATCGTCTGGGTGGACATGGTCTTCTCACTGGTCCGCGACGAAGCTACAAAGGCACCCCGAAATCTGACTGCGGTCGCCAAAGATATCACTTTCCTTAAGCGGGCGGAGGCGGACCTGCGCGACGCCGAAGTGGCGCGCGATGAGCTGAGCCGCAGAATGATGAATGCACAAGAGGCGGACCGCACCAGAATTGCAAGAGAACTGCACGATGATATTGGGCAGTCGCTGGCGGTATTAAAGATTCAGATGCTCCGCGCAGGCCAGCCCGTTTCCGGGAACCCTGCAATGATGCACGCCAGCCTGAAGGATCTGAGTGTCAAGCTGGAAAAGATCATCAACAAGGTGAGCGGCCTTTCGCACGACCTGCACTCCTCGGAGCTGGAGTTGCTTGGCTTGGCCGTCGCAGTCAAGGGCCACTGCCGTGAATGCTCCGAGCAGCTAGGTATCCCGGTAGATTGTTCCTGTGATCATCTTCGGGAGAAATTGGACGGCTTGATCGCGTTAGCCTTCCTGAGGGTGTTGCAGGAAGGGATGCATAACGCAATGAAGCACAGCGGCGCAAAGAGCATCAAGGTTCGACTGACTTGTTCGGACCACGATCTCGGCCTGGAAATAAAGGATGACGGTGTTGGCTTCGATGTTGAAGCCGCGAGGCTCGCGGCGGGACTTGGTCTGATCAGCATGCGTGAGCGAATCCATCTCATTGGCGGCAAATTTGAAATATGGTCCAGCCCCGGGCAAGGCACGAGGATCACGGTCCGCGCCCCGATCGTCAAACGAGCTCTCTAACTCTTTTCCGCACGCCACGCAAGCGCTAGCTACCACAATCCATGACTGTTATGATCAAGCACGCTATGATTGTGAAGGCCGGATTCGGTCGTTTGCGGATGGCTACCGATGACCGATGCAAACATCTCCCACTACCGCGGCTTAGAGAAGATCGGCGGTGGTGGCATGGGTGTGGTGTACAAAGCCCAGGACATCATCCTTGGCCGGTATGTCGCGCTCAAATTTCTGCCGGATCACTTCGCTAACGATAGCGCCGTTCTCGAGCGCTTCCGGCGCGAAGCGCGTGCGGCTTCAGCGCTGAACCATCCCAACATCTGCACCATCTACGAGATCGCCGAAGACGGCGGCCGTACCTTCATCGCCATGGAGTTCCTGGATGGCGAAACGCTGAAACAGTTAATTGAAGAAGGTCCGCTTCCCACCGATCGCGTGATCGAAATCGCGATCGACGTCACGGACGCCCTCGAAGCGGCGCATGAAAAGGGCATCATCCATCGCGACATTAAGCCGGCAAACATCTTCATTACCAAACGCGGCGGTGCCAAGGTCCTGGATTTCGGCCTGGCCAAGATGGCGCCCGTCAAGGAACTCGCTGGACTCGGGGAATCCTCCCGAGACTGGCAGCAACTCACTGACGGCCTTGGCGCCGCACTGGGAACGGCCGCATACATGTCGCCCGAGCAGGCCCTCGGCAAAGCGGTCGACACGCGCACTGATCTCTTCTCTTTCGGCATCACGCTTTACGAGATGTGCACTGGCCGCTCGCCGTTCACGGGAGATACTACCGGAGAGCTTCTGATCTCCATCGTTCAGCAAGTCCAGATCACTCCAGCCCAGCTGAATCCCGATGTTCCGGTGGGTTTAGCGCGGATCATTGATCGATGCCTGGAAAAAGACCGGGACCTCCGCTACCAGCATGCGTGGGAGCTTCGCGCGGACTTGAAGGCAGTGCAACGCAACCCGTCAGCGGAGATTGCGACTCACTTTCCTGCATCTGGATTAGATTCATCCACGAACGCATCTTCAGGGATTCGGACATTTGAGGATGCTGCTCGCGGTGGCACGAGATCTGCCTCCACAACAACGCAGCCCAAACCAGCTGGACCGGTGCCGCGGCGATGGCTCCTACCCTTGTCAGTGTTGCTGATAGTTGCCGCCGTCCTGCTTGCCTACTACTGGGCGCGTCCGCTACCCGTGCCGAAGGTCTCAAATTACGTCCAGCTCACCCACGACGGTAAACCTAAGAGTCTGACCGGTACGGATGGTTCGCGGCTCTATCTTGGCCCCTGGATCCGCTCTAACAACGCCAACCACTCCAATACCATTAGCGGCAGCATGCAGATGTCCATTTCGGGAGGTGATCCGGTCCCTGTCCCGGCGGCTTCGATCGCAATGATCCCTCTGAACGTCTCACCGGATGGAGCCGAACTTCTCGTCAGAGACATGCAGGACACCGGAGTTGCGGGCCAGCTCTGGACTCTTCCAATCCTCGGAGGTTCGCCCCGCCGATTGGGCGCTATTGTCGCTCAGGACGCGTCGTTATCTCCCGATGGCGGGACGCTGGCTTACGTTAACGGAAACGAATTGTTTCTGGCCAGGAGCGATGGGGCGGAATCCCGAAAGTTAGCTTTGCTGACGGGGCCAGGCTTTTATCCGACGTGGTCGCCCACCGGAAGTAAAGTTAGGTTTACCGTCCGAGATCAGAAGACCGGAGAAAATTCACTCTGGGAGATCTCAACGCAGGGGACGGACCTGCATCCGTTGTTTCCCGGATGGCACACTCCTACAGACGAATGCTGCGGAAGATGGACTGCGGACGGAGAGTACTTCGTCTTCCAATCGCAGGGACAGATCTGGGCACTTTCCGAAAAGAGAGCGTTTCTTCGCCGATCCACGAGTAAGCCCATCCAGTTGACCTACAGCCCACTCAATCTGTCCGCGCCGCTTCCCAGCAAAGATGACAAGAAACTCTTCGTGATAGGCCGGACTTACCGCGGAGAACTGGAACGATGGGAAACCAAATCTGGCCGCTTCGCGCCCTTTCTCTCAGGCATCTCTGCCGAAGACGTAGCGTTTTCCAAAGACGGCCAGTGGATAGCCTATGTCTCCTACCCCGAAGGGAGCCTGTGGCGGAGCAAGCCGGATGGCAGCGAGAAGCTACAACTCAGCTACCCTCCGCTGTTCGCGGCGTTGCCGCGCTGGTCGCCCGACGGCAAACAGATCGCATTCGATGACTGCTTCGCTGGTAGACCAGTAAGGATCTACCTTGTTTCAGCCAACGGCGGCGCCCCCCAGCCATTGCTGCCCGCAGATCCCGAGCCTCAGTGGGATCCGAACTGGTCGCCGGATGGGGACAAGATCCAGTTCAGTGGCGACCAATCTGACGATAATTCAGCCATCCGTATGGTCGATTTGAAGACCCACCAGGTTTCGACGCTGCCTGGTTCCAGAAGCATGTACTCCGCCCGCTGGTCGCCGGATGGGAGGTACATCGTGGCGAAGCCGGCGCACTTGCATACCCTGGTGCTTTTCGATTTCCAGACTCAGAAGTGGACGCAATTCGCGCAAGTAAGAGCGTCCTACCTGAACTGGTCAAGAGATGGACAGTACCTCTACTTCTTGCGGTGGTTGGAGAATCCGGCGGTGATGAGAATTCGGATCAGCGACCGCGAGATGGAGCAGGTTTCGGATCTGTCGAACCTGCCGACTACAGGCAATCTCGGCCCGTGGGTGGGTCTCGATTTGGATGATTCCCCGCTTGTGCTCAAAGATGAAGGAACCCAGGATGTGTACGCCCTCGATTGGGAACAGCCTTGATGAAGCATGCCCTGGGAAAGCCGCCCGAGATTTATGACGCCTCACGCGCTTGCCCGGAATCTCGACGGGGGTCGTTCAGTTCGCTAAGAACCCTCTCTGGGGCAGGCGCAGGCCCCATCCGGTTCAAGGCATCGTGAATAGGCAAAGGCGAGATCCTCATGACTCCGCTGAATGGTGTGTACATCTCCATGATGATAAAGATTGCCCCAGAGACTGCCAGGGCGCAAACGACGAGCGTCGCGATAATCGTATCGTTGCCCGGAGCTAGCAGACCGAAGCCGATGAAGATGACCGTCAGCCATGAGACCAGGACCGCCAGCAGGGGAAATGAGAGGGAGTTCTGCTCCGATTTGAGGAACATCAAAAAGTAGGTGCGCCGCAAGCTATCCGCCACAGAGATCGCCACGGTCTTAGCTGCGGTCTGTGTATCGTTCTTGGGCGCGAGAATTTGTAATTGGTGGTACAGCACTTGGCCTCTATCTCCGGGTCTGAGTTGCGATCGGCGGGATGCTTGGCTTGCCCAGATGCGTTCCAGGCTATTCTCTGCCAGATGTCGAAGCTCGTCTTGGATCACCTGAGTTTCCGGCCCATAGGTCGCCAATACCTGGTCGAGGACTAGAAAGTCTGAAGCCATCTCCGCCAGTTCGTTCTTTCGATCCTGGTAGGAAGAGTTCGCAGAAGAGACCAGCATCCCTAGGACCAATGCGGTCATGGTCACCAAGAGCCCAGTCGCCAGCCTGATAATGTCCTTTGCATCAGATCCCAGCAAATTCCCGGCTAGAAATCCTTCAAGGGCCAACCCGGCCAGGCCTCCACTGAAGACCATTGCAAACACTATCGAGCTTATAAGGATTGATCTCATGACCTTGAACCCATTCTCCTGCCTTCACGAACCCATGTAGGGAGAATCCGAGGGCGAGTGCGGCATTGGGATCGCCACCCTGCCTCTGTTAGAGGAACAACCGTTGATCATCTGCCGAGGATTACGTCATCTGTCAGTAGCACCGGTAAAACGCGTCTGCTGCGATCATTCTCCCCACATGGCAGCTTGACTACTGTCACTTACGACAGGGCGATCCTTTATCCGCTGCGCTCACACGCTGCAACACTGCCTGGCGCGAAACGCCGGTTGCGATAAGGAGCGCCATCCGGCCGGATTTCGAGAGCATCCGGGCATACCTGACACTATTGCCAGTAGGCGCTGCAACCCTGCCCTCTTAACATTCGGTGTGGTGTGCTGGAACTCATCCGCCGTCCGGCAGACCATCTCACGCATCGCATTTTCGAACAATTGCGCGAGCGCGGGACTCAGAGGGGCGTAAATGCGTCTTCAAAAGGCCAACCGAAGCATCACCATATTGGTTGCATCACTTTCGTTGGCGTCCGTGGCATGCGTCCTCGTGTCGGGCTATTTCAGGCACCGCCAGGTGACTGCACTGAACGCCAGGACGCAGTCGCTGCTGCTCAGCATCCAGCTCGCTGGGGCCACCGATAAGTTGACAGCCGCGGTGCGGGGATTCGCGGTGGCAGGCGACCCCCATTACCGCGAAGTCTTCTTGCGCGAGATACATGTCGAGCGCACCCGCGACCGCGCTGTGCAAGGCTTGCAGGCGCTTGGCCTTACCCAAGAGGAGAGTGAACTCATCTCCCGCGCCAAGCAAAGTTCCGATGCTCTCATCGCCCAGGAAGAGAAGTCGTTCCAAGCCGCCCAACGCAAAGATTTCACCGCGGCCATGGGATATGTGTACGGCGAGGAATACCTCAAGGCCAAAGCCTTGATCATGGATCCTCTGGATGAATTCCGCCGCCGCTTGGACCAGCGTCTCGCAGATCAAGCCCTCTCCGCAGACCGCGCCGCCCAGTGGACAGCCGACCTCGCGATCGTCGCCGCCATCCTCAATGCTTTGGCTATCGGTTGGGCCCTCATCTTTTACCGTACGAAGATGGTGGCCCCTCTAGCTGCCCTGGGAGGTAGCCTGAGCGACCTTCTCGCCCAAAAGCCGGGCATCGAGATCGGCTTTCAGGAGGATCGTTCCGAGATCGGTGACATCGCACGGTCGCTGCAGTCGTACAAGGGACTGCAGGAGGAACGAAACCGCGTCATGCAGCAAATTGAGTCGCTCCTCGATTGCACCGGGCAGTGCATTTACGGAGTCAATCTGCACGGCGACTGTACGTTTATCAATCGCGCGGCCTACGACTTGCTCGGCTACCGGCCCGAGGACGCTTTTGGTCGCAATATGCACTACCTGGTGCATCACCACAAATCCGACGGCTCCGTCTATCCCCTGGATGACTGCCCCGCCTACCGCGCATACAGCAAGGGGGAGAGCTGCCGCGTGGATGGGGAAGTCATGTGGCGTCGCGACGGCACCCCGGTCCCTGTTGAATACTCCTCGTTTCCCATTCGTGAGGGCAGGACTGTCACTGGAGCTGTCGTCACGGTCGTCGATATCACGGAACGAAAGCTGGCAGAGCAAAAGCTGAGGGAGAGTGAGCAACTTTTCCGCTCGATTTTTGAGAATTCACAGATCGGGATCGGCTTATTAACCATTGACAGTCAGAAACATGTCTCCAACCATGCACTCGAAGATATGTTGGGCTATAAGGCAGAAGAGCTGAGCTGTATAGAAAAATGGGACGAAATCGTTCCCCTCGAGGAACGAGCCCCCAACGCCCAGCGATATGCGGAACTCGTTCAGGGAAAGAGAGAAACGGACGAGTACGAACAGCACTTCATTCGTCGCGACGGACGCATCGTTGCTTGCAATGGGAGGTTTCGGCTGCTCCGGGACGCCGTAGGCAAGCCCCAGTACCTCGTCGCCCTGATGGAAGACATCACCGAACGCAAGCGCGCCGAGGAAGCCCTGCAGGAGAGCGAGCAGCTCTTCCGTTCGATCTTCGAGAACTCCCCCGTCGGCCTCGGTCTTCACAATGTCCAAAAGGCAGAATATTTCACCAACCAGGCTTTACACGAAATGCTTGGGTGCACTCATGAGGAGTTAAGCTCGGTGGAGAAATGGGACCAGATCATCCACCCGGACCAACGTGCCTCCGCTGCAAAACGCTACACGGAACTCCTCGCCGGCAAATGCGACTACGACGAGTGGGAGCAACATTTCATTCGCGGCGATGGGCGCATTGTCATCGCAGACGGCACCTTTTCCGTCATCAGGGATACCGCTGGAAATCCGCAGTATCTCCTCAACACCACCAAAGACATCACCGATCGCAAGCAGGCGGAAGCGGACCTCCTGGTTGCCAAAGAGCAAGCCATTGCCGCTACCAAGGCCAAGTCCGACTTCCTAGCCAACATGAGCCACGAGATTCGAACCCCCATGAATGCGATCCTCGGATTGACCCATCTTGCCTTGAAGACCGAGTTGACAGCGAAGCAGTGTGACTATCTGACCAAGACAAAGGTGGCAGCTCAGGCCCTCCTCGGCATCATCAACGACATCCTTGATTTCTCAAAGATCGAAGCGGGCAAGCTGGATGTTGAGAATACGGAGTTCCGTCTCGAGCAGGTGCTCGAAGATCTATCGTCCATCGTCGGTCAAAAGGTTCAAGATAGGAATCTGGAATTTTTGATAGCCTCGCCAAACAATCTGCCCGCGAATCTCATCGGCGACCCTTTGCGCCTTGGCCAAATCCTGGTCAACCTCGTCAACAACGCGGTCAAGTTCACCGATCGTGGTGAGGTGGTAGTAACCGTCGCACCGGAGGAGCAGTTAGCCGGTCGGCTGAAGATAAGGTTCTCCGTCCGCGACACTGGCATCGGGATGACCCCGGAGCAGGCCGCTCGTTTGTTTCAACCATTCAGCCAGGCCGACACTTCCACCACCCGCAAATATGGCGGCACCGGCCTCGGCCTCTCAATTTCTAAACGGCTCGTCGAGGCCATGGGAGGCGAAATTTGGGTCGACAGCAACTACGGCGCGGGCAGCACCTTCTTCTTCACTGCATGGCTTGGCATCGGTTCGAGTCAACCCGAGCGAAGGCGTTTCGTCCCCGACCTCTCAGACATCCGCGCGCTGATAGTCGATGACAACCCATTAGCCCGCGACATTACCAGCGAAGTACTAAAGACGTTCGCTTTCAGAGTGGGCTCAGCCTCCTCTGGAGAGGAAGCGATCCGCGAGATTTCCGACGCCGATACGCACGACCCCTATGAGATAGTCGTGATCGACTGGCATATGCCCGGTCTGGACGGCCTTGAGGCCAGCCACATCATCAAGCACGGTGGGCTGCTGAAGCACATACCCAAGATCGTAATGGTCACCGGCTTTGGACGGGAAGATATACGCGCACAGGCCGAGCAGATAGGGATCGAGGGCTTCCTGCTGAAACCGGTCAGCCCATCTTTGTTCTACGATACTCTCGTTAATCTGTTTGGGATTGCCGGTATCGAGGACGAACGTTGCCGTGAAATGAAGCACAACGGAGCCGCGCCTGATGCTACGGGAATACGTGTCCTGTTGGTCGAAGACAACGAGGTGAACCAGCAGGTTGCAACCGAGCTGCTGGAGAGCGCCGGAGCAATCGTCACTGTGGCCAACCACGGCGGTGAAGCCGTGAAACTCCTGACCGAGGGAAACCAGGCTCCTGCGTTCGATGTGGTGTTCATGGATTTGCAGATGCCCGAGATGGATGGCTTCACGGCCACCAGGCTACTAAGGAAAATCCCACGTCTACACCAGCTTCCGATTATTGCAATGACCGCACACGCGCTCGTCGAAGAGCGACAGCGCTGCCTCGACGCGGGCATGAGTGACCATGTGTCAAAGCCGATTGACCCCGATCACCTATTGTCGACCCTGGTCCGATGGGCGAAGCCGCGGCCGCAACCAGCACTCGACTCCCAAGCGTCATTAAGCCCTATAAAAGCGTCCGACGAAGTGGTTCTACCGGAAATCGCGGGGATCACGCTCGCGGATGGCCTGAAGCGGGTTGCAGGCAACAAGCGGCTCTATCGCGACCTGCTCCGGCAGTTTGCCGTCAAACAGGGTGATGCAGCCGCTCAGATTTCAACCGCGCTCCAACAAGGGGATCACGCCCTAGCGGAACGTATTGCCCATACCGTGAAGGGCGTCGCCGGCAACATTGGAATCACGGAGGTACAGTCTGTAGCTCAAAAGCTGGAGAATGCACTCCGTGACGGCGAGATAAATGTTTCGCCGCTGCTGGTTGAGTTCGCAAGCGTGATGGGCACCCAAGTTCACGCTATCGAGGAAGCATTGTTCGCCTCGGCAGCAGCTCGAATGGAGGAGGTGTGGGCCTCCCCTTTCAATAAAGAGGCCACGGCCGGCGCGATTGTCCGGCTTCGCAGCTTGCTCCAAGCGAGTGATGGCGATGCCGAAGAATCATTTCGCAGTCTGAGGGAAGCTTTAGCAGGCGCTATCGAGAGGCCATACTTGGACGACCTGAACGCATCGATCAGCGATTTCGATTTCGACGCAGCGCTGGTGAAACTGGATGAGATCGCCGGACGTTGCGCAAGCATGGGGTGTGATCGATGAACAACGCGGATCAAAAGCAGACTGTGCTGCTGGTGGATGATACCCCTGCCAACATTCAACTTGTGAATTCGATTCTGAAAGACATCTACAAGATTCGCATCGCAACCAGCGGCGTGAAAGCGTTGGAACTGGCAAAACTTACACCTCTGCCAGACCTGATCCTGCTGGACGTGATGATGCCGGATAAGAATGGGTACGAGGTGTGTACACAGTTGAAGCTTTGGCACGAGACGCGCGACATACCAGTCATATTTCTTACCGGACAGACGCATGTGGACGAGGAGATGAGGGGATTTGATGTCGGCGCGGTGGACTACATTCACAAACCGTTTTCTCCTGCGGTGGTAAAAGCGCGGGTGCAAACTCACCTCGTGCTTCGCGGGGTTCGCGAACAGCTCGCACGGCAGTTGCTCGCGATCCAAAAGGAATTGGAAACAGCGCGGCAGATCCAATTATCGATTCTTCCCTCCGAGATCCCGAAAATCGAAGGCCTCGACATTGCTGCGCGCTATGTCCCCATGGCCTCGGTTGCCGGCGACTTCTACGACTTCCTCCTCGTGGATGAGAAACACATCGGGATTCTGGTAGCCGATGTTTCCGGACACGGCATGCCTTCCGCGCTTATCGCCTCGATGCTGAAGATTGCTCTCTCCGCCCAGTGGACGAACGCTGCTGATCCAGCTCAAGTGCTGTTGGGCCTGAATCAAGCGCTGTGCGGAAAGTTCCAGCACCACTACGTCACCGCGGCCTACCTGTTCGTGGATATGCAGAAGCGAACACTCACTTACGCGGGAGCAGGCCACCCACCCATGCTTTTGCGCGATGGATCATCCAAAGGCGTGCGTAATGTGGTGGAAAATGGCTTGTTTCTCGGCAGGTTTCCCTCTGCAACTTATTCTTCAATGGAGCTGCCGCTCAACGCTGGTGATCGAGTCTTACTCTACACGGATGGCATTCCGGAAACGACGAACCCTGCAGGGGTGGAGTTTGGCACAGACTGCTTCAGTCAGTTTCTTCAGGCGGAGCAAAGCACCTCGGCTGATCAATTTGCCGAGCGGCTGCTGGCAGAGTTGTCCCGTTGGTCGGCTCGAGGTTCTGCCGAAGAGTTGGATGACGATATTACGATGGTGGCCATCCACGTGAAAAACTGATTCAAGTGGTGTCCAGGAGCATCTCCAGAAATCGGCCTGGCTTGAGAAGCAGTGTATCTCGCGGCAGAACATCGCGAGGAGGGTGGCGCCGGCGTGTGGAAGAAGACGATGACTTTACCTCTGACAGGGTCAGGCACCCCCACGGGCAGCCCCGATTCCGCGCCCTATCCTGCCGATTTCACGAAGCTTGACGGCCTCGATCTAACTGCTCGCTATCGCGCCGGCCGCCGCGGGGGGAATTTCTACGACGGACTGGCGATCGGCCAACGTGTGGTCTTCCTCTTGACCGACATCGCCGGTGCCCGTGCCGAAGCCCGAGCGCTCGCGGTCGAGGTGCAAACCGCCTTCCGCCAGTACGCACCCGATCTCTTTGGGCCGTCCGGGGCGAATGAATCCGAGGCCATCGCCACCCTGGCGTATGAGCTCAACCGATCCCTGATGGGGGCTGCCCGCGGCGTTCACTTTGCCCCCGCCTTTCTGGGTTGTTTCAGCCTCGCACTGGGTATCCTTACCTACCACAATGCAGGTCTCCTCGCCGTATTTCACGATCCTGAGGGCTCACGAATCCTTCAATCGGGCGGTATGCCGCTAGGCCTCTTCACCCACAACACCTATGAGCCGGCGATTCTGGCATTCAAGCCACGCGCCAGGCTGGTTCTTGTAACCAGGGCAGTCATGGAGAGCCGGCGGGGAAGGTTCGAGGTGGGCGCAAAGCGCGTCGAGCGGCTGCTCGCAAACGTCGAGGCTGACTCGGCATTGCAAATCTGTGAGACCGTGCTGCAGCAGGCGCATGCCTTCCGGCACCGTCCGTGGACCCGCTTCTATGAAAGGCTGCATTACGGCAAACATCTCGGCAACGACGACTTGACGGCAGTGGCGCTGGTGCGCGAATAGATCAGCACCTTCCACCGCAGCTGCAGCCATTAGGGTGCGCCGCCACGGAGAGCAATCAGGACCTTCTCAGCCACCCGCAAAAAAAACCGTACCGACTGGACGTAACAATGCCAACCTGCATCCTAACAATAGATGAACCCTATGCTGCCAAGATGCGCCATTTGCGGGTCTACCGCGGACCTTGTCAAGTGCACCCACGCCAGCTGCTAAACCATCTCTGTTCCGTACACAGCGGCATGCATCGTGGTCGCTGTAGAGGTTGCTGGGACACTGGAAGCATACTGCTGCCACCGTGGCCCTTAGGCGCTCCCAGACCCGGCGGATCGTGACGCCTGTCCCCAGAGACCAAGGCCGGGCAAGTTACTCGCAACCGCTAAGGGAGCCGATGCTGAGGCGCTTCCACACCATTTTCCAGAACCAGTATTTCTTCGACAAAGGGGACGCGGATAAAGACCCTCGTCCCAGAACCCACTTTTGATTCGATGGCGAAGATGCCGTGCACAAGATGGACTCGCTCTTGCATGCTTACCAGCCCCAATCCCTTTTGCCCCTTTGCCTGCTCAACGTCGAAACCCGCGCCCCGGTCACGAATCTCAAGCTGAATCTCGCCTGCCGCGCCTCGCAGGCTCACCAAAAATTCGCTGACGCCGCTGTATTTCAGGGCGTTCTGCAATGCTTCCTGCGTGATCCGAAATAAGGACAGGGAGATATCAGCGGGCACAAAGCCCGGAACATTCTCATTGGAGAATTCGACGCTCACCTCGTGCTGCTCGGAGAATTCGCGGCAAAAACTCCTGACAGCGGCTACGATACCGAGATATTCCAGCTTGGAGGAGTGGAGTTTGTGCGACAACGCCTGAACAGCGCCCGCGATCTCCCCGCAGTGTTGCTTAATCTTATCGATCTTGGGATTTCTCTGCGCGCTCGAATCATTCGACACCCGATTCGCTTGTTCCAGTTCCATCGAGAGGAGCGCAAGTCTCTGGCAGATGTCGTCATGAAGTTCTCTGGCGATTCGGCTACGTTCTGCCTCCTGGGCCGCGATCAGTTGACCACTTACTTTTTCAAGCGCCTGCTGGGCAAGCTTCTGGTCGGTTGTGTCAATCGCCGAGCCGATAAACCCTCCAAACGATCCATCGCCGTTCACTCGTGGAGACGCAACGTCGAACATCCAACGGTACACTCCATCGTTTCGACGTAGACGGTATTCTTGCGAGAATGATTGTTTGCTCTTCAACGCCTCATACAGAGCGCCTAACATATGCTCTACATCGTCGCGATGAACGTACGTGATCCAATTGTCGCCGTCATCTGAGTTCGAATCCCTGCCTGTAAACGCGAGTCGACGGCCATTTAAGTAGGTAATCCGTCCTCGAGCGTCACACATCCAAACCAGCGATGGGGTGGTATCGGCCATTACTCGGAAGCGCTCTTCGCTCTCCAGCAGAACGGCTTCTGCCTTCCGTTTGCGCGCCCGCTGCAACAGTAAGCCCGCAATCAACAACGCCTGAGCGACAATCATGGCGATGGCAATCACTATGTATTTTCGGTCTCGCTGCCAAAAAGTAAGCTGCCGGTACTCGACCACGGTGCCGGGCGGCAACGCCGATTCTGAGATGCCCCAGCGCTGCAGCGCCCGCCAATCCACGCGGACCTGAAGATCGGAGTCGTGCACAATGGGGATGTTCTCAGGCCGCTCCCCTGACAACACCCGGGCCACTATTTGTCCATCCAACACAGCGTCTTTCCACGGGTCACGGTACGCTCCACCAATCCCCCCGCGATTTAACGCAAGTCCTTGCCAGGCGGAATAGGTTGGCAAGCGCTGTGCAACGTCAGCGAGGACGTCGATCGGTTCCAGCGCCGGTTGGGTCAAGTCATCTGGCCTGAGCTGAAACAAGACCACAGTAGAAGGAGGAAGTTGAGCAATTTTCTCAATGATCTGATGGCTTGAAGGCCCGACGAGGTCGATCTCTCGCACCTCACCCTGATGACGAAGAAGTTCAGAGTGTGCAACTGCCCACCAGTACTTATCCCACTCCGTTATGCCGGTGATGACGGCGACCGCCTTCGTATTTGGATGAAGATGAAGCGCAAGATCAATCGTTTCCCGCACACCGATAGGGCTGAGCACGCCTGTGACGGCGGGCCACATCTTCTGCACCTCGGGGCGGCCAACATCGGTAAACACGATTGGTACCCCGGGAAACATCTTGTCACGGTAATGCACCGCGAACTGAAGCACCGGATAGCTAGCTGCAACCACAACGTCCAGCTTGACCCCACCGTACCCCCGGCGGAGCGTCTCTGCCAGGCTTTCCCGATAAGCCTCCTCATCAAATCGCGGGTTTTCCACCGACGTGTTATAGAAGTTGATTTCCCCGGGAACTCGCGCGCGCACGGTGGATTCCATCAAGGCCCAGCACTGAGGAAGATTGGCCCAGTTATGCAGCACGAGTACATTCTTCACAGTTGGCTCTGCGGCGGCCGCCGGACCCGGCAGGACGCACAAAAGAATGCCAAGAACTGCTAACCACCCATATGCCGAAAGCCTCCCGCGGCAATCACGGGAAGAGCCAGCGCGTAGACCTTGCTTTTGCGTGCTTCGGAACGCATGAACATGCGTCCGTGGGGAGTCGCTGAACGATCGTCCGGTCACCTGTCCAGTGCACATTTCGATCACTCGCCGTTCATAGTTATGGTGGAGCGGGGTCGAACACGCATACTCCATCGAGTGTCGCTAAGTGGGGCCCAAAGCGTGTAAAGGAATTGTAGCTCTTCGGCGAGGTTGGGACTGCTCAATGCATGCAGCCTTGATGTTCAGCAAGCCTCAGACTTTTTAGCTACGCAGCTATCAGTTCTACCAGTATGCCGGGGCGGCAGGGTGCCTGTAGGCTAAGCGCGAATAGCCGGGTCAGGGGGAAAGCGATGAGCGCGGATTACAAGCCAATCAAGCAGGATTACCTTCCTTTTCCACCTACGCCATCGGCCAGCATCGCCGGCCGCACAATGCAGGAATCGGTCTACAAACGGCGGGTTGAGCCGCCTTCCGCCCGATTCTCCGAACATCCTCATCGTGCTGATCGACGACGCAGGGCCAGGCCTGCCATCCACCTTGGGTGGTGAAGTTCAAACGTCGACCATGAACCGCGTCGCGATGGGAGGGATCTCGCTCAACCGCTTCCACACTACGGCCATGTGCTCGCCTACACGGGCGTCCATACTGACCGGCCGGAATCATCACCGCGTCGGCGCCGGGCAAATCGCGGAGCTGGCCAACGACTGGGACGGATACTCAGGCCACATCCCCAGAAGTAGCGCGCTGGTGGCCGACGTGCTGAAAGACTATGGCTACAGTACGGCCGCCTGGGGAAAGTGGCACAACACGCCAGCCGAGGAGACTACCGCCGCTGGCCCCTTCGAGAACTGGCCCACCGGCCTGGGCTTCGAGTATTTCTACGGGTTCCTGGCAGGCGAGGCCTCGCAGTATGAGCCCAACCTGGTTCGCAACACCACTGTCGTCCTGCCGCCCAAGAGCCCAGAGGAGGGCTACCACCTCAGCGAAGATCTCGCCGATGACGCCATCGGTTGGCTAAACACGCACCGGACCTTACAACCGGACAAGCCGTTCTTTATGTATTGGGCCAGCGGCGCGATCCACGGTCCGCACCACATCATGAAACAGTGGGCCGACAAGTATAAAGGTAAGTTCGATGACGGTTGGGATGCCTACCGCGAGCGCGTCTTCAAGCGTGCTAAGGAGAAGGGTTGGATTCTCGCGAGCGCTCAGCTCACGGCGCGGCACGAAACCATGCCGTCATGGGAGAGCATCCCCGAAGACGAGAAACCCTTCCAGCGCCGCCTCATGGAAGTGGCCGCCGGATACGCCGAGCACACCGATGTTCAGGTCGGGCGGGTCATCGACCAAATCGACAAGCTGGGCTACGGCGACAACACGCTCATCTTCTACATCTGGGGCGACAACGGTTCTTCTTCGGAAGGGCAGAACGGCACCATCAGCGAGTTACTCGCACAAAACGGTATCCCCACCACCGTCAAACAGCACATCGCCGCGATCGACGAACTCGGCGGACTCGACGTGCTTGGCTCGCCCAAGACTGATAATCAATATCACGCAGGGTGGGCCTGGGCCGGGACCACACCATACAAGGGGACCAAACTTCTAGCGTCACACCTCGGGGGCACCCGCAACCCGCTGGTCATTCAGTGGCCGGCAAAGATTAAACCCGATGCCACACCGCGCCCGCAGTTCCATCACTGCAATGACATCGTCCCTACAATTTACGAAGTGGTCGGCATCACACCACCACTGGAAGTCAACGGCGTGCCTCGTTTCATCGTCAGAACAACATTTTTAGAGCTGCACGCGCGACGACGTCCAGTGGAATCGAACCGATTACCACCGGAATTGTCGGGATAAAAGCCACGAGTAGGAGGGCGTATAAGTCGACGCGGTTAATCGGGACAACACTAATATCGTTGACTTTACTCACCACGCCATAGAGGTCGTTGATCGCGGAGAAATCAGCCACCATCAAAACATCCTGATTGAGGCTTTCGGGCCCGTCTAGCCACTTCTTTTCAAAGTGCTCGCCCACAGTTTGAGCAAAAGCTCCATACTTTAGCAGGCCGCGGTGTCTCATCCGCGTCAGCACAGGAGTAAAGACGAAATACGGCGCCACGCAGGTGAGAAGCACGGCAACAACCAGAACTCCCGCGACCGGTCCAAAGGCAATCAGCTTTTCCCCATGATGAATAACTCGATTCGCCACCGCGCCGGTCAGTCCAAGGCCGAGGCAAAAGCTGAAAGGGTGTTGCCCGCGCAACGCAGATTCGAGAAACCCGATGCCGCCCACGTTATCGGGATGGGAGGCGATGAGGCGAAGATCCAGTCGTGCCACAGCTCGCATGAATCGCGTCCAAAGCAGTTGTCTCCATAGCCAAAGCAGTGTGAGGCTAACCAGTATCGGATAGCTTATGAACAAAGCCCAAGTACCCGCCGGCGAAAACCAGCTAAAGCCGCCGCCACCCTTCCACCATGCAACGATTTCTTCACCTTCTGGGCTTATATATTGTCCCAACCCGAGTGCCAACCCGTAGGTGAGAACCACCATCACAACCTCGGCGGCCACGGAGTTTCCTAGTCTCTCGAACGAAGCCCAGTTAGCTTCAAAATCAGATAGCTGACTCTCCAAAACAAATCCTTTAAAGTGGCCAGATACCCTGGCTAACCGCTTGTTCAGCCACGGCGCCGCCAGGATCACCAGGGGAAGAATGATGAGGAACCGGGTTTGAGTGGCGTAATCCGTCAGAAACGAAAGGAATGCGACGCGCCCCCGAAGGGCAGATAATAATGCCGGCGGAGCCCAGGCCACCACGACCGCTATGGCGGCAAAAGTACGTACGCGCGCACTCGCAGCATGCAGAAGATCCAAAAATCTCCAAGACCGGCTGAGCGAAGATGAGGCGATCTGCTTGGGGTGATCCTGGAGTGATTCTTTCATGCTTCCACTTCGCGGATACTACCCCCCAGGGCGATTACCGCGCACCTGTCACAACTGACAGTGGCGGAGTGAGCTTCAGATAGGTAATGCTTGCCATGGAGAGGCTCGCGGATGTCTCCGGTTCAAGTTGGTGATACGATCCACCAACATAGCGGTTAGGATTGTTTCCGGCCACGAATACTGAAGGTGCGGTTCGGCCGATGAAAGGTTGCTGTCTGTATGTCGTCCCTCCGTGTCCTGGTGGTCGATGATTGCGAGCCGTTTCGGCGATTCGTCTGTTCAACCTTGGAGAAAAAGCCGGATTTGCAGGTCGTCGGCGAGGCGTCAGACGGGTTAGAAGCGGTGCAGAAAGCCGAAGAACTGCAACCTGACTTGATTGTGCTCGACATCGGGCTTCCCACACTCAATGGGATCGAAGTGGCTCGACGGATCCGTAAGCTCCGCCCTCAATGCAAAATGCTCTTCATGTCCCAGGAATCTTCTGCCGATGTGGCCCAGGAAACTTTCAGGTTGGGGGCCATGGGCTACGTTGTTAAATCACATGCGGGACAGCGAACTTTTCGTCGCCTTGGAAGAGGTTTGCCAGGGCAGGCAGTTTGTCAGTAAGGGGCTCTCGGCTCACACTTGGGTCAGCGCTGCCGAGCCACTCCACCACTCTCTCAAGTTCTCCCATCGCTTCTACCGGGAAAGACGCAGACGGTTCGCAGCCACGAGGTCCAATTCTATCCTGACGATGAGTCCTTTGTAGATGGCTTCACTCGTTATATAGAAGCCGCACTGCGGAACGGAAACGCGGTGATCATCGCCGTGACCGAGTCGCACCAAAAGAGTCTGCTTCAGAGTTTACGGGACCGTGGAGCTGGTATCGCCTCCGCGATCAAGCAGGGGCGCTGTCTTCTTTTGGATGTTGTGGATATCCTCTCCACCTTCATGGTTAACGATCTGCCTGACCCAATGCGATTTTTTGAAGTCGTTGGTGACCTGATCGCGACGCGCTCAGGCCACAGCGGGAGGACCCGTCGCGGGTTACCATTTGCGGGGAATGCGCGTCAATCTTGTGGGCGGAGGGCAACGCGGATGCGGCTATTCAGGTGGAGCAACTCTGCAACCAGCTAACTAAACGATACGAAATGGATATTCTCTGCGGGTTCTCATTGAGCAGCTTTTACCGCGATGAAGACAAGCAAATCTTCCAGAGGATTTGCAGCGAAACTTGAACCATTATCCTGGTGACTGGGGTGCTATTTACCCGGCCGCCTGCATGGAATCACTTCGCGAACCGAGAGGCACCCGAGCGTGGATCTTTGTACCACGCTTGGCTTGCGATTCGATTGAAAACGTTCCCTTCAGGACTCTCAGCCGCTCCTCCATGCTGATGAGGCCAAGCCCTCGACTCTGTTTTGCCCCTTCGCTGTCAAAGCCTGAGCCGGAGTCGCTGACGACGAGATGAATCTCATCCGGCGTTCCCCACAATCCCACTTCGACGTGCTGTGCCCCACTGTGTTTTGCCGAATTATGAAGGGACTCTTGCAGGACTCGGAAAAGGCAAAGAGAAATGTCCGGTGGCACGGGGCTGGGCAAATCCTGGCTTTGGAAGTCAATCCTCACCTTCGTCTGCTTCCCGAACTCTTGGCAGAAGCCTCTCATGACGGCAGCTATGCCCAGATATTCCAGTTTTGCCGAGTGCAACTGGTGCGACAAGGTTTGGATATCGGTTGCTATCTCGGAGGTCTCCTTCTGCAGTTCTCCGATACGGTCCCGGACTTCAAACAATTTGAGAGGGCTTTGTTGGAGTTGTGCCAGGTTGACAGCCAACAGTGCAACACGCTGACCGATGTCGTCATGAAGCTCTCTGGCGATCCGGGTGCGCTCCTGCTCCTGCGCCTCAATCAACCTGCGGGTCATACTTAAAAGGGCCTCTTCCGCCTGCTTGCGCTCGGTCACATCGATACAACTCCCGATGTAACCGACAAAAGAGCGATATTGATTAAACCTTGGCACTCCGATGTCGAGAATCCATCGATATTCTCCGTCTTGCCGTCGGAGCCGATACTCCATCCTGAAGCGCTCTCGTCGATCGAAGGCCTCTGTATATATACGCAGGCACCTCTTCAAGTCCTCGGGGTGGACACCATTCGCCCAGCCGTTTCCAAGCTGGGACTCGAGTGACTCGCCGGTGAACTCGAGCCATGGCTCGTTAAAGTAAGTGCACAATTTGTCCATATCCGACATCCAAATCAGCACGGGAGCGGTATTGGCGACCAGCCGAAAACGCTCCTCGCTCTCGCGTATCGCGTCTTCAGCACTCTTGCGATCGGTGGTGTCTGCTAGCATGGTTTTTCCTGAAACAACTCTTACCAGGGCAACTAAACTATACCTGTTATGGAGCCGGATGCCGCCGTAAATTTCGCCGCGCGGCACGACAATCCCTGTGACATCAGTCAGATAGCGTGAAAAACGCAACTCTTGGCCGCGCCCTGAATTGCTCCGCCGAAACTTTTCCGGTCCCAATGGCTGGCCTACCTCTTCAATCCCTGTCGCACCTGACAGTAGCCAAGCAGCTCCGGGGAGACTCTAGTTGAGCAGAGGTCGCTCGCACTTGAGGACTGGAGGTAACCAACTTTAATGTATTTCCTGAAGGAAGGTTCACCCACGTACTTGCGCTGGCTGCGAATTTTCGAGCCTCTGATGATCATCACCGGAATTGTGCAGCCCCTCGCCACCTTACCGTCCATTTCCAAGTTGTATTTCACACACACTCAGCATGCTTCCGGGCAGTCATTGACAACCTGGTTCATCTTTGCCGTCGCAAGTCTGTTGTGGGTCTCGTATGGATTACTCAACCGCAAGCCTGCGATCTATGTGGGCAACATTATCGGTCTCATAATGAATTTGCTGATGGTGAATGGCATCCTGATGAATGCTGGATGGACGTATTGAAGGCTTGCGATGCAGACGGCAGCTTTACACTCACTCCCTGTACCAGCAACAAAAGCTGGGCGCCCCATTCAAGCCGTATTTTGGCTTGAGTGGGGATACGCAGCCCTCGACCAGTGGTGGAAGGACCTGCGATTTCTGTCCCCCGTTCTCACACACCCTCTAAAGCCCGATGGATCGAAGTGCGACTCTTTCCGCGACGCTGAAGCAAGGGGGCACTGTATAACTGTCTCTTCTGCCAGTAGGCGGGCATCCCTGCTTACTCTACCCTGAACGACAGGCTGGTTCCCTCCGACCACGATGCCGAGGATTAACGCCCCGTTGGGTGTGAGATCTCATCCTCGTTTCGGCGGTCCAACAACTTCCTAAGTGACGGAGGCTCACGTGAAACGCTTTTTTGAACTTACGTTCCGGCCGTTCTTTGTTCTCACAGGGATTGGGACGGCGTTAGCTGGTCTCGATGCGTTTTGGCCTCGGTGGACAGTGGAAACGGTCCAGAAACTCCAGTTTGCCCAGGACTACACAATCTTTGTTCAGCACTGGGGCATCATGGTCGGACTGATGGGTATATCCATGGTTGTCGCAGCCTTTAGGGTGGAATGGCGAAACCCGATTCTCATCTACAGCGGATTCGAGAAAACTTTCTTAGTCTATTTGGTGATGACCAACTCAAGCCACACCTACGCGCAAGGCTTCAAGGCGGGCGCTGCCATGGATGCTACGGTTGTTCTATACACCATCGTTTACTTTGCGATTTGTGGCTTTACGGCGTCGGAGCACCGCCGTCCCCATGTGGAACGCTATGAAGATTCCCCCCAGACCGCGCACTGAGCAATCACCGGAAGTTGAGCAGACAGGAACTGGAGGGTCCACTCCCGACGGAGCAATCACCCATCCGTTGGGATCGCTGTGTTATCTGTCGGTCGCTGAGTCCCACGCGTTCTAGTTTGTGAATGATTGGTCGCTGTCCTCCGAGGACTGGTGAATACCTCCGAAGAAACGAGGCAAAAATGAAACTCCGCCTGACCTCGCTATCGAGATACCTTTTCTGGATGCTCCTCCTTGTCGGTTGTTCCAGCAGTCCTACGCCCTCCAATCCTGCTCGGCTCAACTCCCTCCGCAGCTCAAGTGGACCTTGGCGCGGATCCACTGCCGTCATGGAACAAAGGGCCGGCGAAGCAAGCGATCATCACCTTTGTCAAAACCACGACCGACAACACGAACCCCCAATT
Source organism: uncultured Acidobacteriaceae bacterium (assembly GCA_963711525.1). GTDB lineage: Bacteria > Acidobacteriota > Terriglobia > Terriglobales > Acidobacteriaceae > PALSA-350. Next base: position 4,849 of record CAVQEO010000051.1, on the reverse strand, counting down.
CGTGCTGCCTGAAAACCGCATCGCTACCTTCGATCAGGACGGTACAACCTGGGTCGAGCAGCCCATGTATTCGCAACTTTTATTTATGCGCGACCGGCGGTTGCTCTCGCCCCTCAGCACCCGGAGTGGAGTAAAAAGCCTATTTTCAGAGGCCTGATCGTCGGAGACCTCGGTGCATTGGCGAAAGCCACGGACAAAGACCTCCAGGATATAAGCGAAGCAACCCAAGTCAGCATGCCTGTCGACGAGTTCGCAGGCATGCTGAAGACCTGGATGGCGACGGCGAAGCATCCGCGCTTCGACAGACCTTATCCGCAGATGGTGTACGAACCGATGTTGGAGGTATGAAGTATCTGCGCGACAACGGCTATCGAACCTACATCGTCACCGGAGGCGGCCAAGACTTCGTGCGCGATTATCCACAGCAGGTATACGGCATCCCCGGAACAGGTTATCGGCTCGGGCTGGAGACTCAATACAAATACAACAAGCAGGGGCAGGCCATCCTCATGCGCAAGAAGGACCTTCTGCTAAACGACAATGGCGTCGGCAAAGCGAAAGATATCTATCTCTTCCTCGGCCACATCCGCATGCCGCGTTCGGCAACTCTACCGGCGATCAGCAGATGCTGGAATACACCCAGGGGGGAGGCGGCGCGTCGCTGGAGATGCTGGTGCTGCACGACGATGCCCAGCGCGAGTATGCTTATGGCCCGGCCCAAGGCCTGCCTGATACCAAGATCGGCAAGTTCACGCAGGCTTTATACGACGAGGCAAAGGCAGGGGATGGACCGTGATCAGCATGAAGAACGACTGGAAGCGAATTTTCGCCTGGGAAAAATGAGACCTTCCAACCCCCTGATAAAAGCGGGGTCTGCAGGCGGTTATCTTAGAAGCCAAGGACAACGCCGCGCCCCCAATCGAGATAAAAGGATCTACCGCAGAGTCAAGCCTCTTCAGGGCTCTTCCCATTCGAGGCGTTAGTTGGCTTGGCCAGGACATAGAAGTATGAGGGAGCATACGCGGCCTTAGCGAATCAAAATACCTGTCTGTTGTGACAGTTGTTTCGCGGAGGCGGCGATCCTACTCTTGGGCGGGAACCGGGATGTGTGCGCCTTTTTCTTAAGAAAAGGCAAGCTAATGAGCCCGGACAAAAAGCTTTGAAAGGAAATCCACGATGACACTCAAGGAATACAAACCAGGTACCGCTTTCAATGGTGTGATTGGACGTACATTCGATGTCTCCAGCCCGGCTTGGCCCGCACCGCTGCGGGCGAAAGACGGTGCACCGAATGTCCTGTTCATCGTGCAGGACGATACCGGATTCGGCCACTTGGGATGTTACGGCAGCCCCGTCGCAACGCCGAACACCGACCAGCTGGCGAAGGATGGTTTGTTGTTCAACAACATGCATACCACGGCGCTGTGTTCGCCGTCGCGCTCCTGCATTCTAACCGGGCGTAACCATCACTCGAACGCCATGTCCTGCATCACCGAAGGTTCCACCGGCTATCCTGGCGCAAACGCGAACATACCCTTCGAGAACGGATTTCTCTCGGAAATATTGCTGCAGAACGGATACAACACCTATGCCATCGGCAAGTGGCACCTGACGCCGGCGGATCAGATGTCCGCGGCTGGCCCGTATGATCGCTGGCCCTTGGGGCGCGGCTTCGAGCGCTACTATGGCTACCTCGGCGGCGACACGAACCAGTACTACCCGGAGTTGGTTTCCGACAATCAAACCGTTGAACCCGAGAAATCCCCGGAAGAGGGCTATATCCTGATAGAGGACCTGACGAACAAGGCTATCAGCTTCATCGCCGACTCCAAACAGGTCGCGCCGAACAAGCCCTTCTTCCTGTATTTCTGCCCCGGCGCGGGGCACGCGCCACATCACGTGCCCAAGGAGTGGGCGGACAAGTACAAGGGAAAGTTTGACGATGGCTGGGACGCCTATCGGGCAAAGACATTTGCGCGACAGAAAGAGCTGGGCATTATCCCGAAAGATGCTGAACTCTCGCGCCACGATCCCGACGTGCAGGACTGGAACACGCTCTCGGCCGACGAGAAGAAGCTGTATTCCCGCATGATGGAAGTCTTCGCCGGCTTCTTGACCCAGAATGACTACCACTACGGGCGTCTGTTCGACTTCCTGAAGACGATCGGCCAGTGGGAGAACACGCTCATCATGTTCATCTCCGACAACGGCGCCAGCGCCGAAGGTGGACCGAACGGATCGGTGAACGAAAACAAGTTTTTCAACAACGTGCCGGACTCGCTCGAACAGAACCTGAAGTTGATCGACGAGTTGGGGGGGCCCACAACTTACAATCACTACGCTTGGGGCTGGGCCTTTGCCGGAACACGCCATTCCGCCGCTGGAAGCGCGAAACCTATCGCGGAGGCGTCAGCGACCCATTCATCGTCCACTGGCCGAAGGGTATTAAGGCCAAGGGAGAATTGCGCACGCAGTATGCGCATGCCATCGATATGGTTCCAACGGTGCTTGAGGCGCTTGGTATCGAAGGCCCGGCCTCCATCAAAGGTGTCGCCCAATCGCCGATCCAAGGCCTCAGCTTTGCCGGAGCACTGGACGACGCCAAGGCGCCGACGAAGCATATCACCCAATATTTCGAGATGATGGGCCACCGCGCTATTTATCACGACGGCTGGCGCGCGGTTTGCCCGTGGCCGGGACCGTCCTTCAAGGAAGCGGGTATGGGTTTCGGCATGCCAATCAAGTACGACGAGCTGACCGAGTTGGATGCCAAGAACTGGGAGCTATATCACCTCGAGACAGACTACGCCGAGAACCATGACATCGCCGCCGAAAACCGCGCGAAATTGATCGAGATGGTCGGTACGTGGTACGTCGAGGCAGGCAAGTACAACGTGTTGCCGATCGACTCGCGTGGCCCTGCTCGTGCTTTGGACGAGCGGCCACAGATCGCGGTCGCGCGCGATAGCTGCACCTACTATCCAAACACGCAGGTCGTGCCGATTAACTCCTGTCCTCAGACGCTTAACCGGCCATACAGCATCACCGCGGATGTGGATATCCCCAAGGGTGGCGCGGAAGGCGTGCTACTGTCCTGTGGCAGTGTCCAAGGGGGGTATACCTTCTACATCCAAAACGCCAAGCTCCACTACGCCTACAACTACGTTGACAGCCAGTATTTTGATATCGAATCGACGGCGCCTGTTCCGGAGGGACGCCACCAATTGCGCTTCGAGTTCGAAGTAACCGGCAAACCGGACATCATGAAGGGCAAAGGCGCGCCAGGCACCGGACGGCTTTTCGTGGATGGCAAGCTGGCCGGGCAGGGCGACCTTCCACTGACGATACCGATCATCTTGAGCTTTGGCGGGGGCCTCCTGTGCGGAGCCAACACCGGTTCGCCAGTATGTGACAAGTACGAACCGCCTTTCACGTTCACCGGCACAATCTACAGCGCGATCGTCGACGTGAGCGGCGAGACGATCAAAGAGGATCCAGACCACGCCTTCAAAGTGATGATGGCGCGGCAGTAGGCACATTCGGGCGCGGCAGTCGAAATCAGGCTGCTGCTTAGTTGGTCGTTCCTGCCCAGGTATTCAAGTGAGGAGAAACATAATGAATTCTCTTAAAGAGAGTGTCGCAACGCCGGAAGTCTCGTCCCAGGAAGCCCGCCAGATTGCTAAGGAAGCATTCATTTACGGCTTTCCTATGGTGGCAAACTACCAGACGATGCACAAGCAGGCGATTGATACTGCCGGTCATGACTTCCGGGCGACCTTCAACACGATTGCTAGCCTTGCCAACGTGGCGACTCCAGCGACAAGTTCGTTGTCACGCCAAACTCCGACACGCCGTACTCGTTCCTTTGGATGGACCTGAGGGCAGAGCCGATCATCGTCACCATGCCGAAGGTTGAGGCGAACCGTTATTATTCCGCCCAACTGGTCGACCTCTATACGTTCAACGTGGCGTACCTCGGTTCGCGGGTCTACGGCGATGACGGCGGCACCTTCCTTATGGCCGGCTCGAGCTGGAGGGGACAAACGCCTCCGGGAATCAGGGATGTCATCCGTTTCGAGACGGAGTTTGCTTACATACTTTTCCGGACGCAGTTGTTCAATCCCGGCGACCTGAGCAATGTCAAGGAGATCCAGAAGGGTTACAAGGCGCAGGCCCTCAGCGCGTTCCTCGGGAAATCCGGCGCCGGCAGCTGCTCCGGCGGTGGCGTGGTTGCCGCCATCCCAGGACATGCTTGCCTCTCCTGCGTTATTCAACTACCTGCAACTGATGTTGCAGTTCTGCCCTACCGATCCGACCGAGATAGACCTGATGGCGCAGTTCGCAAAACTCAATATCGGTGCAGGTAAAAACTTCGACTTCGGGAAGCTCCCGGCTGAACTGCAGCAGGCCGTCGTCGCTGGACTTGGCGATGTTAAGCAGGACGTTGAAGCGCTGATGCAACGGATCAACGCGGGAGAGGTTGGCAGTGCAGATGCGTTCGGCACGCGAGAATATCTGAAGAACAACTACCTCTACCGGTTCATCGGCGTGAAGCTGGGCCTCTACGGCAACACAGCAACGGAGGCTCGATACATTCCCTATTTCGTCTCGACGCCAAACATCAGCGGCTCGACGCTTCAAAGACGAACTACACGCTTCGTTTCGCAGAGGGTCAGTTACCACCCGCCAAAGCGTTCTGGTCGCTCACGATGTACGACGGCAAGACCCAGTTTCTGGTAGCGAATCCGCTTCAGCGCTATCTGCTGAACTCTTCGATGTTGAAGTCGTTCGCCTATGGTGCAGACGGCTCGCTCACCTTGTACGTGCAGAAAGACTCACCCGGCGCAAC
>CAVQEO010000050.1:0-34089 GCA_963711525.1 uncultured Acidobacteriaceae bacterium | reverse complement strand
GCTTCTCCAGCCGACATTTTGACGGCAGGCGGTGCATCGTCGTGGTGGAGTCTGCACATACTCAATCGGCGGTCGCAAAGGAAGGACTGAATCCCGATCCATGCAACCTGGATCGCGAACAAATCAAAAGGAAAATTTTCGACTTCAGTCTCCAAGAAAACTGGAGAAACGGAGTTGGGACCCCAGCTCCGTAGCGAGTTTGAGAAAACGCTGTTCTGACACAGGGTATCGGAAAGGCGCGAACGCCAGAACTAGCAAAAGTGCTAGGCTCGAGCCCTACCTCAGCAAGCGGTCGACCCGAAGGGGAGCTCAATCGCGATCCGCAGTCATCGATTCAAGGCTTATGGCGATTGCCTTAACCCGGGCCGGTAGCGGGAAATGAGCAAAACGGAACAGTCCGTAAATCCGTTTCTTGTCTATATCCTTTCCATGGCCGAACCGATACGAATACTGGCCGTGGAACTCGAAGGGGACGACGGTCTGATCGTGACATTTTCAGACGGAACAACCGCCGGATATGTGACTGAGGAACTCCTGGAGTTGAGGCCGTTCCGTGAACCTACCGAATCGGGCATTCAAGGGGCCTCAGGCGTTGAGGGTGCGCGCGGCTCGCGGCAGGACTGGGCCTCATCAGCATGCGTGAGAGGGTCCATCTGATTCGCGGCAAATTTGAAATCCAGTCGAACCCCTAACCAGGCACCATAAGCGCTAACTTGTTTAGGACGTTTTCGTCAAATTCCCACAGAGCAGGATTACCTGCCTGTTCCACCTACGCCGTCGGCCAGCACTACACCGGAGCGGCGCGGCTCAACCCGCCGTTTGTAGACCGATTCCTGCATCGTGCGACCGGCGATGCGGAATGGTGGTTACCGCCCTGTCGTTCCAATGCCCCCATGGTTGGCCCTTGCGGTATTTGCACATTGATGGCGGCTGCAGACTGACCAGACTCGCAGAATGTCTCGCCACGCGCTTTCTTGGCACAATCTAATCAGCCAACGTCACAGCCGATGGTTTCCAGGTGCCCTCACCCGCGGGCAAGATCGACGGTGGCGTCTCCTTTGGCCAATACAGTCGCATCACCAGGTAGATTGTTGCACTAGGCGCCGGAAGCCAATTTGCTTCCTTATCCTTGCCGGGCGAATCCTTTTGGATGTAAAGCGTCAACGACCCGTCTGGATTCGTCTTCATGTCGGGCAACATCGGCGAGTTGACGAGATAGCGATTGATCGGGTTTTCGATCAGTAACTGGGTCTTACCGTCATACATGGTCACCGACCAAAAGGCATTGACCGGCGGCAAATCACCATGAGCGAACGTCAATGTGTAGTTGTGTTTGCTTCCGTCAAGCGTGTCTCCGGATGGAAGCTTCCGGGTATATGGATACATCGCCTCAGCGGCGTTATTGCCGTAGATTCCAGCCCTCGCAGCCGCAGCCCGCTTGAGCCAGTCTCCGCTGTAGTAGGCGCGGTCACCGAAGAATGCGCCCACGGTCCAGCCATTGATATGCGCTCCTGCCTCGGCGATATACTTGTCCACCGCATCGCTGCCGGCCTTCATGCCCAGCAGCTTTTCCGCTTTGTGCTCAAGAGAGAGGTCTTTCATCTCAAACGTTTTGCCGGCGCCAATACCGATGCTCGCAAGCTTCGCTCTGATTGCCACTTCTTCCGGGCCGGCAGGGGCAAACTGCAGAGCAAAATCGAGCAGATCCCAAAACTCTTTCTTCGCAATCTCCGCATTGGCTTTGCGATAGTCAATTGCCGGCGGTGCGGGAGGCGCGGGCTTCTTGAGATACGCAGAGAGCGGCTGTGCCTTGTAGCCAGCCTGAATCTTGACCACGTTGGGTAAATCCCCGGCATCGAAGAGCTGGGTGCGAAAGAGCGCGACCGCAAACTGCGTTGTCGAATAGTAGACCTGCTTGATCTGCGGAGGCTTCTCGCCATTCCAGTCAGGCCCCACAATCATGTAATCGCCCGCTTCAGTCCCGGTGGTCCGGCTTCCGACGTACCCGAAGTTGAAAGTATTGGCATCTGTGAACTGTACCGAGTAATAGCGCGGCTTTGGGACCGCCGGAACCGACAGTACCGTCGGTTCGGCGCGCAGATCCATGTTGATAAAGGAATACGGTGTATCACTGTTGGGCGTAATAACCGCTGTGTCCTTGTAGGTAAACACATTCGCGTCGTTGACAAGCTGGTTGTTAGGTCCTTAGTACTGCGACGACGTGGGATCCAGGAAAAATTCGTAGCTCGCTGTATAGTTCATTACCAGCGGCAAACCGTAGATGAAGCCGTCTTGGGCGATCGCCTTGGTCTCCAGGATACCGGGTATGGCAACGCCATTGAGCTTGTCGGTTTTTTTCGCCTGCGAGATTGCGTCGGTCGTCATCGTTGAGGGTCTCCATAAACGTTTCGAGATACGTATGTTTCAAAGCTACAAGGTCCCGTCAGGGCAGAGAACTAGCACAACTGCTAGCGGATTTAAGCAAATAAACGAGGTGTTCGCTCGAAACAAGCCTTTTCAGCAAATACCTCAATGTTTACTTTTTACGATGGCTGGACAAGCCGGCGGTGCTGAGAGTTCGCATCACCAACCACGAGGTGGAGCAGGTCTCGGATCTGGCGAATCTTCCGACCACAGGCAACATCGGCCCGTGGCTGGGTCTCGGTCCGGACGATTCCTTGCTTCTACTCAAAGATATAGGCACCTAAGATGTGTACGCCCTCGATTGGGAACAGCCTTGAAGAGTAGTGATCCCTGCCACCAACGGTCACACCTCGCTCACCCTTCAATTACACGAACCGTCGTCCTGAAATTCGCCGCTCGCCGCCATCCCTGCCAGTGAGCGCGCACAATTCAGGATCCTCTGGTCCAATGGATCCTTGTTCACTATGTCTGGGGTCATGTAGTTCAAGTTCTTACGTGCCGCAAGAACTTTGTTGCCCAGCTGTTGCATGTGGTCGAATTCTCTGGTCAACAACTGAAATGCATTGCGATCGGAAGGGGTTGTCGCGGCTATCGATGTCAGGCGGAGGTTTTTGGCTGCTTGTGCACGGTAATCGTCCATCCAGGCATCCTTAATAGGGTAACTGTTCTCAATGGCATTCAAGAGCGCGCTCCGCCATTCCCGAATGTCACTCATGGTTTCCAGGCTGCCCTTCAGGAAGTCCTTGGAGAAGCCCGTATTCGCGGGACCACTGGCAGAAAGAGCCGCGCCCGCCTCTGGCACGGTCAACACGATTTGATTTCCCTGGTATGCCAGGGAGCCGCTCATCAATCGTGCCAAGGCCTCGACGGCCACGTAGGACCCACCGTTTATCTGAGTAATCGGCGCTTGCCCGGAATATCCCTTTACCACCAGAGTCCCGGTGGTTTGGCCAACATCTGACAGAGCCGCTCCGTGCGCGATCAGTAATCCAACCGCCGCCAGCCATAGTGCTATTGCTCGCATGAATCCTCCGTGGAACGTACCGCGTGGCAAGAAGACGAGATGTTCACCGAATACTTGATTCCCTGAGCAGCCAATTCACTACTTCGCTCTCCCTCCCCGGCCGAGATGCCAAAACCGGCTTTACGCGCGCCGCGCGGACTATTAGTTTTACCAGTTCTTTTGGTAAGGCGCGCAACCTAGCCTTTGATGGGCAAAGCAGGACGCGACGCGTGCGTCCGATCAACCTCATTATCGCGCAAAGGGAGCCCCTCTTCTACGCCGAATCGAGCAGCACGTTGCCACCGGGCGGCAACCAGGTACGCATGGAGTTTGCCTATGCGGGTGGTGGCTTTGGTAAGGGCGGCACTGTGTCCTTGTACGTGGATGGCAAAAAAGTCGGCGAGGGCAAGGTCGGCGCTACGGAACCCATGATCTTCTCTGGCGATGATGGTTGCGACGTGGGAGTGGACAGGCCGGCGGCCCCATCTGGGCCGCCGGCTGCTCAATCTGTTTATTGCCGTGCCATGGCGATGCGGATCGCGTCCTCCGGCGAGATGAGGTGATCGACCGCCGGAGCGCCTGTATCACCGGACTATGGCTCGCGCGGAAACGAGTTTTCGGGCCGCGTCAAGGGCGTCCAACTCGCCATTGCTGAGGACGCTGAGAGCGACTGAATGCCCTGCTTGCTAAGGGACGTCCTTATCCATAGCGGTCGATGAGAGCCTGCGGACTGAGGGCGTCGACGGACAGGGAAATATCCTTGGCGCCACGCGCCTTTCGGTAGCAGCAGTACTTGACTCGTAGGAGTTCTTGAAATCTCTTAGGATCCAATGGAGAAATTTTAGTGATCATCGAAGTATTGCTGACAAAGGTACAAAAGCTCACTGTACTCACGCTCGCGGTAATGCTTGTCGTAGTAATGGTTCTTTCGACAATTCACCTGGGTGTACTGATCTGGGGTGAGATCTTGAAACCTCCGCGGTTTCTGATACCAGTCCAGGGACTGCTGGATATTTTTGGGTATTTCCTGCTGGTCCTGATCGGAGTAGAGCTGATTGAAACTCTCAAAGCATACGTTCAAAAAGATACCATTCATGTTCGTGTTGTTCTAGAAGTTGCGCTCATTGCGATGGCGCGGAAGGTAATTATTGAAGAACCAAACACCGTCCCAGGTCTAACTTTGTTTGGGATTGCGGCCCTGATTCTTGCATTAGGCATTGCCTTCTACTTTGAGCGGCAGGCGAAGCATGAAGCACATCCGCGCTGACAGGAATGAGATCCTACCGCTCTCCCGGTTAGCGTTGCTTGGTGCCGCGTGCAGGAAATCGGGGCATCTCGCTTTTGAGATGTGGGAATAAACAAATCTCCACTGAGGGTTTTTTAGAGCCAGCAGTTAGGGCTCATCGTGTGAGTGATGCAGCCACGTCCAGATGATAACGATGGCCGACAGACCCACGATTATCTCTGCCCAGATGAAGGAGACATAGTCCCCGAGTGCCCCCACAGCGGGAACGCCAGGCTGGACGTTCCGAAGCGCCGGCAAACCGAATATCAATGAGATGGAGAATGATAGCGGGACCAGATCGACTTTCGCTCCGATTGTCATCGCCCTGATCACCATCGCCAGCAGACTTAAGGCTAGACCACCCATCAGCATCATCAGAATAAAAGAAACCGCAATCACGCTATAGGCCCGCCTGATTTTCAGATCGATGCCTGTGACTTTCCGGCCGCTTTCGCGGGAGACGCTACCTTCGAATTTAATTCCGGGAGTCGATGCCGACAGATTGACCGTAAGCGGGATGGGAGTGCTCTGTTGCAAGGCGGTTGTGCCGATTGCGAGTTGCTCGCGCTGGGACGCTTGCTGTTCGGTGTCTTCCGGAATCTTCGTAGTCTTTGGCTGTGCCTTTCGCGCAGGCATGGTGACCAGAAGCCACAACGTTGTGCCGTAATGATCGAACGGATATTTATTCAATTCTCCGTTCAGGGGAAAGACCGCTTCAATCCGGTTCATCCGCTTCCCTTTAGGAAAATCGAATTGTTCCTGGCTCCTTACATTGTTGGTCAGGAGTTTTAAGTCAACCGCCGGAGTGACCTCATCCTGCGCAAGGGCTCCTTGGGGCCGAAGACTGATTTGTGCTGTCAACTCCTGAGTTGCCGGGTTGACCCCGGTTACCAGAACGGAAATCACGATGTGGTCGGCCGCATCAGTATCGTCTCTCAGTTGCAGAGAACGTCTACTGCCTTCATTCAGGCCGCGAAGAAGTACAAAAAAATATACGAAGGCGAGGATACAGAACAGTAACAGCCTTCTGAAATGCCACATCTTTTTCCGCATGTTGTGCAGATTAAACGGTTTTCCCTTCGAGTCCTTGCCTTTTTCTAAGAAAACATGTTCTCGGTTTCGGCCCAAACGTAGGCTTGCTTTCCTTGTGGAATAGCCACCTTTGTCAGAACAACATTTTTAGAGCTGCACGCGCGACGACGGCCAGTGGAATCGAACCGATTACCACCGGAATTGTCGGGATAAAAGCCACCAGCAGGAGGGCGTATAAGTCGGCGCGGTTAACCGGGACAACACTAATATCGTTGACATTGCTCACCACTCCATAGAGGTCGTGGATCGCGGAGAAATCAGCCACCATCAGAACATCCTGATTGAGGCTGTCGGGCCCGTCTATCCACTTCTTTTCAAAGTGCTCGCCCGCAGTTCGAGCAAAAGCTCCATACTTTAGCAGGCCGCGGTGCCTCATCCGCGTCAGCACGGGAGTAAAGACGAAATACGGCGCCACGCAGGTGAGAAGCACGGCAACAACGAGAACTCCCGCGACGGGACCAAAGGCAATCAGCTTTTCCCCATGATGAATGACTCGATTCGCCACCGCGCCGGTCAGTCCAAGGCCGAGGCAAAAGCTGAAAGGGTGTTGCCCGCGCAACGCAGATTCGAGAAACCCAATGCCGCCCACGTTATCGGGATGGGCGGCGATGAGGCGAAGATCCAGTCGTGCCACAGCTCGCATGAATCGCGTCCAAAGCAGTTGTCTCCATAGCCAAAGCAGTGTGAGGCTAACCAGTATCGGATAGCTTATGAACAAAGCCCAAGTACCTGCCGGCGAAAACCAGCTGAAGCCGCCGCCACCCTTCCACCATGCAACGATTTCTCCACCTTCCGGGCTTATATATTGTCCCAACCCGAGTGCCAACCCGTAGGTGAGAAGCACCATCACAACCTCGGCGGCCATTGAGTTTCCTAGTCTCTCGAACGAAGCCCAGTTAGCTTCAAAATCAGAGAGCTGACCCTCCAAAACAAATCCTTTAAGGTGGCCAGATACCTTGGCTAACCGCTTGTTCAGCCACGGCGCCGCCAGGATCACGAGGGGAAGAATGATGAGGAAGCGGGTTTGAGTGGCGTAATCCGTCAGGAACGAAAGGAATGCGACGCGCCCCCGAAGGGCAGATAATAATGCCGGCGGAACCCAGGCCACCACGACCGCTATGGCGGCAAAACTACGTACGCGCGCACTCGCAGCATGCAGAAGATCCAGAAATCTCCAGGACCTGGCGAGCGAAGATGAGGCGATCTGATTAGGGTGATCCTGGAGTGATTCTTTCATGCCTTCCGCGGATACTACCCCCGGGGCGATTACCGCGCACCTGTCACAACTGACAGTGGTGGAGTGAGCTTCAGATAGGTAATGCTTGCTACGAGAGGCTCGCGGATCTCTTAGCCTGCACTTCGAACGGCTGCTCGCAGCGGAAGTTGAAGCCGGGATGCCACTTCAGGTTGGTGTACTTCCGCTCCGGGCCGATGCCTAAATAGCCTGGATATTCACAACGGCGCACCGGCAGTTACTTCAGTTTAAGTGCAGGTACCAGGGCTAGGGTGATACGATCCACCAATATGCCGGTAAGGTTTGTTTCCGGTCACGAATACTGAAGCTGCGGTTCGGCCGATGAAAGGTTGCCGTCTGTATGTCGTCCTTCCGTGTCCTCGTGGTCGATGATTACGAACCGTTTCGGCGATTCGTCTGTTCGACGTTGGAGAAAAAACCGGACTTCGAGATCGTCGGCGAGGCGTCAGACGGATTAGAAGCGGTGCAGAAAGCCGAGGAACTGCAGCCTGACTTGATGGTACTCGACATCGGGCTTCCCACACTCAATGGGATCGAAGTGGCTCGACGGATCCGTAAGCTCTGCCCTGAATGCAAAATGCTCTTCATGTCCCAGGAAGCTTCTGCCGATGTGGCCCAAGAAGCTTTCACCTCGGGGGCGATGGGCTACGTTGTTAAATCACATGCGGGAATCGAACTTTTCGTCGCCTTGGAAGAGGTTTGCCAGGGCAGGCAGTTTGTCAGTAAGGGGCTCTCGTGTCATAACTGGGTCAGCGCTGCCGGCGCACAAGCTCCCGGCCACCTCTTGCGTCAGGAAGTTCTCCCATCGCTTGTACCGGGAAAGACGCAGGCGGTTCGCAGCCACGCGGTCGAATTCTATCCTGACGATGAGGCCTTTGTAGATGGCTTCACCCGTTATATAGAAGCCGCACTGCTGAACGGAAACGCGGTGATCATCGTCGTGACCGAGCCGCACCAAAAGAGCCTGCTTCAGAGTTTACAGGACCATGGAGCTGGTATTGCCGCCGCAATCGAGCAGGGGCGCTGTCTTCTTTTGGATGTTGCCGATACCCTCTCCACCTTCATGGTGAACGATCTGCCTGACCCAACGCGATTTTTCAAAGTCGTGGTTGACCTGATCGCGACCGCCCAGGCGACAGCGGGGGGACCCTCGGCCGTTACCATTTGCGGGGAATGCGCGTCAATCTTGTGGGCGGCGGGCAACGCGGATGCGGCTATTCAGGTGGAGCAACTCTGCAACCGGCTAGCTAAACGATACCAAATGGATATTCTCTGCGGGTTCTCATTGAGCACCTTTTACCGCGATGAAGACAAGCAAGTCTTCCAGAGAATTTGCGGCGAACTTGAACCGTTATCCTGGTGACTCGGGCGCTATTTACCCGGTCGCCTGCATCGAATCACTTCGCGAACCGAGAGGCACCCGAGCGTGGATCTTTGTACCACGCTTGGCTTGCGATTCGATTGAAAACGTTCCCTTCAGGACTCTCAGCCGCTCCTCCATGCTGATGAGGCCGAGCCCTCGACTCGTTTTTGCCCCTTCATTGTCAAAGCCTGAGCCGGAGTCGCTGACGACGAGATGAATCTCATCCGGCGTTCCCCACAATTCCACTTCGACCTGCTGTGCCCCACTGTGTTTTGCCGAATTCTGAAGGGACTCTTGCAGCACTCGGAAAAGGCAAAGAGAGATGTCCGGTGGCACCGGGCTGGGCAAATCCTGGCTTTGGAAGTTAATCCCCACCTTCGTCTGCTTCCCGAATTCTTGGCAGAAGCCTCTCATCACGGCAGCCATACCCAGATATTCCAGTCTTGCCGAGTGCAAATGGTGCGACAAGGTATGGATATCCGTTGCTATCTCGCAGGTCTCCTTCTGCAGTTCTGCGATACGGTTCTGGGCTTCAAACGATTTGAGAGGGCTTTGTTCGAGTTGTGCCAGGTTGATAGCCAACAGTGCGACACGCTGACCGATGTCGTCATGAAGCTCTCTGGCGATCCGAGCGCGCTCCTGCTCCTGCGCCTCAATCACCCTGCGGGTCATACTTAAGAGGGCCTCTTCCGCCTGCTTGCGCTCGGTCACATCGATACAACTCCCGATGTAACCGGCAAACGAGCGATATTGATCAAACCTCGGGACTCCGTTGTCTAGAACCCATCGATATTCTCCGTCTTGCCGCCGGAGCCGATACTCCATCGTGAAGCGCTCCCGTCGATCGAAGGCCTCTGTATATACACGCAGGCACCTCTTCAAGTCCTCGGGGTGGACACCATTCGCCCAGCCGTTGCCAAGCTGGGACTCAAGTGACTCGCCGGTGAACTCGAGCCACGGCTCGTTAAAGTAAGTGCACAATTTGTCCGTATCCGACATCCAAATCAGCACGGGAGCGGTATCGGCGACCAGCCGAAAAAGCTCCTCGCTCTCGCGTATCGCCTCTTCAGCACTCTTGCGGTCGGTGGTGTCTGCTAGCACGGTTTCTCCTGAACCAACTCTTACCAGGGTTAATAAACTATACGCGACAGGCAGCCAGATGCCGCCGGCAATCTCGCCCCACGGCCGGATAACCCCCGTGACATCAGTCAGATAGCGTGACAAATGCAACTCTTGACCCGCGCCATGAATCGCTCCGCCGAAACTTTTCAGGCCCAACGGGTGGCCCACCTCTTCAATCCCTGTCGCACCTGACAGTAGCCAAGCAGCTCTGGGGAGACTCTAGTTAAGCTACTTGTCCTGGAACGCAAAATAAAACCGCGGCTGTTCGACGAATTGCTGGGGTGAACAAAAGCAAACACTCTGCGATTCTCGACGACTACGCACTAGGCAGAGGTCGCTCGCACTTGAGGACTGGAGGTAACCAACTTTAATGTATTTCATGAAGGAAGGTTCACCCACGTACTTGCGCTGGCTGCGAATTTTCGAGCCACTGATGATCATCACCGGAATTGTGCAGCCCCTCGCCACCTTACCGTCGATTTCCAAGTTGTATTTCACACACACTCAACATGCTTCCGGGCAGTCATTGACAACCTGGTTCATCTTTGCCGTCGCAAGTCTGTTGTGGGTCTCGTATGGATTACTCAACCGCAAGCCTGCGATCTATGTGGGCAACATTATCGGTCTCATAATGAATTTGCTGATGGTGAACGGCATCCTGATGAATGCTGGATGGACGTATTGAGGGCTTGCGAAGCGCGTTCAATTACTGAGCAATCACCGGAAGTTGAGCAGACAGGAACTTAAGCAATCACCAATCCGTTGGCATCGCTGTGTTACCTGTCACTTATGCCAGTTATCTGACTAAGAAGTCAACGCCTACTTTGCTATAGAGAGATGGTCGTTGTGGCCCATGTCCTCTATTTCGTGGATGATTGATCGCTGTCCTTCAAGGCTTGGTGAACACCTCCAAAGAAACGAGGCAAAAAATGAAACTCAGCCTGACTTGGCTATCGAGATACCTTTTCTGGATGCTCCTCCTTGTCGGTTGTTCCAGCAGTCCTTCCACCTCCAATCCGGTCGGCTCAACTCCCTCCGCAGCTCAAGTGGATCTTGGCGCGGATCCGCTGCCGTCATGGAACAACGGGCCGGCGAAGCAAGCCATCATCAACTTTGTCAAAACCACGACCGACAAGGCGAACCCCCAATTCGTGCCGCCAGAGGACCGAATCGCTACCTTCGATCAGGACGGTACGACCTGGGTCGAGCAGCCCATGTACTCGCAATTTTTGTTTATGCGCGACCGTCTGGTTGCTCTTGCCCCTCAGCATCCCGAGTGGAGTAAAAGGCCTGTTTTCAAAGGTCTAATTATCGGCGACATCGGTGCATTGGCAAAAGCCACGGACAAAGACCTCCAGGATATAAGCGAAGCAACCCAAGTCAGCATGCCTGTGGATGAGTTCGCCGGCATGGTGAAGACCTGGATGGCGACTGCCAAGCATCCACGTTTCGATAGACCTTATCCGCAGATGGTGTACCAGCCGATGCCGGAGGTAACGAAGTATCTTCGCGACAACGGCTACCGGAACCTACATTGTCAGCGGAGGCGGACAGGAATTCGTGCGCACTTATTCGCAACCGGTATACGGCATCCCGCAAGACCAGGTCATCGGCTCAGTGCTGGAGACCCAATATACCTATGACAAGCAGGGACAGCCCGTCCTGATTCGCAAGAAGGACCTTTTGCTGAACAACAACGGCGTCGGCAAAGCGAAAGACATCTATCTCTTTCTCGGGCAGCATCCGAAGGCGGCGTTTGGCAACTCGACTGGCGATCAGCAGATGCTGGAATACACGCAGGCAGGCGGCGGCGCTTCCCTGGAGATGCTGGTCCTGCACGATGACGCCCAGCGTGAGTATGCCTATGGTCCGGCCCAGGGTCTGCCTGATACCAAGGTCGGCAAATTCACGCGGGCTTTGTACGACGAGGCCAAGGCCAAGAACTGGACTGTTATCAGCATGAAGAACGACTGGAAGCGAATTTTTGCCTGGGAGAACTGAGTCGAGTCGATCCACTGAAAGCGTCACAGCTTGGGCGCTTCGCTGGACAGGAAGACCTCGCGAAGGTGCGCAAGAAGCTCTCATGTCCTTCGGAAACACCGTGGGAGAAAGGACGCACAGTCTCCAGCGCTCAAAGAAAGCGCCGGCAGGTGCGAGCAAGCCACATTAGCTATGCATATTCCAGGAGCGTACATTCTTTTGATATTTGTCACCGTGTTAGCGGCGGTGATCCTTCTCCTATTGCACCTATCCAAGCTCGGTCTACTAATCCACCAGAAGATTCCCGACCGGCCGCATCGCCGGCTTTTTCTTGCTTCGGTGAGCTTTTTTATCACGTTCCTGGCGGTACGGCTGTTGGTGGCTTCCATCACGCATCACATCGGGCCCTTCGGCTACGTTGAGATGGGTGGAAGACACATCCACCACCTTGTGTGGGGTATTCTTCTGCTGCTCATCACCGGCTATGCAACGCTTGCGGAGGTGGGGACTGGGGAAACGCTCGGCTCCATCTTCCTGAGCCGGTTGCTGGCGCTGGGTTATGGGATTGGCGCGGCATTGACGCTGGATGAATTTGCGCTTTGGTTGAACTTGGACGCCGCAGACTATTGGTCGAGTCAAGGGAGAGAAAGCATTGACGCTGTAGTGCTTTTTGGGGCTCTGCTTGCGATGGGAACCTGGGGCGCACCGTTGTTTCGACGGCTGGACCGGCCCCGTGGCAAATCATCCTCTCAGGGAACATAGACCAGGAACTCCGGCATGTCCGGAAGGTTATGAATGAACGTCCCTTCTTTCTTTCCGTCGGAGGAAAAGCGCCGCACCCGCTGCTTCTTCCGCTCGGCCACGTAAAGATCGCCGTCGGGGCCGACCCCGAAGCCGGAAGGGGCGTCGAGCTTTCCGTCGATCACCACCCGCGCCGTGAGCTCTCCGGTCGGCGGCGGCGTCAGGTCCAGAGCGAGGATGCTGCCGGTGCCCGACGCGCCGATGTAGAGCGTCTCGCCGTGCAGGATCAGGTGTACGGGCGCCTTAAGCCTCCCCCCCGTGATGTGGGCCAACAACTCCCCGGACTCCACGTTGAAGACCTTCACTGCGTCGCCGGCTTCGTCTGCCACGTACAGATGCTTCCGGTGCACGACGATGCCGCGCACCGAGTGTCGTGGCTTGCCCTTCTCGTCGAGCACCACCCTGAGTCCCAGAGGCGGTGGCACATCAAGCGACGTGCGGTCACCGTACTCAGGAAGGCTCCCGTGGCTGGACGCGACGAGCGTGCCGGGAAGAAAATTCCCGTTGGGATACTGCTTGCGAAGGTGCGCGGCCACCGGTGCGGGTTTGCGGGTCTCCGGCACCAGCGACACCACGGTGTTGGTATCCTGGCTGGAAACGTAGATGCGACCATCATCCCCCAACTCCACGTCGAAGGGATGAACCATCGCGGCAACCTGCTCGGTTGTCGCCAGCACTTCCTTGAAGCGGAAGGTGTCGCCCTCCCGGCGGTAGAGCGCAATGTGGCTATCCTTACGCCACGCGCTCGCGATGTAGAGGTCGTCGCCCACCAATGCGAAGCCGCGCGCAATGTGCAGCGGCTGCGCATCAGACGATGCATCGAGGAGCAGCGGATGCTTCTTGCGCGGCGAGCCGTCGTCCTCGAAGACGCCGATGTTGTCGACGCCGTGCTTTGATTCCCCTCGATAGCTGACCCACCACACGATTCTGTCCTCCCGAACACTATCGCTGCATCATCAGAACCGGCGCGCGACAAGTGCAGCTTCAGCTACAGCGAAAATTACGCCCCGCGCAACTCGACCGGGCGTCCGGCTATTATAAGCCGGTTGGGATTGTCGAGAGCATTTATCGCATCGCTTTCCGATCACTGGTTGTGGCAACTTCTACCGCTAGGGTACTGTCGCAAGTGACAGTGTTCGAATCTCTCTTTCAGAACAATAATCACTTGGCTACGCATCACGCGGAAGCAGAGGTCAAAACAGTGGCCGAGCTTTCCCCGCTGATAACTCAATGAACAACTGATCTTTCAAGAACCACCGTGGCAACAGCCTTCAAAAGGGATCCTCATGTCACTCGCAAACAAAGTTGCAATCGTCACTGGCGGCAATAGCGGTATCGGCAAAGCCATCGCGCTCATGCTCGCGAAGCACGGTGCAAATGTCGTTATCGACTACGTCGCTCATCCCGAGGCGACAGAAGCACTAGAACAAGAGATCATCGCTCTAGGTGATCGCGTTATCGGAGTGGACGCCGACGTCAGCAAGCTGGATGACCTGCAAAAGCTCGTTGGTTCTGCCGTAGGGAAATTTGGACATGTCGACATCATGGTCAACAACGCCGGGGTAGAAACCCGCACCTCCATTCTCGACACCACCGAAGAGCAATACCAGAAAGTACTTGATATCAATCTAAAGAGTGCGTTTTTTGGCACCCAGCTTGTCGCCCAACAGATGATCAAGCAGGGCGGCGGAGGCCGAATTATCAACATAACTTCCATCCACGAAGACTGGCCAATGCCCGGCAACACAGCGTATTGCCTCTCCAAAGGCGCCATGCGCATGTTGACCCGCACAGCAGCTGTGGAACTCGCCCCGCACAACATCCTGGTTGTGGGCGTGGCCCCCGGCGCGGTCGCGACGCCGATCAATCTTTCCACCATGACCGATCCGGTACTGATGGCCAAATTGAATGCTGCGATCCCGCTGGGCCGAATGGCGAAACCCGAAGAAATCGGCAACGTGGTTGCCTTTTTGGCCGGAGACGGGGCCAGCTACATAACGGCTACGACCATTATCGCTGACGGCGGCATGATGCAGAGCAGTCCTGGGCTGTGATGAGATATTCCCAGTCCAAAGGGGGCGGCTGAGGGACAGGCTCGAGGCGTAGTGCTCCCAAAGCTCTTGCATTATCCACCGATGGCTACATGATCGAGGTCGCGGGCTATGCCTCGAAGACCGGGACGGTTGATGCCAATCAACAACTCAGCGAGGATCGTGCTTCCGCGGTCGCAAATTATCTTCGCAACCATGGCACACCATGAGGAGGCTCCGCCGGGAAGTCTGCCGGTCGTCCCACCAACGATCCAAACTGCATGGACGCGCCTTCGAAAGACCCCAGCACCCCTAACACTGGCACAAGTGACAGTTGCCGAGGAAGCGAACAGAGCTGAAAATTCGTCTTAGAGTGCTCTCGATTTAGCGGCCCTGCACTTGAGAAAGGAGCCGCATGGCCAAGATTCGAGTGGTCCTCGCCGATGACCACCTAGCCATAATGGTGGAGATTCGCGAGGTACTTGGAGAACAATTTGAAATTCTGGGCTCATTCGTGACTGGCCGTCAGGCTGTTGATGCCACCCTGAGGATGGATCCCGACGCAATCGTACTTGATATTTCGATGCCCGTGCTTAATGGGATACAGGCTGCCCGACAGCTTCGGGCGGCCAATTGCCGAGCCAAGATCATCTTCCTGAGCATGCATGACGACCCGGACTTTGTGGCGGCAGCGTTGTCGGCTGGGGCGTGTGCGTACGTAATCAAGAGTCGCCTCTCAACGGATCTGGTCCCCGCGATCTTCGACGCCCTGAGTGGACGCCCCTTTGTTTCCGCCACGTAACGTCCCTGTAGCCGCAAAATCTGTGATCTCGCGGCTTGTGTTGGCTTATGGTTGCGCAACAAAGAGATCATCAGCATAGCTGTCAACACAAGCCTCACCCTGCTGCTGGCATCCCCACCGAACCGCTAATGTAGGAAACAAGCCTCTCGCTTTGACAATTGCACCGTTACCAGTGCACTTTTCAGGTCGTCAAAAGGGGGGTGAAATAATAGCAACGCCGCGACGACATGTTCACTATTGTTTCAGGGACCACTACGTTCCGAAGACACTCGCGTTCACTCTTTTTGCGGAGGTTCATTGGTGAATTCGGAATCTGGTCCGAGGTCCGGCGCTACACCGCCCAGCCTCGCAGATCTGAAGCTGCTGACCGATGAAAAGCTAATGGTGCAGCTGCAGGGCGGCATCAACGACGCTCTTGCGGTCCTATTCGAGCGCTACCATCGGCTCGTCTTCGCGATTGCGCTAAAGATCGTCCGCGACCGTGGCGAGGCCGAGGACGTGACCCAGAACGTCTTTCTGGAAATTTACAACTCGATGGCACAATTCGACCCTGATAAAGGCACACTCAAAGTGTGGCTGCTGCAATATGCGTACCATCGCGCGTTCAATCGCAAGCAGTACCTGAATACGAGGAACTTTTACAACCAGGACGAAATAGAAGACTTGGGGCCATTCTCCGCGGGCGATGCATTCGCCGGCGTGAAATACGCACCCGGAGAATTGCAAAGATTACTGCATCAAGGGCTGGAAACACTGGGCGCACCTCAGAAACGGGCCATCGAGTTAGCGAACTACGAAGGACTTTCTATGAAGGAGATCGCAGACAAGACCGGAGACTCTGTCTCGAATGTCCGGCACCATTACTATCGAGGGCTTCAAAAACTACGTTCTTTCATCACTCAACCGCGTGGGCCGGTCCCTACTAAGCAATGACAAGTGAGCATCCATACTACGAGGAGTTAGCTGCCTTGGCAGCCGGAGGATATCTCGGCGAAGAGGAACTAAGTGAGCTCCAGAGGCACTCGGAGACCTGCGCGGAATGCAGGACCGCGGTCGCAGAATTCCGCGAACTTGTTCATTTCGGTTTGCCGCTTACCGAGAGTCGCCTTCACCGGCTCGCAGGCGTGACCATGAGCCGCCCCAATCCTGGCGCCACAGAACGGTTTATCCAAAGGGCCTCGATGGAAGGCATTACCTTCTCGCGTGGTGTCAACAGGCTCGATGCCTCCCCCAGATGGCATTTAAGGTTCGCTGCGCCGGCTGTAGGCCTCGCTGCTGCCCTGCTCATTGCATTCATTGTCGGTTTGCGTCCTTCCGGTCATGCCCCTGTTCAACGTAGTCAGGAAAACGCAACCCAGGCTCAAGAGCAGCTTGAGCAGCTCACCCGGCAGAATTCCAGCCTCGACCAGACAGTTTCCAGGCTCCAGCAGACGCTGACTGAACAGCAGCGCGAAACCAATGATCTGCGCGCTCAACTGGCATCTCAAAATGTGGCAGCGAACACCGCCCGGCACGATAAAGAGCAGGCGCTATCAGCGGCAACGCTATCAGCCTCCCACGACGCCCAGTCACTGCAGGAGGCGGAAGCGCAACAGAAGACGCTGGAAAAACAGGTGGCCGATACCGAAGCACAACTGGCCCGGTTAGATCAGGCACGGGCTTCCGATCAGGCGGACCTGGTGGCAGCCCAGGCGCATATCAACGAGCTGTCGGAGCAGCTAAAAACCGCTACCACGAATGTCGACATGGAGCGTCAGCTGGCAACCGCAGGCAAAGACGTTCGCGATCTTATGGGCGCCCGCCAGTTGCATGTTGTGGATGTTCGCGATACCGATCCTAATGGAAAGGCCGGGAAAGCTTTCGGCCGTGTCTTCTTGACAGAAGGTAAGTCGCTAATCTTTTATGCCTTCGACCTGACTGACGCAAAAAAGATGAACGCCAAACAAACCTTTCAGGTGTGGGGACAGCAGGAAGGCAACGCGACCTCGCTGCGCAGCCTGGGTTTCTTATATGTTGACGACAAGACACAACGACGTTGGGCCCTCAAGACAGACGATCCTGCGGCCGTAAAGGAAATTGACTCGGTGTTTGTCACAGTGGAACCGGAGGGCGGCGCCAAAAAACCCAGCAGTCAACGGCTTCTTTACGCCTACCTTGGGGACGCCAATCACCCGTAGCCGCTACCTCGGCTATAGTTGCCGGAGATTCCTTCTAGTCCAGGAGCAGGACGGCCATGGTCCGCCTCGTCGCTTCCCTTCTTCTCGCTCTATGCCTTACGCCTGTTCTCGTGCTGGCGCAGAGCGACACCGCGACAATCTCGGGGCTGGTAACAGACAGCAAAGGCGCCGTGCTGGTGGGAGCGCAAGTGCGTGCTGTCAATGTGGAAGCAGGCACTCGATCCACCACATCCACCAACCAGAACGGTGTGTATGTGCTCCGCAATCTTCGTCCCGGACAGTACCGGCTCATCGTCGACAATCAAGGATTCCGGCAAATTGTGCTGGTCGGTTTGGTCCTTAGCGCGCAGGATGCGGTGGGCCGTAACTTTACCATGCAGATCGGGTCGGTCATCGAGTCCCTCACCATCACTGCGACCGGTCAGGCCGTCAATATATCTCCTGCGGTTGGCACCGTTGTCAACCCCCAGTTCGTCGAGAACCTGCCGCTCAACGGCCGCAGCTTCCAGTCACTGATCGGCCTTACCCCTGGTGTTGACTTGGTTCCCACAAGTGGGGGTGGAGGAGGAAGCAGCAAAGGTGAGTTCAGCGTAAACGGGCAGCGCTCGAACTCGAACTACTTCACTGTGGATGGCGTGAGCGCCAACTCGGGTTCGTCGTATCAGTTTGATCCGGGACAAACCCCGGGCGGTACCCTCCCCTCACTGACCGTCAGCGGAGGGACCAATGGACTGCTCTCGGTGGACGCTATGCAGGAGTTCCGCGTACAAACCTCGACCTTTGCCCCGGAGTACGGACGCAGTCCCGCCCAGATCTCCATCGTCACTCGCTCCGGTACCGGCCAGTTTCATGGTACGGTTTACGACTACCTGCGAAATAATTTCCTGGATGCCCGCAACTACTTCGACCAAGCCCCGAACCCCGTTCCGCCACTCCGCCAGAACGACTTCGGCGGAACGCTCGGTGGCCCCCTCATCAGAAATCATACTTTCTTCTTCTTTTCCTATGAGGGCCTGCGGCTGCTGCTGCCGCAGACAGCTATCGGCAACTTCTATACAGCGGCAGCGCGCCAGAACGTCGCGCCTGCTTACCAGCCCTTGATGGCGGCCTTCCCGCTGCCCGACGGACCCCTCAATTCCGATGGCCTGACTGCCCCTCTCACCGTGGGATACTCCGACCCCACCTCTCTTGATGCCTATAGCATTCGTATCGACCACACCATCAATCAGCACCTGAGTCTATTTGGCCGTTTCAATCACGCCCCCTCCACAGAATCGGTGCGCTACTGGTCCACAGACCAGAACTTCACTGCCAATGCCGACTCAGCCACCGTCGGTGCTACCTGGGTCTCCACCTCAGGCGTCGTCAATGATTTCAGAGGAAATTGGAGCCGGGACACGGGCGGCAACTATTCTGTTATGGACAACTTTCACGGCGCGCTGCCACCACCCGATGCAGCGATGTTCCCGCCGGGCTACAGCAGCGCAGCTGAACAGTTTGGATTCTCCACTCCTGCTTCCGATGGCGGGATCACCAAAGGCCCACAAGAAGCAAACCTCCAGAAGCAACTCAACTTCCTAGACAACTTCTCGATTACATCTGGAGCACACCAGCTCAAGTTTGGAGCTGACTTTAGACATTTGAATCCAGCCAGCGACTCCGACGACTACCGCTTTTTCATCGCCGCGAATAGTTACGCCAGTCTGCAGGCAGGAATTGTGGACTCGGTTTACAACATCGGCGGATCCGCAATCACCGCTGCGATTGACAACTATTCCTTCTTCGCCCAGGACATTTGGAAGACCTCGCCCCGTCTGACGTTGACCTATGGTCTCCGTTGGGAGATCAATACCCCGATACACTCCGTCACTCCTGGGAAACCACTCTATGCGGTCACAGGAATTTTTGACTCTGCACCATTCGGTCTCGCCCCCGCAGGGACTCCACTCTGGCACACACGGTTCACCAACTTTGCACCCCGTGTGGGTGGCGCCTTCCAGTTGACTCCGCAAACAGTGCTTCGGGGCGGTTTTGGACTCTACTATGACCTGGGTTGTGGGGGAGGACTGGCAGGGACCATGATCTGGTTTCCCTATTACACCTCGGACAGCATCTCCGGTCCCATTCCGTTCAATTTGAGCAACCCCGCCTTTCAGCCGCCTGCCTTTACACTCGTGCCCAATGGCAGCACTGCATATATTGATGCCGTCGATCCTCATCTGAAGGTCCCTTTCACTTATGAGTGGAATATTGCGATCCAGCGCGGGCTTGGAGCCAATCAGTCGGTGTCGGCGACCTATGTTGGCGCGCACGGACAAAATCTTCTCCGCGAAGACACCATCATCTCGACCGTGGGCTACGATACCTTTGCCACCCACAACGGCGATTGGTCCAACTACAACGCACTGCAACTCCAGTTTCAGCGCCGCATGGCGCGCGGGTTTCAGGCCCTCATCGCCTACACCTTCGGTAAGTCCACCGACACCGCCTCAGAGGATACCGCAGGGGGAATTTGGACCACCAGTCTGAGCAACGTTAACGTCGCTTCAGACCTTGGACCGTCGCGGTTCGATGTGCGCAATTCGTTCTCTGCGGCGGTCTCCTGGCAGATACCCTCTCCACACTGGAACGGGCTGAGCGACGTTCTGCTGCGAAACTGGCAGATCGACAGCATCGTCCGCATCAGCACGGCCGAGCCATACGCCGTAACTGCCGAGGTTGATTCTCCCATCTACTATGAAACACGTCCCAACATTGTGCCCGGGGTTCCCTTCTACCTTCCCGCCCCGGGACAGCCAGGGGGCAGAATTCTGAACGAGAACGCCTTTACGACGCCACCTTCAGGACAGCAGGGCAACCTGCCGCGCAACTACTTCCGTGGCTTTCCCATCGACCAGACTGACCTTTCTTTGCGCCGCCAGTTTCATCTCACCGAACGCACCAGCCTGTTCCTGGGCGCGGAGTACTTCAACCTCTTCAACCACCCGATGTTCGCCGCCGATAACTTTAACCATGCTTTAGGTTATCCGGCCTTCGGCCAGATCACCCAAACGCTCAACGAGGACCTCGGCTCCTTAAATCCTCTCTATCAGATCGGCGGCCCGCGGTCCGGCCAGCTCACCATCAAGCTTCTGTTCTAGTCATATCCTCGGCCCGCAGCGAATGGCCGCCAATTTGCAGTCTCTTTCCTCTTCGTGCCTCCGATCGAGCGATGCATTATGGACCTCAAAGAACCAGCTCAATGTTTGTTTTCCATGAATACTGATTCAGTTGATCCTGACCCTCAGTGCTCGCAAGAAAAAGTTTCTTTGCGTGGCACAATCTGGCCTTTAAGCCGGCATACGTAACCAGAAGACGCCATATTTGCTAGTGCGCAGCGATTCGTGCCACTCCGTATTTCGGCCCCAGCTAAAAGATGAGGTTTAAGCGTCTTTTGAAGCTGGGCGATCACCCAGTGTATTTGCTCTTCGACTACTTGGAAGATGAGACGAATCTGACTCAAGTAGCCGCGTATTCCCGAAAGGATTGGCAAATGGCTACGCTTGCAACGGTCGATGCACAAGAAATGCTCCATGATCTTCATCAGGCTCGGGAGAACTTCGGGACCATATTCCAGGCGAGCCCGGCAATCCTTTGCATCATTCAGTTGAACAGCCTTCGCTACTCTGACATCAACCATGCCTACGAACAGTGCACTGGCTACCGCCGTGCCGAGGTTATAGGCAAGGCAAGCCTGAAGCTGGGCCTGTGGAGCACCGTAGAAGATCGCGATCGCATGTTTCGAAGCTTGCTTACGCATGGCCGCGTTCCGCGAAGCGAGCAAGTCTTCCAAACCAGGAGCGGTGAATCTCTCATCACACTTCTGTCCGCGGAGATCATACAGTTCGACGGCAGGCCATGTGCATTGGTGACCGCGGAAGACATTACCGTGCGCAAGCAAGCTGAAGAGGCTCGGTTGGTTTTGTCCCAACGCTTGATCAACGCCCAAGAGGCAGAGTCCAGGCGGGTCGGCCAGGAGCTTCACGACAGCATCAACCAGTCCTTGGCAATGCTTATCATGGATCTGGAAAGAACCAGGATGTCCCTGACTGACTCGTCGCTCGACACCGTTGCGCGATTAGCACGTCTCTCCGGCAAGCTCAAGGAAGTCAGCCAGGATGTTTCCAATCTGTCGCATCGTCTTCACTCATCGAAGCTGGACCTGCTTGGTCTTGGAGTCGCGGCCAAGGCGCTAAGCCGGGAATTCTCAGAGCAATCTGAGATCAATGCTCACTGCGAGTGCTCCGGCGTTCCCGAAGACTTATCTCCAGAGGTCTCTCTCTGTTTCTTTCGAGTCATGCAGGAGGCGTTGCACAACATCGCGAAGCACAGCCAAGCGACAGAGATCGATATTCAACTGAATGGGACTTGCGACTTTCTCCATCTCACTATTTCTGACAATGGGGTAGGCTTCGTTCAAAACGCTACTAAACAAAGACCCGGACTAGGATTGATTAGTATGTGTGAAAGACTCCATCTGATCGGTGGAAAACTGATGATCACCACGAAACCTGGCTCTGGCACGCGTATCGAAGCGATCCTCCCTATGACGAACGCGACGGCGAAGACTGTGGACAACAATCATCTTTTCTTGCTCGACCCTTACCAGCCAGAGCGAAGGGTGTAGCGCCGGATCGAAGAAATCGGTGAAAAAGGGGCTATTGGTAACTTACTCCCCGCTCAAGCGTCTTATCGACACGTCCACCAACAAAATGTTCTGCTCCTGCTGCGCCGGCGCCGCCGCCCAAGCCCACGGATTCTGGTTACCCCACCTGCCCCGCCTGTCCCGGCGTGCCGTTGAGCGTGCCGTGGGGGCTTCCCGCTGCGGCCCTCCACGGTCTTGCCGGAACGGTGGTCCGTACCATTGCTCCCAATACCGAAGCCCACCCGGCCGCCATTCTCCTTCAGCTGTTGGCCGCCTTTGGCAACCTCGTCGGTCACGGACCCCACTGCATGGTCGACGTCACCCGCCGAGCGGAAGCACAGGTCCTGCGCCTCAGCGCCATCTAGGCTGCTCTCGACTCTAGCTCCGTCGTCGGCCTGCCCCATCTCCAGGCT
Organism: uncultured Acidobacteriaceae bacterium; assembly: GCA_963711525.1. Lineage (GTDB taxonomy): Bacteria > Acidobacteriota > Terriglobia > Terriglobales > Acidobacteriaceae > PALSA-350. The sequence goes on along the minus strand of CAVQEO010000050.1, from coordinate 11,658 downwards.
GCCCTCGCCGTTTGGGATTACTGCTTCGCCAGCGCTTCCCTTCTCTTCGGCGATTCCACCGGTGACCCTATTTCCGACCGTATTGGCGAGGCTCTCGACGCATCCTCCGAAGGATTGTCGAAAAACCAGATCAGGGCTCTCTTCCACGGCCACGTCAACTGCGACCGCATCGATGCCGCCCTCCAACAACTGATGATGATCGACGCAGTCATCTGCCACAGCCAACCCACCGGAGGCCGCCCCTCCACCCTCTGGTCGGCCACCGCCGGGCCAGGGCAAGAAGAAAACGAGGCATCGCAAGCCGATGCAGACGAGTTGGTGACCGAATAGAGCGGACTTATCGCGCTTTCGCGCACTTTTATTTGGCAAAACCGCTCCGAGACCCGGTCAAAAAACCGCAGGCCCTGGTCCGGAGGCAGGCTCATGCGAAACGAAGAGATTGCTGCCACGAGTACACGTCTTACCGCGGCCGTCCCTGTCATAAGTGACAGTAGGCAGATCGTCGCTTAATGACAACAATCGCAGTAATTACGAGTGCCGGCTGCGCTCCAAGAGAAAAGGATAACGACTATGAAGACGAAATATGCATTGTGCGCCATGCTTCTATGCATCGCGTCCGCGGTTGCCCTCGGGCAAACAGTCTCAGTCAATTACAACAAGAGCCAGAGTTTTTCGCAGTATCACACCTACGCCTGGGGCGGTGACAATGCCAACCAGATCCAGAACTCCATCCTGGCGCAAGAAGCCAAATCGGATATCGACAGCGCCATGCAGGGGAAGGGTTTCCAACTTGTGACGGAATCGCAAAACCCTGACATAATCCTCACCGCAAGCGGCGGCATGAAACAGCAGACCTCCTACCAGGCGTGGGGCATGCGCGGAATCGGCGGCGGGATGGGCGGTATCACTCCTGAGCAGAACGTGATCGGAACCATGATTGTCGACCTCTACGACGCCAAGACCAAATCCCTGGTTTGGCGTGGGATCGCTCAAAATACGCTGAGCAACAATGGGAACAAGAACTCGCAGATGGTATCCAAGGCCGTACAGAAGATGTTCAAACAATGGCCAGCCTGATACGGGAATACAAGAGCAATGGACCAAGGAGGTCTCGTGGCAAACCAAAACCACTTCACGCTCGCATTTCCCTTGAAGACGCCTGCAGACGCAAAGGCATTGGCGGAGAAACTGCCGCCAATGATGCCCGCGCTCTTCCAGGCGGAGGATACGATTGACACTATCCATTATTCACGCTTCACAGTGCTCAGCGACAAAACTCTGCTGTTCCTGGGCGACTTCGACGGCGAATTCGGGGAGCTTTTTGGTGAGCTCGCCAAGTACTCTGGGCCATTGTTTGATTTCATCTTTCAGCATGTAGACAACCCGCCGCCCTGTCCGGTCGCGGATCATGCGGATGCGTTTGTCCAGTGGACCGAAAGGCATCTTCTCTCCCCGTTGAATCTCTACACCGCCTACCCCGAGGCCACCGCGAAGGAAATTAAAGCCCTGGCCGCCGCCGCAGGCCTTAGTGGCGCCGGTGTACTCAATCCATTCCTGGTGATTCTGCCTATAAAATCGGCACTCGCCTTCACCGAGATAAAACTTTTGCTGCGCGCGAGGGGACGTGGCACAACCCACGACCTCGACAAAGTCGGCACGCCCCACTTCGCGCAGTTCGTGCCCCTTGAGGATCATCAGGTTGGTTTCTTCACTGTCTATGACGGCGGGTTTGATACGTACATCGCCGATTTCACCAAGAACATCGGAGAGGTCTTCGACTTAATCTTCAAATTCTGCATAAACCCACCGCCGTCGCCCTGCCGAAAACACCTTCAGGAATTTGTTGACTTCGCCGCTGGAGCAAACCGCCAGCCGATCGGGTTCTATCAGGCGTATCCAGGCTTGGGCGTCCAGGACATTCACGCCCTCATTGCCGATAGCAAGACCGCAGTGGCGTCGCAGTAAACCCGAATTCACATGAGGCAAGCAGTGAGCCAAAACAAGAGAACATGGTCTGCGGAGACGTTCTTTCGCAAGCTAGCTGCACATGTCGAGGAGGAGACTGACACACATCAGCAGCCGGCGAAGAGCACACTCGACCTGGGTGATATTCAAGGGTTCATCCTGCGTGGGTACAGGATGCCAATGATCCGGCATTTCGTACTTACAGTGGACGTCGCTGCCAAGGCACGCGACTTGCTTGGGCGGTTGGTGAGCGGGGACGAGTCGGACGCGCCACAGATCACCACTGCAGAAGATTGGCACGTAGGCTTCTCTCCGGGGCCAGGAGACGATCCCGCCGATATCCCCCGGCACAAACCCGACTACTGCCTTAACCTTGGCATCACCTGGCCTGGCCTGGTCGCGTTGGAGATCAAAGATCGCGTCTCAACGCTCTCCTTCAAGTCCTTCAACGCGTTCATCGCCGGAGCGGCCGCCCGAGCCAGCCTGGTAGGCGACACCGGAGCAAGTGCGCCCGAAAACTGGATCGACGCCTTCAAGTCTGGAACGGATCACGTCCTGGTGACGCTGCACGCCCTGAGCCCAGATGCAATGACGAGTTATAGCGATCGGTTGTCTGGGCTGTTCGCCGAAGGCGGCGCCTTTAAGGAGGTTTGGCGGACCGATGGGAACGCGTGGCTGCAGATCGTCGATGGAAAACCCCAACCCTGCGCCAAGGTTCCCTTTGGCTACACCGACGGCATCAGCATGACGACCATACGCGGCGGCCCGGAGCGCTATACGCCGGATCATCAGGAGCCCTGCGAACCGTGGCTCTTCGTCTTGCAGGACGACGCCGAGAATTATTTTGTGCCTGAGCCACGGGAGCTCGGGTTGAATGGCAGCTTCGCTGTCTTCAAGATGATCGAGACAGACGTGGTCGGCTTTGAGAAACTTCTGCAATCAAACAAAGACAAGATCGATCCCGAACTGCTCGCCGCCAAGCTCTGCGGACGGTGGCGCAACGGCACTCCACTGGAATTGTCACCTGAAACAGACAGCCCTCCGGGCGGAATCTCACCCGAGCAACTGAATAACTACGGATATGTAAACGCCGATGGATCAGGCGATCCGAGGGGGCTGCGTTGTCCTGTTGGTGCGCACATGCGCCGCGTCAACCCGCGCGATCAGCCAGTCACCGGTCAGGGCAAACCCGGTGGCAGCAATAACACGCACCGTCTGATCCGTCGCGGCTTGCCCTACGGGCCGAATTACGATCCTGCACAACCCTACGACGGCATCGAGCGCGGGCTTCTCGGCTACTTCATCAACTCCAGCATCGAGAATCAATATGAGTTCGTACTGGGTCATTGGGTAAACGACGCTGAATTCGCCGGGGCGGTCCGGCTGAACCCAAAGGCCAAAGATCCCATGATCGGCACTCAGGATGCAAAGGAAAGCGTCTTCGTCATTCCCCAGGCGAATGGCGCGCCCCCGATCACGATCACCGGCTTCTCAAGCTTCACTACCACGAAGGCCGCCGCCTACTGCTTCTTGCCCAGCATCACCGCGATGAAATTCATCTCCAACTTGGGATGAGGTTTAGTCCATGCTTTGGCTGACCAGATGGTTCGGAGTGACCGGTAGCGACAGCGAGCGGAACCTCGCCAGAGAAAAGTCTGACATCGAAGAGATCATCCGGAACACCCTCCTGGTGCAGGCGAATTCAGCTGCCCAACAACACCGGCCGTTAGCACGGGGTACACACGCTAAGGGCATCTGCGCCCGAGCCCAATTCGAAATACTTGACGTCACCGTCGGGCGGGACCCTCAGCTGGCCGCGCGACTCGCCCAGGGGATCTTCGCCAAGCCTGGCGTATACCCAGCGGTCGTCCGCTGGGGGAACGCTGATTCGAAGAAGAACTCTGACTTTAAGCCCGATGTTCGATCGATGTCATTCTCGGTCGACCTCACGCGGGGCGGCTTGGCTGTTCCCGGCGGGAACGGTGGCCGGCAGGATTTTTCACTGCAAAATACCCCTCCGCTACCCATCAACGACTCCCCTGCATTTGCTGCGATCATGAAGGTTCTGGCGGCATCGAGTCCACTCTCCGGTCTCTTGTCGCTGCCGTTCAAGGACAGATTACGCGTGCTCAGAGTCCTGACCTTGGCGAAAGTCGCGGCCAGCCAGAAGATCACACCGTATCAGCAACTGCGCTATTGGAGCAACGTGCCGTTTCGTCACGGACCGATCGATGTTGTTCAGTATTCGGCTATACCGGCTGCCGGCAATCTGGCGCGTCCACTGCAAAAGAGCAATCCGAAAGGCCTCCAAGATGAGCTGGTCCGGCACCTCAACGAAGATGGCAGGATGAGCAGCTTCGACTTTGGCGTCCAGCTCCTCGATACCGAAAAGATGACCTATTGGGGTAAACGCCACGACGCCAACTTCTGGATTGAAAACGCGAGCGTCAAGTGGAAGGAAATGGAAGCGCCTTTTCATACGGTCGGGCGGCTCACCCTCTTAGCACAGTCTCAGATTCGCCCGGATGCAGGGGAAACAGTGTATTTCGATGTAACCGGGCACTCGACCCCCGACAGTACGCCGATTGGAAGCATTAACCGCGCCCGCTGTTTCGGAGAGGCTGCCAGCAGAGAAGCGCGGCTGCGCGCGAACAGCAGCCCACAAAGCGGAATCGCTCCGGATGTACCCACCGCCACGCCCGTATCTGAGCAAATCACCGCGGGAAGAGCTATCAAGTAATCGCAGACTCATGTGAAAGCAACCTGCCGCTTTTGACAGTTACATGCTGTGTCCGCTGGAGCGAAACTGGCTGTGCCGTGCGTTCGTGTCTGGCAAAATGCGGACGCCGGGGAATGGATTGCGGTTACAGGACATTGGGAACTTTGAGGGAATCTTTCTGGTTCGAATGGCCAACGCTCTATCAACTGGGCGTATTGATCTCGCCGCCGCGGCAACCGGTTTGGCGAAAGGGAGCCCGGGTCTGGGAGTCTCCAGATCCCGCATGGCCGTAGGCGGGAGGATTCGCACCGGGCTCCTGCGGACCATTTCATCGATCCGCCCGCATGAGCAAAGAGCGTGAAGAGCTCGACAGGGAGTTCGACCGAAGCCAGTCTCGACTTGCTTACCTGAATATTGGGCTCGCTATTGTCCTGGTGCTCGCGTGTGTCCTTCAGATCTGCCTCATGCTCCTGGACTATTGACGGGCATTTGACAAGGTTTCGGCATTTTCGAAACAAGGAGAAACAAATGATGAAGTTGAGTCGTATGAGCAAGTTCGTTTTATTGCTTTCCCCATTGGCGCTGACTTTGGGAACCGGGCCGTACGCCCAGAATCAGTTCCCGATCATGGATAAGGTCGCCGACAAGGTCGTAGCAAAATACACCAGCACCCCCTGCGAACAATTGTGGCAAAAGAAACAAGCACCACCACAGCCGCCTTCGCCACAAGAACAAAAGGCAATACAGTTTTTGAAGACCGATCCGCAGATGCGCGCTGCGTTTATCAACAGAGTTGCACCCCCCATCGCCAACAAGATGTTTGATTGCGGATTGATTCCATAATTCCTGGCGCCCAGCGCCCCGCACCTGTCGCATGTGACAGTTCCCAATCGCTTTCGATGGGAGTGAACTCAAGAGGAAGCATAAGAGATTTGCACAATTCCCTGGAAGAGACGTCCAGGGGCACGGCCATGTGCCAGCCTTCATGTTGCCCATCGCCAGGCGGAAGCAAATCCAAGTAACGTTACGCAGCATGAAACGGTGATGCAGAAGCGCAAAAAGCATGAATACCTTTCACACTGTGATTGATGTTGGGGCCTCGGCCGTAGAAGCGATGGGAGTCCTTCTTATTCTGTGCGCATTTCTCTGGGCCTCGATCAGTTTTGTTGTCCACGCGCGCGAACAAATCGGCCACCGGTATGAGCGTTACAAGCTTGCTTTGGGTAGAGCCCTCTCGCTTGGTTTGGAGTTTCTTGTTGCTGCAGATGTGATCAAGACCGTGACTACGGCTCCTACCTTCACAAATATTGGAGTGCTGGCCGCGGTGATTGTGACCCGGACCTTCTTGAGCTGGTCTCTCGCGGTAGAGATGGAAGGCCGTTGGCCGTGGCAGCCGGCTCGTGGTGCCAGCCCCGAAGTGACGGTCTAAGAGGAGAAAGACGGCTATGGATCCTATCATCACGCGCGTCGCGCACAACATGGTCGAACGAGTGACCGGCCCGATGAAATTCCGTCTCTTCCTGCAACCCGCCATGGCCACCTTCTTTGCCATTCGCGGCGGATTGCAAGACGCCAAGGAATGCAAGCCACCCTATTTCTGGGGCCTTTTCACCGACAAGGGCGAACGCGAGGCGATGCTGAAGAACGGTTGGAAGTCCGTAGGCAAAGTGTTCATCCTGGCGATCGTACTCGACGTGGTGTATCAGCTCATCGAGCACCGCTGGACCGTCTATCCGGGCGAGGCAGTGCTGGTCGCGATCATTCTGGCCATCGTGCCCTACCTATTGATACGAGGACCGGTCAATCGCATCGTTTGCGAAAAACGCAAAGTAGTCAAAGAACGATTGGCAGGAGATTAGAGCCTCATGGTAACGAACTGTTTAACCGCACACACGATAAGTGGCCACGACCCTCCCGCAAGCACGTGAACGCGAAACCACGCGTGCGCCTTACGGGTCGATCACCAAGGGCTTTACCCGGCCAAGGCCGACAACCTCAGCGCAACACATTCAACCTAAAAAGGAATAAACCATGGCTAAGCAACCGAATATCCTGATCCTATGGGGCGATGACATCGGCACTTGGAACATCAGCCACTTCAGCCGAGGCATGATGGGCTACACCACCCCGAATATCGACCGCGTCGCCAAAGAAGGCGTCATGTTCACCGACTACTACGGCCAGCAGAGCTGTACCGCTGGACGCGCGTCTTTCATCTGCGGCCAGAACCCGCTCCGCACCGGCTTGACCAAGGTTGGCATGCCCGGCGCCACAGTCGGACTTCAGGCGGAAGACCCGACCATCGCTGAAATGCTCAAGCCGCTCGGCTATGCCACCGGCCAGTTCGGGAAAAACCATCTCGGCGATCGCAACGAGTACTTGCCGACCGTGCACGGATTCGACGAGTTCTTTGGCAATCTCTATCACCTGAATGCCGAAGAAGAGCCGGAACTGCCCGACTATCCCAAGGACCCGGCATTCAAAGCCCGGTTCGGACCCAGAGGTGTTCTTCACTGCTTCGCAACTGATAAAGATGACGCAACTGTCGATCCCCGCTGGGGACGCGTAGGCAAGCAGACCATTGAAGATACGGGCCCCCTTACCAAGAAGCGCATGGAAACTGTCGATGAGGAGATCACGGCAGGCGCCATCGGCTGGATGGAAAAGCAGGTGAAGGCGGATAAGCCGTTCTTCCTCTGGTACAACTCAACCGCCATGCACTTCAGGACGCACCTCGCCGATAAGAACCGCGGCAAGAGCGGCCAGGACGACTACAGCGATCGCATGGTCACCCACGACGAGCAAATCGGTGAGATCCTCGACAAGGTCGATCAGTTGGGCATTGCTGACAACACCATCGTTATGTATTCCACCGACAACGGACCGGAGAACGACACCTGGCCCGATGGCGCCAATACACCGTTCCGCAGCCAGAAGGACACCAACTGGGAAGGCGCATGGCGCGTTCCGTGCTTTATGCGCTGGCCAGGCAAGATCCCCGCGGGCTCGGTGCTGAACGGCATCGTTTGCCACCAGGACATGCTGCCCACATTGGTGGCCGCCGCAGGTGATCCAGACGTAAGCACCAAGCTCCTCACCGGTTACAAAGCCGGGGACAAGACGTTCACGGTACATATCGACGGCTTCAATATGCTGGACTATCTCACTGGCAAGGTGAAGGAGAGCCCCAGGGGCTACTTCTTCTACATCAGCGATGATGGTGGCGTCATGGCGGTCCGGGTGGGCGATTATAAGCTGGTGTTCGAAGTACAGCGCGCACTCTCAACCGCGGTTTGGCAAGAACCTATGGTGAAGTTGCGTCTTCCGAATATCTACAGCCTGCGTCGCGACCCGTTCGAGCGCGCCGATTTCAACTCCAACGTCTACTTTGATTGGATGATCAATCACGTACCCCAGCTCTACGAATGTCAGGCACTTGTGGCGGCCCAGATAGCTAACTACGTGAAGTATCCGCCTCGCCAAAAGGCGGCCTCCTTCAACCTCGACGCAGTGATGGCATCGTTGCATCAAACGCAGACCGCTGTCGCAGGACATAAATAGAGCGGGCGAACGGCACGGTTCGTGCCCAGCTCCGCCTATCCACCAACAATCTGCTAAAGGGAGATCAACAAGATCTCCCTTTAGCAAAAGCTTGATAGACAGCATTCCCCGGTAGACGATAGTCTGACGGGGAATGCTCTAACACGTCCTTTGCTATGAGCCAACCAGCCGAATGCACTCCGCCATTCCTTGATGTAGAAGAGCAGGTCCAGGACTTCTATGACCGCTATCCCTACCCTCCGCCGGTCGAAAGTCTGGATCAATATCGCCGTGCATGGCAGGACCCGCAAAAACGCCGCGCTGATTATCACCTCTTTTGGCCTGCCAGGTCCTACCAAGAAAACTATTCCGTTCTAATCGCCGGTTGTGGAACATCCCAAGCGGCGAAGCATGCGCTCCGCTGGCCTGCAGCCCAGGTCACCGGCGTCGACATAAGCACGACGAGCGTGCAATGGACGAAGACGCTCAAGCGCAAATATAGCTTGACCAATCTTCAGGTCCATCAACTTCCCATCGATCGTGTGGCGGAGCTAGGGACGACCTTCGACCAGATCGTCTGCACCGGCGTTCTCCATCATTTAGTGGACCCGGATGCCGGACTCGCAGCCCTGCGAGACGTGCTCAAGCCGGACGGAGCCATGCATCTGATGGTGTATGCGCCGTACGGACGGGCCGGTATCTATATGCTGCAGGAGTTCTGCAGACGCGTGGGCATCCGTGCCACCGATGAGGGAATAGGGGATCTCATCGCGGCGCTGCGGGCATTGCCAAAGGGCCATCCGTTGGAGGCTTTGCTGCGCGAGGCCCCTGATTTCCAGAACGAGGCAGCCTTGGCCGATGCGCTGCTGCACCCCCAGGACCGTGCATATTCTGTGCCCCAATTATTCGATTTTATCCAGCGGGCAGGACTGACCTTCAGCCGGTGGGTAAAACAAGCACCCTACTCCGCTCGATGTGGCGTGATGGCGCGTCTCCCTCAATCCGTGCGGATGGCGGAGCTCTCCCCGGCAGAACAGTTCGCAGCTGTCGAGCTTTTTCGCGGAACGATGGTTCGCCACAGCGTTGTCGTCCATCGCAACGACAATCCCAACCCGATCCCGCCAATCAGCTTTGCAGGAGACTCCTGGATGAGCTATGTGCCCGTTCGCATGTCAGAAACGATCTGTGTGCAAGACCGGCTCCCTGCGGCCGTCTTGATTAACCAAAACCATACCTACACGGATCTTCTGATGACCATCGATGCAACAGAAAAACTTATGTTCGATGCCATTGACGGGACCCGTAGCATTGGCGAGATCCTGGAAGCAATACTGCCGTCTTCGCAGGGACAACGGCAACCGGACGCACGCGCTTTCTTCGAGCGCCTCTGGTGGCACGATCAGGTAGTTTTCGACGCATCACGAGCTTGAGCACAAATCCGAGTTATTTCTCGGCCGCCGCATTCTGCCCACGGAATTCCGGGTAGATCTGCTGGGCTGCACGGTATGCCGCTCGCGCAAGGATCCCGGCATAAGTGGGAAACGAGAGCGGAATCCTGGCCATGATGTCCACCCGCACGCCTCCGGCCATGGCGATCGCGACCACTTGGGCAATCTCAACGGCGCGCTCGCCCACGACGTGGCAACCCAGGATTTTGCCAGTCACGCAGTCAACTATCAGCTTGCAGAACCCGATCGTGCGACCGTCGATGATGGTGCGCGCTGTTTCGTCGAAGCGCACGGTCGACACGATCACGTCGTGCGTTTCGCGAGCCTTCGCCTCGGTTATTCCTACCTGCGCATACTCCGGCTCAGTGAAGCTGCCAATCGGACTTACCTGGTCTCCGATGGTCATGGTTTCGCCTTCCACGGCGTTGGTGGCAGCCACGAAGCCATCATGGACCCCCTGGGGGACAAGCATCAGGCGGCCAGTGATGTCGCCCGCGGCAAAGATGTTCGGCGCCGAGGTCTGGAGGTACTTGTCCACCTGCACATAGCCCCGAGCATTGGTCTCGACGCCTGCCGCCGGCAGGTTCATGCCGGCCGTGTCAGCCACCCACCCGATGGCGACAACCACTAGAGCAGCTTCTGCGCTGTCGCGCGCCCCGTCCTTGGTGAAGGTCATCCGCACACCGCTCGGGGTCTTCTCGAACGAGTCGATGGTTCCGAAGTTCTCGCGCACGATCATACCCGACTCACGGAAGGCAGTCGCGACCACGGCGGAGACGTCCTCATCCTCGGTGGTCAGGATGCGGGGACCGCCTTGAAACAGCTGAACCCGTGAGCCGAAGGCTTGGAAGATGGAGGCCACCTGCACGCCCGTCGCTCCCGCTCCGACAACAATCATCGACGGCGGAACCGCGGCCAGGCTCCACGCGTCGCTGTGGGTGGACGTCAATTCAAAACCAGGAATGGGCAGCCGCCGGCTCGTTCCGCCCGCGCTCAGGATGACTTTGTCTGTTTGAAGCCGTAGCCCGCGGCCCGTCTCGATGGTGTGTGCGTCGACAAACCGCGCGGTGCCGGAATTGTCGCAAATCCTAACCCCCACATCTTCCAGTTGCTCGCGCCGGGCAGCATGTTCGCGCGCGTCATGGACGACCTCGCGCGTGCGCGCGAGCAGCCGGGAATAATCCAGGATTGGCTCGCTCACAGAGATGCCATACTTGCCGAGCTGTTTGGCTTCTCGAAGCAAGCGCGCTGCCTGGGCAAGTACTCGCACCGGAATGGGGCCGTCATTCGCCGCCATACCCCCTACTTCGCCGCGGGTGACGAGAACCGTTTGGGCGCCCAACTCTGCAGCCCGGAGTGCAGCAACCATGCCGGCCGGACCGGCGCCAATGACTACGACATCCATCAGGATCTACCTCCAAAAAGCAGCTCTCTGCCTGGAAGAGAATTTTATAGCCAGCGTGCAGCTCATTCCATTAGCAGAATTTGTAGTGCGCGTGGCATACTGTCGGAGCCCTTTTTTAGAACTGTTCGACCTGTCTTAAGTGACAGTTATCGATACCATCGCACGTTGTTTAACTGTTTGTTGTGGCTTACTTATGACTCCCCTTGCTCCATGGAAATCCGATTGGCTATGGAGCATACCCCTCATTGTTGTGACGATAGTCTTTCACTCGTCTGCTCTTGGGCTGCTCAGCCGGGGATTGCGTACCCTCCTTAAAGATGAGCGGGACAAACCTATTACCCGTGCCCTGTCTATCTCTGTGGTGGGGGGATCTTCACTCTGCACCATATGCCTGCATGGTCTTGAAGCGTGGATGTGGTCCATCGCTTACCATCTGCTTGGCACACTTGGCACACTGGGCGGCAACCGCAAGGACGCTATGCTCTACTCGATAAGCGTCATGACCACTGTAGGGGGCACTCCTCTCCACCTGGAACCGAAGTGGGCGATCATGGGACCGCTCGAGGCATTAGACGGGTGGA
>CAVQEO010000049.1:0-12021 GCA_963711525.1 uncultured Acidobacteriaceae bacterium | reverse complement strand
ACCGTGGTGCACAGGATTCGTTTCTTCATGAAAGCCGGCTAGACCGAGACAAGGCGCCGTCTAACGGTTTCCTCCCCCAACCTGGCGAGAGACGTGAGCATGAATGCAAGGCCGTTCTCGTCGGTGTAAGCGTCGTCAGCCAGCTTCGTATGAACGCCACCGACTACCACCTCAGGCCCCATGACGAGATGGGCCTCCATCGAAATCAGTGTTTCCCGTAACTGATACTGCGCGCGCACTCCACCTGTAAAAGCCAAAGACGAACTGATAATCGATACTGGCTTGTGTCTAAAGCAGGATTCGAAGACAGGACGGGAGGCCCAATCGAGCGCGTTTTTAAGAACGCCCGGAATTCCGTGGTTGTACTCCGGAGTGGCGATCAACACACCATCGCTCTCAGCGATGATTCTCTTGAACGCTGCCACTGCTGCAACCTCTGGCTTATGATCGAGGTCTTCGTTGTACAAAGGAATATCCTCAAGAGTAACGACCTGAATCTCGATCGCAGGCAGTGCTTTTTCGGCAAGAATCTTCAGCAGCGCGGTGCTGAACGATGCTCTGCGAAGACTGCCTGAAATGCCGGCAATCCTCACCGTTCCATTTGTTGTTTCCCGCATATCCAACTTCTCCATGTATCCGCCTGCGGCAGCTACAAAAAGGCCACGCCGGCTAGCGCAACGTATAAAGGTACGCAGCGATATCGTGGGCATCCTGGTCTGGCAAGTCCGTGTTCGGCATCACCGTGTCGGGATGTATCTCGTGGGGCCGCTCGATCCAGTGCACCAGGTTCGCCGGATTGTTCGGCAGCTGGCCTGCGATGTATATGCGGTTGGCGAGATGATCGAGTGGCGGACCCACCGTTGCGCGAGGACCCTCGATGCCTGGGATGCTATGGCAGGTACTGCAACCATAAGTGCGAATGGCAACCGCACCCGCGGCCGCGTTGCCGTGCGCCGGATTGTCGCCATTTCTGGGCTCGGCGACAAAGTCGCTGTAGCGGCTGCACCCTGTAGCGACAAGAGCAACTGCGGCGAATGTCAGGAATAGGAAGCGAAGTCTAGTCTGCATGCAATGCTCCGGGAGTAGCTTGTGCGGGCGGGCCCAGGCTGCTGCTTCTGCTCTGCCAGAGCGGAGTCAGCGACTGGCGGCGTTCGGCTTCGCTTATCCACCCGGCAAACAAGGCAAGGCCCGCAATGACGAGGACAATGCCGGAAGGAATCCACATAATCAGTCCCCCAAGCTGTTGGTCCTGGAGCGGCGAAAGCCCCCAAGGAGCTGTCCGCCCGTTGTAGATCGGATACCAGACCGTCCGCGCGACGGTCATCACAGCGCCGAGTAGGCTGCTATGAAGCGCCGTGGTAAAGACGAGAATAAAGGCCGTCCCATAACCGAGCCGCCCATATCGCCCGTAGATGAGCGCGTACCAAAACAGGAGTGCGCTCACTAGAAACATCGTGTGCTGGAGCGCGTGAATGCCGTCGTTGTTGAGCGTGGCCTGGTAAAACGCAGGGATATGCCACGCCCACAACGTAACTGCCTGAATCACCCAGACTACGAGCGCGCCGGTGATGAATCTCCAGGTGTTCCGGACCGTCGAGCTCCGCGTCCAACGGCCAATCCTCTTGCGCCAGGAAAAAGGGAGAGCGAAAAGAAAAGTCACCAGGGGGCGGCTCAAGGCGAGGAGCGGCGCCGCAACCACCATCAGTATCTCGTGCTGCGCCATGTGCGCTGAGAAGAGCGCCTCGCCTAGCTCGTGCAACGGGGAAACCAATGCCACCACCAGCGACAGCCACCCCAGCCAGAAACAAAGCGCCTGCCATGGCCGAATCGCCGGGTTGCGACGGTTCCGGCGAAGGATGCGCATGTGGCCAAGAAAATAAAGCACAGCGCTGAGCACGAGAGGGAGAACGATCCCCATTTCCCACGACCAGGCATGGCTCCAGTTGGCGGGTGTAACCGGGGCTTCGCCAGTTTCAGCGTCCGCCAGCGCAGGCGTCGCAGAGATCAGAATAGAGATCAGCGCCAGCGCCAGAGAGAATGCCGCCTTTGTCCGCAGCGGTCGCCAGTGGAGAGCACCGCTCGAGAAAATATCGCAATCGCGCTCGGCTACTGGCATGGACTCATACCCAGCTTCGGGACCGACTCCGCGATGATTACGATCATGAACAGCACGCTGAGCGCAATGCCAAGCTGCGCCATAAAGCGGCTCCTCTCGATCGGTCGGGGCAGCTCCTCGCCGGGCACCCGTGGTACGAGCGCAAGCTCACGGCGGGCGACCACGGCCCCACTCACAGCGAGCGCAAGCGTACACAGGGTGATGGCGTGGAACCCCCAGGCGATATTGAATGCGCAGAGTGAATGCGTGATCGGATAGCTGATGCCCAGGTCAGTGGCCCAGGCCAAAGGCCCAATCAGAATCCCCCACCACAGCGCGAAAAGGTTGGCTGGGGAGCTTGGGTTCGGGGCAAGCGGGGCGTCAGGCGGCAGTTGTGATTCGGTTGCCATAGGCTTCTCCTAGAGCCATCGCGGGACGAGGTATAAGATGACCCAGCCCACGACAGCGGAGCCAACGACGAAGTTCCAGTAGTCTGCGCTCTCGGCAACGTCCATGAATCGACCCGCGCGCACATGCTTACCAAATAGCATGATGGTCAGCACAACCGTGTCGGCCCAGTCGGTCAGCAATTGCAGACTGAGCAGCCCTAGCAGGAGCCAGCTGATAGAGGCATAGCTGCTGAAGTCCCACTTGCAGTTCAGGCCCGCAAATTCGAATACCCGCAGCACCAGCGTCGCCGCGCCCAACAGGATCATGACGTAAAGTGCTCGGCGAGTTTTCTGTATGTCGCCCGACCCTGCTACGCGCTTGAGCCAAAAATTGGGCGCCAGGCTAACCAGAAAAAGAACGAGATTGAGTGTGCCTGCCAGGATCTCCGGAGGCGCGGTGTCCAGCGGAGGCCAGTTCTCGTTGCGCGATGCGAGGTAAAAGTAGGCGGCGACCGTGATCGCGAGCAGCACCCCCTCCACCAGCATGATCCCGGCGGTCGCCCACCACATTGGACTCCGCTTGCCGAAAACGACTGTGGGAAGATCAGCGACGTTCAGTTCACGCGGTAGCATTGTCCCACTTTTCTCCTTTATGCTGAGCTGCTGTCTCTTCCTCGGATGGCCAGAACCAGCCGATCAACACGATGCCGAACAGAACGGCGCCCACCACAAATGCCCAAGGCTGAAAAACCGTCCAGATCGCGGTTCCGCAAACCACGACCGCAGCCCAGAACGGCCAGATCGAGGGCGCCGGCAGCAGCAGGCGATGGTCTGGGTAGGCGTCAACCACCGTGGTGACGAGCATCTCGCGGGCTTCGTCGCGCAGCCCCGTCACCACACCCGCGCTTTCCGGGTGAGCCTCGTCCTCCCAGACGGTCTCCCGTCCCTGGACCACGGGGATGTACAGGAAGTTGTATGCCGGCGGCGGTGACGAGGTCGCCCACTCGAGTGTGCCGGCTCGCCACGGATTGTCTCCCGCAACGCGGCCGCGGCGGGCACTAAGGATGAGGTTAATAACAAAGAACAATACACCCAGTCCCATCAGAAAGGCGCCTACCGTCTCAATGCCGTTGAGTTCGCCCCAGCCCCGATCGACGCCATAGGTGTAGACGCGCCGCGTCATCCCCGCAAGACCGACCAGGTGCATGGGGAAGAACGTGAGGTTGAACCCAACGAAGAACAGCCAGAAGAAGACGTTGCTCAGCACCTCATTGAGCATGCGGCCGGTGATCTTCGGGAACCAGTATTCGACTGCGCCGAAGAGAGGAAATACTGCGCCGCCTATGACGACATAGTGCAGATGGGCGACCACGAAATATGTATCGTGTGCCTGCAAGTCCAGCGGAACCGAGGCCAGCATCACGCCCGTCAGTCCGCCAAGGATGAAGATAAAGAAAAAGCCAAAGACCCAAAGCATCGGAGTGGCGAGCCAAAGCTTTCCCGTAATGATGGTCGCCAGCCAGCAGAAGATCTGAATGCCCGTTGGAATCGCAATCATCAGGCTGGCCGCGGTGAAGAAGCTGAGCGATAACAGCGGCAGGCCGGTGGCAAACATATGGTGGACCCACACGCCAAAGCCGAGAAATCCGACAGATACCGTGGAGAGCACAATTGCGAGATAGCCAAAAGTCCGGCGGCGGGAGAATGTAGCTACCAGCGTCGAGATGATGCCTGCTCCCGGCAGGAAGACGATGTAGACCTCTGGATGACCGAAGAACCAGAACAGATGCTGGTAAAGAAGGGCATCGCCTCCTGCGGCGGGGTTGAAGAATTGCGTGCCGAAGTTGCGATCAAGAAACAACATGAGGCTGGACAGAATCACCGCCGGCAGAGCAAAGATGACGGAAAAGGCGACAACCGTCTCTACCCACACAAACAGCGGAATACGATCGAGCGACATGCCAGGTGCGCGAAGCTTGAAAACGCTGACCAGGATCTCGACTGCCACACACACAGCCGAAATCTCGGTCATCATCACCATGACCGACCATGCATCGGCGCGATGGCCAGGCGTGAATGCAGGCCCGCTCAGCGGCACATAGGAAAACCATCCTGCATCCGCGCCTGCATTCAACAGAAACATGCCCCAGAGAACGATCCCGCCGAAGAGGTATAGGAAGTAGCTGAACGATGCCAGACGAGGAAAGGCTACGTTCCGCGCGCCGATCATCAGGGGCACGAAGTAGGTGGCGAGAGCCTCGAACATCACCGGCACGGCGAAGAGGAACATCATGGTCGTGCCGTGCATGGTGAAAAACTGGTTGTACATATCGGGCCCAAGCACATGGTTCTCAGGCCGGGCTAGCTGCAACCGCATGACAAGCGCCAAGGTGCCGCCGAGAAGCAGAAAGCAAAGCGCGGTCACGAAGTAGCGGATGCCGATCTCTTTATGGTGGGCCCACGTAAACCAGCCCCAGAAGCCGGGCCGACCTTTCCAGGTCGCTTCGAGGCGGTTGTGGCGGGCCTGGTCCCAGTCGGCCCGAGCGTGGGATTGGGTGATTGGCGCTAGATTCGACACGGTAACCCCTCTCCTACTTCAAGCTTTGCAGGTAGCTGAGCAGGTCGTTCATATCTCCGCTGCTCAGCTCGTTCGGTGGCATCAATGTGCCAGGCTTTATGTGCTGTGGATCTATGACCCAGCCGGCAAGATTGCCTATGTTGTTAGGCACCGTACCGGCGGCGATTGTTTGCCGGCTGGCCAGATGCGTCAGATCGGGACCGAGGTGCGAACCTGCGATGGTCCCGGCGATGGCGTGACACATCATGCACTCGCTGCGCAGAAACACCTGTTGCCCACGCTGTTCCTGTGCGGTCACCGGGGTCGCGCCTGGACGCAACTGGTCGTTCTCCCACGCCTGAAACTTCGCCTGCGATTCTGCAATCAGATGAAAGCCCATCTCTGCATGCTGCATACCGCAGAACTCCGCGCACTGCCCGCGGTAGTCTCCAGCTCGGTCTGCGCGCAGCCAGAATGCGGTGTTGTACCCCGGGATCAGGTCGTGTTTGCCTGTGAGGTTGGGAACCCAGAAGGAGTGGATCACATCTCGCGACGCCGTCGTGATCTCGACCGGCACGCCTACAGGGATGTGTATCTCATTCGCCGTAATCACTGTGCGGTCGGCTTCGGTGTTGGGGTACTGCACCTCCCACCACCATTGGTGTCCGATCACGGTGATTGCGATGTGCTTCTGGTTTCCCACCGGTTCACTGGTGATGCGGCCTGCCAGCACACTCGAGATCAGAACAAAAAACAGCGTAACGACGGTGACTGCGGCTGCAATGCTCACGACGCGCGTCGAAGTTCTATCCGGCGCCGCAGTATCGAGGATGGGTGTTGCGGGGTCCGCGTCGCCGCCCGGCCGGCGCGCGATCCCGTAGAGCAGGGCAATCCACACCAGCACGAAGACGACGATGGCGATGATGAGGATAATGAGCCACAGGTGGGCGACCCGGATCGCGTCAGGTCCGGTGGGGTTGAGCGCGGACTGGTTTCCACTCAGCGGATTGGAGAACGCGAGCGCGCTGATGTCGGGGAGCCTCATTTTTGCACCCTGTAATTGGGATCGCCGGGTTCAGGTCCCATCGAGCCCTTCGGCTGGAGCTTCGGGCGATTTGCGGGCGCCGGAGCATAATACATATCGTCGCTGCGGCCCGGTTCGCCGCCCTTGCTGTTCAATCCGCTGAGAGAGCGGACATAGGCAGCGATTTCCCAAATCTGCGCATCGGGGATCTTGCCGCGAAACGATGGCATCCCGTTGGGACGTCCTTCGACGATATCGGCGTGAATATTCTGCGGCTGTGAGCCGTAGATCCATTGGTCGTCCATGAGGTCGACCCCCATGCCACCGCCGCCGTTGGCATGGCATCCGCTGCAGTTGTAGGCGCTGAATAGCGTGCGGCCCTGGGCGACAGCGTATGCGTTCTCGTCGTAGAAACTCATGTCTGGCGTGTTGGGGTTCGTCGTCCCTGGTGTAGGATCGCCCGGATGCAGGCCGCTCACGGTGATGCCCTGGGTGGGTGTTTCCCCGGGAGCGGGACCGCGAAAGATGCGCTGTTCGCTGGAGCAGCCGCTAACTACTGCCAACAGCGAAGCGACCATCAAATTCGCCGCGAAGGCTCGGGAGTAGATGAAGAGCATGACGACCTGAGCGCCTCATGGTCATTGTCCTGTCTGGGACTGGCTGCGTGCCGCCCCTTCTCCGGCGTTGAGCGCCAGCACCGGAATGTTGTAAGCCTCAAGGATCTGGTGAACTCGCACGCTCTCCTTGGAGATGGCTTGATTGATTTGCTGAAGAAGGGCGGGCTCGCTTCGGCGAACTCCGATAGCCATCGCGAACGTGAAGGGGAGCACTGGAGGATCAACCGCCGGAGTTACCGGCGAAAGCCGGAGACTCGAACCGTGCCTGCTGTAGTAGCCGGCTATCGGTCCCCACACAATCGCCGTGTCCACTTTGCCCTGCCTCACGGCCGAGATGATGCTGCCGGTGTCTCTGTCCATGTGGTAACCGACAACGTTGCTGCTTAGACCTCGCCGGGCAAGAGCCTGGGCCGGGGGAGCATAGCCGTCACCCAGGATCTGCACCCCGATCTTCATCCTGCGGAGATTCGGATCGTCCAGCGAAGTGATGGCCGGGGAGCTGCGCCTGGTCACGAAGACATAGGTCGACCGATAGAGCGGCTTGCTGATCAGAAGACCATGCACGCCGACGGGGATATCGATCAACACATCGCAGCTGCCCTTATTCACCACTTCGCGGACGAAGCCGCGGCCTTTGCGGGCCCAGTAGAACCGCACAGGACGATGCAGGTCCGCACCGATCACTTCGGCGATCCTGTTCTCGAAGCCAGTCTTCTGGCGGTCGGAGAAAGGCGCGTTCTGTGGATCGGCGCAAACCAGCAGCGGCTGCGCCAGGCAGGAAATCGTGCCCGCAAGAAGGTATGCTCCAACTACGGCCGCGGATTTGATGACCGCGATTTTCAGGAACCTAAAGCGAGAAGACATACAGAGTGCCTCCAGCCGTGGTCTTGTTGGGCAGGTCCGTCATGGCTCCCACAAAACCAAGCGCGGCGGTCGGGTCGCGGGAGTCGAGCTGGCCGTCTACGATCGCGCCGGCCCATCCGCCCACACCTGACAGAATTGCTACATATTCCTTGCCGTCCGGCCCGCGATACACAATCGGCTGGCCGATAATGCCGGAGCCTGTCTTGAACTGCCAGAGTTGCTTGCCAGTGTGTGCGTCCACCGCCCGGAACCAGCCTTCCAGCGTCCCGTAGAAGACGACATCCCCGCCCGTCGCGACCGCGCCGCTCCATACCGGGAACTCATCCGGAGTCTGCCAGACGATCTTGCCCTGGACCGGATCGAACGCGGTAAAGAAGCCCGCGTTGCCACCGGGCCCGGCATGCATCTTCACGTTCGTGCCGACATACGGCGTTCCCTCGATGTAATCGACGGAAACATCTTCGACATCCATGCATAGATTGTTATGGGGAATGTAGAGCAGCCCGGTGCGCGGTGAGAAAGCCATCGGCGTCCAGTCTTTCGCGCCCGGAGCAGCGGGACAGATATCGCGCACCACGCTTCCGAACTGCGGGTGCTTGGCGGGGACATAGTGGATGTCGCCTGTCTTCAGGTCCACGCCGGTTGAATCGGTGATATTGCCAAAGGGATGCGCCGAGAGCACCTCTCCCGTCTTGCGGTCCAGAATGTACATGTAACCATTGCGGTCCGGGTGTACGAGGACCTTGCGCTGTTGACCGTTGATGGGAAGGTCCAGCAGCAAATTTTCATTAATGCCGTCGTAATCGTAAAGATCGTGCGGGTTGTACTGGTACGCCCACACAGCTTCGCCGGTATCGACATCGCGGGCGAAGATCCCTGCGGTCCATTTGTTGTCGCCCGGACGCTCCTCCGCATTCCATGGGCTCGGATTTGCCGTGCCATGGAACAGCAGGTTCGTTTCCGGGTCATACGACATCCATCCCCACATGCCGCCGCCGCTGTGCTGCCATGCGTCGGGCGGCCACGTCTTCACGCCCAAATCGGCGCCCTGATCCTTCTGATAAAACGCGTGGAACCGCGGCCCGATCAGCACGTCCTTGTCAGGACCCGTCGTATAGGCGGTCCAGTCCAGCTTGCCGGTTTTGGTATCGAGCGCCTTCACCCAACCGCGGATACCGAACTCGCCGCCGCTATTTCCGACGATGACTTTGTCCTTTACCACGAGCGGGGCCATCGTCAGGGTTTCGCCCCTCTGGATGTCGGCGACATGGTTGCGCCAGATCGGCTTGCCGGTGTCGGCGTTCAGGGCGATGGTGTTGCCATCCAGAGTGTTGAAGATGAACTCGCCGTCGGTATATACGCCGCCGCGATTCACCCAGTCACAGCATGCGGAGCCTTTGGACGCTGGCGAGGTCTCGGGGTCGAACTTCCACTTCAGAGGTGCTCCCGGCTTCGTCAGGTCAAGTGCGTACACGTAGTTTGGCCACGGCGTCACAATGTACATCGTGTTATTGACCACGATCGGTGCGGCTTCTGCTCCCCGCGTCGTGCCCAACGAGAACGTGAATGCCACCTTCAGGTTCTGCGCGTTTTCTGGCGTGATCTGGTTGAGAGTGGTGTAGCGCGTACTGGCAAAGTCCTTCGCCGCGCGGGTCCACTGCCCGTCATCGGGAGCCAGCGTGCCGTGGTATGTAGGGGAGTTATAGTTCTGCTCCTGCGCGGGAGCATGCACCTCCGAGGACTGCGTTTGCCTGCTCGTGCTGCAGCCGGCCGCGAGGGCTAACACTGTGCCGGCTAGCAGCACGCTTGCGAGATGAGGCAAAGCTGCTGCTGGCACCTGGAGGCGCGTATACTTTCGCTCAGAGTAGATCATCGGAAAGATTAACTCCTGCCCAGCTAAGTCTTAAGGTTGGGCTGCTCTTTATAAGCCGCGCGGATCGAGCACCGACTCCCAATAACCTCGCGGCGATTTGAAGCGAACTTACAGTGGTGTTGACGGTTAGAATTTAAAAGGCCGCTGCCCCTGCTTCTGCAACTGTTTGATCTTGCGCCCCCGTCCCGCCGCTCACTCCGATGGCTCCGATCACCTTGCCGTTTTTCTTGAGCGGGATCCCGCCGGCAAAGATCATCACCTTTCCATTATTGGAGGCGTGAATGCCGAAAAATTGCCCACCGGATTGTGAGTAAGTGGCCAGGTCTTTTGTCGCAATGTCAAAGGCGCGCGAAGTAAATGCTTTCTTGATGGAGATATCAATGCTGCCCAGCCACGCACCATCCATCCGGACGTGGGAAATAAGGTTGGCTCCTTCGTCCGCTACGGCAATATTCATTGGTTGGCCGATTTCCTTCGCCTTTTTCTCCGCCGCCGCAATAACTCTACGGGCATCTTCAAGCTTGATCATTTTCCCTCCATATGTTCGCCGGAAGTTCCGCTTCCGGTCGGGCCTTGATACAAAATGTCTCCGTGTGGACTGGGACTGTTCGGTTCGCCCCATCAGCGCGATGCTCATGGCGCTTAGGGCTACCGTCCGCGCGACCGGATCGTGTGTCGGAATATCCGGTTGCCTTCAGCACCCGACAAGATTGCACGCGGCCTGCCAAAGACACACACTAACCGAGACCACGACAACTGGCTGAAAGCGGTGGGCTTTGCTTTTGTTAGATTGCGGTTCTTTAAGAGAGTGTCGGGATGCTGACACTTCTCTCGACAGGTGTCGAAATCTTCGAACTTTGCCAAGGCATCGATAGCAACTACGAACCGCCACTTGGCGTCACTGCAGACGGAAATTACTCGAGAAGATCAGCGATCCGCTCTAAGCCAAGGTGGGTTCTGCATTCCCTCGCTACGACCTTCTTTCCTGAAGCACCTTTGACCGTTCTTAGCGAGCTACTGTTTCTACTACGCTTAGTTAGTTGGTCTCGGAAAGGTCTCAGCTGACGACGATCTGCAAATCCGACAGTTGCTGACCGATCACCGGTCGCATTTCCTGTCCAGCGACGTCTCACCAATGTAGTACTTCCCGCGAAGCGTTCTCCGCGTTCGAGTTTGGCATGCGTGTTGCACTGAACGAGCCAAGGGAGGATGCCTTGGGTAACTTTCCCAGCGATCATGACGATTTTTGCAGTTGTTATTAACGCGGCGCAGGAACGACCTTAGGACGAAGATTCGAGTGGATTGGTCTAATTCGTCCTCGGCCGTCCCCAGACCGGCGATCGAAATATGAACCTAATACAAACAATGAAAGGAACAGAGGTAACAGCTTATGGCGGAGAATCACGGAGTAGTTTTCCTTGGCCGGAACAAGGTTGAAGTGCAGTCGATCGATTTCCCAAAGATGCAGAACCCCGCCGGCAAGAAAGTCGAACACGGAGTAATCCTGAAGGTAGTCTCGACCAACATCTGCGGGTCCGATCAACATATGGTTCGCGGCCGGACCACAGCTCCTACCGGAATGGTTCTGGGACATGAGATTACAGGCGAAGTCATCGAATCCGGCGCGGATGTCGAATTCATCCAGAAGGGCGACCTGGTTACGGTTCCCTTCAACGTTGCCTGCGGACGATGCCGCACCTGCCGGGAACAGGAAACCGGAGTCTGTCTCAACGTCAATCCTGGGCGAGCCGGCGGAGCCTACGGCTATGTCGACATGGGCGGATGGGTCGGCGGCCAGGCTGAATATGTCTTTGTTCCTTACGCGGATTTCAATCTGATCAAATTCCCGGACAAGGAGCAGGCTATGGCCAAAATCACGGACCTGACGATGTTGTCGGACATCCTGCCTACTGGCTTTCATGGCGCCGTCACCGCGGGTGTTGGCGTCGGCTCCGTCGTGTATGTTGCCGGTGCCGGACCGGTTGGTCTTGCGGCTGCGGCCGCGGCACAAATTCTCGGCGCTGCGGTCGTCATGATCGGCGATATGAATGTCGATCGCCTCAAGCACGCCGCAAGCGTCGGATTTACGCCTATCGACCTTACGCAAAGTGAGAACCTTGGAGACTTGATAGCGAATGCCGTTGGCAAGCCCGAGGTTGACTCCGCAATCGACGCCGTCGGATTCGAAGCCAAAGCACAGGGCAAGAGTGGCGAAGAAGCTCCCGCCACAGTGCTCAACTCGCTAATGACGATTGTCCGCGCCGCTGGAGCCATCGGCATACCTGGGCTTTATGTCACAGAAGATCCGGGAGCAAAGGACGATGCAAGCAAGACCGGTAACCTGAAGATTCGCTTCGGGCTCGGATGGGCGAAGTCGCACCGCTTCTACACCGGCCAGACCCCAGTGCTGAAGTACAACCGGCAGCTCATGCAGGCTATCCTGCACGACCGCCTGCCGATTGCGAAAATCGTCAACGCGACGGTGATCCCTCTTAAGGATGCGCCCAAGGGCTATGCTGATTTCGATTCCGGCGTCGCCAAGAAGTTCGTTCTCGACCCGAACGGACTGCTGACGAAGGCTTCCTGAAAGTTAACCGGCGCA
>CAVQEO010000048.1:0-55814 GCA_963711525.1 uncultured Acidobacteriaceae bacterium | reverse complement strand
ACTTGCAGGACTTATAAACGCCTGGTCGACTTCAAGGCATGATGATTTCCGTGCTCACTCATACCGTAACGCAGACCGTCCGCGAGCAGCTCGACCATTCTGCGCGCGTAGACGGGCTCTTCATCGTGAGGTCCGTGGCATAGAGTTGCGACAGCTCGCAACAGGTCCTTGGCTTCAATGCCAGGACGCACGGCTCCCGCTGCGACGGCGGCATCCAGCAGAGTTTTGAGTGCAGGCAGCAGGCGCTTGTTGAAGTAAGCCGGCAGGGCCCTGTAGGCCGAATCGCCTGAATGGAGCGCTCCCGCCAGCCCCCGCTTGGTAGCAATGAAATCCACGAAGCGTTGCATCCAGCGAGCCAAGGCATCGCCAGGCCCATACTTGGCCGCGAGGACAGAGGCCGCATCCGCGCAAGCATCCACCTGGGTCTGAAAGACGGCGACGATGAGATCCGAGCGCTGCGGGAAGTGGCGGTAAACCGTGCCAAGACCGACGCCCGCCCTTTCTGCGATCTCACGGACCGGAGCGTCTACTCCCGATTTGGCGAATACCTCCAACGCCGCCTGGAGGAGCGAACTCATCTTGCGCTGCGCATCGGCACGCATGCGGCGTGGCTTGCCTTGTTCGGACTTCTGCGTGTCAGTTTTTGATGGAGCTCTTTTTTTCATGGGCGCACAATTTGCAATCGGAACCATGTTCCGCTTATTATCTGGAACATAGTTCCGGCTGCCTCTAGAGCATATCAGGACATCAGCCGCACATCGTAAAGGAGAACGACATGCAACACAAACGCGTCGCCCTGGTCACCGGGGCGAATCAAGGGGTCGGACTTCAGGTCGCGAAAGAACTCGTAGCGAATGGCCTCACTGTGCTGGTCGGGTCGCGCAACTTCGCGCGCGGCGAGGCCGTGGCCAAGGAGATTGGGCCGGGCGCCATCGTGCTCCAGATCGATGTGACGGATCGCGCTTCGATCGCCGCGGCGGCGGAGCGCATCCGCAAGAAGTTTGGCCGCCTCGATCTGCTCGTCAACAACGCTGCTATCTCCAATACGAGACAGCAGCAGCTGGGTTTGTCCCTCCAGGAGTATGCGAAGATAACGCTCGCGAGCAACGCGTCCCTCGATGAAATACGCGCAGTGTGGGAGACCAACGTGTTCGGCGCCCTCGCTGTTTACCAGGCGATGCTGCCGCTCCTCCGCGAGTCATCGGACGCGCGCATCGTCAACGTGTCGAGCGGAATCGGATCGATGACGACAAACGCAGACCCGGCTTACCAGTACCGTGCGTTCTACAGTCCGGTGTACCCTGCGTCCAAAGCGGCTCTCAACGCGATAACGCTGGCCATGATGATCGAGCTGGAGTCGACCGGGATCAAAGTCAACCTGGTCTCTCCGGGCTTCACCAAGACAAACCTCAACGGCTATCAGGGCCTGGAGTCTGTCGAGGATGGCTCCCGCGAGGTGGTGCGCGTTGCCCTGCTCGGTCCGGATGGCCCGACAGGCACGTTCACGCGCTGGGAAAACGTGACGATCCCATGGTGATGCAATTCCGAACGCGTGATCGAAGGGATCGCCCATAAATCGACGTTTCACAATTGCGCGGGGTGCTTACATCCCATTTCAACAATCCATGATGCGATTGCATCGCCAACATATCGAAATCACAAAAGGAGAGTCACATGTCTGAAAAAATCTGGTTCATCACGGGAGCTTCTCGGGGTTTTGGACGCGTTTGGGCCGATGCCGCGCTGAAGCGTGGCGACAAGGTCGCAGCAACAGCACGCACGTTGGCAAGCATTGCCGATCTCAAAGACAAGTACGGAGCAAACGCTCTGACTCTGGAACTCGATGTAACCAAGCCCGATCAAGTGAAGACGGTCGTAGCGCAAGCTCACGCACACTTCGGAAGGCTCGATATCGTTCTTAACAATGCGGGCTATTCTCTTGTCGGCACGATTGAGGAAGCCAGCGCGGACGATGTTCGAGCGCTCTATGACACGAATATTTTCGGGACACTTTCTGTCATTCAAGAGGTTTTGCCGTTGCTGCGAAAGCAGGGCGGAGGTCATATCCTCGGTGTATCGAGCGGCCTTGGTCATGTGACGGTGCCCTTGATCGGTTATTACTGTTCCTCAAAATGGGCGTTCGAGGCGATTCACGAAAGCCTGGCCGCAGAGGTTAAGCCGTTTGGAATTAAGGTAACGATCATAGAGCCAGGGGCCTATGCCACCGAGTTTGGGAGTCCGGAGTCTTTAAAGTTCGCAGCAGGCCTCGACATCTACGAAGATCTTAGAAGGCAGGTCTTCGAGCGTTTAGGGAGCATGGAAAGAGGCGATCCGAATGCGACGCCAGAGGCCATCTTCAAAATCGTGGACGCGGAGAATCCGCCACTGCGGTTCTTTCTCGGCAGCCACAATTTGCCCTGGGTGCGGGCCGCATACGCTGATCGCCTGGCAACGTGGGAAGCGTGGGAGTCCGTTTCAAACTCAGCCCAAGGCAATTCAAAGTAAAAGAACCTTTGGGGAACGAGAACCGTGCCCCATCCTTCCGCAGCCTTCTCGCGGGAGGATGGGAGGGCAAGTCCCCCTTGATTCGCGATCAGTAACGATACGCCCTTGTGTTGACTTGAGCCGCCGCACCTGGCTCGGTGAATACATTGGGCTGTTTGCATAAATTGAGCGGCGGCCAATTCGTTGCACGCCGGTCGAGCAGTCAGTTCCGCGTTACTTTCGCCTGTTATGTGCTTGATTTACGGCATTAGCAACTGAAGGGCTCGCAAGGAATTGTCAGGCGGCCTTCGGGCATTTTTACCGAAGCCGGCGGACAAAGTGGAGATCGAGCCCAGACAACGGAGCGCCGACCTCATGCATTGCACCGCCCGTCACGAGCGATCCGAGGTCAATGGCGACAAATCCGACACCGTTGATCAACTCGATCACTAGCTGTTTGGCTTCAACGTCGTCGCCGGATGTAAAGATGACGGTGCGCGGCTTGTTCGATGAGAAGTCCTGTATCCATGCCATCGGTATGTTGCTGATCGACTTTACAAGCCGCGCGCCAACTGCCATTTCAGCGACCATCTCGCCCGATGTCCGTCCCTTCAACGCGGCCCGCGATCTGGTAACTCCTGCAAGACTGATGTCGGGCTTAGGATCCATATGCGCGTTCGTCGCATCAATCAGAATTCGGCCACGCCAATCGATGCCTTTCAGTGCTCCGGGCACGTTCATCCAGTTCGTAGCGAGAATAACGATGTCGCACTCGGCTGCCTGCTCCCTGGTCCCTGCGATTGCGCCCGGGCCAAGATCGGCGACAAAATCAGCCAGTGTCTCCGGACCTCTGGAATTGGAAACGACAATCGTATGACCAGCCGTGATCAAATGGCGGCCGAACGTGCCTGTTACGGTACCGGCACCTATAAAGCCTACTTTCATGACCAATCTCCTTTCTCAGTTGGATTTGTGAAAGAGCATGCACTTCCAAAAGGACATGCTCTTCACTTGATTGCTGTAATCAGCCAAGCCGAGTCAGATTCTGAAACAAAAGCCCACCGGGCCAGCTGTTGACAGCATGAAGAGGGACGCCACCCTGGTCGAGCCTTCCGAGGTCCACGGGAGCCAAACTGAGATTGACGATTAGGCCAGCAACGGTCGCGTTAGCGTCAGCGTCGTTGCCCGATACGAATATCGCCTGTCGCTGGCCCGTCAAGGATGGATTGGTTCCAAGCTGTGCTGCGGGCAAATGATTGAAGGCCTTGACGAGTCGTGCTCCGACAAAAGCATCTCCCATGATCTCGGAAGAAAGGCGAACTACCAAAGACTGAGGGGGCACGTGAAGAGCATTCGTCACATCGACGATGATCTTCCCTTTCCAATTCTCAAACTCCTCCGCGACCTTCTTGTATGAGGTGAAAGGAACGGCGAGAAAGATCATCTCGACCTCATGAGCTTCCTCAATCGAAACCGGGTGCATGACCTTCTCCTTTGAAAACCTGTCGTTCCACGCAATTCCGGAACACCACTTATGTAACTATCATTACAGATGTATGCGCTTCTGCATCTGATTCACGATTTTCGGCTCTAATATCCAGAATTACGAGCAGACCTATGAAAACCGGGAACGGAAAAACAGGACGACCGATCGGGTTCGACAAAGACGCGGCGCTTGAGGCTGCGATGTTGCTCTTTTGGGAACGGGGCTATGAGGGTGCTTCGATGGCTAATCTCACCCAGGCGATGGGCCTCAGCCCCTCAAGTATCTATGCGGCATTTGGTGACAAGCAGGCATTGTTTTCGCTTGCAGTGAAGCGATATACCGAAACCCGAGCGCAATACGCAACGAAAGCGCTGGAGAGGCCGACTCTCGAAAAGGTTGTTCGTGCACTTTTCAACAACACAGTTGCGTTCCTCACCACGCCCGCTCATCCGCCGACCTGTATGACACTGGCGGGAGCGGTGGGGTGCAGTACCGATGCAACATCGGCGCGGGACATCATTACCGAGATACGGAAACAGAATGAAGCCGCAATGAGGGAACGCTTTCTACGGGCAAGAAGGAACGGTGAGTTGTCCAAGGACATCAACGTGGACGACTTCACCCGCTTTCTCTCAGCGACCCTCGCCGGCCTCTCCATCCAGGCCGCGAATGGTTCGACGAAGACAGAACTCAAGCGAACCGCCCAGATGGCCGTCCGGTATCTAGGATACTGAGAGTTGTTGCTGCTCCTCCAGATGCTCACATACTTCGCAGGAACAGGCTGATCCAATCAAGGCCTCCGACGAGAAGCCGGCTTCAATCTAAGGACAGCCACTGGATTTTGGATAGTGATATCTCCGCCATTACACGCATTGAGATTAACGATAACTTCCGAGAGGCCGTCTCGGTACTAATCCGAACCTCGACGAGCGCGTTGGCGGAGGCAGTCGTTGAGAGCTCTCTAGGAGTTGAACTCGACTGCTTTGGATCGAACGTGGACGTGGCTCTTCTAGGTGGTTTATATTGAGGCTGTTGCCCGAACGGAGGGGGGCGTGGCTCGCAAGCAAAGTCTTCCGAAGAAGCCGTCGTTGACACCCGCTCGGAAGTTCTACGGCGCCAACCTAGCCCAGGTCTTCCGGACGCCGCTCTATGACTGCTCCCTCAAGAATGTGTTTGGCGTGCCCGACTTCGCCCTCACCAGGCTCAAGGGTGGATCGATGGAGATGCAGCGGGCGCCGGCCTATCCTGAGGACCGCGCCATGCTCATCTGCGTGGCTTTAGCTCCAACTCCGGTTGACCGGTGGCGCGCACGAATCGCCGGACAAGAAGTCAGCGTCTCTCATTCGATCGCATTCGCAACAACGGTAATCGATCTTATGAAGCCGATGGAGATGTGGGCGGCAGGTCCGTTCGACTATCTACACTATTATGTGTCGCGCGATCTGCTGGACAGAGTTGCAGCAGACAACAGGATTGCACCAGTTGATTCGTTTCGGATGGTCTTCTTTGAAAGGGACCTCGTCGTTGCTCAATTGACCAAGACCATCCTCAGTCAGGTGCGCAACCGTGAACCGCTCAACATGCTTGCATTAGAAGATGTCTCACTTCTTGTAAGCACACATCTTCTGCAACACTATGGCAACGGTAAAGAAACTCTCCGGGCACAGCCAAGCCTGGAGATCTGGCAAAAGATTCGCACCGAGGAAATGTTGCGTGCGCATCTTGAAGGCGAGATCAGAATTGCGGATCTTGCAACCGCCTGTCAGCTCTCCCCGAGTCACTTCTCTCGTTGCTTTCGCCAGAGCTTTGGCACTTCAGTTCATCAATGGCTCATCAAGCTTCGAATCGACACGGCGAAGAATCTGCTTCGCGAACCCGAACTGAGTCTGGCAGAGGTGGGATTTCGGTCGGGATTCTGCGATCAGGCTGCTTTCACACGCGCGTTTACCAAGCTCGAAGGTATAACGCCGTTTCGCTGGCGCAAACTGAACGGTGATGGCGCGGTTGCTACTGACCACCTTGTCCCTGTTGAACTGGGCTCTACCTAATCGCTTCTATGGAGGCTACGATCCGCTTCACGGAGAACTGTGCCTTTCTGTCCGCCTGCGGATCCCGAAGAGAATGGCTGGAAACATGGTGACTCAGATAAATGCCGAGCAGGTCCCATGCCAACTGGGCGACGTCGGTATCGTGCAATAAGTGCCGCTTGTCGATCGCATCACGGATCAACATAATGAGGGTCTGCCGCCAGACAGATTCCGCCGCCGCAGCAGCCTCTCGAACAGGTTCCGGCAGGAAACTCAACTCAACAATGGCCTGGGCGATCGGACAACTGCCCGGCAGTCCTGCCCTCCTCGTCCATCCGATCCATACATTTAGGTAGCGAATCAGCGAGGGCAACCCGCCTCCAACGCCAGTGTCGACTCCGAGGCAGGTACGGCTCCAAAGGTCCAATGCAACATCAAGAATGGACCGCTTCAGGTCGACCAGATGCGGAAAATGCGCGACAACGCCACCCTTTGAGAGGCTCGCGCGTCCGGCAACCGAACCAAAGGTGATCCTGCAGAGCCCCTCTGCGCTTGCCAAATCAAGCCCCACCCGAAGGATGCGGGTTCTAGTTACTTGACCAGACACTGATCGTCCTCTACTTCTCCTCTACAAAAAGCTCTTCTCATTCCCAACGAGGTAAGCTACGCCGCCAGGCGACTCCGAGAGGTATGATACGCGGCACAGCATCTTGGAGGATTGCAGATATCCGTCCTATTTGTCGATTCGGACTCAGTTTTCGAGTCCAAACGAAGCGCACTAATCAGTGAAAGGACCATAAATCCTGCTCAGCACCAGCATTTCTGAGAGCTATCTCATTCAACCACGGTCGTTTTGTACAAGAATGGCCGTTCTTTTTGGCGCTACGCTACACTCCGGCGCAATCCCGCGTCCGCATTGTTCTCTGTAATTCGACAAGGGCCACGCAAGCAGATATTTTCCGGCACGCCGACTTTGAAAAATATCGTCCGTTCTTTTTTTGAAGACCGGCAGCCTCTGTGCGCCGGTTGCATATGCGAGGTGAGGAGGTTTCATGATTGTCCAGCGCCGGAATGAATATCGAACTCCGGCAATACTTTCGGAAGGTGCTTTCAACTCAGGAATGCTCCGTCCGTGCTCTTTTGAAACACTTGCCGATGAATGTGGGATATCAGTCAGCCATTTTGCGCGATCATTCAGGAGATCGTTTGGGACCTCCGCATATCGCTACTTGATTCTGAAGCGCATTGAGATCGCCAAGGCCCTTTTGTCGGAAACGAGTAACTCGTTGGTGGAAGTTGCCGCGCAGACTGGATTTTCCGATCAAGCCGCGTTTACCCGAGCGTTTGCAAATGTGCTCGCGGCGACTCCGGCAAAGTGGAGGCGTGAACATTCAAGTCGCAGGGTTTTTGTCGAAGTACCCAAACCCCAATTCCCTCAACCACACGAATAGATCCCATCCGAAAGTTCAGCGGTCCGGGGCGGTGTTGCCCGGAATCGTCTCTGGACGCAATATCGTAGTGGAGTTGAGATTCGGCTAGAGTTCTCGCGTTGAACACGAGCCCGGAGTGGTCTTTTCGGCCGCCTTCACTCGCATTTGAGCAGGAATCGACAAAAAGGGTTCATGTCTTCAATAGTGTTGTGCTCGTTCCTGACTATGGTTGGTCGCAAGTGCGAGGGTCGACAGCATTACAGCCCAGTAAGTTCTACACGAAAGAAGGGCGGTTTAGCGCGAAGGCGTTCGACATTGAAAATCAACTGATCCGTCTGGATCTTTACCCCAAAGGAGAATAATCGTGAGTCAGCATATTAAGAATGTAGTTCTGGTGCATGGAGCTTTCGCGGATGGCTCTGGTTGGAAGAGGGTCGCCGACATCCTCAAAAATGATGGCTACAAGGTCTCGGTGGCGCAGCCTCCCGAGACTTCGTACGCCGACGACCAAAAGTACACGAAGGCTGCAATCGACGCCATGGGCGGTCCTGTCGTTCTGGTCGGCCACAGCTACGGCGGGTCCATCATCACCGAGGCCGGCAATCATCCAAACGTTGCGGCGCTTGTCTATATTGCCGCTTTTGCTCTCGATGAAGGTGAGAGCTGTGCGTCGATCGAACAGGCCCTGCCACAAGCGTCCAAGGCGTTCACGCCAGACAGCAACGGGCTCTGGTGGATCGACCAGGCGCATTTCGTGGCCGACTTCGCAGCGGACGTTCCACGGGATGAAGCTGAGTTCATGGCTATAGCGCAGGTGCCGATCTCTACCGACTCGTTCACCCATCCGGTCAAAAATCCCGCCTGGAAGCACAAGCCCACCTTTTACATGGTGGCAACCGAAGACCGATCGATCAATCCGGACCAGGAGCGCATGATGGCGAAGCGCGCCAAGGCCAAGACGGTCGAAGTGAAGTCGAGCCATGTGGCCTATATGGCTTTTCCGAAGGAAGCAGCCAAGCTCATCGAAGAGGCTGCCACCTCCGTCAGTGAGTAGCCTTGCGCTTTCAGACAAAAAGCTCCGCCGATCCGGTTCCGGTCGGCGGAGATTCTGTATGGACATAGCCGTCTCAGGAGAGCGAAATGATGGATCACATCACCGTGAAAAGACGGGGCGGCACCTTCAACGCCTATATTGCGAGACCGAAAATCTTGCCGGCCTCGGCTGTTGTCGTTCTGCAGGAACTGTTCGGTGTGAACGCCGACATTCGCAGGCACTGCGATGAATTGGCGGAACAAGGCTACCTCGCGGTCGCTCCAGACCTGTACTGGCGGCAGGAGCCGGGCGTCGACCTGAACGTCACCTCCGAAGCCGACTGGCAACACGGCCTTCGCCTCTATTCGGCTTATGACAGAGATGCCGGCGTAAAGGACATCAAGGACACCATCGACGCAGTACGCAATCTCCCGGAATGCAACGGCAAGGTTGCCTTGCTCGGCTATTGCCTCGGCGCGCTGATGGTCTTCATGACAGCCGTGCGTAACGACGGCATCGACGCCGCGGTCTGGTATCACGGCGCCGATACTGAGAAATATCTGGGAGAGGTCGATGGGCTTCATGCGCCCATTCTCATGCATCTGGCCGAGGAGGATGAGTTCATTTCCAAGGCTGCACAAGCGGCGATTAAAGCAGCACTTGTTAAGAAGCCAAATGCGACGGTGTACAGTTACCCGGGGCAGTGTCACGCATTCTCACGCCATAACGGAAAACACTACAACGCCGCTGCGGCTCACCTTGCCAACGGTCGGACGAGTGAATTCCTGAATCGCCAATTGCGATGACTGCCGGACGCTCTTAGGGAAACTTCCCGTCCGATCGGCGGTAGCTCCGTTATCTTCAGCCAAAACGCCGTCGCTCAGCATTGCAAACGAGGGCTAAGGAGCCAGAATGATCAGAAAAGTGGAGATGGAACGGTTTACAGTGACCTCCTCGAAGCCATTCGACGTTGTCGTTACAGCCATCAAGGCATCGATTGGTCACCCGAATATGGCAGAGCTCTGGCAAGCAACGCAGCGAGCGGCAACTGCCGCCGAACTAGAGGCCGCCATACAACCCGCCCTGGGCGAGAGCGGTCTCATGCAATTTGCAGAGTTCGATCATGGGATGATTGTTCGCAAGGGGACCGAGCACCACACATCCAACATCATGCGTCTGGTCATTGGAAATCCTCTCATCATGAAAGAAATGGCGAAGCGTGTTCCGGATGCCGGCTCGTATGCTCCAGTTACCGTCCTTGTGGATGAGCGCGCTGATGGCGTGCATATTTCGTATGACAGGATGGCCAGCCTCCTGGCCCCCTATGAAAATCGCGATGCGCTGCGCGTGGCTCGCGACTTGGACGCTAAAGTAGAAGATGTGTTGAGGCAAGCTGCAGCGTGAGACGGAGTCAGCATGACGTCTTGGAGGTTGTCATGGACGGCCATCTTGTTCCCGCCAGTTCCAATTCAAAGAGCCGCTGCTCTCTGGAGAACTTCACCTTGGACGCGGAACGCTGGCTCGCCGCTCTCTACTGGTGTATACGGACGAGTGATGGCGACGATGCAGCCCATGCTGCGGCAGCCTGTTGGCTGCGAGTCTTTGAAGAACGACTCGAAGGATCAAGCGGCCTTCCAGAACTGACAAGAATCACTTCGGCATCAATCGCTCTCTTCGTATCAAATCATTGCCAAGCCGTACACTAGCCTCTCGCTCGACGAAGCCGACTTATGAGGACTAGTGCGCGCGAGAACCTGCCCGCGCCCTGGCAATATAAGGCAGTGGGCGAGCTATAGCAGATTCATGATCATGCGATGCATCGCCCTGGCGCTTCGGCTGGGGAACATACCGAAACCAGACTTTCCAGGCAATTCCCAGCCGCAGCACATCAAGGTCTGTGATGTCTATCGAATGATCTACTCGCCGCGAAGAGCTTCTACCGGATTCACCGATGCTGCTCGACGCGCAGGGAGGAAGCTCGCCGCCATCGACGCGAGAGCCAATAGTAGGACGACAAGGCTCAGAGTCACGGCATCCCAGGCTTGCACACCAAACAACAGGCCGCGTATGAGCAACGATGATCCTACGGAGCAGACGAGCCCGATTGCCAACCCGGTTGCTGTGAGCCACCCGGCCTGCCGCATTATGAGTGTGTACACCGAGCTACGCTGGGCACCGAGCGCTATGCGCACGCCGATTTCCCGGGTGCGCTGACTCACCGAGTAAGCGATCACTCCGTAAAGGCCCACCACGCCAAGCGTCAAGGCAATTGCGGCAAATCCGCCGACTAGCCATGCCGAAAACCGATGAAGGAGCGCCGCCTGTGTGGCGTCGATCTTGCCCGTCATGGTTGTTTCTTCTGAGACCGCGAGATTCGGGTCCATCTGATGCAGTGTTTTCACCAGCACAGGGAGCAGCGCCCCCGCATCCTGCGATGTGCGCACAACAAGAATGAAGTCATTCTGGCGCGTCTGATTGATCGGGAAATACTCCGCCGGCCAATTCTCTCCGTCGAGGGCCCCCTCGTGAACGTCGTCAACGACGCCGACAATTTCCCACACGGACGGATGGCCCGACTCGTCGTTGGCTATCTTCTGCCCAACCGGATCCTCATTTGGGAAATACTTCCGCGCCAGCGCCTGGTTGATGAGGGCCACTCGCGGATGAGAAGCATCGTCCTCCTCCCTGAAATACCGTCCCCGTATGAGCGCTGCCTTGAGCGCGGGCAGATATTCGGGGCTCACATGACGCTCATCCACCTCATTGTGTTCGCCGTGGTCCGGTCTTCCCGGGAAGGTAATCCCGTCGGTCGCACAATTACATTGAACCGGGAGCATGCTAGTCATACCAGCTGTCTTTACGCCCGGCAGGCTGGAGACACGACGCACAATTTCGCGGTAGAGCCCGATGACCTGTTCGTCGTTTTTGTAAGCCGTATCGGGAGCCATGATGCGCATCGTCGCCACTTGGCTTGGATCAAAGCCCAACGGCACGTGCAGCAGGCGGTAGAGACTGCGCCCCAGCAGCCCTGCTCCGGTCAGCAGCACGACCGCGATTACCAATTCGACCACCACCAGGTTCGCTCCTAGCCTGCTCCAGAAACGGCTGCCGGAGCCGCGGTCGCCTTCCGCCATTCCTTCACGCACGTTGTGAAACGATAGCCGCAATGTGGGCGTGGCAGCCAGCAGCAAAACGGCTAGCGTCGCGACTGCTGCGGCGAACGTCGCAGTGTGCGCATTCAGGCCGACGTTTCCCAGAAAAGGCATATTCGACGCCATGTCTTTCGGAATGAGGCTGCCGAGGAGTTTCATAATTCCGGCGGCGACCATCACGCCTGCAAGACTGCCTAACAAACCGAGCAGCAGTCCCTCGGTCACAAACTGCTCCGCCAAGCGTGCCGGCGTCGCTCCCAGCGCACCTCTTACAGCTACTTCGCGCCGGCGGCTCTCCGAGCGCACCAACACCAGGCTGCCGACGTTGACGCAAGCAATGAGCAAAAGCAGGACGGCGCCGCCTAATAGCGTGAGAAGGATGGGGCGCACATCGCCAGTGATGATCTTCACGAGGGGAACAACACTCGCGCTCAGATCGAGGCCGGTTATGCCATATTGCCGCTGGAGTTGTTTTTCGATGGGATTGATTTCCGCCAGCGCTGCCTGAGCAGTAACGCCGAGGCGCAGTCTTGCTATTCCCCAGAACGCATAGAACGTCCGAATCTTCTCGTGATCGCTAAACCTGTTGAGCGGAAGCCAAAACTCGGCGTCGCCGCCCGGCGCAAAAGAAAACGCATGCGGCAGAACTCCGATGATGGTAAAGGCTCTGCCGTCGAGGTCTACTGTCTGGCCGAGCGCGTCGCGCCGTGCGCTGAAACGATGGAGCCAAGCACCATAACTCAGAAGCAAGACGTTCGGACCACCCGGCCGATTTTCGCCTGGATAAAAATCACGCCCAAGCGCCGGGTGGACACCAAGAGTCTGGAAGAAACCGCCGCTCACTCGTTCGGCCTGCACCGGCTCCGCCCCAGAGGAAGTATTCAGAATGTACCCGGCATTGCTGTAAACATCGAGCGAACTGAAGGACTGATTAAGCCGCTGCCAGTCAAGATAATCCGGGTACGAAAGCGGCCAGCGCGGCGATTCGACGCTGCTTTCGTTCACCGACATTAGCTGGCCGGGATTCGTATAGGGAAGAGGCTCAAGGAGAGCCGCGTCCACGAATCCGAAGATAGCCACGCTGACACCCAAGCCGAGAGCCAGCACAAGGACCGCGGTGGTGGCGAAGCCGGGATTCTTTTTGAGTTGACGAATGGCGAACTGGACATCACGCACCAGATTGTCGAACCACACGATGCGGTCTCTGAGACGGAAGCGCTCCTGCGCCGCACCCACATTGCCGAAGGCGACGCGTGCCCTGCGGCCCGCCTCTTCTTCGTTCAAGCCTTCGCGCTGAAGTTCTTCGGCTTCGAGTTCGAGATGCGCCTTGATTTCCTCAGCAAAATCCTTTGTGTTCCGCGTGCGCTTGAACATGCCTAAGCCTCCTCGCTACTCGGTCCCCGGGCTGCTGCCCAGAATCAACCCCATCGCCCGGGTCAGCCGCTCCCATTCGCTGGCCTTCTCCACCAGCTGCTCGCGCCCTTTGGCCGTAAGCGAGTAAAACCGCGCTTTCCGGTTGTTCTCGCTCAAGCCCCACTTGGCACTGATCCACTTCTTATCTTCAAGGCGCTGCAGGGCCAGGTAGAGCGAGCCATGGTCGACGAAGAAGACCTCTTCCGACCGGCGCTGTATCGATCGCGCCACTCCCTGGCCATGACACGGCCCCAGCACAAGGGTTTTCAGAATGAGCAGGTCCAGGGTTCCCTGCAACAAGGCGATACGGTCGTCAGGATTCTTTTGGGAAGGCATCCGACCTAAGCATGCCACCCGTTGGGTCGGATGTCAAGAGGAGCAAATTGCGGATTCGAAGCAGAAATGGGCGATTCCTCTCGATCGGAGCCGTTTCTTGAAACAGGGTGGGCGGCCACCTGCGCGGCTTCGCCTTCGGGTTCCGCAACGGTCTTGAAATTTCGATGGACAGAAGTGTCCACGGGCTAAAATAGTGGGCGGATGGTTAAAAACGTTGCTCTGGTTCTCGGTGGTGGTGGGTCCGCCGGACATGCATGGACGATCGGTGTCGTCGCAGGACTAGCCGAAGCTGGCATCGATATGACCGAGGCCGCCGATCTGGTGATCGGCACGTCGTCCGGGGCCAGCGCGGCAGCGCAGGTGCGCAGCAGCATACCGCCAGCCGAACTGTTGGCTTCGATTCTGTCTGAGCCGGTTCCACCGGTCGGACAGAACCGGCCTCCTTCACCGGGCCCGCCGATGGCCACGGTGTTCGAGCGGATGAGGGCCATCGGCGCTGCCGCCATCTCGGCAGCCGATCTGCAACGTGCGATGGGCGCGTTCGGCTTGGAGAGCGACGCCACCTTCGGACCCGCGGCGGCGGAACAGCGGCGCGCGATGGTCGCCGCCAGGTTACCTCACCGGCAATGGCCGGACAGGCCGATGACCGTGGCGGCAGTCAACGCGCATACCGGCGAGCTGGCTGCGTTCGACCGCAATTCCGGCGTCCACCTGGTGGACGCGGTCACCGCGAGCACCGCGCTGCCCGGTATGGTTCCCACGCACAGCATCAACGGCACCCGCTACATCAACGGTGGCGTGCGCTCCGCCGAAAACGCAGACCTTGCTTCGGGCTATGCGAACGTCGTGGTGCTCTCGCCGTTTGGCGGGCGGGGCGAGACGCTACCTGCGGGCCAGTTCGAGGGTATACGCAGATCACCGGAATGGGGCACGGACCTGGCGAGCCAGGTCGAGGCCCTGCGCAAGCAGGGCAGCCGCGTCGAGGTGATCACACCGGACGCCGATTCCCAAGCCGCAATGGGCGCGAACCAGATGGATCCGGCGACCCGCATCTCCGCCGCCCGTGCGGGTTTCACCCAAGGCAAGCAGGAAGCGACCCGCGTGACGTTCCTCTGACGATTGCACGCCGACGCCCACCGCTACACCGTCATCTGTGAAGAGCCCAATTAGGTCTTCCGCTGACGTGTTGTCCTCATTCCCGCTGCTTTGTGAACGTGCCGGAACGGCCTATCAATCGAATTTCATCACTCAGACAAGTGCAGTTGTTGGTCAAATCGAGAACGGCGGGTGGCCCGCCCTAAACGCCGCGGAGTCAACCCTGCACCGGCTGGGGGTGCCCCGTCCTAGCTCCGCTAGGGGGAGACCGAACCCATCCCGACGGTTTCTTGTCACGACGACTGCTCACCATTGCTAAGTCGGCGAGCGTCCAGCCGTCACCCAAGATTGACGAGGATAGTCAAAGCACGATTCCAGAACTCGACCGCGAAGATAGGTCCTCGAAAACGTGTAGGGTGACAGTGATCTTCAATCCGGGCTTCGATCCCGAGATCCCCGTCGCCATACCGGCTCGGTACCTTCGTAGTTCACGAGACGATAGCTTCCGGTTGCACAATCAAGCGTCGTTCACACCGGCAGTGCGGATGCCGTTTAGTGTCAAAGCAGGCCGCGGTGGCCGGCGTAGTTTTCGTCGCCGTCCAGACCATGCTCCTTGATAACCTCGGCAGCAGCTGCCAGCGCTGTGGCGATGGCAGGATAGCCAACGTATGGCAGCGCCTGGATGAGAACTTCCTCGATTTCTTTCAATGTGAGGCCGTTATTGAGCCCGGCCCCCATGTGGATGGCGAATTCATGGGGCTGACGCATGGCAATCATGACGGACATCGAAACTAGGCTGCGGGAGCGCCTGTCCAGACCAGGACGAGTCCAGATATCTGCAAAGGCCTGGTCGAGCGCGTAGGCAGCGATCGGGGCACCGAAGGTGTTTGAGTCAGCGGAAGCGCTGAGTTTTGCGGCTGCCTGGTCACCCATCATTTCGCGGACTACATTGATTCCGGCTTCTCTATTCGTCATGATTGAGTCCTCTTGTAAAGCTCAAGTGACTTCTCCACCCCAAGACTACCCGAACAGCTTGAGGGCGCAAGCATACCGCGATACACCCTTCCGAATTGCTGAAGCAAAAATTACGTGTTCTAGTCTCTCTTGCTCTGGTCGCGAGCTTCTACGTAATTCCTGGCGTCCCTTCACGTGCGCAAGACGTGCGCACGAACTATATGCCCGGCGCCGCCTTCGGCAAATACAAGAGTTACTGTTGGGCTACCACCGACGACGAACACTCGAATCAGATACTAGATGCAGATTTAAGATCTGCAGTGGACAGCCAACTCGCCACAAAAGGCTTTATCAAGACTGACAGCGACAAATCTGATCTGGTAGTTACCTACCAAAAAGAGAAGCAATGGGATGCCTCCGGTGGTGGCACCTTCCGTCGGATCGTCTTGGATTTTTACGATCCTGTCGCCAAGCAATTGGTCTGGCAAGGTCAGGCTACAACAGCCCTGGATACCAAAGGCAATCAGGCGATGGACCAAAAGAATATCGACAAGGCGATGAAAAAGCTGCTCAAAGATTTCCCCCCGAGACCGACGATACCGCCGCTCTTCACCGGCAGATGACCAAACGGATTCACGTCGCCGAACAGAAGACCGCAGCCCCCATTTCGCACGTCCGATATCACAACCCTCGATCCAATCAGGAAGGAGCGTTCATGCAAATGTTCCTCATCTATTGCTCGCCAACGCCACCAACCTCGACAGGAAATCCGGGGGAGCGAAGTGGACCTGTCCCAGCGTGCCGTGGAGGGACCTGCGGTTCAGCCTTGCCTCCGCAGCCAGAATCTCCCTACTTCGCCGTCTGCGCGGCAACGGCAGCCGCATTTCCAGGGCCGCCGACAGCTTGGATCCTTGGAATCCTCTCATCTACCGGTGGGAGAGGTGGAAAGGGAGCGTGCGGCTCTGTCTGATACCAATAGGCAACCGAGTAGTAGTTGTCAGATCTGTGATTGGCATGGCCATGCTCGATGGTGGCCTTTAAGGACTTGTGAAATGGGATGGGCGAATCCAAATGAAATCGATAGACGCTTGATTTGCTGCCGGCGACTTCCTGCCCTACCACCGGCGCTCCGTACAGCTGGTACGAGAATGGTTGACCGCCGAAGTCCCACGCGCCAAGGAAGTAATCCTCGGTACCGGTTCCCGCGATCGACGGTTTGGTCTCACCGTCGATGAAGAACATGTCATCCCCTTCTCCGAACCACTTGTCCTGGTTTTGCAAGACCGACATGGTCACGCCGACGAATTGTCCTCGTCCTTTTGCTTCCATCCAAACGTAGTTGCCCGCGCCGTCCAGATTAGGTTTCTTGGTAATCTGCGGTTCGCCATTCGACTTCCAATCGTTCGTCCAGCCGTGGTTTGGCTGCGCCTGCCGATATTGCGCGTGGAAATAAAAAACGTC
Organism: uncultured Acidobacteriaceae bacterium; assembly: GCA_963711525.1. Classification (GTDB taxonomy): domain Bacteria; phylum Acidobacteriota; class Terriglobia; order Terriglobales; family Acidobacteriaceae; genus PALSA-350. The sequence goes on along the minus strand of CAVQEO010000048.1, from coordinate 38,943 downwards.
CTGAGGGCGGACATGCGCATAGGTCCGGAAATCAATGTTGTAGTAGAAGGACCGTACAGGTTCTTGCCCTTCATTCGTAACCGTGATGCGAGCGTGCCGCCGGTAGGGCATGGGGAAGAAGCAGTTCAGTGCCTTTATGCTTCCCACCGAAAGCATCTCGGACTGCCAGCTATGATACTCGCCAAGACCTAGCCCGAAGAAATCTCCCACCGGGGTTTCGACGCTTGGAGTATTTTCCCCGTCCCAAAAGATACGCAGCACAATGCGTTTGAGATGAAATGGTTCGTTGCTGGCAATCGTAAACCATATATGTGAGATCATCCCCGGCCCGTCCGTATCGAGAACTGTCAAGGTTTGCCCTGGGGGAATGGGGCGAGCGTCTGCGTTGCCTCCCGTAGGGTCGGCACTCGACGCCCGGTGCAGAACGTAGGATTGATCCTGAGATAGGTCGGGCGGCCATCCAGGACTCTGGGCCCTTGCCACCAGAACGGCGCTGACCACAAACAACAAAGATCGGACAAATGTGCGCACAGTGTTCTTCCCCTTTTGCAAAAACCAGATTTCCAGGCAGGACGCGGGTTCAAGAATACATGGCACGCGCTCCTTTTCTTCACCAGCGGCTCCTGGGAGTGATGAAGCAGTAAACCGTGTAGCGGATTTCACTCCAGGCGCGATCGCCGATGGGATAGCCGGGAAACAGCGGTCGATTCACCGGGGTGAACTTGATGCGAACCCAAATCGCTTTTTTGCCCCGCGTGAGTTCACGCGAGACGAGAAATTCGTCGTCGCGGAATCTGCGATTGGAAGTTTCCACGTTGTGTTGCGTAGCCCCCAGTTCCTCCTTCGGATTCGAATAGACAACAGTATTCGACCCGGCTAGATACCAGATGCCCGCCAGCTTCCCTTCCGAGTTGGCATGGTCAGCGATATACACTTCGGCCCGCTGATCGGGAAACCCGTAATCCAGCTTGCGGCGAAGCAACACTCCCAGGTTGTCGGGGCGAAGACGAAGACGAAATAGCGAGGTGCCCTTGGTCGTGCGGCCCGTGTCCTGCTGCTCGGGATAAATAACCTTACCCTCCAAAGTATCGACGCCCCATTCGTAACGGGACGAAATGGTATACGGCGGAGAAGCTTGCGGCGAGGAGTAATGGTGAGCGTGCTCAGCAGCCGCATCCCCAATCTGCAGGCGGTCGGTCTCGACCAGCGAAGGCGTCGGCAAGCCGTACCAATACGCCACTGTCTCGTAATGTTCCGTCGATTCATTGTGCCCGCCATGTTCCAGGTGAATCACCGCATGCTTTCCGAAGGGGAACAAGTCGGCGAGCAAGAACCGATAAGCGGACTCGATCTTGTCTTCTTCGTTCACGGCAAGCTGTGCATTGCGTGCGCCCACCGGATGGCCGACGAAGGGCAAAGTCATGTTCAAACCGCCCCAGTAGTCCCCGCCGCCGCCCCATTCTTCGGTCCCGGTACCCTGCGCCTGCGGCGTAAGGCTGTCATCGAAGAAGAACCGGGGATCGCCTTCCAGGGTTTGCAGGTCCGCATGGTGAGAGAAGATAAACGATGTGCCGGCAAAGCTCCCCGACCACTCGTTCGCTCCTTCCATGTCTGCGGTGTCCAGGAGCACCAAATCTTGTCCCGGCGCGGGGTTGGGAAAGTCGCGGTAGGTCGCATGGAAATAAGCCAGCTGATTCGCTGGCTCCTGCAAAGGCATGGACCTCACCCGCCATTCGACGGCATCGATCGGCTGACCGGCCCCCACCAGTTGTATGCGCGCGGAGCGAAAGAACGGCATGGGGAAATAACACGTCAGGTAGATTCGATCCTGGGTAAAGCGAATGTTGGACGGAAAGGCCTTGACCAGGTACTCGCGATTGTCGCGGTTATAAAGAGTGCCTGCGCCGTAGAAAAGAGCGATGGGAGCATCGATGGAAGGTTGCGGTCTTCCGTCCCAGGTCACCCGCAAATGAACGCTCTTGAAAGCAGCAGCCTGATCACGAGGGATGGAGAAGCTGAGGACACGAATCGTCGCCTTGCCCTTCAAATCCACCGCCGTGACAGCGCCGGATGCGGGAACGTTCAGCTTTCCGCTCGCCTCTCTGGAGCCAATATGAGGAGCAATGTCGCTACCCGATTTCGAGATCAGATCGAGCACATCCTGATCGGGAACGACGCTTTCGTTCCAGCTTTCGATGGGACGCGATAACCGGGTTCCCGGCACAAACTGGTCGTAGATGTAATATCCCGTTCCATAGTGGGTGCGGCTGTATGCCATCTGAAAGCTGTGCGCAAAGGAAATGGGACTCCATACCAGGTCCGCTCCTCTGGTCGTGGCCCAGGTCTCATTCAGCGGGCTGCGGGAATGCCGCCAGCGGAAGGAAAGTGGAATCGGGAACCGGGTCCAGCGGGTCTTTGGTGCTGCTTTCCTGAACAATATGGTCTGTGCCATCGACCACGTAATGCCATGGGCTCCCATGCCAGTGGTTGTAGCGGCTAAACAAGAGAATTCCCGGACCCTCGAGGTCGAGTGTGACGTTAAAGTCATCTGCGAGCTGATAGAGAAAATGCGATGCATCGGCGCCTTCGTTCCCTCCCCGTCGATCGTAGGTGCTGCGCATGTAGGCACGCATTCCGATGCGCTGCCGGGGCCATTGGTCCCAGGCCCGATAGGCATCGAGCCCGATGGCAATGGGTTCCGGAGACGATTGTTGCGCGAGGGACCGGGTCCCCAAGCAGAGCGATATCAAACCTAGGCAGAGAAGGGAGTGGTGCAACCATCCGTTTAGCGTCACAATAACTCCATGGCCTTTTGTTTCCGTCGATTTCGCGGCAAGAGTGAACGGTTAACCTTATCAATTTGCCATCGGCTTACTACCAGGAGACATCTCGATTTTTCTGTTGCCGCCAGCCCTGCACTCAATGAGCCGATGACTGCGGCGTCGGAGAACCAATATGGAAGGGACTCTAGACCTTACAGCCAGGTAATGGCGCCATTTCTGTGCGGCATGTTCGCGTTTATCGACTTGTACTGCGTCCAGCCACTTCTGCCCCTGCTTTCTACTGTTTTCCACGCGTCAAAAGCCAACGTCAGCCTGACGATAAGCGCCTCGACGCTCGGTGTCGCCCTGTCGGCGGCGCTGCTGGCCATTTTCGCCGAAAGAGTCGACCGCAAACGGACGATCGTGGGCTCGATGATGGCGCTTGCGCTCTGCACGCTGCTGACCGCAACGGCGACAAGTCTCCCGGGGCTGGCGGTGTGGAGATTTTTCCAGGGTCTGGTAACGCCGGGGATTTTTACCATCACGATCGCCTACATCACCGAGGAATGGCCCCCATTGCTGGTCCCCCAGGTGATGAGTTTTTATGTAGCCGGCACAGTTTTTGGAGGGTTTTTGGGCCGAATCCTGGGCGGGGCCGTAATCGGCGCCGGGCACAGCTGGCATACGGTGTTTGTGCTGCTCGGCCTCATGGGGCTGGTGGGCGCCGCACTGACGCAGTGGCTATTGCGGCCTGCGCGCACAACACGTGCACTGGCGCCCGAATCAACGTTCGCGCCCCTCGTGAATAACCTGCGGAATCCTCGTCTTCTGGCTACCTTCGCGATCGGCTTCTGCATGCTCTTTGCGCTGGTAGCGACGTTCAGCTATATAACTTTTTACCTTGCGGCTGCTCCCTTTCTCCTCTCGACACAACAGTTAAGCTATCTCTTCACGGTCTATCTTTGTGGACTGATCACAACCCTGGTTGCAGGCACGTTTCTGGCACGACTAGGGCTGCGGCACGGAATGGTAGCGGCCATAGCCTTCTGTATGGCGGGTGTCGGCCTCACGCTAGTCCCTTCTCTGTGGATCGTGGCTTTGGGGCTGGCGATTGCCGCCTCGGGTGTTTTCGTGTCGCAGACCTGCGCCAATAGCTTCCTGCGGGATGCCGCACCAGCCGGAAGCCGCGTCTCGGCTGCGGGAACGTACATCTGCAGCTACTATATCGGCGGCACGCTAGGCGGTATCGTTCCGGGCTTGCTGTGGAAACACGTCGGCTGGCCCGGATGTGTCGCGTTGGTCATAGCGATCCTGAGCATTGCCGGAATGGCGGCAATCTTTGGTTGGCGCTTGCGGCCACCGGCACCCGACCCAATCCCGCTCTAATGGACCAGGAAATACGTTGTCACCAGCCAGGGCGGATGCATCGCTAGTGAGTGGGTTTTAAGATCAGCTTCTGCACCCGCCAATTCAGCAACTCGGCAACGTAGAGCTCATTTTCTGACGGGCAGGCGATCTCGTGTATCCATCCGAATTGCTTGAGCTGCTTGCCTGACTCGCCCAGGTAGCCGAGTACCTTCCCGTCGAGACTCAGCTTATAGATCCGGCCTGGATAAGCATCTGAGCTGAAGAGCACCTGGTGGGGGCCGGGCGTGATGCAGAGCGCCCAGGGGGATCCGGCCTTCATCGTGCCGTTGGCGGAAGTGGCCTGACTCGGCGTCGGCCCGATCGCGGGACGAGCGTTGGCATCGAAAGGCACATCAATGGTGATCTGGCGCAGAAACTTGCCATCGCCGTCAAACACCTGTATCCGGCGGTTGCCGCGATCCGCCACGTAGACATTCCCTGTGGCATCGACAGCGATGCTATGGGGCACGCTGAATTGCCCGGGCCCGTCTCCGGGCTCGCCCCAGGACTTTAGCCAGTTGCCATTCTTATCCACCTTCGCCACCCGCGAATTGATGTAGCCATCGCTGATGTAGGTGTTTCCAGCCTTATCCCACGCCATGTCGGTCACCTGGCGAAACATCCCGTCCACGGGAGGCAATGGCGGTTTGGGATGTTTGAGAGGTTCGGTGCCCTCGTCCGAGGCTTCCTGTTTACGTCCGAAGACCATCAACACCCGGCCCTCGGGATCGAACTTGATGACCATGTCCGAACCCTTATCCGCTACCCAGATATTCCCTTCCGGATCGATCTTTACCGAATGGCCAAACGACCATGCGTACAGGTGGTGGCCGATCTCGCGGATGAACTTGCCGTCGGAGCCAAATTCAAGCAACTGCGATGCGGCAGCACCATAGGCAGGACCGGTCGTGTTGCCGCGCGTTAATGCAAAAACATGTCCTTGGGAATTGACCGCCACACCGGCCATCTCTCCCAAATACATGTCAGGAGGAAGTTTGAGAAAATTTGGCACCGAAGTGTAGTCAATCACCGGCACCGAAGCTTGTTGCGCGAAGACGGAAAGGCTAAGCAGCAGAAACGTTAGCAGCCACTTCAATTTTGACCTCCCTAATATTGCCAACTCACTCTAGTTGACCCTCGGCCTGCGTGTAAACCACCGAAGCTATCGCATAACTTGCAGGGGTCGGCTCCGTCCGGTTTAATCAAGCTTCAAATCCTCGCGGTACAAGGAGAATCATGTCGCAAAACTATCAGAGTCAGGATGTATGGAGCCGGGCAACATCGGTCAACGGTTATGCCTTCGACGAGCTCCGCTCTGTCCTGCAGAAGTCGATACGCCGTGGTTGGGTTGAGGAGGCGGTGCTCGCCGCGTATGAGTTCTTCTCGAGTGGCGCCGAAGCCGAGGAGGCGCTATGGCGCAGGCTGGAGATCATTGCCACCGAAGATGTTGGCTTTGGCCTTATCGAGGCTCCTGCGATTCTCGAGGCTCTGAACGCCCAGCGTCTGCGCATGATCGATCGCGGCGACCGTTGGATGTACTCCGTGCATGCCGTCCGCCTGCTCGCGACCGCGAAGAAGGACAACACCACGATGGAACTCGCCACCTGGGCTCAATTGGTCGTCGCCCGGGGAGAGCGCCGGGTCGAAGTGCAGGACTTCCAGGTGGACATGCACACCCGCCGGGGCGCTGCGATGGGTCGCGATGTCGCCCACTGGTGGACGCAAGGCGCAAAACTGGAGAACAGGCTCGACCAGACCCCAACCAAGTGGGGCAAATATCTGGACGATCTCTATATGGGAAGAATGGATCATGCGCCGGGAGAGAAAAGTTGATGAGCCGGCTAAGCGGTAACGCTCTCGCCACTAGAATCCGTCCCAGAAGGACCCAGCTCCGAAAAGGCAATCACATTGACTGCCGTTGGCGCGAACTGTACAGTTCGGAGTAGTGAAGTGAAGCCTTTATGGGGACCTCGACTACCGGCAAAAACGACTCTATCGTGGTGTCCGCGCTAACGGCGCGCGCCAATTTCGGCAAGCTGCTGAGCCGTGTTGACAGCGAGCGCCGCTCGCTTGTCATTGAGAAACGGGGCACGCCCAGGGCGATTCTGCTGAGCATCCGCGATTACGTGAAGCTGGCGGCCCCCGAGCCGGAAGTGCTGCGAATCATTGGCGAGAAATCGAAGCGCAACGGGACGAGTAAACTAACCCCGCGTCAGATCGGCCAATTGATCAAGGAATACCGGGCTGAAAAGAAGAGGCGGTAGTGCTCCCGCTGCGCCTTGTCATCGACACCAATATTCTGGTGTCCGCTGCGCTCAACCCCGACGGACTTCAACGCACCACGCTGCTGCTTGCCATCACGAAGCCCGCCCGCCTATACGTGTCGCCTCCGATCCTTGAGGAGTACGCGGGCGTGTTGATGCGCCCTCGGCTCAAGATCCGAAAGGGCGAGCGCCTGCGGCTACTGCAACTGATCAAGAACAGAAGCCATATCGTCACCCCGTCTCGGCGGCTTACGGTCGCAAGCGATCCCGGCGACGATATATTTATCGAGTGCGCCGACGCCGCGCGCGCTGACTACCTGATCACGGGGAATCGTAAGCATTTTCCGGCGTTTTGGAAGGGGACGAAAATCATCACGTCTCGGGAATTTATCGCCCTTTCAGCCCCGCACTTACAGAAGTAGGCAATTGCATCTTTCTGAATGCCCAGCGGCTTGTATGGTCGACCGTGGCGACCGCTTGATGACCCCGGCTCAGCGGTAGCGCTCTCGCACCCGCGTCTCCACAGCTCCGGCAGCGTTGTAAAGAGCAACCGAGAGCGTCATGGCGACCAAACTGGCTCCCCACGCGCGTTCTGTCTCGAAGGCCTGACTGGTGAGAGCGAACATATTGCCCAGGCCTCCCGTCTGCATCAGGTATTCCGAGATCATGGTCACCATAACGCTGTATGCCGCCCCAATCCGTAGCGCAACGGCCATTCCAGGCACAGCGGCGGGCAGAGCAAGCCACAGCAGCCGCTGGCCCCGGCTTGCCGCCAGCGCCGCGAACAACTCCCCCGACCCAGGCGGCAGCGTCCTTAACCCTTTGCCGGCAAAAACAAAGCCCGGGAAAAAAGTCATGATGGCCACAGTGACAAATTCCGTCCGGCTCTGGTAGCCAAAAATGCGCGCCAACAGCGGTATCAGGCAGACCACGGGCGTTGAGCTAAGCAACAGCGCAGCAGGACTGATGGTGGCTGACAGAATCTGTGACCTCCAGCCTGCTACCGCCAGCAGCAGCCCCAGGATTAACCCCGCCGCAAGTCCGCCGAGCGCGAAGCTGAGCGTCCACAAAGCAGGCAGCAGATAAATCACCGGATGCAGCACGATATCGTGCACCACGGCGGCAGGAGAGACAATCACAATGCTGTTGTAGTGGGCCGACATAACCCACACCTGCCAGGCGGCAAAGATCAGCAACAGTCCCCAACTCTGTGCGAAGAAGCGTCGCATCACAGAAACCTCCGCGCGACATAACTTTCCGCAGCATGCGCCGCGCCATAACCCAGGAGCGAGATCAATGCCACCAGCAACACGGCCGCCCACATAAGCGGTATCTCAAAGTTCTGCATGGTGTTCAAAATAACGATCCCCAACCCCGTGGGAGCTCCGAACCACTCCCCCACGACAGCGCCGATCATCGCCGCGGTAACAGAAACCTTCACTCCGCTGAGCAAGGAAGGCACAGCGGAGGGAAGGTCGAGGTAGCGCAAAAGCTGCCAGCGGCCGGCCCCGAAGGTCGTCATCATCGCGCTCAGGCCGGCGGAGGCGGTACGCAGGCCAGACGCCACCGCAACATAGATGAGAAAGAAGACGGAGATGGCCGCGAGCAAGGCCGGCGTCAGCTCCCGGCTCACTAGCAGGATGAAAATCGGTCCCAGCACAATCGCGGGAATCGCGTTGACCGTCACCGCCAGGCGGTCCAGCCCCGGCCGCAGTGGTGGAAGCACATACGCAACCATAGCGGTTACCGCACCCAGCAGAGCGCCGGCAACAAAACCCGCCGCCGCCGAGCTAACGGTCGCAAGTGCGGACCGGTAGAGCAACGCCGCAAATCTGGGCTGAAGATAAACCCGCAGGACGCTGGCCGGGGTGGGAACGGTAAGCCCGGCGGCCCCTGAATGGGCCAACGCCTGCCAGGCAGCCAGTAGCACCAGCTGCGCCAGCACGACATAGATGACCCTCGGTTTTCTTTCGCTCACTTCAGTGCTCCAGAAGCAAAGTCAGGTGATCGTTCAGTTGGTGAAACTGCTCCAAGCGCATGCAATCGATACGGCGCGGCCGAGGGAAAGGCACCTGGATAGCCTCCACGATCACGCCCGGCCGGCCGCTCATCACCACCACACGATCGGCCAGAAAGAGCGCCTCGTCCACCGAGTGGGTGACCATCAGCGTAGTCAGGCTTCTCTCCAGCCAGATTTGTTGCAGCTCGAGATTCATGCGCCGCCGGGTGACGGCGTCGAGCGCGCCAAAGGGCTCATCGAGCAACAGCAGCGTGGGTTCAAGACAGAGCGAACGGGCAATTGCAGCGCGCTGGCGCATGCCCCCGGAGAGCTGGCTGGGCCGAGCCTCTTCAAAGCCCTGCAAACCAGCCAGCTCGATCAAGTGCCGCACCCGGGCGTAGTCAACCGGCACGCCGGCAATCTTGAACGGCAGCGCGACGTTTGCCTTCACCGAGAGCCAGGGCAACAGCGCATGATCCTGGAATGCAATTCCCAGCCGGTGCTGGTCGCGCAGCAGCGCCGGTGATTCGCCATCTACCAGGATGGACCCTGCGGATACCTGCTCCAGTGCGGCGACAAGGTGCAGCAGTGTGCTCTTGCCGCAGCCGGAGGGGCCGAGGAGAGCGACGAACTCGCCATCCTCGATGGTCAGGTTCACGTCCTTGAGAGCAAGCACGGAGTCGCGTCGATCGAGAGCATACGATTTGCTGACGCCATGGATCTCAACCTTGGCCATAGCTCAGGCGATGGCCCTCTCAAAGCGATCCATAAGAACCCCGTATTGCCGGCGCAGCCGCTCCTTCATTGCCGCCAGATCGACAGTGAGCAAAACGCGGTCTTTCATCACCACCCGGCCGTCGATGATGACTGTCCTCACGTTAGGGCCGACCGTGCTCTCCGCCAGCGTAATCATGGGATCGTAATTCGGGAACTGCGCATAGCTAGTGGCATCGACCAGGATCAGGTCGGCCAGCTTGCCGACTTCAAGCGACCCGATGTGCCGTTCGAGCCGGGCCGCGCGCGCCCCTCCACTTATGGCGGCACGTAGCATCTGCTCATGCGTGATCGGTGGATCGATGTGGTAAGGGGTTCCTCCCACCGCCTGCTGGCCGACGGTCGCTGCATGCACTACCTCGAACATATCCAGACTGCCCCGGGTAGCCGCGCCATCGGTGCCCAGCCCCAGGCGAATCTTGCGCTGCAGCATCTCCAGCACCCGCGGCGCGCCCATCTTGTAGTTATTGAAGGCACAGTGACAGGCCGATACATTGCGCGCCTGGTAGAGGTCGAGCTCGTTCAGGCTGAGCAGCACGGAGTGGGCTGCATGGACATTGGCGTTGAGAGCCCCAATGCTCTCCATATATTCCGCCGGCCGCAAGCCCCATTTGCTGATGGCATAGTCCACCTCATAGGTTCCCTCTGCGAGGTGGGTGTGGATGGGCGTGTCAAGCTGCGTGGCCAAAGCGCTCATGCCGCGCGTCAGTGGAGTCGTGTTGACCATGATCTGGCGCAGTGAGAGCCAGGCATTCACACGCGGATGATGCTGCCAGCGCTTGACCAACTCCTCATTTCTTTTGAGGGCCTCTTCCGTAGTAAAGCGCGAGCCTCTGGGAATGCTCTCATCCATGTCCATGGTGGAGAGCGCAATGCGGCCGCGGATGCCGATCTCGTCCGCAGCTCTTCCCATTTCATCCGGGAAAGGTCCGCCTGCCTCAAGAAAGCAGGTGGTGCCGCTGCTGATCATCGAAGCATAGGCCGCGAGCCCACTGCAGTACACATCCTCGGGTTCCAGCCCGCTTTCGAACGGAATCAGGTAGCGGGACCACATGGGACTCTTCAACTCGCCCCTGCGCCGAATCGCGGCGATCTTGCCATGCAGAAACTGCTGCGCGGTATGAACGTGCGCATCGACAAAGCCGGGCATGGCGATCAGCCCGGTGGCGTCGATCGTCTCCTGGGCATGAAAATGTTTTACGCTCTCCGCTGCGGGCCCCATCCAGGCGATACTGTTGCCCACGATAGCAATGGACGCGTCGCCCAGCTCCGTGCCCGCATCATCGAAGGCCACGATACTGGCGTGATGAATCAGCAGATCGGCCTCTCTTACTTCAGTCATGCTTCTTTCCTCTCCATCGACAGGCTTTGGTAGGCTTCCTGGAGCAGTGACATGTCCATCAACCGCGACGGATCGGGCAGGTTCATTCGACCGGCGGCGATCGCGGCGCCATACATGTTATTCACCGAGTCATGCTTCGAGATCCAGAAGGGACCCGGTGATCCGGGTGCCTGGTACAGCGGCAACTGCAGTTCATTGGTGCGCAGCTCATGCTGGAAGGTGAGTCCGAGATCGACACCGAATTTATCCACTGAAAGCCGCGCTGCATAGGCCGGGTCAAGATCATTCTCTGCCTTACCCCGGAGCCGCGCCTTGAGCAGCCCGACCAGCTCAGCGCGTCGCGCGTGCAGTGTGTGCCGCTCGACAAACAGCAGCGTCGACGGGACCTTGTATCCGAATTGATCCAGCCTGGTCACAATAAAATCCACCCCCGGACGCATGCCCATGTCCTCAAGCATCAGGGGTTGGTTGGTAATGAAGCAGTAGTACGCATCTCCAGCGTGATTGAGCAGCGCTTCGGGAGAAAAGCCTACTGGGATCAGTTGATAGTCGGGTGGGAGATGATTCAGCTTGAATATCGCTTCGATGGCGGTCCGCTCGCTCGGCCCTTGTACGAGAAAGCGGCAATGAGGAAGGTCTGCTGGCCGGCGGATCGGCCGCTGCGGCAGAGACATCAACGCGGCGGGGTGCACTGGAAAGATTGAAGCAATGATCACGAAGTCATTGCCGCGCAGGCACGCATCGAGCAGCGGCAGCCACTCCGCCTCTCCGATATGCGCCTGGCGCGCGGCCACTTCGATAACCGGCTGCGGCGCATTAGGGCCGCCGGGCCACACTTTCAGCGGAACCTTTTCCTGGGCGAAATATCCCTTTTCGATGGCCACCCACAGATCGGCATACTCCACGTTGGGCACCCAGCCCAGGGCCAAGACGAGCTCTCGCCGGTTCAGGGACTTGCAGGAAGTGAGCCACGGAAGCGAGGCGGCCAGCGCGGCTCCGCAGCGCACGAAGCTCCTTCGATTCCATTGTGACAGCGCGGTCCCTCCCGGCATTGCGGGTACCGCGGGTAGACGCGTCTGTTCTTCCCTCGGTATCCGCGGCATGTGCTCCATAGATCCAATATGACAGGTTTGGCCCCGGGTGGGTCGCGATCTACTCCTTGGGGTCCGGGTTACGCCCGAAGTTGTTGGCTAAGTAATCCACGATTTCGTTGAACTGCTCATCGGTCGCGGAGGCGCCATGCTGCGCCATTCTCTGCACCGTCCCCGTCCACTCGTCGCGAGTCTGGTGCCGGGTCGTGATCAAGTCAACTGAGTGACAGCTGTTACAAACCTTCTGCACGAGTTCCCTGCCCTTGCCTTCCGGCAAATGCGTTTGCAAACGTGAAGTGCTCAGGCCCGTTCCAGGCAACTCTTTGCCGTCCAACGCAAACGCTTGAAGGTTTTCGCCCGCTGCGACCGCGACGTATTCTTTTCCGCTCTTGCCGCTATACACAATGGGAACTGCCAAAGGAGCCTGGTCCATTTTGAAGGACCACACCTCTTTGCCCGTCTTCGTTTCCAGAGCCCGAAAATACTGGTCAAGTGTGCCTGTCATGAAGATAAGACCACCCGCGGTGGTCGTAGGACCTCCGCGAGAGCTCGGTGCCCCGGTTTTGATCCCCGCCGGAATTCCACTCATGGTCCCGTAAGGTATCTGCCAGGCAATGTCGCCCGTGTTCACATCCACCGCGGTAAGCCGGCCCCAGGGCGGAGCCCAGCAAGGCCAGCCATTGGCCGAAAACGAGTACGCCGAAAACGAAATTGCCGATTGGGCCTTGCTCGGCTTGGTGCTGTACAAGATCGGCGATCGACCATCCGGATCGGCATAGAGCGGCGCCGGCTTTGGATCAGGCTCGTTCTGAATGAAATGAAACGCGCCGGAATCCGTCGTATTGATGATGTAGTAGCCGAGTTCGGGATCAAAGGCTCCGCCCCACATCCAGGCTCCGCCCCAATGATCGGGAAATTGCAGCGTTCCATTGGGAGAGGAGGGTGTATACGGGCCTTTGTTCACCCCGCCGCGCTGCAGGAATTTTGCATACCACTCGCGGCATGCGACCTCATGTTGGGGCGTGATCTTCGCAAAGTCATTTTCCGTAAAGGTTAGCCGAGATAACGGCGGAGGCTTGAGGGGAAACGGTTGGGTGGGTGAATACCATTCGCCCGGCGCGTCTCCTCGAGGTACGGGGCGCTCCTCGGCGCCGTAGATCGGCTGCCCGGTCACGCGGTTCAGAATGAACAAAAGAGGATTCTTGGTGATGACCGCGACGGCGGGGATTCTCTCCCCGTGATGGACCACGTCGAAGAGCATCGGCGCCGCGGGCATATCGTAATCCCAAATATCATGATGGATGGCCTGGAAATACCACTTCAATTTCCCCGTCTTCACATCGACGGCAACCAGGGAATTTGAAAAAAGGCCAGGGCCGGGACGATCCACGCCATAGTGATCGTTGTTTACAGAGCCCACCGGCATGTAGAGGATTCCGCGCTCTGCGTCGACCGTAAAGAAGGACCAGACATTTCCCCCGGAAACATCCTTCCAGGTATCGCCGGTCCAGCTCTCGTGTCCCCGTTCACCGGGCCGCGGCACCGTATGAAAGGTCCACACCAACTTGCCGGTGCGAACGTCCCAGGCGCGCACGTCTCCGGCAGGACCCTTGGAACCGGTTTCGTCGTCAATGTGACTGCCGGTGATCACCAGGTCCTCATATACCAGCGGAGCGGAAGTGAGCCCGTAATGCATCCGTGGATAGCTTTTCATCACCTCCGGCGTTTTGAGGTTGACCACACCGTGGGCGCCGAATTCTTCGACCGGAGCTCCCGTCTTCGCATCCAGCGCATAGAGCTCGCCCTCTTCCGTACCGAATAGAATGCGCGGCGCCCGCACCTTGTCGCCGGGCCAGTAAGCCATGCTGCGCATCGACGACAGCCCGGGGCCCCGGTAAGGACAACGGGGCGCGGTATATTTCCAAAACTGCTGACCGGTCTCGGGGTCGAGCGCAGCGACGTGACAGAAGGGCCATGATACGTACATGCGGCCGTTCACCACCAACGGCACCGACTCGATCGTCCTGCTGCCAGTACCATCGGCCGGATGCGTAAGCGGATAGGTCCAAACCGGCCCCAACCGGGAAACATTCTGCACATTAATCTGCTTCAGCGGGGAGTATCTCTGTGCCCCTTGATCGTGACCGGCATCTGGCCAGCCGGTTTGAGCATGCCCGCGCAGTAGAAGAACGAAAAAGACGAGACCGGCGAAACAGACGACTCGCATCGCCTTTACTGAGGAAGACCGGGTCAGCAACGCTGGTGCTTGTCGATTCATTTTGGCTCCGGCCAAGTGTACCGGATCCTTCGCGCCGGTTATCTCGTCATCATCGGGTCAACTAGGCTTCGAATCCGTTACGTCTTTAACAAAGCCTGCAACTGCTTGAAATATCATGGAGTCACTGGGGTCCTGATGAAGCCGATGAAAAGCAGACGAGAGTTCCTACGCCTGGCCGCAACCTCGGCCGGGGCCGCAGCCGGTATGGCGATGCTGCCCCCGAGCATTCGCAAAGCGCTCGCCATCCCCGCCACGACTACCACCGGCACCATCAAAGACGTGCAGCATGTGGTCATCCTCATGCAGGAGAACCGTTCCTTCGACCACTATTTCGGGACTCTCCGCGGCGTCCGCGGCTTCAGCGATCCCCGGCCGGTTCGCCTGCCGAATGGCCAGACGATCTGGCATCAGCCGCCTGCCTCGGTCTATACCAAGCGTTACAAAGCGAGAGGCCTGCGCCGCGGCGCAACCCATGTACTGCCGTTTTATATGAACCCCCAGGCGACCACCGAGCATTCGCCCGGCACCGATCACGGCTGGAGCAGCGGACACCTCGCCTGGAATCACGGCAAACACAACCAATGGGTCAACCAGAAGCAGGACGTGCTCACCATGGGCTACCTGAAGCGCGAGGACGTGAGTTTCCACTATGCCTTGGCGGACGCCTTCACTCTTTGCGACGGATACCACTGCTCGGTCCACGCAAATACCGCACCGAATCGCATTTATCTATGGTCAGGCACCATCGATCCCAGGAATGTTTTCGGAACCAAGCCCAACGGCCCTGGCCTGGATGAGCGCCCGCACACGAATGGCTATACCTGGACCACCTATCCGGAACGTTTGGAAGAGCATGGCATCAGCTGGAAGCTCTATCAGGGCGGCTCAGGAGAACCCGATACGCCAACCGACAACTACACTGATAACTCTCTGGAATTTTTCGCCAAATATCAGGTGAAGGAAGGAGCATCGCCCACCAGCTCGCTGGTGACCAACGGTGTGTCCGACCATACGCTCATCGAATTCCGTGAAGACATCGTGAATAACCGGCTGTCCCAGGTCTCATGGATCGTCGCGCCGTATAAGTACAGCGAACATCCTGAGGCCAGTCCGACGGATGGCGCACACTATATCAACCTGGTGATGGAGGCGCTGACCGCCAACCCGGAAGTCTGGAGCAAAACTGTTTTGTTCCTCAACTACGATGAGAACGACGGTCTATTCGACCATATCGTGCCGCCCATGCCACCGCTGACCAGCGAAGCCAACGCGCAAGGCATGGTCTCAAAAGACCTGGTGGAGAGCCTCAGTGATGAAATTCTCGATCTGGATAAATCCCGTCAGGATATGCGTCCGCTCATTCCGGGCGCGGATCCCGGAGGACGGCAACCGATTGGCCTGGGACCACGCGTGCCCATGCTGATCGTCTCGCCCTGGACCACCGGTGGATGGGTGTGTTCGCAGGTCTTCGACCACACTTCGGTCTTGCAGTTTCTAGAGAAGCGGTTTGAGATTCCCGAGCCGAATATCAGTGCGTGGCGACGGGCGGTTTGCGGCGATCTGACTTCAGCCTTCGATTTTTCCGGCTCTTCCGCGCCCACCGTCCTCCGTCTTGAAGTGCCGAAGGCGATAACCTCTCTCCATCGACCGTACCGGGTTCCGGCTACGCAATCCATGCCGGAACAAGAGCCCGGGACTCGTAAAGCGCGTGCCTTGCCCTATGAATTGTTAGTCCACTGCCGCCTCAGCGACGACGAGAACGCGGCTCCAGGAAAAGTCTGGATTGACTTTGCCAATACGGGCAAGGCCGGCGCTGCCTTCTACGTATACAACGGCACGAAACCCCACGATAATCCGCGCCGCTATGCGGTCTCGGCGGCGGACACGCTTTCGGACTATTGGTTAATGGAGCAGGGTCCCTATGACCTTACCGTCCATGGCCCGAACGGTTATCTCTGCCAGTTTCGAGGCGACACCGGGGAGCCTCATGGCAAGGCCGAGGTCAAGTTGCGCTACGATGCGGCCGAGGGAAATGTAATTCTCTCTCTTTCTAATTCCGGTTCTGCCCCCTGCCGGCTGCAAGTAAGCAATAGCTACAGCGCCGACGCGCAGCATGCCTATTCGGTCGCGCCCGGAGCCAGCGTGGAAGATCGCTGGCAACTAATCGCAAGCGCAGGATGGTATGACCTATTAGTCACCTCGATCGAATGGCCGGCATATCTGCGGCGGTTCGCCGGCCACCTGGAAACCGGTCGTCCGAGCCTAAGCGACCCGGCGGTTCTCGAAGCTAACGACGCGGAAAGCGACGCATCGTCTGAGTAACTGCCGCGTCCAATCGTGCCGCAATTTTCGGAAAAGCGGGTGTGGGTCCATTCCATTGCAATTGGTCCACATCGTCGAAGAGCGCGATGTCGGTGCGAAGCGTGGCCAGGGTTCGAAACAGCTGAGCCCGCTCCCACTCCCGGGCGAGCGTGGCAGCCAGAGTACCCGCACTCGCCGCGTTCACGCGCCACTCACGATGGTCCTTAGGGATGGATTCCAGATGAACATACTTGGCCAGAACAGCGGCCGAGGACTTCGCACCCCAGCCCGGCAACCCCGGATAGCCATCAGCCGAGTCGCCCACCAGCCCCAGGTAGTCGGGGATCGACTCCGGCGAGACGCCGAATTTCTGCACGACGCCAGCCTCGTCGAAGGTGACGCGCGTGCGGCGATTCAACTGCACTACGCGCGTGCCGCGAACACATTGGGCAAGATCTTTGTCCGGGGTGCAGATGATCACGCTATCCACTCGCGCATCCTGATCCGCCAGCGACGCCGCAGCCGCGAGGGCGTCATCTGCTTCGAATTCCACCATGGGCCACACTACAACGCCCGCGGCAGATAGAGTCTCTTCGAGTGGTTGGAACTGAGCCAACAGGTCGGGCTCGATGCCTGCGCCGGTCTTATAGCCTGGCCACAGTCCATTGCGAAACGACTCGATCACGTGATCGGTTGCAACCGCGACGTGGGTGGCGCCTTCTTTCATCAGGCCCAACACGGACGCAAGCACGCCGCGGACTGCGCCGACGTCCCGGCCCTCAGAATCGCGTGCCGAAGGCATCGCGTAGTAGTGGCGGAACAACTCATATGTGCCGTCGATCAGATGGACATTCAGGGCGCAGCTCCAAAACAACCCTATAAGAGCAACCCCTATGCGATCAACCTCTGAGCAAACGAAAGGGGGAAAAAACCATAGCCTGCAGTGAAGGGTACGGGCCTTCAGCCCGTACGTAGACCAAGCAATTTTTCGAGGGCTTTAGCCTCTGAGGGAATCATTTCTGTTTTGCCGGGAGTTCCCTCAGCGACTAAAGCTTATTCATTTTTGACATTAAACGGACGGGCCGACGCCCGTCTCCCGTCAGGGGATCAGATGCGCGGCGCGCAACGTAGTGAAGAGGTCGAAAAAGCTATCGTCCGTAGCCTGATAGTCGAGGAAGCCAAGCTTACGGCTCTTGCTCATGTCAGTCAACACTTCGATGGGGCGGCCTAAGTCGGCATCGGTATGCCACGGCGACGTCAATACGTTAAGATCGGCTTCCGCAAGCGAATGCTTCCGAGCGATCTCTGCCCAAACCGGGGCGGCATCGACAAGCTGGGTCTCCAGAGGGATTATCCTGTCAGGCAACGGAGCGGCCTCGATACCGAACCATTGCGCAATGCGCTGCCACATCCAACTCCACCGGAAGACATCACCATTAACCACGTTGAACGCTTGATCACGTGCCGCTGCTGTGGTCGAGGCCCAGGTGAGATGGCGTGCCAGCAGGCGTGCGTCGGTCATGTCCGTTACGCTGCTCCACTGGACGGCAGAACCGGGGAAGATGAAGGGCCGGCCGGCCTCGCGGCAGATCGTCGCGTACACAGCCAGGGTCACGCCCATGTTCATGGCGTTGCCGATCGCATATCCAATGATGGTGTGGGGCCGATGAACGCTCCATGTAAAACCATCGCGCTCGGCGGCGGCGAACACTTCGTCCTCCTGCGCATAGTAGAAGTTCTCAATATCCAGTCTTCCCTGCTCCTCTCGAAACGGGGTTGCGGGGAGTACGCCTTTGCCGTAGGCCTCAAATGGTCCAAGGTAGTGCTTCAGGCCCGTAACCAGAGCAACGTGTTCTACCGATCCATAGGGTGACACCGCATCAAGCAGGTTCCGCACCATGGTGCCGTTGACCTGGATATTTTCAGCCTCTGTTGCTTGCCGCAGCCAGGTGGCAAGGAAGACATGCGTAGGTCTCACCTGACGAAGGGCTGCTCGGATACTTTTTGGATCGAGCAGGTTCGCACGTAGCGGCTGCACGCCCTCTGGCATGGACGGATTTCGTGCGAGTCCATACACCGACCACTCAGGTTCGTTCAAAAGATGCTTTACCAGGTTCAAGCCCACAATTCCCGTTGCGCCTACGACGATCGCTGTCTTTGCCATTCGGCTCCTCAAAAGGCAAGTTCTTACACCCTTCTTAGAATAGGCGCATGGGGGCTATCCCAGACGAGAGCTGCCCAAATTGGCGGCCGAACGGTCTTCCAGACGGACAACTTGCTGAATTCGTCGAGAGGAACGCGCCCGAAAGTAAATCAGGTTACTGGCGCTGTGCTATCTGTAAATCCGGGTCTGGGGCTCCAAAAACCCGGCGACGGGACGGGAAGCTTACTCCAAGTCGCCGCATTTATTGTCCGGTGTAGAGCCACCACGTCCCGCGTAGATCTTTCGCAGAAGCGATCGAGTCCTTGGCCCAGAGAAGGCAGAGCAGCGACAGAAGTAGATGCCGGAGAGGGCCTACCAGGGGATAGTCCAGAGGCGACAGGCGTCCGCGCGCCACCCAGAATATGTGCTTCAGCACAGATCTGCGATTGACCACAGATCGGCCTTCCGGGGCACGATATTGGCGGGCGCGGACGTTGAAGCCGTAAGCCGCAAGCGTCCATAGCGGCTCGTCAAAACCCAACCTGACAACCTTGTCTGTCGTGCCCCCGAGCCGCGGGTTGATTTCAAGGAAATGGAAGGTGTTCGTCTCGACCGAATACAGCAAGTCGAAGTGAAACGGACCGGTAAGCCCGGCTTCGTTCACAAATTTTCGGCAACACTCGGCAATCTTCGGGTCCATAGGAAACGGCCTCAACTCCAGCGTGATGGCTTGAAACCGCATCGTAGCAATGAAGCTCTCCAGCACAAGTAGTTCGCCCAATTCACTTCGAATTCCGTGAATCACAACTGTGGGAAGAGGCAGGAAAGGCTGAACCAGTAGAGTCTCCGGTCCCCAACTCCTACCCTCCAAAAAGGATTTGAGCGTCGATGGCGATTGCAGCACTTCGGCCTTGAAAGCTGGTCTCACTTCCTGCGGCACCGACGGTCTTATGCAAACCGGGTACGCGGCAGGATCGATGCGACAGACATCGCTTTTCTGGAATAACTCCCACGTCGGCAAAACGCTGAAACCACTATGCTGCGCAATCGACAACTGATCGTGCTTCGATTGAATGGCTTGCAAGCTCTCTTTGCTCGACATGAGAAGCTCGCAGCTCTGCTGCAGAAAGTCCCGATTCGCAGCAAGCCATATCATGTGAGGCTCCCAAAACGCCAGCAACGCCTGAGCCTTTGTCCGTTGGATAAAATCATTTACCACTGAAATGCCCGCCGGCGTTCCCACGTCATCAGGCCGCATCAATTCGGCAAGAGTTACGGCATTCGACCACACAGATGCCTTACCACTTCCAATCCCCAACACGACGATCTCAAGACCGGCGTTGCGAAATGATCGTGCCGCCGTGAGGATGGGCGGTCCGAATTCTCCAAACAGGGCGATGGTGGCAATTTTTCCAGCGGAGTTCGACAGCCCGTCCCGGCCAGTGGATTGGGTCTTGTTCATGATGCTCACTTGGGAGATAGCCGGCAGTAGGCTCCAGCACACATGAATTTTCCCTTCGACCAATCGTAATAAAGAATGACATACGATTTTTCTTCATCCGGGAACAGATCTAGGTCCAGCTCTCTCCCCATCTCAACCGACGCGATGGCGTTATTGTTGACCAGTCCATGTTCCGTGATGCGTCCTGCAGGCAGGCTGTATGTGGCGAAGCGACCGCGTGGAAGAACACCGCCAAAGGCTTGAGCCATAATCGAGTTGCCCACCCCGTTAAATTCGTAGCTGGCACACGAAGGCAAAACGGAAACGATATGGACCACGTTGCCGACCTGTCGCATGATGGGCGGACCGGCTTGACTAGCGTTGGGGCAACCCGTCGCCTCGCTCAGAACAATGACCTTCTCAGAGGGTGTACCCGCCAAGCTCGCGATGTTCGACGGCGCCGCGTCAGAGCGCGAAGAATTCAGAACATAGACAACGTCGGCACGCTGCCGTCGAAGAGAGTCCACGAGACTCCTCATAGAGGAAACTTGCGAAAATACCTGTGGGGGCATTCCCACTCGCGCATTCCATAGAAATGCTGCCGTAAGTGAACCAATCGCCAAAGCAGAGAGCGAACGTGTTAGAGGACGCGTGTTGCGGTGAAAGATGACGGCGCAAATGACAATCTCGAGCGGATAAATCGAACCGCCGAATCGCGGATGGTAACCGACCAGGACCCCGAAACTGAGCGCTCCCACCAACCAGATAAGAACGGCCAATATCAACCTGTCCTGGTGAGATAGCGGCTTGGCCGCGAAGACTCTTCTCGCGAAGTACGCTCCTACCGCGACCAGAAGGCCCCACAAAAACAGATTGATCAGCAGAATAAGCAGGTCAGGCAGATGAACGAGGATGGAATGCTCGACAAGGATGCTACTCACGACGTGGTAATCGAAAATACCAGAAGGCCACCTCAGGATTCCTTCGATGAATCCTTTGATCAACAAAGCTTTTGGGTCACCCTGCAACGCATAGTTTCCCCCAGTGGTACCTACGAAGACGACTTTCCACACACATGCCCATGCGACCAGCGGAAGAAGCATGGTTACCGCACGCAGTCTACGGCGATGAATCAGGTAAACCGTGGCCGCGGCAGCGACAGGAGCATAGAGCGCCGGCTCTTTTGTGAAGACCGCTAAAGTGAGACTCAAGATTGCGAGCCCATACCACTCGCGAAAAATCAAATAAAGGGCCAGGATGGCAAACAAGCCGCTCCAGATATCGAACTGGAAGGCTACGCTATAGAGACCCTCTCCCCAAAAAGCAGGATGGATCGCGGCAAGCAGTCCAATGAAATACAGCCATCGTTCGTTCACTCCCATTAGTCGCGCCAGGCAAACGACCAGAACGCAAACCAGGAATTGAGCGAAGTAGAAGGTCGCGAAATAAAGGAAGTAGTGATCTCCGAACAGAGTGTGGTTGAGACGAACGATGAGGTTGACGCCTGGCCGTAAAAAATCCGTCCGCGGCACATTCCATTCCGGGTAGACCACGAAGTACTTCGAGTATCCTTCGGTAAACCATTGCGCTGGATTACCCTCGCTCGCATTGAAAAGTGCGGGGTCGTCTCCGTACGGAAAGTAGCTTTGATAAAACCTGAAGTGGAAGCAGTAAATTGCCAGCAGAACGAGAGCGGGAACGAGCGAGACGCGAAGGATGACAAGGGAAGACTGGGCTATGGGTTTGGACTTGCGAATTCCGGCGAATTCAAGCGTGCTCATTAAGCTTCTCCGCTGCCTCAGGCTACGACCGTGGTTGCGGGTGCCGGCACATTTCGTGCCAGTCTCTGCCTAATTTCCTGGGCAAGTCTAGTCACCTGCGGCCGCTTCAGGATCGAACGATGAGTCCCGGGAAGAAGACGAGTCTCACACCCGCCGAGAATCTTGCCTGCCCATGCGCTTACGGGCTCGAGGTTGCATCCCGGCTCGTTCCGGGCTACGAACAACGTTGCCTTCCCAGGGTAGGACCTTAATTCGTAATCGCGGATGGCGCCAGCGAGATACCCTTCTGCCCCCAGCAGCAAGCCGCGGGCGCGCCCCAACCGGCGCGATCGTGCAGCCAGCCAGGTCCTGATTCTTATCCTTCGATAAACCATCATGCGCTCCAGCCGCTCATTCACTCCAAATTCGCGCGCCATGACCTCTGCCCACGCGCGGCGAAAAGCAGCTTTCAACGAATTCCAGTCACTGAAAGGCTGATGCACATGCTTGCCGGTATTGGGATCGCAATCCAAGAGCGCCAATAGACCGACGGTTTCACCTTGCTCCATGAGTTGGCAGGCCATCTCGAAAACAACCAGACCACCGGAGGAATGCCCGCCGAGGTTGTAGGGGCCGGATGGCTGAACCGCTCGAACCTGGTTCACGTAATTTGCCGCGAGAATTCTGAGCTCCGCCTGATGTTCGTCGATATATGCGGGGAGCTGGAGACCATACACAGGTTGTTCTGGACCCAGCTCGGCCGCAAGCTCGACAAGGCTCAGCAGGCTACCCCCGATTCCATGCGCAATAAACAGCGGCGGCAGAAGTGTGCCGGCTTGGAGGGTTACCAGTGCCGGCCATTGCCCAGCCGGGCCCCGGAGATAAGCCGCCAACCCTTGAATCGTCGGATGTTCCACCAGCACGGAATGAGGGAGCTTCACGCCGAGCCACAGCTCTACTTGAGACAACATACGTGCTGCCAGCAAGGAGTGGCCCCCGAGAGCGAAGAAGTCCTCGTGCAGCCCGACCGTGTTGATCTTAAGCAGTCTCTCCCAGATCTCTTTGAGGCGCGCTTCGACTGGATCGAATTGTTGGGCCTCTGGTGCAGGACGGTAAGTTGGTGCGCTGAGACGTATCGCGTCCAGAGCCTGGACATCAACCTTCCCACTTCGGGTTGTGGGAAAGGAACGGAGTGGAACGAACTCCGAAGGGACCATGTAATGAGGCAGCTGTCGCTTTAGGGACTCCTTCCATTGGCTCAGGAAAATCTCATCGCCAACCACAAACGCCACCAGGCGACGGTCGCCGGCTTCGAATTCGATGGCTCGCACCACGACGGCCTGCACGCCGTCACATCGCCTGAGTGCTGATTCGATCTCTCCCAGCTCGATGCGAAAGCCGCGAATCTTTACCTGGTCATCCACCCGCCCCAGAAAGTCGAGGCTGCCGTCCGCAAGCTCGACCGCAAGATCGCCACTCTTGTAAATCCTGGCTTGCGCATCGCGGGCAAAAGGATCGGGCAGGAAGTGCGCCTGGGTAAGCTCGTGCCGATGGAGGTAACCGAGCCCCACGCCCGCTCCGCCGATGTACACTTCGCCGGTCGAACCCTTCGCGACCGGTTGAAGGTGTTGGTCGAGAATGTGCACAGTGACATTCGGCAATGGATGGCCGATCGTAATCTTCTCAACATTGACATCGATCTTTGCCCGGGTAGCGCAAATCGCCGTTTCGGTCGGCCCGTATTGGTTCCATACCGCGCGGCATGTTCTGGCCAAAGTCTTTCCAAGGCTTAAGGGAAGAACCTCACCTCCCACGACAACCTGCATCCTCGCGTCGCCTTGCCATCCTCCTTCCAGCAAGAGCCGATACATTGTCGGTGTACCGAAGATCACAGTCGCCGCCGAACGACGAACCTGCTCTATCCTCGGGCCACCTTCATTGACCAACTCTTTCTCAACCAGATACAAACTCGCGCCGAGGGCCAGGGGCAGATAGATCTCCAGGCATGCCACGTCAAACGCAATTGTGGACCAGGCGAGCACAATGTCATTTGCGCTCAGCTTCAAGTCCTGGCCAACGCCACAGATCGTATTCGCGAGGCTTCCATGGGTGATTCTTGCCGCCTTCGGCTTGCCCGTCGAACCGGAGGTATAGATCACATAAGCGAGACTATCCGCGGAAACCGCGCTTTCCCTATGGCTCGATGTTCCTCCCCGAGCGCAGAGGTCATCCACATCGAGCAAACGAGGATCGATGCCATGCGCGCTGGGAAATCTGCCAACAAAACTTCTGCGGGTAAGCACAAAAGGAGGAGCGGCGTCGTCCAGCATTCGGGCAATCCGCTCGACCGGCGCCGCGGGATCAAGCGGGACGTAGGCCCCGCCTGCCTTCCAGATGCCAAGCAACCCTGCAACCATCTCCGGGGATCGATCGAGCAGGATTCCGACCAGGCAGCCGTTCCCTACGCCGGCCTCTCGCAATCCGTCTGCGATTTGATCAGCGCTGAAATTCAGTTCGCTATAGGTTAATTGCCGGCCTTCACAGGATATTGCTAAAGCATCCGGACAAGCGGATGCATAGCCCTCGAACCACTGCAGAAAAAACATTGATCACTCCCGCCACTCCAAACATTTGGATAGGCCCTTTGCTGTCGTGAGCCATCGTCATGGGGGAGCTCAAAGTTAGGTTAGTGCCAGTTGCAAATTGAAATGTCAGGGAATTGTCTTTTGTTGGGTTTTACCCTAGCGCTCGAAATCGCTGCGCTGCGGCGCCACCAGACAGGATGCTTAACGTAGCGCTCACTTCGATTTCCGTGTCTCAAGTCTGCGACCCAGCACACTTCCTCGGCGACAAACACATGACAATACTGTGACTCCCCCTTGACACCGTACCGCGGGCCAAACGGTATCGTGTGGTTTAGAGGGGTCATGAAGGCTCGAGTTTGGACCAAGCCACGCTGTGATGAATACACCGCTAGTTCCGGTCTAGCCGCAAGAGAGATCTGCAGTGGTCCGCTACCCAAAGGGATACTAATCGACCGCACAAAAAGACGAGTGCATGCGGGGATTTGTTTTTAACGGCGAATTGACAGACTACATCATGCACGAGCAGCTCAGACAGAACTGGAGTCCGGGGACCAGATGCGAAGGCGTCGCCCGGCCGTAGGAGTAACCAATGGCAACACAAAACCAACTCCCGTGGCGTCACGGCAATCAATACACCGCGATTTCAGCCTGCGTGCATTGTGAAGGGATCATTCGTCACGAATCCTGGTGTCATGAACGAAATGCCAACGTTCATTACGCATATCAAGCGGTTTCCCACCCCGATTTGTTGAGTTTGGGAGATCAGCTCATCTTGCATGCTTTAGGCGTCGCGTGGACGGCAGAACAAAATCGGCCAAAACCGCGCGGCTCCAAACATGAAGGTCTCGCCGCAGCCCGGCACAAGCGGCCGGGGACATGAGTTCGGTGCGAGTCCTGCCGGGTAATCCGGCATGGCCGGCCTTCACTGCTCGATCATGATCTCCCTCTGTAGGGACGGGCTTTAGCCAATGAATGTATTCGTCAGATCCCGGAGAATTCGTTTATGAAACTGAAGATGTTAGATGAGTGGCCGCAGTTCACTTCCTTGGAGCACCAAGGGGAGAGGGGGATCGTTGCGTACTTTTCGATGGAAATCGCAATCACCCCTTCGATGCCTACCTATAGTGGCGGCCTTGGCGTTCTGGCTGGCGACACTCTCAGAGCGGCCGCGGACCTTGGTCTTCGCATGATTGCGGTCACGCTGGCGCACCGCAAAGGCTATTTCAAGCAACGCCTGGATGCAAACGGTATGCAGACCGAGGAGGACCAGCCGTGGGATCTGGAGCGCACGCTGACCCCTGAAGATCCGATTATTACGGTGTTTGTCGAGGACCGCCCGATTGCGATTCGAACCTGGCGTTACGATATGAAAGGCGTGACAGGCCACATAGTTCCAATCTTTCTGCTTGATACGGATCTCGAACAGAACGATCCGCGGGACCGCGAACTTACCGACCATCTCTATGGCGGGGATGGAGACTACCGGTTGCGCCAGGAGGCGGTGCTGGGCATTGGCGGCGCACGCATACTGGAAGCGCTCGAATACCAGCCGATGGTTTACCACATGAACGAGGGCCACGCGGCGCTGCTGACGATTGCATTGCTGGAGCGGCAGTTACGAGGCAAAAGCCTGGAGCGGGCGGCGGACAAAGACCTGGAAGCTGTTCGCCGGCACTGCGTCTTTACCACGCACACGCCGGTTCCGGCCGGGCACGATCGCTTCTCGCTGCAGCAGGGCTATCGCATTTTAGGCAGTGAGCGAACCAGGTTTATCGAGAGAACGATAGGTGCTGATGACGGCCTGTTGAACATGACCCACATCGCGCTGCGCTTCGCACGGTATGTAAACGGAGTAGCGATGCAGCATGGCAACGTATCGCGCGAGATGTTTCCCGATTACACCATCGACGCGATCACCAACGGGGTACACGCAGCGACATGGACCGCACCGGCATTGCAGGCGGTATTCGACCGCCATCTCCCCCGTTGGCGCGAAGACAATCTGAAGCTGCGCCATGCCATGAACATTCCCGAGAGCGAGATTGCGGCGGCACATCTGGACGCCAAGCTGGCTTTGATCGCCGCAATCAGGGATCAGACTGGCCTGCAACTGCGTCCCGAGATATTCACCATCGGTTTTGCGCGTCGGGCGGCGACCTACAAACGGAGCGACCTGCTCTTCACGGATCCAGAGAGGCTGCAGCGTGCCGCCAGGGAGTTGGGCGGCCTGCAGATTCTTTTGAGTGGCAAGGCACACCCGGCTGACGATCCAGCGAAGGCGAAGATCCAGCGGGTGATTGAGTTCGCCAAGCAACTCGGCTCCGACGAGCTTAAGATTGTGTATCTCGACAACTATGACTGGTCCTTGGGAGCGCTGCTTACAGGTGGCGTGGATCTCTGGCTGAACACGCCGAAGCGGCCTTATGAAGCCTCGGGAACCAGCGGCATGAAGGCGGCGCTCAACGGCGTGCCGAGCCTCAGTGTTTTGGACGGCTGGTGGATCGAGGGCTGGATCGAAGGCGTCACCGGATGGGCGATCAACGACCACGAAGAGGAGCGTGACGAGGCCAATTCTCTCTACGAGCAACTGGAGCAGGTGATCCTGCCACTCTTCTATGGGCGGCACGATGAATGGCGGCGCATCATGCGGTCAACGATTGCCCTCAACGGACCCTATTTCAATACACAGCGGATGCTTGCGCAGTATGTGCTGAACGCTTACTTTCCCAAACCGCGGGTCTACGAAAATCTAGAGCAATCCGTGGCGTGAGCCTCAAGCAATCGGCGTACTGGATAGGGGAAAGAGGTGAATATGCTGGAGGCAAAACAATTCGTCGACGAAAGTGCTACATCATACGCAACCGTGGCTGACTTCCGCGAGACCTTCACTGACGAGATGTATAGTCTATATCTGCTCGCGCTGCTACTAACCGCGGACAATGATAAAGCTGAGCGATGCTTTGCCGGCGCAATGGGAGAGTGGGTGCAGGAGACCGGTGTCTTCATGGAGTGGGCGCGTTCGTGGGCTCGGGGGACGATTATCAAGCACGCCATCCAGATGATCATGCCTGTGCCGGAACACGCGAATGGCTTGTCGTTTATCAGTCTTAAAGAACGGGTAACCTCAGCAGAAAACAACCCCTTCGGCGCAATTCTCGCACTTGACGCGTTCGAGCGTTTTGTCTTCGTAATGTCGATTCTCGAAGGACGTTCCGAGCAGGATTGTGCGGTCCTTCTTAGATGCTCGCCGCGCGATGTCATGATCGGCCGCGTGCTGGCGCTCAAACGCCTGGCAAGCGCAGATGCTGCCTACGCTCAAGCCGAAGAAATCATGCAGTCTTTGACGAGGGCTATGCCGAGGCTGACGAAGACTTGAGTTGGTGGAGTACAAGCACTCGAATGGGCCTCGAAGCTCAGCCAGTTCGAGTAGAGGCGAAGAAGACTATCGGGCCGGTACAAGCTTCTGTCGACCTGCAATGGGAATCCGCTCCAAGGGGCACCGGGGAAGCGTAAACATTTCGCCGTTCTTCCGGGGCTTTGTACAGCAAATAAAATAATTCACCACAACTGCAAACCCAGCTGGCTGACTCTCCGTCAATCTGTTGGAATGTGACGAAGTGCAGTCTTGGAGCAGCTTCGAAAACGACTCGAGGCTATTCGACTTTTGTTCAAGGCTTTTTCTCCTATAGTTGCGCCTAAGCCGTCAGGCCTGGGGGTAGTGTCCTTGTGCAAGACGAGCGCAGCGAAGGGAGATTTACGGCCTGGTGTCGAAAGGATGTTCCCGAAATCAGGCTGCTTTGACGGCGATGAGGGCCGGTCGGAATGACCGACCTTGTTCTAAGCCCAGTCGATGAACATATTGAAGAGGGTTACATGGGCACGCCGTTCTACGTTTGTAATTCCAACCTGGCGGAAAAACTCGCATACGAAGCGATTGATCTCCGCTACATGGAACGGCCGTCTGACGCAAAGGGGCATTACAACGGTGGAGATTAATAACCGAACCGACTGTGCATCGGCTCGATGTCAACAGCAGACCTGCATAACGTACCGCAAGTGCACCCCTTCATTCCGGCCCCTCGCGCTTCCCGTGGCCGGCCTGCTTCTCTTTACGCTGTGTCTCGGGTGCAGTGTCGGCATCCCCCTGCAAGGATCAGTCTCAGCTACGGCGAATCCGCAGGTCGCTATCTATACGGTCATTCCTCAACAGCCCGGGAACGTGAAGATTCTGTTCGGTCCAACCACCAGTTATGGATTCCAAACCTGGACGAAACCAATACAATCGGCAGAAACTCCAGTTAGTATTTATGTGGCCGGAATGAAGGCCAACACCACTTACCACATGCGGGCCGTGGTGCAATATGGGGATGGAACGACCGTCAACGACGTTGACCGCACATTTACGACGGGAAGCTACCCTGCAAGTTCTCTTCCCAGCATAACTGCCACAACCACGCCTGGAGCAACACCGCAACCGGGCATCGAAATGCTCAATACGATTGAGTCGACGGTGCAAATATCGGCAACCGATCTATCCGGCAATATTATCTGGGCATATAACCCAGGCTTGGCTCTAGATGGCGCATCTTGGGTCGCCCCCAAGCAACTTGCGAATGGTGATTTTATCGCTGTTGTCGCAGTTACCTCCTCCACGCCGATAACAACGATGACCTCTCAGCTTGCCGCGGCGCCGAACCTGGTGCGTGAGTTCGATCTCGCCGGCAATACGATCAAGCAGATCACGATGCCGCAACTCAATGCGGCATTGGCTGCGGCGAACTACGACCTTACGCTTCTATTATTCTCCCATGATATTAATGTGCTGCCGAATGGGCATTGGCTGGTTTTGGCGAACACACTTAAGAATGTGGTACTAACTGGACAAACGACACCTACGCAGGTTTTGGGGGACGTGATCGTCGATCTGGATACAAATTTAAAGCCTGTCTGGGTGTGGAATGAATTCGATCATCTGGATGTGAATCGGCACCCGTGGATGTTCCCCGATTGGACGCATACGAACGCCGTCATTTATTCACCTGATGACGGCAATCTGATTGTCTCCCTACGCCACCAGAATTGGATTGTGAAAGTGGATTACTACAACGGCACTGGAACAGGAAACATCCTCTGGCACTTAGGCGCGGGTGGTGACTTCAAACTGCTGGCCGGGACCCATCCCCAGGATTGGACCTACGCACAACACGGCATATCTTTCACCACTCCGAACACCACGGGCATATTTGGCTTGGCCGTCATGGATAACGGGGATGATAGGTTGTATCCGGGAGGTCCCGTTGGAGTGACTTGTGGTACAGACGGCAGCCCCGCTTGCTACAGCACAATTCCGGTCTTTCAGATCAATGAATCTGCGAAGACAGCCACGCTCGTGTTCCATCAGATTGCTCCGCCAAGTCTATACAGCTTCTTCGGGGGCAATACCCTAATGCTCGATAATGGCGACGTTGAGTATAATCTTTGCGGTCTAGCTCCTGAAAGCTCGCAAGTTTTTGAAGTAACCAACGAGCCCACTCCCCAGACAGTTTGGACTTTGAAGCTCAACCAGAATTATGCCTATCGCGCATATCGTCTGCCCAGTCTCTATCCCGGAGTGCAGTGGTAATGAAATCTTCCTCATCTAGTTGCTTTGTGCCTTACCGATTGCGCAAAATGGTTGACTATGGTTGGTTTAGTCAATTACGCAAAGGATCCGCATTCGGTTGAGCTTCGTGAACTCCCCGTTCCGGGCATTGGGGAAGAGGACGTTCTATTCAAGGTGGAGGCCGTGGGCATTTGCGGCAGCGATCTCCATCAATACACCGGCAAGCAGAGTTGGCCGGTCAATTACCCCGTCGTCCTGGGGCATGAATTCGC
Source organism: uncultured Acidobacteriaceae bacterium (assembly GCA_963711525.1). Taxonomy (GTDB): domain Bacteria; phylum Acidobacteriota; class Terriglobia; order Terriglobales; family Acidobacteriaceae; genus PALSA-350. The sequence continues at coordinate 8,922 of CAVQEO010000048.1, read as the reverse complement.
CGGTTACGTTGCCAAAGCAGGCAATCGCGTAAGCGGTTTTAAAGAGGGCGACCGCGTAGTGAGCGAAACGGCGGCCATGCTGCCTCCCGATTCGGCGTTCATTCGTCAGGGACTCTATAATCTGGATCCGAAGCGGCTCGGTTTCGGATATGGGGTCGATGGGGCGATGGCGCCTTTTGTCAGGGTGCCTGCGCGATGCCTGCACCGTGTTCCTGCCTCGCTGGCCTTGGAGAAGGCATCGCTGACCGAGCCATGCTGCGTTGCCTATAACGCAGTGTGCGTCAATTCCCGCTTGCGGCCCGGTGATACGGTCGCGGTGATTGGACCAGGGCCGATCGGCCTGCTGTGCGCGATGATGGCGAAGCTCTCCGGGGCCGGGCACTTGATCGTGATCGGCATTCCCGCCGATGCCAGGCGGCTGGAGGTCGCCAAGCGAATCGGGGCAGATACGGTTCTGGGCGCGCAAGGCGAAGATGTTGCCGAATGGGTCAGGAATTTCGGCGACGGCTACGGTCTCGACCTGGTCATCGATGCTGCGGGAGTTTCCGCATCGCTTAAGCTGGCGCTCGACATTGTGCGCCCCGCGGGCCAAATCACCAAAGTTGGATGGGGACCACAGCCGCTCAATTTTTCGCTCGATCCACTGGTACAGAAGGCGGCCACTCTACAGGGCAGCTTTTCTCACAACTGGCCAATCTGGGAGAAGGTCATTTCCCTGCTGGCGAGTGGCAAGATCGATCTCGATCCGATTCTCAATCGCATCTCCCCTCTCAACCAGTGGCACGAGGCCTTTGAGGAGATGCATTCCGGCGTAATCGTCAAAGGAGTGCTCCAGCCATGAGCCAACGCCTGAAAGACAAAGTGATCCTGGTGACCGGCTCGACCACTGGCATCGGGGAGGGCATGGTCCGCGTCTTTGCTCGCGAAGGCGCGAAGGTCATGATCCACGGAAGACGCAGAGATGCAGCGCAAGCATTGGCTCATGAACTGGGGGAACCCGCGTCCTTCTGCATCGGGGCCCTCGATGATCCGCAGGCGCCTTCAAGGCTTATCGCCGAAACGATCGATCATTTTGGAAGAATCGATGGCCTGGTTAATAACGCCGCCGCAATCGTGCGTAGCAATATCGAGACGACCGACGCCGAATTATTCGACCGCACGATTGCTGTCGACCTCAAGGCCCCCTTCCTTCTCATTCAGGCCGCCGTTCCCCACTTCCGGAAACAGGGCACGGGCAGGGTGCTGAATATCGGCTCGATCAATGGCTATTGTGGAGAGCGCAATCAGTTTATCTACTCCATCTGCAAGGGTGGCTTGATCACTCTGACGCGCAACCTCGCGGACGCACACGGAGCCGAAGGGATAAGGGTCAACCAGTTGAACGTCGGTTGGACCCTGACCCCGAATGAATTCGCCTTGAAAATGAAAGAGGGATTGCCTGAGGATTGGCCTACCAGGGTATCGAGGACATTTGCTCCCTCGGGCCGGCTGCTGTCGCCGGAGGACATCGCCTGGGCTGCGGTTTACTTCCTGTCGGACGAGGCCGCACTCATCAACGGCGCGATTCTCGATGTGGAGCAATACCCCGTCATCGGCCGGAATCCGGTGAAAGAAAGCGCGGACGGAACCCTTTCATGAAGCCCAGGCTAGCCGCATTTCCGAAATGCTACATAGATGAGCTGTGCGTCGATCGCAGCATGACTGTTTTCGAATGGATCGACCTTGCCGCAACGCTGGGGGTCGACGGCCTCGAATTCTACTATGGCTTTCTGGAGGACGATGCGGCCTTTCTCAAAGCGGTCAAGGCCGCGCTAGAGAAGCACAATCTTGCCATGCCGATGCTTTGCTGCTCACCCGACTTCACTCAGCCCGATCCCATTCTGTTGCAGGCAGAGATCGAGCGTGAAAAACGGATGATTGAGATCACCGCATTTTTTGGCGGCCGGTTTTGCCGCGTCCTCTCGGGTCAGCGCCGGCCGGAACTCACGCGGGAAAAGGGCGTTGCCCAGGTTGTGAAGGTGCTCAGAGACCTGCTGCCGTTTGCCGAAAAACATGGCGTCGTCATGACCATGGAGAACCACTACAAGGACAATTACTGGCAGTACCCGGAATTCGCGCAAAAGATGGATGTCTTCGTCGAAATCGTCGACCAGATCGACTCGCCATGGTTCGGCGTCAACTACGATCCTTCGAACACCATCCTGGCCGGCGAGGATCCTCTGGTACTGCTCGAGCGGGTGAAGCACCGCGTGGTCTCGATGCATGCAAGCGACCGCTATCTCAAGAGCGGGACCATCGAGGATCTGCGCAAAGAGGAAAATTCGGTGGGCTACGCCAGCCGCCTCTCCCATGGCGTGATCGGCAAAGGCATGAACGACTACGACAAGATTTTTTCCCTACTTCATTCGGTGGGGTTTCATTCGTGGGTTTCCATCGAAGATGGTTTGGAGGGAATGGATGAGCTGCGGGAATCGGTCCGCTTTTTGCGGGCAAAAATAGATTGCCATTTTGGTGACTGACCATGGAAACCATCGCAACAAGCGAAACGCGTCGACATGATACCTGTTGCAGCAATTTCAGCTGTACGCGGGTCACGCTGACCGGGGGTTTTCGTCCTGGAGCGCGGCGCGCGGTGGGGTCTGCCACACGACCGGGGCCAGTCCTCGGGCCGTGTTACCAGCCGTGCCCGGAAGGGTCAGGAGGGGAATGAAGGCCCGTGCAGAAATGTGCGAATTAAGCGAACTAAGCGAACTAAGTCTGCTCCTTTTCCCGGACGAACATCCCTCTGGTCCGCGGATTTGCCCCGAGACTGGACTGAGGCTGTGGGTCCACGGTTTCCGAAAAAAAAGTGCGAGATAAGCGAGATAAGCGAGATAAGTCTCCTTCTCATGCGCTCAAGCGTCTTTCACCTGGTCAGTCCGGTGATAAACGGGACGATCATTCTGCCCAAGCAGCAAGGTATTGGTGAACGCCCCGTCTATCCTCGAGCGCCGGTATCCTCTGGCCTCGCATGGCCGTGGGCCGGTGCCCGGCCCACGGCAGGCTCCACGGCAGGCCCGGGGCAGGCGGGGCAGGCGGTGCGGTGTTCTTCAAGTTGTCAAAACTGCTCAATCAAGAGGACGCACTGAGCGCACCCTGTTTAAAGCGTTTCGCGATTACCGTGGCCCGATCTCCTCTACGCTGGCGCGCCCTCTGTGGGGCGCAGGAATGCTGCGGAGAGGCGTAGTCCGTTACTGTCACATTATCGTTTGCTGCACCCAAGTCATCGCGCGGGCAAGCGCTGATGACTCCCCGGTGGTTGGCGGCAGATGCACGGGCAGAGTGCGCCGGTGCAAGGCCAGGCAGGGCCGTCATGGCAAGACGGCGCTGAGATGTGAATACTTACTTCCACAGTAGTACGGTTTTTGGGCGGCGTCGAGAGGGAAAGAAGATTTTTTTGGTAACCATGGCTGCGCTGTATTTCTGCAATATCGCGCAAGGAAGTGATTACCGATGTGGGGGGGTACTCACTCACTCCTGGTGGACGGAGCTTGGGCGGTGTGTTTCTGTTGCGGCCATTTCCACCCACGAATTTCTGGGATCTCAGCGGGACGAATAAATCTCCTCAAGCGCTATTTTGCCTGCTATCGATTCGTGCGGGAGCCAGGGAATGGGTGTCGCTTCACCGATCCTAGTCCTGCGATCGCGGAGGTCTGCGCCTTCAACTCGGCGCGACCAGCGGCAGTTTGGGAAAGTAGGTGCGATAGCGATCTGAGGTATGCTGCCACTGGATTGCCAAGGGACAATACGCGTAAATATTTTCTTCGCGGATAGGAGATTTCCTTTAGGGTCATTCCCGTCTGGCTACTACTTTTGGCCACGAATTTCGCAAGTACAGCTTCAACGGATCAGCGTGGATTGACTAGTTCCCATAAATATGGGAACCTGAACGGGTGAAGACTACCCTCGAGATTCCCGACCGCATCTTCCGCCGTGCCAAATCGGTGGCCGCCCAGCGTGGCATCCCGCTGCGCGCCTTTGTAACCGAAGCCGTCACCGAGAAGCTCGAGGCTACCGTGAAAAGAGAAGAAAAGCCGTGGGTGAGGCTTGCTGGAGGCCTCAAACACCTCCACAAAGACACGGTGCGTGTCAATCGAATCATCAACAGTGAGTTCGAAAAGATTGAGCCCGAGGATTGGGAGTGATCCTCGACACCAACGCACTCTCCGCCGTGGCGGATGATGAGTCCGCGGTGGTTCGCGTCTATAGCCAAGCGGCGAGCATGGAGCTGCCCGTGATTGTGCTCGGCGAATATCGTTTCGGTATTGGGCAATCGCGACGGCGCAGCGAATACGAAAAGTGGCTACGAGAGCTCATCGCGGCAACACGCGTCCTCGAGATAGAGGAAGAGACCTCACGGCACTATGCCGGGATTCGAGCAGCACTCAAAAAGGCTGGTCGGCCCATCCCTTCTAATGATCTCTGGATCGCTGCACTCTGCAGGCAACATCGTCTACAACTCCTAAGCCAAGACCGGCACTTTGATGCGGTCGAAGGGCTCGAACGCATCGGATGGTAGTAGCGAAATGCGTCGAGATGATACCTGTTGCAGTAATTTCAGCTGTACGCAGGTGACGCTGACCGGGGATTTTCGTCCTGGAGCGCGGCGCGCGGTGGGTCTGCCACTCGACCGGGGCCAGTCCTCGGGCCGTGTTATCAGCCGTTCCCGGGGAGTTTCGGCGGAGTTTCGGGACGAAATTACCCCCCCCGCATCATTGAAAGCGCCCAGCCAAAGATCAGGGATCAAAGGAGAAGATAGCCTGTTCGTGAGCGAACCCAGGCCGTTTTTTGGGTCCACGCTTTTACGGAGTCAGGGGTCGTTGGGCTTCCCTTTCTAGCGTACGAGTGAATTCTGCCGAACCGAGGGGGCGACCGCTGTAGGTGCTATCGCGAATGGCCAGCTACCTAAGAACTTCACCGACGGCCGATTTCGTTGGGGGTACTTCCGGTCACGGTAGGGACAGCTATCGCTAGCTGCCCCCCGTACAGATCCGTGCGAGCGGCACTACCGCACACGGCTCCTACCTCGGATGAGTGGCGTCAAAACGCACGTTGGGAAAAAGGATGCAGGATGCGAGGACGAGGTACCCATCGTTCGAAGGTCGGACGAATGCGAATCCAACTCGGTCGGCTGCGCTGACTGCGACGACCAAGCATCGACCGCCACAGATCGCACAACCGATCACGGAACCGCCATAACGCCCGCTGGTTTTCCGGAACCGCATGGTATCGGTAATAGCCACTGACCACACGTTTCAGCCACACGCCCACCGCGTTAACCGGCTCATGCATCCGCTGACGTATCTTCGCTTTGATGGAATGAAGCGTCGCACGCATCCGCTTGGGCACAGTCCTACGCCAGGTAACGAAATGGCCCTTGGATGTCGTCGCACAGTAGTGCGTGAACCCAAGAAACGTGAACGTCTCCGGCTGGCCTTCCCCACGCTGTTGCCGATTGACCTGCGCGAACCGACCAAACTCGATCAGTCGCGTCTTCTCCGGATGGAGTTCCAACGCAAAGTTCGCCAGCCGTTCCCGAAACTCTTGCAGAAACCGCTCAGCGTCTTCACGTCGCTCAAAGCCGACCACCAGATCGTCAGCGTAACGGACAAACACCATATCTCCGTTCGCTGCCTTCCGGCGCCATGCCTCGACCCACAGGTCGAACACATAGTGCAGATACACGTTCGCCAAAAGCGGTGAGATCACCGCTCCCTGCGGCGTACCTGCCGTCGTCTCTGACCGCTTTCCTTCTTCCGACACGCCGGCCTTCAGCCACTTACTTATCAGCCGAAGAATGCGCTTGTCGGCGACTCGATGCTCGACGAACTTCATCATCCACTCGTGGCTCAAGTGATCAAAGAATCCACGAATGTCCGCATCGAGTATCCAGTTCACTCGCTTCCGTTCGATGCCCACGTTCAGCGCATCCAGCGCCTGATGGGCACTGCGTCCCGGACGAAACCCATACGAAAAGCCTCGAAAGTCCACCTCGTATATCTGGTTGAGGATGGACACCACCGCCTGCTGGACAATCTTGTCCTCCAGCGAAGCGATACCCAATGGCCGTTGCCGGCCATCGGCCTTCGGTATGTACACTCGTCGCGAGGCTTGTGCCCGATACGCTCCACGGTGAACTCGGCCATGGAGTTCAGCAAGCCGAGCCTCCAGGCCTTGCTCATACTGCTGCCAATTCATTCCGTCTACTCCGGGTGCTGCGCTCCGCTGTAAGGCGAAGTAGCTCTCCCGCAGTAAGTCGATCGTGAGATGGTGCAGCAAAGCGGTGAACCGCTCCTGCTTACTTGCCCGCGCCTTCTGGCGCACGCCGTCTAACCCCTGGGACACACGTGCTCCGCCCTGTGTCGGATGCGTGTGAGGCTGGGCGTCGTTCTCCTTGATCTGCGCCCTTCCCTCCGCTGGCTCCGCGGAAGTCTTACCTTCGTTGTTCGTCAGCTTCATCGGTGTCGGGTCGGAGGTGGCGCATCGGGTTTCCCCGACGCTGGCCACCGTCCGCCGCTCAAACCGTGCATGCAGTTTTCCCGCACACGGCTTTCACGAAGACTCACGCTTCCGGAACGCAATCGAAGGTATTAACTGAACCAGGTTTACCAGCCCGTACTCACCGTACAGCTTGCTTTCAGGAAGTTGTCTCCAACCCCTGTTACGCCAGCGCTTACAGCGGTGCGACCGGATACGATGCAGTATCCAGCCGTTGAGTCGGTTGAAAAGCGTTCGGACGTGGGCGCGTTTATAGTAATTGCCCCAACCCCGTATCACAGGGTTGAGATCCGCGATCAGTTCCGAGGTCGTCAGAGGAATACGCCGCTTGGTCCGCTCACGCACCTGATCCATAAAGCGACGGATCGATTTTCCTTTCGGGTACGCGTATAAATCGCCTTCCCGTACCCCGCTTTGGATCTTGTGGGGCAGCAGCCTAAGTCGCCGCTTGCCCCGCTTGATCTTATAGCCAAGAAACTCAAACCCTTGTCGAACGTGCACCACTCGCGTCTTCTGCGGGTGTAGTTGTACGCCCAACTCCTCCAGTATCCGGCGCGCTGCAGCTATCGCCGCATGCGCCTCTGCCGCGGACTTACAGGTGATCACCCAGTCATCCGCGTACCTCGTTACCTGATACCCCTTGCGACGCATCTCCCGATCAAACGGCGTCAGGAGTACGTTACTTAGAACGGGTGAAACCACCCCGCCCTGCGGGGTCCCTCGCTCGGTGGGATAGAGTCGCCCTTTGCCATAACTTCCGGCCTTTAGCATCGCCTCTATCAGACGCAACACTCGACCGTCGGCTATTCGTTGGGCAACCAGCGTTAACAGCTTCTCGTGTGAAACAGACCCGAAAAAGTCTTTCAAGTCCGCATCTACGATCCACTCCCGTCCGCTCTGTATCTCTTTCCACACCTTGCGCATTGCGTCCTGTGTTGATCGCCCTCGCCGATATCCGAAGTTGGCTTCATCGAAAATCGGCTCGAAGATAGGCTCCAACCGATTGAGCAGCGCCTGTTGGCACACACGGTCATAGATCGTGGGTATTCCTAACTTGCGATACTCTCCTGGCTTGCCCACTTTCGGGATTTGCACCTGCCGCACCGGTCGGGGTTGATAGACATCTTCCTGAAGCTCCCTGTGCAACCGATCCAATCGCTGATCCAGCTGCGCTGAGAACTCCTCCAGCGTCTGTCCATCGACTCCCCCACTGCCCCGGTTAGCCTGCACCTTTTCCCAGGCCATCTCCAGGTTCTTCCGCTTGTATACCTTGTCGATTAATGAATGGACCTTCTTTGCACCCGTCGGGTTGATCCAGTCAGACAGTCTCCTCGGTCGGAAATGTACGGGTATTTCACTCATGGAACTGATCCACCTTTCCGTCCTTACTCACTGCCTTCCTCTCCCATCCCAACCGCCTTCGCTGGCTGCCTTCCCCGACCCACTTCCGTCGCCGGTCACCCGGTCACATGGCTTTCACCATGCTTCTGGTACTTCTCAGCCGTCCGACTACTGACCGCGCTTCGCTCGCCATTTCGCTTTCGCTTATAGGTCCGCTTACTCCGGTGCCACCCAGAGACGCTGTCAGTCCTCCTGAGGTCACGCATCGTTCTTCCGTATCGTGCCGTCCGCAAACACCTTGGTGCGGTGGGTGAATGAGAACGCCTTCGCCCCCATAGTGCGGGCTCGACCTTGCCCCACCTTTGGCCGACCGGTTCATCATCGGGGTGGCCCCCGTCGATTACGGCCCGATACTTCTCCGCATACCCTTCGGATTCCACCTCACGATGGACACCCTGTCCTCCGGAGTACTGCAAAGAGTGGCTCCAGGTTCACCTTGGCTGTATCAAGCTTTCGCCGTCGTGCCCGTTTAAGCTTCTCCATACCTTCTCTCTTCTCCGGCCAGCGAGACGTTAGCCCCGCTTTTGGATACGGCGCCCCTCATCTGAGCGCCGGGGGGACTTCAACCCTCCTGAACAATGCGCTGCTCAGCGCACACTATGGCGCAGTCCGACTCCTCCAAAACGTACATGTCCGGATCATGGATCTTTCACCTTCCCGGACCGGTCTGCTCGCACAGACGCTCTGGAGGTCTCCCGGTTCTCGTGCACACTGTGTGCTGACGTGCATGGACTCTTCGACTACGCCGAGCCCAGTGGCCACTCGCGAATCTAACGCGGCTCGCTGATGTTGCCTTCCCACTGACAGAAAAGGGTCGGCACTCGGTTGCAAGTTTTCGGAGCTCAATCATCCCGCCCGCCAGCCCTCTGTCTACGCTTCGCTATCATCCCTCGCGGGATCACAGGCAAGACTCGAGGCCAGAATGGAGTCGCTTCTCCTTTTCCGTAGGGCTCTCTCATCCCCTACAATTTGCCGGTTTATCCC
>CAVQEO010000047.1:0-281138 GCA_963711525.1 uncultured Acidobacteriaceae bacterium | reverse complement strand
AACCAGGATGCGTATTAGCTTGCGCATGGATTGGGAATCTCAAAGCATCGATTCACTCACTGTATGCTATGCAGTTCCTATAATTGGTAACTATGTCGTTTATATTGCCGGCACCGGCATTTCGTTTTCTTTTCCTGGCGAGCCTCTGCTTGTGTTCCGGGCTGGCGGATAGCAGCGTGTCCTCCAAACCAGTACGTTCGATCCCTATCTGCTCCGGCGTGTCGCTATCGGCGAATTATCTTGCCTCCGTCGGCCCGGAGCAGGTTCCGGGCTTTCGTTTCGTACTGGTTAACCAGACCGGCCGGGAGATCAAGCTGGCCCAGCCCGTTCCGTCCAGCTCGCACTGGTATGCGCGCGCCCATGGCCGCTGGCTGTGGAGGGCATCGAACGGAGCCGGTGGAAGCCTGCTGGACGCAGGCAACGAGCATGGCCGAGTGGTGGTGTATGCTCCGCCCCCGGGGGCCGAGACCAGATCCTCACGCTGCCGCCACACCAGTCCAAGGAATGGACGGAAAGCCAGCAAGAGAACCCTGTCCTCGAATACAAGCCCGGCTGTCCGATCTGCTCTTATCCTGGGGAGCGCGAGTACCAGGTGGTCTTTGCCTACGCATATCTTGCCGGCGCCAGCCAGCCGGCGGGTTTTCTCTCCTGTGGTTTGCGGTCCGCCCCCGTGCCCATGCCGCCAAAGTCTTGAGCTGCGCGTGTACTTGCGGTTCCTCGAGCAACCAAGCGCCGGAGTGCGGGTTTCTACAAGTGAAGTAGAAACGCAGGAGATACAACATGAAAAACCAACTTTGCCGTTTAGCGATCAGTGGTCTTTTGGCCACTGGACTCACCCTTGGCTCGGCTGCCGCTTTTGCGCAGCAGGATAACCCCGCACCCGATGCTTCTGCCCAACAACCCGGGAATGGTCACCATCAACCCACAGACTCCGGATGAACAGGTTGCGCGCATGACCAAGCGCTACAACCTGTCCTCTGACCAGCAGGCGCAAATCAAGCCGATCCTTGCCAACCAGCAGCAGCAGATGCAGGCGCTGCGTCAGGACAGCGCTTTGTCCCGGGAAGACAAGATGGCCAAGGTGAAGAGCATCCACGACGACTCGAGCACCAAGATCTAGGCGCTCTTGAACGACAGTCAGAAGCAGAAGTTCGCCCAGGATCAACAGCGGAGACAGGAACACATGCAGGAGCACGGCGCAGCCCCAGCCGGCGGACCCGCAGCTGAGTAATTACCCATGCAAAGCTGTACCGGCGAGTTCCAGCCCTGGAACTTGCCGGTGATCAGCCGCAGTTACTGCAGCAGATCCAGCACCGGCTTCCACTCCCTGCCCAGGGATTGGGCCACTCCCTTGTAGGTGAGTTGCCCGGCGTACGTATTTACTCCTTCAGCCATTCCTGGGTCGGCCTTGATCGCGGCCGCGGCGCCGTGCTGAGCCAGGCGGAGCACGTAAGGGAAAGTAGCGTTGGTGAGAGCCAGGGTAGAGGTATTGGGAACAGCCGCAGGCATATTTGTGACGCAGTAGTGGACCACTCCATCCACCAGGAAGGAGGGGTCGCTGTGGGTGGTGGGGTGGGCAGTTTCGATGCAACCGCCCTGGTCGATGGCGACGTCGACGACGACCGCTCCTTTTTTCATCCTGGAGACCATTTGCCGGGTAACGATCTTGGGCGCCGAGGCTCCGGGGATGAGCACGCCGCCGATGACCAGGTCAGCGCCTTGCACGGCGCGAGCGACGTTATAGGAGTTTGAGGCCAGGGTGTAGACGCGGCCGTTGAAGATATCGTCGAGTTCACGCAGCCGGTTGAGATTCAGGTCAACAATGGTTACGTTTGCGCCCATGCCCAGCGCGATTTTGGCGGCGTTGGTGCCGACGATGCCTCCTCCCAGGATGCAGACAGTCGCTGGTGGTACTCCGGGGACTCCAGCCAGCAGCACGCCGCGGCCGCCTTTTTCTTTTTCCAGGTAGGTTGCGCCTACTTGCACTGACATTCTTCCCGCGACTTCGGACATGGGGGTGAGCAGGGGGAGAGTGCCGGCGCGGTCGCGGATGGTTTCGTAGGCGATGCCGGTTACTTTACTGGCCAGCAGACGGTCGGTCAGCGCGGGCAGGGGCGCCAGGTGCAGGTAGGTGAACAGCACCAGGCCTTCGCGAAAGAATTGATATTCCCTTTCGACGGGTTCCTTGACTTTGACGATCATGTCGGCGTGTCCCCAGACGTTGTAGGCCGAGCCAACGATCTCGGCGCCCGCGGACTGATATTCGTCGTCAGAGAAGGCGGAGAGGTCACCGGCATGGGTTTCCACCAGGACGGTGTGGCTCGCATCGACCAGCGCCTTCACGCCGGCAGGGGTGATGCCAACCCGGGATTCGTGGTCTTTCACTTCCTTGGGAACGCCAATGATCATCTAAAATTCGCCTCTCAAAGGAATGCTAGCAAATGCAGAGGGGGTGTGGGGCGGGTTGGTCCGCCCTAGGATTCTCATAGCGACCCTGTCTTGCGGCAGCCGTGCAAACCTTGCCATCCCATTCGGATGCCCTCTTGAAGTAACCACCTTAAACTTTGTCATCCCGACTGGAGCGAACCCGGATTTCCTGCCACGCTTCGCCGGACACGACCGCGTGTGTGGCTTTCTTCACGGAAAGCCACATGAAGCTAGTCAACGCAATCAATCTCGACAGGAAATCCGGGGGAGCGTAGGGGAGGGACCTGCAGTTTCTGCCCTCCACGCTTCGCTTAAGTCGGCCCAAGAAGGGTTGGTCTCTTCAATGAGCTCTATCTTTTTGGCCCGTGTCCAGCGCTTGATTTCCTTCTCTCTAGCGATAGCGTTATGAACATAACGATAATGCTCAAACCACACGAGGCGATGGCATTTGTAGTCTGCAGTGAAGCCCGGAATGAGGCCCGCTCGATGTTCCTCCGTTCTGCGTGCAACGCTATTGGTCAAGCCGCAGTAGAGAACTCGGGTTCGGCTGGCGACGATATAGACGTAGTAGTGGTGGTCGCGTTTGCTCATCGTTGACTTCGTTTGCGGCCGGGAGGGAACTGCAGGTCCCTCGGCTACGCTTCGGGATGACAAAGTTTAAATGGTTGGCGAACCTTGGCGTCGGTTATACGGATGGAGAGTTTTGACAGTGGTTGCAGCCGAGAGGGAACTGCAGGTCCCTCGGCTACGCTTCGGGATGACAAAGTTTAGGTGGTTGGCGAACCTTGGCGTCGGTTATTCGGATGGAGAGTTCTGACAGTGGTTGCAGCCGAGAGGGAACTGCAGGTCCCTCGGCTGCGCTCGGGATGACAAAGTTTAGATGGTTGGCGAACCTTGGCGTTGGCTATTGGGATGGAGAGCGCGGCGCAGGCCCCTCGGCTGCGCTTCCTGTCCACCCATCACTCCCCCGTATCGATTTGCGCCCGTTGCAGGCGGTCGGAATAATCCATGTAGACCGCTTTCCACGAAGTGTAAAAATCCAGCGCGCCGGTGCCGCCTTCGCGATGCCCGTTGCCGGTCTGCTTTACCCCGCCGAAGGGCAAATGCACCTCAGCCCCAATCGTCGGCGCGTTGATATAAGTGATGCCGGCCTCCAGGTCGCGCACCGCCTTCAACGCCAGGTTTACGTTGCGGGAATACAACGCAGTGGAAAGCCCATATTGGATTCCATTCGCAATGCCAATCGCCTGATCGAAACTGTCGCATTCCAGCACGCTCACTACCGGCCCAAAGACCTCCTCCCGGGCAATGCGCATCTCCGCACCGACTCCCCCGAAAACCGTGGGGGCAAAGAAATATCCTTTGCTCAACCCATCGCCCCCCAAGCGCTGTCCACCCGTCAAAAGCCCGGCGCCCTCCTTCTGCGCAATCGCGGTGTAGCGCTCAGAGGTCTCTACCTGCTGCTGGTTGATCTGCGGGCCCATCTCCACCTGGGCGTCCAGGCCGTCGCCCACCCTGAGCGCCCGCGCGCGCTCCACCAGCCTGCGGGTAAACTCGCCCGCGATGCTCTTCTGCACGATGATGCGGCTGGTCGCCGTGCAACGTTGGCCCGTGGTACCAAAAGCGCCCCAAACCGCTCCATCCAACGCCAGATCGAGGTTGGCGTCTTCGAGCACAATCATGGCGTTCTTACCCCCCATCTCCAGCGAGCAGGGCTTGAATAGGCCCGCAGCCGTCTGGCCGACAATCCGGCCCACCTCGCTCGACCCGGTGAAGGAAATGGCGTTTACCTCCGGATGCGCAACCAAAGGCGCACCCGCATCCGGACCAAAGCCGGTTACGATGTTGACCACACCATCCGGCAGTCCGGCCTCCAGCAACAACTCCACCAGGTTGATGGTCGACAGCGGAGTGTCTTCCGCCGGCTTGATCACGCAGGTATTGCCGCAAACCAGGGCAGGGAAGAGCTTCCATGAGGGAATCGCCATGGGGAAGTTCCAGGGCGTAATCATGCCGCAGACCCCTACCGGCATGCGCACAGACATGGCAAACTTGTCAGGCAATTCCGACGGCGTAGTCTGGCCGAAGAGCCTGCGCCCTTCACCTGCCATGTAAAACGCGGTGTCGGCCGCCTCTTGCACATCGCCTCGCGTTTCGCTGAGGACCTTGCCCATCTCCCGCGTCATATCCCGGGCCAGCTTCTCTTTGTGCCGCAACAGCAGCTCACCGGTGCGATAAAGAATCTCTCCCCGCTTGGGAGCTGGAACCAGCCGCCAGTGGCGATAGGCCGCCCGGGCCGCCTTCACCGCCCGGTCCACGTCGGCTTCGCCCGAAGCCTGAAATTCTCCCACCACATCGTCGACATTGGCGGGATTGTGATTGAGGAAAGTCTTGCCGCTCTCCGCGCTCACCCACTGGCCGCCGATCAGGTTTTTGTAGCTCTTCATCGTCATCGCTCATATCCCTTCTTTGAACTTCCGAGCATAACTCACCGCATCCAAAACGGGGCGTATGCCCTAAAAGTGGTGGTAAAGACTCAAAAGAGTAGCGGTGCAACAATGCAACCGTGGCCGTACAATGAAATCCGGTCGTCAGGAAAAGTCCGGCATTCATGTCATCAAACGGTTTCCATTCGCGTTCTTCGCGGACGCACGGTGTGCGTTCGCTGTTCAGCGTATTCTCGAGCGATCTGGCAATCGATTTAGGCACCGCGAACACCCTGGTGTACGCGCGCGGCAAGGGCATCGTCGTCAATGAGCCCTCGATCGTCGCCATCAACAAGAATACCGGCGAGGTCGAGGCGGTTGGCAAAGAGGCCAAGGAGATGCTTGGCCGCACTCCCGGCAACATCGTCGCCATCAAGCCGATGAAAGATGGCGTCATTGCCGACTTCAAAATCACCGAAAAGATGTTGAACTACTTCATTCAGAAGGCGCACAACCGCAAGATGCTGGTGCACCCGCGGATCGTCATCGGCGTGCCTTCTGAGATCACCCAAGTGGAGAAGCGGGCGGTCGAAGACTCCGCCTATCGCGCCAAGGCCAGCGAGGTGTTCCTGGTGGAGCAGGCGATGGTGGCCGCCATCGGCGCAGGCCTGCCGATCACCGAACCCAGCGGCAACATGGTGGTGGATATCGGCGGCGGCACCACGGATATCGCTGTCATTTCGCTTTCCGGCATCGTCTACTCCCGTTCCGTCCGCATGGCCGGCAACCAGATGGACGAGGCGATCATGAATTACCTCAAGCGCAAGTACAACCTGCTGATCGGCGAGCGCACGGCGGAGCAGATCAAGATCGACATCGGATCGGCCTATCCGCTGGACAAGCCGCTGACCATGGAGATCAAAGGCCGCAACCTGATCGAAGGCGTGCCCAAGACCATCACCATCGATGACAGCGAGATCCGCGAAGCGCTTACGGAATGCATTTCGACCATTCTCAATGCCATTCGCGTAGCCCTGGAACGCACCCCGCCGGAGCTCAGCGCCGATATCAGTGACCGCGGCATCGTGCTGACCGGGGGCGGCGCGCTGATCAAGAACCTTGACAAGCGTATTCGCGAAGAGACCGGTCTGCCGGTTTCGATTGCCGATGATCCTCTGGCCAGCGTGGTGCTGGGCACGGGCAAGATGCTGAGTGACTTCCGTTTGCTGCGCAAAATCAAGATCGACTAATCAGCCGGCGAGTCGACTTATAAACCGAGAAGGGGACGGATGGTCTATTCGTCCGCGAACGCAGCCATGGGTTTGTTTTGAGCCGGTATAAGAACATCCTGTTCCTGGTGGCGGTTCTGGTGGCCCAGATCATTGGGTTAGCCGTGCAGGTGCGCCGGCCCAACCCCACTGGCGGGGATGCACCGGCGGTGCGGTTGATACGCTATTGGGCCATCGGCCTCATGTCGCCCCCGGAAAAGGCTCTGCATGGCAGCGGAAGCGGCCTGCGCGGCCTATGGTCGAACTATCTCGATCTTCGCCACGTGCGGCAGCAGAATCAAGAGCTGACGGAACGGGTGAGCCGCCTCCAACTGGAGCAGGCATCGCTGCTCGAGGATGCTCGCCAGGGACAACGGCTGCAGGCGCTGCTGGCCTTCAAAGAACACTACATCTACAGTACCGTGCCGGCCCAGGTGATCGGGACGTCGGGGACGGACCAGTCACGCATCCTGTACATCGATAAGGGCGCCAAAGACGGCCTAAAGCCGGATATGGCGGTCATCACCCCCGACGGCATTGTGGGCAAGTTGAAGGATGTCTATGGGGGCACCTCGCAGGTCCTGGTGATCTCCGACCAGACCAGCGGAGCGGGGGTGCTGCTGGAATCCACGCGGCTGCGCGGGGTTCTGCGCGGCAATGCCCTGGGCCAGCCGCAGATCATCAATATGCTTCCCGATGAGCGGGTCAAGCCGGGCGAGCGTGTGGTAACCAGCGGCGGGGACCAGATCTATCCCCGCGGGCTACCGGTGGGGGTCGTCGAGCAGGTGGTCCCCGATACTTCGAACCCTCCTTATATGGACATTCTGATCAAGCCTGCCGCCAATCTCGGGCACCTGGAAGAGTTGCTGGTGATCACCCAGTCGGGCGATCAAATGCCGGCGAAGGAGAAGCAGGATCTGGCACAGAGTGCTGCCGCCGGGGCCATGGCCGAGACCCAACAGCGGGCGTCGGATATCCTCGCCGAGCGGTTGCCTGGTCTGACCGACCCCAGTGCGCTCGCCGATACCCTGGACCAGCCAAACAGCGCCGCAGGGACGGCCGCGGCCGCTGCGGCTGCCCTGGCCGTCGCTCCCAAGCTGCATCCGCCGCCAGCCTTGCATGCCGATCATTACAGCCCCGACGCGACGGCCCCAGCCAGCGCACTGACCCCAGGACAGGCAATCGTCGATCCCAAGTACGCCCCGGCGCCAGCCACGGCTATGGCCAAACCGGAGAGTAAGAAAGCGGCGCCAAGCGAGAATGCGGCGGAACAAAGTGTGGGCCAGAGAGAGGCAGTAAAGGCTCCGGTTCATCATCCGGCGACTCCGGGAGATGATGCCTCGGCAAGCCCGGCACATCCACCGGTTGCCAAGCCAAAAGTGCCTAAGGTGACGGCACCGGATCAGCCTGCGGCAGCGGTCCCTGGGACGGAACCCAGCGCCGAGCCGCCTGCAGATGGGGGCCAGCCGCCGCAGTAGGTGGGGAAGGTGGCAGGGGCTAAACAGGCTGCGGAGAAAGTCCGCCCTGGGATTGGCCAGCGCTAAAGCGCGGGATCGAAGTCGAGCCTTGTTTCTGGAGCGCTGAAGCGCTCCATCCCCCGCATAAATGCGGGGGCTCCCACCGGGCCCCCGGGTCCGTCAGGTTGGTGGGAGCCCTCTGCTTTAGCAGAGGGAAGCGACGCTTCAGCGTTGCGGGGAAGAGTTCGAAAATGATCATGCGCTTTAGCGCCGGCAATCCCAGGGGCTAAAGCCCTGATCTTTTTGGGCGGTGTGGCACGACTAAAGTCGTGCCCTGATACAAAGCAAAGGCTTGTTGGGCCGTTGGCAAGAGGAGAAAGAGTCTCATGGCAATGTCGGCATCAGTGGCGCGTCGTGAACTGGATGTGCAGCGCTATCCCTTGATTGTGGTGGTGCTGGTCCCGTTGCTGGCGATTTTCTTGCAGGCCCTGATCCCCCGTTTCATCCCCAAGTTCGACCTCCTCGATCTTCCCTTGCTAGTTACCATCTATTTCTCCGTAGGCTGGCGCAATCCGATTGCCGGCACCGTCACGGGAGCGGTGATCGGGCTTATCCAGGATGCGCTGACCAGCCACCCCCTGGGAATCAACGGGATCTCGCAATGCGTAGTGGGATTCTTCGCCGCGTCGCTGGGGGTCAAGATCGACGTGGAGAATCCGGGCACCCGCCTGCTGATCAACTTTGCCTTCACCTTGTTGAACATCGGGATCTACCTCTTCATCATGCACCGCATGCTGGCGTTCAATGTCAATACGAATTGGCTGCATGAGGTAATCAAGGCGGTGATCAATTCCATCGTAGGTGTGTTTTTCTTCGATATTCTGGATCGTGTAAGACCACGGGATTAAGCGGGCCGTAGATATGGACGATTACTCATCGGTTAACCGGGAAGAGAGACTGCCGGCGTTCAAGCTCACGATCGTGCAATACGCGATCGTGGCCATTCTGCTGGTGTTGCTCTCCGGCCTATGGCGGTTGCAGGTGATTGGCGCGCAAAACTATCGCACGCTGGCGGAGCAGAACCGTATCCGCAAGGTGCCGATCCTGGCCCCGCGAGGCAAGCTGTTCGACCGCGAAGGCCGGCTCCTGGTGGACAACTACCCCTCAGTCTCCTGCTTTCTGATCCGCGAACCGGGGCGAGACCTGCGCGCGGATTTCCCGCTGATCTCCCGTGGGCTCCACATGACGCCGGATCAGCTGGAGGGGGTGCTGAAGCACTACGCGCTGGCGCCCAAGTATGAGCCCATCCCGCTTAAGCAGGACATCACTCCGGACGAGGTGGAGTTTATCGAGGCTCACCGCGATGAGCTGCCTGAACTGGAGACCATCGACGAGCAGCGCCGGCTATATCCGCGCAACGGCTTTGCCGCCAACCTGATTGGCTACGTCGGCGAGGTAAGCGACGACATGCTGAACGACCCGCGCTACGCCTATTACGAGCCGGGCGATGTGGTCGGCAAATCGGGAGTGGAGCAGTCCTACGATCAGCTGCTGCGCGGCCAGGATGGCTCGCAGGACATCATCGTGGACAGCCATGGCAGGGAAGTGGGCATTCTCGGCCGGGAACCGGCGGTACCCGGGCAGGGCCTCAAACTGACCATTGATTTGGATCTGCAGCGCGCTGCCGAGGCAGCCATGGGCGATCGCAACGGTGCGATTATCGCCATCGACCCTCATACCGGCGCGGTGTTGGCGCTGGTCTCGCGGCCCGCTTTCGACCCTAACGATTTCTCCGTGCGCGTCTCCCGCGACGAATGGAACAAACTCATTACGGATCCTCGCCATCCTCTGTTGGATAAGGCAATTCAGGCCCAGCTGGCGCCGGGATCCACATTCAAAATCATCATGTCGCTGGCCGGCCTGGAAAACAATGTTGCGCAGGATTTGAAGGTGGTCTGCAACGGCGGCGGCGTGTTCTACGGACGCTTCTTTGCCTGCGATAAGCGCCACGGCCCTGTCGACATTCTGCACGCCATCCCCCTCTCTTGCGATACCTACTACTACACGCTCGCCGAACGGCTGGGCATTGAGAAGATTGCCTACTGGGCCCACAAAGTAGGCATTGGGGTGAAGACGGGCATCGATCTACCTGGGGAAGTCAGCGGCACCATGCCCTCGGAAGAATGGAAGCTGAAAAACTTCCACGAGAAATGGTATGCGGGAGAAGTGATCTCCGTAGGTATCGGGCAGGGAGCGGTGGCCATCAGCCCCGTGCAATTAGTGCGGGCGATTGCCGGAATTGCTTCCGGCGGCGTCCTCAAGCGCCCTCACGTAGTCGAACCGGATCAGTTGCCGGCCGAATATCGCCAGGCGATGTATGACTCGTATCCGGGCAGTGGCGACGCGACGATACCGATCAGTCCTGCAATATGGGAGACCATCACCGACGGCATGGCCCTGACGACCAACAGCGGTACGGCAGCGGCGTCTCATTTGGCAAATATCGACTTTGCCGGCAAGACAGGCACAGCGCAGGTGGTGAACCACAGTGCCGGAATGAAGAGTCTTGGCACCGGTGCTGAGCGCGCCAACGCCTGGTTTGTCGGAATCGCTCCGCGCCGCAATCCGGATATCGCCGTGGTGGTCCTGGTGGAACATGGTGGCTGGGGAGCAGAGGCGTCTGCACCTCTGGCTGCGCGGGTCATCGAAACCTTCGTGGATAAGCAGCGCCGTCTGGACAACAACCTCCAGGAAGCCAAGGTGCCGGCTAAGGTCGACGTGGGCGCAGTCTGGTCTGAGAAGCCTGAGCAGGAGGCCGGCGGCGCGGGCGCCGCCAAGCCAACGACTGTGGCGGAAAAGGACGCCCTGCCTGCATTGCACGGTGGCCACTTCACGCTGCCTGTGTCGGCCAGCAACCAGGTGGCTGTTGCCAAGCCGGCGAGACCTTCAGCGGTTAAGGCCGTACCCTAAATTTACGGCGGGGCTGAAGCCCCGCCCCCTTCGAGGCTCATGCGGCGATTTATCTCATTTCGCGATTTCGACTGGTTGCTGCTGGCCATGGTGCTGCTGCTTTCGGTTATCAGCATCCTGGAGATCTATAGCGCCACCTTGCATACCAAGTTTGTCGGGTTTGAAACCAAGCAGATCTTCTGGCTGATCGGCGGCCTGGCGGCGATGTTTCTCTTCTCGGTGATCAATTACCACCGGCTGCTGGAGGCGGTGCACTGGGTCTACGGGTTCTGCCTGGTCTCGCTCGTAGGGGTGCTTATCTTCGGAACCAAGGTTCTGGGCGGCCGGCGCTGGATCAAGCTTCCTGGCGGCATTCACTTTCAGCCGTCGGAATGGGTCAAAGTGGTGCTGATTGTCGCCATGGCGCGATACTTTGCCGGTCTCGCGGGCAGGGAGCTGACCTGGAGCGACATCTTCAAGGCCTTCCTGATGGTTGGGCTGCCTATGCTGCTGGTGCTCAAGCAGCCCGATCTGGGAACGTCACTCACCTACGTCCCGGTGCTCCTTGTCGGGCTCTTCCTTGGCGGCCTGGAGTGGAAGAAGGCGGTCATCCTGGTGGTCGCCGGCCTGGTGCTGGTGGTTCCGGTCTGGGCCAAGGTGCTCAAGCCGTACCAGAAGCAACGGCTTACCAGCTTCCTGAATCCTGATACCGATCCCAAAGGCAGCGGTTACCAGGTGAAGCAGTCGCTTATTGCCGTGGGAGACGGAGGCGTCTGGGGCCGGGGAGCTACCAAAGGCACCCAGACCCAGGGCGACTTCCTGCCCATTCCCTATACGGACTTTATCTTTGCTGCCTTCTGCGAGGAACACGGCTTCGTGGGCGCCGTGTTTGTACTCCTGTTATACTTCCTCATATTGACGCGTTTGATTCAAAATGCTCAGACAGCCGCGGATGTATCCGGTACGTTCCTGATTATGGGCGTAGTCGCTGTACTCATCTTTCAGATTGCAGTTAACGTCGGAATGGTCATCGGGCTAATGCCGGTCACGGGAATTCCTCTACCGTTAATGAGTTACGGGGGATCCTCGGTACTGTTCACGTTCCTGGCTCTGGGTATGGCGATGAACGTTCGTATGAGCCGCTTTGTGAATTAGAGCAGCCGGCCTGTAGCCGGGCGGCGTCAATAACCTTAAGTTTTTAAGCATTTTAGATACGCCGGCCAGGTGATCAACGGGCCGGGCAGGATTAGGAATGAGCACGCGGAGAAGGGTAACGGCCCCGCCTGACAAGGCTGAAGTGGTCACCGACTCTTTGCGTCCAGATAGCCTTGGAACGCCAGCCAGCACAGAGACCAGTCCCGGTCATTACCGTGTTGAGCCGGTATCCCCCCACAAAGAATTTCGCTGGATTCCACCCCATGGATCACGCGCCTTTGCCCAAGGCTTGCTCGCTGACCTAATCCTTCCCGGTATCCCGGGAGTGGGATAGCTTCCCCCTCCGATCTGCCGCGCCGGTCGTCCGCCAGGTAAGACCTGCGGACAGGAGAGGCAGCATGTCAAAAGAAATTTGTGTTTCCAGCACGCCGCATGAGACGCGTCTGGCCATCCTTGAAGACGACCAACTTACAGAGGTCTATTACGAGCGCGAGAATGAATACACCCTCGCCGGTTCCATTTACAAGGGTCGCGTTACCCGGGTGCTTCCTGGGATGCAGTCGGCATTCGTCGACCTGGGCCTGGAGCGCGACGCTTTTCTTTACGTCACCGATTTTATGGAGGAGCAGGAAGATTCTTCCGACTTCGAGCGTATTCCGGCGAACGGCCGGCACGATGAGGGAACAGTTCGAGAACCGCAGGCCCGGGAGAACCCTCGCCAGCCGCGTGGCGCATCCGCCCCGGAAGAAGAAGCTCCACGGCGCAACGGCGTCCCGGTAAGTTCGGGAGGGCCCAGCCAGGGGCCTGCAGGCGAGTTTGAGGACGGAACCCGGCGCTGGCGAGGCCGGCGTGGCCGCCGCAAGGGTTTTCGCCCCGCGCAAGGTGGACAGCAGACAGCCCAGGAACAGGCGGCCCCAGCCCGCGCCGATGGACCATCCCGCAATGAGGCAACCCACGTCGAACATGTTGAAACCGGCCCGCGGCCCTTCTCTCTTCCGGGTGAGTCGATTTCGAAATACGGCGGTCAGAGCACTGCCCCGACAGCTACGCTGCCAGTTGATAGCCGTGCGCCGCAGCAGCGCGCCAATGTTGTCGTTGCCAAGCCCTCGACGCTGATCGAGACCCCGCTGGCGTGGGACGGCGCTGGTCCGCTCCCCGGCGAATCCATCTCCCGGTATCGCGGCGCCGCAGTTGAGGAAACCCCGGTTCACCAAGAACCGCTGAGTCCGGAGGAAGACACGGCCTATGACGAGGAGGTTGCCGTCTCCACTGAGAATCTGGAGCCGCATGCCATTGTGGCTGCGGAGGAGCAGGCTCCCCTGGTGCATGAAACGGGAACGTATGAAACGGTATGGGCGCCTGAAGTAGCGGAGCCTGAAGCCGTAGTGACCAGCGAAACACAGGAAGAAGTCGAGAGCATCCTTGCGGACGAGCCGTTGGCAGCGGCAGTGGAGTTTGAGCCTGAGGAAGCTTCCGCCTCCTATCGGATCGATCCTTCCGCGCCCAGCGAATTTCGCTTTGCCGCTTCATCTTCCAGTTTGGCTGAGGAGGAGGTCGCCCCGGAAGAGGAAGCCATCCAACACATTGAAGATGCCCTTCCAGACGCCGGCGGCGAGGTGCCGTTCGTCGCGCAGAGCGCAGGCCTGGCGGAACTGGAAACGGAGTTTGACGACCCAGACGAGGAACTGGACGGCGGAGCTCCGGCAACCGGCCTGGTGGAGGAAGAAGAGGTCGCGGAGGAAGAGGAGTACGACTTCACCCCTCTTTATGTCGAGAGCGAAGACCATGACTTGCAGGATATGGAAGAGGAGACGCTCGACCAGGAAGTTTCCGCCGGGGGTGAGATTGGCGACTTGGTGCGCGATGCTCATCTTGAACAGCGGATTGATGGCGATGCTTCCGGGCTCACGGTAGAGGAGGAGGAAGCGGAAGATGAGATCGAGGCCGTTGAGGGGATCGAGGAAACAGAATCGGAAGAAGGGCAGGTAGCCGCGGTGGCCGGGCAGCCGGCTCGTCGTCCACGCGACGATCAGCGCCGTGGAGGCCGGGGACAGCGTAATGATGGCCGCCGCCGTCACAATGGCCGCCGGCAAAACACCCAAACCAGCGACCTGCCGATCATCAGTGAGCTGTTGAAGCAGGGTCAGGAAATCCTGGTACAGATTGCCAAGGAGCCGATTGCAAAAAAGGGCGCGCGCATCACCAGCCACATCGCGCTCCCTGGCCGGTTCCTGGTCTTTATGCCGACGGTCAATCATGTCGGCGTTTCGCGTAAGATCTCTTCCGACGAGGAGCGCCAGCGCCTCAAGCGCATCCTGATCAGCGAAAAGGGAACCGCCAGCGGCGGCTTTATCGTGCGCACTGCGGCGGATGGTGCCGGCGAAGAGGATCTGCGCGCGGATATCCGCTTCCTTATCAGCCTATGGACGGAGATCAAGCAGCGTTCCGATACGGCCAAGGCGCCGGCGCTTATCTATCACGATCTGAACTTGGTGGAGCGCATCCTGCGTGACCAGGTGAGCGACAACTTCTCGACTATTTGGGTCGATACGGAGGCGGAGTACGAGCGCATTGTTCGCTTCCTGAACCGTTTTCAGCCCTCGTTGGTGCGCCGGGTCAAGTTGTACACCAAGGAAACGCCGCTCTTTGAACAGTTCGGCATCCAGGATGAAATCACCAAGGCGCTCAAGTCCAAAGTCTGGCTCAAGTCCGGCGGTTCCATCGTGATCAACCAGACCGAGGCGCTGGTGGCCATCGACATCAACACCGGCAAGTATGTAGGCAAGACGGCGCGTTTGGAGGACACGATCCTCAAGACCAATCTCGATGCCATCCCCGAGATCGTCCGCCAGATCCGTCTGCGCGATCTGGGTGGGATCATCGTGATCGACTTTATCGATATGGACGAGCGCAAGAACCGCAACAAGGTGATGCAGGCTCTCGAGGACGAGCTCAAATTGGATCGAGCTCCTTCTAAAGTATTGCAGTTCAATGACTTCGGGCTGGTCGCCATTACCCGCAAGCGGGTAAAGCAGTCGCTCGAGCGCACCCTGAGTACCCAATGCTCAATCTGCGCCGGCACCGGGATGGTCAAGAGCCCGACCACGGTTTGCAATGAAATCTATACCGAGATGCGCAAGATGCAGAATCATCTGGAGCGCCAGGACGTGTTGCTGCGCGTTCATCCTGAAGTGGTTAAGACTCTGAAGCTGGGCAATGCCCGGTGGCTCACCGAGCTTGAGGAGATGAGCGGGAAGACGATCATCGTCAAGAGCGATCCCACGCTGCATCCAGAGCAGTTCGACATCCACTAGGAAAAGAGGGCCCTGTCACAGCAGGGCCTTCTGCGACGCCATATAGTGTTACCGTGCCATCCTTTGTAAACTTCTGCGCGTCAAAACAGTCACATAGGTGTTAATAGGGAGAGACCCCCTAGGGGTCGCTCTCAAAATCTTATTTCCCAAGGGTGATTAGACGATGTTGTCGGGTTCCGGTTCCTTTGTTCGGTTCGCAGTGATAGTGTCGGCTCTTTCCTCCTGCCTGCTGGCTCCTGCTGCTTTCTCGCAAATAAGCTCGAGTGCGGAAAATCATGAAGCGTTTGATGCCCTGGTGCAGGACCAGTATCCCAACCAGGGTGGCTATAACAGACAGGGCTATAACACCCACCATAACGATACCCTTACCGACCACCTCGCGATTGAAGCGGGCGGCGGCTTCAATGTGCCGGCCGGCAATACAGGGACCTGGCAGAGCGTGGGTTATACCATCAATCTGGGCGGCGGTTGGATGTTTAACGACAGGATCGGTGTGCTGGCCGAATACGGCTTCAATCACGCTAATATCCCGCAAAACACGTTGTCGAATATAGGTGAGCCAAACGGCAATGTTCACGTGTGGTCGCTGACCCTGGATCCCATCATTTACTACAAGACCAGCGGACGCATCGGCGGTTACGTGACCGGCGGGGGTGGCTTTTATCGCAAGCTGACGAGCTTTACCGAGCCAGTATATGCGGGTGACTACTGCAGTTACTTCTATGGCTGTTATCCGGTTTACCAGAACGTAACTCTCAGCCACTTCTCCAGCAACCAGGGAGGCCTGAACCTTGGCACCGGGGTTACCTTCAAACCCAATGCCGATGGCAAGGCGAAATTCTATGCCGAGGCGCGTTACGTCTGGGTGGACTCCCCAACGAGCTCCGCAAGCGGTATCGGGACTGGCACTGTGGGCATCATTCCAGTGACTTTCGGATTCCGCTGGTAGGGACGAGTGGGGCACCCGTCCTGGTCCTATTGGGTTCTGCTAGGGTGAGGCGAAATCGCGCAGGACATTCGTTGCCACGCGGGCCGCGGCGTTATCGAAATCATTCCAGGCCATGGCGCCCGAGTAGGTGATGGAGCCTACGGAAAAGACGGCGCCTCCTCCTTCGATGGGAAAATAGACCATGTCGGCTCGCACCAGGTCAGGACGTCCTACTCCGTCTTGATCGGGCATGGCCATGACCTGATCTTCGATGACAAGTTGATATTCGCGGCCGAGACCGGTGGAAGATGCCAAAACTTCCGTGTGGTTGGGACTGCCAAGAGTTGTATCGAAGCGATCGATTTCGTCGCCCACCGCCCCGTCGAGTATGTGTCCGCACTCGCCGATAATTTCATCGTGGACGCCGGCGAAAAAGACGCTGCCGGCTCCGGTGTAGCTTGCCGGTGTGCGCCGGTAGCCACAGCCGCGAGACCAGCCTTCTGCGGAAAAGCCGACGCCGACAAGTTGATTGGGACCCTCTCCACGGGACCGCCAGATGCCGCCAAACTCGCAGGTGGTGGCATGCATACGCTCGCCATAAGGCGCATCCCAGCAGCGAGTGCCGGAACGATCTCGCCTGACCTCGATGATCCAGGGCCGTTCGGGATCGCGGCTGGTGAACCAATAGAAGCCGTTCCCACCCAGATACATGAGCCGGCCTCCGGAGGAAAGATAATTGGTCAGGATGCGATGACCCGGGCGCGTCCAATACTCGGGGTGCGAGCCGGTGACAATAACCTTGTACTTGCCAAGAAGATCTTGACCTTCGCGCTCCAGATCTTCATCCGTTGCGACGTGGTAGGGAACGGCGAGGCGTTCGAGCCACTCGACAAGATAGAGGTCAGCAGGAAAGTGACGATAAGAGCCGGTTATCCAGCTAGGGAACGCAGGGCGAAGGTCGACCAATGGACGGCGGCGGCCGGCATAGCGAACCGGGGTTCCATCGGAGTGAATATCATAGAGAGATCGCCCCAGGCCGGGCTCGCGAAACAGAAGCTGCTCATCTTCGCCCACTACCTTCTCATGGTCCATGCAGGAAGACAGGTCGTTTACGGATAGATGATTGTTCCCGTAGGCAAGATAAGTATTGGTTGGGAAGAGGAGCAGTACAGGAGTGCTGTCCCCCGACGCGGCCATCACGAAAAATGGATGCCGGTCGACGTCTGACCCGGCTTCCAGCCTCACTGCGTATACGCCGCTCTTCAAGCTGGCCGGCAGGGTAAAGTCGAGATCATATTCCCACTCGCAGTCCACCACATCGTCCTCGTGGAATTGGAGCGCCGCATATTGCTCAGGGGCAGTCAAAAAGCTCTCATGAGTGCCATCCCAGTTATGCCCGGTGACGCCGCGCTCTGCGCCGTGGAAGAGGGTGCCGTTTGGTGTGCCGGCTGAGTCAGCAGCAATCGTCCGGCTGCCCCAGTCACGTGAGATCTGCCAGCCGGCAACAGGGGTAAGGTCGCAGGCCCCTCGAAAATGCATGTCCAGCCGCTGCAGCTCGGTGAGGGCGCCGGCGTAAACCCGAGGCGTGTCGATCTTTCCATTGAAGGGGTTGACGGGGGACCCGGTGCTGTCAGTGTGCAGACAGGCAAGCAGCAAGGATGCCGGCGGCGAATAGTTGATGCCTGCGCCGGAGACGATAGCGCGGGAGTTTACCGACCAGCCTGAGACCAGAGCCACATCGATGGCAGTCGCATCTTCGGCGATAGTTACGGCGACCGAATACCAGCGGCGGGGACGAATGGCTAACCCTGCTATCGCCAGAGTATTGCCCTGGGAACGCAAGGCAAAATGGCCACTTACGAGGACCAGGGAAAACTGAGAGCCGGCGCCTGAAGACCCTGTGCCTGAAGACCCTGTGCCTGAAGACCCTGTGAATGACCAGACCACTTGTTCCTTACTACGATCGGGAACCGTGGGCCACACCCAGCAGTGGAGTGTTAGACGGCCGCCCAGTCCCTGCGAGGGTAACGGCAGGTCGGCATAGGACCCAACCTTGGTGTTCTGAACCCGGCCAGGAAGCGTCATGTCGAGGACAGATTCAAGACTCTCGGTGCCCACGCGAAACTCGCTCTTAGCTCCTGGGCCGGTACGGATTCGTTCGAGAACTGCACGGACCCGAGTGTGCGGTGTACTGATTGCCATACGCACGCGGTCCCCGGGCCGTCTCGACCACTCTTCGAAATAAGCCTGAATCATAAAGCTTGATTCATAAGTGGAGAGGTGCGCCGTTTCTAGATGCCCACGGGAAATGGCTTGGGCGAGGATTCTTCCGCATTGGCTCGCATGCGAAAGCGCTCAAATCGGCCTTCCAGCAGCGACATGAAACCGGTGTACCAGTAACCCAGCACGAAGAGCAGCAGGAAGGGCACGGTGAAATAGTTCTCATTGACGATTGCATACCAGATGGTCAACGCAAAATAGCTTCCGATCAAGAGTTCAATCCAGGGCACGATGCCGAGCCTCTTGCGGTACTTGCTGGCCTGCGGAATCTGGCCGCGCTTCTCGATGCAGTACTTAGGCGTGCGCTTGAATGCGGTCTTGATTCCGAATACCGCCTCCAATACCGCCCTGGAGTTGGTGATCGTGAGGCCTATGCCCAGAGCCATGAGAAAGGGCAGATACAGAAAGGTCTTGTACCATCGGCCGGGGAATAGCTCTCTTTGTGAAACCAGATAGAACGAAGAGATGGAAAACGTTGAGGCCATGAACAGAGGCACGTCAATCAGCAGCATCTGAAACCACCCCTGGTAGAAGCGGATGATCATGGCAGGCATCAACAGCGTTGAGAGCACGATCATCAGTGGGTAGCTGAGATTCGCCGTCAGGTGGTAAAACGCTTCCAGCTTAACGTGGAACGGCGCATCGCTGCGGAACAGCCTGGGCAGGATTTTTTTCGAGGTCTGGATCAGGCCCTTGGCCCAACGCGCCTGCTGGGTCTTGAACGCGGTCATTTCTACCGGCAGTTCGGCGGGACACTCAACGTCCTGCAGATAACGAAATTTCCAGCCCTTCATCTGCGCCCGGTAGCTAAGGTCGGTGTCTTCGGTCAGGGTGTCGTGCTGCCAGCCACCCGACGAGTCAATCGCAGTCCGGCGCCACATGCCGGCGGTCCCATTGAAATTGAAAAACGCGTTGGTGCGCGATCGCCCGCCGTGCTCGAGAATAAAATGGCCGTCGAGCAGGATGGCTTCCACCTGGGTCAGGAAGCTGTAGTCACGGTTGAGGTGCGTCCAGCGCGTCTGCACCATGCCGATCTTTGGATTGGCAAAGTGATGCACGACCTGCATGAGCCACTCCCGGGGTGGCACGAAGTCGGCATCGAAAATGGCGATGAGCTCACCCGTTGCCACGCGCAAACCCTCGTCCAGTGCTCCGGCTTTGAAGCCGTGGCGATTGACCCGGTGAATGTAATTGATTCTGTGGCCGAGGGATTGATAGTGCTCTACGGCCGCCTGGGCGACTTCTACCGTGGCGTCGATGGAGTCGTCCAAAACCTGAATCTCCAGCTTGGCGGCGGGATAGTCCAGGTTGCAGCAGGCCTGGATCAGCCGGTCAACGACGAATTGCTCGTTGAAGATGGGGAGCTGCACCGTGATGCTGGGAAGTTCCACGAAGAGCGACTCGGGGTCGCCCGCAGCATTCTTGCGGTATCTGTAGTAGCGGTAAACCAGCTGATAGCGATGAATGCCGTAGAAGGAGAGAACGATCATCACTACGAAATAGGGAATCAGGAGGGCGGTGTCAAAAGCGTTCCAGTGATACAAGTGCTCGAAGGTGCGATCCGCGTAATGAGTCTTGAAGTAATGCTGGAAGCCATGCTGCGGACTGTTCCACCACAATGCAAGGGTCCACGTGCAGCTGCGCAGAGCCGCAAGGGAGAGGTCGCTCAGCTTGTCAGCAATCATTGCCAGCAGGGCACTGCCTCCACGTCACTTGGTAGCTAAGATGCTCATCCCCGGGGCCCGATACGACTTACCTAGAATTAAATGGGCGGATCAGTTGAGAAAAAAGGTGGTGTACAGGGTATCCCGTTGCACGGGCCGGAAGCCGGCGCCGCGGATCACATGCCGCAGCTCTTCTTCGGTGGTGCAGTTGGAGGTGCCGGCGGCCTTGACCACATTCTCCTCCAGCATCACCGAACCCACGTCGTTACCGCCGAAGCGCAAGCCTAGCTGCAACACCTTCAACCCCTGCGTTACCCAGCTGGATTGCACATTCTCCACATTGTCCAGGTAGAGACGTGAGATGGCCAGCACCTTCAGGTATTCGACCGATGTAGCCTCATCCCACTTGCGTCCGCCCAGGGCGGTGTTGGTGGGCTGAAAGCTCCAGGGAATAAAGGCCGTAAAGCCGCCGGTCTCTTCCTGCAGGCGCCGTACCTGCTCGAAGTGGTTGACCCGGTGCTCAAAGGTTTCTCCCACGCCGAACATCATCGTGGCCGTGGTGCGCATGCCCAGCTCGTGGGCGGTGCGGTGCACATGGACCCAATCCTCGGTGGAGCACTTGAGCCGTGCGATGCGATGCCGTACCTCGTCGTCCAGGATCTCAGCGCCACCGCCAGGAATCGAGTTCAATCCCGCATCCCGCAGCCGCGTGATCGTATCTCGCACGGAAAGGTTGCTGTACTCGGCGATGGCCAGAATCTCCGAGGCGGAGAAACAGTGCAGCCAGATTTGTGGGAAGCGCTGCTTGATGCCTGTGAGCAAGCGTTCAAACCATTCAATTTTGAGATCGGGATGCAGGCCGCCCTGCATTAGCACGCCCGTGCCCCCCATCTCCACTGTCTCTGCGATTTTCTGGTAGATGGTTTCGAAATCGAGGATGTAGCCTTCCGCGGCGAGCTTGCCCTTAAGCGGACGGTAGAAGGCGCAAAAACTGCAATACTCGGTGCAGAAATTTGTATAGTTAATGTTGCGGTCAATAATGTACGTCACCACGCCCTCGGGATGCAGTTTGCGTCGAAGCGCATCTGCTTCCATGCCCAGGCCGATAAGGTCGTCTGAGCGGAAATAGTCGAGGGCTTGCGTCCTGGTAATCGCCACCTGTCTATTTTACGAGTATGGCAGCCGACAATCCAGTGTTACATTGCAAGAGACAGTGCTTCACCGGTCATTTGAGGGATCATTCACGGGATCCTGGGACCGTGTCCGTCCACCGCGTGCCTATACCCGGATTTCCTGCACGAGGCTCCAACCAGGTTCGCGTGTGCGGTCCCGGCCAGCCCCACGGCACGCCGTGGGCAGGCGGGACCGCATAAAGTTCGCCAACGCCAACGAGGTCGACAGGAAATCCGGGGTATAGCTGCAATCGCGGTGGCTTTAACGGGCCCTTGCGCCTATCACAATCAGTTGCGGTTCTGTCGCCGACTCTCACGATATGTTCTCGTCCGAAGTTTTACGATTGTGTGTCAGAACGCGGGCCATTCATTATCGAGTAGCGCTGCAGGTCTTTCGCTACCTATCTCCCTTGTGAAAGGTAACCAAATGTCTCAGTTCGGAAATATCGCTCGCCGTTTTTTGCGACGCCTGCCGAGCACTTTGTCCACTATGGCGCAGGCCACTCTTGTGCTCGCCTTCTCCGCGCCTATGCACGCACAAACTCCCGCTGCCGCTGCGCCGGCTCCGGATGTCCTGGTCTTTACCAATGGAGATCAGCTGACCGGTAAGCTTGTACGCGAGGTCGGTGGCAGCGTGACCTTTCACAGCGATATGGCGGGCGATATAACCGTCACCTGGGACAAGATCAAGTCCATTAAAACCGCGCAGCAGTTTGCTGTGATTCAACAGGGCCAGCACGTCACCCGCAAGACTGCAGATGCCGACATTGCCCAGGGCGCCGTCCAGGTTGAGGACAACCAGGTCAAGGTGACTCCAGGCACTGCCGCCGCGACTAAAGACATTCCTGTGAAGGATGCGCAATACGTGATCGACAAGGCTACCTACACCAAGGAACTGCGCAGCAAGCCAGGCTTCTTCTCCGGCTGGGCCGGCTCGTTAACGGCGGGTGCGACTCTGGTGGAGGCGACGCAGAACAGCCGCGCCTTTACCGGCAACGCGGCGTTGGTAAGGGCAATTCCCAGCGTGGACTGGCTTGACCCGCGCAACCGGACTATTTTCGACTTTACCGGAGCCTACGGCCAAGTCACTCAGCCCGGCACGACGGGGACAAAGACCAATATCATCCACTTTGACGCTGAGCATGACTGGTTCGTCTCGCCGCGCTTTTTCTTCCTGGTGGATGCGTCTTTCGACCACAATTACTCGCAAGGCCTCAATCTGCAGCAAGTGTACGGCGGTGGAGTTGGATACACCCTCATCAAGGAACCCAAGCAGCAACTGGACGCGAAGCTCGACGTGCACTACGAGAAACAGACATACTTCGTAACTCCCAACATTCTTCCGCCTCCGCCCCTTACTCCGAGCAAGAATTTGATCGGAATGGACTTCGGAGACACCTACATGCTAAAGCTGCCCCGTGGGTTGGTTTTCAACCAGGGAGCAACGATAACCCCGGCGTTCAATCAGACGAACGCCTATTCGGCGGTGGGCACCGTGGCACTCTTGTTCCCGACGTACAAACGCTTCGGATTTACCGTGGGGGCGTTGGACGACTTCCTGAACGACCCGGCTGCCGGCAGCAAGAAGAACTCGTTCCAGTTCACCGCGGGCGTGACCTACAGCCTCAAATAGAGGCAGCAGGACGATTCCCGGGGGCCCTCACCAGAAGGCCCCCGGTTTTTATTGTGGGGCTGCTGGATCGAGGTCCAGCGGCTGTTTCAAGAGCGTCAGTATGCCGGGAGGTAGCGGCTTATCGGCGTTTGCCAGCAGTTGCGACACTTGCCACATCTCTGTCTGGTTGAGGGTCTTCTTGAAGGCCGGCATGCCGGAAAGCCGGATACCGTTGGCCACCTTCCAATAGGTTTCTCCGGGCGGATCGTCGCTGACGCCGACCACTCCATTGTGGTGCGGTTCCCAAAGCTGAGGGGCTTCAGGGTACATGCCCTTGGCAAAGCCGGCGGGACGCCCATAAAGGCCGTGGCAGGCTGCACATTGCTGGCGGTAGATGTGGGCGCCGATCTCCAGGTTGGTGGGGCTGGCTTCAACCGGAGGAGTCTTCACCAGCTCTCGATCAATGCGCGCGTGCAGGGGAAGGTGGACGATCCTCTCCTCGAAAGGTAGGGGCGCGTCGCTGGTGGCGACCGGCAGGCTTCCAAAGCTGAGATAAGCCGCAATGCCGATTGGTACCAGCAGCAAGCCGATCAAAAGGCCGAGAAGGAATCTCATTTCTTTTACCCTTTCGTTTTCTGCGCAGCCGGCCGGGACTCGTATAGCTTCCCTGATCGGTGGGACAAGAAAAGCTGCACTGTTCGCCCCCGAGCAGGATATAGCAACGGGAGAAATGCTCTAATACTAACCAGGACAGCAAAAGTTATTTTCTTCGCCGAATGGCGGCAGGTAGTGGAGGCTTTCAGGTTCATGCATCATAGCAAGCGTTTTGGATGCCTAGTGTATCCGCTTCTCTTTTTGATCACTCTCGCGGTACCAGGGCTCATAGCGCAGAATGCACCGGCACCGGCACCGGCACAGACTCAGACGGAGCCGGAGAATCCGCAGCAAAATCAGGTTCGCCTGGCCCAGGAGGCCCAGGCCAGAATACGCGCACGGCGCCAGGCGCGAACCCAACGCGTGGTTGAGGATACCTACAGCCACAAGTTCGAGGTTTACGGAGGGGGCGGCTACACCCGCTTCCGGCCGGGCCCTTCGCTCCAGCACAACAACGAAGCAGCCTGGAATGGGGGCTTCACCGATTATTTGTGGGGACGAACAGGGATTACGGCGGACTTACGCGGATACTACGGAGTCGCCTTCACCCCACCCAATCCGTACAACATTTTCAAGCCCAGCATCAGCGAGTACAGCTTTATGGTTGGGCCGCAGTATCGCATTGTGCGCAGGGAGCACTGGGCCGTCAGCGCACAGGGCCTGGTGGGCGGGGCGAAGGGGAACTTCAACGCCAGCAGCGGGTTGGTTCCTCCGGGCACGTTCGTGGGACTTTGGAGCAACGGCACCAACTTCAGCTTTGCGCTGGGTGTGCCGGTCGACTACAACCTCGGCCCCGCACTCGCGGTGCGTTTGCAGCCAGGGTATTGGTTTACCACCTTCGGCAGCACCACGCAGGTGAAGAATCTCGGCTTTAACATAGGGATTGTGTACCGATTTGGCCGGCAGTGAGTAGGTGGCGCTCCGGCTTGGCCTCGGTGGACAGTCGGCGCAACAACGAAATTTGTACCTGGACGGCCCCCGGCCCCCTGCGGCCTAGGCCGTCACGGCCTTGTCGCGTTCTTTTGCCGCTTCCAGGGGATATTGCGGCTCGGTCATCCTGACCGGGTCAAGGATCTCGGCAATTTCTTGTTCGGTTAGCAGCTTTTTTGCGCGGGCGATCTCAATAATGGACTTGCCCGTCGCGACCGACTCCTTCACGATCTCCGCGGCCTTGGCATATCCGATGTAGGGGTTGAGCGCCGTGGCCAACGAGACCGTGCTCTCCGCGTATAGCTCGCAACGCTTGTCATTCGCCGTGATGCCCCGCACGCAGCGCTCGTCAAATTCTCGCAGCATGTTGGCCAGGATGCTCACGCTCTGCAGGACGTTGAAGGCCATGGTCGGCATCATCACGTTCAGCTCCAGCTGCCCGGCCTGGACAGCGTAAGCCACGGCCGTATCATTGCCAATTACCTGGAAACTGACCATGGCCGCCAGTTCCGGCAGGACAGGGTTGATCTTGCCGGGCATGATGGACGAGCCCGGCTGCAGGCTGGGCAGATAGATTTCCGCAAATCCCGTGTTGGGTCCCGAGCTGAGCAGGCGAATGTCAGTAGAAATGCGGATCGTCTCGAGCGCGATGCCGCGCAAAGCCGAACTCACGTCGGCCATACATGCATTGGATTGCATGGCCCAACGCATATCCTGGGCCGGCGTTAAGTGCTGCCCGGAAATGCGAGCCAGATGGGCGACTGCTTTCACCCGGTAATCGGGATGCGTGTTGATGCCCGTGCCCACGGCACTGCCGCCCAGCCCCAGTTCGCGCAAGGTGGAGGAAGCCAACTCCAGGAATTTACGCCCCTTCTCTACGGCTAGGCCATAGGCCGCAAATTCCTGCCCCAGCCGCATCGGAACCGCATCCTGCATGTGCGTGCGGCCCGACTTCATGATGCCGTGAAAGGCCTGCGCCTTTTGCGCAAAGGTGGCTGCCAGGTTGTCCAATACAGGATAGAAGGTGTCGAGGGCGAGCAACGTGGCCAGCCGCATGGCGGTGGGGAAGACGTCGTTGGTTGACTGCCCATAGTTGACGTGATCGTTGGGGTGAACCTGGGCGTATTCCCCCAACTTTCCTCCCAGGATCTCATTGGCGCGATTGGCGATGACCTCGTTGGTGTTCATGTGCAGGCTGACCCCCGCGCCCGCTTGGAACACATCCACCACGAACTCAGCATTCCACCTCCCGTCGATGACTTCCTGAGCCGCCTGGATGATGGCATCGGCACGCTTGGCGTCCACCAGGCTGAGTTCCTTGTTGGCTTCGGCAGCGGCTCTCTTGACCATCCCCAGGGCGCGGATGAGCTGGGGATCTGCACGCATCCCGGAAATGGGGAAGTTTTCCACCGCGCGCGCTGTCTGCGCGCCGTAGTAAGCCTTTGCGGGTACCTCGACAAAACCAAGCGAGTCTTTTTCTTTGCGTAGATCAGACATAAGAAGGTGGCTCCTGAACTGCCGTCCTGGCGTAGAACGTTCGATTATAGCTATTTCAGGCACCCGCCGGGAACGGCAGGGCTGTTTTGCCTGCCCAACACTTCGGTCATATTACCGGGGCCACCGCAACGGCATTGGCTCCTGATCGTCTAAGCTATAAGGATGGAGCATAGCCGCGGTGCCATTAGCGAAAGCTTTGACGTTTTGGTTGTGGGCGCGGGCCCTACCGGGCTGGCATGCGCCATCGAGGCGCAGCGCGCCGGAATGCGCACTGTTTTGCTAGATAAGGGCTGCCTTTGCAACTCCCTGTTTCACTACCCCTCAAACATGACGTTTTTTACCACGCCTGAGCTGCTGGAGATTGGAGATATGCCGTTTTCCAGCCCCAACCAGAAGCCCAGCCGCAATGAGGCGCTGGAGTACTACCGCAAGGTCGCGGAGCACTACCAGCTGGAAATGCGTCTATATCAAGTTGTATCCAGCCTGACCGGGGAGGATGGCGATTTCGTCATCACCACTATCGATCGGTTCGCCAGGCAACGGGTGTACGGTGCGCGCAAGGTCATTCTCGCTACCGGCTACTACGACCTGCCCAACTACCTCGACGTGCCCGGGGAGGATCTGCCTAAGGTACTGCATTACTACCATGACCCGCATCCCTATTACGACCAGCAAGTGCTGGTGATAGGAGGCAAGAATTCGGCGGCGATCGCGGCCCTGGACCTATGGCGCCACGGCGCGCACGTGACCCTGGTGCATCGCGGCGAGGCCATGCACCACCACGTGAAATACTGGATTCTGCCGGACATCAACAATCGCATCAAGAACGGCGAAGTTTCGGCGTACTTTTCGAGCTCGGTAACCAGCATCTCAGAAGACTCGGTCCAGCTGTTCACACCCCAAGGAGCCGTTACAATTGCTAACGATTACGTCTTCGCCTTGACGGGATACCATCCCGATTTTGATTTTCTGGCTGCCATTGGCGTACGCATGGAAGGAAAGGACCGCTGCCCGGAGTGCGATCCGCAATCGCTGGAGAGCAATATACCCGGTCTCTACCTGGCCGGAGTGATTGTTGCGGGCATGCGCACCAACGAGATTTTTATCGAGAACGGCCGTTTCCATGGCCGTCAGATTGCCCAGGATATCGAGGCCAAGCTGGCCGGCCAAACCTCCGTGAAGGTTGGCTGAACCTGCTACTGTTACTGTGACTTGGATTGATAAAGACGCACTTCCCAAAACTTGAACTGTGCAAAGGAAAGGTTGCCGCCTCATGAGTTGGCGAAAACCTCGTTCGATTCGAGGTCAGCTCATCTTCGGTCTTGTCCTGCTCGAAGGTCTGCTGGTGATCACCTTCGCCACACTGCTGGTGCGCGAGCAGGCCTCCGAGATCCATGAGAGGGCGCGGCTGCGACTGGAATCGGAGGTGAGTCTGCTTGCGCTGCAGAGCCAGGAGTCGATGGCCCAGGGCCAGGCGGGATACCTGGTGCCAATCCTCCGCGCCATGACTAACTCCCCCAGTATCCATGCAGCGGTGGTTACAGACGTGAACGGCCGGGTCATCGCCAGCAGCGATCCCAGCATGAACGGTAAGAACCTGCTGACGCGCCTGGAAAAGAAGCACCTGACCGATACTCCCCGTGCGGTGATATTTCGTGTGCCTGGCGGAGCCCGTGAAGCCGTGCTGCCAGTCCACGTAGGTGGTCAGCTTGGCGGCTTTGCCTGGGTATACGAAGATGCGGGCGCGGCGTGGCAGGAGATTTACTCGCTCATACGCATCACGGTCATCTTCGCCGGCTTAGGGGCGCTGGGCACGGTGATCATTGCCGGTACTCTGGCCCGATCCATCACTCGCCCGTTGCGGGCCTTGCTCGCCGCTACGCGCAAGTTGATCCGTGATCCGCAAACAAAAGAAGGATTTCCACTGGAAGTGACCTCCGCCAACGAATCGGCGGACCTTACCCGTGCCTTCAACCTGATGGTGACCTCGATGGAGGAGCAGAGAGCTGGGCTCAGCGATACCCTGGCCCTGCTCGACTCCATGCTGGAAAACGCGCCGATTGGGTTCGCATTCTTCGATCGCAAGTTTCGCTACGTGCGTGTCAACCAGTTTCTGGCGGAGATGAACCACGTGCCCAT
Organism: uncultured Acidobacteriaceae bacterium; assembly: GCA_963711525.1. Classification (GTDB taxonomy): domain Bacteria; phylum Acidobacteriota; class Terriglobia; order Terriglobales; family Acidobacteriaceae; genus PALSA-350. Next base: position 253,266 of record CAVQEO010000047.1, on the reverse strand, counting down.
CAGCAGGCACCTGGGGCGCACCATCGATGAAATGCTGCCCGGCCCGGCCGCTGCGATGCTGCAAGGCTGCATCCAGAATGTCTTTGAAACCGGGGAACCGGTGGCCCAATTTGAACTGAATACAGACCTTTCCGGAGATGTGACGCAGGCGCGCAGCTGGCTTATCAATGTGTATCCGGTCAAGACGACGTCTGAGGCAGTTCGATGGGTGGGAGCGATCGTGGTCGAAACCACTGAGCGTAAACGTGCCGAGGATGCGTTGCGGAAAACGGAGAAATTGGCGGCCGCAGGCCGGCTCGCGGCTTCGATCGCACACGAAATCAATAATCCCCTGGAGGCGGTCACCAATCTGCTCTACCTGCTGCGCCGTGAGCCATCTCTCGATGCGTTGGCCATTTCCTATGCCGATCTGGCGCAGCACGAAATCTCGCGCGTAGCCCAGATGACGCAACAGACGCTGCGTTTCTACCGCCAATCCACGTCGCCAGTGGTTGCCAATATCGCCGAGTTGTTGGATTCGGTGGTCACGCTCTACAAGGGAAGGCTGTTTGGGCTGCAGATCGAGGTCTCTTTCCGCATCGGACCCGATGTCGATCTTTATTGTTTTTCCGGTGAGATGCGCCAGCTCCTTGCCAACCTGATCGGCAATGCGATCGATGCGATGGCCCACGGAGGACATCTGTGGCTAACTGCGCGCCGGTCGCGTTCCTGGGTGGACGGCACACCCGGTATCCGGTTGTTCGTTGCCGACAACGGCTGCGGCATGACGCGGGCAACGCGCCTACGGATTTTCGAGCCGTTTTTTACTACCAAGGAAACGACTGGAACGGGCTTGGGTCTATGGGTGAGCAGCGAGATCATCGCCAAGCACAATGCGACGGTACGGGTCGCCAGCCGTGCGGCGGAAGGCGCGAACGGGAAGCGCTCCGGCACTGTGTTTATGTTGTTTTTCCCGGAGAACGGGATCGGACCAGCTCCCATGGCTACCCAAATCGCAACCACGCAGGGTGTGTAGAGTAGATCCCGGGATTTCTCCTGGGGGTCGCGGAGAAGAGCTAGGCCTGGCCGTAAGAGTGGCTCTGAAGTAGGTCCGGGGCTCTCCAGGTTTCGGAAAAACTCATGTTTTGTATCAGGGCACGACTTTTAGTCGGGCCGTAAAAAAGCCCCAGTGCTTTTTTCCTCTCCTGGCAGCCGTCGCCATATCTCACCAAGGCCAACCCACTTGCCCGCCGAACGGTCGTAGCACTGTCACCCTTCCCCTCCGCAAGTCTGTCATCTATGACATAATCATGTCATGCCTGTCCGTACCACAGTCGACCTTCCGGACCCGCTGCACGACCGGTTGCGGAATCGGGCCGAGAAGTCCGGGGCTTCCATCCGTTCGCTGATCGTACGGGCGATCGAGCAGACCTATCCTGACACGAACAAGAGCGGCGACCGTCTCACGCGTCCTCTGATTCAAGGTTCGGGGAAGCTTGGCCCTGCGTTTCCGGAAGATGAGAATCCGCATGACCTCATTTTTTCCTGACCTGAATGTTTGGCTGGCACTCTCCGTTGCCGGCCACTCTCACAGCGCGGACGCTTGGGCGTGGGCGAATCTGCTGCCCCGGGAAACACGGCTCATCTTTTGTCGCTATACGCATATAGGCCTACTCCGCTTGTTGACCAATCAGGCCGTCATGGGTGAGCAGACGCTGACCCTTCGTAAGGCATGGAACGTATACGATCGGTGGCTCGCCGATCCGCGGGTCGACTTCTACCCTGAGCCGCGAGATGCGGACCCACAGTTTCGCCGCGTCACCAACCCGTTCGGGGCGAGGCCGGCCTCCAAATGGATCGGTGACGGTTGGCTCCTCGCATCCTCCAACGGCTTGCAATCCACGCTTGTTACTTTTGATAAGGCACTGTATCAGCAGGCCCGCAAGCAGGGTTATTCCGTCGTGATGCCCGGCTGAGATCGCTCAGCTGGAAGTGTCGGGTCCAGCGCAGTTTCGATTCCACTCCGGCACTGTGTTTATGTTGTTTTTCCCGGAGAACGGGATCGGACCAGCTCCGCTCCCTGCTTCGCTCGCCACCACGCAGAGTGCGTTGAGTTAATTCCCAGCTTTCGAATAGCAGCCGATCGTCATCGTCTAATTGCTCAGCTACCACCCAAATGCATGGCGGATGATACCGAAAGCGATGCTCAACACAACAAGATAGATCACATTCAGCTTGAGGCGTTTGAGCAGGAAAAGTGAAACGATCGCCCAGACAACGGCGATCGCATCGATCCCGCGTAATTCCACCTTTCCCATGGGGAAGAAGGCTACCCTACCCAGGAAAATGGTCAGATTGAGGATTGCACTGACGACCACAGCAGTGATCAACCCCAGAACCCCTTCGACTATCGGTTTGCTCTGAGTTCTCTCGACGAGTGGCGCGCCGGCAAACACAAAGAGGAAGCACGGCAGGAAGGTGTAGAACGTCGTTGCCAGCAGCGCTAGCGTGCCCATCCAGAGTGAGCCGTGGAAGTGATTGTACCCAGCCATGAACCCGACAAACGCCACCACGATGATTAGCGGGCCGGGCGTTGTCTCAGCCAGGGCGAATCCGTCCGTCATCTGCAGCCTGGTTACCCAGTGCAGCTTCGATACGGTAATCTGCGCAACATATGGGATCACAGTATAAGAACCGCCAACGGTCACGCACGCTGTCTTCGTGAAGAACAAAACCAGGCCCTTCCAGAAGTGAAAATCATCGGCAAGAAGACTGAAGGCCAGCAGCGGCAGGCACCACATCAAGAGAACGATCGCCGTCAGCCAGATCGTCGACTTCACATACGATCTGACCGGGAGCATTTCCGGATCAGGGCCGGCACACCAATCCTCGCTCCTCGCCTCGGCGGCCGCCTTGTCCGGAGCACGAAGTAGTTCCGGTCGAAGCCACGCGAGGATGATCCCAAGAATGATCGTGCTCGCCAGAACCAGCAGAAGAGAGCTATCGAAGAAGAACATTGCGCCGAACGCAGCCGCCGCGACGACGTGCTGCAACACGCTTCGCAACGCTCGCTTCGCGACGCGGAGCAGCGCGACAATGACCATCGCAATGACTGCCGGCTTCAGCCCGCCGAAGATCGCCGCTATCCAAGGCAATGTGCCGAACTTTACATAGACGATACTCAGCGCCAGCAGTAGAAACATGGCAGGAAAGACAAAAAGAGTTCCCGCAGCAATGCCGCCGCGCCTTCCATGCAGTTTCCACCCGATATAGATTGCCAGCTGTTGCGCCTCGGGTCCGGGGAGGAGCATGCAATGACTGAGTGCATGGAGAAATTCTCCGTTGCCGATCCACTGCCGTCTTTCTACCAGCTCTTCATGCATGATGGCGACGTGCGCGGCCGTGCCCCCAAAGCTGATGCACCCGAGCTTGAGCCAGAACCTGAGCGCCGTTCCGAACAAAGGTTTAGACGACAAGGGTTTCGACGTAGGTGAGGACTTACCGGCGAAGTCTGCTCCGTATCCCTGCTGAGGGCTAGAGGGCTCGGCCGCATAGGCAGAGGGCATCAATTTTTTGTAATCGGTCACTTATTATAATATTATAATATAACGAATATGGCAGACATAGACAAATCGCCGCAAGACAGAATAAAGCCCAATCACTCCTCGTTAAAGCGCTGGGCGCCGATCCCATTGCGTTTGATCGTCGGCCTTGGATTCATGCAGCATGGGTATGCGAAGTTCACCCGGGGGCCTGAAGCTTTTGCTAACATCCTGCACCTGATCGGCGTGCCCGCACCGCATCTGATGGCATTGGTCACGATCCTGATTGAATTCTTTGGCGGGCTCGCCGTTCTTCTGGGAGCTTTTATCCCTCTCGTCACCGTTCCGATGGCCGGTCTCCTTCTTGTCGCCATGGTAACCGTGCATCTTCCCTACGGGTTCAGCTCGATCAAGCTCCTGGGCGTAGTCAACGGCCGGGCACAGTTCGGGCCGCCGGGCTACGAAGTGGATCTGCTCTATATCGCCTGCATGGCAGCACTCGTCGCAGGTGGCTCCGGACCGTTCTCCATGGCTGCTCTTTTTTCAAGATCTAAGGACGCTTAGCGTGAAGACTTGCGTGCCAGCCGGGTGACGAAGCAGACGCGATCGCCCCGATAGTACAAGCGTTCGTAGTCGACCGGCTGGCCGTCTGTGGTATACGAAGTGCGTTCAATGCGAAAAACGGGACTGCCGGCCTTCACCTTCAGCGCTGCTGATACGCTTGCATCCGCAGCCACCGCCTGCAGCTTGTACTCCGCCTCGATCAGTGGAATGTTGTACTTTTTCTCGAGCAGCGAAAAAATCGGTTCCACCTTCAAATTATTCGTGATGACCTTCTTGCCGATCTCGATTGGGAGATAGGTCTCATCGAGAGATACTGGTACGTCGTCCGCCAGCCGGACGCGAAGAATCCTCATGACCCGTTCGCCCCTTGTGAGAGCAAGTTGGGAGGCGACAGTTTTATCAGCGATCACTACCTTCTTATCGATCAGCCGCGCCGTAGGCTTCAGTCCGAGCGCCTGCATGTCCTCGACGAAACCGGTCAACTCCGTAAGTTCCTGGGTGATCTGGCGCGTCGCGACAAACGTTCCTTTGCCACGGCGAGTCTCGACCAACCCCCGGTTAACCAGGTTTTGAATCGCCCGGCGAACGGTGATCCGGCTCACCTCAAAACGAAGGATCAGCTCATCCTCGGTAGGTAGCTGATCCCCTATCGCAATTGAGCCATCTAAGATTTCGGCCGCGAGAACGGATTCAATCCTTGCATAGAGAAGCGAACCGTCGTTAGAGGACATATCGACATAATAACGCCGAGTCCACACTCTTAAGAGCCCCATTTGCTTTGCAGCTCGCTAGCGAAGATGGACTTTGGTTTCTGTGCCCTCATACAGAATCTGTCTCGGCGCCATGCCGGCTAATCCAACGGTGAAATGCCGTTTGGATTGGGGCTTCCCTTCGCTGGGGCTTAGTGACAGCGTACCCGCGGCGTCATCCCATCGCAATTGAATGGATGAAAACTCTCCTCGTTCAAAAGCAAACGTATGCCCGTCGTCCGCATAGAGCACAGATACACCATCCGCACCGGGATAGACCGTCAAGGAGATGGGCACGCCGGAGTCTTGATTTGCAAATTGCTTGACAGGCCCAGTCGCCAACGTAGTTCCTGCCCTCACCAAGACGGGGATGGTTTCGAGAGCCGCGGAGACTTCCACGGTTTTATTTCCTGAGATTTGTTCGTGCGTCCAAAAATTCCACCAGGTTCCCGCGGGCAGATACACAGTTCGTGTGGTCGCACCTGCTTTAAGCACGGGCGCGACCAATAACGACGGACCAAACATATATTGATCATCCATCGCCCGTGCTTTTTCGTCCTCAGGGAATTGCAGCCACAGCCCGCGCATCAAGGGCACTCCGGTGGCATGCGTTTCGGCCACCGCGGAGTAAATGTAGGGCAGTAACCTGTATCGAATATTTAAGTAGCTGCGGCAAATTTCCTCGACTGCGGGGTTGTGTAAAGCCTCAGGCGGCGGCAGATCGTCTACGGAGAATGCCGGCGTCAGTTCCGCCGGACCATAGTCGCCGAGGTTCCATCCCCACGGCAGCCGCAGCTTCCAGGTGCGGCCATGTGAGCGAAAGAGCGGGCAAAATGCACTGAACTGAAACCAGCGTAGGAAGAGTTCCGCGGTCAACTCTTTGGTGGGCACGAAACCTCCCGTATCCGTGCCCCAGTACGGAATTCCGCTGAGCCCTATATTGATTCCCTCCATCACTTGCGCTGACAGCGTCTTCCAGGTGGAGAACACATCCCCTGACCACAACCAGCCGTACCTTTGCAACCCGGCATAGCCGTTCCTGTGCAAGGCAAAGGGCCGAACATTTGGCCGCTCATGGCGATCGCCGTCCCAATACATCTCATTGCGAACCAGGCGCGAAGAAGCCGGTAGCGGATCCCCTTCATCCGGCCACCATCCGTCGACCCCCATGCGGTCGAGCGGGGCATGATGCGACCAGTAGCTGGCTGCATTCGCAGGTTCTTCAGCCGCGGCGCCAGTGTCACCCACCTTGCCGTAAAGATTCACGGGAGGGTTTACCACGTGAAGCACCACCTTGAAATGGTCCTGGTGCAATTGCCGGATCATGACCTCGGGATCGGGAAAGACACTTTCATTGAAGGTGAACGACCCATGGCCAGTGTTCCACCCAGAGGGGCAAAAACCAGTTCCCAGGTAAATCAGCGCGTCGCACGGCAGTTGCTTCTCACGAAAAGTCTTCGCCTCCTCAAGGATTTCCTCGCGGCTGGCGAGGGTTCGATGCGATTGCTGATATCCGAGTGCCCACAAGGGGGGCATGTGGGGAAATCCAACAAGCTCCGCAAGCTGCCGAAGCAACTGCGCCGGAGTGTCCGCGGCCAGGAGGAAAATGTCATAGCCCCGGGCACTCTCGTTGGGTTTGAAGACCCCGGACTCGGTACCAATCTTGAATGTTCCCTGCGGCTCGTGGAAGAACAGTCCCCAGCCGTTGGAGCCCATCAGCCAGGGGATAGGAAGATGCGCACCATAGACTTTGAGGTCGTCGCCTACCTGGCCATTTCGCATGGCATCGGCTGTACCGCGGCGATCGAGGGTGTGTGCGCCTGAGCCGAGCCCATAGACCGGTCCGTCGCCACAGAGAAATTGAATCTGCGCCGGATTCTGGTCGAAGCGGAGTTCCTGCAGGAGCAGGCCGCCTTGTGCGCGAACCGTGATGCGGAGAGGGTCGGTCTGCACTTCAATCACCTTCGACCCCCAGTGCGCGGTTTGCCGCCCACCTCCGGCAAGGGCCCTGATGGCTGGGCCGGCCCACACCCTTGGAGCCAGGCTGCCATCCCCGTAGAGCTGATCCATCGGCTCGCCGGCTGCGGCGACGTTCACGCGCAAGATGTTGTCACTTAAGGTGGTAATGGTGAGTGCAAGGAGGGGCGGGCCGGCAACGATCGCATGGGCGGCGGGCAGGTGCAGCTCGAGGAGAATGCCGGCGCTGCCCGCCCCGATCGTTTGCAAGAGGCTCCGTCGGGTAAATCGCCCAGGCACTTTGTCCCCTCCCAGCGGTGACAGGGAAAGGTTTACGCGGGGGAGGATTCGGTGTCAAGGAGCACCCTCAAACCCGTTCCTTCGGAAACGTTTACTTGACGCGAGATATGAGTAAAGATTACAAGGATAGCGCTGGAGCATTTTCACTTCTCCACTGCACGGAACGTCCAACGAAGTGCACCTTCCAGCCGCATCGAGGAGTCATCCATTGGCACTTCCAATCTCTCGCCGTTCTTTTCTGGTCGCAACTGCAGCTGCCGTTGCTCCAACAGTCAGCGCCCTGGCCTTCCCTCGCAGTGAGGGTTTGTTTTCGCTCTCAGAGACAGAGAAGACCACCGTTCCACTTGCAAACTGGAAAAGCACCGGAGTCATCGAGCTTTCGAACTCGCCTTATGCCCGGCTGAAGACGGTCCCGGTGAGCGCTGTCGTGATCACAGACGGTTTCTGGTCGCAGCGCAGAACCACCAACGTCGAATCCAGCATTCCCAGCATGCACGATGAGCTGGTGGCGCACGGGCGCATGGACAACTTCCTCCGGCTTCAAGGAAAATCAGCCAGCCCGCACAAGGGGCCGGTCTACTCCGATTCCGACATCTACAAATGGACGGAAGCGGTGGGGTTTGTTCTTCAGTCGGGAGACAGGCCACAATTGCGCGAGACCGCCTCCACAATGATTCGCGAAGTCGTGGCCGTACAGGAGCCATCTGGATATCTCAACACGTATTACGTGGGTGATCTGGCAGCAAAGCGTATGCTCCCGGAGACACAGTTGATGGGCCATGAGACGTACAACCTTGGCCACATGCTGCAAGGGGCGATCGCCTACTATCGCGCCACTGGCGACCCCACGCTGCTGAACGCAGGCATTCGGTTTGTCGACGACTTTCTGCTCCCGAACTATGGGCCCGGGGCGAACCAGAAACCCATTGTTGCCGGTCATCCCGAGATCGAAATGTCTCTGATCGAGCTCTACCGCACCACCGGCAATCGCAAGTACCTCCAGCTCGCTGGTTACGTCCTCCATGGCGACGACCGCATTCCGCTCACTGATCAACAGATCAGCTACATGTTCTGCGGCGTTCCGTTTACTTCGCGCACCAAACTCGAAGGACATGCCGTGCGGGCCATGTACGCATGTTGCGGGGCCACGGACTATTACCTGGAAACCGGAGACCCAGCCTACTGGAAGACTCTCAACGCGCTGTGGGAGGATCTGGTCGCGCATCAGATGTATGTTACCGGTGGAGTGGGAGCACGTTCGACCGGAGAGGCTTTTGGGGATGCCTACGAATTGCCCAACGCACGCGCCTATGGGGAGAGCTGCGCCGCTATCGGTAACATGATGTGGAACTGGCGCATGCTGGCCGCGTCTGGTGAAGCCCGCTTTAGCGACGTTATGGAGTGCGCTCTTTACAACGGCATTAATTCGGGCATGTCGCTCGATGGCACGACCTACTGCTATCGAAATCCCCTCGCCTTCGATCCCACCGGCGACTCCAGAGACCGTCATCTGGTTCAGGGCAAGATCCGTAATCCCTGGTACGACACGACCTGCTGTCCGCCTAATCTCGAGCGGACGTTTGCTTCGTTGCCAGGCTATCTCTACAGCACCAGCGCAGACGGCGTCTATGTGCACTTTTACGATAACTCTGAACTTAACTGGCATCTGCAGGATGGAACGGCTCTTTCCATCACCCAGGCCACTCGCTATCCGTGGGAAGGAGAAGTGTCGCTTACCGTCAACCCGGCCGAAGCCAAAGAGTTTACCGTGTATGTCCGCATTCCGGGATGGTCGCAGAAGAACGCCGTAAAGGTGAACGGCGTCTTAGTCGAAGGCGCGGTTCCGGGCCAATACCTGGCGCTCCGGCGGCGCTGGGCTGCGCATGACCAGATACACCTGTCCTTCGATATGACCACACAGCAAGTGAGAGCCAACCAGGCAGTCGCGGACGATTTGGGGCGGGTCGCATTCCGTCGCGGACCGATTATTTTTTGCATGGAATCTCTCGACCAACCCGGTCATGCAGAGGACGCGAATCTGGCTCCGTTTTCGGCTGCGCTCGAAGGCGAAACCAAAGCTGTCTGGAATCCGGAACTGCTTGGAGGAGTTGAGGTGCTGGAGCATCCCGGCGCGGTTACGCTGAGCGCGGAGAAGTCGCTGTATTTTCCAGTGGCGCCGGTTGTTGGCACCAGGCCTACGCCGCTACACCTCATTCCGTACTACGCGTGGGCGAACCGGGCGCCTGCGGGAATGCAAGTTTGGATCCCATATATTCAAACCTAGGGCGATGCCCATGCGCGCATGAGAATGGAGAAGAAGATTTGCAGCCGGAACACAAAGAGGCGGTTGGCTGATGTCGTACTACATTGTCTCCTGCTCTTTTCGCTTGCCGCCTGTCGTCGAGGACACCCCGTAATCGCCGTAATTCCGCGAACCGCAGGGAACACTTTGTGGGAGGGCGAACACGCAGGCGCTGCGTTGGCCGCTCACGAAAAAGGGTTGCGCGTTTACTACCAGGCACCCACGCGCGAAGATGACCTATCGAGTCAACTTGGAATCATCGAGAGAGCACTCGATCGGGGATGCAACGGCATCATTCTCTCGCCGGTTGAAGCACTACCGTTCCGCACCACCATCCGAAGAGCGATTGAAAGTGGAATTCCGACAGTAATTGTCGGGACCGACCTCGGCATTCCTCCGGGCAAGAAGCTTGCCTACGTGTTGAACGACGAAGAGGCAGGCGGGGAATTAGCTGCGCGCCGCGTAGCGCGCATCCTAGGCGGCAAGGGGACCATCGCCATCGTGGGAATCAGCTCACAGTTGACGAGTACGGCAACCAGGGCGCGCAGCCTGGAGACGGTATTGGCCAAAGAGTTTCCTGACATTCACGTGACCGATCGGCGCCTTGGATTGCCAACCGTACCTCAGGAACAGCAGGTCGCTGAGGGGCTGGTCAGCAAGGATGACCATGTGGACGCAATTGTCGCTCTCTCCGAGGCGTCTACGCGGGGTGCTTATTATGCACTGGTGGAGTTCAACAGGATTGGAGAGATCAAGCTCATAGGATTTGATCAAGATCTGTTGGAGCCCGTGAGAAGCGGCGGCATCGACTCCGTCATCCTGCAGAACACCTATGAAATGGGCCGACGGGCTATGGGGATCATGGATGAGCAGTTGCGGGGGGAGTCGCCCGCGCCGCAAGTCTTGCTGGAGCCTCTTCTTTTGACCCGCGATAATATCGATTCTTCTCAAGTGCGCCAGATGCTGACGCTTGTCTGGTGGTACGACGAATGATTCGGCAGCTGCATCGGCGGTATTTGTTAGTCGTCGTTGCCTGCCTTGGTGTCGTCGCCCTCGGATACTTCGCATATCGCTCGCTGGCACAGCGTGGACCGTCGTATCACGACGGGTTTGCCCAGGAAAAGCAGGACGAATGGCAAGCATTCGGCGGGACCTGGCAAATTGTCAATGGCGTCATGCAGAACAGCTCCGACGAGCGCGGAGCCAAGTTGATGACCGGCTCAACCGATTGGCGGGACTATAAGGTGGACGCTGATGTGCAACTGCTGGGCGAGGCGGGGGACGCTGGACTGGTGATGCGCACTAGCCAGGAAGAAGAGGGCGTCGACTCCTACCATGGCTATTTTGCCGGCCTTCGCGACCTGGATAACACGTTGATCCTCGGTCGCGCCGACTACGGATGGCACGAATTTAACGCGATTCCGGTGGCCTCAGGTGTGCACACGAGGGTCTGGTATCACTTGACGTTTCTTGCTTACGAGTGCACGCTTGCGGCCAGGGCAAGTTCCCCTTCGGGGGAAACAACAACAGTTGCAATCCGGGATCCGTCGTGCGTCACGGCCGGCCGCTTCGGCCTGCAGTCCTATGCCTCCGGCGCGCTGTGGCGCAACATAGCCATCAGCCGCTCAAGCCGGCAGGATCTGACGTCCCTTATAGGGACTCACCCGGTCGAGCCTCCCGCGGAACGCGGTATCGCATGGACAGGTAATACGGATGCGCTGGACCGCCGCAACGAAGTTGAGCTGATCGATCGCGACATGCGCGACCATCATTCCGATTTAAGTGCGCAACCGATCGGTAGCCTGCGCCTGCTCTCTCCGAATCAACCGTCACAGGTCACAGTGCACGGCGTGGTCACTCTCATTTCTCCGGTGTTATATGTGCAGGACGCAACTGCTGGATTGGCAATACCGAACGCGCGTACGACCAAGCCAATTCAGATTGGCGACGCAGTCGAAGCCAAAGGCGATGCCGAGTTGCACGATTTTAGTTCGGTTCTCAGGAACGCAGACGTGCGTCCTCTGTGGACTCATACCCCCGTACCCCCGGTTGCCGTCTCCCCTTCGCAAGCAGCCACGGGCGCGTTCGACGCCCAATATATCGAGGTGGAAGGCATTCTACGCAGCCTGGAGTCCACCGCCGATCACATGCTGGTTCTTACCCTGGACGAGGGTGCGCAATCCTTCCGCGCCATCGCGAATGACAAGAGCCCGAACCGGACCGCGCATCGCATCAAAGAACAAAGCCGTCTTCGGCTGCGTGGGGTGTGCGTAGTTGATTCTGCTTACACCCATGACCTTACACCCTTCGCGCTGTTACTCCCGTCTGTTGAAGAAGTAGAGGTGATCAAGGGGCCGCCCTGGTGGAGCACCGGGAACATCGTGGCTTTGATCATCGGATTTCTGCTCCTGCTGCTGGCCGCGCAAACCGGTTATTATTTCATTGCCCGATGGAGATTGCAGGCCGTTATCGGAGAGCGAGAGCGGCTGGCCCACGAGATGCACGACACATTAGCGCAAAACTTTGCCGGCCTGGGCTTTCACCTGGAGGGCATGCGGGATGACGCCAGCGAAGAGAATCCATTGCGCCCACAGCTCGATTGGGCGCTTGATATGGTTCGTAACAGTCACAAGGAGGCCAGGCGCAGTGTCGCGGCGTTGCGCCCCCAGGCGCTTGAATCTGTGGGGTTGCTCAAGTCGTTGGAGCAGGATGCGCAGCGCATGGCCGGAGGTGGAGGTGTTCACATTGCGACGTCACTCACCGGAACGGAACGCAAGATCCCTATTTCCATTTCAGATACGCTGCTCCGTATCGGTCAGGAGGCGGTCGCCAATGCGGTCCGCCATGGACAGCCCGATGCCCTGCAATTGGCCATCGCTTACGAGAGCACTGCTTTGCAACTCACGGTGAAAGACAATGGCAAGGGCTTTCACTCATCGAACGGGTCATCGGGTTTCGGGATTCGCGGCATGGAGAATCGGGCGGATAGTATCTCGGCGGACCTGGAGATATTGAGCGCTCCGGGTGAAGGTACTACCGTGCAAGTCCGGGTGCCAATCCCGCCTCCGTTTCTGCATGCTTCCTGGCCGCGTTTTGCGTGGCAATGGTTCTGGAGACGAGGACGGAATGGAAGATCAAACGGTTAACTCACCTATTCGGTTGCTCATCGTCGATGATCATCCCGTAGTCCGCGCTGGGCTTATCAGCATGCTCCGCAGGCAGAGTGTGCTGAAGGTTGTGGGCGCGGTAGAAAGCGGAACTGCAGCGCTTACGTTTGCGCGACGCAACACGGTCGATGTGATGCTGCTCGATCTCCGCATGCCGAAATTGAACGGTATCGAGACACTGCAGGCTCTTCGGCAGATAGTCCCCACACCGCGGGTCGTCATCCTGTCCAGTTTCGATTTCGAGGAGGAGATTTACCGCGCGGTCCAGGCCGGGGCAAAAGGTTATATATCCAAGGATACCTCGCGGGAAGAACTGGTGGCCGCCATCGTGGCGGCGCACAACGGTAAGACATATTTGCCGCAACACATCGCGGGCAAGCTTGCAGAGAGAATGTTGCGTTCCAGCCTGAGTCCTCGCGAACTGGAAATTTTGCAGGCGTTGTCGAAAGGGCTGACCAACAAGGATATAGGGAGGATTTTGCAGATAAGCCAGTTTACCGTCCGGAATCATATCAAGCAGATCACCACGAAATTGGAGGTGTGCGATCGGACCGAAGCAACCAGGGTCGCGATTCAGCAAGGGATCATTGTGGTCGCGCAGTAGGAGGATTGCCAGCAGCGAATGACGTATCGAGAAAACGTCTTTGGCTTTAGTTTTTCGCTTTGTATTGGGGCACGACTTTTCGTGTTCTCATGTACATTCTTCCGGGCTGGCTTCGGTTGCGCTCAATGACGGGCTGCCAGGGAACGATCAGCAGGCGGCTTGGCAAACCTCGCTTCATCAATCGGAACGTTTTGCTGTACCTGCTTCACTTGGGTAGTTGAAGTACTTCCAGGCTGAGACACCGTCAAGCGAAACGGAACTTGCACGCCATCGACGTCGCGATAGTCGGCGTAATCAATCCGACACGGATTGCGGCCCAAGGGCGACTCGGCATAGCGCACCAGGCGAACCAGCAGGCTGGATTGCCGATCGAAATAGAGCTCGACCGGAGGTTGGCCCTGCCGCTTCGCAATCAGCAAATCGGCTTCACGGCCTTCGATTTTCTCCGGATAGCCGACCCGCAGTTCGGGAAATATCTGATGAATGTGCAGAGGGAAATGCAGGTCGGCGTCCATCTGAGCGGCGGCAAGGTCCGCGTCGTCCATGTCGCGAGTGGCATGACCGGGCATGGCGAACCATCCCACGCGGCCATCGAAAGCAGTCACACTTTCTCCTTCGGGAAGGTGGCGGACTATAGCTTGCTTCCCCGGCGATTGAGAGAAAACGTCGACGGCGATGGATTGGCCACGGAAGTCAGAGACTGCGGTCTCCACGCGGCTGGTGATTTTCTGGATAGCAAGAGAGCCGCCTAGCGCCTTTACATAGTTGTCTATCAGCTGCCTGGCAGTGGGCAAATGAGTAGATTCAGCGGCGCCGGAGTCCGGCTGCATTTGACCCCTGACCAGGGGGGTCGCGACCGGGTTAAGAGCACCGCGATGACAGGAGTAGCAAGTTACTTCGCGCTGACCGGAAAAATTCTTCTGGTTGAGGGCAAACGTCATTGCCATCATCTCGCGAGCTGTCTGCTTAGGCTTCTTGTCATCTTTCTCGAAATGGCCCACGACATGACAAAAGCTGCATTGCACTCCGAGTGACGTCGAAATGAATTCCATCGCGGGAATCAACTGGCCGGAGGGTGTGCCTTTCAATACGTGAATGTTCTTATAAACTTCCTCGGCCGGCCCCGCTGAATCACTTTCATGCACGTCCGGGGTTTGGCTCATCGCCAATTTGATCTTTCCAGAGAGTTCGGCAGCCTCTGCGCTTTTTCCTTGTTTCTGATACAAGTCGATCAACGCAATGGCAGTAGGCAGATCCATGGGGTCAAGGGCGACTGCCCGCTCCAAGTGAGGAATAGCTCGATCCGCGTCTCCTTGCTGGAGGTAAGGCGCAGCGGCACTGGCTTCCGCGATGGCGGAGCCGGGATCAAGCTTCAAGGCGCGCTCGAGCGCAATGGCGGCCTCCGACGTTTGCTTTCCTAAGAGCAGGGCTTGACCCATCCATCGAAAAACTTCGCTATCATTCGCGAATTGCTGTTGCACGCCGGTAAGGGTGCGATAACCCTGAAGAAGGAAATCGGGTGAGCGGCGTTGAAGGCCGACTTCGACGTAGGCGATGCCGAGATTCCGCTGTTGTAGATCGGGTGAAGGCTCGCGCCACGCGGTGAGACCGGCGCCTGCCGGCAGATCCGTTTGCGTCTGAGGGCGGCGTTGAATCCTATGGTCAGTAAAAGCGCTATGACCACCGTCTTTGGCGTCACGACGGGGCATGTGGCACTGCAAACAGTCGCTGTCTACAGAGGGATGAGATGCGGGGAAGCTCCTGGTATGGCACGAGAGGCATCGCGAGCGATAATACTGCACGGGCTGAAGTGGCTTGTCATGCGGGTCGTGACAGGTTCCGCACCAGAGACGGCCACCGCTCGAGCGCGCGCAAGCGCTTAGCGCAAGTTGCTCCACCTGGCTGATCACCTTGAAACTGCCTCCCGGCTGAAGATCGCGGTAAGTGGAGAAGGTGTCTTCCAAACGTTGTCCGGGGATGAAATCGCTCAATTGTTTCCCGGGGTTGGGAACTCGAGCGGCTCCAAACAAATGACACTGTTCGCAGATACTGTCGCGTGCAACAGGCTCAAGTTTCGCCGGATTGACGATCGTCCCCGCCCGGGGATCTTCAAGGTGCTTTTCCACTGGGCCGTGACAGCGTTCACAGGTGATCGCTTCGGCGGGAAATACCGGCGGCCGGTATCGACTCAAAGTGCCGGAGACGTGGAGCGCAGTTCCGGAATGACAAAGAACACATTCCTCCTGGATGGGGCGGGTGAAATCGGGATCGGGCAGATTTTCGTAACCGGGCGCAAGGTCATAGGCGTGGCGGCTTTTGTAGTAAGCGACGGGCGACTGAAAGAGATCGCCGCCCATGTCAACCAGGTATCCGCTGGCGTGATTACCGGAACCTATCACATAGTCGATGCGATAGGTAGTGTTCTCGCCTGCATTCTCCAGGCGCTGCCAGGAACCGGTGGGCGAGGAATACATAGTGATCCTGGCGCCGCCGGCGGTGACTGTGCCGCCCGGTTCGCGGCCGGCGCGCCGCAGGGAATGAGCCATAGAGGAGCGGGCGTATCCTTCAACCTCGGCACGGTGACAGACTATACAACGGCTTGCGCCTTCTGCTGCTTGTTGAGGTAAAGATCGTTCGTCCATAGGGGCTGCGGAGTTCGGAGCAGGTTGGCCTGCAGTTCGGGAAACAGTCGCTATGAAAGCGACAAACAGCAAAAGCCGCAGCGAAGGATTTCGGGTTGCGGTCATGAGAACGGAGCGCCACACAAGCAGGAAGGTTACTACGTTCGTACCTCCGCGTTGACGCGCTATTTCTGGGCTACGTCGAGATATTCGGAACGCATAGTACATCTGTACTATTGCGCCCTCAAACCTCGATCAACTAGTGTTCGGCTGCTTGCCTTGGGTGGGTCTTGCACCGCCCGAGTGCGATGGAGCCGGAGATTCGCAGTTGCTGGTGGCTGGCAGGGTGTACCTAGAAAACGTTTCCCCAGACCACCGGCGGCGGGGCATGCAGAACGGCATTGCGGCGCTTTCGAAGAACAGCACTATCTTTTAGGAGGCATACGTTGAAACGAACATTGCTCATCTCACTCGTGAGCTGCGTACTGCTGTGCGCACAGACCGCTCTGGCACAATTCACGGGAGCGCTGTCAGGGACAGTTTTCGATCCGGCCGGTGCAGTGGTGCCGGATGCCAGTCTGCAGCTGACCAATACCTCCACTGGAGTGCAGTTGACGGCAAATTCCGATGCCCAGGGGCAATACCATTTCAACGCCCTTGCACCGGCAGCCTATCGGTTGACCGTGCAGAAGCAGGGGTTCAGCTCGACACAGAATGGCTTTACCCTGCAGACGGGCCAGACCCTGGCCCTGGACCTGAAACTTGCTGTCGGGACTGCGTCTCAGACTGTCCAGGTCACTACCCAAACCCCCGACATCGACACAGCGGACACGCGCATACAGGAAACGCTTACGACGGAAACATTGTCTGCTTTGCCTCTTGCCGGCCGCAGCATGATCTCGCTCGTCACTCTTGCCCCGGGAGTTTCCGGTTTGGGTGTTACCTCGAATGGCGCCCCCGGCTCCGGCCGCGATAATTACTCTACCGAAACGCAGGTCGATGCCAGCGCCAACGGTCAAGGAGCGGTGGGGAATATGTACGTGGTCGATGGATTGGACGTGACCAGCTCCATCCGCCCCGGAGTGCTCAACATGACTCCCAACCCGGACACCATTCAAGAAGCAGCGATCCAGACCAACACCTACGATTCGAATTACGGACGCGCCAGTGGAATCCAGACCCTGATGACAACCAAGTCCGGCACCAGTGCCTACCATGGCAATGCCAGCGACTACTTCAACTACCAGGGGTTCTTTGCCGGGACGGAGTTTACGCACAAGTACAGCCCGTTCCACAGCAACAATATCTCCGCCACCATTGGCGGTCCGATCATTCCCCATCACGATGCGTTCTTCTTTTTCGGCATTGAGCCGCTGCGTTCCTCGGCGGGTGTGACGGGCAACGTCACCTTCGAAGACCCGCTGTTCACCCAGTGGGCGACGACAAACTACCCAAACAACCTTGGAGCTCAGCTGCTGGCCAAGTACCCGGTGAGTCACATCAGCAACCCACAGGTTTCTTCGTTGGTGTCTGGGACCTTCCCCACAACCTGCAGTACAGCAGCCACAAACTTTCTGCCCTGCACGCTGCCGTTTATTGACTCGGCAAACTACTCCAATACCGGCTACAGGAATGGCGACCAGTACTTCGTCCGCATAGATAAGCCTTTCGCGGCCGATCGGCTCTATGGCACTTACTTTCGTACGACCCTCAGCAGCAATAACCCCAACCCGCGCACCGCCTTCCAGTCAACGAATACTTTCACCCAGTGGGCAGTCCAGGTGAACGAGTCGCATACGTTCAGCGCCAACACGTTGAACCAGGCCTCCTTTGCCGCCATCCGTGTGGAGGGGCTTGAACCGGCGGCTGGACTATTTTCTGTTCCCGTAGTCAACGTCACCGGCATCGGCCAGGGCTTGGGATCTGGATTCGCGGCGGGCGACTTTATTCAACATAACTATCATTGGCGCGACGTTCTTACCCATGTATATAAGTCGCATAACATCAGCGCAGGTTATGAAGGCCTCTTCGGCGATGACGTGGAGCTCTTCGCTGGTCCTTATGATCAGCCTAATTTCGATTTCAACAATCTGCTGGACCTGGCGCAGGACAATGTCTACACCGAATTCAATGTTGCCTATACCCCGCTCACCGGAGCAAAGATCCAGTACGACTGGAACGCGGCCGGAATCACCAATGGTCTCTTTGTGCAGGACACCTGGAAGATCAAGCCCAGGGTGACGGTGAACTACGGAATTCGCTGGGATGACTTTGGCAATCCATATTCGCGCGACGCGAATACTGTTTTTGGGAACTTCTTCTATGGGCCTGGACAAACCCAGCAACAGCAGATTGCCAATGGATTTGTGGTCGCTCATCACCATGCTCTGAACCGGGCCATCACCGACGTGTTTACTCCGCGCGCAGGCGTCGCCTGGGACGTGGCCGGCGATGGCAAGTGGTTGATCAAGGGGGGAGCCGGCTTCTTTCACAACTGGCCTACGCTCGCCAATCTTCAGGAACAGTATCGCGGCAACCCACCGGGTCCGATCTTCCCCACATTCTATGGAGGACAAACGCCGGCGCCGATATTCGGCCTGGGTGCGTCGAATAAAGCGCCCTTCAACTACACCTATCCGACTCTACCGGCGGAGCAGCTCGATTCCAAGGGTGGACTCCAGGGCCTGCAATTCAACATCGGCGGGATTGATCCCAACCTTGTTTCCCCGGTCAGCTACATCTATTCGTTTGGACTGGATAAAGAACTGCCGGCCAATTTGGTCGGTACCATCTCGTATTCAGGATCTGTTGGACGCAACCTGCTCTCCGGAGGGGGGCAAGTCTACAATGTCAGTTACGGGCAGGATATCAACGAACTGCCTGGGGACTTAATCCTGCACAACAGCCTGGTGCCGACGCGATTGAATACCAGCTTCGGACAGGTGCTCTATACCCAGAACGACCGTGTATCCAATTACAACGCGCTTATCCTGGCCTTGCGCGGCAGATACCACCGGGCATACTTCAATGCTTCCTTCACCCACTCCGCGTCTAAGGACGACACCCAGGTCTACCCGAGTTATATCAACCCTCATCAATATTACGCGCCTTCGATATGGGATATCCCCAACCGCTTCTCCCTGGTATGGAACTATGAATTACCCAGTCCCAATAATGGCCTCGGCCTCGTGGGGAGGGTCGCCGGAGGTTGGCAGTTGAGTGGGACGACCATTCTGCAGTCAGGACCACCGTTTACCGTATCCACGAACGCCAGCTTCAATCCTCTGGTAAATGCCGCCGGTACCTTCACGGGGTATGCTCCGGGCAGTGGGGACTACAACGCGGACGGAGATAACCTTGACTTTCCCGATGTCAATAGTTACGCCTACTCCACCAGCCGCAAGTCGTACCTATCGGGTCTGTTTGGTTCGACACATGCTGCCGCGTTAGCTAGCTTTCCCGCTCCCACCACTTTCGGTTCGGAAGGGAACGAGCGATATAGCGCTTTCCGTCAACCTGGGTTCGAGGAGTGGGATGTAGCCTTTCTTAAGAATACAAAGATTACTGAAGGGGTTAATTTCCAACTCCGCTTTGAGTTCTTCAATTTCTTTAACAGAGCCAACCTGAACACCGTCGATGTCAATCTTCCCGACGGAAATTTTGGCCAGGCGACGAACCAGAATGTGCCGCGATTCCTTCAGATAGGGGGAAATCTAATTTTCTAGATGCCCTTCTGGCCACAAGATGATTCAGCCTGGACCGCGGTCGAGCCGAGGCTGAATCCAAATGACTCCCTATACCACGCGGCATGTACAGGTCACCGTGTATGCCGCGCCTTTTTACAGGTTTCAGATCGCGTGACTCAGTCATCTCACTCTTGGCCGCTAAGAGCGAACACCGCCGCCCACCAGAGATGCCGCGGGTCTGCGCAGTCATTTGCCTTGCTTATCGTTCTTCTTTTCGCTTTCTTCCCGCAATGTGGTTTAGCTCAGCAAGGCGATGCGGACCAGATTATGCAGGCGCTGCGCGCGAAGGATTATCCCACCGCGGTATCCGCGGCGGACGCTGTGCTGGCAACGCACCCCACTCACCCGGAGGACTGCCGCATCCTTGTCATGCGGGGAATGGGGCTGCGCGGCGAACGCCGGGCAGACGACAGTCTGCAATCCTTTCAGGCGGCGCTCAAAGCCTGCCCGCATTTTGTTCCGGCCCTGGAAGGCGCGGCCCAGATCGAGTACGCGCGCCGCTCACCAGACGCCGTGCCAATCCTCAAGGAATTGATTTCGATCAAACCAGAAGATCCGACTGCCCACGCGATGCTCGCCGTGCTGGCATGGCAGCGGGGTGACTGCGCAACCGCTGTTCCGCAATTCGAGAAGGCCGCGTCGCTGGTCCAGCAGAACCCCGAAGCCAAGCGTGAATATGCTTCCTGCCTGCTGGCCGAAGGCGAAGCCGTTCGTTCCGTGGATCTCTACCGGCAGTTAATGGATGATTCGCCGAACACACAAACCCGCATGCAATTTGCGGTTGCGCTTTGGAGGGCGAAGCAATTGGACGAAGCGCTCGCCGCGCTGTCGCCCCTGGTCGAGGCGGGATCCACGAATGTACATGCTCTTGCCCTCGCCGCCCAGATCGCTGAGGAAAAGGGCGCAACCCCACAGGCGATTCAATGGCTGCGGCAGGCTATCGTGCTGGATCCTTCGGCAGTAAAGAACTACGTGCTGTTTGCGACCTTTGCGTTCAACCACGATTCCTTCCAGGTGGGCATTGACATGATCGATGCCGGCCTCAAAGTGTTGCCGGGGGCCGCGCCGTTGTACCTTTCGCGCGGCGTGCTGCGAGTTCAGTTGTCGCAAATCGACGGAGCTTTGGACGACTTTGAGCAGGCCCATCGCCTGGACCCCAATCTTTCCTTCGCTGAAGATGCGATCGGCATGGTCCATAGTCAGGAGCACGACAACCAGGAGTCTTTAGAGGTTTTTCGCCGGCACGCGGAGAAAAACCCGCGCGATTCTCTTCTGCAGTATCTCTATTCGGAAGCTTTATTTGAGAGTCCCGACTCGGGCAAGTCCGAGGTGCAAGCGGAAGCCATTCGCGCCGCGAGCCAGGCGGTCAAGCTCGAGCCTGACTATCAGCCGGCACGAGACCTACTCACTGTTCTATACATGCGTTCGGGAAATGCTTCGGCGGCGAAACAACAGGCCGAGGAAGCCCTCAAGCGAAATCCTGATGACAGTGCCGCGATTTATCAGGAGATGATGGCGGATCGCAAACTTGGCCAAAAAGGCGACATGGATGGATTAGTGGCACGGTTGAAACAGCTCAAGCAGAGTGAGCAGGAGACGACAACCAAATATCTGCTGCAGGATGTGCCGTCCACTCGATAGGGCGGGGCTCGATCGATGAAGAGCTACGTCTAACAAGGGGCGCTCCTCCACTGAAGTATGCGGCGCTGGGATCAAGCAGAAGGGAATTAAACCATGGGTCATCCATCGCGAAGGGCATTTCTCAAGGGCAGCACTGTCGTTGCCGGGGCGCACCTACTCCCCGGCCGTTTGTGGGGCGCCTCCTCTGCCACTGACGCTGTAACCACCAAATTACAGCAGTTTGATTACGGCGACGTGCAACTTCTCGAAGGTCCGATGCGCGAGCAATTCGAGCGCAACCATGCCTTGTTCCTGGCTCTCAGCGATGACTCGCTGCTCAAGCCGTTCCGGCAGCGTGCTGGTTTAGCGGCGCCCGGAGACGACATGGGTGGCTGGTATAGCTGGTCGAAGGATTTCAACCCGCCACACAATATGACGGGATATATTCCAGGCCACAGCTTCGGGCAATACCTGTCGGGGCTTGCGCGGGCGTATGCCGTTACCGGCGATGCGGCAACACGGCAGAAAGTCCACGGTTTAGTGGAGGGCTTCGGAAAGACCGTCACGGAGAAGTTCTACGTCGATTATCCGCTGCCTGCCTACACTTTCGATAAGACTAATTGCGGTCTCATCGATGCTCACCAATTCGCCGGTGATCCCATGGCACTGCCCGTGCTCGATCATGCGACGGACGCCGTGCTGCCGTATCTTCCGGCAAAGGCGCTTTCTCGCGAGGAGATGGAGGCACGGCCGCACCTCAACATTGCCTTCACTTGGGATGAGAGCTACACGCTTCCGGAGAACCTCTTTCTGGCGTACAAGAGGAGCGGAAACCCTCGCTACAAGCAGCTGGCAGTACGCTTTCTTGAAGACGACACGTATTTTGACCCCTTGGCGGATGGAAGGAATGTACTGCCCGGCCTGCACGCTTACAGTCACGTGAACGCGCTCTGCTCCGCGTCGCAAGCCTATCTGGTGTTGAACAGTGAGAAACACCTCCGAGCGGCCCGCAACGGATTCGATTTCGTACGTACGACACAAAGTTTCGCCACCGGCGGCTGGGGTCCAAATGAGGAATTCCGGGTTCCAGGCAGCGGCGATCTGGCGGCCAGCCTGGAGAAGACTCATTCCAGCTTCGAAACTCCTTGCGGGTCTTACGGACACTTCAAGATCGCTCGTTATCTCATGCGCGTGACCGGTGACAGCCGCTACGGCGACAGCATGGAGAGAGTTCTCTACAACACCATCCTGGGGGCGAAACCGCTGCGACCGGATGGGACAAGCTTTTACTACTCGGACTACAACAACAATGCCTCGAAGTTTTACTATGAGCAAAAGTGGCCTTGCTGCTCGGGTACGTTTCCACAAGTCACGGCTGACTACGGCATCAGCTCGTATTTCCGCTCTGCCGACGGTGTGTATATCAACTTGTTTGTGCCTTCGCGCGTGAGCTGGCGAGTGGGGGCGGCGCGCTACTCACTGGAACAGCAGACCCGCTATCCGTACTCGCCGGAGGTGAGCATTCGAGTGCGCGCAGAGCGGCCGGAGAAGTTTACGATTTATCTCCGGGTGCCCGATTGGGCTGGAAGCAAGACCTCGATTGCCATCAACGGGAAGAACTTTCCCGCGCCGCTACACAGCGGCTCCTTTGTGGCCGTTGAGAGAGAGTGGAAGGACGGAGACCGCATCGAGTACGCCATCGATATGCCGCTCAGGCTTGAATCGATCGAGCCCCAGCAAACGAATATTGTGGCGCTGCTTCACGGACCGGTCGCCCTGTTCGCGATTGACCCGGCGGTGGGTCACTTTACGCGCGCTGAACTTCTCGCCGCCAGGCAGCAGGGCTCGTCGCACCTGGTGCAATCAGGTAATCGACAAATCCAGTTCCTCGCCTTCGACGAAATCCAGGACGAGAAGTACCGTCTGTATCACGAACTTTCCAGTTGAGGGAGGTTGGTGGACTTGCCTCATTCCGTCCGTAGCGCCTGCACCGGATTGATCGAAGCCGCGCGCAGCGCCGGAAGAATGCTCGCCACCAGGGCGCACACACCCAGCATCACAATCGATCCCGCGAGCACCACGGGGTCCCAGCCCTTCACCTGATATAGCTGCGCCGCGATCAGGTGCGCGCAGCCGATCGAGGCCGGAATACCGATCAGCAGCCCGATCAGAATCTGCAGAAACGCGCCGCGCAGCACCAGCCGGATTACGCTCGCCCGGTTCGCGCCCAGCGCCATACGCACACCGATTTCGCTGGTCCGCCGCTCCACGCTGTAAGCCGTCACGCCATAGAGTCCCACCGCTGCCAGAATCAGTGCCAGTATCCCGAACAATCCCGCCATCTGTGCCACCAGGCGCTGTTGATCGAAGCGCGCGCCCACCTGATCGGCGAGGGGCTGTATGCTCAGCAGCGTGATGTTCGGATCCACATCGCTCAGCGTCTTACGAATCTGAGGCTCCAGTCCCTCCATGCTCCCGTGGATCTCGAGCACCGCGCCGCTGACAATGTGGGTCAGATTGTCAACCCATTGCATCATCGAATCCTGGTAGTGCACGCGCTGCGCCAGCGGCACAAAGAAGAGCGGACGTGGCCCTTCCGTATTGGCTGGATCTGAGTACTTCGCGTTCGCCACCACACCGACAATTTTGTAGGTGCTGCCGTACTGCGGCAGATCTAACCCGAAGAACTGCCCGACAGGATCTTCGCCGGGCTTGAAGAACCGCTTTACAAAAGTCTCGTCCACCACCGCCACGTTCTGCGTCGACGCGGTGTCATCCTCGCTCAGCGATCGCCCACGAATGATGTGCTGCCCCAGCGCTTCCAGATAGCCCGGACCCACGTGATTCCACGACGACCCTGCTTGCTCATTTATGCCCGGCATCCCGTGTCCCTGCCGGATCACAAGCTCGCCCCAGTTTCCAGCGAGCGGTGTGTACAGCGCCAGCGCTGCGCGCTGTACGCCTGGAATTGCCTGCAGCCGGTCCTGCAGCTCGCGATATTCCGCGTCCAATTTCGGCTGCGGATAAGTCGAGAACGGCGCGGTGATGTCGATGGTCATGCGATGATCCAGCTCGTACCCGAAGTTCTGATGCTGCAGGTTGATCAAACTCCTGGTCAGCAAACCCGCTCCCGTCAGCAGCACCACCGAGATCGTCGCCTGCACGATCACCAGCGTTTTCTGCGGCCACGATGCATGATCCTTGGTGCTGCGATTCGCGCCGCGCAGCGCCTCCACCGGATTGGCGCGCGTCGCCAGCCATGCCGGAGCCATGCCGAACAGCGCGCCTGTCACCAGAGACAGAACAAACGCAAAGCCCAGAACCGGCAACGACGGCGTGGCGGCGATCGGCACGTAATGGGCTTGGTGGAATGCGATAGACACAATCGTCTTCACGCCCGCGAAGGCCACGCTCAGGCCGGCCAATCCACCCAGCACCGCCAGGACCACGCTTTCCGTGAGCGCCTGCCGGATCAGCCGCTTCCGCGAGGCGCCCAGCGCCAGCCGAACCGAGGTCTGCGACCGCCGCGCCGCGCCGCGCGCCAGCAGCAGGTTCGCAATATTCGCGCACGCAATCAGCAGCACCAGCAAGCACACCGTCAGCAGGATGTGCAGGCTGTTGGCATAATCGCTCTTCATCTCGCCCACGCCGATTGCCGCCGGCACGATGGCGATTTCCTGCTTGGCCAGCGACGCTTTCAGGTCGCCCAACCACTCCGGGGGCATGCCGCTGTCATTCGGCAGCCAGTGGCGGATCAGCGCTGTCAGGCGCGGGGCCACCGGCGCCAGCGAGACATGCGGCTTCACGCCGCCCGATCACGCGCAGCCACGCCGTGGCGCTGCGGCGCAGCAGCGAATTGCTGCCAACTAATGTGGGTTCCTGATGCAGAGGCACCCATAAATCCGGCGGATCGCTGCGCAGCGTCTCCCCGAAGAATCCCCGCGGCCCGATGCCCACAATTGTGACCGGGTGCCCGTCAGCGATGAAGGTCGAGCCCACCACGCCCGGATCCGATCCGTACTGTTGCTGCCAGGTGCGATAGCTCATCACTGCCGCCGGCGCTGCGTTGTCCTCATCGTCGGCCGGCGTCAGTGTTCTCCCTGTCGACGTGCCGACCCCAAAAGTGGAAAAGTAATTGCCGCTCACATACTCGCCGCGCAGCGGCTTCGCCAGGCGATCCGCCTCGCTGCGCCGCACGCTCAGCACCATGCCGCCCGCCTGAAATGCGGCCACTTGTTCGAACTCCGGCGTGTTCTTCTCGATCTGCTGATAGAAGGCATACGAGAACATGCCCCAATGGTCCTGCGGGCCGCCCTCGATGCAACAGTCCTCGCCGGTGCCGATGCGATAGAGGCTGCCCGGATCGTTCACGGGCAAGTTTTGCAGCATGACCGTATTGATCAGTGAAAAAATGGCAGTTGTCGCGCCAATCCCAATTGCCAGCGTCAGCATGGCTGTCAGCGTGAATACAGGCGACAGACGCATCTGCCGCAGAGCGTAGAGAATGTCCTGGCGAAGGGTTTGCATTCTATATTTCTCCTCCGGGCTCTGCGGAACTGCTTACTTCTGATTGTTACGCAAAATGCCCAA
Source organism: uncultured Acidobacteriaceae bacterium (assembly GCA_963711525.1). Classification (GTDB taxonomy): domain Bacteria; phylum Acidobacteriota; class Terriglobia; order Terriglobales; family Acidobacteriaceae; genus PALSA-350. The sequence continues at coordinate 227,526 of CAVQEO010000047.1, read as the reverse complement.
CGATGGTTCCGCTTGAAAAATCGCCGTGGCGGCTCCCAGGCCCAGCAATAACAATGGGCACGGCAGTCAGCTCGGACCCGGACGGGGGGACTTCGCGCTCACCGATTTTTCACCGCGAGCATCGGAGCGGTTGCTCGATTGAGTGCCGGTTGATCGATACGAATCGTTCGGAGCCGCAATTTACAGGAAATGCTGCATACCCCGGGGCAGCACATGGTGGCAAGTGCTGTCCCTGCGCGGCTGAGTTGGTCAGTGGAGTTCAGCCATGCACCTCGCCCACCCAAGAGAAATGAAATCAGAGGATAGGGGACGGGCTCACGGGAGACAAGCGCAATGAACAAAAACCACTTGCCTAGCGATTCACATCAGTGGCCGGTTGCACTGAGGGAAGGGCGCAGCGCGGCGCTTGCTCCACCGGAGCCAGCTTCGATCGCGTGACGTGCAGCCGATTGACGCGCAGATAGCGCAGGCGCAGGCCCCCGGCCTGATCGGGCATCGATTGCGGGGTCTTGGTTAGATCCACCAGCACAAGAAGCGCCGCTTCTGCGGGATTGTCGTAGCTCTGGGTCACACCCACTCCGAAAAATGCCGGGTCTGCCATCAACTGGGGGGCAAATTGGCGCTGCACCCCGGCCGCGGCGCGCAACACTTCAGCGGGCAAATGAATGCCATCTACCTGGGGCAGAGTCGTGGGCGCAGTGCCGGCACTCATGCTGGCCGCGTCCGTAGGGATCACCAGGGTGCGGACACCCTGGATGACCCTGGGAACCGCAATGCCCGGCTTGTTCTTGTCCACGTAGACAATTACGGCCGCTTCGCCCGGGCTGTCCAGGCTCTGACCGGTGGCAACGCCCAGGATTCCGTTATCGGGCCTGGTCAGCAGGGCGGCCGCCGATTCGACCGCCGACTTCGCCGCCGCCATCCGGGCCGGGCTGACGGCGCGCGTCGCCGGCGAGGTGTGCTCATCGTAGTTGGAACAGGTGATGGGATGCGGGGACCCACCGGCGATCTCGAGGCCGTCGGTATGGCCAGCCTGGCTCAGCTCGCTAAGCACATCCTGAATAGGGTTGGCCACGCTAAAGCCGTGGTTGCTGTCGTCGGCGCCACTGGCAAAAAATAGCCCCACCGGCTGCGCATTGGCGGCGTCGAGCACCAGGGCGCCCGAGTCTCCGCTATCCGCAAAGCTGGCCCCGGGCATGCCGATCTGGTTGACGTAGGTCTTGGTGTAGTACGGCCGGGTCTCGGCGCAATCGTAGTAGTAATCCACCTGCACGCTCAGGTTCACCGTGTTCACCGTCGAACAGGTCAATCCGGTGGTTCGCCCGCTCTTGACCACGCGCAACTGGTTCAGCAAGCCCGCGGTGAGCGCCTCGCCAGAGCCCGCCGCCGGCGCCCCGGGGCTGAGAACGCCATCGATCGACGGTCCCAGCTGCAGGATCGCCCCGCTTCCGTCGACCGCAGGGGTGGCGGCTGCCAGCGCCGCATCCACATTGCTCTGGGTACTTTGCAGGGGCACCACGTAACGCAAAGATCCGACCGTCCGGCCGGCTTGCGGATTGCAGTTGAGATCGACCAGCGCAGGCTGCACGATCGTGTCCCCGGTTCGCGCCTGATCGGATTCGGCAAGTACATGGTTGTTGCTGAGAATGAAGAGATTACTGTTTTTGTCCGCGACCAGCGCGCCCAGCGTCCCGCCGCAGCAGTCATTCACGTACTCTTTTCCACCGCTGTCCTTTTTGGAGTCGTAATCGTTGGCATTGCCTCCGGAAGAGCCCATCTCAACGTAGCCGGTCTGCGCGGACTGGTTTTGCAGGCCCGAGCTCGAGAAGCCGCCCCCATTCAGGAGAATGTGAAGGGCCGCCGCGGAGTGGGGATTTCCGGCGGCAAACCCCACGACAAAGACAGAAGGGCTGCCCGAGGGCAGCGCGCGGGGAGCGGTATAGGTTGCGGTGCAGGAGGTGTAGGCGCGGCTGGAGTGAGAACACCTGGTTTCGCCGATGCTGCCGTAGCTATCGCCAGGGTCGATTTCACCCCCAGGGGTGGTCGCGAGCGACCACTGGATCGAGCCGGAATTCATCTCAGCGATCTCTCCCGTGACCTGAACGGAGCCCCCAGGAGCCACGCTGGCGGTCTCAGGCGTAAGCACCTGGACGAATCCGGGGGTAACGGTGAGCAGATAAGTTGCCGTCGTCGCCGGATCGCTTAGAGAGGTCGCCATGACCTGGACTTGCACCTGGTCTCGCGAAAGCAAGGATGGAGGCGTATACAAGCCATTTGCACTGACAGTGCCCTGACCGAAGGCAGCATCGTTTTGCCCCCCCACAATGGCCCAGCGGACGCTTGCGGAGGCGCCTGAGGCCAACCTGGCGCTTAGCTGGTTGGTGGTGGTGGTATCGATGGTGGGTTTGTCCGCACTCATGACGAGCCCGCCCGGGCTGGAGCCGGCCGGGGCGTTCACGGCTCCGCAGCCCGCCACGAGTAAGAGCAGTAACGGGGTGGCGATAGATAGAAATGTCAGACCGGATTTGCGCATCGCCGCCCCATTTATCTTTGCGCCCTATCCGCGCGCTCTAACTGCTCTCCGATTTATTCAGACGGAAGGGATCGCGGAAGGGCCTACGGCAAGAGTAAGGATATGTCAGGGGGCCGCACTATTTTATGAAATTACGCGCTGGAGGAATCCTCGGATCTCGATATTGCCCAAAATGGGGAGTGACGCGAACAGGGCAAAAATGTTAAGCAGCGCCGGCATGTGAGGAATGCCCGGGGTGAGCCGCGCCAGGGATAATAAACACAGCCCAGAAGGCTGATTGGCAACACTGCCAGGGAGAAGAGCAAGCGAATTTGCTGGGCTTGATATTCGCGCCGATGACCGATCCCAGCACGCTGGCCAACAGACTGGAGAGCACCCGCACCACGATCGCCAATGGTCAGTTGTCTACCTGGGGTTTCATTCTTGTCCAGATTAGCTTTCTGGTTCAGTCCCCTTCAAAAACCAGAGTTTTTCACAGTCTGTAAAAGCCGGACCCTTCTCAGTTGTGGAGGGGGAAAGGGCCCTTCTTGCCGCTCGATAGCGCACGCGATTTGTAACCGCTGCTGCAGGCCGCCGGAGAGCTGAGAGGGAAAGCTTGCGCCGCTCCTCGAAATGAAACTGTGATAGGAGCTATTGGGTTGTCCCAACAAAGAGAAACTCCGTATCGGGCTGCACTCTGTGCGCGCCATACGATACGGAGCTTGAACTTTGCCGGCTGTGCTCGCTGAATGCTTTAAGCAGCCGCGTTTGATTTATTCGCGCGCCGGGCAAAAAGGCTGCCCGCGGGCATCGTTGTACCAATCACGGCAAGTGGACCGGCCGTGGCAGCCTTCATGCGGCGCACTTCTCGTGCGCTCAGCGGCGTCATGCGCTCCGGTGAGTAATAGATCTGCTTCCCACAGTCCAGGCAAACCTTATAGGTTTGCTGTTCCAACGTGAACGGCCTCGTCTGACTCCAATGGCGGCAGCCGAAGATGATGTCGTAAAAGAAACCAAGCAGGTTTTGAATCCATGTCATAAAATCTCTCCCCCATCGAACGTCGGGTTGTCGTGCTATTTCGTACTCTTAAGAAGCATTCTGCACGAATTTGTCGCGTTTGTCGTAGGGAAAATACAGCTTTCGTTCCAGCGGATCACCCGAAAGTTACTGTCCTTCTGATAGGCCTGCAGATTCAATCAGATAGGCTCACGATTCCGGTCATCAAGCGACCACTTGAATGACAATTTTCCCGAAATGATAACCCTTTTGCATGGTTGTGAGAGCCTCGCGAGCCTGGGAGAAGGCAAAGATTTTGTCCACCACAGGCCGTAGATGAGTGGCCACGATGGCCCGGTTCATAGTCTCGAAGTGAGCGCGTGAGCCTACATAAACGCCGTGGACCTTCACCTGCCGATGGAGCAGCGGCGCAATCGGCAGCGGCTGGTCAGATTGACTCAGCACGCCGATCTGGGCAACGGTGCCGCCGATCCGTACCGCCTGCAGGGATTGGCTGAAGGTGCCGGCTCCGCCCACTTCGACAATCAAGTCGGCGCCGAGGTTGCTGGTTTCTCCCAGTACCCATTTTGCCCAGTCCGGAGTCTGTCGATAGTTGAGGCCGGCGTTCATTCCCAAAGTTTTGGCGCGCTCCAGTTTTTCATCGCTGCCGGAAGTACCGATCACCGTCGCTCCCATCATCTTCGCGAATTGCAAGGCGAAGATCGAGACTCCTCCTGTGCCCTGAGTGACCACCACATCCCCGGGATTTACTCGGCCCGCGTTGACCAGTGCGTTCCATGCGGTGACACCGGCGCAGGGCAGGGTAGCGGCTTCGGCAAACGAGAGATGTTCGGGGATGCCCACGACGCCGCTTTGTGGCAGCACTACGTATTCGGCCAACATGCCATCCAGGTCGCCGCCTAGAGCACCGCGGCTTCGTTCCGCAGTCGGAGGACCATCGAGCCAATTCTGCATGAAAATTCCAGCCACTCGTTGCCCCACCGCGACGGCGTTCACGTCCTGCCCCACCTCAACCACCTCACCCGCTCCGTCTGAGCAGGGAATACGAGGCAATGGCATTTTAGGGTTGTAGTGGCCGCCCACCATCAGCAGGTCGCGGTAGTTCAGTGACGCTGCGTGAACCTTCACCAGCACTTCTCTTCGGCCGGGGCGCGGTTGGGGAACCTCTTCCAAAGCGAGCTGGTCAATACCGAACGATTGAATTTGCCAGACTTTCATATTTCCTCCGCGTAGTCGTTCCTGGTGCAGAGATTTTGCATGAACGAAGGGGTTGGCGACCAGATCGCAAGGGCGACGTTCCTTTCAAGCGTGCGAAAGGGCGCCCAAACCAGGATCTTAGTCTACGATCGGCCCTCTCGATGACGTACCATATAGGTATGGCGCGTGGCTGGGAGAGCAAGTCGGTTGAAGAGCAGCAATCGTCCGCAGATCAAAGTGCTTCGGGCGCGGTTCTAGATGCTAGCAAGCGAGACGGCCTGGAGCGTGCAAAGCGCGAGCGCCAAAAGCAGGAACTCGACCTGCAGCGGGAACGGATTCTCTCCGAGCGCACCTCGAGCCCAGTGCGCCGGGCCGCGCTGGAAGCGGCCTTAGCCGATATCGAATCCCGTATCGCCCGGCTCTCCTGAGCCTGAACCGGCGGCGACAGATTGGGTGATGCGGTACTGACCCGCGGACCATTCCTCGTCTTTCATTCCCGCCTCTTGCGCGAGATGCAGTTGGTGGGCGATCAAATCAGCTAGCGGCAGGCGCCGGTGAGCAGCGGCCGCAGCGTCCCTGAACAAAGCAATGTCCTTACTTCCGAGCGCGACCGTGGCCCCGGGAACCTGCGGCGGATGAAGCATGGTTTGGCTGTACCGGGTGTAGTACGCACTCTCAAAGAGCGCGCTGTTTACCGTCTCCAGGAAAAGAGCCGGAGCAATGCCCTGCGTCTCTGCAAAGACAAATGCTTCGCTCATCGCCTGCACCATCGCGGCGATCATGAAATTTCCCCCCAGCTTCAGCGCATGCGCTCGCCATGGCTCGTCGGAGACGACGGTTATACCGCGGCCGGCAGCCTCGAGCAGGGGACGCACTCGCTCCACTGCCAGGCTGCTGCCGCCAACCGCAATCCACAGCTTGCCCTGCTCCGCGATGGGAGGCCTGCCGAATACTGGTGCGGCGACAAAGTGCTGCCGGCGCTGCCGGTGCGATTCCGCGAGCCGCCGGGAAAGCTTGACGCTGATGGTGGAGAGCGCGACATGGACTGCGTCCGTGTCCATCGCGCCGAGAATGCCCGGCCTGTTCTCAGTGCCGAAGACGACGGATTCCGTGGCCGCGTCGTTGCTGAGCATGGTGATGATGACCGGGATCCCGGCGACCGCCTCGGTGGGTGATGCTGCAACGACGGCACCCTCCGCAGCCAGCGGTTCGGTGGCTGCGGAGGTTCGGTTCCAGACGGTAAGTTGGTGCCCGTTTTTAAGCAGCAAGCGGGCTATCGGTGTCCCCATCTTTCCCAGCCCAAGCAGTGCAATCCGCATTATTTTCGGCCTCCGTTCTGCGTGGTGATGATACCTGCTCTCCCCAGGGCAAATAAATCGGGCGCCCAGGATAACCTGGACGCCCGGCTCGTCACTTGACGGAGTGGAATGCTATTGGGGTGGATTGCTCGTACCTTGTGGCGGCCCTTGTGGCGCAGGTGCTGCGGCGGGCGCGCTTTGCTGAACGCCGATGGCACTGCCCGAAACTACCAGATTTACGCGGCGATTCTGCGCTCTTCCAGCGGCCGTCGCATTGTCTGCAACAGGGTTGCTCATGCCATAACCGGTGGCAGTGATGTTGTCAGGGCTGACGCCTTGCGAAACGAGATAAGCGCGCACCGCATCGCCTCGCTGCTGCGAAAGTGTCAGGTTGTATTGATCGCCGCCTACATTGTCGGTGTAGCCCTCTACCTGTACCTTCAAATTCGGATAAGCGAGCAGAATCCCGGACACCTTGGCGAGTTTCTCCCGAGCGTCGGGCTTGAGCGTGTATTTGGCGGTGTCAAACAGAACGTCGGACAGGTTCACAATCAATCCACGCGCTGTCTCCTGGGTTTGTAGAACCTGGCTCAACTGCGCCTTCAGACGCTCGCGCATCTCCTCGGTTTGGTTGGTCGCCTGTTGGGCGCTGTGCTCCGCCGCTACCTGCGCTGCTCTGGCATTGGCTGCGGCAGCCTCTGCCTGGGCCCTTTTGGCATCGGCCTGAGCCCTCTGCAAGGCTTCCTGTTGGGCAGCCATTTGGGACTGCTGCGCGGCCTCCTGCGCTTGCTGTACCGCCAACTGCTGCTGGCGCTGCTTCTCCTCCACGATCTTGCGCAAGGTGCTTACGCGCGCGTCCTCCGCGTCCTGCACCGCGCCGCGCGCATAGGTAATCATCTCCTTGCGCTGGCTCTTCTTGGTGTCGAGGGCCTGTGCATTTCCCAGTTCCTGTTTAGCTTTGGCCAGGATATCCGGTGCATATTGAGCCGCGCCTGTGGCCTCCGCGATTTGGATCGCATTGATGGCCTCGTACAGCTGAAGCGGCGATTTGTCGTTTGGCTTCACCGGATTCAGCACCGCGTGCTGACCAGCCGTCTGCATGTAAGCTCCGCGCGGCAGCAGGTTAAAGTGCACATTCACGGTGTCGATAATGCCTGTGGTCTTGTTTTTGTTGACCGTATTCTGCATCACTACCAGGTCGCTCGGGGTGGTGACCGCGAAGTAGGGCTCAGCAGTCACGATCAGGGCAAACTGCTGGAAGCTGGTGGTCACGTTCATTTCGGCCTTGCCGTTGCCAGGCATAACTTCACCCAGGTTCACGGGCCGGCCCTGCGGGGTGATGGCCCACAGGACATAAGTCAGATATTCCACGCCGAAACTATTGGCCGGCACAAAGCCTTGAAATTTAGCATTGATGAAGGTCTGCCCTTTGCTGGATACGTTCGCCTCCCCCTTGCCCTGGGGCAGGAGGCTGGTCCCGGCAAATCCGATCTTCGTGGTTCCGCTGCGGTGCCAATAATTGATAGCGGGAATATCCCGGCCGACGACCTGGATTTTGTACAGCGGAACATGGTTCTCTGTCTCCGCCGGCATGACAGGCTGCTGCGGCTGTTGTTGGGCGGTCGGATTCGGCTCCTGCGCGTACATCGTGCCGGAAGCAGTAACAAGTAAAGCAGCGAGGAGCAGTCTTTCTGCGATCATGTTGGCGAAACTCCAGTTCAAGGCTCAAAGCGCGTTCAAATGCGATGGACTCGACGAAGCGAGCGCACGTAAATCCGGGGCGTCACAGCAACGACCCCGACTAACTCAGATGCAGAGTGCACCGATCGCGTTTAGCTGGGGAGGTGCAAACGGCCACTTCCCGAATCGGAATGCCGACTCGGGAAGCGGTTAAGGCGGTTTGAAGTGGGAGCTCCAGAGGGGAGAGTTAGGTCTGCAGGGCAACCAATTGGTGGGCGATGGCGAACAGTGCCAGTTCCAGACGTGTCGAAACCCCGGTTTTGTCGAAGATGTTCGACAAATGCCGCTTCACGGTCTCTTCGCTGATGCTGAACTGCTTGGCGATATCACGATTGCTGCAACCCTCGACGATGCAGCCGACCACTTCCAGTTCACGCGGGGTGAGCCCGTAGGTTTTGCGCTCGGGAACGGCGGCCTGCTGCATCAGCTCGTGCAGCGCGCCGACCAGGTTTACCACTCGTTTGCCGCCAATCCAATAATCCCCAGAGGAGACTGCCCGGATCGCGGTGGTGAGGTGGTCGGCCAGGGCGTCTTTCAACACAATGCCACGGGCGCCGATCTGCAGCGCTTCAATGATCTGTTGGGTGGTAATAGTGCTGGTCAACAGCAGGATCTTCACCGTTGGCGAACCACTCATGATGGCGCGCATCGCCTCGAGGCCAGGCAGACGAGGCATCTGCAGGTCGAGAAGGAGGATGTCAGGCAGCAGTTCGAGTGTTCCTGTAATGGCTTCATCGCCATCCGACGCCTCACCGATGACATCGAGGCTGGAATCGCTCTGCAGCATGTTACGTACGCCGATACGCACTACCGGGTGGTCGTCGGCGATGACGATACGAATCTGGTGAATGCGGTCGTTGCTGGTCTTAGGTGTCGCTGCGATCGTTGTTGTTGTCATTGGGGGGCCCTAGGTTGACGCAAATTTACCTGCCAAAAGCATACGCTCCAACTCATTGCATGCAGTCAGTAAATCGTTCAAAACCACGGGGGTGGCCGCTTGTTTGTTACCCCCCACTTCAAGCCCGGCGGCGAGCCTGGCGAGGTGGGTGGCTCCGATCATGGAAGCCGCGCCTTTGATGCGGTGGGCGAACTGGCGCACGGCGGCCGTGTCCCCGATCAGTACCTGGTTCTGGAGCGCGTCCACGCACGTCCGGGTGTCTGCAATGCAGGCGGCAACCAGCTCGCGCAGGGCCTCGACCGGCATCATGGCGCGCAGTTTGGCGACCACCGTCATGTCGATAGCGGGTGCATTCGCTGCCCCGGGCTTGGCGGCCGATATTGCTGGCCGCCCGGGGTGGGCAACGCGCACACCAGGCAGGCGGCCACGTTTTTTTGGTTTCAATGCCTTGGTCAGGTCACCCAGAGCGAGCGGTTTGAGCAAAAACCCGTCGAAAGCAAGCAGCTGCTGCCGCTGGACCTCGGTCGCGCTCATCGCCAAAAGCAGCGGTTCCGGTCCTTCCAGGGCACGAACCTTCTCCGCGAGTTGTCCGCCGGAGACTCCGGGCATCTGCAGATCTACCAGCAGCACGTCCGGACGCGCCGCCTTATCGACTGCGAGGAGTTCGAGAGCGGCACCCGCGTCGTTGGCGCGAAGCACCTGGTGGCCCTCGTAAGCGAGAAGCACAGCCATCAGTTCAAGGCTCACGGCATCATCGTCCACCAGCAGGACCTTGTGCCGGGCCTCGATTCCAGTCGACCTGGTTATCAAAGGGGATTGCTCTCCTGGAGTAGGCTTACTCTCGAAGATTAAGCCATTCTCTGCAAATCGGTACCATTATGAGTTACCAGACTACACCTTGGTAACGGGCGGCGATCTGGGTGCCTCGTTGGTGGGATGTAGGAAAACGAGACTAAAGTCGTGCCCTGATACAAACCCAAACATGCTCTAGAGTCATTGCTATGGCTCCTGAGGACGATCTCCGGCAACAAATTGCGGAATTGTCAGCCCGCATCGCTTCTCTTGAGGCGGTGGTCGAGGGATTACACGCCCCCCACCGTGACCCTGCAGCCCCTGGAGTCCCTGTCCTTAAGGAGAACACCCCTACCCCTCGGGCCGGCGGTGCTTCGAGACCGGCTTCATCGCTCGAGAGCCGGATCGGGGCGCAGCTCTTAAACCGTATCGGCATACTTGCTGTGCTCATCGGCATGGCATGGTTTCTGAAGCTGGCTTTTGATCGCAATTGGATCGGGCCTGGAATTCGGATTTGGATCGGCCTGGCCTCGGCCGCCGCGCTGGTGCTTTGGTCGGAGCGCTTTCGCCGCCAGGGATTTTCTGCCTTTTCCTATAGCCTGAAGGCGCTTGGCACCAGCATCGCATACCTCTCGCTGTGGGCGGCATCCAGCGTTTTTCATCTGGCTCCGACCTGGCTTATTTTTTTCGCCATGACCGCGGTCACCATCGTCAATGCGGTCCTTGCCCGGCGTCAGAGGTCTGAATTGCTGGCCTTTTATGCCTTGGCCGGCGGCCTGGCGACTCCCGGGTTGTTGGCCATGGGGCATGACAGCGCGGTCTTTCTCTTCTCCTACCTGGCTTTGCTGAATGGGGGCGCGCTGTTGCTGCTCGCCCTGCACCCGTGGAAGCGGCTGGCTTGGGCGGCTTTACTGGGAACAACGGTTTATTACATCGGGTGGACCCTGAGCACGGACGATCCCTCTCGCGTGCTGGTCACGGGGTGTTTTCTGGGCCTCTTTTTTGCCGGTTTTGCAGCGGCGCCGTTGCTGATCCTGCGCCAAGCCGATGCGGCAGACCGGCTTTTCCCTATCGCCTTCCCCATCGCCAATGCAGCCGCGACGTGGGTGGGGCTGATGGTGCTTTTCGGCGCCATGGACCAGCATCCCGCGCGCCCCTGGGTGACTGCCGCCTTGGCTCTGGCCTGCCTGTCGATGGCTGCCACCTTACGCGCTGTCCTGGCCCGCACCTATCTTGGGCTAGGCATATTTTTCGTCACTGTGGCGGTTCCATTACAATTCCATGGCTACGCGGTGAACCTCTGCTGGCTGGGCGAATCGCTGGCTCTCGTTGCGCTGGCCAAGTACCGCTCGCACGCGGCCATGCGTGTTTTTGCCAGCGCGATTTTGACCCTTTCCGCTCTATCACTGGTTCCGGGCTGGATTGGCTCTACGCCAATACCCCTGGCGGTCGCCGCCAACATGCACTTTGCTACCAACCTGATCGGCGCTGCGGTATTCGGCGCGGTTGTGGGGCTCAGTCTCGGGGAGCCTTCGCCGGGGCGCGAATTTGGTAGTTGGAGTTATCTGGCGGGCTTCGCCAGCATTGCTTTCAGCCTCACCGTTCTGGTTGCCGTCAGTCTGGAGATTCACCACTATTGGTATTGTGGGGCGGGATTTTTTCGCGATCTCTGCGGCGCCTATGGCCAACTAGAGCGACGCGACATTGCTGCCGGGTTCAGCTACAGCGCCTGGTGCATGCTCTACGGCTCCGGGCTTATGGCGGTAGGCTTTCTGCGCCGCAGTGCTTTTCTGCGCTGGCAGGCGCTGGTTCTCCTTGCCGTCAGCATTGGGATGGTTTTTTTGAACGGCGTCAGCCACGAGAGCCAAGGGTACCGCGTGCTTAGTTTTCTCTTCCTGGGCGTGTTGCTGCTGGCCGTAAGCTTTGCGTATCAAAGAGACTGGCTGCGGCTGCGCGGGTAGGGAGAAACTGCAGGTTCCTCGGCTGCGCTCGGAATGACTTAGGTTTGTTCTTTCCTTCACAGTTGTGAAATGGATGGATGAAGCTTTCATCAGTATCGGCTGCTGATAGAGGGAACTGCAGGTTCCTCGGCTTCGCTCGGAATGACAAAGTTTAGAGCGGAGCTTCCGGCAGTAATCTGCTAGTGGGATTGAAAGAGCCGTACGCAAAGCGCGAAGCAGCAGGTCATTCCATCCACATCACAACTTTGAAGGAAAGAACAAACCTAAACTTTGTCATCCCGACCGAAGCGTAGCGAAGTGGAGGGACCTGCGTTTCCTCTACCACCACCGAATCTCGATGAAAGCTTTACTCCGCGTTGCGGTTCCTTAGCGCAGGGCGGGCTCAATTTGATTGAGCCAGTCGGGCGGTTTGAGGATCTCACGCGGCTTCGAACCGTCGGCGGGGCCGACGATTCCGTCGCGCTCCATCATGTCAATCAAGTGCGCTGCCCGGCCATAGCCGATGCGCAAACGCCGCTGCAACAGGGAAGTGGAGGCCTTGCCGAATTCCAACACCAGGCGTACCGCATCCTCAAATAGCTCGTCGTTGCTGTCACCATCCTCGGGCTCCGCATCCAGGTCACGGCCCTTCTCGTCCCGGGGAGACTCAAGAAAGCCTTGCACGTATTGCGCTTCGCCCTGGTTCTTCCAGAAACCAACCACGGCGGCGATTTCCTTCTCGGTGACAAAGGGAGCGTGCAGCCGCTGCAAGCGGGAAGTCCCGGGGGGCAGGAATAACATGTCTCCGCGTCCCAGCAACGCCTCGGCTCCGTTCGAATCCAGGATGGTCCGCGAATCCACTTTGGTGGCCAGGCGGAAGGAAATCCGGGTGGGCACATTGGCCTTGATCAGGCCGGTAATCACGTCCACCGAAGGACGCTGCGTGGCCAGGACCAGGTGGATGCCGACCGCGCGCGCCATCTGCGCCAGCCGGGTAATGGCCTCTTCAACGTTGGCCTTATCCAACATCATCAGATCGGCCAGCTCATCGATGATGATAATGATATGGGGCAACGGCTGCTCCGCTTCCCCGTCATCGAAAAGGCTCGGCGTCTGGTTGTCGAAGAGCTTGTTGTATTGATCGATATTCCGAACGCTGCGCGAGGCCAGCAGCTTTAGCCGCCGCTCCATCTCGCGCACCGCGTTGCGCAAGGCATTGGCCGCAAGTTTGGGCTCGGTAATGATGGGCGTGAAGAGATGGGGAATGCCTTCATACATGCCCAGCTCTACCCGCTTCGGATCCACCAGGATCATCCGCACCTGTTGCGGGGTCGCCTTATACAGCACTGACATGATCATGGCGTTGATGGCGACGGATTTGCCGCTGCCAGTGGAACCGGCGATCAGCACATGCGGCATGGTCGCCAAGTCGGCGGTCACGATGCGCCCGTTGATATCTTTGCCCATGGCCAAGGTCAGCTTGGACTTGGTCTCAGTGAAGTTTTCCGCTTCGATCACGTCGCGCAGCCAGATGGTTTCACGGTCGTGATTGGGCACCTGGATGCCCACCGTGCTCTTTCCCGCCATGCGTTCGATCAGGATGCTCTCGGCGCGCATCGCCAGGCATAGATCTTCCGCCAGGCCCGTCACACGGCTGTATTTGACCCCGGCCTCGGGGCGGAATTCAAAGGTGGTGACCACCGGGCCGGGATTGATCTGCACCACCTGGCCGCGGACATCGAACTCTGCGGTTTTCTCGACCAGAATGCGGGCCTGACCACGCAAATCCTCTTCGCGCACCACCTGCGACTCGTCGCTGCGGTGCAGCAGCGTGCTTGGCGGCAAGCGGAAGCCGCTGACGGATCGGGGGGCGAGCGTGACCAACTTGGCTTCCGCGTCGGCGCGCCCTTTTACTGAGATCGCCTGGGGGGCCTGCGCGGGACGCTGTGTCTGCGCCCGAACGGGGGGGGCGGAATCCTCTGTTTCGCGGGACGAATCGGATTCAGGCTCGAACGCCTCCGGTTCCTCATCGGAAATATTGGTTCGCGGCATCTGGTTCCAGAGCGACGGGGTATGCGGTCCGGCAGCTGGTGTCGATGCGGGTTCGGCAGCTCTCACGTCCTCAAAAGCGGTCCGCCGCACAGGGGGGTGGTCGGCCTCTGTGCGCTGCGCTTGTCTGCCGGCGGCTTTCTCCGCGGCTTGGCGCACCGTCTTCTGCATTTTCTCGAGCGCGCTGTCTTTCATGGCGTCGCGCCTGGCAGCATTCTTTTCCGCGCGGGTCTTGGCCCAGGCCAACTGCCAGTTGCGCATGCGGTCGCGCCACGCGTAAGCGAAGGCCAAGTGAACCGCCATCCACTGCTGCGCCGTACTGAAGCTGAAGGTGGTGGAAAGATAGAGCGCAATGACCACCATGCTCACAATCACGATGGCGGCGCCGGGAAGATTGAGGTAGTGGACCAGGAAATCAACCACCAGCCGCCCGGTCAGGCCTTCCACCGGCAGGGCATGCAGCCAGCGGAGATGGCCTGGGATCAGACCGAAGACCGCGGGCGCAAATACCAGGTAGAGCAGAACCCCGGAGACCTTCGCGGTGGGCGAACCGGCAGGGCGCGAGCGCATCCACGTCCAGCCCAGAGCACCCATCATCAAGGGGATAAAGAAGGCGGCGACGCCTTCCAATTGCAGCAGCAGGTCGCTGACAGTTGCGCCGATCAGCCCAGTCCAGTTGTGTGCCTGCCGGCCAGCGTAGCTCCCCACGGTGTTCAGGGACGGGTCCGTTGGGTGATAGGAGGCCAAGGCAAGGAAGAGGAGGCTCGCGGCCACAAGGAGCACCATGCCTGTGACTTCATTCAGGCGACGGTTGCGGGTCGGGGTCAGTGCCAGTGCGATTGGCTTCATCGGGGGATACGCGGGGCTTGCCGCCTGTGCCATTACCAGGAGCGGCCGCCGATTCAGAACGCCAGAGTGGGTCCATTATCCCAGAGATAGGTGCTGAAAAAACAAAAACAGCGCCCCGGAGTAATCTCGGGAACCGTTTGCGTGACTCCCCAAAAACGAGACCTCAGGGGCTAAAACCGGGTGCGGAAAAGTCGCGAACCGAGATTCGCCAGCGCTAAAGCGCAGGATCGAAGTCGAGTCTTGATTCTGGAGCGCTGAAGCGCTCCATCCCCCCCATAAATGGGGAGGCTCCCACCGGGCCCCCGGGTCCGTCAGGTTGGTGGGAGCCCTCTGCTTTAGCAGAGGGAAGCAACGCTTCAGCGTTGCGGGGAAGAGTTCGAAAATGATCACGCGCTTTAGCGCCGGCAACCTCAGGGGCTTAAATCCCAACATGGTTTAGTCCCTTTACGGCACGACTAAAGACAAAGCAAAAGCACAAAGGAGCGATCGGCGGTTCTACTTGGCTCTCGGGCCAGGGGTGGCGGGCAAGGGACTGCTGAGTTGGAGGCGCCAGATGCCGTTGCGGCGGGTGAGAAGGTGGAGGACGTTCTCGCTGTAGGCAGCCTGGCTCCCAGGCTTGGTGTAGACCTTGGTGTAGGTCAAACAGGCCGTATCGCCAAAAAGGTGCTCCCGCATATTGGTGGCGGTGATCTGGTAGGGGTCGCGACGGCGTTCATGGCGCCCCAGGTTGCTCAGGATATCCGCCTTACTGGCGGTTGAGCCATCCGGCTTCAGGCCGACATAGTCTTCGGCAAGAATCGTACTCGCGATCGCCGTGTCGTCTTCGATCTCGGCTCGCAAATACTCCTCTTCCAGCCGCCGCAAGACCTCAAGGTCTCTCTGGGGGTCAACCTGACTTGGTATTTGGCTCGATTGAGGAGCTGCCGGGACCTGGGCGGAGGTCCTGCGGAGAGCTGGAATCACCAGGCTCAGGAGCACGGCCGGCACGGCCATGCTTAGGCCGGCACAGCCGTGGATCTTACTTTTCGACTTCAACTCCACGCCAGAAGGCTACATGGTTCTTAACGTTGCGTGCTGCCGGTTTGGGATCCGGATAGTACCAGGCGGCATCCTGATTTTCTTGTCCGTCTACCAAAAGGCTGTAGTATCTCGCTTGTCCCTTCCAGGGACAGGTCGAAATCGTCGAGCTGGGACGGAAGTATTCCCGCTTAAGTGAGCTCTCCGGAAAGTAGAGATTGCCCTCAATCATCTCTGTTGTGTCGCTCTCCGCGATTACTTTGCCGTTCCAGGTTGCCTTTGCCATAACTGGGTTTTCTTGCATTCCTTCCTACCCTCTCCCACCTTAGCAGATGGATGCCCACTCTGGCACCCTGCCCCATGACCCGTTTTGAAGCAGGCAATTAGCAGAGAAATGCCACCGATTCCATTAGATGCGCTCATTGAGCGCACCGACTCATCCCGCGGAAAGCAGGAAGGTAGCCGCGGCAGTACCCGAGCGAGGCTCTGAGCTACTGCCGCAAGTTAGCTGAAGGGTTAGTTGCAGATTTAGTGCATCTCCGACGGGCCGCTCGCCTTACCTTGGTCGGCCAGCATGGCTACGTTAGAGATATGGATCGTCTTGTCGCTTTCGTTAACTTTGCCCATGACGGCGACGTGGTGTCCAAGGTGATCTTTGACTGCGTCGGGATCATCGATGGTGTAGACCTCTTTCTTTGCGTCATCAACAAAGACCGGCTTTGCTCCGCCGTCAACGCACTTTTTTACGCAGGCCGCATTGGGAGTACTGCCGTTATGCATCGCTCCGCACTTGGAATCGCTGATATAGCCGTTGACCTTTGCGGCACTCATATCTGCGGCCATAGCAGGCATCGTCGAAAGCGCCAAAACTACCACGAGTAATTTCATTTTCGCTCCATGCGATCGAATGAGGTAAAACAACCGCACTTTGAGTTGTACGCCCAGCCCGCCATCATGGCAAGCTCAGGACGCCTGCCAGTTTGATAGGGTTCAAGCGACGGGAAGCGCCTCTGCCTTGGTCTGGTAGCGCATGGCCTCGACGGATTCCATTTGCGGCTCGGCAATTTTCCGGGCATACGTACAGAGCACCTGGTTTGCCTCCGGCTCGGTTGCCGCGCCCTTTTTGGCCCGCTTCTTGGGCGCTTCGTCCTCCGCGGCTGACTTGCGGTTATTGGGACAGACCAGGTAGACTCCCGCCGCTCGCGTCTTCTCCAGCAGGTAGGGGCTGCCGCATTCCGGGCATTTCTCCGGGACCGGCTTGTTGTTGGAAGTGAAGTCACACTTGGGATAATTGGTGCAGCCGTAGAACAGGTTGCCACGGCGCGCCTTCCGCTCCGCGATGTCCCCGTCGCCGCACGTGGGGCATTTCATGCCTTCGATGATGTTCTGCTTGATGTACTTGCACTTGGGGTAGGCGCTGCAGGAGACGAATTCTCCATATTGACCATTGCGCAGCACCAGCTGTGAACCGCACTTGGGGCAATTCTCGTCCAGCGGCTGGGGCGCCTTCTGCTGCTGTTTCTGGGTCAGCTTGCGCGTGGTCTTGCAGGGCGGATCTTCGCTGTAACCGGGGCAGGCCATGAAGGCGCCGAAGCGTCCCCGCTTGAGCACCATGACCCGGCCGCAGGCCTCGCAGTATTCTTCCGCCTGCTCCCCCTCCCCTTCCTGCGCGCTCATCTCGGGTTTCGCGGCAAAATTCTCTTTGGTGAAGGTACAGCTGGCCGGATCCTTCTTGTTGTAGGTACTGCAGGCGAAGAAGCTGCCGAACTTACCCCACTTCAGGACCAGTGGGGAGCCGCAGACGTCGCATTTCTCGTCCGTCGGCTTCTCCATGCGCTTGATATTTTCCATGTGCTTGCCCGCGTGAACGAGCTCTTTTTCGAAATGCCCATAGAAAGCACCCAGCAAGTCGGTCCACAACTCTTTTCCGTCCTCGATATCGTCCAGCTCTTCTTCGAGCTTGGCGGTGTATTGGGGGTCGAAGATATAGGGGAAGTTGGCCACCAACAGATCGGTGACCACGAAGCCGATCTCAGTGGGGACGAATTTGGCTCCCCGGCCGGTGCCCACCTTCTGCACGTACTCGCGTTCCTGAATCGTATTGATGATGGTGGCGTATGTGGAAGGCCGTCCGATGCCGCGCTCTTCCAGCTCCTTTACCAGCGACGCTTCATTAAAGCGCGGCCGGGGCTCGGTGAAGTGCTCTTCGGGTAACAGGGCATTCAGCGCGAGAGCCTGGCCGTTCTCGAGCGCAGGCAGCCGGTTCTTGAGCTCCTCATCCTCATCGTCTTTCTTCTCTTTGGATTCCTCGTAGACTTTCAAGAAACCGTCGAACTTCATCACCGAGCCGGTCACGCGGAAGTTATAGGTGCGATCCGCCTTGGCTACGATATCGACCGTGGTCTGGTCGAAAACCGCAGGCACCATCTGGGAGGCCACAAAGCGCTGCCATATGAGCCGGTAGAGGCGATATTGTTCGTCACTGAGATAGTGCTTAATCTCTTCCGGATGATAGGTCACGCTGCTGGGACGAATCGCCTCGTGCGCATCCTGCGCGTCCTTCTTGCTCTTGAAAGCATTGGGCGTGGCCGGAAGGTAGTCTTTGCCGTGATTTTGTTCGATCCACTTGCGTGCATCGGCAACGGCATCGGGCGAGACGCGTGTGGAATCGGTACGCATGTAGGTAATGAGGCCTACGGCTCCTTCGCTGCCCAGCTCAATGCCTTCATACAAGCGCTGCGCTACGCCCATGGTGCGGCGTACGCTGAAACCTAACTGGCGGGATGCATCCTGCTGCAGTTTGCTGGTGGTGAAGGGGGCGGTGGGGTTACGCCGGCGCTCCTTCTTCTCTACGTTTTGGACCGACCACCTGGCTTTCTCAAGCGCGGCCACCACGGCATCCATCGGCTGCTTGCCGGGCAGCGCCGGCGCATCCACGGTCTCAACCGTTGCCTTCTCACCATCGATGCCGATGAAGCGAGCCTTGAACTCGTTCTTGTCGTTCACCGGAGTGAGCTGGGCATCGAGGGTCCAGTACTCCACCGGCACAAAGGCCTTGATCTCGCGTTCCCGTTCGACGATGAGGCGCAGCGCCACGGTCTGCACCCGGCCTGCTGATAAGCCGCGGCGCACCTTATCCCACAGCAAGGGCGAGATCTGGTAACCCACGATGCGATCGAGCACGCGGCGCGTTTGCTGCGCGTCGACAAGATTGCGATCCACATCCCGGGTATGTTCAAAGGCGTCGTGCACTGCCTTGGCGGTAATTTCATTAAAGGTTACGCGGCGAATCGAGTTGCCCTTGGAGAGACCGCGCAGCTCATCTTCAAGATGGGCCGCGATCGCTTCTCCTTCGCGGTCAGGGTCAGGAGCCAGATAAATAACCGTCGCCGCCTTGGCCAGCTTCTTCAGCCGGTCGACGACCTTTTCTTTTCCCGGGATGACGATAAGCTCGGGCGCGAAACTGCCGTCGCTCAGATCCACGCCAATCTTGTTCTTGGGCAGATCTTTAATATGGCCGACCGAAGCTTCGACGGTGAAGTCTTTTCCGAGATATTTACTGATCGTCTTTGCCTTGGCAGGCGATTCGACGATCACAAGTGATTTACTCATTGCGTTTCTTAAACCCCAATCCCTACTACTGAAGACCAACTATAGACAATGTGAAATCAGTTCCAATGGGACTGACTGTACCACCTGGAAGGTTCAGTGTTATTTACTGATCGTGATCCGCGTCCCGGCAGGAGCCTCAGGCGGAGTTCCAAAAGACGCGCTTTCTCCTGTTGCGTCTGCAACTTCCGGGTCTGCAACTTCTGTGCAGAGGAGCTACATTCGTCTGACGTAGTTTTTGCCGGGAAGTTGTCTGATCCGGCTGGCCAGCTCGAGTTCGAATAAAGCCGTGAAGATCTCGGACGAGGTCAACTTGGACTCGAGCTTTTCCATCAGCTCATCCAATTGCACGGCTTCGTCGTGCCGCAATGCGCTGAGCACGACCTTCTCTGGCTCTTGCAGCGGAAGTTCCTCCACAATCGATGCAGCTTGCTCCGTCGACGATGCAAAACCTAATTCCCCTTCCAGCTGCAGCCGCACCTGGGTGGACAGTTCCTGCCACACATCCTCCCATGTCGCCACCAGCGTAGCGCCCTGTTTAATCAACGTGTTGGGTCCCCATGCGTTCTTGGTGGTCACGTTACCCGGCACCGCGTAGACATCGCGATCCTGCTCCAGCGCACAGCGCGCGGTCACCCGGGTGCCGCTGTTCTCGCCGGCTTCCACCACCAGCACGCCAATGCTCATTCCACTCAAGATGCGGTTGCGCTTGGGAAAGTTTTGCGGTGCGGGAAAAGTTCCCAATCGGTACTCCGAGATAATGGCTCCCCCGGCAACGAGGATATTTTCGGCCAGAGCTTTATTTTCTTTAGGGTAGATCACGTCGACTCCGGTGCCCCAGACAGCCACGGTGCGGCCGCTCGCTCCCAGTGCGCCGCGATGAGCCGCGGTGTCAATGCCTCGCGCCATTCCGCTCAGAACTACCAGCCGGCGGCTAGCCAGATCGCGGGCCAATACTTCTGCCATGCCCAAGCCATAGGGAGTGGGGTGACGGGTGCCCACGATCGCGATCGCTGGGCGAGCCAGTAGCCGCACATCGCCCAGCGCCCAGAGCACGGGCGGTGGATCGAAGATCTCGCGCAGCCGCTCGGGATAATCCTCGTCCTCATAAGTAAGGATTGCGCCGCGCTGTTTGCCTACGCGTTCGAACTCCTGCTCGGCCTCGACCCGCGCTTTGCCGCTGAAAAGAAACTGGGCGGAGTGCGCGGGAAAATTCAGCGATTCCAGTTCCGTCAGGGAGAGCTGAAACAGGCGCGATACATCCTGCAAGGTCTGCGCGGCTTTCAGGATGCGCTTCGGTCCCAGGCCCGGGGTGAGGGTCAGCGCAACCCAGGCGAGCCGATTCTCCGCAGAGGTTGTGGGCAGTGGGTCGGGTGCATTCATTGCTGACTGCCAAGGTACACTAGTGAGTGACACTCCCACCTAAGCGCCGCGTCCGTATGGCGGCTATCCACTTCCTCAATCCTGCTCCTCTAATGTGGGACTTCGAGCACGAGCCCGAGCGCAGCTACCTGCGTGAGCGCTACCAGATCGGTTACACCACACCTTCGCGCTGCGCCGGGGAATTGGCTGCGGGCGAGGCGGATATCGGCTTGGTTCCGGTCGCGGCGTATGCCACCACACCTTCGTTGTTGGTCGTGCCCGGCTGCACCGTGGCGGCGCTCGATCGCGTGCGTTCCATCATCCTGGTGGTGCGACCGCCGGAGGGCCTAAGCGCGGTGCGCACCATTGCGGCTGATACTTCATCGCTGACCTCTTACGCGTACACCCGCATCCTGTGCGATATCTTCTGGAAGATCCCGGCGGTGTTCATTGCCCACGAACCCGATCTTGAATCCATGCTTGCGGCCGCCGACGCAGCGCTGCTGATTGGGGACCCGGCCTTGCTAGCGCTCGAAGACATGGAACCCCGCGCCGCCCGGACCGGCGAGCGGCTGCTCTACCTGGACTTGGCGCACGAATGGCACGGCTTCACCGGCCTGCCTTGGGTTTCGGCGTTTTGGGCGGTTCGGTCGAGCTCTCTCGACGAGACCTGCGTTCGTGCCTCGGAGTTGGTCGAGGATCTGCAAATCTCGCGGGACCATGGAATCGAGCATATCGGTGATCTGGCAAGTGAGTGGTCGACCCGGATTGCGGTGCCGGCGGCCACCATCCGCTTCTATCTCAGCAAAAATATCCACTACATATTAGATGAGGCCTGCCTTCGCGGACTCGATCAGTTTTACCGCTATGCTGCTGAATGTGGCGCACTTCCGCCCGCGCCCGCCCTGCGCCTGATTTAGGTTTGCGACGGTTGGGGTTGCATCTGCGTCCAATAGGGCGATGCTTCAGGTAGCTACCAAGCCGGCCAAGGCTGCCCATCGTGCGCATGGATTGCACTGGCTCATGGGTTTTGGGACCATGGGGCTTTTCGTGGTCTCGACCATCGATTCCTCGATCATTCCGCTGCCGTTGCCTGGCAGTACCGACCTGCTGCTGATTCTGCTGGTGGCCCACCGTGCGGACCCGGTGTTGGCGGCCATCGCGGCCCTTGCGGGCTCCATCTTGGGCGGGTATCTCACCTGGAGCGCCGGCGCCAAAGGGGGAGTGGCGGCGGTCCATCGATATGTTCCCAAACGATTTGCCGGCCGGCTGACGGGCTGGGTGGAGAGGAACGGCGTGCTTGCCGTCACCACCTCGGCATTGCTTCCGCCGCCATTCCCGCTGATGCCCTTCGTGCTGGCCTCCGGCGCTCTGGGGGTTTCGCGTAAGAAGTTCTTTCTTTCCTTTGGTTTGGCGCGAGCATTCCGTTTTTCGCTGGTGGCTTGGCTGGCCGCTGCCTATGGCAGGGCTATGGTCCGTGCGTTTCGCCATTACTTGGCCGGGTGGAGCGACATCCTCATGTGGGTGTATTTGGGCTTGATGGTGGCCGCCATTCTGTATGGAGTGTGGAAGTTTCGGCGGCAGGGCCGGCAGGAGGCAGAACCGCAGGCCGCTGTGCTCAGCGCAAAGTAAAGGTCGCCCGCTCCCGTGCTGGGTCAGGACGCCCAGGATTACATCCTGGGACATTTTCAGTCGTCCCTTCGGGACTGGATCGTTTTTGTTGATCCTACCCAGGATTTCATCCTGGGCTACTATCAGCCGTCCCTGGCGGGACTGTTCCGTTACGTCACGATCCAGACGTTAATTTGGAAAAGTATGACTGTCAGCCGCCCCTGCGGGACTGTTCTTCCTTGCAAATCGAGGGGTCGTGGCGGGCAGGAAAGGGCTGAAGCTAGCCAGGCCAGTAGAGTCTGCGTGAGAAACAATTCAGTCCCGTAGGGACGGCTGAGAATAGCCCAGCACGATAGTGCTGGGTGTCAATGAGAGAGTCGCCCAGTCCCGGAGGGACGGCTGAAAATGTCCCAGGATGCAATCCTGGGCTTTACATCTCCCATCGCAGAAGACAGGCGCCTACGGTGAAGCCGGCGCCTACCGAAGCCAGCATCACCAGGCTCTCGCGCTTCAGGCGGTGTTCGTCGAGCGCGGTTTGCATGGCCAAGGGTATGGTGGCGGCGGTGGTGTTGCCGAAGCGGTCGATGTTGATAACCACCCGTTCCAAGGGCAGACCCAGACGCTCGGCGGTAGAAAGAATGATGCGCTTGTTCGCCTGGTGAGGGATAAAGCAGCCCAGGTCGCCGGCAGTGATGTTATTCGTGTGCAGCAACTTGGCTGACGTTTCCACCATCTTGCGTACGGCGTACTTGTAAACCGCCTGACCATCCTGGTGAACATAATGCATTCTGGACGCGAGGGTCTCGGGAGAAGCAGGGCAGAGACTGCCGCCCGCCGGCATATTCAGTGCAGGCGCTCCGGAACCGTCGATCTCATGACAAAAGTCGATGAGCCCGACCTCGCCCTCTTCGGTGGGTTCGACCAGGACAGCTCCGGCACCATCGCCAAATATGACGCAAGTCGTACGGTCGGTATAGTCGATGATCGAGGACATCGTGTCGGCACCGATGACCAAAACCTTGGAATGTGCGCCGGACTCGACCAGCTTGGCGCCCACCTGCAGGGCATAGAGAAAACCGGAGCACGCCGCGGAAAGGTCGAAGCCCCAGGCGCCGTGGGCGCCGAGCTTGTCCTGCACCAGGCAGGCGGTCGCGGGAAAGAACATGTCGGGTGTAACCGTGGCCACAATGACTACTTCTACCTCGCTGGCCATGATGCCTCGCTGGGCAAGGCAGCGTCGCGCTGCTTCGACGGCCATATCACTGGTCGCCACGCCCGGCTCGACCAGATGGCGCTCGCGGATGCCGAGGCGCTGCATGATCCAGTCGTCAGACGTGTCTACCATGGTTGCCAGGTCGGCGTTGCTGAGGATGCGCGGCGGCACATAGGTTCCCAGAGCGCTGATCTTGGCGCGCCGTTGTGCACGCGGACGCAATTCGATGCTCAATATTCTTCTCCAGAACTAGCCTGCCGGGAATTCAACAAGGGCGTGAACAGGGCAAGGGCCCGGCAGGGCATTTGCAGATCGGATCGATGAGGTGTGGATAGGCTGGCAGGATCACGGGCTATCGTTTGTACCGGGCAACCTACTGCGCACGCACTGGCCCGTTACCGTTGCTTCCTTCCGGACCTGGCGGGGTTGGCGGGGTTGCGTCGCGTAGGACCCGGCACATGTCGATGATAGCACTGGGAACGGGCCGGGGAAAAAGGCAAAAAAGCTGGTTAGTACCCGTTCGCTATCAAGTATCCGACGCTGAGATCGAAGTGAGTTTCGAGCGAGCGCTGTTCCATGAACTTGATCAACACGTCGGCCTCGATATTGACTGGCTGCCCGCCCTTAAGGGTGTGCAGATTGGTGCGCGCATAGGTGTGGGGAATGATGGCAACGGACACCACGTCGCCCTCAGCCGTGCCCTGTTCCCATCCGGCGATGGTCAGGCTGATCCCCTCAATCGCAATCGAGCCCTGGGCCACCATGTAGCGGCTTAGCTGGGCGGGAACGGCCACCCTGAGCCGCCAGTCGGCGAGCGCGGGGTCGGCTTGCGCATCGATTGGCTGGAGGCTCAAGAGTGTGCCTGTGCCGTCGACATGGCCTTGCACCACGTGGCCGCCGAGGGGAGTACCCGCCGGTGTCGGCAACTCCAGATTTACGGTTGATCCCGGCGTGAGTAGGGAAAGAGAGGTGCGGGCCACAGTCTCTGCGGCCAGATCTGCATGAAAGCGGCCGGGTTCGATATCGAGCGCGGTTAGGCAAACACCGCTGACCGCGATGCTGTCGCCGGTGCGCAGCCTGATGTCATGATTGCCTGGCATGGCGATGGCAATGCGTCGCGAACCCTCGCGTTGTTCGACGGCGAGGACGGTGCCCGTGGTTTCTATCAGCCCGGTGAACATATCAGCTTCAATTAAATCACTTCAGACCAGGGATCATGCAGGCGAGCTTCCAACGCGAAATCCTGGCCAAACTGTTTCAGCGAATAGTGCGCAATCGGAGGCAGTCCGTCGATCGAGCTGAGCATGGGGACTGCTGCGCGGCCAAGAAACGTGGGCGAATAAAACAACGTGAGTCGGTCCACCACCCCCTGGTTGAGCGCGGAGGTGTAGACCTCAGCACCGCCTTCGAGCAGCACGTCGGTGATCTGCATCTCCGCCAGCCGCACCAGTGCGTCCTGCAAAGGAACGCGCGGGCCGTGATGCGCGATCTGCTGCAGACGAACACCGCGGCTTTCGAGCGCTCTTTGCGCCGCGACATCGGCATGGCTGAAAAAGATAAGCACGTCCTGGTAAGCGGTCTTGACCAGCTGCGAGTCCAGTGGAGTGCGCAGGGTGGTGTCGAGCACAACCCGCAGCAACGGGCGCCGCCGCGGCAGCTCGCTGCGATCGGTGAGCAGGGGATCGTCGGCGAGAATCGTTCCTACTCCCACAAGGAGCGCGTCTGCGGCGTGGCGCATGCGATGCACTTCGGCACGAGCTTCATTGCCGCTGATCCAAAAATGACCACGGGCAGAGCGTTGCGCGGGCGCGATGCGGCCATCGAGCGTAGCGGCGACTTTCATGGTAACGAAGGGAAGGAAGGCGGTCACGAATTTTGCGAAGCCGTCGTTAAGCCTGCGGGCCGGCTCCTCCAGCACGCCAGTGGTGACCTCCACTCCAGCCGCGCGCAGGCGGTCGATGCCCTTACCGTGAACCTGCGGGTTGGGGTCGGCGGTTGCCACCACCACGCGTCTTATGCCCGCGGCTATCAGCGCGTTCGCGCAGGGTCCGGTTCGTCCCTGGTGGCTGCAGGGTTCGAGGGTGACGAAGGCGGTCGCACCCTGAGCCAGAGGGCCTGCCTGCTTAAGGGCAACTATTTCGGCGTGGTCGCGGCGGTCATACTCATGGAAGCCTTCACCCACCACGCGATCGTCCCCCTCTGCCTCTTGGACGAGGACGCAGCCGACGGCGGGATTGGGAGAGGCGAGGCCGACCGACCGCTCCGCTTGCCGTAACGCACGCTCCATCCACTGCTGGTCAGTTTCCGCCATCGTGTCTTTCTTTAGTCGCCAAGCAGGGAATCTACGAATGCTTTGCTGTCAAATGGTAGAAGGTCTTCCAGCTTTTCGCCTACTCCCACGTAGCGGACAGGAACCTTTAGTTCGCGCGCGATGGCTACGGCAATGCCGCCTTTGGCTGTGCCGTCGAGCTTGGTCAGCACGATGCCGGTGACTCCGGCCGATTCGGTAAAGAGCCTGGCCTGTTGCAACCCATTCTGCCCCGTGGTCGCATCCATCACCAGCAGGACTTCATGGGGGGCGCTGGGAATGATGCGCTGCGCGGTTCTCCGCATCTTGCTCAGTTCGGCCATCAGGTTGTCCTTGGTGTGCAATCTGCCGGCCGTGTCGACGATTAGAACATCCGTGGCCCGCGCTTGGGCCGCACGCATGCCATCGAAGAGAACGGCGGAGGGATCTCCCCCCTGCTTGGTCTTGATCATCTCCACGCCCGTACGCTGGCCCCACACCTCAAGCTGCTCGATGGCCGCGGCACGGAAGGTGTCAGCAGCCGCCAGCAAAACGGTTTTGCCTTGGCGGCGGTAATAAAATGCCAGTTTGCCGGTGGTGGTCGTCTTGCCGGTGCCGTTCACGCCCACCATGAGGATGATCCGGGGCGGCGCCGTATATTTTGGCTTGAAAAAGTCCTCTTCCTCTCGGGCATCCAGAATGGATTGGATCTCCTGCTTCAGTAGCTGCTTCAACTCCGCGCCGTTGTGGATCTCGTGCCGTTTCACCCGGCCGCGCAGGGCATCGATGATCTCGGTGGTTGTTCCGATACCCAGATCCGAGGCCACGAGACTCATCTCCAGCTCTTCCAGGGCGGCTTCATCGACCTCGTGGGTCAGGGCGACGATGTCTTCTATGCGGTCGGCCAAGGTCTCGCGCGTGCGCGAGACGGCCTCCTTCATGCGGCCGAATATGCTCTTTTTTTCTGGTTCTTCCAGGCTGCCAAACAGGGTCTGAATCACAAGGCATCTCGATACGGCATGACCTGAGTGTACTAGCCTGCTGACTTCTCCTTCCCCACGGAGGACGGGTACTAAATTAACAGGGAATTTGCACGGAGCTGGAGGGTCCCTCATGCTTTGGTTTTGTATCAGGGCACGACTTTAGTCGTGCCGTAAACGATTGAGAATAGGTCGGGCTTTACAGGCTGCGGAAAAACTCTGGTGCTGGGTGGTAGCCCCGGACTTTAGTCCGGGGAAGCGGGTTTTGAAACCCGCTTAAAACGCTCGGGCAACGAAATTCGGGGCTTTAGCCCTGGTGGCTGGTTGCTTATCAAGCGGTTCGCGACTTTTTCCGCATCCTGTTTAGCCCCTGCTTATCCTTTTGGTTGTGGCAGGGGCTAAAAGCCCAAGATTCTTTAGATGAGTGGTGGCACGACTAAAGGTCGTGCCCTGATACAAAGCCAAAACATGGGGGCGTCCAGTTCCCGTGCAATTTAGCTACCCATCGGAGTTCTGTCCTATTCGTCGCGGCCTGGGCGGGCCATCAGTTCGCGGATCGCGTCCTGGGGCGACTTGCCGTGCTCGAGAATGGCAGCCATCTGCTCGGTGATGGGCATTTCCACACTGTGGGCTTTGGCCAGTCCGAGCGCCGCAGAGGTGGTCCGTACCCCTTCCGCTACTTTGCCCTGGAGCTGCGCCAGGATCACGGGCAGCTTGGCCCCCCGGCCGAGTTCCATCCCGACGGAGCGGTTCCGCGAAAGCGGACCCGTGCAGGTGAGCACCAGGTCACCCAAGCCGGAAAGGCCGGCCAGGGTCTCCCTGTGCCCCCCGCAGGCGACCGCCAGGCGGGTGATCTCCGCGACTCCACGGGTGATGATGGCTGCGGCGCTGTTGTGCCCCAGTCCCAGCCCCGCGGCGATGCCCGCAGCGATGGCTATGACATTTTTGAGTGCGCCGCCCAGCTCTACCCCGATCACGTCGTCGTTGGTGTAAAGCCGCAGCGCGGGTGCGCTGAGTTCCTCCTGCAGCCGGCTGGCGAGCCGGCTATCGCGGCAAGCGATGGTGATTGCCGTGGGGGCGCCGGATGCCACCTCCTGCGCAAACGATGGCCCACTCAGCGCGCCGCAGGGCATGCTGAGATTTCGGTCCGCCAGCACCTGCTCGATGACTTGCGTCATGCGGAGAAAGGTCTGGTCCTCGATTCCCTTGGTGGCGCTGACGATGATTTGCCCCGGCTCAAGAAAGGGCGCCATTGAGTCATAGATCGCGCGCACATGCTGCGAGGGCACCGCGCTGATGACAATATCCGCGCCCACCAGCGCTGCGGCCAGATCCCTCACCGGTTCTACCTGCTGAGGAATAAGAAATCCGGGAAGGTAGGCGCTCACAGCTGCGGAATGAGACCAAAGAGCGATGGAGTGGTCGCCTCGGCGCGCGAGGCTCAGGGCCAGAGCGGTTCCCCAGGAGCCGCTGCCCACGATGGCAATACGGCTCATGCTCGCGTTTTCCTGGATGCGCCGAAGCCATGCTCCGTGCCCTGCATGAGGCGCTGGATGTTTTGCCGGTGCTTCACGATGACTATCCAGCAGCAAACGAAGACAAGGGTCCCGGACGCGTAGCCGTACCTGCCCGGGGAGAGCCACAGGGTCAGGAAGGGAAGCACGACCGCGGCCAGGATCGACGCCAGGGAGACATACCGGGTCAGGCCCACAATAGCGAGCCATAATCCCAGGGCGGAGAGCGCCGCCCAAGGACAGAGCGCGAGAAAGACACCGAAGGCCGTGGCCACGCCCTTGCCGCCCTTGAAGTGCAGCCAGACGGGAAACATGTGGCCCAGAATCACGAACAGTCCGGCCATAATGGCAAGATCATTCATTGTCGCCGGACCCTGGTTGCGGCCCAGGAAATCTGCCACTGCCACTGCGGCGTAACCTTTGCTGCCGTCGAGCACAAAGGTCAGGATGCCTAATCCCTTTGCGCCCGACCGCAGCACATTGGTGGCGCCGATATTGCCGCTGCCCTTGGCTCGGATATCCTCCTTGTTCACCAGGAGCACCAGGAGGAACCCGAATGGGATGGAACCCAGCAGATACGCCACGCTAATTACGATCAAAGACAAAGACATGGTTGCATCCGGTTTTGAGTGTAGCAGCGCAGGTGGCAACGATCCCTCGGTGATCTGGTAGATTAGGGCGCATGTTCAGCTGGTTCATGTCGAGGTATCTTTTGGTCGCAGCGGGGCTGGCCGCGCTCGCGTTGCCGGCGTATGCGGACAACCCACTGGTGGTCAAGACGGACCAGGGCAAGGTGCAGGGAAAGATGAGCGCCGACGGGCAGGCGCGCGATTTTCTCGGCATCCCCTACGCGGCGCCGCCCGTCGGTCCACTGCGCTGGAAGCCGCCGCAACCCGCGGCGAAATGGCAAGGCGTACGCCAGGCCACCAGCTTCGGGTCCCGGTGTTTCCAACAGGAACGCTTTGACGACATGGTCTTTCGCGATCCGGGTGAGAGCGAGGATTGCCTTACCCTCAACGTGTGGACCCCCGCCTCCAAAACCAAGGCCAAACTGCCGGTAATGGTCTGGATCTTTGGCGGAGGGTTTGCCGGGGGCGGTACCTCGGAGCCGCGTCAGGACGGCGAGCACCTTACTCGCAAAGGGGTGCTGGTGGTCTCCATGAATTACCGGCTGGGGATTTTTGGATTTTTCGCCACCCATGAATTGGCCGCTGAGGATCCCCATCACGCAGCCGGCAACCAGGGACTGCTCGATGAATTGGCTGCCATCGAGTGGGTACGGCGCAATATCGCCCGCTTTGGCGGCGACCCGGACAATGTAACTATCTTCGGCGAATCCGCCGGTTCTTTTGCCGTCAGTGCGCAGATGGCCTCGCCCCTGGCCAAGGGTCTGTTTGCCCACGCCATCGGAGAAAGCGGCGGAGCGTTTGCCAGCAAGGAACTGGACTTTCCGCCGCTGCCGGAGGCTGAGAGGAGGAATGAGGAATTTATTCGCCGGGCCGGGGGCGACCCCGGTCTGGCTACGCTGCGAGCTGCGAGCAGCGAAGAGATCCTAAAGCTGGCCACCCACAAAGGTCTGGGCAGACCTCCCTTCGCGCCTGATGTCGACGGGTACTTCCTGCCCCAAAGTGTCCCCGCGATCTTCGCCGCGGGCAACCAGTCCCACGTGCCTTTGCTTGCGGGTTGGAATCGGGACGAGGCGAGCGGTGACGTTCTGAAGCATCCGGAAACGGGTACAGCAGAGGGTCTTCGAGCCACGGCGATTAAGGAGTTCGGGCCGCGGGCCGAAGATTTTCTCAAGGTGTACCACGCGAATGATGATGCTGAGGCACTGCGCGCTGCGGAGGACTTCGCCGGCGACCGCTTCCTGGTTTACTCCACTTGGGCGTGGCTGGAAGCGCAGGTAAAGACCGGCAACACGGCCTATCGGTATCTCTTCGCGCAGCCCTCGCCGGGTGACCCCTTCCATCCAGCATCTGCAGGGGCGTTCCACTCCGATGAAATTGAGTATGTGTTCGGCAATCTTGACTCACGCAAGGGAGCTGCATTTAAGCCGGAGGACTACAAGCTGTCCGATTTGATGCAAACCTTCTGGACGAATTTTGCCAAAACGGGAGATCCCAATGGTGCCGGCGCACCGCACTGGCCAGCCTATGATGCGGCCGGCAACTGGCAGGTGATGCGCCTCAGCCCCGATCCCGGGGCCGCTCCGGACCCGCATCGCGACCGGTATCTCTTTCTGCAGCAGGTTTGGGGACAATGAGTGGGTGCTGCTGTTCCTTTTCTTTGCCTGCTCCGTAGAATGAACTGACACATGCCAAATCCGCATCTTCCGACCGGCCTAGCTGATGAGATCCTGCCCGCGATTTGCCTGATCACAGCGGATAAGGAATTTCAAGGGGAGATCGAGGCGGAGCTGGCGCCGTGGTACCGGGTGCGCCACCGCAACCACTATGGCGATACCGCGCTTTGGGTTCGCGAACAGCGGGCCCAGGCGGTGCTGGTCGATATCGACACCGAGGGCAAGGAAGCCCATGCAGGAGTTCAGGTGCTGCGCGAGCTGCGCATCCTGGATCGTGGCCTGGTCCTCATCTCGCTTAGCCGCTCGCGTGCCCGCGCAGTGGAGAAGCAGGCCACGGAAGCAGGCAGCGATGCTCACCTCCATAGTCCGATCGATCCTTCTGAGCTGCGCCTGGTGCTCAAGACCACGCTCGAAGGACGCATCGAGGAGATGGAACGCGCGCGCATGCAGCAGCAGGTGCTGGAGCGTAGCAAGTTTCAAGACCTGGTGGGCGCAAGCGAAGCCATGCGCCGCGTCTACGACGCGATTTCGCAAGTCGCAGACAGCCGCATCAATGTGATCGTGCGCGGCGAGAGCGGCACCGGCAAAGAGCTGGCCGCCCGCGCCATTGTGGCCTTAAGCAGCAGACGCAATAAACCCTTCATCAGCCTGAACTGTGCGGCCCTGCCGGAGAACCTGATCGAGTCGGAGCTCTTCGGTCACGAGAAGGGCGCATTTACCGGCGCCAACGAATCCAAGCCAGGGCAGATTGAGTTGGCGGATGGGGGCACGCTCTTTCTCGATGAGATCGCGACCTTAACGCTGCCGCTACAGACCAAGCTGCTGCGTGTGCTGGAAGACCGGCAGGTGCAGCGGCTGGGCGGACGCCAGGGCCGGAAGATCGATTTCCGCCTGATCTGCGCCACCAATGAGCCGCTGGAAGAGATGGCGCGCAACGGCAAATTCCGTGAAGACCTCTATTACCGCATTCACGTGGTGCCCATCCAGTTGCCGCCATTGCGCGAGCGAACCGGGGATATTGCCCTGCTCGCGGACTACTTTTTGCGGGTCCACCTGGTGGCCAATGGCCTGGAGCAAAAGCGTCTGACGCCTGACGCCCTGGCGGCGCTCGAAGAGCATTCCTGGCCGGGCAATGTGAGAGAGCTCGAAAATCTGATCCAGCGCCTGGTGATCATGGTTCCCGGTCCGACCATCGATCTGCAGCATCTGCCCCAGCAACTGCTGGCGCACAGCGTTACTGCCCATGAGGCGATTCTGCTTCCACCGGGCGGCGTGCGCTTCGATGACGAAATCCGGGAGCTTGAAGTGACGCTGCTGGAAGCTGCGCTGCGGCGCTCCGACGGCGGCAAGGCGGCGGCGGCGCGGCTTCTGCACCTCGACCTGCAGCGGATGAAGTATCTTTGCCGCAAGTATTCGCTGTAGAGGCGTTGGGTTAATTATTTAACCGCCAAGGGTTAAAATTTAACCCGTGCGGGCGAAGGGCGGAGAAGCTCGGACAGCAGATAACCCCCTCCCTCCATTGTTTTCAGCGGTTTAAGATTTCCCAACGAGGGCACAGAGTTTGGCAACCTGCTTGCACTAGGGTATTGCGCAAAGCAGTTAAATAAAACTGGAGAAACCACAATGGCTATGGAAAAGAAATCTCTCGTCAGCAAGAAGGCTTCCACTCCCACCAAGAGCAAGTCCGTGAAGTCGAAGGTTGACAGCACCAAGCCAAAGCCCAGCAAAGTTGTTTCCGCCTTCAAAGTGCCGGGGTACTGACCCCGTTTAAGGTGTCGGCAGCAAAAACATTGCTGGTCGCCATGTCGTTCCATACCACGGTGGTCTGCAATGCATCAGTTTCAGGACGGGGCTGATTCGCCCTGAATGGGTAAGCGAATATGGCTATCGAAAAAAAATCGCTGATGGGTGGTGCTGGGCGGAAGCCTAAAGAAGCCGACCGTGGCAGCACCGTAAATCCTGGCGGGGAGCTGGGAGAACCAGTTCAATCTTCAACAGCCAAAAAGTTGGCGGTGGCCAAGTTTGCTACCGCCAAGCTCTCCATAGCAAAGCTGAGGACGCTCAGGAAAATATGCTAACGGGGGCCAGTCTGCCTTTCAAAAGGGCGACAGCGGCATTGTGCCGTTGTCGCCTTTTTGTTTACCAGAAGTGGGTGCGCAGCACGTTGCCGAACATAGTCGCGATGCGGCCGGCTAGACTGCGGCGCCTACCGAAGATTTTTGCCTCTCCGCTCATGCCCGGCTGGATGCCGCTTCCCATCACTTGCAGGGGCATGCGCGTGGTGTAGAAGGTGGGCAGCGCCATGCCCTTGAAATCCTGGTCGGCGAGCAGGCCGGCGGGTAACGGTACCGCCGAGCCTTCCATCGTCCCAAGCCGTCCATGGATTTCGGAAAACTGAGACGGGAGCTGCAGGGAGACGGTATCCCCTGGGCGAACGTGATCCATCTCAGATACTGGAACAAACAGTCTCGCCAGCAGTTGTGAGGAATCGACAACCGTCAACAATGTCTCACCTGTAGTCACGTCGCGGTACAAGAGACTTTCCGGATCCCTGGTTGCCACCACACCGGCGACAGGCGCGGTTACTGCGAGCTGTGCGCCCTCTTCGCGCGCAATAGCGCTGCTGCGGCGCGCGCCCTGCTGTGCCGCCAGCGCTGGGCCTAGCCCGGAATGCTCGAGCTCCGCAGCGAAGACGTGAGCCTGCGAAGAAGCCACCTGCGCCTCCGCTTCCTCGCTGGCACTGGCCTCATTCAGGCTTTGCAGCCGGGCCATCACCTGGCCGCTGCGCACGGCTTCGCCTTCTTTCACATAGACGGCCAAAATCTTTCCTGGAATGCCGGCATGCACCTGGTGGGTCTCGATGGGCTCGATGACAAACCAGGCACTTTCGCGATCGCGCACTATGGGGACAAAGAGGAGGACGAGTAAGGCGATGGCCAGCACTGCGCGCAGAGGCGTCAGGCGAAACGCGCCGTCGCCGGTCTTGGTGCGGTAAAAGTCCACAGTGAAGTTTTTGAGCGCGCGCAGCCGCGAGCGGAAGATCACAAACGCCAGCAACGCGGCCGGGACCAGGGCCAGCTCAGCGAACCAGTGGAAGAAGATGTTGTAGCTCAAGCGGACGAACAGCAGGAGGAGCAGGTAACTGTATGCGCCGGAGGCGAGGGCATAGAGGACGAAAAGCGGAAGGCGCCGCCTGGAAACGACGGAGACCTCCACGGGAAGGCGAAAGAGGTGGCGCTGCAACCAGCTCATGACAAAAGCGGTGGAGCGCTCTTTGAGATCCGGGACCCGCACCCATTCGGCGAACAGGTAGTAACCGTCCAGTTTGATGAGGGGATTCAGGTTGATCGCGACCATGGCCAATCCGGCGAGGAGAATGAGCTTATAGCAGAAATCATGGATCCACTCGCCCGATTGCGTATTCGTCCATACGATGGTGGCGATACCGCAAAGCATAAACTCGCTCCATATCCCTGCGATGATGGTGGCCATGCGCTGCAGCCGGCTGGCGGATATCCAGGATTCGGTGACGTCGACATAAAAACAAGGCGTCAGGTAAAGAAACATAAACCCCATGCTGTGGACCTCGCCGCCGAAGTGCTTGCAGGTGACCCCGTGCGCGGTCTCATGAACGAAGCCGATGGCGAAAAGAAGCAACCAGAACTCCACCAGATCGGAGAAGGTCTTCTTAGTGAAGTCAAAGTAGAGGGGAAGATCAGGACCGATCACATTCCATTTTGCGGCGAAGACCGCCACTTGAAGGAGAATCAGCAGAACCACGAACAACGTCATCCAGCGGTTGTAAAGATACTTTCCAATCTTCTGGTCGAGCAGGGTAAGGTAGCGGTCCGGATCCCAGGCGGAGAAAGATATGTGCGCCACATTGAAGGTGGAAGGGCCCTTGGCGCGGCGGCTTCGCTGGGCCGCCAGCTTTTCTTTCATGGCAATATTTTTTTCCTGCGGATTTTTGTACCAGAAGCCGCTCTCGTCCATATTTTCGGCGAAGGTCCGCACCTCCTCCGCGCCCAGCGGGATTCCGCTCTGGGCCTCGAACGAAGCCGCAATATTTTCGTAGGAACGCACTCCGTCGAAGAGGCAGGCGAGTTGCCATTGCGTCGGTTTCAGACGCATCAGATTGGCCGTACTTCGTTGGTAGACCGCGACAATCGGCTCGCCGTCGGTTACGTCCTCGCGAATGATCAGGTCGGGATCGATGCGCGGCGGGTTCTTGCGCGAGAGCCGGGTGCGGGGTATCTCGGGTAGAGCTGCGTCGAGTGCCTCGCTCAGGTTCATCGCGGGCTCAGCTTCACCTGCATCGACATGCCCGGCTTTAACAAGGGCGACGGTTTTTCCAGGCTGCCGATCACTTCGATACTGCCGCTCGCCGGATCGACGACAGGACTTACACGGAAGACGATCGCCGGCTGCTTGAGATGGGGATAATCCGTAGTGGTGAGCTCGAGTTTCGCGCCCCGAGGGAAAGAGGCCATGGCAGACTCAGGCACGGTGAAAAGAACGCGGAGCGGCGCCTGCGCCGTGATCCAGAACAGGGTATCGCCTTTTTTCACCGCCTGCGCGTCATGCACCGAGCGGCGGCCTACCACGCCATCGAAGGGAGCCGTGATGCGCGATTGGGTGAGTTCGACATCCGCGGCACGCAAGTCTGCTTCGGCCGCAAGTTCATCGGCCCGGTAGCGGGCCACCTGCGACGTGGTTTCGGAGAGCTTGTATTTCACATGCTCCCAGTCCTCGTCATCGAGTATTTTCTCCGCGCGCATGGCATCGGCTCGCCGGAGATCAGCCGTATTGCTGTTTTGCTCGGACTCCCAGGTCTGTACCTGGGCGCGGAGGGAATCAATCCTGGCCGCCTTCTCCGCGCGGGCAGCTTGCAGTGCGCGATCGTCCAACAGCGCCAGCACTTCGCCGCGGCGGACATGATCGCCAATCTCAACGCTGACCGAGGTAACGCGGCCGTCGCGTTCGGCCGCGATGTCGGCTTGTTGTTCTACGACCAGCGGGCCGACGGTGGTGAATTCGCGCCCTTCGTTGGTTGGCTGAGAGGAGGGACGAGGAGGGGCGTTTGGTCCTGTCAGGTAGGCGGATGCGCCCACGAATGGGGAGGGCGCGGGGGTCATCGGTTGCGCGTCGGCGCCGGATGCTGTCGAGGACGCTGTCTGACCGGCCGCTGGGGCTCCCTGGCTGCACCCCGCGAGTCCCCACCCGGCAATGCAGCACAGCGCCGCGATCCCGATCCATTCGCAAGCGTTACGATTACCTGTGAAGTGGTTTCGCGGCATCGTTACCAACCGATCCAATCCCAAACATGTTTCCACAGCCATAATGCGGGCGTCCGCAGTAGAACAAATCCTGCTGGTCGAAATCCGGTGGAGATCTTGGCTCGGCCATCCATCCCGGTGCGCAGTTCCGCGCTCCCGTTGGGCACCAGCACGTGGGCGTAAAAAACACGGCCGTCCGCGCTGGGCTGGGCTTCGGGGCTGATGCTGAATACCCGGCCGCGCAGGGTTTGCGCGGGAAAGCTATTCAGCTTGATGGCGGTCTTCTGCCCTGCCCGCACCAGGTAGGCATCCTCCTGGTCCACGGCGATGTTAATGCGCGCTCTCGCCAGGTCGAGCACCTGGGCGAAGGTTGCGCCGGCGTCGAGATGTTCGCCGGCCGCGTTCTGCAGGTCGGGCGTCATTACGATGCCCTCGATGGGCGAGCGAAGTTGGGCATTGGCAATACGTAACCGTGTCCGCTCCATTTCCGCGCGGAGAAAGTCGGCTTGCGTACGATCTTCACCGGCCTGCGCGGAGTGCCGGGCCAAATCGCCTTGCATGGCCAGCATGGCTGCCTCGTATTTGGCCTGGGCCGCGGCCAGCTGGTTACGCCACGACCAGTCGTCCATGGTCGCCAGAACCTCGCCCCGGCTCACGTGCTGGCCTTCTCGCGCGTACACGTTGGCAATGGTTCCCTCGACCGGGGCGGCGAGGGTGGCGATGATTTGCGGAGCCACCACCGCAGTGCCGCTAATGCGCAGCGGTAGGGGGCAGAAGATGAGCAACAGGATCACTGCCGCCACGCTGCCCAGTACCATTGTTTGCCGCTTTCGGTCGCTGCGCAAAAATGCCTGTTTGCGCTGCACCAGCGGCTCCAGCAGGCCGATGAGCGGTACTTCCCGATAGAGCAGGGCGTTGCGGATGGCTACCGTGGTTTGCCCGGCCAGTACCTTGATCATCTCGATATGCGCTACCTCGAGAAAATCCGGGTCGCTGCTTTCGTACAGCAGCAGCCCCACCCGTCCCTGGTCATCGGCCAGTGGGAGGGCAAAGAGGGCGCGATAGCCGCTGGATTCGAAGTGCTTGCCGACAGCCGCGCGCACCTGGGTGTCCTCGGTTTCCGGCTCCCCCTCATGCCGGCGAATTAACAGCTGGCGGTCATAGGTAGATAGCCATCGCAGCAGTTCGCGCAGTTGCTCCACCTGCACATCGCCGGCCGGAATGGTGGCCATGCCGGAGACGGCCTTCAACTGCAGCCGGCCACGATTGTCGAGCGCAATCGAACAACGCTCGAAGGGCAATACCGTCTGCGGGCTGTTGACAATGATCTGCAGCAGGCGGTCGAGCCGAAGGGTGGAAGTGATCTCGGAGCTGACATGCACCAGGGCTTCCAGAATCTCCAGCTTGCGCTCGGCGTTCATCAGGCTGGCGTTCTTGAGCGCGCTGCTCACTGTCTCCGACATGCTGTTCATGAAGAACAGGTCGTCGTCCGTGAAGCCCGCGCCTTCCTCCTTGTTGACCGCCTCGAGGACGCCCAACTCGTTCTCGCTGCCATCCTGCGCATGCTCGATGAGCGGCACCAGGAGCACGTCGGTGACCGCCTGGCCCCCAGGGGCGCGCTGATTGCGAGTTGCCAGCCGGGGATCTTCAGGATCGTTGATCAACACCGGCACGCCTTCTTCCGCCATATCTCCGACGTAGCCTTCGCCGGCATCCTCCGTGGCGCCCACTTCGGTAGTTGCGTCCTCTCCCCACGCGGCGACCAGGCGCAGCCGGCCGCCGTCGAACATCCATAGATGAATGGCCTGGCATGGCAGCATGGCCGCTATCTTGGCCGGAATCAGTTCCAGCAGGGGCTCGAAATCGAGCGTCTCGTTAAGCGATTTTTCCAGGTCATAAAGCTGGGTCAAGCGGTGGATGGAATCGAGCAGATTCTGCCGTTGCTCCTCGTACTGCTCTGCCGACTCCAGGGCAGTGACGGCCAGTTGTGCTAACCCCTCAACCGACTGCAATGCGGCTTCGGTAAGGGGGTCGCTGAAGCCGACGATCTCGAAGGTCCCGACCAGCTCTTGTTCGCGCAGCAGGGGCAGGTATCCGATGGACCGGATGGTGCGCACCACGTGAAGGTGGGCGTAGTCTTCGCGGGCCAGCTGGCCGGCAGAGTAGACGGTGGGGCGCGGTGATTCGAGCAGGGGGGCGAAGAGTGGTGCGGTGGCCGCGATGGACAGGTCTACCACCGAAATCTCATCGGACACGCCGAGGGCGGTCCAGAAGCTGCCTTCGGCGCTCGAACGCAAGCTGTAGAGTGCGCATGCGCTGCCGGGGAGCGCCATGCGCACGGCATCGGCCAGCAACGCGGCTCGGGCTGCTACCTCGGGCGACGCCAGCAGCGACTGGGCTAGCTCCGAGAAGTGTTCGCTGTTTAGCCGGCTGCCGGTCTCAATCTTCATGGGCCTGTTGTCTGCTTGACGTATATGGGGAGTTAGGTTGATTGTTAATCTGGTCGGAGAGTACAGCATTTTTTGCGTTTGGTGAACAGAAAGTAGCCGATGTAGACGCGGGTTATTCTGAAAGAAAAGCCGCACATAGCCAAGCCGGCCGGGGCAGAGTAGAAGTGAAATGCGCTAGCCGGCGTTATTTTGGTGTAAAGCAAATTCTTGGCTGGGAGAGGACGCCGTGGATCTTGATATTCGACAGAGCGGAACTAT
This sequence comes from uncultured Acidobacteriaceae bacterium, assembly GCA_963711525.1. GTDB lineage: Bacteria > Acidobacteriota > Terriglobia > Terriglobales > Acidobacteriaceae > PALSA-350. The sequence continues at coordinate 189,354 of CAVQEO010000047.1, read as the reverse complement.
CTGTTGCCTGAAGCTGAAGGGCCCGCTCAAGTATGGAGAAGGTGTCAAGCAGCTTGACGAGGCGGTCGGGGGCGCGCTCAACAGCGGACACATTCACCTGCTGCTGGATCTTTCCGCGATGCCCTACATCGATTCCAGCGGGATCGGTGCGATCGTTGATGCTCTGCGCCAGGCCAAGAAGGTGGGTGGGGATGCCAAGCTGGTCAGTCCGTCTCCTTTCGCGGCCAAGACGTTCAAGATGGTGGGTATTCTTAGCCTGTTCAAGGTCTACGACAGTGAAGCCGAAGCCGTGGAGGCATGCCCTGCCTGAACGGATGGCTCCTTGGGATAACCGAAAAATAAACCGCAGGTCCCTCCACTCCGCTGCGCTCCGGTTCCACGGCAAGCCGGGACAGGCGGGATGACAATTCTGTTAGAAAGCGAACATCCCATTTCCAAGACAGAATTGTCATCCCGCCTGTCCCGGCTTGCCGTGGAACCGGAGCGCAGCGGAGTGGAGGGACCTGCGGTTTGCTCCAGTCCACGCAGGCTACTTCAGCCTGCGGCGGATCAGGTCCAGCGCCTGCTGGCTGGTCCAGGCGCGAATGTGTTCCCGGTCGCCGGGAAAGCGCCGCTCCACCACGTCGGTTTGCTTGCCATCGGCCACCGCAACGTAAATCAGGCCGACTGGCTTTTCTTCCGAGCCTCCCCCGGGACCCGCGATGCCGGTGACGCCGAGGCCAAAGGTCGCGGACGTTTTATTGCGAATTCCCTCGGCGAGAGCCACCGCTACTTCCTTGCTGACCGCGCCGTGGTTTTCGATCATCGACGGAGGAACGCCGGCGAAGAGACTCTTGAGCCGGTCGCTGTAAACCACCGCCCCGCCGAGAAACGACCGCGAACTCCCGCTGATGCTGGTTAGACGCTCGGCCACCAGACCTCCAGTGCAGCTCTCCGCCACAGCCAGCGTAGAGGCATTCATGCCCAGGTAGTAAAGAACGATCTGTTCCAGAGACTCGCCCTGCGAAGAGTAGATGTACTCCTCCAGCTCTTCTTCGATTCTTCCCGCCAGCTCATCGACCCTTGCCTGGGCTGCCTCCTGGTCCCCTTTGGAACAGTTCAGAATGAGCGTGATATCGCCGGTGTGGGCAAGGATGGTGGTATCCACGTCCTTGTATTTGGTGTAGATCGGTGCGATGCGCGCATCGGCCTGCGACTCTCCTATCATGGCAATCTTCAGCGTGCGCGTGGCAATGGTTCGCTTGGGGACCACGGCGCGCAGCCGTTCGATGCATTGCGCGTCAAACATGGCCTTCACTTCCGAGGGCGGCCCGGGCAGCAGAATGACCAGCTTGCGATGTTCACCATAGACGGTGTCCAACCATTGCCCGGGAGCCGTGCCCCGGGCATTTTCGAGCACCACCGAGCCGTCCAGCACATCGGCCTGGCGAGCATTGTTTTCTGTCATCTGCGCGCGGCGGGCAGCGAAGCGCGCATAGAGTGCGCCAACAATCTCCGGGTGGCGGCGCAGGCGAATGCCCAGCGCCTCCGCCACCGCCTGGCGGGTCAGATCGTCTTCCGTGGGGCCCAGTCCACCCATGGTGATTACGATGTCCGTGCGTCCCAGGGCAATGCGAATCGCGCTAGCGAGGTGCCCCAGCCGGTCCCCAACAATGGTTTTGAAAACCACGTTTACGCCCAGCTGCAGCAAGCGATCGGTGAGGAAGAGTGAATTTGTGTCTTGCCTGTAAGGCGAAAGCAGTTCTGAACCAACAGCAATAATCTCGCAATTCATCCCGACTTCGTTGCCTGCCTGTTTCCACTAAGAATTTGGTATTCCGGTCGAGGCGCGCGGGCAAAAAATTCTAGAACAAGCGCACGCCTTCGATGCCCAACGGTACATCATAGACCGCGCCATTCGCAGCCAGGATCGCGTTGCCGCCAGGCACAAACGCGAGACCCACAATACCAGAGCCGGCAAGAACTACCGAGGCTTCTCCCGCCGGGGTAATGCAGACGATTCCGCGCGTGCCGTGGAAGGAGGCAGAGACATACACGTTGCCTGCGACATCAAACGCCAATCCCTGCGGGCGGCCCAATCCCTGGTAGTAGACCCGCACCACGCCGGCGTGATCGATGGCATAGATCGAGTCATAGCTGGAAGTGCTGGGAGCGGTCACGAACAGCGTTCCATCCAGGCCAAAGGCAAGATGATAAGCAGCAATGCTGGGTTCGAGCGTGGCAAAGACAAAGATCTGCCGGTCCTGGGCGATTTTGAAGATGGTTCCGCTGCGGTCGCCCACATAGAGGTTGCCGGCGGAATCGAACGCAATCCCGGTAGCGATGCCCATGCCTTCGGCGTACAGCGACGAGGCGCCCTGGGGAGAGACGCGGTGCACGGTGCCATCCAACCTTGAGGAGACGTACAAGAAGCCATAGGAGTCGAGCGCCAGGCCGGTGGCATTCGTGATCCCGCTCACCAGGGGTTGCATTTCTCCCGCAGGGGTGATGCGGTAGACCGAAACCGCGGTCTTTTGCCCCCGTGGGCCGGAATCGGTGGAGAAGATGTTGCCCTCGGCATCCACCGCCGGATTGCCGACAGGATGCAAATTTCCAGCCAGCAGGCGGGCGATCTTGAGACGAATCGTATTGCTCGATTGTCCGTTTTGCCGGATCTCCAGTCTCCCCGTCTGCACGTCCTCGGGTATGCGAACGATCATGCGGTTGGAACGGCTGAGCAGAACTGGAGCCTGGATGCCGTCGAGCACGGCCACCGGCAGGCGAGAACGCACGGCGCCCAATTGGGTTCCGCGCACCTCGATCTCACCACCTGGAAGCGCTGCATCCGGCATCGCGGCATCGATCCTGGGTGAGTTCGGAATAAGTGACTCCTTGGAGAATCGCATCGGCTGAATCCCTGCATGACGAGAGAATTTTTGCCTTACCCAATCCAGTGTTGCAGCGCCTGCATCAAGAGCAAAGCATACACGCCCGCAGCGACATCATCGAGCATGATTCCCCAGCCTGCGGGCAAGCTCTCGAGCTGCCGGGCAGGCCATGGTTTCACGATGTCAAATAAACGGAAGAACAGAAATCCGGCCAGCAAGTGACTCAAGTTTACGCGCGAATGAATCAGCGCAATCCATTGCCCGGCGACCTCATCGATCACCACGTGTCCGGGATCCTCCCTACCGCTCTCCCGCTCCACGCGGGTGGCGGCGGGAATTCCGATGGCGAGGGCCGCTATCGCCGCTGCCAGGGTAAGCCAGCTCAGTGGTCCTGGCGCCAGACGCAGCCCCATGGCCGCCGCCAGCCAGAGCAGGGCGGCAGCGGCGGACCCCCAGGTGCCCGGACCGGGCTGGAGCCGCCCGGCGCCCAGAAAAGTCCCCACCACCCAGGCCCATGCTGTCTTTCTGCCTACCGCCGCATCACTCATCACCGGGCGAGCGAGGCCGCATCCCTTCGATCTCTTCCAGCAGCTCGGGATCGAGCACCGGCGAGGAAATACGGTATACGCCGCTGGCCCATTTCCCCAGGTCGATGGTTTTGCAATGCTCGCAGCAGAAGGGAAAATCCGGATCGCTCCCGGTGACAAGCTGCCCGCATGTAGGACAGCGTAGGCTTTTCAATTTTTTTCCCGAGGGACTCATCTCTCTATTTCCTTGAGGTCATTGGGCGACAATTCTGCCTACCAGATCGTAATCCTGTGACTCAGTAATTTCGCATTGGTAAAAACGCCCGGGGTTCAGCTGGTCGAAGGGGCCAAAGTCGTTGATAAAGACCTTGCCGTCGATCTCCGGAGCCTGATGCTCGGTGCGGCCCTCCCATAACAGCGGAGTTTCCTCGGAAGCTCCCTCAACCAGGAGCTCAAAGGTGCGGCCTACCAGGCTGGCCCTGGACTTGCGGCTGATCGTTTGTTGAAGGCGCATCAGGGAGCGGCGCCGCGCCTCAATGGTTCTGGCGGGCACTTTATCCCCCAGGTGAAAGGCCCCGGAGCCTTCTTCGTCGGAGTAACTGAAGACCCCCAGCCAGTCGAGCTTGGCGGCGCGGACGAAATCGCTGAGGGCGGCAAAGTCCGCTTCCGTTTCGCCGGGAAAACCGGTGATGAAGGTGCTCCGGATGGCTACCCCGGGCACGTTTGCGCGCACGCGCTCGATGGTCTTTAGAAAAATATCGGCGTTGCCGCCGCGCCGCATGCTCTTCAACACCGGACCCGAGGCGTGCTGGAGCGGCATATCAAGGTACTTGCAGATCACATCATGCCGGGCAATAGTGTCCAGCAGGCGCCCAGTGACTTTGTTGGGATAGGCGTAGAGAAAGCGCAGCCACTTGAGGTTGGGGAGCCCGGCCAGTGTGTCGAGCAGCTGAGCCAGGCCATCCTTCATCCCCAGGTCTTCACCGTAACAAGTAGTGTCCTGACCAATCAGCGTGATTTCGCGCACGCCCTGGGCGATCAGCTGCTCTGCTTCGGTGACCACGGAGGCAAAGCGCCGGGAGCGGAATTTGCCTCGCAGATTGGGGATGACGCAGAAGCTGCAAGGATGGTCGCAGCCCTCGGCAATCTTGATGTAAGCCGACGATTTTCGCGTCGCCAGCAGGCGTGGAGTGGTGTGGTCGTACAGATATTGGGGAAGTTTCGGCTGCGCGCCTTCCCACGTTTCGCGTGCGAAGCGTCCCTGGGATTCACGCAGATCGCCTTCGGCGCGCGAAGCTACGTTCTGGCCGGCGTCACTCGGAAGAATAGAAAATAGCTGCGGTTGATCGGAGGACGGGGGAGGCGCCTCGAGCCCGGCGGCGGCCAGGATTGCCTGGAGCTCGCCGGTGCCCACCACGGCATCTACTTCGGGCATGTTCTTGCGGATTTCGTCGCGATAGCGTTCCACCAGGCAGCCGGCCACGATCAGCTTGCGTGCTTTGCCCGATACCTTGTGCTCCGCCATCTGGAGGATGGTATCGATCGACTCCTGCTTGGCTTTGTCGATGAACGAACAGGTGTTCACGACCAGAATGTCTGCCGTCTCCGGCCGATTGGTTATCTCCGCGCCCGCTTGGTCAAGCAGGCCCATCATGACTTCGCTGTCGACCAGATTCTTGGGGCAACCGAGGCTGACAAAGCCAATACGCGTCCGGGGCTCGAGTACTCCCAAAGCATTGCCAGTGCCGATTGGCACTCGTTCTGTTAACTCTTGCTTCACCTTTCTATTCTAGAGCAATCAGGCAGTTACCGCTCACGGCCGTGTGGCCCCGAGTTTGGGATTCCGCCCTGCTGAACCGCGCAATTACTCCAAAGGCACTTCTCATTTGGCTATTTACACAACCTCGGGGGTGCTTCGAACGTCTATCTAAGTGTTAAGAAGGGAGGACGCTCATGCAAGTTCCCATAATTGCAGGTGAACACCGGCATCATATCGACATGAGCGAGACGATCAAGTGCGCCGTAGACGCCAAGCCAAGCCCGGGCTCAAGGCGCAAGAAGGAGATGCTGAAATACCTGGTTCTGGTGGTCGCGCTTCTGGCAGTGTTGCTCTTGATTGCGATCGCGTTGTATTACACCCAAGGAAATTCTGTCACCATCGAACATGTCAGCTCGCTCGCTCCGCACCTCACCTTGCGGGCTTGAGCTGACTCCCCTCCGTTACTCGCTCGGATTCACCAGCAAAGTGAGCAACCACCTTCGCTAAAGGGGGCATCCCAAGCGTTCAAGGTGATGCGATGAGTGAAGAGCATATTAAGGGCGGGTTGGAGAAAGCAGGAGGCCGCATCAAAGAGGCCGTTGGTGCGCTTGGCGGCGATGAACGCCTGAAGGCCGAAGGCCAATTCGATCAGGTTAAGGGTGGGGCACACCAGGCGTGGGGCGATGTGAAGGATGCCGCCAGGGATCTGGCTGCGCGAGTCCACGAGAACACGGTCAAGGGCGAGGTTGCGGCGGAGCGAGAGGCGGCTGCTGAAAGAGATGAGCTGAAGAGGCCTTAGTGTTTTGCCACGGACTGTGAAAGGTACAAATGAGAGCGTTAGCTATAGTACTGATCGTTCTGGGTGTGCTTGCGCTGGCTTACGGCGGATTCACCTACACACACCAGAAGAAGGTGGTTGATCTGGGGCCTATTCAGGCCTCCAAAAAAGAAACAAGTACAGTGCCATTACCTCCGATCCTGGGCGTGGTCGCCATTATCGGTGGCGGTGTTCTTCTCGTGACGGGAAAGAAATAGCAAATTTCATCCGGGTCAACGAGAGCCTCTGACGGTGAGACCGGAGCGAAGCGTAGTGGAGGGACCTGCGGTTTCTTTTCCGGTCTCACATACCCTGGAAGGCGTAGCCAGTCATGAACCGTGAGCTGAACGACGGGCGGCCGCGCTCTTTTCACGGAAGTGGGCAACAATCTCCTCGCCTGACAGGGGCTTCACCCTGCCGCTTTTCAGGCTGTCATAGCGATCGGTGAGCATTTCCCGCGTCTGCGCGAGCTCAGGGTTTGAACATGGCTTCAAGACGGGCATCCATTTCTTCTTCTTCGATAAACTCGCCGCGCTCGGCTGCAGCTATTCCATTTTCCACCGCGGCTAGAAAGCGGGCTTCTTCGTCGAGATAACGGGCAACAAGATTCGCCACCACTCGCTCGGGGTCGGTCCCAGCCTTTGTGGCGATCTGCGCAAGCTGCGCCTGCTGCCCAGGAGAGAATCACACTTCCATGCCCTTTCAAGACACGGCAAAAGCGAAGCTTGGGCAATGAAGCGCAACCCGGCTCCTTACTGTGGAGTGATGATTCCGCCCGCGCGATGCCGCGCCGGCAAGGTCACTCCTCGGTGGTCCTTTTCTACTTCCTGGCGGCTGTGGCTTGCCGGCTCGGGGAGCTTCAGATTCATGGCGGCCGCCGTCACGTCAGCATATTTGAGACCGGCTCCGGTGTTGAAAATCACCACTTTCTCCTCCGGCGAAAGCCATCCGCTCGCGATCAGGTGATCGTAAGCCGCGGTGGCCGCCGCTCCTTCGGGAGAGAGAAGAATCCCTTCATGACGTGCCCAATCGAGCAGCGACGCAAGAATCTGCTGATCGTCGAAGTCCAGGGCGAGGCCGCCCGACTGCTTGAGGATGTCGAGGATTAGCGCATCGCCGTAGGGCTTTGGGACACGCAGGCCAGCCGCGAAGGTGGCCGCGTTGGGCCACATCTGCGAGACAGACTCACCTTCCCGGAACGCCTTGGCCACGGGAGCACAGCCCGAGGCTTGCACAGCGACCATCTTCGGTCTTCTCCGGCCGGTTACCCAGCCTAGAGTTTCCATTTCCTCGAAGGCCTTCCACATGCCGATCAATCCAACTCCGCCGCCAGTGGGATAGAAAACAACGTCGGGATATTGCCAGCCTGACTGCTCCACCAACTCATATCCCATGGTCTTTTTGCCTTCGACGCGAAACGGTTCCTTGAGGCTGGAGATGTCAAACCAGCCCTCGGCATCCTTGCGTTCAGCGACCATCCGGGCACAATCCGAAATCAGGCCGTCCACCAACGTTACCTTCGCGCCATACGCCACCGCTTCGAGGTAGTTGGCCAGGGGAACGTCGCGGGGCATGAAGATGTGGGCCGGAATGCCAGCGGCTGCCGCGTAGGCCGCCAGGGCGCCGGCGGCGTTGCCGGCGGAGGGCACCGCAAGCTTGCTCAAGCCGTAATGGCGCGCCATGGTGACAGCCATAGAGAGCCCCCGTGCCTTGAAGGTGCCGGTTGGGTTGGCCGCCTCTTCCTTGAGGAAGAGGTTGGGATAGCGCCGGCTGCGGAGCATGGGAGTGAAGCCTTCGCCCAGCGTGACCGGCTCCGCCGCGGGCAACACGCCGGCATAACGCCACATGCCCAGGGAGGTGGGGGCGGCGGCGGCCCGGGCCTGGACGTCATCCCGGGAAGCCGATTGGCGTAGCGCAGCCATGTCATAGCGGACGAAAAGCACCCCTCCACATTGAGGGCAAAGGCTTTGCGGCTTTTCGGCGGTAATTTGGGTAGGGCAGCGGGAACATTCCAGGTAGGCAATTGAGGGCATAAATTCATGATATTTGAGGGTTTGCATTTGGGTGCGCCCGCGGCAGTCAGGCCAGGCAACAGGTAAAATAGAGGAGTGAGTATCCGGCTAATTGCAATCGATATCGACGGCACCCTGATGCCCTCGACTGGTCCCAAGATCAGTCCCCGCAATTGCGCGGCATTAAAAGCGGCGGAAGCCGCCGGCATCGAAATTGTCATCGCCACGGGGCGCAGGCAGGCGTATGCCATGCCGCTGATCGCCCAGGTAGGTTTGGACGAGAATTCGGTGATGATCTCTTCTAATGGAGCGGTGGTGCGCGGTTTTGAGGGACAGTTGTTGGATCGCCGCTTTCTGCCCGTGGAAACCGCCCGGCAGCTGTGTGTTGCCCTGCGTGGCTACGGCACCATGGTGTTCACCTTCGACCGCGAAGGGACGGGCGCCCTGGTGATCGAAAACCTCAATCAGCTGCATGCGCGCATCGACCGCTGGGTGGAAGCGAATCGACCGTATCTGCTCGAGGTGCAGCCGCTCGAGCGAGCCTTCGATGCCGGCGAGGAGCCCATCCAAGGTATGGTCTGCGGCACGGTTGCGGAAATGGCCGCCGCGGAAAGGCAGTTGTTGTTGAGCGACGTGGCCGGGCAAATTGCCATGCACCGGACCGAGTATGCCGCACGCAACTTGAGCATTCTGGACCTGTTACCTCCTGGTTGTTCGAAGGGCGCGGCGCTCGATAGCCTGGCCCGCATCCGCGGCCTGGAGCGGGACCAGATCATGGCCATCGGCGACAACCTCAACGATTTAGAAATGCTGGAATATGCCGGGCGCGCGGTGGTCATGGCCAATGCCAGCGAGGAAGTCCAGGCCTTGGCCATACGCCGGGGCTGGGAGGTGACGGCTTCGAACGATGACGACGGCGTGGCCCTGGCCGTCGAAGAGGTAGTCCGCCAGACCCTGGCAACGCACGATGCCGAAGGTAACGGCGATCAGGAAATTGCCGGCAACGCCGTGGTAGAGTTTGCCCAATGAGCAAAATGTTCATCTTCGGAAGTTGGCTGGGGGTCCTTGCGTTCCTGGGGGCTGTCCCCGCCGTGCAGGCTGCCGAAGTGGTCACCCTGACGAATGGCTTTAACCTTCTGTGCGATCACCGGGAGGAGGCTGACGGCAAGATACGGCTGTTTACCAGCAAAGACAGCGGTAACTTCGTGGAAGTGGATGCGGGCGAGATTGCCTCCGTGGAGACGGTTCCCGACCCGCCTCAAGCGGCGGCGCCGCGCGGAGCAATCACGGAGCCCAAGCTTACTGATGCTGATGTGCATCAATTGATCTCCAAGGCCGGAGCCAACCACAATCTTGACGTGGATCTGCTGGCCAGCGTCGTGCGGGCAGAGAGCGGCGGCAACATCCATGCCGTAAGCCGTACAGGGGCCCAGGGTCTTATGCAGCTGATGCCTGGAACCGCGGCGGAGCTCGGGGTGGCCGACAGCTTTCGTGCGGATCAAAACATCAATGGCGGCACGGCTTATCTGGATGCTTTGCTAGTGAGATATCACGACAACCTGGCCCTGGCGCTAGCCGCCTACAACGCCGGGCCGGCAGCGGTGGACAAGTACCACGGTGTACCTCCCTACCGTGAGACAAGAATCTATGTCGCGCGGGTGATCCGTGAATTCAACCGCAGGAAGCAATTGGAAAAGGCTGAGCTGCGGATCAATCGCATCGGGGCCGCTGGAACGAAGCAGTAAACCGCGAACGCCCCAACCGGTCGCCATTTGGAGTCGCATGTGAAAAAGCATCCATGGATCATGTACCTCGTGGGAGTGATTCTCCTGGGAGCGCTGGGGTGGGTGGTCCGCACCCGGGTCCACTTTCAGTGGAGCGTCTTTCGCGACCAGTTGCAGCATGTGGATTGGCGGCGCATCGCTCTTGGCGCAGCCATGATCCTGTTTTGTTACTGGCTGCGCGCGGCGCGCTGGGCGGTGCTGGTGAAGCCGCAGAAGAAGGTCACCTCGTTCGCCATGCTGGGCTCGCAGGTGATTGGTTTTACCGCAGTAGCCCTGTTCGGCCGTCTGGCCGACCTGGTTCGCCCTTACCTGGTCGCGCGGCGAACTGGTTTGCCCGTTACTTCGCAGATAGCGGTTTACACCGTGGAGCGCATGTTCGACCTGGGAGCAATGGCGATGATCTTTTCCGGCGCCTTGCTGCTGGCGCCGGACCGGGCGACTCTGCCCCATCATGAGGCCTTGCAGCACGCCGCGCTGGGCGGCTTGGCGGTCACCGTGGCACTAGCCGTTTTCGCTATCAGTGTGCGCGCTTCGGGCAGGGCGGTTGCCAACCTGGCGGAAAAGAGCCTGAGCAGGATCTCGCCCGGTCTCGGCCATTCGGTCGGGTCCAAGATTCACGCCTTTCGCGACGGTCTCGATTCCATTGCCACGCTGGGTGATTTCTTCCGCTCCCTGGGGCTGTCGTTGCTGATGTGGGGCTTTATCACCGGGGCTTATCTTGAGACTACGCGGGCTTTCGTGCTTTCGCCCGAGCTGTCTGGGATGACGCTTGCACGTTGCCTGGTCTTGATGGCCGCGAGCATGGTTGGCTCGGTAGTCCAATTGCCGGTGCTGGGGTGGTTCACCCAGATCGGCGTGACCACCGGGGTGATGCAGAAGGTCTTTAATGTGCAGTTCGAACCGGCCCTGGCCTGCGGCACAATGCTGCTGATTGTTACCTTCATGTGCGTGATACCGGTCGGCCTGATCTGGGCGCGGATCGAGCATGTTTCGCTTAAGAAAGTATCTGAGCAGTCTGAGCAGTTCGCCCATGACGATGTTGAGCCGGCGCCGGCAGTCAGCGAGGCCTGAAGCCATTGCGGAACTACCGGGAAGGGAACAACCTATAGAAGAGAGTGGTCAATCTCACTAAGACCGGCCTTGAAGCCGATGGCACAGTTGGGTCGGCCGTGCAAAAGGTCATTGGTAAAGTAAGCATTCAGAGATAAAGGAGAAAAGCATCATGGCGCAAACAGTGGTGGAGTGGACGGGCGATCAAATTACCGAAGCAGCGCGCCAGGCTTCCCGAGCGGCATCTGCCGTTGTGGATGCCCTTGAGGAGAGCTTGGGAGCGACGCGGCGTGCAGCAAAACTTGGCGGCGACACTGCCGAGGAGCTTATGGAGGACACAATCAAGCGTCTGACGCGGCATCCTGTCGAAACCGTGGTCGTGACATTTGCGATAGGTATCGGCAGCGGAATTGCGATAGGCATCGCCACCGGCCTATTGATTGGTTGGTCGCTGAAACGGAAGTAGCCCTCGCTTTAGAGTCTGCGTGAGAACGCGAAATAAACCCCAAATTAGAACCAGGCCCGTAGGGCCGGGAGCCAAACGTCAGCCCAGCCCGGATCCGGATTTCCTGTGGACCTTGCTGGCGTTGGCACACTTCATGCGCTTTCCTTAATGAAAGCCGCACACGCGGACTTTGGTGGCGCCCCGTGCAGGAAATCCGGAGGAGGGCTGGGAGGCGGATCCAAAGTTGCGGAGCGCCGGAGGTGCGGCACTACCTTCATCCCTAGTGCCGCGCCTCTGGCGCTCAAACCATATTGAGATCGATGTCCCAGCCCTTCTCCGGATTTCCTGCACGCTACGCTGGACACGACCGCGTGTGCGGCTTTCGTTAAGGAAAGCCGCATGAAGTGCGCCGACGCCAGCAAGGTCCACAGGAAATCCGGATCCGGGCTGGGCTGACGTTTGGCTCCCGGCCCTACGGGCCTGGTTCTAATTTGGGGTTTATTTCGCGTTCTCACGCAGACTCTTTACCCCCTTCACCAAGGACGGGTGAGGGAACGAGGATTACCTGCCGTTCTCATCCAAGCCATGCCGCGACTGCTAGAATTTAGCTACTGATGAAATGCCCTTATTGCGGTTTTGCGCAGGATCGAGTGGTGGATTCGCGCGAAAGCAAAGAAGCGGACTCGATTCGCCGCCGTCGCGAATGCGAGGGTTGCAACAAGCGCTTTACCACCTATGAGCGCATCGACGAGATCCCTTACATGGTGGTGAAGAAAGACGGCCGCCGGGAAAAATTCGAGCGCCAAAAGGTGCTGAGCGGGTTGCTGCGGGCATGCGAGAAACGCCCCGTTTCGGCGGCCAAGCTGGAAGCCATCGTGGATGAAACCGAGGCCTTTCTCGTGGATTCACCGGAACGAGAACGCACCACCAACCAGATCGGCGAGCTGATCATGAACCACCTGCGAACCATCGACAAGGTGGCCTACATTCGCTTCGCCAGCGTTTATCGGGATTTCAAAGACGTACGCGAGTTCAAGGAAGAGCTGGAACAGTTGCTGAATACCAGGGAAGCATCCAAAACCGGCAAACGATAGAACGGCGTAAGCAGGAGAAGGAATGGCTGCGGGATCACAGGGCTCGACCAGAACACACACAGTTACACTGATCGCGGGAGACGGCATCGGGCCGGAGGTGGCCGAGGCGGTGGTGCGCATCCTGGAGGCGGCAGTCGAGGGAACCGGCGCGAAGTTCGCCTGGGAGCCCTTTCTGGTAGGCGCCAACGCGTTTGAAAAGTATGGTGAGTACGTTCCACAGGCAGTGTACGAATCGATCGAGCGCAACCGCCTGGCCCTGAAAGGCCCAGTCACCACACCGGTCGCCGGCGGTTTCTCATCCATCAATGTGCACCTGCGCAAGAAGTTTGAACTGTTCGCGAACTTCCGTCCCATCAAGAACCTGCCGGGGATGGATATGCGCTATCCGGGCGTCGATCTGATCATCGTGCGCGAGAACACCGAAGGCGAGTATGTCGGCCTGGAGCATGAAGTGGTGCCGGGAGTGGTGGAGTCGCTGAAGATCGTCACCGAGAAGGCTTCGACCCGCATTGCAAAGTTTGCCTTTGAATACGCACGCAAGTTCAAGCGTCACAAGATCCACGCCATCCACAAAGCAAACATCATGAAGATGTCCGACGGCCTCTTCCTGCGCTGCGCGCGCGAGGTGGCCAAGGGCTTTCCCGAGATCACCTATGGTGAGCACATCGTCGACAACACCTGCATGCAGTTGGTCATGAACCCGTACCAATACGACACCCTGCTGACTGAAAATCTGTATGGCGATATCATCAGCGACCTGTGCGCGGCATTCGTGGGCGGCCTGGGCCTGGTGCCGGGCGCGAATTTGGGCACGGAGTGCGCCATCTTCGAGGCCGTCCATGGCTCCGCGCCCGACATTGCGGGCAAGGACATCGCCAACCCTACCGCGCTGCTGCAATCCGCCATTTTGATGCTTCGCTACGTGGGCGAGAACAGTACCGCGGATCGGGTGCAGGCCGCGCTCGAGAAGGTTTACATCGAGAAGAAGACGCTCACCCGCGACGTGGGCGGGCACAGCGGCACCAAGGCCTTTACCGGCGCCATCCTGGCAGCGCTGTGAGCACCAGCAAGCGTTGACCGGCGTGATGCGGGTAGTCCCGCCACCCGCGGAATAGTCTAGAATTAACCAGATTCCTTTCACGACGATAGGTCCATGCAGACACGACACAAGATAGGCATTCTTGGCGCTACCGGAGTCATCGGTCAGCGCTTCATCCAGCTGCTCGAGGGGCACCCGTGGTTTGAAATCACCTGGCTGGCCGCGAGTGACAAGTCCAGCGGCAAAATCTACGGCGAGGCCGTGCGCTGGAAGTTGGATACCCCCCTCCCCAGCCGCATCGCCGCGATGATGGTCTCACCCGCGGGTCCTGAAGGCGCGCCGGGCGTGATCTTTGCCGCGCTCGACACCGACATTGCGCGGGAGCTGGAGCCCAAGTTTGCCGCAGCCGGTTGCGCCGTGATTTCGAATTCCAGCGCATTTCGCATGCAGGCCGATGTCCCGCTGGTGATTCCCGAGGTCAACGCAGCCCACTTGAGCCTGCTCGAGACGCAGGCCTGGCGTAAGCAGTCCGGCGGCTACATCGTGACCAACCCCAACTGCAGCGCCATCGGGCTGGTCCTGGCGCTCAAGCCTCTGGCAGATCGCTTTGGCCTGGAGAGCGTATTTGTGAGCACCATGCAGGCGGTCAGCGGCGCTGGTTATCCGGGCGTCCCTTCGCTCGACATCCTGGGCAATGTGGTCCCCTTTATCCGGGGCGAAGAGGAGAAGCTCGAAGCCGAGACCCTCAAACTGCTGGGCAAGCTCAACGGCGCCAAGGTGGATTCTCTGCATGCCAAGGTAAGTGCGCACTGCAACCGGGTTGCGGTAGAAGATGGCCACACCGAGAGCGTCAGCATCAAGCTCACGGCCCGGGCGACACGAGAGCGAAATCCTCGCCGCCTGGAATGAGTTTGCGCCGTTGGCTGGGTATACGCTGCCCAGCGCGCCCTTGCAGCCGGTAGAGTTCAGCGCTGCCGAAGACCGCCCGCAGCCGCGGCTGGACCGTATGCGCGGCAACGGGATGGCCGCTACCGTCGGCCGCTTGCGCCCCTGCTCGCTGTTGGACTGGAAGTTTACCGTGCTCTCGCACAATACCATCCGCGGCGGCGCGGGCGCGGCGGTATTGAATGGCGAGTTCCTGGCTGCGCAGGGCAAGCTTGTTCCCAGCGGCGCCCGCGATCACGCGGCTGTGTCCGCATGAAGCCGGTGGTGATGAAGTTTGGCGGTACTTCGGTCGAAGATGCCACGGCCATCCTGCGCACCGCCAAAATTGTCGCAGGCAGGCAGGCTCGGGGTCAGCGGCCGGTGGTGGTGGTGAGCGCCATGGCCAAGGTCACCGACCAGCTCTTGGCTGCAGCCAAAGCCGCCGGGCGTGGGGATCGAAACGGGGCGTTAGCCATAAGCTCGCGGCTGCGCCACCGTCATTGCGACACTTCGGCAATACTGCTCCCAGCCAACCGCAAAGGCGAACTGCAGAGCTGGATCCAGCAGGAATTCGAGTCGATTGACGAAATTTTGCGCGGCCTCTCCGCAGTCGGTGAGCTGACGCCCAGGACCAATGACCTGGTGGTGAGTTTCGGCGAGCGGCTCTCCAGCCGGCTGGTGGCCGAGGCATTTCGCGACCAGGGCATTCCGGCGGTACACGTCGATGCCCGCACCTGCATCATTACCGACGACCAGCATGGCAAAGCGACCCCCAACCCGGAGTTGATCGAGGCTCGGTGCGGCCAGAATTTGCGTCCCATGATTGACGCCGGGGACGTCCCCGTCATGGCCGGCTTTATCGGTTCCACCGTCGATGGCGCCACCACCACGTTGGGCCGCGGCGGATCGGACTACACCGCCGCGCTGATCGGTGGCGGACTGGATGCGGAGGCGATCGAGATCTGGACCGACGTAGACGGCATCATGACCGCCGACCCCAGGGTTTGTCCGGATGCGCTGCGGGTAAAGACGATCAGCTTTGAAGAGGCGGCGGAGCTGGCGTATTTCGGAGCCAAGGTGCTGCATCCGGCGACCATTTTGCCGGCGGTACAGAAGAACATTCCGGTGCTGGTGCTGAATTCGCGCAATGCAGAGAATGAAGGCACGCGCATCACGGCGCTGGCCACCCACTGCCGCAGCCCTTTCAAGTCCATCGCCGCCAAGCGGCGCCTGACCATCGTCGACCTGGTAGCCAGCCGCATGTTGATGTCGCATGGCTACCTGCGCGCTGTCTTTGAGGTTTTCGATAAGCACAAATGTGCCGTGGATATGGTGTCTACTTCGGAGGTAAGTGTTTCGCTTACCGTCGATTCCAACGAGCAGCTGCCGCAGCTGGCCGCCGACCTGAGCAAGCTGGCGGACGTGACCTACGAGGGGCGCAAGGCGCTCATTTGCATGGTGGGCGGCAATATCCGCGGCCAGAATGGTATTGCTGCCCGGGTCTTTCATGCGGTCCGCCACATTAACGTGCGCATGATTTCGCAGGGGGCCTCGGAAATCAACATGAGTTTCATGATTGACGAGGATGATGTGGATGAGGCGGTGCGGTCCCTGCACGCCGCCTTCTTTGTCGATCCCGACCCGGAGATTTTTGACGTATCGCCGAGAACCGAAGCGGCCGCGATCGGCAACCCGCTTGAGGGCGGCAAAACGAAGGTAGAAAGCGTGCATTTGTAACTATGATCTTTTTAGTGCTGGGCCGGGGTAAAACCGGGCAAGTGGTGGCCGATGTTGCCAGTCAGCGAGGACATAGTGTCCGGGTCATCGGCGAAGAAGAGAACACCAACGCCTCGGCCCTCACCGCTCCGATGCTGGCGCAGTTCGACGTGGTAGTCGATTTCACCACGCCGCAGGCGGTCGTCAGCAACATGCGCGCTTGCCTGGCCAATGGCGCGCGCATGGTCGTGGGCACGACCGGCTGGTACGACAAGCTAGGCGAGATACGCGCTATTTGCGAACGGCGGAACGGCGCCCTGCTGTACGGTGCGAACTTCTCCATCGGTATGCAGGTGGTGTATAAGCTGGTCCGCGAAATGGTGCCGTTAGTGCATGGATTTGAGATCGGCATCAGCGAAGTTCACCACGAGGGCAAGAAAGATGCGCCCTCGGGAACGGCTTTAGCCCTCAAGCAGGCCTTGTTGGAAGCCGGTCCGGGGCTGGAGGTAGAGATTGTCTCGCATCGCGAAGGCGAGGCCGTGGGCACGCACACCATCACCGCCCGGCTGGGAGACGATGTGATTCAGATTCGCCACGAATCACTCTCCCGCCGTAGTTTCGCAGAGGGCGCGGTCCGGGGCGCGGAGTGGCTCTGCGGCAAGACAGGCTGCTACGACTTCAAGCATATCTATCCCCAGTTGCAGTAGACTCCATTTGTTATGACCCTCAGCGGCTGTGGCACAGCATTGGTGACTCCGTTTCGCAGCGATGGCAGCCTCGATGAGGAGACCCTCAGCAAGCTGGTGGAGTGGCAGATTGCCAGCGGAATTAATTTCCTGGTGGCCTGCGGAACGACTGCTGAGACCCCTACCCTGAATCACGCGGAGTGGCTGCAGGTGATTGGGATCGTAACCGAAACCGCCGCTGGGCGGGTGCCGGTTCTGGCTGGCTGCACCCATAACTCCACACTGGAAGCAGTGGCCCGGGCAGGCGAAGCAGCCTCCGTTCCTGGGGTCAGCGGCCTGCTGACCGCGAACCCCTTCTACAACAAACCGGGTCAGGAGGGACAGTACCGTCACTTCCGTGCCATCGCGGAGGCGGTTCCGTGCCCGGTGGTGCTGTACAACATTCCCAGTCGCACTGGAACCAACCTGGAGCCGGCTACGATCTTGCGGCTGGCTGAGGATGTGCACAATATCCAGGGAGTGAAGGAATCGAGCGGCAACCTGCAGCAGATTGCCGAGTTGATTCATATGCTGCCCCAGAGTTTTAGTGTGCTGGCCGGCGACGACGTGATGGCGCTCCCAGTGATCGCCCTGGGCGGAGCGGGCTTGGTGTCGGTGGCGTCGAATGAGATCCCGGTAGAGATAACGAGAATGGTTGCGGCTGCACTCAATGGCGACTGGGCAACCGCTCGTGCCCTCAATCGCCGGTACTTTCGCTTGATGACCGCCAACTTCTGGGAGTCGAGCCCTGGGCCGGTCAAGAGCGTGATGGCGATGATGGGGCGTCTCCAGGAAAACTATCGCCTGCCGATGGTTCCCGTGACTTCCGCGACCCGGCAGAAGCTGAAGGTGCTGGCTGGGGAATTAGGCCTGTTGTCAAGACAGAGTACGGAGAAGAATGACCACTGACACGACAACGTTGCAGACGAAGATAGAACAGTATTTTGCCGCGGGCGCCGATGCCACCGCCGACCGGGCAGCCATGGATGCCTTCCTGGAATTGCGCGCTGCGCTCAGTGAGGGCCGGGTGCGGGCCGCCGAGCCCGATCCTGCAAGCTCGCTGGGATGGCGAGTCAATGCCTGGGTCAAGCAGGGGATTCTGCTCGGCTTCCGGCTGGGCACGCTCGAAAAAATGGGCGGCGGCGAGCTTTCCTTCGTGGACAAAAATACTTATCCGGCGCGGCGAATCGGCCTCGAACAAGGCGTGCGTGTGGTCCCGGGCGGCTCGTCCATCCGCGAGGGAGCCTATCTCGCCCGTGGAGTGGTATGCATGCCGCCTATGTATGTGAATGCCGGTGCCTACGTGGACGAAGGCACAATGGTCGATTCCCACGCGTTGGTCGGCAGCTGCGCCCAAATTGGGAAACGAGTGCACTTGAGTGCCGCAGCGCAGATCGGCGGCGTCCTGGAGCCGGTGAACGCCACCCCGGTGATCATTGAAGATGACGTGCTGATTGGTGGCAACACCGGAGTCTACGAGGGCACCCTGGTGCGGCGGCGTGCGGTATTGGCAGCGGGCACCATCCTTACCCGGGGCACGCCGGTCTACGATATCGTGCGCGGCGAAGTCCTCAGAGCTTCCGCAGAACACCCGCTGGTCATTCCCGAAGGAGCGGTGGTGGTGCCGGGGGCAAGAGAGTTAAAGCGTGGTATCGCCGGCCAAGCCGCGTGGGGATTGAGCCTGTATACGCCGGTCATCGTGAAATATCGCGACGATAAGACGGATCTAAGCTTGACCCTCGAAGATCTGCTGCGCTGACTTCGCGTGGTAGCATTAAACGTTGATGTCTTCCAGTAAGTTACAAATCATCCCCCTAGGTGGTCTGGGCGAATTCGGTATGAACTGCCTGGCGCTTCGCTGGGCAGACGACATTATCGTCATCGATGCCGGTCTCATGTTTCCCGAGACCGAATTGTTGGGGGTGGATATTGTCGTCCCCGATATCACCTACCTGATTGAAAACCGCCAGCATGTCCGTGCCATCATCCTGACCCATGGCCACGAGGATCACATCGGGGGCCTGCCATGGATTTTGAGTGAGCTCAAGGTCCCGGTCTACGCCACCGAGTTCACCCTCGCCTACGTCGAAGGCAAGCTCGAAGAGCACAGGTTGCTCGATACGGCAGAGCTGGTCGAGATTACGCCGCGGCAGAAATTTCACTTGGGCGCCTTTACTGTCGAGCCCATTCGGGTCACTCACAGCCTGGTGGATTGTGTCGCGCTGGCCATCGAGACCCCGGTGGGCGTGATCGTGCACACCGGTGACTTCAAGATCGACCTCTCGCCCCCGGACGGCAAGGCATTCGACCTGCATGGCTTTGCCGAGTACGGTAAGCGCGGCGTGTTGGCTCTGTTGCAGGATTCGACCAACGTTGACCGCGCCGGATATACCCCCAGCGAGTGGGCGGTGCGGCCGCGCTTGGACGAGATTTTCTCGCGTACCAAACAGAAGCTGTTCTTCAGCTGTTTCTCGTCCTCCATCTACCGCCTGCGCATCGCACTCGAACTGGCGCACGCGCATCGGCGCAAGGTGGCCATCGTGGGGCGGTCGATGGTCGAGTCCTCGGAAATCGCTCAGGATCTTGGGTACCTTACTGTGCCCGCCGGGTTATTAATTCATCCCGGGCAGATCCGCGATTATCAGCCGTCGGAAGTCGTGGTTCTGATCAGCGGTACACAAGGGGAGCCCATGTCGGCGCTTTCCCGGGCGGCGGTCGACAACCATAAACATGCGCGCATCGAGCACGGCGACACGGTGGTATTGAGTTCCCGCGTCATTCCCGGCAACGAGAAGAGCATCTACCGCGTGATCGACCACCTTTGCCGCCGCGAGGCCAACGTGATCTACGACGATGGCGAAAACGGACTCATCCACGTGAGCGGGCACGGCAGCCAGGAAGAGATGCGGTTGATGATCAACCTGCTGCGGCCGAAGTTCTTCATCCCCGTCCACGGGGACTATCGTCATCTGCAGAAACACGTGCAACTGGCGAAAAATACCGGGGTGGTGCAGCAGGCGCTGCTGCTGGAAGATGGCGACATTCTCGAAGTGGACGCAAATACCGCCGTCAAGGCAGGCAAAGTTACCACCGGCCGGGTTTGCATCGATGCCGGCTCCACCACGGATGTGGTCGAAGACCTGGTGATTCGCGACCGCAAGCACTTGAGCGAGGATGGCCTGGTGCTCGCCATCATCACCATCAACAAGCGCACCGGCAAGGTGGAGAGCGCGCCCGAAGTCGTCACTCGCGGCTTTGTGGCCGGCGAGATCGCCCTCAGCGATCAGGCGCGGGAGATCGTCAACCGTACATTGGATCAGTCCTCGGCAGAAGAGAAGGCCGACTACGGCGTGATGAAAGAGAAGATCCGTCTCGATCTCAAGCGCTACATTCAGAAAAGCACATCGCGCCGGCCGATGATCATGCCCATCATTCTGGAAATCTAATTGTTTGAGAAGCCAACAGGTTTGGTCACGCTGGCGGAGCTGCGCGCGGCCCAGGAGCGGCTTCACGGGGTGGTCGTGCACACCCCGCTGGTTGCTTTCGAAATGGCCGGCGAGCCGCTGGCGCTTTGGGTCAAGGCTGAGGGGCTGCAACCCATCGGCAGTTTCAAGCTGCGAGGCGCCTTTAACAAAATCGCGCAATTGTCGGCCGGTGAGCGCGCCTGCGGCGTGATCACGTATTCCAGCGGAAACCATGCCCAGGGAGTCGCCTACGCGGCTCGCGCTTTGGGCGCCAAAGCTGTCATCGTGATGCCCCGCAATGCGCCGCAGGTGAAGGTAAGCGCCACCCGGGCGCTGGGCGCGGAGATCGTCACCGTCGGCCCAACCACCGGAGAGCGCAAAGCCAGGGCGGAAGAGCTGGCCGCTGAATTCGGTTACGTCATCGTTCCTCCTTATGACGATCGCGAAATTATTGCCGGGCAGGGAAGCTGCGGGTTGGAGATTGTTGCTGACCGGCCGGCGGTCGATCTGGTCTTGGTGCCGGTGGGTGGAGGCGGACTGCTGAGCGGTGTCGCGGCTGCTGTGAAGTTGACCCGGCCGGGAGCGCGGGTGATCGGGGTCGAGCCGGAACTTGCCTCAGATGCGGCGCAGAGCTTCAAGGCAGGTCGAATCGTGGTGTTCACCGGCGACCAGAGCCAGACCGCGGCGGATGGGCTGAGAAGCCAGAGCGTAGGCGTGTTGAATTTTGCTCACATGCAGGCTTTCGTCGATGACATCGTAACCGTAACCGAGGCCGAGATCCGCGAAGCCATGCGGCGGATAATTTTTGCCACTCGTCTGGTGCCGGAACCGAGCGGTGCGGTGGCCGTGGCCGCCGCCCTTTTCCATCGCGAGCAGTTGCCCCCCGCCCGGGAGACCGTGGCCGTCATGACCGGCGGAAACGTCGAATCGGCGCTGCTGCGCAGCGTACTGGATGAATGAGAGATTCGTGGCGGCCACGAGTGGAACCGCAGGTCCCTCCACTGCGCTTCGCTTCGGTTCCACGGCACGCCGGGACAGGCGGGATGACAAAGTTTAGGGTGGTTGCGCACTTGTGGTTAGCGTGACTGGACGGACAGTTCCATGTCAGACGCTGTGGCCGGACTCTCACCATCCCAATCTCGACCCTCAATGAAAGCGCTACCCTAAACTTTGTCATCCCGAGCGACCCGGATTTCCTGCCTCGTTGCATTGGACGCCGCCACGTGTGCGGCTTTCATTACGGAAAGCCGCATGGAGCCCGCCAACGCCACCAATATCAACAGGAAATCCGGGGCAGCCGAGGGACCTGCGGTTCCACTCAACCAGTCGCGCGGCCGGACGGAAGCAACGCGAACCCGCCCGCGGCGTATTCTAGGTCTGTCGAGTCTAAGCATTTATGCGGAATGGATTCTTTGCCTTTTCTGCCCTCCTGGTATGCGCGGTCACCGCCACGGCAGCGCCAAAACCCCCAGGTCCTAGCCTTGGCCCCAAGGCGACGGTCATTCGCAACACCAACCTGTACGTTGCCCCCGACACCACTTCTGCGCGTATGGCTGAGATTTCTCCCGGACGCGAGATGGTCATCGGGGAGCGCAACGGCCCATGGGTGCGAGTCTTCGCCAACACCGACGAGCAAATCTCCAAGTCACAGGATGCGCCGGTATTTGGCCATGACGCGGCTGCTGTCCCCATCGCCGGCTGGATGCAGGCCCCCGGCGTAGTCAGTGTGGACACTCCCAAGGGGGACCTGATTCTTTTCGGCGCAGCCGCCAGCGCAGAGAGAGATGCCAACTTGCCCCACGCTCCCCAGGCGTTTGCCCAGGCAGCGCGGCTGCTATACCAGCGCATGGCCGACTATTTCCCCCAGTCACCACTAGCCCCCGAGGCTGCTTGGCGCTCCGCCGATATTCGCTGGCAACTGCAAAAGGTCGACGTGCTCTCCCTGCCCTCGGCGCATGAAAAAGACGCCTATCTGCGGGAGCAGATCGACGATGAAGAGATGCGCAAGCTGAAGAAGACCTACCCTAACAGCAAATGGGCCGACCTGGCCGATTGGGACATGCTGGATAACAAAGTCTGTGGCGATTGGCAGGGCTCCACCAAGTGCCCGGAAAAAGAAGCTGAGATGTATGAGAAATACGCTCAGGAGCATCCGCAATCGCCACGAGCCCCGGAGGCGCTCTATAACGCCGTCTACCGCCAGGGCGCCTTGAACGACATGTACTCCGCAAATGGAGAGGACAAGAAAGCCGAAGAGGCCAAGGCCAGAGCCGTAACCATCGCAGGTACCATTGCTGCCAAATATCCCCAATCGGACTATGCCGCCCGCGCCGCTAGTCTGGTATACCAGTTGCAGGAATCAATTCCCATTTACGGCACTGACCGTCAGTAAACGGCCGCCAGTGAAGCCCGCCAATAGCGGCTCGGCCGGAGAGGGCCTTTTTGAACGATTACATCCTGTCGGTCCTGTTAGGGATCGTCGAAGGACTGACCGAGTTCCTGCCCGTCAGTTCCACGGCGCACCTGCGGCTGGTTGAGGCGATGCTTCACGTCGACCTGGCTAGCTCCTATTGGAAGATGTATACAGTGGTGATCCAGCTGGGTGCGATTCTCGCCCTGGTGCTGCTGTTCACGGGCCGAATCCTGGAATTTTTCCGCACTTTTCCCGAAGGGGAAAACGGTGACCGCACCCTAGTCACCCACCCGATCTCTCTCACCATGGTGGCGTTCGTCTGCACCGCGGTTCCTTCTCTGTTGCTCATCAAGGTGATCGGCAAGCACCTGGAAAGCGTGCGCGTGATGGCGCTCTCCCTGCTGATTGGCGGGATTGTGATGTGGGTGGTGGACGCGCTGAGCGTCCGTCGTGATCTCAAAACCAGGGATGTGGAGCAAATGTCGCTCTTCCAGGCGATCTGGATTGGCCTGTGGGAGGTCACATCGGCGGTTTTTCCCGGTGTATCCCGCTCCATGTCAACCATTGCGGCAGGCCAGGCAGTGGGGATGACGCGCACCGCCGCCCTCGAGTTCAGCTTTCTCTTGTCCATCCCGGTCATGTTCGCGGCTACCGGCTATGAATTCTTGCGTACCGTCCATCCCAAGCAGGTGCCCGGAGAGGCAGCGATGGTCCCGCTGGTGATGAGCAGCCATGGCTGGATTGTGCTGGCCATCGGCTTTGTCGTTTCCTTTGCGGTTGCGCTAGGCGTAGTGGAGTGGTTCCTGCTATGGGTGCGGCGCCACGGTTTCGTTATCTTTGCTGTCTATCGTATTATCCTGGGTTCATTGCTGCTGGCTTTTGGTGTCAAACTTGTAGGGGCCTCATAGCACTGGTTGAACGCAGCTAGTTGAGCGCAGAAGGAGAAGCGATCATGTTCTACAAAACAATTGGTCTGTGTGTGGCGACCGTACTGCTTTCTGCAGTCGCTCCGGCCGCCAGCGTGACCCAGTCGGCGACGCTTAAGGATTTGCAAACCGTGGGCAGCACCAGCAAAAAGCAGAAGCACCAGCAATACGATTTCGTAGTCGACACGCCCACCAACCAATACGTTTGCCGCACCAAACTGGGCAGCTCGATCAAGCCAACGCAGTTTGTCGTGGGCTCCACGCTGCAGTTTAAAGTCGACGGGCAAAAAGGCGAGGTCAGGAACCCCGCAGGCAACCACGTGGGTTGCGGAATCGTAAAGGTGGTCGCCCCGAACTCACCGCAGTAAGCGGATGAGCCCTAGTACGCTTGCACCTGCTGCAGTGGAAGCCGGATCTGGAAGCAGGTGCTCCCGGGCTTCGACTGTACGCTTACGTAACCGCGATGCATGCGAACGATGCGGCTGACCACGTCCAGGCCAAGCCCCAGCCCGCTTCCCGGAGCCTTAGTGGTGAAAAAAGGCTCGAAGATGCGCCCCTGTTGCTCCACCGGAATACCCGGCCCATTGTCCCAGATCTCCACCAGCAACATATCCCCGGCAGTGCGCACGATGAGCTTGACCTCACCCTTATCCTGCACTGCGTCCAAGGCGTTTTCGATCAATGCGGTCCACACCTGGTTCAGTTCCCGGCCATATGCGCTGACGGAAGGCAGATTGGGCTCGTAATCGCGGATCACGTCTACCTGGCGGAGGCGGGAGGCGAGCATGGCCAGCGTATTTTCCAGACCCTGAGGAATATCCACCTCCTGAATGGGCATCTGGTCCATGTAGGAGTAATCCTTGATGGCGCGGATCAAATCGAAGATGCGGGCTGTAGAGTCGACCATGGCCTCGGCGATCCTCTCCGTGCGCAAAGAAGAAGTGAACTGGGAGAGCACCACGGCGATTGCCCCCGGGTCAAGGTAGCCGGTGAGCGCCTCCAGTTGGCCCGGCACCACCCCAAACTCGGCCAGCTCCGGAGCAATGTGCCACGACTCCTGGATTTCGTGTTGATGGAGCCAGCGCACGATCTCATCTTCGCGAGGAGTCTGCTCCGTCTCGGCTGGCTTGCCCAGCCGCTTGGCCTCGCCGCGGACCTGGTCTTCCCATTCCACGACCTTCTCAGTCTTCTCACCGCTCAGACAAAGGCGCCCGAGATTAAAGCGTTCGTGGCCGTAAACGCGCAACTCCTCCAAGATACCGGCGGCGGAACGCTGCGCCGCCGAAGCGGGATTGTTGAGCTCGTGGGCCAGATTGCCGGCAAGCTTACCCAGCGCATTCAATTTTTCCGACTGCTGCTCCATGCGTGTTATTTCCCGTACGCGATCCAGAAGAATGCCCACCACTCGTTCCGTAAGCACGGGGATGGTCTTCATCATCTCGGGAAAGAGAGACCGGTCGAATTCCAGCCACCAGCTGGCCGCAGAGGTGTAACCCAGGCCGCCATAGGCTTTCATACGAGAGAAGGGAAGCAGGCCGGTGATCTGCCCGGAGCGGCCAATAAAGAGAGCGGCCGGTCCTCCATGCTCCCGGCGCACATAGATCTCCCCCTGGAGCAGTACAGCCATCTTGCTCGCAGGCTCGCCTTCGCGGAAGACGACCGCGCCTGATTCAGCAAACACTTCGGTACCGTGGTTGGCCAACCACTCATACTCCGACTGTTCCAGGCCGTGGAGCGGGGTTACTTTCCGGAGCGCGGCTACAATCTCGCCCACCCGGGCCGGGTCATGAGGGGCGCGATGCGGAGGTGCAACCGCAGGTAAAGCAGGGGTTGGGGCTTGGGTCGACATGGCACCTCACGGTGTTCTTTTGATGTTAGCCGAATGCAGTACAGTCGCGCCTTCAAATCGCGCCAGATGGCAGGACCTCGGGCTTGAAAGGGAATTACGGGGCCGGAAGGGAGAACGGTCTTGGTTACGTTGGTTTAGGCTGGGACGAGGAGTTATTCGTCGCCCTGCGGTCCCGGTTGCGTCTCGCCCTTGCGCGGGGGCAGGGGGGCGGTCAGTTGTTTGAGCTGGTCCACCGGCACCGGGGTTCGGCTGTGCAGCTTTTCTCCTCCATCCCTATCGATCAGGATCACCAGGAATTCACCCGATTCGACATTGAAGTGGTGACGCATCGCTGCGAGCTCATCTTCGCTAAGGCTGGCAGTGTGGACCCTGGAGCCTGGGATCGGTTGGTTATGACCCTCCGGGACGATGGGAACGTACAACAGATCGCGGCTTCTGAGTTCGGTTGCGTGGGCCTTGAGCTGGTTGAACTGCTCCACCAGTTGGGGATCGTCCATCGCGGGAGCGAAGACCAGCAGAGGGTGGTAGCAGTGACGCATAGCGCGCAGGGTGCTAGGCTGCGCGGGGCAGGCTGCGCTCGGTTGTGGGTTCGGTGTCTGCCCGGTCATCGTAGCCAAGCAAAGGCTCGAGAGCAGAGCGAACACGGAAGACCGTAAAACCAGGGACACACGCATGCTGAGTAGACTCGAAAAAAGGCCTAAGGGGTGCGTGAAAAACTCGAAAGCGCCCGCAAAAGGGAAAACAAAACGATACCGGGTACGACCTTCGGGTCGTACGTAAACCGTTGCTTAACAACCAGCTGGGTGCCCCATTCAAAGACATCAGGCGTGGAGGGTAAGGGCTGAAGCCCATACCCTCCACCTTGCTTAGGCGCCGACCGGCTCGGCCAAGCGCGGGGCGGCGCCCGGGCTGTCTACCGTGACCGTTACCGGATCCAGGAAAGGCATGGCCGCACGCAGTTTGCTGCCCACCTCCTCGATCGAGTGCGCGGCCTCCTGGCTGCGCATCCGGTCGAATTGCTTGCGCCCGGTTTCATTTTCCTTGATCCAGTTGGTGGCAAAGGTCCCGTCCTGAATCTCGGCCAGTATCTTCTTCATCTCCGCGCGCGTAGCATCCGTAACCAAACGCGGCCCGGCCGTGTAGTCGCCATACTCGGCGGTGTCGGAGATGGAGTAGCGCATATAAGCAAGGCCGCCCCGATACATCAGGTCGACAATCAGTTTCAATTCGTGCAGGCACTCGAAATAGGCCACCTCCGGTTGGTAACCAGCGTTCACCAGGGTCTCAAAGCCGGCCTTCACCAACGCGCTGACGCCGCCGCACAGTACTGTCTGCTCGCCGAAGAGGTCAGTCTCGGTCTCCTCGGTGAAGGTGGTTTCAAGCACACCGGCCCGGGCGCTGCCGATGGCTTTGGCGTAGGAAAGGGCCAGGGAGTGCGCCCGGCCAGAGGCGTCTTGGTGCACAGCGATCAGGGCGGGTACACCACCGCCTTCGGTAAAGACCTCGCGCACCCGGTGGCCGGGGGCCTTGGGGGCCACCATGCTGACGTCGATCTCCTTCGCCGGGACAATGGTGCCATAGCGAATATTGAAGCCGTGGGCGAACATCAGCGTCTTGCCCTTGCCCATGTAAGGTGCGATGTGCTCGTGGTAGATGGCTGCCTGGGAGGTATCGGGGGCCAGGATCATGATGACGTCGGCCCATTTCGCGGCATCAGCCACGGAGAGGACTTCCAGGCCGGCTGCCTTGGCCTTCTTGATGGACCGGCTGGTTGCCGGCAGTCCGACGCGGACATCGACGCCTGAGTCCTTGAGATTCAGCGAGTGGGCATGGCCCTGGGATCCGTAGCCAACGATCGCTACTTTCTTAGCCTGAATCAGCGAGAGGTCGGCATCCTGGTCGTGATAAGTCTTGGTCATTACTTTTCCTTTGTGTGCAGAGGTAGTTACGTTTTTTGTTGTGGAAGATCGCTATCGCTGTCGAAGCCGTCAGTCTCTTCTTCCTCAGGCAGTGGCTCAGCCACGGGTAAGACCACCGCGCCGTTCTTAGATTCGACGTCGCCCAGGGCTTCGAGTACGCGGCTGGTATGGTGGCCGCGGCGCATCACCATGCGCCCCGTGCGGGAAATCTCGAGCACGCGATCTTCATTCTCGTTCAGCACCTGCAGCAGGCCTTCGATCTTGCTCTCGCTGCCGGTGATTTCGATCATGAGCGAACCGGGCGCAAGATCGACTACGCGCGCGCGGAAGACATTTACCAGTTCGAAGATATGGGAACGTGTCTTAGGCGTGGTTGCCACCTTGATCAATGCCAATTCCCGGCTCACCGAGGAGAAACGTCCCACGTCATCCACCTGGACCACGTTTTCCAACTTGTAAAGCGACGCCATGATGCGATGGCCGGCCGCCGGGGGAGCATCGGCGACCAGCGTCATGCGCGAGATGCCCAGGCGCTCCGATCCACCCACGGTGACCGAGGAGATATTGATGTTCAACCGGCGGAACAATGACGCCACGCGGGTCAGCACACCGGGCTTATCTTCCACGTAGGCGACGAATGTGTGCTGCATACTAACCTTTCTTGCTCTTGTGGCCGAGCGCTCTAGGCGTCCACCATCGGGTTTCCCGACGGCCGCCGGATCATCTCGTGCAGGGCCGCTCCGGGCACGATCATCGGGTACACCGTGTCCTCCTGCTCCACCAGGAAATTGATCAGAAAAGGGCCTTTATGACTGCGCGCAGCCTCGACTGCGCTCATCACCTCGGAGCGCGTCTTCACCGCCACGGCCCGGATGCCAAACGCCTCGGCCAGCTTGACGAAATCCGGAGAGAGGATAGGTGAGCACTCGTAGTTCTTCTCGTAGAACGTCTCTTGCCACTGCCGAATCATCCCCAGGTAACCGTTGTTGATGATGGCGATATTAATATTGAGTTTCTCCTGGGCAATGGTGGCCAGTTCAGGACTCGTCATCTGAAAACCGCCGTCCCCGGCGATGGCCCAGACTTCCTTGCCTGGACAGGCGACCTTGGCGCCGATGGCCGCGGGTAACGCGAATCCCATAGTGCCCAGGCCCCCGGAAGTGATCAGAGAGCGCGGCTCCTCGTGCTTGTAATACTGCGCCTCCCACATCTGGTGCTGGCCTACGTCGGTCGAGATCACCGCATCTCCTGAGGTCGCATGCCACAGGTCGTTGATCACATGTGCGGCGTAGAGATGACCGTTGTCGGGCAGGTTCTTGATATCGAGGACCGCCGCATCCCCCTTCATGCGGTTGATGGCGTGAATCCACGCGGCGCCGTCGCGCGGGTGGATCAGCGGTAAAAGCTGGTCCAGCACCTGGGCCAGGTCGCCAATCAACGCCACCTGTACAGGGACGTTCTTGTTGATCTCCGAAGGGTCAATCTCGATATGGATCTTCTTTGCTTTGGGCGCATAGGTCGCGAGCGAGCCCGTGACCCGGTCGTCGAAGCGCATTCCGCAGGCAATCAGCAGGTCTGCTTCCTGGATTGAGTGGTTGACCCACGACTCGCCATGCATGCCCATCATGCCCAGGTTCAACTCGTGGGATGCGGGAAAGCTGCCCAGGCCCAGCAGGGTGCAGGCGACGGGGATCTGGGCCCGCTCCGCAAGCTCGCGCACCTGGCCCATCGCGCCCGAAAGGATGATGCCGTGGCCGGCCAGGATCAGGGGCCGCTTTGCGGAGCGGATCAACTCCACAGCCTCCAAGATGCTTTGCTGCGCCACATGGAGCATGGGGTGGCTACGGAGCTTCTCCGGCGCCGCAGCCGCAAAATCAAACTCCGCTGTAGCCTGCTGCGCGTCCTTGGTGATGTCGACCAGTACCGGCCCGGGGCGTCCGGACGCGGCCACGCGGAAGGCGTCGCGCAGCACCGGAGCCACGTCCTCGGCGCGGGTCACGAGATAGTTGTGCTTGGTCACCGGTAACGTGATGCCGGTAATGTCCACTTCTTGAAAAGCATCCGTCCCGAGCACTTTGCTCGGGACCTGGCCCGTGATGCAGACCACTGGAATCGAGTCCAGCATCGCGGTGGCAATGCCGGTAACCATGTTAGTGGCGCCGGGCCCGGAGGTGGCAATCGCTACCCCTATGCGGCCCGAGGCCCGGGCATAGCCGTCGGCCATGTGTACCGCGCTCTGCTCATGGCGCACCAGGATGTGACGGATAGGAAATTTGCGCAAGGCGTCGTAGGCCGGAAGGATGGCGCCCCCGGGATAGCCGAACACTTCGCGTACTCCTTCCCCTTCGAGTGTTGCCCAGATAATCTCCGCCCCCGTGAGCCGGGTTTTTTGATCCGCTTGGCTGCTCATAGTGCTCCTAGGTAGGTCTCCGTATCCGCCGGCCGTGGCGTAAGCCAGAACTCTTTATCGTGGCGTTGTTCGAATTTCTCCAAGGCTCCGCCATGTTTCAGCGACAACCCGATATCGTCCAGGCCCAGCAGCAGGCACTCGCGCCGGAAGGGGTCGATGGAGAAGGGAAGTGAGAGGCCATGGTCATCGTGCAGCATCTCGTCTTCGAGCGATACCGTCAGCTGATAGCGCGGGATGGTCGCGGCCCGCTTCATCAAAGTCTGCACATGTTCCTCTGGTAACGTGACTAGCAGAAGGCCATTCTTGCCTGCATTGGAATGAAAAATGTCGGCGAACGAAGACGCGATTACACAGCGAAATCCGTAGTCGTTCAGGGCCCATGCCGCGTGTTCTCTTGAAGAGCCGCAACCGAAGTTCTTGCCCGCGACCAGGATTTCCGCGTCCTGGTAGTCGGGGTGATTCAGGATGAAATCCGGATGCGGGTCGCCCGCGTTTGGTCCTTCTTGAATGCGCCGCCAATCGTAGAACAGGAACGGGCCATAACCGGTCCGTTCGATCCGCTTGAGGAACTGCTTGGGGATGATCTGGTCGGTATCGACGTTCTCGCGGTCCAGGTGTGCGACCACCGCCTTATGTTTACGGAATGGCTTCATGGGAGCGACACCTCATGGGCTGGAACCGGGTTGAACTGCCATTTGCGGACATCGGTAAAGTGACCGGAGACCGCGGCCGCGGCGGCCATCATGGGGCTCACCAGGTGGGTGCGTCCGCCCCGCCCCTGTCGCCCTTCGAAGTTCCGATTGCTGGTGGAAGCGCAGCGTTCGCCGGGAGCGAGAATATCGGGATTCATGCCCAGGCACATGGAGCAGCCGGGCTCCCGCCAGTCAAAACCGGCGGCGCGAAAGACTTCATCCAGACCTTCCTCTTCGGCTTGCTTTTTCACTTGCTGTGATCCGGGAACCACCATCGCCTGCACCTGGGGATGAACGTGGTACCCGCTGACTACTTTGGCCGCGGAGCGAAGATCCTCAATACGGCCGTTGGTGCAAGAGCCAATGAAGACGCGATCGATGGCCAGCTCTTCGATGGCCTTGCCTGGCTCGAGGGCCATGTATTCGAGCGCCCGTTCCCAGGCGCGCTGTTCCGCGGGCGAGTGGCTGGAGGCGGGATCGGGCACGCGAGCAGTCACAGGCACGACCATCCCCGGGCTGGTTCCCCAGGTGACAAAAGGCGCGAGGTCTTCCGCATGCAGCACCAGTTCCCGATCGAAAGTGGCGCCGGGATCGGTGGCCAATGACCGCCAGGCAGCCACAGCAAGGTCCCAGTCCGCGCCGGTGGGGCTGAACCGCCGGCCTTTGAGGTAGCGGAAAGTGGTCTCGTCGGGAGCGATCATGCCCGCGCGAGCGCCGGCCTCGATGCTCATGTTGCACAGGGTCATGCGGCCCTCCATGGAGAGCGCACGAATGGCCGAGCCCGCATACTCGATCACGCATCCGCTGGCGCCGTCGGTGCCAATATGGCCGATGATGCCCAGGACAATGTCTTTCGCTGTCACGGCTGGGCCCAGCTCGCCGTCCACGGTGATGCGGAAGGTTTTGGGGTGCGATTGTTGCAGGCACTGTGTGGCCAGAACGTGCTCCACTTCTGACGTGCCGATGCCGAATGCCAGCGCGCCGAAAGCGCCATGGGTGCTGGTGTGGCTGTCGCCGCAGACGATGGTCATGCCCGGCTTGGTGACGCCGAGCTCGGGACCGATCACATGCACGATCCCCTGTTCGGGCGACTGCACGTCATAGAGAGGAATGCCGAACTCGGCGCAGTTCGCGCGCAGGGCATCCATCTGTTTAGCCGCGATCGCATCCGCGATGACGAGCCGGTTGGCCGTGGTGGGGACATTATGGTCCACCGTGGCGATGGCACGGTCGGGGCGGCGTACGGTTCGTCCTGCCAGGCGAAGACCTTCAAAGGCCTGTGGTGACGTGACTTCATGCAGCAGATGCAGGTCGATGTACAGCAGCGCGGGTTCGCCTTCAGGCGCTACGACTACGTGTGATTCCCAAACTTTTTCGAAGAGCGTTTTTGCGCTTTGCGACATAATCGTTTTTCCCTATCCATGGTTCAACAGCTACTGTGACAATCTAGGTCCTTCAGGGCCGAAGAGTCGGCGTGAGAACACGAAGCAAATGGTAAATCAGAACCAGGCCCGGAGGGCCGGGAGCCAGACGTCAGCCCAGCCCGGAAGGGCTGGGACATCGATCCCAATATTTGAGCGCCAGAGGCGCGGCACCCGCGGATGCAGGTAGTGCCGCACCTCCGGCGCTCCGCAACTTTGGATCCGCCTCCCAGCCCTCCCGGGCTGGGCTGAGTCTGGCTCCCGGCCCTCCGGGCCTGGTTCTCATTTGCGCTTTGCTTTCGCGTTTTTCCGCAACCTCTTTAGCCCCTGAGGAAAATCTTCCTAGACCGCGTGCAATGCCTGTCGCCGGTCGATGATTTCGTTCAGCGTCTGGTGCACCAGGCTACCCATCTCCTGGGTGGTTACATGCTTGCCGGGTTGTTCCCGGTGCAGCAGATCGGCGGTGCGATAGCCTTGCTCCAGCACCTTGCGTACCGCCAGTTCCACCGCCTGTGCATCGTGTTCCAGATTGGCCGAGTGGCGCAAGACCATGGCCGCCGTGAGGATGGCGCCTAGCGGATTGGCAATCCCTTTGCCGGCTATGTCGGGTGCTGAGCCGTGCACCGGCTCGTACAGGTTGACCGATCCGCCAATAGTCGCTGACGGTAGCATGCCCAGAGACCCGGTAATGACCGCCGCTTCATCGCTGAGAATGTCTCCGAAAAGGTTCTCCGTCAGCACCACATCGAAATTGCGCGGCGTATTCATCAAGTGCATGGCGCAGGCATCCACGTAGTGATGCTCCAGCGTGATGCCCGGATACTGCTGGGCAATTTCAATCACCGTGGCGCGCCACATCTGTGACACTTCGAGCACATTCGCCTTATCGACCGACGTAACCTTCTTACGCCGCTGCCCGGCCAGCTGGAAGGCCACGTGGGCCACCCGGGCGACCTCGTCACGGGTATAGCGCATGGTGTTCCAGGCCGCTCCCGTCTCCCGGTCCCAGGCGCGCGGTTCGCCAAAATACAGGCCGCCCAGCAACTCGCGGACAAACAGGATGTCGGCGCCTTCGGTCACTTCCGGGCGCAGCGGAGAGTTGGCGGACAGGGCTTTGTAGGCAAAGGAAGGGCGCAAATTGGCAAACCCACCCAAAGCCTGGCGCAGCTGCAGCAGCCCTGCTTCGGGCCGGCGATCCGGGGGCAGCGCATTGAATTCGTTGCCGCCCACTGCTCCCAGCAGCACGGCGTCGCTTTCCAGGGCAGCCTCCAGCGTGGCCGCCGGCAAGGGCGTGCCGCTCTGGCGAATGGCATATCCGCCGATGGGCATCTCGCTGAACTGGAAGTCATAGCCGCCGAACTCTGCGACAGAAACCAGTATGCGCACGGCTTCACGAGTGACTTCGGGACCGATCCCGTCTCCGGCGACAACGAGCACTTTCAATTGCATTGAGTATTCCCTTCTGCGCGGACCAACCTGCGGGAGCTCCTGCGCGTGCAGTTTAGATCTGTGGGGCAGAGATCAATTCAGGCCGGCGGTAGTGATCCGGGAGAAGCGAGATCAGATCCTGGTCAAAAATGGCCTTTCTGTGATCCGCCAGCTCGTTGAAACGGTGATAGACGATGTCAAGTTCGGCGTTATCGAGAACAAAGCCCAGTTCCTTGAGCCGGTGTATCAAGGCACGCCGGCCGGAATGCTTGCCCAGCACCATACGGTTAGTGGGCACGCCCACCGAAGCAGGGGTCATGATCTCGTAGGTCAGCGGGTGCGCCAACACGCCGTGCTGATGGATGCCTGCCTCGTGGGCGAAGGCATTGCTGCCTACCACGGCTTTGTTCGGCGCCGGGGCGAAACTGATCAGTTCAGCCAGCAACTGGCTGGTGGGGTAGAGCCGCTCCAGCACCAGGCCGTGAACGTGGGGAAACTTGTCGCGGCGGACCAGGATGGCAGCCGCCACTTCTTCCAGCGCCGCATTCCCGGCCCGTTCGCCGATCCCGTTGATGGTGCACTCAATCTGCCGTACTCCGGCCTCCACCGCCGCCAGGCTGTTGGCCACCGCCATGCCCAGATCGTTGTGGCAGTGCGAGGAAAGCGTGATGCCGGCCACCTGCGGAACCCGCTCCCGCAGCATGCGGAAGATGGCCCCATACTCATTGGGAACACAGTAACCCACGGTGTCGGGCAGATTGATCACCGACGCCCCGGCATCGATGGCCACGGCAACCATGCGGCAGAGAAAGTCCGGATCCGATCGGCTCGCGTCTTCGGGAGAGAATTCCACGTCGTCCACGTAGGTGCACGCCAAGCGAACTGAGGAGTCGACTTGTTCCAGCGCCTGGGCCCGTTCGATCTTCAGTTTGTGCTCCAGGTGAATGTCCGAGCTGGCGAGGAAGACGTGAATACGCGAGCGATCTGCGCCTTCGAGGGACCGTGCGGCAGCCTGAATATCTTCGCTCCGGGCGCGGGCGAGGGAGGCAATGCGCGGGCCGCGTACCTCACGGCAGATGCTGCTGATGGCGGCAAAGTCACCGGGGGATGCGATCGCGAAGCCGGCCTCGATGATATCGACCCCCAGCGCTTCAAGCGCACGGGCCATGCGCAGCTTTTCCGAGGTACTCATGCTGCAGCCGGGAGACTGTTCGCCGTCGCGTAGGGTGGTATCGAAGAAGAAGACCTGATCCTGGCCGCTCTGCTCGTCTTTGGAGGAAGCTTGGTTCATGGAGGCGTCACCTTCCGCGTCCTGTCCTGTTCATGTTTATTTTCCAGCATTCCCGTGCATAGATCAAATTTATTATTCTTCTAAAAAACATAACAAATACTTATACTGGTGCAAAGAACTCATGGGATGAGCGACTAAACCTTATGGATATCCATCAACTGGAAACCTTTCTCGCCGTCGCCGAAGAGAAAGGATTCTCTCGCGCCGCCAATCGGCTGCACCGCACCCAACCCGCCGTAAGCCAGGTAGTTCGGAAGCTGGAGAGCGACCTGGGCGAGGTGCTGTTCGAACGCAGCGCAAGAGAAGGAACCCTTACGGCGGCCGGCGAAGTGCTACGCGACTACGCGCGCAGAATGTTGAGCCTGAGGACAGAAGCTGTCAGCGCCATGGAGGAGCTAAAGTCGCTCGATCGTGGCCGGCTGCTGATAGCGGCCAACGAATTTACCTGCCTCTACCTGCTTCCGGTGTTGGACCGGTTTCGCCGTCTCTGCCCACAGATCGGGGTAAGCATCCAGCGCTCCCTGGCCAGCAAGATCCCGGACGATCTGCTGCAGCGAACGGTGGAGATCGGTATCTTGTCTTTTCGCCCCGAAGGGGACCTTTTTAAGTCGATCGCTGTCTATACGGATGAGTTGGCTTTTGTGGTCAACCCGAATCATCCCCTGGCGCGAGAGAAGGGGGTAGCGATTGAAGACCTGGGAGCTGAGAGTTTTGTTGCCCACAATGTTCCCTCGCCGGTGCGCAGGCAAGTGGTCGCAGCCTTCGAAAAGCATAGGACGCCGTTGAACATGGGAGTGGAGTTGCCGAGCCTGGAGGCGGTCAAACGGTTTGTGGCTATGGGCAATGGAGTGGCCCTGGTTCCGGGGTTGACTGTGGGGCCTGAGCTCGCCAGTGGGGAACTGGTCCAGGTGCCGGTGGAGGCGCTGCGTTTTGAACGTCACCTTCGCCTGGTGCATCGCAAGCGAGCCAACCTGTCGCACGCCGCGATCGCATTCCTCAAGGTGGTGCGCTCGCTTTCGCTCGAGCGCGGTACGCCCTACGAGTTTCGCGTGGAACGGAGTGGTTAAGCGTATGCGGCGCGGGTTACAGTGTCGCCTCGAATGCTGGGCGCAGGTACAATTGCGAAAGTGGGTCAGGGATTCGACTCCTCAAGGAAAATCGACGAGCCCGAGAGGCGGGTGGAGCCTGCTGGCGGTCGCAGGCGAGAGGTTCAGGAACGAATGAAGAAAAAGCTGTTGTTATTTCTGCTTCTGCCCTTTATGGCAGTTGCGAGTCATGCTCAGGAAAGCCGTCAGGATATAAGCGTGAGCGTGACCGGGATCTTCCCCCCATTTATTACTGGTAATGCTGTGCAACAGAGTGGAACCAATGGACTGGGTGGTTTGGTGAGCTATCGGTACATGCTGACCCCGAGAAGCGGCCTCGAGCTCAACTATCAGTACGGACAGAATGCGCAAAAGTACTACACCAGCTTCAACAACGTGCGAGTCCACGACAGGATGCAGGAATTTTCCGGCGCCTACGTCTTGAATGCAAACTTCAAAAACTGGAATCCCTTCGTTGAGGGGGGGCCTGCGGCTTTCATGTTTGGTGCGCTTGACGACGCCAGCACCACGCAGATCGACGTGAAGGGGCAAACCATTCTAGGAGCAGTGTACGGAGTCGGTGTGGCGTACGAGCTAAGCCCGAGCTGGGATATCCGTGGGGAATACCGCGGCTTGCTCATGAAGACGCCGAATTTCGGGCTAGATCCGCAGAAGACCGGCCGTTTCTACAACGTCTACAACCCAACGATCGGTATCGCCTACCACTTCTAGATCAGATAAAGAAAACAGCAGGTCCCTCCACTACGCTTGCGCTCCGGTCGGGATGACAAATTTATTTGGGTATCAGATCCCAACTCAAACAAATTTGTCATCCCGAGAGTCTGTAACTTTATTAGTTTTCTCAAAAATTCCGCGATGAAAACAAAAGGTTTAAGCGTGTCCTAAACGCGAAAAAGCCAATAAAGTCACAGGCTCCGACCGGAGCGCAAGCGTAGTGGAGGGACCTGCTGTTTTCATTAGGTGCGCCAAAGGAAGTTAGAAAATTCGGTAGGCAATCCCGGAGCTGAACCCGTCCGGGCTCAGGGAGCTGTTCTGGAAGTTGGTCCAGTGCTGGTATTCGTAGTCAATCGCCCGGATGGTGAAGCGATGGTAGTGAATGTCCAGC
Source organism: uncultured Acidobacteriaceae bacterium (assembly GCA_963711525.1). GTDB lineage: Bacteria > Acidobacteriota > Terriglobia > Terriglobales > Acidobacteriaceae > PALSA-350. The sequence goes on along the minus strand of CAVQEO010000047.1, from coordinate 152,571 downwards.
CCTCCGCCGGGCACCAGCATTAGGTAGCCGCCATGGCCGTAACTGAAGGGATAGTTGAACTGGCCGTTGCCAATCATGAATTTCCCGTAGGGTTCCCAACGACCGAAACGCCACCGGAATCTGGGACCGAGCTCGTAGTTGTCCTCGTGCACATCGTAGGTCTGGTTGAAGCGCAGAAAACGTATTTCCCCTTCCGCGCCCAAATGCCCCCGCAGATTCAAATCCAGAAAGCCGCCCCAGCCAAAGAGATAGGTGGGGCCATAGTCGGGGCTGAACCCGGAGCCGAAGGCTCCACCCACCAGGTGAGCACCCCCTCGGCCCGCAGCCACTACCTGTGCATCGAGAACTGCGCTCATGGAGAGGGAGAGCAGACTGGCCAGCAGATACCTTTTGATCATGCGCACCGCTTAAGATAATTTCCCCGATACACATGGAAAAGGCGGGGTAGGTTTTAGTCTACCCCGCCTTTTCCTTAGTTAACGTTGGTGAAACCCTCTTAGTAAACTGTTTACAAGGGGTTTACTGGGGGCTCGGCTGAGTGGCCGAAGCCTGTGCTGGAGCCGCACTCTGCTGCGTGTCGACTGCCGGCGGCGGAGGCGCGGTCTCGGCTGATCCTGCTGCCGGGGCCGGAGCCGCGACGACGGGAGGCGTGTAACGCGTCAGGCGGAAGAAGACCGGAGTTACCTCGAAGGGCATCTTATCCCGCGCGTTCATGATGGGAGGTATTCTGGCATTCAAGCGAATGACCTTGTCATCCCAGGCATCGATCTTCAAGTTGCTGCCCAAGGGGAGGGCCGCGACTTGATCAAGCTTGTTCATATCGAGCTTCGGTGCTTTGGACATCAGGCCATTCAGCCAAGGCTCGCCGGTGGGGCGCAGCAGCGAATCTCCCAGCCTCGGTGTGTTGAGTGCCGTGAGCTGCTTCGAGCGCGCATCCAGCTGGTTGAAGAAGAGGCCAGGCTGGGAAAGGTTGGTGGCGTACACGGAGTGGTTTAACAGGTCGATGGCCTTCTTCGCAGCCAATTCGTTGTCAGCATCCGAGTGCGACATGTGGATGCGCTCAAAGGTTGCTTCGTCGGGGAACAGAAGACGATCGTTGAACGCGTAACGGGTGTCGATGTGGTGGCCCAGCACAATGTGCGCCAGCTGGAAGGAAAGGACCGCAGCCAGATCGGCTTCGGTGGGCAGAACGTCGATCAGGCCCTTGCTGAGGATGATGGTGTTGCCGACTGCCAATGATTCGAGCGGCGCAGTCAGCAGAACGCGGCAGTGAATCGCATCGCTAACCTGGATGTTGTTGCCGATGACGATGTTGTTGGCAACCTGCTCCAGGATCTTGTCAAAGTCGGAGGGCGGCGCCAGCAATCCAGCCTGCACCAGGCGATCGAGGACGTTCTCCTCGGCCTGCGAGATCCATTCCCGCTGGGCTGCCAACGGGCTCAGGTCCTGATTGTCAGCGCTCTGGTCCTGCACGTCGTCGATCTTGATCGACTCGTTGTCAGACTCGTGGGTGGGCAGCTTCAGGGCGTATCCCCAAATGTAGGTCTGGGCTTTGAACGAGACCGGGTGCTCGGAGCTCTTCTGCGTCTCCTCTACGTAGACGCCGACGGGGAGCCAGAGACCAGGTTGCAGGTTTTCGCGCCAGCTGTCGAAGTGGAAATAGCTGGAGCTGTCGTCGTCCTGGTTGCCACCGGTATAGGTGCCATTGAAGCGGACAATGTTGCCGCCCTGGTCTTCCACCCAGATACGGCCGGTAAAGCGGCCGCTGCCGGTTCCCGGCTTGGGGTGCACGTCAAACACCAGCGTGCGCACCGCGCCCAGGAAGTCGCGGCGGACATAGCTGAAGTCATAATGCTGCTGGTCGAACGAGATCGGGTCCAGGAACATCATCTCCATAAAGCCGGCGGAGATGTACTGCATCTTGAACGCCCTGGTCAGCCCCGTGACGTACTTCAGGGAGCCCTTGAACATGCCGTGGCCGGACCCTTCGCCGGCGTAGGCAGTGTCCGTGATCGACTTGCCGAAGTCCACGCGGCCGAGCAAGTACTGATCCGATTCCGGCACCGCGTACAGGACCTGGTCCGGCCTCATGTTTTGGATGTAGGTCTGCACCAGCGGAGAGTGCTTCTGGATCTGCTTGATGGTGACCTTTTCGGCCGCAATCGCTTTCTGCACCAGCGCGCTCTGTTCCGGCGATAGAGGTTGGGGGGGCTGATACTTGGTTTTGGCCTGTGCCACTGACGCGGTGAGCGTAAGCAGCAGACTGGTGATCCAAACTCGACGCAGGGTCATTTCCTGGCTCCTGTAACCTTTGAACGATGGGTAACTATTGCTGAATCCGTAGAACTGAAATCGGTTGAACTTAAAACGTTAGAACCGGGGGGCAACCACTGGCTATGCCAGCTGGAAGGTCACGTGAATCAAAGTTGTGTGATCTACCGGATGCCCATCTTTTATCGCGGGCTTGAACCGGATTTGCTCGGCAACACGTTTTGCCTGCTCATCCAGACCATGCCCCAGCCCGTTCACTACCCGCAATACCTCGACTTGGCCAGTAGCCAGAAAACGCACCTGTAAAGTTACCTCACCCTGGATTCTTAATTGAGCAGCTTCCGGGGTGTATTCCGGATGCGGCTCAGAGATCACGACGGGAGGAACGAAAGCTGGTTCCGACGTTTTGATGGCCACCTGGTTCGGCGCCGGCCCCATGTTTGTAGAAAAGCCTGCGGATGAAACGGTACCACCGGGCTTGCCCGTGCCGCCAACGACGCCATTGGCAAAGCCGGCCGATGCCACCTTGCCCATGTCATGGCCGCCGGGTACGCCATTCGCAACACCCGCGCCAAACGAGGTTCCGGAGACCGCGCCCTTACGAGCAGCGCCTGCGCCGCTATTTGGTCCAGGCGCGGCGCTAAAGGATCCCACCGCAACCAGCTGCGATTTGCTGTTGGCGTTGGGTTTGGCGCCCTGCGGATCGCCAAAACCACCCGTTTTCAGGTCCGGTTTCACCTGGTTGTTGGCTACTTCGGTCGGTTTCGCGCTGGCAAACAGTCCCACCTTTGGCTGCGGCGGAGGAGCAACCGCTTTCGGCGGCGCAGGCGGCAGCTTGGGTTGATCGGGCGTATCGAGCTTTACCGGTTTGGGAATCTCCGGCGGCGGCTGGATCTTCGGCACCACGATCTTGGGCGGCTCCAGCTTGACCATTTCCGGTTGCGGAGGAGCAATGACCTTCACCTTCGGAATCACGACCTTCGGTGGAGGTGGCGGTTCTTGTTTCTCGGTGAAGACCATGTGCTCGATATACTTTTGCTTCTCCACCTTGTGGACCGCCGCGGTCAGAAGGACCACCAGCGCCATAATGGTGAGGTTGGTGGCCATACTGACCCCAAAGGAGCCCCAACGGCCCTCCGGTTCGGGGAGGAGTCCGAAGTTATCGCGGATGGAAAGATCTTTCGGCATAATTAAAGTTCCCTAATTCTCTCTAGTCGTAAGGTAATGTGCGAGCCACCAGGGTGTTGATCAAGCAGCGAAAAAACTCGTACATTCAAACAGACGCACGCTCGAGATGTACGCTTAACACTCTCGAGTTCCTGCCGAGGATCCTGCAGGTTGTATCGACTTCCGCTCCATGCCAAATCTCAGTACCAAAGTACTTGCGGATATGCTCACGATAGACGAGTTTCTACGCGTATGCAGTAACCCAAAGGTGGAGCCGTTGGAAACAGAAGTGTATGGATAAGGCATGAAGAGGGCCATGACTCGTAACCACGGCAAACCAAAAGCTTGCCAAGACCCCAATTGGGAGCGCCATGATGAAACTGCCTCAGCGTCGCCCATAAACCACCACCATTTGATTCGCACCGGGGACTCTGCGCTGCTGGTGCGTAACGGCCATTTAGGCTCTGCACTAAGAGTACAAGAAGGGCATGGGAACTCGTGAAGATTCTAGTGACGGGCGGAGCGGGCTATATTGGCGGAACGGTAACCAGGCTGTTGTTGGAGCGTGGACACACGGTCGTGGTGTATGACAATTTGTGTCACGCCCGGCGTTCCATGGTCCCCCCCGGAGCCACCTTCATTGAGGGCGATGTAGCTGACAGCAAAAGGCTTGAAGAAATTTTCGACGGCGATTCATTCGCCGGCGTCATGCATTTTGCCGCGCTCATCGAAGCCGGTGACAGCATGCGCAAACCGGAGACTTACTTCCGTAATAACACGGCGGCGACCCTCGGTTTGTTGGAAGCGATGATAAAGAAAAACTTAAAAAAATTAGTTTTCTCATCTACGGCGGCGGTCTACGGAGAACCCGTAAGCACCCCTATTTTTGAAGATGCCGTCCTCGCTCCCACCAATCCGTATGGGGAATCGAAGCTGCTGGTGGAGCAGATGCTCTCCTGGATCCACCGCGTACATGGACTGCGCTATGCCAGCCTGCGCTACTTCAATGTCGCGGGCGCGGTTCCTGGCCGCGGCGAAGACCATGAGCCGGAGTCCCACATCATTCCGCTCATTCTTGACGTAGCCCTGGGACGGCGCAAGAGCATTAAGATTTTCGGGCAGGACTACCCAACCCCAGACGGGACATGCATCCGCGACTATATTCACGTGCAGGACCTGGCGGAGGCGCATTTGTTGGCGTTTGAGGGGCTCGATGGGCGCGACCGCATGATCTACAACCTGGGTAACGGAGTGGGCTTTTCCGTACGTGAAGTGGTAGAGTCGGCTCGCCGCGTCACCGGGCATCCAATTCCAACAGAGGAGATGCCGCGGCGGCCGGGAGATCCTGCGGTGTTGATCGCCAGCTCGGCAAAAATCGAGGCCGACCTCTGCTGGAGGCCGAAGTACACCCAGCTCGACGATATTGTCCGCAGCGCCTGGGAGTGGCAGCAGCAGCGCTACCCCAAGTGAACCGGCCTGACGGATGCCCATTTCGTAACAGTCATAGAGAAGTACGACGGAGAAGTACGGCGCAAAAGTACGGCGCACGGTGAGAGGAACAGAAGCGATGGAATCCAGCACCACTTCGCACCAACCCAATTTGGATTCGACCCTGCGCGAGAAGAGAGTCTTTCCCCCTCCAGCCGAGTTTGCCGCGCAAGCATACGTGAAGAGTCTCGAGGAATACGAGGCGCTTTATCGCCGCTCCATTCAGGATCCGGAAAAGTTCTGGGCGGAGATTGCCGCTGAGCTGCACTGGTTTGCTCCGTGGACCAGCGTCCTTGAATGGAAGGTCCCCTTGGCCAAGTGGTTTGTGGGAGGAAAAATAAACCTTTGCTATAACTGCGTCGATCGTCATGCCTTAGGCAGCAGCAAGGACAAGGTCGCTATTTTGTGGGAAGGGGAGCCGGGCGAGGTCCGCAAGCTGACTTACGGCGAGCTTTATCTGGAGGTGCAGAAAGTCGCCAATGTACTCAAAGGCCTGGGGGTCCGCAAGGGCGATAGGGTCGCGGTGTACATGGGCATGACGCCGGAGCTGGCCATTGCCCTGCTGGCCTGCGCCCGCATTGGCGCCGTCCACTCCGTCATCTTTGGAGGATTCGCGGCCAATGCCCTGGTGGACCGCATCAACGATGCCGCGTGCGTTGCTGTGCTTACCCAGGATGGATCGTACCGGCGGGGGCAGGAGGTGCGGCTGAAGGCGATCGTCGACGAGGCCCTGGTCAATTGCCCGACGGTAAAACATGTCGTTGTGTATCGCCGCACCGGCTCGACTGTGACCATGAAGGAAGGCCGCGATCAGTGGTGGCAGGATCTGCGAGAAAAAGCGGCGGCCGAGTGCCCGGCCGAGCCGCTCGATGCCGAAGATCCGCTTTATATCCTCTATACGTCGGGTACCACCGGCAAGCCCAAGGGCCTGGTGCACACCACCGGTGGCTATTCTGTGCAGACCTACCTCACCAGCAAGCTCATCTTCGATCTCAAGCCGGACGACGTTTACTGGTGCACGGCCGATGTCGGCTGGGTCACGGGGCACTCCTACGTTGTTTATGGCATCCTGCAGAACGGTGTGACCACGGTCATGTATGAGGGCGCGCCGAATTATCCCGAGGCGGATCGTCTATGGAAGATCGTCGATGACCATAAAGTCACCGTTTTCTACACCGCTCCGACGGCCATCCGCGCCTGTATCAAGTGGGGCGACCAGTATCCGCAACGGCACTCGTTGGCCAGCCTTCGCCTGCTGGGCACGGTCGGCGAGCCGATCAATCCCGAGGCCTGGATCTGGTATCGCGAGATGATCGGTAAGGGACGGTGTCCTATCGTCGACACCTGGTGGCAGACGGAGACCGGGGCCATCATGCTGGCGCCGCTGCCTGGAGCGGTTCCCACCAAGCCGGGTTCGGCTACGCGTCCGTTTCCCGGCATCGAACCGGCTGTTGTCAACCGTGAGGGCGAAACCGTGCCCCCCGGCAGCGGCGGATTGCTGGTGATCCGAAGGCCGTGGCCATCCATGGCGCGCACTATCTTCAACGACCCCGATCGCTATGCCCAGACGTATTGGTCAGAAATCCCCGGCTGCTACTTTACCGGGGATGGCGCGCGCATGGACCAGGATGGCGACTACTGGTTGATGGGCCGCGTCGACGACGTCATCAACGTGAGCGGTCACCGGCTGGGAACCATGGAAGTGGAATCGGCGCTGGTGGCGCATCCCAAGGTGGCCGAGGCCGCCGTGGTCGGGCGTCCTCACGACTTGAAAGGGCAGGCCATCGCTGCCTTCGTATCGCTCGAAAGCAGCCATCAACCTTCGCCCCAACTGATAGAGGAGTTGCGCGAATGGGTAGCCAAAGAAATTGGTTCATTGGCGCGCCCGGACGACATCCGGTTTACCCAGGCTCTGCCCAAGACGCGCAGCGGCAAAATCATGCGCCGCTTGCTGCGCGAGCTGGCCACCAGCGGTGAAATCAAGGGCGACACCACCACCCTCGAAGACTTCACCGTCATCGCACAACTGCGTGGCTCAGAAGAGTAAATTTCGACCAACAACCAAGGCTAAGGTGCTTTTGGGCTTTGTATCAGGGCACGACTTTAGTCGTGCCGTCGTGCCGTACAGACCCCAAAAACCTCGGGCTTTAGAGTGTGTGTGAGAACTCAGCACCAATTCAGTACCGAACTTTGATGGGCTGAAGAGTATGCGCGAAAACATCGAAAGAAGGGGCCCAGCGGATCCATAGGCCTGGAGGACCAGCCCGCTAAACGTCAGCGCAGCCCGGAATCCGCGGGCCGACTCGCCGGAAGAGGCGCCCGTTCCGCAGAGCTGAGTAGAGCAGAGGATGAGAAAGATCTGCTTGTCCGCCCCTTGGGGCGTGCCAGGGGCGGCAGCCCTGGGTTGGCGTTGAGTTTCAGGAATGCGATGTTCCCGTCGTGCTAGCGGCTAAGTCCTTTGTTTTATCAAGGTGGCCAAATTTTTATTTTTCCCGCCCCCCTAAGTTGCTTAGGGGACGGATGTATTAACCAGCTGATCGTCTTCCGGCAAGGTCCGAGCCACGCGCCGATGCTTGCGGCGACCGTTCTCGAGTAGCTGGGAGTCTTAGTTAGGACGGTATTACGGCTCAGTCTTGCCGTCCAGAGCACCTAGCAGAAAAAGATGTGGAAGAGGGGTAGGGGAACTAGTGTAGTGCGCCGGAAATAACATCCATTATTCCGGTGCCTGAAAGTTGAAGATGGGCCCAGGCTGCAGTCCCTGGGCTTTAGAGTCTGCGTGAGAACACAAAAGCAAGTCGCAAATCAGAATCAGGCCCGTAGGGCCGGGAGCCAAACGTCAGCCCAGCCCGGAAGGGCTGGGACATCGATCCCCAATATGGTTTGAGCGCCAGAGGCGCGGCACCCGCGGATGCAGGTAGTGCCGCACCTCCGGCGCTCTCGGACCTTGGATCCGCCTCCCAGCCCTTCTCCGGATTTCCTGCACGCTGCGCTGGACACGACCGCGTGTGCGGCTTTCGTTAAGGAAAGCCGCATGAAGTGCGCCAACGCCAGCAAGCTCCACAGGAAATCCGGATCCGGGCTGGGCTGACGTTTGGCTCCCGGCCCTACGGGCCTGATTCTGATTTCCTGTTTATTTCGAGTTCTCACGCAGGCTCTAAAAAGCCCTGGGCTTTTTCTGGTCAACTAACAATTAGCAGGGGCTGCAGCCCGAATCTCTTTAGATCAGTGATGGCACGACTAAAGTCATGCGCTGATACAAGGCCCTAAAGCCAAAACACCAATCCGTGGTTGTGATTAGGAGAGCGTCTCGTCCTGGCTGGCTTCTGTCTTTGGTTCTGTCTCTGCTCCCTGCTCAGCATCGGGCTTGGGGACGTATGGTTCCACGGTGAAAGAGAAGGTGCTGCCGCTGCCCGGATTGCTCTTCGCCCAGATACGGCCGCCATGCTGATTGATGATGCCGCGACATAGCGCCAAGCCCAGGCCGGTCCCGCCTTGCACGCGCGAATCCGAGGCGTCCGCCTGCTGAAAGCGGTCAAAAATCATATCCAGCTTATCCTCCGGAATGCCGGGGCCCTGATCCTGCACCTCAAAGGTGACTTCTGTCTCGCTACTCGCCCGCGCGGCCAGACGGATCTCCCCGCCCTTCTCGGAAAACTTGATTGCATTACGGATCAAATTGCCCAGCACCTGCAGGATGCGATCGCCGTCCACCCATACGTCGACCGGCTGCGCGTCGATACGGAAGGTAAGGCCCGCGCGAGAGGCGGCGGATCGCTCCGGGTCCATGGCCCGCCGCAACAGATCAATCGCATTCCATTCGGTCTTGTGCAGAGGAAGCGTTCCGCTGCCGATGCGCTCGAAGTCCACAATGTCATTGACCAGGCGAACCAGCCGGTCGCAGTTGCCCAGCGCGATATCAAGCATCTGCGGAATCTTCTCCGGACGCTTTTCCAGCGCCCCGCTGGCTACCAACCCCAGGGCGGCCCGCAACGAAGTGAGCGGCGTGCGTAGCTCGTGGCTGACGGTCGAGATAAATTCGTCCTTCATCCGGTCCAGACGGCGGCGTTCCGTAACGTCCGTGAAGGCCACCACAATGCCGTCCACGTGGTCGCTTTCCAGCAGCGGGCAAGCAACATATTCCACGGGCAACGGTTTTCCATCCTTGCGCCAAAAAACATCGTCATCGATATGCAAGGGAGTCTCCCCCTTCACACTGCCAAAGATGGGGGATTCGTCCGTTGGATACGGCGTGCCGTCTGCACGCGAATGATGGATCAGGGCATGCATGTTTTGCCCCAGCAGCTCTTGCGCAGAGTAGCCCAGCATCTCTGCTCCGCTCCGATTGACGAAGGTGAGGCGGCCCTCCAGATCCATGCCAAAGATGCCGTCACCGACTGAGTCCAGAATCGATTGACGCTGCCGCATCACCGCATTGAGTTCCTCTTCGGCGTGCGTCTGCTCGGTAATGTCGATGCCGTGGCTGAGCACGAATGGATCCAAGCCCGGCAGCTGCAACTGCTTGTTGCGATAGGCAACGATGCTCAGCTGCCCGCTTTTTCCCCGCAGATAAAAGCGTCCCTGGTGATCCTGCTCCGGATCTTGTTTTAGCGCCGCGAAGTAAGCATCGTAGTCGGCCAAATGATCGGGATCGATGTAGTTGCGCAGCGGCGTGCCGACCAGCTCCTCCGGCTCGTAGCCCAGGGTCGCGGCGGCATCGGAATTGATGGAGAGCAGAACGCCTTCCAGATCGTGGGTGCAAATGAAGCCGAGGCTGCTTTCCACCAGCTGCCGGTAGCGCAATTCACTGGTGCGCAGAGCCGTTTCTGCTTCCCGCTGCTCGGTCACGTCCACGCCGGTCATGATCACGAAGCCCACTTCGTCCTGGGCATTGACCAGCGATGTGGCGGTCCAGGCGATTCTCCGCACCCGTCCTGCCTTGGTGCGCCAATCCAGCTCATAGGATTGGTTTGCGTTGCCGGCGCGCACCTCCTCGAAGATGCGGATGGCGGTCTCGCGTTCCCCCGGCGGGAAAAGCTCTTCGGGAAACGAGCGGCCGGCGAGGTCAGCAAAAGAGTAGCCGGAGATTGTCTCGCAGGCACGATTGAAGCGCACAATACGGCCCGCTGTATCGAATACGAGCACCAATGCGCTGATGGTATTCAGCACCGCTGCGACAAAATTTCGTTCTACCGTGAGCGCTTGCTCGGAACGCTGACGGGAGCGGACAACATTCTCCTGCGTATGACCCGTGGCGTAGAGCTCCAGGCGGGTGACGACCTGCCGGGCGAGAACCTGCAGGTTCTCCAGGTGGCTGCGGCCGAATGCGTCGGGCTCGGAGGAGCAAACCGCGAGCGTACCCAGAATGGCGCCCGAGGCAGAGATCAGAGGAGCACCCGCGTAGGAACGGCAATGGATGCCATTGTCGAGCACGATACCCGCGGCCCCAAAGCGATGATCCGATGTGGCATCGCTGATGCTCAGTGGCTTGCCGTCGAGCAGCAGAAACTGGCAGGGCGATCCGTTGCGCCGTATCTGCCGGCCAGTGAAGCCAATACTGGACTTGAACCAGACGCGCGACCAATCAAGAAAGCCTATGAACGCATAGGGTGCATTGCAGATCGCCGCCGCCATGCGCGCGATCTCGTCGAAGGCGGGGTCGGGAAGCGTGTCGAGAATGTCGTATTGCAGCAGAGACCTGAGGCGTTCCGTCTCGTCGTGCTGCACCGTCGTTGAACTTGAAAGCATCTGAGTTCTCTGCATCATCCTTTAATCACCGGCTCACGCTCGATGATCTCCGCACCACAACCCAAATCAACCATTTACCAGGGGAAGATGGAATGCGAACGGAAAAAGTTCGCGGCACTCCAACGGGGGCATGCAATCGCCTTTGGGGGGTGAGCGACAAGAACTGGGTACATCGTAACCTGAGAGCGGTATTCCTGTATGCGGCAACGCGGCAACAATTTCCCGAAGTTGCAGGCGACAGGTTACCTACGTTCGCAGCATGATTCCCACTAACAGGAAGGTAATGGCCGCTGGTAACAACGAGTCACCAAAAATGTTGGGTGCCCCATTCAAGCCTTCTGTTGGCTTGAGTGGGATACGCTGCTGTCCAGGTGGATATTCTTCGCCCGGGAGCACAAGAAAACATGATGGCGCGCAGACATGCAGCCGCAGCAGTAGGAGTGGCTCTCTACTGCGTTGGCTTATTGGCCCCTTTACTCCACGCTGCGGGCCACGTCTCGGTGCCCTTGCGCGTGGCCGGTTTGGTGCTGCTGGGTTGGGGCGCATGGCGGCAGCGTTCGTTGACCGTCTGGATCTTCTGGGCCATGATCGCAGGCGGCGAGCTGGGAGCCGACGCTCCAGCCGTCGCCATCAGCCTGCGCGTATTCAGCGACATCTTCCTGCGCTTGATCAAGACCATCGTTGCTCCGTTGATCTTAGGCACCCTGATTACCGGGATCGCAGCCCACGGACAAATGCGCAGCTTGGGAAGGATGGGGTTGAAGGCCCTGGTCTATTTCGAGGTGCTTACCACTATAGCGATGCTGATTGGGCTGGCGGCTATCAACATCACGCGGGCGGGTGTGGGTTTAGATGTGCCGCAAGCGCATGTGGCGGCGCAGCCCGCCCAGGCGGCTCCCATGCGTTGGGACGAAGTGCTGCTGCACACCTTTCCTGAGAACATCGCGAAGTCTGTGGCCGACAACCAGATTCTGCAGGTAGCGGTCTTCGCCATCCTGTTTGGCGTGGCCATGGGCCGGTTGAGCGCGGAGAGCCGCGGGCCCTTGCTGCGCGTGATCGAATCGCTCACTGAAACCATGTTTGCTTTCACCAACGTGGTGATGTACTACGCTCCCGTCGGGGTGGGGGCCGCGATGGCCTACACGGTGGGGCAGATGGGGCCGGGTGTCTTGCTTCATCTTGGCCGTCTGCTACTTACGTTGTATGCCGCGCTGCTCGCCTTTGGTCTGCTGGGCATGCTGCCCGTCGCGTTGATTGCGGGCGTGCCGGTCCGCAGATTTTTGATCGCGGTTGCTGAGCCGGCGACCATTGCCTTCGCCACCAGTACTTCAGAGGCGGCGCTGCCCCGGGCCATGGAAGCGATGGAAGCCTTGGGCGTTCCCCGCCGAATCGTCGCTTTTGTCATCCCCGCAGGCTATAGCTTCAATCTGGATGGTTCCACGCTCTACCTGGCGCTGGCGTCGGTTTTTGTGGCCCAGGCGGCCGGCGTGCACATGGGTTGGAAACAGCAGATGTTCATGGTGGGCACTCTCATGCTCACCAGCAAAGGAGTGGCCGGCGTACCCCGCGCTACGCTGATCGTGCTGCTGGCCACCGTAGCCATGTTCCACCTGCCCGAAGAGCCGATCTTTGTCATCCTGGGTATCGACGCCCTCATGGACATGGCGCGTACCAGCGTCAACGTGGTGGGCAATTGCCTGGCGTCGGTGGTGGTCGCGCGCTGGGAAGGCGCATTTGGCTCCGAGGCGCCGGCCATCGAAACCATGGATGCCCTGCCGGTGCCAGATCCGTAAATAATAGGAGCCGTAAGAGAAGGGAAGTGCACAGGGAACGGAAGTGCACAGGAACCAAACAACCGGCGCAAAGATAATCTGGGGGCTCCGGGCAAGCTTGGTATACTACGAAACCAGAGCATCTTCACGCCAGCAGGCCCCAGCCGGGGTCTTTTTTGATGGGGCGACGAAGCCGAGCAAGCGGTAAGGGCATACACGAGACACCATGGGGAAACTACTCGATACGATTCACTCGCCCGCCGATATAAAGAGCTTTACCGTGCCCGAACTGGAGGCGCTGGCTCAGGAGATACGCGAGCAGCTGATCCTCGTGCTATCGAAGACGGGCGGCCATTTGGGGCCGAACCTCGGCGTCGTCGAACTGACGCTGGCTATGCATTACGTCTTCAACACTCCTACGGACAAGTTTGTCTTTGACGTAAGCCACCAGGCCTACATTCACAAGCTGCTCACCGGCCGCCGTGAGCGCTTTCGCACCATGCGCCAGCCGGGCGGCTTGAATGGCTTCGCGCTGCGCACCGAAAGCGATCATGATTGCTACGGGGCGGGGCACGCCGGCACTTCGCTCTCCGCAGCCCTGGGCATGGCGGTGGCCCGCGACCTGGCCGGCACCAAAGAGAACGTGATTGCCTTCGCCGGGGATGCGGCGTTCACCAACGGCATAAGTTTTGAGGCGCTCAACAATATAGCGGAGCAAACCAAGCGCCTGATCGTGGTGTTGAACGATAACGAGTGGTCGATCGACCGCAATGTGGGCGCCATCGCCAACTACCTGCACAAAATTGTCACCAACGAACGCTACACCAACCTGCACGATTCCGCAGCCCGGCTGCTCGAAAAGCTGGGCGGCAGGACCGCACGGCACATGGTGCGCAAGGCGGAAGAAGCCGCCAAGGGCATGCTGTGGCCATCTTTGCTCTTTGAGGAATTTGGGCTCACGTATTACGGCCCGCTCGACGGCCACAATATCGGCCTGTTGATCGAAACGTTCCAGTTCCTTAAGACACAGGAGCGTCCTGTCCTGCTGCACGCCATTACGCAAAAGGGCCGCGGCTTTCAGCCGGCGCTCGATAAGCAAAAGAAGTTTCACGGCCTTGGCCCCTACGACCCGGACACCGGCGAGACGACACCCGCGGGGCAACGTACCTATTCCGAAGTTTTTGCCGAAACCCTGGTCAAGCTGGCCGACCAGGACCCCAAAGTGGTGGCCATCACCGCGGCAATGCCCAACGGAACAGCGCTCGACCTCTTCCGCCCCCATCATCCGCGGCGGTATTTCGATGTGGGCATCGCCGAGGAGCACGGCGTCATCTTCGCCGCCGGCCTGGCCACCATGGGCTTCCGTCCCTTCTGCGCCATCTACTCCACTTTCCTGCAGCGCGCCTTCGATCCCATCGTGCACGACGTTTGCCTGCAGAACCTTCCGGTGGTCTTCTGTATGGATCGCGGTGGCCTTTCCGGCGATGACGGACCCACGCATCACGGACTTTTTGACATCAGCTATCTGCGCGGTGTTCCCAATATCATCCACATGGTTCCGAAAGACGAGGATGAACTGGCGGACATGATGTACACGGCGTTGCTGCAGCCGGGACCGACCGCGGTGCGGTATCCCCGGGGGACGGGGCCGGGGGCTGCGGTCAAGGCTCAACCGGTAGCACTGCCGATCGGCAAGGCGGAAATTATCAGCGACGGCGATGAGGTGGCAATTTTTGGCCTGGGAGCACTGCTGCCGCTGGCGCAGCAGCTCGCCGCGGAGCTCAGGCAGCAGGGCGTTTCCGCTGCCGTGATCAATCCCCGCTTCGTCAAGCCGCTGGACCGTGAACTGATCGCCGAGTACGCTCGCCGCGTGGGTGTGATTGTCACCCTGGAAGATCATGTGCTGATGGGCGGATTTGGCAGCGCGGTTCTCGAGGCGCTGAGCGATATGCAGTTGGAAGCGCCCGTGGTCCGCATCGGCTGGCCCGACCGTTTTATCGAGCACGGAAAAGTCGACCAATTGCGCGCCAAGTACGGCATCAGTGTGGAAGCAGCGATGGAAAAGCTGGCGCCCTATCTGCAACACCGGACCCGCAAACGCCTCGTCGCCCGTTAAGTTCCTTCACCAGCAGGCTGCGAAGAACCCCCTCGGGTAGGACCGGGTGTGGCCAACGGATTTCTGGACCATCGGCTCCACAGGAAATCCAGGAACCCAGGTGGTATCATCGCCTTGAATGCAGGGTTGATTGATAACGGCGCTTTGACAACGCATTCCCATCCAAACCGCAATCGCTGGCTCATCGCAATTGGCGCTTTGAAGCTTCTGAAGGCGGTGCTCTTCGTCTCCATGGGTTTCGGCGTCATCAATCTTTTGCACAAAGATGTTGCCGACGTCCTGTTGCGGGCCACAATTGCGCTTCGCTTCGATCCCGAAAATCGCATTGTCAATTTGCTGCTGGAGAAGTCGGCGTTGCTCAACCCTCACCGGCTCAAAGAGATCAGCTTTGCCATTTTTCTCTACGCCGCGCTGGACATCATCGAAGGCACCGGGTTAGTCCTGGAAAAGGTGTGGGCGGAGTATTTCACCCTGATCCTGACCGGATCGTTCCTGCCCTGGGAGCTTTATGAAATCGTCCGCCATGTGACGGTGCTCAAGGTAGTGTTGACCGTCCTCAACCTGCTCGTTTTTATCTATCTGGCCATTGTGGTCAACGATAAGGTGCGCGCCCGCCAGCAGCTTGTGGAGACAAGGACTGATTAAGAAGGACGTCGCCAAACCTGGATTCCTGCTGCGCGATACCTGAAACAGCCACGCGTGCGGTTTTTGGTAAGGAAAACCAACAGGAATTCCGGGCGAAGCTACAACTTTAGTACCGTACGGCTTGCCTGAGTTCTGCCTTCTTGACAAGCAAATCCAGCGCACCCTGAATCAACCAAGACAACACAATCAGTAGTAGGTAAGGCCAGTACCGCCTGCACAGATTGTATTTTTAGTAGCCAGCCCGCGAAACCCCCTCTTTCTGAAGGATTTGCTGGAATTTCCCCTTTGACAGCACTCTCACCTGATCTAAGATGTGGACAAAAGTGGTCCAAAGTGGACACAAAGAACCGATTCGGAGCGAAGAATACTGATTTCTTCACCTGCTTGAGGCAAAAGCGATGAGAACAGGGAATTCGGCCGCCAGGGAAGTGTCAAACCAGGCCCCCTGGGGGCGAGCGCAAGGGATCGGCAGGCAAGGGAAGGCAATTGGATGTTTCGTGGCAATCACCCAACGCGCGTGGACGAAAAAGGGCGGCTCAAGCTGCCGGCGGAGTTCAAGCGCCTGGTCGACGAACGTTATGGAACGCAGTTTTACATCACCAGCAAAGATGGACGGCGGGCCGAGATTTATCCCTTGTCGGAGTGGCAAAAAATTGAGGAGAAAGTGGCGCAGATACCCAGCATGAATCCGGCCAGAAAGAAGTTCCTGGATCGGGTCAATTATTACGGGCAGGTGGCGGAGATGGACGCGCAAGGCCGCGTCCTGCTTCCCCAGATACTCCGGGAAACCGCAAAGCTGGCCGGAGATGCAGTGGTTATTGGGCAGCAGACCTATCTCGAAGTGGCCAACCACGACGAGTTCAAGCAAGACATGCAAACCGATCCGTTGACTGCGGACGAGTACCAGACATTGGCGAGTTTTGGGCTTTAGCTTTCACCCCCCAGGGGGAGCACATGGTACCGAGTAGCGAGCGGCATGTGCCGGTTCTTTTACAAGATGCGATCCGATATCTAAATGTGCGGGCCGGCGGGACTTATGTGGATGCCACTCTGGGGTTGGGAGGGCACGCCGCAGCCGTCGCCCGGGAACTGGGCGGTGCAGGCCAATTCATCGGCTTCGACCGCGACCCCGATGCGCTGGAGTTGGCGCGGGGAAGGTTCCAGGCGCTAAGCCAAGAGCTGGGTGAGCAGATGCCGCAATGGGTGCTCCACGGGGAACCATTCTCCGCCATGAGCCGCTACATCGCGGAGGCCAGCCTGGATGGGTTGCTGGCTGACTTTGGGGTCAGCTCGATGCAGCTGGACTCAGCGCACAGAGGATTTAGTTTTCAGGCGGACGGGCCACTCGACATGCGGATGGATCCGCGGAGGGGACGCGACTGCCGAACAAGTGGTAAACCAGGCCGACGAAAAAGTTCTCGCCGACCTGATTTACGAATTCGGAGAGGAAAGGAGATCGCGGAGATTTGCCAGAGCCATTGTCAGGGCGCGGCCGATCAAGACCACGGCACAATTGGCCAAAGTCTTATCGGCCGTCGCCCCGGCGATGAAATCTGAGCGAGGCCGCCATCAAATCCATCCGGCGACCAGAATTTTTCAGGCGCTCCGAATTTATGTCAACGCTGAGCTGGACGAGATCGAGGCGTTGTTGCAGGCGGCGCCAAGGCTGCTAAAGCCTGGGGGAAGGCTGGTGGTGATCAGCTTTCACTCACTCGAAGACCGGCTGGCAAAAGATGCGCTGCGCGAGGGCGCGCGGCAAGGGATTTTTGAGCTGCTTACGCGCAAGCCGGCGACGGCCGGCGAAGAGGAGACGGATCGCAATCCACGGGCACGCAGCGCCAAGCTGCGGGCTGCGGAAAGAACCGAGAAGCGAATGGAACTAGGTAGGGAAAGTTAAGCAACAAGAACGACAGGGACAAGAAGGCGGACTGACAAATGGCAACGCAGGCAATCGCAGCATACGACCTCAAGTACGGATCGAGAAGGAACAGCCAGCAGGTGGCGGAGCGGAACCTTTATCTCTTCGCGGCGCAGCAGCGCGCCCGGCGAGGGCCCACCCCTGAGGTTTTTTGCTGTAAGCGGCTGGACAATTCTCGCCTGGTGAAGGCCGCCGATCCGGTGCGTGTGCGCGAGATGCGTATCTTCACCGCGGCCATGACCGTGCTGTTTGTTTGCATCATGTTTTACGGTTGGCAACACTTCAGCGCCATTGAATATGGATACAAGGTGGAGGCCGAGAAGCAGCAGCGTACCTTGCTTGAGGAACAGAACCGCGAGCTCCGTCTTAACGAAGCGCAACTCTGCGATCCGCACCGCATCGATCGCATGGCCCGCCAGTTGGGTCTGGACGC
Organism: uncultured Acidobacteriaceae bacterium; assembly: GCA_963711525.1. GTDB lineage: Bacteria > Acidobacteriota > Terriglobia > Terriglobales > Acidobacteriaceae > PALSA-350. The sequence continues at coordinate 135,016 of CAVQEO010000047.1, read as the reverse complement.
GCCCAAGCCAGGCCAGGTGGTTCGCGGAGACAATACGTTTGATGCCAACGCGCCAGTAGTTGCAGAAGCATCACCCCTGCCCCATCTGCGATAGACACTTTTACCCCCTGATGCAAATATAGGGAGCAGGTCCGGGTGAAGCAGTTCTCATTTTTCCGCCAACTAACGCGCACTAATCAACCTGTACAGCGGGCGGGCGCTTCCGCCGCTGGTCCCCTACAGGCGGGCACCATCCATCGCCGTCTCGGCTTGCTGCATATTTCTCTCTTCTTTGTCTGCTGGGTCGGCTTGATCTGTGGCCGCCTGGTATGGCTGCAGGTAATTCATCACAAGGATTTTGTGGAGCGCGCCGCGCGGCAGCAGCAGCGCACCTTTGAGGTTGCGCCGCGCCGCGGAATCCTCTACGACCGCAATCTGCACGAGCTGGCCATGACCGTGCTCGCAGATTCGGTCTATGCCGTGCCCTCGGAAATTGCAGAGCGGGGCGATCCCGCTGGAGACGCCAAGCGCCTGGCGCTTGCCAATGCCCTGGCCAAAGTAGTCCACACCGACCCCACCGATCGCTTCACTTCCGCGCACCAGATTGCGGCTCGCCTGAATGCCTCGAGAAACTTCGCCTGGATCGCGCGCAAGCTCGAGCCCGCGGAGATCGCGCGGGTGAAAGCGCTCAATCTCAAGGGTGTGTATTTCCAGCAGGAGTTCAAGCGCTTCTATCCCAACAGCCAGCTCGCTGCCCAGGTCCTGGGCTACGTAGGCACCGATGACAATGGTTTGGGGGGACTGGAGCGCAAATACAACCAGGATCTCCACGGCGTGCCCGGCCGTATGCTCACCGCGATCGATGCCCGCCGCCATGTTCTGGACAGCCAGGAACGCGAGCCTGACCCGGGAGAAAACCTGGTTCTCACCATCGACGAGAACATCCAGTTCATGGCGGAGCGTGCGCTCGACTCCGCGCTCGAACGTACGCATGCCGCAAATGGCACTATCGTTGTCCAGGACCCATATACCGGCCAGATCCTCGCATTGGCGATTCGCCCCACCTTCAATCCCAATGATTTTCGCCACGCCACCACTAGCTTGCTGAAGAACCACGCAGTAAGCGATGTGTATGAGCCGGGTTCCACGTTCAAGCTCGCGACTTACTCGGCAGCCCTGGAGCAAAAAGTCACGAGCCCCGACCAGATGATCGATTGCCAGGGAGGCAAGATCGAGCTCGCGGGCAGAATCATTCACGATAATCAAGGCGAACACTACGGGGTGATTCCAGTTCACAAGGCGCTCGAAGTATCGAGCGATGTGGCTGCCGTAAAACTGGCGTTGCGGGTCGGCCCCGACAAGTTCAGCCAATACATTCACGATTTCGGCTTTGGCGCCCGTACCGGCGTGGAGTTGCCCGGTGAGACCCGGGGGCTCCTTCGCCCGGTGCGCAAGTGGGGACCGTCTTCGATCGGTTCGATCGCCATCGGCCAGGAGATAGCGGTTACCCCGCTGCAATTGGTGTCCATGGTTTCTACCATCGCGAATGGCGGAGTCTACCTGCCTCCGCACATTCTGATGAAGGAAACGGGCAAGTCCGCGGGTAAGCTGCTGCCGGCCGCGTTTCATCCTGAGGGAGAGCTGCCAGATTCGCTGCCCGACGGCGCGCATCGCGTGATCTCAACCATGACTGCGGCGCAGATGCGCAAGATGATGGAAGGGGTGGTGCTCTATGGGTCGGGCAAACCGGCGGCGCTCAACGGATACTCTGCGGGCGGCAAGACCGGCACCGCGCAAAAGATCGATCCAAGAACCCATCTTTACTCCAAGACCATGCACATCGCGTCGTTTGTGGGCATCGCGCCGGTCAATAACCCGGTCATCTCGATTGCCGTGATCATCGACAACCCCCAAAAAGGTCCGTCGTATTACGGAACCGCGGTTTCCGCGCCCGTGTTTGCCGAGGTAGCGCAGAAGGTTCTGGAATACCTGGGAGTACCGCACGATACGCCCCTGATCGCGCAACCGGACCTGGCCAAACAACATGCGGCCCCGGAGCTGGATGAGGATGCACCTTCGGAGCACACCGGGGATCTGTCCGCCCTCTTTGCCGAAGTCAACAATCTGCCCGCTGACGATCCACTGCGCGGGACGGGAAACGGCCAGCAACCGGTACCTTCTGCAGCCAGTGAGCTAACCTCTGGCGCAGAGGAGGCGCAAGCGTCGCCCCCGCCTGCGGAGAAGATGCCCGTGAAGACTATCCCCCAGAACGCTGGCCTGACTCCTGGCGCTTTGCCCTTTGCGCCGCCCAAGCCCATCGTCCCGGTGCAGGTAGCCGAAGCGAAAAAAGAGACACCTCCGCTTGAGCCTCCCGTCACCGCGCCCCAGACGCGCGTCTCTGGTCATGGTGTCGTCGTTGCAGCGAACCGGGTCGGGGTTCCCTCGTTTCTGGGTGAGCCTCTGCGTGTGGCTGTCGAGGCCGCCAGCACGGCCGGCCTGGCGCTGCAGATTGTAGGCAGTGGGATCGCCAGGGAGCAGGTTCCCGCGCCCGGGAGCATGGTGCCCCAGGGCACCGAGATCGTGGTCCGCTTCACCCGCTAGACGCTGTTACGCTGCACTGGATAGACACCAAAATAGCGCCGGTGTCGGCAAAGCTCACAGCGACGCGTTTCAACAAGCGTAGGAACAAATTTCAAAAGCTAAATCCAACATCGGTGGCGAAGGCTTTAGTGTCTGCGTAAGATCCCCATTAACAAACTCAGTCCTGCAGGGACGGCTGAAAGTAGCCCAGGACGTGAGTCCTGGGTAGGATTTGAAAGGAAGCACCAGTCCCGGAGGGACGGCTGAAAATGTCCCAGGACGTCAGTCCTGGGTTTGCTGGACCTTACAGCATGAGGATACCCAGGACTAACGTCCTGGGACATTTTCAGCCGTCCCTCCGGGACTCAATCTTGACCGCCGGTTCCCGCCACGTAATTAGCGGAATTGACTTGGCGCTTTGGGACATCTTGGGAAAGCGCACTGGCCTTCCCGCGCAGGCATTTTAGATTCGGTTGTCATAAGAGGACAAAAATCAGTGGAGCTGGATGCGGTCTTGCGTGGTGTCGATCTCATCAGACGCGCGGGCCCCAAGCCCTGCGGTGACGGGCGTCGAATATGACTCCCGGCGGGTAGCGGGTGGCTCGCTCTTTGTCGCCTTTCGCGGCGGCACCACAGACGGCAATCGCTACATCGCGCAAGCGGTCGCGCAAGGTGCGCGAGCTATCGTCACTGATTCCGCCGGCGGCTTCGCCGCTGCAACCGCGTACCCCGCGATAGCCGCGGTCCAAGTGGCGCATGGACGGCGCGCGCTGGCTGCCATTGCGGCAAATTTCTTTGCCCACCCCGAGGAGCAGCTCAAACTCAGCGGTGTAACCGGAACCAACGGTAAAACCACAACTGCATTTCTGCTCGAGGCCATGCTGCGCCATCAAGGCCGCAAAACTGTACTGGCCGGCACCATCGAGTACCACGCCGCAGGCAGAGTCTTTCCCGCGCCCCACACCACGCCGGAGTCGCGCGACCTGCTGGAGCTCTTTCGCGAAGGAGTGGACGGCGGCGCAACCGAGGCGGTGATGGAGGTATCCTCGCACGCTCTTGACCAGGAGCGAATCTCCGGCCTGCGTTTCGATGTGGCCATCTTCACCAATCTCACCCGCGACCATCTCGACTATCACGGCACCATGGACAACTACTTTGCCGCCAAACGAAAGCTCTTCGATGGCTCCGCTGCACCACCTCCGCGCGCCGCCATCCTCAACCGTGAGGATGCGTACGGCGCCAGTCTGAAAGAGACCGCAATCACTGCGGGCTCCGAGCTGGTATACACCTACGGACTGCGCCAAGGCGACTTCCGCGCCGAAGGGCTCGAGATGGACCCTGCCGGCATGCGCTTTACCATGGTCGCCCCGCAGGGAGAGGTTCCGATTGCCACCCGGCTTACCGGAGGGGTAAACGTGTATAACCTGCTGGCTGCGGGCGCCGCTGCCGTTGCTCGCGGCCTTTCGCTGGACGAGGTTGCCCGGGGTGCAGCTTCTCTGGACTACGTGCCGGGTCGATTCCAGTCTGTCGATTGCGGGCAGAATTTCGCTGTGGTGGTTGACTACGCCCACACCGACGACGCCCTGCGCAATATCATCGCCGTAGCGCGCGCGTTTGTGAGCCGGAAAGGCGGCCGGGTGATCACCATGTTCGGCTGCGGCGGCGATCGTGATCGCAGCAAGCGCCCCCTGATGGGCCAGGCGGCTGGTGCGGGCAGCGACGTGGTGGTGCTTACCTCAGATAATCCGCGAGGAGAAGATCCCTTGGCCATCATCGAGCAAGTGCTGCCGGGACTCAACCAGACGCCGGCCACGGTTCTCGTCGAGCCCGATCGCCGCCGCGCCCTCGCCTTGGCCATCGCCCAAGCCCGGCCCGGCGACCTGGTGCTTCTGGCCGGCAAAGGACACGAAAAGACGCAGACCATCGGCGGACAGGTGATACCGTTCGATGATGTGGCCATCGCGCGGGAGATACTGCTGGCCAGGGAAGAAACCAGATGAAGCTGCAACTGCAAGACATCGCTCATTGGATGGGGGCTGATCTCAGGCTGCGGACCGGCGATTCGGCAGAGCAGCCGGCGACGGGATATTCGATCGACACCCGCACGCTCGCGCCCGGGGACCTGTTCTTCGCCGTCCGCGGTGAGCGTTACGATGCGCATGACTTTGTCGCTGCTGCGCTGGAGCGAGGCGCTCGCGCCGCGGTCGTCGCTCGCAGCAAGGTGGGTGATCTTCTTGACCTGGCGCATACCCACACGCTGCTGATTGTTGACGATCCACTGATCGCCCTGCAAACCCTGGCCACCGCGGTGCGCAGGCATTGGAACAAGCGCGTCGTCGGAGTCACCGGCAGCGCCGGCAAAACCACCACCAAGGAAGCAGTCGCGGAAGTTCTCGGGGCACGCTTCCACGTGCTGCGAACGCAGGGAAACCTCAACAATGAATTTGGTATGCCGTTGCAACTGCTCAAGCTTGAGCCGGAGCACGAAATGGCGGTGGTCGAGATGGGGATGTCGCACGCCGGCGAAATCGCCGCTCTGGCCCGCATCGCTCATCCCGACTGGGGCGTGATTACCAACGTAGGCAGCGCCCACGCGCAGAATTTTTCCGATGGTGTGGCCGGCATCGCGCGCGCTAAATATGAGCTGGTGCAAGGTCTGCCTGCTCATGGGGTCGCATTCCTGAATTGTGACGACCCCTACGTGGGACAGTTCGGGCGGGATTTTCACGGTCGTTCCATCTACTTCGGCGTTGGTCCGTGTGCCGATCCACGGGCCGCAAATATTGAGGAGCTTGGCGCCGCGGGAGTGCGCTTTCAAGTGACGCTCGGCGAAGAGCAGGCAACCGTGACCTTGGCATTGCTTGGCCGCCACAACATCTGGAATGCGATGGCGGCGATCGCGACCGGCTTCGAAGCAGGCATTCCGTTGAGAGAGTGTGCTGCGGCTGTTGAACGGCTGCGCCCTCCTGACAAGCGAGGCGAGGTGCTGCACATCGGCGGAGCCACGGTCATCAACGATTGCTACAATTCCAATCCGGAAGCGCTCAAGTCCATGATTGCGACCCTTGCCTCCATGCCGGCCAAGCGGCGCATCCTGGTAGCCGGCGAGATGTTGGAACTAGGCAGCGAAGCAGTCTCTCTGCATCAGCAGTGCGGCACGGCTGCTGCCGAAAGCGGCATCGATCTGGTCGTCGGCGTGCGAGGCAACGCCCAACATCTTGTACAAGCCGCGCGCGACGCGGGCGCCTTGACCATCTTTCTCGCCTCGCCCGAAGAAGCCGGCGAGTGGTTGAAAGCGGAGCTGAGAAAAGACGATGCAGTGCTGCTCAAAGCATCCCGCGGCGTGGGCCTCGAAAGAGCGCTGCTCTCTCTGCAGGAATGAACTAGTTGCCGCTATGGTTCGGGCGTAAATGCAAACCCATCCACGCACCCGATCGCCTGTAAGATAACCCCAAACGCTAGAATTCTTTGCGCGGGTGGCGGAGGAAGTTTGCTTTACTGGCTGCTGTATCAAAAACTTTTTCCGTACTTCAGACCCTTCCGCATCTTTCGGTATCTGACGTTTCGCACTGCCTTTGCCAGTCTTACCGCAATGCTCATCGCTCTCCTCATCGGGCCATTCGTCATTGAGAAGCTGCGTGAGTTTCAAATCAGCCAGTATATTCGCGAGGACGGTCCTCAAGGCCACCAAAAAAAAGCCGGCACTCCGACCATGGGCGGCGTGCTTATTTGTATTGCCATCCTCTTGCCTACGCTGTTGTGGAGCGATCTTGCCAACCCCTTCGTATGGTTGGTGATGCTGTCCACCCTCGCCTTCGGCGCCATTGGTTTTGCCGATGACTATATTAAGGTCGTCCACCGGCGGAATCTCGGCCTGACCTCGGCGCAGAAGATAGGCCTGCAGATCATCGCCGGCGTGGCCATTGCGCTGGCGCTGCTGGCCATGCGCAGCGAGGGCGTGTACTCCACCCATCTGATGGTGCCGTTTCTCAAGCGCTTTCGCCCCGATTTATCCATACACGCGTTGGGAGCGATTCCCCATCTGGGTGTACTCGCCTTCTTGCCGTTCGTGTTCTTTGTCACCCTGATAATTGTCGGCTCCAGCAATGCGGTGAATCTCACCGACGGACTCGACGGACTGGCCATCGGTTGCACCATCATCGCCGCTGCGGCGCTCACCGTGCTGACCTACGTCAGTGGAAACGCCGTCTTCTCGGATTACCTCGAGCTGCAGCGCATGCCCATGGTCAGCGAAATCACCGTCTTCTGCGGAGCCATGGTGGGCGCCAGCATTGGTTTCCTGTGGTATAACGCCCACCCGGCAGAGGTGTTTATGGGGGACGTGGGCTCGCTGGCGCTGGGCGGCGCCATCGGTACCGTGGCCGTGGTGATCAAGCAGGAGTTGCTGCTGCCGTTTATCGGCGGCATCTTTGTGATCGAGGCCGTCAGCGTCATCCTGCAAGTGGGAAGCTATAAACTGCGCAAGAAGCGTATTTTCAAAATGGCCCCCTTGCATCATCATTTCGAGCTGATGGGCTGGTCGGAGTCGAAAGTAATTGTTCGCTTCTGGATTGCTGCGCTGGTGTTTGCGCTCTTTGCACTCACCACGCTGAAACTGCGCTGAAAATTCACGGCAAAAGTGGAAAATGGCTGGATGGAACTGAAGGGCAAAAAAGTATTGGTTGTCGGGCTCGGCAAATCCGGCCTTGCCGCGGCGCTCTTTCTGCGCCGTCGCGGCGCCCAGGTCACCGTCTCCGATCTGCGCAGCGCCCAGGCACTCAGCAAAGAGATTCCATCCTTGCTCGAGGCAGGCATCCTGGTCGAAGCCGGGGGCCATGGACTGCTGACCTTTCGCCGGCAGGATCTGATCGTAGTCTCCCCGGGAGTGCCCTTGAACACGCCCGAGCTGGTTCAAGTGCGTAACCTGGGCCTGCCCATCATCGGCGAGCTGGAGCTGGCGGCGCGCTTTCTCAAGGGAGAGGTTCTGGCCATTACCGGCTCCAACGGAAAGACCACCACCACCACCCTTTGTGGCGAAATCTTCATCGCCGGCGGCTTCGAGACATTGGTCGCCGGCAATATCGGCCTGCCCGTTATCGAGACGGTCGATCGGAGCAAGGCCGGCGCGTGGTCGGTGCTCGAGGTTTCAAGCTTCCAGCTCGAGACTACTGAGAGCTTTCATCCCCGCATCGCCATGATCCTGAACATCACTCCGGACCACCTCGACCGGCACGGCACCTTTGAGAACTACGTAGCCATGAAGGAGAAGATCTTCGCCAACCAGACCGGGGATGACTATCTGATCCTCAACGGCGATGATCCTGTCGTCCAGCAGGCGGCCAGCCGCGCCAAGTCGCAGGTCTTATGGTTCAGCCGCAGCAAAATTGTCCGGCGAGGCACGTTTCTCATGAACGGCATGGTGATGTTTCGCGCCTCGGAGCAGGCCTCGCCGCTACCGATCGTTCCCCTGGCCGAGATTCCGCTCAAAGGCGAGCACAATATCGAGAATGTACTGGCTGCTGTTTGCGCAGCCTGCGTTGCGCATATACCGGCCGAGGTCATTGGACGCGCGGTGGCATCGTTCCATGCCGTCGAGCATCGGCTGGAGTTTGTCGCCGCCATCCACGGCGTCGACTACTACAACGATTCCAAGGCCACCAATGTGGATGCCACTGCCAAAGCGATTGCATCCTTCCCGGGAAATATTCACCTGATCCTTGGCGGCAAGGATAAAAACTCCGACTATACCCAGCTCAATGCGTTGCTGAGGGCGCGGGTCAAAGCGGTGTACACCATCGGCTCGGCGGCGGAAAAGATCGAAGGGCAGATTGCCGGAGTAACCCGCATTGTTCCATCGGGTACGCTTGAGGCCGCGGTTAGCCGTGCAGCCGGCGAGGCCGTGGCCGGCGATGTGATCCTGCTTGCCCCTGCCTGCTCCAGCTTCGACCAGTTTGAAAACTACGAACACCGGGGAAGAGCCTTCAAGCAAGCGGTGATGGCTCTACAGGCAGCAGGCGAAGGAGCAGGCGTATGGCAAAGCGCGTAGGCGTCGACAAGTGGCTCTTCGGCGTGACCGTCCTGCTGACCTTCATCGGCCTTTTGATGATCTTCAGCGCCTCCGCGGTCATGGCTGAGGACCGCTATGGTTCGCCCTATAACTTTGTCAGCAAGCAGGTTGGGTGGGCCGTCCTCGGCCTGGTGGCCATGACCCTGCTGATGCGCATCGATTACCGCAAATTTAACCGGCCGATCGTCGTTTTTCCCGCAGTCGCCGTCACCACACTGCTGTTGCTGGGCGTCTTTCTTCTCCGCGACTCGCACAATACCCACCGCTGGATCCGCTTTTCAGGTCTCTCCTTTCAGCCCTCGGAGATTGCCAAGCCCGTGCTGGTGCTCTTTCTCGCCTGGTTTCTGCAGGACAAGCTGCATTCCATCCGCGATTGGCGCCACACTCTCTTGCCCGCGGCTCTGCCCACCCTGGTCTTTATCCTGCTCATCGTTAAGGAGCCCGACCTGGGCACCGCCCTGGTTTGCGCCGCGGTGGCTGCGCTGATGTTCTACCTGGCAGGCGCGGAAACCAAATACTTCGGCTACGCCGTGCTCGCCGCCGCGCCCCTGCTCTATCTCCTGCTCTTCCGCGTGCCCTGGCGGCGTGCGCGTATGCTGGCCTTTCTGAATCCGGAGGCAGATCCGCAGGGATCCGGCTTCCACACCATCCAGTCGCTGATCGCGGTCGGCACCGGCGGAATCCGCGGGCTCGGCTTTATGGAAGGGCGGCAGAAGCTCTTCTACCTGCCGCAGCCGCACACTGACTTCATCTTTGCCAATATCGCCGAAGAGCTCGGACTGATTGGAGCGTTGGCCATCATCGCCCTGTTCGTCGCCCTCGGTTATCGCGGCCTGCGCGCGGCCAGCCTTTCGAAAGACGTCTTCGCGCGCTTTCTTGCTTTTGGCATTACCGCGACCATCCTGATCCAGGCCTTCTTCAACATCAGCGTGGTGCTCGCCCTGGTTCCCACCAAAGGCATCACGCTCCCCTTCGTCTCGTACGGGGGCACCTCTCTGTTCATCACCCTGGCCAGCATCGGCGTGCTGTTGAGTCTCACCCGGGAGATCGACTGACGGCCATGCGGGTCATGATTGCCGGCGGGGGAACCGGCGGCCACGTGATTCCAGCCCTGGCGATCGCCGGTGCTCTCAAGGCCGCCTACGCAGCGGAAGTCTGTTTCCTCGGCACCGCGCGGGGCATGGAAACCCGCCTCGTGCCGCAGGCCGGCTACCCCCTCGAACTGATCGATGTGGGCCAGCTTAACCGCGTCAGCCTCGCCACCCAACTCAAGACGCTGGTCGCGCTGCCTCGCGGCATTTTCTATTGCATGCGCCTGTTACGTCGCTGGCAGCCGCAGGTAGTGGTGGGTGTAGGTGGCTATGCCTCGGGGCCGGGGATGCTGGCTGCTCTGCTACAACGCGTGCCCACTCTGGTCTTTGAGCCAAACGCCGTGCCCGGTCTCGCCAACCGCCTGGTAGGGAAGCGCATTCGCGCAGCCGCGGTCAATTTCGCTCCCACACTGGCCTATTTCCGCAATGCCGAGCTTACTGGGATTCCTGTGCGCGCCGAGTTTTTCTCGCTCCCACCCCGTACCAGGGAAAGCCCGCCCCGGCTACTCGTGATGGGTGGGAGCCAGGGTGCGCGCGCGCTGAACCAGCGCATGCCGGAAATTGCCAAGGCGTTGTTGGACTCCGTCCCCGGCCTCACCATCCTGCACCAGGCCGGAGCCCGCCATGCCGAGACAACCGAGGCGGCGTACGCTGCCAGTAAAGCGGCTGCAGACCGCTGGAAGGTGCAAGCTTTTCTCGAGGACATGCCGGCGCAGTTTGCGGCATCGGATCTGATTCTCGCCCGCAGCGGAGCCAGCACGGTCGCGGAGCTCGCTGCCGCCGGCAAGCCCTCGCTTCTGGTGCCGTTTCCCCAGGCAGCCGACGATCATCAGCGTAAGAACGCGGAAGTATTGGTTGAAGGTGGAGCAGCCAAGATGCTGCTGGAGCAGGATATGACCACGGACGCGTTGTTGGCTGCGTTATCCGGCCTGCTTAAGGATCGGGAGAAGCTGAACGAGATGTCAGAGAGCGCACGGACCTTCGCTCACCCCCAGGCGGCGGCCAGAATTGCCGAGATGGTTGCCGGGCTTGCGTCGTCATCTCACTGAATTATTCGGGCGCAAAAAGAAAACGGCTGGCGATTTCGCCAGCCGTCTCCCGCGGATCATTTCTAGTGCTTAGCGGTGTCCACCACCACCGCCGTGTCCACCACCGCCGCCTCCGTGGAACCCGCCACCGCCGCCGCCGTGGAACCCACCACCGCCGCCGCCGTGGAAGCCACCGCCTCCACCGCTAGACATGGCGTGGACACCACCGCCGCCTGCGAACCCACCACGTGCGCCGCCGGCATATCCGGCCCCGACGTGGGCGTAGCTGTTACCAGTCCGTGCATAGCCGACTCCGCCACGGCCATAACCATAGCCGCCACGACCATAGCCATAGCCGCCACGACCGTAGCCGTAGCCTACTCCACGACCATAGCCATAGCCGCGCCCCCAGTACCCGTGGTACCAAGGACCGGCCCCGATAAAGAGTCCACCGACAAACCAGCTAGGGCCGTAGTAGCCATAAGGAGCGCATGCATAGGGGTAGTAGTTGTAGTAGCCCCATGAACAGACCGGAGCAGCAGGATACCCATAACCGTAATCCCCGTACCCCCCATATCCGGGACCCACACCAACCCCAATGCCTACACCCACTTGAGCGTTCGCGGGAGTAGCCAGCATCGCTGCGGGAACCAGTATGGCGCTGAGCAGCACTAAATATCTTAGAGAGCGCATTTTTGGACCTCCTCGCCAAGGCATTATGCAGTGCGTAACCAACCGCTTTGGCGCTACTTCAAGCACTCATGGTTAACTTCGGGTGCCTACTACATCTAACAACAGTTTCTGTTAAAAGTTGCGCCCTTGTAAGGGCTTTGGCAAGCAAAATGCAAACCTTCGCTTTTTCTTGCCTACATATTAGATGCGCTGCCTGCCGAAGGGGAAGCAGATCTGTCGGGCTGTTACAGTAGGGTGCAGTGAGCCTCGCCGCCCTACCTTCCCCTGCCATGTTTGCCAAAGCACAACGCGTTCATTTCATTGGCATTGGGGGCATTGGCATGAGCGGCATAGCGGAAATTCTGCTCACCTTGGGCTATGCCGTCTCCGGCTCGGATCTGCGCCGTTCCAGCATTACCGACCGCCTGGGCAGCCTGGGCGCGACGGTTTTTGAGGGGCATGCGGCCGGCAACGTGGTCGGCTCCGGGGTCGTGGTGACCAGTTCCGCCGTCAACGAGCAAAACCCTGAAGTGGTCGAGGCGCGGCAGCGCAAGATACCTGTCATCCAGCGCGCCGAGATGCTGGCCGAGCTCATGCGGCTCAAATACGGCATCGCGGTGGCCGGCATGCATGGCAAAACCACGACCACATCCATGATTGCCACCGTGCTGGCCGCCGGGGGGCTCGATCCCACCGTAGTGGTCGGCGGCCGGGTAGATGCGCTGGGCTCGAACGCCCGCCTCGGCAAGTCGCAATATCTGGTTGCCGAGGCAGATGAGAGCGACCGCTCGTTTCTCAAGCTTTCGCCCATTCTCTCTGTGGTCACCAATCTTGATCGCGAGCACATGGACTGCTACCGCGACATGGAAGACGTGGAAGCCGCGTTCCTTGAATTCATGGAGCGGGTTCCGTTTTACGGCGCGTGCACGGCGTGCATCGACAATCCACAGCTCGCTGCGCTGTTGCCGCGCGTGAAGCGGCGGGTATTTACCTATGGCCTCTCACCGCATGCCGATTACGTGCTGCGCATGCTTCCCCCCGCGGAGGATGTGCGATCCCGCTTCGAGGTTGCTGCCGGCGGCCTGGTGCTCGGTCCTTTTGCCCTGAATGTGCCTGGCCGGCATAATGTGTTGAATGCAACCGCCGCGGTAGCCATTGGCACTCAGCTCGACGTGTCGTGTGAACACATCGCGCATGCGCTGCGCGGCTTTCGCGGGGTGGATCGCCGTTTTCAGTTGAAGGGCTGTGTTCGCGGAGTGACGGTGGTCGACGACTATGGCCACCATCCTACAGAGATACGCGCCACTTTGAGCGCGGCACGGGAGTCTGGTTTTCGCCGCGTGCACGTAATCTTTCAGCCCCATCGCTACACCCGCACCCGCGACCTGATGGCGGAGTTCGCCACCGCCTTCGATGAAGCCGACACCGTCCAGGTGCTGGATATATATGCCGCCAGCGAAGAACCGATCCCCGGCGTCGATGCTCCTGCGTTGGTCCTTGCCGTGGGCCGTAAAGAGGTCCAGTACGCGGCCTCCTTCGAGGAAGCGGTAAGCCGCACCGTCTCTGAGGCCGCAGATGGCGATGTAATCCTCACTCTGGGTGCGGGCAGCGTATCCCACGCGGCCGGAATGGTGCTCCAAGCCCTCGGCCCACCGCCCGCGTCATCGTAGTTGCTCGCATTCTTCTCGATCCGACTATGGGCACGACTTCCACGGCACGCCGGGACAGGTTAGTCGTGCCGTAAAAGCCTAAAAAGGCTTGGGCTTTAGAGTCTGCGTGAGAACTCGCAATAAACCGCAAAACAGAACCAGGCCCAGAGGGCCGGTAGCCAAACGTCAGCCCAGCCCGGGAGGGCTGGGAGGCGGGTAACAAGATCGGGGAGCGCCGGAGGCGCGGCACTACATTCATCCGCTGGTGCCGCGCCCCTGGCGCTCAAGATCGGGAGATCGATGTCCCAGCCCTTCCGGACTGGGCTGACGTTTGGCTCTCGGCCCTACGGGCCTGGTTCTGATTTGCGATTTGCTTTCGAGTTCTCACGCAGACTCTTTAGCCCCTGGGCTTTTTCTGGTCAACTATAGGCTTTTACGGCACGACTAACCTGTCCCGGCGTGCCGTGGAAGTCGCGCCCTGATACAAAGCAAAGATACAAAGCAAAAACACAAAACCAAAGGCGCTTTCTTCTCGAAAACGTCCTACGCATCAAACCAGAGAATCTAGAAACTGCTGATCCAGGATCCCGCCCCTCAAAGACCCGCGTACCAGTCGTAACCCAGCTTGGTCCAGTAATCATCGGGCTGATCATCGGTATAGGCGATGAGCCCAATACGTTTGATCTGCTTGTAACCGTACTTCGTAGGCGCGTGCAGCCGCAGCGGGGCGCCATGATATTGCGTAAGCGGGCTGCCGCTCATTTCAGTCACCAGCAACGTCTGAGGATGCAAGCAGATCTGCATATCGTAACCGACATAGTAGTCGCCGTTGGGCGTCTCCATGTACACGTAGCGCGGCAGCCGTCCATTCGCCCTTCTCTCAGGTGGGTAGGCCGCAATCAAGTCCGCCAACCGCACTCCGCCCCAATGCACGATCTCGCTCCATCCTTCGATGCACTTGAATTGCGTGACCATCTCATGTTTAGGTAGCTCCAAAATATCGTTCATGGTCAGCAATAGCCCGGGCGTGCCAGGGGCAAGCGTGGAGCGGCTTTCGCCAGCCTCCTCCCGTCCGCGCGGCATGCGGCCGGTGCGTTCCTGGCGAACTTTTTCTTCGGCAACCATGTCTGCCGGCGCCATCTTCTCCGCCGTGTCGGCACTGGGAGCCACCTTCGTGTCATGGCCCTGGTCTTCCTTGGTTTTCACATCCGCGTAGCGATACTCCCAGGCCGTCACATCCTTTGCGTATTGAGGATAGCTTTTTGCATTCGCCACCCCGGTCAACTGCAGGCGCCAGCTCTCTGGAACCAGGGCTTGCTTCAAGCCGTAAACGCCATTGACGCGCAGATCCTGAGCGCGCTTGAGCGGGTAGGTGGGCGCCAACGCCCGCTCGTCGAAAACCGCGCGCGCCAGCTTGGCATTGGCCTGGAAGGCCCTGCGAAGGGGCCACGGCTGCATGCTGAGACGCTCGCTGCGATCGATCCACTGGTAAAGGCCCCAGCCGGCAGCTGCGCCTGCCGCGGCGATCGCGAAGCTGCGCCGGGTATGTTTGCGGCTCTCCCGCAATACCTCTGCGTCGGCCGCCTCCTGTTCCGCCGCGTCGTCCACTGGCTTATCGTCGAGATCGCTCATCCCCAACTCTTTCTCTCCGCCTCTAGTGACGGCTCCTGCACTGGCTTCACTTCCAGTCCGCTGACCATGCTGCGGAAGTTATTCCAACCGGCCAGCACCACCTGGGTCACGTGAATGAGGAAGAAGGCGCAGAAGCCCATGGTGAGCAGGAAATGCTCCCAGCGCGCCATCTCGTAGCCGCCCAGCAATGTCGTCACCCAATGTGCCTGGGTTGGTTTGTAGATAGCCAGCCCAGTCACGAGACTCCCGGCGCCCATCAGGATGACAGAGGTATAAGCAATTTTTTGTGCCCCGTTGTACTTAGTCTGCGGCGGCAGGTACTTGCTCAGGTGGAGGTCCTTGAGTGTCACCTGGATGGCTTCTATCAGGCTCTTCCGGTCGGGAACCACGAAACGCCATTCCCCGGAGAAGACAGTGAACAGCACATACAGGATTCCGTTGATGGCGAACAGCCACATAAAGAAGAAGTGATACCCCAGCCCTTGGGTCACATGGTAGGGAGCATTCATTGCCTTCCAGAACCACGGTGGAAAAAAGCGGAAGAGCGTGAACGGGCCCACGCCGATCCGGTAGACCGCATGAGGATGTTTGTAGGCATTGTCCGAATCGTTCCAATAGATGAGCAGGCCGCTCCAGATCATGGTGAAGAGCACGGGGAAATTGACCCAGTGCATCCAGCGGATCGCCAGGGGATGCTTCTTATCCAGGCGAATCCTGGGGGAAACCGGTTCTCTCTCTGTTTCCTCCGGGGCAATGGGGGCGGCTGGCGGCGCGGCCTCCAACACGACGGGATCGTTTTCGGTCAACTTCGCCGTCGCCGGCTCACCGGGCGGCGTTGCACCAGGTTCAGCATCGATCGCCGAGCCGGCCTTTTCGTCTTCAGAAGGAGGCTGGCCATCAGAAGGCATGGGGCCGCCGTTATGTTCGCGCTCATCCATCATGGTCCCGCACTTGTGATTGCAACCGGACTCAAAAGGTTACCGGCCAATGCGAGTTTTTTTTGCGAGGGTGCCAATTGACGGCTCATCGGCATCTTCCTTCTGTAAAATCAGAGGCGATGCGCAGAGCAAAACACGAGTCCTCGCTGGTTCGATCCATATGGACGCTGGTGTTCCTATCCATGATCGCTCTGGTGTTGGTCCTGTCGCTTGCCATCACCACTGGCGCAGGCCATAGTTTTGACCAAATCGCCTTGGCGTTGCCCATCTTCTTTGTCCTGTTATTCTTGGCAACGTCGATCGGCGACTGGCTCCAAGTTGAAGATTTCATTACCGAATCCAAGCCGCGGCTCTCTGCCTCTCTTAGCCGCGCGCCTCCAGCCTAGCTTTCCTTCGAGACACTCCATCAGGCCGGCACTACCGAAGTCTCGGCTTGTTATCGGGTGATGCAAACAACTGGTAAATCCAGGAAGGAAGCGTGTCTCTTGTCCCAGGAAGATGCTGAGGAAACGTACCCGGTCATTCCCCATGAAAACGCCGGATCACTCCGGCAAGCGAAAGGATTCCTTCAATTTCTTGGCAAGGTGCAGCAGGAAATGAAGCTGGTACATCATCCTGACTGGCAAGAGGTTCGCTCGACGACCCTTGTCGTCATCGTTTTTGTATTTCTCTTTGCCATGTACCTGCGTACCTTGGACTGGATTTTTTCGCCTTTAGAGCATTGGCTATTTGCTCATTAGGCCTTTGGCTTTATTCCGCGAGGAGTCATCCAGCATTCGGATGGCTCCTCGCTTCTCGTCCTTAAGGTTTCTTGGCTGCTGCGGCCTTCTCTGCGTTCTCGACTGCCTTGCGGAACGCCGTCACTGCGGGAACCGAATGAGGGCTTAGGCCATCCACTCCCACATACCTCCACGCAGGGGGCGTGTCGAGCGGCCTTTCGTCGCCGCCTTTGTAGACAACAAATGAATCGTCAGCGTGGCCGATCTCCGTCTGCGGGCCAGGAGATTGCTGGCCCGATCCCAGGCCAGATTGGTCTGGCAAACGCCCTCCGATGGATCCTCCATTGTCACCAGGACTTCCCATGCCTATCCGGTTGTTTTGCCGAGCATCGGGGATCGTCTCATTCGCCATTTGTCCGTTCCCCTTGCGCACTACGATGATCAGGTCCGCTGTATCCCTCGACTGGACAGGCTCAAACCGTCCCCAGCTCAGCAGCGCCGCCTCCACGTCCTTCTGCGCATCTTCATTTGCCCGTGGATCGTCGACCGAAATGCCTGCACTGGGATCAATGATGACGGCGATGGTTTTGGCGTCCAGTACATAGGCCGGTAGAGCAGGTTTTTTGTCCTTGCCGAATCCGAAGGTCACCAGCAGACTCACCGCAAACAGAGCAAACCCGCGCTTTAACATCTCCGCCTCCTTCGCCACAACGCCATTAGCATACGCCGATTCAGCAACTTCGGACCAAACCCTGCAATTTAGGCTCCTCCTTCTATACTCATAAAGGTTGTTAATCAATTTTTCTGGTAAGCCAAACACATGTCGAAACGCGAATTTCAAACGGAAGTCAATCAGCTCCTGCAGCTGATCATCCACTCTCTTTACTCGCATCCTGAGATCTTTCTGCGCGAGCTCATCTCCAACTCCTCCGATGCGCTCGACAAGCTCCGTCATTTGACCCTCACCGACGAGGCCTATAAATCCATTCCTTTCGAGCCCCGCATCGATCTGGAGCTTGATGAGGAGAAGAAAACCCTCTCCATCGCCGACACCGGCATCGGCATGAACCAGGAAGACCTGGTCGAGCACCTTGGCACCATCGCCCGCTCCGGGACCAAGACCTTTCTAGCCCAGCTCTCCGGAGACGCCAAAAAGGACTCCAATCTCATCGGCCAGTTTGGCGTCGGCTTCTACAGCGCCTTCATGGTCGCCGACCGCGTCGAGGTAGTCTCCCGCAAGGCGGGCGAAGACCAGGCTTGGCGCTGGACTAGCGACGGCAAGAGCGGCTTTGACATTGAGCCGGCAGAGCGCTCCGCGGCCGGCACCACGGTGCTGCTTCACCTCAACGAAGAAGGCAGCCAATATGCCAATAGCTGGCGCCTGCAGGAGATCGTGAAGAAGTACTCCAACCACATCGCCTTCCCCATCTTCCTTACCTACGACAAGAGCGAGTGGGATGAGGCGGAGAAGAAGTCGGTGAAGAAGCGGACCACCGAACAGGTCAATGCCGCCAGCGCGCTCTGGCGCCGATCGAAAAGCGAACTCAAGGATGAGGATTACAAGGAGCTCTACAAATCCCTTACCGGCGATTGGGAGGATCCTCTCTTCTGGTTCCACACCAAAGCAGAAGGGAGCCTGGAGTACACCACGCTCTTCTACATTCCTTCCAAGGCGCCGCTCGACCTCTACCAGGCTGAATACAAGACCGGCGTGAAACTCTATGTAAAGCGCGTCTTCATCATGGACGACGCCAAGGAGCTTCTACCCCAGTACCTACGCTTTGTCCGCGGCATCATCGACAGCGAAGATCTTCCCCTCAACGTAAGCCGCGAAATCCTGCAGCAGAACCGCGTGCTTACCACCATTCGCACTGCCAGCGTGAAGAAGATCCTCTCCGAGCTGAAGAACATTGCGGCCAACCAGCCAGATCAGTATCTGAAGTTCATCGCCGAGTACAACCGTCCTCTCAAGGAGGGTCTGTACGGCGACTACGCCAATCGTGAGACGCTGCTCGACCTGGTCCGCTTCAAATCGACCAAGGTCCAGGGTCTTACCAGCCTGGCGGATGTTAAGTCGCGCATGAAGGAGGGGCAGAAGAGCATCTACTACCTCACCGGCGGCAGCGAATCCCTGCTCCGCACCTCGCCTCTGCTGGAGATTTATAAGAAGAAGGATCTCGAAGTGCTCATCCTCGACGATGATTTCGATGAGATCGTGTTCTCTGGCATCGAGAAGTATGGCGACATCGACCTCAAGGCGGTCAACAAAGCCTCCACCAGCGAAGACCTCAAGGATGAGGCCGAGCCCGATAAAGCCGAGTCGCTCAAACCGCTGCTTGAAAAGCTAAAGGCAACGCTGGGCGACCGCGTGAAGGATGTACGCTCTTCGGTGCGGCTGGCGGATAGCCCTTCGTGCATCGTCTCCGACGAAGCGGAGCCCTCCATGCAGATGCAGCAGATGCTGCGCGCCATGGGCCAGAAGGATATCCCTGCGCTCAAGCCCACGCTGGAGATCAACCCCGATCACGAGATCATCCGTAAGCTGCTGGCCCGCCCCGATGACGCCACGCAAGAGGACGCGGCCTGGTTGCTCTTCGATCAGGCGCTGCTCATGGAAGGTGTACCGCTCGAGGATCCCGCCATCTTCGTGCAACGCCTCAACCGCATCCTGAACCTATCCATTTAAATCGATTGTGGTGGCTGCGTGCCTAACGCAGCCACCTGCAGCTTACGGCACGGTGACCACTATCTTTCCTACCTGCGCGTTTGATTCCAGATACCGGTACGCCTCGACTGTCTCGGAAAAAGGAAACGTCTTTGCGATTTTGGGGCGAAAACGCCCATCGGCCAAGCGGTCATAGACATATTTCTTCGCCGGCGCCAGCTTCTCCGGAACGCGAGTAATGGACATCAAGGAATAACCGCGAATAGAAAGGCTGTTGTTGAGCGCCGTGAGCAGAGGAAAAGGAGTCGGCTGTCCGGAGAGTGCACCATAGGCAAAAATAATGCCTCCAGGTTGTGCGGCCTCTGCCAATTTTTCTATAAATGGCCCGGCCACCGGATCAAAGGTCACACGAGCGCCCTTTCCCTTGGTGATTTCGGCGACCCTGGCGACATAATCCTCTTCATCGGTGGCGATGACGTAATCGGCGCCCAGTTTCGTCAGCTGTTCTTTCTTGTCGCGGGTGCGCGTGGTTGCGATGGAGACGCCGCCCTCGGCTTTCACAATCTCAATCGCCGCCAGCCCAACGCTGCTGGAGGCGGCCGGAATCACCACGAAATCGCCTTTCGTAACTGCTGCGATGGCGACCAGGGCCCCATAGGCCGTGACATACTGCATCCAGATGGCAGCGCCTTCGACCGGAGACAGGCTCGCCGGATACTCGGCAATCGCCGCAACGGGCGCCACCGCCGTTTCCCCCACCATGCTGTATTCGTTGAGCGTGAATGCAGGAATGGAAGAGACGCGCTTGCCTATCCAGCTCGTGTCGACATCCGGTCCAACGGCCTCAACCCTGCCTGCTGCTTCGTAGCCAAGCCCGGCAGGCAACGTGGGGGGATAGACATACCGTCCGTGGTAGAACATAGACTCGGCACGATTCAGCCCGATCGCTTTTACCCTCAATCGGACCTCGCCTTTTCCAGGCTCTTGGAGCGGCACATCTTCAAATTTCAGTACTTCCGGACCGCCCGTTTCATGAAAGCGAACTACCTTCGGCATTCGATCCACCTATACCGCCTTGGATGGGTGAGGAGCAGGGAAGGATTCCAGTGAACTCAGAAACCAAATAAGAATAAGACGGCTGCCCATAGAGAAGGGTGATAAGACGGGGCGCCCAGGTTCGCCGAACCTGCCCGGCCTGCCGACGGTCGCGTGTACAACGAGGTTTTGCCGTTCTTCAAGAAGCATCTGGTCTTCGACGTGAGTACCGCCGGTCGGTAGCTCTAAGCAAGCTCGCACGCGTTACACTCTTCGTTATGGATCGCCAAAATGTCCCCGGAACCAGTCCCTATGAGCCCGTTATCGGCTTTTCACGTGCCGTGCGTATCGGCAAGGTCGTCCATGTGTCCGGCACCGGCCCGGTTGGTGCTGATGATCTTTCCCCAGCCGAGCAAACACGCGCCGTGTTGAAGATTATTGAAGCCTCGCTCTTACAGGCGGGAGCGAAGTTCGAGCACGTGTACCGTACGCGTATGTTCATTGCGCGCCAGGAAGATTGGGAAGAGATCGGCCGCGCCCACGGCGAAGTGTTCGCTGAGATCCGTCCGGCGGCGACGATGGTTGTCGCCTCGCTGCTCAATCCCAAGTGGCGGGTCGAAATCGAAGCCGAAGCAATGCTTCCCTAGGCCAAATTATGTCCGAAAATACCTTCGCTCAGATTCTTTCCCAAGTGAGCACATTTGCGGAGTCTGCAAACGATCTTGCGTCGTTGCAGAACTTCATCGTAGAGATCATTCCGCAACGCCTGTCCAACTACAACGGGACGGGCTTCTATACGCTGCCTTTTCGGCAAAGGAAAAGGAGTTCCTGGAAAAGTGCGCGGCCATCGTGGGCGGCTTTATAGAGCGGACTCAAGCCGTGTCTTCAGGCGCAAAATAGAACTGGTAGTGTTTTCTGCATCCTGGGTTGAAGCCGGCCCTGCAGTGCGGGCATAAGTAGCCGCTGCCCATGTATTCGCCGATCGTCAGTTCGTAGCCACATGCTCCGCAGAGAACGGCTCGAACGTTCCACTCCGAGCGAGGCCACACCTGGATAGGATGGCCCGCAAGCACTTCATGGCAATCCTTGCAGGCATAGTAGACGCCGCAACAAGCCATCCTTATGGCAATGATGTCGAGCGCGGAGTGGTAATGGGCGCATCGCGTCTCTGCATCTACTTCCACTCCCCGGACATCCGGTTTATCGACTTTCACATGCCTACCAGACACAATGCAGCAAGCCTTCAGTAGCGCTTGTAAGGCAGGAATTTGCCCGACATGGTGATAGCCACTCGGTCACCCTTTGCGTTCACCTCGCGCTTGATCTCCATATCGAAGTCGATCGCGCTCATGATGCCGTCACCGAACTCTTCCTCAATGAGCGCTTTCCATGTTGTACCGTAGGTCTGTACGAGTTCGTAGAAGCGATAGATCAAAGGATCGGTCGGAGGAACGACCGGTAGCGATCCTCTATAGGGCGGTTCAGTAAGCTGGATTGCTTCCATCTCATCCAGTTCCAGCAGCTTCGCAAGCCTGTCTGCCTCTTCCTTAGTCAACGTCATCTGGCCAAGCAGCGCAGCCGTATACAGCACCGGCGATCCCCGTCCGATGGATTCTGCAATCTGCTTCCAGCCAAGCCGCTTCCTTCGCTTGGCATCCAGTATCTTCGCGGTGAGTTCTTCTCGCGTCATCCATCGCTCCTAAAATGCTGACGGGCGAAGTCACCGTGAAACGAAGGCTGGGTGCGGGGCACCCAGCCTTCCTTGCCGTGTGAACTTCGCCCGTGTCAAGAGATACGTTACTTTTTCACGGTATAAGAATGCGCTCCGGCTCCAGCGAGCTTGCCGGCGTCCACGATCAGGTATTCATCGCGGATGGGACGATCCTCAAAGTAGCACTCCAGGATCTCGCGTGTGCCCGCCGCATAGCGGGTTTGAGCCGAGAGTGATGTGCCCGAGATGTGTGGGGTCATGCCATGATGCGGCATCGTCCTCCACGGATGATCTTTCGGAGCGGGCTGCGGATACCAGACATCGCCGGCATAGCCGGCAAGCTGTCCGCTTTCCAGAGCGCGAACAACTGCCTCACGATTGCAGATCAGGCCGCGTGCGGTGTTCACCAGATAAGCGCCGCGCTTCATCTTGCCGATCAGCGCATCGTTAAACAGGTCGAGCGTCCCAGGATGAAGGGGCGCATTAATCGTCACCACGTCGCAGACCTTGAGCATGTCCTCCAGGTTCGCATGACGGGTAAGACCAAGCTCCTTCTCCACATTCTCCGGCACCCGGTATTGATCGAAATAATGCAGCTTCACATCGAAGGGCTTGAGACGTTTCAGCACGGCGAGTCCAATGCGGCCCGCGGCAACCGTACCCACGTGCATGCCTTCGAGATCATAGGACCGCTCGACGCAATCCGCAATGTTCCAGCCGCCCTTGAGAACCCATTCGTAGGACGGAAGGTAGTTGCGCACCAGCGAGAGAATCATCATGACCGCGTGCTCGGAGACGCTGATGCTGTTGGAGTACGTCACTTCGGCAACCGTGACCTCGTGTTTAATGGCGGCTTCCAGATTGACGTGATCGGAACCAATGCCGGCCGTAATCGCCAGCTTCAGTTTCTTTGCTTTTGCGATCCGTTCCGGGGTGAGGTACGCCGGCCAGAAGGGTTGGGAGATGACGATCTCCGCGTCCGGAAGTTCTCGCTCGAACACCGAGTCAGGACCTTCCTTGTCCGACGTAACGATGAAGGTGTGGCCCAGACCTTCAAGGTACTTGCGCAGGCCAAGTTCGCCGGAGACACTACCGAGCAGCTCTCCGGGTTTGAAGTCAATCGCCTCCGGAGTTGGGGCCGTCTGGCCGCCCGGATAGTGGTCGATCTTGGGGATGCCGCTACGAGCGTAGCTCTTGGGATAGCCCGTAACCGGGTCGTCGTACAGTACGCAGAGTATCTTTGCCATTGGTTCCTCCAACTACGAAACAAGGCTCTCAAACCGAAATAACGACGGTCAAACAAAGAACTTCAATGAGCCAATCGAAGATCTCGATCACGTTACAGTTCCTTGAATCCCGGACGGAGCTGTGCAAGTTGCCGATGGATCTCTTCGCCCAGTCCGACTTGCTTGGCCAGGTTAAGAAAAGCGCGAGCAACGGGAGGCAGCGGATCGCGATCAGAAGCGACCAAGCCAACTGCGTGCGATGCATCTGGTTCAACCAGGGCAAGCGCAACCAGTCCGTCTACCTCGCCGATCAAGGGCAGAAACGAATTCGGCAAAACGGTGGACCACTGACCGAACTTCAAGTGCGACCACAACGTGATCAGTGAATTCGTTTCGATGGCTGCATGCACCTCCGCTCCCGCCTCACGAAAGTGCATGTCGATGATCCTGCGGTTCTGCATATCCGAGGTCATCAGGCATAGAGGATAGCTCGCCGCCTCCATCCACGGAATTGTATTTCGATCCTGTACACTTGCGTCTTTCGGAGTTAGGAAGACATAGTGTTCCGAATAGAGTTGGACTCTCCGAACCCTCGCCAGCGGCTCATTATCGAGATACGTCATTCCGATATCGAGCGTAAGTTCATCAATGCCTCTTTGGATCTCGATCGAGGTCAGACTGCGGATGACTATCTGGGTGTGGGGATGAAGCTTGGCGAATGGCGTAGTGAGCAGCGAGATGACTGGCAGCGTAACGGGAATTGCCCCAATCTTCAGATACCCTGTCAATCCTCGCCGCAATTCAGACAAGCTCTGTTGCAGGCCCTCATAGTCCGCAATCACATGCTTCGCCCATTCGAGAGCTTTCTCTCCTTCGGGAGTGAGTCCCATGAAGCGTTGCCCACGCTCGACCAGCAGGACACCGAGACTCTCCTCCATCTGTTTGATTCCGGCAGAGAGCGTGGACTGTGAAACGCGACAGGAAGCCGCCGCCCGCGCGAAGTGTTTTTCGCGCGCCAAGGCCATAAAGAATTCGAGATGCCTGAGGATCATGCACGCCTCTTTCCATTCAAATCATATAATTTCGTTATCCCCCTGAATTGAAGAGGGGGCGTCTTCAGAAGGGTTAGGAGCGACGACGCTGAAGGACCCTTAGTCTTACTGCGCGTAAACTTGGATGCAGCAGAGAAGTTCACCCATGGGTTCAGGAAATGGCGACGCCAGGTACATCGCCCGCATCCAGGAAGTTATCGCTGCTACTCATCGACGACGACGCAGAGTTATGCGCCATGATGCAGGAGTTTTTCGCGGAGAACGGCCACCGGATGACAGCCGTTCACAACGGCCGTGACGGCCTTGCCGCCGCTCTGGGGGGCCAACACGATCTGGTGATCCTTGACGTGATGTTGCCTCAAATCAATGGTTTCACTCTGTTGCACCAGATCCGTCGTCAGAGCGCGGTCCCGGTCATCATGTTGACGGCCCGGACTCATCGCAGCGATCGAATCGAAGGTCTGGACAAAGGTGCGGATGACTATCTGGCCAAGCCTTTCGATCCCGATGAGCTCCTCTCGCGCATCCGTGCGGTCCTTCGGCGAATCGCCGGCTCCCATCATCTGAACGACGCAGCCGCCAGGTTTGGAGAGATCCGTATCGATGTGAACAGGCGCGAGGTGTGGAAGGGCAAGCGCCTGGTAGATTTGACTGCAATGGAGTTCGATATTTTCGATTTGCTGGCTCGCTCCGCCGGCCGCATCGTATCGCGCGATGAGATTACCCAGGGTTTGTTCGAACGCGAACCAACCCCCTTGGACCGATCGCTCGACGTACACATCAGCCGCTTGCGCAAGAAGCTCGGTCATACCTTGATTCGTACCATTCGGGGCGTTGGGTATGTCTTTACCAGCACGGAATGATAAGTGTTATTGAGGAGAACGCCAGGCCACAACGTTATGCGCAAAATATCTGGAGAATCGCCGTATAAAGGCACTCTATGAGATCTCTCTACGTGGGAATCCTGCTCGCGATGGCAGGAACGTTGTCGTTGTCTCTAGTGGTCTTTCTTGCCATTTCGAGGCAGATTGACCGCAACACCTTCTACCGGACATTTGAACGAACCGACGAACTACAGTTGGAAGAGGCACGGAAGGCATTTGATCACGGCGGCCCGGGCGCTGTTTCGGCCTATATGCACCTTGCGGACCGGATCTTTGGCGGCTCGCACTATCTCTTGAATTCCGCAGGTATCGATGTCGTTTCCGGCCACAATCTATCGAACTTGATCCCCCCAGCTGGAGCGACGGAAGAGCGCCAACGCCGCGCAGGCAAGCTGGTAATTAGCCGCAGAACAGTGGATGGCGCGTACTGGTTTATCGCCCTCCCACCCGACCGGCCTCAACCCTGGGTATACTTTCCGTACTACCTGCTGGTTATAGGCGCTACAGGAATTCTCTGCTGGGCTGCGGCGGTCCGGCTGGTATCGCCGATCCGCCATCTAACGGCAACGGTAGAGCGATTTGGGCGCGGCGACCTCTCTGCCCGCTGGCACACTCGCCGCCGCGATGAGATTGGTTACCTGGCCCGGGCCTTCAATGAAACAGCGGAACGTTTGCAGGGATTGCTCACAAGCGAGCGGCGACTGCTGGCTGACATCTCGCATGAACTTCGATCGCCACTCGCCCGGCTCAAGTTTGCCGTGAAGCTTGCCAGGAGCTCACCCGATCAGCGTCATGCCCTGGATCGTATTGAGCGTGACGTGGACCGAATTACCTCCATGGTCTCTGAGCTGGTGGAGATCACGCGCGCCGAAGGCGATCCGGAAGCCAGAAAATTTGAAATCCTGGATCTCGAGCAAGTGGTCAACGACGTCGTCAGCGAAGAACGGATTGACGCGGAGGTGCGCGAACGCAGGCTTCAGGTGAGTGGCCAGTTGGAGCGGCCACTTTGGGGAGATCCGGAGCTTTTGCGCCGTGCTGTCGCCAATGTGCTGCAAAACGCGATTCGCTATTCACCCTCTCACTCAACTGTAGAAGTGAGGTTGGGGGAAACTGCCGATACCTCGATCGTCGAAATTCGCGATCATGGCCCTGGTGTTCCCGAAGAACTGCTCTCTCAGATATTTAAGCCGTTCTTCCGCGCAGAAGAATCGCGCGATACCAACAGCGGTGGGATTGGGCTTGGGCTGTCGATCGCGATGCGGGCGGTTCAAGTACATCAAGGCGCCATCACCGCTGAAAACGCACACCCGGGTCTTAAGGTACAAATCGTATTGCCGCGTCTATCCTCTAGAGAGAAGGCGGCGATTGCGGGAATCGGTGGACCAGCGAAGGTTGGATCAGCGAGGGTGTCGCGAGCTTAACAATTATTAAGATTAAGTGTGCTTCGGCGCGTTTCTAATCTAGAGAATGCTTCTCAAAACACTTGAAGAACGGAAGCAGATATAGGAGATAGAACATGACGAAACGAGTCCTGGGCTTTACCTTTATTCTCGCTATCCTTCCATTCGCTGCGAACGCCGCCTCCCACAACTCTGCCAACGTCGTACTCGACAGCAACGTAACGGTAGGAACCACCGAACTGCCCAAGGGGACCTACAAGGTCGTATGGACTGGAACGGATCCAAATGTGCAGGTAACGTTCATTAACGGCAAGTGGACCAAAACAGTTCCCGCACATATCGTCGAAGGCCGGAACAATATCGAATCTGAGATGACAAACTTCAAGGACAACAAAACGTTCTTGACCGGGATCGCGCTCCACGACGCCACGCTGCAATTTGGGAATAGCACTCACGCCGGCGAGTGAGGGTCATTCACCACCGAAGCGCAGCACATACTGGTAGTCCCCGGAACACCAACTGATCGGGGAAGAGCTGAGCGCCCGCTCAACCTTCTCCGATGCAATCAAGCGACGCGGATTACCTGTAGGCCGCCTGCGCCAAGGAACGCCGCATGTGTTTCGCAGCGGCGGCGTTCGGCATCCTGCATAAGTGCAGCATAGCGCGGGTCGGATCGCAACGATGCGAACCATGGATCGCGCGCAATCGCGGACGCGCACAGAAACCCGCGCTCGATTGCAGTAAAGAGAGTCGAGATGGCGCGTTCGGTCTGGTCGATCCGGGCAAGCTGGCGCGCAGCATAAAACAATATTTCCGGATCAGCCAGCAGAGCAGCCTCAGCGCTCACGATTGCGTTCAGGCATTCTTCCGTGTTGCCTTCGAGGTATGCGCGCAGAGAACGCATGACTCCCTGGAGCGCCCCCGTGGCGCCCCCGGATCGCTCCCGTTCTCTCAACATCGAGAGCGCGGTTTGATTATCTCCCATGGCGGCGAGCGCGGCGCAATCGAGGTAATAGACACCCTTGCGGCCATAGAGTTCAAGCGTGCTCGTGTAATTACCCATTAGGAAATAGGTATGCGCGGCGCTCGTGATCAGATGAGGATCGAGATGACGTCCACGGAGGTGAGCAGCGATGGAGGCGTCCAGTTCATCGCAATAGCGGCAAGCCTGCACTAGCCCTGCAAAAAGCTCGGCGTCGTTTCGGCGGAAGCGCGCTCGCTCCAGCAAACGGACCATGGCCTTGCTGGTGTGGCCATGATCGCATTCCGCGGGCGTATAAAAATTGTGGGCGATGGTGAGATCGGGGTTCAGGGTAAACGCACGACGGAAGGCCTTCTCCGATAGCTCCTCATTCGCGTGAACATCGTCGCCAAATTTTCCCAGGAAGTGGTAGACGCGGCCGAGGCGCACCCATGCCGGCGCGTAATCAGGACTCTCGTCGAGACATTGGAGATAAAGATCGCGAGCGATGCCCATGTTATCCAGTGTGCGCGCGAGTGTGATCTGGTTGGCGCGAAGATAGCACTCATAGGCCCGGGCGCTCGCGGGGACGTCCCGGCGAGAAGCGCGCTGTTCGCGCTCGTCGAGTGGAATCTGCAGCGATCGCAGGATGCGTTCGCACAATTCGTCCTGGACGGTAAAGAGATCCCGCATGGAAGAATTCGCCGTTTCCGACCAAAGCACCGTGCCGCTGGGCGCCTCGATCAGCTGACAAGTGAGGCGAAAGTGTTCGCCGGCGCGGAGCAATGAACCCGTGAGGAATGCGTCCACATCGGCCTCGATGGCGACACGTTTGGGATCCGGCTGCCCTTCAAACCGCGCCGCAAGAAGACTCGACCGGATGATCAGGTTATTCATCACCGAGAGCGAATTGCCAATTGCCTCAGGCAAGGCGAACGTTAGGAAATCAGTGTGTTCATCGCTCTTCGGTGCGCGAAAGGGCAAGACGATGATGCGGGAGACGATGCGCGTTCGCGGCGTGACGCCAGTACTTTCGGAAAATGTGACGGACTCCAGCGATTCGAGCATTTCGCGCGCCGACGCGTAACGGTCCTCAACTCGCTTGGCCATGGCCCGGCGAAGGATCTGATCAAGGGCTTCGACTTCGCGTGACCCGCTGAGGGGCGGCGGATTTTGATGCAGCACAGCGTAGAGGATATCGACCAGGGAATTGCCCTCAAACGGCCGATTGCCGGTGAGCAACTCATAAAAGAGGGAGCCCACTGAGAAAATGTCGGAGGCCGGACCAACGCGCAGGCCACTCGCCTGTTCCGGCGACATATATAAGGGTGTGCCGACTATGCCTCCAGCGATAGATTGCTCGGTCGCAGTTTGGTTCGAGCCCCCGCTGAGTAGGGAACTCGTTGTATGGGCCAGGCCAAAATCCAGCAACTTGACGCCATTGCGTGTCAGAAACACATTGGAGGGCTTTAGGTCGCGGTGAATGATCCCGAGATCGTGCAGGGCCTGGAGCGCCTGCAAAATCTGCCGAACAATTTTCAACGCCTCGGATGCCTCAATCATCCTGCTGAGCAGGCGGTCGGCGAGGGAAAGGCCATCAAGCAATTCCATCACAAGGACCAGAACGCCACTCTCTTCGAGGACGTCGTAGATTTGGCAGACGTGGGGATGATTTACCCGGGCCAGAGATCTCGCTTCGCGCCAAAGCCGGCTGCGGGCGGCGCTGCTTTCATTTGTTTCGTCGAGGGCCTTGACGGCGACAGGCCGCTGCAGGCGGTCATCCCATCCCTCATACACCACGCCCATGGCGCCCTGGCCAATCTTCTGCCTGATGCGGTAGTGGCCGATGGTCTCCAACATGGGGAGATGATACCCCCGGGCCAACTTGCTGCGGAGCGTATGTTATACGGAGCCTATGGAATCTCTGCGCACGGTGTGGATAAACCGCTTCCTCCTTGTAATGTCTGTCGCCGTTCTTAGCCTTGCTGCCTGGCGGGCGCAAGCCCAGCAAACGGAACCGGCGGCGGCGATTGATCGCCGCATTCAGGCCGCGATTCAGGGCTTTCCCGGCAGCGTCAGCCTGTATGCCACGAATCTCGACACCGGTTTCAGCTATGGCCTGCGCGCAGACGCACCCGTTCCTACCGCCAGCACCATCAAACTCCCTATTATGGTCGAGCTCTTCGCTGAAGCGAAAGAGGGAAGGCTCGATTGGAACCAGAAGCTGGTGCTGAGGGATCAGGACAAAGTGTCGGGCAGCGGTGTGCTCACGGAGCTCTCTCCAGGAGATGCCTTACCCATCCGCGATCTGATGCACCTGATGATCGTCGTCAGTGACAACACGGCAACGAACCTTATCCTCGACCGCATCGGCGGCAATGCAGTAAACGTTCGTATGGCCCAGCTGGGGCTAAAGCAAACCGCCGTGATGCGCAAAATCATGCAAGCGAAGCTGTTTCCGGATCCAAACGCTAAGCCGCATCCGGAGGGCTTGACCGACGAGGGCAAGAAGCCAGGAAACGATCGCTGGGGCACTGGCAGAAGCTGTCCCCGCGATATGGTCTTGATCCTTGAAAAACTCTACCGTGGTGACTTAGTAAGCAAGGCGGCGTCCGGCGAAATGATTGGCGTGCTCAAGCGCCAGCACGATCATGATGGCATTGGAAGAGATATGAAAGACACCGTCATCGCCAGCAAGTCGGGTGCGCTCGATCACCTGAGAAGCGATGTGGCGATCGTCTACTCGCAGCACGGGCCCGTAGCTATGGCCATCACAGTAAACAATATTAAGGAAGTCGACTACGGACCGGATAATCCGGGCGATCTCCTTATTTCGAAGCTCTCCGGGATCCTTGTGGAAGAGCTGGCGCCTGGTAAATAGGCATTTTGTGAAAACCTCCAGAACATTTGTGAAAACTCTCTAGAAACAAACGACTGTGACACTTAACAACTCACAGACCAGACAAAACAACGACCAAAAAAGTGTTGTTTTTCCCGTGACATCTCGCTTGCATTGTTGTCTGGCTATGGTTATAGTGCAACTACCGACCTTCATAATGGTCGATTAGAAAGCAAACTCTGGAAGAGTTGCTGACAGTTGTATCTGTAGGGCCCCTGTAGATCTTTGGAGGACAGTATGAAACGTAATACCTTATGGGGCTTAGCCCTCTTAATGGTCCTGGGGCTTTTTAGCGCCAGCCACCCCTTGTTCGGTCAGACAATCACAGCCAGCATCACCGGCACAGTGGAAGATGCAGCGGGGTCAGCCCTCAACGGCGCCACCGTCACGGCGCGCGATACTGAGCGCGGCACGACCTCCACCGCCCAAACCACTGCAGGCGGTGTATTTACTTTCTCCAATCTTCCCATCGGCACCTACGAAGTAAAGGCAGAGGCTGCGGGTTTTGACACTACTGTCGAGCCGCCCATCACCCTGGTGCTTAACCAGGTCGCGCGTATCAGTTTCAAGATGAAGGTCGGCGCGGTTACCAACACCGTAGAGGTGAGCGCCGAAGCTCCGCAGTTGCAGGCCGATACCACCCAGGTCAGCACCCTCATCGATTCCAAGACCATCACTGGCATTCCGTTGGCAACGCGCAACTACGTTGAGCTGACTCTACTGTCGCCCGGCAGCGTCACCGTGGATAACTCCACCTTCAACAACGGAGACAACATCAACGACAGCGGCCGTCCGTACATCAATGGACACCGTGAGCAATCGAACAACTTCATCCTGGATGGTATGGATAACAACCAGACCTCCGAAAATGACCTGGCCATCCAGCCATCGCCAGACGCCATCGAGGAGTTCAACATCATCACGGCCAACGCCCCGGCTGAGTTCGGCAACTACTCCGGAGGTATCATCAATGCCTCCATCAAGTCTGGCACCAACCAGTTCCATGGCGACGCCTGGGAGTTCTTCCGCAACGACGTCCTCAATGCCAACCAGTGGGAAAACAAATTCCTCGGCCCGGGCCAGGAATTGTCCAGGGAGGCTCTGCGTTGGAATATGTTCGGGGGCACCGTTGGCGGCCCGATCATCAAAGACAGGCTTTTCTTTTTCTTCGACTATCAAGGACAGCGCTTCGATCATCCCACAACCAGCCAGAACATGACGGTGTTTACTAACGCCGAGCGGGCCGGCGATTTCTCGCAGCTCTCGACCCAGTTAAAGAACCCGAAAAACGGTGCGCCCTACGCCGGAAATCAAATTCCCCTCGCCCAAATAAACCCGGTTGCAGCGGCTCTCTTCGCGTCCAGCTTCTATCCAAAGCCGATCAACGGCAACCTCACCAACAACGCGGTAAACCAACTCACGGAGATCTACGATTCCGATCAGGGCGACGCCAAGGTTGATTGGAACATCACGCAAAAAGATCGTCTCTCCGCCCGTTACTCGCAGGCATACCAGAATGACCCCGAGACCAACTCGCAGCTGATCCTCGGCGATACCTATAATAAGGTTCCGCTGCACAATACTGTCGGAACCTGGACCCACACCTTAAGCCCCAACATATTGAACGAAGCTCGCGTTGGCGCATCCTGGATTACGATCCTCACCGGAGCCACCTTCGCCTCCAGCATCGGCGATTTGGGCACGGCGCTGGGCATTGCCAATGCCAATTCCGTAGGGCCTGGCTTGCTGTTGCTGGGCTTCGACGGTGGCACCGCTCCCGAGCCCGGCTCGTCGGGGACGCTCACCAATGTCGGCAATGCGATCATCAATCAGAATTTCGCCGACACCGTGATCCAGTTTGACGATGGCGTGGTCGTTACCCACGGCCGGCACGTGTTCAAGGCTGGCTTCCAGCTCTGGCGTTTTCGCATCAACACCTTCTACAGCGGCAACAGCGGTGAGTACGGCTCCATTTTGTTCGCGGGCAATTTCACCGGTGATCCGGCAGGCGACTTCTTCACCGGTTATCCGGAAGCAACCGGCAAGGGCGTCAGCACCGGTGGCACCTGGCACCAGTTTGCCTGGAGGTTCGGCGGCTACGGGCAGGATGACTGGCGTATCACCCCCACTCTGACTCTGAATCTTGGTTTGCGCTACGAAGCGACTACCCCTTGGGTGGAACTCAACAACCGCCAGTCCAATCTGGATCTGACCACCGGAGCTCTCGAACTCGCGGGCGTGGACGGCAACAGCCGCGCTCTCTATAACTCAGAGTACGGAATACCTGACGTTCAACCCCGCATCGGCTTCGCCTGGTCCCCGGCCGCCTGGCAAGGCAAAACGGTTCTCCGCGGCGCTTACACCATCTCGTCTTACCTGGAGGGAACCGGCACCAACCTGCGCCTTCCGCGCAATCCGCCCTTCACCCCAACCGAGGTCACCGCGACCTATCTCACTCCCACCTACCAGACCCAGGAAGGTCCTGGTGGCGCTGTCGCCGGCGATCCGTTCGCTGGAGCGGTTATGTATGTTTGGGACAAGAAGGTTCAACCTGCCATGGATCAGCAGTGGAACCTAACCGTGCAAAGCCAGGCCGGCCGCGACTTAACCTTTCAGGTCGGTTACGTTGGTAGCCACGATACGCACTTGATGGTTCCCACACCCTACTTGCAGGGCACTCTCAATAATGGCGTGGTCGGGCCTAGTCTCTATTTCCGGGACAATCCCACGTTGATCAACGATCTTTCTCAGGTCTCCGGAACCGCTTCCACAGGTTTCACCACTTACAATGCGCTTCAGACCGTGTTATCAAAGCGCGTTTCCAACGGCCTTGAGGGGCAGGTTGCTTACACCTGGTCCCATTGTCTGACCAACAACAGCGGATACTATGGAACCTGGGGCGCAGCGACGCAGGGGTCGCCTGCGTCGCCCTACTACCAGAATCTCTACAATCCTCACGGCGACTACGCCAGCTGCTACTCTGACGCCAGCAGCGTTGTAGCCGCCTATGCCACCTATGATCTGCCGGTTGGCCACGGTAGGGCATTCGGCAACAATATGAACCCTGTCGTCAATGCCGTGGTGGGCGGCTGGACGGCTTCCACGATCATCTCCCTTCACACCGGCTTTCCTCTGGCGGTTTCCACCGGGACCGACACCTCGGGAACCAACGGACGCGGCCCGCGGCCCAATTGCGGACTGACACACACCCTCGGCCGTCAACCCAGCATTATCGGCGGAGCCTTTCAAGGCTATCAATGGGAGAGTCCGGAGGGGTACTCAGTACCAGCAACCGGAACCTTTGGCAACTGCCCGGCTCAAGGTCCCGACAGAGGACCCGGGTACACCGATACTGACATCGGATTGGTGAAAGCCTTCCACGTGACCGAAGCCAAATACTTCGAGTTCCGCGGCGACTTCTTGAATGCCTTCAACAACGTGCAATTGGGGGCTCCGGCAGTCAGCTACCCCAGTTCAACCTTCGGTTTGACAAGTCACTCGCAGCCCGCAAGAAACATCCAATTCGCGCTGAAGTTCTACTTCTAAGGCCTGATAAACTCAGGGGCAGACGCTGTTCCACCAGCGTCTGCCCCTTTTCCTTTGGACGGTGAATGCCGCGTACATTTTCCAAGTTGGGTCCCGCGGTCTGCTTCGCGTTCGCAGTCGGCTTCTCCGCCATGTCGCAGGTTGCGAGCAAGACCGCAACCGTTACCCCCGCAGCCGCCGAGCACGCCGCGTCGATGGCCGAGAATGGCCATTGTGCCGAGGCGTTGCCCCTGCTATTGAAGTCGTCTCACGTCGCCGACAAAGAGCTGCAGAAGAGAATCGGCCTCGACGGCGTGCGTTGTGCAACCGTGTTGCAGCAGCAAGATGCCCTGTTTGATTTCCTGCGCACCTTGAGCCGGCAGTTTCCCCGCGATCCCGAAGTGCTCTATGTCTTAACACACGCTTTTTCCGACCTATCCACTCATGCTGCACGGGAGTTGGCGACCACCGCTCCGCATTCAATTCCCGCGCTTGAAATGGATGCCGACACCAACGAGTTGCAGGGCAAGTGGGACGAGGCCGAAAAGGACTATCGCAAGATACTGGAACAAAATCCCCAATATCCCGGTATTCACTTCCGCCTGGCGCGCCTTTTGCTGTCCAAGCCCAACCCAACTCCAGATTTCGCGGAGCAGGCCAAGAAAGAGCTGCAAGCAGAACTCGCCATCGATCCCTCGAACGCCGGTGCGGAATACGTCCTCGGGGAACTGGCGCGCCAGGCCCAGGATCTAGCCGGCGCGGAACAGCATTTCTCCAAAGCCACGCAGCTCGAGCCCAACTTCGCCGATGCCTGGCTTGGATTGGGTATGTCGCTCTTAGCGGAGAAAAAGTACGCGGAGGCCGTGGCGCCGCTCGAAAAAGCGGTCAAAATGCAGCCCGGCAACCCTGCCGCGCACTACAGTCTGGCGACCGCCTACTCTCGTACCGGACGCAAAGAAGATGCGGATCGCGAGTTCGTTCTACAGCAGCAGGCTACGGACCACGCCGGTGGACAGGGAGCCCAGAATCCGCAGTGACCGGCAATGGCCAGCTATCTCGCCGGTGTTTTCTTTGGGCCCTGGCCGGCGCCACCGGATCCGTCGCACTCAATCCCTTCGCTCGTGCTGCAACACTCTATCCCTTCGCAGAAGTGCCGTCTTCCGCCAGCCACATCACCTGGGTACACACCGCAGGCAAGTCACCGCAGAAGTACCTTCCCGAAAGCACCGGTGCAGGCTGCGCCTTTCTCGATTACGACAATGACGGATGGATGGACATCTACCTTGTCAACAGCGGCAAGTGTGACTTCTACGATCCCAATCCGCCCTTGCGTAACGCGCTCTATCGTAACAATCGAGATGGCACGTTCACCGACGTCACCGAGAAGGCGGGCGTCGCTGCCGGCGGCTACGGACAAGGGGTCGCCGCGGGCGACTATGATGGCGACGGTTTTCCCGATCTCTATGTCACGCAGTACGGAAGAAGTATCCTGTACCACAACAACGGCAACGGCACGTTTACCGACGTCACGGAAAAGGCCGGCGTCGCAGCTCCCGGATGGGCTTCGAGCGCGGTATGGTTCGACTACGACAATGACGGACGCCTGGATCTCTTTGTCTGCAACTTCGTAGAATTCAGTAAAGCCAAAAACCTTCCCTGCACCGCCTACAACAAGCCGGGATACTGTATTCCCACGCTCTACAAGCCATCACCCAGTTGGCTCTTCCATAACAACGGCGACGGCACCTTCACGGATGTCAGCCTATCCTCGGGCATTGCGAAGTATCTCGGAAAAGCCTGGGGTGTGGTCGCTGCCGACCTCAACAACAGGGGCAGGATGGACCTCTTCGTCGCCAACGACACGGCCAGGAATTTTCTCTTCATGAATCGCGGCAACGGTAAATTCGAAGAGATTGCCCTTGCTGCTGGTGTGGGATACAGTCAGATGGGCCGGGCCCGTTCCGGTATGGGAGTGGATGCAGCCGACGTCAATCAGGACGGCTGGATGGATCTTTTCGTGGCCAACCTCGACCACCAGGAATTTTCGCTCTACCAGAACAATCACGACGAGACTTTTGATGACCAGGCCGACGCGACCGCGATCGGATCATCGACGCGTCTGCTCAGCGGCTGGGGACTGAAGTTTTTCGACTACGACAACGACGGCAATCTTGACCTGTTCCTGGCCAACGGAAATCCCGACGACCTGATCGAGACCATGCAGAAAGAGGTCACTTACCGCGAGCCGTTGGTGCTGTTTCACAGTGACGGAAAGACGTTACACAACGTAAGCGCGCAAAGTGGCCCGCTCTTTGCCCGGAATCTTTCCGCCCGGGGGCTCGCCATCGGCGACTTCGATAACGATGGCGCCGTCGACGTCCTTATCTCCGTGAACGACGATGCTCCGTTGCTGTTGCGCAACACTGCGGCCAAAGGCAACCATTGGCTGGGAATCAAGCTGGTGGGCAAGAAGTCGAACCGCGACGCCATCGGCGCACGCATTACCTACCAGGCGGGGGACCTCAAGCGCAGCCGAACCAAGGTGGGAGGCGGAAGTTATTTATCGTCGCACGATCCGCGAGTAGTCCTCGGCCTCGGCAGCCGTACCAAGATCGACTGGCTGGAAGTGAAGTGGCCCGAGCCCAGCGGCAAGACGGAAAAGTTTACCGAACTGCCAATCGACAAATACATCACCATCACCGAAGGCGACGGCCTCACCCTGAAGCCGGCGCGTATTTAGACTAAACTCGACTCCATTAAACCTACTTTTTCACCCGAGGATTCATGCTCCACCGGCTTAGCTCGGTCGACCTATCTCTGGTAGCCATCTACCTGGTAGGCATCACCCTATTTGGTTTGCGCTTTCGTAGCAAAGACCGTTCCTTAAAGAGCTATTTCCTTGCGGATCGCAAAATTCCCTGGTGGGCCATCGCGCTCTCGATCGTAGCCGCGGAAACCAGCACCCTGACCATCATCAGCGTGCCCGGCCTCGCCTATACCGGCGATTGGGGATTTCTGGAGATTGTTCTTGGCTATCTCCTGGGCAGGATCGTGGTGTGCATCATTTTCCTCCCTCGCTATTTTCGTGGCGAGCTGCTCACCGCTTACGAAGTCATTGGTGAGCGTTTTGGCCCGCGGCTGCACAAGCTCACGGCGTTTCTTTTTCTCTTTCTGCGCGCCGCGGCGGAAGGTGTCCGTGTCTTCGCCGTTTCCATTGTGGTGGGCATAGCGATTGGCACCCGGGATGTAATTTCGATCGCCATCATTTGCGTCCTGACTTTGATCTACACCCTCGAAGGTGGAATGGCCGCCGTCATCTGGACCGACGTAGTCCAGATGGCGCTGTATGTCGCGGGCACACTCGTCGCCGTCATCCTGTTAGGCGATCGCATTCCGGGCGGCTGGCACGCCATCCATGCGATGGCATCCGCAGCCGGCAAGGTCACCATCTTCCACTTTGCTTTCAGCCTCACCCAGACCTATACCTTCTGGGCGGGTCTTATCGGGGGCTGTTTCCTCACCATGGCAAGTCACGGCACCGATCAACTCATGGTGCAGCGGCTACTGGCAGCCAGGAACCTCCGCGAATCGCGCATCGCCCTGCTCAGCAGCGGCGGGGTTATTCTGGTTCAGTTCGCCCTATTTCTCGCCATCGGGACGGGGCTCTATTACTTCTACGGTAACGTTGCTAATGGTGCGGCTCCAGCCAGTCCGGACCGAGTCTTTCCGGCGTTCATTGTGGCTGAGATGCCCCATGGCGTGGCTGGCCTTATGGTTGCGGCAATCCTGGCTGCAGCCATGTCGAATCTGAGCGCAGCGGTAAACTCGCTGAGCTCGAGCAGCATGGTGGATTTCTATATGGCCTGGAAACCCAACGCCGATGAACGCCGGCGCGCTCGCGTATCCCGTGTGATGACGCTCTTCTGGGCGGCGCTGCTGTTTGTGCTCGCATTGATGTCGCGCGGCGGTGGCCATGTGGTCGAAGTTGGCCTATCGATCGCGTCCGTTGC
The DNA here is from genome assembly GCA_963711525.1 of uncultured Acidobacteriaceae bacterium. Classification (GTDB taxonomy): domain Bacteria; phylum Acidobacteriota; class Terriglobia; order Terriglobales; family Acidobacteriaceae; genus PALSA-350. The sequence goes on along the minus strand of CAVQEO010000047.1, from coordinate 97,293 downwards.
TTACGGTGCTCTGTTGGGGGTCTTCTTGCTCGGCACGCTCACCAAGTCCGCAACCGAGACCGGCGCCATGATCGGAATGATCGGCGGTCTGGCAGCCAATATACTGCTCTGGAAGCAGCCTCATGCCTTGCCCTTGACGTTTGGCAAGGTGCAGATCCTGTTTCCTAAAATTGCCTGGACGTGGTTTGTGCTGATCGGATCTTTGCTTACGTTTGTTCTGGGCTGGGCAATGAGCAGAATCCTGCCCAATAAGAAGCGTGCTCAGAAGATCGCGGTTCTGCTGCTGGTCTTGCTCGCCTCGACTGCGCAGTTGAAGGCGGCGGACGAGCCCGGGTTTCAACAAATCGATCGCATTATTGCCCTTGGGATCGCGACCAAAAAATTCCCCGGCGCGGTCGTGATCGCCGGTCACGACGGCCGCATCGTCTTTGAAAAGGCCTACGGAAACCGCTCTCTGACCCCCGTACCCGAAGCCATGACCGAAGACACCGTCTTCGATCTCGCATCGTTGACCAAGGTTTTGGCCACTGCGCCCGCGGTCATGCAGCTTTACGAGCAGGGCCGCTTCCGGCTGAACGACCCGGTCGCACAATATTTGCCCGAGTTCGCCGTCAACGGTAAGCAGGACATCACCATCCGCCAGCTGCTTACCCACTACTCCGGCCTGCCTCCCGATGTATCGCTCGAAGATCCGTGGCTCGGCAAACAGGAGGGATTGCGCCGCGCCTTCGCATCCACGCCGGTCACTGCTCCGGGAGTGCAATTTCGCTACAGCGACATCAACTTCATCGTGCTCGGCGCGCTGGTCGAGAAGCTCTCCGGCCTCACCCTCGATCAATACCAGCACCGCTACCTGGCGCAACCGCTGGGCTTGGAGCACATGCGCTTTCTGCCTCCCGAAGCCTGGCGCAGCCGCATTGCGCCCACGCAGTACGAGAACGGCGTCATGCTCCGCGGAGTGGTCCACGATCCCACCTCGCGTCGCATGGGCGGCGTTGCCGGGCATGCCGGACTCTTCAGCACCGCCGGCGATGTCGCCATCTACGCGCAAAACCTGCTCGACCGGCTTGCCGGCAGGCCCAGCAGCTTTCCCTTGCAGCAGTTGACGCTCGAAAAGATGACCACGCCCGGTCAGCCGGCCACAGGCACTGCGCTTCGCGGGCTCGGCTGGGACATCGACTCGCCTTTCTCCAGCAACCGCGGCGAGTTGTTCCCCGTCGGCTCCTTCGGCCATACCGGGTTCACGGGAACTTCCATCTGGATGGACCCGGGCAGCGATACCTATGTCGTCTTCATGTCCAACGCCGTTTATCCCAACGGGCCCACCGGCATCAACGCCATCCGCGGGGCGGTTGCGAATGTGGTTGCCGCGTGGGTCAAGCTCCGGCCGGATAACGGAAGTCTGGCTGCCCGGCTGACTGGCTACAACGAATCCATCGCCGGGGAACGCCTTTGGCATGACCGCAATGGAGAGGTCGCGACCGGCATCGATATGCTCGAACAAGACAACTTCGCAGAACTTGCCGCGCTTGCCGCCAGGCACGGAGGCGTGTTGCGTGTGGGGCTGCTCACCAATCAGACCGGTCTCGACGTGCACGGCCGCAGAACCATCGACGTGTTGGCCCAGGATGCGCAAGCAGCCGTTCCCGGACTCAAGCTCAAGCTTCTCTTCAGTCCGGAACACGGCATCAACGGCGCTCTGGACAAAGAAGGCATTCAGAATTCGACAGATCCGTCGACCGGGCTGCCGGTAATCAGTCTTTATGGCACTGCGGCGCAGCGTCGTCCTTCGCAGGAGACGCTGCGCTCGCTCGATGCCGTCCTCATTGACATCGCGGACGCGGGCGTTCGCTTCTACACCTACGAAACAGTAGTCCGTTATTTTCTTGAGGCAGCCGGGCAGGCCGGCACAGACATTGTGGTCCTGGACCGTCCCGATCCGCTCGGGGGTGCCATGGTGCAGGGTCCGCTCTCCGATGCCGGCAGCGAGAGCTACGTCAACGTGGCGCCGATTCCTGTGCGCCACGGCATGACGCTGGGTGAGCTGGCTCGTTATTTCAATGGAGAATACAAATTGCGCGCCCCGCTGACTGTGATCGCCATGAACGGCTGGCAGCGGGGCGACTGGTTCGACGCCACCGGCCTCACCTGGACCAATCCTTCTCCCAATCTTCGCAGCTTGAGCGCAGCGATCCTTTATCCCGCCTTAGGCCTCATTGAGACCACCAATGTCTCCGTCGGCCGCGGAACCGACACTCCCTTTTGCCTATGTAGGCGCGCCCTGGATCGATGGCCCAGCACTGGCGCGCGCACTGAATGCGAGATTCCTGCCTGGAGTGCGATTTGTGCCCGTGGCCTTTACGCCCAGCTCTCCCTATCCGTATGCAGATCAGCCCTGCCAGGGCATCGAACTGATCGTAACCGGCCGCAATGTTATCGACTCACCGGAGCTAGGCCTTGAAATCGCGTCCGCGCTACACAAGCTGTACGCTGACGATTTTCAACTAAACAAGATCAACATCCTGCTCGCCAATCGGAGTGTGCTCGAAGCCCTGCAAGCAGGCCGTGATCCTCAGCGCATCGCCGAAGACTGGCAGCAGCAACTACAAGATTTCGAGACCAGGCGAAAGCCTTATCTGCTTTATTAACTGCAACCGAATGGGAATCCGACCGTATAGGAACACGACGGTATAGGAACTGGATGCGAATAGAAACTTGATGGCTATACAGGATGCGGAAGAACTTGCTGTTGGGTAGGTCTGGGCTGCCTCGCCGCAGCGAGCATTAGCCAGAGATCAATCAAGTAATTCTTTGGCCTTCAGGTTCTGAGGCAGGGATTTCCAAGGAACCGCGAATGCATGGAGCGAGAAGCCCTCAGGGCCTGAAGAGTCTGCGTGAGAACACGAAAGCAAATCGCAAATCAGAACCAGGCCCGTAGGGCCGGGAGCCAAACGTCAGCCCAGCCCGGATCCGGATTTCCTGTGGAGCTTGCTGGCGTTGGCGCACTTCATGCGGCTTTCCTTAACGAAAGCCGCACACGCGGTCGTGTCCAGCGCAGCGTGCAGGAAATCCGGAGAAGGGCTGGGACATCGATCCCGACATCGTTTGAGCGCCAGAGGCGCGGCACTGCGGACGAAGGTAGTGTAGTGCCGCACCTCCGGCGCTCGGCAACCTTGGATCCGCCTCCCAGCCCTTCTCCGGATTTCCTGCACGGGGCGCCACCAAAGTCCGCGTGTGCGGCTTTCGTTAAGGAAAGCCGCATGAAGTGCGCCAACGCCAGCAAGTTCCACAGGAAATCCGGATCCGGGCTGGGCTGACGTTTGGCTCCCGGCCCTACGGGCCTGGTTCTGATTTGCTGTTTATTTCGACTTCTCACGCAATATGTCTGAAGGATGGGTCCCCGGGCTAATGCTCGCTGCGGCGAGGCAGCCCAGACCAACCCAACAGCGAGTTTTTCCCCGACCCTTTCTATTTGGTTTTGCTAATGAATCGAACTTTCGCAACCCTCGTTGTTTTGTTCTTGGCTGCGGTGCACGGCCAGTCCCAATCCACTGCGCCGCGAAGCGGCTACGTCGGTGACGACGCCTGCCGCTCCTGTCATGCAGCCCAGGTCGAATCCTTTCACCAAACAGCGCACTTTCTCACCTCCAGTACGCCCACCGAAAAATCCATTCTGGGCAAGTTCACCCCGGGCGACAACATCCTCAAGACCGTGAATCCGAATCTGTACTTCCGCATGGAAGCCAAAGAGGGCGCTTTCTTTCAAACAGCGGTCGCGCCTGCAGGCTCCCACACAGAACGCTTCGGAGTAGTAATCGGTTCCGGCGAGAAAGGCCAAACCTACTTGTTCTGGGACGGAGATCAGCTCTTCCAACTTCCAGTCTCGTATTGGACCAAGTTGGGATGGGTAAACAGTCCAGGCTATCGCGACGGCTTCGCGGATTTCGAGCGGCCCATCATCCCCCGATGCCTGGAGTGTCACGCGACCTATTTTCAGGCACTCCCTCCGCCATCCAACCGCTATCGCGACGCCGGTTTTTCCCTTGGCATCCAGTGCGAAAAATGTCATGGCCCGGGAAGAGAGCACGCGGAGCAAGAGAAGTCCAAGCCTTCCTCCGCCACAGCCATCCTGAACCCGGCGCAATTCACACGCGACCGCCAAATGGATCTCTGCGCCTGGTGCCACGCCGGCCACGGCCAGGTTCTGCTGCCGTCGTTCTCTTACCTTCCCGGCAATCTGCTGGACAAGTACCTGCGCTTTCCGCCGGCCGATCCCAATACGCCGCTCGATGTCCATGGCAACCAGGTCGACATGCTGAAGCAGAGCCGCTGCTTTCGGGAGTCGGGCATGACCTGCCTCACCTGCCACAATGTCCATACCCCGCAGCACAATCTGGCTGAGTTCTCCCAACGCTGCCTGAGTTGTCACAAACCGGACTCCGCGACATTCTCCAGGGGGGACCACAAAGTCTCAGACAATTGCATCGATTGCCACATGCCTAAGCAGGAGACCAACCTGATCGTCTTCGACTTCGCAGGCAAGAAGGTGCGGCCACAGATGAGGAACCATTGGATCAAAGTCTATTGACCCTATTTTCAACACAGATACCCCTAAGATTCCCTGAAATTGGCCCAAGCAATCCCTGGAAAACCACGCTATAGTTTGGATGGCAAATCTCACGACCTGCTCGGGCGTGGCAAAAATCGACTCACATGCAAGCCGTGTAACGGTGTACGCGGGCGACGAACCAGATGAACCGATGGGACAGTTCTATCGCCCCACGGCTCCCTCGCCGGCGCGTGCCAAAATAACGCAGGAGAGCTCATCTGAGCGGAGCGCAGCGCGCAAGCAGGCCGGCGGCGATAGCGAAGACCGCGAAGAAGATGCTTTTCTGCGCGCACGGCGCCGCGTTCCTGTCCGCCGCGGGCTCATTCCCGTCAGCCGCGGGGGTCGCATCGGGGTCGCAGCAGCAGTCGTCTTCGCCATCGGTGCACTGCTGTTGCTGGCCATCGGCATACGTAACTTTTTCCGTGACGATCCCCGCTTCCGCATTGCCTCTTCTTCCTCCATCCAGATCATGGGCAACAGCCAGGTGACGCGGCCCGAGCTCCTCTCCGTTTTCGGATCCGACCTGGGCCGTAATATCTTCTTCATTCCCTTGGGCGCGCGCCGCAGTTCTTTGGAGCAGCTGCCTTGGGTAGAGCATGCGACCGTAATGCGGTTGCTGCCTGACCAGTTGCGCGTCGCCATTGTCGAACGCACGCCGGTTGCGTTCGTGCGCCACGGCAACACCATCGGCTTGGTCGACGCCCACGGCGTTCTCCTGCACCTGCCTCCGGCAGTGATGGCCTCCAAGCATTACTCCTTTCCTGTGGTCAGCGGGATCTCCGAAAAGGATCCGCTGCCGGTGCGTGCCGCGCGCATGCATTTGTATCAACAATTCATCCATGATCTTGACTCCGGCGGAGCCAAAGTTTCCACTCAGCTGAGCGAGATCGACCTCTCCGATCCGGAAGATGTCTGGGCCCTATTGCCAGCCGAGGGCACGGATATCCAGGTGCACTTTGGCGATTCCGATTTCCTCGCCCGTTACCGCAGCTACCAGCAGCATCTGCCGGAGTGGCGGCAGCAGTATCCTCATCTCGCTTCGGTTGATATGAGGTATGAGAACCAGGTGGTGCTCGATATGGCGCAACAAACCGGCTCCGGGCAGGATGGACCGCGTCACGCGGAATCAGAGGAAACAAAACACGCCGGGCACACTGCCGTAAAGCCTGCCGCAAAATCGCTCAAAGCGGGAAGAGCGAAGGGTTAATGAGCCAGAAGAGCGAAGACCTACTCACGGTGTTGGATGCAGGCAGCTCCAGGATCCGGGTCCTGGTAGCGGAGTTGCATGAGGGTGCGCTGCGCTATCGCGCCCACAGTGTGGTGGATTCCGAGGGCATGCGCAAGGGCGTCATCAGTGATCTCGTGCCCGCCAGCAGAGCCTTCAACCACGCGGCTACCGAGGCCGAACAGCTGGCCAACGCGGTCATCGCGCATTGTGTTGTCGGCTTGGGCGGCGCCCATGTGCGCGGCGTCAACAGCCAGGGCGGCATCAGCCTGGGAAACCGTCTGCGCGAGATCACCCGCGAGGATGTACGCGCCGCCGTTGAACGCGCCCGCTCCGTCTCCCTGCCCGCCGATCGGGAGATTATTCACCTGTTGCCACAACAGTTTATTCTCGACGAGCAGCCAGGTATCCATGATCCTGTCGGTATGGTGGGCAACCGGCTGGAGGTGAATCTGCATATCTCCACCTGTTCGGCCAGCGCGGCGCAAAGCGTGATTACCTGCGCCAATAAGGCTGGTCTTGAAGTGACGGACACCGTCTTTGAGGCCATCGCGGCCGCCGAAGCCACGGTCTCGGCGGACGAGCGCGAACTCGGCGCCTGCCTGCTCGATATCGGTGCTGCCTCCACCGAACTGGTCGTCTTCTTTGAAGGTGCGGTAGCCCACACCGCGGTGGTGCCCATTGGCGGCGAGCACTTTACCAACGATCTTGCGGTTGGCCTGCACATGCCGGTGCAGGAAGCCGAAGCCATCAAGCTAGATTACGGGCACTGCGTGGTTACCTCGGTTCCTTCCTCGAGCGAGCTCGAGTTCATCGCCGGCGGAACCGAGGTGGTCCGCACCATCAAGCAACGCTACCTGAGCGAGATTCTTGAGCCGCGCGCCCGCGAGCTCTTCCACCTGGTGCGGGAAAATCTGCGCCAGGGCGGCGTGCTCGGTGCGCTCGGCGCGGGCTGCGTGCTTACCGGGGGCGGCGCGCGCCTGGCCGGCTTGCTCGAAGTGGCCGAAAGCTTATTGCGCGTTCCGGCGCGCCTGGGGTACCCCGTGCCGCTCTCCAGGATGCCGGACGAACTGATACAGCCGGAATTTTCGACCGCGATTGGCATGCTGCTGTACACCCACCGCACCAGCGTGCTGCGGGCGGCAGAAGACCAGGGCCTGCGGGCCAAGTTGCGCGCTATATTTGCAGGCAGTTTATAGCCAGGTTTTTGAGTAACGGCCGGATCTAAGTACGATAGTGAGAATGGAGCTAAACCCGATGAGTCTTTCCGACGAAATACGCATTCACTACAACGATGAAATTGCTCGCGGAGCCAAGATCAAGGTCATAGGCGTGGGCGGAGGCGGCGGCAATGCCGTGAACCGCATGATTGCGGCCAAGCTGGAGGGCGTCGAGTTTATCGTTGCCAATACCGATGTGCAGGCGCTGCAACTCTCCCAGGCGCCAGTCAAGCTGCAGTTGGGCGTCAAGCTGACTAGCGGACTGGGCGCCGGCGCCAATCCAGACGTGGGCAGACGCGCGGCCCTGGAAGACTCGGAAAAAATCATTGAAGCCCTGGAGGGCGCGGACATGGTCTTTGTCACCGCCGGCCTGGGCGGCGGCACCGGCACCGGCGCGGCTCCCGTTATCGCCTCGCTGGCCAGCGAGATGGGCGCGCTCACGGTCGCAGTGGTGACTCGTCCCTTCAGCTTTGAAGGCAAGCGGCGTATGCAGCAGGCCGAGCGCGGTATGGAAGAGTTGCTCGAGGGCGTTGACACCATGATTGTCATTCCCAACGAGAAGCTCCTTGCCGTGGCCAAGGATGCCGGCTTCTTCGAGTCTTTCCGCGTTGCTGATGACGTCCTACTCCAGGGAGTGCAGGGCATCTCCGATATCATCACCATCCCGGGCATCATCAATCGCGACTTCGCCGACGTGAAAACCACCATGGCGGGCATGGGCTACGCCGTCATGGGGACCGCCGTGCGTAGTGGCGAAAACCGCGCCATTGCCGCTGCCCAGGCAGCCATGGCCTCGCCGCTGCTGGAAGCGGGTGCGATCGACGGCGCCAGAGGCATCCTTATCAACATCAGCGGGTCGAGTTCCTTGAAGTTGAGCGAGGTGAACGTAGCCTCTACCCTGATCCAAAACTCGGCGCACGAAGACGCCAACATCATCTTCGGTGCGGTGCTGGATGAAGGTATGGGCGACAACGTCAAAATCACCGTGATCGCCACGGGCTTTCGCCATGATCATATGGGCCGGCGTCACCGCGTGGCCAGCGATGCGATGGTGCCCCGCGTTTCGACACAGGAGCGCTCCTCCGTTCCCCGCTTCGCCAGCGAAGAACTTGCCGAGCAGGAACTTACTCCGCTCTTCGAGTCGCGCAAAAAGCCAGAGAATCCCCCGGCTCCCGAAAAGCCTGTGGCCAGGCAAGCGGCTGTCGAACCAGCGCCGTTCGCGCTGGAGCAGCAGCCGGTCCTGATCGAAGAGGCCCCTGAGCACCCGCGTCCTGCCCCGGCAGCGAAGCCCCCAGTCGCCCCCCCGGTCGCCCCGCCGGTCCACGTCAATTTCGACGAGCCGTTTGAAGAAGAGTACGCCCGCCTGATTCCCAGCAAGCCGGTGGAAGAACGCACTTCCTTATCCGGACACGGCTCGGAAGCTGCCGGTCAGCAGGGCCCCAATCGTACCGAAGGTGAATCGCCTCTAGACAACCTGGATATCCCCGCGTTTCTGCGCAGACCTGTGAATTGAACGGCCCATCACCCGGCCACGGATTTTTGCACGCCAGTTGTTACGCGCGTGTACCCAATTGTGGTACGGACATGGCGAAGACTTTCTTGGAATATGGAAAAGCGGACAGACTTTATGGCAGAGTAGGGTTATTAAGGTCAGGTTCGCGGCAAGGGAATCGAGAGTCCTTTTAAGGAATTTGGGCTCTATATTGGTGGTTTACTTGAAGACCCGGTCTTCGTGGGACGTAACATATCTAAATGCCATGGTTTCGAGAGGATTACTCGCGGTGAACAGACAATTTCTGCGGCGCATCACTAATTTTGTTCTGATCCTTGGTCTGGCCTCCGCTGCCTTTGCGAAACCTGCCCACGCACGTCCCACGCATCCTACCCGCCGCGCTCATGTGACCCATGTACAGGAGACAGCCCACGCTCGCCGGCACATGGCCCAGATGCGCCATGTCCACCCGGTAGGTACCTTAGTCACGGTTCATACTCGGTCCGGGCATATCCGTCGCACCGTGCTGGTGCGCCACCGTTCTTACGAGCATTTCTCCGCCAGCTCGTTTACTGACTCTGACATCACCCAGGGCGATGTGACTGCGGGAGAAGATCCGGTGGTACGGCAGGCGGCGATCGATGCATTGGGCAACATGTATGGCACCGTGGTAGCCATCGACCCCAGCAATGGCCGCATCCTGGCCATGGTCAATCAGAAGCTTGCTCTCTCCAGTGGCGCCGAGCCTTGTTCCACGATTAAGGTCTCGGTCGCGTTGGCTGCCCTGCAGGAGGGCATTGTTACCAAGGACACCCCGGTAAACCTGGGTGGCGCCCGGGTGAACCTGACCCAAGCGCTGGCTAAGTCCAACAACCTTTATTTCGAGACCCTTGGCCGTCGTCTTGGTTTCGAGCGTGTGCGTCACTATGCGAATTCGTTTGGGCTGGGCGAGCTGGCTGGCTGGAACATACCCGGCGAGCAGCTAGGCATCTACCCCGAGCAAGTGCTGCCCGAGAGCGAGGGCGGCGTCGGCCGCATGTGCTCTTTCGGTCAGGGTATCTCGATGACGCCGCTGCAGTTGGGGGCGCTGGTGGCCTCGATTGCCAATGGTGGAACGCTTTACTACTTGCAGCACCCCACTTCCCCTGAAGACATTGCCAACTTCCAGCCGCGCGTGAAGCGGACGCTGGATATTGCCAACCTGATCCCCGAAGTTTCGGTTGGCATGGAGGGCGCGGTCGATTACGGCACTGCGCGCTCGCTGCACGCCAGCTTTAATCAACTCCCGATTTTGGGTAAGACTGGCACCTGCTCCAACAACGGCACCCGTTACGGCTGGTTTGCTTCCTTTGCCAACACGTCTCACGGCCGCATCGTCACCGTCTTCTTCCTGGAGGGAGGGCGTCCTACCTTTGGCCCCAAGGCAGCGGCGTTGACCGGTGTTTTCTACCGTGATCTTTGGGATCACAGCTACTTCGCCGCGAAGGCTGACACGGAAACCAGCACCTCCGCCTCCGCCCAAACCGTCAACCAATAGCAGTAAGCCGAAGCCTTCACCAAAGGGCCTCCCCATCGGGGAGGCCCTTCTTGCTGGTTCTTTCCGGCAACCAAGGCTGGGTGCGCCATGCCCCGGATTTCCTGTGGAGTTTGTTGGCGTTGATGAGGTTCACGCGGCTGTTGCTAATGAAAGCCGCACTGGTGCCGGTGGGAGCCCCGGACTTTACAGGCTGCGAAGAAACTCATGTCTTGTATCAGGGCACGACTTTAGTCGTGCCGTAAGTGATTGAAAATACGTCGGGCCTTAAGCCCCTGGAGTACGGCTTTCCTACCCAACGGCGAGTTTTCCGCAGCCTCTTTAGTCCGGGGAAGCGGGTTTTCAAACCCGCTTGAACGCTCGGGCAATAAAATTCAGGGCTTTAGAGTCTGCGTGAGAACCCGCAATAAACAGCAAATCAGAACCAGGCCCAGAGGGCCGGTAGCCAAACGTCAGCCCAGCCCGGGAGGGCTGGGAGGCGGATAACAAGATCGGGGAGCGCCGGAGGCGCGGCACTACATTCATCCGCTGGTGCCGCGCCGCTGGCGCTCAAGATGGGGAGATCGATATCCCAGCCCTCCCGGACTGGGCTGACGTTTGGCTACCGGCCCTCCCGGCCTGGTTCTGATTTGCCGTTTATTGCGAGTTCTCACGCAGACTCTTTAGCCCTGGTGGCTGATAGCTTATCAAGCGGTTTGCGAGTTTTTCCGCAGCCTGTTTAAGCCCCTGAGGTACGGCTTTTCTACCCAACAGCGAGTTTTTCCGCAGCCTGTTTAAGCCCGGAAAAGAGACGGAACAAAGGGAGATCAATGCGCAGAGGTAACGTAACAGCCCCGCGGGGGCGGCTGATAGTAGCCCAGGATGTAATCCTGGGTAGGATCAAAAAAAACGATTTAGTCCCGAAGGGACGGCTGAGGATTTCCCAGGATGTAATCCTGGGTGCACTCTCCTGCACGCAAATGTTTTGGCGCCAACCAACCAAACAGTTTCGAGTGCGCGGCGTTCAGTAAGGAAAGCCGCATGCAGTTCGCCAACGCCACCTAGCTCGACAGGAAATCCGGGGTAAGGAGCGAATCTCCCCCTTCCGGGAGTTTTCCGCAGCCTGTTTCAGCCCCTGAGGCACTGCTTTCCTGCCCGGCGCAGAGTTTTTCCGCAGCCTGTTTAGCCCTGGTGGCCGATAGCTTATCAAGCGGTTGCCGACTTCCGCACCCTCTTTAGCCCCTGAGGTTACTGCATTCCTATCCAACAGCGCGATGCTTTTGAACTCTGTGCTGGACCTTGCCTGGACGGACAGATTGGGCATACCCCGTCTCTGTTGACCTCAACTTCTCGAACCGCCCGGTGCGGACCCGCATGCCGGGCAGGGGAGAGCGGGTAACCGCTCCCCCCTATGCTGATGTATCAGGCGGCTCTCGTGGAACGACTCTCCACAAACGCACCTTCTAGGCACGAATGTCAGCATCAAAACGGTGCTATCTTATGCGTATGCGTACCACAATTGCGCTGGATGACGAGCTGGTCAAGCAGGCGGAGTATTACACCGGAATCACAGAGAAGGCAGCTCTTGTGAGAGAGGCGCTCACCCGTCTTGTACGCAATGAAGCGGCCCGGAGGCTGGCGGCTCTCGGGGGAAGTGATCCGGCGGCTGAGGCCGCGCCGCGCCGTCGGACGGAAATTTGATCCTGGTCGACACGTCAATTTGGATCGACCATCTGCGAAGCGCTGACGCGAAGCTGCAGACACTGTTACAGAATGATCAGGTCGTGACCCATCCATTCATCCGCCTGGAGTTGGCTCTGGGTTCTATAGCGAGCCGAGAAAAGCTGTTGGCTGACCTTGCCCTCCTGCCCCAAGCTCCTGTTGTGGCGAGCGGGGAACTGTTTAGCTTGATCGAACACCAAATGCTGTACAGAAGAGGAATCGGCCTCACCGATCTTCAACTGGTATGCTGTGCTCTCTTTGATAGGTCGATTTCCATCTGGACCAGAGACCGGCGACTTGGCGAGATTGCAAATGAGCTCGGGCTTCGCGCGTCACTTCCTTAACTTCTCTGGAAAGCGCAGGTGATTTCCTTAGTGGAACACCTGCTTTGTCGAGTTTCCTCTGGCCATTGAGCACCCAATCCCAAGCTTCCCCGCAAGCCTTGCCCTCTGGACGGGTGTCCCTCGATTCGCGTACATGGGTTGAATACGATGGGCGACCCGGATTTCCTGTACGCCGCACCGGACATGACCGCGTGTGTGCGGCTTTCAGTAAGGAAAGCCGCATGAGGTTCGCCAACGCCACCAAACTCCACACGGAAATCCGGGGGAAGCCCCTCCTCATTCCTTTTCCTTAAGGTACAAAGCCGAGTTTGTCAGTTTATCCGTCGGATCATTTTTTGCCCGCCTGTCCGAATTAGCTTTTTCCGGTAAGCGATTGGGAGCTCTTCGTTCTGTCCATCCGCTTCCACCATGTCCAGGTGAACCGCCACCGTAAACTTTGTCATCCCGCCTGCCCCGGCGTGCCGTGGGACCGAAGCGGAGGGACCTGCTGTTGCGTTGATGGAAAAACGGAACCTGGGGGATGCTGCTCAGGCACAGTTTCGCTGTGCCCCGAAGGTAGAACAAAGCGCGGGTTATTTCCTTACGTGGAACACCTGCTTTGTCAAGTTTCCCCTGGCCATTGAGGACCCAATCCCAAGCCTCTCTGCAAGCCTTGCCTTCTGGACGGGTGCCCCAGGTTCGCCGTGGAGCGTAGCTGCCGAAAAGATGGGCGACCCGGATTTCCTGTAGGCTGCACTGGACACGACCGCGTGTGCGGCTTTCATTAAGGAAAGCCGCATGAACTTGGCCAACGTCAACCAGCTTCACAGGAAATCCGGGGGAAGCCCAACGATTGCTTTTCCTGAATAGGCCACAAACCCCATTGACCGTAATCTCCATCCCTCGCCGGTGAAAGGAAATAACTGCGAACTTGTTCGACAACAACTCCAGAAACAACAGAGCGCCGTCTTTGAAGGGTACGGGTTTCAGAGCGTGCGTGAGAACGTTCAAAATAAACCGCAAATCAGAACCAGGCCTTTTAGAAGCCCCTGAAGGCAGTAGAGCGAGAAGAAAAAAATATCGGCCATTTTATTGGGCAACGCAATGCTGCGTCGCTTTATCGAGCGCATGACGCCGTTGCCTCAATCGGTCAGGCTATTAAATGAACCGGCGAAGGAAGTGAGCTTCCAGGGCCGGCGATGTGCGGAAGGTCGTCTCTTCGATTAACCGCCGATACGTCTGCGGCGGGTCGATTAAGCCTGCTTCACCGGCATCGAGAAGAACGCCCAAGGTTCCCGTGGTGGAGAGACCACGTCGCGCTGTTTCCGACTGACCTTTACGTTCGTCGATCAGGAGCAACGATGCATGTTGTTCTTCGGCCAGTTGAATCGCCTCGCGCTCGCCACGTCCCAGATGATTCAATTCAGGATTAGGAGTCGAGGCGAGAGCATGGATCTCAAGCCAGTGGGGAAGACCTTCGAACCAAGCCTTCACCGCGGACGGAGCTTTGTCGCTTTTTAACTCTTCGATGACTCCCAAGGGAACGACCAAGACGCGATAGAGCCGAGGGAGAACGTGCTCGCACTGAATCTGAATCAGGTAGTTGAGAGGCGACGTGTCCGCGACAACGATCATGCCGTGGGGAGAAGGCCCTGGGCTCGAAGCCGATGCAGGGTTTCTCGGTCACGTTCAAGATCTTCCACGTCGTAGGCATGATCGTAAATGTGCCTTTCCTTGAGAAAGCCGTCGAACTCAAACCGATCAAAGCCCAGTATTTGGCTCGCCTGATAGTGCGAGAGCGTACCTGCCCGATACCCTTCGATGACAAGTGCCTCAAGGGCTTCGCGTCCCGGATTCGGGTGCGCCGCAAGATCATCAGGAAGATGCACCGTAATTTCCATACCAAGAGTTTAGCAAAAACCGGTGAACAGTCGGACAGGCTGACGTTGCTTTCGAGCACAGTATCCAACAGGCCGCTCTCGATTACGCTGTATTCGTCCTTGAGGTCGGCATCCATCGCGAAGAGCAGCTTCTGCCCGCGCGGCAGGCTCGAATTCGTTACCACCCGGAAAACTGGGGACTGGAAGCTGTGAAGAATTGCCCCACGAGTTGTGCAGATCGGTCCCAAGAAATGCGGCGACAGGATACCGATTGCCAACTCAAGCCGCTGCGGCCGTTATGGGTGTTCGGTCTTTGCAGCTAAATTGAAGCGTCTATAAATTGATGCGTCAATTGATGCGTCAATTACCACCCGATTAGGACGAAGGGGATCAGCATGAAAAACGGATTGCTTTTAGGCGCAGGCTTCTCGTATGACCTCGGAATGCCGCTCACAATTGAACTCACTGAGGTCTTTCTGAATCTCTTCACCGAGGAGACGGCGGAACGGATGGCAAAAGCCATGTCGTTGCGGCAACCGTACAGCAAAGACCGGCCTATCGATCCGAAAGCGATCATAGCCGGATGGAACTCGCTGCTCGCGTACAAAAAGAGTGGGGGTAAGAATTACGAAGCCTTCCTCGCGGATATTGAGAAGAAGGGCGGTTTAGGAAGCCCGAAGCAGCCTGAGCGCGATTCGTATCACTCTCTTTTCGACTATTTCTATCGGAAAATGGTGACCAGACGGGACGTAACCCATGATGGCCTTTCTCCGCGCAGGCGAACGTCCCGTCTTGCGACTACTTTTCTGACGACTACAGCATTTTCACTTCTGGTGCATACAGAGCCGCCGCTCCCGACGTGGCTTTTCCCCAAGAAAAGCCGCACTTCGCTGAACTTTGACTGTGCAGAGTAGAAGTGAAAATGCTCTAATCCTCCCCATTGAGTCTGTTATGGGGAAAACGGCAATCGCCTGCGGAGGCTGGATGAAGCGCGATCTAGTAATTCTACTCTGAGCTGGGTAGAATTATTGCATGACAGACAAGGCTTATACCCCTGCAGAAGCATCGGCTGTTGTCAGGCTCCCCCTGAAGGCAGTGCACAAAGTGCTCGATTCTCGTCTCATTCGGCCTCAGCGATCGCGCCAGGGGAATCATACCCAGCGACTATTGTCCGCGGAGCATCTGGTCTACCTGCGGCTCGAAGCTGAAGGGGTCAGGCTTCTCCCCGTGGCGACGCGACGTGAAGTGGCCCGAGAGATTGAGTCGGCGCCCAATGCAGACTTCATAGCCGTGTCCGGCAGTTCGGCTCTCGTCATTCGAGTGAAGAATGCACGCAAGGACGTGGAGCGGGAGTTGAAGCGTCTTCGCAAGGCGCAACGCATGGCGGTTTCCGACCCCGAAATCATGGGCGGCACGCCGGTGTATCGCGGTACGCGGGTTCCAGTAGATATGGTGGCTGCGATGCTTGCGCAGGGCGCTTCGACCCAAGAGATACTGGAGGGTTATCCGGCCCTGAACCAAGGGCAAGTGGAACTGGCGCCGCTTTATGTCGCCGCGTTTCCGCGCCGTGGCCGGCCCGCCCGCCGTCCCTGGGCGAAACAAAAACCATTGCATGTGGCACGGTATAAGCTGGCAAAAAAGGCGTAGTGGCGAAACTGTTGATCGACGAATGCCTGCACACCTCCCTGCTCGAACTGGCACATGCGGCAGGACACATCGCCGATCATGTTACGTACCTGGTCTCGGCAGTTCTAAAGACCGGGCTTGTGAAGCTCAGTGTGGAGCGGGATTACACATTTGTTACGAACAACCGGTCGGATTTCCTGGCCCTATATCGTCGGACACCGTTGCACGCCGGCCTCGTAATCATCGTTCCGAACGTCAAACCTGTTCTTCAACGGCAACTCTTCGAGACGGCGCTGGGTTTGATCAGTGAACGAGATCTGGTCAACACCGTGATTGAAGTCGGATACAGCGACGAGCAAATCGAATGCCGCCAGTATCCGCTGTCACTGGGTTTTTAGAGCTAAGAAACCAGGGGATAGGCCACCCGCAGGGGGTAACTCCCAGTTAACTCCCCCTTCCTCCTCCTGTTTATTTTCACATCGCCTTGTGCGCCACAAACATCCCGTGGGATCGTTAATCCAGCTTTTGTAACCACCACAGAGTTTATAACAATAAGCAACCGAAGGAGTGACCCTTCATGGCAACCAATCCAAACCAAACCTTGGAAGACCTCACCACCCCGGCCCCCCACGTGCCCACCAGCGCCAAAATAGAACACCGCCTAACCCAACTGGGAAGCCGTCTCCCACAGCCAAACCCGCCACCCACCCCTGAGCAACCGGAGCCTCCGCGCGCAGCCTCACCGCAATCACCCGCCAATCTAGAGCTCGAAAAAGCCGCCCTCCACGGACTGGCCGGACGCATCGTCAACAGCCTCGCGCCCCACACCGAAGCGCATCCCGCTGCACTCCTCCTCCAATTCCTCGCGGCCTTCGGCAATCTCATCGGCCCCGGCCCCCACTGCATGGTCGAATCCACCCGCCACGCCCTCAACCTCTTCGTCATCCTCGTCGGCGATTCCAGCAAAGCCCGCAAAGGCACCAGCTGGAATCTCATCGCCAACCTCTTCGCCGGCGTCGACCCATCCTGGCTCTCCACGCGCGTCAACAGCGCGCGCCTCACCGCCAACGGCCTCGTACGGGCCCTCCGCGATCAGCAGCCGCCCACCGACCGCCGTCTCCTCGCGCTCTCAGAGGAATTCGCCACCGTCGTCCACTCCCTCAAGCGCGGCAACGGTCACCTCTCTCCCCTGCTCCGTTGCGCCTGGGATAATGGCAACCTCCCCACCCTCGACATGCACCACCAAATGCGCGCCACCGGCACCCACCTCAGCCTCATCGGGCATATCACCCCGCGCGAGCTCACCCAAACATTCCAGCGCCACCAGGCCCATAACGGCTTCGCCAACCGCTGCCTTTGGACATGGGTCGAGCGCAGCAACTGCCTCCCCGGCAGCGGCAGCGCGCCCGCCGAGGAACTATCCGCCATCGCCACAACACTGCGAAACGCCGTTGCCTGGGCCACCGCGCAGCCCGAAATCCTCTTTCGCCGCGACGAAGAGGCTCAGCAGCTTTGGGCAGATTGTTATGAGTCGCTCAGCTATCGTGATCCTGGCCTGCGGGGCGCAGCCACAAGCCGTGGCGAGGCCCAGGTCCTGCGCCTCAGCGCCCTCTACGCCGCGCTCGACTCCAGCGAAATGGTCTGCCTCCCCCATCTCGAAGCAGCCTACGCCGTATGGACCTACTGCTACCGAAGCGCCGTCCGCCTCTTCGGCATGGCTACCGGAGACCCCATCGCCGACCGCATTCGTGAGGCCATCGAAGCCGCCCCCAACGGTCTCTCCAGGAATCAGATCAGTCGTCTCTTCTATGGCCACGTCAATAGCGAACGCATCGATGCTGCGCTCGAACAACTTGCCGCCTTCGGCGCACTCGCCGCCTACACAGAGCAAACGAGCGGTCGAAGCTCTACCCTCTGGTTGCCCGTCCAGCAATAGCAAACCGCAGCCACACGAACGGAAACGAATAACCGGCCGAGCAGGTCTTGTCTCGCTTATCGCGCTTATCGCTCAATCTTTTTCCAGGATGAAAACGCCGGCCGGGGGGCTTATCGCTCTTTTCTCTCACAAAGTGCATTCTTTTTTCGGAGCCTTGCGGAGTCAGGAACGCGAGGGAGATCAGGACTCCCTATCTGCTGTGGGCGTAGGAGACTTGCGGGGGGCTGCCCTAAGTTGATCCAGGAATAGGAAACAGGACGGGTGTCCGTACCCCCAGGAATGCTCTACGATGCTTATAAATGAAGATACTGACCGCTGATGAGATGAGAGTCACCGACCGGGTCACTACCGACCGCTTCGGGATCTCTTCCCTCGAATTGATGGAGCATGCCGGGCGCGCCACCGCCCGCTTCATTCTGCGTGAGCTGCCCCAATGCCGGGGCATCGTCGTGTTGTGCGGCAGGGGTAACAATGGCGGTGACGGCCTGGTGGCGGCCAGGTACCTGGCGGAATCCGGCTGTGCTGTCTCCGTCCTGATCCTGGGAGACCCCACTGGGGCGCATGGCGAAGTGAAGGTGATGCTGGACCGGCTCCCGGTGACTCCGATCGCCATCACGGAAGAACCCGACCTCTACCGTGACGATTGCAAGGGCCTCCTGGACCGTGCTCAGCTCTTCGTCGATGCGGTCCTGGGCACCGGTTTTCGTCCGCCCATGCGAGGCCTGGCAGTCGCCGGTCGCAACCTGCTTGAACGTTATCCACAAACGCCGGTCGTCGCCGTGGATCTACCTTCCGGCTGGGATGCGGACTCACGCGACTTCTTCGCCCCCGACGCCTATCGTGCCGATGCCGTAGTTACCTTCACCGCGCCCAAGCTGGCCCATGTTTCCGGAATGCTCACCCGCGGCGCCACCCTTCCCGGTAACCATCAGCAAGGGCCCATCGTCGTGGCGCCCATCGGCTCGCCGGCGGAGGCGATCGAGTCCACGACCGGCCTGATCTGGGCGGGGACCTCCAAGGTGATTGCGGACCGTCCTCGCTCTCCCGACTCCAACAAGGGCCGCTTCGGGCACGTCCTCGTGATCGGTGGCGCCAGGGGCAAGTCAGGGGCCCCCTGTATGAGCTCTGTGGCCGCCTTGCGCACCGGTGCGGGCCTGGTCACCGCTGCCGTCGCGCAATCCATCTTGCCCACCGTCGCCGCGGTCACACCAGAGCTGATGACGATTGCCTTGCTGGAAGGAGATCGCGGCGAAATCTCCAGCCGGAACCTCGAACCAGCACTGCTCGACCCGGTTCTGGAAAAGAAGTCGGTCATCGCGGTGGGTCCGGGCATGGGCCAGGAGGAGGAAGCGGTCAAGTTCTTCCTGGGGCTACTCGAACGGACCAAGGTCCCCATGGTCATCGACGCGGACGCTCTCAATGCGCTGGCGGCGCATCCTGGCAAACTGAATGGCCGTGGCCGCCTGCTCGTGCTCACTCCGCATCCAGGCGAAATGGCTCGGCTTGCTGGGATGAGCATCCCCGAGGTGGAGGCAGACAGGGAGGGCATTGCCCGGCGGTTCGCGACCAGCCATGCCGTCACCCTGGTGCTTAAAGGTTGGCGCACCCTCATTGCCCACCCCGATGGCCGCATCGCCATCAACACCACCGGAAACCCGGGAATGGCGAAGGGAGGAAGCGGGGACATTTTGACCGGGATCGTCGCCGCCATGCTTGCTCAGTATCCTGAGCAGCCGGCCGAAGCGGTGGAAGCTGCGACATATCTTCACGGACTGGCAGCCGATTTTGCGCTAAGTTGGCAGGACCAACATACTCTCCTGGCTATGGACACGGTGGCCCATCTCTATGAAGCTTTTCGCTTCCGGGCAGAGGACCCGGGAGGCTATGTTTGGTTGCAGGGAATACCAGGCATGTTGAAGGAGAGGGAATGAGTGTTCGACGATTCGTCAGCAACGGCCCCCGGGAAACGATAGAGATCGGCGGGGAGATAGCCCGGATGCTGTCATCCCCCA
Source organism: uncultured Acidobacteriaceae bacterium (assembly GCA_963711525.1). Lineage (GTDB taxonomy): Bacteria > Acidobacteriota > Terriglobia > Terriglobales > Acidobacteriaceae > PALSA-350. The sequence goes on along the minus strand of CAVQEO010000047.1, from coordinate 77,735 downwards.
TCTTGCTCTTTTTGCGCGGAGACTTAGGCGCAGGCAAGACCACGCTGGTGAAGGGAATCGCCCAGGCCCTGGACGCCGCCGATCCGGATGAAGTGACCAGCCCCACCTTTACCCTGGTTCACGAATACGACGGACGGCAGAGGATCAATGGCAAGGACCGCGATGTCAAGCTTTACCATATCGACCTCTACCGCATCGAAGACGAGCGCCAGCTGGAGACCATAGGTTTTGATGAGCTGGCCACGGAAGATGCCATCCTGCTGGTGGAATGGGGCGAAAAATTTCCCAACGTGATCAAGCGAAGCAGCGGAGAAATCCTGATCGAGCATGCCGGCGGCGACACCCGCAACATCACCGTCACCTTCAAAGAAAAGGCAGCTACCGCCTAAGGGCTGCTGTGGCGGTTCACTCTATCAGCACCAACTGCGGTTGCTTTTCAATACTCAAAGAAGAAAGCCGGAGCTGGCAAGCCAGCTCCGGCCAAATTCGTCACAAATACAATTACTAAAAGGTGAATAAGCCCATCAGGTCGTCGATGGCCGGACTATTCGTCGGCACGTAGGGGTTGTCTGCCGTGGCAGTCGGGTTGGGGAAGTTGTCGCGGCTGCGGTTACTAACCGGGCCGACCTTCCAGTTGGCCTCGATGAACTTCAAAATAGAAACATGGTCAGCGTAGTTGTGGTTGATGTGACCTCCCGTTGCATAAGGAGACACAACGATGAGTGGGATACGGGTACCGTCGCCGAAGTAGTCCAGCGGTTGCACGTATCCTGAGTCGTAGTAACCGCCGCCCTCATCCTCGGTGATAAAGATAGCGGTGTCCTTCCACAGTTTCGGATTTTTCTTTACCTCATCAATGATCTTCTTGGTGAAGCCTTCGAACAGATCCAGTTTTGACGAGGAAGGGTGGCCATCGACCAGTCCGCTCGGCTTGACGATGGAGACTGCAGGCAGTGTTCCATCCTTTATGTCATTGTAAAGATTCGCAGTGTCCTGTATATGGGCAGCGCGGACAGTGGCATTGGCCATGATGGAAGTGTCGTACTGGAACGGATTGCAAATGGTGCAGTACTCGTCCGTGTCCTTACCGATGGCAGAGAAGTTGAGTTGATATGGGTCCGGCACATAGTTGTTCCACTGGTCGCCGTAATACTTCCAGGAAACGTTATTTTTGATCAGGTCGTCGCCGATGCTCGGAGTAGAGGACGGCGGAATGGTAAAGACCGTGTTGTTGGCGTTGGTGTCGGTATATGCATTGTTGCCATTGCCGAAGTAGCCGGGGTTGTAGTTGTTCAGCAGGTAGTAGTGCCCCGCTTCGCAGTGTGGATCAATGGGTTTCGCCAATGACTTCAGGTAATTCGCAATGGGAGCAACACCTGGTTGCGTGGTGTCGGCGCAATTCGTGTAGGAACCGCCGCCGTAGGATGCGGCGCCAAACGAGCCGCCACCGTACCCGTCTTCTTTGTACCAGTTATTGGTAGCAGCAGCCGGATTGGGGTTCTCAACCTCGTCCACAATACCAGCGTTGACCCCGGTCCCAGCCGTAACGTTGTGGGGAGGAACAGCCGGGTGGCCCTTGCCGTCGCTGAACCAAATCGCGTCGCCATGGCCAAACATAATGTGGTTGGCGCCCGTTCCGCCGTTCACCGACTGGTGAAAGTTGTCGCTCATGGAATAGGTGTCCGCCAAATACTTGAAGTATGGAGCGTCTCCGTTTTGCACGTTGTAGAACGCCATGGAGGTCGAGCCTTCGCCAGTGATTTTGGCATTGGGCGAATAGTTGGTGCTGAAATTCGCCGGTTGCGCCAGGCCGTTTGTGCCTGCTCCGACTGTCGTTTCTACCCAGGGAAACAGCGCTGCATCGCACCCGGAGGGATTCGTCGCCGAGGCGTGGGCAACGCTGCAATCCAGCTGCTGCCACATCTGATAGAAACGGTGCACCGGGCTGGCCGCGTAGTCGTTATAAGTAAACGTGTCACCGTTCGTTATCTGAAACGGTCCCGGAGGAAGTGCATTCACGTTCGCAATACGGGTGTCAGGAACTGCACCTGTCAGACCACTACCGCCGGTGACTAGATAGGCGTAATAGTTCGCCGGAAGGCCATTTTCAGATTGCTTTGCCAGGGTGAGGCTGTCGTCCTTCACATAAGAGTCGGTTGGCCCGCCATTGATGGGCGCGGGAAGTACATTTCCGGCGAACGAGGTGGTAACGCCTGGACTCAACATAAATGCGTCCGGCGCTACATCGTACGCGGCTTTTTGTTCCGCCGCTGGAAAGTTCGGACCAGGCGTGCCATCGGCCTTCACAATTCCCTCAGAAAGAAGATTCCAGACTGTCTGCCCCTTTTTCGGAACATACGTGGCGAAAACGTGATCGAAGCTGCGGTTCTCGCCAATGATGACGATAACGTGTTTGATGGGCGTGCTGGTATCGGCGTCCTGTGATCCGGTGTCCGTCTGGCCGGCAGCGAATGCGCTGCCTATGGCAAGCTGGAACATGGCCGTCGATATAAGTCCCGTCCGTATAGCCTGCTTGGCTGTAGATGCGAGGTGCTTTGCAGTCATACTTCCTCCCGAGTTGAAGCTCTAGGCCTCAACCCGTACGAGAAATAGGCTGACAAAATTAATGACGCATCTTCATTCCGTGAACGCGCGGTGAATAAACATTGATGTTCCAAAAGTAACAACTGTGGGAAATACTTCAGAGCCTGCCACGTGCCACGAGCACCGTTGCGTAGCATTTACATGGTTGAACCTCTTCGAGTGCAAGGACGTGGGAACTAAATTCAAATTGCATCTTTGTCCAATGAACACGCCGTGAATTCGCGGTCGATGTTCCTACGGCAGCGCTGTGGAAATCAGCGTGAACTCGCCGTATGTTCTCCGATGGGCGGCGCTGGCCTCACCTGTATCGACCCCATCATTCCTTTGTCCTCGTGTTCCAGCAGATGACAATGATAGACAAACGTGCCCACGATATTAGGATCGCGAAAGTCCATGCGCAGGCGGACGCTGGGATAAGTAAGCGTGCGGCCGTCGAAGTAGGGCACGTTCACCGTGTCGCGCAAAAAATCTTCATTGACTTGTCTTCCCGCATATTCGAGCAGAAGAAAATGCAGCTGATGAATGTGAAAAGCGTGCAACTCTCGCGAACGATTTTCGATAATCCAATCTTCGACCGTGCCCTGTTGTGCGATGATGTTCGGAGTCTCCGAGTTCATGTCGAACATCTTTGGTTCTTGTCCCTCCACGGTAAGGTAAAACTCCACCGCGCTCGTTGGGTCGTTAGGATCGATTAACTTTTCAGAAAAATATAAATGGCGTACACGCACGGGTAACACTGATCCAAGCCATGCTTCGCTTGCCGGAGCAAGCGGCGCCGGCGAACTCTGTAACCTTGATCGGGATTCTGGTGCATCTGACGAAGCGGCAATCTTTGCCAGCATCCGGTTGGGATCGTTTTCCCCGCCGGGGCCAGTGTCTACCGTTCTCGTGACCAGCAGCCCAGTCTCGCCTTCTGGTGGACCGGTCACGATGAATTCCACCCGCGCGCCTGGTGGCAGGCCGATATGCGTTTGCGGGTCTACGGAATCTTTCTCCGCGTCATTTTGGTTCATGGGTACTCCGTCCATGGCGACCAGGCCCAGAGTTTGTGGCACACGGTTAAACAGGACTGCGAGATTGAGGTAGGTGATGGCCGAAGCATTCAACACGCGCCACAACTGGCGTTCTCCTGGTCTCATCTTGATCGTTGCCGGCGGGTAGTCCGGGTAGGGAACCGGTACGTAATTAATCGAGAGATCCTTCGCCGGCTTACCGAAGCCGGTGCCGTTGTTGGCCGCGTCTCCGTCGCGGTCAATCAAGAATTTCGGCACCACCGGTTCCGATTTAGCCGGGGGCGCATTCGGATTCACCAAGTCAAGATCGCGGATAATGAAGACCCGCTCGGGCAAGCCTGCGGTGGCTTTCTTCGCCCGCTCGATCCCTTCCACGATCAGCGCGCCGGAGGCTCCCCCGAGAAGCTGATCTTTGCTGAACCCGTGGATATGCGGGTGGTACCAGTAGAGGCCCGGCGGTTCATCGTTGGGAATATGAAAGCGATATTCAAAGGGCGCGTCGCCCGGCTGTATAGACGTCTTCAGGACGTCATCCTGATGACAGACCGGAGGAATGGTCAGGCCGTGAAAGTGCAGGTTGGTCGACACCGGGCTCATGATGCCACTGGTACAGGAATTCCCCGCAGAATGAGCATGTGCATCCATGGGTGCATGACTATCGTGGCCCAGGTAGGTCAGCGCATTGGTCAGATGGAGAACGACCAAGTCGCCAGGATGCACGCGCAAATTAGGAGATTCGTGGCCGGATGAATCTGTGAAGCAATAGCGAATAGCGCCATTTGCATCCGCAACGTCATTCGCGGTTAGCCGCACCTCCAGAACACCATTCTGGCTGCGCAGGTCTTCTGGTTCCTCGACCACGCTTCCGGGCTCCGGACGTGGACATTTGGTTCCAGCCCATACACACCCGTGCGCGAAGCACAAAACGACAACAGTGACCCATAAGGATATTTTCATTCGCCGCTGTCTAGTTTTCTCGATCGACGTTAACCTGCGGTGAATTGCCTGGGGCAAACTCGGCAGAATTTGTTGGAACGCACTACTTGTCGGGCAGTGCGGACGACGTTTTCGACAACCACAACGTCTGGCTCTGTATCAGTCGTGCCATAATCGCCCCAAAAGAGTCGGGCTTTTAGCCCCTGAGGTACGGCTTTTCTACCCAACAGCGAGTTTTTCCGCAGCCTGTTTAAGCCCCTGCGCTTTTCGTCGACCGGCAACGAATTCCATCTGAAACCGAGCGGAACCAGTCCCGTAGGGACGGCTGAAAGTAGCCCAGGACGCCAGTCCTGGGTATGCGACGCAAATCAGACAAGTCCCGCAGGGACGGCTGAAAGTCAGAGCTGTCCAAATTAGGTGTTTGGTCGACTCTGGTGTGTTGATTTTATTGGACAAACGAATGCCGCGACCAGGATTGGGAAACCAGGTTGGGGTAGCGAAGCGGAAGATCTTAGGTGTGTGCTGTCCAAATTGCTTTCGATAGAAGCTCCCGAAGGTAGCGGATTGACCGGCGCTCGGTGAATTGGCAAGAATTTCAGCTGTCCTAAAGAAATGGATTGAAAAAGAAGGCGTTAAAACGTCAGTGGAAGTTGATCGTGAAGTCCTTGCAAGGCCGGCGGCGGTTCAAAGGGATCATTCAACCAAGTCCACAGATCCCGGTACACGAACAACTGCTGGCGCAACAAGGCCACTAGATTGGAGAGCGACCAACCGTAGCTGGACTTCAGCTTCAAATATTTCAAGACCAACATGGCGATCAGGGCCGTCCAAATCTGTGTCTTCAAAGCGTTGGCACTCGTCCCCACAAAGGTCTTGATGCGCAAGGACTGCTTGAGAGCTTTGAAAAAGACTTCGATCTGCCAGCGCTCGCGATAGATTTTCGCGATGGTGCTGGCAGCAAACCCCGGGTGATTGGTCAAAAACTCAAACTGTTTATCCGTTTCCGGATCACGCACTACCACCCTTCGCACCGCCACCCCGGTGCGGTAACTGCGGTGGCCCAACAACACCCACTGGTCAGCCAGGATGTTGCCATGCTGGGGTACTTTTCGCTGCTTGACCACCCTGTAATAGCCGTTCCACCGCTGCCGGGTAACGAAGTACACCCCCTGCTTGGTCAACCTGGCAAACCACTTGTAATCGGTATACCCGCGATCAAACACCAGAATGGTTCCGGGCTCCAAGGGCAGTTTGCGCGCCACCTTGATTTCAGCCTTCCTGGCAGGCTCGATTACGGCATACTTGGGCAAATATCCATCGTGATCTAACAACAAGTGCAACTTCACTCCGCCCTTGGTCTGGCGAAATTTGGCCCAGTCATACATGGTCGCGCTGAGGTCAATCACACTGCCATCCAAGCTCAGCAGCTTATTCTTAAACCGGAACTTTTTGCTCCCCCTCACCTCCCGCTGACACTTATCCAGCAATTGCCCAAACACCGTCTGGTACAACTGCCAGGGCCTATGCGCGTTGGCGTAGGCCAACGTAGAGCGCTTCGGGCTCTCAGACACTCCCAGGTGTCGCAACTTGCCTTCGCAAGCCGCCAGCCCACCGCAAATCTCTCGTAAGGACTGCGCCCGGCCCATCTGGCAGAACAACATGGCCACCATCTGGCCCCAACTGCTAAAACCACGAGCGTGACGCTCGGCTTGGTGCTGATGCACCGCCAGCTCAAATTCGCTGCGCGGAAATAGCTGCAAAAGCTGCGAAAAAATACTGCATACTCGATTCAAGGCGGATGTCCTCCTAGCAGAAATGAATTTGCTAAAACTCATTCCTAACCTAGACCGACTTCCGCCTCTTCCTAAAACTTAATTTGGACAGGTCTGACTGAAAGTAGCCCAGGACGCCAGTCCTGGGTATGCGACGCAAATCAGACAAGTCCCGCAGGGACGACTGAGAATGTCCCAGGACACAGTCCTGGGTGGGCCCGCCTTTTAGTCGGGCCGTGGAGGCCCAACAAAGATCTGGGCTTTAGTCCGAAGCAATCGCCCGTTTTTTCACGAGGGTCCTAGCGATCGATGCGCTTGGTAATTTTATCCAGTGCGTCACGATCGATTGGATAACCCAGGCCCGCTTCAGTCGGCGCCGTCACGTAGCCCTCTTCGTTGATGCGGAACTTGTATTTGAAGTAAGGGCGGTCAGTATACTCGGCCGGAAATGGCATCTCAAACCAATAGGCATTCGGCAGTGCTAACTCCAAGTGGAAATGCATGGCCAGGTCAAGCACGTTCCCCCAGTTGTGCGGAGCGCATTCCAATCCATGCGCGTCGGCCAGCAATCCTACCCGCATCGAGCCGGAGATGCCGCCGACGTTATCTCCAATAAGACGCACCACGCTCAACGCATCGCGCTTGATATACTCCGCGAAGTCGGCGATCGAATAAAGGAACTCGCCCACATGGATGGGGATATCCAGCTTGGCGCATAGTTCTACCAGGCCCTCCTCGTCGCTGGTTTGTATGGGGTCCTCGAACCAGAGGTAGTGCTGCTCCTCCAGCAGCCGCCCAACCGCCAAGGCTTCGAAACGGTTATACCGCTGAACGGGATCGTGCATAAGCACGTAGTCGTCGCCCGCGGCTTTGCGCACCTCGCGAATCTCTTCCATGTGCCCGAGGTAGGTAGGAATCGCCGGCCCCGGTGGCATGCTGGCCGCTGCCGGGATGGATCTTGTAGCCTCGGTAACCCTGCTCCTTCGCCTTGAGCACGTCGGGCACGTAGTCTTCGATGGTAGGCAGGTGTTGGGAACTGGCATAGGCCATCATGCGATCCTTCTTGCTCGCGCCACCTTGAAGGATCTGGTAAATTGGCCGGTTCACCGCCTTGCCGAGGATATCCCACAAACAGACATCAGCTGCCGCGGTGTAGTAGTTCGGCCACGTGCCGCCCCCGTGGGTAGTGAGCCCGGACCCTGCGACAGCAGTACCTCCGAACGCAGGTCCCATTCCTGGACCTTTGGGAGCGCTACCGAAATTTGGCACGCCGTTGCCGCGCCGGGGCGGCGTTGCGTCGAACCCCGCGGGACCCTTCATGCCGCTGGTGCCCGTAATCGTGGGCAGCAGGTCGATCACGCTCTTACCCACCAGTGCAGGCTTCGCCCACTCCAGCCAACCCTCGGTGCGGTTACGATCGCCAAGAGTGTAATTTCCTTCGATACCGCCCTCGGTGACGACAGAGACGAGTTCGCCGGTTTCTGTGCCGTTCAGACGATGGATATTCGTCAAGTCTGTGACATAGACCTTTACTTCTTTAATGGTGAGGTTGGGCAGGTCGGCCGGCTTCACTCCCACGGTTTGCGCCGCCATCATTCCCGGAGTTAACCAGGCGGCTGTGGCGCCCAAGGCAGAGTTAGATAAAAAACTTCGGCGCGAGCATTCGTGATTTTTCATAGCTCCTCCTCTACTTGCCTGGCAGAGAGAACGACAGGATATTAGCCCCGGACGCAATCGCAACGTACTGCCGTCCGTCGATCATGTAAGTAATGGGCGAGGCCTTCCATGGCTCGCTGGCCTCGAAATGCCATAGATACTTTCCTGTGCCGGCGTCTACGGCGGCGAATCCTCCACTCGTTTCACCGAAGAACAGCAGGCCTCCCGCGGTGCTGAGAACGCCGGCATAATTTCGTTCCGGCCGACCAATCAGAGGAATCTCCCATGCTGTTTTTCCGCCTTCCACGGCAAAGGCGCGAAGCACCTTGATTGCCGGGTCGGTGGGATCGTTGACGGGGCCATATCCGCCGTCCTGCGCCTTGCGATAGACGCTGCAGTCTTCTACCGTCATGACGTAATAGAGATGGGTTGACGGATTGTAGGCGGTCGAATACCAGTTGGTTGCTCCCCGCACCGCGGGGCAGGTTTTTACACCCGCCAGCGAGGTCTGGTTTGCCGGCAGCAACTGTGGCCGGCCGTCAGGTCCGACGCCGCTGGCCCAGGTGAGCCTTTTCACCATGGGCGTGGCTTGCAACAGCTCTCCGTTGGTCCGGTCGAGAACGTAAAAGAATCCATTTCGATTGGCATGCAACAGCAGCTTGCGCTGCCGGCCGTGGAAGGGTGCGTCGACCAGCACCAAGGGCTGGTTGGCATCCCAATCGTGGAGATCGTGCGGCGTGAACTGGAAGTGCCAGAGAAGCTTCCCGGTTTTGGCGTCGAGCGCCAGGTCACTGTCGGTGTAGAGATTGTCACCGCCACGGTTGTCGCCGTCGGTATCAGGATAAGGATTGCCAATGCCCCAATAGAGAGTGCCGGTTTGAGTGTCGTAGCTGCCGGTTGTCCAGGTAGCTCCGCCCTGGGGTTGGGAATCGCCACTCCATGTGTCTGCGCCCGGTTCTCCGGCGTGAGGAATCGTCCAGAAGCGCCACACCTGTTCACCCGTAGTTGCTTTGTAAGCGGCAAGCAGGCCGCGAATGCCCTCATCGCCGCCGGAGACGCCGGCGATCACCAGGTCACCGGCAATCAAAGGTGTGGAAGTGCCGCCATAGTGTTCCGTCGGCCCGGCCATGACGACCTCCCAAAGCAACGCTCCGGTGAGCCGATGAAGGCAGAGCAGGTGCGCGTTGTCCGTAATAAAAAACACCCGGTCGCCCAGAATGCCAACTCCCCGGTTCGCTCCTTTTGCGGCGTCTCCAGAGATCGTGGCCGGTGTCGTGCGCGGACGCGAGTAGTTCCAAATCTCTCTCCCGGTTCTTCCGTCAAGCGCCTGCACCTGGTTTGGCCCGGTAACGTACATGACGCCATCGATCACCAGGGGAGTGGTTTCCAGACCGAAATAAGGAAGGGGATGGATCCAGGCGGCCCGAAGCGAGCTTACATTTTTGACGTTGATTCCGGTAAGCGGACTGTAACGGTTACCATTAAGATTGCCCGAATAGGTCGGCCAATCTCCCGGCTTGGGGTGGAGGACCTGGTCGATCGCCTGTGAGGGCACCTTTTCTTTTGCTTCCAGATCAGGACCAATCGGGACCCCATCCAGCCTACTCAGGAAGGCCACCAGGTCGCGATACTGCTCGGGCGCGCCGGTGAACGCAGGCATAAAAGAATGCTTATCAGCAATTATCTGGGTGTATTCATCATCAGCCAGGAGGTGCAGCCGGCCGTCGTGCGTCTGCAGTTGCAGATCGTGTGAGCCCTGGCTGCGGGCGAACCCGCGCAACGAAGTGCCATTGCGCAGCTTGACCTCCACTAGACCATAACCCGTCGCGATGCGCGCGTCTGGCTGTTGCAGCGATTGCTCTAGCTCGGAGAGTGTCGCCTGGCGGCCGATGCGGGATAGGTCGGGACCGTTGGCGCCGCCCCGGCCCTGCGCCGTGTGGCACTCAGAGCAGTGGGCGCTGCCGAAGAACATTTTGGCTCCTGCGGCCGTATCCCCAGCTGGTTTCATGTCAAATGCATCCGCGTTCATGGAACGCACGAAGGTTGCCAGCTCTTGAATCTGTGTGTCGGGCAGGGATGAGAACGCGGGCATGTTGCCGCGGCCGTTCTTGATCACGTTGGCAATCGCCTGCTCGCTCGCCCCTCGGAGTTGCCGGCTGTTTCTCAATGCGGGTGCGCGGTCGGTGCCTAGCGCATCGCCGCCGTGGCAGACGGCACACGTTTGTGCAAACTGCGCCGGTTCGTGAACGGGCGTCTCATTCTGCGCGCTCGCCAACGATGCATGCAGTGCCAAGACGCAGGCGATGTGGAAGCAGGCTCTATGCACGTAGATACGGTTTGAGATACTCATCCAGAGATTCGCGGATCACCTGCTTCTGCGCGTCATCCAGCTTCGCTCGGCGAGGCCCCATTCCAGGCGTGGCGCGGTGTGTCGTGGTTTCTTTAAAGACGCCGCGGGCGACCAGTATGTACTGGCCTACGCCTTGAATCGAGTCGAAGGCCAGGATCCTGCCAAACATATCGAAGGCTTCTTTGTGCTTGCCGGCATGCCAGAGATTGAAGGTCGACTGATAGAGATCGGACAGGCCGGTGGTGGGACAATAACCAGAAAACCCGAGCCTCATCTCATCAATCATGGTGCGCACTCCGTTGCCGGCAAAGACTGCAAGTTTGTTGCCGGTCCGCTGTTGGATCTGGCTAATCCGCTCCAGGGGTTTGCCCGCCTCATCTTTCACACACTTCATGGTGGGGATCTGGTTAAACATTTCTACGATCACGTCGACACTCATATCGCCCTGGCTCTGCACGATGAGGGGCAGAGGCGTTGCCGCGCCGATGGCCTTGTAGTACTCGAGCATCGCCTCGTCGCCGGCCTTTTCCGGCGGCAGAGAGATAATCGCGTCCGCGCCATGATCAGCGGCGTGCTTGGCATAGCGTAGAGACGTGGCCATGTCCGCGCCGAGGGATTGAACGCCGATTACGATTGCGGTCTTTCCGCCCTTGCCGGCTGCGAGCATGGCTTCTGCTCCGTCCAGACGCTCTTGTTCTGTGAGCGTCGACCATCCGCTGGCGATCTGGGGCCAGACGAAGCCGCTTACGCCGCCTCGATTACAGAACTTGACTTCCGCCGCCAGGCAATCGAGGTCGAGCTTGTCGTCTGCAGTGAAAGGGCTTTCTCCGATGGGAAATAAACCCGATAACGGCTTCCCACCGGGAGTAGAGGACGCCCCGGCCTCAGAGCCACGCAAGATGCTGAGCGAGACCGCGAACGCCGTTGCTGATTGTAGAAACTCGCGCCGGTCCAAAGGTTTTTTAACTGTTGTTACTTGCATCGATCCAATACCCCGTCATTCTTCGAGATAAGCCCCGCGCTAGAAGGTGGCAATTGGGTTTACCGGACCGCCCGTCGCGCCGGGCACGCGTAGCGGGTTGATGGTCAGAAGGAAACTCCAGCGGCGGCGCTGGGATGCGGCTTCGCCCAGCGCTTCCAGATCGCAGTTATCGATCAGTGGCGTGCCCAGGGCGCGCAACGCCAGTTCATGAATCGGTTGATTCACACCCTCCACTCGTGACGGCCTTACGTCCTGCACCGCGTCGCTGCCAAGTATAGCTACACCGCGTTCTCGCATCCACTTGATGCAGGATGCATAAAGTCCTGGTGCTTGCTTATTCAGGTCCAGGGGCCCCTTCTCCTTCACTCGCAGCCATCGTCCTGTGCGCACCAGCATAGCGTCGCCGCTCTGCAGGCGAATGCCCGCCTTCTTTTCCCACGCTTCCAGATCTTCGGGATAAATCGCCTCGTCGTCGCCAAGATAAGAAACACCCTTCAGCCGCGCGATATCAAAAAGCAGCCCGCGGGTGAAGATGCCCTGCTCAAAGGCCATCACGTCGTCCTTTCCCGCACCGCGATCGGTGAAGACTGTTTGCGGAAATCCATTGTAGAGCTGCCCCTTGTAGTACATGTGGCTCAAGGCATCCAGATGCGTGCTGTAGTTGCCGTGGTAGAAGGTTGCGATCGTGTCCACGACATAGCTGGGAACCGGCTTGGGAGCCGGGCCGGGCGGTCGAGAGGTCAGGGTCCAGGTCGCGGCTCGGCTTCCATTTGCGCTGTGGCCGAAACCGTTTCCACCTGTCTGGCTCGGCAGCGGGCCGCCCGTCGAACCTTCAGCAGGAAGGTCTGCGTCGAGCGACATGGAAACACTCACGCCCTCACGCACCAATGCAGCGGCTGCCTTGCGCTTTGCCGGAGTAATCAGGTTGATGGTGCCTGCCTGGTCGTCAGGCCCCCATTTTCCCCAGTTGGAAAGTTCGGTCAGCCAACGCTCAATATCCTCCTGGGTAAGATTGCGTGGATAGGGCTCATTCGCGGCCAGCACAACGGGCAGTCTGGAGTTCAAGGCAATGGCAGCTGCGCCGGCCAGGCCCGCGAGTGCCAGCAGCTCTCTTCGTGAAGGTCTTCTCTGGTCCATGTGTCTCCAGCCCGGGTCAGAATCTAAATCGGGCGGTCAGCTGTCCTTGCCTTGATGGTCCGTACGGAGTGGATGGATTACTCCAGCCGAAGCCGGACTGGAGAACTCCATTTTGATATACCGGCGTCTGTAAGGCATTGGTGCCGTTTGGATCTGACATCTCCGCACGGTTGAACACATTGATGAACTGCATGCGCAGTTCAAAAGACATGCCTTCGCGTATGGGGAACAATCGTCCCAGGCTCATCGATTCCTGGGGACGGCGCTGAAAGCGGTAGTCGTTGTAATAAATGGGGCCGCTACTAAACTGACCAGGAGCCGGGTCTGACCAGGCCGCCGGATTCAAAGTCAGTTGGGTAAAGGGATTGATACAGTGGCAATTCAGGTTCTTGAGAAACAGCGGCTGACCCTGGACACGGTTGAAAAATGTTCCTGTCGACGAGCCCGGAAGGCTGCGCAGCAAAATGCTGTTCAAGCCGTTCTGCCCATACGGAGATGGGATGGGATATCCGCTCCCATAGCGTAAAAAGGCGCCGAAGGTCCAGTCGCGGATGGCGGTGCGCAGGAACCGGTTCTCGCCCCACACGGGCGTGCGATAGCTGATGGCTATGTTGAAAACCTGGGGCTGTGAGTTGGAGGCAATCGATTTGTTTGAAGCCCGATTGTAGGCGTCGTTAATGAGCCCCAGGTTGTAGTTCGATCCGTAAGACGTTCCGCTCACAGCACCCAGACTGTTTTCACTTTGATAGGTGTAGCCGGCGGTGAAATCGAGTCCATGCGAGAAACGCTGCACCACCCTAATCTGCAAAGCGTTGTACCAGCTATCCCCGCGCGGCGACCACTTACCAGTAATCGCAGTGAACTGGGGATAGGGTCTTAACGCCTGCGCCAGGGCCAGATTCATCGGAAACCCTGCATAAGGAGCGGTGAAACCAGCCGCCATCACGGCGGCCGAGTTCAAGGGCGAGAGCAGCAGAGTGCGATCGTTTGCGTTGTTGATATCCAATCCCTTCGCCAGGAGGCCAGCTGCCGTGTTTCCATTCACATCCAGAAGATCCGACTCCAACCAGATTGCGGTATTGCCGACGTAGGTGCCTTCGACTGAGAGGTTCGGGGTCAATTGCCTTTGTACCGAGATGTTCCACTGGTTGGTTCGTGGAGGGCGGCCCGCCTGGGGATCGATGTAGTAGGGCGGGGGATTCACTTGTCCGGGGCTGGGCCGAATCCCGGGGCTTAGCGACGCGTTGGTCAATTCAGCAGCTGGGTATTGCAGACCTTGAGCGAGCGTTACTGGCGCGACACCGAACGAGGTCGCGGTGAAGTTGATGGTGTTCCAGCCGGTACCAATGATCGAGGTTCCACTCAGGTACTGGATGCCGGGTGTGGACCCGTAGATCAGGCCCCAACCGCCGCGGACGACGGTCTTGTCGTTGATGGAGTAGGCAACTCCCAGCCGTGGACCCCAGGCGTAGGGATAGGTCTTGGTGAACTTGCAGTTGCAGCGCAGGGCGCCGTTTCCCTGGTACTGGGTCGCGCCCAACAGGTTGCCTGCCGAAGGATTTTCGACGTTAGGGGCAAACTCTGCCCAGCGGTTGCGGCTTTCGCTCCAGGCTTGCTGATAGTCATAGCGGATACCGTAATCGAGTGTTAGTTTGCGGTTCACTTTCCAGGTGTCCTGCACGTAGGTTCCAAGCCCGTACTTACGAAAATTCGGTTCTTGCCCGGAGGCAACGCTGGCAGTATCCACGTTCCCGAGAAGGAAGCTGGCGTAAGGAAATCCTACATCGGCTCCGTTGACGCTGGACATCTGCAGGTAGGGCAGCCCGGTCTCCTGGGAGGCGAAGTTATATATGCCGCCGGTACCGGCCAACTCGATATCGGTGAAGGTCGTCTCGCGCCACTCGATACCCGTCTTAAATGCATGGTTTCCCCTTATCCAGGAAAGGCTGGCGATCGCCGTCGGGTTATCGTTGAGGTAATGACCGGAGTTGGTAAAGCCCAGGTTGGAGGAGACCGCTCCTGCTTGCCCTGGGTAGGTGACACCACCATTGCTGAGCGCAGCCAGTCCAGTCAGTTCGGGAAAAGGCGCCGGAGTCCGTGATGCTCCGTTGAGGCCCAAATTAGCGACCGCGTTGTAATCCAAAACACTATTCGGTGCGGAGTCGATGTGGCTATAGCGCATTTCACCCAGCCCGATGTGGAGCAGCATAGTGGGCGTCATCGTCTGATCGAGGTTGAGCCGATAAATCCACGTGTGGGTGAGATAGTTGCGAGCCGACGAAATCGGATAAGGCAGTCCGTCGCCGTAATTCTTCGGAACATCGTTGGTCCACTCTCCGATGTAGAACGAGAGCTTGGACTTGATCCCGATATTTTGATCGACTTTGAAGCTGGGCGCAGTGGTCGTGGTAGACAAGGCATTGAACTGGGCAAAGTTGTTAATGGTGTTGCCGTTCGTGGGCGTGGGAATCAGCGCCTGGATCTTGGCTGCCACGGGATCAATGCGGGCTTGCGGAATAATGTTTCCTGGAAACGGATCGCGCACCACTTGTCCATTGACCGTGCGCGTAGTGGACGGATCGTAGATCTCGTTCTCCATGATCGGTCTGCCCAGCGGGTCCGTACCCACCTGCCTGCCGGTGAGAGCCCCGCTGAAGTCGCCGGTACGATACGCGGCCGTGGGCAGCGTGGCATAGGTTCCTGAAACCGTGCTAGTGGTGTTGAAACGCTCATAGTTAAAGAAGAAGAAGGTCTTGTTCCTGCCGTTGTAGACCTTGGGTATCCACACCGGGCCGCCCACCGTAAATCCCCAATCGTTGGCTCTATCGCGCGGCCTTACCAGGCCGCCATTGCCATTGTTGGTGTAGGGATTGCCTGCATTCAGTATTTCGTTGACCCAATTCTCATAGGCGCTTCCGTGGAAATCGTTGCCGCCCGACTTGGAAGTGAAGTTGAACAGGCCGCCGGCCACCTGCCCAAACTCTGCTGCAAAGTTGCTTACCTGCAGAGTGACTTCCTGCAGAGCCTCAAGCGACGGAGTGCCTTCAGAAAGATGGGTTGGATCAATCCCACTGGTAATGTCCTGCCCATCCATGAGGGTGCGGTAGGTATCAATCGGCGCGCCGTTCACTTGCACCTGGTAATTCCCGTTGGCGTCGATCTGCGCCGACGCACCCGGTTGCGTAGAAGCAAAGGCGGTGGGATTTTGAATGCCGGCGCCGGCATAGGTCAAGGGAAGATTGTTGATCCTATCCGTGGTCACCGTCTGACTGAGTGCCGCGCTCTCCGTCTGCAGCATGGGGCCCTGCGAGGTCACGACCACGGTCTGGGAACTGGCGCCCACGGAGAGATTGGCGTCCATGCGCACCGTTTGCACCGTTGCCACCGTGATTCCGTTAGCCAGCGAAGTTTGAAATCCGTTGGCGGAAAACTTCAGATCGTAGGTGCCTACCGCGAGCGAGGGAAAAGTGTAGTTGCCGGTTTCCGTGCTCGTGACCTGGCTAACGGCGCCAGTATCGCGGCGTGTGGCGGTGACGGTGGCGTTAGGGATCGCCGCTCCGGCCTGGTCAAGCACTGTACCGGTAATCGAGCCACGGTCGGTCTGTGCTTGCAGCCAAGCCGGCATTGAGAGAGAGGTTCCTACGCAAATCAGCGCAATAACGATCCGCGAAGCCCGGCAATTCATACGCTACCTCCACGAGCCCAATTTCTTGACTCGGGGAAACTAACAATCGGGACAATGGACTGTCAATAGCAAAAATGAAATATCATTACAGTAAATGAAATTATGGCGATTGCCCCCCCCGATCACCCTCGCACATGCACCTGCCACACCTTCGCCATGCGCGATGTTCCACCGGGGCCGGTGATGGTAAGCACAACGGTATATATGCCGGGACGGCCTTCCCTCGCCGGGTACTGGTGGGTCGGATTCTGTTCCGTTGAACTCGTTCCATCGCCAAAGTCCCATTTCCAGGACGTAATCTGTCCTTGAGAAAGGTCTTTGAAGGCCACGATTCTTTGCTCCATATCGACCACAGTGGAAGACCATTGCGCATCGAGCGATTTGCGGAACTGTGGCTCAAGAGGCATGAGGCGAAAGCCGACGAGCTGGGAGGCATTCCCGAAGAAGGTCTGCTTGTGGGAGAGATTCCAGAAGTTCCGCTGGTTCGAATTTACGTCGTCATAGTCGATAACCGCCCAGCCCAGTCCGATGAGCTTGTTCTCCGTCAGCACGCTCTCCACAGCTCGTTCCGGACCTTCGCAACCCGCGTAGTCGAAGGGAGTGATCCAAAACTCCAACACCAACTTTCCCGGTTGCCCGGGTCTGAAATCGTAGTGATAGGCGTGGTTGGCGTAGGGAAGCTCCTTGGTATATTGAGCGCATCCCCAGGCCATCGCCCAATCCTTTCCCTCCGCCGGAGTGAAGATGTGGTAGTTCTGCGCCTGGTCCCCCTGGTAAGAGAAATACGCATCCGAGCGGCTCTCCCTGGGATCGGTCACCGACATGGCGCCCACGGCGTCCGGCGTCCAAACGTCGCGATGATAGATATCAATGAGCGGTCCTCCGGAAAGATCCCCATCCACCACTACCTCAAAGATGTCGTTGTGCAGGTCAGGACGGGAGAAGTCCCAATAGTTGTCGTAGGCCTCGTAGAGGAAATACAAGCGGTTCAGGCCTTTTACCCAGCCTACTTTCACGCGCACATCGAGATTCTTCGGGTCGTACTGCGTACCATGCCCACCCGGCGCTTCGGTGTTTTCCAACTGGTCCATGCCAATGGCGTAGCTGTCCGGCACCATCGCCCAGTCGTCAGTGTTGCCATCGATGCGCGGAATCATGTCGGGAGGGAACTGAAAAACCTTGAAGGTTACATCCGGTCTTTCAATCGCGCCCGCGCAAGTGGAGAGCAGAAGGAGGCACAATAAGAACAACGGGCGGCGTATCATGGCGAGCCTTCTCGCTTCATTTCTCAGCGGTTGATTCTCTTAGTGACATTTGAGAGCGCGTTCTGATCAATCGGGTAGCCGAGGCCGGGCGCAGTCGGAGCCAGAATGTAACCATCCTTGTCGGGACGGAATTTGTAATTGAAATAAGGGTGATCGGAGAGTTCGGGAGGAAACGGTACTTCAAACCAGGCCGCATTAGGCAACGCGAGTTCCAGGTGGAAGTGCACCGCAAGGTCAATCGTGTTGCCCCAGTTATGCGGCGTACACTCCAGGCCAAACGCATCCGCGAGCAGCCCGACTCTCATAGAACCGCTGATGCCGCCGACATTGTCGGCGATCAGCCGCGCCACATCGAGCGCGCCCTTACAGATGTATTCGGCAAAATCAGAAATGGAGTAAAGAAATTCGCCTACATGAATCGGCAGGCTCAATGCCGAGCAAAGCTCAATCAGGCCATCCATGTCGGTGGTGCGAATGGGATCTTCAAACCAGGCATAATCCAATTCATCGAGCAGGCGGCCCACTTTCATAGCCTCATAGCGGTTGTATACCTGCACCGGATCATGGGCCAGCATGAACTCGTCTCCCGCCGCTTGACGGACCTGCCTGATCTCCTCCATGTGCCCGATGTAGGCCGGGATCGCCGGCCCCTCCCTGTGCTGTCCCCCGCCAGGATGGATCTTGTACCCCTTGAATCCCATCGCCTTGGCCTTCACGACTTCAGGCGCATAATCCTCAATCGCAGGATGATGAGTGGAGCTGGCGTAGGCCATGATCCTGTCTTTGGTTCCTCCGCATCCTCCGCCGAGAAGCTTGTAAATCGGCCGGTCCACGGCTTTTCCCAGAATGTCCCACAGGCATACATCGGCTGCGGCGGTGTACCAGTTCGGCCACTGCCCTCCTGCGCGCGTAATCAGGCCGCCGCCCACGCCTGGCGTGTCGAAAGCGGAGCCGTGACCGAGTGCCGGAGCGCGATGGAATGTGGCTCCGCCCTGCAAATGAACTCCCGGGCCATGGGCCCCATTGAGCTCACCGTTATAGCCGTATGTTCCCCGCAAGCCGGAGGTAGAGGTTAACGTGGGCAGCAGATCGATGACACTTTTACCTACCAGTGCCGGCTTGGCCCACTCCAGCCAACCCACCGTGGGGTTGCGGTTGCCGGGGGTATAGTTGCCTTCGATGCCGCTATTGGTGACCACGGAGAAAAGCTCACCCGTCTCGCCATTCAAACTGTGATAGTTGCCCAGGTCGGTGACGTAGACTTTCACTTCCTTGATCGTTAGATCAGGAAGGTCGCCCGGCTTGACTCCCACCGACTGCGCTGCGGAGGCGACAGGATGGGCAGCCACGGCAAATCCAGCCGCGCCGGCCGCCGAAAAGCCAAAAAAGTTGCGCCGGGACATGGAACGTTTCACGTGGGACCTCTCCTCGATCGACTGTAAAGTAATACATTTCGCCGTTAAGGGCCGTCAAGACGTAAAGTGAAATAATATAACTTTATTGGTATTAGATTTCATTTATTGACTTTGCCTTTTTCCTGTTCATATAATCCCCGAGACTTGGGCCCATCCCCCTACACTCGCATAAGCGTGATGCAGCCTTGGATCTTTGTCCTTCGAATATCGACCCGGGCGGTATTGTTGAGGTTGCAAGGTATAGGAGAGGATTCATGACGGAAACCAGCAAGTGCGTTTGCCATTCCACGATGTTCAGTCTCGCGGGCAGAACCGCGATCGTCACTGGAGCGGCGACGGGCATTGGGCACGCCATTGCGACCCGGCTAGCGGAGGCAGGAGCAACCGTGGCCGTGGTCGATGTCAACTTGCCTGGTGCGCAGCAAGTGGCTGCGGCTTTGCCGAACGGATCCTTTGCCGCGGAAGCAGACATAGCGGTTGCGGCCTCGGTCGGTCGTGCCGTCGATCAGGTACTGAAGCAAACGGGCCGCATTGACATCCTGGTCAACAACGCGGGCATTGCCGGCACCGCGGCTTTTATCTGGGAACAGACCGATGAAGATTGGCAGCGCATTATCGCTATCAATTTGACCGGGGTATTCAATTTCTGCCGGGCCGTAGTTCCTCATATGCGCAGCCGCGGTTATGGGCGCATCGTCAACGTGGCCTCGATTGCGGGTAAGGAGGGGAATCCCCGCATGATCCCCTACTCAGCGACGAAAGCCGCCGTAATCGGCCTGACGAAATCGCTGGGAAAAGAGTTAGCCACGGATGGCATTTGCGTGAACGCCGTTGCTCCCGCAGTGGTTCAGACGCAAATACTGGACCAGCTTACCCCGGAGCAGATCGCCTATATGACCGACCGGATACCCATGCGGCGCACGGGTAAACCCGAGGAAATAGCGTACGTGGTTCATTTTCTGTCGAGCACCGAGTGTTCTTTTGTCACCGCGCAGTGCTACGACGCTAGCGGCGGCCGCGCGACGTACTGACTGACTCCGGCGACTGAGCGACGCGGAAGTCGGCTGAGATCTTCTCCGACGCGGCGCGTAGAGCAGCGACAATTGCCTTCTCGTGATCGTGATCGCGCACCCGCATCTTGGGTACCGACATACTCAGGGCAACATTCACTTCACCGGCGGCGCCGAAGACCGGAACACCGAAACAGATTCCGTCGAGCACAGACTCCTCACGGTCGGTGGCAAACTTTTCCACCTGCACGCGGTTGAATTCCTCGCGTACCTTCTCCGGGTCAGTGATGCTTTTTTCCGTGAAGTGCCAGAAGCCATAACTGCGCAGCAGCTTCTCCTGCTGCTGCCGGCTCTGAAAGGCCGCGATCACTTTTCCCAGCGAGCTGGCATTGGGGGGCACAATGTGGCCGACGACGTTGCTCATCTTGATGATTTGCGGGCTTTCGATCACCGCCACCACTTCGACGCGGTTGTCGAACAGGGCGCCCAGGCTAACGGTCTCGCGCAGACTGGCATTCAGCTCCTGCATGCGTACCGTTGCTACGCGCAGAAGCCGGGCAAGCCACAGCGTCGGCACAACCGAGTGTATGCCCGGAGCGAGCTGGTATTCGCCATTGCCGGCTGGTATCAGGCAGCCCGCTGCCTCCAGCGTGCGCAGCAGGCGAAAGGTCGATGTTTTGGAAAGTTGGATGCGCCGGGCAATCTCCTGCAGACTCATCGGCGATCGAGCCGACTGCAAAAGTTCCAGCACTTTCAGGCTCTTGCTTACGGCGCGAGACAAGTATTGGCTACCGACATGGCTCTTCCCTTCAGGGGATTTCCGGGGAGCGGCGTCGGCTTTCGGCATGGGAGCAGAATAGCATACGCAATTGCACTTGATTTCGCAAAGCGAAATCCCATTCCGAAACTGGATGAAGACTAGTATGTTATGCGTGGTTTAGACGAGAGTTATCATCCCATTCAGCTATGGAGCACTTCATGAATCGCAGGCAATTCTTGGGCACTACAGCGGCGGCGCTGGCTTCCGCTCCCCTATCTATGCCGGCAGCCGCACAGGCCACTTCGCCGGATAAGCCCGCCGCCTCTGGGAAGAGCCTGCCCATCGGCGTCTTTGACCCGCCTTTCAACAAACTTTCTCTCGACCAGATGCTGGACAAGTTTTCCAGCCTGGGCATTGAGGCGGTCGAGGTTGGCGCGGCTGGTCCTAATGGCTCGCCCCATTGTCCTCGTCCAGAGCTGGTAGCGGACCCGGCCAAGGCGCGCGCCTGGAAGAAGAAGTTTGACGACCGCGGTATTCCGGTCATGACTTTGAGCTGCCACAACAACGCACTTTATCCGGATCCGGCCAAGGCCCGGCAGGCTACTGAGGAATTTCGTCAGACGCTGCAGTTCGCCGGCATGCTGGAAATCCCTACCGTGGTTGGTTTCTCCGGCTGTCCTGGCGGTTCGGAAACTGACACTGTGCCGAATTGGGTGGTCTATGACTGGCCGCCGGAGCACGGCGCCGCGCTCGCCTGGCAGTGGAAGGAGCGCGTCATCCCTTATTGGACCGAGACGGTGAAATTTGCCCGCCAACAGGGTGTTCACCGCATTGCGCTCGAGATGCATCCCAATTTCGTCGTCTTCAATCCGCGGTCATTGCTGCGCCTGCGCGAGGCGGTGGGCGAAGAGATCGGCGCCAACTGCGACCTGAGCCATCTCTTCTGGCAGCAGTGCAACGCAGTCGAGGTGATCCGCTTTCTCGGCAAGCAGGGAGCGATCTATCACGCCCACATGAAAGACACTGCCTTTTTCCCCCACAACGTAGACCGCTTCGGGGTCTTGAACTTCGGTAAGAAAGACGACCATGAGGCGTCAGAATTCTTCCGCGCCGTTGGCTACGGCCACGGAGCAAGCGCATGGAAGGACATCATCGCCGCCTACATGGAAGTGGGCTACAACGGAATGCTCAGCATTGAGAACGAAGATCCCATTCTCGCCGGTGAGGTCGGAGTGCAGCGCTCGCTAGCCGTCCTCAAGAACGTCCGCGAAGAAATCCTGACCAACCAGCCAAACCCAGGCTAGGTATCGAGAACCGCGATTTACAAATTCAGGCCCAGCCGAACCATCCATCTCATGGGCGGCGGATGGACAGAGATAATCTTACGGGCTGGCGGATCCACCGTCGTGCGCAGTCGCCGTACAATCGAGAAAATGAACCGACGTGATTTTGTATCAAAAGGTGCAAGCGCCATGATCGCGGGCTCGCAATCGGGCCGGCGTAAGCTGCTCGCAGTTCAAGGGGCTCCGGGGCAAGCCGATGCGCCATGGATCCTCACCGGCAACCGTATCCGAGTCAGCCTTGGCGCGGATGGAACCATTCGTTCCCTGCAGGTGAAAAATGCCCGCGATTGGGAAGAGGTGGAGTTTTGTCGCGGGCCGTTCGCCGGACCCGCCTGGGCCGATGTGAAAATGCAAAGCGCCGCTGGATCAGCAACGGATTTTGTTGGTACGGCCGATGGTATTCGCCATTCCCTTCGCTACCGGGTTGAGGGAGATCGGTTGGCGCTCGTCGCTGGTTTGAAGAACGAGCGGGCTTCCGATTACGCACCGAAAGCCGCCCGGCTGGTGCTGGGAATCAACTGCGAAATGCTCTCCTATCCAACCTGGAATTATCGCTACTTTCCTACCTTGCTGCGCTGCGAAAAGACCCATTTCTGGGGATACTTCATGACCCCCTACGGCCGGATCCTGACCGTGGGCTCTCCGGATCCGGTGGCATCCTACATCATGAATTATGAGAAATCGAGTTGGGGCGACGGCGGTCACCTGATCAACACCTGCAGTCTCGATCTCATGCACGCGTTACCGTTGCCCCCACGCCATCCGCAAGATCTCATTTCGCTCAAAGCAGGCGAAGAACGCAACTGGACCATTTATCTTGAACCTGCCGGATCGCTCCAGGAAATCAAGCCGTTGTTAGCGGCCGGACTCTCCGCGCCTATGATCGATGCGGACCGCTATACCTTGGCTGCCGGCGAGAGTAGCAAGCTCACCATCTGGGCGGTGGAACCCGTCGCTGTGACGGTTACTGCTGAAGATGGCACCAGCGCTCCCCTCGCGGTGCTTTCCACTGCCAATGCCAAGTTTGCAACCACGTTTACACCTCAAGGCGGCCCCGGCCTATATAAGGTGACGGTTGCTCAAACGAACGGTCACGTGAGCGAAGCATCCATCTCTGTGCGCCGGCCCTGGTCATGGTATTTGCGACGGGCGCGCGAAGCGTCTCTTGTCGATAAGCAATATGCATCCAGTCATTTGGAACAGTGGCTTGGTTTGGAAACTGACGTCTTGGCCCGGCGCTATCTCCCGGATCCATCGCTGGACACCCGGACCGATAAGCGTCTCAAGGAAATTCTGAATCTGCAGTGGGACCTCAACACCAAGCGACCCACCGACATGCCTGAAATACGCTTTCTCGTGAACACCGCTCAGATGGCAGGGATTCTCGCCTACCGCTACCTGTCGGATGAGGATCCCCATTGGCTCAATCTGGCCAGCGGCTTTGCCGACTACGTTGTATCCAGACAGGATCCCGACGGCAACTATCACAACTACACTACGGTCGCCTACCCGGTGAAGTCAGTCATGACAGTCATGGCGGTCGAAAAATCAGTTTCCCCCAAAGATGAGCGATACGCTGCTGCGTATGAAAGCCATTACGCTTCGGCGAAAAGGGCCATGGATTTTCTCGTCAGGTCGAAAGACAATCTCACCACTGAAGGGCAGAACACTTTTGAGGACGGCATGATTAGTTGCGCCGGCATGCAATTAGGATTATTTGCATTGCTGCAGAAGGACCCTGAACAGCGCCGTCACTACGCCGAAGCGGCCCGGAAAATGATGTTAGCCCATCGTTGCCTGGAGCAATTGTTGATACCCGATTCCCGGATGAATGGAGCGACCTTGCGTTTTTGGGAGGCCCAATACGACGTCTTGATGGGCGGGTCCCTCAATATGATGAACTCGCCTCACGGCTGGAGCGCCTGGTTGATTCCCGGCCTCTGGTATCAATACCTGTTGACGGGGGAAGAGGAGTGGCTGCAAAAAGCCATGAACGCTATGGGGAGTTGCGCGCAGGTAGTCGACAGTCGCACTGGCCAGCTACGGTGGGGCTTCGTACCGGATCCCTACCGCGAGGTCACCATGTTGGTGCCGGACCCCGCTTACCCCAGACAAGGGAAACGCGTGGATGCGATTATTGGCGAGCAATATGTGCCCATGATTGCTTCATTCCACTATCCGGATCACGAGCCGGTGTTCGGCAACGGATGGGATTCCGGCTGGTGCTGCTGCAATGATGTGCACGAGATCTTTACTTCGCTGTCGGAGGTAGTCCTAACCTCCGCCTATGTCGTGGAGCGAGCCAACGGCGACCTGGTGGCATGGAATTGCAAAGCCACCAAGGATGGCGCTGGTGTAATCAACATTCAGCCCGCTGAAGATATCGTCAGCCGTGTGCACCTGAACCTCCGCCGGCCCCACCAGGTGAACGCGACGTTTGCACTGGCTGCTGCTGTGAGCACCCGGGCCGAAGGGCTGCAGTGGATCGGCCCGGGTGGAACACCGGAACTCTTCAGTAGTACAGCTTGAGAGCAAGCTGCAGAATACGCGGGTTGCTGCGCGAAGCAGTGATCGCGCTGAACCCCGTGGGGTTCAGAAAGTTGAGGTTTGAGCTGGGGTTGGCGAACGAATGCCAGTTGGGAAGGTTAAATGCCTCGGCCCGGAATTCCAGTTTCGTGGCCTCGTGAATAGGGAACTGCTTGAAGAGCGACATATCGAGGTCTTGAAAACCAGGACCTCTTACCGAGTTCGTACCCCCACCGAGCGGTGCGAAGTCGGATTGGCCTATCTGGGTTGCCACGGGAGGATTCGCCAATGCGTTTGGGTTGAGCCATTGGGTAACGTTGTGTGCGCCCCCGTAAACGTTTTGTCCCGGCACAGTATCGGCAAAACATCCGAAGTCCGCCGTGGTCGCGACCGGACAGAGAATGGTAAATGGCTGCCCGGTTTGATGCGAGAAGATGAAGTTAGTCACCCATCCGCCTACGAAGGCATCCGTAACCCCATTGACGCTGTTCAGGTAGGCCTTTGTTCTGCCGAAAGGAAGGTCGTAGGTTCCCGAAGCATGGACCACCTGCGCGGTATCTGAGGCGCAGGGCCCGTTATCCCCATGTTTGCCAAAGCCGGGGAGCCATTCCGCTCTGTAGGGCGTATAGGTTCCGCCATAAGTAGGCCCGCCGTACGCGGTCGAGTTCGTGCCTTCTACCGAGCGCGCATCGGTCATGCACTTGGAAAATGTGTAGTTTGCCAATATGGTTAGCCCGGCGCTGAGCTGATGCTCGTAAACAGCCTGGAAAGAACTGTAGCTGCTGGAACTTGATGTGCTTATAAACTGCGGTTCCACCCCCAGACTGGGGAACGGCACATGACCCTCAACGGTGGGGTCATACAAGTTGGTGCCCGGCGGCATGATGGCGGAGGGAGAATTCTGGCTGCTCTGGGTATCCAGATGCCTTCCCAGGGTACCTACGTATGCCACAGAAACCGCATCATGTGGCGTGAACTGATCCTGGATCGTCAGGTTGGTTGTTTGCTGATACGGGGTATTGAAGTTATATTGCCGCCCATATAAGTAGAGGCCCGCTCCGTTCACCAACGCGGGGTTATCCAGATTCTGCGCGGTCAAGGCGTTTTCCAGCACGGCAGTTTGCCCAGTTGCCACAGCCAGCGGAGTTTGGGAATTCACCGCGTAATAACCCAGTGAGTAACTAAACGGATAATTCCCTCCAATGTTATAGCCAAAACCGACGTTGTCCAGCGCTCCATAGGTAATGCCATAGCCCCCGCGAGCCACTAACTGGGGAGTGATGCGATAAGCAAAACCAAGGCGGGGAGCAAAGTTGTAGTTTTGCGCGTTTCCCGTGGCATTGTTTGACGTGCAGACAGTTGAAATATTGTAGGAAGTCAGCAGCGCCTCGAATGAAGAGGAAGTCGGCGTGGAACAGCCTCTGTTGGGGATGTAGTAGGTTCCCGAATCTCCCGCTCCACCACCCGTTTCGATAAAGTTGGCCTGTCTTCCGTGGATCTCCTGATAAGGCGTGTAGTGGTCCCAGCGCAGGCCGAGGTTGAGTGTAAGCCGGTCAGATGCCTTCCAGTCATCCTGAAAATAGGCGCCCATGTAATAGCGCTGGTCACTCACTTGCGCGGTGCTAGAAAAGGAATAGCTGGATAACCCGCCGAGATTGTTGACTCCGCTGGGGACCGTGGCCGCGGTAGGCACCAGGAGCATGTCGGCGACGCCGGCGTAGCCTGAATTCTGGTTTGGAATATCGCTGTACTGGCCGCTGAACGAAAAGCTTCCCCTTCCAAAGGGAGCCTGCACGATCGGTGCATAGAAGTTATCTATCTGGAAGCCGGTTTTAAAGGTGTGTGCCCGGTAGGTTTTGGTCACGTTGTCCATGATCTCCACCGTGCGCACTGTAGAAAGAGTGGGCATGTAGCCGGCCGCTCCCAAGCCCGTAAAGGTACTGATGGAGATAGGCGGCAGGCCGCCGTTTCCCGCCAGCTGCGGCACACCCCCGATTCCATATTGCGCGGGAATGCCAAGCGTCTCGCCATAGGCCCCGGCGAGACGTTCCACGGTGTGCAGGTATCCAGCGTGGAATTCGTTGGTCAGACTGGGCGTAAAGACATGTGTGTAGCCTAGAACGATCGCATACCGTGGACCTTGTTCGGGTCCGTCCCCGTAGAGCTGCCCTTCCGCTATCCCGGGAAGATACGGTGGCACATAGATGGTTTCGTTGCTGTAGTTGTAAACGCCAAAGATGATGTCTTTGCTGCTGATGTTCTCGTCAACCCGCACATCGTACTGATTGATGTTGTTGGTGCCGGCGGCAAACTGATAGTAGTTGGGGAAGCTCGTGGTCCCGGGAGTGGGGTTGGGATACAAGGAAAGTAGTTTCACTGCGTTGGGGTCGAGACGCGCCTGGGGAAGAACATTCAGGTACTGGGTCCGCCCGGTAAAGTTCGTGATTCCCGCGACGCTGCCGCCGGTGTAGAACGGATCGCGGACATAAATGGCACTGCCCGACGTGTTGGGCAAGCCGGAAACTGGATCGATCGCGCCGGCTGCCACCATGCGGGTGGTTGCTGGATCCAGAATAGTTGCTAAAGGAAATTGCCGGTTAAGCGCGTCGGTTTTCGTGCCCCCCACCAGGTTGAAGAAGTCCTGGAAATTGGTAAAGTTGCTGCTGTGCATGTTAGCCGTAGGAACGCTGGAAGTACTGGCCGAAGGCGTATTGATCCGCGTGCCCTGATAATCAACGAAGAAGAACGTCTTGTTCTTGCCGTTATAGAGCTTGGGGATGTAGACGGGGCCGCCGGCCGTGCCCCCGAACTGGTTCTGATGATAGGCGGGACGCGGTGTGCCGGTTTGGTTGGCGAAGTAGTCGTTAGCGTTGAAAGCGGTGTTGCGCACATACTCCCAAAGATCCCCGTGCACGGAGTTGGTCCCTGACTTGATGGCAGCATTTACGATACCGCCCGTGGAATGGCCGAATTCAGCGCTGAAGTTGCCAGACTGTAGTTTGAATTCCTGGATCGCATCCGGCGGTGGCACGATGGCCGTGTATCCATTGTTTCCGCTGGCCCCCTGGATGCTGCCGGCGCCGTAAACTTCGACATTGTCGTCGATTCCATCCAGACGAAAGTCGTTCTGCGTCCAATCTAAACCCGACACATTGAACTCGGAATTACTGGAACCCTGGGTCGTGCTGGTGCCGGCGGCCAATAATCCCAGAGTAGTCCAGTCCCGGCTCTGCAGAGGCATGTTGTTGATCTGCTCCCCGGTAATCGTCTGCCCAACCGATGCATCTGCTGTCTGCAGCAATGGAGCTGCCGCACTGACGGTGACCTCCTGACCCACCGTTCCCAGGGCAAGTTTTACGTCGATGTTCAGGTTGTCCTGAATGTGCGCCTGAATGCCCTGGCTGATGAACTTTTTAAATCCGGGATATTCAGCGGTCAGCGTGTAGGAACCGGGATTCACGGCTTCGAAAATGTAATCGCCGGTCGCACCCGAGCGCACCGTCTGCGGTACGCCGGTGGCGTCGTTGGTGATGGTAACGGTAGCGCCCGAAATTACGGCGCCGGTTGCGTCAGTCACCCTGCCGGTAATTCGTCCGGTGGCGACCTGAGCAGAAAGCCGCGATACGGACGCCACGGGCAGCGAAATACAGGCGGTCAAAACCAGGACAGAGGCCACGACATGGGCCAGCTTTATTGTTTTCATTTACGCCCCCGAAGAACCGCAATCACTTGTTTAAAGAACACTTACAAGCAGCTGTTTACTTTGCATGGCGAGCCAGTTCGATGCTTCGATAATCCATTCGGGATACCGTTAGTATACTGGAAGAATAGCATGACGGCAGTCCACTGTCTGTCTTGCAGTTGACCATTTTGTGTACTCCATTTGCAGCCGCCGGCAGAGCTACGAGATGTGAACTTCGATCCACTCCAGTGGCTTTCCTGCCGAATTGCGCTCGGCAGCGATGATTTTTAGAAATCCATTTTCGATGGAAGCTCTGCCTGGTACAACCGTGTTTCCAAAGTAGTGACTGAGTGTCTCAGCTTGCTTGCCTTGCTGACGACGAATGAAAATCTCCCCGCCCGCATAAGATACAATCGCCAGCTTGCCACTGCGCGTTATACCTTCACTGCCCTGAGAAGCAACAACGACCGGCGCATGCGAACGAATCACGTCCCTTACGCGAGGATCGGTTGCCTGAGACGCAAGCGGATTCTCTTCGCCAGGGATTGGAGGTCGAAAGGCAAGCAGGACCAACTCCCCTCCCTCTATCCGGGCCCATGAGCGGGCGTGCGCGCCGAATGTCGGCGCATGAGAGATTGTGCCCAGCGGCAACACTTCAAAGATATTCGTGGACCGCAACACCTTGGCCAGTCCGTTATACTTTGCCACCAGTTCGGGTGTGCTTCCTTCCCCTTCTTCGTCGGCATCGAAGTCGTTCAGCGAGCCGATCGTACCCATCGCAGTCGAATCGAACCAGATGTTTGGCGCGCTCGCCCAGTCGTAGCCGGAGGAACCGTAGGTGGGAATTCCAAGCGGCCCTAGTAGACTGCTGAAGTAGAGCCGTCGATTCGCTTCCAGATCGTACTCCCCGCTGGCCAGGAACAGATCGTCCGTGCTGTGCAGGTCGAAGTAGTCAAGGAACAGAGGGGATAGCTGGTAGTACATTACAACCAAATCTGGATTCTCTTCCCGCATGGCCTTGATGACGATAGCAAGGCCATGCCACATCAGCCGCTCCCCTGTCCATTTTTTATCTTGTGGCGCGGCAATACTCACTGCAGGCAGTTCGTAGCCGAAGTCGAACTTGAACAGATCCGGTTTGTACCTGCGCATGAACTGTCGTACCAGGTGAGTGAGAACGCGCTCCACTTCCGGTTGGGTGAAATCGAGCAGGTAATAATGAGAGCCGCCCCAATTGCCTGTGAGATATGGCTTTCCATCCGGCTGCTTCAACACGTTGTCCAGGGTCAAACCAATGTCCGACGGTCGCTCACAGCGCATGAGCGCCGCCCACAGGCCAATCCGGTAACCGTCCGCTCGCAACTGGTCAAGGAATTGCTCGAAGTGAGGAAGCCTGCTCTCGGAGTGAGCTAGCGTCCCATAGACTTCTTCCCATTTATCGTCTATGGAAAACAGGGCGGCTTTCATGCCGGAAGCTTTGAGCTCGCTATAGATTTGCGTCAGGAAAGCCTCGTCTAAATGCGATCCGGTTTTATTTCGATCAACCTGTGCGCCCCACGTACAAAATTGAGGAGTGAGCGCGATGGCCGTTTTGCGATCTGAGTTCTGGTGTCTGCGAATGATTCCGGCTTCCACTAAGCCCTGGTAATAACTGGCGATCGCCTGGCGATAGTCCGGGGCCACGGACCACAGTAAAGTTGCGCCGAGCGACAGGCGGCCGGGTCCCCGGATATGCCTCCAAAGATCGCTCCGGTAATCGATCCACACGCTGCAGTTTCCCTGGTATAGCTGTAGAAACAGATCTCCGGCCGGCAGGTCGCTCAAGCCGCAAGCAAATGCATCGGATCTTTTCGTAGTGTACAGATTCCGCTCTCCGTTGGACCCATCCACGCTGAATCCGCAGAAGTAGTGCACCGGCAGTCCCCACTGTTGGTCTAAACCTGGAATGAAGCTGCCGCGGCCCAGCCAGACGCTCTCATTCAGATGGATATCGTCCCGGATAATCGGACTTACCGTAGACCCTTCGCTGATCCCCGGCACGACCAGGTAAGACGCATGCAGCGACGGCTTTCTATCCGTACCAGTGGGATCGGTGAAGTAGTGCAGGCTGACCACGTCCTCTGCTGTTGGAGTCTGGTAAATGACAGGATCGATCCAGATACCATGCGCGTCAAAACGCCACGAGACAGACAATTGGGCTGCGCCATTGACGCCATCGTACGTAAAGTCTATCCGCCCCGGCTCGATATGACGGGCGCTTGCGTTGCCGGGTTTGCACTGGCGGAGCGATGGATCGCCGGCAGGGGCTACCACAACGGCGGGCTGAAGATTGCCGCTGACGATCAGACGATTGCTGGAATCCCGCAAATGAAATGTATCGTCAGCCTCCGCGTACTCCCATGAATAGTTCTGGGCTTTGACACGTATGAATCCATCTTCACGCGAAATTGCGGGTGCCGCCGCGTTTCCCAGCAGACCCCTCGAGGCTGCTGTCAGCACCGCACCAGTGGAAAGCTGTACGAACGTCCGTCGGTTCAACCTGCTCAATATTCGTCCTCGAAAAGTTCTAATTACGCCGGCCGGCGCCGCAGCTCCGCGGAGGACTGAGGAAAGAATTGCCGCTCATATTCGGGATGATAATGCCAGTAGGATCGTTCCCTTCAAATGCAACGACGGACGATGCACCAGAGGCAACCTTCTCAAAATACGGCTTCATGCGAACAAGTGTAAGAGTGAATTGACAAAAATTCCAACAAGATTCCTGTCCATGCCGTACCTATACAATTCAACCAATGAGAAGACAGAGTTGCCGGACCAGACTAGCTTTACCAGCGCGGGTTCTCCGTGTTGTTCTGCGCCTGCTTGTTTTCACGACTGTCTGCTCTTCAGCCGCTCTTTTTGCGGCCCCGGTCAAACTCCTGGTAAAGAATGCGCGCCTCTTCACCATGGCGCCTCAACAGCGAGATCCGTTCACAGGCTATCTCGTTGTTGCCGGGGACGGAACCATTGTTACGGTCGCCAAAGGCGATCCGCCGCCAAGCCTGAAGGCAGTTCAAGTGGTCGATGCGCATGGAGATTGGGTCATACCCGGCTTTATTTCCGCGCACAGCCATCTATGGCAGGCCGCTTATCGTGGACTTGCTGCGGACAAAACTCTCCTCGCCTGGATCGACGATCTGTACACGCAGCGAGCCATGAAAGCTCCTGCTGAAGACTTCTACTGGTTCTGTCTTCTTGGCTCACTCGACCATCTCCAGCACGGGATTACTGCGGCCTATAACTTCAACTACAGCCGAACGAACGAGCCCGGCAATCCTTTTGATGAAGCGCAATTTCGCGCCGAGATGAAGTCAGGCATTCGCTTCGTCCATGGCTACGAGCCCGGTTGGATGGCTCCAGGAGTCACCATAGACCAGGAGAGAACTCGTCTCAAAGCGTTCCTCGACTGGACGGCGACGCAGCCGCGGTCCTCTGCATTTTTGAGTGTAATGATCAACGGGGACACCGCCTTCAATAATACTTACCAGCAGGCGGTGATGGAAAAGGCGCTGATGGATGAGTTTCACCTGCTTAACCAGAGCCACTACCTGGAGCCTCCGGAGTCAAAAACAGTGGCCGAAGAGCGGGCCAAATTTCGCTGGTTTGTCGACAGCGGCTTGCTTTCAAACAAACTCATCTTTGGCCATTTCATCCACCCCGATGAAACCATCCTGCAGCAAACGGCCAAGGCTGGCGTGGCGGTGACCTGGAACCCGCTTTCCAACGGCCGCATGGCCTCCGGCGTTGCCGACATCCCGAGATATCTCAAGATGGGGATTCGCGTAGGTATGGGAATCGATGGAGAGGCGAGCGGTGATCTCGCCGACCCGTTCGAAAATATGCGTGCCGGGCTCTACGCTGTGCGCGACAAGTATGGAGATGCAACTGTCCTCAGTCCTTACCAGGTGCTGTGGCTGCACACCATGGGGAGTGCGGACGTGCTCGGGGTAAAGGGCAAGCTGGGCAGCCTGGAGCCGGGCAAGTTCGCGGACTTTTTGATGATTGATCCAGCACGCCTGGGCGCCGTGCTGGAGGATCCCTACGCAAATCTGGTCCTGGTCACCGGTGAACGCGATATCGACCGGGTCTTCGTAGGAGGCGAACTTAAGGTCGACCATGGCCGGATGTTGCACCAGGATATGACTGGGGTTGAGAAAGAAGTAAGCCGGCGCGCAGCTATGCGCTAACTGGGCGGACTGTTTCTAATTCTTGCCGGCTTTCGCGGGCTCGTACTGCAGCAGGAACCTGCCCACAGAAAAACCGCGACTGAGCGCAATGTGATGCGAGCGGTTCACATCCAGACGTTCGAAGCCGCTGCTGGGCCAGTTTTCGATCAGCGAGCGCATGCGCGCCAGGTCAAGCATGCGGCTCGCCAGCGCAGAACTCTGCAATCGCTCCACTTCCGCCGCCATCCGGCCACGCACCGCCCCCATGTTCACATACCAGTCCGCGGACTGACGGCCGCGCCGCGTCTGGCTCAACGTGCTGGCCGGCAATCGCCCCGCCATGGCGCGCCGGGCGAGGGATCGCAACTGGCCTCCGCGCAGAAACTCTTCCAGCGGCACCGCGAGGCAGAACTCGACGATGCGGCGGTCATACGTGGGATCGCGAAAATCGAGCTGCCATCCCCCCTGGGCCGCGACCGGAGTGTCGCTTATATCGCCATACTCAAGCAGCGTGCGCAGCATGGTGCGGCCGTCGGGCGAGTTCCGGTTCAAGTCGCGAAACGCAGTACGCTCCAGATGCAGGCGTTGGGCGATCTCAGGATGCAGGATGCTGTAGTCGAGCGAGAAGCCGCGCATGTGCGGATCGGTTACGCTGCGCAGCCAGAAGGGCAGTGACGGCCACACAGCATTGCGAACGATCGAGCGCATGGAGGTGTTTCGCGTGCCGGTGAGTTGCCGCGCCACCCGGGCCAGCGTTCCCCACCGGCCCGAGCGAAACCACGCTGATAAGGCGGCCATGCCATCGTAGCTGACCGTCGAATTGCCGCAGTTCCCATTGAGCAGCACCGTAATTCCGCTTGCACGCGCCCGGTCCAGGATGGCGTTCGACCAGACCTCGTTACTGGGTCCGAAACATGGGTGGTCATAGAGATGGTTGTTGAGATCCAGAATGTCCAGAAACGATGTCCCGCTCGAGTCCACCAGCACATGGCGCATGTTGGGGTAGAGCGCCGCCACTTCCGACGCTGCTGCTCCCTCGTCGTCAAAGTGAGTCTCGCTGCCCTGGCCTCGAAAGCCGGGGCGGGGCACTGCAGTAAAGCAGGTGAGCTCGCGAGCCTGGGCGCCCAGCAAGCGAGCCGCAGTCGCGGCCACCGCACCACTATCCAATCCGCCGCTCAACTGCGCGCCAATACCACCCGTTGTGCGCAGACGCGCACCTACTGCCTGGTCAAATTTTTCGCGGAAGCAATCCAGGTACTCCTCGGGCGAGCGCAGGCGAAGATCCTTGAGCCGGTCCGTGTGCCAGTGACGCCAGAGCTTCGTCTTCTCACGGTGCACGCTGAGCGCGCAGCCGGATGGCAGGCGCCGTATATTGCGAAAGATGGTTTGTTCGATAGGGATGTCGGCCAGGGTAAGGTAGTGCGCCAGGTAATCCTCATCTATCTCCGCTGCGACAAAAGGCAGCCGATGCAGACCCTTCGGCATCGACGCGAAGGCGAAGCTGTTCGCGGTCGACGTATAGAAGAGAGGACGTTCCCCGGTATGATCGCGGGCCAGCAAGAGATGCTGTTCCTGCTCGTCCCACACCGCGAAGCTGAAAGCTCCCGAAAGATGGTCCAGGCACTCTTCGCGCCAATGCTGCCACGCCGCCAGCAGCATATCGCTGTCGGCCATCCCAGCAGTCCGTTGCCTGGAGAGCCCTAACTCCGCCTCAAGCTCGGCGCGATTGTCGAGACGTATATCTGCCACCATCGCGGTGACGCCGCCGGCTGAGAGCGGCTGTTGATCGAAGCGATCCTCGGGGAGAAGGCGGAGAAGACAGCGGCCCATGGCGAGCGAAGGACCACTGTATTGCGAGCGGTCATGCTTGCCATACATGCTGAGCGCCTGAAGCATGTCATGACAGGCTGAGGAGACGGGAACTCCGCCGTCAAAGGACCAGATTCCCGCAATTGCACTCATACGAGGGAGCGGTTCGGTTCAACCGTCAATCTTGAAATTTTAATCTGCTGGAAACTTCTCGAACGAGAAATCTTCTGAAGAAGCCCACACCCGTGGGCTTGGGATGAGCTAAGAGCGAGGACGATTAAAGTGGCCGCCGGCCCCGTCCGCGCGCGCAGGTTTAGTACCACCCTCCGCACTCTGAAGCGCAATAATCTCGAGCGACGGAGTGACCCACGGCTTTTTCGCCTGGCCCGCAACCTGGTCAGATACGCCGTGATCTTTAGCGTCGTAGCTCTTCATTGAAAGCTCCCTGGACCCCTGTAAATTTAAAACAAGCGCCCTGCCAATCGATACAGCTAGAGCGTAACGCAGGAGGTAACCAGCGTCAATGCGTTCCTCCACGAGATAGTTACTAGAGTAGATACTAAACCCTGCAGTGGGGGTTTTCTACCACCTAAAGGTTAACTCGCAATGGACGTGGCTGACACTTTTTGGGGATAGTGGATGATAAAGGATGCTGGAGTGTATCTGCTCGGAGGGGTTACTCTTTTTTCTGAAATTGTGCTCCCGGAATTACCCCTCATACAACACCAGGACGCCACCCCGCATCCCGTCACTATTCGATTGGGCGACGTTTCGAGCCATTTGCCCGGGGCCGTAGAAATCGATCCGGATTGCTTCGCGACCGCATCGCAATATTTATTGCATATCCACGGAATTGGCCGCTACCTGGTTACCAATGGGCGGGAGATTGTTGTAAGCCCGGATAACGGCGCGCTCCCGCTCGACGTGCGCGCTTACCTGCTGGGGACCATCTTCACCGTGCTGTGCCAGCAGCGCGGGCGGGTTCCTCTGCATGCCAGCGCGGTGAGCAGTAGCCCGGTCAACGGACGACAAGGAGCCGTGGCTTTTCTGGCTCGCTCCGGGCAAGGCAAGTCGTCGTTAGCCGCCCATCTGGCGCGGCGAGGCTTTCGTGTGCTCGCCGACGACCTCTGTCTCATCGATCCCACGCCGGCTGGTGAAGCGATGGTGATTCCTGCCGCTCCATGGTTGAAGTTGTGGCGCAATTCCTTGCAGCATCTCGGGGAGCAGGCGGATGGCCTGCAACGAGTGTTCAGCGAGGACGACAAATATCGCCTGCCGCTTGCCGGCGGCCTGGCGCCGGAACCGATTCGCAGGCTGATCTTTCTTGAGAATACTGAAGAGTCTTCCACTGCCACCGCCATAAAAGCTGTATCCCCGGTCGAGGCGATTCCGCTATTGATGAACCTTACCCACCAGGCTTATCTGCTGCAGGCCACGGATCAGCTCCAGAAAAGCTTTCTGCTCTGCGGCCGGGTGTCATCGCAGGCCAAGGCCTACCGTCTCATCCGTCCCTGGGGGCTAGACCACCTGAAGTCGACCGTGGACACGCTGGAAAGATTCTTGCTCGACGAGTAGACCGCCGCCTGCCTCCCGGTCTTTCAAGGGAAGGTGGTGAGGACGGTGAAGCGCGACTCCAGGTCACCGCCCACCACGGTGCGATCTCCCACTTTGACCCAGGTGTGAGCCTTTAGCTGATCCGCATCGCGCGTGACCCCATAGAAGAGTTTGCTGGCGATGTGGCGGCGCCGAAGCATGAAGTAAGCCGCGAGGCATTGAGGAAAGCAGACGAAAGTGAAGGGAACGTGCCGGACTACCGCGTCGATAGACCACTCAATGCGCCGCAGCGTCTGCGTCGGCTCCTCTTGCGAGAGCGAGGATTGTGCGGCGTTGCCCATCCACGCAGTGAGCCTTTGCACTGGGAGAAAGTTGAGCGCAATGCGGAAAAAGGTGAGCATGCATGCGGCTTCGATTGCCAGAGCAATGTCGGCAGCCGGCAGTTGCATCATGCGGCGGAAAAGCACGCGCGTCCACGGACTGCGTTGTGCTGCGTGCGCCGGGAGATCTCGCCTGGGCCGCAGAGCCTGCCTGAGGCGCAGGTGAAAGCCTAACCACTCAAAAGGACTCAGCAGGCCGTAGAGAGGGAAGAGCGCGTCCGGCAGATCAAACGTCTGCCAGATACGAGGGCGAAAGAGAGATCGTTGGATCAGATCCAGGCGATACCGCAGAGAGCTGTGAAGACGGAGTTCGTTGAGAAACCATCGAGGGGAGGCGATCCGCTCTCGTATCGGACGGTATTGGTTTGAGGTCAGCAGCCGTTTTCCGAAGCGCAGAATGTGTCGGACTCCGCGATCGTTTCGGTCAAGACACCCCTCCGGCAGCGGCTGCGAGTCAAACCCGAGCAAATCCTGGCAAAGAAGAATAGCGGCGCTGAATTGCGGTAACGCTTGCTGTTCGGCCGCAGCCGTCGCGGCCGAATTGAGTTGCTCCGGGGTCATGGTGTGCAGCAGAGCGCCGATATCGGCCAGCCATTTCAGGCGCAGCCACCCGTCCAGTGCTCCATGGACGCAGAGATAGAGCAACAGCCGTTGCGCGGGCAACGTCGGAATACGCTCCGAACCAAGGTTGATCCAGTTCTCACCAACCTCCTTCAGGCCGGCGTTAGCGGGCAGGAACGCGTTCCGGAAAAGCCGCCAATGCAGGTCGATGACCGTGCCCGCCGTGGTGTGTTCATAGGAAAAATCTTTCTGGTGCGCCAGGTAGGAGCGCAGCCGCCGCGGGGTCAGCCGCGCCTGCGGCTCAAAGCGCACGTATCCACGCGTTTCGAGAATCTCGCCGGCTTTGAAAATGTCCTTCTCCGCCACCAGCAGATCGATGTCACCGGCGTCGCGCAACGTCGGATCCTGAAAGGCGGCCATGGCCAGGGGAATGCCCTTGAAAATCCGCAGATCGATCTGTTGCTCGCGGAAGAGCCGATGCAGAGCGATCAGATCCGCGGTACGGCTCAGGCAGATGTGAGCATTGTCGAAGCTGCTGGCGCGCAGAACTGCGGCTTGCTCGTCCGGCAAGTAGCCAGGGGCGAAGGTATCAAGGTTGCGACAGAACAGCGGGACAACTTTATGGTGGTCGACGATCTCAAGCACATGAGGCCAACGGATTGGCTGCTGCGCAAGCCTCTGGATGCGCTCGCCGTCAGCTGCTTCCTGCGGCCAGCGAAGGCAGGCCAGCACAAGATCAAATTCAGGTGAGTAGACCATCCCGACCGGCTTCATTTGCTCTACTCCCACCCCTCAGTATGTTGGAAGCACACGAACGCGACAAGTCTTAGAGGGGATTCCCGTTGTATGGG
Source organism: uncultured Acidobacteriaceae bacterium (assembly GCA_963711525.1). GTDB lineage: Bacteria > Acidobacteriota > Terriglobia > Terriglobales > Acidobacteriaceae > PALSA-350. The sequence goes on along the minus strand of CAVQEO010000047.1, from coordinate 40,239 downwards.
GAAACGCTCAGCGGATGGGCGTCCGCGCGGGCCGGAGTGTGGGAGAGAGGTGTCCCTGGCTCACCAACAACGTAGCCGGAGCCGACTGCGACCCATAGTAAGTAGCGGTTCTCGCCCGGCACCTCTGAGAGCCCCCCGCGTACGAGGCAAATATATTTTGGTAGGAGCCGTCTCCTCCCAGGGTTGAGCCACTTACCTGCATGCCAAAAAGCCCGCGCAGTGAGCACTGGTTAGTCACCGAACCCAAAACCGTGTTGCCTGAGTAGAAGGTAACCGTACCCCCCAGAACCGGCAGCCGGCCCTGGTCGGCCACAATCGCTAGCAACGTCACATTCTCGCCTGGGCCGATGGTCGTTTGGTTCAGCGCAAGAGTGACATTGGTTGCCAGCCCGCCGCCAGACCACTGCGGGGCGTTGACCAGGCTATAGACGTTGGGGCTTCCCAGGCCGGTGGCTAGATCGTACCCCGGGCTGGCCGCGAAGGCAGCGGAAGCTGCATTATCCGCCGTGCTGAGCACCCCGTAGTAGTCAGGTGTCGTGGTCAGCGAGCCACCGTTGGCCGTGACAGTGATTTGGTATCCATAACAGTTTTCATTGTTCGAGGCCGCATCTGTGCTGCCGTCGGTAAACGTCCCAGCGCTCGTGGCCGTGCCGGTGCAGGGTACCGACGTGGTGCCGGTGATAAACGGGGTGGCAGGCGTTGCCCCCGTGTTGGGCGTGGCGCTGATGTCATGGAAGTAGCACCCGCTGAGCACCTGGGGACCCAGGTAAGCCGCACAATTGGCAAGGCTGGGCTGGGTGGAGCTGCCATAGCTGACGTACTGTTCCGCGGCCAGAGGATAGAGAACATAGTTCGCCTGCCCTTGGCGATCGCCGCTCTTCTGGTTAATCAACGCCATGATGCCGGCGAAGGCCGGAGCAACGAACGAGGTCCCGCCTCCGTAGTTGGCGAAGACATCATTGGCATTGGAGTAATCGCAGGCCGTGCCGGCCGGCATGCCCGCCAAGCCGGAGTCGCAAAGAATCAGCGTTTGCGACCAGGTATAACCCCCGGAGGCAAACATCGAGATATCGGGAATAGCCCGGCCGCCCTGCGTTGGAATCCCTGGGACACCGGTTTGCCAGGCCGGCCGGGCAGACACCGTACTCAGTCCGCCGCTTCCCGCCCAGGCATTCGCGTAGGGGGAAAAGCCAGTATTGGGGTCCACTGGCTGTTGCGCCGCCCAGGTACAGAAACCGTTCGCCCCGGAGCTGCTTCCGAACCCCTTGCCAAAAAACTCCAGCACCAGCGGACTGGCGCAGCTTTCATTCCACGTCATTTCCGGAATATACGATTGCGCGCTCACAAAATTGGCCCCGTTGGCTGCGGACCAATAGGTGCTGGTGGTCCCGCTGAAGACGTCGCTGAAGTCGGTACCCCCGGCGGCAATGTTGAAGGGGGTTGAGGCCTCGTTTACCACCGAGAGCCCATCGGTCGCATAGGCGCCGACATCCTGGCAGCCGTCCCCGCCGGTATCGCCGGTCGCCACCACCACCGTAATCCCTTCCGCCGCTGCCTGCTGCCAAAGCGAAACGTAGAACTGGTTGGCTTCACTCTGCGGCTGGGCTTCGCAGTCGCCATAGCTGGTGCTGAGCACGGAAATCCGTTGCACGTGGGCCGGGTCTCCGATCATGTAGGCCGCAGCCAGATCGGCGCCAGAGGTCACCCCCTCCCGTCCGCAGGCGACATAGTCCACCGTGGCGTCCGGGGCCATGGCGCCGGCCCACTCCGCGTCCAGGTAGCCCTCTGGTTCGTTATCGGTGGGGTCAGGCGCCGCGCATACGCTCGCGGGCGGGTTTTCCGTCTGCACCGAGCCGTTAGGGCCCAGCGCGGTGATCCCGAACGAATCGCGAAAGCTCTGGATATCGGCGCTCTCCAGGTCGGTCTCTCCCACCACACCAATGGTCTGCCCGGTGCCCACAATGGGGGGCGCCCAGGATCTGGCATCGACCCGCTCCTGCCACACCTGGTCGACCCCGTAGATCTTCGCGAAGTCCTGCGGACCGGCGATATAGAGGGCATTTGCAGCCGACGTCAGATGCGACCCTTCGGCGCTTGAGCGGGACCATTTTCGCGTGCTCCGATCCAAATGCGCCACGCCCAGATGGTGGACCTGAGGCTGGGGATGGAAATCGTTGAGAGCGCGGAAACCTGCGACCAGTGGGGCCAGGGCAGTGGGAATGTAGGGGTCGCTCGAGTTCGCGTAGTGGTCTTGCCCATGCACGCGATAGCGATGGATTTCGGTATGGAACGCCTGCGCTACCTGGCCCGCGGTTCCGCTAAAGTCCACAAACAGGCCGCCGGCGGGTACGTTGTTCAGCCGGAATCCACGTTGCGTGAGCCACTGTGTCACCTTTTGTATATCGCCGCTCGAAGGCCCGAACTCCGCGCCGAATTGCTGTGGCGTAAGCCAGCGGTGAAAGTCAGCAGAGTGAGGATCGTACTGCGATTCCATGAACTGCTGCAGCGCCAGTTGCTGCTGCTCACTGCGTCGCAACATCATGAGGATATGTTCCTGGGGCAGGCTATCTGGCGCGCGGCCCTGGTCAAACTCCGGTCGCGCATTGCGGCTGGTGTTGCCCCGGAGCATGGTCAGAGTGTTGTCATCCACCTGGGCGCCCGCAGCGCCCGAAAACAAGCAGGCAAGCACAGCCGCTCCAACCCACCTGGCGAGGGCCCGCGTCAGGCTCGATTGCTGCATGCTTGGAAGGGTTCCCACGCCTTATGAAGTCTAGTGGAAGCACCGCCGCAGAGTGTCGAACTTTGGTTACGGGTAACGTTGAAGATAACCCTTGACTGTATGCCCTGCTATCCTGCCCATATGTACGACCCGGCGGCAGGCAACACCTCGGCGCTTCTCATCACCGAGCAGCTGCTGGTCTTCGCCGTATTTGTCGGTTCGGTCGCCGCTTTGCCGGCATTCATCGAGTTCGTTACGGAGATGCGCAAGCGCAAGGAGCGCATCGATCTGAGCCTGGAAGACGAGGTGGTGAGCACGCTTCGGCCCAGGGTCGCGGGCATGGATCAATTGCTCAACAGCATCGCCGACCTGATCGACCGCGCGCGCAATCCAGCTGCATATCAGGACCTGAAGATCGGCAACGAGGTGCTGATCATCGGTCCAAACCAGACCGGCAAAAAGAGCCTGGCTCAGAGGATCGCGCAGTTGGCCGGCATGGACCGGGTGGTCACGGTTTTCAATCCCCGGGACAGCGACGCGCTGGCCAAGGCAAAGAGCCTGGTGCGCGGCTATAAATGGCAAAAGGTGATGCTGTTGTTGCCCCGGATAGACCTTGCCTACCAGCAGGGTGACCCGGAAGTTCTTACCGAGCTCGACGCGCTGATTGAAACCACGTCCGAGCGGCAGAATGTTCTGGTTGCTGCCACCACGGTTTCCTTCGAGGCCAACAGCGATCTGGATAATATCTTCGGCATCAAGCTGGTCCTTCCCGGAGCGAAGGTGGGCAAGGCGCATCGCGAAGAGATCCCGGAAGACGCCCAGCAAATGCTCGCCCAGGTGACGACCTTTTACCTCTCCGAAGCCAAGCGTCGCGGTTTCGTTTTGCAGGGCCTTGACGAGCAGGTATTTTGCGAGCGCATTCTGGAAAACGTGATTAACCCCGCCGAGGTGGAAGACATCGTGGCTCTCTGTGAGACCACGGCCCTTTACCGCAAGCGCAGCAAGCAAACGAACGACCTTGTGTTTACGCCGGAGATCCTCGATCTGGCGATGGCCCGCGTCGTCGTCGGCTGACTCCTACCTCAAGGAGTCGTGGTATCCCACTCAAGCCAAAACCGGGCTTGAATGGGGCACCCCACTCATTGGTTGAATCGAAAGTCAGAAGGAGAGAGTCGTGGTTTTCCGCGTCTCGCAATCCGCCATCCTTCCGCGGCAACAAAAGTTGGGTGCCCCATTCAAGCCCGGTTTTGGCTTGAGTGGGATACCACAGCACTCAACGGCCGCTGCTGATGCCCGCCAGAAAACCCTGCCCAATCGAAGCATAGTGAACAACCACAGTTTGAATCTCAAACGGTGTCACAGGTACCGTGACCTTTTGTCCACCCGCGACTGGCAGCGGCGACCCTTCCGGCTTCTCCATGAGGTTCGCCAGGCTCGCCGACACAATCCCCGGGGGAAGCCTCAGGGTGACGTTCCCCCCTTTGCCCGCCCACTCATAGAACCGGATCAGCAGGCCGTCCCCGTCCTCCGTCTTCTTCATTGCGGTCACGACGACGTTGTCCTGATTCACGTCAATGAAATGGAAGCTGCCGGGTAGCTTCCCCGCGTGAGGCGCCACCTGCATGGCCGCGAGGCGATAGTTGAAGTCATAACCCTGGCGGACGGTGAGCGCCTCCTTCCAGCTTCCGGCATGGGGATACAGTGCGTAAGAAAAATGCTGCCGGCCCTGATCGGCCTCAGGGTCAGGATAGGTGGGCGAGCGCAATAGGGAGAGACGCAGCACGTTCCCCTTGGCATCGTATCCATACTTAGACTCATTGATCAGGCTGAAGCCGTTCTGGGCATCGCCCAGGTCAGCCCAGCGCAAAGCCGGCACCTCAAACTTGGCGTCTTCAACGCTGTTGTTGCGCGTGGTCGGCCGTTCAATAGCTGCCGTAGGGAATCTCATACGTGGCTACCGGGCTGCTGGCGGCGAGAGGGAATGCCGCCTTGAGCAGCTTGTGCCGTTCGTGCCAGTCGATATCCATAACGACATCCACCCGAGGCAGGCCCTTGTAGAGCGTGATGTCTTCGACGAAGGTGGATGCCGACCAATGCCGCGTAATCCGGATGACAGCGCGCAGCGCATTATGCTCTGCCAGCTGCACGGAATCGGCCATGTCCAGGTTGGTGACCACCTTGTCGAAGTCGGCGTCGATATTCCAGGCGTCGTACTCCTTGGGCGTATCTACGAAGGCCTGCAGCTGGTTGCCGCAGCCGCCGGCGGCGATCGAGTCAAAATTGGTTTTCTTATTCACCAGGCTGGTGATGCAACCGGTCTTCGCATCGACCGTAACCCGCAGGAATCGATTCTCCAGCGTGTGCCCGTCTGCACTCACCTGAACGCCTGCGGCCGTTCGAGCCCCAGCAGCCGCGGGCCGAGCATAAACCAGCATGTAGCCCAGGCGCTCCACATCCGGCACCAGGGCCCGGACGGAGAAGGTGTGGGTCGCAGCGTTTGTGACCGAGCTTTCCGACGCAAGAACCTGCCCCACCTCATCGACAATCTCAACCGCAGGGGCCGCCTCCGGCAGCTGCACCGTGAAGTCGACCACATCGCTGCGCACCCAGGCCAGCGGATTGAACACCAGCACCGGCACGCCCCGGCTGCGGCTTTGCGTATCCACATAACTGGCGATAGTGCTCAGCGCCTGGCTGGTGGCCGCCTCCGCGGTAAAGCGGACCATGTCGTAATCCTTCTGCGCATCCTTATAGATGACGCCAATGCCCGATCCTGCAGCGAGATCGTGGAACTGGTTGAACAGCACCTTCTTCCATGCTTCGTTGAGCTGCGGCGCGGGGTAGGGGGTTCCGCTGAGCCACGCGATCGAAGACCACTTCTCCGCGTTCAGCATCTCTTCTTCACTCTCCCGCATGTTGCGTTTGTGCGCTGCCTGGGTGGTCATCACCCCGCGATGGAATTCAAGATAGAGTTCATCGTTCCACACCGGCAAGCTCCACAGTCCCGGCGGTGGTGGAGGCAATTTGGTGTCACCGGCGGCCAGGGTCTTGTAGTTCCACACCGGCGCGTGCGCAGTGTCCAACTTTTTCTCCACTGCGGAAAAGAAGCTCTGTGCATCGCCGAAATGGAGCTGCGCGTAAGCCTTGTCCGGTGCCAACCAGCGGTCGCCTGCGTCCAGCATGGCGCGGGTAGGGCCGCCCCCATGATCCCCAATGCCATAAAGGTGCATCATCTCCGTGGTCCCGGGATTGTCCTGGCGCGCGTGGGCGAACGCTGTGGCCATGTTGATGGGTTCAATCTCATTTACATAGTCGTGAGGAAAGTAAGTGAGCACCCGGCTGCCATCCGGAGCCTGCCACCAGAACAGCTTGAGCGGAAGCTGGTTGGTATCGTTCCACGCCATCTTCTGGGTAACGAAGTAATCCACCCCGGAACGTTTATAGATCTGCGGCAGTTGCCAGTTGTAGCCAAAGGAATCCGGGTTCCAGCCGATGCGCACGTCGACTCCGAAACGGGATTGGAAGTAACGCTTGCCGATCAGCAATTGCCGCACCTGCGACTCGCCGTCGGGCATGTTGAGATCCGGCTCTACCCACATGCCGCCCACCATCTCCCAACGGCCTTCTTTCACCCGCTTTTGAATCTGGGCGAACTCGGGCGGATATTTTTGCTCTAGCCATTCGTCGTAAGCTGCCGCCGATTGGCTAAAGGTATATTTCGGATACTCATCCATGAGCTGCAGTGCGGTGCCGAAGGTTTGCCGCACCACCTCGACCGTCTCTGTCCATGGCCACAGCCACGCGGCGTCAATATGAGCATTGCCAGTCAGGTGGATATCGGCCTGCTGCAGCAACGGCCGTAGCGTCATCATCCCAACCTGAGCCTGACGTAGAGAGTCATCAAAAGCAGCCTGGTTGGCTGCACTTAGCGCGGTTAAGCTCACCTGTTGGATAAAGGATTGCAGCTTGTGGGCAGTGTCGCTTCCACCTTCTCCAAGCGCGGGCAGCAGCAGGGAAGCGGAAACCGCTTCCTGACGAAAATCCTCCGGATTGGGACGGTTGGCGGCAAACTGGATGGTCTGTTCCGAGCCGCGAAATCGCTTTTGATCTTCGCTGTGCAACAGCTTCACCGCCACCAGCACCTTGTCTCCCGGCCGGGCGTCTGCGAACAGTGTGACCGGCTCGAGGTCTGTACCCATGGCCACGCGGCGCCCGTTGAAGTAGACGATCTGCGTGATCGGACCATTGGCCTCCACCCGCATGCGAAACGAGATTTGCGTGCCGGTCAAATCGTAGCCGTTAAGGTTTTTGGGCACTTCGATCGTGCCTCGAATCCATAGGGCGTCCGTCGGCAAGGTGGAGGGGGCGGTGACGGCTTGCCAGCCGGCATCGTCCAGCGACGCCGACTCCCCATGCTCCAGATCGCCGGTGTGATAACGCCAGCCGGGCCCGGGCAAAGCGGACAAGCCGGCAAGCTTTTCGAGAACATTTTGCGATTCCGCAGTCAAAATGGCGGGCAGCGGCGCCTCCCGCCGGTCCTGCGCAGGCGCGCACAAGCAGCCCACAGAAGCCACGCAAAGAAGACAAAGGAGACGGTGCAAACGCTTGGCAGACAGCATGATCCGGGATTCCTCGCAGGCAGACAGCTTAGCAAGGTTCCTCTCCTCCCACCAGCAGCCCTGTGTTAACTTTGGGCGTGCCGCTGGCATTGGCAGAAACAGGAAATACGGGGCCTCGACGGATTCCGGCGAAGTGGCCCTTTTCTTGATGAAAAAGGCCCAGCGCGGTAGCTGGTCAGGGTACAGTAATCCTGTTTCTGGCATGGGCCGGTTTGCATCCAAACTTTGCTGATCCGCCTGGGTTTGAGACGGACCACAGAAACGGGCGGAGCTCATACTTCATGGTTCAAGTAGCCGTAACCAAGACGTCAGTCAGCAGCGATCATCCCAGCAATTACCGCGCCATGGCGATGGTGACCACGCTGTTCTTTATGTGGGGTTTTCTCACCGCCTTGAACGACATTCTCGTTCCCCACCTGAAGTCGATTTTCGATCTGACGTATGCCCGGGTCATGTTGATCCAATCCGCATTCTTCGGCGCTTACTTCATCTTCGCTATTCCCGCGGGCATGGTGATCGAGAAGATTGGATACAAGAAAACCATGGTGGCCGGTTTGCTGGTCATGGCGGTCGGGGCATTGCTCTTTGTACCCGCCGCCAACGTGCCTTCCTTTGGGCTCTTTCTAGCCGCGCTCATCGTGCTGGCCTCGGGCGTGACCGCACTGCAAGTGGCTGCCAACCCATACGTCACCGTGCTTGGTCCCTCGCGTACGGCTTCCAGCCGTCTCAACCTTACCCAGGCGTTCAATTCGCTGGGCACCACGATTGCTCCCTATGTGGGGGGAATGCTTATTTTGGCTGCGGCGCCGTTGTCGTCGAGCCAGCTGCAGCAACTCTCCGGCCCGGCATTGCTGGCTTACCGTCAGCTGGAAGCCTCTAGCGTCAAGGTTCCCTATATCGGCATCGCTCTTGCTCTCACCGTCCTGGCACTCGCGATCGCGATGTTCAACTTGCCCAGGATCGAGACAACCCGGGAATTCCGCCCCACGGGGGAGATCGACACTGCCGCCAGGGACTTGTGGAAGCAGCGCCAGCTGGTGCTGGGCGCCGTGGGGATTTTTCTGTATGTCGGCGCTGAAGTCTCGATCGGCAGTTTTCTCATCAACTACTTTATCCAGCCCGAGATCGGCAACATGACTGTCAAAGCCGCTGCTGGCTTGGTTTCGCTTTATTGGTTGGGGGCCATGATCGGACGCTTCATCGGTGCGGCCGGTCTACAGAAGTTACCCACGCGAACGGTGCTCGGCACGGTGGCGGTGGTGGCCTGCGTCCTGGTGGTGATTTCCATGCTGAGCACCGGCTGGCTGGCGATGGGCGCCATCATTTGCGTGGGACTCTTCAATTCGGTAATGTTTCCCAGCATCTTTGCGTTGGGTGTAGAGGATCTGGGGCCGCTTACCGCAAAGGGTTCTGGGCTGCTGGTGCAGGCGATCGTCGGTGGAGCGATTGTCCCCTTGGCTGAGGGTGCGTTGGCGGACCGCATCGGCATTCACCACGCCTTCATTCTGCCCGCGCTCTGCTACATATACATCGCCTACTACGGCTACAGAGGCTCTGTGCACAGGACTGCATCGTCGGCGTTGCCTGCAAGCTGAGCAGATAGGGGTCGAAGGGTACGGGCTTTTAGCCCCTGCGATGTTTCCCCCCATCAAGGCTGGGTGCCCCATTCAAGCCCGTTTTTGGCTTGAGTGGGATGCCACGGTTCTTTCCCTCTGACACTCGGTTGTCCCGATGCACCGTCAGGTCAGATAATTCAGTGTCTTGGTGATCAGTTGTTCCGTGCCCGAAAACGCGTCGCCTTCGGCGGTATCGTACTCCATCGAGAAATAACCTGGATAGCCGGCGTGCTTGGCCAACTGGAACATGGTTGCGAGATCGACTACGCGGACCTGACCGTCCTTGTCCTTGACGGTATCCTTGACGTGACACATGTTAAAAACGTGCGCCAGCATGGCGGCGACGGCTTTGCGGTTGAACTCGGCATCGTGCCCCAGCAGCGAATTGCCGAAATCCGGTAGACCCCGCAGATAAGGGCTATTCACCTTTTCAATTACCGCGGTAAGGAAAAATGGGTCTTCCGCGACCGCGTTGTCATTCTCGAGATTGACCACTATGTTTCGCTTCGAACCGTATTCGGCGAGTTGGCCAAGACTCTCCGCGGCGAGCGCAACATCGGGCTTGGCTCCGGTAGCCCCGGCCACGTGCTGGCGCACGCTGGGAGAGCCGACCAGAACCGCGATATCGATCCATTGCCGGCCATAGTCCACTCCGGCCTGTCGCTTCGAGGCATCCGGGTCATAGAATTTCCCGCCGCTTAAGCCCAGGTCAACCACATGGGAACCGGCCTTCTCCACCGCTTCGCGGAAGCTAGCCACGTAGGCCTGGTCGGTTGAGGTAAAGTGTGCCGATAAGGGGTTGATGTTGTGAACTCCGAATCGCTCAACCACCACCGACGGAAATTCCTTCAGGTCGAAGCCCAGCTTACCGCGATCGAAGGCCTTGTTTCCTGGAGCATTGATGTAGTTTCGAAAAGGCCACGAAGTGACGGCGAGCCGTTCGCGCGGCTGCCGGGGAAATGAGAGGCTCGGTACCGCGGAGGCTTCGCTGAGCCCGGCGCGGGAAGCCAGAGCAACAAAAAGCAACTGCCATAGAACGTCACGACGAGAAAGACTCACGCACACCTCATCAAACTTGTTTCGGAACCACAAACGGGGGACGATATCCGCGGGCCTCGTCGCACAGCAGGCGGTTCGCCTCATCGTCATGAATTACCTGCTCGGTCTCAGGATCGAAATCCAACGTTCGCCCCAATCGGTAGGAGGCGTTTGCCAGGTGTGCCAATCCAGCGGAGAAGTGGCCTTCCTCGATGGGTGCTCTCAGGTCTTCCTTCTTGCGGCTTTTCACGCAGGCAATAAAGTTCGCAAAGTGGTCTTCGGGAGTCTCGGGTGAAGATGGTCCGGGTTGCTGCTCTTTTCCGATCCAGCTCCGGTAGCCTGAAACGTTGTTGATAGCCAGGTAGCCCTTCGATCCGTAAAAAATATTACCCACCGTGTTGTAATCTGCCTCCACCGGGCCGAGCCCTCCCTGGGCGGTTTCGCTCGACGCCTTGGCGCTATCGGCGCGGGCTCCGATGCCCGCTTCATGGTTCGATATCCAATGGCGGACTTCAAACTCCAGCATCGTACGTTTCCCATTGGGGCGATCATATTCGAAGGCACAGTTCAGCGTGTTGGGAGTCTGCTGGTCATCATCGAACATGAAGTGCCCTCCGACCGCCGAAATTTTATTAGGAAAGCCCAGACCCAGCCCCCACCGCGCAATATCTAATTGATGGATACCCTGGTTGCCAAGATCGCCATTGCCATAGTTCCAGAACCAATGCCAGTTGTAATGGAAATGATTCTTTGTAAACGGCAGCCAGGGAGCGGGCCCGGTCCAAAGATCGTAATCCACGCCCTCGGGAATAGGAGATACGGGCGTGTGGCCAATCGTGTCTCGCCACTTGAAACAAAGGCCGCGGGACAAATAAACCTCCCCCAAAAGGCCGTCGCGCATCTGCTTCATGGCCTGCATGGACGCAGCGTTCGAACGGCTCTGCGTTCCATGCTGCACCATCCGGTTATACTTGGCCGCCGCACGCACCAGTTGGCCGCCTTCCCATAAGTTATGGGAACAGGGCTTCTCCACATATACGTCTTTGCCCGCCTGGCACGCCCAAATGGCCATGAGCGTATGCCAGTGGTTGGGTGTGGCGATCGAAACGGCATCGATTGATTTGTCGTCGAGCAACTTGCGAATATCCGTATAAGTTTTAGGCTGAAACCCCAGCTTTTGAACCTCTGGAAGGCGCTTCCGCATGACGCTGTCATCGATATCGCAGAGTGCCGCGATTTCAACATTTGGCAGCGCTCCATATCCACGAATGTGGTCTTCGCCTCGGCCGCGTAACCCGACGATCGCCACCCGGACACGATCGTTAGCCCCTAGAACAGTTGTGTCCCATGCGCGCAGCCGCTCCGCCGCGGCCGCCACGGCGACCGCTTTCGTCCCCGTTTTAAGAAACTCTCGCCTGCTGTCATCCATGTCCGCATCACCTTCCGCTGTCGTTACTGGTTCGTCGCGTACTCGCTATATTGCTCTGCCACATGCGCCTGCTTGTAGTTACCGTCATGAATCAATACACGATATCGAAACTTGATTGAATGCCCCGCCGGAATCGTATAACTGCCATCCTGGTGAGGATCGTGCAAGAAGTCTCTAAGGCCAAAGGGATTTGCAGCCAGCAAGCCATAGCCGCGAGCGTGCCAATAGGTGGGATGACGAAAGCTTTTCGGGCTATCGAAGACAGCCACGCCCAGGGCCTGTCCATCGATCACGCCGTCCACGTCTACCCAGTTCGCGCGCTTACCCCATATCTGTGCTTCCCCTTGGCCGCCCTCCGAACTCACCATGGTTCCGCTGGGCGCGTCCAGCTCGGGAGCGAGGCGAAGCGCGAAAATGCCCTCCTTCGTATCCCCGAACTTCACCGGTCCATCACCGGCACGAACGATAAACTCACAGTCGATCGCGCGTGAGTGACTGTCGCCGCTGAACCTGAACTGTTGAACTTCCTCGGCAAACGGTTTACGGTCCGGACCCTCAAGATCGAACGTAGCCCGAATCGTGCCGAAAAGCGGGCCCCCGGTGACTTCCTCAATCTTGCGCAAGACCATTCGTCCGTAGGCTGCATGGTATGCCTTGCCGTAATATTTCGAAAATGCTTCCTCACTCCAGAAGTTGAGGCCGTTAATATCACCATGCGCGAAATACATGCCGCGCTGGTGGGGCTCCAGGCTGCCATCATGCTCGTGGCCCGCGGGAATCGTATCCCCAATGGGAAAGCCCCGCGTGACGATCACGCCACTCGCGTTCCGTAGCGGTTGCAGATAGGCCTTTGCCGTCTCAGGATCAAAATGGTAGGTGGTGAAAGGCTTACCTCCAACCGCAACCTGAATACTATTCCCCTGGCGCTCGAAGCTCACTGCTTCCGCCCGGCCCTGGGCCCGTAAAGTCACAGGCCCTAGTCCCACCAGCACCAGAACCGTGATGACAATTTTGTTTTTCGGCAACCGCGCCTCCAAAGGCCTACTGTTTCTGCAAAATGCGCCACATCGTTCCCGAGAAAATCTTCTCCTGGGCGCTTTGCGGCACCTGGCAGGCGTCCAACATCGCATGGTAGCGCGCCAGTGCGTTGTCGAATTCCTGCAGATCTCCGCCAAACACATCCGAGCCAAAGACGAGTTTCTCAAACGCGCTGGTACCGCTGGCCGGGGTATGAGGACTCACGATTCCTGACCACCAGAAGATAGAGCGGAAGAACTGATAATCGTCCTTCTTCTTGATCAGGGTCGTGCCCGAAACGTCAAAATAGAGATTGGGATTCCACCTTCCGATTTCGGCTGCTTCCGCGTAATCCGGATTTCCCAGGTGGGCGCCGATAATGGTCAGCTTGGGCCAGTGTCGCGCGATCAAGTCAAGCCGCGTAGCCCGGCTCCGGTCAAAGCTGATTTCCGCAGGCTGTTCAGGGTGCAGGCGATTCACGATGCCGGTATGGAAGAGAAGAATCATGTGGTACTTGTCGGCGCGATCGTAAAGCGGCCAGTAGGCGGGGTCGTCGTAGTTCTTGAGCGTGGAAGTAATCTCACCCAGTCCGCGAAATCCAGCCTGATGAAAGCGGTCGATTTCGCTGAGAGCATTCGGATCGTCCAGCTTGATGTCCCCAAAACCTATCAAGCGGTCGGGATGTTCCTGAATGAACTTCCTGGCTAGCGGAAAGCCATGTGGAGTGGTCAGCAAAAAAGCTAATCCGTCGTTCGCATTCAGTTTCTCAAGCAGTTTCTCGAGGAATCCTGGCTCGCCGTCATAGTGCACGTGCACGTCGATAAGCTTTGGGGCATGCGATTGTGCGAAGGCCGATAGCGCCGCGAAGAGTAATCCCAAAACAGCTATCGAGCTAGAACACCGCCTCATAGTTCCTCGCTGCCTTGCAACCTTATTCTCGCAAAAATTCCTAAGGTTTGCCCACAGTTTTCTTGCCAACTGAGAGAATTTTCTTTACTGTTCTGTAGACGATTGCGTCTCCCCGTGCTTCCTTAGGTTTCGCAAGGGCGATTGAGGATTAACCATGGAAGTTAAGCACCTTCGCGCGGGAACGATGAAGGTTGAGATTCATGCCAATCGAAAGCTTGCCGGTGAAGCAGCCGCGCGCTCTGCCGCGCAGGCCTTTGCCGACTTGGACTCCGCGGGAAACGGTTTAGGAGTCATCTTTGCCACGGGTGCTTCGCAACTCGACATGTTGCGCGCATTGACCTCGATGCCCGGCCTTCCATGGAGGAAGGTTCATGGCTTCCATCTGGATGAGTACGTTGGGATCGATGAAGATCATCCTGCTTCTTTCCGCCGCTATCTGCGCCAGAATCTGACCGCGCTTGTTCCTTTGGGGGAGTTCTTTGAGATTGACGGAAGTTCTATCGATCTAGGTGGGGTGCGGCGGCAATATGCTGAAAAGCTTCGCGTCGCAGCTCCGCAGCTTTGTCTGCTGGGCATTGGCGAAAACGGACACCTGGCATTCAACGATCCCGCGGAAGCAAACTTCGACGATCCTGACGCGATCAAGGTCGTAACGCTTGATACTATGTGCCGGCAGCAGCAGCTCGCGGAAGGTTGGTTTAAGACCCTGGAGGAAGTTCCGGAGCGTGCTCTCACCCTCACCATCCCCGCATTGTTCAAGGTGCCCAAGCTGATTGTTTCGGTTCCCGGCATCCGCAAAGCGACCGCCGTGCGCCGCGCCCTTCATGAGCCGATTTCAACCCATTGCCCGGCGACCATCCTGCGCACTCATCCGGATGTCACTCTCTACCTGGATCCGGAGTCCGCGTCCGAATTGGACTAAGCGCCGCGATGCGGTTGACGAAGGACTGGCTGGGGCGATGGTTCGGAGGCGCCCGCCCGGGCATCGGACCTAGTTGTCGAGACTCTTTTCTAGAGCCGCCGGTTATCGTTTCGGAGGTTATTTCTGGTCGAATGGAGCCCTGGACATACATTGCCCTTATGCCTGTTCGGGCAGGCCGACCATTTGCGCGCTTTTTACCCACAACCCCTTCATTGCCGTGTCGCTTTGCGCTAACTCCGAAGGATCCGGCCACGTCAGCTTGCCCTTCACCAGTGAGGCATAGATGCGGCCAGACGGCGGCACAATCGTTCCGAGTCCCAAATCGGCAATCGCATTTCCTGCCTGGTCGAGCGTGTTCACGGGACGAAGTTTAGAAGCCACGCCCATCATCAACTTTGCCCACCAAGGCCACGCGCGAAACAGCGATGTGCCGGGAGTCAGTCCGGGATTGTAGGCAATGACCCGCATGCCATTCATCTGCGCATCGGAAGAAGCCTCGAATGCACGCGCAGTGAGCAGGTTGCCGAGTTTCGAGCTTGCATAAGCCCTAATTCCCGGGCCGAAGCCTTTGCTCTTATCTTTGGGATGAGCCAGCGCCTCGGGATCTAGTTCCTTCGGTCCGAACGGAACCATCTTGGGATCGTGGACATCGCTTGTGGTGATGACTATGGTGGCGTGCTTCGCGAGGCTAGGCGTCAGAAGCCTGAGCAGAAGATAGTGCGCAAGGTGGTTGATTGCGAATGTGGATTCGAATCCGTCAGCTGTCCGATGCTTAGTGCTTCCAAACTGCGCCCCGGCATTCATGATGAGGATGTCGATCTTTGTGCCGTTCAACTTCTTCTTGAGCGATTGAACGAAAGACCGAACATTCGAAAGACTCGCCAGATCCAAAGGCAGGATGTCGACCGACGAGTTCTTGTGGTCTCGCGCCCCCAGGATCAGGTTCGTGTTTGGAGTGTTGGAGATTCTCTTTGCGGCAACTGCACCGAACCCGGCGGTTCCGCCTGTCATAACAGCTGTTTTCATTGATTCAATCCTCCTCTGTGGAACTGAATAGGTTGCTGGTCCTAAACGACGATAGAGACGGATTGACAACCGCCTGTCCGAGTGACCGGCTTTTCGGACAGGCGGGTGTGTCGGGCAGTATTAGTCAGCGATCTGCGCTTTTCGCATCGCACGCGGCAAAAGTCCACTCTGCTTGCCGATGGAACGATCCACTATTCGCCCAGGCAGCAATCGTGGCAGTATCCAATTTTTGAACGGCTGAGGCACCACCGCGTAGCGCAACTTCGGTTTGCGCACCGTGAGCGCGGTATACACTACCTCGCCGATACGTTCTGGCTCCAGGCCTTTCTTACTCTCTGCGAGAAAGTACTCCACAAACCCGCGCAAAATCGGACCATACTCGGTGGCATCGTATAGCGACAGATCAAGCTCCTGGGCCTTTTCGAAAATCGGCGTCTTTACCGAGCCGGGGCCTACGACGATTACATCGATCCCGTACAGCAACAGCTCCCGCCGCAAGCTCTCTGACATGCCCTCCAGGCCAAACTTTGAAGCCACATAGACGCCTAAGAACGGGGCAGCAAACTTGCCGCCCACTGAGCTGATCTGCACAATGCGCCCGGGTGCACCCGCGCGCGAGCGGTCTGCGCCCAGAAGGGGGCCAAACGCCTTGGTGACCGTGAACGGTCCCACTAAATTCACCTCGATCGTCCGGCGAAACTCATCAATCGGCTGATGCAGGAGCGGGCCGCCTCCGGCAATGCCCGCGTTGTTTACCAGACCAAACAGCGTGCGCATGCCAAGCCGCTCGCTCACCTGGGCCGCGGCTGCCTGCACCGCCGGCTCATCGGTTACATCCATCAGCAGCGGAGTGAATGCGGCGCCCAACTCGCGCTGCAGGCGGTCAGCATCGGCCTGCTTGCGCACCCCGCCGAAGACGTGCATGCCTTTACTACCCAGTACCTTGGCGATGGCATAACCAATACCAGTGGATGCCCCGGTTACCATGACACTTTTCTTTTCAGCCATGCGAACGACCCCTTCTTTCAAGGTGTACGCTGTACATCTTTACCAACATGTACAGCGTACACCTATACCCGGACACGGTCAATCGGGCATACTTGCTGCTATGCCATTCCCCGCCAAGACGGACCGCACCCGCATACTGGCCGCTGCGATGGAGCAGCTGGCGAGCGATGGGATGGAAAAGCTGTCGCTGCGCTCGCTGGCAGCCTCACTTGACCTGGCGCCCACTGCGCTTTACCGCTATTTCCCTAGCCGCTCAGCTCTCGAAGTCGCGCTCACCGCCGAGATCGCGGGACAAGTGCATGCCAAGCTGCGCAAAGCTGCCGGCCACAAATTGCCGGAGCCGGCCATTCGTGCACTGACGAAAGCCTACGTTTCGTTTTCCACCGAGCAGCCCCATCTCTACAACGCCTTCCTGCAGCCATGCGCGGAAGCGGAGCAAGCGGAAGAACCAGCGCACGAGGCACTTTGGGATTTCGTCCTGGGACAAGTCGCACGCATAACCGGTCCGAAGCATGCGCCCGACGCCGCGGTTGCACTGTGGGCCCTGCTACACGGGTTTGTCGAACTCAAGCGCGCCGGCGTGTTCCTGCGGGGCAAGCCGCTCACCAGCTTCGACTGGGGCATGCAGGCATGGTTGAACGCGGCGCGCGGGTACCAGGCCACAACCATCGACCCACAGCCAGTCCCTGCTTCTGTATTGCGGTTTCGTTAGTGCCGCCCCGGGGTACACAGGCTGCGGAAGAACGCTGCGCCGGGCAGGAAAGCAATGCCTCAGGGGTAGCGTAGTGGAGGGACCTGCGGTTTCCTTCCGGCTCTCACGCAGACTCTAAAGCCCGACGTATTCTCAATCGTTTACGGCCCGACTTTTTGGCGTCATAGCTGCTCTGCAAAGGACTGAAGGCGTCACCATCGAGTTGCAGATGCACGTTCGTAAAGCCGTAAAGAACTTACCATCCACCTTGCGTACCAAAATGGCCATCGACCCCAACCTTACCGCGCAACAACTGGAATGTCTGGCGCGTGCAAAGTTTTCTCGTCATAATGAATGACATGGGGCCAGATCGTTTGAAAATACTTCCCTTGGCAATCGCTCTTGTTGCTCCTTTCTGTGGCGCTCAAAGCAAATACACTCTTGTTAATCCGAAAGTGGTTCAAGAGAGACTCGATTACTACAAGGGAAACGACACTGATCGCGAAGGGTCCTTAAAGAACATTTTTACCGAGGCTGGTTGCCCACCCTCAGACCTATCCGAGCAACCGGTTCCACGGGGCAAACAGCCGAATGTCATCTGTCTGCTACCGGGGACTACCCCCGAAACAATTGTCATTGGCGCTCATTTCGATCATGTGTCGGAAGGTAGTGGCTTGATTGACAATTGGACCGGGGCTTCGCTTTTACCGAGTTTGTTTCAAAGCGTCTCAGGTTCGCCGCGAAAACATACTTTCATCTTTGTGGGATTTGCGGCAGAAGAGAAGGGAGAGATTGGGTCTAAGTTCTACGTCAGCCAACTTTCAAAAGAAACGCTCTCGCATATTCAGCTCATGGTTAACCTGGACACTTTGGGTCTAGGGCCAAGCGAGGTGTGGACGAGCCGCTCCGACAAAGACGCTGTAACTTTGCTTGCTGGAACCGCTCATCTTACTCACCTCCCATTGACTGGTAGGAATGTAGACGGCTTTGGCGAGTCCGATGAGGAATCGTTCATCAAACAGAATGTTTGCACTATCACAGTCCACAGTCTGACCCCGCAAACAACCCACGTTCTTCATAACGCCGCTGATTCCCCCTCTGCCTTACACTTTCAGGACTACGACGATAGTTACCGCTTGCTGGCGGCCTACCTCGTCGTTTTGGACGCACAGCTGGGAGATGAAGTCCATCCATGTCCATCGAAAACCAAGTGAGTCTCAAGACATCGACCAGATGCGGCGCACCTACACTGTTAAATGAGCGGGCATCTCGTACAGTTGGGTCCGGCCACGAGGTTAGCAGAAACGGCAGGAGCACAAGCAATCCACGTTTCATGATCGCAATGATAGATCGGTATTTCATGCCCGAGTCTTCAACTTCTGGCCTGCTGGACCTGACGAAATCTCAGCGACTGGTCCGAAAGCAGCCCTACGCCCAGGAAGACAGACCCGAGCACCAGATGAAAAATATGATCACCGGTGTGAAGCAACATTGGGCCGAGATACCAAGCCCTGTTCATCGATGAGTTCCCCAGCAGCATGCCAAGGCCAGCCAGCGTCAGATAGAAGACGCCAGAGCCAATACAGAAGCGTTTTGCAACGGCCGATCCCATAAAACTCGCGCCAAGTGCCAGAGCGCCCCAGGTGAGATGCATCAGGTTGTGATACTTATCCCCACGCACCCCGCCGACCATAACCAGTATTCCCACCAGAACAAATAGTCCGCCAAAAAACCGGCAAGCCATCTTCGCACTGTCACTCGTAGTCCCTCTGTTCCGGAAATTATGGACTGTAGCTACCAGGCCAGCGACATCTGTCACAGCAAGGGCAACAATTTGAAGCAACGTGCCGATAAAGATGCCTGCGGCAAATTTGCCGGCGAAACCTGGATGCGTCAGTCGAAGGACTTCCGCCGGAAGCCGGACGAACCATCCAGCGGTCACCAGCAGCGAAATCAGCGCGCCCATCAATGGCGTCCACCACCAGCGCCTCCCCACAAACGATGATTCCCGCTACAGCAATAAAGAGAACTGGCCCCGGGGGAAATGTGGGATAGGCAGGATCGCCGGAAAGCCATTGTGTCCAGAGCGCGATGGCGAGAGCAACGAGCCCTGCGATAGTCAGCTTGGTAAAGAATGTTAGGTTTGTTTTCATCGTCTACTCCATCGCCTTACTGATGTGATCGAAATGTTCATGCAGCCGGGATTGCAGTGCATCCGCCTTAGTCCTTTGCTCTGGATCCAAAACCGTCGTGTAAATCTTCGCTTTGAAATGTTCCTTTTCCACTGAGAGCTTTGCCACCGTCGTACCTTGTCGCGTGGCGATCTCCTGCACTTTGCTCACGTCAAGATTGCCTTTGGCAGTGGCCTGATCCATCTCCTTGCTCTCTGCGGCGAATTCCTGAAGCAGTCCAGAGATAGCGGGGCGTTCGGCCTGCCACATGGAACGAATCTGCTGTTTCTGTGTAGGCCTCAGGCTCAATTCGTGCGCCAAATAGCCCATAGCGCCAACGTGACCCCGCCGGTTGCCCAAACACCCATTCCATCCCCGAGCGCGTGCCCCGGCGATGGCCACTCCAGCTACTGCCAGCAATACTGCCGCGCATGACCAGATTGCGATCTTTCTCATAGCAACCTCTCCATTCCTGCTACCACTTAATTCCAGCAGTGGCTCCTAGGGCATGCAATAAAGATTGGTTAAGCTGTATAAAGTTTTGTAAAGCAGGATTTCCGTGCAGGCCGATGCACTAATATCGGAATTCGAGGTTGGCTGCATATGAGAACGGCTCGCGTGCTCATCATCGATGATGATGTGGAGTTGTGCCGGCTCCTTGCCGAACGGCTCAGCACAGAGGATTTCTCGATCGAAGCCATCCACAATGGACAGCGTGGACTGGAGCGCGTGCTTTCCAACGATTACGCGCTCGTCATACTCGACCTGATGCTGCCCGGCATGAAGGGGCTGGATGTGCTGCGCCACTTGCGAGAACGGTCGACCGTCCCGGTATTAATCCTGACCGCCCGCGGCGAAGACGTAGACCGCATTCTAGGGCTTGAGATTGGCGCGGACGATTACCTGCCGAAGCCCTTCAATCCCCGCGAACTCATCGCCCGCATGCACGCCATTCTGCGCCGCGCGGACTACGCGAAGCATCCTGCTGGTCCGCTGGTGGTGGACGACATCCGCCTCGATTCTACTGCTCGCGAAGCGTGGATCAATCAAGCGCACCTCGATCTGACCAGCGTCGAGTTCAGTCTTCTTGAAACGCTGCTTCAGCATGCGGGCCATGTCGTCACACGAGAGCATCTCACCGAAGCTGTTCTTGGACGCAAGCTGGGCTCCTTCGATCGTGTCATCGATGTCCATATCAGCAATGTGCGCAGGAAACTGACGCAAGCAGCGGACGCAGGCGAACGCATCAAGTCTGTGCGGGGCAGCGGATATCTCCTCGTTGTGCGCTCTGAGGCAACATGAAGCTCCGCAAACACAGCTTGTTTCTAAAAATATTTCTTTGGTTCTGGGCCACGGTCATTGCGATAGGCATGGCTCTGGTGTTTACGTTTCTACTCCAGCCTGGAAGGATGTCTTCGCGGTGGCATGATAGCCTTCAAAGCGCGGCGCGCTACTCAGGAGTGGTTGCAGTGGAAGAGGCTGAACTGCATGGCGCCGTCTCTGCATCGCTCTACATGAAGCAAATGAGCGCCGGCACGCACACGCATGCGTGCCTCTTTGATGAAGCGGGCAATGCAATCGCCGGCGATAGCTGCGGCTTGTTCGCGAGAAATATCTCTCTTGTACGATCAACACAAACGTTAAGCATTTTCGTTAGGGATGGAATCGCCCGTGTCGCCATGCCCCTCGAGGGCAGCAGCGGAAGAAAGTACATCTATGCCGCGGAGATTCCTACAGGCGCGCCGACTTTCAGCCGAACGGCTGTTGTGGTTCGCGTGTGCGTGGTACTTCTTGTTTCCTCTTTCATCTGCTATCTTCTCGCGCGATATCTTACCGGTCCAATCGTGCGCCTGCGGGAAGCGTCGCAACTCCTGGCTGCGGGTGATTTGAGTACTCGTGCTTCTGCAGAGATGGAGCGGCGAAACGATGAACTGGGCCTTCTCGTGCGCGATTTCAATGCAATGGCGAGCCGCATTGAGGAGCTTATTTCGCGGCAGAGGCAGCTTATCCATGACATTTCTCATGAGCTGCGTTCACCCCTGGCAAGGCTCAATGTAGCGCTCGATTTAGGCCGGGAGCGAAAGGGCAACGATTCAGCTTTCGATCATATGGAGAAAGACATTGGCTGCATGAGCGAGATGATCGGGCGCATGCTGACTGTGGCCAAGCTCGACACGCCTTCGGCGCCGGTCGAAATGACGCGGATTGACCTTCACGATTTGGTATCACAGGTTGTGCGCAGCGCCGAATTTGAGCTGCGAGAGCGTGATAATGCTGTGAAACTTACCGTGAATGGGCATTGCTTCGTACACGGGAGCGCTGAATTGTTGCGGAGCGCGATTGAGAACGTCATTCGCAATGCAGTCCGGTACACCACTCCGGACGCCTCGGTTGACATTCATCTGGAGCACATGGAAAAAGCAGACGATTCCTTCATCTTACTTTCTGTACGCGATCACGGTGTGGGAGTTCCTGAGTCAGATCTGCAAAATATTTTTAGACCGTTTTATCGCGTGGCCAACGATCGTGACCGTGAGTCAGGTGGGGCTGGGCTGGGGTTGGCAATCGCAGATCGCGTAATCCGCCTGCATGGCGGCACGATCCGTGCTCACAACAGTACTCCGCACGGGCTAAAAGTTGAGATCTGTCTCCCCGCAGCAGGCAAGTGAGTCACGCAATATCCAAAGCGGTTCTGCTTTTCCCGGTGACTACCGTGTGCGGCAGCAGGAACCCTGCTGCGATCATCCAGACGAATCCGGGGAATCGTGTGAGAGGGACCAGAAACAGAGCCTTCGGCAGCAGCAGATTGAGCCAGCTCAGTTCGCCACAAACGCCGAGAGCGATGCCCAGCACCACTACCCATTTGGGCAGCAGGCGCAGAAAACCGGCTGGTATCGAGATGCCGGCCATGAGCAGGCCGATGGGGACGGAATAGCCCGGACCTCCGAATGCGTATCCGAAGTAGTAGAGGGCCTGGACCACGAAGGCATCCTCGGCGAGGCCGTGCTGCGCGAGCGTCCACAGAGAGAATGCGGAGACGAACATGCCGAAGGCTGCGGCGAGGCCTCCGAAGAGCGCGATGTTCACTCCGGCCGCTCGCACGCCGAGAAACCGCATCTGGTTTACGACGCATGCGGTGAAGAGGCCAAGCACGATGGCAGCACCGAAGTGAAAGAAGGACGCCGATTGGACGGCTCCAGGCCGTGCCCGGAAGAAGGCGACGATGGTGGCAGGCGCTTCCCACGGCCCCGGGAAGTATGGCTTGCCGCCAGAGAGCGTGACCGCGTAGAGCCCGGCGAAAAACAACACAACGAAAATTATGGCCAGCAGACCCAGAGGCGGCCCCTGGTGGCGGATGCGTGGCGCTGCGGTGGGAGTGTTCATGGAAGACCTCCGCTTTCAGGAGTTCATTCTGTCTAAGAATAGTTCTAATACAGAATGATTATACAATGCAATGATATATGACGGTGAAAAAGTCCAAACGCAAGGCGAGCCCTTCACCGGCTCGCTCTTTCGGCGCTGCATTCCTGCTGGCGCAGATCGGGAGTCATGCCGCGGGAAAATTCGGAGAAAAAGTGGCCAGGTTGGGCTTAACGCCGGCGCATACCGGAATTCTGCACATTGTGGGAGCGACGCCCGGCCTTACCCAAACGGCCCTGGCCAATATGCTGGGCATCGTGCCAAGCCGCCTGGTCGCACTCCTCGATGAGCTCGATTCCCTGGGACTAACGGAACGACGCGTGGACGACGAAGACCGGCGCCGCCATGCGCTGGCGCTGACAGAAGAGGGACGCAAGACGCTGCAAACCATCGGGGAGATCTCCCGAGAGCATCAACACGCCCTGCTTCGAGCGCTATCGGAGAGCGAGCGCGAGGCGCTGCGCGGCTTGTTGCAACGAATTGCCGATGAACAGGGGCTGATGAGGAACGTCCATCCTGGTTATCGGACGCTGGAGCCGCTCGCTGTGCGCGCACATTCTCGAATGAGGGAGCGTCGAACCGCGTCCAGGGACGCCCCCGGATAAGCCTCCAAGATGCGCGCCACCAGGGCGGAGATGTGCGCGGTCGCCATGCTGTGACCGCGCAGGTTCTCGCTTTGCGCCGTGTCGGGCAGCGGCCGCGGCCAGGGGTGAGCGCGAAACTCAATCTCGCTGCCCTCCTGGTATACATATTCATTCCAGCCGCAGCGTTCATCCGCGCTGACGCTGACTACGCATGGGAAACTCGCGGGAAAAATGCGTTCACCCTCTGCGCCTGCAGCGACAAGAATCATGCCGCGTTCCGCAGCAGTCTCACAAGCATGCCGTAATGCATCAAGCTCAGCGATCTGATGCGTTCCCAGGCTCAGGTTGATGATGCGGATGTCATTCGCAATGCAAGAGCGAATGGCGGCGGCGAGCACCCGCGACTCGGTCCGCAAACCCTCTTCGAAAACCTTGACGCTATACAGTTCGACATCCGGCGCCTTGGATCGAAGGATGCCGGCCACGGCTGTGCCATGGCCCTGGTAATCCCGGTAGTCGTCGTGGAAGACAATCGAGCCTGCCGCATCGCAGGTGATACCAACCCCTCCCGACACTCGCTGCACGTGCGAGTGATGAGCGTTGATTCCGCTATCGATGACAGCGACTTTGACCTTATGGCCGGTCGCCTGTTCAAGGGCAGCGTCCTGGAAAGACATAACCTTACCCCGCTACAGGACCAGAGAGCTCTCGGCTGCGCTGCGTCTTGTGATGAAGCTGACGGTAAAAGCCTTCCATCCCGATGAGCTCATGGTGATCACCCATCTGCGTGATGCGGCCCCCCTCCATAACAACAATTCGATCCATATGCACGACCGAAGAAACCCTGTGGGTTACGACGATGGACGTGTATTTGCCCAGCCATGTGTCCATCGCTTGCTGAATGCGTAACTCGGTTAACACATCGAGCGCGGCGGTCGCTTCGTCAAAGATCCAGACTTTGGCTTCTCGCAAAAGCGCGCGTGCGATAGCAATTCTCTGCCGCTGTCCGGCCGAGAGCCCGATTCCTCTTTCTCCCACCACCGTCTGATAACCCTGGGGCAGAGACAGAATGAAATCGTGAATATCCGCGGCCCGGGCCGCCGCACGAATGTCCTGTACCGTCGCATGCCGGTTTCCGTAGCGGATATTCTCCTCGAGCACGTCATGAAAAAGACAGGGTTCATGAGTGACGAGAGCGATGTTATCGCGCAAAGTCTTCAGCTCGAGCTTGCGCAAATCGCAGCCATCCAGCAAGATCTGTCCCTGCTGCGGGTCATAGAAGCGCAGCAATAGCTCCGTGAGCGTCGTCTTTCCCGCGCCCGTAGGGCCAATGATCGCCAGCCGGCTGCCGGCGGGCACAACCAGGTTGATATCGTGCAGTATCCCCTGGTCCTTCTCATAACCAAAGCAGAGACCACGCAGTTCAATTTCGCCTCGAACCTGTGGCAACCCAATAGCATCACTTGCTTCCTTGACGCACGGCTGCTCGTCAAGCATTTCAAAGACCCTTTCGAGCGATACTCTTGCGCGCTGCACCCCAAGATAAAGGCCCATAAGATTATGGATAGGCCCGATAAGTCTTCCCTGGTAGGCGGAAAAGGCGACCAGGGCGCCGAGGGTCATATGTCCCGTGATCACCAGGTATCCGCCGTAGAGCAGCGCGATTAAAGTGCTCAAAGACAGAAAGAATGCCGGCACCGCCTGACCGGCGCTCGAAAGAACCTGGTACCGTAGCAGCGAGTCGACATAGCGCTCATTGCACCGGGCGAGTTTGGCGGCTTCTGTCTCTTCCGTTCCCACTGACCGGATAAATTTGATGCCGCCGAGCGATTCCAGTAGAACGCTGGCAAAATCAGCATTTCGCTCTCGAACTGCCTTTGCCTGCCCTGTGATCGGCTCCCGGCAGCGCCTTAGGCCTTCCACGCTGAACGGGATGAAGAACGAGCACACCAGAAAAAGCCGCCAATTGAGCCAGGCCAGCAGGCCGGCGGTGCCAACCAGCGTGAGCGAGCTTAGAGCCAGGCTGAGTGCCGAGTCCGTCGCTACTTTTTGAATTTCTGCCACGTCGCTATTCAGGCGGGACATGATGTCGCCCATGCGCATCTTCTTGTAGAACTGGAACGACAGCGACTGCACATGACGGAACAGATAGAGCCGCATGTCCATAAGGATTTGCGCCGACGTGGAGAGCGAAAGATAGCGCGTCACGGCGTTGCACGCGAAGCTCAGAACCAGGATCAAGGCGAATGCCATGGTCGAAAGAATGAGCAGGTGAACGCTCTTTCTGGTTAAAACCACATCCACCAGGAACTTGGCGAGCAGTGGATAGCTGAGCCCAACCGCGGCTGAGAAGAGCGTCAGAACGAAAGTCAGGATGAGCCTGGCCTTGTAGGGAGCGATGAACTTGAGCAGAATACGGATACGCGGCCGCGTCAGCTTCAAGGCCACTGCGCCTTTCTCCTGTACCTCGGCTTCTTCGCGCATGTAAATCCCTTCAGCAATTCATCGAGGGTGAATGACGCGCAGCTCGCAGTTGGCTGTCGTCTCCGGCAAAGCAATGGTCTTAAGCAAGCTCAACGTATTCGCATCGAAAATCAAAATCGAAGGGCTGCCGTCGGAAACATACAGTTTCTTGCCATCGCGCGAAACGGTCACCGACCCTTCGGTCATCGGAAGGGCTTTCACGGTCGTCACCCTTCTCTGCGCCAGGTCGACGACATAGAGTTGGTTCCAGGACGCGTAGGCGCGGGTAAGATCGGGCGAGACCACGGCCGCATCCCACATCACCGCGGGTCCCAGGTCCATCTGGTCCCATTGCCCTGTTGCCAGGTCAAAGTTGAGCAAGCCGCCAAACTCTTTTTGAGTAATAGGATCGGTCCTGACAGTCGGACAACTCACAACATTGGTTTGATCAAACAATGGGGAGCACGAGATGGATAGCGGCTCTGGCTTGCTTTGAAAACGGATGGTCTTCACAATCTCACGTTTATCGAGATCGATGACGTATATATCCGCGCCGAAGGCGTAGAGCAGCCGCGCATTCGTGGGAGAAAAGATCAGTAAGTGCACTCCCAGAAAACTCTGCAATAGCTTCGTGACCTTGTGAGTGGTTCTGTCTACAGCCCAGATTTGCGGCGCCTCCGCGCGCACAGAGTCCCGGCCGCGATCAATGCAAATCACGTTGACGAGTATCTGCTCTCCCTGCGGATTCACCGCCAGCCCAAATATTTTGACGTTTTGGCCCGGCGAGCTCAGGTTGATGGTATCGATGACCTTCTTGCCCGCTACGTCGATCACTTCCACCAGGCTGCGCCCATTTGTGACGGCAAATAAGAATCTGCCATCAACGGAGGGAACGATCTCTCTCGGCGCGATCCCATGTGTGGCGATCTGCGCAAACACCTCATCAGTATCCGTTCTCTCTAAAACTACGTTCCTGCCGATGGTGCCTATCGCAACCATCTCCTGGGGCAGGGGCTCGGCCGCGAGCAAAGCATTGGGCAGGCAAAAACAGAAGCACGCAAGCAGATACGCCGCTTTCCGCCAACAGATCCGTTCCACTGCTTCTCCCTTGGATTTCCTAAACAGCGCGGGCTTATTTGCCTTTATCTTCCGGAAAAATAAGATCCAATTTCCGCCAGTCGCTGACCGGCGCTCCATCTTTTTGATTCCAGTCCAGAAAATTAGTGATCTGGTCAGGCACTTGAGCGGGCCATGAGCAATTGTCATAGCAACCGTAGAGATCAGCCTCCATGGGGTGGCACAAGCCTGTTACGAGTCCGCTTCCTCCGGCTTCCCATCCCGGATTGAAGCTGAGCGTACAGCCCAGCGGCAACTGCTGCATGGCTCGTACGTCGCCCGATGGCTCTTGGCTATCGCTGGCTGCCTTGAGCGATTGTCTCTCGATGGCCTTGGCTCTTTGATTCAGAGGTTTGATATGGTCCATGGCGTTTAGGCATCCCCTTTCTCTAGGCGGTCGAGAAATGCCGGACTTTTTTCCATGATTTCGACGTAGGCATGTAAGCCCATGTTGATCCAGGCGCGAATCCACTCGCAGCGGTGAATCGTGGCGTGCCCCAGTGTGCCGTACCGCTTGTACCCTTCGTGGTGGCAGCCCCCTGAGCAGATATTGCGCACCCAGCAAACCTGGCAGGGCGGCTTCGCGCTAAGATGGGTCGCGGCCATGAACTCGGCCTGCTTGGCGCCATCGACGCCAGTAGCCAGCGTTCCCACCTGGTGCTCCTCCGATTCCAGAAACCGGTGGCAGAGGTAGAGCTTTCCCGTGCTGCCCACCCCTAGCAGACCCAGGCCCGCCCCGCATGGATAGGCTTTGATTACGCCCTGATGTAGATCGGCGAGCAGGTTCGTAAGATTCGAGAAGCGAGGACGCTCGGTGCTCGAGACCCCACCCACATACTTTGCCGTCAACTTCCCAAATTCTTCCAGAACCTGCCAGAACTCTTCCGGGGTAAGAGCGTAATCGTCCTCATCGGAGGAAGTAACCGGGGCGAACCCTACTTCGTCGAATCCCATCCCGGTCAAATGGTCGAAGATCTCGCCGACTGCCGTAACCCCGTGGGTCAACGTAACCCGGGCAGCCACCGGACGGGTCTTGTGCTCGCGAAGAAGGTTCATGACGCGAGGTTCGATCATGTCGTAGGATCCCATTCCGTTCTTGTAGGTCCGCCGCAGGTCGTGGAACTTCTTGGGTCCATCGATACTCACCGCTACCCCAACCCGATGCTCCCTCAGGAAATCAATAATCTGAGGAGTGAGATAGGTAGCATTGGTGGTCATCGAGAAGTCCACTCGTTTGCCCGCCAGCTCTCCGGCACGGGTCGCGTACGCCACAGTATCTGCGATCAGGCGAAAGTTCATAAGCGGTTCTCCGCCGAAAAAAACCAGCGTAACCGTAGGGTGATCGCCCGAATTTTGCAAAAGAAAATCAACGCTCTCCCTTGCCGTCTCCTGGCTCATGAATCGCTTGGGAGCCCCATAGTCGCCTTGAGAAGCAAAACAGTATGTGCAACCGAGATTGCAATCATTCGCCACGTTGAGTACCAGGCTGCGCTGTGGGAACGGCTTTGACAGCTTCGGAGGGAAGGGAACTGCCTGCACCGGCTGCGATCCGCCTTCCGTCAGCAGGACTCCCAGGGCCTGCAGCTCAGACAGACCCTGCACGATGGAATGGATGCTGTACCGGGCGCGCAAGGAATTTACAACCTCATGCGCAACCAGCGATCGGCTCTCGATCGCCGCGGTATAAACAGCTTCGCCGTCACTTGCGGCGCCGGTCAGAAACAAGCGGATAATTTCCGCCGCGAGTTCGCTGATCTCAAAAATGCCCGTGACAGGAACCACAAAGACGTAGTGCTTTCCGCGGAAAGCGAAGGGCCGGATCTCAGCCAGGCGGATCTCGCCCGGCTTGGCCGGCGCCTTCGCCGGCGCCTTCGCCGGCGCCATTGGGGACAGAATCTCTCCCCCGCGAGCATCGGACCGGCCCGCATTCGACCGCGCCTTCGCCATGCTGATTTGCACCAATCCGGTCTGCATGAATTCCTTTCCTGAAGCTCTTAGGGCATGTCGTGTTTCATAAAAATCGAGGCGGCCACCAGAAGATAGGCTTGTCCTTGCAGGCTTTGCTTCGCATCCGGGGACTTGTAACTGGCCACCACCCACACGCTGCCCGTATTGTTAAGCGTTTCGGGCCTTTTTTCATTGGCAGTTTCGACCGCCGGAGTGAACAGACCATGCTGGTCGATCGTTCCTACGAACTCTTTATCGTCAGCAAAGTACTTGTAATAGTAGTTTGCGATTTCCCACTTGGGTTGAATGGTTCCAATCTCAAAATCGTCTTCGTTTCCCGCGATGCCGTCCTGGCCATCGCTGTAAGCAACTGCCTCGAACTGTTCAGATTCCTTGGGGACGTAAACCCCGCCTATTCTTGCCGAGCCGCGTTCCGGCAACACCCGGATATATCCGAACTTGTCATACAGACCAACCAGCCTTCGTCCCACTGTGCCCCGTAAGTCTACGTCGCGAAGGCCCACCGCAGACCCGGGCAGAACGGAAACACGCGCAACTACCTGGCTGCTTGTGTCCTTGAGAATGGAAATAACCTTGATATTGCTGCCCAAGCGCAGATCGGCAGGCGCCAGGCCGGTGGGCAGATGGATGCCCACGATGGTTATGGTCGTTTCCTCTGTCGGTATCTTCAGCGCTCTTGGTAAAACGCCCAGAATCCTGCTCGAACCTGTTTCGAGATAACGTTCCTCCTCGCCGCCGATCTCGGGCTCCTTTTCCAGGAACCAGCGGCCCCGGGCGACCTTTCTATCGGGAGAAAGTTCAAACACTTCGCGAACCGTCCTGCCGTCGCCTGTCCGTGTGCTGCCGCGCCACGCGTAGCCGCCGTAACAGACTCCTTCGCCCTTCCGCTCCTCTTTCTCGCCGCCGGCGAACTCCATCGTCGTAACGCTCTGATAGATACCGTCCTTCCCCGGCGTTATGCTCACCCTGCCAAAGTAATCTCCGCGTCCCGGCTCGTGCCCCCACAACAGCCAACTGCCCGGGCCCAGCGGCGGTTGACTCTTTTTCTCGCTCCCACTCGGGAGTATGGAGCGGAAACCTTCCGGCGAGGAAGTTCAAAGCTTTGTCCGCGGAAGGCGGCCAATCGGGCGCATTTAACTCCTCCGGGAAGCTGGCAAGGTGAAAGTCTTTCAACTTGAACCACTCTTCGCGGGTTCGCCGCTCTCCGGCAATTCTGGCGTAGCTATGACAGCGGGTGCAGACACTTTTTACGTCTTCGTTGGGAACGTTCTCCACAACATTTCGCCGTCTCTCCAGCGCGTACGCAATGTCATGAACCTCGGAGGAAGAGAGGCCTTGGCTATCGGCCAGGTATCCAATGATCTCTCGAGCTTGGGAGGCGGAAGAGGGTACACCGTTCACGCGGCCCATTCTTCTAACCGTGTCCTCCCATCCTTCGGGTGTCTTCCGCAGGTTGGAGATGCGGCTCATGCAATGGTGAGGGTCAACCAGGTGGCAGCCGCCGCAGGTGTTTCGTACTACCTCACTCTCTACCGGGATGCATTGTGCGGAAACCTTCTTGCAGACGGCGAGCACCAGGTTGAAAAGCACGCAGATAAGCGCAAGCCTTCCTATCGTCATCCTGGGGGTGGTGGTCATGAATAAACTCGCTTTCCAGCGCGAACCAGTGAGAAGCAGGATCGCCTTCGATCCAAGGAACGATTCAGGGAGGGCAACAGATCACAGCGTCTGTTTTACCATTCGATTCCGAAGCGGGATCAAGATATTTTTAATGGCAGCCCAGGTAAATTTCACTGAAGACCAATTTCTTTCTTGCAGAACCATAAAATTTGCTATAAAAATTAATGAAACTTTCCACCCGGAAAGTGGGCCCTGGCTATCGAATCCAGTTGTTGCAGCTGAAGGAGGGCCACTTTCAACGAAGCAGCATCGCCGCATAAATTCTTACATTCAGCTTTGCCGGGTCCCCGAATAACCAGGGCCGTTAGTTTTGAAGGCGCTCCTACTGCGAGCAAAAAAGAAAGTTACTCCGTTCGATCAAGGTCTCTTCCGCCTTCGAGCTCCTGGTGATGTGTCTCACGCAGATTCTCGTTTATCAATCCCTGAGCAAGACGCTGTTCTCAAAAGAGCGCGACGCCCACATAAAGCATTGACCTGGAGGAGAGATGAAACCCATCCGCGAAGTTGCAGGTGATGTAGAGCTTTTAACCGTCCTGCGGCGCTTGGTTAAGGCAGTTTCGCAATTACTGTGGCCTTATAAAGATCGCGAGGTGTGGTTTTCCTTGGGAGAAAACCACGAAAAGGCCTGTAGCTTCGGTCTACACCAATTGCGAAATTGCCCTAGCCGGAGCTGTCGGACATGGATACTCATCCTGCTGTTCGGCACGGGTTTATGGTCGCCTGCTCCGAGCAATGCCCAGGCGATCTCCGCAACTCTGAGGGGAACAGTAACGGATGGCTCGGGCGCCAACATTCCCGGAGCTAAGATCACCTTGACCGAGCCGTCGACCGGGCGGGTGGTCCGCCAAGCCACCTCCTCCGCGAGCGGCGAATTCGAATTCGACGAGCTGCAGCCCAGCACCTACCTGCTCAGCTGCGACGCCACCGGCTTTAAATCCTTTCAGGCGCAGGATATCGTGCTCGATCCCGGGCAGATTCGCCGCGTGGACCCCATACTGGCTATCGGCGAGACCAGTACGACGGTGACTGTCTCGGCCGGCGCCGCTGTGATCAACACCGAGTCGTCGACCATGTCTGAGACTTTTAGCCAGTCCCAGCAAGAGAAGGCGCCATTGGTCACCACCTTTCCCGACGCCTACATATTGCTGACGCTGTCGCCCGGTGTGCAGGGCGGCAACGGAGACTATCCCGTGATCAACGGGCAGCAGCAAACTCAGCAAAATCAGAGCTTCGACGGCATTCCCAACGATTTATATGGCCAGCAGTCGAATAACTCTAATTTCTTTGAACAAACCTCAGCCACCACCTTCAATGCTCCCGCCGAAAGCGCGGTGCCGGCCGATATCGAATTAGTAACTCACCGCGGCTCCAACGCCATACATGGCATTGCCAGTTACCAGATTTACGATTCCGTACTCAACGCCTCAGAGTATTTTCCTCCCCCGAAGACGCCTTATATCTTGCACGAATGGAACCTCGCCGCGGGCGGTCCTATCTGGAAAAACCGGGCTTTCTTCTACGCGCAATGGTTTGCCCAATCGATTCCCCTTGGCACGCCCTACCTCATCAGCGTCCCTACGCCCTCCTACCGTGCAGGGGTGTTTTCGCAAACCATCATTGACCCGCTTACCGGCTTGCCTTTTCCCAACAACACCATCCCTGCCAGCCGCATGAGCCCTGTAGCTCTGAACATCCAGAACCAGTACTATCCCGCCCCGACCGGCTCCTATGCCAACCTGCCGCCGGTCAATAATTACCCCTTTGTGTTCCCTTACAACAGCGATTTGTACAAAGGAAACTGGCCCCTGGGGCGCATCGATTACAACGTCTCCCAGAAGAATTCGATGTTTGTGCGCTGGCTGCTGCGCGATACTCCCTATGTGCTCAATGACGGTGTTCCGTCTGCGATCTGGACCCGCGTGCGCAGGGAGCAGCAGTGGGCCGCGGGCGACACCCACATTTTTTCCTCTCATCTCGACAACAACTTCAGATTTGGCCTGGGCCTTGACTACATGGCCGATGGTGGGGCGCAAAGAGGCGTGACGCCGCCCAATGGCGCGACTGCGCTCGCCAACATAGGCTTACTGGGTTCCAACCCAAGCAACTCGACCGGTCAAGGACTTCCTTCGATTTCTATCAGCGGATTGCAGGAAATCATGGATGTTCCAGGCGGTGTGAAGTTCAACGATACAGACGTGACCGTTGTAGACAACGCCGACTGGCAGACTGGCCGGCACGTATGGAAGTTCGGTTTTATTTACCAGCACTATAGAGCCACTTACGGCTTCGTCAATGACTATGGCACGCTTAACTTCGACGGATCAGTTACAGGAAATGCATACGCCGATTTCCTGCTGGGCATTCCGCAGTCGAGCGCGCGTACCAATCCCTTGCCTACTCGTCACCTGTACGTGAGCAATTGGGGCATTTACGCTCAAGACAATTTCCAGCTAAGCCCGAAGCTTACCATCAACTATGGGCTTCGCTACGACTACTACGGAACTCCGGACGCCCCTGACAACCGGATGTACAACTGGGATCCGGCCAGCGGCGACGTGATCGTCAGTCAAGCCGGGATGGCCGACATCAGCCCACTTTATCCCTCGTCCATCACCGTCACCCCCGGCGCTGTGCGGGCGATCAGCGACAAGACCAACTTCGCGCCGCGTATCGGGGCCGCTTACCGTCTCAGCAAGAACTCCGTAATTCGCGGCGGCTATGGAATTTATACCGCTCGCCTCGACGCGGGGTACATCCTGGCGCCCGGCAACGCGATCTCGTCTGTTGGACCCAACGGCTACGGCACCTATAACCCGTTCCAGTTGATCAACCCTCAGCTCGGTTCAACCGGGCCATTCTCTATTACCCAAACCTATCTGAATGTCGTCAACCCGGGCGCGCAGCCGCTGTTGCAATTTCCCAATCCCTACCCCGCAAGCACCTCGCTGGCTGCTGTTCCCACCCAGACGGTCTATGGCTATCCCCGGCAGTCGAACCTGGGATTGATCCAGCAGTTTAACGGCACATACGAGCGGGAGATCAATAAGATTGGTCTGCGCGCCTCTTACCTGGGATCCCGCAGTTCCGGCCTGAACTATGTTTTGAACATAGACCTGCCTCACCCCAGCACCACCCCGTTTACCCAGGCCAATTTACCGTACCCGCAGTTCTACCAGGCTTATTACACCCACTACGATGGAAGCGCGAAATACGATGCAGTTCAGTTTGAGGCCAGGCGGCGCGCGGGTGGTTTGACCTTCGATGCCAGCTACAGCCTTCAACGCAGCATCGCCAACTACTTGAATACTCAGAACCCGTATAGTGTGCTGAACAACTGGGCCAACGATGGCGTGACCATGCGCCAATACGCAGTCATCAGCGGTTCGTATAACCTGCCTTTCGGAAAAGACCAGCGATACTTATCGAACGCTACTGGGGTTGTAAAGACCGCTGCGACAGGCTGGGTGATTACCTCGATCAACTACCTGGGCTCGGGAGAGTGGTACTCCCCATCATTTACCGGCTCTGATCCCTCGAACACGGGAACATTCGGCGGCTTGCCCGATAAGGTCGGAAACCCTCATTCCTTTGCTGGCGGGAAACAATCCCTGGAGGCGTTCAACGACGCTGCGTATGCCGTTCCCCAGACCGGCACCTTTGGTAACGCCCAGGTCAACAGTTTGGAGAGTCAGCATTTGTACCTGATGCACCTCGGGATTCTAAAAGCGACTCCCATTACGGAACGGATCAACTTTGACTTTCAATGCCAGATAGCCAATCTTCTCAACCATCCGGAATTCGCCATACCGAGCGGGATCATCTCCGTGCCGGGAGGTAACCAATATACGTCTCAGCTCGGCACGTTCAACTCACTCGAACGCGGGCAGCCACGCCAAATCTCATTCCGGGGAGCGTTCAGATTTTAGGTAGCGAACGGCCAATCACAGTGCGCCGGCTTCGAGGTAGGGCAGCATGGCCGCTCCCAGCAGGCCGGCGTCGGGGCCGGTGGCGGCGGGAACGACGTAGGTCTTACCTGTCGTGAAGCTCTGGTCCACTCCTGGTTCCGTGAGACCGTAGATGTAGCTCAGGCGGCGCAGCTCTTCGAACATCCGCGGGGCAAACAGATCCCAACCGCTGACCACTCCGCCCCCGATGACGTAGAGCGGCAAGTTGAACACATTCACCAGCGTCGCCAGGGCCATTCCCAGGTACTTGCCTGCATCGGCAAAAATCTCGCGCGAAGGCTCGTCCCCTTCGCGGGCCAGGCCGGCCAGATCGCGCGCGGTGAATTCACCTTGGTCTTCGATGCGGCGGGCGATCAGCTTGGCGATACGGTCAGCGCCCCCGCGGGCGGCAGCCCGGGTCGCGGCCCGGCAAATGGCGGTTGCCGACGCATATTGTTCCAGGCACCCGCGGCCACCGCAGCCGCATGGGAAGCCATTCTCAACCAGCGGGATGTGTCCTCCTTCCCCGCCCATGCCGTTCATGCCGTGCCAGATTTTTCTGTCCAGAACAATGCCCGCGCCCACTCCGGTGCCCAGAGTCAGCATGCACATAGAATCGCCCGGCATCTCTTTGCCCACCCCGCTCTTCCACTCCGCCAGCGCCGCTGCATTGGCGTCGCATTCTACGATCACCTGGGTGTGCAGACTCGACTCCATTGCATCCTTGAGCTGGAACCCATCGAAGCCGGGCAGATTGGGTGGCCGGTGAAATCTTCCCGACGGCAGTTCGAGCGGACCGGGGGCCCCGATACCAACACCCACCAGCTGCTGGTTTGGTCCGCACTGCTCCAGCACCCGGCGGATGGCGTCGCACATGTCGCCCACCACGGCATCCGGGCCGTCGTTCACACGAGTAGGCAGGTTGATGTACCCCAGGCGCTTCCATTCAGGGTCAAAGGCGGCAATGCGCAGATTCGTGCCGCCCAGGTCAACCCCAATGGTGAGACGGCCCTTCTTGTCGCTCGAAGGGGTCGTCGAGCTCGCCACTGATGGAATCTCCTGCCTGTTCAAGACCTAAACCCTCTTCGCTTCCGATGTACCGCCGGTTTTGGCTTACATGTAAGTTAACAAGCCGCAGCGGCGAGCGCTACTTCCGGTACATCATGAGGGGTGGCGAGCTCCAGGTCAGTTTCGGAGTTCAGGTCAGACGTTTAGGCATGGCTGCCGAAGATCTTGGACGCCAAACCGGCCAAGCCCCCGGCTTCGGCGCTCTGACCAGCTACCGCCGGAAAAGTGCGAGACGACCAGGGGAAGAACCACGGCGATGATTCCGCTCGCGACCGCTGGAGAGATGCCGGCCCGCTGCGCAATGGCATCCACGGTCGAGGTGCCGAGGCCCTGCTGCACCTGATCGGGGCTGATGGCTTTGTTCTCTCCCGGGTTGACCCAGGACTCTACGTGATCGGCGAGGCCGTTTTGCTTCAATTGATTCAGGATGCCGTCCATTCCACCGGGATGCTCCTGCATCACCTGGCTGAGTGCGTCGGCTACACCCTGGTGTTCCGGGGAAGCTCCTCCGGCAATAGATGTCAAGGCGTCGAGTAAGCCCATAGTTGCTCCTTCTTGTTCAGCAGATTGGGTTCCCCGGGTTTCCTGTAGAACTTGGTGGTGTTGACGAACTTTATGCGCCTTTCTTCACGAAAAGGCGCACATGGGGGTCTGTGCGGTGCAGCGTGGCAGGAAATCCGGTTCGCGCCCATAATACGCTGTTCGGGTTTTCGTTTGTTAATTAACACCAGGCTAGCTTTGACCCCACACAGGCTGTCTGTCTGATCGCCGTGACCGTGTTACCATCGTTCCAGTTGGGCGGCTAGCTCAGTTGGTTAGAGCGCCTGCCTTACAAGCAGGATGTCGGGGGTTCGAGTCCCTCGCTGCCCACCAACTTCTTTTCAGTACTGCCAATCCACCACAATCCACCACCACAGCAATTCTCCCCCTGAAGGTCTTTCCAGGCTCAGAACGCTGGCTAACGATCAAGAAATCCACCAGCACCAGGCTGGCGTTCGAGAATCCTCAAGGCAATTTGCCCATCCAAGTAGCTGAGGAGACTCGCTTGACAACAGATAGGCTGCGCTCGATCTATGAGATCAACACCTGGGTGTGGCTGTCTGATCTCAGCCGGAAATGGAAGACGGCGATCGATCTAAACTCCGTGCCAGGGGCCGAGTGGGACAGCATTGCACACTATGGCTTCGACGCGGTTTGGCTTATGGGCGTTTGGGAACGCAGCCCGGCGGGCATTGCTATTGCCAATCAAAACAGCGGTCTCTTGAGTGAATTTCGGCGCACCCTGGCTGATTTCAGAGTTGAGGATAACGTCGGCTCGGCTTACTGCATACGGCGCTACGTGGTCGATGGACACCTGGGCGGCCCAGCAGCCCTCTCCATCGCCCGCAACGAACTTGCCAAACGCGGTATCAAGCTAATCCTGGATTTGGTGGCTAACCACGTAGCGCCGGACTGCCCTTGGATCACAGAACACCCGGAGTATTTCATTGCTGGGAGTGAGCAGGACCTGAGGGATGATCCTGGTTCTTACCTGAGGCTGGGCGGCCAAATTCTCGCCGCTGGGCGAGACCCTAACTTTCCCGCGTGGCCCGACGTGGTACAGCTGAACGCTTTTCACCCCGGCGTACGCACAGCTATGGTGGAGACGCTGCTCAGTATCGCAAGCCAGTGCGATGGGGTTCGATGCGATATGGCAGAGCTCTTGTTCAACGAAGTATTTGCGCGCACCTGGCATGGACGTGCAGGGCAGGCGCCTGCAACGGATTATTGGCGTGAAGTCATTTCGTCTGTTCGCAATGCTCATCCGAACCTTATCTTCCTTGCCGAAGCCTACTGGAGCATGGAGCAGAAACTCGAGGAGCAGGGCTTCGACTTCTGCTATGACAAGCCTCTATACGACGAGCTCAAAAGTGCGGATGTAGCCGGCATTCGACGCCATATCTCGGCGCCGGCTGCTTGCCAGGACAAGCTCGTACGGTTCATGGAGAACCATGATGAGCTTCGATCCGCGATTGCATTCTCGCCTGCCAAGGTACGAGCAGGAGCCATCGCGATCGCCACTCTGCCTGGAGTAGTGCTTTTCCACGAAGGACAGTTTGAGGGCCGAAGAGTAAGAGTCCCGGTCTTCCTTCGACGCCGGCCAGAGGAGCCTGTCGATCTGCCCTTGAGCATGTTCTACGAAGTGGTTCTACAGGCTGTGAAGGATCCTATATTCCGACATGGCGAATGGAAGCTCTGTGAGACAACGGGATGGCCCGATAACCACAGCGCCGATAACCTCGTCGCCTGGCGCTGGGTTATGGGAGATGATCGACGGCTTGTTGTCTTGAACCTGAGCAATGGATATGCCCAGGGCCGGGTCCATGCGCAGTGGGCCGACCTGGGCGTCGGTCAGTGCCGGCTGGTGGATGGCTTTCCCGGGACGAGTTATGTCCGCGACGTAGACGAGATGGAATCCGTGGGACTCTACGTAGAGCTCGGCCCCTGGGGCTACCACTTTTTCGAGGTGTATGCGCCTCCTGCGGCCGGGCAAATAAAATCTGCTGTACAGGAAGATCTCCGGATACCGGGGAAAACCGGCACGTAATACCTAGAGGTTATGGACCCGATTCCAATGCAGGCATTCTTCGACTGCGATAAGAATGAGTGTCGCGAATGACAAGAGCCATTGGACACGCTCCATTCGAGCCTCTTTGGGGCTCAGTGGGCGTTGGCGCCACTGTGAAGCCGGACGGTTGCGCAGACTGCGGATTTGTATAAGAACCGCCAGATTCAACAGAGATCCCAGCAGTGCGAGGCCCACCATCGGTAATCGAATCCAGTTCGCGTGGAATTTTTCTACCGCCGCTGTCGTGCCGGCACTCAACACCACCGAACCTATCCCGATCACCAAACGGACGCCGCTCAACGCAAGAAAGAATGTGCAGATGCTTTGCAGCAGGGCGAAGAAGAAGCTGGACCAGGCGATTACACCTCGGGTACGGACACCTTCGCGTGGGATGATTTTCCCCGGAACGTCTCGGGAATGGAGCGACTTAGAAGAAGAGCCAAGCATCCGACACTTCCGATTATACTGGCGTGGATTTAAATCTTGAGGAGAAGCGCGCCTCTAGGTGCGATACGCATGGAGGGCGAGCCCTGCGGTTTCAAATGCTTCGGGAATCGAGGTGAGGTCGAGCGAGATTTGGACGACGGTTTCCATGGTCAGTCGCTAAAATGGCAATCTATCTTGGCCCGCAGAAAACGGACCGATTCATTGAATCGGCGAGTCCATGTGCAGACTGCGAGCGCCACCAATGAGTTCGCCTACGACTACGCGGGTCGGCGGATTTCGACCTGGTTATCCCCGAACAACTCTGGTACAGAAGGCCGGATCTATTGGGACGGCCAGCAGATTGGGTACCGTTCGACGGACGGGACGACTTATTTTGAGCATCAGGACACGCTGGGAACGGAGCGGATGCGGACAAACTACGGAGGG
Organism: uncultured Acidobacteriaceae bacterium; assembly: GCA_963711525.1. Classification (GTDB taxonomy): domain Bacteria; phylum Acidobacteriota; class Terriglobia; order Terriglobales; family Acidobacteriaceae; genus PALSA-350. Next base: position 1,350 of record CAVQEO010000047.1, on the reverse strand, counting down.
TCGGTCGGCTCGAGCTACCTGTCACTGCCATGGGGAGATGGCTACACGGCGACGGTAAAGAGCAGCGGAGCCGACCAGGATAACGAACATTTTGCCGGTTTGGAGCACGATGCGGAGAGCGACACGGAGCACGCGCAGTTTCGCAACTACGCCTCGGCGCAGGGGCGTTGGCTGGCTCCTGATTCGTACATGGGCAGCTACGACTTGACCAATCCGGAAAGCTTCAACCGCTATGGCTACGTGTTTAACAACCCGGCTAGCTTTATCGATCCAAGCGGACTGTACACCTGTCCCTCCTGCACCGGCCCGGATATCTGCGATTGGATTCCCCTCTTTTGCTTTGGCGGCAGTGAAGGCGGAGGTGGATTCGCCCCTGGAGGTGGAGGCGGAGGTGGCCACCAACCATCGAATCCGGGTCCTCCACCTGTTTTCAGGGTCACGGTGTATAGCCGTCAGACGTTTGACCTGCAGCTTGCTATTTTGACATCTGTCTCAGCCCCAAATAAACCCTCCTTACTCCATATCGCAGCTTGTGCTATAGCTGCTCCGGTGATTGGAGCAGCGCAGGCCTCTAATCGAACTGTGGGGGTAGGGTTAGGGGGAAGCGCCGGGGCAGGTTTTATACTCGGCCTCTTTGCTTCTGTTGGAGTTCAAATAGTCGCCGATCCCCAAGGAAATGCCGGGCTAGCAGTCAACGTCAACACGAGTGCGTCGGGAGGAGGTATTGGAGCCCAGGCGGGCGGACAATTTTCGCTGTCAACCGCAAGGAATGTAAATGAACTAAGTGGCGGCCCGAGTCGCGATCTTGGCGGTTCTAGCGGGATCTTTGGCCTAGATGCTTCGCATACACCTGGAGGCCCAACCACCGGTACGGTCACAATCGGCCCGGGAGTGGGTGGCAAAGGAGCAGCCCTTACTGCGGGGTATACCGGAATTCCCCTTAGTACTAACTGTAGCGATTTAATCAACTGATGGTGGTGGCATTTCCTATGCTAAAAAACACTTGGTTTTGGTGCATAGTCGGGGTCCTAGTATTCAACTTCGGCATAGCTTTACGGATGTACCTGGTTGTGCGCGTAAGAGGATGGAAGGGATATCTATCGCGTCAAGCAGGTGTGATCGACGCTTACCGAAGGCTCATCGTTTCCGAGGGGGCCCCTTCATGGCCTTTGCCCGCAAGCTACATCCTCATGGGGCTAGGAGTAGCGTTCGTGTTTGGTTCTATTCTGTTGATCGGTTGAGGTTGAGCAATGCCCCAAATAATGGGGAGCCTCCATCGAGCTATTTAGCTGCCAACATTGCCGCTGTAAATGCTGTGTCGGAGATAAGGGGACGGAGATAAGGGGACGG
>CAVQEO010000046.1:0-495898 GCA_963711525.1 uncultured Acidobacteriaceae bacterium | reverse complement strand
CTCCTCCCGCAGTCGATAACGCAAACGGGAGACATGGGAGCAACACCAGGAAAGAGGACACCAGGTTAACTGATGCAAGACGACATTCGCGACACCCGAGACAGGCAAGATAAACCGGAGCCGCGCGCTACCGAACCGCATATCGGGCCCGACCACCAACTGTCTCCGCCACCTCGTTCCCGGGGGGTTCGCATCCTGGTCTGGGTGGTCATCCTGTTCCTGTTTGGCCTGCTTTTCTGGTGGATTTTGACTCACCACGTGCAACCGGCTGCGCGGCCAGCCGGCGGCAGGCGAGGCGCTGCCGGGGGAACGGTGACCATTAACACCGTCACTGCCAATAACGGCAGCATCGGTGTCTATCTGCAGGCGATCGGCACCGTCACCCCGGTTTATACCGACACCATCAACGCCCAGGTCACCGGCACCATCACCCACGTGTTCTACCGCGAAAGCCAGTTGGTGCACAAGGGCCAACCTCTGATCCAGATCGACCCCCGGCCCTTCGCCGCCAACGTACTCACGGCCCAGGGGGCACTCGAACGCGATACCAACCTGCTGGCGCAAGCGCAAATGGACCTCAAGCGCTACCAGGATGCCTGGGCGCGGAATGCCATCCCGAAGCAAACGCTCGACGACCAGGAGAAGCTGGTGCTGCAAGACCAGGGTACGGTCAAGTCTGACCAGGGGACATTGCAATTTGACCAGGTACAGCTGGCCTACTGCTATATCACCTCTCCGATTGACGGCCGCGTGGGTCTTCGCCTGGTCGACCCCGGCAACCTGGCCACCGCTTCCAGCACCACGCCTCTGGTAGTCATCACCCAGTTGCAGCCCATTACCGTGGTGTTCACCATCCCTGAAGACAACGTGACCGAACTGCAACAGCAAATGCGCCTGGGCAAGGCGCTGCCGGTCGATGCCTACGATCGCTCCGAACAAACCAAGCTGGCATCGGGAAAGCTCGAAGCGACCGACAACCAGATCGACACCACCACCGGCACGCTGAAGCTGCGCGCCATTTTCGACAACAAAAACACCATTCTCTTCCCTAATCTGTTTGTGAATGCCCGCCTGCTCTTGAAAACCCTCAACAACGTGATCCTGATTCCGTCATCCGCGATCCAGCACAACGGAGACACCGCGTTTGTCTTTTTGATCCAGAACGGCGTGGCCCACCTTCATGACATCACCCCGGGCGTAAGTGAAGGGCCAAATACTCAAGTACAAGGGCTGAATGCAGGAGATGTCGTGGCCGACAGCAGCTTTGAGAAGCTGCAGGACGGCTCCAACGTCCACATCACAAAACAGGTGCTTCTCCCCTCGAATAATGAGAGCAATGCCCCGTGAGCCCGTCCCGTCCATTTATTTTGCGGCCGGTCGCGACTTCGTTGCTGATGGCCGCCATCATGCTGGTAGGCATCGTCGCCTATACCCAGTTGCCGGTCTCCGCTCTGCCTGAGGTCGACTACCCGACCATCCAGGTGCTTACGTTCTATCCCGGCGCCAGCCCGGACGTGGTAGCGACCACCGTGACGGCCCCGCTCGAACGCCAGTTCGGCGAGATGCAGGGTCTAAGCCAGATGACCTCGACCAGCTCCGGCGCCACCTCGGTCGTGGTGCTGCAGTTCAACCTCTCGTTGAACATCGACATCGCGGAAGAAGAGGTGCAATCGGCCATCAACGCCGCGCAGAGCTTCCTGCCCGCGGATCTGCCGGCGCCGCCTATCTACAGCAAGACCAATCCAGCGGATGCACCCGTGCTGACCCTTGGGATTACCTCCAAGACCATGCCCCTGTCGGCGGTTGAGGACATGGTCGACACTCGTCTGGCGCCCAAAATCTCCCAGCTAAACGGGGTGGGCCTGGTCAGCATCAGCGGCGGCCAGAAGCCGGCAGTGCGCATCCAGGTAAACCCGGCACAGCTGCAGTCCTACGGCATCGATATGGAGGCGGTGCGCACCGCGCTGGTCGCGGCCAGCGTTAACCAGGCTAAAGGCAACTTTGACGGCCCCCGCCAGGATTACCAGATCGACGCCAACGACCAATTGGTCACCAGCGCCGACTACAAAGATGTCGTCGTAGCCTATCGCAACAATGCCCCCGTCTTTCTCCACGACGTGGCGAATATCGTCGATGGAGTGGAGAACACCAAGCAAGCGGCCTGGATGAACCAGACGCCGGCGGTCATTCTCAACGTACAGCGCCAGCCCGGTGCCAACACCATCAGCGTGGTCAAGAGCATTCAGCTGCTAATGCCGCAGCTGCAGGCCAACCTACCCTCGGGCATTCAGATCACGACCCTGACCGACCTTACGACGGACATCAAGGCCTCGGTCGCCGACGTTGAATTCGAGTTGATGTTGACCATCGCCCTGGTGGTGATGGTGATTTTTCTCTTCTTACGTAACCTGTACGCCACCATTATCCCCAGCGTGGCTGTGCCGCTGTCGATCGTCGGCACCTTCGCCGCCATGTATGCGCTCGGCTACTCGCTCGACAACCTGTCCCTGATGGCGCTGACCATCTCCACCGGCTTCGTGGTGGATGACGCCATCGTCATGATCGAAAACATCTCCCGCTACCTGGAAGAAGGCCATACGCCGATGCAGGCGGCGCTCGAAGGCGCAGAGCAAATTGGCTTCACCATTGTTTCACTCACCGTGTCGCTGATCGCCGTGCTCATCCCTCTGCTCTTTATGGGCGATGTGGTGGGCCGCCTGTTCCGCGAGTTTGCCGTAACCCTGGCCGTCACCATCATCATCTCCGCCGTGGTCTCGCTGACCCTGACTCCGATGATGTGTTCCCGCATCCTGAAACACAATCCCGCGGAAAAGCAGGGCCGCTTCTATCGGGCCTCGGAACGTGCATTTGAGAGCATGATCGCCTTCTATGGCCGCACGCTCAAGGTAGTCCTGCGCTTCCAGACACTCACCCTGCTGGTGGCGCTGGGTACGCTGGTTCTTACCGTTTACCTCTATATTGTTATTCCCAAGGGGTTCTTCCCGGTGCAGGACACGGGCGTGATCCAGGGAATCTCGCAGGCGCCGGCTTCCATCTCCTTCCAGGCCATGGCCCATTCGCAGCAGGAACTCGCCAAGGTGATTCTGCAGGACCCCGCGGTCGAGAGCCTCTCCTCTTTCATCGGCGCGGACGGCACCAATACCACTCTGAACAGCGGACGCATGTCGATCAACCTCAAGCCGCTGAACCAGCGTAGTCTGAGCGCCGCGGATGTGATTCGCCGTCTCAACAACAGCCTGGCCAAGGTTGGCGGGATCAGGCTCTACATGCAGCCGGTGCAGAACATCAGCGTCGATGACCGGGTGAGCCGAACCCAATATCAATACACGCTGGAAGATCCGGACGTAAACGAGCTGAATCAGTGGGCCAACCGTTTCGTCGACAAGCTGAAGCAGCTGCCGCAGCTGGAAGACGTAGCCACCGACCAGCAAACCGGCGGTTTGACGGTGACATTGGGTATAGACAGGGTAAGCGCTTCGCGGCTGGGCCTCGCTCCCTCGACGCTCGACAACACCTTGTACGACGCCTTCGGCCAACGGCAAATCAACACCATGTACACGCAGCTCAATCAGTACCACGTGATCCTTGAAGCCCAGCCGCAGTTTCAGAAGGATCCGGGCAAGCTGAACAAGTTGTACATCCAGGCCAATGCCTCCTCCGGCGCGAGTGGAGCGGCGGCCAGCACTTCCTTCTCCGCTTCGGCATCGGCGAGTGCCGGTTCGAATGCAACCACCACATCGACCCTCTATACCCCTTCCTCCGGAATACTGACCCCTCCGGCGAATATCCTGGCAGGCACCACCACCAACACCACCGGCTCCAGCTCCGCCAACACCAACACCAGCTCTACTCCCAGCAACGCCGTCCCGCTCGCTGCATTCACCCACGTCACCCAGGGTACGGAGCTGCTCTCCATCAACCACCAGGGTCAGTTCCCTTCAGTTACGGTCTCTTTCAACCTGGCCGGCAACGCTTCGCTGGGCCAGGCCATCGACGCCATCAATAAAACCGCCAAGGACGTGAACTTCCCCCCCAGCGTGCAGACCGGCTTTCAGGGGACCGCGGCAGCTTTTGAGAATTCCCAAGACAATGAAGCCCTGCTGATTCTCGCCGCCCTGGTCACGGTGTACATCGTTCTGGGTGTGCTTTACGAGAGCTTTATCCACCCCATCACCATTCTCTCCACTTTGCCTTCGGCCGGAGTGGGCGCCCTGCTTTCGCTTATTTTGTTTCATCAGAACCTGAGCGTGGTGGCGATCATCGGCATCATCCTGCTGATCGGCATCGTGAAAAAGAACGGCATCATGATGGTCGACTTCGCGCTTGAAGGGGAGCGCCAGCGTGGCCTGAGCTCGACCGATGCGATCTACGAGGCCAGCCTGCTGCGCTTCCGGCCAATCATGATGACGACCATGGCTGCCTTGCTGGGCGGCATCCCGCTGGCCTTTGGAACCGGCATCGGCTCTGAGCTTCGCCGGCCGCTGGGCATTGCCATGGTCGGCGGCTTGTTATTGAGTCAGGTGCTCACCCTCTACACCACGCCCGTCATTTACATCTTCTTTGACAACCTGGCGCAACGTTTCGCGGGCGCAGGCAGCCGGCATGGTGGAGGCCCGGAGCCGATGCCGGCAGGTGAAGCATGAGCCTGTCCAGTCCCTTTATTCGCCGGCCGGTAGCAACCACCTTGCTCACAACCGCAATCGCCCTGGCCGGCGCCATTTCCTTTAATATGTTGCCGGTCTCGCCGCTGCCGCAGGTCGACTTTCCTACCATTTCGGTTTCGGCCAGCCTGCCGGGCGCCAGTGCGCAGATCATGGCGTCGTCCGTCGCCACTCCGCTGGAACGCCAGTTCGGCCACATCGCCGGCATCACCGAGATGACCTCGTCGAGTTCCCTGGGCAGCACCAATGTGACTTTGCAATTCGACTTGAGCCGCAACATCGATGCCGCCGCGCGGGATGTAGAAGCCGGCATCAATGCAGCCAGAACGTATCTACCCGCCAACCTGCCCTCCAATCCCAGCTACCGCAAGGTCAACCCGGCCGATGCGCCCATCATGATTCTGAGCCTCACCTCGGATAAGTACGACCGGCAGACCATGTACGACGCAGCCTCCACCATCATGGAGCAGAAGCTGTCGCAGATTCAGGGCGTGGGGCAGGTAGGGGTGGGAGGCGGCGCCTACCCGTCTGTGCGCGTCGATGTGAACCCGGTGCAGCTGAATCGCTACGGCATCACGCTGGCCAATATCCAGTCGATGCTGAGCCTGCAGAACTCTGACTTGGCGCGCGGGCAATTCATCGACGGCCCAGTCACTGCGGATATCGTCACCGACGGACAGATTTCTAAAGCCGATGAATATAAGCCGTTGATCGTAGGCCAGCACAACGGGCTGGCGGTCCATCTTTCTGATGTCGCCGATGTGACAGATGCAGCGCAGAGCATTCGCACCGCTGGTTTTACCAATGGAATTCCGTCGATTGGCGTCATCATCTTCCGTCAGCCGGGCGCTAATATCATCCAGACCAACGAGCGCATCCGCAACCAGCTGCCGTTTCTGCAGGCAGTGATGCCCCAGGGCATCAAGGCCACCGTGATACTGGACCGCACCACCACCATCAAGGCGTCCCTGCACGATGTCGAAAGCTCTCTGGTCCTGTCTGTCATTCTGGTCATCCTGGTTGTCTTTGTTTTCCTGCGCAATGCCCGCGCCACCCTGATTCCCAGTGTCGCGGTGCCGGTCTCGCTGATCGGCACCTTCGCGGTGATGTATCTGCTGGACTACAGCCTGGACAATCTTTCCCTGATGGCCCTGACCATCTCCACCGGCTTTGTGGTGGATGACGCCATCGTGGTCATGGAAAACATCTCCCGCTACCTGGAAATGGGCCTGCCCCCGGCAGTGGCTGCGATGCGAGGCGCAAAGGAGATCGGATTCACCGTGCTCACCATGAGCACCTCCTTGATCGCTGTCTTCATCCCGCTGCTGATGATGGGCGGCATTGTGGGCCGGCTCTTCCGTGAGTTCGCTGTCACCCTCTCCACCGCCATCCTTGTCTCCATGGTGATTTCGTTAACCACCACGCCGATGATGTGTGCTCACTTGCTCAAACAGCACAAAGGGGAGAAGCACGGAGCTATTTATCGATTGAGTGAAGGATTTTTTGACGGGATGCTGAATATCTACAAGCACTCTTTGTCATGGGTGCTGGACAATTCAGGCTTGATGCTGGTGGTGCTGTTGTTGACCATCGCTCTCAACGTAGTTCTGGTCATCAAGATTCCCAAGGGCTTCTTCCCCCAGCAGGACACCGGCGCCCTGGTGGGTGGCATACAGGGGCCGCAGGACGCGTCTTTCCCGGTGATGGAGGCCTCGGCCAGAGCGATCGTCAAGACCGTCAAGGCGGACCCCGCGGTACAGAACGTGATTTGCTATACCGGCGGCAACGGCGCCAGTAATGGCGGGTTCGTGTACGTCGCCCTGAAGCCGCTCAGCGTTCGCAAGATCGCTGCGCCGGAAATCATCAACCGCCTGCGGCCCAAGTTGAACCGCTTGCCCGTGGCCTCGGTATTTCTGCAAGCCGCCCAGGACCTGCGCATCGGCGGACGTGGTAGCAACGCACTCTATCAGTACACGCTGCAGGCCGACAATGTGAACGATCTCGCCCATTGGGGACCGATCCTGTTGGCGGATATCAAGAAACTTCCCGGCTTTCAAGATGTAAACAGCGATCAGCAAAATGGCGGTCTGGATGAATACCTGACCTACAACCGAACCACGGCGGCCCGCCTTGGCCTCACTTCGCAGGCGCTCGATACCTCCCTCTACAACGCCTTTGGCCAGTCCGAAGCGTCGGTGATCTATACCCAGCTGAATCAGTACTACGTGGTGTTGGAAGTGGCGCCCCGTTTCTTCCAGTCTCCTGCGGGACTGAACTATATGTATCCCATGGCGCGCTCCAACGGGGTGACCCCCATTAGCGCGGTCAGCACTTTTCATCCCGGCACCACTCCGCTGCAAGTGAACCATACCGGCGTCTTCCCCTCGGTGACTGTATCCTTCAACCTTGCGCCTGGCCTGTCTCTCAGTGATGCGACCCTGGCCATCAGCCAGTTGCAGACCAAGCTCGGTATGCCATCAACCATCGGCGGATTCTTCGCCGGCACGCTCCAGGCGTATCAGCAATCCCTCGCCACGGAACCAATCCTGATCACTACGGCTCTGCTGGCGGTGTACATCGTTCTTGGTATTTTGTACGAGAGTCTGGTGCATCCGCTCACCATCATCTCCACCTTGCCTCCGGCCAGCGTGGGAGCCATGCTGGCTCTGCTGGTGTTCCATAATGACCTCAACGTCATTTCCATCATCGGCATCGTGCTGCTCATCGGCTTGGTGAAGAAGAATGCCATCATGATGATCGACTTCGCGCTGGTAGCCGAGCGGGAACACGGCAAAAACACCACCGATGCCATTTTCGAGGCCTGCATGCTACGCTTCAGGCCTATCATGATGACCACTCTGGCGGCCCTTTTTGGCGCGATCCCGCTGGCGTTCGGCACCGGGACCGGTTCGGAGCTGCGGCAACCGCTGGGTATTACCATTGTGGGTGGGTTGATCGTAAGCCAGATGCTTACGCTCTACACCACGCCGGTCATTTATCTCTATATGGACCGCTTGCGGCTGCGAGCCTTGGGTAGACATCACGACACCTTCCAGGCCAACCCGGAAGGAGCTGTTTAGGAAGACCCTATGAAGAAAATGACGGCTACCCATCGGCAACCTCTACTCTGGCTTACTGGCGTGCTTCTTTGCGCGGGCGTGACCGGCTGCCACGTGGGTCCGGCCTATCACCCGCCCGTGATTCAGCCTCCCCCGGCCTTCAAAGAAGTGCCCCCCGCCACGCCGCCCGCGAACGCTTCCCAACCGCAGAACGGTGCGGACAATGGAAATTGGACCGTCGCGCAACCGGCTGACGCGAAGATCCGCGGCGACTGGTGGGCTATCTTCAACGATCCCGAGCTGAACGAGCTGGAAAACCAGCTCAACATCGACAACCAGAACATCAAACAGTTTTTCGAGAACTTCATGGAATCCCGCGCGCTGGTGGGCGAGGCGCGGGCACAGTACTTTCCCACGGTCTCGATTGGCCCGTCTTACAACCGGCAGCGGTCCTCCGCGAACCTCGGCGCCACCAGCACCACGGCCAATCCGGGCAAGACGTCGCAGATCTATGCGCTGCCTTTAGATGTTTCCTGGACGCCCGACCTCTTTGGCAGAATCCGACAGCAAGTGCGCAATGCGCAGTACACCGCGCAGGTCAGCGCCGCCGATCTGGAGAATGAGCGGTTGGCAGAACAGGCTGATTTGGCCGAATTCTTTTTTGAAATCCGCGGCCAGGATGCTCTGATCCAGATTCTCACCCAAACGGTGGCTGCCGACCAGAAGGCATTGGACTACAACCAGGCCCAATACGACACCGGCGTCGGCGACCAGCTCTCGGTGGTGGAAGCGCGCTCGACTCTTCAATCGGCGCAGTCCTCATTGACCAATCTGGGCCTTTTGCGGGCGCAGTATGAGCACGCGATCGCGGTTCTGATTGGGAAAGCGGCTTCGGGGTTCTCCTTGCCCCCGCGTCCGATCCTGACCGCGCCCCCTCCGGTTCCCGTTGGCATGCCGTCTCTGCTGCTGCAGCGCCGGCCCGACGTTGCCGCAGCCGAGCGAACCATGGCCGCAGCCAACGCGGAACTCGGCGTTGCCTATACCGCCTTCTTCCCCACCCTGACGCTCTCCGCGAGTGGAGGTTTTGAAAGCTATCTCTTCAAACATCTCGCGGATTGGCCCAGCCGCTTCTGGTCGGTGGGTCCATCCTTCTCGGAACCCATCTTCAACGCCGCCCTAAAGCCGGAACTCCATCAGTACATCGCCGTTTACAACGCCGACGTTGCCAGCTATCGGCAGACGGTGCTCACCGCCTTCCAACAGGTAGAGGACTTTTTGTCGCAGACACGGATACTTTCCCAGCAGATCCAGCAGCAGCGCGGTGCGGTCGCCTCGTCACAAACGGCTCTTGATTTGGAGATGGGTAGGTATCAGACCGGCATTGATCCCTATCTCAGTGTGGTGACGCTGCAAACCACGCTGTTAACCAACCAGCAGAGTTTGGCCAGCCTGCAGATCGAGCAGATGACCGGCGCGGTAGAGCTGGTCCAGGCCCTAGGCGGCGGCTGGGATGCTTCGCAACTCCCCACACCGAAGCAGGTGACTGCTTCACCAAGCAAGGCCGATACCACGATTCAGCAGTAGAGCGCCTGGATCGCCTCTACCTGCTCTGCGGAGGTTCGCATCCGCAGAGTGACTTGGTTGTGCGGGGGCGCAAACCTGAGTTCGTAGCTGAAGGTCTTGCAGCAGGTGCGCTCGAAGAAAATGAAGTCGAGCAGGCTGCGGGCGGTTTCCTCTGAGAACTCCCACTGGAGTTCGACGCCATCGGGGTGGCGGGTGAACGCCGTCCGGTTCTGTAACAACGCTTGTATTTCAATTCGTCGTTGCGCCCGATCACCCTCCGGGAGTGCGCATACCAGTGCCAGCGGATCAGAATTCTCCATAAAGCTCGGCTTAACCTCCTCCCCTGCGAAAGCATTTCCCCAACAATTATTGTCCGCCCCCCACCCTACGCTGATGCGATTTCCGGTACGCTGGCCTCTTCATGCTCTAAGTGATTGAAAGTACATGAGATATTCTTATTCTGGGTAGGGCCTTGGGTCGACTTACGCTTTCAACCATCCTAAACGACAATCTATAGATTGTCATATTTAACCTAAATGACAATCTATAGATTGTCATTCTGCGTACATTTGACTATCCTTAGATTGTCATCGAGGCAAGCCATGCGCACTGAATTCCAGGATCTCCGACTCAAGCAACTGGACCGTAGTCTCGCTGCCTACCGAGCTGCACGTGCCACTTCCCGGCCTCTCAAGGGATGGATACGGGCCCTGCGGCAAGCTTTGGGAATCTCTTCCGGCGAGCTCGCGCGTCGCCTTGGTACAAGCCGTCAACTTCCCCTGCAGATGGAGAAGGCCGAAGCGGAAGACAGCATCACCCTGAAGAGCCTGCGCGCCGCAGCCAACGCTCTCGATTGTGATCTGGTGTACGCCCTCGTTCCGAGAGCAGACACCATGCAGGAACTGATCGAAAGACGCGCGCGCGCCGATGCGCAAAAGCATGTCATCGGGGTCGAACACTCTATGGCGCTGGAGAATCAGGCAGCCGGCAATATCGACGAAGCGGTGGAAGCAGAAACACGCCGGATCGTCAGAAAGCGTGGCTCATCGCGGTGAAACTCTTTGAAACTGGGGATGGCAATACACCGCTGTCCCCCGAAGAGCAGGCTGACCTCATTCCCGACCTGACTACGAAGGAAGAACTGAACGAGTGGGAGCGCCAGAACATTCTTGAGGCCTTTGCATGGGCGCTCAATCCGAGGAGTCTGCAGCGGAACAACCCTCTCTCTGAAACTTATATAAGAGGCCTGCACCAGCGAATGTTCGATCAGACCTGGAAATGGGCCGGTACTTACAGGAAGACCGAGAAGAACATCGGGATCCCGCACTACCAGATACGCGAATCGTTATCCGTCCTGCTCGGCGATGCTCGCTATTGGATGGAACACCAGACATTCGAGAGGGATGAGATCGCTATCCGTTTCCACCACCGGCTCGTCGCCATCCATCCGTTTGCCAATGGCAACGGCCGTCACGCTCGACTTATCGCAGATGTCGTGGCTCAGAGGATGGGCCGCCCAGTATTCACCTGGGGAGGCACCGACATTGTGCAAGCCGGAGATTTCCGGCGCACCTATATCGACGCTCTTCGGGCTGCCGACAGGAATGATATTCAGCCGCTTCTCACGTTCGCGCGCACGTGAGCGCCGCGTTCCCATCCGAGAACCATGGCGGCATCTTACAATGGACCCTGACTGGAGACTCCCATTCCCACTATTTCCCTAGCATCGGTCCTTGAAACCAGCGCCCTCAAGTTGGATGACGTTGCCACCCACGCGCCCGGTCCGCGCGGTCTGCTGCCCATCTCCGCGGAAATGCTGCTCACCGCGCCCTCTGGCAATCTCTTCGGCTTAAGCCAGAACGCCGGCATGGGTTGGGAGCCGCAAAAACTGCTGGGCTCAGAAGTCCTCATCCTCAGCACCCATGGCGGCCTGCGCGCCGCGGATGGAACACCCATCGCCCTCGGCTTTCATACCGGGCATTGGGAACTGGGCGCTCTAGTGGCCGAAGCAGCGATTACTTTGAAAGCCCTCGATGCCATTCCCTTCGCCGGCGCCTGTACCGATCCCTGCGACGGACGCACCCAAGGCACCACCGGCATGCTCGACTCCCTCCCCTTTCGCAACGATGCGGCCATCGTGCTGCGCCGCCTGATGCGTTCCCTGCCTACCAGGATGGGCGTGATCGGCATCGCCACCTGCGACAAGGGACTGCCGGCCATGATGATGGCTCTCGCTTCGGCCGGCCCCCTGCCCACCATCCTGATCCCCGGCGGAGTCACCCTGCTGCCCGAGTCGGGGGAAGATGCAGGCAAGGTCCAGACCATCGGCGCACGCTACGCCCAGAACCAGATCACCCTCGAAGCAGCAGCGGAGATGGGCTGCCGCGCCTGCGCCACACCCGGCGGGGGCTGCCAGTTCCTGGGAACCGCCGCAACCGCGCAGGTGATCGGTGAAGCATTGGGCTTGGCGCTGCCCCACACCGCGCTCGCCCCCTCAGGCGCGCCCATCTGGCTCGATGCCGCGCGCCGTTCCGCCAGCGCACTCCTGCGCCTGCATCAACTGCACATAGGAACACGCGACATTCTCACCCAGGCATCGATTGAAAATGCCATGGTGGCCCACGCGGCCTTTGGCGGATCCACCAACCTGCTGCTGCACCTGCCCGCGATCGCCTACTCCGCAGGGCTCAAGCGCCCGGTCGCCGCCGACTGGGCCCACATCAACCGGGAAATTCCCCGCCTGGTGGACGCCTTGCCCAACGGCCCACGCAACTTCGCAACCGTGCAAGTCTTTCTCGCCGGCGGATTACCTGAAGTCATGCTCCACCTGCGCCGGGCAGGCCTGCTCAACACCCAGGTGAAGACCGTTTCCGGAGAGACCCTGGATAGCTGTCTCGACTGGTGGGAGAACAGCCCGCGCCGCCACGAGCTGCGCAAAAATCTCCGGGCCCGCGACGGCATCGATCCCGATGACGTCATCATGGACCCGGATCGCGCCCGCTCCAGCGGGCTCACCCCCACGGTCTGTTTCCCCGTGGGCAACGTCGCCCCCGAGGGCTCCGTGGTCAAGAGCACGTCTATCGACCCATCCTTGATCGATGCCGACGGAGTCTTTCGCCACCTCGGTCCGGCCCGCGTCTTCATCTCCGAGGAAGCGGCTATCCACGCCATCAAGAACGGCGAGATCCGGGAGCACGATGTGATGGTGCTGGTATGCTGCGGCCCCGCGGGCGCGGGCATGGAGGAGATCTATCAGATCACCTCCGCCCTCAAGTGGCTGCCCACGGGCAAGCACGTGGCCCTGCTCACCGACGCCCGTTTCAGCGGTGTCTCCACCGGCGCCTGCATCGGCCATATCTCGCCCGAAGCGCTGGCCGGAGGCGCCATCGGCAAGCTCCAGGATGGCGACCAGATCGAGATTGTCATCGACCGGCAGAGGCTGACCGGCTCCATCAACCTGGTGGGGGATGCTCAGGAGATCTTCGGCGCGGAAGAAGGCGCACGCCGGCTGGCCGCGCGTGCTCCCCGCGCCGATCTCAGGCCGCATCCTGCGCTTCCCGACGATACCCGGCTATGGGCCGCCCTGGTGCAGGCCAGTGGAGGGATCTGGGGCGGATGCGTCTACGACGTCGACGCCATCGTCTCCCGGCTGCAATCTAATTAAACTGTCTCAACTCAATACAGGCCGTAGCTCCGATTCATTCGACTATCGCGTGAGCCGATAGCTGTGGAGAGACCTGCGCCTCATGACCAGCCCCCGAACAGCAATCAAGATCCCCGCCGCCGAATACACTGCCATCATTAAACCCAGAGTGACGCGCACCAGCACGCGGTCGCAACCCGGCATCATCCTGGTGCTAAAGCCTCCCTCGGCTGAAGAGGCAGAGCGGATCTTTTCCTTTCCTTCCTGGAAATTTCTTCGCGAGCATCTTCGGCTCTTTGGATTTGCCACCGCCAAAGAACTAGACAACGCCGACGTGCGCCTCTCTACCGGCCGGCAGCCTTACATGTTTTCCAACCGCCGCTGGGAGGCCCCTCTGATTGAGGCGCTCGATTTGAATTGCCTCGAAGAGTAGAGCCTTTTCATTTCTGCTCTGCATGCGCATGGACATCTTGCCATGCCTCCCAGACGCTCTTTTCGATCCTCTCTATTTCGGGATCGGAGATCTCCGAGAAGGTATCCCGCTTGCCGTTGGAGAGTTTCCCTTTGTTTTGCAGGATCAACTTGATCAGCAGCGATGCGCGGCGATTCGGCATATCGACGATGTTGAGAACCGCACGCATCGCAGCATCGAATACCGCAAGAAATCCGATCTCATCGCGTAGATCGCGATGGACGGCTTCTTCTATGCATTGATAAAGGTATTCGGCCTGCGCCGTGAGGTCGAAATAACGATACAGACGAACCGTGTCATTGCTTACGGTCATCCCCTTTTCCGCATCAAGCTCATAACGAATGAAGGGCATGATTGAACTGGAGAAGCGCCCCAGAGCCTTGTCGTAGGCAAGCCGGTCACGCAACATGGCGGCGGAAACAGGGAACAGAATCCCGGGAGGAGTAAAGCCACGCTTGGCCAGGATGTGATGAACGAGGAAGCGGTGAATACGACCGTTGCCATCATCAAATGGATGAATGAACACGAATCCGAAGGCCGCCGCGGCGGCGGCGACAACAGGATCGACGCCTTCCGGCAGTTCCAGCCGTCGATCCATCTCCATCCATGAGTTCATCAGGTCGTGGACGTCCTCTGGTTTTGGGCAAACGAAATGTACATCCTCGCTGTAATCCGGAAGTGTCTGGGATACAAAGTTCTGAGTCGTTCGCCAATCCGTCTGCGCATACCGGGGATCGACAATCGCATTTTGAAGCTGAACGAAGGCCTCCTTGCTCGTAGCATCAAAGTCCGATGCTTTCATCAGGGCAGTGACGAATCGTTCCGTGCGGTCCTTGCTTGGCGCCTCGCCTTCTATAGCGAAAGAAGACTTGGTTTCCTGTGTAAACAGATAGTGGACGGCGCGCGCAAGAATCGCGGGGTCGCAGCTTTTAATGAGGTCGCTCGCCTCCTGATGCCAAGGCTTTATCCACGAATGTCTTCAGCGTGTTTGTCTTGCGTACTAGCGGCGAATATCCGTTAGAGCCAAGGAGATTGTCGTTGATCCTCTGGCGACGAACCAGGCGGCGTGGCCCGGTGAAATGGATTTCAGGGTCGAGCAGGTCGATGGTGCCAGACGGGATCAAATCTGGAATATCGAGCTGCTGTCCAATCAACAACTCGTAGAGGTACCAAGCCCGGCGTGCGAAGATGCTTGTGGACTCGGACCGAATCCAATCGGCCAGTGGGCCACTGTCAATCGTCTGGAAGAGCGTCAGGTATACGCCCAGTACGATAGGCTCGTAACGCAAAGCAAACCGGAGATTCCCGATCGGCCCCTTCGGCATGTAGTTTTTGGGATACTGTTCCAGGACTTTTTCGTCGGTGACGATCGTTCGTCTAGCGCTGGCGACGATTTCGGATCGCGTCTCAGGTAACGGAATTTGGAGCTTGAAGTCTTCTATTAGCCGATGGAGCCCGATGGTAATTGGCAGAATCCGTGTGGATTTATCATCTTTCATGCAAAATCTCATTTTTTACTAACTCATTATAACAAAACATCATTTTATCAATTTATCAATTATCGCAGATTTACCTCCAAAAACTTCATCGATCGCAAATATTCTTCATTTTATAGCCATAACAGAAAATATCCATCATCGACTGCTTCATCGCCAACAAACTTCACAGGAAATCTGAGGGAGCGGCGCTGACACGGATGCTGGTCTTCATAGTGTGCTGTTCCCCAGGCGCAACGTCGACACCAAAGGCGCGCATGTTACTGGCCTCCACACACGCCATCGCTCGCCACTCATCGTCTGCCATGTCCGGCAACGCGTGCGCGCCCGCGATCCACGGATTCCAAACCACCGTCGTGCGGGAGTTTTCCTTCTCCAGCCGGATGCGCCGGCGCAGGATGGGATCGAGAATCTCCACCGCATGCGTGGTATCTACGTAGGCGCGATCCGTGGGCGCGGTGAAAACAATGTCGCCCTCCTGCCGTTTCTCGCGGTTGCCATCGGTGTTGTCCAGGTAAGCCACGCCGTCCAGCCCATGGATCCGAACAGACTCAGCGCCACCCACGCGGTAGTAGGTGTGCAGAGCCTCCTCAAAGCGCAAGGGCGTCGCGCCGGTGTTGCTCACCGTCAGCTCCTGGACCAGCGTTGCCCCAATGGTCACCCGGTGCACGAGAAGGAAATCGTGCGGCCACCAGGCTCGCGTCGCCTCTTCGCTCGCGGTCGACAGGCTTATCGTGACCGCATCGCCGCTACGGGTTATGGAGTCGAGTTGCCAGGCCTTGGTACGCACAAATCCGTGGGAGGGCGCTTTGGGGTCGTCCACTTTATTGCGAAACCAGGGAAAGCAAACGGGAATACCCCCGCGGATCGCGCGTCCCTCTTCCCACTGCGATTGCTGGCTTAGGAAGATCATCTCTTCGCCGCCGGCCGGGCGCCAGGAGGTAACGTGCGCGCCGTGCAGGTAAATCTCCGCCGTGGCTGCGGGCGTGCTCACGCTTACCCGCGCCAGGCCGCCATTGCCGGCGGTGATCTGCGCCACTCCGGCAATGCCGAAGCGCTGGTTCAGTCGATCAAAAGACGCTTGCATAAATGCCTCTGGCTTATGGTGACATAAACAGCCATCGCTGCATTCGACCGGCGCCGAAGATCCACGCCTTTTCTTCCGTCCGCATCTATCAACAACGAGAGCATAAGAGTTTGCGCAAAGGGGCTTTAACCCAGTCGCCAACCGCGAAACTTGGTCTGCTAGACTTCTGTCACTCAGAACTGGAGAAGAGAGCCAGCATGCCAGTAGACGCAAGCAAAACCATTGCTAACCTCGAGGAGCTGCGCGCGCTGACCGCCGACGATCACGGAGCGCAACGCATTGCCTGGACTCCCACCTGGCTCAAAGCGCGCGCCTGGTTTCAGACCAAGCTGGCTGAGCTGCCGGTGGAGCACCACCTGGACGCGGCCGGCAACTCCTGGACGACACTGACCGGCGCTTCGGAGAAGACCCTTATCCTGGGTAGCCATCTTGACTCCGTGCCCAACGGCGGCTGGCTGGATGGCGCCCTTGGCGTGCTCACTGCATTCGAAGTGCTGCGCGCCCTGGCCGAGGACTTCCACGGCAAGCCGCCCATCACCATTCGCCTAGTCGACTGGGCCGACGAGGAGGGCGCGCGCTTCGGCCGCAGCCTTTTCGGATCCTCCGCATTTGCCGGCACGCACAGCATTCAGGCCGACCGCGGCCGCACGGATAAGAATGGGATCCGCCTCGAGGATGCGCTGCGCCAATGCCAAATCGACATCGACCACATTGGCGATGCGTGCGCCGAACGCGGCAAAGCCGGCGCCTATTTGGAACTGCATATCGAGCAGGGCCCGGTCCTCGAAGCCATGAAGCTGCCGCTGGGCGTGGTTCTGGGAACCAAAGGCGTCGAGCGCCATGCCATCACCTTTCACGGACAGGAGGCACACTCCGGATCGACCCCGATGGCGGTGCGCAGGGATGCGCTCGCCGCCGCGGCCAAGCTGGCATTGGAAATCCGGCCGATAGCCCGCAAGCATCCTGATGCGGTGGCCACCATGGGCAGCGTGAAGACCTTCCCCGGCATCGTCACCGCCGTGGTCGGCCGCTGCGAGACGACCCTGGATATGCGTGATCTCGACGCAGGCGTGCTGGCTTCGATGCTGACCGAGGCCCGCGCTGCCAGCGAGCGCTTCGCCGCCGAAGAAGGCTGTACGGTGGAGTGGTCACGGATCTGGAGCATCGAGCCCATACCCTTCGATCCAAAATTAATTGATCTGTGCGAGCAGTCCATTCAGGAAATCGCAGGCAGCGGGCACAAGCTGCCGTCGGGCCCGCTGCACGACGCAGCAGAAGTGGCGCGGGCGGGCATTCCGGTGGTAATGATGTTCACCCAGTCACTTGCCGGCCTCAGCCACAATCCGGCAGAAAACACCCGCATCGAGCATCTTGAGCTGGCCGTCGAAGCCTTTGACCGCCTGGCTCGCAAGACGATGCAGTGGCTGACAGCGTAAAACAGCTCACTCCGCTCTCAGCGCTTCCACAGGATTCACCGCCGCCGCGCGGCGGGCCGGCAGATAACTGGCGAGCACCGCGGATGCCGCCAGGATCACAAGTACCGAGACGTAGGTAACGGGGTCCAGCAAACTGACCCCAAACAAAAGTGATTTCATGAGCCGCATCAACCCCGCGGCCGCGACCAGGCCGGCTGCCACGCCGATTCCTGTCAACACCAGCGCAGAGCGAACGAACATCCACCTAAGCCGGCCCGTTTGCTCCCCGAGCGCCAGGCGAATCCCAATTTCGCGCGTGCGTTGTGACACCGCATAAGAGATCACCCCGTAAATGCCGATGGCCCCGAGCACGAACGCCATCGCACCCGCAATGCCCAGCATGATCAGGGTGAACGAAGTTCGCGCCAACGATTGGCTGTAGATTTCCTGCATGGTCCGCACCGACGCCAGCGGCAGGCTCGCATTCACTGACCAAACGGCTTGCTGGATCTCGCTGAGGAATGCCTCAGTCCCGGCGCGATCGCTCCGGATGACGAATGTCACCGCGCGTGTGGCGTCGAATGTGTGGGGCCCGTAGATACCCTCCGACATGGAAGGCCAATACACGATGGCAGGCGCCTTCTCCTGAACGCCATTCTCACGCACGTCCTGCACTACGCCAACCACCTCGTACCACGGTGTGTCGGGAAGGTCGCGCAATCGCTTGCCAATCGCAGCAGAGGGTGAGCCCCACGATTCGCGGGCAAGATTCTCTGAAACGATCACCACCGGCCTTCTCCCGTAAACCTCTGTCCATGTGAGCTCGCGTCCTGCAACGATCCTTGTCCCAGCCGTACGAAAGAAACCAGGGGAGACATATCTGAATAGCCGGAGGGGCATGGCCTCGCCCTCGGCCAAATTCTTTCCCTCAATCTGAACCTCGTTCCAGTTGAATACGAGTCCTTCCATCGGCATTGCATCCGCAAACCCCACGGAAGTCACGCCTGGAATCGCTGCCAACTTGTCGACCATGTTATTTTGCATGCGGGTGACCAGTTGTGGGTCCGCTACCAGAGAAGCTGGAATCGAGATGCGCATGGTCTGCAGATGTTCCGCATGCGCGAAACCGGGATCGACAGTTCGCAGCGCCTGGAAGGTGCGGATCATCAGCATGGCGCTCACAAGCAGTACCAGCGCCATCGCCACCTGGGCCACAACCAGCAGATCGCGGGAGTGGCGGCGTTCCCGGCTCAGGCTTGCAGCTCGGCCGGCGCTGCGCAGAGCGACGGGGATTCCCGCCCGCGCATATCTCAGCGTTGGAATCGATCCGAACAACAGGCCCGAGAGCAGCGAAACGGCCAGAGTGAACCCGAGTGATCGGGCATCCAGGGAGATTTCACTCAAGCGCGGCAGATCGGCAGGACCGATGGCCACCAGCAACCGCAACCCCTCATAGGCAATCCCTATTCCGAGCACGCCGCCCAGCAGCCCGAGGGACACACTCTCGAGCAGCAGTTCCCAGGCGATGCGCCCTCGGCCTGCGCCAAGCGCGGCCCGGACGGCAAGCTCCTGCTGCCGGGAATCCGCGCGAACCAGTAACAAATTCGCCACATTGGTACAGGCAATCAGCATAACTACGCCGATGGTAGCCATCACCACCCAGAGCACGTTGCCAACATTGCCAATGACTTCCTGTTTAAGAGGACGAATGGCGGGCGCGATTCTCCAGACCTTCTCGTAAAAATGCCCATCGATACCAGGACCGTTCGACCAGGAGTCCATCCAGATGGGCAGCATTCGCCTCACGTCGGCATTGGCTTGCGTGATCGGAACTCCCGGCTTGAGCCGGGCGATTCCGTGGAAACCGAAACCGGCCAGGTGCTGGTTGTTGCGGTCAAAGGCGAGTGGCGAAATCACATCGAAATCCGCATTCACCAATTGGAATCCCTGCGGCATCACGCCGACGATTTCCCGCGGCCGCGCATCGATCGCAATGCTGCGCCCAATGACGGATCGGTCTCCACCGAAGCGGCGCTGCCAGTAGCCGTAGCTGAGCATGACAGCTTTCCGGCCATGCGGATCCTGGTCTGCGGCCAAGAGCCATCGGCCAAGGACAGGCGGCACACTCAGTGCTTGCAGTACGCCGTCGCTGACCAAGGCAGTACGAACTTCATGTGGCTGGTCGAGGCCGGTGACATTTGCTGTCCCCGTGTTCCAAACCCCCAACGATTGAAACGTCCGGTTCTGCTCGGAGAAGGTGAAATACATGGAGGGCGACAGGCGGAGCCCGCTGGCGAAGTCCGCCAATCCTGTCGCCCCGGGAGCGATCAGCCGGAGGTCTACCAGTTGTTCCGCCTCGGGATAGGCCAGAGGCTTGAAGAGCACACTGTTGAGCACGCTGAAGACCGCTGTGTTGGCGCCGATGCCTATCGCCAGCGTCAGGATGACCGTGGCGGCGAATCCCGGCGATTTTCGCAACCGCCGGAATACCAGCTTCAAGTCACCCCCGAGCGATTCCACCAAGGGCAAGTGCCACACTACCCGGCTGCGCTCTTCAAGCACCGTGGCATTTCCGAAGGCGACGCGGGCAGTCCGCTCCGCCTCTGTCCGGCTCATGCCTTCGCCCATCAACTGCTCCGTCCGCTCTTCCAGGTGAAGGCGCATCTCCTCGGCGAGTTCGCCGTAGAGTTTATTGCGGCGGAAGATGCCAGGTAGCCAGTTCATGAGTGATGCCCTCCCGGAAGAGCCTTGTTCGCTACAGGCCTAGAGTAAACAAGTGTTGCTGTCCGGTCAAGATATGGTTGGAATGGTTACTTTCGCCTGCTGATGAACATATGCATCGCGCCCGAACCAGCGATGTGGTCAGTGACTTGATATCCCAGACCCGGTGAATCCACGCCTTGGAACAGGCGTTCTCCGGAGCCGAGCAGGACTGGCGAAACGGCCATATGCATCTCGTCGACAAGTCCGGCAGAAAGATATTGCCGCATGGTGGTAACTCCGCCGCCGAGCCGCACATCCTGACCCTTCGCAGCGTCGACAGCTTGTTCCAGCGCGGCCTCAATGCCATCCGTGACGAAATGGAACGTAGTGCCTCCGCTCATGGTGATGGATGCGCGTGGGTGGTTGGTGAGCACAAAGACACCGGTGTGGTAAGGCGGAGTGTCGCCCCACCAGCCCTTCCACGTGTCATCCGGCCATGGTCCGCGAACCGGCCCAAACATGTTGCGCCCGATAATCCACGCGCCGATATTCTCAAAGCCGCGCGCCACCATGTCATTGTCAATCCCGGTCGCGCCGCCATCCTGGCCGTGCATCTCATGGTGGGTCCGGGTGGCAAATTGCCACCCGAATACCGCCAGGCCGCCAACGCCAACTGGATTCTCGAGGTTCTGGTTTGGGCCGGCACTGTAGCCATCGAGCGAAACCGAAAAGCAGTGAACGCGAAGTTTGGACATCAATCGAGATTACCTGGCCGCCATGGCCGCTTCCACCTTCGGTCCGATCTTACTTCGTGCTTGCGGTCCATTCGAGCTCACCGCGATGGAGCAGGGCTGCGCGGTCTTCCGGCAAAATCCAGCGTTGCTGCACCAGATCGTCGACTGCCTTTTTGTACCGCGCGAGATAGTCCTCGCGGCTTGTGTAGCGTTCCGCAATCGACTTGCGTGGGTCGCCCGTCTTCTGCCGCTCGGCCGCGGTCCTCGGAAATGGGATGTAGGATGCCTCGAAGGAAACCCGTTGATCGGGCGCGCCAATCGAAGGATCACGAAGATTCCAACCGGTGTAGGTCGCTAGCGGCACAGTGATCTCCGGCAAGCGCACGCCATCGCGTTCGTTGCCGTCGGCATCGACCTGGGGCACGAGCACGGGGAAAGCCGGACCGACCTTAGGCGGCTGGATGCTCAGGATTCCCTGCTGCCAATTGGGCCCGAAATCGAGACGATAGGCCTGGCTCGCTTCGTGCGGCCGGTTTACCCCGGGGATCGCGGGAAGCGCGTATTTTTCCAACGGCACCAGGTTTCCGTCTGCAATCCTGGGATAGCTGCTGGCCGGCGGAAGGGTGTCGCTGCGCACCCAGGCATCCATATTGGCAATCATGGCGCGCCAGAAGTATCGGATCGGGAGCGGGGATTGGGGCTCCTGCCCCAGCTCGTCCCCTGTTCCCTTCTGCGGCGGGAAGGGAACGGAGTAATGCTGCAGCCCGGTGAAGTGATAGATCCGGACATTGTCTGAGATGGACGCATCCCGCTTACCATCGGCGCTGATGTGAATCAGGGCCGCAACGCGTCCCCAGTATTCATAGGAGGTGTTGGAAAAAAAGATCCGGGGCACCACCTTGTCAGCGGCGGCCTGGTCGAGCAACCCTCCAGTCATTCCGGTGACCGGATCTCTCTCCGGCTCATCGGTGAAGGGAAAGATGTCAGTGGGAAAGAAAATCGACGAGGTGGGCCGTGCATCGCGCGACGGCTGCGCGAAACGGTAATTAAAGCTGCCCCGGCCCGCTCCCGCCACGTGGGCGAGAACGCCGTCGAGCGCCATCCTCCCTTCTTCATCCGCATTGAAGCCTTGATAGAGAAAATCGCGCAAGAAGCGCCCGTTCTGCGAGATGCCTTCACCGTAGACCCGCTCCGCCGGAGTGATGGCAGCGGGATCGTGCTTGGCATAGGAGGCAAAGTCGCGGATCGCCGCGAAGCCGCCCCCGGCGACGACTGGATTGGCAACCACGTAGACGTATTCGTAAATCTTGCCTGGCTGGAAGCCGCCATTCAGGTGGATATACCGGTCGGAGGGAACGAGTTTGCCCTCGACGGTATGCGCAAAGCTCCAGTCAGTCCGGGGAATCACCGTGCGCTGCGCCTCGCGCGAGCTCCGGACGGTGAGCACATTGCGCACATCATCCGGCGAAGCGACCGGGTATTCGTTTCCGCCGATACCCGGGTCGGTGAAGTGTCCCAGGGGTATCTCCGTCCGCGTCTCCGCGAGCATCACATCGCCGCGCAGCAGCCCGGTGATGGTCTTTCCGTTTTCTTTCGCGATCGGCGCAAAGAACCTTAGTGCGCGTGGCCCTGTGGCATCCCATTGCCACCCCAGGCTCACAACCGTGAAACCGTTACGCAGCAACCACGCGTCTCCTGGGTCGTGGGCAAGATCCTGATCCCCGCCGTCGACCAGCGAAAGAATGCGCGCATTCCCCCGGTTTGGGACCTCCAGGAGCAGGGAGCCATTACCCTTGTGAGCATCCTTGGGACGGACGGCAACGAAGTCCGAAGAAAACTCGACCTCGCCGTTTTTCAGGTTCACCGCGTGGCTAAGATCGACGATGCGCAGGTTGTGGGGATTGGCCACCGGAAGCGAGAAATAAACCCGTCCGGTGATGCGCTCATAGGCTCCCGCATCCCCGAATACCTTGCCCTCGAGAACGTCGGTGCGGCTAGCCACCTCGACCCGAAGCACCCGCGCCTGGAGAGGAAGAACCGAAAGCAGCAGAGCCACAACAAGCAAACTTGCAGGCGGCCAAAGGCGCATGCCGGAAAGCATAGCATCCTGACCCGCAAGTCCTTTCCTTGCTAGACGGGTCTGGTCTGTATGGGTGATCCAGACCTGCCAGCTTCAAATGTTCCCGTACGGGAACATTTGAAGCATTTCGACTCAATTTTCGCCCAATGTTCCCGTACGGGAACATTTAATGCTGTTTTGGCTGATTATGGCTATAAAATTCCCGTACGGGAACATTTTGAGAAACGCATGAACTACACGACTGAACAGCTAGGGAAGATCATCCGCGAAACCCGAAAGAGTCTCGGTGTCACTCAGAGGGGCTTGGCCCTTACTTCGGGAACCGGCCTCCGATTCCTTATCGAGCTTGAGAAGGGCAAGGAGACTTGCGAGATCGGCAAAACGCTGACGGTCCTGCAGACCCTGGGGATCAAGCTAACGCTGACGCCACCGTCGTCCCCCGCGAAAAAAGAATAATCCATGGCCAGAACACTGGATGTCTATCTTAATAGCGACCTTGTCGGCCACCTCGTACAGGACAACGGCGGACAGATGTCTTTCGCGTATGCGGAAGGTTGGCTGGTGAAGCCTGAGGCGATACCAATTTCACGATCGCTCCCGTTACGAACGGAAGAGTTCACTCGCAATGAGTGCCGCGGGTACTTCGCCGGTATTCTGCCAGAGCAAAGCAAGCGCGAAATCATCGCGCACAATCTTGGTATAAGCACGCGGAACGACTACGCCATGCTGGAGCGGATCGGCGGGGAATGCGCGGGCGCGGTTACCTTTCTACCAACCGGGCACGCCTCGCCGGCGGCCGATTACAGGTATCGCAAGCTCTCCGAGCGCAAACTTGCGGGGATCCTCAAGCAGTTGCCGCAGCGGCCGCTTATGGCGGGCGAGGAGGGGATACGGTTGTCCCTCGCCGGCGCGCAAGATAAGATCGCGCTGCGTGTCGAAGCCGGCGAAGTGTTCGTCCCTCTTGGCGGCGCGCCGAGCACACATATCCTCAAGCCGGCGGCGGAGCGTTTCGACGGCGTCGTGTTCAACGAAGCCCTATGCATGCAGCTCGCCTCCACTATCGGGCTGCCGGCGGCCTCCGCCGAAGCACGAAGCGCGCACGGCACGGATTATCTGTTCGTGGAGCGCTATGACCGGTATCACCGTCAGGGAGAGGGTGGCGAGCTCATCGTTGAACGGTTGCATCAGGAGGATTTCTGCCAGGCGCAAGGCATCGTGTCCGAACACAAATATCAAAAAGAAGGCGGGCCTTCTCTAAAACAATGCTTCGCGCTGCTGCGCGACGTTTCGAGCGCTCCGGTCATCGATCTTGCGCTGCTGCTCGACGCGGTAATTTTCAACTATCTTGTCGGGAACAACGATGCCCACGGCAAGAATTTCTCGCTGCTCTATCGTGGGATTGGTACAAAGAACCTGGAAATCCGGCTCGCGCCACTCTATGACATCGTGAGCACAGTTTTTTATCCAGAGCTAAGCCGGGATATGGCCATGAAAATTGGCCGCGAGTACTCATCCGAGAAGGTTCTTCCGAGAGACTTCGAACAGATGGCTAGGGAGACGGGGCTCTCGCCGGCGCTAGTCAAGCGGCGCGTGCCCGAACTTGCCCAAACCGTAATGGCCGCTCTCCCCACAATGAAGACCTTGCATCCGGTCTCCGAGAAGGTAGCCGCGCTGATACACCAACGCTCTGAAAATGTATTCAATGCCTTCGCGGACCCCAAGGTAATGCCGGCAAAGGAAAACGGGCCCGCCGGATAAATGGGTCCCCTCCAATTAGTGCATAATGATGGTTTCCACGCCCGAACGACCGGCACGCAGAGAAAGGGTACGCCCGAATGAGTGGCCAACCGTCCTTTTTGCAGCAGGCGCCCCCGGAAACCTCGGCGCGCTTTGGCGATCTGCATCCGCCTTTCGACCGGCAAGCAGCGATACCTGAGGCAAATCGTTGTCTCTACTGCTTCGACGCGCCTTGCACCACCGCATGCCCCACGCACATCGACGTTCCCCGTTTCATCAAGAAAATCGCCAGCGACAATCTTTCCGGCTCCGCGCGCACCATCCTTGACGCCAACATCCTGGGCGCGAGTTGCGCCCGTGCCTGCCCGGTGGAAGTCTTGTGCGAAGGCGCCTGCGTGTTGCACCGTTTCAACAAGCAGCCTATCCAAATCGCTCGCTTGCAGCGCTTCGCCATGGATTCGCTCCATGCCAGCGGCGCTCCCCTGCCCTTTACCCCGGCGCCCGACACTGGCCTCTCCGTCGCACTCGTCGGAGCCGGCCCGGCCTCCCTCGCCTGCGCCGCCGAACTGCGCCGCCGCGGCATCCGTGCCAACCTCTACGACGCGCGCCCGCTCCCCGGAGGCCTGAACACCTATGGCGTGGCCGAATACAAACTACCGCTGATTGAAAGTCTGCGCGAAATCGAGATGCTCTCTCAGCTCGGGGTGGAGTTCAACTTCGAGACCATGATCGATGCCCAAGTGCTAGCCGACCTCGAGCGCACGCACGATGCCATATTTCTGGGCCTTGGGCTGGGAGCAATTCACCAGCTTGGGATTCCCGGCGAGGAGCTGCCGGGCGTCACCAACGCCCTTGATCTCATTGCCGGCTACAAGTCGGGAAAGCGCACAGGAGTGCCGCCGCGCGTCGTAGTGGTAGGAGCAGGAAACACCGCCATCGACGCCGCCATCGCCTCAGTCCGGCTAGGAGCCACCGATGTGCACATCGTCTATCGCCGCGGCGAGGAGCAGATGTCGGCCTTCACCTTTGAGTACGAGCACGCCAGGCTCGAGGGAGTGAAATTCGTGTGGCATGCGCAGCCCACGCGCATTCTCGGCAGCGAAGCCGTGGAAGAAATTGAGCTGACCAAACTGGCAGTCACCGAGGATGGCTCCATCGTTCCCGAACCAGGGACAGAGTTCCGCCTCGGCGTAGACCTCGTAGTCCTGGCCATCGGGCAGGGCACACAAAGCAGCTTGCTTGGAGCCCTGGCCAGCGGTGGACAGAAGCTGCAACTGCAACGCGGATGCATCGTGATCAACCGCGCCACCGGCCAGACCTCACACCCCAAGTTCTTCTCCGGCGGCGACTGCACCAATGGTGGCCGCGAAGTAGTGGATGCGGTAGCCGATGGAAAACGCGCGGGCATCGGCATTGCCGCGTGGCTGGAGGCCAAACTTGCCCGAGCTTAAGCCAACGCTTGCCACTACCTTTTGTGGCATCCCATGCCTCAATCCCTTCTGGCTCGCCTCCGCCCCGCCGACCAACTGCGGCGAGCAGATCATGCGCGCCTTCGACGCAGGCTGGGGCGGCGCCGTTTGGAAGACCATCGGCGAGCCCATCACCAATGTCAGCTCACGCTACTCCTCCATTGATTGGGAGGGCCGCCGCATGATGGGCTTCAACAACATCGAACTCATCTCCGACCGCCCCATCGAGGTCAACCTGCAGGAGATGGCTGA
Organism: uncultured Acidobacteriaceae bacterium; assembly: GCA_963711525.1. GTDB lineage: Bacteria > Acidobacteriota > Terriglobia > Terriglobales > Acidobacteriaceae > PALSA-350. The sequence continues at coordinate 469,506 of CAVQEO010000046.1, read as the reverse complement.
AGTCAAGCGGCGCTACCCACAACACGTGGTCATCGCTTCGCTGATGGTCGAGAGCAAGCGCGAGGTCTGGCACGACATTGTGCAGCGTGCAGAAGACGCCGGAGCCGATGGTCTGGAGCTGAACTTCGGCTGCCCCCACGGCATGAGCGAGCGTGGAATGGGCTCGGCGGTGGGCCAGGTGCCCGAGTACTGTCAACAGATCACTGGCTGGGTGAAGGAGAAGGCGCGCACTCCGGTGATCGTGAAGCTCACGCCGAATATCTCTGACATTCGCATGGCCGCGCGCGCAGCTAAGCGCGGCGGAGCCGATGCGCTCTCCGCCATCAACACCATCAATTCCATTACCGGGATCGACCTCGACACCTTCCTACCCAACCCCAACGTCGACGGCAAGAGCTCGCACGGCGGCTATTGCGGCCCCGCCGTCAAGCCCATCGCGCTCAACATGGTGCAGCAGGTGCTGGCTGACCCTGCCGGCGCGCTGCCTTTCTCCGGCATCGGCGGCATCGCCAGCTGGCGTGACGCTGCGGAATTCATCCTGCTCGGTTGCAGCACCGTGCAGGTATGCACCGCGGCCATGCACTACGGCTATCGCATCGTCGAAGATATGCAGGATGGCCTGCTGGCCTGGATGGCGGAGAAAGGCTTCGCCACCATCGACGACTTCCGCGGGCGCTCACTGCACACCGTGACCAGCTGGAACCAGCTCAACCTGAATTACCAGATCATCGCCCGTATTCACGAGGACCTGTGCATCGGATGCCAGCTTTGCTATACCGCCTGCTGGGACGGCGCCCATCAATGCATTCACCTCGATCGCACTGCGCCCGCGCCCGATACCACCCGCACCCCCGCCATGGTCACGGCTGAAGCGGCCCGCCGCATCTCCACCACGCCCATCCCCAAGCTCGATGCCGGCGGACTTGGCTCCACGAACGCGGTCACACCGCTGGAGCGTATTCCGCGCGTGGACGAACATCACTGTGTCGGTTGCAATCTCTGCTCGCTCGTCTGCCCGGTTGAGGGCTGCATCACCATGGAGCGCGTCGACAACGGGCTCCCCCCGCAAACCTGGGCGGAGCGCAGCGCTGAAGTCGCGGAAGCAAAGGCATAGTTGATGGCCACGCTGATCCAGAATGGCACCGTCGTCAACGCCGACGGCCAAAACAAATCCGATGTCCTCTGCGACGGAGAGACGATCAAGCAAGTCGCCCCCAACATTCCCCCAGCCGGCCACACCGTAGTCGACGCGGCCGGTCTCCTCGTTATGCCCGGCGGCGTCGACGTGCACACTCATCTTGATATGCCCTTCGGCGGCACCGTGTCCGCCGATGATTACCGCACCGGCACCATCGCCGCGGCGGTTGGCGGCACCACCACCGTCATCGACTTCGCCCTCCAGTCAAAGGGCCACACCATGGCGGAGGCTCTCGAAACCTGGCTAGGTAAGAGCGACGGCAAGGCGTGCATCGACTACGGTCTGCACATGGCCGTAACCGACCTTGGCCCGGGCGACGGCGCGCAGGGTTTGGCCGAGATGGAAACCATGGTGCAAAAGGGCATCTCATCCTTCAAGCTCTTCATGGCCTATCCCAACGTGCTGATGATCGACGACGGGCTGATGTTCAAGGTCATGCACCAGGCCGGCTTGTTGAACGCCCTCTGCTGCGTCCACGCCGAGAATGGCAGCGTAATCGACATCGTGGTGGCGCGCATGCTCGCGGAGGGCAAGACCGAGCCTCACCATCACGCGCATAGCCGTTCCACCCATGCCGAAGCTGAGGCCACCCACCGCGCCATCGCGATCGCGCATATAGCCGGCGCCGCGGTGTACATCGTGCATCTCTCCAACGAAGACTCCCTGCGCGAGCTCAAGCATGCGCAACAGCGCGGCCTGCATGCCTTGGCGGAGACTTGCCCGCAGTACCTCGTACTCTCGCTCGAAGAGCAGATGCCCGGCAAGAGCTGGGAAGAGGCCAAGTACGTCTTCACCCCGCCGCTGCGCCAAAAGCATCACCAGCCTGCGCTGTGGAAGGCGCTCCAGGAAGGCGCGCTCTCCGTCGTCTCCACCGACCACTGCCCCTTCCGCTTTGCCGACCAAAAGTCCCTGGGCAAAAACGACTTCACCAAGATTCCCAATGGAGGCCCGGGCATCGAGAACCGGCTACAGATCCTCTGGCACTTCGGAGTGGTCCTGGGTGAGCTCACCCCGCAAAAGTTTGTGGAGCTCTGTTGCACCGCGCCTGCCCGCATTTTCGGTATGCCGCAAAAGGGCGTCATCGCAGCGGGCAAGGACGCGGACATCCTGCTCTGGGACCCCAAGGCCGAGTACACCATCTCCGCCGCCACCCAGTGCATGGCCACGGACTACTCCATGTTCGAAGGCTGGAAGGTGTCAGGCAACGCGCGGCACGTCTTCTCCCGCGGCGAGCTGGTGGTGAAAGACGGAAAGTGGATTGGGAAGACAGGCCGCGGGCGGTTCCTGAAGCGCGAAGCTAATGCCGGAGGCTTCGCCTGATGCTCACGCCGGGCGTGGCGGGTGCGGACCCAAGCCTTTCGAACGCAGACCTTGCGCCCACCACAGCCGCCAACCGTACCTGGGGCACCTACAACTACATCGCTCTGTGGTTCTCCATGTCGATGGAGGTCACCACCTACATGCTTGCCTCTTCGCTAATTGCCGGCGGCATGGATTGGAAGCAGGCGCTCTTTACCATCCTTTTGGGAAACCTGATCGTGCTCGTGCCCATGCTGCTGAACGCGCATGCCGGCGCCAAGTATGGCATCCCCTTCCCCGTCTTCGTGCGTGCCAGCTTCGGCGCATTAGGCGCGAACATTCCCGCGATGCTCCGCGCCCTGGTGGCCTGCGGATGGTTCGGTATCCAGTCCTGGCTGGGTGGCCAGGCGATCGCAGCCATGATTCACGTCGTATGGCCGGCGACAGCAAATATGCCTGCGGTCCTGTGGGCGAGCTTTCTCGGCTTCTGGCTGCTCAACATGTTGGTTGTATGGAGTGGGGTGGAGTCGATTCGTTTTCTGCAAAGCTTCTCTGCACCCTTCATGTTCGTGATGTCGCTCACCCTGCTCTTCTGGATGCTGCACCAGGCAGGCGGTTTTGGCCCCATGCTCTCAGCGCCTAGCCACTTCCATAGCCTCGGCAGCTTCCTCAAGTTCTTCGTTCCGTCATTAACCGCGATGGTCGGCTACTGGGCCACGCTTGCGCTGAACATCCCCGACTTCACCCGTTATGCCAAGTCGCAGGACTCGCAGATTGTGGGCCAGGCCTTTGGTCTGCCGGTGGCGATGACGCTCTACTCGTTCGTCGGCATCGCGTGTACCTCAGCCTCGGAGAAAATCTTCGGCGAGCCTATATGGTCGCCCATCACCCTTCTGGGACGCTTCCATCAGCCGGTAGTGGCGCTGCTGGCCCTGGTCGCCGTGTTGGTGGCCACGCTCAATGTAAACATCGGCGCCAATGTGGTCTCGCCCTCGAATGATTTCTCCAACCTCGCACCGCGGCTGATCAGCTTTCGCACCGGCGGCCTCATCACCGGCTTTCTCGGGCTGGCCATGATGCCCTGGAAATTGATGAGCACCTTTGGCACTTACATCTTCGGCTGGCTGGTCGGCTACTCCGGCTTGCTCGGCCCGGTAGCCGGCATCATGGTGGCGGACTACTTCCTGATCCGCCACACGCATCTCGACGTCGCCTCGCTCTATCATCGCGGAGGTCCCTATGAATACTCCCGCGGCTTCAATCCCCGCGCCGTCGCGGCGCTGGTGGCGGGTGTGTTTCTGGCCCTCATCGGTCTGGCGGTGCCGTCTGTTCGTTTTCTGTATGACTACGCCTGGTTCGTCGGCTTCTTTGTATCCTCAGCCATCTACTATTTCCTCATGCTGCGATGGAAGCCTGAAGTTGCTTAGAGAAGGGACCCAATACTACGTGGCCACGAGCCATCCGGCCTTCTCGTGACACAGGGTCACGATCCCGGATGGTATTCCCGCTCCGTGTGGCCCTTCAATTGGTCGCGATAGAAATAGACCTCGCGCAAATTCCCTGTGCTGTACCGTTCCACCTCGTCTTTGAAGTGGGGCGACTGCGGATGCCCGCTTTCGCCGCCGGCCGTCACTGCCCTCGCGTGTACCTTATCCCCAAACTCCACCACCGCGACAAAACTATTCCCGCCGGTTCCGTACCACTTCTTCGTTCCCGTGGCCCTGCCTGTCTCCTCCGCGGTGTAGGGCTTGGCCCCGAAAGAAGCCAGCGAGCCCCAGGTGGAGGAGGTGAACCCCACCGGCGTGCTCGGCTTGGCATCGTCGAAGTGCTGCACAATATCCCCGTTCAGGCGCTGAAAGCGATTGATCTCGCCCCAAGGTGTCCGCCAACTCCCGAAATCTGCCGTCAACTTATCGGAGGCCGTAATCAGCGCCTTGAGAGCCACATCGCCCGGCACCGACGGCGCGGCGAAATCGTCCTCATTAGACGTGGGATGGCCGCCGCTTACGCCTGCGGCCTTGGCGATCTCCTGGCCCCAGAAAATCGCCAGCGAAGTCGCCACTGAATCTACGCCCCAGCGCAAATCCCATCCCTGAGCACGGCAATCTGACCGGCCAACGTCGCCTTGATTGCCGAATCAGCCGGCAGATTCGTCCAAGTCCGCGTGAGCGCCGACAGTGGTTTGATAAACCACGGCAGATAACTGTCGTAAGCAGCTGCCCTCAGGGAATCCAGGGTAAAGTCCTTCTTTCCCTGCAGCAGACGCATCGCGTGCAGGCCCCGCGCCGATTCTCGGCCCGTTTCCACATACGCCGGGTAATCCTGCCTGCGCAGGCTGCTTTCCCCCGCGCCATTCCAGGGAGAATCGTTCACGTTAAACAAGTAGCCGCTTGCCGGATCCAGCAGATGCGGCGACTCCTCGACCGTCAGCAGCCCTTGCCATTCCGTCGCCGGGTCGCTGCCATCCACCGGCTTGGTGAAGTCGAACTTCGTGTTTCTGCGGGGAATGAAGTTGCCATGAAAGTAGGCGATGTGTCCATCCGCGTCGGCATAGATGGTGTTGTTGGACGAGTTCGCCTGTAGCTGCATCGTCTGCAAATAGTCCTTGTAAGTCCTGGCCTTGGTCCTCAAGTACGACTGCGTCAGCGCTTTCATCGGCTCCTGCATAAGCCGGATCGTGACCCACTTGCCATCCTGCTCCCGAATCACCGGTCCGTGATGGGTGTAGTACACGGTGAACTTCTTCTCCGCCATTCCATGCCCAGTGCGATAGGGCACGGCGATCTGCTTCTCGGTTACCGGCCGCTCCTCCTCGCCGTATTTGTAAAAGTAATGTCCGTCTTTGCTGCTCACCGTTTCCAGATACTCATCGACGGCGTCCACTCCGCTCGAGGTATGCATCCAGCCCAGCCGGTCGTTGAAGCCCTGATAGATAAAGAATTGGCCCCAGGTCACGGCTCCATAAGCATCGAGTCCTTCTCCGCTGGCCATCTGTAACTCCGACCGAAAGAAAAAAGAAGTGTGCGGATTGATCAGCAGCAGCGCATGATGCTGCACCGTGTTGGAGGGGGCAATGGCAATCCCATTCGATCCGCCTGGCTCCTCTTCCGGCTCCTCCTCGATGGCCGCCACGCTTTTGCGATTTCCATAAAATGCTTCCAAGTTCTTTAGGTCCACTCGCTCGATGTCACCCCCGATGCTGCCTTCGCTAAACGAAAGCGCCATCCACGGCTCGAAATGTCGAATCACTCGCGGCTTTACCTGGGGATGTTTCGCGAGATAGAAGTTGACCCCATCGGCGAACGCATCCATCAGCTTCCGCAGCCACTCAGGGCTCGCCGCATAATCCTTCTTCAAGACCTCGGGATCAATGAACATCTTCATCCGCAGATCCTGATAAACCTTGCCTTCGCCCTCCGTCTCGGCCAGTCGCCCCATGGCATTCAGGTAGTTGGTTTCGACCCGGTTGAAGTCGTCTTCACACTGCGCATAGATCATGCCAAAGACGGCATCCGCATCGGTCTTGCCGTACACATGCGCAATTCCCCAATCGTCCCGGACAATCGTGACATCTTTAGCCTCGGCGGCCCACCGCGACCTCTCCGCTGCCCGGGAAACGCTCTGCGCGTGGCAGAGCATACTCAACGTCACAATGGCGATTAGCACAACGCCCTTTTTCATTGGCCCTTCACTGCCCTCGATTGAGATCGCATCATAAAAATGGTCGTTGCTGCAACCAGGCTGGGAATGACCAGCATGAGCAGGCCCGGCTGGTAGACTCCGGTAAAATCTTTCGCCAAACCCATTGCGAAGGGGCCAACGAAACCACCAAGAATCCCGATGGTATTCATGGCCGCGATTCCAGCAGCGGCTGATTTGCCGTGGAGGAAGCTGGTAGCCAGCGCCAGTTGCGGTCCTTGCAGCCCGTAGTAACAGATAGACGCAAGGGACAACGCAGGAACCGCAAGCCAAGGCGCTGTCGACAATCCGCCGATCAGGTAACACCCGCACATGATTAAAAAGGGGATGACTACATGAAAGTAGCGTTCCTTGGTTCGGTCAGAATGCATGGCATTGAGAATCATGCTGGGAACTCCCAGCACACTCATCAACGCCACCAGGAATCCGACATTGCGATTGTTGAGACCGGTGATTGCCTTGAGAATCGCGGGAGCAGAAAAGGTGTAGGCATAGCTGCAGGTAAGCATGCACAGGAAGACCAGGCTCATCTGCCACACGCGGTGATCGAGCAGCGCACGCCCGAAATGTAGACGGTGGCCATCGCCGGTAGCGCTCTTGCTCAACTGATGAAGAATCCACTCCCGCTCATCTTCTGTGAGCCACTTTGCCTGAGCGGGACCGACTGGCAGGTAGACCAGGAAGACGAGGCTCAGCACGACGGCAGGCAGGCCTTCGACCAGGAACAGCCACTGCCAGCCGGCCAGTCCGGCCTTGCCCTGGAGATCGAGAAGGGCTCCTGCGATAGTCCCCGTGAACACTGACGCGAGCGGAAGCGAGATGTAAAAGCGGCTGATGGCGCGAGCCCGCATGTGCACCGGGAACCATTGTGCGAGGTAGAAGATCACGCCGGGGAAAAACCCTGCCTCTGCCATTCCCAGCAGAAAGCGCATGACATAGAACTGCACCGGCGTCTTGACGAACATCATGCCCATTGCGAGCAGTCCCCAGCTGAGCATGATGCGGGCAAACCAACGTCGCGCGCCCACGCGATAGAGCAGCAGGTTGGACGGAACCTCGCAGGCGGCATAGCTTACGAAAAACAAGCCGGCGCCAAAGCCGTAGACCGATGCACTGAAGTGTAAGTCGCGGTTCATTTGCAACGAAGCAAAGCTGATGTTCACGCGGTCCATGAACGCGATACCGTAGCCCAGGGCGAGCAGTGGAATCAGCCGCCAACCGGCCTTGCGCAGCGCAACGCGGCCGATCGCATCATCCATTGGCAGGGTTGCGCGGGCGGGCGGCAGCGGCTCGGTGACAGACATGGATCACCTATGGGACAAGTGAGGAGAGAATACCATCCGCGAGGATTGAGCCCGGCCGAGTCTGTCGCCCGACAGAACCCTATAGGAACTGGACGCACTCAAGCGGCGGCTGAACTGGACGCGGGTCGAGGATCTGGACGGACTCCCCAACGCACCCCTTGTGTTTTTGCTTTACTAAAATAACCGGGGTTAAAGAGTCTGCGTGAGAACCAGGGAAGAAGCCGCAGATCCACACGCGAGCTTGGTGGGAGCCCTCTGCTTTAGCAGAGGGAAGCAACGCTTCAGCGTTGCGGAGAGTGTTCGACTGTGAGCATGCGCTTTAGCGCTGGCCTCGAAAGATCCAGGGCTAAAAGCCCAATTTTTAGCGATGAAACGATTTTTCCGCTGGACTGAAGTCCAGCTCCCCCTGCTGAAGCAGGGGACTCCCACCACACCCGGAATGAAGAGATCGGCGCCTTCTTTTCTGGTTGAGGAGCATCGTAGAATGAACCCCGGAGGAACCGCGTGATGGCAACTGCCACGGAGGCTAATTTGCGCTGGTTCACCACCGGAGACGTGGACGGCTTCTTCGGGCTCTTCTTCAGCGGCTTTCCTGATCTTCTGCTAATTGTGGGCCTCGCACCCGTCTGCGGCTTTCCTCTCAGCTTCGTCGCCAGCCGCATCCTGCCCGGTGCGGCAATTTCCATCCTGGCAGGAAACCTCTTCTACGCGTATCAGGCACGCCGCCTGGCGCGCAGGGAGGGCCGCAGCGATGTTACCGCGATCCCCTTCGGCATCAATACCCCCACCATCTTCGCCTACGTCTTCCTCATCATGGCGCCCATCTATACCAGGACACACGATGCAAACCTGGCCTGGCACGCCGGCGTCTTTGCCAGCACGCTGAGCGGTATCGTGCAGACTGCAGGAGCTTTTTGCACTGATTGGCTGCGACGCAATACCCCGCGCGCCGCGCTGCTCGCCCCGCTGGCCGGTCTTGCGCTTGCCTATCTTTGCCTGGGCTTTGTCTTCGGCATCTTTCAGCAGGCTGCCATCGCCCTACTGCCTATGCTTGTCCTCTTTACCCTCTACGGTTCGCGTCTCAGACTCCCCTATCGTGTACCGCCGGCTCTGTTTGCCATCGCCCTTGGCGCGGTATTGGTGGCGGTGCTGCGCCGGCTCAACATCTACACCGTTCCTATTCCCACGGTGCCCGCGGTGAAACTCTATCTACCGCACGCAGTGAATATATTTGCACTCTTGAATCAGCATGCCTATTGGCCTTATCTCGCCATCATCGTTCCCCTCGCCGCGCTCGATACTTTGGGCTCGCTGATGATTCTTGAAAGCGTCCAGGTTGCCGGCGACAACTACGCAACCAGGCCGTCTCTCCTGATGAATGGCCTGGGCACGCTGACTGCCGCTTGCTTGGGTAGTCCCTTTCCCACAACGCTCTACCTCGGCCACGCCGCGCACAAAGCCAACGGAGCGCGCTCCGGCTACTCCGTGCTGAATGGCCTGGTCACGCTGCTACTTTGCACCACCGGAATCCTGCCCGTAGTGCTCCGCTTTGTGCCTTTGGAGGTAGCGGCGCCGGTCATCATCTGGTTCGGCCTTATCACTGTCGCGCAAGCCGTTGTCGAAGTGCCTTCCAATCAAGCCATCGCCGTGATCGTTGGACTGATTCCCGCCCTCTCCCAGTGGGCTACCGGCATAGTCGATACCGTCGCGCGCAAGGCCGGCAGCAGTCTGATGGAAGTTGCGCCCCGCATGGGCGGCGATTTGGCCATGGGGGGATTGATCGCGCTGGGCCAAGGATCGCTATTGACCTCGATGCTCTGGTCCGCGGCGCTGGCGCTCATCATTCAGCGCCGCTTCGCGCCGGCGGCTGCCTGGGTGGCGGCGGCAGCGGGTCTTTCCGCAATCGGCATCATCCATGCCTATACCCTCTCGGCCAACGGCGTCGAGACCCGAATCGGGTGGTGGGTCGCGCCCGGGTTCACCCTTGCCTACGCGGCCGGGGCAGCGTTCTTACTGGCATGCGCCTGGTATGCGCATACGAGGCAAGCAGAATATCTCGACCCGGAAACCTTCGGGGCAACCGAATAATTTTTAATCGAAGAAAGGAAGTAAATCATGGAACGTCGCAGTCTGCTGAAGACTCTTTCTACCGCCGCTGCTGTGGGCGCAGTCACCAGCCTTGGCCATGGACGCACCCTCTCTGCCCAGGCGGCTTCCGGGATCGTCCAGACCATGGGCAGCGGAGGACCGCTGGCGCAGGCCAAAGACGCGGCTCGCCGGGGAATGCCGCCGCTGAAAATCACCGACGTCAAAGTCATCGCAACCGCCCCCTCCGGCTCCAACTGGACCATCGTCAAAGTGGAGACCAGCGAGCCCGGGCTCTACGGCCTGGGCGCAGCCACCCACCAGGAGATTCCCCAGGCAGCGCAGGCCTACATAGAAAAACGCCTGAAGCCCTTCGTGATCGGCAAGAACTGCGACGAGATCGAAGACATCTGGCAGTCTGCGTACCTGCAGGAATACTTTCGCTCGGGTCCGGAAGGCAATGACGCGTTGAGCGGTATCGATGGCGCACTGTGGGACATCCTGGGTAAACGTCTCGGCGTTCCCGTGTATCAACTGCTCGGGGGGAAGGTGCGCGCCGCTGTGCCGCTTTATGGCCACGCTGCTGCCTTGACGCAAAGTGAACTGAACGACCAGGTGCAAGCCTACATCGAAAAAGGCTACCAGGTGGTGCGGGTGCAATTGGCAGTTCCCGGATGGTCCGGTTATGGCGTGAGCGGCGCCAAGACCTCCGCCGCGGTGCAGGCTCTGCGGCCGGACGGCGTGACCCCTTCACCGGTCTTCGATGCGGGGCGTTACCTTAACACCACCATAGCCATGTTCGAGGCTATACGCGCAAAGTTCGGATTCGATATCGGGCTGGTGCACGACATTCATGAGCGGCCGGCGCCCAACCAATCGATCGAGCTGTGCAGAGCCGTCGAGCAGTACCGGCCGTTCTACATGGAAGATCCGCTCTCTCCTGAAGATGTGGGTTGGTTCCAGATCTTCCGCCAGGAAACCTCGGCGCCGCTGGCCATGGGAGAACTATTTGTGAACCGCAATGAGTGGCTAAATCTGGTGGCTAACCGGTGGATTGACTTTATCCGCATCCACCAATCCTCGGTGGGTGGTTTGAACATGTGCCGGAAGGTGGCGCACTGCTGCGAGTTCTTCGATGTGCGCACGGCATGGCACGGACCGAACAATGTAGATCCGATCGGTCACTGTTACAATCTCCACCTCAACCTCGTTAGCCCCAACTTCGGAATTCAGGAGGAAACGTTGTTCGACGAGAAGACGCGCGAGGTGTTTCCTGGCACTCCCGATATTCGCAAGGGCTACATGTACTCCAACGATAAGCCAGGGTTCGGTATCGATATCGACGAGAAGGCGGCTGCGCGCTATCCCTACACCAAAGACTTTGAAGATCGCGGAAACGACCGCACGCTCGATGGGACCATTGTTCGCCCGTAGACAGCATAAGGGTTGCCCAGGACAAAAACTTTTTGCGGCCGAAGGGGGTGGTCGAAGGTAACGGGTAACGCTACTTACCATAGATTTAGCGGAAAAGCGAGCGAAACCCCGGCAGGGGCAGTCGTCATCGGCATCTTACCTTTTCATGAAGAAGATACTGCTGTTCACTATCGTTGCCCTCTTTACGGCTTCTGCATATGCACAGCCGTACCACCATCATCACCGGTATTATCACCATCACCACCATCACTATCGCCATCACCACGCTGTGATCGTCGTGCGTTAGCACGCCTGAGATCCGTGCGGTAGTTTGGTGGTAATTCAGCAACCCACGGGTCTTTGCGCTGAGTGAGGCACACAAAAAAAAGGGCCGCCTCGTCGCGAGGCGGCCCTTTTTCGCAAGCAGCTTATTGAATGACTACGGTTAGCGTTGTAGTCGCGGTGATGTTAGCGTTGCTGCTGTCCGCCGCGCTGAGCGCAACAGTATAGGTTCCCGCCGGAGAAGCGCCACCGGAGCCGCCACCCCCGCAACCCAGGCCGGCGCCCACACTCAGGAACACCAGCATGATCATCGCCGCAGGCCATCTTCTCCGGCGAACACCCGGAATGAGAAGCAACAGGAGACAACCTGCTGCCAGTCCTCCAGCCACGGCGGCCCTAGCCGCCGGGCGTAAGTTTCCGCCCGGAGCCTTGCGATCACCACCAGTCGCTTGGACCGTTTCAATGGTAAATGTCGTGGTCCCAGGAGACGACGGCGACACCGCCAAACTTGAGCTGGCGAAGCCGCCGTTGCCGTTAAGCGTAGAGGCGCCAATGGTTAAGTTAACCGTCCCGGAGTATCCCCCCATGGAGGTGACGGTAATGGTCGAGGTGCCGCTATTGCCCGGCGACGGTGACGATATCGTCATGGCAGTGGCGGTCATCGAAATGGTCGGATTGGTGACGGTTACGGTTGTAGTTCCGGAAGAACCCGCATACGTCGAATCACCCCCATACGCGGCCGTGATCGTATCTGTGCCGGCGGTGAAACCGAGCGCCGGTGTTGCCGAGGCCACCGCCAGGGTAGCTGTCCCCACGCCGCTTGCGCCCGGGGTTATGTTCGCTGTTCCCACCGTAGTGCTTCCGTTCACGAACGTGACCGTGCCGGCAACCGTGCCACCGGCGCTCGATTTTACGGTCGCGGTAAGGCTGAGCGCCCCGTAAAGCGCCAGTGAGGTGGGACTCGCAACCAGGGTGGTCGTCGTCGCGGCTGTGCCGGAGGCCGCCACCGTAATGGTCGTTACCGCGCTGGTGGAGACGTAGAAGTTGGTGTCGCCCGAATAGGCGGCCACAACGGTGTGCGCTCCGCCGGTGGCAAAGCTGGTCGTCATGACCGCCACCCCGCTGGCCACCGTCACCGGAGTACCGGCCGTTCCGTCAACAGTGAAAGTTACGGTTCCCGTAGGCTCTGTGGTTCCCGAACTGGGTTTCACCGTCGCGGTCAGCGTGACCGTGGCTCCCGCCACCGGAGCCGTCGGCGAAACAGCGATGGTGGTCGTCGTCCCTCCCTTGGTGGCAACGGTAGCAAACGCGGTCGCCAGATTATTAGCATCGACCGATCCAAGCCCACTAGCCTGGTCGTACCCGGTCCCGGCGGAGTAGCCAATCTGCATCGTGCCACTGGTGGGGCAGTTGGTGGTTCCCGCAGTGCACGGCACGTCATTGTTACCGGTGGTTATATCGTGAAACGCCGAGGCGTAGGTGCTGGCCGTGGATGCCAGCGAATAGAGCGTCGGGTTAATGTTGCCCAAACCCTGTGGGACGCCCAACTTCTGCTCGATAAGCGCCAGGATTCCGGCCATATTCGGCCCGGAAGCCGAGGTTCCGCCAAAAGCGGTAAAGGTTTCGTCGTCCTGAAAACCTGGGTCCGAGACCCGGAAGCCATTGTTGCAACTGGACACATAATTGCTTCCGGTTTGATCGGAGTCCAGGATGATCTGGGTGCAGACCAGAAAGGGGTCATGGTAATCCGAGGCACTGAGGGAAATATCCGGCACATCACGGGCGCCATCGCTCGGGATGCCGGGCACTCCCGCCTGGTAACTCGGCTTGGTGAACAGCAGGCTCTTGCCGCCTCCACCCCCGTCCAGCCCGCCTCCATTTTCAAGGGAAATCGTAGTATCGTTCCATACCATTTCCGGAATGTAAGACAGCGCGGTGGTGACCGCGTCGGCGGATCCCGAGCCGCTCCAATACTGATCCGCGCCTGTCGAGGGGTTGGCGGCGGTTCCGTCACCCATGAATTCGCTGCCGCCCATGCCGGTGACATAGGCGCTGCTTGCCGGGTAATCGACCTGTAGACCGTGGGTGGCCGAGGTTATGGGATTCGCACCTGGTGCCGCCGCATCGCAGTCAGCCGCAGCGTTGTCCCCACCAGGGCCAAGCACGGTCTGGCCCTGGGCATTCGCCTCTTGAAAGGTCGCTTCCAGGCTGGAGATATCGGCCGAGCTCCAATTAGGTTCGCAATTGCCATAACTGACACTAAGAATAGGGATCTGGACGCCGTTAATCTTGTTCTCGATTGCGTAATCCAAAGAATCAAAAACAGCGGTCGAGTTGACGAACACGATATTAGCGTTCGCGGCCGCGCCGCCCGACAATTCCAGGTCCAGGTCGGCTTCATTAATGTCGCCGGAGGCATCGCCGATACCCGGATCGGCGGAACCGGGTATCAGGAACACGGTAGGATTATTCGCCGGTAAGCCCGCCGCGCTGCGAAAACTGGTGATATCGGCCATGACGATATCTGTCTGACCCGCAATCCCGATCGTCTGGCCGGTCCCGTTGAAACCGGCGGTGTACAACGGTTTCAGGTCATAAATGATAGAGAAGTCTCCCGGCGCAATGAAGTGTTGCCCAGACTGAGCCGAACTGCTGCCTGCGGTGAACTGCGGGTTGCTCCCCTTGCCCCGGGCGCCTCCCGCACGCACAAGCCGAGGCTTGGGTCGGAAGTCATGCAGGCCGCCAACCCGGCTCACGGTTGCCGCAAAGGCCGCGGGCAAGGAAACATTCGTCGTATTTGCGAAATGGTTCTCCCCATTCACGACGTACTTGTGGATTTGGGTGTGGAAGGCCTGTTCCGCCTGGCCTACGGTACCGCTGAACCGAATGGAATTGCGGCTCTCCGCGACGTGATCTATGGTGAAGCCCTGAGATTGGAGCCAGGCGGTAACTTTGTCAATGTCCGCCTGCCCCATGCCGAATTGATCGGCAAACTGCGCCGTCGTGAGCCATTTACGGTAGCTCGACGATGAGGGAGTTTGTTGCGCCTTGAGCAACGCAGTCAGACTCGTCTGCTGTGCCGCCGACACCGTGAAGTGAATGCTCATACCCTGCAGCGCGCCGGTAACAGCGACGGGACCCTGATCGTCTTCCGCCTTAGCCTGCGGAGACATTGTGCCCTGCAGGGGCAATACTTTGCTACCCTCGATTGGCTGCGTGATGCGAGCCTGTTGCGCACGGGAGCCGGGCACGAACATAGCAAAAACCGCCAGCAAAAGAACAGGAGCAGAAAGGGTATTCCAATATTTACGCAAAAGGCCTTCTCCTCGGGTCCGAGCTCATCCCGAAATCACGGTTGGTTCCCGGCGATGTGCAGAGCCGCCGTTAACCTTTAGACGCCTCCACCGAAAAACGTTAGGCGGGAGCTGAGATATTCATTCTGTGACAGTGTCTCTCATGGGCATGTCGCTGCACAAGTTACTTGCCAAGCGCGGAATTTTAACACGTCTCGACAACTCTACTGGAGCCTCAGACGTAGGTTGTGAATGCGAGGATTACTGCCCTTTAAAAAATCTGACGGCTACGCAACTTTTGCGCCGCTTTGTCGTTGATACCGTCAATGAACAGGACCGTCCTGCGACAGCTACGTTTTCGCGCGGGTGATGATCGAAGATAACCCTCATGCCGCCGGTTTGGTAGGCACCCAGAAGGTAAATGTTGCGCCCTGGTCACGGTGACTGACCACGTCAATTCCGCCGTCGTGGGCACGGAGAATCGCCTTGGCGATGGCCAGCCCCATGCCGGTGCCGCTCAACATGCGCTGCCGGCTGCCGCGGTAGAACTTGTCAAAGATGTAGGCCTGCTCGGCGTCATCGATTCCCTGTCCTTGATCGGTGATGCTCACCAACAGGCGGTCTGCTTCGAGCACGGCGCCGATGCGCACCGGAGACCCCGCGGGAGAGTAACGCGCCGCATTTTCCAGCAGATGACGCAGCACACGGCGAATCAATTCCCTATCCAGAGGGATGGACGGCATATCAGGGGGCAGCTCAACCGTCACCGGGCGCCCGCGCAGCAGGACGCGGCAATCTTCCAGCGCCATGTCGATCACCTCCTGCAGCGGCTGCAACCGCGGCCGCACCTCGATGCCGTCCGTATCGAGCTGCGCCATCTCTACCGCCTGACCGATCAAGCGGTCGAGGCGCGCGCTCTCCTCATCGAGAATGGCGAACATCTCGTGCCGCTGGCTTTCTTCGAGCGAGGGCTGCGACAGCAGGCTGGTCGCTGCCGCTCGGATGGCGGTGAGCGGCGTGCGCAGCTCATGGGTCACCGAATCCAACAATGCGCTGCGCAGCCGTTCTCCCTCACGCGCCGCTTCCACTCGGCTGTACCGGTCGAGCGCCGTCGACCGCTCCAGTGCGATAGCCAGCAGGCCGCCGATCGCGTCATACAATCCGTCTGAGTAACTGGAGCCTTTGCTCTCTTTTTTCATCGCGATCGATCCGCTGGCGCGCATGCCCAGCACCATGGGAACGATACGCACTCCGTCCGTTCGCGGGATGGGTCCGTCGGCCAGGCGCGCTGCGGCACGCAACTCCTCGAGCGAGACAAAGTTGCGGCGCGGATCGGAGGTGTAAGCCGAGTCGTTCTCCGTGAGATACAGGATGACCGCGTCGAAAGCGAAGATTGAGGCTACGACGTGGGGCGCATGACTAGCCACATCGTGCAGATTCTCTTCCATCAACAACTGATTGCTGAACTCGTACAAGCGCTCCATTTCGCTGCGCCGGGCTTCACTCATCGCGGCCTGCCGCCGTTCGCTTTCAGAAATCCTGCTGATAACAATCGCGGAGGCCAGAAACGCCAGCAGCGCGATCCAGTTTTGCGGCTCAGAGATGGTAAAGCTGCCGATAGGAGGAAGAAAAAAATAGTTATACAGCAGGGTGCAGCCGATAGAGAGGCAGACAGAATAGATCAATCCCCAGCTGAACGCTGCAAACTGCACCATCACCAAAAAGGTGAGCGCCACGGTAGTCTGGTTTACGTGGAGTATTCTGCGATAGATCACGACCACCAGCAGGGCGGCTGCGGTCATCGCCACATAGCGTAAGACGAGCTGCCTGAGGGGGGCTCGCGAGCGGAGCATAAGTGGCGATCATATCGTAGTGGTAGAGGATAGAAATGGCAGAACGAGTCCTGGTGGTAGATGATGAGGCCCAGATCACGCGCGTGCTCCGTACCGCTCTTTCCGCCCAGGGATACGACGTGCGCGCGGCCAACGATCCTGAGGAAGCCCTTCGTCTCTTCGAGGAATGGAGTCCTGACCTGATCGTCACCGATCTGATGATGCCGGGCATGAGCGGTGTAGAGTTGTGCCGCCGGGTACGCAGCAAGACGGCGACCCCCATCATCGTGTTGTCGGTGCGTGATCAGGAGCGATCGAAGGTCGAGGCGCTCGATGCCGGCGCCGACGACTATGTGACCAAGCCTTTCAGCATTCAGGAGTTGCTGGCCCGGGTGCGGGCGCACTTGCGCCGCGCGCCGGAGCGGACGGTGGACGCGCCCATCGAGATTGGCGACTTCGCCGTGGACGCCTCGGCTCACACTGCAACCGTATGCGGCAAGAGCCTGCACCTGACTCCGACCGAGTTCGATCTGTTGCTTTACATGGCGCGCAATGCGGGCAAGGCCCTCACCCATCGCGCCTTGCTGACCGCCGTATGGGGAGGCCAATCGGCGCACCAGCCGGAATATCTGCGCGTCTTTATCGGCCAGCTGCGCCGCAAGCTAGAAGCCGAGGGTCCGCGCCAGTACATCCAGACCGAGCCCTGGGTCGGCTACCGCTTCCTGCCCGAAGGCGTCCCCGAATAAGCCGCATTTACAAACTCAGCCGTCTTGATTTGATTAGACAAGCATGATGGAAGACTTCGCGCCGCGAATAGGGTCAGTCAGCGCCAAGACATTTGCGTGCAAGAGGAGTGCACCCAGGATTACATCCTGGGTGCACTCCTCTTGCACGCAAATGTCTTGGCACCAACCTCAAGCTAAGCTTCGCAAGCTCGATTCCACCCCGTCTTTATAAATTCCTTATCTCTCGCTTATGCCCTCCTTAGTGGGCCAAAGGTCCACTAGGTAATGGAGCATCGCCATGCAGGATCTACTGATGATTGTGTTCACCATTGTTTTCTTCACCGTCGCGCTGCTCTATGTTCGCGGCTGCGAGAAGTTGAGGTAGCCATGTCTCTTACCACCTTGATCGTGTTGTTCCTAACCGTAGCGACCCTGATCTACCTGGTGATCACGTTGCTGTTCCCGGAGAAGTTCTAGTATGACTGCCAATGGCTGGCTGCAGTTTGTCGTGTTCTTTGCCGTGCTGCTGCTTTTGATGCGGCCTCTCGGTCTTTACATCGCCCGGGTGATCGAAGGGCAAAAAACCTTTCTAGATCCGTTGCTTCGGCCGGTTGAGCGGCTACTCTACCGCGCCTGCGGCATCCACGCCGAGCAGGAGATGACCTGGCAACAATACTCCGTTGCGATGCTGATCTTCAGCTTCGTGTCTCTGCTGCTGACCTACATCATCGAACGGGCCCAGGCCCTTCTGCCATGGAACCCTCAGCATCTGGCCGGCGTAGCCCCGGCGACCGCCTTCAACACTGCGGCATCGTTCACCACCAACACCAACTGGCAGGTCTACACGCCCGAGACCACCATGAGCTATTTCACGCAAATGGCCGGCTTGGCGTATCACAATTTTCTCAGCGCGGCCATCGGCATCGCCGTAGCAGTGGCCCTGGTCCGCGGCATCGCGCGTAGGCAATCCGCCACTATTGGCAACTTCTGGGTCGATACCACGCGTACCATCCTTTGGGTCCTGCTGCCCATCTGCCTGGTGATTGCGCCGGTGCTCATCGGCCAGGGAGTGATCCAGAATCTTAAGCCCTATACCACGGTCACTACACTGCAGCACGGCCCACAAACCCTGGCCCAAGGGCCGGTCGCCTCCCAAGAGGTAATTAAGGAATTGGGCACCAATGGCGGCGGCTTCTTCAACGCCAATAGTGGGCATCCCTTTGAAAATCCCACGCCGTTCAGCAACTTCATTGAGATCGAATTGATCTTTCTCATTCCCGCTGCGCTGACCGTCACCCTGGGCAAGATGACCGGCTCTTCCGGGCACGGCTGGGCGGTCTTCGCTGCCATGGCGATCCTGTTCATCGCCGGCTTCACCGTCTGCTACTGGGCAGAAGCACAGCCGCATCCGCTGCTGCATGGCGTTGACCAAAAGACCACGCTGATAAACACCGGCGGCAACATGGAAGGCAAGGAAGTACGCTTCGGCATCTCGCAATCGGCGCTCTTTGCCACCGTCACCACCGACACCAGTTGCGGCGCGGTCAACTCCGCGCATGACTCCTTCACTCCGCTGGGCGGTATGGTGCCCCTGGTCAACATCATGCTCGGCGAGGTGGTGTTCGGTGGGGTTGGGTCGGGGCTCTATGGAATGCTCATCTTTGTCGTGCTCTCGGTCTTCATCGCCGGTTTGATGGTGGGTAGAACGCCGGAGTATTTAGGCAAGAAAATCGAAAGCTACGACGTCAAGCTGGCGATGCTTTACGTGCTCATCTTTCCCTTGCTGATCCTGGTATTCGCCGCCGTGTCGGTGCTCAATCCGAACGCCCTCAGCGGCCTGAACAATAGTGGACCGCACGGCTTTTCCGAGATCCTTTACGCCTACGTATCCACTGCCGGCAATAACGGTTCCGCCTTTGGCGGCCTTACTACCAACACCAACTGGTACAACCTGACCCTCGGGTTCAACATGTTGGCGGGCCGCTTTCTCATGATGGTTCCCATGCTGGCCCTGGCCGGCAACCTGGCGCAAAAGAAAAGCGTGCCCCCATCGTCCGGCACATTTCCCGTCAACACAGCCTTGTTTACCGTGCTGCTGGTGGGCGTGATCCTGATCGTCGGCGCCCTGACGTTTTTCCCCGCGCTCAGCCTGGGACCCATCCTTGAACACCTGCTGCTTCAGGCAGGGAAAACCTTCTAAGCGGGAGAACGATATGGCAGAAAAACTAAGTCTTTGGAACCCCGCGATCATGCGTCAGGCGGCGCTGGATTCGTTTCGCAAACTCGACCCGCGCCTGATGGTAAAGAACCCCGTCATGCTGGTCGTCGAAATCGGCAGCGTGCTCACGACGGTCCTGTTGATCCAGGGAATCATCAGTCATCAGGGCGCGGGTGCCTTCAACCTGCAGATCAGCTTGTGGCTATGGTTCACCGTTCTCTTCGCCAACTTCGCTGAAGCCATGGCGGAAGGCCGCGGTAAGGCCCAGGCCGACACGCTGCGCAAGGCCAAGGGCGAGACCATGGCCATTCGCCTCAAGAGCGCGTCCAAAGACGCGCCTCGGGAAGAGGTTTCGAGCGCCGCCTTGCGCTCGGGAGACTTCATTTTTGTCGAAGCCGGCCTTTATATCCCCGGAGACGGAGAAGTGATCGAAGGCGTGGCTTCGGTGGACGAATCGGCGATCACTGGAGAATCCGCGCCGGTAATCCGCGAGGCAGGCGGCGACCGCTCCGCAGTGACCGGGGGAACGAAGGTGCTCTCCGACTGGATCATGGTGAAGATCACTTCCAACCCCGGGGAGACCTTTCTGGACCGCATGATCGCCCTGGTAGAAGGCGCACAGCGGCAGAAGACGCCCAATGAGATTGCCCTCAGCATCCTGCTTTCCGGCCTCACCATTATTTTTGTGCTGGCTGTAGCCACTCTGCAGCCCATCGCCGTCTACTCCCAGGCGCCGCAGACCATCTTCGTTCTGGTATCGCTGCTGGTCTGCCTCATTCCCACCACCATCGGAGGCTTGCTTTCGGCGATTGGCATCGCCGGCATGGATCGGCTGGTGCAATACAACGTGCTCGCTATGTCTGGCCGCGCCGTCGAAGCAGCGGGCGACGTCGATACCCTTTTGCTGGATAAGACCGGCACCATCACCCTGGGCAACCGGCAGGCCACCGAGTTCATTCCTGCACCTAACATCAGCCCAGAGCGTTTGGCCGACGCGGCCCAGCTGTCGTCCTTTTCCGACGAGACTCCGGAAGGCCGCTCGATCGTCGTGTTGGCCAAGGAAAACTTCGGCTTGCGCGGCCGTGACCTCACCGCACTACACGCGGAGTTCGTCCCCTTCAGCGCGCAGACCCGCATGTCCGGAGTCAACTTCGCCGGCCACGTCATCCGCAAAGGCTCGGTCGACGCCATCACACGCTTTCTTGTTGAGCAAGGATCGAGCCTGCCGCAAAAAGTTCGCGAGAGCGTGGAACAGATCGCGGGTATGGGCGGAACTCCTCTGGTGGTTGCGGAAAACTCGACCGCCTTGGGTGTGATCTACCTCAAAGACATCGTCAAAGGCGGATTGAAGGAGAGGCTGGCCAAGCTGCGCGCCATGGGCATCCGCAGCATCATGATCACCGGAGACAATCCGCTGACCGCCGCCGTGATCGCCCGTGAGGCGGGAGTCGACGACTTTCTGGCCGAAGCCAAGCCCAAAGACAAGATGGACCTGATACGCCGCGAGCAGGCCAAGGGAAAATTGGTCGCCATGACCGGTGACGGCACCAATGACGCTCCGGCGCTGGCCCAAGCCGACGTGGGCGTCGCCATGAACTCCGGCACACAGGCCGCCAAGGAAGCCGGCAACATGGTGGATCTGGACTCGAACCCGACCAAATTGATTGAAATCGTGCAAATCGGCAAACAATTGCTGATGACCCGAGGCGCGCTCACTACTTTCTCTATTGCCAACGATGTGGCCAAATATTTTGCCATCATCCCGGCCATGTTTGCCGGCGTCTTTCCTGTCCTCGGTCAACTAAACATCATGCGCCTGAGCACGCCGCACTCGGCCATTCTCTCCGCGGTGATCTTCAATGCGTTGATCATTGTTGCCCTGATTCCGTTGGCTCTGCGCGGGGTGGGCTATCAACCCAAATCGGCGCAGGCGCTCTTACGCCGCAATCTGTTGATCTACGGAGTGGGCGGGGTGATCGTCCCCTTCATCGGAATCAAGCTCATCGACATTTGTTTAACCGGGCTGGGCCTGTCCTGATCGGAGTTTCTTATGCTGCGCAACGAATTAAAGGTCGCCATCCGCTTTACGCTTCTGACCACGGTGCTGCTCGGCATCCTGTATCCGCTGGCGGTCACCGCCTTCGCGCACTTCTTTCTACGCGGGCAGGCTGACGGAGAGTTGATCGTCACCAACGGCCAAGTGACGGGCTCACCGCTGATTGGCCAGAACTTTACCGGAGACCAATATTTTCATGGCCGCCCTTCGGAGGCGGGCAACGGATACGACGCCACCTCTTCCGGAGCCTCCAACCTTGCATCATCGAGCCAAAAGCTGCTCACGCGCATTGACGGGGATATAGCGCACTTTGCTGCGGAGAACAAGGGCCAGCCGGTGCCTATCGACCTGGTCACCGCTTCGGCTTCCGGTCTCGATCCTGACATCTCACCCGCTGCGGCGATCTTTCAGGCGCCCCGCGTGGCCGGCGCACGGCACCTGCCACTGGCGACAGTGCTCGACCTGGTGCAACGCCACGTGCAAGGACGCCAATTCGGCTTTCTCGGAGAAGAGCGAGTGAATGTACTTCTGCTCAACATGGATCTAGACCGATTAACCCACTAAACCCCTCGCAACTGACGGCACCGAGAGGGAAAATGGCTGTTGGATAGGTCCGGGTTGCCTCGCCGCAGCGAGCATTAGCGCGGACACCACCCTCCGAACCCATTGGCCTTTAGCCCTAAGGTAGGGATCTCCGTGAAGGCCAATAAGTTTGCTTGATTGATGTCCGGGCTTTAAGGCCCTGTGTGAGAACTCGAAATAAATCGCAAATCGGAACCAGGCCCGTAGGGCCGGGAGCCAGACGTCAGCCCAGCCCGGAAGGGCTGGGAGGCGGATCCAAGGTTGCGGAGCGCCGGAGGTGCGGCACTACCTTCGTCCGCGGGTGCCGCGCCTCTGGCGCTCAAACGATATCGGGGATCAATGTCCCAGCCCTTCTCCGGATTTCCTGCACGGGGCGCCACCAAAATCCGCGTGTGCGGCTTTCGTTAAGGAAAGCCGCATGAAGTGCGCCAACGCCAGCAAGCTCCACAGGAAATCCGGATCCGGGCTGGGCTGACGTTTGGCTCCCGGCCCTACGGGCCTGGTTTGATCTGCTTTCGTGTTCTCACGCAGCCTCTAAAGCCCGGACCTACCCGACAGCGGGTTCTTCCGCAATTTGTTGGCACCTCCACAAACACGAGCGCCCCATCCTTGCTGGGCAAAGATGGGGCGGTCAAAAATACGGACGGCTAACAGACTAAAACGTCAGTCGCGGTTACACTGCTTCGCTGTACTGCTCGGCATACTCCGGCTCTGCGGCTTCTTCCGTGGCAGGTTGCTTTTTCGGCGCCGCTTCCTTCTTCTTTGCCTCAGCTGCTTCCGTGAGATCCACGTACCCTTGCAGCGTAGCGTTATCTTCAATCGACAACCGCGTTGCCGAAATATCTCCGATGAACACCGCCGAGTGCTTTAACTCAGCGCGACCGGCCGCCTTGACACTCCCTTCGACCCGGCCAAAGACCACCAGATCGCCGGCAACAATGTCCGCATGAATTACACCGTTGGCTCCCACAGTCAGGCGCTTGCCCGTCAGGGTAATGTTGCCTTCCAATACACCATCGAGAAAGAAATCTTCCTCACCCGACACTTCCCCGCGGATGCAAATACCTTTACCGATCACCGTCCCCGAACTATTCATCTGTGGTGCCCTCCGATGCAGCAACTCTATGGCCCGACGGAGGGCCCCGCAATCACCGAAACGTCGCAGATGATGCCGTTTGTGTTACGGCTGCTGAGGAAAACGCTCCCTCCAATCGGCTGGCAGCGGCATCGATCGCACGGCTCTCCGCTTCCAGCACGCTGCCGATGATCGGCGACTCCTGTTCGGCGATGCTCCATTGATGCTGGTCCATGGCTTCCCGTACTCCCGCCAGGGTCTTTACCCCATAGCCCGTATAGGCGCCAGGTGCATAAATCTGGTTTTTGTACCACGGCCTTCCCGGCAGGCCTTCCTCCCGCAAGTCGGTCCGTGAGACCAGCAGCAATAAATGGTTAACTGCTTGCAGTGCGGCATCATCGAGTGCCAGACCATGGGCTTGGGCGACGGTCAGAGCCGCCTGGTAGTGCTTGGCGGCGCGGGTAAGCGAGGCGACTCCGTTGTCCAGAGGCGCAAAATTGAGGTACGGCGGATCGGGCTCGCGGTTGGGGGGATACACAGGCTGCTTCGGATCGGAAATGGCCTGAAAGACACCCTCGTCGAGCTCCAAATTCCGTTCCTTGATGGTCTCCTGGGTCTTGCTGAGCTGCGTTTTCAGTTCCTTCACATAGCCTGCAATGGTTTCGGCAACCGCCGTGTACTGGTAGGGCAGCAGTGGGGCATCGGCCATGCGTAGCACTGCGGTCCCGGCAATCTGGGCCAAGGCGCGCCCATAGACAAAATTGGTATCGGAGAAATGAGTGTAGTAATAGAAATCGTCGTAGATCGAGTGGTATACGCTGCCCGCATCCTCCCCGCCAAAACTGAGGTCGAGTGAGGGGATGGCAAGATAGTCGATGAAGGGAGCAAAGTCCGAACCATCCCCTAAAGCCTCGATGTTGGTGTCGGAGCGATTGCGCAGCACGGCTCTTTGATCGGCGGTATCCGCCTTGGACAATGCCTGCAGCTGGGCCCGCTTCCATACGGTCAGCTTGGTCTCAGGATCGGGAACCTGCCGCGCTACATCATTGATGAAGTGCTCCACTGAATGGGCCCCGTCCACCTCAAGAAACCCGCGCTCGTTGGTATCGGAATTGACGTACAGCACGGCATGGTCGTGCAACTCGGCGGCATGTTGTTCCACCCATTCCGTCGAACCAAGCAGTCCCGGCTCCTCACCATCCCATGCGCAATAAATAATGGTCCGCCGCGGTTTCCACCCTTGTTTGCGCAGTTCGCCCAGCGACCGCGCCTCCTCCAACTCCGCCACCAGCCCGGCGAGGGGATCGTCCGCACCATTCACCCACGCATCATGGTGGTTGCCACGGAGAACCCATTCGTCCGCGGCTTCGTTGCCGGGAATCTTGGCGATGACGTCATAAATCGGTTTTATATCCCAGTTGGAAAACATCCTGAGATGGGCCTTGGACGTTCCCGGCCCCACGTGGTACGTGATCGGCAAACCGCCGCGCCACGGCTCCGGAACGACCTGCCCGCCCAATGCCTCCAGGAATGGCTGCGCATCGCCATAGGAGATGGGCAGCACCGGTATTTTGGTAATGATGGGAGAGTCCTTCAACGCCAGGCGCTTGGCGTCCTTGGTCGCCGGAATGCCCGGGGTCAGGGGGTCCCCGGGGAAGTTGGTATCGTTCACTCCGCCCCGCTGTACGCTCTCCTTCGGCCGCCCCCCTCCGCCCGGGTAGGTGTCGGTGTCGCCGTATCCATCCTGCTGCGGGTCTGAATAGATGATGCAGCCAATGGCGCCATGTTCGGCCGCCACCTTCGGCTTGATCCCCCGCCAGGTCTTGCCGTAGCGCGCGATGACGATGGCTCCCTTAACCGAAACGCCCATGCGCTGGAGGTCGTCGTAGTCTTCGCGCCTGCCGTAGTTCACGTAGACCAGTGGGCCGGTCACGTCGCCATCGATGGAGTAGGCGTTATACGTCGGCAACTGTTCCGCCTGCTGATTCGAAGTCGGGTCGACTGCAATGGGCGGTTCCGCTAGCGTCGCCACGAACTTTTGCGGGGCAATCAACTCGAGCTTCCGCTCCTTCGGTGTCGGAAACAGGACATAGAACGTTTCGATATGGGCGTCAAAACCCCACTCCTGAAACTTGCTCAACAGCCAGTCGGCGTTCTCCTTATCGTAGGGCGACCCGACAGCATGCGGGTGAGCCGAGAGGTGTTGCATATCGCTGCGCAGGTTTTCCGTCAAGGGAAGATCGCGGAACTTCGCCTCCAAGGCGATCTCGGCCGTCGAGCTCTGGGGGGTGTAGCCGTCAAGCACTGCTACGGCCGGAGCGGTTTGTGCTGCAAGCGACGGAGCCAGACAACAGCAGGCGAGGACGCGGAACCACTGCGATCGAAACAAAGCAAGTACCTCTGAGTTGAAGTCACTGACCATTCAGGTGGGAGAGCGAAAGCCGTTGCCGCCCCGCCTCGTCGAAGTTCGACGGCGCCAACCAACGCTCGAAATTCGCCTGCCGCAAGGGCCACTCCGAATCAAGCATGGCGAACCACGCCGTATCGCGATTGCGGCCCTTAACGATCATGTGTTGGCGAAAGACTCCTTCGAAGGTGAAGCCGAGGCGCAGCGCAGCACGGCGGGAGGGCTGGTTCAACGCATTGCACTTCCACTCGTAGCGGCGGTAGCCCAGGTCATGGAAGGCGTGACGGGCCATGAGATACATCGCCTCGGTTGCGCCGCAACTCCGCTGCAGCGCCGGGCTGAAGATAATATTGCCTACTTCGATGCAGCGATTACGCGGCTCGATCCTCAGGTAAGAGGCCTGGCCCACGGGGAGCCCGGTGGCGTTATCGACGATCGCCCAAAAAAGCGGATCGGCAGATTTTTCCTTCTTTTCAAAGGCGGCCTCATAATCGGCAAAGCTGGCGAAGGGACCATCGCCCATGTAGCGCCAGAGTGAGTCTCCCGCCAGCCCGTGGGTCGCCTCGTAGAGTGCCGCTGCCTGCGAAGACCGCGCAAAGGGGCGAAGCGTGACCACGCGCCCGGCAAGCTCAACGCGCTGCGGCTGGGGCGCAGGGGATGGGTCGACCGCGATGCCGATCTCCGTCATGCAACGATAGTAGCAAGGCGTTTCGCGCTGCCGGCAGCCTCTGCCCGCAGGCAGCCTCACTGACCGGAGTAGTATCCCTCGCGCGTCTGCACCTCCTGGTCCTTATTCTTGGTAGTCAGATGGATGGAATGGTAACCGCTGGGCTGGTCCTTGGGCGGCGTGTAACCCAGGACGAATTGGGTGCGCAATTCCTCCGCGATGCTGGCGTAGACATCGTCCACGCTGTCCTTCTTCTTGACCTCGAAGTATCGGCCCCCGGTTTCTTGCGCAATCCGCTGCAAGATCTTCTTGCCGTTCGGACCGCTCTCCTGCTGTCTGGGATACCGGCCCCCTCCTGGATATCCGCCCCCGGGATAGCCTCCGCCGGGATAGCGGCCTCCGGGATACCCGCCGCCGGGATACCCGCCACGCCCTCCACCATTATTGAACCCGCTATTATCGTGATCCTCGTGGCCGCCGTAGTAGATGGTGTAGACGACGGTCTCCGACCGCTGCGCCGATTCGATAGCGCTATTGAGCGTCTCCTGGCTGCCCCGATCCTCTCCGTCGGTCAGCACCACAATGGCCTTACGGCCGGTCTGCTTCTTCATCACCTCATCGCAGGCGAGGAAGATTGCATCGTAGAGCAGCGTGCCCGCCCCTCGCCTCGCATGCGAAGATCCGGAGCCCTGGTCGCTGCTTTGCGTGTTCTGAACGGCGGACGTGGTATCGAGTTCTCCCACCGCCTTTTCCAGCCTCCCATGATCCGCTGTCAGGTCCTGCAACAGCTCAACCTGGCGATCGAAGTGGATCACGAACGCCCGATCAGCCGGCCGAGTGATCATCTGGTCGAGAAAGGTTCGGCTGGCGGCCCGCTCCTTATCCAGGTTGTCGCGTTCGCTCTCGCTGGTATCAACCAATAGACCCACGGTCAAAGGAAGATTGGTTTCCTGGTTGAAGTAACGGATCGTCTGCGGCTTGCCGTCCTCCTCCAGCACAAAGTCGTCTTTGCTGAGGTTGGTAACAATCTTGCCCTTCTTGTCGCGCACCGTCACCGGCAGAGTGACTACCTTCACGTCGACCGACAGGGTGGTTGTGGGCCTGGGCGGTGTCTGTGCCGCGGCAGGACTCGCAGCCGGCGCTGTAGCTGGGGTCTGGGACTGGAGCGCCGGGGCCAGAAGAAGTAAACAGAGCAGCGGGGACGTTCGAAGGAAACTCATGCCAACGATTAGACGCCTGAGCCTCTTCTCTTGTTTACGCGGCGGCCGCGGCTTTGTCGCTACAGGTCCACAGTCGCTCCACAGCCGCTCGGGCCCGTTGCAGTCCGTACCCGGGCACGATAACATCAAGAGCGACGACTTGCTACGCACTCCTCAGGCGAAGGTCGTCCCCGAGTTGCAACAGAATTAGTTCAGTTTTTGAGCGCGGAAGTGGTGAAATTGGCAGACACACCATCTCCCCGGCACCCGCACCTAAACACCCGGAACCCGAAGAAAACAAATAGCTTCTTCTTTGATTTCAACAAGTTAGATCTCCGCTCGCTTTCCCGCCAGCAACGACCAGT
This sequence comes from uncultured Acidobacteriaceae bacterium, assembly GCA_963711525.1. Lineage (GTDB taxonomy): Bacteria > Acidobacteriota > Terriglobia > Terriglobales > Acidobacteriaceae > PALSA-350. Next base: position 441,807 of record CAVQEO010000046.1, on the reverse strand, counting down.
AGGCGCCAGATGCAGGCAGTCGGTGCAGAATCCGGTGCAGTCAGTTGGCTTGAATGCATGGCTTGACGCGACCGTGGTTGCGTCTTTGCTCGCGCCACTCGGTACCGGGTCGGCTCGAAACCGAACAGGCTTCTGCCAACTCGCTGGGCTGCTTCAGTGTTCCGGAATGGTGAATACAGGGAAGGCGGCAAGCACGGCGTCACCGTTATATCCCAACTCCTGCATTAACCCGATACGAGAGGTGTAATAACCATCCGCGGTAAGACCTTTGACGGCATGGAAAAAATTGACATCCCCCTCTGGTGCGTTTTCAGTCGGCGGCTTTTTTTCATCTGTGGCTTGGTCGAGCGACGTTAGAATTTCGACTTGCCGCGCTTCAGTTAACTGCAGGAAGGCGCTGCCAAACCTGGCTTGGCTGGTTTTATCCAAATCTTGCAACCCGGTTCGGAAAGTGGCCTGCAACTTTGGATCACCATGGACGACAAGATCAATATATTGAGGAACGCCGGCGGCGACGGCGCCCGGAGTATCCGTGGTGGGAATGATGAGGTCGGTCAAACGGGAGACCAGCAACAATTGCGCCGGGCTGAAAAACTGCGGCACAAAGGGAGCGCCAGGCTTGGCATCCTGAGGCTCCCCTTGCATTGGCGGATGGACGTGCTGACCGTAGAGCTCATTGGCGGAAAAGGGGAACGCGCAGGTGACACCGACGGCTCCGATAATTTTGAGGGCCTCTCGCCGGCTAGTCATGCCATCTCTCCTCTTTTAAAACGATCATTGATGTTGTCGGCCGCCCGCGCCGCCAGTGCCATGATGGTCAAGGTCGGATTTTTTTCTGAGGCCGAAGGGAAAACGCTGCCGTCGACCACGTAGAGATTGGGTACATCATGGCTTCTGCAGTAGGAATTAAGGACCGAGGTGCGTGGATCGCTACCCATGCGACAACCGCCTAACTGGTGATTGAATACGGGCACATTGAAATTAGAAATAGATAAAATCTCCCCGCCGGACTTTTGCAGGATATCGACAGAGGCTTTGGTCATGGCCTCGTAGATTTTCCTTTCGTTCTCCTCTTGCACTGCAATCGCCTTCACCTTGTACAGGCCGAACTCGTCTTTCTCTGTTTTGTCTAATTGGATATAGCTCTGGGGATTGGGGATCATTTCGCCAAAACATTGGAAAGTGGCATAAGCCGGAAAGCGCTGTTTGACCCGTTGCTTGTAATCCGCACCGAAGCCCGGCACTTCCCTGGCCCATCCGGTAGTACGTCGGATCCCGGTGTAGATCTGCACGCCAAAACTGCGCGCATAATCTCTTTTTTGCAGGTGCATGTAGGAGGGAAGGTAGGCATGATCGATGAAGCCTTCGTCATTAACCACCTGGCGCCCGATCAGGTCAGTCAGGAAGCCCTCCACTCCGGAGTTGAAGTGAGGGATGAAGTTGCGGCCGAGTTGGCCGCTGGAGTTTGCCAGCCCTTGGGGATACAGTCTGGACTCGGACATGAGCAGCAAACCTACGCTCTGCACACAGGCACAAGCCACAGCCACGCAGCGCGCACGGATTTCTCCCTCGGCGCCAGTTTCCCTATGAATGAAACGAACTCCGGTGGTCCGGTTCTCATTCGAGACCATGACCTCGCGTACCACGGAGTTGGGGAAAATGGCGAGACGGCCGGTCTTCATGGCGGGAGCCATGTGGGCGTCGACAGAGTTGTACTTGGCGGCAACATCGCAGCCTGCCATGCAATTTCCACAGTAGTGGCAGGCTAGCCGGGGCGCCGACGGCCGAGTGAGAGTTGCTTTGCGGGTGTGGATGATGGGAATGCCTAGTTGTTTAGCGCCTCGCTGCAGCAGAAGGTCTCCCGATTTGAGGGGGGGCGGGTCGAGGTAGATCCCGTCAGGAAGATCCTCCAGGCCATCAAGATTTCCGCAGACGCCGATTTCCCTCTCTATCCGCTCATAGTAAGGAGCCATATCGGGATAATCGAGCGGCCAATCTGCCCCCGCTCCGTCGATGGTATAGCCCTTGAAGTCACGATGACTTAGGCGCAGAGCCACGGCATTCCATAGCATCGTCTTGCCACCGACGCCTCGAGCGCGTTCTGAGGTCATGCCGTACTTGCCCCCGCGCATAGTGGGGATATGACGATTGGCAAAATTAAAAGGAAGTGCATGGGTGTTGAAATCAGTACGGGTATTGACCGGTGGCCCACCCTCAACTACTGCAACCTGAACTCCATGCTGCACCAGGTGGGCAGCGAGCGTGCCTCCCCCAGCGCCGGAACCGACAATACAGACATCAAAAATGGGCACCACAACACCGTCCTAAATTCGTCCTGAATTTTCCTGACGAGACCGCAATCCCATATGCTCCTCTCCCTTCAGGCCGACCTACCCGGACGAACTTTGAGCCATGTTTTAAAATTCATATTTCAGAGATACTTGTAGCGTTCGCTGTCCAGATGCTTCAAATGTCAATTGCCCCAGATTCGGCGCTGTTACCGCCTGGTTTGTCTGGCCGAACATCGGGTGGTTGAGTGCGCTGAATACATCTACCCGAAACTGCAACTGCTGCTCTTTATAAATGTCAAATGATTTGAAGAGCGAGAGGTTCGTTGGATTGACGCCCGGCACACGAACCGCATCGCGAGCTGTTCCGTACGTTCCCGGCGGAGGCTGAACAAAACATGCGCTATTAAAAAAAGTAAATCTCGTCTTAGTGAAACCATCATTAGGATTACATACTTCACCGGCGTACATGGCGTGATTTGTCGAAGTATCCGCAGTGTTGTTTGCACTTATAGTAATCGGTTGACCTGTAGCTAATTGTTGTATGATCGATAGCCGCCACCCGCCCAAAACCTCCTTAGTGAACCGCCCGCTGTTATTTGCAAATCGTCTCCCTTGCCCAACCGGAATATCATACGTGCCGCTGAGAAGGAAATTATTCGTCCGATCGAAGGCTGCCGGCGACCTTTGCAGCCCCGGGTGATAGAAGTTCTGTACCGTCTCGTTATCGCCATCAACGATGTCCATTGCCTTTGACCATGTGTAACTCGCTAAAAACTGGAGTCCGTGGGCATAGCGGCGGTTCAAGGAAGCGGCGAGAGCATTGTAGCCTGCGTTGAACAGGTTTACCTGATATGTGAGTGTAGAGCTTGCCAATGGCTGCGGGCTCACATCGAGTATTCCTGATGTATTACCCGGAGATAAAGCGTCCGGCTGATTTACATCTGCAAAGGTCGCCTCATGCCGCAGCACATCCCCGATATAGGCTATAGTGAGCAAGGTATTTTCATTTAAGCTTTGCTCTAAACTAAGGTTCCACTCCTGGGCGGATTGATCTTTCAATACTTTTGTTATGCCCCATGTTGTCACGCCGCTTGATGGGAGCCCGAACTGGCTTTGCGTGCTTACCGGATCAGCAATGTTAATGAGTTTGTTCTGAGTAGTAAAATTGGGAGAATACATTAACTGGAATTGAAGGCTGTTATAGAGAATCGGAGCATAATATATTCCGTACCCTCCGCGGATCACCATTTTGCTGTCTGCGTTCCAGGCAAATCCAAACCTGGGTCCCCAATCGTTATAATTCGTATTCCAATTCCCTCGGATTAGTTGGTTGGTTGGAACTACATACAATGCCGACAGGCCATTCTTGTCGATAGGCGGATTATCGAAGCTATATCGCATTCCGAGATTTAGGGTTAACCTCTGCGATAACTTCCAGTCATCCTGTATATAGCCCTCGACCTGCGACTCTCGAAAATCTCCAACCGTAGTCCCATTGGCAGTGGATGCAGACTGTGGAAACCCTAGAAGAAAATCCGCAAATGCATTTCCGGTAGACGTGCTACTGCGTTTTCCGTTAACGTATTGAGATGTCGCGCTCCCGTCGAAATTGTATATCCCATTGTTGGCGATCACCCAGAAACCGTTAAACTGAGTGCGTACAAACTCGCCCCCGAAAGCAACGGTGTGATTTCCCAGCTTCCAATCGACTTCGTCTGCATATTGAAACCGATTTTGAAGTGCCCCATCCGGGGTATACGGATTGCCAAACGACGAGTAGTTACTAATGGACACCCGTAGGAGGCGCCCACTGCTGCGGCAGAGAATTAATATTGTTAAGTCCATACTCTGTTGCATAGTTCTTCGCGCCGGCACCGTACTCGCTTTCCACTACATCGCTTCTGTTGTAGGCGGCTTTAGCGATATTGACGATATTTGCGTTAAATACATGGGTGAACTGGAGCATGGCATTGGTACCAGAGGAGTCGAATATAGACCCGAATAAATCCGGAACGATCGAAGCAGTAGCCTGGGTCCTTGTATAGTGAAAGAATGTGGCCGCCAATTGATCTTTTGCCGAGGCATTCCAATCTACACGGGATATTTCTTCATCACTGTTTGAAATAGTGGGTACATTGGCAACATAATTGATGTTCGTTGTGCCCAATGGGAAATTTGGCAACGGATAGAGTGGCAGCCAGAGTTTTGCAAAATTGTCGATTCGACCTGTCGGTACGATGTTTCCAGGAAATGGGCCGATGGAACCTGTTGCCGGGTTATAGGTCGCGGGATCATAGATTGCCTGTGAAATGTTGTCGTTTGAAAAATCTCCACTACGCTCTGCTAACGTGGGGACGCGATTCTGGCTGACCGCGTCGGTATGGCTGCGTAGGCCCGAATAGTCAAAAAAGCCAAATACCTTGTTTCGAATGATGGGGCCACCCAGGTCTCCGCCGAAGAGGTTATAGCGCAAAGGTGGTTTGGTAACAGCAAAGTAGTTCGTTGCATTGAGAGCATCGTTTTGCAAGAAGTCATATAACGAACCGTGAAATTGATTTGTACCCCCTCGCGTGATCACGTCAACCACGGCGGGCTCAGTAAATCGTGCAGGCGAGCCGTTTAACATCGTCGTTATTCCGGCCGAAGCTTCGACTGTAGAGACCACATTGGCTGTCTGTGTTAATAGATTGACATTGTCTACGCCGTCTTGCAGAAACTCTGTGCGCGCTATTCCCAGTCCTGCGATATTGACTGAGCTCGTGGTCTGATTGAAGACAGCGACGTCTCCAGGTGTTGGCTCATCGGTGCCGGCTTGGGACGATGGCCCGAGTACTGCGATACTAAGCACACTTACGCCGTTGGTGTTGGGAAGGGCTGTCAGCTGCTCAGGAGTGAAGGATTGCGAAACTACGTGGTCGTCTGTCTGTAGCGCTACGGATCCAGTAGCGGCATTGACCGTAACATTTTGCTCTAAGCTGCCGACCGTCAACATAAAGTTTGTTGTTGCACCGCTGAGCGTCAAGTCCACCGCCGACGTCGAGGTTTTAAAACCTGCGCATGAGGCGACAACCTTATAACCTCCAATGGGCAGGGCCGAAACTGAATAAAATCCCTTGCCGTCTGTTACGGCGCTGCGAATGGCAGTGGTTGATAGATTCGTAACTGCGATTTGGCAATTGGCGACCACAGCTCCGGTATTGTCCGTCAGGGTGCCAGTGATGCTACTTAGATTTGTCTGTGCTCGCCCGTTGATCGAGATGAGCAGAACTATCGTTGAGATCAGAACAGACGTGACAAATTTTCTCGCAGGTACTTTGGGAATTGTCGAGCCGAGAACGCTCTGATAGTCACTTTTCTTTTTGGCATCGATTAGTTGGAGCTTATGGCAATGCATGATGGACTCCTTCGAAATCCGCAAATACTTCCCTCACTGTCACCAGCAGCTTGTCGCACCCACCGCTTAGTTCATCCAATGGGGACGCCCCCGGAGTAGTTACTGAGGAACAAACACCCAAAATCCTGTACCTCGCCTGCGTTAACATTTCAGAACTAATTTCTGCAATGGCAGAAGGCGACGCCAAGTTAAACATCTGACTGCGTGAAATGTCAAGCGAGACCGTTAGCGATATCTAGATGCGGGATTGAAAGAAATAAAACGGTGGGAAGGTCTATAGCTGTCGGCCTCCCTGCGGGTCTCCAGTTTCAGTTCGAAACTGCAGGGGCAGAGCAAGGCTTCCTTTCATTCGCAATTCCCTGCTAGAACGGAGGAACGAATCCAGATCATTCCCCGCTGAAGACGAGGGCTCGCGGGTCATTAGCCCGCGGAATTTTGCGCCATTACTTTATTCCACTCGGCAAGATGAGATTCATCCATTTGCAGAAAGTGCTCAAGGCTGCGCATGAGATCTTCTAGTCGATTGTGAAGATGTTTCCGCATAGCCGCGTCTGCGATCTCTTCCGATCCCTCGGCGAGTGAACGTGCCAACTGCTCGTGCCAGTGTGCAGGCAGCTTGCGGCCACCATAAAGTTGGTGATCGTAAAACCAATTGAAAACCAGTAGTTGGTTCTTCTCTATCTGCTGTGCCAGAAATGGCAGCTTTGTACATTGGGCGATTCGCATATGAAACCGCATATGAGCGCAACGCCACGGATAGAGAGTCTTGGGGTTGGGCTCATCGGAACTGGTAGCCAATTCATGCATCTCATCAAGTGCTTTTGCCAATTCGATCAGTCCTACCCGGTCCTTCGCCGTCGCCATCCGGGCGTAGAGTCTGGCCGCCTGCGTCTCCAGCCCCTCTCGTACCGCCCAAAATCCCCTTATATCCTGCGGAGTCGGCGTTCTCACCTTGGTGCCCACTCTGGGTGTGTTTTCGATGAGGTATTCGTGTTCGAGCCGGCTCATTGCCTCATTGATCGGAACCAAGCTCATGCCAAACTCGGTCGCAAGATCCCGACGGGATATAACCGTCCCGAAGCTGTATTCACCAGTCAGGATTCGATCTCGAACCCGACCATAGGCCTTCTCCGATAGGCCCTCAGCGTCATTGGTTTTTTCAGGCGGCACGTTGACAACACTAACACAGATTGATAGCCTCAGCAACGCTGTCTGAGATATCACAGGGCCGCGGTAAAATTATTAACGACCAGAGGGAAGACTAACGTGAGAATCGTCGGACTGGATAAGCCTAAATCTTTGATTTCAAGCTTGTTGGGGGTTACATTTTCCGTCATTGCACTCTCGGCGTCAGCCCAAACCCGCTCGATCGAAACTCCTGCTGCGACCCTGCGCTTATCGGAGCGGACCGGAGATCTGATAGGCCTGCATTGGAAAAATCCAGATCTTGAAGTAATTCAGGAACCGAAGCTCGGTGAAAATTTCCGTTTGCTGGTACCCAGAAAGGGTTACGAGGCTGAATATTTCAATAGTAAAGATCAGACTGTCAGCCACATTCAAGCAACGCCCGACGGAGCAGTCTGTACTTACGAGTCTCTTCAGAATGATTTTGAAAAACTCCCGATCAAGGTACGTTACGAAATCCATGCTGTAGGTGGGCAGATTCTGTTTTCTATTAAAGTAGAGAACCCAACCGATAGAAAACTGGCAGAGGTGATGTACGGAATCATCGGCGGGCAACAAGGGATAGGCAGGCGAATCGATACAGAAACGATTGTTCCCGGCGCAAGTACAAATCTGGCGGCTGGGCTGTTTTCGCGCTTTCATGGGGGCAACTACGGTGGCGGCAACTTGGGCATTCGTTACGATGCCGCAGGATTTACCTATCCAGGGAACATGTCTATGGGCTGGATGGACGTATTTAATCCAAAAGTCGGCCTCGGCTATTACTACGCGAACCAGGATCCGGAAACCCGTCTTACTCTCCTTTATTGTGAGGTACGTCCTTTCACCAAGGGTGCGACCGTCAAGGATAGTTGGCCTTCACAATCGGAGTTGCCCCCGAACGAGCCCCTCGGCCTCACCATGGGGTGGGTAAATTTCCCTTACCTGAGTAACGGCACGTTCACCAGTGGACCTGTCGCATTACAGGTGCATCATGGAGACTGGCACGCAGCGAGTACAATTTATCGTTCGTGGTTCGATCAGCATTTTACGATCGCGCGTCCAGTGAGTTGGCTCCGCCAGCAAAATGCATGGCAATCCGTCATTATTTCGAACGGCGAAGATGTCTTTGTCCATAGTTTCAACGAATTGCCGGCACTCGCGGCGGACGCGAAAAAATATGGCATAACTACCTTTGAAATTCTCGGCTGGGATATGGGCGGAATTGACCGTGGATATCCGCAATATCAACCCAACCCGCGTCTGGGCACCCCAGCGGAATTTTGGAAGGCCCTTGCTGATATCCGAGCACTCGGAGTCCATCCCCTAATATTCTCTAATATCCAATTTGCGGACACGGCCACACCGCTTTTTCAGAATCGACTGAAGCAGTATGCCGTCGACGGCCGCTGGGCGCCGGATTGGCACATCGTGGGCTGGGGCGAAGGAACGATTGGCGCTCGCCAGGGGCTGGCACGGTCAAATATGACGCTGGTGAGTCCGGCACATCCTGAATTCAATAAGTTCCTGATGGACCAGTATCTCGACCTCGTTCGGAATGGCGTCGAAGGTTTTCAACTTGACAAGACAAATGCGCTTGGAATGCTCGATTTTAATCCACAGCTTCCTACTTCTCCTGATAAGTCCTTACCCCAAGGAGTCCTCGGAACTTTTCAAGAGCTCCTTCGTAAAGCGCGCGCCATAAATCCGAATTTTACTCTCGCCTCAGAGATATGGTTCGATCGGGCATTGCCCTATGTCGATGTCTCCTATATGCGCATGGGCAATATCGATATGGAATCTACCGCGCTCCGCTATACATTTCCTGAGTGGACCGCCACGATCTTTGGCGAGAGCCCAGGCGATTTCAATCCAATGAACAACGGGATGAGATACGGCCTGGTCTGGGATCTTGCGCCTCGCCACTATAACGATTCTGTGAATGAGCCGCTCACCCGGCCGCTGGCCGAATATGTCAGTGAGTTGATCAGGATTCGCAAAAAGTATGCTGACCTTCTTTTCTACGGAAGGTTCAACGATACCCTGGGCGCTAGCGTCCAAGGCGACGCTGATATCCGCTACTCCGTTTTCAAGCCGATGCAGTCCAGCGATCCCCGTCGGGCCTGCGTTGTTTTGAACTTCGGGGATGCTCCAGAATCAGCGGAAGTTAATATCGAAGGCGCCAGCGGCAACGTCGTCATCGCCACTCCCTTTCAGCCAGACCATACCGCTGTTTTACCCGCCCGGATTACTATTCCTGCGCATCGGCTTGTCGTGGTTGTCAAGCCATGATCCTCGGTTCACAGATCGTCGGTTCACATTCCCCATGGGGGTTCAGCATAGTCATGTTCAGCGGGGCGCTCATCGCAAGCTTTGCAGCTCCGATGAAACTGTCCCGTGATTGGAGTTGGGAGAATACCTGGTTCGTCTATGCGACTCTAGCGCTGCTGTTACTCCCGCTCGCTCTCGTTGCGTGGGCAATTCCTCATCCAATTACTTTCTACGCCGCGATCCCGCTGCGAATGCTGCTGCCTCCTCTTTTATTTGGTTTCGGATGGGGAATCGCTCAGGTAACATTTGGGATTTCGATTGCCCGAGTAGGCATGGCAATGGCCTTCGCCATTGTGATTGGCTTAAGTTCTCTCCTTGGCAGCATCATTCCTCTCGCCGTTCTCCATCCAGAAGATTTGGCGAGCCGTCCTGGTGCGCTTCTGCTGGCGAGTGCTGTCCTGCTGCTCTGCGGATTAGTCCTGTATGCCCTTGCCGACCGAGAGCGTGAATCGAATGCTCGAGAAGCTGCGTCGTCGAAGAACACTTCCCTCAAGGGAGTGCTGCTGTGCGTTTTTACGGGATGCCTCGGACCTATGATTAATTTAGGCTTCGTTTTCGGCAGCAGCATTGCCCAAGAGGCCGTTCATCAAGGTATCCGGGCGGAGCGTGCGACTTTGAGCGTCTGGGCAGTGGTGTTAGCCGCGGGATATCTTCCAAACCTTGGGTACACGGTCCTTCTATTGAAGAAGAACCACAGCGCGAAATTGTTCCGCAAATCGTTTCCTAGAGAGTTTCTGTTGGCCTTTGCAGCCGCTTGCCTATGGCTCTTCGGAATGCTTGGCTATGGCGTCGGCGCTAATGTGATGGGAAAGTACGGGAACTCAATCGGGTTTGCGGTGTGCATGGCTGTGGTGCTCCTTTGGTCCAGTGCCTTGGGCCTGATCGCGAGAGAATGGAAATCGGCCTCTTCCGTTGCCCACATGCGCATGCGGATGGGATTGGCATTAATTATCGTATCCATATCAGTTTTAGGAGTCAGCAGTTTACTTCGCCAATAGGCCCACGAGGAAGGAAATGCGCATAACGAAATTACGTGCAGAACTCTATCGGATCCCGGTTCACCGCGAGATGCATGACGCCATTCGCCATTTCAGCAAAATGGACGTGATCTTTGCCTACATCGAAACGGATCAAGGCGTTTCTGGCTGCGGCTTTACTTACAGCATCATTCCGCACGGGGCCCGCGAGATATGCTCCATCATCAATAACAGCTTCGATGAGCTGATTCGTGGGATGGATCCAAATGACCACGAACGCGTGTGGTCACAGATGTGGCGATGCGTCGATTGGATTGGCCGGGGAGGTATTGCCGTCTTGGCGGTTGCAGCCGTGGATATCGGCATTTGGGATCTCAAATCCAAAGTAGCCGCGCTTCCTCTGTATCGAATGTTAGGCGGACATCATGACCGCGTCCCGGTTTACAACACCGATGGCGGATGGCTCAACCATACGGTTGAGCAACTCGTAGACGAAACGCAAAAAATAGTAGAGGCAGGATTCCGTGGAACGAAAATTAAGGTAGGAAAGGACGCTCCCGCCGAAGACACCGAGCGAATCGCGGCGGTTCGAGAAGTGCTGGGTCCCCACCGAAATCTAATGGTAGATGCAAATGAGCGATTTACCAGCGCCGAAGCAATTAAACGCGCCCATATGTGGGAGCCATACAATCTGTTTTGGTTTGAGGAACCGCTGCCGGCCGAGGACCTGCTCGGTCATGCAAACGTCAGAACGCATACCTCGATTCCGATCGCGATCGGCGAATCGCTTTTCAGCCGCTACCAGTTTCGAGACTACATCGCGACCGGCGGGGCTTCCATTCTGCAGCCCGACGCTTGCCGTTGCGCCGGAATTACCGAGTGGCTCAAAATCGTCCATATGGCAGACTGCCATAACATGCAGATCAGTCCGCATTTCGTTATGGAGCTTCATCTGCCACTCGTTGCCGCCATCCCCAATAGCCTGTTTGTTGAATATATTCCATCGTTGAATCCCGTATTGACTGAGCCGCTGAAGCTGGTGGATGGGCACTTTCTACCCAGCCAAGAGCCCGGGTTGGGCATTTCCTTCGATTGGGAGCGCTTGCAAAGATACAAGGCAGATAATGAAAATTGATGGCCACCAACATTTTTGGAAAGTAAGCCGCGGAGATTATCACTGGATGAGTCCGAGTGTCCCCGTCCTACACCGTGATTATCTCCCTGACGATCTAACTCCTCATTTAGTCAAGCATGGGATTGCGCGGACAATTCTTGTCCAGGCTGCTCAAACCTTAGCGGAGTCGGACTACCTGCTGGAACTGGCTGCAAACCACAGCTTTATCGCTGGCGTCATTGGATGGTTGGATTTGGAGAGTCCGGACTTCCCACGCCAGTTTGAACTCTATCGCAAGAATCCCCGATTCATCGGTTTGCGACCGATGTTACAGGACATCCCCGATCCTGCCTGGATTGTGCGTCCCCAAGTGCTAAAGGCCCTCGAGTTAGTGGCTGAGAACGATTTCCCATTCGAATTTCTCACCTACACGCGCCATCTTCCTTATGTTCTGCAGGCACTTGAGTCAATTGGTCCATTACGGGCCATCATCGATCACATCTCCAAACCAGAGATCCGAGAACGAAAGCTCGAGCCATGGAAGCAGTTCATGTCTCAGGCCGCCCGTCATGAGACTTTGTATTGTAAGTTGTCAGGAATGGTCACCGAGGCAGATGCTGTGCACTGGTCGACGGAGGATTTACGTCCATATATTGAGCATGCAGTCGATAGCTTTGGCTGGGATCGCGTAATCTTCGGCAGTGACTGGCCGGTGTGCCTCCTCGCAGGCAGCTACGATCAGGTAGTCCAGGCATCGATTGAGGTTCTAAGGCCTCGCATGGATGAGGAGTCTGAACGCAAGCTCTTCGGTAAAAACGCAGACCGCTTTTACAAGTTGAACCTTGAGCCTTTATGACTGAAAACCAAATTGGCATCGCCTTTGCCGGAGCAGGAATCGTCGCCGAGATGCACGGCCGGGGAGTAGCTGTTAACAAACAGGCGAAATTCATCGGCGCCTATGATCCGGATGTTGCCAAGGCCGAGGCGATCGCAAAGAAGTTTGGCGGACGTGTCTTTTCTGACCTTCACGACCTTCTCGTGGACCCGCTGGTGGATGCCGTGCATGTGCTCACACCGACACAACACCATGTTTCCACGGCGCTTGCCAGTCTCAATGCGGGCAAGCACGTGCTGATAGAAAAACCTCTGGCCGAGAGCCGGCAAGAAATTGCGAATCTGCAGAGGATGGCCCTACAGTCAAGGCGTGTATGCATGCCCGGGCACAACTACATCTATGCGCCCTCTCTGCAGCGGGCTAAGCGGTTGGTACAGAGTGGAAAGCTGGGCAAAATTGCCAGCTTGTGGATTCTCTATAATATCTTCCACTCCGAAGATATTGCCGCGATCTATGGTGGAGTGCTCCGCGCCGTCTGCATGCATCACGCATATTCCCTGCTGTATTTGCTTGGACGTCCCCGGCGCTTGTCGAGCATGCTTTCACGCGTCCACTATGAAAGCCTACAGTGTGAAGATCAGGCCATGATTACTTGTGAAATGCCGGACGGCGCACTTGCGAACCTCTGGTGCAGTTTCGCGGCAAGTGACGCCACAAACGATCCCTGGACTGTGACGTATAAGGTTCTTGGCACCAAGGGAGGCGTGAACTACTCATGGAACGAAGCACAATTTGAGGACCTCGGAGGGCCTGCGTGGGGCATGCCATGTTACGAAGAGGGCTTTATAGCAGAGATTGACCACTTTGTAAGCCAGTGCATCCTTAAGGGCAAACCGCCGCTCTCCACCTTGGAGGATGCCGCCGATGCTCTATGCATTCTGGAAGCGGCGGAACGCACCGCCAAGGCGACATCTAATTCTGAGCTTCTGAAATACGAGTGAACGCCTGCATAGATGAGGTTATCCAAGCATGTGGAGGACGGAGGCGAAGAAGCCGAAATCGTGGCATGTCGCGGATTTGAGCACACGCATTCTAACGTGGCATTGCGGGGTGGTTTAGACGCCGCCTGGGATTGACCACCAGCCATGCGAGGGCTCCCATCATGCTCAACGATGCGGCGACGAGGAATGACATTTCCCATCCATATCGAGATGCAATCAGAGGCGTTAACGAAGCGGTGCAGGCCCCCCCAGCTGAGCTCCCATGTTCATGATTCCAGAAACGACGGCGGCGAACTCGCCAGCAATGTCTGCCGCTATCGCCCAATAGCAATTTGTCGAAAGATACAGACTGCCAGCTCCGCGGGCCAGAATAATACTCGCAGCCCCCGCGTGCTGGGCTTTCGAACTCAGCACGAGGAACACGGCCGTGAGGCCAAGGGCGACGGCGGGAAACAGACGGCGCCCCGTTCGCATGTTGAAGCGACGAGTCATCCAATCACTCAGTACTCCTCCGCAGAGGCAACCTACCGTCATCGCGATGAAAGGCACCATCGAGTACGTCGCGCTGGTCCGGAGATTCAGGCCCCTCACCTGCGCGAGATAAATATAGAACCAGGCAAAGAAAAGCCACGCGACATAACCGCAAGGAAAGTAACTTGCGGTAAGTGCAAGTACCTCTTTACTGCCGAAAATTCTCGCCCACGGTACCGTTCGTTTCGCCACGACGGCGGTCGCGCCTGCGTCGTCTCTTCCTGCTCGAATCAGTTTTAGCTCGGCGGGAGGAATTGATGCGTTTTTCTCCGGCGTATCGCGGGCGGCCAGATACCATACGCCGGCAATTGCCACTTCGACCATGGCGCTGAACCAAAACGCCGCGCGCCAGCCGAAGTGCAAAATGATCTCGGTGACCAACACTCGAAATTCGCCTGCCGCAAGGGCCCCTCCGAATCAAGCATGGAGAACCACGCCGTATCGCGATTGCGGCCCTTAACAATCAGGTCCTGCAATAGCTCAACTTGGCGATCGAAGTGGATCACGAACGCCCGATCAGCCGGCCGAGTGATCATCTGGTCGAGAAAGGTTCGGCTGGCGGCCCGCTCCTTATCCAGGTTGTCGCGTTCGCTCTCGCTGGTATCAACCAATAGACCCACGGTCAAAGGAAGATTGGTTTCCTGGTTGAAGTAACGGATCGTCTGCGGCTTGCCGTCCTCCTCCAGCACAAAGTCGTCTTTGCTGAGGTTGGTAACAATCTTGCCCTTCTTGTCGCGCACCGTCACCGGCAGAGTGACTACCTTCACGTCGACCGACAGGGTGGTTGTGGGCCTGGGCGGTGTCTGTGCCGCGGCAGGACTCGCAGCCGGCGCTGTAGCTGGGGTCTGGGACTGGAGCGCCGGGGCCAGAAGAAGTAAACAGAGCAGCGGGGACGTTCGAAGGAAACTCATGCCAACGATTAGACGCCTGAGCCTCTTCTCTTGTTTACGCGGCGGCCGCGGCTTTGTCGCTTCCGGTCCACAGTCGCTCCACAGCCGCTCGGGCCCGTTGCAGTCCGTACCCGGGCACGATAACATCAAGAGCGACGACTTGCTACGCACTCCTCAGGCGAAGGTCGTCCCCGAGTTGCAAGAGAATTAGTTCAGTTTTTGAGCGCGGAAGTGGTGAAATTGGCAGACACACCATCTTGAGGGGGTGGCGCCGAGAGGCATGGGGGTTCAAGTCCCCCCTTCCGCACCAATAGAATGAGGTTCAGCTTTCCATGATCTGGTTTGTCGGTACCATCCACGTTATCCTTTGCCTCGTCCTCATTGGAGTTGTTCTTCTCCAGCAGGGTAAGAGTGCTGACCTCGCCGGCGCCTTTGGCGGCCAGGGGTCGCAAACTGCGTTCGGACCTCGCGGAGCAGCCAACCTGCTGACCAAAGTTACGACCTGGGCGGCCATCCTCTTCATGTTCACCTCCATCGGGCTCACGGTTCTGATCCAACGGAGCAGCGGCGGGCGCTCCGTGCTCTCGGGCATCAAGACAACCCAGACCACCCCAGCCAAGCCGGCGCCTCCCGCCAAGTAGAGCAGATTCTTGAGTCAGGTGGAAAAGCGCCGTCGCGTCCGGCGGCCTACCGCCACTACCAGCAAGCCCATTCCCAGGAAGACCAGCAAAAGTACCGCGGCATGGGCTAGAACACTGCCGTACCCCAGCACCTTCACGTCGATAAAAGGGTAGGGATAGAGTCCGCTGACCGCGCCCCGTGCCAGCAGGTACACCAGGTAAACCGCGGGATAAGTCAGCCAAGCCAGGGCATCATTCCAATGCAGTCCGCGCCGCGGTCCAAACAGCAGCCAGTACAGGATGTAGCCGACCGGAATGACGTCGTGCAGAATCACGTCAGCGATCCACTGCATGCCCTGCGGATTCCATAGTTGCCGTAGCAACAGACGGTAGACGATGCCCACGATCGCAATGTAAGCCACCGCGCCGGCCTGCACCGACGAGCGGCGGAAGAACTCCCCCAAGGAAAAGACCGTGGCGGTGAAAATCACTGCGACCAGGATGTTGGTCAGGATGGTGAAAAAGCTGAAGTAGGTGATCACCGTCCCCACCATCGCCAGCGCCCCGGCAGGCGACTGAACCAGCATCAGGTAAAGTTGCAGCACCAGCGCAAACCAGCCCAGCAACGCCCCTACCGCCGCGGATATACGCATGGCGGCATTGTAACCATCCGTCATCCGTCCCTGACGTGAATCTCCTAGAATGGGGAAATGATCCTTGAGACATTTCCCGTCGGTCCGCTGCGCTGTAATTGCACCATCCTGGGCGACGAGGTTACGAGCGAAGCCCTGGTCGTCGATCCCGGAGATAACATTCCTGAAATTCTCTCCCGGCTGCAGAAGCACGGCCTGACCCTGCGCCAGATTGTCGTCACGCATGCTCATATCGACCACGTAGGCGGAGCGGCTCAGTTGCGAAAATTGACCGGGGCGCCCGTGGTGATGAACCAGCAGGATCTAGGGCTGCTGGGCATGATGGAGATGCAGGCCGGCTGGCTTGGTGTTGCCACGCCCCAAGTGGCGCCGCCGGACGCCAGTGCCGAGGATGGCTTGGCGATCGGGCTCACCACGCTGCCGGCCCAGGTGCTGCACACTCCAGGACACACTCCTGGAAGCATCTGCCTCCTCTTTCCAGATCAGCATCTGTTGCTTGCCGGCGACACGCTGTTCGCCGGATCGATCGGGAGAACCGATCTTCCCGGGGGCGATGGGCAGCAAATCCTGCGCTCGCTGCGTGGGCGCCTGCTGGTGCTGCCCGATGCTACGCGCGTGCTTCCTGGTCATGGTCCAGAAACCACGATCGGCGAAGAAAGACAATCAAATCCATTTCTTCAGCCAAAATTCCGGATGTGACACATTAACTCTCCACCGGACGTGTGCAAATGGCGCCCACAAATAGAGCAATAACAGTTATATTGAGGAAAATAATCGATGCATAAAGCTATTTAAATGTGCAGCATGCAAGGCATCAATAAACCTTTAAGTGAATGACCCGAAAGTATTAGTAACGATCTTGAGTCCTTCCTTTTACACATGTACTGCCGGAGTGGTCCTAAAATTGCTTGCGAAAATGAGTAACGATCGCTTCCACGCCCCTGGCGAACTCCCCTTCGGGCGCTAGCAGGCTCACCACCAGCCACCCTTGCCCGGAAAAACCAAAGAAACCGCCCGGATGTACCACCACTCCCCGCTCCAGCAGGAGCTCTAGCGCGGTTTCTTCTTCTGCCTGCACCCCCGGAACCCGGAGCACGGCGTACCAGCCTGCCTCGACTTCCAGCCGGGTCACCAGGGTTTGGCGGAGCAGGATGGCGTCCAGAGCGGCCAGGTTGCGCTCCACACGCTCCCGGATTTGCCCTTGCGCCACCGCACGGTGGCTTAGCCAAGCGGAAAGCGCGTGCTGGATGGGTGCACTCATGGAGAGAAAGGTGTCGCAGATCACCTCCAGCCGCATCAGGGCCTCTTGCTCTGCGAAGCACGCCATCCAGGCGGCCTTCATCTGCGGGAGCGCGGCCACTTTGCTCAGCCCGCTGAGCACAAAGGTAGGCACCGGGATGGCTGCCCGTGGCAAAGCTCTGCCCCGCCTCGTTTCCGCCCAGCCCATAGTCAAGAAACACCTCATCGACGATCAGCGCCAGCCCGTGCTCACGGCACAAGCCTTCGATTGCAGCCCGCTCCTGGGCCCGGGTGAAGTGTCCGGTGGGATTGTTGGGGTGGACGACCGCGATCGCTCGAGTGCGGGAGGTGACGCGGCGGCGCAAAGCCTCCAGGTCAAGATGCCAGCCATGATCGTAGAAAAGCTCATAGGGGATCAGCCGGACGTCGTCCAGACGGGCCAGGAAATCAAACAGCGGATAGCCCGGCTGGCCGATCAGCACCTCGTCCCCAGGATCGCAGAGCAGCCGGAAAAGGAAACTGTAGGCCTCGCTGGTACTGGTGGTGAGAAAGATCTGCTCCGCATCCACGCTGGCTCCATGGTCGCGGTAATAGCCGCTGACGGCCTCACGCGCGGAGCGAAGGCCCCTCGGATTCGGCTCGTAGTGCAGGGCTTCCGGGCGGCTAAGGGGCCCCAGAATAGAGGCTGCATCCAAGGCAAAGCCGCAGGCGGTTGGGTTGGAGGCGGTCAGATCCCAGAGCCGCGTGCCCGCTGCGCGCAATCGAGCAAGCTCGCTCGCCCACAGCGTTTCCTGCATATCCCACTGGGTTCGCGCAGACCAGGGGAACCTCTTTGCGCCACCGTCCCGCACCGGCTTCCCTCCCGTTTGCATGATGTAATAGAGCAGAAACAGGATTACCTCATTTCAGGGAGTTTGTGCGCATGGATCTGCAAGCCGTGATCTTCGACTATGGTGAAGTTCTCAGCGGACCGCCTGACGCTCAGAGGCATCGCAATCTGCTGGCCATCGCCGGAGTGAAGGAGGAGGCCTTCGAGAAGGCCTATTGGGCCCATCGTCTTGATTACGATGCCGACATTTTGAATGGCCAGACTTATTGGCAGACCGTTGCCCGCGACACCGGTGTGAAATTCACCGCCGCGCAGATCGAGCAGCTCGAGGAGCAGGACGCCCTGATGTGGATGGACCTCAATCCTGCGATGCTGGCCTGGGTCGCCAGGATCAAGCAGGCGGGCTTTCGGCTCGGCATACTGTCAAATATGGGATATGGCGTGCTGGGCTATATGCTGCCACGCTTCCCTTGGCTGGCACAGTTCGACCACCTTACTTGGTCCTGTGAGCTGGGCGTCGTCAAACCCGATCCCGCCATTTATCTGCACACGGTGAAAAAGTTAGGCGTCTCACCCGATCAGGCCCTGTTCATCGACAACCTGGAAAAGAACATAGCCGGCGCGGAGGCCGTCGGCCTTCATGCCGCTCTCTTCCAGAATGTAGAACAGCTGCAGAACGATTTGGCACGGCGGGGATTTCCCTTACCCGTTCTCGAGCCGGTGGCCTGAACACATCAGAGGTTTATTTCCACGTTCTTAAGCGCCAGCCCAACCTGCTCCACGATCTCCAGGTCAAATCCCTGCAACGCCGGCACGTGCATGCGTGTGTTGGAAAGCAGCCGGATTTTACGAATATTCAGATCGGAAAGGATTTGCCCACCCAGTCCAACTTGGCGCAAAATCCGTTGATGCCGGTCGTCTCCGTGCTCGCCGCTTCGTTCTTCGCGGTGCAGGAACAGCCGGTGCGGCTGCACACTGCGGTCGATAGCGAAACCTTTACTTGAATTGTGCAGATAGACCAGAGCGCCCCGGCCTGCCTCCGCAATCATCTCCAGCGATCGCTGTACAACCTGGTGGCAATCGCACAACGTGGTGCCGAAGACATCGCCCGCCAAACAATGGGAGTGCACCCGCACCAGCACCG
This sequence comes from uncultured Acidobacteriaceae bacterium, assembly GCA_963711525.1. Lineage (GTDB taxonomy): Bacteria > Acidobacteriota > Terriglobia > Terriglobales > Acidobacteriaceae > PALSA-350. The sequence continues at coordinate 422,794 of CAVQEO010000046.1, read as the reverse complement.
GTTCCTGGTTGTGCTCCGAGCTCACATCGCCGCGAACCAGAGCCAGGTGGCTCTCTCCTCCGTCGATCTCGCTCTCATAGGCGATCAAGCGGAAGTCGCCGAACCGGGTGGGCAAAATCGATTCCGCTACCTGGAAGATATACCGCTCGTTCTGCAGGCGGAAGCGGATTAACTCCGCCACCGTCAGCATCTTCAGCCCATGCTGGTTGCAAAACTCAACCAGGTCCGGCACCCGTGCCATGGTGCCATCATCTTTCATGATCTCGCAGATCACTCCCGCCGGGATCAGGCCGGCCATACGGGCCAGGTCGACGGAAGCTTCCGTCTGGCCGGCGCGTACCAGCACCCCTCCGCGCCGGGCGCGCAGGGGAAAAACATGCCCCGGCCGCGCCAAATCCGCCGCTGTCATGCGCGGATCGATCGCCACCTGAATCGTATGCGCCCGATCGTAGGCGGATATCCCGGTCGTTACCCCCTCCCGGGCTTCGATCGTTTCCGTAAATGCGGTGCCGAAGCGGGAGGAATTCTGTTGCGACATCGGGCCCAGGCGGAGGTAGTCGGACCGTTCCTCGGTCAAACTGAGGCAAATGAGCCCGCGTCCATGTCTGGCCATGAAATTGATTGCTTCCGGAGTGACAAACTCCGCCGCCAGCGTCAAGTCTCCCTCGTTCTCGCGGTCCTCGTCGTCCACCACGACGATCATGCGTCCCGCTTTGAACTCCTCGAGCGCCCCCGGTACATCGGTAAACGGAGCCTTTGCCTGCATTGCTTTATTGTCCGCCATGGAGCATCCCGCTGTCATATTGCTTTCCCTTAGACGCAAGAAACGCCGCTCTGGGCGGCGTTTATTTGCTTCGGACCTGCTACTCGTTTACAACGTGGATTCGATCTCAAAACCCCAAGCCTCGAGTAGCGCCTCCGGGATATACTTCGAATTCTTGTTGCGCCGGGCCCACTCGCGCAACCGTGTCGAACGCACGTACTGATCCGGAGTCAGTTTAAACTCTTTAACCACCTGTTCGAATGAAGTAACAGTCGGGACCACCGGGCCTATCGGCTCCGGCTTGCCCCAGTTGGGATTACCACGACGTTTTGCCATTTGATCCGTTATCCTCTAGGGAGATGAGCAACAAGCACGGCCCTGCGGCTTTGCAACTTCACCAACTAAGCTCCGCCTGGACATGCCAAAGTTCTTATTTTAAGGATTTTTTCTCCAAAAATCAATAGTAAATGCGCGCTATGTCGTTGGCTCTTTGCGTCGCGGGTGCGCGAAACCAGCGCAGCCTCACCAAACTATCGTCTGCAACCTATCCGGTCTTAGAGCACTCCAAGTGGATGACTTACTTGCTATTCGTGAAAGGTGGATGGTCATGAGCGTAGTCCGTTACTGGGCAGTTTTCTCACTCGGGGTGGCTGCCGGCGCAGCCGCGGCTCTGATTTATGCTCCGCAGACCGGGGAGAAGACCCGTAAGCAACTCAAGCGTAACCTGCAGGATGCGAGCGATTACATCCAGGACACTACCGGCGATCTCAGCAAACATGCCACACGTGTCTATAAGAAGACAAAGGGTGTAGCCGGCGATGTAGCTTCGCGCGTGGGTTCGGTCGCCAACAACGTAAGCTCCGCAGCCAGCGATATTGCCGATAAAGTCGGGGATCTGGTCTAACCCTCTCTCCGGCCGTTCCTCTATCCCTTCCACAACCGATCACGGCAGCGTTTCCCTAGCGAAAACGCCGCCGTGGTCTGTTGCTTATCCGCAATTCAGGGGTGGGCAAGTAGCTGCTGCGCCGCGCGATATCCGGAGCGCAGCGCTCCATGTACGGTACCCCAGTGACCGGTGGTGTCGGTGTGCTCGCCGGCAAAGAAGAGCGTTTCCGCCACCGGCTGCGAGAGCCGGTCGGAGGCATCGATCGCCCCCCGGGGAACGTAGGTGTAGGCGCCCAGGCTGTGGGGATCCGTCTGCCAATCATGCATATGCCAGCGCAACAGGTGTTTCCTCACCTCGTGGAGCGTGCTGCCCAGCATGAACGAGAGCGTTTCCAGGCCCGTTTCCGGTAACAAGTCCATCTCCAACCTCTTCGTTTTGCGCCCGCCTATCCAGCCGGTCAACGTCGAGCCTGGCTTGGGGCTGGTAGTCCACCATGTGGGAGGAGTGGCCTCAGGCGCAAAAAGAAAGCTCACGCCCTTGAGCGAGACAAATTGTTTCCAGAAGGTGCTATCGAACTCGTAGACCACGCGAGCAGCCAATCCCATGACGAGGCTGTCCGCCGCTTTCAGAATCTCCACTGGCTGGGGCTGGAACGCGACCCTTCGCGCCTGCAGAACCCCCAAAGGCAAGGTCAGCACTGCCGATTTTGCCTGCAAGACGCGACCCGTCTCTGTTGCCACGTCGACCTGACCGGGTTTCCAGACTACGGATCGCACCGCCATGGACCGGAACAACTCACCACCGGCCTCGCGAAACCTCCACAAGAGATACTCGGGAACCCGAGCATACCCTTCAATTACACGGAATAAACGGTCGGCGGAGATTGCGTCTTCCGCCGCCTGTTGTTTCTCGAGCGCGCGAATGCTGATGCGGTCCGCGTCCGCTGCATTGAAGCCTTCTACATAGTTCGTCGCCCACACAGCGGCCTCTGCTCCAACTTTGCGTTGACCGAGGTATTCGCTGAAGCTGAGGTCACGTGAATCCGGGGACAGCTGCGCGTGGCCGAGTTCCTCAAACAACTTGTGCACCTCATGCTGGTCGCCGCAGGGTTCCAGCCGGACGGCGTCGCGCCCCGGGTCCACACAGCGGCTATCGCCATCCAGCTCGAAACGGGTGAGACCCGCCTCGTCGACCAACTCGATCAGCTCCGCGGGCAGACCGTGAATAAACTCCGCGCCCAGTTCCACCGGCAGTTCGCCCTGAATGGCCTGAACGGTGTGAATCCGTCCCCCCACGCGGTCCCGGGCCTCCAGCAAAGCCACTCGCCGCCCCGCCTGGACCAGCATCCGGGCGGCTGCCAGACCAGCAACTCCCGCGCCAATCACAATAACGTCGAACGCGTCAGGCCGGTGGTCTGTCATTCACTGCACCTCCCATGTGAGGGTCTCGGCGCGCGGGCCTTGAGCCGGCAGCGGATGCCTGAGCGCCTGGATGGATAGTGTGCAGCCCGAGCGTAGGGTTTCCGGTGTGAAGCGAAGTCTTCGTCCCTCCATCTGCATGCTCACCCGGGGTGCCGTTTGTGCCTGGGGTGAAGCCGGATGGGCGAGCGGAAACTCCACTTCCCTGCTGAGCCCGCTCACCAGGTAGAGCGACACCAGATCGCAGAAGCCTAGCGCTGCTGTCCATCGCTCTAAATCTTCAGAGGTTGCCGTCGAGCTGTTTGCGAGCTTTTGTTGACGCAATTTCTCCGTCCGGAGAAAACGTTGGTGATGGGGCTGATCATGCTGGGCAAGCAGGCTGAAGTGACGGCTGACGATTATGGCTCCTATCTTCGACAAGCCTTCGACGCTCTCGATCGAGGCCGTCCACGCCTCCGTAGTTTCTCCGGGCGAAATAGCGACAAACGAAACCGGTTCTGCCTTGCCCGCCTCCGGGCCGCCAGAGCGCAGGCGTTGGATCTGTTGCGCGTCGCTCGAAGCCCAACCGGTATCGTGCATCTGAATGGCCCGTAATATTTCAGGCGGCAACTCACCGAAACTGGTGTCCAACAGCCCCGCGGCCAGTTCTCCGGCGAGCACGGCATGTGCCGGCTGGGGCACCAGAAGGCAAGGCCGGCGCGCTTCGCGTTGCGCCGCTTCTACCCGCGCCCAGGCCGACGATGCCTCTCCAGTCTTCTCTTCTCCCGGTAACCAGCCAATCACCATCAACTCTCTCTCCTTATAGCTTGGCTATTATCAGGTAATCTGGCCGTGGACCCGGATTTCCTCGAAACGCCATGATCCTTAAAGAAGAAGCAGTCGCCGATCTCGCCACACCGACAGGTCCTATGCGGACCCATATGTTTCGCCCCGCAGCGGAGGGAAAGTATCCCGCCGTCATACTCTATTCCGAGATCTTCCAGGTCACAGGCCCGATTCGCCGCTTTGCCGCCTTTATCGCCGGCCATGGCTACATCGTCGCTGTTCCTGAGGTGTATCACGAGTTGGAGCCCGCAGGAACGGTCCTGGCCTACGATCAGGCCGGCTCCGACAAAGGCAATGCCGACAAATACGCCAAGTCCGTTTCGGCGTATGACAGCGATGCGCGTGCGCTGCTCGACTACCTGAAAACCTTGGACGATTGCACCGGCCGCCTCGGCGCCATTGGCATTTGCATGGGAGGCCATCTGGCTTTTCGCGCGGCCATGAACCCTGAAGTGCTGGCGACCGTATGTTTCTACGCAACCGATATTCACAGCCATAGCCTGGGCCTGGGCAAACAGGACGATTCGTTAGCGCGGGCAAATGAAATCAAGGGTGAGCTGCTGCACATCTGGGGGCGGCAGGATCCTCATGTTCCGCTCGCCGGCCGCAACCTCATCAAAGCCCGGCTGGACGAGGTGGGCGCCAATTTTCAATGGCTCGAAGTCAACGGCGCGCACGCATTCATGCGCGACGAGGGCTACCGCTACGATCCGGAGCTGGCGGCCCTTTGTCTGAGTATGGCGTTGGCGCTGTTGCACCGAAAATTAGCGCTCTGAGAAATAACCTCGTGGCCGAGCAAGAGCTAAAGGAAAAACCCGCCAAGGCTCCCGACGATCCCTCCAGCGATCTGGGGTTCGGTAGAGTCTTATCGTCACAGCGAGAGCTTCGCCTGCTCAATCGGGACGGCAGCTTTAACGTGCAAAGACGAGGCCGGGGGCTGCGTTCATTTCTGGCCTACTCCAACCTGGTCAGCACCACCTGGAGCCGCTTCTTTCTCTTCGTTGCCGTCGCCTACCTTGCGCTCAATGGCTTTTTCGCTTTGCTCTACGATGCTTGCGGACCGGGAGGTCTGGTCAGTACCCTCAACATCGGTATTTCTTCTCCCTTCCTGAAGGCCTTTTTCTTCAGCATTCACACCTCGGCGACTATAGGCTACGGAACTATCGTGCCCGTGGGAGTGCCAACCAATATTCTGGTCGCGCTGGAGTCAGTCGTCAGTCTGCTGGGCCTGGCCGTGGTTACCGGACTGGTTTTCGCGCGCTTCTCCCGTCCGGTTGCCGATATTCTCTTCAGTCAGAATGCCGTGATGTCCTGGATCAGCAACCTTCGCGCTTTCGAATTCCGCATCATTAACTCCCGCAACAACCAGATCATCGATCTGCATGTCCGGCTACTGGTATCGCGCTTTGAGACCGGTGCAAGCGGAGCCGCGGTGCGCCGTTACTACCCGCTTAATCTGGAGAGGGAGAGCGTGGTCTTCTTCCCTCTTTCCTGGACCATCGTTCACATCATCGACAAAGACAGCCCACTGTACGGAGTTACACAGGATGAGTTGTGCGCCAGTGGCGCAGAATTTCTTATTTTGCTCACTGGAATGGACGAGACCTTTTCGCAGGTCGTCAATGCCCGGTCGTCTTACCGCGCCAGCGAAATTATCTGGGACGCAAAGTTTACCGATATCTTCATCTATGACCCGGAAGGCAGAATGGCCGGCATCGACATGACCCGCTTCCACGACACCGCGCGCATTTCCACCCCGCCATAGTTTCGCGACGCTCCAGCGTCGCGGAAAAAGTCCCGCTTCATCAATCGGGCAAAAGAGTCTGCGTGAGTACTAACCAAATCGAGTCCCGTAGGGACGGCTGAGAGTAGCCCAGGACGTTAGTCCTGGGTTAACGAAGTAAAGCGGATCAGTCCCGTAGGGACGGCTGAAAATGTCCCAGGACGTCAGTCCTGGGCTTCAGCGGATTTTCCAGAAGAGGTTTCCCAGGACTACGTCCTGGGGCATTTTCAGCCGTCCCTACGGGACTATTCGGCTAACGTATATCTCGTTCTAAGCCGTAATAAGCCGTGCCCCGGTAGGACCCGCAATAATCGCCACCGACGCCAAACCAAGAAACAGCCCGTGCTCGACCACGCCCACCATGCTCTTGATGGTGTGGGCCACCGCAGGCGGATCCGTGATCTCTCCATAGTGGCAGTCGAAGATGAAGTTGCCTTCGTCTGTAATGTAGGGTGAGCCGTCGTGGCCGGAACGCAGCACCGGGTGCGCCCCTATCGCCTCCAGCTTCTTCTTAACCGGGGACGCCGCAAACGGGATCACCTCTACCGGAAGCGGGAAACGGCCCAGCCGTTCGACGATCTTGTGTTCATCGGCGACAATCACCAGCCGCCGAGAAGAAGCGGCAACAATTTTCTCGTGCAGCAGCGCGCCCCCGCCCCCTTTGATCAAAGCCAGGCCGGGAGCCACCTCGTCGGCCCCGTCTATGGTCACATCGGTATATTCCACTTCATCGAAACTGGTGAGTGGAATCATCAGCGAACGCGCCAACTCGCCACTGGCTCGTGAGGTGGGGATGCCGCGAATCTTCAATCCATCGCGGACCATTTCTCCAAGAAATTTGATGGCAAAGGTTGCGGTCGAACCGGTGCCCAGTCCGACCACCATCCCGTCCTTGACGTATTCCAGGCTCTTGCGCCCAGCAGCAGCCTTCTCAGTATCCGTTAGCGTCATGATTAGTCACGTAGGTGAAAGTTTCTAGGGAGTGGCGCGCACTGCCCGGGAGTACATCAGCCGGGTGAAGCCGCTCATCAGAAGGTTGATGCCAACGATCGTACCCACTGCCCACACCGCACTGGCCGGCCAGCTGAACCCGATCATGAGGGCCAGTATCAGGGTGACGATACCGTCAAACAGGAGCCATCCCGAACCCGGAGCGCTCCGGACCTGGAAATACGTCACGATATGAAAAACGCCTTCCACGGCGAACAAAACAGCCAAAGCAAAGGTGAGCGAAACCAGGGTCAACTTGGGGTTAATCAGCAGGTAGACCCCAGCAATCAGGTAAGCGCAGCCGACCAACAAGCGCCAGAAGAACCCTCCGGTTGTGCGCGCCGCAAAAGTACCTGCCAAATGCGCTATCCCGGCCACAATAACCAGGACCGCGACTACGATGGCAACCGCTTTGCCTGCTTCGAAGGGGAGCGCCAAGGCAAAGAACCCAACAACAATCAACAAAATGGCCCATCCTACGGGGAACGCCGTGCCTTTCCCTAATAAACTACTTGGCGATGTCGCCATGGTAGTGGCTCCTTTTGTGATTACAGCGTGGGGATTGCATAACTACGATGACGCTAGCAATGGTACATCGGTCTTTTTATTTTTTGTCGCCTAAGACGCTCATTCTTCGGCTCGGAACAGAGCGAGAAGATCGCCGGTGACATAAAGCACTCGCTCTACCCTCACGGCATCCTGGTGGATACGGAATAAAATCCCATACCGTCCCACACGAGCCATGCGCGCATCTCCTTCCAACTCGGTCCGTACCTGGAAACGCAAAGGGCTGTGGCCGAGGCCCAGGATTTCCTCCCGCATTTGCCGGATGAAGCTCAGGGCTCGCCTGGGATTGTCTTGTGCGATGGAGCTGGCGATTGCGTCGAGGTCAGCTTCAACAAAACTGGAACCTTCTATGCGCACTATCCTGCAGCATCCGCCAGAACCTTGTACTTGCGTTCCAGGCGGTCCAGAATCTCATCCACCGGAGCCCCAGAAGTCTCGTCTTCGTGCGCTTGCCGCCACAAGCTACGGAATTCGTCCAGGCTTTGCCGCCGCAGGTCGCGCTTCAACGTCCACTCGTGCAACGCCTCCCGCACCACCTCGGAGTTGGAGGGATATTCACCCGTCTCGACCGCTTTGCGCACGGCAGCCACCATCTCCGGAGGCAAAGCGATGCTTATCTTCTCCAAGGGTCGCATGGGGGCCGGCATGGGCAAATCCTACCATACAGCGATATCCTGATTTCGATCTGCCGTTCGACTTTTGGGCGGCTATATCCACTCTGAAGGAGATCCATGTCGAACGAATTGCGCAGTTTTCTCACGCTCCCTTATGACGAGCTCGAAGCGTTGAATGTGAAAGCGAAAGAGCAGCGGAAGAATCGTGTGGCCCCGCACCAGATTCAGGAAGAACGGCTGAAATACCTCACCGACGAGAAGGGCATCAAGGCCGTCACCGTTCTCTTCAGCGACCTTGAAGGCCGCCTGCACATGCTCGACTACGACAAAAAATTCCTGGTCAAGAGCTGGGACAACCTCACCTTTGACGGCTCCTCGATCCGCGGATTTTCCGCCCAGCGGGAGAGCGACCTGCGGCTGGGAATTGACTGGAGCGCCTTCTACTGGGTACCGGCCGATTTCTTCGGAGCCGGCAAGGTAATCGTCTTTGGCGAGGTCATCGACAAGAGTGGATCGGTATACCCCGCCGACATTCGCAGCGTGCTCAAATCCTATGCCCAGGCACAGCACGAGAAGAACGGTTATACCCTCAATGCCGCCAATGAAATCGAAGGCTTTCTCTTTGCCGGTGTCGACGCCGAGCGCCGTTACGCCGAGACAGGCAAATTCGAATACGTCAATACCGGGGGCTACTATCACTCCCTTCCCGGCGATCCTTTACGCACCTTTATCGACACCACGGCCGAGGTGCAGCGCGCTATGGGCTTCGAGAATGAGAAGGACCATCCCGAGGTCGCGCCTTCACAATTCGAGATCAACTACGGCTACGGCGAAGTAGTAGCCGCCGCCGATCAGATTCAGCTCTACAAACTCATCTGCCGCCAGGTGGCGACCCACATGGGCTTCTCCGTCTCCTTTCTGCCCAAGCCGGTGATCGGGGTCAACGGCAACGGCATGCATACCAACGTCTCCATAAGCAAAGGCGGCAAGAATCTCTTCTGGGATCCCAAAGGAGAAGAGAAAATCAGCTCGCTGGCATGGTCATTCATCGATCGCATTCTCTCCAGCGCCAATGATATTTGTCTGCTGCTGAACGCCAGCGTGAACGCCTACCGCCGTCTCGACCCGCACTTTGAAGCGCCCAACCAGATCAAGGCCTCGCCCATCGACCGCGGATCCATGGTGCGTGTTCCCCTGGGCAACGAAAAAAGCTCGCGAGTAGAAGTGCGCTCGGTGGGTCCCGATGCCAATCCCTACATGGCTCTCTATTCCATCTTCCGCACCGGCATCGAAGGCGAGCTCTCCAAGATCAAGGACCTGCGCCAGGCCCAGCGTTACCTGCCGGACAACGTCTACACGGCGATCGATGATTTTCGCAAGTCGAAATGGACCACAACCCTGCTCGGAGCGGACGTGAAAGGCCGTTACGCCGATCTCAAGCAAGCCTCGGCAGACCGCTGTCCGCGCCTGCTCGGAAGCCTGATCAAGGTTCCCGAAATCCAGTTCCATCACGATGTCTACAACCAGTATTTGTGGAACCAGTTCTAGGCGGCACTTATCCGGCACAGGGCCTGTTACACGGGCCCTGAGCTACACTGGGGCTGATCGGGAGATAGAGCCATTCATCTGCTAGGCATCGATGTCGGCACGGGAGGGACGCGCGCCCTGCTCATCGACGAAACAGGCGCCGTCGTCGCTTCCGCCATCCACGAACACCAACCCTTCGCTTCGCCGCGGAGCGGGTGGGCGGAGCAGGAACCCCAAGACTGGTGGAAGGCCTGCCAGGGCGCCGTGCGCAAGCTGCTGCGCGAGAGTGGCATCTCCGCCTCGGACATTGCGTGCATCGGCCTTAGCGGGCAGATGCACGGTGCTGTGCTGTTGGATCGAAATGATGAGGTTCTGCGGCCGGCGCTCATCTGGTGCGATCAGCGCACCGAGGCGGAGTGCCGTTACCTCAACGAGACCATCGGCCCGCGGCGCCTGGTGGAGCTCACCTCCAATCCCGCGCTTACCAACTTCACCCTCACCAAGCTGCTGTGGGTGCGCACCAACGAACCCAGTATCTGGCGCAGATTTCATAGTTTCCTGTTACCCAAGGACTACATCCGCCTTTGTCTCACCGGGGTGCGGGCAATCGACGTGGCCGACGCCTCGGGGACTCTGCTGCTTGACGTGGCCCACCGCCGCTGGTCCGACGCTATGCTGGATGCGGTCGGTCTCAGCCCGGACTGCCTCCCTGCTCTTTATGAATCCCAGGAGATCGTGGGCCGCGTGACTGCGGCCGCCGCCGCCAGTACCGGCCTGAAGGCGGGCACACCCGTGGTTGCTGGTGCGGGCGACCAGGCTGCGGGCGCAACCGGCATGGGCATCGTCCGTCCCGGCGATGTGAGCGCGACCATCGGCACATCAGGAGTTGTCTTCGCTGCCTCCGACGCCCCGGTCACCGACCCGCTGGGACGGCTGCACACCTTCTGCCACGCCATACCTGGCCGCTGGCACGTCATGGGAGTAACCCAGGCGGCCGGCCTTTCGCTGCGTTGGTTTCGTGACAACTTCGGCGTATCCGCCGGTCGCCCGGGCGCTCACCCGGCCGATCCCTACGATCAGCTAAGCGCCGAAGCTGCGCAGGTTCCTCCCGGCTCCGGGGGAGTTCTCTGGGCGCCCTACCTGATGGGCGAACGCACTCCGCATCTGGATCCCAACGCCCGCGCCGCCCTGGTAGGCTTGGCCGCCGACCACACCCGTGCTAACGTCGTCCGGGCAATTATGGAGGGTGTAGCCTTCAGCCTCAAAGACACACTGACCATTTTCAAGGAACTGGTCATTCCCGTGCGGGCTATTCGCGTCGGCGGGGGTGGTGCGCGTTCGCCCCTGTGGCGCCAGATCCAGGCGGATGTCTACGGTCAGGCGGTGGAGACCGTGCAGGCCGAAGAAGGCGCCGCCTATGGCGCCGCCCTTCTGGCCGGGGTAGGCTTCGGGGTCTGGGCTTCCGTCGATGCGGCCTGCGACCAGGTGGTGCATGTGGCCAAGCGCACCGCCCCCGATCGTGAGGCGTGCCGTGTGATGCAGGAGACTTACGTTAGCTACCGCCGGCTTTACTCTGCCTTACGCAGCATCTCTCTGGGGTAGAGCAGATTATCGACATGAAGCGTTTCCACGACACCGCGCGTATTTCCACTCCGCCATAACCTACGGCGTGCGCTGTTCAGTCCCGAAGGAACGGCCTAACGGTTCTGGACGCGTCGGTGGGAGCCTCCTGCTTTAGCAGGGGGAGCGACGCTTCAGCGTCGCGGAAAAAGTCCCACTTCCATCAATCGGGCTTTTAGCCCCGGCTTCCCATGGCCGAACCCCCGCGGCTAAAGCCGAAGGAGAAAAATCCTACATGAGCCGCTCGGCTTAAAAGCCGAGTTCCCACCATGACCCGGCACGCAGAATGGCAGATTCAGCGAAGTGCACCTTTTCATGTTCAAAAGACACATCGGGATCGGCTGCTTTGTATTCCAGACGTGAAAATGTTCCCTTTTGAGGTACCAGCCATCCCGCTCTTGGGGTCAAATTGTCTGCCACACCGTAGACTTGAAAAGTGACCCTGATGGAATCCACCACCCTGGTTGACGCATCTGCCCCACCGGCGTCCCTCGAGAAGACGGTCTTCACCCGCAGAAATTTTCTCCGGCTGGCCGCTGGCTCGGCCGCGGGCCTGGCTTTCTATGCCGGCGAAATCTCACGCCACGAACTCCAGATCGTCTACCGAACAATCACCGTTCCCCACCTGCCTGACCCGTTCGCCGGCTTCAAAATCGTGCAGATCAGCGATTTTCATTTCCACGAATACACCGAAGCAGCCTTTGTAGAGGCAGTCGTACGCAGGGTAAACGACGCGGCTCCCGATCTAGTTGTGCTGACCGGGGACTTCGTCAGCTCCAAGCCGCTGCCGCGAAGCTTTTCCAGGCGGATGGCCTACCACTGCGCCGAAGTCCTTAGCCGCATCAAATGCCCGCTGCGCCATGCCATCCTGGGCAACCACGACGTCCTGGTCGGCGCCCACGCGGTCACTGACGCCCTGGAAACCCACGGCATTCCCGTACTGATAAACAGTTCTGTGGCCCTGGAGCGTGACGGGCGGGCGCCTGTGGCTCGCCGGCATCCAGGATGCTCTCGAGGCGCGGCCCAACCTCGCCGCCGCTCTCCCCGCCGGCAGGAACCCGGACCAGGAGCCTCTTATCTTGCTGGCTCATGAGCCCGATTTCGCCGACCACGCTGTCGGACGCCAGATCTCCCTGGTCCTCTCCGGACACACCCACGGAGGCCAGATTCGTCTCCCGTTCCTGCCCCCGCTCCTGCTCCCTACAATGGGAATCAAATACGTGGAGGGGCTTTTCCGGCTGCCCGACGGAATGCAGCTCTACGTCAATCGAGGCATCGGCGCGGTCAACCTGCCTTTCCGTTTCCGCTGCCCTCCCGAAATTACCGTCATCACCCTGCAACCGAATTCCTAAGATCCTCGGCATAACCAATCTTTCGTCTACCCCTGCGCTCCGCTCTACAACTTACCTGGGTAATGGTCTTGGCCAAAAACGCTCCGCTAAGAGTTCAAAGCATCCCCAATTCGGAACAACCTCAGTACCATTAAGGATATCCGCGGCCCATTACCCGACCAAAGTTGTACAAAACAGCTGCGACACCCCACTCGCTTCCGACTATATTCAGAAACGTGAAAGGGGAACAACCATGGGCTTGCAAGCATTTCCAAATTTAGCGGAGCGATCGATGAGGCCGGAATTGCGCATAGTGCGCAGAGAGGCTTCTATCGTTTCCGTCAATGTTGCTGATGTCTGTTCTGATGCTCCGGAGCAACTGTATTACGAAGACAAATTGGGATGCGCGCGCGGCGTGGTCTTTGCCCTCTCCTTCCAGTTAGTCCTCGTGGTCCTCGGCGCTCTTGCCTGGAAGTTTCTTCTGCACTAGAACATTGGCTTCCCCAGGTGCCGTGGAGTGAGCGTGAATACGCAGCTCAAGCGCGTTTCATCCGATCCAGGCACCGGCAATGGACGGGACACCTGTCCCAGGCAGCATTAGGCAGCAGAAAACCTCCCCCTGCTATGCCGATTCAATCACCTTCTCCATAACCTCGGCATCGACCATCCCCCCGTAATATTTCGCAATTCGCCCCCGAGCCACAAAACCCAGGCTGCGATAAAACTGCCGCGCGGCAGGATTATTCTCCGCCACTTCCAGGCTCAAGACGCCTGCCCCCTCTTGCCTCATCTGCTCTTCCGCGGTCTGCATCAGCAGTGTGCCCAATCCGCGGCGCCGCTCGACCGGGTCTATATCGAGGGTGACGATGTGACCGGAGGGGCGTCCGCGCCGGCTGGCGCGCTCAAAAATAACGAAGCCGGCCAGCTTGTCTTCGGGCTGCTCGGCGATCCAGCAGGAACACTTGGGATGGGTCAGGAAGTACTGCAGTTCGGCCCGGGAGTACGCAATCCCCTGCGGAAAACAGACCTGGTCAAGCCGATACAGCCCGGCCAGGTCCCGCATTTGAAAACTGCGTAGGCGAATCATGCCTCAACCCATTTATGGGTTCAGGGCAATGGTCGTCTTCGAAGGCGAACCTTGCGGCTCCATAACGACTCCGTTGTAGGGCGTCGCCGCCAGCAAGCGTCCGCTCACTGATTGCACGTGCCTTACCTTCCAGCCAGGATCCCAGAACTTAAAGGTCCGGTCAGCCGGGTTAATGGCCAGCACCCAAGTGGAGGACCAGGACGTGACGACCACGCGTTTGAGATCCGGATCGTACTCGAGCCCACTGATATCCGCGATGGGGAGCGTCGACATCTCGGTCCAATTCTGACCATGGTCCTCGCTGTAGAAAACGCCCTCACGCCCACCCAGCCACACGCTGCCGTTGCCGGCGATCGCTACGGACTGCACCCAGGTCAACTTCTGCGGCATGGTGAGCGGCTGCCAATTCTTTCCTTCGTCCTGCGACCACGCCAGTGACGTCCGCTTCGCTGCCACGACCATCAGTCCATCGGATGCCAGCGCATGGTACTCCTTCTTACCCAGTACCGGGCCGCCTTCCCAAGTGGCTCCCTGGTCCTTGCTGGCATAGACCCCGTTCACGGTTGCGGCATACCAGGTGCTGCCGGAAGCGTCGATATGGCTCACCTTTCCGTCCATCTCGCCGTCGGGCACCATCACCGTTGTTTCTACCTTGGAGCGCTTGCCCTTGTGAACCACGTAGGACGTCTTTTGCGCAGTCTTGACGATCTTTCCGTCTGCCTGCCAGCTCGTACCGTCCCAACGGAAGATACCGGCATTCGTCCCAGCCAGAATGGAGCCGTTCCCAGCCTGCGAGAGGCTAAAGACGTCCCGTCCCTGGAGCCCATTGCTCTGCTGGCTCCAGCTGGCGCCGTCATCGTGGGAAACGAAGACCCCGCCATAGCTCTTGTCGTTCACCACCCCGGCAAAAATGGTTCGCGGCGACTTAGCATCGGCCAGCAAGCTGGAAACCTGGCGTTGCGAGAAGCCCGCGTTGGACGCCTTGAAGCTGGACGCCGCATCCTCGCTCTCCAGAACCCCGCCGCGGTCAGTCGCCAACAGCACGTGCTGCGGGTTCTTAGGATCCACGAAGACATCGTTGATGATCACATCGGGACCGGTCATGCGGCGAAACGTAGCACCGCCGTCAAGGGTCTTATACAGCCCTTCAGTTGTGCCGGCGTAAACCGTGTTGTGGTTGGTCGGATCCAGCATCAACACCCGGGTTCGACGCGCAGTCATCGGAATGCCCTGGATCTTCTTATAGAGCTCCCCGCCGCTCTCGCTGCGATAAATCCCTGAACAGGCGCTGGTGTAGACCACGCTTGGCTGGGTGGGATCGATGATGATCGAGAACACATCCGAGTCGTCGATCAGACCCTGCTTGATGTTGTGCCAGTTGGCGCCGCCGTCTGTGGTCTTCCACGGCAGATGCCAGGTGCCCGCATAGATCGTGCGCGGATCCTTGGGATCGATGGCGATGGACTCCACTTCATGAATATCCATGCTGCCTTCAGGCGAGATCTGGTTCCACCGCACGCCGCTGTCTTCGCTGCGAAAGACGCCTCTCAGTGTGCCTGCGATCACTACCTTGGGATCGGAAGGCGCTTGCGTGAGAGCGAGAACAGACTGATCCTTCATGGCATCGACGCCGGTCCAGGTCTTGCCCGCGTCGTGGCTGATAAAGAGGCCCCCGCCGGGATGATCCACGATCCAGGCCCCGACCAGCAGCGTCTTGGGATCGGATTGATCCACCAGGATGTTGTCCAGAATCAGATCGTCGCTCTTGGCCAGCTTGGCCAGCCTGTGCCAGCTCGCACCGCCATCCTCTGTCTGGTAAATCCAGCTGTTGGTGGTGCCCAGGTACAGATGTTTTGCATCCGTGGGGTCGGCGGCGAAACTGCGCGCATCCCCTCCGTCGGGTCCGACCGGAACCCAGGAAGCAGATTGCGCCAGAGTTGATTGGCTGGGAGAAAGTGCGAGCAGAAGAAGGGAAGAGGAGAGAATACGACCGATAAATGAAGTCATGGTTTTTTTGTGTTGCCTGAAATTCGGACGAACCCCTTTTGCGGATTATCCGGATTCCACCGTGCGCCTGTAAGACCTGCACGGTCAAGCACAATGAAAAGGGTGACCATTACTAACTGGTCACCCTTTTCAGTTTTAGCTGCCTCGGTGCTTACTGCGCCGGGGGAGCCGCTGCTTTCCTGTGATGGGCGCGAGCAGGTGCGGTTCTGGATTGAACCTTCACGGTGCTTTCGTCCACAGCTGTTGTGCCTGGTACGTCGCTATCGAAGGTTGCGCCGGCAGGTACAAGGTAGTTCTCTACTTCCTTGTTGCCCTGTGTTCCGGTGCGTACCGAGATCCGGGAAGCATCAATGCCCTTCTCCTTCACCAGGTAGTCCTTCGTATTGACAGCCCGTTGAGCAGCTAGCGTGTCGGCCTTCTTCTCAGTGGAAGCCGCCTCGCCAACCAGTACAGCGGTGGCATCTGTTTGTTGTTGCAGGTTGAGTGCGACGTCATCGAGGCAAGCCTTAGCCTCGTTGTCGACGCGAGCCGGGCGGCGCTTATCCCGATCAAAGTTGATCGAGCAAAGCGTCTTGGTCTTGGGAGCCGGCGGTGGCGGTGGCGCTTCCACACTGACCGACGCCGTGCAAGTAGCCGTCTGACCCTTGTCGTCCTGCACCGTGCCAGTGATGGTGATCGTACCCGCTGGCGCTCCGGTCGTGCTCAGCGTGGCGGTGTTGCCGCTTCCGCTGATCTGGCCGGATGACGCACTGAACGTATAAGTAAGTGGCCGGTTCTGCGGGCTTACGCCCTGAGCCGTAATGGTTGCTGTACCGCCAGGCTGAACGGTGGTCGGATTAGCCGAGCAGCTCAGCGTCGGAGGTTCGTACTGCTTGATGGTGAAATTAGCCGTGCAATCCGCGAACTGGCCGACCTTCTGACCTTCGGAAACGTGGCCGGTCACGGTGTAGTTGCCGGGGGCCAAGCCAGTAGTGTCGACGTTGCCGGTGGTGTTATCGCCGGTGACCTTGACGCCGGAGCCACCCGTCCAGCTATAGGTTGCTGTTTTCTTCGGGTTTAGATTCGTCGCCGTGCCGGTGACCGTGATGGGGTCGCCGGGAAACGCGGGCGAAGGAGCCGCGGTGCAACTGTAGGTCACAGGAGGCGGCGGAAGGATGCTGCCCATGTGATAGATGAGGCCGGTGCTCAGGCGCGCCACCTTCAGATTGGCCCGGCCGCCCGTAGGATACGGAGGCTGAGGTCCGAAGTTGGCATGAAAATACTCATAGTCGGCCTGGAACAGCCGCAGCCCCAGATGACCACCCAGGAACGGCAGCGAGTAATCCATGCCGCCGCCCACGGTCAGTGCCGGACCGTAGGTGTAGGGCTCATGGTACGGGCCGCCCAGCCTGACGAAACCAGCGTCCGCGTGAACGAACGGCGTGATTTCAGCAGTCGGGTAGCGGAAGATCATGCCGAGTTGTCCGGTAGACGCTCCGTCATTGTTCCCATCGGGGTGGTTCGCATATTCCAACTGTCCACCCACGTAGCGGTTGAAGAAGTAGCTAACACTCCCGATCGCGCCGTAATTGATAGACGAGTAGCTAACGGGGCCATTGACACCGATCAGGGCACCCGAGGGAATCGTAACCGAGCCGTGCGGGGCCAGGTACGAGTATCCAAAAAAGATGTCGATGCGCGAAGCTGGAGACTCCGCAGGGGCTACTGGCTTTGGGGCTGTACTGGACGAATCCTGAGCTAAGAGACTCGCAGAACCGAGTCCCATTGCACTGGCTACAAGCAGAATTCGGCCCAGTGAAGTCAACGGGCGAGAGTGCATGCGTCTATCCTCCGCAACCACTGGAAAGTCAAACAAAACTGGGAAGTCATTCAACAACACGTCGAGCCCCAAGAACGTGGGCTCAGGCAAACTCAATTTCACGCCACACAAACCTGGACGTGAGATGCAAAACATCCACATCCGGTAATCTACAGCATATTTCTTATCTCGACTACCTTAATTTTCAACATCTTAAGGGTAGTAGCGGCAGGGGAGTTAGCGTTCTAGTTACCTCTATTGCCAGCCCAGCCTTCTTGCCAACTCAGAAAAAAGTACCGCCCAACAAACTTATTACAATTGCACAATTATTGGAAGTTTAATGCGCGTTTTGCGCTTCCCCGTTCTCTTAGAATCTTTTCCTGGAGAAGTGTGATTGCGTACATCAACTGTTCCGGACGCGGCGGACAACCCGGCACATACACGTCCACGGGGATAATCTGGTTCACGCCCTGCACCAACGCATAATTATTGAACACCCCGCCGGAAGTCGCGCACGCGCCCATCGAAATCACCCACTTCGGTTCCGGCATTTGCTCATAGAGCCGGCGGATGACCGGGGCCATCTTCTGCGATACTCTCCCCGCAATCACCATCAGGTCGGATTGCCGCGGCGAGGGACGAAAAACTTCCGCGCCGAAGCGGGCTATATCAAAACGCGCGCCGCCCATCGACATCATCTCGATCGCGCAGCAGGCCAAGCCAAACGTCATCGGCCACACCGAACTTTTGCGGATCCAGTTCACCGCAAAATCTAGAGAAGTCATCACCACCCCTTCGGGTTGCTCGTAGCCGAAATTCACTTCGCGCACTTTTTCCTGGTTCTTGGCGCTCGACTCTAAAGCTCCGAAGAAATACTTGTCGCTGTTCGTTCCGCCCATAGGTAACACTATAAGCCATCCATCCCACGATGCAGGAGTGAGGAATCAGGCAATTTCGCGAGCGCTCCCGTGCTCTCAAAGCTATACTCTTGCTACTCTGGAAAGCAGATTATGCAAAAAATAGAAGCGGTCATTCAGCCGTCGAAGCTCGACGCAGTCAAAGACGCCCTGCTCGCCATCGGCGTCGAGGGCATGACGATCCTTGAAGCACGCGGCCACGGGCGTCAAAAAGGACATACGGAGTTCTATCGCGGACGCGAATATACGGTTGATCTTTTGCCCAAGATCAAGATCGAAATCGTGGTTGTGGACGAACTGCTGGATAAGGCCGTTCAGGCCATCATCACAGCGACCAGAACGGGAAAGATCGGGGACGGAAAAATCTTCGTCTCTGCGATCGATGAAGCCATCCGCATCCGCAACGGCGACCGCGGCGCGGCTGCGCTTTAAACAAATTGCTTCGTCACCAATTCATCGGCCCCCAACCCGGCTTTCCTTTCCGGGTTTGAGGAGAAGTACTTCAAGATTGATTTGGGTGATTCAGGGCACCCCTGATTTCCTGTACGCGGGCCCAGGAAAACGGCCACTTCACAGGACATCGGGGCACCCGCCTTTGTTGCGTTTTCGGTCGACATGAAACCTGCATTTACGTCTCACCAGCAGCTGCGAGAGCACTACCAGGCAGAGATGGCGGCCATGCGTCAGTCCTTCGAACGCACCGGGAATGGCGTGCTCTGCATCCGCCGCCGCGCCCTGGTTGTCGACAGCCTGCTCGAGCCGCTGTGGCAGTTCGAGAGCGGCTCCGCGTTACCCGCCGGGCTCGCGCTGGTGGCCGTCGGCGGCTTTGGCCGCAAGGAGCTCTTCCCTTCTTCCGACGTCGACCTTCTCTACCTTTGCGCCGACGAAAAAGTGGAGGACCGTCTGCGCGAGACTATCCGCGGCTGTAACCAGGCCATGTGGGATCTCGGGCTGCGCGCCAGTCCCATGATCCGCACCCTCAAAGAATGCGACCGCTACGATCCCGATAACATAGAGTTCACTCTTTCCCTGCTCGACCGGCGCTTCATCTCCGGCGACCATAGCCTCTACCAGTCTTTGCAAACGCAAATCTTGCCCGGGGTCGCGCTCCGTGACTGGCGCGGCATCGTCCATCGACTTGCCGAACTGGCCCGCGTACGCCACCAGAAATACGGCAATACCATCTTCCATCTCGAACCCAACATCAAAGAGTGTCCGGGCGGCCTGCGCGATCACCAGTTGGCCCACTGGCTCAACCTGCTGCACCATGTTCGCGAACATAAAGCCTGGCCAACCAGCTTTGGAAATTCCCTGTACGCGGTGCATAACGACGCTGCGGCAGCGTTTGAATTTTTAAGCGCAACGCGCTGCTTTCTCCACTTCCGCAGCGGCCGCGACGACAACAGCCTCGATTGGCATGCGCAAGATGAGGCCGCTGCCCAGAGTATCGGCCTCGAAACCAAGGGCACCTCCGATCCCGCCTACTGGATGCGCACCTATTACCGCCATGCACGCACGGTGTATCGCCGCGCGGTCTTGCTCATGGAGGCTCTGCCGCCGGCGCGGCAGTCCTTCTACCGCCCTCAACGACGCAAGCGCACTCCGATTGCCGGCACCGACTTCGTGGTTCAGGAAGGCCGCATCGATGTCTCCGAATCTTCGCTGCTCACCGGCCCGGAAGGCATTCTCCGCGTCTTTGCCCTGGTCGCGGCCCATGGCTACCGGCTGACACAAGATGCGGAGGATCGCCTCGCCGATGCGCTCCCCGTGCTCGATGTGCACATCCCCGAAGGACCCTTCCTGTGGAACGGCCTGCGCGAGATTCTGCTCGGGCCTCACGCCGCCCACGCGCTGCGCACCATGCATGCCCTGGGCATCCTGGAGTTGCTCATCCCCGAGTTCCATGGCATCGACGCATTGGTCATCCGCGACTCGTATCATCGCTATACCGTCGACGAGCACACCTTTCTGGTCATCGACAACGTGCATGCCCTGCGCCAGCCGCACCTGGCCTGGGAGCGGCGCTTTGCCACCCTCCTCGCCGAGATCGACCGCCTCGACCTCTTCTTCCTGGCACTGCTTATGCATGACACCGGCAAGGCTCGCCGCAGCGGCGACCATACGGTGCAGAGCGTGGAACTGGCCGATAGCCTGCTCGCCCGGCTGGAGCTGGACGCCGAAGAACGCGACCTGGTGAGGCGGCTGATCCGCAATCACCTGGAAATGTCGATGACCTTGCGCCGCGACATCTTCGACGCCGAAACGATTCGTACCTTTGCCGAAAAAGCGGCCTCCCAGACCCACCTGAAAATGCTCTGCCTGATGACCTACGCCGACATCAAAGCGGTCAACCCCGATGCCCTGACCCCGTGGAAGGCCGATAGCCTGTGGCAGCTCTACATCGCCACCTCCAACTTCATGGACCGCAGTGTCGACCAGGAGCGCTATCACGCCGATGTCGACCCTTCGCTGCTGAAGCGGATTCTCACTCTGGCCCCGGAGCGCGCCCCCGAACTGCGCACCTTTCTGGAAGGCTTCCCCCAACGCTATCTGCAAACTCGCATGCCGGAGCAGATTCGCGATCACTTCCAGATGGCTTTACAGCTATCGCAGTCGCCCGCTGAGGTCAGCCTGCGTAGCTTGCGCCAGTCCTACGAACTCACCGTCATCACCCGGGATCGACCCCTGCTCTTTGCCGATATGGCGGGTGCGCTCTCCGCCTGGGGTATGAACATCGTCAAGGCCGAGGCGTTCTCCAACGATGCCGGCATGATCGTCGACACCTTTCAGTTTTCCGACCCCTTCCATACGCTGGAGCTCAATCCATCGGAAGTAGACCGCTTCCGCGACAGCCTCGGCGACGTGATCTCGCTGAAGATTCCCATCGAAGTCCTGCTGCGACGGCGCCAGGCTGTCCGCGCCCCCATCATGGTCAAGGTAGACACTCGTCTGGATTTCGATAACACCGCTTCCACGCACAGCACGCTGCTGCAGGTGGTCGCCCAGGATGGGCCGGGGCTGCTGCGTCAGATCGCCACCACGCTTGCCGCGCACGACTGCAATATCGAGGTGGCCCTGATTGACACCGAGGGCGAGATCGCCATTGACGTTTTCTATCTCACCATCGCCGGCGCCAAACTCGACCCGGCGAAGCAGCAGCAACTCCAGGCGGCGCTGGCGCTGGCCATAGAACAACTCCGCCCCGCGCACGCAACCTGAAACGACCGCGGGGAAAGCACGCTACCATCGACATGAGCGCACACCGTGAGACTCGGCCGGTCTATTAAAAAATATTTTCGCCGGCGGCGCCATTCGCAGCACCGGCCCGCCTTCGCTCGCGCCCAGGACGAGCTTCGCGCCCGCACTAAAGCGTTTTCCGCCTCCACGACCCTCGATTCGCAGACCGCCGGCTTCATCCGCCTCTTCCATTCCATTTGGACCGGTTCGAGCGAGCGCGCCTTCAACGTGCGCCTGCTGTGCTGGGTTCGCATGCTGGAGCACGACGATCTGCTGCGCCTGGATTTTCAGGAAACCTTTCAAGCCATGCTCGCCCAGCTCGATTCCGTGGCTCTGCTGGCGGAAGCCGGCTTGCCCAAGCATCACCAGATATTTTCCGAAGGGCTGCGCCGGATCTTCAATCGCCTGCTGCCTTCGGCGATGGACGTATCGGATAGTTCGCGCATGGTGGTCGCGCTCTTCGCCCATTCCCGCCAGGTCGAACGCTTCCTCGATCTGCCGCAACCTCTCCTGGAACGGATTCTGAGTCTGCTCGCTCCACCCGCCACGGGCGGTGGGCCCCGCCCGTCCCCTCGCCTGCAAGGCGATTTGCGCCAGGCGCTCTGTCTGATCGCCGTCCGCACCACGGGCCGTGGCGTCACCGCAGCCATGCGCGAACGGGGCGGCCACTGGGAAGTGCAGAACTCGCCCTTCTATAACCTGATTTTCTCTACTCAAGACCTGGTGCGCGCCCCGGACGCCGCCTCCGCCGCCCCTTACTTTGAGGTTTGGAAAGCGGCGGTGAGCGCGTGCCGAAAAGAACTCGGCCAGGTGCGGCTGGGCATGGAGACCACCGGGGTCAGCGCAGACCTGGTGCTCGACCTGCGCAGCATTGAACTAGCTCTCATGCGTATGCACGGGCTGGCCCGAATTCTCAGCTTCGGCGGTGCGCCGCTTCCCGGTGTTGCCGACAGCTCCGCGGCCGCCCGCAATCTGCTCAACCAGCTCATCGAGGGCCGTCTCGAAGATAAGCGCGTTTCTGCCCTGCTCAAGCAGAATCTGAATCTTTTGGCGCGCAAGACCGTCGAGCGCACCGGCCACAGCGGAGAACACTACATCGCCCACACGCGCAAGGAGTACTGGCAAATGTGGCTGGCCGCCCTGGGTGGCGGGCTGCTCACCGTGCTGACCGCTGCCTTCAAAATGCGCATTGTGGAGCAGCATTTTCCCCTCTTTGTCGAGGGCTTTCTGACCGGCACCAATTATGCCATCAGCTTCGTCCTGCTGCAGGTTTTTGGCTTGGTGCTGGCCACCAAACAGCCTTCCGCCACGGCCGCGACCTTTGCCGGCATTGTCCGCAACAACCCGGGCAACGCCAGCTGGAGCAAGATCTCGGACTTTACCGCACGCATTAGCCGCACCCAGCTGGCGGCGGCCATTGGCAACGTGATTGCCGTCTGCATTGGCGCGGTTGTGCTGGAGCGTCTGTGGCGGGTGATGTTCGCGAAGTCCTATTTGCCGGAGGAGAGTGCCCGGCACGTCTACGAGGCGCTTCATCCTTTTGCCTCCGGGACCATCATCTATGCGGCGGGCACCGGGGTGATCTTATGGGCTGCGGCGCTTATAGGCGGGTGGTGCGAAAATTTCGCCGTCTTTCACCGCCTGACCGAAGCCGTCTCCCAACATCCGTTTGGCCGTCGGGTTGGGCAGCCCAGCATGGCGCGCCTGGCGGCCTGGATTGAGCTTAACCTTGCCGGCTGGAGCACCAGCATCGCCTTGGGTTACCTATTAGGGTTTGTGCCTGTGATTGCGCGCTTTTTCGGAATACCGTTCGATGTCCGCCACGTGACCTTATCCACCGGCACCCTGGCTTTGGCTGCCGCTCGTTTCGGCACCAGTTCCTTCGGCAAGGACTGGTTCTACTACGCCCTTGCCGGCATCGGCGTGACCTTCGTATTTAACCTCGGCGTCAGCTTTGCCATCGCATCGTTTGTCGCCCTGCGCGCCTACGACGTCAGCCGCCGCGAGCAGCTATTGCTGCTCCGCTATCTGCTCCGCCAGATCGTTCGTTCCCCGCTCAAATTCCTTTTCCCAGTGGAGCGGGACACACCCCCGGTCTCCGTCCTCACCGCCGTGCCGGAAGAAAAATAGGGCGCAGTATCTTATGTAACCCGAACAGTCCCGTAGGGACTGGGCTACTCTCAGCCGTCCCTGCGGGACTGTACAGTTCATTTTTAGCTTATTTTTTTTTGGCTTAAACGTCCATGTTCCCATGGGGTAAGGATCTATTCCATGTACAGGCGCTTGGGATTTAGATAACGTAGGCCGCGCGGTTACCGGAAACCGCGACGTTATTTTTTGGGATTGGCGTCGGCCTTATCGTTCAGCGCGTAAATGACCTCGCCTGGCTTGGCGTAGCGCAGGATGACCCGCGCCTCGTGTTCGATGGCGTTCGGGTCTGACTGCAGATGCTGCACGTGGTCCTGCAGACGACTATTCTCCTGTTGCAACTGCAAAATCTCCTTCTGCAGCTCCTGGTGCTGATTGCGCTTCTGCTGATAAGCCGTTAATCCGTTGGCCCCAAATGTTACGTGGTAGCCGAGCGAAACGGCGATGACAATGGCGACTGCGGTCGCCACCCGGCGCCCCGAGCGGGAAAGACAAGACGAAATTCTCTCCCTCAAACTCTGCTGCAGGGATTCGCTTTCTGTTTTCACGGTCACCTCGCAATCTCCGAATTTCCTGTGCAGCTTGGTGGATTCGGGTTCGCCTGCTCTATCTTCTCAGTGAACGTCTGTTTTGCCTCATCCTCAAGTGGAAGTTTTCCCGCTTCTGGAGGAAGGAACCATACTTGGTAAACACTGCCCACCCGGAGATCTTTTATGACCGATTTTCAAATCATTCTCTCTACCTGCGCCGATCGCGAACAGGCCGAACGCATCGCCCATCGCCTGCTCGAGTTGCATCTGGCTGCGTGCGTCAATATCCTGCCCGGCGTGCAATCGATTTACCGCTGGCAGGGCAGTATCGAATCCGCGCCCGAAGTGCTCCTGCTGATCAAGACCCGCGTTGCCCTCATCCGCGAGGTCCAATCGACCATCGCCGGCCTTCACTCCTACGACGTTCCCGAGTTCCTGGTGCTCTCCGTTTCCGCCGGTTCAGAACCTTACCTTGCCTGGCTGGATGCGAGCCTGCGGTAACCCCGCACGTTTTTTGTTATGCTTCAAGATGTTCTTGAGCCCGGTTGTCCTCTATGCGGCTTTTGTTCCTGGCTTTCGCCATTAGTTTTTGTGCACTATTGTGGGTGGCTTTGTCGGTCGCCCGGCATATTCGGCGGCATGAACAGCCCGGCGCCAGCGGCACGGATGCTGCGATGGAGCCGGATGGCGTGACCGCTCCTTCGGAATCGCACCGGCCTTGACGTCTCGCCCGGATCGAGTACCCTCGGCCTGGTTCGAAAGGGAGAGTGAATGATGCAAGAGATCAGCTATAAGCAGGACACCCTGCGCGCGTGGCACGCGCCCCGCATCGCCTGGAATACCGTAATCGCCGTTGTCCTGGCTACCGGCCTGGTGGCTATTTGCGCCCACATCGCCGTGCCCCTCGGCTTCACCCCGATTCCGGTCACCATGCAGACCTTCGCTGTGCTGCTGCTGGGGTTACTCTTCAGTCCAGGGGCAGCGTTTGCCTGTCTGGCGCTTTATCTGGTCGAAGGTGCCCTTGGCCTGCCGGTCTTCAGCCCTCATGGTCCCGGCGGATTAGCCCAATTGCTCGGCCCCAGCGGCGGATACTTGCTTTCGTATCCCCTGGCGGCCGCGCTGGCCAGCCTGCTCTATCGCCGCGGCCCGCGCCGCTTCATGACCGCGATCGCTGCAGCAGGACTTGCCAGCATCCTTATTCTTGCCGTCGGCGCGACCTGGCTTGGCCTTATCAGTCATCTGCCATTTTCCGTCGTCTTTGCCCAATCGATCGCTCCATTCCTTCCTGGCGACGCCCTCAAGGTGCTGGCCGCGGCCGGCTGCGTCGGAATCCTGGGATCATTCGGCGATGATTCGCGCCATCAAACTCTTTGAGGTCCTGTACTATCGCGGCGGTGACCGCGTTACGTCTATGTAGCTGCCGATGTTCTCAGAAAGGATTTTGTGACCACTACTCCTATTTCGCTTCCGCCCGATGCCCCAGCCCGAGATCTCAGGACGTCGCCGGGCGCGGTCAGGGAGATCTCCATCGCTCATAGTCCCGACTCCGATGACGCCTTCATGTTCTATGGCCTGGCCACGGGCAAGATTCGCGTGCCCGGCTACAAGTTCACCCATACGCTTTGCGATATCGAGACCCTCAACCACAAGGCGATGAACGAGGCCTTCTACGACGTAACCGCAATCTCCTTCCATGCCTATCCCTACGTGCAGAAGGACTATGCGCTTATGGCCTGTGGCGGCAGCGTGGGGGAAAATTACGGCCCCATGATCGTGGCCAGGCAGGGCATCACAGCCGATGAGATCCGTCGCGTGCGTGTGGCGATTCCCGGCACTCTGACCACCGCCTGCCTGGCGTTAAAATTGTTCGCGCCGGAGATCGAAACCGCCACCGTTCCCTTTGACAAAATCATTCCTGAAGTGGTCGCGGGTAATTTTGACGCCGGGCTGATCATCCACGAAGGCCAGCTCACCTACGCTGCCAGCGGCTTGCATAAGGTCATCGATCTCGGCCAGTGGTGGCGGGAACAAACCGGGCTTCCCTTGCCGCTTGGCGGCAATGCCATTCGTCGCAGCCTGGGTGAGGACGTCATGCTCACCGTGACCCAGGCCTTGCGAGAGAGCATCCAGCACGCGCTCGACCACCGCGAGGCTGCGCTCGAGTATTCCATGCAGTTTGCCCGCGACCTCGACCCGCAATTAGCCAACCGCTTCGTCAGCATGTATGTAAACGAGCGCACGCTCGATTACGGCGAAGATGGGAAAGAAGCCATCCGCAAGCTTCTCACCATGGGCCATGAGCGCGGCCTGATTCCCAATCCAGTAAACATCGATTTCGTCGGCTAGCCCTCTCGAACGAGCGTGGCCCGCTGCCGCCCGAGCCGTAGCAGACGAAAGTCGTAGGAAGTCTGCCGCCATCCCCCGAAGGCACCGATTCAGGTGCAACCCGCCCCGGTCATATGTATGACCAATTCTCATTACAAAACTCTTACGCGCGGACAATCAGGGCCCTGTTAGGTTCAAGTTACGGGCACATCGAAAGGGCCCTCTTCCAGATCATGTCGACCGAACTTATTGAACCCTCCACCACCCTACCGTTTGTCCCCGCAGCCGAAACCTGCGAGGCAAAGGCCGCTGTGGCGCGGCCCGCGAAAACGCACAGTGACGTGCCGGTCCTTGGCCGCGACACCCAGGCCCATCAAACCAACTGGGTAACCACCGGCTTCATGGTGGCCTTTCATGTGCTCGCCGTGGCCGCTCTCTTCATGTTTACCTGGAAGGGCCTGTTCTGCTTCATCGCGCTTTGGGTACTCGCCATCAACATGGGCATCGGCATGGGCTACCACCGCCTGCTCACCCATCGCGGCTACCGCACGCCCAAGTGGCTGGAGTATTTCCTGGCCGTCTGCGGGACTCTTGCACTGGAAGGCGGACCCATCTTCTGGGTTGCCACCCACCGTGTTCATCACCAGCTTACCGACCGCGAGGGCGACCCACACACACCCCATGACGGTGGATGGTGGTCGCACGCCGGCTGGATTCTCTCCGGCGACGCCCTGCACCACGAGACTGCGCTGATGGCGCGCTACGCACCCGATCTGGCCAAAGATCGCTTCCTGGTTTGGCTCAGCAAGTATCACTGGGTACCGCTGACCACAGTGGGGTTTCTCCTGCTTGCCTTTGGGGGATGGTCTTGCGTGATGTGGGGCATCTTTCTGCGCGTGACGCTCGGTCTGCACGCCACCTGGCTGGTCAACTCCGCCACTCATATGTGGGGCTCCAAACGCTTTGCCACGCGCGACGAATCACGCAACAACTGGTGGGTGGCTCTGCTCACCGGCGGCGAAGGCTGGCACAACAATCACCATGCCCATCCCGTCTCCGTCAGGCACGGCCTTA
This sequence comes from uncultured Acidobacteriaceae bacterium, assembly GCA_963711525.1. Taxonomy (GTDB): domain Bacteria; phylum Acidobacteriota; class Terriglobia; order Terriglobales; family Acidobacteriaceae; genus PALSA-350. Next base: position 395,347 of record CAVQEO010000046.1, on the reverse strand, counting down.
CCTGGTGGGAGTTTGATCCCAACTTCTACGGCATTTGGCTGCTCCAGAAGCTCGGACTCGCCACCAACGTCAAGGTGGCTCAGTTCGACCCCCATGACCCACGCCCCGCGGGCGTCTCCTAACCACCGCGGACCAGCCGGTTGCCAACCTGGGCGCGACTTCGGTCGCGCCCATACCTTTTTAGGCTTAAGACGCCGCTATACTTTGCCTAGGGCTTGCCGGTATGCGTATCACCAGACGCAGAAATGCGATCGTCCTTTCCATCACTCTCGGCGCTTGCCTCGTCGCCCTTGCCATCACCCTCAACGTTGGCTGGATCATCATCAACTGGCGCAGCTTCATCCTGCTCGTGATTGGCATTCCTTTCTTCCTGCTGCTGATCGCCGGGCTCGTTCTGAATACCATCTTCCTGGTGCGTGAGGTAAAGCGGAACGAGCGCCACGACAGCTTTCTCAATGCCGTCACCCACGAACTCAAGACGCCCATTACCTCCATCCGCCTGTATCTGGAAACCCTGCAACGCCACCAGTTGACCGACTCCAAGCGACAGGAGTTCTATGACATCATGCTCTCCGATAGTGAGCGCCTCCTGGCCACCGTAGAGCAGGTGCTCAAGGCAGGAGAAGTGGGGCAGCGCGCGCGCAACCAGGTCCGGCTTCGGCTGCAGTTCGAGGACGTGGTCCGCGACTGCATCCGCACCACGCTCCAGCGTTACCATCTGCAGGAGTCAACCATTCGCTTCACCGTAGACCCGGACGCCGAGCTGCTCGCCGTGATGGGCAACCCGGAAGACCTGCGCACCGCCGTCCTCAACCTGCTCGACAACGCGGTCAAGTATTCGCCCGAAGGGCCTCAACTCGAGGTGCACCTCGCTCTCGAGGGCGACGCATGGATGATGCTGACGGTTTCCGATCATGGTCTGGGCATTGCCGCTCCGCACCTGAAGCGAATCTTCAAGCGCTTCTATCGCGTCCCGGCCCGGAATGTCTTCCGCATCAAGGGCACCGGGCTGGGCCTCTTCCTGGTCCGCTCCATCGCTCGCCAGCACGGGGGCGACGTGGTCGCCGAGTCGGAGGGGGAAGGGCGCGGCGCCACCATCCGGCTGCAGCTGCCGCGTGCCCTCTCGAGCACCCGCAAAGAGGCTCTGCAGTGAGCCAACTGGCCAACATCCTGGTGGTCGAAGACGAAGCCCACCTGGCGCAGGGCCTGTTGTTCAATCTGCGCGCCGAGGGTTACACCGTGCAGCTGGCGGTGGATGGCGAGACCGCGCTGGATATGATCGCCGCCGATTCCATCGATGCCGTCATCCTGGACGTTATGCTCCCGGGGAGAGATGGTTTCTCCGTCGCGGCGGAACTGCGGGCACAACAGAATTTCATTCCTATCCTCATGCTCACCGCGCGCAGCCGTCCCGAAGACGTACTCAACGGATTCAGCGCGGGGGCCGACGATTATCTGCCCAAACCGTTCGATCTTTCCATCCTGCTGGCGCATCTCAACGGTCTTCTCCGCCGTATGGCGTGGCTTCGTGCGGCTCTCCCCGCGGAACCGGCGCAGCCCCTGCGCGAACCCGCTTCGCCCTCCACCTTTAGCTTCGCCGGCCGCACCATCCACTTTGATAAGCTCCAGCTCACGACTCCGGACAAAACCATCCGCCTTACCCTGATGGAGTCTGACCTGCTGCGCTATCTGGTCCTCAACCAGGGGCGCATCATCTCTCGCAAGGAGCTGCTGGAACAGGTCTGGCGGGTGCACGAGGACACCGATACGCGCGCCATCGACAACTTTATGGTCCGCCTGCGCCGCTATATAGAGGACAATCCCGCCGAGCCTGTCTTTCTGGAGACGGTCCGCGGTATCGGCTATCGCTTCCTTCCCGGGGTGCCGGGCGGCTCATCCGGCAAGCGCGAAGAAAAACCAAAGTAACACTTTTTCGCCATTGCCAGTCTTCTTGTGCCACGGGCATTCTCCCAATCAGCAGCATGCTCTCCCTCCTTTGGGTGCGCCGGTAAAGTCGATACATCTTTCCACGTCGAAAGATATCGCCCGGACGTCACGCGCGGCGGCTCTGCCAAGCGCACCCCTTCTATCCCCCGGCTTTTTCTCCGTAGGTTGTTGAGTTGGCATCGCCGCCGCTCTTGCCATGCGCTCATAGCAGGAGAATGCTCCGGGCAGTTTCGCAATTGGTGTAGACCGAAGTGACAGGTCTCTTCGTGGTTTTCTCCCAAGGAAAAACCACACCTCGCGATCTTTGTCAGGCCACAGTGATTGCGAAACTGCCTTACACTGAACACAGACGATCGGGATCTCGCCTGTGCGCATTTTTACCCGCTATATCTGGAATGAAGTGCTCTCGCATGCCCTCCTCGGGGGTGCGCTCTTCACCTTCATCCTGTTCATGAAGTACCTCGGTCCGCTGCTTGAGATGGCGGCGCGCAACAGTGCCTCGTTGGGCACCGTGGCCAAGATATTTCTGTTCATGCTCCCCAATATCCTGAGCCTCAGCATTCCCATGGCCGTGCTGGTCGGAGTGCTGCTCGGCCTCAGCCGGCTGGCCGCCGATAGCGAGATCACTGCCATGCGGGCGGTGGGCATGGGCGTCTGGTTTTTCGTCCGCGTGGTCTCGGCCATCGCGATTGCCAGCTGGCTTATCTCCCTGGGCGTTTCGCTCTACGTCGCCCCCAAAGCGACCGCGGCCTTCTTGCGGGAGGAAAATTCGCTCACGAATCAACAGGCCTCGTTTGCGGTTGAGCCGCGGGTCTTCTACGAAGACTTCAAGAACTATGTGCTTTACGTGCAGGATATTCGCGCCGGCGCGGGAGCCTCGCGATGGCAGCGCATCTTCCTCGCTGACCTGAGCGATCCGGTCGCGCCCAAGGTCACCACCGCTGAGGACGCCGTTGTGGCCAACGGACCGAACCACACCCTCCTCATGCGTCTGCGCAACGGCACTGAGCACGAACTGGTGAGCGACAACGGCGCCTCCCAATATCAGGTCTCTACCTTCCTGGAATCGGAACTTCCACTGACCATTGGCGGCCAGGAGGATGCGCACATCGGCCACAATGACACGCCCATTCTGGCCATGAGCAACCGCGTGCTCTATGAGCACACCAAGGGTCCCGGCGGAAGAACCTACCTGATCGAACTTCATAAGCGTTTCGCTTATCCGGCAGCCTGCCTGGTCTTGATGCTGATCGGTATTCCGCTCGGCCTCTCATCGCGGCGCGGCGGCAAGAGCGCCGGCTTTGTGGTGACGATTGCGCTGGTTTTCATCTACTACTTCCTCTCTTTGATCGGCGTTTCGCTCGCTCGCGAAGGCAAAGTCCCCGTCTTTGCCGGGGTGTGGGCGGCAAATGTGCTCTTCGCCTTCTTTGGGCTGCTGCTGCTGCGCCAAATGGCGGTGGGGGGAGGATTCGGCGCGCAATTCGCCGCCTTTGCCGGCAGATTCAAGGGCACGAAACTGTTCAGCCCGAGAACTCAGCGCAGCAAGGGAGAGCGCGAGGCACACGAACGGGGACGTTTCCCGCTCATTCTCGATGAGTATGTGCTGCGCGAGTTTCTGACTACCTTTGCCATGGTACTGGTCAGTTTCGTTCTGTTGTTGCTGGTCTTTACCTTCTTTGAGTTGCTCGGCGACATCATCCGCAACCGCACGCCGCTGGTCACGGTAGGCGAATATCTCATCGACCTGACCCCCAGCATGATCTACAACATCACCCCTCCGGCGGTGTTGGTTGCCGTGCTGGTCACCTTTGGCGTGCTCACCCGGACCAACGAGTTCACCGCCATGAAGGCTACGGGCATCAGCCTGTACCGGGTGATGGTGCCCATCCTGGTGGTATCGGCCATGCTTGCCGTTGCCCTCTTTCTCTTCGATGAGTCCTACTTGCCCACCGCCAACCGCCGGCAGGAGGCGCTGCGCAGTGTGATCAAAGGCAGACCGGCGCAAACCTTCCTGAGGCCCGATCGAAAATGGATCTTCGGCCGCCAGGATCCCGGCAAGCCAGGACGTATTTTCTATTACCAGTTCTTCGATCCGGGACAGGAGCGCTTCGCGAATCTCACCGTCTTCGAATTCAACCCAGAGAACTTTTCTGTTTCGCGCCGCATCTTCGCCTCCAGTGCCCACTGGGAACCGCAGTTGCGGCAATGGGTCTTTGAGAACGGTTGGGAGCGGCGGTTTGACGGCGAAGCCGTGAGCAGTTATAGCCAGTTCAATGTCGAAAGCTTCCCCGAGATCACCGAGCAACCTCAATACTTCACCAAGCAAGCCCTGCAGTCGCAAGAGATGACGTTCGGTGAACTGCAGCGCTACATCCGCGACCTCGGGCAAAGTGGTTTTGACACCAAGCAGCTCAGTGTCCAGCTCAATCTCAAGCTTGCCTATCCGCTGGTCACCCTGGTAATGGCTGTGCTGGCTATTCCTTTCGCCTTATCCATGGGCAAACGCGGATCCCTCACCGGCATAGCCACCGCCATTGGCCTGGCGATTGCGTTCTGGGTGCTTAAGGGTACGTTTGAAGGACTAGGCAACGTGAACTTCCTGCCCACTCTGCTAGCGGCCTGGTCTCCGGATCTGCTCTTCGGCCTCGCCGGGGCCTATCTTCTGCTGCGCACGCCCACGTAAGGCATGCCCGTTTTGGCTAAAGAGTGTGCGTGAGAGCGCGAAAACAAACCGCAAATCAGAACCAGGCTCTTTAGCCCCCTGGTAACTTGGTGAAAATGCTGTAGGGCAGAGATTAGAATAGAAACCAGCATGCTTGCTACGCTCCGGCCTCTGTTTCCCTACCTGCGCCGCTATTCCCGCGACTTCGTCTGGGGCGGATTGTCGGTGGTGGTCTCGAACGCCATCTGGATCCTCTTTCCCCAAGTCATCCGCATCGCCATCGACGATCTGAACCAGGGCGTCACCCGGCAAAAGATCCTCTTCTATGCCGGACTGCTGGTCCTGATCTCTGCCTCCAAGGGCGTCTTCCTCTTCCTTACCCGTTGGATCATCATCGGCGTTTCCCGGGACATCGAGTTCGATCTGCGCAACGATCTCTTCCGCCATCTGGAGCGGCAACCAGCAGCCTACTTTCAGCAGCACCGCACCGGCGACATCATGGCCCGCATGACCAACGACCTGAACGCAGTGCGCATGCTGCTGGGTCCGGCCATCATGTACAGTGCCAACACCGTCCTGTTCTCCATCGGCGCCTTGTATTTTCTGCTCCGCATCAGTCCCCGGCTGACCCTGGTGGCGCTAGTCCCATTGCCCTTGGCCAGCATTCTGGTGCAGTCGTTAGGGCGAAAGATCCATGAGCGCTTCGAGCGCATCCAGGCGATGTACTCCGAAATTTCCGCGCAAGCCCAGGAGAATTTCTCCGGCGCCCGCCTGGTTCGCGCCTTTGCCCAGGAAGAAGCCCAGATCGCCGCCTTTGAAAAGTCCAATAAGGAGAACATCCGCCGCGGCCTTCGCCTGGTTCAGCTTATGGGCATGCTCTGGCCCACACTCGAATTTGTGCTTGGACTCGCCATGGCCATCACCCTGCTCGTGGGCGGCCACGAAGTGCTTTCGCATCGCATCAGCATCGGCGATTTCGTCGCCTTCAACACCTATATGGTCATGCTCACCTGGCCCGTGATCGCTCTTGGCTGGGTGGTGAACCTATGGCAGCGGGGCACCGCTTCGGTGGTGCGCATCGATGAGTTGTTGTCGGACAAGCCCACCATCGACAATGCTGAGGCCGACCCTTCCATCCCCGCCGATCTGACTCTGCTTGGCGATATCGAATTTCGCGACCTGAGCTTCTCTTATTCCGGCTCTGATGCCGGCCGCGCAGAAGTGCTGCACTCGCTGTCGCTCAAGGTTCCTGCAGGGACGAGTCTCGCCATCGTAGGACCCACCGGCTCAGGCAAATCGACATTGGTTAACCTGATTCCACGGCTTTACGACGCCGCGCCGGGAAGCGTTCTGATCGACGATCGCCCAATCCGCGACTATCCGCTGGAAGTGTTACGCGCCAACATCGGCTTCGTTCCCCAGGAAACTTTTCTATTCAGCCAGACGATTCGCGGAAATATCGCCTTTGGCGCTCCCTCGGCAACCGATAGCCAAGTGCTGGAAGCGGCTGAGGCGGCGCACATCCGCCGCGAATTTGAAGAATTTCCTGCTGGCCTGGCGACCACGGTCGGTGAGCGCGGGATCACTCTCTCCGGAGGGCAAAAGCAGCGAACGGCGATCGCCCGCGCCGTCATCCGCAACCCCCGCATCCTGATCCTCGATGATGCATTGTCCAGCGTCGATACCTACACGGAAGAGCAGATCCTGGGTGAATTGCAGCGAGTGATGCAGGGCCGCACCACGCTCTTCATCTCCCACCGCATCTCCACCGTGCGCCACGCCGACCAGATTGCCGTGCTGGTGGGCGGCCGCATCGTCGAGTTGGGCGCGCATGACGAGTTGATCGCCCGCAACGGCTATTACGCAGATCTATTCCAAAAGCAGCTCCTGGAAGAGGAGCTGGCCGTCGCGCATTAAGGCTTCGTCATCTTCAAATCGGCGACACTCCCTTCCGTGTTGTGCGCGAAGCGAATCCCGTAGATGCCGTCGGTGGACTTCAGCTTTCCGTCGGCTACCACCAGAGCTTTGTCATAGCTGGCGACGACCGTGCCATTGATCGCACACTCCACCTTTCCGTCTTTTACGGAAAGCGCAATTTTCTGTTCCACAGGTTGACCGGGGCCGGCAGCCTTATGGACAGCGTCGTTTGCTTCCCCACGGCCGTTCATCTGAAACGGAGCCGGTCCAAAGCCGCGCACGATAAATCTCCCATCACCATACGCCTCACAATATAACTCGGTGCGCTGATCGGTCCCCAGCTCATGGCCGGCGATGAAGATGCCGTACGGATGTGGATGGCTGTTCAGATTCATGTATTTTGGCTCAGTGAATGTGGCAGATACAGTGTAGTTGCCGGTCGCCTTGTTGGCGGGATTCCAATAGGTCGCCGCCGGACCCGTCGTCACTTCCAGCGTTTTGCCTTGCTGGGTCAGCTTGGTGTCATTGATGGTTTGTCCCGCCTTTTGCGCTCCGGAGTCGATCTCTCCAACCCAGCCAGGGGCCGAGATGCCACCGCCTGCAACGGGACGAGAAGCATCCTGGCCCTGGACGGGAACCAGCTCAGGGATAAGGAAGACGATAGCGGCTGCCGTGATAAATCCGCGAATAAAACGCATAGGCGTCCTTTCAGGTACGGAAGGTTGACACGCGAGGATTGTAGAGATCTTTTCCGTCAGCCACAAGCGGACCCCCCTACGGCCATTTCGCGGACGATTAGGCCTTCGCTAGTTCTGATTCGACTGCCTTGAGCAGCGCCGGGTCATCCGGGGTGGTATTGGGTGCGAAACGGGCGGTAACTTTGCCCCCGCGGTCCACGATGAATTTCTCGAAATTCCAGAGAAGCTCGGGCTCTTCGTTAGGGTCGATTCCATACTTTTTCAAGTTCTCGCTGAATGGAACCTCTGACGTGCTGGTAGCCTTGGGCTGGGCCGCGATCAGCGCGCTGTAGAGGGGATGTTTCCCTTCCCCCACCACGGTGATCTTTTCAAACAAAGGAAAGTCGACGCCAAAGTTGGTGCTGCAAAAGCTCTGGATCTCGGCATTAGTGCCCGGCTCCTGGCCTTTGAAATCATTGGCTGGGAAACCGGCGACTACCAGGCCGCGGTCGCGGTAATCACGATAGAGCTTTTCCAGAGATTCGTATTGCTTCGTGAGTCCGCACTTGGAAGCGACGTTGACGATGAGAAGGACTTTTCCGCTGTACTCACCGAGGTTGGTGTCTTCGCCGGTGATGCGGCGCACGGGAATTTGATGAATGGGTGTGCTCATCCTCCAATTGTAGGCCCGACGAGAGACCGCTTCGGCGGGGCAAGTTCAACGACGTCCACCCCACTGAAAACCGCGGTTAAACCCCTGCCCGTCGACCAGCGAATTTCCGCCGGGGGAGTAGACGTTTCTTGCGCGGCAACCTGACCTGCTACAGACTGTGGAGGTACTATTCTCAATCGAAACGCCTGGAGACGACCGAATGAGCCTCACTCGACGTGTCTTCCTCGAGCGCGTCGCCCAAATCGGCGGCTATTCCGCAGCCTTCCGGACGATGCAGGCCCTCGGCCTCATGCCGCTCCCCGGTGTCTCTGCGCTGCCCCAACTCGCCGCAGACTTCGGACGGGGCATGAGCGTCATCATCCTGGGGGCCGGCATCGCGGGGCTGGTCTCTGCCTATGAGCTGTGCAAGGCCGGTTTCACCCGCACCATCCTCGAGGCCCGAAGCCGCCCTGGGGGGCGCAACTGGACAGTGCGCGACGGCAGCAAGGTTGAATTCACCGACGGAACCATCCAGAACTGCAGCTGGTCAGATGGCGGCTACCTCAACGCCGGCCCTGCCCGCATTCCCTCCATCCATACCCATCTGCTCGACTATTGTCAGGCTCTGAGCGTACCCCTTGAGGTCAACGTCTCCCGCTCCGCATTGATGCAGTCTCCCCTGTTCAACTCCGGCAAGCCGGTCGAGCAGCGCCAGGTCATCCACGATACCCGCGGCTACCTCGCGGAACTCCTGTCCAAGTGCCTGCAGGCGGACGCCCTTGACGATGCGCTCTCCAAGGAAGACACCGCCCTGCTCAAGGATTTTCTGGCGGACTTTGGCGATCTCGACGACAACGGTAAATATGTAGGTTCTATGCGCGCCGGCTTCGTCACACCGCGTGGCGCCGGGCCGGCCCAGCACTTGCTCCATAAGCCTCTGAAGCTGCACGATCTCCTCGTTGCCGACCTGTCTAAAGGCGAATTCTACGAGGACGAAATTGATTGGCAGGCGACGATGTTCCAGCCCGTGGGCGGCATGGACCGGATCCCATACGCCTTCGCCCGCGCCTTGAACGCGAGCATAATCCACTTCGACTCCCCAGTTAAGGAGATCACCACTGGCGACGACAAGGTTACCGTCACTTACTCCAAAGTCGGAACGCCGCAGACGCTCACTGCCGATTTCTGTCCTGGCAAATACCAAAAACAACTTCTCTCCGGAGACCAACCAGGTGTTTACCGCCATGCCCGTCTCCGCCCTGTACAAGATCGCCTGGGAGTCGCCTCGCTTCTGGGAGAAGGAGAACCGTATCTACGGCGGCATCTCTTTCCTCAAAAATACCGTCGACCTGGTCTGGTATCCCAGCGCAAAGCTTTTTTCTCCTACCGGCGTCCTGGTCGCCAGGCTTCAACTCGGAGCGCAATGACCTGGGCGGCCTGGGAAAGGACTTCGGCGATAGCTCAGGGAAACCCACTGCATTCGGCGCTTTGCCCTCCATCGAAGCCAAGCTGGACGCCTCGCGGGCGGCGGTCGAAACACTTCACGCCGGTCGCTCCAGACTGCTGGAGAAACCCATCTACATCAGCTGGGCCAGGATTCCCTACTCGTTAGGGTGCTTCGCCAACAACCGCCTTCCCAGCAGCGCAGCCCCCTACAACCAGCTCGAACAACCCCAGGGCCGCACTTACTTTGCGGGCGACTACCTCTCCCACCTCGTAGGCTGGCAGGAGGGCGCGATACTATCCGCTCACCATGCCATCGAACGCATTGCCGCCCAGATGAAAAGCTGATCCGTCGCATCTTCATATCCGCGATGCGTCTGATGATGGAGGGCCATATGAAACCGTACCGTGCAATTAATTTCGAGAACAAGTTCCAACGCCTCTCAGAGCAATGGTCCCCGCGAGTGATCGCCGAGATGAATGACTATCAGTTCAAGGTCGTTCGGCTGGAAGGAGACTTCGTATGGCACCATCACCCGGACACATCCGAGATCCGCTTCTGCTGACGCTATCGGATGCGTTCTGTGCCTCAGGCTGGCCAAGTGCGGACCGCACGGTGTACGCCCGGCTTCTACCAGAAAAGGATATTAAGTGCGACGAAGACAACGAATATCACCACGGCCCAGACAATCGGATTCTGGTACCAATATTCATTGTGCTCCTGAGGTATCTTGGTCGCACCGTAAACGAGGCCAACCAGTTCCGACTCTGGCCTCGGCTTCGTTACTAAGCTCACCATCACAGTCACGATCACACAGGCCGACCATGCCCACAGGGCGCGGTAGATATTCTCGGCCATCTCCTTGGCGTCCGGAGAAAGCGCGACGTAACGCAGGGCTGAGGGATCGTTCTTCACCCACAGCCACAGGCCGATCGGACGTGGACGTGCCCACCAGCAACCCCCAGAAGCCGGCCGCCTGGTCGCGCGCTTCCACAGCATGCCGAGGATCACGGTGCCGAACAGCGGCGCGATGAAGAAGCTGAACAGCGCCTGCACGTAATCCATGATGCTGGCGAAGATGCATGCACGATGTACGCCGTGCCGATGCTGAGACCAGCACGCCGATAATGCGTGCACCAGCGGCCCATCGACGACGTAGTGCGCGATCGGTCGCGCGCTTGTTCAGGAAGGCGCCGATAGATGTCGTAGGTCCAGACGGTGGAGAAGGCGCTCACGTTGCCGGCCATGCCGGACATGAATCCGGCGATGAGCGCCGTGATGCCGAGGCCCAGCAGACCCGGCCCGCAATAGCGCGCCAGCATCAGCGGCAGCACTTCGTTGTAACTGTGCTGGCCGGTGGCCGACGGCCTGCGCTCCGGCCACCAGATGGAAGGGCAGCACGCCAAGCCCGAGCAGTCCGGGCAGAATGACGATGAACGGCACGACCATCTTGAAGGCCGCGCCGATGATCGGAGCCATGCTTGCGGAGCGCAGATCCTTGGCGGCGAGCACGCGCTGAACGACAAGGAAATCGGTGGTCCAGTAGCCGAGAAACTCACAACGCAGCCAGAGCCCGAAGACGATGCCGGTCCAGTGCATGCCCATGGGGTTGTCGGTGAAGTGCCCGAGCGTGCTCCACATGTGCGTGTAATCGTTGGTCGTGAAAGCTGCTCGTGCATGCTGCGCCTTGAGGCTGCGCCCAGCCGCCAGCTTCGATCAGGCCGAGAATCGGGATCAGCAGCGCGCCGAACCAGATGAGAAAGAACTGCAGCACCTCATTGAAGATGGCGGAAAGCAAGCCGCCGAGCGCGACATACACAGCCACGGTGACCGAAGAAACCCAGATGCTGAAGTGGATGTCCCAGCCCAGCACGACCTTCATGACCATAGCCATGGCATACATGTTGATGCCGCTCATCAGCACGGTCATGAAGGCGAAGGTGATCGCCGCAGAGAGCGCGCGCGCCGTCGCCGTAGCGCAAGTTGCAGATAGCCCGGCACCGAGTGCGTTTTCGAGATGTAATAGAACGGCATCATCACGATGCCGAGGAAGAGCATGGCGCGGAATGGCGCCGATCCAATACCAGTGCGCGGCCAGGATGCCGTACTGATAGGCCGCTCCGGCCCAGCCCATCAATTCGAGCGAGCCGAGATTGGCGGACACGAAGCTCAGGCCCGCGACCCAGGCCGTCATTTCGCGGCCGGCCATGAAGAAGTCTTCGCCGGTGTTTGCGTCGCGCTTCAGATAAAAGCCGATGTAAATCACCGCAACGAAGTAAATCGCGATGACGAGGATGTCGACGCCATTCAGCCGCGCAAGTGTTCGAGACGGTACGATGATGAGTTCCAGCGTTGATGCTATATCAGTCGGATTCAAGTGCATTCCTCTGAGGAATTCTTGTTTGACACGAGATGACCGAGCGATACGTTAAGCCTCAAGCCAAAGTACCTCGTACGGCTTGAGGGTTCCTCCTGAAGAGAGGCTGCGTTTTGAGAGTCGATCCCGAGAGGATCTCCGCAACGCAATGGATTGAGCTTGCGATGTCGCGTTGATCACGAACAGGCTATGGTCCGTGCGCGGCAAGGCTAGGACGCCATCGGGCAGAGGCGCGGCCAGCAGATTCTGTGTGGCAGGAACAGCTTTGCTGATCAGCCTGAGGAAGCTATCATCACGGGGCCAGAAGGCAAACTTGATAACCTGCCCGCGTCCCAAAGTTCGTAAAGCAGCGGCCGGCCTGCCGTTCACAATGTCCTGTTCGCTCTCGAAGGTCGCGATGATCTTCGTGTCCGGATGTTGGATTTCGAAGTACTCCATGTAGCCGTCAAGACCGACGGGCGATCGGCCGCTCAACGGCGATCCGCTCCAATTCACAACGAGTTGCTGTTTATTGCCATTCTCCGGGGACCCCACCCAGCGGACAGTGCGGACGAGTCCGCCTGTAAGGTCCAGCAGATTCGCCCCGAAACCGTCACCGCGGAAAACCCCGTTGCGATCCATGTACGCGGTGAACGGAGTCACGACCAGAGTGCCGCCCTGCATCACATACTGGTGAAGGGCCTCGACCACGAGCGGACTGTCGAGTGCCGTCGCCGCTGGTAAGAGGACAAGGTCGTACTTGCGCAGGTTGCCTGGTTTCTGCGCGTTCAGCGAGTTTATCGTGTCAGTACCGATGCCGAGCCGGTGCAGAGCCGAAAAGGTCTCCGTGAAGACCGTCTTGCTGTGTGGGATGTGCGAGTAAATTTCCAGGGCCGCGCGACTATCGAAATCGGTAAAGACGACCGCGCGGCTATCGACAGGATGTTCCAGCAGGATTTGGCCCCAAGTCTCAAACAACCGGCCTAACTCAATGGCCCAATCGATATCCGGTTCCGGATGGCCGGACCAGTCGAGCAGTCCACCCCAATGCGGCCAATGACCACCCCGCCAACGATTGCCGGACCAGTAGAGCAATCCACCGGCGCCAAAAGCAACGAGTTGCAGGTCCCACATCTGAAATTGCTCTTTCGTCGGGGCCGGGTCCCACATTTCCGTACTGCCAGTCACTCCGAAGCGTGTCTCGGTGACGATAAATCTTCCCTTCTCGTAGCACGAGCGATGCATATCCAGATGCCACGGGGAATCCTTCCAACTCTCCGGCTTGTCCGCGGTCCTCTGGTAGTAGTTCAATCCGGCAATGGACATGAAGGACTGCGCCTTCGGCTCGTCGGCCAGAGCGGTCCAGACAGGATTCCAGTCGGTAAGGATCCACTGCTTGACCCCATTCTTGCGAAGAATCGCTGCCTGCTCCGCGAGAAAGTCGAGGATCACATCTCGGCGAAAGTGGAATTCGGCTAGTGAGAGTGCGGGCAACTCGCTATGTAGCTGAGACGGCCGAGACGCTTCGACCCCTGGCCTCGGCTGCGGCACCTCATCGAAGGACTGAATTTGCATGCCCCAGCTAACCAGGTCGAGGTCTTTATTGAACTCCTTTGGAGTGTGGAAGCTCTGCTCCAGCCACTGTCGCCAGGCGTGCTCGCAGGCAGGGTTGTAACAGACGATCTCATCCACAAATTCGATCTCGTTATCTAACTGCCAGCCGATCACAGCCGGATGATCGTGAAACTCCTCGGCTAACGCTTGGACATATCTCCGACACGCTTCGCGATAGAGGGGATGGTTCAGGCAAGGAGACTTCCGGCTCATCGGATCGGATGGCCCGGAGCCTGGTTCGAGCACGACCAGCGTCTCCGGATGAGCGCCCACAAGCCACTGCGGCGGAACGAACGTCGAGGTTCCCACAATAGCGGAGATCTCGCGCTGATGCAGATCGTTTAGAAAATCCCGAAGCCAACCGAAGTTGAACTGTCCGGGGGCCAGTTCGAGGTTGCCCCAGTTTGCATCTCCAACGCGAACGATATTCATGTGGGCGCTCTGCAGCAGGTCGAGCATGCTCTTGTTCTGCTCGGGGCTCTGGATATCGGGGTAAACATCGGCGCCAAAAAGGAAGCGCTCGGTCGCAGGCAATCCCGGCTGAGCGTATCCATGAACGGCGGAAAAGCAGGTAGATGCCGGGACCGTGAGGGCCAGAGTCTTGAGGAAGTCGCGCCGGGTCTGCATTGAGTCTCCCTTTCTACTGCGCTTCGCGTTTCTCCCAACCTCGCTTGAAGAGGGGCAAGTGGAATTTTTGACTGTACGGGTGCTTTGCTATCTCCTCAAGATTCAGATCGATGCCGAGGCCTGGTCTATCCGGGATTGAGATGTATCCGTCGACGACCTCCACCGGAAACTGCACCATGTTCTTCTCCCACGAATCGTTAAAATCATCAAAGTATTCGTGGATGAGGAAGTTTGGAGTACAGGCGTTGAGCTGTACGCACCCAGCAGACGCCACTGGGCCTTGCGCACTATGCGGAGCGACCACGCCATAATGGGCATCGATCGCATCGGCGATCTTGCGCGTCGGGAACAGGCCGCCCAGGTTTAGTGGCTCCGGCTGATAGATGCTGATCACATTGTGCTTCAGGAGCTCAGCAAACTGGTACTTGCTCGAAAAGCTCTCTCCGGCAGCAATGGGGACTGGACTCTGTCGGGCTACCTCAACCATGGCGGAGATATTCCCATGGTGCACTGGCTCCTCGAACCACATTGGTCGAAAGGGTTCGATCGCTTTCGCAACCTGGATTGCGGTCGCCGGCGAGAAGCGAGAATGGCCTTCAATCAGCAGATCGACCTTATTGCCAATTGCCGAACGAACCGCCGCGATGATATCCATCGAAAGGGAGAAATCATTGCTCGATAGCGTCCGCCATGCGTTGCCGAAGGGATCAAACTTGAGGGCGGTGTAGCCTCGTGCCACGACCTCTTTCGCCTTTTCGGCAAAAAGTTCGGGCGTACGTTCGCCACGATACCAACCGTTGGCATACACCCTCAGCCGTTCATGACAGCGGCCTCCCCAGAAGTTGTAGATCGGCTGGTTCAGGGCTTTGCCGAGGATATCCCAACATGCCATCTCGATTGCAGCCACGGCCGCCATGTGAATCTGAGCTCCGTCGGCGTACGTGTCACGAATCAGCTTCTGCAGTATTAGTTCTACCTGGGTCGCTTCCATGCCGATGATGAACGGGGATAATTCATGAATCGCGCACTCCACGGTTTTGGCGAAGTACATCACAGTGCCTTCGCCAATGCCGTATAAGCCGTCATCTGTATAAAGCTTGGCGAACACCCAGTTCTTCCACGGATTACCGACAACATGGGTTTCAACCTGAGTAATCCGCATCTGTTCACCCCTATCGGCTTTTTAGGTCACAGCACTCGGACTGAGTTGGCTCGAAAAGGCAATACCATAATACTTAGTGGTCAACCACACAAAAGCTACTGAATGCAACTTCTTATGTCAAGACACCAAAACACCCGCAGAGGGAAGCGGACTCGAAGTGACCTGGAACACGAAACCCCAGGTTGTGCTGGGCTACCGGCACGCCTTATAGACGCCTCTTCGATCCCGCGTGGGCAATTAGATCCAGTCCCGTGGACTGGAGATGGGTACGCATCGCCTGTTCGGCCATCTCCGGATCGCGCCGACGGATAGCTTCGAGAACAGTCCTGTGCTGATGGATCGCAACCCGTGGATCCGGAGTTGTCTTTCCGGTCAGCTTGCGGCTTTTGACCAGAAGCGGCGACAGAAATGACGCCACATCCTGCAGGACGCCATTTCCTGCCGATTGGATGATGGCTTCGTGGAAGAGATAGTCGTGACGTATCAAATTATCCCGGTCGTCTGGGCGCTTTTCCTGGGCGATCAGCTCTCGCTCCATCAGCATAAGCTGCTTGTCATTGTGCCGCGCTGCAGCCAGACCAGCAGCGTGAGGTTCAATCATCTTCCGCACTTCCAGCAACTCGATGAGGTCGATGTTCCCTGTTTCGACGCCCACTTGGGAGGGCCAACCGCCCGAAAGTCCGGCCCGTGATTTGAGGAAGGTTCCGTCGCCGTGCCTACTGTCCAGCACGTCAAGTATCTGCAAGGCCTTGATTGCTTCGCGGATTGAAGGCCGCCCGACCCGCAGTTCGAGCGCCAGGGCTCGCTCGGAAGGTAATCGCTCTCCAGGCTGCATATCTGTGGTTTCGATGAGGTGACGCAGATGGTCAAGCACCTCTGACGGAGCGACTTGCTGTAGTTTCTTCGTCGATGTTGCTCCCAAGATTCGCCTCCTCTTTGTTTACCTTGTCTTATAGCCCCAAAAAAGGCACCGACTCTTTGTCTTGCACTCCGGTCGCTCCTCATACTGGCTCACATCAATCGCCCGCTGCCATCAGGCCCCCATCGACCGTCAGGACTGTTCCAGTGATGAATGATGCCTGGTCTGAGGCCAGAAACAGAGCGGCGTTTGCGATCTCACTGGGCTCGCCGATTCTTCGCAGTGGATGAAATCGAATCGCTTCCTGCTCTCCGTTCTCAATAGACGCGAACCATTGATCCAGAAGCGGCGTGCGAATGTATCCTGGACAAATAGCGTTGACTCTTATGCCGTCTGGGCCGTGATCGACCGCCAACGCACGCGTGATGCCGAGGACGCCCGCCTTGGACGCATCATAGGCGGAGCAACGCGGCCAGCTTGCAAAGGCATGTACGGACGAGATGTTTATGATCGTACCGGTACCTCGGCTACGCATGCCCGGAACACAATACTTCGAAAACAGAAAAACACTCGTTAGATTTACGGCTATTTGCCGGTCCCAATGTTCCCGGCTTTGATCGAGAACCGTGCCGTTGATTTCGATGCCGACGTTATTCACCAGGACGCCGATCGTGCTGAGTTCTGCCTCTGCCCTGTTCACGGCTTGCTTCACTTGACTCTCCTCGCCTGCGTCCCCTTGGAGCACCAGACTCTTCGCAGTTACCCCGGCCTCCTCTACGACCTTGCAGGCCCCGGCGGGACTGAGATCAAAGAGCGCCACTGAGTATCCCTCCAAAAGAAAGCGTCTTGCAATCGCGGATCCTATACCGGAAGCGGCTCCGGTCACAAACGCAGTACGTTGCTGTGCCATAAACTCCCCAACGCCGAGCTCTGGTGCCGGCAACCTATCTCACTGCCTCGCCGCTCAATCCTGTGCCGGCGAAGTCCATCGACCTTTGAAGCTCAAAGATAGGACAGAACATCCGAAGATGGCAATCGCTTCACTGCTCTCGTGAAATTTATGTGGTCAGCCCCTTGACAAGTCTTGTCTCCCGTCGGGTATAGTTACGGTCGTCGCACCACCTCGGTAGCTGGTCTTACCTCTAATGAAGTCCGTGGCCCCGCCCGGCGAGCCGGTCGCCATCACGGTACCAAGTGATTTCGGGGTTTGCAGTGCCGTGGCGACAAGAACCCATCGTGTAGGGTTCGAGGCCACCACCATTCAGTGTTTTCAGTCTTTGTAGAGCTATCACTTGTCATGGAGGCACCATGTTCAGGACGCTGTGTTTTGTACAGGTTGGACTCTTAATTCTGTTTACCTCGTTTTCTCACTGTGGGTTTGCTCAGGTCAGTGGCGCCAGCCTCACAGGACAGGTGACGGATGGGACGGGGGCGGCCATCCCCGGCGCTTCGGTCACCCTGAACAACACGGGAACCAATCTCACCGAAACAGCGGTTTCAGATGAGCAGGGTGTTTATAAGATTGCTCCTCTGCCTCCCGGAACCTACATGCTCACCGTAGCGGCCAAGGATTTCTCCACCTACGTTCAACAGGGCATTATTTTGACCGTCGCTCTTTCCGCGACTCAGAATGTCACCCTCAAACCCGGTTCCACCGAACAGACTATTCGAGTGACCGCAAACGCCGAGTTGATTGATACAACATCGTCTTCCATTGGCATGGCGGTCAATACCGAAGCTATTACCCAGCTGCCGCTGAACGGACGCGATCCACAGACCCTGGTATTCCTTGCGCCTGGGATAACGAATGGCGTCGCTACGGGTGTAGCGGTCAATCAAGGGGGATTCACTTTTCCGGCGGAGAACGGTGGGTCTTCCGGTGTTGGCGCGGGGCGCGCAGACAGCACTTACTATCTGCTGGATGGAGTGCCCAATATGGACAACTATGTTGGGCTAGCCGCTCCTTTTCCGAACGCCGATGCAACGCAGGAATTTCGAGTCATCACAAATAATTTCAACGCGGAGTACGGCTTTGCTCCGGGTGCGATCGTCACCATCGAGACCAAGTCCGGAACCAACAACTTTCACGGTAGCGTCTGGGAGTTTCTGCGCAATAAGAGCTTCAATGCATCGAATTGGTTTTCGCATACGGTCGATCCGCTGCACCAGAATCAATATGGGGCGGCCGTCGGCGGACCTATTCTGAAGAACAAACTCTTCTTTTTCACCAACTACCAGGGAACGCGGAACAGCACCGCATCCACCGCCGACTTTGATTATTCGTATACCCCCGCAATGCTGAGCGGTGACTTCAGTGGTGTTTCGCAGATACTAAATGCCCCGTTCGCCACGATCAATGGCAAGCCGAATCAGATCAATCCCGCTCTTTTCAACCAGGCTGCTGTCCAGATCGCCAGCACGGCTCTACCAGTGGGCCAGCAACCAAATGGCGGTGTGTTTTTTCAGTCCGGCAAGACAATCAACAACTATGACGAAGGCACGGGCCGCTTCGACTACAACATCTCACCGTCGCAACGACTCTTTTTTCGAGCGTTCATCAACTACTTCAATCAGCCAGGAAACGGAACCCCCGGTAACATTCTCAGCTACATAAACTCTGATCGGCTCGAGTACTACAACGGAACCCTGGGCCATACGTGGACCATTAGTCCAACGATGATCAATAGCGCTTCTATTTTCCTGACTCAGATCGATTCCCTCCAGTCCGGTAACCCCCTCCTGAGTACCGGCAAACCTTTCTGCTGGTCGAGCTTCATCGACGTGACCAACCCGACCTGCTCCGTGGAGGGATTTAACGTCGGCAATGGTTTCAGCAGCCCCTACCTGGAGCCCTGTGGCGTCAATCGCTCACCGTCGGCCTGTACGATAATCTGATAGTTGAAAAGAAGCGCCACAATATCTCGTTCGGCATCAATGCACAGCACCAGGCTTCCAGTGAAGTTTGCGATTATCCGAACCTGCCGATCATTGGCTTCAATGGCCAATATACTAATAACGGACTATCAGATTTCCTGTTAGGCGATATCTCCTCGTATTTTCAAGGTGCAGGAGAGGTGGGAAGCCTGAGACAATGGCAAATTGGATTCTACGCCCAAGACCAGTTCCGCTTCCGGCCAAACCTCACCTTCCAAGCCGGCCTGCGTTGGGATCCCAATTATCCTGTAACCATCGTCGATGGACGGGCCGCAACCTTTGTCCCTGGACAACAGAGTACGATCTATCCGAATGCACCCGCCGGTCTTGTCTTCCCAGGGGACCGAGGGATCGGCCGTGGATTAATGCGGACCACCTACGAATATTGGGAACCCCGCGTAGGTGTCCCTTGGCAGCCGCATTCATGGCCTCAGACTTCGCTCCACGCCGGGTTCGGCGTGTTCACCGCCCCCCTCATCACCTCGTATTACAACCACACCTATGACAACAGCCCGTTCGCGCCGACCTTCACGCTGAACGGAACGGCGACTACACCGGTCTCCCTGGATGAGCCATCGTCCGGTTTCGCTGGAACCGGAGGTGTAAGTCCATTTCCGCCATTCGCTACCACGGCCTATTGACCTCCGTCTTCAGCGACCTTCGCCCAAGGCCTCTCGATTCCTGCCACTTTTGACCCTGGCTTCAAACTAGGCATTACCCAAGCCTGGAATCTCGCAGTAGAACAGCGAATCGGCGCCGAAATGATGTTTCGGCTCGCCTATGTCGGAAGCCAGTCCTACCATCAGTCAACTACCATCGATAAGAATCCCGGTATCTATTCGACCGGTGGAACGCGCAATTCTTCCTCTGCCTTTGGCCAAATTCTCGATGATTTCAGCAACGGAACCGCTACTTACAATGGCCTCGAGGTCACTGTCGAACGTCGCCTTTCTCGCGGCCTGCAATTCCAGTCGAATTTCACCTGGTCCAAGCTTTTGGATACCGCAACTCCAGCTGATATAAGCTTTAGGGGCGCTCTCACGAATCCATTCGACCTCGGATTCAATCGGGGCATTTCCTCAGCGAACTTCCCGCTCATCTGGGTAACCAATTTCATTTACAAAACCCAGAGGCTATCCGGGCACAATCAGTTAATTCAGCAAATCTTGGGCGGCTGGGAAGTAAGTACGATCATTACCGCGCAGTCCGGTAATCCCTTCAGCGTGAGCGGCGGGTTCGGAAATAACAACTCCCAATCTTTGCAATACGAAGATTATGCCAATCGCGTCGCAGGCCAGCCGCTTGAGGTGCGCACCGGCGGAAATCACATTGGTTGAACAACTATTTCAATATCAATGCTTTCACCGAGAACCCTCCGGGAACCTTTGGCAACAGCGGCAAAAATATCATCACCGGACCTCCTGTCAACTTCACCGACGCAGGCTTCTTTAAGAATTGGACGGTTTACAAGCAGTACACCCTTCAGTTCCGGTGGGAGATGTTCAACGCGTTCAACCACCCGAACTTTGCTACTCCAAACGCGACTAATCAGATCGGACCGGACGGCTCGAACGTCGGCGGCACGGAGGGCGTAATCACTGCGCTTGGCTTTGAGCCTCCCCGTATCATGCAGGGCGCCTTGAAATTCACGTTCTGAAACCTCCATTTTGCAAGCGCCTCAGCCCACGTCGGGCGCCATTCTTGGTCGCACCAACAAACATAGGAGCTCGATTGGATCGCAGACAGTTCATGGAGGGGCTAAGTACAGCATGTCTTGCTGTCGGCGTTAACTTCTCGCCCAGCATTGGGTTCCTTAACTCCGCTGCGGCCTTGAAGCCTCGACTAAGCAGGCGGACGCGAGCCTTGATCTTGTTCCAATCCCCACTTTGGTCGGAGGATTGCAGGAGCCTATACTGGGCGTCACGGGAACCTGGCTATTTGCCCCTCTGCCTCCGGGTGAATTCTGGAAGCAGGACCTCGACGTCTCGAAATGGTCACATATCACGGTACCAAATGAGTTGGAGATGCTTGGCTTCCATATATCTCCGGATGTAGAGTATCCCTGCCGTAGGACGATCCAGACCCCCGCCGCATTCGCAAATCACAGGGTTTTCATCCGCTTCGACGGTGTTTACTGTTACGCGCGCGTCTGGATAAATGGGGTCTTCGTGCGTGATCACTCCGGAGGATTTACGTCATGGGACGCGGAGATCACGGACCACATTCAGCCCGGAACCAGTGCGGAACTCGTGGTCGGAATCACGGATCAAACTCAAAACATCTCCCAAGCTTCCTACTACGCGAAGCATTCGATTGCCGGTATTATTCGCAACGTAAGAATCTTCGCCGTTCCGAAAAGCCATCTCAGCGACTTAGGCGTTATCTGCATTTTTTGACAACAAGCAAACCGGCGAGATTTCTGTGAAAGCGACGTTATCCTCGGAGGAAACTACGGAGTTCAGATTGCGCTTCACACTCCGAGATCCCGCTGGCCAGATAGTCGAACTCGAGCCCGCATCAGAGCCCTTCATTTCTCGAGACAATTCGCTCGCGCATGTACTTCGCGTGCGCTCACCCAAGCCGTGGGACTCTGAACATCCGAACCTCTATAGCTTTCAAGTAATGCTTTTAGCGAATGGGAAAGTCATCGGGTCAGTGGAACGCACTGTCGGCTTTCGCTCCGTTGAGCGCATCGGCAATCAACTCCTTGTTAATGGTCAGCCGGTCAAGCTGCACGGAGCCTGCCGTCACAGCATTCACCCACTTTATGGGAGAGCTGTCCCCACCCGAATTCGATGAGAAGGATGCGATCTTGTTCCGTGAAGCGAACATCAATTTCGTTCGGACTTCCCACTATCCCCCCACAGAGACTTTCCTTGAAGCCTGCGACCGCCATGGGATTTATGTCGAAGAGGAAACAGCTGTCTGCTGGTCTCGTGCCAGTTCTTCCGATCCCCAATTGCAGGAGCAGTTTCTAGGACAATTTCGGGAGATGATCACACGCGACCGCCACCATCCCTGCGTACTGTTCTGGTCGCTCGGAAACGAAAGCAATTGGGGACCGAATATTGCTACGGAGAAACAGTACGCGGATCAGAATGACCCGAGCCGGCCGACGATCTTCAGCTATCCCGACACGGTGCGAATGACGACGAAAGCTTACGACATTTACAGCAAACACTACGCCGATGCGCATTCAAACCTGGATAGCGCCAGCTACCCACTCCTGAATGATGAGTTTGCACATGTCTCCTGCTATAATCTCGACACACTTCGACGCGATCCCGGTGTCCGTAATTTCTGGGGAGAAAGCATTAAACGGTTTGCGGTAAACTTCCTTGCCGCCGACGGCTGCCTCGGCGGATCGATATGGGCGGGAATCGACGATGTCTTCTTGCTCCCTAGTGGACCCGTAGGATACGGAGAATGGGGCGTCATTGATGGCTGGCGGCGGCGTAAACCAGAACACTGGTTGACCAGAAAGGCTTTCTCTCCCACTCGCATCGATGAAACCGCTGCGTTGCCGTTCCCGGAACCGGGAGAAGCTCTTTCGATCCCGATTTGGAATGCGTTCAACCATACCAATCTGAAAGAAGTCGAGATGCAATGGGTGGCCGGTTCCGAATCCGGCAGGATCGCTCCAGCGGATATCGCCCCGCATGGTTCAGGCTGCCTTCAGATACCGGCTCGTCGCTGGCAACCGGGGGAAAAACTTCAGCTTGAGTTCCGCTCGAATGGATCTCTCATTGACCAGATAGAACTTCTAGTCGGTTCGGTGCCGCGTCCTCCACGAAGTTCCGCAGCCTCAAAAGTGTCGTTAGCCGATCGTGTCAACGACTATCTCGTGACCGGTCCACAATTAAAGGTGGTGGTAAGCAAACAGACGGGACTGATCACAGAGGCTTACTGGAACCAGGAACCGATCCTGCAGGCCGGCCCGTTCCTCGACATCGGCGCCGGTGCCATTACTTCATGGCTGCTAACTAGGTCCGAAGTAAAGCTCGTCGAGAACCGAGTTATCATCCTCAATACCGGTGAGGGCAAAACCGTAGAAGGTATTTCCGGAATCGCTGTAGACTTCGAGATAGAAATCGATGGCGGAGGCCTGATAACGACCCGCTACCGGGCGGAAACAAAATCTGCCAACCCTGCAAATCTAGGCATCGCGTATCTGCTCCCTAACTCCTTCGACAAGCTCGCTTGGAAGCGCAAGGCGCTCTGGTCACGATATCCAGATGACCATATCGGCAGGCCTGAGGGCGTCGCAATGAGGCAGGCTGCTCATTCGATGCCGGCGTACCGCGAGGAACCAGCCTGGCCGTGGTCTGAAGACACGAATGATTACTTCCTCGGGGGTAAATCAGGATTCAACGCGGGCGCGACAAACGACTTTCGTTCTCTAAAGGCAAACATCTGGTGGGCGAGTCTGAGTTCGCGGAACGGGAAGACCCAAATTCGTGCCGAAGCGGATGCGGACGCCGCCGTACGAGCTTCGCTTCAATCCGGAGCCGTCTGTTTCAGTATCTATAATTACTGGTCGTATCCGGACCTGGAATGGGGAAACTACACCGGTCCCGGTGCGCCACCTGCAGCCACTACGCTGGAGACCAGAATGTGGCTCAACGATCAACCCGACAAAAGCGGCTGAAACCTATCTGGTTTTCAACTCGGCTTCTGTCGGCTACTTGCCTACAACACTCCCGTTTGGTTAAATACACTTTCGGCGGAGGCGCCCTCCAGCAGCATGCGTCTGGCTGCCGTCTCCTTTCTGACCTGTTCAAGGGCCTTGCTCACGACCTCCACTTCCATCTCCCGCGGGAGGACTAAGACTCCATCGATATCGCCGAAGATAATGTCGCCCGGCGATACCGCGACCGGGCCAATATTGAGCCTTGTGCGGAAGTCCACGACCTTGCCTCGCCCTCGCTGGTCCTGCGCGTAGCTGCCATAGCAGAAGACCGGAAAGTTCATTGCAAGAATGCCGTTCGTATCTCGCGCGTATCCTGCCATCACCGCGCCCGCTGCGCCGCGTGCCTGCGCCGCTGTGGTCATGAGTTCTCCCCACAAAGCATAGTGCGAAGAAGCTCCGGCAGCCACATACACCTCATCTTGCTGAAGCGAGTCCAACGCCTTGAGCATCAGGCCGAATGGAGATTCGCTCGACTCATCCACGTCCATTTCATGCACGGTCATCGCTCGTCCGCAGACGATCATTGCGGGATGCAGTGGCTGGCATTCGGGGGGAGAAACTGGTGATGAAATCCGCGCAGATCGAGCACGTCTCCGAGGATGGCTGTGAAGAGTTGCTCCCGCATCAGCCGGAACAGTTCCGTATCGTTGGTCCACTCCATAACTCTCCTTGATACACCGGCATTCGACAGAAGTTATACGTAGAAACCTCTGCGTCGCCGCATAATTCCCGGGTGCTTTTCCATTTCATCCTCGATGAGATCGAAGCCCAAGCCGGGTTCATCACTCAATTCGAAGAAACCATCTCGTATCGGTAGAGGTTTGTCCAGGACCGTATCCCGCCATGGCACATCGGTCATCATAAACTCCTGTCGGAAGAAGTTCGGGACCGAAGCCATCACGTGCGCTGCCGCAATCGTCGAAACGGGTCCGTTCGGGTTGTGAGGAGCGATGGGAACATTATAGGTTTCGCAGAGGGTCGCGATCTTCCTCATCTCGCTTATGCCGCCACAACGCGTGATGTCTGGCATCAGAAAGTCGGCCGCGTGTTTTTCCAACACGGGCCGAACCATGAAGCGTGAGTGCAGCCGCTCTCCCACGCACACCGGCAGACAAATCTGCCGCCGTATTTCCGCAATCTCATCGGGGAACTCCGGCCCGGCAGGTTCTTCGTACCACATGCAGTTGATCTTCGCGGCTGCAATACGATGTGCCATTTCAACTGCCGTGGGTCCGTTGAGCAGGGCATGTGTCTCTACCGCGATCGGGAAATCCGGCCCCACTGCCTCCTGGACTGCGACCAGCCGGTCGATCGCTGTCCTCTTTTGCTCCTCTGTCAGGCTGAGATTATCTGACTGATCCTCGCCGTACCAGTAATTTACATGCGCAAAGGGATCCATTTTACAGGCCGTGAAGCCCTTTTGCTTTACTAACACCGCCTGACTCGCGTAGTCCTCCGGATCGCCATTGCCAGCGAGAAACCAGTAGTTCGCGTATAGCTCGATGCGTGTTCGATAAGCACCACCGAGAAGCTGATAAACGGGTAATCCTGCTCGCTTGCCGGCAATATCCCACAAAGCGATATCGATTGCGCTGATGGCGCTCATCACCGGCCCTGCTTGGCCCATCCAGTTGAAATCCCGATAAAGTTTTGTCCAGAGATAATCAATACGCGTGGGATCTTCGCCGACGATCACTTCACCCGCATGTCTGCAGGCCTCGAGGATAAGTGGACTTCCGGGCCAATTAGTCCCTTCCCCAACCCCGGTAATGCCTTCATCCGTGAACACCTTCAACAGCACCCAGTTGTACTTGATCCCCTCGAGAAGCCATGTCTTAACGTTCGTTATCCGCATCCCGATGACCCTCAATCTCCCGCAAGACAAACATTCACTCCGATTTGCGCTGAGGCCTCGGCTGGTTCGCTCAATTGCGAGAAGCCTTCCTTGCACAGAAGCTTCGTTGCGGGATTATAGACCGCTAAGCGGTAATTCAGAGTTGTCTCATCTAAAATACAAGTGGACGTCCACCAAGTACAAGTGGTATTCCAGTAAAATGTGCACTGTTGTCAATTCCTGGTCGACTGTAATTGCCTCGGGATTCAAGAGCACCTTGAGCAAGTTACCTGAGCGCACGGGCGGTGCGAAAACCGACCTGATCGCGTACTAAGGCGGCGCGGCGCCATACTATCCGCTCCCCTCGCCATCGAACCCCTCCCCACTCAGGAAAACGATTCTCCCGTCAAGTTTCGTCAGACCGTCATAGGATGGTTATTCTGGACGTACATCTTACAAATCCGCGGTGCGTCTGATGATGGAGAGCCATATGAAACCGTACCGTGCAATTAATTTCGAGAACAAGTTCCAACGCCTCTCAGAGCAATGGTCCCCGCGAGTGATCGCCGAGATGAATGACTATCAGTTTAAGGTCGTTCGGCTGGAAGGAGACTTCGTATGGCACCATCACCCGGAGACCGACGAGACCTTCATCGTTCTCGACGGTCATTTGAGGATCGACTTCAGGGATGGCGCGGTAGATTTGCGACCGGGAGAGATGTTTGTCGTTCCTAGAGGGGTAGAGCACAAGCCGTTTGCGATGATAGAGACCAAGGTGCTCCTGGTCGAGCCTCGTGGAACGCCGAACACCGGTAGCAACGGGGGAGAGAGGACGGCTCCAAACGACGTCTGGCTATAGCGGAGAAATGACCGGCTACCAGCAGTTTCGCGACGATTCGCCGAATGAACCTCCGGTTCGCGGGTTCGTTCATGGCCCCCTGGATTCAGACAGAGATTGCCTCGTGTTGACGCACGGTGCGGGGTCTAACTGCAACTCTCCGCTCCTTGTGGCGCTGTCGGACGCATTCTGCGCCGCGGGCTGGACCATCCTCCGCTGCGACCTCGCGTTTCGCCAATTGCGGCCGCATGGGCCGCCGCGCGGCAGTGCAGAACGTGACCAACAGGGGCTTCGAGCGGCAGTTGCCTCCATGCGGCGACGGACTTCGGGCCGTGTCTTCCTGGGCGGTCATTCCTACGGAGGCAGGCAGGCGTCGATGCTGGCCGCAGATGAACCCCGGCTAGTCGATCGGCTGTTGCTGCTCTCCTACCCCCTGCATCCGCCGCAGCGGCCCGGTGAGTTGCGGACCGGGCACTGGGCTCGCCTTCAGGTCCCGGCGCTGTTCGTTCACGGCACGCGGGACGGCTTCGGTTCCATCGATGAAATGACCGCGGCATTGCAGCTCATCCCGGCGGCCAACCAACTGCTTCCCGTCACTGGCGCCGGGCACGAACTCCTCACCAAGCAAAATCGTGATCAGTTGCCGAAGATAGTGGTCGAAGCGTTTCGCTCATTTGCCCAAGACGCGGCGGCCTGATTATCGCTTCACGAAGATGAGGAAGTAATCCTGACCATCGGCTTTGGTGAAATCGTAGCGGGCGATCTGGCGGAAGCCTGCGTGCTCGACCTCATCGCGGACGATTGACTCTTTGAGGCCATGGTCCGCGCCGTTGCCGTTGCGATCGATGATGCCGAAGCGGGCGCCGGGCTTGAGCGCCGCACGCAGGTTGGCCAGGACGAGCGGGGGGTGAGCGATCTCGTGGTAGACCTTCAGCATCAGAGCGGCATCGAGGGAGTTGGGCGCGAGCTTCGGGTCGTCGGGTGTGCCGAGCACAGGAACGATATTCGCCAGGTGCTCCCGCTGGGCGCGCTGCTGAATGTAAGTGACGGCTTTGGGGTTGATGTCCTCCGCGATCACGCGGCCATGGACCCCGACGCGGCGGGCGGCGCGCACGCTGAACCAGCCGCCCCCGGCGCCGATGTCGGCGATGGTGCTCCCAGGCTTTAGCTGCAGCAGGTCCATGACGCGATCGATCTGGAGCCGCTTGTCACGGCCAGGCTCCTCAAAGATGCTAAGGTCGCCTGCGTAGGGTGTGCTGGTGGGGTGCGATGGCGGAGCTGGAGTCTGCGCCGGAAGATCTGGCACCGACAAAATGACAACAGCGAAAAGAGTCGCAAGCAACTTGAGGCGAAGGGTCATAGTTTACCCAGGACGCACACCGGGACGCACACCCGAATGCTGTCGGCGGCGTCTTCCTGCAGATTCAAAATTCTGGAAGA
The DNA here is from genome assembly GCA_963711525.1 of uncultured Acidobacteriaceae bacterium. Lineage (GTDB taxonomy): Bacteria > Acidobacteriota > Terriglobia > Terriglobales > Acidobacteriaceae > PALSA-350. Next base: position 367,694 of record CAVQEO010000046.1, on the reverse strand, counting down.
ACGGCCGACGGAGACCGCGTAGCCCCTGATCGAGGGGCTGATCGAGGGGCTCTCCCTCAAGCGGAGCTTCACCCCAGGGGCGATGCCGTTATCCTTCAGCAGTCTCAAGGTACGGGCATTGCGGTCGGACACACTGTCCACAACATAGATCCCTTCCGGCACTGCATCTGTCAGTTGGATCGAGTTCTGTCGCGGCATCGCGCCGTCCATTTCCGGAATGCAATGTCCATGGGGATCAATTTTCGGGTGCCCCAGCTTAGCGGCGATGCGCTCTTCAAATCGCTCGGAGATGAAATGTTCCAGGCGCTCCGCCTCTTCATGCACCTCGTCGATGGGGTAGTCGAGCACTTCATAAAGAAAAGTCTCGATGAGCCGGTGGTGCCGCACCACTTCCACCGCGCGCTTCCTCCCCGCGGAGGATAACAGAACACCGCGATGCCGCTCGTATTCGACGAGTGGAGGTGAGCCCATGGCCAGCTTTTGCAGCATATTCGTCACCGAGGCCGGGGCGACGGCCAGCCTGCGCGCCAGAGCATTGCTGGCCACCCTGTTCTCTTCAGGTCCGCCCAGAAGCAGAATGGCCTTGAGGTAATTGTCCACAGATTCACTGTTCGGGTTCGGTTGATGGCGCGCCGCCATGGCTCAACCTCCAGTCCTTAATTTGACACGAATCTATTTTAGGCGTACCTAATATTTAGGCTAGCCTAAATCGAGGCCGAGCCTTCCCGCCGCGGCAGACTGGAGAACCCCTCATGATGCTCAGCAAAATCGCCAGGCCGGCCTTAGCCTTTTTGCTGATGTTAACCATGGTTAATGCCTGGGCGCAGAGCGGAACCAGCAGTGCCCTCGCCGGGAGCGTGCTCGACCCCAGCGGCGCGGTGATTCCCGACGCCCAGGTTAAGGCCACTGATGTAAACACTGGTTCCGTCCGCGTCGTCCAGACGAACCCGGAGGGACGCTTCCTCTTCTCACAAGTAAACCCGGGGACCTACCGGATGGAAGTTCATGCCAAGGGATTCGGCCTCGGACAGTCGCTACCCACGATTGTTTCTGTGGGACAAACCGCACTGGTCAATTTCACTTTGTCTCCCGCGGCAACCTCCCAGTCGGTCGAAGTGACGGCGCAATCTGGATTGATGAGCCTTGAGAATCCGAATACTTCGACCACCCTGGGCGCGAAGACCATCAAGAGCTTGCCCAATCCGGGGCAGGACCTTACCTATATCGCGCAGTTCGCGCAGGGCGCTTTGATGAATACGGCGGGATCATCCAACGATGCCAAGGCCGCCGGCGGCTACGGCAACGTCGAGTTCAATGGGCTGCCTGCCACCTCAAATGGCTACATCCTCGACGGTTTCGACGCCAACGATCCTTTCCTTGGATTGAATATCGGCCTTTCCACCAACCTGGTCATTGGCCTGGACGCGTTGCAAGAAGCGACCGTGAACACCAACTCCTATGCGGTCGATCAGGGCCGCTACGGTGCATCTCAGGTCAACTACTTCACCAAATCGGGATCCAACCAATTCCATGGAGACCTGTACGAGATATGGAACGGTTCCCTGCTCAACGCCACCGACTACTTTCTTCATGCCAACGATACTCCGGGAAACATTGCCCGGAAGCCGCGGTCGACCGTGAACGAATTCGGGGTAAGCGTGGGCGGACCCATCGTGAAGGACAAACTCTTCTTCTTCGGCCACTACGAAGGCATCCGCATTGCCCTGCCGTTGCTCGCTCGCACCATCGTGCCGTCGCCTGCCTATCAGCAATATGTGTTGCAGCAATTGCCGCAGGGCGGGACCGACCCAATCAATGGGACCACGCTGCCGGCGCAGCCGCAGGAAGTAGCGTTCTACCAGAAGATGTTCGAGCTCTACAACAACACCGCAGGCACACCAACGCCCGTGCTCACTTGTCCCCTGGACGATAACGGAGTGTTGCTACCCGGTACAGAGAACTCAACCAACTTGCTGAACGGCGCGGGGTGCGCGAACAAACGGACTCAGTCGCTGAACAATAGCGACAGCGAGAACCTCATCGTCGTCAAGGTTGACCACACTCTCAACCCGAACAACAGCGTGTGGTACCGGTTCCAGCAGGACACGGGCCTGCAGGCCGCCTATACCGACGGCATCAATCCAATGTTCAACTCATACTCGCCGCAGCCGCAAAGAACCTTTGTGCTCGGCTACACGCACCTCTTTACGCCCACTCTGGTCAATCAATGGAACCCCGGCGTCAGCTGGTATTCGAGCCTGTTTCTGCCCAACAACTACGCGCAGGTGCTGCAGATCTTCCCCATTGTGCTGGCCGGAGGCAGTTCGAATGCACCGTTTACCACCCTTGGCGGCAACGACGAGACCTATACCCAGGGCCGCAAAGTTACCCAGTGGCAGATCAACGACAATCTCATATGGACTCGCGGACGACATAGCTTCAAGTTCGGAGAGAACTCCCGCAGATTGGACGTGAGCGATTACGATCTCGGTGAAGGTGTCGTGCCCAGCGTAACCTACAACGATCTCGCGCAGTTCACTTACGGTGCTGCCTCCACAGCGACGGCAGCCTTTCCGGTTACGCAGAAGGAGCGCATCACCCTGGGCAATCTCGACATGTACGCCATGGACACCTTCAAGGCCAGCCAGAGATGGACCCTGACGGTGGGACTGCGCGTGACCTGGAATACTAATCCGGTCAACCAGCACGGCCTGTTCGCGCGGCCGGCGGGATCGTTCCTTAACATGAGCCACGATGTGACTCAGCCTTTGAACCAGGTGATTCAGACCAACGTCCGCAATCTGTTCCCCGGCACTCCGCTTTTTAGCTGGCAGCCGCGTGCTTCGGCCGCCTTTCGGCTGTCTAGTAAGTTGGCGGTTCACGCAGGCGGCGGCGTCTTCAACGACATCATCCCGGCGCAGATTGCTGACCTGGGTGCGGCCAACGCCCCGTATGCACCGGTGTTCGTCGGCGGAATCAACGGACAGGTTGGCGGCATCGGCATCGCACCGGGAGTGGGCAACAGCGCAGTCGATGCGACCGCGCAGGCCAACCAATCCTTCCAGACGGTCTTTCGTTCGGGGAGTGCCCCCTGTATCGGCCTGACTGCGGGCGCTCCTACCTGTCCGCTGGCGGTGGGCATGAACACCTTCCCCAGCGGCACGCTGAGGACGCCATACTTTCTGCAATGGAGCCTGGGCTTCGAGCGCGAGTTAGGAGCGCGCGGCGCGTTGCGCATCGACTATGTTGGCACGCGCGCCGTGCATGAGCCGTACCAGGTGCAGCTGAATGGATATCAGACGGTGTGCGATGGATGCTTCGCACCCTTTGCTTATAAGCAACCGCCCGATCAGCGCTTCGGCAGCGTGAATGAATTCCGCACCGGTGCGGGCAGCCACTATACCGGCCTGCAAACCAGCGCAACCAAGCAATTTGGTGGCCTGACGCTGCGTGGAAACTACACCTACAGCCATTGTCTCGACGAAGTATCGAATGGCGGTCTGCTTCCCTTCTCCAGTCTCGGCATTCTCTATCCGCTGCCAGGCGACTTGCGTAAGGAATACGGCAACTGCGACTACGATGTACGCCACAACATCTCTGCCTTCGGCATTTATGAGATTCCGTTTCATTCCAGCCACACCGTGTTGAGGTACATGCTCAGCGGCTGGCAGGTGTCGCAGACTGCATTCCTGCACAGCGGTCTGCCATTCAGCGTGGTCAGCGCACCCTACACGGCGAACAACGAAGGAGTTTTTCAGGGCAGTGGGCCGCAATACGCTAACCGCGTGCCCGGCGTTCCGCTCTATCGCAAGTCTCCCGTCTCTGGGGTGACACAGAGTGGCAGCCTTCAGTGGCTCAACCCGGACGCCTTTGTTTCCGTTGTCGATCCCAGCACCGGCGCTTGTGGCGGTGGCGATTCGACCGTCAACTGCCAATTTGGAAACTCAGGCCGCAATAACGTTCGCGGACCGCATTTCACTTACTTCGAACTTTACCTGACCAAAAAAATCAAGATCACAGAACACGTCAGCTTCCGCTTCGATACCCAATTCTTCAATCTCTTCAACCACCCCAACTTTGCTCTGCCCAGCAATCAAGCCGGTACTCCGGGCAAGCCGGCCACGCAAACCGGCTTTGGCGCGTTGACCAGCACCATTTCGCCTCCTACGGGATTGCTGGGCGTGGGATTGGGCGGCGACAGCTCACCGCGCATGATCGCGTTTCAGGGAAGAATCGAATTCTGAAGCGCGCTCGCGGCTGAGATGGCCGCCGGCTAGCCTTGCCGACACGCGAGCAACCGCGAAGCTCACACCCTTAAGGTTGTACTCGCGGGGCACCCCTGGAATGTCGCGGGGAAAGGGCGGGGCCGTGTAGACGAGCTTTCCATAGCGCTGGTAGGCGCGATATTCAACCCCATCCGAGGGATCTGTTTCCACCACGCCAATGACTCCTGCCAACGACCCTGGCAGCGCCGCGGCGCCATTCATCTCTAACGCGGAAACGATCAACGCCCTGGCTGCCTGCGCTCTGGCGACTACCTCTTCAAAGGCGCTTCGATGCTCCGGGTTGAGGGTTCCCAGGCTGAGATTAATCACCTGGATGTCATGCTCCAGGCACCAGTCGATGGCCCGGATCACAACCGGCAGGCTGGTAGCCAGCTTACGGTCGAAAATCTTGACCGCAACCAGATCCGCTTCGGGATTCAGATGATGGATCACTGCGGCAACGGCAGTCCCGTGACCGAGGGTATCGTCATAGCCCCCGATGGCGCCGTCCACTGTGATCGTGACGCCATCGACGATCTTTCCCACATGCGGATGCGTGGGGCATACCCCAGTGTCCAAAACGCCGATGCGCACCGGCCGGCTCATGCGGTTACCTGCGTCGATTCAAACACACACCCGTCCTCGATGACGACCACCATGTCTGCCAATTCGGCCAGGGACATGCGATGGGTGATCAGGATCGATGTGCGCCCGCGCAAGACGTTCATCAGTTCACCGGTGACCGCGGCCTCTGAAGCAGGATCGAGCGCGGAAGTGGGTTCGTCCAAAATCAGAATTCTGGGATCGCGCAGCAACGCACGCGCCAGAGCAATTCTTTGCCGCTCGCCGACCGAGAGCGTGAGTCCGCGCTCGCCGAGAATGGTCTCGTAGCCGTTCGGCAGGGACTGAATGAAGCTATCGATCGCCGCAGCCGCGGCACAGTTGCGAATCTCCTCCAGTGTCGCCTCCGGCCGCCCATAAGCGATGTTCTCGCGAATGCTGGCGCGGAAGAAATATGGTGTTTGCTCTACCATGGCGACCTGCCGCCGCAAATCCTCCAGGCGCAGCTCGCGAATATCCTGGCCATCGATGGCGATCGAGCCGGAGTCGACGTCGTGGAAACGCAGCAGCAAATCTGCCAGGGTCGACTTGCCTGCCCCGCTGGCCCCGACGACGGCGCACATCTCGCCGGCGGGAATCGTGAAGGAGACATCGCGTAGCACTGGGACATCGTGACCGTATTGAAAGCGGACCTTCTCAAACGTGATCGCATGTCGCACACAAGGCAACGTGACGGGATGCGCAACCTCCTTTACCTCCACTGGCACATCCATGACTTCGAAGACGCGCCCCAGGGAGACCCCGCCGGTGAGCAGGTTGGTGTAAATACCCAGCAGGTTCTGCACCGGAGAGAGCAGCTTGAGATGGTAGGCCATGAAAGCGACCAAGCCACCCACGGTCAGTTGCTGCGCGATGACCAGCTTGCCTCCGTAGAGAAAGACAATCGCCGTGGAAAGCGTGAGCACCGTGCTCGGCATGGCGCTGGCCAGAAACGACAGCACCTGCATGGAAAGCAAAGAGCGGATAAAGCTGGAATTGTATTCGCGAAAGCGCTCCGCCTCGAAGTTCTCCGTCGCCGAGGCGACGATCAGCCGCATCCCCAACAGGCTTTCGATGAGAAAGCTGCCCAGATCAGAACTCCGTTGGCGCAGGTCCGCGGTCTGCACCGTCAATCGTCCCTGGTAATGCCGCAAAGCAAAAATGCCCACCGGAAGCAGGGCAATACTGGCCAGCATAAGGCGCCAGTTGAGCCAGGACATGATCGCAATACTACCCACCAGAAATAGCAGGTTGGAGAGGACCGACAACAGCGTATCCGAGCACACCCGCTGCACTTCGCCGATATCGTTGTTAATCCGGGAAACGATATCGCCCAGCTTCTTCTGCGTGAAATAACGCGGCGAGAGCTGCTGCAGGTGGCGATACACCGCTAGCCGCATATCGAAGAGGCTTTCGGCCGAAAGCCGTACGTAGTAATAACTGGAAGCAATGTTGAGGACGAATCCGACGATGGTCACGACCACCATCGCGATCGCAATCATGGTGAGCGCATGCAGGTTGCGCCGCAGCAGCGCATCATCTATCAACAGGCGCGATATATACGGCTGCACCAGGCCAACGGCTGTTGAAAACAGCCCCAGCAGCATAACCGCAAGCAGCCCGCGCCAATAAGGAGTGACATAGGCGAGGGCCCGCTTATATTGCGCAAAGGGAATCTTCATCCACTCACTCTATGCGGACCCCTTAAGAGGCATCACGATCAGGTTCGACGTAGTGTCTCCTTCCAGGTTGATAGTGTGCACCAGCTCCAGCGTCTTCGCGTCGTAGAGCTCGATTTCAAAGCCCGCGTTATAGATCATCAGCTTAGTGCCATCGGCAGTCATGCCAAAGGCCAGACGGGTTCTGCCCAGGAACTGCCGCCGGTTAATGATCTTCTTGGTCTTCATATCGAAGACCCAAAACTCCGTAACCCGGTCGCCCTGGCTTCCATACACAGAAACCGTATAGCCCAGCTTTCTGTCGGGCGTAAGCATTAGCGGTTCCATCTCTTCAGCGGCGGGGCCCACCGGCGTTAGATCGTAGGTCATGTTAGCCAGATTGACCTCCGCGATGCCGAAGATCCGGCGATGTACGTAAGGATCGGAGGAATCGAAAATGCCGATAACCTTGCCCGCCGGTTCGTTGGGATCATTGACCAGCCCGGCAAATGAGCCGTCGGTCGAAGGGTCGGTTGGTTTCGAGAGCTCGATCTTTTTGACGAACTTGAAATCGCTGGTGTTGAAAACCATAACGCTGTCGCGAAACAGATAGAGCAGCTTGCCATCAGGAGAAACCCGGATGGTGTTGCGATAACCGGCGGGTGGCGGCTCGTCTTTAGGATAAGGAACGATCCGCGTAATCTTGCGGGCTGCCAGACTGACCTCGATGATCTGCGGCGGATCGATTTCGTAGTGATCGATTTTCTTGACCACCGGCGTAGCAAACGAGTAGAGGAACTTCCCCGTAGGATCGATGGCGAAGCCGGCCACGCGATAGTTGGTGTCGGCGGTGTTCAGAGGGAAGGTGTCGAGAACCTTGTGGGTCGCAAGGTCAATCGAAACGATGGAGTTGTCCTTCAGCGTCGAGGCATACAGTATCTTGTTATCCGGCGAGAGGAGCAGGCTTCTTACAATGTCGGTGGGAAGGTCGATCTTATCCAGAATCTTTCCCTGTACCGAATCCATCACCAGCACGGTGTGTGGCCAGACTCCGAGGTACATCAGCTGAGTGCCCGCACCCGCAGGCGGGGCGGACGCAGCAAAGCTCGCAGCGGCCCAGAGCGAGACACCCAAGAAGGCGAAAACAGCGCGCATGAAGTTCCTCCAGGTGAAGATGCTAGGGAAATACGATATCTACGTTGCGCCAATCTTTGGTCGCTGAAGCGCACTTGCTGGTCCAGTCGGGAGAGTTATTGAGATGGTCAGGAACCTGAGCCGGCCAGAAGCAGGTTGCATAGCAATCGTAGATATCGCGTTCCACGGGCTGGCATAGCCCGGCCGTACCGCCGGCCGAGTCGGTCTCCCATCCGGGCGAAAAGATAATCGTGCATCCCATCGGGACGTGGACCTTCGGCGCGCCCGCAGCCTGCAAGGCAACGATATCTTCCTTCAACGCCTCCGCATGGCGCTCAATACGCTGCGCCTTTTGATTAACGGCTCGGAGATGCTTCATGAAGCCTTCCTTTCAGTGAAATGATCGAGAAACGAGGGATTCTGTGCCGCGATGGCGCCGTATACCTGGAGGCATTTATTGGTCCAGGTGCGGATCCAATCGCAATAGTGGAGATTTGCATGGCCGGTATCCCCATAGCGAACGAATGCCTCGTGATGACAGCCGCCGGCACACAGGGGCCTCGCCCAGCACTCGTGGCAGTCGTACTTGGTATCAATGTTTCCCCGGCTGAGGAAAGCGTTCTGCTTTTCTCTATCCATCCCCGTGGTCACATTGCCAAGAACATGTTCGTCGGAGTCGACAAAGCGGTGGCAGGGTGCGATATCCCCTGATGGGCCAACACCCACCATGCCCAGCCCTGCGCCGCAAGGGAGAGATTTATTCACCCCCTGGTGCAGTTCGGAAAGAGTATCGCTTACGTTCGAAAAACCGTGATGCTCTCCCCGCAGCGCATACTCAAGATACTCATCCGCAAGCTCGCTGAACTGCTCCAAAACGCTATCCATTCCCGGCTCGTTGATGGAGTAAAGACGGTTTGGCGAAGTGGTCACCGGCGCAAAGCCGACTTCATAAAAACCGAGCTCGTGCTTCAGGTGCTGATAGATCTTTCTCACGTCCATCGCGCCCGAGGTCATGGTGACGCGGGCGGCAATGGGTCGAGTCTTATGCGTCGCCAGAAGGTTCTGCACCTTGGGCTTGATGATGTCGTAACTGCCGCGGCCGTTAGCGAAAACGCGAAACTTGTCCTGCATCTCTTTTGGCCCGTCCATGCTCACCGTAACCCCGATGGCATTCTGGGCCAGGTACTCGATGATGGCAGGTGTGAGCAGCGTCGCGTTGGTGGTGAGGCTAAAATCCAGCTTTACCTGCAACTCCTCAGCCCGTGCCCGGGAGTATTCAACCACGCGTTTGAGCAGAGGAAAATTCATCAGAGTTTCCCCGCCGAAGAAAGTAATGTGGACGCTCTTTCTCCCCTGCGATTCAGCGAAAAGGTACTCGACAGAACTCTTCGCCGTCTCCCATTCCATGAATTTCGGTTTGCCCTCGGGGGTCGCGACCTTGTCCTCACCGAACTCATAGCAGTATTGGCAGGAGAGGTTGCACTGGTTGGTGACGTTCAGGACGATCGTCTGCAGGGGAAATGCCTCGGGCAGCGGCTCGGATTTTGTGTACTCCTTTTCTCCGTTCCGAATCGCCTTTACCTCGCGCAGTTCGTCGATGCACTCCTCTACTTCGATCGATGGGTAACCATCGCCGCACAGTCCTGCCACAAGATCTTCACGGCTGAGCGGGGCATGATCCAGCCTCTCAAGAATCTCGGTCGTCATTCCGTCCAGCGCAACAATGCCACCGCTGGGAACGAGATAGAGAAACTCCTGCCCCGCGCCTTCAAACCGGTGAAACTCTCCTAATGAGTACATCGTCACTGTGCTACCTCCGGCTGATCCCAGGAGATGTACTGCGGCACGGCGACCACCAGGTAACTTCTCCCCTTTAATTGCGGAGCGCCGTCGGCCTTGTAGGTCGCAGTGATCCAAACATCTCCGTAGTTGTTGCGCATCGACTTGCGTTTTGGATCAGGACCGTCGGAGGCCGGAGTAAAGAGCCCGGTCTTTTCATCGACCGCCCCGACAAACTCCGTATCATCATCCCCGTAGGAGGCTACAAACTCCTCCATCTTGTAGGTAGCGGGTACCGGACCTAGATTGATATCGTCGTCCGTGTTGGGCTTTCCGTCAGGCCCGTTGCTAAAGGCCACGGTCTCGAACTGGACGTATCCTTTGGGGTGCGGCGAGCTTCCCAGGTGGGCTATCGATGTGGTTGGCGTTACTTTCAGGAAGTCGATGTGGTCGTAGACCGCATAGGCGGCGGGAAGGGTTGCACTCTTCACTGTTACCATACGCGTGCCAGGGACCGCATCCGGGCTTACGCTGGCGCTTACCGTAACCATGCCTGGTTGCTGGTCGATAATTTTCGTTACCTTGACTCCGGGGCCAAGATCCACATCGCTCGCGATCAGGTTCCCCGGTAAGGCATCGCCGTAGATACGCATCGTCGCGTCGGTGGCGCCGGCCTTTAGCGAGGGCGTATCGACACCGATCAGCATCGGAGCTGAAGTCGCGCGACGCATGGTTACATTCATGCCAAATTCCGAATACTCACCCCAGAACCAGCGCCCGGTGAATTCGTTCTGATCCTTGGAGAGCGCCATCACTTCGCGGAAGGTTTGCGGCGCCTCCGGTCCTGTCCCGGCCTTCTCTACTGTCGATCGTCCGCGCCAGTTGTATCCCGTGTAGACGATGGCTTTCCCCGAGGAAGCCATCACGGAATCCCCATCGTCGCAATTCACCTTTGTCTTGGTGGTAAAGGAATCTCCCGTGGCGCTGGGTTCAATGGTCATCTCGCCGAAGAAGGGGCCTTTGCCCGGTTCATTTCCCGAGATGAGCCAGCGCCCCGCAAGCCTGGGAGCCTGCATGGAAGCCTGCCACTCGGCCCATTCCGTGGTGTGCAGCGGCGAGGTCTTAGCGATGTACTCGAGCGCCTGCTCAGCGGGAGTTGGACCCTTGGCAGGACCGGCGCCGGGCTCTCGATCGCGAGGATGATCGAAGGCGGTGAAGCGCACCGACGGAAAGAATGCGACGTGCATGTTCTCGAGATATTGCCAGTCCGCCGGGGTCCTATGCCATGAGAGCGGTTTGGCCAGAGCATGGCATGCGGCGCATGCATGCGCTACATCAGGATTGGGTATTTTTTCGTCGATGATGCGATGCTCGGTGAAGTAGGCAATCTTCGCATTTTCTTCGGGAGCCAGACCGTGCTGGTCGCTCAGGTAGCGAAGAATGCTGCGGGCTTCGTCCGGCGACAATTGCAGGCCGTTCAGCCGCACCATACGCTTGATCGCCTCTTCCCAACCTTCGGGCGTGGTCCTGATGTAGGAGATGCGGGTCATGTTTCCCTTGGCGTCGGGAGCATGGCAGGCGCCGCACTTGCTCAAGGTAAGCGAGTCCTTCACCGGGAAACCGGCAGCGTCCGGGCTGTCCGCCGGCGTAGTGACCTTTACCTCGGGACTTGAAGCTGTCTTTTGTGAAAGTGCTGGGATGGAGAGAGAAGCAAGCAGGAGAGGCAGCGCCGTCATCCAACAGACACACCTAAAGCGAACGCGAACATCCATCGATTCCATTCCTCGTCGAGCCCTGTTTGAAAAAGGGTAGGAAAGGGCCGTTTAAGTTTTTTAGGCCCATGAATCAATCATTGAAATGTTCTTCGACGTGGAAGAGGAGATTCGATGCGGTATGTGTCGATGGTGTGACGGTTTTCTTCCGGTGTCAAGTCTTTTTGAAGTTCATGGAAGAATGAGAACGATGGAGATGCAGGTCCATATCGAAGGAGACGGTGTCGCGGCGGCTTGCTGCGCGCAACTGTTCACTGAGAGTGGACAGCACTGGGCGTCCTCGAGGATAGCCCGGCCCAAGCTGGGCGCAGTGTTGCTCAGTGGGCAGACGGTGGAGTTGCTGTCTGGGATCTTTCCCTCAACGGATCTGGTCTCGGTTGGCCATCGCATTCAGAAGCGAGTGGTGGCATGGGGGCCGGCCGCGGAACCAATCTCCCTTCCCCACTCCGCACTTGTGATTTCCGAAATTGATCTGCTCACTCGTCTTTGGGCGCAGCTGCCGGCGCCGGCTCAATCTCCTGCGGCTGGATGGAGAGTTTTATCGAGCGGTGCGAGCGGCCTGGAGCAGCAGGCTTTCGGAACTCGCGTAGCCTCGGTGGCGCATGCGGTGCTCAAGCGGGATGTAGATCAAAGTGCTTGTTGGATCGAGTCCGTCGACTCGGGCTGGCTCTTCTTGCTCCCTCGCGGAGAGAACGAAGCGGCCGCTTTGATTGCCGTCGGTGAGACGCCCGACGCACTTCTCAGCCAGAGCCGCATCATTGCCGGCTTGGTTGGGGGCTTAGATGGGCCTGCGGCGGAGTTTCCCGCGTATCCGCGTATTGCGAAATCCCTTTGCGGCGACGGCTGGCTCGCCTGCGGCGCAGCGGCGATGGGGTTCGACCCCCTCTGCGGCGAGGGTACTGGCAATGCCGCGCGCCAAGCCTATCTTGCTACGGCCCTCATTGCTGCAGTACGCAAGGGAGAGCCGCTGGAGGATCTGCTGGCACACTACACGTCTCGACACATGCACGGCTTTCTTCGTCACCTGCAGATATGCCTCGGCTTTTATCAACGCGCCGGTTCGGGGCCATTTTGGCAGTCGGAGGCAGCAATGCTCCAGCACGGAATCGAATGGGCCTGGAAAGACCTGCAGCAACATGCAAAACCGCCGACCCATCGCCTGGTGGGCAGAAAACTGGAGCCGATCGAGCTGGGTCCCTAACGAAGGACGGGTGCCCCATTCAAGCCGTATTTTGGCTTGAATGGGATTCCACAAGGCTCGGCGCCCAGAGTGTAAAGGGTGTTGAAGACCATGGACACATCAAGACTTGTTGCTAGTGGAGAGTGAACGGTGGACAGCCGTGGAATCCCACTCAAGCCAAAATACGGCTTGAATGGGGCACCCATCGGTGGAGGCTCGGATTGAAGTTTAGACGCGTTCGATGACTACGGATTCAATTGTGACCGGCTTGTTCGGCTTGTCCTGAGAGTTGCGTGGCACCTTGGAGATCTTCTCCACGACCTCGTAGCCTTCTACAACTTCGCCGAAGACGGTGTGCTTGCCGGTGAGCCATTGCGTCGGCGCGACGGTGATAAAAAACTGCGATCCATTGGTATTGGGGCCGGCGTTGGCCATGGCCAGCTTGCCCTTCGCGTTGAGACTGTGAGGCGATCCCTTGGTCTCGTCTGCAAATTTATACCCTGGACCACCCATGCCATTACCTGCCGGATCGCCGCCCTGAATCATGAAGTCAGGAATCACGCGGTGAAAAATCGTGCCGTCGTAAAGTTTGCTGTTGCTCTTCTTACCACCGACGGGGTGCGTCCACTCCCGCTTGCCCTCGGCGAGCTCGACAAAGTTCTCTACCGTCTTAGGCGCGTCCTTCTCGAAGAGGCGGCAGACGATCTGACCTTCACTGGTACTGAAGATGGCATAGGTTCCTGGATCACGGGACATGAAGAACTCCTGGTGTTGGTTTAGTTTTAGTTGGGACTTGGGGGCGCCGCAGGTGCGCTCGCAGGCGCTACAGGGGCAGGCACCGTGGGGGCGGGCGGTAAGGGCTGGCCCTCCTGCACGATGGTGACCTTGACGAGAGTGACCGGCTGCAGCGGCTTGTCGTCTGCGTCGCGCGGCACCCGCGCGATCGCCGACACTACCGAGATGCTGGGCTGGTCGCACTGACCAAAGATGGTGTGCTTCTGGTCGAGATGCGTCGTGGGTACCTCAGTGATAAAGAATTGAGATCCGTTGGTGCGCGGTCCGGAGTTGGCCATCGCCAAACGTCCGGGCACATCGAAATTAAGGTTGGGGTCAAATTCATCTTCGAACATATATCCCGGGTCCCCGGTTCCGGTAGCGGTGGGATCGCCGCCCTGAATCATGAATTCGGGAATCACGCGATGAAACGTCGTACCGTTATAAAACGGCTTGCCGGTCATCTTCTCCTTGCTTACGGGATCCGTCCATGGCTTGGTCCCCTCGGCCAATCCAATAAAGTTGGCGACGGTAATCGGCGCCTGCTTGTCAAAGAGCCTGCAGGTAATGCGACCCATGCTGGTATCGAGCACCGCCGTAGGACCAGTGGGCTGCACCACCGCTGGAACCTGGCTGGTGGGCATATCCGGCAGCTCGTTCGAAGGAGCCTGGGGTGGAGGAGTCTGGGCTGGAGGCGTCTGCGTCGGAGTGGACTGCTGAGCGATTGCGAAGACGGTCGAAAAGAGAAGCAAAACTATGTAACGGTATAGGAATTTCATTAATCGTTCCATTCCCAGACTACAGGCGGCAGCTACTTCTTGTCGAAGGGCTGTTTCTCGCTAATGCGCGGGCGGCTCTCGGCCTGGAGCTGCTTGGAAACCTCCTGAACCTTGGCAAAAACCCGCAGAAAGTTGCCTCCCAGGATCTTATGCATATCCTCTGCGCTGTATCCGCGCGCCATCAGCGCCTGGGTGATCTTGGGCAGGTCGGCGGCGGAATCCATCCCCTCCGGGCTCGACGGAATCCCGTCAAAGTCTGACCCCAGGCCCACGTGGTCGATACCGGCAATCTTGGCGATGTGGTCAATGTGATCGATTAACACGCTGAGGGGTGGCCGCGGAATCTTTGCCGTGTAACTCTTTGCAATATCGTCGGCAAGCTCGTTGGGAACCGGCTTCCCTTCCGCCTGAAGCTTCGCTTTCGCCTCGGCGACGGCCTGTTTGATGGCGGGTTCCTGCGCCTTGACCGCCAGGCGATAGTCGTTCGAGAGAAAGCTGGAGTAGAAGTTAACCATCACCACCCCGCCGTACTGGCCGACGGCGCGCAGCATATCGTCAGTCATATTGCGCGGCGAATCGCACAAAGCACGCGCCGAGGAGTGGGAGGCGATCACCGGAGCGCGGCTAATGATGAGCGTGCGATAAAAGGTCTTGTCTGAAACGTGCGAGACATCCACCATCATGCCCAGGCGGTTCATCTCGTAGACCACATCCTTGCCAAAGTCACTGAGGCCATCCTTGGTATGGGGAACCTTGGGGTCGTCGATGTCTCCCGAGGAGTCGGCCCAACCATTGGAGTTGCTCCAGGTCAGCGTCATGTAACGCACGCCGAGGCGATAATAATCGCGCAGCAGGCCGAGGCTGTTCTCGATGGAATGGCCACCCTCAATCCCCATAAGCGCAGCCAGCTTGTGTTCGCGATGGGCGGCAATAATATCCTCGGGCGAAAAGGCCATACGCATCTGCTGCGGATGCTTGGCTGCCTGCTGGTAGACGGCGTCGATCAACTCCAGCGTGCGCCGCGCTTCATGCCCCGTATAGGCGGCCGGGTCTACCCAGATGGAGAAGAACTCAGCTCCCAGATTGCCTTCGCGCGCAGACTCAAAGTTGAGGTAGCCGCCCTTGAGCGGTTCGCTTAGGTCGTAACCCTCGTCGAGCATGCGCTGCGTAGTGTCGGCGTGGGTATCAATCACGATGGCGGATTTGTGTACGGCGAGCGGATCTGTCTTTTTGGTCACGGCGGGGGTCTTCGAGGTGGTTTGCGCTGCGAGCGAGAGCGTGGCGGCGAACAGAATAAGGGCGCGCGAAATCTTCATTGGGAGCCGCGCCTAGTGTAAGCCATTTCCTGGGGATCCCACTACTCCTCGGCGGTGGTCGAGCTGAACTTCGCCCCAGTGCTCCATTCCGTAAAGGGGTGGATCGTAGTCCCAAGTTCGTCGCGGCGGTTGATGCTGGCGCGCAGATAATCGCGGTTCATCACCGCGATCACTTCCAGTTGGATCTCTTTGGGGCACACGCCAGTGCACTCGCCGATATTGGTGCAGCTGCCGAAGGGCTCGGCGTTCATTTGCGCAACCATGCCCAGGGCACGGCGGTCGCGTTCGGGCTTGCCCTGGGGCAGGATGCTGAGATGGGCAATCTTGGCTCCCGTAAACAGCGCGGAGGAGGCATTGGGGCATGCGGCGACGCAGGCTCCGCAGCCGATGCAGGCGGCGGCATCCATCGCGCGGTCAGCGGTATCTTTGCCGATCAGATGGGTGTTGCCATCGGTCGCGTTCCCGGTCGAGACGGAGATGTAGCCGCCAGAGGCGATGATGCGGTCGAAGGAGCGGCGGTCGACCACCAGATCCTTGATCAGAGGAAAGGCGGCTGCCCGCCAGGGCTCGATGACCAGCTCTTGTCCGTCTTTAAAGTGGCGCATGGTCAACTGGCAGACGGTGGTGGCCGGCATGGGACCATGCGCAACCCCATTGATCATAAAGCCGCAGGAGCCGCAAATGCCTTCGCGGCAGTCGTGCTCAAAAGCCACCGGCTCTTCGCCCTTTTCAATCAGACTCTCGTTGAGCACGTCGATGACCTCGAGCATCGACATCTCCGCATTTTCAATCTCGACCGGGTAGCTGACGAACTTGCCCGCTTCCTTACGATTCTTCTGGCGCCAGATTTTTAACGTTACCTTCATTTACTTGTAGCTCCTCTGGCTGGGGTGAACGTAATGGAATTCCAAGGGCTCCTTGATCAGGGTGGGCGGATTGCCCGGGCCGCGATAATCCCAGGCCGCCACATAGGAGTAATGCTCGTCATCACGCTGGGCCTCGCCCTCGGGCGTCTGATACTCCTCCCGGAAATGCCCACCGCACGATTCATTCCGGTCCAGGGCGTCGATGCACATCAGCTCTGCCAGCTCGAAAAAGTCAGCCACGCGGCCGGCCTTCTCCAGGCTCTGATTTAGATCTTCGCCGCTGCCCGGCACGTTGACATTCTTCCAGTACTCCTCCTGCAGGGCGCGGATCTGGCCAATGGCGAATTGCAGACCCTCAGCGGTGCGCGACATTCCGCAGAAGTCCCACACAATCTTGCCCAGCTCGCGGTGGAAGGAGTCCACGGTGCGCTTCCCTTTAATCGAAAGCAGCAACTCGATGGTCTGCTTGACGCAGGCGACAGCTTGTTTTACTTCAGGGGCGCTATCCAGCACTGCCGGGAATTTATTGGTCGCGAGGTAGTTGCCGACGGTGTAAGGAACGATGAAGTAGCCATCGGAAAGCCCCTGCATCAGTGCGCTGGCGCCCAGGCGGTTCGCTCCATGATCGGAGAAGTTGGCTTCGCCAACGACAAACAATCCAGGGATGGTGCTTTGCAGGTTGTAGTCGACCCACAATCCCCCCATGGTGTAGTGAATGGCGGGATAAATGCGCATGGGGACTTTGTAGGGGTCCTCGTCAGTGATGCGCTGGTACATCTCGAACAGGTTGTCGTAACGGTCGCGGATGGTGGCCTCGCCCAGGCGCCGTATGGCATCGGTAAAGTCGAGGTAGACACCGAGCCCTGTCTCGCCCACGCCGCGGCCTTCATCGCAGACCGCCTTGGCATTGCGCGAGGCTACGTCGCGCGGCACCAGGTTGCCGAAGCTGGGATAGCGGCGTTCCAGGTAGTAGTCGCGCTCGGCTTCGGGGATCTGGTCCGGCGAGCGCTTGTCGCCCTTCTTGAGCGGCACCCAGATGCGGCCGTCGTTGCGCAGCGATTCGCTCATGAGCGTGAGCTTGGATTGATAATCGCCGGAGACCGGGATGCACGTGGGGTGGATCTGCGTGTAGCAAGGGTTGGCAAAGAGCGCTCCTCGCTTGTGCGCGCGCCAGATGGCGGTCACATTGGAGCCCTTGGCGTTGGTGGAGAGATAGTAGACGTTCCCGTAACCACCCGTGCCCAGGATAACGGCGTCGGCAAAGTGGGTGGTGATGGCGCCGGTCACCAGGTGACGGGCGACGATGCCGCGGGCCTTGCCATCGATGACGATAAGGTCGAGCATCTCAGTCCGCTCATACATAGTGACGGTGCCGGCATGGATCTGGCGTTCGAGCGCCTGGTAGGCGCCGAGCAGAAGCTGCTGGCCGGTCTGGCCGCGGGCGTAAAAGGTGCGCGAGACCTGGGCGCCCCCAAAGGAGCGATTGGTAAGGGCTCCGCCGTATTCGCGAGCGAAAGGAACTCCCTGGGCTACGCACTGATCGATGATGTGGACGCTGTTTTGCGCCAGGCGATAGACGTTGGCCTCGCGCGCGCGGAAGTCTCCGCCTTTAATGGTGTCGTAAAACAGGCGGTAGATGCTGTCGCCGTCATTTTGATAATTTTTGGCGGCGTTGATGCCACCCTGCGCAGCGATAGAGTGCGCGCGGCGGGGCGAATCTTGAAAGCAGAAACACTGGACCTTGTAGCCAAGCTCGCCCAGGGTGGCGGAAGCAGAGGCTCCCGCAAGCCCCGATCCGATCACGATGACGGAATGTTTCCGCTTATTTGCGGGATTGACCAGCTTGACGTCGAAACGAGCCTGTTCCCACGCGTGTTCGATCGGGCCCGTGGGTGACTTGGAATCAAGATTCATCTATTTCACCAACCCCAGTAAAACGCTTATCGGAATGGAGATGTAGCCGAGGACGATCAACAGCGCAATGACCAACGCCGCCTTCTTGAAAGCCGCAGTGTACTTCGGCTGATGGACGCCGACGCTTTGAAACATGCTCCACAGGCCGTGGCGCAGGTGCAGCCCCAAAAGGCTGATGGCGACGATATAGGAGAGAGAGACCCACCAAACCTGAAAGCCGGAGACCACGTTGTGGTAGACATCGCCCTCAATATAAGCGCCGCCGGGATGAATATAGCCGGCGGTCAGGTGAAGGAGGTGGAAGATGATGAAGGCCAGCACGATGGGGCCTGACCAGTACATCGTCCTCGAGGCGTAGGAGGAGGCAATGGCTTGCTTGCGTGAATACCCGATGGGGCGTGCGCGCTTCTTCCTGAGGGCCAACTGCACGGTCGCAATGATGTGCAGCGCGATGCAAATCAGCAGGATGATGCGCACCGGCCAGAGCAGTTCTCCGATGCTGTGCAGAAAGGCGCCATAGGCATTCAGCTTAGCCGGGCCTTCAAAGATCTGAAGATTGCCCGCCAGGTGTCCGATCACGAATCCGAAGAGGATGATGCCCGTGACGGCCATTACGATCTTCTTGCCGACGGTCGAGGCCCAGAAGCCGGGCGCCCGATTGTCCCGCGGGATGGCTGCGATTGTGCTCATTTGGTTTCTTTCCGATGCCTAAGGAAGTGCCGAGACTGAATCTGGTCCAACTCTCTATTATTGGTGCGCGATAGAAGCACCGTCAAGGTTTGGACCCTCGCAGCGGACTAGTCCGATTTGTCCCAGTAGACGTTTCAGCCCAGGAGCTCCAGTAACGCGCGAAAAGCCTGCCCCCGGTGGCTAAGCGTCCACTTGGTCTGGTCGTCCATTTCGGCCATGGTGCATGCGAGGGCTGGCAGATAAAAGAGCGGATCGTATCCGAAACCGTTACTGCCTCGCGGAGTGGAGAGGATGCGGCCTTCGACGGTGCCCTGAGCGGTCAGCAAAGCGGCGCCATCCCGGGCGGCAGCCAGCGCACATTGATAGCGAGCGCCGCGTTCGCTGTCAGGGACTCGAGCGAGTTGCTGCATCAGGAAAAGATTGTTGTTGGTATCAGTGGTGGTATCGGCGCGGAAGCCGGCATCCGCGGCGTAGCGGGCCGAGCGAACACCAGGAGCCCCCTGGAGCGCGTCCACTTCCAATCCGGAATCGTCCGCCAATACGATCTCACCGGGCAAAAACCGGCTGTAATAAATCGCCTTCTCACGGGCAATATCTTCGAAGGTCGAGGCCTCTTCCGCGGGCGGCTCAATGGCGTCGAGGCCGGGCAGGGGAAGAATGCGTGTCTTGTGGGAGGCGGCGGCCACGGCAAAGTCCCGCAGCTTGCCCGGATTTGTGCTGGCAACGTAAAGGGTGCGAGGTTTCTGCTGCTGCAAATGCTTTTTCCAGCCCAACAGCTTGGCCTGCAAGGCCTCGGCCTCCGCCTCAGCGATCATGCCCTTGTGTTGATAAAGGATGGAGAGGCTGGTGTGGGCCAAAACCTCATCGGGGTCCAATTGGAGCAAGCGCTTGGCCACCGCGATGGCGGCGTCGAGCTCACCCTGCTCCTGCAGCGCGCGGATGAGCCCGTGCATGGCATCGAGCATGCCGGGGTCCACTTCGAGGCAATCGCGGAGCTTCTGTGCGGCGCCTGCGGCATCCCCTTCCGCGAGCCGATCGAGACCCTCGTGGTAGAGATCTTCCGCGGTGGATGAGTGAGAGGGTGGGGCCATTGGTCCTTATTCATGATAGCGGTTAGGATGAACCAAACAAAGCATCTTCCGGAGGTTCTGCCCGAATGAGTTTCATCCTCGCCGATGGCTGGTTGATCACTATGAACGATCGTCGTGAAATCCTGGAGCGCGCCAGCGTCTGCGTACAAAACGATCGCATAGCCGCCGTGGGCAGCCGCCAGCAACTGCAGCAGCAATACCCCGGGGCGGAGCTCGTGGACTGCAGCGGGCGCATCGTGATGCCCGGAATGGTGAATACCCACACCCATCTCTTCCAGACCCTGCTCAAGGGACTGGGCGACGACATGGTGCTGAAGAAGTGGTTTACCTGCATGACCGGCCCAAGTGCGGTCCACCTTACCGCCCAGGACGCCCATGCTGCGGCGCTGCATGGCTGCGTCGAATCCATACGCTCCGGGGTGACGACGGTGGTTGACTTCATGTATGTCCACCCGCAGCCGGGCATGATTACGTCGGTCGTCAACGCATTCGACGCCACCGGCATGCGCGGGTTTGTTTGCCGCGGTTTCATCTCCGACGGTGTGCAGTACGGAGTTCCGGCAGCTCTTCTCGAGAAGCCGGTGGTGGCCCTGGCCGACGCGAAAGAGCAGATACGGCGCTACAACAAGCCGGGAGGACGGGTGCAGGTGGGCCTTGCGCCCAACATGATTTGGGCGGTCGATGAGGAGGGCTACCGGCTGACCCGAAAGCTGGCCGACGAGGAGCATGTGCTCATCACCACCCATGTGGCGGAAACAAATTTCGAGTTGGAGACGGCCGCCGCCAGCTATGGAATGGACGACACGCAGTTTCTCAGCGACATTGGTTTCCTCGGGCCGGATGTGATCGCTGTGCATTGCGTGCATTGCACAACGGAGGACATCCAGATTCTCCGTAGGCACGGTACCAAGGTTTCGCATAATCCGTGCAGCAATATGTATCTCGCGTCCGGCTGCGCGCCCATCCCAGAAATGCTTGCGGCCGGTTTGACGGTCGGACTGGCATCCGATGGCCCGGCAAGCAGCAACAATCACAGTCTCTTTCAGGCGATGAAGTTCGCCGCTTTGCAGCAGAAGGGCGTGCATCAGGATGCAACCATCATGACGGCGGAAAAGGTTCTGGAGATGGCTACCATCGGTGGCGCTCGCGCAGTGGGTCTTGAAGCCGAGATCGGTTCGATCGAACTGGGCAAAAAAGCGGATATTGTCGTGTTGGACTACAACAACGCCTTCATGACGCCTATTCATCACCCGGTCTCAGCAATGGTGTACTCGGCGTTGGGTCATGAGGTGACGACCGTGATGATCGACGGACGCTTCGTGATGCGTGATGGAATCGTAGGCACGGTGGATGAGTCCGCCGTCCGGCGGCAGGCCCAGGTCGCTGCCGATGCCCTCACCAAGCGCGCGGGAACGGATGAGTTCAAGCACCGCCCCTGGCCAAAATAGGAAGGAAAACCGCAGGTCCACTACGCTGCGCTTCGGTCGGGATGACAAAGTAGAGGGTAACCCTTCACCGTAGCATGGGTGGAGTTGGATGGAGACATCCCCGGCGATCCCGATATCCAACGTTTACTGTCTGCACCGATTTAAATTTTGTCATCCCGAGAGCTGTAACTTTATTGAGAATCGCAAACATTCGCGTTGAAACAGAACGTCTTATATTCAGAATTGTCTAAAGAGCCAAAAACGTCACGGCTCCGAGCGAAGCCGAGGGACCTGCGGTGCGCCCCGGCTCCCTCCTCAATCTTTAGAGTAAGGAACCATTAGCGCGGCCGGTTGAATCGCTTTCCCACCAAACAACCCTGAAATCGCCAGGATGGTGACGATGTAGGGTAAAGACTCCAGCAGTTGGGGCGGAACACTCCCTCCTCCCAATTGCAGCGAAAGCTGCAACGCATCGCAAGCGCCAAACACAAGAGCAGCCAGCGCCGCCTTCCCCGGATTCCATCTTCCAAAGATGACGATCCCCAGCGCAATGAATCCCTGCCCCGAAACAATCGATTCGCGAAACAGCCCAATCTGCGCCAGCACCAGATAAGCGCCGGCCATACCCGCCGTAGCGCCACCGATCAGCACCCCCATGTAACGCATGCGAGTTACGGAAATACCCGCCGCATCCGCCGCGCTGGGATTTTCTCCGGCAGCACGCAGGGCCAGCCCAAAGCGGGTGCGAAACAAGATCACGTGGGCCAGCAGAACCAGCCCCAGCGTCAGATAAAGCAGAATCGCCTGCCCGAACAACACAGGCCCCAACAGCGGAAGATCGCTCAACCAAGGAATATGAAGCGGGGGAAACATAGCCACACTCTGCGGGCCCGCGGACTCGCCCAGAGCCCGGCGATAAACGGTAGCGGCAATCCCCAGCGCCAGCACGTTGAACACCAGGCCGACGACCACCTGGCTGGCGCGTACAGTGACATACATCCAGGCCAGCAAAAGATTGAAGACGATGCCGGTCAGCATCGCGGCCAACAGGCTTATCCACACCATGCCGGTTACATAATCGGTCAGGAAGCTGGCCAGCGCACCCAGCAAAATCGTGCCTTCGATACCCACGTTCAGCACACCGGAGCACTCAGCGAACGTCTCTCCCAGCGCAGCCAGCAGGACCGGTCCGGAGAGCCGGAGGCTGGCGGCGAGCCAGGTTACCAGGAATGCCGAAGTCATCAGCCGATGAAAGTTCACCTCAGCTTCACCCGGTAGCGGCGGAAGATATCGCTGGCCAGCACCATCAACACGATCAGGCTTTGCAGAATGAAAGTAATGGATGAAGGAATACCCGCCCTGCGCTGCATAGCATTGGCGCCGACCGTCATGCCACCGTACAGCACAGCCGCGGGGACAACGGCCAGCGGGTTGAGCTTGGCCAGCAACGCGACGATGATGCCTGTGAACCCCACGCCGCCGCTAATCCCATCCATCAGGCGATGTTGCTCGCCCAGCACCTCGACCGTGCCCGCCAGAGCACCCAGGCCGCCGGCCAGGAAAGCCGCGAGCACCAGCCGCACGCCCACGTGGACGCCGCCATAGCGGGCAGCGGACGGGCTAAGGCCGCTGACGATCAGCTCATAGCCCAACGGGGTCTTGCGCAGCAGCATCCACACCAGCACGGCCGCCAACAAGGCGATCAGGATGCCTGCGTGCGCGCGTGTCCCATGCAAGATAAACGGGAGCCATGTAGCACGCGGCAGGAGCGCCGTCTCCGGAACTCCGCCGGGAGCGCGCATGGGGCCGGAAACCAGGTACTGCATAATCAGGATGGCGACGTAGTTGGTCATCAACGAGATGAGCACTTCGTTGCCCCCAAACCGCGCTCGTATGAGAGCCACCACTCCCGCCCACACCGCTCCCGCGGCGAAACTCAGCAAGAGCGCCAAAGGCAGGAAGGCGGCCAAGGAAAGCGGGCCCAAAGCTCCGCCCGGCACGGTGAGCAGGGCCAACCAGCTGGTGGCCACAGCGCCAATCACGAAGCATCCTTCGAAGCCCAGGTAGCCAAAGCCGGAGCGCCAGCTGACGATGGTGCCCAGGGCAATCAACGTCAAAGGCGCAGCATGCACCAGGGTATAGCCAAAACCGCGCATGGTTGCGAACGGTTCATGGAAGAGAGCGAAGTATGCCCGCAACGGGTTCGCTCCATAGAGGACAAAGAGCAGCGACGTGACCAGCATCGCCGCCGCCACGGCGAGGACCATCGCAGTCGTGATGGCGAGCGGCGAGTCAGCGGGAGTGAGACGTCGTTCGATCAGCTTCATGAAATTCCGGAGATCATGAGACCCAGCTTTTCCTGGGTGACGCTGGCCGCATTGAGGATGCCGACGATCCTTCCCTCGAACAGCACGGCGATCCTGTCGGCCAGGTTCATCAGCTCTTCCAGCTCAGCGGAGATCAACAGGATCGCCTTGCCCCGCTCGCGTTCGCGCAGCAGTTCGAGCCACACGGACTCGACCGCGCCCACATCCAGTCCTCGCGTCGGCTGTTCGACCACCATCACGGCTGCGTCTTGCAGAATCTCCCGGCCCAGGATCAGCTTCTGCAGGTTGCCCCCGGAGAGCTTGCCAGCCATCGCTCCGATACCGGAGGCACGCACTCCAAATCGCGCGATCAGCGCTTCCGCGAACTCGCGGATTTTGCGCCGATCCAGAAACAGCCCTCGGGTGCGCTGTCGTTGCGATCCGAGAATTGCATTGTCGGCGACGGACATCTCCGTGACCGCGCCCACATGCCGGCGATCAGCCGGAATATACGACAGGCCGAGAGCGCGATGCTGCGCGACCGTCAGCCGGGTAACTTCGCGCTCGTCGAGAAAAACTTGTCCTTGATGAGCCGGCCGCAAATGCATGATTGCCTCCGCTAATTGCGACTGCCCGTTGCCATCGACGCCGGCGATGCCGACGATCTCTCCCGCATGTACATCGAGGCTTACGCCGCGGACCTTCTCCTGGCCCACGTCGTCGCGGACGTGAAGCCCGTGGATGCGCAGGACCGCCCGGCCGCGCTCCATCGGAACCCGATGCGCGCGGAGGTTCACGTCGCGACCCACCATGAGGCGGGCCAGTTCCTGCTCGGTGGTCTGCTGCGTAGTAACAGAGCCCACGACCCGCCCGTCGCGCATCACCGTGACCCGATCCGCAAGCTCCAGGATCTCCTGAAGCTTGTGGGTCACGATGACAATCGAGCGGCCCTGGTCACGCAGGCCGCGCAGCACCGTGAACAGCTGGTCCTTCTCGTGCGTGGTGAGGACGGCAGTGGGTTCGTCGAGGATCAGCAGCCTGGCGTCGCGATAGAGCAACTTGAGAATCTCAACCCGCTGTTGCACACCGATGGGCAGGTGCTGCACTTGCGCATAGGGGTCAATGGCCAGATGATGCTGATCGCTCAAGCTGCGCAGCCGTCTCGCGGCCTTCCGCAGGTCGAGCATCGGACCGGTCTCTTCCGTCAGACCGAGCACGGTATTCTCAACCACGGAAAAGCGCCGCACCAGCATGAATTCCTGGTGCACCATGCCGATGCCAAGCGCGATGGCATCTTTGGGGCTGTTGATTTCGACCGGCTCGCCATCGATCAGGATCGATCCGGAGTCCATGGAATGGAATCCGTAGAGAATCTGCATCAGGGTGCTTTTGCCGGCGCCGTTTTCTCCCAGCAGGGCATGAATCTCGCCCGCTTCGATGGTGAGGTCAACGTCGCAGTTAGCCACGACGCCGGGAAATCGCTTGACGATCTTCCTCATCGCGAATTCGGGCAAATGTTTCTCCTCGTGGACTAGCTAATGGGAACAGCTTGATCTTCCTGTCTCGAAGGGTCCGGCCTTTTAGGGTCTGCGCAAGAACGCGAAAACAAACCCCATATCTAAACTAGGCCCGTAGGGCCGGAAGCCAAACGTCAGCCCAGCCCGGAAGGGCTGGGAAAAGGGTAGCCCATATCGGAGCGCCAGAGGCGCGGCACTATCTACATCCGCGGGTGCCGCGCCTCTGGCGCTCGGACGATGTTGCGAAAGATGTCCCAGCCCTTCCGGGCTGGGCTGACGTTTGGCTCCCGGCCCTACGGGCCTGATTTAGATCAGAGGTTTGTTTTCGCGTTCTCGCGCAGACTCTAAAACTCGCTGCGGCGATGCAGCCCTTACCCTTCAAACCCATGGGGACAGGTCGATCTTACCTGCAGAAAGATCGCTCCATACTTTTTGAAACGCAGCCCATTGCGATGAAGAAACCAGCTGCGGATTGTGGTCTCCCCTGGCGCCCGCCTTCAGCAACCACATCCAGTCCACGGTAGGTTTCCACTCCGTGCCGCCCGCGAACGAGTGATCGGCGACCTCATGAGAGACCCTCTGTACCATGCCTCCAAGATTCATCTCGAAGCTGGTCGCCATATTCTTGGGCGCCAAATCTGTTTGATCGGAATAGCATCCCATCACCTTCGCATTGCCGGCGACCGCACCCTGGATCGCTCCCAGCCCGGTCACGTCCGCCGCATGCCAGATCACATCGGCCCCATTGCCAATCAGCGTCGAGGCAGCTTCGCGCCCTTTCGCCGCGTTATCATAATCGCCGGTAATGATGCCCAGGCCCTGGATCCCGGGCACGGTGTTGCGGGCGCCGGCGATAAAGCACTTCAAGATTCGCTGCTGCGTAGGATCGTCCTCCCCTCCGACAAAACCAACCGCCTGCTTGCGCTCCGAGATTAAAGCCGCCAGGGCGCCGGCTCCATAGGCGGCGCCGAAATAACCCAAATTGATGAACAGGAGATTCGGGGGTACTGAGGGTTGTGGCAGAAAACTGGTCACGAAGAATTTCTGGATTGGGTAATCCGGCGCAATATCGAGCAATGCACTACTGAACTCAAAGCCATGACCCAGGATCAGATCGAAACCATCGTCGGAGTACCCGCGCGCTACTTCCTGCATTTGCGCGAGACCAATGTTTTCCGCGTACGCTGTCCTAAATCCGGGTCCCAGCGCCTTCAGACCGTTGAAGGCGAGCTGGCTCCAGCCTCCGTCGGTGATCACGCCCGTAAGGAGCAATACGACGCTCGTCTTTTTGGGTTGGGCAAAACTTCTAGATCCCAGCGCCGCCATGGCGAGGGCCGAGAACGCCCTGCGCGAGATCTTGCTCATTTCGATTCGGCGGCCAGGGCCCGCAGGTTGGCGGGTAGAAAGGGGCGAACCAGGTACTGATAGGCGGCTCCGCCTACGCAGCCGCCGAGCAAGGGACCAGCGATCGGAACCCACCAGTAACTCTGCGGCGAGGGGAACGCGGCCGGTCCCCAGCCGGCGAAAAAGCAAAAGATCCGTGGGCCAAGATCACGCGCCGGGTTAAGGGCCCAAGCCTCCAGATAGCCCATTGAGGCTCCAATCAACGCTACCAGCAGGCCGATCATCAGGGCGCCCGAATTCGCCTGGGGCGCCATCTCGTTGTATTGCTCGGTGATGGCGAAGATGCCGAAGATCAGAAAGGCCGTCAGTATAATTTCGTCGCCGAAGGCATGCATGGGCGTGATGGCCAGGCCGGGGTGAGTAAAGAAGACCCCGGCTGCGCCGCCCGCCGCACGCGTGAGTTGCGCGCCACAGTTAAAGTGGTCGATCACCGGCACGTACAAGCAGTAAACAAGAGCCGCCCCAAGCACGCCGCCCGCCACCTGGGCCACGAAATATGGAATGACTTTTCGCCAGGAGAATTTTCGATAAAGCGCCAGAGCCAGCGTCACTGCCGGATTGGCATGCGTGCCGGAGATGGATCCGGTGGCATAGATGGCCATGGTCACAGCCAGGCCCCACGCGATACACACTCCCCAATACGAGTTCTGGTATGGGCTGGGAGTGTAGAGACTGTACATCGCGGCAACAGAGTCGCCGAATGCAATGATGATGAAGACCGCCAGGGCCTCCGCCAGGTATTCGCCAAAATCTTGTCTCTTCATCAAACGAACAGTTCCTGTCTTTTCGTGTGCCCTTCACGGTAACAGGTATTTTCGCGCCAGATCATCGAATTGCTGCAACTGCTGGTCGATCCAATCCTGTCCGGCGCCCAATTCCTCCGCCATGAGCTTGGCCACGGCGGGCGCCATCTCGATGGCCGCCCTCGCATTCAGGAACAACGCCCGTGTACGGCGGGACAGCATATCGTCCACCGTCCGCGCCATCTCCTCCCGGACCCCCCAGATCACTTCAGCGGCGATATAGGGCAGGTCAGGATGGAGCCGCTGGCCGAGACGCTTATCAGCAGCCGCCAGAGCCAGGATTTTCTCAGCATCTGACCCGTAGACTCCAAGACTGTTCAGCGAGTCGACGTCTTGCTTATACCCGTGAATCTTCAGGTCGTGCGTCCCGCTCGGCACGTCGCTAAGCTCACCGAGGGTGATCGCGTGGTCCACGCAGTCCTCAGCCATATGGCGATAAGTGGTCCATTTGCCTCCGACGATGGTCAGTAACCCGGAGTTGTCGACATGGATGGTGTGGTCGCGGGAGAGCGATGACGTTTTCATCGAAGCGCCGTTGGCCTTCACCAAGGGGCGGATGCCGACATACACGCTGAGCACGTCACTGCGCTGCGGAGGCCGGCTGAGGTACTGGGCCGCGGTGTCCAGGATGAACTGAATTTCTTCCTCAAAAGGAAGCGGGTTGTACGAAGGCACTTCAATAGGTGTATCGGTGGTGCCGACCACCGTGTGCTCATGCCACGGGATGGCAAACAACACCCGGCCGTCGCTGGTGTGGGGCACCATGATCGCGGTGTCGCCACGCAGAAACTCACGCTCGAAGACCAGGTGAATGCCCTGGCTGGGCGCGATCATGCCTTGCAACGCCGGCTCAGCCAGGCGGCGCACATCGTCAGCGAATATGCCCGCGGCATTCACCACCACATGCGCCTGGATCTTCATGCGCTGGCCCGATTCGCTATCGATCGCGACTACGCCATCGGCAAAGCCGTCCGCGCCTCTGGTGATCTCGACCACCGGCGCATAGTTGAGCAAGACGGCGCCCTGATCGGCGGCCGTCTCGGCCAGTTGGATCAGCAGACGAGTGTCATCAAATTGGCCGTCGTAGTAGATAACGCCGCCGCGGAGTCCCTCGGTCTGGATGGTGGGCAGCCGCTCCAGAGTTTCTTCACGCGACAGCAGGCGAGACTTGCCAAAGCCATATTTGCCTGCGAGCAGGTCATAGACCTTCATGCCGATGCCGTAGAAAGGAGCTTCCCACCAGGAATAGTTAGGCACGACGAAGCCCAGATCATGGACCAGGTGGGGAGCGTTCTGACGCAGCAGGCCGCGTTCCTTCAGCGCTTCCATCACCAGCGACACGTTCCCTTGTTCCAGATAGCGAACGCCGCCGTGCACCAGCTTGGTGCTCCGGCTCGAAGTAGCCGAACCAAAATCCATCCGCTCCAACAGCAGCACTGCGAAGCCACGGTTGGCGGCATCGACGGCCACACCCACACCGGTGGCTCCGCCTCCGACCACGACGATATCCCATGGAGTGGAACGAGCCTGTACGCGGGCCAGCATTGACGGGCGATTCATCTATTCATCTCCTTCATGCCAGTTTCTTGACCGCTCGACGGCTCTCTTCCAGCGTTCGCGCCCGGCAGCGATCTTTTTCTGGTCGGGTTTGGGCTCGAAGCGCGTATCTGCCGCGCGCAGCTTGCGAATTTCTTCCGGGCTGTTCCAGAAACCCACCGCAAGCCCGGCGAGATACGCCGCGCCGAGCGCAGTGGTCTCGCTGACCGCGGGACGGATGACAGGCACGCCAAGCAGGTCAGCCTGGAATTGCATCAGCAGATCGTCCACCGCCGCGCCCCCATCGACGCGCAGCTCTCTGAACGGACACTTGGTATCCGCATCCATGGCCTCGATCACGTCTGCTACCTGGAAGGCGATGCTCTCCTCAGCTGCGCGGGCAATGTGGCCGGGCTTGGTGCCGCGGCGCAGTCCAATCAAGAGGCCGGTGGCATACGGGTCCCAGTAGGGAGCGCCCAGGCCGACGAATGCGGGCACCAGGACCACTCCATCGGAGTCTTCCACCGTAGCCGCCAACGCATTCACCTCAGAGGAATGGCGAATCAGCTGCAAACTGTCGCGCAGCCACTGGACCACCGCTCCGCCAATGAAGATGCTGCCTTCCAAGGCATATTCCAGTTTCTTATCCAGGCTGCAGATGAGGGTGGTGATCAGCCTCTTCTCCGACAGCACGAACTGGGCGCCGATGTTCTGCAGCAGGAAGCAACCGGTGCCGTAAGTGTTCTTCGCGTCGCCGGGCCGGATGCACAGTTGGCCAAAGAGAGCCGCTTGCTGGTCGCCGGCGATGCCTGCGATCTCACCCGTCTCGAGGCCTAGAGACGTGGTCACGGGGCCGATCTTCTCGCTCGACCAGACCACCTCGGGCATCATGCTTTCTGGAATTCGGAATAGCTTCAGCAGATCCGCGTCCCATTTGCCTTCGACGATGTTGTAGAGCATCGTCCTCGAGGCATTGGTGCGATCGGTGATGTGCTTCCGCCCGCTGGTCAGGTTCCAGATCAACCAGCTATCCACGGTTCCAAAGGCAAGTTTGCCGTCCTCCGCCCTTTGTCTCGCCCCATCGACGTTCTCAAGAATCCACGCGATCTTGGTGCTGGAGAAGTAGGGATCGATCAACAAGCCTGTTTTTTGCCGGACGGTTTCTTCCGCGCCATCGCTCTTCATCTGCCGGCATTGTTCGGCGGTGCGGCGATCCTGCCAGACAATCGCGTTGTAGACCGGCTTACCGGTCTCCCGGTCCCATACGATGGTCGTCTCTCGCTGGTTGGTGATGCCAATCGCCGCCAGGTCGCGCGCGCGCACTCCGGCCTTGCCAAGAACCTCGACCACCGAGCTCATTTGCGAGGTTAGGATGTCGAAGGGATCATGCTCGACCCAGCCACCCTGGGGGTAGATCTGCTGAAATTCGCGTTGCCCGTGGGCGACGATGTTTCCATCTTTGCCAAAGAGAATGGAGCGAGAGCTAGTGGTTCCCTGGTCGAGCGAAAGAATGTACGCCATAGCAGTGATGCCTCTTGAGGCGCCGCCCGCAGGGCGATGCCTCGAGATTTATAGAGTACCCTGCACCGTTCCGTCAAAGCGAAGCGCTCGGCCGTGCTAGACTGGCGCGGATTCACGTGATCAATCGACGCGTCTTTCTCTCGCTCGCCCCCAACGCGGCGTACAGAGGAAATCGCGAGTTTCCGTCGCTGCCCCAATCGAGCGTCTTTGCCGGCCGTTACCGAAGCGATGGCGGCGACGATATTCGCGTCTTTGTGCGTAAGGGCCGCCTCTGGTTGGGAGACTCTCCATTGAACGAGATCGGCTCGTCGCTCTTCCGCGTGGGAGAGGATGCATGGTCTCCCGACACTGCGGAGTTCCTGACCGTCGTGGATGGCCGGGCCAGACTGCTCAGGGTCATCGGCGAGGACTGCTGGAGAATCGAAGTCGGGTCCTAGCCGGCGTTTAAGTCCTTCTATTTCGCGAAAGCGCTCGAAATCTCGCGTAATTGGTTCGGAATCCCCGCCGCCTATAAAGCCCTTGAAGGCAATATCGATTACACTAAGGTTTGCATCACTTAACTGCCTTAGCCTTGGGTCGAACAATACATTCCAGCCGCTCACGACGCGCACCGACGCTATTGCTCTGCCTGCTTGCCGGCAGTGTTTGCTGCGCATTTGCAGGGACGGTGCCGGAAGCTTCGAAGGTGTCCGCTCTGCCATCGGCGCCCACTCCCTCAATCACACCTTCTGCCTCACTCGCAACGGACCAGGCCCGCGTTACGATTCCCCGGCTGGGGAGTGAGCCCACGCTGAGCGACTTTCTTGTCAACCCAGTGCGCTCGCAAGCGGCACGTACCATGCTACGCATCAGCAACTTCGTCGAGCGTTATCCCAAAGACGGTGCTCCTGTCACCGAGCCGACCGTCGCCTATCTTGGCTACACCCGCGAATATCTCTTCGCGGCGTTTGTTTGCAAAGATAAAAGGACGGATCTCATCCGAAGCCACATGCTGGCCCGTGATTCACTGGGAGACGACGATTCTGTTCAGATAATGCTCGATACCTTCAACGACCAGCGGCGCGCGTTCCTGTTTCGCAGCAATGCGCTCGGCATCCAGGCCGACGGTCTTTATAGCGAACAAAACGGCACCGACTACTCCTTCGATACCGTATGGGACACGTGGGGCAAACGCACGCAATCGGGATACGTCGTGCTGCTGCGAATTCCTTTCTCCAGCTTGTATTTCGCCAAGGTCGCTCCCGGCAAGTTCCGGACGTGGGGAATCATTCTCGAGCGCAGCATCTCTCATGCCAACGAGTCGGCTTACTGGCCGCGGAGCAGGCATAGCATCGCCGGCCTCTTGACGCAGGACATCGCCGCAGACGGTTTCAGCGATATCGAGCACGGCCAAAACCTTCAATTCGAACCCTATGCGCTTGGCCGCAACCTGCGGCAATTGAACACCGTCAATCCCGACGACCCGTATTTTCAGGACAAAGCTCTACAGGGCTACACCGGACTGGACGCGAAGTTCATCGTGCACAACAGCCTGGTGCTCGATACTACAGTGAACCCCGACTTCAGCCAGGTGGGTGTGGACAATCCGGCTACGCCCAACCAGCGCTTTCCTCCGTACTTCGCGGAGGTGCGGCCGTTTTTCATCGAAAACAGCAGCTACTTCATGACGCCGGTAAGCCTGTATTACACCAACAACGTTGTTAAGCCGCAGTATGGCGCGCGTCTTACCGGCAAACTCGGCCCCTGGGCGCTGGGCCTGCTCGGAGTCGATGACAGAAGCCCCGGAGAGGCCGTGCCGCCCGATGATCCTGAGTACGATACGCGCGCCCATTTCTACGTTGGCCGGGTGAACCGCGATGTCGGTTCTCTCTCGAATGTCGGCATTATTTATGCCGACCGCGAATATCTCGATTCTTTCAACCGCGTTGGAGGATTCGATTATCGAGCGCCGATCAAAAACCGCTGGACGTTAACCGGCCAAGCCGTCACCTCGGCAACACAAAACGTCAGCAACGCGACACAGGGCGAGCAGGAATGCGAGGCGACTACATTAACCTGCAGCGGCCAGACCTATTCCCAGCAGTTGAATTATTCCGATCTGCATCGCAACGGGTGGATCGCCTACAACGATACGTCCGCCGGTTACGTTACCGACACCGGATTTTTTCGACGTCCTGATGTGCGCGAACCGAATGGCTATTACAGCTATACCTTCCGTCCGCGGCAGGGGCCGATTCTTTCCCATGGCCCGAGTATCTACAGCGAACGCATCTGGGACCACACGGGTGTGCCGCTGGACTATTACGTCAATCCTTCTTACAGCGTTACCTTCAAATATCGAACCAGCATTTCCGCCAACGTCGATCTGGGGCAAGACCGTTTGCGCCCCATCGATTACTCCGCGCTAACGCAGGATGTGGAATATCACAGCCACACCAGCGGAGTTAATTTCTATACTTCTCCCGTGCCTTATATAGCGGTTGGCGGCGGAGTTTATACCGGTACGGTCATCAACTATTCGCCGCCTGCCGGCGCTGGTCCAGGCCCGGTCAACGTGACTTCACCCAACCTCAACGTGGAAGTCAAGCCCATCAGTTCCGTCGATCTGCAAAATAGCTACGTGTATACGCACTTCACCAACCTGTCCAACGGCAATGTGGTCTACGACAACCACGAACTGATCTCGCGCTGGAATTACCAGATGAGCAAGGCTCTTTCCTTCAACCTTATCGGCCAGTACGTCTCCACCTTGCCGAATCCGCAGTACACCAGCCTGGCGAACTCCAAGACACTTTTTGCGGACGCATTATTTACGTACGAGCCGCATCCGGGCACCGCGGTTTACTTCGGCTATATAGGTAACTTTGAAAACCTGGACCGCACCCTCTGCACCCGGGAAGCAGATGGGCTTTGCAACACGGATGATCCGATTTTGCCGCCTACCTATTCCTCGTTGCTGAACACCAGCAAGACCATCTACGTGAAGGTTACCTATCTTCTGCACTTTTAGACCGTGAGCAGTTCCTCGTAGAAGCCGCCGATCTCACGTTCTCTATCGACAAAGTGAATCTCCAGGATCCAATGCCGCTGTGCGCCATTCTCGTCCGGAGACCGCATCGGCAGGTGGCTGTCGGGGTGAACGTAGAGCGATACTTTATCGTCGGCGATTTTTTCGTGTGGAAAGTATCCAATGAGATGTCCTGCGATGCGTCCACCCCACTCCCACCCGAGCTTCTCTGCCAGAGACTTGGTGTAGTGGAAGAGCTCACTGCTGGTGATGTTCGGGGTTTCATTAAAATACCGCTTGCCCTCAGCAAATGCTTGCCCTACGTCATGCTTCATTTTGAGTTTCACAGGGTCGGAGCCGAGAACAAAAGTCCGGCCAAAGTCCGCTTCCCACTGCTCGAATACCGGGCCCAGATCGAGAAACAGGATATCGTCGGTTCCAATCATCAGGTCCGGCGGATTCTCCGCATAGGGGAGCAAAGTGTTCTTGCCGGCGCGAACGATCCGCTTGTGCCAGTAGGTAGTGATCCCGTACATCTCCTTAGCCAGAGCATAGATATCGGCGTTCAGAGCTTTTTCGGTTATACCCGGACGGATCAGACCGCGTGCCTCAATTGCGTCGAACAGCCGTTCTGCCTTGGCTTGCGCTTCGAGGAGCTGCGTGGCGCGCGTCTCTTCCAACTTCGTCATACCTGTCCCCAAATGAGCTAGAGCATTTTTGCTAATGGTGTAGACCAGGAAACTGAACCCCACGCGCCATTCCGCCAAAACCGGGGCCCCGGGTACGCGGTCCCTGCGTGCCTGGGGTGGAAAGAATGGCGCACATAACTGATCCCACCGGACCACAGTATTGGCAAGAATGCCTTAACAGGCTGCGTGAATATTATAACTCAAGTTTTGTGTCAGTTGCCACGACTTTAGTCATTCCGTAATGGTGTAACCGTAAATGACCGTCGCGCCTTAGCCGCCTGAGGTGCGCGCTTTCTCATCCCAACAGCGAGTTTTTCCGCAACGCTCTTAAGCCAGCTTCACAAAATGCATCGACGCCGAGTTCATGCAGTAGCGCAGTCCAGTTGGTTGAGGGCCGTCATCGAAGACGTGTCCGAGATGAGCGTCACACAGCCGGCAGGAAACTGCTGTGCGCTCCATGCCTAAGCTTCGATCCGTAATTTCAGCCACATTTTCCCTGGCGATCGGTTCCCAGAAGCTAGGCCACCCGGTACCCGATTCAAACTTGGTTTGCGAGCTGAAGAGAGCCGTGTCGCAGCAGACGCAGCGGTAGAGACCGTGGTCATGCAGATTCCAGGTTTCGCCTGTATAGGGGCGCTCCGTGCCGGCTTGGCGAGCCACCTGGTAGGAAATCGGGGATAACAGTTTCTGCCATTCGGCGTCCGTCTTGACCACACGCGCCAGCTCTTCTTTGCCGGTCTTCTTCCCGTTCGTTCCGAACTCAACAATGGTCACCATGCCCGTCGTCTTGGAACCAACACCTGCGGCCCGCGCTGCCTTCGGGCTTCGCAATGACCAGAGTGCGAGCGCCCCGAATGCACTCGCCGAACCGATCAGGAATGTCCGGCGGCTAGGGCGTTGACCATCAACGACGATGACTTTCTCTTTTTCGTGCTCTCGTGGGTTACTCATAAAGCTATTCCTCGCATTTATTAGACACGTTTTGCTGCCAAACTTCTCTACCCAAAGGTGAATGAATACGCCCGCACTCCCGGAACCAGAAACTCTATGCGGAAGGTGCGGTCACGAATACCAGTATGCTGACGAACCAGTTGATAAAGCCGATTCCCGGTCACCACGCCATATCCATCCGCGTCGGTGTCGAGGCCATGGTCGGCTCCTGGCGCCTGGCCATCGAGGGTAACCCGGAAGCGGACGGGCTTCCCATCCGGGCCCGGCCCTAGGACCAGGTGCAGGTCGCGGGCATGAAAACGAAACGAGATACTGGCCCCGGGGTCGAGTGAGGTCGCGAACTGGTCCTCATCCCGCCATTTGCCGGCGAATGCCCATTGGTTGAGTTTGAGTTGGGCCGGTGTTCGATAAGACTGCGGATCATCCTGATTTATTGCTTCGAGAGAGGCGAAGTTTTGCGCTCTTGCGTAGCCAACGTAGGTCTCGGGAGATTGCACATCGTCCAAATCCGGCGCAGCTTCCGTGCCGCTGGCATCTATTTCGGTTGGCGATCGCGGCAAAGGCGCATGGTTAGCCTCCTCCAGGAGAGTACGAATCTGCTGCTCCGATTCCTCGTAAGCGCCCTCGCCGAAGTGGTGGAAGCGGATGCGCCCCGTGGCATCGATAAAGTAATCAGCGGGCCAGTACTCATTGTTAAAGCTACGCCAGATGCTGTAGTTGTTATCCATCGCTACCGGGTAGGTGATTCCAAGGTCCTTCACCGCTTTGCGGACGTTGGCTTCATCCTTTTCAAAGGCAAATTCGGGGGTATGGACGCCGATAATCACCAGGCCGCTGTCCTTATATTTCTCATTCCACGCCCGGATATAGGGCAGCGTGCGCAGGCAGTTGATGCAGGAATAGGTCCAGAAATCGACCAGAACTACTTTGCCACGAAGCGACTGAGGAGTGAGCGGCGGCGTGTTGATCCAGGCCGTAGCGCCAGAAAGATCGGGAAGGACCGACGCCGCCGTGCCCGAACCGTTGCTGGAGACGTCAATCGTCTGATTGATAACGATCCTTTTTGCAGCGGGATGGAAT
Organism: uncultured Acidobacteriaceae bacterium; assembly: GCA_963711525.1. Taxonomy (GTDB): domain Bacteria; phylum Acidobacteriota; class Terriglobia; order Terriglobales; family Acidobacteriaceae; genus PALSA-350. Next base: position 331,635 of record CAVQEO010000046.1, on the reverse strand, counting down.
CGGTCGACCAGGCGCTGCTCAAGACCCGAGGTACTAGCCAGGGAAAGCCGGGTGAGCACGCCGCGATCCAATCCCAGGGCGGCCGCGGCTACAGCGGCCAGAACGGCAACGCCGAGCGCGCGGCGAATCCACTCCTCCGCACCAAGAGAACGCTTCATCGCGGCGAAGACGCGGCCGCCGGCGAGCAGGGCAATCGCCAATGAGGTCGCTGCTCCAGCTGCGTAGCTTAGCAGCAGCACGGCCGTATGGGCGCTCGCCCCTTGCAGGGCGGCTCCGGTAAGAATGAGGCCGAGAATCGGCCCGGCGCAGGGCGCCCAGAGTAATCCCGTACCAATGCCAAGCAGAAGCGAGTTCAGGACACTCGCATTTGTATCGGAGTTCCTGGAGAGGCGGTTACCCAGCTTGACGATCGGACGGGAAATACGGTCCGCAAGGGAAGAAAAAAGCAAGGTAAGGCCAAAGATGGCAAAGAGCACGAGCGCGGCGACACGGCCGAACTGATTGGCACGTACCGCCCAGCCTCCACCTACAGTTGCCAGGCTGGCTACCAGGGCAAAGGTGATCGCCATGCCGGCAAGCAGCGGCAGACCGCTCTTGCGGAAGGGCTGGTCGGAACGCGCAAAAACGAAGGGCAGCACCGGCAGGATGCACGGGCTCAAAATCGTAAGCACGCCGCCGAAATACGCTAAGAGCAACAGGAACATTTACTTACCAAGGTCTTTCCCACCGGTCCATGGAGCAACGTCCCGGCTCAAATAAGACTACAGAATGCCCACAAAGGTTACGGCCATGGGAGGGTTTTGGTTTTCCGCTGGAAAAACTGGATATTTCAAGGGTAAGACCTGCCCCGCCGCAACGAGCATTAGCCAGCGAAGGGTACGGGCTTCGGAGTCTGCGTGAGAACACGAAAGCAAATCGCGAACCAGAACCAGGCCCGTAGGGCCGGGAGCCAAACGTCAGCCCAGCCCGGAAGGGCTGGGACATCGATCCGCAATATCGAGCGCCAGAGGCGCGGCACCCGCGGATGAAGGTAGTGCCGCACCTCCGGCGCTCCGCAACCTTGGATCGGTCTCCCAGCCCTCCCGGGCTGGGCTGACGTTTGGCTCCCGGCCCTACAGGCCTGGTTCTGATTCGCGATTTGCTTTCGTGCTCTCACGCAGCCTCCGAAGCCGCTGAGGGGAGCCTTTTCATCCAGCCTTCTAGGCCTGGCGGGCGAGCTGCTCTTCGACCAGCTCACAGATGGTATGCAGCAGGAACTTATGGCCTTCCTGGATGCGAGCAGTGATACTGCTGCCTACCAGCAACTCGACATCAGCCAGCCCCGCACACTTGCCGCCATCGCGGCCCAGGAACGCAATCGTCTTTACGCTCAGGTCTTTCGCTGCGCCCAGGGCGCGGAAAATATTCTCGCTCTTGCCGCTGGTGGTAAACACCACCAACACGTCGTCTGGCCTTCCGTACGCTTGTACCTGCCGGGCAAAGAGATCGGCGAAGGAGTAGTCGTTGCCGATGGCGGTTAAATCTCCGCCATGAGCGGCCAACGAGATCGCCGGGTAGGCCCGGCGTTCGCGGTCGAAGCGGGATACAAACTCGGTGGTCAGATGCGATGCATCCGCCGCGCTGCCGCCGTTGCCGCAAGCCAGTAACTTATGCCCGGAAAGCAAAGCAGCCGCGATGGTGTCCGCGGCTGCTTCTATTCCTGACTCCATGCCCGCCAATTGCTCCAACAATGCCTTGGCCTCGGCAATGTTCTTGCTCACAACCTGGTGGGCGCGGCTCTTCACCCTAGACCCCGATCACGCCGCACAGCTCCTTGACCGCGTCGGCGCTCTTCTTGAGTGCTGCATCCTCTTCCTTGGTCAACTTGATCTCGATGATCTGTTCCAGCCCGCGCTCGCCTAACTTGCAGGGCACGCCCACATAGAGCCCATGAATGCCGTACTCGCCTTCAAGATAGGCGGCGCAGGGCACAATCTTCTTCTTGTCTTTGAGGATGGCCTCGACCATCTCCACAGCCGCCGCAGACGGAGCATAGTAGGCGCTCCCCGTCTTCAGATGCTTCACGATCTCAGCCCCGCCGTCGCGCGTCCTTTTCACCAGGCGCTCGACCGTCGCCGCGTCCATCAGCTCGGTGATCGGGATACCGGCCACGGTGGAATAACGGGGCAGCGGCACCATCGTATCTCCGTGGCCACCGAGTACAAACGCAGTTACATTCTCCACCGAAACCTTCAACTCTTCCGCAATGAAGGTACGAAAGCGGGCGGAATCCAGGATGCCGGCCATGCCGATGACCCGCTCGCGGTTGAACTTCGAGAGCTTAAACGCCGCCTGGGCCATGGCATCGAGTGGATTGGAGACGATGATGAGGATGGCGTTGGGCGAGGCAGCCACCACCTTGCCCACCACCTCCGACATGATCTTGTAATTGGTGTGCAGCAGGTCGTCCCGGCTCATCCCGGGCTTGCGCGGGATGCCGGCGGTGATGACCACGATGTCGGAGTTTACCGTGTCCGCATAGTCATTGGTCCCGATTACGTGGACGTCGCGCTTCTCTATGGGCAGCGCTTCCAGCAAATCGAGGCCTTTGCCCTGGGGCACGCCCTCCACTACGTCGATCAGGACGATATCGGCCAATTCCTTGGCCGCAATCCAGTGGGCCGAGGTCGCACCCACGTTCCCTGCTCCCACGATGGTTACTTTTTTTCGCATATCTCTCCTAACACATGTTCTCGATCATGCGCGTGGCAAATTCGCTGGTCTTCGCCTTTGTGGATCCAGGCATCTGCCGCTCAAAATCGTAGGTGACATACTTCTGCAAGATGGTCTTCTCGAGAGCATTCTCGATCAGCTTGGCCGCCTCGCCCCAACCCATGAACTCGAACATCATTACTCCCGAGAGCATCACCGACCCGGGATTGATGACGTCCTTGTCAGCGTACTTGGGCGCCGTGCCATGGGTGGCTTCGAAGACCGCGTAGCCATCGCCTATGTTGGCCCCCGGCGCAATGCCGAGGCCGCCCACCTGCGCGGCGCAGGCGTCAGAGATATAGTCGCCATTCAGATTCGGGCACGCCAGTACGCTGTACTCCTCCGGCCGGATGATGACCTGCTGAAAGATGGAGTCCGCGATCCGATCGTTGATCAGCAGCTTCTTCTTCCATTGTCCGTTGCCATGCGTTTTACCGATGGAATCGATCACGCCCTTCACGCTCTTGTACATTCCGGCCCGGAAGTCATCGGATCCGAAGGCAATGCCCGGCTCGATGAGCGCGGCATTCTCTTCAACGGTCAGCTTGGGATTCGCTTCGAGGTTGCCCAAGATCCAGCTCTCCGTCTCGGTCACCGTCTGTTGGCGAAACTCCTGGGTTGCCACCTCGTAACCCCACTCACGAAAGGCGCCCTCGGTGAACTTCTGAATATTCCCTTTGTGCACCAGGGTCACGGACTTGCGTCCATTCTCGAGCGCATACTTGATCGCGTAGCGCACCAGCCGCTTGGTGCCGAAGATGGAGATCGGCTTGATCCCAACACCGGAGTCCTCGCGAACCTTCTTCTTGGTGCCCTTCAGCAGGTCGTCGTTGAGAAAGTCGATCAGCCGCTTGGCATCCGGCGTGCCTTGCTTGAATTCGACGCCCGCGTACACATCTTCCGTATTCTCGCGGAAGATCACGACGTCGAGCTTCTCCGGGTGCTTTACCGGGCTGGGAACGCCCTGGTAATACTTCACCGGCCGCACGCAGGCATAAAGATCGAGAATTTGCCGCAAGGCAACGTTCAGCGAACGGATGCCGCCGCCTACTGGGGTGGTCAGAGGTCCCTTGATCGATATGCGCAGATCGCGCGCCGCGTTCACAGATTCGTCCGGCAGCCAGGTGGAAAACTGCGAAAATGCCTTCTCGCCGGCGAAGATCTCAAACCACTTCACCGACCTGCGGCCGCCATAGGCCTTTTCCACCGCGGCATCGAAAACACGTTGGGATGCACGCCAAATATCCCGCCCGGTACCGTCGCCTTCAATGAACGGGATGATGGGATGGTCAGGAATCTTGTACTTGCCATCGGCATATTGAATCGCCTCGCCCCCCTGGGGCAAGGAAAGACCGTTATAGCTTTTTTGCATGGATGCGTTTCTCTCCGCAGACGGATAAGTGGAAGCCAGGACGAATAGTCAGGCTACCACCATGCGAATTGCAGTGGCAATCGGCGGCCACCGGGCGAACCATTTTCTGCGCGCCGGGGAGTAATCTATTTACCTATGCGTCGTTGGACATTGCCCGCTGTTGCGTTCGCTCTTATTTTTCTGGTGCCCGCCTGGGCACAGCAGTATTCAGCGGACAAACCTGTCGGCGCCACGGCGCAATCAACCCCTGCGTTTCTCAAAAAAGCCACCATCAACCAAAACCTTAGCCGGCAGCTCCCGCTGAGCGATCGTTTTGTCGACTCCAGCGGTACCGAAGTGCCTCTGGCCACGTACTTTCAGCAACGGCCTGTCGTTATGGCGTTGGTTTACTACAAATGCCGCATGCTTTGCCCGCAGGTTCTGAGTGGCATGGCCAAGACCCTGCGCCAGGTGGCGTTCACGCCGGGCAAAGATTACGACGTGGTCATAGCCAGCATCGATCCCGCCGATACCCCCAGCGACGGTGCGGCCGAAAAAGTACGCTTTCTGGAATCGCTGGGCAAGCCGGACGCAGCCTCGAGCGTGCATTTTCTGACGGGACCGGAAGCCTCGATCACCGACCTCGCCCACGCCACCGGCTTCAACTACGTGCGCGTGCCCGGGCCGGATGGAAAACTGGATCAGTTCGCCCACTCCAGTGTCATCATGATCGCCACCCCTGACGGCCGCATGTCGAAGTATCTCTTCGGCATCGATTACCAGCCGCGCGATGTGCGCTTGGCGGTGATTCAGGCCGCCAATCACCACATCGGCTCGGTCAGCGACCTGATCCTGCTTTATTGCTGCAGTTACAGTCCCAGCGCCGGCAAATACACCGTCTCCATCCTGCGGGTGATGGGACTGGCTGCCATGGGCTCGCTCTTCATGTTGGTGGCGTTGCTCTACGCCCTCTCCCGCAAGCCCAAAACCACCGCGACGCACGCCTGAGTAAGAAAACGTCCTAACCACGGGACCGTAAGACTAATCAGCCACCATCAATTGGCCGGGAACGATGGGCCGGGTTCGGGGCAGCATCCCAAGGGCGGCGGCTATACCAACCGCGCATAAGCTCAGCACAAATGCCGCGAGCTTGATCTGGTTGGTAGCCGGCGACCGTGGCAACGTCTTCCACAGCAGGAGCAGAATGGTCTGCGAAATAACCGCAGCCCAAACCGCGCCGTAGAAATACCGCCGCTCAATCCCCTCGCCCTTGGTGGAACGCCCCACTCTGGGCAGTAGGCCACCCAGCCCCAGGATCAGAACGATTGCGCAGAGCGGGAAGTACGCTTCCAGGTAGAGCTGCTTCATCACCCATTTCCCCGTCGCGGCCGCGACCACCAGCCCCGCCAGGTTCAACAGGGTAAAGGTGATGACCGCGTTCCATGCGAAGGTGTAGCAGATTTTGCGGTAGAGCGGATTGGGCTTGTCTTCGGTAAAGCGAAGGATGTAGGGCCGCGGCTCCACGCCGGGAAGTTGGCCAAAGTAGCCCGCAACCGCGGTTCCGAGGATCACAAGGAACAGCCAAGCCAGGTTGCTTCGGCTGCCGCCGTGGGCGAACAGATCGAAGGTGAGTGGTCCGGGGGCAAGAAAAAACACCCAGATCCAGATCGGCAAGTGGGCGACGCGATAGCGCCTCGTGTTGCGCTGACGCATATTGCGGTTTTCCGCATATTCCACCTTGATTGGGTAAGCCATCTCTCTGCTATTGTGCCTCAACGCGCATCTTTTTCAATCACTGGCCGCCTCTTACGCATCCATTCATCTGTTTGTGTTAGGTTCGTTTTTGGAGGATTCAGCATTGGGCAAAAGCATGGTCCCGAAGCGTCTATTTTTGACCAAGGGCGTCGGGAAGCACAAAGAGCGGTTAACCTCATTCGAATTGGCTCTGCGCGACGCCGGCATCGCGGCACAGAACCTGGTTCGGGTATCTTCTATTTTTCCGCCGCAGTGCAAACTCGTAACCCGGAAGGAAGGGCTGAAATACCTTTCTCCCGGCGAGGTCGTTTTTGCCGTGGTGGCGGAGAATTCAACCCGCGAACCGCATCGCCTGGTTGTCTCCAGCATCGGGGTCGCGATTCCCACAGATCGCAACACCTACGGTTACCTGAGCGAGCACCACAGTTTCGGTGAGGCCGAAGATCAGGCCGGCGAGTATGCCGAAGAGCTGGCGGCAGAGATGCTCGCCACCACGCTCAACGTGGAGTTCGATCCGGATAAAAGCTGGGACGAGAAAAAAGAGATGTATCGCATCTCCAATAAGATCGTGCGCACCGCGAACATTACCCAATCCGCCATCGGCGACAAGCGCGGCCTGTGGACGACGGTTATTGCCGCGGCAATCCTGATCTTTGAATAGAAGTGAACATGGCAAGCAAAACAAAATACCGCGTGGGTGCGGTGCAGATGTCGTGCTCGCCCGACCCTGACGCGAATCTCGATAAAGCCGCCGACCGGGTTCGTGACGCTGCTCGCGGGGGCGCTAACATCGTCTGCCTCCCGGAGCTCTTCCGCGCTCAGTATTTTTGCCAGCGCGAAGATGCCGAGCTCTTCGATCTGGCGGAGCCCATTCCCGGCCCTTCCACGGAGCGGCTTTCTGCGGTCGCGCGGGAGGAAAAAGTAGTGGTCGTCGCTTCCCTCTTCGAGCGCCGCGCTGCCGGGCTTTATCACAACACGGTGGCCATGCTCGAGAGCGATGGTTCGCTGGGCGGCATCTATCGCAAGATGCACATCCCCGACGATCCCTTGTACTACGAGAAGTTTTATTTCACGCCCGGCGACCTGGGTTTCAAGTCCTTCGATACGTCGGTGGGCCAGGTGGGCGCGCTCATCTGTTGGGACCAGTGGTACCCGGAGGCTGCCCGCATCACCGCCCTGCGCGGAGCCAACCTGCTGTTTTATCCCACGGCCATCGGCTGGCATCCGGCGGAAAAGGAAGCCTTCGGTGTGGCGCAGTATGAGGCGTGGCAGACCATCCAGCGCATCGCATGCCATCGCCAACGGCGTTTACGTCGCTGCCGTCAACCGCGTGGGCCACGAACAGGGAGACATCCGCGGCAACCGCGCCCCTGGCCCGGGGCTCGAGTTCTGGGGTGGGTCGTTTATTGCCGACCCCTTTGGCCGGGTGCTGGCCCAGGCGCCGCATGACAGCGAAGCCATCCTCATTGAGGAAGTCGATCTGAAGCACCTCGAAGACACGCGGCGCAACTGGCCCTTTCTGCGTGACCGGCGCATTGATTTCTATCCGCCGATTACGGCTCGCTTTCTCGACGAGCCGGCCAAAACTCCCAATGGCCGCTGAATCCGAAACCCCGCGCAGCCAGGGCTATCGTATGCCGGCAGAGTGGGAGACCCATGCCGCAACCTGGCTGGCATGGCCCCACAACGCGGCTGACTGGCCAGGCAGGTTTCACCCCATTCCCTGGGTCTACTGCGACATTATCCGCCATCTCTCCCAGGTAGAAGACGTGCACCTTCTGGTGGAGAATGCTGCTGCTGAGCAGCGTGCGCGCGGCATGCTCGAGCGGGTGGGCGCACACCTCGATCGCGTGCACTTTCATCAATGGCCCACCAACCGGGTATGGCTGCGCGATTCCGGCCCGATTTTTATCACTAAATCTGCTCCCGAGGCGCCCGTCGCCATCACCAATTGGCACTTCAATGCCTGGGCGAAGTATCCCGACTGGCAGCTGGATGACCGGCTCCCCCTGAAGGCGGCCGAACTGCTTGGCCTGCCCAATTGGACGCCCGTGTTTCCCCTCGGCCACCGCGTGGTTCTGGAAGGCGGCAGCATCGATGTAAACGGCCGCGGCACTCTGATCACAACCGAAGAGTGCCTGCTGAGCCCGGTGCAGCAGCGCAATCCGGGCCTGAGCCGTGAGGATCTGGAGCGCATCTTCCACGACTATCTCGGCATCGACCAGGTGCTGTGGATGGATCGCGGTATCGCCGGGGACGATACGCACGGCCACGTGGACGACATCACTCGTTTTGTGAGTCCCGCTACCATCGTCACCGTCACGGAGCCAAATTCCGCCGACGAGAATCACCTGCCCTTGGCGGAGAACCTGGAGCGGCTGCGCGCGGCCCGCGACCCTGAGGGCCGGCCATTCACCATCGTCGAGTTGCCTATGCCCTCCCCGGTCGTCTTTGAAGGCCAGCGGCTACCCGCAAGCTATGCCAACTTCTATATCGCGAACGGGCTGGTGCTGGTGCCCACGTTCAATGATGCCAACGACCGCAAGGCGCTCAATCTGCTGGCTGACCTCTTTCCCGGCCGCCGGATAGTTGGGATTCACTGCGGCGATCTGGTTTGGGGTTTGGGGACGCTGCACTGCATGACTCAGCAGCAGCCGGCGGGCTAATAGCAGATGACAGACGCGGAAGCACTCACGCTGGCCCTGGATGAAGCACGCGCCGGGGGCGTCGCGGGCGAGGTCCCAGTGGGCGCAGTTGTGGTCGAAAGTGGCGTTGTGGTCGGCCGGGGACAGAACCGCGTTCTGCGCGACCTCGATCCGACGGCGCATGCAGAGATTGTCGCCATGCGAGAGGCCGCACGGACCTTGGGTAACTATCGCCTGGGCAGCTGCGAGCTTTTTGTCACTCTGGAACCCTGCGCCATGTGCGCCGGGGCGATGATCCATGCCAGGCTCAGCCGTCTCATCTATGCCGCCCCCGATCCTAAGGCAGGCGCCGTCAGTTCGGTGCTCGAGGTCCTGAATCACCCCAAACTCAACCATCAAATGCTGGTAACCAGCGGCGAGTTGGCGGACGCGAGCGGAGAGCTGCTGCGCGAATTCTTCCGCCAGCGTCGGACGTAACGTTACTGAAGCGTAGTTTCCGTCCAAGGTATGATTGAGGAATGCATGTGCTGGTGTATTCCGCTACGTGGTGCCGCGACTGCCGCGAGGCCAAACGATTTCTCGACAAACACCAGATCTCCTACAGCGAAATCGATATCGAGTCCACCCCGGGGGCCGCAGAAGAGCTTATTCGGCAGGTGGGCAAGCGGGCCATCCCGCAATTCGTAATCGACGGCAAATGGGTTCAGCCCTATCGTCCCGGCCAAGGCTTCCTGCACGAAGAAATGGGCGAGTTATTTGGAGTTGGGGGCCGCTGCCCCACAAACTTGGCTGCGCCCCCGCTAGCAGGTTCGCCTAAGAACCTCCAATTCGGCATTAAGTCCCGAAGGGACGGCTGAAAGTAGCCCAGGACGCAGTCCTGGGTTAAGTGTCAGAGATGACAAGTCCCGTAGGGACTGAGTTTCTGACTACCTACCCCTTACGAGACCGATGCAACCTCGCCGTCCGGCGGCCCAGGATCATTCAGGATGCTGCGGGCATCCACTTCGTCTTTAGGGCTCACCTGTAGTTGCAGTCCCCCCAGCCCGGTTCCGTAAAGCATGGCAGCATTCTCTCCTACCAGAAAACAGGTAATACCTGCGGAATCCAGGCGAGTCCTGGCTAGGTCTGCCTCCAAAGCATCGCGATAGCGTTCAATTGTGACCAGTTCTGGTTCTTCATCCATAAATCGTGTTCTCCCTAGTGGTGAGATGCAGCAACGATAGAATAGTACGTTTGCTACAGGAGGCGTGGGTTGATCACTCGTTACACCCGCCCGGCCATGGGCCGGATCTGGAGTGAGGAAAACAAATACCGCATGTGGCTCGAGGTCGAAGCCACCGCCTCTGAGGCGCTGGCCGAGGCCGGCATCGTGCCCCATTCCGCCGCTCGGGCCATCCGCGCCTACGGAGATGTCGACGTCGAACGCATTCAGGAGATCGAGGCCGAGGTGAAGCACGACGTCATCGCCTTCACTACCGCGATGGCGGAAAAGATCGGTCCGGAATCCCGCTGGCTGCACTACGGACTCACTTCGAATGACGTAGTCGACACCGCCCAGGCGCTGCAAATCAAGGCCGCCTCAGGACTCATTCGCCAAGGCATACTCGAGCTCGCCGCAGCTCTCCGGCTGCGCGCCCTGGAGTTCAAGCACACACCCACCATCGGGCGCACCCACGGCGTCCATGCCGAGCCCACCACCTTCGGCCTCAAGCTGCTCAACTGGTATGCCGAAATCATGCGTGACCTCGCCCGCTTCGAGGCCAGCGCTGAGGACATGCGGGTAGGCAAGCTTTCCGGCGCTGTCGGCACCTTCGGCCATCTCAAGCCGGAGCACGAAGAGGCCATCTGCGCCAAGCTAGGACTGCGCCCCGCACCGGTAGCTACCCAGGTGATCCAACGCGACCGCCACGCCGCGTACATCGCCACACTGGCAGTGTTGGCTTCGACCCTGGACAAGATTGCGCTCGAGATTCGCCATCTGCAACGGACTGAAGTCCGCGAGGCAGAGGAATTCTTCTCCGAAAAGCAGAAGGGCTCGTCCGCCATGCCGCACAAGCGGAACCCCATCACCTCAGAGCAGATCAGCGGGCTGGCGCGCGTGATGCGCTCCAATGCCCAGGCCGCTCTCGAAAATGTGGCCTTATGGCATGAGCGGGACATCTCCCATTCATCCGTGGAGCGCATCATCTTTCCCGACTCGACCATTCTGGCCGACTACCTGCTGGCCAAGACCACTTCGCTGATCGAGAAGCTGCTGGTCTATCCCCAGCGCATGCTCAAGAACCTCGAGAGCACGGGCGGCCTCATCTTCTCCGGCCAGCTTCTGCTTGATCTGACCGAGGCCGGTATGTCTCGGGAAGAAGCGTACCGGCTGGTGCAGAATCACGCTATGAATGCCTGGAAACAGGACCTCGTCTTTCGCGACCTGGTGGCGCGCGATCCCGCCATCAGCAGCCGGCTTCCTCACTTGGAGAAGACCTTTGATCTGAAGCGTCAGTTATCCAATGTAGATGCGATCTTCGATCGGGTTCTGGTGTGAAAAACCTGACCGTCGCCCTCACCGGAGCCAGCGGGTCGATCTTCGGTCAATATCTGCTGCGTGCGCTGGAGCGTGATGAGCGTATCGCCCACGTCAACTTCATCGCATCCGAAAACTCACTTCGCGTGATGGCCGAGGAACTCGAGCTTAGCGGCCGCAGTGAACTCGTGGCAAAACTGCTGGGTAAACCTTCCGCGAAGATACAGCAACTGGCGGAGAACGATATCGGCGCCGGGCCCGCCAGCGGCAGTTATCCCTCAGACGGCATGATCATCCTGCCCTGCAGCATGGGCACCCTGGCGGGAATCGCTAACGGACTAGCATCGAACCTGATTGAACGCGCGGCCGACGTAAGCCTGAAGGAGCGCCGCCCGCTTCTTCTTTGTGTTCGCGAGACGCCCTTCAACAAGATCCACCTGCGCAACATGAGCTTGGCCGCCGACGCAGGCGCAGTCATTTTTCCCGTGATCCCCGCTTTTTACCACCGGCCCACGGATTCGGCGGAAATGGCTGAGCAATTCGTCTGCCGGGTGCTGGCGCACATTGGATTGCCGCAGCCAGATGCCTATATCTGGAAAGGTGATCACTGACCAGGAAATGCGCTGCCATTGGTAGACGTGCCCGGGATGTGCCGAACGATCGCCATCCGCGCCGGCTGGGCATTTAGAAAATCCACCACACTCGGCCCTACCTGGCCGGCACACTGCCCTGGAGCCAGGTGGCCGCAGTTGGCATATACATCCAACTCCGACTGCAGAATCTCGGCGTGGAGCCGATAGCCGACCGAGAGCGGGATCAAGTTGTCCTGCTCGCCCCAACCAATCAGCACCGGCATGGTCAAAGCCCCCAGTTTTCCATCCACCAGGTCCTCTCCGGTCATCATGGATTGCACGCTGCGGTGAACCACCCACCCGATGTGGTCGCTCCGGCGCAGCATCGCCATGGCTAGAAAGCCTGGCAGCGGCCGCGGATGGGGCACCAGCAACTCCTCCAGCGCCGCCAGGTCCGTAGGCGATGCCGGCTGAAACAGCGCGGGATCAAAGCCCAGCTTGAAGCGCAGGCCGGCGCTATCCAGCAGCACCAACCGCCGGATGCGCTCCGGCTGTTGTAACGCAACCCGCATCGCGATCCATCCGCCCATTGACCAACCCGCCAGATCCACTTGTTGCAGGTGCTGGCTATCGAGAAAGCCCTGCACCATGACTGCCTGCTCTGAGATGGAGTAGCCGGCATCCCTGGGCTGCGCGGAACGTCCATATCCCAACAAATCCACGGCATATACGCGGTGGCCACCCGCCATGAGCAGCGGTATCAGGTTGGCCCAGTCCAGGCCTCGGCTGCCCAGCCCGTGCACCAGCACCAGGGGCCGGCCGGTCCCACCCACCAGGTAATGCATTTTGTAGCCATCGACGGTGACAAACTCGCTATGCACACCCTGCAACCGCAATCTCGCGTCGACCTGCTGATCCACCAGCCACAGCGGATTTCGCCACGCCAGGATGCCAAAACCTAACCCCAGCAGCAGCAGAACAAACGTCATCCTACGGACGGATGCTTTCCGATCGATACTCATGCTTCGCTTTCCTTCTCAGCGGACAGATCGCTTGCCTGGCCCAGCCGAAAGGCCTTCTGAATAACCCGCACCGTTACCGGCGCCAGTCGATATTCGCCCTGTTCATGCACATCCTCTTGCGCCACCCAGCGCGCCTCTTCCGCGTCGCTGCCGCCGAGCAGCGTGCCTCCAGCCACATGGCAGAGAAAGTCGACCAGCACGTAGTGGTAACGAACGCGCCCCGAGGGCTCGCCCAGGGTAATCCGGTCGAGGACTTCGACAATCGCGACCGGCACTACGTTCAGTCCGGTCTCCTCAAGCACTTCCCGAACCATCCCCTCCCGCAAAGTCTCCCCCAACTCCAGGGCTCCTCCGGGGAGTGACCACTCCCCCTTGAGCGGCTCCTGGCCGCGACGAACCAGCAGAACCTTGCCATCGTCGATCACCACGGCGCCCACACCTATGATCGGCGCGTCTGGGTACTCTCGACGCAAAGAACTGCTCCTGCAAACGGCGTTTGCGGTGGAAAACCCGTCCTTAATTTACGAGGGGAAAGAAGTCTGTTACAGCCGGGTTAATTCTACTCTGAAAACCTGATTGGTTTGCCATACTCTTCGGCAAAAACGGTGCGCGCCATATTGAAGCGTTCGCCGTAAAACTTGTCCGGTCCCTTCAAGTGCCCGATGCCCAGCAGCGCCACCACGGAGTAGCTGAGGGGCAGCTTGAGCACCTCACGCACCTTGTCTTCTTCAAACCCCTCCATGGGCGCTGTGTCGTAGCCCAAAACCTCTGCCATCAGCAACATGTGGGTAAAGGCCAGCATCACCTGCCGATTCAGCCACAGGGCCATATTGGGGTGGTTAGACAGGTAGTTGGGAATGGTGACCTTGGCCTGCTCGGCGTAATTTTCCGGCATGCCGCCCTGGCGGCCCAGGCGCAGCATCTCGTCCAAATCTCCACTGCGCCACCCATCTGCATCGCCGCAAGCCACAATCATCACCGAGGCCTCCTCGACCTTGGCCTGGTTGTAGCTGGCCGCGCGCAGCTTCTTCTTTTGATCGGGACTGCGCACCACGATAAAGCGCCACGGTTGCAGGTTGTACCCACTGGGCGACTGCAACCCGGCCTGCAGAATCCCCTTCAGGTCAGCATCCGGGATGGGGCTCCCATCAAAGCTGGGCGATGCCCTTCTCTCCGCAATCGCCCGTGACAACGTCTTCTCCATCTCATCTGCCATACAACAACGTATCCTCGTTAACCATGCATTTCATGTTCTTTTCGGAAAGTACAGCAGAAATGCGGTCAGCCGAATTTCCTGCTTCGCTGCGCCGGACAGAGCCGTTCCGTAAGGAAAGGCGCATGAAGCTCTCAAACGCCACCAACCTTCGACAGGAAATTCGGCTCGCCCATCCTACACGTGTTTCTTCACCAGGAAGCAAACCCGTCTTAATGAATGTCGCCCATCGCCAGCTCATTACCAAAGGGCCGTTGAGGCGGCGCTTCGGCGAAGACCCACAAACCGTGGAATCCCTCCCGCAGTTCGGGATGCGCAGCAAGCGTAGCCTTCATGACCTCCAGGTTGCGGGCCCGGGTGGCCACCGGATCGCTCACATCCGTGCCCGCATAGTGGATCACCAGGTCCAGGCCGCCCAGCGAGCCATCGGTGTGCAGGTCGCTGATGGAGTAGGTCTTACCGTCCTCGGTTACGGTCATGGGCTGCGCCCCGGGCAGACCGTCGGGCCGGGAGTTGACCGTCTCTTGATTCAATTTTTCCAGGTTGGTGCTGGTCAGGAAATCGGCCGGACTCGCCAGGTAGGCTGCAGTCGTGTAATAAAAGTAGGCGTTCCATTTCTGGTTTTTCTGGTCAAAGGCGCGGGCCCGGGTCCAGTACCAAAGGCTGTCGTGCCCAGCCAGCAGGAGCGGTTTCACAAAGAAGCCGGCCATTTGCCAATCTCCGTTCTTCTGCAACAGGAAGGCTATCTGCTGGGGCTTGCTTACCCCCGTCGCATGCACCAGAACCAGTGCATATCGGCCTGGCGGAAGCTGAGGAATGGTGAAGTCAACATGCAGCGGAGAACCGGGGACTCCGCAGAAAAACTGTGTGTCCTCGACCGACGACTTCAGTTCGGAAGCGTCCAGACCGTACAGTGCGTCTATCGTCACAGTGGCGCCGGCCAGCAGAGGGGCCGTCTGCTCAATGGTGCTTGCGATGGAATCAAACTGTGCTTTGACCTTGGGAATGGTCGACGCCTGCACCGCGGCCACATTTCCGCTCTGGACCCCGGCCGCGAGAGTTTTCCCGGCTTGCATCAGGGCAGCGCGGTCGGCCTCGGGCATCTGCGCCTGGGTGGTGCAAGACACGGCAAAGATAGGGCCGGGCGCCAACAGCGTTAAAAGAGCAATCACGAATGCAGAGCGAGGGCGCGAGCGGGCGAGTAGAGACATGCAGATTAGACCGTTTGATCGAAGTGCCGGGGAGCCAAGGACGCCAGTAACCGCGGCTCGCTCTCCGGTGCGACCACTGCTAGTCTAGTACATAGGAGCTCCAATCTTCGCGGGGGATGGCGTTTCATCTCGAGCGGCCTGGAGTTTGTGGTAGTTCAAGAGGTATCGGGATGGCGTGCTTGAATCGGCAGTTAGCTCGCATCGTCACCGGCGGCGCGTGGACACTTCTTGTCTCGGTGCTGGCGGCATCCCAGGTATACGCGCAGGGCGTCCCTGCTCGCCTGCGCGGCGTACCTGATCAGTCGACTCCCGCCGCGGCCAATCCGGCCCCTTCGGCCCAGCCAGCCCCGGCGCAGCAACCGCAATCCCCTGCTCCTGGGAGCGAGGTTGCGCCCTCCATGCTGCAGCAGCCGGCGGCCGAAGCGCAGATCGTCCTCACCGGCGACACGCTATCGATCCGCGCTGATAATTCCAGCCTGACCGCCATTCTGCGCCAGGTGGCCAGCAAGAGTGGCATGCAGATCGAAGGACTGAGCAGTGACGAGCGGGTGTTTGGCACCTTCGGCCCGGGAGCGCCCCGCGACGTGCTTGCCGACCTGCTCAACGGAACAGCATACAACGTGGTCCTGCTGGGAGATCTAAGCGACGGCGCTCCGCGACAGCTCATCCTCACGCCTGCTACACATGGTGGGGCGGTTCCACCGCCGTCGCCTCAGGCGACTACGAATGAGGCGAGCAACGAACCGGAAGCTGTGGAGGCGCCGACACCGGATGTTCCTCCGCCTGGAACAACGCCGCCCCCCACACCAGGGGTAAAGACTCCACAGCAATTGTTCGAGCAATTGCAGCGAATGCGCTCGGCCCAGCAGCAACAGGTGACCAGCACGCCAAATCCACAGCAGTAACAGCAACCGCCGCAGTAGATGCGCAAATCATCCGGCTCTCGCTCAACCGGGGCCCGCGTACAGGAAATCCGGGGCTTGAGCTAGCAACCATCAAGAAAAAGAAAAGGGGGAGGAAAATCTAAGGATAAATGCCGGCAATCTCGGCCCTGCGGTTTGTAATCAGCCTAAGAAGCAGAAGGGGGATTCCGCTTCAAACCTGGGCGACCACCCGGGTCTCGGCCTCGGCGCCATTCGCCGACGAGCGGGCGTGGAAACGCAAGACATCGAACAAGGTCTTACAGCACATGTAGCCCAGCATGACACCAAGCGCGAGAGCGGCGATCGCCGCGCAAAATACCATCAGCATATTTACATCGATTTCCATAATGGCCCTTCAAACCAGAGTTTTTGCTCAACCTTTTGTGCGTCGTGTGCGCACTTCATAAGCGTTCATTCGCTCGTATCGTCAGTGTGTCATTGTGACAGACAGCAGCCTTACGTTGACCCTCGTTTCTATTGACGAATAAGATACGTGTAGCAGTTACTCGTGCCATGCGCCTTGCGTATTCCTTGCCCGTGGCCCTCATTCATCGTTGCTGCACTTTGTTTCCAACGTTCTAGCTGAACCTCATGTCCATTACTCATATCACCGTGCGCGGAGCGCGTCAGCACAATCTGCGCGACATCAACATCCGAATTCCCCGCAATACGCTTACCGTGGTCACCGGCCTCTCGGGATCAGGCAAGTCTTCGTTGGCCTTCGACACCATCTACGCCGAGGGCCAGCGTCGCTACGTGGAAACTCTCTCCGCATATGCTCGCCAGTTTCTTGACCAGATCGAGCGCCCTGATGTTGATTCCATTGAGGGTCTCAGCCCGGCCATCTCGATCGAACAAAAGACCACTAGTCGAAGCCCCCGATCCACCGTCGGCACCATCACTGAAATCTATGACTACCTGCGGCTGCTGTACGCATCGATCGGAGTGCCTCACTGCCCGAAGTGCGGCAAACCGATTTCGCGCCAGTCCGCTGAACAAATCGTCGAGCGCATTCTTTCTCTCGCACCCGGAGAACGTGTCATCATCTATGCGCCGATCGTGCGCGGCCGCAAAGGCGAGTTCAAAGACCTGCTCGATGAACTGGATCAGCAAGGCTTTCGTGCTCGCATCGATGGTGAGATGCGCGATCTTGCCGACTCCGTACGTCTCGAACGTAACAAGAAACACACCATTGAAGCCGTCATCGATCGCATCGTCCTAAAACCCGGCGTAGAAAAGCGCCTGGAAACCTCCGTTGCCAAAGCTCTGCAGTTGGCCAATGGCCTGGTTCTCACCGCAGTTGCCGGTGAAGAGGAGGTGCTTTATTCCTCTTCCATGGCATGCCCAGACTGCGGACTTGACATCCCCAAGTTGGAGCCTCGAAGCTTTTCGTTCAATAGCACTTATGGCGCATGCAGCGAGTGCCATGGACTCGGCAGCATTTATGACTTCGATGCGGCCAAAGTGATTACCGATTGGTCAAAGCCGCTGACCGATGGCGCGCTCGGCCCGGGCGGCGGATCGCAGTATCTCAACCGCCTGCTGCAGTTGGCTGCGCAACGCTACAAGATCGATCTGAGCAAGCCTTTCGAGGAGCTGAGTGAGCGGCACCAAAAGCTGCTGCTCCACGGCCCAGGGCGTGAAGAGGCCCCGCGCACCGGCTTCCACGGCATCCTTGCCTACCTGCGCGATTCGCTCGAAGAGTCCAAGTCGGAGAGCTATCGCGATTGGCTACTGAACTACATGTCGGCAACTATCTGCCCCGCCTGCCAGGGCAAGCGTTTGCGGCCTGAATCGCTGGCGGTTAAGGTGGGCTCTTTGTCGATTGCCGATTTCACCGCGCTGCCGTTGCAAAGAGCGCTGGATGCGGCGCGCAGCTTCGCGTTTTCCCGGCGCGAGGGTCTAATTGCAGAGCGGCTTCGCCGCGAAGTCGTGGAGCGGCTTGAGTTTCTCAACTCCGTCGGCCTCAGCTATCTCTCCCTGGATCGCAATGCCGCCAGCCTTTCCGGCGGCGAAGGACAGCGCATTCGCCTGGCCACGCAAATCGGTTCTCGTTTGCGTGGAGTGCTCTATGTGCTCGATGAACCTTCCATCGGTCTGCACCAGCGCGACAATCAGAGGCTCATCGAAGCTCTCAAGTCGCTGCGTGACCTCGGTAATACAGTTTTGGTGGTAGAGCACGATGAAGAGACCATTCGCCATGCAGATTACGTCGTCGACCTCGGCCCCGGCGCGGGCAAACTCGGGGGCCACGTGGTCGCTGCCGGAACTCCGCAGCAGATCATGGAAACCGACATCTCGCTGACCGGCCGCTACCTCTCCGGCGAACTGCAGACCATTACCCGCGATGCACCGCGCCCCCTGAAAGGCAACTGGATCACCGCAGAAGGCGCCACCGGCCACAATCTCAAGAACATGACGGCGAGCTTTCCCCTGAACGTAATGACAGTAGTAACCGGCGTATCCGGCTCGGGTAAGAGTACTTTAGTCAACGACACTCTCTATCGTGCGTTAGCCCAGGAGCTCTATGGTTCGCGTGAAAGCCCCGAGCCGTACAAGACCATCCAGGGCTTTAAGAACATCGATAAAGCCGTGCGTATCGACCAGTCCCCCATCGGCCGGACGCCGCGCTCCAACCCGGCCACTTACACTGGGGTCTTTACCGCCATACGAGACCTCTTTGCCCGGCTGCCGGAGTCGCGGGAACGCGGCTACAAACCAGGCCGCTTTTCGTTCAACGTCTCCGGCGGCCGCTGCGAGGCCTGCCAGGGCGAAGGCCAGCGCCGCATCGAGATGAACTTTCTGCCCGATGTCTACGTGCTGTGCGAGGTATGCAACGGCCGCCGTTACAATCAGGAAACCCTGGCCGTCAAGTTCAATGGCTACTCCATTGCCGACCTGCTCGAACTGGCCATCGCGGACGCGCTCCCGGTGCTGGTCGACATTCCCCTGGTGCGGCAGAAACTCGAAACCCTGGTGGACGTGGGACTCGGCTACATTCATCTGGGCCAGGCCGCGACCACTCTCTCGGGAGGCGAGGCCCAGCGCATGAAGCTGGCCCGGGAACTCTCCAAGCGGCAAACCGGCAAGACCCTTTACCTGCTCGATGAACCCACCACCGGTCTGCATTTCGACGACGTGCGCAGGCTGCTGGAAGTTCTGCATCGCCTGACCGACCTGGGCAACACCGTGATCATCATCGAGCACAACCTGGATGTGATTCGCAGCGCCGACTGGATCCTTGACCTGGGCCCGGAGGGAGGAGAAGACGGCGGCCGGCTGGTGGCCAAGGGCACTCCTGCCGAAATAGCTGCTACACTCGGCTCGCATACCGGGGAATTTCTCCGCCGTTATTTTCCCGTGGCCGAGTTGCACCCCCCGCTCTCCACGGAAACAAACGGCAACCACGTTCACGCTCCGCGCAAAGATGCAGGCCGGGCAAAGAACTCTGTCCGCAGCAGGAAGCCCGCCCTGAGCCATGTCGACTGATCCGGAGATTTTGTCCTCATCCTACGTTCCCGGCGACCCGCCGCCCGAGCCACCTCCCGCTGCGCCCGGCGCGGTATTAGAGCCCGAGCCTTCTGCACGCCCACGCCGAATCCCAAACTTCGGTCACACCATTCTCTTCTTCATGGTGGCCATCATCGTGCTGCTGCTCACCAGTGTTTCCGCCTTCGCTCTGGTGATGGGCCTGCACCTGTTGGGGACGGAAACGCCGGAGCAGCTGCTGCGCGAGCCTCGCCTGCTGATCCCCAGCATGGCCGCCGGTTACCTCATTGCCGGCGCCATTATCTGGGCCATTTTTACTTACCTGTGGCAGGAGCCGTTCCCGCGAGCGTTGCGCTGGAACTTTTCCGTCGTGCGCCGCCGCTGGGTTCCCTTGCTGGCCGGCGGCATTGTCTTGAGCCTCGGGGTCCAGTTCCTATCGAATTTCCTTCCCATTCCCAAGACGCTGCCCATCGACGACTTCTTTCGCACGCCCGCCGACGTGTGGATGGTGGCCCTGTTTGGCACCTTGCTGGCCCCGGTTTGTGAGGAGCTGGCCTTTCGTGGCTTCCTGCTGCCCTCCTTAGCTTCCGCCTGGGATTGGTTGCGCAGCTTTGGGCGCCCGTCAGATGCAAGTCTCATAGCCTCTGACAGAGGCGCGTCCTACGATCCTCGCTGGAGCATCGCGGCTTTGCTGTTCTCCTGCGCCGTGACCAGCATTGCCTTTGCCTTGGTCCACGCCGATCAGCTGGCCCACGCCTGGGCGCCGTTGGCGGTTTTGTTCGGCGTCAGCCTGGTGCTTTGCGGGGTCCGGCTGTGGACCCATTCCCTCGCCGCCAGCACACTCATCCACGCCACCTATAACGGCACCATCTTTACCATCCTGTTTTTCGGCACCGGCGGCTTTCGCCACCTGGATAAAATCACCTGATGACGCTTGCCCATCGCGACGCGCTGCTCAAGATGCTTTCCCGCATTTCCTTCCGCCTGGGAGAGTTCAAGCTCTCCTCTGGCGCCACCAGCGATTACTACATCGATTGCCGCACCACCACCCTCACCGGTGAAGGTGGGCGACTTACCGGCTTGGCGATGCTCGATCTTATTCGCCAGCATGAGTTGCGGGCGCGAGCGGTGGGCGGTCTCACCCTCGGCGCTGACCCCATTGTCTGCAATGTAGCGGCGGCTAGCGCCTGGCATGCCCTGGAGGCTCCCGGCTCGCCGGTGCTGGATGGTTTTTTGGTGCGCAAGGCAGAAAAAACTCATGGCACCGGGCGCCGGATCGAAGGCTTTCAACAGGCGGATGCGCCCGTGATTATCGTCGATGACGTGTGCACTACGGGGGCGTCGACCATCACCGCGATTGAAGCTGCGCGCGAGGCCGGGATGCGTGTGATCGGGGTCGTATGCCTGGTGGAACGGGAAGAAGCCAAGGGGCGGGCAGCGGTCGAGGCGGCAGCGCAAGGAGCGCCCTTCTACCGCCTATTTAGCGCTGCCGATGTGCGCGCGGAACACGTCACCCATTTAGCAATGTAGGGGCTGTCTCTCCATCCGTCTCCATCCCCGCTTAAGGGAAGCGCCGCCCTCTTCCATGTTATCCCGCCTGTCCCGGCAAGCCGTGGAGCTTGCCGTGGGAGCGGAGCGACATGCCCCGGCTTGCCGTGGGAGCCTAGTGGAGAGACCTGCGGTTGGCGTTGGTGGAGAAACAGAACCAAGAGGTGATTTGCTCAGGGTACACAGGTTGAGAGAAAACCGTATCGGCAGTGAAGGCTACGGGCTAAAGAGTCTGCGTGAGAACTCGAAATAAACAGCAAATCGAAACCAGGCCCGTAGGGCCTGATTCTGATTTGCGATTTGCTTTTGTGTTCTCACGCAGACTCTAAAGCCTGTACGAAAACCAGGCAATTTTCGAGGGCTTTAAGCCCATGAGGGAATCGTTTCTGTTTGTGGAGCTCCCTCAGCCGGTCCCCTTCAATCGCCTTGATCTGCGCCGGGTTACCCTACCGAACTTGGGAAACCGCAGTGCCGTTCGTCTGCATCATGTTCGACAGAATCTGGACTTCCACTCGCCGATTCTGCGCCCGTCCAGCGGCCGTTTTGTTGGTTGCTACTTCCACATCCTTGCCAATCCCAATCAGGTAAAACTTGTGCGGCGGCACGTTGTACTTGGAGGCAATGTACTGAACGACTGCTTCGGCGCGGCGTTGGCTCAACTGGTAGTTGTAATCCGCACTGCCTACCGAATCTGTTCCGCCCGTCACTTCCAGGATGTAGCCCTTGGCCGCGCCCAGCTGCGTCGCGAGGCCATCCAATTGCGCCTTGTCGTCTTTGGTCAAGACGCTCTTATCGAATCCAAAGGTGACCGAGACATCACCGACCTGCTTGTAATTGTCGAGGTTGGCTACTACGCTGGCCAGGGAGTCGGCACGATTGACCGCCTCCTGCGCATTGCCCTGCGCCTGGTTTGCAGCCGTGGTTGCAGCGGTAGCATTTTGCGTGGCGGTATTAGCCGCCGCCTGCGCTTGCTGGATACCCGCCTGGGCGCGCTCATTGGTGCTCTGGATAGCGCGGTTGTTGGCTGCGGTGGCGTCGTCGAGTTCGTTGGTCTTTTGCACCAGCGGAGTGGTTTGCGAGCGGACGTAATTCTTTGTGGAGCAGCCGGCGATGACAAACAGTGACACGGCTCCCAAGAGGATAGCTGCTTGCTGCGACGTCTTTTCGATTCGAATCATAGAAGGTTCTGCTCCCGTACTTCGCCCATCCAGATCTTACTAGCACGCATATTGCCAAAAAATCCGATCTCGCTCTACTAGTTTCGCTGCAATTACTTGCGGGCAAAAGTGTAAAGCTTGGTGCACCGCGAACTGAGCAAACAAGGAAAGTTTTACCTCCTCATTGGGCAAACTGTCACCTGAAACTGCATAGCGTCTAAACTTTGGTTAGGGACACTCCATGGATCTGCATGAAAAGATACGCACCCTGCCTAATCGGCCAGGGGTGTATCTGTACCGCAATGCTCAGGGCGACGTGATCTATGTCGGCAAAGCCAAAAACCTTCGCTCCAGGGTACGTTCGTACCTGCTGGGAGCAGCCCAAGCCAACGCCAAAACGGGCTCGCTTATGCGCGACGCCGTCGACATCGATTACATCCTGGTGGAAAACGAACATGAAGCCCTGGCGCTCGAAAACAACCTCATTAAGCAGCGCAAGCCGCGCTTCAACATCCTGCTGCGCGATGACAAGACCTACCCTTACGTCAAGCTGACCCTGGCCGACCGGTATCCCAAGGTTTTTGTTACCCGCCGGCTGCGTAAGGACGGGAGCGCCTACTACGGACCTTTTTTCCCCGGAAATCTGGCCCATCGGGTAGTCGACCTGATTCACCGCAGCTTTCTACTACCCAGTTGCAAGGTTGACCTGTCGCGCTACCATCCCCGGCCATGCCTGCAGTACTACATCAAGCGCTGCCTGGGACCTTGCGTTGAGAACCTCACCACGCCCGAGGACTACCGGCAAGCCGTGCGCGACGCACAGATGTTCCTGGAAGGCCGGCAAACAGAATTGAGCCGCTCGCTCGAAGAACGGATGGAGGCAGCGGCGGCCTCGCAGCTCTTCGAGCTCGCCGCCCGATACCGCGATCTGCTGATCACCATGAGCCAGGTGCAGGAGAGACAGCGCATGGCTACCACGGATGGCGACGATGCGGACGTCTACGGCTACCACCACGAGAACGGCATGCTGGCCGTCAACCTCTTCCATATGCGCGGCGGCAAGATCGTGGATCGCCGGGAATTCTTCTGGGAAGAGCTGCCCGAGTACCCGCCCGAACTCAACGCCTCCGAGCAGCCGTCACCAGAGAACGAGCCCGAGCCAGATGCTCACATTCCGGAGGCTCAATCCTACGGACCCGGCTTCGATGCTTCCTTCTTCTTCTCCGCGCTGCTCAAGCAGCTCTATATCGACCAGCAGTATGTGCCCCGGACGGTCTACATCCCGGTCGATTTTGCCGATCGCGACACGCTGGGGGCGCTGCTCAGCGAGCGCGCCGGGCACAAAGTCGAGCTGGCCGTGCCCCGCCGCGGCGAGAAGCGTTCATTGGTCGACTTGGCGGGGCAAAATGCCAAGCAGAGTTTCGACCAGCGCTTCCGCGTATTGCAGCCTTCACGAAAAGTGATCGAGGAGTCACTGCAGGATCTGTTGACCCTGCCCGAGCTGCCGCGACGCATCGAGTGCTTTGACATCTCCCACATCCAGGGCGCGGAAACAGTGGCCTCCATGGTTGTGTGGGAGGATGGCGCCATGAAGAAGTCCGACTATCGCAAATATCAGATCAAGACCGTCGAAGGTGTGGATGATTTCGCATCGATGCGCGAAGTGATCGGCCGGCGCTATCGCCGGGTGCAGGACGAGCAGTTGGCCATGCCCAGCCTGGTCCTCATCGATGGAGGACTGGGCCAGTTGCACGCTGCCGCCGAGGCTCTGGAATTGCTTGGCATAACCACCCAGCCGCTGGCCTCGATTGCCAAACGAGAGGAGATTATCTACCTCTACGGGCAGGAGGACGAACCCATCGTGCTGGACCGCCGATCGCCGGTGTTGCACCTGGTACAGAAAATTCGCGATGAGTCGCACCGCTTCGCCGTCACCTACCACCGCAAGCGGCGGGAGATCAGGGATCGCGAATCTGAACTGCTGGCCATTCCCGGCGTCGGCCCGCAGACCCGCAATCGGCTGGTCGCGCACTTCGGCAGCGTGCGCGGCATACGGGAAGCGACCCTACAGGCGCTTGCCTCCGTCGTGGCGCCCCATTTGGCCACGGCCATCCATGACTACTTCCATCCCGCGGATACGGTCGCGTCTCCACCCGGCCAAACCGTCTAAGCACTCCCTTGCTATAAACACCAGAAGTGAAAATGCTAGACTCGCCTACCACCGATGAATATTTCCTCCCCATCGGAGCAACCTGTCCCGGCGTGCCGTGGAAGCGTAGAGTCCTTGGCTCCCGACCTTCCGCGCGTGCTCGGCGTCTGGCATGCTACCGCGATTGTGGTTGGCACCATCATCGGCAGCGGCATCTTCCTCGTACCCCAGGAGATGATGCGCGCCGTCGGCTCCAGCAGGATGGTGTATCTGGCCTGGATCGTCGGAGGCGTGCTCACGCTCTTTGGCGCCATGACCTACGCCGAGCTTGGCGCCATGATGCCGCGTGCCGGCGGGGAGTATGTCTTCCTGCGCAACGCCTACGGCGACCTGCCCGCGTTTCTCTACATGTGGACATGGTTTGCAGTGGCCAAGCCGGCTTCCATCGCCAGCATCACCGCCGGCCTGGCCCGCGTTATGGGCGTCTTCCCCGCCTTCGCATGGCTCGATGGAGTCGTGCTGCACACTCCAGTTTTGATCACCTGGTCGCAGATCTTCGCCATCTTTGCCGCCTGGCTTATCACCGGGCTCAACTACCTGGGCATCAAGAAGGCGGGTGACTTCCAGCTCTTCTTCACCTGGCTCAAAGTGGTTTTGGTTCTCGTCATTGCCGGCTTCTGCTTTGCCAGTCCGCTGGGCGGCCTGGCCAATTTCCATACCGGCTTTTCCGGCGCTCAAGGCGGATTTTCAGGGTTCATGGTCGCGCTCATCGCATCGCTATGGGCCTACGACGGCTGGAATGACCTCACCATGGTCGCCGGCGAAGTAAAGCGCCCGGAGCGAAGCCTGCCCATTGCGCTCATTGCCGGCGTGGGCGTCGTCGGCGTGCTCTACATGGCTACCAACGCGGCCGTTCAGTACATTCTGCCTGCGGCCCGAATCGCGGACTCCTCTCGCCCGGCGGTCCTGGCTATGTCGGTGGTTTCGGGACATTGGGGCGCTTCCCTGGTCTCGGTTGCCATGGCGCTCAGCATCCTCGTCGGCCTCAACGGAACCACTATGTCTGGCGCCCGCGTGCCTTTTGCCGCGGCACGTGACCGGCTCTTCCCTGCCCGCATGGCGCACATTCATCCCCGCTTTCAAAGCCCTTCGACCGCGCTTGTGGCCCAGGGACTTTTGAGCACGCTCCTGCTGTTGTTGGTGGGACGCTTTCAGCAGCTCTTTGAGCTCGCGATCTTCGCCGAGTGGCTCTTCTACCTGCTCACGGCGACCACCATCTTTGTTTACCGGCGCCGCATTCCCGCGGCCGGACGGCCGTTCCAAATGTGGGGATATCCGGTGCTGCCTGCGCTATTCATCCTGGCGGCTGCCGTACTCCTCTACTACTCCTTCGCCAGCAACGTGCGCGGCTCCCTGGTGGGAACACTCATCATCCTTGCTGGCTTACCGGTCTACTTCTACTTCCGCGCGGCCAACCGAAAGGCAGTTTAAGTCCCACAGCATTTGCGAGCGGGAAATTGGAACTGCAGATCCCTCGGCTTCGCTCAACCCACAATCAAACTCGCACGGGGTCAGCCTCAAGACCGTCTGCGCACAATCTCTTCGTAAAGCTGAATGTATTCTTTGGCCGGCTTGGTCCAGGAGTAATCGCGCGCCATGCCGTTGCGCATCAGCTTCTGCCACTGCTGCTTATCGGCGAACGACGCGAAGGCATGGCGCAGCGCTTGCATCAACTCCTCCGGCCGGTAATCGGTAAATCGAAACCCGGTACCCGTCCCCGCCTCCGCCGTCCATTCCTGCACCGTGTCATCGAGGCCGCCCGTGGCGCGCACCACTGGCACAGTACCGTACTTCATGCCATAGATCTGGTTCAGCCCACAAGGTTCAGAGCGCGAAGGCATCAGAACGATGTCCGATCCCGCCGTCACTTTATGAGCCAGAGTCTCGTCATAGGCAATCGCGACTGCGACCTTATGGCCATTTCGTTCCTGCCAACCACGCAGCAGGTTCTCGTAATAGGGTTCACCCGTGCCCAGGATCACCAGGAACATGTTCTCCTGCAGCAACTGGTCGAATGCCTGCGCCAACAAATCAAAACCCTTCTGCGTCGCCAAGCGTGACACCATGCCCACCACCGGCGTCTCTTCAGGCAGGTTGGAAACACCGAAGGCATGCAGCATGTCCCTACGACAGGCCAACTTTCCTTCCAGACGTTCCGGTGTGTAGTGCGCTGCAATCTTGCTATCAGTCGCCGGATTCCAAACCTGGTAGTCGACGCCGTTCAGAATGCCGCGCAGATCCTGCGCCCGGGCGCGTAAGACGCCGTCCAGCCCGTTGCCATACTCCGGCGTCTGGATCTCTTCAGCGTACTTCCGGCTCACCGTGTTGATGGCATCGGAATAGACAATCCCACCCTTGAGAAAATCGAAGGTGCCGTAGAACTCCGCGCGCTCGACGGTGTACACCTCCCAGGGCAGCAGTAGCTTTTCCACCGTCTCCCTTGGAAACCACCCCTGTCGATCTGAATTATGGATGGTCAACAGACACGCAACGTTCTTGAGCACCGGATCGAAGTAATACACCGTCCGCAGCAGGATCGCGAGCACGCCGGCGGGCCATCCGTGGATGTGAAACGCGTCCGGCACTCCCAGTATCTTGGTACTGTCGAGCACCGCGCGGCAGAATAATCCAAAGCGCTCCGCGTTGTCGGCATAGTCGCCGGAGGCCGTCTCGTAGAGAAACTCGCGATCGAAGAGTTCAGGGCAATCGATGAAATAAAATTGCACTCCGTCGGTGGTGCCTCCGTTGACCACCGTCACAAAACGGTTGTAGTAGGAAAAGGGAATGGTGAGACTGCGAATAGCGATCCGCCGCTCCTTCAGATGCTTTTGCACTTGCCGGTAGAGAGGCAGGTAGACCGTGACCTGGTGGCCTTGCCGTACCAGTTCCTTAGGCAGCGCGCCAACTACTTCTGCAACCCCGCCCGTCTTGACGAAAGGAACACACTCCGACGCGGCAAAAACGATATGCATCGACAACACCCCTTTTTAATGCGGTTTCACCCGGCGAGACCTATCGTGAACCGCTTGTGGCGGACCCGCTTCCGTATCATGCAGAAGAGGATCCTGGATTTCCCACCACGCGGCCCTAGTCATGGTAGCGTGTGCGGGAGGAATCGTCGCAATTGCGTAGTCTACCTATGAGAAACGGCGCCAGCAATCTACGGCGGGCGCGCTATGCCCGGCCATAATCAAGGCGCCTCGCGCCACAAACCCAAACTGGGCCAGAATTTTCTCGTCAGCCCGAGCGCTGCGCGCGCGATCGTAGACGCTTTGGGCGATTTAAGTCAGGCCACCGTGGTCGAAATTGGCGCAGGCAGAGGCGTCCTTACCAGCCTGCTCGCACCTCGCGCCAAACAGCTCATCGCAGTCGAACTCGATCCTGCTTTGGCTGCGTCGCTGCAGCGCTCCTTCGCCGCAAGCTCGATCGAAATCCTTTGCCACGACATTCTGACCGTTGACCTCACTCAACTGGCGGCCCAACGCGGTGTTCGCCTAAATGTCATTGGCAACCTGCCATATTACATCTCTTCCCCCATCCTGATGCAGCTCTTCGCCCATAGCGCGGTGATCGATCGCGCCGTGCTCATGGCCCAGCGTGAGGTCGCAGAACGCATCGTGGCGCCCCCGGGCTCGCGCGCCTACGGTTTGCTATCGGCTTGTACCCAGATGTATGCCACGGTCGAAAATCTTCTCACCTTGCCGCCTGAGGCTTTCGCTCCGCCGCCTAAGGTCTACTCCACCGTCTTCCGCCTCACCATGCGCTCTCGATTTGATGAGTTGGAGGTGGAACCGGCGGGCTTCCTTCGCTTCCTGCGTCAGGTCTTCGCCCTGAAGCGCAAGACGCTGGCCAATAACCTGCGCGCCTCCGGGATACAGTCCCGCTGTCGTCGACGCGGCTTTCGGGCGGTGTGCTGTGGATGGCACGCGCAAGGGCCGAGGCGTTGTCGCTGGAGGCGATGGCGTGTCTGTTCCGCACCCTCACCGCACTCTAATTTCCTTCACACCCATCAACGGTGAGCCCCGGCAGGCGCCGCGTGCGACGGTGGTGGAGCCGAGTAATGAGGCGGAGGCGGAGCTGAATAGTGGGTAGTGGGCGTTGGCCGGGCCACGTAGGTCGAACGCTGGTTGTTCAACCCAACTGCGGGGTAACCCACGCTGGGCGTCCCGCCCAATCTTTGATTGGGATTTTCCAGTGCACGCGGCGGTTTGGCTCCGTAGTACGCGCTATTGAAGCTCGACCGCTGCGCAGGCCCGACAGGAACACCCGACAGGAAGGTCCGCGCCCCCGGCGCCGTCCCCCTGGCCGCTTCAAATCCCTGCGTACGAACGTCGACTCGATCCACCGGTGCAAGCGTGCGCCCATTAAAGTTCAGCGCCTGTTCGTGGTCTGGCCTGGGCACTGCTCCGCCCGTTCCCCACTGGCCCTTGGCGACCGGTCCACGGTCGACCGCTACTAGCCGTTGCCCAGGGACGGGATATGCACCGCCACGAAAGATCGGCCGTACGGGCATGTTCCAACCGGGAGGGTAAGTGTGTGCCACGATCACCGGATGCCAGACGCGGCCGCAGCCGCCCGGACGCCATCCCCAGCCGAAAGGATAATAGCCCCAGGCGCCGCAGTGGTAGGGCAGCCAGCCCCAGGAATAGCCTGAAACCCAGGTGTAGCCGATGGTGGGATAGAACGCCCAGTAGCCGGATCCATAGGGATCCCAACCCGCACCGACGCCGGCGGGAACCCATACATTGCCGGTTCCCTCGACGGGATACCAGTTACCGTCAGCATCCAGGTCATTCCAGTTTTCGTTTTGCGGATTAGCTGAGTCATCGCGCACCGGCGTCTGCTCCGAAGCTTCCTGGGCAATCGCCTGATCCCGGTCCTGATTCCAGTTATCCCAGGAATCGCCCGTGATTCCCTGGACCACCGTGTACGGAGCCCCGCTGTTCTCGGCCCCAGCGCGGATGCTCTGGTTTTCCGCCACCGTGACGCCGCCCGGAATGCCGTCTCCTTGCACATCCACCGAGCCGCTGATCACCGCAACGTCCCATCCGGCGTCCAGACCCACGCGCAGGATTGAGTTGGCCGTCGGCTGCACATACAAATTGTTGAATTGCACGCTGAAGGGCGGGTGTCCGTCGCCCACGTTGAACTCGTAGTAGCTCAACCCGGACAACTGCGTCAACTGGACACGATCCTGTCCCAGGTGGTCGAACTGCAGTCCACTGTTCGGTGTCAAACGGGCCACGCTGCCGTCGCCGAATTCAACTTCTGCCTGGCCGTCTGCACCGGTCTGCAAACGGGAACCATCCAACACCGGCATGTTCATCACCGCCTGTTGGAAATCGCTTCCCTGCCCGGCCAGCAGCTGCACCGACCCTTGCACGAAGCTCACCCGGGCAACGTTGGGAGAACCGGGATCCTGGGCCACGGCGCGCCGGAGCCCTGACTCCACCCAAAGCAGAAAAAGCACAGCGATCGCCAAAGGCCCGGATAACAACTTCTTATTTCTTGGGTGCTGCATCACGGAGCACCTCCATTTCCTGGGGGGGACTCTGCAGTCGCCCCCCTACGGACTTAAACCAAATCTCACGCCATAAGTTTCCCTGGCGTGAAGTCATCCTTAACCTGCTTCTATTGGACGCGGCTGGGCCCTCAATCGCTCTTGGCCTGCGCCAACAAAGCCCGCGAGCGTCGCTGCACCCGCTGTAACACCGCCTCGTCGCCGGCCAGCTTCTGCAAAATGGGAGCGATATTCTCCACTTCAATCGCCCTCCCGTCGTGCACCATCTGCTCCAGAAGCTCCAATTCCGTATCCAGGCTGAGGCGCTCATGCTCATACTGGCGCTGGAGCTTGTTGCCTTCCTCCAGGGTTGCAGCGATGGCTTGAAATTGGTCTGTAAGCTTATCAATCTGAGAGTTTTTGCTCCAGTTGAAGGTACAGCTTCCCTGGCCTTCGGGACCGGTGTATTGCAACGTCTTGGTGCCCTGGAAAGCGATGTTCTTCCCCCCGTCATCGCAGGCCATGGCGAAGAGTTTGTTCTTGCGCGCGGTCGCAAACATGGCCACGCGCAACGCTTTTGAGATGTGGATCGGCTCGTCCTGGGGATCCGCGGGCATATTGTCGGGGTCATTCGACGCCGGGCCGCCACCCTCCGAGCGGAAGTGCCCGCTACCGTCCTCCCCCACCGTCACCACATACTTGGCCGGCTGCAGCTTGGGATTTTCGTAGGTAAAGCGGATTTGCGCCGGCCCTGCGCCCTGGCCCATCCCCGGCAGCCCGCCGAGCGCAACCACCAAGACCAACATTGCCCATGCTATGCTTCGCAGCGGATTCAACCCAAACCTCAAGCGCGGGATTCCGCCTGCAACGAAAGCGTCTGCGCGGTATGCACGTGGCATATCGCGATGGCCAAGGCATCGGCCGCATCGGCAGGTTCCGGAGCGCAATCGAGGTTCAGCAAACGTGCGACCATGAACTGCACCTGTTCCTTCTGCGCCAATCCATAGCCCACCACGGCGGACTTGATGGTCAGTGGAGCATATTCAGCCACCGGGAGGCCGTGCATCGCTGCTGCCAGCAAGGCCACTCCACGCACATGTCCCAGTTTCAGCGCAGACTTCGCATTCACGGAGTAGAACACCTCTTCCACCGCCACCACTTCCGGACGGTGCTGCTCCAGCAGCGCCGAGAGCTCCGCATAAATATAAGCCAGCCGCAGGGGTAACGGCTGATCCTTGGCCAGCTTGAGACCGCCGGCAGCTACGGCGATCAGGCGCGTTTCACGCGGCCCATATTGCACCTCTACCACTCCATAGCCTGTGCAATTGGTGCCGCAATCGATGCCGAAGACGCGCATATGACCGAGTCTATCCCACAGCAATGGACGCTCGTAATAGTCAGGCGGGTGCAGAAAGTTTACTTGGAGAGGCCTTCGAGTGGCGAGCTGGCGGTCGCGTATAGCTTCCTGGGCATCCGGCCGGAAAGAAACGACTGCCGCCCGGCGAGCACCGCATGCTGCATCGCCTCGGCCATCAGCACCGGCTTGGCTGCGTGCGCGATGGCGGAGTTGATCAGCACCGCATCCGCTCCCATGTCCATCGCCAGGCACACATCGGAGGCCATGCCAACCCCGGCATCGACGATCAGCGGAACCTCGGTAATCATCTCCCGCAGGATGCGCAACGTCGCCAGGTTCTGCAAACCCATACCGCTCCCGATGGGCGCGCCCAGAGGCATGACCGCGGCTGCCCCCGCATCGATCAACCGGCGGGCAAAAACAATGTCATCGGAGGTGTAAGGCAGAACGGTAAAACCTTCCTTCACCAGGACCCGTGTTGCCTCGAGCGTTGCCTGCACATCCGGATAGAGGGTCGCCTGATCGCCGATGACCTCAATTTTCACCCAGTCCGAGATCCCGACCTCGCGTCCCAGCCGGGCGGCGCGAATCGCCTCGTCGGCAGTGTAGCAACCGGCCGTATTGGGCAGCAGAAAATAGCGCTCGGGGTCGATGTAGTCGAGCAGTGATTCCCGCGTGCGGTCCAGGTTCAATCGCCGCACCGCCACCGTGACCATCTCTGCCCCTGAAGCTTCGATAGCCGCCTGCGTCTCGGCGCCGTCCTTGTATTTTCCCGTACCCACGATCAGCCGGGACTGAAACGCCTTACCCGCAATCACCAGTGGTTCCATGAATTAATTGTAAGCCTGCCGGGCGCAGCGAGGGCATGCTGATGCTTATTAGGACCGCTGGAACGTGAAAGGCCCGCGCCATTACTGGCGCGGGCCTTTCACCGGTGAAGCTGTGGAGTTTGGCTGAGGCGTCCGCTCTTCTTACGAAGTGGGCCTCGGCGGACGATGTACCGCCAGGTCTAGAGCGCACGCTCTAAGCCTCAGTCACCTCACGTTTAGAACAACTACTACCATCAGAATTTTTCATTCGCTGGATCATCCTCCTTTCCCGTGTAGCCATAAATTAAAACGACGATGGGGCCGAGGTCAAGTTGCATTCGTTTGATGGGACGCAACCTTACCAGGAATGCCAATAACCATTGCGCTCGGTCAACTCGAGATCTACACCGAAGAGCTCGCGCAGTCTGGCCGCGTGCAATAATTCCTGTTTCGGTCCATCGGCCACGATACGGCCCTCGCGCATCATGACCACGCGCTCGATCTCGGGCAAAATATCCGCCAGGTGGTGGGTCACCATCACCAGTCCCGTTCCGCGCTGCTGGCCGCTGCCCACAGCCACCGCGCGCAGGATCTCGCGTAGTTCGCGCTGCGCGGCGAGGTCAAGCGCATTGCTCGGTTCGTCCAGAAGCAACATCTCTGGCCGGTGTACCAGCGCCCGCGCGATCATCACCCGGCGCTTCTCGCCGGCTGACATCTCACCCACCCATCGGTCGCGCAGGTACTCGGCGCCGAGCATGCCAAGCGCCTCCAGCGCACTGTTGCGCATGCTCTCGGTCACCACTAGATTCGGCCACAAGGTGGAGCTGGAAAAGAAGCCACTGACCACCGCGTCGAGACCCCGCGTCACGGCGGTCCGTTCGCCCGGCAGTTCCGTGGCCACCACGCCCAGGTGCTTGCGTAGTTCCTGCACCTCCCAACGGTCCCGGCCGTAGACTTTCATCTCCATGTCCGGACGCACGATGGGATAGCATTCGCAGGTCATGGCCTTGATCAGAGTCGATTTTCCGCACCCATTCGGGCCCAGAATCGCAATGTGTTCCCCGGCGGCAATTCTCAGGTTTACATCGTGCAGCACAACCTTCTGGCCGCGCGCCACATCCACATTGCGCATGCGGAGAAACTCAGGAAATTCCTTGGCCTCTTGGCCCTCTTCCAGCTGCATTCGTAATTATCCTAACCCGCACCAGCACATAATGCGCAGGCGCTCCATCGTGAACCAATGTGTGTTCTCTTGATAGAGTAAAAGACACATGGCTGAAACGTCTCGGGCTGCACGCACGCCTTCCCTGAACACTCCTCTCAGCGACGACCAAGTGCCTCGCGGCTTCTCGTTCGCTGCTGTGCGCGCCGGCCTCAAAGCCAGCGGTAATCCTGACCTTGCCTGCGCAGTAGCCGATCAGCCGGCGTCCGCCGCCGCGATGTTCACCAGCAACAAAGTGATCGCCGCGCCGCTGATCGTCGGACAGCGCCATCTGGAACGCAATCAACATCGGCTCCGCGTTGCGCTGGTCAATGCCGGCAATGCAAACTGCGCCACCGGCGAGGCCGGCGTGAGTGCCGCGCAGCAATGCTGCGCCGGCGCCGCTGCAATCTTCGGCTGCGATGCGCATTCCGTCTTTCCCTCGTCGACCGGCATCATCGGCGTGCCGCTTCCCGTCGACAACCTAACCGCGGCACTGCCTGCACTGCACGCCGCCCTGGGCTCCACTGCAGCTCACCTGCAACAGATGGCGGCGGCTATCATGACCACCGACACGCGCTCCAAGATTGCCGTGGCAAGTTTTGCCGTACGCGGAGTAACGGTGCGTATTGCCGGCATTGCCAAGGGAGCGGGCATGATCCATCCCCAACTACAATCGGCCGCGCCGGCTGCCCCGCATGCCACCATGCTGGTGTATCTCTTCACCGATGCCGCCCTCGAACCCGCAGTCGCTTCCGATCTGCTTCATCACGCCGTCGAGGGTTCGTTCAATCGCATCTCCATCGACGGCGATACCTCCACCAACGACACCGTTCTGCTACTCGCCAGCGGGGCCAGCGGAGTTACCATCCAGGGCCACTCCCATGCCACCGCCCATCCCGTCGCACATCCCATCGACGACGCGCCCACGGCGTCGTTCTCTTCGGCGCTCGAAAGCGTTTGTTTATCGCTCGCCATGCGCATCGTGGAGGATGGGGAAGGCATTCAACATGTGGTCGAGCTTGACATCAGCGGAGCGCTTACCGATGCCGACGCCCTGCGCGTAGCCCGCTCCATCGCCCACTCGCCCCTGGTCAAGACCGCATGGGCGGGATGCGATCCCAATTGGGGCCGCATCCTGGCGGCGATCGGATATGCCGGCATAGCCATCGATCCCGCGCGCATCGACATTTCGTTCGGCGAACTCGAAATCTGTCGTGGAGGCTGCCTCTCGCCGCGCTTCGATGAAAGCGCCACACATGAATACTTGAAACAACGCGATCTGACGGTTCATGTCGATCTCGGTCTGGGAGGGGGTAAGTGCCGCTTCTGGACCACTGATCTTACCGCAGAGTACGTACGCATCAACTCGGATTACTCCACATGACGCTTCCGCTGCCCCGAGCATCGGAAGCAGTGCAGAGTGCTAAAACCCCTATCGTTTCAGCAACTGTGCGGCATCGAGGACCGGGAAATACACAGGCTTTTTCACATTTCTGTGAAAAAGTCCGGGCAGCTTTCCACCGTTCGCATGACGACGGTCAACCCAATCTGCAGCGGTGTGATTTACAATCAGCCCTTTAATCAACCATCGTCCTTCGCACGTCAGGAGAAAACCGTAACCATGGCTGGTAAGGTTGGGCAGACGACTGCCGGCGCGGCCGTCTCCACCGGCGGCTCGCTCATCAGCGACGCCAAGCTAAAGCAGCTTTATGCCACCATGGTCCAATGCCGAATGCTCACCGAACGGGCATGCCGGCTGCGCGGCCGGCCTCTACTGCCAAGTCTCTACGCCGCTTCCATGGGCCAGGAGGCGATTGCTACGGGTTGTGCCATTGACCTGCAGCCCGACGACACGATCGCCCTCGCGCCGCACAACTCAATCGCCGCTCTGGTCAAAGTTCTGGTTGAGGGAGTGCCGCTCGACGGCATAGTCGCCCAGATGTACCAGCACGGCACCCCCTACGACCAGTCGCCCAACATCCTCATGCCCTGCCCTACTCAAGGCACGCAGATCGATCTGGCAACCAGCGTAGCCCTGGTCAACAAGCGGAAGAAGAAAAACAACGTAGTGGTCGCTTTTGGCGATAAGGCATCAACCACTCTTGGCGGCTGGCATCAAGCGCTTCAATTGGCCGCCAAAAAGACCCTGCCCATCATCTTTGTCGTAGAGGACAATCCCTGGCCATCGCCCAAGCCCGGCCCGGCCAATTTCAAGCCCGGTGACGAAGAGAGAGACTCCACTGCTGGATTCGATCCAGGACGGAAAGCAGGCGGCAAAGAGCGGAGCGATCGTCTGCCCATAATCCCCGTCGACGCCAACGATGTTGTGGCCGTTTATCGCGTGGCCTACGAAAGTGTGCAACGCGTGCGCCAGGGCGGCGGCCCGGTGCTGGTCGAGGGTAAGCCGTATCGCCTGCACCATCCGACCAAGCGACGCGTAGTGAATTCTGTCTCGTCGCGCAGCGGACGCGATCCTCTCATACACATGGAGCGCTACCTTAAGACCAAGGGACTCTTCACCGGGCGTTGGAAGGACCAGCTGGTGGACGAGTTTTCGCGGAAACTGGACGCAGCCGTGAGGGCGGTGCAAAAAGCACGGAGAATGCCGCAGCAATAATGTCAGCCTTTGGCCACGTACCCCGTTATCTTCGCGCTTCTCGGCCTGCTGCAAACGATTGACCCTTAGACCCCGTTTCGTTAGCTTGAAAAGAGGTGAACGATTCTCGTCGCGTCTCTCCGCCCGGTACTTGCCTCCGCAGGTTTTATCCGGCGTCAACCGTTTTTGTCTTTGAGGTGTAAGTGGAATTCCTTGCTGTTCTGTGTGTGCTGGTCTTACTGACCCCAGGAATCTCAGCCGCCTCGACTATAGATGCTCAGACCCAGGCGAACCAGGCTACACCCGAGGCTGGGCCGGCCCCACAGCAAACGCCTCCGCCGGCCGCCGCTCCGGCGCCTGCCTCTGCCGATCAACTTCCCGCCGCGCGCGACACCATTCACTTTGCCCCCTACGAGCCGCTCAAATCCATCGAGGGCATGAGCTCAACCTATATTCCTTTGGACAGCTGGATCTATCCGGCCGTGATGCGTCTGTATGGGATGGGCTTTGTCGACACGGTCTTTCTCGGTATGCGTCCATGGACCCGTCTGAGTGTAGCCCACATGCTGGACCTGAGCTCAGATAGGATCACCGGCAGCACAAACGACGAAGCCATTGACATTTACACCGCTCTCGAAAGGGATCTGCAGCCCGATATGCGGATCCCACTCGATCAAAGGTATGGGCGAGCCGGGCTCGACTCCGTGTACCAAGGCGTAATGGGTATCGCCGGCACGCCCTTGCGCGACAGCTTCCACCTGGGGCAAACCGACATTAATGATTTTGGCCGTCCCTACGCGAGCGGCTTCAACAGTTACACCGGCTTCAGCGCACGCGGACACTACGGCATGTTCTCCATTTACTTTCGCGGAGAGTTCCAGCATGCCCCGTCGTGGGAAGGCTATTCGCTTCCCTTGTCAGAAGTCCTGGCCACCATCGACGATTTCGCCACCTTCAGCTCCGTTCCTCTATACGGAAATACCACCATCCCACTGGGCCCGGTTTCCTCGGTCAACAATCTTACCGTCCTCGAAGGTTATGGTTCGGCCCACGTCTTCGGTCACGAAATTTCCTTCGGCAAAATGGACAACTGGTACGGGCCCGGAGTGGGCGGCGGTATGGCCTGGAGCAACAATGCGGAAAATATTTGGAGCTTTCGCATCAACCGGGTTGAGCCGCTATATATTCCGTACATCTCCCGCGTCGTAGGGCTGATCCGATACGACTTCTTCGTGGGACCGCTAAAGGGCCATAACGATCCCGTGAGCCCCTGGGTCCATGCTGAGAAGATCTCATTCAAGCCCACGCCCAACTTTGAATTCGGATTTCAACGCACGGTTATTTGGGGAGGCAAGGGACACGAGCCCATCACGTTCGGGACGTTCTGGCGCAGCTTCTACAGCATCAGCGATACCAACGGATCGGAAAAGTTCTCGCCCAGGGACCCGGGCGCCCGCTTCAGCGCTGTGGACTTCTCCTGGCGATTGCCGTATCTGACCAAGTGGCTGACCTTCTATTGCGATTCTGAAGTACACGATGACGTCTTCCCCATCACCGCTCCGCGCCACGCCGCCATCCGCCCCGGCCTTTACTTATCTCATTTTCCTGGCGCGCCCAAACTCGACCTGCGCGCCGAAGCTGCCTCCACCGATCCCGACACCGGTCTCAGCACCGGCGGGCAGGACCAGTACATCGAGGTGGTGCAGAGGAACGGATACACCAGCAATGGCTTGCTGATGGGGGATTGGATCGGACGCGAAAACAAGGGAGGCCAGGCTTGGCTCACTTACCATCTTTCGCCCCGTGAATGGCTGCAGCTTTCTTATCGCAGTGACAAAGCCGCCAAGGATTTTATTCCCGGAGGCACCACGCAAACCGATTTCCGCTTCGATGTGGTCAAGCGCCTCACACCTGACGTTGAGTTGAAGGCCAACGTGCAGTACGAGCAATGGCTGATTCCGCTCTACAAGTCCGGACGGCAATCCGATACCAGCACCGGCTTCCAGCTCACCTGGTATCCAAAAATTGACCGGCGCTTCTAGCGTTCTGTGTTCGACGCGGGAAACCGTTCCCTCAGCCGCTAAAGCCGAATCCGTTGCGAAAGCCTTTACATACCGTCTGAAGGCCGTACCCTTCAAACTAGGCAGCATTGTTGAAGGGGCGGGCCTTCAGGCCCGCGTATGAAATACCAAGGGGACGGCTTTAAGCCACTGAGGGACAATTCTACTCATGCAGCACCCTTCAGTTGTTGCGCAGCGCAACCATTGGGTTGATACGCGAAGCCCTTCGCGCTGGAATATATCCGGCGAGCAACGCCACCACCAGCAGCAACAAAATCATGCTCAGGAACGTAGCCCGATCGGTGGCCTGCGTTCCGTAGAGAAGCGACGCAATGAGATTGGCAATCGCCAGGCACGCCACCGTCCCGGTTGCGATTCCGATCAGTGCCAGCAACAGTGTCTTCCCAATGACTGCCAACTGCACCCGCGCCTGGCTTGCGCCGAGCGCCATGCGAATACCGATCTCCTGTGTCCGCTGCGTGACCGAGTATGAGATCACGCCATAAATTCCCAGAGAAGCCAAGACCAATCCCAGCCCGGCAAAGATGCCCACCAGAAGAACAAAAAAGCGGCGCGGTGAAACCACATGATCCACCAACTGTTGAATCGGCCGGAACTCTGTCGCCGGCTGACCGGGATTGATTTGCCGCAGCGTGCTCATCACCGCGGAAGCCAGCGTTTCCGGCGGCAACTTAGTGCGTACCACCAGCTGCGCGCCGTCTGGACCAAACTGCGGCGAGGCTCCGGAGAGGTACATTTGCCAACCCGGTTTGCCTTCGACGCTACTCTCGTGGACATCCGCCACCACTCCGATAACGCGCGCATCCATACCGATCACGTTCGCAATTTGGCCAATCGGGTCTTCGCCCGGCCAAAGCCGGCGTGCGATGGTCTCATTAATGATGACGACGCCTACTTTCTTATCCGTGTCGTCCCAACGAATGTCGCGGCCCTTCACCAGGTGCATGCCAATCGCGTTAAGGTACCCAGGCGAAACAATGTAGACGAAGGTGCCTTCCAATTCGTTTTTGCGATAGGTTTTTCCCTTTGCGGAGATGCCCCAGCTTCGATTCCTGCTCATCGGCAGGTTGTCGGTGATGCCGGCTGTCTCCACTCCCGGAATCGCCTCCACCTGGCGTAGAACCTCTTGCCAGAAGATGCTTCTCTTGGCCGGACTCCCGCCATCGTTGTAATCCAGGCTGATCGAAGCAGCCCGGCTGGGCTCGAAGCCGAGATCGACATCGAGGATGCGCAGAAAGCTCCGCAACAATAATCCGGCGCCCACCAGCAGCACGCAGGCCAAGGCAATCTCGGAAATGATCAGCACCGAGCGCAATCCTTCATGCTTCTTGCCGTCGCTCGTCCCATGGCTCGAGTCTTTGAGAGACTCCTGCAAATTGCCGCCGGAGATCCCGAGGCCCGGAGCAAGACCGAACAAAACCGCCGCCGCCACGGCCACCAGCACCGTCCAGGCCAGCGCGGCTGCATCGATGCGCACGCTGCTCAGCAGCGGCAGCGCGATCGAACCCTGGTGGGCAAGATAGATGGTGATGGCAAGCGCAATGCCCAGGCCAAACAAGGCGCCCGCGAACGAGAGAATGAGGCTCTCGGTCAGCAACTGCCGCAGCAACCGGCCGCGAGTAGCGCCTAAAGCCGTGCGCATGGCAAACTCCTTGCTGCGCGCCGCACCTCGAGCCAGCAGAAGGTTCGACAGGTTCACGCACACGATAAGCAGAATCAGGCCCACCGCGCACCACAACACGATCAACGAGCGCCGCAGCTTGCCCGTAACGTAGTCCTTCAACCCCAGCAAGTTGCCCGTGTAGTCTCCGCCATACTCCGGATGCTTCACGTTGAAATGAAGGGTGGGAAAGAGCAAATCCGCCTCAGCCTGTGCCTGCGCCAGGCTGACTCCCGGCTTCAGGCGGCCCACCAGGGCCATGGTATTTCCCTCATCCCGGATATCGTCGTAGATCACCGGCGCGTACATATCCACCTTGTAGCCGGGAGAGAAGATGGAGCCAAAGTCGAAGCTTTCCGGCAGCACGCCAATCACCGTGACCGGCTTCGCATCCACATCAATCACCTGGCCCACGAGGCTCCGGTCGCCGCCGTATTGCCGCTTCCAAAATGCGTGGCTTAGCAGCACCACGGGGCGGCTGTTGTGCAGGCATTCCTCTGCCGTAAAGACCCTTCCCAGTGACGGCTCAACGCCGAGGGTATGAAAGAAATTGCGCCCCACCATCAAGCCTGTGACGGGCATCGGCTGACCGTGGCCCATGAGCTTGAGATTGTCGGGTCCGGAGAAGGCGAAGTAACCGGAGATTGATTCGAACGATCGGTTTAGCCGCTGCAATTCCTCGGTAGCATCCGCGGAATAGGTCATGCCGGATTCCCCACCTTTGGGGTTCTTCGAAAGTATCCGGACCAATTCCTGCGGATTGCGCAACGGCAGCGGCCGTAGCAGGATCGTGTTCACTACGCTGAATACGGTAATGTTGGCGCCAATCCCCAACCCCAGGATCACCACCGCAATCACAGCAAAGCCGAGGTCGCGGCCCAAGGGTGCGAAAGGTGAACCGGAGATCCTGCAGCAGCACATCGAGCCAAGGCAGACCACGCGCCGCGCGCTGCTGCTCCTTCGCCTGCGGGACACCGCCGAAACGGATCAATGCCTGGCGCTGCGCCTCCTCCGCAGACATGCCGTGGCGCATATTCTCTTCCACCGCGAGCTCGAGATGCTCCGCCACCTCCGCATCCAGTTCCGAATCCCGCTGCTGCTTTTGAAAAAACGAGCGCAGACGTTGCAGTCCTTCTCGAACGGCGCCCATCACAGCTTCCCTTCCGCCGGCATGGCCAACACACGGCCCATCACCCGCGATAATCGGTGCCAGTGCGCGGCATCTTCGGCCAGCTGCTTGCGGCCACTCCGGGTAATGGAGTAGTACTTCGCCTTGCGATTGTTATCGGAAGTGCCCCACTCGGCGGCAATCCATCCCCGCTGTTGCAGCCGCACTAGCGAAGCATAGATGGTGCCTTGGTTGAGCAGAACCTCATCGCCGCTTACCTGCTCGATGCGCCGTGCAATGCCGTAGCCGTGCATGGATCCCATGGTGACCAGCGTCTGCAGGACCATGAGGTCGAGCGTACCTTGCAATAAGTCTAATTTCGATTCCGCCATCAGCCGCTCCTGTGTGAATGCCACATCAGGATGCCATATTCTCTGTGGTATTGCCACAGGGAAACAAGAGAGAGGGGGCGCAAGAGTCTGTGTGAGAACCGGCGGTTAGCGATTGAGTCCCGAAGAGCCTGCCCTGCCTGCCCCGGCGTGCCGTGGGAGCCTGTCGAACGGGGACGGCTGAGAGTTATTCTCGGCCAGACCTGTCCAAATTAAGTCTTAGGAAGAGGCGGAAGCCCGTCTAGGTTAGGAATGAGTTTTGGCACACAATCCTTAAGCGAAGCGATCCAGCTAGTTCCCCTACCCTTCTTCCACATCTTTTTCTGCTAGGTGCTCTGGACGGCGAGATTGAGCCGTAATACCGTCCTAACTAGGAGTCCCAGCTACTCGAGAACGGTCGCCGCAATCATCGGCGCGTGGCTCGGGCTTGCCGGAAGACGATCAGCTGGCTAATACCTCCGTCCCCTAAACAACTTAGGGGGGCGGGAAAAATAAAAATTTGGCCACCTTGGTAAAACAAAGGACTTAGCCGCCAGCACGACGGGAACATCGCATTCCTGAAACCCAACGCCAACCCAGGGCTGCCGCCCCTGGCACGCCCCAAGGGGCGGACAATCAGATCTTTCTCATCCTCTGTACTACTCAGCTCTGCGGCACGGGCACCTCTTCCGGCAAGTCGGCCCGCTTTGCCGCATGATGGCGCCGCAAGACTGATTCTGAGTATTCGGTCCTGCTTGTCCAATCAAATCAACACGACAACTTCCTCCACTCCACTAATTTGGACTCTCTGATCTTCAGCCGTCTCTGCGGGACTGAGTTTGTTAATGGGGTTCTCACGCAGACTCTAAGGCCCCTCCCCG
Source organism: uncultured Acidobacteriaceae bacterium (assembly GCA_963711525.1). Classification (GTDB taxonomy): domain Bacteria; phylum Acidobacteriota; class Terriglobia; order Terriglobales; family Acidobacteriaceae; genus PALSA-350. The sequence goes on along the minus strand of CAVQEO010000046.1, from coordinate 289,707 downwards.
GCCCCAGATCCATGTCACATTTCCAAATCGTCTATGAACACGAGTTCAGAGCTCACGGGCAAAGGCAGAGCGACAGTCAGCCCCCGGTCAAGCAGTTCGCGACCGGAAATGGTTCGATCGGGCGCGCTGTGATCAGAAAAATGCAGCCGGTAATTGTGGCCGGCCTGAACACCGTCCAATTGAAAGCGGTGCTGGCTCTCATTGCTGGTCGAACCGCGGAAGGCATAAAGGACTCCTCTTCGGCGATTGCGGTCAAAATACTCCATGCCGTCCCAGTGAATGCCATCGGGCCTTTCTGAGACGTGGTAAAGTTCCGCGTCGCGGATAAGCGGCCGCAGATTCTGCTTGTAGAGTGCGAACTCCTCCTTTGCTGCCGCATGTTCTTCGGGAGTCCACGTATTAGTATCCTGCATGACGGTGAGCATACCCATCATGCCGCTGCGCAGCATGTAGCGAAAATTCTCAATCTTTGGCGTTGGCCATTTCTCCACATAGTCTTCCAACATCGCTGCGGGCAGCACATGACTGGCGTCATAAAACGCACGACGGTTGGAGACAGGATCGTAACTGTCAGTGATGGAGAAATAGTCGCCATGCGAGGCGCTGCCGAAGTCCACCATTCGCCCGCCATCGTTGCATATCTCGAGCAAGAGCTCCGGGTGATCATGCCGAACCTGAGAATAGATATCGTAGTAGGCACGCACCGCATGGTAACTGACGTCGGTCGAGTTGGAATTGTCCGGCATCGCAACGCCGTTCCCACCGATCGTGGACATCTGAGGCGGCCTTGCGGCTGCATGGGGATGATCCGTGCGGCTGCAGTTTTTCGCAACCACGTATCCATCATGTTCCATCATGTCGAGATGGTACTGAGTGATGATGCGTTCCACCTCTTGCCGGGCGTAGTTTCTGGCTGGCGGAAACCCTAAGTCGATGGTCCTTCCCACAAAATCCGCGGGTTGCCACCCCGGAGGAACATCGGCAACCAGCCAATCCCTCACCTTCGGATCGTGCACGCTAAGAGCACCCGGGTTGTTATCGGTACCGGCCTGTGCCCAGTCCACCCAGATGCCGAATTTTAGCCCGAGCCGATGGGCCTCACTGACAATGGGTGCAAATCCGTGCGGGAACTTACTCGGGCTCGGATACCAGTCGCCGACCCCGCGAAACCACCCTGCATCGATGTGGAAGAGTTCGAGGCCTAGCTCCGCGGAATCTCGCACCATGCGGAGCGCAAGCGTCTCGTCGATCTGCATGCCGCTCCCCCAACTGTTATTCACCAGCGGAGGATATGCGCTGTTCTTCCAGGTGGCTGGATTATTCAGCACCCGCCTCACCCACGGACGCAAAATATTGCCCGCACCGTCCGGACCGCCGCTGAAGCCGCCGACAAAAACCGTAGGAACTGTGAACGTCTCATGGGGCAGTAGACGACTGCGAAAAGGCCCCGGATCGGGATCCAGTCCGGCGGCGCCATAAATGGATGTTGCATCACGCTGCAATGTTAGACGCGTGCGTCCGCTGAACTCGATCCCCACATACCACCCATCTTGTGCGCGATTGTCTCGCTCCACCATGAACCATGGGATGATTTCGCGTTGGTCCTGATCTCTGGCGTAGGTGCTTGACCTGCCATTCCAGCGATAACCCAATGGGACCGGTACTTGGTGCGTGCCCACGTCCGATGGCTTCCCAGCTCCCTTTTCTACGTACAAATGCCGCAGCGGATGGCTCGCCTCCGCCTGGAAGCGGAAGCGAAAGCTGTCCTGGAGCGGCAACCATATCTCTGACTGAGAAAGGTTTTCGATGGTGATGGAATGTTCAACCGGTCCGTATCCTCCCCGGGCCTCCCATTTCCAGGTCAAGCGCAGGCGTGGTATGGAGCTTTGATAGATAAAGGTTGCCGCACGTTCCGTTATGGAGCTGTCTCGCTCATCGAGCTCCCAGTGCAAAGAAACAGTGCGGCCGCCTTCTTCGACAGAATCGATCAATCGTTCAGAGATGCCATTCGGCCAGGCGAGAAGCTTTCCGCTCTGCAAGCTGACCAGCCGTGGCTCTTCCCTTCCGGCTTGCAGCACTAGAGTGGTTTGCCCGTTATGAATCGAGCCAGTCACCTGTGCATTCAGTGCTGGGCCCGAGGCCATGAGGACGAGCAGCAATCCACAGCACTTGTTAGAAAGACTCACTGAACAGGCCTTGAACTCGAAGTCGTGTACCGCCTGGGAATGCAGTGGAGGCTTCCCGCAATCCATATGGCGCTACAATCATCATAAGGATCGGCAAATCGGTCGACACTTCATGCCGTCCCGCCTTCCTCATCCGTTGGGCCCTAACCGTTCGAAAGAATTGCCCGGTTCGCCTCATGGGTAGACTTCTACAGAATGACCAAATGGTTGTTCGCTGCGGCCCTCTTCCTAACGCTGTATGACGGGGCGCGTGGACCAGCCGCCTGGGCGGCGGGTCCCGAGGTAACAGACTTCCACCACGACATGTGGACTTCAGAGAATGGCCTCGGAGCCGTCTTTGACATCCAGCAGGCAGCCGATGGATACCTCTGGCTCACCACCTCGACCGGGGTCTTCCGCTTTGATGGAGTCCATTTCCAATCCGTCGAAGAAGCCACCGACGGGGCTGTACACAACAGCGAGATTCACGCAGTCTTTCTCTCCTCTTCCGGAGGCGTCTGGCTCAAGACACGGGCGGCAGGACTTCTCTTCTGGAAGGCTGGACGGCTGACCACCTTTACTGATCGGCGCTGCACGCCGGTCTTGCAAATGGGAGGAATCGCCGAAGACCGGGATGGTTCTCTGTGGCTGCAAGCCTCGGGTGGCCTCTTCCACATGCGTGGCTCAGTCTGTGAGCAGATTGGCGCGGAACATGGGTACCCTGGTGGCTTTCCCGCAGCCATCCTGGTGGACCGCGGAGGAACGGTTTGGGTAAGGACGCTTGCGGGCGCCCTGCTCTTTCTGGCCCCCGGCCAGTCCATGTTCAAACGGATGGAATACGATGCCGGTGCGACCTCTGGCGCTTTCGTTCTGGCCTCGGCCACGCACAACACGTTTCTGCATCAGGCCCCGGATGGCTCCATCTGGCTTTCGGACGATCATGGGCTCCGCCGCGTGACCAACCCAGACGGCACTCCCGCCCCATCCGCACCCGGGGAGGAACGCAAAGAAACTGTACGGTTCGGAGACTTCACCTTCACCACCGACAATTGCCTTTGGGCGGTAAGTGACAAGGGCCTGCGCCGGTTCGATCATGTAGACCAATGGCGAACCCCCCAGGCACAGGAAAGTGCGCCCGGAGAAAACATCACTACCAGGCAGGGACTTAGCTCCGACGCGGTATGGAAGGTGCTGATCGATCGCGAAGGTAGCGTATGGGTGGGAACCAACTCCGGGCTCGACCACCTTCGCGGCACGGCCCTTTCTACCTTGGCGCTTCCGCCGGCGGAAGAACATGACTTTAGCGTCTTAGCTGGAGATCAAGGTTCCATCTGGACGGGAAACCTGGGCCTGCCGCTGACCCACGTGGCGGCCGATGGCCGCATCACCAGCTTTCCTAAAACGAAAGCCATCATTTGTCTTCGACTCGATCGCAACGGGACTATCTGGTCCATAGGTGGAGGTGACTCCACCCTCTGGCATTCTTCAGGTTCGAAATTCCTCCCCATGCACTACCCGGAGGAAGAAGTGGGCCCGGCGATTTCTCTCGCTCTCGATCGCAACAATGACCTCTGGATCTCTACCGCAACCGGCGGAGCCTACCATTTCACCCAAGGCTCCTGGAGCAGGCAGAACGAAGCACTGGGCAAGAAGCCTGGCATCCTGGGCACGATGACGGGCGACGAGGCTGGAAACATCTGGTTTGGCTTCTCCAACAGCGTGGTCCAGTGGGACGGAAGCGATTACCATCGGTTCTCCTTCCCTAACGGTGCGCGCGGCGTCTCGGAAACTACGATGTCGGTCCGGGGTGACCACCTCTGGCTCGGCGGAGCCGGTGGGGTCGAGCTGTTTAGCAAGGGTCATTTTTATCTTATGGGTTGGAAAAACCAGGACCTGCCCGGCAGAGTCTCCGGCGTATTGGAAACAGAGACTGGGGACCTTTGGATGAATGGATTCTCCGGCATCACTCACGTCTCTGCTGCGGAGTTGGCCCGGTGGCTTCGCGACCCGAGCTACCTTGTTTCCGGCGAGCGCCTTGATGCGCTGGATGGACTTCCCGGGCTCTCCGCAGAAAGAATTCCCGAGCCATCGGTTGCGGAATCGCGCGATGGCCGGATGTGGTTTGCCACCACCCGGGGCATCGCCTGGCTTGATCCGGCAATGCTGCACAAGAGTCGCAACCGCTTACCGCCGCCGGTGGTGATCTCCTCCATCACCTCCAACGGAAAGACCTACTCTGGTTCGAATGACCTCACGCTTCCTGCGCATACCGAGAATCTGGAGATTGACTACACCGCCCTCAGCCTTGCGATTCCCGAACGGGTGCTCTTCCGTTACAAGCTCGATGGCGTCGATTCCGAATGGCAGGACGTGGGAACCCGCCGCCAGGCCTTCTACACCCGGCTGCCCCCTGGACACTATCGATTTCACGTGATCGCGTGCAACAACGACGGCATATGGAATGAGGTTGGAGCGAGTCTGGGAGTTTCCATCAAACCGGCTTTCTATCAGACGTGGTGGTTCACGGCGCTGGTGTTGCTCGCCGCAGTCGCTCTCTTGTGGTGGGCGATCCGAGTCCGGATCGGCAGTATCGCGCATCAGCTTCAGGCACGGCTCGCCGAACGAGTGGCGGAGCGGGAGCGCATCGCCAGGGAGCTGCACGACACCCTGTTGCAAAGCTTGTTCGGGCTCACCCTCCGCTTTCACACCGCCGCCAGCCGTCTGCCTGCCGATGATCCTGCGCGCGAGGCCCTGGATGAGGCGCTGAAGCAATCCGACCGGGTGATGCAGGAGGGACGCGAACGAGTACTGAATCTTCGCGGCCGGCGGAGCGACAGCACCACCTTGGCGGACGCCCTGGCCGAGACTGGCAATCAGCTGCGGGCCATTCATCCGGCGAATTTCCAAATCGTCGTGGAAGGGCGTCCTCGGCCGCTGGACGAAATTGTGCAGGAGGAAATTCTGCTCATCGGGCGTGAGGCCTTGACCAATGCCTTCAGCCACTCAGGCGCGCAGAATATTGCGGCTGAGGTCTCATACCAGCCCGGCGCTCTGCACGTGCGCGTGCGCGATGACGGCCGTGGCATCGATGAAAAAGTGCTGAAAGTAGGCTATCGCAGTGGCCACTGGGGCCTTCCGGGCATGCGCGAGCGCGCGGACAAAATGCGCGGCGAATTGCGCGTTCGCTCCTCGAGCGAGGGCGGGACGCTGATCGATGTGCAGGTTCCGGCGAACATCGTCTACCGCCCCGAGCGGCCCAAGGGACCGTGGCCGTGGAGTCTTTTTCGCCGCCGGGGTCCGCAAAAAAGCGACTTCGCCGCGGACTGAGGGATGGAGAGAGTCGCCCTCCCCATTTGTCATCTCGAGCGAAGTGGAGGGACCTGCGGTTCCTCTCCGCGCTTGACCGCCGTTTAGTCGAGGCGAAAGCGCTCGCGAACTTCGTAGAGAGCGCCGGTGGGCCTGGTAACGCTTTCGTAAAGAACGAATTCCTCGGCGACAAAACTCGTAAATGCAGGCTGGCGATGGATCCTGGATTTCAGTTCGTGCAACCCGTGCGTTCGTCCTTTGCCCTTTGTGCGTGCGAGAGTCACGTGGGGATGATAGGGACGGCTCTCAGGGATGAACCCGCAAAGGCCAGTCGCAGCGGTGAGACGTTGTTGCAGTGCCCCCAGTCCAGGCGTGAGACGAACCCCTGCGAAAAAAACTCCAGCGCGCTCAAAGAGACCCAGCCCCTCCAGTTGAATAGGAAATCCGGGCGAGCGCAGTTCATGAAGTCGTGCGACCGTGCATTCATATTGTTCCTGGCCGGTATTCCCCAAAAACTGCAGCGTGATGTGCCAGGATTCCGGCGCGGACCAGCGCAGGCCGTCTGCGCTCGATCGCAGCCGGACCGAGACCGCCGAGAGCTCGTCGATCACCGCGGCTGCGAGTGGAATACCGGCAAAAAGGCGCATACCAGAGAGTGTAGGTCCTACTCCCCGGGCGATTCGCGAGGACTCAACAAACTGGAGAGCCTCTCAAGAAAAGGCGCCTGGCTTTTCAAAATGCGCTCCTTCGCCTCGGCCATGGAAAACCAACCCCCTCGATCCACTTCAGGAATCTCGATCATGCGACCGGATCGAGGCGGCCACTCTATCTGGCAGTGATTGCTGATTAGCTTGCTGGGGTCGCAATCCCCTTCCAAGGCCCAGGCCGACACTACCTTGCCGCCTGCCTGCTGCACAGTTCCCAGTTCGAGGAAGTCTCCTGTCGCAGCGAATCCCGTCTCCTCTTCAAATTCACGCCGCGCTGCTTCGAGCGCAGGCTCTCCTTCCGCGTACTCCCCTTTACAGATAGACCAGGCACCCAGATCCTTCTTCGCCCAGAACGGACCGCCCGGGTGCACCAGGAAGATTTCCAGCTGGCCCTCACGCCGCCGATACATCAACAGACCCGCGCTTCGTTTCGCCATGCTGATTTGTATCCCACGGCTGCGATGGGCGTCATCCGAAAGCGAATGAACTATGCTGGTCTCGCTGCACCAGGAGAAGAATCATGCCCAAAGACCCGGGCTTCGTCACGCCGGCCGCGATGGAAGGGCAGGGCGGATACAATCGCAGCTCGCAGGTGCAAGCCGCGGGACTTTCTCCAGCCGTCCCTATGCTGGAGCTTGCCGCGAGAACGGTCGCACTGCCGGCCGGATCGCAGCCGATCGTAATAGCCGACTACGGTTCGTCGGAAGGTCACAATTCTCTGCTGCCACTGGGCGCAGCGATCGCCATTCTCAGACAGCGAATCGGGCCGGACCGTGCAATCTCTGTAGTTCACACCGACTTGCCCGAGAACGACTTTTCGGTACTCTTCGAAACATTGAACACCGACCCAAACAGCTACTTGCGCAGGGATCATGCGGTCTTTGCTTCGGCTGTTGGACGATCGTTCTATGAACAGATCCTTCCCGCGGGCAGCGTAACACTGGCGTGGAGTTCCTGGGCGGTGCAATGGCTCAGCCGCGCCCCAGGCCCCATTCCCGATCAGGTGCAGGCAGCTTTCAGCCATGACGCGTCCACGCGGGCTGCGTTTTCCAGGCAAGCCGCGGAGGATTGGCAGCAGTTTCTCACCCACAGGGAACGCGAGTTGTGCCCCGGAGCCAGACTCGCTGTCATGACGATGGCGGTCGATCAGAACGGAGAGTTTGGCTATCGGCCGTTGCTCCATGCCATGTACGCTGGGCTCGTCGACATGGTCGATGGCGGTTTCCTTAGTGGCGAAGAAATGCGGCGGATGGTCATCCCCACCGTTGCCCGCAGCCGAGCAGACTTTCTAGCTTCTTTCGGAGCGGAAGGCCGCTTTGGGAGCCTTCGTCTGGAGGAGTTGGATATTTTTCTCGGAGAGGACCACTTCTGGTCGGATTTCGAACGGGATGGAGACGCGCGGAGATTCGCGGCTCGCTGGGCGGCCTTCTCGCGCGCTTCGGTGTTCCCTACCCTTGCCGGCAGTCTGAACGGCGGCCGGAATGATCCACGGGCTGCTCAATTCGTCGAACGCCTGGAACTTGGCACAACGATGCGGCTCGCGGCCAACCCCGAACGTATGCTGATCCCGCTGGGCAGGGTGCTGCTCGCAAAAGAACTGTAGCGAGGCATGAAACAGGAGCAGACCGTACCATGAAACACATGGCAAACACCATCCGAATCTGTAAGGCGCTGGGCCTATCCGTGTGCCTGTTTGGCTTCCACTACTTATTGGCGCAATCGGCGGAGCCCAGCTACGCCTTGCGCGGCACCCTGGTCACTCCCGCCGGCATCGTCGAAGAGGGAACGGTCCTGATTCAGCAAAACAAAATCGTGGCCGTCGGGGCCAAGGTGAAGCTGCCCCCGAATACGACTGTTATCGATACCCATGGGGTCATCGCACCCGGGCTCATCGACCTGCACAACCACCTCACCTACAATGTTTTTCCTCGTTGGCATCCATCGAGTGAGTTCGGCAACCGCTACGACTGGCAGCAAAAACCGATCTACCAGACTTTGATCGAGTCCCCGCATGCTTCGATGGTGGCAGACGGCCTCGAATGCGAGATGGAGCGCTACGCCGAAGTGAAAGCGATCTCTGAAGGCGAGACCTCAGTAGTCGGCAGTCTGGCCGACGCCTGCAGTACCGGGCTTGCGCATAATCTCGACAGCGAAGACGAGTGGCATGTCGCGTACAACGTATTTCCCCTGCAGATGTCCGAAAGCGATCTCGCCCCCATCCGTCAGCGCCTCGAAAACCATCAGCTGCATGCCTTTTTGATTCATCTCAGCGAAGGCGGTCACCAGGACGCCTCCGCGGCACGAGAGTTCGCCATGCTGAAGGGCCGCGGCTTGCTGATTCCCGGGGTCGCGCTGATTCATGGCGGCGCACTGCAACCGGAGAATTTCGTGGAAATGGCCGCTCATGGAGTCAGCCTGATTTGGTCACCGCGCAGCAATCTCGAGCTTTACGGCACTACCGCTGATGTGGCAGCTGCCAAGGCCGCTCACGTCAAGATAGCGGTGGCGCCGGACTGGAGCCCCACCGGCAGCGACGGTCTTCTCGCCGAATTGAACTACGCCGCCGCCTGGAACGACACTCAGACTCCCCCAGTCTTCAGCGATCGCGAATTGGTTGCTATGGCGACCACCGTCCCTGCGGACCTGATTGGGGCAAGCAATCGTCTGGGCGCGCTCGAGCCCGGCCACGATGCTGACGTGCTGGTCCTTCGACCGGAGACAGGTGGGTCAAAACACGATGCCTACTGGACGCTGACGCATGCCACCGCTGCCCAGGTCACGCTGGTGATGGTGGGGGGCGAGCCTCTCTATGGCGATCCTGAATTGCTCGAAAAGATGGGGCCCGCGCGCCCCTCTGAGCGGGTCGAGGTTTGCGGCAGCAGCAAAACTCTCCTCTTCACCGGCCTGCACGGCCACGTGGACGCCGCCGATGAGACCTGGGCGCACACCGCGTCCACGCTCCAAGACGCGCTGCGTCACTACGGCCGCAATCTTGCACCGCTGGCGGAGTGCGGCCAGTAACCCCAATGCGAATTAGTGGGCAATGACCTTCTCACCGCCGCGCGGATCGTTTTTCTGCAGGAAAAACGTAAGGCAGAACATGGCGCCGGCCGCGATCGTAAGAAGCCAGAATGTGTCGATATACGAAAGAGTGGAAGCCTGTAGTTGAAGTGTTCGATAAACTTGCCCATAAGCCCCATTGACCGCATCGTGCGTACTAAAGCCGCCCTGCCTCAAGTGTGCCGCCAGGCCGTTTACGGTGCTGTGGAAGGCTGGATTGCCCGCTGTAATATTGCTGCCGATCCTCTCCTGGTGGAACTGGTCACGCCGCGCTAGCACCGTGGTGACCGCGGAGGTCCCCACACTGGCGCCAATATTCCGCATGAAGTTCACCAACCCGGCAATCGCGTTGTTCTTCTCCTTAGACATCCCGTAATAGGCTGCGGCGGTGGTAGGGATAAAGACCAGGCCTAAAGGCGCGTATTGGGCGATGCGCAGCCAGGTAGCCGAGCTGAAACTAATCAGCAAGTCGATGCGCTGGGTCGATAGGTACATGCTCCCCGTCAGCAGCAGCCATCCGGCTGCGATGAGGTAACGGCCCTGGAAGCGGCCGGCCAGCATGCCGATGAACGGCAGCGCGCCCAGCAAAACAAAGCCCGCGGCAGAAAGAACCATGCCCGCCGACTCCGCGGTGTACCCCATGTTGATTTGTAGAAACTGCGGCACCAGCACAGTGGTCGCAAACGACATGCCGCCAACCACGAACATCATTATGCTCGACGTCGCGAAATTGAAGTGCCCAAAGAGCCTGACATCCACGATAGGGCTCTTCTGATAGAGCTCCCATATGACCAGCGCGGTCAGGCAGACGCTGGCAATCACAATCAAGGTGACAATAAAGTGGGAACCGAACCAGTCGTCCTCCTGACCTTTGTCGAGCAGGATCTGCAGAGCGCCAACCCCCAGAGCCAGCAGCGAGAAGCCAACATAGTCGAGCTGAACACGCCGGCCAAGAGCCCGCGCTCGTGCCATATAGGGCGGATCTTCCACCAGCTGGTAGACCAAAATAATCGCCAGGATACCCACCGGCAGATTCATCAGAAAGATCCAGCGCCAGGTATAGTTGTCGGTGATCCAACCGCCCAGGGTGGGACCAATCGAAGGCGCGAAGATCGCTGTCACCCCATACAGAGAAAAGGCAAGCCCACGGAGCCGGGGCGGAAAGGTGTCTGCGAGAATGGCCTGCGCCATCGGCTGCAGGCCGCCCCCGCCGGCACCCTGCACTACGCGGGCGACCAACAGAATTCCCAGGCTGGGCGCGATGCCACAGGCCAGAGAACTGACGGTGAAGATGACAATGCAGGTCATGAAAAAACGCTTGCGGCCAAAAACGCTCACCAGCCAGCCGCTAATGGGCAGAACGATGGCATTCGAGACCAGGTAGGAAGTGAGCACCCAGGTGCTCTGGTCCTGGCTGGCGCCCAGGTTCCCAGCGATATGGGGCAGGGCCACGTTGGCAATGCTGGTGTCGAGCACTTCCATGAATGCTGCCAGCGAAACCACAAAGGCGATCAGCCAGGGGTTTGTTTTGGGCTTCCAATCATGGTCTGCCTGCGTCAGTGTGCTAGCAGCGGCGGCGCTCATTCGGTCTCTATACCTTTGGTGTAACCTGTGTAGGTGCGATGAAGATCACGTTTTCGGCTTTCAACACAGGCCAGATGAGCGGCAGACAACTCGCCATTAAGGATGCGAAAACAAGAAAAGTTGATTCGAATTCTGAGTCCCTGAGTAGGTTACTACTCTCACCGAAGGGGGCCGGATGGCATTACAAAATTGACATGGCGAAGCCTCCTTTTTAGGATGTAGTTTGGGTTGCAACACCGCCGCCGCGTGGATCTGTCGAGCGGGGCGATCACCATTCTCGAGAACCGTCGAACCCCTTGTAAGCGATGATCATAGTCAAAGACGTCACAAAAAGGTACGCTCGGGCAGTCGCCGTCGATCAGATTTCATTCTCCGTAGCCAAGGGCCAGATCGTTGGATTTCTCGGACCCAATGGCGCCGGAAAGACAACGACGATGCGCATTCTCACCTGTTTTCTACCCCCATCGGCGGGTACCGCTTCGGTCGCGGGCTTCGACGTTCTTGAACAACCCTTCGAAGTCAAGAAGCGCATCGGATACTTGCCCGAAACTCCTCCCCTCTATCCCGAGATGGAGACCGCGGAATATCTGCGCTTCGTGGGCAAACTAAAGGGCCTCTCCGGCGCTGATCTCGAAAAGCGCGTCGATTATGTCTGCGACCGCTGCTTTGTGGCGGATGTCAAAAACAAGCTTCTGGGCAAACTCTCCAAAGGCTATCGCCAACGCGTGGGGCTGGCGCAGGCTATTATTCACAACCCTGACGTGTTGATCCTTGACGAGCCAACGGCGGGCCTCGATCCCAAGCAGATTAATGAAACGCGCGACCTGATCAAGAGCCTGGCCGGCGACCACACCATCCTGCTCAGCACCCATATCCTGCCTGAGGTCGAACAGACCTGCGAGCAGGTCATCATCATCAACAAGGGCAAACTGGTTGCGACCGATTCGGTGCGCAACTTGCAGGCCCGCACGCGCGGCGCCGAAACGCTTCTGCTCGAGGTGACGCCCCGCGATGGCCAGCCGGAATCTGTGCTGGTGCAACAGAAGCTCGAAGCCATCCCTGGAGTTAGCCGTGTAGTGTGTACCGAGACCAAAGAGCAAGGCATGGTCTTTGAAGTGGAGAGCCAAAAGGGACAGTTGGTGCGGGGCGACCTGGCACGTGCAGTAGTCACCTCAGGCTGGGATCTTTACGAACTTCGTCCGGCCGCAAGAAGCCTGGAAGAGATCTTCCTCCAGCTCACCGGCAGCCCTGTGCCGGTTGAAGCTGAGCAAACTACTCCGAATGAGCCGCAACCATGAGAAATACCTGGACCATTTGCAGTAAAGAACTGAGGAGTTATTTCGTATCCCCCGTCGCCTATCTGCTGTTGACCATGTTCGGCCTGATCTTCGGCTTCTTCTTCTGGAACGCCCTCGGTTATTTCGTGATCGAGGGAATGGAGATGCAATTGCGCGGCCAGGCGTTCCCCATGAACGTCAACGAGCAGATCATCCGGCCGCTGCTCTCCAACGTCAGCGTGGTCGGGCTCTTCTTTATCCCCATGATCACCATGCGCCTCTTTGCCGAGGAGAAGCGCACGGGGACCATTGAGCTGTTGACCACCTCGCCCATTCGCGACGTGGAAATCATTTTGGGTAAGTGGCTGGCGGCCATGATCCTCTACGGTTGCCTGCTGCTGTTTACCGCTCTCAATTTCGCCTTTCTCTTCCGTTACGGTAACCCGGATTGGAAGCCGCTGGCAGTGGGCTACCTGGGCTTGCTGCTGCAGGGCGGAACACTGCTTGCGCTGGGAACCTTCATTTCGACGCTGACCAAGAATCAGATCATTGCCGGCGCCGCCACTTTTGGCGTTTGCCTCTTGCTGTGGGTGCTGGAGTGGTCAAGCGGCTATGAATCGGCGGCCTGGGCGCAGGTGCTTTCCTATCTTTCCGTCATTACCCACTTCGACTCCTTCGCCCGGGGAGTGATTGATTCAAAAGACGTAATCTTTTATCTCAGCGGGATCTTTCTCGGGCTCTTTCTCACTGCGCGCTCGATGGAATCGCTGCGGTGGAGGTCGTAGATGGCGGTTCAGTGGCTAAGAGCCAGGCAGACAAAGTACGGCGCCTATGCCGCCGTCTATTTATTGGTGGTGCTCGCCATCCTGGTGGTGGTGAACTTTCTTGCCAACCGCTACAACAAGTCCTTCGACACCACATCGAATAAGCGGTACAGCCTCTCTGAACAGACACAAAAGATCGTGAAGGGGCTGAAGCAGAATGCGACCATCACCTACTACAACCAAAGCACACACTTTCAGGAAGGGAAAGACCTGCTCGACGAGTATGCGAACCTCTCCCCCAGGCTACATATCGCGTACGTCGATCCGGATAAGAGTCCGGAGTTAGCGCGCGCAGCGGGAATTCGCAGCTTCGGTACCGCGGTGGTGCAGGTGGGCGCCAAGAAAGAGCTGGCAAAAGATATGACGGAAGAGGGCATCACCGGCGCCTTCATCCGTGATCTCAAGGGCACCACCCGTACCGTCTGTTTTGTGACCGGCAGCGGAGAGCATCAGATCGACAACACCGAGCGCGATGGGCTGTCTCACTTCAAGGATCTTCTGGCCCGGGATGAATACCAGGCCAAGTCTATCGATTTGCTACAAACGGCTGCGGTGCCGGCGGACTGCACCACGGTGGTCATCGCCGGCCCTACGCACGATTACCAGCAGCCCGAGGTGGACGCGATCACCCACTACGTCGAAGCCGGCGGCCGGGCATTCTTTATGCTCGATCCGCCGATCCAGTTCGGCAGTGGGGCCATCGCGGCCAATGATGCGCTCACCAGTGTGCTTGCGAGCTGGGGCGTGACCCTGGACAAAGACATGATCCTCGATCTGAACCCTGTGGGGCAGCTCGCAGGGCTTGGTCCCCAGGTGGTGCTGGTCACCACGTACAGCTCCCAGCCGATTGTCTCTGACATGCGGGGAAGCGCCGTCGGCTTTCCTCTCTCCCGCTCCATGGAGATAAAGGATACCGGCAAGACCAGCGTTCAAAAGCTATTCGATTCTTCGGGAAGCAGCCTTGCCACCAGCAATCTGAGTTCTCCCGAGGTCAGCGTCGCCGATCCGCGAAACCGCAAGGGACCGTTCACCATTGCTGCAGCGGGCACGTACAACACCGGCAAGCAGAACTCGCAGGGCCGCTTCGTAGTGGCCGGCAGTTCCACCTGGGCGGCGAACCGCTTCCTTGGCTTCAACGGCAACGGTGACTTGGCATCGAACGCGATGAACTGGCTTTCCTCCGACGAAGACCTGATCTCAATTCGCCCCAAAAAGCCGGAAGATCGCCGCATCACCATGACCCGGGCGCAATTGAACCTGGTGCGGATCACCAGCCAATTTCTGCTGCCACTGATCGTGGTCGTCATCGGAACCATGGTCTGGTGGAAGAGACGATGAACTTCCGCGGTTTGATTGTTGCCGTTGTTATTCTCGCCGGACTCGGCGGGGTTCTTTACTGGTCGCAGCACCGCAAGCCACCTGCAGACAATGCGGCCGCACCGGTGAGTGCCACGCCGGTGATCCTCAAAGTGAATGCGGCGGATGTAACCCAGCTCACAGTTAAGCAGAAGGGATCCGATCCAGTCACACTGCAAAAAGCCGACAATACGTGGAAGATCACCGAGCCGAAGCCATACCGTGCTGATCAGGAAACGGTCGCCGGCATGCTCTCGACCCTCTCGGGGTTGAGTGCAGATCGAGTGGTCGAGGACAAGGCATCGAACCTCAAACAATATGGATTAAATCCGCCCGCGGTTGAAGTGGGTATTACCGGCAAGGCCCAAGGGGCGCGGCAGCTGCTTCTCGGTGACGACACGCCTGCCGGCGGGGATGCCTACGCGGCGGTCGCCGGGGTGGACAGGGTCTTCACCATCTCCAGTTTCAACAAGACCAGTCTCGATAAGAGCCTGAACGACCTGCGAGACAAGAGCCTGCTTACGGTCAGCCCCGACAAGGTAAGCCGGGTGGAACTGATTAGAAGAGGTCAGGAGATAGAGTTCGACCGAACCAAAGACGGCTGGCAGATCCTGAAGCCGATGTCGTCTCCCGCAGACAGCTCCGCAGTCAACGACCTGGTGCGCAGTTTGACCGGTGCGACGATGCAACTCGGCGCTACGGGAACCATCGATGCTGCGGTTGAATTTGCCGGGGCGACTCCCGTTGCCACCGTAAAACTAACGGGCGACACGGGTGTAGAGACACTCCAAGTGGCCAAGAACAAGGACAACTATTACGCCAAATCGAGCACCGTCGAAGGAGTCTTCAAAGTTAACTCCAGCCTAGGAACTGCGCTCGACAAGAAGATAGGCGATTTTCAACAGAAGAAGTAGCAATTGGAATTTCTCCCCGGTAATGGATTGGGGATTTCTCCCTGTAACGGATTGAAGGGTTCCCCATGTTTTGGCTTTGTATCAGGGCACGATTCTAGTCGTGCACAGGCCTAAAAGACGTCGGGCTTTAGAGGCTGCGGAAAAACTCTGGCCCGAGATTCGCCAGCGCTAAAGCGCAGGATCGAAGTCGAGCCTTGTTTCTGGAGCGCTGAAGCGCTCCATCCCCCGCATAAATGCGGGGGCTCCCACCGGGCCCTTGGGTCCGTCACTTCGGTGGGAGCCCTCTGCTTTAGCAGAGGGAAGCAACGCTTCAGCGTTGCGGGAAAGAGGTCGAAAATGATCATGCGCTTTAGCGCCGGCAATCCCAGGGGCTGAAGCCCGAGGTTTTTAGGCTCTTTACGGCACAACTAAAGTCGTGCCCTGATACAAAGCCAAAACATTGACATTTCCTTCGACCTTATCGAGGGGATCCGTCAATCCTTTGCGGGGACAGAGCCCAAAATCTCTACCCGCAGATCGCCACCGCTCATCTTTCCCGGCTTATCCAGGTTGAGCATACCCAGCAGAGTAGGAGAGATGTCGCGCAGCGAACCGCCTTCGCGCAGCCGGTACTTGCCGGCATCGTCGCTGACCAGGATCACGGGCACCGGGTTGGTGGTGTGCGCGGTGTGCGGGCCGCCCGTCGCGGGATCAATCATCAACTCGGCATTGCCGTGGTCAGCAGTGATCAGCATCGATCCGCCCCTTTGCTTCAGCGTCTGATAAATGCGGCCCAGGCAGACGTCGA
This sequence comes from uncultured Acidobacteriaceae bacterium, assembly GCA_963711525.1. GTDB lineage: Bacteria > Acidobacteriota > Terriglobia > Terriglobales > Acidobacteriaceae > PALSA-350. Next base: position 273,727 of record CAVQEO010000046.1, on the reverse strand, counting down.
TCGTCTCCACACCTTTCACGGTCGGCTCGATTTTGCCCGAGTGCCCCACCATGTCGGCGTTGGCAAAGTTCACCACCACCAGGTCGAAGGCCGGATCGCCAATCGCCTTGATCACCGCATCCGCAATCCCCGATGCGCTCATCTCCGGCGCCAGATCGTAGGTCGCCACTTTTTGCGAAGGCACCAGCACGCGGTCCTCACCGGGAAACGGCTTCTCAATGCCGCCGTTGAAGAAGTAGGTCACGTGGGCATACTTCTCCGTTTCGGCGATGCGCAGGTTACGCAGATTGGCCTGGGCCAGCAGATCCGCCAGCAGATTCTCCATCGACTCGGGCAGGATCACCATGGGCAGGGTGAACTGCTTGTCATACTGCGTCATGCACACGTAGTGCAGCCGCTTTGGCACCTCCGATCGCGGAATGGCCAGGTCGAGATCTTCGGCCCCGGGCAGCGTCTTGCCATCGTCTTTGGTCAAGCCGCTATTGCGCGCCAGCACGCGCGTAATCTGCCGCACCCGGTCGGCGCGATAGTTGAAGCAGATGACTGCATCTTCATCGCGCAATGGGGCTACTGGCTTTGCCTGTTCGTCGACCACCACAAACGGCTCCACGAACTCGTCGGTCACGCCGTTGTGGTAGCACTCCTTCACCCGCGCAATGGGGTCGGCGTATGCGCCGCCTTCGGAGATCCCAACGATTGCGTCGAAAGCTTTCTTCGAACGCTCCCAGCGCCGGTCCCGATCCATGGCGAAATAGCGGCCGCCGACGCTGGCAATCTTACCCACGCCAATTTCCCTGATCTTTGCCTGCAGCTTCTCCAGGTAGCCCACTCCACTGGTGGGCAGGGTGTCGCGGCCATCGAGAAAGGCGTGCACGAAGACCCGCTCCACACCGTGCTGCTTTGCCGCTTGCAACAGGGCGTAGAGGTGCGCCTGTTGGGAATGCACGCCGCCATCGGAGACCAAACCCAGCAAGTGCAGGGCGCGTCCCTTCTCGCCGGCATGCTTCAGCGCCTGCACGATCACCGGATGACGGAAGAATTCTCCCGAACGAATCAGATCGTCGATGCGCGTGATGTCCATGTGCACCACGCGGCCGGAGCCGATGTTCAGGTGGCCCACTTCGCTATTGCCCATTTGCCCATCGGGCAAGCCCACGAAATGATCTGAGGCATGCAGCAGGCTGTTGGGATACTCCGCCAGCAGCTTGTCGTAGGTGGGCTTACGCGCCAGCGCAACCGCATTGGCGAATTGCTCCGCCCGGTAACCCCAGCCATCCAGAATCGTCAGTACTACCGGCTTTTTCAGCGACACGTCTACTCCCCGGCGTTCACGGCCGCGCGGCCGAGGAACTCCGCTCCCTGCCCCAGCTCCTCCTCGATGCGCAGCAGCTGGTTGTACTTGGCAATGCGATCGGTGCGCGAGGCGGAGCCGGTCTTGATCTGGCCCGCGCCCGTGGCCACCGCCAGGTCGGCGATGAAGCTATCCTCAGTCTCGCCGCTGCGGTGCGAAATGACGGAGGTGTATCCGTACCGGCGCGCCAGCGCGATCGCCTCGAAGGTCTCGCTGACGGTGCCGATCTGGTTCACCTTGATCAGGATGGAGTTGGCCACGCCCTGCTCAATGCCTCGCTGCAGGAACTCCGTGTTGGTCACGAATAGATCGTCGCCCACCAACTGCACCTTATCGCCCAGCTCCTTGGTCAGGACCTTCCAGCCGTCCCAATCGTCTTCGGCCAGCCCGTCTTCGAGCGAAATGATGGGGTACTGCCGTACCCAGCTCTCATAGAATCGGGTCATCTCTTCGCTGGTCTTCTCGCTGCGGTCGCTCTTCTTGAAAACGTAAAGCCCCTTTTCCTTATCGAAGAACTCGCTGGAGGCCGGGTCGAGCGCGATGGCGATCTCTTCGCCGGCCTTGTATCCCGCCAGCTCGATCGCTTCCAGGATGACTTCGATGGCTTCCACATTGGACTTCAAAGAGGGAGCGAAGCCGCCCTCATCGCCCACCGAGGTGCTGTAACCCCGCTTCTTCAATACCCCCTTCAAGGTGTGGAAGACCTCCACACCCCAGCGCAGCGCATCGCCGAAGCGCTCCGCTCCTACCGGCATAACCATGAACTCCTGAAAGTCCACATTGTTGTCGGCATGGGCTCCGCCGTTGATGATGTTCATCATCGGCACCGGCAGCACCGAAGCATTCACCCCGCCCAGGTAGCGATAGAGCGGGGTTTCCAGGGCGTTGGCGGCAGCCCGCGCGCAGGCCATGGAAACCGCCAGGATCGCGTTGGCGCCCAGCTTGCCCTTATTCTCCGTGCCGTCCAGCGCGATCATCGTGGCATCGATCAGGCGCTGGTTGGTCGCATCCATGCCCGCCAGTTCAGGGGCCAGAACGGTCTCCACATTTTCGACCGCGTGCAGAACCCCTTTGCCCAGGTAGTGCGCCTTGTCGCCGTCGCGCAGCTCCACCGCCTCGTGCTCGCCGGTGGAGGCCCCGCTGGGTACAGCCGCCCGGCCCATGGCTCCGCCCGCGAGAAGCACATCGGCTTCTACCGTAGGATTCCCTCGGGAATCCAGAATCTCGCGCGCGTGAATGGCAACAATCTCGGTCATATCACTCCTTGAAATGCGATGTCGTAAGCGGTCCTTGAGACGAGCGCGGCGATCGACGGCAATTGCTTTTCCATCCACTCCGCCGATTGTGCTGATGAAACTCCCCATCTCCGCCCAGACCCCGGATTTCCTGTTAAGCCTATCGGCGTTGATGAAGTTCATGCGGCTTGCATTAAGGAAAGCCGCACACGTGGCCGTCTCATAGGCCCGCGTATAGGAAATCCGGGCCAGATCAAATTCTAACAAAGGCCAGCGCGACAACCCGTGGAGCGCGGATTTGTTGCGGCATATGTTACCCCCGTGGTTCTTTCCATTTGTTGTTAAACTTGTAGATGTAAGCTTGAACTAATCTGTAAGTGCAGTGTTACTACTGTAGAAACAGCTTAGGTGCAGCGATGACAAAGACACGTTTTTCCCTGACGGCAGCGGCCACTTTGGTTTTGAGTACAACGTTTCTCTCTGCCCAATCTGCTCCGGCCGACGCCGGACAGGCGGCCAAACCAAGTCCCTATCAGGGTGTCTCCGTTCCGCCGGCGAACGACGCGATCACCACCACTCAAGAGGCGCCCGCCGCTCCCGCGGTCGTAGCTCGGCCTGCACCTGCGGCGGCGCCGGCGCCGGCCGCCCCCAACAATCCGGACGCGGGCATCATCGAAACACCGCTGCCGCCGTCCGCGCAGGAATCCACGCCTCATAGTTCAACCGCCCTCAATGCGCAGGGCTTCGATTCTTCCAAGGACAATACCGACGACGGTATCGTCACTTATGTTCCCGGGCCGGCGAATGCATTACCCGAAGGAACCGTCTTCCGGGTTAGCATGCTGCAGGATATCGAGGCCTTCGCCACTACCCCGAATACACCTTTCAGCGGCAAGGTCACCCAGGACATCATGCGCAACGGCAAGGTCATTGTGCCTGCAGGTTCTGAGTTGCACGGCCGAGTCGTATACGCGACCTCCGCCAGCCGCCTCCACGGCGGCTCCGTTCTTCACCTCCGCGCCGAGGAATTCGTCCTACCCGACGGCACCCGCTACCACATACACGCTCAAGTCATCGATACGCAAGGTTCCGACACCACCGCCAAGGGCGAAGGTAACATTGTCCCCAGCGCGGAAGTGAAGCGAAACCTCGCTGTACTAGGGGCGGGCGCGGGTGGCGGAGCGATCGTGGGCGCTGCCATTGGGGGCGGAGTCGGCGCGATCGTGGGCTCGGCTATCGGCGCCGGCGCTGCCACAACCCATTGGTTGCTGGTTGAAAGGTCGGTCAGTCTTCCGGCTTCGTCCGTCGTGATCTTCAGCCTCACCGATCCCATGCTTCTGAACCCGGTTGATGACCAGAAGACAGAGTTGCTGCCTCAGACCTTCTGATGGAAGGTTGAGGGGATCCATTACGTAAGTTTCTCTGCAGGCACGCGCTCCAGCAGGCGCCGCCAGGTCTTCTGGTTGACCCGATGGCTCTTCTTCAAATCTTCCAGGATACGTTCGAAGTCAGCGTGCCCGTGCAGCCTGTTCCACGCCGGGTTCTTTGAGAACCAGGGATAGTTCTCGTTACCCAGATAGATCGCGCGCCGCAGCCAGTGCAGGGCCTCGCTCTCGTCCCCTTCCACAGCAAAGTAGGTTGCCAGGCGATAGGCCATCTCGCTATCGACCTCCGCGGCAGAAAGCGTATCTTCTTCGATCAGCGAGGTAGCCCGCTCGCGCTCCCCTACCTGCACATAGCACAAAGCCAGCGTGGGGAAAGCTATACGCATGCTGTCGTCATCGCGGATCACGGCTTCCAGAATGCCGATCGCCTGCTGCATGTCTCCCTGACGCATTCTCTGGTACGCGACCGAGGTACGCAGCAAGGGATGTCTCGGTTCCAGGGTCAGTCCCTTCTGCAATTCTTCCTCCGCTAGTTCCAGCTGGTTCTGATATTGGTAGACCCGCGCCCGGTGGTTATAAATGATGGGCGCGTTGGATGGATTCAGCTGCAGAGACCGATTGAACTGCTGCAGCGCTTCTTCATACATCCCATCCAAGCGCAGCGTCTGGCCGGCCACCAGGTGCACGTCCCAGTTATTGTCCGCGGTCAACAGCAGGTGCTCAATGCCGTGCCGGGCGCTTTCCTTCTCCCCTCGCGAAAGCAGCATGTAGACGCGATAAAGGTTCGCCTCCACCGATCCGGAATCAATCTCGAGGGCGCGGTCAAAGCTGCGCCGGGCTGCCAGCAGATGCAGTTGGCCGCCCAGTCCATGGCGCACATATTGCAGGTGCGTAATGCCCAGCCCGCTCCATCCGGGCGCAAATTGCGCGTCGCGCGCTACTACGCTTTCGAACATCTCCCGCGCCTTGTCCAGGTCGCCGCGGGCGCCGGAGCGCGACATGTATGACGAGAGCAGCGCCCGGGCCTGGAGGTATTGCTCCGACAATGCCTCCGCCAGGGGTGCGTTGTGGGCCGGCTCGCCATTCTGCTGCAGCCTCCCCAGCCCCTGCAGAGTGGCGAAGACTTCATTGCAAATTTCCGTCTGCACCGCGATGAGATCGAAGGAAGGCACGCTGATGGTGCCGCCGGAGCGCACGCTCTGCCCAGGTACGTCCAGCAATTGCCAGTTCAGGTCGAAGCCTTGTTCGGAGCGCATGAAGTTGCCCGCCAGCACAAACTGCACCAGCAGCTTCTTTCCTACGGACAAGGGATCCATCTGCTGCATGGGCACGGGCAATTGCATCAACGAACTCGAAGGCCGCACTACCAGCGAAGACATGCGCGCCAGCCGCGCGGCAATGGCATCCGCCAGCGCATAGCCGTACAGCGGGGATTCGCCCGTCTGTCCGAAGTTCTGGAAGGGCAGCACGAGCATCGTATTCTGCTTCTGCTGCAAATCGGCCGACTCGCGAAAGCGCTCCGCCAGCATGGAAAGAAATCCCGTGGCCCGTTTCTCGCGCTCAGCCGCGGGCACGTGCAGATTGGTTGCCGTTTCGCCGGGCAGAATGCCGGTCTCGAATTGCATGGTCTTCATGATGGTTCTCAGGGCTTCGCGCAGATCAGCCGCCGAGGAGTAGCGGCCGCTGGGCGTCTTCTGCAGGCAGGTAGCGATCACGCTCGCCAACTCGGCGGGCACCTCGGTCAGGGGCGGCGGATCGGCATATTGAATCGCGCGCACGATCTGAAACTCTTCCGCGTCGGGCCGTACGAATGGATGACGGCCGCTTAACAGTTCATAGAGGGTCACGCCGACGGCGAAGATATCGCTCTGCACGCTGGTTTGGCCGGTCACGAATTGTTCCGGCGCCATGTAAGCGATGGTGCCACCGCGGGCAGTATAGGTGGTGAACACCTGCCGCTTCGACGCATCCTGACGCGGCTTGGAGGGATCGAATTCGGCCTCGGTTGCCGAGAGCCGCCGGGCCAGGCCAAAGTCCAGGATCTTGACCACCCCGCCATCGGTCAGCATCACGTTTGCGGGCTTCAAATCACGATGGAAAATTCCCAACCGGTGCGCCGCGCTCAGACCGTCCGCAATCTGAATGCCTACCGAGAGCCCAAGTTGCACGCTGGCTGCACCGTTGGAGATGATCTTGTCCAGCGACTCGCCCGGAACGTACTGCATAACGATGTAGGCTTCGTCTTTTGACTCACCCACTTCGTAGATAGCGCAGACGTTCGGGTGCTCGATGGCTGAGGCCAAGCGGGCTTCGCGCAGCACCGTGCTCCGCATCTGCTCGATGGTCAGTGCGCCCCGCTTCAATATCTTCAGCACTACCGGCCGCATCAGCAGCGTGTCGTTGGCCAGGTACACCACGCCACTGCCGCCCGCGCCCAGCTTGCGAGTCACTTCATAGTGCTCGATGAGCCGCCGCTTCATCCCTTCAGTCTACCGGGTAGCCGGTTTTCCCAAAAAAAGAGCGTGAAAAGCGGGGTAAGGGTCGCTTTTGGGACGGGCTCTATAATGCTGGGCATGGCCGACCCCGGTAACAAGAAGCGCAGTGCCCGCTGGAACTGGCTGCTCATCCTCCCTGCCCTCGGCCTGCTCTTTCCCGCTGTCTACGCGCGGCAGACACCCGCGCTCTTCGGCTTCCCTTTCTTCTACTGGTATCAGTTTGCATGGGTGTTCCTGACCGCAGCCATCACCGGCCTGGTGTACCTTTTGGTCAAAGAGTAGCAATGGGAAGTAGGAATGGGACCAAAATGGATTTGAAGCCAGTGGTCTGGCCGCGGCCCACGGGAGGCGAAGCAATGCACAGCGGAAAGCATGGTAAGCAATTGTGCTGAACGAAGTCTACAAGAGTGGGCCAATTACATGGAGGAGAACTCGGGCTACGACACCTCTGAGTTCGCCGCATTGATCAGCGCGTTTATGTATCCATATCCGAAGGCGTACGCCTGCAGCTTGCCGGGATCGCCGGCGTGCTGGGGCATGTGGTCGGGCAAGAACGCTCCTTCATACCCTTCATCCCGAAAGATACGCATGATCTTGAAAAAGTCGATGACGCCTTCATCTGGATAGACTTCCTGGAAGTCATTGAGCCCGCCTTTGATGTTGCGCATGTGGACCTGCTTCACCTTCCCCCGCTGCAGCATGTACCGCACGAGGTCAGGCTCAGTCTTGTTGACGTTGGTCGAACCTTCGCCGATCACACCCAGATCCAATTGGAAACCGTTCCATGGGCTGTCGACGATGTCCGCATACCTCTTGTATGCGTCATAGATCGAGGGCGAGTCGAAGTTTTCCACTCCCTCATAGCCGTACGGAAGGCCCGGAGGGTCGTAGGGATGGTTGGCCATCGCGACTTTGTACTCCGCGCAGACCGGGATGATCTTCTTAAGGAAATACTCGATGCGTTCCCAGTATTCGTTGTAGGTAACATGGCCCGCAACTCCCTCCGGGAGGCTCTTCCAATCGTTCTCAAGCTTGAAGGTCGTATAGACAGCTCCGCCGCGTCCTGGTGCCGTTCCGTTACGACGAATGGGAATCATTGTCCAATGTTGGCTGATCAGGCGGACATCCACCTGCGCCGCCTTGCGAATGTTCTCGGAGATCTGATCGATCTTTTTGTCTTGATCCGACTTCTGTTTGAGGACGATGTAGCCGGAGTCCATGCGCAGGCCTTCCAGCCATATGCCGGCAGCGTCGCAGCTATCCTTCATTCTCTTGAGCAAGTCGAGATCGAAAGCCCCACCCTCCACCGGGCCCTCAATTGGGATGAAATCGCCGCCACCGCTGCCCCGGGGACGGGGCTTTCCACGATGCGCTTCTTGGTCGGGATCGGGGCTGATCGATTTCACTCCGAAGCGTACGTTGTATTCGAGGTTTTCCTTGCTGAAGATCGAGGGGCCTTCGATGACGTGGTAATCGGAACCCACATGCATTTTGAGGTTCTTTTTTGGAGTCATCGGCTTGAGCGGGCCGTAATCGGGAATATGCTGCGCAACCGCTAATTGGGTACCGGGAATGAGAGTGCTCAGGCCCACGCCCACCGCACTCCCGACAAGTGCTTTGCCAAAATCCCTGCGTTTCATCTTTACTTCCTCCTTTGTTCTTCGTTAGCAGCAAGGCGGTTAAGAGACTTCTGAATTCGCCGCATTTATCAGTGCAATCGCCTTCCGTTGCAGCGGTCGAGGTCTTCCGCAAGCTGGTTGCGGAGTCGGAGAAGGAACTGGCCTTCCATCCGTAGCCAGCGATCCTTAATATCTAGAACCCGACTGCTTTCTAATTCATCCCGAATTCCCTCATACTCGACGCGAGGTTAAAGTCCCGTCTGTGCCAGTGGGTCGTATGCAATGAAATTTTTGGCAATGAGATTCCGGAGTGTTTTGAGCGAGCGCGAATCCCCTAATTCAGCAATACATCCTGATTCGGGCAGTCCAGCGAAAACGTCGGTATCTCAATATCAAACCGCTCACCCGTGTCGCTCTCCATCAGGTAACTTCCGCCCATCAACCCCGACGGCGTGTCGAGATGCGCACCACTCGTGTATTGGTAGCTCTCGCCCGGCTTGAGGAGTGGTTCCTTCCCAATAACCCCCGGCCCCTTGACTTCGGTCAATTCGCCGCGCGCATTCGTGATCATCCAGTGCCGGCTTCGCAGTTGCACCGTTTCCGTTCCTTGATTCTCAATGCTCACTCGATAGGCCCAGAAATACTGCGAATTACCGGGCGATGAATTCGCCTGAAGGTAAGTGGGCTCAACGCTTACCGCTATTCCTCGTGTGATTGCTATATACGGTGTCCGATCTGCCATAAAAGAAGGGTAGAGCAAAGTCAAGGAATGAGCCAGGATTGTGGTTCACCGTCACTTGAGCGATAGTCGATGCGCTCATCGAGCTATTCGGATGTATCTGACGCACCAAATTCCCGGCGACGCGGTGGCCTGAGTTGGTCGAGACGTGGCTTGGGACGATCGGGATGATTCCGGAGTAGCTTGATCTTCGCGTCGAGATCTGGCTTTCGTTCCTCTGCCGCGGCACTTACTCCTGACGCAGCAGCATCATAGGATCCACCGACAGTGCGCGTTGCGCAGGAATCCACGTGGCCACCAGCCCCAGTAACGCCATGGCCACAACAACACCGGCCAAGACCAGCGGATCGCGGGGAGTCGCCTGGTACACGATGTAAGCCAGCACCCGGGTGGCCAGAAGTCCGAGGAGCAATCCCGTTGCCGAACCAATCGCCAGCAATTTGACCGCGCGTCCCAACGCCGCCTGCAACACTTCCGTCCGCTGCGCGCCCAGGGCCACGCGAATTCCCAACTCCCGCAGCCGCTTGCTGACCGAATACGCCGCCATGCCAAAGATGCCGGTGATCGACAGCATCGCGCCCATCATGCCCATCACCCCCAGCGACATGGTCGCCACACGCGAGGGAAACAGTACTACGCCCAGCAAGTCGCTCCACGTCTTGGTGTCAACCGGCAGTCCCGCATCCAGCTGGCGCAGTTTGCTCCTCATGGCCGCGGCAAGTTGTTGCGGATCGCGGTGCGAGCGCACCACCAGACGGGATGCACTCAATGGCGATTGCAGGAAAGACAGAAACATCGCCGGCTGTTGATCTTCGGTAACGAACTGATATTTTCCGTCTTCGACCACGCCCACGACCTGAACACGGCTTCCATCCTGCAACTTGTAATAGCTGCCGATCGCGTTGGTTACGGAGCCAAACATCTTGCCGGCAAACTCCCGGTTCACTACCGCTACGGGAGGCGCGTCTTTGTCGTCGTGCCAGGAGAAACTCCTGCCCGCCAACAAGGTTGTGCCGGCCGCTGCGAAGTATCCGGGAGATACCTCGTACTGATATGGCGTGGCAGCGACATTCGAGTGCCTCAGATCGCTGGTTTCATCCTTGAAGACATTCTGTTGGCTGGCGGCGGTATAGACCAGCGGAGGGTAATTGTTCACCAATCCCACGTGCTCGACGCCGGGGATGGTCTCCATTGCTTCGATCATGCGCTTTTGCATGGCGGGCACTTGGTCGATGCTGTAACCGGCCATGGCCAGGTTGGTACTGGCCAGCATCGTGTTCTGCGGATCAAAACCGAAGTTGCCGTGCAGCGAGCGCACCAGTCCACGCACGGCGACCAGCGAAGAGTAACCAGCACGGCGCAGATCGCAATCTGGACGACAAGCAGCACATCGCGCAAAGTGATCCGCCGGCTGACCCTGCCGGCGCCGGATCCGGCTTTGACGATCTCGTAAGGATTGGCACGAAGCACCTGGCGCACAGGAACAATGCCGAAGAGGAATCCGCTCACCAAGGCCAAAAGCAAAGCCACCAGGTAGAGTTTTGCATCCGGAGTTACCGGGATATGGACGGCACTTCCGGCAATGGGCCGCCACGTGCTCAGCCGGCGCAACAGAACGACGCTGGCCCAGAGTCCCGCGGCCCCTCCGACGAGCGAAATCAGCACGGCTTCGGTCAATAGCTGTCGCAGGATGCGTCTCCGGCTCGAACCAAGCGCCAGCCGCAGAGCAACTTCGCGCGAGCGGTCAGCAGCGTGCGCCGCAAACAGGCTGCCGAGGTTGGCGCATGCAGCCAGCAGGATCAAGCCGGCGAGCAGCATCAATCCGGCAACGAATGCCTGCACCGGACGGCCAAAAGAAGTGAGACCTTCATGTGTCAGAGAAGAATTGCCGTGAGCAACTTCCTTGGGATATGTCTTTTCGAGATAGGTTCCGACAGCGTTCAGATCGGCGACAGCCTGGGCGGGAGTTACCCCCGGCTTGAGATGTCCCATGATCTCAAAAACCCCATGGCCGCTCCCGCGTGCATTCAGCAAATTCGCCTCGGTCCACCTGCTCCTGGTTGACGATCGGCATAAAGAAATCGGGAGAGTCAAAAGCAACGTCCCTTGGAAGGCCGGCGGCGCCACACCGATGATGGTGAAAGGATGTTTGTTCAGCCCAACAACCCGGCCGACCACGCCGCGATCTCCCTGGAAATGGCTGTGCCAATACGCGTAGCTGAGCACGACATACGGCGCGCTGTTGCGGCCGTGCTCATCGGAGGCGTGAAAAAACTGGCCAAGGTAGGGTTTGATCCTTAGCACGTCGAAGTAGTTCCCACTGGTTGCAAAGCCGGTGGCGGCGGACGGATCTTTGCCCGTATCCAGCCCTGCAAACACCACATTGAAAGCAGCCAGATCGTCAAAGCTGTGGTTGCGATCGCGCAGATCGAGATAGTTGGGATACGACTGCCAGGGGCTTTCCCCATCCATGGTTCCCCAGAGGTTCTGCCACTGAGGTAGATTCAGCGGGCGCAGGATCACACCATTCATCACTCCGAAAACCACTGCGTTTGCGCCGATTGCCAGCGCCAGCGTGATTACGGCGGCGATGGTGAAACCGGGGGACTTGCGCAAAACGCGGAGCGCGAGCCGCACATCCTGCATGAGGGTTGGAAAGAAGACGCCGCCCATTGCCTGGTGGCATTCCTCTTTGAATCGCTCCCTCCCCCCAAACTCAATCCGCGCGCGGCGTTCCGCCTCGGCACGATCCAGGCCGGATCGTTCGAGATCGTCGGCGCGGTACTGGATGTGCGAGCGAAGCTCCTCTTCCATCTCCTCCGCAACCTGAGAACGATGAAACAACTTGGCGGCAGTTGAACGGAGGTAGGCCAGCAAATTCATGTTTCCTCCGCTTGGGTGGCAAGGGCAGTGGCCATGGCGGTGGCCAGGCGATTCCAGCCCTCGGATTCTTCGCGAAACCGCTTGCGGCCGGCGGCGGTGAGTACATAAAACTTGGCCCGGCGATTGTTTTCCGAGACTCCCCAACTGGCCTTCAGCAGTCCCTGGCGCACCAGGCGGAACAACGCCGGATAGAGCGCCCCCTGTTCAACCAGCAATGCACTGTCGCTGATCTGCCCGATGCGCAACAGCACGCCGTAACCATGCAGGGGTCCTAGAGAAACCGCCTTCAGAATAAGCAGATCGAGGGTACCTGGCAGAAGCTGGGCCTGTTCGGTCATGCTTCCTCCTAAGATGGCAAGGAGAATACCGCGACCTTTCCTAAGCTGTCAAGGAGAACGATGTTCAAGTCGTGCCGCGGGCATTGTCAGCCCGCGGCACGTTGGTGAACGCCAGGCAACGCATACTTCACCCACCCTCAGGAGTGCTTAATTCCCGCGTAGACAAACAGATGACACTTTAATTACGTTTCGCTGACACTGTTTCGTTTATTAAAGCTCAACCTCCGTGATGGAGGTAAGGCGACTATATGGAACACGTGTACAACAACATGAAAACGGCGGTCGTGAACAAAGGACTGACAGCAGCAGGTGTAGCTCAATGAAGAAGGTACCCGGGCTCCTGTGCTGCATCTTCGCGATGCTTGTTTTGACATCCCTGCATTTCTGCTACGGACAAGACGTTTCCGGTATGACTGGCGAAATAACGGACTCTTCCGGCGCCGCTGTGCCAGGCGCCACAATTACGCTCAAGAATGGAGCCAGCGGATTGCAATTCACCGCAACGACGAACGCACAAGGTGTGTACCGCTTCGCCGAGGTTCCTCCCGGTCAGGGATATGAGGCGACCTTTACCGCCCCCGGGTTCGTTCCCGTCAATATCAAGGGCATCTACCTCAACGTGGCCACGATCCGCACGCAGAATGCAATTTTGGCGGTGGGCGCGCAAAGCCAAGAGGTTGAGGTGACAGCTTCCAATTCCGAAGTCACCATCGACACCAGCACCGCGACCATCGGAAACACCTTCGACGTACATCAGCTCAACAGCCTTCCCGTGCAGCAGAGAAACGACCCGGTGGCGCTCTTCACGCTGCAGCCCGGCGTCACTGACACCGGATCCGTAACCGGCGCTCGGGTTGATCAGAATAACATTACGGTCGATGGTCTGGACGTCAATGACTTCGCGACCGGCGGCGCGGTTCAGAGCAATAGTGGGTCCGGCATCAGCACCGGATTTACCATCGTAGGCCACGCGCCAGTCGATTCCGTCGAAGAGTTTCACGGCAACGTTGCCGGACTTCAATCATCCAGCGGGCCCGCCAGCGGTGGCCAATTCCAGCTCGTGACCAAGTCCGGCACCAACCAGTTTCACGGCAACATCAATGAATACCATCGCGATCCGTCCCTGGTAGCCAACAGCTGGTTCAGCAACAATGCGAATCCGATCGTTCCCCGCAATCACTTGATCCAGAATCAATTCGGCGGCAATATCGGTGGACCGATCCTGCGTAACAAGCTCTTCTTCTTCTTCGACTTCAACGACTCCCGCATCATCAGCTCCCTGCTGACTCAGAGGACAGTACCCCTGGATAGCTTGCGCAACGGCAACCTCGGCTATCCCAACAACGCCGGTGGCATCTCGTATCTCAGTCCTGCCCAGGTACAAGCGCTCGACCCAGCCGGTATTGGTATAAGCCCAACCTTTCAGGCTGGGTGGACCGCCCGCTTTCCGCATGCCAACAACACAGCGACCGGCGATGGCGTCAACTCCGGCGGATACGCCTTCAACGCCCCGGACGACGACTTCCTGACCCAATACGTCACCAGGATCGACTACAACCTGAACCAGCACATGAACATTTTTGGCCGGTTCACCATCGCTCGTGAAAATTCGGTCGAGAATCCGAACGAGTTTGCCGGCGACCCGGCTAGCAACCCCGCCATCGATCGCACGTACTCGTTCGTCCTCGGTCACAACTGGGCGATTGGCACTAACAAGACCAATCGCTTCTACCTCGGTGAAACCGTCCAGAAATTATCCTTCCCCAATACCTTCAATCCAGACGGTTCGACCTTCTTGACCTTTGGCGACGGCACTGGGCCCGCTCTTGCCTCCTCTCTCTACCTCCAGCCCAGCTCGCAGGCCCGCCGCATCCCCATACCCCTCATCGGAGACGACTTCTCCTGGAACAGGGGAAGCCATACCTGGCAGTTCGGCGGCACGTTTAAAGACATCAAGGCCCACAACACAAACGTTATTGACTACAACACCGTCCAGGTCGGAACGGGCGGACACGTGTTGAGCCTGTGCGGCCCCGCCCCCGGCGATTGCGGTACTACAAACGGTGTTGCAAACCCCAGCCTCCGCCCTGCCAATATCGGCACATCGGGCACCACGCCTGCCTACGATTATGACCAGGCCTTCACCTACCTGCTAGGCCACATCGGGGAAGTTTCGTCCGACTTCAACTACAACGTCCAAGGCACGGCACTGCCTCAGTTGACCGGCGATCAGCGCTATTACCGCTACTACCAGACCCAGGTGTACGCCGCAGATACCTGGAAGGTCAGCCGCAACCTCACCCTCTCCTATGGCGTCAACTATCAGCTATTCTCCGTGCCCTATGAAACGCGCGGCCTTGAGAGCACCATTACCACGAACTTCAACCAGTACTTCGGCTCTCGCATCGCCCAGAGCAATGCTAGCCAGACGGGTGCGGCTGCCGTCCCACTGATCGACTACGTCCTTGGCGGCAAGGCCAATAACGGCCCGCCGCTGTATCAGCCGGAGCATCATCTGTTCGCTCCGCGTTTTGGCTTTGCTTTCAACCCCAGCTGGGACCAGAAGAGCGTCTTCAACGGCAGCATCGGCATCGTGTACGACCGCACCGTCATCAATGCGGTTCAGGGCATCCAGGATCAGGATTCGTATCTCTTCCAGCAGACCTTGCCAACTCCGTTGGGAATCCCGGGCGACCCTTACAATTCCATCAGGACCGACGCGCGGCTCGACAGCAAGAACGGCATCTCCGCCGTTCCCATCTCCGCGCCTGCTACGCCCAAAGCGCCGTACCAACCCTTCGTAACCAACGGCGTACCCGTCGGTCTGCAGCTTGGCTCGGCCTTCAATGCCACCATCGATCCGCAACTGAAGACTCCGTACTCCATCGCCTACAACTTCGGCATACAACACGCCTTCGCGGGCGACCTGGTCATGAAGCTTAGCTATGCCGGCCGCCTCGGTCGCCGTCTGCTGGCCCAAACCGACGCCAACCAGGTTCTCGACTTCCCCGATCCCGTGTCCGGCCAGCTCCTCTCCCAGGCCATGGCTTCCGTCACCCAGCAGCTCAGGGCCGGAGCCACGTCCGCAACGGTCGTTCCCCAGCCATGGTTTGAAAACGTCATCGGTCCCCAAAACGGCCAGAGCTACACCTCGTTCCTGGTAGCTAACTTCGGCCCGTTCGTGCAGCGGGGCGACTTCGGTGACACGGTCCAGTTCCTCGCAGACAACGGTGCACCGCTCAACGTAGGATCGGCTGCCCAGTTCTCTGAGAACAGCTTCTACGGCAGCAAAGGATTCTCCAGCTACAACGCGATGCTGCTCACGGTGCAGAAGAACCTCTCCCACGGTCTACATTTCGACTTCAACTACACCTGGCAGCACTCCATCGATAACACGTCAGCCTTCGCCAACTCCTCGGGCGATACCGGCATCGGCGGCGTCGGCCTGATCTGCAATGCCGTCATTCCCCGCCAGTGCCGCGCTAACTCCGACTTCGATGAGAAACAAATCATCACAGCGGACACTTACTACGAACTGCCATTCGGTAGAAGCAAGGCGTTTCTGGCCACGATTCCAACCTGGACGAACGAAATAATCGGCGGATGGAGCCTCAGCGGTATCACCAGTTGGCACACCGGTCAGGCCTGGGGAACCAACTCCAACGCCTTCGTCGCCAGCTTCTCGAACGATGCCCCTGCCATACTGATCGGCCAAAAGTCGGCCGTAGCTACGCACCTCCAAAAGCCATCAACCGGAGGTGTCAACATCTTCGCAAACCAGGCCAACGCGGCAGCCTCCTATGTAGGTCCGATCGGATTCCAAATCGGATCTCGTAACGGCTTGCGTGGACCTAACTTTTTCAATGCCGATCTGGGCCTGGCGAAGAACTTCCCCATCTACGGGGATCGGGTCAAAGCAGACTTCCGGGCAGACGCATTCAACGCACTCAACCACCCCAACTTCGCCTTACCGGAGAGCAATAGCTTCAACGGTCTGGATGAACAGGACGTCACCAGTAGCCAATTCGGCAACATCAGCTCCACCGTTGTTCCTTCTGGAAACTTAAACAATGGAGCCCGCGTGCTACAGCTCTCGCTGCGCGTCGAGTTCTAAGTTATAAAAACGCAGCCAAGGCAAGCAGCAGCAAAGGGATCACATCGGTGGTCCCTTTAAATACTTGAGAAGCTGTTTCTGACGGGAGACGGCTATCTTCTGAATTTCTCTGACAAAACTCCCGGCGATTTCTTCAGAGATGATATGGGCATCAACATCTCCGAGCCGAGAAACAACTATGCAAGCGGCTCAAAGGCAAACAGATTGCGAGGGTTCTGGCTTCATACTTTACGGTTTTCTTTATCGAGGCACTTTCGCAGCGGATTCGCCAGTAGAAATAAACCGATGCCCACTGCAACCGCGACGCCTCCATAGACCGCCCATCGAGTCTGTCCAGTCATGAAACTGCCGGGAAGCACATTGACCCCTTGCAAAAACCAGATGGCGCCCACCGCAACGAAAAGACCAGCGACGATAGTCAATGCGATCCTCATCGTTCCTCCCCGCGCCCTTATCTTGTAACGAATGAACCCAGACTATTGTGGTCCGAGCTACAAGCACCCCACGCGGCCGAATGCTTCTTTAAGAGAACATTTAACCGATCTTACACCCGATTTGACCGGCCATCAGCGTACATAGGACATCCGGCTGCTTGAGAAGCCTTGAATGACGAAGGACTCTCCCCCGCCAAGTACTTCCGCGCCACCGATTACTTCAGGCTACGCAGATAGGCAACAAGAGCAGCTGTTTGCCCTTGATCCAGATCGACTGGAGGCATTCCTCCATCGATCATGTCAGCTGTCCGGTGATGCAGCAAGTAGGCCAAGCTATCAGCGGAATACTTCTGGCCTACGCCGATGAGCGGCGGCGCCTTGTCCGTCCCTTCCGCCCTGACTCCGTGACAGTTGCTGCAGGGGCCAGCCGCAAAAATAGCGGCGCCCTTAGCTATAAGCGGATCGGCAGACACCGGCGCCGGACGTGCCGGTGGTGGTGCACTGGACGCAGCCTCCGGTTGAAATGGTTGAAGCATGTAACGGATCTCGGCGCGTTTCTGGCGCGCTAGCTGCGCGGCCACGTTCGGATCGCTTGCGTCGTCGTGATAGCTGAGGGCGCCGAGGCCGGCATAGCAAGCCACAAACATGGTAAATCCAGCAACAACTATAGGACGCCGCCATGGCCGGCGCTCACGTCCACGATCAAAAAAAGGAATCGCGGCAAACAACAACGCGAGCACGCCCGGCAGAACAATGCCACCGAGTAGAGACCATCTGCCGCCCACCACCTTCAGCCACTGAAACATCGGCAGGTAATACCATTCAGGCCGCGGTATGTAGTTGGTATCTGACGGAACGGCTTGCGGGCCAAGACGAATCGGAACGAAATATGCAACCAGCGCCAGGGCCAGAACGATCAGCAGGCTTGCAACCATATCCATCACTAGCTGCCGGGGATAGAAGTTTTGCGTCGGAAGTTTGGGATGAAAAGGATCTTCGTTCACGGGACCCGCAGCGCCTGCCTTGCGAAACAAGAAGATATGCGCGGCAATGAAGGCAATCAGAAGACCGGGTAACACGAAAACATGGAACACATAGAAACGCGACAGGGTGAGTGTCCCCATCTGTGGGCTGCCGCGGAGCAGTCTCTGCAAAGACGATCCGACCAGTGGCACTTCGCTGAGGATGTTCGTTCCCACCGCGGAAGCGAAGTATGCCTTTTGATCCCACGGCAACAAATAGCCGGTAAACGCCATGCCTAGCATCAGAGCAAGGAGAAAGCATCCTGAGAGCCACAGTAATTCGCGCCGCCCTTTGTAGGAGCCGTAAAGGAGAGTCTGCGAAATGTGTAGAAACAGGAGGATGATGATGGCGGTCGCGCCATAGGCGTGGATGCTGCGTAGAAACAATCCAGAGCTGACGACCTTGGAAATATAAGAGACGGTAGTATGTGCGTGATCGGAAGAGGGCACGTAGTACAGAGCGAGGAAAACGCCGGTGACGACCTGCGAGAGGAATAAATAGAGGAGCCCTGATCCGAAGATGTAGGCCCAACGAGCACCTCCGGGGATCGGTTCGTCAAGCGCCTCACGCAACAGCGAATGGACCCCCGTACGCCGGTCCAACCAGTTTATCCACCCAGCAAGACGTCTCGGATTATCTATTGGCGAGGCATACTTTGTCTCCGGCATAGTCCTCATCTCACGCCACCGGTTCTTTTTTAGCGTCCAGTTCGCGGAAGTACTGAAAGCGGACCTTGAGAACACCGTTTTCAACCTTGCTTTCGAGCTCATCCATGCCGCGGAGTGGGGGGCCCGCCACGTGCACGCCAGTCTCAGTAAATGTGCCCCCATGGCAGGGACAGATGAACCTGTCTTTTTTATCGATCCAACGCACGGTGCAACCCAAGTGGGGGCATACCGAAGAAAGAACCTTAAGCTTCCCGCTCTCTCCAGGCACAACATATACCCCGTTCTGCGCCGTGGTACTGCGCCAGCCATCAGTCTTTTCGACGTCAATCGTGCGAACAACAGGTTGAGCGAGCGAGGCGAATTCATCGACCTTCCCTACGTCGGACCAGGAGGCCTCGTTCTCTCGCGCGCGCAGAGGAAAGGTGGAAAAGCGGACAAGCGGAATGGCCAATGTTGCACTTATCAGACCGCCAACGGCAACTAATAAGGCGCCGAGAAATGACCGGCGCTCTAACACTGAAGCAGTCTCTTGGTCAGGAACGTGTGCTGGGGTGGACATCAAATTACTCCTGGGGTTTAAGAGGGAAGTCAATATGTTCGGCGTGAATTTCGAGTAGACGATTGCTTGAGTTCGCGGACGTCGAAGGCCAGAGAGTGTGGCCCGACCAAATTGGAAATACGGCTGCCACTGCGGGCGTGTGATCTATTGCGACTTTTGGCGCATTTCCTGCAAGTCATAGTCATCCACCGTATACGGCCTGGAAACTCGAATCCGCATTTTCCTCGAGGTCCTCTGGTGAAGCCAGCGACCGTGAAACCAGTTCACCAAATGCAATCGTGGGTGGTGTCATGCAATTGTAAGGAGTTTGTCACTAGCTGCGAACAGGCGCGGGACCAATAAAGAGTAGGGTGGCCGTGTCCCCATACCCCTTGTCGGCGTGGTGATTTGGAGATGAACGACGGCGGGCGACGGCCAGTTGTTTCGCGTCTGTTTACCAGGATTGTCTGAATGACAACGAACATCTCCTCGGACAATTCTCTTGAGCGTCACCATCGCGACTATGCACGAGGGTGTTTCGTTAGCAAGGTAATTGAAGCCACGGTAAGGATTCATGGGACCAGCTACATAGTGTGGCGAGATCGGGCTCGACGATCTATTACAGCGCTACGACCAATTCCCAGGGGAACAGGTTTGGGCCTCCGCGACGCGGAAAAAAGTGTGCGCAATAAGCGCACCAGGCGCACTAAGTCCCCCGCTCTCGGCTAGGGACTGTTGCGTTCTACCAAATAAAAGTGCGCTATAAGCGCTATAAGCGCTAAAAGCGCTAAAAGTTGCCGGCCCAACGAGGTTGCCGAAAGCGGCGAGGAACTGCAGGAGAATCGCGGCTGGATCGGCCTCGGTGTGCGGCGCGATGGTGCGGACAACCGCTCCGGGGAGACCGTAGAGCGCAGGCGCGGCAAGGCTGGGCCAGACGGAATCTTCGATCAGAGCTGGGGTTAGGGTTGGGGCAGCGGAAGAGGCGGCGTCCTCCGGCTGGTGGTCAAGGTCGCTGCCGAGTAGCTCAGTCCATCGGTAGCGTACGTCAACTAAGGCGGGCAGCGCGGGTCGCGGGACCGCGGTGCTGGTGCAAGGGGTCATGCTCCGACACTATTACGGTTGCGAGTAGCTGTCGAAAAATCATTCGTCACTTTGGAAAAGGTGACTTTATAGGGGGTGAAGCTTGTAAATAGCTGCCACCTTTTTGTGAAAGTGCCGAAAATTGTTAACTGTGGGGTTAATGGAAGGGGTAAGTTGCTCTGGGCGTCAAGGGGAGTTAGCTGAATATTTTGTTTTCGCGCTTGTTGAAGAGTCGCTTGAGAAAGTGGGTAAGTTACCAATATCCCAAATTGAAAGAGGAACTTTCAGCAGAAGGCAATCACCCTGGGAGATTCGGTCTTGCAGGCGAGTCTGTTTCGAAGAAGGGTCATTTCCGTCCGATCACTCAATCCCCGACCACTCAATCCCGACCACTCAATCAGAAACCTGGTAACAGACGAATGGTTTTTTCAACGGACGGAATTACGTTTGTTCGTTTGCGGACGGTATGTCCGAAATCGAACAGATTTTCAGGTGCAAAAATCACAGGCCGGAACAAAAAATACAGGAAAACCGTACTTCTCGAGAGCGGGGGATGTGGCTGTGAAGCTGCTATAGTTTTGCGCAGAGCCAAATTCGCTCGTCCTTCCTCGTCCCACAGGAGGCGCCGATGCAAACGCTGCTTCAGGATCTCCGGTTTGCTTTGCGGCAAATTGTCCGCAACCCTGGCTTTTCTATCACGTCGATTCTGTCACTCACCCTGGGCATCGGCGCTACCGTGGCCGTTTACAGCATCCTGTATGACGCCGTGCTCCATCCGTGGCCCTATGCGGGCATTGAGCGGATCTGTGATGTGTGGCTTACCGACAACGCCGGCCGCGAGGGCACCTGGGGCCTGACAGGGCCGCAGATTCGGCAATTGCGCCAGGCACACGCTGTCGAGGATGTGGTTGCCTCCAACTATACGAACCAGACGGTCACAGGAAGTGACGTTCCCGACGACGCGATTGTTGTCGAGATGACGGGATCCCACTTCCAGTTTCTGGGCCTGAGCCCTCTGCTGGGCCGATACTTTATTCCCGCCGATGCGCCCGATGGAAAAGATCCGCAGCCGGTCGCGGTACTGGGGTACAAGTTTTGGCAGCGTCATTATCGTGGGGACCCTTCCGTCGTGGGCAAAACCATCCAGCTCGACCATAAGAGCTATACGATCCTAGGGGTGATGCCGGTGCGGTTTACCTGGAGGGATGGTGAAGTCTACACCCCGTTGAAGATGGCTTCGGATCAGCTCCATCGGTACAGTCCCGAGATCAAGTTGAAACCCGGTGTCACTATGGCCGCCGCGGCGGCCGAATTCCGACCTCTCTACCAGCAATTTGACAAACAAATCCCAAATGTCTTTCCCAAGCAATACAGGCTCAGCGTGCGCAGCCTGGCGGATACCTATACCCGTGACCTGAAAAAAACCATGTACCTGCTGTTTGGGGCCGTCGCGCTCCTGCTCGCCATCGGTTGCGGAAATCTCTCGATCTTACTGCTTGCGCGGGGCACAGCGCGCCAGCATGAGTTCGCGGTGCGCTCGGCGGTGGGAGCCAGCAGCATTCGCATCGTGCGCCAACTTCTCACCGAATCGCTTCTCCTGTCCCTGGTTGGAGCCGGTCTGGGCATCTTTGTCGCCTATCGTGCGATCGCGTTCCTCGTTCCGCGGTTGCCCGATCACTCGTATCCCTACGAAGCAGACTTCCACATCAACCTTCCTGTTCTCTGTTTCAGCGTGGTTCTGGCCGTGTTGTGCGGAATCGTCTTCGGGCTGTTTCCCGCGCTGCAATCGTCACACCCGCAGATCAGCCAGGTGATGCAGACGGGTACGCGACGCCTTACCGGCAGTGTGAGAGGCAGGCGTTTGCACACGGCGCTGATTGCCGGCCAGATCGCACTGACACTGTTACTCATGACCGCTGCAGGAGCCGCGATTGAGGGCTTCCGTAAGATGCTCCGTGTACCGCTCGGATACCAGCCGCAGCATGTGATGTCGGTGGTGATTCCCATCCGCGATGACACGCATACAACATGGGCGGATCGAGTCCGCTTCTACACCGAACTGCGCGACAAAATTGCGGCGATGCCTGGTGTGCTTTCCGCCGGTACCTCTACAAATGCCACTCCGCCCAACAGCGGCTGGCGTCAACCCGTAGAGATTATGGGTAGAACGGCTGCCCAGTCCCAGGAAGCCCAGCTCGAATTCGTCGGCTCCGAATACTTCGCCACTTTGCAAATCCCAATCCTCAGCGGCCGTCTATGGGATCAAAGCGAAATTGCGCGCGGCGCCACGCTGGTCCTGGTGAACCAGTCCTTCGTTCGCCAATACCTCTCCGGCGGAAGCACTGCGGGGCATTTGGTGCGCGTGCCGCAATTCGCTACCCTTCCTCCGGTAGCGTTAGCGGCCAACGGAGCCACGGGGTGGTTGGAGATCATCGGGGTAGTGGGCGACTCACTGAATGACGGGCTGGACAAACCGGTGGCGCCCGCTGTCTACGCGCCCTACACACTCCTGACTTTGCCGTTCACGCAAGTGCTGGTCCGCACGCAAGGCGATCCGCTCGCTATGCTGCACAGCATCAAGCAACAGATCGCCTCCCTCGATGCCGACCAGCAAATCGCCGGCGATGTGCGCGATCTCGAAGGCTGGATTCAACGCGAGCCGGAGTACGCCCGGGGCCGGCTTGTTTCGATGCTCTTCGGTGCGTTCTCTGTTCTGGCACTGGTCCTGGCGGCGGTGGGTTTATACAGCGTCGTTTCCTATACCCTGCTGCAGCGCACGAGCGAACTCGGCGTTCGCATCGCTCTGGGTGCTCAGCGCCGCGATGTGCTCTGGATTGTGGGAGTATCGACCGGAAGCGGCGTGGGTCTGGGAATTCTCTTCGGGCTCGCGCTCAGCTTTAGTCTGAATCGCATGATTGCGCAGTGGATCGAGAATGGGACTCGGGACCCGCTGGTGGTGCTGGGGGTATCGGTACTTCTGCTCGCCGTCGCGGCGCTTGCGTCCCTGGTCCCTGCGCGAAGGGCGCTTGCCATCAACCCGATCGAAGCGTTGCGCTCAGAGTGAAGGCTGGCCGTTTTCGAAACCGGGATTTCGGGCCAGGATCTGGGGACAGGGCGGAACGTTATTTGCAACATCTTTCGTAACAAGAAGTAAACGTCCCTTCTGTCCCGCCTCGGCCTGGGCAGGTATCCTCCCGCCCGTCACCGGGTTTAACCATTACAAATGCCTCGCCCGCCGCGCGCTTCGCGCTAAGCCTATGATTCGAATCCGCGCAGGTATGGTGTGTTCGGCGGCCGCGGCCCCGTTTCAAACAGCGGTCCGTGCGTCGAGCGATAGGTCATGTTCATGTACGGTGTCTCGATGCGGCGTCCGACGGCGGAGTAACGGCCATTTTCCCAGTTTGAATCCATGTAGTGGTTCACAATCCCGGTGGACAGAAGCAGCCGCTCCGCATTGAACGGTTCCTTTCGGGTAAGCATCATCTCGATGATCCAGTGCTCGTGGGCGTTCGCAGCGTGGTACTGCGAGACAGGACCGGGCCAGCCAAGCATGGAGAAGATCGTCGGGTCTTTCTGCCCTTCGATTTCGCCGGCGTAGGTCCAGCCCACACCCATGCCTGAAATTACGGCTGCATTGGTGCCATCGTTATACTCCACGATGCAGACGTTCGATTGCCTGCCCTCCTGAAAGTATCCCGGCTTCAGATCAAAATTTTTCCGCACTGCTTGGAGCAGGTTGCCGGCCCAAGGAGTGCGTTCGATCCACTTCCATGTTTCAGGCCCGCGAATGCTTTGCACCGACTTGACGCCTGTCTCACCGCCCTTGCGGCGATCTACAAAAGCCTGCAGCACGTCAGCACAATGGAAGATGGCTCCTTCATCGGCGGCGTCTCCAACGACAATCGAGTTCTTAATTGGCGTATCGATCGCGAGTTCTATCTCGGGCTTGCGGAAGTAGATCGGTATGGAGGAACCCCCGGTGAGGGGAAAGCTCAGTTCACGGGATTTGTCAAACATCCACTTGGCGTCGTCCCAATTGTAGGAGAGGTGCTTGTCGTTAAACACGGGCACCGAGCGGTTGCTCTGTTCAAAGATCCGGATAACCTGCTGATAAATCCACCAGCGCGGCAAGAGCCAGTGCCCCTTAAGGTCAGTTGGATAATTCCCATGTTCACAGACGATGACAACACCGTCCACGGCAAGTTCGCTCCCCCCAAGTGTTACCGCCTCGCCGACTGTCTTATAGATGGGAATATTTTTTGCTTTGCAAACTTTCTGGCCCAGTAAGCTCGTGTCGAACTGATGGATGTAGACAGACACCACATCGACTCGCGAAGGAGTGTAGGCGCCGTGCCACCAATAACCGTCCAGCAGCTTGTTTACGATCCAGTCCGCATGTGATGTCGGGAGACCCCAATAGCTGACGAGACAGGCTATACGAGGCCGTTTTTGGGGAGTCTGCGCTATCTGTGCAACAGCATTGGGCGCCATACCAGTCAAAGCGGCCAAACCGGCCATACTGGTTATTCCCAGCATTTCACGCCTGGTGAAGAGAGGGTTCGACTCCGTAGTGTGGGTGATTGGGGGTGAGTCTGCCGCACTGGCTGCAATGTCGATTAGCTTCTCTCTCATGATGGATATTCGATCCTGTTGATCATAGGCATATTTTCTACAACAAATGCAGCAACTTGCTTCCTCTACCTCACGCCGGTGTTGTCATCGTCCCAGTACGCAAGACTAACGGGGAGCGGTCAATTCAGACCTGTCCAAATTAGCTTTTCCCCGTAGGCGATTGAGCTTTGCGTCTCTGTCCATCCACCTCCACCCATACTAAGGTGAAACGCTGCCCTCCCCTTTGTCATCCCGCCTGCCGGGGCGTGCCGTGGAGGGACCTGCAGTTTCACCTTCGGACTCAGCGAAAGTGAATCCCATCCGGTTCCGTTTCTCCATCAACGCAAACCGCAGGTCCCTCCACTTCGGTCGGGATGACAAAGGGGAGGGCGGCGCCTCCATGGAGAATTGGCTAGTGGCTGACGGGGTCCGCTGGGGGAGCGCATCCGGAACAATAAACACAGGTGACGTGAAGTGCGTTTAGAGGACCTGATTGCGAGCGGTGCCCAGGGAAGATCTGGTAGGCTAGGATCGCGTCTCAAGCGAACTTGGATCGAGGGTGGACAATGCGTATTCGTGCTCTGGTTCTTGCAGGTGCCTTGGTAGTGAGTGGTGGTATGCAGATGCGGGCGCAGAGTGGGCCTCCAGCGTCGCCGCCGATTGGTACAAAGGAAGACCCTGCGAAAGCGGTGGACGGGTTGCTCTCCATGATGGAGTCCCAGGTAATGGGCGCGGCGAAGGCCATGCCAGCCGATAAGTATAGTTTTGCGCCGGCGCAACGCATTTTTGCTCCAGGCGAGACGACGCAGTTCGATACCGTGCGCACCTTTGTGGCACAGGTGACGCATCTGGCTCAGGCGAACTACTTCTTTTTCGGCTGGAGCGGCAAGCCTGACCGCGACGTGAAGGCAATCGGCTCCATTACGACGAAAGACGAAGCAGTGGCTGCACTGGAAGCATCGTTCGTCTACGCGCATAAGGCCATTGCGACCATCACAACCGAAAATGCGTTCGTCGCCATCAAGCCGGTCGACGGGTTCAGCACGCGGGTGACGATTGCCGCTTTCGCAGCGGCCCATGGGAATGATCACTACGGCCAAATGGTGGAGTACCTGCGGATGAACGGCATTGTGCCGCCCGCGAGCGCCAAGAAGTAGCGGACCGCAGGAACGGCTGACGGGGTCCGCTGGGGAGCATTGGCCGGAAGTCGGGATGACAAAGTTTGGGGTAGCGTTTTCACCTTGGCATGGGTGGAATTGGATGGACAGAGGCTGGAACAACGGCGGGCAACCTGATTTCGTTCGGGCGCGTTCTCCCCTTAGCGTGCACTAAGATTGACCGGGTTGTCTCTTTAGAAGCCTCGATAGCTGGTGCACCGCACCAGCCATCTGGTCTGCCGGCGTGGCTGCAAACCCAAGCACGAACCCATGGCGCGCCCTATTCATATAACAGGGCGACAGTGGCCATAGGCATAAGCCGTACTTTGCTGCCCGACTCGCGATTTCTGTGTCGTTAAATCCTGATGGGAGAGTCACCGTCAGGTGCATTCCGGCTCCCGCGCCGTGGATCTGAAGCATATCCCCGCAAGTGTTCTGGACGCTCTCCACCAGAGCAGTCCGGCGTTCCTTATAGAGTGCCCGCATGCAGCGAATATGCCGGGCAAATCGACCGGCACGGATGAAATCTGTGAGCACTTCCTGGAATAAGTAGGAGGGAAGGATACCTAACGAGAATCGTACTGCCACAAATCTTTCAATGAGATCGGGCGGGATAACTATATAACTCACTCTTACGGACGGAAAGATAACCCTGCTGAATGTCCCAATGTAAATCACGCGTGCGTCTGAATCGATCCCCTGAAGGGATGAAACCGATGTAGTGTCGTAACGGTATGCGCCGTCATAGTCGTCTTCCACAACCCATGCTCCATTATCCCGAGCCCAATCCAGCAGATGCAGCCGGCGAGAAGCGCTCATAGTAGCGCCGAGGGGATATTGGTGCGACGGCGTAACAAACGCAGCACGCGCTTTCGGCAGCAGATTAATCCCCGCAGACACATTTATGCCTTCGTCGTCTACCGGGACCGGGACAATTCGGCAGCCTGCCCCGAGCAGAACCGACTGTGCAAGCTGGTAGCCCGGCTCTTCGATCCACACCGGGTCGCCCGGATCGAGCAGCACTCTCGCCGTGATTTCCAGAGCTTGTTGCGATCCCGATACGATCATGATTTGCGACGGGTCGCATTCGACAGCCCTCGCGGTGCGGAGGTAAGAGCAGATTGCGTCTCGGAAGCGATCAAGCCCCATCGGGTCATTGTGATGAATGGCACGCAAACATGGTCTTCGACCATGTTCAGCCAGCAGCTTCGACCACGCTCCGAAAGGAAACTGATCGAGCGCCGGCTGGTGGACTCCGAAGGGTCCGCAGCCATGTCGCCACGGAACAGTTTCGAATCGCGGTAATAACGAGGAACGCCGGGAAAGACAGCGGAATCCTCCCGTGGTTGACCGTGATCTTCCAGCGTGTGGGAGTTGACCCGGCAACGATGCCGAAACGAAGGTTCCCGATCCGACTCGACTTTCGAGGTAACCCTCGGAAAGCAACCATGCATAGGCGCCGAGTACCGGACAACGGGATACTTCCAGATCTTCCGCCAGTTGCCTGCTGGAGGGTACTTGTTGTCCGGGCTGCAAATTGCCACGCAGAATTGCGGCACGGAACCCTTCGCAGATCTGGCGGTGCAGCGGAAGCGTATCAAGGCGGTCGATAGAGATGACGGGTGCAATTCCTGACAAGTCTTTCGCCACTTCTTTAACTCCGCTGGTATTCGCCTTGAGCTGAAGAATGCGTGGATCCGATTCGGCGCCCAGCGCCGCTCCTCAAACGCTGGTCGACGGGCTCACGTTAGTTTAAAAAGTTAACTTCCGCTGCTTACTGCTGACGGAAAGGTGGATTTCCCCCCGAAGTAGCACTCAAGGGTCTCCACTTTTCCGTCTCTGAGCCGGAAATACTCTACGTTCCGGAATGATTTACCGTTCTTTGTGTGGCAAAGATACTTCACAAACGCCTCGTTGCCACTTCCGAACACCCGCTCCAGATCAAATCGATCGATAAAGTTAACCTGTGTATCCCAGCATTGCGTTTTGAAAGCGCTCTTACTGATGTGGTCGTCGCCGGCCGCGCTCGTGAAGGTAAAGTTGTCGGCCATCAGGGCCTCAAATTGACCCTGGTCTTTTTTCTCCCATGCCTCATACCACCTCCGGACAATTCCTTCGTATGTCGTGCTCCGCTCGGTACCTGCGCGCGCCCGTGCCGTTACCAAGAGCCCCGCCGCTGCAGCCAGTGCGCACGCTCCCGATTCGAGCGCCTTCCGCCGTGATACTGCGATCCTTGTCATATCCATCCGCCTTTTCCAGCTCTTGGGTTAGTGGCTTCCGGGGCCACGCTATCGAATAGGCAACGCCGTATCATTTCGCCCTTCGGCGCCGTTTTGGGGCTGTTGCCGAAATCCCCGATGGCCCGGGCGGCGCGGAACGCGGCGATGGTTGGAACAACAGCTCGATGTATCGCCGCAGATGATCAATGCACTGCGCCGCAATCGCAGCACCACCGCGGGCCTTGGCCAGGATGAACGCGCCCTGGAGTGTGGACTGGGTGTAGAGAGCGAGACTTTCGGCGGTCCATTCGGGGCGCATGCCGCGCTGCCGCATCGCCTCTTCAATGTCGGCCAGCAGTGTTGCCGCGTGCCCGCTGATGCTCCGGTTGCATGCCTCGCGGATGGCGGGGTGCGTGTCGTAGACCTCCTGCACCATCGTCCCCGCCAGGCAGGTAAAGTCGGGCAACTCTCCCTTCAGCAGCGCCTTACGAAGGTCCACATAGGCCAGCAACCGCTCCAGCGGGTCGGCTAGCTCGTGGTAGGACGCGGAGCCAAACAGCGCCGCCGTGCCCTCAATCCAATAGTCGGCCGCGGCCAGCGCCAGTTCGTCCTTGCTGTCAAAGTGGTGGAAGAAGCTTCCTTTGGTTAGACCAGCCGCCTCGCAGACGTCCTCAACCCGGGTGGCCGTATATCCCTTGACGCGGATCACCCGGATCGCAGCCTGCAGGAGTTTGGTTTTCGATTCGTGTCTCGCTTCGGCCGTCGGCATTTTTGTACCAACCAGTGGGTATGTGTGGCACTATACCAACTGGTTGGTATGCTAATCAAGACGAATCTTTGCTCACCGCCCAGTTCTTTGGTCTTCGCATTTCAACTCACAGCAGCGCAGGTCTACATCAGGCCAAACTCCCCGAATTTGAGGGTAAGATGGGGCGCTCATCGGAGGGTATGCTGCGGTCCGTCGAATGTGAAATAATCGGGGCTTTCCAGCGGCCTCGTGGTAAGTTGGTCCGGAACCAAATCGTTCGACTAAGGGCTCTCCGCTGCGTTGCGCGGTTGGGTAGGCGCCGCACACTATGAGAACCACCGGCTGAGGAGAGCATGCTGTCGTCACCCCAATCCGAGAAGGAACTGGACGGGGCAAGCAATGCGCTAAAGCCCGTTGCCGTCCGCAAGCAATTGAAGCGGCTGCTCGCGCACCCCTTGTTCACAAACAGTAAGCGCTACCCGGTGCTGCTTGCCTATACCGTTGAGCAAACGCTGCTTGGCAACGCAGGTGAATTGAAAGAGCGCACGATCGGCATCAAGGCCTTCGGGCGCGAGCCCATCTACGATGTAGCCCTCGATCCGGTGGTGCGCACAACGGCGGCGGAAGTGCGCAAGAGGCTCATCCAGTACTACTACAGCCCCGAGCATGCGGGAGAACTGATCATCGAAATGCCGACGGGCTCCTATGTGCCTACGTTCCGGGAGCCGGTTGCCCCCACGACCGCGGAGGCCGCGGTGGCTGCTTCGGGGCAGACTCCATCGCAACATTCTGCCGCTGTGGCGGGTCCGCCAGCGGAGCGCAATAGCCGCCGCTGGGTTTCGATTGGAGTTGCACTGGCGGTGGCTTTGCTGGCAGGGTTCGGCCTGGGACGGATGAAGCTTTCGGGAGAGTCGTCGAACCTGGAACGTTTCTGGGCGCCCATCGCCTCTGCGTCCAGCAGGATCACATACTGTCTTGGCATGCCAATGGACGGCACGGATCAAGCGCAATTCAAACTATCGCAGGGCATGCCCGTTAGCGGTGGTTTGGATGCCTCGGATGTGATCACTCTTGCCCGTTCCATCGTTCCCCTCGTACCCAGGCATGACGCATTTCGTGTGGTATCCGCATCGCAGACCTCCTTCGCGCAGTTACGGGAAAGTCCGTTCGTACTCATTGGTGCGTTCGACAATATCTGGACGATGCGCCTCACCCAGGATTTGCCATTCGGGTTCGAATCGGACGGCCAGGTTCGGAAGCTCATTGATCGCAAGAGCGCCCACCCGCGCTCCTGGACCCTTCAGTGGCAGGTCCCCTATACGAAGCTTGCAAAGGATTACGCCATCGTCGCCAGGATTCGCGACAACGTCACCGGACAACCGGTGATTATGGTGGCTGGGATTCTCGGAGAGGGGACGGAAGCCGCCAGCGAAGTGGTGTCCAACCCCGTTTATCTGGACGCCATGCTGCGAAAAGCGCCCAAAAACTGGGAGCATCTCAATCTGGAAGCAGTGATTGAAACCAATGTCATCGAAGGCCATCCTGGCCCCCCCAATGTTCTCGCTGTCGAGACCTGGTAGAGGCACAGTTCGACAGGAAACGCCGTATCATACATGCCCACAACTCACCTCCTCTCGTAAGGGCTTATTCCTTTGATAGAAAGGCTTTAACCCGCTT
Organism: uncultured Acidobacteriaceae bacterium; assembly: GCA_963711525.1. GTDB lineage: Bacteria > Acidobacteriota > Terriglobia > Terriglobales > Acidobacteriaceae > PALSA-350. The sequence goes on along the minus strand of CAVQEO010000046.1, from coordinate 243,413 downwards.
GCTACCCCGTTTAATGCACGATGCAGCTTCCGCGGGAGCGACGAGCCGACCTAATCTTCATCTGGGCTGGAGCTCACAGGGAACCTGCAGGCTCTTCTCAGCCCAGGAGGAGACCCATGAAACGTATTTGGGGAATTGCACTTCTAATTTTGCTGACCTCATGCTTGTTGCCGCTGGCCGCCGCGAAGGATTCGCAGGGTTTTGTGTTGCCGGACGATGTTCAGGTTGGTGATCTTCAAATCCCCCAGGGGCAATACAACGTTACCTGGACGGAACCCTCCGGTTCGCAGGTGCAGTTGACGCTCAAAGCCGACGGGAAAAAGCCGATCACCCTGCCTGCGCGTGTGATTGCAGAAAAGCACACGGAAGCCGGCGTCACTCTCTTTAACGAGAACGGGGTCACCCACCTGCAGGACTTGCACACCACGACGCAAACATTCATCCTGCCGGGCACGCCGAGTGCGCCTAAATAGTGGGCATTCCGGGCTGCAGATCCCGAATCCGGAGCGGCGGGCTCGTATCATACAGGCTGCATTCTGATCCCCGCCACCTCTCGCATCTGACGGAATCTCCGGTAGTTAGAGTTGTCACGGCGGACTCGTACACGTTTAGACTTGCTGAGCAGCGGTCAGCCATACCACCCTGCCGAGCTGAGGCAGAGAGGTTATCGCAGGACGTTATCGCAGGACCGTGCGGGTAACTGGAGGCATATGCAGATTCGGAAGCGTAGTTCGTGCTTTTTCATGGCAATGATCGCCCTGACGGCGGTCCTTTCGGGAACAAGCGCCTTGGTCGCGCAGGACGCAGCCCGGCCCTGGATGAACCCCAGGCTCTCTCCGGAAGAACGGGCGGAAATGGTCCTGAAGAAGCTCACACTCGACGAGAAGCTGGCCCTGCTGCACGGGAATGGGATGGCTCACAATCCGCAGTGGACCATGCCTCTCACGCCTCTTACGAATGGCGGCGCCGGATACGTTGAAGGCATTCCGCGGCTCGGCATCCCGCCGCTGATTATTTCCGACGCGGGCTACGGCGTGAGGGCGAGCGGTGCGAACGGGCGCTATTCCACGGCGATGCCTTCCAACCTGGGAGCCGCATCGAGCTGGGACCCGGAATCCGCCTGCGCCTATGGCACGGTGATCGGGCAGGAGTTGCGGGCGCAGGGCTTCGATATGACCCTGGGCGGCGGGGTGGACCTGGTTCGCGAGCCCAGGAACGGACGCACCTTCGAATACACAGGGGAAGATCCGCTGCTAGCCGGCACGATGGACGGAAGCATGATGAAGTGCGAGCAGGAGCAACACGTCGTGGGCGATATTAAGCACTTTGTGATGAACGATCAGGAAACGGGACGCTTCTTTGTGAATGCCATCATTTCCAAAAAGGCCATGCAGGAGTCTGATCTGCTCGCCTTTCATATCGCGATCTCCAGCGCCAATCCCGGTGCGGTCATGTGTTCCTACAACCGGATCAATGGCACGTTCGGCTGCGAGAACCGCTACACATTGCACGATGTGCTGAAGAAGGACTGGGGGTTCAAAGGCTTCGTGGTCTCCGATTGGGCTGGAACCCACAGCACGGTGGCGGCGTCTGCGGCGGGTCTCGATCAGGAAGAGCCCATGGCTGATTACTATGGTCCGAAGCTCAAGACGGCAGTCGAGGCCGGAAAGGTGCCGCTTTCGGAGATCGACGACCATGCACGGCGCGTTCTGTATGCGGAGTTCCTGTCCGGGGTGGTCGACGATCCGCCTCAGCCAAGCGTGGTCGATGTCGTCAAGGGTCTGGAGGTAGCTCAGCGTGTGGAGGAGGAAAGCATCGTTCTGCTGAAGAATGAGCATGCGATCCTGCCGATCGATCCCTCTCAGGTTCACAGCATCGCGATCGTCGGCGGGCACGCCGATGTCGGCATGATCTCCGGCGGTGGATCGGCGCAGGTCGACCCGCCGGGCGGCAATGCCATCATGCCGCCAGGCAAGGGCGCAACGGTGTGGCAGGAGCACATCTGGTTCCCTACATCTCCTCTGAAAGCGCTGCGGGCGAAACTGCCAAACACGAAAATTGAGTTCGATCCCGGAACGAACCTGGAATCGGCCGCAGCCCTCGCGAGCAACTCTGATCTGGCCATCGTCTTCGCGTACCAATGGGAATCTGAAGATATGGATCTGCCCAGCCTTTCGCTCTCTGGCGATCAGAATGCTCTGATCGAGCGGGTCGCCGCAGCGAATGCTCGCACCATCGTAGTGCTCGAAAGCGGTACGGCTGTCACTATGCCGTGGATCGATAAGGTCGCAGGTGTCGTCGAGGTGTGGTACGCAGGCAGTTCGGGACACAAGGCATTGGCCGATACACTCGTTGGAAACGTTAATCCGTCGGGCAAACTCCCGATCACCTTCCCGAAGAGTGACAACGATCTGCCCCGAGCGACTATTCCTGCCCCGCCCGTTCAGGATCAGGGACAGGCGACGGCCAATTCAGCCACCCATACCTCGACTTATACCGTTCACTACGATGAAGGACCGGAGGTTGGCTATAAGTGGTTTGAGGCGCAGCATAAGCAGCCGCTGTTTCCGTTCGGATTCGGTCTCTCCTACACCTCTTATGAATATTCCGGTCTGAGCGTCGATTCGACCGCCCAGACGTTGCGCTTCACGGTAACCAATAGCGGCAAGCGGCCGGGCACGGAAATCGCGGAAGTCTATGCCAGGCTCCCTAAGGACGGGGAGGAATCCTCGTACAAACGGCTGGTTGGCTGGAAGCGAATCACACTCGCGGCGGGAGAATCGCAGACTGTCACTGTTCCAATCGACGCGCGCGTGCTGAAGACCTTCAACGAAGCGAACAACAGATGGAGCTTCACGCCGGGCGATTACGATGTGTTCGTGGGCGGATCCTCGGGCAGCACGCCACTCTCCGGAACCCTTCAGGTTCGCTGAATGAGACTTGACGTGACCAGGCCCCAGAGAGCTTTTTGTTCCGCAAGTGGATGGCGTTTTCGGACCTTCCTATTTTTTCTGATGTGCGGCCCGGTGGTACTGCTGGTCGCGATGCCACTCGGTGCGCAAGTGACGGGCATAGTTCGCACGACTGCCGGCGCACCTGTCGCCGGCGCAAGTGTAACTGTTATCGCTGCAGGGACCCACCCGGAACGTCACACTGCGGCGAGCGGAGCCGATGGGCATTTTGCCCTTCCAGCCGTTACGCCCGGACAGTACTCCGTCACGGTGCAATTGCCTGGCCGGCCGCCGACGGCGCCGTCTCAAATCAATCTGACTTACGCAAGGATGGTCTTTACCGTCTCAGAGCAAAACACCCTGACGATCACCGCCGAAGCGCAGGCGCCGGTGGCGCCGAATGCCAACCCGAGCGCAACTGCGATTGCTACAAGCGCGAACGGAGGGGAGAAGCTGTCGAGCCAGTCAGTAAGCGAGCTACCGCTCAATGGCCGCGACTTCAGCACACTGCTGCTGCTGGCAGCGGGAACGATGACCGATGTCAACGGCGCGACGAACTTCACACAGCAATTCGCTATCAATGGGCAGCGGGGAGTCGAGGCGGTGTTCGCGATGGACGGCGGGGACATCAGTGATCCGGAGATGGGCGGGAGTACATTCACGAACTTCAACGTGGACGCGATCCAGGAGCTGCAGTCGAGTTCGGGATGGATGCCGGCGGAGATTGGACGCGGCGCGGCGGGTTTCACCAACATCATCACTCGTTCCGGAAAAAGTGGCTTCCACGGCTCGTTCTTCGAATTCGTGCGCAACTCGGCGCTCGACGCGCGGAATTACTTCGACTATCCGTCGATCGCGGAACCGGGGCGGATTCCGCCCTTCCGGAGGAACGAGTTCGGATTCACCAATGGCGGCCCGGTCGTTCTGCCGCATATCTATAACGGGCGGGGCCGGACTTTTTACTTCGGTGAATATCAGGGCTTTCGGCAAATGTTGGGGACGACGCAAGTGCTGGCCGTGCCGACGGCCGCGGAGCGCGCGGGTGAAGACACGGTGACGTACCCCGACGGGAGTACGGACACGCTCCACGTGCCGGTGAATCCGCAGATCGCCGGAGTGCTGGCACGGTATCCCGTGGCGAACAATCCGACAGGCGCATACGGAGAGCGCACTTACGCGGCACCCTCAGATGTGGACACCAATGCGGACCAATTTTCGATTCGCATCGATCATAAGCTGGATGAAAAGGGCCAGTTTCTGGGCCGGTTTACTTATGACAATCTGACGGGGCCTACGACCAATCCGGACCAGACGCTGCTCGATCCAAGCTTTGGCGTGCAGTACGTGGACCGCCAGCGCAATGTGGTGTTTGCATACACGCGCACGGTGTCAGCGCGGTACTTGTGGTCGGCATCCTTCAGCATCACGCGGACGACACCGTCGTTCCCCACGCCGAACCACACCGATCCCGCGTTGAAATTCGTCAATGGGCTCTATGAACCGTTCGATGCAGCAGCCGGCTCGGTGATGTCAGCCTTTGGGAACCTCTTTCAGGGGCAGCTGAACTTTACGTGGACCTCGGGACGGCATGCAGTGAAGTGGGGCGTGGAGGCGCGGCTCAACAGGGACACGAGCTATTTTGGGACCAGCCCAAATGGGGAGTACGACTTTGGCGGCGGTACAGTGTATTCGCCAACGTTCATCCCCTCGGCGAGCGGTCAGCACAATGTACAGCCGGGCGATCCGCTTCCGGATACTCTGAGCAGCCTGCTGATCGGATACCCCTACGGATACACAATCGCCGTGGCGCCGCCCTACTTCTCGAATGGAACGCACATTGGTCCGGCGGCGATCAACCGCAACGATGTGAATGGCTACGTGCAGGACACGTGGAAAATCAACGACCACTGGGCTCTCGACTACGGCCTTCGCTACGAGTTTTACACGCCGATCGAGGAGCGGGCGCACCGGACATCGAGTTTTCTGAACCCGTTTCCGGCGGCCGGCGTGGGGCAGGAGTATCTGATCAATCCGCAGCCGACCTACCGGAGCGGGTGGAACGGCTGGGGGCCGCGCGTTCAGATCGACTGGAACGCACCGGGCAAGGTTCGGGTGCATGCGGGTGGCGCAATCACGGTCATTCCGCCGAACATCTGGCAGGACAATCTCCTGACTGGATCGACGCCCTTTGCCGTCTATCCGCGCGTCAATGCGGCGAAGAGCGGAGAGATTGCATACGGATTCAAGATCACGCCGGATGAAATTCCGCAAACCTATACGCCCCAAGGCCAGAACGTGTTTGCGAGCGGCGATCCAAAGAAAGTGCCGGCCAACACGGTGATGGATGTGAATCGCTACCAGCAGGATCTGGCTGCGCTGGCACCTGGGCACCAGCTTTCCCTGCTCAACCTGAGCGCGGTCGATCGGCGCTTCGGGGATGGATTCCTGCAAACGTGGACGCTGGGATTGGAGCGTACGTTTGGCGGCCTCACGGCTGATGCGGCCTATGTGGGCACAGAGTCGTTCCACCTGCCGCGCGTGTCGTATCCGAACGCGTACCCCGGAGGCGAGGCCGGCTTCGCGCCGTTTACGAACTTCGACAGCAGTGGCACGGTAACGGGAGGCTTCGGCATTGAGTCAGTGGTTACGGATACAGCACACTCGTCGTATAACGCAATACAGACATCGCTGGCTGGGCAGGTTGGACACGTTGGTCCTGCCTTGCAGGCGGGTTATACGTGGGGTAAGTCGCTGGACGACGTCAGCGGCCTACAAGGCGGCACTGGCTCGACGGGCGCCGTGGCCGTCTTCAGCCCGCAGAATCCATTCAATACGCACGCGGAGAAAGGTCCATCGAACTTCGACGTGGCGCACGCTTTCACGGTGAGCGCGGCCCAAGATTTGCACCTGCAGGATTTCGCATTTCTGCGGGCTCTGGCCCCGGTGATGACAAAGGGCTGGGAGCTGTTGAGCATCTCGACGATTACCAGTGGGTCGCCCTTCACGGTGTATTCGGGCCTGCAGCAAACGGGCTTCGGGACGAATGGCGCTGACCGTCCGGATCAGATCGGCAAGCCCGACCTTTCGACTGCCCACAGCTCGACGCGCCCCAGGGAAGACTACTTCGGTCGCGGTACAAGCAATGCCAGCTATTTCTCGGTCCCCATCGGGATCGCGGGTGGCTCCGGGCCGAATTCCGGACGCTTCGGAACGCTCGGACGCAATAGTTTCCGCGGGCCGGCGTACTACGACTTTGATTACGCCTTGATTAAGACGACGCCTATCGGGCGCCGGCCGAGCGGCCTCGAGCGGGCAGACCTGCAGTTCCGCGGAGAGTTCTTCAACTTGTTCAACGTGGTGAACATGGGATTGCCTGCGAACACCATCGAGGGCTCCGGGTTTGGCGTGATCAGCAAGACCGCCGGCACATCGAGGCAAATTCAGTTTTCTCTCAAGCTCATCTACTGAGGGAAACTCCCAACGGGACGGAATTTAGAAAGTTCGTGGATGCCCTCAGCATTCGCCGTTTCACGCCGCCAAATTCTCGTTTGGCGACAAAGTGCCCTGTGACCCTGGAGTTGAGCCGGTAGAGTAATCCCGTGATGGGGATGCAATTGTGAACTCCACGAAGCCACCGACAGGGATAGGAGAGCCTGCGGTGCCTCCGATTGGGGGAGGCCGTATCCAATGCAATTTTCGCCGCGACAGAAAGCGCGTGCGAACGCTACCCCTTGTTGCCGCTGGATAGCCTTTGCGCGAGCTCGCATGCGCGGTTTAATCTCACATCACGAGACTGGAGGATTCGATGTATAAATTCGCTCGCCTCAAACTCGCATTTCTTGGATGGGCAGCCGCCTCTCTCTTTTTCACCGCCATTCTCCTGGCGAGCGACCTTGGTCACAAACCTCCGGGATTTGCCCTCTATGCAACGTCAGTCCATTTTGCTATCTGGACGATTGCATTGCCTCTTTTGGAAAGGTGTACTCGCGCTTTCCCGCTCGGCGGCAGTCTGAAAGTGCGGAACGCGGGGATCCTCTTGCTCATCGTTGTAGCACTCGCCGCGTCGGTCATGCTCGTGCACTGGTCCATTGTATTTTCTACTTTCTTCCCGGAGCGTTCCGCAGATCCAACATTGACATTCCGGTCTTTCATGACATCCGAACTGGTCAGGTTTCTGCCTGTAGATGTTTTGATCGGAATCATTCTGGTGGTTGCCTTGGAAGGCTGGCGAGCCTGGAAGAATTATGAGGCGGAACGCACGCGTGCAACGGAGCTGGAAAGACAGCTTGCAGTATCGCGACTGGACGCACTTCGCATGCAGCTGCATCCGCACTTCCTGTTCAACGCCCTTAATGCGCTTGCAGGCCTCATTGTCGAGCAGCCTGCGACAGCACGACGGATGGTGATAGCGCTTGGCGACTTTCTGCGGCTTACTCTCAGAGATACTGACAGTCCAGTCCGCAGCCTGGCCGAAGAATTGGAGTTTTCAGACCTCTATCTTGGGATCGAAAAGCTGCGTCTAGGCGACCGCCTGGTTCTCAACTACGATATTGATCCGGACACGACTTCTGCCGAAGTGCCTCAACTGCTGTTGCAACCCCTCTTTGAGAATGCAATTCGACATGGGGCCGCACGCACGGTGCGCTCCTGCGAAATTCACTTCTACGCTCGCCGCGAGAGAGACCGGCTGTGCCTGACGGTCTGTAACGAGGGCCCAGCCCGCCCTCAGTCTTCAGGACCACCGAAATTCGGAGTGGGGCTGGGAAACACAATGGCCCGGCTTCGCTTGCACTACAAAGATCAGTTCACATTTCAGTACACGGACCGTCCGCAAGGAGGAGCTCAGGTTGATCTCTCGATTCCTTATAGGCGAGCGGCCAGTAAGAGATTGGATCGGTTTGCGCCAGCTCCCAATCTGGTGTCTTCGGACACGCGTGAGTTAGACGCAGCCGATCCGCAGGGGGTCACTTGCACCTAGACTCCTCTCATCGGAGCAAAATGACTGTGGGAGACGCGCCCAGGAGAAGCATGACGGCGCCGCACACACGCTTGCGTGCGCTGATCGTTGACGACGAGCCGCACTCCCGCCGCTATCTTTGTGAGTTGCTTGAATCCGAACCCGACGTCGATGTGGTCGGTGAAGGATCGAGCGGCGCAGAAGGCATCGAACAGATCCGGAAGCTTTCGCCGGACGTCGTATTCCTGGACATTCAGATGCCCGACCTCGATGGATTTGAGATGGTGGAGCGGCTTGAGCTAACCAAGATGCCGCTGTTCATCTTCGTCACCGGTTACAGCGAGTACGCCGTGAAGGCCTTCGAGATCGAGGCGGTCGATTATCTTTGCAAACCGATCGACAAGGAGCGGCTATCCATCTCGCTGGAGCGCACGATCCGGCGCATGAGCCTGGGCGAATCCGGTCCGGAAAACGAAGGGGACCGGTGGCTCTCCCGGCTTTCGATCAAAGAGCAGGAGGGCATCGTATTCGTGCCCGTCGAACAGGTCCTCTGGATCGAGGCAGCCAATAAGTATGTCGCTATTCATACGGGCGACAGAACGTATATCGCCAGGCAGACAATCCAAAGCCTGGAAGATGAACTCGATCCGAGGCAGTTCGTCCGAATTCACCGATCGATTCTGGTTCGCAAGGCGGCCGTTCGCGGACTGCATCCGCTGTTTCACGGAGATTACATTGTGAGACTCGTCAACGGAGCTGAAGTTACATTGAGCCGGACTTTTCGCGAGTCGTTCTTCCATCAGATGAGCCGCTGACTCAAGCCGACCGCAACACTCCGCATCCCATACAGAAAGACCGGCATTCTGCGACGAACAGGTAGGATTCCTCTTGGCCGTACGTAATCTGCGTTGGAGATTCGTTTCGAGAAGGCGGGGTCCGATACAAGGAAGACGGGCCGGGATTACGGACGATTGCCAGGCTCATTGCGGTGAGGCGGCCGAGGGTGGAGCAGCTCCGGTAGCGGGGTCATGGCGGGGCGCGCGGGAACGGCGCGGAGAGTGAAGCTTGCGATAGTGGCGGGGCTAGAGTTCGGACGCACCTGGAGCGAGCCGAGGACCTCGGTCGCCGAGGGGGTCTGGTCGCGGAGCCGGAAGACGAGGATGCCGGGCTCAACCTCTTTGGCAGAGAGCAGGCTCAAGCCGCCGGTCTGCCGCCGGAGTTCCAACTGTGCCGCGGTCACGGAGGCGAGAGCAACGTTAGGAAGAGCATTCGCGAGTGCGGGATAGCTTGCCTGATTGAAAGCGGCAAGCCAGTCATAGAGGAGGCGGCCAGCGGGAGTGTTGGGGATGAGGCCCAGCTGCTCGCCCCAACGAGGAAGTCGAACAATAATAGTGCGGTGAACGGGGCTGACGTGGGTTCCCTGGCGGGCGGGAACAGGAGCTTCGCTGGGATCGCCGACAACGATCACGTCAATCTGGTCTGGGTCGTCAGAGTCTTTCTGGCCGGCAGCCGGAGGGGCAGTGGCGTGACTTAGGAAATAGAGAACGAGCGAGAGAGCACCCACGGCAGCAACGATAGCGAGCAGGATGACTCCGGGGCGAAACGGCTGGCGGCCCGTAATATAGAAGCTGGGAGCGGGGAACGTGGCGAAGCCGGTGGGAACATGCTGACGCACGGGTAAGCGTTCCTCGGGTTTTCCTAGGACGGGCTGGGTCGGAGGGGGGGCGGCGGGATTGACCACACTGGTAGTGTAGACGTGCCGGCAATGGTTGGCTTGAGTTGATATCGTCACCACAGACCCACGACACCGAGAAAGTTACTCATAATGAGACTTTGCGGGCATTTGAAGAAATCACATTTTACATTTTTCCGTCCTTCATTAGCCCCGTTCTGCTTTAGCCTGATCGCGACCCGATAGAGGTATTGACTACGATCAAGCTTATTTTTAGCCTTGGCAAGGAAAGCGGTGCAAAACGTCGCAGTGGTGAGCTGCTTTAATGCTGATTTTCTGTCAGAGGTGTCCCTGGTGCGACGGTTTCTTCTATTTTGCAAAACAGCGCTCTACTTGAATCGGGCCAGTGTTTTCTACTTTGGACTGATCACCATCCTGCTGTGGTTCTGCCTTCCCGTTTCCTCCGGTCAGGAGAGTCCCCAGCAACCCACGGTGCCCAAGATTCCAGGGGTGTTTGTTAAATCCGTTCCGGGTGCTCCCTTCTCTGCTACGGTCGAGTTCGTCTCCCGGCAAAAGCTCCCCGACGGCTCTGTCTTTATCCTCAAAACTATTAACCATATCGCCCGCGATTCGGTTGGACGCACTCATAATGAGGCCCGGCGGCTCGTTTCCGACTCATACAAACAGGAACCAATTCTCACCGACATTCACATCTACGACCCTGAAACTGGACTCAGTACTCACCTCGATCCATTTGCGTTCATTGCCAGGCAAACCACGATGCGCGCACCGCCTGTAGCCAACGCCAAATCTGTTCCGGATCCGAACCCGAATGTCCCAGGATCGCCCGTGAAACAGGTCGATAATCTGGGCACTCGGATCTTCAAGGACCTCACCCTTCATGGGACACGTCAGTCAAGAGACGCCGCTGATTTTGACGAATATTGGTATTCTCCAGATTTTTCTATCTTCATGAGCCGCAGACATCAGGACCCTGTGTGGGAACAGACGGTAAACGTAACCGAATTCAACCCTCAGGAACCCGATCCCTCGAACTTCGCCATTCCTGCGGGCTATAAAATCGTCGAGGTCAAAGAGACGCTACCTGCGCCCGATGCTTCCGGAATCTACCATGTGGGGAATGGAGTCTTGCCGCCACAGATGATCTACGCCCCCAATCCAAAGTTCTCACCGCAAGCACGCGAGGCGGGATATGGCGGAGTCGCTACCGTCTCGTTGATCGTGGACGCCCAGGGTAATCCCCAAAACGTACATATGGTCAATCATCTGAAGATGGGCCTTGATGAAGAAGCATTAGCGGCGGTCAAACAGTACAAGTTCAAGCCGGCAACGTTACAGGGCAAGCCCGTCCCGGTTGAGGTCAATATCGAAATTAACTTCAAAATTCAGTTGCCAGCACAGCCTCACGGAACACTACAGTTTGCGCAGCCGATGTCCATGCCAGGAGATAGGGTCGAGCACTCATACGAGATCTATTCATTGTTACTGAAGAGCGGCCCGATCGAATGGCGGAACGCCCCCAGGAGATTGTGGCTGATTGAAGACACTACCAATGCGATCCCGCTTGGTGCTCCCTGCCGTGCTGCCTCCGAATTTGAAATGAACCCACATATTGCAGTGCAGGCGCCGCCAGATCGTCTGGATGAGTGGAACGGTGTCCTGGCTGAATACGATCAGCACTGTCATGATGTGATCCAATTAGATGCGGAAAGCTTCAAAACCGCACTGCCCGTTCGTCTGTTGAATGCCGAGGACAAACAGAGATTCATGAAAGAGCCCGGCGGACCGTCTGCCGAGTTCGCCGATGCTGGGGGCCTCCACCGGTTTACAGAGGTCTTCTTCAATGCGAACCATACGCTGGCGCTGGTGGAGCAAGGAATGTGGTGCGGCTCCCTATGCGGAAATTGGACGTGGGTCGTGCTGGAACGCAAAGAGGGCCGATGGCAGATACTGCCCTGGGTACACAGCTTTACAATTTCATAGGTGAAGATGTGCTGCTACCGCCATCTGGTCATCGACTCTAGCTAACGCCCTTCGCGTACTTGCTCGAACGATCGATTCCTCGAACGGCGGGCCAGCGGGAGCCGTGAGTAAGTTCCCTTAAAATGGGATTATCGGTAAATACCTCTCCGGAAGCCTGGTGGGTGTTTCAAGGTGCTGCGGTTCTGGAAAGGCGATTTACCCGGTTATCGTCCTTCCAGACGCGCCGCCTCTACTTTCTCCGCCGACAGAAAAGCGGTGACAGGAACCTGGTTTTGTCACCTGGTTTAGACTGACTTGTGTTTAGTGTCGCTTTCGATGAGTGACTCTGTGATTTAGCACTCTTCAAGACCATCGCTGAGGCTCGCGCGATGTAGATGGTGGGAACGGTGTTCGCCAGGACGAACCGGATAGCATCGATATCAAGGATGTGCTGTAGTCGCGCCCTCGGGATCATTGGCTTTTAAGCTGGCATAATTGCTTTCTACCGGAGGATCAAATGCGCAAGGACCATATCACGATCACAGCTGTAGGATTCGTTGTTCTGGTGTTTTTATCCTGTCCAATCTGTCCACGAGCGCAGGTTGAAAAGGCTCCCTATCCGGCCATGGCTCCTCTCGATCAGTATTTGATTCCGGACGAGAAAGCTGAGATCGCACTGGCGCGCAGTGCAGCCCCAGCATCCGTTTCGGATGGAGCCGAAGTGATGGTGCTGAGGCGGACGGGCTATACGACCGTGGTGAAAGGCTCAAATGGCTTTGTCTGCATTGTGGAGCGGTCATGGGGTAGCACGACCGATGATCCACAGTTCTGGAATCCCAAAGTACGCGCCCCCCATTGCTTCAATCCGGCCGCCGCAAGCACTTTTCTGCCGTTCTTTCTGATGAAGAGCAAACTGGTGCTGGCTGGGAAATCGCAGGCGGAGATCGCGTCGACACTGGAAAAGAAGGAACAGCCGCCGCTTGCGCCTGGAACGATGGTCTACATGATGTCGAAGCAACAGTATCTAAACGATCGCGGCAAGAATTGGCATCCACATCTAATGTTTTATGTTTCGGGTGATGCTGAGAAAAGCTGGGGAGCTAATCTGCCTGGCTCGCCGGTTATGGCGGCGTATGACCCTCAACAACGGGTGACCACTTTCTTCGTTTTGGCCGCCGAATGGTCCGATGGGACGCCGGGGCCGTCGATGGTTAACTGAACCGCGACTCGAGGACCGCGGGGGGACAGACAGCCGATCATTTTTCTCACTGGCAATGCCGACATAGCGATGACCGTAAGAGCTATGAAGCGCGGAGCCGCGCTAGGCCGCGAAAACCAATTGCACGCGTTGCGAACGTATTATGGGTCGCTTACTCAACGCGAACGCGAAGTGATGACATTGGTGGCATCCGGCCTGCTGAACAAGCAGGTGGGTGGAGAACTGGGCATCAGTGAAATCACAGTGAAAGCGCATCGTGGCAATGTCATGCGGAAGATGAAGGCGAACTCATTCGCAAATCTGGTAAACATGGCAGCGTGACTTCGCGTCACGCGCCCGATAGAGTCAAGCTTCGCCTGGAGTTGACGGTACCTAAAGCATGCTTGGCTTTAACGAAGATTTTTGCGCGCCGTTACCGTGGGCGTTAACGACGCAAGCCTAGCGAACCTTCCAGCGTGTGGATAGGGCAGCCAGCTTTTCCTCCGTCGATTGAGATTGTGGAATGGTTTGCTTTTGCGGTTTCGGTGCAGGCTTGCCTGCACCGGGCTGGGCCGTTGAGGTTGGCGATGGCCGCATAGCGGAGCCGGATCGATCCATCAGAGCCTTCATTGAGAGGGCGATGCGCTTGGTGGCTACATCTGCACTAAGGACCTTCACCTTGACAATCTGGCCGGCTTTCACCACCTCGCTGGGATCCTTTATATAGCGGTTGGAGAGCTCGGAGATGTGAACGAGACCGTCCTGATGGACGCCGATGTCAACGAAGGCGCCGAACTTCGTGACGTTGGTGACGACCCCCTCGAGGATCATGTCGGGTTGCACGTCAGCAATCTCCCGGACGCCTTCGTGGAACGTGGGTGCAACGAACTTGTCGCGTGGGTCGCGGCCAGGCTTGCGGAGCTCTTCAAGGATGTCGGTGAGGGTGAAAGTGCCGGCGGCGAACCTGGATCGGTCGATGCCATCCAGAAGAGCAGGCCTGGCGATGATCTGGTCGACTGGAGCATTGAGGGACGCGGCGATCTGCTCTACCAGGGCGTAACTCTCCGGATGGACGGCAGTGGAGTCGAGTGGCTCTGAGCCCCCACGGATGCGAAGGAAGCCGGCGGCCTGTTCGAAGGTCTTGGCTCCTACGCCGGAGACCTTCTTGAGCTGAGCGCGGTTGGTGAAGCGACCATTCTCGTCGCGGAACTGAACAATGTTGAGCGCAGTCCGTTCGGTGATTCCGGACACGTAGCGAAGGAGCGTCCAGGAAGACGTGTTGAGGTCGACGCCGACCTTGTTGACGCAGCTTTCGATGGTGGCTTCAAGAGATTGCTGAAGCTGCCGCTGGTCGACGTCATGCTGATACTGGCCAACGCCGATGGATTTGGGATCCACCTTGACGAGTTCGGAGAGAGGGTCCTGTAGCCGCCGGGCGATGGAGATGGCGCCGCGGACGGTGAGATCGAGGTCGGGGAACTCCTGGCGGGCCACGTCGGAGGCTGAATAGACGCTGGCCCCGGACTCACTCACTATTACTTTGAAGATGCCCGTCATGCTGTGTTCGGCGAGGAAATCGCGGACAAAGGCGTCGGTCTCGCGAGAGGCAGTACCGTTTCCGATGGCGATGGCACGGACATTGTGCTGACGTATCAGGGTGGCAAAGGTCTGGCTGGCCTTGGCGGTCTGGCCAGTGTGAGGGTAGATGACGTCGTGGGCGAGAAATTTGCCGGTCTCGTCGACAATGGCGACTTTGCAACCGGTGCGGAGGCCGGGATCAATGCCAAGGACCGAGATAGGTCCGGCAGGGGGAGCGAGCAAAAGATTTGCGAGGTTATCGCGGAAGACCTGAATCGCGTCGATGTCGGAGCGCTTCTTAAGTTCGAGGCGAAGTTCAGACTGGATGCTGGAGTTTAGGAGCCGGGCCCAGGAGTCTTCGATAGCGAGATCGAGTTGTGCGGTCCAGTCGCCTACGGGCCCGAGAATATGGCTGCGAATAACACCGGTGGCACGGGCTGGGTCAAGCTCGATCAGAAAATACAAGACGGATTCGGTTTCACCGCGGCGGATGGCGAGCATGCGGTGTGAGGGAATGGTCTTGACCGGCTCGCGGTAGTCGTAATACATCTTGAACTTTTCCTGGGGGTCGACTGCATCCAGGGACTTGCGACTGACGATGATGCCCTCCTCATGGAGGAGCCGGCGGAGGGCTTTGCGGAGCTCGGCGTGCTCGGAGATGCGCTCTGCGACGATGTGCCGCGCGCCTTCGAGAGCTTCAGCGATGTCGGTGACGCCGTTGGCTTCGCTGATGAAGTTGGCAGCGAGTTCGAGCAGGGAATGTGCCGCCGCCTGCTGCGCCCAGATATAGTCGGCGATGGGCTCCAGGCCCTTCTCGCGAGCAATGGTGGCCTTGGTGCGCCGCTTGGGGCGGTAGGGGAGGTAGAGGTCTTCGAGTTCGCCGCGATCGAGTGTTGCCTCGATCCTCTGTCGCAAATCGTCCGTGAGTTTTCCTTGCTCGGAAACGGAGGAAAGGATCGTCTCGCGCCGGCTGACGAGGTCGCGGAAGTAGGCAAGCTTCTCTTCGATGTCACGGATTTTGACTTCATCGAGTGCCCCGGTGGCCTCTTTGCGATAGCGCGCGATAAAGGGCACCGTCCCGCCTTCGTCGAGGAGCGAAATGGTGGCGATCAGTGGACCGAGGGAAATGCCCAGACTTTGGGCGACGTGCAGAAGAATGTCCGGAGAAAGTTGCTTTGCTTCATTCATGTTCTCCTACGATCTTAACAACTCCAGTCCCCATCGCGCGCGTGCCCTCCTCATTCAATCTTGTCCAACAGAAAATCAGGTCGATGTCAAAATCACGCGAATCACTTCGCCGGCGTACTTGCGTTGGCCTCCACGTCGATTTCGATCTCCACATCCGGTCCCTTGGGGTTCGGCCCCAGTTCCATCAGATTGTCGCGCGTCATTCCGAAATCGCCTCGCCTCACGGCTGCCGTTGCATGGAAAGAAGCGCGCGCGGGCTGTCCTGCCGGCATGTCAGGGAACATTCCCTTGAACCGGAATGTCAACGGCACCTGTTTCGTCACGCCACGAATGGTCAGCGAACCGTCCATTACCCATGCGCCATCTGCGCTTCTCGAAATGCCACGGCCGCGATAGGTCATAGCCGGGAAGTTCTTCACATCAAAGAAATCCGGGCCACGTAAGTCCTCATCCCGTTTCGCGAACTGCGTATCGATACTGGCCGTGTCGATGGAAATATCCACGGCGCAGTCCGCCGGCTCCTTTGCGGCTGTGATCGTCCCGGTAACTTTGCTGAACCTGCCGCGCACCAGTCCGACAATATGGTGCCACGCGCCGAAGTACGCAAAACTATGGATCGGATCGATGTTGTACGTTCCCGGTTCCGGAAGTGGAGCCATACTTGAAGAGGAAGCAAGCCCAGTTGGCGTGCCCATCGTAAGTACGGCAAGTCCGCACAGCGCCAGAACAACAAGACCCACAATGGTCTTTACCATCCCTCTTCGTATACTCATTCCGCCCCCCTTTTGCCTGAAGTTCAGGGATAAAGCTAACGTCGCTTCGTCCCGGACGGAAAGTCGAAGGTGGTGAACCTCCGCAATCCTGCGATGAGCCGTGCATCTCACGCGCCCAGCCGGTCTTGGTGGAAGAACTTGATCGTTAGAATGGATACGTGGCCCAGATTGCTCTCAAGCGTCGCGCACCTTCTTTTTGGCCGCTCCAGATCGGCGGATGGACGTTTTATGGATTGGCAACAGCCCTCTCATACATCCCGTTTCGCCATATGCGTGAATCAGTGGATTACCAACTCGCTTTACTCTGTTCAACGTTTTTGGCCAGCTTCGTTCTGTATGGCTGTTGTCATTTCCTCTGGCGCCGGTCCACCCCGTTAGCTTCTGCCCTGTTTCTATCAGTGGGGCTTTCTTACATTTTGGGCGTTCTATGCACCGTGGTATCTGCTCTCACGGCACTCCACCTGGTTGAGCCCCGGACTCCCCTAAGCTGGAGTATGGTCGCCGCCCAAGCATTCGAAGCTGCTTTCGTTCTCATCGCATGGAGCGCACTTTATTTCGGGATCAAGCATTACGGTACCGTCGAGGAGCAGAGGAATAGATTATTGGCGTCAGAAGCGACTGCGCGCGAAGCCCAACTTCAGGCGCTCCGTTACCAATTGCAGCCTCACTTCCTGTTCAATACTCTCAATGCCATCTCGTCGCTGGTCGTAAGCAAACAGCCCGAACGGGCTACCGAGATGATCGCAAAGCTCGCCGCTCTCCTACGAAGTACCCTCAGTGTCCCGGAAGAACATGTTGTGTCTCTTCGAGAGGAACTAGCCGTCACAGAGGAATATCTTTCCATCGAACAGGTTCGCTTCGGCCCGCGCCTTTCCGTCTCGTTGAGCGTTAGCCCAGAAGCTTCTTCGGCACAAGTGCCCAGGTTTCTCTTACAACCGCTGGTGGAGAATGCGATCCGGCATGGCGTCGCGCGTTGTCCGAATGGGGGCGAGGTCTCGATCACAGCTTTTGTAAGCGAAGGACAGCTTCGAATCGATATAGAAAATGACCGTTCGGAAGGCCTGCTGCAGTCTGGTGACGAAGGAAGCGGACTCGGCCTGGCGAACACCAGGACACGACTGGAAAAGCTCTACGCAGAACAAGGGAGCGTTAGAGTCACGACTGCGCAGAACAATCGGTTCTTAGTCTCGATTCAATTTCCTCTATCCACGGCGTCTACTACAGTTTCTTAAAGGGCCGGACAATGAACATTCGCGTTCTGGTTGTCGATGATGAGCCGCTAGCTAGAGTTGGCATCACTACCCGCTTAAATGCCTATTCCGACATGCTGGTCGTTGGGGAGTGCAGTACCGGCGAGGAGGCGCGCACGAGAATTCCGCAGGTTTCGCCCGACCTAATCTTTGTCGACGTTGAGATGCCTGGCATTTCTGGATTAGATCTCCTGCGAGAGTTGCCCAGAGAGCAAGCCAGGTGCATAGTGTTTCTTACTGCGCATGAAGAGTACGCCCTGGATGCGTTCAACGTGGAAGCGCTCGACTATCTCCTCAAACCAATTGACGACGCCCGATTTGGGGCTTGTATCGAACGTGCACGGCGAATGTTAGCTCTTCACCGGCAGGAGGCCAACTTCGAGCGGCTTTACGGACTTCTAACGTTCGCCGATAAAGAGGAAAATCGGGGCGTAATCAAGCGTTTCCCCGTGCGGCGCGGTAATGAATTTACCTTCCTTCAGGCCGGAGATGTGGATTGGATTGAAGGGTTGGGAGACTATGCCGGATTGCATGTTGGCGATAGAACGCACTTGATCCGTGAACTTCTCACCGTGCTGGAGGCTCGCCTCGAACCGACGCAGTTCGTTCGCATTCACCGCTCCACGATTGTGCAGGTGGAGCGCATTGCGCGCGTAGATCCTTCGTCAAATAAAGATGCAGTCCTAACCCTACGCGACGGCAAGACATTGCGGGTGAGCCGGACATATCGCTCACGTCTAGATGAGCTCCTACGTTAGCCCTGGTGGATGGTTGCGTTCGCAGCAACTGGCCCGTGGAGCTGCTCGCGGGGCGTGGTTTATCCGGGCGTCCGGCGAGAAGGCGGCACCTGTGTTGCCTGTTTTCGCCCCAGCGTTGTTGGCAATGTGCGCAAGAGCACAGGTTACCGGCTCATCTGGACGCCGCTGCGGGCCCGCTTTGTCCGGCAGTGACCCGGGTGTCAGTTCCCGGACCACTTCACGTCGTCACGGCGAACGTCGTCCAGGGTAGACGGCCTCCAGGTTTTCCCGCGATCCACGCTTACCCAATGCAAGGCAGTCGAACTGCGCAGAAGTACGGCAGCATAGGTTTGCTGATCGGAATCTGATCTCGGGGCTTGGCCGCTTCCCGGTGCGGCGGTCAAGGAGGGTATGCCGAGCAGCTCTACGGCTTTCCCGTCCCACTGCTGGCGGACCTGATGCCAATGCTTCCCCTGGTCGTCGGAGCGAAAGAGAGTTCCGTTGCTATCCAAGGCCAGCTGCGAACGTTCCACCACCAGTTGGCTCACCGGAGCGAGTCGGCTGGGCAGCGCCGGCACTGCCGGGCTCGCATTGGACGCGGCCACCTGTGCCTGGGATGGATAAGTACCGCTGGATGCGACGACGCCGAGCGCCAACAAAGCAATCTGGAAAGGGCTCCGAATGGCATGGAAAGTCATGTGCAAAGCTTATCGGCCATAGAAAAACACGCAATGCCCCTTCCGTGGCGGTAATCGTGCGCTTGCGCTCCCACGAACGTGGGTCAAACAACTATCTGCCGCACCATCAATAAGCTCCCGCCGATGTGCTTCAGACCCGGATGTTGCGGTACCTCGACCAGCGTGCGCACGGCAAAGCCCTGGCTCTCGAACAGGGCACGGGCGGCAACATTGTCTGCCCACACATTCGCAGTGATGCGGGCAAAGCCGCCTGTGTTTCCGGCCTGCTTGATGGCCATCTCCAGAAGCCGCGCGCCAATACCCTGCCGCCGGTGGTGCGGTCGAACAGCCACACCGTTCACCAGATAACTCTCCCAGTCCTGCGCCTGATCGATGGGATCGAGTATCTGCACCCGGTCCTGGGGAAGCATATCGCGCTCCTCTTCCCGCAGCCATGCGGCAGGAAAGGTGTTGATCATGCCTACGACTCCCTTGTCGTCGGCGACCAAGCAATGGCGCCAGGAGAAACCCCCTGCATCCCGCTTCATGCTGCGCGCTATCAGCCCGGCGAACATCTCTCTGGGCGCCAACTCTCCGAGCAGAAATTCATACATGCCGTCGCCAGCGAGGATTGACAATTCGGCCAAGGCGTAGGCATCGGCCGGCAATGCGGGCCGAAAGACAATTCCCGCGGTCATCAGGCGGTCGAGGCCGCGCCCAGCTTATTTCGGGGCGCGAACTTTTTCTTGTAGTACGTGGTGGTTAAGGCAATCGCTGGAATGCCAATCGCTGTGGGCAGCACCCAGATCACCCAGCCGCCATGGACAAAGCGGCCAATCGTCACCACGCTGAATGCCGTCCACGCGGCGATGTAGCTGCCCAGCATGTTACCTAGATGCTTATACCACCAGAACATCTTTTCCTCAGGTGGATGCAGGAACTGCGAGATCGACTTGCCCGCCAGCCACATGCCGATGATGCCAAAAACGACCGACGGAATACCCAGGTTCTGCACCAGCACCGGCTTGAACACCCCCAACAACGCCAGGGACAGGCTCGAAGCAAAGGTAAAGATGGCCGCGGTCCAGTCGGGCCAAGTCACCTTTTCTCCGCGTGGCAGGTTCTTGTGGAATAGAACCCGGTAGGCGGAGAATGCCGCATAAAAGCTGAAGACCGCCACCAGCGCCAAAAAGAGCACCGGCCGATACAGGGCCAACACGATCGCCGTCGATCCGACCACTGCCATGGACCAGAAATAGACCTTGCCCCAGCGCCGGTGCGCTTTGCCACCCTTGGCCGTCAGCAAAGCGAGGGGCGCCATGACAAAGGCCGTCGACCCGGCGGCGATATGTACTCCTAATAGGGACTTTATCCAAACAGGGTCTTGCATATCAGCCTCTTGCACACACACGCCTCGATCAGTCCACCATATACCGATACTATGGGGACCATGTCCGTGGTCATCGCGATGCTGCGCGGCGTCAACGTTGCCGGCTACCAGAAACTCAACATGGAGGCGCTGAGAACACTGTGCAGTGGGCTTGGACTGCGAGACGTACAAACCTATATCCAGAGCGGGAACGTCGTATTTCGCGAAGATACAGGGGATCCAGGGGCGGCGGCCCGCAGGATCGAGGACGGCATCCAAAAACAATTTGGCTTCCGGCCGGATGTGATCGTTCGTACGGCTTCTGATTTGCGCAAAGTGATTTTGAACAATCCCTTTGCGGGGCGACCTGAGGTCGCGCCCAATAGGCTTCTGGTCGTCTTTATGGCTAGCGCGCCCGAGCGGCAGGCCCGGGAAAAGGTCCTTGCCATACCTTGCGAGCCGGAGGAGCTACATATTAAGGGACGCGAGCTGTATGTCTACTATCCCAACGGGATGGCTCGCCCGAAGATTCCCCTGGTCCGCATTGAGAAGTTGCTCGGAACCTCGTCCACCGGGAGAAACTGGAATACTGTCAATAAGTTACTGGCCATGTCGGAGGCGCTCGAAGGTTAGCTCGCCGATGACGGAGGTTTGGTGGCGGGAGGCAGGTTTAGACTGTAGGGAGCATGATACCTACCCTTGAATGGACAGCCGACGGCGTTCGCTTCCTCGACCAGACTCGTTTACCTCTTGAAGAGACCTACGTGCTTGCTACCACCAGCGACCAGGTGGCTAACGTCATCACCACTATGGTGGTGCGCGGGGCGCCGGCCATCGGCGTCGCGGCCGCCATGGGCTTCGCTTTGGGGGTCAAGAATAGCTCGGCCACCACCTTGGGGGCGCTCACCGGCGAGATGGAAGGCATAGCCAAAACCCTGGCAGCCACGCGCCCGACGGCGGTCAATCTGTTTTGGGCTATCGAACGCATGCGCCGCCGCTTCTTCGCCCTGGCAGAACAGCCCGGCGTAATTCTCGACGCTATTAAGGCCGGCCTGGTCGAAGAAGCACGGCTCATGTACGACGAGGACATCGCCGCCTGCCGCACCATGGGCGCGTTCGGCGCAGAGCTGATGCCCACCTCGGGTGGAGTGCTGACCCACTGCAACGCCGGGGCCTTGGCCTCATGCGGCTATGGAATGGCTTTGGGCGTGATCCGGGCTGCCGTCGAACGCGGCCATCAACTGCACGTCTACGCCGATGAGACGCGACCGTTCCTGCAGGGCGCCCGCCTCACCGCCTGGGAGATGATGCATGACGGCATCCCAACCACGGTTTTGTGCGACAACATGGCCGCCAGCCTTATGCGCCAGGGCAAGATCCAGGCGGTGATCGTCGGCTCCGACCGGGTGGCCGCGAACGGTGACGTCGCCAACAAGATCGGCACCTACGGCGTGGCCATCCTGGCCAAGGAACACGGCATCCCGTTTTATGTCGCCTGTCCGTGGTCAACCATCGACCTGGCGACCCCGAATGGGGACGCAATCCCCATCGAACAACGCCCCGCGATCGAGGTGACCCACCACGGCGGCAAGCAGCTCACCCCGTATGGAGTGGGTATCGAGAACCCGGCCTTCGACGTGACCCCGGCCCGGTATGTCACCGCCATCATTACTGAGCGCGGCATTCTGCGGCAGCCTTACGGAGAGGCATTGCGCGGTAAGGAAGCAGCCGCGGTCTCAGCCCGTTAAAGCAATAAGCCGGACTTTTTTCATCTCATCCAGCCTGCTCCCCAACCATGCCGTCGTCTTCGGTAAAGTAGAGACGACGGCATGGCCTCTCACGCAATGGTTTTCAGCGCCCTGAACCCCCGCAATCGCTCGCTGCCTCGAGGCACGGCGCTGGTTCTCGGCAGCCTGATCCTCGCCCTCCTGCTATCCGATTTCCCGGAGGATCGTGCCTCGCTCAAGCTGCTCATCCCTGCTTTGCTGGCTACGCTGGGAACCTGGGACACCATACGCTGCCTGCAGCATCGCTGGAGTTTCTATCACGGCGCGGTCGTGGTCCTGATCTATATGGACATCATGGCCCTGTGCATGATCCTCTTCTTGCTGTTGTATCCCTATGGCCGCTGGCTCTTATAGACGATCTGCGATCACAAAGATGGTATCCCACTCAAGAAAATGAGAGGAGCGCAGGCTCATGCTGAAGTAGAATTCTCAGGCAGACCGGCCAAACAAATTCCCTCACACCAGGAGAAACAAATGCTTAAAGGATTTCGCGATTTCATCCTGCGCGGCAATGTGGTCGATCTCGCCATAGCGGTTGTGATCGGCGCCGCATTTACAGCGATCGTCAATGCCCTGGTCGCCGATATCATCAACCCGTTGATTGCGGCGATTGTCCGCAAGCCGGACTTTTCGTTCCTGCTCTTGCATGTTCACGGCGGCGTTATCAAGTACGGCGACTTCCTGAATGCCCTGATTTCTTTTCTGATCATCGCCGGGACGGTTTACTTTATGGTGGTATTGCCGGTCAATACATTGATGGCCAAATTTAAACCTAAGGTGGTTGTGCCGCCCGCCACCAAGCCCTGCCCGGAGTGCCTGAGCGAGATCCCGATTGCCGCCAAGCGCTGTTCGCATTGCGCTCAACTGGTGGCCTAAATACCTCGTGCGGGAGAAATAGTTCATTGGCAAAAGGATTTGTCCTCTGTTCGGTGCTTGTCATCCTGCAAGCACCCATGCTGGCCCAGGTTTCTCCTTTTCCTGATCGAGTCCTGGGCTACCACGACTTCACCCGGCAGGCAAAGATCGACCAGGATTTCCTGGCGGTGCCCGATCCCAAACTGGCAGAAGAAGAGCTCAAGACGCTCACCGCCGCTCCCCACGTCGCAGCCAGCAAAGAGGACTACGACACCGCCGTTTACGTGGCGGGCAAGTTCAAGGCTGCCGGCCTCGATACGCAGATCGTTCCCTACAAGGCGTGGCTGAATCTGCCCCTGGAAGTTTTTCTGCAGGCCACCAACGCAGAGGGGAAAGTCCTCATGAGCGGACCGTCCCGGGAACATGTGGACAATGATCCCTACCAGGATGATCCCCGTGTGTTGCCCGCCTTCAACGGCTCCTCTCCCTCTGGAGATGTGACCGCCGACGCGGTGTATGTCAATTACGGGCGGCCGGAGGATTTCAAGAAGCTGGAAGATATGCACATTAGTGTGGCGGGAAAGATCGTACTTGCCCGCTACGGCATGAACTTCCGCGGAGTGAAGGTCTACCTGGCGCAGCAGCGGGGCGCTGCCGGCGTCATCATCTATTCCGATCCTGCCGACGATGGCTACTTCCAGGGTGACAAATATCCTCATGGCCCCTGGCGCCCCGATACAGGGGTGCAGCGGGGCTCGGTGCAGTACATGTTCAAATATCCGGGCGACGCGACTACGCCGGATGTCGCCTCCACCCCGGGTCTGCCGGCGGCGCGGCGTCTGCCGCTCTCGAAAATCACCAGCCTGCCCACCATCCCCTCGATGCCGCTTTCTTACCACGATGCTTCGCCCATGCTCGAAAACATGGGTGGTCCGGTGGCGCCGCGGGAGTGGCAGGGCGCCCTGCCCTTCAGCTACCACGTTGGCGGCGCGGGATTGATCAAGGTGCACATGCGGCTCAAGATGGATTATGCCGAACGCACGATATGGGACGTGATTGGAAAGATCCCGGGCGCCGAGCTTCCCGATGAGTGGGTCATCGCCGGAAATCACCGCGACGCGTGGGTTTTCGGAGCCGTCGATCCCAGCAGCGGGACCACGGCCATGCTGGAAGCCGTCCACGGCGTCGGTTCCCTGCTCGCACAAGGATGGAAACCCCGCCGCACCATGTACTTTTGCAGCTGGGATGCCGAAGAGGAAGGCTTGATCGGCTCTACCGAATGGGCCGAGGAACATGCCAAACAACTGGCTCACGCCGTGGCCTACATCAATACCGACGCCAGCGTTTCCGGCCCTCACTTTGAAGCCTCCGCAGTGCCGTCGCTAAAACAGTTCATCCGCGAGGTCACTATGGAGGTCGCGAGCCCCAAGGGTGGTTCCGTCTTCGACGAATGGAGAAAGGATCAAGGGGATTCCTCGGTGCGGCGTCACAACGTTTTCAACGACTCCTCCTCGGCAACCACACAGGTGAACGGGGAGGTCCGTGTGGGCGACCTGGGTAGCGGTTCGGATTACACGCCTTTTATTCAGCACCTCGGCGTCCCCTCCACCGACATTGGTTCCACCGGCCCCTACGGTGTTTATCATTCCGCGTTTGACAACTATGCGTGGTTCATCATGAATGCGGACCCGACCTTTGTCTACGAACAGCAGATGGCCCGCGTCTTCGGACTGGAAGCGCTGCACATGGCGGATGCTGACGTGCTGCCCTACGACTACATCACTTACGGACGGCAGATCCAAACTTACTTATTTGCCGCGCAGGCACGAGCGAAGGACGCAGGCATGAGGAGCGTCGACTTCAGTGATGCTCTGGGCGCAGCCACACGGTTCACGGCCGCGGCCACCGTGATGTACTCCAGGCAACTCTCCGCGAGTGGGAAGGTCGATGCGCTGAATGCTTCGCTGCGCGCAGTGGAAGGAGATTTCCTTGCGCCGGAAGGGCTGCCTGGCCGGCCATGGTTCCGGCACACCATATTTGCCCCGGGAGAGTACACCGGGTATGCGGCAGTTGTTATCCCGGGCGTGAATGAGGCGATCGACGCCCGCGATCCGGCGCGCGCCCAGCAGCAGATGGCCAATGTTACGGCCGCGCTGGTGCGGGCGGCGGATACTTTGGAGGCGGGGATGTAGTCTTGGGTAGATTCTCCAACCCCCGTCCGTGCGGGACTTTGATGAATTTCGTTCTCTCGTTCGGCAGGCGCGCTAGTGTAGTGCGTCATACAGATGGGCGTTTAACCGTCTTTGAAGGGTGCGGGCTTAAGCCAGTACGTTAAACCAGCAAAATCAACGGGCTTTACGGGCTGCGGGAAATTCGCAATCGGGTAGGTCCGGGCTCTAAAGCCCCTGGGATTGCCGGCGCTAAAGCGCATGATCATTTTCGAACTCTTCCCCGCAACGCTGAAGCGTTGCTTCCCTCTGCTAAAGCAGAGGGCTCCCACCAACCTGACGGACCGGGGGCCCGGTGGGAGCCCCCGCATTTCCCGGATTTCCTGCCGAGCTTGGTGGTTTCTACACGCTTCATGCGGCTGTTGACTAAGCTGCGTAGCAGGAAATCCGGTTATGCGGGGGATGGAGCGCTTCGGCGCTCCATAAACAAGGCTCGACTTCGATCCTGCGCTTTAGCGCTGGCCAATCTCGGGGCGGAATTTTTCCGCAGCCCGTTTAGTCCCCTGAGGGACTGCATCCTGGGCCCATCTTCAACTTTCAGGCACCGGAATAATGGATGTTATTTCCGGCGCACTAGGAAGACGCCGCCGTCACGACCACCGTGATGGGTATTGCGTGCGAGATTACTGTTCCTTGGGTGCCGGTTACTACGATGGTGTAGGTACCGGCCGCAGTCGGAGTGGTAGGAGTGGGCGTGGGCGTCGGAGTCGGGGTCGGGGTTGGCGCCGGGGTTGGCGAGCCGCCTCCACCACCGCAGCCTATGCCGGCCGTGACCACTGCCAGAAGGATCAGGCTCAGCAAGGCGCTCCATCTCCGCCTCCCTGCTCCAATGCCCACCAGAAAAATGCATGCCAGGGTGACGCTGCCGCTGGCGGCGAACCACCCGATACCCCGCGTAGAAAGACCGGCAGCCTTGACCGCGCTGCTGGCGGCGACCGAAGCGACGATGGTAAGCGTCGCCGTGGTGTTTCCATTGACGGTGACCGAAGTGGGATTAAGACTGCAGGTCATTCCGCTCGGCCCAGCACACGCAAGGCCCACCGATGCGTTGAAGCCATTGATCGACCCGAGGTTCAAGGTCGCGGTTCCGGTCGCACCCGCAGCAACGGTCACCACTGATTCTTGCGACAACATGGAAAAGTCGGCAAGAGGATTGGACAGCGACAAGCTGGTTTGAGACGGCGCGTAGGCTGCGTTCCCGGAATATGTAATCACCACAGTGTTGCTGCCCTGCGGGAGAGACACATTTAAATTGTCAAAAGAATAGGTTGCCGTCGCGGTGTCACCCGAGGCTGCAGGGCTGAGAGTGACGCCGCCCGGGGTTAGGTCCGTGCCCGCCGACTGAAGATCGACTGTGCCGGCGGGGGCCGCGGAACCGGTCTTTCCAGTCACCGTGATCGATATGTTAATGCGGGCGGAGGGCGAGGCCGGGTTACCGGTTGCGGTAGCGACAGTGGTCGAGGCCAATAGGGCACTGGATCCGGTTACCGTCAACGCCCCAGCCGAAGGGGTGTTCCCGGTGAAGTAGTTGCTATCACCAGAGTAGGTCGCGGTCAAGGCCACCGCGCCCACCGGCAACGCCGTGCTCTGTGCGCTGGTGATGGTATAGGTCGCGACCGCGTAGCTATTTTTAAACGGGCTGAGGGTGCCCGAACCGAGCATTGTCGACCCGGCCGTGAAAGTCACCGAGCCGGTAGGAGCAAGGCCCCCTCCGGGGGTTTCCACCAAGGCTGTAAGCGTAGTTGTCTGCCCCTGGGCAATGGTCGAAAGAGCAGAGCTCACGGCCACTGCGCTCGATGCTTTGATTACCGTGAACGCCACGGTCGCCGGAGTGCTCGACGATTTGTTATAGCTGGCGTCACCGGAGTAGGAGGCGGCGATGGAATGGGCGCCCACGGGAAGACTGCCGATGGCGTACTCCGCATCGCTTTCTGAATTCACGACCACCGTGTTCAATGTATTGCCGCTGTCGGTAAACGTCACCGTACCGGTGGCATAAGTGTAGGGGTTGCAATTGGAGGAACAGTTGTAATAACTGGTGGGCACCGGCTGTGCGTTTAGAAAGGCGATCGTGCCATAAGGCACCTGTTGCCCGCTCAGGTTGCTCAGTTGTCCGCTCACACTGTCAGACACCTGGAGCTGAAGGGTGCTGGCCTCCGGGGTCACCGTGATCGGCGTCTTGGTGGAGGTGCTGGGGGCAAACGTTCCATCGCCGGAGTAGGTTCCCCAGATGTTATAGCTGCCACCCGGCAGCGTGGTTACACTGCCCGAGGCCGCCCCACTGGTAAGAGTGAACGCGCCTAATGCCTGTGAACTGGTGAGCGGACTGTCGGTCATGACAGCGACATCGCCGGTGGGTGTGCCGCCGCTGCCGGTTACGCCGGTCTTGAGGGTGACCGCCGTACCATGGGCAAAGGATGCCGGCGTCGAGGTAAGAGTAGTGGTGGTTGCAGTTCCGTTACTGCGGCTGTTCCAATTGGTGACCAGTACATTGGCGTCGATCGAGCCCAGACCCGTGGCCAGATCGTAGCCTGGAGCCGCGGCGTAGCCGGTGAGTTCACCGTTGGTGCAATTGGGCGAGCCAGCCTGGCAAGGCACCGCGTTGGTGCCGAGCGTGACGTCGTGGAATGCGCTGGGCTCTTTCGCGGCCAGAGGATACAGCTCATAGTCCGCCTGCCCCTGCGGCCCATAGGACTGGTTTACGATGGCCATAATTCCGGCAAAGGCCGGAGCAGCGACCGAGGTCCCCCCAAAGCCGCTGATCTGGGGGCTGGTGGTGCTTTGGCAATCGCCATCCGCGGCGCAGACGGCGTAAAAGCTCCCGTTTAAACCGTTCGCGGCAAAGAGCGCAATATCCGGCAGGTCGCGGGCGCTGTCCGCAGGCACCCCGGTGCCCACCTGCCAGGAAGGTTTCGGGGTAGGCGCGCAGGAGGTCACCGTGGTACCGCTGGAGTCCAATGTTGGGTTGCCACAGGTGCTGGGCCCTCCTCCGCCAGCAGAGATGGGGCCCCCGCCGGCTATGGTCAGGAGGTTCAACCCGAACTGGGTGTCATTCCATGCCTGCTCCGGGATATAGCTCTTCAGCGAGCCATTCTGACTGTCATTGGTGCTGTTCCAATAGGTGGCGAGTGCAGCCGGGTTGGCATAGTGGAAATCGGTACCACCGACGGCCACGTTAAATGGGGTCGAAGCAAGCCCGTTGACTGCCAGCCCTTGGGTGGCCACTGTTTCTGTGTCGGCATCGCATTCCGCCGACCCGGAGTCACCGGAGGAAACCATGACGGTGATTCCCTGAGCCGCCGCCTCTTCCCATAGCCCGCTGAAAAAGGCATTGTCGGCACCTATGGAGTATTCGCATTGGCCAAAACTCATGCTCATGACGGGCGCAATGTTCCCATACACAGCGCGCTCCGCGGCCAAAAACAAACCCTGTTCCAAGCTGGTGTCCCCACCAATCACCAGGTCGATGGTGGCGCCGGGAGCCACTGCCCCAGCCCACTCCACGTCCAGGTAAGCTTCGGGGGAGGCGCCGTTGGAGCCATCGGGGTTATTGTTGCCATCGATCCCCGGATCGTTGCCGTCGATGATGACCTGGGGGGTCGAAGCCGGCAGCCCGAAGAGGGTACGGAAATTGTTGACGAAGTTAACGTTGATATTCGATTCGTTGACGATCGCGAT
Source organism: uncultured Acidobacteriaceae bacterium (assembly GCA_963711525.1). Taxonomy (GTDB): domain Bacteria; phylum Acidobacteriota; class Terriglobia; order Terriglobales; family Acidobacteriaceae; genus PALSA-350. Next base: position 214,532 of record CAVQEO010000046.1, on the reverse strand, counting down.
GGTCTGGCCGGCGCCATTGAGCGGCTTGGCTGCGCTGTAAAGCGGGGTCACGTCGTACTGCGTGGCGAAGTCTTCCGGCGCGACAGCGTACATGTTGCCCAGGACGCCCCCGGGCAAGGTCCATTCTGGAATCGCCCGATGGGTCTTGGGATCGTATTGCGCGCTACCTAGAAAGCGGTCGTAGTGGCGCAGAGGAAAATTATTCAGGGAAACAAAGCCGCCCAATACAGGGGCCAGCGCGACGGGAATTTCCGGGTTCACTGCATTGGCGTAATGCAGCTGGCCATTGACCTCGTATTGGTGAATCGAAGTATGAAATGCCTGCTGCAAAAGACCTACGGTGCCGGCAACCTCCAGCGTCTGATTGCCCGGATTCACCTTCAGTACATGGAATCCCTGGGTCTGGAGCCAGTCCTCAATGGTCTGCACATCCTGGTCGCTGGGTCCGAACTGCTGTCCGAACTGGGCGGGGGTCAGCCATTTGTGAAAATTGGCGCTGCCCGGAGTGTGCATGTCACGCAGCAGTTGCCGCAGGGTCGCCTCCTGTTGAGGGCTGCGCTTCAAAATCAACTGTAACCGCTCCAGTGGCATATCCGGGGAAGCGGGGCCGCGGTCGTTGCGGGCATTGGCCAGCGGATGGACCGTACCGGCGAGAGTAACGCGGGCATTGTTATCCACCGGTTGGGTGAGGCGCGCCACCTGCTGGGCCAACGTGGAATTCAGCGCACCAAGGCATACCAGCAGCATCAACGCAAGCGAACACACGTACTTCCAGTTGGGTCGCATGGTCTTCCTTAATATCCGTTTTTTGTTTAACCGGAAAGCAGGCCCACGAGGCATTCTACTCAGGTGATAGGGAAATCGCTTTTTCCGTTAGCTGAAGACAAGACAAACGGGGAAGCTCAGCGGATATTGATTGCCGGTTGGAGTCAGATGTCCAGAGCGCGCGTTGCGGGCGAAGACGACGATATTGGAGGAGTCCTGGTTGGCCACCAGCAGCCACTGATTGCCGGGATCGAGGGCGAAATGGCGAGGGCTCTTGCCTCCGCAGTCCACCTGCTGCACTAATTTGAGAGTTCCCTCGCGGTCATGAACAGAGAAAACCGCCACACTGTTTTCCCCGCGGTTCGAGGCATAGACAAAACGGCCTTCGGAATCGACCGCGACCGTGGCCGCCGTGTTCGATCCGGTGAAGCCTGGGGAGAGGGTCGAGATGTTCTGGATTCTGGTTAGAGTCCCTAGCTCACCATCCCAGGCCAGGACCTCGAGTGTGCTGGCTATCTCGTTGAGGGAATATGCCCATCGTCCGCTGGGATGGAAGGCGAAACTGCGCGGGCCGGAGCCGGGCAGCGCCTGGTAAGAGGGGGGAGTGTTGGGAGTGAGCCGTGCGGTCAGAGAGTCCAGGTGATAGACGGAGACGCGATCCAGGCCCAGGTCGTTGACCAGCACGTAGCGATTGTCACGGGAGACGGTGGTGCAATGCGCGTGAGGACTTGCCTGGCGTTTCGGGTCCGCGCCGTGGCCGGTGTACTGAAAGCTGGAGACTGCCTTGCTGAGTCCTCCGCCTGGCAGCACACGGAAGGATGCTGCGCTGCCACCGCCATAGTTGGCAACGAAGACTGCTTTGCCGGTGGAATCGACCGCGATATTGGCCGGTCCGCCACCCATTGAGGAAACGACATTGATGGGTTTCAATTTAGCTTCGGCGACTGCAAAAGAAGAGATGGAACCGCTCTTCTGTCCGTGGTAATCATCCACTTCGTTGACAGCGTAGAGATGGCGGCGATCGGGCGAGAGCGCCAGAAAGCTGGGATTGACGGTGGCCGCGGCCAGTCCGAGCGGTGTCATGACGCCCGCATCGGCATCCCAGCCAAAAGCGTAAATGCCCCGGCTGCTGCCCTTGTCTGTATAGGTGCCGGCAAAGATCAGTCTGCCGGGTGTGGCGGCCCAAAGCTGGGGAAGGGACCAGGGACCTGCTGAAACGGCGAGGGCCGAGAGTTTCGCCAGGAAAGAGCGGCGGCTTGAATTTTCCATCCCCGTCATACTACTGTAAGTCGACCTTGCTCCGGGGTACATGCTGGGGCCTGTTGCCGAGTTTGGCGGGAGGATGCATTGCGAGTAGGACTGTTCACACGGGAATATCCTCCGCACGTGTACGGAGGGGCCGGTGTTCACGTGGAGTATCTGAGCCGCGAGCTGGCACGTAAGGTTTCTGTCGAAGTGCACTGCTGGGGCCAACAACATTCCGATGAAGGCAACCTGCATGTGCGCGGCCAGGAGCCGTGGAGCGAAATCACGCAGGGGACCCAGGAAAAATTCAAGGCAGCCCTGGAAGCGCTGTCCCTGAACCTGACGCAAATTAAAGCGCTGCGCGGAATCGACATTGCCCATACGCACACCTGGTACGTATCCATGGCCGGCTTTCTGGCCAAGAAGCTGTACGAGATTCCCTTTGTGCTAACGACCCATAGCCTGGAACCGCTGCGCGCCTGGAAGGCGGAGCAGCTGGGTAGCGGTTACGCCATGAGCTCGTGGATGGAGAGAATTGCGATCCTGGACGCAGACGCGGTGATCGCCGTTTCCGAGGGCACGAAGGAGGACATCCTTCGCTCCTACCCGGTAGCTCCTGAGCGGATCCACGTAATCTACAACGGAATCGACCTGGAGCAATACCAGCGCACTGCTGAGACCTCAGCGTTGACGGCCCATGGGGTCGACTTGGCGATCCCCTATGTGCTTTTTGTGGGCCGCATCACGCGCCAGAAGGGCGTGACCCACCTGGTAGACGCGATTCGCTACCTGCCCGCTGGAACCCAGGTGGTGCTATGCGCGGGTGCTCCCGATACCCCGGAGATTGCCGCGGAGTTGCAGCGCAAGGTGGAGGAAGCGCGCAGCTTCAACCCAAGATTGATCTGGGTCGACAAGATGGTCAGCAAGGCGGAGACGATCCAGTTCTATAGCCACGCGGCTGTGTTTTGCTGCCCATCAGTCTACGAGCCGTTCGGGATTATCAACCTGGAAGCCATGGCCTGCAAGGCAGCAGTCGTGGCCAGTGCTGTGGGCGGCATCAAGGAGGTCGTGGTGGACGGCGAAACCGGATATCTGGTCCCGTTCGCGCAAGATCCGGTCACGAGTTTTCCGATGGATCCTGATCGGTTTGCCCGGGATCTAGGTGCGAAATTGAGCGATCTGCTGGGTGACGAGGCGAAGCGCAGACGATTTGGAGAAGCGGGCAGGAAACGTGCCGAAGAGAAGTTCAGTTGGAGCCGGATTGGGGACCAAACCATCGATTTGTATCAGTCGTTGATTGAGGCGCGGAAACGGTTGAAGTAAAACCGCAGGTCCCTCCACGGCAAGCTCCACGGCAAGCCGGGACAGGTCGGCTTCGCTCCGTCAAAAATCACCGGGGCGATTCATGTTCCTCGGGATGCGGGTTCTCCTCCCTCGGCTTCGATTCCGGCTGGGGCCTCGTCTCTGGAGCCGGCCTTGCTTCAGGAGCCGGCCTTTCTTGTGGAGCGGGCCTTTCCTGTGGAGCGGGCCTTTCTTGTGGAGTTGGCCTTGCTTCAGGAGCTGCCCTCTGCTCAGGAGCTCGCCTTTCTTGTGGAGCTGGCCTTGCTTCAGGAGCTGCCTTTTGCTCGGGAGCTGGCCGTACCTGCGGAGATGGCCTTGACTCCGGGGCTGGGTGGGCCTGCGGGGCTGGGCGCTCCGTTTGAGCCCGCTGGAGAGTGGCCGGTGCCGGCTGACGCCGCTCCACGGGGAGAGGCTTGGCGATAACTACCGTCTGCGGCCGGCCACGGTTTACGGCAGCGAACTGGGCTCGGTCGGTACTGGCAGCAACCCTGTGTTGCTGCTGAACTGCTAAGGGTGGCAGACGCGGCTGACGCAGGGCGGCCAATTCCGCAGGGCTGGGCCGAAGATTTACGCCGCCACGACCGCCGTTGTAGCTTACGCGGTTGTAAGTAGTGATATTCGTGACGTTGCGAATGTACGTATTGTGAATGACGGTCTCGTTGACGTTCGTGACCTGGCGGTTGTAGTTGAACTGATTGTTATTCCAGTACCCGCCGTAGTAGCCGCGCCCAACATAGCCGTTTCCGTAGTTAACACCGCCGTAGTAGCCGATGTAGTGACCCCAATAGCCCTGGTGCCAGCCGTAGCGGTTTGCATCATAGCCCCAGTATCCTGGGGTCCATAACGCCCCGACGTAAGGAGCGAAGGCCCAAACTCCCGGAACCCAGTAATAACCGGCGGGAGCATAGGACCAGTAGCCAGGCGTCCAAATGTAGTTTGGTTCAGGACATGGCGGCTGTTGATATTCCGGCAACGGCGGAGGAGGATCAGGAGCGTACTCGGTAACCTGATCCTGGCCCTGATCGGTATAGCCCTGGTTCTGCTGATCCTGATATTGGGGCTGCGGGTACTGCGCCGGCTGTTGTTGCTGCGGCTGAGCGGGATAATTAGGAGCCGGCGCAGTCGCCGGGGCCGCACTCTGGCTGACAGGAGCAGCTCCGTTATCGGTGACCGGCGCAAGGTTTCCATTCTCCGCCGCATTCACTTGATCGGTATCGTTCTTGTGGCAACCCGCGGTCAAGATAGCCAACAGCAATACAGGTAGAAAAACCAGTTTCCCTGGGTTCGTCATTCGTTCCCCTGCTCTATGCTGAGATGCGCAGGCAATGATCCGCGTCAGGGCAGCTTTTCGAGGATTACCGAAGTACTGTCGTAATCGCCTTGCAGCTTCAGGTCGATGCCATGGTGCATCAGGTAAGCGCCGCTTACGCTCTCCGTTTCCGTCACTTGCACGGGATCGATGGGCTGCACCTTGTACATGGCGGTCTCATCCAGGCCGCGCAGGAAGACGGTCGGGAAGGGAGTCCCAAATTGCTGGGAGTGCAGGAAGGCAAAGAGCACCGCCTGGCGCCCGTCCTGTGAAACATACTCGCTGGCGGAGGCTTCGCTGCCCTGGGGCGCAATGAGGCGATAGAGCGATCCCCTTTGCTCGGTGGCGCGAATCCGCTTGTAGTAGGCGACGTACTGCGCCGCTGCTTGCATCTCCTCCGGGGTCCACTTGTTCAGGTTTCCGCCCACTCCTAATGAGCCGCTCATGGCTACCATGAAGCGAAACTTGAGCGGAACCACGCGCCCATCGATGCCACTGGGAACATCCGTGACCCAGGCCATCATGATGCCTGGGGTGTAGGCCTCGGTGAATCCACTCTGCAGCGTAAGCCGGTCCAGCGCGTCGGTATTATCCGAGGTCCACACTTCTTCGACGCGGCGAAGGATGCCGAGATCCACGCGTCCGCCTCCACCGGAGCAGGATTCAATTTCCAGTTTGGGATGCTTGGCCCGCAGCCGATCGAGGATGTCGTACAGGTTGTGAACATAGACCACCCAGATCTTCTTCTGGTCCTCCGGGGCAACCGCGTCCCAGCCGGGCTCTGCCCAGTTGCGGTTGTAGTCCCATTTGAGAAAAGCAATGTCGTTGTTGGTGACCAGCTGATCGAGCCAGTTAAAGACGTATTCCTTCACGTCGTCGCGGGCCAGGTTCAGCAGCAGTTGATTGCGCGCCTCGGTGCGGGGACGCCCGGGGAAATTCATGGCCCATTCGGGATGCTTGCGGTAGAGGTCGCTATTCGGGTTCACCATCTCCGGTTCTACCCAGATGCCGAAGTCCATGCCCAGCGCATGCACGCGATCGATGACGGGCTTTAGTCCGTGGGGGAACTTCTGCGTGTTCACGTACCAGTCGCCCAAGCCGGCGTGGTCATCTTTGCGCTGACCGAACCATCCGTCATCGATGACAAAACGCTCGATGCCCAGCTTGGCGGCCTTTTCGGCCAGGGCGATCTGCCCGGCCTCGCTGACATTGAATTCGGTGGCTTCCCAGGAGTTATAGAGGATGGGCCGCAAGGCTGCTTTCTCACCGCCGGGCAGAATGGATTGGCGCTCAAAGCGATGCAGAATGCGCGATGCCTCGCCCAGGCCGCCATTGGTGAAGCCGGCATAGAAGGGCGGGGTTTCGAGGTGTTCGCCTGGTTTCAGGCGGTATCCAAAATCGAAGGGATTGAAGCCGCCGGTCACGCGTACCTGCTGCATGGCCGTCTGCTCCACGGTGATGCGCCAGCTGCCGCTCCACCCTAGAGCTCCAAACCACACCGGGCCGCTCTCCTCCGTGGTCTGCTGCGGGCGGTCGATGGCAAACCATGGGTTGGCCTGATGCGAGGTGCTGCCGCGGCGGCTTTCGATGATGCGCGCTCCGGTTTGCAGGGGCTCTGAGTGTAGCTGCCACTCCCCACCCCAGTGGCCGGTGAGATAGTGCCAACCGTAGCCCTCGCCGTGGGGCAGGGTCCAGGCAGCCGACTGCGCGCTCTCCAGGGTGATGGCCTGATCAGTCTTATTTTCAATGCGTGACCATCGCTCGAGAATGCCGGTCTGGGGGTAGATACGGTAGTAGAGGTGGACCTGAAGCGCGGAGGCAATATCCTTCAACACGATTTCGAGTTTGTCGCCATCGAGGTGCTGCTCGACGAAATGCAAGACCACGTCGCGATTACCGTCGGCGTAGGTCGCCTTCAACGCAGGTTCGGTGTAGAGCTCACCGCCCCAGCCGGGATACTCCTGCGGGGTGGTGGTGGTGGAGAGGTCAAACGAGGCGACATTTGGTCTGCCATGCGGGGTTTGAAAATCCGCGTCGTGGGGGACGCCCTGGCCCCAATAGATCGACTGCAACTCGCCGCGGTCGTTGACTCCGAAGGCGTAGGTGGTTTCACCGGCCTGCAGCACCCATACCTTGCGCTCGGGAAAATACTGAATGTCTGCCTTTGCCGTGAGCCAGGGGCTTAGCAAGAGGAAAAGGGCCAGGAACCAACGTGTTCTCATTTCGCTTTGAACTCCAAGGCATAGTGGCCGCACCACGAATCTCCCGGTACGACCGCTGATAGTTATACCCCATCGCCACCGGACGGAGTTTGGGGCTATAAAGGATGGCTGCAATTTTTCGAAGGAGCCACGGATGAAAAGCTGGTGGGCAATACGTATATTTTTCTGCTGTTTTCTGGCCCTGACGGCGCCCGGTGTACAGATGGGAGCGCAAAGCCAGGATTCCGGCGCTGCGAAAGCGAAGCTTTACAACACCACCAAGCAGAAGCTTCTCGATGGCAAGCAGGTTTTCAGCTTCACGCAGTCGAAGATGGATATCGCCGACTATTGCGAGCGGGCGAAGCACTACGATTTTACGTGGTTTGAAATGCAGCACAGCACGCTGGAGTTCGCGGACATTGAGAAGATGATTGCCGCGTGCCCGCACGTCAAGGCGACTCCGATGATTCGGCTGCCCGACGCGCAGGAGTGGCACATTCAACATGCGACCGACATCGGCGCGCTGGGTGTGGTGATTCCCACGGTCGACGATGTCGATCGTGCACGGGAAGCAGCCAAGTGGGCGCGCTATCCTCCGGTGGCGCGACGGAGTACAGGCCAGGGCCAGGCACCGAGCATATGGGGTATCAATGGCATCGACTACCACCACACCATCAACGACAACATGCTGGTGGTGGTCATGATCGAGACGCCTACGGGGGTGGCCAATGCCTATGACATTGCATCGGTTCCGGGTGTGGATGTGGTGATTATTGGAAACAACGACCTGAGCTGGTTCTCCGGATTCGCACAGACCGACGAACGCTACCATCAGCTGGTGGATAAGGTTCGCGCAGATACGCTGCGGGCGGGAAAGCTCTTCGGCCAAGCCAACGCGAAGTATGCTACAGGGCCTTACAGCAAGGATTCCGTGTTCTTCCAGAATGGTCCTTCGAATGATGGTTGGGTGCCTCCGAAGAGTGGGGCTAACGTGAATGCTCCTCCTCCGGGGGAGAGGTAACGGCCAGAGTATCCTGAGAGCTCCAACACTAGCAAATCTGCCCGTGGGCCGGGAGCCAAACGTCCGCCCATCCGAAGGGCGGGAGTTCGGCTTTCAAGGTCCGGGAGCGGCTCGCGGAGGACTATGCGGCCTCCGGCTTTAGCCGCGGGGTTTTCGCAGCCGCGGGCTCAAAGCCCGATTGATCGAATTGTATCCGACTCCTTCCGCGACGCCTGAACGTCTGCTCCGGCCCTGCGGGCCTGCTTCGATTGGAGGTTCACTTCCGTGCTCCAACGCAACCCGGTTCACGCAGACTCCAAAGAGCCGGGCTTCAGGTTGGCTTAACCTTGCATGGGGGATACTGCGCTCATGCGGGTTCTGGTGGTCGAAGATGAGGTGCGCCTGGCGGAGAACGTGGCTTCCGCCCTGCGCGAGGGGCCGAATTTCGCCGTCGATTGCGCCGAAGATGGATTGACCGGCCTGGACCTTGCCGAAAACCGCTGCTACGACCTGATTATCCTGGATTTGATGCTGCCAGGATTAGATGGCCTGGGATTGCTGAGAAAAGTGCGAGCTCGCGGGGATGCAACCCCCGTGCTCATCCTTACCGCCAAGGGCGAGGCCAGTTCCATCATCTCGCTGCTCAATGCGGGCGCAGACGACTACCTGAGCAAACCGTTCGACCTGGGGGAATTGATCGCCCGGGCCAAGGCGCTCATCCGCCGCGGTAAAGGAGTGGCCAATCCCCTGCTCCGCCTCTCCGATCTGGAAGTGAATACGGTCGAACAGAGCGTTCGGCGGTCGGGCAAGGCCGTGGATTTGTCGCCAACGGAATACCGCATCCTCGAGTACCTGATCCACCGGCCGCGCGTGATCGTATCCAAGCGCGAGCTGCTGGAGCATCTTTACGATTACAACTGGGAACACCACTCCAACGTAATCGAAGCGCACATCTCTAATATTCGCCGCAAGCTGGAGGCGGCCACCCAGCAGCCAAGCATCGAAACGCTGCGCGGACGGGGATACCGCTTGCTGATGGGCTTGGAGGAGAGGCGATGAAGTCCTACTCCATCACCCGCCGATTGATAACCACGATTTTGTTGGTAGAGCTGTTGGCCGCGCTCTCGATATCAACGGCGGCGATGCTGTATGAGCGGCACCAGCGCTTTCGCGCCTTTGACATCATGCTTCGCGGCCGGGCCGATTCGCTGCTGGGCGCAGTGCAGGATGCGGAAGATACCCAGGACAATGTGATGTTGGATGGCACAGAAGTTAATTTTCCGGCCGAGGATATCTACCAGGTGCAGGATGCCAGCGGCCGCGTGCTGGGCCATTCGCCGAATTGGAATGGAGCAGGCCCCCACTTGATGGCGGCGCCGCCGGGCGAATTCCTCAGAGTCCATGTCAAGGGTGTGCATTATCGGGCAATGAGAATTGAGGGTCTGAGAATCGTTGACCCAGGCGATAAAGGGGGCGGCATCCCACGGCGCGTAAGCATCTTTTATGGCTCGCCGATCGATGGCGTCTGGAGAGATATCTGGAAGGCGGTCGAGTTTTACGCGGCCACAAGCTTGTTTTTGCTGGCGGTCTCAGGAGGGTTGATTTTCTGGCTTGTAAATCGCGGCCTGGCTCCTCTGCGGGAGTTGGCGGCGGAAGCAGCCGCGGTGTCAGTGGACTCTTGGAACTTCGTCCCTCCCGAACGCGCCCGTATGGTCAGGGAGCTTGCACCCCTCACGGGCGCTCTGGAAACGGTGCTTAGCGGCCTGGAGCACTCATTCATGCAGCAACGGCGGTTTGTGGGCGATGCCGCGCATGAGCTCAAGACTGCGGTCGCGGTCTTGAAGTCTTCGCTGCAACTGCTCACGCTCAAGCAACGGACAGCGCTCGAGTATGAGCGCGGCCTCGAACGCTGCCAGATGGATTGCGATCGCATGGAAGAAGCGGTGGCCAAGATGCTTACCCTGGCACGGGTAGAGACAAAGACCGAGTTGCCCTCATCAAGCTTCGCCGCCGATCTGGGCCAGACTCTGCGCGAGGTAGCAGAGCAATTTGAATCCATGGCGGAGTTGAAGCGAGTACGCATCCTGGTATCGGCTGAAGATGCAGCGATGGTTGCTATCGAGCCGGAGCAGTTGCAACTGTTGTGCTCAAACCTGCTGTTGAATGCCTTGCAGCATAGCCCCGCCGGCTCCGCGGTACGGACGGTGGCAGGGCAGGATGGAGAACTGGCCATCGAGGATGATGGTGACGGCATTGCAGCCGAGGATCTGCCGCACGTCTTCGATCGTTTTTATCGCGGCGATCCCTCACGCAGCCGCAATACGGGAGGAACGGGCCTGGGGCTCTCTATCTGCAAAGCGATCGTATCCCGATGGCAGGGAACGATTGAGATCACGAGCGAGTTAGGGATTGGAACCAGGGTGATGGTGCGTTTGCCGGTTTCTGGCGTGCCTTCAGCTTCAGTTAAGGTTGCTGTGCGAAATTGAAACCCATGCTATCGAATTGCTTGCGCAATACTTTGCCGACGCTGGCCCTTTGCGGGTCGATCTTGCTGACGCCCTCCGCGGCGTCAGCGCAGAAGCCGTACAGTATTTTGACGCGATGGACCATTGGCGGCGAGGGGGGCTGGGACTACCTCACCTCCGACCCCAAGGCGCACCGTCTTTATGTGACGCACGGACCGCGGGTCGAGGTGTTGGACACCGATTCCGGGAAGGTGGTGGGCAGCATCACGGGGCTGAAAGGCACCCATGGCGTGGCGCTCGACGATACGGGCAAGTACGGCTACGTGAGCGACGGCGGAGCTAATGTAGTGGTGGTCTTTGACCGCGCCACGTTGGCCACCGTAGCTTCGATTTCCGCAGGCACGAACCCGGATGGCATTGCGTTTGAGCCGGTCACCAAAACGGTGTGGGCCTTTAATGGCCGCAGCAGCAATGCAACCGTGATCGATACCGCGCAACGCAAAGTGGTGGCTACCATCCCACTCGACGGCAAGCCTGAGTTCCCGGTGGCGGACGGCAAGGGCACGGTGTTCGCGAATATCGAAAGCAAGAATGAGATTGTGCGCCTGGATGCGGCAGCCAGGAAGATAACCGCGACGTGGCCGCTGGCCAACTGCGAATCACCCTCCGGCCTGGCCATCGATCGCGCGGGGCGCCGGCTGTTTGCCGTATGCGACGGAGGCAAGATGGCGGTGGTGGATGCGAACTCGGGAAAGACCATCGCCAATCCCTCGATCGGCGATGGTCCGGATGCGGCTCGTTATGATTCGGTGCGCAAGCTGGCTTTCTCCTCCAACGGCGGGGGGACGCTGACCGTGATTGATGCCAGCAACGACAGCTACCCGGCACGGCAAAACCTGGCCACACAGCGCGGAGCGAGAACCATGACGCTGGACGAGGAGACGGGGCGTATTTACCTGGCCACCGCGAAATTTGGCGAGCGCCCGGCCCCGACGGCGGATAACCCGCATCCACGGCCGGCGATTGTCCCCGGGAGCTTCACGATACTGGTGGTGGGGCAGCAGTGAGTCTGCTGCCCGGGGTTCTGCGTCATTCTGATGCAATGCTAAGAATCTTGCTTCCTGCCCTCGCAGTGTCCATGACAGCCGCGGCATTTGCACAGCAGACGGTGGCTGCGCCCCCTTCCTCGATAACACTGGAGCAGGCGATCGCGCTGGCTCGCGCGAACGAGCCCAACTTCGCGGCTGCGGCAGCGAGTAAGCGGGTCACCGCGCTCGATCACTCTATCGCCCAGGCGGGGCTGCTGCCCGGGGTCAGCTATCACAACCAGGTGCTGTACACGCAACCCAACGGCGCGACTAACGGGGGCGGCCCGGTGGGAAGCCAGGCCGCTCCGCGGTTTATAGCAAACAATGCGGTGCGCGAGTACGCCAGCCAGGCAATCGTTACCGAGACCCTGGGCTTGCGCCAGGTGACCGAGGTGTCGCGCGCTGCCGCGGCGGACGCGGTGGCGGCGGCAGAATTGGAGATTGCCCGCCGTGGACTGGTTTCCGCGGTGACGGGCCTGTTCTACCAAGCCTTGGCCGCAGATCATAAGGTGGACGTGGGCCGCCGCGCCGCCGGAGAAGCCACCAGCTTCACCAACCTGACCCAACAGCGGGAAGGCGCCCGGGAAGCGGCCCACGCCGACGTAGTGAAGGCCCAGCTGCAACAACAGCAGCGCGATCGCGATCTTGCAGATGCACTGCTCGAACAACAGAAAGCTCACCTGGATCTGGGGGTGCTGCTCTTTGCCGATCCTCGGGCGGCTTACACGCTGGTACCCGGCGCGGTTGTGCCGTTGCCGGCGCGGGCGGATGTGGATGCGGCGGCGATGAAGCTGAATCCGGAACTGCACCAGGCGCTGGCTTCGCTGCGCGTGAGCTCGCTCGATGTGACCGCTGCCCGGGCCGCTTATCTTCCCGATCTTGGGCTCAACTTCACTTATGGAATCGATGCTGCGCAGTTCGCGGTGAATGGCCGCGACGGGGTCAGGAATCTTGGCTATTCTGCCAGCGCGACGCTCGATATACCTGTGTGGGATTGGCTGTCTACGCAACATCGGGTTCGGCAAAGTGAGATTCTGCGCGATGCAGCACACACTGCGCTCACGGCGACGCAACGGCGGCTTATCGCGCAGCTCGATGAGTGCTATGCGGAAGCGGGCACGTCGCGCGACCAACTTCAGTCACTCGAACAAAGCGTGCAGACCGCGGCTGAGAGTTTGCGCCTGACGCGGTTGCGGTATACGGCGGGAGAGGCGACAGTGCTGGAGGTGGTGGACGCGCAAAATTCCTTAACTACGACGGAGATCGCACGCGAGGACGGTACTATCCGCTACCAACTGGCTCTTACCAACTTGCAACTGCTGACAGGAGCAATGTGAGAGCCATGAAACCCATTTACAAACTCAGTCCCGAAGGGACGGCTGAGAGTAGCCCAGGACGTGAGTCCTGGGTAGGCGACGGAAAGTGGATCAGTCCCGTAGGGACGGCTGAAAATGTCCCAGGACGCCAGTCCTGGGTTTGCCGGACTTTGCAGAATGAGGGTTCCCAGGACTCACGTCCTGGGCTATTCTCAGCCGTCCCTTCGGGACTCAATCTTGAACCGCCGGTTCTCACGCAGACTCTAAAGCCGACCCTACTTTCTACCACTTACGCACGGACTAATGTTCCCTGCGGCGGCGAGGCAGCCCGTACCTTTCGGCAACGCGAGTTTTTGCGCAGCGCGATGAAACCCTTTCGTAGCTCTGTGCCGTTGGTGCTGCTGTGCGTTCTCTGCTTGCTGGTGAGCGCTTGCAGCAAGACTGCGGAGACTGCCCCCACCGAGGTCTACGTTCAAGCGGAGCATCCGGAACGGGGTGAAATCTCGGAGCAGATCACTGCCGACGCTACGCTTGCGCCGTTGGCCCAGGCCGCTATCTCACCCAAGGTGACGGCGCCGGTTAAGAAGTTCTACGTACAGCGCGGTTCGCGGGTCAAAGCTGGTCAGCTTTTGGCTACGCTTGAAAATAGTGATCTTGAGGCGGCCGCACTGGACAATAAGGGCGCCTACAGCGCGGCGCAGGGTACTTACGACATTGCTACCGGCGCCACCGTCCCTGCAGACACGGTAAAGGCACAGCTGGACCTCACCCAGGCAACCGCCAACCTGAACCTGGCGCAAAGCATTGTGGACAGCCGTACCCAACTATTCTCTGAGGGAGCGATCCCAGGGCGCGATCTGGATACAGCAAAGGCCTCGCTGGTTCAGGCCCAGGCTGCCCAGGAGATGGCTAAGCAGCATCTCGAGGCGGTGGAGAAGGTCAGCCGCAAGGCCTCACTCGAGAGTGCAGAAGGCCAACTGACTTCCGCCAAGGGCAAGTACCTCGGCGCCCAGGCCCAGCTGAGTTACACGGAGATTCGTAGCCCCATTTCCGGAGTGGTGACCGACCGGCCTCTGTTCGCCGGGGAGACGGCCGCCGCCGGCAACCCAGTGATTACCGTAATGGATACATCTGCGCTCCTGGCCAAGCTGCACCTCTCCCAGTTACAAGCGCAACAGCTTTCGTTGGGAGCGGTAGCCAGCATCGCTATTCCCGGGTTGGCCGAGCCGGTGCCGGCAAAGGTTTCGCTCATCAGCCCCGCTCTCGATCCGGGAAGCACGACGGTCGAGGTGTGGCTGCGGGTGGAGAACGTGAAGTCCACATTGAAAGCGGGCACGCCCGTGCGCACAAACATCACCGGCCGCACGGCTGCCAACGCGTTGCTGGTTCCAGCGGAAGCGGTACAGACCGAGGCCGATGGCGTAAGCAAATTTGTTCTGGTCATCAAGAGCGATGGAAGCGCCGAAAAACGCGCGGTGACTCTCGGCCTGCGCAACTCGGAATCGGCGCAAATTCTTAACGGCCTCACCCCCGGCGATACCGTCATCACCAGCGGCGGATACGGGTTGGACCCCGGCACCAAGGTGAAAATTGGCACCGCTCCCGCGGAAGGCGGAGGAGAGAAGGAGTGATGCCCGGCCCCCCTGAAAACGTGGACGACGAGGGGGCATTCTGGCTCGCGGCCGCGGCCAAGCCTATCTTTTTCTTCCTGGCACTGCTCACGCTTGCCGGCATCTACATGGCTTTCCAGGTGCCGATCTCGGTCTTTCCCGAGACAAACTTTCCCCGAATAGTGATTGGTGTGGACAACGGCGTGATGCCTGTAGAACAGATGCAGGTAACCATCACCAAGCCCATTGAAGATGCGGTCAACAGTGTTCCGGGCCTGGTTACCGTGCGCAGTAACACCAGCCGCGGCTCGGCGGAGGTGAGCCTTTTTTTCGATTGGAATGTGGACATGTTCCGCACTCTGCAGTTGACGGATGCGGCACTGGCCAGGATCTCGCAGTCTTTGCCCGCCACGGCCCGCATCACCACCAATCGTCTCACCTTCGCGACTTTTCCCATTCTCGGCTACGCGCTCACGGCGGATGACCGCGGCAAGAATACGGTTCCCCAAACCCGCCTGTGGGAGATAGCCACGTACGATCTGAAGCCGCCGCTGAACCGGGTCAACGGGGTGAGCACAGTGACGGTGCAGGGCGGCCAGATTCCTGAGTTCCACATCGTGCCTAATCTCTCCCGGCTGCAAGCCGCCGGCGTAACCCTGCTCGAATTGGTCAATGCGGTGCAGGAATCGAACATCATCGATTCTCCCGGCCTCTACGAGGCGAACCATCAACTGATCCTGGGATTGATCGGAGCCCAGGCGCACAACGCTGCCGAGCTAAGCAATCTGATTGTGAAGACCTCGCCCAATGGAGTGGCCATCCGCGTCGGCGATATTGGAACGGTCGAACCGTCGACCATGCCGGTTTATACCGCGGTCAGGTCGAACGGCAAACCCGCAGTGCTGCTCAACATCACCCGGCAGCCCTCGGGCAACACGGTTGCGGTCGCCAATGGGGTAGCGGCGGAAATGGCCCAACTGCAATCCAAGTTACCCGCCGGTGTTCATATTGAACCTTTCTATGACCAGTCGGAGCTGGTGCGCGAGAGCATTCTCAGCGTCCGCGACGCTATTCTCATCGGCCTGGTGCTGGCCTGTATCATCCTGTTCCTGTTTCTGCATGACTGGACTTCTTCACTCGTCGCCGGGCTGGTCATTCCTGTCACCGTTGCGGTGACCATTGTCTTTCTCCGCATCACCGGCCAGAGCTTTAACCTGATGACCCTGGGCGGTTTGGCCGCGGCTATTGGGCTGGTGATCGACGACGCGATCGTAGTGGTCGAGAACATTGCTGTACATCGCGAAGCGGGTGAGTCACGAACGGCCTCAGTGCGTAAAGCCATCCACGAAATTAGCCGGCCGCTGGTGTTCTCCACCATCACGCCGGTCATCGTATTTCTTCCCCTGGTCTCGGTCACCCAGGTGACCGGAAGCTTCTTCCGCGCCCTTGCCGTAACCATGACGGTTGCCTTGCTCACTTCCCTTCTGCTCGCCCTTACCTTCACTCCCGCGCTCTCTCTCAGGTTGGAGAAGAAGATGCACGCTGAGCCCGTGGCACGCGAAGAGCAACAGCGAAGTGGGTTGGTTGCTGGCATGAAACAGAAAGGTAGAACTGCCTTCCACCGTCTGCTCCGTTACCACGAGCGCGCCCTCGAGTGGTCGTTTCAACGCCCACTTGCCCTGGTGATGATATGTGCGGTGCTCATGCTCGCGGGCTACGTCAGCTATCGCGCCCTAGGATCGGACCTGTTGCCGGAGATGGATGAGGGCGCATTTATATTGGATTACTTCACCCCTGCCGGAACATCTTTGACCGAAACCAACCGTATCCTCGACCACGTGGATCAGATCCTGCGCCGCATTCCTGAAGTCTCCATCACCTCGCGCCGGACCGGTCTGCAGATGGGCCTGGCAGCGGTCACGGAAGCCAACACGGGGGACTTCACGGTTCGCCTGAAGAATGACCGTTCGCGCGACATCGATGAAGTGATCGCCGATGCTCGCGAACAGATTCATGCGGCTGAGCCATCGCTCGATATGGAGTTCACGCAGATTCTGCAGGATATGATTGGCGATCTTTCCAACTCGCCTGAACCCATTCAGATCAAGTTGTTTTCTAACGACCAGAACCTTTTGCTGACGCTCGGGCCCCGGGTTCAGCAAGCCATTGCCAAAATTCCCGGCGTGGTAGATACCGAGAATGGGGTCGAGAATACCATCAGCGGCCCGGCCACGAACTTTCAGATTGACCCGGTGGTTGCCGGGCGGCTCGGCTTTACTCCGACTGAAGTTGCCGAGGATGCTACTTCCATACTCGATGGGCTGCCCACGAACGATCCGCTGATTTCAGGTGGCAGGCCTTACACCATCCGGGTGCGGTTGCCTGACGCCAATCGAGCTTCACTCGAAGCCATCGAGAATACGGTCTTCAATAGCAGCAGTGGACACACGGCTACGCTGAGCGCTATGGCCACGGTGACGCAGCTGCCGCCGCAGAATGAGATTCGCCGCGAGAACCTGCAACAGGTGATCCTGGTGAGCGGGCGCCTGGAAGGCTCCGACCTGGGCGGGGCGATGGGGTTAGTCAAAGCTGCTGTTGCCCGCCTGCAGCTTCCGTCCTCGGTTCGCGTGGAATACGGCGGTACCTACCAGGAGCAGCAACAATCTTTCGCCGATCTGGCCCGCGTGCTGGTGCTGGCGCTGGCGCTGGTCTTCGGCGTGCTGCTGGCTGAGTTCCGCAATTTTGCTGCTCCGATCTCCATCCTTACCAGTTCGGTCCTCTCCCTTGCGGGGGTTGTATTCGCTTTGCTCATCACGGGCACGAACTTCAATGTGGCGAGCTTCATGGGGCTCATCATGGTGATCGGGATCGTGGCCAAGAACGGCATCCTGCTGCTGGATGCTGACGAGCAACTGCGGGCCAGCGGAATGGACGCTCGCCAGGCTATGCTCCAGGCCGTCGAGCGACGCAGGCGCCCAATCCTGATGACTGCCATCGCTACGATATGCGGAATGTTTCCTCTTGCACTGGCCCTGGGCGCGGGCTCGCAGATGTTACAGCCTCTCGCCATTGCCGTTATTGGAGGTCTCACGATTTCGATCGTGCTCAGTCTGCTCGTTACCCCGGTGGTGTACTACCAGCTGACCCGACGCCGGGGTTGAGTGAAGCTTTATTTTCTGGTTGCTTTCAATGGCACTTAGGGGTAGCTTGTTGAGACAGCTCCGAATCTGTAGTTAGCGGTGAACACCTTCCTTGTAGAAGCGGCTCGTTCACCCGTGACGTGTCTTTCCTCGTCGGAATAGGCCTGTAGCACCCTTCCAAGTCGAAGATAAGCCAAAGTTACTCATCCGCCCCGGGTCTTAGAGGGTCTGGAAGCCGCTTTTTTCGCACAAACTCTTGGAGGTTGGTCCATGTCATCTGGCGATATCCGCATTCGCTCTTTCCCCCTATCCGCTTTGCTGGTCATGCTGCTGCTCGCCGTCTCATTCGCCGGAGCCCAAAATTTTCGCGGTGGCATTAACGGCACGGTGACGGATCAGGGCGGCGCAGCCATCCCCGGCGCGGCCGTGCAGATTACAGACGACGCTACGGGCGTCGCTCACTCGACGGTCGCCTCCAGCGCGGGCGAATTTAACTTCCCTGATCTGCCGATTGGCGTTTATACGGTATCGGCTACGTCTTCAGGCTTTGAAACAATCAAAGTAGAAAAAGTTCAGGTTTCGGCGGGAGCAATCTACAGCCTGCCCATAAAGCTAGCTGTCGCTGCGCAGGCAACGACGGTCGAGGTCAACGCCGCGGGACTGGCGCTCGACACCACCACTCCGACGCAGACCACCATTCTGAGCGGTGCGGCCATTCAGGATATCCCTCTGAATGGCCGCGACTTCACGCAAATGATTGGCATGGCCCCGGGGTTTGCCGGCTACTCGCTGGGCGGTTTCGGATCGGTGAACGGAACGCGCGGCAACCAGGTCAATTGGCAGATTGATGGTTCAGATAACAATGATCTGTGGCACAACATCCCGGCAGTGAACCAGGGCGGAGTGGAGAACATCGCGGGCATTACGCTGCCCATCGACTCAGTGGAAGAGTTCTCGCTGCAAACCCAGCCGTCTCCGGAGAGCGGCCGCAATCCGGGCGGATCGGTGAACCTGGTTACCAAATCGGGCACCAATCAAATCCACGGAAGTGCTTATTACTACAACCGCAATGAGGCGCTGGCGGTGGTATCGCCCTTCCAACAAGGAAACCCTCCACTGCGCAATCAACAGTGGGGTGAGTCCGCCGGTGGGCCTTTCTGGAAGGACCATACCTTCTGGTTCGAGAATTTTGAGAAACAGAACTTCAAGATCGCCACCGGCTATCAAGGCACTGAGCCTTCGGCGGCCTACCAGGCTGCCGCAGCTGCGATACTCGCCGACTACGGTGTAGCCGGAAACGCGGCCACAGCGAACCTGCTCACGAACCTATGGCCGGCCGCTTCGCTTACAGGTCCAGCATCGAGTCCGAATTACACTGCCGCGGCGCCGGAAACCGGATATAGCTATAACGGCGTGATCAAGGTGGATCACAATTTCAACGACCGGCAATCGATTGCCGCCCGCGCTTTCCTTGGGCAAGGCAACCAGATCGCACCGACCTGCAACTGCGTTATTGACTGGTACTTCGAAGTCGCTCCCATTCACGTCTATAACTACTCGCTGGTCCACAATTTCACTATTTCAAACCACATCACCAACCAGGTCACGATGGGGGTTAACTATTTCAACCAGGTGTTCAGCGATCAGAAGACCGGGTTCGACGTCGACGCCCTGGGTTTTGTTACCAACTCGCCTTATACGCAAGCCCCGAACGTCAAGATTTCCGGCTTTGAATCTATCGGCAACACTCCCCCGGAGGGACGTAACGATATCACCGGGCATATTGATGAAGCCCTGTCCTGGATAAAGGGAAAGCATGAGCTGCGATTTGGGGGCGAATTCCGCCAAGCGCAGATCGACGAGTTTTATCAACGGCATTCCACCGGTACCTTCGTATTCAATGGTTCGGCCGGTCCCTGGGCAGCCGACTATGCGAACTGCACGGGCGTCTTCGCCACCGGCAGCCTTGCATCCGCCTGCGCAAGCCAGTCCCTCGGAAACGTTCTTTCCGTGGCCGATTTTCTGGGCGGCTATATGGCTTCGGCTAGTATTGCGCGCGGCAATTCAGAACGGCAGGTCTTTATTAAGACCTTCGACCTGTTTGCGCAAGATAGCTGGCAGTTTACTCCCAGACTGAGTCTCGACTACGGTATCCGCTACGATTACATGCAGCCGATGAACAGCCAATACCAGAACATTTCCGTCTTCCGCCCCGAACTTACGGGCAGCGAAGGTCTCGCGTTCCAGGGTAACCAGATCGGCTCGCTCTATCCTTCCGATTGGACCAACTTTAGCCCGCGCGTTGGTTTCGCTTATACTCCAGCCTTCGCCAGCGGAACTGTCCTCCGCGGCGGCTTCGGCATGTTCTTCGACACGCCCAATGCAAATCCTTTCCTGGATAACCGGACGAACAATAATGCACCCAATGGCGTAGAAGGGAATCCCGGTGGACCAGACCCGGTTTACACCCTTGCCACCTATGGAACGACGGTCGTACCCGGTACGGGTATCTTTCCAGTCGTCTCGCCAACGACCACCAGCCTTTGCAATCCGGGGAACCCATGCGGGGTATTCTCGGTAAACCGCAATTTCAAAAACTCTTATGACTTCAACTACAGTCTGCAGTTGGAGCAGTCGCTTGGGTCGCACATGCTATTCCAGATTGGTTACGTAGGGAGCGAAGGCCGCCACCTGCTCTCTCTGCTGAACATTAATCAGCCGATCCTGGGCGGACCGACCACCGATGTTACCTATGGAGGCGCCGCTTATACTGGGGTCCTTGAGCGGCCTTATCTGAGCGCTTATCCTCAATACGGCGATATCAATCAGGTTGAAAGCATCGGAACTTCAAACTATAACTCCCTGCAAACGGTATTCAGGATACGCGGCTATCACGGGCTAACCACCCAATTCAGCTACACCTGGAGCCATAACCTGGACGAGGCCACGATGTACCGCGGAAACCTGCCCCAGGATAGCACCAACTTCAAGGGTGACTACGGAAACGCTGACTTCGACACGCGCAACGGCTTTGTCGGCTATGCGAACTACGAAATACCTCAATTTCGTGGGCCGAAACTCCTGACCGCCGGCTGGGAGGTAAACTCCGTCTTTACCTTTAAGGGTGGACAGCCAATCAACCTGTTCACCGGTAATGACACTACCGGCGAAAACCAATACACTCAGCGTCCGAATATCATCGGCAACCCGTTTGCCGGAATTTCCCACTCCATTCAGAACGGTGTCGTGCAGTGGTTGAACCCTGCAGCCTTTGCACAACCAGCCGCAGGCACCTACGGTAACTACACTCGTAACAGTCTCTATGGGCCGGGTTTTGAAGACATCGATCTCTCCCTGTTCAAGAACACCCACATCACGGAGCGCGTCAACGCACAGTTCCGGGTGGAGATGTTCAATCTGTTCAACCATCTGAACCTGGCCAACCCTGGGCCCGAGCAGCTGGGGAATGACGATTACGGCACCGACAGCTTCGCTCAGATCCCCTCGACTATCGGCGCGGGCAACTATTCACCTGGCATCGGCCCCGGCGAACCCTTCAACGTCCAACTGGCTCTCAAGATCATCTTCTGAGCGCCGTTTGAGGGCTTTCTCCAGCACCGGTGTGATTGCTGTCTGCCGGTGCTGGGGTAGGTCCGGGTGTAACTCTCTGGTACACGGTCAATCGGAATCCTGCGCCGCGGCGCTGCGGGCCCGCAGCTCGTCTAACAAGTGTCTGGTGTAGACGCCCGACGCCACTACCATCGCTCCTTCGCGCATAATCATCGACAGCGCTTCCTCGCCGCTCTTATCTATGGAAGTGATCTCATTGAGATCCACGATGCGACGCCTGCCTGAGGGACAGGGGGTGGATGCTCTCCAACTGGAGATCAACTCGGCTACCGAGCACTTGGTCAGCCTGCCCTGAAGAATCCATGTGTCCTCCAGGGCATTCTCCACAACGGTGATTCTCAACATCTTCCTGTTTCCTTCTTTGGAGCGGCCACCTAGGCCCGACGGCGATTCCTCCCATCCTTTACCCGTGCGGTTGGTCTCTATGCAATCGGCGTGCCTAACGAAAAATGGGCCATCTTCAAAGATGAGCGAACAGGCGTGCCGCCAAAGGATTGGCATTCTGCCAGCTTATTGGCACGAGGGTGGGATGGACCCTAAGGTCTTGCGGGGCGGGAAATTCCCAGCTTCTGCATGCGAAATTGCAGGGTTGGCCGCTTGATGCCGAGGCGCGCAGCCGCCCCATTGGGGCCGGCGAAAACCCAGTTGGTTTGCTCCAGAACCGACAGGATATGTCTCCGCTCGACTTCCTCAAGGGTCGCCAAGCCATTCCCGTTCCCATTTCCCCCTTCGGGCGAGCGGGGCTTGAGATCACTCAGCGGGACCTTAAGCAGCGAACCTTTGGAAAGGATGACCGCTCGCTCGATGACATTCTGCAGTTCGCGGATATTGCCCGGCCAGGGATAATGAACCAGCGCGTTCATGGTTTCAGAGGAGATGGTGTCGATCGGCTTGGACATATTGAAGGCAAAGTATTGCGCGAAGTGGCGAACGAGGAACGGAATATCTTCCGTGCGCTCGCGCAGCGGGGGAACGTGGATGGGGAAGACGTTCAACCGGTAAAACAGATCGGTGCGGAAGGTCTGCTCTTCAACCATCGCATGCAAATCACGATTGGTGGCGGCGATCAGGCGAGCGTTGGTGCGCAGGGTGCGTGAACCGCCCAAGCGCTCGAACTCTTTCTCCTGCAGAACGCGCAACAGCTTGGGTTGTAGCTCGAGGGGGATCTCGCCCACCTCGTCAAGGAAGATGGTTCCCTGAGAGGCCAATTCGAAGCGTCCAATCCGCTGGCTGACCGCGCCTGTGAAGGCGCCTCTTTCGTGCCCGAAAAGCTCGCTTTCAAGCAAGCCGGTGGGGATGGCCGCGCAGTTCAGTTTGACAAACGAGTTGGCGTGACGCTGGCTGAGATTATGGACTGCCCTGGCGATCAGTTCCTTGCCCGTGCCGGTCTCCCCGTGAATCAGTACCGTCGACCCGGTGGGGGCTACCGCTTCGACCTGGCGGAGAACCCGCCGCAGTACCGGGCTGTTGCCGATGATCTCCTGAAAATTCATTTCGCTGCGGAGTTCATCCTCAAGATAGAGCTTTTCCTGAGTGAGCTTGTCCTTGAGTTCCGTGATCTGACGATAGGCGAAGGCGTTGTCGATGGCGATCGCGATCTGGCCGGCGATCTGGGATAAGAATTCAAGCTCAAGCTGGTTGAAAGCGTTTTTCTCGGTCCGGACCAGGCAGAGAACGCCGAGCACACGGTTGCCCCGGATCAAGGGCAACATACACAGAGTTTCCACGCCTGCCGCGGAGGCGATTCTGTGGTCGAGGCCTGCTCTTTGCAGCTGCCCGATATCGCCAATCCATGGCTTTCCGGAACGAAAAACCTGCCCGGCGGCGGAACCGTAAAGTGAAGGCGGCAAATCCTGGCAAACGGCAGAGTCACCATCCGGAAAATCCAGCGCGCACAGTTGGAGCTCTTGACCTTCGCGGTCGGGCAGGATCAGTGCCACTCCGTCCACCCGCAGTGTCTGTCGGATTCCTGGGGAGACGGACTGGAGCACATCGCGTAGCTCAAGGTTCGAGACCACGCTGTTGTTCAAATTCAGGATGAGCCTGAGCTTGGTACTTTCCGTCTCCAGCTCAGCACGGATCTGCTGGGACTGGGCAAAGTTAAGCCGATAATCGATCGCCAAGGCCGCGTAGTGGCTTACCAGCAAAAGAAGACTGACCTCCTTCTCGGAGAAGGCATCGGGATGCTTGCGTCCAATACAGAGCGCACCCAGGCGATGAAGTGCGGTACTTAGCGGAAGCAGGCAAAGAGATTGATTGCCGCATTCGCGGAAGAACCGGACAGCCTCAGGAAATCTTTGGTTTTCATCGAGCGAGGGCTGGTCGAGGGCGGGAAGAACCAGCGGCTTCTGCTGCTCAGAGACCGCTTGCCAAACCGCTTCTGGCCAGTTGGCAGCCGAGTGATCTGTGGAGAGCGCGCATCCCTGACGATCGACCACGTGGGTGGTGAGCCGGCCCTCATGCAGGTGAATCAGGGCCGTCATGGCGCAATCTACGAGAACGCAAAGCTCAGCCGGCAGAGCGCGCAATAGCTGCTCATGGTCGCGGTGCATCTCCAATTTTCGTGCGAAGCGCAGAACCTCCTCAACCTGCTCCGCATTGGGGGGCATGCCGTTCGACTGATGAAGGTTGCTGTTGTCCGACCTCTGCATATCCAAGCAGGACGAGCTCCTTTCCGCAGATGTTCCATAGATGAAAATTGAGACAAGAAGTAGCGGCAATCAGATGGCGACATTTGACGCCTAGCCCATTTCATAGCAGCCCGAACCTCTCGAGGCATGCCAATGGGCTGACACGGGGTCAGCTTTGTTGGCACTCCGCGGCGGCAATCGGGCACCCGGCAAAGCGCCGCCCGCCCCAAGTTTCATGTTCTATCAATCACTTACCTGAGAGGAAGGGGAGGACTGGTTGTGGCACGCAACTTGCTCGTGCAGCGGTGGTAGTGTTGTCGATCCCAAGTGTGGGCTCGACTGGTCTCACTTTTTTGATCTTCTTGGGGGTGTAATGAATATCGCCGAACGCAGTGAACAATCTTCGAGCTTCCGCCTTGACGTTCCGCTGCATAGCCTTTTGACTAAACCTCAAGCTCCTCTTCCTGGGTTGCAGCCAGTCGGGGAACCACAGCGATTTCCAGATCCAGTTTTTCCCCAGCATCCCGATCTGCTGGGAGCGATTGATGGGGATTCCGGCTGGAACCCACCGGATAAACGCCATTGGAAACCAGGCCAGATCTACCATGCGATGCGCGGGTGGCTCTTTCCCTATATCCGGTCCCGGGTCACGGAAGGCGACTTCCACCCACTCATCGCCTATCTGTTCACGGAATTTAAATGCAATCTGGATTGCCACTACTGCTGGGCGTTTGACAACAAAGTGAAAGGGATGACGGAAGATACAGCCAAACGATCGATCGATTGGCTCCATGGTACCGGGTGTCGGGTGCTCGCTTATATGGGGGGCGAGCCGCTGCTGCGGCCGGACCTGATCCAGCGGATCACGTACTACGCGGCCAAGAAGGATTTTTGGATCTATCTGCCGACCAACGCCCGCCTGCTGCGCATCGATGTCATCGATAAATTAGCGGATGCTGGAATTTCCACTTTCAATATTGCCGTAGATGCGGTAGATATCAAACAGGGGCTTCCCAAGGCGCTGGTCCCTATTCGGAAACAATTCGATTACCTGGTTCGTAAACAGTATGGGTACGGCTATTCAGTTTTCCTGAACATCAACATCTGTCGTAATAATCTCGACGATGTGCGACAGCTGACGGAGATAGCCCATGATTGCGGGATCGCCACCGACTACCACATCAATGAGTCGCCTTTGCTGGAGCAGGACGAACATTTCAAACACGCCGACGACAACGTCACCTATATTACGAAGAACGACTGGCCGGCGGTGGAAGAAACGATTCAGTGGTTGACAGAGAAGCAGGATAGCGGTTACAAAATGGTCAACTCGAATACCCGGCTGTGGCAGATGGTCGATTTCATGAAGGGTAATCACTTCCCCTGGAACTGCCGCGCCGGCCAGAATTCAATGATCATTCGGGTTGATGGGACGCTTGCCCCTTGCTTCCCAATGTATACGGCCAGCTACGACTGGGGTGTGGTCGGGAATCATAAATTCGAGACCAAGCAGCTGGACCACCAGAAAGAAACATGCCAGACTCATTGCTTTTCCACGCTTAACCACATTCTGGGCTGGTGCTATAACGATCAACGGGTCATCAAGTACTTCTTCAAGCAGCTCGCACATGGATTTCAGGGAATGTCGGGACAGATGTAGTCCGAGACCCATTCCTTGCTATATCAACCAGGAACCAGGCACTCAACGCTAGGCAAGGAAGAAGAGGAGATCCCCCATGGCGGTAGTCGTGAACGAGATCGTTCAAACCGACTTCGAAGTAGAGATTCAAACCCGCATCGATGCCGAACGGGCGCGTCTTCGAGCGCAAGCCGGCTTGGCGCGCATGCGCGAGTTCAAGAAACCAGTAGAGCGCACGTTCACGGGGCCGGAACGGGATTACGTGACCATCCTCTTCGGGGGGCTGACATGGAAACACGAGGAGATGATCAAGGCCGTCTTCCACGGCAGCGGCTACCGGTGTGAGAACATCCCCACCCCCGTGGTTGATGACTTTCAGGCGGGAAAAGAGTTCGGCAACAATGGGCAGTGCAACCCGACCTACTTTACCGTCGGCAACCTGGTCCGCTACTTGCAGAAGCTGGAGCAACAGGGAGAGACGCGCCAGCACATCATCGATAACTACGTTTTCTTCACCGCCGGCTCGTGCGGCCCGTGCCGTTTTGGCATGTACGAAGCGGAGTATCGCTTTGCGCTGACGAATGCGGGCTTCGAGGGCTTCCGCGTATTGCTCTTCCAGCAAACGGACGGCATTAAAGCGGCCAGCGGCGAACCTGGACTGAAGTTCTCGGTCGACTTTGGGATGGGCATGCTCAATGCCCTGAACCTGGGTGATGTGATTAATGAGCTGGTCTACCAAGTGCGACCCTTTGAAGTGAACAAGGGGGAAACCGACCGGGTGATTCGCGACTCAGTGAAGACGCTAACCGACACGCTGCGCGATCGGAAACGTTGGCACATCCTGGAGGCGGCTCCGAGCTGGGCTAAGCCATACATTGAGAAAAACAAGAAGATCGAAGGGCTGGGTTGCACCCTGGGAAAGATCGCCCACAACCTTTATGGCAAGGAATACGTGGGTGCTCTACACGCCTGCCGGGATAGCATCAACGCCATCGAAGTGGATCGCCTGCGGGTGAAACCGGTGATCAAGATCACGGGCGAGTTCTGGGCACAGACGACCGAGGGCGACGGCAACTTCAACATGTTCGCCTTCCTGGAGAAGGAAGGCGCGCAGGTCCTGGTAGAGCCAATCGCCACCTGGATTGCCTACATGATGTACGTAGCCAAGGAAGGCGCTCGGGCTCGTGCAAGTGCAGAGGCTCCCTATCAAGATCCCAAATGGTACGAAGTGAAAAAGCAGTTCGCCAACCGGTTCAAAGTATTCAAGAAGACGGGTGGGCTCAGCGCCGGCAGCGTGATGTGGAATCATTTCTACCACCGCACGATTCGGCACATGGGGGATACGGCGCATCACCTGATTCCGCAAAAGGAGCTTGCACGGCTGGCGCACCCCTTCTACCACCAGCTCGCACGGGGCGGCGAAGGCCACATGGAAGTGGGAAAGAACGTCTACTACACCGTGAATCACCTTTGCCACATGGTGTTGGCGCTCAAGCCTTTTGGCTGCATGCCCTCGACGCAATCGGATGGTGTGCAATCGCGGGTGGTCAACAAATTCAAGGACATGATCTTCCTGCCGGTCGAAACTTCAGGCGAAGGTGAAGTGAACGCTCACAGCCGGGTCCAGATGGCGCTTGCGGAAGCTAAAGCCAAGGCTCGGGCGGAGTTTGAAGGCGTGCTTAGCCAGACCGGGAAGTCGCTGGAGGAACTAAGAGCCTACGTCGATGAGCATCGAGAGCTCAAGCACGCGCTTTATAAATTCCCTCACCGTCACGGTGTGGCGGGAACGGCCGCTCAGTTCGCCTGGCATGTGAGCGATCTGATGAATAAGGATCGCGCCTACAACCGTCGCCCTCGGCCCTCGCTGGCTAAGGCGCAGGTCGCCTAAGGTCCGTGGTATCCCACATCTCGCCCGCGGCACGCCGGGGCAAAAAGTGAGCGAGATGTGGGTACCTGGGATTGGTTCCTGATCCTACTCTTCTCGAAGACAGTGTGGTATCCCACTCAAGCCAAAACCGGGCTTGAATGGGGCACCCAAAATTGATTGCCGATCCTACCGTTTGTCGAAGACAGCGCTCCAGGGAGACGTGATGCAACAATTTTTCGTTGGTTTGGATGTGGGTTCGACCACGGTCAAAGCAATCGTCGTGGATGCCGCGACGGATAAGACCATCTGGCACGATTACCAGCGCCACGAAACACGACAGCCGGAAAAGTGTCTCGAGTTTCTGCGCCGCATGGAAGCGGAGGCGGGAATAGCCCCGGGAAACACCCGAATCTTTATCACTGGATCGGGCGGCGGCACGATCGCCGAGATGGTCGGCGCCAAATTCGTCCAGGAAGTGCACGCCGTCTCTCTGGCTGTCGAGAAGCTCCATCCAGAGGTCTACTCGGTCATCGAACTGGGTGGCCAGGATGCGAAGATCATCATCTTTAAAGATGATGCGGAGACCGGGCGAAAGAAGAAGATCCCCTCGATGAACGACAAGTGCGCCGGCGGTACAGGCGCGGTCATCGACAAGATCAACGCCAAGCTGAAGATCCCTGCGGCTGAACTTGCCAACAAGGCCTACCACGGCGTCAAGCTGCACAAAGTGGCCGGCAAGTGCGGCGTCTTTGCCGAAACAGATATCAACGGCCTGCAGAAGACGGGCACGCCTTCGGACGAATTGATGGCATCCCTGTTTGAAGCCATCGTCCTTCAGAACTTGAGTGTATTGACCCGCGGACATACGTTGCGTCCCCATGTTCTGCTGCTGGGTGGTCCGAACGGCTTTATCACGGGCATGCGCGAAGCATGGCAAGCCAACATCCCCCGCATGTGGAAGGAGCGGAAGGTTGAAATCCCGGAGGGAATGAAGCCGGAGGAGCTGATTAAGGTCCCGGAAAACGCTCAGTACTTTGCCGCTCTCGGTGCGGTCGAGTTCGGCAAAGACGAAGAAGCGGAAGTGGGCCGCTACCTGGGGATAGAGAAGCTTCTCTACTACATCGATTATGGCCGCGCTGAAGAAAAGGCAATCTCCGGCGGCAAAGGCCTGGTCGCGGATAAGTCTGAGCTCGAACTGTTTCGCGAAGAATACCGTAGGAAGAAGTTCATCCCCGCGGAATTTCTTCCCGGTCAGAAGGTCTCTGGTTTTATCGGCGTCGATGGAGGCTCCACATCCACCAAGGCGGTCCTGCTGGGCAAAGCAGGAGAAATCCTTTGCAAGACCTACGAGCTTTCCAATGGCAATCCGATCGAGGATGCCATCCAGATGTTTGAAAAGCTGAATGAGCAGGTCGTGAGCAAAGGCGCCACGCTGGAAGTTCTGGGGGTGGGAACCACCGGATATGCCAAAGATATCCTAAAAGACGTGCTGCACGCAGACGTAGCGCTCGTGGAGACAGTCGCGCACACAGAATCCGCGCTCAAGTTCTACGAGGATCCGCACGTAATCATCGACGTCGGCGGCCAGGACATCAAACTCATCGTCCTCAAGGACGGCCGGGTTAAAGATTTCAAGCTGAATACGCAGTGCTCCGCTGGAAACGGGTACTTCCTGCAATCGACGGCGGAGGGCTTCGGCAAGAAGGTGGAAGAGTTTGCGGATATCGCCTTCTCCGCCACATCCATGCCCACCTTCGGATATGGGTGCGCCGTCTTCATGCAATCCGACATTGTGAATTTCCAGCGCCAGGGCTGGCGGTCGGAGGAGATTCTCGCCGGCCTGGCCGATGTGCTCCCGAAGAATGTATTTCTCTACGTCGCCAGTATCCCCAACCTCGCTTCCCTGGGGTCGCGCTTTGTTCTGCAAGGCGGCACCCAGAACAACCTCGCGGTGGTGAAAGCCGAAGTGGATTTCATCAAGTCGAGCTTCCGCGCCAAAGGCAAAGTGCCGGAAATTATCGTGCACGAGCATTGCGGCGAGTCGGGCGCCATCGGCGCCGCGCAAGAAGCGCTGCGCTTGTGGACGAACGGCAAGGAGACCACGTTTATCGGGTTGGAAGCCGTGGCCAACATTCGCTATCGCACCACGCGTAATGAAGACACACGGTGCTACTTCTGCAAAAACAATTGCCTGCGTACCTTTATCGACGTCGATGTGACCGCCGCCCAGCCAAGTCATGATCATGACCACTCCTCGGCACCCGCACTGGCAGTTGCAGGGGATCAGTCAGCTAAGGTCGTTGCTCAGTTACCGAGTCTGGAGCAGATCCAGGGGAATGCAGACGGTGGTTCTTCCTGCAGCACCGGCAGCAGCAAAGGATCGTTCAAGGCGAAGGTAGAACCGCTGATCCAGATCCAAATTTCACCGGGATCGAGCAAAGTGATTGAACTTCCGAAGCCGGTCGACTTCCAGCCTAAAAAGACCAAGGTTCCTCTGCGCGTCGGCGAACAACGTCTGATCATTGCCACCTGCGAAAAAGGCACGGTGGAAGATTTAGCTGACATGAAGGACATCAAGGCAGAAATCGACAAGATTAAGGAGGCGAACCCGAACTTTGTCGATATCGCTGCCCGCGACGTCTTCCGTCATCGCCAGGTAGAGCTGGTTGCCGATGCCGTTCCCAGCACCAAGGGATTATTCATTGGCAAAGCGGTGAAGGAACGTGCAGCGTTGATGCAGAAACGCAGCGATTACCGGATAGGCATGCCCCGGCTGCTGAATACCTATACCTATGCGCCGATGTTCAATGCCTACTTCGCGAGTTTGGGGCTCAAGGCTGAGAATCTCGTCTACTCCGATTACACGACACCGGAGCTTTACCGTGCCGGGGCCAGCCGAGGCGCCATTGATCCCTGCTATCCCTCAAAGATCGGCATCGCCCATGTCTATAACCTGATCGCGACCAAGCACAATAAAAAGCCGTTAAACGCTATCTGGTTCCCCATGTACGATCGGCTGCATACGACGCTGGTTAACCTGACAGGCTCAAATGCATGCCCCACCGTCACCGCTACACCAGAAGTGGTGAAGGCCGCTTTCACCAAGGAAACTGAGATCTTCGCCGAAAACGGTATCAGTTACATCGATCCGATTTTGGATCTGCAAGATAAGAAGATATGCGCCGACCAGATGTTCAAGGCGTGGGGTCCGGTACTGGGTCTCTCGCGCGAGGAAAATGAGCGGGCCATCGAAGCCGGATTCAAAGCCCTGTTCGACTGCGAGGCCGAGATTCGCCGCCAGGCGCGGGAGACGCTCGATCAGCTTGAGCGTGAGGACCGGATCGGCATTGTTATGCTGGGCCGCGTTTATCACCATGACCCGGGCTTGAACCACGAGATCATGGAAGAGTTCCAGAAGCTCGGTTATCCTGTTTTCTCGCAAAGCACGCTTCCCATCGATGAGGACATACTCGATCGCCTGTTTGGCGAGGAAGTGCGGGCTGGGCTGATCACCCATCCTCTGGACATTCAGGACGTCTGGAAGAACCGCTATTCGACCAGCACGAATCATAAGGTGTGGGCAGCCAAGTTCACCGCTCGCCACCCGAACCTCGTGGCGCTCGAAGTCTCCAGCTTCAAGTGCGGCCACGATGCGCCTATCTACGGTGTGATCGAAGGCATCATTGAACAGTCGGGAACGCCGTATTTCTCATTTAAGGATCTGGATGAGAATAAGCCTTCGGGGTCGATTCGTATCCGGGTGGAGACTATCGACTATTTCCTGCGCCGGTATCGTGAGGACATCGTCAAGCGCCGCGGCCTGGAAGTTGATATTGAAGCGCAGCTTGCTGCGTTCGAGCAGACTCTTAGGAACCAGTCAACCGAGAGTTTGGAAGCGGTAGCCGGCGACTAGATCTGTTACGATTCGGCCTTGCGTATATACACCATCGGCCACTCGACGCGACCGATCGCGGACTTTATTGCGATGCTTAAAGCGCACGGAGTCGAGCGACTGGTCGATGTGCGCACCGTACCTCACTCGCGCCACAATCCGCAGTATGAGCGCAGCGCGCTTTCCGAGGCGCTCAAGCGCGGCGAAGTGGGTTACACCCACATGCCCGGGCTTGGCGGTCTTCGTCGTCCCCGCAAAGGCGCGATGACTAACCTGGGCTGGCGCAATTTGAGCTTTCGAGGATACGCCGACTACATGCAGACCCCAGAATTCGCCGGCCAAATAGAAGACCTCCTGGCGATGGCCCGACTGGAGCGAATCGCGGTGATGTGTGCGGAGGCTGTCCCCTGGCGATGCCATCGCTCGCTTATAGCCGACGCCCTGTTGGCGCGTGATGTTGAGGTGGGGGAGATTGCGAGCGTTTCCCAAATCAAGCCGTTCAGCTTGCATCCCTGGGCCCAGGTGAAAGGAACCCAGGTAAGCTATCCGGCATTGCCGCTGGAGCCCGCTGAGCTTGAGCGATGAACCCGCGGCCACGGGAGAGTGTCTCTGCGGAAATACCTCTCTCCAGTCGCTAAATGGCTAAATGGGCGTTATTACGGCCTCTTTCTTTGCGATCTTGTCTACGAATTCTTCGCCGGTGTAGAGGTGCTGGTTCACCAGCCGCGCCGGGGTGTGGGCCAGCCACTCCGCTGCGGATATGTCCTGGTAGGTCCCGATGGGAAACATTTCGAGAAAGAGCAGGTCTTCCGTCCCCGTGTTCTCAACGTAGTGGGGACGCGACATCTTGATGTAGCCCACGTCACCTGCCTGGAAGTCGAAGGTGCGCGCCTTGCCACCCGCCTGAAAGACCGTCATGCGGGCCTTGCCCCTTACGTAGTACTGCCACTCATCCGAGAGCGGGTGCCAGTGCAATTCGCGCATGCCGCCCGGCTTTACAGTGATAATCGCCGCAGCAATATCCGTAGCCGGAAAGTCCTTCTTGGCCACGATGCGCACCTCGCCGCCTGCCGTGACCTTGGTCGGCGCCATCGTGCTCGCCCTAAAGACGTAGTCGCCATCAATCGAGCCTGTGCCCGCCGCGGCCGCTTTTTGCTCCTCCTCCAGAGGACGCGGCAAATCGGCCGCGAAGATAAAAAGCTCCTTCTTGGGAACTTTGTCGAAGGTCGACGCAGGCACGGCAAAGTTCTTGGCCAGAACCTCCTTGGGCGTGTGCTTGAACCAATCGGTAAGCAGAAAAGTCTCAAACTCGTTGAAGCTGCCATCGTTGAAGACCAGCAGGAACATGGCCCCATCGGGTCCCAGCCCCTGGATGGAGTGCGGAATACCGCCGGGAAACAGCCACAGATCACCCTTGGTTACGTCGTTCACGAAGCTACGCCCGTGGGCGTCAACCGCGGTAATGCGCGCGTTGCCATAGATCATGAATGCCCACTCTGCGCTGGTGTGCCAATGCAGCTCGCGCACGCCACCCGAAACCAGGCGCATCTCCACCCCGGCCAAGGTCTTCGATATGGGCAGCTCCCGCTCGGTTACCTGGCGCGTCCAGCCGCCATCCTCAATGCGTTTGTGCGCCAAGGCAAAGGAATACTTGAAGGGCTCGACCGTCCCGTTATCGGTTTCCGGCGACCACACGGAGCTTGGATTTTCTTGATCGAGCGGAGTGTTGTTCTCTCCCGGCTGCTCTTCGTTTGGTTTACTGTGATCGTCCGATCGTACCTGCTGCGCGTTCGCCAACGGCGCGATCGCAGCCGTCGCCAATGCAGCCCCCAAAAACTTGCGCCTCGAAACATCCTTAGACATTGCAGCATCCCCTCAGTTCAAGTCTAGCGGACCGCACCATTACCAGTGAAAGAGCGTCCCATCTTCCTTACGGTTGACCGGCAAATAGGCCCGTTCATACGGAAAACCCGCAGCCAGATCTTCCCTGATGTCGACTCCGAGACCGGGCCCATCCCCGGGGTACATCGAGCCGTCGCGAAAGAAGTAGGCATGGGGAAACGTCTCCTCGGTTTGAGCGTTGTGCAACATGTGCTCCTGGATGCCAAAGTTATTGATGGCGATATCGAGGTGCAGGGCCGCGGCCATGCACACCGGCGACATGTCGCTCGCGCCATGGCAACCCGTACGCACGTGGTAGATAGCGGCGAAGTCGGCCACCTTCTTCATCGCGGTGAGGCCGCCGCCGTGCACCACGCTCATGCGCAAATAATCGATCAGCTGCTCACGCATGAGTTGTTCCGCGTCCCAAATGGTGTTGAAAACTTCGCCCACCGCCAAGGGAGTGGTGGTGTGGCGGCGGATGAGCCGGAAACCATCCTGCAGCTCGGCCGCAACTGGATCTTCCAGCCAGAAAAGATGATAGGGCTCCAGCTCTTTGCCCAAACGCGCCGCCTCAATGGGAGTGAGGCGGTGGTGGACATCGTGCAGCAAGTCAAGATCGTCACCGAGGGTGCTGCGCAACGCCTCAAAGAGTTTGGGAACGTGGCGCAGATACTTTTCCGTGGACCATAAGCTCTCGGAAGGCAGGCCGCGTTCGGCTGGCTCATAGTACTTGTCATCTTTCGACACGCCGTAGGTCGACTTGAGCCCCGGTATTCCGCTCTGGACACGAATGGCGGTGTACCCCATTTGCCGGTAGCGCTCCACCTCGTCCACGGTTTCCGGGATGTCACGTCCGGTGGCGTGGGCGTAGACCAGGACCTGGTTGCGGCTCTTGCCGCCGAGCAGGTTGTAGACGGGTACGCCGAGCGCCTTGCCCTTGATGTCCCACAGCGCCATGTCGATGGCCGCGATGGCGGTCATGGTCACTGGCCCTCGCCGCCAGTAGGCGCCGCGATAGAAATAGTGCCAGATGTCTTCGGTCTGAAAAGGATCGCGCCCGATCAGGCACGGCAGCAAATGATCCTCCAGATAGCTGGCGACCGCAAGCTCGCGTCCATTCAGGGTGGCGTCGCCCAGACCGTAGATGCCTTGGTCGGTTTCAATCTTCAAGGTCACAAAATTGCGGCCCGGACTGCAGACGATCACCTTTGCGCCGAGAATTTTCATCTATTGATTCACTCCGCTGGCCAGAAATCCGCCATCGATGACGAGGATCTCTCCGGTGACAAACGAGGCTGCATCCGAGACGAGGTAGATGGCGCCGCCGGCGAGCTCATCCATTTCTCCAAAACGCTTCATGGGGGTGCGCATCTTCAACTCGCGCCCGCGGTCGGTGTGCAGAACCAGCTCGCGGTTCAGGGCAGTCGGAAAGACTCCCGGAGCAATGGCGTTTACGCAGATGTTGTGGGGAGCCAATTCGATCGCGAGCGACTTGGTGAGCGCGCCTAAACCCGCTTTGCTGACCCCGTAAGCGGCCACCTGATTGAAAGCGACGAAGGTGGAGAGCGAGGCGACGTTGAGGATCTTGCCGAAGCCCTGAGCGACCATCGTTTTGCCGAAAATCTGGCAGCACCTCCAGGCGCCGTTGAGGTTTATGTCGATGACGCTGTTCCAGCCTTCTTCAGAACATTCGAGGGTGGGCGTCTTGAGGGTGACGCCGGCGGCATTCACCAGGATGTCGACCTTCCTGAAGCTGTCCAGCACCTGTTGGTGCAGGGACTCGATGGAAGACCGGTCGCGAACATCAACCGTGGCGGGCAGCGAGCGGCGTCCTAGAGCCTCAATCTCGCCGGCAACCTGTTGCGTCTCTTCCTGGCGGCGGGAGGAAGCAACCACGTCCGCTCCGGCCTCCGCAATCCCCAGGGCAATTGCTTTCCCCAGACCCGACGTACCGCCAATGACTACCGCGCACTTACCACTCAGATCGAACCGGCCAGAACCCAATGTTTACTCCAAGATGCGAACAAAGTAGGATGATCCCGCAGCTTATCACGACGGGCCGCACCAAGGAGCGCGACAAGTGCAGGATGAGCATGTGGATCGACGTTCGTTTCTAAAGGTTATGGGTGCGGTCGGCATGTCGTCCACCCTGCTGCCGGAGACGGCGTTGGGCTTGCAGCCCGCGAGCGGTCCTATGGTGGAGCAGGCCACCGGAGCGGGTCCCGACGCGGTCACAAAACCAAAGTACTCAATCAAGTTTGGGGTAATTGGTCTCGACCACTACCACATCATGGGAATGACCGCGGCGATCATCCGCGGCGGCGGCGAGCTGGTCTCTTTTTACTCCAACCTGCCCAAGGCCATCGCCGATTTCCAGAAGCTGTACCCCAATGCCAAGCTGGCAAAGAGCGAGGAGGAGATCCTGGACGACCCCTCGCTCAAGCTGATCGCCGGGGCGCCGATTCCGCGGCTGCGGGCCCCGTTGGGCATCCGCGCCATGAAGCAAGGCAAGGATTTTCTCAGCGACAAACCGGCGGTCACAACATTAGAGCAGCTGGCGGAGGTGCGCAAGGTATCGGCGGAGACGGGCAAGATGTTTGCCATTATGTACTCCGAGCGCTTGGAAGTGCGGGCGGCGGTGCAAGCTGGTTACCTGATCAAGGCCGGCGCCATCGGCAAGGTGGTACAGACGGTGAATATCGCTCCCCACAAAGTGAATGACATTACCCGCCCCGATTGGTTTTGGGATCCGGCAGAGTACGGTGGCATTCTCTGCGATATTGGTTCCCACCAGGCGGACCAGTTTGTCTACTACACCGGCTCGACCACGGCCGAGGTGACGGGATCGCAGATCGCGAACGTGAATCATCCCACCCACCCCAAATTTCAGGATTTTGGCGACATGATGATGCACGGCAACGGCGGAGCGGGATATGTGCGCGTTGATTGGTTTACCCCCAATGGGCTTAGCGTTTGGGGCGATGGGCGTCTCTTCATCCTGGGAACCGAGGGCTACATTGAGCTGCGCAAGTACATCGATATTGCCGGCAAGCCGGGTGGCAATCATCTGTATATGGTGGACCAGAAGCAAGTGACCTATATGGATTGCAGCAAAGTGGAGCTGCCCTTCGGACCGCAGTTCGTCTCAGACATTGTCAATCGGACGCATACGGGGCAGAATCAGGAACAGGCCTTGCTGGCTGCCGAGCTGGTGCTCAAGGCGCAGAAGAATGCCAAGGTTTTGACCTTCACCACCTAGATGGACGTGTAGAAACCAGGGCATGAGTTCACCTCCGAATAAATCGAATCTGCGCTGGGTGGTTTGCGGGCTGCTGTTTCTGGCTACCACCATCAACTACATGGATCGAACGGCCCTGGGCCTGGTTGAGCCCATACTGAGACACATACTCGGGGGCGATCACGATATAGCGCTCTATAACCGGCATTATAGCGATATTGTCAACTGTTTCATCTTTGCGTATGGTCTGGGGTTTCTGGTTGCGGGGCGGGTTGTCGATCGCATCGGCGTGAAAAAGGGATATGGCTTGTCTATCGGGGTGTGGGCGGTCGCTTCCCTAAGCCATGTCTTTGCCCGGACTCCGGTTGGCTTCGGCTTGGCTCGTTTTGCTCTGGGAATCGGAGAGTCGGGCAACTTCCCTTCTGCGCTCAAGGCGACGGCCGATTGGTTTCCCGCCGAGGAGCGAGCGCTTGCCACCGGCATCTTCAATTCAGGAACGAGCGCTGGGGCGCTGATCGCTCCGATGGTGATTCCCTGGGTAGCGGTGCGCTATGGCTGGCAGGCCGCCTTCTACACCACAAGCAGCCTGGGACTGATCTGGCTTATCGGGTGGCTGTTGTTTCCCTACGACCGGCTACAATCCAAGTTTGGCAGTACGACAGGTCGTTCGCCTGCAGCGGCCGCCCCACCCGCCGCATACAAGTCTCTTCTGGTTAGCCCGAATACATGGAGATTTGCTCTATCCAAGGGAACCACCGACGCGATCTGGTGGTTTTATCTTTTCTGGCTGCCCAAATACTTCAACGAGCGCTTCCATGTGGACATGCAGCACCTGGGGCTGCCACTCATCATTGTGTACATTGGGGCCACAGTCGGCAGCATTTTCGGGGGTTGGCTTGCGGGCTTTTATATACGCCGCGGCCACTCGGTCCGGATCGGCAGAAGATTTGCCATGTTGGTCTGTGCGCTTTGTGTGATGCCGGTGGCGCTGGTTCCCTTTGTTCATCCACTTTGGCAGGCGATCGCCCTGTTATGCCTGGCGGCGGCGGCACACCAGGGCTGGTCTTCGAATCTGCTTTCCACGCCGTCGGATATGTTTCCTTCGAGCTCCGTGGGCACGGTGGTGGGAATCGGAGGAGCCGTGGGCGCCGCGGGCAGCGTGCTGTTCACATTCCTGACCGGTCTGTTGTGGACGAACTATGCGCTGCTGATTTTCTTT
Organism: uncultured Acidobacteriaceae bacterium; assembly: GCA_963711525.1. Taxonomy (GTDB): domain Bacteria; phylum Acidobacteriota; class Terriglobia; order Terriglobales; family Acidobacteriaceae; genus PALSA-350. The sequence continues at coordinate 177,053 of CAVQEO010000046.1, read as the reverse complement.
GCATCCGGCTCGGTTTATTTGCTGACGCTGTTCGCGTTTCAATGGCGGGCTCCGGCGCCACTTGCTGCGGAACAGGTTTCTGCTGACTAAGTGCGGAAGCCCCCACCAAGGCTGGGTGCGAAGAAAAAATGCAGGATGGGGCACCGCGCTGCCGATTAAGGTACTGCGACTTCGGCCCCGCCGCGCTCCACCGACAAATAGCCGGAGTAAAGGGTCACGATCGTGTCCCGCGCAAGTTCTATTCCCGAGAGGGGCTCCCGATCGTGGTAAATGCTCTCCATAAAATCCTGGAATTCTTGCGGATACCCGTGCTGCCACCCCTCATCCGGTGCAGGACGGCTCCAACCTTGCTTGGTGTTGGTCTTCTCCACCACATAAACGTCCTTTAGTATGTCTTCCCTGGGGTTGAAGGTCTCCACAGCATTGATCGGATTCAGATTGCATCGGGTACGGTGATTGTTGCAAAAGACTTCGAGCCAGTTATAAACCCCGCCCATGACCAGTTCCGAGGAGAAGATATCGGCTACGGTTCCATCGGAAAACGTAATGTGGATCTGCGCGTAATCCTCTATATCGTCATAACCGGTGCGCAGAAAACCTTCATCGCGGTAATTGGGCAGTCGGGTAATCTCATGCGTACGGCAGCTTACCGTGGCCGGCCGAATGGGTAACCCATCCCGCGATTGTCCCTCGACCCGCTTCAAATAGAGCGCTGCGCTCACGGGATGGCATCCCTTGCCGACCAACGATCCCCCTCCCGAAAATTTCCACCGGCCATAGTAAGGAGAGTGTGATCCACCGTGAGACTGCTCACCGAGGATGCGAAGAATCTGGGCGCCGCTTTTTTGGATGATCTCGCGCTCCTTCTGAATTGCCGGAGCATACACCCAGTCCTCGGCATAGCACACCCGTTTGCCGCTGGTTTTAGCTGCCGCCAGAATGCGCCCACTACTCGCCGTGGCTTCAGCAAGCATTTGCTCCTTGCCCGAGGTGCTCGCGCCGTAGTAGCCGGTGAGCGGTTTTTCAATGATGACGTGCTTGCCCAAAGCGAGAGCCTGCAGCGCTAGCTCTTCGTGAGAGGAGGGTGGGGTGCAGAGATCCACAACATCCACGGCCGCACAAAGTTCAGCTAACGTATCGAATGCGCGGATCCCCGTCTCTTTTGCAAAGGCGTCGCGCGCTTCCGGCGTTTTGGAGGTGACGCCTACGATCTCGACCGGCACCCCGTAGACGCGACGGAGGGCCTCCCAGTGAAACTTGGCCGCAAAACGTGAACCAACGAAACCCACCCGAACAGATTTTTCCATAGGATTTTCCTTGTAACACATGGTTTTCTTCAGTGCGAGTGCCGGGGAACAACCTTGCGCACATCGTGATACTTCACTGCAAATTCCAGGCAGGCGCCGGTTTCGAGCTGCCCTACGTTGGCCCGGTAAAATTCTTCCCAGGGCGAGTGGTTGGTTATTTCCGCAGGCTTAAGTTCTTTGCGCCGCGCGGCGATCTCCTGCTCTGACAGCAGCACGTCCACTCGCCGGTGCGCCAGGTCGACTTTGATCTGATCGCCGGTTCTGAGGATCGCGAGGTTGCCCCCAATCGCCGATTCCGGAGAGATATTCAGAATCGACGGACTGTCTGAAGTGCCGCTTTGCCGGCCATCTCCCATACAGGGCAGCATACGAATTCCCTGCCGGATGAGCCTGCCCGGCGGAGTCATGTTCACTACCTCAGCAGAGCCCGGGTAGCCAACCGGCCCCGATCCGCGCACCACCAGGATGGAATGCTCGTCGATGGCGAGCGAGGGATCTTCGATGCGCTCGCGGTAGTCTTCTGGTCCATCGAAAACAATCGCCCCCGCCACAAAACAATCTTCGTTGCCGGGGTCGGAAAGGTAGCGCTGTCTGAACTGGTCGCTAATGACTGAGGTCTTGACCAGCGCGGAAGTGAAGAGATTGCCCGAAACCACCAGGAGGCCGGCATTCTGCTTCAGCGGATGGTCATAGGTCCGGATAACTTTGGTGTCGAGACTACGCGCGTCTTTGTAGTTTTCACCGACGGTCGCCCCGCTCACGGTCAAGGCGCCGGTACGGATCTTGCCGGCCTGCATCAGCTCGCCGAATATCGCGCCAACGCCGCCGGCGCGATGATATGCCTCACCAAGAAACTCTCCCGCCGGCTGCACGTTGGCCAGCAGATGGATCTGGTGGCCCACTCGCTCCCAGTCGCGAATGTTCAGCTCGACGCCCATGTGGCGCGCGATGGCGATGATGTGGGGTGGACAATTGGTCGAGCCGCCAATCGCAGAATTGACCACGATCGCATTCTCAAAGGCTTCCCGGGTGAGAACCTTGCTGGGGGTGAGATCTTCCCTCACCATCTCTACGATTCGGCGCCCTGTAAGGTAGGCCATCTTGGCTCGTTGAGCATAAGGGGCCGGGATGGTGCCGCATCCGGGCAAAGACATCCCCAACGCCTCTGCCAGCGAATTCATCGAGAGCGCTGTTCCCATGGAGTTGCAGTGGCCTGCGCTGGGGATAGCGGACATCACCCTATCCACCAGTTGTTGGCCGGTTATCAGCCCTTCCGCCAATTGACGGCGCGCTTCCCAAAGCACAGTGCCCGTGCCGCTGAGCTTGCCCTTCACGTAGCCGTCGAGCATCGGTCCACCCGACAGTACGATGGCCGGGAGATTCACCGTGGCCGCGGCCATCAGGGCTGCGGGAGTGGTCTTGTCGCAGCCCGTGGTGAGCACTACCCCATCAAACGGATAACCGGATAGGATCTCGACCAGACCAAGGTAGGCAAGGTTACGGTCAAGAGCGGCGGTGGGGCGGCGGCCAGTCTCCTGGATGGGATGGGTGGGAAATTCGAAGGGCAGTCCCCCAGCGTCGCGGATGCCCGCCTTCACCCGCTCAGCGAGGATTAGGTGGATGCGATTGCAAGGGACCAGATCGCTGCCGCTTTGCGCGATGCCAATGATGGGCCGGGCGGATTGCAACTCTTCACGGGTGATGCCGTAGTTGCCGTAGCGCTCCAGGTAGACGGCTGCTTCGCCCGGTTCTACCTGGCCCCCGAACCATAAGTCGCTGCGCAACCCGCCGTTTGCCTTGTCTTTCTCGTCGATTGGCATCGATTCTTAGTAACCCAGGCTCTTGTTGACCACATTTTCGAGGGGCTCCCCGTTGGTGAAGCGACGGTCCTGGTCGAGAAAGAAACGCATCGCCTGGTTCAGCCACTGCGCTGTATGGTCTGCACAGTGGGGCGAGAGCAGTACGTTCTCCAGCCGATACATCGGATCACCCGCCGGCAGGGGCTCATGCTCGAAGACGTCGAGCCCTGCGCCCTTGATCCGCTTTGCGGTCAGGGCACGAACCATAGCCGCCTCGTCGATCACCGGCCCTCGCCCTACGTTGATCACAACCGCACTTGGCTTCATGGCCGCGAACTGTGCATCGCTGATCATGTGGTGAGTCTCCGGCGTGAGCGGGAGCGAGACTACGACATAGTCGCAACGGGCGAGCATCCCCGTCAGATCTTCCGGCTTATAGAATTGATCGACCATCGGATCGGCGCCCGGGGGAGGATGTCTCTTGGTGGCCAGAACCTGCATGCCCATGGGGTGCACCCGTTTGGCAACGGCGCGGCCAATGTCCCCGTAACCCACGATGCCCACGGTCTGGGTGTCAATTTCTTCCACATCAAATTGCTCCCACACGCCCGCCATCTGGTTGCGCAGCATGCGGCGGAAATCCTTGGCAAAATAGAGGATCGCCGCCAGAGCGAATTCTCCCAGCGACTGGCTAAAAACTCCCCTGCCGTTGGTGAGCGGGACATCGCTCGCAATCAGCTCCGGAAACAGGACGCTGTCCAATCCTGCCGAGCGCGAATGCACCCAGCGAACGTCCTGGCACATAAGAAATACTTCGCGCAACACCTTCTTGGGTGCCGACCAGGCAAGGATCACCACCGGATCCTTCACCGCGCTCGAAAAAGCCGCCGGCTCTCGACCCACGATGTGGCGCAGTCCTTTCAGCATGCTTAGCTGCGGATCGTCTTCGTGCGCCAACACCAACACCGTATGCTCGATACTCATTTGTTCTCTCCGTGCCAGGGATGTCAGCCGCAACCTTATCAGTTCCTGGTTCGCTGAGGATCGAAGAGCAGGGGAAAAAACTGACCCTCCATCCTGGCTCCGTTGGGAATAGAAGGAACACCCTGCAAGAGTGGATCGTCCGATGCGGACCGAACTCCGTCTCTGAAGGCATTGATGAGCGTAGCGCGGCGCGGCCGGTCTGAGCGGTTGGCATAAGAACCATGCACCATGAGCGGGTGATGGAAGGTACATTGCCCGCGCTTCAACTCAATGGGGACGGGGAGGAAGGCCTGCTTTTGTTCAGGGGTGAGAACAGTCATGATTTCATCCATGTTTCCCGTAAGGCCGGTTACCGGCAGCAGCTGCCAGCGATGACTTCCGGGAACATAGTAGAGGCAGCCATTGTCGCGGTCGCTATCGTCGAGCGCGATCCAGCAAGTAAGATGGGACATCGGTTCGGTGCGTGTCCAGTAAGAGTAGTCCTGGTGCCAGGCCACCACACCCCCGTGATGCGCGGGCTTACAAAAAAGCTGGTCGTGCCAGAAGCGGACAGAGCCACCCAACAACTGCGAGGCCGGCACCAGGAATGCCGGACTCCAAAGCACATCGTGGAAAGCGGGTCCGGTGCGCCACGCGCCGAGGGCGTGGAAGAGAACTGCATTCGGATCCTTTGATTCGTTGGAATGATACTCATGGAACAGGCGATTGGCGGGATGCGATTTCTTCATCAAGCCGGCCAACTCAGAGCAAAGTAAATCTATTTGCCGATCATTGAGAACCTGAACTCCAGCAAGATATCCCTTCTCGTTGAAGCCGGCGATCTGTTCCTCGGTAAGGCGGAATTTCTGCCACGGCTGCTGGTCTTCAGGCTGCTCGAGAAAGTGGCCGATGGGTACATGCTCTGTAGACAGATCCATGGATGTCACATTCCCCTTGGCCCTACAGCTTATCGCATTTTCTCGGACGACTGGCTGAACACCTGCATAGGATCACTGGGGCTCTGCAGTTGGAGCACAAACGCCTCTGCTCTTTTGTAGCCGCCTTCTACACCCCGAAAAGCGGCGACCTGGTCCTGCAGCGCGTAATATCTGTCCGGTGTCTGGCTGGCGTGAGCATAGCAGGCAGCACGTTTAGCCGGTTCCGTTTGCGTGATGTCGACATAGTGCGTGGGAGAGAATTGCAGGGTATCCTCCCCATCGGAAACCTCATAGTAGTAGAGAGCGAATTTATTTTTTGATTGCCGCCAGGCATCGTAAGTGAGCATGGTAATGGCGCGATGGTCGCGGTGGTTGTCGATGGGCCATTGGGTAAAGACCACGTCCGGCTTCTGGGCTTCGATCAGCTTCGCGTAGTCTTCGTAATGCGCATTATCCACCACGGCGTGGCCGTTGACTTGTCCAGCATAGGCAGGGTGTGCCTGGAGTAGCTCGCAAGCCCTTTTCGCCTCTGCGATCCGTATGGATGCGGCAGTAGGAGGCCACGCTCCGTCGTTCAGGTAAAGCAGAACTACCTCGTGGCCGAGATTGGTCAAGCGAGCGACGGTGCCACCACATCCATATTCCGGATCGCCGGGATGCCCGCCGGCGACAATGACTTTCAGCTTGCGGCCCGGAGGCTCGCTGGCGCCTGCCCAAACCTCACCGGCAGCTTCCATTGCTAGGGCGCCAAAGACGAACGCAGAAGCCAGACCTCCGGCGCCAATGAGCAAGTCCCGCCGCGTTACCGCCGCCTTGCCACCTTCTTCTCGTTGATTCATAAAGGGCATTGTATTGTACGGCGGGCTTGCATCCTGACGGATACATCGATTTCTCCAGGCTGCCGCCGGCGCCGAATATTACCCAGATAGTGCCGTCTTCACCACTATGCTGCCGGTCCGTGCCCTCGGTCCGGGCCTCCGGTCCAGGCCCCCGGAAGATGGCGTCGTGCCAGTCCCGAAGCTGGGGTTCCCAGCGGCTAACGCGTTTGCTTTAAATGAAATATGATCCGTTCATTTCATGCCTTATCAAAACGAATCGCTTGTTTGGTGTTATTTGAATGGTGCACTTTTGACGGTTCGTTGCTACAATTTGGAAGACTTTGGTGACAATTTAATTACATTGGTGACAATCTATTTACATTGCCAATCTTCCAACGTCCAGCTCGCCCACCGGCAACGCCGTTTGGTTAGTAAGCGTTTGAATGGATATCCGCGAGATATTGCAATTACCACCGGTACTTCAGGTCCTTCTCGAAGGATCTCTCTGACGCTTCTCTAAGGTTGTTTGGGCCATTCCCGCCCAGGATGCTCGACACCTTTCCAGCTGGAAAGATGGCTGATGGAGCTTCCAACCAGTTTGATCGCTTCATGCGTGTGACCGCGTGCCGTCTTGGCAGACGGTGTATTTCGTTTGTGGGCCTGTTTTGGAAAGTATTTATTTAATGGGGGCCTGTTGGCAAGGTATCTAGACACTTTTCGCTCAAGTAAGGACAGTTTTCCTTCCCCTGACGCCTCCCAGTCTTTCCCGGGCCGTGGACGCGTGGCGCATTTGGTTGCTCTGGCTTGTCTTTGCCTCTGGCTGCTGGTGTACTCGAGCACGGCGGCAATGGCCCAAGTAAATGTCTATACCAGAAGCTACGACAATGGGCGGACCGGCGCGAATCTGCAGGAAACGATTCTCACTCCGGCCAACGTAAACTCCACCAACTTCGGAAAACTTTACACCTTTCAGACCGACGGGGAAATCTTCGCTCAGCCCCTCTATGTATCGGGTCTGGCGATTGCCGGGGGAACGCACAACGTTGTTTTTGTAGCGAGCATGTTGAACACCATCTATGCGCTCGATGCGGACACCGGCGCCCAGCTATGGTCACAGAACTTCGGGCCGCCCATGGTTCCGGAACAGGTGGAGACCGACCAGAATATTTCCTGGGCGACCGGAATCGGTATTTTGAGTACACCGGTGATCGATCCGGCCACCAACATTATGTACTTTGTTTCTGCTGAGCAACCGACGGGCACCTACAATTACTCCTTCAATCTGAACGCGATTGAGATTGCGACGGGACTTCCGGTGAGCGGAAGCCCGGTCGCTATAGCCGCCACCTACTCCACCGCCGATCTCACCACTCCTTTGGTGTTTAACGCGAGGACGCAGAATGCCCGGCCTGGCATGGCCCTGGCCAATGGCAACGTCTACATTGCATTCACCTCCCATGAGGATCAGGGGGTCTACAACGGCTGGGTTCTCGCTTACAGCACGTCCACTCTGGCCCAGACCGCGGTTTATTCCGACACCACGATTGGCTCACAGGGCGGGATTTGGAATGCAGGGCAGGCGCCTGTGATCGATGCCGCAGGAAATCTCTACATGACGACCGGCAACGGAAGTTTTGGCACCACTCCGAATAACCTGGTGCAGACCGGCAACAGCTTCATCAAGTTATCACCCACCCTGGAGTTGCTCGACTACTTCACCCCGTACAACAGCGCCGTCATGAATGCAGGCGACATGGATTTGGGTTCGTCCGGCCCGATGCTGATTCCGAACACCAATTATGTGGTGGCCGGCGGCAAGGAAGGTGTGCTCTACCTTGTGGACACGACCGCGATGGGAGAATTCAACGCCTCCACCGACAATGTGCGCCAGGAATTTCAGGCTGTCTACGGGGTGGGAACCAGTCACATCCATGGTGGAGTGATCTACTACAACAGTGGCGTGAATGGCCCCAGCACGTATGTCTGGGGCGAGAACGATGTGCTGCGCGGTTTTCTATTTAATGCCACCACCGGCCTTCTGACTACCACTCCTTTTGCCCAGAGTACGATGACCGCGCCGGCGACCAATAATGATGGGGCCATGCCGGGCGGATTTCTCACCATCTCGGCGAACGGCAATACGAATCCGATCCTATGGGCTTCAACGCCGTACGCCGGCGACTCCTTGCACCAGAATACGCAGGGCGTTCTGTACGCGTTTAATGCGGATACGCTGAGCCTGCTATGGACCGATAAGACGAATGACGCGCGGGACGAAATCGGCATGTTCGCAAAGTATGTGCCTCCCCTTGTGGCGAATGGCAAGGTCTACGTGCCTAACTTTGGGCCGGTGGGCAACACCGATGGCACCGGCAACCTGGTGGTCTACGGCTTGCTTAATACGCTGACGGTTGCCGTGGCGAACGCCACCATGACGGCCGGTAGTGCGCTGCCCAGCTTGACGGGGACGGTCACCGGACTGGCGAATGGCGACACGCTGGGTACGACGATTGCGGTCACTTACAGCACCACGGCTACCAGCAGCTCGCCGGCCGGGAGCTATCCCATCACCGCCACGGTGGCCGGTTCATCAGCCGGCAACTACCAGCTGGTGGTGAACGCGGGCACACTTACCATCACGCCGGCAGCCACTACCACGCTGACCGTGAAGGCGGATAATGCGACCCGTGTCTATGGTGCGGCCAACCCAACCCTTAGCGGAACTGTGACCGGCGCGCAGAGCGGCGACGCTTTTACGGAAAGCTTTGCCACCACGGCGACCGCCACCAGCGCTGTAGGCAGCTATCCCATTGTGCCTTCCGTGACGGGTACAAATCTGGCTAACTACACCGTCAGCATCGTGAACGGCGCCTTAACGGTGACCGCCGCGGCGACCACGACTACATTGACCGCGCCCAGCAGCGCCGCCTTTGGCGACAGCGTTACGCTGACGGCCGGAGTAGCCTCGACCGCAGGCATGCCTGGAGGAACCGTCACCTTCTATAACGGATCCGCGAGCTTGGGAACGGGCACTCTGAACAGCAGCGGCGCGGCCACACTCAGCACTACGACCCTCCCCGCCGGAACGGATACCGTCACCGCCACGTATACGGCGGCGGGCAACTTTGCCGCCAGCACCTCAGCGCCCGTGACACTCACGGTCACGGCCGGGCCAGTGACACCGGTGGGTGCTTATACGATGTCCGCGAGCCCAACCTCGCTGACCGTCGCAGCGGGACATGCAGCTACCACCTCGCTCACCTTGACCCCAACTGGCGGCTACAACGGGACGATCGCGTTGAGTTGTTCGAATTTGCCCACGAATGCCACTTGCGCGTTTGCCCAGAGTCAGGTCAAGGTGGCTGGGGATAACCAGAGCGTGAACCTGACGCTCACAATCAACACGACTGCGCAACAGGCAGAAAAGAAGGCACCGCAAAGGCCGGTGAATCCAACACTGTTCGCCCTGGCCTTCTGGTGGCCTGGAGGCCTGACCGGATTGGCGGTCTTCCTACGCAAACGGAAGCCGGCCCAGACGCCCCGCCCGTGGCAGCTTTGCCTGCTGATTCTCTGCACGTGCGCGTTTGCGGCTGGTCTATCGAGCTGTGGTACGAGCGGTAATACGAGTGGCGCGGGCTCGACGACCACGGGCACAACGACCACGGGCTCGACGACCAGTTCCCAGGTGACTGTCGTGGCCACTGGAACTTCCGGGACCGCGGTTTCGACCCAGACCGTAGCCCTTTCCCTCAACCTGACGCAGTAGGCTGCGCTCGGCTCTGTCCCTCCACCTCCGCCCATGCCAGGGTGGAGGGCCGGGAAGGCTCGGGCCGCCCCCTGGATTGGTTTCAGGTGTGCCCCGCCCAGAGATCGATCTGGGCTGCAGCGTTCAACCACACTGCACAGTTGTTGAAACAAATTGGCAAGTTTTGAGGAATCTCAGGCTTTCACTCCATTTTCACTTCTACGTTGTACAGCCGGGCTACAGCAGAAATAGGATTGCCGTTTCCTGAGTAGATACCGAGCTAGGCTTTTTTCATCAAAAGAAGGGCGTCCATCGTTCTGCTCTAAGTGAAGTGCGGGCTTTTCTTCCACCGGTCTCTAAAAAACATTTGCGCCGGAAGCGGTTACCTTATATAGACTAGAAGCGAAACCTTGAGACCTTGTGTTCTTTCTGCTTTGGGTGCGGATCAAACGCAATGAAACCACCCAAACTAATGTGCGCCCTAGGGTAACGTGCGCCCTGGAGTAACATGTTCCCTAGCCCGGCACAATGCTAGAATTTGGTCACGTCGACTAACACTCAGGACGTCTGGTACTCCCCCCAAAGACGATCTGACATATCCCCCCAATCTTTTGGTTTCCTCCCCCAAGGACACTTGGGCGGGGTGCGGTCTGGGCCAAGTGATTTGTTGGTTTGGGGGCTGTCACTGTGGCAAAGCATCGCGATCATCCACATTTCGTTTTGGCCAATACATGGGCTTTTGCATCGGCCGGCCTGGCGTGTGTTGCGCTTTTGTTGCTGCTTTTAACCAGCATCCCGGCACTAGCCCAGGTAAATGTCTATACCAGGAGCTATAACCTTGGACGGACAGGCGCAAATTTGCAGGAGACGATTCTTACTCCGGCAAACGTAAACTCAAAAACTTTCGGCAAGCTGCATACCGTCACCACCGACGGAGAGATCTACGCGCAGCCTTTGTACGTTTCGAACCTTGCCATTGCCGGCGGCACGCACAACGTTGTGTTTGTGGCTACCATGCGGAACAGTGTCTACGCGATTGACGCCGATAATGCCACAGTATATTGGACCCAGAATTTCGGCACACCCGTTACGCCGCAGAATGTTCAGTACGATCAGAATATTTCCTGGTCTACCGGCATAGGTATTTTGAGCACGCCGGTTATCGATCCAAACACGAACTACATGTACTTCGTCTCCGCTCTTCAATCTACGGTGAATGGGAACGTCGAATACGGGTTCCACCTCAACGCACTTGAAATTGCAACCGGTGAACCGGTACTCGGAAGCCCGGTGAATATTACCGCCAGCTACTCGACTCCTGATCTGACCCCCCCGCTTCAATTAGACATGCTGCGGCAAAATCAACGCGCCGGCCTGGCTCTTGCCAACGGGAACATCTACATGGGCTTCGGCTCGCGCGACGACCAACCGACCTACCAAGGCTGGGTGCTCGCTTACAGCGCTTCGACGTTGAAGCAGGTTGGGGTCTACGAGGACACGACGGTTGGGTTGCAGCAAGGGGGGATCTGGATGGCAGGGCAGGCTCCCGCCATCGATAGCGCGGGCAACCTCTATCTTTCGACAGGCAATGGGAGCTCCGGAAAGACGCCGAACGGCGTGACACAGACCGGAGAAAGCTTGATCAAGTTATCGCCCACTCTGCAGCTTCTTGATTACTTCACGCCGTCCGACGCCGCTACGTTGAGCGCAGGAGATATGGATTTGGCTTCGGCCGGAGTCATCCTGGTTCCGAATACTAACTACTTGCTGGGCGGGGGCAAGCAAGGCGTGCTCTACCTTATCAATACGGGTGACATGGGAGAGTTCAACGCCTCCAGCGACAACGTGGAACAGGAGTTTCAGGCTATCTATGGCGTAGGAACGAGCCATATCCACGGTACGGCATCGTACTTCGATAGCGACGCGAATGGCCCGACAATCTATGTCTGGGGAGAAAACGACGTACTGCGCTCCTTTACCTATAATTCCACCACCGGGCGACTGAACACGACGCCCTGGGCCATGAGTACAATGACCGCGCCCGCGACCAACAACGATGGAGCTATGCCCGGGGGTTTTACCTCGATCTCGGCAAACGGCAATCGCAACGGCATCCTTTGGGCATCCACCCCCTTCAACGGCGACGCCTCGCACCAGTTGGACCAGGGGGTTCTTTACGCTTTTAACGCAGATACGCTACAGCTTCTGTGGACCGACAAAACCAATGACGGTCGCGATGAAGTCGGCACTTTTTCGAAATATTGCCCGCCCATCGTGGCTAACGGAAAAATGTACGTGCCCAGTTTTGGGCCCGTGGGCGTGACGAATGGTTCGGGAGCTCTGCTTATCTACGGCTTGCTTCAACCGCAGCTGACGGTGAATGTTGCGAACGCTACCATGATGGCGGGCGCAGCGCTGCCCACGCTTACTGGCACGTCACAGGCCTGGAAAACGGCGACACGGTTGGCACGACCATTATCGTGACTTACAGCACGACGGCTACCAGCAACTCTCCAGCCGGCACCTATCCGATCACTGCAACTGTGACTGGTTCCTCAGCGGGCAACTACGGCGTGGTGGTGGAGAATGGAACGCTTACCATCACAGCGACAACCAAGCCGACGCTGACGGTGACCGCCAACAACGCGAGCCGGTCTACGGCGCAGCCAATCCAACCTTTAATGGAACGGTGACCGGCGCGCAGAACGGCGATACGTTTACAGAAAGCTTCAGCACCACGGCAACCACCACCAGCAATGTGGGCAGCTATGCGATTTTGCCTTCTGTGACCGGTACAAACCTGGGCAACTACACGGAGAACATCGACAACGGGACATTGACGGTAACGGCCGCGCCGACCACGACCACGTTGAATGCTCCGGGCACCGCCACTTTCGGTGGAAATGTAACCCTTACGGCTACTGTAACCTCCACCGCAGGGATGCCGGGCGGAACCGTGACTTTCAGTAGCGGCACGACCGTTCTGGGCACGGGCACGTTGAGCGCGGCCGGTGTGGCCACGCTGAACACGACCACGCTCCGAGGCGGTACGAATAGCGTGACGGCCACTTATGGGGCCGCGGGCAACTTTGCCGGCAGCACGTCTGCGGCAAGCATCATCACCGTCAGCCAGGGAACGCAGACCATTACCTTCCCTGCCATTGCGTCTCGCGCTTACGGAAGCGCCCCGTTCGCGGTGACGGCGAGCTCCAGTGCGGGCAGCAGTTATCCAGTCACCATCACCGTGCAATCGGGGCCGGCCGTGATCAACGCGGGTGTGGTCACCCTTACGGGCGCAGGAACTGTGGTGCTGCGAGCCTCGCAGGCCGGGGACGCAAACTATTCCGCGGCCACGACGACGCAGAGCTTCCAGGTGATCCCGGCTCCGTTGACCGTGACCGCCAACAATGTGACCCGTGCCTATGGCGCGGCAAATCCGGCCTTTAATGGAACCGTGACCGGCGCTGTGGGCAACGACAGCTTTAGCGAAAGCTTTACCACCGCCGCAACGACCACCAGTGCTGTGGGCACCTATCCAATTGTGCCCGCGGTGACTGGTGCGCAACTGGCCAGCTACAACGTCACCATTGTCAACGGGACGCTGACGGTGAGCGGCGTCTCAACCACTACCACCTTGAGTGCGCCGCCCAGTGCTGCCTATGGCGCCAGCGTCACCCTGACGGCCACGGTGACCTCGACCGCAGGGACGCCCGGCGGCATCGTCACCTTCTATAGCGGATCCACAAGCCTGGGAACGGGCACTCTCAACAGCAGCAACGGACTGGCCACACTGAGCACCACGACCCTTCCAGTGGGAACCGATACGCTCACGGCTACCTATGCGGCAACAGGCAACTTTGGCGCCAGCACGTCGGCGGCAAGCAGCATCACGGTGAACGTGGCCTCGCAAACGATTACATTCTCACCCGTCGCGTCGCGCCCCTATGGCAGCGCGCCCTTTACCGTGACGGCGAGCTCGAGCTTAGGCAGCAGCTATCCTGTCACCGTCACGGTACAGTCCGGCCCCGCAGCGATTAATGGAGGCGTGGTGACCATCACCGGCGCGGGTACGGTGGTGCTGCAAGCCACGCAAGCCGGCAATACCGACTATGGCTCGGCCACAGCAACGCAGAGCTTCCAGGTGACGCCTGCACAGCTGACGTTAGTGGCCAATAGCGCGACTCGTGTGTTCGGCGCCGCCAATCCGGCCTTTAGCGGAACAGTGACAGGCGCTGTGGGCAGCGACAGCTTCAGCGAAAGCTTTACTACGGGCGCCAACACCAGCAGTAATGTGGGCAGCTATCCGATCGTGCCCGCCGCGACTGGTCCACAGTTGGCCAACTACAGCGTCAACATTGTGAACGGCACACTTACGGTCGTTGGCGCGCCGACCACGACCACGTTGGGCGCGCCGGGCAGCGCTAGCTACGGCGCCAGTGTAACGTTGACCGCGACCGTGACTTCCACTGCAGGTACGCCAGGCGGAGTGGTTACGTTCTCGAGCGGTTCCACCGCCCTCGGCGTGGGCGCGCTCAACGCGGGCGGCGTGGCTACACTGAGCACAGCGGCGCTACCCGGCGGTAGCAATGGTGTCACGGCCAGCTATGGCGCACAGGGGAACTTCGCGGCCAGTGCTTCGGGGGCTACGATCGTCGGCATCACCGGCGGACCGCAGACCATCACATTCCCAGCCATCGGGTCGCGGGTGTACGGCAGCGCACCTTTCGGTGTGACAGCAAGCTCGAGCCTGGGCAGCAGTTATCCGGTCGCTATCAGCGTGCAGTCCGGTCCAGCCTCGATCGCCGGCGGCATGGTGAGCGTCACTGCTGTCGGCACCGTCGTGCTGCGGGCCGCTCAAGCCGGCAATGCCAATTTCGCTCCGGCCAGCGCAACGCAAAGCTTCCAGGTAACGCCTGCTCCATTGACGGTCGCGGCCAATAATGCGACCCGGAGCTTTGGCGTAGCTAATCCGGCCTTTAGTGGAACGGTGAGTGGCGCGGTGGGCGGCGAAAGCTTTAGCGAAAGCTTCACCACTACGGCGACCGCCACCAGCAATGCCGGCAAGTATGCAATTGCGCCTTCTGTAACCAGCGCACAACTGGCCAACTACACGGTAACCACGGTCCCTGGCGAGCTGACAGTCGCTGCGGCGGCAACCACGACCCAACTAAGTGCCCCGTCCAGTGCGGCAAACGGCGTCGGCATAACATTGACCGCCACTGTGGCATCCACGGCGGGCGTACCTGCAGGAAGCGTGACCTTTTACAGCGGGTCTACTTCGCTCGGTGTGGGGACGCTGAACGGCAGCGGTGTGGCCACGCTCAGCACCACCGCGCTGCCCGCGGGAAGGGATGTCACCACCGCGACTTATGCGGCCGCTGGAAACTTTGCCGGCAGCAACTCGGCAGGGGTGACGATCATCGTCAGCGGCACGCCCGTGGAACCGGCAGGAGCTAACTATACGATGGCCGCGAGCCCCACCACGCTGACCATTGCGGCAGGGGCGTCAGGAAAGACCACTCTTAGCATCACGCCGAGTGGCAGCTATAGCGGGATGGTCTCATTGAGTTGTATGAATCTGCCGGCCAATGCAAGCTGCGCGTTTGCACAGAATCAGGTCACGCTGAGCGGCAATAATCAGAGCGTAAGTACGGAGCTTACGATCAGCACGACAGTGCAAGCAGCAGGCAAGCGTATACCGAGTCAAGCACCACAAAGCCCATTCAGTCCGGCCCTGTTTGCGTTGGTATTCTGGTGCCCGGGAAGCCTGACCGGACTGGCGGTCTTCGCTCGCAGACGGAAGTTGGTCAGGACGCAGCGCCTTTGGCATCTTTGCCTTCTGGCCGCCGGCGCGTGGGCTCTTGCTGCTGGTCTGTCTGGTTGCGGTATGAGCGGGTATGTCGTAAACGGTACACCAGTCGCCTCAAAAGTAACGGTTGTGGGTACGGGAACCGCTGGAACTGTTGTCACAACCCAGACCGTAATCCTTACAGTTAACACGACTAGCATGACGCCGTAGGAGCCCGACGGTTATCGTATAAACAAGCTTCTGGTTTGTAACCCCGGCGTCAAAAGCGGAGTCTTACACGTTTGTGAAAGCGGCCACGGTTTCTCTTAGGACACGTCTGGTTCTTCAGCGGGCAGCGCAACAGAGCCTGGGCGCCCTGTCCTGCCGCAACTTTCGGTATAGGCCTCGTTTAGGCCAAACGAGGGCTGTGGGCCTTGTTGCAGCGACAGCACTGGTCTTACTTCCGTTGGTCTGGGCTCCGTTGACTCTTGCCCAGGACGTCCATCCACAATACACAGTTGTGGATCGTGGCCCAGCCCTGGTGCGCACGCTTACCGACACTCCGGGACTGAATAATCATGGCGACATGGTCATCTGGCACTCGGAAACCGCGAGCCTGATGCCGGGCGTGCTCTTTCACGGCAAGGAGACGATCTCTATCGAGGGAGAAAAGAATTTCACCCTCGTCTACCCCTCCGACATCAACGACCGGCTCACGGTAGTAGGAACGCTTCAAATACCGCAGGATTTGCGCTTCACGCAGGCATTCAAGTGGTCTGAGAACAAACTGGAATTCCTGGAGTCGCTGGGAGGCCCGTATTCATCTGCCCTGGCCGTGAACGCAGCGGGAAACGTGGTGGGGAGTGCGCAGATCAGCAGCGGCGAGAAACACGCAGTCTTGTGGCGGACGAAACAGCCCCGCGATCTTGGACTGCTTGCCCAGGGAAATTACAGCCGGGCCCGCGACATAAACGACAAGGACGACGTTGTCGGAGAAGCGAATGTTGCTCTGAATGGCAAGCCTCAGGCTTTTATTTGGCGCGAAGGCAAGATGCAGCAGCTGCCGAACCTGCCCGGCGGCAGTCTCTGCAACGCTCAGGCCATCAATAACAGCGGCGTGATCGTTGGAGCGTGCGACCTGGCCAGTGGTACGAACCACGGTGTGATCTGGAGAAACGGTTCCGTCGAGGATCTGGGCGCGCTCCACGATGCGGATTCACCGAGCACAGCATTGGACATCAATTCCCTGGGACAGGTGGTCGGCACCTCAGGGGACGATAGGCCCAGGGCGTTCCTCTGGGAGAAGGGCAAGATGATCAATCTGAACAAACTCATCGCGCCCGATTCCGGCTGGACGCTGTTAGTGGCCTCGCGCATCAACGAAAACGGCGAAATCATAGGTCGAGGATACTTTCACCGCACCATTCACGCATTTATGCTGCAGCCGCTGCAGCCGGATCAAGCGCTCAATAAAAAGTGATTCAACTGCCGTGGATTTCCTGTACGCTGCTTTGAAATTGTCTGCGTCCGCCGATTTTGGTGGCGATCTGTAGCGCGGAACCCGATAGAATCGTGGTTCCCGGCTCAGAGCTTCGTCCAGGAGAAGCACATACCCCGTGCCCACCAAGCGCCCCATCTTTCTCTATAGCCTGCTGACCGCGCTTTTTGCCATCACTCTGCTCTACCAGATTCGTTATCTTCCCGACCTTGTCCGTCGTGAAACAGTGCACTTCCCTTTCTTTTTTGTGGACCCCGGGAGCGATCAGATCGCCTTCACTAGTCCCGAGGCCGCGAGCTTCGGAATCCATGACGGCGACCACTTGCTGGCGGTCAACGGTGCGCCTTTTACCGGATCCGGCGTCCTGGGCCTCGCTTTCAAGAAGGCTCGGGTGGGTGTTCCCCTGGTGATGACCGTTCTTCCTAAAGACGCCCCTATGGGCGGGCAGCGAAGCATCCATTTGCCGGTTACGTCGGACCGGCTTAACTCCTGGAATAGTTCCAGTGACCTGGTGGTCGAGCTTCTGGTCCCGGGCTTGTCTCTGCTACTCGGCTTCTGGGTTGCCTTTCGCCGTCCGCGCGATCCGATGGCATGGCTGTTGCTGGCGCTCATGATGAGCTTTCCGAACATTTTGAGAACCTATATTGTCCAGGGCTGGCCGCCCGGGTGGCGCGAAGCGGGCCAGCTCTACGCATCGATTTTGGAGGGGATATTCCCGATCATTATTTTCCTCTTCGGCCGTTTCTTTCCTGAACCCTTTCCGGTGGGCAATCGATACGACCGCGTTTGGAGAGCCCTGCAATGGTTCTGTGCGCTTCCCTTCGCCATCTTTACCCTGTTTGGAGTTGCCGTCTCGGTCGGAGCGCTGAGCAACTATCGATCGGTCAGCGGTCTCTACAGCGTCCTCAATGCTCTGATAATACCGGCGGAAGTCGGCGGTTTCGTCCTGATCGGAAGCTTCTTCGCTGCCATGGGCATCAAACTCGGCCTGAGCAAATCGCCGGACGCCGAACGACGATTGCGCTTTCTCTATTGGGGCGCAATCCTAGCCTTCACCCCGCCTCTTTTGCCTACGTTGTACGCGCGCTTTCAGGGCAAGACGGCCAGCGAAGTTTTTCCGTCATGGTTTAATGCGCTCATTGTTATTCCCCTTGTACTGTTTCCTCTCACACTGACCTACGTCATCGTGGTGCAGAAGGCGATGGGGGTGGGTGTTGCCCTGCGGCAGGGGCTGCAATACACGCTGGCCAGAAGCGGTATACGAGTACTGCAGTTTATTGCTGGTGCTGTAGTCGTCGTGGCCTCGACGACCATGGTAGGAAATGCCCAGCACAACCGTTGGGAAAAAATTATCGTGATTCTGGCGGGCATTGCGGCCTACTTCACCATTCGCAGGGCCGGGGACAGCCTGCGCACCTGGGTCGATCGCCGTTTCTTCCGCGAGAGTTATGACGCAGAGCATATGTTGACCGCGTTAAGCGACCAGGTACGATCGATCATTGAGCCCAAATCGCTTCTGGAAACGGTGGCGGCCGGCATCTCCGAGACGTTACACGTGCCCCAGGTGGCAGTGCTGCTGGGCGGAGAAGGATTTTACCGGCCCACCTTCGCAATGGGGTATGCCAGTCTTCCCGCAGTGGCCTTCCCCAGCAAAACGGGAACAGCGTTGCTGTTGAAAAGCCAGAAGGAGCCGGCGCGGGTATTTTTGAACGATCTTCAATCCTGGCTTTACCGCGAGGAAGGGATCGGCGATAAAGAGCGAGGTGAACTGGCCACGCTTCAATCAGAGTTGCTGCTCCCGCTGGCGGTGCGGGACAAGCTTCTGGGTTTTATTTCGTTGGGAGCCAAGCGGTCGGAAGAACCTTACACCGGCTCTGATGTGCGCCTGCTGAAATCGGTCGCTGCCCAGACGGGGTTGGCACTCGAAAATGCGAACCTGCTGCGAACCGTCGCGGATGAGATTGCACAGCGCGAACGCCTCAACCGCGAGGTCGAGATCGCGCGCGAGGTGCAGGAACGGCTCTTTCCCCAGAAACTGCCCATCATTGCGGGACTGGACTATGCCGGCCACTGTCGGCCTGCGCTGGGCGTGGGTGGCGACTATTACGACTTTCTTGCTCTCCCCAGGGGCAACCTTGGCCTGGCGATCGGCGACGTCTCCGGCAAAGGAATTGCCGCGGCCTTGATGATGGCCAGTCTGCAGGCGTCGCTGCGTAGCGAGGCTACGCGCGCCCCTGACAACCTGGCGGCAGCGGTAGGCAGCATTAATCGCCTGGTATACGAGGCCTCCTCTTCAAACCGGTACGCGACTTTCTTTTATGGCCAGTATGATCCGGCCCAGTGCAGATTCGACTATGTCAACGCGGGTCACAATCCTCCGATGCTTTTTCATGGCGCCGGTGAGAACGCTACGGTCAGCCGCCTGGAAGCCAACGGAACGGTGATTGGCCTTCTGGAGAGCGCCCATTACGAGCAAGGCTCGGTGCGGCTCGGCCCGGGTGATGTGCTCATCCTTTTCACCGACGGCATCAGCGAGGCCATGGATCTGGATGACGAAGAATGGGGGGAGGACCGTTTGGTCGAAGCTGTTCGCAATTGCCGGGTCTTGTCCGCGCAGCAACTGCTGGAATGCATCTTTGACGCGGCCACCCGATTTGCCGGGACCGCCCCACAGCACGACGATATGACCCTGGTGGTGGTCCGCGCCTTCCCGGTATAGCTCGACGGGGTTCAAGGTTTCTCACTGGGGACCGTCATCAGAGAAGGCGGCAGCGAAGCGAGCAGCGTCCCCAGGTCCCGCTTGAGATACGAGATCCTGGCCCGAACGTCCTGGAGCATCGCCCCGCGATCTTCGAAGTCGTCGATGCTGAGGTTTAGCATTTCGGACGGTTGGCTGGTGACATGATCGATTTTCTCCGTACTCGACAAGGAGTCGATTCGCTTGACCCGAACCCAGACCTGCAGCAATTCCTGCTTGCGGGTGAGACCGGTCTGGCCGGTGGGGCTGGGTTCATTCAAGAAGGTCCATATGGTGACTGGATACTGGCTATTGGGCAGAGTCGGGCGGTCAAAAAACTCAGCCAGCATATTGGATTCGAAGTCGAATCGGTGGCTCTTGCCTTTCTCTTCGCGAATTCCGGCCAAGGCAAGGCCGGCAGAAAGAGTACCAGCGGCGATGCCGACGCCGGCCGCCGGCTTGGTGAGGTTGGATGAAAGTTGAAGGCCGGAAGCGGTTGCGCCGACCGCTCCGCCCACGAGTACGCTGAGCAAGTTGGCCCGGCTCACAGCGCGGTCGCGGCGGTCAGCCAGGAATCCACGCACCTCATTGGAGCGCGCAATCTCGTTGTCGATCTGGGCTATTGTGGCATCCACCTGGAGTGACGCCGCCATCACTTGTTCGGAAATGCGCTGATGCAGCCAAAGGATTTGCCATCGATCCGCAGAACCAGGGTTGGCTGATAGCTTTTGCAACTGACTTAGTTCAGCGGACACGCCTATCAGTTCAGCCGTGTTCGCTGTTACCAACGGCTGCGGTGACCTGGATTGGACCGTCTGGGCTGAGGTGGCGACAGCGATAGCTAGCAACGCCACCGGGTGCAGGCTGCGAGCAAGGCTCATGCGGATTATGATGACACGCCCGACGCTGCCTGGGCTTGGGGCACCGCTGCCAGTTTTCGCACGGCACTCTTCATGGTCGCAGAGTCACAATCGAGCAGCCGGAGCCTCCGGGGTTATGGTGACCTGTGCCACCCGTGAGGCCGGGACCGCAGCCAAGTCACAGCGGCCAAATTGATTCGCGTCGCAGATTAGGTATCTTTCACAAATTATTGTATTTGAATAGGTTGTATACCAGCCATAAGGCGGAGATACTTCGAGGGAGCTGGGGCTGGCATCCAGTCCAGGACCACGTGTCCTGGGTAAATTCTCAGCCGTCCCCGGGGGGACTGGTTCGTCTTTCTAAATCCTACCCAGCACGCCTTTGTGCATGTGAAATTAGCACCCGCCTGCAGCTATCGTCTGTTATTGTTCCTCGGAGTTCATTGCCAAACAATGCAGCGCCAACGAGGTGATCTATGCCATGCGACCCGGCAGAGTTAAAACATGTCCCGCTTTTTGCCTTGCTCGACGATGATGAAATTGCCGTCCTGGCCGCCCAGGTCGATCTCAAAACCTTTGCTCCACGGCAGCGCATCTACAAAATAGATGACCCCGGCAAGCACGCTTACATTCTGATCTCAGGCAACGTGCAGGTCACGACTGTGGACGAGGATCACCAGGAGCTGGTGGTCGACCAACCTGGCCATGGACAGTTTTTCGGCTTCGCTTCCATGCTGGACCAAACACCCCACCAGACAAGCGCCCTGGCGATGGAAGAAACCACGTGTATCGAGATCAGCCGCGACGACATAGCCACTCTGTTGCAGCGCAAACCCATGGCCGGCATGGATATGCTGACGGTACTTGGCCACCAATTCCATGCGTCGCAGCAATTGGTACGGCTGCGCGCCAACCGGAACGCTAATGACGTGATCGAGGAGGAATACACTTTCGGCGAACGGATCGCCGATTCGGTGGCAAGTTTTGGAGGCTCTTGGATCTTCATCATTCTCTTTGGAGTCGTGTTGGTCGTTTATACGTGCACCAACATTGGACTGCGAGGGCGGGCGTGGGACCCGTACCCGTTCATCCTGCTCAATCTCTTCCTGTCCATGCTGGCCGCTATTCAGGCGCCAGTCATCATGATGAGCCAGAACCGCCAGGACAAAAAGGACCGCCTGCGCAGCGAGTTGGACTTCGACGTGAACCGCCGCGCCGAGTCGGAGATCCAAAACCTCTCCCGCAAGTTGAACCTGGTAACCGACAAGCTCTGCGACATGGACGATCTGCTCCGTGAACGGCTCACCCCAGGCGCAGGCGTAGGGCCCAAGACGTAGGACACAGCAACAGAGGAATTCTCAACCACGATGGAGGCGTTTCTAAGATGAGTGCAGAAGACCGGCGGGCGATGATTGCCATCGATCTTGGTGCAGAAAGCTGTCGTGTTTCCCTGCTGCGCTGGCGCGACGATGTACCGCAGATTGAGCTGGTTCATCGCCATGCCAATGGGCCAGTAAGCCTGCAGGGCGAGCTGCACTGGGACCTGAAACAGATTACGCAGCAGGTCGACATCGGTCTCAGAAAAAGTGCGGAGATGGCGAGCGAAGGCGTGCGCTCAATTGCCGTCGATGGTTGGGCAGCCGACTATGTCCGATTGAATCCACAAGGCGAAGCAATCGCCGATCCCTTCTGCTATCGGGATGAGCGCACCATTCAGGCGCAGGCAGAGGTCTTTAAGCTGATTTCGCCGCAGAGGCTTTGGTCCATCACGGGCATCGGGATGGGACGCATCAATACGCTCCACCAACTTTTCGCAGAAGCAGAGGAGCTGCGCGACAAGCCATGGCTCAACCTGCCGGAGTATATGCTGCATCGCCTGGGGGGCCGCGCGGTATCGGAATATACCAATGCAACCCACACCCAGCTGGTGGATGCGACCCAACGTACCTGGTCGCCGGAGATCTTCTCAGCGACAGGTCTGCGGCAAGCGACAGCGCCTCCGCTCGTTCTGCCCGGCACCATCGTAGGCAGGTTAACCGGAGACCACCTGAACCTGCGCGGCCTGGAAGGCGCGGAACTGATTGCGCCCGCCTGCCATGACACGGCGTCGGCCATTGCCAGTATTCCTGACAGCGGAGACGACTGGGTCTACATCAGTTCCGGTACATGGTCGTTAGTCGGCACGCTGCTTAAGGAGCCGATCATCGCCGAACAATCGGAGGCATCCGGCTTCAACAACATGGGCGGCGTCGGCGGCCGCATTTGTTTTCATAAGGGGGTCAACGCCATGTGGCTTTTGCGGCAGTGCATGAGCGAATGGGCTACGGAGATTGATTGGACCGTACCTGAGCTCATTGAAGCTGCAGAGCATCTCCCGGCGCCTGCCTATCTGCTGGATGTTGACGACCCGGACTTGCTGTTGCCCGGCGAGATGCCTTCGCGTATCAATCGGCAACTCGCGCAGCGCGGATTGCAGAGGTTTGAAGAAGGAGCAGAAGCTGCGCCAAAGATGGTAAATCTCATTCTCCATAGCCTGGCCGGCAAGTATGGAGAAATTGTGAGCAGCCTGGCACGCATCACGGGAAAGAAGTTTAGACGGATTTATATTGTCGGCGGCGGCAGCCGCAATCGTCTTCTCAACCGGCTGACGGCCAGCGCTACCAATCTTGAAGTACGCTGCGGCGCAGTGGAGAGCTCGACCGTGGGCAACTTCGCGGTGCAACTTGCCGCTCAAGGAAAGGCCACGATGGATGCTGTCGCAGTTGCGCACTGGGCGCAGCAACTCTCTTCTGCGGTGTCCTAGAGCCCTGCGCAACGCTTCCGAAGAAGCGCCTTCCCTTGCTTGACAGGTGTTTTGGTCTGACAGATTATCGGATGGCTTAACAAAACGAGCACCGGGAGAGATCCGTGCTGAACCGGATGTCAAGACGATCGTCCTGTAATAAAGCTGCATTTGCAGCGAGAGGGGGCAAGCGATGAACGGCTTTCGCCAGCGGCTGCAGCAAGGGGAAGTGCTCCTGGGCCAGATGGTTTTGGAGCTATTTAGTCCCGGCATCGGCGCGATGCTTGCCGCGTGCGGGATGGACTTCGTGATCTTCGATATGGAGCATGGGCGTTGCGATATCTCTCTACTGGCGGAGATGGTTGCATCCTGCCGAGGCAGCGATATTGTCCCCATCGCGCGTGTTCCTGATGCAGGATACGCGCCTCTTTCACGCGTTCTCGATGTGGGAGCCCGCGGGGCCATGGTGCCGCGCGTGGAAACGAAACAACAAGCGGAAGATATTGTGAGCCAGCTCAAATATGCACCGATGGGCAGGCGCGGTGTTGCCCTGGGCATCGCGCACGATCTTTATCAGCCCGGCACGGCAGAGTTCTTTGCCCAAGCCAATGAGGAGATTGCCGTGATCGTGATGTTGGAAACGGAAGCAGCTTTCCAAAACCTGGACGAGATCATCGGCGTTCCCGGTGTCGATGTAGCGTGGGTGGGGCATTACGATCTGACGGTCTCGTTGGGAATTCCGGCGCAGTTTGAGCATCCGCGATTGCTAGCCGCCATGGACGCGCTGGTCGCCGCATGCCGTCGGCATGGCGTTGCTCCGGGTTTTCTTCCACCTTCACCCGAGGCGGCCGTGCATTGGATCGGCAAAGGCTTTCGTGCCCTAAGTTTGGGCAGCGACATTGGGGTATATCTCGACGGCGTGCGCAGGTTTCGTGATCACGTGGCTGGAAGAAAGGGTTGAAGGATGGGCTTGCCGTGATCAGTTCCCTCGCGCAACCGCAAGAGGAAAGCAATTCTTTGCATAAAGTCTCGGTATCACCTAGGGGCTAGGCTAACTGTCCGCCATCGACAAAGAGCAGAACGCCGGAGACATAAGCTGCATCGTCGGAGGCCAGGAAGAGAGCCGGGCCGGCCACGTCCTCCGGCGTTCCCATACGTCCGAGAGGGATCACGCCGGTCTCAGGATGATATTTCTGCTGATAAATGGGGTCGTTGAGGATTGGGCCGGATAAGCGGGTTCGGATGGGCCCCGGCCCGACCGCGTTGGAGTTGATGCCGAATTTGCCGAACTCTCGTGCCAGCGTCTTGGCCAGAAGGAACACACCGGACTTAGTCGCGTTGTAGTGCGCGAGTTGAGCCTCTCCGTCCCAACTGTTGGTCGAAGCCATGAAGACCAGTTTGCCTTTTCTGCGCTCTACCATGTGCGGCACCACGGCCTTCGCGGTCAGAAATGCGCCGCGCAGGTTTATGTTGAGCGTGTCGTCCAAGGTGGCCACATCGAGATCGAGGAAGGGTACGGCCGCGGCGATTCCAGCAATGTACATCATTATGTCGATGCGGCCATGCCAGTCCAAAGCCTGCTTGACGGCAGCTTCCACCTGGGCTTGATCGCGGACGTCGCAGGTCACGCCTTTGCATTGACTGCCCTCGCGCTGCATTTCCTGAACGGTGGTCTCCATGGCTTCGGGATCCACGTCAGCGATCACCACGTGAGCCCCTTCGCGCCCAAGACGCACGGCGATGGCTTTTCCGATTCCGTGGGCGGCACCTACAACCAATGCGACTTGATCCTTGAAGCGCGGCAACTTGTCTGTCCTCCGATCGTCCATACCCCAGTCAGCAGGAATCATATGTGCAATGCCTTATTCGGTCTATAAATAAAGCCCAAGGGTTTGTTGAAGTTATGGTCAACTCAATGAGTTGTGGAGGTAGCAACATGAATTTCCTCAAGACCCTTTTCGCGGTCCTGCTGGGGTTCCTTTTAGGTGCTGCTCTGTCTCGCCCGAAAGCAGCTAAAGCCGCCGGCAATGTCTACGTTAAGCAGATACCAGTCGGCGTGTATAACCCTATCCAAGGCTCGAATGTGGTCGGATTTTCCTGCACTGGCTCTGGTGGGAATGCTGAATGCTTTATTGCCAGTCAGTGAAAGTAGCAACGGGGAAGTCAATACAGCCGCCAGCAGCGCAACTCACGAGTGCATCACGTGGCCGCCATCGACATTGACGGTCTGACCGGTTACCTGTGCGGCCCGCGCCGAGGAAAGAAACGTCGCCATGTCGGCTACGTCCTCGGGCTCCTGCCAACGGCCAAGCGGTGTGATAGCCCGCACCTTATCGCCCGCCCAATCTTCGTACGAACGACGCTTCTCCGGTGGTTGTTGATCGTTCCACGCTTTCCAGACGCGCTGGTTGAGGGGCGTACGCACCATACCCGGACTCACCACATTGACGCGAATTCCATGTGGTCCCAGATCCTTTGCCATACACTGCGCAAAGTTGATGTTCGCCGCCTTGCTGGCGCTGTAAGGAGGGTCGGTCTGGGAACCCATTTGCCCCGCGACCGATGCCAGAAAGACGAGCGTTCCATCTTTCCTCGAGATCATTCCCGGGACGATGGCATGTGCGACGTGAACCATTCCTAATACGTTCACTTCGAATACCCGTAGCCAGTCTGCAGGCTTGAGGTTAGTAAACGGATAGCCAAATTTCCCTGAACCCACGGCTGCGGCATGAACCAGGTGGGAGATCGGTCCAAGCCCAGTTTCGGTTTGCCGCACAGCCTCTTCGACGGCGGCAAAATCACAGACGTCCACCGATATACCAAGCGATGAGCCGCCGACCCCGCGATCCAGCAAAGCTGCCGCATCTTCGACCTGGGTCGACACATCCCACAATGCGACGTGACAGCCTTCACGCGACAAAGCGCGGGCACACGCCCACCCGATGCCGCTGGCGCCTCCCGTGACCACCGCAACTCTTCCAGTAAGTCCTAAATCCATGCCGAGCCCTCTCCTCCAACCCATTGTAATAGAACGATTTGATCCTTTACTCTTGAACCGTTGGACGAACACCTGGGTGACGTCCACATGGCTAAACCGGTCATCTTAAGCTCCGATATTGGACAATGCATTCATGCCACTTGCCCCGCATCATGTTATCCCGGATGCGATTGCACCAGATTGACGATATTCCTGACGCGGAAACACAATCCAATAGGAAGCCTCATACCAATTCGGCAAACAGTTTTAGAGGAGACAGATGAACGAGCGAGGCAAGTATGGGCTGGGTCGCAGGGATTTTCTGGCGGGGATAACCGCTTGCAGCGCCGCGGCAATGGCTACTGGGTTCTTTCCTCGAGAGATGCTTTCGCAACCGTCGCAGGCGCCAGAGAGGAAAGCGGTCGCGGAGGTATTTCTCGACCTGAATAGGATTCATAAGTGGGATATGTCGAACGGCGACACCTGGGATCCGTTCTGGGCAGACGACGGCAATCTGTATGCCTTCAACTGCGATGGCCGCGGTTTCGGCACGAAGGCTATGAATCTGGCCTTTAACCGGCTCACGGGAGCCGACCCGTCAAGCCTGGTTGGCACGCAAGTGAAGCAAATGGACGACTACGGCAAGGGTGGCCAGAAGGAGGCCGACAACGCCACATGGAAGGCGTGCGGCCAGGAATGCATCGACAACGTGTTCTATGCTTTCGTTTCCAGAAACACCTACGGCAGCGATAGCAATGACCCGCTCATGCGTCAGCTGGCGGTCAATGCGAGCCTTATCAAATCTACCGATCGCGGCCTGACCTGGACGCGCAGCGCGCGCGAAAATTATGACCACCCGATGTGGCCGGGAAGCAGTTTTGGAGCGCCGTTCTTTATTCACTACGGACAGAATGGAGGTCAGGTCTCAAGCGATGGAGCCAGCGAGTACGCTTACGCTGTCTCCACAAACGGTTTCTGGAATGACGGCGACAGCCTGATTCTGGGACGAGTGAAGCGCTCCAACCTGTCCCACCTGGACAGCAAGGACTGGGAGTACTACGCCGGCGCGGGTGGGAGCGCCGCGGCGAATTGGACGACGGAGACCAAGAACGCCACTCCTGTCTTGCAGCGTCCTGCTAAGTGTGGACAGACGCCGGTGTGCTACGTGCCGGATCCGGGAATCTATTTGCTCATCTCCTGGTACAACACCGCCAAGTTGACGAAGTGGTTTGAGCCGAACGAGATTCGGTACGACTTCTACCAGGCAAACCATCCGTGGGGACCCTGGAGACCCGTGAGTTCGTTTAGCGATCGCTTCCTCGGACCTAAGTATCACATGTATGGGCCGAGCCTCTGCGCGCGGTTTCAGCAACGAAAAGGCGCGGATGTCGAGATCTCTCTCTTCACCGCTGGATGCCCGTTCGACGATGTTCCCAGCTCCCCATACAAGCTGTGGCATATCCCGGTGCTCTTGCGGACCACGCCTCTGCCCAAGTCTACAAGCATCGCAGCTTCGGACGGGCAGATACTCTACCACGGAACGTGGTTTCCATTGGCGACGGTTGAGGATGCCGATGTAGATAAATTGCCTTGGGCCACGCAGACACCAGGAAGCAGCGCGGAATTGTCTTTCGACGGCACGGGCGTCGAGTACCTGGCACAGAAGAGCAAGGGATTAGGCAGCGTGGAAATTTATCTGGATGACGTAAGACAGGAGAGCGCTGTTCTGGATCTACAGGATTTTCCGGTGCTTTTTGGCGTCGTGGTTTTCTCGCAACATGGGCTGCCTGCGGGAAAACATTCGATCAAGCTGGTGAGTACCGGCGATGCGCGGGTGAATCTAGAAGGTTTCCGGGTCTACGCGTAAGGCTAACGCTAACCGTGGTTTGCGGGAAGCTTAGTTCGACTGTTTCCTTGACACTGCCAATTTGCAGCACGGATAATCGACTCATTCCTAACTCAGTTTGTCGGGCGATCGGCTATTCATGGCTTTATCTCGAGTTGATGTCTCGCGAACGAGAGCGGCCTCTGCTGCTCTTTTAGCCGCGCTTTCTTTGGTTGTGGTGTCTTTGGTTCTGGTTTCCGGGGCAAACTCTCAGGCGCAGCAAACAGAGCAGTCGACAGCTCCCATCTACGGTGGGAGCGCGTCGTCTCAGCAACAATCAGGTTCTGCCACGGGCGGCACGTTCGCGCCTGTACTCGACTCGGAAAAAAGGCCCATCACCGCGGGCGGTTTTGTTAAGACGGGACCGATCATATTCCAGGACGTCTCGAAACCGTCCGGTTTGACTGTGTGGCAGCACAAGATGGGAACACCGCAAAAGAACTACATCATCGAAACAACCGGCTCTGGAGTGGCGCTGCTGGATTACGATCACGATGGATGGCTCGACATTTACCTGGTGAACGGCTCGACGTACGAGGCTGAAGACGGTAAGGCGGAGCCACCGCACGCTGCGCTCTTCCACAATAATCATGACGGAACGTTCACCGATGTCGCCGCGAAAGCCGGTGTGACGAATGGCCGTTGGGGTTATGGCGTGGCTGTGGGCGACTACGACAACGACGGCTGGCCCGATCTCTATGTCAGCAACTTCGGAAAAAACCGTCTCTATCACAACAATCATGACGGGACTTTCACCGACGTTGCCGAACAAGCCGGAGTGACCCTGGGCAACTGGTCGAACGGGGCAAGCTTCGGCGACTACGACGGAGACGGCAAGCTCGATTTATTTGTCCCCGGCTATGTGCATTATGACTTTAAGAATCCGCCTCCTTCCGGGGGTGGAGACGCAGCCCATTCGTTCTGCCAATACCGTGGGGTTAGTGTCATGTGCGGCCCTCGCGGCCTTCCCGGGGAACCCGATCACTTGTTTCATAACAACGGCGACGGCACTTTCACTGACGTGAGCGAGAAGGCCGGCGTTAGCGATAAGCGACACTACTATGGCTTCTCTTCAACCTTCGTGGATGTGAACGACGATGGCAAGGTCGACCTCATCGTGGCCAATGATTCGACGCCCAACTACCTCTACATCAATAAGGGAGATGGCACGTTCCAGGATGCCAGCTTCTATTCTGGTTTCGCTTTGAACCAGGAGGCTCGCGAAACAGCCTCCATGGGCCTGGCCGTCGGAGACTACCTGAATAACGGCCGGGTTGATCTGTACACCACAACATTTTCAGACGACTACAAAACGCTCTTTCGCAACGAGGGCGGAGGCAACTTCTCCGAAATTACAGAACAGATGGGAATCGCACAAATAACCTATCCTTTCCTGAGCTGGGGCACTGAATTCATCGACTACGACAATGATGGATGGAAAGACATCATGTCAGTCAGCGGCCACGTCTACCCACAGGTCGACAAGCATAACTATGATTGGGGCATGACTTTCGCGGAGCGTCCTTTGCTGTTTCACAACCTCGACAAAGGAAAACGATTCGAACTCGTTCCCGCGGTGGAAGGCACCGGGTTGGCTGATGTCATTCCCGGCCGAGGCGCCGCTTTTGGCGATCTGTTTAATGACGGCAAGATCGACGTGGTGGTCAACTGCATCGACCATACCCCGGTCCTGCTTCGTAATGTCAATCCCGATAAGAACCACTGGGTGGGGATCGCGCTGATTGGGGGACCCAAGAGCCCTCGCGATGCAGTAGGAGCCAGTGTTTATGTAACTGCAGGAGGCATCCGGCAGCGCGGCGACGTAATGAGCGGCGGCAGCTATGAGTCCTCGAACGACCAGCGCCTTCATTTCGGCCTGGGTCAAGCGGCCGCAGTGGAAGCGGTTGAGGTTCATTGGCCGAGTGGCTTCGTCGAGAAGGTCAATCTGCCGGGCGTAGATCGGTTTTTCGTGATTGAAGAGGGAAAAGGTGTGGTGCCCAGCGTCTACGATGCCATCGCAAAGAATGCGGCCACGCTGGCGAATGTTCATCGTGGGGCTCAATGACCCGCTGAGGGTAGAGATGAGCGTTGAGCCTGTCAATTCGGAGGTTGTTTCGGACACAGAGCCCCAGTCGTCGTCTCATGAGGAAAGTTTATGAAGACAGCAATCCTGCGCGGGTTTGTTGTTTTGGCCGTCTTTGCCACGGCCGCGTGCTTCGTTAAGGGCACCATCGAGGCCGCTTCCAACCAGGACACAGCGCGCAAAGAATACGCTGATAAGGTTCGTGCTACCTACAACTACCGGTTTGGTGCAGACAAGCTTGCCGCGCCCGGGAATGCGTCTGTGGAAGGCGATGATTTTATTCAACCCGGAGCCTTTCCCAACGCGAAGTATTGCGCGCATTGCCATCAGGAGGCCTATCACCAATGGCGCCAGTCGTTGCATGCCAACTCCTTTCGCACGCCCTTCTATCGGACTAGCGTCAACATTCTTATCAGGACGAAAGGCATAGAATTTTCCCGGCACTGCGACAGCTGCCACAATCCAATTGCGGTATTGGCGGGCGGTTTGACGCAGAACTCGCAAGTTGACCGAAGTATGGATCAGGACGGTCTTACTTGCACCACGTGCCACTCGATCCAAAGCCTCAAGTCGACCAATGGCAACGGCGGTTTTGTCATGGGAATCCCGGCGGTGACGGTGGATGAGAAAGGAAACCGGATTCCGGGCGAGGTTCCGTACGCTGAAATTATGAAGTACCCTTTGCGC
This sequence comes from uncultured Acidobacteriaceae bacterium, assembly GCA_963711525.1. Lineage (GTDB taxonomy): Bacteria > Acidobacteriota > Terriglobia > Terriglobales > Acidobacteriaceae > PALSA-350. Next base: position 146,186 of record CAVQEO010000046.1, on the reverse strand, counting down.
CATTCGCAGGCGATCATGAAGAGTTTCTATCGCACACCTGAGTTCTGCGCAGCTTGCCACAAGGCGAATCTGCCGGATACGTTGAATGACTATAAATTCATTCGTGCATTTACTACTTACGACGAATGGCAGCAATCCAAGTTTTCGCAGCAGAATCCGCTCACGTTCTACACCGCGGATTTCAGCAGCTGCCAGGGATGCCACATGAAGCGTTCGCGCAGTACGCTGCTTGAGTATGGGGCAAAGAACGGCACGTTCGCTTCGCATCGCTGGCCGGCGGGAAACACGGCTGTGCCTTTCTATTACGGCTTTGATGAGCAACTGCGCAAGACAACCGACTTCCTCAAAACCGGAAATTACCTGAACGTGGATATTTTTGCGCTGCAGACGGCGGATGAAAAGATCATCGCTCCTCTTGGTTCAGTACCGTTCAGCCTCAAGCCGAGTGATGTAGTGGAAGCCCTGGTGGTGATTCAGAATAAGAACATCGGGCACTCGTTGGTTCCCGAGGTGCGCGATCTTTACGAGGCGTGGGTGGAGTTCAACGCCAAGGATGCGTCGGGGACGGAAATCTACCATAGCGGCTTTATTAAGCCGGATGGAATGCTCGATGAACGAGCGCACAGCTTCACCAATAAACCGGTGAACGTCGATGGCGGGTTCGTCGACAATCACAAAGTCTGGAACATTCGTTCCGTCGCCTATGACAACTCCATCCAGGCGGGCCGATCAGTACTGGTTCGTTATCAGTTCAGGATTCCATCGGAATTGAAGGGCCCAATCACGATTACCGCGAAGGTGAACTACCGGCACTTTCGTGGAAGCTACCTGAACAACGTCTTTGGCAAAGATCATCCGGCGTATCCGATTGTAGAAATCGCATCGCGCAGCCGGACGTTGAACGTGGGCGAGAACGCAGTCACCCAACCCGAACCTGGGGACAACCCGGACTGGATGCGGTGGAATAACCTTGGTATCGCTTACCTCGACCAGCAACAATATTCCGATGCGGTGCGCGCCTTTACTGAAGTGACAAAGTTGAGGCCGGGTTATGCGGATGCGTATACGAATATTGGACTGACCGAAATTCAATGGGAAAAATATGGGTCTGCCCGGGGCAGCATACTCAAGGCATTGTCTCTGAACCGGGATAACGCGCGCGCCTTGTACTACCTTGCCCTCCTCGAAAGGAGGGCGAGCAACTACGAGGCGGAGACTGTCGATCTGAAAAAAGTGGTAGACCTATTCCCGCAGTCGCGCGATGCGCGGCGCGAGCTTGGCATCGCCTTTTATCGCCAGCAAAACTACCCCGCGGCGAGAGAGCAGTTTGAGGCATTGCAGCAGATCGACCCGGATGATCTAGCGGCACACTATAACCTCTCGATCATCTACCGTCGCACGGGAATGGATCAAAAGGCTGCCGAGCAACAGGCCCAGTTCATCACCAAGAAGTTCGATCCTGGAGCGCCTACGTACTCCTTTGATTTTCTGCGACAGCATCCTGAGATATCGATTGAGAGCATTCCGCAGCATGTGCATACCGATCTTCCCTACGAAGGAAAGCCAGCTTCAGGAGCTCAATAGGTTTTCAGAACGCAAAATGAGATATCTAGGGCTGTTGGTACTCCTCGCTCCCTGGCCGGCGATCTGCCAGATGAATACAGGTTGTCCGTGGCTCAATGTGGCGACGGCGACCGGGGTGCTTAGAAGCGGCGAACGCTCCCCCATGGCCACCCTAGCCGAGGGCGGTAAGGCGGCTTGCGACTTCACCTACCATGACGCGACCGCGTCTCGTGAGCTTAAAATCACGGTCGAAGAGGTTGCCAGTGCGCAGCAGTCGATGACTGCGTACAAGGCGCGATGCGGCTCCCCCGCGATGCCTTTGCGCGGCATCGGGAATGAAGCGGTGACCTGTGCTGTGGACAGCAAAGGCAAGAGCTATGGACAGCAAGTCATCGGCGTTGTTCGAGACCAGATTTTCACCGTCACCGTGACTACCAGCGCCAAAAAAGATCCCATCATGGCGCGGGAAGCGCTCAAAGAAAAATCCCGGAACATATCGGAGCAGGTGGCAGGGGCTCTCTTCTGAGTTCCTCACATCTTAAGATGAGCCCTAATCTGCCCGCGGAAACAACGCCCAGCGCGATGTTGGCCAACAAATAGTAAGCTTTGTCACTAGGAGAACTACGTTGAACCTGATGAAGAGTAGCCTGTCCAGCATCCTCGTCTTTGCCGCCGTGTCTCTCAGCTACGCACAACTAGAGGGGAGCAAGCCGGATTCGCAGCCCGTTCATCATCCAATACCTTCTATTCAGGATACCGAGACCCCGGCGCAAAAAGATGCTCGCATGCAATGGTGGCGCGAAGCACGCTTTGGCATGTTCATTCACTGGGGCCTTTACTCCATTCCAGCGGGCACCTGGGATGGCAAGCGGATTCCGGGCATCGGCGAGTGGATCATGAACAATGCTTCCATCCCGGTCGCGGAGTACAAGGCTCTTGCATCGCAGTTCAACCCCACCAGCTTCAGCGCGCACGATATCGTGGCCCTGGCAAAATCAGCCGGTATGAAGTACATCGTCATCACGGCCAAGCATCATGACGGCTTTGCCATGTTCGACTCCAAAGCCAATTCCTTCAACATTGTCGCCGCAACCCCCTTCAAGCGCGATCCGCTTCGCGAGCTGGCTGAGGAATGCCAGAAGCAGGGCATGAAGCTGGGTTTCTACTATTCTCAAGATCAGGATTGGACCGCGCCCGGCGGGAGCGCGATCATGAGAGACCATCACGATCCTGTCACTCATCACTGGGATAAGGCACAGGACGGGGACTTCGACACTTATCTCCATACCAAGTCGATCCCGCAGATCAAAGAGCTTCTTACCAACTACGCGGAATTTCCAGTGGTTGTGTGGTTCGATACGCCCACGCCCAATATGACGCCCGAGCGCGCGGCCGAGATCGTCGCGCTTCTCAATCAGCATCCCAATCTGATCTGGAACAACCGGCTCGGAGGAACATATAAGGGCGACACGGAAACCCCCGAGCAGTACATCCCTCCCCAGGGTTACCCGGGCCGCGATTGGGAAGCCTGCATGACCATGAACGATACCTGGGGTTACAAGTCATACGACACGAATTTCAAGTCGACCGAAACCCTACTCCACAATCTCATCGATATCGCCAGCAAGGGCGGCAACTATCTGCTGAACATCGGGCCTGATTCCAAAGGGATCGTTCCGGCTCCCGAGGTGGAACGTCTACATCAGATAGGCCAGTGGCTGAGCGTGAACGGCGACGCCATCTACAACACCAAGCCCACCCTGTTTGGGGCGGAAGCAGGCGCGTTCAGTCCTACGGAGAAGGATAAGAAAGGGAATCCAAAGTTTATCCCGTCGTGGAATTGGCGATCGACCACTACGCCCGACAAAATCTACGTCGAGATCTTCACCTGGCCTACCGGCTCTTTCCGGCTGGACAAGGTGCCCCGTAAAGTTACCGGCGCTTACTTGCTTGCAGACCCCGCGCACACGCCTTTGAAGATGACACAGACTGGCGATAACCTCGAGGTACAACTACCTGCGAAGGCTTTGGACCCGATTGCCACGGTCCTCGTGCTCAACACCGCGGGCGGGGCGTCCTAAGAGGGTTGCGGAAAACCCGGCATCGGGGAGGAAAACAACACCTCAGGGGGCTAAACAGGCTGCGGAAAAACTCTGGTCCCGGGTGGTAGCCCCGGACCACCTCGCCGCAGCGAGCATTAGTCCGGGGAAGCGGGTTTTCAAACCCGCTAAACGCTCGGGCAATAAAATTCGGGGCTAAAGAGTCTGCGTGAGAACTCGAAATAAACAGCAAATCGAAACCAGGCCCGTAGGGCCGGGAGCCAAACGTCAGCCCAGCCCGGAAGGGCTGGGACAGCGATCCAAGGTCCGGGAGCGCCGGAGGTGCGGCACTACCTGCATCCGCGGGTGCCGCGCCTCTGGCGCTCAAACGATATTGGGTATCCGTGTCCCAGCCCTTCCGGGCTGGGCTGACGTTTGGCTCCCGGCCCTACGGGCCTGATTCTGATTTGCGATTTGCTTTTGTGTTCTCACGCAGACTCTTTAGATGGGATGAGACGGCTGGCCCTGGTGGCTGGCTGTTTATCAAGCGGTTCGGGATTTTTTCAAGCAGACTCTAAAGCCCGATCCATTCGGATTTTATGGCACAACAAAACGGAGTTTTTCCGAAATCTGCTAGAGTACGACCGGAACAGAACAAAATTTATGGATTATCAGATTAAGGGCAAGTGTGGGTATGTCAGTGCCGGCGCGCACGGTATCGGCGAAGCGACGGCCGATCTGCTCACGCAAGAAGGTGTTCAGGTCATTGTAGCCGACCGGGACGGCGCCGCACTGCACGAAAAGGCACATCGTTGGCGTGGCGTCGTGACCGCAGACCTGGCGACGGCGGAAGGGGTCGAGCACGCGACTTCTTATGTACTCGCCACCTTTGGAAGAGCACCCGATATCCTGGTCAACAATCTCGGCCTGGGCAACTCGGGATCTTTCGAAGAGCTCTCCGATGAGCGCTGGGCCAAGAGCTTGGAGATTAACCTGATGGGGTGTATTCGGACCTGCCGCACACTGGTTCCCAAAATGGCTGAGATCGGCGGCGCCTCGGTGGTAAACACCGCCTCCGACCTGGCAAAGCAACCGGAGCCTACGCTCATGGACTATGGGACTTGTAAGGCAGGGTTACTCTATTTCAGCAAGGCTTTGGCCATTCAATATGCTCCGCGCGTTCGGGTGAACGCAGTATTGCCGGGGCCGATTTGGTCGCAGATGTGGACCCGTCCGGGCGGGATTGTCGATCAACTGGTCGCCCGTTATGGCGTCGACAAAGAGGCTGCCCTGGAACGCTTCCTGAAGGATCGCTACATGCCTCTCGGTATCGGACAACCAGAGGACGTGGCGCAGGCGATTGTCTTTCTGGCTTCACCGCTGGCCAAGTACATTACAGGTGCGGCCCTGGACATCGGGGGAACGCTGCGCGGCTTGATCTGATGTATTCCAATTGAGGGAGACGTTGGTCTTCGTATGACAGCAAAAGAGTTGCTTGGCGGTCGACCGGTGGCGGTGATCGGCGCAGGTCTGGTTGGCGCTGGATGGGCAATTGTCTTTGCACGGGCGGGACTGGATGTTCGCGTCTACGACGTCAAGCGCGGCGCAATCGATAGCGCACTGTCGCTGATCGCAGAGCAGCTGCAAGAATTAAATTCCTTCGGGCTCATCGGCGATCCCGAGGAAGTGGCTGCACATGTGAGACCGGCATACAGCCTGGCGGATGCAGTCGACGGCGCCGCCTATGCACAGGAGTCCGTGCTGGAGCTTGTCGAGGTGAAGCGCCGTATTATGCAGGATCTTGAGCAGGCTGCCTCGCCAGAACTGGTGATCGGCAGTTCCAGCTCCGGCATTCCGGCCTCTGCCTTCACGCAGGGCCTGAAGATCGCATCGCGCGTGCTGATCGTTCATCCTGTGAATCCTCCCTATCTCGTACCCGTGGTTGAACTCGTTCCATCACCAGAAACCTCCCGCGCGACGATCGAATTTGCCGACTCTTTTATGCGCGCGCTGAAACGGAGCGTCGTGCATGTGCGCAAAGAGGTTCAGGGATTTGTGCTGAACCGGCTGCAGGCAGCGCTTCTCCGCGAAGCATGGGCCTTGGTGGAAGATGGAGTGGCCAGCTGCGAAGACATCGATAGAACTGTACGCGATGGTCTCGGCTGGCGTTGGTCCTTCATGGGCCCCTTCGAGACGATCGACCTGAACGCAGCCGGCGGCGTCGCAGATTATGCAGCCCGATTGGGACCCCTGATTCATGAGATTGCGCGGTCGCGCAGTCATGACGAAGCCTGGTCGCCAGAGTTGATCCGCAAAGTCGAGGCGGAACGGAGACAGCTGCTCAGCCAGGACGCCTTACCAGGGCGGCGCGCGTGGCGCGATCGGCTTTTGATGGCATTGGCTGCTGAGCGGGAGAAGGAATCTGAAGAATGACTCCGTGAGTAACCGGCGAACCTTACTTTCCCGCGGCTTTCAGCTCCTCGTATTCTTTCATCTCGCGTGCTGCGTCGGATGGTTTCGCCAATTTCCGATAGACCCCGGCCAGCCCAAAATGAGCTTTTTCCGCAAGCTCTGTATCGCTCTCCAAAGCCAGGAGCCGATTCCAGTCCTTTTCGGCCGCTTCCGAATTCCCGTTCAAGGCCTCAGCCTTTCCCAGACTGTACAGAGTTTCCGGCATGTCGGGCTGCAGCTTATCTGCGCGTGTCAGTTCTAACGTGGCCGGTTGCACTTTTCCATTCTGCAGAAGCGCGTTACCGAATCGATAGGCGGCCTCGGCACTCCCCGGCCTCAACTTTGCTTCGGCCTGAAACTCCTCTTCCGCCTTTTGCCATTGCTGCGTGGCCTCGTAGATCATTCCCAGCCCGAGATGGGCGCCGGGCAGATCTGGTTGGATGTGAAGGGCCGCCCGGTATTGGTCTTCAGCGTCCGCCGCTTTCTGAACAGCCCAATAATCCTCGGCTAGTGCCTCATGCGCCTGGGCTGAGTCCGGATGAGCCGAGAGCAACGCGTCCTTCGCTTGCCTGGAGAGAACGCCTGAGGCGCGAGCCAAATTAGATAGAAGCTCGGGATCGTTAGGATGCTGCTTGAGGCCTGCCTGCAAATTAAGAATGGCGTCCGTCAGGTCGCCGGTTTGCAGTTGAGCGATGCCCAGCGCACCTTTGCTGTTGGCGGTCTGAAAGTATGGAATTGATTCAGCCGCATAGCCTTGAAACAGCAACGCAAGCCCAAGCATTTCCTGCGCGCCCAATATGCTTGGGTCTAAGAGGACCGCTCGCTTCAATGGAGCAATCGCCTCAGAGTACTTCCGTTCCCCCATATAGACCGTCCCGATGTCCACATAAGCCACGGCAAAATCGGGATCCACTTCGGCGGCTTTCCGGAATTCGGCGACCGCAACATCGTGCTGCCCCAGTTTCTCGGCGGAAATTCCAGCCTGCATATGTTGTACGACTTCCGGACTAGGCGCTTGCCCAGCCAGAACCAGGAGCAGGCAAAGATGAATCACGGCAGTTTGGGCTCCCGAACTTCGAGGAATTGGTCCGCCTTTACATCTTTAAGAGTCTGGTGCAACCCCGACGGCCAGAATACGTCAACGCTCGCGCTTGTGGAGTCCCCAAGTCCGAAATGCACGCGCTTGTCGCTCGCAGAAAGATAACTGTAAGCGGAGGTGGCAATCTGTGTTTGCCCATTCACCACGACGCGTGAACCAATGCCATCACGATTGCTACGCGTTCCAATGAGTGTCAGTGTAAGCCAATGCGCGCCGCGCTCCCGGTTATAAAAGATTTCCGGAGGCCCGCCCAGGACGTTCATAACTACGTCCATGCGTCCGTCGTTATTCAGGTCTCCAAAAGCCGCCCCTCGGCCCGCAACGGGAGTGGAGGTTCCCGGGTCGGCTCTTTCGAATCGACCTTTCTCATTGAAGGCAAGCAGCGGAGGCTCCTTGTAGTGCATCGTTGGATTGATCCTTTCAACATTATCCATTACATGACTCTGTGCCACAAAGATATCCTTCCAGCCATCGTTGTTGAAATCCACGAACCCTACGCCCCAACCGGAGCTTGCTGCAGAGAGAGTCGCAAGACCCGTTTGCAGGCTTCGATAACTGAATAGCCCATTGCCGTCGTTGTGATAAATGGCATAGATCTGTTTGGCGAGATTGGTGACGATAATATCCGGCTTGCCGTCATTGTCGTAGTCCCGAAAATCCACGCCCATGCCGGCATAGACGCTGCCATCATCCGTGAGCGCCACACCGGCATCTTCCGCTCTCTCGGTGAACGTTCCGTTTTTGTTGTTGTGAAAGAGAAACTCCTCCATTCCGTCGTTGGCGACAAAGATATCCGGAAAACCATCGCCGTCATAGTCATTGAAGGCGACGCCCAAAGACCGCCCTTTCTTCGATGCGATGCCCGAGGTCTCGCTAACGTCCGTGAAGGTTCCGTCGCCGTTGTTGTGGTACAAAATGTTGGTCGTTGCGGGAAAGGCCCCAGGAGGACAATACGTCTGAAAACTGCCGCCGCAGACTTTGTTCTCCGCGATGCTCCACTTCATATATCGAGTAACGAACAGATCGAGATAGCCGTCATTGTCATAGTCAAAAAATCCGGCCGACACCGACCAGCCCCCGGCAGCGACGCCGGCTTTCTGCGTAACATCTGTAAAGGTCCCATTGCCATTGTTGTGATAAAGGGTATTCTTGCCAAAATTCGTAACGTAGATGTCGGGATAGCCGTCGTTGTCGTAGTCCCCCACCGCGACACCCATCCCATAGTTCTGATTCCCCGCATCGGCAAGGCCTGCTGCCTTCGTGACATCGGTAAATGTTCCGTCCGCGTTTTGACGATACAGGCGGTTCCAATACTTGGGGAGGTTACGATGAAAATTCATCGGGACGGGCATGGGTGAGTGCAAGTCTCCGCTATTCACTAAGAAAATATCCAGCCGGCCGTCATTGTTGTAATCAAGCAGAGCGACACCGCCGCCCATGGTCTCAATCAAGTACTTGCTGCTTGTGGGTGAGTTTTGATGGACGAATGGAATACCAGATGGCGTTCGGACTTCGAAAATACTTACCGCGGCAGCCGCTGTGAACAAGGCCGCGAGGAGAAACCTGAACATCTACCACTCCTTGAGACCGACCCCCAAGCCGCACCCCTCGCCCTGGTGGCGCTGCACTCGCGGAGTTTGCGCGCGTCGTAGCTTTGATACTAACGCAGGACCAGGAGCCCAAATCCTGGCGAAATTGGTCCAATAGTCAGCCATCAGGCCCAACAGCTTGCGGTTTTCCGGAAGCTTCTGCTTCGTTTTGCTTGCAACAATACCCTTGACACGAGAATCCAAAGAGCATAAAGGAATGTAGCGGCGCTCATTTCGACCGGATCGGACAGGGGTCTACGTGTCTTTGAAGCCTTAGCCGGGAGCCTAAGTCCGCCGTTTCCAGATGGTGCTGGATGAGGGGAATTGCCTGTCGCCGGCACGTGAACCAAATTTCTGAAATACAGGACGGAAGGTGAAAAGTGCCGCGCAAGACTCGGATGCAAGATGTCGCGAAATTGGCCGGTGTCGGCTTGATGACGGTATCGCGCGCGCTGAACAAGAGCGGACCGGTATCAGAGGAGATGCGCCGGAAGGTTCAGCAGGCAGTAGCAAGACTAAATTATCGACCGAATGACGCTGCGCGTTCTCTGCGGGAGGGACGGTCCCGGTCGATCGGGCTAATCGTGCCCAATTTCTATGATCCTTTTTTTGCAGTGTGTGCGCACGCCATCACGGTCGTTGCAAATGAGCACTCTTATTCGGTCATCGTTACTACTTCCGATGAAGACCCCGGGATCGAATATCAAGTGGCTGGTTCGATGTTGCGGCGGCACGTTGAGGGAATGCTCGTCATCCCTGCTGCAAATGGAAGGACCAAACTCAATCGTGACGAATTTAGATCGACTCCCATTGTTACCCTTGACCGGCCGATTCAAGGCGACCATTTCAGTAGCGTGGTGGTAGACAACAGAGGTGGCGCGAAGATGGCGACTTCGCATCTTATCGAACACGAGCACAAGCGGATATGCTTCTTGGCTGTATCGCATAAGGCTTTCACCCACAAAATACGTTATGAGGGTTATCGACACGTCATGTTGAAGGCGGGACTGGTTCCGGAGGCTTACTTCAACTGTGCATCGCGAGAGAACACTCGCGCCGTTCTTCGCTCCCTGTTGGAGGGTCCGAAAGCACCAACCGCCTTCTTCGCTGGTAATAATCTGGTAATGCGCAATCTGCTTCATGCGCTTTCAGAGATGGGAGTGAAGGTTCCAAGGGAAGTGGCCGTGGCCGGCTTCGACGATTTTGATATGGCGGACATCTTTCATCCAGCTCTCACAGTAGTCCATCAGCCGGCGAATGAGCTTGGACGGACCGCCGCGGAGTTACTATTTGCGAGGTTCGAAGGAAAGCAGCGGACGGCTGCAGGCAAGCGAATTGTACTTCCAGTCGAACTGATCGTTCGACGTTCCTGCGGGTGCCCTGCGTACAAGAAAGGCGTCTTTCAAACAACGAACGGTTTAAGGGCTGATCCAGAGGAAAACGCCTGAAATAAAATCCTATTTGGGACGACGATGTCTTTCCGGATGACGGCTCTCTCGGCAGCTGATGGTTACCCTCTGACCCAAATCTTAATTTGACGTGCGTAGCAGACAGTTCTACCATGACCGGCATGAGAAGACGCGATTTCGTCAAGGCGATGGTGGCGGTTCCGGTAACCGCCAAGGCTATGTTGGGGCAACAGACTGCAGCTCCGCCGACAACACCGCTACCGCCACCACCTCCTCCATACGAGGTGATGAGACGGCAAGCGCTCACTTTCAAGGCCCCGCCGATCACGTCGGTGGTTCCCGACTCCGTAGCGGAGACCGAGACGCACTTCTTCAGCGACCAGCAATTGGCAACACTCCGCAAGCTATCCGAAATCCTGATGCCGGCGCTCAACGGCTATCCCGGAGCGACACAGGCTGGAACGCCGGAGTTTATCGATTTTCTGATCGGGGCGTCCCCTGCTGCTCGCCAAAAGATGTATCAATCTGGCCTGGACCGGCTGAACAAAGAGGCAAAAAAGCAATTTGGCACGCCCTTTGCAGAGTTGAATGCGACCCAAGCAGATAAGCTGCTTCGTCCCTTGCTGGGGGTTTGGGCGATAGCCGACAATTATCCAGCCGATCAGGCTCCCGGAGAGCCGTTTATGCAGTTCATCAATGTCGCGCATCAGGACATTCGAATGGCAACGATCAACTCACAGGCTTGGAGTGTGGCGACGATCGCCGCTGGGGAGCGGGCCCCGGGAATTGGTTTGTACTGGTCGCCGATCGATCCCGATATTGAAATGTATGTTTAGGAGTGGTCCTCTCCACCCGCTTTTTCGAGTAAGTTCTCTGATTAGTCAATCCGGGCCCGCAACGCGGGCAGCGTTGACCTCCCATTCCGCAGAGAATGCGGCTCCCAGGGCCCGGCCTGGCCGGTACTACAAAAGTCGCTGCGCGCATTACTGCTCCAGCATGTGACAGGTGTCGCAGCCGACGCTGGCTTTTTTGGCAGTGTGGCACTTTACGCACCCCGCCATGGAAATGTCAGTCTCGAGAAAGAGCCGGTCACGCTGCGCGACTTGCCCGTGGCACTCCAGGCATGTATTGCCATGTTCCAAATGCACTTTGTGGCTGAAGCTCACAAAAGAAGGAAGTTCATAGACGCGTACCCAGGGAATAATCCCGTCCGCTTTAGCGTACGCCGCAACCTTCTCTACTTCAGGATTGGTAGTAAGCACGGTTTGGTGACACGACATGCACTTCGCCGCCTGGGGAATCAGCAAAGTCTCTCCCGACCTCGACATGACATGGCAGAACTCGCAGGGCAATTGCAATGTGCCGGCGTGAATCTTATGACTGAACGCGATTGGCTGTTGGGGTCCGCTCACTGGCGCAGCCACTGTAGGCGGAGCGCCCTGCGGCGCGGCGGGCGCAGCCGGTGACGCGGTGGTTTGTGCCCAGACGGCCACGAGCGCGATCATAACTGTCAGGCTCGCCGCTGCGGCGTGGAAAATTGGCCGCCGCCTCCCCGCCATCAAATGTTGCCTTTCTGCATCTGTTCGGCTAGATAGTCCGAAGCCCGCATCGAAAGCGCAGCGATCGTGATGGTCGGATTCTGCCACCCGTTGCTCACAAAACAGCCGCCGTCCACCACAAACAAGTTCTTAATGTCGTGGCTTTGGTTCCATTTGTTAAGCACGCTGGTTTTCGGATTGTCCCCCATTCGGCAGGTACCCACTTCGTGAATGCTGTGGCCGGGAGGATCCGGCTTATAGTTCTTTGACAAAACTTCGAACCCGGCGGACTCCGCCATTGCGACAGCCGTATCCACGGCGTCGCGCGACATGTTGATCTCGTTATCGGTGTATTTGGTGTCCACATGCAGCACGGGGATATTCCACGCATCAACCACGCGGGTATCGATGCTTACACAATGCTCATAGTGCGCCAGTACCTGCCCCATGATTGAGGCCCTGAATCCACTTCCGTTGTAGCTGTCGAGTTTCTTTTGCAGCTCTTCTCCGTAAGCTGCGAAGAGGCGCGAATCCATCGGTGCAGCCCTGCTGCTCACGTTGAGCGCATAGCCACCGATAAAGTCCTTGGCGCGGGTGTCGAGGTTGCGGAAGCGGGGAACCAGTGCGCCGCCCCCCATCAGATCGGATGGCCCCTTGCCGTCGCGCGCTTCTGGAACTGAGCAGATGACGCCGGGTCCGTAAACCTGGTCAATCAGGTAATGACCCAACGCGCCGCTGGAATCTGCTAACCCGGAATTGAGCAACAGACGCGTGCTCTCCAAGCATCCCGCCGCCAGAATAACCACCTTGGCCTTGACCGACATCTCCCTTCGGGAATGTCGATCGACGAAATGCGCTCCATTCACCAAACCGGTATTTTTATCTACACTAAGTTCCCGCACCACGACGTTCGGGACCGCTTTGAGCTTACCTGTGGCGAAGGCGTCGGGCAGAAGAAGATTGATAGAACTGGCCAGTCCATCCACCCCCATCGAGCTGCGCGGCTTGCACACTGGAACCCCCAGCTTCTTGCCCGCGGCGATGAAACGCTGCATGGATCCAGACCAGGGTGAGTCGTCTTGAATAAAATCGCCATCTGGGTACTGGGGCAACCCGTCTGTGTGCCCGCGCACGCGGAAGATCGCCTCCACCCGCGAGTAATACGGCGCCAAATCGGCCAGACTGATCGGCCAGTTGTCGCCAAAGCCGTCGTGGTCTTTGCTCTTGAATTCATAATCACTCATCCGGAAGGACTGCCGCGCCCAAAACAGAGATCGCCCCCCGAACAGCCGCACGCGCACCCAGTTGTAGGGTTCGTTCGGGTCGAAAGTATAGGGAACCTCCTTCTCGTCCACCCACGTATTCGCGTTGAACTCATTGGCCTGGAAGAGATTCGGTAACCGCCCAGGCTTATTGAATCCTCGAAAGGGCAGTTCATAGGCCGGTTTCAGAGATCTATCCCTCTGGAAATCCACCACCGGCCCGGCATTCAGCATGAGACATGAGATGCCCTTGCCGGTCAGAATTTTTGCTGCCATTCCACCCGAATGCCCTGAACCAATGATCAAAACATCTTCTGTCTCGGCCATGCGTCCTCGCCCCCACTCTTGAACACAATCCTGAATCCATGGAATAAAAGACTCGAAACGGCAGAGCCCGGCGCTACGCGGGTTTACCGTACTCTGTAGACGTGTCGGACACTGGACTTGGACACGGCAAAAAGCTCATATAAATGGCGAGGTTTTGCGGCCGCAGGTTTCAAAAGGCCACGTCCCTACGGCGATCCCGATTCCCCGTTCCTCCCGGCGTCGTAGCTGTTGCGTAAGGCGTGGCCGACCTTAGCAGATCGGCCACGCCAGGCCAATGCGCTGGTGGCATCACACAAATCTATATGCGGATCCAGACCAGCCTGCTTCTTGAGTAGTCGAACGAGGCCGCCACGCCTTGACTAACTCCAGCCATCGTGTGCGGCTCTCGCTCTGCTCCGAAGTTTAGAAGTTGGCCCTCAGGGAAAACTGCAAGACCCTGGGAAGATTCAGCTGAGTGGTGACGACTCCGAAATTCGATGTTCCCTGCGTCAGGCCGGGATAACCGAACTGCACACGGTTGAAGAGGTTGAAGGCTTCGGCGCGAAATTGAACATTGACAGTCCCATCACGATTGATGGGGAAGGATTTGGACGCGGTGGCATCCCAATTGGCGACGCCTGGAGCGCGCAAGCTGGGGTCAAGCCTGGGTTCATTGCCGAAAGTAAAAGCGGCAGGTTGAGTGAAGCATGAGGTATTAAACCATTCATTCAGTCTTGAAGTGGCGGACCCGGTCATTTGTTTTGCACAGCCAGGAACGTAGTTCGGCCTGGATCCTCCGCCGAAAGAATTAGTCAGGTTCTGGTTGGTTCCGAAGCCTATGGGAAAACCCGTCATCAAGGTTGTAAGCCCACCTACACCCCAGCCTCCAACCACGGCATCCACAAATCGCGGAGCATTGGAGAGCAAAGGCTGGTTTCGGCCGAAGGGAAGATCATACACGTAGCTTACGACCAGGCGTTGAGCAGCGTCATCGGCAGACAGCGATTTTTCAGCCTGCAGATTTCGTGGGTTCTGAATTCCCGGAATCGAGGACTCCAACCAGGTCGTCAGCGTATCCGTGTTGCTGAGCAGCTTTGACCAGGTATAGGCGCCGTTAATCGATGCGCCATGGGCGAAACGCTTTTGCACCCTTAGCTGCAGGGAGTTATAGGTGGAGGAAGCTAAATCCGCCGAGGCGCTGGACACTCCTGAATATTGAGGGTAGGGGAGAAGCAGTTGACCAGCCGAGATGGTCGGGGCTCCCAGGCTATAGGTGGAGCTGATGGTGCCATAGAACGGATTGGGGACCTGGGCGACGAGCGCATTGCCCATCGCCAAATCCTGACCGGGAAGTGTGTTGAAGTTGATGCTGCCGAAGGGCAAGTGCGTGCCCTTGGCGCCTCCATAGGCAAGATCAAACACTACGCTGCTGCCTATTTGCTGTTGAAGGTCCGCATTGAACTGCTGGGTATAGGAGTACGGGTTATTGGGAAAGTTGAGTGTGGGGCCCGAACCCAGCAAGGTGGACTGATACGATGCGCTGCGCCCAACCGGAGCGATCAGTCCCTGCGGGAACGGATTGCTGATGTTGTTTGCCGGAGTCAGTCCGTTATTGATCGATGTCACCATATTGGTGGTGGACGAGTTGATGGGATCTCCACTGGGAAAATTGGAGGAAAACTCAACATCGTTCGGCAGCCAAAAGATGCCGTAACCGGCGCTGAGGACGGTATTAGGGTACAACTGATAAGCCGCGCCGATTCGGGGCGAGAATTGCAACAAATCGTTATTGAAGGCGGACCTGGAGCTCCGCGTGCTGGAATCTACCAATCCAATCGCTCCCGGGTAGTTGCCGAGGCCTGCAGCCGCCAGAATTGGATTGTTCACGTTAGGCTCAAAATAACTTATCCGGTTGTGCCTCTCGGTGAAGGGCTTGATCTGTTCCCAACGAACGCCTACGTGAAGCGTCAGCTTCGACGTTGTGCGCCAGTCGTCATTTACGAAGAGGGCGGGGTAAAGCTGCTCGGCCGCGATTGGAGTGACAATCTGCGAGTTTGCACTGGTCGGATAGCCGAGAAGGAAGGAAGCAAAGCCCAGCCCGTCGACCCCGGTCAACGGGTTCTGCGCGGTGAAGCCGTTGTTGAAGGTGTAAAGGCCCGCCGTGACGTTCGCCTGGACATAGTTGAAAGTGGCGCGCAGAAATTCGCCGCCAAACTTGAGCGTATGGTTGCCGATGAACTTGGTCAAATTGCCCGAGATACGGTCATCGTCGGTGGCGTTATGGATTGTGCTGTCGGCGCCCTGGCTGCTGAAGATGCCGCTGGGGTCGAATCCGCTGATCGTCATGACCGGCGGCCCAGGAAATTGTATCTGGGCCTGCAGCGCGGCCGGTTGGCCGATGCTGGTCAGATTGAAATTGCTAAGCAGCGGAGAGCGGGCATAGAAGAACCGAAGGTAGCTGATGCGCACGTCGAGAAGCGTTTTAGGACTGAAGGCATAGTCATCCGCCAAAACAAAACTATTAGTGGTGAATATCTCTGCGCAACGATCCTGGCAGATGCCATTGAATGCGTCGGTGGGCAGGTTGTTGTTTTTCCAGTACGTATAGCGAGCACTGATGTGCTGCTTTTCAGACACATTCTGGTCGATGTGTGCAACGGTCTCGTAGTTATTGCCGCCGCTGCTTCCGGTAGTTGTGTAGTTGATTCCGGTGGGGGACGCGCCGGCTATGTTGGGCGCGGGAAAGAAGGTCTTCGCGTATGCCAATGCGGTCGCGTTCAGCCGTGTCGCGGGAATGACTGCGCCCGGAAATTGGGTGCGGTTGTACTGGGCTTGTCCAGGAGCACAGGCCGGAAAGCCTGTTACCCCGCAGGTGGTTAATGGATCATAGATCGGCGTAGCCAAATCCGACAGATTCCCGGTCAAGTCCGCTGCTGTGGGAACCGTGGTCGAATAGGTGATTCCTTGACGTAGGGCAAACCCCTCAAAATTCACGAAGAAGAAGGTTTTGTTGTGGCCGTCGTAGACATGCGGAATGTAGACCGGACCTCCAAGGTTGAAGCCGTATTGGTTTTGCGTAAATGACGGGTTTGGCAGATGGGCTTGATTGCCGAAATAGGTATTGGAGTTGAGCACCTTGTTCCGCAAATACTCGTAAGCCGTGCCGTGAAGGCTATTGGTTCCGGACTTGGTCCTGAATTGAATTGCGCCGCCCGCCAGCCGGCCATAGTCCGGCGTGAGGTTATTGGTTTCGACCTTAAACTCCTGCAGGGAATCTTGTGTGGGAACGAGCGCTGTGATGTTGAGGTACTCGGTGTTGACCGGCGCTCCATCCAGGTAGGTTACGCTCTGGTTGGCGAAGCCTCCGCCGATCTGGTAATTGCCCCACGCAAACGGGTTGGTGCCATTCGGATTCTGTTGCGACTGTCCTTGCGGCACGACGGAAGGCGCCAGCGCGACGAGGTTCATCGGATTGCGCCCATTGAGTGGGATTTCATTCGTTTCCCGCTGATCGATCACGGTGCCCAGCGATGCGGTCTCCGCCTGAATTAATGGCGTGCTTGCTTCCACGGTGATTACTTCGGTAGCCGTTCCGACGGTTAGCGAGAGGTTGATTTGGAGCGTGGAATCGACCTGCAGCTCGATTGGCCCGCGCGTCAGCTGCTTGAAGCCCGACTGGTGAACGGTAACTCGGTATTGGCCTGGTGGAAGGTTGTTAAACTGGTAGAACCCCGAATCGTTCGTGTTCGCCGTACGCGTGTCGGCGGTTCCGATATTCTCGAGCGTCACCTGGGCGCCGGAAACTACGTCGCCATTGGGATCGCTCAAGGTTCCGTTGATCGTTCCATTGGTAGCCTGCGTGTGGCCATAGCCAGTAGCGAGGCACAGCATGATGAGGAAGGCCCCGATCCGGTACCAACAGAGACGTTTGGATCGTACGGACTCAACACTTGCGAATCGGCCAGGAGATCCGGGGTTGCGGAGGATCGCCTGACGTCGGGAAACGAAGATTTCCTGTTTTTTTTTGGTTAGGTTCACTGGAGGCCTCCAAGCCTAATGGGTGTTGCTCAACGGGTCGACGGCCAGAGGAAGCGAGCGGATCGAAATTTAACGAATGCATGGGCCAGCCTTCGATAACGATCTCTGGGAGTTCAGCTTTCTTTAGAAGCGGTCGTTCCGTTCAGATGCGGTTCGCAGGCAAAACACTAACGGCTCGTCATCTTATTCCTCTGCTTAATGGATTGTCAAAATGACGCATAAGGTCCATCCGGCCCATAGTGATCGCTGCTTCATGGTGGAGTTGTAGGAGCTCACCTTGCCGAAAATGACCCGTTTTGTGGGGAGTATGAGATCGTTCCCACATCGGACCGTTCCTATATGGGAACGCTCCCATGCGTTGATGACCGTATCGAACAAGACGTATGTTTGTCAAATAGACAAAGGCACGTGAGATTTATTGCGGTCCTCCCGCTGCGGGTCCAGCGGGCTGCGCATTAAGGAAAGGCCCACAAGAACGCTAAATGTCCAGTACGGCTTTATAATGAATCTCTCTCCGGTGCGTCTCCTCCTCCCTGTCCGTTGTTAGGGCGTTTTTTCCTTGCAGCCGGTAGCTATACAATCACCAGGATCTGTGCGCGGGACGAGGTCCTCGTTTCGGCGCAAAGGATGTGCAAACAGGACCACTCTGTGACCCGCAATCCGCGCATCGACCGTCCCCGCCGAGAACTGCTTTCCCAGAAAAGCGACTCGTTTGGCCCCCGCCTTCAGCAGGTGCTCCGTCGCGAGGTAGCGGGTCCGTCGATTGCCGATTTCCCCAGAAGAGGTTTTGTTCAGCTACAACCGCGAACGCAAATCTTTCTTGCCGATTGTGCAAGCTGTTGGAATAAATCTCGCTCATCAGTGTTCTGTCAGAGAGCTGAAAGCCAACTCGACAGGGCAAATGTCCGTGGCTGGTCAGAGCTTCTCTGTACCGGCCATAGGATCACTCTCCCGGAGAAGGCCTGCTTAAATTTCTCTCTCTAACCGAGGAAAGGTTTCATGAAAGTTCTTATCGCTTCTATACCGGCGTCCGGACATCTCAATCCGCTTCTGTCCATCGCCTCGCTATTGGTAGAGTACGGCCACGAAGTCGCCGTACAGGTCAACGAAGACCTGCGTCCCGCCGTCGAAGCCGCCGGTCATCGCTGCCTCTTAGAGATTCCCAACGCTCAGACTTCAGCACGCTATTTCTTCGAGACCTACCCTGAGCGTATGCAGAAGTCGCCCGGTATGGAGATGACCGGTTATGATCTCGTCTACTTCTTTGCCCGCAACATCGCCGCCCAGTTCGCCGGCCTCAAGATGGCGCTTTACGACTTCCACGCCGATCTCATCCTCACTGACTCCTTCTACTGGGGTACGCTGCCCATGCTCGTTGGCCCTCGCGATAAGCGCCCCGCCATCGCGCATCTTGGCGTGTCCGTCGTCAATCTCGGCAGCGGGAAGAATATACCTATGCGCCCCGACGAGACTCCGGAGCAACGCGAAGCAGAGTTGCAACTTCGCGATCGCTTCATACTTCAACCCACGCAGCAGGCCGTCAACGTTGCCCTCGCCAGCCTTGGTTATCCCGCGCTTCCATGTCCCATCCTCGAAGCCATGACAGCTATGCCCGATCTCTACCTGCACGCCGGGATCGAGAGCTTCGAGTATCCCGGCCTTGATTCGAAGGTGCAATACATCGGCGCTTTGCCTAGTCCAGCCGGCCAACCCACGCTGCCCGAATGGTGGCAGCATCTCGACCGCAGCAAACGTCTCGTGCTGGTCACGCAGGGCACCATCGCCAACCGCGACTTCGGCCAGGTTATCGCTCCCGCGCTCGTCGCACTTGGTGACAGGAAAGATGTCACCATCATCGTCACCACAGGCGGCCAGCCAACCGCTTCTATCCCCGTAGCCATCCCCGCCAACGCCCGCATCGCCTCATTCCTGCCCTACGCGGAGATTATGCCGGAGATCGACCTCCTCATCACCAATGGAGGCTACGGCACGGTGAACATGGCGATCTCCCACGGCATTCCGATCATCTCCGCCGGTCTTACCGAAGACAAGGAAGAGGTCTCTGCTCACGTCCAGTGGTCCGGCGCAGGCATCGACATGCGAACCAACCAGGCCACACCTGAGGCCATCAGGGATGCCGTTGATGAGATCTTTACCCAGCCTCGCTACCGTGAGCGCGCCCAGCAGTTCTCGATCGAGTTCGCCAGCCACGACGTCGAAGCCGAACTGCTCAGCCTTATCGAGAAGTGCGTTCCCCAAATCGTCGGCGCATAGCTCCACGCGAGACGTGCCTCGTCGCTACAGCGACCCTTCACCAGAGCTACCCGTGGCATGCATGACGTGAGTTCACGGAGCCGTCAGAGCACAGCGGAGATTTGTACGGTTACCGAACCCGGAAAACACACTCGCAGCATTTCGCGGGCTTGCGTATTTCGGCTCGCGCCCTGCTAAGCAACCTCAACGTCAGTCGCGAAACGCGATCGCTGCCGCCTCTGCCTGTATTTTGTCCGGGCTAACGCCGGGCACGCTCTTGAGCTGGTCCAGACTATGGATGTCGCCATTCTGTTCCCTGTAAGAGACGATCGCCAGCGCTTCTTTCTCTGTCAGACCTAGCACTTCCTCAAGCTGCGCAGCAGCCGCGCTGTTTACGTTCACCTTGCCGAAGTACTTCGTGAGATACGCGGTCACGTCCGTTATCTCCGGCTCTGATAGTTCCGCGCCGCGCCCTACCATAGTGTCAACCATCCGCCGCCAGCCGGTCTCTGTGTAGCGTGTCCTGGTCGCCACCTCGATTTCGTGACATCCCACACAAGCGCGTAGCAAAGCCGCCTTACCTTTACCCTCCGGCAGCCCATCGCTTTGGTTCCCCGCAGCCACCGCTGCGGCGGCAAAACCCTTGATAGAAGACTGACTGCGGTCAGTAGCAGTTGCTTCAATACTGCCATTAAATAAAGCGAGGGCCGAACACGCGGCCCCCAGAACAAGAGCGGCTACAGCGATAACGTGGCTGAGTTTCATTTTTTGCCCTTCCCAGTGTGGTGAATCGATTCACCGATCGCGTAGGCTACACGCCGAGCGCGGCAACACCCCGCACCGTCGCCGAATCCCGCCGTTTTTTACTTGGTTCCGAACGCGACGATTCGGTCGGTTCCAACATATACATTTCCATCAGCTATCGTTGGCGAGTTGTATTTCCCGCTTGCTTGAAGAAGCCCAGGATCCGTTTTCCAAATAACCTTGAGCGTATTTGGATCTATTGCGTAGAGAACGGGCTGCGGGGCCTTGGGTCCGGTCAGGATCGCGCTGCGCGGCGCGTTCTCGTCCAACACCCACACGATTGCGTCCTTGCCGCCGTTGCTGCTGACCATCGGCGGCCCGGGATTCTGCAGCACGAAGTCCATCGCCCGCCCATCCACCCGAAGGTACGGATCGATGCCCGGCGGGCGCAGCAACCGCAGCCGCACCAGGCTGGGCGCAACGCTGGTCTCCGTGTCCGCCGGATCCTTGCTGTTGCCCGAGTAGAACAGGTACTCGTCGCCGGCGGCATTCCGGAAGTAGGCCGGGGTAGCCCGGTTCTTCGCCCGGTCGAGCATGCCTTCGTTGTCAGAATACGGACCAAAAATGTTGAGCGGACCGCGCTTGCCGAATTGCGGTTGTGGTTCTGGCGGGAGCAAGGATTGGTCGGTGTCGGCGTCCTCGCTACAAGGACGGCGCTCATCGCCGGGGGCCGTGAAACTGGATCGGCCGACGAGATACGCGTTGCCCTGCTTGCCTCCCACCGCGAGCAGCGGATCTTCAGAGACCGATTTGTCGTCAACATCCGGCAGGATCGCCGCGCCGCTGCTGCCGACATCGACATCCCCCGCCTCGGTGCGACAGTAGTTGAAGGGCGTGTAGACGCCGCGCAACGTCAACCCGGACGCTGAAACAGGATCGAATTTAAGCACCGACTGCGCCCAGTTGTGCAAGGGTGGCGCGTGCCTCTCGCTGCCGCTTGCCCCGGTAACGGCATAGATGTTGCCGCGAGCGTCGATCGACACGCCGGTTGAACCCCACACTCCGCCAATGGAATCCTCGGCCAACGGCGTGCTGCTGAAGGCCGACGCGACAGTCTTGCGCTGCGTATCCACCGCCAACACCCAGCCCCTGCCCTGGCCTATGGTGGCGAAAAGATAGCGATCGTCGGGGCTGAGGTTGAGCGCGCCGCGCTGGATCGAGAACCGTCCCGGCCGCCAGGGCGCTGCGGGGGTGGCGCCGTCGCGAGAGTTGCGATCGATCGACGGTTGTTCAAGTGTTTTTTCATCAATCGCCACCGGCCAGCCGTCAAGCACCGCGCCAGTCGACAGATCGAGCCCATACATCCGGAAGCTCGTGGCCGCGCCGCAGCTCGCGACATAGAGATGTTTGCGGGCGTTGTCGATCACAGGCGTGCCGACGATGCCCATGGCGCTGGCGTCCCAACGCAGGATGCAGGGAGCATCCAATTGAGTCTTCCAAAGGATGGCACCGGGAGCAACCCCGTTGGACCGGGTCGCGTTGATGGCATATACATAGCCGGTGCTGGTCGCGGCGATGACCACGCGAAAGGTCTTGCCGTTGTGCTCCCCGGTCTGAATCTTCAGCCCGTCCACATAGAGGGGTGAGGCGTAAAGCCGCGCCGGATATTTCCCGAACCCATCGAGCTCAGGCGACTCCCACAGCTTGCCGAACCGACCCGCGGCGAGCGTGGCCGGGGTGAGCTTACGCTCGTGGGAGAACCAGCCGGTGCGTTGGCGGTCGGCGTGCGAGGTCAGCACGTCGGCCCGCGTCGCCGCTTCAGCCACTGCCGCGCCGGCCGTCGACATGCACAAGAGGTATAGGACAAGGCCGTACGCTGCACGCATCGTCATTTTTCTCCTACTGCGATCCGGTCGGGGGTGTTGTATGAAATCGACAGCACCGCGTCCTCCTTGCCGATGTTGCGCGCGTTGTGCGGCGTCCCTTCCGGGACCGTCACGGTGTCGCCCGCATTCATCTCGTATTCCTTGTCGCCCACCCGGTTCATGATCTGCCCCTGGAGGACGTGCAGGATCTCATCGCAATTGGGGTGGAAGTGGACCGGGTTTTCCTTCCCGGGGCTGATGGTGGCTATGCCCACGGTCATCGAGGTAGAGTTCCCAAGCTCCCGCGAGGCGAACCATTCGAGCTTGCCCCAGGGCTGCTGCTGGACCAGAGCGTCCGCCCGCGGCAGGAGCAAACGTGGGGGTACGGCCGAGGCGGCGCGGCTCCCGCCATAGTGGGGCATCGTGGGGGCGTTCGTGGTCGCCCCCGCGGGCGGCACTTCGCGCTTGGCTGTCCAGAGGATCGCGTTCAGGAGCATGGTGCGTATCTGGGGCTGATCGAAAGTCAACAGATAGTGGCCGCTGGTGAATGCGAACGAACGGCCGCCATTCGGCCGCTCGGCGGCCCACGCAATGACATGGTCTGCGGGAGGCTCCTCGAAGACCGGCTGGTTGTTTCGCGTTTGTATATGGGTCTTCGCGGTAAGTATCGGTGTAACTTTGTCGGTCGTGGAAAAGGTGATGGTCGGGTAGAACTCGTCCAGATACTCAAAGGGTTTCAGTCCATTGGCAACGGGATTTTTACCCGCTCCCGAAATCCGTATTTGCGCGATCTCGGTCGTGCGGTCAGCCATACCGAAGCGGACACCGCCGAGCCAATCGGCCATCGGAATGGCGCTGGTCTGGCTGGGAACTGTGGACGCCTGGTGCAGGGCGATGAGCCCTACACCCTTGGCCATCAACTGCTCCATGGCCGCGCGACGCGGCTCATTGTCTAAGGCGTGGCTCATCGTCCCGGTAGTCCATCCCGAAATACATGAGGACGACATCGGCGTCGGCGATCTGGGAAAGGTCGGACGGAAAACCCGTCGGAAACGACTTGACGACCGGATTGAGGGCCTGGAGTTGGGGTGACCCCTTGATCAACCGTTCGATCGCGAGTATCCCGTCTGGATAGTCGTGCTCGCTCCGGGGATAACCCTGTTTGTCTCCGCCGATCAAAACGATCGTAGGCCCGGATGCGGCCGCAGCGGCGGTAGGCCCGGTTGGGGCCGCAGCGGCGGTAAAGAAAGCGACCGCCGCCAAAATGCAGATAGCCTCCATTGCGGTAGGCAACTGCGCTAAAACAGCACGTGAAACAGCCAACATCTCGGTAGCTCTCATAAGTATGCGTTGCCTTTCTGCCTGTGCGGGGTCAGGTTGGAGAATTCACGCACCCGGCCGATAATCGCGGTTTCCGTCGGCAGGCGCTCCATTGAGGTGGCCCCGTAGAAGCCGTCAATGGACGGGCAGCGTGTGTGTTGAGATAGGAGCCCAGCTTATCTCCTGTATTGATGGCTTCCCAATAACTCAACAAGCATCAGAAAACCCAGCGATCAGAATACGAATTTGATCGCAGCCTGTAAAATGCGCGGGTTGTTCGCCGAGAGTATCTGCCCGAATGTACTCGACGTAAGAGTTGTAGTCGGACTATCAAATACCGGGTGGTTTAAAACGTTAAATGCCTCGAATCGCACCTGCAAGCTTTCGCCCTCTCGTACCCTGAACGCGCGGGAAAGCTGGGCATCGAAAGTAAAGCTTCCTGGCCCCAGGATCGAGTAACTTCCTGCATTTCCATAGGTACCCGTGGCTTGTTTAGCATAGGCGGAGGTGTTAAACCATTCATGAATCGTCGGATTACTTAGATGGCGGTTCCCGACCAAATTGGGACGGTCGTTCCCAACATCAGTCAGCGAAACGTCTTGGCCGTCCAACGGCGTTAACCAGCTTCCAGTCTGGGCTCCCATGATTCCCGCTTGTTGCCAGTTGCCGAAGAGCTTGTTCATAATCGGGCTCTCCAAATGCGGGCTCAC
Organism: uncultured Acidobacteriaceae bacterium; assembly: GCA_963711525.1. Taxonomy (GTDB): domain Bacteria; phylum Acidobacteriota; class Terriglobia; order Terriglobales; family Acidobacteriaceae; genus PALSA-350. The sequence continues at coordinate 122,000 of CAVQEO010000046.1, read as the reverse complement.
AGCGACGTACGACAAATTGAATATTTGCCGGATGTCGCTGATGCAATTCCCACGACTCGCGAATATGTTAGACGGATCCTGGATACTCCCCCCACCTCCTTCCGCATCTTGCTCCCCCTCGCTCAAGCAGTGTGACCACGTGTAGTTCGCAAGGACACTGAAATGCCCGCTGAAACGGCGGTTGGCCGAAAGAACAAGGGCATTGTACTCAGCATTGCCCGCGTCGTCAGTGTAAGGAACGCTGCCAATGAGAGCCCCTGCAGTCGGGTTTATGAGGCTCAGGACGCGCCTGGACTGTGTATTCCCAGTCGTGGAACACGGGTTCGCGCCACACATGCCGGGTATGTACACAGCAGGATCCAACGGAATGCCTATCCAGCGGTGAGTGGATTTGTTCCCGACATAAGACGCAGTGAGAAGCAAATCCGCTCCCATCTGCCGCTGGATCGAAAGGTTCCACTGCTGCGTATTAGGTGGGTTAATATGCAAAGGCAAAGTAAAGAACTCACCGGCGGCAACGAAGGGCACGTTGGTCGGCGGCGGAAAAGGCAGAGGAAATGGATCGCCACCGGGAATGGCCGCATAGGGATCGGAGAGGCCTCCTGTGGGGCTGGTAAGTGAGATTTGGTTCCCATATGGGGCGATGTATGAATATGTTTCAAAATTTGCCATTTCCGGATCCCCGTAGAAAATGCCGTAGGATGTTCGCACACTCCAACGTCCCGAACCCGTGGGATCCCAGGCGGCACCGAGCCGAGGCGCGAAGTTCCATAAACGGTGATGCGTCCCGGCCCTCGGGAAGGCTCCCTCCCCCGGGAATAGTGTCCCCGGGGAAGAAGACGCCTGGCGGTGCATTGAGGAACTTGGTGCTGTGCAGCCCGGCAGCAAAATCTCCCTCGTCAAAGTACGAACTACGACCGAAGATGTCATACGGGGCAAAGTAAGGGGACCAGCGGAGACCACCCATGAGTGTGAGCCGTTTGCTAGCGTGGAAGTTTTCCTCCAGGTACAGTCCCAACAAGTTATCCCTGGCATTCCAAACTTGCGGCGAACCTTGGCTAAATCCAACGACGTCCCCAAGGAGAAAATCGGCAAGTCCAAGGCCCGTGAACGATCCGTCGAAGGTATAACTCCCGGTAGAAAGGGTCGCGAAGTTTTCATTCAGCTGCGCGCGTTCATAAAGCCCCCCAAATGTAATCTGATGGCGGCCATGGATCCAACTTACGTCATCCCTCACTTCAGTCTGGTTCCTATTGACATATGCAGTGGCACAAGTGCCGCAACTCGTTGTAAATCCTCCGTTAATACTGAAGGCCGGAGTATTCCCCGGAGCAGGGCCAATATTAAGTCCCAGGCTGGCCGCCGAAGGCAGGTTCGCGGCTGGTCCCCGGGTGAGTGGCTCCCGGGTCCAAGTCAAGTGCAAACTGTTAAGCATATTTGGGGAAATAGAGTAGGTATCGCCCGCAGTCACCGCCTGAACCATGAAGTCAATTCCAGCCCGGGTGGTCTGAAGGAGATTGCTTCCGTTGAAGAAAGGTGGATTGCTGTACTTCGAATTGAAGTATCGGCCAAATACACTATTTCGTGTGCCGGTAGTCCAGTCAACCCTTCCAATGTATTGATTTTCATTACTCGGGTCTGGAATTCCGATCAGGAGTTTTCCGCACGGATTACTCGTAGGAGGGATATATTTCTGTACCAGTTGTGTCGCCGAGGAATTGAAGAGAGCAGGGTTAATGTAGTTTCCTGAAAACTTCCCACCCGCGGGGTTGGTCAGGGTGATAGGGCTGCTGGTGCATGCGGCTGACTCGAGCGTACTGAAATCCCCGTTGAGGGCCGCTGCCGTAGGGACAAAGAAAGTGCTAGTAGGTGGAGCGGTGCGCTCGATCGTCCCCTGATATCCGCCAAAAAAGAAAAGCTTGTTCTTTATTATCGGTCCGCCTGCCGTGCCGCCAAATTGGTTGCGTTTCAGCGTATCTTGCGTAGCTGCAAAGTAGTTTTTGGCATTCACCGCATAGTTGCGTATAAATTCGAAAAGATCTCCATGGAACTTGTTGGTTCCCGACATGGTGACGACATTAACGGCCCCCCCCGGGTATCCACCGTACTGCGCAGGAATCATACTGGTTTGAACGCTGAATTCTTGCACCGCATCCGGGAAAGGCAATGGCAGATTAGAGCCCCCGTAGAGATCGTTATACGCGCCGCCACCGTCCACCACATAGCCAGTCCCAGCGGCTTCACCCCCTGCCACGGCTATGGTAACGGAGGTCGGATAGTTCTTGCTGCTGAGGGAATCGCCGAAATTCGTCGACACGGCCGCACCAGAGAGCAGAACCAATTGCGTCAGAACCCTTCCATTCAGTGGGAGATCCACTACACTCTTATTTTCGATGACCGATGAAATGGATGACGACTCAGTATTTACCATCGAGGCATTTGCATTGACAGTGACGCTCTGACTGGCCGTACCGACTTGGAGCTTGATGTTCACCGTAGCGTTGTCATTTACCTGGAGGACAATCCCCGTCTGGGAGTACGTTTCGAACCCCGAGCGAACAACCTGGAGTTCGTAAGGTCCAACGATCAAATTAGGAAGGACGTATGTTCCGTCTGCCCCAGTGACAGCAGTCCGTGTAAAGCCGGTGTCTGTCTGGGTGGCTCTCACCTGGGCTCCAAGAACGACAGCCCCCGTGGGATCGGAAACCGACCCTGTGATCTGAGCCACCGCCCCCGTGGATGCTTGCGCAAATAATGGGGCGGAGGTCGAACACGGCAATAGGATCACCGCAATCGCGGTAAGAAACGTTACTCGGTAGAGAAGCTTCATACTATTACCTCGTCGGTTAGATAGTGGCGTCCTGGCACCTTCAATTGCCGAAAAAAAATGATGCAGAACGCGGTTCCTTTTATTCGAGCAGGCGCAGAGCAACGTCCCAGGTAAGCAGGTGTTAGCGCGCCACAAGCAATTCCACATATAGTAATTGTCACTGCTACATTTACATCGATCGAACGTTGCCTTGCCCTTGCGCAATCTCTCGATATGCGCTGCCGAAGCTGCTATCGTCTATCTAATCCAGTTCCCTGCCAGACTACTTAGTTGCGTAAAAACTTTCGGTGAGAAAGACGGCAGCACGGGCGTGCTTTTGATGCTGTTTCCGGAACCCCGCCTTGCCGAAAAATTGATTTATTGCGCCGTATCTCTCATAAGTCCGCACGAATGCCGCAAACATATTAGGCAAGTTAGGCAAGCGAAGATCTCTTGATATACTTGCTCGCAAATAATTCATGCAGTCGCTTCCTATTAAGCTCCGCGGTACGCCCAGTACTTTTCACGACCGCTGACGTTTGTGCGATAAGCTCGTGCGCGCTAAACTCCAGCGCCGATCTCAGTTATGCTCCCCCGAGCGGTCGCCTTAAACTCTTGAACTTGAGCAGTGATTGCCTGTTCGGTCGGAAGCCGTTCTACGCTGGATGCGCCGAAGAATCCGGCAACAGCCTGCGTTCGATCGAGCACGTACCTTACATCGTCCGGTTCTGCGATCGGGCCGCCGTGACATAGCACGATCACATCCGAACGCGTCGATTTGGCTGCATCACAAATCGATTGGACTCGAGAGATAGCGGCGTCCATACTCATCGCCGTTTGGGCTCCGATAGTGCCCTTGATCGTCAACCCCATGTGTGCGACCAGGATGTCCGCCCCCGCCTTGACCATGTTGCGCGCCTGCTCATCGTCAAAGACATAAGGGCTAGTGAGCAGATCGAGCTCGTGAGCGGCAGCAATCATCTCCACTTCAAGATCGAATCCCATTCCGGTCTCTTCAAGATTCCGGCGGAAGTTCCCGTCAATCAGGCCGACGGTGGGAAAGTTTTGCACTCCCGCGAATCCCATCTGCTTCAGTTTTTTGAGAAACCTCGGCATGCTCCGGAAGGGGTCGGTTCCATTTACGCCGGCCAGCACCGGAATATTCTTCACCACCGGTAGAACTTCGCGCGCCATGCTAACGACAATGGCGTTGGCATCGCCGTAAGCGAGAAGGCCCGCCAGCGATCCGTGCCCTGCCATCCGGTAGCGGCCGGAGTTGTAAATAATGATGAGGTCTGCGCCTCCTGCCTCAGCGCACTTGGCTGAAATTCCGGTGCCCGCACCCGCCCCGATGATCGATGTTCCGGCCGCTGCGGTCGCTTGCAGCCGCTCGAGGTAGTCTTTTCGAGTCAACTCCGTTCTTCTCTTTCCCATCACGCCAAGTCCTCTTTGAGGAAAGCCGAATGAGGCCACTGGCTCTCTGGCTGCGTGAACGCCGGTCGCAGTAATCGGAAATACCTGCCGAGATAGCTCATGACCCACTCCCTGGTATCGCCGAAGCGTCAATACTGAGTCCTAATGAGGCCTCGGCGCATTTCAAAAATTCGTCCGCGATCGCTGCAGCAAACTCCGGGTCGTTGATATGCCGATCCAGTTCCAACAGCTTCACGCTCGGTCCAACATTGGTGCGGAGAGCATCGAACAAGCTCTCGTCGGCAACCGGGTCAAAGAACGGCTGCCCAGGACGATCGATCCCGGAGACGCCCTGAAGGGGCAGCAGCAAAACAACAGGACCCTTCGCCTGGTTTAACTTCCGGGCCAATATCTGGCCGAGTTCCCTGTTCTCCTCTGGGGTTGTGCGCATGAGCGTAACCGCGGGGTTGTGCTGATAGAAGAGCCGGCCCGCAAACTTGGACGGTACTGTTTCGGGTGCGCCAAAATTGACCATATCGAGGGCGCCAACGGAAACGATCTGGGGCGCGCCGATTCTTCCCGCCGCCTCCAGACGGTGTGGCCCGGCGGTCAGAACGCCTCCTACAAGCTCATCCGCAAGTTCTGTTGTCGTGATATCCAAAACGCCTTTCACAAAACCGTCGACAACCAAACGTTCCATCGCCTGTCCTCCGGTTCCGGTGGCGTGAAAGACCAAGAGCTCGTAACCGCGACCTTCAAGCAATTCCTTGACGTGGTTCACGCAAGGGGTGGTGTTTCCAAACATGGTCGCTGCCAGCAGCGTTCGGCTGGACATTTCCGGCAAAGACGGTCGACGTCCGCACATTCCCGCCATCGCATCCGCCGCATTCGCGAGAATGGTGGAGGTGAGACTATTCAAGCCTGTGAAATCGGCCACCGAATACATCATGCAAAGATCGGACGTCCCGACGTAGGGACGCACGTCGCCCGACGCCATGGTGGAAACCATCAATTTCGGAGCTCCGATCGGAAGCTCGCGCATTCCTGCGGTGGCAATCGCCGTTCCCGCCGAGCCTCCGATGGCCATCATTCCCTCTCGAAGCCCTCTCTTGCGGCGTTCGCGCACCCATGCCGCTAATCCTCGATGCATGGTGGCAGTCGCACGGCCACGATCTTCGGCGGCGGCCAACTCAGCGATACTCTCGCCCGCAGCCCGCGCTATTTCCTCGCGGGGTACATCCGGCTGGAAAGCGGGGGGGCCCAAAACGCCGATGTCGACGACGGTGGCGGCCAATCCCGCGGCCACCAGGCGGTCGCGCAGAAACCGGACCTCGTTACCCTTTGTGTCCAGGGTTCCCACGACGAGAATGGAGTGAGAGGCGGTCAAATCACTCCTCGGTCTTTCCATAATTGACTACCTGGCGATCGCCTGAGCTGTAAGAAATCACTGCCCGGAAGGGCTCATTTCCCTCAACGTATGGGGTTGGTTTTCGGTCCATCGCGAACATCGTGGTTAACGTTAACAAGAAATGTCCTTTACATTGTTATCAAAACAATCAGCACATTGCTATCAACACAATTAAGATACAAAACAAATCAATGTGGACCCTAATTGAACGTTTGCTGCACTGTCAAGCATAAAATTAGGCCTTTCGGCACGATAACAATGCCGGTACAATCAGGCGATGCAGAGGCCGATCGAGAAGCTGGGGCAGTTTGTGTTCGAGGAGTTTGGGCCGCCCCGCTATGAACAGTTGGCGGCCTTCTTTGAACGCGCAATACGTGCGGGCGAGTTCAGTCCCGGCGATCGCCTGCCCACGGTGCGCCGACTCTCAGGCCTTATGAGCGTGAGCGCTACGACAATCAGCTCTGCGTTCGATCTCTTAGGAAGCCGCAAATTCGTTCGTGCCGAAGTGGGCCGCGGCACTTTTGTTGTTCCGGATTGGCAGGTGGTAAACGGAACTTCGTCAAATACGAGCGGCAGCACGAGCCCACCACCGCTACCCAAGCTTAGGGGAACTCGAAGCCCTTGGCGGCGCAATGCCTTGATGCGTGCCAGCTCGCGACTCCGCTCCACGTACCCAAGCGCGATGGAATGTAGCACAGGGCGGCCTGATGCGAAGCTGCTGCCTCTGGAAGTTGTTCGTCGGGCCTGGGCAAATTGCATTCAGGAAGTCACATCATCCGATCTACAGTATGCCGGTACCGAACCCATCCAGCCTTTGATGGACATCCTGGTTCCGATATTGGAAGCCGACCTCATTCCGGCGCGAACTCAGGATCTGATCATCGGTAGTTCGGCACAGCAGTTTTTCACGCTCATCTACGAAGTCGTAAGCGTGAAATCGGAAAAGTCCAGGTTGTTGGTCGCGGTCGAGGAGCCTGGTTATCCGACCCTGATGGACACTTTAGAGCGTGCCGGTGGGCGGCTGGTGGGCATCGCCGTAGACCGCTTTGGCGCAGTGCCGGCTTCGCTCGATGCGGCCTTGCGTGATGGTGCAAGATTAGTGATATTGACGCCACGTGGCCACAATCCAACCGGCGCTTCGTGGTCGAGAGACCGTTTATCGGAGCTGTCCGACGTACTGAAGGCGCATCCTGACGCAATCGTGGTGGAAGACGACCAGGTCGCAGGCATTGCCGCCACCAAGCCGGGCACTTTGCTTTCTATTCCCGAGTTAGAGAATCGGGTTTTGCATGTGCGTTCGTTTTCGAAATCAATAGCTCCGGACCTGAGAATGGCAGCGGCCGTCGCGCGCCCCTTTATACGGGAACCGCTGTCAGAAGCCAAAACCTTCGCCGACGGCTGGAGTTCACGTTTGCTTCAGCGAGTTCTCGCAAAGACACTACAAACAGACGAGGTAAACGTGGCCTTGAAGAAAGCGCGCGATGCTTACCGCGACCGCCGGCAAAGCGCATGCGCCGCCTTGAATCAAATCGTAGCGCCACGTGGGGGTGGCTGCTGGTCTGGTTCTGATGGTGTCAACGTGTGGGTGCGGCTGCCCCTTGGCGTCGATTCCAAACATATTCAGGAGCGAAGCGCAGCTGCTGGCGTTCGTATCGCCGATGGTGAACCGTTCTTCATTGCCCCCGGCCAAAACGACGTCGTGCGGCTGAATGCCGGTTCGGTTGAAGCAGAAGATGCTGCGAAGGCCGGCAAGATCGTGGGACAAGCGATTCTTGACTGTGGCTGGCAGAATCCCGGGCCGATTCACGTATAGCAAAGAAGATTCACGACCTATTGCAGATCACAAAGTTCTCCACTGTTTTCGACGTGTATGACGATGAGCCTCGGCTCTGGCATCCTTCGGCAGATGACAAGTTTTAGTAAATACCACAAGGCCGGCAAATTAGATCTCCAGCTTTGCGCAAGTTATTTGCGGTCCTTAGCTCGTGACTAGTGGGTAACCAGGGAACCATCCCATAATGCGCTATCATGTTCAGCAGTTAGCATTGTGAAATCACGACTAAAACCGCTTAGATGACGCAGGTCGCAAACACGCTAACGTTGAGGCATCTATGGGATCACAGAGCGTTCACTCCTCTGACATGATGCACACGGGCGCTGTCGCGAAGCCGATTCTCCGGCTTCTGATAAGTATTGTGGCCGTCTTCGTGGTCACCGCCGTGCTCATTACTGTTTCCCTTCGTGACCGGTCCTTATCCGCAGTCCTAATTTTTCTCTTTCTTGTGTTAATTGTCTCCTACTTCTGGGGTTTTCGTTACGCGCTCTTCGTCTCATTACTTGCAGCCCTGGGGTTTGATTTGGTGCTGCCGCCCGTCGGCCGTTTGTCGCTCAGTGATTCGCGCGACATCTATACAATCGCCGCATTCCTCGTCATCGGAATCACTACGAGCCATCTTTCAGACCGCGCCCGCAGAGAGGCTCTGATCGCCAAGCGGGCAGAAGGCGCTGCCCGCCGCAGTGCAGAGGAGCTTCGTGAGGTCATCGAAACGATGCCGGCGATGGCTTGGAGTGCACTGCCTGATGGCTCCAATACATTGGTAAACAGGCAATGGGCTGAATTTACGGGTTTATCAGCGGAGCAAACTGCAGACTCAGGTTGGCGGAGTACAGTTCACCCCGAAGACGTCACCGGACATATGGAGAAGTGGCGCCAGTCCTTGGCTACGGGCCAGCCATTCGAGCACGAGGTGCGCTTGCGACGGACTGCTGATGGGCAATATTGGTGGTTTTTGGTTCGCGGTATGCCGTTGCGCGATGAGCACGGCGAGGTCCTCAAATGGTATGGAATCGCCACGGATATTGAAGATCGGAAGCGGGCTGAGGAAGCCCTTAGGAAAAGCGAGGAGCTGTGGAGGTCAGTCTTTGAGAATTCTGCTATCGGCGTTGCGCTGACTGACCTTAACGCCCGCTTTCTGGCCACCAATCATGTCTTCCAGACCATGCTGGGTTACACGGAGGAGGAACTGCGCGCACTTACTTTTCTGGACGTAACGCATGAGCACTACCTCGAAGCCAACTGGGCGCTCGTGACCGAATTGGTGGAGGGAAAACGACGACAGTTTCAGATCGAGAAAAAGTACCGCCGCAAAGACGGCGGTTTGATTTGGGTAAGCAACAACGTTTCTTTTTTGCCAGGCACCGAGAGGATACCGCAATTCCTAATGGCGCTGTCCGAGGACATCACGGAGCGTAAACGTGCCGAGGAGAAGCTGCGCCGCAGTGAAGAATCTCTTCTTGAAGCCCAAAGGCTAAGCCATACCGGCAGTTGGAAACATGATGTTGCGGCTGGGGCAGTCATCGTGTCGCCTGAGATCCACCGAATATTCGGGGTCCAACCCGATGAGGATATTTCGAGCGTTGGATTTTGGCTTAGCAGAAATCATCCTGAGGACCAACAGCGCATCCAGGAACTTTTTGAAAGAAGTGAAAGCCAACAAACGGACTATGAAGCGGACTACCGGATTGTTCTTCCCGATGGAACCATCAAACATCTCCATGCTGTCGGGCATCCTGTCTCGAACGAGTCAGGCGACCTCGTAGAATTTCTCGGGACCGCTATGGATGTCACCGAACAGGTGCAGACAAGGGCGGCACTCGAGAACGCCTTGCAAGAAATCAAGCAGCGGAATGAGGCTCTGCGGGCGAGCGAGCAGAATCTCAACCTGATCATCAACACGATTCTCGCGCTGGTATGGTCGGCGCGTCCAGACGGTTCGGCCGAATTCTTCAACCAGCATTACCTTGATTATGTGGGTCTCTCCGCGGAACAGGCGAAAGATTGGGGCTGGACGGTCGCGGTTCATCCGGACGACCTTAACGGGCTAGCTGGCGCGTGGCAATCCATTATGGCTACTGGAAAGCAAGGCGAGGCCGAAGCGCGCCTGCGCCGCTTCGACGGAGAGTATCGATGGTTTCTGTTCCGTGCTAACCCGTTACGCGGTGAATCCGGCAACATCGTCAGGTGGTTTGGGATAAACACTGACATCGAGGACCGGAAACACGTAGAGGAGAAGCTGCGCCGGAGCGAACGTGATTTGCATGAGGCGCAGCGAATAACCCACACGGGCAGCTGGCGATATGATGTTTCATCGCGAAAAGTCACAAACTCGCCGGAATCGAATCGAATACACAGCGTGCAACCGAATGAGGATGCGTCGGCGCCGGAACTCTACCTTAGTAGGGTTCATCCTGATGACCGAAAGCGCATTCAAGAGCTGGTTGAAAGATGTGCAATCGAGAAATCAGATTATCAATTGGAATACGCCATTGTTCTGCCCGACGGAACCATCAAGCACGTCCATGCCATCGGCCACCCCGTCTTGAACGAGTCAGGCGACCTCGTAGAATTTGTCGGGACGACAATGGATATCACCGAACGCAAACAGACGGAAGAAGCTCTGCGGCGGAGTGAAGCTTACCTGGCAGAAGCGCAGAAGATGACCCACACGGGCAGTTGGGCCTGGAATGTGCGTACCGACGCTCTCTTCTGGTCACAAGAGATCTTTCGCATTTACGACTGCGACCCCAAGAAGACGGCAACTTGGGACTTTCTGCTTGGGAGGGTTCATCCCGAAGATCGACCAGAGGTCGAGCGGCGAAGGAAAATGGAGGCCACGCAGAAGGAGTGGGCAGATTCTCAGATAGAATTTCGAATCGTGCTTCCAGACGGAACGATAAAGCACCTCGACTCTATCGCCCATCCTGTGATGGATGAGTCGGGCCAAATCATTGAAGTCGTAGGCACAGTCAGGGATGTGACGGAACGCAAGCGTGCGGAAGAGGAGCGCGAGAGGCTGCGCCAGTTGGAGACAGACCTCGCGCACCTGAACCGGGTGACCATGCTTGGTGAGCTGGCCAGTTCTCTTGCACATGAACTCAATCAACCCATTGCTGGTGCCATCACAAGCGCCAATGCCTGCTTGCGATGGCTAGCGCACAATCCGCCGGATCTGGAAAGAGCCCGCGCGGCGGTAACGAGAATTGAGAATGACGGAAGCCGTGCTGCCGAGATCATCCATCGTCTGCGGGCGTTCTACAAGACAGGGGCTCCACCGAAACGTGAGTTGGTCGATCTAAACCAGGTCGCCGGGGAAATGCTCGCATTGCTGCGTAACGAGGCAGACCGGCACTCAATCTCGCTGCGCACGGAGCTTGCCCTCCAACTGCCGCAAATCATGGCAGATCGCGTGCAGCTGCAACAGGTATTGATGAACCTCTTGCTAAATGGCATTGAGGCCATGACGGACGGGGCCGGCGAGCTTGTTACCCGGTCGCAGAGCACTGAAGATGGGCTGTTGCTGATCTCGGTCAGCGATACCGGCGTCGGCCTTCCGAGCGAAAAACTAGACCGGCTTTTCAGTGCTTTCTATACGACTAAGCCGCAAGGCACTGGTATGGGCCTGGCGATTAGCCGTTCCATCATTGAAGCACACGGTGGCCGCTTGTGGGCCACCGCTAATGCGGAGCGCGGTGCGACATTTCATTTCACCTTGCCGGCGGTGTTGCAGCAATGAGCGTTGGAGATGTGCCCACCGTATTCATCATCGATGATGATGCCAGCGTGCGTGAAGCCATTCAAGATTTAGTGGAGTCGGTGAACCTGCGCGCTGAGTCCTTCGCCACGGCGCAAGGGTTCTTGTCGGGTGAGCGGCGAGACCGCCCTAGCTGCCTGGTTTTGGATGTAAGACTTCCCGACGCGAGCGGCTTGGATCTTCAGCAGGAATTGAGCAGGGCAGGAGTTAGAATTCCCATCATATTCATCACCGGCCACGCAGACATTCCGATGACCGTGAAAGCCATGAAGTCTGGTGCAATCGAGTTTCTCACGAAGCCATTCAGGGAGCAGGACCTGCTCGATGTGATTCATCGGGCACTCAAGCGCGACCGGGTAGTCCGCGAAAAGCAAAGGCAACTAGCTGAACTGCAGAAGCGATATAGCACCCTGAGCGCCCGCGAGTGTGAAGTTATGAGTCTGGTCGCTTCCGGGCTGCTCAACAAGCAAATTGCAGCGGAACTCGGGGCCAGTGAAACTACAGTAAAAATTCACCGTGGGCGCGCGATGCAAAAGATGCAGGCTAAGTCGTTGCCCGACCTGGTCAGAATGGCGGACAGGCTCAAGATTTCAAGTCACCGCTGATCCCCGCCGCTCCCGCTACGGCAATTCCAAGCTCGATCTCTAACGGGAGGCGTGCCTTGACGAAAGTCTTATTGCGCTGTCCGAGAGTGTGATTGTTTTCGCTTCATCGTCTCGTTACGGTGGTGGAATGACGAGCGACCAGGACACCAAGTTCGTTGCAATCGTAGATGACGATGAGTCAGTCCAAAGCGCACTCCAGGACCTGATGGAAGCGGATGGGCTCTCGGCTCGGTGTTTTGGATCAGCGGAAGAATTCCTCGCATCCGGCCTGCAGCGCAGAGCCGCGTGTCTACTACTTGATATCCGAATGCCGGGAATGTCAGGCTTGGAACTGCAGGCAAGGCTTAAGGCTGATCGATTCAACACGCCGATCATCTTCATCACGGCACACGGAGATTCGGGAGTGCGGATGCAAGCAATGAGGGAAGGCGCAGCCGAGTTCCTGGTGAAACCGTTCGACGATCAGGTCTTACTCGACAGAGTTCGAGCCGCACTCGATATGTGAGAAACCGACAGGCGGCACGGGAACCCGTGCGGCTTTGTTGCGGAGGTCTTCTGTGAAGAGTTGCGAAGCAAGTGTGTACGCTGAGCGGAACCAAGCCGAACGCGCATTCGAGCGGATAATCGGGAATAACCCTGCTTTCGAATCTGTGCCTGAGCAAGTGGAACGTGTTGCGCCCACCGACTCCACCATGAAGAGGTTTGGCATTCAACGTCCGAGTCAGCACCCCGGTTCGCCCGGTACTTTTGTGGGTATTGAGTGACCTGAATTTGAGTCAATCCCCTGGCCATCTGCATTTTTGGCCCCCGGGAAAGGGAAATCGGTGTCGCTAACAGGCAAAGATTGCAAACATTTGGAGGCGTATGAGCTCTTTCCCTTACACTTCCTCCCTCAAGAAGCATCGATCTATTGTCTCGCTCGTAATTGTGAGCGTCTTGCTGGGGGGTTGTCATTCGAGGAGTGTGATTCTCAAGCCAACCGTCCAAATCACGCAAGTGCCCGCCGCCAATCCTGGCGGTCCGATACAAATGGATTTTATTGAAGGACGGGTGAACGGCGCCAAACCCGGTCAACAGATCGTACTTTACGCACGCAGCGACATTTGGTGGATTCAGCCTTTTGCGACTCAGTCTCTTACGAAAATCCAACCCGATTCGACGTGGAGGAACTCGACCCATCTCGGCACCGATTACGCAGCGATCCTGGTTGACCCCGGCTTTCACCCTGCAACGAAGGTTACGACCTTGCCTGCAGAAGGCAACGGCGTAGTCGCAATCTCTGTTTCGGCGGGCAAGCCTGTTGCCCCTATCGTTTCTAAGGTCATCCACTTTAGTGGATATGACTGGAGAGTGCGTAACGCGGCGAGCGACCGAGGAGGGCAACCCAACTCCTGTGATCCCTCGAATGTGTGGACCGATAAGAAGGGCTATCTCCACCTTCGAATGGAGGAGCATGACGGCGTATGGACATGTGCGGAAGTGAGCTTGACCCGCAGTCTGGGTTATGGTTCGTACATCTTTGTCGTTCAAGATATCGGTCATTTTGGCCCATCTGCTGCTCTGGGGTTATATACAAATGATGACTTTCGACCGGATGACGTCCGGAGTGAACTTGACATCGAATTGAGCCGCTGGGGCATTGCGGACGGTAAGAACGCGCAATATGTTGTCCAACCTTACTATGTCCCTGAAAACCTCTTTCGATTCATGGCCCCCGCCGGAGTGCTGACGCACCTATTACGTTGGGAGTCCGGGCGCGCTTCCTTTAAGACTGTCCGCGGATCGGGGATAGGCCCCGGAGCGGCAACCGTCAGTGAACACATCTTCACCTCAGAGGTTCCAGCTCCCGCCAAAGAAACGGCTCACATAGGTTTGTACAGTTACCGGCATGCCAAGAACCCATCTCAACAACCGGTCGAGGCTGTGGTTGAAAAATTCGAATTCCTACCGTGAAGACATGATGCAGAGGCATCGGCTACGTAAGGGGCTCATAAATGGGATCGCACTCTTATGTCTTGTGAATGCTGCTTTCGGATTAGACTCTACCCGGAAACTCTCACAATACGTACATGACAAGTGGGGGGAGGACAAAGGATTCGTTGGAGGAAGGATTTACGCCATTGGCCAATCGGCCGATGGTTATTTGTGGATTGGAACCGAAAGAGGCCTGGTCCGATTCGACGGGTCCAATTTCGCTCTGATTCAGCGGCCTCTTCCGAACTCGCCTCCGATTAGTTCCGTGCGCGGCCTGGTTACCGACGCCAGTGGGAACCTCTGGATTCGTCTCGAAGGTCCCCGCATGCTACTTTCTCGTGACGGAAATCGTCTGGAAGGTCCCCGCGTGCTTCTTTATCGTGACGGGAAATTCGAGGATCCGTCAGAACGGTTTGATCTTCAGGACATCACCTTTACAGCAACCGCTTCCGACTACGAAGGCCGCGTCATTCTCTCCGGGCTCGGGGACCGGACATTCCGATACGAGGATGGACGCCTGGAGACTATAGTGAACGCAGAGCAAATTCCCGGTAATGTCATCTCACTCGCTGCGACGCGAGACCGGAGTATTTGGTTCGGTACGCAATATAGCGGCCTCTTTCGCCTGAGCCAAGGGCACATTTCCAGGGTTGCCCAAGAGCTCAAGGATTCGAAGATCAATGCCCTTCTGCCCGCACAAAGCGGCGGCTTGTGGATTGGAACTGACAACGGAATTCATTTGTGGGAGGGCGGCGTACTGGCCACCCTCAACCTGCCTTCCTCGCTTAGGCAACTCCAGATTCTGGCGATGGCCGCGGACACTGACACAAACATCTGGATTGGAACAAACCATGGTATCGTGCGCATCACTCCATCCGGCGCCGTTTCGCTTGACCAACTCAACCCAAAACCTGGATTCGAAGTAACAGCAATCTATGAAGACCTGAACGGAGATATTTGGTTCGGCGGCTCGCGAGGAATCGAACGGCTGCGAAATGGAATGTTTACCACGTATTCGGCTTCTGACGGGCTTCCGTCAAGCGGCATTGGCTCAGTCGACGCCGACTCCACGGGCCGGATCTGGTTTGCACCACTCTCCGGTGGGCTCTACTGGATGAGGGAAGGGCAAGTTGGCCATATAACTGCTGATGGACTGAAACACGATGTTGTTTATTCCATCAGCAGTGGTGGTGGTGAAGTCTGCGTCGGGCGGCAACGTGGCGGTCTCACAGTGCTGACCGGAAAGGGCGATTCATTTACCGCCCGCACCTATACACAGGCGGATGGCCTCGCGCAAAACAGCGTTTATTCGGTGCACCGTGATCGCGATGGGACGATCTGGGCTGGGACTGTGAGCGGCGGCGTAAGCAGATTGAAGGGCGGAAAATTTACCAATTATTCTGACTCCGGTGGGCTCCCATCAAATACTGTCAATTCCATAGTCGAGGGTTTCGATGGGACAACATGGTTGGCTACCCCAAATGGTTTGGCATCGTTCACGAATGGACATTGGACGAATCGCACAGCGAGTGATGACCTTCCATCGTCAATGATAAGAACAATCTTTGAAGACACAAAGCATGTGCTCTGGATCGTAACTTCCAACGGTCTGGCATACATATCCTCCGGAAAGATCGATATTCCAGTGAGGCTACCGGAGGTATTACGGGAGCAAATCTTCGGAGTTGCGGAAGACGGCATGGGTTCGCTCTGGTTCACCACCTCAGATCACGTACTTCGGGTGAACCGGGATCGGCTTCTAAACGGTTCGCTCTCTGACACAGATGTTCAAAGCTATGGAATCGACGACGGCCTCCAGGGAGTGGAAAGCGAGGAGCGCGATCGCACCGTAGTTGCAGATGGTCAAGGCCGCATCTGGATCTCAGGCAAATCGGGTTTGTCCTTTGCCGATCCGATCGTCATCTCCAACAATGCGGTTCCAGTCGCGGTGCGAATCGAATCTATGTCCGATGGCGGAAGTCAGGTGAGTGCGCAGAACCCCATCAAGGTTTCCTCTGGAATTAAGAGCGTTACGTTCAATTACGGCAGTACGAACCTGGCCGTGCAGGAACGCATCCGTTTTCGCTATAAGCTTGATGGCTCAGATCAAGGTTGGAGCGACACCGTTTCGTCAAGGCAGGTTGTCTATAAAAATCTGGGTCCTGGCACATATCTCTTCCGCATTGTTGCCTCCAACCGTGTCGGTCTTTGGAATGGCCCGGAGACTTCCGTCCCTTTCGTCATCGAATCCGCGTTCTGGCAAACGTGGTGGTTTCGAGTGGCTTGTTTCGCAGGGGGTTGCCTGACGATCCTCGCCATTTATCGCTTGCGGATTCATCAATTGACGAAACGATTGAGTGTTGGTTTCCAGGAGCGGCTCGCCGAGCGTACGCGGATTGCGCAGGAATTGCATGACACGCTGCTGCAAGGTGTCCTGAGCGCGTCTCTCCAGCTTGATGTAGCTGAAGACCAACTTCCAGAGGATTCCCCCACCAAACCTATCTTGAAACGGGTTCTGCAATTGATGGGAACAGTCACTGAAGAAGGTAGAAATGCGCTCCGCGGGCTGCGCACAACGGAATCGGGCAACCAAAGCCTTGAGACTGCCTTCTCCCGACTACCACAGGAATTCCCCCTCGACGGCAAAACTGACTACCGCGTTATCGTTGACAGTGTGACGCGCCCAATACGGCCGCTGGTCCGCGATGAAGTCTACCGCATTGGCCGCGAGGCCCTATTGAATGCATTTATGCATGCGCACGCGAAACGCATCGAAGTCGAAGTAGAATACGCGCGCAGACATCTTAGAGTATTAGTGCGCGACGATGGCCGTGGAATCGATCCTAAGGTGCTCTATTCAGGTCGTGAGGGCCACTGGGGACTCGTCGGCATCCGAGAGCGCTCCAAAAGAATCGGCGCTAATCTAAGGCTTCGGAGCCGTGTTGGGGCAGGAACTGAAGTGGACCTGACCGTTCCGGCCTCGATAGCATTCGAAAAAGGTTCGCCTGCCCCTCTCACGCAGTGGTTCGGTTGGCTCAGCCAAGAGAGGCTCGGGACGGCAAAGCATGACAAAGGAAAGCGAGTACAAAAATGAGCACTGCCTCCAGGATTCGAGTCTTTTGCGTTGACGACCATCCACTCATGAGGGAAGGCATTGCGGCCGTCATCAGAAATGAAGCCGACATGCAATTGGTTGCAGAGGCATCCACGGGACACGAAGCTATTGAGGGATTTCGTGAACATCGGCCCGACGTGACACTTATGGATGTGAGGATGCCGGATATGGGGGGCATCGATGCATTGCTCGCCATTCGCACGGAGTTCCCGGATGCCCGTGTGATCATGCTCACGACGTTTGAAGGAGACGCCGAGATTCACCTCGCGCTGGAGTCGGGAGCGCAGGGCTACATGCTCAAAAGCATGCCCCGCAAACAACTCGTAGATATGATCCGCAACGTGTATGCCGGGAAGAAACACATACCTCACGAGGTTGCAGTTCAGCTCGTGGAGCATCTTGGGGATGAAACGTTGAGCAAGCGAGAGGTTGAGGTCCTTCAGAAGGTCGCCGGAGGAAATCGAAACTGCGACATCGCAGCGCTTCTTCTCATTTCCGAGGAGACAGTAAAGGGACATGTTAAGCACATAATGGAGAAGCTCGGTGCGACCGATCGCACCGGGGCCGTCGCTATCGGAATTAGACGCGGGATCATCCATCTCTAGTTTTATCCACACTCCCGAGTATCCGACGAACTTGCAAGTAGTACAGAAAAAGCACTAGATCTGGGGGTCCCATCCGCGGCTAAAGAGGCTAGTCTCATTCTGGGGCGTCTTTCTACCCCGAGGAGGCATCGGCTGCAAAGGCTTTTTTCCAGCTTCCCGGAGGGTTGGCCAGGTATCGGCCTTATCTTCTTGCGACTTACTATTGCACTCAACGCAATCAGTGGCGGTGTCGGCGCGCTCGTTGGAGCCGGCAGTCACGCGATTAGCGTTTGGGCAGTTGGATCACTAGCAATCGCTGTTGGCGCGGCGATTTTCGTCGGCTTTCTTACACCTGCTGCAAGCGCCGCGGCAACCGTTGGTTATCTCATGACGGCCGTTTCGTCGCTTTTGATGACTGAAGGGAACAATCACATCAGCACGTTCGCGGCCTTCAATCTGGCTACGATATCCGCCGCGCTTGTCTTGCTTGGCCCGGGCGCCTTTTCACTGGATGCACGTCTCTTCGGTCGTCGCGAGATTATTATTCCTGAGGGCCACGTTCGCCGTGTCGATGATTCCGAGGAAGATTCCGCACTTCATTGAGACGAGCGCAACAGTGCACATGCCTGGACATGCCCCCCCTAAATAGTGGTGTCTAATACGCACCAGCCACTGGCGTTGAAAATCCCCTCCTTCGCGGGATGCAATCATCCGAGCCTTCCTTCATACTAAACGTCAACAGTAGCGAGCACGGAACACGTATCGGAGAGTTACGAATCACTAAACTCTCTGAAGCGGGTGAAGCTTCAATTGGAGGCTCAGTTTTCGCGATGTTCCATTTGGATTATCTTTCTTGCTTCTTCACCGTCCTGGCGACGATACTGCTCGCACGAAAATCCTGGATCGGACTCGTTATCGCAATTGTCAACAGCTTGATCGTCTGTGCAATTGGATTGCGAACGTTACAGCTCGGCTTTATTCCCGCAGGCGCTAGTCATTCGATCTATGTTTCCAGATCATAAGGAGTGAGAACCATGGCAACTTCATTGGCAACTGTATCATTAACCCAATCACCGGGAGGCGCATCATGGTGCTTCCTGCTGCTCGAACACCTGGACGAATTCGCGACGCTGGCATGGTATCTCGTAGCAGATGGCGGGCTCGTCGAAGATACATTTGCGCGCACGATGGCGAAGCTCGACATGACTGCATTTGAATCTTCCGTTCCAGCATTCGCTTACCGTCAGGCTCGAGACGTTCTCATCACGGAGGCGATAGCCTTACTGGCGGACGCGCGCAGAGAGGAAGATGAGAACCAGGTGTTTCAGCCGAATTCTATCGGCAGTTTGCCCGATCGCATGCACCTGGCATTCATGCTGAGATTGGTAATCCGTTCGTCTGAAGAAGAGGTTGCGAAGTTTCTCGGCGTATCACCATCTGAGGTGCAAGCGCTTGTCAGGCATGCGATTGATCGTCTCAGCGTAGTTCCGCCTATCTCCGCATCGTCAGGTTGTTATGACGCACAGTTATCGTTCGTTTTTTAGACCCGCCATGAATAGAGTACAGAGACCCGTGAATATCAGCAGCAAAAAGATAGAACGATCGACCCTGACCTCGAACGGTGATATGCCGTACGGAGCCGGGAGCCACACAACCGACGTCGCAGGCGCCATTCAGTCGAGCTATGGCTCCAGACGATAGGGGGGAACGTGAGAACGCACCTTAGTAAAACGAAGATTTCAGACCGCGGCAATATCCTCATGTTTTGTAAGCGCGTTGGTCTGGATATGCGAAACGAATCGCAGCGGCGTGCACGAAGCCAACTGGTAGAGGCGGAGAGGATGTCGGCAATCGGCAGGATGGCATGCTCAATATCCCACGACATGCGCCACTCGCTCACGGCGATCTATGCGAACGCAGAGTTCCTCGAACGCCACGATATATGTGCGAGCGCGCGGGCTGATCTGCTGCTCGAGATTCAAGGAGCAGTGCTCGCGATGACGGAGCGCCTTGACTCACTGCTGCAATTCGGTCGTAGCGGGCGGAAAAATCTGCATGTCCATGGGCGCATTTCCCTGGTTGTTGAGAAAGCCATTGCGGCAGTGAAGTTTCATCCAGACGGGCAGAACGTGTCCATCATAGCCGGTAAGTTCCTGCCGGCGGAGGCAGACATCGATGCAAGAAATCTTGAGAGTGCCATATATAACTTGCTGCTCAATGCCTGCCAAGCTGCAACACGCTCAACTCGCGCGCCTGAGGTGAAGGTCCACCTTACGGAAGTCGATGAACGGGTCTACGTCACCGTCTCGGACAACGGTCCCGGTATACCTGCCTCTGTCCGGAGGACGTTGTTCGATCCGTTCGTGACTGCAGGAAAACCCAACGGAACAGGCCTGGGGCTCACCCTGGCTCGTCGAATAGCTGAAGAACACGGCGGTAGCGTGTGCCTCGATGAGTCGAATGGAGAGAGTACGGTATTCACACTGAGTGTGACGAAGAACAGGCTATTCGCTCAAGAAGGCCTGATCGCCGTGGCGCCCACTGGCTCCGATGAGAAGATCGCCGGTTCCTTTCGGGAGAGCGTGGCATCGACAATCTCGACGGAATAGCTACGTCACCGCGAGAGATAGAGCCTGGCGGTGAGCGGCAACATCAGGGCGACGAGGAGCAACGCGAATGGCCATCCCAATCGTCTCCTTTGGCCCTAATCTAGAAGAAAGCAGCTAAATATCAATATAAGCACTATCGCGTTTGCTTGACCTTTTTCATTTCTTCTTCGCCCATACGCCTGCTGCACTTATCGCCGACGGGTATCCCTCCGGGCGTAGAACACACAGAAGGCAGATCCAGCTACCTGCCTAAGCGCCTTGACCCGTGACCAGCGTAGAGTTGCCGCATTCTCCTGGAGGTCACGAGAAGCCGGGCGAAATGGTTCCATCCCAGCTTTCGTCCCAACCGGCGAGGGTGGATCCTGCCGGAAGCGCTGAGAGATGCAACGGATGAGAAAGATCAGTCTGTCCGCCCCTTGGGGCGTGCCAGGGACGGCGCCCCTGGTTTAGCGTTGAGTTTCAGGAATGCGATCTTCCCGTCGTGGTGTCAGCTAAGTCCTTTGTTTTACCAAGGTGGCCAAATTTTTATTTTCCCGCCCCCCTAACTTGCTTAGGGGACCGGGGCATTAGCCAGCCGATTTGTTTTCCCGGAGGGCCCAAAACCAGTGGCCGGTGACGCCCTCTTTGGTGCTCACGACGCCCAGATCAAACTTGGCGCGGCGCAAGGTCCGGATGCAGATACCGTCATGTTGAGCGGCGTTCTCGACTTTGACTTGCAAGCGCTCACCGTCAAGCAAGTATTGGCGCAGCCATTCGGCTGCGAGCTTGCGCAGAGGGAGGCCTGCGCCGATGGGCCGGTCGGTCATGACTTCTTCCGGAGTGAGTGTGCTGGGTCCAGTCCAGGAGAAGGCGCCGGTGTTGTCGATGATGTACCCGAGCGAAGGCGCGAGGCAACCTAAGTTCGATTTCACCTGCACCAGGGCGGGGCGGGTGGGCGCATCGGGACTACTCCCAGCGAGGAACTCGGTGCGGACAGCGGCGGAGAGCTCGATGGGGGCGAGCCCACGTCCACGCTTGCGGAGATGGCGGACGAGGAGAATACAGCAGCGATGCCTCTCCGCCAGACGGGCGAGGCTGTCGAAGGCGCCTGCGGTGTCGTTGGCACGATGACGATCGAGCGCAAACAGATAGCTGTGCAAGGGGTCAATGATGAGCA
Source organism: uncultured Acidobacteriaceae bacterium (assembly GCA_963711525.1). Lineage (GTDB taxonomy): Bacteria > Acidobacteriota > Terriglobia > Terriglobales > Acidobacteriaceae > PALSA-350. The sequence goes on along the minus strand of CAVQEO010000046.1, from coordinate 100,736 downwards.
GCCGAGCCTGGGTTCTCTGGAGGGCATCTTCGAGCATGGGTGTGTCGCGGAGGCTCAGAGAGGCGGGTTGCGGGGAGCCGGCGGAGAGGACTCCGCGCAGCAAGACGAGGCGGGCGGGATCGCCCTGGAGACTGGCGAAGCGCGGACGGATGAGTTCGGCAGCTGCGTTCGCGGTGGAGGCGTAGAGGACGGTGCAGGGGTCGGCGCGGCCGCTGCCGGAGACGTCGGCAGGCTCCCGTCCCCGGCTGAGGGCAGCGGCAATGGCGAGGGCGACCCAGGTCTTTCCAGAGCCGGGGTCTCCGGAGAGGATCGAAAGAGTGCCGGCCGCGAGGCGGTCTTTCCAAAGCCAGCTGATGGGTTGGGGTTCGACGTCTGCGAGGCAGACCAGGTCAGCCTGGCGGGTGGCGGCTGGGGTTGGATCGCTTAGGGCGAGTTCTGGTGGATCCCCGGAGAGCGACTGCTGCGGGATGGTTGCCGCTGAGGACGGAGATGGCTCGTGGCTTCCGGGTCCGGAGTGGAGGGGTCGACCGGAGAAGGTTGAGCTGCCGATGCGTGGTCTATATAAGGACATTCAGGGATCTCCGTGCTTGGGATGCTCCATGGGGGATGAAGCTATTCATTGATCCGATTTGTGAGCGATGCTGTTGCCTTCTCGCGAGCGCAGGTCTCCCGTCATTATGCGAATGGCGGGGTGAGGCGGAGCCTGCGCCAGATCTTTGCTTCGACAGTAGTATGGATTTGTTTTGGCCGTCCAGGGACATGGAAGAAAAAGATGAGGAAAAAGGGGAGTGTAACTACTGGGGAGTTTTTTAAATAGCTTCGGTAATTGGCTGACAGGAGTACTTAAGTTTGGTGGCGAAAAGCAAGGTCCTCTTGGATTGCTTTGCCTATCGCACAGTGGGGATCTCCCCGTCACTACAATTGTCGTCACTACAATTGTCGGGATCCTGCTCCTGAAATCGTCGACTTGCCAGTCTTTCAATCGAACATTATGATGCTGGTCACGTCATCGACGTAATGATCGCCCTCTTCAACCCGCACCCAGAACATGCGACCTCCCATGGGTCTTCAGCCGAAGATTGCATGCTGATGGCGCACGTCGAAATATAGGGTCTGGTTATACGTTACCGGTAAAACGAAGGATATTTGTCCTTGGAGGTTTAGTTGGGATTTATGAAGACTACGAAAGCCGTTCTCACAGACAGCCACTTTCTTGTCCCGTTTACTGTCCTAATTGCGGGGATCGCTCTGCTGATTGTGCTGCACTAGAAATCCAGATTGGGCATCCGGAGACAAATGAACACTCGATTGCGAGTTTCGGGAAGCGACGGCACATCCGTCAATAACCCGGGAAAGAATCGTCTCTCGCTCCATGGCCTCGGAGTCATCTGTGGCTTGACAGCAGGAGTGTGGCTCGGATCCGCCGAGGCACCAACAAAGCTGGTCACCGCAGGCTTCTCACCGTTTGCGATTTCCCTCTGTATGGTTGCAGGTGTCTTTACCGCTCGATGGACATTCCCTACACTGCTGAAGGGCACATCCTACGTCTTTATCGACCTGATGGAGAAGAAACACTTGATTGTTTGGGCGCTCCTCGCCGGCGCTCTCTGGGCAGTCGCCAATACACTTACGGTGTTTGCAATTCGAGATGTTGGACTTACGGTCGCTTTTCCCTTGTGGAATGCCAATGCCCTCGTTGGACTTTTCTGGGCCAGGATCTTATTCCGGGAACTCAAAGGGGCTAGCGGCCGCAATATCGGCAAGGTCGTTGCGGGAGCAGTAGCGATCGTGATGGCGGCCGTCCTGCTCGGCCTAAGCACGGTCCACGACGGTGGCGTTGGCCAGCACGCCGTCCGGGGCATCTGCGCCGCAATGGGCGCAAGCCTGTTATGGGGGACTATGTATGTTCCATACCGCAAGGCCTATGTCAGTGGCATGAATCCACTGTCGTTTGTCACCGCCTTCACGGTAGGAGAGTTGGGGACCATGGTGGCACTTACCCTGTTCCTGGACGGAGGTACCCACTCCACCGCATTCCACCTGGTCCACATGCCCGGTGTGCTCTTCTGGTTATTTCTGGGGGGCTTTGTGTGGGTTATCGGTGATCTCTTCCAGCAATTTGCCGCGAAGTACCTTGGAATCGGAAGAGGTATTCCGCTTTCCAATACGAACCAGCTCTGGGGACTCGCGTGGGGAGCCCTGGTCTTCGGCGAACTGGCTCACTCGGATTCTAAGCATATGGCTCTCGTCATCGGAGGTTCTCTGATGATGATCCTAGGTGCACTTGCCATCAGTACTGCTGTAGCTTCTGAAAAAGAACAGAACTCTACAAATGAGACCGTGCTGCGCGAGTGCACCCGGTACGGGCTGGACTATGACAAGACACTGAGAGCGCAACTGGGAGATGAGTTTGCAGGGAAAGAGCAAAGGCGGCGTTGGTGGGATTACGCAATCATTCTGGCTGCAACAGGAATCTTTGTTGCTCTAGGCGCTCGCGCTGTCAGGCCGCCCATAACAATGGACTTAAGGTGGATCGGCGCGCTGGGCGCGGTGCTGCTCCTTAGCCTGATGGCAGGAGGATGGAGCCTTTGGAAGCGCACACATTTCAGTTAGGTATGCTGCATACCTGCAACCTGAGAATATAGCGGCCTTTTATTCATTCACTTGTCAACTCACCGTTGGGAAGTTGCACGCAACATTTTCACTCATCCTAAATAAGGATAAATTCAAAAGGATGACCTTGAACCTATGCCTTGCTATACGCGATTGGAGCCATGTCTTTTGTGCTTAGTACCTTTGTCATCGCTGCGGCTATGATCTCCTGGGCGCGCATCGCATCTAGATGCGTGACTGGGAATCTCTGCCTGGCCACGCAGGAGTTGATGAATACACGAAGTTCCTCCTTGTAAGCTGCACCAAACCGATCCATAAACTCCGGTAGCGCTTCGTTGTAGTCGCGTGTCAGGAAGGTCCGCGAAACGAGCAGTTCAGCATGATCACGTGGTCCGAATGCCTCGACGATCACCTCGCGAGGATTAGCGTTGAAGCGGCCGACTCGAATTTGGCCCTTCTCGCCATATAGGATCGTCTCGCCCCTGTACCCTGAGACGTGGTTACGGCTTACCTGGATTTCGGCTAACAGTCCCTTACCATCCTCGTTGCCGAAATTTAATATAAGCATCGCATCGTCAAAGTCTTCCGTGCAGGTGGTCAGGCGATGACTGTGAAGATTAGATCCGAATACGAAGCCGCTCGCTGGTAAGGAGCCGGTCAGCCAAAGAACTTCATCCACATTGTGAATGGCCATATCGGGCAGAATCCCTGTGCTGTTGTAGCCGTTCGGAGCGGGAGCCGAGTCCTCCAAGGCCGAGTACACGCGGAACAGCCGACCGATTGCCCCGCCATCCAACATCTCCTTTGCAAAACGCAGTGGCTCGTCAAAGCGACGTTGAAAGCCCAACATTATGTCGTCAGGATGGTTAGCTTGCAAATAACCTGAAAAGGAACGATCGCCATTCAATGTTCCCGACAAAGGCTTCTCCAAAAAAACCTTTGCGCCTGCCTCCAGCATTAGCGTGGCATGCTCTTCATGCAACGACGTATTTGTCGCGATCACGACCGCATCACAGATGCGCGCGTCTGCTAAATGCTGGATGGACGAGAAAACAGGAATCTTTGTGCTCGCCTGAGAAATAAATGCTTCAGCCTGGCCTCGATCCAATGTGGATACAGCCACCAATTCGCACAAGCCGGTCTCGCGAGAGAGTTCATAAGCATGAAGAGCGTGAATCCGGCCCATACGTCCGAGACCAACAACGGCAAGTCGTAACGGAGCCACCAACGGAGAAACGATCACCGAGGGAAATTGCATCAGTGTGTCCGCCCTTAAACGAGGGTACGCGGTAACTCTAACAGATTCCCGAGATCCTGCAGCACGCGGGGGATCTTCAAAGGGCAGCGGCTATTGATCCAGATTGATCGCCCGGGCATAAGAAGGGCAAGTGAAGCGGTACGCAGGCCTGCCAGGCCAACAGGCCACTACGGCAACACTGGACGAGTTCGTGGAGCACGACCAGTATTCAATAAGACAGTCAAACAACAAAGGAGGGAGCCCGTTGTCCGCGAGCATCCCTCCTCTGTTTCCACTAATTTCTAGGTTGATTGGCGTTTTCTGGTTATCAATTCCTCCATGCCAGAGGGAATTACCGATGGTTCACGACACAAGCGTCAACCCGCTCACATTGTGAGCTATCAGTTCTTGCGATTTGGGATATCGCAGCAGCCGGATGCAGGCTGATGCAAAATCATGGGCGCGTCTGATCATCGACAACCTGGGGATGCGCAAGTTGCCGCTTACCGCCGCCGAGGAACTGCTGGAGATCATCCTGCGCCGCTACGAACGTGCGAATCGACTTTTCCGCGTTACAGGAGGGGTGAGAATCGAGATTAACAGCTTCACAATCTACGAGGCGTCGTCTGTACCCGCCCGACGCGCGGCTCTTCTTCAAGAGCCTTCGTTCCATCCAACGCCAATGGTAGTACCCGAGGCGCCCGGTTAAGAAGCTCCTCCCGGGTCGCCACGAACTGTTCATCAGGTGAACGCCGTACTCCCCAAACCGATACCAGTTTCGGACGTTGCAAACATCATCGGGAAAGAGCACGGTGACCGTCTTCGCCAGCTCTGGGTTTTCAGCTAGCGTCCCAGAGCAGAGGCCGGGACCGGTCGAGTAAAAGATAGAATACAAATCCTTTTCAAGAGGGGGGGTTCCACGCATCATCGACTTGACCCACAGCGGATCGCTCTGGCCCCTAACGCAATTCTTGATTATCGCTTCAAGAAACGGGTGGCCTGCAGCGGCCCCAAAAGCATAGTTCCCTATTTCCCAGTCCATGCCAAGCTCGGTGCGCAGACGATGGCTGAAAGTGAGCCTCTCAAAGGGAAAGACGCAGCCCCTCTCCAAAAGGGTCGACAGGCCAGAGCCCAGCAACACATCAAGGTCAAGATAGAACCCGCCGTAATGGTAAACAGCAAGATATCGAAAGAAATCATAGCGCTGAATGGGAACCTCGAATGACTCAAAGACGGCGCGGTATTGGGGGAACTCTTGGGCGATGAATTCTTCCACCCGTTCATCGTCGAAGAACAGGTATTCGTAATCGGGGTTCAGCAGCCTTGCACTCGACATGAAGGCTCGAATCGGGAGCGGCTGCTCGGATCGCTTTCCGGTTTGAATTATCCGTTTCGGAATTCGGTAGGACATAGTGGCCTATCTCAACGATCGGTTTGGGGTGGTGATGGTCAGGTGGAGCAGCGCCTGTGCGCGATGGCGACGCAGATCCTTCGAGGTGCCTTAGCAGGCCTTCGCACGATCACATGTGCGCAGACCGCCTGCGATAATTACCTTTTTTGATCGCCATATGGCTCGCGTCCCCTCGGCCGCAGCGCCACTGCCGGTAGCTCTCGACAATTTGGCCGGCTGTCTTCCAGGTCTCACACTTCTGATGAAACCTGTGCTTCCGACTCGAAGACAGTACCCAATGTAAGGTTGCGACGGGAAGCTGAGTACTGATTAGCCTGAAAAAGGTGAAGCAGCGCCGTGAGATTCCTAAGACGTGAGGACGAGGGGTCGATTCCCGGAGTATTGCCCGGCCCGTGTCGAAGAACCGGGCGAGGAAGTAGGACTTTTGAACCCGGTCCTCAGGGATCGGGTGGTAGACAATAGCCGAATGCTCGTAGCGCAGGCGCTCTCCTGCGGCCAGCAGCCGACGGCCAAACTCAGTATCCTCTTCCCGCATCTCGTTACCTGGACGGGGTCCCAAGTCAGTGCGAAACAGCCCGTGTTTTTCAAACATCACCTTGCGGAACGCCATGTTGGCCCCGTAAGGAGCCTCGCGGAGCTCGCATTGCTGCGGGCCCCGGTCGAACAACGGGGCGAGCACATAGCCGAGATTATCTGGTCCTGCAAAGGTCAACCAGCGAGGGGGCGAGAAAGGATGGGCTAATAGTGTCCGTCCCCCTGCCCCCGCCCATTCGCCGTCGTTGAGGCTCGCCGTCAGGTTCTGTAGCCACATCGGCTCGACACTCACGTCGTCGTCCGTGAAGGTCAGCACCTCACCTTTAGCTTCTTGAATCCCCCTGTTGAGTGCGAATGACTTGCCGGGATGCGGCTCGAATATGTAGCGGAACCGGCCGGGATATCGGCGGCAGAAATCCTCCACCACCTCCCGAGTCTGGTCGCTTGAATTGTTATCTACTACCAGCACTTCCCACCCAACTGATTCGGGAAGTCTTGAGCCAGCAGTGCTTTCCAGGGCCTTCGCTAAGCTCTGGCAGCGGTTATACGTGCACAAAATTACAGTAATCATCATTGTCTTACGCCATCACTTCCCGGCTGGCCTGGGTGCCAGACCCCACCTCGAACTCCGTACGACGCCCCAAGGCTGGCGGCGAGTCTTCGCAAATCACGCCAACCCAAGCCTTCTCAGCAACGGCTTCAGAGGACGGCCGACCATGAGAGGATAGGTGAGCACCGCCTGAGCCGCGCTAAGACCGCTCCTCAGTATTCTTCGTTGCCTCCAATAAAGCCCTGCAGCGGCGATTTGCAGATCGGCAACTCGCCATTTCTCAACGTATTCCAAATCAGACTGCAAGGTCTCAATCGCAGCCTGAAGTGCGGCCGAGTACTCGCCCGCCATGCACATGAATCGGATCCATCGCCTACGCTCGGAAGTGAGTTCGATCTGTTGCTTCGCTTGGGTTACGCCCAATGGGGCGAGAGCTTCGGAAGTGATTTCCTTAACCGAGTCCAGTGGGTCCGGATTTCCCCGTCGCCTTGCCGATGCAGATGCTTGGGCAGCAAGTACGCCGAGGGTCTGTTGAGTCCGCTTGCGCAGCGAAACCTGGTGAGGATGAATCCTGTATTTAAGCACCACCTGTTCCAGATTGGCGATCTGGAAGTGTTCTGCCATTCTCAACCACAAGTCGTAGTCTTCAGCAGGGGCGAAGGGTGGCCGGTATCCGCCAAGGCCCACGAAAGCGTCACGTCGCATGAGGACGGTGGGCTGCCACAATGGACACTGTTCGTTGAGGGCTGATCGAATTTCCCGGTCTCCAACCGGGTTGCCCCAGGTTATCAATGCCTTGCCTGCCGCGTCGATACATTCGACGGCCCCACCGACAACGCCGACTTCCGGATGTCTTTCCATAAATTCCAACTCCCAAAGGAGGCGCTCCGGGAGGGACACGTCATCAGCATCCATAATTGCGACATATTTACCTTGGGTGAGAGCGCAGGCTGCATTTCGCGCTTCGCCCAGGCCGCAGTGGGGTACCTCGTGGAACTTCACTCGGCTGTCGCTGCCCGCATACCTGGAAATAATCAATTTAGAGCTGTCGGTTGAACCGAAATCGACAATGATGAACTCAAAGTCCTGGAACGTCTGAACGAGGATGCTCTCGATCGCCTCAGCAAGATAGCGATCGACGTTGCATACGACCATCGCGATTGAAACTAACGGTTGGCTCATTTTTTCCATACCACATTCCGAAGTTCGGGGGGCGTTACCGGAGCAGAATTGGGCGAGTCTGGGTGCATCAAGTGGGGACCTTCGAGCCCATGTTTGCTCCTTGCGCGTGGTCGCCTTGCTGTCTGTTTGCATCGCGTCCAAGCCGGTAGGTCTCAACGATCTGTCCGGCCATGGCCCAAACCCGACACTTATTGGCGAATCTCCGTCGCGGGCTCACGCTGCCCGTCCACCGAAATATCCTTTGCGGCAGGCATCTCCCAACCATATGCAGAATACTAAGATAATGGCGCGGAATGCCCCAGACATCGGCTCCGCGACTCCATTCGTGAACCATTGCTCGACCGTAGTCAAAATACCAATTCAGAAAATATTGTTTTTGAATGCGATCCTGAAGAACCGGGTGATAGACAATTGCAGAGGGCTCGTAATACAGGGGCTCACCGGCGGCCATCAACCGGCGACCAAATTCAGTGTCCTCGTTGGGACGTGGGATATCGCGGTCGGGGCTGGGACCCAGATCAGTACGAAAAAGACCGTGTTTCTCAAACATTTCCCGCCGGAACGCCATGTTAGCTCCGTATGGAGGACGGTCGAGTTCGCATGGCTCGGGCCCGATGTCGAATGAGGCTGCGAGTATACCCCCCACGCTATCAGGCCCCTCCATGGTCATCCAGTATGGAGGCGAGAAAGCTTCTGCGAGAAGCGTTCTCCCTCCAACACCGGCCCATTTCCCGCCAACTAGAGCTGCGGTCAGATTATTGATCCACGTAGGCTCAACGGTCACGTCGTCGTCCATAAAGGCCAGCACGTCACCGCGAGCCTCGCGAACCGCGGTATTGAGCGCATAAGACTTGCCCCCTTGCGGTTCAAGCAGGTAGCGAAATCGACCCGGATACCGGCGGCAGAGATCTTCGACTACCTCCCTTGTGCGATCTGTTGAGTTGTTGTCTACAACCAACACTTCCCACTCGACCGAGTCTTCAACTCTCGATGCGGCAACGCGCTCCAGCGTGTTGCCCAAGTTCCGGCAACGGTTGTAAGTGCATATGATCACGGTAATCTTCATGAACGTTAATCTCACAAGTCAGTTGTAAGCGATTGAGGAACTGAAGGTACTGCGATCAGATCGCAACATTTCGAGCGGTGCGTCCAGGGCTAAGAAATCCCGACCAGGTGGTCCTCCAGTACCAGGATCCATCCTTACCAATTGACCCGAGCAGTCAGACGGGCTGCTTGAAGACATCAAGTTGAAGCCAATGTTTCGGTATCTTATCCCAATAACCCGCTGAGACTCCAGACAGATGTCTAAACCAACGGTTCTCGCCACTGCAAAATGAACATATCCTCACAGACAACACCGGGATCGCTCTATTGCCAAGGGCCCGTACCGCCTCCATCGAAATGTCGTCATCGGGCAAAACAACAATCAGCGCGCCTGGTTCCGCCTTCTCCGCATGGAGACAGGTGTAGTCCCGATATCCAACACAACGGTCGCCTTGAAATTGGCTCCTACCCTTAATCACAACCGTGGGCCCAGCGTCGACTCGGCTCTCCTTTTGCCCGGCCAACGGTATCCCCTTGTACCTGAGGTACGAAGAAAGCTCCATCAGACGATAACCATCAGCATACGGAAAGTACAACTCGATTGTGCTGCTATTCGCCGTCGACCGATATCCCTTCACAAAATCAGCCAATTGGCTTTTGGTTGCGATGACAGCTTTTCGTTCGATCATTCGAAACGAGGAATATGCGACGCGATGAAGGACAATACATACAAATAGAATCGCCACAACATATGCGCGGCGCTTGCCGCCGCCATGCACCCACATCAACGCCGTATGAGCCACGTACAAAAGAGCAATGAAGTCTCCCGGCGCCAAGTAGTAGGCGCTATACATCCTCAAACAAATGATACAGACATAATAAGCGACCGCGCCCACGGCGAGAGGATCCCAGATCGGGTCAAGCTTGCTTTGTGAAAACAAGAAGCCCCTGATCTTTAAGGCGATAACCACAAGGAAGATAACGAGCAGCCAGTCCAATTGAAGGTAGGTCACAAATGTCGCGGCCAGGCCTTGCTGCTTCGATGCAATATAAGAAAAACCACTGCCGGAGAACATCGCTGCCCCAAACAACAATGCGTAGGCCCCAGCCAACCCCAACATTCCGAGAGGAACAACCTCTTCGGCAATGATTCCCCGCCATGGGAGCCGTCTCCCGTGCCATCCGCGATGGAGATCTAACAGTAGCCGGCTGGCGGCGTAGGCGATGATAAAGATGACCACTGTCTCTTTGTAATAGAGAGCGAACTGTGTGGCAACAAGGCAGCCGACCACGTAGAAACGTGCTCTCGTCTCAGCATGACCATATAAGCACAACAGCAGAATCGCGAGCCACAACAGAACACTGCGTTCGGGGTAGACAAAGCCGCTGAACGGGATAACAAAGCTTGGGGCAAGCATGACAGCGGTCAATATCAGAACACGGTGAAAAACCCGGAACTCTCTTAGCGCCACGAACACGACGGCAAGAAAGAGGGCCAACTCGACTACGACTGAGGAGTGATAACCCGTGGCAGATTTCGTGAAATAACCAAGCACATTAAAACCCCGATCTGCCAAAGGGAAGAATCTACCGAGGTTAGGCCAAATAGGAGCAGGAAAGGGTATCCCCCGTAGCGAAAAGTCGGTGAGCATATCATCGTCGTAGTATGCGAAGTCTTCTCTGTAACAAATAGCGCTTATGTACAAACCCAGGAATGCAAGGAAGAGCGCACCAGACACGTAGTCTATGGTGCGGTATTGTCCAGCAAATCCCTTTCCACGATCTTCGCCACTCCGGCAAAAACACATCCGGAAAGCTTCATTTCGATGGTCTCCGAAGTATAGGCCATAAATTACGGCGAGAATGAGGATCACGAACCACGCAAGAAAGAAGTGTGAGACGACTCTCCCGCCGATCGCCCAATGTCGGAGAATTAAAAGCGGCAATTTTTCTAATCGCATGGTCGACTTTCGCGGCTCCCTCGAGCAAAGAACTACGACGACTTAACATCGAAGAAGCCTAAAACTGGTCTTATATGTAGCTTCGCCGCCTTGTCCGGCCGCGTGAGCCCCGCTTTGGGGGCGGGTTTCATAGGAATCTCAACCGGCGCATAGAATTTATGAGACCAGTTCCAGCGCATATTCGGAACGGTACCGACCGTGAACCACTGCCGACTCGGAGAGGGTTGCAATCGCTGCGGCCCGGAGGCCGGAGACCGAGAACGCACTGAGTTGAGAGGGCCGCTTTGTGCGCGTGGGGTTAAGAGATAATACCCCGAATCACCCTTTCATTCATTACACCAGTCGGAGCGATCCGGGCGACCATCCTGCATCCTGCTACACGCGGGATCTGCATACAGATCATCTCTTGGCGATTACCTGCAAGTGCACATCCAGTTCCTCTCTTTGTGCCAAGCTAACATTCACTGTCTGCGACACCAAGTACAAGGGCCGGTTCTTGGCCTGCTCGTATAATTTCCCGATATATTCACCGAGCACTCCTATGCTTGTCAGCGTCGCACCACCAAGGATGCTAACAAGGACGGTCAGTGAGGCCCATCCGGGAACTACATACCAATGAAAGATCTTTGCGGAAAGGGCGCGTGCCGCTTCTTCCAGTCCTGCCAGCGTAACCACGACGCCTAAGAATGTACTTGCCTTGAGTGGAAGTATCGAGAAAGATGTGGCCGCTGTCCACGCAAGCCGTAACATTCTGCGCAATGGGTACTTCGTCGATCCAGCAACCCTCGGCAACCTTTGGTACCGAACCCCGATCTGTGAGAATCCCACCCAGGCGACCATGCCGCGCAAGAAGCGGTGCGTTTCGCGCATCTGTCTCAATGCGTTTAAACATGCACGAGACAGTAGACGAAAATCCCCTGCGTCTACAGGAAGGTCGCTGTAAACGAGTCTACGCATTATCCGGTAGAATAACCACGCGGTAAGCCGCTTGAGCCGCGTCTCTCCAAGCCGCGTCTGGCGCTGCCCGTAAACCACATCGTAGCCTTCGCAATAGAATTCGATCATGCGATGAACGACGGCCAGGGGGTCCTGCAGATCAGCATCCAGCAGAACGACCGCATCGCCTGTTGCATAGTCCAAACCGGCAGTGGCTGCGAGCTGATGCCCAAAGTTGCGCGACAAGTTGATCAGTTTCACCCGTGGGTCCTGCCTTGCCCATTCGGCGATTCGTCTCAGAGTCAAGTCCGTACTTCCGTCATTCACTAAAACGACTTCTGTTTCGCCTGGCAACGTAGCCATAAAATCATCCAGGGCGATGCGCAGAAGCGGAACAACGGGCTCCTCGTTATACATCGGAATTACGAGCGAGAGTCGCCCGGGAAAGGCACGTGGCTCCAGCAGATAAGAGTTAGGATGTGCTTGCGCCATAATTGGTCCATCGCGGTAACATTGAATCACGCCATTGTCTGTGGCCTTGGAAATATACTGTTCTTCCTGAACCTCGGGGGCTAGACGAGCAAATCCCTATATCGTCATCCACAAGCCACGACTCGGCGCGCCACACTATCCGGCCCAAACAATTTCCGGTGAGCCCGGGGTATACAACAACCAAGTGGTCCTAGTTTGGGAGCGTCGAAACTGGTAATGCGATACGCCTGTCGCATCGGGTCCATAAAGCGTCCCAAACCTTCTCGAGGAGAGCTCGAGGGAACCACCTGGCCAAAAGACGCCAATCAAGAGAATAGTTGACTGATGCGAGACCCCTATGGTGAAACTCCCAGAATGCGGCGCTCTCGCGATGCCGAGCGCACACCTTCTTACTCAAGAATAACAAGTACCCTCGCTCAGCTTCCATCAGGCAGCGGCGATATTCTTCCTCGCTCAGGTAATCCCGTCCGTGCGCCACCAGCATCGAGAACTGCAGGAAAAGCTCAAATCCGAAGGACCGAACCCTCGCGATCGTCGAGTCGTTGTCGCGGCGCGAATATGTCAACACCTGATGGACAAAGCCAAACTTCCATGTCTTCAATAGATCAAAACAGGCGTGCCCATCTTCGAATGGCCAATAGCGTTCGTCATAGAAGGGGTCTCTGGAACGCACCAGATCCGACCGGAAGAGCAACGATGTAGGAGTTCCAAAGAGATACTTATTCCGGAGGAAATACAGCCGGCTGGCCTCCCGTCCCGAAACCTCCGGGCTGGGATAAGGAAGCCCGTCGAGGCGGACTTCATCGCCTTCCAGTTCGTACGCAGCGACGATGCCAACGGTTGGATGTGCCTCAGCGACATTCACCATCATCCGGAGACAATCTGGAAACAGCCAGTCATCCGCTTGCACCACTTTGCAGTACTTGCTTTCCGCAAATATGGTACGTAGAGCGGCGTTATAGTTCTGTACCTGTGACAAAAAGTCGCCATTGTGGTGAAGGCAGATTTTGTCTGGATACTGTCTGGCATAACGACTCGCAATCTCTACCGACTTATCCGTGCTGCAATTGTTGACTAATATGTATTTCCAGTTCGTATACGTCTGGCGAAGGACACTGATGATGCACTCTTCAAGATATGCGTCGGTGTTGTAAAACGGAGTGACGATGCTTACGAGCGCACCGCTTGAAGCGACCTCTGTTTGCACATCGTTATTTTCCACGGGAGTTTGGTCAGCTTACTTTCTGCTTGGTTAGGCGCGGATTGGCCGATTGTTCCATGCGGGATGGAGAATCAACAGACAATGCCCCCGCCTTCCTACGGCCTGGTATCGCAGAAATCATGGACACGGCTGTCTGGCAGATCAGGGGAGCGCCCGGCGAGGAACCGCTTTATATCGGAATACTGCTGCTGCAAGACACGTTCATATCCGCGGCACGTCGCGGCCACCGCCGGCACGACGGTATCCCGATTTGTCCGGAGCGCGGCGAACAACCTCAGCAAATCATCGCTCTTGAAGGACCGTATATCGAGGCAATAGGCCGTCTGACCCAAATCATCCATTAGGCACTTGACCTTCCGGTCATATGAGACGGCAAGGGCTGGCTTTCCAGACAAAAAAGAGAGCAGCAAGCCATGAAGACGACTGCCCACAACTGTGTCGACGGCTCGCAGCACGCCGAAAAGATCACGCAAGTTATTCACGGGGCTGATCGAGAGCCGGGCGCGTGCTGCAGAATCGATTGTCGGGTACAGGCGGTCGCAAATATCCATGAAGGTCTGGTCGTCCGGGGGGCACGAAGAGAACAGGCGCACTGAAGCTCCACTTTGCAGAATTGCGCTGATAAAGGACGCCAGTTCGGTGATGTATCGCTGGTACTGGAAAGCGTCCTTCGTTGGCCACAATTCAGGATGACAGTAAGCAATCGGACTGACACCAACCCGGAGGGGCACACCTTCATGCGGAGTGCCACCTTCCGACAGCACGTTAGGAAGACTAAATGCCAAATCGGGGACGACTGGACCGTCCGCATTCGGAGTTATCTCAAGTGCGAGTCTCCGCGACCCCTCGTCTCGGTACGAGCGGTAGCAAGCCAATGACAATGCCGCTTTCAAGAAGAATCTGGTCAGCGACGATTCTACGCGGCAAGCGCCGACACTCAGGAAAACCACGCGAGTTCCAGTCGTTCTGGCTAGAACGGCCCACTTCATCAATGCGTAAGGGTGGCCCCAACTGCCTCCCCATTCGTCATCTAGCTGTCCGCCGCCGGCGATCACCAGCGCATCAATCTTCCGCAACAGGAGCTGGCTTCGCATTACGTGCAGGGTTTCATCGAGGAGCCCCCTCAACCGTCTATATAGACCCGCGACTGCCTTGACGACGAACGAAGGTTGCCCGCTGCCAAGCGTATTTGTGCGCTTCTGCATCCTGGGGTAATGCGTTCGCGAGCCACGTGCGAGGGGATAGCATGGAATCTGATGCAACGCCGAAGTTCTCGCCGGATCCAAGGTAATCCCGCAGGTCTGAATGTTTGGGTCGCAGATGCGCAGGTTAGCTAGGACGGCCTGCTGTATGGCAGAATCGCCTAAATTCCCGCCATCATATGGTGTCAACAGAGCCACGAGTCGGGAATGTCGGCCGCTCTTCACAGGCAAACCCGCCACACCAGGCTTTCCGGTAAACAACATTCTGGCCATATTTGCGATTTTTTCCCAACACCCGCAACACATAAATGACTTTGGCTTCGCAAACTGAAACGATAGCCTGAACCGCGAGCGATTGCGTGGGCGATGTTATGCATGGCGTCACATTTCAATGCAACCCGGACCTTCGTAGTCACCGTGCGCTTGTAACACGACCCGAGAACGTTGTCACGCTCGAGGCTGGTAACTGATAATTGAAGTTGCTCCCTCCGACCGCAACAGGGAGCTGGACGGCCAGCGAAAGACTGGCAGACGTGATCCATGGAGTGACTGACTCGGTGGCGAAACCATTCAGAGAAAATGTTTGAGAAGTCGCTTTATGACTTGCGTTCACGGCGATGATCGCAAATGCGTGGGCTGCCGGGTCTTTGAACGCACTAATCTGAAGCGGACCCGCGTAAGTTACGCCGATCCTGTACCATCCAGGCCGGACAAACTTACTCCACTGCCCCGTCATATACGCACGCTTAGGATAGGTCAGATTTATATCTGTCAATGCTGAATTGTCTGTTCCATTTCCGTATTTTGGTCCATCAGACAAAAACCACCAATGCCAGGCGTTGACCTGCCCTACCGTTAGGTAGGCATGGATTTTTGAGGCCCACGATAGGGCGTCTTGCATGCTGCCGTCATAGATCGGAGATTGGCTACTGTCTTCTGTTTGCCAAACGTGTTTACCGTGGTTCACCGGCGCAACGATTTGTCGAGGGCCGTAACCATGTGCTGCGAGAATGCCGACCTTCCCGGCGACAGCTGGATCCGCCATGGCGGCACTGGTAAGACTAAAGTCCCACTGCGAAGCCTCGGCGATCATTATCCTGGTTTTTCCGAGGCCGACGGCTTCCAGAGCTGAATGCAATACGGGTACAAAGTCATGCAGATCCTTATCACTGAGGATCGCAGAGCCATAGTTTGTCCTGAGATCGGGTTCATTCTGCACGCTCATAGCGTAGATGGGAACCCCGTTGGAATCCAATAGCTGTACATAACCAGCTAATGAGTCTGCCCAGGAAACGTAATCGGCCGGCAAGAGGTTTCCACCATTAATGAACGAACCGTTGTTCTTCATTGATGCCGGCGGACTCCACGGCGTGCTCCACACTGTTACACCTCGTGCTACCGCCTGTTGCGCAATCGCCAGCTCGCCTTTTAAGATCGTAGCGCCCGATCCGACTTGCAAGCATCCGCCGCCACGAGAGTACGACTCACACTCCGCTGCGCTCGGAATCACTTGAATACGCAGAAGTGAGAGACCAATTCCTGACGTGGTAAAGAAAAAATCAGCCATTTTGGAACTCAGTGGCTCATAAGAATCGGCACAGGACCCTCCGAAGCCGTCGATCACCTGATGGGTGTCTGTCCAGTTGACGACCGCGGTCCCCGGCAAAGCAGTCCAGGCAATCACCGTTAGGGCCAAAGCCGAAACTGCGACCCTGACTGCTACAACGCCAAAGGTGGGTCTTTCACGCATTCTGATGTTCCATCAATATCTCATTGCTTTCGATGACAATTCGAACGGCGGAGCCACCCTCATTTATGTGCAGACAGCAAAGTACCAGCTTTTGATCTCTTTTAAATTGTTAAAGCCGATATCTGAGGTGCTGCGCAATGATTCGGCGCGGCAATATCTGAGTCCTGCCAACGTTCTAGAGCTGGATTCCATCGCCTTTCCTCGCCTATATACAGAACATACTGAGTAGGCCACCGTCCAATCGCGGTCTCCAGAAAATCTAAAACGGCATTTGTATTTTGGACGTCAGCGCTCTCATCGTTGCGCTGAGGCGGCTCGATCACCGGGCCCCACTCTAGTATGATGGTTCCGTCCATTGCAACATAGCTCGCCAATGAGGCGACCGGACACTGCGCCAACCGAGACACAATCGCAGCGCCGGTACTAAACGATCGATCCCGCATTCCAGCGAACGGACGTGTATGAGCAGATGAACCAGATGAATGCCAAAAGGCATCGACCGCCATCGCCACTTGGCAACCGGGTTTTGCCAGATGTTTGATCAGTTTTCTGGCACCATCGCCGACATACACCAACTTCACGTCGGGAGAACTGTACTGTAGTACTCTCAAGAGCTGACCGAAGTAAACTCGCTCGCGGATATCGTGCGGGCGCAGAGAGGATGCCGGAACAGCTACGGTCACATGCTCGATGCTCCCAGGACAGATCTGTGGCAGGTATAGTGAAAGCACCGCTTCGCGCGTGAAGTGGCCTGTGGCTACTATGAAGGACCGTCCTGATTCTCGGAGCTTGACGATGTGTTCGTTGTTCCGCTCCTCGACGACCCAGTTAGCCGGATGCTCACGACCACGCGAAACCCGGTGGAAGATTACAAATGCATAGAATGGCTGTGCAAGGGATTCAATTGCGTTTCTTCTAGCGCCCGCATCTTCCATTCCGAAGGCCTTCCGCATTGTCGCGAGGACGCTTCTGCCGCTCGTGGGTACTCGCAGCATAACCGATCCACACCACCGAGCGATTGTGAGGGCGCTTTTACGCGGTAAAACACTCGCCGCCGGTCTCAGTATGAACACCGCTAAACTAATGCGGAGCAAATCATCTAAAACAGGCCAACAAACATTCGACATTCCCCGCTTGGCTTTCCGCCCCCACCCAAACGCAGTAAGGGGCACTGTCCTAAGCCCGAGACATCTGATCACACTTTTCATGCGACTTCACCGTTGCTGCAAAGCACCGTGGCCTACTAGCCATACAAAGACTGTATCCTAAGTATTCGGACATCACAGGAGGAGCTTAGTTACCAGCATGCGCGATAACGATATGACTTGTGCGAACAACCGTTTGCACAGCGGCTATCGTGCGCTATTGTATCCACTGACTGTCTCGCCTATGCCTCGTTCGGCCTGCGCGGAGACGCGGATCTCGCGCTCTATCATCTTCGGAAAGCAATTGGCTACACCGCGAACATCCTGATCACTTGTAATGAACACCGTTCCAGCGCGCACCCACCTATCGTATTCCACTGAAATGTCGTACCTAAATATCAGTCCGGATACATAAAACGTTCCACTGACAAGATTCAAATCCACTTCGAACGTGCAGCGGCAGATCTCTCCCGATTCGAGATTAAAAGTACCGTGGCCGAGGCGCTCCGTAGAAGTCTCCATGACCAATAAATCCTTCCCGTCGCTTAGGTAGAGAGAAACCGAGAGTTTTTGGCACCGCTTACGAGCGGTGACCTCGATATCCACCCACGCCTTCTGGCCGGACTCGAAATTCTGGCATGCCCTATCCCGGTTTCGCACCGTAATTCGGGTTATCGATGCCTCACGTGAGCAGTCCAACACACGTGGCCCTTGCTGAGCTCCAATGTATGCCCCGATTACGTCTTCAGTAGGGCCGATCTTCGCCATCCGACCATGATCGAGCAACAGACAACGCGAGCAAAGCTCCGTGATCGTCTTCAGGCTGTGGGAGACGAACAGCACTGTCGCGCCACTTCGAATCACTCCCTGCATTCGGTCCATGCAACGTTTCTGGAAGGCGTGGTCACCAACGCTAAGCACCTCATCCACGATCAACACATCTGGATTCACGTGAGCCGCGACAGAGAAACCGAGGCGCGCATACATGCCGGAAGAATACCGCTTTACCGGCGTATCTATAAACTCTTCGAGTCCTGAAAAGGCTACAATCTCGTCAAATTTAGAAATAGTTTCCCGCTTGCTCATTCCGTAGATGGCGCCGCTCAACATCACATTTTCGCGTCCGGTGAGATCGGGATGAAAACCTGCGGCAACTTCAATGAGAGCTGACAGTCTTCCTTGAACTTCAAATGTCCCTAAAGTCGGCTTCATGATCCTGCTCAACAGTTTGAGCATGGTGCTCTTGCCAGCCCCGTTGGGGCCAATGATGCCAAATGCCTCTCCCCGCGCGACCTCGAACGAGATATCCTTCAGCGCCCAGAAGTCGCGCTGCGGGTCAGACTGATTCGGCATTCTTCCAAGCAATCGCCGCCCCAAAGCCGGAATTAGGTCACGAAGGGAGTCGTGCAACTCTCCCTTGCGGAACTTCTTCGACACCTTATCCATGCGAACGGCGATATGGGACATCAATAAGCCTCGTGCTCTAAGCGTTGCGTACTGGTTCACGGGTGCTGGAACATCAGCGATCTTCAGATGTTCTGAGCAAATTCAGGTTCGATTTTCTTAAACAGAGTGTACGAAACCATTAGCGTCAGTAGGCCAAATGTAAAGCTGTACATTATCCAATACCACTCAGGCCTTTGACCGCGCACGATCGAGGAGAACCCCTCGAGGATGGGGGCCACCGGATTTAACAGTAGCCACCAGCCCTTCTGCCCGAACATCTTTACATCGTAAAACACTGGGGTAAAAAAGATTGCGAAAGTGAGAAACACCTCCACAATATACTTAACATCGCGAAAAAACAGGCTGCCGGCTGAGACGAGCAGTCCGATCCCAATAGCCTGGAGGACAGTAACGCCTAACAACGGTACAACCCAGAACATTTGCGCATTAAAACTGAACCTTAGGGCGACAAGCATAGTTAGCAATACTATGCTGGCGACGAATAAGTCGAATAGTTGCGACAACACCGAGGCAATGGGGAAGATTTCTTTGGGGAAATATACCTTGGTAACCAGGTTTGTATTGCCGATTAAGCTCTGCGACGAAAACTTAATCGCGGAGACCAGGAACGCCCAAGGGATGGATTTTGTAGCAACACCGACAAGATCGGCTAGATCCAATGGCTTCTTTGAAGCAATCGCGAGACCATATCTCACCAAGACACCGGACGCGACGATCAGCCCGGGCATTAGGACAGCCCAGAACAGACCCATCACCGATTGCTTATAGCGGACCTTGATGTCACGCGCTGCTATCATGACCAATAGCCGCCGAAATTTGTAGAGTTCCTGGAGTTCTGCTATCACTTGTGATGCCATTTAGTTGTATTTCCGGTTGACGGGTTTGACTGGCGGCCCCTGCAGGTACTTTTCGACACCTTCGTCGAGCGCTTTGCGATATATCCTCAGCGCTTCATGGACTGCTTCGCCGGTGTGTTCGATGTCCGAGTCGCTGTGGGAGAAACTTACAACGAAGGATGGTGCGATCACACCGCGGCGGATCAATTCCTGCATGAACAGCGTGCGGAAGGGTTGGGAACGCTCGCGATTGTGATCACGGGTGCCAAATACCAGATTGCATGGCCGCCCGAAAACCTCGAAGAAGCCTTCCAGGCGATTCTCAAGAATCGACCGCGTCACCAGAGATTGCAAACGCTCACCTTGTCTCCACAAATATTCAACCACGCTGTGCTGACGATAAATCCGAATGGTTTCGAGTGCGGCCGCCAGGGCATGGGTCTCCGCTCCGTGAGTGGTCGAGAGCAGAAAGACACGCTGCTGGTTATGGCCTAAACCACCCAGGCGCATGATCTCGCGCTTTCCGGCCAGCGCCGAAATTGCGAAACCGTTTCCCATCGCTTTACCGAAGGCGGATAGATGCGGCACTACACCGTGGAATTTTTGGGCGCCCCCAAGATGCCATCGGTAGCCGGTTATCATTTCGTCGAAGATCAGTACTGCTCCGCGTTCTTCGCATACTTCCTTGACCCGCTCTAAATAGCCAGGAATTGGGGGCATTGCCGCTTCCGCCTCCATCACGACACAAGCAATCTGGTCAGGGTGCTGCTGGAATAGATCATCCAGGCTTGCCAGATCGTTGTAGCGAAACTTAAGGGTGAGCTTCCTCGACGATTCGGGGATTCCTGCATTGAGCTCCGTACTACCGATAAACCAATCGTCCGTAGAGAAGAACGGCTGGTCGCCGCAGATTGCAATCAGGTCTCGTCCTGTATAGGCGCGCGCAAGCTTCACCGCGGCGGTAGTAACGTCGGAACCGTTTTTGGCGAATTTCACCATGTCGGCGCCGTCGATAGTCTCCAAAAACGCTTCCGCGACATCGACCTCAATCTTTGCCGGCCGCGTAAAGTTGACGCCTTGCTGCATCTGCTTATGAGCCGCATTCACAATCGGTTCAAAAGCGTGTCCCAGGGTGACGGCCCGCAATCCCATGCCGTATTCAATGAACTCATTCCCGTCAACGTCCCAAACGTGACATCCTTTCCCGCGTGCGATAAATGCCGGCGCCAGCGCCGGAAATTGATCATCGCCTTTCGCATAGGTGTGGGATCCGCCCGGGATCAGTTTGTGGGCAAGGGACTGCAGGGCACGAGATTCAGAAAACTCCCCGATAGCCGAGGCAGGCATAGTTGATCCAGATCCGCGAGTCACTGCCATTCTTACTCTCCTTCCGCGAGCAGATCGATCGTAACTTTTCGTGCGTAGAAGCCTTCGGCGTAACCGCTACGCGCGTTAGACTCCATCCCACGAAGTCTCATGAGGCCGAGGAACGTCTCGCGCGCAAACCACGGCTTCGCGCGCTGAGATTCAAACGCCTCGCACAGGTTATCTACCTTGTTCTGACATATAGGCTCATTCAGGGGAATGAATGTATTAGGCCGTCCCATATCCCCGTCATACTTTGGTATCTCATACTCGAGAATTAGGTGGTTCCGAAAGGTATTCCATGTCAACTCGCAAATAAGACGATGATCCTGATGTGCGTCGCCGTGCCAGTGTGTAAAGATCAGATCTGGATTGACGCTTCCCTTCAGTTCCTCGAAGAACTCCTTAACCTGGGCGCCGCTGTAGGGCAAGAAGCCGTCCCGATAATTCTTCAGGACTATTGTCTTCTCGTGCGCCCCTGTGAAAAGTTCTGCGCCCTTCCGCACCTCTTCGACACGCTTTCCAGTTGCACTGAATACGACCCAGTGGAACTTCAGCTCGGCACCTCCCGCCACTAACTGCAGGAGCGTCCCGCCACAGCCTATCTCGATATCATCCGAATGCGCGCCCAGGCAGAGGATTGTGAGGGGCTCAGTTCCCTTTTTCGCGAGACGCAGTCTTTTCATGCAGTAACTCGTCCCACACAACGGTTCTTCCAAACACACCACGGAGCCGTACCCGCAGCTTCCAATTCGTCGAGAATTTGCTTGTCCTTAAACGTGTCCATGCATTGCCAGAAGCCGTCGTGGCGCGGTGACCACACCTTGCCCTCCCCGATCATCCGCTTCATCGGTTCATAGACAAATTCCTCACCCGGGTTCAGATAGCGGAAAACATCTTTGCGCAGAACGAAGTAGCCGCCGTTGACCCAAATGTCGGATTCCTGCATGCAGCGGATGGCCTTTACCGACCCGTCTTCGCTCAATTGCACCGTGTCGAGGCTGTTCGAGCGCGGCTGGACGGAAAGAAACGAGGCGTAGCTGTCCCGACGCGAGAAATCTTCGATCATCTGCGGGAGTGGAAAGTCGGTCAGACCATCGCTGTAGTTGGCCAAAAACATCTCATCGCCGTCCAGATGCGGTTCGACCAGACGCAGGCGGTCGCCAATGGTAGAACGCTGCCCTGTATCAACAAAGGTGATGCGCCAGTCATCAATATCGCGCTGCACGAACTCAAGTCGGCGCCCACCTTGGGAAAAGACGAAGTCATTGGAGACTGATTCCTCGTACTCCAGGAAATAGTTCTTGATGACGTTCCCTTTATACCCCAAACAGACCACAAAGTCCTTGTGTCCGTAGTGAGCATAATATTTCATAACATGCCACAGGATAGGGCGCGCACCGACTGTAACCATCGGTTTGGGTACATCCTCCGAGTAGCCTCTAAGCCTCATTCCCGCACCACCACAAAACAACACAACTTTCATATGCCTACTCTCCAACCTTCAAGAACTTGATACCTGGATAGGGCCCAATTAAGAGCTGTCAGTACACCGTAACTCTGGGGATGGGTACTACAAAGCGGCCTCCCCACTCCCGGATGAACGACAGCTGCTGCATGATTTCATCTTTCAGGTTCCAGGGGAGGATCACAACGTAATCTGGCCGGGTTTCGTAAAGATGGTCCGGATGGTAGATTGGTATGCGGGTCCCCGGCAGATACCTGCCTTGCTTATAGGGGCTGCGATCCACCGTATATTCGATTAAATCTTTGCTAATGCCACAGTAATGCAGAAGCGTGGCACTCTTACCGGGAGCTCCGTAGCCGGCAACCTTCTTGCCTTGCCTGGCTGCGCTAAGCAGAAATTCAGCGAATTCAAGTTTTGTCTCTTTCACCTGCTTCGCGAATCGCTCATAGCCCTCGCTCCGATCGAGTCTCGCAGCGAGCTCGTCGCCAATAACTTTTTGTACATTCGGTCCGATGACGTGGGTCTGGTCAGCGGCATGGCAGCAAAATACCCGGAGAGAACCGCCGTGCGACTTCAATTCCTCTACGTCGAAGACCCGCAGCGAGTGAGCTTGCAGGATCTTGACCGCGTTGATTAAAGAGAAATAAGAGAAGTGCTCATGATAGATCGTGTCAAACTCATTGAGCTCGATCAGACGAAGCAGGTGGGGGAATTCAAGCGTAAGAACGCCCTCTTGTTTCAACAGAATGTTGAGGCCCTCTACAAAGTCGTTGAGATCAGGAACCTGGGCGAGCACGTTGTTGCCGATAACCAGGTCGGCAGTACGTCCTTCGGCGGCAAGTTCCATCGCAACCTGGGCACCGAAGAAGCGCACCAGCGTCGGAATACCCTTTGCAATGGCAGCCTTGGCTACGTTGGCCGCCGGCTCAATCCCAAGCACAGGAATGCGCTCGCTTACAAAGTATTGCAACAAGTAGCCATCGTTACTGGCGACTTCGGCCACGAAGCTCTGCTCACCGAGACCGAAACGGATCTTCATCTCGTTACAGTATTTTTGACAGTGCTTGAGCCACGAATCCGAGAACGAAGCGAAGTAAGCGTAGTCGCCGAAGATACTTTCCGCGCTTTCGTATTCTTCCAGCTGCACCAACCAGCATGCTTCGCAGATGTAGACGTGGAGCGGATAGTAAATCTCACCGCGGCTCAGCTCGCCGGCAGAGGGATAGGTTTCGCAAAGCGGCGACATGCCAAGGTCGATAAACGTTCTTTGCAGGCCCGATCCGCAAAATCGGCAAGCCCTTGTAGCTGCGGGCGTTCCATCCATTCTCTGAAGAACTGTTGCAGTGGTCATGATTTGTTTTGTTGCCCTCGTCAGACGGTTACCGTAGTCCCAACACAATTGCTGGTCCAGTTCAAGGCGCTGTCTAGCAGACCTCGTTGTTGTAGGCGCCGAATCTCGTTGATTCGAACGTAGCGTCCCTGCGCGATGTCCGCCACCGTAAGTCCTACATTGCGGTACGCGTCGTAAAGCTCCAAAGCACCTTTGCTCGCCGTCCACTGTGGACGGAACGTGGGCACCAAGCGGTTGATTTTTTCGAAGCTGACCCGGTAACAGCGAAGATCTGGAGCGCCACCGGGAGCGTATTCCACGCTGCAACCAGGAACGACCTCGGCAACAATATCGGCAAGTTCGCGGATGCGAAAGTTCTCTTCGTTGCGGCCCACGTTAAAAATCTGGTTATGAACGGCTTCGCGTGGTGCATCGAGCACGGCGACTACGGCCGCGATGATGTCGCGAATGTGGACGATGGGACGCCAGGGCGTACCGTCGCTCTTTATATAAACCCGGCCCGTGGTGAACGCTGAAGCCACCAGATCGTTCAAAACAATGTCGAGGCGCAAACGTCCCGACACGCCGTAGGCGGTCGCATTGCGCATATAAGTCGGTGTAAAGCTGTCGCTGGCCAGGGCCGCAATATCGCGTTCCGCCCGGACCTTTGATTCACCATATGGGGTGACGGGATTCAACGCCGAAGTTTCGTCCAGGAAATCGTCGCCGGCCGCGCCATACGTGCTGCATGAGGACGAGAAGACAAACCGCTGAACTCCCGCCTCTTTTGCGAGTTTCGCCAGATGCACCGAGGCAAGGTGGTTGATTTCGTAGGTGAGCACCGGATCGAGATTCCCCACCGGGTCGTTCGACAACGCGGCGAAATGTACGATCGCATCAAATCCCGCAAGATCGGCCACGGCGAGTTCGCGGAGGTCTTTGCGGATTTCCCGAATGGCGGACACCTTACTGCCAAAATCGCAGTTGGCGAAGAGGTCGGTGTCTAGTCCTATGACCTCGTGACCGGCAGCCCGCAGAACGGGACCCGCAACGGCTCCGATGTATCCTTTGTGGCCGGTGAGTAATACTTTCATGCGCACCTCAGCAAAAGCGAGTCTGTTGATCCGACCTGGTAAAACCGCGGCCGGAGTTTCGGAAACTAATTATGGTTCGATGAGTTTAAGCCGCCTGAGAATGATTAGTCTCACCTAGGCATTTAGATGGTGTCTGTGATCTCGACGAGAATACCGTTCTCGCAAAGAAGCTCGGCTGCGTCGCGAATCGTAGCAAACGGCAAGCCAGAACGTTCGGCAATGTCCAACAAAGAGTGTTCGCCGTCAGATAGGTTCAAGACCCATAGGCGTGCGTTGATTTCGACCCCGATCGAATCGCCGCCCACGGCCCGGTAAAGATCACGCCTTCCCAGTTGTGGTTCGCAATACGGGCTCTGGTTAAGATACCGCCTGTTATTCTCTAGCACATCGACCACCATAAGGCACAGGCGAAGCGAACCCGCTAGGGATTGCGGCCGAATGAAATCGAGATTGTCGGCGGAGGTATGGTACTCGGGGAATGTTCCCCAAATGCTTCGCATCAGACATCCGACGGCGAGATTAAACCCCGGAGAACAGTATTGCCGCTCGTCGTAACCGTAAGGCGAGAACTCCAGAACCTCCGCGGGTTCCCCACAATGTTTCAGAACGTGGGCTGCAACGCGATCAATCTCAGTATCCCCGCGACGACTTCTCTTATAGTGGAAGCCGCCTTGGTCACCGACTCCCGCTAGAATCAAACCGTGCCGGACATTCTTAGTCTTCTCTTGGTTTTGCGCCAACCAGGTGATGGCGCCGATCGTTCCCGGAGCAAAAACGAAGCGGTATGAATAACGGAGCCTCTGCTGGGACAACAGTTTTGCCAGGAAGGTTGCAACCACCAATCCAGAGAGATTGTCATTCGCCAACGAGGGGTGGCAGACATGGCACGAAACCAATACCTCTTCGCTCGATCTTCCCGGCAGATAATACTCGCCATAGGTCAAGTGCCCATCTTCAAGCGTGGTGTCCACAACAACCTCGTAGTCCCGGTCCTCCAACTCCAGCAATTGCTGGTGCGAGAGACAGAATCCCCAATTGCGCTGATAGTAAGAAGTCCGGTACGGAACCCACTCCGGACGGTCAGGCAGTGAGAAGAGATGGGGCCTCAACTCGCTCAGCGTCATAGTCTCAGAAACCGGTGTGCTGTAGCTCATTACTTGGAGATTATTACGCTGAAAATCTATCAGCCGCGGCCCGCCTGGAATGGCTACGTAGGCGTCCCGAATATTCCATTCCTGGGGAACCGTCCAGTCAAAGACTGGTGTACCGCTAGGGACTTCGAAGGTCTGGACCGGAATATGCTGCTTGATCATGTCCAGCGTCTGCCGAATTCCGTTCCCGGTGATGCTTCGGCAGATTGGATACAACTCGGCCGCGAAGCTATGCAATTGGCTGCCGATCTGCCCCTGATCTGTGGCGTGGAACTCTTTAAACAAGCGGTGTCTCATGCGAAGTACGAATAGGTTGCAAAGTCCGCATAGGTGCGATCACGTTCAGACATTAGTTCGGGCATCGCCGGCCACTGAATCCCGAATGCCGGATCATTCCAACGCACTCCACGAGCCGACTCGGCCTGATAGAACTCCGACATCTGATAAAGGACCTCGGTTTGATCTTCAAGGGTCAGAAAGCCGTGTGCGCATCCTTCGGGGATGTAGAGCATGTGACGATTTGTGGCAGTCAGCGTCACGCCCATCCACTCCCTAAACGTAGGCGATTCCGGGCGGAGGTCAATCACCACATCGAAGACCGAACCTGTTACGCAGCGCACCACCTTTGCCTCCGCAAAGGGTTCCGCCTGGTAATGCATGCCCCGCATCGTGTGCTTTCTCGGATTGTACGAAATGTTGCATTGCACTAAGTTGGAATTCAACCCCTGTTGATCGAATTCCCGTTGACACCAGGAACGGGCGAAAAAGCCTCGTTCGTCGGCCTTGGGGTCAAGCCGAATCTCGAAAGTTCCAGCCACCTTGCCTTCCTGAAATATCATTGGCACATATCCTCCCGCTAGCGATTCTGAACTAACCAGAACTACAAGTTTTCCGAGGAGATCGCTAGTGAGAATAAGCAACCTCTCGCCCGTTCGTGGCGTCCGGCAGCAGTTGAACTCGGAGCCACTCCTCACACACCACCAGGCTAAACAGTATTTTGTGATAGTCGCTTTGGCCCGACTGATGTTGTTTGAAAAGTCGCTGTACTGCGGATGGCTGTAGATAGCGATACAAGTGCGAACCGCTGTCCATCAGAATTTCTTCCATTTTTCCGCTCATACTGCCGCGGAACCAATCATCCACCACATTGACAGCGAACCCACGCTTTTTTCTTCTCAGGATTGTTTTGGGCAAAAGCTGCTCACACACCTGCCGGTGTAACCACTTTTGGGATCCCCTGCGGACCTTGAAGTTTGCCGGCAATCTCTCGGCAAATTCAACAATCTCTTTGTCGAGGAAGGGCACCCGGACTTCAAGGCCGTGAGCCATGGAGAGCTTATCTCCAAACATAAGAAGTTCATCAGGAAGGGTGGATCTCATTTCCAGAAATTGGAAACCGCCGAGTTCGTCCGTATCGTTCATCAGCGGAACAAGGTTGCTCCAGGAATCAAGAATCCTGTCCCCCGCATCTGGTTCCAGCACCCCTTCCCTAAAAAGATTGTCAATCTCGTTACCTGGCATTAGGGACAGGACGTGCTGGTATCGACGGATCCTCTCCTTGACGTTTAGTGAGTAGATACCTCTCTTCAGGGTCTCATTTCTCGGCAGCGCTGCTATGCCTGTAGCAATCGGCGAGCGCATCCAACTGGGCATGGCCCCCCAATATGCGCCATAGCGGACGCCTATATGGCGCCGGTAGCCGCCGAACAGTTCATCTGGGCCCTGGCCGATCATTGCAACCTTGACATCCTGCCGGGCTCGTTGACAGACAAAATACATGGGGACGATGGATGATGAAGCGATCGGCTCTTCCAAGCACGAGACGATGGTCTGTAGCATCCCCTCAAACGTATTTCTGTCAAGCTGAACGGGAGTGTGTTGGGAGGAAAATTCCGTAGCCGTTTCCGCAGCATCGGTTAGCTCGTCGTCGGCGAATGCCGAACCGTACCCGACCGTGTAGGTCTTCCAGTCTTTTCCATAGAGATTCATCAACGCAAGCAACAGACCCGAATCAACACCGCCGCTCAGCAACAGACCAACCGGCACATCGCTGAGAAGGTGCCTTTTCATTGATTGCTTATACAATCTAAGAAGCTCTTCACGTGCTTCAGCAACCGGCTTCATAGGCGAGAATGGAGCCGGCCGATATCTGTACCACTGCCGCACACACGAAGTCCGCTTTTCACATACCAACATCGTGCCAGGCGCCAGCTTGCGAACCCCCTTGAACATCGTGTGAGGCGAAGGAGTGTAACGGTAGCGCAGAAACAGGTTCAGGGAATTTGGATCGACATCCGCAGGTCCCCCAGTCGCAGCCATGACTGCACGAATCTCCGACCCAAAGTAGAGACGGTTCTGATCGATTCGGTAATAAATCAGTTTGATGCCAAAGGGATCGCGGGCAAGAACCAGTCTCTCTCGTAGCACGTCCCAAATCGCGAGGCCAAACATTCCGTTGAGATGATTCAGAACATCATCGCCCCATTGCTTGTAGCCGTGAACAATGACTTCTGTGTCCGACCTAGTTCGAAAAACATGTCCAAACCCCTCCAGCTCGCGCCTCAGCTCCGGGAAGTTATAGATTTCGCCGTTGAAGATGACCCACACCGACTCCTCGAGGTCAGACATGGGCTGGTGACCACCTTCAAGGTCGATAATCGAAAGCCGTCGAAAACCAAGCCCTACCGGACCTGCGACGTAGAACCCTTCGTCGTCGGGTCCTCTGTGAGACAGGCTATTCGCCATCCGCACGATATTCTGGCGGAAGACCGGGGCTCCGTCGCCGAAATTATATTGTCCGCAGATTCCACACATGGGATTTGATTAGTTCCGCGCTACGGCTTCGAGGTTGCAGTCGTGTGCATTTTCATTTTGGTAGAGCAGGAAGCACAGGCTGCGAAACAATTGTGATTGAGCCCAACGATGCATCGGCACATTGTCCCAACCGAACAGAAGCTGACGGCTGCGAAAAGACCCGTCTGGCTTTTGCCAGTCAGAGAGATCCACTACGCTGGACAAGATTCTATCCAGCGCGGCAAACCGGCCATTTAACAGCACAGCTACATTGATGCATTCGGCATAGTCGTAAAGCTCACGCCGGTATACCGTAAGCCGGGGCCTACGAGAAAATGGTTTGGGTAGACCTTCACCATCAAACAAGTTGTTTACGTAATAAT
Source organism: uncultured Acidobacteriaceae bacterium (assembly GCA_963711525.1). Taxonomy (GTDB): domain Bacteria; phylum Acidobacteriota; class Terriglobia; order Terriglobales; family Acidobacteriaceae; genus PALSA-350. The sequence goes on along the minus strand of CAVQEO010000046.1, from coordinate 71,570 downwards.
TCACCCCTCGCTCAATGGCTTTGGTGCACTCCCTGTTCCCTGTGAGGGCCTCGATTTTCGCCAAGGCTTTCAATACGAAGCAGGTATGGAAATGATCGACGAAATCTCTTTCTCCGTCGGTGGAGTAGTACCAGGAACCATCAGCGTTTTGGGATTCGATAACAAAGTTCAGGTTTCTATCCGCCACTTCCCTGTATTTCGTCCGGTTAAGATCGACCGCCGCCCTGGTCAAAATAAATGCGCGGTAGGCGCTCGCGTTTATCACACCGGTTGACGTAGCATCTTCAGGATTATACGAACAGCTGGAGGCGCTTCTCGAAGTAACGACGTCGGTATAGTCCTCCAGGGCGTGGTCCGCAATGGACTGCATGATGTCCATCCATTTAGGGTTCCCATCAATTTGCTGCACCTGCATGAATGCCTCGTATGCATATGGTGCGGTGGTTATCAGGGGAGTGCCTTCAAGCATCGTGCCGCGCCTTGTTTCCCAATCGAAGGGGTAGCCCCAACAATGATGTTTGTAGCCGATGCATCGGGTTTGAAGCAAAACCTCGAGAAAATGCACAGCCCGCAAATAATATTGTTCATCGCCGAGTAGTTGGAAGAGGAAGGCAAAGCCCATAGCATAGTGCGCATCTGCGATAGGGAATCTCTGCGGTTTCCAGAAGAGTTGCCGTGCCGACGGTACGAATGCTTCAGAGAGTATCATCGGCGCCACGGCTAGCTTGCCCAGCACTCGTTTCCGATAATAAAGAGACTTCGCACCGCGCCCCATCTCGCTGGCGAAGAAACTCTGATGGTCGTACGACACCTCACCGTAACGATCCAGCCAACTCACAAACCGGAGCACAGCCGATCGCGCTGTTTCGATATCCATTGTTTCCATATTGTTATAACCGTGAGTCCGCTTGAGCTTTAGGTTTTAGGTCGGCTTGACGCTGAAACTGTCAATGTGCCTGAAGGTGACCAGAGACCTAAGAATGACGCTGAGCTTGTGAAGTTGTTCTTTACGGTGAAACCGCATTAGCTCGTCAGATACTGGGCGTTTTACCCGGCGCACGAAGGCCCACAAATATCCGGAGCCGAGTCCAATACCATCGAGCAGATATGGCCGCTTCGACATCCGATAGGCGACCCGAAAAAGCTCCCACACGGGATGCCCGCCGAGATAATAGTCCTTCTCTCCATACGAAAAGCTTGAAGCAAAGCGCCCACGCGCCGCTGTTCCGAGCGTTCTGTGGTGGAAGAATGACTTCTCGCGGAAGGATCGAGTCTTCCATCCCATCATGCGCGCGGTCGTAACCGCCATCCAATCGATGCCCCCAGCTTTATTCGGACGATAGCCTCCAATTTCCTCGAAGCATTCGCGCCGAAACAGTTGGCATTGACCCGAGACGTGATTCTCTCCTTCAAAACTGTCCGTCTCTGAGCTGTAGCCATCCTCTTTGAAGATGGTCCCGGCAACCCCCAGCCGCGGATCCTTCCTGAACTCATTTTGGAGGAATTCGAATTGATCTTTATCAAGGGAAACATCAGCATCCAAGTTGCCAATGATGCGATACGTCAGATTCTTAACTGCATGCTGGCCGGCATCGAAGGCATACACCTTTGCAGCGAAATTTCGCTCCCTACGGACGGGAAGGTCAATTAATTGCATCCACGGGTTATCTACAAGATATCGCCGGACGATCGCCGACGTGGCGTCGGTTGACCCGTCGTTTATGATCACCCACTTTACCGGTAAAACAGTTTGCCAGATTACCGATTGGATTGTCTTCTCAATAAATGTCTCTTCATTTCGCGCCGGAGTGATTAGAACGTAGGGCAAGAATTCACTCTTCATCAGTTCACCTCAAGAATGCTGGACGAGTAGCCCGTCGCGGGCGGCCTCAGCCTCGCTACCTTGCTCGGCCGCGGGTACGGGGATCCTGGGGGCATAGATCGCTCCTCGATCATTGGAGAGCGACTGGTCGTATGCCTCCTCCGGCTCATATACGACCACGTGACTGCCCTTGCTTGAGAAGGTAAACGGGACGCACAAGAGTTTTTTCAATTTAGCTCTCAGGGCCTCTTTACGCTCCGGTGGAATGTAAAACAGCATAAAGCCGCCACCCCCAGCCCCTAGAAGTTTTCCACCAAGCGCTCCGGCACTGATCCCCGCATCGTAGATCTCATCGATACTCGCATTGGTTATCTTGCTCGTCAGCGTCCTCTTTATTTTCCAGCCTTCATGCAGTAATCGGCCGAATTCATCGAGCGAACGGCTGGTATTCCGTACGATGGCTTCTGCCTCATCTACGAGTTGAAGCATCGTATCCAACTCGCTCTTTCGCTGTGATGTGACCTTTACCTGCTCCTGGGCAATTTCTGAAGCGGTCCGGGCGAAGCCCGTAAAATAGAGTGCCAAATGCTGTTCCAGATCGACCAGCCTGCTTTGCGCCGTCAACAGGCGCTTCACCTCGATTGAGCCATCCGTGAGGAAGTTGATTCTATTGAAGCCGCCGTACGCCGCGCTCACCTGATCCTGGGCGCCGACTGCCTCTTTAAGCAACTCCTGCTCGACGTGGATTGCCTCCGCGGCAAGCGTCTGTTTATCGCGCATCTGCTCCCTGAGCGCATAAAGCCCGAGAAGCAATCCGACCGTAAACGCGGAGCTGGTACCCAATCCGGTGCGCGCGGGCAGGTCGGCTACGTGGTGAATTTCCACTCCCTCATCGATGCCCATAAATTGGAGGCATGTGCGCACCGATGGATGCTCAATTGCTTCGTTGCTCCAGACGTTCTCAACCCTCGAGTAAGAGACTCGGCTGTGATATTCAAAGAACGGCGGCAATCTCCTGCAAGTTATGTAACAACGTTTATCGATCGTCGTGGATAGTACGGAGCCACCATGCTCGCGGTACCAAACGGGATAGTCGGTGCCGCCGCCAAAAAACGAGATGCGAAGCGGAGTGCTTGTAATGACCATGTGTTCAACCTTCCGTTTATCGGGTAGTACGGTACCAACGCGTCGGCGTTTACCATCGCGTCCGCGTTGGGGAGGGTGTTCGAGTATTTCGAATCAGGAGTTCGTATCAGTCAAATGCGCTCAAGCGATCAAGATCGACTACTAGCCGGTTCTTCTTGAAATCTCGCCACCTCCACCAGCTCCGCGATGATGTGGCCGATCAGGATGTGGCACTCCTGAATGCGCGGTGTTTCGTCTGAAGGTACGCAAATGCAGTAATCCGCCGTGCTTCTGAGTTTTCCGCCAGTCTGGCAGGTGAGACCTACTGTGTGTATGCCCATTTTCCGGGCAACCGACACTCCACTGAGAACATTCGGAGAATTTCCGCTAGTCGAGATTCCGATCGCAACATCCCCTTGCCGTCCCAAAGCCTCGATCTGCCGGGAGAAGACAAGATTGAAACCGTAGTCATTTCCGATAGCCGTAAGACAAGAGGTGTTCACCGATAGTGCCATGGCAGGTAGGGCTGGCCGATCAAATGCAAACCTCCCTACGAACTCGGCCACTATATGCTGAGCGTCCGCGGCGCTTCCACCGTTGCCGAATACCAGGAGCTTGCTCCCCTGTTCGGTTGCTCGAAGGATTAGCTCGCTGACCATCGCGACGGTCGACACCAGCTCGGAGTCATTCAGGAGGCGCTGCTTGACTGCAATCGATTCCTCGATCGAGCTGATCGCCCTTCGCTTAAAATCGGCGGTGTTTCTCATCTGCCCTCCTGACCCAAGCGGAGTTGTTTCGGGAGAGCCGCCTCGTAGAGCCGATCGCTGATCTGTTGTGCCCGAGCATAATCTTCGGGCGTACCTATATCGATGAACATCCCACGCTGCTCTAGTGCATATACGCCGTGATCGATAATCCTTGGGAACACGTCACGCTCCAGGCTCGTTGGACCATCTGCGATGTAGTCCAAGACAATACTGTCGAAGACGTAAACACCTGCATTAACGATTCCGCTGCTTTCAATACTCGTCTTTTCCAAGAAACCGGCGACCCGCCTTCCCTTATCCATCTGCACGGTTCCATATCGGGCCGCGTTATCGACGTGCACAACGGTCATGCTTGCCACCCCGCCGTGTTCACGGTGAAAACGAATCAGACGGCGCAGATCTACGTCAACAAATGAATCGCCGTTCATCAGCAGGAAGTCTGGAACATCCCGAAGGCATGGTTGCGCAAGTTTCACCGCTCCAGCGGTGCCTAACGGGCTCAACTCTCGCGAGTACTCAATTACGACGTCCCAGGCCTTGCCATCACCGAACTGGTCTTCTATTTGATCACTAAGAAAGCCGGTACACATCACCAGGTTGCGGATACCCTGATAGCTAAGTTGTCGAACCAGCAATTCGAGGAACGACCTATTCCCCACTGAGGCAAGCGGCTTTGGTGTCGATGGCAAGACCGACCGTAAGCGAGTGCCCAACCCGCCAACAAGCAGAACTGCCTTGATATCTTTTTCGTATCGCTTTGCTGATGCTCTCAATGACACGGGCGGGTTCTCGGAATTGCTTTCCGGGGGAGGCAAGAAGTGCTACTACTTATTCGACTCTGACTTGTGGCAGTTCAGACGGCTTGATCCCAGTATTCCAGCATAGACAATAGTGTCTCTTCGACCGATCGCGTTGGTTTCCAGCCGGTGTCCTTGCGAAATTTATTGGTGCTCCCAAAGATAATCTTCTCGTCAGATGGCCGCATCAGGTGGGCAACCGGTCGAATCTCGGCCTTTACTCCAGAGAGCCGGATCGCGGTACGCAAGAGCTCACCTATTTCGTGTGTCGAGGCAGCACACAGGTTGTAAGCCTCACCCGATTTGCCTTTGAGAGCCGCCAGATAAAATCCTCGTACCGTGTCTCTCACATCGAGGAAAGCGCGGCGTGGCTTTAGATTACCTACCTCAATTACAGGTGCCTGTAGACCCTTCTTGATCTGAATTAACTGCCTCACGAAGTCTGAAGGCGCATCCGATGTCTTTCCGGGACCAGTGGTATTGAAGAGTCGCAAATTGACCGCAGGAATCTTGTAATCGAGGTGGTACTCCCGGGCCAGCAAGTCGAGGCACACCTTGCTTATGCCATAAGGGTGAAGAGGACGGAGTGGTTGCTCTTCCTTGACCGGTATGGCAGACGGTGGTACGTGCCCGTACTCCGCGCTTGAGCAAGCCGATACGATAGTCGGACGCCGTTTCATGTGTCGGGCGGCCTCAAACAGGTACAACGAACCCATCACGTTCGACTCAAAGGTTCCTACCGCGTCCGCCCATGAGACAGTTGGCAGGCTCTGGGCACCGAGATGAAAAATATGGGACGGCTGATATTCGGCGAGAAGGTGTGTTACTCGTTGGCCGTCGCGTAGATCACATTGGACAAAACGGATTCCAGGGACCTTTGCAAATGAGTTACCTCCGTGGAGCCAATGGGTGCCGATCACGTCCCATCGTTCGTCTCGGAGGAACTTTACGAGATGCGAACCAATAAAGCCTTCAGCACCAGTGACAAATGCAAGATGTTTCTTAGGCATAGGGAAGTCTAGCTTCCACTTTCGGAGAGATTTGGCATCATCCTGCTACGGGACCTGGCAAACATTGCTTTGAGCGAAAGGATTTCTTTTCGGACCGGCGGGAGCAATATCGATAGTACGCATCCGGCTAAGAATCCCATGGCGACAACCGCAAGCTGCGTGACCACTCCCTGACGAACAATCAGGTGAAGAGCGATCTCACCGGTACATACGCCGGCGAGGCACATCGAAGTGGGATACAGTACTGCGTGCCCGAGACGTTGAAGGGTTAAACTGGTTCCCTTAAAAGTGAACCTGAGTATCCACGGGAAGATGAGGAGCAGGCCGAGAGAACCGGATAGTGCCACGCCCTTGGTGCCAAAAGGCAGCCCAATGGCATAACTGGCAATGATGATGGGGCAAATAACAAGCAAGAGTTTAAGAAGCCGTTGGGACTGGCCGCGGCTCACAAACAACCAGAGCGTTGATTCTAGAAGCAATTGTCCCAAAGCAAAGATCGCGAGAATCTGAAAAACCGGAGCTGCTCCGCGCCAGCGATGACCGAGGGCCAGGACAATGATCGGTACCGCTGCGACGAACAGAAAGCCAAAGATTGGAGCCACGATCCACATGATCACGTTAACGGTGCGCAGGTAGTATCGCGCCATACGTTCCGGGTCATCCTGAACTCTGCTAAGCGCGGGGATGGCGACGCTACGCGCTGGGCCACCAAGCTGGCGCACGGGCAGCATTAAAAGGTTGTAGGCTCTCGAGTACAAACCCAGCGGACCGGCTCCCCAGTACCAACCGATCAAAACGTTATCGGCGTTGCTATTCACATTAAAGATGAGATACGAAGCAGCAACATTGCCGCCGAAGGCGATCAAGGAGCGAACCTTCGCATCGCGCCGAGGCAGACCCGGGATCCAACGAACGATTAACCACGAGAGCACCATCTGCGTGAGGTTTAGGACGAGAGGCATCGCGACCAAGGCCCAGTAGCCGGCTCCGCGCCACGCGAGTACTATGGCCACGGGCACCGCCACGACATAGGACGTAATATCCCTAATGGCTAGCGATGAAAATCGCATCTGCCGCTTTAGGAGTGCATCGTGCTGTACTCTCAAACCACCGATGAGGAAGGTTAGCGATACGAGCAGCGTGATGTTTTTGAGGCGTGGCTCCCGATAAAACCAAGCCAACACCGGCGCCAGACCTGCTGTAATCGACGTGAGTATTAACCCGATAGCTACATTGATCCAAAACAGATTGCTGACTTGCTTATGGCTGATCTCCGGATGCTGGATGGTCGCCTCAGACAGCCCAAGATCTGCAAACGCTTGCCCCAAGCCGGTAATTGCGGTGACCATCGCCACCAGTCCGAAGTCAGTGGGAGTCAGCAGCCGCGCCAGCACCACCGTCGCAATGGATTGCATAACGAATTGGGCGCCCTGCGAGGTGACCGACAACAATCCTCCGCGAACAGACCGGTCTCTCAGGTCGGCATGCAGATGTTCGGTGCTGAACGCGTCTAATGTCTGTTGTTGGACGGCCATGCCAGGTCTTTCGACGGAATCACTAAATGAGGGGAACGAAATGTACTCTTAGAAAGGGGCCGTTACATCAACGGACGGCCTCGATATATCTCGGTTTGGAGATTGTGGAGGAAATGGACGGCGAAGCAGACCGGAATAAATGTCGATGGTCATCTGGCTGACTCGATCCCACGAATGCCGTTCAGTTGCGTAGTCGCGTATCTCCTGCCGTCGGCTGTCTAACTCCAGGTATAGGTCACTGGCAAAGTACTCGTCGATTGTCCTCGCAAGGTCCGCCGGGTCTTCGGGCCTGAACGCAAAGCCCGTCTTTCCTTCTACGATATCCTCCGTGAGGGAGCCGACGTCGGCTACAAGAGCAGGCAGGCCAAAGCTGTGTCCCAGGAATAAGACGCCACTCTGGTAGATATTCCGGTAAGGCAGGATAACAGCGTCCGCCGCCTTGAAATAGATCTCGGTCTCACTATCAGGAATAAAGTTTGCGTTTAGCAAAATTTGCCCCTTCTGCAGCTCCGGCTGGATGCCTTGCCGGATTTCCCTCCAGTATTCCTCGCACCTATCCGGCATACCGGCGATGATCAGACGACAACTATCATGTAGGACCAGCACACGCCGAAAGGCAGCGATCAAGTACTCGAGGCCTTTGTAAGGTTTGATCCTCCCAAAGAAGAGAATTGCCTTTTCCTCTTCATGGAGGCCCAGTCGCTGCTTCGCATCGCGCGGCGTCAGAGAACTGTTTGGAACAGCATTGTTGATCCCGAATGGGATTGTCGTGACCCGTGCGTCCTGCACGCCAAAGTCCTCGATCAGCTCGCGCTTCATCTTTTCTGTATGAACGAAGATCTGGTGGGTCAGCCGGTATTGAATCCGTAGCGTAAGCCGATTGAGCAGCGTATCCTTGGAGTCCCGCCTAGCTGCATTGACATTGTGCACTGTCAAGACGATTGTTTTGCCCAGGAACCTGTAGTAGAGCATTAGAAGCGTGCGATCGAAATGCTCGAACCTGTTGTTCCAAAGGATATGAAAAAGTGTTGGTTTGGCGATAGCCGCGTAGTGAATCAATCGCGCATAGTACATCGAGATCCTGAACAGCTTCCTCCCAAAACTTACATCCGGCTGGGAATTGGCTCTTAGGTTGAGAAAGGTTACGCTGGGCTGGCCGCGGAATTCGGGGAAATCGAGCTCGTCACTGCCAATCAGGTCCAGGGTTGCTCCCTTGGAGATGAGTGCCGTTGTCAAGCCGAATACGTACGGCCTGTCGCTGCCACCAGTCAGCAGCGACACCGCTATAGGGGGCGGCGTTACGCGGGTTTTCTCTTGTGGACGATTCTGGGAATCGTCAACCGCGGAATGCAAAGTCTATCTCCCCTTGTCTCGAGCGATGGTGGAAGCCGACTGCGACCCGTTCGAGCGCATCGCTGCACCCAGGTCTAAACCGGTCATGGGTTTCAACGGCCAACATTCCCACTCGACCGATCCATGGCTCAGACGTTTCGAAGACCTCTATTTCGGCTCCTTCGATGTCAAGTTTTAGAATGTCAATAAGATCCAGGTCAAAACGTTTCATCAACTCGGAAACTGTAAGGGCTGGAACAGAGTCGATACTGGATTCTTCCGACACCCGGGCGCCCCAGTGTTCAAATTCCCGCACACCGCGAACCGCGATGGACGTTGTGCTGCCCCACAGGGCGCCGAAGATGGGCGTAATTGTCTTGTACGGGGCTGCGTTCTTGACCAGCATGGCAAAGTTCGACTTTTCGGGTTCAATGGCGAAGATTTGCGCCATGGGGTAGCGGTTCGCAAAGAACACTGACGCCGCGCCAATATTTGCGCCTGCATCAACAATCACTGATGGCACAACCGCGACCGGAGGCTCGTATTCTCGGTCAAACAGAACCTGGTGGACTGTGCGGACATCAGATGTTTGGACGCGGATGCGAATGGGGGTCGGGATGCCCGGCACCCGCGCAGCAATCTCGGGGTAGTTCTTGATAATTCTGTGCTGCGCCAATGCGAGGACGGCTTTGACCCCGGCCAACGGGCAGTAAAGTTGGAGTGACTTAATCATTTTGCAAAACCGGGCTCAAGCACTGGCGAAAGTTTCATCCCGGAAGATATACGCTTAGTTCTCGTGGGCAACATCGATCAGCTGCTGGCCAATGGTGTGCGGCTGGCCTCTAGCCGGTACATCGCCTCGTCATACCACCGGGTACAACAGGCCTTGATTTGAGGCAGGGAACTCTGTGCAGCCTTCGCGGTAGACCAACCAAAGATCGGCTTCATCCAAGCATACTTCCAACGCAGGCGGGGCTCATGCAAGCGACCTTGAAGCTGTGCGGCTACGCTCTGCAATTCAGCGACAAGATCCGGCCGCTCCGGATAAAAATTGGTGAACCAATTCTGCATATAAGTTAAGCAAGCAGTGCGTACTCGTTCACTATCTTCAAGCGACCGGAGATATTGAATATGCAACTTCATGGAAACCACAAGCGAGTCTTTTTTCCTGTCTGAGCGGCCGATATAGCTTACGCGGTTGGTGGGAGAAACCCGGTAGAAGATCCCGGTTTCCGGTACAAATCTGGTGCCCGCGGACGCTAAGAGCACACGGGCAAAATACTCACCGTCCTGGTCATAGTGAAGTTCCGTGTTCCATGGTCCGGCTGCCTCAGCCAACTCACGGCTTACCAGCCAAGTTGCATTTTGCATGTGGATGTTCTCGGCCATTTTTCTGAACAGCCAATCGACTGGAGACAGATCTTGCCACAGGGAGTTTCGAACAAATTGGGCGCCGCGAGTTCGATAGTAGAAGGGTGCCCATGGGGAAGAGAGAAGAACCCGCTTGCTGTCGTTTGGCCGAAGCGCCGCTAGCTGAAGCTCGATCTTGTCCGGAGCCATAAGATCGTCCGCATCCAGATATTGTATGTAGTCGCCATGGCTACGTGCGTAGGCGTGGTTCAAGCCTCCGGAGAGGCCATGGTTCTCCGTGGAGATAACGGTCACGCCCTGGGAAGCAAATCGCCTGGCCACTTGCGCAGTCCGGTCCGTGGATCCGTCGTCCACCAGGATTATCTCTTTATGTGGCCAAGTCTGGGCGATCGCCGAACGAAGAGAATCCGCGATCCAATCCTCCGCGTTGTATGCCGAAATAAGAATTGATACGAGGGGTTTCAAGGTTGCTGCCTTTCAATCGTCTCGGCTTAGTGAAACTCAAGTCCGCTAACGGTCTCTGTGTCGGCGCGACTTGGCCGCCGGCTCAATCGCCCGTCCATTTCCTAATGTTGTAAGGTGGGAGAGACCAGGCGCTTCGTGGCGAGCGTCCCGGCGGCAATCCAGGTGTCAAGAGCTTCCGCCCTGAGTGCAGATTTATTGAGCGACCGCTTTAAGCGAAACCGGGGCAGCGGGGGCCTGAGCCGAACCTGAACCTGTAAGCGGATGCGGGTAAGTATAGGGCGAGTAGAATTTGGTCCATGTATTCGTCGGCGAGCACTGGTAGAGCGTACTCTGATCCGTCGCCCAGTAAGCCACGCCTGCCGTACATGTGGAAGGAATTGCGGAATAGGAGCCGTACCCAGTCCCGGTAGCTCCATCAAAGGGAGCCGCCGGAGCGTAGTAGTCCCGATTCGCCGCAATATTGTTTTCTGAACTGCCTACGGAAACAAGCGTCGATGAGCAGCCGCAGGATTCATCGAAAATATACACCGGTTGTGAAACCTGATGAACCCAATTGCCAGTATATGCACCGGGCTCGGTGTCATTCTGTACACTAGGCCAATACCCACTCACAGAATCACCCTGCCCGCGACCAATGTCGTCCATGCAGGCATAACCACTGGAACTGGTGTTCTGATCCCAGCTGCTTGCAGTACCCGTCTGTGCAGTACCACAAAATCCCCACCCGTTCGGTGGAGCGCTTTGGGTGTAGGTGTTGCTATTGTCTCGATCAGAATCAAACACGATATCGTGCGACGTATTCGTGACTGTGTTACCCCAAACCACCCCGGTACCAGCTGTCTGGAACTCGGCGGAGGATACGATAGAACCCCCTCCTCCGCCGATTGAGTTGCCGTAGACCTCCCAGGCTCTACAACCTCTGCCTCTGGGTTGCGATCCGAGTGCATGGCTCTGGATGCCGATATTCTCATTCGCCGTAAGAACGTTGAAACTGTTGTATCGGGCAACAAAAACCCCGCCCAGCGCGCAATCGTTCATGAATCCATTATTGAAGGTATTGTTTTCAAAGAAGATGGCAGCGCTCGTCCCAAGACCAGGGCCGACGGTCCACGGCGCATCTCCGTAACCGTCTCCCCCGATGTTGTAAACGCGAATCCCGTTATACACGTTTCCATTTGGAACATCGAACAGGTTGTGATCGGCCACTCCTGTCATCGGCTCATACATAGCCACTGCCAGATCGTTGATGTTGATGAAGTGGGAATGGTCCAGCCGGGCTTGCCCGGAGGATCCGCCGATTACCAGATCGGCGTTGTAAACAACGTTTCCTCCCTTGATAGTCAGGCCGGTCACCCGCACCACCTGCGAGGATGTGCCGTTAAGTGTGACGGAAAGAATGGGATTATTGCCTCCCGTGCCGGGCTGCCCATCGATAATCTCGGTTGCGTCGGTAAACGTGGCCGGATTTCCCAGTGCGTCGGTCGTGGCTACTGCGCTCTGCCCGGACAGAGTAAATGTATAGGAGGTGGCGAAAATGAGTGCGGTCGTCCAGGTGCAGCTTCCGGATGGAACGAGGACCGTCGTTCCATTTGCGCTGATGCTGTTCAAGGCAGCGGATACAGCACTCTCACTGCAACTCGCCGCACTGATGGTCTGCGCCCCTGCTCGGAGCGGGACGATAGATAGAAGCAATAATGGAGTCAGCCAAAACGACTTAAAGGTCACGGTGGGGGGCCCGTTTTCCAACCGGATATTTAAACAAATGATACGTCGCCAAGCCAAAATAGTCATCACCCTAAAGTAACTGCTCGCCTCACAAATCACTCAGCAGATCTCTTGCCACAGCTCGCAGGCAGAATAGCTACGGCCACTCTATGAGCTTCCTTGGATCATCATGCCACCACGCTGGCGGGCGCCGAAACGACAGAGCGTTTTCGGTATTCCCCCGTTTCGGGATTGTCCAGGAAGAGGCGGTGAACGAGTTCCAAGGCAAGGACCTTGTGGATTTCGGTAGTGTAGTTTCGGTTACCCCTGACATGACCGCCTACCACAGCCTCCAATCCTTTGCGCTCGATGTAGGGTCTGGAGAGGGTGCGCTCGTCGAGCAACATCTCCTGGACGTATGCGGCTAAAGTATTCCGATACCAAACACGGAAATGGAAGGGCTTGTGTCTTCCCAAGAAAAGGCGTTCGGGGCGTAAGGGCGAAAGGACACGATCGACTCGCGCCAGCCATTGTGGCATACCCATATCGTACGCGTACTCTGCTTTGAACAGGAACTCGAGAAGGCCGCGGGAAGCTGCTTCTAAAGCCGTTCCCCGGTTTCCCCCTAATCCACGGTCGGTCGGGATGCCTAGCAGCGCGCGATTTCCATCGGCGACCAGCCGCAGAGACACCTCATTGCTCGCGAGAGCCGCCATGGGCGAGCGAAAAACAGTACGGACAAAATCGTTATCAAGGTATGGAGATCGCATAGATAGCTGCGTCTGCTCCAAGGACAGCACGCCGTGAAGATACCAGGGACCCTGCTTAAAGGCTGCAAAGGAGACCGGATGGCCATGAAGGGTTTCGGCGTATGTCTCCTCTGTCCGCTGAATTTGAGAGGAAAACTCCGGGCAAAACAAACCCTCGGCTGGTCTCCAGGGTTTGAATGCACGTACCCCGCGCAGGATCTCTCCGCCGTAGTTTCCCGTCATCCTGACCGGAGCAATTTCGCGGGCCCTCTCGTTGAGATAGAGGTCGGGGGCGCGGCTCACATCCACGCATCCATCCGTGAGGTACACCGCTCGCTCCGCGTAGCGGGGAAATTCCGATAGAAACTCCAGGCCCGCAGGGAGGATCTCAAAGGACTGTTTGCAAGTTGCTGCGACTCGCCGTGCGACGCGGACATCCTGGTGCTCACGGAACATGCTGCCAAAGGTGTAACACGGCAGCGAGCCAGGCTCCGGAGTCCGGCAGGCCAGGATCATGCGCGTATCCAGACCACCAGTCAGAGACATCCCGATTTGATCGGGACCCCCAAAGTACAACGGAAGCTTTCGCGTAAACGTCTCTCGCAGCTCCCGGAAGTAGGTCTCCAGATCGAGGTTTTCCTGTTCCTCCCATTCGCTTGGGTGAAAATAGGTGCTTTTCTGTTCGAGTGAGCCTCTGCGAAAACTCCATGCAGAAGCCGGCGGCAAAATATGGATCCCCTCGAAGAGGGTCCTATTCTCCAGGACGGCGCCACAAGAGACAAACTCTCCAAAGCCACGGGGATCCATCCGCCTGAGTTCAGGACGAACCGCCAGAATTGCTTTGGCCTCGGCAGCAAAATAAAATGCGTCCTTCGACTGATGGTAATAAATCCGCTGCATTCCATACCTATCGTTGAAAAGCAGCGCATTTCCGCGTTTCCGATCCACCACAAGCCCGTGAAATCGTCCATTCAATCCTGCCGGAAATGACGGGTCGTCTTCATAGAGATGAACCAGATAAGAGGATCCGTCCAGGTCGAATTCGTGTCCATGCGCCTTCAGAGCGGGAACCGTGCCCGGCTCCGGAAACTCTTCCCCGGAGAACACGAGCGCGACGTCTCTGCTTTCGTTTCTCAGGGGCATTCCGTCGGAGAACGAGCCGCTGCGTGCTACCCACCCCAGATATACCCCCTGCGACTCATCCGCCCATGTACCGGCGACGTAGAAGCCCTCGTGAAGCAGAGTCTCTAACATTCGCCGAACCTCCATTTCCGCGCGCTCGCGCGGATGGCGGGTTACACATCCCACAATTCCTGGCATCGTTAGTAACCTCGACCCAAAGGGTGCTTAGGACCGACCTCTTCGGGGTGTTCGTAGCGATCGTGTGGAGTGGAGGCCATAATGAAGTTATATTCTGCCGGCAATTACCTGACGAAGTACGAGGCGACCAACACCATCCACATGGCTTTCCCTAGGCGTTTTCGAAGCCTGGAAATCTTCTTGCATACCAGGAGCTGCGCATTTTGCGGTACCTGGCAGCCAGCGACTCAGGAATTCTTTCAGCCATCTTGTGGTGCAGTCCGAACCGGAGGGCGACGTGCCCTGCGATCGTTAGCGGGATGTAGTATCGGGGCAGCTCCACTTTCTCAAATCCATTGTGCCGCTTGAAGTCAGCCAAGCTGTCACGCTGCTTTGTTCCGTAAGAGAATTTCGCGTACCACAAATGCGAGATTCTCCGATCAGCGCAGGATTGAACGGCTTGGGCGATCAATGCATTTGTCGGAGCCTTATCCCGATGCCGAACCATGGAAACTATCTGCATCAACCCCGCCTGGCTCCTATCTTCATTGGTTACGAGCTTCGCGAAGCCAATCAGGCTGCCCTCAAGAAACGCGCCAATAAACAAGCTTCGGTCCAAAAAGGTCTCGTTCACCTTGCGCACTGCATCGAGGCTCTTTCCGTAATGCCAGAAGGGTTTTCCTTGGCGAACCGGACATTCGTTGTAGACAGCTGAAATTCCCTTGATCAGATCTTCCTCGAAGAGAACTTCCCGGACGAGCACCCCGCACTTCGCAGCTTTCCGAGCCTTGTTTCTAGCCTTGAAGTCGATCTGGTGTTTCATCCAGTCGTCAAAGCTGGAAACACGGAGAACGGCCATGTTGTCCGGTTCCGTCGGATAAGTATATTTCGGAAGAGGCTCGGACAATTTCTGGATGAATGTGAAAAGGTCGACGCGAGAGCGAGACTTCTTGAGAGCTCGCAGGGCAACCTCCGGCTCGTCCAGAAAGTCGAACCCCTCCGCATCAAGGCGGGCGATTCGGACCAGTTTTCCTTCAATCTCCACTAACTTGTCACAAATCTGCATAGTCGCGGGCTTCCCCTGTAGCGGGCTGAATCTCGACCAAAAGGCGCTTTGGTGAGTACGGACGGTTAGTTCGATCTAGAGTGCGGACCACTTCGCGGTCCTCACATCTGCAGTTTCCAAAGGAGGTTTCGGTAAGAATTCGACGGTTGTTGCAGTGTCAATCACGGCTGTGCCTCGTACTCGAACCTTGACGCGCCCAGGCAGGGTAATCGCCGCCAGCATGAACACCGAGTACAACAAACCGATCTGGAATGCCGCCTCAGACATGTTGTAAAAGACGAGAGCCATCCAAAGAGCCAAGCCGAGGGTCCCCAAACTGGAGGAAGAGTCGAGCTTTCTACAAATCGTCCGATAGCTGTCCATTAGGAATAGGACAATGAGGAAGACACCGCTTAGACCCAAGTCCAGATAGATCTCGAGATAACCGTTGTGCGCCTCATTTAGATGGCCGAGACCTGAATTGCGCCAGAAATATTCAAGCCGAGGACCTAGCCAAAAGCTCTGGTAACCGGTGCCTATGATTGGATTGGTATGCATTCCGAGAACGAAAGCCCATATCTTCGTTCTGTCCGTGAGCGTCGGGTCCTTGCCGACAGCACTCGCCATCGAGCCATTCATACCCAAACCAAAGTCCAGAACCAAATAGATCAGAAACAACGAGGGAATCAACACTTTAAGCAACATCGGATGGCGCCGGAAAACTCTGCGGTGAGCCGCCCAAACCACCGTACAGCCCAGCGCCAAACACACAGTCGAGGTTGTACTTTCGGAGACGTGCAGTACCCAGAGGGTCATGCTAAAGAAAGCGATGTTTAAAAGGATAATCTGTCGCGTCCGCCGTTGCTTTCTCCCGGACCACCGTGTCGCCGTGTCCCAGAAGAAGAACAATCCGCTGACCAGGCAGAGAACGCCCAACATGTTCTTGCTGGTCGTCGCCCCTACGTAGTCACCAACCCCTGTCCAGACGTCGTATTTCTTGCTGACCAGGGGATAATATTTGTTGAGCACAATGGAAAGCGGTATCAGCAAATAGCTAATCCGGCGCAAGATCGAACGAACCGCCTCAAGCGGAAAGGCATCGGTTAGAACAACCAGGATCACCAGGTAATTGCCGAAGTCTCGAAACCACCGTTTCAAGGCGACCAGGGGGAAGTCGGACCAAACCACGCTTACCAGGGAAAAGCCAAGCAGTGCCATCAATCCGATATTGCGCGTGAAGAAAGCGCCCCACCTGAAGGACCTCGACATCAGAATGCCGATCGCCAGCAGGATCAGGCCAAGCGAAATCACGCGATCCAGCGGATTCCCTTCTTCAAGCGATTGAGCCGCCAGTCCGACGTTACCGCTGAGCCACTGAGAGGGACTCCGCGATGCGAGAATAAGCATCGCGATCAAGGGAACCCACAAAGCCGATGAGATCCTTGATTCCTTGGCGGGATCGAACCACAATAGCGCGACGGTAAGGATTAGCCAAATAATCAGCGCTAAGGAAGGAGGCATCGTAGGAGTGCGATACGTGGTCGGATAAATCCCAGTGACTTCGCCGTTTCTCCGATGAGCCTGATCAGGTCACCGGCATCGGGCTTAGTGTGCCTTAGCCTTGTCGAGCAGTCTTACGACCGCGCTTACCAGCGTTTCTCTCTGCTGCTGCCAGCTATGCGCCAGGTATACCTGCTGCCCTCGTTCCGCTAATGCAATGGCCTCGCCGGTACGAGAAAACACGTATTCCATCTTCTTCGCCAGGTCCTCGGAGTTCCCCGGCTCGAAGAATATGAGAGAATCGGGGCCGAAATAGTCCTGAATGCCCGTCGTGCGTGGAGCAATGACCGGCTTGCCGAGGGCCAGATATTCAAAAATGCGGGTCGGTGTATTAATTTCGGTGAATGCGTTTCTCGGATTTGGAATTATGCCCAAATCACAACCTTCAATTTCGTGCACAAGTTCTTTTAGTGTCTTTGCTCCTAAATAATGAACCTTGCTGTCCAGACCCAATCTGCGCACCTTATCCATAACCTGTTCCAAATACGGAGTGCTGCGTCCGTAGATCCGCAACTCTGCCGCTGGAACCGTCTGATGAAGCCGGGCTATCGCATCGATTGCGAGCTCCAGGCCGTTTCGTTCCACCAATGACCCGTGATAGATAATGTTAAATCGCTCGCCGGCAGCGCGGACAGGATAGGAGCGGGCCGCGCGAAAGGGAAAAATGTCTCCATCAGGAGAATTCATCACGACAGCAATCTTCTCGGCGCTGCAACTACGCGCCGCAAATATCCGTTTAAACGTAACACTTACGGTCACCACTAAGTCTGCGCGGGCGATACTCCACTTCTCCAGACAGAGGATCAGCCCAACTCGAGGGCTTTTTTCATCCAGGTTGAAGATCGTCCTCATGAGTTCGGGCATAGGGTCGTGTAGATCCAGAATTACCTTTGCCCCAAACAACTTCGGCAGCAAGGCGCTCATGACAAGGATGTCGGGCATGTTGTGTACGTAAACCAGGTCATACCGGCCCCGGAATGATCGCCGAACCAAAATGGATGCGGAGATCAGAATGAAAATAGAGTACTGATAAGCGTATGACAACGCGCTGCCACGGTAATGACGGATGGGGATGCGCGTTATATCGAGTCGGTCCAACACCTCCCGCTTCGGTAGATTCTCATCTCCTTCGCAAATCAGATCCACCCGCATACCTTCTTTGAGCAGCGCCTCCGCGGCACGGCGAGGTCGTGGGTCGGCAGGATAAGAGGAGAAAACCACCATAGCGGCCCGCTTGCCGGCCAATCGGGCTCCTGATGTAAGCGGACGGGACCGGACTTCGACAGGAGCTTTTGCCGGGACGGTACCGGGGCGTTCGGAAACGCGAGTCGGTCTCGTACTCATGCCGTCAGCCTGACTGCCACACTTTTGGCGCTCATCGTGATTGCTTTGCAAGGGGAGTCGCGCCGGATCCTTGTTCGGTTTGGAATCCTTGTGCGGTTTCGAATCTTAGCCACCTTCAACCCCGCGTTTGGTCGAGCTTGATATCCGGTGTTTACCACCCCGGAAAGTCCCGTCAGGACAACTTCATTCATTGCTTTCATGGAATCGGTCGCCTGCGAGAAGGTAATTGCTCTCGTGAACCAGGCGTAGTGAGTCGCCGTAGTGGCAGCGGTGTCTCATCGATAATCGGGAAACCAGTTTCCCGCTCTCATCGCGGCGCGTTGTTTTAGGCCGGCCGCAGTCTCATGCGGTTTGCTCTGCGGGCACCAAGGAGCTCTCTTCATCTTTAACCCGCTCGCTGGAAAGCGTGGAAGCGAAGGTTAAAACCTCCTCAGCCACCCTGGCTTGCTGGTTAGCGGTAAGCTGCGGAAACATCGGCAAAGAGACGATTTCATCGGCAACGCGTCCCGCCACGGGGAAGTCGCGTGAAGTGTAGTTCAATGAGGCGTAGGCTTTCTGCAAATGGAGGGGAATTGGGTAGTGAATTCCCGTGCCGATAGCTACCTTCTTCAGGTGCTTGATCATGCCGTCCCGATCTTCGGCGCGGATCACGTAAAGGTGATATACGGCACGGGACCAGGAGGGCTCGTACGGAAGGATTATGGATTCATTATTCGCAAGCAGCCGGTTGTATTCGGCTGCGCGTTCGCGGCGCTGCGTGTTCCACTTCGCCAAATGAGCCAACTTCGTCTGCAGAAGCCCAGCTTGGATCGCGTCCAGCCGTCCGTTGTAACCTTCTACCTCGTGGTAGTACTTCCGTGACTGACCATGGTCGCGTAGCAACCGGATTTGGTCAACGACGCTGGCATCGCTCGTCGTGACTGCGCCGGCTTCACCGCAAGCTCCCAGATTTTTACCGGGATAGAAACTGAACGCAGACGCGCGCCCCACAGAGCCTGCTTTCATCCAGCGATTAAGTTTCCTGGAAAAATATTCCGCACCATGTGCCTGGCACGCGTCTTCGATCACCGTAAGATCGTACTTCTCGGCTAGCTCCAGGATCGGATCCATATCTGCCATTTGGCCGTAGAGGTGCACCGGCACCACCGCGCTTACCCGTCGGCCGCTACGCCGGCTGATGAGCTCTCCAGACTTCTTGCGGGTACACTGTTCCTCCAGATACTGCCGTAGCATCTCAACCGACATGTTGTAAGTGTGCTTGTCAATGTCGACGAACTCCGGTATTGCCCCCGCCTGCGAGATTGCCTCTGTTGTAGCAATAAACGTATGCGGAACCGTCAGTACGACGTCGCCAGGCTGCACGCCACACGCCATGATGGCGAAGCGTAGCGCATCCGTGCCGCTGCTAACGGCAACAGAGTGGCTTACGTCACAAAACGCGGCGAATGCCTTCTCGAACCCCTCGACCATAGGGCCACCAATGAACCCGCCCGACAGGAGCGCCCCGCGAAACACGTCGGTGAGCTCCTGCTCAAGTTCCATGTGCGGGGTAATTAAATCAAGAAAAGGAACGTTCTCAGGAGCGCTGCTGAAAATTCGCATTATGGACTTCCTTATTAGACTCGATGTAACGCAACACCTTTGCAGGGTTTCCGGTCACTATGGAGTTGGGCGGCACGTCTTTGGTGACGGTACTGCCGGCTCCCACAATCGCGTTCTCGCCGATGCATGTGTTGGCAAGGATTGTGGCGCCAGAGCCGATGGACGCCCCTTTTTTTATGACCGTCCGTTCGATTTTCCAGTCGGCTTCCGTTTGCAGACTTCCTTCGAGGGTGGTGGCGCGAGGATAGGTGTCGTTAATAAACGTAACCCCATGTCCGATGAAGACGTTGTCCTCGATAACCACGCCTTCACAGATAAAGCTGTGACTGGAGATTTTGCATCGTTTTCCAATACTGGCATTTTTTTGAATTTCCACGAATGCGCCGATCTTTGTCTCGTCCCCGATTTCGCATCCATAAAGATTGATGAATTTTGACAACCGCACATTTTTCCCCAGTTTTACGTCGTCCGCAATACAGTTATGCGCGCTCATAGATAAACCAATGCTCCTCGCTGGCTCAGCGATTCGCTGGCTGCTTCCAACATCCTGACTACCCGGAGTCCAGCGCATCCGTCATTAAACGGATCTTGATCCTTCGAAATACACTCCACAAAGTAGGAGAGTTCCTGACGCAGGGCCTCAACCTGCTCGAGTTGCGGCGCCCACATATCACCGGAACGATAATGAACCAGCAGCTCGTAAACGCCCTCGCGGTTGGTGATGTTCACTCCCTTGTCATAGATCTTTACCTTCTCGTCGGCTTCAAGGTCGTTCCAGACCAGCATTCTCTTCTCTCCGCCAATCAGCGTGGTCCTGACCTTCACTGGGGATAGCCAATTGACATTGATGTGGGCTATCACTGTCTCTGGAAAATAGAGCGTCATGAAGGCTACATCCTCGTGACCATTCAGATGTTTCTGACCCGTCGCCACAATCGCTTCGGGGCTTGCTTTAATCAGATAATCCATGATGGAGAGATCGTGGGGCGCGAGATCCCACAGGACGTTGATATCGTGCTGAAAGAGTCCCAGATTGACGCGAGTGGAGTCGTAGTAATAAAGCTTTCCAAGCGCCCCTTCTTCGAGCAGTTCACAGATTTTTTTTACCGCCCCAGTGAACAAGAAGGTATGGTCCACCATGATCTTTAGGTTTTTTTTCCTGGCGAGGTTGATCAGCTCCTCCCCCTGCGCCGTATTGCTTGTAAACGGCTTTTCAACGAATACGTGCTTGCCGTTTTCCAATGCCGCCTTAGCCAACGCATAATGTGTCCACACTGGCGTAACAATGGCGACGGCGTCGATGTGTGACGATGAGATCACGTCCGAAGCATCCGGAGTCACTTTGATATCAGGGTGAGCTCTCTCTGCGCGCTTGCGTGCCGCTGGGCTCAGCTCCGCGATCGCGAGAACTCTGGAGTCGTCTAAACTCGCGAGATTTCTCACGATGTTTGGTCCCCAATAGCCAAAACCGATTACACCGAAATTTACGATATTTCACCTCCTTCGAGGCTGCTGATTATTGCTAGGTTGCATTGCCTCGGAGGGAGATTGGCAGGAGCAAAGGGAACAAGGTAGAAGAGATCACAACATAGTCGCAAGCAACTCAATATGCGCCGTCGCCCCGGAAGACCGCGCGCGGCGTGCGCAAAAGAATATTGATGTCGGTCCACGGGGACCAATATCTTGCGTATTGCAGATCAAGCCGGACCATCTCATCGAATTTGACGCGACTGCGGCCGTTTACCTGCCAAGAACCCGTAATCCCGGGTTTGACTTCCAATACACGCCGGCGATGCCACGTTTCATAAGCGGCAAGCTCGTAGGGGATTGCAGGGCGAGGGCCTACAAGCGACATCTCCCCTGTAAGAACGTTCAGCAGTTGCGGAAGCTCATCCAGACTGGTTCTCCGGAGAACTTTCCCTACTCGCGTGATCCGGCTGTCATTTGTGAGTTTGTAGACCTCGGCTCCATTGCCGCCCGACGCTTCACGTTCCGCCTGGCCGGCGATCAACTTCACTACATAGTCTCGGTGAACGCCGGGATCATTTCCACTGTGCATGGAGCGGAATTTTAGAAAGGTGAAGTGCCGTCCGTATTGGCCAACTCTTTGTTGCTTAAACAAGACCGGACCTTTGGACGTTGCCTTGATCGCCAGCGCCGTTATCAGAAGCAAAGGTGAGCACATGATCAGCGCCAACGTACTGCCGACGATATCCATCACCCGCTTGATGCCTAACAACGACCGCCTGCCACTGTCACGGCTCGAGAGGTCCGGGTACAGGGCGGGATTACTCGGACGCCCAGAGGAGTCGTGGTCCCAATCGTCGGGAAATAGGTGAAACGATATGCTGACTTGATTGAACTGCTCGAAGGTCAATTTGTCACGTAGGGTTGTGCTGACCCTGGTCAGGATTGTGCTTAGAATCGAGCTCTTCTCATCGACCAACAGGCCCGTGAAGATCGTGCCGACGGTAACGCGCTCCTTGTACCAACCGATAAGATCTGTTTCCCTTGTGGCTGATAGCAGGACAGGAACAATAGTATTGAGCGCCTTGCTATTCTTCTCTAAACCTTGTGGGCTGCCGACCTCGAGCAACATCAGCAGAAACGGTTTTCGTGAACGTTCTGTTCTTTTGCGCTCAACAGCAATCATCCTTCGAAAGCTGGCTTCGTTCAGGACTTCACGATCCTCGGCTCGCTCCGACTTGCGCAGCAGGACAGCCAAGTCTGTATCATTCGCTGCGTCTCGCACAGTCACAACCTCCTCCCTAGCCCTGCACCCTTGGCAAAGCTCAAGGCGGACAATGGGTTTGTTCCTCTGAAGGTCGTGTCCCTCCCGATACCTGCTTCGCAACAGGTACGGTCAGCAAACGGACCATGTACGAGGGGTTGAATCAGGAAAGACTTGTCGGGGTTCTGAATCAATTGCAGAATGGGAAAACCCGCGTTATTCAAATCGTGCATAAACAGGATTGAGGTCGACTTGACCAGATCAGGGCGAAGCATCCGTTTACTGATCAATCGGGCCGTGAAGTCGTGGATGGAGGCTTCGTATAGTAATAGTCGCTATCGGTTTTTCTTTTAGTTCCGTTTAAGACGGCAGCAACAAGCTTATTGCCCTCGAGCGCTTCGAGTCCCCGCTCCAACTGGCGTTTCACAGTAGTTCCTTGCCGCACCACCAGGAGCACTCCATCCGCCATTCGCATCCAGAGACTAGTGTCGGCCAGGGGCATCACGGGTGGCGAATCGATGATGATCCAATCAAACCACGCGGCTAACGGATTCATCATTGCGGAAAGCTTAGCTGTCTGCAGGAGTTCCAGAGGATTCTTCGGGGTGTTGCCCGCCGGTAAAAACCAGAGGCCCGCCTCTTCGAGATGGTAAACACTCTTCATCACGTCACGCTCACCTTGCAGGCATTCGCAAATCCCTGGAATCTTTTCTATGCCAAACATCTGCGAGAGAGCCGGCCTACGCACGTCACCTTCTACCAGCAAAACCTTCTGTTGTGTCTTCCGCGCGAGGGAGCACGACAGGTTGGCAGAGATGAAGCTTTTGCCTTCTTGAGGGATTGTGCTCGTGATGAGTAATTTCTTAAGCGCCCGTTCGCGTCTGAAATGTTGGAGGCGGATCCCCAGAAACCGGAAATTCTCCGCCGCCAGGTTCTCACCATCCGTAAGTGTTACTAGCCGGTTTTCAGAGGGAAAAATTACTTTTTGTGACGGAAATTGCCGGAACACATCCGAGTAATCGACGTTCGGTGAAAGTTCGGCGGATCCCAGGGACTCTGTCACCGTTGCGTTGAGAGCCACTGCTCCTGACGGCAATGAGGTATCAATCTCTCCGATTTGCGCCGAGGCCGCCGACCGGGAGGCCACGGTCTTCCGTGTAGAGACCGCATGGAGCTCCGCACGCTGCAGGACCTCGGTCACTGCATTCAATTCCGACAAATCTACTCCAGAGCGCTCGGCTTCTGCTCTCTGCAATGCATCAAATATTAGACTCATGTTTGCTCACTTGAAGGGCCATGAAACACCCGGATCTGCTTCGGTTCCGACGGGTTCCGGCAGAGTGGGATAGAGATCAGGGAGGTCAACTCGTGTGGTTCGCTGGAGGTTGTGGCCGCGATTACCGACGACCGCCTTGGGCCGAGGCAAATGAATTGGATCGAGTCGAAATTCCCTTGCCACATCTTCAATGATTTCCGGGGTCACGCTCTGAATCTGCTTGGCGTAGGCAACGACCAAGGCATTTTCGCAGATTGTGTTAATCAACCGGGGGAATCCACGCGAATGGCAATATACGGCAGTGATGGTCTGCTCAGAAAACACGGGCGCGCTGGGGGGAGTCTTCGACGCGATCCCCATACGCCGTTCGATATATCCGCTGGTTTCGTCCAAATCCAGTGGTTCGAGCCGAGCACGAAGAGCGATTCTCTGTTTTAGTTGCCTGAGCTCGACAGAATCAAGTTTCTCTTCGAGTTCCGGCTGCCCCACCAACACAATTTGGATCAGCTTGTCCTCGGCGGTCTCCAGGTTCGTCAACAGCCGGACCTCTTCCAGAATGTCTTTGGATAAGTGGTGTGCCTCATCCAGGATGAGCACGGTAGTTAGTTTTTTCGACCCTCGCGAGACCAGGAAATGGCTCAGCTCGAGCAGGAGCTCACCTTTATTCTTGCCCGCGACGGGAAGCCCGAAGTCGGCCAGAATGTACTGCAGGAATTGGGTGGTTGGCAGCCGGCTGTTGAAGAGATAGGCATAAGCGATGTCCTGGCTTTCCTGCAGGGTTCGCAGCAAGCACCGAAGCAGGAGCGTCTTCCCTGTGCCTACCTCCCCGGTGATGACTACGAATCCCTTGCGCTGCCGCACCCCATAGTAGAGCGCTGCGAGAGCCTCATTGTGGCGCTTTGTCGAGAAGAGAAACGCGGGATCGGGGGTTAGCTCAAAGGGACTGCGCGTTAGATTGAAAAAGTCTTTGTACATTCGGAATCCGAGATTAATTGTGTAAAAAGCTGATAGCTGATCCGGCCAGAATCGTAGCGAACACCACTATGGTCATGGCCCATCTGAACCATAGCCTGTTCCGGCTCTTCCGCTCATCCGAAGGACCCAAAATCTCCGGGATCTCAAAGACAACCTTCGTTGGCAACAGGGCCTTGATTCCCTTCTCGGTATGCATACGATCGTCGGTGAATTCCAGCGCACCCACCACCAAAACCCCCAAAGCTATACCAAAAGCCAACCCGAAAGCGCAAAATTTGAGGCGATCGGGAAAATCTGGTTTTATTGGCAGACTGGGTGGATCAATCACGCGGAATCTCTCACCCTTTTGCATCAGCTCCATGCTGGTGGCCATTTTCGATTCATTTTCTTTTTTTAACAGGTCGTCGTAGTTGGCCTTCGATTGATCGTAGCCTCGAGTCAGATCTGCTAACTGCTGCTCCCGCACCGGTTCATCGTTCAATCGTGCCTGGTATTCATTGACCTTGGCTTGGAGGGCGGCGATCGCCTGTTCACGGTTGGCAATTTCAGCCTTGTTGGCTTGCACCTGGCCTTGTAGCTGCAACATGGGGGAGCTCTGTGAGGGATCGCCCGGGTCCCGCGCAATGCTCAGGTTGTCCGGCTGGCTGGGGGCGTTGCTTTGATCCTTCAACTCAGCAATAAGCTGACTCCTGACTTTCTCTGTCTTGGCGATCTGGGCTTTCAGCTTGAGAACATCGGGGTATTGATCCGTGTACTGAGAACTGAGAGTCGCCAATTGTGACTTGAGCTCTGCCAGCTCCTTGTTGATTGTCACCAGACCTGTCGGAGCATCGCCCGTCCTGGAACTTCCCTGAAGAGTTCGATACTGGTTGATTAGTGTTTGCAGGTAGACTTGCTGCTGTCGCGCCGTGCTAAGCCCTTCCTGCTCGTTCTCCAGCTGCGCCTGCATCCCGGCCAGAATTTGCAGATTGCTGGCCTGCTGGGTGGGCAGGTCACCTACGTGAGCTCCTTTAAATACACGAATCTTTGCATCCTGCTCCGCGAGACTCTGCCGTGCCGTCTCTAGCTGGCCCTCGAGAAACTTGGTGGTGTCTTCGGACTGTTTCTGCCTTACCTCGAGGTTCTCGTTAATGAAGAGATTGGTCAGCTCGCCGGTAACCTGCTGAGCAACATGGGGATTATCCGCCAAATAATCAATCTTGAAAGCCGTCACGGCCAGGTTGCGCGGGTCGTGTACAACCTCGATTGCGATGTCCTTGCGCATTCGTGCAACTTTGTCGTCTGGGGTGAGTAGGTTGTGGTTCCCGCTATAGAGGTTAAGGTGCTCAATGATCTGGAGCAGCCGAGTGCGGCTAAGAATCTGCTGGGTTATGTTCTGCACCCGGTCTTGTAGATCATCATTGATGTTCGATACAACATAATCCTTCGGCATAGCTGGCTGCTCCACCAAAATCAACGTAGCCGACTTATAGCTTGCCGGTAGAACCCAACTGGCGCCCCAGACTAGCAGCCATCCGATAAACGCGGTTATCAGGAAGAACGGATAGCGGCGGCGAGCAACATCCAGGTAGCGTTGCATGTCGATCGGTTCCGCATTTTGATCCTCCATCATTTCCGGCATGACTATCCTCCTCCCAGTGGCCGTGCGAAGCTGTAGGAGACCGAGACGAACTCACGATTGGTATTAGCGCCGGACCCCGACTGGATAAAGCCGTAACTTTCCTGCAAACGATTGTAACCAAACACTACCTGAAAGCGTTCGCTGAGTTGGTGCTGGGCCGAAATAGTTCCGAGAATGCTGTGCCCCCCCTCGGTAGTCAGGAACGACGACGGGGTTACGCTCCTATTGTTCCCATAGCTGGCCGCAGATCCTACACTCCAGTAGCGTGCCAATTGCCAACGCACAGTTACGCTCGCGATATCCGATTTAAACACTCCAACTAACCCGCCGCCACCAACAACGAGGTGCGAATAGCTGCCCGACACATTTGTATGATGTCCTTGCCAGCCCGCACTTGCAGTAAAGGTAGGCGACCATGAGCTCTGTGGCGCCAGCGGAAATTGTGAGATCGTGTAGTGCTGTGGGCCACCCGAGAACGATAGGGAAAAGGTAGGCTTCAGATAAAGCGTGTAGAACAAAAATAGGGTGTTCGTCTCAATTGTACTCACTGCATTGACAGGGTAAGCCAGAGTTTTAGAATACTGATATGTTGCACCGATGTAATGACGTCTCGAAAGCCGATGATTGTAAAAGGCTGAGCCTCCGCTCGAGTTTGAATCGTACAGGCCCGGAACTTCGCTCTGATTCAGGAAGTGCAGATTGGTGAACGTTCCGGTGGCACCGATCATGCCGTTTCTCCTGAACTGATATGTCAGTTGCGCGTTCGCGTTGTTGCTGATCTGATCTCCGACCGGCCCGATGACGGGTGCAAGCGGAGTCTGCGGCAAGCTAGATATCGATCCGCCCGAAAGCGGATTGGCGTAGAGCACGCTTGAGGTTTGCAGAAAGTTGTCCCGCACGGTGGCAGTAATATGCGGACTAAGCCGGTACGTCACGTTTACAGCCAAATCCTCGTCCGTCTGGTTCCGGGCGGTGGTGTGCTGATAGAACGTGAAACCTGGACTGTAGTGCAACGCAAACTGCAGTCTCGTGTTGGTCTTGTCGATCTCAAGAGTAGGATAGATTGAGTAGTCAACATCGCTGACTGGGTCGGTGGCGTACCCGAGGACGTTATCACTGTAACCAGTCGTGACGGTCAAGCCGGCGCGCAGATAATTTGATCGTCTTTCGGAGCCAGTGGCCGTTGGATAACTGTCACCATTCACCGGGGGTGGAACAGACATCTCGTCGGTCATTGCCAGTCCGATTCCGCCGTCGGATGTCGATATCTGCGCCCATGCGGATATCGATACGAGGAGTGCAAGACTCAGGCAAAATTGCTTAAACATAACTCGCCTCAAGGCACCACGAGAGTGTCGCGCGGTTCAAGCTTTATATTCTGTTGAGGATCCTTGCCCTTGATTACCTTCTTATAGTTAAACGCAATGCGGGACTGGGTACCGCCCGGATTCTCACGAAGGATGTAGATCCCCTTTTGGTTGGCAAAGTCACGAAATCCACCAGCAGCCGCAATTGCGTCCAGAACCGTCGTCGCGACTTCAAGTGAGTACGACCCGGGCTTTGCAACCTGACCCAGGATGTTGAACTTCTCGCTGTGTATCTCCTGGACCATGACCGTGACTTCGGGCGCGGCTATGTAGTTTTTGAGTTTGATCGCAATATCCTGCTCGAGTTGCAGCGGGGTGCGTCCCGTAGCTTGAACTTCACCGACCAAGGGTAGGGAGATTCTTCCATCCGACCGTACCGGAATCGAGCGAGAGATGTCAGGTTCTTTCCAAACGTTGATCGCCAACAGGTCGTCGTTGCCAATGACAAAGCTGGCGTCGTGGGGCTTGACGGCTGGCCGGGCGGCCGAAATTGTGGCGCCGGAAGCCGGTGGTTCCGGAATTTGTGCCCACAGCGAACCGGCAAGGACAATCAAGATCACACCCAATCCCATTTGACACTGCGTTGCATGCTTCATAACGACTCCTGGAAACAAACTCCCAGAGATACCCTCTCAAGCCGGCTCAATCTGTGCGGCCGGAACACGTTAGGCGGTTCCCTCATTTCGTAGCCCGCTGCCTGGGTGGAAATACAGCTGAGTCAGGCACGCTCATCTGGTACCGCTCGATTTTGTAGAGCAACGTCCTATAGCTGATTTTGAGAAGGCGCGCGGCGGCTTTGCGATTCCAGCCCGTTTCCTTTAACGCGGCCGCAATTGCATTCTTTTCTGCCTCAAGCTTGACACTCTGTACGAGTGATCTAAGCGAGTCAGCGCCGCCGGTGCCAAAGGAAGGCGCGATGAGCGATAATGACGATCGGCTCAAACCGGGGGAGACGGGGGAAGCAATTGCCTTGCTCCGCTCGTCCAGATTTGTTGCGTCTTTCTGCAATCCCCGCTTGTCGGCTGCCATCAAATAACTTTTCACGACGGTCTTCAACTCTCGCAAATTGCCGGGCCAAGAATATGCCTGCCAGGCCTCTGCAGTGGCAGGCGGCAAATCGCGTGGAGGAAGCCGATAATATCTGGCAAACTGCCTCATCAGGGAGTGCGTAAGGAGCGGAAGTTCCTCCAAGCGTTCACGTAGCGGTGGCACGTTCATCGTGTAGGCGCTCAAGTGATAGTAGAGATCATCACGAAGTCGCCTTTTTGAAATGGCGTACTCCATGTTGGTTGTGCTCGTGGCGACAATGCGCACGTCGACCTCGACTGAGATGGAAGTCCCAGGTCTAACGAACCGCTTGTTCTGCAGCACCGATAGCAGGTTATCCTGGATCCGCATCGGCATTTCGGTTATTTCATCCAGCAACAGTGTCCCTTTGTCGCACAGTTCCAGCTTGCCTAACTTCCGTTTTATCCGTGCTGTCATGCCATCCTGCCCGGACCCAAAGATTTCCTTTTCCAACAGATCGCTGGGCAGTGCTGCACAGTTCACCTTGGCAAATTCAAATCGGGAGCGCACAGATAACCTGTGGACGAGGCGCGCAGTGGTCTCTTTTCCCGTTCCCCCCTCGCCTAGAATCAGAACCGGCGAGTCAGATTCCGCCAGCAGGCCGGCCTGAAGCCGGAGCTTTCGCATGATTGGGTTAATTGCGATAAACAGACTGTCATCGTCAATCGCCTCGATCCCATCGCTCGTTTTCTCTGTCTCAAGAGGCTCCCACTCTTTGAAGAGTAGGTGTCGGAACACCCTTTCGAGTCGGGAGTCGTCGACAGGCCTGGTGAGATAGTCAACGGCACCGAGACGCAGAGCTTCTTGTCTCGAGCCATCATCGTCTGGATAACCAAGCAAGACGATGGGTAATGCAGGGCATAGCCGGCGCAACAACCGTAGTATGTGTAAGCCGTCTCTGTCTCCTTGCGGTAGATCCAGGAGCAATAGGTTGGGGCCTATGCCGGATTGCACACGCTCCATCGCCTCCCATGCGTCCACCGCGCTTTCCAACTGCCAGTCGCGCGTTTCCCCCATTGAGCAAAGCAAGCGAAGTACAGCAGCATCACGGCTAACCGCGAGGACTCTTATTTTTATGCCGTTTCCTGTCAAGTTGGGGGGTTCCTGGGGTGGTGCACCACAAGCGAAGCAATCGTTTAGACAGGTTCTACGTCGTATCCCTCGACCTGTATGGCTATCGATCTCTGCATCGCGTCCACGGATATGATGAGCCTGCGATCCCCATTTCGAGACAGGAGAATGCCCTCGATACCTTTCAAGGCACCCCCGCAAACTCGCACGCGCTGGCCAGTTTTAAGAAAGGGATGAGAGCAACAAGGAAGCCGTTCGCTTACCAATGCTCGAATTGCCTCGATCTGGCCGTTTGGAATTGCAGTACCGACGCCTAGGGTACCAACGAGGCCCAGAACGCTATCGGTTCGAAGCACGCGCTGACGCTCCTCGTTCCCAGGCATCAATTTCACGAATAAATAACAACTGAACAGGGGTAGTTCTACTGTTTTCTTTCGATCGTTCCAACGATGAACTTGAGTGATGGTCGGCAAGAACGTTTCGACACCCCGTTCGCACAACCTGACAGCCGCAGCCTTCTCATGCCTTGCGCGGATATGCACCGCATACCAGTTCTCAACACATTCAGTCACTACTGATGTTACATGTGGAAACACCCAAGCCTCATTGCTGATGCCCATAGCTTCGCCTTCCAAGCAACCCGGAGGTCGCTTTAACGGTTCAAGGATTTCCTTGTTGGGAGGTTTCCAGCGCGAGGTGCCACGGCTTCGTCTTGTTCCGATCGTTGCCGAGTATTCTTTTGGCGCCGCCCCAAGGCAGGTATTCAATGAAACGCTTTATTACTAAAGGTACGTAGCTTCGCCCTATGAGTCACATTTCGTAGTGACCCCGTAAGCCCCGAACGCTTCTGAGACGAAACCGAGCATCGAGCGACCGATTAAGGCCCTGCCGATCCATCAAGCATTACGTGTGGAAGCGAAGTCAAACCTACAACCACGTGCAACCCGTTGCAAGAGGTACACAATCTCGCGACACCTTTCTCGTGTTTTTTGCCGGAAATAGAGCACAGCAACTCCAGAGAAGGTTTACTCATGGGTTCATGATGCGGCACACCCGCTAAACACAGCACGGTGGGCAACAACCTACGGTTCGGACTGCGTGTGCTGCCAACATCACAAGGCTTCCAGCACGAGAAAACAACCTTGGTCGACTTCAAGGGTCACGACCTCAATTCGGCAGCGAAGCAAGGTAAAGTGAGGGCGAGCGACCGAATCGGAACCACAAAACACAGATCCGGGCAGCTTAGGGGTGAGCCCTCGGATTAGCAATTTGACTTTGGGATGTTGTTCCGTCTACGATGTGCTGTTCTCACAACGCTTCTCCCCTGGGCTTGTGCCAAGAAGTTTCCCTCGAATGAGGGACAGGGTGGAGGTGCTATACGCTCACAAGCCCGTGCGAGTTGCTTAGGTGGGTGTTCCGTAACAACAAGAAAGACACTGAGTGATGGCCGTCGGTAACGCAAGTAACCGGTCGGTGAGTTACGTCTATCGTTTGACCGGTGAATTACGTCTATCGTTTGAACCAAATTATGAGAGCAGACTCTGAGTCTGCCGACGGTGATCAGATGGCATGCTTAATCGGGAGGGTTAAACTCCTCTGCAATTCTTCAGATTCCACGACATCATGAGGCCGGCTTGGATCTTCATTGAGTGACAACGTGTGCCCGGACAAGCAAAGAAAAGAGAAACCACCAATGGAATACGATGAGCAAATCCAATTGGACCTACCAAGACGTACTGCAGAGGGTCCCTTTGGCATGGGAAGAGTCCCGCGTGACCAAACGATGGAATTAGTCATCCGGGTGCTTGTGGCGGAAGATAATCGGCTACACACACAGTTGCTAGCTGACGCGCTCAGACGCGATGGCGCCTTCGAAGTCACAGGTTCGGATTCACAGGAGCTGACTGCGCAGGTTGACCTTCACAATGTCGATGTTCTTCTGTTGAGTTCAGACCTGAATGAACAGTCCGCGCGAGGATTTAAAGTCCTACGTGAGATACGGGCGTCGCATCCAAACCTCCGCGCGGTAATGCTTCTTGATTCTTCAAAACCCAACTTGGTCTTGGAGGCGTTTCGCGCCGGCGCTCGCGGAGTCTTAAACAGACAAGAATCAATTGAGACTTTGAGCAAGTGCGTAAGAAGTGTGTATGAGGGGCAAATTTGGGCAAATAGCGAGCAAATGAGCCTGATAATCCAGGCCTTATTCTCTTCACAAGAGTTCTCAGCTGTTAATGCTCTAGGAATTGATGAGCTATCGAAACGAGAGCTGGAAGTCGTTGACTTTGTCGCTCGAGGCCTCACCAACCGGAAAATCGCCGAGCGTTTAGGTTTGAGCCAACACACCGTCAAGAATTATCTATTTCGTATATTCGAGAAGCTTGGAGTTTCGAGTCGGTTTGAGCTCGTTTCATTTATCCTCACCCGCATTGAACAACCTGAATCATCTGCTGGTCGTGCCCCGAACAACAACGCGCGTGACCTGTTGCTTACTGACTCAGTCGTAA
The DNA here is from genome assembly GCA_963711525.1 of uncultured Acidobacteriaceae bacterium. Classification (GTDB taxonomy): domain Bacteria; phylum Acidobacteriota; class Terriglobia; order Terriglobales; family Acidobacteriaceae; genus PALSA-350. The sequence goes on along the minus strand of CAVQEO010000046.1, from coordinate 39,430 downwards.
ACGCTTGGCGAAAAGCTGCTGAGCAGGGCGCAATGATGGCGCAACTCGAGTTAGCCCGGTTTTACTGGTCCAGAAAATCTGACGCCAGAGATCTGGTACAAGCATACAAGTGGTACTTGATTGGCACTCAACAGGTATCGCAGACCAGCAAGACGATTAGCAGGGAGATGACGATGGCACAGAAACTCGAGGCCGAACAAATGGCAGCTGCGTGGCTCGAAAAGACCGAGAAAATTTTGCCCGCTTCAAGCAAAGGGAAATTCGTCGTTACCTCTCGCCGCAGGATTTCGCAAGCTTCCGAGTAGTTTCCCTGCTACCGGTGATGAATGAACGACGTGAGCCTAGGGAACTGTCGCCGTAGCCTGATTCGATGGAACACTTTCTACGCCTTCGGCGTCAACACTCTCGACGACGTAGTCATAGGTCGAACCGGTCTGGACCGAGCTATCCACGTAAGTAGTCTGCGTATCCACCGACGAGTTCACAAGTTGATAACCTGAGCTGCCGGTTGATCGATAGATATTGTAGCCCGCTATCGGATCGACCGAACTGGCGGGCGCACTCCAGCTCAAATCAACCTCATGCGACGCTGCGGTCTGCCCCGTGCCAGTCAGGCTGATCAGCGCCGTAGCATTCGTAGTCGAGTTACTCTGGATAGTCAATTGGCCTGCCACCGCCCCTGCGGCGGTGGGATCGAACTGTATTTCCAGTGTCACCGCCAGGTTGGGGTTCAAGGTGACTGGGAATGTGGCTCCAGACATGGTGAAGCCCGCACCACTCAATGTCGCAGAATTGATGGTCACGGGCGCGGTCCCGGCGGAAGTCAATGTCACAGACTGGGTCGATGGCGTGTTGAGCGTCACACTGCCGAACGTTAGACTTGTCACGCTCACCGTCAACTGCGGACTGAGTGCCGCTGTACCCGTTCCGCTCAGAGTGACAACCGCGGTACTATTGGTCGAGGAGTTGCTCTGAATGGCCAACTGGCCCGTCGCCGCGGCCGCACTAGCCGGGTCAAACTGAACATTCAACATCAATGATTGACCTGGATTCAAGGTGGCCGGAAACATCGCTCCCGACACCGTAAAGCCTGCGCCACTTGCTGTCGCCGAGTTGATAGTGACCGGAGCCGTACCCGTCGACGTTAGAGTAACCGGCTTCGTCGATGACGTGTTCACCGTTACGTTGCCAAACGTCAAACTCGCAGCACTCACCGTCAACTGTGGACTGAGTGCGGCTGTGCCCGTCCCGTTCAGAGTGACAACCGCGGTGCCATTGCTCGGCGAGTTGCTTTGAAGCGTCAACTGGCCCGTCTCCGCTACCGCGCTTGCCGGGTCAAACTGAATAGTCACCGTCAATGATTGGCCTGGATTCAAGGTAGCCGGAAACGTCGCTCCCGATACCGTGAAGCCTGCGCCGCTTGCTGTCGCCGAGTTGATAGTCAGGGGAGCCGTACCCGTCGACGTTAAAGTAACCGGCTTCGTCGACGACGTGTTCACCGTTACATTGCCGAACGTCAAACTCGCAACGCTTACCGTCAATTGGGGACTCAGGGCTGCCGTGCCCGTCCCGCTCAGAGTGACAACTGCTGTACTGTTGGTCGACGAGTTGCTCTGAATGGTCAACTGGCCCGTCTCCGCTACCGCACTTGCCGGATCAAACTGGACATTCACTGTCAATGATTGGCCTGGATTTAAGGTGGCCGGAAACGTCGCTCCCGATACCGTGAAGCCTGCACCGCCTGCCGTCGCCGAATTGATAGTCACGGGAGCCGTACCCGTCGACGTTAAAGTAACCGGCTTCGTTGACGACGTGTTCACTGTTACATCGCCGAAGTTTACACTTGCCGCGCTCACCGTCAATTGCGGACTCAAGGCTGCCGTGCCCGTCCCGCTCAGAGTGACAACCGCTGTACTGTTGGTCGAGGAGTCGCTCTGGATGGTCAACTGGCCCATCGCCGCTCCCGTGACTGTGGGATTAAACACTACATTCAAGCTCAATGACTCGCCCGGATTCAAGGTAACCGGGAGCGTGGCGCCAGAAAAGCTATAGCCCGTCCCACTCGGTGTCGCGGAATTGATAGTTACGGGAGCCGTCCCCGTAGAGGTTAAGGTAACTGGCTGCGTGGATGACGTGTTTAAGGTTACATTGCCGAATGTTAAACTCGCCACACTCACCGTCAACTGCGGAGTCGATGCCGCTGTACCCGTCCCGCTCAAATTGACGACCGCGGTGCTGTTGGTGGATGAGTCGCTCTGGATGGTCAGCTGCCCCGACGCTCCGGCTGTAGTTGTGGGGTCGAAGCGCACGTTCAGCGTTACCGATTGACCTGGATTCAGTGTCGCCGGGAACGTCGCGCCCGACACTGTAAATCCGGCCCCACTCGGTGTCGCTGAGTTGATAGTCACGGGAGCTGTCCCCGTAGCAGTCAAGGTCACGGGCTGCGTAGATGATGTGTTCACCGTCACGTCGCCGAAGTTTAGGCTGGCCGCACTCACCGTTAACTGCGGGCTTGGCGCCGCCGTACCCGTTCCGCTCAGATTGACGATTGCGGTGCTGTTGGTAGACGAGTCGCTCTGGATGGTCAGCTGCCCCAACGCCCCTGCCGTAGCTGTAGGGTCGAAGCGCACATTGAGCGTCACTGATTGACCTGGATTCAGTGTCGCCGGGAACGCGGCTCCCGACACTGTAAATCCAGCTCCACTCGGTGTCGCTGAATTAATAGTCACGGGAGCTGTCCCCGTAGAGGTTACGGTCAACGGCTGCGTAGATGACGTGTTCACCGTCACATTACCGAAACTCAAGCTGGCCGCACTCACGCTCAACTGCGGGCTCGGCACTGCTGTACCCGTCCCGCTCAGATTCACGACCGCCGTACCGTTGGTGGATGAGTTGCTCTGTATGGTTAACCGCCCCGACGCTCCTCCTGTCACAGTGGGACGGAACTGTACATTCACCGTCACCGACTGACCTGGGTTTAATGTCGTCGGGAGCGTTACGCCCGATGCAGTAAACTCGTCTCCGCTAAGTGTTGCCGAGTTAATGGTGACTGGCGCCGTCCCAGTAGACGTCAACGTCACAGGCTGTTCTGATGTTGAATCCACGGTCACATTGCCGAACGTCAGACTGGCTGCACTGACCGTCAATTCGGGATTCGTTGTTGCCGTGGCTGTTGTGCCTGTGCCGCTCACATCCACAACCGTGGTAGCGCTGGTCGATGAGTTGCTCTGAATGGTCAACTGCTGTAGGGCCGGGCCGGCCGCCATCGGATTGAATTGCACTTGCAGCGTCGCCGACTGACCTGGATTCAACGTGGCCGGGAATGTCGCGCCCGATAGAGTGAAGCCCGAGCCACTCAACGATGCCGAGTCGATAGTAACCGGAGCGGAACCTGTAGAAGTCAGAGTCAGAGATTGCGTTGGTGCGGAGCCAAGCGTCACGTTGCCGAAGATCAGACTGCTTGCACTGACTGTCAGTACCGGTGCGGAATTATTACCGCTGCTAACCCCCGACCCTGTGATCGTCCCCTTACCGATCTGCATGCCTGATGTAGTCGTGACAGTGAACTGACCAGAATAGTTGGAATTCGTGCCCGGCTTGAAACCGATCTCGAAATTGTAGACACCGCCAGCATTGATAGTAGCCGGAAGCTTGCTCTGACTATTGACAAAGAAATTCTGGTCGGAAACATTCAGTTGAGAAACGTCAATGGGCGTAGAACTCTCATTGAGAAGCAGGACCGCAGTAGTGACGGTTTTCCCGACAGGTACAGCACCAAAACTGATCGTGCTGGGAGAGATGCTGAATGGGTTCGAAGTGGACTCGTTCGGCGAATATCCACAACCCACGAGCGCAGCGAAAAGGACACATGTAAATATTGCAACGAGCCCTACACACGGACCATCGATTTCGCGAAACGAACGTCGCCTGCAGGGATAATATGAACTGGACAACAGCGTCACCCTCTGTATAGGTTCTCTCCAGAGGCAGATAAAGGATTAAGTTTAGCCAGCGCTACGCATCATATTTCGCGCCTACGGCCTGCACATTAGACGTCCGCCGACCGTTAGTGAAACTAAAGTTTACACCCTAGGTAGACTACGAGTCTCAGAGGTTATCAATCGACCTGCGCCAGAACGAAAGTCTCTCGTTTCTTATGGTCCGGCGGAGCATAACCGTCATCTGTGTTCCGTGTTCCGTGTTGGCATTGTTACCCCATGAGTGTAGGTGCTCAATGACACGAAGTATGCACAGCTTTAGATCCAATTGTTACATAAGTAATGATAAGTTCCTCAAAATGTCAGTAACAGGTGATATTTGTCGCCTACAAACATCCGTAAAATCAGGGTCTTTCCAGCCCGGTCAGCAGTCAGCTAAGTCCTTTGTTTTATCAAGGTGGCCAAATTTTTATTTTTCCCGCCCCCCTAATTTGCTTAGGGGACCGGGGCATTAGCCTGCCGATTTGTTTTCCGGGAGGGCCCAAAACCAGTGGCCGATGACGCCCTCTTTGGTGCTCACGACGCCCAGATCAAACTTGGCGCGGCGCAAGGTCCGGACGCAGATACCGTCATGTTGAGCGGCGTTCTCGACTTTGACTTGCAAGCGCTCACCGTCAAGCAAGTATTGGCGCAGCCATTCGGCTGCGAGCTTGCGCAGAGGGAGGCCTGCGCCGATGGGCCGGTCGGTCATGACTTCTTCCGGAGTGAGTGTGCTGGGTCCAGTCCAGGAGAAGGCGCCGGTGTTGTCAATGATGTACCCGAGCGAAGGCGCGAGGCAACCTAAGTTCGATTTCACCTGCACCAGGGCGGGCCGGGTGGGCGCATCGGGACTACTCCCAGCGAGGAACTCGGTGCGGACAGCGGCGGAGAGCTCGATGGGGGCGAGCCCACGTCCACGCTTGCGGAGATGGCGGACGAGGAGAATACAGCAGCGATGCCTCTCCGCCAGACGGGCGAGGCTGTCGAAGGCGCCTGCGGTGTCGTTGGCACGATGACGATCGAGAGCAAACATATAGCTGTGCAAGGGGTCAATGATGAGCAGCCGAGCCTGGGTTCTCTGGAGGGCATCTTCGAGCATGGGTGTGTCGCGGAGGCTCAGAGAGGCGGGTTGCGGGGAGCCGGCGGAGAGGACTCCGCGCAGCAAGACGAGGTGGGCGGGATCGCCCTGGAGACTGGCGAAGCGCGGACGGACGAGTTCTGCAGCTGCGTTCGCGGTGGAGGCGTAGAGGACGGTGCAGGGGTCGGCGCGGCCGCTGCCGGAGACGTCGGCAGGCTCCCGTCCCCGGCTGAGGGCAGCGGCAATGGCGAGGGCGACCCAGGTTTTTCCAGAGCCGGGGTCTCCGGAGAGGATCGAAAGAGTGCCGGCCGCGAGGCGGTCTTTCCAAAGCCAGCTGATGGGTTGGGGTTCGACGTCTGCCAGGCAGACCAGGTCAGCCTGGCGGGTGGCGGCTGGGGTTGGATCGCTTAGGGCGAGTTCTGGTGGATCCCCGGAGAGCGACTGCTGCGGGATGGTTGCCGCTGAGGACGGAGATGGCTCGTGGATTCCGGGTCCGGAGTGGAGGGGTCGACCGGAGAAGGTTGAGCTGCCGATGCGTGGTCTATATAAGGACATTCGGGGATCTCCGTGCTTGGGATGCTCCATGGGGGATGAAGCTGTTCATTGATCCGATTTGTGAGCGATGCTGTTGCCTTCTCGCGAGCGCAGGTCTCCCGTCATTATGCAAATGGCGGGGTGAGGCGAAGCCTGCGCCAGATCTTGCTTCGACAGTAGTATGGATTTGTTTTGGCCGTCCAGGGACGTGGAAGAAAAAGATGAGGAAAAAGGGGAGTGTAACTACTGGGGAGTTTTTTAATAGCTTCGGTAATTGGCTGACAGGAGTACTTAAGTTAGATGGCGAAAAAGCAAGGTCCTCTTGGGTTGCTGTGCCTATCGCACAGTGGGGATCTCCCCGTCACGACACCCACGTTGTCTTCGCTCCCTGGCGATTTTTTCGTCGAACCCTTGCTTTTGTAGCGTTAGACGCCGTTGCATCGACTTCTCAAACCCCTGAATAAACGAGGGGGCACCCAATGGTCGGCCCGTGTGAGCGCGTTGGCGAACGACGGCGTGTCCCCTTATAGCCTCGAGCGCAAAAGCCAAAAGGCCACACACCGGAACCGGTAGCGTGACCTTTTCGATTGTTCACAGGCTCTGCCAAACACAGTGCGTCAGTATCCATGCGGCTGCATTTGACTCTTGTAATCAGTTTCGACGCTGATTTGCCGAACGACCGTAAGTCCATCGCTACCAAGGAAGAAGGTTGTGCCCGAATCATCGTTGGTCGCCACATGCCTCACTTCTTTCACTGTTGCAAGAAGAGTCGGGTCCGCCGCTGAGATGTCAACTATTCGATAGTCACGTGCAACAGCAGGGACGTACTTATAGGAGTCGTTCATAGCGAGAAGGCCACTCTGGCCCAGGGGCTGAGCCGACCCGAGATCTGTCGCAACCGATATTGAACGAAGCACAGGCTTCTTTGCCTTGCGCAGGTCAAGCACGCCTTCCTTTTGGCCGTCACGAAAATAAACGAGTTCGGCATTGTCTCCAAGAGAGCGGACGAAATCGAACACCCCCTCTGCCGGCAGCGTTGCGCTGGCTGCCAGCTTGATGTGCGCCGGATCGGTGACATCGAAGACCGCTAGCCGCGTGCCTTGCTTCTGTTCTACATAAAGATAAGTGGTGCCCGCGCTGTCAGAATGGAGCAGGAGCGAGTTGCCTTTCATTTGCGCCTGCTCTGGCAGATCACGAGCCTCCATGACTACAAGTTCCTTCGACTTCGAGTGGACTTCCGCCAGAGTTGGAATTGTGGCGACGACCAAAGCTGCAGCCGCTACCCCGAGTGTGAGTGTGGACTTGATGATGTTGTTCATGGTGTTTCTCCTTTTCGAATTCCAGTGTCGATCCAGAGAGACAGCCGCGTCCAAGCAGTAATACTGATACCCCATAAGCACAAACGCATTGGGAAGCAGCGCCCCTTATAGGGGATAAGAATTTGCAAATTCCGTTGGTGCATGCTTTCGGTCTACTGTCAAAACATGATCACACCAAACGCACCAGGCAAGATAATCGCAATCATCGGCGGGGGAGTCAGTGGAACACTTACCGCTTTCCATCTAATTCGGCAGAAGGCTCCAGCACGAATCATCGTCATCGACCGGCGCCCAAATCTCGGCCTCGGCTTGGCTTATTCGACGCCGAGCCTGCGCCACCTGCTAAATGTTCCTGCAGGAAAGATCAGCGCACTGCCCGATCAACCGGGTCACTTTCTCGATTGGCTACGGAAGAATCATGATCCGGCAGCAACCGAAAATACCTTCGCGCCCCGGGCCGTCTTTGGCCGTTATATTCAGTCCCTTCTGGCAATGAGAAATGGATTCGAACACGAGGTCGCAGCCGTTGAAGACGTTCGCCCTCATCGCTGCGGTGCGGTGCTGACATTAGATAACGGATGCGAGATTCGGGCCGACCTCATGGTTCTCGCGACCGGAAACTTCGATCCTGCCCCTCTCCCAGGAATCGCGAAAGGCGCATCTGTCTCTGGGTTGTATCACCATAATGCATGGTCATCTAAAACCTATGAAGGATTGGCTCCGGATGCGCCTGTGGCTCTCGTCGGAACCGGCCTTACCAGCGTCGACGTTGTGCTCAGACTCCGTGAGCTCGGTCACCGGGGAAAAATCATTGCCGTATCGCGTCACGGCATCTTCCCGAATGGGCACAAGGACTACACACCATTGAATGAGAGCGCAATTCCCCTGGATACGCCGGCAACCTGTGTCGCGTATCTCCGCGCACTGCGGGCGTCGATTCGCGACGGCGCGGAATGGAGAGCGGTCATAGATAGCCTCCGTGGAACGATCAACGACTTGTGGCTCCGTCTGCCACTTGAGGAGAAGAAGCGTTTTCGCCGTCATCTGCAGCGCCGATGGGAGGTGGTACGTCACCGCATGGCGCCTACGATTGCCGACTTCATTGAGGCTGAGCTTCGTGACCAGACCCTGCAGATTCGCGAAGGCCATTTGCATGCAGTCGAAGCTTCTCCTGAAGGTGCCTTGGTGGCTGTTCGGACACGCGAGGGCATTGATAGCTTCCACGCAGATCGAGTTATCAACTGTACGGGGCCGAATATGAACTACCGTCGAGTTCCTTCGCTTCTGCTAAGGAATCTGTTTGAGAGAGGCTTTATAACCTCTGGCCCGCTGGGGACGGGACTTCATTGTGCGACGAATGGGGCCGTCATCGATGCCGCTGGCCGAGCTTCGAAGTTCCTCTTCAACCTGGGGCCAGGGCGCCTCGGCGACCTACTTGAATCCATTGCTATCCCGGAGATCCGCGAGCAAGCCGTCGACCTTGCGCTCACTCTCAAGGAACGCCTGAATCGGGAACGCGCACTTACTCGGGAAACTGTGCCGGAGGTGGTAGGAGAGCTGGTACCAGCATGACGACAGCGACGGTCACGACACTTAGAGCGACAGAGAATCCCGTAACGGTATGGCTGACTTCGGGAGCATGGGCTGTTCTCCTCGGAGTAGTCAGCGGTTCGGCGTGCGTTGCGGTACGGCTTTTCTTCCGCCTTCTGCAGTGGATCTTCGTGCAGCAGACTGGAATGCTTCCAGTAGCGGCGTTAGCCTTGACCCCTGAGCGTCGTATCCTGACCCCAATCATCGGAGCGGCCTTAGCGACTCTTGTGGTCTGGGCGATGCGTCGCTCAACATCAGGCCTGTACTTCGAAGAATATGTGGAAGCTGTTCGTTTGAAACACGGGCAGATTCCTTTTCTTGCGACCGCTTGGCGAACGGCTTCAGCGGCCTTCTCCGTGGCCACTGGCGCAGCGGTTGGGAGAGAGGGTTCTATGATCCAGTTTGCCACTGCCGTTGCCTCATGGGCCGGAAAGCGAACCCCAGTCCGGAACCTGTCCCTCGCGCGGCAGGTTGCTTACGGCGCCGCAGCGGCGATCGCAGCGGCGTATCAGGCGCCGATTGCCGGGGTGTTCTTCGCCGCTGAGATCGTTCTGGGAGAGTGGGACTGGAACGACACTGCGCCGTTACTGTTGGCTTCTGCCTCTGGCTGGATTGTCAGCCGCCTGGTGTTGGGTGCGGGGCCTCTCTTTCCGGTAGCAGGAGGGCTGCTTATGACCCCCGATCTGTTGTGGGTACTCCCTTTGGCTGTCGTCCTGGGCGCATCTGGCCCGGCCTATCAAAAACTCCTTCACCTTTCCAGAGCCGCGAGCCGTCTGCCTCTCGCTCTGCTGTGGAGTGGCCTGGCCGTCGGTTTGCTTGGTCTGATCGCACCGCAGGTGTGGGGAAATGGCGATGCCGCCCTCATCGGGATACTGCAAAACAAAGCAACGCTCCTCGCCATCATTGGTCTACTTGTGTGTCGCGTCGCCGCCACGACTTTCTGCGTGGGGACCGGCACGGTGGGGGGTGTTTTCACGCCAACGCTTTTCGCCGGCGCTGCCATTGGTCTCGCGGCAGGTCATTTGCTGCACTTTCCAGAACCTGTGCTATTAGCCATCTGTGGCATGGGGTTGCTCTTGGCAGCCGCGACCCAGGCTCCACTGATGGCAGCTCTTATGGCCGTAGAACTCACTGGCCAATGGCACCTTCTGCCCGTTGTCATACCCTGTAATCTGCTTGCCTGCTTTGTTGCGAGGACTATTTCACGCGATTCCTTATATGCTATTGCCAGTCCGGAACCCGCGTAATGAAAGGTACTTGTCCTCATATCGCTGCGGTCACGGGCGCATGTAGACCAAGCCGGAACCTAGGAGAGAGGAGAACTGAACGGTCATGATCGAGAACTTCCGCATACGGGTATTCAGGGCGGTTGCACAACATCTTAACTTCAGCCGCGCAGCCGAGGAGCTCCTTCTTACACAACCGGCGGTGACCCAGCAAATCAAGGCCCTGGAAGATATGTTCGGTGTGCCACTTTTCGACCGCGGAGGGGGGCATATCGCTTTGACAGCGGGGGGAAAGGCTCTCCTGCCATATGCGGAGAAGATGAAAGAACTTTCTGATGAAGCTGTTGTTTCTGTCGCTGGAGCGCGTTCTTCTCAGTAGACCATTGAACTCTGATTTTCAGCCATGATCGCTTTTCGTCCATAATAGCTGATCAAATAGAACGCAACTCCGAAAGAGATAATGTCCTTGAAGAGAAACAGGCCGAGATTGTTCATGTAATGGATGCCGTGTACCACGACGGTGTCATCCGGAGTCGTGATCAACATGCTGCTTGTGGTGAAGAACATGCCGACTAGAATGATCCCGCCCAGAATGCCTGCTTTAGGTTTAAAGTAGCCAATGATCAGTAGGATTGCCGCTGTCCATTCAGTGGCCCCGATCATATCAGCCCCAATATATGGTCCAAAGACCTTGAATTGCCAACTGGTAAGCGGGCTGTTAGTGACGAGCGGGATGATGCCCTCTGCTCCAGGTGCTGTCATTTTGAACTTGCCTGCCCACAGCAACATCACGATCATTCCAATGCTGCAAACAAGGAAAGGGATATTTCGATCTGCCACAAACGCTGCAATCTTCGTTAGAACACTCTTCGCCTGCAGTTTGTTACCTGTGTTCGCTTGAGATCCGCGCACAACATCACCCGACGCCTCAGCGGATGTGGTTTCAGTCATAAAAGGACTCCTTCATGTGATGATCCATCGTTGTCAAATATTGAAGGCCGATTTGAAACACTATCAACTCATAGTCAAACCACTTCTGATACCCAAAGAACAGGAAGATCGATGCAGCGAATCAGGTGGTAGTCAAGATCGTCTTTGAGCAAGCCAATTCATGATCTGCTCCCTTAGCTGAAATGCTGGATACAAACGGCAGCGAACGGTGTGTTCGTCACGCGTCTTGGAGCACCGCGGTTCGTTCGTCCGCCGTCCCGCTCGACAAAGCAGGTGTGGTTATGAACAGCGAGTGAAGCCCCTCTACCAGCGTAGGGTGAGCGATGGCAGTATCCCGCAGCGCTGTATAGGGCATCCCGCCAACCATCGCAATCTGGACCGCCGACATGACCTCTCCCGCGCCCACGCCGAAACCGGTGAAGCCGAGGATGCGGTCGCTGTCCGTCGCCACAAGGGCCTTCAGGAACCCACGCGTCTCAACCAGGGCGCGTGCCCTTAGCACAGCCGCCATAGGAGCCTTAAACAAGCGATACGCGACGCCTCGTGCTCTAGCTTCCTTTTCGCTCATCCCCACCCGCGCAAACTCCGGATCTGTATAGAGGCAAAAGGGAACCAGCCTGCCGGTAGTCACGTGGTTCCCGCCGGTGACATTGTCACTGAACACGCGAAAGTCATCCTCGCTGATATGCGTGTATTGCGGGCTGCCTGCAACCTCCCCGACCGCCCAGACTCCGGGGGCTGTTGTCTGCAGCCGCTCATTCACCTTCACGTAGCCGCGATCGGTCACCTTCACTCCCGCCAGTTCCAGCCCCAGATCCTTCGTGTTCGGAATGCGGCCGGTCGCGACCAGCAGGTGCGTGCCTTTGAGCGTCTTCTTCGCCCCATTCTGCTCCACGACAACGCTTACCGACTGACTAGATCTACCCGAAACCCGCTCGATACGTGCATCCAGCACAGCCTCAATCCCCTCATCCTCAAATAGTTGATGAAACGCCTCCGTCACATCGTCGTCTTCGCGATGCAGCAGGCGCCCATTCCGATCGATCACCGTTACATTACTCCCGAACCGGCGCATCGCCTGGGCAAACTCCAGCCCGATGTAGCCGCCGCCAATCACCAGCAGATGTTCCGGCACCTCATCCAGTTCGAGCGCTTCGACGTGCGTGAGCGGTTGCGCCTCCGCAAGCCCCGGGGTCTTGTCCACCGCTGCATGTGTCCCCGTTCCAATGACTACGTTTATCCCCCGCAGCACCCGCTGCCCTCCATCATTCAGTGTGACGTCCACCGTCCGCGGACCGACGAAGCGCCCCGTCCCCATGATGAGTTCCGCACCGCTTTTCCTGTATTCCTCGAGATGCACCTCGACCAGCCCGGCCACCATCTTCCGCTTGCGGTCGCGCACCGCCGACATGTCCACTCTGAACCCCTCCCTCGCGATGCCGAACTCCCCGCTCCGGCGCACGTACGACGCCACTTGCGCCGTATGGATCACGTTTTTGCTCGGCAGGCATGCAATATTCGGACAAGACCCGCCGACATACTTCCTCTCAACCACCGCTACGCGCTGCCCTCTGCTTGCGAACGTCCACGCCGAGAGCTTTGCCCCCGTACCGCTGCCGATGATCACCAGATCGTATTGCTCAGGCGTCATGTTTCCGGACACCTGCGCTGAAGATCGGTCCTTCGTGCTATTCATGGCTGCATCTCCTTTCAAGATCGTAAAATGAGGCTCCGCCCCCGAATTTTTTATTCGCAGCCTCGCTCTTGATTGCACAAGCCATTTACATGCGCTTTCCTCCGGCCGCGACAATCACCTGCCCAGTGATCCACCGCGCATCATCGCCGGCAAGGAAGACCACAGCCGGCGCAATATCTTCAGGTTGCGCAATCCTCCCCAGCGGAGTCTCCCTATCCTGCTGCTTCCTGAACTCGCCTTCGTTAAGACCCGCCGCCCGCAGCCCGTCTGTCTCCATCATCCCTGGATCGAGCGAGTTCACGCGAATCTTCCTCGGCCCCAGCTCAGTCGCCAGCGAAACCGAGATCGCATCCACCGCCGCCTTGCTCGCGCTGTACGCAGATGCCTGCGGAGCCGGCATCGGACCCACAATCGAACCGATATTAACAATCGATCCGCCTTCAGATCCCATTAGCTTCACTGCTTCCTTCGTCGTGAGCAGCAGCCCGGCCACGTTGAGGCTGAGGTGCTTCTGGATATGCTCCGGCGTGATCTGTTCCAGTGGAGCAAATTCATATACCCCGGCATTGTTCACCAGAATGTCCAGCTTGCCGTAGGCGCTCTTCGTTTCGTGAAACAGCCGCTCGATCTCCGCAGGCTTCGACACGTCCCCCTGAACCGCTATTGCCTTCCCGCCTTTTTTCGCAATGCGGGACACAACCGCTTCCGCACCCGCTTTGCTTGTGGCATAGTTCACGACCACCGATGCGCCTTCGGCGGCCAGATGTTCCGCAATCGAAGCGCCGAGACCCTTCGAAGCGCCCGTAACTACCGCGACCTTGCCATTCAGCTTGCCCATAAGATCCCTCTCCTTGGCCACTTGAAGGGGCCGATTCTGCGTACTCCCCATCCGCGAAAGCTAGAAGACACACAAATGCCTTCACTTGCCAGGGCCGTCTTTGTCCTTTTGGTGTCGCTACTGGTCGATTACCAGGCCGGGTTGAGCGTGAACTTGCAAAGACAACTCTAAGCATTCGACATCGGCTGCGGTAGGCCTCTTCCGGTGATAACATCTATTCCGATCGGGAATGGAACCGTTTCGGATATGTCGCATCTACACCGCGGTTTATGAGCCGTCTGCGCGAAATGGAGATGTTCGTCCGCGTGGTCGACGCCGGATCATTTTCATCGGCCGCGCGCGATATGAAAATCGGCCAGCCGGCAATCTCCAAGACCATCGCCAGCCTTGAGGAAAGGCTCGGGGTGCGCCTCCTCGCCCGCTCCACTCGCCGGCTCACACCCACGGAGGCAGGAGTCGCTTTCTACGAGCGAGCTCTCCGCGCTGTCACTGAAGCCGACGAAGCGGACGCCGCAGCACGCGGCGCCAGCGCCAGCCTGGAAGGGCGGCTCCGCATCAGCGCGGCTGTTACTTTCTCGCGGATTCACCTCGTCCCCCGTCTCGCTGAATTTCTCGACGCCCATCCCCGGCTCGAGCTTGAACTCGTTATGGACGACCGCCCCCGCGATCTCGTCGCCGAGAACATCGATGCCGCTCTGCTCCTCGGCGCTCTGACCGACTCATCTCTGCGCGCACGCAAGCTGGCGACGAGTGAACGTCTGGTTCTCACCAGTCCGGCTTATCTTGCTCGTAGAGGCACACCGGCCACTCCCGCCGATCTCCTCAACCACGACGCCATCATCTATTCGCAATGGACCGGCGGCGAGGAATGGTCCTTCCGCCGAGGAACCGCCGAAACATCCATACGCTTTCAGAGACGCCTGATGATCACCGCCGCCGAAGGCTTGCGCGCCGCCGTGATCAGTGGACAGGGTTTCGCCATCGCCTCGCGCTGGATGTTTACCCCCGAACTCGAATCCGGCGAGGTGGTATCCATCCTGAACGACTGGAGGCTACCACCACTCGACCTCTGGGTCATCTACCCCTCGGGCCGGCTGACCAGCACCAAAGCTCGTGCCTTTGTAAAGTGGTTCGAAGGAATCATCGCTTAGGCTGCTGTCGCGCTCTACGTAACCTGTAGATAAACGCGATTTACTGTACTTAACCTGTAGACTTGGCGGCCTCAACACTGCACTGATCTTGTAGACAACCTATGCGATTCGGAAGCGCAGAGAACCGACAACCTCGGTGGCGTTCGTCGCAAGTGCAGTGGAACCGCCGGTAGGAGTCACGCTGAGTAGCAAAGGTGCTTTTACGCCATAGAGAACTCCACCTCGGTGAAATCCGGTACGCATACGGCTCCCAAGAGATGTTCTGGAGCAAAGGTTGTGGTTAAACCTAGAACGGTCATACCTGCGTTGCGGCCCGCGAGAATTCCTGCGGGCGCGTCCTCGACAACGACACAACGACTCGGGGAAACCCCAAGGCGGTGCGCCGCCTTTAAATATCCTTCCGGATCGGGCTTTCCGTGGAGAACGTCTTCTGCGCAAATCAGAACCGGCGGGGCAGGAAGGCCCGCGTACTCAAGTCTCACTGTCGCTAGCCGCCTGCCCGCCGAAGTCACCACCGCCCACTGATGCGGTTTAATCCCGCTTAGCAGTTGAAGGGCACCGCCAACGGCGACCATTCCCTCGCGTATTGTTATTTCTTCTGCTTCGAGCGCCTCGGCCTCAGCCGCAACATCAAGGTGGGGAGCGATTTGGTTGAGCGTGTCGATGGTTCTTCTTCCGTGGGAATTTTGCAAGATAAAGTTCAGCTCGATTCCATGCTTTTCAGCCCAGCGCCCCCAGATTGCCTTCACGCACCCCGTGGAATCGACGAGAGTGCCATCCATGTCGAAGAGGATTGCGTCACAGCTAAGAGTGATCAAAGGTTTTGCTCTCCGGCGACTGGTGATGTTAAGGCCAAGCGAAAGAACATCGGGCCGGCGGCGACGATGATTCCGGCGATCACGATGACGCTCATCGCCCGCCGCAGCCCAACCAGGACTGCGAGCGACCCAATCATCGGTGGCCCTGTCAGGAGGGCGAAGTAGCCGATGGTAGCGGCAGCGGAGATGGCGGGCCCAGATCCCATTCTGGTATCGCGACCCGCCATGCCCCAGATGACGGGAACGATGTTTGCGATACCTGCCCCGGTAAGCACGAGACCAAAAACGGCAGGCCACCAAGAAGGAGAAAGAAGGGTGCAACTCATGCCCACGGCTATCAGCAGGCCACTTGCGTGCAAGATGTTTTTTTCGCTGAAGCGCCTGGTAAGCCAATCGCCAGAGAACCTGGCGATTGTCATGGCAATGGCATACGCAGCATAACTGGCGGCGGCAAGGGGAAGGGTAACACCGAGGTTCGAATGAAGGTAGACCGAAGCCCAGTCAGCGATGGCCCCTTCTGCTAATAAGCCGAAGGCGGCGAGGATCGCGATGCGGAGTAGGGCCGTATCTGGCCAGACAAATTTAGACCTGGACGGTCTCGCCACGTCGTCCACAAGCATGGGCAGAGACACGATACAACAAAGACCGAGCAAGATGGCAATCAGCGAAAGATCGGTGAGAGCGGTGCCTTGATGTTTGAGCAGGAGCCCCGCCGCGGCGGCACCCAGCAATCCTCCGGCGCTCCAGCAGCCTTGAAAGAGACACATGCTGGACCGCATATAGTGCTTTCCGACGGCCACAGCATTAGCATTCATCGCGATATCAACGGCTCCGTTGGCAGCTCCAAACAGACCCGCAAAGATCAGAAGCGATAAGAAGCTCGAGGCTCGGGCAAGAAGTCCGATCGTCAGGACGTAGCCGACCACCACAATCTGAGTTACGCGCCGGCTGCCGTAACGAGCGGTCAGTTGCCCTGTAATCGGCATCGAAACGATCGCGCCGACGATGAAACTGGTCAATACAAGGGTGAGGGATCCGTTCTCAATGTGAAGAAATTGCTTGAATACCGGCACATGGGTGGCCCAGGTTCCGAAGCCGACGCCGTTGGCGAGAAAGACCATGGCGAGCGCCCACTTGGGCCACTTGACTCTCTTGCCTGCGGCCTCAGCTAGCTCTTCAGGGTTTTGGGCGGCACGGTTCATTACGATTCACCCCCGCTATTAGGCTGCAACATGCGTAGCATTCTGTCCAATATGTAATTAGCGCTCTTCTGATAACTTAGAGGAATGGCTCTGGAGCTGTCTGAATTGCGCGCTTTCCTGGTCCTGGCGGACCACCTCCATTTCAGCCACGCGGCGGAAGTGCTGCACGTGAGTCAGCCTGCGCTCACCAAACAGATGCAGCGGTTGGAAGCCAAAGTAGCCGGCCGATTGCTCGTTCGCGGATATCGGAAGGTAGCCCTCACGCCAGCAGGCGAGATTTTACGAGATCGCGCGCGGCGCCTGTTGCGAGAAGCCGAGGTTGCCGAACAGATGGCTCGCTTGGCCGTCAACGGAAAAGCCGGGGTATTGCGGATAGGTTTCGGCATCGGCTCCCTGGCCGCTGGCCTGCCGGACATATTGATGCGCTTTCGACAGCAATTTCCAGAGGTACAAGTGTTCATGCGCGACATGTCGACTCCGAACCAGATCGAGGCGCTTCATCAAGGTGAAATCGATGTTGGTTTCGTCCGGCTTCCTCTCGAGAGTGCGGAATTGGTCACCGTGCCGGTGCTTGAGGAGATGCTTGTCGCAGCGATTCCTCGCGGCATGTCTTATCGCAAGGGACTTCCCGATCTTCGCAACGAGCCTTTTGTCGTTATATCCCGTAGCAGCTCAGTGAGTTTCTTCGATCATCTGGTGCAAACCTGCAGAGCCGCTGGATTCAGTCCCCGCATTGTTCAGGAAGTGAACGAGCTATTGACGGTCCTCTTTCTCGTCCAGGCTGGCGCTGGGGTCAGCCTGGTCCCGAGTTCAGCGAGCCGGATGCGTGTACCGAACGTTCGTTTGCTGGACACGCATCTGGCCGAGGCGAAATGGAAGATCGGCTTGACCTGGCGGAAGCGTGACCAATCGGACCCCCTTGTCCGCAATTTCGTTAGTCTTGCACGTCGACTCCGCAATGCCGCTCCGTGAGTGTAGCCGCCTGAAAACGCCAGGCGAGGTGCTGAGCGAGATAGGCTTGGATTTCTGCGAACTCCTCCTATGTCACGCTGCACTTAAGTGGGTATTCCTCAATTTGTGGGCTGGCCCGGCGCTGGGGAGGAAAGTGCCTTTTTTTGGCAAACCATCCCTATGACGGCCTCTCTTACCCATAGAGAGTCCGTCGCGGCGACTTAGTTCGCTTAGTTCGCACATTTTTGCACAAGAACAAAAAGACGCCGCACAGGAGAGTTTCTCTGCAGCCTGCTAGGCCTTCGGGGCTGCGCTGAAGATTTCGGCTAAGCGGTCGGCGATCATCCTGTCCTCGCCGTCCTTGAGCTGCCAGACAGCAAAGCCGAAGCTGTTCGGATCGTGGGGATGGCCATGGTGGACGTTTTGATTCTCCGCCGCGGGCGCGTCCGGATTGCGTCCACGCATGCCGCTGGCGCCGGCGCCCATGCTGCCAATGCCGATTGGCCGCGTGTCGGCCAGCTTCTGCATGACTTCCGGCCCGGTGATGTTGAGTTTAGAGCGATCGATCTGCCAGCTATAACTCGGCGTCACGTTACCCAGAGCTTGCGGGTTGAACTCCCGGGGAAGCGCGGTGACGCCGAACTTCTTCACTGTCTCGGTGATCACCTGTGCTCGTTGGTCGTACATCCTCAGCGTGGCGTCATAGTCCTGATTGACGAAGATCTCAAGTGCCTTGAGCAGACCGAAAATAGTCTCCTTGCCGACCTTGCAGCAACGGCCGATGCGATCTTCCTGCGGGCTCATGTTCAGCAGCGCATAGCGGATCAGCTCTTCCCTGCCGATCAGGATGCCGGAGGCCTGCGGCCCGCAAATATCCTTGCCGCCACTGAAAGTCACCATGTCGAAGCCGATCGCCGGATACTCCCACAGCCGCTCTTTCGGCGGCACATCGGCGGAGGCGTCATTAAAGGTGTAGATGTTGTGCGCCCGGGCGATTTCCACGGTCTCAGGGCCGCTGACCTGCCCTTTGTCGGAAAGGATATTGGTGAAGTGGATGGCCACGGTCTTGGGATTGATGGCGGCAATCATCTGTTCGCGGGTCTCCACTTCGACCAGCTTCGCGCCCGTCTGGCGAATCTGGTGGTCGAAGGCATAGCGATGGCTCTTCTGGATGATGACCTCGTTCCGCGGGAAATCAGCTACGTCGGGAATCGTGTGCATGCGGGGCTCAAGGTCCTCGGTCATCATACCGGCGTAGCCGACGACCATGGCCGCTGCTGCGCCGCCCGTCACCAGGCCGGTGTAGCCCGCCGGAGACTTACACAGTTTGGCGATGAACTTACCCGCAGCGATTTCAAGCTCGTCGATTAAAACAAAGTGTTCGTTGCCTCGCCGCATCAACTCCATGACCTCCGGCTTCATCAACGACCCACCAATGACGGTCACCGTGCCGTTGATGTTGACGAGAGGCGTGACGCCGAGCTCGGCGTAGACGTCGCCGGTACAGCCAAGGCCGCTGGTAATGGGAACGATGGGGTCGCCGTCCACAGAGAGCATAGACGGTTTGTACTTCTTGCCAAAGATGCCCGCCGCATTCGACTCCGCCGGAGCGAACAGACCACCGAGCGTGGCGCCCAGCGCAGCGACAAAGGAACGGCGGCTCCAGTCAAACTTTAAGTTCATCACACTTTCCTCTCGACACTCTCGCGCAATCATGTCTCAGCCAGCGGTGGGCGGAATGAGGACGGCTGCGCTACCCACAATCTCAATCAGCGAATCGCCGGGGATCCATTCAAGCGCCATGCAGGCGCGGGACGGAGCTTTGCCGGGAGAAAAATACGTCCCGTAGATTTTGTTCAACGCGTTGTACTGCGCTTTATGGGCGTCGAACCTTGCCTTGCCCGTCGGCATGGGAATGCTGTCAGCGAGCGGGAGACAGAGAAAGACCTCGAGGTGGATGATGCTATCCATGCTGCAGCCCGCATGCTCCACCGACTTCTTCAGCGCGTCCATGGTGCGGGTAACGTGCTTCTCAAACGGATCAGTCACGAGCACGTGATCATCCTTGGGATAACCGTCATTGGAGCCGGTGCCGGAGAAGTAGTAGATGCCATTGTGGGTGTGATTGCCGCCGGCACGACGCGGCGCCGGAGCGCCAGGTGGAGGGTCGGGGGTAGCGGGAAGCGAAGTCTGGAGAGCGAAGAGTTTCGGCATCCCGGCGGTCGCCGCCGCCATGGCGGCGATCTTGGCAAAGAACCCGCGTCGAGTATTCATTTCCATAAGCTTCCTCTGCGCACTGGCTGCTGTGAGATTCTCAAGCACGGCGGAAATACTCTCACATGGTATCAATTCACCCTGAAGAGCGCTCTTTAGGAGCTTAGAGTGATAGCTCAGTCCTGTTGAGGCGGCAAGCTGAAGGGGCCGATGGAAAAGTGGTCGAAGGTGACTTCCAGAGCCGCCTTAACGGGTGCAGCAGCCATCATGCCTGTTTTGACTAGCGCCTGCGGCGGAATGGCAATGCGAACGTTCGCAACCGTGTCGTGGCCGAATTCACCTATGCCATGCCAACACTGACAGGCATGAACATGATCAAGCGCGAGACGCTCGGCGGATGGCATGTTAGATGTCCAAAGAAACAGTCTTTTTGGTCCCGGTTTGCAGTATGAGAACGCGGCTGTCTTCAAGGACTTTTCCATTTGGGAGCGGCTGAAGTTCCAGTTCCGCGCCGAGGCCTTCAACGTCTTCAATCACCCGAGTGGAGCGAATCCCTCCTGCGGGGCGACTTCCTCCTCAAGCGGCCTCAACATCAACACAACCGGAGCCTGTGCCTCAGTCTCATGCCTCGCCTTTCCCAGCGGCTTCGGTACGATCACGGGCGTCCAGCAAGTTCCGGGCACCGACAGCGGAGCTCGCATTCTTGAGCTATCGGGTCAAGCTAATCTTCTAACCGGGGCAGCGGCCGGAGGGACCCTTCCGGCCACCCCACTGACTTTCCTGGTCAGGAAAACCACGCCTCGTGCAGCTAACACCTCCGCATGCTCTGTATGCTTCATATAGTAGCGATCTTGCACTCTGGACCAGACGAGGTAACGGAGACGAGCCCAGACTTCGCACAGGAGCACAGATCGAAACCGAAAATACGAGGAGGAGTGATTCACTCGATGTTCATCCAGAGATCCTTTGCCGGACACGTGCTTTTCGCCGCAATGCTGTTCGCCACCATGGCCGCGAATGCGCAGGTTACCGTACCACCGAGCCCCGCCCCGGCCTCCAGTCTTCCGGAAACATCGGTTCCCGTAAGCGCCAATGCGTATCAGACACAGGTGCCTCCAGGACCGACGGATTGCCGTGGTTGCCTGCCGGTGGTTCCGGCAGGACAGGGCGCCAACCAGGAGGCGGGGCTGCCGCAGGCGATTCCTCAGCAGGGCGCATCGGGCCAGGGCGCGGTCCGGGTGGGACCACCCGCAAGCCTACCCAACCCGCTACCCTACGATCTCTTGCTGCAGAACGGGCATGTGATCGACGCCAAGAACAACATCGACCGGTCAATGGACGTTGCTATCAAGGATGGAAAAATTGCCGCAGTGGGCGAGCACCTGAACGCTGCCGATGCAACCAAGACGATCGACGTCCGCGACTATTATGTAACG
Organism: uncultured Acidobacteriaceae bacterium; assembly: GCA_963711525.1. Taxonomy (GTDB): domain Bacteria; phylum Acidobacteriota; class Terriglobia; order Terriglobales; family Acidobacteriaceae; genus PALSA-350. The sequence goes on along the minus strand of CAVQEO010000046.1, from coordinate 18,449 downwards.
CCCGGGTTGATCGACATCCACACCCATGACTACGCGTCGACGGGGGAAGCCGACTCCTACGCCGGCGACTATGGTATCTGGCCGGATGGATTCACCTTCCGCAACGGGGTCACCACCATTTGCGATGCCGGCAGCTCGGGGTGGCGCAACTTCGAGGACTTCAAAGAGCACATCATTGACCGCGAGGAGACGCGGGTGCTGGCTTTTGTGAACATTGTAGGCGCGGGCATGCGTGGCTCGCGGTTCGAAAACAACATTGATGACATGCAGATGGTGCCCACGGCGTTTATGGCTGAGCGCTATCCGGACACCATCATCGGCATCAAGAGCGCGCACTTCGTGGGCCCGGAGTGGGAGCCCTATGTCCAGGCAGTGGGGGCGGGCAACCTGGCGCATATTCCGGTGATGATTGACTACGGAGCCAACCGTATCGAACGGCCGCTCTACGATCTGCTGACCAAATATCTGCGACCCGGGGATATCTATACGCATACCTACTCCGGCTTGCGCGGCGAGCAGGACGTAATGACGCTGGGACCGTCGAAGGCGCTGATCGAGGGCCGGAAGCGCGGTATTTACTTCGACGCCGGGACGGGCGGGGGGAGCTTCCGCTTCAGGGTAGCGGTGCCCCTGATTAAAGCGGGCTTTCTGCCGGATTCGCTTTCGACCGACCTGCACGTCGACAGCATGAACTCCAGCACTAAGGACATGCTGAACGTGATGAGCAAATTCATGGCGATGGGCATGACAGTCCAGCAGGTGGTGGCAGATACGACGTGGCATCCGGCACAGGAGATCCGGCGGCCGGAACTTGGCAACCTTTCGGTGGGGGCACCGGCGGATGTGGCGGTGCTGAGCGAGGAGCATGGGAAGTTCGGCTTTCTGGATATGGATAACACTAAGCTTACGGCCGACACCCGTCTGGAAGATCAACTGACGATCCGGGCCGGAAAAGTAGTCTATGACCTGAACGGCCTCTCTATGGATATGTGGAACGACTCGCATCCGTCGAGCAATCCGCAGATGGCCATCCACTGGACGGAGTTCCGGCCACGGCCAGCGCTGCCGGAGCAGCTAACACCACGTAGTCCGGCGACGCCTTAACATCAGAGTGGCAGAAGAAGAGACGAGCGCGGCGGGGAGGCTTAGTCCAATGTTGATGTGGGCCAGGAGGTGGCGTCGGGGGGCATGGTGCGTACTGGCGTGGGGCGCGCTGACATGTCTGGGGGCACAAACGGCGCCTGTGACAGTAAGCTGGCAAACGCTGCAGACGTTGAATTTCAACCTGCCGCAAGCGCAGCAGAAGGCGCCGGTGTTGGAGCTGGCAGGCAAGCGCGTGAGCATTCCCGGGTTTATGGTGCCGCTGGAAGACGATCTGGATCAAGTGACAGAGTTTTTGCTGGTTCCTTATGCGGGAGCCTGCATTCATGTGCCCCCGCCGCCGCCGAACCAAATTGTCTACGTCAAAATGCTGAAAACCACAAAGGTGCATGTGACTTTCACCGATCCCATCGTGGTGACGGGCACGCTGCGGATCTCGACAGTACAAAGCCCCTACGGGGATGTCTCTTACGATCTGTCGGGAGAGACGGTCCTTCCCTATCAACCTGAGTGACAAAGGCGCATGATGAGTGGTACTGAAGCCATCCATTTACGGAACGTAGTGTTTGGGTACGATCCGCAAACGCCGGTGTTACAGGTAAACGAGTTGAGACTGAGGGCGGGGAGGCGGGTTTTTCTCTATGGGCCAAGTGGCTCGGGCAAAACGACGCTGCTGGGATTGATCACCGGAGTGCTTCAGCCGCAGCAGGGCAGCTGCATGGTGCTGGGCAAAGAGCTGACCACGATGTCGACCCCGGCACGTGACCAGCATCGTGGCTCGCAAATGGGTTATATCTTCCAAAGCTTCAATTTGATTCCCTATCTGACGGTGCGCCAGAACGTCGCGTTGCCGTGCCAGGCGCATGAGCGGCGGCGCAGAAATATTGTTGCTGCTACGGTGGGGAAGGAAGTGGAGCGGCTGGTGATGAGGTTGGGGCTGGAGCCATACCTCGACCGTAACGTGACCAGACTGAGCACCGGCCAGCAACAGCGGGTGGCGATTGCGCGCGCCGTGATTGGCCGGCCCAGCCTGGTGATTGCCGACGAACCGACATCGTCGCTAGATATCGACCGCCAGCAGGCTTTTCTGGAACTGTTGTTCGAGGTATGCGACGAAGCCCAGGCGACCCTGGTTTTTGTGAGCCACGATCGCTCGTTGATGGAGCGGTTTGATGAAAGCATCTCGCTGGACGAGGTCAACCAAGTTTCCACATGATGGTACTGCGCCTGGCATACGAATCACTGCGGAGCCGCAAATTCACTACCGGACTGACGGTCTTCTCGATCGCTCTCAGCGTGCTGTTGCTGGTGAGCGTGGATCGAATCCGGCAAGGTACCCAGATGGGATTTGAGGGGACCCTGAGCCAGACCGACCTGGTGGTGGGAGCGCGGGGAGGCTCGCTGCCCCTGCTGCTGTATGCGGTGTTTCACATTGGCACGGCGAATAATGAGATCTCCTGGGATACTTACCAGCACTTCGCCCACCATCCGGCGGTGCAGTGGACGATTCCTGTGTCGATGGGCGATAGCCACCGCGGATTTCGGGTGGTGGCCACGGATGACAATTTCTACGAGCATTACCGTTATCGCGGCGATCAGAGCCTGCAGTTGAGCGAGGGCGTACGGCCGGAGGGAATCTTCGATGCGGTCCTGGGTAGCGCAGTCGCCGCGCAGCTGCACTACCCTCTGGGGCAGAAGATCATCCTCAGCCACGGCCTCCAGGGCAGCTTCTTGAACCATGCAGCCGATCCCTACACGGTGGTGGGCATCCTGGCGCGTACGGCAACGCCGGTAGATCGCTCTATCTACATTACGTTGTGGGGCGACGAGGCAATGCATCTGGGGTGGGAGAATGGAGCGCCTCCGCAGCAGCCGATTCCAGAATCGCAGATCCACAAATCGGATCTACACATCCGCACCATCAGTGCATTTCTGCTGCGCACAAAGTTTCGTATCGGGGCACTATTTCTGCAACGCGAGATCAACACCTACAAGCCGGAACCACTGACGGCCATAATCCCCGCGATGACGCTCCAGGATCTGTGGAGCGTGCTGGGAGCCGCGGACATTGCTTTGTCGCTGGTGAGCGGAGCGGTGCTGGTAGTGGGGATGCTGGTGATGCTGACGGCGCTCTATGCTGCTTTGAATGAGCGGCGGCGAGAGATCGCGGTGTTGCGCAGCCTGGGGCTGCACGCCCGCCAGATATTCATGTTGTTCATCCTGGAGTCCGCACTCATTAGCGGGATGGGTGTGGCATTGGGGGTGGCGGCTGCCTACGCAGTACTATATGCAATCCGCATCCCGGTGGAGAATCACTATGGCATTCCGCTGGCCATGGTTGGCATCTCGCCGCGAGTTGCATACTACATGATCGCCGTGGTGGCTGCGGGTGCATTGCTGGGTTTCATTCCGGCCATCCGCGCCTATCGCAACGCCCTGGTAGACGGGCTGACTGCCAGCTAGTTATCTCGCGAGGCCGTCGCTCAGATCGAGTTCTTGGAATGCACGGGGGCCAATCACTTAAGGCATACAAAGTTCATAGCACTACGCGACGACAAAGACCCGAGAAAGGTAGTAAAGGAGTCGTCGCCATCGCATAATCAAGTTGCTCCGGATCATGCCAGCCCAGAGCTAAAATCTCAAAGCAACGATCTAACAACCATGCTAACGAAAACGAAAGTGCGAAAAAATCTGGACACTACCCCTGGCAGCGACCCCAAACTGGCGAGTAGCGCGTGTGAACTAAGGCGCTCGGGGATGAGGCATCGGTTGGCCTACATCACATTCACTCGGAGAATGCCTTAATAAACATCTCTTAGATAGCGCTTCTGCTTCTTCATGGCCGCCAGATACTCGGCTGCGTACTCCGCGCCTTTGCCGCTATGCACTGCGATTGCCTCCAACATCGCCGCTTCGACGTCCGGGGCCATCCGTTGGGAATCACCGCAAACGTAGAAATACGCACCCCGCTCCAGCCAGCGCCAGAGTTCAGCAGACCGTTCTCGAATTCGTTGCTGCACGTAGATCTTTTCCCTCTGATCGCGGGAGAATGCCGTATCCAGCCGCTGCAATACGCCATTCTTCTTCCATTGCAGCAGCTCCTCCTGATAGAGAAAGTCTTGCGATGCCCTCTGGTCGCCAAAGAAGAGCCACATCGGCCAGCGTCCGCACCCAGCCTCCTTGTGCTGCAGGTATGCTCGAAATGGGGCCAGGCCCGTGCCCGGCCCCACCATCACCACAGGCGCCTCCAGATCCCCGGGCATGCGGAAGAACTGGTTGGAGTGGATGAAGACCGGCAGCTTGCAGCCGACCGGTGCGCGCTCGCCAAGCTGTCCGGAGCATACCCCTTGCCGTTGCCGGCCGCCACTCTCATACAGCACGACGCGCACCGAAAGATGAAGAGCGCCGGGATGGATCGCCTGGCTTGAGGCGATCGAATATAGCCGCGGAGCCAGCCGCGGTAGCAACTTGAACAACAGCTGCGGGTTCTCCAGTTTCGCCGGATACTGCTCCAGCAGGTCCACGAACTCCCGGCCCCACAGATAATCGTTGAGTTTCTTTTTGTTCTCGGGCAGGACCAATTCTGCCAGCTCCGCATTACCGGTCAGCTTTGCCCAGCTTTTCACGGTCGAGCTCGCCAGCTGGCCGATCATCAGCCACGAGGTAAGCGCCGTGCGCAGATCGATCGCTCCACCGTAGAAGTGCGTCACTTGCTCATCGCCGGTGCATTCCAACAACTGCAGGACCTCTGTAACCGCCTCGCTGCGGTTCTCCGGGATCACCCCGGCAGAGTCCCCCGGCAGATATTCAATCCCCGACCCGCGCAGCGATAGCTCAATATGCCGCGTCTCTTTTTCCGATGCCGGGCCAGTCAGAAGATAGTTGTCGGAAATGGTTGCCGCGAACGGCTGGTTGCGTGTGTAGATAGTTCGAGGCTCGGTGGCGTTTATCTCGATGTCGATCGCTTCAGGTTGCATTCCACTTCTCCGCTACTTCCAACATTGTGGCTTCGCCTGATTCCGCCATTATGATTTCGCGGATCACACAGGGCCCGTCTTCATTCTATTAGACGGTTAGCCCAGGCTTTTTCCATCAACCGGCTCGGTCAGATAATCCATGGCATGAACATCGAAGGCCCGGACGGCGTGCTCATGATAGGCCGTCAACCAAGGCAGTCGGTGGTAGTTGCCGCAATCCAAGTTTTTCAATCACATCAAACCCTCCCATCTTCGGCATCTGTACGGGCAGGAACAGCGGGTCCGAGGGCTTCAACCCAGCCCACTGCCTTACCCACGCCGAACATTTGAGCGGCCGTAGCTCCGCACCAATTCTCGACGGAAAGAGATGACAAACCTGTGACCCCGTAGTGACACCGTTTCATTCCCGAAGCCGTATCGTTGTGTTCTAGACGGATTTGCCTCGACTATGGAAAAGGCCGTGAATAGGTTAAAAATGGCGGTCGAACAGCGCGAATCTGAAACGGCGGCGTAACGTGGAAAGAATTCTCGACATCTATGACGATCCAGGATTTGAACGGATAGTGCGCCGAATCTTGGAATCAGCTGGCTACGACGTCATCACTGCCCCCTGGTGCGGCCCTGTCGCGATGGATGTCTTCCACAATACGAACCCGCCTGTGCAGGGGCGTTCTTTTGTTATGGCTTTACGGGCAGTAGCGTCGAATTGAGAATACGGAGCCTGTTCCCGCAAGTAGTCGACTGTCACCGGAGATCATTTCTTCGTCATCCAGCTTTGCCAAGACACACACGCGACATATCGTCCTCACAATCAGGTCAAGGGCCTATTTCGCATTGACTACGGCTTACCTAAACCGCATCGCCACTGCCGTACCCGAGCACGATGTGCATAACGCCTTCGTCATCTTCGCAGAGAAGATGCTTGTGGACCCGCGGCTGCGCACGGTCTTCCGCCGCATGGTGAGCCGCGCCAACATCGCGCATCGCTATTCATTCCTCGATGCGCAGAAAAGTTCCGGCCGATTCTCGTCGCATGACGCGCTTGAGTTTTATCGGCCAGGCAAGTTTCCCAATACGGCGAGGCGTATGGAGTTGTTTGAGCAGAGCGCTCCGGTGCTGATGCGGCAGGCCGTGGACCGGCTTGCACTCAATGAGAAGGAACGCTTCGGTATTACGCACGTGTTGGTGACCTGCTGTACGGGGCTCTATGCGCCGGGGCTGGACTTTGAGATCGTCGACCACCTCGGGCTTCAAGCTGGCGTGGAGCGTACGATGGTCGCCTTCATGGGTTGCTATGCGGCGATCAATGCGCTGAAGTTGGCGCGGCACATTGTGCGCTCAGACCCGAAGGCTGGTGTGCTCATGGTCAACCTGGAGCTGTGCACGCTGCACTTCCAGGAAACGCAGGAGCTGGAGCAGGTGCTCTCGTTCCTGGTTTTTGCTGATGGCGCGGCGGCGAGCCTGATTACCGCGTGCCAGCAGGGATTTGCTCTGGATAGCTTTAAGGCGGTGACGGTGCCCGAGACGAGGGATCTGATTACATGGAAAATTCGCGGCCTGGGATTCGACATGCAACTCTCCGGCCAGGTGCCGGCGGAGTTGGGCCGCGCGTTACATGAGGGCGAGCTGATGGCCGAGCGCGATGACATCGACCTGTGGGCGGTGCATCCCGGCGGACGGTCGGTTCTGGATGCGGTAGAGAAGGGATTGGAGCTGCCAGTCGATGCGCTGGCGGCGTCGCGCGAGGTGCTGTCGTGCTTCGGCAACATGTCTTCGGCGACGGTGATGTTTGTTCTGCAGCGGATGATGCGGCAGGCGCGGCCGGGGCAACGCGGGTGCGCGATGTCGTTTGGCCCTGGGCTGACGGCGGAGACAATGCGCTTCCATGCGGTCTAGTGCGGAGATCGAATTCGGACTCCGGGTCTCTCCGCGCGAGTTGCCGGAGCTGATGGATGGTGACTGTAGCTATGAGGATTTCCGTGCCTGCCTGCGCAGCCTGGAGCAGATCAACCGCTGGCTGCTGGGATATCGACCGACGATGGCTTGGCTGAAACAGCTACGGCATGGATTGCGTGATCCGGTGCACATCATCGATGTGGGCAGTGGCGGGGGCGATCTGCTAAGGCAGATTGCAGGCTGGGCACGGAGGCGCGGCATCGCTGTGCAGTTAACGGGAATCGACTTGAATCTTTATGCGGCGCGCGCGGCAGCGGAGTCTACACCGAAGGAGCTGAGAATCGCTTGGGTGACCGGCGATGCTCTGGTGTATCGGCCGGAGAAGCCGGTGGATATCGTCGTGAGTTCGCTGATGGCCCATCATCTGGAGGATGAAGAGATCATCGGGCTGTTGCGGTGGATGGAAGCGACTGCGCAGCTAGGTTGGTTTATCAATGATTTGGAGCGGTCGGCGTGGAGTTGTCGGATGTTTGGGTGGCTGGCGGGGTTGGTGGAGTGGCACCGGTTTGTGCAGCATGATGGGCCGGTGTCCTTCCGTCGGGCCTTCCGGGAGGAGGACTGGGTGCGGTTGCTGGCGGCGGCTGAGGTCCCGCGAGAGACGGCGACGGTGGAGCCTTGGCGGCCGGGACGGTTGTGTGTGGGGCGGTGGAAGTGAGGCGGGTGTCATGGTTGGAGGCGCCTTCGCCGCCGTCGGCGCGATCGCCTTTACCCCTGTCTCGCTACTTTATCGTGGACCCTCGGCCTTACCTGGCGCGAGCTCACCACTCGCCGTGACTGATTACGCTTCCCTTCACAATCCCGCTGGTGCAAAAGATCGGGCAGAGCTGTGGGTTACAAACTGCACCACCGCCCAACTGCAGCATTGGTCATTCAATACCGTCAGGAGCGGTACCATTTCACGTATCGCATCCGGAAAAAGGAGATTCCCGTTACAACGTCCAATCTGAATCAGACTGCTTTGCAAGACGAAGTTCTCGTCGTGGGTGGTGGAGTGGCGGGCTGTGCGGCTTCGATCGCGCTGGCCCGCAAGGGACGAGTCGTTACGCTGATTGAGCGCGAGCCCACACCGCGCCATAAGGTTTGCGGAGAATTCCTAAGCGGTGAGGCCCTTGCGGACCTGCATGCGCTCGGCATCGATGTGGCCTCGCTTGGCGCCGTGCCCATCGACTACGTTCGCCTCGCCGCTGCCAGGCGCGCCGCGGAGGCTCCCCTGCCTTTCCCCGCAGCCTCGCTAACGCGCAAGACGCTTGATACAGCGCTCATCGCCGAGGCCATCGCCGCAGGAGTCCGGGTAGAGCGCGGCCGCAGTCTGCAGGCGCTCAGCCGCACTACATCCAACGTCTGGCAAGCTACGCTCGACGACGGCACCACCCGTGAGGCCCCAGTGGTCTTTCTGGCCACGGGCAAGCACGATGTCCGCGGCCACTTGCGTCCGAAGGACCCACAGCGATGGGTCGCCTTCAAGATGTATTTCCGCTTATCGTCCGCACAGGCCTCTGAGCTAGCGGGCGCCTCTGAGCTGATGCTCTATCCTGGAGGCTATGGCGGAATCCAGCCGGTGGAAGGCGGCATTGCAAACCTGTGCTGCGTGGTGCAACAGCGGTATCTTGCACGTGCGGGTCACCGCTGGGAGAACTTCCTTGCGAAGATGCAGCAGGACTGTCCACACCTCGCTATGAGGCTTGCCGGTGCGGAGCCGTTGCTCGCCAGGCCGATCGCCATTACCCATATCCCGTATGGTTACGTCCGCCGCACAACCGAGAATGGGCTCTACTGCATCGGCGATCAGGCAGCCGTCATCCCCTCGTTCACCGGCGATGGCATATCCATCGCGCTGCATACGGCACGTTGTGCCGTCGCTGCGTATCTTGCAGAAGAGCCGGCATCGCTCTTTCAGGCTAAACTGCGCTCCGCACTGCTGGCCCAGATGCGCCTTGCCGAGTTCGCCGCCGATGGCTTGAACAACCTACTCGCGCGCGCCGTATTGCCGTTTTGCCTCAGGGTTTGGCCCGGGGTGATGCGCGTGACGGCAAGGCTGACACGCGTTGCCCAGCACGCCGCTGTTGCTACCCATGCAGTCGCCAGCTGAAACGGAGCCACGCCAAACGACTCTCAGTCGTCAAAACACCATAGGGCAGACGCAAATGAAATCCTTCACGGTATTCGCCCTCGCTGTCCTACTCGCTCCGGGCGCGATGGCCCAGCAGCAGACCTTCGTCGCCAACCCCGATGCCAGCGAGGTCAAGATGACGCTGAAAACGACCCACGAGGTAGTCAACGGCACCTTTCACATCCAATCCGGATCGCTTGAGTTTGACCGCAGCGCAGCGAAGATGTCGGGTTCGGTGGTCGTCCTCGCCGGCAGCGGCAAGACCGGCAATGGCAGTCGCGACAAGAAGATGAACAAGGACATCCTTGAGGTCGAACAGCACGCAACTGTTTCGTTTGAGCCCAAGTCCTACGCTGGCGCCATCGCGCCATCAGGAGACTCGACCATCCAGGCAACTGGTATCTTCTGTGCCGAGCGCGCATTATCAAATTCAGAAGTTCGTCTCGATCCAGTTCCCTACCCAGCCACCGAGAACTACGCCAAATTGACGGGGTGCCATTGATTCGGCTGCCGAGGGGTTCCGACGGAAACAAACAGATGACAACACAATTACATTCCGCTGACACGTGCCTCGCTTGGTAGGCTCAGCATCTACATGTCAGGAGACGGCCACTTGTAAGCATGTGGAGCGACTAACTGAGGGCGGTCAGATGCGCGACACACCAAAGAAGCCGCCCACGGAGTAATTCAGTTCCTGGATTCACAGGCCGCTATCAGCACATCGACTCGACCTGACAAGAGACGCAGACGAGATCGATGCTTTGATGTCGTAAAACTGCCTTATTAGTCAATTCTTTCAACTGTGCCGATAATTAAAGAATGTCGATGTCAAGACCGAGAGATGACCCGAGGTGAACGGGATCATGCTGCCACTCAGCGACTTCCATCGTGGGACCTTTGTTCGCCCACTAAGGAGCACCGAGTAACGAATATTGGACGGCGCATTTTGTCGGAGTTGTCACCCAAGGAGTTGTCTATCGCGAACCTTCTGCTTGTGGAGGGAAACAACAGAGCGATTGCATGCAGGATGGGAACCAGCATTGAGACCGTCAAGACTCATCTGGTGCACATGTTTCGTAAGGTTGGAGTGGAAGATAGATTGTCGCTGGTCATGGCACTCATCCGCCATGGCGTAGTTGCCTGCCCGTGCGCTGCGTCTTCGGAGCGCCAGCAGGCGTTTCAGTCGGCCAACGGGCCGCCTAAATGACTGAGCACCATAGGACGTGTTGATGAGCCGCACGTGCTTCGGGCGTATCGCGCCGATAATTTATCGAGAGGATTCGCAATATGGAATTGGCCACTGAGATTCATTGGCGTCGGTGGGTACTCGCTAACTGTCCCGATAATGGAGTGAAGAAAGGATCTGTGATTTGAGAACAAACGCATTGAGCATTAGCGGGGAGCGGGAGGAACCTGGACATCTCTTGTTGTCCCCTAGCGCGGACCCAACGCCGGCATCTATGCCGATGGCTGCAAGCCACGAAGCGGACATCATACGCCCTTCCGATACATTCCCCGCAGCGTCGGCAGCCGATGATCCAGCAACGATTGGCAGGAGCCTGGAGATCAAGGGCGAAGTGATAGGTTCTGAGTCGCTGTACATCGATGGCAAGGTCGAGGGAGAGATCAACTTGCCTGGCAGCCGGGTCACGGTTAGCCACGATGCAGAGGTGTCGGCAAATATCTGTGCCCGTGAAGTGGTGGTTTTGGGCAAGGTGCGCGGCAACATCAATGCCAGCGAACGTGTGGATATCCGCAGTGAAGCTTCCCTGACCGGGGACGTGACTGCACAACGGATCAATGTTGGGGATGGTGCCTTCTTCAAGGGCAGCATTAACATCAAGCCGGGCCCGTAATCTCGATTCAGATAGCCAGGGAACAGGATCGCATCAGGGTGCAAAGTGGTTTCGCTCAGGGACCACCGTTGACATTCCGACTTCACGCAACCGAACCGGCTCTCAAGAAGCCCCTTGCCGATGATGGGCTATTGACGCCGCGCATAAGAACGTATGAGCCAGACTTCGCCGCCCAAAAGGCCCGCTGAGACGCTGATAAATGTTCCTGCGATTACGTCGCTGACGAAATGCCAGCCACCTGCGATCAGCAGCTCAAATGGCCATCATTTTTATCAAATGCTTTGCCCGCTATTCGTCTACGCCTCCAACGCCTTCGGTCTCCTCGGCCGTCGGGTTATTTGTCGGCAGGAATACGCTATGAATAGCGACCCAGGCGACATTATCATGGACATTCACAACCTTACCGTTAACTCCAGCGCGAAAGAAATTCCCTGGACCGTTTGGGAGGATAGGGCGCGGAGGCATATTGACGTTATTAGATTTGGACAGAGTGTAGGGAGACAGATAGTTTTGAAGCGTGGCAATGAGCGCTTCGACAAAATTGACCTGCGAAGCCGCTGGCACGTTCGCGTCGTCATAGTAGTTTTGGATTGATATCTCCCCAGCCGCACTAAGCTCGGCTCTCGCTTGCATGTAGCCCCCTAGGTGTAAGGATTGACAATCTTACCGTTACCGAGACTCGGCATATAGCCATCAAAGCTGGCTAGATAGACACCGATCGTTCGAAGGTTGCCCATTTTAGCAACATTTCCTGGACTCTCTGGCGTGGCCGGACTTTGCGGCCATATCAACTGAAAAGCGCCGGAACTCGCGAAGGCGTTGCTGTAGGTGGCATTAAGTGCGCCCTGCATCATGTCTGAAATAGCATTGACGCTGCCGTTAAGGGTAAAGGTGGTAGACGAGGATTCAGAACCGACGACAAAGCCAGCCGCTATCTGCAACAGCCCAACCACCACGCAAAAACCGGTTTTAATCGTTCCGTCGGAATTCATCCAGCCGCTTGTGTAGGCTGCAACCCAGAGGTCTTGGAGAACCTGTGCCTCTTCCAATGCCGAAAGAGTGTCCGGATACGTGTACAGATAGGTGGTTGGTAGGACTGCAAGTACTGCTTGGTCGCTTGTGAATGCCCACGCCCATTGCAAACCAGCCTTCACCATTGTTTCGGACTCCGGATCGAAGTACTCTCCCGTAACTTTCCCCCCGGTATCCGAAGTGTGAACAGATGACTCCTGCACGCTCAAATTGCCGCCGGCGGTCGGGCCTGTGATCGTGGAATTACATTGCACATTACCGATACGGTTGAATGCACCGTTTGCAATGCTCCCATAATCGCCCATTTTCACTTCGCTGAGTTCCGGATCCACAGCCGCCCAGACCGCGCTCGGCAATTTTCGGAACTGCTGTGTCAGTAAACTCGACCAACTCGTACTCATAGACTTCTCCTAGCTCCAAGTTGGCCCCGAAACCTTGACTGAAGTGTCGTGGCCGGTGACATCGAAGCTTGCGTTGTTATTCTGCCAGCCGGTGGTCGCAGGTAGGGTCTGGGAATACACCGTCTTCCAATCATCAATGAACGCTTCATATTTGATAACTACAACAATGCTGGTTGCGGCGCCGGGAAGTTGGAAGGTCTTCGTTTGGTCGCAAGGATAATTTCCCTGATCGAAATGTATTTCTGTATTTTGAATCGTTGCGCTTACGGTAGCATTTATCACTACGCCGGCGCTATTGCGCACCGCCACCGTGACGAAAGGGCTCGCCATTTCGTAGCCTCCTCGGCATTTACATATAGAGTGGTCTTTCTGTAGTTCGCTGATCGCTCAATCCGCGATCGATGATGATTTTATCAGGGCTATTATCTCAGTCAAGGCCCATGATGTTCGACGACGGCGGTCGGTCGGTACTCTACGAGTGGATTAACCAACAATTAATGTAATCTACGATTCCGCGTCACTCTGCCCGCAGGGTTGTGCGGGAACGATCTGCGCAATACGCAGTGCGGGAATCAGACTTGCGAGCCCTATGCGGAAGAATCATCGCGACGATCCATGACCCAGGACACTAGGGGAGCGTGGCACGGATGACCAGGCTCAACAGAACCATCAGGACAGCTGCTCCCGGGATGACCATTAACGCGTTGCGGAGGCGCCGCGGATCGCCGCCCGCAATGGTGCCGATGAGACGCGAGCTGACGGCGAGGCCAGTCCAGCCACACGTAATGACGATGCCTATAGCCGTGCCCGTCATGCGCGGGAAAGCATCGCCGACAACCGCCAGAGTGGTCGGAAAAACGGGAGCCATGGAGAGTCCCGCCAGAAAAACGAGGACAAAGGCGGGAACGGTACGGTTGATGCGCAGCATGAGAAATGTCGTAATCGCCATGGCGACAGAAGCGACCAGCAGGACGGCGATGGCAGATACGTGAATAAGGATGGGAGCGACGCCGACCCGGCCGATCAGCAGGCCCAGGGCAAAACCGAGCGAAAGAATGGTCAGCGCTCTCGATTCCGGGATGCCCTGCGCAATCAGGTGGCGCGTGAGCCAGTTCCAGACGCCGACCTCGCAGGAGATATAAAGAAAGAGGAAGAAGCCGAGAAGGAAGAGGAGCGGCCGGCCCAGGACCGGACCGGCATCTGCGAGGATAAAACGGCCGGCGCCGGCAGGCGGGGGCATGTGGGTCACGGCCTGAACGGCGAGCGTGATCACGGTAAGGCACGCCACGCTGTAACAAAGGCGAACCCAGTTGCGGCCGAAAAGATGGGCGGAGACAAAGGGAGTAGCGAGTCCGCCAAGCCCGAAGAAAAGGTTGACCATGTTAAGCGTTGTGGCACGATGCGCCTCGCCTACATCGCTTACCAGCGCATTAGCGCCTGTAACGACAATTCCACCCCCCACCCCCAGAAAGAAGAGCAGAACCACGACGCTGCCGAATCCGCGTGAGCGGGGCAGGACAAAAAGCGCGAGGGAAATGAAGGCGAGCCCGAGGATGAGACCCGCCTTTTTGCCTCCATCATCGAGGAGCGGTCCCACGGCAAGCGAGGCGACGATCAATCCAAGGGCCTGCGCCAGCGCAATGGTTCCGTTCTGCCTGGGGGTCAACTGAAAACGGTCAGAAAGCTCGGGCAAAATAGTCCCCAGCATAGCCGCGATCATTCCATAGATGAAGGTGGCGAGAATAGCGGCAAAGATCAGCACACGGACAGGTCCCTTTCTCGTACAGGCTTATGACCAGGCTATCAAAACGTGGTGAAGCCGAGCGAGGCGGATGATCCCGCCAAATTTATAAACTGTCTTTTCATAGTCTGAGATAGGTACTTGTTCCCCGCGCTGGTTCGGTCTTCCGAGGGGCGCCCCGGTGTTTGTTTTCAAGGTTCAAATCAGAACATGAATCTCGCTCCAAATTGAAACTGACGCGGAGTGTTGATCGTGTTTGTGATGAGTCCGAAGGGAATATTTTGCTGCGTCGCCGCCACGATGTTCGGCACGCTCGGGTATCCGTATTGCGGTGTGTTAGTGATGTTGTACGAGGAGACATCAAAGCGGAGTGTATTCTTTTCGCCAAGCTTGACTGCCTTGTACGCAGAAAGATCCAGGTCGCGCGCACCCCGGGTACGGACACCGCTCAGATAGGCCGGAGCGGTCCCTGCGATATACGGGTTCGCATTAGCCGGGCTGCCGCTGGCTTCCGTGCCGGGTAAGGCGAAGCAGCTCGGGTTAAACCAGGCCGCCACGGTATGCGGAGCGTGCGCCCCCGGATTGCAGGTTATGTCGGCCCGCTGATTGAAGAACGAGGGGCTCGTTCCGGAAAGAGGAGAGTTGATCGGCACACCCGTGCTCAGATAAAGGATGCCGTTCATGGTCCATCCACCCAGAAATCCGTTCGCTACGCCGTTCAGATTAAGCGCCCGCCCCTGCCCCACAGGCAAGTCGTACGATGCCTGTGCCGTGAACTGATACTTTACATCCTGAGGGCTAATGGACCATTCCAGATTCAGGTCCCGCCAGTCCTGAACGGTGCCGTTGTGGGTGCCGACAAACCCCAAAGGCGGGTTCCCGTCATCGGTCATCAATTTACCCCAGGTAAATGTGGTAAGCGTGGTGAAGTGGTCCGTCAACCTCTTCTGCACTTTAGCCTGCATGGAACTGTACTCGGAATCGCCCGCCGGGTAGCCGTGAATGTTTACCCCATTGCCGGAACCATACTGGCCATTGCCGAACTGGGGATATTGTTGGAGCGCTACGAACAGCGGCACTGTGGCTGATCCGTAATTGGCATTCGTCGCAGGCTGAATCGCCTGCCACTGGTTGGGCACGGTGCTGTTTGTTAGAGCCGACTGGTAGTGACCGATTGTGCTCAGGTCCAGGTCGTTCAGATCGACACTCGAGAAGGGGAGAAAAAGTCCGCGGCTGCCGACATAGGCCGCGGTCACCACGATCTGGCGCGGCAGCTCATACTCTACGGCGAAATTAAAGTTGTACACCGTGGGAGTGCGCTGAGAGCGCAACACGGAACTGAGACTGATACCGAGGTTGTTCGCCAGCCCGCTGGGTGTGTTTGTGAAGATGGGCACCGTCCCATTGGGGAATGGGTTGCTTAATGAATAAGCGCCGGTGAAGTCGTCCATGTTACTTCCTGTATTCACGCCACACGAAGTGCCGTTGAATACTGTATTGCCGTTTGCGTTGAAGCATGTGCCTTCCCAGGTCGTATGGGAAGAGAATCCATCACCAGTGTTCCCGGCGCTTTGCACATTGTGCGTCGAGGGGCCATAGTAGAACCCGGCACCGCCACGGAACACCAGGTGTGCGAGGGGCTGATAGGCAAAGGCCAGTCTCGGGCCGAAGTTGTGGAAGTCGGCCGCAAACGGAGAACGATTGTTGCCGTTAACGAAGATCTCCGCTCCGGTGTAGTTAACGCCGCTGGCCATGTTGGTTATCGTCGGGTTGAAGTATTCCATCCGGTTGAAGCGTTCGTTCGCCCCTCCGAAAATATCCCAGCGCAGACCCGCCGTAATGGTGAGCGCCTTGGAAGCGTGATAGCTATCCTCGACAAACGCAGAGTAGTAGGGATTCGATTCCGCTGCGAAGATGTCCTTGGTGAAGTTGGGATAGAAGTTTTGCTCCGGATTGGCGCCGCTCGGGTTGGCCGCCATGCCAACCAGCATCGATGCGAAATCACTGCCGCCGACCGCACTCGCAACGGATTGGTCGGTCGCGCTGACGTCGAACTCATAGGCTCCCGCCGGCGCACTGGGCTGGCCGACGTTGAGGTATCGCTTCATCCACTCAAAGCCGAACGAGACCTGGTGTTTACCATGCACCTTCGTCACAGCGGCGGTCACATCGCTGTTCTCGCTTGCGTAGCGAAAGTTGTTGCCATCGCCGGTGCCGCCCACGCCCTGGCCCACGTCGCCAAACACCATGATGGGTAGCTGTTTCGAAACCTGAGCGGCCGCAAGCGATGCCGGAAAGCCCACCGCACTGCCATTCACACTCCCCAGGTCGGTAATGTTGGTGTTGTTGTAAGCGGGATTTCCCTGGTTCTCGAAGTGCCGGGTAAACGAATACCGCAGGTTGAGAACCGTGGAGGAGTTGAGGGTAAAGTCATCGGCCACGAGAGCGTTGCGCCCATTGGTCGTGTTCTGCGCATAGTTGATGTCCCATCCGCTGGG
Organism: uncultured Acidobacteriaceae bacterium; assembly: GCA_963711525.1. GTDB lineage: Bacteria > Acidobacteriota > Terriglobia > Terriglobales > Acidobacteriaceae > PALSA-350. The sequence goes on along the minus strand of CAVQEO010000046.1, from coordinate 1,777 downwards.
AAAGGCGTTGGCTGTGGCGAAAACCAAGCGGTCGTAGGAAAAGCGGGTAAAGAGATGTTGTTTTTCGCTTTGGGCCCAATCCACGCGAACGTCGAACCGGTGCGCATGGTAAGGATCGAGACCTGGTAGTCCGTAGTTATTCTGGACGTCGCTCGTTGCCCCGTCGCAGGTATTGGGATTGGGCAGATTGCACTTTGGCATCTTCGACAAAAAGAGCATCCCAATGGGGTTTGGGTTGGGAATGATGCCGCCGGGGAACGGCTGCCGGTTGCCATTGGGCAAGTCGGGCCGCGTCGGATCGTAGATCCCGTTGGCGAAGGCAGAGAAATTGCCCGTCCTCTCGGCGCTGGTGGGAACAGTAGAGAAGTCGATGCCTTCGAACTGTTGCTGCTGCGTGTCCTCGTAGTCACCGAAGAAGAAGAGCTTGTCTTTCTTGATCGGTCCACCGATCGCCGCACCCTCCTGGTAGCGGTAGAAGTTGGGAGGAGTGTTGGGCTCGCCGCTGCTCAGTTGGGTGTTCTTGTTGAAATATTCGTTTGCAGACAGAGCGTTCGGCCGGAAAACGCCAAAAACATCGCCATGGAACGCATTGGTGCCGGTTTTGCTCACCAGGCTGATGACGCCGGCCGCACCGCTCTGGTAGGAGGCCGATGTATTCTGCGTCTCTACTCGAACCTCTTCGATGCCGTCCTCGGGGATATTCATCGCCGGAATAATCGCCGCGGCATTATTCTCCGCAACCCCGATCGGGCTGCCATCGACCATGTAGTAGACCGAGCCGACGATGGCGCCATTGATGGTCGCCGAGGAGATATCAACTCCAGGGCGCCCAATCGAAATGTTCTGAACCGATTGCATGGAATCGCTCGAGTTGGGCGAGCCGTTTGGCGGACTCACGCCCGCACTCAACTGCACCAGGTCGTAAACGTTGCGGTAGAGCAATGGCACGCGATCCATGGTTTTTGAGTCAACCAACTGGCCGACGGTCGAGTTGCTGGACTCGACCAGTTCGGTCCCTCCCGTCACGGTAACCGTTTCCGAGGCAGCGCCAATGGTCAGCACGATGTTGACCTGGGTAACCTGATCGACGGTCACCGGGATCTTGTCGTGGATCGCGCTTTGAAACCCCTTCTGGCTGACCGTCACCTGGTAGACACCTGGGCTGAGGGAGATGAAGGTGTAAAGGCCAGCGGAGGAGGTCACCGAATGTTGTTTTACTCCGGTAGCGCTGTTGAGCAGCACAACCTGGGCTCCAGGAACCAGGGCTCCACCTGGATCGGTGACTAGTCCGCTAATGGTGCCTCTACCGGCCTGAGCAAGCGCAATAGAACCAGCACACAGCAAAAGAATCCAAATAGAAAAAAGATTCCGCACGATCCTGAGACGATCATTTTTGCTATTCAAAGGGTCCTCCCAAAATTCATAAGTCCGGAGCAGTATCTGCCTGGCAGAACATGTGTCCATGAAAATAGCCTCCGGAAGTGAACCGCATCGACGCATCAAAGACACGTACCCGTACTCCTGTGCCTGGGCACACGAGAGACAACGTAATCCAGCAACGCACAGCTGATACGAGGCCCGGAGGAGACTTGGCAGTCTTGCGCGACGTGGCGCTTGCGGGCGGCAGAAGATGGGACCGGGAAAGAGTTATTCCGAAAGTCCAGCATCACAGTATCGATTTGCTGGAATATTTCATCTTCCAGTTGTGAAGTCAAGAGGCTTTCTCATCTTCTTTATTAAATTGCTTTAAAAAGTTTTCATTGCATTCGCGATTGCC
>CAVQEO010000045.1:0-1047179 GCA_963711525.1 uncultured Acidobacteriaceae bacterium | reverse complement strand
TATGGGGACTAATCTGTGAATCTCATGCACCGAGGGTGAAGTTCACATCTCGAAACAGTGAGGAGCAGTCTCTGGTGTTCACGTATTTGCGTACAAATCGGGTCCTCTACGGAAGCAGGAGCAGTTTGCCGGTCGTCTTCCGACCATTCAAATCGCGATGAGCCTGTTCCGCATCTGCTAAGGAATAGGAGCGTTCAATCCGCAGCTTGAGTTGGCCAGTGGATACGAGTGCAAATACTGCTGCTGCTCTCTCTCCAAGGTCGGAACTAGTTGCTGTGTAGTGCTTCAAAATGGGACGGGTAACATAGAACGAACCGGTTGCGAGCATTTCCAGATCGAACGGCGGCACCTTTCCACCCGCCGTGCCATAGAGAACAACGGTTCCCCGTTCCTCCAGACATAGGAGCGATTTCAAAAAGGTAGTCTTTCCCACGGAATCGTATACGGCCTTCATCCGCCGGCCAGCAGCGTTGATCCTATCCGCAAAATCAACTTCCGTGTACTGAAGAACTTCGTCTGCACCTGCTTCAACTGAGAGCGAAGCCTTTTCCCGCGTAGACACTGTAGCCGTGACACGTGCTCCGAGTGTCTTCGCCATTTGTGTCAACAATAACCCCACGCCACCGGCGCCTGCGTGAACCAGAATCTCATCCCCTTTCCGGATGGGGTACGCGGAGTGGGACAAATAGTGCGCAGTCATCCCCTGCAGCATCACCGCCGCTGCCTGATCGAAGCTGATGTCCGCGGGAATGGGTACGACACGGTCGGCAGGAGCCAATGCAAACTCCGCGTATGTTCCGAGGATGCTGCACCATGCGACGCGATCTCCTTCTTTAATGGATCTCACCCCTTCGCCGACAGCTGCTATCGTACCGGAGGCCTCCTGTCCAGGAATGAATGGGACCGGATTGGCATAACGGCCCTCCCGAACATAGAGATCGATGAAGTTCACGCCGCTGGCCGCCACCCGAATCAACAGCTCGCCGGGTCCAGGCACAGGCGTTGGAACTTCACGAATGCTCATCACTTCAGGGCCGCCTGTTTGTGTAATCTGAATTGCTTTCATCTGAGATAACAGTCCTTCTTGAGATGACTATGGAGAGGAAACGATCTCGGGACTTCTAATCCTCCCGAACGCGCAAACCGTCCATTACAGCGGAAAATATTCCCCGCACACAGGCGTTGGAGAGGGGTCCTGATCCGATCATGAGCCGGTAGTAAAGCCCTCCGTAGAGCGCATCGAGCGCCTGGTCAAGGTCGACGTCAGGGCGTAGCTCCTTATTCCCTATGGCAGATTGAAGAACTTCTTTCGCAGCCTCTCGGCGGGGAGCGATCCAACGAGTACGAAAGGCCTCAGCCAATTCCGCATCGAACTGAGCTTCGCCAAGGAGCGCCTTGATCATCGAGCCGAAGGGTCCTCGGAATGCCTTGGCCAAAGCCAGCATCTGGATGCGAATGCTTTCTACATAACTGGAATTCCTGGGAAATTCGATTCCCGGTCCGATTCTGAAGAGGAAAGCCTCCATGACCATGGCGGCCTTGTTGGGCCAGCGGCGGTAAATGGATGTCTTCGCTACACCCGTTTTGGCAGAGACGGATTCAACGGTGACTGCGCGAAAACCGTGCTTCTGGAGGTCCTCGAAGACGGTGTCGATGATCACATTTTCAATTTCTTCAGGGCGAAGGCGTTTCACAGACCTTCTATCCTTCTCGACATCGCCACTCCTGGCCCCGCGCAAATCGAGATGCAGGGATCAACTGCTCTTAATTACAGATGCTACGATACGGTGCGTAGCTTCAAAAAATCAAATGCTGATTTGTTATGGACGGGAAATTGGATCGGACCTTCGTCTGCAATATACAGATAGAAGATGTATAGCCCGATTAGAACTTCTGATACTAGGCCCGCAGCGATCAGTCTGCATTATGATTAAAGTCTAGACCGAGGATCGAATTCTATGCCCAGCCCGAACCACATCGTCTTCTTCGACACCACCCTGCGTGACGGCGAGCAGTCCCCCGGCTGCACCATGCACCACGAGGAAAAACTCCGCCTAGCCCACCAGATCGCGGCCCTTGGCGTCGATGTCCTCGAGGCCGGATTCGCCATCGCCTCCGACGGCGACTTCGCGGCCATCCAAGCGGTTGCCCACGAGGTCCGCGGCCCCCGCATCGCCTCGCTCGCCCGTTGCAAACGCGAAGACATCGAGGCCGCCGCCCGCGCCGTCGAGGCCGCCCCCTCCAACCGCATCCACCTGGTCATCGCCTCCTCCGACCTCCATCTCGAGTACAAGCTCCGCATCACCCGCGACCAGGCCCTCGACCAGGCCGCCGAGTCGGTCCGCCTCGCCCGCTCCTTCAGCGAAGACGTAGAGTTCTCCACCGAGGACGGCACCCGCTCCGACCCCGAGTTCCTCCTCAAGATGATCACCGTCGCCGTCCAGGCCGGGGCCACCACCATCAACATCCCCGACACCGTCGGCTTCACCACCCCCGAGGAGTACGCCGCGATCTTCCGCCTGGTCAAAACCTGCGTCCCAGGAATCGACGACATAATCCTCTCCGCCCATTGTCACAACGATCTCGGGATGGCTGTAGCCAACTCCCTGGCCGGCATCGAAGGCGGAGCCCGCCAGATCGAGTGCACCATCAATGGCATCGGCGAACGCGCCGGCAACGCCGCCCTTGAAGAGGTCGCCGCCGCCCTCATGGTTCGCCGTGACAAGTTCTCCTACACCAACAATATCGTTCTAAGCCAGCTCTACCCCACCAGCCAGATGCTCGCCGAGTGTATCGCCTTTGGCTGCTCGCCCAACAAGGCCGTCGTCGGAGCCAACGCTTTCGCTCACGAGTCTGGCATCCACCAGCGCGGCATGATGGCCGATCCCCTCGCTTACCAGATCATGACTCCCGAATCCGTTGGCGCGGGCCACACCAAGTTCGTCCTCGGAAAACATTCCGGCCGTCGCGCCCTCGCCGACCGTCTCGAGAAACTCGGCCACCCGCTCGACCGCAACCAGCTCGACGAAGTCTATGCCCGCTTCATCGGATTCGCCGACCACAAGAAATCCATCTACGACCAGGACCTGCTCGGCCTCCTGCAACCCGGCAAATCAATCCCCATCGCAACCGTCTAGACCGCCTTTGCCGTCGTTCGGTCTGATCATTTTCAAGCGCCTCTTTTGTGGCTTGTTCCTCATCCATTCCATCCGCTTCGACCTGATCGTTCTTACGGTCGCTGTGAGAGATGGCTCGCAGTTCGCGGACGTTCGCCACGATGACCTCATCGCCGAGCCCTGCCGCTGCTCGCTGGTCCAGATCGAAATACGTTTCCGCCTCCATTGCGACGCGTGCCAGAGGCATCCGTAAAACCTGGTCACCCCATTTCTCGTCACTTGGCTCAAGGGTTTGTCGCCAACTCGGAAGTGGCACAAGGGACGGTCTTCGTCCGATCAAAGAGTTTCGTAACAGTCTCGGACAGGGGGCGCGGAGGTCGATGGAGCGCAGACATTCGGGACATTAGCCGACTTATGGGGACTAATGCGTGCAAGAACCTGCGCCCGCCCCTGCAATCAGGCAGAGGGCGAGCCAGAGCAGATTCAGTTTCTGCTTGGTCATATGTTACCTGGGGTGTAAGCAGCGGATTCATATTACCGGTTACGCTGTTCGGTCAACCGCCTTCATTCGTTCTTCATTCATCCGGCCACCGTGCACTTCGATTTTAGAGAGCGCAGTTTCGATCTCACGAAGGTCCGCAGGCGTTAGCTGAACATCGATTGCTCCCAGGTTCTCGTGCAGGTGATCGGCACTTGTGTGCCGGGAATCTCTGCGAGTCGATGGAGTATCCCAGCGATTTGTCGCCAAGTGAGAGAGCTGACGTTCCAAAGTCGGGTTAGCTACTCGGCGAACCAAAGGAAGAAGGACCTCTGACTCGCCGAGCAATTTGCGTTTACGACTTTATGAATTCGAGAAGATCGGCATTGATCTGGTCTGCATGCGTGGTCGGCATCCCGTGCGGCAGGCCCTGGTAGACCTTCAACGTGCCGTTCTTCAGGAGCTTGGCAGCCAGCGGGCCTGCGTCGGCGAACGGCACGATCTGGTCGTCCTCGCTATGCATCACCAGCACCGGAACGGTGATCTTCTTGAGGTCTTCGGTGAGGTCGGTCTCCGACAAGGCCTTGATGCAGTCATATTGGGCCTTGGTCCCGCCCATCATTCCCTGGCGCCACCAGTTATCGATCACCCCTTGCGAAACCTTCGCGCCGGGCCGGTTGAAACCGTAGAAGGGGCCCTCGGGGACATCGCGGTAGAACTGCGCGCGGTTAGCCATACCGGCGCGAAAGCCGTCGAAGAACTCGATCGGCAGGCCGCCCGGATTCGACGCCGACTTAACCATGACCGGAGTGATGGAGCTGATCAACGCCGCCTTCGCGACGCGGCCGTCGCCTCCGTACTGGGCGACATAGCGGGCCACTTCGCCGCCGCCGGTCGAGTGGCCGACATGGATCGCGTCTTTCAGGTCGAGATGCTCCACCAGGGCGGCGCTATCGGCCGCATAGGTGTCCATGTCGTTGCCGAGATCGGTCTGGGTCGACCGTCCATGGCCACGGCGGTCATGCGCAATGACTCGGTATCCGCGCAGCAGGAAGAACAGCATCTGGCTGTCCCAATCGTCTGCGCTGAGCGGCCAGCCGTGGTGGAACACGATCGGCTGACCTGTTCCCCAATCCTTGTAGTAGATCTCTGTACCGTCCTTCACTGTGATGCTGCTCATGAGTCATTCTCCTGTCGGGTTGTGTGCTCTTGTGGAGTTAATAGCCGGATACATGACTCTTTACCGTCGCTATGGTGACCGCCGGGTGAGTTGACGATAACAGAGACTGATGGAACCTGGGTTAAGATCCGATCTTCGGTTCAGTCCTCACACGCCCCAGCATCGGGCAATTCCTGCGGGGGAGTGCCTGCAGGATTACTGCCTCCATGCCGACTTCCCGTTACTAATTCCTGGTGAGCGCATTGAGCGCATTGGCGATACACCTAAACCGACTAGAAGGATCGCCGATTACACGTATCACGACGATCCGCCATCAACCGGGGAAGCTATGGTGAGACAGTGGTGTTCGCGCTGCTCAGCATTGGGCGAGGGTCACAGTAACCGCGGATCGATAGGATTTCTCCGTTAGCTACATGGATATGCTCGGCGAACGGAATCAGGCCGAAGATCGTGTCGATATTCACAATGGCGACACAGTGCTCGCCGTCGACCACAAGTCGGATTACCTCGATGCTCTTCATGATCGAGGCGAACTGGGTGAGCCCCTGCCGAAACGAAGCAGCTCCGCGATACGTATTCGTTGGGAACTCGCAGACTATCTCCGGATGAAGAGGAGCGGAGGAAGGGTCATTACGCCGCAAGGAATCAATGTACGTTTCAACGACCTGAATCACCTGCTCGCGCATAGCATCCATCACCCCATCAGCGAGCCGGCTCTCAGGAAAGGTGCCTCTTTGCAACTGTCGGCGATACTCGGTGGCATCGAAACTGCCCTGCGATGACGTGATCCAGCCGTCCACCCCGAAACGCCATTTTTCTGATCCACGGATGCGTACCCTCTGCCCGGTCCCTTCCGGCCCTGCATTCGTCCCGGTAAGGATCCAGTGGTACTCGACGTGCTCGCCGCGCACTTTAAGGTCCTCCATCACGACCTGAAGATCCGGAAACGCGCTCATAAACGAAAATGCCACCCGGGTGATTGCGTCCCGGCCAACTGCTGGAGCATCGTCATTCACTCGCAACGAAGCGTCCTCCGAGAAGAAGGCAGCCACCATAGCAGGATTGCGGCTGCACCAGGCCGCGGTGTAACGCGTCGCGAAATCTTGCAACTCTACGAGGCTAAGAGTCATAGCCGCAGATCGTATCACGCCGGAGTCGCACGCAGCCGACCGGCAATCCGCATGTGATTCTCGATCAGCGGTAACAGGCCCTGAAAGGCGCGTTCCTTCGAGAGAGTGCCAGAGTGCGATGAGCCAACTGCAGCCGTTGCGAACGGTAATGAGGAAAAAATGCTTTGGCGCGTTCGACTACCGGCCATCCGGACTCAGATGGAACTGGCGTACGCGGGAATGTTGATGCCGAAGCTCCAGACCCAGGTGTCCCCGCGCCTGACGTAGAACGATGATGTCCACACCGGGATAACGGGTTGACCGAAACAGGTTCCGTCGACGGTGGCATACAGGGTGAGGATTGCGAAGTTCGGGGTGAAGATCGTCCCGCGGGCATCGGCAAGCTGGAAGCTCTTGACGTCGCAGCCCTGGCCGGACCAGGCACTGAGCGTCTCGGCCCGTGTAGCGATGTGCGTGCCGAAGATATCGATGAATTGAACCTGCTGCGGCATGAGCGCGTCGAGCCGTTTTGCATCTCTGTCCTTCCAGGCATCCCAGATCGCCTGCTCGCGGCTCAGGATGGCGTCAGTGTTGGCGTCATGGCTGGCCGGCCGGCCCGCAGCGGTCCTGTCCACAGTTGGCCTGGACAGCTTCGCGGGTTCAACGATGGCCGATGCGGCGCGGAATACGGCCTTCCACCGCGCCCCTTCGAGAACGTAGCCTGTGGCGGTCCAGCTCGCGTTCGGGAGCGGGTTCCCGGCGCAGGAGCCGTCCACGGTCGTCTTATGCGTGAGGACGGCGGCTTCGGGTGTGAGCCGGCTCAACTGGGAATCTGAGATTTGGTAGCTGACAATTTTGCAAATCGTGCCGCTCCATTCAAGGATGGCGGTCGCTTTGTCGATTCGACCCGACAAGCCCCAGCTGACGAACTTGTCGGACAGGAAGGTAGACCAGAACTTCGTGTCCTTCGATTGCAACGCGCGATAGGACTCTTCCTCGATGCCGCTGAGTAGTCGTATCTGATCTGTTGTACCGTCGTGTCCCCGGCCGGCTCCAGGGGCCTGTGCGCTGAGATGAGAAGAGGATGCCGAGCCGAAAGCAAACACGAACACCACAGCGGTGGTCCTTCCAAGCCGCTTAAGCATATGCCAAGCCTCGCAAACTGGGTCTGCTTGCTCTCAGAGGCTACATGGGTACCGGCTGCTCACGCAAGGCCATCGGGCGGTGATGGGGCAGGTCGTTGCCGACATAGCGACGTTAGGGATGCAAGCGTCCGATTGCGCTGGCGCGGCGAGACTTCTCGGAAGGTTCTGAGATGCGGCCCAGGGCAGAAACAGCGTTGGGCCAGGCTACTTTTCGCCAAAGGCCACGAAAGCACCGAGCCCGATCATGCCGAGGCCGGAGGCTACTCGCTGGTTGCGGCGAAAACGCGTACTGGATCGCAGGCGTGCGCCGAGCGGAGCAGCAAATGCGACGACGAGGAGGTCGGCACTGGTGTTCAACGAGACAGATATGGCGCCTAGAAGCAGAAACTGCACCACGACATGTCCCAGAGCCGGATTCACAAACTGGGGAAGGAAGGAGAGGAAGAAGAGCGCCGTCTTTGGGTTCAGAATCTCGGTGGCGATCCCTTGCCGGAACGCATGATTCGAATTGCCGGTCTCCGAGGGTTCGTCCATCGGCACGTCGCGGGTGCGAATCATACGGCAACCCAACCAGACGAGGTAAATGGCTCCGGCATATTTGACCACGGAGAAGGCCGTAGCGGATGCAGCCAGCACGGCGGAAAGGCCGAAAGCAGCCGCCAGGACGTGGATCGATCCTCCGACGAGGGTACCAAGGGCCGAAAGCACGCCCTCTCGCTTGCCTCCTGAGAGTGTGCGCGCGAGGACATAGAAGATGCCGGGGCCGGGGGTGACGGCGAGCAGCGTCGCAGCTGCAAGGAAGAGAGCCAGGAGATGTCTGTCCAGCATTTGACTATTGTAGCGGTGGGCTCGACTGGAATCGAGGCAGTTTATGAGACCCCTATGGCGCACAGTTTTCAGCGGACGATTGCAGTCCAATGCGCCGAATGAACAGAGGTTACGTAAGGATCTGCGAATTAGTCATTGGAAACGCTCTAGCGTCAGGAAGCGCTGGGGAATCATGATTCAATGCTGGTGCACGAGATTCCAGTCGCCATGCCGACATATCAGGACTAACCCAGCGACGCACGCGAAGTCCTGTGTGATGAAGAATTACATAAGGGATGATTTCATGCAGAAGACACCGACATGGGAGCGAGCGGCCCTGTTGCGCCGAGCCGCTGCGCAGCGTCTCTTAGACGGCCTCTGACATTACAGCTTCAGAAGATCATCTGGAATCGTATTTCGTTTGAGACTTTCTGACCCGCTCCCAATTTGTCTTGGCCCATTCGACCAATCCTTGCATGGGGAGAAGGAGGCTCTTTCCAAGACCCGTAATCTCATACTCGACGCGGGGCGGCACTTCGGGGAAGAGTTCGCGGATCACCAGTCCATCCCGTTCGAGATTCTTCAGCGTCATCGACAGCATCCGCTGAGAGATACCCGGCACGGCGCGTTCGAGTTCAGAGAACCGCGCGCGACCGCCGAGCAGATCAAGCGAGAGCATCAAAAAGATGCTCCATTTGTCGCCGATCCTTGTCAGCAGCTCTCTGACCGCCATCGGGTCCGAGCTTTTGCAGACGGCTGCGGGGTCCAGAGAAGCCATTTTGCCAAGTTTCTTCATGAGTTACCTCGGTGTTAGCTGCTGATGTCAATGTGCCTTCTTGTTTGAGAGCAGCTTACTCTTTTATAGTCACTCTCATTGAACATCACAAAACGAGCGGAGAATCTAGAATGTCAGCTCCCAAATACGCTGCCTACAAGGCTGCAGCCCCTTATTTCAACTTGGTTCGACGAGCTCTGGGCGATCTTGTCGATGGCGAGCATTTCTTTGATATCGTCGCCACCGACACGGTCTACGAGGTCCTTTACGATCTCGGGTGGCCTCGCGTGATTCGAGGAAGGGACACTCTAATGGACGCGTTCCGGGGGTATGTTGGCACCATCCACCTGCAATCGGCAGACAACCTGATCGTCCACACAGCGGATGCAGGACATACCGTTGTCATCGAGTATGAGGTTCATGGGACGGTCCTCGCGACCGGCGCAAAATACGACAATCGATTCTGCTCCATCATTCGGATTGAAAACCGGAAGGTCTCGCACTGGCGAGACTATATGGACTCTCACGCGGCCTGGGTCGCATTGACGCCAGGTGCTCGCTAAAAGGAGATTGCCATGAAGAAGATTCTGATGATTGAAACGAGCCCCAGGGGCAAAGATTCGGCGAGCCGCGCTGTCGCCGATACACTCGCCGCACGCTTCACCCACATCTATCCCAACGCAAGCCTTTTGCGTCGCGATCTTGCGACGGAGCAACCGCCGCATTTAGATGGAATCACCCTCCGCGCCATTTCGACAAAGGACCACGCCGAGGCGGAGAACCTGAAGGCGATCGCTCATCAATCAGACCAATTAACCGACGAACTTCTGGAATCCGATCTTCTGGTGGTGGCGACACCGATGTGGAACTTCGGTATTCCGTCCACCCTCAAAGCGTGGATCGACCTTGTTGTCCGGCCGGGTCGGACCTTCCAGTATTCCGACGGCAGCGTCATCGGCCTGGCAAAGGACAAAAAGGCCATTCTGGTTCTGGCTTCGGGTGGTGTCTTCACAGAGGGTCCATGGTGTTCGTGGGATTTTGTCGAGCCTTACCTCCGCCGGATCCTTGGGTTTATCGGCATTACAGATGTGCAGACGGTTCGAGTTGAGGGAATGAATATCCCACCGCTGGCGGCGTCAGCGGTACAAAGTGCGAATAAGGCTGTCGCAGAACTGGCTCTGTAGGCTCTATCTGTGCCGAGTGACCGTTGCAGAGTCCAGTTGGAACCGAGCCAGATACGGGCCATGCAGTTTTATAGTAGATCCTCATAAACGCCCTAGGATCCTGCATCAGGCATCGGGATCTCGGTTCCGGAGTACCGGAGCCATGCCGACATATCAGTACTAATCGCGCTTTCGCCGTCTAAGCTATTAACGAACTGGTAATTGCCGAGTTGGCGGAGATCCTCCAGCAACTCACGAAAACGCCCGTCACCGCAGCGATAACTTGTCGATGAGGTCGAGGTAGAGACGATCATCGCTGATCGCCGACGCACAGATCCGTACCCGGATATTTGGCATCGCCGCCAGGGGACAAGAGCCAGTGGATCACAATGACTTGATCCCTCTTAACCGTAGAGAGTCGCTTGCGCAAGGCCCGAAGTCCCGCAGGCATCCCCGCGCCAACGTACTCTCTGGGATATGAGCTTCGGGTAATGAACATGCGAACCAACCTGAAGAACCAGTCGCGTTTTCAACTCTCCACGCGGCCGAAATAATCTGCAACCCATCCGCCCGTGTAGCCAAGGAGTCCGCTGCCAACCAGTACTGTGACATGCCACGTCAGGACGTGGATGGCGTTGAGGTTGGGGCAATCCAACTCAAGCATGCCGAGACCGGTGAGCCCGGATAATACGCCGACCGCGAGGCCTGCCATGCTCCAGTCCATCAGACACCCGCGGCGCAGGATGTAGAAGATCACCAGACCCGCAGAGATCGACACACCTAGTCCGATAACCAGGCACGGGACACCTTCCGGCACGAAATTCTGGGTGCTATAACCGTGAAAAATCAGAGAGAACAGGCCCGTGAAGACAGATGCTGAAAGGATTAACGTCAGTGCGCCGAGGTGCGAACCGGCGGCAGGACGCATCTCGCGGGCGCATCCGACCGCCGCGAGCCATGCGGCTGCCAGCAGCGCGGGGAAGATGAGAAAGCGCTGATCGGGACTGAGCGCGCGAATTCCGTGCATGCCCAGACCTGATGCAACGCCAACGCTGATGGCCGCAAAGAGGGCCGCAAAAACAACCGCGAACACCCACGCGGGGGCAAGCGGCCGGACCGGGTGCAAGTCATTCAGGATCGCGCGCTCAACGCGTTTCTTTGCGTCGCGGCCAGCACCTGGCGGGAGCGCGCGATCGGCAGCCTGAGCGAGGATTCTGTCGATCTCGTCGGGCTTCACTGTCTCTTCACTCCGCTGGTAAGAAGGTCACGCAGCTTACGATACGCACGATGTGCCTTTTGTTTGACCGAACCGGCACTCGATGAGGTGGCGCGTGCAATCTCCTCTATGGTCATTCCAGAAACCTTAAGCATCACGATAACTTCACGCTGGCTCGCGGGCAACTCAGCGAGGATTGCGTCCATGTCGGGCACGTCTTGCAGGACGTTTGAACTGGAGTCGGCGGTTTCCGGGAGCACGTCCACCTGCGTCTCACGGATCTCCACACGACGCGCCCTCCGATAGTTGTCCTGGCGTGCGTGCCGCGCAATGGCAAAGATCCAAGGCAGGACAGGTTCACCCCTCCGGAAGGTATGACGAGCCTTGTGGACTCGCATCCACGTGTCCTGCAAAAGGTCGTCGGCAAATCTCCGGTGGGAGGCATGAGCCCAAAAATAGCGAAGCAGTAGCGGGCTCACTTTTTCGATGAGTGCCCTGGCCGCCTCCTCGTCGGCCTGCTGGTAGCCGGACATCAACGACTCCAGGACGAGCGCCAACGACGCCCTGTCTTCACTGCCGACAATAACCACGTCACAAGCGGGACTGCTGATCGTAGTAACAGCATTCATCGTAGGCTTTCCATCACCGTCGAATCTCCGGCGCTCCCCGTGCTGAAGAAAGGCGAGGCGCGGGGAGCGCGCTCGAAGATGAAAGCCTGTTGATCAGTAGAACCATTGAACATTCGCACAGTTGACAGAGAAACCAGGGTTGCCGATGCCCATGCTTGAACGCCTCCTCGTCGATAGCCGAAAAGGATTTCATCTTTTCACGTGCGTTTACATCCAGTTTCTTCCGCAAGCCTCAGGTTTCTCATATCAAACACAGAGTGCCCCTTTAAGTGTCGAGGAAGAGTGTTCCCGAGAATACGATTGTTCCGGGGGCTCTTTGGTTACACGTTAATTCGTGGAAAGGTGATCCAGCGCATCCTGTGCGGACAGGCGATCACCGTGGCTGTGGCTAATCTTCTCGAATACGACCATGCCTTTTTTATCGAGAATGAACGTCGACGGGTAAGCAGTCTCTTGGGGCGCATTCCAACGCACTCCGTAGAGATTGGTGACCTTATAGTCGGGATCGGTCACAATAACAACATTGGACGGTAACTCAGCTTGCTTCTCGAGGAACTCTTTCGCATGTTGATCGAGATCGGCGCGTAGTCCCGGGTACACCAAAAGCACCCTCGTATTCTTTGCCTTGAGGTCTGAGGCGTGCTTCGCGAAATCATGAACCTGCTTAACGCAGTAGGGGCACTGGTAGCCGGGGAAACCTCGCAGGATCACGAGCACAAGAAAGTGTCCGCTCTGCTCGGCCGACAGCGTGACAGTCTTTCCCGTTGGTGTCGAGAGCGTGAAGCCAGTCGCCTTTGCACCTAGCGTAGGGGTCTGGGCGGAGGCGGACCCGCCGAGGAACATAGAGCAGGTGATGGCGAGAAAGGCTCCCCAAGCTCGACTGAAGTGAGATCTGGGCCCTTCGGGCTGGAAGGGCATCATCGGACATGACGAGGCAACCCTCCTATGGAATTCCGATCTGACAAGCGGTTTGAAGAAAAGTTACAGGGCGTTGTTACTTTGATCGAACTCCTTAAGGGAGCAAGATGCCGCGTCTCATGGATCGTCGAAATGAAAAGGAGGGATTGTTCATACCCGACAATGTCATGTTTGAACAATCCCACAAGGAACAGTCTTATTGATCAATCCAATCTTTGGACGATTGGGCAATTGATGGAGAAGCCAGCACTGCCGAACGGCGCTGTAGCAGACTGTCCGGTGATTAAGCCGTCTTGCGCGTAGGTGAGAATCTGGAATTCTTCACGCAGTTGCTGGCGATAGCCCTTGGAAATGGCATCTTCAGTCCACGTGTACAAGTTCGCGTCCCAGGCCGGGCTGTAATCGAGAGCGAGTGTCGGAATCCCTCCCAATGTGTTGTTCGGCCTGTGTCCATCGTTCAGGTCAGCCGAGAGTCCTTGACGCTGAGGATTATCGCAACCTTCCGTGCCGTTGGTGGCGATGAAGATGCGCTCAATCGGGCTTCCGGCGCTGTCGTCATTGCCCAGCAGAAGCATACCCATCAGTGGAGCGTACGTGTTGTGCTCGATCGCGGCCGCAAGGGGGATACTGGCGTCCATCGAGATGTACCACACCGGGCGGCCGAAGCTGAAGCCGTTGACGAGGGCCAAAGTGACGGTCATGTTATAGGGATCGATCGCCTGGACCGCGTCATGAACCTTGGTATAGTCGACGTTGCCGTTAGGGAAGTTGATCTGGCTCGCATCGACATTGTAGGCTATCATCGGTGCGTTGTAGACCACGCCTCCGCCATTGGCGATTCTGACGAAGGGGCTGTAGTTCGCATCCCCGACCTCGCCGGGCGTAAAAGACTTGGGGGGAAACTCGGCACCTTCCGGTCCGGGAACAATATTCCGTTCCGGAGCGAAATTGACAGTGCCCTTGTCGAATATGATGTTTCCATCGGGACCCAAGTTACCGGTCCTGGCGGCGGTGGTGATGTTATTCATCTTTGCCGAAAAGTTCAGGCCTAGCTCCGCGGCAATCCCCGGATCAGAAACATCAGCGAGGATGTACCAAGCCGTCTTGCCCGTGCTCTGAACCGTTCCTTTATACAGAGGAATGGTGATCGTGCCGGCAGTCGCATCGACTTGTCCGGTATCGAGCAACTGCACAGGTCCAACCAGGCTTTGATTGACCGTGGAAGGCGGGGGCCCGAAGTACGAAAGACCCACATTCGTGCCGATATTAGCAGGCGCAGGAAACAAGTCGCAGCCCGGTTCTCCCTGATCGCGCGCTAAGGCTCCGAACCCCTGCGCGGAATTGAAGCCAGAATCCGATGCACTTGAAGCGTTGGGCTTTGCGGTGGCGAAGGAAAGCGGTCGCTTTGCCCGTAGGTGCAAAGCCATTGTTTCGGGGCTAAGTTGCGCTTTGGTTGGGGTGGCCACCTGGGCTGAGGCTGCGGCAACGGTCCCAAGTACGAGCGCGAGGGCATTTGCGTAATGCAACATCTTCATTTGTCTCTCCGGTTCCGACGGGATTGCCACCGCGAGCCCGCAAGCCGTCTCCTGTTCGAGGTCGTGCCATACAGTTGCAGTGGTTACCCACTAGTTCGCGCCAAAGAGGGAAAGAGTTACGGTGTATAACCAGTTTTTTCGTAATGTTGGCCACATCGACCATCTGCCATTTGGCTTTCCGGCTGGGGCTCCTTCTCATTGGACTGAGGAATTCCCGGGGATATGTCTGTGAACCGGCAGCTCCCGAGTTGTCGCCAATCCGGCGATTACTGGTTGATAAACATCAAGATGCCTGCAGACTGCTTCGTTCCGCGATTAGTAACGGCAAACGCCCTAGGGTCCTGCATCAGGCATCGGGATCTCGGTTCCGGATTACCGGAGCCATGCCGACTGTGGGGAGTAATCCTGAGGAGAACCTGTAACGGAAAGAAAGCAATACCGTTACTTCAGATTTTGTTTTCCTGTCTGCATTGGCTGCACGATTCTGGCTGGAATCAGACCTGCCGCCCAACCGAGTAAATGCTGTTGGCGAACCTGTCGCGGCTCTCGGCAAAGGCTACCGCGCTATAGGGGGTAGGGCACAACTGGTAACTGATGTATTGGCAGTAATTCGCCCAGAACCCCATTTGCCTCCCAAGGCGCTCGATTCGATACTAGGACGATTTTCCAAGAACCGAGCAGACAAGATAAGACGGCATCTCGGCTTCTCCTGGTTTGTTCACTATGAGCTTGACACTTCCTGCAATCAGGCTAAGAAATTGGGAAGAGGATAAACACCAGTAAGAAGAAGGAAGGTCTCACTTCAAAATTCCTAAAGGCACGGCTCGCCAAGCGCAATCATCGCAGGCAAAAAAGTGTAAAGGGTTTTCCTGGAACTTAGAAAGAAAAGAGCGCACAGTGCGCCATAGGCGCGCGTCGCTACCTATGCAGTGTCTGGCCGCGAGGCGGCGGTGTGAAGCGTCTTTACAAGGTCGCGGGTAATTTGCGATTTGAAGACGTAGCCGGCTGCTCCCAAATCCTTGGCGGCTCGAATGAAGTCTATGCTCTCGTGGACCGAGAGAAAGACGATGCTGGCCAGGCATCCGCTGCTTCTCAGTTGTTTCGCGACAGTAAAGCCGTTCATATCGCCCAGATCCACGTCGAGGAGAATGATGTCTGGATTCAAAGTGGTCGCTTCTTCCAGGACGGAAACTCCGGAGGATAGGGTGCCCACAATTGTGAACTGGAGCTGCAGCAGATCCACCAGGATTTCGAGCATAGCTGGGCTGTCATCTACACACAGCAGTCTTTTCACTTCTAACCTGCCTTGCTGGTCAGGGGGATAACGCGTTTCTTGCACGGTTTCTATTTGAGCAGCCTAATGAGAGACTACTCGACGACGAAGCGGCTGAACTAAAAGCGGTGACTGACAGGGCTGAACTAAAAGCGGTGACTGACAGGGCTGAACTAAAAGCGGTGACTGACAGGACGAACCCCAGTTGTGCGCGTATGGGGTACGTCCTGTCTGTCACGTGGTCTGTGACGTCCGAGTAATGCGCGCAACGAATATGCTGGCGGTAAGCTATGCGAGACAATGGGACTATGCAATCGTGGCCCGACCGACGTCTGCTTGATCTTCTCAATCTCGAAATTCCGATCATCCAAGCGCCGATGGCAGGGGCGGATTCCGTCGCATTGGCCCGAAGTGTCTCGGCTACCGGTGCTCTGGGATCATTCGCCTGCGCGCTACTCAGTCCGGACGGCGTACGCGAAGCGACGCATGCGCTCGGCGAGGGGATGGATCGCCCATTCAACCTCAATTTCTTCTGCCACTCTATGGCAATTCCCGATAAAGTCGCCGGCGAGAGATGGAAGAGCTTCCTGAGTTCGCATTACCAACGCTTAGGTCTCGATATTGAAGCCGTGACGGAGAGCCGTCTCAGGCTGCCATTCAACGAAGAGATGTGTGAAGTTGTGGAGAGGTAAGGCCGAAGGTCGTAAGCTTCCATTTCGGACTGCCCACTCCCGCACTCATGGAGCGTCTCAAAAAGCTGGGCGTGAAAATCTTGTCTTCCGCGACAAGCGTAGATGAAGCGATGTGGCTTGAATATCACGGATGCGATGCAGTCATCGTTCAGGGCTTCGAGGCGGGCGGGCACCGGGCGATGTTTCTTGAAACCAATGTCGCAGCTCAGGCCGGTCTATTCGCCTTGCTACCTCAGGTGGCAGATGCTATTTCGATTCCGGTGATCGCTGCGGGAGGGATCGCTGACGGGAGAGGCATCGTTGCGGCATTTGCGCTTGGCGCATCAGGTGTGCAGTTGGGCACAGCATATCTCTTCTGCCCAGAGGCGAACGTATCTCCCTTGTACCGTCAGGCGCTTGAACAGGCGACTGCTACAGGCACAGCCATAACGAATCTGTTCAGTGGACGCCCTGCCAGAGGCATTCTGAACCGATACCTCCGGGAAGCCGGGCCGATGTCCGAAAGCGCCTTGGCTTTCCCGTACGCGGCGACGCTGATTACGCCTCTGCGCGCGGCGTCGGAAAAGGCCGGCTCATTGGACTACATGCAAATGTGGGCGGGCCAAGCTGCAAGGCTCGTGAAAGCGATGCCTGCAGATCAATTCACGCGGGAGCTTGCCGCAGATGCTCTGGCCCGTTTGCAAGCAAGACCGGGCGCTTAGCGTCACATCATTGTCATCTCTCTGCAGCCATATCAGTACCGGGAAACGCCCTAGTGTACGAGATTGAAAGTTGGATCATGCTGTTTTGCCACGGCTATGGAGGCCGTTCCTGTGGCAAAGAGCAAGATGAAACGTAAACGAGCGCCGAAGTCCGTCCTTAAGCTTCCTGATCTTGAGCAATCGAAATCCGCCGTTCTGAACAGCCTGACTTCGCCCAGTTCTCAGCGGACCTATGACCATGCGATCAGAGAGTTCATCGAATGGTACTGTTCAGAACCGAGGCTCGCCTTCAATAAGACCGTAGTCACCCGGTACCGGATCTCTCTCGAACAGCAGCATTATGCATCTACCACCATCAATTTGCGGCTCGCGGCAGTCCGAAGGCTGGCGTACGAGGCGGCGGATTGCGGGCTCCTGAGCGCCGATCTAGCGGCTGGGATTCGCCGCGTGAAGGGTGCCAAACGATTGGGTATGCCGGTTAGTAATTGGCTTTCTGCGGAGCAGGGTAAGCGTCTTTTGCGGACCGTAGACGTGACAGTCTTCGCGGCAAGCGAGATTACGCCACGCTCGCCATTCTCCTGGGTTGCGGTCTGCGGCGCGCCGAATTGACGGCGTTAAGGGTTGAAGATATCCAGCAAAGGGAGGAGCACTGGGTCATTGCCGATCTTATTGGCAAGGGCGGCCATATACGCACGATTCCTGTTCCAGACTGGGTTAAAGCTGGAATCGATGCGTGGATGACGGCCTCCGGAATCGTGGATGGCATTCTACTTCGGTCAATTAACAAGGCTGGCCGCGTCTGGGGATGCGGCTTCAGCCCTAAAGTCATCTGGGGCGTGGTGAAGGAGAAAGCAAAAATCTGTGAGATTCCAACCCTGGCGCCGCATGACCTCCGTCGCACCTGTGCCCGTCTTTGTCACCAGGCAGGTGGTGAGCTAGAGCAAATACAATTCCTGCTGGGACATGTCTCTGTGCAAACAACCGAGCGCTACCTTGGATGCAAACAGCGCTTCCACAACGCTGTCAATGATCGGATCGGGCTCGAACCACCCCCGCCGGGATCTTCGTAGATCCCGCCCCACTGGCCGACATATCAGGACTGATTGGCTTTATCGGCGCATTGGCGATGCATTATTTTGCCGTCGGGAGTCCGACCTTACGCCGGAGTTCGTCAAAACGCGGGTCAGAATGAAGATTGTCCAAGCGCTCATCCACCGTGAGATATGTCAATAAATAGGATCGCTCCTGATAAGCGCGATTGAGCCAGACGAATGCCTCGTCTTTGTCTCCCAGACCTGCATAGATGACGGCAAAATTGTAAGGGGCGACATATTCGTGAACCGACAGTTCCTTGAGATGGTCAAGGACCTTCTGCGCATCTTCTCTTTTGCCCGCCACCGCATAGACATGTCCAAGACTGGACCATACCTCAGTTACGCCTCCAAGCAATATTCCCTGTTTAAACGCAGCAATGGCCTCTGGGAATCTCCCCTTTTCCTCATACGCCCTGCCCAGGTAATAGTGGTCGAACCAATAATTCGGGTCGAGATCGATGGACGTACGCAGTTGCTCGATCGCCTTGTCCCACTGATGCGTGAAAACAAAAACGGAACCCAGGTTGCCATTGAGGCCGGTCGAGAGCGGATCGGTCTGCAAACCACGCTTCGCTTCGGCGACCGCTTCATCGCCGCGACCCATGATCGGCAGGAACCATGAATAGTAGCCGCGCGCGTCTCCATTGTCCGGATTGAGTTCAATGGCTCGTTTGAACTCGCGCTCCGCGCCGGCCCAGTCCCACTCGTACCATTGCGATTCGATAGCCAGTACAACATGAGCTTCTGCGTTACCTTCGTCAAGTTCCAGCGCCTTTTGGGCGGCTTGTCTGGCCTTTGGCCCGGCGGTTTTAGGAGCGATAAACCAATCGTCCTGATTGATGTAGTTGGAACCGAGGGCGCTATAAGCCAGGGCATAGTTGGGATCGATCGCAATCGCTTGATTGAGATTGGCGAGGCCTTTGTCGAACCCGTCTTTAGTGAACTTGGATGTGTAATGCTCGCCCTTCAGATAGAGCTGATACGCTTCGGGGTTTTCTGTTGAGCCCAGGGCCAGCTTTTGCTGGCCGGAGGTGAATTGTTGCGGGCGCAACCGCTGAGAAACCTCCCTGGCAATATCGCTTTCAACCCTTAACAGATCTCCAACCTTGCCGTTGTATTGCTGGCCCCAAAGCTGCTTTCCATTGCGAACGTCATCGAGTTCGACGCCGATGCTAAGGTTGTCGCCATGCTGCGCAACACGGCCCGTGAGCAAAGTCTGCACTTGAAGTGCGTCGCCGGTCTTTTGGATATCGACTGGCTTGCCTTTGTAATGGAGGGCTACGCTGTAAGGAATCACCTTGACGTCCGGCAACTGTGCCAGGCTGTTGTTAATGCTTTCCGCGATGCCATCCGAAATGTAATCCGCTTCAGGATCGGTGCTGCGCATATCGAGTGGCAGAACGGCGATTGAATCAATCTGGCCGGACTTGATCCTCTTCCAATAGATTCCGCCGGCGACACCAACAATCCCCAGCACCGCCAGCAGAGCGCCGCCGATTATCAACCCGAGCTTGCCGAGCTTCCGAGGTCCGTTCGGCTCAACAACGCTGGCGCTGCCCGTTGTTGAAGCTTTCGTCAACGCCGTCATCAATTCGGTTGCGGTCTGGTAGCGAGCGGCGGGGGACTTGGAGAGGCACTTGAAGACAATTGAATTCAGCGCGGGCGGTGCATTCAACGGCTCCGGGGTCTTGTGCAGAATTGCGCCCAGAGTGGAAGCGACGGAAGGCGCCGCAAAGGCACGCCTTCCGGCAAGAACTTCGTAGAGCACCGCGCCAAACGAAAAGATGTCAGAACGTTCGTCCGCAGGCCGCCCCTCGGCTTGCTCCGGAGACATGTAAGCGGGGCTGCCCATGATCGTGCCCACCTGGGTAATTGTCTCGCCTGTGTCGTGGGCCGAGCCGCTATCGTGTCTTTGCTTCGTGAGTCCGAAATCGAGAAGCTTTACCTGGCCACTGCCCGTTAACAGGATGTTCGCCGGCTTTAGATCGCGATGGATGATGCCCTTTGCGTGCGCGGCCTCGAGAGCAGCTGCGATTTGCAAGGCGAGTGCAAGAGCTTTCGCTGGCGGAATGGGCAGATCTTCATGCTGTTCAGTCGAGACGATCGGACAGCCATCGACAAACTCCATCACCAGATAGTTCGGGCCGATGTCATAAATCTGGCAGATGTTGGGATGGTTGAGCGCGGCAATCGCTCGTGCTTCGCGTTCAAAACGCTCGGTGAACTGTGCGGCCGAAACCTTGACTGCAACCAGGCGATTCAACCGTGTATCGCGCGCTCGATACACTTCGCCCATGCCGCCTGCGCCTATTCTGGCTTCTATGCAGTATGGTCCGAGCTGTGTACCGGAAGCGATCTGCGCCGCTGGGGTAACCAACTGGGAAGCGGCTGCCTGCTCCCATGCGGGATGGTCGAGCGCCCTTTCACCCGAGGTCCCTTGCGCCAGCAAAGCTTCAACGCCGCGTCTCACCTCGGGATCAGAATTCGCCAACAGCGCCTCACGCTCTGCGCCGGACTTCTCCAGCGCGGCGTGGTACAACTCCTCCATCTTCTGCCAGTGTTCAGGGTTCGTTTGAGCGCCCCCGCGATCAGGGTCAATCTTATCGCGCGACCACGAGGTCTGCTCAACGAGACGGAGGAGCACCAGCACCAGGGTTAGCTCGTCCAGTGCTGGCAAGGTACGAATGCGGCCACTCATTACGCTAGCTTGCTGGGGCCGGAGGAAGTGCGTTTCCGGCCCCGTTGTGTTGCTATGGCGCGCCAATTCCCTGCAGCGAGGCTGTGCTGAGGATGGCGTTGTATTCACCGGGCCGGGTGACGGTGAGCGCGGCCTGCTGCGATCCGGTGCTGGTAGGCCGGAAGGCGATCGTCACCGAACAACTGGCGCCGGCGGCGATGGTGGCGTTGCAGGTGTTGGCGTAGATGCGAAATTCGCTCGCCTCGGCGCCAGTGACCGCAGCATGGAGGGCGACAGAGAATTTGCCGGTGTTGGTGACGGAGATGGTCTTAGGCGCGCCGGTCTGGCCGATGGTGACCTTGACCCAGGAGAGACTGGACGGCGAGAACGAGAAGGTTCCCGTACTGAACAGCAGGGATACACCGAGTTGCGATTACGTCGCGAGGTCTGGGACGCCGTCATGATTGAAGTCGGCCATGACAATCGAGGGCGTGGGGCCGCTGGTAGCCTGAAATGAGCCACCCAGATTGAATGTAGTAACGTAGTCGCCGCCGCCTGCCCCGTTATTGAGCAGGACGGCTACGGAGTCTGGATCCGGAAGGTCGTTAGTCCCGGTTTACCGCCAAGTCGTCAATTACCGGTTAATCAACAACCCCGCACGCCTTCGGCGTGGATGATGCTTATGAGTCCAATCCCTGTGTTACTAGCAGATAACCTCAGAACGGGTGGCAGCATAATTTCAGAACCAGCGGCAGGATTCGCTTGAACCAGCAGTCCAGCGAAGTTATCCAGAGAAACGCAGCAAAAACGGGCAGCCATGATCGGCTGCCCGCAGTTATTTGGTGCGCCCAGCATGGGCGCACTCTTACGGGTGCAAGTCCCGTCACAAGCTGGTCACAGTGAGTGAAGCGAAGCGCAACTGCATGAGGGCGACCGAGTGTGGGGAGGAAGCGTGGAGCGAAGCTGCGGGCCGATGAACAAGAACCGGATAGAAGGCACTGCCGAACAGGGCGAGCGGGCCAATGGCCGCGAAGCTCTTGTGACCAAGGTTCGGTGGCGTAGATCCGGCGGTCGTGCAGTGAAGGAGTGCGTTCTTACCTGGGGAGATCTCGCCTTATGCCTGAAAGGGCGACGGTGCGGAGCCGGAGCGAGAAGTCAGCCAGAGGCCGTAGTAGCTTGCTCGCAGGAGTAGACGAAGGGCCGAACGAGAAGAAGTGATTCTTGGAGGGCGATGTGTTGGAAATGGCATCAGATGTCCGCATTGGCGGAACGGTCCGGAAGGGGCGAGGTGAAACCAAGTCTGTTTCGGACCGTGATGAAGACCGACGCCCGCGCCCTCACCAAGGAGCACGGGGTATAACCTCAACTTCTCGAACCGCCCGGTGCGGACCCGCATGCCGGGTGGTGTGGGAGGGGAGAGCGGGCAACCGCTCCCCCTATCCCGATTCTGTACCCGCGAGGGCTACTTGGGGGCCTGCACCACAATCCGCTTGGCCGTGATGGTGAAGGTTCCACTGATGCTGGGAATGGGATTGCCGTCCAGATCGTAGTAGGTGTAGTCGCCGGAGCCGGTGTAAGAGTTTCCACTCTTATCGATCCTCGTAGTCTGGCGAACTTTCAGCGTTCCCGTCGGATTGCCGCTGCTGAAGGCATCGAACGTGAGATTGAGGTAGGTAAGATTGAATGTCTGTTGGCCCGTCATTTGCCACGCGCCGTGACCCGCACTTGCCACCGCAAGGGGACTAAAGGAAAGCTGGTCGGCTTCCGTGTAGCCTCCTCCAGCGGAGTAGGTCTCAATCCCCTGGAAGGTGTATCCCGGAATGGTCACGGTGTAGAGCCACGACCCTTCCGGTCCCTGGGTCTGCTGAGCGCTTCCGCTCAATTGGGCCGTGTTCTGCGCTGTTGCCGCCGCGGGAGCTCCCAATGAGAGCAGAGCCATCAGAACGGTCAAGACTGATGCGGAGAGTTTCAGAAGCTGGCAAGATTTTGTGTTCATCGATTGGGCTTTCATAAGAGACCTCCTAGTGGTCTGGGTTGATTCTGAGTTCGAGAACTGGGACTGTTTCGCCGAGCCTTCCTGGTCGGAAGCGAATCCGGCGCGAAATTCTTGTTTGGAGCGCCTTCATCCTGGTAAGCGAGAAACATCGCAAGGAACTACAAGAACGGCGAATAATTCTTTGCTTTCTTCCTGAAGTCGTAAGATCGAGGCATCGGCGGAATTCATGGGCGAAGAGACGACAAGCGTCACCCATCTTCTGAAGGCCTGGAGCGGCGGCGATCAGGATGCCCTGGGAGACCTCACTTCGAAGGTCTACCTTGAGCTGCGGTGGATGGCAGCAAAATATACGCGTAAGGAGCGGTCAGGCGACAGTCTGCAGGCTACTGCCCTAGTCCACGAAGTATTTCTGCGGCTGGTGGAAGTGGACAACGTCAGCTGGCAGGATCGCGCGCATTTCTTCGCCGTGTCGGCAAACATGATGAGGCGAATCCTGGTAGATCGAGCCCGCGCAAAGAACATGGCCAAACGCGGTCACGGTGCGGTCCATGTGAACTTCGACGACGCGCCGGAGATCGCATCAGGCTCGAGAGACCGGGAGATGGTAGCCATTGACGACGCGTTGAATGAGCTCGCTCAAATTGACCCACGCAAAGCAAAAGTCATCGAGCTCCGATTCTTCGGAGGATTGAGCGTAGAGGAAACGGCGGAAGTGTTGAAGATTTCTCCCCAAAGCGTCATGCGCGATTGGAAGATGGCCAGGGCTTGGCTTCTCGTCGAACTCGCTCGCTGAGCCACGCCTCTGTTCCTGGCGAGCAACTGTCACTTCCGAAACGAGGGTCTGCTGCGTGCCAAGACCAGACGTTCCGCAAACGCACTCAGTGAACGGGCTTAGACAATCAGGTCCTGAAAAACGCCCTAGGGTCCTGCATCAGGCATCGGGATCTCGGTTCCGGATTACCGGAGCCATGCCGACTGTGGGGAGTAATCCTGAGGAGAACCTGTAACGGAAAGAAAGCAATACCGTTACTTCAGATTTTGTTTTCCTGTCTGCATTGGCTGCACGATTCTGGCTGGAATCAGACCTGCCGCCCAACCGAGTAAATGCTGTTGGCGAACCTGTCGCGGCTCTCGGCAAAGGCTACCGCGCTATAGGGGGTAGGGCACAACTGGTAACTGATGTATTGGCAGTAATTCGCCCAGAACCCCATTTGCCTCCCAAGGCGCTCGATTCGATACTAGGACGATTTTCCAAGAACCGAGCAGACAAGATAAGACGGCATCTCGGCTTCTCCTGGTTTGTTCACTATGAGCTTGACACTTCCTGCAATCAGGCTAAGAAATTGGGAAGAGGATAAACACCAGTAAGAAGAAGGAAGGTCTCACTTCAAAATTCCTAAAGGCACGGCTCGCCAAGCGCAATCATCGCAGGCAAAAAAGTGTAAAGGGTTTTCCTGGAACTTAGAAAGAAAAGAGCGCACAGTGCGCCATAGGCGCGCGTCGCTACCTATGCAGTGTCTGGCCGCGAGGCGGCGGTGTGAAGCGTCTTTACAAGGTCGCGGGTAATTTGCGATTTGAAGACGTAGCCGGCTGCTCCCAAATCCTTGGCGGCTCGAATGAAGTCTATGCTCTCGTGGACCGAGAGAAAGACGATGCTGGCCAGGCATCCGCTGCTTCTCAGTTGTTTCGCGACAGTAAAGCCGTTCATATCGCCCAGATCCACGTCGAGGAGAATGATGTCTGGATTCAAAGTGGTCGCTTCTTCCAGGACGGAAACTCCGGAGGATAGGGTGCCCACAATTGTGAACTGGAGCTGCAGCAGATCCACCAGGATTTCGACCATAGCTGGGCTGTCATCTACACACAGCAGTCTTTTCACTTCTAACCTGCCTTGCTGGTCAGGGGGATAACGCGTTTCTTGCACGGTTTCTATTTGAGCAGCCTAATGAGAGACTACTCGACGACGAAGCGGCTGAACTAAAAGCGGTGACTGACAGGGCTGAACTAAAAGCGGTGACTGACAGGGCTGAACTAAAAGCGGTGACTGACAGGACGAACCCCAGTTGTGCGCGTATGGGGTACGTCCTGTCTGTCACGTGGTCTGTGACGTGGTCTGTGTCGTGCGCGTATGGGGTACGTCCTGTCTGTCACGTGGTCTGACGTGGTCTGTGTCTGTCACGTGGTCTGTCTGATTGATACGAAGGAATATACTAGGAAACTGCTTTCGCTTTGCCGGTATTCCTATGAATCGACGTGAATTCCTCCACACCACTGCCTTCGGGTTGGCTGGGGCCGCCCTAGCGCCCGCGCAAGAGTATGATCGCGACAAACGTCGGCGAGTCGGTTTGATCGGTTGTGGATGGTATGGAAAATCGGATCTGTTCCGGCTGGTGCAGGTATCGCCGGTCGAGATCGTCTCTTTATGCGACGTCGATTCGCAGATGCTCTCGAACGCCGCTGACATGTCCGCCGCCCGGCAGCGTTCCAAGAAGAGGCCTCGCACCTACTCGGACTATCGAAAGATGCTTGCCGAGAAAGATCTGGACTTGGTGCTGATTGCACCGCCCGACCACTGGCATGCCCTGATCATGATTGAAGCCGCAAAGTCTGGCGTGGACATCTGGGTTCAGAAACCGATTAGCCGCGACGTTCTGGAAGGCAAGGCCATGCTGGCCGCTGCCCGCCACAACAATCGCGTTGTCCAGGTTGGTCTGCAACGCCGTAGCACGCCTCACCTGGTCGAGGCAAAAGAGCGCTTCATTGAAGAGGGTAAGCTCGGGAAGATCGCGCTTGTCGAGATCTACTGCTACTACCACATGCGCGCGACGGCAAATCCCCCTGATACCGCGCCGCCTGCGAATCTGGATTACGATGCCTGGACTGGTCCTGCTCCAATGCGGCCTTATAACAGCTTGGTTCACCCCCGCGGCTGGCGCGCGTTTATGGAGTATGGGAACGGCATTGTGGGTGATATGTGCGTCCACATGTTTGATATGACACGGTGGATGCTCGGATTGGGCTGGCCAACGAAGATTGATTCCACCGGTGGAATCTTTGTCGATAAGAAGAGCAAGGCCAACATTTCCGATACCCAGACAGCCACCTTCGATTTCCAGGATCTTCGAGTCGTGTGGCAGCACCGCAGTTGGGGCGAGGCCGCGGATCCAAAGTATCCATGGGGCGCGACATTCTACGGCGACAAAGGAACGCTAAAGGTGAGCGTGATGGGATATGACTTTATTCCCATCGGCGGCGGACAGCCTGTTCATAAAGACGTTACCTACGAGCTGGAACAATACCCCGAGGACAAGACCGAAAAGGATCTCGAGAAAAACGTCGCGCCCGCCATCCGGCATCATATGCAGAACTTTCTTGCCTCGATCGACGCGCGTAGCCATCCGGTCTCCGACATCGAGGAGGGCTACATTTCAACCGCGTCGTGCATTTTGGCGAACAACTCGATGAAGCTAGGCCGAAGCCTGGCGTGGGATCCAGAGAAGCAGCTCGTGGTCGGAGATTCCGAGGCAAACGCACTGTTGCGCCAGGAATATCGAGCGCCTTACACGCATCCCGAAGCTTAGGACGGACTTGCAATCGCGGTTTCTGTCATCGTCCCCCCATATCTGAGTCTTCGAACCACTCTGTGTCATTCGAGGTGTCTGGATAAAAGGCGTTGCACGCAGCTGAACTCACATAGGTCTAATTTATGCGCCAGACGGGACCGGTACTTTGAATGGAAACCAGGGGACGTTCGCCACGTCACCTGAATCTATTCCTTAACATTGCAGGTCTAGTTTCGGGGATCGGCGAAGAGTAACCCTATGGGCGAAAGAAGATCCATTTGCGGTGAACTTTTCGTCTGTCCCTCCTCGGTCTGTCCCTCCTCGGTCTGAAAGCCAAGATGAGCAGCGATAGGAACGTAGTTGCATGGCTTAGCGCGCCCACGCAGTTACGCCGCCATCAACAATCATGGACAGCCCCGTTACATAGGAGGCAGCATCGCTGCAGAGCCATAGCGCAGCTTGCGCCGCCTCGTCTGGTCTGCCAATGCGGCCTGCCGGAACCATTCCGACAAAACCCTTCAATACTGCTTCGATCTTTGCGGTGTCACCGCCTATAGCTTGGCTCACGGCGTTATGTAACAACTCCGTGTCGAAACCACCCGCGACTAATGCATTCACCCGGATTCCGTCCGCCGCATATTCTTGGGCCGCTGATTTAGTTAGACCTAAAATCCCTGCCTTGGACATCGAGTAGAGAGCTGCTTCTTTTGCGCCTCCAAGTCCGTTTACGGAGGAGGTGTTTACGATCACGCCTCCACGCGGTTCCTGTCTTTGCATTTCCTGCAATTCATATTTCATGCAGAGCCAGACACTCTTGAGATTGGAGGCTACCTCGGCATCGAAATCAGCAACGCTGAAATCGGCCGTGCGGTGTTCTTGCCCAATACAGCAGCGTTGTTAAAAGCGCAATCGAGCCGGCCAAATTTGTCGACGGTCTTCGCAATCAGAGCCTGTACCTGTTCGGAGTCAGATACGTCGGCCTGTACGAAGTGAACATCCAAGCCCGCTTGCCGCAGCTCCTTCTCAACTCGCTGTCCGCGTTCTGCTCCGCGCGCGGCGAACGCTACGCTTGCTCCCGCCTCAGCGAAGAGCTTTGCCGCGGCCTTGTCGATTCCGGCACTTCCTCCCGTAATCAGTGCCACTTTTCGGTCTAGTGCGGCTGTCATGTAATCATTTTATCTCGCTCGGTTGGCGGCGGCGCTTGCTTTTTCTTGCGAAAGTGATCGGGCTGCTGTTTGCATATATGGGCTCACTACCGCTCCATACCCTTCGAGCGATCAGAAGCGGTATGACGTGAAGGGTTGACTCGATATTGACTTTGGAAAGCACGACTGAAATGCGATACGCTGACAAAACCCGAGCCAACGCACGCCTGCGAGACTGACGCCCCATCTTCTAGCATCTTGCGCGCAAATGCGAGTCTGGTCTTTCGGACAAATGCGTGGGGAGTCATCTCCGCGAGTCCCTTCAATGCCCTTTCAATGCCGCGCTCGAACGCCTCGCGACCGCGAAAGGACTCTCCAATCCAAACGAGATGCTTGATCGCAAAGAAGCCTGGGCCGACGCCTATCGACATACACCGCACGGAAAACCCGTCGATCTGCCGAACGCATCCCGCTAGCTGCCGCTTCGACCCTTTTCGAGCCGCTTCGATCTTTAGGCAATAGCGGGTATCGAGTGCATCCACGGCGAACTCGGCCTTCGCGTGGATATAATCTCCGTCAGCTCCATCAAACGAATTCTATGGATGACGCTAATCACGACTCCGACAAGGCGGAGACGCCGATGCCGGGAGGAGGACATTTGGCGAGCCATGAAGTCCTGGAAAGCCTCGTCTGGTGACGGAAGCCAACAAGGAGGACGGGATGCAAACCTACAGCCGGCGGCAACTTTTCCAGTTCGCGGCAGGGGCAGCGGCGGCTGCTGGTACCGGGCAGCTTTTCGGCAAGGCAACGGCTGGCGTGCCGGAAGAAGCATCCAAGAAGGCCCTACGGCTGGGCCTGCTGGTCATGGTCTCGGATGATCCGGAAAAGGTTATGGCCCACGTTCACGGGCTAGGTTTGCCCACGGCCCACGTGATGATCTGGGACTTCTCCCCTGCCATGGCTGCTCGGCTGCGAGGTGCACTCGACCGCTACGAAGTGGAGGCGACGGTTCTATACTCGTCCGGGCCGGGAAAGGAGAAGTACGACTTGGTCGATGGCCCCCCCGGCTTCGGACTGATCCCCTCCCGGTATCGGCGGCAAAGAATTGATCAGCTGAAGAGAGCCTCTGACTTCGCAAAGCGCGTGGGTGTGCCGGCGCTGTTTAATCAATGGGGCTTTATTCCCGAAGTTCCGAGCGACCCGTTGTACGAACCCACGGTTGAGGCGGTGCGCGAGATTGCCGGCCACTGCAAGGGGAACGGCCAGATGTTCTTCAACGAGACCGGGCAGGAAACTCCTATCACCCTGCTGAGGACGATTCAGGACGCCGGAACGGACAACCTGGGGCTGGTTCTCGACGCGGCGAACCTGGTGCTGTACGGCAAAGGCAATCCGGTAGATGCCCTCGATGTCATCGGAAGCTATGTACGGGCCATCCACGTCAAGGGCGGCTTCTATCCCACGGACCCCAAGCATCTGGGCCGGCAGGTTCCTGCCAGCCAGAGCAGCAAGGTGGACTGGCCGCGAATCTTCCAGCGCCTGAAGGAGCTCGGTTATGACGGCACGGCGACCATTGAGGCTGGGAACCCGGGAACAGGACGCGACCAGGAGATTCTAGGCGATAAAGCTTATCTCGAGGGGCTGATCGCCCAGGGCTGAGCCAGGGTGTCCGGTCCAACGGCGCAACTGGCCTCTGTAACGACGGTTCCTACCGGACAGGCGCAACCAAGGGAGATAGGGGGTATGCTGCCCCTTCATCTCCTGCGGCCGGCACAGCAGGAGTGAAATAGATGAACTTTCGGAAACGAATGATGGCGGATTTGGATCGGGACATCCAGGATCATATCGAGATTGAGACGCAGGACAATATCGGGCGCGGCATGTCGCCTGAAGAAGCTCGCTATGCGGCTATTCGGAAGTTTGGCAATGCCGCCAAGATAAAAGATCAAACATACAAAGTCTGGGACGAGGCCTGGGTGGAGCGATTGTTACAGGATGTACGTTTCGGTGTTCGCACACTCTGGAAGAATCCTGGCTATGCGATAGCCGCAATACTTACCCTGGCGCTCGGCATAGGAGCCAATACTGCCATGTTCAGCGTGGTGCGTGGGGTTCTGCTTGCGCCACTTCCGTTTCATCAGCCTGAACGCCTGGTCATAATCGGGGAGAGCCGCCCAAACCTCAGCCTCAAGGAACTGTATGTCTCCATTCCAGACTTTCAGGACTGGCAGCGTGATGCGCACTCGTTCGAACAAATGGCCACGCTCACGTGGAGCAGCTACGATCTGACCGGTTCAGGGACGCCACAACACATCGATGGCATGCAAGTTTCTGCCGGCTTCTTTGCCACACTGGACGTTCCGATGGCTCTGGGACGCGATTTTTCTCGATCGGAGGATCAGCCGCAAGGAGCGCAGAACGTCATCATCAGCAATCGTTTGTGGAAGGATCGCTTTCGAGCAACTCCTCAGGTTCTCGGCCAGTACCTCAAACTGGATGGCGCGGACTATACGATAATCGGTGTACTTCCGCCCGGCTTTCGTTTTTTGACCGAAGCGGATGTTTACACCCCGCTCGCGGTGAGTAATCCCAAACTGTGCGGCGATCGCACCTTTCGTGGAATCGTGAGCATTGCACGTCTGAAGCCGGGGATTAGCATTGCGCAGGCGCAAGGCGAACTGAGCACTGTACAGGCGCAGCTCGATAACCTTTACCCAGCCGCTGATCGCAATTTGGGGATCTACATCGATTCCTTGAAGCACGACTTTGTCGGCGATACAGCCGGGATGCTCTTTATGCTCCTGGGAGCCGTAATCATGGTGTTGCTGATCGCCTGCGCGAATGTTGCGAACCTCCTATTCGCACGGGCTGCGGCACGGGAAAGAGAATTTGCCGTTCGTTCTGCGCTGGGAGCAAGCCGCATGCGAGTCGTGCGGCAGTTGCTGACTGAGAGTCTATTACTCGCTCTCACAGGTGGACTCATTGGCCTGGGTATTGCAAAGTTGGCGCTGGTTGTGGTGCTGGGCGGGATACGGGATAGTCTTCCGCGTGGAGAGAACGTTGGATTGGACTGGACAGTTCTGCTGTTCGCATTTGGTGTGTCCCTTGCCGTTGGGATTCTATTCGGGCTGGCGCCGGCCATGAAGAGTACGAGCAAGACCGTGTTCGGTTCCCTCAAGGCGGGAGGCCGAGGATCGACGCGTGCGCATCTGCGCTCTCAGGGCATCTTTGTGATCGTCCAGGTGGGACTTACCCTGGTGCTACTCACCGGATGTTCTCTGCTTCTCCGTACGGTTCGCGAATTGCGGAATGTCAATCCAGGATTCGAAGCGAAAAATGTCGTTATGTTTAAGGTCGGTCTTTCACCCTCAATGAGCCGGACAGAAATCGACGTGCAGGTCGCCTTTCAGCAATTAGTCGATAGAATTCGCCGCCTTCCCGGTGTCGAGGCGGTGGATGTTGCTGTTGCGATATCGCTTCCTATGAGCGAAATGGACCACTCAGCTTCCTTCCGGGTAGGCGCACAGGAGCCGGCTTCCATGCAGGATGCACCTCACGCGCTCCTCTTTTGGACAGGCCCGGATTATCTGCGCACAATGAGGATCCCGCTGCTTCGAGGCCGCTTCTTTACGCCGGCAGATACCCTCAAGTCTGAGCGAGTGATCGCGATTGACGACGACCTGGCGCACACATATTTTCCCGGTAAAGATCCTGTGGGACAAACCATCAACGTCGCGTGGCAGAATTTCGGTCCTGCTCGAATTATCGGAGTCGTGGGGCACGTGAAGAATTGGGGACTGAACGATCCCGGGACCGACAACCCGAGTCAGATCTACATATCTGTTTACCAGCTTCAGAATCTGGTCGTACCCGATCTAGCTAAGTATCTGACGATCGTCGTCCGAACCCCCCTTGATACCGCGGCCATAATGCCCGCGATCAAGAATGTTGTTTATGGCGCAGCGGAAGACCAGACAGTCTATAGGGTCCGAACCTTGCAGGAGGTGGTTTCCGCCACGATGTCCTCCCAACGGTTAGCCATGGTGTTGCTGGCGGCGTTTGCAGGACTTGCGCTGCTTGTAGCATCCATTGGGTTCTACGGAGTCATTTCATACTCGGTGACCCAACGTGTGCACGAGATCGGCGTCCGTGTGGCA
This sequence comes from uncultured Acidobacteriaceae bacterium, assembly GCA_963711525.1. Lineage (GTDB taxonomy): Bacteria > Acidobacteriota > Terriglobia > Terriglobales > Acidobacteriaceae > PALSA-350. Next base: position 1,015,810 of record CAVQEO010000045.1, on the reverse strand, counting down.
TTGGGAGCAAAGCCGCGGGACGTATTGCGATTGGTCCTCGGTCAGGGACTCCGACTCGCCATAGCGGGGCTGATCATCGGCGCTGTCGCAGTGTTCCTACTGGGTCGATCGTTGCCCAGCTTCTCTCAGTTGCTGTATGGAATCAAAGCGACTGACCCGTTGACCTTGCTGACCGCATCCGGGTTGCTGTTAGGGGTAGCAATTGTTGCGTGCTATATTCCTGCCCGTCGGGCGTTGAAGATCGATCCGATCGTTGCCCTCAGATACGACTGACGATGTTGATCGCCATTCGGCCATGGATTCGCCCATCCTGATAGCCCCATTTTCGGCTAACTGGATCTTCAACTGACGCGTACAAGCCGACTCATTAACAGAGTACCGGAAGGTTTGTCGCCAACCCGGAAATTACTAGTTGATGAACAGTCAAGATGCCTGCAGACTGCTTCGTTCCGCGATTAGTAACGGAAAACGCGCTAGGATCCTGCATCAGGCATCGGGATCTCGGTTCCGGATTACCGGAGCCATGCCGACTGTGGGGAGTAATCCTGAAGAGAACCTGTAACGGAAAGAAAGCAATACCGTTACTTCAGATTTTGTTTTCCTGTCTGCATTGGCTGCACGATTCTGGCGGGAATCAGACCTGCCGCCCAACCGAGTAAATGCTGTTGGCGAGACTGTCGCGGCTCTCGGCAAAGGCTACCGCGCTATAGGGGGTAGGGCACAACTGGTAACTGATGTATTGGCAGTAATTCGCCCAGAACCCCATTTGCCTCCCAAGGCGCTCGATTCGATACTAGGACGATTTTCCAAGAACCGAGCAGACAAGAGAAGACGGCATCTCGGCTTCTCTTGGTTTGTTCACTATGAGCTTGATACTTCCTGCAATCAGGCTAAGAAATTGGGAAGAGGATAAACACCAGTAAGAAGAAGGAAGGTCTCACTTCAAAATTCCTAAAGGCACGGCTCGCCAAGCGCAATCATCGCAGGCAAAAAAGTGTAAAGGGTTTTCCTGGAACTTAGAAAGAAAAGAGCGCACAGTGCGCCATAGGCGCGCGTCGCTACCTATGCAGTGTCTGGCCGCGAGGCGGCGGTGTGAAGCGTCTTTACAAGGTCGCGGGTAATTTGCGATTTGAAGACGTAGCCGGCTGCTCCCAAATCCTTGGCGGCTCGAATGAAGTCTATGCTCTCGTGGACCGAGAGAAAGACGATGCTGGCCAGGCATCCGCTGCTTCTCAGTTGTTTCGCGACAGTAAAGCCGTTCATATCGCCCAGATCCACGTCGAGGAGAATGATGTCTGGATTCAAAGTGGTCGCTTCTTCCAGGACGGAAACTCCGGAGGATAGGGTGCCCACAATTGTGAACTGGAGCTGCAGCAGATCCACCAGGATTTCGAGCATAGCTGGGCTGTCATCTACACACAGCAGTCTTTTCACTTCTAACCTGCCTTGCTGGTCAGGGGGATAACGCGTTTCTTGCACGGTTTCTATTTGAGCAGCCTGATGAGAGACTACTCGACGACGAAGCGGCTGAACACTAGCAAAATTACTGAAGCCTGGCTAGAAGCAGTCGTACGAATCATGCATCCCTGTTCTTATTCCCGAGATATACTGTTGCCGGGAAATTTCTCGAAGATGCTTAAGCGCGATTCTCACGAACAGCAAGATGGCTACCTTGAGGAGCGCGCCTGGAGCAAGGCCTTTGAACATTTGGCGGTCAGCGTCGCTCAATTGACTCTGGATGGAAGACTGTTGAGCGCAAATAGGCAGATGTGTGAGGTTATTGGCCAGGCGAAGCGAGACCTGGAGGGCAAAACCCTCAACGGGTTTTTCCTGCCCGAGGAATCATGGCCTGAGTGCCAGCGCGGCCTGGACCGGCTTATTGCCGGTGAAATTTCCAACTTCTCGACTAACATGAGTGCCGCTGGAACGACTGGACAAATGGTCTGGGTGAACATGGTCTTCTCACTGGTCCGCGACGAAGCTACAAACGCACCTCGAAGCCTGACTGCGGTCGCCAAAGATATTACTTTTCTTAAGCGGGCCGAGCAGGACCTTCGCAACGCCGAAGTGGCGCGCGATGAGCTGAGCCGCAGAATGATGAATGCACAAGAGGCGGACCGCACCAGAATTGCAAGAGAACTGCACGATGATATTGGGCAGTCGCTGGCGGTATTGAAGATTCAAATGCTCCGCGCAGGCCAGCCCGTCTCCGGGCACCCTGAGATGACACACGCCAGCCTGAAGGATCTGAGTGCCAAGCTGGAAAAGATCATCAACAAGGCGAGCCGCCTTTCGCACGACCTACACTCCTCGGAGCTGGAGTTGCTGGGCTTGGCTGTGGCGATCAAGGGCCACTGCCGTGAATGCTCCGAGCAGCTAGGTATCCCGGTAGATTGTTCCTGCGATCATCTTCAGGAGAAATTGGACGGCATGATCGCGTTGGCCTTCCTGCGGGTGTTGCAGGAGGGAATGCATAACGCAATGAAGCACAGCAGCGCGAAGAGCATCACGGTTCGATTGAATTGTTCGGACCGTGATCTCAACCTGGAAATAAAGGATGACGGCGTTGGCTTCGATGTTGAGGGCGCGAGGCTCGCGGCGGGACTTGGACTGATCAGCATGCGTGAGCGAATCCATCTGATTGGCGGCAAATTTGAAATATGGTCCAGCCCAGGGCAGGGCACGAGGATCGCGGTTCGCGCCCCGATCGTCAATAAGCCTCTGTGAGCCTTTCCGCACGCCAGGCCTTCGGTAGCTACTACAATTAATGACTGTTATGATCAGGAACGCTATGATTGCGGGGGCCGGATTCGGTCGTTTGCGGATGACTAACGATGACCGATGCAAGCATTTCCCACTACCGTGGATTAGAGAAGATCGGCGGCGGTGGCATGGGTGTGGTGTACAAAGCCGAGGACATCGTCCTTGGCCGGTATGTCGCGCTCAAATTTCTGCCGGATAACTTTGCGAACGATAGCACGGCGCTGGAGCGTTTCCGGCGGGAGGCGCGTGCCGCGTCAGCCCTGAACCATCCCAACATCTGCACAATTTATGAAATCGCCGAAGAGGGCGGGCGTACGTTCATCGCCATGGAGTTCCTGGAGGGTGAAACGCTGAAGCACTTGATTCAGGAAGACTCGCTGTCGATTGCTCGGGTGATCGAAGTCGCCATCGACCTTGCGGACGCACTTGAAGCGGCGCATGAGAAAGGCATTATCCATCGCGACATAAAACCGGCTAACATCTTCGTGACCAAACGTGGGAACGCCAAGATTCTGGACTTCGGGCTGGCGAAGATGCTACCCGTCAAGGAACTGGCCGGAGGCGGGGCTGAATCGCAGCTTACCGACGGGCTTGGAGCCGCGTTGGGGACGGCGGCGTACATGTCGCCCGAGCAGGCCCTTGGCAAACCGGTCGACACGCGCACCGATCTCTTTTCTTTCGGCATCCTGCTTTACGAGATGTGCACCGGCCGCTCGCCCTTCCCGGGGGATACAACCGGAGAGCTTCTGATTGCCATCGTCCAGCAAGTCCAGATCACTCCAGCGCAACTGAATCCCGATGTTCCGGCGGGATTAGCGCGAATCATCGATCGCTGCCTGGAAAAGGACCGGCAGCTTCGGTACCAGCATGCAAACGAGATCCGCGCGGACCTGAAGAGGCTGCAGCGTAGCCCGGCGGAGGTGATAGACGCGCCCTTGGCGGAGCAGCGAAAGGAAGGGGCGGCGCGCCCTTCTTCAGGGTCCCAGACATTTGAGGGGGTTGCCCGCCGGGGCGCGAGGTCTGCGTCCACAACAGGGCAATCACAGGCTGCACCGCCCCTTCGGCGGCGATGGCGAATTCTCATCGGGCTGCTGATAATTGCCGCCGCGCTGCTAATCTTTTACCGTTCCGCCCCTTCGCCAACTCCGGAGCTTTCGGAATATACGCAGCTCAGCCATGACGGTGAGGCGAAGTTTCTAGCCGGCACGGATGGATCGAGGCTCTATTTGGGCGTGGGAGCTTTGACGGCACCGGGAATTGCGCAGATGTCGGTCTCCGGCGGCGACCCGGTCCGGATTCCGGTACCGTCCGCGTACACGATTCCCGCCGCCGTATCGCCCGACGGCACTGAACTGCTCGCAATCGGCCGGCCGGGCCTCGAGGTTGAATACCCTGGCAGTCTGTGGCGGCTGCCGACCCTCAACGGCCCGCCTCGCCGGATCGGCAGTCTGTTGGCGACCGACGCGACCTGGTCTCCAGATGGCACAATGCTGGCCTATTGCAATCGCGGCGACTTGTTTGTCTCGGCCAGCGATGGGACCGGAGCTCGGAAGGTGGCCTCGCTCAAAGGAATTATCTATGCGCCCCAGTTCTCGCCAGATGGGAGCAGACTTCGCTTTACCTGGCAAAATGTAACCAGTGCAAGCCGTTCTCTTTGGGAAGTAACGGTCGAGGGACAGCACCTTCATCGTCTGCTTCCAGGCTGGCATCAACCATCAACGGATGCAGACGGCAAATGGACAACGGATGGGAAGTTCTTTGTGTTTCAGGCCAATGGCCAGATATGGGCGTTGCCGGACAGGGCGGGACTTTTCGGACGAGCGGACGGCGAACCCATTCGGCTGACCTCGAGCCCGATGCCGCTGGCGTCTCCTCTTCCCAGCAAGGACGGCAAGAAGCTCTTCGTGGTCGGGTCGACATTACACGGAACGCTGTCCCGCTATGACGGAAATCTTGGCCAATTCCTGACTTACTTCGGGGGTATCTCAGCGGAATGTGTTGCCTTTTCACGGGACGGAAAATGGATCGCTTACGTTACCTATCCTGACGGAAGTCTTTGGCGAAGCAGAGTGGACGGTAGCGAGCGACTGCGGCTCACCGATCCGCCCATCTATCCTCTCAATCCACAATGGTCCCCAGACGGAAAGCAAATCGCGTTCTGGGGATATAGAACCGGAAAAGTCGATGAGATATATACAGTGCCGGCTAACGGAGGTGCGCCGGAACTACTGATACCTGGGAATTCGGTTGCTCGTAGAGAACCGAACTGGTCCACGAACGGAGATCGGATCCTGTTCGAAGAGGTCGCGCCGAATGCTCCTCCGGTGCTCCGACTGCTGGACGTTCGCTCTCATCGCGTGTCTTCCCTTCCAGAATCCGTCGGCTACAGCTCACCCCGCTGGTCGCCCGATGGACGCTACGTCGCTGCGATGACAAAAAACGGGCTGCGAATGGTGCTGTTCGATTTTCAGACCGGTAAGTGGTCGGATCTGATTCAGACCGCGGTCGACTTCCCCAACTGGTCCAAAGATGGGCGGTTCATCTACTTTGTCCACTATCCGGAAAAACCCGCTGTGCTTAGGATACGGATCAGCGACCGCAAGCTCGAGCAGGTTGCCGATCTGAAAGGCTTTGAGCCCACGGGGTTCTGGGGTTTCTGGCTCGGACTGGATCCTGAGGACTCCCCGCTGATGCTTCGGGACGCCGGAACGCAGGATGTTTACTCGCTCGACTGGATTGCTGCCAAGTAAGTTTTTGGTTAGTTAATAGTGCGAAACTGAAGGACTGCACCTCCGCATGTATGACGGCCGGTCATATTCTGGGACTCTGCTTACCGCCACGGCTAAAAGAAAAACCGCCCTGTCTTAAGTGACAGTAGGCGGACGGCTGCTCCAAGACAACAATCGACAACAATCGCAGTCAACACGAGTGCTGTTTGTGCTCCTAGAGAGAAGGATGAAGATTATGAAGACGAAATACGCATTGTGCGCCATGCTTGCATGCATCGCGTCCGCGATTGCCCTGGGGCAAACAGTCTCAGTCAATTACAACAAAAGCCAGGATTTTTCGGGGTATCACACCTATATCTGGGCGAGTAACAATGCCAACCAGATCCAAAACTCGATACTGGCGCAACAGGCAAAATCGGACATTGATAGTGCACTGCAAGGTAAGGGTTTGCAGCTTGTTGGGGAAGCCCAAAACCCTGATCTAATCATCCTCGCGAGCGGTGGTTTGCAACAGCAAACATCCTACCAAGCATGGGGTATGCGCGGCATTGGCGGAGGAATGGGCGGCATCACTCCACAGCAGAACGTCGTAGGAACCTTGATTGTCGACCTGTACGGGGCTAAGGAAAAGAACCTGCTGTGGCGCGGGCTCGCCCAAAACACACTGAGCACCAACGGCAGCAAGAATTCGCAGATGGTAACCAAGGCCGTCCAGAAGATGTTCAAACAATATCCCTAGCCCATCGCTCGTGTCACCAAGCTGACAGATGATTGCAAGCGACGGAGATAAAGGAGATCCCTTGTGACAAACCAGAGCCACTTTACGCTGGCCTTTCCTTTGACGTCGCCCGCGGACGCGAAGGCGGTGGCGGAGCAGCTTCCGCCCCTGATGCCGGCGCTCTTCGAGGCGGAGGATACGCTCGGCACCATCCACTACTCGCGCTTCACGGTGCTCAGCGACAAAACCCTGCTGTTTCTTGCCGATTTCGACGGTGAACTCGATCAGCTTATGGGCGAGTTCGCCAAACATGCAGGACCGGTGTTCGATTTTATCTTTCAACATGTGGACAACCCACCGCCCACGCCGGTGGCCGAGCATGCAGATGCATTCGTCAGTTGGACGGAGAAGCATCTTCTGGTCCCGGTCAATCTCTACACTGCCTACCCCGGCGCCACTGCCAAGGAGATTAAGACCCTCGCATCCGCGGCAGGCCTCAGTGGCGCCGGAGTGCTTAATCCGTTCCTGGTGATTCTGCCTATCAAATCAACGCTCGCCTTCACCGAGGTGAAACTGCTGCTGCGCGCGAGAGGACGCGGAACAACTCACGACCTCGATAAGGTTGGCACGCCCCACTTCGCGCAGTTCGTGCCGCTTGAGGACCACCAAGTAGGATTTTTTACTGTGTATGACGGCACCTTTGATACGTACATCGCCGATTTCACCAAGAACATCGGAGAGGTCTTCGATTTGATATTCAAATTCTGCATAAACCCGCCGCCGTCGCCCTGCCGCAAACACCTGCAGGAGTTTATTGACTTTGCAGCAGGAGCAAACCGAACGCCGATCGGCTTCTACCAGGCGTACCCGGGCTTAGGCGTTCAGGACATCCATGCCTTGATCGCCGATAGCAAAACTGTGGTGGCACAGCAGTAAGAAACGCCTGCAAAAAAAGACGTAGGAGCCCAGCAGTGAGTGGAGACAAGAGAGCATGGTCGGCGGAGACGTTCTTTCGCAAGCTGGTTACGCATGGCCGCGAGGAGGGGGAAGACACGGAGGAGGAGACCCCGTCGCGCCCGGCGAAGAGCACACTCGAGCTGGGTGATATTCAGGGATTCATCATGCGCGGGTACAGGATGCCAATGGTCCGGCATTTCGTACTAACTGTGGGCGTTGCCGGCAAGGCCCGCGAGCTGCTTGGGCGGTTCGTCAGTGAAGACGAGTCTGACGCGCCGCAGATCACCACTGCAGATGACTGGCACGTAGGGTTCGCTCCAGGACCAGGAGACAACCTCGCCGATATCCCACGCTGCAAGCCCGACTACTGCCTTAACCTGGGCATCACCTGGCCCGGGCTGGTCGCGCTGGAGGTCAAAGACCGCGTCCCGACGCTCTCGTTCAAGTCATTCGGCGCTTTCATCGCCGGGGCGGCGGCCCGAGCAAGCCTGGTGGGCGATACCGGGGCAAGTGCACCGCAGAACTGGGTTCCGGCCTTTGCGTCTGGAAACGATCATGTGATGGTGACCCTGCATGCCATGAGTCCGGAGGCGATGACGACCTATAGCGACCGGCTGTCTGCCCTGTTTGCCGAAGGCGGAGCGTTTCAGGAAATTTGGCGTACCGACGGGAGCGCGTGGTTGCAAATGGTCGACGGCAAGCCTGAACCCTGTGCCAAAGTCCCGTTTGGATACACCGACGGCATCAGCATGACTACGATTCGCGGCGGTCCCGAACGATATACGCCCGATCACCAACAGCCGTGCGAACCGTGGCTGTTTGTTTTGCAGGACGAGGCGGAGAATTATTTCGTACCTGAGCCTCGAGAGCTCGGTCTGAACGGCAGCTTCGCCGTCTTCAAGATGATACTGACGGACGTAGTTGGATTTGAGAATTTCCTGCAATCGAACAAGGACAAGATCGACCCCGAGCTGCTCGCCGCCAAGATTTGCGGACGGTGGCGCAACGGCACTCCACTGGAATTGTCGCCAGAAACGGACAGCCCTCCAGGCGGGATTCCCTCTGACCAACTCAACAACTACGGATACGTAAACGAAGATGGATCGGGCGACCCAAAGGGGCTGCGCTGTCCTGTCGGAGCGCACATGCGCCGAATAAATCCACGAGGCCAGCCAATCACTGGCCAGGGCGAGCCCGGGGGAAGCAATAATACTCATCGTCTAATCCGACGCGGTCTACCCTACGGGCCCAACTATGATCCGTCGCAACCCGATGACGGCATCGAGCGCGGACTTCTCGGCTACTTCATCAATTCAAGCATCGAGAACCAATATGAATTCGTGTTAGGGCATTGGGTAAACGACTCCGAATTCGCCGGGGCGGTCAGGCTCGATCCTCGAGCGAAAGACCCTATGATCGGTACTCAGGACCCGGAAGAAAGCATCTTCGTGATTCCGCAGGCGAATGGCGCACCGCCAATCAGATTGACCGGCTTCTCAAGCTTCACTAAGACGAAGGCCGCCGCCTATTGCTTCTTGCCGAGCGTCACTGCGATGAAATTCATTTCCAAATTGGAATAATGGACAGGTAAATGTCAAGGAGGGCCAAAACCTATGCTGTGGTTGACAAGATGGTTCGGAGTGACCGGTAGCGACGGCGAGCGGAACCTTGCCAGAGAAAAGTCTGACATTGAGGAGATAGTCCAGACAACCCTCCAGGTACAGGCGCGTGCCGCTGCCCAACAACACCGGCCACTGGCTCGCGGAACTCACGCCAAGGGGGTTTGCGCCCAGGCTCAATTCGAAGTACTTGACGTTAAGGCCGGACGGGATCCTGGGCTGGCGGCGCGGCTCAGCAAGGGGATGTTCGCTACGCCCGGCGTATATCCCGCGGTTGTGCGTTGGGGGAATGCTGATTCGAAAAAGAACTCCGATTTCAAGCCCGACGTTCGATCCATGTCGTTCTCGGTCGACCTCACTCGGAATGGCTCAGTTGTTCCGGGTACGAACGACGGCAGGCAGGATTTCTCACTACAAAATACCCCTCCGCTGCCCATTAACGACTCCCATGCATTTGCGGCAATCATGAAGGTTCTAGCGGCATCGAGCCCACTCTCCGGTCTGTTGTCGCTACCGTTCAAGGACAAATTGCGCGTGCTCAGAGTCCTGACCCTGGCAAAATTGGCAGCCAGCCAAAAGATCAGACCGTATCAGCAACTGCGCTATTGGAGCAACGTGCCATTTCGTCACGGACCGGTCGATGTTGTCCAGTACTCGGCTATACCCTCTCCGGATAATCTGGCGCGTCCTTTGCAAAAGAGTAATCCGAAAGGGCTGCAGGAGGAGCTAATCCGGCACCTCAACGAAGACGGCAGGATGAGCAGCTTCGACTTTAGCGTCCAGCTCCTCGACGCCGGCAAGATGACTTATTGGGGTAAACGCCACGATGCCAACTTCTGGATTGAAAACGCTAGTGTCAAGTGGAAAGAAGCAGAAGCGCCATTTCACAAGGTCGCTCGGCTCAACCTGTTGCCGCAGTCTCACCTTCCCCCGGAGGCGGGTGAAGTAATTTATTTCGATGTTACCAGGCACTCAACGCCTGATAGCACGCCTATTGGAAGCATTAATCGAGCTCGCTGCTTCGGAGAAACTGCCAGCAGAGAAGCACGCCTGCATGTGAGCGGCGGTGCCAAAAGTGCAATCTCTGGGGATGTATCTGCCACGGCGCCCGCATTCGAGCCAATCGCGGCCGCACAAAATATCGAATGACCTCGTCGTGATGACAGGCAAATACTCGAAGGGAAGAACCACTACCACCTGGTAGCAGCTCGAAAGTTCGCGAACGGGCTGGCTGATCGGCTTCTGGTAACACATGGCTCCGAAACTCTGCCGGGTGTCGCGTGACAGCGGCCTGTGCAAGGTAACTTCCCGGACTGTCACTAATGACAGGTTTAAAACTAAATGTCTTTCAGTAGCTTACATCTCACGTTCGTGCGTGATCGGTTTGGAATCCAACTGACCTTACCGGCCATCGGCTTAGGCGAATTTGCCAGAACCTGAATTCAAGACTGGCGAAGATTTAATCTGGAGAACGCAATGACTGCTTCGGCAGCAGAGCATCAAAACGGTGGGCTTACATTCCCAAGGAATGCGCCGTCTGCTTTCCACGTTTTGATCAAACCGACGGGCGCAATCTGCAATCTCGATTGCAAGTACTGTTTCTTTTTGTCCAAAGAACTGTTGTACACCGGCAGCCGCTTTCGGATGGCCGAGGATCTTCTGGCAATCTATCTCGAACAGCTTCTGAAAAGTCATCGAGCTCCGGAAGTGAACGTGGCTTGGCAAGGCGGAGAGCCGACCTTGATCGGATTGGACTTCTTCCAGCGATCCATCGAACTAGTCAACAAACTGAAACGTCCCGGCCAAAGAATCCAATACACGATTCAGACCAACGGCACGCTACTCGATGACAATTGGTGTGCTTTTTTCAAGCAAAACAATTTTCTTGTTGGGTTAAGTGTGGATGGGCCCAAGGACCTGCACGACGTTTATCGCGTGAACAAAGGAGGGGCCGGTTCTTTTGATCAAGTGATGCGCGGCCTGGGGTTCTTGAAGAAACATAAAGTTGACTTCAATATACTGTGCACCGTACACGCCGCAAATCAAAACCGTCCTTTAGAGGTTTATCGTTTCTTCCGCGATGAAATAGGCGCGCAATTCATCCAGTTCATCCCGATCATTGAGCGCACTCATGCGTCAACGCCGATGGCCAACCTTGGTTGGAGTGCGCGTCCAGGTGGCGACCGGCCACTCTACACCAATGCGGGCGACATGGTTACTGAACGATCTGTCGGAGCACTATCGTATGGAAGCTTCCTCATCGCGATTTTCGATGAATGGGTGAAAACTGACGTTGGGAAGATTTATGTTCAGCATTTTGATTCAGCTCTTTCCAACTGGTTTGGGGCTCCAGGCGCCGTCTGCATATTTTCAGAAACATGCGGCCAAGCGGTAGCACTGGAACATAACGGCGATCTTTATTCCTGCGACCATTTTGTGGAGCCCAAATACAAGCTGGGCAATATTCGCGAAACTCATTTGATCGAGCTGCTCGCCTCCCCGCAACAGATCAAGTTTGGTCAAGACAAGAAAGCTACTTTGCCCCGTTACTGCCGGGAATGCGAAGTACGTTTTGCGTGTAACGGCGAGTGCCCCAAAAATCGTTTCATCAAAACGCCCGATGGCGAGGATGGACTGAACTATCTGTGCGCGGCTTATAAGGCGTTCTTTCATCACATAGACGGACCGATGAAGATCATGACGCGCCTGTTAAGAGGGGGGCGCTTTGCCGACGAAATCATGCAAATGCCGGCGGGTGAAAAAGCGGCATTCGCGCAAGCAGACGTAAAAGGTAGTGAGTGCGCGCAACTGTGAAGTTTGTCGAAGACTTACGGCTAAGTCCGTCGGTACGAAATCACATAAGAGTCAGAAGGAGAACAAAATGGCAGATCCAAAGATGAATGGTGCAGCGGGTTCGCCCAGCGCCACGACCTCACTCGACGGGAAACAACTTCCGCCATTGCCCCCAGCATTCGGCGGCGTGATCAAGGAAAGCGCCACGGATTCCACTCCTTGGTGGGCGCCGCGCGTCGTGCCGCCCAAAGGTGCGCCAAACGTTCTGCTCATCATGACCGACGATCAGGGTTACGGTGTTTCCAGCACCTTTGGCGGCGTCATCCCAACCCCCGCGATAGACCGCATCGCCCAGGCTGGATTGCGCTATACCCATTTCCACTCCACCGCGCTCTGCTCACCCACCCGCGCGGCGCTCATCACCGGTCGCAACCATCACTCGGTAGGCTCCGGCGTGATCGGTGAACTCGCCACCGGTTACCCCGGCTACGATTCCGTCATCAGCCCGGAGAAAGCGACCGTTGGCACCATCCTTCGCGATAACGGCTACTCCACCTCCTGGTTTGGCAAGAACCATAACACCCCGGCATTTCAATACAGCCTTGCCGGGCCCTTCGACCAATGGCCTTCAGGGATGGGCTTCGAGTATTTCTACGGGTTCATGGGCGGCGAGACCGACCAATGGACGCCGTATCTGTTTCAGGACCATACCCAAATCTCTCCGTGGGTCGGGAAGACCGACTACAACCTCACTACCGACTTGGCGGACGAGGCGGTTAAATACCTTGGCGACCTGAACGCGCAAGCGCCGGACAAGCCCTTTTTCCTTTATTACGTGCCCGGCGGCTCGCACTCGCCGCACCAGCCGAAAAAGGAATGGATCGAGAAGTTCAAAGGCAAGTTCGATATGGGCTATGAAAAGCTGCGCGAAGAGATCTTCGCCAACCAAAAGCGGCTGGGCGTAATTCCAGCAGATAGTGAACTCACGCCATGGCCGGACGGAGAGCCCGAGTTTGGCGGGGCCAAGTTGCCGAGGTGGGATTCGCTCTCGCCGATCCAAAGGAAGTTGTATGCGCGCCAGGCTGAAGTCTTTGCCGCCTATACGGCCTATACCGACCATGAGATTGGCCGGGTGATTCAGCAGGTCGAGGACATGGGCAAGCTCGACAACACGCTCATCATTTATATCTGCGGCGACAACGGCAACAGCCCCGAGGGCACGGAGGAAGGCACGTTCAACCAGATGACTGCCTACAACGGCATTCTGACGCTACCGGAACCGCTGCAATTGCTGCATTACGAGAATTGGGGTTCGGAGAAAACTTATCCGCACATGGCGGTGCAATGGGCCTGGGCCTTTGATACACCCTTCAAATGGACCAAGCAGGTGGCCTCACATTTCGGCGGAACGCGCCAAGGCCTGGCCATATCATGGCCCGGCCATATCGAGGATGTGGGCGCCATCCGCTCGCAGTTCCATCACATCATCGATATCGTGCCCACGATCCTTGAAGCCGCCGGCATCCAAGCCCCGGAATTGGTCAACGGCATCCCGCAAAAGCCCATCGAAGGCGTGAGCATGGATTACACGTTTGCCAAGACGAACATCAGTGCACCCTCCACTCGCCCCACCCAGTATTTCGAGATGTGCTGCAACCGCGGCATCTATCACGAGGGCTGGTACGCCTGCACCACGCCTTTCGCTGCGCCCTGGCTTTTGGCGACTGGCAAGCTGCCCGATGTCAATGATTACGCGTGGGAACTCTACGACGTAACGAAGGACTATTCACAAAACAACGACCTTAAGGAGAAGTTTCCGGAGAAGCTCAAAGAACTGCAGGCGTTGTTTGTGACGGAGGCCGAGAAATACCAAGTCTTCCCGCTGGATAATAGGGCCTTCGTGCGTCTTTTGACGCCGCGACCAAGCACCATTGCGGGAAAGACCGTCTTCACCTACACGGGTGAAAAGGCCGGCATTCCCGTCGGCAATGCCCCCGACATCCTGAACAAGGACTACACCATCACAGCCCAGATCACTGTTCCCGAAGGCCGCGCGGAGGGCATGATCGTGACCATTGGCGGCCGCTTTGGTGGCTATGGCCTGTTCCTGCAAGATGGCAAGCCAGTCTTCGTCTACAACCTTCTCGATCTGGAGCGATTCCGCTGGGAGGGCGGTATCGGCGGCATTGTCGGCAAGGACCTACTTGGCCGAGCCCTCAAGCCTGGTCAACACACCATCGTCTTTGATTTCAAATACGATGGTCCCGGCCCCGGCAAGGGCGGCACCGGCGTGCTCTCGGTGGATGGCAAGGAATTGGCCAAGAAGACCATCAAGCACACGATTCCGTTGTTGATGTCAATTGATGAGACGTTCGACGTTGGGCTCGATACCCGCACGGGGGTGGATAACAGCTACGAACTGCCGTTCAAGTTCACCGGCACGATCGACAAGCTGACATTCACACTCGGGCCTTCACAGCTGTCAGAGGTTGAAGAAAAGGTTGCAGCTCACGCTCTAGCTACAGCTCATGACTAGCGGGCAGGGCGAACCAGACTGGCGAGGAGCAGCAGCTTCTCTACCAAATTTGCAGGAGGCCACGAAGGCGTCGCAGTAGCCGGTTGATGGTGAAACGCGGGCCGTCTCTCAAACAGACGGCCCGGCGAAGCCGAGCTGATGCGACCACTTGAACTGGAACCACAGCCGGAACAACAGCCGCGGGGAGTAAGTAGCAACCAGCCTAAATGCTCGCCTGAGCAGCCGGAGACGGTTTCCAGATATATTGCCTGTTTCAGTTTAAGAGGCATGCATGAGCGAAGAGCGTGAAGACCTCAACAGAGCGTTCAACCGAAGCCGCTCTCGCCTTGCTTACTTAAATATTGGCCTCGCTATTGTCCTGGTGCTCGCATGTGTACTTCAGATCTGCATCATGCTCCTGGACTATTGACAGGCATTCGACAGCTGACACCCCCTTGGGAGCACTCATCGTGGCCGCTTTTTTCGGGCGAGCAGAAAGCACGCATGCCTGCGGCCGGCGGTAGTGAACCGGATTCCACAACTAAGAGTGCTGCTTCTTCCCAATGCGGATCAGCTGACGCTTTTAGTAAGTGCCCGGCACCTGGTGTCGCTGGAAAAGGCTCGGTACGCCGGAAGAATGCCGGCGCACCGAGTCCGACCAAAAGGTGATGAGGTCTTCGGCATTTTCGAAACGAGGAGAAACAAATGATGAAGTTGAGTCGTATGAGCAAGTTCGTTCTATTGCTTTCCCCACTGGCCCTGACTTTGGCAACCGGAACGTACGCTCAGGATCAATACCCAATCTTGGACAAGGTCGCGGCCAAGGTCGTGGAGAAATACACGAGCACCCCCTGCGAACAATTGTGGCAAAAGAAACAAGGGCCACCACAACCGCCTTCGCAACAAGAACAAAAGGTAATGCAGTTCCTGAAGACCGATCCACAGATGCGCGTTGTGTTTATCAACAAAGTGGCACCGCCGATCGCCAACAAAATGTTCGACTGCGGATTGATTCCATAGTTCCTGGCGACTGCGTGCCCATACCTGTCGCAAGTGACAGTTCCCAATCGCTTTCGATGGGAGTGAACTTTAGAAGAAGCAGTAGAGACTCGCGAAAACTCTGGGAGAGACGTCCCGGGGCTATGCGCGACCCTTCGTGTTTGCCGATCGCGAAGCGGGACCAAACTAGTGTGCAACGTTACGCAGCATGAAACGGTAATGCAGAAGCGCAAAAAAGCATGGATGCCTTTCACACTGTGATTGATGTTGGGGCCTCGGCCGTAGAAGCGATGGGGGTTCTTCTTATCCTTTGCGCATTTCTCTGGGCGTCGGCCAGGTTTGTTGTCCACGGGCGCAAACAAGTCGGCAACCGGTACGAGCGTTACAAGCTTGCTTTGGGTAGAGCCCTCTCACTCGGCTTGGAGTTTCTTGTCGCCGCGGATGTGATCAAGACCGTGACTACGGCTCCTACCTTCACCAATATTGGAGTACTGGCCGCGGTGATTGTGACCCGGACCTTCTTGAGCTGGTCTCTCGTGGTGGAGATGGAAGGCCGTTGGCCGTGGCAGCCAGCGCCCACCGCGGGCTCCGAAGTTACGGTCTGAAAGGGGAAAGACAGTGATGGATCCTATCATGGTGCGCATCGCGCACAACATGGTCGAACGAGTTACGGGCCCGATGAAATTCCGTCTCCTCCTGCAACCCGCCATGGCCACCTTCTTTGCCATTCGCGGCGGATTGCAAGACGCCAAGGAAAACAAACCACCCTATTTCTGGGGCCTTTTTACCGACAAGGGCGAACGCGAATCCATGGTGAAGAATGGTTGGAAGTCCATAGGGAAAGTGTTCATTCTCGCGATCGTACTCGACGTGGTCTATCAGCTCATCGAGCACCGATGGACCATCTATCCGGGCGAGGCAGTCCTGGTCGCGATCATTCTGGCCATCGTGCCCTACCTATTGATACGAGGACCTGTCAATCGCATCGTTTGCGAAAAACGCAAGGTGGTCAAGGAACGACTGGCTGGAGATTAGAGCCTCATGGTAATTGACTGTCTAACCGCGCACACGATAAGTGGCCACGACCCTCCCACAGACAACGCGTTCCAAACCACGCGTCCGGCTCACGGGTCGATCAAGGGCTTTATCCGGCCAAGGCCTTAACCTCAGCGCACTACATTCAACTTAAAAAGGAATAAACCATGGCAAAGCAACTAACATCCTGATCCTCTGGGGCGATGACATCGGCACTTGGAACATTAGCCACTTCAGCCGAGGCATGATGGGCTACACCACCCCGAATATCGACCGCGTCGCCAAAGAGGGCGTGACTTTCACGGACTATTACGGCCAGCAGAGCTGTACCGCTGGACGCGCATCCTTCATCTGCGGCCAGAATCCGCTGCGCACCGGCTTGACCAAAGTCGGCATGCCCGGCGCCACCGTCGGACTGCAGGCGGAAGACCCAACCATAGCCGAAATGCTCAAGCCTCTCGGCTATGCCACCGGTCAGTTCGGCAAGAACCATCTCGGCGATCGCAACGAGTACTTGCCCGACCGTGCACGGATTCGACGAATTCTTTGGCAATCTCTACCACCTGAACGCCGAAGAAGAACCGGAACTACCCGACTATCCCAAGGATCCTAAGTTCCTGGCCGCGTTTGGACCCAGAGGCGTCCTTCACTGCTTCGCAACTGACAAAGATGACCCAACGACAGATCCCCGCTGGGGCAGAGTAGGCAAACAGACGGTTGAAGATACGGGACCACTCACCAAGAAGCGCATGGAAACTGTCGATGAGGAGATCACGGCAGGCGCTATCGGTTGGATGGAAAAGCAGGTCAAAGCGGATAAGCCCTTCTTCCTGTGGTACAACTCGACGGCTATGCACTTCAGGACCCACCTCGCCGAGAAGAACCTCGGCAAAAGTGGACAGGACCCGTACAGTGACCGCATGGTTACGCACGACGAACAGATCGGCGAGATCCTCAACAAGGTCGATGAGTTGGGTATTGCCGATAACACGATCGTCATGTATTCCACCGACAACGGCCCAGAGAACGACACCTGGCCTGATGGCGCCAACACGCCCTTCCGCAGCCAGAAAGACACCAACTGGGAAGGCGCCTGGCGTGTTCCATGTTTCATGCGCTGGCCAGGTAAGATCAAGGCCGACTCGGTGCTGAACGGCATTGTTACCCACCAGGACATGCTACCCACATTGGTGGCCGCCGCAGGGGATCCAGACATAAGCACAAAGCTGCTCACCGGCTACAAAGCCGGGGATAAAACGTTCAAGGTACATATCGACGGGTTCAATATGCTGCCTTATCTCACCGGTCAAGTGAAGGAGAGCCCGAGAGAGTACTTCTTCTACATCAGCGATGACGGTGGCGTCATGGCGGTCCGGACTGGCGACTGGAAGTTGGTGTTTGAAGAACAGAGGGAAACACGAATGCAGGTTTGGATGGAGCCTATGGTAAAGCTTCGGCTTCCGATGATTTTTAGCCTGCGCCGTGATCCGTTCGAGCGCGCCAGTTTCAACTCCAACACGTACTTTGATTGGATGGTTGATCACGTGCCCCAGCTTTACCAATGCCAGGCGATCGTGGCGGCCCAAATCGAAAACTATGTGAAGTATCCGCCTCGCCAAAAAGCGGCGTCGTTTAACCTCGACGCGGTGATGGACTCGTTGCATAAAACGCAGGAAGCTGTTGCAGGACATAAATAGCACCGTAGACAGCGCGCGGATTCTTGATCACCGCTGCTATTTACGCACCAGCTGCTAAGGGGAGGTCAAAACAGGCCTCCCTTTAGCAAAAACGCTTGATCGATAGGCTTCCCCGGCTGACAATAGTCTGCCGGGGAATGTTTTGATTGCGGCATTTGCTATGAGCCAACCAGCCGAATGCACTCCACCATTCCCTGATGTAGCAGAGCAGGTCCGGGACTTCTATGACCGCTACCCCTACCCTGCGCCTGTCGAAAGTCTGGATCAATATCGCCGAGCATGGCAGGACCCGCGAAAACGCCGGGCTGATTATCACCTCTTTTGGCCTGCCAAGCCCTACAAAGAAAACTATTCTGTTCTTATCGCCGGCTGCGGAACATCCCAGGCAGCGAAGCATGCGCTTCGCTGGCCTGCAGCTCAGGTCACCGGCATCGACGTCAGCACCACGAGTGTGCAATGGACAAAGACGCTCAAGCGCAACCATAACCTGGCCAATCTCCAGGTCCATCAACTTCCCATCGATCGTGTGACGGAGTTAAGGACAAGGTTCGACCAGATTGTCTGCACCGGAGTTCTGCATCATCTCGCCGACCCCGACGCCGGACTCGCAGCCCTGCGAGGCGTGCTCAAACCGGAGGGGGCCATGCATCTAATGGTGTATGCGCCGTACGGACGGACCGGTATCTATATGCTGCAGGAATTCTGTAGACGAGTGGGCATCCCTGCCACCGATGAGGGAATAGGGGATCTCATCGCGGCGCTCCGGGCATTGCCACAGGGTCATCCGTTGGAAACTTTGCTGCGCCAGGCCCCTGATTTCCGGCACGAGGCGGCGTTGGCCGATGCGCTGCTGCACCCCCAGGACCGCGCGTATTCTGTGCCGCAATTATTCGAGTTTATCGATCGGGCAGGATTGACATTCGGCCGGTGGATAAAACAAGCGCCCTACTCCGCTGGATGTGGCGTGATGGCGCGTCTGCCTCAATCCGTGCGGATAGCGGAGCTCTCCCCGGCAGAGCAGTTCGCAGCGGTCGAGCTTTTTCGCGGAACGATGGTTCGCCACAGCGTTATCGTCCATCGGAACGATAGTCCCACCCCTGTTTCGCCAATCAGCTTTGCAGGAGAATCATGGATGAGCTATGTGCCTATTCGGATGTCAGAGACGATCTGTGTTCAAGACCGGCTACCAGCGGCCGTCTTGATTAACCAAAACCATACCTACACGGACCTTCTGATGACCATCGATGCAACAGAAAAGCTTATGTTCGACGCCATTGACGGGACCCGAAGCATTGGGGAGATCCTGGAAACAACGCCGGCTCCCCCAGGACAACGGCAACCGGACGCACGCACCTTCTTCGAGCGGCTCTGGTGGCATGATCAGGTAGTATTCGATGCGTCACGATGATACGCGTCGGGTCCGTGGTCAGCAGACTATAAGGACCGGTTGAAAGAAACGAATACCTGCAAGGACTCCTTAGCTCTGGTGTACACTCGGCTGACACTTAATTCAGGTTTTGATTATCTTCGGCCAGTCGCCAGAGCCTTGAGGCACCCTTCTGCGTGAGCCGATCTTGAATGAAAATCCGAGGAAGCGGTCGCTCAGGAGAAACAAGCTTGATCAAATTCAGCCGTCCGCTCGTTATTACCATGGCGATCTGCCTCGCCGTGGTGCCGGTCTCCGCCGCGCAACAAGCCCCTGCAGCAACGGGCCACTCGGCGAGTTCTACACCTTCCTGGCCAAGGGTGTTTGACCGAAACGGGACGCACGTTGTTGTCTACCAGCCGCAACTCAGGGCCTGGCAAAAGTATCGGACATTGGTCGCAGACACCGCGATCTCGGTCACCGATCAAGGACAAAAAGCCGTTCTGGGCGTCATCTCCTGGCGGGCTGAGACCATCACCGATCAGAGCGCCCAAACCGTTTACGTGAGCAACATCGTGGTCCTGGATGCACGCTTCCCTTCCCTCGATCCGGCACAAGCAGCGGCCATGCAGAAGCGGGTGCATCAGATTTATCCAACCATGACCCTGACGATCGGACTGCCCCGCATGATCGCCAGCCTTGAACATGTCAACGCGCCGGTGCGGTCAGTTGCCGGCGGCACGCAGGCGCCGGCGATTCTCGTTAGTACCTCCCCGGCGATTGTGCTTCTGGTGGACGGAAAACCGGTATTGGCGCCCATCCAGGGTACGACGCTGCAATACGTCGTCAATACCAACTGGGATCTCTTCTATGACAACTCCGACTATTACCTGCTGAACGGACGAGTCTGGCTTAAAGCAAAAGCATTGCAGGGACCGTGGGCTGCAACCGCAAAGCTTCCACCTGACATGGCCAAACTGCCCCCCAACCAGAACTGGGATGAGGTCCTGAAGGCAATACCACCCACTGCGCGCGCGCAGGCCCCAACTAATGTTTTGTTCACGGCTAAGCCGGCAGAATTAATCGTCTTCAGGGGTAAGCCGGCTTATTCGCAAATCCCCGGCACGAGTCTTGCATATGCGACCAATACGGACAGCAAAGTGTTTATGCATCAGCCCGATAACCAGATCTATGTCCTGATCTCGGGGCGGTGGTTCCGCGCAGCGAGCCTGGCGGGGCCCTGGACTTATGCTGGAGACAGTCTTCCTCGCGACTTCACCATGATTCCACCGGGGCAGGTCTATTCTGGAGTTCTGGTTTCCGTGCCCGGGAGCCAGCAGGCCAGCGACGCAGTGCTGCTGGCGCAAGTTCCGACGACGGCAATCGTAAACCGCGCCGCTGCTGAAGCCGCGGTAAGAGTCGCCTATGCGGGACCGCCGCAATTCGTGACCATCCCAAGCACTCCCATGTACTATGCGGTGAACACGCCGGACAAAGTGATCCGGGTCGGCAGCCTTTATTATCTTTGCTTCCAGGGCATCTGGTTTATGTCTGCCAACCCCAACGGCCCATGGAAGACAGCGGATTCAGTACCAGCAGTCATCTACACCATCCCACCGACTTCACCGATGTACAACGTTACCTATGTGATTGTCTCCAACCCGACACCGACTACCGTGCAGACAAGTTATTCGAGCGGCTATCTCGGAGTTTTTGTCGTCGGTGTGGCTGTGGGCTCAGCGATCGTCTATGGGACCGGATATTACTACCCCCCTTACGTCTACTACGGACCGCACCCGGTGTATTATCCGTATCCGTATACCTATGGGGTAGCCGCTGTTTATAACCCCTACACGGGATTCTACGGAGTTGGGCGCGCAGTATACGGACCGTATGGTTCGGCAGGAACGGCGGCCTGGTATAACCCGAGCACGGGGACGTACGGCAGGGCGGTCACCACCCAGAACGCATACGGCGGCCACACCTATGCTCAAGCCTATAATCCCTGGACCGGAACGTACGCAGCGACATCTCAAGGCCACAACCAATATAGCCAGTGGGGTAGTTCGGTCGTCACCAACGGAGACAACTGGGCCCAGGCACAGCACGTAACGAATAGTCAGGGGAGCGCAGGGTCTTTCCAAACCTCCAAGGGGAGTGCAGGCGCCGGCTATGCGGGCGCTAATGGGAATAGTGGTTTTGTTGCCAAGGATGCGAACAATAACAACGTCTATGCGGGTGCCGATGGCAACGTCTATAAGAAGGATTCGAACGGCAACTGGAGCAAATATGACAACGGGAACTGGACTCCGGTAGACCCCTCGACGGGGGCAGCCCAGGCCAAGCAGCAGAAGCAGAATTCGGCCAATTCCAATAACTTGACGCAGTCACAATCAAGAGGGTCGTCAAACCTGGGCGCTCAGTCAGGAGATCCGCCTTCGTCGAGCGGGAATGGATCCAGCCAAACTACGCCTCGCGCATCTGGACGAAGTTCTCAAACTCAGCCCGCTCAACCTTCTGCCCAGGGCCGCTCTGGATCGTCCTCCACCATGGGGCAACTACAGAACGATTCCCAGTCCCGCGACCGGGGAGACCAACTCGAACAATTCCAGAATCGCGGCGGGGGCGGCGCCGGCGCTCCACGCGGCTCACGGAGACAACGCTAATCAGAGAGGATCCTTTACCGGGGTAGATCGCTTCATTCGGTTAACTCTCAACGGTCGCGTCCTGCCCGCGGAACTCGGGGTAGATCTGCTGGGCAGCACGGTATGCCGCTCGCGCGAGGATCCCGGCATACGTTGGAAACGAGAGCGGAATTCTAGCCATGATGTCCACCCGCAGGCCTCCGGCGATGGCGATTGCCACCACCTGGGCAATCTCAACGGAGCGCTCACCCACGACGTGGCAACCCAGGATTTTGCCAGTCGGACGGTCAACTATCAGCTTGCAGAACCCGGTCGTGCGACCGTCGATGATCGTGCGCGCCGTTTCATCGAAGCGCACGATCGACACGACCACGTCGTGCGTTTCGCGAGCCTTCGCCTCTGTGATCCCTACCTGCGCGTATTCGGGCTCAGTGAAGCTGCCAATCGGACTTACCGGGTCCCCAATGGTCATGGTTGCGCCTTGCACAGCGTTGGTGGCAGCCACGAAGCCATCATGGACCCCCTGCGGGACAAGCATCAGGCGGCCGGTGATGTCGCCCGCCGCAAAGATGTTCGGCGCGGAGGTCTGGAGGTACGAGTCGACCTGCACATAGCCCCGAGCGTTGGTCTCGACGCCTGCCGCCGGCAGGTTCAGACCGGCTGTGTCGGCCACCCACCCGATGGCCACAACTACGAGAGCAGCCTCTGCGCTGTCGCGCGCCCCCTCCTTGGTGAAGGTCATACGCACACCGCGCGGGGTCTTCTCGAACGACTCGATGGCTCCGAAGTTCTCGCGCACGACCATGCCTGACTCGCGAAAGGCGGTTGTAACCACAGCGGAGACGTCTTCATCCTCGGTTGGCAGGATGCGGGCACCGGCTTGAAACAACTGGACCCGTGAGCCCAAGGCCTGGAAGATCGACGCTACCTGCACGCCCGTCGCTCCCGCTCCGACAACAATCATCGACGGCGGAACTGCGGTCAGGCTCCACGCATCGCTATGCGTGGAAGTCAATTCGAAACCAGGAATGGGTAGCCGCCGGCTCGTTCCGCCCGCGCTCAGGATGATTTTGTCTGTTCGGAGCCGCAGCCCGCGCCCAGTCTCGACCGTGCGCGCGTCGACAAACCGCGCAGTGCCGCAATTGTCGTAAATTTTAACCCCCACATTTTCCAGTTGCTCGCGCCGGGCAGCATGTTCGCGCACCTCATGGACGACCTCGCGTGTGCGCGCGAGCAGCCGGGAATAATCCAGGATTGGCTCGCTCACAGAGATACCGTACTTGCCGAGCTGTTTGACTTCTCGAAGCAACCGAGCTGCCTGCGCAAGTACCCGCACCGGGATGGGCCCATCATTCGCCGCCATACCTCCTACCTCGCCGCGGGTGACGAGAACCGTTTGGGCGCCCAACTCTGCTGCCCGGAGTGCAGCAACCATGCCGGCTGGACCGGCTCCGATGACTAGGACATCCATCAGGGTCTCCCTCCAAAAAGCAGTGCTCTTTGCCTGGAAGAGAAGTTTATAAGCAGCGTGCTGGTCATTCCAGTAGCAGAACGGCACATTGGCTGAGCCTTTTTAAGAATTGCTTCCCCCTGTCTTAAGTGACAGTTATCGATATCGTCGCACGTTGCTTAACTGGCCTCGTGGCTTACTTATGACTTATTCTGTCGTACTTGCTCCATGGAGATCCGTTTGGCTGTGGAGTATACCCCTCATTGTTGTGACTATAGTCTTCCACTCCGTTGCTCTTGGGCTGCTCAGCCGGGGATTGCTTGTCATCCTAAAAGATGACCGGAAAAAACGTCTCACCCATTCCCTGTCTGTCTTCGTCGTTGGGGGATCTTCCCTTTGCACCATATGCCTGCATGGTATTGAAGCGTGGATGTGGTCCATCGCTTACCATCTGCTTGGCACACTGGGCGGCGACCGCAAGGACGCTATGCTGTACTCGATAAGCGTCATGACCACTGTAGGGGGCACTGTTTTCCACCTGGAACCGAGGTGGGCACTCATGGGACCGCTCGAGGCATTAGACGGGTGGATCCTGTTCGGGCTTACCGGCGCTTTTTTATTCGCTCTCATCCAAAAAGTCTGGTCGCTGGAGCACGCATAGCGAGTTTCCATTCCGTTGGGTAGAAGGAAAAAGGCGCTAAAACGGTCCGCTCTTCAGAAGGACTCCGTAAAACGTCACGATTCCAATCAGGATGACAACCATCGCTACAACGATGGAGATGGAGATCGTATGCTTTTTCTCCGATGCCCCAATCGCTTTCAGAAACTGCCAGTGCTGCCAGGCTGCGCCCGCTAACGCCAGAGTTCCCAAAGCTATGAGGCTCAATCCCAGATTGCGCGGTGCGTTAGGACGCTGGATCTTACCAGAAGCAATTTCGTCAGCCTGGTATTGAAAGAACTTGAAAATCGTGAATCCGAAACCGATCATCGAAAGAGCGGTCCGGATCCACGCCATAAGCGTTCTTTCTGCTGCGATAATCGTGCGTTGGTAGGCTAGATCAGTTCGTTCTTCGGCAAGAACCGTTCCCCTATCCTTTGCCGGTTCAACAACGCTCATGGCAGCACCCCTCAGACCTACGGCGAAGAGTAGCAGAAGGCACACGTCGCGCGCCATTAGCGCGGAACTCCATCAGGCTGGGCCTTCCCCGGGCGCAACGAGCGGTACAAAGGACCCCCAGTGATCCCGGACAGCGAGCACGCGAAAAACGAACGAAACCAGCACTGCGATCAGCGTGACAGGAAAGAAGCTAGTGCTGTCCTTCATATACACCGCGATCAGGGTGTAGACGGTGCTTGCCAGAAGGGCTGCGGTCACGAGTTGCTGTGCGGGCCTCACGATCTCAGGCGTGACCCCGGAGAAGAGGTCGATGAACACCCCGCCCGCGGTGGTGGCGATCAGCCCGATCATGATCGCGGCAAAGATCCCCAGGTTGTGATCGAGCGCCTTGTGCGCACCAAGGATCGCGAACCAGGGTAGCGAGAATGACTTGAAGTAGGCCAGAACCCTGGTGCGGAACTGCTCTTCCCTCGATTCGGCGTAGCGATAAATCGCCAGCCCCAACAAACCCATCAGGGGGCACACAATTAGATAGTTCGGGCCCCGGAGCGGCCCGGGGATGTCATTCAACAGCAGATCGCGCGAGACGCCGCCCCCGATGCCCCCGAAGTAGGCCATGATCAAAAGTCCCGCGACGGTGTAACCGCGGTTGTGCGAAGGATTGCGGGCTATAAGCACTCCGTTCAGGGCGTTGATGCCGGCGGAAAACAAGTCGACCTCGGGAAAGCTTGGCAGGTTCATTTAGGTTCTTCCTTACAGCGGCTCAGGCAACCGCAAAGGTGCTCCAGTTCGGTGACGTCATCACCGCGGAAGCGCAACGAGCCTCCGCTCATGTGGAGAGTAGAAGGTCGGGTCCAAGGCTACAACTGTCACATCTGACAGGGTGACTGGATATTTCACATCGCCTGAGCTGAAATCCGTATTTCCTGAGTTGCCGAAAGCAGCGATGGGTCGCTTACCGATGATGACTGCTGGAGCAAGAACAGGGTCGTCCGGTTTGTTACTCTCCAAATCGGGATAAAAAATAAAATGGAAGCTTCGTGTTGGGTCTGAGCCTGCAGGATTGGCAGCCTCTCCACTAGTAGAACTGACAGTCGGTTTTTTTCGCATCGTGTGAAATTCTACTGATGGAGGCTTGCAACAGATTTGCTGACCACCCTTTGAGTCGATCGCTCGCGCAATCGCAGACCTGCGTTCGCACGACAGACATTTCCGCCGAGTAATGGCTTACTCCGGGTAACACAACGCACTGAGGAAACTTCTATGGCTACGAAGCCCCATTTGCAGATCGCAACTACGCCCGCAGAGACCAGGGCAATTGCGAAGAATGCATACATCTACGGTTGCCCGATGGTCCAGGTTTACCTCACGATGTACGCTTTCTCAATCGACAAGCAAAATCCCCAGTACAAAGGGCCCTTCAACGCGCCCCTCAGCTTTGCCCGGGTCTTCACTCCCGACGATAGCGCCTTCGTCACCCCCAACTCCGACACCCCTTACACATTCTTAAGTCTTGATTTGCGCGTCGAGCCCATGGTCCTCACCGTCCCCGCGGTCGAGAAGAACCGCTATTGGGTCTTTCAGATGATGGACCTTTATAGTTTTAACTTCGACTACCTCGGCACCCGCGCCACCGGCAATAGCGGGGGTACTTTTCTCGTCGCCGGTCCGCGATGGAAAGGTGCGGTCCCCTCCGGCATTACCAAAGTCCTCCATCCGGAGACGGAGTTCATCAACGTAGTTGGCCGAACCCAACTCTTTAACTCCGCCGACCTCGACAATGTAAAGAAGATCCAGTCCGAGTACAAAGCGCAGCCTCTTTCTGCGTTCCTCGGCCAACCCGCTCCGCCTGCCGCGCCCGCGATTCCGTGGATCGCACCCGTCCCTCCAAGCCTGATGAAGACCTCGCTGCAGTTTTTTAATGTGATGAGCTTTTTGCTTCAGTTCTGTCCTGTCGAACCCAGTGAGGGCGTTCTGCGCGCCAGTTTCGCCGGCATTGGCGTCGGTCCAGGCGAAACCATTGACGTCGACTCGCTCTCGCCGGAGATGAAGGCTGCCCTTGAGGGTGGCATGGCCCACGGACAGAAGGAGATCGACGATCGCCGCGCCTCGAGCGGCGGAGACATCAGTAATTTCTTTGGTACGCGCGCCTTCCTTCACAACGACTACGTCGCTCGCGCCACCGGCGCTCAGGTGGGAATTGGCGCCAACTCCAAGGAAGAAGCCCTCTATCCCCTCTACGAGAAAGACTCCAGCGGTAGCCCACTCGATGGCAGTAAAGCGCGCTACACGCTTCACTTCAACAAAGAAGAGTTTCCGCCGGTCGACGCCTTCTGGTCGCTGACCATGTATAACCTGCCGCAGCAGCTTCTGGTCACAAACCCGATCAACCGCTATCTCATCAACTCGCCTATGCTGCCTAACCTGAAGCTCGACTCCGAAGGTGGCCTCACGATCTATATCCAATCGGATTCGCCCGGAAATGACAAAGAGTCAAACTGGCTTCCCGCTCCGAAGGCACCCTTCATGCTCGCCATGCGGTATTACCTACCAAAACCTGAGCTCATTCGAGGCATATGGAAATCTCCGCCCGTGGTTCGAGCAAACTAAGTTGGGTCTATAGGAGGATTTATGCCGATTCAACACGAATACGAAAAGCCTGGTGACGCCTCTATCTCCGATAGCCTCACTCCACAAGACGCGCGCTCCATTGCCAAAGAAGCGTACATCTACGCCTTTCCCATGGCCGCCAATTATCAGACGATGTACAAGCAGGCCATCGACAAGAACAGCCCCGACTATCGTGGCCCTTTCAACAGCCTCAACAGTTCAAAATCAGTTGCCACTCCTGAGGACAAGTTTGTCGTTACTCCCAATTCGGACACTCCCTATTCCTACCTTTGGATGGACCTTCGGGTCGAGCCCATCGTCATCACCATACCGAAGATCGAGCCGAATCGCTACTACACGACGCAGCTTGTCGATCTCTATACCTACAACTTTGCCTATCTCGGCACGCGCGCCTACGGCAATGACGGCGGGACCTTCCTAATCGCCGGTCCCGGCTGGAACGGCACCACTCCAGCAGGAATTAAAGCCGTCATTCACACCGAGACCCAATTCGGCTACGCCCTCTTCCGCACCCAGCTCTTCAACATGGCCGACTTGCCCAATGTCAGCAAAATCCAGGCCGGTTACCACGCGGAAACCCAGAGCTCCTTCCTTCACCAGGCCGCCCCGCCTTCGCCTCCGGCGGTCAACTGGCCGCAACCCGCGGACATCATGACGCCTTCCCCGGACGTTTTCTCCATCGTCAACTTTCTTTTCCAGTTCTGCCCGCCCAACCCGTCCGAAAAAGCTCTACTTGCCCGCTTCGCAAAGCTGAACATCGGCCCCGGCCAGACCTTCTACCTCAGCAAGTTCTCGCCGGAGATCCAGCAAGCCATCCATGACGGCATTGAAGACTCAAAAGCCGACCTCACGGTCGTTATGAAGAAGGTCAATGCAGACGAGATCTCCAGCGGAGATTTCTTCGGCACCCGGGAGGCCCTTAAGGATAACTATCTCTATCGTTACGTCGGAGCCAAGCTGGGCCTTTACGGAAACTCAAAACAGGACGCAATCTACTTCGGCTACTTCGTCGACGCAAGCCACCAGCCGCTCGATGCTTCGAAAACCAGCTATGAACTTCACTTCACCCAAGGTGGCCTCCCGCCGAATAAGGCCTTCTGGTCGCTGACCATGTACGACGGCAAGACGCAACTTTTGGTAGCGAATCCACTTAAGCGCTACCTGCTCAACTCCACCACGCTTCAGTCCTACAAGTATGGCCCTGATGATTCGCTCACCTTCTATATCCAAAAAGACTCACCAGGCAAGGACAAGGAATCGAATTGGCTACCCGCTCCAGAGGGTCCGTTCTATGCCATCTACCGCGTTTATATGCCGGGAGAAGCCGTCATCGACAGCACCTGGAAGAAGCCGCAGATGCACGCCGTCGCAGCGAAGGCATGAAGTCATCTCGACAACACCCGGATTGGATTTGTGGGGCGGTTTGTCTATGTCGACGATAATATTGTTGGACAAGTAACACCAGCATGGCATCCGCAGCTCACCAGGCATAACTACAGAATTGCTAGGGTCTAGATGTAAAACAATCTGCGCCTCAACGACTGCAAACTGATTTTGACCTAGTAGTTTTGAGGGTTCTTAATTCCTACGAACTGGATATCGTGTGGGCAGGGAGGATATTCATGTTTGGGAGCGCTTGCATTCTGCGGCTCTGTGTCTCATTGACAATTGCAATTTCCATTTCAACGCTGTCGGTTGCCGCGCAGGATACTCCGGTTGGCACAACGGCAAAGGCACCTGGCACCGCACAGCCAGCTGCCACTGACACGGCTGCGTTAGCGAAGGCGACTCAGAACCCAGTGGCCAGCCTGATCAGTGTTCCGCTACAAAACAACAGCAATTTTGGCATCGGGCCTTACAACCGAACTGGGGATATCTTCAATATTCAGCCGGTAATTCCCATGAAACTCAGCGACAAGGTCATGCTGATCACTCGAATTATCCAGCCGCTTGTTTGGCAGCCTTATCCGTCTCAAACGACTGGAGGCCAAGCTGGAATTGGAGATATGAATCCGACGTTCTTCCTGTCCCCAGCGAAGCCTGGGAAGCTCATCTACGGAGCGGGGCCGGCATTTATTTTACCGACTGCTACGAGCACGCAAACGGGTCAAGGTAAATTCAGCCTTGGGCCTTCGGCGGTAGCACTGATGCAGCCGGGGCATTGGACGGTCGGGGTCCTGATCAACAACTTGTTCTCCGTCGCCGGCTCCTCGCATCGACCGGATGTGAACCAGATGCTGTTGCAGTATTTCGTCAACTACAATTTGCATAAAGGCTATTATCTGACGAGTGGGCCCATCGTGACGGCAAACTGGAATTCGACCGGTTCCATCGACGCGGCGACTGGGAACGATGTTCCCGGGGGCACATGGACCGTGCCGTTCGGCGGAGGCATAGGCCAAATCAGGCGGCTGGGATTTCAGCCGATAAACTGGACCCTGCAGTTTTACGGGAACGCAATCCATCCGCCGGGCGCTTCACCGTGGAGTTTCAAATTTCAGATTGCTCTGCTCTATCCAAAGATGCCCAAGAAGACGTAGCCAATAGGGAGGCGGGGCCATGCCAGTTATCGGTTACCGAAGGTCCAGCTAAGTCCTGAACTGGTGCCGTAGTCGCTCTTTGGGAATGTTGGAGGAGGGCGACTGTCCCAGCTTCCGTAGAACGAAACGTTCCACGAGAGATCGTTGATGAGTTTGACGTAATAGGCCGCGTTCGTATTGAAATGAACACGTCCGGCATCCGAGATTGCTGGAAGGACGGAGGCCGAGACATCCAGGTTCGTTTTTTTGAATTTGAAAACTTTGAACTCGCCGGCGACGAAACCAACTGCGGTGTTCCGGGCCCCCTCGTCAACGGTATTCTGCCGGTACCCAACATTTTGCCAACCTAGTCCCCCGAGAACATAGATACTCGCTCGGTTGGTATTTTTTAAGTAGCGTCCGATCCCTGCGCCGAGTGTGGTTTGCAGATCGATCTCCTGCACCGAGCTTTGCAGAAAAGACGCCGTTCCAGCATAGAACCAGTTGTTCCAGCGCAGAAGCTTCAACGTGCTCAGGTCGGTCTGGTTTCGCGTCGTGACGCTCGCGCCGTTACTCGATGCGAATGAAGAGTTAAAATCGAGCTGGCTTGACCAGCGTTCCCTGTTATAAGCCACTTGGGAACTCACGTTGTACTGTGTTGACTCGTTGCCTTTCGAATAAAGAAGCCCAGTGTTTACGGCGCCATTGAACCGATGCCAAAACCCCGCAGAAGTCTCGCTCAGTTTGATGATCTTACGTTGTTCGACCTCCACTTCCCTTATTGAAGCCTCAGCGACTTCGATTTTTATCGGGGGGTCGTTGGATGCCCCGGTAGTCGAAATCTTTCCGGTGTACACGGTGCCACTTTCAGTGTGCACCAGAAACAGCTGATTGCTCTCGAGGTGAGCTACCTCCGACCACTGCACCGCCATCGTGCCGTCCACGTAACTCACCTTGACTGACAGTACGCCGGCGCTGAGGCCTGTGATTTCACAGGTAAAGCGGTCTCCATTTTTCATCACGATTACGTCACTCTTTTCGCGCGCGAAGAGAGGCAAGCAAAAAAGAAGGGTGGAGAAGAGGATGATGGCTCGGGTGGTCATAGCGTGTTCTGCCTCAAAGTATTCTGTCGGATCCGCGTGGCAGCCGCTATTGTAGGTGATCCATCGAGGGAACGGATTTTCTGGAGCGAAGTGCAATGTCATTCTCAGCGGCGGCCCGGTAGTTCTGACAGTAGACTCGCTCGCTAGGAATGCGATGAAAAGTTCAGGCCGATGGGATGCGCAACCGCCCGATAACCCCGGTCTGTGCGTAGGCTCTAGATGGCCGCTACTCCTCCGTCGACTTAGGTTTCAGGGTCACGGTGATGGGCGAAGACGAAATGAAACTCACGACAGATTCCGCCGGTATCGCAACACCCTTGTTCCCGGTGAGCACCGCGCCTGCGGTTCCTGCACCTGCTCCTACCAAGCCACCGATCAACGCGCCCTTGCCTCCGCCCGCCAGACCGCCAATCAGTGCGCCTCCACCAGCCCCGCCGCCAACCAGCGCGCCCGTCCGCTTGCCCTTTCCTTTGACGGTTTGTTCATATTCCTGCGTGGTTACTCCGTAGGAACCGACCCGGGTGAGCTCTATCCCAAGGTCACCCTCCCCCTTGAATCTGCCTTGTTTTCTCGCTGCGATCACGGTACCGCTCACCGGAGCGCCGGCTTTCAGTACTGTCACTCCCTCGACACGGACAGATTGCGCGAGCGTTCCACTGAAAGGATCGCCGACGTTACTGGTCTTTGAACTCAGATCTTGGGAGATTCGGACCGTAAGTGTTGTACCGCTTGGCACGGTGTAGACCTTGGGTGGCGGTGGCGGCGGCGGCGGAGGTGGAGGAGGAGGAGCGGCAGCTTGAGTGGGGGCGGGGGCCTCTGGCGCGGGGGCTGGTGCACTCGCGGCCGGCGCCGGTGATTGCTCTGGCGCGGGTGCGGCTGCCGGAGGCGCAGACGAGGCGCTGCTCTCCGCGGGGGGCGTCTTATTGCATCCACAGAACAGGAAAAGCCCCACCAAGCTAAGGAACAAAATGTAACGAATACGGGTTGTACCGTCGCCAAGCAAGCTTGTACTCTTCAGGTTTCTTCTTTCTGGGCTTTTCATCTTCTTCCTCCTCGGAAAGTCTCTTGCTTCACAATCCGCGCACGAACACAAGTGAAATCCACGGTGGTGCAGACGACTTCGAATAGTAGGGTTTCACAAGGAATAGAGTCCAGCTACTGTTAGTTCTGACAGTAGAGAACCAAGAATTCTCTAGATAGACTGAGCTTCGGCACGAGGGCTCGCACTTTGGCGACACCTTTACCCGGACGTAATGTATACCCGGCCATCGTCCGGGCCGCTGGTTGAAGAAGGTCAACGACCTTCTGTTTCGCACTTTTCATGGCCTGGGGCTCGCCCGGTGCCCTTTTTGCAGACTTCAGCCGCCGGTCATGAGGCAAGGAAGCGAGACCCGAAAGGGATAGATGGCAGAGGATTCCGAAACACTCATCCCGCCCAAAGAACTACCAATGCAGCCGGCCAAACATTGTGGGCGCTACAGCGCCAGTCACAATCAACTACCTTAGCAGTCGAATTCAGCCAGCAAAGGAAAAGAGAATGCCTGAAGAAGCGAAGGAAGCCGCAAAGAAGCCTAACATCCTGGTCATTTGGGGTGACGACATTGGTATTTCAAACCTCAGTTGTTACAGCCATGGTCTTATGGGTTACCAGACTCCCAACATCGACCGTCTCGCCAAAGAAGGCATGATGTTCATCGACTCCTATGGAGAGCAAAGTTGTACCGCGGGCCGGTCGGCCTTTATCACCGGCCAAAGTGTCTACCGTACCGGCTTGTCCAAAGTTGGAATTCCTGGCGCTCCCATCGGCATGAATGAGCAGCTGGTAACGATCGCAGGATGCCTCAAGAACCAGGGGTACGCGACCGGCCAGTTCGGCAAGAATCATTTGGGCGACCTGAATAAACACCTACCCACGAATCACGGCTTCGACGAGTTCTTTGGCAACCTCTACCACCTCAACGCGGAGGAGGAGCCGGAGATGTACGATTACTTCCCGGAGAAGGACTTTCCGGATTTCAGAAAGACCGTCATGCCGCGCGGCGTCCTTCACTGTTGGGCGACTGACAAAGACGACCCCACGGTGCAGGAGCGTTGGGGGCGCGTCGGCAAACAACGAATCGAGGACACCGGCCCGCTCACCAAGAAGCGGATGGAGACCTGCGACGATGATTTCGCCGCCGCGGCAAAGGATTTCATCAAGCGGCAGACCGACGCCGACAAGCCGTTCTTCATATGGCTCAACTTCACCCATATGCACCTGTTCACACACACCAAGCCGTCGAGCCTCGGGCAGGCGGGCCGCTGGCAGTCGCCCTACCATGACACGATGATCGATCATGACAAGAACGTCGGCGAGATGCTCGACTATCTGGACGAGTTAGGCATTGCGGAGAACACCTTTGTTATGTACTCCACCGACAACGGTCCACACAGGAACTCATGGCCCGATGGCGGCATGACCCCGTTCCGCAGTGAGAAAGACACGAACTGGGAAGGCGCCTTCCGCATTCCGCTACTAGCGCGTTGGCCGGGCAAGATCAAGGCCGGCACCCTCTCCACTCAAATCATTCAGCACCATGACTGGTTGCCGACCTTCCTTGCCATGGCGGGTGATCCGCACGTGACGGAGAAACTGAAGAAGGGATACGACACTATCGGCAGGACATACAAGAATCATATTGATGGGTACAATCTGCTGCCCTACCTAACCGGACAAGAGAAGGAGAGCCCACGCAAGCTGTTCGTCTATTTAAGTGATGACGGCGATGTGCTCGCGCTCCGCTATGACAACTGGAAGGTTGTGTTTATGGAGCAGCGCTGCCGAGGTACTCTGCAGGTATGGGCGGAGCCGTTCACCAAACTGCGGCTACCGAAGGTCTTCAATCTTCGTACCGATCCCTACGAATTTGCCGACGTCACCTCGAACAGCTATTACGAATGGTTCATATACCATGACTACATTCTGTTCGGCGCCTTTGCAATCGCAGATAAGTGGGCGGCGACCTTCAAGGAATTCCCGCCGGTCCAGCACCCGAACACCTTCACCATCGATGACGCACTGAAAATGATCAGCTCAGCTACAACCGGCAGATAAGGACAAGTCCAGTGTGTGGAGCGGTGGCTAGAAATCCGGCGCTCCCCACTGGAGAGAAATATTCGCTACCCTTTGGAGGTTCGTTTGTATTGGACCGCGTTTGGGTAAAGGCTGGAAGACGGCGACGGTTTGTCAGGAACCAGCTAAAACAACAACAGCCATCTAGCCTTTTGCGTCAGTAGACGGTGGCGCGTTCCATCCACCAGGCCACTACAGAACAGTATCCAAGAGGCGTTTGAGTATATCGTTCAAGGGCATAACCGTGAGAAGTAGTGGCGACATGGGAATAAGCGATGCGAGTGCGAGATGGATGGGTACACGCGACCCTATTGGAAGAAGGTTCATTTTCTCGACGAATGAAAAGCTATTCCCCAGGTCGGCTAGTGATTGAATATCACCTGTTCCAAGCAACTGCTCCTCGCCAGTGGGACGCTCCACAATCCATTTCCGATGGAAAGATCTTGTATATTCGCTCGCCAAAGTCCCGTATGAGGACATACCCGACGTCTTTGTCTCCCAAAGGATTGGAGTAAAGACACACAAGGGGAAAAGAATGAGGAGGACCGCGCACACTGCATAAGCCGCGATCTCCCCTACAAATTGCGGCAGTGGCAGTTTGTCGTAGAGCACTGTATTGGCTAGAACGCCGGCTACAACCAACGAGTAGGCGACAACGATGATTCCGAAATAGCGTTGGGCTTCGCCGACGAATGCAAGTCCTCCAGCCTCATCCGGGTGTGTTGGCGTGAGCTGGAGATTCAGCTTACTCATCCGCCAAAGGAATTGGCCCCATAGAAACAGCCTCCAAAGCCAGCGTAGGGTCAAAAACTGAAACAGCGGTATGCAAAACAGCATGAGCCACCATCCAGCCCAGGTAAGTGACAAATCCCGACCGGTCCGAAGTACCGACCATGAAGAGACGTGAACGGATGTCGACCACACGGTTAACCCTGAGACGGCATAGGCAAGCACGACGAAGATAAACCTCACGAGTGTCGAATCGGACAATGCAAGAGCCCGCCCGACGGCCAAATCGAATTTGCTGAAGTCCTGCTCGATAACCACGCCGGAGCTGATAAAGTGTGCGGCGGCGTGCGCCAGGCGCGGCCCCACAACATTTTCAGCTAAAAGTAAAAGAGGCACGGTCAAGATGAAGCGTGCATGGACAGCGATGTCTCGAAGGAACGGTACCGGTACACTGTGACCAACTGCAAAGCCCTGGAATGCGGCTAGAGCTAAAAGGACTAACCACGTCAGACAAATGGAAACGAATGCTCTTCGTACGATGCGTGAGGAATTCGCCTCCATAAGTGCGCGGCGTTCCTCAATCCGATATGCTGGACCACGCTCCGTAGGGAGAAGTTCACGGCTGGCTGTTCGTTCCGGTACGGTCATCTAGCCTCCTCTGGAATGCTTGGCGCCAATATGCATTGGAGCCCAACTACTTTCCTTTTCGTACAAGACGCGCAGCCAACGGGAAAGCCGATTGTCTTTTGTTGGTGATAAATAGAGCACACATCTCCGAGACGCGAAAGAGTCACGACGGCAGGCGAGCGGCCTTTGTGCCATCCTCGCTAGGTATGGGTTGGATTGATTTAGCCGGTGGAACCGCAGGCGCCTTTGCCTGTGTGATTCACTCATCCACGATCTGCGCGAACTGATCTGTCGTCATCCCGCTGTGAGTGGTCCAGCATGCTGAGGCCCCAGAACCAGAAGGTTGGTTGTAGCGATAAGCGAGCGCAACAAGCGGTCGGCGGCTCGTAAATAGCCCCGGTAGCCCGATACATTTGCAGCCTTACCATACTCCAGGACTCAGGGTTAGCGAAGCTGTCAGTTTTTGCAGTACGGATGCCTGAACGCTGCTTGGCTCATTGCACTCGCAGATCGGGAGCCATGGTAAGGGAAATAGGCACCCGTTGGCCTTGTGAACACATCTCATAAAGTACTAAGTTGTCCGCACGCGAGTCTTCCTGTCCATCAGCCCGCTCGCTATAAAAAGTAACGATTTCCAGCGCTGAACCGATCCAAAATCCTGTTACACTAGCTAGGCATTTCATACTAGGCCCGCTGTACGTTTGCTCATAAAGACTGAAGGGAAACTGCCGGCTATGAATGTTTCCTGATGTCTGAGCACCATTCACTATCCAAACAATATGGATCCTCCGGAATGGAGCGTGACGAATGAGGAAACCGCGTATATTCCTAGCCGATGACCACGCCATGGTGGTGGACGCATTTCGGAGACTGTTGGAGCCCGAATTCCACATCGTGGGTACGGCCTCTGATGGCCTCGAACTCCTCAACTCCGCGCCGAATCTGCACCCAGATTTGGTAGTAGTCGATCTCGGCCTCCCCCTACTGAGTGGCGTTGACGCCGGTCGCGAGCTCAAAAAGCTGCTGCCACAAACGAAAATCCTGGTAGTCACAGTCAACGAGGACCCGGATGTGGCAGAGGCCGTACTAGGCGAATGGGCGTCGGGATACTTGTTGAAGAAATGCACCGGATCAGAATTAGTCAAGGCACTGCGAGAGCTCCTGATGGGCCGGCCTTATGTAACCACGATGATATCCAGAAGATCTACTGACAACTCGTTTCCTCGGCCGGGAGGTCAAGGCCGGAAATCACTTACGCCCCGTCAGCGGCAAGTTCTCCAATTGCTGGCTGAGGGCCGGTCCATGAAGGAAGCTGCCTACTTGCTGAATCTGACTACGAGAACGGTCGCTTTTCACAAGTATAAAATCATGGCGAGTTTGGATATGCACAGTAATTATGAGCTCCTAAAACTAGCCATACGAGAACACTTGATTCCAATGGCTTAACAACGTTATGCATCAAATTCGATGCAGTTTCGCGCCGTGCTTTATATCCGACCGCCCCGGTGAAAACTATCAGAATTGAAAGCGCGGCCGGATTCCATCAATGGAACATTCACCTATGCTCTCTATAATTCGCCGTCTTGGGTTTCATCCCGCAGCGGTATCGGCGCCTCCGCAATAACGCGCGTTCCTACGTCCGGCTCTGATTCGACAGACAATCGACCCCCCAGGCTAGCTAGTCGCTCTCGCATGGCCGACAAACCCAGTCCGGCGGCGGCATGCGAACTTTTAAAGCCGACGGCCAAGTCCTGAATCTGCATCCGGAGTAGTCCTGGCTTCTGGTTGAGTGTCAACTGGGCCGTGGTTGACTCGCTGTGTTTAACGACGTTATTCAAAGCTTCTTGAGCAACCCTGCAAAACCAAAGTGAAACATCCTGAGCTAAGCGGGGTGGAGCTTCATCGATCTGCAAATCGATTTCTAAACCATAAGAGTGGGAGATCTGCCGACACAGTTCTGCTATCGCAGCCTTGAGGCCGACATGCTCCAGGTGGGCAAAGTGCAGGCGATGAGATAAATTGTGGACATCGGAGACCAGTGAATTTGGACGTTACCGTGGACTGGTACTGATACCAGTCGGTGACTTTGTTAAGAAATTGAAGAACTTCTTGCTGATCGAAGGGCGGTACCGGGCTGGCTAGGGCAGCGCTGGAGCATGCAAGGATCAGGGCTACAACACAAGGAATGCCGCAGTGAATTGCGCTCCGAACGCAATCGCGGAGCTGTTGTGCCAGAACCGATGATGGTGACGGCAATATTGGCTCCAAACTTCTTTTGGCGTTAATGATATCGGGAGCCGTTGTCCCTGACCAGCACGATGTACGCAAGAAGAGCGTCCGGATGCCCACAGACCATCGGGGAGAAACATGACGAACCTGTTACTTCTGACAGCTTTCGGGTCTCTTCAAATCAACCTATCTTTAAGGCTACGCCAAGAAGGCAAGCAAAGGCCTGAAGCTGCAAGAGCGGGTGACCGACGGTGAACTGGAACGCCTGTTCTCCCTCCTCGTTTTCCAAAGGTGAACCCGGAAGACTATTCGGGGGCGAAATGGAAATGAATCGGCCACGCGTCTTGTTGGCTGGTATCCCTATGTCGTTCCTGGCTGCTTATCACAAACCGCTTTGCGAGGAGTTTGAGATCGTTGGCACCTCGGCCGACGGCCGCGCTCTTATGGCTACAGCGATACAACTGCAACCTAGTGTCATTGTGGTTGACCTTGCAGTCGCGCCGTTGACCGAAGTCAGTACGCAACTGGAGCTGAAGAAGTTAATACCGCAAACAAAGTTCCTTGTGATCACACAGAAGGAGGATCTTGACGTCGCATTGGAGGCACTCCGTGGGTGGGCCTCTGGGCTCCTCCTGAAAAAGACTGCAAGGAAGGAACTTCTTTACGCTCTACGAAAGCTAATGGCAGACAAAGTATACGTACCGGCATCCGTTGTTCAAGACCATAAAGATATACAAAACCCGAGTTCGCCCACACAGCACCATAAGGCTCTCACTCGCCGGCAACGTGAAGTACTGCAACTCCTCGCTGAAGGCCGGACAATGAGGGGTATAGCCGATATTTTGCGACTAAGTACGAGCACCGTAGCCTTTCATAAGTACAGCATCAAGAAAGCTTTCGGACTTTGTAGCAATGTGGAACTGCTTAGACTCGCGATCCGTGAAGACTTGACGTCTGCGGAATAGTGGCGTCGACCGTGATTGTCGGACTTTAGGTGAAGAGAGGCAACTCCCGTTTTGCGCGCTGTTCCCGTCGTCAACCGCTTCTGATTCCAGGATAGCGAAGCTACGTTAACACGCTCCCGGGCGTAATTAGGAGCGTGAGATGAACAAAGCAGCTGGGCACCTTCCAACGAGGAGAAAGCACGATGAGCATAATCAGAAAGCAAATCGCGACTATTCCGGCCATACGGTTGCATGCCTCCATTACTATCCTGAGCGGCTTCCTGCTGTGTGTACCTCTCAAAGCACAGGATCGTCTACGCAAATGGTTTTTGTCATCGCGGCGGCGTTTCGCGATCAACCCCACCCAGCGCTTGACATTCAAGCAATCTATCGCTTGAACCGCGTTACCACTTATGATGTGTGCAGAAAGGCGATCGCCATGAGCGGCAAAGCAGACGATGAAAAGAGCGTTGCCCGACGCAAAGTTGCTCTGGTAGTTGGCTCTGACGAAGCAGTTGCAGCGATCGTGCATAAGGTTCTTCCAAGCTGGAAAGTCATGCGCGTGGACAAGAATACTTCTGCTCTTGAGATGCTGCGCGAGAAGCCCTACGATCTCGTCCTCACGGGCGATGAAACTTCAGCTAAAGAAGACGTGGACCTGCTACGGCAAATCCGTATTGCTCGTCCGCATACGCAGATGATTATCCTCACAAGACAAAGTACGCCCGCCGACGTTATCGCTGCAATGCGAGAACGAGCATTCAGTTATTTTTCGGAGCCGTACTCGATGGCAGATTTAACCCAAATGCTGCAGCTGGCGACAACCGGACCGGTATGGGACGAGGGCATCGAGATTGTGTCTGCCACACAACAGTGGATTCGACTGCTGGCAAGGTGCGATCTGAAGACGGCTAATCGGCTGCTCCAATTCATACATGAAATCGCTGATCTTCCCGAGCAGGAGAGGACTGCGGTAGGCACCGCTTTCCGCGAACTCTTAATGAATGCGATCGAGCACGGAGCCCGCTTCAACCCCAGCCAGCACGTCGAGATTGGTTATCTGCGAACGAAGTTCGCCGTGGCTTGCCGGGTGAAGGATCCTGGGGAGGGCTTCTCCCTTGAGGAACTTCGCCACGCAGCCCTCGCAAATCCCCCCGATTCACCCCTGCTTCATTTGGAGGAGCGAAAGGAAAAGGGTTTGCGACCCGGGGGCTTCGGAATCCTCTTGGCGAAGCACATCGTTGATGAGCTGATCTACGGGGAGTCTGGGAATGACGTAATTCTGATCAAGTATCTTGACGGCCGGAGGAATTCGCCGGAAGCGCAAGATTCTCAAGCCAAAAATCCAGCTAAGTGAGAAGCGGCAGGGCCGCGGTCACTGAGATACGAGCCAATCAGTGGGGATTTCCCTGCGATTGATGCCGACGTTTTCAGGGTCTACAGAGGATCACTCGACCATTACCACGCGCAGCTTTTCCTCCGGGCGAAGCTTAACGTCAGGCACCTGCGCAAGCGACGAAGCTTCCGTCATCGAGCTCAGCATTGTTTTCGGTTTGCCAAATTTGTGTGACTTGCTCTCACACTCGTCGAGGACACTTTGCGGAACATATCGCCTGAGGTACTTGATTCCCAGGGTGACCACGAGCACGTCGTCCATCTGCCCGATAACCGGGATGAAATTTGGGATGATCTGGATCGGACTGAAAACGTAAAGAACCGCACACCCGGCGACCGCTTTCGCGTGCCATGGCACTTGAGGGTGTACGAGAGCCCGCCGGATGATCCTAAACTGTTTGAATATCCCATTTAGTGAAGTCTTCAGCTTATATACCGATGACTGTTTCGGTTGCTCCTGATGAGTTTCCAGAGAAACTTCCACTTCGGATGGCGCTCCCGCCGCCCGTATGATGCAGCGAAAACCGATGTGGCTCATGCCGGTGTCGATCATCTGCGGTTGGCGTGCCGCAGGGCGGTAACGCAGGCAGTAGTTGGGAGCGCACAAGTGCGAACCACCCTTCACGACTCTGCGGGGAATGTGAATCTGCGGCTGCCTTGGGTCGTAGCTCTTCTGTGAAGAAGAAATACGTGGGTTGACCGCCGGCCCACAGCATGCCGGAACAGTTTCGTTTGCATGGTTGTGGACATACCAATCTGAGGTCCACTCCCATACATTCCCCGCCATATCGAATAATCCGTAGCCGTTAGGTGGAAAGGAGCCCACGGGAGAAGTTCCCGCGAAGCCGTCGAGCAGCAGATTCTGCCAGGGGAATTCGCCCTGCCATGCATTTGCCATTGCCTTGCCGCTCGGGA
Source organism: uncultured Acidobacteriaceae bacterium (assembly GCA_963711525.1). Taxonomy (GTDB): domain Bacteria; phylum Acidobacteriota; class Terriglobia; order Terriglobales; family Acidobacteriaceae; genus PALSA-350. Next base: position 975,203 of record CAVQEO010000045.1, on the reverse strand, counting down.
AAATGTTCATCGCCCCAGGTAAATTTCTTGCCCTCCAGGCCGCCTCGGGCGGCTCGCTCCCACTCGGCTTCGGTCGGCAGCTCTTTCCCTGCCCAGCGCGCGTAGGCATCGGCGTCCTCGTAGGCCACGTGCACCACCGGATGCTGATCGATACCAGTGGTTGAGCTCGCGGGGCCAAGCGGATGACGCCAATTCGTGCCTGGTGTCCAGGCCCACCAGTTTCTGTAATCCTTCAGATCTACGGGCCCTCGCGATTTTTGGAATACCAACGCTCCTGGAACCAGATTTTCGGGCGGGGCTCCAGGATAGTCAGCCGGATTTAGTTCGCGTTCCGCGATTGTGATATAGCCCGTCGCGTCGACGAAACGCGCGAACTCTTCGTTGGTGACGGTGTGCCGATCCATCCAAAAGCCATCGACGCTTACCTCGTGGACAGGGCCTTCCTCGGGATAGAAGTCTTCCGAACCCATGAGGAACGTCCCTCCCGGAATCCACAACATATCCGGCGGCGCTTGAGTCTGCGTGATTTCCTGAGACGCCATGCTGCTCATTTTATTCCTCCAACCCGTCATCCATTGCGCCATTACGTCGTTTGAACTTGCACCGCCGCCAATAGGCTGCGGCCGCTTCCCTTCCCCTTCCAGCAAGTGATGTGTCCGGCGTCTCGCATAGGAAACGGATTACCAGTCGACCTGCTTAGAACAACATCTTTATGGCTCCCCGCGCGACCACATCGAATGGTACAGAACCGATAACCACGGGAATTGCCGGCACAAAAGCCGCCGCGAACAGGCCATAAAGATCAACCCGGCTAACCGGCAGCACGCTGACATCGTTGACGTTCCTCACGACACCATAGAGGTCATGTATAGCGGAGAAATCGGCCACCATCAGAACATCCTGACTAATGCTTTCGGGGCGCTCCAGCCACTTCATCTCAAAGTGCTCGCCCGCGGTTCGTGCAAAACCGCCATACTTTAGCAGGCCACTACGCCTCATCTGCATCAACGCAGGAGTAAAAGTGAAATAGGGCGCAACACAGATAAGCAGTACGGCTCCCACGAGAACCGCCGCGACGTCGCCAAAAGAAGTCAACTTTTGCCCGTGGTGGAACATTCGATTGGCAACGGCGCCAACCAGGGTGACGCCCAGGCAGAAGCTGAAAGGCTGTTGCCCGCGCAGAGCAGACTCGACAAACCCAATGCCTCCTACACCATCGGGATGGGCGGCGATGAGGCGAAGGTCCAACCGCGCCGTGGTCCACATGAATCGTGTCCAAAGCAATTGTCTCCACAGCCAAAGCAGGGTGAAGAAGGCCGCAATCGGATAGCTGACAAAGAGCGCCCAGGTACCTGCCGGCGAGAACCACCCAAATCCGCCGGCACCTTTCCACCAGTCCACAATCTCTGCCCCTTGGGGGCTCAAATATTGTCCCAGCCATACGACAAGTGCGTAAGTCAGCAACACCATTACGACTTTGGCGATGGTGGAGTTACGGAGTCTCTCGAACGAGGCCCAGCCGGCGTTAAACGTGGAGAGCTGGCTCTCCGGAACAAAATCTTCGAGATGGTGCGCTACCCTGGCCACACGCTTATGCAGACTGGGCGCCCCCAAAATCAGGACCGGAAGAATGATGAGGAAGCGCGATTGAGAGGCGTAGTCGGTGAGAAACGAAAGGAATGGAGTGCCCCCACGAAGGGCGGATAACACCGCCAGAGGGACCCAGGTCACGGCAACTGCAAGGGCAGTAAGGATAACTAAGTGTTTACTTGCGCCATGCTGCAGATCCAGGAATCTCCAGGGATTGTCGAGCGGGGATGAGTTGACGCGCTTGGAGTTGCTCTGCAGTAGCTGTGTCATGGTATCCGCGCCAACCTACTCTCTCACACTCGGGAATGCTACTCCCAGGACCACGGACCCGCACCTGTCACAACTGACAGTCCCGAAGCGGTCGCAATCGGAGTGAACTCGCCGAACGCCTGTCATCGGCAAGTTCAGCGCCGTTGCAGCAAGTCAATCATGGGCTGCTGGCTCACACGAATATAGCCAGAGCGCGGCCGGTCAAGATCGATAATTACGGCAAGAACCAGGGTGATGGATACCGCCAGCATGAACATGGAAAAGATATTCCGACGTCCATTCACACCGAAGGAATATCCGACCAGCATAGCTGACAGCAAACCTACGGCGGCGTTTACATAGATCACGCTCTCCGGTACATGATTTTGGAATGCCATCCAGCGAGCTTCTGCCAGATCGATGGCCTGATTCAACGATTGCAACAGTAAGCCGACCTTTACCGGATTAGGATCTTGTTGCGCGTAAACAGCTGCCCTGGTCCAGAATGCCGTCTGCAAGCGCGCGGTTTGCCTGTTCAGATCTTCGAGCCGTGCGAGATCATTTCCAGCGGTGCCGTATTGCAACCGGATATTGACATACTGGCGAAGAAGACCCTCGATCTCAGTGCCTGCCGGCGCGGGCAGGAGTTGCGCACGAAGAGAGGATGTACCGATGGCGTCGGCTTCTTCCAGCACCAGTTGCTTGCGGATCTCGAACCGAGACACCGCCATCGAAACGGTGAACCCGAGCAAAAGTGCAAGAATTCCAAGCATGGCGGCCCCGACAGTAGAAATTTGCCATTTAACGCTTTCCGGAGTTCGAGTTTCACGCTTACGTCCCAGCCGGAAGCCTACTTCTGTGGCGGTCAGCATCAACGCAAAAAAGAGCCAATTAACGAGGACCTCATTGGTTCTGTAAAATAGACTCTCGTTCACAACCTCTCCGTCAATAACGCCACATTTCTTCGATCCGGCATGCTTCTGCTTTGCGTAAACAAAGGAGACTGCCAGCGAGAGACGAGATAACCTCGACCAGTGCCCGCTGGTGACCTGCACTACGCTCGCGGCAGAATAAGTATGTGGTAAACGGGAAAGCATAGCAGGAAAGCGGCGATCACCAGTAGCCCAACCCGCACGCGACGAGTTTTGAAACGCTGGCTGATCGCAATCAGCAACAGCACAGTTGCCAGCGTGACCGTTGCTCGCACGTATTGGTCGGCATATTCGCGGCCCTTGGTTCCCTGTTCGAAGGTCTCGGTGGCTTGATCATTCAGCTTGGCAGCCACCTCGCTCTTGGAGCTTCGGTATTCCGGCATCAACTGAGGACCCGCCGGCGCATCAGGATTATTCAGCGGGTCAGTCTTCTTCCAAGCTTCAAAGGCGGGACGAAACTCGGGCAGGAAGCGCCTTTCAAAAAGGACGGTGAGCTTCTTGTCGTTATGGGCCTCGGCTTTCAGCCATTCAACCACGGTCGAAGCATTGTACAAGCGCTCCTGGTTAGCGTATGTGGCAGCACCCTCGGCTTGCACACGCAACTTGCTCGCCTGACCGTATAGTTCTGACTGGTGTCCAGTCCAGAGGGCTGCCTGATAGCCGCTCCAGGCAGTGGCAATAGCGACTATGGCGAGCACAAGGGCCTCGACCATCTCCAAGATTGCGTGTTCCCAAGACTCCCCTGCTGCCTCGTGCTCGCTGAGGTGTTTGGCAATTTCGATATTGGCACCGCCAGCTTCGGGCATTAAAAGCTACCTCTTAAAGTCATCAAGAGAGAATTTCGCCGGCAGGCAATTTCCCTCGTACGCTGCAAACTGGCCTGCTTTGGAACTACAGCAAAACTACTCTAGTGGGTTGCCATTGGCGAGACCTTCTCTACTTTCTTGATGGGTGGTGGACTCCACTTGCCCGTAAGCGCGTCTGCCTGTGGCGAATAGAGTCTCATCGTCAGATTGAACGGCGCCTTCGGCGCAGGAAGCCAGTTGGCTTCCCTATCCTTGCCCGGACTATCGCTTTGAAAATGGAGATCGAGCGAACCATCCGCGTTGTAGCTGAAAGGCATCCAGCTACTCACGGCAAAGCGATTCAGTGAGTTCGCAACCTGAAAGCCATCCGCGTCGTAGAGTGTGATTGACCAGAAGGCGCGGACCGGTGGGGTAGCGCCCTTCTCGAAGTGAATCGTGTATTGGTTCCCTCCGTCCAGGGGCTTTCCGGCCTCGTCGGCGAGATTTAAGGGATAAATAGCATCCTCCGGCAGGTTCGCCCCCAGGCCAAGTTGCGCCACCATAGCTCGTTTCAAGTAATAGTTCCCGTATACACCCATTGTGTCGGTATTCATGGACCAATAGTTGACGACACTCGCTATCGTAGGCAATTTCCACTTCATCAGCTGATGGGCGTCTTCGGGAGCGCTCTCTAGAGCCTGCTTCACGACGGGATCGACCTGATCGAAGTCAAAACTCTTACCGGCTTCGAGACCGATTTGTTTCATCTGCGCGATGATGGGCTGGTCAGTCAGGTGAGGAGGGTGGAGCTTGAGCAACTCTGCCGCATAGGTAAAGTAAGCTCCAGCAGGCATGGTATCCACCTGCACCATGGGCGGCGTCTTCATATCGACTGCCGGGTCGCTCTTCACAGCCACTGGCTCGGGCGCCTTTCCCCAGCGTGAGACCGGCGTGACCTTGTAGCCCGCCTGGATCGTATGCACGGCGTCATAGTCCGCCGGCCCGTCCGTCTTGGTGCGGCCGATGATCCAGACATAAGGCGTCGGCGCATCGATGCGGCTGAGCCCGTCTGGAACCTTTCCCGTCCAACCCGGTGGGGCAATGAGGAAATTGGCCGGCTCTGTGCCGGTCGTTCGCCAGCCCGGTGACGCGAATACATCGGTCCACATATCGAGCATCGGCAGAAGGTAATACCGGCCATTCGTTTCCGGCGCTGAGAGCACCATCGGTTCCCTGGTTAGATCGAGCCACGCAATGGAATAGAGGGTGTCGAAGTTCGAGCGCACAACCCCCTTGAAATCTGCGGGCGGATAGGCCGGAACGTTGACGAACATATTCATCGGGCCTTTGCCGAACTCTGGCATCAGGATGTTCGTAGATTGCTTCCGCGTCAGGTCCATCAGGATGAGCGGATAGAAGTAAATGTACGCATCCACACCGATGGCGTGCGCCTCGTCGGCTTTCAAAGCGGGAACGGGACCCGCCGCTCGCAAAGTTGCGCTCATGTTGCCTCTCCTGTTCCTGTCTCTAGTGCTGCTCTGCAGGGCTGGCCCGCGGCCGCCCATTCCGTCTGCTGATTCAGCATCGCAGGTTGGTTGGCTCCAGGGAACTAGCAGAAGTTATAGGGAAGGCTTGTTACATTTGACAGTTGCGCGCGCACGCCTGTAGCACGCTCCGCAATTTCGGCATTCATGGGCCAACCGTCTGCGTGGGTCCGATATTCGATCTATGGGGCACACTGGCGTGGAGCGTGGTACCGCGCTGGAGCTGCGATTCGATGGCGAGGGTCCCACTGAGGAGTTTTAAACGCTCCTGCATGCTGATGAGGCCAAGCCCTCGGCTCACCTTTGCGGCTTCGACATCAAAGCCCAAGCCCGAATCGCTGATCGTGAGATGAATCTCGTCCGGCGTTCCCCAGGATCGCACTTCGAAGTGCCGTACTGCGCTGTGTTTTGCCGCGTTATGCAGAGCCTCTTGCAGCACTCGGAAGAAGCAAAGTGAAATGTCCGGCGACAATGAAGTTGGCAGATCATGTGTTTTGAAGTCAACTTCCACTTTCTGCTGTTCGCTGAATTCCTGGCAGAAGCCCTTCAGCGCCGCAGCTAGCCCCAGGTATTGCAGTTTTGATGAGTGCAACTCGTGAGACAAGGACTGAACATCGGCTGCTATCTCGGAAGTGTGCTGCTGTAGTTTGCCGATGTGTACTGGGAATGCAGACGGATTTGAGGAGCTTTGCAGGAGCTGTGCCAGTTCGATGCTCAACAACGCGAGACGCTGACCGATATCGTCGTGAAGTTCTCTGGCTATCCGGCGACGTTCCTGCTCCTGTGCCTCAATCAACTTGCCACTCACGCTCGCGAGAGCCGCGTCCGCCAATTTGCGCGCCGTTATGTCGAAAAACGCAACGACGGTACCGACCACGTCTTGCCCTTTCCACTGCGGATGGCACCAGTATTCAACCGGGAAACTCGTTCCATTCGCGCGGCAAAACACCTCGTCGTCTACGTGTACGCCTTGCCCGGTGCGGGTCGTCCGAAATATTGAACATTCCTCGACTGGGAATGGTGTCCCATCCGTGCGAGCATGATGAATTAGGCGATGCATATCCTTGCCGAGGAGTTCATCCACTCGTTCATACCCTAAAAGGCGAAGGCAGGCAGGGTTGCAAAAGGTGCAGCGACCTTCGTGGTCGCCGCCATAGATGGCCTCGGCGGTTGACTCAAGAATTAACCGCAGTTTTTCCTCGCTCTCGCGCAGTGCTTCGTCTGCTCGTTTCCGTTCAGTAATATCGCGAACCACGTTGACGTTATAGACTCGGTCGAGCTCGACACGTTTGAGATTGATTTCCACCGGGTAAGTGGATCCGTCTTTTCGCTGGTGCAGGCTCTCAAAGGTCACAAAGCCTGATTTCTCGAGCTCTTTCAAAATCCTTGCCGCGGAGGATTCATCCACACCGGGATCAATATCGGGAACTTTGAGAGATAGAAGCTCTTCGCGCGTGTAGCCAAGGTCACGGCAGGACTTGTCATTCACATCGAGGAACCGCAATGTTTTGGGATCGACCACCTCAATCGCGTCGTTGGATTCGTCGATAAGTTTTCGAAACAGGCGTAGCGATTCTTCGGCGCGCTTTCGTTCCGTAATATCTACTGCCATGCCCAGCATGCGCTGGGGATCACCACTGGTTCCGTAATGGAATTGACCGCTGGCGGCAACCCAGCGGACTGTCTCGTCAAGCCTGACGACGCGAAACTCCGTCGCATAGGGCTTCCCGCTTCGACGGGCTTCGGCAACCACATTGGCTTCCGCCTGGCGGTCTTCCGGGTGCACGTGGCGAAAAAAATCGTCCATTCGCCCCACAAATGTATTCGACGGTATCAAAAAGATGTTCTGCAGGTCCCCAAACCAGGACAGCCGTCCGGTTTTAAGGTCCCATTCCCATCCCACCGACTTGCCGGCTTCCATTGCCAGATGAAGGCGATCATTAGCTAAACTAAGTTGTGAAATCAGTTCGCTCCGGGCGAATTGCTCCTTTATATAGGCAACAGTAGCCAGACAGACGATTGCAGCGATCGCGACGAGTAGGCGAAACCTACGCATGCCAGCCGGCTCATCTTTCTGGAACAGCTCCCAAACCAGGGGAACAGAAATGATGACAACCACCAGCATCGCCCACGTCGACTCTTGTGTGCCTCGGCTGGTATCGAATCGGGCCGCCCTTGCGTCGGCCGTTGTTATCTGCCGTGCGCGTATCGGTACCCACACGAACCAGCAGGCAGAAGCGGTCAGGCCGAGACCATATAGCCTTCCGTAAACGTATCCTCCAGTATCAATCGCTGTGTTGGCAACCGCGGAGCTTAGGGCGTACAAGGCAGACGCGCCCAATAAATGGAGGTAGATCATTTTCCAGGGGTACTTCACCCGCAGGCTCAAAATGCCCACAAGCGCAACCAGCACCACATTTTCTACCAAATACAGGATGTCAAATCGCAAAGCGTAGGTAGTGGTGTTGGAGAACAAATACTGGTACGGAAAGATCGCGTAAGCATAAAGGAAGCCCCAGAAGAACAGTAAAAGAAGAAAGTTGGAAAGTACCCGATACAGCCTGGGGGCGGGTTCATGCGAAGCCGGAAAGTTAACCACGGCCGCCATGAACGGTACCAGGTGTAAGAACAGCACGGGATCTGCGATCGAATTGTTGGGCACCTCACTGTGCAGAATCCACTCGTGACAGAGAAAAATTGACTGGTCGAGCACCCACAAGCCATAGCCAGTCCCAAGCAGCACCCAGAATGAGCGGTCCCCCAGGGTGTTCTGGATTCCATTGCGGATGGCGAACCCGGTCGCCAAGAGCAGGAGAATAAAATAGCTGATGCCGCCGTAAGCCAACAGAGAAGAGCCCGGTCTTGCCGTGAATGAAACAACGCCCCTGACGATCAAAATGGCAATGAGAGCTGAAGGCCAGGAAAGAGCTCCTGTCCGAATGCCGAGTTTTTTGGAGAGTGCTTCCATCACGGATTCCATACGCCCACTGCCTCGCGGATATTGCACGCAAAATGGGCAACCCGGAGCTGATCCGGCGAGAAACATCGCAGGATCAAACATCGCAAGGTATATATATCACTGAGGTTAAAGGGCTCTTGCCGGGTGGGCAACGTGAAAACTTGCAGCCGTCGGGAGGTCCCGGGGCGGGCATCCACAGACACCAGAAACCACGGTGTCTTAAAGTGATTATGCAAAGTGCAATGGAGGAAAACCCGAGATAAAGAACATGGAAACCCTGATTTCAAGATCACGGAAACCAGAGTAGTATTATTTTTTGAATATTGTTTGTCGCGACGCCCCTTCGCGGAAATGAAACCAGTTTGAGCGCTTAAGGAGCCGCGTTGGTCAAACAGTCCCCTCATCCTGAGAAACCGTTTACGGAGCCAAATCATGTTGCTGGCAACCGAAGCGGTTCATTGATTCCGGTTCTCGTGGTTGAGGATAACGAACCGTTTCGCCGATTCGTTCGGGCGACTCTGAGTACCAAGCCGGAATTAAAGATCATAAGCGAAGTATCGGACGGTTTAGAAGCGGTTCAGAAGGCCCTGGAACTGCAGCCAGCTTTAATCGTGCTCGATATTGGGCTGCCGGGCCTGAACGGAATTGAAGCTGCTCGACGCATCCGCAAGCTTTCTCCCAAGTCCACGATACTATTTTTGAGCCAGGAATCCTCACCAGAAATCGTGCAAGAGGCACTCTGCTTAGGTGCCTTGGGCTTCGTGATCAAAGTACACGCCGCCAGAGATCTGCTCATCGCGGTGGAAGCGGTTCTTCGGAATGAGCAGTTTGTCAGCAGTGCTCTGAAAGCTGTTGACACCCAAGGATGACGGCTCTGGATTGGTTGAATCAAGAAGCTCCATTTATACTTTTTGCCTGCTTCTAACTGCCACCTTATCGCCGAATCCGATTTCACTAAAATTCCATTTTTAAGCCGGAAGATGATAGTGTGAGGACACTTTCTGGAGTCGTCATGTCTACGCAAGTATTGCCGGCACAGGCTAAAGAGCTTTTCCACTATCTATTTGAGCAATCGTCGCTGGGAATCGCAGTGGAGGATCTCGGGGGAAAGCTGTTACTTGCCAACCCGGCGCTTTCCTCGATGCTGGGATATGGAGAGAACGAATTATGCGGCATGAACTGTTGCGAATTTGCTAATCCGGAAGATTCCCAAGACGACTGGGCTCTCTTTCAACAGCTCCGCACAGGCATCATCGATCAATACTCGGTCGAAAAACGCTACGTGAGGAAAGATGGGGCTCAGCTTTGGGGACGTCTGAATGTCTCTCTTTTGAAGGCCATCGATGGAGCATCCCCGCTGGTCTTTGCCTTTGTGGAGAACGTCACTGAACGGCGGCGGACAGAAGATTCGCTGCGAGAAACCGAACAGCGCTTTCGTTTGGCGGCAAATGCAGGAAAGATGTTCTCTTACGAGTGGGATGCGGCCACCGACGCGATGGTACGCTCAGGAGAGTATGCCGAGATGCTGTGCACCGACAAGGAGGCGCAGCTTACTACCGGTCAAGAGACCTTGGCGAAGATTCACCCAGATGACCGAGAGAGAGTTTTGGCCGCGGACGCTGCGCTTAGCGCTGAAAAGCCCGACCTTCGAGTCAGCCATCGCATGGCCCGTCCCGACGGGAGTGTAATTTGGGTGGAGAGAACGGGTCGCGCGCACTTCGACCAGCAAGGCAGGATGTCGCGGATAGTAGGCATGGTAGCGGACATTACGGAGAGCAAACAGACCGAAGCGGCGCTCGCAGACGTGAGCCGCAGGTTGATTGATGCGCAGGAGCAAGAGCGTAGACGCATTGCGAGAGAGCTTCACGATGACATTGGTCAACGTCTCGCACTGTTAGCCGTCAAGTTAGAACAACTCCACCTAGACCTGCCCGATTTGCCTGAGATCCGCATCCGTGTGGGCGAATTACAGGGGCAGGCGAGCGAGATAGCAACCGATGTCCAAACCTTGTCACACGAGTTGCACTCGACAAAACTCGAATATCTGGGCCCGGTCGCCGCCATGAGAGGCCACTGCCAAGAGCTCGGTGAACAGACCAAGGTTAAGGTTGACTTTAAGAGCCAGGATTTTCCCAGCACCGTGCCGCCAGAAATTTCTCTTTGCCTCTTCCGGGTCATGCAAGAGGCTCTTCGTAATGCGCTAAAACACAGTGGGGCACGGCACGTCGAAGTAGGTTTGTGGGGAACGCCGGATGAGGTTCATCTCTCGGTGAGTGACCGTGGCGTAGGCTTTGACAGCGAAGCCGCGAAGAGGGGCCGAGGGCTGGGCCTGGTCAGCATGGAAGAGCGGCTGAGACTACACAAGGGAATGCTTTCGATCGAATCGCAGCCAAAGCATGGCACAACGATCCACGCTAGAGTGCCTCTCAGCTCGGGAAACGGTTTCGCGCGGGCTTAATTTGCGGGTACCACGAGTGGGTTTTGCGGCATAACGCTTAGGCCCTTGATAGGGCATTCATGGGAAAAAAACGGCTGAGTGTTCTGCACAGATTTTCTCGTAGATGTGACTCTGCTGGTCGCGCTGCAAGCTGTTCAACATATACCCGCACAGAATATCCACGTTACCAGTCTTGGCTATTTCGTCCGTGAGATGTTCGACCTGAATTGCAGCGTCCACGTTACCTTGCGCCCATAACGTAGGTGCAAATTCACCACAAGCTGCAACTCGGACATGCTTCCCTCTGGCAGCCCCAGCACTTGAGGACAGGAGATCACCAAAGATCTTCAGGAATCGGACAGAATCAGGCAGACCATCCACCATGAAGGTTGAGAGCGCCTCGTAAACATCCAAAGAGAGATAGAGCCCTTGTTCGATAGCTGCAACACCATCGACGCCACGTGCCAGCAATGTCTCAAGAAGACGCTTTCGATGAGGCTCGGTCGCGACTACGACCACCGGATTGCCTGCGTTTAGAGCAGTTTCGACGAAACCCCCAAGGCCAAGTAGAAAAGCTGCGTCGTCGGAATAGAAATGAACCTCATGGCTGTGTTTGACCTTCACCTGATCCGGTACGAACGGTGGGGGAACTTCTTGTTGGCAGAAGTGGCCGGGTGTTTGTGGATCAGTAGCGCCAGTCCGATCGAGACCTGATAGTCCCCCGCTGACAAACCTCCTGCCCTGACAAACTGATTCTACAGCGGCTAATAGTTCGCTTCCGGCCTGTGTTTTGACGACGTAGCCCATTGCCCCCAAGCTGAATGCTGCTTGCGCCATATCAACAGAAGATTCTTGACTCATGAAAAGTATTTTGCATTCAGGGCAGGACTTGCGGATTCGCCAAGCCACTTCAATCCCATTAAGAGTGGGTAGCCCGATATCGAGCACGATCAGGTCCGGTTTAAGTTCTTCTGCTTTGTGAACTGCTTCTAATCCGTCCGAGGCCTCGCTGATGACCTGCAAATCTGGCCTTCGATCCAGCATTGAACATACGAATCGCCGGAACGGTTCGTAATCATCGACAATAAGAACCCGGACTATTGACGCTTCCAAGTGCCCCCACCTCGCCGTTCAAAACCATTTTGAGGGTAGTTTCTGAACTTTATTACGACTTGGTGCGCCGCCAGGTCGGTCGTTGCCCAAACGCAAGGCTTGATTATAGTGTTAAAAACCGGTTAGAAGATGCGACATTTTGAGAGCGGCTATCCGATGCCTCGATATGGAACAAGGCTGGCCTTGTCTGATCGATGCCGGCAGCAGATTTGCCGTCACCTCCGTGCCACGGCAAGCGGATTAAGAAACCCGGACACCGTTCCAAGGTGTGCTCTTCTGAGATTGTCATTTCGAAAGTAACTCGCCAACTTCCCGGAGGAATTCGACCGCAGGCATGCCCTTGGTGATAACCAGATCCGCGTGATCGCGCCCCGGAGGCGCATCCACCAACCCGCTGAAGAGAACTATCGGGATTGCCGGCTTTAGCTGTTTCATTTCAGCAGCCACTTGTGTTCCGGTAAGACCTGGTAACCAATAATCCGTAATAACGAGGTCGACCCGGATGCACCTGAAGAGTTCCAACGCGGCTGCGCCGTCGGCCGCGCTCAAAACTTCATAACCGGCACTCGATAAAACCAGCGAACGCAGCGCCAGCGCGGCCACATCATCATCCACACACAAAATAACAGGCGTTTTCGACATGCTCCAAAAGCAGATATAGCATCGGGAGGAGTAGAGTTCGTTGCGCCAGAGCAAGGATGGGATCACATCGACCCGTGCTTCAACGCGGACTGGATTCAGTCTTTCCTACACCATGAGCACTTGATGATCACGTTCCTCGAACCAGGCGCATGAAGTCCTCGATCTTGTTGGTAATTCGCGTCCGGTCTGGACCGAAATTCTGCTCCAGGCAAATTCCGCTAAAGAACGTGATGATCAAGCCTGCTAGAGAATCATTATCGTCACGAACTCCACGCGCTGCAGCTAGATTGTCGATGAGCAGCTGATGGGCTTTCATTACGCTCGCGACCATGATCTGGCGGGCTTTTGGGGGGAGGTCTGCGAACTCGCGCATAGAATTTACCGAGAAGCAGCCTTTCTGTCCCCAACTCCCATAGCAGACCTTCAGAAAACTCTCTACATTGATCCACCCCAGAGGCTGTTTCGTCAGGTGTCCGCGTGCCATCAGGACGTCAAAATACCTGCGCATGCTCTCCACGAACAGGTCTTCTTTGTCCTTGAATTCCGCATACAAGCCCGATTTGCGCACACCGGTGGCCTGTTCAAGGTCCTGAACACTCGTCTCAGCGAGGCCGTGCTTCCAGAAGATGGGGATCGCTTTGTCGAGGACATCTTCTCGGGTGAACAGTTTTCGTCGTCCCATTGCAACATTATCGGTCAGTTCACTTGAGGACTTGCAAATAAAGGACCAACTGGTCCACTATTTCAGAGGATGAACTTGTCCTTGGAGGACCCATGCCCCCTAGCCGTAAACAGCAGGTCGTCGATCTCTTGAAGTTGCTTGAGACTAAAAATCCAGTCCCGTTCGCGTATGTCAACCCGAACAAGTACATCCAGCACAACCTACAGGTGGGACCTGGCCCTGAAGGTGTAGCCGCCCTCATTCAGAACATGCCGCCCGATACGTCAGTCAACACCATCCGTGTCTTTGAAGACGGCGATTATGTCTTCGCTCACACCGAGTACAACTTCTTCGGGCCAAAGGTTGGCTTCGACATCTTTCGCTTCGAAGACGGCCTGATCGTTGAGCACTGGGACAACTTGCAGCAGACCGCGACCGAACCCAGCCCAAGCGGACACACTATGATCGACGGCCCCACCGAGGTGTCTGATCTCGACCAGACAGGTGCCAACAAGGCGCTCATGCAGCGCTACATGGACGACCTTCTCGCAGGCCGTCGCGAGACCTTTCCCAGCTACTTCAACGGTACGGAATACATTCAGCACAATCCATGGGTCGCCGATACTATCCCTGGTCTGATTGCTGGTCTACAGGCTCTTGCCGCCAAGGGGCGGGCGGTCGTCTACAAGCGTGTGCATATGGTGCTTGGCGAAGGTAATTTCGTCCTTGTCGTTGCGGATGCTACGTTCGGAGGCGTACCCACCGCCATCTACGATCTATTCCGCATTGAAAGCGGCAAGATCGCTGAACACTGGGACACGCTCGAAGCGATTCCACCTCGCGATCAATGGAAGAATAGCAACGGCAAATTCTAGTTCGGTGAGAGGCAGAACATATGCTCTCGGTCGATTCCCAAAAGTCGGAGGATCATCTTAGGCAGGTCATCGATACGATTCCCACCTTGGTCTGGTGCACTGGACCGGACGGGTCTACAGAGTTCCTAAACAAGCGCTGGCATGACTACACAGGTTGTTCTCCGGAGGAGTCGCGTGTCCGAGGATGGCAGCCTACTGTCCACCCGGAAGACCTGCCCCGCGTCGTAGCCAAAGGACAAGAGTTGTTGGCATCGGGGCAGCCAGGCGAAGTTGAAGCACGTGTTCGCCGCCATGATGGGGTATTTCGCTGGTTTCTTATGCGCGTCGAGCCCCTGCGGGATGAGAATGGCGAAATCGTAAGGTGGTACGGAACTCAGACCGACATCGAAGCCCTTAAGCAGCTCGAAGAGAAGCTGCGAGAAGAGGATCGCGAACTGCGCCGGATCACCGACGCCATTCCGCAAACAATTGTCGTCCTAGACCCGAGCGGCGTCCCTGTCTATGCAAACCAGGCGATGCTCGACTATACGGGACTCTCGGCCGAAGATGTTCTCACGCCCGGCTTCCGTGAACGTTTCTCTCATCCCGACGGTCTCGAAAAGCTCAAAGAACAACGGGCGGCTGGTCTCTCGCGTGGACTCCCGTTCGAACTAGAGCATCGAGCGCGGCGGAAGGACGGAGAGTATCGTTGGTCCCTGGTTCGATTCAACCCATTCCGCGATGAGATGGGTAGCGTCGTTCGCTGGTATGGGACGGGAACTGACATAGATGATCGAGTTAAAGCTGAAGAGAGGACACGCAACGAGAACCAAGCATTGCGAGAGCAAATCGATCGGGACTCGATGTTTGAAGATATTGTGGGTTCCTCCGAAGTCCTTCGCAAGGTCCTCCGCCAAGTGACGAAGGTGGCGCTTTCCGACTCCACAGTTCTTATTCTGGGCGAAACCGGCACAGGAAAAGAATTAATTGCGCGCGCCATTCACAAGCGATCCAAGCGCGCGTCACGGGCATTTATCGGGGTCAACTGTGCTGCCATCCCGCCATCACTGATAGCTTCCGAGCTTTTTGGCTATGAAAAGGGAGCCTTCACTGGCGCAACGCAACGTCGCTTGGGTCGCTTCGAGTCGGCGAGTGGCGGAACCCTTTTTCTGGACGAAGTAGGCGACCTGCCCTTGGATATCCAAATCGTTCTCCTAAGAGTGCTGCAGGAGCGCGAAATCCAACGCGTCGGCGGTAACACCGCAATTTCTGTTGACGTGAGAGTGTTGGCGGCAACCCATCGAGATCTGGATGCGCTAGTGGCCGAAGGCAAGTTCCGTGAAGACCTCCTGTATCGCCTGAACGTCGTACCCATTGTCGTGCCTTCGCTGCGTGAACGTGCAGATGACCTTCCTCTACTCGTCGAGTACTTTATTACGCGTTTCGGAAAAAACGCCGGCAAGAAGTTCAGGGCAATCGATGACAAGACACTCAATTTGTTCCGAGCTTATGGCTGGCCCGGAAATGTCCGTGAGTTACAGAACGTAATCGAGCGAGCCGTGATCTTGAGTGAAGGCGATATCTGTGCTGTGGACGAGACATGGCTCAAGCGGCCTTCCTCCCATACAGCAGCTAGCCCGGCGTTTGCGCTTAGTGGCGTTCTGCATAAGAGGGAAAAAGAGATGATCGAAGCCGCGCTTGCGGCAAGTAACGGACGCGTCTCCGGCCCAACGGGCGCAGCGGCGAAGCTCGGCATCCCAACCAAGACGCTCGATTCGAAGATAAAGCGATTGGGGATCAATAAATACCGGTTCAGGGCTTCCGGCACCGAGCCCGTCGCGTAAGGCTAAACTCCTAACGAAGTCCGCCGGACAAAATTTGGTCCGAACGCAAATAAGTTGCCGAAGTTCTCTCGCTTTCCCATCCTCCCTCAACAGAAAATTCTGAAATTTCAGGATTCGTGCCGCTCAAATACCCAATCGTTTCAGGCATTTGGGAATGGCCCCTTGCTTGCCCTTAGAACAGCAGACCTGGGTGGTCAAACAGCCGCTACCCCCGAAATTCCTGTGAAGGAACACAAGGCAGTTTGTGCAGATCGATAGGAGACGAAGATGGGAAAAACGTATAGGGCAGTCGAAATAACGAAGCCCGGGACTTTTCACCTCGTAGAGAGGCCCGTTGTTGCGCCGGGTGCAGGACAGGTACGCATCCGTGTCGAGGACTGCGGCGTATGTCATTCCGACGCAGGTACTGTTGAAGGGCAGTTGCCGGGCGTAGTGTATCCTCGCGTGCCGGGCCACGAAGCAATTGGTCGAATCGAAGAAATCGGTCCAGGCGTCACGAGCTGGCAGGTCGGCCAGCGCGTCGGCGTTGGTTTTTTTGGCGGCGAAGACGGAACCTGCGAGACCTGTCGTCGCGGCGACACGGCATATTGCCAGAACCCCATTATCACTGGCGTGACGAATGATGGCGGCTATGCGGAAATGATGATCGCAGAAGCACGCGCACTGGCTCTCATACCTGAAGAGCTCAAATCAGAAGACGCGGCCCCTTTGGTTTGCGCCGGCATCACGACGTTCAATGCGCTCCGCAACGCCGGACGTGCAGGCGATACCGTCGCTATCCAGGGCATTGGTGGGTTAGGACATCTTGGCGTGCAGTACGCCAAGAAGATGGGTTTTCGCACCGTTGCAATCGGCTTCGGTCCAGACAAAGAACATCTTGCGCCCAAACTGGGAGCTCACGTTTACATCGACGCCAAAGCTGAGGATGCGGGAGCCGCGCTGCAGAAACTGGGAGGCGCCGACGTGATCCTGGCAACCGCACCCAGCGGAGCAGCAATCGCCAGCCTGCTTCCCGGCCTCTCAGTTCGCGGAAAGCTCGTGGTAGTTGGTGTTTCGGGTGATCCGATTCCCGTCAACGGAGTTTCGCTCATCTTTGGTGGCCGCTCGGTCATTGGAAGCCTGACGGGAAGAGCGATCGAGACACAGGACACCCTTGACTTCAGCGTCCTCACCGACGTTCGCCCCATGATCGAAACGCTTCCTTTGGAAAAAGCCGAAGAAGCGTATCGACGAATGATGTCTGGTGATGTGCGATTCCGCATGGTTCTCACAATGGCCTAAAAATCACCACGCCGCTGAAAAGCGGCATCGACAAATCGATGTGCGAAGGAGACTCAGATGAATCAGTTTCAGGAAATCTTCGACAAGCAGAAAGCATATTTCGATTCGGACGCGACCAAGTCTTACGAGTGGCGCATCGATCAGCTAACACGTCTTGAAAACTTGTGTAATGAGAACGCCGAGGCTCTTGAGGCTGCGATGAGCAGCGACTTCAAGACCGCCAGCCAGGAAAAAGTCTTCGAGATTATGGCCCCAGTTGGAACCGCCGCCTTCGCGAAGCAAGAGCTGAAAGAGTGGATGAAGCCTGTAGATGTCGTCGTGCCGAAAGCCCTTCGGGAGAGCGGACATACTGCCAAGGTCTATCGAGAACCGTACGGTGTCACCTTGGTGATTGGTCCGTTCAATGGGCCATTGACCCTGCTTTTCGACCCGGCGTGCCAAGTTCTTGCGGCGGGCAATCCGTGCATTCTCAAACTCTCCGAGGGTTTGCCCGCCACCAGCAAGGTCTTACTGGATCTCATTCCGAAATACTTCGATCCTCGGGCCGTTACTGCTGTCACGGGAAGTAAAGACGAGGTGACGGAACTGCTCAAGCTGCCCTTCGACTTCATTTTCCTCACCGGCAGCGTCAAGGTTGGCAAGATCGTCATGGAAGCGGCCGCAAAAAATCTGACTCCGGTTCTTCTCGAACTCGGGGGCCAGAACCCAGCCTTTGTTGATGCGACCGCCAATATCCCGGACGCAGCCAAAAAGATTGTCTGGGGGGCTACGGCCTGGGGCGGCCAATGGTGCACTTCGCCCGGATACGCCTACGTGCACGAATCGATCGCAGAGGAGTTTGTTGCTGAGTGCAAGAAGGCGATGGTCGAGTTGTACGGGACCGATCCCAAGAGCAGACCGGACGACTACTCCCGCATCATTAGCCCCAAGGCCACTGAACGTTTGGCAGGCCTGATCGATCAGAAAAAAGTCGTCATAGGCGGGGCCTCTGACCCGGATGCACGCTATCTCGATCCCACGGTTATCTATCCAGTGACATGGGACGACCCGATCATGGAGGACGAGATCTTCGGACCGCTTCTCCCAGTCCTCACCTACAAGGACATGGACGCTGCCATTCGCGAGGTGAAAAAGCATCCGAAGCCCCTTTCCGGTTTCCTCTTCAGCCGGGACCAGAAGGCAATCGATCATTTCCTCGCGAGCCTGTCATTCGGCGGCGGCGCGATCAATCAGGTGAACATTCATTTGTTTATCGAAACGATGCCCTTCGGCGGTGTTGGATACTCCGGCATCGGTCATTACTACGGCAAGGCCGGCTTTGACGCCCTCACGCATGCAAAATCGGTTCTGATTTCTCCGCCTGACGTGGCCATCGAGCATTTGTTCCCGCCGTATACGGAGGAGAAGGTCAAAGCCCTCAGCCAGTGGTTTGAGTATTAATACGAACGCTCGCGCGGCAAGAAGAGCAGGAGGGAAATTCATTCATGAATGTGTTTCGCGCAGCTCTCGCTCGCAACTTCTGGATCACCGGAATCCGCTCAGGAATTTAAGATTGGCACAGTCGTTGCAACTGGAAGAGTGCGCTTAGGAGTCAGGAACTCATGATTCTGAGGATTGAACGGATTCCGGAGTTACACAAAGTTCGACTTCGGCTGAGCGGACAGTTTCGATCTCACCATCTCGATCAGGTAAAGGCCGAAATCAGCCGTGGAGAGCCGATCGCACTGGATTTGGAGGAGGTCGATCTCGTGGACATCGAAGCCATTCGGTTCCTCAATGCCCGCGAGGACGAAGGTATCTCGGTGTTGCATTGCTCGCCATATATCCAGGAGTGGATGTCTAGGGAGCGGCAAGAAGAGAAAGCTCGAACGGATTGGCGATGATGACATCGCTGTAGCTTCATTGAAAGCTGGTGTCGGCCGACTGGATCTTGCCGCGTTTGCGAGCGCATCAAAGTCGCCGGGCACCTTCGCTGAATTGGAAGAAGTGATTAATCGAGACATGGGCAAAACCCATTTGATGTTGTTCCTGAAATTTGATCATGGGGCGCTGTTCTCCGAAAGGAGATGGGACTCAACAAACCGAAGATAGTGCGGCTCGTAATCGGTAATCCCTTGGTCATGAAGAAACCCAATGGCTCTCCATTCACGCTTGAACTAGCAGGACAGGTTGGCGACCTCTTTGAGGTCGCGGAAGACTTTGCGGATATGTTCCAACCCTTCGCCCGCGCGCGCGATCACTATGGCTCCTTGCCACGAATTCACGACGAGACCGTGCTGCTGTGGCTCGGGCGGTCTTTAGAAGTGAGACAATTTCGCTATGAATGGTCCCGTAATCGTTGCTGCTCATGGACACTCCAAGAGTGTGTTCTCGCTCCAGGTGGAGGAGAGGAATTGGAGGCCGATCCCGCCACAAGCTCAGCCCGCGGCCCCAAAAGTTGGTGTCAAAGACGGCCTATTAGGCCGTCTTTGCCGGTTTTTACGTCTCGTAAGTGCTTATCCGTCAATTATTTAGCTTTCCGGAGCTTCCATGGCATGGGAGAGGTCATTGCCGCAGCCCTTGTCACTCGACAGACGGGCGAAGCGCGATTTGCCCTTTAGGGATCCGAATTCGAGAGCAAGAACCGGAGTGTGTGGTTCGCGGAACGCCTCTAGAGTTGGCTATGTAAGCAGAGAGGAATTCCCGATGAGCAAGGCAGCAACAAACCTTGAACTCGCTCACAAGGTCCAGCAGGATCCGCGGTGGCAATCTGTCGCAGATCGCGACCCAAAGGCGGACGGAAGTTTCTTCTATTCGGTCAGGACAACCGGCGTGTATTGCCGGCCCTCCTGTGGAGCTCGCCCCGCTCGGCCCGAAAACGTGCAGTACTACCTGACTTGCGAAGATGCTGAGAGGGCCGGGTTCCGCGCGTGTAAGCGTTGCAAGCCAAACCTGATCGGTCTGGCCGCAGAAAATCCGGAGAAGGTCGCGAAGGCGTGTCGTCTGATCGAAAGGTCCGAGAGGACGCCGACTCTTAAACAGTTGGCGAAACATGCCGGCATGAGTCCGTTTCACTTTCACAGAACGTTTAAGGCGCTAACCGGCCTAACACCCACCGCCTACGCGAAGGCGCACCGGAACCAACGGGTACGGGCTTCACTTGAAAGGAGCAATTCCGTGACAGACGCAATTTATGACGCCGGGTTCAACTCGAGCGGGCGTTTTTATGAAAACACGAATCACGTTCTTGGTATGACTCCCACCAAATTTCGTGAAGGGGGAGCAGATACCGAAATCTTCTTTGCTATCGGTAAAGCTTCCCTGGGCTCGATTCTCGTTGCACAAAGCAAAAAGGGTGTTTGCTCGATTCTGATTGGTGATGACCCAGAGACCTTGATACGAGATCTTCAAGATCGATTTCCGAACGCGAATCTGATTGGGGATGAAGCCGGCTACCAGGAGCTGATCGCGAAAGTAGTCGGGCTTATGGAGGAGCCAGGAGCCGGCCTTGATCTCCCATTGGATATTCGCGGTACTGCGTTTCAGCAGCGCGTCTGGAAAGCTCTGCAACAAATTCCCCCTGGCTCGACGGCGACTTATACTGAGATCGCCAGGAAGATCGGTATGCCCAAGGCGGTCCGTGCAGTTGCACAGGCTTGCGGAGCGAACGCACTGGCAGTCGCAATCCCTTGCCACCGGGTCATCAGAAACGACGGTTCTCTCTCCGGCTACCGCTGGGGTGTCGATCGCAAGCGTGTGCTTCTTGAAAGAGAGGCGCACGCATGAGCATCCTATCTACGGAGGCAGCCGACACATTACAGGAGGCGGCTCCGGCTGTGGCGCGCATCGAAGCAATGAATTGGCCACAGCTCACGAATGAGTTGAACGAGCAAGGGAGCGCTCTGCTGAAGAGCGTGCTCACGCCCGAAGAGTGCGAGAGCCTATCGAGCTTATATCCCAACGAGGCCGGCTTCCGTAGTCGCATTGTGATGGGCCGCCATGGATTCGGACGCGGAGAGTACAAGTACTTTAGCTATCCGCTGCCTGGAATCATTCAAGGAGTACGGACGGCACTTTATCGTGAACTCGCTCCGATTGCGAACCGTTGGAATCAAAGCATGGGGATCGAAGTGCAATATCCGAATGACCATGGCGAGTTTATTCAGCGCTGTCACGATGCTGGACAATCACGCCCAACGCCTCTGCTTCTGCAATACGGGCCTGGGGACTATAACTGTTTGCATCAGGACCTCTATGGCGAACACGTATTTCCGATACAAGTGGCATTCCTTCTCTCCGAACCGGGGAGAGATTTTGAAGGTGGGGAGTTCGTACTCACCGAACAAAGACCGAGAATGCAGTCGCGGCCCGAGGTGATTCCTCTGCGCCTAGGCGACGCGGTCGCATTCGCTGTTCATCACCGTCCGGTCCAAGGGGCCCGGGGAATATATCGTGTCAATCTCCGTCACGGGGTGAGCAGACTGCGATCAGGACACCGGCACACGGCAGGCGTAATTTTTCACGACGCCAGTTAGGAGTGGGCGTGATTTCGACACTGTTCGATGGGATCGAGGAGCCAGGACTTCCCAAAGATCTGCTCGGCCCAGGCACCGCAGTTTTGAGCGGCTTTGCGCTCGAGGTTGAAGCCGAGCTCACCCATGCGATACAGTCCGTTGCTAAACTTGCGCCGTTCCGACACATGATCACACCGGGCGGTTTTCGCATGTCGGTGGCGATGACAAACTGCGGAAGATATGGCTGGGTAACCGATCGCAAGGGATATCGCTATGACTGCACCGATCCGGAGACAGGGCAACGTTGGCCGGAGATGCCTGGCTCGTTTCTCCGACTGGCCAAAATGGCGGCGGCGGCGGCCGGTTTCCCATCCTTCCATCCAGATGCATGTCTCGTCAATCGTTACGAACCAGGGGCCCGGCTTACGCTCCATCAGGACAAGGATGAACGAGACTTCGCACAGCCCATTGTCTCGGTATCGCTTGGATTGCCGGCAACATTCCTTTTCGGTGGCATGGAACGGTCCGATAAAACTATCCGGGTTCCAGTTCTCCATGGTGACGTGATCGTGTGGGGAGGGCCGGCGCGGCTTCGCTACCACGGAATCAATCCACTGAAAGAAGGAGTACATCCCAAGCTGGGAGGCTACCGCTACAACCTGACCTTCAGAAACGCCGGATGACAGATGCCCTTTTGCGACCGGGTGTGCCTTACAATTTAGCCGAATCGAAGAAACCACGCATTGCTTGCGCAATCTCCTCTAGATGGGTTTCGAGAGCGAAGTGTCCACAATCTACAAACTGAATCGATGCCGCTGAAATGTCTTTCTTGTAGGCTTCCGCGCCGGGTCAGAGACGGAACTCATTGCGTCCCGGCTCTTGCCTCGCGGTCATTACAGTAGCCCGCAGATCGCTAAGCGGCTTTCAGCGCCAGCAGGTTAATGAGGTTCTGGGCTGCAACGGTTGAGGACGCGGGATTCTGGCCTGTGATGAGACGGCCATCAACAACTGAAAACGGCTGCCAGTTAGCGACCTTCTCAAAAATGGCGCCCAGCCGAATCAGCTCGTCCTCTACTAGAAACGGCACAACATGTGTTAGTTGGACTGCTTCTTCCTCTCCGTTCGTGAAACCGGTGACACGCTTGCCTTGTACAAGCGGCGCACCCTTGTAAGTCACTCGATGAAGCACGCCAGGCGAGTGGCAGACGAGTGCCACTGGTTTGCCGGAATTGTAGAATGACTCGATCAAGGAGATGGAATCGGTGCTCTCTGCGAGATCCCACAGGGGACCGTGTCCGCCCACATAGAACACTGTGTCGAAATCCGCCGCTTTCATATCAGCAAGCTTGACGGTATGCGCAAGCGCGCTTTGTGCCGCCAGGTCTTGCTTGAACCGCGCCATCGCGGGAGTCTGATTCTCCGGCAAATCGCTCTTGGGATCGACCGGTGGCTGGCCCCCTTTTGGTGTGGCAAGCGTCAACTGCACACCGGCGTCATGGAAAACAAAGTAAGGGGCAGCAAATTCTTCAAGCCAGAAGCCCGTCTTGCGGCCCGTGTTGCCCAGTTGATCGTGGGATGTTAACACCATCAGTATTTTCATGTTTATTCTCCTCTGTTCTGGTTGTGCAGTTCCCGATCGAATCGGATCACGATCAGAATCAAAACAGAAGGGGATGAGTGAAACAATCAGACGATGGTATCGGCGATACTTTGGTATCAGTCACTCAAATTGGGCACAGCGAAATGCCCTGTGCTAATCACCTCGGGTTCTGTTTCCCCACCAACGCAAACCGCAGGTCCCCTTCGACTCCGCTCAGGGCAGGCTCTCGGCTGCCCCGGATTTCCTGCGCGCAGCACAGGACAGGCCGCGTGTGCGCCTGTCTGTAAGGAAAGGCGCATGAAGAGTGGCAACGCCATTAATCTCTACAGGAGATCCGGGGGTTGGCGGGATGACAAAGAAGAGGGAAGCGCTTCACCTTGTGGATGTACAGAGACGCAAAGCTCTCAATCGCTTACCGGCAAAAACTAATTTGGACAAGTGTGAATACGAAGGTATCGCCGATACCTTCGTCTAATTGTTTCGCTTACACACTTCTGGCTTAATCGGAGTTGTACGAGACGCCATGCGGGGCCGGTCGTCTACACCATCGTTCCCTGCTTGATAGCAGGTGTCTAAAGAAACTTCAAACAGAGAGGTTTATATGTCATACGAAAAAACGGCCACGATAAGTGAAGCTCAAGAAGCTACCGTTCGACCCCACCAGCCGGGCGAAGCGGTCTTCAAATCAATCCTGCCCGAAGACATCGACTGGAAGCGGTTCCCGGCTTTTCCATCTTCGGTTCGCCTTGCAGTCATCGTCGGCCAGCCTTCGGAGCCCGGTGCCTTCACGATCAGGGTCAAGGCGCCCCATGGCGTGAAATTGATGCCGCACAAGCACCCGGAGGATCGAGTCTACACAGTGATATCAGGCGTTTTCTATATCGGCCTGGGCGATGAGTTCGATGCCGATAAGTTGACGGCATACCCTCCTGGCGCCGTTATTGTGCTCCCGGGCAACACGTCCCACTTCCATTGGGCAAAATCCAGCGACTACATCACCCAAGTGACGGCGATTGGTCCTCTTGGCCTTGAATACGTCCACTCAAAGGATGATCCGCGGAATAGGACTCCGTGACATCTGCGGACCGAAAGTCTCACCGCGTGAAGAAGTCGAGAGAGCAGATATGGAGGTGGATGGTGAGAGCTCACTTCACATTCGGTCATACTTGCAGCAATCATTGTATACACGCATACAGGCGCGCAGCTCACCTTCCCGGCAGTGCCGCATTGAGTGCTTGCAGCAGGGCGGTATCACTGAACGGTTTTAATAGACACTGAACGGCGCCGTCTTCAAGCACGCGCGACCGTACAGCTTCGTCCTGCTGGGCAGTGATGAAGATGATCGGGATCTTTATCCGGAGGCGCTTCAGTTCGCGCTGGAGTTGCGGGCCGGAGATCCCCGGCATGGCGATGTCCAGAAGCAGACACATTGTTTGCGAGATCTCTTCAGACGCGACGAATTCTTCCGCCGAGGAAAATGTCCGTGCAGCAAACCCAAATTCTCTTAGCAAATCCGGCAAGGATTCCCGTACCGATTCATCATCATCGACTACCGATACAAGCAATGGGCTTTTCATCATGGAATTCTCTTGCCGCGCCCGAAAACTATGGTCAATCTCAACCCCGAGGACCGCTCCGTCCAGTTGTGCTGCTTCGGAAAGGCGATATCGTCTCGCAAAGTTTCGGAATGCTCGTCCGGATTGCTCACCGACGAGGCAGCTGAGCCCATTTCCATTGATCTATTCTTCTCAACGCCTAACATAGATGATACTGACCGATGCTTCTCAAGGGCGTCTATTGTACTTTGGTATCGGTATTCCTTGATGTCAGAGCATCTTGATGGATTGGTGGATGTGTGGGCAAGGAATCGAGAATGCGAAGGTGGCTCCCGGTCCATCGTTTGCAGTTGCCCACAGCCGACCATCGTGGGCTTCGATAATCGAGCGGCTTACCGAGAGCCCGATGCCCATACCTTCTTGCTTCGTGGTGTAGAAAGATTCGAAAAATCGGTCGGCGGCTGCGGGTTCAAAACCAATTCCGGAATCCTCGACCATGAGGCACACGTGCTGCCTGTCGTGTTCAGTCGTTATAACCAGCCGCTTCGGCCGGTCCTCAACGGTACTCATGGCATCTGACGCGTTGCGGAGCAGGTTTAAAATGACTTGCTGCAGCTGAATTCGGTCACCGTTGACGACGGGCAAATTGTCGGCAAATTCATGCCGCAAGATGACTCCGCTGCTCTGGAGCTCACTCAGTAGTAGCGCAATCACTTCACGAGCCGCTTCGTTCAGGTCCATCGGTTCGGGAGATGGTTCTTTTTTGCTATAAAGCGACCGCAATCGCTTGATGACATCAGATGCCCGGTTTCCATCCCGAATTGTGCGCCGAGCTGTTTCGCGGGCACCATCGACATTTGGCGGATCGGCAGAAAGCATTCGCAAACAGGTGCTGGCATTCGTGATTATGCCGGAGAGGGGCTGGTTGACTTCGTGTGCGATGGAAGCTGTTAACACTCCGAGGCTCGTTACCCGCGCCACCTTAGTGAGTTCCGATCTCGCCTTACCAAGAGCTTCCTCCGATAGTCTGCGCTGCGTCACATCCTGAATAGCGCCGATATACTCTAATCGTCCCTCGGCATCTCGCCTGCCATGCGCAATCAGGTGCAGATATTTGACAGAGTCGTCGGGCATCAATAGCCGGTGCGCATATTCAAAATCGCTGACGCCTGCCCGTGCCCGGTCGATCATGTCTTTCAACATCGGGACGTCTTCCGGATGAACCCGATTACCGATCCGTTCCAGAGTCACAGGCGTGCTTTGTTCAAATTCGAAGATGCGATAAAGCTGTTCAGACCAAGTGAGTTCGTCCGTTGTCATGCGCCACGAAAAACTGCCGGTACGGCTCAGGTGCTGGCCTTCGGCGAGGAATGCTTCACTGCGCTTGAGTGCTTCCTCGGCGCGCTTCTTTTCGGAGATATCGCGAATGAATCCGGTAAAGATCTTTTGTCCGTCTGCTGTCATCTCTCCAAATGAGACTTCTACTGGAAAGTGCTCGCCGTCAGCGCGCAGCGCGATAAGTTCAGTTCCTTGCCAGTTCAGATGTCTTTCATTGGTTTCCAAATAGCGCTTGATGCCGGCCCCATGAAGTCTTCGCATAGCTTGCGGCATGAGTACCGTGAGAGGTTTGCCGATCAGCTCTGCGGCCTCGTAACCGAAGACCCGCTTGGTTGCGGCATTCGCAAGAATGATTATGCCGCTTTCATTCATGCTGATCACCGCGTCGTTTGCTGTTTCAACCACCACCCTATGTCGTTCTTCACTCCGTTTGAGTTCGTCCTGGGCTCGCTTGCCTTCTGCAGTCCGTTGTGCAACGCGCTCATCGAGTTCTCGGCCGACGCGTCTCTGCTCACTGAGGAGTTGCGCCTGCTGCAAGGTGACGGCTACCTGATTCAAAGCCACGCTCATGACAAGACGCTCGGTTTGATGCGGAAAATCCGATCTTTGACAACCTGCTACGATGAGGCCCAGACCACCTCCCAACTGCAGTGGGAGTATCGAAATCTCCCGATTCCCCATGTGTCTTCGTATGGCCGTAGGGTTATCAGGTGTCGCTTCCTGCAGCCATTGATGCAGAGCTTGGCGAATCTCATCCTGTCGATCGCCAACTCCACCGGTCTCAGCGGTTCTGAGCAGCTCTATCGGCTCTCCGTGAGACGCGACTCTAGCCCGAGCATAGAGAAAATCAAGCTCAAGCAGTGTGAGAAGAGCATCGAGGAAAGTTTCCAGGATTCGTCTCGGCTCGCTGTTATTCCAAACAGCGGGAAGAGCGAGGACGCTGACCAAATCACTCATGCAGCGTTGCAAGCGTTTGATTTCGTCTGCGGGCTCCACGGCGTCCTGGCGCATCCTCATCCGTTGTTACGAGTGAGAGATCCGTCCGGAGCGCCGTTCGCGGTATTCGCTCAGAAACTCCGCAGGCGGCCTGAAGAAGGGATTCTCATGGAGGGTACCACCGATGATGACCATCGGATGCGTACGCATAATGTCAATCACAGCGTCACCGCTGAACTGTGGCAGATGATAGGTACAGATCACCGCATCATCACTTTGGCTCCAAACTTCGTTCACACGGGCTTCAAACTCGATGACATCCTCAATAAGCGAGCGGTCGTGAGACGCCCAGTCCATTCGGCAGACGATACGGCTGAGAGGAAACTCACTTGCGGTGTTGACATTGCTGGCCATCTTCGCGAATGTCGCCAGCATTCGGTCCTTGTCGAATTGCCCATCTCTCAGATAGGCGTCGGTATTGCTTTGGATCTCCAACTGACCGCTTTTCTGGACAGCAGCGGTGTCTATCCCGACCTCCGACAAGCGCTGCACATGTTCCGTCAGCTGCTCAGGATTCACGACGTGGACCGCCTTGTCGCCGCATTCAAAGCCGTGCTTCATGAAGGGCATCAGTACGCGATATTCTTCCTCTTCGCTGGAGAAGAATGCACAAACGTGACGCACTTGATCGAGGCGGGACCCGGCGAGAGAAATGGGAGGAGCGACGCTCTTCATGTTCCAACTCCTTTCGTTCCGTCATGGGAACGGATGTCGACACCCTAAGCCGGTTAGATTGTCCGAGTGGAAGGCCCTAACTTAACTTCTCCCAATATAGTTCGTGCTGGAAGAGAAGAGCAGCGAGAAAAAACGCTAAAACTGAACGGATTGTACCGTGTAATTCAGGAAGAGTCTTGAGCGGTTCAGGGAATGCGCTCTCGTAACAGCGTTATTCATTGGAGACGGGGCGCTGTTTGCATAAGCCGGTACAGCTTAAGGCAACGTCGCTTTTCCTCGCACCGGCAGGACCTGGCTGGGTGCCCCCACTCAAGCCTTGGTAAGGGCGGAAAGCGAACAGCGCAGGGGGCTAAAGTCGAATTCATTGCAAAGCATTTAGGTACGGCTGAAGGCCCTACCCTTCAGAAAAAATGGGCTTTTCAGTAGCCTGATTCGCGCGGTGACACCCGGAAGAATCGGGCTTTCTGTAGATTCCATCTGTTTGGTCCGATTTGTAAAATTTGATATTTTTTGATCCTTTTTGGGGATTGGGAGCTCAGCGGGGGTGGACAAAGGGGTTCCTCTTTATAGACCACGGGGCTCTCGTGTCTGGAAAAGAAGCGAGGATGGGGACATCAGGCACCCGAGGCTGTGCTTCCGAAGGGCTAAAGAGATTGGCGAAGGTGGACTGACTGTGGCCAGGGTCCGGAGGCGCCGCCTCCGCCCCACGGCGCGCTCCACGGCTTGCCCCACGGCTTGCCGGGGCAGGCGGGGCAGGCGGGACGGGCGGGGCAGGCGAGCCGGGAGCGGGCTCAGAGGCATGAATTTGCGGGGCGGCCGCAGTGGGGGATTTCTTCTCCGAGACGAGGCGACGGTCGGGGATCAAGTTTTGGATGGCGACGATCATGGAGATGGCCTTGACCTGGCCGGTGATGCTGCCTCGGGTCATTTCGGGGCTCAGGTTGGCGATTTCCCAGAGGCGGTCTAGTACTTGTTCGCGGTCCAGGCTGAGGCGGCGGTGTCCTTCCGCCTCTTGCTGGACGAGCTGTTGCTCGACGGCAGCGCGATGCTCGAGCATGTAGGCGCGGACATGGGGCTTGGATTTGGTGTAGGCGGCGGAGTCGGGGTTGAGGCCGACAGCTTCGGCAGCATGACGGTCGGTCATGCCGCCAGAGAGGACCAGGCGGGCAAAGGCCATTTCCTGATCGGTGATGGGGTCGTTGACTTTATTTTTGGGCATAGTGGCTCCGTTTCTTGGAATTTGAGAGAAGCTATGGGCAGAGGTTTTCCCGCACAGGGAAGCAGGGTGCTGCCGCGGCGGGATGCTTGGATTGCCTTATTTTGTGACAGGGATCGGGTGTGACACCGGACAGGGCTAAAACTGTCCTTCGCTCGCGCTTAGGCCGAAACTACCGGCAACTGCCGACCAGCGAGAGGTACGCGAGAGCCGCAAGCTGTGCCGAAATCGTCTTCTGACAGGATATAACGCTGCGGCATCGGACCTGGCCGCCGAGACTCTTTTCTCGAATCGCCGGTTATCGTTTCGTAGTTACTTTTGGTCGACAGCTCTGATATTCAGCCGCCCCATTCGACAGGCTCAGGGCAGGCTCTGCGGGACTGTTAAGTCGCCGACTGAGGATTGGTCTCGCTTTGTTCCGACTCAGTCTCTCCGGGCTTTACAGGCTGCGGAAAAATGCTGCGCCGGGCAGGAAAGCAATGCCTCAGGGGCTAAACAGGCTGCGGGAAAACTCGCTGTTGGGTAGAAAAGCCGTACCTCAGGGGCTAAACAGGCTGCGGAAAAACTCCGTCGTTGAAGGTACGGGCTAAAGAGAGTGCGGAAAAGTCGGCAACCGCTTGATAAGCAGCCTGCCACCAGGGCTAAAGCCCCAAATTTTGTTGCCCGAGCGTTTAAGCGGGTTTGAAGACCCGCTTCCCCGGACTAAAGTCCGGGGCTTCCACCCGGCACCAGGGTTTTTCCGCAGCCTGTAAAGCCCAACGTATTTTCAATCCTGTGCGACCGGGGATGTCGGTAACAGAAGGTACCGGGCATGTAGGTAACACTTTCGTCGAAGTTGAAGTTAAACGAGCTTGGAGAAAAAAGGAAATCCAAGTCGCCGCCGAAGCTGTGGGAATGTGGGAAGCTCGCGGTTGTTTGCGAGCTTTCCAAGGCGGTGTGGGAAGAGAGGGAAAGGGCTTTTTACTTTTCCTCTCTTTCCATAGCGCCGGCATTTCCACAGCTGTTCACTTCCTCTATGGCCGGCATCGTTTGCAAAACGAGCTTATGGCTATCGAATCGCGCCAAGGGGAAGGTTGCAAATTGAACGTCCCAGTAGCGATCGTCGATCGGCTCCATGCCAATGGATTCTCCGCCTAGGGACTTGCTGATAAAGATCTGTGTGCCTTTCCAGAAGAAGGTTCCATCCGGATAAACCCGCTTGGGCTTGATGTTGCTGTCGTATTCCGGTTCAGGAATTCGATCCGGGTAGATACGCGACGAACTCTGGTAGCAAGAGGCCGGTGTCTTCAGCTCGAGCGCCTCGTGTGGACGTTCCTGGTTGAATTGTTGACGGAACCGATCAAAAGCCTTTTGTTGCGCTCTGCGGTCGGCCGCCGGCGGTTTCGCCGTCTCCGCCTTCAACGTCCGATGCATGCGCTCGTGACGACCATTCTGCTCCGGATGACCTGGCTTGATCCGCTCCGGCGCGATGCCCAGCTTCATCCAGGAGATCGATAAACGCGAAATGCCAGCGATGGCTCGGGAGGCAAACGGAGCGCCGTTATCGGTTCTGATCCTCTGCGGCAGGCCGTATTCTCGAAAGGCTGCCGCAAAGATGGCTTGCACCTGCTCGGTATTGGTCTTCTCCACGCTTTGACAGCGCAGCAAATAGCGGCTGTGCGCATCCGTCATCGTCAACGGATCAATCCGCTCTCCCTTGCCCGTCCGAAACCAGCCCTTGAAGTCTGCACACCATATCTGGTTGGCCTTTTCTACCTCCTCAAACGGCTTGGTATACAAAGGAATCCGCAACCGTTTGCGCTGGGGTGTGCTCAAACCTGCCCGCCGCAAGATCTCTCCAAAAGTGCTCACCACTGGCCAATGGACACCGCTTTTCGTCGCCATAAGACGGGCCCGTAGCTTCTTGGCTCCCCAACTCGGATGCGCCTGCTTCAGTCGCAAAACCTGCTCCTCAATCCCACAATCGGTCTGGTTGGGATGATTACCAGCTCCATAGCGGCGGTCCTTCAATCCAGCTAATCCCTCCCCCTCATATCGATCTACCCAAACGTAGCCGGTCTTGCGTGCTATGCCGTAGATCCGGCATAGCTCCGCCATCGTGAAACTTCCGCTGTCGTACTCCAAGACAAACCGCGTCCTCTCGTCCACCACATCCATCACTTTCCAGGGCATGCTCTCTTGTACCTGCCCTACGCTCTGGACGAAAAGTGTTACCCACTTGCCCGGTCCTTTGTGTTACCTACTTGCCCGGTCCGTACCTCCCTTACAGCACGACTGAAGTCGTGCCCTGACAACAAAACATGAGTTTTTCTGCTCCCTGTTTAGCTAGAGTCTGCGTGAGGACGATAGCACCCATCTGGCTTAGTCACGCAACTGCCTCAGACGGCTGAAAGGCTGGCAGCCGGTACATGCGCCGAAAACGCTTCCACTTCAGAGCGCCCACCGATCACCAGCGGCGTTCTCTGGTGTATGGCTTTCGGAATGATGCTCAGGATCGACTCCTCGCCACTGGTGGCGATTCCGCCAGCCTGTTCCGCGATCAATGCAAGTGGGTTCGCTTCGTAAAGCAAGCGCAGCTTGCCACTGGGGTGACTCTCCGTTGGAGGGTACAAAAATACACCGCCCTTCAAGAGGGTCCGGTGGAAATCGGCGACCAATGAACCGATGTAGCGCGAGCTATATGCCGCTCCCGCCCCAGGCGCCCGCAGTGCGTGAATGTAAGCGCGGTAATGCTCCGGAAAGAGGTTGATGTTCGCTTCGTTACATGAATAGTATTTACCCTTGGCCGGCATCTTCATCTGTTCATGGCTCAAGACAAAGGCTCCAATGGTCGGATCAAGCGTGAACCCAAACACTCCACGGCCAGCTGTGTAAACAAGCACAGTCGAGGGCCCATAAAGGACGTAGCCGGCTGCAAGTTGGCAGTTCCCAGGCTGCAAGACGGATTCGACACCGCCAGGAGAGAAGTCGCCTTTGCGTCTATAGATGGAGAAAATTGTACCGACGTTCACGTTCACATCGATATTGGACGATCCGTCGAGGGGGTCAAAGACGATGACATATTTTCCAGTGTCCGGCTCCCTGCCGAAAGTAACCGGCTCGTCGTTCTCTTCAGAGATCAGCGTCGCGACCGAGTCGCGGACGCCAAGACAGTGCAGCAGCGCTTCATTTGCATACACGTCAAGCTTCTGCTGGGTCTCGCCCTGCACATTGGTTTGCCCGGCAGTCCCCACGATGTTGCACAGTCCCGCGCAACGGATTTTCGCTTCAATCATTTTCGCGGCAAGAGTTATTCCCGAAAGAAGCCAGGAGAAGTCCCCCGAAGCATAAGGAACGTCACGCTGTTGCTGCAGTATATGTTGCTGAAAGGTCGTAATCATCAAATGCCCTCCGCGCGGGTCTATGCGAATGTCACAGAGTCGATCGATTGGTTTCTCACAGCGTCATCGATGAGCACCCACGCACACGGTGCAGGAGCATGGGGAAAGGCGGTCTGCCCAAATTGGGTTACAAAGTAGAAGTCGTATCCGATCTGGCGCAGTCGCGCGCCGAAAGCGAGATGGTCGAGCTCGTTCCAGCGGACTCCGTCCGGCATCGGCATGTGACCGAAGCCCAACCGCTTTCCGGGAAATGAAGACTGCACCTCGGAAGCGAAATGTGCCGCTTCTGCAAGATCGGTACTGTGGCTGCGAAAGCACACTACCTCGGCATACCGGGCAAACACCAGCGCGCGAGAGATGGCTGCATCCAGTCCTCCACAATAGACGTGAGAGTTGTCGCTGGTCTTCATCCCGCTCAGGAATTTGCGGTCACGAGCATCGTCATCATCCTGTAATGCCGCTGCATTCCGTGCTTCTGTAGAAGCGAGCACATGCAGAGGATGCGAGAGTAAGTGCGCAGCTTGTCTCGCGGTGTTCAGTCTTCGCACCGTCTCTGCGATGGAAAGCAATGTCCCATGCCCGCCGTAAGCGCTTTCGGCTGTCTGCAGTTGCCCATAGCAATTCGTAGCCAGCGCTCCAATTTCCATGAGACGCCGTGCAAGTACGATGGAATTGTTGAGCTCAAACAGCGCTGACGGACTGGACGCCGCCTGAAGAGACGGATCGCCTGACAACACTTCCATCACGGTTCACCTCGAGAACTGGGTTTTTCTTGACTTGGGAAGGAGGTCAATCGCGCTATCCGCCGCGGGCAATTACCGATTGACCTGCTACCACAGTACGGGGCTGGTTCACACAAAACAAATACGGGTAGTCCGATTCGGACGTGTCCCATTTGGACGTGTTTTTTCATGGGTAAAACTTGGGATTTTATTGATAAAAGGGGCCGTTTCCTGTCTTTTTTGCGGTGGGGGACCGACGATTCGCATGACTACCCATCGTATTTGCATGTCCAGAATGTCTCTCTCTGAAATAGGATGGGGCATGACGCTTTCCCAAGGTTTGCTGGACAAACTGAACGCGGCGCTTGTCGACAGGCGCATTACGGACGGCTTTCAGTTGCTGGCTCGGGCAGATAAGGAACTAGGGGCCCTGCAGCCGCAGAGTCCCCATGCTGCAGCCTATCTGCTGTGCATCGCACAGTGGGTCGATCTGGGATTTCGCAGTGTCGACTATCTCAACGCGATCGCCGCGCGATTCGTGGAAGTACGTCGAGGCCAGATGTGCATTTGCGATTACCTCTACCTCAGGATGGTTGAGGGACACCTGGCATTTCTTGCTGAAGACGCCGAGCAGGCAATATCGATATTCAGCTTTGTACTACAAACCGATGCCACGATTCTGGGGCCGTATCTCGTGGTGGTGGCACACTTTTGGAAGTGCCGGGCTCACCGCAGGCAAGGTGAATACGAGCCCGCTCTGCACCATATCCGGGAGGCGAAGAGGCTGGCCCGCGAAATGAAGGCTCAAAAGCTGGTCGCCGTTACCAACATTCACGAAAGTTGGCTTTTGTTTCAGCGGGGCGAACGACGAGAGGCTATGCGCCTGCTGGATTTAGCGGAGAATGAGCTGAAATCAACTGGGCACGCTCTGTCCCTGGGGAACATTGAATCCGCCAGAGGGAGGTTTGTACGCCGTTCGGGCGAATACACGAAAGCCCTGGCTCACTTTGAGAAAGCTGTTGCCATTTATTCCGGCGGCTGCCCAGACCACCCCAACCTGGCCCGTGCATTGGTCAATGCTGCTTACGTTAAGCGTTTAATTGCACTGGATTTACTGCATCGGTCGAAGACAGGCAAGGCGAGAGGGGCCGATCATGCCCGGTACCTGGAAATCTGTCAGGATGCTCTGGGTCTTCTGGGCCGCGCCGGTGAAATTTACTCTCGCCAACATCATCACACTGGAACCGGATCTGTACTGGTGAATGCCGGACATCTCCACCTGGATAGCGGGGACATCGATCGAGCAGAGGGAGAGGCCGCTAAAGCGTATCGCCTGGGGGAAGAACGGCAGGATCACATCCTAATGGCCCGATCCCGCATTCTTCAGGCTACGGTTCAGAACGAGCGAGTGGAAGAGCAGGTCGGCGGGGATCTATCCCTTCATGGTCACCTTGCCCGAAACTACTCTGAAGATGCGATTGCCCTGGCCAAGCTTACGCAAAACAATCGCTTGCTCGCGGGGGCCTACGTCGCACGTAGTTCGGTGGCGGCGAACGAATTCTTTCAGGATTGGGAGACGGCGAAGACTTTTGCCGCGCTGGCCGGCGAGCTGCTGGGAAAGGACGACCTCGATCATTTATCGAAAGAGTTGATCGTGCTGAAGGCCAGAATTTTCAGAGCGACAGGAGTGGATGAGATGCTGCGGGCCTGGTCTGAAGGGATTACGGGAGAGAAGACGTTCCAGGAGGTTACAGAGGAATTCGCAGAGCTGGTGATCCCTAAAGTCTGGATCAGAGAAGGCAGGAAGGTGTCTCGCGTGGCCGAACGCCTCTCTATCTCTCCTAAGAAAGTGCGCAGAATACTCGCCAACGTGGATCTGCTTAAAAGGTAGCTCTCTATGGCATGGCGCCAAGCCCAAGATACGCTGCCATGCTGTGAAGGCGTGCCCGGCCTTTCTCGCTACCCTCGACCAGCTTTTGTACACTGTGAAACATCTCCGGAAGGCCGATTTTGCTGCGCAGGCCCTCAAGATACGGCTGAATCTTCGCGAATTGGAAGTACATCTCGGGACAAGTGTTATAAACCAGGCTCTCATCAAGAGCGCCGTGAAAGACCATAGCGGCAACCATGTCCCAGTATCCGTAGACCTGCAGGACATACGCCGTGTGTTGATCTCCAGCGGACACAATCGCGACCAAATCTTCGAGCGAGCGAGGTAGGAACTCGCCACCAATATAGCTGCGAGCGGAACGCATGACCGGCTCTCTGCGAAGTTCATACAGCTTGAGAATCAGTTCTGCTTGTTTGATGGCAGTATCCGTTTCACTCAAGGCTTCCCCCCCCGGAAATCACTGGCGCACTTAGTATATGTGAGGCCGATCCAGCGGTAGCCGCACTTGAAAACAAGTCGCGCCCGGGGCCGATTGTACCGAGACTGAGCCGAAATGCTTACTCACTATTCGGCGTACCGTGTCCAGGCCAAGACCAAGCCCTTGGCCCAGGGGTTTGGTAGTAAAGAACGGCTCAAAGATGCGTGTCGAAAGTGCATCGTCGATTCCCACGCCGTCATCCCAGATCTCCACAAACGCCATTTCTCCCCTCGATCGGGTGGTCACTTTAAGAGTGCCCTCTCCCCCGGTCGCGTCGATGGCGTTCTCTATGAGCGCCGTCCACACTTGACTCAGCTCTCCTCCGTATCCGGTAACAAGAGGCATCGCCGGGTTGTAGTCGCGCACCACCACCATCTTCTGCAATTGTGGATGAAGCAGCGCTAGCGTGTTATCCAGCGATTGGGCCAGGTCGACTTCCTGAATGGGCGCCTGATCCATGTAGGAATAGTCCTTGATGGCGCTGACGATGCTGAAGATGCGCGCGGATGACTCGGAGACAGCATCGACCATGTTGCGGGCGTCAAGAGAAGTGGAGAAGCTGGTCACCGCAGCTGGAAGGGCGCCGGAGCTGACCATAGAAGCGAGCTCATCGAGCAATCGGAGCGGCAGATTCGCTCGCGCAAACGCCGGCGCCACGGCCCATGCGGAGGGAACCTGATGCGCCTCCAGCCAGCGGATGAACTCCTCCTCGCGGTCGCCCTCCGACAAGGAACCCTGAGCAACGGTTTTCGCGGCGGCTTCTGCCTTGATCGCGAGCAAGGCTCTCTTGCTCCACTCGAGGTAACTCGAAAGCTCTTCATCGGAGCGGAACAAGCGGCCCAGGGTGCATAATTCGTGGACTCTGTCGATCATCGAAGACAAGCTGAGGGCGGCTCGCTGGGCTGCGGACGCCGGATTGTTCAGTTCATGGGAGAGATTGGCCGCCAGCTTCCCTAGCGCGACCAGCTTTTCCGCCTGTTGATCGGCGCGGGTGAAATCCCGCGTTCGATCGAGCAGGATCCACACGCAGCGTTGGGCCATGGAAGGTATCGCCAAAAGCATTTCCGGAAAGGTGTCTTCGTGAATATCGAGTACCCACAGGTAACCGGAGCTGCTACCTTCTGCGGCCCAGGTCGTCATCCGCGAAAAGGGTAGCTTGCCGGTGACCTGCCCCGTACGCCCGATGAACAACGATACGGAGCCTGAATTTCTTCGGTGGACGTAGATTTCACCCTTGAGGATGATGTTGAGATGGTGAGCAGGTTCGTCTTCCCGGAAGACAACCGCCCGGTCGTCCGCGATGCGTTCAGTGCCGTGGACGGCGAGCCAGTCGTACTCGTCCTCAGCAAGGCCCTGAAGGCCTTCGACGTTGCGTAGCGCCGCTACAATTTCTGGTTTCGACGTGGGGCGCGCCGGCGGGATAGCACATATCTCGCCGCTCTTGGTGGGGATTACAGCGTCTCCGCTGTGGGGCTGATTCGAAAGCGTCGCTGCCATGTGGTCTCCAGAAAAAGCGCAGGGTTAAAGAGCCCGCGTGAGAACTCCATTACAAAATCAGTCCCGACGGGACGGCCGAGAGCCACGCTTGTCCAAATTGCGTGGTGGGAGCGTAGGACTATTCTCCTACGGCTTTAGCCGCGGGGTTTTTGAGCCGGGGCTAAAAGAGTCTGCGTGAGAACTCGAAAGCAAATCGCAAATCGAAACCAGGCCCGTAGGGCCGGGA
The DNA here is from genome assembly GCA_963711525.1 of uncultured Acidobacteriaceae bacterium. Taxonomy (GTDB): domain Bacteria; phylum Acidobacteriota; class Terriglobia; order Terriglobales; family Acidobacteriaceae; genus PALSA-350. The sequence continues at coordinate 938,244 of CAVQEO010000045.1, read as the reverse complement.
GCCAAACGTCAGCCCAGCCCGGAAGGGCTGGGAGTCGGATATCAAGGTTGGGGAGCGCCGGAGGTGCGGCACTACCTTCATCCGCTAGTGCCGCGCCTCTGGCGCTCAAACGATATTGGGATCGATGTCCCAGCCCTTCTCCGGATTTCCTGCACGCTGCGCTGGACACGACCGCGTGTGCGGCTTTCGTTAAGGAAAGCCGCATGAAGTGCGCCAACGCCAGCAAGCTCCACAGGAAATCCGGATCCGGGCTGGGCTGACGTTTGGCTCCCGGCCCTACGGGCCTGATTCTGATTTGCGAGTTGCTTTTGTGTTCTCACGCAGCCTGTAAAGCCCGATTGATCGAAGTGCGACCCTTTTCGCGACGCTCCCCCTGCTGAAGCAAGGGGCTCCCACCGACACCAACCAACCCGGTTTCGGTTTGCCCGCGTTCTCTTCAACCTTCAGCAAGTTGTGCGGTCAAAAAGGCCGCTCGTCCGCCGGTTCTCACACAGCTCCCCCTCTTTAGGGGTGCGCTTAGACCCCTCGACCCGACCGGCTAGCTCGAACGATCATGCATCTCCCAAACGATAAGCTCCTTCGCATGAAGGATCGCCATGACGGTAAGACAACCTAGTACACCACCCGCTCCGACGCTCACCAGTAGGAGGAACATCCAGGGAATGGTGCGAACCTGCGATGCGGTGAAGAATAGATACAAGATCGCCGCCAGAAAAACACCTACGATCGTGCCGCCGGCGGAAAGGAAAATCAGCAACATGTCGGCAATTCCGTCGACTTTGCGGGCATCGGGCGTGTCTGTGAGTGCTTCGGTGAATCTCAGCAGAGCCGGGTCTGTATTCGTCTGCCGCGGGATTTGTTCGCTGTTCATAAGATCCCCCTTATCGTGATCCTCAAGCCTCGACTGCATTTTCGATACCCCCTTTAGAGGTGAAATCCATACGCACGATCGGGGGAGACTATTGGCCGAGAAAAGCATCCAACGCACAAGTCCGGAGACAGGCTATGTCATTGAATAGGTTCGAGGAGATTTCCCGCCGCAGGCTTCTTCGCGACAGCCGAGACGGCGGGGGCCCGGCAAAGGTCACCATAGTCCCGCTTCACCGCAACCTTAGTGTGCTTTCCGGAGTGGGAGGCAATATCATCGTCGTGCCTGAGGGCAAAGCCCAGGCATGGAGACGTCTGGTGAGCAACGACAACCTCGACTTTGGCAAACGTCCCGGCACCTCTCCGAGGGTCCGTGGGGGCTATTCGGTTTGGGTAGCTACCCTGGTGTTGCTTGTGGCTAATCTGCTGGGCGGTTGCCGCAAGCAGAAATCGCCCGCCGGTCCGACGATTGAGTTCACCAAGATCCCACCGGCGGCACAAGGAGGCCGGGAAAGAACCGATGTAATCTCAGGCCGCGTCGAGGGTGCGGGTCCCAATCAGCGGATTGTTGTCTATGCCAGGGCCGGGCCGTGGTGGGTGCAGCCGTGGCCCGACAAACCTTTCATTCCCATCCAGGCAGACCACACCTGGAGCACGCCTACGCACCTTGGATTTGAATACGCAGCCCTATTAGTCGATCCTGGGTATGATCCACCCCCGACGATTGACGTGGCTCCCACGGCTGGGGGCTCTGTGGCGATGGTTCAGACAGTTAAGGGTGTAGGCGCTATCCAGTTAGCTCCCACGAAGCCGCTCAGGTTCAGCGGATACGATTGGAACGTTCGCACAATTGCAGGGGATCGAGGCGGGCTGAACAACTTGTACGACGCGGATAACGCCTGGACAGACGCGAGCAGAGCTCTTCACCTTCGCATAAAAAAGCGGGCAGGCCGCTGGGCTTGTGCGGAGGTAGAGCTTTCCAGAAGCCTCGGATACGGAACTTACATCATCACGGTGCGTGACACTTCTCGTTTAGAACCGGCCGCGGTTCTAAGCCTGAATACCTTTGACGATTGGGGAGGCGACCAACATTTTCGCGAATTGGATGTCGAGACCAGCCGATGGGGCGACGCAAATAACAAGAACAACGCTCAATTTGGTATTCAACCTTTCTACATTCCTGGAAATCTAGCTCCGTTTACGCAGCCTGCCGGTACCCTGACGCATTCGTTTCGTTGGGTAGATGGGAGCGCAAGTTTCAAGACCGTGCGGGGATCTTCTATTCGTGCTGGAGGGCCGGTCGTTTCTGAACATGTTTTTACCTCGGGCGTGCCGACTGCGGGCGAGGAGAAATTTCAATTTCTGTTCTACGTCGTTGGCAGCGACAAAAACCCCTTGCAACACGAAAATGAAGTAGTGGTTGAGAAATTCCAGTACCTTCCCTAACAGGAGACATGTGCTGCGGCAGTTAGTTATCAGTGTCATTGCAGGGCTTGCTTGCAGTTTGTGGGCAGCCCGGGCCTGTGCCCTCGATCCAAGCCGCACCATGTCGCAATATATGAGCGACCAGTGGGGCAGGGACCGAGGATTTCCCGCTGGATCGGTAACTGCCATTATCCAGACCAGTGATGGCTACCTATGGATTGGGACCGACAAAGGTTTGATTCGTTTCGACGGCTCGGATTTTCGCAAATTCCAACAGGCTACTCCCGCCACTTTCTCTATCGGCGCGGTTCAGGAATTGGTGGTGGACGGGGAAGGTGCTCTGTGGATACTTCTACAGAGCACAAAGGTCCTACGCTACCACGAGGGAAAATTCGAACTTGGCCGCGAGGAAGCAGAGTTCGGGATTACCTCAGTGAGCCGACAAAGGGATGGTACGGTTCTTTTATTCTCCCTCGCCTATGGGGCGCTCCAATACCGCCGGGGAAAATATCAAAGTCTCACTCCTTCAGCCTATTCGGCAAGCTCAACAGCGAACCAAACGTCTGCTACCAGTGACAACCTTTCCAGCCGCCTCAGCTGGGCGACGGGTGTAGCGACCCACCGCTTCGCTGAACCCAATTCGGCTGTCGTCTCGACCGCGGAGACACCAGACGGCATAGTGTGGCTGGGGACACGCGATAAAGGGCTTTTCTACATGAGCCAGGGGCGCATTTACCCGAGCAGGATGAAACTTCCCGATGACAAGATTAATTGCCTACTCACGGGAGAGAAGGGGGAGTTGTGGATCGGGACGGACAAAGGCATAGCGCGGTGGAACGGAAGCGAAATCACTTCGGAAGGAGTTCCGCTCTCTCTTCGTCACAGCCAGATTCTTAGCATGATCCGCGACCGTGACTCGAACCTATGGGTTGGCACCGCTGGCGGATTGGTCAGGGTAAGCGCTCATGGAGTCTCTGAGAAAGGAGTCAACACGCAGGACCAGGGGACGATCACGGCGCTGTTCGAAGATCGTGAAGGAAGCCTGTGGGTTGGAACTCGACGCGGCATCGAGTGTCTTCGCGACAGCGCGTTCGTCACCTATACGGTCCCTGGCCACGCTTCAGAAAGTAGCGGCCCCATTTACATAGACCAGGAAGACCGGTTGTGGTTCGGACCTATCGAAGGCGGACTGAGCTGGATGCGCGGCGGAAAAGTGGGCAGCGTAAAGAGGGATCTCCTCAACCAGGATGTGGTTTATTCAATCACTGGGAGCATTGACGAACTCTGGATCGGCAGGCAGCAGGGTGGATTAACCAACCTCCGCAATATCGGCGGCGCGATCATTGCCAGGACCTACACCGAGCGAGATGGGCTGGCGCAAAACAGTGTCTACACGGTTCATCGAAATGCTGATGGAACAGTGTGGGCGGGAACCCTCAGCGGCGGCGTCAGCAGGCTCAAAGACGGGAAGATCACAACCTTTACCGTGGCAAACGGGCTAGGGTCCAACTCGATCGCTTCGATTGCAGATGCTCCCGACGGCACAATGTGGTTTGCCACGTCGAGCGGTTTGAGCGAATTGGTGAAGGACCATTGGCGAACCTATACAACCAGGGACGGCTTGCCTGCGAATGACGTGAGCTGCATCCTGCGAGATTCGGCGGGCATTGTATGGATCGGTACGACGAGCGGGCTAGCATACCTCAAAGCGGATCATGTGTATGCGGGTGGCCAAAGCCGCGAGTCATTACGCGAATCAGTTCTCGGTATAGCCGAGGACCATAACGGAGCGTTATGGGTAGTTACTTTGAACCACGTCTTAAGAGTCAGCCGGGCAGCGCTTCTGCGTGGGGTTATACGCGATGAAGATATTCGCGAATACGGTCTTCCGGATGGCCTGCACGGAACCGAAGGGGTAAGACGCGATCGGTCGGTGGTCGAGGATTCGCATGGCAACATCTGGCTTTCGATGAATCGAGGTCTTTCCGTGGTGGCTCCCCGTCGCGCAGATGGAGAAGCGGTGCCGGCAATCGCGCATGTCGAGACCGTCTCGGTCGATGGCAATCCTGTTGCCATGGAGCCTGCAGTTCGTATACCTCCGTCCCATCGACGCATTTCCATCGACTACACCGGTCTAAGTTTCGCTGTGCCCGATCGGGTCCGTTTCCGATATCGCCTGGACGGTTTTGACCAGAGCTGGAGTGAACCAGTGTCGTCTCGCCGGGCCATCTATACAAATCTCGGGCCGGGCACATACCGGTTTCGCGTGGTAGCGTCGAACAGCTACGGCCAGTGGAATGGTTCAGAAGCGGCCGTATCCTTCCACATCGAGCCGGCATTCTGGCAGTCCTGGTGGTTTCAGTTGTCATCTGTACTTGCTCTTGCATGCGTAACATGGCTGTTGTATCGCCTGCGCCTGTACCAGATCTCAAGGCAGTTCGACATGCGAGTAGAAGAACGCATCGGCGAGCGCACGCGCATTGCTCGCGAGCTGCATGACTCGTTGTTGCAAGGCTTCCAGGGGCTTCTTTTCCATCTACAGGCTGCACAGAATATGCTGCCTGAGCGCCCACAAGAGGCGAAGCGAGCACTCGATGGGGTTCTCGACCAGGGTGATCAGGCGCTGGCCGAGGCGCGAAATGCTGTGCAGGATTTGCGCGCTTCCAGCGTCGTTCATGATGATCTGTCAGAGGCGCTGGCGGCCACGGCTGAGGAACTTGCTGCGCATAATCCTTTGGTAAAATTTCGTGTCCTGGTAGAGGGCAAGCCACGCAACCTTGATCCACTGCTGCGCGACGAGGTCTATCGCTTTGCCCGAGAGGCATTGCGCAACGCCTACAACCATGCGCACGCGCACAATATAGAAACAGAGATCACTTACGCGGATCTACGCTTTGTGTTGCGCATCCGGGATGATGGTACAGGCATCGATCCAAACGTGCTTTTCTCAGGCAGCCGTGCAGGACATTGGGGACTGCCCGGCATGCGCGAGCGGGCTAAGAACTTTGGCGGCAAGATGGAAGTGTGGAGTGAGGGCGGAGCCGGCACTGAGGTAGAGTTGACCATACCCGCCTCGATTGCCTACGGAGAGGCTTCCGCCTCAGGCAGATTTCGCTTCGCGGGCAGAAAAAGGACACCGAGTTCATGAGCAAGGATTCAGAGCCAATTCGCATTCTTTCCGTGGATGATCACCCGCTCCTTCGGGCAGGAGTGGTAGCGCTCATCGAAACCCAGCCGGATATGACAATGGTGGGAGAAGCTACTTCGGGTCGCGAGGGCATTGAAATCTTCCGCGCCACGCGCCCAAACATCACGTTGATGGATTTGCAAATGCCGGATATGAGCGGTATCGATGCGATTATCGCGATTCGCGGTGAATTCCCGGATGCGCGCATCATCGTCCTAACGACGTATGGCGGCGACGTGCTCGCTCACCGCGCGCTCAAGGCAGGAGCTCGCGCCTACATATTGAAGGGTCTGGTGCGAAAAGATCTGCTGGAAACGATCCGGGCCGTGCACACCGGGCGCAAGCATGTTCAAACGGAGGTTGCCTATGATCTGGCAGACCATGCCGGAGATGACTCCTTAACCGCGCGGGAAGTCGAGGTCCTGGCATTGATTGGGAGTGGTAACTCGAACAAATTCATTGCCGATAAGCTCTCCATTGCGGAACATACGGTCAAAGGACATGTCAAAAGCATCCTTTCCAAACTGGGCGCCAGTGATCGGACCCACGCGGTCATGCTCGGACTGAAGCGGGGAATCATCCAACTGTAGACAGCGCTCCCCATTAAGGGTCGCTCTTTGATCCCTCTCTCTGGTCATTCTTCTTTCTGCCGGCACAGATACCGTTTACATAGAGGGATATGTTGTGCAGCGTTTATTTTCCACTTTTCCCACGGGGAGGCCGGGAGCAGGTCTGCTGCTGCTGCGTTTCGCTGTTGGCGTTTCCCTCATTCTTGAAAAATTCCCAATGATGTGGATTATTCCCCAATCTCTCGGTTTCGGGGCGCGCGTGGGTCTTGTCTGCGTAGGAGTCAGCCTGCTCTGTGGCCTTTGGACACCAGTGATGGGAAGTATCGCCGCCGTTATCGAGCTGCTGATTACTTTTTCGCCGGGGGGTATCAACGTGACCCCTATCCTGCTGGTAATCCTCAGCGTCAGCCTTGCATTGCTCGGCCCTGGAGCGTACTCCGTCGACGCCCACATCTTTGGCAGGAAGCGTATTGATATCAAAGTTACGTAAAAGTTAATTCGATCATTCGTGCACACAGAGAGCAATTTCGTGCAATCTGGCTCGTAGATCGGTGGTTACTCTTTGCTTGCCGGTGATTCCCATCTGGAAAAAAGGAGGCGGCCATGTTTCATGAGGTATTCCATTTCGTTCTGGTCAACGGAGGCCGCCTGGCTTCTGCCATCCTTCCGGCTGCGCCGCTGCTCGGTCAGAGGCTGTCTCCTGCATCCGCGGTGAAGAACATCGTGCTTGTTCATGGCGCATTTGCGGATGGCTCAAGCTGGTCAAAAGTGATTCCCTTGTTGCAGGAGATGGGCTATCACGTGGTTGCCGTCCAGAATCCCATGACTTCCCTGGCTGACGAAGTGGCCTTCACGAAAAGAATCATTGCACTCCAGGACGGCCCTGTAATCCTGGTGGGCCACTCCTGGGGCGGCGCTGTGATCACCCAGGCGGGCGACGATCCCCAGATTGCTGCTCTTGTCTACGTGGCGGCCTATGCGCCGGAAGTGGGAGAGTCAGCGAACGATGCGAGCGCTCCGTTTGGATGGACGGAGGGGCAGAAGCAGATTCGCTTGGACAGCAACAAGTTCGCCACCATTACTGCCGAGGGCATGCTGGAGGACATTGCAGAAGGTTTGCCGATGGCAGAGCGGAAGCTGGCGCTGGCTGTGCAAGGCCAGAGCTATGGCCCGATGTTCGACGAAAAGCTGACGGTTGCGGCGTGGAAAATCAAGCCCACATGGGCTGTTATATCGGCCAAGGATCGAATGGTTCCGCCGGATATGGAAGCGTTGGCGGCGAAAAGGATGGGCGCGGTAACGACAACTCTGCCCACCTGCCACATGGTAATCCTGGAAGAGCCGGCAAAGGTCGCGGCGGTAATCGACCAGGCGGCAAAAGAGGCATTAGCGAAACCAAACCCGCGTGCCGGGGACCGGGTCTAAGGTGCCCTCGAGTCGTCGACCACAGTTAAAAGCGATTACCAAAGTAAAGCGGCAATTCTCCTTGTTCCACCTCATCGAGTCCCTCCCCCGAAAGAATCGATGAAATGTCCCGCGGAGAATCGCCGCTTGAAGATGAGAATAGCCTGTATCGGAAATAATTCCACTGCTCTTGAGTAACAGAAGGCAAAATTGTAGTAACCATACCTGGTAATGGCGCACTCGTCAGTGGGTCATCGCATAAACGATGTAGTTCACCCCAATCCGCATGCCGAGATCGGAAAATTTCAGGGGATATTGCGGAGTATCTGACCATTCCCAGGAATCGCCGATGTCCGAATTCAGCGAGATTGCCACCATGACACGGCCTTTGTCGTCATAAATGCCCATCCAGCGCGCGACTTTTCCGTCCTTCTTGTATCCAGTGGCCAGGTGTTCCGCGCCGGTAACGCGGTAGCGATCGTCCAGATCGAAGACGGTGTGGAAAATTGGGTCGTTGTTGGGGATATCAACAATGGGCCGCTCGGGAAAGACCATCTTCATGGTCTTTTCGAAAAAGGCCTGTTCCTCCGACCCGTGGAAATCGTCAGCCATGAAGAAGCCGCCACGCAGCAGATAATCGCGAAGCTTCTTTGCCTGGGCTTGAGTCAGGCCCCACTCCCCTACCTGGACAGCGTAGAGCCAAGGCCAGTTGTAGACCTCATCGCCATCATCAAGGTTGACGCACTCCTCTACCGATCGAGCGTCAACCCGGGTCAAACGCCTGACCGCCGCAGCAAGGCTACGATCTGCCTTCGGGAAATCCTGAGTCCAGAGCGAGAGCCCCTGGCGCCAGTCGCCCTGAAATCTGGGATAGTAGCCGTCGAGCGGTCCCGGTGGATACATCAAGCGGGCAAAAGTCCACTCGGCTTGCCGACGCCAGTCCGGAGGCAGAGGCATGGTTTCATAACCTTCTACCGAGGGATATTCACGAAAGGGGCGCTGTGCATACAGTGCACCCAACAGGGTTCCGGCAAAGGCAAGCGCGCAGCCTGATCGCCACAGAGCCTGCCTCGAAGTCATTTAAGGCCGCCGACGAAGGCTCCAAAGAAAAAGATTGAGGCGACCACCACCGCAACTACACTCCACCAACCCACCAACAGCAGGCCCTTGACCCAGAGCAGCAAGCCTTCGGCAGCCTCCGAGTCGTCTTCCATAAGAGCGGAGCTAGCTGGATATGGGCTTCTCTTCTTTTATGAATGGGAAGCGCTTCGCCGCCTCCCGTTTACCCAGGCGCCAAGCCAGCGCCACTTCCGCCGAGGGCGCGGCGCGGCCCCGGTACTTTCTCTCGTACTCATCGATTGCCGATTGAATCTCCAGCATGTCCGTTGGTTTGAGAGTCATCGCAATGCCATCCTTCTCGTGGGACCGGCTTGAACGATTAAACCGCCCACATCACCATGGTAATAGTCTCAGCGCGCCGAAGCGAGCGTCGCGCAGGCCAATACAAATTAGACTTCGCTGATTTCTTCTCGTAATGCACTCAAGATAGGGCAGTTTCTTCGGGTGTCTGCCTTGGCCAGGAACAAGTTTCCGCGTCAGTTGATTAGAAGCAAATTTCAGCCTCTGCGAGGCTTTTTAACCTACTTTTCCGCGAGTTTCGATTCTCATGTACCCTTTTGTGGTCCAGACGCCTGATTCGTTACAGGAGAAAACCCGTGACCCATGGCAGAGTTGCGAATACCGCGGCCGTCATCACGTTCATTGCAGTGTTGGCAATCAGTCTTATGTTCAGCGTGAATGCTGCGTTCGCTCAGTCTTCGCCAAACCCGCGGTCCGCTGCCTTCACCGGCGGCTGGTGCGCCCAGGGAGACCCGACGAAGCAAGCCTCGATCAGCGATAATGGCGCGTTTCTCACATTGACCAACGAGAACGGCGACACCTCTCCGGGGCAATACCAGGGGCAGAACGGCATTGTTGCGCCAGGATGGCAGTTCGTGACCGGCACACTCAGCCCAAACGGCAGCCAGATTAACTGGTCGAACGGCACGTTCTGGGCACGGTGCGATACCGGGGGCGGTGGAGGCTATCAACCGAACCTTACCGGAATCTGGAATCCCCAGGGGAACCGCAACCAGTCGTGCTCCATCCATCAGCATGGCAACCATCTGCAGTTGAGCAACGAATCGGGTGACCAGGCCACCGGCCAGATCACCGGGAAACGCAGACTGACCACCAACTGGAATGGGACCAGCATCGTGGGGACCGTCACCCCCAACGGTAACCGCATCAACTGGGATAACGGAACCTACTGGACGCGGATTCGGGTCTACTCAGCACCGAGTTATTGAAGTGAAAATGCTCTAGGCTTCCACACGCGCCAGCTTGGTCACGCGGCCTGATTGATTCCAGTCCGACACGTAGATGTTGGCATCCTGATCGATGTGGCAGCCGTGGGCGGCGCTGAAGTTGGCGAGAGCGATATCGCCCGGAGGCAGTTTGTAGTTGGCCCACTGGTCGTGGTGCGGATTGTCTCCCAGGAAGGCCACGGGCGCATTGTCTTTATCGAGAATGGTGACGCGGCCCTCCAACTCCGAAACCACGGCATAGTCACCCCAAAAACTTACCTGGCAAGGACGACGCAAGTGCAGGGTCACATTGCTTACAAACTTGCCATCGAAGTCGTAGTGGGTGAGACGCCGGTTTTCGCGGTCGCACACCAACAGCAGGGGCTGCCCGTAACGCAAATCCACTTCCATCCCGTGGCTGCAATTGCACAAGCCATCCGCGCTTCCCTTCCCGGAATAAGCTGCCTGATAATTGCCGGCCTTGTCGAACTTGAAGATGCGTGAGTCTCCATATCCATTGGCAATGTAGATGGAGCCGTCGGGTCCGGGCACGGCGGCGGTCAGGCGCCATTCATTGGGCGCATGAAAGCCTGCCTCAGGAGGAGCCGTGATCTTCTGAACCACGGTTCCATCGGTCTTCATCTTGACAAAGAGCCAGTTCTCTTTGGGTGTGCCCTTCTGTACCGTGACGTAGAAATACTCTTCGTTATTTTCCTCCGCGTACTTCAGCGAGTGGACCTCTGGATACTCGTTAGCTATGGACTTGAGCAGCTTGCCGTCCCGGTCATACACCAGCACGCCGGTCTCGCTCTGCGTGCTGACGTAAAGATGTCCGGCTTTGTCGGTGGCAATGCCGCCGTGGGTCCCGCCGAAGGCTTTTCCTTGGGGCAATTGCCCCCAGTTGGAAACCACGTGATAGGTCCATTCGCCATTTCCGGTCTGAAGTTCAAATGAGTTCAAAGAACGCTCCTCTGATGCTGTATCTGCGTGCGCTTGCGAGCCCAGCAGACTCCCCAGCGCGGCAACGGGTGTTATCGCACAAAAATCACGACGCTTCATGGTTCTTTCCTCGCTGAGGGCTGCCCGTCTGCGACGGTCAATGCAGGCTGGGCCGGCGTGTTGTAGAGATACAGATGACGCAGGCTCTTCATCGAAGAGAGTGGAGCAACCGCTGCTTGCGTCACCTGGGTCCCACTTAGGTTGAGATAGCGTAACTGCGTCAGTTGCGTTAGCTTAGCCAAACCTGCTCCAGTAACGGCGGTTCCCTCCAGGTGGATCGCACGCAGTTGACTAAACTTCGCGAGCGTGGCAAAGCAGGCATCGGTCACCGAAGTGCGTCCCAGTTCTACCTCGACGATATACGGCGCAAACTTCTCCAGGCCTGCGAGCTGAGCGTCGCCAAATTTCGTTCCAGCATCGACGGTATTCAAAATGAGACCATCTCCCGGGTTCCTTGACACCGGCACAAGTGTAACCCCAGCGGACTTTGCCGCCTGTGAGATTTGGGCCATCATTCCACTGTAGTCAGCCACCGGCGGGGGAGGCGGTTCCTCTTCCCGCACGGTGATGCCGGCGAGGGTCTTTAGTTCAGGAGACGCTCCCTGAGCGATCCAGGCTTTGATCCAGGCAATTTCCTCTGCCTTCAAAGGGGGCTTCCCTTCGGAGGGCATGAACTTCTTATCGTCCGGCGGCAGCGTGATGCGCTTGAACAAAGTACTCCTTGCGGGGTCTCCTGGAATGACGACGGCGCCATCTTCTCCGCCCCTCATCAAGCGATCGTAGGAGTCAAGGCGAAGATTTGCTTTGACCTTTCCTTCTCCGTGGCAGGCAACGCAGTTGGCATCGAATACCGGATAGATGTGCTTGGCATAAAACGAATCGGGATAAGCGAACGTCTTCGCCTGCACCGTGCCCATGCCTGTCAAGCGCTTCAGCGGTGCGGGAAGATACTCGGTCAGATAGTTGCTTCCATGAGTGAGCGAACCACCCTGGTGAGCCGTCCATGCCAGCAGAAGCAACACGCAACCCAGCAACCATGGATAGGCGCCGCGTGCGGATACTTCGCGAACCAACGCGCAAGCCAGTACCCCGATGGTCAGCGCAATGCCGCCCCACATGTGGCGCGCCACACCTGCCCCGGCATCCCCGCTGCCGTAAGCGAGCAGATAGCCCAGAGTCAGGGCCAGCAGGCAACTGAAAACGCTCAACGACAGAACGAACGCTGCCGCTTCAAGCAAAGCAGGGCGAACTCTTCCCGCGATCTCAAGCAAGGGCACCAGCAGGATCAACCCAATGGGAAGATGCACCACCAGGGGATGGAATCGACCCAGAAACTGCTGCCAGTCTGCGTGCGTCTTCCCATCCAGCCTGAAGATCGAAGGCAGCAGCAACAACAGGACGCTCACCAGCAGCGAGACAATCCAGATCGGCCGGCTATTCGAAAGGACTTTGCTAAGTCGCAATGCCGAGGCCTTTATTCCTTATGCGAGCAGACCGTTGACCACGCTGGCAGGGGTGGTGCCGGTCAACTTCTGATCTAATCCCTGAAATTTATAAGTAAGCTTGTTGTGGTCAATGCCCAGGCAGTGCAGGATGGTGGCATTGAAGTCCCGGACGGGCACCGGGTCTTTCACGACGTTGTAGCTGTATTCGTCGGTCTCGCCGTAAGTAATTCCCGGCCTCACGCCGCCGCCGGCCATCCAGGTGGCAAAGCAACGAGGATGATGGTCACGGCCGTAGTTATCTGGCGACAACCCACCCTGGCTATAAACGGTGCGGCCAAATTCCCCTCCCCAGATTACCAATGTATCGTCGAGCAGACCCCGCTGCTTGAGATCGGTGATCAGCGCGTAGGCTGCGCGGTCGGTTTCCTGGCATAAAACAGGCAATATGCCGGTGACATTGGTGTGCACATCCCATCCGCGCTTGTATATCTGGGTATAGCGAACCCCACGCTCTGCCATGCGACGTGCCATGAGGCAATTGTAGGCAAAGGTTCCCGGCTCCTTGGCGTCAGGGCCATAGAGATCCCAGGTGGACTGCGGCTCTTTACTCATATCGGTGAGCTCAGGCACGGAGGTCTGCATCCGGTAAGCCATTTCGTATTGGGAGATACGCGAATTGGTTTCCGGATCCCCCAGCTCCTGGTAGGTCTGGCGATTGATCTCGCTCACCGCGTCGAGCATCTTGCGCCGCACATCGCTATTCACTCCCTTGGGGTCGCTCAAATACAGAACGGGATCGCCCGCGGAACGCAAACCGACGCCCGCGTATTCCGAGGAGAGGAAGCCACTACTCCACAGGCGCGAGGATACGGGCTGATTATTTTCCTTTGCGTTCAACTTGCTCAGCAGCACCATGAAGGTGGGCAAGTTGTCGTTCATACTCCCCAGACCGTAGGAGAGCCACGCTCCCAGACACGGTTTGCCGGCATTCATGTTTCCCGTGTTCAGGAGCATGATGGCCGGCTCGTGGTTAATGGCATCGGTGTTGGTCGACTTGATGATGGTAAGGTCATCGACCATCCGAGCCGTATTCGGCATGAGATCGCTCACCCATGCGCCTGACTTGCCGTACTGCTTGAATGCCCAATGGGAAGGCGCTATAGGAAAGCGCGCCTGGCCGGCAGTCATGCCCGTGAGCGCCTGCGACCCGCGGACAGAGTCGGGAATATCTTTGTCGTAAAGCTGGGCCAGGTTCGGTTTGTAATCCAGCAGGTCCATCTGCGGTGGGCCGCCGGACATGAAGAGGTAGATCGCTCGCTTGGCCTTTGGAGCAAAATTGGGCAGTCTGAGGCTTTGCGGAGAAGGCAGAACAGCCAGGTTGGCAGCGCGCGCGTCGCCGGTACCCACCCGGTCGCCGAACAGGCTCGCCAGCGCTGCCCAGCCCAGCACCTTCCCTGCCTTGCCTAAAAAGTGCCGGCGGGTCTCGAGCTCGGCCCACTCCGCCTTCATCCCTTCCGCGATGGGAAGGTCCATGACAGTTGGACCGTTATCAGGATCGGTGCAGAGCGGATGTTGCTTCACGGGGCTTCTCCTATTTGTTCAGAGTCTCGTCCAGGTTCAGTACTTCGCTTACCACCATGGTCCACGCGGCCAGTTCAGGCGGAGGAATTGCGGGGTCACGGGGCTTTTCCCCAACTGCAACCAGGTCACGGGCGGCAGCGGGATCGGCAGTGTAGTGTTGCTGCATCTGAGTCAGCGATTGTTGCAATACCGCTTCCATTTGCGGCGATGGGTCATGGGAAAGCACCAGGTCGCTGAGATACTTGATCCGCTGCTCCGGCTGCTTTCCACCCTGTTCAATGAGGCGTTGTGCAAGCGCCCGCGACGCTTCCACCCATTGCGGATCATTCATGGTTACCAATGCCTGCAGCGGAGTGTCGGTCCGTTGCCGCCGGGTACAAGCGGTATCCCGCGTGGGAGCGTCAAAGGCATCCATGTCCGGCGGCATCGCCATACGTTTCCAGTACGTGTAGAGGCTACGCCGGTAGAGCGCGTCCCCATGATCCTGCTTGTAATGGGTGGTATCGCTCGTGGGATAACCCACTGACTCCCACACATTCTCAGGTTGATACGGCTTCACACTCGGGCCGCCGATCTTGTTCACGAGTAATCCGCTGGACTCAAGAGCGATGTCACGAAGCATCTCGGCATCCATGCGGAAGCGTGGACCATGCGCCAGGAGAAGATTCTTTGGATCGCGGGCCAACTGGTCAGGGTACGATTTCGGACTCTGGCGGTAGGCGGCAGACATCACCATGAGCTTGTACATATGCTTCATGTCCCACCCGCTCTCGCGAAATTCCACGGCCAGCCAGTCGAGCAGCTGGGGATGAGAGGGGCGCTGGCCCATGATGCCGAAGTCCTCTGTGGTCTCGACCAGGCCGGTGCCGAAGAGCTCATTCCACATGCGATTGACCGTGACCCGGGCGGTCAAGGGATTTTCCGGACTAACGGTCCAGTCTGCGAGCGCCAGGCGATTGTGCGGCATGCCGGCGGGCAAGGGCGGAAGAAAATGCGGTGTATTGGCCTCGACTCTCTCCTTGCGCGCGGTGTAGACGCCGCGGGTCAGAACATCCGCATAAGCCAGGGATGGCCGCTCTACGGCCACCAGTGAGACATCGCCGCCCTCCGACAGCTTGTCCAGCTCGGCGTCCATCTGTTGCAGCTGGCTGCGGATTGCCTTGGATTGTTCGTCCACGTTGGCGAAATAAAATTCGCTCACGGCGTGCCATTGATCCTGATCCCACTGGCTTGTGGGCTTGCTGGTGATTTCCGAGACGTAGTCTTCAAAGGGAAGTCTCTTGGCTTCGTCTGCGTTCAATGCCCGCGCATAGACGCGGAAATCCTGGTAACGCGTGTCGCGGGCCGGTTGCTCATCTGGCGATTCACGCCCCAGTTGCAAGGGCGCCGCGGTGCGGATGCTATTGCGGGCAAGCGTGTCAGAAACGGTTTTCGTGGCAACAGGCGCTCCGTTGACGTAGATCTTGATCCCCGCGGCCCTGCCTGATCCGTCATAGGTAAAGAAGAGGTGATCCCAATGACCGTCCGTCGGTAGAGGCGTGACGGTCGAGACCTTGATGCCCCGCATCGGCGTTTTATCCTTGGGGGCTATCACCTTCGCGACTTGGGCCTTAGGCTTCGGGACTTCGGCCTTAGGCACTTTTTTCTTGTTCGCAGCCTTTTCAGGCTTAGCGGGCTCCAGGTCTTCCTTCGGCGCCTGGTCGGCCAGTTCAACGCTGATGATGCCTTTCGCCGCGGTCAGATCCCAGCCGCGATTATGCTGGGTCGCATCCATCTTCGAGACCAACACCCCCGCCACCTGCGAGGAAGTGAAATTGGGCGCGGAGCGCAGCATGAACCACCCGCCGCTGGAGAACGGCTGGTTCCATTCATAGTCTCCGGTCTGCCCCAATACAACCCGCGTGCTGGTGTCCATGCGGAAATCCGGCCACAGCCAGGTTGTCTCTCCCCACTGCGGTTTGAATTTGCCGATGGGAAAGCTCTTCGGATTGGCATTTGGCGCGCTGTTCTTCAGCACCTCGCCGCCGCCTTCATCGAGGCGCAGGCGAAGCTGCAGGCTTTCCGTCGAGACCGGCTGCGCCGGGTTCTGCTTCGAAACCAGCCAATGCTGAATCAAAGCTCTTTCTTGTAAGCGCGAGGCATCCTGTTGCCGGAGAAGTTCCGCTCGCTTCGCCATCAGCTGGTTGTAAGCTTCCACATTCTGCGGCTTCGGAAGGCGGACGACAGGAGCCCAATTCGGCTTATCGCCGTTGAACGGCTGTTCATCGATATTGTTGAAGAAGGCGCTGAGCTGATAAAAATCCTTCTGCGTTGTGGGATCGTACTTATGGTCGTGACAGACGGCACAACCCACGGTAAGACCCATGAACGTTGCCCCGAAAGCCTCTGTGCGCTCCCTGGCGATATTGACTCGCAGCTCTTCGGGAATGGTTCCGCCCTCATTGCTGCTCACTCCGGAGCGGACATAGCCGCTGGCGACGACCTGATCAAGGCTGCGCGGAGGCAGTAGATCGCCGGCGATTTGCTCCTTGGCAAACTGATCGAAGGGCTTGTTGGTGTTGAACGCCTTGATCAGATAGTCACGGTACGCCCAGATATAACGGCTATTGTCGAAGTGCAATCCATAAGTATCGGCATATCGCGCATAGTCTAGCCAGTAGCGCGCCCGCTGTTCGCCAAAGGCCGGACTGGCAAGGAGCCGGTCCACAAGATGCTCGTAGGCCTGCGGTGAATTGTCCCCGACAAAAGCATTTACTTCTTCCGGAGTGGGCAGCAAACCAGTTAGATCGAGAGTTACCCGGCGGATGAGGGTGTGCTTATCGGCCTCAGGAGACGGATGCAGACCTTCCTTATTGAGGCGCTCGAGAATAAACGCGTCGATTGGAGTTTGCGCCCAACCCGCCGCCTTGAATTGAGGCACGGGGGCACGTACTGGCTTTTCAAACGCCCAGTGGGGCCGGTAGTGCGCACCCTCCGCCACCCATTCCTTAAGGATGGCGATGTCCTTGGGTTTCATTGGCTTGGCTTCGCCCAGCGAAGTCTGCGGCATCAGGTAGTGTGGATCCTTGGATTCAATCCGCCGGATCAATTCGCTCTTCTCCGGATGTCCAGGCACAATGGCATCCGGTTTCCCCGGGCGCTTCTTGAAGGCGGACTCTTCCAGGTCAAGCCTCAGGTTAGCCTTCCGCATCTCCGGATCGGGACCGTGGCAGCTATAGCAGTTGCTGGCCAGAATCGGCTGCACATCCTGATTGAAGTCAAGGTGTTGCTGCGCTCGTGAGGAGCTGGAGGGCTTGCCGTTGCAACCCGCAGTGGCGGCCAGCAAGACCGTGCCCATTACCAATGAGCCAGCCCAACGGAAGGACGTCGGCTTCAACGAGGCTATGTTCCGGGCCAAGCGGCAAATACTCCCCAGCAAAAGGTCGGACCTTTAACGCTAGTCTCCGCTGCTAACGACTGTCAACGCGGATCGTTCGCCGTATCGGAGCGCTCGCAGTGTATTGATATTTAAAGGGTTAGGGTTAAGGGGCAGGAACTAAGCCCCGGGCATCAAAAGAAAACTCCCAACATGCGGCTTAGCCCACCCAATCAACGTCTTTCCTACGGGCGGGGCGACGATCGCGAGCACGCGGGTATAAGATCGAAATCGCTCATTTTGTATGAGGATTGAACTATGGTCAATCGACGTGAATTTCTCGACGTACTTGCAGTAGGGGCGGCGGGGTTGGCTATCCGGGCAAACGCCAAGAGCTATGGCCAGATTCTCGGGTCCAATAACCGCCTTAACTTTGCGATCATCGGCCTTAACAGTCGCGGCTATGCGCACCTGTCGTCGCTCAAGGCGAATAAGGACAGCGCCTGCATCACGCATGTGTGCGACGTAGATAGCAATACCCTGAATAAATTTGCGGCCAAAACGCTGGAGGCGATGGGATCGGCGCCCACTGCGGCCCAGGATTTTCGCAAGGTTCTCGACCAGAAGGACGTGGACGCGATCAGCATTGCCACTCCTGACCACTGGCATACTCCGTTGGCCATCGATGGGTTGCAGGCGGGCAAGCACGTTTACGTTGAAAAACCGTGCAGCCATAACCCCGCGGAAGGGGCTCTGCTGGTGGAAGCGCAAAAGAAATACGGCAAATTGGTGCAAATGGGCACCCAGCAGCGCTCGTCGCCCCACACCATCGAGATTGTCGACAAGATTCACAACGGGCTGATTGGCCGGGCCTACTATGCCAAAGCCTGGTACAGCAACACCAGAAAGTCGATTGGCTATGGCAAGCCGGCGCCGGTACCACCCCAGCTTGATTGGGATCTGTGGCAGGGCCCGGTGCCGCGCAAGCCCTATACCGACAACGTGCAGCCGTATAACTGGCACTGGTTCAGAATCTACGGCACCGGCGAGGCGCTCAACAATGGAACCCACGAAGTGGATGTGTGCCGCTGGGCGCTCGGGGTCGACTATCCTCAGCGGGTTACCGCGAGCGGTGGAAGATACCAGTTCAAGGATGATTGGCAGTTCCCCGACACCATGGTGACCAGTTTCGACTACCAGGACAAGATGCTCTCGTGGGAGGGCAAGAGCTGCCAGGGCATGAAGTTCTACAACCGCGACCGCGGCTCAGCGATTATGGGCACTACGGGCACGGTGGTGGTGGATCGCGATGGCTACGAGATCTACGATCTCAAGGGGAAAAAGACGAGCGAATACAAGACCGGGAAGCAGACATCGTCGAATGATCTGCTCGGCGCCGATTCAATGACCGATGCGCATTTCGCGAACTTCATCGCCGGCATCCGCACGGGAGAAAAACTGAACGCTCCGATTGCTGTCGGAAACGTCTCCGTGACCATACTGCAGCTCTCCAACATTGCCTGGGAAGTTAATCGGGAATTGCTGCTCGACGAGAAAGACGGAAAGATCCAGAACGACTCAGAGGCCATGAAGATGTGGGGCCGCGACTATGAGAAGGGCTGGGCTCCGCACATTTAGAGCAGATTTTAACTTATGAAAAGAATCCTTTCTCGCCGTACTTTCGTTGGCACCGGCGCACTGGCCGCGGCTGCGTATGCTACCTCGAAGGCTATGCCGGCGGCAGCGCCAGGTGACACTGCGCCACCAGTCAATTTAGGTTTGTGCAGCTATACCTTTCGCAATTTCGACCGCGCACAATTGATCGGCTACATGAAGCAGCTCAACGTGCTGGCGCTGAACGCGAAGGACGTGAAAAACCATCTCCCGATGGATCCGGCAGAGGAGACGAAAGCGCTCGACGACTATCACGCCGCCGGCATTAAGCTGCATGCCGTCGGAACGGTTTACTTTCCCAAGGACGAGGATGATGACATCCGCAGTAAGTTCGAATATGCCAAGCGAGCGGGCGTATCGGTGATCGTCGCTGGAGACCCGGCCCCAGCCACGCTTCCCCGCATTGAGAAATTCGTGAAAGAGTACGACATACGATTCGCGATCCACAATCACGGGCCGGAGGATAAGCTGTGGCATTCGCCGTTAGACGTGCTGAAGGTCGTCAGCAGTATGGACCCGCGCATGGGATGTTGCATCGATATAGGGCACACTGTGCGTGCCGGCACCGATGTGGTGGAGGCGATCAAGCAGGTGGGTCCGCGGCTGTTCGACATGCACGCCAAGGACCTTACCAACTTCACGGACAAGGAAAGCCAGGTTGCTGTGGGCGACGGCTTGATGCCTATGCGGCGCATCTTTGAAACCCTGATCGCGATCAAGTACAAAGGCTTTGTCGATCTGGAATACGAGGTTCACGGCGACGATCCGATGCCTGGCGTGATCGCCAGCTTCGCTTATATGCGCGGAGTGCTGGCGGGCATGGGTTACGCAAGATAGTCTTCACCCGTCCCCATCGGGGCGCACTCCCGCTGTGTCAGCTCCTGATTTCTTAGCCAAGGCAGGGTTGAGTGCTGTGGTATCCCACTCAAGCCAAAACCAGGCTTGACCCGGATTTCCTGTACGCGCATCAAGCAATGGCCGCGTGTGCGGCTTTCATTGAGGAAAGCCGCATGAAGTGCATCAACGCCAACAAACTTCACAGGAAATCCGGGGGTATGGGGCACCCGGCCCTGGTTGCCGGTGCGAGTGAATTCGGGGGGAATATGTGGCACCCGTCCAGAGCCATAGACCGCACTTGCGCACAGAGAATGCGCGGTATTGGACTGTAGACACGAACGTGCGATACAACTGCATTCGATGCAGACGCAGATCCTCAGAGACCGAACCAAGTGGCTGTTTCTGAGTTTTGCGTTTTTGGCGACGGTCATCAATTACCTTGACCGGCAAACTCTGTCGGTGATGGCGCCCGTTCTGCTGGAAGAGTTTCACATCTCTGCGCAACGCTATTCCTACATCGTTTCTGCGTTCATGCTCGCGTACACGCTGGCGAATGGCATCTCTGGCCGGCTGCTGGACCGCCTGGGAACCAAGGCAGGCTATGCATGGACGATTGCCTGGTGGTCGGCAGCAGAGATGCTATGCGCACTCTCTGCCGGAGCTCTCAGCCTGGGCATCTTCCGATTCCTGCTCGGCATGGGAGAGGCGGGCAACTATCCGGCCGGTGTGAAGCTGGTGGCAGAATGGTTCCCCGCCGAAGAGCGATCGCTCGCTTCGGGAATCTTTAACAGCGGCTCCTCCATCGGAGCGATTCTTGCTCCTCCCTTGCTGGCGTGGATCCTGCTGAGTGCCGGGTGGAGAACAGCGTTTCTTGCTGTGGGGTTACTTGGCTTGATCTGGCTGGCGGCATGGCTCCGCTTTTATCCTGGGCTGAAGGCCCAGGGGCGACAGGATGATGCGGACCGTCTCCCGCTTAAAACCCTGGTGCGATCGAGATTTCTTTGGCAGTTCACTCTGTCCAAGGTCTTCAGCGATCCGGCCTGGTACTTCTACATCTTCTGGGTCCCGCAATACTTGAAGGTGGTCCACGGCTTCTCGATGCGACGGATCGGCGAGACGGCCTGGATACCATTCCTCGCCGCCGCCATCGGCAACCTTGCGGGAGGAGTCGTGTTCACCGCGTTGTTGCGCTTAGGCCGAACGGCGGCCACCACCCGGCGGATTGCCATTCTTATTTTTTCCCTGCTGATGGTGTCTGCTGTCTTGGTGGGCGAAAGCAAGAGCGCTGCCGGCTGCATCGCGCTGATATCGGTCGCGACCTTCGGTTACACTGGCGCACTTGCGAACCTGCTGGCCGTTCCTGGAGATGTATTTCCCAAAGGAGCGGTGGCCTCCATCTGGGGCTTTGCCAGCATGGGCGCAGGCTTTGGAGGCATGATCTTCAGCCTGGTGACCGGTTGGCTGGTCGAGCGATACTCCTTTCAGCCGACGTTCGTACTTTTCGGAATCATTCCATTGATCTCCGCATGGCTGGTATGGACGCTGCCGGCAACCGAAGAGCTCGCACCGGCTATGCCTTAGCGGGCTGCTAGACAATGCGCATGGTCATTCCCCCGTCAATGACCATGTTCTCGCCGGTGATGAAGTCATTTTCAACCACGCTGGTGATCAGCTCAGCAACATCTTCCGGTTTGCCTTCTTTGTGTAATGGGATGCGATTCTCGATGTTGTTCCTCGCCTGCTCAGGGGAGAGAGCATCATGAAAAGGAGTCCGAATTACGCCCGGAGAGATACAGTTGACCCGGATGCGCTGCTCGGCAAGTTCACGGGCGAGTACGCGGGCGAACTGCGGCAAAGCACCTTTCACCACGCCATATGCGGCCGCACCCAGGCAACCGCGGAGGCCGGCGGCCGATCCCAGCAGGATGATTGCTCCGCCGCCCTGCTGCGCCATGTGCGGCGCGGCAGCCCGGGTGAGATGAAAAATGGAGTGCACGTGAACCGCGAATGCGTTCATCCAACTCTCATCCGTGACCGCATAAATACTTCCCGGCACGGGCCCCCCGGCCGAGTGCACGAGCACATCGAGGCGGCCCAGGTCTTTGACTACCTGCTCAACACTTTTACGGCAGGCCTCAGGGTCGGCGACGTCGGCTTCGAATGCACGTATCGTCGTCGAGTGTCTCTCAACAGCAGAGAGAAGATCCTGCGACAGCGGCGCGATCCTTCTGGCAACGATGGCGACATGAGCGCCCTTCCGTGCAAGCGTGAGCGCAGTGGCGGCTCCAATACCGCTGGTTCCCCCGGTAACCAGACAAACCTTTCCTTTTAAATCCATGCCAGCCTTTTTTCTGATGGAAGCTATTGAAATGTGGGCATAACCTGCATCTCCGGCACTGAAGCGTGGGCTGGTAATTTCGCGACAAATAAAATTACCTCGGCAACATCTTCAGCCTGCAAAGCCTTCGCCAGCACTTCGGGGGATGGCTTCACTGGCCTTTTTTCCAGCAGTTCAGTATTGATGAGACCAGGACAGATGGCGCACGTTCTGATGCCGTTCTGTTTTTCTTCCATCCGAATCGCATGGGCCAGTGCAAGAACTCCGCGCTTGGAGGCTTGATACGCGGCCCCGGATACATCGGGCAGCAGTCCACTGATCGATGAGATGTAGATCAGATGGCCGGAACCGGCCTTCCGCATGGAGGGCAAAATCGCGTGCGTAGCGTAGAACGCTCCGTTGAGATTTGTATCGATCAGGGAGTTCCATATTTCGGGGGTGAGCCGCTCCATCGCCCGATCGCGCGTGTTGGTCCCGCTCGCGAAGACCAGGATATCGATTCTTCCGAATTTCTCCAGCGTCGTCTCCGCCAGTTGCTGCATATCTTTTACGTTGGAGGCATCGGCTCGCCGCACCGTAATATCGCACTGTTCTCTCGCCAGTTCGTCCTTGAGAGATTGCAACCGGTCTTCGCGGCGAGCAGCTGCCACAACCTTCGCCCCTTCGCGCGCGAAGAGCACTGCCGCCGCACGGCCTGTACCGCTTGAAGCACCAACGATCACGACCACCTGGCCGCTTAGGGAAACAAGCATTCTTTACCCCGCCATTGCTATGTAGTTTGGAGAGTGATAATACTCCATATGTTTTATACACCTCTGCTGCTGACGCAACGCGCCTATGAGGACCCCACATGATGAGCGATTCCGCACTGCCTATGATGTCGCGCCGCACGCTTCTCATGGGCGCAGCTATGTCCGGCGCCTTCCGCGCACTTGCCAACGAGAATGCCCAACCCGCAGACGAGGCACCGGAAAAACTGAAGATTTGTGTCTTCTCCAAGCACTTGCAGTGGACCAACGTTGCTGAGGCGGCTGCCATCGCAAGAGATATTGGATTCGATGGCGTTGATCTTACGGTTCGCGCCGGCGGTCACGTTTTGCCCGAGCGCGTGGAGGCCGATCTTCCAGAGGCGGTAGAGGCGGTTCACCGCGCCGGCCTCACGGTCCCGATGATCTCCACGGAGATTACCGGTGTCCAAACGCCCCATGTCGAAGCCATGTTGAAAACAGCCAGCCAGCTGGGCATCCGTCAATATCGCTGGGGAGGTTTAACCTATCCGGCAAGCCAGGGCATCAGCGAAAGGCTCGATGCATTGAAGCCGCAGGCGAAAGCACTGGCTGAACTAAACCAGGAACATCAGATTTGCGGCATGTACCACACACATTCCGGGCCGGGGCTAGTTGGGGCTCCTATTTGGGACCTTTGGATCCTCTTCCAGGGACTCGATCCACGATGGATTGGCGTCAACTACGACATCGGTCACGCGACAGTCGAAGGCGGTTATGGTGGTTGGATCGCGAGTTCTCGCCTGGTTAAGAAGCAAATGCGAGGAATTGCTCTTAAGGACTTTACCTGGCAGCAGAACAAAGGGAAGAATGTCCATCACGATCCTTTTGACAAGTCGCTCGGTGTAGAAGATGCCTGGGTTCCGCACTGGTGCCCTATGGGCGAGGGCATGGTTAATTTCCCGGGCTTCTTTGCTATCGTCAAGGCCAACGGCTTCTCCGGGCCGGTGCAGCTCCACTTTGAGTATTCCGGTCTTGGGGGCGCAGAGAACGGCGACAAGACACTTACGATTCCCAAACAGGAATTGATTGCAGCCATGCGCAGAGACCTGACCTATGCCAGGCGAGTGATGCGCGACCAGCAGCTGATCTGAATGTTGATCAGTTGGCCAGTTCCCTGGCCAGTTGCTCAATCCATGCCGCCTCATCCTGCAGCGCGCGGGCGGTCTGTACGATTTGCTCATTTGCTTCGGGGTAGCGGCCCTGCTCGATGGCCTCTCTTACACCGGGCAATGTCTTGGCACTGTAGCCCGTATACCAACCAGGAGCGTAGAGCACGTGCTTCATCCACGGGCGCCGTGGCAGACCTTGCCCACTGATAAGCTTTCTCTCCGCCAGCGCAAGGTTCTGATTCAGCGTATCCACCCGATCCGGCGGCAGAACCTTGCCCTGGCTGCCGGCGAGCGCCCTGCTGTAATGCGCGGCCGCCTGGCTCAGAGCGGTGGCGGCGTTATCAAGCGGCGCGAAGTTGAGGTACGGCGGAATCTCTTCCGCCGCCGGCGCGATAGTGGGGTCTCGCGGATCGTTCGCCGCCCGGTAGACACCATCGTTCAGATTTTGCCTGATCTCTTCCGCTTGCTTGCGACGGGTCTCGAGCAGCGCTTTCACTTCGTCGATGTACTGCGCCACCGTATGCGAGAGACCCTCAAAATCATAGGGCATGATGTCAGCATCGGCCATGCGCAACACGCTTAAGCCCGCCGTCTGTGCGAGCGCGACACCATAAACAAAATCGTAGTCGGAGAAATGCGTGTACCAGTAGAAGTCGTCATAGACGGAGTGATAGTTGCCCGACGGATCTTCTCCTTCGAATCCAAGATTGATTGTCGCAACGCCGACATGGTCGATGAAGGAGCTGAAGTCCGAACCCGAACCGAGAGCGCCGATGCTCAGGTTGCCGCCGGCCCGTGCCTCCGCATGCTGCGCCGGTGTCCCATGCAGTAGAAAATAGGCCTGCTGCCGTTTGAAGACAGAGACCTTCGATTCAGGATCTTCGACATCCCTGGCGACGCCATTCATAAACGACTGCAATGAATGCGATCCCTCTACATCAAGGTAGCCGCGCTCATTACTGTCGCTGTTGATGTAAACGGCGGCATGCTGCCGTAGTTCGTCCGCATGCTCTTCTACCCACTCGGTGGAACCGAGCAGCATGGGCTCTTCACCATCCCAGGAGGCGTAGATGATGGTGCGCTTCGGCTTCCATCCCTGTTTGGCAAGTTCGCCCAGCGCGCGCGCCTCCTCAAGCAATACCACCTGGCCGGAGACCGGATCATCCGCGCCATTCACCCACGCATCGTGGTGGTTGCCGCGCAGCACCCAAAGATCGGGCTCTTCCGCTCCGCGCATGGTAGCGATCACGTCGTAAACGGGTTTTAGATCCCAGTTGAATGCCAGCTTCAAATGAACCTTGGCTGGACCGGGTCCCAAGCGATAGGTAATTGGCAGAGCTCCACGCCAGTTCGCCGGTGCTACCGGACCCTCGAGGGCAGCAAGCAGCGGTTGGGCATCGGCATAAGAGATAGGAAGAACGGGAACCTTGGCGATGGATTGGGCATCTTCGAGCTTGAGCCGCTTGGCCTCTTTGGTCGCGCCCACTCCGGGAGTGAGCGGATCGCCAGGGTAGAGCGGAGCGTCCAACACACTACCCCGCTGCACCCCCTCAGGCGGGCGCATGGGTCCTTTGGGAAAAACGACCTGCTGGCTGTAGCCGTCATCGGCAGGATCGGAATAAATGATGCAGCCAATGGCGCCGTGCTCCGCAGCAATTTTAGGCTTGATACCTCGCCAGGACTCTCCATAACGGGCAATGACGATGGCCCCCTTGACGGAGACGCCGTGACGGGCAAGTTCCTCGTAATCGGCAACCAGGCCGTAGTTCACATAGACCAGGGGCGCGGTCACATCCCCGTCGGGGGAATATGCGTTGTACGTAGGTAGCTGCTCGTCCTTTTGCTTCGAGGTGGGATCCACAGCCACAGCAGGCTCTTCCAGTTTGGCGGTGAAGGGAGTGGGCGCGACCATCTCCAGCAGCCGCAATTTCGGCGTCGGAAAGAGGACCTGAAACTCCTCAATGTGGGCATCCCATCCCCACTGCTTATACTGTGCCAGGATCCACTCGGCGTTTTCTTTGTCATACGGTGAACCGACATGATGGGGACGCGCGCTAAGGCGCTCCATGTTGGCACGCATGCGCTGGGGGTCGGGCAGCGATTTGAAACGTTGCTCCCAGTGGACTTCCGTCGGCTCACTCTGAGCAGTAAAGCCCGCGAGCGGCGAGCCTGCCTGCTGTGCAGTCAGAGTACTGGTAAGCGCGAAGATGAGTAGCGCAGCAACGACTCGGCCCACGTTTCCCTCCGGTCAACAGCGATAAGTGCGAGCGATAAGTGCGGTGACGAATAAAGTGCGGTGCTAAGCGTGGCCGGTAACTGCGTGAACAGATGCGGGGTGGTTCCACGCCTCTGGTTTGATTCGCATGCCGAAGCCGCTCTCCTCCGGGACCTGTACGGCACCGTCTTTCGGGACGATCGGATTCTGCAGCATGAGCGGCCAATCGTGCTCATAAAATCTTTGGCAGCTCTCCTGGATCCATACATTGGGTGACGCAGTCGTCAGATGCGTGGACGCGTAGAACAACAGCGGTCCTCCTGCCGTGTGCGGAGCAATCGGCAACTCCTGGGCATCGGCGAGCGCGGCGATCTTGCGTGCCTCCGTCAAACCGCCGCACCAGGTGACATCGAACATCACATACTTCGGTGTTCTCGACTCCAGCAAACGCTCGAACTGCATCTTGCCCGCCATGCGTTCGCCGACAGTGAGCGGTAAAGAGGTTGCGATCGCGAGCTGGTGATATTGATCGAAGTTACCCGGCATCAGCATATCTTCCAGCCACATGGGCTTATAAGGTTCGAGAGCATGGGCGATGCGGATGGCGGATGTCAGATTCCATTGCCCATGAAACTCGATGGCGATCTCAATCTCATCGCCGAAGCCATCGCGCAGCTTTTTTACCGGGACCAGGGCCTCGTCGATGTCGTTCCAGGTAATGTACTCGTTCCTGTTGCGCAATGCAGCGCCATCGAAGGGCCAGATTTTGATGCCCTTGATGCCTCGCGTGTCGATCAGCTCGCGCATGATCTTTTCCGGCTCGCGATTGAAATCGTACTTATAGGGGAAGCAGGTGTTGTAGAGGCGGATCTGGGGGTTCGCTTTGCCGCCGATCAGCCGGTAGACCGGCGCATTCAGCGACTTTCCCAGCAAATCCCAGAAGGCGAGATCCAGCGCGCTCAGCACGCGCATCTCCGTGCCCCCGGCAATCTGGAAATCGAATGCGCGGTAAAGATCGGCCCAGATGCGTTCGATATCGCGGGGGTCCTTGCCGATCAGCGAAGGGGCGACGCTGTGCACCATTGCAGCTTCCACCTGGTTTCGTGGATAGGTTTCTCCGATGCCGGAGATCCCTGCGTCGGTATCAATTCTTACCCAGGTCCAATTCGGCCTAAAAGGAGCATCGTCCTGAGACTTCCAGTAAACCGTCTCAATGCGAGTGATCTTCATCGGCGACGCCGTCGCGGCAAATGACGAGTAGGCTGCCGCGAGCGGAGTTGCAAGCATGCCGGTAACAAAGGCTCTTCGGGTCAAAGGCACGCTGTTCAGGGGCATTCCGGGATTATAGTCATACCTGCAAGCCGACTCCCCCGTCGTAGCGGATATTCCCTCCTTCTTTTTAAATCTTGCGGATCGCCCCAAATAGGACTATTAATAGTCTCATTTGAGACGATGGCAATGCAGGCAACCATTGATCAGGTCTTTGAGCAATTGGGTGGTAAGGACGCAATTGGAGTGAAGGTCCGCTCCGAAAGCGAAATGGAGCGGCTGCTTCGCGAAGGTCTTCCTGCTTCTGTTCTGGCGAACTTTCGCGAGAACTGGGGCTTCACGGTCATGGAATTGGCCGGCAGTCTTGCCATCCCCAAAAGCACCCTGATGCGCATGCTGGAACGTCGGAAGCGGATGGCTCCGGGAGATTCCGATCGGGTTTATCGTTTGGCCTCGATTTTGGCCTTGGCTGAAGAGGCGATCGGTGACCGTAAGAAGGCCCAGCGTTGGCTCAGACAAACGAATGAGGTTCTTGGTAACCAGACTCCGCTGCGAGCGCTGGAGACCGAGATTGGCGTGCGCCGGGTGGAGCAGGTTCTAGGGCGCATCGCCTACGGAGGTTTGAGTTAGGTGGAGGTCTACCGGCTTAGCTCGCCGGAAATTCGCCGGCAAGGACCCCTTTGATGGAGAGGGATCCTTCCTCTTTGGGGGCCGCTGGTCGAGCATCGGCACGCGGCTTTGCTACGCAGCAACGCACCGCTCTCTTGCAATTCTTGAATATCGAGCGCACATCGAATTGGCGCTCATGCCAGATGACCTCGTAATCGCAACCCTGGAGATTCCGGACGAGGTTGCGATTACGCCCACCCCCGCGCTCCCCGAAAACTGGAAAGAATATCCTGCACCGGCCTCACTCAGGAGGATAGGCGATCGCTTCATTGCGGAAGGCCGGGCTGCGGTCATGCTTATCCCTTCGGTATTAGTGCCGCAAGAGAACAACGTCATGCTGAATCCATTGCATCCGGATGCCTCGAGGATGGTCCGGCAGCGACGGCTAGTTCCGCTTTCTCTACGATCGCAGGCTCCCCTAGCGACAAGCTCACAGTGCGTAAAGGTCCACGTACTCCTGCACCGGCATGCGCTCGAGTGCCTGCTGGTCAAGCGAGACTTCTAGTATTGCCTGCTGCCGTTGCGGCGCAAAGCGGCGGCCGAGATTGGTGCGGAACTTTGCTTCGAGCAGAGGGATCCCTTCGGTTCTGCGGCGCCGGTGGCCCAGGGGATACTCGACCGTCTCAGTAAACGTGCTGCCATCGCTCAAAGAAAGCGTAAGTGAATTGGCGATCGAGCGTTTCTCAGGATCATGGTAGTCAGCGGTGAAAGCGGGCTCTTCGCTGCAGCGCATCTTCTCCCGCAACGCATCGATGCGCGGGTCGGCGGCAAAGGAGTCTTCATAATCGGAGGCAGTCAGATGACCAAAAATAAGAGGAACGGCAACCATGTACTGCACACAGTGGTCGCGATCGGCGGGATTATTGAGCGGCCCCTTCTTATCGATGATGCGCAGGCAAGCCTCGTGGGTGCGGAGCTCGATCCCAGTGATATCCTCCGCGGACTTGCCGGCGGCGAGCAGTCTTGCGCGCAACGCCATGGCGGCTTCTACGGCAGTCTGCGCATGGAACTCAGCCGGGTAACTGATCTTGAAGAGAACATTCTCCATTACATAAGAGCCGTAAGGCCGCTGGAACGTGAAGGGCCGGCCGCGAAACAGCACATCGTAAAATCCCCAGCCCTTCGCGGTCAGCACCGAGGGATAGCCCATCTCTCCGGCACGCACCATGAGGGCAAGACGAACGGCGCGGCTGGTGGCATCGCCGGCCGCCCAGCTCTTGCGTGAGCCGGTGTTGGGCGCATGGCGATACGTTCGCAGGCTCTGGCCATCGACCCAGGCCAGAGAGAGCGCATCGAGGATCTGGCCGCGGGTAAGCCCGAGCATCTGTGCCACGACCGCGGTTGTGGCTACTTTGACCAGAACCACGTGGTCGAGGCCGACCTTGTTGAAGGAGTTCTCAAGCGCCAGGCAGCCCTGGATCTCATGTGCCTTGATCATGGCCGTCAGCACGGCGCGCATGGTGAGCGGGCCGGAAATGGCGGTGCGGGAGAGCCAATCGGCGACGGCGAGGATGCCGCCCAGGTTGTCAGACGGGTGACCCCACTCAGCGGCCAGCCAGGTGTCGTTGAAATCGAGCCAGCGGATCATGGAACCGATGTTGAAGGCGGCCTGAACCGGGTCCAACTGAAACGCCGTGCCCGGAACTTTGGCGCCGTTGGGCACAATGGTTCCCGGCACCACAGGTCCGAGCAGTTTAGTGCAGGCAGGATACTCAAGCGCCTCAAGGCCGCAGCCCAGGGTATCGATCAGGCAGTTGCGCGCGGTGACATAAGCTAGTTCGCTCTCGATGGTGTAGCCGCAGACGTAATCAGCAATATCGACCAGAACCTGGTCATAAGGGGGACGCTCCCCCGTGGCATGGACGGACATTCTTATCTCCGGGAGAAATCCCTAGGCTCGTTCTGCAATGGGAATGAATGGAAGATCTTCAGGCCCGGTGTAGTTGGCCGCCGGGCGGATGATCTTGCCATCGGCTCGCTGCTCGAGGATGTGAGCGCTCCAACCGGAGGTACGGGCCAGGACAAAGAGCGGGGTGAACATCGCAGTGGGAACACCCATCAGGTGATACGAGACAGCGCTGAACCAATCCAGGTTAGGGAACATGCGCTTGGCCTCCCACATCACGGCTTCGAGCCGCTCAGCAATGCGGTACATGGCAAAGTCGCCGGTCGATTCAGCCAACTCGTGCGCGATCTTCTTGATGATGGCGTTGCGCGGATCGCTGACCGTGTAGACCGGATGACCGAAGCCGATGACCACTTCCTTCTTTTCCAGGCGGGCGCGTATATCGCGCTCTGCCTCATCGGGGGAGGCGTAGCGCTGCTGAATTTCGAGAGCGACCTCATTGGCTCCGCCGTGCTTGGGCCCGCGCAGGGCGCCGATCGCGCCCGTAATGCAGGAATAAATATCGGAGCCGGTACCAGCAATAACGCGCGCGGTAAAGGTAGAGGCATTGAACTCATGCTCGGCATAAAGAACGAGCGAGACCTGCATAGCGCGAATCCACTGCTCGCTGGGGGCCTCGCCATGAAGCAGTTCGAGAAAGTGCCCGGCCAGCGTGTCTTGTCCCGTTTCCACGTCAATGCTTCGTCCATTGCGGCTGAAGTGATGCCAGTAAAGCAGCATGGACCCCATGGTGGCGAGCAATACATCGGCGCACTCAATCGCGCCGGCGGGGTTATGATCATCTTTTTCCGGCAGCGTGCAACCCAGGGCAGAGACACCGGTGCGCAGCACATCCATGGGATGAGTCGCGGCGGGAAGCTGTTCCAGCACCACGCACACGTTGGCCGGAAGGCCTCGCAGACGCTTCAGCTTTTGCTTATAAGCAGCCAGCTCGGTGGCGTTGGGCAGCTTGCCCCGAAGCAATAAGTAGGCCACCTCTTCAAACTCGCAGTGGGCGGCCAGGTCGGCGATGTCATAGCCGCGATAGTGCAGGTCGTTGCCGGTTCGCCCCACCGTGCAGAGGGCCGTATTGCCGGCCGGCGTTCCGGAGAGGGCAACAGATTTTTTCGGTTTGAAGGCTGCTTGCTGCTGATCAACGGTGGTGGCCATGATTGTTCGCTTCTCCCAAGAGTTTAACTGGCTAACGGGTTCAACTGCGCTTGGTTGCCTCAAAGAGCTGGTCGAGCTTCTGCTCGTAGGCATAGTAGCCGAGAAACTCGTAGAGGTCGGCGCGGGTCTGCATCAGGCTGAGCACATTGCTCTGCGTACCTTCCGTCCGGATGGCATGGTACACCTTGAGCGCAGCGGCATTCATCGCCCGGTAGGCAGAGCAACAGTAGAGGACAATATCTACCCCGGCGGCGCCGAGTTGCTGCGTGGTGTAGAGGGGTGTTTGACCGAACTCCGTGATGTTGGCCAGGATGGGCACGCCCACCGTCTCTTTGAAGCGCGCGTACAGGGCAAGATCTGTGACGGCCTCGGCAAAGATCATGTCCGCGCCCGCGGCCACGTAGGCTGCGCAGCGATCGAGCGCAGCCGCCAGTCCCTCGCCGGCCAGAGCGTCGGTACGGGCCATGATCACGAAGTCCTGGGCGGTGCGGGCATCGACCGCGGCCTTGATGCGATCGACCATCTCCTCGGCCGGAACCACTTCCTTCCCCGGCCGGTGGCCGCAGCGCTTGGCGCCTACCTGGTCTTCGATATGTACCGCGGCGACTCCAGCGCGCTCCATCGAGCGGATGGTGCGGGCGATATTGAAGGCGCTTCCCCAACCTGTGTCAATATCCACCAGCAGCGGCAGAGTGGTGACGTCGGTAATGCGGCGAGCGTCGACCAGCACATCTTCCATGGTGCTGATACCGAGATCGGGCATACCAAGCGAGTTGGCCGCCACGCCTCCACCTGAAAGGTAGAGCGCGCGAAAGCCGGTCGCCTGCGCCATGCGCGCCGTGTAGGCGTTGATGGCGCCGATCACCTGCAAAGGATGCTCCTGCTTGACAGCGGACCGGAAACGCTCTCCCGGGGAGGCTTGAGGTTCAGTACCCACGTGGCTCCCTTCCTAAAGCAAGCTAAATCCTAAATGGTCGCAGCCAGGCTTGGCTCAGCAAGACATTTTTGTGGTGGAATGGGTAGACTCTCCGTGCGCAGCTATGAATAAAGTGTTCTCGACCCCTGATGCAGCCGTTGCCGATATTCCCCCGGGCGCAACCGTAATGTTGGGGGGATTTGGGCTATGCGGCATTCCGGAAAACGCAATTGCCGCCCTGGTGCGCCGCGGAGTGACCGGCCTGCACACCATCTCCAACAATATGGGTGTGGATGGCTTCGGCCTCGGCCTGCTGCTGGAGGCGGGTATGATCGCCTCGCACACAGGCAGCTATGTGGGCGAAAACATGCTGCTGGAAAAGCAGGTGATTGCCGGCACACTGAAGGTGTCTTTGGTTCCGCAAGGCACCCTGGCGGAGCGAATCCGCGCCGGCGGCGCAGGCATTCCCGCCTTCTACACCCCCACCGGCGTAGGCACGCTCGTTGCCGAGGGTAAAGAGCAGCGCACCTTCGATGGGCGTGACTACGTGCTGGAGACGGCGCTTAAAGCAGACTTCGCGCTGGTGAAGGCCTGGAAAGGAGACCGTCAGGGCAACCTGATCTACCGCCGGACAGCCCGAAATTTCAACCCCATGATGGCCACTGCCGCGCGCATCACGATCGCCGAGGTGGAAGAGCTGGTAGAGCCAGGAGAACTGGATCCCGACGCGATTGTGACCCCGGGCATCTACGTCAAACGCATTTTTCAGTGCACCTCCTGCGAAAAGCGCATCGAGCGCCGGACGGTGAGGAGACCAAATGCAGGAGATTGAGAAGCGTAATCGCATCGTCAAGCGCGTGGCGCAGGAGCTGCTCGACGGCTACTACGTCAACCTTGGCATCGGCATGCCCACGCTGGTGGCCAACCATGTTCCGCCTGGGATAGAAGTGGTGCTGCAGTCGGAGAACGGCATGCTGGGAATTGGGCCCTATCCTCTGGAAGAAGAGGTGGACCCAGACCTGATCAACGCTGGCAAGGAGACGGTTTCCGTGCTGCCCGGGACGTCCTTTTTTTCGAGCGCCGATGCCTTCGCCATGATCCGCGGAGGCCACATCGACCTTAGCATCCTCGGCGCCATGGAGGTCGACGCCCACGGGAGCCTGGCGAACTGGATTATCCCCGGCAAAATGGTCAAGGGCATGGGCGGCGCGATGGACCTGGTAGCCAGCGCGCGGCGTGTCATAGTGGCTATGGAGCACACCACGCGCGATGGGCGCCCGAAAATCCTCAATGCTTGCCGATTGCCGCTGACCGGGGTCGGTGTGGTCGATGCCATCGCCACCGAGTTGGCCTGGATGAGCGTAACCCCGGACGGACTGGTGCTCGATGAGATCGCTCCTGGCGTTTCTGTTGCCGAGGTTCAGGCGTTGACCGAGGCTCCTTTGCTCGTCAGCCCCACACTGCACACGATGAACTGAATCTACTCGACGGTGTTTCCGCCATTCACTGAGATCTTCTGCCCGGTAATAAATCTGCCTGCGTCGCTAGCCAGGAAGGCGACCGTATTAGCCACATCCTCGGGCGTACCCATGTGCTTCATGGGGACTTTTTCGGTATAAGAATGGATCTCCGCCTGGGTGGAGTGCAAATGGCGTTCGGTGGGAATCCAGCCCGGAGCGACCAGGTTCACCGTGATGCCGGTTACGCCAAGTTCGCGAGCCCAGGATCGCGTTTGCCCCAACTGTGCGGCTTTGGCCGCCACATAATGGGCGAACATCGGGTTGCCGAGTTCGAAAACTTCGCTCCCGATTTGTATGATTCTTCCGAAGCCGCGGGCTTTCATTCCGGCGACCACCTGTTGCAGGATCAGCAGCGGCGACTTCACAAAAAATTCCAGCTGATCGAGGTATCGTTCCCACGTTTGTTCTTCGATGGTCAGGAAGGGTTGTGGACCGGTGGCATTGATCACGGCGATGTCGATCTGCTGATAGGTCTCATTGACTGCGCGGATCATGTGCGCGACATCTGCCTCCAGGCGCACATCGGCGTAGAAAGCAGCGGCTTCCCCGCCCCGTTGCTTGATCTGGGCGCATAGTTGTTCGGCGCGGTCTCGCTTGGCGAAGTAATTGACAGCCACCTTCGCGCCTTTGGCGGCAAGTTCCAAAGCGATTGCCGCGCCCAATCCGCGTGAAGCGCCGGTAACCAGCGCAGTTCGTCCCTCGAGCATTTCCATATTGACCTCAGTCCTGACCAATGCAAAACGCTAAGGGAGCAGCGGAATTCTGTCAAACCAGTTTGGCTCCGTCCATCCACCTCTACCCATGCCAAGGTGAGCCGCCACCCTACAATTTGTCATCCCGACCGGAGCGTAGCGGAGCGGAGGGACCTGCTGTTTACGTTGATCGAGAAACGGAAGCCGGAGGCTATTCGTCCACGGCACTTTTGCTGTGCCCGAAAGTGAAACAGCAGGTCCCTCCGCTCCGCTACGCTCCGTCGGGATGACAAATTGTAGGGTGGCGGCTCACCTTGGCATGGGTAGAGGTGGATGGACGGAGTGACAAATTGGAGGGCGGCGGCTCACCTTGGCATGGGTAGAGGTGGATGGACAGAGCCCACGACAACAACACCCTCAGTCACCCGGCTGCTCGGATACACTGCCTCTATTGAAAAAGGAGCCACTCTTGACCTTCTTGCGGTATCTGGCCGTTCTGTCTTTGCTGTTTGCCCAAGGCAGCTTTGCGCACGCCGACAGCCTGAGTGAGCTGAGCGACAGCTTCTGGCAATGGAGAGCACAAGAGCAGCCCTTCGGCGGCGACGACATCCCGCGCATCGAACGCCCTGCCGGCCTGGTTGTCGATTGGTCGCCACAGACCATCACCCAGCGGCTGCAGCAGCTCGACGCTTTTGAGCAGCGATGGAAGGCTCTGGCCCCGTCTCCGCAAGCCCCGATTCATGACCAAGTCGACTATCGACTCCTCGGCTCCGCAGTGGCCCGCGTGCGCTGGGAGCTATCCATCGAACAAAGCTGGAAGCGCAACCCGCAGTTCTACGTCGACCAGACGCTCGGTGGAGTCTTTATTCTGCTGTTGCCTCCACCGCCGTTCTCTGAGGCGCGGCAGAAGGAGATCGTCGCTCGCGTGAAGCAGATCCCGGCCACGCTTCAGGTTGCTCAGGAGAACCTGACCGATCTGCGACAGCCGTTTGTGCAACTCGGTATTGACGCCCTGGATCAGGTGGCCGAGCGTTTGGACCAGACTGAGAAGGCACTCGCACCGCAACTCACTGCTGCGAATAACCAGGCCCTGCAACGAGTCACGCCCGCCGCGGTAACAGCGCTCACGCAATACCGCGCGTGGCTAACGGCCAAATTGCCCACCGCACGCCAAGACACGGCCATTGGACGCGACAACTATATATTTTTCCTGCGCAAGGTTGCGCTGCTCCCCTACACACCCGAGCAGTTGCTGGCGATGAGCCAGCAAGAGTGGAGCCGCGCGGTCGCGTTTGAAGCCTACCAGCAGACTCGCCTCGCCGGCGCCCCACCCGCGCCTCTCTTTCCCAGCGCAGCCGCGCAGATAGAAGCCGAAAAGGTAGATGAAGAGAAAGTCCGCGCCTTCCTGGTCGAGCAGAAAATTCTCAGTGTGCCTGCGTGGATGAAGCACTACCGCAACCTGCTGCTGCCGGCTTACCTCGAACCCTTTGAGGACATGTCGGAAAACGACGACCTCACCGGCCCCTCGCGCCTCGATCAGGATGGAACCAGTTACATTCACGAGCCTGGCCCGAACCTGGGCTTCTTTAAACTTTCCCAGGCGCACGATCCACGACCCATCCTCGTCCATGAGGGCGTGCCCGGGCACTACTTCCAGCTCTGTCTCGGCTGGCACAACCCCGATCCTATCCGGCGCCACTACTACGACTCAGGCGCTAATGAGGGCCTCGGCTTCTACGCCGAGGAGATGATGTTGCAGGCTGGTTTTTTCGACGACAATCCGCATACCCGCGAGACTATCTACAGCTTCATGCGTCTTCGCGCCCTGCGCGTGGAGGTTGATGTGAAGCTGGCGTTGGGCGAATTCACGCTGCAGCAGGGCGCTGACTACCTCGCTCGGACGGTCCCCATGGATCGGGCAACCGCGCTCGACGAGGCATCCTTCTTCGCCAGCACACCTGGGCAAGCCATCACCTACCAGATCGGCAAGCTGCAGATCACACAACTGCTCTCGGATGCCCGCCGCAGTCAGGGCAAAGACTTTTCCATGCTGCAGTTCAATAACTTTGTCTGGAACAATGGCAATGTCCCCATAGCCCTTCAACGTTGGGAGCTACTTCAGGACGCCAGCGACGTCCCCTGACCCAACCAGGCCACCACCCTGTCACGTCTCCGAAACAACCGGAAGTTTGGCGGCATCCCAGGCGGCTAATCCACCCGCCATTTCGATGAGATTAGTGATTCCGTGTTGGTGCAGAATGCTGGCGGCAATCGAAGAACGGTAGCCGCCCGCGCAGTGGACGGCGATGCGACGGCCGCGCGGAACCTCTGCGATGCGCTCCTGCATGTGGTTGAGGGGAATATTCAGGCTTTCGGGTATATGTTTCGCTTTCCACTCGCCGGGATTCCGGATATCCAGCACCATTGGCGGCTCGCCGCCTGCCAGTTCTTCCGCAACCATCGCAGCGCTCACCCGTTCCGTCGGCCAAACCAGGTCCGGCCTTTCGACGAGCGCGGCCATGCCCCCCTCCAGATAACCTCTCAGGTGATCGAATCCGATGCGGCCCAGGCGTAAGGCAGCTTCCTGCTCCCGTCCCGGCTCGGCAATAATCACAATCGGCCTAACGCGATCCAATAACGTGCCGGCCCAGGTGGCATATTGGCCACCCAGCCCTATATTCATGCTGCCGGCCAGATGCCCCTTCGCGAATTCCGCCGCATCCCGCACATCCAGCAGCTGCGCACCCGCGTCTCCCAGCCGGATCACCTCGTCGAGCGCAACGGGCTTTAGAACCTTCTCCAGGTTGCTGTCCAGCGTTACCCGCTCGCGCGTGTTCAGTATGGCGTCGTAGGTAAAGTACTGCGGAGCATCCGGCTGATCGGCGGTAACCAGGCGAATGAATTCCTCCTTCATCATCGGCTGCAGTGCGTAATTCATGCGGCGCTGATCTCCTAGCGAAGAAACCGTGTCAGACGAAAGCTTCTTGCCGCAAAGAGAGCCTGCGCCATGCGCTGGGTAAACCAGCGTCTCGTCAGGTAGCGTCATCAGTTTGTTGTGCAGCGAGTCGTAAAGATGAGCGCCAAGATCACCGGCGGTCCATCCCAGCGAGGCCCGCAGATCAGGCCGGCCAACATCGCCGATGAACAACGTATCCCCGGTGAGAACGGCATACGGCTTTGTCAGCTCCTTCTTCAGATCAAACACCAGGATCGAGATGGACTCTATGGTGTGGCCCGGCGTTTCCAGAACCTGCAGTCGCAGGCCCGGAAACTCGAGCGTGTCTCCTTCCGCCATGGGCACAAAGGCATACTCCGCCTTGGCGCGGCTGCCAAGATGAATCGTCGCACCGCAGCGGTCGCGCAGCTCCAGATGTCCGGCAATAAAGTCAGCATGGAAGTGGGACAAAAAGACATGGCGGATCTTCAGTCCAAATGTCTCCGCATCCGCCACGTACTGTTCGATATCGCGCTGAGGATCGACGATGATGGCAGTCGAACTAGCCTCGTCCCCCAGCAGGTATGAGGCATGGGCCAGGCACCCCAGGTAGTACTGTTTAAGAATCATTATTTATCCGATCCACTCATACGAGCCGGCCCTGGATGAAGCCGCAGGTCTCAATCTGACTTCTACTTTGAAGCGATCGGAAGCACGGTTGACATTCCCGTGAGTTTGAACAATTCCTGAACGCGAGCTCCAACGCCTGTAATGCTCAAGCGAATTCCTTTGGCCTGACACCGCACATAATGGCTCGCCAACATACCCAATCCGGTCGAATCCATGTATGGGACCTCAGTCAGGTCAAAGACGTGTGCGGATGGCTCATTGCCCGGCGCCGATTCGAAGATATTGCGAAAGGCATCAGGAGACAAGGAGTTGTACATATCTCTCCCGGTAAATGGCCCCGAGAATCGAAAAACCGTCCCCAGCGTTTCGCTTTCGCCACATTCGATCGTGAGTCTTGCGCTCTTCCATATCTGAGTTTCGAACGTTGGCATCGTCTTTTCCTTCGAAATTGCGGTTACCTGTTGGACTGTCGAACTCGCCCGTCTAAGTCCCGCACAAGCGCGAATACCGCAGGGCCTTCCGCTGAATCATAATCTCCCAACCAAAGAATCCGAACTAATATCGGGGAAAAGCCTACTAACTCGACTAGTAACCGGGTTGACAATTCCGCGGCCCTATCGTCTGGGTCAATCCTTCCAGAGAGCCAATCGAATGGCTAGCTGCCAAACCGTCGTACTGGTTGGGTGCGGGCCCCACAGGACTGTTGCTCGCGGTTCGCCCCGACGGTTCCGTCGGTTTTCGATCCAACCGAGACCACCTGGGTGCGCTTGAACGCTACGCCGCTTTGATTCAAACCGGACGTAGCTGAGACTCAGTGACGTCCCCTGACCTAACGCGCCCAAGCACCCTGCGGATCTGCCATAGCGTGGCCGCCAACGCAGCGAGCGAGACACTCCACACCATGAACGCGATATGTACAACCCACGCAGGCGCCACCCCGACTCGCCGCAGAACAAACGGCAGAAAATTCCACGTGGTGATGTGGACGTAGTCCCATGGATCTTCGGTCATGGCGTGGTTGTTCAGACCCCAGGCGTCCATCTTCCCCAACGCGAAGGCAGCGATATTCTTCAAGCGCAGGGCAATCACGAACGTCGGATGACCAAGGGTTTCCATCTGGTAGATCTCCAGTGGTAACCAGAAAGCCAGCGACGCCAGCTGAATCACCGTGCTGATTGCCAACAGCGCCAATCCTATTATCCACACCGGCTTTGCCAGTTGTGGACGATGGCGCAGCAGCAGCGGAACCGCGAGCAGCGACGCCAGCTCGACAGTAGTTGAAACGTAGCGGTCGCCCCAGGCGAAGTCTCCACTCCACACCGTGTAGCGAGCGTAAAAGCTGAGGTACGCCAACAGCAGTGGACAACTCATGATGGCGTACGCCTTCACATCCGGGCTGAACCGCTTCCAGGCGACAACGCACAGGAGAATCATCAGGACGATCAAGGGATCGAAAAGGAAGATCGACTTCTCCGGCTTGAAAAGCGCCCCGAAAAACCCGACGTGCCAGGGGGTCTCGAACGGATAGTTAGGAGGCAGCGAAGGATCGCGCATCCGGGTTTCGCGGCCAATGATCGTGACGTAGGTAACAAAGACTGATGCAAACCCAAAGCGGTAGATTTGATAGAGCCGGTCGAGCAAGCCGAAAGAACAGGTACACTGGCAGAGCGATCGCGACGTAGGCTTTTGCACTTCACCCAAAGAGAACGGCCCCGGACCCCTTCGAACCACAGCACCAGCAGCAGAAAGAACGCACCAGCCAAAAGGTCTAAGCCCGTCGGCAGGCGGGTCAGCAGATTAAGACCGAACGCGCCCGAGCCAATCAACAGAGCCCGCCGGTTACCGGTGCGCAACCACTCATATTGATAGGAGAATCCTGTCATGCTCAACAGGAAGATGTAATTGTTCTCCATCATGTTCTGCGTGTAATGGAGATGCGTGGTCGCGAGCAGCAGAGCCAGAACGCCCACCGCAGACTGGGTCACGCTGAAATTGAATTGCCGCAGGAAGCGAAAGCAAACCAGCGCCGTCAACACCGTCACCAGGATGTTGATGCTGTAGCTGACGATGATGTCGCGCACGCTGGGGTCAGTGTCGTCATACTCCGCAAAGATGCGGAAGGCGTGCGACATAAGCGCCAACCACATCCGCCGGTAACAAGAGCAGCGACTGGCCCATGCTGTACCAGCTCTGCAGCTTTCCCCCGCGGCCGTGGACGCCGAATTCGGGAAATTCGTTAGGAAACACCTCCGGTTGGCCAGTCCACCACGCGTGAGCGGTCTGCAGACGATGGGTTGTGTCGGCGGAACCCAACTCACCGGATTGCACCACGAAGGCAATCAG
Source organism: uncultured Acidobacteriaceae bacterium (assembly GCA_963711525.1). Lineage (GTDB taxonomy): Bacteria > Acidobacteriota > Terriglobia > Terriglobales > Acidobacteriaceae > PALSA-350. Next base: position 898,077 of record CAVQEO010000045.1, on the reverse strand, counting down.
ACCGGCGGCCAAAGCCAGCAGAAAAAGTGGATCACGGAACCAGCGTCGAAGATTCAATACAGCCATTATGACTTAATGCGGCTGCTTCCCGCCAAGATCGGTAATCAACACCACATCGGAACTCCTGCGAGACTGCAGCACGGCCAGCTTGCCGGCTGAAGGCGACCAGGCAAAACCGGTTTGCATTTCCGGCGTGGCGACAAGAAGATATTGCCGGGCTTGATGTCGCGATGCAGAATGCCCTTGCGATGCGCCGCATCCAGCGCATCGGCCACCTGCGTTCCCAGGTCCAGCAGCTTGGGGTACGGCATGGGCCGCCGGGAGTAGAGTTTGTCCAGGCTCTGACCTTCCAGTAGCTCCATCACGATGAAGGGCTGGTCGCCGCTTTCGTTCAGCTCGTGAATGGTGCAGATGCCGGGATGGTTCAGCGAGGAAGCGGTTCGCGCTTCGCGCCAAAAACGCTCCAGCGCCGCCGGGTCCTGACGGGTCGCCTCGGGCAGCAGCTTGATGGCGACGGACCGGCCCAGCTTCTGGTCTTCAGCCTCATAGACCACGCCCATTCCGCCCTGGCCCAGGCGGCGGACGATCTTATAGTGGCCCCGCAGTGTACCGGCAGTCAGTTCTTGCACCCAACCATCATGCAGCGGCAGAAGCAACGCGGCAAGGACGAAACGCATGCTGCACGATGGGCTTGGCCGGCGCCATGGTAGAGTTTGCGCATGACGCTGCAGACCTCCTTCGAGCGCATCAACGCAGATACGGCCGTCATTACCTTTGTAGGCAGCCTGACCACGGGCATGAATTTGAAAATGGCCAATGATCAGATACAGGGCATGGTAGAAGGGGGCGCCTCCCGATTGGTGCTCGACTTAACTGCGGTCCCCTACATGGATAGCGCTGGGTTGGGAACGCTGGTGCATACCAACGGGCTTGTGCTGCGCAGCGGAGGAATGCTGCGGCTATGCGGCGTTGGCGATCGGGTGGCCGCTCTGCTGAAGCTAACCCAAATGGACGCGGTTCTTTCCGTGGACCCGGATGCCGGCGCGAGCCTTACGGCCATTGGCGGCTCTGCGAAGTAATACTTCACAAGCGCAGCCGCCGTTAGGTTCGATTAGCATTTTTCGCAAAGGTGTAGATTGGCGCCGCAGGGGCTTGCGCAGCTTTCCGCCAAAGAAAGCTGCTCGTAACCACGGTCAGAAAGTTCATAGTATTGCGAAAAATGCTTAGTGCGGCTGCTTGCCGGTGAGATCGTTAATCAACACCACATCGGAGCCCCGGGGAGAGCACGGCAAGCCAAAATCCAGCCCACCCTTCTCCCGTTGCTACGCAAGCCGCGAAAACGCCTTAGATATGGCAACCGATAGCGGTCAAGGCTTACTGTTTCTCATACACCGCAGTTACTGGAGGATCATTGGTTCCAGCCGTTCGCGTTACGACGTTGAGTAACCTCCCATTCGGTGACACCGTCCACGTGGACATGTCAAACGCCTTCCCGCTTTGTGTCCGCGTCATTTTAAAAGTGTGCACGCCCACCCTGGTCATAGAAAATGACGCGCCTGGTGGGATCGTAGGACCTTCGACGTTTCCCGGCGTACCATCGAATGTACCGCTTGCCTTCAGTTTGAAGTCAGGCTCATCGAAGCTCAGACCATTTTCCGCGTCGCTGATCACGAGCAGGCTCGGCGAACTACCCCTGTACTCCCGGGACTTCCATGTTCCCGCGAAACCATGCGTGCCGGTTGTGCGCACGTAGGTAGACGTGTCATCGAAGCTTCCGCCTCCCGGCTTTTCACCGGTTATGTGAGCAACCAGCGTCTTGCCGTCACCGGAAAGTGTCCAGACGATTTTTGCGTCAAGTCTTCCGTTCACGTTATCTATTTCTTGCCAACTCTGGTCATCGATCTTACTCCACGCAGCAGTTCCAAATCGCGTCTTGTTCTCACTGCCATCGGCTTTGAACTCGTAGGATTCGCCACCAGCATTTATCCGCATTCCCTGTTCCACGGGGGTAAACGTAACCGTGTCGCCTACCAGTCTGCTTTTATCCAGGTTCAGTTTCCACGTACCCGCAAAGGGTGTGCCGACCGCGAACGCGAGGCTCGCAGCGCTGAGTGCCACTGTAATACAAGTAGCTTTCAGTAACAGTTGCATGAAATGCTCTCCTTGCTTGATTGAGAGTTAATCGCTTCGGCCCGCGTGCGCGCTAGATCCCCGCCTGCTTCGCTGCAAGCGCGCCGATTACCGGCAACCTTGTCATCTTCCCCTGGTAAGCGCTGTACATAAGGAACGCCCACAGGCCGAAGCCGCCGGCCATGAGCACAAGATCGATGGGCACCTGAAGAATGAAGAAAAGGCCCTTGGTGACTGCACCCAGCACCAGGCCCACGATCATCCAGGCGATCCAGAGGGCAATCCACGCCACGTTAAAAAAGATGGACTGGAAAGAATGGAAACGAACCAGGCGATCACTCTTATAAGGTGCGATCACCAGGAAAAGAATCCCTGTGACAATGCCCGCAAGATAGCTGAGCGCTGCGGCTACGTTGCCCTGAAGGCCTGCGTTGGCCGTGGCTGAGGAAGGGCTGATGACCTGCGCGCTTGCTGAGCAAGTTGGGCAGAAGGTTGCGCCGTCGGCGAAGGCGGCTCCGCATGTCTGACAGTAAGTCATGATATGGTCCTTTCTTGGTTGGTTAAGCGTTCACAATCGGGCGGCCACCATCTGCGCCAGCGGCTTGATGTTGTCCGTAGAGCAAGGGCAACTCACATAGGTGAAATGGGCTACGACATTGCCTTTGCGCACCAGGATCATGCTTGCTCCGGCCACGTAGGCGTCGTCGCCAATGCCCGTAAGGTCGCCGGTGACCGGGTTGGCTGCAGCGGTGCCGCCCGTTCTGAGTCTGGCAAATGCTCCGCGGTTCATCTTCATTTCCATCGCCGCATTGCCCGAGGTAAAGCTGATACCAAGCACCGGGATTTCGCCTGTAGCCGCTTGCGCTGAGAGGTCTTTGTCGCTCGCCTCCTGCTGCGCAAACATGGCCCCGGCAAATTTCTGGGCCATCTTCTGCGTCTGCGCATCCGCTCCCATGCTGCCCAACAAGGCGGAAGCATGCTTCGCCGTTACATCGGCCGGATCTCCCTTGGCGATATAACTGCAACTTCCGTCTTTGGCATCGGTGCGGATTATCGGCAATCCCACGGCGCGGCTGACTTCTGCCTTAGTGAGAAAACGGCAGGGATCTCCGGTGAACGCGGCTGCGCCGGCGCCGCTGCTGGAAGAACCGCCCAGCAACCCGCCCTGGCTGGCCGTGCTCGATGCGGCTTCGCCCAGCACTTGGGCTGCAACGGCATGGGCTTTGGCGTTGATCTTTTGTGCCGCGTACCACAGTCCAGCGAACGCAAGCGCCCCGCCGGCAAATAGAATCACCACGCATGCAATGATCACCTTGAGCAACGTGTTTGACTTTTTGGTCGCAGGGATAGGGGAGGGTGTACCCGGCGTATAGCTTGCTGGAACCGGCGCATAGGTGGCTGGCGGAGGAATGTAAGTGGCCGGGCCAGACGAAAAACTGGCTGGAGCTGGCGAAGCCATCGTCGCCGTGGCAGCTGCCGTAGGTGCAGGCGCCCAAATCGCAGGATCTTGTATCACTACCGGCGTCGGTACGGCTTGCGCAGGTACGAATGCCCAGCTCGCGGGGTCCACTGCATGTGCGGCTGCCGCAGCTACAGGCACATAGCTATCTGCTTGCGAAGCAGGTGCCGCGGATGCAGCTGGAAACGGCATCGACCCTCCTGCCGGTGCTGCCTGAGCAACAGGAATTCTCGTCCCGCATCCGCCGCAGAAAACCGCCGTGTCGTTCAACGCTGAACCACAATTACCGCAGAATTTTGCCATTGCTATCTCCTGATACCGCTCTGTGCATCGGTCTATCTTTGGTTATGTCGAAAGAGCGGATTGCGCATTACGACTCGCGTTTCGCAAAGCCACAAGTACATTTCCCCGAGACTGTGAGCGTTCGCCTGAGAATGGTCAACGGAACTTGTATTTAAGCCTCTATTAACTGAAAACTCATTTGCCTAGAGTCACTTGCAACCTTCCATTAACTGGTTACAATGGCGATGACCGGCTAAGGGGTTTGGGCAGTTGGGGAGGATATGGCGCGCACGTCACCAAAAGTGACTCTCTATCGTTTCGGTCCCTTCGAGCTTGCACCCGGAGAGGGCACCCTTGCGCGCAACGGAGTCCAGGTAAAACTACAGGATCTTCCCTTCCGGCTGCTGCTTATGCTGCTGGAGAACCCCGGTGAAATCGTAACCAGAGACGAGCTTCGGCAACGCCTGTGGCCGGAAAACACTTTTGTCGAGTTTGACAACAGCCTTGGAGTGGCGATCCGCAAAGTGCGCGAGTCGCTGAATGATAATGTCGAAGCACCCAAATACGTGGCCACCGTCCCGCGGCGTGGATATCGCTTTGTGGCGCCGGTCATGGTTCACTCTCCAGAGATAAGTCAAGCTCCAGAAAAGACCGCAGCCCCTATCGAGACGGAGGCGGGCGCCAGACCCGGCGAGCCGCCCCACGCAATCGGGTCCCGCTGGGCTTATTGGGTGGCAGCCGGGCTGGCTCTGCTGCTGATCGTTGGCGTGGGAGTGGGAGTGGGAATGGGAGTGTTGTTCCGATTTCAGGCCAAGCGGGGCCACGTTGCCTCTAACCCCAGGCCCGCTGTGGCTGAGCAACCACGAATACGCCCTTCGGTCGCCGTGCTCGGCTTCCGCAATCTGGCGGCCCGCAGGGAAGACGATTGGCTTTCCCCTGTCTTCTCCGAGATGCTGAACACAGAACTCGGAACCCATGGCGACCTGCGCATGGTTTCCGGGGAGGACGTTGCCCGAGCCAAACGGGAGCTGCCTCTGACTGAGGAAGACAGCTTGGCCAAAGCAACGTTGGAGCGCTTGCGGACGAACCCCGGAGCAGATTTCATCGTGCTGGGTTCCTATACGTTAATGCAAGGCGAAGAGAACAAGAGAATGCGCCTTGATGTGCGACTCCAGGAAACGGCCGGTGGGGAGACGATTGCGGAGGAGGCGATTACCGGCGGAGAGGGGAGCCTGTTCGACTTGGCTGCGGAGGCAGGGTCCAGGCTTCGGCAAAGATTAGGCCTCCGTCCGAATTCAACTGCGGATAGCAGCGCGGCACGGGTCTCGCTGCCCTCCAATCAACTCGCAGCCCGGCTTTATACAGAGGGCCGCGCCAGGCTCTGGGCGTTCGACTTCCTTGGGGCTCGCGAATTACTAGTGAAAGCGGTGAGCGCGGACCCTGACTTCCCGCTGTCGCACTCCGCCCTGTCCGAGGCCTGGTGGCATCTGGGTTATGCGCCCAAAGCCCGCGCTGAGGCCGAGCGCGCGAGAGAGCTTTCACACCTGCTTCCCCAGGAAGACCGCTTGCTGATTGAAGGGCAATATTGGCGCGCCATGGAGAACTCGTCTCGAACCATCGAGGCCTATCAATCGCTCTTCCACCTCTTCCCTGACAATCTAAACTACGGCCTCCTTCTGGCCGGGGCGCAAATCGTTTCCCAGCCGGCGAAAGCCCTGCAGACACTGGCTGGGCTTCGCCACCTGCCTGCGCCGGAGGGAGAGGATGCGCGCATCGATATGACGGAAGCGTCCGCGTGGATGAGCCAGGACCTGGCGATGGCGCGGGCGGCCGCCAGAGCCGCGATCAGTAAAGCCAACGCTCAGGGATCGCATGCGATCGTTGCCCGAACGTACGGCTTTCTTTGCCAGCAGGGCGTCGGTGTCGGCGCGTCCATGGATGATGCGGTTAGCGACTGTGAGCTTGCCCGGCAGAGCGCCGAGGCGGCCGGAGATCGCAATGGCGAGGCGATGATGTGGACCGACCTCGCAGCGCTCTACTACCAACAGGGCGAAGTGGCGCGTTCCGGAGAGATGTTTCGCGCGGCCATCAAAGAATTCCGTGAGGTTGGGAACCCGGATGGGGTCGCGGCCGCTATGAGCAACCTGGGCGCCGCCTTGCTGACGTCAGGAAATCTCAATGAAGCAAGAAAGTTGCTGCAAGACTCCGTTCCCAACTATCAGGCTGTTGGTGACAAAGAGGGTGTGGCGCTCAGTCTCAATACCCTGGGGGATTTGTCTCGCCAAAACGGAAAGCTGCAGGTGGCCGAGACTACCTACCAGCAAGCCAGGGCGACAGCCGAGGAGATCGAAGACAAGATTGCGATCGCTTACATACTGAGTAGTCTTGGAGACGTCATGGTGGACCGCGGCGATCTCGCGGCGGCCCGGAACTTCTACGAAAAATCTCTGGCGCTGCGCAAACAGGTCGGCGAGAAACAGCTGATGGCAGAGACCGAGGTTGCCCTGGCGCTGCTTGCTATGGAGGATGGGCACGCGGCCGCGGTAGAAAACCCCCTCCGGCAATGGAAACAACAGTTCCATCAGGAACGGGAAGCCGACGACGAACTGGCGGCCGGCACCGCTTTAGCCCGATCTTTGCTGGCCCAAGGCAAACAAGGGGAAGCCCAGGTCGAGATCAAGGCATCGCAGAATCTTGCGGCAAAAAGCCAAAATCTGCTGGTCCGCCTTGAGTATGAGCTGGAGTTCGCGCGCGTTTTGCTGGCATCGGATCATCCTGAGATGGCGAAACCAAGGTTGGCACAGGTTGCCAAAGAAGCTCACGCGCACGGACTGCTCGGTGTCGAACTAGAAGCCATGCTGGCCGCGGCCGATTTAGAAATTCGATCCGGCCGAATGGCCATTGCACAGCAGCAGCTGGCCTCGCTGGAACACATGGCACGCGACAAGGGTTTCGGTCTCATCGCCCGCAAGGCAGCAGCTGCCGCAGCTCAGGCTTAGCGCATGCCGCCCGCGGCCTGAAGCAATGAGCCGGTGATCCAACGCGCATCGTCGGAGGCAAGGAAAGCAACCACCGACGAGATGTCTTCAGGAGTGCCGACCCGGCCCAGCGGCGTGTTCTGCACCATCTGCTTTTCGAAATCGCTTCCTTCAACGCCCGCAGACTTGAAGCCCTCGGTGGCGACGGGGCCGGGGTTCACCGCGTTCACGCGGATATTCTTCGGCCCTAGCTCCTTCGCCAGCACCCGCGTAATCGCATCGACCGCACCCTTCGTGCCGCTGTACACCACCGACATCGGCGGCGTCTGTTCGCTGGCAACCGAGCCGATGTTGATTACGCTGCCACCCTGTTGCGGGAAGAGCGCAACGCCGGCCTGGGTAGCCAGGAGCAGCCCCTTTACGTTGGTGCCATACATGCGCGCGATGTCTTCTTCTGTAACCTGTTCCAGCGGCGCAAACGCATAGACCCCGGCATTGTTCACCAGGATGTCCAACTTACCGAAGGCCTTCTTCGTTTCCGCAAAGAGCTTATCGATCTCCTCGGCATTGGCTACGCTGCCACCGACGGCGATCGCCTTACCGCCGGCTTTAGTGATGCCGGCGACCACCTTGTCGGCTCCCTCTTTGCTCGAAGCGTAGTTCACCACGACCGACGCGCCCTGCGCGGCCAATTCCTGTGCGATGCCGGCGCCAATGCCCTTGGATGCGCCGGTAACCACCGCCACCTTACCAGTCAGCTTTCCCATCTCTCCACCTCAATATGATTCCTGTCGAATAGTTCGACGGATATCGAATAGATGTCTGCTGTTTTCGATTGGATTCATGGCTTTTTTGGACGCCTAGAGAGAGGAGAGGCGCTTCAGGTAGGCTTCGAAGACGGGCCGGCACAGAAAGAGGTTAGAGCCTCGGCCCTCTCGTTTCATGTCCACCAATCCGGCCTCATGCAGCTCTTTGAGATGATGGGAGATCGTTGCCGGACTGATTACCTCGTGTTCCTGCAATGAGCTGCAAGCTAGTCCATCCGCAGCCGCCACCTGTTGCAGAATGGCGAAGCGGCGAGGATCGGCGAGCGCGCGGCAAATCGCGTGAAATTGCTCTTCGGGAAGATCCAGGTCTTTGCGCGCCCGCTTCATCGTCTTATCAGATGTCCGGCTTTCCTCTTTCGATGCAAGGCGAATCTTACCGCGTTATCAGCGACATAAGAAAAAACGGCGTTGGTGGTGAAAAAACGGAATCACCTATAAGCCGCAAGGGCTGTACTCTGAACTGGGGCTTAAGGCAGTTTCGCAATTACTGTGGCCTGATAAAGATAGCGAGGTGTGGTTTTCCTTGGGAGAAAACCACGAAAAGGCCTGTAGCTTCGGTCTACACCAATTGCGAAACCGCCTTAGCGAACCTCTCGCGGAGGCGGCTATACTGGACCGGAAATCGCAAGACCTGTATCGGGGAGTACTCGTGAAACGGGATGCAAACGCTCTGACCAAGGCAGTCGTCTGGGGAATGCTTTTATGCTGCGCTTCTATGCTGTCTTACGCGCAACAAGCGGCGCCCCCGGAACCGGCGGAACACCCGCAGTATCCCGAATTGCCTGCAGGCGCGGGAAAAGACACCCTGATTCGCGTGTGCAGCAAGTGCCACTCGCCAGATAACGTGATCGCGAACGGGCAAGACCGCACCGGCTGGGAAAATACCATCACCAAGATGGCGGGGTTCGGCGCGGAGGGCAGCGACGAGGAATTTACCGAGATCCTGGACTACCTGGTGAAGAACTTCCCTCCGGCAACCACCATCCATGTGAACCAGGCCACGGCGGCGCAGCTGGAGAGCGGACTAGGGCTCACCACGACTGAGGCAGAGGCTGTCATTGACTATCGAAAGAAGAATGGAGACTTCAAGTCCATCGACGACCTCAAGAAGGTTCCCGATGTGGATGGCAAAAAGCTAGATGCCAAAAAGGATCGCCTGGCTTTCTAACCTCTGTTCACTCCGGCCATACGACTGATTCCGGAATATGGTCCACACTTTGGGTTAAAGCCCAGTACTCCACCTCTAATCGCCCCTTGGCGGGAAGCCAGCGGTAACCAGGTACATCGAACAACCGGCCGCGATCCACCATTTGACGGCGCGATTCGGGCACGGGAGAAACCCCGAATTCAAGGCCCAGGGCGATGGTGCGGCCGTTCCAGGGTGAGGCCTTCCGGCTAAAGTTTTCCTGCCATATCCCTAACCAGGGAAAATCCGCGCGCTTCCAGACATAGGCGAGGGCAAGGCGAAATGGGGGTGAAAAGGCGACAACGAATTCGTCCTGGCGTTGGCTGTCGCCGAGATGTGAGGTGTATTCGCTTGAAGCCGGGGCATCGCTCAGCGTGCGCAGGTCGGCGACACCTCCTGCGGAAAGAGGAGCCATTGGCCAGTCGAACTCCGCACCCTGTTTCAGATGCATATCAGCTCCAAAGTCAGTCTCAGAGACCTTGGACCGAGTGACAGAAGCGCGCAGCTGCGTGATGCCCTTTTCGACAAATGGCGAACCCAGGGTTACATGCTGGGTCCATCCGATAGGGCGATCCCATGCGGCAAGATTCTCCACAGATTCCCGAATCCTCACCCCGCGATCGCGGAGTTCGATGGATCGTTCGAAATGAAGTTGGGCGAGCGGGAAGTGAGCCTTTGCAACCAGGATCCCGTCGCGTTCACTCATCTCATAGGGGACCACGGAGCCCTCGCCATGTACGGTTAACCCGGCCGCGGCTTCTTCAGCGGACGGTCCACCGAAAAAGTCGAGGCAGACGTTATGGCCCATGATGCCGGCCAGAAGCCTCGCTTGCGAATCTGCTCCATACTCGGGATGCTTGCCCGGGTCGTAGCTGGATGGCTCGATCGAAGGCCACGGGGGAATCCAGAGCGGGCTAACCCCGGCCTGCTTGTCAAATATTTCGGCGACATGACCACCCTCTTGCAATACCGTCACGCGCAGATGGTCATTCTCGATCACCGCCGCAAGGCGGCCTCTGAAGATCGTCGCAGGCACAGTAAACGCCATAGTGACACGTACCTTTTCCGCAACCTGCTAAGGCAATATTTTCAACCACACGTTGCGGTGCGAAATCTTCACTACCCCGGGGCCTTCAATCTCAAAGCCGATCAGCCCTTTCGACTGACTGAACGTGGGGTCGTTGTCGACCAGAACGGCCATCACATGTCCGTTGACAATGTGGATGAGCGTGTTTCCGTCGGCGATCACCTCAAACTGGTTCCAATCGCCTATCTTGATGAACGACTTCAGCTCGTCGGAGCTCCCCAGGGTGGCCAGCAGCCGCGGCTTCTTACCCTGATCGGCCTCGACCATCTGGCCGCGCCATGCAACAATCCCGCGCGGGCTACTCTGTTCGTAGAGCTGGCCGGTGTATCTATTGCCATAATCGAAATCGGCCTGGTAGCCCTTCATGTTCCACTTGGCAAACTTCTGCGCCAGGGGATTCCGCAGTTGCGCCGGCGTAGGCGGAAGGTTGAGACTGCGGTATTGGATCCCGCCATTGGCCCCCGCGCCCTCAAGCTTCATTTCCACTTTCAATTCGAAGTTGGCGGGCTGGCCTCCGCGCCAGATAATGTTGGTCGTGCCTGAAGGATGGTCGGGGCTCGATTCGGCCACCAGTGCGCCATCCTCCACGTGCCATATTTCGGAGGAGCCATCCCACCCGTTCAAGGTCTTGCCATCGAAAATCTGCGTGAAGCCATCGTGATCATCGAAGTCGATCGGCTCCGGCTGAGTGAAGCCGCCGCCGGCATGATGTGCGGGGGTCTGCTGGGCGCCAACCTGGCATCCGGGAAGCGGATACATAAGTAACAGAGAGATGAAACCGATAACGGGCGCTCTCACAGATCCGGATACCATACATCCTCCTCAGACTCCAGCAACCTTCTCCCACTGCCTGCTCTTTGCCGATTTCAACACTGCGTCGGTTACGTAATCCGTGGCCGCGCCGTCGGCAAATGCAGGCGCCACCCGTTCACCCTTGCCGATTGCCTGCAGAAAATCGGCTACCTGGTGAATGAACGTGTGCTCGTAGCCGATCTGCAGCCCAGGCACCCACCAATTCTTCATGTAGGGATGATCGCCGTCGCTGATGTGCAGACTCTTCCATCCCCGCAGCCGGGCTTCATCGCGGTGATCGAAATACTCCAGCCGGTGCAGGTCATGGAGATCCCAACCGGCAGAAGCCTTCTCGCCATTCACTTCCAGGCTAAACAGAGCCTTGTGACCGCGGGCATAGCGTGTGGCCTCAAAGGTAGCCATCGATCCGTTGGCGAAGCGGCACAGGAATGCGGAAGCGTCGTCGATCCCAACCGGCTCAACCTTGCCTGTGAGATTGTGCTTGCGTTCCTTGATGAACGTTTCCGTCATGGCTGTCACTTCCACAATGGGCCCGTTCAGCCATAAGGCCATGTCGATGTTGTGGGCCAGCAAGTCGCCGGTGACGCCGCTGCCTGCTACGGACACATCCAGACGCCACAGTCCTTCACCGCCCTGCGGAAGGTCACTCGAGATGGTCCAATCCTGCAGGAAATTTGAGCGGTAGTGGAAGATACGTCCGAAGCGTCCTTCGTCCAACAGCTGCTTCAACAGGACGACCGCCGGCACGCGGCGATAGTTGTACCAAACCATGTTGGGGACGTTGGCAGCCTCGACTGCCTCCGTCATGGCTTTTGCTTCCGCCCCAGTGCGTCCCAGCGGCTTCTCGCATAGCACCATCTTGCCGGCCTCGGCGGCAGCAATGGCAATCTCCGCGTGGGTATTGTTGGGGCTGGCGATATCGATCAGGTCGATATCTTTCCGCTGCACCAGGGCGCGCCAATCAGTCTCCACCGATTGATAGCCCCAGTTTTCAGCGAAACCTTTCACCCGCTCTGCGCTGCGCGCGCAAACGGCCTTGAGCACCGGCTGGTAGGGTACATCGAAAAAGCGTGGCGCCTGCAGGAAGGCGTTCGAGTGCGTGCGCCCCATAAAGCCATATCCAACCAGGCCAACGTTCAGATTCTTTCGCGCCATAAGCCCCTAGTCCCAGCCGTGGGCATTGCGCACGGCGATCAGCGCTCCTAGAATGTCTTTCCAGGTCTTCGGAGCCATCATGGTTGCATTGGGAAACATGCAACCATCCCAGCAGATGTGCTCATAGGCCCGGATCAGCGCTCCAGTTTCATCGCGCATCCATAGACCAGCGACAGCGACGATATCCATCTTGCCTTTCGGATCGCCGGCCACACAGTGGCGTCCGGTCTTGTCGTGCGAACCCGAGCCGCTCACGGTGCCGTCGTTCTGGGCCACATGAAAATCGATCGTCCAGGGCCGCAGGGCATGGGTCACGGTGCGCAGAGCCTCCATCAGGACGTCCTGCTGCGACCAATCGAAATCGGCCGGCAACAGACGGTCCTCGGCAGCGTTGTAGCCCAGCGTGTACAAGAGAGAGTGCGCCATGTCGGCTTGAAAGCCTAAGGTCCTGGGCCGGTTCACCATCTCCAGCAGTTCGACCATTCGCTTCCAGCTATGCATGCCTCCCCAACAAATCTCTCCCTCGGCGGCGAGTCGTTCACCATAGTCTTCGGCGATGATGCAGGCCTCGCAAAACGTCTTTGCGATGAGCCTGGTGTTGCCCGCGGGATCTTTGGCCCAATCCGCCGGCGAGGCGGCGGAGTCAATGCGAATGACCCCATAGCGGCGAATACCAAGTTCACGCAGCTGCTTGCCGATGGTACAGGCCTTCTTCACCTGGGTAAGAAATGCTTTCCGCTCCTGCTCGGAACCCATGGCGGAACCGCCGCCCGCCGGTGGCCACACGGGGGCAACCAGCGATCCGACCACAAGGTTGCGCCTGGCGATACTGTCCGTAAGCTGTTTCAGTTCGTCGCCGGTGGAGTCGATGCTGGTGTGCGGCAAGGACAAAAACAGATCGACTCCATCAAAGCGGATGCCGTCGACCTCGGCTTGCACGGTCAGGTCGAGCATAGTTTCAAGCTCGATAAACGGTTCCGAGCCCGGTCCCTTGCCCACCAGGCCGGGCCACATCGCGTTATGGATCGCCGGGTACTTGTGTTGATTGGGTGTGCTCACGGTGACTCACCCTATTTTTTGATCAGCAGTTTTGCATCCGGGTTCCCGGGCCCGAAATGCTTAAGCAGGACGAGCGGGTCGGATGCGCTTGGGTTTTCGATGCGCACTCCCGCCTTAGCAACCTCTGCAGTGACGAATACTTCATCTTCCGTCATCGCTCCAAAACGGATCATGGAGGGAGTTGACAGCGCCTGACCGCCCAGCGTTCCGTAGCCCTGGGTCACGATCACCCCGTAGGCCGCGCTATCCACAACAGTCGCGCTCCGCTTGGGCAGGATGGTCAATTCCTTGGCCGAGTAGTCGGGTGTGCCGTAGGTAATCCACTTCTCCACGTAACCCTCAGCCTTCATGGATTCGACCGGGTTCACCGGGCGCGGGAAGGTCTTGTTGCTCTCCCCGAAGCGGGGATTCACATTGGCCTCCCAATCGAGCATGCTGATCAGGAAATCGAGATCCTTCTTATGTTCGCCGGGAACGTCCTTGGTGAGCAGGTCCCAACCGACAATGCGGCCTTCCACCTCGGACTGGAACATGGCGAATACATCGCTGTTCACCTGCGGCTCGTAGGTCACAAGCGACCCCGGAGCGTGCAGAATGCCGGGGTTGATTTGCCAACCTGCGCCAGGCTCGAGACGATAGGCACGGGCGTAAAAAAGAATTCCGTTATCGCCCTGATTCCATTTTTCCAGACAGCGCCGGATGTCTTCCTTGGTCGTGCCCGGCTCGAGGCCCATATACGTGTGGGGAAAATTGTTCTGTACCTGGTTGTATTGCGGCGGGAAGTAATAGGCTTCCGGCTTTCCCTTTTGTCCCACGAGCTTGGCAAAATCATCGCTCTGGTGCATATGGTGGGGAATGGGGCCCATGTTGTCGAAAAACTTGCAGAGCAGGTTCCAGCCGCCCTCGCGCTCCATCACGTCCGCGCCCAGCAACAGGTCTCCGGCAACCTCGACCGCCTCTTTCAACAGGAATTTGCCGCCGCTCTTGGGCCGGACGTAACTTAGCCCTTCGTCGGGCAGAGTGTCCGGTCCATTCGACGCCTTAGTGGTCGACGAAAACCAGCGCTCGTTGATGCCGCCGCGGTGGCCGCCGAAGGCGTAGAGATCGTCCGGATGGAGCTTCAACCGGCGGCCGGGAATCATGAACGATCGGGGCACCCAACAGGGTTCCAACCGCAATATGCCTGCGCCGGCGTCGATGACTTCTTTTATCTGGGCTCTGGTCCGCATTGACTCCCTTTCACGCGCCTACTAGTGCTCCAGCGGAATGCCGAAGGAGTAGAGCGTGTTGTCGTGAGTGGTAAAGAACACGTGACCGTCGCCAATAGACATGCCGGCCAGGTGCGTATAGGTCTCGATTGCGTCGCCGCTCGAATAGAGTTGCTTGCCGGTCGCGGCATCGAGAGCGTAGAGCGTGGCGTGGGTGGAGGAATTGCCTCCGTCGAGCGCGAAGACCACTCCGTTGGCGATCGCCGGCGGCGCCGGATTTCTGAGGTCGCGAGAGATCCAACTCGGGGTCAGCACTGGGCGCCCGTCTTTCTCTTCCACCTTGAAGGCCACGATGCTGCCATGCGTCGCAGTGCCATTGGTGGTGGCAAATTTCGCATCGGGCGCCACCGGGCCTACGATCGACGCGAAGACCCAGATGGCGCCGGCTTTATCCTGCCAAGTGGCCAGGCTCTCCCAGGCGCCGCGCTTGGTGGCCTTCGCCACCGTATCCGTCTGGGCGAGGGGAGTGTGATGATCGGGTCCGCCTAACGAGGTGCTATCCAACAGGACGAGGGTGCCATCTTTGCCGGGAGCAGCGATCAGTTCCTTATCCTTCAGGGTAAAGACCACCGGAGTGGCATTCAGTGTCTTGCTCTTGGCGGCGTCGGAAGGGGTATACCAGTCCTTCACCTTCAGGTCTTTTTGGTTGAGGGCCACCACGCTATTGGCATAGAGGCCCGCAGCGGGATCGTCCGGGCCGCTCCCGGTCCCGACATAGGCGGTGCCGTCGTTGTCGATGGCCGCCCCGGTCAAACCAGAAAGGCTCAGTTTCTGAGCTTTATAGCTGCTGACGGTGTAATCCGGCGTGTTCAGGTCGATGGACCAAATGGCGTTGGCCACATTCCGGCAACCGGAGCCGGCAGCGGTGGAGACAATCTTGTCGTTCATGTTGAGCCCGAAGGAGCTTCCACCCGGCGCAGGGAAAAACTTTACCGGTGGAGCAAAGTCCAGCCCGGTGGCCATGATCTGTTCATGCAGGTAGCCATCACTGGTCAAAACATAGACTCCCCTCAACCCGAAATATCCGCCTCCAGCGGAGACGCCTACGCGGCGCGCGGAAGGAGCGAGCGGTTCGGCAGGAGGGGGAGGGGTCGCCGGGCGAGGAGTGGCGGGCCTGGGCCTGCCAAAATGAATGACTGGCGGAGCTTCAGTGACGACCTGAATGTTCGACCCGCCACAAGCCTGGTGTGGGAGCTTGAAGTCCTTCTGCCAAACCAGAGTTCCCAGTTCGGAGTCCACACCATACAAAGTGTTTGCGTCGGCCCAGAGCGCCATGTCTTTAAAACCGCGGCCCGTAATCAGGCCGGGAAAGAGAATGGGCTCGGTGAAAGACGAGGACTTCTCATTGCCGAGCTTGAGCTTCCACAGAAACTTGAAATCTTTGCCGACCGTCCCGGTGGTGATTTCCGTCTCCGCCTTCTGCCAGTTGCTATGCGAAGGGTCGGCATCGGGTACGGTCCAGAAGCCACGAGGAGTGCCTTGTGCGCGGGCTACGCCCGACAATAACATCGCGCCCGCAAAACCGAGGGTTATAGGCATGGCGAGCCATCTACGCTTCAATCTGTCGTCCCCAAAGCTTCTTCCCCGAGTGGGGCATGGAGTTTTCACTCCAGCCCAAAGCAGTAAATGGTCCCGTCGAAAGTGCCAAAGATCACCCGGCCGCCGGCGACGGCGATGCCGGCCTGATGCAAAAACGAAGTCACCTGGTCACCGCTCGAGTAGAGCTCCTTACCGGTGGTTGCATCGAGCGCGTAGAGCTTGGCCGGAATGGAATGCTTGATCCTCGATTCGTAGCTGAACAGTCCGCCTTGCACATCGTCAGCCTGGGCGGTGAACTCACCGGCCGCGAGCACATAGACAACGCCATTCGCGACTACCGGAGGCTCGGCGCTCATCATGTCGCGTGAGAGCCACCCCGGAGCCAGGTCCATCTTTCCAGCTGTGTCCTTCAACTTGAGCGCAATCACGCCGCCATTGGGCGTGGGGCCGTAGGAAATGGGAAAGTCCACGGCCACCGGTCCGCCAATGGGGGCCAGCACCCAGCGTGTGCCATCGGGGCTCTCCCAGCTGGCAAAACTACCCCAGGAGCCTTCAGTCTGAAAATTCACGTTCGTATTGGAAACAAGAGGGCTGCGATAGAGAGGCGTTTCGTGATCGGGGCCGCCCAGCGATTTGCTGTCCATCAGGAAATAGCGGCCTTCCTTACCGGAGGCAACCAGGAGATCCCGTCCCTGGTAAGGAAACACGACGGGAGTGGTGTTCATATCCAGGTCTCTCTTGGTCAGCCACTCGTGGTTGGTGGGGGTGTAATAGTCCTTGAGGGTCAGGCTGTCGTTGGAGGAGGTATAGGCCTGCACGGTGGTCGATAGCTTTCCAGCAGCGACGTTGTAAACGCCGTCTCCGGTCTCAAAGTAGATGGTTCCGTCGGCGCCGATTGCAGGACCGGCCGTGCCGAAGATTCCGCCCTGCCCGGGCGTGGAATTAAAGGCCTTTTTGTTGGCGAGGTCGACGGCATACAACTCATTCGGAACCCCGTGGCAGGCTTGCCCGCTCACGGTGTAGACAACGTTGTTCCGCAGGTTCAGGCCGTATGCTTTGCCGTAAGGCGCGGGCAACATTTTGATGGGTGGGTCCTGCTCCTCGCCGGTTGCCACATCCAAGGTGCGCAGGTAGCCGTCGTTGCCGAGGACATAGACAAAGCGCCGTGCAGCGCCGGCGGGGGTAACCACGGGGGTCGCGGTGAGCGCATTGTTGCAAATAAAGCCGGCGCCCTGCCCCGGCTCCTGGGTCTTGTCTGACGACCACTTCAGGTGCTTCTGCCAGACCAGTGTGCCGCTGGCGGCATCGACTGCGTAGACGTCATCGGAAGAGCCGGCCAAAATTGCCAGCGTTTTGACCCCACCAGCCGTGTTCACGCCGGCCACAATGAGCGGCTCGCGAAACGACTGCATCCCCATCGGCTTGTTATCGGTCTTCAGCTTCCAAAGCAGGCGGATGTTTTTGGCGTTGTCGACGGTAATTCTGGTTTCGTTTCTCTGCCAGCCGTCGCGCTGCTGGTCGAAACTGCCAGTCGGCCATTCGGCGGCGGCGGTCGATTGAGCGTGGGCTTGGAACTGGGCCCCGGCCAGCCCTAAAGCTGCCAAACCGAGGCAAATGTGCGCCACAAGAAAAAGGACCCTCACGCTGGGAACACTATCAATAAGAAAACATCGTGTCAAAACACCCCGGGAAAGGCGCAAGGCCCGGCGTCGTATCATGACCTTGTGCAGTTCGCTGAGGTTCAAGCTCACCCTTCCGCCATTCCCTGGTATATCTGGGCAGGCGTGCTGGCGATTACGTCTTCCTCTATCGGGGGCGCCTGGGACGTCTCCTGGCACCGATCCATCGGCCGCGATACTTTCTGGACCCCGGCGCACATGGCCATTCAAGCCTGCGCCGTGGTCGCCGCCATCATCTGCGCCTGGCTGGTGGTAAAGTGCACTTTTTTTCGCGACCCCGAAATGACGGCCGCGTCGGTCAGTGTTTTTGGACTGCGCGCCCCGCTGGGCGTCTTCCTCGCTGGTTGGGGCGGCGTCGCCATGCTCACCTCGGCTCCTTTCGATAACTGGTGGCATAACGCGTATGGCCTGGACGTAAAGATTGTCAGCCCGCCCCATGCGTTGCTCATCCTCGGCCTGCGCGGCATTTCTACTGGCGTCATGTTCCTTATCCTGGCAGCGATGAATCGTGCCGCCGATACAGCTGCAGACGGTTTCAAGCGACTGCAGCGGCTCTTTCTTTACGTTGCAGGGCTGGCGATCGTCGGCCAGATGTTCTTTCTGCAGGAGTACACCTGGGACGTGGAGCTGCACCAGGCGGCTGCCTATATCGCTATGGGAATCGCGCTGCCCTTCTTCTTTGCCGCGTTCTCGCAGGCCTCAAGGTCGCGTTGGGCTGCGACTTTAACGGCTGCTGTGTATACCGTGTTTGTCATTGCCGAGATCCTCATCCTTCCGCTCTTCCCCGCTCAACCCAAACTTGGCCCGGTCTTCTATCCGGTGACGCATCTGGTTCCGGCGAAGTTTCCTATCCTCATCGTGTTGCCGGCGCTGGCGCTCGATCTGCTGTGGCAGCGGATGAAGAACTGGAAACCGTGGCAGGTTGCGCTGGTCTCCGGCGTGGTTTTCATCGCTGTCCTCACGGCTGTCGAGTGGCCCTTCGCCAAGTTCCTGCTCTCTGATGCCAGCAAAAACCGTTTCTTCGGCACCATTTATTTCCAATACAATGCGCGTGCTGACGGCTTCGATCGCTTGCGGCAGTGGTT
The DNA here is from genome assembly GCA_963711525.1 of uncultured Acidobacteriaceae bacterium. Taxonomy (GTDB): domain Bacteria; phylum Acidobacteriota; class Terriglobia; order Terriglobales; family Acidobacteriaceae; genus PALSA-350. The sequence goes on along the minus strand of CAVQEO010000045.1, from coordinate 879,530 downwards.
TCATCCCGAGCATGGGTTGGTTCTCTACGCCGGGCTCTTGCGAGCCGCTGTCTACGCTTCCCTCTCCGCGTGGCTGGGTCTGCTCTTCGGCCGCTGGATGCGCGGTGTCCAGCGATGAACGATGCGTGGTGTCCAGCGATGAAGGTGGCGCGCCCCTTCTTCCTCTTGCTTCTTTCTCTTGTAGTGGCTCTGCCTGCGCACGCGCACATCGGGAGCAAGGATGTGTACGAGCAGGTGAACGCGGGACCATACAAGCTCTTCGTCACCATCCGCACGCCCAACGTGATACCGGGCGTGGCTACCATTGAGGTGCGAAGCAGCGGGGCCGCAATCAGTTCCATCCGCGTCACCCCGATCCCGCTCACTGGCGAAGCCTCAAAGCACCCGCCCAGCTCTGACGCCATGAAGCCCTCCGCTGACGACCCGGCCTTCTTCACCGGCTCGCTCTGGCTCATGGCTCCTGGCTCGTGGCAGGTGCGCTTCGACATGGAGGGCTCTGCCGGTAAAGCCAGCGGCAGCGTCCCGGTGCCGGCCATGCCGCTTTCGATTCTGCCTATGCAGCGCCCGCTGGGCATCATGCTCGCGCTGCTCGGCGTCGTGCTGGTTCTCGGGATTGTAGGCATCGTTGCCGCCGCCGTTGGCCAATCGCGTCTCGAGCCTGGCGTGGTCGGCGGCCCAGCCTCGCGCCGCCGTGGGCTGGTCGCCGGCCTGATTACCCTGGCGGTTGCAGCCCTGATCGTCTACGGCGGTTACAAATGGTGGAATGTGGAAGCGAGAGCCTATGCTGCGGACATTTACCATCCGCTTAGCCTGACTCCGCAGCTCTCGGGAAACACCCTCGATCTGAAGATAGGCAGCTACGGCAGCGACACGGCGCACATTTTCCGGGCGCGCTCCAACGACGACCTGCTGCCCGATCACGGCCACCTGATGCATCTTTACGCTATTCGACAGCCGGAGATGGACGCCGTCTTCCATCTGCATCCCGCGCTGGTCTCTCCCAAACACCTGCGGATGACCTTGCCCTCCATGCCCGCGGGCACCTACCGGCTCTACGCAGACATTGTGCATGGCAACGGGTTCCCGGAAACCCTTACCGCCGTGCTCGTGGTTCCAGCGAACATGCCGCCTGCTCCATTGGCGACAGAAGACGCCTCGGGAGCGCCGCCCGCGCTGTCGCAGGGGGAACTGGGGACAGCCTACAAGCTGCCCGACGGCTACACCATGGTTTGGGACCGCCCCACCGGGCTCAGCGCCAACACCGGCTACAGCTTTCGCTTCCGGCTGCTGGACGCTGCCGGCCAACCTGCCGCGGATGTGCGGCCCTACCTCGGGATGGCCGGGCACGCGGCTTTCGTCAAGACGGACGGGACGGTTTTTGCCCACACGCATCCGGAGGGCTCTGCCGCCATGCAAGCCATGATGCTCGCCAATGGCGGTTCGGGGGAGATGGCGGATGACGGCGCAATGGGCGGTATGGACATGGCGGGGCACGCTGAAGACCACGAAGCGGGTGAGGCTCAAGAAAGCATTCCACCCATGGTTGAGTTCCCTTACGGTTTTCCCTCGCCGGGCCGGTATCGCATCTTCATCCAGATGAAGCACGCGAACACGGTGGAGACGGGAGTCTTCGACGCAGAGGTGCACTGAGGCGGTCCCAGCCAAGGATCAGCCTACCTCGAGACCCATATTCCTATTCGAGTGTACCCAGGACTGGCCCAACCTATCGAAGGGGCCGGGCTAAAGAGGGTGTGTGAAACAGACTTGTCCAAATTGCGTGGTGGGAGCCCTCGCATTCATGCGGGGGAGCTCGGCTTTCAAGCCGAGCGGCTCGCGTTGGACTATTCTCCTCCGGCTTTAGCCGCTGCGTGAGAACACAAAAGCAAATCGCAAATCAGAATCAGGCCCGTAGGGCCGGGAGCCAAACGTCAGCCCAGCCCGGAAGGGCTGGGACATCGATCCCCAATATCGTTTGAGCGCCAGAGGCGCGGCACCCGCGGATGAAGGTAGTGCCGCACCTCCGGCGCTCCCCGATCTTGTCTTCCGCCTCCCAGCCCTTCCGGGCTGGGCTGACGTTTGGCTACCGGCCCTCTGGGCCTGGTTCTGATTTGCCGTTTATTGCGGGTTCTCACGCAGACTCTAAAGCCGCTGAGGTACGGCTCTTTGCGAAGTAACTTGTATTGCTGCACACCCTGAAACGCATGGTGATGCGTGAAGCCATTAGACAAGGCCGATCAAGCATGGGCACTCGCCGAGTCGTGCTGCATGCCTCCGACAGGGGACTACCTCTTTAATCGATCGATGAGGTTCGAAGCCGATGGCCCAATACCCCTCTTTTCACCCTCTCACTAATCGAGCCGCGATCAGGTTATCCAGACTGAACTTTCCTGGGCCGGAACAGATCAGCCACACAAAAAATAGTGCGTAAAGGACTTCGGGAAAATAGAGGAAATCGTCCACCCAGTTGAGAGGTGAAAGCTCCTTGGGATTGCCGGAAAGGTGAGTGGCCAGGATAGCGACCAGCATATCGACCAGCAACGCAAAACTGGCCAAGCTTGACAGAAGTCCCACAGCCAACAAGCATCCGCAGACTAATTCTGCCGCCGACACAAAGTAGGTCATCGCCTGTGGAAACGGGACCTTGGCCGCGACCAACGTTTCATACATGACTTTAGTCCGGGCAGCGACAAACAGCTTATTTCCCCCGGAGATGGCAAAAAACAATCCTACCGCGACTCGCACAAACAGAATCGCGTACGATTCAAGATTCGCATTGCCAAGCAGCCCAAATCGAATCACACGCTCCCATTCCATCACGCTTCTCCTTTGCGGGAATGTGCAGTAAGGATACCTGCAAAGCTTTCGGCCCCCCTGAATGCCAAGCGGCCGGCAAATCGAGAGAATGACCGCCTGGCTGGAGACGGACCCGGCAACAGGCTCATACAATGGGCGATATGGCCGGTTCTCGCGGAAATGCTCTCCACCAACTGCAGGCCTTTGTGCACCCTCACGTGAAACACGTCATTACTCAGACGTTCCGAGCCGAGGAGGTGGAAGACCTTGCCGGCCGGGATGAGTCCTATACCCATATATGGCGGCAGGCGATCAGAATCCAGCGCGGCGAAGAGGTGGACCAGATAGCGGCCTTGCTGCCTGAGACACCATCATCGGAGTAACAGCGTTATACGGAATCGGCGCTGGTGTTCAAGGATGAGAGAAGGGGGTCTCATCCTTGAACAGGGCGGTAGCACGGCCCCACGGCGCGGCCTATTCGGATTTGGGGGGGGCACCCTGAACGATAAGGTCGTTGTCGACGCTGAAGACCCCGGGGGTGGAGTTGGCCTGCATGCCGGCAATGGCCTCGTCGCCCGTGTTGTTGACCACGCCGTAGAGAGTAACATTTCCATTTTTCACGATAATGTGGATGGCATGGAAGCCTCGAGGCGGATCATTTGTGATGCCACCGGCCATCATTGCGACGCTTCGGCCACCGGGTCCAGTCGCTTGGCGGACAGTGCCCTGGTTGGCGTTATATTTTCGCAGACTGGGCTGGGTATAGATGCGGTTGTAGACCGCGGCGCGGATACGATCGTCGTTAGAAGAAAGCGGGAGCACTTCGATCTGGTTGTCAACCGATTCTATGCCTGGTATGCCCTTGAGAACGTTGGCGGCGCTGCTCTTGAGCGTCGGACGAGAGGCGTAGCCTTTGAGAACGACAGTTTTGCCACGGAAGCCGAAGGTGATCCAGTCGAAAACGCCGTAGGTACTGAGGCTGGTGATCCTCTTCTGCACCTCTTTGGCGATGCGGAGCGTGTCGTCTTGCGACCAGGTAGGGGATGGGTTCTGGGCAATGAGGGCCGGCACAGTAAGGCTGAAGATGAGAGCCGCTACAACGACAGACAATGTACGGCGGGTCAACCCGGATTTCCTGTGGAGTTTGTTGGCGTTGACGAACTTCATGCGGCTTTCCTCAATGAAGGCCGCACGCGTTGCCGTTGCTTGGTGCCGCGTACCGGAAATCCGGGTCAGAGCAGGCAGAACTTTCATTGGCGACTCCGTGCGTTAAAAACTGTTAGGGTTTCGTTCGAAAACGATACGCCTAATTGAATTTGGAGTCTACTTTTCAGTTTTACTCTGCGAAGGTGATGAGCTATGCTCCGGCTCATGCAGGTGACACCGTATGCCGCATTGCTTCTACTGGGGGCTGCCCTGGCCCCTATCCCAACGTCTCCTTCGGCGGTGCTGCTCGAGAACGATGAGGTGAAGGTTGCCCGGGCACTCGAAAAAAATCAAGTGGTGGGAAAATTCCACCAGCACGAGATGAACCGGGTGATGGTCTATCTACAGTCTGGCCGCCAACGATTCGAATATCAGGACGGGCGGCAGCCGGCAGTGTTCGATTGGAAAGCAGGCCAAGTGGTCTGGAGCCCGCCAAGCGGGATGCACTCGCCCAAGGTCCTCGATCATGATTTCGATATCATCGAGATTGAATTGAAGACGCCAGGCACGGACAAGGCGGTCAGCACCACTCTCGATCCACTCAAGGTGGATCCTGGCCACTACACGCTGGAATTTGAGAACCCACAGGTGCGGGTTCTGCGGGTCAGAATCCCGCCACACGGAGTGACGCCGATGCACGCGCATTCCACCGATCGCGTAACCGTCTTTCTTACCGACCAGGATTTTCAGACCAAAGACTCTCGAGGCATGGTCGCGACGGTAGAACACAAAGCCGGGGACGTCGCTTGGGGGACGCCAATCGAGCATTCGGAACAAAACCTCAGCAACCAGCCTTTCGAAGCAGTGACCGTCGAACTCAAACGGTGACGCACCCGGGCATTTGAGGAACAAAATGCACACGGGGGACGTAGACTTAAGCAGTGGCGGGAGTATTCACGAAGCGATCTCAGCGCGCACTCAGGTTGGTGGGCAGCCAGTTCACAACTTTTTGCAATATGTTGCGTCGCTGTGACAACGCGCGGAGTTCACATGCTTATTCTCTAGATGGAATTGCATAACCAGACAGCGTATGTGAAAACCAGAGATAAGCGAGCGGCCCGCTGAGCCTTGGCCGCATGACTTCCAGAGGGAGAACCAGTCTATCCATCGCGGAACCCAATGAAGCAATTTGGCTGCTTTCAACTCGATACGCAGAACGAATGCCTTTGGCACAACGGGGTCCGGCTTGTCTTGACGCCAAAGCCGTTCGCCGTGTTGCGCTACCTGGTGGAGAACCCACAAAGGCTGGTCACACACGATGAGCTACTCGAGAAGCTGTGGCCCGAGACTTACGTGCAGCCGCAGGTGTTGCGCACCTATGTGCTGGAGCTGCGCAAGCTTCTGGGCGACGAGGTAGAGAACCCCCGATTCATCCGAACCGAACGGAATCGCGGCTACTGGTTCCTGGCGCAGGTGGAAGACGGCGCCAGGAACACATCCGAAGTTGGTGTACCGCGGCGCATCGTAGGGCGCAGGGCCGAGTTCGACAAAATGAGCGGCTTGCTGCGGCAGGTCAAGGGGGGCGAACGGCAGGTGCTCTTCATTACCGGGGAGGCGGGCATTGGAAAGACCGCGCTCATCGATGAATTCTGCAGGGAAGTATGCCGCGAAAGCCAGATAGAGATCGCGCGCGGCCAGAGCGTAGAAGGCTTCGGCGGCAAAGAACCATACTACCCGGTCATGGAGGCCCTTGGTGAGCTTTGCAGGCAGAACGGGGGAGAGAAGAATGTGCACGTCTTGCAAAAGAAAGCGCCGAGCTGGTATGCGCAGCTTGCTTCGCTGCCGCATGCCGATGACTCGCCAATCGCAGCCAGCCCGGTAAAACCCGAGCGCATGTTGAAGGAAATATGTGATGCCATCGAAGCCATGTCGGGTGAGAAGACAGTGATTCTTGTCTTCGAGGACCTGCACTGGGCGGACCTGTCGACCCTGGATCTGATTTCGGCGCTCGCACGACGCCGGAGCGACGCGAGACTGTTGTTGCTTTCATCCTACCGGCCGGCGGACGTGAACACCGGCCACCATCCGTTGAAACGATTGAAGCAGGATTTGGACACGCACAAGCTCTGCACGGAAGCAGCGCTCCGCCCCCTCGACAAAGCTGCCGTAAGCGAGTACCTGGCCCGGGAATTGCAGCAGGCGACGCCACCGAAAGGTCTGCCGAGCTTTGTGCATCAGCATTCTGAAGGCAATCCCCTGTTCATGACTGCGATGCTCGAGCACTTGATCGCGCAGGGTTTCATACGGCAAGAGGCAGGCTGCTGGCAGCTGCAATCAGAACTTACAGAAATCGAAATGGGCGTTCCTAGAGTCCTTTCCGAGATGATTGAGATGCAGATTGAGGGACTGGACCCGGAGGACCAGCGCCTGCTCGAAGCAGCGAGCCTGATTGGCGTGATTTTCCCAGCGTGGGCGGCTGCGGCGGCGCTGGCCGGCGATCTGGAGGATATTGAGGAGCAATACGAAAAGCTAACCCGCCGGATGCATTTCCTGCATCCGGCGGGACATGACGAGCTGCCGGACGGAACGCACTCGGCGTTCTACGTGTTTGCGCATGGGTTGTATCGCGAAGTGCTGCGGGGTAGACAGTCTCCGGCCCGCCGCGCCAGGCGGCATTTGCGGGTGGCGGAAAAGCTGGAGAATCTGTTTGCCGGGCGCGAAGCGGATGTGTCTCGCGAACTGGCCATTCACTTCGAGGCGGCTGCGGAGTGGGAGCGCGCGGCGCGGGCATTGTGCGCCGCGGCAGGGAACGCCGAGCGACGGGGTGCGCGCGATGAGGGTGTGAAGCTGATGAAAGATGCGCTGCGGCTGCTGGAAAATTTGAGCGAGCGCGACCGTGCCGCAGCAGAGATGAAGATTCGTGAACAGCTTGCGGGAATGGATGAGGCTACTGCTTCGCGCTAGAGCATTTTTCGAAAGGTGTAGACCGAGGCCGCAGGGGTTTGCGCAGCTTTTCGCCGAAGAAAGCTCCTCGTAACAACCGTCAGATAGTTCATAGTATTGCGAAAAATGCTTTAGAGCAGAACGTTTACCCGATCCGACATGGGTTCTGCTCTAAGGACTTACACTTCTTCCGCGATCACTTCTTTCGCGATCCAAGCCCGGCGATCCCCGGCAGTATTGCTCTCTAATGCATCTGGTTGTTTTTGAACTAGCTGCCGCTTCAGTCTCAACTGCTGATTCTTGATCAACAGTTCTGCGACCAATCGCTGCAAGCGTGCATTTTGAAGTTCCAACTCGAGAATTCGCCTCGAATCGGCATTTGTGTTCGTCTGATGATTCAAGGGTGAACTCCTCCTGTCTCCGCGGGTGTATAGCTTAGAAACGCGGCAAGCGGGTTAAGCCTTCAATCAATGGAGGCTTAACCCGCAAGAACCAGGACGTTGCGAGGAATAATCACAGAGGCCCCTTTGCTAGAAATGCAAAGGGGCGTTCAACCTTGAACTTTTCCCTGTTGACCCTATTCGCCAACGATCCTGGTCGCCCCTACCTTGTGCTTCGGGTGTGTGTCCAGGTTCGGTGTTGTGAGGCCGCCAAACTGGATCGTTCGCAGCACCGAGTCCTCTCCTACCTTGTCAAAGGTCAGACGCACCTTGAGAGGATTCTTGTCATCGTTGGCCGGCCTGACGAGCCAGGTCATCGACTGGACTGGATCGTCGATTCTCCTCATTGTCACGATGGACTTAGCTGGTTCGATCTCGACTTTATAGGCGCCTGACCGATATGCATGGTTTTTGACCGTGAAGTTAAACGGCACATCCAGCTGTACCTGGTTGGCTGCGAATGCTGCGGTGGAGCAAAGAGCTGCGGATGAAAGAACTAAGGTTCTGAGAGTTAGTCGCATGGCGTTGTCCTCTGAGGAACACGCTATATCCGCACCATCGCTTCAAGTGTCAAATTGACGTCGAGTTTTCGTCCAATGTTTTTTGACGTTCAGTTGCCGCACGCACCAGCGGCGGACCCGGCTTTGCGTTCGGAATCGGCACGCTGACTCATCGGCCATAGAGAAACGTGCCGCATAGATCTGTTGAGTTCGCGATCACCTCGGGCTTAAACACCGGCATTTTGTCACCGGAGAAGAAGGCAAGGTGCAAATTGCGCCCGCCAACGAATGCAGCCACCCATTGAGTATCCTCGGACCCGCAAATGGTATTTCGGTGCAGGAATTTTTTTGAGGCCGGTATGCTCAGCCGGTACAGGCTGCCGCGCCCACCGGCACTGCTGTCTACATCGAAGACTGAGCTTACCTCGCCCGGCTCGAGTTCACGTACGCGAACAACTGGAAAACTGGAAAAGTTGATCGCCAGCCTGGTATCAGAAAATGCCACGTCGCCGGTGATGGTCTCGGCCGGCGAGTTCACGGCACGCCAAGGTCCTAATTCCTGCGCTGTAGCCCACATACAACATGGCAGCACACATCCCAGAACCACACTGAATAATCTGTCTCGCTTCATGTCTGAGGATGACATTCATCGAATCTTTGAGCAACTCCCCACGTGTGTTTCAGACGCTCCCCGCCGAAACCAACCTTCAGGTAGCTTCTGAAACCACTACGGATGCAAACGCACCGGCTTTGGGGGCTACGGCATCGCGTTAAGAACAACCTCGGCGTGCGACGGCGCTTGCAGCGTGAGGGTATAGCGAGGAGCCTGGTCAGACCATCGAACAGAGACAGTCAGCAGGTTGGGGCGACTTAAGAACTGCATGAGGCCGAAGGAAATCAACGAAAACGTGATTCCGCCTTGAAGCAGGCGAACCGAGCCGATTCCAGGACCAGTAATAATCGTTCCGGAAGTAATGGAAAGGATCCCGTGCCTCAACAGCGAGACCTGGATCCCGTCAATATATGGCCGCGGCCTCTAATGGTTGGCGCAGAAAGCCGGACACGACTTTGCCGGATTCATCAGAGTAATAGCCGGTGATAACGCCAGAGTCGTTGATGTTGGTGGCTGTCGTCGACGAGCTTCGATCAGGGTCGAATGAGTTGACAATTCCCTCCTCTGATCGCACAAAACCATGTGAATCCGTGGGCGTGGCCGGCAGGGTGTAGTTACCGAAGATGGCGCCAGGGGCGTTGATGCCGAGGTGTGAGGAGACGAGCGTCCCAGGGGAACTGAATGTGGTAATCAGGCCATCGGGCGAGCGTAAGAAGGCCCCGCTTGCAGGTGCGTCCGGAGTGACCTGGGAATATGGCGCATTTGCATCCGTGGTAAACCAGCCGACGACGGCCCCGGTTGCATTGATGCCGGTGGGGAACATTCCAGTGGCTCCAGGGAGAGCAACCCCGGAACAATCACAACTCAACAGGGGATTGGGGACGTTACCTTGCCCATACCAGATAGCGCCTCCCGCTTCATCTATGGAAGTGCTGCTTCCGTAGAAGGTGATGGCGCCCCCTGCATTGATGCCGGTCGCGACAGTGGAGTAGTCGGACCCATCACTGACGCTAAATGTGGTGATAACGCCGGTCACTGACCGTACAAACACCCGCGAGCCCATGCCTACGTCGGGATAGTTCCCGAGAATCTCGCCGGCGTCGTTGATAGCGACTGGTTGTGCAATTTTATTAGTGGAAATAGATGCGTCTGTCGGGGCTGCGAAAGTGGTGATCTGGCCGTCAGCGGTGCGCATGAAGCCTTGCGGCACGCCTGCGGTGATCTCGTAGTATCCCACGACCTCTCCGGCGCTGTTGATGCCGACTGGCTCGGTCAATATGCTGCCGGGCACCTGGAAGGTGTCGATCGTTCCATCCTGGCTGCGAACAAAGCCGCCCTTTGCGCCTGCCGCCCCAGTGTAGTAGCCGGTGACGGTTTGGGAGTCGTTGATGCTCATGGGATAGGTACCAACTGCTCCGGGCACCTGGAAGGTAATAAATAGATCAGGTCTGTCGCGGGCGAATTCGGGGTGCATTCGAACGACATCCTGTGCACCGCACAGTGACGCGCTAAGCAAGAAAACCGAGGCAATCAAGCGATATTGGAGCGAAGCAGGCATGTTGGTAAGTACCTCAAGTGGGTCATAACGAACGAAAATCTCGAAGCAACTTTGGCCTTTCCGGAATCCCGTGACACCGCCGGAATCGAAGCATAGCCCGTTTTTAGTAACCATAGATGGTAACTTTAGTACCGTTCAGGTAATAACAGTCCAGCCGCCGGAGCCCCATCCAGCCCTCCTGCGGACCGCACAGAGGTAATCTGATTCCTGTGCAAGAAGCTGTATTTCAGATTGTGTGGCAGAGTCCTGGAACGTTACGTTCGGTTACTTAAGTTGCGGCGAATGGACAGAAGGTTGTTTAGGCAAACAGCCGCCAGTCACCGCATGTTGACGCGGTTGTGGTGGTTGCTGGGCGATTCGGAGGTGGGCCGGGGCAGTTCCTAGAGCGATTGAGCTACGGTCACCTTGGTCAATGTGCCAATCATGGCTTCTTCAGCCTCGGTGAGTTGCACAACCAAGCCGTCCTGACAGCGGAAGCGAGCGAAGTAGTGAGCTCCCAAAGTCCAAATCTCTTCAACAACGGCGGCGCCAGAGCCGGCCAGGCGGACGATCTGGCCTCGCTTCAAGTCGGACAATTTACGAATACCGTTCACATAGGCAGATTTCAAGGGAACCCCCAAAGGCGGTTAGAGTGTCGCCGAATAGGATGATTATCGTTCACCTTAAATAACAGTCAATGTGACGTGTTGTCTATCGACGTTACCTTTTCGCGGAAACTTCCACTTGTGGTACCGTTGACGTCCATCGTTCCCAATTTAGGTCATCGATCTGACACCGAAAGGGGATTGCAAATCGCTGCGCTTTACCCCGCTTTTATGAAGTTTCTGCGGCTATGAGCGCATCTATACGCTGGAGGCATATTGCCGAAAGCGAAAACACCAACAAGCACATCCGCCGGGAGCAAGGCGGTAACAAAATCCGGCCGCGCACATGGGTCGACTCGTCCCAATCTGATCCTGGGCATATGCTGCATGAGCCTGTTGATCGTAGGGATGGACGTCACCATCGTGAACGTCGCATTGCCGGCGATTCAACACGATCTCCACACCACCCTTTCGGGGCTGCAATGGATCCTCGACGCGTATACGCTCGTGGTCGCCAGCCTCCTGATGCTCTCAGGGTCTGTGTCGGACCGCTTCGGACGGCGGCGTGCTTTTCAGATTGGCCTGGTTATATTCACCGCGGGATCGCTGCTGTGCAGCCTGGCGCATAGCATCGGCCAGCTCGTCGGTTTCCGCGCCCTTCAGGGTTTGGGCGCGTCCATGCTCAATCCGGTAGCCCTGTCCATCATCGCAAATGCATTCCCCGAGCCAAAGACCCGGGCACACGCGGTCGGCATATGGGGTGCTGTGGCCGGCTTATCGTTGGCGATTGGCCCGCTGATTGGCGGCGCGTTAACGCAGGCCGTGGGCTGGAGGTCCATCTTCTGGATCAACCTGCCCATTGGCCTCACCGCCGTGGTGTTGGCTGCCAGGTTCGTACCAGAATCGAAAGCTCCCCGCGCACGAGCCTTTGATCCTGTCGGACAACTGCTCGTGTTTGTCAGCCTGGCTTCTTTGACGTCGGCGGTGATTGAGGGACCGCACACCGGCTGGACATCGTGGACGATTTTAGGCTTGTTTACTACGTCAGGCGCCGCCCTGGCGATCTTCTTGTTCTACGAACCGCGGCGTAAGGATCCCTTGGTTGACTTGCGCTTCTTTCACAGCATCCCCTTCAGCAGTGCGACACTGCTGGCCCTCTGCGCATTCGCCTCGTTCGCCGGCTTTCTTTTTCTCAATGCGCTGTACCTGCAAGAGGCACGTGGATTCTCAGCCTTTCACACGGGTCTTTGCACGCTGCCCCTAGCCATCATGATGATGGTGAGCGCACCGCTCTCCGGCCGGCTGGTAGGTCGTCACGGCACACTTCCTTCGTTGTTGGCCGCGGGCGCTGCCTTCATGCTGAGCACATTGATGCTCACTCGCCTGAGTATCGGTACTCCCCTCGCCCTGTTGCTGGTGGCCTACACGTTGTTTGGCCTCGGGCTCGGTATGGTCAACCCGGCGATCACCAACAGCGCCGTTGCCGGCATGCCGTTGTCACAAGCGGGGGTGGCCGCAGCCATTGCATCCACCGGCCGGCAGGTGGGAGCTGCGCTGGGCGTGGCGGTGGCCGGCACGGTGGTCGCCGCCAGCCACGCAAAGGGGTTGGATTTCACACAGGCTACCCACCCCATCTGGTGGATCATGACCGGATGCGGCACGCTTGTTCTGCTGCTCGGTTGGGCTTCTAACACACCGTGGGCGCGCACCAGCACGGGCCGCGTCGCGCATCTGCTCGGTGACTGACCGGGCTAGATTAAACTGGGCCTCCCTCGCCGCAGCGAGCATTAGTCCGGGGGAGCGGGTTTTCAAACCCGCGGGAACGCTTCATCCTGCAATGACCGGGCTTCAAGAGTCTGCGGGTTACAAGCGAGGACTACGTCGCTTTCGGCCCCCAACGTCGTTAGAGGGGTCCTCCCCCGTATCTACCACAGGCTGTAGATCAGGCGGCAACATGCCGTGACGCGGAGTACCACAAACAGGACATGCTTCGGCTTTCAGTTTAATCTCTGCTCCACAGCATGCACAAAAAGCGGCCATGTCATCTACTCTCCACAGTTGCCAGGTGTTCTTTGGATGAACCCAGGAACGGCGAAGATTCAAGAGGGAGCCCGCTACGGTTGCTTTGGCTTGATGGTGAAGAGCTTCAGATCGATGGCGTCGCCCATCACTTTGTAGCCTGCGTCGTTGGGATGGAGATGATCGCCAGGGTCGTCGGCAGGCAGGTAGGTGTCGGGATGGTTTGGATCCCTGACCGCGGCCTCGAAGTCGACGAAGCCATCGAACGCGCCGCTGGTGCGAATCCAGTCATTGACGGCCTTGCGGATCGCTTCGCCGTTCTCCGTATAGTAGCCGGCGCCATGATACGGCGTCAGCGTGCAGCCGATCACCGCGATGCCATGGGCGTGCGCACGCACGATCATCTGATTAAGAGCGAAGATAAGATCGGCAGCCGTGACACCGTTGGGAACGCTGTGCAGGCGGCCAATATCATTGATGCCTTCGAGGATGAGTAGATATTTCGCTCCGCTCTGGGCAATTACATCGCGATCGAAGCGCGCCAGCGCATTGGGGCCGGCTCCATCCAGCAGTATTTTGTTGCCGCTGATGCCCTCATTCAACACCGCAAGGTGACGATACTTGGGGTCCGCTTGCAGGCGTCGTGCCAGCTCATCGGGCCATCGCTGGTTGGTATCGATGGTCGATTTGGCGCCATCGGTTATCGAATCGCCTATCGTAATCACGGCTCCCGCATCGGCGGAAGCCAGGGTATCGATTCCGTTGAGGTATTCCCAGCTGGTCAGAGTGGAGGGCGTATCCAGGGTGTCGTTGGCGACTACATTGCCGGGCGCGTGATAGCTGGTGGCATTGCCCAGCTGATGCTCGGTAATCGGTCCGGATGGGTTGGGCAAATAGAAGCTGACGGTCAAGTCGGAAAGGGGCGCAAACTTGAAGGAGATACCATCGCTGATAACCAGGGCACCGGGTGGTATAGAAACCGAAGCCTGCCCGTGAAAGGTGAGAGGCTTGCCGGAGCCCGCAACGACCGCCGCGCCCTTGAGGGTTTGTGCGATCTGCGCTGCGCCAATCACCAGCGGATCGGTGCCGTATAGATTGGAAAAGCGCACCCGCACCATCTCTCCACCGATACTCACGTGGACCACTTCGCGCAGGGTGGCGCCGGTTGTGCCTGGAGCCACGAGTTGGTCTGCAGGCTTGGCATGAGCGTTGAGCAGAGGAGCAGAGGCCCATGTGCCGACCCATTGCTGGGGTTTGGCAAGCAACGGTTGCCCACACAAGACGGCGCTCAAGACCACCAAAAGCGTCCGGGTCATCATCATTCCTCTCCTGCTTGAGTTCAGAACCGGAAGTATGCGCCCACGCTCGGTTCAGAGGTTGTCCGCCTGGCGCCCGTTGTCACCAGCGTCGCGTTGTAATCCGGCGTCTTGTAGTTCAGACCCCGATACTGGAGCCGTAACCCAATGTGGGAGGTGAGGATCGGATAATTGACACCGAACTCATAAAGGATCGGTGTGCGCGTCTGCTGGGTGTATTTTTGGCCACCTACGGTGGTGGGTAGAAAAATGAGGGCGCCGAAGCCGATGGCGCCGAAAGGCTGAAGGCCGAGGATCGGAATCGTCGGTCCCTGCAACAGGTACGCGCCGGTGACCTCGTGCATGTTGTTCTGCACGCCGAAGGGCACCGTGGAGTACCTCTCGGTAAAGCGGGTATAGCTGTAATTGACTTCGTAGCCTAACCAGGGATGGAAAGACTGCCGGAAAGTTGCTAACGCGCCCAGCGAATCAGTCGGGCTGTCCGTGACGCCGTTGCCACTGCTTGTCCCGGTGAATTGTCCGAAGACAGCGACCGCGCCATCCATGCCCTTTAAGGACTGGGCCATGGCCCCGTTACCGAGCCCCGCAATCATAAGAAAAAGAAAAACCCAAAAAGAAAGGGACCTGCGAATAACCATCAGCTTGCCCACGCTCCTGCGCCTGAAAGAAATAAAAAAGGCCGAGAAATCATCTTCAGCCCAAAGAGATAGCATACGCCAGCCAGACTTCATGCTCGCCAGGCTTCATGCTCGCCCCGGGGGCGCGTTACGCTCATCGAGATACTCCTCGATGCACTGATCCAGTATCCCGTGGGCCTGGAGAACGAAATCGACGGCATCGCGGCCGGCTCCCTGGCCGCCGGCATTGGGAGTGACGTAGTGGGCCATGGCCTTTACCTGGTCGCGGGCGTTGGCTACGGCAATGGCCAGGCCGCAAACGCGCATTACGGGCAGGTCGATCACGTCATCACCCACGTAGGCAATCTGGTCGAGCGAAAGCGATCCCCGCTGCATGATCTCGCGCACGGCTTGTATCTTGTAGTCCTGTCCCATATAGACGTACTCCATGCGCAGGGCGCGAGCGCGCTGCGCAACCGCTTCTGAAGTGCGCTTGGTGATGAGGCCGCAGTGGATGCCGCCGATGCGGGCCAGCGAAATGCCTACCCCGTCGTGAGCATGGAATCCCTTAGGCTCGAAGGTCTTCTCCGAGGCGCCTAGGGGCAGCGCCCATATCTTGCCATCGGTGAGGACGCCATCGACGTCGAAGAGAATCAGGCGGATCCGGCGGGCGCGTTCAGCGGCAGTGAAATCCATAGCACTATTCATACAACTTTCGTTTTCTCACTGCATCTTGCCTTCCCCTCCGCCCGGCGCAATGATGAGAGCGTTATGAGAACCACCAGACTCTCTCACTTACATCTCGTAGTAGCGAGCGCCGCGATTGTACTGGCGCTGGTCGCAGCTCCCGCGTTTGCTTCGTCGAAGTATGCCGGCATCTACAGTTCCGAAGCGCCTGATTCCAGCGAGCCGACCGGGCCCGCCGGGCCCGCGTTCAGCATAAGCCTCGGTCCGGATGGATCGGCTACGGTGACACAGGATCTCGGCAAAGGCGCGGTCACTACCTTTGGGCATTGGGCCGATTCCGGGGGTCAGGTCACCATCAAATTTGACGACGTGGACGGCAAACCCACCGATGCCCCGATGGTCCTTCAGCCCAGCCACGATGGACTGCAGGCGGTTAGCTGGAATCACACCCTTTGGGGAAAGACGACGCCTCCTCCTCTTAAAAAGGAAGAATCGAACTGGCATGCTAATAAGAAGCACGGCTTCCTGTGAGTTGCAAACGCCGGTTCGCGCGGGCTGACAGCAAGCAGCGCATCTAGATGGTAACTACCTTAGCCCGCTCTTAATCTGGGCACTTACTGCGTATCCAATGAAGCCCACCGGATCCTGCAAGGCCCAGGACTGGCGTCCTGGGAAATCTTCAGCCGTCCCTTCGGGACTGATCAGCTTTACGTCGGCCTACCCAGGACTTCTTGTCCAAATTAGCTTCTGAATCGCGCCCGGATTCCCGTACGCTGGGCTGGAGACGACGGCGTGTACGGCTTTCATCAAGGAAAATCGCATGAACTTCGCGAACGCGGACCAGGTCTATAGAAAATCCAAGGGGCCTCAAACAGGCTGCGGAAAAACGCTGCGCCGGGTAGGAAAGCAATACCTCAGGGGCTAAAGAGGGTGCGGAAAAAGTCGGCAACCGCTTGATAAGCAGCCTGCCACCAGGGCTAAAGCCCCAAATTTTGTTGCCCGAGCGTTTTAAGCGGGTTTGAAAACCCGCTTCCCCGGACTAAAGTCCGGGGCTCCCACCCGGCACCAGAGTTTTTCCGCAGCCTGTCAAAGCCCGGAAACTGGAACAAAAGGGAGATCAATCCGCAGACCTAACGGAACAGCCCCGCAGAGCCTGCCCTGAGCCTGTCGAACGGGGGCGGCTGATAGTAGCCAAGGATGAAATCCTGGGTAGGATCAACACAAACGATCTAGTCCCGAAGGGGCGGCTGAGAATGTCCCAGGATGTAATCCTGGGTGCACTCCCCTCGGCAGCTGCTGCGCGCTGACCGAGTCAATTGCTGGGCCTAAAATGGATGCATGCCTCCTCTCCAGGCCACGCTTCTTGAAGTCGACAATGCCAGTGCGTTGGACTGGGCGCATCCCGTGGTGCGGGAGTGGTTCACGGCCAAGTTCGGTACCCCTACTTCTCCCCAGGAGCTGGGTTGGCCGCCCATCCTCGCCGGCAAACCAACACTGATCTCCGCTCCAACCGGCTCGGGTAAGACGCTGGCCGCATTTCTCATCTGCATCGACAAACTGATCCGCCAGGCAATGGATGGTTCACTGGCGCCAACCACCGCGGTAGTCTACGTCTCCCCTCTCAAAGCGCTCAGCAACGATGTGCAAAAGAACCTGGAGCAGCCACTGCGAGAGATTCAACAACTGGCGATGGAACGCGGCTACTTGTGCGCACCCATCCGCACCGCCGTGCGCACCGGCGATACCCTACCGGCAGAGCGCCGCGCCATGTTGAAGCGGCCGCCGCATATTCTCGTCACTACGCCAGAGTCGCTTTATATCCTGCTGACCGCAGAGAAGAGCCGCAACAATCTTTGCGCGGTTGAGACGGTGATCGTGGACGAGATACATGCGGTTGCCGATGATAAGCGCGGCGCTCATCTCACGCTTACGCTGGAGCGGCTGGATGCCCTGGTCTGCGGAGAGAATCGGCTGAGCCCGCCCACGCTGGTCACGGGACGAGCACACCCTCCGCTACGCATCGGGCTCTCGGCAACCCAGAATCCGATCGAACTTGTGGCCAGCTTCTTAGGGGGACGGCGCGGTCCCGAAGTCGAGATAGTGCAGGTGGGCCAGCACCGCACACTGGACCTGGGCATTGAGGTTCCAGGGGACGAACTGGGATCGGTCGCAACCAATGCGATCTGGGACGACATCTACGAGCGGATGGCAGAGTTGGCCTTGCAGCATCGGTCGACGCTGGTCTTTGTCAACACGCGGGCTATGACGGAGAGGCTGGCGTTTTGCCTGGGTGAGCGGTTAGGTGCAGAAAACGTAGCCGCGCACCACGGCAGTCTCTCGAGGAAGCTTCGCCTGGAAGCGGAGCGCAAACTCAAGAACGGTGAGATTCGCCTACTGGTCGCCACCGCCTCGCTGGAGTTGGGCATCGATATCGGCAGCATCGAACTGGTCTGCCAGGTAAGTTCCCCACGCGCCATCGCCGCAGCAATGCAGCGCGTGGGCCGAGCCGGGCATTGGCGCGGCGCGATTCCCAAGGGACGATTCTTCGTAACCACACGCGACGATCTGGTGGAATCCGCGGCGCTGATTCGTGCCATGCGCGCCGGGGTGCTGGACAAGCTGGAGATTCCGCATTGCCCCATCGATGTGCTGATGCAGCAGATTGTCGCGGCCTGCGCGGCCGAGCCGTGGGAGGAGGACGCGCTGTTCGAGGTCCTGCGCCGCGCCCATCCCTACAGCCAGCTCACACGCAAAGAATATGACGAGATCCTTTGCCTGCTGGCAGAAGGGATTGAAGCCAGCCGCGGACGTTACGGATCGTACCTGCTGCGCGACCGGGTGAATGGGCGCATGCAGTCCCGGCGGGGCGCGCGGACTATCGCGGTTTCGAATGGCGGCACCATTCCCGACACCGCGCTTTACGCCGTCATCGTGCAGCCCGAGGGACTACAGATCGCCACCCTGGATGAAGATTTTGCCGTCGAATCGTCGGCCGGGGACGTGATCCTGCTGGGCAATACCAGCTGGCGGATTCAGCGTGTAGAGAGCGCGGGGCGGGTATTGGTGGAGGATGCTCACGGCCAACCGCCCAATGTGCCTTTCTGGCGCGGCGAGGCTCCGCAAAGAACGCTTGAGCTCTCGCGCTTCGTCTCCACCTTGCGCCAGGAAATCAGCGCGCGGACCGGCGAAGTGCTGCCGGGATACATCAGCCAATCGAACCCCCAGGTGGCGGAAACAGTTGCCTGGCTCAAGCAGGAATGTTGCGTGGATGATGCGGGCGCGGAACAAATGATCGGCTATATTGTCGCCGGACGCGCCGTGCTGGGAGCCGTGCCCGCACTCGACACCATCATTGCCGAACGCTTCTTCGATGAGGGGGGCGGCATGCAATTGATTCTGCATGCGCCTTTCGGCGGCCGCATCAACAAGGCATGGGGCCTGGCGCTGAGAAAGCGCTTCTGCCGCGGATTCAACTTTGAGCTGCAGGCAGCGGCCACCGATAACGGGCTCAATATTTCGCTGGCCGAGCAGCACAGCTTCCCGCTGAGCGACGTCTTCGATTTTCTTACCGAGCAGACGGTCACCGGCCTGCTGGAGCAGGCGTCGCTCGACTCGCCTATCTTCCGCGCCCGGTGGCGCTGGGATGCGGGGCGCAGTCTGCAACTGTTACGGTTTTATAACGGCAAACGCATCGCGCCCCAGGTGCAGCGGACCCGATCCGACGACCTGCTGGCCAGCGTCTTTCCCCAGGTGGCTGCCTGTCAGGAGAACATCGAAGGCGATATCCAGATACCGGAGCATCCGCTTATCCAGGAAGTGATGAAAGACGTGCTGACCGAGGCTATGGATCTGGAGGGCCTGATCGGTCTGCTGGCAGGCATAAGGACGGGTGCGATTCGCTGTCTTGCGGTGGACAGCGCAACCCCGTCTGCCTTCGCGCATGAACTGCTGAACGCGAATCCTTATGCCTTCCTCGACGATGCGCCGCTCGAAGAGCGCCGTGCCCGCGCGGTGAGCATGCGTGGGATGGTTCCAGAAAAGCTGCTTGGCGAAGCCGGCCGCCTCGACCCCGGGGCGATTGCCGAGCTGCGTGATGAGTGCTGGCCCGATGTGCGCGATGAACACGAGCTGCATGATCTGCTCTGTTCGCTGATCGTGGTGCCGGTGGAGATTCAATCCTTTGCAGGGGCGCGGCACTGGCCGCTGTTCTTTGAGCGGCTTGCGGCCCAGGGAAGGGCTACGGTGGCCGGGCATGGCGGACAACAGTACCTGGTCGCAGCAGAAAGAGCGCAACACCTGCGCCTTTTGTGGCCGGGTGTGGCCTTCGAGCGCCCGCTTCCCTGCCCTCTGGAAGTAAAAGAATTGGTTGTGGCCGATGTGGTGCGCAAAACGGTGCAGGGGTGGATGGCGCTGCTCGGTCCAGTCACTTCGCGGAACCTGGGCGCGCGCCTGGGGATGGAGCCGACGGCGATCTGGGCTGCCATGCTGGTCTTGGAGATGCAGGGCACCATCCTGCGTGGGGTGTTCGAGGGAAGCAGTCAGCCCGCCCCAGATGAGGATGTGGAATGGTGCGAGCGCAGGCTGCTGCAGCGCATCCATAAGAGAACGCTGGCCGGGCTGCGCAAACAGATCGAGCCGGTTACCCCGGCCATCTATTTGCAGTGGTTGATGCGTTGGCAGCGGGTGGCGCCGCGGACACAACTGAGCGGAGAGGCAGGGGTGCTGGAGGCGCTGCGCCTGCTCGAGGGCTTCGAGGCGCCGGCCATCGAATGGGAACGGACGCTCTTGCCCCAGCGCGTCGCCGGCTACGATCCGCGATGGCTCGATACCCTGTGCATGGAGGGCGTAGTGGGGTGGGGACGAATCTCCCCTCACCCGGCGTTTGCGAGTCATGACGAATTCGTAGCCCCCAAGCGGGTGGTTCCCACCAGCATGGCCCCGGTCACCTTCTTCGTGCGCGAAGAGGCACTGTGGATGGATCGCTGCCTGGCAGAGCGCGCGATTCCGGAGCCCGCTCTTCAGGCCTGCCTGAGCGAGCTGGCGTGGCAGGCGCGCGCCCATTTGTCGCAATACGGAGCAGTCTTCGCCGGCGACCTGGTGCGCGGGCTGGGGGCCCCGGCCGAGCAGGTGAACCGCGCCTTGTGGGAGCTGGTGGCGGCCGGCCTGGTGACCGCCGACGGATTCGATAGCTTGCGGGTGCTGATTGATCCCCGACGGAAGGCCATTCCGAGCGTGCGCCGGACGCGCAGCACGGCGGGGCGATGGGGTCTGCTCAACCCGGCAGCCGGAGCGGTTGAGACTCCAGGTGCCCAGGCGGAGCGGCGTGAGGCCGAGCTTGAGTCCGCTTGCTGGATGCTTCTGCGGCGTTATGGAGTGGTCTTCCGCGACCTGCTGGAGCGCGAGACCACCATCCCCCGCTGGCGGGAGCTGGCAGGCATGTTCCGCCGGCTCGAGGCCCGGGGCAGCGTGCGCGGAGGGCGATTCGTCAATGGCTTCGGCGGCGAGCAATTCGCTGTGCCGGAAGCAGTGGCTGGGCTACGTGAAACCCGGCTCAAGGGAAACTCGGAGGAGGCCATCACCGTGGCGGCAACCGACCCGCTCAACCTGGCAGGGATCGTGGTTCCAGGAGAACGGCCGGCCGCTGTTCCGGGTAAAACAGTCACCTTTCTAGGTGGTGCCGTGAGGGTAGAGGAAGCCAACGTTGTCGCGGCATTTTGAAGTGGAATTCGTTAGTCCGTCCAGGGGTTGAACAAGGAGACACCGGTCGCAGCAACATCCTTGGTATTGCGGGTTACAAGGGTGAGATTATGTCGAATTGCGGTCGCAGCTAAAAGTCCATCGGTCACAGCCAAATTGGCGCCTCGGGCGCTTGTCAAACCGGAAACATGTCCCCAACGATCGGCAACCTCCTGGTCGATGTTCAATATCCGTTCGGAAAAACGCGATGGCAGATCGCTCCCAAGCCAGGCTTCCAGGGCAGTACGGCGAGCACTGCGTGGCAGTAGCGTGACCCCTTTACGGATCTCTCCCAAAGTAAGGACACTCAAAAACAAAAGCTCCTCATCGGTTGCATCAATCCACGTCGTCACCTTCGTCTCCGGCTTCGGTCTGATGAGTTCGGAGATGACATTCGTATCCAGCAGGAATCCGCTCACAGTTCCACCGCCCGGCCATAATCGGGCTCTCGTTCGAAATCGATCGATACCCTGGCCAGAGGCGACTCGGCAAAAAATTTGGATAGGCTCTTCGGCTGCCTGGCGCGTTTGGTCAACCGCTCGAACTCTTCCAGGGCAAGAATAACCACAGCTTCCTTGCCTTGCTTGGTTACCACCTGGGGAGCACGCTCCCGAGCTCTTCGGAACACTTCGCTGAATTGCGCCTTCGCGGCCTGTAACTGCCAACGCGGCAACGATGGCAGTGGGTCGTTGCCATGAGGTTCACGCATCTTCGAGATTCGGGATGCCATATTTGTCCTGACCAGTCAGACTAGTTCCATTATAGCCGGCTACTTTCACAATGTCCATTCGGACCCAGTTGTCATCTTTCCGGCCATCGGTGGTCCAGGGTGGAAGAACCCAGCCTGGCCGCAACGGCGTTTTGAGTGATAACACTCTCGAATCATTTACCCCGGCTTGCTAATCTAACCAGCACTAACCTTTATGCAGAGGGAGGCTGGTAGATGAACGTGAACCTGATCCTCACCATCATTGCAATTGCCATCTGGGGTCTGTTGGCTGTGATATGGACCCGAAGAATCAGGGCGCGGCGTGCGTTCGAGCGGCTCAGCATCACAGCCGAAGCGCTCCACGACCTCTTGGCCGGCCACCATGACGTCCTGGTTCTGGACGTTCGCCAGCCGCTGGACTTGTTGGCGGACTCGGAAATCATCGAAGGGGCGCAGAGAATCTCTCCCGAGGATGCGACTGCGAACCCGTCCCTGATCCCGGCTGATAAAGAACTGGTTGTCTACTGCACCTGCCCCAGCGATAAGACAAGTCGCGCCATTGCCGCTAGGGCTCAGACCCTGGCGCCCAGCATAGATGTATCGCGGGTCAAGTTCCTCAAGGGCGGCCTTGCCGCCTGGAAAGCAAAAGGCTACCCGGTGGTGCCCTACGACAAAACCTTCCACCTCGACACCGGGACCTAAACCCCACAAGTCTTCTTCTCCGCCTGGGATGCCCTAATCTGGTACGAACAGTTGTGGGCATTGACCGTGCCCCAAGCTCCTGCAGGAGAGGATTCCTCGTAAATGCGCTCGTTTCTCCGCTCGCTTCCAGGTACGCTTCTCTTCGCAGCATCCTTGCTCCTTCAGTCGATGCCGGCCAGCGCCCAGACGACTTTGGAAACACGCGTCGCCGGGCTTAAGAA
The DNA here is from genome assembly GCA_963711525.1 of uncultured Acidobacteriaceae bacterium. Classification (GTDB taxonomy): domain Bacteria; phylum Acidobacteriota; class Terriglobia; order Terriglobales; family Acidobacteriaceae; genus PALSA-350. Next base: position 856,946 of record CAVQEO010000045.1, on the reverse strand, counting down.
GATGGACGGCTTCTTCCCTCTATATTGGGAGGCCAAGACAGGGAAGCTGCTGCTCGAGATCCCTTCGTTCGACAAGGATTTTCTCTACCTCGATCAGTTGCCCTACGGTATCGGATCGAATGACCTCTTCCTCGACCGCGGACAACTAGGCAACGAACATGTTGTGCATTTCATGCGCAACGGAAACAAGGTGCTGCTGGTTGAGCCGAACCTTGCCTTCCGGTCTTCGTCAGCCGACGACTCCGAACGCGCTGCCGTCAAACAGTCCTTTGCCGAGTCAGTACTGTTCGGCTTCAAGGTGGAAGCCGAACAGACCGAGGCGCAAGGCGGCCACGTGCTGGTGGATGCCACAGACTTCTTCCTTCTGGATGCCCACGGAGTAGCTGAGCGGCTGACCCAGGCTAAGCAGGGCAAATACACGCCGGATCCCACGCGTTCCGCGATCTTGCCCGAGAGCACGAAGAACTTTCCGCGCAATACTGAAGTGGAAGCCATCCTCACCTTCACCAACCCTGCCCCGAAAGCCAAGTCCTACGTTGCCGATGTGACCCCCGATCCCCACGCCCTCACAGTGCGCGAACACTATTCGTTCATCGAACTACCGGGGCCCGGTTACACCCCGCGGACCTACAACCCGAATGCCGGCTACTTCCCAACGAAGTATCGGGATTACTCTGCGCCGCTCGGGGCTCCGCTCGACCAGCTCTTCATCACCCGGCACCGGCTGCAGAAGAAGGATCCAACCGCGGCCATGAGTGATCCGGTCGAGCCGATCATCTACTATGTCGACCGCGGGGCGCCAGAGCCGATTCGCAGCGCGCTGGTGGAAGGCGCCCGCTGGTGGAACCAGGCCTTCGAGGCCGCGGGCTACCGGAATGCATTTCGGGTCGAGGTGCTGCCTGAGGGCGCAGACCCGATGGACATTCGCTACAACATGATCCAGTGGGTGCATCGCTACACCCGGGGATGGTCTTATGGCGACTCCGTGATCGATCCGCGGACCGGAGAGATTATCAAAGGACAGGTAACCCTGGGATCTCTGCGAGCACGCCAGGACTTTATGATTGCGCAGTCGCTGGTCGATCCGTATCTCGATGGGGCACCGCTGCCCGCGGATAATGCGATTGCAAGCCATGGTCCTGGCCCGGGTGCGGCAACTGGCAGCGCACGAGGTGGGGCACACGCTGGGGCTGGCGCATAACTTTGCCGCCAGCTCTCTCGGCCAAGGCACGTCGGTGATGGATTATCCTCACCCGCTCATCACCCTCGACAGCAATGGCAAGCCCGACCTTTCCCACGCCTACGCTGTGGGCATAGGCGCATGGGACAAGGTGGCGATCACGTATGGGTATGCGGAGTTTCCCGCGGAGAAAGAGGCAGCGGACCTGGCGGACGTTCTGCTGCAGGCGCAGAAGCAGGGCCTCTATTTCATCACCGATGAGGATGCGCGTCCGCTGGGCAGCGCGCATCCCCACGCTCACCTTTGGGACAACGGGCCTGATCCGGCGGCCGAACTGGACCGCGTGCTCGCAGTGCGGGCCGCAGCGTTGCGGAGCTTCGGTGCGAACGCTATTCCAGTAGGAACGCCGATGTCGCAACTCGCAGATGTGTTGGTACCGCTCTACCTGATGCATCGCTACCAGGCAGAGGCGGCGGCCAAGGAAATAGGCGGGCTGGATTATCGCTATGCGCTGCGCGGCGACGGGCAGGAAGTAACAGCCATTGTTCCGGCGGCCGATCAACGCAAGGCGCTTGCCGCCGTGCTGCGTACGCTCACGCCCGAGACCCTGACCCTGCCGGAACCATTGCTGCGGTTGCTGCCCCCGGTGGCGCCCGGGTACCCGCGCACGCGAGAGAGCTTTGCGGCCTTTACTGGGTTGGCCTTCGATCCAGTAGCCGCAGCCGAGTCTGCGGCCGATCTTACGCTTGCCTTGCTGTTTAATCCCCAGCGTGCTTCACGGCTGGTGGAGTACCACGCGCGGGATGCCGGAAATCCCGGGCTCGACGAAGTGCTGAGCGCTGTACTGAAGGCCACCTGGCAGGCGCCGCGTGCCAGCGGCTTGGCGGCGGTAACCCAGTCGACGGTGGAATCGGCAACGCTCGAAAACCTGCTTGGCCTGGCAGCGTCGAATCAGGCATCGCCCGAGGCCCGCGCGATCGCACGCTTTCAGGTGGCCACATTGAAAACACAGCTCACCGCCGCCAACGCTCTGCCCCGCGAGAGACAAGCGCATCGCGCAGCGGCCCTGGCGCGGATTGCCGAATTCGAACGGGATCCGACGAAGTTCGTGCCCGCGGCGCCGGTCGAGGCGCCCCCGGGCATGCCGATCGGTGAGGACTACTAACCAGCGCAAAGCGGCAAGTCATTTGCCCGATACCTGCTTCAAATACATGATTTGCCATCGCTGCCGGCAGGGGCGGGCTGTGCCGCTTCGCCGCCGGTTGATGGAAACGGCTGAGGCGGGAGTGTACCGTTACGCGTATTCTTCACGGGGTAAATCCTCTGCGGATGCAAACTGGGTAAAGCGCATTTTATTCCGGGAATAAATTCACCCAGGTCCAGTTCTCATCTGTGACGGAAAGGGGAAAGTGAGCACCAGATGACACTGTTGCCGTGGAAGCGAGCGGTTCGCGCCAGCGCCCCACAAACCACTGCGTTTGAGGACCTGGCACTACCTCTGCTTCCCTCGCTCTACAACATTGCCTTCTGGCTCTCCCGCAACCCGGCGGACGCGGAGGACCTGGTGCAGGAGACATTTCTAAAAGCGCTCCGTGGCTTCGTTAGCTTTGAGCCGGGCAGCAACTTCAGGGCATGGATCTTTCGCATTCTTAGAAACACCTACCTGACCTCGCGCAGCGGCCTCGCGGCGGTGCGCACGGTTGCGCTCGAAGACGAGCTGGACGCCCGCGATGAATCGGGAGCCGCTCTCCTTCCTGAAAGCGCGATCGAACGGGAAACTCCGGAGAGGAATCTTATACGCTTGAGTGATCGTGCCGCGCTCCACGCCGCTATGGAGAAACTGCCTCCGCGGCTGCTGGAGGTGATCCTGCTTTGTGATGTGGAAGAGATGAAGTACCGGGATATTGCCACGGTCCTCGATATCCCGATGGGCACGGTCATGTCGCGCATCGCCCGTGCCCGCACCGCGCTGCGCGCAGAGCTGCAGATTCACCTGAGACCAAGGGAGTATCCGCGCATGAGCGACCATCTATCTCCCTCCATGCTCAATGGACTTGCCGACGGCGAGCTCTCCGCGGAGCAGCTCGCCACGGCCAACCAGCATCTCGCCGGTTGTCCCGCTTGCACCTCAAATGCCCTTTACCAAAGCTTGCTCAAGTCCGCTACCGCAAAGGCGGGACAGCGGTATTTGCCACCGCCGCATTTGGCGGAACGGTTGACGCGCCTGGCATCATCCCGATCGGAGGCTGAAGGAACGGGCACCGGCGATAGGTACCCGCAGCAGTGGCGATTTATATGGGGCTGGGTCACTGCAGCGGCGCTTTTGCTTGTCTCGGCAAGCACCATGATGGTTCAACGCCACGCGCACAACGCGGAGATCTCCTCCGCCGAGCATGCTGCGCTGGTGACCGAGGTCTTCGATCAGCACGTTGCCACGCTTGCCGCCGGCGTGCCGCCCCAGGTAGTTTCCACGGATAGACATACAGTCAAGCCATGGTTTCAGGGCAAATTGCCGTTCAGTTTTAATCTGCCTGAGAGCCTGCCGCGCGACACCACTCTCGATGGAGCGAACCTGACCTACCTGAACAACCAGCCGGTCGCGCAGTTGCTCTATAGCATAGGCAAGCATCGGGTTTCCGTCTTTGTCCGCGAGAAAGCCGGAGCAGCGAGCAGCGATGAGGCACCGGTCGAGCGCGCGGGATTTCACGTGATGGATTTCAGTACAGATGATCTCGAAGGGGTCGCGGTGAGCGATGTGGATCCAACTCGCCTGGCCGAACTGGTCAGCGAGATCAGGCAGGTGCAGACGGTCCGCTGAATCGCCGGTCCTCTATATCCACGGTGCCAAAAGCTGCGAAAATAAGGTATGCGGGATGAGTCGTCAACAGGCGAGCCGCCTCTCGGTCCGGCGGCCGAAGAACTGCAGCCAGGAGAGGACTACTACTACGAAGGTCCCTATCTCGTATTCACTGCGCAATATCACTTGAAGCGCGGGACGTGCTGCAACTCGGGATGCCGGCATTGCCCGTACCGGAGCTCGTCCGGCGAAGGCTCGACAGGCGAATAGGCCCCGAATCGATTGGCATCAGGGCGTCAGCAACACCTTCCCTGCTGCTCCTCCCTTCTCTGCCAGCTCCTGGGCCTTACCAATCTCCGCGAGCGTAAACCTCTTGGCGATCGGGATGGTAAATTCACCGCTTGCTATCTCCTGGGCAAGCTGCCCCAGCCGATGCGCATCCGGGACCGACCATACTTCATGAACCTGAACGTCATGCCCCTCAGCCGACGCCGGTTTGCCAATGACTGTCGCCAGGACGCCGTTTTTTCTTATGTGTGGGATCAGCCGATCGATCACATCGCGGCCAACGGTATCTGCAACTGCGTCCAATTCCTTCAGTCCGCCGAGATCCTCGTCTATGGCGACGACCTCGTCCACTCCCAGCTTTTCCGCCTCTGCCCTCTGCCTGGCGCGAACCCCGGCAATGACATAGGCTCCATGTTTTCTGGCAATGTGGACCGCGGTACGGCCCACACCGCCCAGCGCACCGGTAATCAGCACTCTCTCGCCGGATTTTGGACCTATTCCCAATTCAATCAATTGCGTGCCCGTCAAGAGCACCAGGGGCAGAACGCCGGCCTCAGAGGGATTGAGACCATCCGGTATAGGTGACAGGCCGTCCGGTTTGCAAGAGACATATTCCGCGTATGTATGGTCGGCCAGCCCCAACACCAGCGCATCCACCTTGACCCCGGTGACACCTTCTCCCAGAGCTACCACCTGACCTGCCAGGTCGTATCCCAGGATGGTAGGGAGCTGCAGCGGCATGATGTCTTTCATCTCTCCGCGCCGGATCTTGTAATCGATCGGATTGATGCTGGTGGAAGAGAGTTTCACCAGCACTTCGCCGGCGCCGGCGACCGGGATGGGAACCTCCTCGTAGACAAGTTGATCAACGCCTCCATAACCATGCAGCCGGACTGCCTTCATTCGCCACCCCCCGCGAGTAAGATGCGCGTCCCATCGGAACGATTGATTTTGATGCCTGATTACATGGATGGCGCACCAGCGCCGGCGGACGGAGCGGGCGCCGGCGCAGTAGACGGAGTTGGGGCGGCGGCGGGCGGTGCGGCCGCGGCGGCGCGGACCAGCAACGCCTGGCGCGGGAAGCTGAAGCTGCCGCCAGTATCGTCGATGACATTGACCTGGCAGATATAAAGACCGGCCGTCAGCTTGTCCAGCGGGATGTCGAAGGCAAAGGCGACCGCACCGCGCCCGGGCACATTCAGGCTGTTTGCCTCGACCAGCGGCGTCTCAAAGACTTTCGTGGTGCCTTGGAGAAACTCGATGCTGGTCAGCACCTGCATGCCCGGCTTGGCGGCCGCCGGTGCGGCGGTAGCCGCGCCTGTCTTAACGGCGCTCGCGGCTGCCTGCGCGGTCGCAGGATCGTAGACCTCATAGAGCATATAGAGGTGCTGATCGGTGCGGAACACATGGACCACATTCGGTACCCAGGTGAAGCCGCCATTGGAGAGCGGATTGCTCTCGTCCTTTTTGGAAGCAGCAACACGCTGGCTGGAAAGCACGACGGAGCTGAGCTTGAGCGGGAATTTCTTCAGGTCTGGCAGATTGATATCGGTCTCGAACGAGCCCATGCGGCCGGTTTGATTTTCGCGGACCACAAACTTGAGATGATACTTGCCCAAAGGCAGGCTGAAATTGGTCGTGTACTGGATGTTCTTGCGCGAAACCTGTTGTGAGTCATCGATCGCCAGCTTGACCGTCTGGCGAATCTCGGCCATATCCTGCCCGGCAGTGTTCTTGAGCTCGCCGATGATATCGAGGGTGGCCTTACTACGATCCCCTCCCTTAACGAAGGGGATCTGCGAGCCAGGCACGATCAAAGATACAGGCACGGAAAAGCGAGGCGCTGCGGAGCCGGTGTCACTGCGGAAGTAATAAGCCTGCAGATAGACCTCGACGTCGGTGGCGGGCAGGTCGCTGTTCAGCTGCTCCTGCAATTGACGCTCGCGCTCATCCTTGTTGGCATGACGATAATCGGCCGGAGCGTAGTAGCCGGGCCGGTATTCGAGCTTGACGTTGGGGCGGTTGATCTTGATGGTGAGCCTGCGATAGCGACCGTCTTTCATTGTGTCTGTGGAACGGAAGCCGATCACGTAGTAAGCGGAAGTGTCCTGTTGGATGCGTTGAAAGGCAGGCGAAAAGTCGTTGGAATCGAAGAATGCCTTGCCCCCGGTATCGGAGGAAAGCGTAGCCATCACTTCCTGGGTATTGAAATTGGAATCGAGGTTGTTTTGCAGTGCCGCGCCGTTGTAGCCGCTGGTGCCGCGCAGGCTGCCGGTGGAGGCGTCACCCAGCGGAGAAATCGCTTCCAGGCCGCGCGCATCGACAGAATAGATTGACATGTTGGCGCGCACCGAAGCGTTGATGGCGGCGTGAAGCGACGCCTGGTTCTCAATGCCGTCGCGCTGAATGCCTCCGGAGAAATACAGCAGAGATTTCTTTTCGTTGATGTACGCCAGCGAGTGAGCAATGTCTTCGAAGGCGAAGAGCTCGCGGTCAGTATTCACGTCGTTGTACTCCTGCTCATCGGGAGTGAAGGCAGTGGTGTCTTCCACTTGGTTGGTAGTGCTGGTTGCTCCCGATTGAAATCCCGCTCCCTGGGTTCCGGAGTAGGCGTTGACTGCGTTTAATAACAGTTGCTTATTGGCGGTGAAGTCCTGATCGAGCGACAACGACTGATCGAGGGAGACGGCGGCAACCAGGTCTGCCGGCTGCATCTGTTTATTGACGTAATTGCGGGCAGCGTCCTGAGCCCGCTCCAGGTCTTCAGGTTGCATCGAGGTGATGTCGAAAAACATCACGATCAGGCGATGGTTGCGCAATTGCGTTGAGGTGGCGGCGCGATTCATGCTGCCCATGATGCTATTGGGAGCCATGCCATTCACGGTGGCCTCATTAAGAGGCGCGGCTTGATCGACACTTTGGAAGTCGAAACTGATAATTTTTTGCGGCTTGCCATTCTCCTGGATCTGGAAGTCGCCGGCGGTTAGCCCGCGAACCACCTCTCCCGTCTTCTTATCGCGCACAACAACGTTGGTGAGGACCAGGTCGCTCGAGACCTTAAGAGTGTAGGCGGTCTGGGCATCCGGCTGCGAGCTGCCCTGCGACGGCGGACTCTGGTCCTGCCCGGGACGAGCCATCGCGTGACCAGACATCGCGGGCAAAACTGCCAAGCCCATCAGGGCGATCAAGCTGGCGACTTTCATCCGAGTTCGATCCTCTCTCTAAAACCGGTAGCGGGCATTGAAAGTGAATTGACGCATGCCGGTAGCCGCAGTTACCTGGCCGTACGTTCCCGACCCCAAAGTCGAATCTACCCCTGAGTATTGGACGGTGTTGAAGGGATTACTGGCTGTGGCGCGCATCTCGAAGGTACGCGTCTCTGAGAAGCGAACGGTCTTGGATAGCGAAGCATTGATAGTGACCGTGCCCGGCCCTGGAATCGAGTAACGGGAAGCCGTTCCATAGGTGTTCGCGGGGGCCGCGAAAGCGCTCTTGTTGAACCAGTTCTCGAGCGAGCCGCCACCGGCGGTTAAGGAAACGCCGGGAACACGGTCGGGGCGAAGGGATCCCGTGCTGCCGCGGGCCACGTCGGCCGCCGCCGCTTCATAGTGGGGCGTGAGCGCTTCTCCGGTAGCCAGGGTGAAGGTGCCGGAAATCGAGATGCCATTGAGCGAATGGCCGACCCAGCCGGTACTCAGCCAGTGCGCGTCTGGTCCAAACGGCAATTCGTAGAGGAAGTTGCCGGTCAGGTTTTGGCGTACGTCAAAGCTCGAATTTGATTCTTCCGCTAGCAGGTTTTGCCAGTTTTGCGCCACCACCGTACTGGTACCACCGCTGCCTCCAATGGAGCTGGCGTTGTCGATGGAATGGCTGTAAGTGTAGGTTGCCCCCAGGGCGATGCCCCGTTGCAGACGCTTGCGCGCGCTGAAAGTCAGCGCGTTGTAATTGGAAAAAGCGACCGAGTCCTCATAGTCATAGATAACTCCACTGAGCGATGCGGTGGCGGAGCGGCCGGGTGCATCGACAATGTCCAGGCGGGTGCCTTTGGACCCGTTGTAACCGACGTTGAGCACAATACCCAGGGGCAGGGTGCGCTGCACATTGATATTCCACACCTGCACATAGGGGAGCCGATAGTGTTTGTTGACCGAATAATTGCCGTCCTCCTGCGGCGCGGGGAAGCCGTTGGCCAAACTGATAACGGCTCCAGTGGTGGCTTCGTTGGTCTGAACGTCGGCATAGGGCGGCTGGAAGGCGAAGTCCTGGATAAATTTCGCATATTGGCCGACGGCGTAGTTGATGCCATACCCTGCACGCACCACGGTATCCTTCGCCGCCCGCACTGCGATGCCGAGGCGAGGAGAGAAGTTGTTGCGCTCGGGATAGACCAGATCGCGCGGATATTTCCCGGTATAGAATCCGATGCCTCCGGAGGTAACCGTCTGCACAGAAGCAAAATTATTGCCCGTATCCAGGGTGGAGAGGCGATCGAACTTCTCCGAGTAAGGCGAAAAATACTCGTAGCGCAGGCCGAAAAGCAGGGTCAGGTTGGCCAGGGCACGCCAACTGTCCTGTCCATAGGCGTCCCACGCATTCTGCCGCAAGTAGGACTCCTGGTAGGGCGCCTGCAGCGAACTCTGTTGGGGCATTCCCAGTAGCAGGTCGGCCAGCGAAGAGCCGGTGGTAGCGGTGCCTCCAGGCGTAGTGGTGCTGGTACCGGGCGCCTCGGTGTAGAGGCCTGTGAAGGTAAAGGTCCCGGTGATGTTGCCGGTATTGCCGAAGAGGTCGTTATGGACGCGGCGAAAGTCTCCCCCGAACCGGATGTTGTGCTTCTTGTGAATCCAGGAGGTGGAGTCGGAGGCGGCGATCGTCTGGTTGATCTGAAAGTTTGGCTGTTGTTCGGTAAAGCTGGTGAACTGGTTCAGGGTAATGTTTGGCAGGCCGTAGAGTTTAGGGTTTTCGGGTAGGCCGCCGATCCCCAGTTGGCTGGCAATATCTGTGTTGCCGGTGAAATAGTTCGACAGCTGGGTATTGCTGCGGTTCCAGTTGAGACCGAGATTATTGGTCAACCTGCCTTTGCCAATGGAGTAGCCAAGCGCCAGCGAATATTGATGCGACTGCTGCTTACCGCCGAGCTGGGGGAAGATATCGAGCTCATCAGCCGCCGAGTGACTGTAGTTGAAATTCGCATTCATGCTCTGGCGTAGCCCGGCGCCCCCCTGGCCCAAGTATTGACGGATCAGCCCTCCGATGGGTGAACCTCCCGTGCTCGGGCCAAAGCTATGCAGAAAGCGCACGCCGATGCGCGTGGTGTTGGATTCAGAGGAAGTAAGCCGCTGGTAATTCTGAAACTGACCCTGGAGATTTTGCTGCGGAATGTAGGTCAGCAGCGCCTCTGCCTGGGCTGAAATGCGGTCCGGGGGGATGATGTTGTTCGGGAATGGCAGGTGCGTGATCGGATCATAGATGGTGATCGGGGCGCCTTCCTGGGTGGTGAGCCCAGCCAAATTGCCGCCGCGTTCGAGCGCGGTGGGCACGCTGGCGTATTGGCTGAATGGCGAGGAAGAGCGCGTCCCCGAACCATTGAAGAAGATCACGTCTTTGGTGTCGTGCTCGATCAGGTGCGGAATATAGGGCTCGCCCATAAAGGTGAGGCCAAACTGGTTTTGCGCGTAGCTGGGTTGCTGCTCCGTTTGTTCCCTGACGGGGAAAGGGGTGGCATTCAGGGCGCTGTTTCCACCCGTCCAGAAGAAAGCGCCATGGGGCTGATTGGCCTTGAAGTTACGGAAATTGCCGAAACCGCCACCGCCGAAACCACGGCCGCCGCCACCTCCGCCCCGACCTCCACCACCGCCACGACCACCGCCGCCACCTCCAAAACCACCTCCGCCACCGCCAAAGCCGCCACCGCCGCCGCCGGGCCCCCCTCCTCCGGGTCCGCCGCCACCTGGACCTCCGCCGCCCGGGCCACCCTGGCCGCCCAGAGACGGATTCATCTCCGCGTTCTGGCGAAGTTGTTCCATATCCACGCCTGCAAAGGGATTCGTCGTTCCTGCCTGGCCGGTGACGGCGACCGAGTCGGCGGAGAAATCCGTATTGTTGGCCATGGAAGGCAGAGCCGCCCCGGTGGCGCCGGTGTTCACTCCTGCATCCTCCGTGCCCGCGAGTTGGGCCAGCAAGGCCAGACTTTGGGCTCCCCCGGCATTATTGCGCCGCACCGTACCCGTTCGCCGGGCGCCGCCGCCCTGACCACCTTCGCTTCCGGCCCCCCCTGCTCCCCCTTGGCCGGGAATCCGCGCCACATTCTCCTGCGGGCTCTCCGGCGGGACCCGTGAAGCCAGCATCATGGAGAAATCGGCCTGTTGGTTAACTGGCGCAGTTCCCGTGGGTCTCAGCAGCGCGACCTTGGTCTCCGGAGCAAAAGCGGCAAGTTCGGCCTTGAGCACGTAGCGGCCGCTGGTGGGAATGGTCATCGAATAGTTGCCGTTGATGTCGGTAATGGTGGCGTAGCGTTGGCCGGTGAGGGTATTGGTGGCGACGACGCTCACCCCGGAAGGGGGATGTTGCCGGCCTTGACCGTGCCATGGACTTGGCCACCGGCGACGGTGGCTGGGGGCGTGGACGGGGCAGATGGACTGGGGCCCGCGCTGCCGGCAGGCGGATTTGCCGCCGGCGCCGGAGCAGGGGGAGATTGCGCCCCCGCAGACGTGAGGAGTCCTCCACCCAATAGGCAGAAGAGCAGGGAGATGCGTCGCATCAAACTGGATTTCCTGTTGCTATCAACACAGCTTAGACCTTCCTGGCGTGGGGAGTGTTAGGTTCCGCCGGCTTCGCTGACCTACGAATCTGAATATCGACAATCGTGTATCTCTGCGGCGCGGAAAAAGTGTGCGCAGTATGCGCAGTAAGCCCCCTATCGGGTTCCGGATTGGCAATTCAGGGACCCGGAGGCGACTGGCCCGGCTCCCGGCCGGCTGCATGCGGACGCCCCGCTTCTGGATTCATGATTCGCAGGTTGGTCGCCAGAAAGGAGTCCCCGTGCAGCGCTCCCTCGGCGCTGATCATGTCTCCCACCTTTACGTCGGCCAGGGTAACGTCTTCCCTATGCTTCCGAAATCCAGTGTTCTCGTCCACCGCGATAATCTGCGCCTGTTTGTCGCCGGCCCGCTCGATGGTGATCTTGAGTTCATGAATCGCAGTGACTCTTCCCATCACCCACGTCTTGCCGAAAGCGGCGCGCGCATTGCGTACTTGCTGGGCATCTATGTCGAGCAGAACAACAGCGCCTACGGTTTTGGCTTTGGCGTCGACGATACCGCCGGCCATCAACATATCCCCGACGTGGATGTCAGCCGCCTCAATCGGCTGCCGATCCTTGATCAGGCGCGTATTGGCGCTGTAGAGAACCTTGTAGGTGTTCCCCTCGTCGGTGCGGATGGTGAAACTGCCGGCCGCGGCAGCAGTGACCGTTCCGCGAACTCCGTTTCCCTTGCCAAACGCCTGGCCGATTCCGTCGCCACCGTCCGGCGGCCCCATGCCATTGTCTTGCTGGGCATGGCCGGCGGGTGCGGCCGCCATCGCCGCCCCTAAAGCAAACGTCATGAGTCTTGCCGTACGTTTCATACCTCGGCCCAAAAGCTAGCCCGGCCCCGGATTTCCTGCCGAGGTTCGTGGCGTTGACGAAATTCATGCGGCTTTCTTTGCGGAAAGCCGCACACGCGGTCGTATCCAGCGGAGCGCACAGGAAATCCGGGTTGCCGTCGCTCCATTTGACGGCATCTGTATAGCTAAAGGACGCAGATAGGCGCTTATCCGTTGTCGCCGGAACACTCTGAGGTACACTGCCCTGATGCCCGACGCCCTCCCCACTCCTACGCCACACGCTCCTCTAGCCCACGTGGAAGGACATTTTGGGTCGACAGCCTTGGTGCGCGATGTGGTAATCGGGATGTCGGACGGCTTGACGGTTCCCTTTGCCCTGGCTGCGGGGCTTTCGGGCGCGGTGAGCTCCGCCCACGTGGTGGTGCTGGCTGGATTGGCCGAAATAGCCGCGGGATCGATAGCCATGGGACTGGGCGGATTTCTTGCCGCGCAGGGTGATGCCGACCACTATGCGAGCGAGCGGATGCGCGAAGAGCGCGAGATTGTGGAGCGGACCCGCGACGAAGAAGAAGAGATCTACGAGATCTTTGAGCAGTATGGCGTGGAGCGAAGTGAGAGCAAGCCGGTACTGGAAGCGTTGAAGCGGAAGCCCCAGGCCTGGGTGGACTTTATGATGCGCTTTGAGCTGGGCCTGGAGGAGCCACAACGGAACCGGGCCAGCCGCAGCGCGATCACCATCGCCGTCTCGTACGTTGTGGGGGGGCTGGTGCCACTGGCGCCCTACATGGTGGGAAAGAGTTTGCCCGAAGCGCTAAGCGCTTCGGTAGCTATCACCCTGGTGGCGCTGCTGGTTTTCGGTGGGGTCAAAGGCAGGCTGACGGGAGCGGGCACGGTGCGCAATGCGGTGCAGACCGTGCTGATCGGCGGATTGGCGGCCGGGGCGGCCTATCTTCTCGCCCGGCTGCTGAGCGCCCATTGAAGCTCCGGCAAAAGATAAATGGAGCCGCTTACACCGGGGGCAAAAAAAATAGGCAACATCAAGCCGCTTTCGGTCTCTAAGTAGAGGGAGAGACGGTATCTATGACGGCAGCTAGTGCAACGACGGAGAAGACGCCCCGTCTGTTCGAGGAGTTTTCAAGAGTTCGGCGCCAGAGCGAGCAGCTTTGTATTCCTCTGTCGCCGGAGGACATGATGGTGCAGTCCTGCACCGAAGCCAGCCCAGCCAAGTGGCACCTGGCGCATACCACCTGGTTTTTCGAGACATTTCTGCTGCGCGAGTTCCTCGCGGGTTACCGCGAGTTTAATCCAGACTTCCGCTGGCTGTTCAACAGCTACTACAACTCGGTTTCCGACCAGCCTGAGAAGAAGCTGCGCGCCTCGTTCTCACGACCCCCGGTGGAGACGATCTTCCACTATCGCCAACATGTGCAGGATGGGATCCAGCTCCTGTTAGCCTCCAATCCCCCTGAGGAAGTGACGCGGAGAGTGGTGCTCGGGCTCCACCACGAGCAGCAGCATCAGGAACTGCTGGCTTACGACATAAAACACGCTTTGTGGACTAACCCTCTTCGCCCGGCCTACAGCAATGAACCAGTGATCTTCAACGCGCCTCCGCTTAGCAAACCGGAATGGATTCCCTTCCAGGGTGGCGTCTTGGATATCGGATTCGCCGGGAATGGCTTCGCTTTTGATAACGAGTTACCCCGACATCCTGTATACTTGCGTCCTTTTGAGCTGACCTCGAGGTTGGTTTCCTGCAGGGAGTACCTGGATTTCATCGAGGATGGGGGCTATCGGAGATCTGAGCTTTGGCTCTCGGCGGGTTGGGACACAGTCATAGCGGAGGGCTGGAAGGCGCCTCTCTATTGGCGCCAGCAAGACGGAGCCTGGCAGGTGTACACCATGTACGGCGAACTGCCGCTGACGGAATTAATGCAAACCCCGGTGTGCCACGTGAGCTACTTTGAAGCCGATGCATTTGCAAACTGGTCGGGCAAGCGGCTTCCCACGGAAGCCGAGTGGGAGGTCGCGGCGCAAGCATTGCCGATCACCGGGAACTTGCTCGAAGACGGAATGCTGCATCCGGTAGCGTTGGGCGAGGGGCCTGCGAAGGGTCCGGCGCAGATGTTTGGGGATGTGTGGGAGTGGACCGCGAGTCCTTACATCGGGTATCCCGGGTTTCGCGCTGTACCGGGTGCGCTCGGCGAGTACAACGGAAAATTCATGAGCAGCCAGATGGTGCTACGGGGAGGGTCAGCGGTCACGCCGGCCTCCCATATCCGAGCCAGTTACCGTAACTTTTTCTCTCCCGCGACGCGCTGGCAGTTTGCCGGCGTTCGTTTAGCGAACATCTAACCCATTCCATTTCGTTTATCCCCCGCGGAGAGCTCATGTCTGCTATTTCGTTACCCAAGTTGCCGGCGATTGGGTCCAGCCCAATCGCAATGGAAGTTTTTAGCGGGCTCACCGAGCGGCCCAAGACGCTGTCACCCTGGTTGTTCTACGACCAGGCGGGTTCTCGCCTATTCGAGGAGATCACTGAGCTGCCGGAGTACTACGTTACCCGCACGGAGAGACAAATCCTGGTCAAGCACGCGGCGGAGATGGTCGCGGCAGCGGCAGGACGACGCGATCTATCGATCATCGAGCTAGGCGCTGGGACGGCCACCAAGACAGGTCTGCTACTTGACGCTGCCGTCGCCCAGCAGGGGAGTGTCACTTACTACCCCATCGATGTGTCGGAGACGGCCTTGGAGGAAGCACGGACGCGACTGGAGTCGGAGATGCCGGAGGTTACCGTCAAACCCATCGTCGCTGATTACACAGAGGGGATGCGGCAGAACAACGCAGCCGGTACTACGGGCGCCGGAAGGCGGCTGGTGTTGTACATCGGCTCGAGCATTGGGAACTTTTCACCTGCGGATGCGGTCGATGTGCTGCGCGGTGTGCGCGCGCAGTTGTCGCTGGGGGACAGCCTGCTGCTGGGCACGGACATGGTGAAGGACACTGCGATGCTGCTCGCGGCCTATGACGATGCAGCTGGAGTCACGGCCAGGTTCAACATGAATGTGCTGGTCCGCATCAATCGCGAGCTGGACGCCGGCTTCGATCCGAAGTTGTTTCGGCATCAGGCGCGGTGGAATGAACAGCACTCCAGGATCGAGATGCACCTGGAGAGTCTGCTGGCACAAAGGGTGGTGGTGCGCGCGCTGGATCTTGAGGTGCGCTTCTCTCTGGGTGAAACGATACACACTGAGAATAGTTACAAATTTACGGATGAACGCGTGGTGACGTTGCTCACGCGGGCAGGATTTAAACTGCGGCACCAATGGAGCGACGCTAATAAGTGGTTCACGGTGTACCTGGCGGCTGCAAATTGATCTCATCCGCTGCTCCGGAAGCAGGAATTCGTTAGGGGGAAGGGCGCACAGCAGGTCCCTCGGCTTCGCTCGGGATGACAAATGGGGAGGGCGGTTACTCACCCTAAGCTGTTGCTAGTTGGATGGGAAGATTCCAAATCAACAGCACCCAGCGGATCTCTCCATCCCACTCGCAGGTTATGGGGTGAGTAACCGCCCTCCCCTTTTGTCATCCCGAGCGAACTCCGGATTTCCTACTACGCTGCTCCCACTAACGACCACGTATGCGGCTTTCTTTGAGGAAAGCCGCATGAAATCCACCGAAACCACCGAGCCTGACAGGAAATCCGGAGGTAGCCGAGGGACCTGCTGTGCGCCCTTCCCCCTAACGAATTCCTGCTTCCGGAGAGGCATCTTAGTCGCAGCGCCTCACTACTTCGTTAGGCGCAGTAGAACGACTCCGTGACGGGGTACGGTTACGGTGTAGCTGCCTTGAAGTTTTCCCAGATCCTTTGCCGCCCAGATGTCGCGCGCCTTTGCGCCGCCGGCAAAACCCACGTCGCTCAACTTCAAGGTCACCGGCAGCGAAGTGTCGTCGCGATTGAAGAGCCCCACAGCTCTATCGCCACCCTTGAGCGGCTTGGCCCAAATCTCCACCGGCCCTACCGCGGAGACACGGTCGCCCTGCTTGCCTAGTGGATCCTGATCAATGGCGATCACTTCTTTATTGGTTAGGATCGCAGCCGTCTCAGGCGGCATCTTGGAGAGATCGTTGCCGGCCAGCAGCGGTGCGGCGAGCAAAACCCACAGGCTCATGTGGGTCCGGTTTTCATCCAGCGTAAGCTTTCCGTTGCCCACCTCCAACATGTCGGGATCATTCCAGTGCCCGGGACCGGCATACTTCGCCAGCCCAGCCTGAGAGAAGCCGATCAACGTCATGCGATCCCACGTGGGATTGATATCCCCAGTGGTCCGCCATAGGTTCGCTCCGAGCCCAGGTCCCCATTCCCACACCGCGTCCCACCCGTACTGGCAGAAGCTGTAGACGATGGGGCGTCCTGTCGCCAGCAGCGCCTGGTGCATCTTTTCGTAAGCGTCCTTCATCATCTGCGTGGCTTTCGCAGGATCGTTCGGAGCCTCCTGGGTCATGATCTTGCGAAAGCCGCAAAGATCGTACTTGAGATAGTCGATGCCCCATGCCGCATACGTCTTCGCGTCTTGCGCTTCGTGCTGATAGCTGCCTGCGTATCTGGCGCAGGTGGTGGGACCAGGCGAAGAGTAGATGCCGATCTTGAGACCCTTGGAGTGAACGTAATCGGCAAGCCCCTTCATGTCGGGAAATTTGCTGTTGGCATGGATGTTTCCCTGGGCATCCCTGTCGCCCTGCCAAGTGTCGTCAATATTCACGTAGATGTAACCGGCGTCCTTCATGCCTGAGGAGACCATGGCGTCCGCTGCGGCGCGGACATCCTTATCCGTGACCCTGCCTGCGAAGAGGTTCCAGCTGTTCCAGCCCATGGGCGGGGTAGCCGCCAATGTAGTCGTTTGCGCCAGTAGCGCAGAGGGTATAAGGAAGGCAGCGAGCAGCATGGCGCGAAACGAGTTGAGCATAGTCTCTCCGGTACGACGATCCACTATAGGCCACTTCCCTTGCCCGGAGCCAGTGGCTTGAGAATCTCATCCAGCAGATCCGGAGTGCCCTCGACTCGCTCCAACCTCGGATACTTCTCGCCGCCGTGGTAGTCCAGCCGCACGGTGCGAAACTCATTGTCGGTGGAGACGATGAGCTCAATCGGCGCCGCCGTCCCTTTAGTCCCGCGGATCGCCTGCTTCAGCACCTCGCCCGTGAAGCCGTGGCCGTTGACGGCAACTACTTTGGTGCCCGGGCCGAGTCCAGCCTGGAAGGCTGGTGAGCCCATCCGGACATCTTGAATGATGCCGGTTGTACTTACGTTGAGGCCGGCGGAAAACCACGCGTCGACTTGATTGTAGTGATCGAGGTGGGCTTGCTCGAACTCCGTGGGCTGGGCGGCATAGGTGAGCCGGTAGCCGCCGTGATCGATGCCTCCCAGCGGCGCATGGGCTGCGTGGGAATTGAGGCGTTGGTTGAGAAAGCCCCTCCAGTCATAAGGCGCAACCGCATTCAGATCGGTTACGATCTCTTCAAAATCGTAAGGCACTACCTTGGGCGGGGTATTGCCGCCAACAGCAAGAAACTTGACGCAAAAGTCATTCAACGATTTTTTGTCGTGGGTTAACTGACGAATCGTCGTATCCGCGTCCAGCCAGAGTAGCTCGCCTTCGTAGTAGTAGTCCTGTCCGCGCCTCCAGTTCATCCAGTATGGACTGCTATCGCGCAAAATCTGCGCAGAGACGGCCGTGTCTTCGAGGTTGCGCCAGGTGCGACCGGGTTTCAGGTCGAGGTTGGCAGCGTGCCAGGCCAGAGCCTCGCGATAGATCTCTGGCGTCCACAAGGCCGAGCGCGCCGCCAGCACGTCACCCCAGTATTGCGTCATCCCTTCATAGACCCAGAGCAGATCGCCCTTCATCGGGGTAGCGTAATCCGGGGTGGCCAGTCCCGCAGGGCGGCGGTACTTGCCGTTCCAGGAGTGGGTAAACTCATGCGGCAGCAATTCCGCATTGAGCATGGCCAGTTTCGCATCGGAGAAGCCGTTTTTCTCCACCCCATTGTCACTCGACTGATGGTGCTCCAGACCTTCCTCGCGAACAACGTCACTCAGGCTGAGAAGAAAATGGTAGGTCTCATAATGACGCGACGCATACAGCGCGCCCGTCTCTCGCACCAGCTGGCTGAGCGAAGCGAGAAACTCCGGTTTCAGATCGACATCCTCGGCGGCATCGCCGGCCACATCCAGGTAGTGCTTCGGTGTCACCTCGGGAGCCAGAGGAATCTCGCGGAAATATCTGCCGGTAATGAGTGGCGAGTCCACCAACTGCTCCACTGAGACGGGCACAAACGAAACCTCCGCTCCTTGTTGGCGGGCAACGCTCAGTGCAGTGCCGAACTTCCAGGCCGGCGGCATGGTCAAGGAGGCGGTAATAGGAATTCGCGCCACCGGGATGCGCGCCGGATACATGATCACAGAATTCCACTCCAGCACCGTCATGTTGGCGCTGGTCGCCCTATCTTCATCGGAGCCGGTGTTGCCGGGCGTGGCGAGAAAGTCGAGCGAAATCTCCAACCGGCTCACGCCGGCCGGCACCTCGACGTGGATGCCGTACATATCCACATCGTCACGGCGCCAGGGCAGATCCTGACCGTTGGCACGAATTAACAAGCCGGCGAGATTGTCTATGGGCCCCGTGGGGCGATGGTCACCGGGAATCCATTGCGGATATTCAAGGGTCAGCGGACCGGCGCTCACGGGTATTTCCAAATGAGCATGCAGTAGGCGGCGGGGCGCATCGCGGAGATCCACATGCAGCACGATCGGGCCGGCAGGCGCCTGCGCAGTGCAAGAAAGAACGAGCAGGTGGATGCATGCCATGAGGCCCAGGATGCTTCTCTTCATCTCCTGATCATTTCACAGCAGGTAAACAACACCAGACACTGGCGCGAAAGCCGTGGAACAGGGATGATGGATGGGTTCTCGAAAGAAGGTTTCCCGATGGCAAATACCAAGGCGCAGTCCTTTGCAAATCACGGCAGGTTAGACCCGGGCTTCCATTTTGTTCTGATCCCCTTAGTGTTGGTTGCGGTCATTCTCAGCATTATTTCTTTGGTAAGGCATCCTGGCCTCGACTCAACACTGTGGCTGTTGCTGGCCATCGCACTGCTATTGACCGCCGGAAAAGCCAGAAGCAATGCCCTCAAGGCACAAGACCGGGTCATCCGGCTGGAGGAGCGGCTGCGTCTCGCCATGCT
The DNA here is from genome assembly GCA_963711525.1 of uncultured Acidobacteriaceae bacterium. Taxonomy (GTDB): domain Bacteria; phylum Acidobacteriota; class Terriglobia; order Terriglobales; family Acidobacteriaceae; genus PALSA-350. Next base: position 837,834 of record CAVQEO010000045.1, on the reverse strand, counting down.
GCTGCCCGAAGCGGCCAGACCGCGCATCACAGAGCTGACGGAGCAGCAACTGATCGCGCTTCGTTTTGCGTCGGATGCGGAGCTGCCGGCGCTCGCCATACGCGCGCTAAACGAAGGCCTGACCAAGAAGCAGATAAAAACTTCCATCCAATCGTGGCGCGCTGACAACTTCCGTGTTTGATAGCTGCTGCGAGCGTCAGAAGCGTCCCTCGACTTCGCTGCGCCCACAAAAAATAGTTCTCACACACGCTCAGTAGCTCACGGCCTCAGTCCTGAGTAGACTCAGACTCAAAAGGGGATCCCTACCATGGTTGGCAATCATGAAGTTTGAGCACCTGTTAACAGAGACGCGCCATCCGGATACGGCCCACATCGACCAACTTTCTACGCACGAGATGCTGGAGGTAATCAACGCCGCCGATCGCTCCGTAGCCGACGCAGTCCACGCCGAGCTGGCCCGCATTGCGCAAGCCGTCGATGGTATTGCGGAGCGGCTGGAGCAGGGCGGACGCCTTTTCTATATGGGAGCCGGCACTTCCGGGCGGCTCGGCGTGCTGGATGCCTCGGAGTGCCCACCCACCTTCAACGTAGATCCGGGGCTGGTGGTCGGCCTGATTGCCGGCGGCGACCATGCCTTGCGAAATTCGATCGAGGGCGCGGAAGATGATGCCCGGCAGGGCGCGGAGGACTTGAAAATCCACGGCCTCGCGGCCGGAGATACGCTGGTTGGGATTGCTGCCAGCGGACGCACACCCTATGTGTTGGGAGGCATGCTTTACGCCAACCAACTGGGCGCGCTCACCATAGGGCTGAGCTGCGTCCCGGGCTCCGAAGTGGAGTGCCGGGCGAAAATCGCCATCACTCCGGCAGTAGGGCCTGAAGTAATTACCGGCTCTACGCGCATGCGCGCCGGCACGGCCACCAAGCTGGTGCTGAACATGTTGAGCACCGGCGCGATGATCCGCACCGGCATGGTCTACGGCAACCTGATGGTGAATGTGCAGCCGACCAATGAAAAGCTGAGGAACCGGGCCATACGGATCATTGCGGCAGCAACCGGGGTTGACGAGGTTCAGGCCGAGGCACTGCTGGACGAGGCGGGAGCGGTGCGCGTAGCGATCGTAATGCAAAAACTGGGAATCCAGCGCCGGCAGGCCATCGAACAGCTGGATAGGGCGCATGGCCGACTCCGCGCAGCTCTGGGCGATGGGCCGGTATAGCCGTATTAACGCCCGCGTGCGTCTATAAAACAGAGAGAGCCGTCGAGGCGCATAATTAGGCTAGGTTTTCGAGACGGGGGAGGGCGAGGGCGTGGCTAAAGGATTGGTGAAGTTGCTGATTTTATTGGCGCTTGTGCCCCTTCCAGCGCTGCTGGCCCAGTCCGCGGACCGGCCCGACCAGGGCTTTGGCCCGATCGACACCAGTGCTCCGGCGACGCCGCCGGACCAGATTGTGAAGCAGTTTGCGGCTAAAGAAAGTGAGTTCCGCCGCGCTCTGGACAACTACACCTATCAGCGTGATGTGCGCATACAAACCATCGGTGATGACGGCAAGCCGGATGGGGAGTACCGGCAAGTGGTGCAGATAACCTTCGACACCCAGGGGCGTAAGTCGGAGCACGTGACCTTCGCGCCGCAAAATACGCTGGAGCGCATTCAGATGAGCCCTGCCGATGTTTCGGATATTGAGCAGCGGCTGCCCTTCGTGTTGACTACTGAGGATGTGGGGCAATACAACCTGACCTACGTGGGCCGGCAGAAGGTGGACGAGGTTAACTGCTACGTTTTTGATGTGGCGCCGAAGGTGATGGAAAAAGGCAAGCGCTACTTAAAGGGACGCATCTGGGTGGACCAGAAGGATCTGCAGATTGTGATCACCAGTGCGAAGAATGTTCCCGATGATATGCGCAAGGGGCACGAGGATCTTTCGCCTCCCTTCACCACGTACCGCGAGCAGGTGGATGGCAAGTATTGGTTTCCGGTGTACACCAAGGCCGATGCCGAGCTCCATTTTTCGGGGGGAAGCGGGTACATGAGCCAGGATGTGCGCATTCGGCAGATTGTGCGTTACACCGATTACAAGCAATTCCGTTCGACGGTCAAGCTGATCTTCCAAGGGCAGGATGTAACCAAAAATACGGACCAGCCTCAACCGAATGGGCAACCGGCCAGCGGGCAACAGTCGCAGCAGGCCCCACCGGCTGCGACCGCGCCCCACTAAACACCCTGCCGAAAAACTTTGGTGCCGGGTGGGAGCCCCGGACTGCCTCGCCGCAGCGAGCATTAGTCCGGGGAAGCGGGTTTCAAACCCGCTTAAAACGTTCGGGCAACAAAATTTGGGGCTTTAGAGTGTGCGTGAGAACTCGAAATAAACAGCAAAATCGGAACCAGGCCCGTAGGGCCGGGAGCCAAACGTCAGCCCAGCCCGGAAGGGCTGGGACATCGATCCCCAATATCGTTTGAGCGCCAGAGGCGCGGCACCCGCGGATGAAGGTAGTGCCGCACCTCCGGCGCTCCGCAATCTTGGATCCGCCTCCCAGCCCTTCCGGACTGGGCTGACGTTTGGCTCCCGGCCCTACGGGCCTGGTTCCGATTTTGCTGTTTATTTCGAGTTCTCACGCACACTCTTTAGCCCTAGTGGCAGGCTGCTTATCAAGCGGTTACCGACTTTCTCCGCACCCTGTTCAGCCCGTACGTAACTGGTAGAAAACAAGATCGGCTTTAGCCGCTCAGGGACACATCCATCAGACGTTGTAGGTTGAGGAAGACACGCGGCCTCCACGGCCGGTCCAGTTGGTATGGAAAAATTCGCCGCGAGGCTTATCCACACGTTCATAGGTGTGCGCGCCAAAGAAATCCCGTTGCGCCTGCAATAGATTCGCCGGCAGCCGCGCTGTGCGGTAGCCATCGTAAAACGCCAAGGCGGTTGAAAACGCAGGCATGGGCACGCCGATCCTGGTGCCGTAGATAATAGCCCTCCGCCACGACGGATGGTACTTGTTCATCGCGGTCGAGAAAAATTTATCCAGCAGCAAATTCTCGAGCTTCGGGTCGCGGTCGAAAGCCGCCTTGATGTCGCCCAGAAAAATGCTGCGGATGATGCAACCGCCGCGCCACATCAGCGCCACGCCGCCCATGTTCAGGTTCCAGCCCTGATCTTTCTCTGCCGCGCGCAGCAGCATATAACCCTGCGCATAACTCACCATCTTCGAACAGTAGAGAGCCAGCCGTACTTCCTCAATGAATTCCTTCTTTCCATTCACTACCTTGCGCTTGCGCGGCCCTTTCAACACCTTGGATGCTGCGACTCGCTCGCTCTTCAAGGCGGAGAGGCAGCGGGCAAAGACACTCTCTCCAATCAAGGTCACGGGCTGCCCCAGGTCGAGAGCCGAGATCGCGGTCCATTTGCCGGTTCCCTTCTGTCCGGCGGCATCGAGAATCTTGTCCACCATCGGCTGTCCATCGTCATCCTTCTTGGCGAAGATGGTGGCCGAGATATCAATCAGGAAGCTGTCAAGCTCGCCTTTATTCCACTCGGCAAAAACCTCGGCGAGCTCATCGGCGGTGAGCCCCAGCCCATCCTTCAACAACTGGTAGGCCTCGCCAATCAATTGCATGTCGCCATACTCGATGCCGTTGTGCACCATCTTGACGTAATGGCCCGCGCCGTCTTCTCCGACCCAGTCGCAGCACGGAGTCCCATCCTCGACCTTGGCCGCGATGGCCTGGAAAATTTCCCTCACGTGCGGCCACGCTTCTTTATTTCCTCCCGGCATAATCGACGGGCCAAACCGCGCACCCTCTTCGCCGCCCGAGACGCCGGTCCCGATAAACAGAATGCCTTTGGCCGCCAGGTCTTTGGTGCGGCGAGTCGAGTCGGTGTACAACGAGTTGCCGCCATCGATGACGACGTCGCCCTTTTCCAGATATGGAAGCACTTGTTCGATGGTTTGATCGACCACCTCGCCGGCCTTCACCATGATCATCAGGCGCCGCGGCTTCTTGAGCAGCCCGCACATCTCCTCAATTGAATGTGCCCCCACTACCTGTGTCCCCTTGGCTTCATTCTCGACAAAATCGTCCACCTTGGAGACAGTACGGTTGAAAACCGCGACCTTGTACCCATGGTCGTTCATGTTCAACACCAGGTTTTGGCCCATCACCGCCAATCCAATCAATCCGATATCGCAATTCGCTTCTGACATATTGGCCCTTCCCTTTTCCATCCAGCCCGGCTCGGTAAATTGAGGCCGGAAGGCGAGATGATACCTGATTGCGGCCATGGGAGCAAAAAACTCGGACGCGTTCCGGCGGACTCCGCCGCTTGAAACTCCCCGCTCGTCTAACTCATAGGCAGCTTCTCTCTTTAGGAGGGTTCTTGGAAAGACGCACGTTCTTGACTTCGTCGCTTGCCGCTTCGCTCCTCGCCTTGGCAGATGGATCCAGCTCACTTTCATTCGCCGCCCCGCCGATGCGCGACTATTCTTTCGATCGAACCATTTCGCGAAACGTATTAGATAACTTTCTCTCCCGATCAATCTCGATGCAGAGCCTGTTTGCCGGCCGCGGCGACCTTGATGATGACCTTCGCATGCTCACGACCATAGGTGCAAAGTTCATCGGACGAAGTCTTTGTTTATGGGGTGGGGAGGCCGATTTGCTGAGCAATCTCGAAAAGGCAAAACAGCAGGTTCTTGTGGCCGTCAAAGCTGATCCGGAGATGCTTTTTGAAGCGTGCATCTTCGAGAACGTGACCACTCAGGTGGAACAGGTTGCCGTGCCCGACTGGGCCTTTGTCGCATTGGGTCAATCGGTAGAAAGCAGGAATTTCCGCTATGCCGACATGCTTTATTCCGACGGCCGGCGTGTGGACCAGTGGAGACCGGGTTCGTCCGTACCGGACGTGAGCCGGCCGGAGACAAAGCTCTATTTCTATTTTCTGGCGAGGTCGTTTATCGATGCGGGCTTCGAGGCTATCCACTATGGGCAGGTCGAGATCATGAACGGCAACGATCCCGATTTGACTAACTGGTCGCAGGTTTTGACGCTGGCCCGGGCCTATGCGGCAACACAAGCTCGCAGACACATGCTGATATGCGATGCGCATGTTCCCGACGGTGGGCTGGTCAGAGATGGACATCTGCTACTGGATTTCCATGCGTTCCCGCTCAGGATCATGGAAGTTCCCGATAAGCCGCAGGAGGCGATCCTCAAAGTAGGATTTTCCGACGGCATTTACAACCGGAGCAAGGGCGGGATCGCCCCTAGCGGCTGGAAGTGCAAGCACCTGCCGTATCTGGTCGAGTTCGACAACTACGGTGTCAGTAAACAACCCGGACAGGCCAGGGCCGACGGCGGCCAATTCAATTGGGTGTGGGGCTACGACGAGATCACTTGGTTTGCGCACCAGAATGAGCAGTACCGCGCCGATTGGCTGCGCTATGCCTGGCATTGGGTGCGGACAACCGACCCGAACGGCTACCTCGAAATGCCCGGCAGCCGAGGGATCACCAATGGACGTTTTAGAACGCCCAGTGGCGGCGCAACGGAACCTCACTCCCGTAGAAGCCGTTGGTATCACGCCAATAATCCAACGGCTGCTGTCCCCGATGGAATGGGAGATGAAGAGACCATTCGCGCCATCTGGGCCGCCGATTCAGCCTAGATTCGTTACAATTTCGCTGGAGATGGAGTTGCTTTGAACTTCACCAAGCGATGGAGTGCGTACTTCGTTCTTCTGGGTCTTGCGCTCGCACCCTGGGTGCTTGCTCAGCAAGTAAGCGAACACGCGCCCGCAAACCTGGTACTCACCGGCGACGTGAAGGGCGAGCAGAACCAGACCTACTTTGAAGTTCCCTTCGCGGTGCCTGCGGGCATCCATCGTATCAGCGTCGATTTTCAATACACGGGCAAAGATCAGCGCGCTGTTCTTGACCTCGGCATTGCCGATCCGGAGCGGTTTCGCGGTGAAAGCGGTGGGAGCAAGAGCCACTTCACCATAAGCGACACAGACGCCACGCCGTCTTATCTTCCTGGGGCGATTCCTGCCGGGCAGTGGCGGCTGTTGATCTCAGTGCCCAACATGCGTCCGTCGGTCGTCTCACACTACAGAGCGGAGATACGCTTCGACTCACGGGCAGAAGACTCGAGCTTCACAGCGCAGCCGCTAGCGGTTGGCACACGATGGTATCGCGGCGATCTGCATATGCACACCGGCCACAGTGATGGCAGCTGCAAGAGCCAAAGCGGCCGTAAAGTGCCATGCCCCCTTTTTCTCACAGTGCAGGCAGCGGCTTCGCGCAGTTTGGACTTCATCGCCATCACCGACCACAACACAGACTCGCAGTATGATCAAATGCGCGAGCTACAACCGTTCTTTGATCATCTGCTGCTGATTCCAGGTCGCGAGATAACCACATTTCATGGACACTTCAATGTCTTCGGCGTAACGCAATTCATTGACTGGCGCATAGGCAAAGGCGGACTCGATCTGAACACTGTGCTGCGCGACGCACGCTCCAAGGGCGGCATCGCTTCAGTGAACCACGCGGAGGCGCCTGGCGGGGAGGTCTGCATGGGCTGCCGCTGGACGCCGGCAGACGGCGTGGACATGAGCCTCTTCAGCGCCGTGGAAGTGATCAACTACGGTGAGGCCATGCTTTCCAGCGCGAAGTACTGGGATTCTCAACTGCGCGCAGGGCATCGCCTGGCGGCGGTTGGCGGCAGCGACAATCACAATGCGACTATTGCCCCGGAAGAAGCGGGGGCCATTGGTTGGCCGGCGACTGCCGTCGAAGCCGATGAGCTGACTGTGCCCGCGATCCTCGATGGCATTCGTGGGGGCCGCACATTTATCGATCTGACCGGTTCGCGCGACAAGATGCTGGACTTCACGGCCGAGGCGGGTGGCGTTTCCGCAAAGATGGGCGGAACACTCCATGCCGCGGCCGGAGACATCATTTCCTTACGCATTCACACCATTGCGGCCAAGGGATCTATGGTTCACCTGTTCATGGACGGCGAGGAATCCTCTCCACCGTTGCCTGTACAGGATGCTGACGCTACAGTTACAGCAAAGCTCACCGCGGTAAACGGACGGCATTGGCTGCGTTTGGAAGTGCGCGACTCAAGTGGCGCCGACGAGTTGATAAGCAGTCCGCTCTACATTAATTTTCCCCAGGAATAAAGAATGCGGATGATCAAAGTACTGTTGCTACTTGCGATTTGTTCGTCACAGTTGGGCGCGCAGCAGTCAGTTCCCGGTTCGCGCACAGTGATGGATGCGCATAACTGCTACCCCTACTTTGAATGGTGGGGTGACCGCATCGACCGCGCACTTTCTGCGGGCACTCCACTCGCCATAGAACAGGATCTAGCCTGGCATACCGATCCCAAGACCGGACGGAGCTGGTCTGTGGTCACTCATGGGGAGCCGACCTCCGGAGAAGAGCCAACCATGGAGGAGTATTTCTTCAAGCGGGTTCGGCCCATTGTAGAGAAGGCGCTCCGCGACGGTAACCACGGCGATTGGCCGATCATTACTCTCAACCTCGATTTCAAAGACAACAAGCCGGAGCATCTGGCCGCCGTGCTAGCGCTGCTGCGGAAATATCAGCCCTGGCTGACAACGTCGGTGAAAGCTACGCGGGAAGAAGATGTGGAGCCATTGGACGTAAAGCCGGTTCTGGTACTGACGGGTGAGGCCGATGCGCAGCAAACCGTGTTCTACGATCAGCTGCAGACCGGTGATCGTGTGCTGCTCTTCGGCGCCATTCATACCGCAGGAAAGGAGGCTTCCGCGGCGCCCGAGGTGATGGATCCGATGAAAGCCACGAACTACCGGCGCTGGTGGAACAATCCGTGGAAAGTGGTTGAGGCAGGCGGTCAGCCCGACGCCGGCGATTGGACGCCGGCAAAGATGAACCGCTTGCGCGCGTTGGTAGAACGAGCCCACGCGAACGGTCTTTGGATACGCTTTTACACGTTAGACGGGGCAACCAAAGCACAGCTCAGTTGCAACGGCTGGTTTCATGATTACAACTTCGGTTCTCTGGCAACGGCACGAATTCGCTGGCGCGCGGCCGTCGCGGCTCACGTCGATTATCTCGCCTCGGACCAGTACGAACTGTTAGGCCGCGAGATTCACCAGGGAGTGCCCGCTGCCCTGAAAAAGTGACAGGGAAGAGGCCTTCGATGCCATCTAATACAGTTGACCTTAACAGGCAACATTTCTTTATGGCTTATTGAGGTTTGCTTCAAAGATCAAAGGCTGCTCTCAGGCTCCTCCCCTAGCTGGAAGCTGTCTTCAATTCACTGACCAACGACCCCACAGGGTTGGTTACCGTACGCGCTGCAATCATACCCAGTGACTCGCCGCGACGATACATCATATATCCGGCCACGGCTCCAGCAATCAGTGTTCCCCAAAACAAGGCTCTCCTCATAGTGACTCCTTCCCTCCGCATGCCTTACAGGCATGTGTGCTTGCGTGTATTGGATGCGAAAGCCTGGATCATGAATGGAATGGCTCACATAAATTGTCTATCGATCTAGAATCGCAGCCGAACGAACAGCCCTGGGAGAGGTGTTGACGACTGGAATTCCGCAAACTCTCGAGCTTATGGAAACACTTCGATGGAAACTGGACGGGGTACCGGCCACAGGTGGAGACGGCAGGAGATGGCTGCCCGTAATCGGCACCTTTCACCCGCTGCGCACAAAGACTTTGCAGTCGAGAAGATCGCCATGCCCTGAATTTCCTGTACGCTGCTTTAGACACGTCTGCGTATGCGGCTTTCTTCACGGAAAGCCGCATGAGGCTCATTGATTCCGACAAGCTCAACAGGAAATCCGGGTGCAGGAGCAATTAGCATTTAAACTGACACCGGGGGCGCGCAAGACGTCGTCAATCATTGCAGGGCCTATAGCTCAATTGGTTAGAGCAGCGGACTCATAATCCGTTGGTTCCAGGTTCAAGTCCTGGTGGGCCCACCAGACCTCCTCTCCCTAATTCGAAGGTGCAACCCTGGTACAGCGCGGGACTGTAGCGGTTCAGCATATCGCCCTGGATCGCGACCGAATCTACGCTCAATCCTCAAGGCAACTCCGTAGTGCCTGGGAAGTCGCATTTTCGGTAAGTTCCCAGTCCGGTGGGTCTGGTAGGCAAGTTACCTATAATCCCGTTTTTCATGCACCTGAATCGGGTGTTGCTGGTAGAACGATGAAAAGCGAAAATTCCAGAGCGGACAAAAACGGCGGGAGGTCCAAGTAAGAGTGCAACAGAACTCGTTTCTTTGCTCGTCATGCGGATTGGAACATACGGGCCTTCCCCTGAGTTTTGCAGCCGATTATCCTGACCCGTACGCAAATCTCGATAGGGACGCCCGAGAACTCCGAGCGATCGCCGGTTCAGATCAATGCATCATCGACCAAGAGGAGTTCTACATACGAGGATGCCTCGAAATTCCTATCATCGGGACGAGCGAGGTCTTTCTATGGGGAGTTTGGGCACGGGTCAAGGAGACCGCATTCGACGAGATATCTGATCACTGGGAAAGCGAAGGCCGGGAAAAGACCATAGGACCGTATAAAGGTCGTCTAGCGAATGCATTGTCCATCTATCCAAACACCCTGAATCAGTGCCTTGAAGTCCATATAAAACCTGTAGGAAGCAGACCTCTTTTCATTCTTGAGGATGCCGAGAATCTTCTGGCTATTGAACAACGCAACGGACTGACCGCACAACAGGCTGCCCATTACGCCTGTTTGTTGTTGCGGATGGCAAGGGGCTGAGACGTGAGCGACGTTCCTGCAAAGCACGCATTATCGGTAACTTCCCAAAGAATATAGGCGAGGAGCTGACCGCCACGCCTGCGTTATATGCTCAACTCATGCAGAAATTGTGGTGTTGGCGTTGTCGAGCGGAGATGCCAATGCTAACCGAGCAGGAGTTTGAGGAGGTCACGTCACTTCGACTCAAAGGAGTAGGAGCGAGCGATTCTTTTGGGCCGGTTCTGGCTGAGTACGAGCGAATCACTGGGTTGAAGGAGACCAACCCAAACGCCATTTACCATCACAGACTCTCCTTGTATGGCCCTCCCTGCCAATTCTGCGGGAGACCATTGAGAACCCCGCAAGCGAAGTTTTGCGGAAGCTGTATGAAGCCCGTATGAGCGAACGAGTGTGATGTGCCCGGGAAGTCGCGTTTTCGGTAAGTTTCCTGCAGCCGGACCGCCGGGCCGGGCAAGTTACCGAAAATCCCGTTTTTCGGGAGCTGCTGCCAGCGGTGATCCCTGTAGGTCGCAAACGCTACCTTGAGTCTAAAAGTCAGGCTCCCTTCTGATCCGGGGAACACCGCCATAGTGCGGTTTCTCGAGCCTCGAAATAGGCAAAAAAATCTGTGCCCTCTGTTTAGCGTTCAGCTACTACAGACATTCGCTATCACCGTATGACTTCCGGTAACGCTGCTTAGGTAGACGTAGCTTCCCTCCAGAAAAACATTCCCAAAGGTCATGCTGGAAGAGACTTCCCCTCCCCCATGACAGGTGCTCCACACCGGCTGCCCGTCGATCGAAATAGTGATCGGCTTACCGCTCGTGGGGATACCATACCGTCCTGCTACGCTCTCCGGTGCTGTGATGGTCTCGAGAAATGAGCTGCCATTCTGGGAATACTTCCAGGAGGTGGAGACCGTGCCTGCGGGGAGGGAAACAGTTGCGGATACCTGCGTCAAATCGCCTGGATGGGGGATAACGTAAAACGGCACCGTGGAGGACAACTCCGGACCAATGCCGGCAACGTAATTCGTAAGAGCCGAGGTAGGCCCAGTCGCCCACCCGTGCGCGAGACTCATAAAGGGTGGATCATAATCGAATGAGCCATCCTGAAGGTACCCTTCCCAGAATGTGCTCCCTGTGCCGTTCGGGCTCGACAGCATATATCCCCACTGGAGACGAATCAGGCTTAGAGCGGTTGCATCATCGCCTGCGACAAAGTGAGCCATCACCTCCATAGAACCTGGGAAGGTCGCGATTGCGTTCGTGCGTTCTGGTGTCGCCGCGCCAAACTCATTCCAGCGCCCTTTTAACGCGGTGGAGATGGAAACGCTCTTTGCCGTCGAATCTGGGACACCGAACCAGACCGCCAGAGAGTTTCCATCCTGCGGGTGAAGCGAACTGCCCGGTACATCCATATACATTCCCGCGCCTGCATCCCAAAGGTAGAGATTGATTGCCGAGCGGACAGAGGCTGCGGTCGCGGTATAGAGAGACTGGGCCGTGGAATCTCCTGCGATGGAAGCCAGGAAACTCGTGCCTTGAAGCACTTGGAAGAGTAGCGCATTTGCGGATATCTCCTCTCCACCGGAAACATTCCGACCCCAGTCAAGCGGCAAATTGACCGAAAGCAGCCCGTCACCTCCGATCTTCGCAGTGGAAAAGGCAACCGCTTTCTTGATCTGCGGCCAATGCGAGATAACCCAGGAACGATCGCCTGAATAAAGGAAATAGTTAACCACTCCAATCAGAGTCCATAAGTGATACGTGTCGGAGAAAATGTCGCCCACGTCGCCCGGTGGGCCAGCATAGGGAAGGCCTCCCGCACTGTTCTGGTGAGCGAAGAGAGTATTAAGATCGTTCGTCACTGAGAGGGTATCGCCAGTGGAAACATACGCCGTCAGCCCGGAGATCCCAAGATCGCCAGGCCAGACCCATCGGTCTCGCTTCGCACCATCGACCAGGATCGTCGCGCCCGAGCCACTCACTGCATTGTTAAGCCAGTTTGAAGGAGCCGGCGGCCAGGCCTTTCCCTGAAGTGGGTCGATGGTATCCATCTGTACCGTGTAGGCGCCCGCGTACCAAACACGATTCAGTAGATCGTCATTCGATCGGAAGGAGCCGCGATAGGCGCGCAAATCCGAAAGAGTGGGAGCAGGCGTGAAATAAATCGTCACTCCCGTCAACTCCACCGACCCGCTCGTCTCCAGGCCAACGGTGAGATAACGGAAGCCACCTCGCAGCCTCTCCGGGGGGACACTGTACGTCCCGTTCGCAGTGACGTTAGCACTGAGGCTGCCATCCAGTTGGCCGTTTCCGACGGACAGATCGCTCTGTGGCCCCGTGTAGAGTACGGATTCACTAAAAGCGAGGAACACGCTCTGTGCACTATCACTCACAGCACCGAACTGCAGTGAGGTAATGCCACCGACCTCCTTGCCAAAATCGAGGACGATATAGCTCCCCATGCCTTTGATCGTCGTTGTCCCGCCGGTGAGCATCTGGTCGGACGAACTGACCTCGCCGTGGATCTGTTGCACGGCTACAGGCGCAAGGGTGCGCGAGGACGGCGAAAGGTTGTAGTCAGCATCGGAAAAAGTGACGGAATCGTGGGAACAGGCCCCGAGCGATAGCATCAACCCGAGCGTTACCACAACGAAGCAACAACTCAGAGGAGTTCGGGGACGCACTTACACAATATATCTGCAACGGGGCTCGTCAACGCTTGTAGTGAGGGTACATTTCAAAATGCCGCCTGCAAAGTCTGTTTTTCAGTAACCTGCTTCAAGTCCTTGTCCCTTTTCTCAATTTGAGGCCTGCCGCCACGCAGGCGCAAACAACGAAAATCATCAAAGGAGTCCAGAGCAAAAGTGTCCCGACAGCCCGACGCCATCCCTGCATTCCCGCCAGTCCTCCTTGCGCTGATTTTTAAGCTCTGGAAAGTCGGGTTTCGGTAAGTTGCCGGCGGCTTTGGTCGGGAGAGTCGAAGTTATTCAGAAACAAATGAACTTCAGGGGGTACGGACGGAAACGTGGCGGCCCTGAATTCCACTGGAGGTATCCAACAGAACTCACTTTAAGTCTAGAATGTCTCCCGAGGTGAATTCATGCGCTCACTTGTGGTGATAGCGGCATTGGCCGGGTGCTCCGGCATCTTGTTTGCCCAGGCCGCACCGGTCAAGATGGGGTTGTGGGAGAAGACAATGACGATGGATATGGGGAATGGCACGACCAAGAAGATAGCGGCCAAAAGCTGTATCACTCCCGAGACCTGGCACGAAATGGTCGGGAATATGTCCAAGCAAAGGGAAGGCTGCACCGTCGACAACTTGAAGAACGCTCGCGGCTATACCTTTACCGCCACCTGCAAGACCTCAGATGGCGGGACGATGGCGACGAGCGGGAGCGAGACGATCCAGGACTCTGAGCACATTATCTCCCAGTCCCATACCATCATGACGACGCACGGTCAGAAGCGGGAGATGGAGTCGAAATCCACGAGCACGTTCTTGGGCGTTGACTGCGGCAAGATAAAGCCAGGTGAGCCCGAAACCGAAGACAACTAACAAGGATCAGGTGACTACATCAGCGCTCTTGGGGGCCCCCCCGCATTACCAGGCACAGCCTCGAAGCCGCACGAAGATTCGAGCAGAGCGCGGTAGCTGGCCAGAAACTATCGTTTTTGATAAATTCCCCAGCCCAGAGGGCCAGAGCAGGGCAAGTTACCTATAATCCCGTTTTTGAGGCACTTCGATCACGGGACTAGCTCAAGTGCCGACGGTCAAGGGTAGAATGCTCTGATGCTGGGGCACCCTCCGGCAAAGATTGCTCTGATGGTGGCAAGATGTGACCGCTAAAGTTAGCATCCTGACTCATCTCCGACAGGGCATAATTCCCTTTGTCGTCGATCACCAAGGGGAGTACTTTATTTAAGCCAACCCTCTGGAGGACGCTTATGCCGTCGTCTAAGACTGTTTCGGTTGCTTTGCGAGCCCTTCTGGTAAGCCTCTTAGCTGTATCCCCGACCGCGGTCGCCGAGATGGACAGAGCCATTTACATTGCCCCGGTTCCGAACAATCCACTCACTGCAGTATCCAGACTCAATCAGACCCGGATACGACCAGACGGGTCCAAGACAAGCATTGCGGTTGAGGAGACCATCGCTAGAGACGGACATGGACGCATGTATCACGACAGGTGGTTTTGGGATCCTGCTACTAACAAACCGACTGCGCTTATCGTCGTTGAGCTGTTCGATCCCACCACTTCGACCTACACCATCATGTATCCCGGATCCAAAACTTACTGGGTGGGAAAGCTCAGTCGCCAAGCCGGAATTCAGGGTGACGGCTTTTTCTACGATCCGCACGACGACGGCACCCCGAAAAGTCAATTCGATAACGGCAAAGACGTCGGCATCGAGGAGATGCAAGGCGTGCCCGTACATCACGTGCAAGAGACCGACCCGATCAAAGGCAGCACACCTCAAATGGTCGTGACCAGGGAGTACTGGTACTCCGACGATCTGCGAATGAGCCTCGCTTCCAATGTGGACAACCCGATGGCTGTAAAGCAGACTGCTACGGTTACGGAGCTAACCCGCAAAGAACCGGACGCTGCGATCTATAAAGTGCCTGCTGGGTACCGACGGGTTGCGGAATGGTGGCAACTCCAGGCGACGGACCTCGCAAAATTCAGCGCGCAGCATCTCTCGCGTTAGCTCCCCTGGCGTACACGCAGGCTTGCCCGTCAGAAGTCCCGGTATTGCGTCTCGCTGCGGGTGACGCTCGCGAACATTGACGGCCCGTGAAGTCTGATTTTCGGTAACTTGCTCCTCCACCGCCAATCAGGAGTGTTAAAGTTACTCAAAACCCCCGTTTCGCGGGAGTTTCACAACCGCTAATTCAATCCTCTGAAGGCCTCTCAACATGATCTATGACGAGAACCTCCTCGGAGCCTTTCTGGGACTCAAGTCTAAGTCCCAGTTGTTCCTCGAGTGCGGTGAATATGGAAGGTTTTGTGTTGTCGGTATCGCCGCCCGGAGCTACCGGAGCGAACTCCAAACGAACCTTGAAAGAACCCGTGAATCCTGTCCTGTCAAGCACTGGCCGCCCGAGCACGCCTGCGAGAACACTCGCGAACCACTGCATCGAAACTTTTTCATTCATGATTGACTCGGGCGTCACGTTCATCCCCGCACATCCAGCTTGCGGATTGGTGTCCGGAGCTTTCCTGCCGTAGATGCATGGTTCGGGTCTCGCATCCGGTAGCTTCAGTCCGTTCTTCGCCGGCAGCAGAACGTAAACTCGCGCATCGTGCGTTTCGGTGTGAAACCTAAGGGCGAATCTGTCCCTCAGCAGGTTCTGCATCATTAACGAAAAGTCATCGGAGCTTACGTTGGGTTCCGGCGCTACGGCCGAGACATCATAACCGTCTGTAACAACCCATGACGGGCCGCCTGAAACTTTTAGCGGCCAACCGACGCCAATGAGCAGCCTCAGCGGGACGTTGGTTGCCGTAAATCGTCCTCCTACCGGCGGTACCAACCACGGGCGGCTTCCCGAAAGATTTCTTTTGACGGATGCGACTTCAAATTCTGGTCGTGGTGCGAGTGTTTGCGCGAAAGCCGGCGCCAAGGAAAAAAGAAGACTGGTGATCGGGATGAGCGTACGCATAGCTTCCAGCTTTCGACTCCGCTTCGTATGCTCGATCTCGAGCATTCCATCCTCATTTCAGAAAGTCATCGTTCTTTGCGATTATGCCTGCGAAGTCGCATTTTCGGTAAATTGCCCATGGCCGCCAGCCGGGAAAGCTGAAGTTACTCAAAATCCCGTTTTCAAGGAACTACGCGGCTGCGAGGAGTTTAGAAAATGTCTCGATCCCTCGTGTGATCGAGTCACAACCGAGCCTCGAAAGAGGTTGCGAGCTGGCCGAGACCAAAGACCACCCATGTCGCTAACAGCCACCATGCCTTCTGGTTTGACCTCACGCCATTCCCCCCTTCTCATCGCACAACCTCGTCAGGGAAGAAGACGCAGTGTGAGTTGTCAAAGTTCACCACATTCAGGATGCCCACTCGAGGACGCCTGAAAAGTCTCGGTATCGGTAAGTTCCTCCGCTCGATTCGGCACGGTTCGATGCCCCAGCTTGTCATTGACAGCCTGCGCGATCCGCTGACGAGAGCCAAGGCAGCCAACGCACTATACTCAACTTGTCATGCTTTCCCTTCTCGCGCTGTTCTTCTCGTTGCGGCTGCATCTTCATGCCCAATTTCCGTAGACCCACACCGTGTAGGCACCTGAAGGAGAACAGTCTTGCTGAGTTCCCGCCTTGTATCCTCCTTACTGCTACTCATCTCTTGCATGCCGCTGAACGCCCAACAGCCGGCTGCCATCCGACAACCTGGAGGTCCGAACTCCGGCCCTGCACCCGCGCCTCCCGTCCTTACCGGCGACGCTCTCCAGCATCCCGATGTCCCCATGGGCAAACTCTCTGAAAAGCTCACTCTTCGCAGCCAGATTTACGATGGCATGCTCAGTGACTACTGGATCTACGTTCCTGCTCAATACGATCCTAATAAACCGGCCGCCGTCATGGTTTTCCAAGACGGCTTCGGCTACCTCGACCGTCATGGCGACCACCCTGCCCTCAATGTTCTCGACAACCTCATCGCCAAGGGAAAGATCCCGGTCATCATCGCCATCTTCACAAATCCAGGCGACATCTCGGCCTCGCCCGGCACGCCGACTTACAGGGCAGTCGAAGCTCGCGCTAAGAAGTGGTCGTATACGATGAAGACCTCAATGCGCGGAACTGAATACGATGTGGTCTCGGATCGCTATCCCCAGTTTCTCGATGATGAGCTGCTGCCGGCAGTCGCCAAACAGTACAACCTGCGCACTGACGCCTACTCCCACGCCATTACCGGCCTCAGCTCAGGCGGCATCTGTGCCTTCAACGCCGGCTGGCAGAGGCCGAATAGTTTCAGCCGCATCATCACCTGGATCGGCTCCTTCACCGCCATTCAATGGCATGAGACGCCAGAGCAGACGGAGGGCGGCAATGATTATCCCGCCAAGATCCTCAAAGAGGACCACCGCAACCTCCGAGTATGGATACAGGACGGAAGCAACGATCAGGAGAACCCTCAGTACGGCTCCTGGCCCATGGCTAACATCAGCATGGCCAATGCCCTCAAGCTCAAAGGTTACGACTTCCATTTTTCCTTCGGCCAAGGCCCCCATACAGCGGCAGAAGGAGGCGCAGAGTTCGCCCAGGAGATGACTTGGCTCTGGCGCGGTTACGACCCCGCCAAGACCTCCGAGACCTTTATTCAGGAACCTGCTGAAGGCGCCAAGCCGCCCTTCCGTGTAGCTATCGTCAACCGCTAAAGCAGCGTCTTCCAAACGAGCGCGGTGCAAGCCGGGTTACGGTGAATTGCCCGTGAAGTCTTGTTTCGGTAACTTGCTCCTCCACCACCAACCAGGAGTGTTGAAGTTACCGAAAATCCCGTTTTCGAGGAACTCGGCGTCAGCGCTGAGTTCAGCCTTTTGTAACACCTCGTGCTCCTCCCAGACTTAGCATTCAAACAATACGGCGACTTGCCTTCATTTCATTAGTGGATAAGTGGGTTGGCGATTTGGCGTCAACTGAGGTTACGCGGCATACTTTCGGCTTGCCGACAACACGCTCCGTGCACACGGCGTCGCGTCTTCGTCGAACAGCGCCCGGCCGGCGCACTTTGTCGGTGGTGTTCTTAATGCCGTAGCGCCGCGGATCGCGCAACACGCCATCGAAATACGATCCGCTCATCGCAATTTCGGCGCTCGTCCGCTCCGCCCGCATTTTGGCCGGAATCCGGCCCAGTTTGCGGATTGAGCCGCAGGCCGGGTTCCCGCGAACTAGGAATCTCTATCGGCAGAAGCGCCACTCGGAACCGTCGTCCGCGCACTTCGCACAGCTTGCGGATCTCGCGCTTCCAGGTTGGCGGCCATCTCCCCATCCGGCAACCGGCCGCCATTCAGCTTTCCGCGAGAGAGGACAGCTTGCACGCGGGGCTAGTTCCACGCGCTTCGCCTTGACCCAGCCGGGCGAAGTCGTCCAACTGTTCCACCGTTTCTCGTGCGAGCGGCGCGTCCTTGATCGTCCGTCCCTCGCCGCGGTCCGCTTACCGCGCAATTGAGGCTGTCCAGGGCAGAGGCCGATCCCACTTGCAAACACCGTCGTAATCGAGCCTGCGAAGTTGTCCTGGTGCTAGGAATGAACCTCCGGGCGGGCGAGCATCTGCTTCGAAATTTAAGCTCGTATACATTTCGGATACACTGGACCGGTTCCAGACGCGAGTCGGTCTTGGTGGCGAAAAGGAGAGTAATGTCTGCAAAAGGAAGCACAATTGGGCGGCGTAAGTTTCTGGGCATGGGCGCGGCAGCCGCGGGGCTTGGCCTCTGGGCCGACCTGGAAGCGTATCCCCAGAATGTCAACCGGAATTCAATTCGCGTCGGACTTGAAGATCACGGACATGCGCATCGCCGTTCTGAGAGGGCCGGGAGGCCAGGCAGTCCGGGAGGGCAATGGCGGCCCGAGCAGCGTGGGCGGCTCCGGCGGCGTGGGCGGCCCCGGCAGCGGCGGCCCCCCCAGGAGAGCGATGCCTCCTGCGACTCCCGGAGCGGGAGCGGCATCTGGCGGCACGATCGTCGTCCGAATCGATACCAATCAGGGAATTTCGGGTTACGGCCAGACGATCGGGGACGGCCCCCAGCCAAACTACGTGCTGATGCACAAGGCCCGACTACTCGGCGAGAATCCCTGCAACGT
Organism: uncultured Acidobacteriaceae bacterium; assembly: GCA_963711525.1. Taxonomy (GTDB): domain Bacteria; phylum Acidobacteriota; class Terriglobia; order Terriglobales; family Acidobacteriaceae; genus PALSA-350. The sequence goes on along the minus strand of CAVQEO010000045.1, from coordinate 819,249 downwards.
CGACAGAATCTTCCGCAAGATCAAGATGCATGGCGGATATAACCGTCAGGGGAGCGGCGTTAACGCGATTGAGAACGCGTTGTGGGATCTGGCCGGCCACGCTTATGGCGTGCCGATCTATCAGATGCTTGGCGGGAAATTCCGCGACAAGATCCGCATGTACAGCGAGGGTGACCCGCGCTCGAACTCCATCGCGGACATCGCCGCCGATTATAAGGAGAGAGTCGCCTCGGGGTTTACGATGCTCAAATACGACCTGCCCGTAGCTCCCATCCTCCGAGGCAAGCCGGGCACGATCTATGCTCCGGCAGGCTATTACGGGGAACCGGGGGATGTCCCCCCCGAGAACTACTATGAGGGATTAGAGATCAGCGACAAGGGATGTGAACTCGTAGCGGACCACGTCGCTGCGATTAAGGAAGCCATGGGCGACGCTGGTGACGTTCCCATGGGTCACGACCATTTCGGGCACCTCACCGTGAAGAGTTGCATCAAGCTGGCTAATGCGCTGGAGAGGGTTACTCCCTCGACTTTGGAAGACATGGTCCCATGGTTCCGGGTAGAGGAGTGGAAGCTCATCACCGATTCGATCAAGGTGTCCACCTTGACCGGCGAAGACGCCTACCTGGTGGAATCGCTCGAGCCGCTTTGCCAGGCGCGTGCAGTCGATTACATCCACCCGGATCACCTTGTGATCGGCGGCTGTCTCGAATTGAAGAAGACATCCGACATGGCGGCCAAGTATTCGGTGGGGATGATGGTCCACAGCAACGCTACGCCGATCGGCTACGCGGCCGGCGCGCACGCGATAGCCGCCTGCGAAAACTTCCTCGCCATGGAATGGCACCAGCCGCAGCCAGCCTGGCACAAAGACCTAACCGACAAAGGGGACCTCGTGGTTAAGGGTTACATCCCCGTTCCGACGGGGCCCGGCATGGGCATCAAAGTCAATGAAGAAGCGATGCGCAATCTCTGCAGGCAGGGTGAGTTCTTCACCGATCCTACGACGTATTGGGATTCGCAGGTCGGCGGAGAGAAGGCGTACACGTAAAGAGAGGACGTCAAGGCGAGCCTTGCACCCTTCCGAGTACGACTGAAGGTATGCGCTAAATTCTCTGAAGGTCTTTCGACATGATCTATGACGAGAACCTCCTCGGATGCACGGCGGCCTCCATCATTGCTGCCTAATCGGCGAACCAAAGGTCGCTAACTCATAGTTTGGGCCGGCCTACGACTTCCAGAACGGAGAAGGCCCAACTAACTCCATCTCGTATCGCCGCATGAACGATGCGTTGCCCGCGGACGTCTTGTCATTTTCAACGTCGCGGAAGTACTGCTCCATTTTGCCGGCAGGACAAAACGCGATCAGCATGCGACTAGGCGCCTCACCAACTGAGGAAAATGTATGTGGCACACGGCGCGGAGCCAGTAAAGACTCGCCAGCATGCATCTGTAACCTTTGCTCGCCTACCTGGAAGATCACTCGTCCCTCGATAACGTAGAACCATTCCTCCTGGTTCAGGTGAAGGTGCAGCGCCGGCCCACCGGGCAGTAGATGTGTGTGCTCCATGACGAAGAGGCCGCCGGCCGTCTCGCTGGTCGGCACTTTGAAGAGAATGGAGCTGAACCCTAACGAGTGGGGATGACCGAAACGGTCCTCCCCGGTTCCAACGACATGCAGCTCGCTCGAGGGCGGCAACGCTGGAGTCTGGGCGCGAGCCTGGTTGACAAGAAAAGTCTGTATACCGGCGGCAGGAACCGCCTTTGCGACCGCTTTTAGAAACAAACGCCGTTGCATGGCGCGCCTCCTGGATGTGTTGGCGGGAAACTGGCAAAGCATAGCGGATGGGGGGACGCCGAGCAATCAAATTCCGGTTGGATCGTTGGCCACTCCAAAACTACGGTTCGCCTCCTCAGCGAGTGGTAAATCGCCTAGTCACTCATTGGGACGCCTCTCGTGGACAGAAGAGACGCCAAGCCTTGGATCGCGAGCGAATCTACGGTCAATCCTTGAGGCATCCTCCGTAGTGCCTGCAAAGTCCCGTTATCGGTAAATTGCCGATTCAGCCCAGCGGGAGCGTCGACCGAGAAGCAGTCTTCGGGAGACCGACAAAGGGCGTAACATCACGCTTGTTGGGAGGTTGTAGCCATGAAATTCCGAATTGCTCTGTGGGCGGGTCTGGGCTTTCTGGTTGCCGTCGGCTGGGCCGTGTATTCCTTCTCTGCTAACCCGAGTCCGATTACTCCAACCAAACCGATTGTGTGGAATCTCGCACTTTTGACTCAGCCAATCGCGCTCGCTAGCGTTCGTTTCCGCTTTGGCGTTAGTGTCGATTGGGTCATTCTTGCGAACACTCTTACGTATGGATTCATCGGTCTGATCGCGGAAACAATGCGGCGTAAGCTACGTCACGCACATTAAGAGCGTAGTCTCTCGGCTGTGGACCCGGCCTGGATCAGCCCATATTCCGACCCGTCACAAATTTCACCCGGCTCGGGCAACCGTTGAAACATCGCCGAGTCAATCATTGAACGCCCAAGTGCAAAGAAGAGACGCCAAGCCTTAGATCGTGAGCGAATCTACGGTCAATCCTTAAGGCATCCTCCGTAGTGCCTGCAAAGTCGCATTATCGGTAACTTGCCCATGGTCGCCAGTCTGGGGGAGTTGAAGTTACCGAAAATCGTTTCAAGGAACTTCGCATCAGCTTTGATTTACCACCTGCCCAAAAATGACAAGAAGAGCATGATCGTCATCGTCACTATAACAGCGGTCTCACGGAAGACGCTAGGCATGTCTAATTCCAATCGCCAGCAAGATTTCGAGAAGGATAATCTCGGCAAGAGGAAAGAGCTGATAGGTCCTCGCACACGTGACCGCCGCTTCCTTTGCGCAGGTCGCTCCAGGTATTCTTTCGCCATGTCCTTCTTCCGGTTCACACTTCTGTGTCTGTCGGTTCTGTCGACGTTGCCGGTCTTTGCAGCAGATGATTTGTGTGACTCGCACGACTGGTTTCAGCACGCCGCTCGTGATAGAAGAGCCATTCCTTTGTTATGCCAGGGAAACTTGGACGCCAGCTTTGATCGAAGGAAGTCTGCGCTCCACAAACTGCATAGAGTCGTCGAGACAAACCCAAACAGCGCCGAAGCATACGAGGCGCATGAAACTCTTTTTTCGTTCTTCTTTCGAGTGGGGCAATACCGTGAGGCACTGAAGCAGGCTGATGCCATGCTTACATTGAAGCCCAATGCCGAAGATGTGCTTAATGAGCGCCCCTTAATCCTCGGCTTATCGAAAAATCCTGATCAGTCAGTTAAGGCCAGGCATTCCATTTTGGCGAACAGCAAAATCGACGATGGAAACCCGCACATTCCTGTTGGGGCAAATAAAAAGGCAGCGACCTGGTTTATGGACACGGGCGCGAACATCTCTGTGATCAGCGACGCAGAAGCAGCGGCGCTAGGTCTGGTGGTTCACTCTGTCGACACAAAGGTGGAAGATATCAGCGGAACGATGGCAGCTTTACAGATCACTGATATTGCGGAACTGACGATCGGAAGGACTCAATTGAAACACGTCTCATTCATTGTGCTTCCGCACACACAACCACCGTTCAACGACATCCCCACCGAACAGCAGGGTGTACTTGGGATACAGGTGCTTTGGGCGTTGAGGGCGATTCACATCGATAAGACCGGCCAACTGGAGATCGCAGGCCGGGCAGAGGCTGATGCATCGTCGGCCCCGCTGGCGTTTTATCAATCTCAGCCTGTGACGCAGATGAATTTCAAGGCCAGAGACATCATTTTCACTCTGGATACCGGCGCTGTTCACACGACGCTAAACCCACCCTTCGCTGAGGCATTTCCGGGGACAATCGCTCTTGGCGATAAGAAGGAGCATACCCTCACCGGAATGGGCGGAAGCACGACCCAACACTCTATAGCGGTCGAGAGACTACGCTTCACGCTGGCAGGAAAGAGTGTCGTCCTTGCGCCTGCTACCGTCCTCCTGCAAAAGACGACAGAGACCAGCGGGTGGGCTTCCGGAAATCTCGGGTATGACCTGATTCGGCAGACTGCGCCGTTCACGATCGACTTTCGCTCGATGCGACTTTCTACTCATTAATAAGATGCCCTCTTCCCGCAGGCGCTATCGCGGTTCCGTGCAGAGCGAGGCAGGAGTCAGCGGCGAATACGCGGACTGGATTGGCTATGCTTGAGGGAATGCGGATTCTCGTTACCGGCGACACCGGCTTCACATCGTGTGCCTGAAAAGTCGCATTTTCGGTAAATTCCCCATGGCCACCAGCCGGGAAAGCTGAACTTACTCAAAATCCCGTTTTTCGGGCACTTCGCTATGCAGTCCGGGCTTCTCCCGGTTTTGAGGTAGAGTAAGGTGCATCGGAGTGATCGGATGTCTGGCAGGATCCGTTTCGGGGTGTACGAGCTGGATCGGGACGCCATGGAGTTGCGCAAGCATGGCGTGCCGATCCGGTTGCAGGAGCAGCCATTCCGGGTTTTGGCGATGCTCGCGGAGCGGCCAGGCGAGGTCATCACCCGTGAGCAACTGCAGGAGCGGATCTGGGGAAACACTTTCGTTGACTTCGATCAGTCCCTGAATAAAGCGGTGAATCGGGTACGAGAGGCATTGAACGATAATGCCGGCACCCCGCAGTACATTGAAACAGTTCCGCGGCGGGGATACCGATTTATCGCGCCTGTGGCGACCCCTCAAACGGAAGCGCCGATGGCCGTCAACCTGGGCTCGACTGAAGGGTCGGCGAGACCCGGCTCGCATAAATCACCATCCCGGACCGTCGTCCTCGCCGTGCTGACCGCGGCAAGTGTGCTCGTTGCGATAGGCATCACCACCATGTCATGGCTGCGGCACCCGAGGAAGCCCCCCTTGCAGGAAGCCAGGCTCATCAAGTCATATGGCTGGGATCCCGCACTTTCCGGGGATGGAAAGCTGCTCGCCTATTCTTCGAGCGTTGGTGGTGGCCAAGAGCACGTATGGGTGCAACAGACTGCAGGGGGCGAAGCCATGCAAGTGACCGCGGGTCCCAACACAGAAATAACGCCTGATTTTTCGCCCGATGGCACGCACATCGTCTTCTTTTCGACGAGAAATGGAGGCGGAATCTACATCGCCCCAACTTTACCCGGAGAACCTAGACTCTTAGTCGCGACCCCCTACGCGGAAGGCCCTCGGTTCTCTCCCCGGGGCGACAGCATCCTTTACATGCAAGACCTGAAATTATTCACGGTATCTGTGAATGGCGGCCAGCCCACCGCTTTACCACTGAATCAGGACTTTCGCGTATATAGCGCACCCTTCTGGGCTCCCAATGGAAAAGAGATCCTGCTCTATGGGATACGCAGCAGCCGGCAAAACGAGGCGCCCAGTTGGTGGATCGTGCCGCTGCTTGCAGGCCATGCTACGCCGGCAAACCTTCCGGGAGCGGCACAAAACTACTTACCGGGGTATGCCATAAGCGCGTGGGTTCGGACTGCCAAAGGACACGAATGGATTATCTACTCTACCGCTGACCTCGAAAGCTGGAAGCTTTGGCGCATCGGAATCTCTCCGCGGGGCGTCATGGATGAGAACCCGGAACTGCTCTCTTCCGGTAATGGCAGCCTCGGCCCAGACGGATCCGCGTCGGAGGACGGTAAGCTTGCCTATACTATCTGGTACTCCAACTCATCGATCTTTCAGATCTCAATCGACGACCGGGGCCAGAAACTGGGTCCGACCTTCCAGTTAGCTCTCCCCGAAGGTGGGAGCTACACCTCTCCGTCTCTCTCTCGGGACGGAAAGTGGATGGCCTACGACACTTCCAAGCCGGGCAAGCCCAACACCATCCTGCTGAGAGATTTAAGCAGCGGCACAGATCACATCCTGGACGAGAAGAGCCGGTGGGAGAGTGGTCTGGGCGGAAACGGAGAAACTTCCATTTCTCCTGACGGATCACGGGTGATCTTCAAACGCGACGGCAAAGCGAGTAGATGGCCTGACGCCACGCAGTCCCCTTTGCCGGACGGATTCATGACTGCGGCGGTGGATGGGGAGCCGGAGCAAGTCTGTGAGCGTTGCACGCCGCGTGGGTTTTCATCCGACGGTTCTGTGGTTCTGCTTCAGAAATACGACCAAACAGACGAAAACAAAGATCGGATTGCCGCCCTCGATCTACAGACAAGAACCGAGCAGGATTTCGTGAGTGATCAGGATAAACCGCTTTACCATCCTTTCTTTTCCTGGGATGACCGCTGGGTGGTATTTAAAAAATTACAGTCATTGGCTGGGATCGCTCAGATACTAATCGCGCCGGTGCGGCATGGCGCGGCCGCCGGCCAAACGGAATGGATCGCGGTAACCGACGGACGGAACAATGACGATAAGCCTCAGTTCTCTCCCGATGGCAACACCGTGTATTTCACATCCACACGCGACGGATATCTTTGCATCTGGGCCCAGCGGCTCGATCCGGTGACCAAACACGAACTGGGGCCACCTTTCGCCTTCGAGCACTTTCACAACTCGGAGGGTCGCGCCGCCGCCTATAATCCAATTGCTTCTGACCTCACTGTCGCTCGAGACAAGATCTTGATAAATCTGCCGCATTCACACGCTGATATCTGGATGACTCAGATGCAATAGGCCTGCAACAGCCACCTTAGCGGCGAACGGCAACCACCGTCTTTGCACCGACCTCGGCCGGATGGGCAGTACCGTAACGGCTTGCCAGTTCCCGGGCCTGTTCAGGGCTTAAATGAAAGCCGTTTTGTGCCATTGCCTGGAAGTCGTGGGTGTCCCAAGTCGCCTTCATCAGACCCCGCGGGGTGTGAGCTTGTTCACCGAGAAGAAGGTGCCCGACTTCGTGGGCGGCGGCATAGGCAAGCACAATGCTCCGAGGGAGGTTTCCTGCCTGGAAAGTCTGGTTTCGGTAACTTGCCCCGGCCCCGGATCCTCCCTGCTGGGGAAGTTACCGAAACCCCGTTTCCAAGCAAGTTCGACGCTGAGTATGGATCAGCCCTACCGCGGATCAAGGACAACAAAACGATCGGCGTGACTGATGAACACACTTTGGAAAAGTACGGTTGGCAACAAGCATGCCGAACGGCCACTTATCCCGGATCCTGCATGCACTGGTCGATGTTTCATTCCAGAAGCTTCTGTTGCATCTCTACTTTTTCTTCTCGCGTGCCGGTTTGACGCGAACCAATGGCAAGAAAATATCATCGACGAATTCCGCAATGACCGCATTGGGAACTGGTCTCAAAGTCATCAGGAGCTCGTTAAGCCATATCCAATCGATCGCTGCTCGCACCCGGTGGTGGTTACTGCAGTGCAAACTACCCTTTCTGAAATTCCTTTCCAAGTGCTCAGGGTAAAAGTAAGATTTAGGGGTTTCTAAAGCCCGGTTACGGCAAAGGGGTCACCTATTCGAACCCATTGGCTTATTGTACTTTTTACTTCCTTTCTGCTTTCGGTTACCACGGGTTATGGCCAAACATACGTCTTCGGGAGAACGGATTTACCCGTTGGGCCGGGCGCGTTTTCGATCGCTAGTGGCGACTTCAACGGCGATGGCATCGTTGACCTTGTTTCCGCAAACCAGGGCGACAACACTGTATCGGTGGTTTTGGGCAACGTAGATGGCGGATTCAATCCGCCGGTTAGCTATGCAACCGGACCCCAGCCCACTGCCGTGGTCAGCGGAGACTTCAACAACGACGGTATCCTGGACCTTGCGGTCACTGACGGGAACTGCGCCTACCAGGAGGAGGGCATGGCGCTGTATGAGCTGGTTTGTGACGCCGGCACCGTGAGCATCTTGCTGGGCAACGGGGATGGAAGCTTCCAGCCACATCTCGATTACGCTACGGGTAAGAACCCTACCGCGCTCGCGGCGGGCGATTTCAACGGCGATGGCAAACTCGATCTAGCGATCGTCAACGCGGAGGACGGCAGCGTTTCCGTGTTGCTCGGTCAAGGGGACGGGACCTTTCAGTCGCAGGTTGTCTACAAAGTGGCTATCGGCTCGGGCCTGGTGATTGGCGACTTCAACAACGACCACAAGCTCGACCTGGCCGTCGGCGGCCCTTCCATCCTGCTGGGCAATGGAGATGGCACCTTTCAAGCTCCCATAACGTATGTCGGGTCTTCGCAGCAGAATGGGCCCACATTGGCCGCAGCCGATTTCAATCTCGACGGCAAATTGGACTTGTACGCGGGAGGCGCTTTATATCTCGGAAACGGCGATGGGACGTTCGTGTTACACGCGACCTATGCCGTTGCCAATGGCTCGGCCGCAACTGCCGCCGACTTGAACAGCGACGGAAAGCCTGACCTGGTCATCGCTCAGCAAAGTGGCGGGATTTCGGTTCTTCTTGGAAATGGCGACGGCAGTTTTCAAACAACAGCGGGGTACGCTGGGTCCTACTACTCGAGCGATGTACTCGTGGCAGACCTTAACGGGGATGGAAGGCTAGATCTTGCAGCGGCTAACTCGGGGTGCGGCAGTCCATTTGGCTGCACACCCACCGGCCCGGCAAGCATTTCTGTTTTGCTTGGCCTGGGCGACGGCACTTTCGTTGGAGGAAAGCAATACCCCTTTCAATCGGGCAATCCCTCGTTGCAAGTGGTCTCGGCCGACTTCAATGGAGACGGCAAGCCCGATTTTGCAGCCCAGACCCCCAACACTTCGCAAGCCACAACTACGTTGGCCGTGTACTTGGGGAATGGCGATGGAACCCTCCAGCCGCAAATTTCTACGACTGTTCCGAGTAACGGAGACATCGCGGCGGCGGATTTGAATGGCGACGGCAAGGCAGATATAGCCATGGTCTACGCCAATTGCACCCAGGGCGCCTGTCTGCCGGGATATGTAGCTGTTCTTGTTGGCAACGGCGACGGTACGTTTCAGACGCCAGTGCCATACGCCACTGGCTTGCAGCCTGGATCCGTGGTGATTGGGGATTTTAATGGAGACGGCAAACCCGATCTGGCCACTTCCAATTCCACCTCCGACAATATTTCGGTCCTCCTCAACGATGGGGGCGGAACCTTTCCAGCACATGTGGAGTACCCGACCGGGCTTGCGCCTGGAAACATCATCTCCGGCGACTTCAACGGAGATGGCAAGTTGGATCTTGTCGTTAACACCGAAACCGGGATATCTCTGCTTCTGGGAAACGGGGACGGAACCTTCCGGCCACCTTTGGACTCCGTCATCAGTGAGGCCGGCCCCCTTGCAGCAGGGGATTTTAATAGCGATGGCAAGCTGGATCTGGCAGTGTCAACGCAACAGGATTCGCAGCCGCTGGTAATTCTTCTGGGGAACGGCGACGGCACATTTCAAACAGCGGCTCCTTCCGCCGGCGTTGCTGGATATCCTGCCGTCGGCGACTTTAATGCGGATGGAAAACCAGACCTCCTCATCAGTGGCTCAACGATCATGTTAGGCAACGGCGATGGGACCTTCCGGGAACCGTTTGCCGTTTCCGGTGGAACCGGGATCGTCGCCGTTGTGGACATCAATCACGATGGGGTGCCGGACGTTGTTGGAGGAACGGGTTACAGCACAGCGGCAGGCGAAATCGTGGTACTACTCAGCACCGCCTTTAAGGCCGTCGCACCCGCCGCGCTCAATTTCGGATCGCAGGGCGTGGGAACGACCAGCGCGCCGCAAACCATCACCATCAGCAACCCGGCCAGCGTGAGCTTCAACATTACCGGTATCGTCGCCAGCGGAAATTTCAGTCAGACGAACGACTGCGGAGCCAGCCTCGCCGCTGGAGCCCATTGCGCGATTACGGTGAGCTTTTCGCCCACGGCCAGCGGATTGGAGTCAGGCGCCATCACGCTCAGTGACAGTACCAAAACCAGCCCGGCCGCCATTCCTCTCACTGGAACCGGGGTGAACGGACCGGCGCTCATAGTCACTCCGGACCGGGCGGTCTTTCCCTCGCAGGCTGTTGGCACCAGCAGCAAACCCATACCGGTCATGCTGCTCAACACCGGAAACTCCGGGCTGAACATCACCGGTATCAGCCTTGCGGGTAAAGATAGCTCTGACTTTACGCAGACCAATAATTGCGGTGCGTCGCTGGCACCTGGAGCCACCTGCACTGTCAACGTAATCTTCAGCCCAACGACCGGCGGATCGAGGGTGGCCGGCATTTCGATTAGCGGGACGGAGCCTGGCAGTCCGCAATCGGTGGAGCTGATGGGCACGGCTCTTGGACCCGCTGCTACCCTGAGCCCCACCACGCTCACGTTCGCCTCGCAAACTGTGGGTACCATCAGCGGGGCGCAGACCGCAACCCTGACCAACAGCGGAAACGCTCCCCTTAACATCACCGGCATCTCGGCCGCAGGGGATTTCGCGCAAACAAACACCTGCGGGACGTCGTTGGCAAGTGGGAGCAGTTGTCAGATTTCGGTTACTTTTTCGCCTACCGCAGCGGGAAATGAAGCGGGGGTGATCACGGTCACGCAGAGCGGCGGAGCGCCGCAGAGCGTTGCGCTCTCCGGCAGCGGCGTGGCGGCTCCAGATTTCACTGTTGGATTAGCCTCCGGATCGAAAGCTTCGCAAACGATCGCAGCTGGGCAGAACGCGCAATTCGGTATTGCGGTTGCGCCTGCGGGTACATTCACGGGAACAGTGAACCTTAGCTGCAGCATCACGCCGTCTTCAACCCCGGCGCCTACGTGTAGTTTGTCGAGCTCTGCCGTGCAGCTTAGCGGCACGGCTGCCACCGTGACGGCTACGATAACAACAACCGCAACCACCACCTCTCAGTCCCGGTCTCCCTTAGGCGGCGCTCCAGTAGCGTGGGCGGCGATTCTGCTGGGTACACTGCTCCCGTGGAAGCGGAGGCGCACATTGCTTATGGCGGTCGCAGTCATTGCTTTCGCAGGCATGTCCGTTATAGGCTGCGGCGGCGGCGGGTCGTCTGCCTCTTCACACACAACGACCACGCCAGGAACTCCGGCTGGGACATATACAGCAACCATAACCGCCTCCTCTGGCAACTTGAACCACAACACAACCATGACCCTGGTTGTGCAGTAGGATATGCCCCCATTTGGCGTGTGGCATGGCGCAGTTGACTATCTGGCCCGCAGCCAACTGTCCGAAAAACGTCAGTACTCTAAACGGCTTCTCGGACAATGCGTGAAAAGTCGGGTTATCAGTAAAGTCCGGGACAGGCGCCAGATGACCGCTCTGAACGACTGACGTATCGTGAATCCGACCCGAAGCGTACCAGCGACATGAGAGATTTTCTGTGTTGTTTTGCGATGATGATTTCATCGCAGCTAGCCCCTGATATTTTGACTGAGCTCAAGACCCATTTTTCGCCCAGGACGTAATAGCAATCGAGTGCCTGAAAAGCCACGTTTTCGGTAAATTCCCATGGCCGCCAGCCGGGAAAGTTGAACTTACTCAAAACCCCGTTTCACGGGAACTCAAATGGAGCGGCAAACGACCGCGTTTATCCAATCTGACTACGCGTGACTTGAACCTCGTCTATTTCGCATGGATGAAAGAGCGAGGGGACTAGTTTGTATGTTTTTAGCCTTTGATGGGTAGCCTGTCCCTCTTGGACTCCACTTTGGACATTTAAGGGAGATCCGCGTCCTCAACCGTGGCGGTTGTGGCAATGACCGCGTCCATCTTGGTGAGCTTCAACAATGCCAGTACCCGTGGGCTCACCCCAGCGGCGATCATCCGGACGCCTTTGCCCTGGCAGCGGACATAATGCCTGACGATCATGCCCAAGCCGGTGGAATCCATGTAGGGGACTTCGGTCAGGTCGAGGATGCTAATGGCCGGCAGCTGCTCGCTCGGTGCTGATTGGAAATCGAGCATGTTGTGCAGGTCGACGGGTGTTAAAGAGCCGTACATGTCGCGCGCAGTGAAGGGTCCGCAGAGACGGGAGATCACGGTGCCCGGGGCTTTACCTTGCTTTCGTTCGATGGTGAAAGGAGAACTTTTCCAGATCTGAACCTGAGTCATCGGCACACACTCCCTATCTCGCGGCCTGGGACGCCGCCTGACCTGCCGGCGTTTTGGAAGCTTTGAAACATTCAAACATTCTACAGATCCTGTGTTTGCTCAGCATCTGGTTTGGAGATCTGTCCCGCACGCAAGGCCTGAACCGGCTTGATAGAAGCGGCGCGCCGTGCCGGAATATCACGAGTCGGGTACGGATTCTTCGACTCGCCTGATCGGATTGCCAACCGTGAAGTAGTCATAATATTCGTGGTTCGCGCCTGTCATTGCTAGAAATACCCGGTGAAATCGGACTCGAAGGAGCTTGAGGTCTCGTATCCATTCGACGTCCACTTCGTCGTCCTTCCCGTGTGCTGCTAAGTGTCTCGCATCATGCGCTTGCTTTTCTCGGTTACTGAGTACAAGCCCCAACTCGTCGACGAGGTCTTTATCCGTTGAATGTTGCGATCGGTTGTTCAGGTTTTTTATCTTGTTCTTGAATGTCTCGCGAGTTTCGCCCGGAAGATCTGAGTTATCTAAGGCGGACTCAAGCGAGATCCGAATTTTGTCCCAGGTTTGATCGTCCACGACCTTGGAGGATGCCGGCGCTGCCGTGCTGCTGAAATAGGCCCGTTGTAGAGATTCAAGTGCAGCCCCGAAATGCACCGCCGCAATATGCGGTGTTGCGGTTACGGCGTGCCAATAAGCCCAACTCACAACTCCAAAGTTGAGAGCATCGTACTTTGCGTAGATGGCGTTTACCATGCGGGAAAGTTTCACCGCGTCTATGTCCCAGAAGGAGCGAGGTCCCAGCGGACTTGGTGGTGTTGGCGGAAGAGCAATTGCACATCCACGCATGCTGTACGGTGAAACGACTTCAAAGTCCGTCAGGTTCCATTCTTCATCGAAGCGCGACACTCCCAAATTAACCAAATAGGTACCCAATGAAAAGGAGAGGCAACGACGAATACGATCCCGAAACTCGTCCGTGGGGACGCCGTCGTAGACGATAAAGCCGGGCTTCTTCGCGTCTATACCGCTCAGTCCTTGCGATTGGCAGAGATATAAACGGCTGCCCTCGACTTCTAATTGCGCGGCTGCCCACGAGCCACCACCCGAAGATGAACTGCCATTGATGACCAGCTTCGGACGTGTGGGCAGGATGCCACCGAGGATCACTGTAAAGGTGACGAAACTCGTGTTTGTGATGTTGTCGGGCCAGGAAAATTCCGTAGGAACATTCTCCAGCCAATCAATGGTGTAGCGTGGCCTCTCAGACTGAGAAAACTTGCCAACGAGCCGGTTAATCTTGACTTTTTGTGTTGTGATTCCGGGTGCAATACCTTCAAAGTGTCTGTTTAGATGAGTAGGGCTAGCCCCGATGGCCTCAAGTTCAAGTCCCATGCTAGTTCGGAACGTGACACGGTCATCATTGATCCGGACCGTACCCGGCGGGTGATGTGATTGTGGTTCTGTGGCGGACTCAGATGCTTCAGTCTCCATCCAGAGGCGCAAGTGAGCATCACGCCGTATGGTGAAGCGGCGGATGGGCCCCGCAAGCGGCCCATGGTCGTCTACCGTCGGTGCATAGGTCTGGATGATTTCCTTGAAGCTTTCCCATTGCCAACTGAACACAGTTGTCTCCCATCGCAGTAGGTTCTTCGGGCCTGGTTGGTTGTATTGAAAGCGATAACGGTTCCTGGCGTTATCGCAACAAACGAATCACCGGCTGAACCCCAAGGCAATTCTAGCTTCGACCTCCAAGTCGGTAACGGCAAATCGGAAGTGATCTGAGCCCACACGCCCCAGGCGGCGAAGGCGAATCCACTTGTCACACTGCCGCCTGCCGGGGCATCACGGTGCTGCCCAGTTCCAGACCTCAGGACAAAAGACCCGTTGCTCAAGCAGCGCAACGGGTCGCTTTCATCTCCCGCGCGGGCCGGCACGCCAACTGTCCGATTGTCCGATTTGCCGACTTTTCGTCCAAGTGGAAAGTCACCCACTGGAGATCAGTAAACACTAGGGCGTTTGTCGGGAGTAACCCAGCCAATCGAGAGGAAAACACTAAGAATCGCGGTCTCTCCCCTAGTGTCCGCCGCCCTGGTGGACCGACGCTGGGCGCACCCTCTACTGGTGCCCCACCTGCCCACGGGGCGAAGCCCCCTCAGAAGCAGAGCGCGTCCAAATCGGGTAAGAAGCCGTGAACCCACTCCACCACTACTTCTCGCTCTATTGCAAAGCACGCGGGCTGCCGAGGTGGAGGCATTGACTTGTTGCACTGCCTGCGATCCACGTCTTAGCGACCGCAAGCTCCTGGTTGGGGTCTCGACCGCCGCGTGAGCGTGTGCCTCACCAGGCTCTGGTCATCGATCACTGCGCTTGGTTCCCTCTGGGCATCATCAATTTCTGTCGCGAGAGCGACGCCATTGATGACCTCCGCCCTGGTGATGACGAAGTCCTCAATGACCTGCGCCGTGCTGCCGCTTGGCAGCGCGATGGTCAGGTTCCTGACGCCGGAGCCGTCCTTGTTCACCGTGTAGGTTCCGCTGATGCCGAAGCTGGTGATCGTCCGCGTGCCGTTCGCGCCGGGCTGGTTTGCCAGGGCGCTGCCGGTTGCGTTGCCCTTTCCGTCGTAGGTCTCATGCCCGAGGCCTGCCGCAACGTTGGCTCCGTAGGTCACTACCGCTCCGTAGTCTCCGCATAGACTGGAAAGGGTATATTGGGGGCCTTCGTCCTGGGCGAGTGCGACGCTTGAGAAGACGAGGAGCGCGGCCGCCACTCCAGACAGATTGCGTCTTGCGTTCATGATTTCCTCCCTTTCATCTTTCTCATACGGCGCCATCATATCCATAATTTCCGGCTCTTGGGGGTACTCTCTGTCTCCGCCCAGAAATGGCTCCGAAGTCCGTGCGACAAAAGGGCGGCCCGCTCTGGAGTCGCCCTCGATACGCAATCCGAGAGTGCTTCTCCGTGATGCCCGCAAAGTCTGATTTTCGGTAACTTCCGGGAGTAGTTGGCCGGTAAACCGGCGAAGTTACTCAAAATGCGACTTTGCAGGCACTCGGTGCATTTGCTATCGAAAAGCCGGTGTCATTGTGCGAAGTCGCGGGGGATGTTTACCCGGATATTCGCTGCCCGATGAATGGCTTCCAGAGATGTCTGGAGACGGTCCGACCCAGTGGACACATTGGTGAACACGCTCATCAGCTGGACTGGGGGCGTGGGCTCTTCATCACCCGTGTGAACTTCCGGATAGTTCGTGACTACCACCATGCTGATTTTGTCCCCGCCTTTAGGCAGACTTCATGTGCGGGTGAGCGAGTTCTGAATGTAAGTCTGCTTTCTAGGGTCAGACATCAGCTTGGAGGCCGCACGTCGTACCGTCCCGGCAGCTCGTGATCGCCATCACTTCAAGCGCCTATGGCCACGGCTACGGGCAACGGCGCTCGCAAAGCATTCACTTGACATCATCTCGGACTCATAGCCTTATATATCACTCGGGATTACTAACGTGAAGTCGGCTCTTCGGTTGTTCCCCTCAGCCATGGCAACGGCGTGGGCAAGTTGCCGAAAATCCCGTCTAGCAGGAACCTTTACCAAAGTCCTCGGGCTACAGTATCGTTCCCATGAGACCGAGCGAAAGCACTATCCCTCGTGATCACGGCGGCTAGGTGAACCTGAAGCGTATGAACCGGGCAAAAATATCACTGCACGACTGGATCCTTCCTAAAACTATCGTAGAAGCCCTATTCCGGGAATCGTAGTCTTCAATGTGATACTCGTTGCGCTCCTGTGGTGGCCTTGGTTCGGGGGAACCGCGGAGAAAGCGGGCGAGGTAGATCGGCTACTAAATCCATTTCGAATGGGCGGATTCAGGCCGGATTGGCTCGTATTCTCTACCATCTTCATCGCGATTTCCCTCTTCGTATTTCACTTCATAGCGAGAGGGGACGGTAACGCCCGCGTGAATGCCTATCTCTGCCTGATTGAACTGTTGGCATTCTGTTCTTTCGTGTATCGGATTGTTAGCTCTGGGCTTCTCGACTTCGGCTGAGACACCGCGCGGCGAACGCACGGCCTTTGCTTGGAAGGTTTTCAGTAAATTGTTCACCGGGACCGGCAAGCTTCCGTGAATCCCGTTTCACGGAAACTCCGCATCAGCGCGGAATTGGCAGCCTGTCCGACAAGCCGATAATTGGGTCAAGTGCAGGAAAGGCCGGCACAGAATCGGTGGTGCTGTCTAGAGTCAAGGGATGGCCGGCAACTCGACTCAGTGCCTAATGATTATGTGCTCGGCAGGACGAGCTCTTGACGGTGCACAGCGTATCACTGCGCTATATTGTCACTGCTTAGGCTCCCCAGTGAATCAGCATCGAAGAATGCGTTCGGAGCATATGGACCGATGCCGTCGATCGCCTCAACTTGATTGTTGATAACGCTCGAGTTGGTCAAGGTACCAGTTGCGCCTTGGAGATACAGTCCGCCGGCAAAGGCGGCTGAATTCCCATTAAAAGAGGATTGATCGATTGCGGCTGTTCCCGCAGTAGCGTCATCGACGAAGAAGAAACCTCCTCCGTAAGCGTTGCCTTTGTTGCTGTCAACGTGAGTTCCACACATTTTGATACTGATATTTGCCCCGTCCATGTAGACGCCGCCTCCGTTTCCTCCGTTGCCTGGATTGCCACCACTCCCGGTTGCCTGGTTTCCTCGAATCGTGTCGTTGACAAGATCAATGGAGGCTCCTAGATTCCCGAGCGCTCCGCCATCGCTCGACTGATTACCGTTGAAGGTACTTCCTACAACAGTCGTTGTGCCGACTCCGACTGAGTAAATGGCTCCGCCCGCAGAATCTTGCCCGCTTGCCGGGCCTACGTTGTTGATGAACTGACTGTTGATGACATTGAGCGTTCCTCCATAGCGATAGATCGCTCCGCCTCCGGTCGGCGCGCCTGTGCCTGCATTATCGGTCCCGTGACCGTTGGCGAAAGTAACATTCTGAAGCGTCAGAGTTGGGGTAGTAGCAACGAAGTTGCCGGTGTTCAGGAGCAGTTGTCTGACCTGGCCGCCGCCATCCAGTGTCACTAGATTTCCTCCGTCGATAACGGTGTCCTTGGTGATTGACTTGGTAGAACTCAGTACGAGCCGATATGGCGCGGGGCCGCAATCGAAGGTGACTACCCCGCCGGCAGCGATGGCCTCTTCGAATGCGCTCTCCGTACAACTCGCCGGAGTTCCATCACCCACGACATTGGTGTTGCCTGCTGTCTTTACAACGCTGATGGGTATAGCACACGAAGAGGTTCCAGGATTTGTGGGGGGAGCGGGCTCTACCGGAGTCGTACTGGGCGTCGCCGACGCCTGATTGGAATTTGCGCTTTCTCCACTGGCGCTGACTGCGGTGACCACGTAGTAATAGGTGGTTTCGTTGGTTACGGTCGTGTCGGTATAACTTGTGCCCGCTGGCGACGCCACTATTGTGTAGGGTCCGCTGTTGGTGGCTGCCCGTTTGACGTTGTAGCTGGTTGCGCCGGTGCTGGCCGTCCACGCAAGCGAGACTTGTTGGTTGCCTCCCGTGGCCGTGAGGTTGAGGGGAGGAACCGGAGCGGTGGGCGCAGCAATCGGTGTCGCGGTCGCCTGGTTGGAATTGCCGCTTTCCCCCGTCGCATTCACAGCCGTCACGACATAGTAGTATGACGTTCCGTTGGTTACGGTCGTGTCGGTATAACTTGTGCCCGCAGGCGACGCCACTGTTGTGTAGGGTCCGTTGTTGGTGCTCGCCCGTTTGACGTTGTAGCTGGTTGCGCCGGTGCTTGCCGTCCACGCAAGCGAGACTTGTTGGCTGCCTCCCGTGGCCGTGAGGTTAAGGGGAGGCACCGGGGCGGTGGGCCCAGCAGTCGGTGTCGCGGTCGCCTGGTTGGAATTGCCGCTTTCCCCCGTCGCATCCACAGCCGTCACGACATAATAGTATGCGGTTCCGTTGGTCAGCCTCGTGTCAGCGTATGTTGTTCCTGCAATCGTACCCACACTGGTGTATGGGCCGCCACTCGCCGTTCCCCGTTTTACGTAATAGCTGGTCGCACCACTGCTCGCCGTCCAGGTAAGGCTAGCCTGCTGGTTACCAGCTGTAGCGGTGAGGTTGGTGGGGGCTGCAGCAGCGCTGTTTCCGTAACCGGTAGTGCCGCTATTGCTGCCGGAGTTGCTACACGCGTTGCACGCAAGCAGCATGGCGAAGAGCGAAATTTTCAACCAGGAAGACGAGCGCAGCGGGCGAAGCCTCATAGCTTGACTGGAGCCTCAAACGAAGTCTACTTACAATGAGTGGTTACGGAATGGGCACCAAAGTTGTAGAGGATTGAAGGGACAAGACACACCGCCGCGACGGAGGGTTCAACGCCACAGCAAGGTTCTAAAGTGCGGTGTGCCTGAAAATGTCGGTTATCGTTAAGTTGCCGGACTGATCGGATGGTAAACGGCTGAAATTACCCAAAATCCCGTGTTGCGTCAGGTCAGCCTACACCCCTGAACGACACCTAAGCAATCATGGGTGGGATTCTGTGGTAGATAGTGATGATGCTGAACCATCGAATCTGGGCGCTTCTTCTGGCCTTCCTGTTCGTGCAGCGATGCCCTGCTACCGTCGGCTGGCAGGTCCCGCCTTTAACCACGGTTAGCCCAGCTCGAGAGGCGCAAGCCTGCCCCTGACGTCAAAGACCCGATTACTCGATCAGCATCGCACCGTTGCAATCAAGCTTTCATTTCGACGATGAACCAACCATCGATGTTGTTACAGCGAACCTGACTGACCATCGCATCCTCGTGCCATATACGATGAGCGCCCGTGGTCTCTACGGCATCCAAGTCAAGGGTAGTAACTTTGCCCAATTTCTCGAACCGGGAGCGGTCTTCAAAGAGCGGATAAAGCTTAGGGAGCTGTATCGCCTTGATAAGGATGGCATGTATACCGTACAGCTCATCAAGAGCGACGTCAAAACGAAGGTGCTGTCAAATACGATCACTATCTACATGGTTCGGTAGGTCTTCGCCCGTCATTAGCTTGGCGGAGCTGAAGTTACTCAAAACTCCGTTTTCTAGGAAGTTCATGCGACAGGATTTTTGCGACCGGATTACTTCCTGCTTGCCGGCAATTCTCCCGGGACACAAGGCAATGGCTCCTCGATGAGTGCATTGGCCTATAGCCAATAGTGATGTTTCGAAGCGGCGGGTGATCGCTGGATGGCAGAAACTCAGGCTATTCCAGGGGAAGGCGCGTAAAATTGAGCACAATCGGGGCCCGAAGATGACCAGGGAGCCAGCGCATGCCCGATCACGGCGAGCACGTTGCAGCGTTGTTCGAGGCCGTAATGTCCCTCGAGCCGGAGCACCGGTCTGCCTTTCTCGACCGTGCCTGCGGGGATGAGCGTTCGCTTAGGCAAGAGGTCGAAGAGCTGCTAAACGCGGACGAGGCTGCCGGTAGCTTTCTCAGGCATCCGGTGTTCGACCTGCCAACTGCGGACGACAGCCATGCTTCGCAAAGGACGATCGGGCCATATCACTTGCTGGAGTCGATTGGCCACGGTGGAATGGGTGAAGTGTGGCTGGCGGAGCAGCGACAGCCGGTGCGCAGACGAGTCGCCATCAAGCTGATTAAAGTGGGCATGGACACGAAGGAGGTAGTGGCGCGCTTCGAGTCCGAGCGCCAGGCTCTGGCATTGATGGAGCATCCCGCCATCGCCAGGGTCTTCGAGGCCGGGTCGACGTCGGAGGGCAGGCCCTACTTCGTCATGGAGTATGTTGCCGGCATCCCCATTACTGCCTATTGCGACAAGCACAAGTTGACCGTGCGCCAGCGCATGGAGTTGTTCATCCAGGTCTGCGAAGGCGTACAGCACGCGCACCAGAAGGCGATCATCCATCGCGACCTGAAGCCGTCGAACATTCTGGTGTGTGAGGTAGACGGGAAGCCGATGGCACGGATCATCGACTTCGGTGTCTCCAAGGCGATTTCGCAGACGCTGACCACCGCAACCGTCTACACGCAGATCGGGACCCTGATTGGAACCCTTGGCTACATGAGTCCGGAGCAGGCGGATTCCGGCGGCGAGAATATCGACACGCGGACCGATATTTACTCGCTCGGTGTGGTGTTGTTTGAGCTGCTGGCGGGGACGCTGCCGCTGGACCTCGACAAGCTGCCCTATGACCAGGTGCTGCGGCGGCTCCGCGAGGAGGACGTGCCTCGCCCCAGCACCAGGCTGAGCGCGCTGGGCGACAAGGCAAGCATGACTGCGACGAATCGCGGCACGGATCCCTCATCGCTCTCTCGTCTGTTGCACGCCGATCCCGATGCGATTGCACTGAAGGCGCTGGAGAAGGACCGCGCGCGACGTTATGCGTCGGCGTCGGCGCTGGCGGCAGATATTGGACGATATCTACGCAACGAATCCGTGACTGCGCATCCGCCCGGCCTGATGTACGGCGCCCGCAAATACTTTCGCCGGCACCGTCTCGGCGTGGCCATGGCGGCAGGGTGTGTGCTGCTGCTTGCTACCTTTGCCGTTATTCAATCGATCCAACCCGTGCGTCCCCCCAGGGTGTTAAGTTCTACGCAGCTCACTTTTGACGGCCTCGCGAAAGAACCTCCTATTCTTACGGATGGCTCGAGGCTTTACTTCAAAGCTGCGAACCCAGATGGTCCGTATGAGGTAGCTATCACGGGAGGCGAACCCGCTCGGTTGGCGACGCCCAACATGAATCCATTTCACTTTTGGAACCTGGCGGCGATCTCGATGGATGGCTCGGAGCTTTTGCTCCAGACCACCCAGGCGTATCTATGGCGCGGACCCCTTTGGGTTATCCCCACGGTCTCGGGACCGGGACGCCGGATAAACGATGTGATCTCTACCGACGCTGCCTGGTTCGCGGATGGGAAGAGGTTTGTGTATGCCAGCGGTCGTGCGCTCTACGTGGCGAAGAGTGACGGCACTGACTCCAGCCAGTTTGCGAAAGTGAACGGCACGCCCTCCTGGATGCGATGGTCACCCGATGGACGCTTGTTACGGTTTACCGTTACCGATCCACTGAAGACGAACACGACGTCGCTTTGGGAAGTGCGAGCCGATGGATCCGGTCTCCACCGGTTGCTTGCTGGCTGGAATAATTCGCCGGCCGAATGTTGTGGTTCGTGGACGCGCGACGGGAGGTACTTTGTTTTTCAATCCACGCGCAATTTCAGGTCCGACATCTGGGCCATCCGGGAAAAGCCCGGACTGCTGCGGAAGCTAGACCCAACCCCGCTGCAATTATCCAGCGGCCCACTGAGTTTTAAGGGTCCGCAGCCGAGCTACGACAGCCGCAAGCTTTTTGCGATTGGGGTGCAGCGGCGTGGGGAACTACTGCGATACGACACAAAATCAAAACAGTTCATGCCGTATCTATCCGGCATTTCGGCAGATACCGTGGATTTTTCAAAAGACGGTCAGTGGATCACATACGTCGCCGTCCCCGACGGCGCGTTGTGGCGAAGCAAAACCGATGGAACTGAGAAGCTTCAGCTCACATTCCCGCGTACGATGACCGCCTACTTACCGCGCTGGGCGCCGGACGGCAAGCGGATCGCCTTCCAGGGTCTCTCCACTGGCGAGTCCTGGTCGATGTATATCGTTTCTGCGGATGGAGGAGACCTGCATAAGATCAGACCCTGGCCTGGGGATCCTGGTTGGTCGCCAGATGGCAGCTCCATGGTTTTCAGTACAGCGCCTCTGGTGTTTGACCCTGGGGCTTCGACCAGGAGCGCAATTCAGATCATGGATTTGAGATCCCGCCAGGTTTCCACTTTGCCGGATTCGGAAGGATTCTTCGCTCCTCGCTGGTCTCCGGATGGGCGCTATATTGCGGCCCTGCATGCGGATTCAAACAGGTTGCAGCTCTTCGATCTTTCTAGCAGGAAGTGGCGTGAGTTGGGCGGGGTTGAAGCCGCTTACCCGAACTGGTCACGCGACTCAAGATATATATACTTTCGCTCGCGAGATCGCCCGCCGTGGCTCTCTCGTTTTCGCATTTCGGACGCCAGCCTCGAGCGAATAGCAAGCCTGCAGGAAGTCCGGCGGACCGGGGTGTTTGGGTGGACGTGGGTTGGACTGACTCCAGACGACAACCCTTTGGTCTTGCGCGATACTGGTACCGAGGAAATCTACGCCCTCGATGTCGATCTCCCCTGAGTGTGGCTAATCGCGGCTGATTCACCTGACCGATTCAACGCTCACAGCAAGCCGGATAGTAGACACCCTCCGACTTATGGGCTGTTATGCCGAGACAGTCGAGCGGGAGGTATTGGATGCGGAGCGCCGCATCCTCGGTCCAGAACACCGGGACACGCTGGCAACAATGTCCGATCTCGCAACCAAGATGGAGGCCTCGGACGCCCCAAGCGGTGCGGAGTCCGCCGTTTCCGCGAGCAATATGACCCCACTTCGATCCACAATCACGACGGACAAAAACACGCCCAGCCAGCTATCTGTTGACCGTTCACGGTGATCTTCGCCTCGCCGGTCAGAGGTGCCCCGCTGCCCACGACTTTGACCGTGTAGGTGATTACGCTGCCGATCACGACTTGATTCGGCGCAGCCGTCACGGTTGTTGTCGTAGCGGTGAGGGCCACGGCTTGAGGTGTGGCCAACAAGGCAACCGCTAACACAGTTGACAAATTTGTAATCCAAACCAGGCCCTTCACACAAGGACTCCTTGGAGAAGTTTAATAACCGGGCCCGGTGCAGCCTAGGATTGCAAACAGACGCAATAGTGAAGCGAGTGCAGTCTATGCGCACCGTGCGTGTCCGGGGAACTGGCAAAAGTGACAGGCGCACACAAAAATGTCAGAGTGTGCGGAATCGCTCCGAGTCACGGACAATCCGAGATAGTCCCTTTGTAGTGCCTGCAAAGTCGGTAACTTGCCTGATGATCGCCTGGTAAACAGATGAAGTTACTGAAACCCCGTCATGTGAACGCGCCCGGCTTGAAACCGCAGGGCACAGTTCTTCGCTGTTTGACACGTCCGCACCAGACGGATTGGGTCTTAAGACTTTGTGGGCTTGAACTGGCGCGCCAACCTCCCGGAACCCGGGGCTCGTGGACCCCGAGACGGGCGTGTTCCGCTGATAACTTTGTTCCTGGACGGATTTGGGTGCCAGATCCCTGTTCTCGCTATCAATCCTTGATAACCGGTGGAATTTAAGCAAGTTCCGGTCTGCTTCGGGGTTATCATTAGACCGAGAGGAACGAAGTATGGCAACACTTCGTTTGCCTTCGCTCACGTTTGCCTTGCTGCTCGCGATTGGTTCGCTGAGCCCTGCTTCAGGAGGCGTTCGCCTCGGAACGATTTCGGTTAGCGCTGGGTACGGCTATTATTCTGGTCCGGTTTGGCTCGGATACTACCCGCCGTTCTTTTACGATCCCTGGATCGGCTATTCGTACTTCGCTTCTCCAGTCTATTTGATTCCCCAGCCTGACAAGGGGCAAGTCAGCCTGCAGAGCTCCTATAAAGATGCAGAAGTTTACCTTGACAATGCATACGCAGGAACCGCTGGCACGTTGAAGAAGTTCTGGGTGGCTCCGGGCGTTTATGATCTTGAAGTTCGTCCGAAGGATCAACCCCCCAAGAAGAAGCGCATTTATGTTCTGACCGGCAAGACTCTGAAGGTCAGCCTGGAGTAGAACGTCATGACTCACTTCGGCAAGAGTGTACTCATCGTTGGGTTGCTAAATTGTTGCGTGGCCGTCGGGCAAAATCCCCCGGCGCCACGGACGTCGGCCTCTGCGTACCCTGTGTCCAAGGTTCAGCCGGTATATTCCATCGGCGCAAAGCAGCTCTCAAAGACAGAAGTTCGGAACTCCTTCGCCACGCCCTTGGCAGACCGGTACATCGTGGTAGAGATTGGCTTCTACCCCGCAGACAGTAAGACCATCAGCCTGAATCAGTCTGATTTTGTGCTGCAAACCTCCGATGGCAAGGACCTGGTTAGTCCGGCGAACCCTGCAACAATTGCTTCCATCTGCCAGAAGCGGCCGGAGAGTAGCAGTGATGTAACTCTCTATCCGACCGCAAATGTCGGCTATGTGAGCTATCCCAGCTATGACGGCAGCGGTCGCCGCGTAAGTGGTCCAGTTTACGGGGTAGGCATGGGGGTTGGAGTCGACAAGAGTCCATCGGCCGCAACGACCGACTCTGATCGACAGACCATGGAGACAGAACTGCTCGACAAGGAATTGAAAGACGCAGAAGTCTCCAAGCCTGTCGCTGGTTATCTCTACTTTCCCATCGCAACCAAGCAGAAAGTTGAGTATCAGTTGGAATACCACGGAACGGACGCGGTGAGCAGTTTGCCGCTGAAGACCCGATGACCCTGCACAGCGTTCACTTGTGAGATGATCCCAAACCCGCGGAACGAGACTTCGATCACAAGAACCGCAGCAGCTTTATGCTACTACCTCTGCAGCGAAAACACGGCGGCCGCCCTCCTTGGATTAGGCGAAGGCATCGATACGGGAGGCAATGCTTGGCTGGCTCGAAATCGGGCATTTTAGGGGTGCTGTGAGTGTACTGTGCGGCTCCGCAAGGGCGGCGATCGGGGAATGATTACGGAGATGGAAGAAAGAGCGTTGAGCCAAGACAGAGCCTCTTCGCAAACGAGTTTCGCCACGCTCGCACAAGTGGGTAGAATCTGACGCTTGGTACCAGCGCAGAAACCTTCGTCCCGGTCGAGGAAGGGCATTCCAACCCTGCCCGCAAGCAGAAATTCCGAATGTCGCAGGAGGTGGTTAGCGAACCTTCGGTTATTCGCCACACCGACAAAGCGGCGTGCAGTTTGCGCCTAACCTCACCTACGCGTATTGTCGGCTCAAGCTATTTTGAAGAACCTGGGGTGGAGATTTTGCACCATGGCAAAGCTCGTGTATGGACTGAACCAGTCCTTGGATGGCTACGTCGACCATCGGGAATTTAGGCCAAGCCCGGGGATCTTTCGTCACTTCATAGAGAATGTGCGCGGCCTGACGGGCATGGTGTACGGTCGCCGCATGTACGAGGTAATGCGTTATTGGGACGAAGACCCTCCGGATGATGACGCGGAGGAACACGACTACGCGGCGGTGTGGCGGAGCAAACCGAAGTGGGTCGTGTCGCGCTCGTTGAAGTCGGTCGGGCCCAACGCCACGCTTGTCGAGGGTGACATCGAGGCGATGATACGCGGGCTGAAGGCTCAGCTCGCTGGGGAAATTGAAGTTGCCGGACCAGACTTGGCTGGAGGCCTAACCAACCTTGGTCTTATTGATGAGTATCGACTCTACCTCCACCCCATCGTGCTTGGTCGCGGCAAGCCATTCTTCTCCGGCCCCCGGCCGCCGCTCCGCCTTGTTGCCAGCGATCTAATTGCCGAGGACGTGATTAGGTTGACGTACGTTCCTGCTTAGTCGCGCAACTCGCCCGACGGACTGCGCCGGCGCGTCAGGCCCGAGCAAATGCCTGTGGCTCCTCTGGGCAGCAACATTCTGTGGTTTCCGACAAACAGTCAAAGCGAGGAATCAGGTTGACTGGCCTCGGCGACGCAGATCACGTAGCCGCGCTGGCATCGGCGGGTGGCGCTGTTACTTCCAGGAGAAGCTGCATGATGGAGAGGCCCAACCATTTTCCGAACTTTTTGCCCGCCTCAGGTAAGGTTCCGATGGGCACAAAACCGAACGACGCATGCAGGGCGACCGACGGCGCATTGACGCCGCAAATGCAGGCGACCATGCTGTGACAGCCTCTCGCCTGGCAGCCGGAGATGAGCTCAGCCAGAAGGGCCTTGCCGACTCCATACCCGCGGCAGTCGGCGCGGACGTAAATGGAGTCTTCCACCGTAAACCGATAGCCTTCGCGTGGGCGAAAGGGCGCTGCGTAGCAGTAGCCGACGATGTAGCCGTCAAGTTCAGCGACGAGGTAAGGCAACCGGTTCTCCATGGCCATCTGCAATCTGCGGCGCATCGTGGCTTCGCCGGGCGCGACAAGGTCAAAGGTAAAAGTTGTGTTTTCGACAAAGTGCACGTAGATCGCCGTCACAGCAGCCATATCTTCAGGCGTGGCCGGCCGGACCGAGCATTCCGCCTTCGCAGCCGTCGTACCGGAGCCGAACCGAATGGGCGATGGAGGATCGTGCTGTCCCATGGAATCAGCCATTCTGCGTACTTCTGCAGGCGGCGATCAAAAAGCGATGCGCCCTCTTCTGCGCCGCCCCGAGCGTGCTTTGATAGCGGCGCTCCTGGTGCGAGTCCCCGGGGCAGCAACCTGGATTGGCTGAGAACACGGTCTCAGGCCATAGAAGGATTTCAGGTATAGACAAAGCAATTCGTGACTTGCGAGCAACGGATTTTGCATAGGCGTACCTCCGCTCTGAATTCAGCAACCGTAGTGGCGGCCTTCGTTCATCTCCCGCTGCCATGGATCGGTCGCCAAGCGTACAAGAGTGCGTTGAGAAAGGGTTATCCACGAAATAGGTTTCCCCGTTCTCGCCCGTCACAATCCAGTCGCCTTTGGCCACGGTATACACGCCGGTCCTGGTGGAAACGGTCGTGGATTGTTCGGCCTGAGTAGCGTCTACCAGGAGCGGTCGAACGGTGCGGAATACAGCCAACCGGGACCTCCATCGGCGATGGATTGCCGACAGCTTTAGTAGAACGCTTTTGCCGTAAGGAAGTCGGTGAGGATCTGTTAGGGATTTGTAAAGATAGGACGGTTCCCGATGCTCTCCACTCACTGCCGTTAGTGGGAGGAAAAGCACTGGCAGATACACGTAGATACGACGCCGGGCGATGGTGGAAAAAATCTCCGCCGCCCCACTTTCACTCTGGACGCGCCGGGAAAATCGGGGGTAGTCTTGAAGAGGATTCCCCTTTCCGGTGCCGTCTCGCCGCACGGCACTGTCTGGCTTTGCACCGAACCGCTCGTTCCGTGCATCCGCAACCAGCTTACAGAAAGCCCAAGTGCTGAGAGATCCTTCGGCGCTTAGTGCAGATCATTTCTCGGCGATCCTAAGCTGTTCATTGTTAGTCATAACTGACTTACCACGTTTCCGCTCTGTATCCCCTCGCCTGGCAAGGGGCCGCAGAGTGAGCGGATATTCCGCAACGAGCAGGGGTACGCTGAGTGCGTCCTCTTGACAATTGCTAGTCTTGACAACCTGGTTCCAAAACATTGACCGGCCCCGGCCCGGCCGCTGCTCCACCAGCACATACTGCCGCACGGAAGATCATGGATGTCGCTCTGCCACAACCGGTGGACCCTTCGCCTGGCAAAGATTGGGCAACTTATCTTCACCCAACGGAGGCAGCGGCGCATCTTCCTTTCGCCGATCCGGCCCAGGCATTCTATCGATTGCAGAAAAGCGGTCTCCCTATTCTCTGCTGACTCGAACCGGCGACTTATAGCGCTTATGGCGCTTATGGCGCTTATGGCGCACTTTTATGTGGTGCGAAGCACGCGTTTAGGATCAAGCCTGAGATAGTTGCTAATTCTCAAGACTTGCCAGGGCACCCGTAAGGACGATCTCGCGGACTGCACCGCTGATCGCCTATCCAATTCCGGTAGACAGTAAGCTCTGCGTTGCTCCGGACCAGTTCATCTACGGATCGCATTTGCCGCACGACGGTATGCCCCGATCTTGTAGGGGTTGGCCTTCTCCATGGATAACAGTTGCGCCAAGGTTGAGAGCCGGTCTGCAATCTCCGCATTGGTAAGAACCTGGGTACTGTTCAGCATGGCCTGAGTAAATTTATGAGCGCTCTGGCGGCGCAGGGAGGATATAGCGATTCACTACAGCGTTCATCAACTGTGTAGTCTCTGGCGCGAGCCCGGCGAAGCGGGCGGCCAGCCATGCTTGTGGGGTGATGGTTACCTCGGCACGGCCCCGATTGACAGCATCAAAGACAACATCCGCGGCGTGCGCCGCACTCGCGGCCAGCAATGGAGTTCTCGCCGCCGTCTTGAACCACGCCGCCTCTTTCTGCACCTGTCCGCGAAAGTGCGCATGATCTTCGCCCCCCGTTCTCATCAAACCGGGGCACACGGTGGTCACGCGAATCCCTTTATGCCTAAGTTCACTGTGAAGTCCCTCGGACAGGCCCGTCAGCGCGAATTTGGAAGCGACGTACGGCAGCAGGTGAGGGACCGCCATCTTGCCGCCGACCGAGGAAATATTGACGATCGAACCCCGCCGTCTGCGTAATAGAGACGGCAGAACGGCGTGGATGGTGTAAAGTGCGCCGAAATAATTTACCGCCATAGCTCGCTCAAAAGCCTCCAGTGGCTGGCTTTCCACTGGCCCCACCTCAATGATTCCCGCATTGTTGATCAAGATATCCGGCGGCCCGAAGCAACCGAGGGCCTCCTCGATCAAGTAGGCCGCTTGTTTCGCTTCGCTCAGATCGCATGCCACCAGCAAAATATCGCGCGCATCGGCAATCGAGCCCGCCGATAACAGCGAGCGTTCCGCCTCATGTAATTGCTCTTCGTTTCGAGCCGCCAGAACCAGCTTCAAACCAGCTCGCCCGAAACGGTGAGCCAGCGCCAGGCCAAGTCCGCTCGATCCGCCGGTGATTACGGCGACCTGACCGCTTCGGATGTACTCGCGGCGTGGCAAACACGCGCACGCTAATCCCGCAGCCGCCCCGGTAGCAATGAGATGTGGAACATAGGAAGCAAGCTTTTTCATGGTTGGTAAGATGCGCGCACCCCTTTCAGCGGCGAGGCTGGCGTCCTCTTGGCAGCGTTTTACAATGCGAGCCAGCCTTCGGTTGAGAACCGAGCCATTAGCGGAGAAGGAACAAGGTTGCGGAACCGAAGACCGCCAACCCTACGGTTACCCACAAAACATAATCACCCGGATGCCCGCTCTGCACGCCGCGCAAGGTAGTGAGCGGCCCCTCGAGAAATGCGCCGATTCGTAAGGATCGTGTAAGTTTCCCACGAAATACTGAAGTGCACGCCAACGCGAGGGCGAGCAGCACGGCGACCAAGCCGCGGACTATGGCTCCCGGAACCTCGTTGCGCCATGACGGCGGCGCTTTAAGCACAGCGGACTGCCCGGTGTAGACGGTGTGCAGGTAAGCGGCCTGATCATACATGCGCGCTGCCGCCTCACGAACTCCATTTTCCCAGGCCGGGATGAAGGTCAATGCAATGGCGAAGACGATACAGATGAGTGGCGGAAAGAAATGGCACCAAAAGACTTTTTGGTCCTCGGCCTCTGTCTCCGGCAGTTCATCCACTTGCGCGCTGCGGTCTGTCAGCGGTTCGTCGCCCCAACCGGCGAAGGTGTGCATTCCCACCCTGAAGACAGCCGCACAGGTCATCACCCCGGCAAACATAAAGAGCCACGAGATCCCGTGAATGCCCGCTTGCTCTGCGGCGGTCGAAGTGCCTGCTTCCGCCAGCATGGTGCTGAAGCCGGGAGCAGCCGCCAGGCCGATCCCGCCCAGGAACCACAAAGCTGCCGTCCAGCGAAGTATGCGTCCCTTGCCAAAAAGGACGGGTTCGCTCATCGAACGCAGGCGGTGGAGAATGATGCCGCTCACGAAAAATAGCGATGACTTGATAAAGGTGTGGGCCACCAGGTAGACAAGCATCGCAGCGATCGCCAGCGGTCCCTGAATGGCGAAAATTACCAGCATCAGGCCCATGTGGCAAACGGTCGAGAAGGCGAGCAGGCGCTTGAGGTGGTGTTCCGCGTAACACATTACGCCCCCGAGCAAAACCGTGCCCCCGCCAAAGGCCAGCAGAATATACCGCAAATGACTCTCACCGGAGGCGAAGGTCTGTTGGAAGACCACAGACTTGAGTCGAACCACCGCGTATAGCCCGAGCTCGACCATCAGGCCGGAAAAGAGAACGCACACCGGTGTGGGCGCGACCGCGTGCGCATCCGCCAGCCATAAGTGGAAAGGAGCGATGGCCGCCTTGATGAAGAATCCGCACGCCAGCAAGGTAAAAGCAAAAAGAACGAGAGGATCGTGGCGCGCGCCGAGCGCAAGCCCGATTTGCGCCATGTTCAGCGCTCCGGTTACCGCATAAAGCAATGCGATGCCGGTGAGCCCCAGGAATGCCGCGATGGTATTGGTTACAGCAAAATTGAACGCGCCCTGCAGCGGTGCGGGCTCCTGCGTCTTAAGACCGCATAGCGCGAATGCCGCCGTGCTCATCAGCTCGAAGAATACGAACATGTTGAACAAATCGCCAGTGAGCACGAAGCCA
Source organism: uncultured Acidobacteriaceae bacterium (assembly GCA_963711525.1). GTDB lineage: Bacteria > Acidobacteriota > Terriglobia > Terriglobales > Acidobacteriaceae > PALSA-350. The sequence continues at coordinate 788,970 of CAVQEO010000045.1, read as the reverse complement.
TTCATGGCAGCCAGGAAGACCAGCATCAACGGATGATAGTAGTTGGCGCCCGCATCGACGAATCGCCAGGAGAAGATGAGGGCAAGCAACACCAGCAGTCCGGCCAGCGAGCTAAGCCCCGCCGCGACAGGATCGACGACGAATGTGATGCCAAGCACAACCGAACCGCGGGGATACCAGTTTCCGAACCAATAGACCTGGGTATGTCCTATCGCTTGATTGAGCAGCAAAACCGAAGAAAGTAATGTGCCTGCCGCGAAGCCAATACTGAGACTATCTGCCACAGCGCGGCTTAGCCATTTGTGCACAGCAGCCAGCAAGCCCGCACCGACCAGGGGTAGGGCGACAGGCAAAGCCGGAAGAGGCGAGCTAATGGTCATCCGTGCATGGTGCGCAGCTCCGAGGGTGAGACGCTGCCGCTCTTCTCATAGGCTTTTACCACCATTGCCAGCAACAGGGCCACGACGACAGCTTCGACAACCACGTCGGTAAGCATCAGGGCCTGCACCACTGGATCGACCGTCAGCGCGCCCGGTGCGATATCCGCGAAGACCGGGGCCGCGCCTCCGACCCGATAACCGATACCCAGAAGCAGCACGTAGGTTGAGCTCTGAAGGATGGCAAGACAGATCACGGAATGGATCAGATGCCGGCTAATGACCAGACCGTACAGCCCACAAAAAAAGAGCCACGCGGCAACAAAATACGGTAACGAGTGCAGTAGGTGAGGCATATCTTTACTCCGCGGGCACTTCACCCGTAATGATTTCCTGCAGATAGGTATAGATGACAAGCAAGAATGCGGCGGTTACCTCGAATCCGACACAAGCACTTATGAGCGCGATATTGCCGGCGGAGAAAACATCGCCGGTTGTTCCCAGGGGCAGGATGTTGGTGAGAAGAGGGAGTCCGATCAATATCGGGATGACGCCGATCAGAGCATACGAGGAAGCCGCGACTGCCTCGACCACCTCTATAGCAACGTGCGATGTGATGCGCCTGAAACCTTCGGTGTTTTCCGCGAGATAGACCAGGACGGAAGCGGTCGCGAGGATAACTCCCGCCTGAAAGCCGCCGCCGGGCGTTAGCTGTCCATGAAGCCCGATATAGAAGCCAAAGATGACCGTAGTGAGCAAAGCGGGAGAAATTACGGCTCGCACCGCTTCGCTCAACGGGGGACTATCTGCCACCTTACCGGCTGGGGAGGTGGGCGCATCCTTCTCCCTTCGGAGCAGCATCATGACGCCGAGAACCGCGGTGAATAGAATGAACTCCTCGCCCAGGGTGTCGAACCCGCGGTAGTCGTAGTTGATGGCGTTGACCGTGTCGGTCGCATGGCGTTCATACACGGCAAGCCTGGCGATCATATCTCCGTAGGGACCACGATATTGCCCCCATGGCGGCAGATTCAGGGCCGCATAACAATAGAGTCCGAAGAAGACAGGACCAGCGATAAGGAAGATACCAAGGCGAAGGCGATCAGTCATGTTCCCCCTCCTTCTCCCTTGCGGCCTTGCGAAACTTCATTCGAGAGAGAGCAAGCATGATCATCAAGGGCAGAGCGACCGCACCGACTGTTATTTGAGAGAGCGCGACGTCGGGAGCCTGGAAGAAAAAGAACATCAGAGCTGTTACCAGGCCGTAGAAACCCAGAGCGATCACCTGCTCCGTGACATCGTGGGTGCGCACGACAGCAAAACCTGAAACCGCAAGCAATATTAGAATTCCTGCTCCGCACCAGATCATCGGCCGCTCCGGTCGCGGACAAATTCCACCGGGTCGCCGGGCCGCGGCTGCCAGTGGCCCAGCTCCCGGGAGCGAAAAGCGCGCGCAGTGGCATGGGTAACGACCGAGTTGATCGCGAGCAAGACAACGCAAATCAGAAGAGTCTTCCACGCAGCCTGGGTGTTACCGGTTTTGAGAAAAACTGCGACCGTCAACAGGACGGTGGCTCCGCACGCCGGCAAGGAAAGATAGTTGAGCGCCTGCATGGGCTCCCGCATGCGCCATATTCCGAGCGCCCCAAGCCAGCAAAAGATCATGACGCATACCAGCAACACATGCACGGTCACAGATGCTTCTCCAAAAAACGGGCGAATACCAGGCCGCCGCCAAACGACATGATCGCAAGGGCAAGAGGAAGGTCAATGAAAGGGAGGCGCCCAAAGCCGATGGTGAAGAGAACCAGCGCAATCGTGACGATCAGGCTCGTCATTTCGAGCCCCACCAGCCGGCGTTCGGGTGAACCACGCAGGCACATGTCCGCACACGGAACAAGCGTTGCTGAAACAACCGCACCCGCGATGAGCCAGAAGTTCATGGTTGCGCTCCAAGCGCCTGGGTCATCCTGGGCACACTGGTGCGCTCTATTTGATAGAAGAGCATCCGGCTTAACTCCGGATCGATTCCAATGACAATGAAGTTGGGCGTAGCCGTTGTGTATATCGTGGCCAGAACGGCGCGGGCAGCGAGCCTTCGATCGCGCTTGCTGCTCTTGAATCCGCAAACGCGGTAGTAGGAACCCGCCCGGCGCATGTAAGAAAGATCCCTGAAGAGGACGATGGTGATCTCCCACATACCGCTTGCTATGTACCAGGGAATTCTCCAACCCTGTGCGATATCTTTCCACTCCAGGCGGATGGCAGGGCGTGCCGATATCCGTACCGCCCGCAAAAACATGGTTGCCGGCACGACCACCACGGCCCCGACGATCATCTCGTGCAGGTGAATTCCAGCGACCAGCCATACCCACCCTGAGGCGAGACAAAGTGCGAGCAGCACACTCACACCGGGAGATGACGTGCGATCTCGGGAAGTAGCCATCAGCACATTCCGGGGGCCTTCGGAATTTTGGATGCGTTGCGAACCCGCTTTGTCGCCTAACCTCCCAATCAGAAGCGGTTACGCTGAGAGCCTAGTGGTGTGATCCAGGGCCGGTAGGAAAATCCTTCGATAGATTCCCGATGATGTATTCCGAGGGACTGCCTCCCTTGCATGGAGGATGTCCAAAACCGCTGGGGCTGGTGTTGTCTTTCCAGTCCAGGATCATATTGTCGTTGTGGTCCGGGCTTGGCCCCATGGGAACACCATCGAGCTGCAGATCATGACGGACCTTCCATGCGATTACGTGATCGGTGCAGGAAGTGTCTCCACTTAGACCGAGGGCGCCCACGATCTTTCCCTGTGGGGTGTAGAGGGCGAGGCCGCCGCCGAAGACGATGATGCCGCCGATAGCCTTGCCGACCATGGGATCATTGGGGGTTCCAAAGGTGACGGCATCGCCGAAGGCGGCGTTGGCATTGGGTGGAGCACTGGTCGCCAGGCTATAGAGACTTTGGCCTGGCTGTGATGCCGCGAAAATGTTGGCGGTGGAAAGCGCATAATTGTTTCCGCTAAGGCCATTCGCAGTATTTGCTTTTTCCGCGGCGATGAGGCGGCTGCCAGGCCACTGATCCCCGCGCGTTGTGCCGCTGAAGACGACGGCGCAGACAACGCCGTCGCGGTTCACCACCACGGCCCACTCCTGGTTGCCTAAACCACCATTCTTTTGGCTTCCCTGGCGGACGATTGACTGCACGACGCCGCGCAGACGGCCGGCATTCGGCAGGGCCGAACAGTCCGGCTTTGCTTGCGCGAACGAAGGCAGGCCGCTCAGGCAGGCGGCGACCAGGCAGAGTGGCCCGAGACGGGAGAGGAATCGGTGGAAGCGGTTTGCCACAGGAGTGCTCCTTAGAATAAGTAATCGGTCACTGCAACTGACGAAGATAGGCGACGAGACCCTGAAGCTGCCGTCCATCGAACTGGGTAAGGTCGGGCATCTGCGCCTCTGGCTTGAACGACTGTGCATGCGTGATCCAGGCCTCAAGATATGCATCATTGTTGGGTAAGGTGTTCGCCGCCAGATATTGGCGGCTGCCTACATGGGTTAGATCCGGTCCCACTCTACCGCCGGAGATTGTTCCCCGAACCTGGTGGCACATAGAACATGGCCCAGCGATGAAGGTTTGTTCCCCGGCAAGGGCAATCGGTGTGCTCGGAACTGCGCCAGGCTTGACCTGCTGTTGCGTCCAGGCAGCGTATTCATCGGGAGGCTGCGCGACCACCAACAGGCGCATGTGCGCGTGCTGCGCCCCGCAGTATTCAGCACATTGGCCGGGAAAACTGCCAACCCGGCTGGCCTCGATACGAACGAAGTTTGTGTGGCCGGGGATAAGATCCACCTTGCCATGCAGTGCTGGAATCCAGAACGAGTGCATTACATCGGCTGATTCGAGTTCAATGTCGACCGGCCGGTTGGTGGGAATATGAATCTCGTTGGCAGTGGTGAAGTGCTGGTCGAGATCGCCGGCAAGGTAATGCACCTCCCACCACCACTGGTGGCCGATAACGAGAATATCCGGCGACTTGACCTCGCCCTTGTTCATGGCGCCGTGGGCGCCGTGTATGGGGAATCGGGATAGCAGCCGCAGGCCGAGAACGAAAATCAGGCTGAGAACCAGCAGCGGAATGGCCAATCCGCCGATCGCAATCCACGCCTGCCCTCCCCCGCTGTCGATGGGATCATGCTCGCTGAGCGTACCGCGGCGGCGGGTGGCCGCAACCCAAAGCAGAACCCACATAATCGCCGTGACCACAAGGAACAGGATGGTCATCAGCCAGGAAAGTTTGGCGATCTCATGCGCCGCATGACCCTCGGGATTGTAGGTGGACTGCACGGTCGAGCAGCCGCCCAGCAACAGCACCCACAGCAGCAGGCAAGGACCCGTTATGCTGACATGCCGGCGCATCGTTCTCGCTCCTCTCATTGCGGGCCCGGCTCGGCGCTGACCGCGGTGTTGTCTGCAGGATTGGGCACCTGCTCATCAGCCGGCTCGACCGGAGGCGCGGGCTCCTGTGGGGTACGCATGGACTTGATGTAAGCCACGATTTGCCAGATCTGGTCTTCGGGAATTCTGGAACCCCACGAGGGCATTCCATTCGATCGCCCTTGTGCAATGGAAGAGAAGATCTGGTCATCTCGATTGCCATAGAGCCAGACAGTGTCGCGCAGGCTGGGACCCATTCCGCCGCCGGCATGGCCGCCATGGCAGCCGGAGCAGTTGTACCAGTTGAAGAGCCTGTACCCGTCCTGCAGGGCCACCGGGTCATTGCGATAGGGGTTCGTCCGCTGATAGCCGACAACAACCCCGCCGGGGATGGGACCGACGCTGGTGGCATCAACCGGTGCGGAACCGACGGCGACTGAGTTTGGACGGGTACGGCAGCCGAGTCCCGCAATCAAAAAGATACTCGCCAGAGTGAGTGAAGACCATCGCATGTTCAGTACCCCGTTGTCCGGGCCTGTGGCAGGCTCAGTTGTGGAACGCCATAGGTGATGAGCAGATGCTGAATCTCCGTTCGGCGTCGCTGGAGTTCGTCATCAATCTGTTGTTTGAGCCTGTCGTCTCCCTTGCGAACTCCAGCGGCAATGTCGAAGCTGAGCGGCAGGCTCGGGTTTTCCGGGTCACCCTCGATAGGCGTAACGACCAGCGGCACCTTGGATAGGCTGGCGAAGTATCCAGCTGTGGGCCCCCACACGAGCGCGAGATCTACGTTGCGATTTTCGACGGCCTTGATCAGATCCGAGGAAGGGTTGGTCTCGTCAAAGTTGGCGCCGAATATATTGTAACCGACAAGATTGCTAACGATACCGCGGCTGGTGAGGGCGTGCACGGGAGGAATCTCTCTGTCCGTGTCTCCGAGATCGTGAATGCCAATGCGAAGATGATGCAAGCGTGGATCGTCGAGAGACAGGATATTGAGGTGGCGGTCGCGCCGTGAAACGAAAACATACCCGGAGCGGTAGTAGGGATGCGTTGTGGCTATCTCGTTCATTCCGGCAGGCACCCCCATTACGACGTCACACTTGCCCGCATCGAGCGTCTTGCGAAAAAAGTTTCCGCGCTGGGGAAACCATGTATAAGTCACCTGCATACCCAGGTCCTTCGCGATCATGGCGGCCAGCTGATTCTCAAATCCCTGCTGCTGCTGGTCGGAGTAGGGCAGATTATTCGGGTCGGCACAAACACGGAGGGCCGGTGTCGCGCTCGAAGCAGCGCTCGCTGCCACGCTGCCCAGACACACCAGACATGCGGTCAGATATTTAGAAGCCGAATACATAGAGCATATCCCCCGGTTGCGTCATTCCCTTTATCTGCTTCATCGCGCCCACCACCCCGAGCGCAGCATAAGGATCGTCGGTAGAGACATCCGGTAGCGCCGTGGCGCCCATCCAGCCTCCAACGCCGGAATAGATAGCGACGTACTGTTTTCCGTCGGGGCCAAGAAAAGTGATGGGATCTCCGACGATGCCCGATGCTGTCTTCACCTGCCAAAGAACCTTACCGGTGTGTGCATCCGCGGCGCGGAACCACCCATCCATGGTTCCGTAAAAGACCAGGTCGCCGCCGGTCGCCAGCACGCCGCTGTAGACAGGAAGGGTACTTTCCTTGATGGACCAGGCCTTCTTCGCGTTGGCCACATCCCAGGCGACCAGTTCTCCCTGGTATCCGCCGTCGCCGGGATACATGCGCACACTCGCCCCGAGATAGGGTGTACCGGCGATGTAGTTGACCGCGACTCCTTCGTAGTCCATGCAGGTATTGTGGGCCGGGATGTAGAGCATGCCGGTTCGCGGAGAGAAGGCCGAGGGGATGAAGTCTTTGGCCCCGGTAGACGATGGGCAGATATGGGTCGCATAGCGACCAAAATGTGTTCGCTTGTCCTCATTCACGTCTGGATATCCAGTTTTCAGGTTGTAGCTATTTGCCCAGTTCGTCGGTTCAAACTTTTCTGCTGAGAGCAGTTCGCCGGTTTCGCGATCGAGCACGAACATGAAACCGGTACGGCCGGGGTGCAGCAGCAGCTTCCTCATCTGCCCTTTCCAGGGCATGTCGAGCAAAACGTTCTCCATGATTTCGTCATAGTCCCAGGAGTCGTGGGGCACAACCTGATAAGCCCATTTCGCCATACCCGTTTCCGGATCACGCGCCCAGATGGTGCAGGACCACTTGTTCTCACCCGGGCGCATATCGGCATTCCAAACGCCGGCGTTGCCGGTGCCATAGTAGATGAGGTTCAGCTCGGGGTCGTAGGAAACCCAGCCCCAAACAGCACCACCGCCCACCTTCCATTGGTCGGGAGTCCAGCTCTTAACGCCGAGATTCGGCCCCTGGTCTTTTGGGTAAAAGGCTTTGAAGCCGGGTCCAATGCGGACATCCTGGTCCGTGCCTGTGCTGTAGGCGATCCAACTTATCTTGCCGGATTTCAGATCGAGCGCCACCAGCCTGCCGCGCACGCCCAACTCTCCACCACTAATCCCGGTGAAGATCATGTTCTTGACCACGATGGGAGCCATGGTCGTGGTTTCGCCCAGCTTAATTTCGCCGACCTGAGTCTCCCAAACACGGCGACCGGTGTTGGCATCGACGGCCACGGTGTGATCGTCGAGCGTGTTGTAAATGATTTTGCCATCGGCATAACTGGCGCCGCGGTTCACTACGTCGCAGCAGGCCACGCCCACCGCGCGATTGTCGGGCACGGGGTGAAAAATCCACTTCTGCGGCATCCCAGGCTTAGTGATGTCGTAGGCGATCAGGTTGTTGGGAAATGGGGTGACGATATAAAGCGTGTTATTCACCACCAGCGGCTGGCCTTCATGTCCATGCGGAATACCGGTCGACATGGTTGCGGCGATATGGAGGTTCTGCACGTTCCGGGCATTGATCTTGTCCAGCGGGCTGTATCGCGTATTGGCGTAATCGCCGGCCGGCATTGTCCATTGACCCGCGGCGACAGGTGAGACCAGGTGAATGCCGGGTAACTCGCCGGGAATGTCGTTGGTGCTACCGGTGGCTTGGGCGCGGGCCGGCGCAGCCGCGATTCCGCAGAACGCCAGCAGCAGAGCGGCGGGAATCAGGGTTGCGATATATTTTTTTTCTCGATCCATTGTGTCCTCGTTAGTTCCCGGTTAGCGCAAGGTGTAAAGGTAGGCAGCAACGTCCTGTGCCTGATCATTGGTGAGGCCCAGATCGGGCATCGCGGTGCCGGGCTCGACCGATTTTGGATGTTGGATCCAGCGCGCCAGGTTTCCCGGCGAGTTCGGCAGCTCGCCGGCGATCATGGTCCTTCGGCCGAAGAGCAGTAGCGGAGGCCCCACCAGGCCCCGAGCCTCATGTATTCCCGGGATCATGTGGCACGCTCCACACCCGGCCGATCGAATTAACTGTTTTCCGTGGCGCGCGTCTCCTTTCACCACAATGCTGAAGGTATGAGGCGCCTGGCCTCCCGTACACCCGGCAAGAACTGTAGAGAAGAGGCAGACAGCGAGGCCTGGCAGCAGCATCTTCATCTCGTCCTCACGCAAAGATCGAGAATGAAGAGCGGAAGTGCGAGCCAGAGCACACTGAATCCGAGCGTGAGGCTGACGAAGACACCGAGAAGAGCCATGAACTCCTCCCTGCCGCGGCCTTCTGCGTTTTCCAGGGCCGGCTCAGAGGATAGCTGCCTCCAATTGCGATAGGAGATAGTTCCCGACGTCAAAATGATGACGAACAAAATCACGGTGATGCTGATGGTAAGAAGCCGGATTTCAGCATGCGCACTGGCGCCCCCGAGCTGCTCCCGATGCACACAAGCCGCCCAGGTAAGGAGAATATCCGTGAACCCCAGGACGAACCAGGCTGCCGCGGAGGCGGCTACACCAAACCAGAGCCTCCCCGGAGTTACATGATCCCTGCGATTTGTAATTGCATCAGCCATGGGCGGTAAAGTGGGGAATTACGTAAAGGATGAGGACAATAAAGATCCAAACAATGTCGACGAAGTGCCAATACAGCGAGACCACCTTGTACGGCCGATACGGTGCGGCCAGCGGACCATACCGGGGAAGAAAGGCGACATAGGAAAGAAGCAGCAAGCCGACGATGACGTGCGCAGCGTGAAAAGTGGTCAGCGCGTAGAAGATCGATCCGTAGGAATCGCTGTAAGGCGTGAGCGTCTTCCAGTGGTCGTGGTATTCGAAACACTGCAGAACCATGAACACCAAGCCAATGCCGATAGTGGCGATGAGCGAGGCCCTTCCTAAGCCATATCGTCCGCGATTGTTCTGCCGCTCTCCCCACTCCAGTACTGCGCTGCTGCTAAGTAACACGACAAGCATGATCAGCGCATACATTAGCTTGGGCGGCTGGTCGGCTGCCCACCGGTTCTTATTGATACCAAGGTAGAAATAAGCCGAAAACAGACAGACGAACAGCGACATCTCCGTCAGGATGACGCACAGCATTCCTTGGATGCCACGTTGATCGTCGATCGGTAGCGAGGCCAGCCTGTAAGCTCTCGCCTGACCGGTAGGGGGCGAACCCGCGAGCGTGCTCATCACGCAATCTCCTGTGTGGTTGGCCACAACCAGTAACAACCGAGGGCGAACGTCGAGAGGAAGGCGGCCAGCGCGAGCCAAAGAAGTTGAAAGATGAGCGCGATAAAAAGCACGAACATCGTGATCGAGGCGAACAGAGGCGCAAGAGAATCACCCGGTATGGTGGCGATGCCCACAGGCTCGGCGTCGAGCACCGTCGTTGTAGGCGTCATGCGAGCCTGGTCGAGCACCCGCTCGTTCTCAGGATCGTATTCTTCCTCATGGTCGTCCCAGAGCGGATGGCGCGAAACAACGGTCGGAATATGAACTGTAGCGTAGGCTTTCGGCGGGGAATCGGTTTCCCACTCGAGCCCGTCGGAATTCCAGGGGTTTCTCCCGGCGATTGTGCCGGAACGCATACTGATCCACAGATTGATAATGGTGATCAGTATTCCCAGGCCCAGAATGAACCCGCCGATGGTGACCAACATATTCATCGGGCCGAAGCCAAGACCGGGAGCATAGGTGTAGATGCGGCGAGGCATGCCCATCAGGCCGAGGATATGCATGGGGAAAAATGCGAGATTGAACCCGGCGAACATTACCCAAAAGCTCAACTTGCCCAGGCTCTCGTTCAGCAGGCGCCCCATCATCTTTGGGCCCCAGTAGTAAACGGCGGCAAAGACCGGAAATACATTCGCCCCGACGATCACATAGTGAATATGGGCGACCACGTAATAAGTGTTGTGCACCTGCCAATCGACGGGAATGATGCCGGTGAACACACCATTCAGTCCTCCGATCACCAACAAGGCAATTGCGCCTGTGGCATACAGCATGGCAGCGGTGAGAACAGGTCTGCCTTTCCAGATGGTTGCCACCCACGCGAACACCTGGACCGTGGTGAAGATGGAGATGGTCATACTGCCTGCACTGAAGAAGCTCATCGCCATATCAGACATGCCGATAGTGAACATGTGATGCAGCCAGACGCTGAAACCCACTGCTCCTGTGAGGATGGTCGAGATAGCAATGTAGGGGTGGCCAACGATAGGACGCCGGGAGAAGACCGGCACGATCATCGAGAGCATCCCCGTGGCGGGGAGGAAGATGACGTATACCCAGGGATGGCCAAAGAACCAGAAGAGCTGTTGCCAAAGGATGGGGTCTCCGCCGTTAGCAATTTGGAAGAAGTGCGTTCCCCAACGCCGGTCCAGTTCCATGAAGACACAGGCGACGGTAAGAGCGGGGAGCGCCAAAAGAATGGCGAAGGAAATCGTAAGCGTGCTGTAGAGAAAGAGCGGCATGCGGCTAATCGTCATCCCGGGCGCGCGCAGCCGCAGGATGGTGACAATGAAGTTCACCGCGCCACCGGTGGTTGAGATAGTGAGAAAGATGAGCGAGAGGGCGTAGAAATCCAGACCATAGCTGGGGGAATACTGGGTACCCGTATACGGCATGTAGGCGAACCATCCCCCATGAGGCGCCTGCCCGATCGCCGGAGCGATGTACAGCAAAATGCCGGAGAGCAGGTAGGCCCAATAGGTGAATGCGTTCAAGCGAGGAAATGCCATGTCTCTGGCGCCGATCATTAGCGGAATCAGGTAGACGGCAAAGCCGGATAGGATCGGCGCAGCATACCAGAAAATCATCGTGATGCCGTGCATAGAAAAGATCTGGTCGTACGTCTCCGGGCTAAGGAACCTTTGCTCCGGCCCGGATAGCTGGATGCGCATCAACAGCGCTTCCACGCCACCCACCAGCAGAAAGACAAAGGCGGTGACAATATACCTTATGCCAAGGTCTTTGTGATCTACAGTTGCGAACCAGCCTTTTACGGTCTTTGGTCTTTCCCACAATGCTGTCAGGCGCTGTTCGATTGCGAGCGTACTCATCCTTACTCCTCGTGAGGTGGTGAGGTGGTGGAGCGATTTAGATAAGAGGCCGGGCTCGCACTCCTGCGCATCTGGAGTGATGCCCAGAGTGGCTTCTCAGGTTGCACGCGGCGCGCAGGTAGTAGCCACACAGTCTTTGTGGACGTAATTTGGCGCTTTTATCAAGCAAGAAATGTGAGTGCATCTTGTTGCTCAGGCCGCACCCTTGGTTCCGGCGGAGGGCTTCCTCAGAAGAAATGCCACCGGAATGCAAAGCGCGCAGAGTAACGCCAGGTAACGAAAATCGTCCACATAGGCCCAGAGCTGGGCCTGGTGGTCCAGGCCCGTCTGCATGATAGAGAATGCCCGTAGCAGTGCCCGCCGCGGTCCTGCGTGGAGCCGCATCTGGGTAGTTAGCTGCTGCAGCCGATCGCGGAAGATCCAGCTTCCACCCGAGAGCCAATGAACGCTTTCATTCCTGTGGGTCTGGAGGTGCCTTTGAGCGATCGTATTGGCGGCGGAGATGCCGACGCTTCCGCCCACATTGCGGAGGAAGTTAAATATCCCGCTTGCATTGCCTACCTGGTCTTTCGGAATTGTGCCCAAGGCAACGTTGGAGAGAGGAACGAAAATCATGCTCATCGCCAACCCGCTCACGGTGATCGGCCAGAACAGGGTCGTAGGCGAGATGTCGAGGGTCAGAAAACCCATCCATAAGGCCGCCAGCGCAAGAACGCCGAAACCGGCGGAAACAATTTTTCGCGGATCCATTTTGGAAATCAGAGCGCCGACACCGATAGACGCTACGATCGAACCCAGGCCGCGCGGACTTACGGCCAATCCCGCCGAGGTCGCGTCATAGCCCATGAGCGTCTGGTAGAACACCGGCAGGATGGTGGTTAGCGAGTAGATACCAGCGCCGAGTACAAATACCAGGAGGCAACCAATCGCCAGGTTGCGATTGGAGAAGGCGCGCAGGTTAACCAGTGGTTTCGAATGGGTCAGCTCGCGCACCATAAAAGCAATAAATCCGATCACCATCACCACCGCGGCCCAGCGAATTCCTGTGTTGCCAAACCAATCATCCTCCTGTCCCTTGTCGAGAATGAATTGCATACACGCAATCCACAGGCCGAGCAGCCCAAGACCAATACCGTCGAGCTTTCCAGGTTTGGCGTTCTTGATGTAAGGCGGATCTTCAAGAAACCTGCTTTGCAGCAGGATCGCCAGTATGCCTATGGGTATATTGATATAGAAAGCCCAGCGCCATGAAATGGCGTCGGTGAGGTAACCGCCGAACGCGGGCCCTATCACCGGCCCCAGCACCACACCCAATGCATAAAGCCCAAGGGCCTGCCCCTGCTTCTCCGGCGGAAAGCTCTCGATAAGAATCGATTGCGCGAGCGGCTGCAGGGCGCCTCCGCCCGCTCCCTGAATACACCGCGCCAGCAGAATGAACGGCAGCGTAGGAGCGATGCCACAAGCGAACGAAGCGATGGTGAACACCATCACTGAAAACATCAGAAAGCGTTTGCGCCCGAACCTTTCTGAAAACCAGGTGCTTGCGGGAAGAAAGACAGCGTTCGACACCAGGTAGACGGTTAACACTCATTCGGCTTCATCATTCGTGGAAGCGGTGCTTCCGGCAATGTAGGGCACGGCAACACTTGCGATGCTGGTATCCATCACCTCCATGAAAGTCGCAATCATCACCGCGACCGCGATCAACCATGGGCTGTGTTGCGGCTTCCAATTGTTGTCCGGCATCGATCAGCTCCGCCAAAACGATTGCTTCATTTCACCCAAACCTTGGGCTCCACAGACATGCCGGGCGCAAGCCGCTCTGCTCCTGGCTGGTTAGGCCTGAATCGAATACGAACGGGCAGGCGCTGCACCACCTTTACGTAGTTGCCGGTTGCATTTTCCGGCGGCAGCAGGCTGTAGACCGCGCCGCTGGCCCCGGGCAGAGCCTCCACATACCCGTCGAACTTGTGCGACAAAGCGTCCACGTAGATGGTCACGGATTGCCCGGGCCGCATCTTTCTGATCTCTGTCTCTTTAAAGTTCGCCGTTACCCAGATATCGTCGATCTGCGTAAGTGCCAGTAATTCCTGCCCCGCGGCGACCTGGGTGCCAAGTTCGACCGATTTGTCGCCGATGATGCCGTCCGCCGGCGCATAGATGCGGGTGTACTGCAAATTGAGCCGGGCCTGATCTGTCTGCGCCTGGGCCGCTTGCTCGTTTGCCTTGCGCATGGAAACCGTCTCCTGCTGGATCGCAATTTGCCGGGGCAGGTTGCGGGTAGCTTCTTTCTCCCGCTGCCGCGCCTGGTCGAGCGCAGACACCGCCTGGGTTACGTCTTTCGCAGCCGCCTCACCCGTGCTCTGCCGCGATGCCACCATGGCCGACTGCGCGAGCGCATCGGTTGCGCGCTGGTCGTAAAGCTCGCGCGAAACCTCTGCTTTTACTACCAACGCTTTATACCGCTCCTCTTCCCGTGCGGCGTTGGCCTGGTTTTCCTCGGCCTGTTGCAGGTCGGATTGCGCTGCCCGGTATCGCTGCTGGGCTGCGGCAAGGTTGGCCGTCGCGCTGGCTACCCCCAGCTCGGCATTCACCGCCGCAGTTGATTCGCTGGTCTGGGTAATAGGAACGTTGGGGGTTTGGGCCCGCACGCTCGCCTGCGCCTGCGTTAAATTCGCGGTTGCCTGTTCCAGCGCCACCTGGTAGTCACGCGGGTCGAGTTGAACCAGCAGCTGACCTTTCTTCACGCGAAAGGTATTCTCGACATACACCGCGGTCACGATCCCACTGATCCGCGGGCTGATTGGATCGGTATGGCCGTCGACAAACGCGTCATCCGTGTTCTCGTAGCTGGAGATATAGATCCACAGTAAGACGCCCGCAATCACCAGAACGATGAATCCCACTACGATGAGAACCGCTCCGATAGGGTGTTCTTTGATCCAGGCCCGCACTCTTTCTTTCAAGGGCGGTTTTTTCTCTTCCTTCTCCTTATCTTCATCGCCCTTTTTCTCATCGTCCTCACCATCCTTGTCCTTTTTGGAATCCTCCCCGTCGCCGCTATCTTTCTGCTGCTGTTTTCCCTGTTCCTGATCTTGTTTGTCCTTTTTGTCCTGGTCGCCACTCCCGTTCTGCGTCTGCTTTTGGCGAAGTTCATCGACTTCAGCCCGCAACCGGGCCTGTTCGTCATAGAGCATGCGCAACGTAATATTGATATCCTGATCCGGCTGAGTACCCTGATGTTCCGGCAGCGTGTCGGGCATTCTTATTTCCTCAGAAGCATGGGAAGAGTCTGTTCGGCATTGCCGACCGCGCGCGCCAGTGACACCTTCGCCAGGTTATGTTCGAATTCGGCCGAGATCAGATCCTCATCGGCCTGCACCACCGCCTGCTCCGCTTGCACTAGTTCCACGGTGTCGGCGACTCCTGCCGCGAACCGGTCACGCGATTGCGACAGCGTGTCGTGCGCGAGACCGACGCTGCTTCCAGCTACACCGACCTGATCCGCAGCGGCATCCAAATCGATAAAGGCCTGCCGCACGTCCTGGTCGATTTGGCCGCGAAGATCGTCGAACTCTGCGGTCCGCTGCCGCAGAGCAGCGGTTGCCTGCTCGATATCGCCGTGGATTCGTCCGCCCTCGTAGAGCGGTATGGTCATTGTGCCGGCCACGGTGTAGACGCCACTCGATGAGGCATTCGGCCGCAGTCCGGCTGCTCCGAAATCTGCAGTAACTGCTAAATTGGGGATCCTTTCCGCGCGGGCGGCCTTCACTGCGGCCTCCGCCGCTTTTACCCCGCCGCTGCCGATTCCAGATCAGGCCGCGTCTGAAAAGCCTTCTGCATAGCCGTCTCCGGCGTGAGCTCTGTCAATGGCGAGTACCGGTATTTGTCTGTCCCCATGAACTGCTGCCCGGCCGCCAGGCCGATGATGCGCGCGAGGCGTAGCTTCTGCGTATCCAGGTCGGCCTTTAGGGAACGCAACCGCTGCTGCTCCGTTTGCAATTGCACCTGGGAGCGAGTTGCATCAATGCGCGCATTGAGTCCCGCCGCAAAACGGTCGGCTGCTTGCGCATAGATCGCCTGGCCTGTTTCCACCTGCGCAGTCGCAGCGGCAATCCGCGCGTGGGTCGCGACAATCTGAAGGTAGGCGCCCGCCACTGCAAGCACCACCAGGTCCCGGGCATTCTTCGCCGCCTTGATGTTTGCTTTCAGGTTCTCACTGGCAGAGTGCAAATTTTCAATTCGTACCAGGTCAAATACCGACTGGTTGAGTCGAGCCGCCCGCGCATCGAAAAAATTGAAAGTTGCGGTCAGAGGAAAGGTGTTCGATTCCACGCCCATCGTTCTAAGATTCAGCCGCTCAAACTCCTCGCTGATGGCGGCGTTGACGTTGGGCAGCAAACTGCTTCGCGCGACCTGCCGTTGGCCCTGCGCCTGCATCACGGAGGCCGTCTGCGTGATGTCGCCAAGATTGAAGCGGAGTCCACGCGCCAATGCTTCATTCAGCGGCAAAGATAATATGCCGCTGGTTGCGGTACCATCCGCGACGCTGCCGCTGAACGAACCCTGAACAGTCACCGAACTGTCGATAACATTCACACTGCTGCCGCCGCCCGCGTTCGTAGTTCGCTGAATGACGGAAACCGAACCCGGCTGCGTCGACCTTCCTGATAGCGGCACCTGGGACGCAGGTGACGGACCGGTCACGGCTTGCGATGGTGTTTGAGCGACCGCTACGGTTGCTGCAGCGAGCAGGCAGAAAGTCAAGGAGATCAATCCAGCGCGTCGAGGCCGGGTCATCGTCGGGGCCACGGCTATGCGCCATATTAGGACATCGAAAAGCATAGATCAAGCTACCGCTCCTACTGGCGGGGATTGTTGTCGCTTATGGACACATTTAGGACGCATGAAAGCAGCGGCGAGTTTTCTCTCATGAAAACGAATCGGCTGAGCGGACGACAAGACCGACGCCGCTCACGGGTATTCGCACCGGCTGTGCGCATCCTACTTCGCGATGGCGATGTTGCCGGTCGGAACGTTTTTTCTTTCAATAGTCAATTAATAGGAGCGGCCCATGTCTGCAGTCGAAACTCAGAATCAGTACGCTATGAAAGATCCCACGAAGCAATATCCTCGCCCAAAGTTTGAGGAGCAAACGCAACCCGCGCCGGGGTTAGCCCAGGAAATGACCCCGAAGCCCGATCACGGTGAGGATAGCTACAAAGGTTTCGGGCGGCTGGCTGGGCGGAAAGCCCTTATTACCGGCGCAGATTCTGGTATCGGACGCGCCGCGGCCATTGCGTTCGCACGGGAAGGCGCCGACATTGTTCTGAACTACCTGCCAAGCGAAAAGCCCGACGCTCGAGAGGTTGTGACCCTGATCGAAGATGCCGGAGAAAGGCGTACCCGCTGCCAGGTGATATCAGCGATGAACATTTTTGCCGGCAACTGATTGAAGATGGCGCGAAGGCGCTGGGGGGAATCGATATCCTAGTGAACGTAGCCGGGGCGCAGAAAGCGGTGGAACACATCGCCGAGCCAAGCAAGCGGGTAAGGTTCGCTTTATTGGTTTCACCGGTCATAAAGATCCGCATATTCATCTCTATATGCTGCAGGTGGCGCAGAAGCACGGCTTTCACTTCGATACTGTCCAGATGCCGATCAATATTATGGATGCTCATTTCCGCAGCTTCGCGCAACTGGTCGTGCCGCAGGCGATCAAACAGCAGATCGGCGTTCTGGGTATGAAGTGCTTCGGGGGCGGCATCATTCTCAAGAGCGGTGTAGTGGAACCGATGGATTGCCTCCGATATTCCTTGAATCTTCCGGTGTCCGTTCTGATCACCGGGATGAATACCACCGACCTTCTGAACCAGGCTTTCACAGCGGTCAAGTCTTTTGAGCCGCTCGATGAAGCCGCTCTTTCGAGCTTGATCTCCAAAACACAAGAGGCTTCTCTGAATGGAAAGTACGAGCTCTTCAAAACGACGGCGCACTTTGACAGCACTGCTCGTCATGCAGATTGGTTAGGCTCCGACAGCCCTGCCGTCCAGCAATTGGCGCCTCAGCTGCCGGGGTAAGGTGCAGGCATCGGAAGAACTACAGCAACAGCAACAGCAATTGTTGAGCATTCTTTCTTGAAGCTCGGAAACATTTGTAAACTTCGCCCTTCACACTTTCAAGGGCTGCATCCAACTCAGTTAGAAAAGTATTTCTTACGTGAGGTAATGTAATGGCAAACAAATTGGCCCTGGTAACGGGCGCATCGAGTGGCATTGGGCTTTCTCTCGCGAAAGAATTGGCCGGTCGCGGTTACGACGTAGTCGTGTGCTCCGCGGGTGGACGCCTCAACAAGGTGGCAGAGGAACTTCGCGCGGCCTCAGCAGAAGTTCTCGAAGTGCAGGCTGACCTCGCGAGGCGAGAAGGGGTGGAAAGCCTTTGGAAGAAGGTTACAGCGCTGGGACGAAATCTGGACGTCGCCTGCATCAATGCCGGGGTTGGAGTCGGCGGCCTATTCCAGGAGACCGACCTGGAAGCCGAGCTGAATATGGTTGCGCTGAACTGCGCCGGGACGGTGCAGCTGGCGAAGTATGTGGTGCAGAAGATGGTGGGTCAGGCCGAAGGCAAGATCCTCTTCACCGCGTCCATTGCAGGTGAGATGGTTGCGCCGCGAGAGGCTGTATATGCCGCCACCAAGGCCTTCGTGCTTTCCCTGGCGCATAGCCTCAGCTACGAATTGCGCGATGCGGGAGTCACTGTCACGGCCCTGCAACCGGGCCCAACAGATACTGATTTCTTTCATCGCGCCGGCATGGACAATACCAAGGTCGGGTCGGAGGGCAAATCAGAAAGCCAGCCTGGCGACGTGGCCCGTCAGGGTGTTGACGCTCTGCTGGCTGGTAAAGACCATGTCTACGCAGCGTCGGCGAAAACCAAGCTCGAAGGCGCATTGGCAAACGTGATTCCGGGCGCAGCCAAAGCCGCCATGCACGAGAAGATGGCAAAACCGATCGATGAAACTGAAAGCGTCCCACGCTAAGGCCTCGCGCCTTGTTCGATCTACGTCTGTGAGGTGGGCCCGCTGCTTAAGCGGCCCACGTCCTATTCGCCAGATACCATTGCAACCAACTCTATGCAACCGAGTTTGAGGAGGAACCACATGGCTCCCTTGAGCAAGACACCGAACGACACTACGCGTTTTCGAGACGCGGCCGTTACCCTCGATGGCCGCTATCTTCCACCTCCCGAGGATAAGGATGGGAAGGTCTGGGTGCGCACCAGCGCCATCATTCAAGCACAGCCGCAAGAGCTCTATGAAAGGTGGAGGGATATTGAGGCTGTACCCACGTGGCAGGAACAGATAGAGAAAGTAGTCAGGACCGGCGAGAAAACCTCGCATTGGGTGATGCGCAAAGGAGATAAAACAGTTGAGTGGGATTCGGAGCTGCTCGCCGATGAGCCGGGGAAGCGCTTGGCATGGCGCTCCATCGGCGGCGATCTGGACAACGCAGGTGAGGTGGTTTTTGATCCGGCAACTACAGGGCGCGGAACGATGGTCACCGTGCTGCAGGAGTTCAGAATCGGGAAGCTCGCAAGCGCATGGGAAACTCTGACCGGACGCAACCCGAAGCAAGCGGTAATTGAGAACCTCCGTCACTTCAAGGCGCTTGTGGAGACGGGAGAAATCCCGCGGACGCACGGCCAGCCTCACGGACCGCGTGGCGTTATCGGGAGCGGTAAGAGTTCCGCTTACGGGGAAAAGATCGAGGTTCCCCACGGTGTCGAAACACGGCAGGCGAGCTAAGAAAGAAACCGACACTCAATAAGAATGGAGTAGAGCGATGAAAGCTGTTTGTTGGATGGGAAAAAGCAAATTGGAAACCCTCACCGTGCCGGATCCCGAAATTTTGAATCCGCACGATGCGATTATCAAGATTACACGCACTGCCATCTGCGGATCAGACCTGCATCTCTTTGACGGGTTCATTCCCACCATGGAGTCGGGAGACATCCTTGGGCATGAGTTCATGGGCATCGTTGAGGAAGTAGGAAAGAGTGTAACCAACTTGAAGCGCGGCGACCGCGTGGTTGTTCCGTTCACCATCGCGTGTGGGAACTGCGAGTTCTGCAAAAAGAAGATTTGGGCTGCTTGCGATAATACAAATCCCAACGCCCATTTGATGGAGGCTGCCTATGGATATTCCGGTTCGGGTCTCTTCGGCTATTCGCATATGATGGGCGGTTATGCCGGGGGCCAGGCACAGTATGTGCGCGTGCCGTTCGCGAATGTCGGCCCGCTCAAGATCGAGAGCGACCTGGCGGATGAAAAGGTGCTGTTTCTCTCCGATATTTTTCCTACCGGCTACATGGCAGCAGAGAACGCCCAAATTCAGGAAGGCGACACAGTAGCGGTGTGGGGATGCGGCCCAGTGGGGCAATTCGCGATAGCCAGCGCCTTCATGCTGGGGGCGGCGCAGGTGATTGCCATTGACCGGCTGCCCGAGCGGCTCGAGATGGCGCGCTCCATCGGCGCCGTAACTGTCGATTACTCCCATGAAGGTGTGAGCGTGCTCACCGCGCTTAGAGATCTTACGGGAGGCATCGGCCCCGACGGGTGCATCGACGCCGTGGGCCTTGAAGCTCATTCGAGCGATTTGCAGGGTGCCTACGATACCGTGAAAACTGCGCTTTTGCAGGAGACGGATAGGCCCGGCGTTCTGCGACAGGCGATTCAGGCTGTGCGCAAAGGCGGAACACTTTCGATTCCCGGTGTATATGGCGGAATGCTGGACAAAGTTCCCTTCGGCGCAGCCTTCGGCAAAGGCATCACGATGAAAATGGGCCAAACCAACATGCACACCTACATGAAACCGCTGTTGGACCGGATTGAAAAGGGAGAAATCGATCCCAGCTACATCATCTCTCATCGCATCACACTTGACGAAGCGCCTGAAATGTACGAGGTGTGGCGCGATAAGAAGGACCACGTGACAAAAATTGTTATCGACCCGTGGCGCGAAAAGGCGGCTTAGGGGATGATGCGAAAACGGTTTTCAGCCCGGCGCGGTCCCCGAAAGGCTGAAGGAAGAGGGCATGCGCTAGATCTAGAAATGCCATACCGGCAATCGATGTAGTCCTCGCAGGTGGGGCTTCTATCTACCCATTTTCCCTGCAGCGAATGAAGGAGAACCAATGTACCACCACGTTAAGAAGTTGATGTACACCGTAACCATAGGAGAGCCGGACCCTAAGTTCGGCAAAATGCTACTGGAACAGTTTGGAGGAGCGAACGGTGAATTAGCTGCCGCGATGCAGTACTCCATCCAGGGTTTTAATTGCGAAGATCCGGAACGGAAAGATCTGCTCATGGATATAGGAACGGAGGAGCTAAGTCATCTGGAGGTGGTGGGTGCGCTTATCCGGATGCACTTGAAACCTATGAAGCACGAGCGGGAAGCGGCAGAGGCAGACCCTCTGGTTACCATCGCGGGGGGTGGAGGTGTCGCTCTCTTCGACTCCATGGGGAACGCTTGGACTGCGAATTACCTGAAGGTGACAGGAGACCTGGCAGTCGACTTGAGGAGCAATATCGCAGCCGAGGCCCGCGCCAAAATAGTCTACGAACGTCTTATCTCATTCACCCAGGACGCCGGCAGCAAACAGGCTCTGCAATTCCTCATGACGCGTGAGATCACGCACATGCGCGCATTCACCGCGGCATTGGAAAGCATGGACAAGCCGCAGTTTTCGGTAGGTATCATTCAGCCTACGCCGGGACTCGTCGATGAGTTCTTTAACGCCTCCACCGGCGAAAGCCAGGAGGGCGACACTGACCAGGCTGGTCCGTGGAACGAGGCGAATGGTCTCCACTTAGTGAAGTCTGAGATCGAAGGTGGAAAGGGATTGACGGTTACTCCGTACGATCCTGAACCAGGAACTGAGACCACGTCACCGTTCGATTCGACTCCAGTCGGCGAATATACGAATGGTGCGGGCGCGTCAAAACTCAACCACAAAAAAGTCGTTAAGAAACACAAAGCCAGCGCCTGACATGGGAGACGTGGCGAGGAAACCCTCGCCACGTCTATCGCTGCACAAGTTCGGGGCTACGGCAGTTTCGCAATGGGTGTAGACCGAACCCGGATTTCCTGTGGATCTTTGCGGGACCACCGAACTCCATGCGGCTTTCCGCGAAGAAAGCCGCATGGAGTTCATCAGCGCCAACAAGCTTCACAGGAAAACCACACCTCGCGATCTTTATCAGGCCACAGTTATTGCGAAATTGCCTTAGATCCCGCCACGCAGCGCGCGGAAGGGTGTTTGGATCAGAATCGCCAGGTCCATAAAAAATGTGCGGTTCTGGATATAGCTCAGGTCATAGTGGATGTTTTCGTGGATCGGAAGGCCCCGATCGGCGCTCAGTTGCCATAGGCCGGTAATCCCGGGGACTACCTTCAGCCGTTGCCGTTGCCGGGAATTGTAGCGACACACAATGAAGGGCATCTCCGGACGCGGTCCAACGAGCGACATATTCCCCACGAAGACGTTTATCAGCTGCGGCAGTTCGTCCAGACTGGTTCGTCTGATAAACCTTCCCGACGGCAGTAATGCGCGGATCGGACGATTGAGTCGGAGACAATTCGTACCGCGGCGAAGAGGTGTGCATGGAGCGGAACTTATACATGTTGAAGAGTTCTCCATTGCGGCCTACCCTCTTCTGAACGAAGAATACGGGTCCGGGCGTATCCAGCCACACCATTACCGCGATCAGAAAAAATACAGGGCCCAACAGCAGGAGAAGAAAAGTCGACCCGACCACGTCTACCATTCGCTTAGCAACTGCATAGTGCAAGGGTGTGATCGATGATTTCGTCCACGTGCACTCCAGCAGCGGATCGATTAACGGCGCGGCCTGCGCGGCAGCGGCTAGTTTTTCCAGAGAGAGGATCGCGACGGCCAAAATCAGCAGCTCCCTCCGTGCTCTCATAGAGATTGCCTTTCTGTTGCTGCAGCGTGGAGCGAAGCGGAGAACCTGGCGTTGTGAGGCTGCACAGCAGACGCGATGAGCCCGCGATAGAGGCCCAGGTACTGGTTGGCCAGAAGCGAAGAGGAAAACTGCGGCAGAGCGATCGGCGCCTTCGCCGGTTGCTGGAGCGTAGTAACAATTGCTTCCGCAATCGCCTCCTCTGCGTTTCGACCCAATTCTACGAAGCGGCACTGATCGCCACCGACTTCGCGAAAGGCCGGTATGTCCGAACAAACGACCCGGCAACCCGCGAGAAGCGCCTCCGCGACCGGAAGACCAAAGCCCTCGGTAATGGAGGGAGTGACCAGCGCTTCGCACCGCCCGTAGCACCACTGCAACTCGGGCTCTGATAGTCCTTCAAGAAAGTGAACCCGCTCGCCCAGATGGAGATCAGAGACCTGGCGATAGATACGGCGGCTCTCCGGCCCAGAAATGCCGATAACCACGAGTTGCGTTTTGGGATCGATCTCTTTTCGCTGCAACAAGCGATCGAAAGTCCGGAGCAGCAGTGGAATATTCTTGTTTCTGCGGTGCTGCGCAACACAGAGAAGAAATGGCTCACCGAGCCAGCCGGGGATGGGTGACTCTACGGCACAGAACGGCTCCGGCTCGACGCAGTTGTAGATGCGGGTGGCCTTTTGAAACGTGGCCTGCGGCACATAGCGCCTTAAGAGAATATCTGTAACATCCGAAACGCAGGCAATCGAATCAACATTGCGCAGGCATTGCTGCAGAACCAGGCGATTGAAGATCCATTTTGGAAAGCCAAAGTTTCGCGGAATCTCATAGGGGTATAAGTCATGCAGCGTGACTACTGTTGGGCAGGTAAACGACGCCCCATCGACAGGCATAGGGTAGGTTAGATGGACAAGGTCAGCCCGCACACGAGCAGCCAGAGCCGGCAGCTCCCGGTAGTACCACAGGTTCCGGCTGAGCGAACTCTGCTCCATCTCGGCGATGTGAACGGTCAGCCGGGAGTCGGAATGGAAGCCTGCGTCCTCGACCAGCGCGCGCTGCCATGGCGCCACCACAAGATGCACAGCCGAAATCTCCTGCAGTTGCAGGAGGCATCGCACGACATTAAAGGCGTGGCGCTGCAGCCCGGAAATTCGCGAGGAGAAAGAAGCGGCAGCGACGAGAATCTTCATAGTTTCGATACCTCCTGAATCTGGTAAAAGGTGGCAATGGCATAGACAGAGCACGCGGGCAGATAGGCCAAGGGCCCAGCTGCACCCGGTTTCGTCAGGTGGTTTTTCATAGGGCACCTCGGCGCTCAACGATGGATCGCGTTCGCTTGCGCACGGACAGCAGGACTTCTGACGCAAACATTTTCCCTGGATCGCCGGGATCGACCCTCGACCAGCGGTCCCGCATGATGATCAGTGCCGCCGTAGTGACGAAGACGAAGAACGTCAGCCCGAGGGTAAGCCACAATCGAGGTGGAAAGGATTTCTTCTGGGGTATTCCGGGAGAGTCGATCACACTGACCATCGGAACATCCTTGGCCTCTTCGATCCGCGCCAACTCATACTGCTGCGTGAGCAACTCATAGACCGTCTCCTCGACGCGCACACGGCGGTAAAGATCGGTATACGGAACCGCGAGCCGTGGAAGCTGCCTTAAGGGCGGATAGAGCTCGCCCTTGTCGTCGTCAGATTTTCCGGCGACGTCATCTGTTGCGGCGGTGCTGGCAGCGAGAGGTGCAGACGACCCGGTCATTTTTTCCAGTTCGCTTCGCAGGCTCGCAATACGCGCTTCTGTCTCGCGGACGCGTACATTTCCGTCGCCATAAATTTGGCGCAAAGATTCAAGCCCGGACTGTGCGACCAGAAGCTCACCCTGAACGCGGGCGCCCGCATCCACCATGGCATGGGTCTGCTCCTTGATATCGATGGTGCTGTTCTTGCTTGAGAATTCGCTCAGGTCAAGCTGTGCGCGTTCGAGGTCAGCGGAAACTGAATGCAGGCGCCCCTCGATGAAAACGCGCTCCCGGTGAGCGGAAGAGGTGCTGGTATGCGTAACCAGCTTGTTCAGTTCGTCAAGATACGCCTGGGCCAGATCGCGAGCCCGTACAGGATCTTTATCCTCCACTTCAACCGTGATGACGCCGCTCTTCTTGTCCTCTGTGATGGTCGTAAGATGGGCAAGGTGCTTGGCCGTATCGACGCGATAACGGTTGCGATACAGATGTTGCAAATTGAAGCGATCGATAAGATGGCCGCTCACGGTTCCGCTCTTCAGTAAATCGATGTAGAGAGCAGTCGTGGTGTGTGCACCCAGCAGACCGCCGGCAAGGCTGCTCAACCCACTCAGTGATGAGGAGGAATGCGAGAGCAGCGCAGCCAGCATCATCGACCCCGAACCCTGTTGATCGGGCGGCATAATGCTCCCGCTGGACTTGTAGCGTTTGGGAATGATGAACGCGATCGAGAGGCTCACCACGAACGCGATCGCGGTTATGCGCGCGAGCAGGCGGCGATGTTTCCAAAGCAGCATGGCACGGATGGCCCAGTGCTCCGGTGTTTGCGCATCGTGCTCGAGGGCGGTGACGATGGAATCCGGGATTGTGGTCGTGAAACTGTGCGACTTCGACATATTTGCCTACAGGGATGCCACCGAGGCGGTGATGGCGATGGATGAAGCAAGCTGCGCCGTGGTTAACAGATTTTTCCAGAGCAGCGAGGTGCCGATAATCTTCTGAGGAATTACGACCACATCGCCGGGATTGAGTTTGGTCGAGAGCACTTTGGCGTCAAACCACTCTCCCGATCGACGGCCGATCACCGAGCCATTAGCGCGAATGATGAAGGCCTCTTTGCGATTCGCGGTGGAGTTAGTTCCCCCCGCGTGACTCAGGTACCAGCCCGCTGTTTGGCCCGGTGCAAAGGTGAGGGCGGTGGCGTTGTAGACTTGACCGGTCACGAGTACAAAACCAGGCCGCTTGGGGATCGTGAGCACATCACCCCGGCGCAGTTCGATATCCGCCGGGGTGTTGGCCCAGCTGTCGATATCGGCGGTTATCTGGATCACCATGCGGCCGGTTGGAGGATGATTCTTCAGGTCTTGCAACACCTCCTGCTGTTGGGCCTGGATCAGCTTGAACGTGGTAGCACCATCACCGCCTGCCGTGGCGGGTGAGAGGCGCGCGGCCGCTGAGTTGGTCTCGATCTGACGGATGAGTTCCTCTCGGCTCTTCTGCTCGAGCTCACGCACTTGTACCCGAACCAGCACCGCGCCCATGGGATAGGAAGCAGGTAGAAACCCTCCAGCCCTCCGCAAAACGGAGCTGAGACGTTCGCCATCATGGAAACCGTAATTCCCCGGAAATTTGACCTGGCCGTCGAGAGTTATCGACTCGCCTATATCGTTCCATCCAGTGATCTGATGAACGGTGAGGATGTCGCCCGGTTTGAGCGCAGCGTCTGCATTCGGGTCCGTGCCGGCAACCGCCGCCCCAATCCGCACCATCGCGACACTCTCAATGATCCGATTGCCATTCTCCACGTCATAGCTGGTCAGGCCGGCTTTTTCGAGCAGTGCGTCGCGTTTGAATCCTCCCGCCATGCGCACCAACTGCGCCGCAGTCATGCCTTTTGACAGCGGATATGAGCCTGGATGAATGACCTCGCCAAGAATCGTGGCTTTGGGCGCATCCAGTTCGTAGCGCCCGAAAATGCGAATGGTATCGAATGGCTGAAGCGAGAGGTTTCCATTGCCGATCAACACCTCGGGCACGTCAAAGTCGATGGTCTCGGCGTGAAGATCCGGGGGCACCAGGCGAACAATCTCTCCGTGAGTAGCGGGCTCGGGTAGTATGTCCCGATAGCTGTGCAGCACATCGCCGAGGTGCATGCCATCCGTGTAGGGCACGCGGCCCGGACGCGCGACATGGCCCTCCAGATAGACGACGCGCTCGCTATAGGGAAGGATCGGTTCGACGCGAACGCGATCGCCATCCTGTACCTGGAACGCATTGATCGCCGCGCGATCAGCTTGTGGACTTCGATCTCCGGGAAGATTTAACGTGACCGTCTCGCGCTGGCGGTTGGAATCGATGCGCTCGATGGAGATGTGGCCGAGCGACGCAGCAACTGTAAAACCACCGGCGTCATTCAGGAGTGCCGCCAGCGATGTCTCTCCGGTTTTTACCTCGTAAATCGCCGGACGCTTGACCGCACCGTAGACCGCTACTTCAGGACCGGCGGGGGGCACCAGCAGGGTGTCCCCGCTTTCGAAATGCCCACTTCCATTGCGAATTCCGTGCAGCAGGAAGTCGTAAAGATCGACCTCCTCCACTAGTTTCTGCCCACGAAAGTGACGCAATGTGCGCAACGAACCGGCCGCTGTTGGACCACCGGCGGCGTACAGCGCGCTCAGCGGAGTTGCCAGCGAACTGATGTCGTAACCGCCGGGACGCTGCACGTCACCGACGACATAGACACGCACCGATCGGAGGTGCGAGACCGTAACTACGGCCTGCGCATTGCGGTACTGCTGCTTGAGCGCGCTTCCGATCAGGCTCTGTACCCGCTCTAAGGGCAGGCCCGCGACTTGCACGGAACCCGCTTCGGGCAACAGGACGCGGCCGTCGCGATCAACCTGACGGGTGACGGCCACGGTCACGCTGCCCCACATGTCGATGGTAAGGGTGTCCCCTGGCCCTACCACATAGTCCGGCCCGAGTGGTATGTCCAAGGGGGTATCGCGAGCCGATACGCCGCGTGCAGTCACCAAATCGCGGTTCAGGAAAACTTCCGAGCCGAAGCGTTTCAGATGCGCAGCCTGGTCTGGGATCTGGGTATAGAGATCGCGCATCGATCGCAGGTTGTAGGGTGCGGGCAGGCGAAGCACTTTGGGCTGATCGGTGGATGAGTTTACCTGTTCACGATTTCTTTGTGCTTGAGGATTTCGGCGTTGGGCGGCAGAACTCGTCGACCCGCTTGTTGCTCCCGGCAGACCGTCTGCCGCCAGGCGCGACTGCCCCGTGTCGAGGCCTGAGTTCATGCCTGAGTTGAGGCCTGATTCCGCCGCGAGCCCAGCTGCATTTATTGGTGTATCTGTGTCGCCAGTCTGGGTGAGAACGCGCTGCGTTGCGCCCGTCTCCTCGCTCGCACCACTTACGCCGGATGCTGCGGTCTGCAGATCGTCGTCGGTGATATACCCCCGTGCGCGCAGAAAGCTGGTGATGTTTGCCCGCAGGCCGGCATTGGTCGCAATCTGGTCATAGAGCATCTGGTCGGAGATATCGTTGGCGTCGACCTGCCTGCCCTGCTCCTGCAGCCGATCAGCCACTTGGGACTTGAGCTCTAACACCAGGTCGGGGTTCTGCTGCAAAATGTCGATGATCTGGCTGGAGGAGAGACTGACTGGCGTCAAGTTGCCGATGTTTGTAGAGCTTGCCGAGCTGTTAGAGCTGGTAGAGCTGTTAGAGTCGGCATTTGTTTCGCTGCCCCCATTGGTCGTGGTCGCTCCGCTGCCGGCATTCGGCGTGGACGCGCCGAAGCCGTCCGAGCTTGTCGTGGACTGCGCAGTGCTCTGCGCCGGATCCGGCGAAAACGGAGTTTGCCCGTATGCGGTGGTCGCGCCGGCAAAGAATAGCGTCAGCACCGAGACCGCAATGAAGACCTCAATTGGTAATAGGCGGCCGCCGTGCGTGCCCAGCCGCGAAGGGCGGCTTGGGGTCACGTTGACTGCACCGGAAAAATTGGAAGATTGTGGCATGGCTATTTCTTTCTACAACTTGAACCTAAGGAACCCGGCCCGGAGGCGTGTCATGGGTTGGTCAGTGAATTGTCATTCCTTTGTTGACGCCCAAAAGGGGCTGGGCATCAAGAATGGTTGATTGAAGAGCGGGAAGTATCGAGTGGTGCGATGCACCGGGCACACGATTTCATGTGCTGCCGCCAACGAAATAACTCCCACATGTAGCGAGTTCCCTCCACCACGTGAAAGCGCAGGCGGAAACAAACGAAACGAAACTGTACCCGCTGCCGGCGCAGGCGCACGGAGAAGGTATCGTTCGCGGTTGCGGGCGAGATAGGGGGCGGCAAGCGTAGAGGCAAGAGCGCCCGCCGCAGCGTACGCTTCGCCGGAACGCCTACGGGTGCAAGCGCCCTTTGCAGCAGCAGGTACAGCTTGCTGCCGGGAAAGCTCGAGAAGACAGAGCGCCTACCGTACAGTTCTATCCAAAGCCGCGCGGAATCGGGAAGACGATCGACGGTCCAACGGGTAAACGACGCCGGAGCAAAATCCCCCATCACGTGAGTGATCAACAGCGTTACCACACCAAGTGCCAGGCTCGCCCTTGGATGGGTCTCGGCAAGGCCTTGAAGTTCGCGCCAAAAGGCAGCATCTTCGCGGTGAGCGAGTACATGGCGGCGAAACTCGAGCAAGTGCGCTGTACGTGAGAAGTCGCTGCATACATGTTTGAATAGGTGCAGTCCCTGCCCCAGAAGAAGGTCGGCCGGTGAAAGCGCCGGCATGCAGATGCCGTGGAAACGACGCTTCACTGTGCGAGCCAGCAATGATGAGTCGTCGTTGGTATTGGTTTCTATGTGCAACTCAACGCACCGGTGAGGCACATTTTTGTACAAATCTTTCATAGAAGCTTGAGGGACATGGTCCGTTTTGAACTCCCAACTTCTGCCGCTGACCGCGTGCAGGCGATAGCCCCGGCGTTCAAGCAGCTGCCGCGCCCGGGGGGCGCTGTTTTCCGCCACCAGAAAATCGAGGTCAAGCTGCGATCGCAACTGTAATTTTGGTACGGAATGCGGCCACAACGAGAATCCTTTCAAAACCGCATAGGAAAGGTTGGCGCTCTGAAACTCAAGCTGGATCTCGATCGATTCATCGACCATGCCGCGCAGACGCTCAGTATTGTCGATCAAATTCTGCTGCAGGCGGGCCATCACCGCTCGCGGCAACAGGTCGTTTAGTTGTAACTCAAGCACTCGGTCGAGGAAATACAACGCCAGGCCGCTGATATCCAGCCAGTGCAGTAGTTGTTGCCATTCGTTGTCCGACAAGTGCCACAGCCGCGCGTATTGCTCGGGCAGAGGATCGCAGAAGATCAACAGCACAGCCTCGCGGGCTTGCAGTTGCTTGGTCAGCGACTTGGGCGACGTGCTCGTATGCAGTGTGGACATGGAAACCGGCCTCAGTGCACCTCGGGATCGCCAACTCTGCAAGCGGATAGCAAATGGCCCGGAGGAAATCAACTGTCCTGACAGTAGCCGGGTCTCGATTCAGGAATGTCATGTCGCCGTAAAGCGATTGTCATTTCCTTGTCGCGGCGACGATTCCGCACCGGATCCTATAAATTCGAGGGCGCCGAAAGCGGATCCCACCGCGGATCTGGCTGTGGTTCGCTAATGACAATCAATTGACAAAATGCAGACCATCCCGAGACACATCAGGCAGCGAGTGCCGCTACTTTAGCTTATGCCGCGTCCGATCCTGAATTGCACGCTCTTGAAAATGGCACGGTCAGCCAAGCCCATCGCCTTTGCCTTAGCCGTGGTCTGCTCTGCGCTTTCCGGAGCCGCACAGAACACACCGCTTCTGTCCGGCGGTGTAGGCTTCCTCACCCTTACCAACACCGGTAACACCACTTACTCCCCGATCATCGAACCCTTGCTGGCGGCGCCGATTGGCCGGCATTTTCTCATCGAGTCGCGGGCGGCCCTGCTCGAGACCTGGGCTCCTACTGGCAACAGCGCAAACCCCGGCTACACTGGCAGCGGCTTCGTCGGTCTCACCTATCTGCAGGGCGACTACATCGCTTCGCCACACATCAGCATTGTGGGCGGCAGCTTTCTGCTGCCCTGGCAGACCTATAACGAGCGGTTATCGCCCATCTGGATCGGCAACTTCCAGGACGGCCCGATTGCCTCCAACATCGGTCTCATGTCCACCGGCACCGGGGTCGGTGGCCAGGTTCGCGGCTCCGCTATCTCGCGGCGTAAGTACTCCCTCGCCTATGCGGCCTACTTCTCCGCCCTCTCGAATAATTCACAGTTCTCCTCCCAGCGCTCCGCCGGAGGCCGCACCAGCCTCTATCTGCCCGAGAAGCGCCTGGAGGTGGGCTTCTCTTACAGCCGGCTGCTACAAGGCACGCATGAAAACTTTTTCGGCACATACGCCTGGTGGGAGCCGAAGAATACTGCCTTCCGCCTGCGTTCGGAGTTCAACCGCGGACAGCACGCGCAGGGCTATTGGGTAGAGTTCGATTACCGTACGCAGGCCTTGGGAGGCCTCAACAGTTTTTGGGGCCGGTTTGAACCGCTTTTCCGCATGCAGCAAACGTTCCGCCTTGACAACTCCAATATCAGCGATGGCGTGCCGCTGGTGAACACGCAACGCGCGGACTTCGGTCTCGACTACAACCTGCCCCACAACACCAGAATTCTTACCAGCTACGCGCGCCAGTTCTCTTCCACCGGCAACCACAACGTTTGGGAGACAGGGATCGTTTACCGCTTCCTCTTCCCGGCTTGGAAAGGCAAATGACCATGAATGCAAAGCATCTTCTCGTTGCTCTGACCATCCTGGCTGCGACGCCCGCGTTTCCCCAGTCTGCGCAGACAGACAAAAAACCGGCTTTAGCCGCCACCCAGCCGCAAGATAAACAACTGCTGGCCTTGATTGCCCTGGCTGCGGCGCCTTTGCTGCCACCGGTTATGGTGCAGGATCATCCGCCCGCTACGCCCGCCGGCAAGAAGCCGGCTGTTGCCCAGGCATCCCCGCAACCTGAAGATGAAGGCCAACGCATCTTTGAGCAGAATTGCTCTCGCTGCCACAACGCCCCGGAAGGTTTCTCACCTCGCATCTCCGGCACCATTGTGCGCCACATGCGCATGCGCGCTTCGCTCAGCAAGCATGACGAGGAAGAGCTACTCCACTTCTTCAACCCGTAAAGCCGCTGAGCTCTATCCATACACCTCCACCCATGCTAAGGTGAAGCGCCACCCTCTCCCTTGTCATCCCGACCGAAGCGAAGCGTAGTGGAGGGACCTGCGGTTCTCTTTCCCCACCTACGACCCCTCTTGCAAGTGATTTTCGACGGAGCGAAGCCGAGGGACCTGCCGTTTGCGTTGGTGGAGAAACGGAACCTGAAGGTGCTTCGCTCAGCGCACAGTTCGCTGTGCCCGAAGTTTGAACAGCAGGTCCCTCCACTACGCTTCGCTTCGGTCGGGATGACAAGGGAGAGGGTGGCGCTTCACCTTAGCATGCGTGGTGGTGTATGGACAGAGCCCAGCACAACGGCAGCAATCTTATTTCGTTCGGGCAGATCCACGGTGCTACCCGCCGTTCGGATGAAGCGACTGGATCTTTTCTATCGCCCAAGTTGCAAGCGTGGCATCCGCGGCGTCTGTTTTCTCGATCGATTGCAGCGCTGCGAGCGATTCCGTGTCTCCCTGCCAGGCCACGATGCGCATTGCCCGCTGGCGGACCTCTTTGTTCTCGCTGTCGAGCGCCTTACGCACCTCCGGCAGAGCCGCTGGGCTGGCCTTCACCAGCATCCACTCCGCCCGATCCGCCACTTGTCGATCAGTGGATCCTAGCGCGTGTACCGCCGGCGCGGCGTCGGCGCCGATGCGGTCCCACAATTGAAACCCGGCCACGATGCCGTCGTACGACGAAAGACCTTCGTCCGGCCGGAACGCTAACGTCTCCAGTTCCCGAGTGGCATCATTCCCCTCCAGCATGTGGAGCGCCCGCATCATTTCCATCTGGCACTTGAAGGATTTCATGATCGCGTCGATCTCCGGCTGGGTAAATCGGGACTTGCCCCGCCTTTCATGATCGTCCTTGATCGCCTGCTCGAAAGCGATCTCGCTTTGCAATTGCGCCGGAAGAGCCTTGATGGCAGCCGCTGGCTGGTGCCGCGCAAGAGCCACGGCAGCCGCACCGCGCACTGCGGCATCGTCATAGGACAGCAGCGGCAGCAATGTGCCGGCGCTCACGTCACCCGGTGCACGTGCCAGCGCCAGCAGAGCCGATTGCAGCACATGGGGATCCTGGTCCCGCAGCAAAGGCACCAAGGCATTCGCTGGAGCATTTAGCATGCCCAACGCCCACGCAGCATTGGCGCGCGCATCCGCATTGCCGGACTGCATTGCTTCGGCGAAAGCGGAGGCTGGTGCTCGCGGACGTGCGGTCACCAGCGCCAGTGCGGCGGCCCGCGAAACATGATCATCCGCATCCAGTAACCAATGGGCAAAATTTCCCTGCAGCGGAAATCCGCTATACCGGGACAGATCCATGATGGCCGCGACGCGAGCGCCGCTCTCGCCAGAATCGGCCTTGAGCATCAACTCGTGCAGCCTGCGCTCCACTGGCCTGCCCACGGCGTCCGCGCCCAGTCGCGGATAGTCCACGTTGATGCCATCCACTCCCGCAGCGACCGCGGCCTTCATCCCCGCCAAATCCATCTCATGATGGTTGGCGGAAAAGTTTGCCACTACGGCTTTGCCCTGGTGGTGGTACTCGCTTACCTGGCCCTCAGTCACCCCGGGCTGAACCCATACCGTCCCGTCGCCGACGCCGGTCGCAACCGGATATAATTTCTTCACATCCTCCCATTCGCCATTGAACTGGACCCGCTGCAGCATGCCTTCTCGTTCCAGTATCTGCAGCACATCCGCTCCCAGTCCCTTGTCCTTCATATCCAGCACCAGGCGAATGTCCCGCTCGCGCGCCAACCGCAGTGCGTCCGAGAAAAGGGTCATATGCAGACCTTCGAATCGCTCTCCCATCCACGCGCCTGCGTCTCGCAACTGCAGGTCCCCGTAGTAGCTGGTCTCGACCTCGCCCACTCCGTCGGTCAGCCGCTCCATAATGCCGTCATGGTTGAGCACAATTTTGCCGTCCAGCGTGCGGCGAAGATCGATCTCCACCACGTTGCACCCGAGCAGCGCGGCCTGATCCAGCGACTCCAATGTATTTTCCGGCACGTCCTCGTTCGCCGTCCGATGGCAAAGCAACTGCACGCCTCCCGGCATCAGTACTCCCGCATACGCAAACCGCACGGCGAATAGAGCCAGCAGCACGATCATCGTGGCCCTCATCTTGGTTCTCCTTAAGTTTGTTGTGGCGCCGCAAGCAGGAAGCGGAAGAGCAGCGCAATGGCCATTGCCCCAATGGCAAGCGAAAATAGCACGGGAGGATATCCGAACCTGGTCAAGAGGATGCCGGCGCCCGCTGTGGCAACGGAGGCAGCCAGCGCGTTGCAGAACAGCGTCATGGCCGCGGCTGCGCTGCGCTCTGCATCTGGGGTCTCATTCATCAGCAGGTTGTAGAGGCCTGGAGAGCTCATCCACTGGGCTGCGGAAAAGGTGAGATAGAGCCCCACAGCCAACTGTCCGTTCCTTGCCCCCGCCATCAAGCCCAGCACCACGGCGGCAAGCATCTGCGTAGCAGCGATGCCTTTGACTAACCCCAGTGCGCGCAGAAAAAACGGGGTCAGAAGTCCCATGAATAGCTGCAGCACCTGCACGGTGGAGAAAATAAGTCCGATCTGCGTCATCTGAACATGCAGTTCCCGCGACAGATAGACGTTGGCGAACGGGTTGAACGCAGCCAGTACCGCGGACCACAGAGCCATCAACGGTAGGAATCGCCACAGGAACGGATTGAGCTTCCAGGCGCGCAGCCAACTCCAGCGATTACCCTCAGCGTCGAGGGTGGTCTCTTCCTTGGGTTGCGATGGAATGCGGAGACGCAGCACAGGAATCAGCCCTAAGAAGGCAATCGCGCAAGAGCCAAGGAGGATGACACGCTTGACATCGGAGGCGCCCATTGCGAAACCGGCCATTCCGAGCCATTGACGCAGATAGCCGCACACAAAACCACCCAACATGCTGGTGCCCACACTGGCGCAGAAGATCAGGCTGAACGCGGCGGTGCGGTTTTTCTCCGTGGTAAGCCGAGCCACCCCGGGAAGAAAGCAGACGCCCCAACTGCTTATCGCTAAACCTGCCAGGAAGGCCAGCCCGATCTGGGCCGGTTCCCAGACCCATACCGCGCGTATCGCGTTCACCAGGGGAGCGGTCACGAACAGTAAAATCAGCAGTGGCCGCAAACCAATCCTTTGCGCCAGCGCGCCGGCCGGCAATGTTCCTGCCAATGAACCCAGCGCCATCGCGCCGCCTATCCATCCCATGGCTCGCTCATTGAAGCGGTAATCCAGCAAGTACAAGTTGAATAGAAAAAAGTAGATCGCGAACCCAGCATCGAAGAAGAAGGCAGCGGAGAAAAACACCCAATAGCCGCGACTGAGATTCTTCTCCCGCAACCACGCGGCAGGATGCCTCCAGAAGGAGATTGCCGTTGCCGCATCCGGCGCCGGATCGAGGAGCAATTCCATCAGCGCCCTTCCCGCACCAGAGCCCGCAGCCGATCGACGGCCCAATTCAAATCGGTGTATCGCAGCTCATAAACATCCGCAGTCAAGAGCCGCTCGATCGCTCTGTACTGCGCGGCGATTACCTCTGCCGGTCCATAAAGCACCTGGCGCATGAAGTGACGAGCCACATCCCGGCGATAAGGTACAAGCTGCGGCGCGGAACTGGTACGCCGGTTGAGAAAGACGATGAAGTCCACCCGCGTTGTCTGCGCGCTGGTGATATGCGTCATATGGGCGGTCGGCAGTTCGATCGATGGCTTGCCCGCTGCGCGCGGTGTAAATTCGAGTCCGGCAATCTCTGGAAATAGCTCTGCGGCAGACGGCCGGAAGCGCACCTTATAGCAGTCTCCGGTGACCAGCCGCTTGCTTCCTCCATTCTGCAGAAAGCTTCCGTCGTCGCTCACATAGGTCCATCCCGCGCGGGCGCAGGCATACGAAAGGGTCGATTTGCCCGCTCCGGAGTCGCCGCACAACAGCACGCCTCGTCCATCCAGGGCAACACACCCGGCATGCAACGGTGTTGTATACCGGGTGGCAACGCAGCAGGCGGCGATGCCCAAAAGGAAATACTGTGCATAGAGCCGATGGCGCAGCGCGGCGCGCGAAATCACGGTCTTGATATGGCAAGCTTCCAGATCGATCATGCTGTAGTTGTCTCGATCGGCGACACACATCATGAGCGGCTGCATGTAGCGGTGCGTCGGCTCCGGAGGGCACTCCGTCGCACTGCTCTCCACCACTTGCACCTCTATCCGGATGGGCTCGGTATCATGCTGCTTGGTGAACCTTCCCCAAAGCTCCTCATAGTGCTTGAGCACGCCTCCCGAGTTAGTCATGACCACGGCGGGGAAGCCAAAGGGATAGAACGTCGCGTGGAACGGGAGTTCCGGTGGTTCCACCAGGTTCTTCGGAGCTTCAATCCGCTGAGAGGCGTTGCACGCGGATTCGAGATCTTCAATCGATAGCATAGAGGCTGAGTATGAAGAGATCCTGCGTGCGACTTGTTACCGGCTTGTCATTTATTTGTCCCGATGTATGCCAGGCCCGGCTCACCTTGAGAAGAAACCCAGGGAGCTTTTGCTTCTTCGACCAATTGACCGTGCTGAAGCCGAAATACACGCTGGGCGCGAAAGTGCTTGTGAACGCGATGCGTCGCGAGCACCACAGCTATCCCCGCAGCCCCAAGATTCCTAAGCACCTGTCCTTCGTTTTCTTCGTCCAACGCGGACGTTGCTTCGTCCAGGAGAAGCAGCGAGACGCCGCGCAGGATCGCTCGAGCGAGGGCCAGCCTTTGCCGCTGCCCTCCAGAGAACAAGACTCCGTTGTCGCCGACGCTGGTCTCCAGGCCAAGGGGAAGCGCCGTTACAAATTCACTTAGGCTGGCACTTGCCAGCGCATTCATCAGCTCAGCGTCGCTCTTCTCCGGTAGCCCGAAGAGCAGGTTATTCCGTATCGAATCGTCGAGAAGGATAATCTCCTGGGGCACGTATGCGACGCTGGTCCGATCCACACGCACCACCCCGGCATCCGGCTGGGAGACGGCGGCCATCAGGTTCAGGAGCGAACTTTTGCCGCTGCCGGAGACACCGCGAAGCACGATGCTCTCGCCGGCACGTATCCGCAGATGAAGGTTGCGAAGGATCGGTACGTCTTCATCGAATGAAAACGACACCCCATCCAGCTCCAGGGCGAGACCGGCGGCCGGAAGTTGGCTCGACCGCAGTGGCGTTCGCTGCAGACGGCATTTAGTCAGTTCCGAATCAACCATCCGGACGGCCTCGCAAGTGCTCTCCACTTGACCGGCCGAGGTCGATATCTGGCTAATCAGAGGAAGCAGGCGCCGGGACAGAACAAAATAAAACACCAGCAGCGACAACACCTGCCGTACATCTCCATGGTGCAGTTGAACCGCGACTATAACGCCAAGAAAAAGCAGCACCACCCCTTGCTCTGACATGATTCGCGTCCCCAGGGGAAGAAGCGCGATTTGTCGATTGCTTCTGGCCAGGAATCCAGCTTGATCACTGATCCGGCCATGAAAGAAAGCCTGGTTTTGGTAAGTACGAATCTCCTTCCCGGAGGCGAACACGTCTGCGAGCCTTCTCTGCAGCATCCGCAGCGACCGCTCGCGCTCTGATGCAGCGCGTTGCAGCCGCTCGCGGATCAGGAACCGGTGTATCAAATAGAACAAGAAGACGGCAACACCCAGGCCGCCGGCCGCTGCTGGACTCTGATACACCAGAGCAATGGTCATGATCAGGACCACAGCCACACTGGCGACCATTTCAATCGAATAGTGATAGAACGTGGCAGCTTCGCGCGCTGTATTGACGGTATGGTTCAGGAGTTCGCTGCGATTGCACTCGACGAAAGAGCGCCAGCGCATTTCACCGTAGCCGTGGGTCAGCCGAAGCGAGAAATCCCTAAACAGATTTTGGATATACCCAACCTCGCGACGGGCGGACACCAGATCCACGAACGACCGAAGGACAACCACCCCCGCCGTGAACAAAGCAGCCGCGAGAGTCGTTTTCGGTGTCCACCAGAAATGATGCGACGGAGAGCCGCCTTGCAAGAGCAGGAATAAAAGGTACATCGCACCGGCGACCAACAGATCGCAGACACCCAAAGCGACCCTCTCTACCACCAGCGATGCGAACAACAGCCGCTGCCGCTTTTGGGTGAGACGAAACGCCAGCCGGAACATCTCACTAAAGCTGAAGGACCGTTTTACGTCCACGACATCCACCGGAAACAGGCC
The DNA here is from genome assembly GCA_963711525.1 of uncultured Acidobacteriaceae bacterium. Lineage (GTDB taxonomy): Bacteria > Acidobacteriota > Terriglobia > Terriglobales > Acidobacteriaceae > PALSA-350. The sequence continues at coordinate 751,485 of CAVQEO010000045.1, read as the reverse complement.
CGACCGACTCGACATAGGGCGAGGCTATCAGCGAGTGGAGGCAGGAGTTGTCAGAGATGGGTCGCCGAAATGTCAGCGAATTGTCATCTCCATGCAGAGGCGTCTTCCCGCTCTTGCTTTCGTCGATCGGGTGAATGCTTGTAGCTAGCGGCTTCCGCAGCGCGGCTGAAATGAAACCGCTGGGTCCACGGAAATCAGCATAGTTCGCCCCAGGCCGATGCGGCCTGGTCTGTGCGACAAGGCGATGACAATTGACTAACCAATGCACGACAACTCATCCCATCTAACTCGCTAAGGTGAGATGGAAGAGTGAAACCAAGCGCTTTGAGGGAGAGAAGTCAAATGAAGAGAAAGTTTATGCTGATGATCCTGCTGGCTGGGGTCCTGATATTAACCTCGTTTTCCTGGTCTACGGCCTGGGAGCAAGCCGCGCCTCGGACGATCAACCTTACCGCCCATCGTTTTACCTACGATCCGGATGAAATCACTTTGAAGAAGGGCGAGCCAGTGGTGCTGGTGGTAAAGAGCCTGGATGTGGCGCACGGCCTGCGCATTAAGGATCTGAATGTTGACATGAAGATACCCGCGAAGGGCACAGCTCAAGCGCAGTTCACTCCGGACAAGACAGGAGATTTTGTCGGCCAGTGCTCTGTGTTCTGTGGTTCCGGCCACGGTGGGATGAAACTCACGATTCACGTGGTGGAGTAGAGATGCGCTACGTGATCGTGACTTTAGCCGTGTCAATGGGACTGGCAGGATGCAAGGCTAATCCCCCGGGAAGGCTGGAGACAAAAATCATGACCTCTGCTGAGCACCATATTTTTATTGGCAACAAAGACCAGAAGAACCCCTTGCCGGACACGCCGCAAACCCGGGCTGACGGCAAGGAGGCTTTTTCGCATTATTGCGTTGCCTGCCACGGCAATGACGGGCAGAACACGGGTGTTCCTTTCATTGAGCACGTCTCGCCCCCGATTCCGTCGCTCAAGTCTCCTGAAGTGCAGCGATATACAGACGGCCAGCTGAAGTGGATTCTCGATTACGGGATTCGGCCGTCTGGAATGCCCGGCTCAAAGGGAGTTCTGAATGACGATGAGCTCTGGTCGATCGTAGTTTTTCTGCGCCATCTTCCCCCGGCCGACAGCCAGGGCGTTCCGGATATGTATACCCATTGAGCGAGAGATTATGAACGCAATCAACGTAAGTGGTAGAGAGGCTCAACCAGCCTGGCTTGCGTTTGCCGTTGGTTTCTTCTTTTCCTTCCGTATCATCATTACTCTTCTTTCTGTGCGCGTGCTGGGTACAGCTCCGAGCGCAGGCGCCGAGTTGAGCCTTCTCTCAGGGCTGCTCCTGCTGCTTGCGGTTTGCTTTCATTCGCTCGGGTATGGGCAACGCACCTTCGGTTCCATGCTCCGGTTGTCGAGTATCCGCTGGGTTCTTGCCTTCCTTGTTTTTTCATTTTGCAGTCTGGCATGGAGCGCCACAGTTTCGCTGCCAACGTCGGTTGCTTTCTGGTGTGGGCTAGTCGTCGATGTGGCGATCGTGGTCGTGCTGCTTCGCAACGGATCAATGACGGGGACATCTCATTCCCTGATCAAGGGCTTTGTAGTGAGCACCTGCTGCCTGGCGGTGATCGCGTGGATCATGCCCGGCCCGGCGGACCTCCGGCTTGGGGATGAAGAGTTTTTCAACACCAACCAGATCGGCAACATTTGTGCAATGGCTATTTTTCTGGCTCAATATCTCACCCGCCGCAAAGCGGGACGGTGGGGTTTCGCTATTTTCCTGCTGGCGGTGACGCTTCTGCGCAGTTTGAGCAAAACCACCATTGTTGCGTTTCTCATCAGTGAGAGCTTCCTTATCATTGCGGACAGGTCGATAAGCCGGAAGACGAAGATAATGCTTACCGTCGCCGTCGTGCTGGTCATCCTGGTCTTCTGGGGGCTCTTCGAGGCGTACTACGACGTCTACACCAACGCCGGGAACCAGGCAGAGACGCTCACCGGTCGTACCGGCATCTGGGCCTACGTCCTCAACGCAGCGTTGGACCAGCCATGGATCGGACACGGCTTTGATTCCATGTGGAAGGTGATTCCTCCTTTCGGTCCGGACCAGTTCGAGGCGCGGCATGCGGAAAACGAACTGCTGACGCAGTTCTACGATTACGGGCTTGTAGGGGTGTCCCTGCTGATCGGCATATACGGCAGCTTTTATCGGCAGATCCGCAGACTTCCCCAAAGTCCTGTCAGGATCGTCTTGCTCAGTCTCTTGTTGTTCGTGGTCGTGCGCGGCCTGGCTGAGGCGGAAGCCTTTGATCTATTGCTCCCCTTGTGGTCGATTGTCCTGATCAGCCTGCTGGTCGAGCATACGAGCATGGCGAACGATCCTGTGGGAGCCCATTTGCTCGCCCTGGGGTGCGACGTCTGCGCCCCTGTGCAACCCCTTCCCATCATGAAATTGCAGACTCGGCAGATAGAGCCCTAAGGTGATCGCTCATGATTAAGAAGGCCTTGTGCCTAGCCCTATTTGGCCTGCTATTGCCCGCCGCGCTTGGGGAGCCATTTACTTCCTGCGGAGATCTTCTTTCCGGCGGTGGCCAATACGACGCAGCCAGAGGCTCAACCTACGTTCCCATGGATAGCTGGATTTACCCAGCCATGGACCGTCTCCACGCGCTGGGCGAAGTCGATATTGCCTATATTGGGATCCGGCCCTGGACGAGATTGAGCATCGTTCACATGCTCGAAGCTGCGGAACTTGGAATGAGTAACACCGACGAAGACAGTGAGGCCTGTCGCATCTATCACTCTCTCCGGCGAGAGCTGCAGCCGGATATCGATAGCTTGAAAGAACCAGCGCGGCCGCAAGCGAAGATTGCGAGCGTCTACACCCGTCTCGGCGGTATCTCAGGCACGCCCTTGCGCGACAGCTATCATCTCGGCCAGAGCATCGTTAACGACTATGGCCGTCCTTACCAGCAGGGGTTTAACACCATTAATGGCTTCAGCACCCGCATGGAGGAGGGCCGTTTCGCGTTCTACCTGCGCGGCGAATATCAGCATGCTCCGGCCGCGGCGGGCTATTCACCCGCGCTTGCTGAGTTGCTTTCAGAGAATGACGGCATACCCTTCGCGACCAATCCCAAGCAGGACACGATTCCTTTGGGGCCCATTTCGACCACAAATCAGGTGCGGGTGATCGAGGCGAACTTGTCTTTTCTGCTCGACAACAACGAAATCTCCTTCGGGAAAAGTGACCACTGGCTTGGGCCAGCCCAGGGTGGAAGCTTCGCCTGGAGCACTAACGCGGAGAACATCTATGCCTTTCAAATCGACCGGGTAGAGCCTTTACGCATTCCGCTTCTTTCTCGGCTTACCGGGCCATTCCGCTATCAGTTCTTCGTCGGCAGCCTGCAGGGCCATACTGATCCAAACGACCCCTGGGTGCATGCGGAGAAGATAAGTTTCAAGCCTACCGAGAACCTCGAATTTGGCTTCGAGCGCACCGTCATCTGGGGCGGAAAGGGTCATGTCCCTATCACCATCCATAGCTTTCTGAAAAGCTTCTTCAGTTTTCAGGATGTATCTGCGGCAGAGAAGCTTTCCCGGAACGATCCTGGGGCACGTTTTGGCACCTTTGATTTTTCTTATCGTCTGCCTTATATGCGCCAGTGGCTCACGCTGTATACAGACTCTCTGGTACACGACGATACCAGTCCGATCAGTGCTCCGCGTCGCGCGGGTATTCGGCCTGGACTGTATCTGTCACAGTTCCCCAAGCTTCATCAGCTTGATCTGCGGGTAGAGGCGGCTTACACGGATCCTCCGACAAGTCGCAGTAATGCCGGCCAGTTTCTTTATTATGAACAAATTCAGAAGCAGGGTTACACCAACAAAGGCTTCATTATGGGAGATTGGATTGGCCGTGAATCCAAAGGCGGCCAGGCGTGGCTCACGTATCATCTCTCGCCAAGAGAGCGGATACAGTTGTCCTACAGAAACGCAAAGGCTGCCAAAGACTTCATTCCCGGCGGCACCACCCAGAATGCCTTCCAGATTTCCGCCACGAAGCGTATCCACAATAACTTTGAAGTGCAGGGAGCGATTCAGTACGAAGGTTGGAAGGCGCCGATTTACAAACCGGGCAAACAAAGCGACGTCAGCGCAGGTGTACAAATCACCTGGTACCCGTGATGGCCGATGCGGCGCTTTAGCCCTCTAATACACCTACGGGCAAAGAGTCTGCGCGAGAACTCGGAAATAAAACTCAAATCAGAACCAGGCCCGTAGGGCCGGAAGCCAAACGTCAGCCCAGCCCGGAAGGGCTGGGAGGCGGATCCAAGGTCCGGGAGCGCCGGAGGTGCGGCACTACCTCCATCCGCTAGTGCCGCGCCTCCGGCGCTCAAACGAGGGAGATAGGTGTCCCAGCCCTTCTCCGGATTTCCTGCACGCTGTGCCGGACACGACCGCGCGTGCGGCTTTCGTTAAGGAAAGCCGCATGAAGTGCGCCAACGCCAGCAAACTCCACAGGAAATCCGGATCCGGGCTGGGCTAACGTTTGGCTTCCGGCCCTACGGGCCTGGTTCCCATTTGCTGTTTATTTCGAGTTCTCACGCAGACTCTTTAGCCCGTACCCTTCAAGAACAGCGTTTTTTCCCAGCCTGAATTAGTCCAGCATAAGATGACAACAGCAATGCGCAACCGCATGGTCAATCTTTGGACGCTCGGGGGCTCTCGCTACCCGACCTGCTTCGTCGAACAGCCCGCGAATCCTGGCAGGATGAGGTTTTTGGCCAGGGTGGCCGCATGGCTTTCTATCACTTTCTGGCAATATTTCCATCTCTACTCATTTTCTTCCTGGTGAGTGCGCGCGTTCCCCATCTCGGCGACCATACGAAGAACGCGCTCCAGGAAATGTCCAGTCAGGTATTGCCCGATCAAGTTTCGCAACTATTACGGAATGTAATGGACGAGCTCAACCAGCAAGCTGGCTCGGGCGTGCAACTTATTCCAGTTTGTGCCGGAGCGTTATGGGCTGCCCTTAACGGTACCTGGGCAATGATTTACGGGCTCAATAAGGCCTATGAAGTCCCAGAGGATCGGTCCTGGTGGGAATTAACGATTACGATTGTTGGCCTGACGCTTTCTCTGGCCATCACCGGTTCCATCGCCGTGTTGCTGATTTTTTTCAGTGCATACCTACAGGCGTACTTTCATGGGGGCACCATCGCCCTACGCTGCCTGGAATGGTTGGTGCTGGCCGCCACGCTTTCGTTCTCGTTTGCGATCCTCTATCGTTTCGGGCCCAATCTCCGCGATTGTGCATGGCGGTGGAGCACGCCGGGGGCGTTCTGTGCGCTCGTGCTCTGGATAGGATCTACTTTCGCCGCTCGCGTTTATTTCGATCACGCCCATTACGCCCGCAGCTATGGTCAGCTGAGTGGCGTCGTCATGCTCCTGCTGTGGCTCTATGTCAGCAACGGAGCCATCCTGATCGGCGGCGAAATGAACTCTGAGATTGAAAAGACGGTGACGGGCCGGGATAGTCACCATCCGCAGGATCACTCGGACCCCGCAAACAGCACCGTCTCCGCGATTAAATAACCGCCGCGCTACATCAACTCTTCTATGAAAGCCCGGGCCACATCGGGGGGAATGCGCGGGTTCTGCTTGACTAGCGGTTCCGTATCCAGTACTGGCTCTGACTCATTCAGCGTAGGCACGTCCGTACGCTCGAAGAATTTGCCTATGGGAATTTCATCGCCCCATAGCAGCGACTTCTCCATCGCTGCCATCCAGTTGGTGGAGTCATACCCGGGATTATCTTCGAGCTTTTTAACCCGCGGCCGGAACCACTGGAAGGTGTTGTCATGGTTATAGGTCACACAGGGGCTGAAGACATCAATGAAAGAGAAACCCTTATGCTGAATTCCCTGTTTGATCAGTTCCGTAAGGTGCTTCTGCTCCGCGCTAAAACCACGCGCGATGAAGGTGGCCCCGGCAGACAGCGCCAGCGAAATGGGATTGATCGGCCCTTCGACGCTGCCAAAGGGCATGCTCTTGGTCTTCATGCCTCTGCGGCTGGTGGGTGAGGTTTGCCCCGTGGTGAGGCCATAGATCTGGTTATCCATGACGATGTAGAGCAGATCGACGTTGCGCCGCATGGTGTGCATGAAATGATTGCCGCCGATGCCGAAACCGTCCCCGTCGCCCCCGGTTACGAGAACCGTCATGCCATGGTTCGCCATCTTGAAGCCAGTGGCCACGGCCAGCGAGCGCCCATGCAGAGTGTGCATTCCATAGGTATTGATAAACCCGGGAAAGTTAGAGGAACAGCCGATACCGCTGATGGTGGCAACCTCGTGATTCGGGATCTGCAACTCAACCAGCGCCTTCTGCACGGCGGCGAGCACGCCAAAATCACCACATCCGGGGCACCAGTCTGGATCGACCTTACCCTTCAGGTCTGCCATGGTGGTCAGTTTTGGAGCTACTGTATCTGTTGCCATCGTTGAGTCTCCTTTACCGGTTTAGACCATGATCTCGTGCGTTGGAACGGAAAGCGTCGTGCTTCCACTCAGCTGCTCCCTTACCGCCTCCACAATGTGGTGCGGCATAAAGGGTTCGCCATCGTATTTGCGGATGTGGCCGTTAGCCACGAAGCTGGTTTCACTGCGCAGGTAGCGGGCGAACTGGCCGCTAAAGTTGTTTTCAATCATGATGGTGTGGCGCGAACGCTTCAACAGGTCGACAATCGCGTCGCCGTGCAGCGGTACGAGCCAGCGGATTTGCAGCTGGTTGGCGGTGATCCCCTGCTCGCTAAGCAGCTCGCGCGCTTCTTCGATCACGCCCTGGGTCGATCCCCAGCCGATCAGGGTTACGTCGGCATCCGCCGGACCTTGCATGGTGGGCGGCGCAACAGAGGCTTCAATCCCCGCGACCTTGCGCATCCGCTTTTCCATCATGGCGCGGCGCTTCACCGTGTTGGTGTATTCGTCGCTGATGAGCACGCCGTCTTCATCGTGCTCGTCGCTGGAAACGACGTGGGTGTGGCCGGGAATTCCCGGAACGGCGCGAGGCGAAACTCCGCTCTCGGTAATCAGGTAGCGCTTGTAATCCCCATGGCCATTGCCGTTGGCGGAGGTAATCATCTCGCCGCGATCGACTTTTGGGTTGAAATCCAGAATAGCGGGGTCGACGCTGAGCCGCCCCTCGGCCAACAGCAGGTCGCAAAGCACGATGCCGGGACACTGGAAGCGATCCGCGATGTTGAAGATTTCGGGGATGAGGGTGAAGCAGTCGCCAATATCCAAAGGAGCGGCAATCACCCGGGGATAATCCCCAAAGGCCGCGCCCAACATCTGCCATAGATCGCCCTGCTCCGTCTTGGTGGGGACCCCAGTGGACGGACCCGCGCGCTGGCAATCAATCACTACGACGGGGATTTCGGCCTGAGCAGACAGCCCGAGAGCTTCGCTCATGAGAGCAAAGCCGCCCCCGGAGGTGGCGCACATGGCACGGACGCCGGCGTGCGCGGCGCCGATGGCCATATTGATCACGCCTATCTCGTCTTCCACCTGGCGAACCATGATTTTGGCTGTGCGGGCGTGCTCGGCCATCCAGTGCAACACGCCGGTCGATGGGCTCATGGGATAGGCACAATAGAATTTGACCCCCGCCGCGGCTCCGCCCATCGCCATGGCTCCGTTGCCACCCAGCACCGCGTAGCGGTTTTCGGTCATGGGCAGCGGATTGACAAAGGCTTTGAAGTTTTGCGTGGCGTAGTCATAACCCGTGCGCGCCAGGCTCACGTTCTCGTCGATGACGGCCTGTTCCTTCTTGCGGAATTGCTCGGCGAGCACGCTCTCCAGCGCCTGAAAGCCGACGCCGGTCATGCTGAGGGCGGCGCCGATCGCCAGAGTATTCTGGGCAATCTTGTTGCGGCTGATGTCGGCTAGCTTGGAGACCGGGAGCGGGCACAACTGCACCCCGTCGGCCGCTTGGCCCGGCTTGATGGTGTCGGAGTTGTAGATACAGGCGCCTCCGCTCGCGAGCAGGCTGAGGTGCCGATTCATCGTGTCCTGGTTCAGGGGGATCAGCAGATCCATGCGATCGCCCATGTTGGTGATCTTTTCCGGACCGGTGCGGATGGTAAGGAAAGTATGGCCGCCGCGAATAATGGATTGATAGGCGTTGTAGACGTTCAGGTGCAGCCCACGCCGGCTGAAGATTTTCGCGAAAATGTCACCCGGGGTGGCAACGCCTTGACCAGCGGCGCCTCCAATACCGATAGCGAAAGACTGCTTCATAGATTCATCTCCAGGCTACGGGAGGCGCCCGCCATAGGATTTTGTGCGCTTCCGTCTGCGCTGGACATGCTTCGGTGGGCCTCCGTTCTCATCCAACAAAATTAGAGCGCTTTCGATGGCGCCAACTTCGAATGCGGATAAGAATACACCTAGCTCCTGTGGTCTGGCACCCAGCCCTGTTTTTCCTCGATGAGGCCTTTCGGGGAGGACGTGACCCAAAAGCGGTAGATGACCCCAACTTCATCAATCCAAGTGGGATCTGCACACCGGCGTGGTTGAGAAGATGGTTCGCCCGCGCTTCGACCCCGGATCGGATCATGCAGCCCGGCGAAGAAGGCGTAGTCTGGAATGTTTAGTAGATATCGCCAGGTGAGGCGATATCCGAAACCATCCTGGCGCCAGACCAGGGAAAATTTGCGAGAATAATTGTTCTTGAGAAACGTCGAAATATTAGGGGTAAGCCACGGAGGCGATTGGCTTACTGCAGGTTTCAACCAACAACCATGGTGAGGAATGGGTAAGAGTCTTCCGCTAGCTCCGATCGAGCACCCCTGGGCCACGATCGTCGTGCTCCTTGTCGCGGCGGTCATTTTTGGAGCAATCCCGCTGTCACTGGCCTGGTTATGGGCAAAATTCGTCTCACCGGCCAAGCCGGGTTTACAGAAGAATGCAACCTATGAATGCGGACTCGAAGCCAAGGGCGACGCCTGGCTCCGGTTGGACGTCTCCTATTATCTGTATGCCATTGTTTTTCTTATCTTCGATGTGGAGGCCGTCTTCCTGCTGCCGTTTGCCGCGGCCTTCTCCGGCCTTTCGCTGGCGGCTTGTCTGGCCATGCTGATTTTCCTGCTCTTATTGGTGGAGGGTCTGATCTGGGCCTGCCAAAAAGGTGTGTTGACGTGGGCGTGACGAGGTTTCTATGGACCAGGATTTAAAGACCGAGTTAAGCAAGCACGGCATCTTCGCCACCTCCTTTGAAGAGCTGTATAACTGGGGCCGCAAGAATTCCGTTTGGCCGCTCACCTTCGGCTTGGCCTGCTGCGCCATTGAAATGATCGCGACCACGATGGCGCGCTACGATCTGGCTCGCTTCGGCGCCGAGGTCTTTCGGCCCTCACCGCGGCAGGCTGACCTGATGATCGTCTCCGGAACGGTGACCAAGAAAATGGCTCCCCAGGTGGTTCGTCTCTATAACCAGATGCCGGAGCCGAAATACGTGATCGCCATGGGAGCTTGCGCCATTTCCGGCGGCCCCTTTCGCGACGGCTATAACGTGCTCAAGGGCATCGACCGGTACATCCCGGTCGATGTGCACATTCCCGGTTGTCCCCCCCGGCCTGAGGCCCTGATTCACGCCTTCATGACCTTGCAAGACAAGATCAGCGGCCAACGCCTTACGGGAGAGTCGAGACCAAGACATCTGCAGCAAGACCTGCCCAGCGAGTTTCCGGTACCGGAGTTTGGCGAGCACGGACTCGAGCCGGCGCAGAACAATGACATTTTCCCTAATCCACTCAAGGTGCTGCAGGGATGACATTGGAAGCCATCAGCAGCCGGTTGCAAGCCGGCATTCCGGGTTGCCGGCCGGAGCTTGTTGTCAATGGCAGCCCCTCCGCCCAGAACTCGCTGCTCATCGATCGCCAACACGGATTGGAGGTAGCCAGGCTGCTGCGCGACGATCTCCAACTCGATTTTTGCTCCAACGCAACTGCGGTGGATTGGCCGGATCGCGAGAAGACGGAGAAGATCAAGACTAAGCAAGTGGTCGACGGAGTCGAGAAGGAGATAGAGGAGACGAGGAAGACCACCATTCCGGGCTACCTGGAAATGGTCTACCACCTCTTTTCCATGGCCAGGAAAGAAGGCCCGGTAGTGCTGCGGATGCGCACCGCCAACCGGACGGACGACGTATCGCTGCCCTCTTTTACGCCCATCTGGAGGAGCGCCGAGTTCCAGGAGCGAGAAGCATTCGACCTGTACGGCATTGTCTTTGACGGGCATCCGGATCTGCGGCGCATCCTCATGTGGGAGGGCTTTACCGATCACCCCATGCGCAAGGATTATGTTCCTCCGCCCGACGATGACTTAGAGACACTGCAATGACCCAGGTTGTGCCCTCCGAGGCCGAGCAAAGCGAGCTCATGGAAATATCGATGGGGCCGCAGCACCCATCGACCCACGGCGTCTTCCGCATGGATGTTCGCCTGGATGGCGAGCGCGTCGTGCGCCTCAAGCCGGTCTTCGGCTACCTGCACCGGAACCACGAAAAAATCGCCGAGGCAGCCAGCTACCTGGCCGCCATTCCTTACACCGATCGCCTGGACTATCTCTGCTCCATGACCAACAACTGGGGATACGCCCTGGCAGTGGAGAAGCTGGCCGGCATCACGGTGCCGGAGCGCGCCGAGTATATCCGGGTGATCGTCGCCGAGCTGACCCGGTTGCAGAATCACGCGGGCATGGCGGGCTTTTTGCTGCAGGATATGGGAGCCAGCGGCACGCCGCTGATGTATGCCTTTCGCGAACGGGAAAAGGTTCTGGATCTGTTCGAGTCCTTGAGCGGCGCGCGCATGATGTGCAATTACATGCGCTTCGGCGGAGTGCGCGTGGATTGCTCCCCTGAGTGGCTTAGCCAAGCTGCAAAACTGGTGGCCGGGTTCAACGGATTCCTGGACGAGTTCGAACAGCTTCTGACGGGAAATGAAATCCTCATGGCGCGCACCCAGGGAGTGGGTGTGCTGCCCTCTAAGCTGGCAATCAATGCCGGCATTACCGGCCCCGGCCTGCGCGCCAGCGGTGTGAATTATGACATTCGCAAAGTCGACCGCTACGGCATCTACGATCGCTTCGAGTTTCGCGTGCCGTTGGGAGAGCATGGAGACGTCTTCGACCGCTACATGATGCGCGTGCTCGAGATCCGCGAGTCGCTCAAGATTCTCGAGCAGGCGCTGCGTGACATCCCCGCGGGTCCGATTATGGATCCTAAGAGTAAGGTGCGTGGCTTACGGCCCAAGGTGGGCGAAGCCTATGCACGGATTGAATCGCCCAAGGGCGAGCTGGGTTTCTATCTGATCAGTGACGGCACGCCTAACCCATACCGTTACCGGGTGCGGCCGCCGAGTCTGATCAACCTTACGGTGCTCGAGGATATGTGCCTGGGTCAGAACATCGCGGATGTCGTGGTGATCCTGGGGAGCATTGATATCGTCATGGGAGAAGTCGACCGTTAGGAATTCCCTCAGGGGCTAAAGCCCCGACAGAGGTTGGAGATTATGTACGGTGCGGAAAAAGTCCGACCCGAGATTGGCCAGCGCTAAAGCGCAGGATCGAAGTCGAGCCTTGTTTCTGGAGCGCTGAAGCGCTCCATCCCCCGCATAAATGCGGGGGCTCCCACCGGGCCCCGGGTCCGTCAGCTTGGTGGGAGCCCTCTGCTTTAGCAGAGGGAAGCAACGCTTCAGCGTTGCGGGAAAGAGTTCGAAAGCGATCATGCGCTTTAGCGCCGGCAATCCTAGGGCTAAAGCCCCTGAGGAACAACCGTTGAGCTGGCGCCTATAAGTACGCAGAGCGAGGGCAAAAAATTATGTTGGGCGTAGGGATTGTCAAAGGATTAGCGGAAACCGCGCGGAACTTTTTCGGCAGCTTTGTCGACAAGGACCGGCTGGTAACGGTGCAGTTTCCTGAAGAGCGGCTGCCGGTAGCGGAGGCGGCGCGCAATTTCCCTTTCCTGATTTACGATGGCACGGACGCGGAACAAGGCCTGCGCTGCGTGGCCTGCCAGATTTGCGAGAAAGAGTGCCCGCCAAGATGCATCACCATCGAAAAGAGCAAAGACAAAAAGCCCGACTTTGTCGGCAAACAGCAGTTTTATCCCGCGGTCTTCGACATCGATGTATCGGTTTGCATGAGCTGCCAAATCTGTGTAGAGGTGTGTCCCTTCGACGCTATCCGCATGGATAACGAGTTTGAGCTGAGCACCGACGACCGCTTTGGCGGCCTCTTATGGACGAAGGAAAAACTGGCGCAGCCCAATGAGCACTACCTGGCTATCCACCCGACAGAAGCAGCCGAGGTCGAGGCCAGACGAGCAGAAGAGAAGGCGCAAGCCGACGCCAAGAAGCAGCAACCCGCGGTGACTAAATAATGCTGGACCAGGTCTTTGTCTTGCTGAAGCAATGGCTGCTGGGCCACTCACCGGCAGTGATTCAGCCTGGCGTCTCGATTCTGCTGACCATCATTCCCATCCTGCTTGTCTTTCCCGTGCTGTTTGCGCTGACCACGGTTCTGGAGCGCAAGGGCCTGGGCAGAATTCAGAACCGCTACGGCCCCAACCGGGTGGGGTTTTACGGCATCCTGCAGCCCATGGCGGATGCCCTGAAATCGCTGACCAAGGAAGACATTGTTCCCGCTTCGGCCGACCACACGGTTCATTTTTTGGCCCCCCTGGTCTTGTTGGCCGTGGCCTTCCTGCCCTATGCGGTTCTGCCCATCGGCCGCAACATGATCGCCGCCAACCTGGATTCAGGCGTGTTGTTCTTCTTCGCCATTGGGGCCATTTCCGAGCTGTCTGTTTTTATGGCCGGCTGGTCAAGCCGCAACAAGTATTCCCTGCTCGGCGCGATGCGGGCAGTGGCCCAGATGATCAGTTACGAGGTACCGCTACTGCTCTCCTCCATTGCCGTCATCATGGCGGCCGGCTCCTTGTCGACAGTGGAGATCGTGCAGAAGCAAGCGGGTTTTTCAGGAATTTTCCCCCACTGGTATGTGCTCACACCGTGGGGCTTCGCCGGGTTCATCCTCTTTATGATCGCAGCTACGGCTGAGACCAATCGCTCTCCCTTCGACCTGCCGGAGGGAGAGTCCGAGATCATTGCCGGATATTACATTGAGTACTCCGGCTTTAAATTCGCCCTCTTCTTCCTGGGGGAATATCTGGGCATGTTCGCCATCAGCGGCCTGGGAATCACTCTGTTTCTGGGTGGGTGGGGGGCACCTTTGCCGTTTCTAACCTGGGTGCCCTCGTGGATATGGTTCTTCGCCAAGCTGCTCGGTCTCATCATCGGGTTCATCTGGGTGCGCGGCACCGTGCCCCGCCTGCGCATGGATCAATTAATGAATTTTGCCTGGAAGTTCATGTTGCCGATGGCGCTGGTGGTCGTGGTGTCAGCCGGGGCGTGGCGGTTTCTTCCTCAGGGCGTGATCCGTTGGCTGGTTAGCGTGGTGTTTATCGCAGTTGCTTATGTATTGTTGGCCCGTGGCGTAGAGACCAGAAACAAGATCGCGAAACGAACCTATCGTTTTGCCGAATGAGGGAGATGATCGTACCGTTCCTTATTGTTGCCGCAGTGACCTTGGTGGGAGCATCCGCCGCGATGCTGTTCCGCGGCCTGGTGCATTGCGCACTGGCGCTGGCGGTTGCATTTGCCGGAATCGGAACCCTCTACCTTAGCCTGGGCGCGCAATTCCTGGGCCTCGCCCAGTTGCTGGTCTACGTGGGCGCAATCGCCGTGCTGATCGTCTTTGTCATCCTGCTCACCCGCGGCGGCGATAGCGATTCGCCGCCATTGTCTCGAGCGCGCTGGCCGATTACCGGCCTGATGGTGGCGATGGCTGTCTTTGCCATCCTTGCCTGGGCAGTCTTGCATAGCTTTGCGATACATTCGGCCGGAGCACCCGCGCCTCAGGCCACCATCCGGCAGTTGGGAACTACTTTAATGGGTAACTACGTGCTACCGCTGGAAGTGATCGGACTCATGCTCACGGCAGCGCTCATAGGAGCGGTCATCGTTGCCATGAAGGAGAACCCGCAATGACGGGTTTGGCTGTATGTTTGCTGGTTTCCTCCATGCTGTTCGCGATTGGTCTCGCCGGTGCTCTGACGCGCAGGAACACGATCCTGGTGCTGGTGGGCATTGAGCTGATGCTGAACGCGGCCAACATCAACTTCGTCGCCTTTTGGCGTTTTGGGCCCCACGCTGGAGCGATGACGGGCATGATCTTCGTGCTCTTCTCGATCGGCGTCGCGGCGGCGGAAGCGGCGGTTGGCCTGGCGCTCATTCTTGCCGTCTACCGGCATGCGAAAACTACCGACCTAAGCCTGCTAACGGGCGAGCTCACTGGGGGGCGACAGTAAGTCTGCCTATGGCCTGGATCGTTCGCTACCTGTGGTTGATTCCGACACTCCCCTTGCTGGCCGCCGGCATCGGTGCGCTCCTCAAACGGGAGCAGCGCAGATTCGCGGCCGCCATCGCGATCACTTCCATTAGTTTTTCTTTTGTGCTTGCGATGGTTGCCTTTGTCCATCTGTTGGGGCAGCCGGAGCGGGTATTCGTCAACTTCCCCTGGATGCAATTCGGATCGGAATGGGTGAAGCTGGGATGGATGTTGGACCCGCTGACAGCAGTCATGCTGGTGATGGTGACCTTCGTCGGGCTGCTGATTTTCATTTACAGCACGGCGTATATGCACCACGACGAAAACTTCACCCGATTTTTTTGCTTCCTCTCTCTCTTTGCCGGGGCCATGCTCGGTCTGCTGATCGCCAATAGCCTGCTGCTGCTGTTTATGTGCTGGGAGGTGGTGGGGCTCACATCGTATTTGCTGATCGGCTTCTGGTATGAGAGGCCCGCAGCGGCGGCAGCAGCCAAGAAAGCCTTCATCACCACCCGGATCGGAGACCTGGGCCTGCTGCTGGGCATGGTGTGGCTTTACGCCCAAACGGGCACGTTGCTCTTTTACGACCACGGCGCAGGATGCATGGAGCACCCCGCGCTGTCGTCGCTGGCAACGCAGGCAACCGGCATTGCGCTGCTGATCTTCTGCGGAGCGGTCGGCAAATCGGGCCAGTTGCCGCTGCATGTCTGGCTGCCGGATGCGATGGAAGGCCCGACGCCAGTGAGCGCCCTGATTCACGCTGCGACCATGGTCGCGGCGGGCGTCTACCTGGTGGCGCGCGTGTATCCGCTGATGCATGTGCCGGGGAGCGCGGCACTGCAGGTAGTCGCCTGGGTGGGCGCCCTGACAGCGATCTTTGCCGCCGTGGTGGCCGTGGCACAGGACGATATCAAACGCATTCTGGCGTACTCGACCGTTTCCCAGCTCGGCTACATGATGATCGGTCTCGGCGTGGGCGGGGTCGCGGTCGGCGTCTTCCACCTGATTGCCCATGCATTTTTTAAAGCGCTTCTCTTTCTTGGCGCGGGGTCGGTGATCCACGGTTGCATGGGAGAGCAGGACATTCGCGAGATGGGCGGCCTGCGCAAGTGGATGCCGGTCACCTTTGCCACCTACGCGGTGGGCACCCTGGCATTGTGCGGCTTCCCTTTATTTTTCTCCGGGTTTTGGAGCAAAGACGCGATCCTGCATGCCGCTTTTGAGTGGAACGGCTCACGGGTACCCTTTTATCTTGGCTCGATCGGTGCGTTGCTTACAGCGTTCTACATGACTCGCCAGGTCTGCTACGTCTTTTTCGGCCACCGGCGCAAGGGCGCAGTGCCAGACCCGGTTATACCCGCGGAGATGGCGGTGTCCGATCCCCATGATGCCGCGCACGAAAGCCCGGCGGCCATGACGGCGCCGCTGGCGCTGCTGGCGCTCTTCGCCGTCCTGCTGGGATTCATCGGAACTCCGGCGTGGCCCTGGTTGCAATCCTTTCTGGAGCTGAGGTCTGCCGGCCTGGACTTTCGGCAACTGATGGAGGACGGGTTGCCGCAGCTGATGCTGGCCTCGTCCTTGCTTGTCTTCGCGGGTTTAGGACTGGGCTGGTGGATCTATGGGCGCAGGCCGATCAAGCGAGCTGCCGATGCGGATGCTTTGGAGACGCTTACAGCCAACCGTCTTCCACGCGCTGCGCCAAGGCCTGTACGTGGATCAACTATATGCGCTGACAATTCAACGGCTCGCTTGGTGGATCGCGATCATCGCGAACTGGCTCGACCGATGGGTCTGGGGCGGAATCCCGATCGCTGTAGCGGCTTTGACCAAGGGGCTTGGCTGGGTCGATTTATCCCTCGACCGATGGGTCGTGAACAAGGGATTTGACGAGGGATGCAGCGGCGTGGCCGATGGCGGCCGCCTGCTTGCGCGCTTGCAGGATGGACGCATTCAAAACTATCTGCGGTTGTTAGGGGCCGCGGTGGCGGCACTGGCCCTTTTTCTGCTGCTGGGACACAGGGGATGAATAACGCCACCATCCACTTCCCATTCATCAGCCTGCTGACCCTGCTTCCCTTCGCAGGAGCGCTCGTCGTGCTCCTGGTGGGAAGGGCCGCGCGCCCGGTAGCCGCCATCTTCGCCACCGCCGCGGTTGCATATACTTGCGTGCTGTGGCGCCTCTTCCAGCCTGCAGTGCAAGGGATGCAGCTTCAGGAATGGCACGCGTGGGAGCCCTCGATCGGACTTCAGTACCACGTCGGCCTCGACGGTCTTAGCCTGGTGATGCTGGCTGTCTCCTCGATTGTCGTGCTCATGTCGATAGCGGCTTCCTCGGGCGCGGCTTCCCCGGGCAAAAAAGGGCCGGTTTACTTCTCTCTCCTGCTCTTTCTGGAGACGGGTCTATTCGGCACTTATACTGCGCTCAATTTTCTTCATTGGTTCCTGTATTGGGAGCTGAGCCTGATTCCGGCATTCTTCCTGATCCGCCTCTGGGGCGGCTCAGGACGCGCGCGCGCGGCCACCCAGTTCTTTGTGTACACCATGGTGGGCAGCATCACGTTGCTGCTCGCGTTCCTGGCTATTTTTCTCGCCAGCGGCACCTTCGACTTTATCGCGCTGACCCAAATGGCGCAGACCGGCCAGCTCGCGGCCGCAATCGGGCAAAGCCTGCATTGGTATCAGTGGGACAGCGGCCACATCACCATGTTCCTGTTTTGCGGCGCCTTCCTGGGCTTCGCGGTCAAGACGCCGATCGTTCCGTTTCATGGCTGGCTGCCTTCGGCCTATGCAGAAGCGCCGCCGGAGACGACCATGGTGCTGACCGGCGCGCTGTCGAAGATGGGCGTATACGGCTTTCTCAGGATCCTGCTCCCCATCTTCCCCGAACAGATGTGGCGCGCCCACACGATTCTTCTGTGGTTGGCGATCGCCACCATCGTATTGCCTGCATTCACTGCATGGGCGCAAACGGATTTGAGGAGAATGTTTGCCCACTCCTCGATCAACCACCTGGGATACTGCATCCTTGGCATCGTGGCCGTAGCCGGCTCGACCGGCGCGGATGCGCGCATGGTGAGTGCGAAGGCGGCAGCGCTCACCGGGGTGATGCTGCAACTGTTCAGCCACGGAGTCACGGCGGCGGCCCTCTTCTGGTTCCTGGCACTGCTCGAAAGGCGCAGCGGCGGCCTGCTCGGCCTGAACGATTTTGGCGGCCTGCGCCGCGCCATGCCGGTATTCAGCGGACTGATGGGGATCGCTCTCTTCGCGTCATTGGGCTTGCCCGGGCTGATCGGCTTCCCGGGAGAATTTCTCATCTTTAAGGGTGTGTTCCCACTGACTTGGTGGGCGGCGGCGCTCGCGTTGCTCGGCTTGCTGATGACTGCCGTTTTCCTGCTCACCATTCTGCAGCGCGTGTTCTCGGGTCCACTGCGTGAGCGTTGGGCAGGGATGCCGGATCTTACGCTGGGCGAACGGTGCATGCTCGCTCCCGTGATCGTGCTGATGTTCGTGGTCGGACTCTATCCGCAACTGATCAGCTGGCATGCTGCAGGGTACGGTGATGCAGTTTGTCGGGCAGGTGAGGTACTGATCATGCTTGCCTGGACGATCTACCTCTCCTTTATTGGCGCAGTTGCAGTTACACTCACGCCGGCGACCCGCCCGGCCTTTGCCCGCTTCACCGCCCTGCTTACGGGGTTGGCGGGGTTGGGGATTGCGATCGTGGCTGTGTTACAGGATCGATCAGGCCAACTGATCACCATTGCGAAAGCGCCATGGATCCCGCAGCTGGGCATCGAATATCACCTGGCCGCCGATGGCATCAGTCTGACGCTGGTTCTGCTGACCGGGATTGCGGCGGTCGCGGGCATACTTTTTTCCTGGAATGTCGAACGGCGGGTGAAGGACTTTTTCGCACTTTACCTGGTGCTGATTGGCGCCGTGTATGGCGTCTTTCTCAGCTTCGATCTCTTTCAGCTCTTTGTGTTCTACGAGATCGCGATTATTCCCAAATACTTTCTGATTGCCATTTGGGGATCGACCCGCCGGGAGTATGCCGCCATGAAGCTGGTGCTCTACTCCTTCGCCGGGAGCGCCCTGGTGCTGGGCGGGATGGCTGCCGCATACGTGGTCGCCGGCGAGCGCACGCTGAACCTGGAGGCGCTGGCACACTTCCCTTTCCCGGTACATTTTCAGATGTGGGCCTTCCCCCTGGTCTTCGTGGGCTTTGCCGTGCTCGCCGGCATGTGGCCCTTTCATACCTGGGCGCCTACCGGTCACGCAGCCGCCCCAACCGCCGCTTCGATGTTGTTGGCCGGCGTGGTGATGAAACTCGGCGCCTACGGATGCCTGCGGGTAGCAATGATGCTGTTTCCGCGCGGCCTTGATCCGTGGGGCTTTCATGTGCTCGGGTTTGGGTCCTGGCAGCAGGTCTTCGCTGTGCTTGCGCTGGTCGGCATCGTTTACGGCGCAACCATCGCGCTGGTGCAGAAGGACCTCAAGTTTGTCGTCGGCTACTCCAGTGTCAGCCACATGGGTTTCGTCTTGCTGGGCCTGATGACCCTGAACCAGATTGGCCTCTCGGGCGCCGTCTACCAGATGTTCTCCCACGGCATCATCGCCGGGCTGCTGTTTGCGGTGGTGGGGCGCATGGTCTATGACCGCACCCACACCCGTGACTTGGCAGAGCTATCCCGTATTCCGCTCGCACGGCTGATTCCCTTTGCGGCGGTGACGTTTGTTCTTGCCTTCATGGCCTCTGTCGGCCTCCCCGGGTTCAGCGGCTTTATTGCCGAGCTGCAAGTGCTGATTGGCAGCTGGCGCGCGTTTCCGTGGATGTGCTGCGTCGCAGGGCTGGGCATCCTGATCGGCATTGCCTTTTCGTGGCGCGCGCTGCAGGCTACTTTCTTCGGCGGCGCCGAGGAGAGTACAGGAGCACGCGCTGCCTCCGATCACCATACCGGAGCGTCTCGGAGCCTGCCTGCTGCTGGCCAGCACGATTGTGCTGGGTCTCTATCCCAGGCTGCTGATGGATCTTATTCTGCCCACCCTCAATGGGCCGTTGTTCGAGCAGCTTCGCCAGGGTGCGTGGAGATGACAGAACTTCTGCGCTTAACGGCGCCCGAGATCGTGGTCGCATTGGCGGGGCTGCTGGTCCTGATACTGGATCTCGGCTTCCTGCGCCGGGCGGCGCTGCAGTATCCGCTTCCGTTTCGCCGCTATCTCTTCTATTGTCGGGTGCGCGATCGCGCTGGGGGTTCTGGTGAGATTCCCTGCACAAGGCGCCCTCCCGGCAGGAATGCTGGTAGTGAATCCGCTGACGCAGCTGGTGCAGATAGCCCTCGTCGTACTTGCGATTCTTGTTCTACTCCTGGTGAGCTCTGCGCGTTTCACCACCCATGTAGGTGAGTATTGCGCGCTGATCTTGTTTGCCACTACCGCGATGATGCTGTTGGTGAGCACGCAGAACTTGTTGGTCATCTTCATCACCATTGAGTTCCTGAGTCTTTCGCTGTATATCCTTACCGCGTTTGACAAGGAGAGCCGGCAATCGGCGGAAGCCGGGCTCAAATATTTTCTCTTTGGCGGCATGTCGGCGGGGATTCTGCTCTTTGGCTTTAGCCTGCTCTACGGCCTCTCCGGCTCGCTCGCGCTCCCAGTCATCGCCGCCGCGGTCAGCGCTTCGCCGGCGGATCCGCTGTTGACAATGGCCATCGTCATGGTGGTGGCGGGATTGGGCTTTAAGATTGCAGCCGCGCCCTTCCACATGTGGGCTCCGGAGGTTTACCAGGGAGCACCCACGTGGAGCGCCGCACTGGTCGCATCCAGTTCGAAGGTGGCCAGCTTCTTCGCCTTGTTTGTGTTGTTCTATCTGGGGCTCATGGGGGCGGCGGGCAGCGCCGCGTGGGGTAGTTACTCTGCGGGATGGGCGCCGTTGATCGCGATTCTCGCCGTGGTATCGATGCTTTGGGGCAACCTGGCGGCCATTGCGCAAACCAGCGTGAGACGTCTACTGGCCTATTCCGCGATTGGTCATGCGGGATACATGTTGATCGCGCTGGTGGTGCACAGCCGGCAAAGTTTAGTGGCGCTGGTGTACTACGTTATTACCTATGCCTTGGCGACCGTGGGCGCCTTTGGCGTGCTCTCAGCGTTGGAGGGTGAAAAGGTAGACAGCATCGCGGACTTCGCTGGTTTGGGAAAGCGTGCTCCGGACATGGCGTTTTGCTTGCTGATCTTTTTGCTCTCTCTGGCTGGCATTCCTCCGCTGGCGGGCTTCTTTGGCAAGTGGAATGTCTTTGTTTCGGCTCTGGGCATAGCGGATCACTTTGCATTGTTGTGGCTGGTCCTGTTGGCGCTCGGCATGAGCGTGATTTCGTTTTACTACTATCTGAAGGTTCTCAAACAGGCGTACGTCGCTGAACCGGTGGCGCCCACCGCAGTCGTGAGTGTGCCGCTGACCACTCGTATCGCTTTGTGGGCGACTGCCGCGCTGGTGGTCATCCTGGGCTGTTTGCCGGATTTGCTGATGAACCGGATTGCGGCTGCGCTGCCCTCTGCGTTCCGCTGAGACCGCGGCGTGCTTACAATTGTGCTAACATGCGTATCGAGGAACAAATGCCGACGCCGAAGAAAAGAAAGCCGCCCGTCGCCAGCCAAACTGCCGCAACGGAATATCGGGGGAAGCAAACCAAGACGGGCAACTCGTCTGGATTTCGCTTCGAGGGAGCTCTATTCAAAAGTCATCCGGAGTTCAGCGGCGAAGTGAGAGCTCACGTCATCGCTCCTGGACGGATGTTGGTTTTGGCAGAGACTAAAACGCGTGAGACAACAGACCCCGTGATGACGTCGTTTCTCGCGTTTCTGGCACAAGACATCGCTTGCGTGCCTCAGGACATCCGGCCGCTGGATACCAAGCTAGCGAAACGCGCAGACAAATTAACCAAAGGGATTGCCGTGTCGCCCGACGAAGATCTTGGCGACGAAGTGTCCATGTAGATGGTCGTAAACGGCTGGAGGCTATATGCCCACCCTTTGTTCGAGCAGCAATTCCGCCAACTGGTGGAACAAGTGGAAGCTCTAGCGGCGAAGGACCCCGTACGTTATAAGGAACTCCCCGCCGCGAAGTTGTTGGCCACAATCAATCGTTACATCCGAAAGACGATTCCGGGAAATCCAGGTGCTGCCGAATTTCGACAGGGGAATACGCTTGGCTCAGACAACCGGCACTGGTTCCGGGCAAAGTTCCACGAACGGTACAGGCTGTTTTATCGCTTCTCCAGCAGGGAAAAGGTCATCATTTACGCGTGGGTGAATGATGAACGCACACTGCGTAAGTCGGGATCTGTGACTGACCCCTATCACGTCTTCCGCGCCATGCTGCAGGCGGGTGACCCTCCGAACACGGTGGAGCAGTTGCTGGTGCGCGCCAGGGAAATGAAGGACAGTTAATTAAAGGAGACCGCATGCCACTCGTTCGAATCGATCTTGCTAAGGGAAAATCCCCGGAGTACGGCCAACAGGTTGGACGGATCGTCTACCGCGCGTTGACCGATGTGATGAACGCCCCCAAGGACGACCTGTTCCAGATCATCACCGAACATTCCCAAACCGGCTTGCAGTTTGACCGCGACTTTCTTGGAATTCATCGCTCCGACGATTGCATCTTTGTGCAGATCACGCTGAATAGCGGTCGAACCGTGGAGATGAAGCAACGCTTCTACAAAGCCGTCGCCGACGGCCTGCATGAAAGCCTGAAGCTGCGCAGAGAAGATGTCTTCATCAACCTGGTGGAAGTGCCAAAAGAGAATTGGTCATTCGGCAACGGTGAAGCTCAATACGCGCCTGCTACGCCATAACGCGATGCAGGTGGTTTGAGTGGACATCGGGGTTTAGACAGCGCCTGAGGGACTGCAGCCTGGGCCCATCTTCAACTTTCAGGCACCGGAATAATGGATGTTATTTCCGGCGCACCACACTAGTTCCCCTACCCTTCTTCCACATCTTTTTCTGCTAGGTGCTCTGGACGGCAAGACTGAGCCGTAATACCGTCCTAACTAAGGGTCCCAGCTACTCGAGAACGGTCGCCGCAAACATCGGCGCGTAGCTCGGGCGCCGGAAGATAATCAGCTGGCTAATACCTCCGTCCCCTAAACAACTTAGGGGGGCGGGAAAAATAAAAATTTGGCCACCTTGGTAAAACAAAGGACTTAGCCGCCAGCACGACGGGAACATCGCATTCCTGAAACCCAACGCCAACCCAGGGCTGCCGCCCTTGGCACGCCCCAAGGGGCGGACAACCAGATCTTTCTCATCCTCTGCACTACTCAGCTCTGCGCCACGGGCACCTCTTCCGGCGAGTCGGCCCGCGGATTCCGGGCTGGGCTGACGTTTAGCGGGCCGGTCCTCCAGGCCTATGGATCCGCTGGGCCACCTTCTTTCGATGTTTTCGCGCATACTCTTCAGCCCAGCAAAGTTCGGTACTGAATTGCTGCTGAGTTCTCACACACTCTTTAGCCGTGCCATCACATGCATGAACGGCCTGGGCTTTTAGAGTCTGCGTGAGATCAGTCCCGCAGGGACGGCTGAGAGTAGCCCAGGACGTTAGTCCTGGGTAGCAACGGAAAGCAGATCAGTCCCGCAGGGACGGCCGAGAATGTCCCAGGATACAATCCTGGGCGCACTTCTTATCTATGCAAATGCGTTGGCGTCCGATTCAACAGCTCCCAGGATTTCATCCTGGGACATTTTCAGCCGTCCCTGCGGGACTGATCTCACGCAGACTCTAGAAGCCCAGGCCGTTCATGCATGTGATGGCACGGCTAAAGTCGCACCCTGATACAAAGCAAAAACATCCATCCGGCTTTTATTAAGCTCTGCCAGGTTACATGCTTCGCCGCGGCCTGCGAGCGAGCTGGCTGCGAACTGTGAATGTGACACATTGTCAATGCATCCGCCACAGTCATGCGCGGAGAAGGAAGCGGAAGCGCATATCTTCGCCGAACCACATGATGTAGTTCGTTCCCCAGGCGTTGTTGAAGAGATTGCAATGCACGCCTCCGGACAGGTCCGGTTGCGATCGCGAAAAATTCAGCGGCGATTTTTCCCCGAATGCAATCAGCGGCGCATCCAGCGTCTCCACAAAGATTTGGTTCCCTTCATCCCTGTAGCCGAATCCCGAGGAAACGGCATGCATGTGGCGATTCCCGGCGGAAACGACATCGAACGGCGATACCTGCTCGCTCGATTTATCCATCATCCAACCCTGCTGACTGGAGACGATGGGATGAAAGCTTAGCCAGAGCGCCTCGGGCATACGCGTGGCAGGCTTCTGAAACCAGGAGAAATTCATCTGGACCACGGGTTCTGCTTTGGGAAGCAATAGTTCCAAATACATCTTCTCCGGGAAGGCAGCTCGTCCTGATTGCAGGCTCCCCGCGTCACGGATCTCCAGACGCGCAACCACGCGGTGCGCTTCTGGACCTTCCTCCACCTGGAGCTCCGCCAAAGATGGTAACCAGTCGCGGCTTTCCGCCCCAAAACGCTCGATGTTGGGCTTTCCGAAGTCCTTCTTTGCCCAGTCCGCAGTGCTGATCACATAATTGGAGAAGAAGCGCTGGTAATCCTGCTGCCCAAGCGTTTGGTAGGAGAACAGGGCCAGGGGATGATCTGCGGAAGCCCATTCCCGCCCCGATTTCTTGCTGCGCAGACGACAAATCGCTCCAGTGCCCGGATCCAGTGCGAGGATGTAATGCGCCGTCTCTATTTCCTTGCCGGCAGGGTGACTGGTGGGATCCAATAACTCCAGCGGCTTCGCTTCGAGTTGGCGCAACGCGGCGAGTGCCTGATCCCGTAGCGGTGTTGGCAGCGTGGCAATTCCCTCGAAAAGATCGCGTCGCTTTTCCACCCAGCTGTACTGCACCACTTCGTAGTTCTTGGTGTGCAGCATCTCGGCCAAATCGTGCGGGGTGTAGTGGTCAAAATCAAGCCACGTTTTGGTATCGGTGCCCCAGGTGTGTTCGCATTCAAGAAGAATGTGGCGAAGCAGGGCCAGATCCGTAGCGTCGCCGATGCGGAAGCGCTGTTGTGCGAGCCAGGTCTGACGAAGGCGCGCAACTTCACGGTATCTGGCGACCTTGAGCGGGTCACTCCCAACTCCGTGGATCCACGTATCCCCGATTTCCTGCTTCACCACGGGCAAGTTACCCCGATACGATTCGACGGCATTCGCAATCTCGGTGAGGTTGGTGGGGATGACCTGGGCATTGGGGAATTGGCGCTTTAAATCGGCGCAGATCTTTACGATTTCTTCAGGCTTGTGGGGGCCGCTGTTGTCATCTCGCACGACAATGGCAATGGCTAGATCCGAACCCGGCACACGGGCAACAGCGCCATACTCGTGGTGGTACATAACCACCAGGGACTCGCCCTTAAGGTCTGTCCACACGAACAGGGAGGGCACTTCGGCCGGGGTGCTGGCGCCATTCACGCCGATGTCGAGAAACTTTACGCCCTGCGCGGCCAGCGGACCAATGAGCCCACGCGTGTGACCAGGTACATCGGTCATTTTGGCGCCGGTTGTGGTTCTGCCAAATCGACCGTCGAGGCTCTTCGACAAAGCGACGCTTCCGGAAATCATCGATCCATCCATCAGCTCGGTTTGCCAACTAAACGGAAGAGCGTGCCAGGCAATGTCTCCTCTGGCGATGGCATGCTCCATTCGCCGGCGATCGTCGGCTGTGGCCTGCTCGAGATACTCGTAGAGCAGCCACGAACCGGTCGTCCAGACGTAGCGGCACGAACCAGACTGGCGCATTTCCTCGGCCACCCGGATCGCCTGGGGAAAGAACTCGGTGAAGTACCGGTGAACCACCGCAGCCTGTGTGTCAATGAAGCCGGCATCGAAATGGCACTTGAACATGGCCAGGACACGCTTTACCTCCCCATCAGGCGCAGGCGCCTGCATGGAGAGGGCCGTTGAAGCAGCGAGCCCGCCTCCCAGCGCAATAACAGACTTGATAAATTCACGACGCTGCATACTTGAGCATTTTCACTTCTACTCTACACAGTCAAGCTCAGGAATGCTTTTTGTATACCCTGGTCGCGACCACGCTGGCCTGTGGCGAATCTGACCCGAAGCTCCTGGTTTCAATCAAGATCTCGAATGGGTTAAGAGAACCATCCGCATTCCTGAACTGATCGAGAAGCGGGCGCATCATGCTCCGGTTGAAGAGAGTGTCCACTGCTGCCTGCGTTCCGGCCATGGTCAGTCCCTCTACCAGAAGGACCGATCCCGTGTTATTGAGATTGGGAACAAATCCGATGACCGCATAAGTGCGATGGGATGGCCCGATTGCATCATTCTCGTAGACCGCGAGTTCTCCGGCCTGAGGGTGCCTGTTCACGATGTGCGAGGCATTCGGATGAGGCTGATATTCGAACTCGAAGTTGAGGGTTTTCTCGAACAGCTCCGCCCAGGGATTGGAAAAACTCGATCCCAAAAGAATGACGTTCGCATCTTTGAGGTCTTGCATGTGGAGTTCGCGTGAATACCGCACCATGAACTGACCACTATTTGCCTCCGGCAGACGCGAGAACCTCATCACCGCGTTCAGATCTGTAACATTGGTGTAACGTTGAGCGTCCAGATCTCTCATGTTCTGCTCATCGATGTGGTAGGGGTTTTTGAGAGACAGGTAATCGCGATTGATATATTCCGACAGCGGAACCAGGTGACCAGTCAGGTTCTGAATCATGACGATTCCAGCGTCGGAGGGCACAATGAGTGTCTCGTGGCTCTTGTCGAATAGGCGCGCCCAAAGTGGATGCGACGGATCCGCAGAAGCGGAAGGGCGATGGGCGACCGCCACGGCAATTGCCAGACAGGCGAGCAACAGCAAAACGCCCAGACCAGGAACAAGCCAGGGACCACGCCGCGCACGCTGCACAGATACCGCGGCGGGGGCAACCGCAGCTGCTGTTTCCAAAACGGCGCCACTGTCCGTTTCGCGCTCCCTCACCACCAGCAACGGGTGCTCCTCAAAGTGATTGAGAGAATAGACCGGAACATATTTACCGCGAGGAATGCTGAGGCGAAGCTCCTCCTCTCTGCCCTCCTCCACGAAATATTGGTCCAGACGCTGGCGGAGCTGACGGGCATAGTTCCTTACGATATTGTCTTCTCCGGGGTGGTAGCCCGGTCGCCGGCCAAAGACGTGAACACCGACCTGATGTTCGCTGATCTCGTCCGTCTTTCCAGTAATCTCGCGTTCACATACATAGAGAAGGAAGCGGGACAGCAAAGCCGACTTGGCGAAGCTCCGGCTGGCGACGATGCGCTGAGCCAACTGCCAGCGCGGCTCGGTAGCCAGATTAAAAACAGAGTTCCATGCGGAGGCGGGGGGCAGATTGGGGTTGAAGGCGGCATCTTTCGAGGCGGCCTCGAAATCTGGCTGTGAGACGTCGCTCTGGTTCATAGCGTCCACGCACGGAAGGGTAACAGATCCGAGAGAACAAACGGTAAAAGTTGTTAAGTTGTTCTGTTGATGAAAGTTGTTTTAGATCTACAAAATTTACCAGGCGCGCTACACATTCCCGGAGAAGTGGGCATGGGCCTCGTTCGTCTGCAAAACCCTCGGTGTAAACACAGGGTAGACCCCTTCAAATCACGCTGCGGAAGGGCCAACATTGGCCCACTGAAGTCTTTCTACGAGGCCTATCATGTCAGCGAATGGAATTCTTCCAGCTATGGACACGCGTCCTTGCGCCGTGTCACCGTTTATTCATCCAGTAACGGACAAAATTTCTCCGCCAAAAAGCGTCGTCACCAAGTCGTCCGCAGCCAGATCTTGGCGTGGCAGCAACGCCCGCATTTCCTGGCTTCTTGCTGCGCTTACGATTGCCACATGGATATTCTTTTCTGTAACCGCGTTGGCGCAAAATGACGTTGGTTCCATTGTCGGATTCGTGTCAGACTCCACAGGGGCGGCCGTGCCGAATGCGAAAGTAACCATCAAAAATGAGGGAACCGGCGAGAGCCGTTCGGTCTCAACGGATGGGTCAGGCCATTACGCCGTACCAAACATTCCGCCCACTTCGTACACCATGACGGCAGAGGCCACTGGCTTTCAGAAGTTCGAGAGTACACACAACGTCCTGGCATCCAATAGCACCATCTCGATCGACGCGGTGCTTAGCCTCGGAGCGGCTACCCAGACGGTCGAAGTGACGGCCACCGCCGCGCTCTTACAAACTCAGTCCGCAGCGGTACAGAGCGAGATCAACGGAGAGCAGATCCAAAAGATGGAGTTGAACGGCCGCAATCCCATCTACATGACACAATTTCTGCCTGGGGTCTCCAGTACGGCAACCCTCGGCGACTTTAACTTCGCCTTCAACAGCGGGGACAGTTTCAACATTAATGGGGCTCGCACGCAGGATACGTTATACACCATCGATGGTGCTCCCGCGGTTCGTACGCGAGACGACGGAGAGATCATCGCCGGCGTGAATGTCGACGCAGTGCAGGAAATGCAAGTGATCACAGCCGCTTACTCGGCGGAGTATGGCGGTGCATCCGGCGCCCAGGTGCGCATTGTGAGCAAGAGTGGAACCACCAATTTCCACGGTGGTGCGTACGAATACCTGCGTAATTCAGCGATGAACGCCAACACCTGGTCGCGGAACCTGAACCCCGCAACGCGTTTTGCTTCTCCCTTTGTTTACAATAATTTTGGATTCCTGGTGGGCGGCCCTATCTGGGCCCCAAAGGTGCCCTTCTTAGACAGCCTGCGGAACAAGGCCTTCTTCTTCGTCAACGAGGATTGGGTTCGCTACCGCTTTGCAGCCACGCAAAACATGACGGTGCCTACCGCGTTGATGCGCCAGGGCAACTTCAGTGAACTGCTGAATCCCAGTAATCCGTACTATGCGGGGGGCAAACAGCTCTACGTGCCGGGAACTTGCCCAGTCTACGGTGCTGCAACCTGCGTGCCTTACCCTGGCAACGTCATTCCGGCGGCGCAATTGAGTCCAAACGGCGTCGGGATCATGAACTCCTATCCTCAGCCGACTCCCGGGTTCCAACAGGGAATCCTAAACTATGCCGGCTCGCTCCCCAACCCGGAAAATCAGCGTAAAGGCCAAATCAACGGCGACTTTCTCATCACGCAAAACAACCACCTCTTGTTTCGGCGCTCCGACAACTCGTACTACCAGCTCTCCCCTTACAACCAGAGCAACCCCCTGGTTCCGATCATTTTCGAGCGCCCCAACCAAACCATCTCTGTGGGTTGGGTCTGGACGATCAGCCCCACCATGATCAACGAGGCCCACACCAGCGTCAGCGTCGACGACGTCTATATCCAGGCCGCCCCTGGAGGAGCCGGCTATGATCGGGGAGCATTCGGAATCGATTTTGCCTATATCGTGCCTGGCCCGAAAGCTTCTGAGCAGAAAATTCCCACCGCCACCCTGCCGACCTTCTCCAGCATTGCCGGTGGGCCCTATCCGTCCCACTCATCCGGGATCATTTATACGGCGTCAGACAGCTTGACCAAGGTATGGGCAAACCACACCGTCAAGGGGGGCTTTTTCTTCGACCGTATGGGAGAAAACGACAACGATCAGATCAATGTCTCGACGGTCCCCGGGGGGGCCAGCAACCAGAACGGCACGTTCCTTTTCACCGACACACGGACCGGCCTGGGCGGTACCTCCGGCGTAGGATTGGCCAACCTGGCACTCGGCCTGGCAGACACCTATACCGAGATTGGGACCAAGGCATTCACTACCTGGCGCGGAAAGATGTTTGAGGAGTTTATCCAGGATAACTGGCAGGTCACTCACAAACTCAATCTGGATTATGGTCTTCGCATCACGACCATCATTGCTCCGAACGCGCAGGATGGCAATGCGGACTACTTCGATCCTGCCTCATTCAATCCGGCGAGTGTTCCAGTACAGAGTCCAACCACGGGCCTTATCACCCTGGGCACCGGCAACCCCTATAACGGCATCGTGATCCCGGGGCTCAGTAAATTCCCCAGCTCTGCTCTTTCAGGTGGTCGAGTCCCTGCCGCGAATCCGGCAAATAACGCCTGCGCCGGCCAACCCTGCACCGGCCTGTTTGCCCCCAACCTGCCAAAAGGGTTCGTGCACACCACCACCGCGGTTCTGCCACGTCTCGGCATCGCTTATCAGCTCGATTCAACTACGGTGATCCGCGCAGGGGGTGGGAGATTTGTGGAGAATAAGGGGATCATCGACAACATTTTCCCCGGCGGCAATTCTCCGTTCCAGCCCACGGTGTCGGTGAATAACATCTCGGTCGACAACCCAGGTGCTGGGTTAACCCCAACCGTAGAGCCTCCCATCCAGCTCACTACCATGAACGCCCACCTTGTGCCCCCGACGAGGTGGAATTGGAATGTGACCCTCCAGCAGCAACTTCCGGGGCGGCACTCGTCACTTTCGATCGCCTATGTGGGGGCCCGCGGCCTGCATAATTGGGATGTGTTCGACATCAACCAACCCACGGTTGGCTCGCTGACCAGGAATCCAGGCATCAATCCAAACTATCTCCGGCCTTATAGGGGTTTCGCCTCCATTCAGCAAGCGCAAAGCGGCGTAAGCGAGTTTTACCATTCGTTGCAAGTTGGATGGAATTGGCAATTCGGCAGCGGTTCCACGTTCGGAGTTGCCTACACTTGGTCCAAGGACATGGATAACGGTTCCAATTACCATACGATCGTCCCCGATACCTACAACACATCCAATCTTTGGGGACCATCCGAGTACGATATCGCCCACGTTTTCATCGCCAACTATCTCTATGTGCTGCCCTTCTTTAAGGGACAGAACCTGCTAGACAAGGTGGCAGGTGGTTGGCAGATTAGCGGCAGCACGCAACTCCAAACTGGCCTCCCCTGTTCCGTCGGGGTTGCCAACGACTACGCCGGGGTTGGAGAGTCAGGCAGCTTCAACTGCCAGCCGCCTAATATTCCGACCGGATCAGTGGGCCAATTCTGGGTGCAGCACGGAGGGGTGAGGCATGTAGGCAAATTTGCCGGTTCTAATGGTGGCGCCGGCAGCCCTAAGTGGTTTGCCACTACAGCTCAAGACGGAACTCCTCTCTGGACTGCGCCCCCCGCCGGAACGTTTAATCTGCAGAAAGGCATTCGCGACAATATTTACGCGCCCGGCTTGGTGAACTGGAATATCGCGTTGATCAAGGCATTCCCCGTCTTCGGGGAGACTGGCTTCGAGTTTCGTGCCGAGGCCTATAACTTCCCCAATCATCCTAATCTGAATTCGCCGAACTATACCCCGACTTCAGCCCAGTTCGGAGAAGTGACCGGTAAGACCACCAGCAATCCGCGGACTCTGCAAGTCGGGTTGCGCTATCACTTCTAACTGCCTGACGAACCTGGGAAACTCCCGCACAGGCAGCACTGTGCGGGAGTTTCTCTTTTGTGAGTACACCCCATGAAACTCGTAACAATGATAGGCCCGATTCGCTTGCGAACCATGATTGGATGGCTTTTGCCCATTCTCGCCGCCTGCCCTTTGTTGCCCTCGCTCGAGGGCCAGACGATGAAGGCCCCTGACATCACCAAGGATCCGACCTTGTATGTCGTCCCCTACGCTCACCTGGATACGCAGTGGCGATGGGAAATGCCGCAAACCATCAGTGAATATCTGCTGAAGACGATGCGGGTGAACTTCGACTACATCGATAAGTATCCGCACTACGTCTTCAACTGGACCGGCTCGAACCGCTACCGCCTGATGAAGGAGTACTTCCCGGACGATTACGCCAGGCTGACGCAATATGTCGCCGCCGGCCGATGGTTTCCCGCCGGCTCGTCGGTTGAGGAGGGCGATGTCAATCTCCCCAGCGCCGAAGGAATTTTCCGCCAGATCCTTTACGGCAACGACTACTATCGCAAGGATTTCGGCAAGGCGAGCACGGAGTTCATGTTGCCCGACTGCTTTGGATTCCCCGCCTCTTTACCCAGCATCCTCGCTCACGCCGGCCTGAAGGGCTTCTCCACGCAGAAGCTCAGCGCAGCCTGGCAGCCGGCGCCGAAAATCGGCGGCCCTGATTCGCCCGAACACACGCCGGAAGGGATTCCGTTCAACGTTGGTCTATGGATTGGCCCCGACGGAAAAAGCATAATCGCAGCCTTGAACCCCGGCGGATATGGCAGCAGCGTATACACCGATCTCAGCCAGGATCCCGGACCAGCGCCGCCATGGCCTCAATTGACTACTGAAGAAAAGGCGCGGCTCACGCCGGGGCAGCTACGCGCGCGGCAACGGCCGCGAGAGTGGGAACAGGATTGGGTCAAGCGTATCGACCTGGATGGCCACGTCACCGGCGTCTTCGCCGACTACCACTATGTCGGCACCGGAGACATTGGGGGCGCCGCCCGGGAGTCATCGGTCAAACTGCTCGAAGCCATCGTCGATAAGAGCGAGACAGTATTGCCTGCTCCGCCTGGCGGATTCGGTCAGCAGGATCAGCCGGGGACTGCACCGCAGGGGCCGGAAGTGCGCGTCGGCGAAGGCCCGGTCCATGTGATCGAGTCAACAGCGGATCAGATGTTCAACGACATCAAGCCCGATATGACCTCGCGCATGCCGCAGTACAAAGGCGACCTGGAGTTGATCAATCACTCCGCCGGATCGCTGACCTCTGAGGCCTACCACAAGCGCACGATCCTCAAGAATGAGGTCCTCGCCGACGCTGCGGAAAAAGCCTCGGTGGCGGCCGAATGGATGGGCGGGCGGCCTTATCCCCAGCAGCGATTGAACGATGCCTGGACGCTGGAACTGGCTGGACATTTTCACGACCTTGCCGCCGGCACAGCGACCCCGCGAGCCTATCAGTACTCCTGGAATGACGACAATATCGCGGCCAACCAGTTCGCCGGAGTTCTCACCAGCGCCAGCGAGTCGATCGCTTCCGGGATGGACACCGAGGGTAAGGGAACACCCATCGTGGTGTATAACCCGCTCAACATCGCTCGGGAAGATGTGGTGGAAGCCCGCATTGCGTTTCCCGGCGGCATGCCAAAGGCTGTCCAGGTCTATGGTCCCGGCGGCAAGGAGGCGCCGGCCCAACTTGAAGACGGGAAAGTGCTCTTCCTGGCCCAAGTGCCGTCTGTGGGATACGCCATCTATCACGTGCTGCCGGCGGAGAGCACTGGCGCTAACGAAACAGTAAAAGTGACCGAATCATCGCTCGAAAATGCCCGCTATCGCGTGCAGGTCAACCAGGATGGCGATGTCTCCAGCATCTATGACAAAGCTTTAAGTAAGGAGCTGCTCTCGGCGCCCATCCGGCTGGCCATCTCGACCGATGTACCCAAACAGTATCCGGC
This sequence comes from uncultured Acidobacteriaceae bacterium, assembly GCA_963711525.1. GTDB lineage: Bacteria > Acidobacteriota > Terriglobia > Terriglobales > Acidobacteriaceae > PALSA-350. The sequence continues at coordinate 718,644 of CAVQEO010000045.1, read as the reverse complement.
TTGGAATATGGATTTCGATCAGGAGCAGGCACCACCTCGCTCCTACGTGAGCGGCCCGGCGCAGATCCGCATTGCGGAGAGTGGCCCGGTTCGGGTAGCCCTGGAGGTGACGCGCCAGAATGAAAATTCAAGATACGTGCAGACGATTCGGCTTTCGGCAGGCGATGCGGGCAATCGGGTGGAATTCGGCAACGCGATCGATTGGCAAACCCTGGCCGCCAATCTCAAAGTAGCTTTTCCGCTGAGCGCATCGAATAAAGACGCCACTTACAACTGGGATGTGGGCACCATTCAGCGGCCCAACGCGCAAGAGCGCCAGTTCGAAGTCGCCTCCCACCGTTGGATCGATCTCACGGACACGAGCGGCACCTTCGGAGCGACCATCCTGACTGAATACAAGAACGGTTCCGACAAGCCGAATGACCAGACAATCCGGTTGACGCTTCTACGCTCGCCCGGAATGCAGCCGCCAACCAATGGACGCACGCAAGGGTACAGCGACCAGGCAAACCAGGACTGGGGGCATCACGAATTCGTATTCGGCTTGGCGGGACACGCCGGCACTTGGGAACAGGCGCAAACGGATTGGCAGGCGTATCGTCTCAGCGATCCGCTGATCGCTTTTCAGACGACAGAACATGCCGGGTCGCTGGGCAAGACCTTTAGCCTGCTGCAGGTCAGCAACTCTAGAATTCGCGTGCTCGCGCTCAAAAAAGCGGAAGCGGATGACGAAATTATTCTCCGCATGGTCGAGCTCGACGGTCAGCCAGCGCCGGATGTGCGCGTTTCTTTCGCCGGGCGTGTCGTCGCCGCGCGGGAAGTCAATGCTCAGGAGCAACAAGAAAAACTCGAGACGGCGAGCCTGAACGGTGGAGCGCTGGTCACGTCGTTCACCGCATATCAACCGCGCACCTATGCCTTGCGCCTCGGTCCACCGGCTACAAAGCTGGGCGCCATTCGTTCACTGCCTGTTGCGCTCAAGTACGACCTTGCCGTAGCCACCAATGACGACACTAAGACTCCAGGTGGTGGGTTCGACGGCAAAGGCAATGCGATCGCGGCAGAGATGCTGCCCGCTTCCATCGCATATCACGGCGTCGAGTTCAAGTTGGCGCCGGCAAAAACCGGAACGCCCGATGCGGTGGTTGCTAAAGGTCAAGCGATTGATCTGCCTTCCGGGCACTACAACCGGGTTTATATTCTGGCTGCTTCCGCGGGGGGAGATCAGACGGCGGCATTCCGAATTAGCGCCAATGCGGAGAATCTGAATATCGAGGATTGGGGCGGATTCATCGGCCAGTGGGACACCCGCATCTTCAGGAACCAGGACGACCGCAATTGGGCTATCTCCGCTCATCACGCCCCGTGGCCTCCCAGCGATGAGCAACAGCGCGAGCAACGGGTCCCGTCGCCTCGCTATCCCGAGGATTACGTAGGTCTTGAGCCGGGCTACGTTAAGCCTGCCGGCCTGGCCTGGTACGCGTCCCACCACCACACCGCCGACGGGCTCAACCAGCCGTACCAATACTCTTATCTCTTCGCCTATTCGATCCCGCTGCCCCCAGGCATGCGCGCGCTAACCTTGCCCAACAACGACAAGATCCGTATTTTCGCGATCTCGGTCGCGGAGGAGAACCCGGGGCTGACCCAGACGCAACCGCTCTACGACACGCTGAATCGCACAGAGCCGCCCACCGCGATTTCCTTGCCGGCTGGTTCTTCCATGGTTAATCGCCGATGAGCGTCCTTGGGCTCGCAGCAACGGTTCCTTAGTGCAGGGTGAAGCTCAGCAGCCGCCTGCCACTCTCTTTGAGCCCTTTTGTGTTTGTGGATAGTCAGAGGGGGCTTTTCCATGGCTTGGCAAGTGCGGGACGCGAAAGCGCGATTCAGTGAGCTTCTCGACGCAAGCCTCCGTGATGGGCCGCAGGTGGTGACACGACGCGGCGTCGAAGCTGCCGTACTGGTAGCGATTGACGAGTGGCGCCGTCTGAAAAATGCTGCGGGGCCTACTCTCAAGCAACTCTTGCTAGCCCCTGGCGGCCGGTTCGATATTCCGGTTCCTGAGCGCGGCAGACTACGCCGCCGGCAATCTTGTGGATCTGCATAGATGTACTTGTTAGACACGAACGTTGGTCTGAACTCCGTAAGCCGAAACCGCAACGTTCGTGACTTCAGGGACCTGGCAGTCGATGTTTTCAACCCCTTTAACCCCAGGAAGTAGGATCAAGCGTGCCGCTGAAACCGAACCTGGCCGTTCAGTGCCTGGTTCTGGGCTAGAGGCATCCATCTTCGCGGCAGACGCTTCAAATTGTGAGCGAATCGATCACCCCTTGGGGATAACGGCGCGAAGGGAGTAAACGATGAAACGGAGCATCCTGACAGGATTCATTGTGGCGGCATTGGCGATATCGAGTGCTTATGCGCAGGACTGGTATCACGACCGCGATGCACGCTACCAGGGCACGCAGTGGAAGGCCCAGCTGTTCACGCAGGTAAGGGCAGATCTTGATCATATCTGGAGTGCTCGAGGGGCGAGCGAAAAGGAAAATCAACGTCTTGACAAGACGAAGGAAGAGCTAACGAAAATGCAAGCGGACCTCGATCAAGGCCGTTTTGATAACGGCATCTTGAACGACGTGATTGACTCCCTAAAAAAATCAGCTAACGATCAGCGCCTCTCACCTCAGAACCGAGCTGTGATAGCCGACGATCTCAACCGTCTCCACGAATATCAACAAAATCACAACCACTGGAAAGGCTAGCCGCAACATCCTTTATGCCTAAGACGCAGGATTAAGCGTGGCCGTGCTGAAGCCGAACCTGGCCGTCCAGCGCCTGGTTTTGGGTTGCATAGGTTGTACGGATGTCCTCATACAGCGGGGCAAGGATCGCTGCCAGACTATCGGCCAGCCCCGCCACGTCGGAGGCCTTGTCAGGGACCGGAACGCCGAGGCTGCCATAGTGCTTCTCGAATTCCTGCCGCATGCGGGCCGCAGCCATACGTATATCCGGAACACCATCATCGACAGGTTTCCCGCCCACCACACTCGCCATGGCGTGCATCACCTGGGCAATTTCCTTTTCGAACGCGACGCCGGCCTGGGCGACGGGCTCGGGTAAATTGCTGAGCGGTTTGAACGTGAGGTATTGCACAGCCGCGATTTGCACCTGCAGCAGCGTGCGAATCGAAGGCTGCCATCGCTTGATGTCTTCGCGGGTCTGCAGCTTTCGCTGACGCGAGGGCCCAAACTCGAATAGGACCGCGTCAGCCTGCGCCGTCACTGCCGCAAAACCGGCGTTGAGCTGATCGCGCAACTGGCGAATTCGCTTGATTGCTTTTATCTGGTCTTTCTCCAGCAACTGCTCGGTCAGCTCGGCGAACATCTCGAGATTGTGCGCAAAAACAGCCTGCATTTCATCCACGGCATTCTTCACCCACAGGCGATCGTAGATGAGCCACATCGACATCAACCCAAGCAGAACCCCGCACACACGGTCGCGCGCAATGGCGAGCGACGTCTGGATGGTGAACTCCTGCAGATTAATCAGGTAGAAGGCCAAGGCAAGTTGCACCCCAAGATACGAAAGCCTCGGGGACGAAGTCGCAATCCACGCGGAGATTGCCGTAACCGCCATAAACAGGAGAGTGAAGCCGGCAATCGAGTCGAGGTATGGCAGCACAAAAACCTGCGCTCCCATACCGAAGATAAAGCCGCCGATGATGGCCCCACCCAGCCGCAAAAGTTGCTTTTGCCGCGATGAGCCGATCGTAGAAAGGGCGGTGATGATACAAGTTGCTATGGAAGTACTGAGACCGGGCCAGGCGACCGCAGTGTATAAGACGTAACCGGCCATGGACGCAAGCGTTCCGCGCAAGGCGAATCGCACGTGGGCAGGATTGGTAAAGGCATCCGGAGCAAAGAACTTCGCGGGTTGCTCTTCGTCCAATGGTGCTGGAAGGAACGCACTCACAGCAGTAGATCCCGAAAACGCCTCCGGAATCTGTGCAACGATTCTTTCCATGGTCGACAAGAAGGGCAGATTCGACGGCTCCTCTTCCGCCGGCCGCCGGATCTTTACGGGCAGCCGGAGTAGCACCAGATCTTTGACGAGTATTCCAACCTGGTCTGCCAAGTGCTGGCAGCGGGCCTTGTCGGCCGCGTTGATGCTTGGCGCGGAGGCTTCCGCCGGCTTCGCGCGCTCGATGAGAGCAAGATGGAAATTCGCGGTGACGTCTACCAATTGCCCCACCAGGGAGACCGCCGTGCCCATCTGCGCCTTGAAGTGCGAGCTGAATCGTGATCGAAGGATGAGCCGCCGGAGCCTAGCCGGACCGAGGCTGGCATAAAGCGAAATCCTTTTCTCCGACACACTGTCAAGAGGGCGTCCCGCTGCCGCGCAGCGTAACACACTCTCCACGGCCTTTAGGCGGTCCTCGATGCCTTCGTTCAAGTCGGTGGCGGGATGAACTCGCCGGAAAACATACTCGACGACAATCGTCACGACCACGCCCAAGGCGACCACACCGGCCAGCCAGAGTGTGCCCTCGACGCGGTCGTTTACGTTCGTCGTGGTTCGGTCCCAGAGTGGAATAGCCCCGGCAATGGTGAAGCCAAAGGCCACTGCCGTTCCGTAATCGTTAGTGATACTTATCAGGAAAAAGGACACGAAGAGGCTGACGCCAACCCCCAGGAAGTGCGTCAGCGGATCGGCGACGAACATAGCAGCGCCGATCAAAGCGTAGGCGGTTGCCAACAGGAAAGCCGCAATCGTCCGCAGCCCGGCAACGAACGTGGCCGTGGGATTTTCGCGGCTTAGGAATAGCGTAAAAATTGCGCCAAGAAAACCGTTGGGAATCTGAAACGTCATGACCAGCACCATCACCAGGGTCGCGGAGATGGTGACGCGGCCTACTACCCAGGCCCTTCCCGGATACGGCGTGAGCTCACTCTTAAGGTAGTTCCAAAACCATTTCCCCGCCTCATCGATGTTGCTTAACTGGGAGACAGCCGGCAACGCTTTGCCTTGCCCCGCACCCTGAGTCGCCATGGCTATTGTGCTCCGCGGATCACCACCACCGCGGACTCGCTCAGGCGGAATGGCTCCGTCTCTGGCGCCTGGATGCGCACGCGCACCGGGTAGCGCGTGGCAAGGTGCACCCAATTCAACGAGCGCTGTACATCGGGCAATCCAGTGGAGGTAAAGGTCCCCACCAGAGTAGAGTCAGGCCGCACCCCGAAGCCAACGCTGTCCACTATGCCGTCGTATCTCACCCCGGGCCGGGAAAGAACATAAACATCGGCATGCATTCCGGGGTGGATGTGATGCAACTGGGTCTCGCGAAAGTTTGCCACTGCCCACCAGACGCGGGTATCGATCAGCGTAAAAACCTGCTGGCCGGTGTGCGCATAGGCACCTTGCGAGATGGTCAGGTTAGTCACGCGCGCATCAAAGGGCGCATAGATCCTGCAGTTATTCAGGTTGTACTCCGCCGTGCGAATGGCAGAGGCTCGGCCTTCCCGTTGGGCGGTGAGGGGGTCAAGGGTAAGAACGCTGTGTTGCGATTGGTTGAGTTGGGCGTGGCTCTGCTCATTCGCGGCCTTTGTCTGCTGGTACTGGGCCTGCGCGGATACGACCTGGGCCTGAGCTAAAAGCAATTGCGAACGCAGCTGCTCCACTGCCTGTTGCCTTGCGGTCACCGCGGTTCTCACCTGGTCCACCTGGTCTACGGTGACGAATTGCTTGGCCAACAGCGGCTCAATACGGTGAAAGTTATTGGTCTGGTAGAGCAATTCGGCATTGGCACTGTCCAGAGCCGCCTGCGCAGCCGCAACATTTGCCTTGGCCTCATTGACCGAGGCTGCGGCGCGGTCGACGTTCGCCGCAGCGCTGTCCGTATTGGCCTTAGCAGCCCCTACGGCGCTCACCTGGGAGGCGATCGTTCTTCGCTGGTCGACAATCTGGCCCTCCAGCGTGTTCAGGTCGGACCTCGCCTTTTCAAGCGCGTATTCATATGGTCGCGGATCTATTTCAAACAGTAGCTCTCCCTGTTTGCGGAACTGGTTATCCTGAACCGCAAGCTGGTCGATCGGGCCGTCCACCTGGGGAGCGATGCCGATGAAGTTGGCAAACACTTCTGCATCGTCCGTGCGCGGGTGGTTGTTAGTGGCGCTTATCACCAACCCACCCGTAATCACTGCGGCGGCGACGATGGAAATGCTGACAATCCTGCCGAGACGCCGGCTCTGCGCATCTGTGTCGTTTTCGGGCATCGCATCTCCTTCCGGATTAACCGAAGAACAGAAGCCAAAGGGTAAAGGTAAAAAACGCAGTTAAGCAGGGATACACCAGGATGAGCGGCCACAGCAGCTTATCCTCGAGCTTGATGTACACAAAAAATAAGCGGACCGCAACGGTGAGCAGGATGCCGATTACACCGCAGAGGATCCATGCCGGGAAATACGATCCCAGGATATTGAACGAGGGAGCTCGCGAACATCCGGCCGCCCACAGCGCAGAAGCGAATGATGCTATGGCAGCACCGGTCCGATCCAGATCTCGGCCTGGGCCTCGGCCGAGCGACGATGGCGAATTTACCGTCAATTTGTCCTTCCCTCTTGCGGTGATTTCTTCGCGCATTGGTTTACGGCCCTTTCGTATGAAGCAGGTCGCCCGTCTGAAAAGCTAAGGCAGCCACCCCGGTCAAGAGTTGCGTCCGCGCGGTGACATCGGCTGTGCGCGCGGCAGCAAGGGCGCGCTGGGCTGAAACCACATCGATCTGGCTGCGCACTCCGTAGGTGTAGGACTGCAGGGCAGCATTGTAGGAAGAAGAGGCGGCTTCCAGCAATGCCGCGGCCGCCTTCTGCTGGCGCAGCGCAGTGCGTGCAGTGGAGTACGCCGACCAGACTTGGTTCTCCACCTGGTCGCGTATCGCATCGACGTCGGCGGCAGCCTGCTTCTGCTCAGCCTTTGCGCGGGCCAGCCGCTGTTCGCGTGCGAATCCGTCAAAGAGGGTCCAGGTCAGACTAAAATGCGCATTCCAGAACTCCTGATTGGCGGAGTAAACACCAGGGGACTGATCCTGTTCGGAGTAATTCTTGGCCAAGCCGGCTGCGCCACTCACGGTTAATGTGGGCAGGTAGGCCGTTTTGGCTGCTTTTATTTCCGCATGGGCGGCACGCAGATCCGCGACCCGCTGCATAAGATCGGGCCGTTGGGCGAGTGCCTTGTCGATGGATGCCTCAACCGTGGCCGTCAGGTCCTGGGGAATGGTCAACCCCTGTATACTCTCAACCTGCAACGGATTGAGCGGCGAAACGCCCAGGGCCGTAGCGAGATCACCATGCGCGATCTCGGATGCCCCGATCGCCGCCTGCAAATCGTAGTCGGCCTGCGCCGCAGCGCTGCGCGCCTCCAGCACATCGGGTAGCGTTGCCAGGCCTAGTTCCAGACGTGCTTCCGCGGCCTGCTGATCGGTCTGGGCATTCTTGAGATTGGCTTCCGCCACATCCTCCTGACCTTTGGTGTCAAGCACGTGATAATACGCCGCCATCACCTGGAAGATCACCTTGCGGTGGGTATCGTTGAAGAGGAAATTGGCAGCCAACAGATTGGCCCGGCTGACGGCGATCTCCTGCAAGCGCCTGCCGAAGTCGAAGATGATGTAGTCCACCTCCAGCCCGGAAGAAAGGGTTTCGATCGTCTGGCGGTAATAATTCGGCGCAAAGAAGAGGTTGTCGCGGGCGCTCTGCGCGACTACGAGAGCGGCCACAGTTGGGTAGAGGCTTGCTTTGCTGATTCCCAGGTCTGCGGCGCGCGCCTTGGCGTTTTCCCACGCCACGCGCGTGTCCGGGTTGTTCTGCTCGGCGAGGTTGACCAATTCAGGCAGAGTATAAATCTTGGTCGGATCCGGAACTAAAGACGGCCCAGATCGCGGCGGAGGCGAAGGCAAAGTCGTCGTCCCTTGCCAAGGCTGTTGTGGAGAGAACGGCGCTCTTTGGGCGCACGCAATTCCTCCCAGCAACGCCATGAGCATGGTGGCCGATTTTCCAAGAGATCGCTTCATTGGCGACGCGCCCGCCCCGGAGCAGGCTTCCTATAGATGTATACCCCAGGGCGATGGTCGTGCACACGTCCAAAGGAATCTGACCGGAGCAACCGGATGATAGCATCCGGTTGCTCAACGGCCTACACGGACAAGACGGACGAGATGTTGTGCCGGGTTAAGCAGGCTGCGGAAAGAGGCAACATCGCTTTTCCTCGCACCGCCGCGGAGGCTGGGTGCCCCATTCAAGCCCTACTTTGGCTTGAGTAGGATAACCGGCGTTCAACGCGCCTTTTTTTTACGACGCAGTCGCCGATGAGGGGACCTTTGAAGGTGTGTGAGAACCCTCTAAAGGCGCATAGCGTCCCCATGCCGCAGACTTTCTCACTGATGAATGAATTTTTACGCAGCCTGTAAGGCCGACTAAGGAGTGCGGGTAGAGCAAGAAGGGAAACGGGCGGAGTTTTTTGATCCGCCCATTTTGTTTGCCGCAGGAAGCGACTTAGCGATACGTATTCGAGATCACCACTTCAAGGTTAAGAGGAGTGGCAATGGGCTGGTTGCTCACCGTGCCAGGCGTGAAGCGGTATTGACTTACAGCTGCAAGGACGCTTGCGTCTACTCCGGCGCCGGCCGACTGAAGGATCTTCAGGTCAGAAGGCTTGCCGGTCTTATCGACGATCATTCCCACAACAACTTTGGTGTCGTTGTTGAGCAGACGAGCCGGTCCGGTTGAATCGGCTACGACATCAACTTTATAGATCAACTTGGGAGCGATTACTCCGGTCGAAATGCGCTTAGCAGATCCATTGGAGGCGACCTGGGTTTGGGCAGGCGTGCTTGCCTGGGCGTGAAGCATAAAAGAGGACAGGGAGAGTATGGCCACTATTAGTTTACGCATATAAATTGATCTCCTAGTTAGAGGTGCCCGTCACCAATCTATCCCCACGATAAGATCACTGTCAAGATATTTTTCATAAGTATCGTTTTTATTAGGGATTTTTAATATTTGTTTACCATCAAGTGACTGTCTCAATAAAAGTCTTCCCCAAACCGAAGCACTATGAATGCAAACGCAAAACGCCCGCGAGACTCGCGGGCGTTTTGCGTTTCGGGGTGAGTAATTTGACTTACTGCGGAGGCGGTGTGCTGCGCGGGAACGATCTGGCTAAGTACTTCGTGATCTCATCGTATTCACTGTCGGTAGCGACGGCGCCGCGTGCCGCCATCGATTGCACCAGGCTGTTCCACTCCTGCGCGCTCAGGTGTTGGTTGGCGGCCACATCTGGTGAGTGGCAACCCGAACAAACTCTCACTGTGAGATCATGCCCTGGGCCGGGCGGCAAATGAGTTTGCGTGGAAGGCACGGAGGCAATGGCGTTCGCTGCAGGCGCACTGTTCTGCGCCTTGGGCAGCCCTTCGGTCAGCGTGCTGGTGCTCTCACCCGTTAAGCTGAAGACCACAAGAGAGTCGCCGACGAGCGCAGCACCGATCTGCGAACCACCGGTAGCCACTACGGCGATATACTGCTGACCCTTCGCGTCCGCGTAAGTGATGGGCGTGGACGCGGCCGTGGCGGGAAGTTTGACCGTCCAAAGCTCCTTACCAGTCTTAGTGTCGAATGCGCGGAAGCGAGCATCATCGGTAGCGCCGACGAAGGTCAAGCCGCTGGCGGTGACGATCGCGCCGCCCAGGCCCGGCCGCCCTGTATTCTGCTTGCCTGGCGGCAGACTGTCGGTCACGCCCAGCGTCGACCGCCAGGCGACCTTGCCGGTATTCACATCAACGGCGACTAACTGACCCCACGGCGTTGGTGTGCAGGGCAGATGGTCGATGGGATTCCAGAACCGAATAACGCCGGCCAGCGGTCCGGAATTGGAATAGCTACCGTCTGGGTTACGAACTATGCGCATCGGTTGAGCCAGGTTGTTCACATTGGCGACAAACAAATGCAACCTGGGATCGAAGGCCCCGCCATAATAGTTGACCCCACCCTGGGTGCCGGGCAACCCGACTGTGTAACGATCGAGCGCCGTGGGCGTGTAGGGCACCTCACCCAGTAGCATGTTGTTGCTGTCGACGTATTGCTCGCACCACGCCTTGTGCTCAGGCGTGTCCTTGTAGAGGTTGTCGCGACTGAGCGTGTTTTGCGACAGTGGCTCAGTCACTATCGGGAAGGGCTGGGTCGGCGAGGTGTGCTCCCCGGGAACATTGCTCTGGGGAACAGGACGCTCCTCGACACCATAGATGGGCTTGCCCGTGACTCGATTGAGAATGAACATGAGTGCATTCTTGTTCACCGTGGCTACCGCTGGAATGGTCTTGCCATCATGTTTTACATCGAACAGTGTTGGTGGCGTTTCCAGGTCAAGATCCCAGATGTCGTGGTGAACCACCTGGAAGTACCACAGCAGCTTGCCGGTATCGGCGCTCACGGCGACCAGAGAATTACCGAAGAGGTTATTGCCCGGACGATCGATGCCAACGCGATCATTGTTGGGAGCGCCAAAGGGCATATAAAGAATGCCCCGCGCCACATCAACGGTCATGTAGCCCCAGACGTTCACTCCCGAACGATCTTTCCAGCTGTCACCGCCCCAGGTCTCGTGGCCGGTTTCACCCGGGCGAGGAACGGAGTGAAACGTCCACACCAGCTTGCCGGTGCGCGCATCCCATGCGCGGGTATCGCCGGCGGGGCCAGGGCCGCCGTTCAAACCGCCTGGCCCCTCACCCGGACCCGCGCCGGTAATCACCAGGTTCTTGTAGATGGTGGGCGGGGTGGGCAGGATATAGTGCTTATCCATGCCGGTCTGCATAACCGCCGGGGTCTTCAGGTCGACGATGCCGTGGTCGCCGAACTCCTGGTTGAGCTGTCCGGTCGCTGCGCTGATGGAATAGAGGAGGCCGTGGCGGCTACCGAAGATGATGGCCGGCGCCGCCCCCTCGCCGCCCGGCCAGTAGGCGGCGCCGCGAATGGAGGCCTGATCGCCATTGGGAATTTGAAACATCCACTGTTCGTGGCCAGTGGCGGAATCGAGCGCTACCACCCGGCTGTACGGGGTAGCTACGTACATGGTTGGGCCTATCACCAATGGCTGGTCCTCCGATGGGTGAAGGCTGGCCGCCCCGGGCGGCTTCATATGGTAGACCCATGCCACCTTCAACTGGCTCACATTGGCTGGAGTAACTTGCGTTAGCGGGGAGTAGCGCGTGCCTCCAGGGTCACGGCCGGGCATGGGCCAGTTTCCCGCCGCTTCGGGATCGGCGAGGGCGAAGGTAAGAAACGGCAGCAGCAACAATAGCGAAAGGACACTGCAGGCAAAACCCAAGTAGAGCTTCTTGTTCAAAGCGATGCACCTTCTGTGTTGAGCTGGGCGTTGAGCCTCTCTATTCCCCGCTCCTGTTCGCGCTGGCGGCCGGCCCGCTCAGGGTTGAGATAGAGCCAGCATAAGGCCGCAATCACGTCGGAGCCGATCATCAGGTGGATGAGCGCTGTCCAATTGCCGGCGGTCTTTTGCAGAATGAGTCCACCCACCACGGGCATGACAAAACCGGCTAGATTGCCCAGCATATTCATCGTTGCCGCCACCGTCGCCGTATACGAGCCCCCGATATCAACGCAAGCATCCCACGAGATCGGCATGGTGAGGTCGCTGCACAGGCTGGCCGCGCCCATGCACAGCATGGCGATCAACACCGTCTGCGTGTGCAGGAAGACGTAGAGCAGAAGGGCAGTTGCAAGAAGGCCGAAGAAAGCAATGCGGCGGCGCGGCAAGCGCACCGGAGCCACGCCGGTGAGCATCGCTCCGAAGCCACCGCAGAGCAGGGGCAAGACTGATAAAGCCGCCGCATGCCCTGCGGTCTGGCCTCGCCCCTCACGCAGATACGTCGGTAGCCAGGTGATGTAGAAGTACCAGGTAAAGGAAACGCAAAAGTACTGCAGGCAAAGAATCATCACTTCGGGTGTAAGCAGCAACGATAGCCATTTCTTCTGACCGGCGTGGTGCGTCATCAGGACCCGGGAGCTTTCGAGCAGTTCCCTTTCCGCATCGTTCACCGACGTGTGCTGCCTGGGATTGTCCTTGAACCAGAACCAGAAGATGGTGCACCACACTAAACCCAGGCAGGCGAAGGCGACGAACGAATATCTCCAGCCGATCAGCCCGATGGCGGCCAGCACCAGTGGCGGTGTGAAGGCTCCGCCCCAGCGTGCGAATGCCCAGAGCATGCCCTGGGCGGTAACGCGTTCACGCGCCGGCAGCCACATGCTAAGCATGCGGGTGAGGATAGGGAAACAACCTGCCTCGCCTGCTCCGAAGAGGAATCGAATAACCCAGAGAGAGATGAAGCTCCAGGCTGCTCCGGTCAGAGCGGTAAAAAACGACCAGCCGAGGACGATCTGCAGCAAGACGCGCCGCACGCCGATCTTATCGCCCAGCAGGCCAACGGGAACCTCGAACAGGGCATAGGAGAGCCCAAAGGCGCCGAAGACCAGGCCCATTTGTGCCTTATTGAGGTGGAGATCGTGGGAGATGGGCCCAGCCGCTTGCGAAATAGCAACCCGTTGCACATACGATAGGATGGCCAGCCCGATTGCCAGCGCAACGATGCTGTACCGTGTTCGGCTTGCCTTCATCTACAGGGCCTCGGTTCGCGGCAAAAAATCCGCCCGGTCAGGTTACCAGCAAGGGCCCATGCAGGGCGAGAGGTATGATCTTTGATGTGGCTATGAAAATCGATCTTTCTGGCAGGACTGCCGTGATCACCGGCGCAAGCCGCGGACTCGGCGAGGCGATGGCGATGGCGCTATCGGAGGGGGGCGCCCAGGTCGCCCTGGTAGCGCGCGACGTTAAGCGGTTGGAGTCGGTACGCGATGCGATCGCGGAGCGGGGTGGGACGGCAGCTCTGTTTGTCGGCGATGTAACGCGGGAAGAGGACGTCGCCGCGGTGGAGCGAGCCGTCCACGAGCGCTTTGGCCCGGCGCAGATCCTGATCAACAATGCGGGAACGAATCTCCGTAAGAACGTGGTCGATTATTCGCTGGAGGAGTTTCGCGGCGTCGTGGACTCGAGTCTGATTTCTACTTTTCTCATGTGCCGCGCCTTCGTTCCGCGCATGAAGGGCGCCGGCTATGGCCGGATTCTGAATATGGCCTCCACCATGGGTCACGTCTCGCTGCCCGGACGTACGCCCTATTCCTCCGCAAAATCAGCGCTGCTCGGCTTTACGCGGTCCCTGGCGCTGGAACTGGCTGCGGAAGGTATTACGGTCAACAGCATCAGCCCGGGGCCGTTCGCAACGGACATGAACGCGGTTCTTATTAACAATCCGGAGACGAATGCGGCCTTCCTGGCCAGCCTGCCGGTGGGACGGTGGGGCAAGGTGGAAGAAATCGGCGCCCTGGCATGCTATCTCTGCTCAGAATTCGCGGGCTTCATGACCGGGACCGACCTACTCATCGATGGCGGCTGGACCGCGAAGTAATCAGCGATCCACCTTCACCAGGATCAAATCATTTGGTTCCAGTTCCAGCTTCAGCCTTCCCGCGGTAAGGTGAGTCTGCTCCGCCGCCTTGAGCGCCGTTTCACGGTTCAGCTGCTCTACTTGAGCCGGTGTTGGATCGAGCGGCTTGCCCATCGCGGCGTACCAGGGTAAGACGTTGCCGTGTTTGCTATCGACACGCTGCAAGGTAACGTGTGCATTGCCCGGTACACCTTGAAAAACAAGATCCATCGTCCGCGTGGAGGAATGCTGACCGGGGTCGACCAGGTTCCACGCGGCGATAACCAGGCCGCCGGCGCCACTGGTGGTGACGATCACGTTCTTCGACGGGTTGGCAAGGCGCTGATCCCCGAGTTGGTGCAGCAATGCGAAGCCGTAGTAGCTCGGCTTGTTGATGCCGCCTTTGGCGCGCAACCCGAAATGACCCTCGAAGGGCTTTGCGATGGGGCCGCCTTCCTCGAAGACATCAGAAAAGGTCCAGAACGACATCGACGTAACCTCGCCATCACATTCCCGCACTGTGTTGGCAAGGGCCGGCCCGACAAAGGTGGTGTCGCGAGATTCGTCCATGCCTTGCACGTTCCACTCTGTCCACAACAGCGGCAGATCCGGCGTGGAAGAGGCCTTGATCTGCCCCCGCACCTTCGCGATCGCACGGCAGACACGATCATCCATGGGGATGTCTTCGTTGGTGCCGAAGAGATTCTGCACCGTGTCATCCGCATAACCGTGCGAAGACACGAAGTCGACGGGAACATGGTGGGCCGAGTCGTACTTAAGAAAATCGTCCACCCAGGCAGCAGCTGCGGTTGCTGGACCTCCGACGCGCAGTCGCGGGCTGACGGCTTTCAAAGCGCGCGCAGTGTGGGCATAGAGTTGAAAGTAGGATTCCTCTCGCGGGATGCCATCCCAGAAATCGATGTTGGGCTCGTTCCAGACTTCGAAATACCACTGCGACACTTCCTCGATGCCGTAGCGTTCCACCAGGTGCTGCGCGAAATGCGTCATCAAAGCATCCCACGCTTCGAGGCTCTTGGGTGGAGATACATTCGGCTTGTACCAGAAGGGGTGGAGCGCGTCGGGATTGAAGGCCAGCTTTTTTGGCATGAAGCTGATCTCCACGACTGGACGGACCCCGTTCTTCAGCAGGCCATCGTAGATCTGATCGACATAGGAAAAGTTGTAAACGGGGTTGCCGTGTTGGTCTTCGTTGTAGACTCCGACCTCGTCGTGCAGGATGGCGTGAAAGCGTACGTACTTGAAGTCTGTTATCTGCTTTACCGCACGAAGGTCGTCGCGGTAGCTCTCGCGCAGGGTCAGGATCGCGCGACCCGAGCCAAACATCTGCTCCCAGAAATGCGGGAAGGGTGTAGTCGGCGCCGCGGCGTCAATCTGGATCTGCTCCTGGGCAAACAACGGGCAACAGGCCGCAAGAAAGATACTTAAACCTAGCACGGCGGCAGATAACCGATACATTCGCAGCACAACGAAATCCTTGCGAGCCCGCCGAATTGCGACGAGAGCGCCGCTGCAGGCTCAACCGGCGAGGCGACGCTTTCAAAAGGGTGGAAAGGGGTGCGTCATGGACGCACCCCGGAACTGAGTTAGAAGCTGAACCGTGCCTGGAAATCGATGACTCTCGATCCGAGAGCGCTCGTCGCCTGACCGAGATTGCTACTGCCAATGTTGGTCGAAATGGCGCTGGGGTCGATATTCAGCGTATTGAATATATTGATGAAGTTGGCCTTGACTTCGATGCTCGCGCTTTCTCCAACCACACGCATCTTGGGCAAGCCGAAAGCTTTCGCAAGATTCATATCGAGGTCGCGGTACCCGGGCCCGAGAAAGGTGTTGCGCCCAATTCCCGGCGGGGGAATGAAGGCGGTTGCGAACTGCCCGGGATTGTCTGCAATGGCATTTGCATAGTTCGGAACCGTGAAGTAGTTGTTACTGAACGAGTCGTTGTTCGTGCCGTTATTCGCGGTGCCCGGGTTTGGAAAGTTGCTTCCGGTTTTGAAGGCGTTATTGCTGGTGCTTTGGAGAGCTCCGCCGTTGTAGAACGGACGCAGGCTCTGGAATGTGTAGTTGCATTCGTTGCAGTAGATTGCGTGCGGCGCGGTATAAACCGGAGTCCACCCGTAACCGGTGTGAAAAGTGAAGATTCCGCTGATCGACCATCCGCCGGCGACCTTCTCTCTCCAGTCATGGCCGCCGCGAAAAATGGCCGGCTGCCAGATGCCGAAGAGCTTGACGTTATTTGCGATGTCGAAATCCGACCGCCCATAAGAGAAGCTCGTGTTGTAAAGATAGGGGCTGCGGAAGTATGGGCCCGAATTCGTATCAAAACTATGGCCGAAGGAATATTGCACATCCAGCGAGAAAGTTTGTGAGAACTGGTGCTTGAGGCCGGCGAGCATCATGTTGTTCTTCGAGCTACCCTGGCTGCCGACGGTGTTGATGCTGCTGATCAGGGGGTTCAGCGGCACACCCAGAATTGCTCCGTAAGCGTTCGCGTCGTAATTGTAATTGAGATGTTTGCCAGAACTGCCTGTGTAACCAAGGTTCGCGATCCACTGATGCCCTAAGTCGATCTCTGTTTCGAGCGAATAGTGGTGTACATATTGCGTGGGCAGATTTCCAGGCAAGGCCCCGATGTTTGCGCCACCCCCCACGGGCAGGCCAACAGAGTTGAAGGTGCTGATCGCGCTCGGGTTCGACGGGTAGCCGGAAATATTGGTTGGATTGGTCGAAGTCGCGTACAGGATATTTGGATTGATGTTAGTGGGTCCCGTGCTGATACCCGGAACTGAGCTCGTCCCCGGCGGATTGCCATCATAAGCGGTCGCTGTCGCTAACTGCTGCTGGTTGTAGTTGAGGCCATAGCCGCCGCGCCAAACTACCTTCCCCTTCATATAAGATGGACTCCAGTTGAAGCCGATCTGCGGCCCAAAGTTAAGATTCTGAGGGTTCCAGCCGTTGATTCTCGTGCGAATGGCGAGCCCGGTCAGTAGATCGGATCCGCTGCCGAATCGGACCACACCCATGTTATTGTCCTTGTCGGTAATCGCCCCAAAGTAGCTGTAGCGGAGTCCCGCGCTCAGGGTCAGGTTCGGGCGAACCTTCCAGTCGTCCTGAAAGAAAATTCCCCACATGTTCTCGCGGTTATCGTTGCGATAGCCGCCGGGAAAGCCAGTAAGCGCCTGAAACGCTCCAGTCTCAGCTTCGGGAGCATCATTGAGGAAATCCCAAAGATTGTAGAAAGTGTAGTTCGGCGCGCCGATGGGGTCGTTCAGGTAATAGAGCCTGGTGAAATCAAAGCCGAACTTCATCGTCTGTGGGCCCAAAACTTTGGTGGCGACGTCCTTATACCCATACGTCCATTGGTCCAGAATCGCGGGCGCCGGAACGCCGAGGGCGCCGAGACTGATAGCGCCAATCTGCTGTGGGCCAATGGAAGTATTTGCGGTAAACAACTGGTCCTCCGGCAGGCCAAATGGAGCCTGAGGATTGCTGGCAACTTCGTTATAGCGCCAGCCTGCGGCGTTCGCACGGGCTTCGTTCAGGAATGTCGCTGAAAAAGTGTGATTCCAGATGACCGAGAAGGCATCGTTGGTCTGATCGTGATGGAAGAGCTGATAATCCAGGCCACCATTCAGCCGGGTCAGGCTGGAAGGCACCCAGTAGATCGCAAAAGCAACGTGATCCTTGCTGGTTACGTTTGCATCGAGCCGGCCGTTGTACTGTTTGAAATCGCTTGTGGTGGGGTTGCTGATCGTATACTGCGTGATATCTGGAACGTTCGAAAGTCCGCTGCCAACACCCGGGTTGCTGGAGTTGATATAGGTAAGGTCCTGTTTGCCGAGGCCGGTGGTCAACGGCGAACCGATGTTCAGGCCCTGGCCTGCAATCGTATTGCAATTTACGCCTTCGACGAGACCCGCATTAGCGCAGGTGACGGAGCCGATCACTGTTCCGGCAACAGTGGCGCCCTTGAAATGGAGGTAGGTGTTGGAGATGCTGTTGCCTGGCGCCAGGTTGGCAAATGCGGCGGTGGGAAACCACTGCGTACTGCTCGCAGGGATTGTTTGGCTTTGCCCCTCATAGGCGAAGAAAGCGAAGACTCTGTCCTTCCAGATAGGGCCGCCTATACTGCCGCCGAACTGGTTGTAACGGTCTTCATCGCGCAGCAGACCGCGATCCGCCGGGGTTAGCTTTTTTCCCGTTGAATCGAATGCCTCGACCGATTGGGGACCGTTCCACCGCTGATACGCATTTAGTCCGGGCCGCGTGATCTGGATGAAAAAGCTGCCGTGAAGGTCGTTGGTTCCGCTTTTCGAGGTGATTTCAGTCACCGCGCCGGTGAAGCGGGCATTTTCAGCGTCGTAAGAGTTTGTGAAGATCTGGATGTTGCCGATAGAGTCTTCGCTTGGAGTAATGACCGTAGCTCCGCCCCAGACGGCACTCTCCGTGCTGATGCCGTCCACGCTATATCCGTTGGCGTCGAACTGGCCGCCGTTGGCGTTTGCCGAAGCGCCATTTTCCGTAGCAAAAATACTGCTCGAATGCCCTAAGTTGCCGCCGCCACCCGATGACGCTCCGGTCTGGGTTCCTGGAGCCTGGAAACCGCCCCCGCCGCCTTGCTGCGATCCATCGGCCTGGACCCCAGGCACCAGCCGGATGAGGCTGGTGGCATCACGTTCATATACCGGAATATGCTGGACTTCGTTGGCAGAGATGGTGCGGGAGGTGTCGGCGGTTTCGGTATCCATGGCCGATATCGTATCCCCGTTGACCGTGACGGTCGTCGATGCGCCGCCCGGCTCCAACTGGATGTTGACCCCGTTGGGCTGCTCGGGAGTCAACTGCAGGTGATCGAGAATCTTTTTCTGGAAGCCGTCCTTCTCCGCCGTTAATACGAAAGGGTCGGCAGGAAGCGCATTGAAATTGTAAACACCGTCGCCACCGCTGGTTCGCGTAATGATCTGGTTGGTGGAGAGATCCTTGAGAGTAAGTGTCGCACCTGGGACGACCGCCCCGGTCGGGTCGGTCACAACACCCTGGATCGAAGTACGAAACTGCGCGACTGCACTGGAGGTCAAGCACAGCCAAATGATTGCCATCCCACTGATCGTGAGAAGGCCGGACAATCTACTCTTCCTCATTTTTGCCTCCAGGAATTCTGCTTTGTTGTCTGCGGATCGGAGTTTCTCGCGATACTCCTGGCTGCTTGTATGGTAGATTTCAGGGAACTACTGCGGGTGTGCAACAGACTCTGATACATACTGGCCCTCGCAAAGGATAGTTACCGTAGCTCGTCCACGGTGAGAACAGTCGCTGCGCACCATTCGGCAGGCGTGGATCTTTAGTTATATGTGTTGTAGGAACCGACTCCCTCCTCGCAGCTGTCGACGGTAAAGCCGCGGCACCTCCCTAGGCGTGGGCCGGTTCGCGAGCTGACGGACGGGCAAAAGCACCGTCACCGCCATTTAGATGCGGAGTGAGTGCACAAGGGCTGGATGTTCGAATCAGATTTTTTAGGTCAGGATTTATTCGTCAGCGACCAGATGATTATCGTTAAAAGATGCGAATAAGTTTTGTCTAAAGAACAAGTGCCGCACCCAGGAAGCAAAGCGCTTCCTGGGTGTGGCTTTCATCGCACGACAGCATCAAGCTGCGTTCTTTGCCACCATGCCGTGGGGATCGATGATGAACTTCTTGGCTGCACCCTTGTCGAAGTCCTGATAGCCTTTGGGCGCATCCTCGAGCGTGATGACGGTTGCGTTCACGATTTTTGCAATGGGCAGTCGATCGTGGAGAATCGCCTGCATCAGCTGCCGGTTGTATTGCAGCACAGGCGCTTGCCCGGTGTGGAAGTGCAGCGACTTCGACCAGCCTTTTCCAAACCGCACCTTTAAGATGCCATGCTTGGAATCGTCATTCGGCGCACCGGGATCCTGTACCACATACAGTCCGGGAATGCCCAGGCCGCCGCCCACAAAGACCACTTCCATGAGCGAGTTCAAAACGCTTGCAGGAGCTGGCTCGTCAGCTCTTCCATGCCCACTGGCCTCGAAGCCAACGGCATCGATACCCGCGTCCACTGTCGGCTCGCCCACGATAGCCGCGATTTGGTCAGCGAGGCTTTCACTCTGCGAGATGTCAATGGTCTCGTAGCCCATCTTTTTCGCGTGCGCCAGACGTTCCTTGTTTCGGTCGCCGACGATGACGACCGCCGCGCCAAGGATGTATGAGGATGCCGCGGCCGCAAGACCCACCGGGCCCGCGCCCGCTACATACACCGTCGAACCAACACCGACGCCGGCGGACTTCGCGCCATGGAAACCTGTGGGCAGGATGTCTGACAGCATGGTGAGATCGCGAATCTTCTCCATAGCCTGGTCCTTGTCAGGGAACTTGAGCAGGTTGAAGTCGGCAAACGGCACCAGCACGTAGTCTGCCTGGCCACCCACCCAGCCGCCCATGTCGACGTAACCGTATGCGCCACCCGGCTGTGCCTTATTCACATTCAGGCAAACGCCGGTATTGCGTTCACGGCAAGCGCGGCAGCGTCCGCAAGCTACATTGAATGGCACCGATACCAGGTCGCCGATGTCGATATAGAGAACATCCTTACCCTTCTCGATCACCTCTCCCAGGATCTCGTGCCCAAGAACCAAACCCTTCGGAGCCGTGGTGCGGCCCCGGACCATGTGTTGATCCGATCCGCAGATGTTGGTGGACACGACCTTCAGGATCACGCCATGCTCGATCGATTTGCCTTGGGGATCTTTAAAGGTTGGATAATCGATGTTGTGAATTTCTACTTTGCCCGGACCCTCGAATATTACGCCACGATTCTTCGCCATATTTCCTCGTTTCAGATCTCAACAATCCTTCATTGAGATGCACCTGAGAGGATACGAGGTTTGTGGTCCGGGCGGGAGCATTGAGGTTGGGATTTTTTCCGTGCCACAGATAAATCCCCGCGCAACCTAGGTATACATGCGGGCGCGCTTATCTTTCGGATCGTGTTCCGATGCGTCGTTTGCCGCCAACACCGCTGCCGCGAGCTTAGACGGCTGGGACGTAGAGATCACCACTTGGGGCTTGTGGAGCACGTCGATCACGCGCTCGTACAACCGGTTCCTCACCTCAAGGCGGTCTGAGGCCCGGGTAACATACCGCACCAGGATGTCGACTCCCGAGCCGGCGGGGCGCATATTTACCGATGCGCTCGCGCTAGCATCGCTCAAGCCATTCTTCCGCGGGACGCGCTTCCACTCCTCTTCGGCAAGCCTGGCGTCCTGCTGCGTCTCATCCAGCACGGCCTGATGAATGACCGCCACCTTGGCGTAGGTTTCTGCCGACGCGGGAATGTTTATCGACATCTCATCCCACATCCATTGGCCAACCGTCGAGAAGTTAAAAAACTGCCCGGTGACGGCAAAGTTGTTGATAAAGGTTGCGCGGCGTCCTGTCGGATGCCCTTTGTCAGCCCAGTCACCGCTTTCAAGGATGGTGGTGCGGAAGAGATTGATCTCAACCACCTCGCCTGCCACGCCATTGATCTGTACCCAGTCACCGACACGGATTCCGTTCTTGCCCATCAGAATGAACCAGCCGAAGAAGGCGAGGATGAAACTTTGTAGAGCTACAGTGAGCCCGGCGGTGGCGAGACCGAGGATGGTCGAGATCTGACTGGGCACACCGAACGTGACCAGTAAGACACACAGCAGGCCCACCAGCTGCACACTGAGGCGCAGGATGGTGCGCAGCGTCTGCATGCGCCGCCGATCAAGCTTGCGGCGCTCCAGCAAGTTTGTTCCTACCGCTTCAAAAAGAATGGCGCAAATCAGAATGAAAGCCACCGTGGCCAGCGACCGCAAGGTCATATGGGTCACGATGCGATGCTGCAGCAACACCTGGGCTGCCCACTTGCTGTAGACCCCTGCAAGCTGCTGCTGCGTCTGGATGCGGTCATCGTAGATTGTGAGCAGCTGGCGCTGTTCCCTTCTCTGCTGCAAGCTGGCGAGCTTGGCTGCGTCGGGCGAAGCGCGGGCTGCCTCCGGCTTCGACGGACTGGCGGCCGCAGCCGAGCTGGCATTGGCTTGGGCTTCAAGAGCATTGTGCTGCAGGGTCAGGCTGGCTGCGTCGGCTTGCGCCTGTTGCCTGGCCTGCTGGATCAGTTCATACCGGCTGCGTTGGCTGCTCCACGCCTCGAGGCGGCCGGCAAGCGTGCCATATTGCCGAGTCGATAGAACGGCCAGTTGGCTGTTGCTGCCAGACTGGGCGTTCGTTTTGCTGACCGCTGCCTCGTGCGCGGCAAGCTCCTGCTGGATCTGTGTGCGCTCATCGCCTGATGCTCGGGCCAGGTCTTGCTGGGCATCCTTCAGCTCATCTTGATCGAGGTCCAGCTGTGCCTGGGCAATTTTCAGGTCGTCTTCGCTACCACCATTTGCGCCACTCCCGGCAGCCGGAGTCAAACTCCGCACCTGGGCCTGATCCTCTTTGGCCGTCTCCTGCAGCCGGGCCGCCTTTTGGGAAAGCTCGAGGGCTTCGCCCGTGGGCGTGAGGTGCTGTTCGCTAGCCTGGCGCAACGCTGCGGCAAAGGCCTGGTTCACCTCGTGGTCGGCCAGGCGTTCGGCCTCATGTGCAAACTCCTCTTCTTCCTTGCTGACAGCAAGTGGGGCCAATGCCTGCGCAATTTGCCAGGGATGCAAGTCGATGAGGGTGGTCTGCCTGGAAGCTCCTGGATCACGCTGTGTATTTTGGCCTTTGAGGAAGGACAGATGGGCCATCGCGTCGCGTGTGGTCCAGGAAAACGCGATACATAGGGCCAGCACGCCGAAGAGAACGAGAAGAGAGAGAAACCTACCCCGGCCAAGCATGCGTCGCAGTGCCGTGTGCTCCTGCGTTCGGGAAGCTGCCAGGTTGGTTACCATGGCCCATTCTGGCAGGTTACGCATGGCCCGGGGTAGACCCCGGTAGTTGTAGCGGTGTCCACCTATGAAACACCTGCTATTATGGGCGCGCAGCAAACGACGACTATGCCTCTGAAAATCGAAGAGCCGATATGTATCGCCGCCACTCGGGATGTGTGTGGCGAAGGAGTGCTGTGGGAGCAGGATACCCAAAGCGTCTATTGGACCGACATCAATCGATTTCTCGTCCACCGCTACGCGTTGAAGGACGGCGCGCTGAAGACCTGGTTCTTTTCTGAACCCGTTACCTGCGTGATGGAAACCAGCCGCAACGATACGCTGGCCTTATCTCTCGGCTCCGGCATCGCACTGTGGAAGCCGGGCAGTGATGCGCCGCCTGCGCCGTTATTTGCTCTTCCCGGCTGGCCCTTTGTCCGCTGCAACGATGCCGGCGTCGATCCGGGTGGTGGGTTGTGGGTAGGTTCGATGCGCAACAACGTGAAAGCCAATGGCGATGCCGTGCCGGCGGGTGGTACAGACGGAGTGCTCTACCGCATAGACGGAACTGGCGCTTCGACGGAATGGCGCCGCGACCTGGGCATTTCGAATACCTTGCTTTGGAGTCCGGATAAGTCCAGGTTCTACTTCGGCGATACCTTGAAGAATTGCATCTGGTCTTATGAATATGACTTAGCCGCCGGATCCATTCGCGGGGAGCAGCCCTTCTTCCAGGGATTCGAGCGCGGGGCTCCCGATGGTTCCACCATTGATGCAGAAGGCTATGTTTGGAATTGCCGTTATGGTGGGAACTGTATTGTCCGGGTAGCGCCAGACGGAAAGATCGATCGCGTGATTGAGTTGCCGGTAAGCAGGCCGACGAACTGTACGTTCGGTGGTCCACACGGCAATGTGCTTTACATTACCTCGGCTTCGCCGGACGCCGGAAACTGGGAGCGATTTGGTGGTTGCCTCTTCGCGCTGGAAACCAACGTGACCGGCATGGTCGAGAATAAGTTTCACCTATCCTGACGGCTTCGACTCCGAGACTATAATTCGCCGCAAACGAAAACGAGCCGTGCCCAGACCGGGCACGGCTCGTTTGGTTGCGAAACTGCCTTAGTTGTGCGAGAGCTGAACCGTGACCCCGCTGGCTGAGAACGCATTGCTCGTAATCGTAAGCGTGTCGGTTGCAGGCCCTGCGTTGGAATATGTGACCGTGATGGAACAGCTACCGCCCGGCGCAATCGATCCGCTGCAGGTGTTGGTCTGCGTGAAGGCGCTGCTCGATCCGTTAGCGAACGTCAGCGACGAGATGGTCAGGTTCAAGTTGCCCGTGTTGGTGAGCTTGGTGGTGAGTGACGAGCCAAGCGTGGTTAACTTGAGCGCTCCAGTGTTCACCAGCAACTTGGTGACATTGGTATTCAAGTCGCTCACAAAGATGTTGCCCGAACCATCCAGGGTGATGCCTGTAGGGTTGATAAGCCCCGTCAGCGGCACCTGGGTAGTGGGAGCAGTTGCCGAGTGGTTGTTGGGCACCATGAGCACGCGTTGATCGCTATCGGTGATGAACATATCCCCGTAGGGGTCAAAGGCGATGCCGGCAGGCGAATTGAGCGCGCAGGTGGTAACGGTGCTATCGCACGGCGCAATGGCCACCGGCGTAGCGCCTGTTCCATTCAGAGCGATCTGCAGGATCTGGTTGTTATTTCCGTCGCCGACATAAAGGTTGGCGCCGGCATTATCAACCGCGAGCGACTGCGGGAAGCTTACGCTCTGGCTGCCGAGGCTCACCAGGCTGGGCGTATACGATGCATACGTCTCCCCGGGAACCTCGATGATGCGCGGGGTGTTGCCTGCATCGGCGATATAGATATTGCCGCCGAAGTCGATCCTGGCCGCGGTGGGAAGTCCGAGTGTATAGGTCCCCGTATTCACCGTCGATTCGGTCAGTGCAGGGTTGAAACTAACCACCATAGCTGCATTAGCATCCGACACCACGAGGTCGCCGAAGGCGTCAAAGACCAGGTCGCTGGGATAAACCAGGTTCTTGGTGTTAGCGGCGTTCCATTGCGTCAACGGACCGCCCGATGAGGGTAGCGTATCAATCTGCGCCGCGTTGCTATTGGCCACATACAGCGTGGAGCTGGTAAGGTCCGTAGGGTTAAAGGTCAGGCTTTGCGGTTGGTTGAGGCTGGAGTTCAATGTCAACTGCGTAGCACTGCTCAGAGAAATCTGCGCCGCAGAGCCCAATCCGGAGAGGAACAGATAGAGGATAGGCTCGGCCTGGCCTCCGGAGGAAGTGAAGTTGACCTGCGCCACTCCTTTGCGAATGCCAGGCAAGCCTGGTTTGAACGCAATGCTCAGGATGCAAACGGTGCCGGCAGGTTCCTGCGCCCCGGAGACGCAGGTGGTCGCGCCGGTATTGCTGAAGTCGGAGGCAGCCCCGCCGCCAGGGTTGAAGTTGAAGGTCATGGCTCCCGCGACTGGGAAGGCGTAGGGCACCTGAATCGTACTCGTGCCGCCGCCCACCGTTGCAGGATCGGCTCCGATCGCGGGATTGCGCAAAGGAACCACTGCCGAGTTGCTGCTGGGAGCGTAGTTTGTGTCTCCCAGATAGTTGATGGTTACGGTATTGTTCCCCGGGACGAAGTAGATGCTGTTCAGGTTCAGGGTCACGGAGGAACTCGCGCCCGATCCGGGTGCGAGCGTACCGGTCGCGAGAGTCTGACCATTGAAGACCACATTTACGGTGCCGGTCGGAGGGGCCGTGGAGCCTGACACGGTCACTGCGTACGGGGTTGGCTGGCTAAAGAAGCAGCAGTCGCCGCTGGAGAACACGGGCGATCCGCCTACGCCGGTGGAGCCTGTGGTGCCGACCACGATCTGTACCGTGGCCGTCGCATTGGTGAAATCAGTGGTATTGGCAGGCATGAAGACCACCTGCAAGGTCCACGTGCCGGCGGCGAGTACCGCACCCGGCGCCGGCGTGCCGGCCGGTAACACGGTGTAAGTATATGTCCCGTCGAGCGGCCCACCCTGGAAGGTTGCAGTGGCATCGAGTTGGGTGTTGCCCAGCGCAGTCCCTACCGCAATTGCCGCCGGTGTTGGCCAGGTGATGACCGGCGTCGCCTTGGTTACAACAATCGAGTTGTTCGCTGACGCGCCTGTATAGCCCGCCGCATTGGTTGGAGTGAATATTACCGACAGAGGATCGGTTCCCACCGGCAGCACTGTGCCTGCAGGGGGAGTGTAGGCATAAGTGCCCGGCACAATAACATTGGTATTGGTGCCAAAGCCAAGCGCCAGGATGACTACATTCCGGTTGTTGGGAACACTGATACTCACCAGCGTTCGCGTGGGATCGACGGGAATTTGATATCCATAGAGGTCAAAGGTTCCCGCTACCTCTCCGCCGGCCTGGGTGTTTTTGTACGGCGTAGTCGCGACGATCGTCTCACCCGCGTAGCCCGCCGACTGGGCCCATGAGCTCATGTTGATCGTCTGGGTCACCGGGTTCCCGGTGGAATAATTGAGCACGAAGGGCTGGTTTATCTGCCCGGTGGTGGTCGCAGCGCCAAGCAGGAAGAGAGCGGAATAGTTGCCCGGCGCCGTCAGGGTGTAAACCGCTCCATCGGTAATGGCGTTGGGAACGTTGGGTGTCCCGAGGGTAAAGGTGGTGCCTGCAAAGACCACCGAACCGTTACCCAGTTGATTGTAAGAGTAGGTTCCGCCGTGATCGTCGAAGCCCGCGAGGTTGTAGAGTGTGCCGTCAGTCGAGGTGGCAATCACCTGCAACTGACTGGTGGGGATAACGGGCGTGGGCCGGGGCGCGCCCATAGCTACGGCATTGAGCTGGGTGGAGCTCAAAGGTGTGCCCCAAGTGATGGGAGCCGGCGTTGGCCATGAGATGGTCGGCGTCACGATGGGCGTAACCGGGTTGGTCACAACCAGCTGCACGCTGCCTGTGGCCGACGTGTAGTCAGTGGCGTCGGTCGGAGTGAAGGTTACAGAAAGAGTATCCGTACCGACGGGCTCGATCGTACCCGCCGGAGGATTGTAGACGAATGTTCCCGGTATCTGCGGGGTGGCAAGATTCATGGACAGCATCACAATGTTTCGGGTATTCGGCAGCGTGACGCTCTTCACCGTCTTGGTAGCATCGAGGGGAATGTCGTACCCGTAGACGCAGACCGAGTCCGGCTGTGCCGTACCGTCCTCAAAGTTCCTTTTTTCACTGCAGTTCACAACCGATTCGCCCGGCCATCCCGCGGCGTTGAACCAGTCGCTCATATTCTGGTTCAGCACGGTCGTCGTGCCGTCGGTGTAAGTCACGGTAAAAGTCTCAGCCGGCGGGATGTTATTGACCATCGCCCCAAGCATAAACAGGTCCGCGTATTTACCTGTCGGAAGCGTAATCGTGCCCCCGTCAACAGCGTCGCGTGCATTGGGGGGACCTATGTCAAAAGTCATCCCGTTCCACACTACGGTCGCGCCAAGCGTAGCGGTCGAATAGGAGTACCCATCGTCATCAAACCCGCCGGTGTTGTATTTCGAGCCTGGAGTATAGATACCGTTTACGTTGTAGTAAGTCGAGAGCGGAACCGACACGATGCCGGTTGAAGCTGTTGCGTCCAGCTGGAAGCCGCTCAGCGGAGTACCGTAGGTGATCGGGGTAGGTGTCGGCCAGGTAATAACCGATGCATCCTGGGTCACGGTAAGCTGTACCGTCGCCGTCTCCACCGCGTATCGATTGCTGTTTGGAGTAAAGGTTACGGAGAGAGTATGTACCCCCGCGGCGAGAACCGTGCCCGCCACTGGACTATAGACGAAGGTTCCGTTCTTATTATCTCTCGCATCCAACTGGGTGCCGCTCAGCGCAGTGCCGTAGGGAATTGGCGCGGGCGTCGCCCAGGTAAGAGTCGATGCTAACAAGGTCGAACCGGCCACAGTGTTGCTGGTACTGGCATTGAAGGTGCAGTCGCCTGCATAAGTCGCCTTGTAGCTGTCGACACCGCCGGGGGGCGTATACACCAGCGTTGCGACACCGCTTGCCAGCGTACCGGTGCCGATGATCACTCCATCGTTCGTAAAGGTGACCTTCTCTCCATTGGTCGTGGTCGTACCGTAACTATTGGGAGCGAGGGTGGCCACCAGCGTGACCTGTTGCCCAACAGCACCACTAGCCGGGTTGGCGCTAAGGGCCAGGGCGGTATTTTCCTTCGCGGCAGTAAAGGTCAAAGCCGATGAAGTACTGGACCCATAGTTGCCATCGCCGCCGTAAGTGGCAGTGACAGATTGCGTACTGCATCCGAAGAAGGCGACATTCGAAATGGAGGCCGTCTCCGTCTGGCCCGACAGCAATACAGCGAGGCCGGTGCTGGTTACCGCGGTTATATCCACTCGATCGTCGCCGTTGATGTCTCCCACGTTGGCGAAGATGTTGCCGCTACCGATTGGATAGTAAGTCATCGCGCCAAACGTACCCGTACCCGTGCCGAGCATAACGCCTGCCGTGGCATTGCCGTTATTGGCCGAGATGATGTCGAGTTTGCCGTCGCGATTGAAATCACCAATCGTCAGGTAGTAGGGTGCGGGGGTCGGCGTACCGTCATTCAACACATAAGGCACCGCCGCCTGGAAGCTGGGGGTCGGCGTAGCCTTGTTGAGCAGAATATAGATCGAATTGTCAGGAGCACTGGTGCTGGCCAGGTCCGGGTAGCCATCGCCGTTGAAATCGCCGATCGCGACAGAACCTACCTGGCTGGCTCCGGTGTTGAAGGCGATATAGGGCTGGAACGTCCCGTCGCCGTTGCCCTGAAGGACGCTGATCGAGCTGCTGCCGTCCGAGGCTACCGCCAGATCGAGGAAGCCATCCTGGTTCAGATCGCCCACCACAACATTCCATGGAGCAGCGCCAACCGGGTAATACGATGGCGCTTGAAACGAGCCATCGCCATTGCCCAGGATAATTGCCACCTGGTTGAGGCTGTCATTTGTAGCAACGAGATCCTGAATGCCATCGCGGTTGAAGTCACCGACGGCGAGGAGTCTGGAGGCTGAAGTAGAAGCCGCGACCGGGTAGTTCTTGGCTGCCTGGAAAGTTCCATTTCCATTGCCCAGGTAGATGTTGACTGAGCCCGTGCCGGCGGCGCTGAGGACGGCCAGATCCTGTTTACCATCGCCGTTGAAATCTCCCACGACTACGGAAGTTGGTTCGAAAGGAGAGGTGGTATTAATCGTGGTGCCGTTGGTGAAGGTGCCATTACCGGCGCCTAGCAGAATGACTACCGGGCCGGCATTGGTGGGAACTGCATAATCGGGACGGCCATCACCATTAAAGTCGCCGATCGCTGGTCCGATCGTACTGCCAGTATTGCCGTTGTTGGTATTCGCAATGGGGTAGAGAGTGAAGGGCGTGAAACCATTTTGCAGTGAAGCCGTGTTGAGCGCCGCCGTGCCTAATACGAAATTTGAGGTTGTATCGGTAAAGGTGACACTTCCGGTGGGAGTTACCGGACCGAATGCAGATACGGTTCCGGTAAGGGTTGCGTTGGGTGAGGCGCCGGTGCTTGCCAGCGCGGTCGACGACAAGTAAGGGCCCGCAAAAGTCACTGCCTGCGGGGAGGACGAACTGGTTGCGAACGCTGCGGTGGCGCCATAGCTGGCGACGAATTGATGAACTCCGACCCCGCCGACTTCGATTTCCAGAATTGCTGTGCCAGGATTACCGTTGGTCGATTGAACCTGTACCGTACCCAGGACTTCGCTGACGCCGTTATAAGTATCAGTGAAGGTCATAGTACCGCCGGCGACGGTAGACTCCACGGCCGAGACCTGGGCTGTCATGGTGATGACCGACCCGCTCGATGGATTCTGGGGGGTTGTAAACAGGGTGGTAGTAGTAGTTGCCGCTGACGCCCAGGCTGCGGGCCCACCGGCTACCAACGCGAGAGCGCTCAACAGCACTGGCATCCACCGGCCACGTAATACCTGTCTGGAAGTCAAACGGCGTCCAAATGGAAGGATGGGGGAGGGCGTCATGGGTTTCAGAGCTCCGATTCGTACGTTTAGTCCGCAAGCGTGACTTTCGGAAACCAACGCCTGCAAGAAGGCAGTTAACTCATCTCGGTTGCGCTTTTGACGCACCTATGGTAATGGGTTCGCAGCAATTCACTTCAACTGCTGGAGGATACCGTCCGTTTTGGCACATTGTTATAACTCTTATGGGGGATTCACGAACTGTTCTCCGCCCGCACGGAAGAGGAATCTATTGGCGAGTTATGAACGGGTAAGTTACAAAAGGGCGGCTGAGAGTAGCCCGACGTTAGTCCTGGGTAAGATTCGAAAGGAAGAACCAGTCCCGAAGGGATGGCTGAAAGCCAGCTTTGTTCAAATAGCGCTCGTTTGATTTTGTCCATCCGCCTCGGCCAAGGTGGATCGCTACCGTAAAATTTGTCATCCCGCCTGCCCAGGCGGGATGACAAATGTAGAGGGTGGCGCTTCACCTAGCATGGGTGGAATCGGGTGCACAGGGACGACGACCCTGAGACCATAATTCGCCGCAAACGAAAACGAGCCGTGCCCAGACCGGGCACGGCTCGTTTGGTGAGTGAAGCTGGTTAGTTGTGCGTGAGCTGAACCGTGACCCCGCTGGCTGAGAACGCATTACTCATAATCTTAAGCGTGTCAGTCGCGGCCCCGGCTTGGGAGTATGTGACCGTGATGGTGCAGCTACCGCCCGGCGCAATCGATCCGCTGCAGGTGTTGGTCTGTGTGAAGGCGCTGCTCGATCCGTTAGCGAACGTCAGCGACGAGATGGTCAGGTTCAAGTTGCCCGTGTTGGTGAGCTTGGTAGTGAGTGACGAGCCTAGAGTGGTCAACTTGAGCGCTCCGGTGTTCACCAGCAACTCGGTAACATTGGTGTTCAAATCGCTCACAAAGATGTCGCCGGAACCATCCAGGGTGATGCCTGTAGGGTTGATAAGCCCGGTCAGCGGCACCTGGGTAGTTGGAGCAGTAGCCGAGTGGTTGTTGGGCACCATGAGCACGCGTTGATCGCTATCGGTGATGAACATATCCCCATAGGGGTCAAAGGCGATGCCGGCAGGCGAATTGAGCACGCAGGTGGTAACGGTGCTATCGCACGGCGCAATGGCCACCGGCGTAGCGCCTGTTCCACTCAGACCGATCTGCAGGATCTGGCTGTTATTTCCGTCGCCGACATAAAGGTTGCCGCCGGTGTTATCAACAGCAAGCGCTTGCGGAAAGCTTACGCTCTGGCTGCCGAGGCTTACCAGGCTGGGCGTATACGATGCATACGTCTCCCCGGGAACCTCGATGATGCGCGGGGTGTTGCCTGCATCGGCGATATAGATATTGCCGCCGAAGTCGATCCTGGCCGCGGTGGGGAGTCCGAGTGTATAGGTCCCCGTATTCACCGTCGATTCGGTCAGTGCAGGGTTGAAGCTAACTACCATAGCTGCATTAGCATCCGACACCACGAGGTCGCCGAAGGCATCAAAGACCAGGTCGCTCGGATAAACCAGGTTCTTGGTGTTGGCAGCGTTCCATTGCGTCAACGCACCGCCCGATGAGGGCAGCGTATCAATCTGCGCCGCGTTGCTGTTAGCCACATACAGAGTGGAGTTGGTAAGGTCCGTGGGGTTAAAGGTCAGGCTCTGCGGTTGGTTGAGACTGGAGTTCAATGTCAACTGCGTAGCACTGCTCAGAGAAATCTGCGCCGCAGAACCCAATCCGGAAAGGAACAGATAGAGGATAGGCTCGGCCGTGCCCGCGGAGGGAGTGAAGTTGACCTGCGCCACTCCTTTGCGAATGCCAGGCAAGCCTGGTTTGAACGCAATGCTCAGGATGCAAACGGTGCCGGCAGGTTCCTGCGCTCCAGAGACGCAGGTGGTCGCGCCGGTGTTGCTGAAGTCGGAGGCGGCCCCGCCGCCAGGGTTGAAGTTGAAGGTCATGGCTCCCGCCACAGGGAAGGCATAGGGCACCTGAATCGTACTGGTGCCGCTGTTCACTATGGCCGGGTCCGCCCCGATCGCCGGATTGCGCAAAGGAATCACTGCCGAGTTGCTGTTGGGGATGTAGTTGTCGTCACCAAAATAGTTGATGGTTACGGTGTTGTTTCCCGGGACGAAGTAGCTGCTGATCAGGTTCAGGGTCGCAGTCGAACTCGTGCCCGATCCGGTTACGAGCGGACCGCTCGCGAGAGTCTGACCATTGAAGACTACATTCACGGTTCCGGTCGGAGCGGCTGTAGATCCCGATACCGTTATGGCATAAGGGGTGGGTTGGCTGAAGAAGCAGCAGTCGCCGCTGGGGAACAAGGCCGATCCGCTGACCCCCGTGGAGCCTGTAGCGCCGACCACGATCTGCACCGTTGCCGTCGCGGTGGTGAAGTCAGTGGTGTTGCCGGGTGTAAAGACCACCTGCAATGTCCACGTTCCGGCAGCCAGCACCGCGCCCTGCGCCGGAGTGTTAGCCGGTAATACAGTGTAAGCAAAAGTTCCCGGAAGAGTCGCACCCTGGAAGGTTGCAGTGGCATCGAGTTGGGTGTTGCCCAGCGCAGTTCCAACCGCAATCGCGGCCGGTGTTGGCCAGTTGAGGATGGGCGTTGCCTGAGTCACGAGAATGGAGTTCGTCCCCGTAACGGTTGTATAGGCTGCCGGGTTGGTAGGCGTGAAGGTTACCGAAAGAGGATTGGTTCCAACCGGCAGCACTGTGGGGGCAGCCGGAGTGTAGACATAAGTCCCAGGCACGACCGCCTGAGTATTGGTGCCAAAGCCGAGCGCCATGATCACTACATTCCGGGTACTCGGAAGAGTGACACTCAATAGTGTTCTGGTAGGGTCGACAGGAATTTGATACCCATAGAGATCATAGGTTCCCGATTGTTCTCCACCAGTTTGCGTGTTTGCGTAGGGCGTGGTGGCAACAATCGTCTCCCCTGCATAGCCTGCCGATGCGCTCCATGAGCTCATGTCCACGGTCTCGGAGACCGTACCATTGTCATCGTTGTAGGTCAGGACGAAAGGCTCTTTCGTCTGCCCGGTTGTGGTCGCGGCCCCAATCAGGTAAACCGAAGAATAGTTGCCCGGCGCGGGAAGCGTGTAGACCGCTCCATTGGTTATGGCGTTGGGAACAGTCGGCTGTCCGAGTGTAAACGTCGTGCCCGCATAAATAACCGAGCCATTGCCCAGGTTCTTGTAGGAATAGGAATTCCCGGCATTGTCAAAGCCCGACAACAAATATGAGGTACCGTCGGTAGAAGTGGAAAGTACCTGCAATTGGCTCTGCGGGGTTATAGGAGTCGGTCGGGATAACGCCGTAGCGACTGCGTCGAGCTGGGTAGAGCTCAAAGGAGTGCCGTAAGTGATGGGCGCTGGTGTCGGCCACTGGATGGCCGGTGTCTCGATCGGGTTGTTCGGCTGGTCGACCAACAACTGCACGGTCGCCGTGGAGGTGGTGTAGTCCGTAGTGTTGGTTGGAGTGAAAGTAACCGACAGTGTATTGGGGCCGACTGGTTCAATCGTTCCGGCCGGAGGATTGTAAACGAATGTTCCCGGAATCGCCGGAGTGGTGAGGTCCATGGAAAGCATCACAATGTTCCGCGTATTCGGCAGCGTGACGCTCTTCACCGTTTTGGCCGGGTTAAGGACTATTTGGTATCCATAGACGCACACTGAATCTGCCTGGGTCGTGCCGTTGTTGACGTTCCGATCATAATTGCAGTTGACAACGGACTCGCCTGGCCACCCCGCCGCGTAGACCCAATCGCTCATATTCTGGGTAAATACAGTCGTGCTGTTGTCGGTGTAAGTCACAGTGAAGGTCTGACTCGCTGCGATGTTATTCACCATCGCCCCGAGCATATACAGGTTTGTATATTGCCCCGCGGGCAAGGTAATTGTGGTGTTCGCGACGGCGTCCTTTGCATTCGCTGGACCTATGTCGAAGGTGAGACCGTTCCAGACCACGGTTGAACCGAGCGAAGTCGTGGAATAGGCGTTCCCATCGTTATCGAAGCCGCCTGTGTTGAACGTGGAGCCGGGGGTATAGATACCGTTTACGTTGTAAAAACTGGAGAGTGGGACCGAGACGGTGCCGGACGACGATGTTGCATCCAGTTGAAAGCCGCTCAGCGCCGTTCCATACGTGATCGGCGTGGGCGTTGGCCACGTGATGGCCGTTGCCTCCTGGTTCACGGTAAGCTGTACCGTCGCCGTCTCCACTGCGTATTGATTGTTGTTCGGAGTAAAGGTCACGGAGAGAGTATGTACCCCCGCGGCGAGAACCGTGCCCGTCACCGGACTGTAGACGAAGGTTCCGTTCTTATTATCCGTCGCATCCAACTGTGTGCCGCTCAGCGCAGTGCCATAGGAAATGGCCGCGGGCGTCGCCCAGGCAAGATTCGATGCCAACAAGGTCGAGCCGGCCACAGCGGCGCTGGAGCTGCCACTGAAGGTGCAGTCGCCTGCATAAGTTGCCTTGTAGCTGTCGGCACCGCCGGGGGGCGTATAGACCAGCGTTGCGACACCGCTTGCCAGCGTGGCGGCGGTGCCGATGGCCACTCCATTATTCGTAAAGGTGACCGTCTCTCCGTTTGTTGTGGTCGTACCGTAACTGTAGGGAGCGAGCGTGGCCACCAGCGTGACCTGTTGGCCAACAGCGCCGTTCGCCGGGTTGACAGCGAGAGCCAGAGCGGTAGTTTGCTTCGCGGGAGTAAAGGTCAAAGCCGATGAAGTACTGGACCCATAGTTGCCATCGCCGCCGTAAGTGGCAGTGACAGATTGCGTACCGCATCCATAGAAGGCGACATTCGAAATGGAAGCCGTCTCCGACTGACCCGACAGCAATACAGAGAGGCCGGCGCTGGTTACCGCGGTTATATCCACTCGATCGTCGCCGTTGATGTCTCCCACGTTGCCAAAGATGTTGCCGCTGCCGACTGGATAGTAAGTCATCGCGCCAAACGTACCCGTACCTGTGCCCAGCATAATGCCTGCCGTGGCATTGCCGTTATTGGCCGAGATGATGTCGAGTTTGCCGTCGCGATTGAAATCCCCAATGGTCAGGTAGTAGGGCGCGGGGTTCGGCGTACCGTCATTCAACACATAGGGCACCGCCGCCTGGAAGCTGGGGGTCGCCGTAGCCTTGTTGAGCAGAATATAGATCGAATTGTCAGGAGAGCTGGTGCTGGCCAGGTCCGGGTAGCCATCGCCGTTGAAATCGCCGATCGCTACAGAACCTACCTGGCTGGCTCCGGTGTTGAAGGCGGTATAGGGCTTGAACGTCCCATCGCCGTTGCCCTGAAGGACGCTGATCGAGCTGCTGCCGTCCGAGGCCACCGCCAGATCGAGGAAGCCATCCTGGTTCAGATCGCCCACCACAACATTCCATGGAGCAGCACCAACCGGGTAATACGATGGCGCTTGAAACGAGCCATCGCCATTGCCCAGGATAATTGCCACCTGGTTGAGGCTGTCATTTGTAGCAACGAGATCCTGAATGCCATCGCGGTTGAAGTCACCGACGGCGAGGAGTCTGGAGGCTGAAGTAGAAGCCGCGACCGGGTAGTTCTTGGCTGCCTGAAAAGTTCCATTTCCATTGCCCAGGTAGATGTTGACTGAGCCCGTGCCGGCGGCGCTGAGGACGGCCAGATCCTGTTTACCATCGCCGTTGAAATCTCCCACGACTACGGAAGTTGGTTCGAAAGGAGAGGTGGTGTCAATCGTGGTGCCGTTGGTGAAGGTGCCATTACCGGCGCCTAGCAGAATGACTACCGGGCCGGCATTGGTGGGAACTGCATAATCGGGACGGCCATCACCATTAAAGTCGCCGATCGCTGGTCCGATCGTACTGCCAGTATTGCCGTTGTTGGTATTCGCAATGGGGTAGAGAGTGAAGGGCGTGAAACCATTTTGCAGTGAAGCCGTGTTGAGCGCCGCCGTGCCTAATACGAAATTTGAGGTTGTATCGGTAAAGGTGACACTTCCGGTGGGAGTTACCGGACCGAATGCAGATACGGTTCCGGTAAGGGTTGCGTTGGGTGAAGCGCCGGTGCTTGCCAGCGCGGTCGACGACAAGTAAGGGCCTGCAAAAGTCACTGCCTGCGGGGAGGACGCACTGGTAGCGAACACTGCGGTGCCGCCATAGCTGGCGACGAATTGATGAACTCCGACCCCGCCGACTTCGATTTCCAGAATTGCTGTGCCAGGATTACCGTTGGTCGATTGAACCTGTACCGTACCCAGGACTTCGCTGACGCCGTTATAAGTATCAGTAAAGGTCACAGTGCCGCCGGCGACGGTAAATTCCACGGCCGAGACCTGGGCTGTCATGGTGATGACCGACCCGCTCGATGGATTCTGAGGGGTTGTGAACAGCGAGGTAGTGGTTGCTGCGGATGCCCATGCGGCGGGCCCACCAGCCACCAACGCGAGAGCGCTCAACAGCACTGGCAACCATCGGCCACGTGATGCTTGTCTGGAAGTCACACGGCGTCTAACTGCAACGATGGTGGGCTGGGTCATGGGTTTCAAAGCTCCAATTAGGATGTACATTTAATTCGGAAGCGTAGAGCTTTGGAAAACGAACGCACGACAACGAAGGCAGTAATTCGCTGCAATTATCCTGCTACCGCACTTGCGGTAAACGGATGTATCGATTTCCAACAGCTGCTGGAGGATACCGTCCGTTTTGGCACATTGTTATTACTCGTCCGGGTGAGTTAGTAAGCTGGTTCAGGCATTTCGAACGGCCAAAGAGATCGTTGTGGCGAATTACTTGTCGTGAATTCGCGTATCCCCTACGGCACTTTTTTGGGCGGGGCAGGTTAAGTACGACTTGTCCAAATTAGATTTTTCCACCAAGCGATCGAGAGGTTTGCGGAGCGAGATAATAAGTGGGCAGTCTGCTTCGGTGTGGATTGTCTCTGCTGATCCCATGATCCCGCCGGCCCCGACCTGCCGCGGGAGTAGCCGGCTTGCCTGCGGCAAGTTAAGAGGAAATGAACGAACACTGGCGGAAAAACAATGCTGTCGTGGGCTTCCCCCGGATTTCCTGTGGAGTTGGTTGGCGTTGGCGAAGTTGATGCGGCTTTCCTTAATGAAAGCCGCACACGCGGCCGTGTCCAGCGCAGCATGCAGGAAATCGGGGTCGCCCATCGTTTTCGGCCCACGTAGGTCGTTGGGAACGAGGGGCACCCGTCATGCAGGTTAGTATCGCGGTACCCCACATCCCCGGTGGAAGGGACACAGGTGGACCGAGCAACATTTCTCCGCTGCTGTATCCTTCCCAGGAGGTCAAGCGGACCCCTTCATCGGGGTGTCTTTGGCTAACGGGTAATACATATGGATAAGAGAGAGTTCTTGAAAACCTCCGGAGCGTTCCTTGCCGGCACCGTGCTGTCGCCCTTGGCCTCGGGTGAGCAAGCCGCCGGACGCACCAATTGGTCCGGAAATTACACCTACAGCACCGACCGCCTGTACCAACCGAAAACTGTCCAGGAAGTGCAGCAGGTGGTGAAGAGCTGCACCAAGCTCAGGGCGCTGGGGGCTGGCCACTCCTTCAACGGGATTGCTGATAGCACTGAGAATCAGATCTCACTGGCCCACCTCAACCAGATGGTCCTGGATCGCGAGGCAGGCACCGTCACCGTAGGAGGAGGCGTCACCTATAGCCAACTGGCTCCGTATCTTGACGGTCAGGGGTACGCGCTGCACAACCTGGCCTCCCTACCCCAGATTTCGGTCGCCGGCGCCATCGCTACGGCGACCCACGGCTCGGGTAACAAGAATGGCAACCTGGCCACGGCCGTCACCGGGCTCGAGGTAGTAACCGCGAATGGTGAGCTGCTGGTTCTCTCCCGAAAGCACGATGGCGAACGATTCCAGGGGGCACCCGTGAACCTGGGTGCGATTGGCGTTGTCACCAAGGTCACACTCGAGGTGCAACCGGCCTTTCAGGTCAGTCAGGTGGTTTATGAGAACCTGTCCATCGATCAACTGGAGCACCACCTGGATGAGATCTTCGCCAGCGGCTACAGCGTCAGCCTGTTCACCGACTGGCAGAATCACAAGATCGGCCAGGTATGGGTGAAAAGGCGGGTTGCGGGGGGAAACGCACCGCAGTTCGCCCCGGAATTGCTGGGAGCGAAGCTGGCATCGAGGAAACTCCACCCGATACCCGGACATTCAGCAGAAAGTTGTACCGAACAACTGGGCATTCCCGGTCCCTGGTATGATCGGCTGCCTCACTTCCGCATCAACTTCACTCCCAGCAGTGGGGCTGAACTGCAGTCTGAGTATTTAATCCCCCGGGAGCGGGGCTACGAAGCCATTCTGGCGGTCGAACAGCTTCGAGACCATGTGACTCCGCACCTGTTCATCTCGGAATTGCGGACAGTTGAGCGCGACGACCTCTGGATGAGCACGGCTTACCAGCGGCCTTCCATGGCTATTCACTTCACCTGGAAACCGGAGTGGCCGGCGGTCAAGAATGTGCTGCCGATGATCGAAGAGAAACTGGCGCCCTTTCATGCCCGGCCCCACTGGGCCAAGCTGTTTACGATGTCGCCCGCGCGGATAAAGCCTCTGTACCCACAATTGTCGAGTTACCAGGGGATATTGGCCCAGTACGATCCCCAGGGTAAATTCCGCAATCGCTTCATAAATACCAATATTTACGGGGCTTGACGGGTTAAGGAAGGGTGGCTCCTGCACCACCCGCCAGTCCCGAGGCCGCAACACGTGGGGTGACAGAGGCCAGTCGTCTTCCAGGCGCAAAAAAAGCCTGCGCGGTCGACATCCGTACGACGGCTACTTAGTCTTCGTCTGGTTCCTGAAGCACTTCTTCCTCGATTTCCATGTCTCGGAACTCGTTGGAGTCGAATACCTGGCCACAATCCAGACATTCGACGTATTCAACGTCCTCTTCACGCGCTACCACGCGGACCTTTGGGTGTTTGCAGGTGGTGTCCATCTGAGAGATTTAAGTATGTAACCTATTCTTCTGGGCAAGATTGTACCCGCCGGATTCAGCCTGTCAAATCTGTTTCTGTGCATTCCGGGCCGGTTTGAGGAATTTAACAGAAATTAAGCGGCATGAAGGCTCACTTACAGGGATGCAGGTTACGCCGGTTCAGGTTTGCACGGTTTTAGCTCGAGAGTTCACTTATGGTGCGAACCTGCTCCGGTTTGAGGGCATCCTCAAGTTTGCCGAAGATCATCTTGCCCGATGCGGTCTGCAAAACGCTGGTAACGGTGATTTCGACGGCGCGGCCAATCATGCGCCGGGCGTGGTCCACCACCACCATGGTTCCGTCATCCAGGTAACCTACACCCTGGTTGTACTCCTTGCCCTCTTTCATCACCACGATGTTCATCTTTTCGCCCGGCAATACCAGTGGCTTCAATGAGTTGGCGAGATCGTTGAGATTGAGCACCCGCACGTGGTGCAGTTGGGCCACTTTACTGAGGTTGAAATCGTTGGTCAGGATGGGAGCGCCCATCTTTTTGCCCAGCTCAATCAGCTTCAGGTCGACCTCGCGCAGCTGGGGAAAGTCATCCTCGACGATTTGAACGCCGAGCAAAGGGTGGGCCTGCAGCTTTTGCAGAATATCCAGCCCGCGCCGGCCGCGCTGCCGCCGGGAGCCGTCTGAAGAATCGGCTACTATCTGCAGCTCGCGCAACACGAACTCTGGAACCACCAGCGTTCCTTCCAGGAAGCCGGTCTCCACCACATCGGCGATACGGCCATCGATAATGGCGCTGGTGTCAAGAATCTTGAGGTTGCGCTTGCCGGCAGCGGCGCGCTCGCCGGCAAAAAGCTCAGCCAGGCCCCCGGTAAAGTTCAGCAGGTCGCCTTTGCTGGCGCCCACCATCAGCCCTATGTAGGACATAAGCATGAGCACGAAGAGCTGCAGCAGCGCCCGCGTTCCCCCCGGCGGCAAGCTTGCGCTCAGCACCATACCGAAGAGCGCGGCGCCTGCGATGCCCAGCACACTGCCCAGCACCGCGCCCAGAAGCCGCTTTATGCTCAATGCGCGAACGCGCAGCTCAAAAACGATTACGGCAGCGGCCGCAATGGCGCCCAGGACAGCCGCAGCCCAGGGCTGCAGGTCGAAAGGGCGAAGAAAAAAACAGGCCGCGGTAAGAACAAGGATGAATAGTATTCGGATAACGACGAGGTCCATGCGGGCTCCATGCCTGATGCCAAGAAGCGGCATAGCACGACAAATAAAAGTGCAAAATGCGAACCCCCGGAGTATACCGACGCCGCAGCTATTCGGGCAAAAGGAAATCCCGAAGCCGCAGCTGAGGCGGCTTCGGGATCTAGGTTCGTGATAAGAATCCGTCCTAGTATTTGGGTACCCGGGGATCGATCTGCTCGCTCCATGCTTGAATGCCGCCGGCAAGGTTCTTGACCTTGAACCCGGCCTGTTGCAGGAACTCAGCCGCTTTCTGGCTGCGGCCACCCATCTTGCAGTGGGCCACAATCTCACGGCTCTTATCCAACTCGCCTACGCGTTTGGGCAGGTCGCCCAGAGGAATGAGATACCCGCCAATCTCCGCGATTTTGTATTCATGAGGTTCCCGCACATCGAGGAGAAAGTAGTCTTTGCCGGCATCGCGCTGCTGCTTGAACGTGGTCACCGGAATCTGCTCGATGCCGTTTACCAGCGGCGCGTCCGGCGCTGCCGCCGGCTGAATGCCGCAAAACTGCTCGTAGTCGATCAGCTTGGTTACGGTGGGATGCGTGCCGCATACCGGGCAGTCCGGGTTCTTGCGCAACTTAAGCTCGCGGAAGCGCATGCTTAGCGAGTCCACCAGCAACAGGCGCCCGATCAAAGGCTCGCCCTGGCCCAGGATCAGCTTAATGACCTCAGTTGCCTGGATGACGCCTACCAGCCCAGGCAGGATCCCAAGCACCCCGCCTTCCGCACAGGAAGGGACCAAACCAGGCGGCGGTGGCTCCGGATAAAGGCAGCGGTAGCAGGGCCCCTGCTCAGTGGCAAAGACGCTGGCCTGCCCTTCGAAGCGGAAAATCGAGCCGTAGACGTTGGGCTTTCCGCTCAACACGCAGGCGTCGTTTACCAGGTAACGGGTGGGAAAGTTATCGGTGCCGTCGGCCACGATATCAAAATCCTTGAAGATCTCCATGGCGTTCTCGCTCAACAGCATGGTGTTGAACTTCACGATCTTCATAAATGGGTTCAGGGCCTTCAGCTTCTCTTCGGCCGAGTCCAGCTTCAGCCGGCCTACGTCCTTGGTGCTGTGAATGATCTGGCGCTGCAGATTGCTCGAGTCCACTACGTCGAAGTCGACAAGACCCAGCGTCCCAATGCCCGCCGCGGCGAGGTAGAAGGCCAAGGGCGAGCCCAAACCGCCCGTGCCCACACAGAGCACCTTGGCCGCCTTGAGTTTCTGCTGCCCCTCCATACCAACCTCGGGCAAGATCAGGTGACGGGAGTAGCGCGCGATTTCTTCGTTGCTGAGCGACGGCATCGCCGCCGGAATTTCGGTAAGTGTAGCCATTCTTGATCCTCTTTTCGATTTCTTATATGCCGCCGGCAATGGAAGGAATAATCGACAGGCTGTCGCTGTCTTGAACCGCCGTATTTTCCTTGTCGCTCAGGTAGCGAATGTCTTCATCGTTGAGATAGACGTTCACGAATGCTCGCAATTTGCCATCCTGTGAATACAGATGCTTCTTCAGCTCCGGATGCGTGATCGTCAGCTCATCCAGCGCCTGGCCGACCGTCGTGGCCGAAACTGTCACCGTGGCCTGCTTGGCGGCAAATTGGCGCAAGGGCGTAGGGATGTGAATCTTCATTCGTCGCACTCTCTTTCTCTTTGTGGGTGGCGCAGAGTTTTCCGGGGGCCGGCGGTCAACAGCGTTCGGGGTGAACCTGAATCTCTTCGTCCTCAAACCGCTTGTCGTCCTCGCCCGTACCTGCCAGGAAGAACGAATTGGTCTGCGCCGCAACACCCTTTTCGACGCTGGTGATCACGTAGGAGCAGCCCAGCCAGTGGGCTTCGTTGAAATCGGTCGACGACCAACGCGCGGGATGGTCGGGATGGGAGTGGTAGAAACCGACGATGTCCAGGCTCCGCTCGCGAGCCTGCCGTTGAATACTGACCAGTTCCTGGGGCGCGATGTGATAGCGGTTGTGGGCGGAATCGGTGCGCGTGTTGCCCGCGCGTATGGCCGACTTCACCTCATTGATGCCATCGAGCGCATGACCGAGCAGTACCCCGCAACACTCATGGGGATAGGTCTCTTCGCCATGCTGGCGCAGCTGGCCGTAGACCGTATCACTGATACAGAGCATCAGCTTCTTCTGCTCGATCTCAGTCGTGCTACCCATCATTGCTCCCAAAACCGCTCACTCAGGTACTTGTCGGCAGAATCGCACAGGATGGTGACAATGACAGCGTTTCTGCCTGCGCGCGATACTTCTTCCCCAATCCTGAGACTTGCCGCCACTGCTGCCGCCGCGGAGATGCCCAACAGCAAACCTTCCGTCCGGCCCAGATGCTTGGCCATCTCGTAGGCCCCTTCGGTTGATTGCTCCACCTGGCGGTCTGCCAGGCGGGCATCGTAGATCGGAGGCACAATCGCAGTGGCCATATGCTTCAAGCCTTCGAGCCCATGAAACGGTGAATCAGGCTGCATGGCAATACACTCAATCGCCGGATTGAGCTCCTTCAGCCGCCGGGTGACCCCCATGAACGTGCCGCTGGTGCCCAGCCCGGCCAGGAAATGCGTAATCCGTCCCTCAGTCTGCTGCCAGATCTCGTTGGCCGTACCGTAATAATGCGCCTTCCAATTGGCCTCGTTGCCGTACTGGTCAGCGTAATAGTACCGGCTTTTATCCTGTGCCAGCTCGCGCGCCTTCAAAATTGCGCCATCGGACCCATCCGCCGGATCGGTCCAGACTATGTTCGCCCCGTACGCGGCGAGAATCCGCTTGCGCTCGGGAGAGACATTCGACGGCATGCACAGCGTAACCCCAAAACCACTGGCCGCGCCCAGCATGGCATAGGCGATGCCGGTGTTTCCGCTGGTCGCATCCAGCAAGTGCTTTCCCTTGAGCAGGCCCTTGGCGTTGGCCGCGGCCACGATCGAGGAGGCTGCGCGGTCCTTCACCGAGCCGCCAGGGTTCGCCCATTCGGCTTTGCCCAGCAACACCACCCCTGGCAGATGCGCCGTCAAACGGTCGAGGCGCAGGAGCGGAGTATTCCCAATCCGTTCCAGGATGCTACTGCCGAGGGTAACTGTCGTCGACCCGAGCTCGCTTTGTGCTTCGGTTGGCATCAGATGTTCTACTCTCCGTTCGTTGCGGCCACGGGTGCGACTGTGCGAAAGTTACAGTGAAGCACCTTTAGTGTACCGTCCACTGGAAAATCGAGGCAATCGACCGTCCGTCGCAAGCTATGCGAACCAAAGTCCACTTCCTGAATTTCGACCAAGTCCTGAGTACCCTGCGCACGCAAGGATTTGATGTTCAACAGGTGCCTGAGGTCGCAAACCAGGTCCTGGTGCGCAAATACGGCGCCGGGGCAATCCTGATCCATGCTCCGGAGCCGACGGGTGCGGACAAGAAGCTTCCGCAGATTGCCGTGAGGTGGAGGGAACGCCCGGGCTACATGGTGGGCGGGGAAGTGGCCACGCTGCTTGATCGTGGATATCAGAAATTCTGGAAGTCGACCCGCCTTGAGATTCCGGCGACCGCGGATTCCCTGCAGGCGGTGCACCGCTTCGCCGAGGAATTGCGGGAGATCGTCGGAGAGCCCAGCTTGTACAACGAGTCGCTGGGAACGACGAGCGATAGTTACCTGTACGACCGCGTCAAAGGCCGCGATTTGCCGCTTGCGGAGCGTCCCACGCCGGCCTGGCAGTTGCCTCCGAAAACAAGCTAGCGCTGTTTCACCTTAAAGTCCCAACCACGAAGGGCACGGTCTTCACGGGCAAGCCGAAAAACCAGCTTCTTTGCAGGGTATGGATTGAACAATCTGCGAAAAAGCCCGCGGTTGGGTAGGTCCGGGCTTATTAGCGCGGATGGTGGGACCAAGTCGCGAACCGCGATAAGCACAGCCGCTAGGTCTAAGAATCTACCTTGAGCGAAACAGTTGAAAGCAGCGGCATGGCCGAGAGCCAAATCAGCAGCCCGGAAGGCTGGGGCGGATGGTCGAGCGGCCTGCGGCACTCCTTTTTCACCCAGACCGGCATGCCGCGCCTCTGGCGCTGATATGCGGATAGATGGGCTTCAGGAAAATCCCAAACCTGGCGCTATTTTTTGGAGCGCTCTCGCTGTAGTTCGCGGTAGACCTCGCTCTTGGAGACAGCTCGCTCACGCGCGACCCGCTTAAGGGCGTCCTTTTCATCCAAACCCTCTGACTCCATCAGCTGCGACACCTGCTGCACTACACTGCCGCCGGCGTTGGCTGGCTGGACCACGGGAGCGGCGTCGATCAATAACACGATCTCGCCCCGTATACGCTCGCGGACCGCCAGCGTCAACCGGACTTCTCGCGCCGTGCCGCGCAGAAACTCCTCATGGAGTTTGGTCAGTTCGCGGGCTACCACCACGCGTACTTGCTCTCCCCACACCGCTTCCACGTCGGCCAACGTCTCGAGAATGCGATGCGGAGCCTCATAAACCACCAGGGTGAGACCAGCCGCGCGAGTAGCCAAGGTTTCCAGTTCCGTGCGCCTCGTGCCTGGCTTCGCCGCGAGAAATCCCACGTAGAGAAAGCGATCCGTATCCAGGCCGGAGGCGATGAGAGCGCTGAGCGCGGCATTGGCCCCGGGGATAGGAATAACGGGCACGCCTGCTGCCACCGCCGCGCGCACCAAGTCCAGCCCCGGATCAGAGAAGGCCGGCGTACCCGCATCGCTGACCACTGCGACCCGGCCC
Organism: uncultured Acidobacteriaceae bacterium; assembly: GCA_963711525.1. GTDB lineage: Bacteria > Acidobacteriota > Terriglobia > Terriglobales > Acidobacteriaceae > PALSA-350. The sequence goes on along the minus strand of CAVQEO010000045.1, from coordinate 674,240 downwards.
CCCTGCTGCAAGAGCGCTATCAACTCGAGCGTTCGTGATTTTTCGTTGTGCTGGTGGTAACTGATGGTCGAGGTGGAGATGGCAAAGTGATTCAGCAGCTTCTGCGTCTGGCGCGTATCCTCGCACGCAATGCGGTCCGCTTCCTTCAGGACCCGCAACGCACGAAGTGTGATGTCTTCCAGATTGCCGATCGGCGTGGCGACCAGATATAGCCCAGGCGCCAGCCCTGGTTCAGGGGACAACGATTATTCCTGGCTCTGGCGACGAAGTTTCCGGCTCTCCGCCAGCAGGCTCATGGAGTGCATCAGATTCTGCAGGGTCACAATGCCGACAATGCGTTCGCCTTCGGTCACCGGGACCAGCGACAGTCCGCGGCCGGCAAAGCGGCTGATGGTGGTCCCCAGTGAGTCCTCCGGTTGGGCCACGTGGAAGCTGCGCGACATCACCGCCTGCACATAGCCGTTACCCTCGCTGCGCAGCGCGGAAAGAATGCTCTGGCGGGAAATAATGCCTACCAGGCTGTCGCCGCGCACCACGGGAAAGTCGTCCTGAAGGCTGTGAATCGACTTGTGCAGCGCATCTTCCAGCGTGTCCGATGGAGCCAGCATGGAGAACTCGGTCAGCATAATGTCCTGCATGTTGACGGTATCCACTACGCTCTGGAAGAGCACGCCCTGATCTTCCAGCTGCGCGCCGATGAGAATAAAAAATCCCGCCATCAGCAGCCACGGGTTCATCAGCACCAGGCCGGCGATGATGGCTGCCATCGCAAGGATCTGACCCAGGCCCGTCGCCACGCGTGAACCCTGCGCCCTGCCCTGCGCCCGGGACACTCCTCCACGCACCACCCTGCCGCCATCCAAAGGATAGGCGGGCAGTAGATTCAACACGCCGAGAAATACATTGAGCCATACGATGCTGCGAATCAGGTGTCCGGGCGTGATCCAGGGACGCTCCAGCAGGTTCATCGTGGGCGACATGCCGAGCACCAGCATGGCGACTACGAGAGCAAAACTCAGGTTTGCCAGGGGTCCGGTGAGCGCCATGCGCCACTGCACCTTGGGGACGCCCGCGTTCTCCGCGCTCTCCGCGTTGGCGTAGGCAAGCAGGCCGCCAATGGGCAGGAGCAAAATATTTCTCAGCTGCAGACCGTGGTAGGCAGCTACCAGCATGCGTGCCACTTCGCGCACTGCCACCGCGCTCAGCAGGACTAGCCATAGGCCAACGCCCCGAAACATGGAAAGGTGTGCGCTCTCGGTGTAGGCCATACAGATACCGAGCAGCAAGATGAAGAAGGTGTGAATGCGTAACTCGACACCCATCCATCTTCCTAAAGGGAACGACCATCCACGCATTACATCCGTCCTTAACGCTGCCGGTTTGTCACTCACTGCATTGTAGAGCCTTAGCCTGCGGATTCATTCAGCAGCAAAGGATTCATTTACCATCGAATCCCATGCGTGTGATAGCCGGCACATACCGTTCGCGGCGGCTGATCGCGCCCCGCGGGCTGGCCACCCGGCCCACCAGCGACCGCCTGCGGGAGACACTCTTCAATATCCTGGCCACCCGGATCGAGGGCGCCGTCTTTGCCGACCTTTACGCCGGCTCCGGGGCGGTCGGCATCGAGGCTCTGAGCCGCGGCGCCCGCCTGGTCTACTTCGCGGACAACGCTCCGCCGGCAGTGGCCGCAATCCGCGAAAACCTGGCTGCGCTGGAGATTCGCTCCGGCTTCAAGATTGAGTCCGGGAGCGTCTCTTCCGTCTTGCGTAAGCTTTGCGAATCAGACGAGCGCAGTGAGATCGTCTTTCTGGATCCGCCGTACGCGTCCGCAGAAGCCTACACCAGCACCCTGACCAGCATCGGCCAGCACGCCGATTCCCTGCTGACGTCCGGCGGCATCGTGGTGGCCGAACACGGCCGCAAAATGCAGCCGCCATTGGCGTCCCACTACGGCCCACTGCAGCGCTATCGTGTGCTGGAGCAGGGCGACGCGGGTTTGAGCTTCTACGGCAGGTAGGCTCCGCCCTTGTGCTCGCCGGTCTGGAGATTGACCTCGAACTCCAGTTCCCTATCGGTTCTCATGTCCCAACCCAGCCCGAAGAGGGTCCCGCCGCGGACATCGGTAATGCGCAGCCCGTCCCAACTGAGCCGTCCGGTTTGCCAGGCTTTCCCTGGGCGGCCCCAGGCGAGCAGCGAATGGAAGCTCGAAAAGAGCAGGAGATCCTGCTCCGCCAAGGCCCGGATTTCGGTGACCGGCCGGTACTCCACCTGCTCCCAGCGCGCCGGCTCGCGGGTGTCGATGAGGTAGGCGTAGCCGCCTGCCGCAGCGCAAATCCATGCCGGGTCAGGACAGGCCCATACACCGGTCGGCACGCCGGAACCGGCAAAACCCAGGGCACAGGTGGCGAGGAATTGCGGCGCGCCATCGGGCGGCCGGATCATGACTTCGAGGGCTCCTCGCTCCACTTCTTCGACTTGCGCCGGGTAGACGAATTGCCGCCCGGGCAGGATCAATGGCCGGGAGGCGAGGACCTCCGCCTGCCATGCGTGAGCGAAGGTGAAGTCGATCATGAAACGCTGGTTGCGATAAAGGCTTCGACCCGCTCCCGCACGCTCGACACGTGGGCGGGTAAATCGAGCCGGCTGCCGTCTTCGAGGAGAGGAATCAGTTTGTCGAACTCCGGCCCGGAGTGCGCTCCGGTCAGAATGATGCGAACCGGGTGGAAGAGATCTTTGCCCTTGACGCCGGTTTCGGCCTTCACTTCGTTCATCAGCTCCTTAAAGCGCTGCGGCGTCAGAGCGTCCGGTTGAGCCAGGATCTTTGCGGTGAAGGCGCGCACCACGCGCTCCGCTGATTCCGAGGCCAGCAGTGCTGCATCTTCCTCGTCCACCGGGGCAGGGTTCCAAAGCGCTGCCGCCTTTTTCGGTAGCTCCTGGAGCTGGTCCACGGCAGGGAGAAACAGCTCCAACACCCGGTCAAACCACTCTTCGATGCCCGCGGTGGCCAGCGGCGGCAACCAGCGCAATGCGGCGAAATAGGGCCAGGAGAGTGCCCTCAGCTCGGGCAGCGGAGTTTGCTTGATGACATGCCGGTTGAGCCAGTGCAGCTTGTCCCAATCGAAGACGGCGGGTGAGGGTGTGACTCGCTCCAGCTTGAACTCCGCTATCAGCTCTTCGCGGGTGAAGGTCTCGCGCGTCCCACCCTCGGCTCCCCAGCCGAGCAGCGCAAGATAATTGGCCAGCGCCTGGGGCAGAATTCCCATTTCGCGGAAGCTGGCGACCGAGGTCGCACCGTGACGCTTCGACAACCGCTCGCGATCGCTGCCCAGGATGGTCGAAAGGTGGGCAAACTGCGGCAGACTCCAACCGAAGGCCCGGTAAATGGCTACTTGCCGGGGAGTGTTCGAGATGTGGTCGTCGCCGCGGATGACGTGCGTGATCTGCATGAGCGCATCGTCGATGGTGACCACGTAGTTGTAGACCGGCACGCCGGAAGAACGGACCAGGATGAAGTCACTCACCGTGTCGCTGGCAAACTCCACGTCACCGCGCACGATGTCGTGAAAGCGCAGGGGAGCGTCGGGGACCGCCAGACGCACGGCAAAGCTCTCGCCCGCGGCCGCCCGGTTTTCGGCTTCGCTCGCGCCCACCGTCCGGCATTTGCCTGAATACATCTGTGGGCGATGCTCCAGCACAGCCAGTTGGCGCTCCTGCTCCAGTTCCTCGGTGGTGCAGAAACAGCGGTAGGCTTTGCCTTCCCGCAGCAGACGATCTGTGTGCTGCTGATAAATCTCCATGCGCTCGCTTTGACGGTAGGGCGCGTAGGGGCCGCCGACTTGCGGGCCTTCGCTCCAGTCCAGCCCGAGCCAGCGCAGATCTTCGATCAGCTGGGTTTCGTAGCGAGCTTCGCTCCGCTCCACATCCGTGTCTTCGATGCGCAGCACGAAGTCTCCGCCGGTGTGGCGAGCGAAGAGCCAGTTGTAAAGGGCGGTGCGGGCATTGCCCACATGCAACATTCCTGTGGGGGAGGGAGCAAAGCGTACCCGTGGGGTTGGGTTCTGCATAGGTCTGCTCTGATGCTATCAAGCTCTAACGAAAGTGTTCCCAGCCGCCGGCCTGGAGCAGGGTACGCTTGCCTCCGGGATGAATCATCTGCACCTGTGGGGCTTTTCCGCGTTTCTTCATGCGGCCAATGGCATGCAGCGCCACTCCACCCAATGAGCTGGGAACCACCGTCTTCGGGGCAGCGGTGAAGAGGAGCTCGTAATCTTCGCCGCCGTGGAGTGCCTGCTGCAGGGTGGCACGGGCATCGACGGGCAGGGATTCGGCTTCAATTTCCGCGCCCAACCCGCTCTCCTCACATAGGTGCGCCAGATCGGTCGAGAGTCCGTCGCTGAGGTCGATGGCGGCCGTGGCGAGATCGTTGCGCATAAGCTGGCGGCCGGCCGCCAGGCGGGGTTCCGGATACAAATGCGGGTGCCCTTGGCCGCCTATATCCGCTCTGCGAAAAGCGGCCGGGCGGCGTTCCAGAGCAGCCAGCTCGGCGGAGGATCCCCCCAGGGCTCCGGTGACATAAATCAGGTCCCCGGGACGAGCGCCCGAGCGCAGGAGCGACCTCCCTTTAGGCACGCTACCCAGCAGAACGATGTCGGCGACCACCAAGCCACCGGCATCGCGCAATCCCGGCGGCGACTTAGCCAGATCCCCACCGGCCAGCGGCACCCGGTGCCGCTCGGCCAAAGCCATCAGGCCATCGAAAAAGCCTTGCATCCACGATCGGGATTGGGATCGCGCCAGTTCCCTGGGCAGGGCGAGCGAAAGAAAGGCCGCTTCCGGGCGAGCCCCCATGGCCGCCAAGTCGCTCAAGCCGCGCGCCAGGCAGCGATGTCCCACGCTTTGAGGCGGATGCCAATCGCGGCGAAAATGGACATTTTCGAGCGAGAGGTCGGTGGTGACGACCAGCTCTTCTCCGCGCCGCGGCCGTAGAACAGCACAATCGTCGCCGATGCCGAGATTCAGGATCCCGCTCTTGCGCCGGCCTTGCACACTCGCCTGCAGCCGTTCGGCGCGTTTGCGAATAACTGCGATCAGTTCCCGCTCACCGATTGCATCTAATCTTCCAGGCTTGCGGTTTCCGGCCATGGGCCAGCATACCTTGCCCAATAGCGGAAAGCCCCCGTATGGCGACTTAGTAATACCACTTCCGCGTTTGACCCAATAGATTCACTCTGTTAGGGTCAAGATTCGGCGTTTGAACGAGAAGGCTACAGCATACCGGGACCAGCGGTTGGGTTAACGCGTGCAAGGCCATATCCCCTTTTCTGAGTGAACATATTGCGCAAACGCTACTACATCATTTTTGTAGCCCGCCAGGAAAATGGCGATTTGCGCAAGATCCCGATTCCCCTCCACTACGCCTATATCTTTGTTGCAGCTGCAGTTATCGGCCTCTTCACCATCACTGGGATGGCCGGCTCCTACAGCCGCATGTTGCTGAAGACGGCGCGCTTTAACCAGGTTCGGACGGAGCGGGAGACGATACGGCATGACTACCTGCAAATGGAGCAGGTGGCCCACGAGAAGGATGTGCAAGCTGCGTCGCTGGGCTCTCTGGCCAGCGAAGTGAGCGCCCTTTATGGGTTGCGGCAGAACAAGTTGGTCAAGTCCTCTATGCGGCGCGCGACGGCGGCGAACGGCCCCACAGCCGGCGACGGCATCAGCGACCAACAGTACGGTCAATCACTGGATCAGCTTCTGGAGCTGCGTTCCTCGGCCATGTCAGGCGAGATTACGCACGGGCTCGATTTCTCCCACCATTTTCCGGCGGCTTTCGGCGGCAGCGTGAATTGGGCGGACGCGCCATCGCAATGGCCGGTGCAGGGGATCGTAACCAGTTCCTTTGGCTCCCGGCTGGATCCCTTTAACGGCGAAGGCGCATTCCACACCGGAATTGACATCGCCACGGCCAAGGGCGAGGCGGTTCGAGCGCCTGCGGACGGTACCGTCCTGAAGGCTGGCATGGGCAACGGGTACGGACGCGAGGTCGTAATCGACCACGGCCATGGTATTGAGACCATCTACGCTCATCTCTCCGGGTTCGCGGTCACTGAGGGACAAGATGTAAGCCGCGGGGATATCCTTGGCTACGTCGGTTCTTCGGGGCACAGCACTGGGCCTCACTTGCACTACGAGGTCCGGATTCACGACATCCCTGTTAATCCGTCCAAGTATCTGCATGCCGCCACGCGGCAACTAGCGAGTACCCCATCCACGCCCACGCCACCTACACTGGCACCGTCCAGCCCGCCTCCCGCCGTTGCAGGCGGGGGTGCAGACTAACACCGCTACTGTGGCTGGCGATCCTGTGCTGGATGCCGGCCTTGGGGCAGACCCCGCGGGCAGGCGCTACCTATTTCGGCTTCGATCAAAACGAGTATCCCGGTGACGATTTGTTGCCGGTGCTGCACCGAAGCTTTTCCTATGCCGGCTATTGGCTGAACAACCCTCCTGAGGCCAGCAGCAATGGGTGGGCAGGCAAACGCGCCCTCCTCAAGGCAAACGGTTTCGGCTTCATGATCCTGTACAACGGGCGACTCGACGCCCAACTGAAGGGCAAGGACGCGGCCGCACTTGGCCGGTCGGACGCCGCTGGCGCCATCTCCGCAGCTAAAAGGGAGGGCTTTGCCCCTGGGGCGATCCTGTTTCTCGATCAGGAGGAAGGCGGGCGCCTGCTGCCGGAGCAGAGCGCTTACCTGTTTGCGTGGGTAGAGGCGGTACGTGCGTCGCAGTATAAGCCGGGCGTTTATTGCTCTGGCATTCTGGTTCCGGACGGGTCGAGCACAATCAGCACCGCACGCGACATTTTGAGCCACGAGGGCAAGCGGCCACTGGCTCTGTGGGTGGCGAATGACGCATGTCCGCCAGCTCCCGGTTGTGTGCTCCCCACAAAGCCCCTTGCAGCAGCCTCGAGCGGCATCTCGCAAGCGCTGGTCTGGCAATACGCACAATCGCCCCGCAGGCCATTTGCCCGCCAATGTGCGGCGACCTATGCCGCCGATAACCAATGTTATGCGCCCGGCACGCCGCACAGTCCGCAGACTTTCCTGGACTTGAACGTGTCTTCGTCTCCGGATCCCTCTGGAGGGCGATAGGGCCTTCGTATTGGGTTGAGGAATTTCCCGGGAAAAAATAGCAAAATATGAGAGAAAAGAGAGAAAAGCCCCTTTTGGCTTACAAGTATTTTATAATCAATAGCTTGGGAGATTCTGCATTGCCAGCGCTAAAGCGCGTCAAGGGCCGAGACTCTTTCACGGAGCGCTTAAGCACTCCTCCCCCGCATAAATGCGGGGGCTCCCACCAAAAGCTATTTTGCAGACTGCGCCTGATGGGCGTTACAGGCTGCGGAAAAACTCGTTCGTCAGCCGATCCCTCTGCTGCGCTCGTATGAAAAGAAGGCACGTTGAACGCTGTGGTATCCCACTCAAGCCAAAGAACGGCTTGAATGGGGCACCCCAGCGTTCGTTGCCGGTGCGAGGAAAAGCGATGTAGCCTTTCCGCAGCCTGTAAAGCCCAACGTATTTTCAATCCCTTACGGCACGACTAACTTGTCCCGGCGTGCCGTGGAAGTCGTGCCCTGACACAAAACATGAGTTTTTCTGCGGCTTGGTTAGCCCTCTTGCAGCATGCTGGGTTCTTCGGGGGCGCGGAGGCGGACCAGGCGATCGATGGCGTAGGGCGCCCGATGCGACGAGGTGTGATAATGCCGGACCTGCAGTTCGCCCAGCAGGCCGATGGCAAGCATCTGAATGCCGGCCAGAATCAAGACGCCCGCAACTACGAAAAGGGGTCCATGCGTGTCCATCACGGCCTGATGGGTAAAGACCTTTAGACCGGCTAAAAACAACGAAATCCCGGAGCCGAAGAAAATACCCAGCGCGCCAAAGGTGCCAAAGAAATGCAGCGGACGCGTCATGTACTTCAACAGGAAGCGGATCGTGAGCAGATCGAAGAAGACGCGCACAGTGCGCGAAATTCCGTAGTGGGATTTGCCCCGCTCGCGGTTCACATTCCTGATGGGGATCTCGCAAATGCTGGCGCCATACCAGGAAGCAAGCGCGGGGATAAAACGATGCATCTCGCCATAAAGCGGGATGTTGTGGATCACCTCACGGCGATAGGCCTTGAAGGTGGTGCCGAAGTCGTGGATGTCGACGCCGGAAAGTTTGGCCATAAGCCAGTTGGCACAACGGGAAGGAATCCGGCGCATGACGACGTTGTCGATACGCTCCTTGCGCCATCCGCTGACCACGTCGTAACCCTCTTCCAGCTTGGCCACAAACTCGGGGATCTCGGTGGGGTCGTGCTGCAGGTCGCCGTCCATGGCGAGGATGTAGTCTCCCTGAGAATGGTCGAAGCCCGCGGCCAGCGCGGAGGTCTGGCCGAAATTGCGCCTCAGCTTGACCACCAGGACCCGGCTGTCCACGGCCGCAATCTCTTCCAGAAGCTTGTAGGTGCGGTCACTCGATCCGTCGTCTACCAGCACCAGTTCAAAGCTGTCCCCAATTTGCTCCATCACCGCCTTCAGGCGATCGTACAGAGCCGTAACGTTCTCTTCCTCGTTATGGAAGGGCACGACAATCGAATACTTCGGCATCTAGATAGTATAAATCCCGAAAAAGGGATCTTTGGGCGGGATTTGTGTCTTTTTAACTGCGGGCGCTGATCTCCTCGGCAAGGATCGCAGCCGCGGATTCGCAGGCGGCGCGATCCACGTCATGGTGGGTCACCAGGCGTATGGAATGGGGACCCACGGTTGAGGCGAGAACGCCGCGCTGGGCAAGAGCCTGGACCAACCCCTTCGCGTCTCCGTCGCCGCGCAGAGAAAAGATCAAGATGTTGGTCTCGACCAACTCGGGATCGAGCACGACCTGGGGCAGTGCTGCCAGTGCATTCGCCAGCAGACGGGCGTTGTCATGATCCTCTTGCAGCCGAGCTGTCATGTCGTTAAGGGCGATGAGCCCGGCTGCGGCCAAAACGCCTGCCTGGCGCATGCCTCCGCCAAGCGCCTTACGAAAATTACGCGCCCGCTCGATGTGGGCCCGGCTGCTCACCAGCATGGAGCCGACCGGGGCGCACAATCCCTTGGAGAGACAAAACATGACCGAAGCAAAGCCGGCGGTCAGACGGTCTACCGGCGTATCAAGTGCCGTGGCGGCATTGAAGATGCGTGCGCCATCGAGATGCAACGGCAAGCCGGCATCGGCTGCCCCGGCCCAGATTTCCTGGGCTACTTCCAACGGCATCACGGTTCCGCCGGCCAGGTTGTGCGTGTTCTCGAGCGATATGAGGCCCGTCCGGGAACGGAAATGAAGGCCGGGCGAGATAACTTGCCGGATGAGCGGCCAGGTGAGAATGCCGCGATCGGCATAGACAGTACGCAACTGGCATCCGGAGAAGGCTGAGACCATGGACATTTCCCAGTCCACCAGGTGGCCTCGGGATTCGCAGATGACTTCCTGGCCGTGCTCAGTGTGCATGCGGACGGCAATCTGGTTGCCCATGGTGCCTGTAGGCACAAACAACGCAGCCTCGCGGCCAAAGATCTCGGCCGCGCGCGCTTCCAGGCGGTTGACGGTGGGGTCTTCTCCGTAGACGTCGTCGCCCACCTCGGCGGCAGCCATGGCGGCGCGCATGGCAGGGGTGGGGCGAGTGACGGTGTCGCTGCGCAGGTCAACGGGCGTTGTTGGGGTCATTGAGTTTGGAATTCTTCTTTTACGCCGAGAAAGCGGGCAAAGACTTCGTTGGAAAAGAGCACTCCCGGTTGAGTCAGGCGCACCACACCGGCTTCATCGGTGAGCAGACCCAGAGCGCACAGCTCGCGGACTACAGGGAGGAAGACCTCCACCTGATCACGGCCAAACTCCGCTGCCAGAGCCTTCCATGCGACCCCTTCGTGCAAGCGCAGGCCGAGGAACCAGGCCTCCTCCAGCTCCTCCGCCGGGCTGAGATGGCGCACTTCCTGCGGGGCCTCAGGGCCGCGCAGGTATTCAGCCAGCACCGCGGTATTGCTGAAGCGCAGCGCCCCACCCTGCGGGGTGCGGAGCATGGAGTGGGCGTCCAGGCCGAAACCGAGATAGGGCTGCCGCCGCCAGTACTTCAAGTTGTGGCGTGACTGGCAGCCGCCGCGGGCAAAGTTTGAGATTTCATATTGGCGCAGTCCGTTCTGTCCAAGAAAGGCGATCGCGCTTTCGTAGAGATCCGCAGTCAGCTCTTCGCTCGGCACGGTGGCCGCGTGATAGCGTAAGCCGCCTGCCAACAGCTCGCGGCCCAGGCGGGAATCCTCATCAATCTCCAGCATGTAAATACTGGCGTGCTCTACGCCGGTGGCAACCAGAACATCGAGCGACTCCTGCCAACTGGCGGCGGTCTGATGCGGCATGCCGGCGATCAGATCGATACTCAAATTGCGCAGCCCGGCGGAGCGGACGCGTTCGAGGTCTGACAAGACCACCGCGCGGGTATGAAACCGTCCCGTGGCAGCCGCCTCACGATCCACAAGCGATTGCACGCCAAAGCTAATGCGGTTAACGCCCAAGGCGAGCATGGCGGCCAGCGCCGGGTCGTCCAGCTGCCCGGGAGCACATTCGAGGGTGATCTCGGCTCCGGGTGTGACCTCGAACTCCTGGCGGAGGGTGTGGGCGAGCTCCCCCAGAAGGGCCGGGGAGAGCACGCTGGGGGTGCCTCCTCCCAGGTAGATGCTGTCTACTTGCCCGGGAATGAGAGCGCCGCCAAGACGTTGACGTACGCTGCGGATTTCGGCACAAACGCGGGCAACATATTGCTCATGGGCACTGACCGAAGAAACGCCGGAAGCAAAGTTGCAGTACGTGCATTTGGCGCGGCAAAAGGGAACCGAAATGTAAATTCCGAGAGAACTCATCCGCCGCCGGCACCGTCCTGCTCTCTATTCTGACATCCTCCCTGGACAAAAACTGCTTTCAGCGTATCCACGTAAAATAGGTGCGGAAGCCCATGGCCGAAACCAGCACCGAGAAAGACCGCAAACCCCAGCAGCACGACGACGACGTGGTGGGCAAGGCTTATGACAGCCGGCTGATGGGGAGATTGCTGACCTACCTTCGGCCCTACAAGCTGCAGGCGATCATTTCGCTGGTGGCGATCCTGCTCAAGGCCGGCGCGGATGTGCTCGGCCCGTATCTGACAAAAGTCGCCGTGGATCGGTATATGACCGCGCGGCCGGCGCCTCATCCGGCGGCGCTGACCCGGTGGCTGAGTTCCAATGCCGCGGTGGGCGTTACCCAGATTGCGGGCATTTACCTGGCCGCCCTGGTGTTTAGCTACCTGCTGGAGTTCGTGCAGACCTACCTGATGCAGTGGACCGGACAGAAGGTCATGTTCGACATGCGCAGCCAGATCTTCCGCCACATCCAGAGCATGCACGTCAGCTTCTTCGATCGCAATCCGGTGGGTCGCCTGGTGACCCGGCTGACCAGCGATGTGGACGCGCTGAACGAGATGTTTACCTCGGGTGTTTTTGCCATCTTCGAGGACGTTTTTGTTCTGGCTCTGATTGTCGCCATCATGCTGCGCATGAACTGGTGGCTGGCGCTGATTGCCTTTGGCGTGCTCCCGCTCATCCTGGTGGTCACTCGAGTTTTTCGCAAGCATGTGCGCGATTCCTACCGGCGTATCCGCTCTGCGATTGCCCGCATCAACGCCTCCACCCAGGAGCATGTGAGCGGAATGAGCGTGGTGCAGCTGTTCAACCGCGAGCAGCGCTCCTACGAGGAGTTCGAAGAGGTAAACCGGCAGCACATGGTGGCCTTTAAAGACGCCATCCTGGCCTATGCCCTGTATTACCCGGCGGTGGAGTTGCTGAGCTCGGTGGCGATTGCGCTGGTGATCTGGCTGGGCGGGTTCGGGGTGCTGCGGAATGCGGTCACAATCGGCGTGCTGGTGGCGTTTATCCAATACTCCCAGCGGTTCTTCCGCCCCATTCAGGATCTGAGCGAAAAATACAACATCCTGCAAGCGGCGATGGCCGCCAGCGAACGCGTCTTCAAGCTGCTGGACACGCCGGCGGAGCTGCAAAGCCCGGCTGCGCCGCAGGCTTGCGACGGTTCCGGCCGGATCGAGTTCCGCCATGTGTGGTTTACCTATCAAAAACTTGACGCGCAGCAACTGGCCCGCATTCAACAAGCCGAAGGACCGGAGCAGATCGCCGAGGTCTCCCAGGACGTGGAGTGGATTCTCAAAGATGTGTCGTTCGAGATCGAACCGGATCAGACGGCGGCCATCGTGGGTCACACAGGCGCGGGCAAGACTACCATCATCGGCCTGATGATGCGCTTCTATGAGATCCAGAGCGGCAGCGTGTTGATCAATGGCGTAGATGTGCGGGAACAGGATGTGGCAGAGCTGCGCCGACATTTCGGGGTGGTGCTGCAGGATCCATTCCTGTTCACCGGGACCATCGCTGAAAACATACGCCTGGGTTCGGATTGGATTACAGACGAGCGGATGAAGGCGGCGGCGGACGAAGTGAACGTGGGTGATTTTATCCGCGCCCTGCCACAGGGGTTCGATGAGCCTCTGCGCGAGCGGGGGAATAGCCTTTCCACGGGGCAGAAGCAGCTGATCAATTTCGCTCGCGCTCTGGCGCACGACCCGCGCATCCTGGTGCTTGATGAAGCTACCTCCAGCGTGGATACCGATACCGAAATGCGGGTGCGCTCGGCTCTCGAGCGCATGGTCCAGGGGCGCACTTCGGTCATCGTCGCGCATCGCCTCTCCACGGTGCAGCAGGCGGACAGAATCCTGGTCATGCACAAGGGCCAGTTGCGCGAGTTGGGCACGCACCAGGAGCTGCTGGGGCAGCGCGGGATTTACTGGAAGCTTTATCAGCTGCAGTACAAGGATCAGGAAGTGCAGAGTGCTCGAGCTTCCGACGATTTGCTGGACTCAAAACTGGCTGTCGGCACGGACTAGTTGTCCGCGATTCGACCTAGCGGCGGTTACTGGTGGAGAGAACAGCAGGTCCCTCGGCTGCGCTCGGAGCCTGTGACTTTATTGGCTTTTTCGCGTTTTGGACACGCTTAAACCTTTTGTTTTCATCGCGGAATTTTTGAGAAAACTAATAAAGTTACAGACTCTCGGGATGACAAAGGGGAGGGCGGCGCTTCCATGGAGAAGTGGCTAGTGGCTGAAAGAATCGTAGGTCGGTCGTCTGCTGCCGGCCGGAGCGAAGCGTAGTGGAAAGATTTGCGGTTCACTGCCAATGACAGTAATCAGCCACAGCCTGAAGATCTTTCTGTCGGCCGGCGAGGCCAGCGGCGAACAGTACGGTGCGCTGCTGATGACGGAGATTCGGCGGCTGGCGCCGCAGGCGGAGTTTTTTGGCCTCGGAGGCACTCGGATGGCTAGCCTGGGGCTGCGCCGGGTGGTACGGGCCGAAGATGTGGCGGTGATGGGAATTACGGAAGTGATCCTGCACATGCCCCGTGTCTATGCCGAATACCGGAAGCTGAAGGCTAGCTTGCGGGCAGAACGGCCCGATATCGCCATCCTGATCGACTTCCCAGACGTAAACCTGAGCCTCGCGGCTGAACTTCGCCGTTTGCATATCCCCGTGGTCTATTTCGTGAGCCCGCAGATATGGGCGTGGAAGAAGTGGCGTATACAAGGGGTGCGGCGCAATGTCAGCCGGATGCTGGTGATCTTTCCTTTCGAAGAAGCCTTCTACCGCAGTCACGGCATCGCGGCTGATTTTGTTGGCCACCCGCTGGCGGACCTTGATCGGCCCACAGTGACCCGGGAGGCGTTTGCTAGCGAAAACGGCCTGGATGCGTCAAAATTCTGGGTTGGCTTGCTGCCCGGAAGCCGCACCAAAGAACTACTCGCCAACTTGCCGCCAATGCTCGAAGCCGCTCGATTGCTGGGCCCAGAATACGAATACCTCCTGCCCGTGGCCCCCACGCTCCAACATGCGCAGGTGCGGGCCTTGGCCTGCCAGGCGAAAGGGGTCACCGTGCGGGTGGTTCACGATGCCCGCGCCGTGTTGCAGCACGCGCGCGCCAGCATCGTAGCCAGCGGCACGGCCACGGTCGAGGCCGCGCTGATCGGCAATCCCTTTGTAGTGGTCTACCGGGTCTCACGCATTACCTATGCGGTGGCGCAAAGGGTCATCCGCGTGGCCCATGTGGGCATGGTCAACCTGATCGCCGGACGCCGTATTGTGCCGGAACTGATCCAGCATGATTTCACGGCATCCAAAGTGGCGGAGCAGCTTCGCCCACTGCTCGAAAACGAGGAGGCTCGTGCAACAATGCAGTCAGAGTTGCGCAGCGTGGGAACAGCACTTAAAGTGGGCGGCGACGGGGGAACAAAACAGACAGCGATTGAGCATGCCGCCCGGATTGCGTTGCAACTGATCCCCGCAGCGCACCAACCGCAGTTGCAATCTGCTTTGGTTTCCCCATGGCCCCTTGAATGACTCCGATGAAGCTTTGTTCCCGCACCAAAGTCCTGGTCCTGTCACTGCTGGTGGTGACGGCCGGCCCGCATCTCCGGGCTGCCGAGCGGCCTACGATCAACGTCACGGGCTACGTGATCGATGCCCAGCTCGATCCTTCTGACCACACCCTGAAAGCGACCGCGCAGGTGACCTTCACCGCTACCGACACCACCAGCGCCGCAGTCTTCGAATTGCACAACGCGCTCAAGGTGGATAGCGTGACGGATGCGCAGAAGCATCCGCTCAACGGAGAGCGGGGCCCCAACGCAACCATCAGCATCGCCTTGCCAAATCCGATGAGGAAGGGTGCGAGCGCCACCTTTACGTTTGTCTACGAAGGAACGCTCACCGGCAGCGAAGAGAGTCCGGTCGAAGGGCTCAAGGTGGCATCGATCGGGGATCCCATCAGTTATTTGCTGTATGCAGCGCGCTGGTTCCCCATGGTCGGCTATATGACGGACCGGTTTACGGCGGAGATCCACGTACAGATTCCCACGGGTTACCGGGTGGTGGGCAGCGGCAGCACCGGCAGTCCCAAGCAGGTCTCCGACGGCATGGAATACACGTTCAACTGGACCAGGCCGAGCTTTCCCGGAACCATCATCGCGGGCAAGTTCAATGAGCCCATGGTGGTCGCAGGCTCGCCCAATGTGCGCATCTACCTGACCGACGCACACAAGCAGAGCGGTCCGGAATACGCGCAGACGGCCAACAAGGAATTTGAATTCTTCGGGGAGACGTTTGGGGAATCTTCTACGCGCCTGTTAAATGTAGTCGAACTGCCGGACGACACTTTGCCTGCGTACTGGGCTCCGGAGATCGCGGCGATCGCCGGCGCGCGGATCGCGGACCGCAACAACTACCGCCTGCTGGCCAACACCATCGCGCACCAATGGTGGGGCTGCATGGTCAGCCCGGCGACGCTCAATGACGCCTGGATCACCAATGGCATGTCCCGCTATGGCGAGCTGATGTATGTGGAGAGGGTGGCCGGGCAGACGGCGTTGCAGGCGGCGGTCATCGATATCTCCGCCGGCGCGCTGGCCTACGACACCATCCCGCTTACTTCGGCGGGACGGCTGGATCCCTTTTCGCCACAGTTCCAGTCCATGACCCTGGAGAAGGGCGCCATGGTCTTCCACATGCTTCGTTGGGAGATCGGCGACGATAACTTCAGCAAGTTCCTGCGGGCAATGATCACGCAGTACGGCGACAAAGCCACACGCACGAGAGATGTGGAAAAGGTTGCCGAGGAGCAGTCGCAGCAACAGCTGACGGCTTTCTTCGCACAGTGGCTGGATGGAACCGGAGCACCGGCGTTCGTAGATAAGTACACCGTCTACCGGCTGGGCAACAACAAGGGCTTTCGCACGATTGGGGAGATTGGCCAGGACCTCGACCTCTTCAATATGCCGGTCGAATTGCGGGTGGAGACGGAAGGCAAGACGGAAGTCAAACGAGTGGATGTGGTCGGCACCAACTCGCAGTATGTCGTGGACACGTTTGGCCGGCCGCGTCACATTGCGATCGACCCGGACAATTGGGTACTCAAAAATACTCCGGATATGCAGGTGCGGGTTGCGATTTTACGCGGCCAGCAACTGGTGGCAGAGGGCGACACTCCCGGTGCGCTGGCGGAGTATCAGAAAGCTCTCAATGCCAACCCCAACAGTTCCCTTGCCAGTTACCGCATCGGCGAGGTGTTGTTCAACCAGAAGAACTACCAGGCGGCTGCGAATGCCTATCGGGATGCACTCCGCGGGGACGACGAGCCAAAGTGGACCGAGGTCTGGAGCCATATCGCGCTGGGGAAAATATTTGATGTGACCGGGCAGCGAGATCGCGCGGTGAACGAGTATCGGCAGGCAGTGCAGACGAACGACAACACGCAGGGAGCGGTCAACGAAGCACGCAGGTATCTGCAACAGCCTTACAAGCGGCCGGATACGGATTAGCGCCGGAGCGAAAACATGAAATAGATGCTGCACAACAACGCCGGGAGGCCCATGCGATACTCGACGTGCTGACCGAGCAGAAGCTTTGCGCGGTGCGCAATCTTCTCGAGTTCCTGGTTGAGCCGCTTTCCTGTTCGCTGGCTCAGTCTCCCCTCGAACAAGAAGACATCGCGGCGGATACGGCAGCCAGCGCTAAAGCGCGTGATTAGAGTGGAGACTCTTTCACAGAGCGCTAAAGCGCTCCTTCCCCGCATAAATGCGGGGGCTCCCACCACCACTTTGGACAAGCCTGCAGGGATATCGAACCGAACATCTGTATTAGCTGTTTATTCGTAGCGGAGGGCTTCCACCGGGTTGAGGTTGGCGGCCCGGATTGCGGGCAACATTCCGCTTACCAACCCAACGACTACCAGGATCACGGTGGCTACCAGGACAGTGCTGGGGGAAATCAACAAACGGATGTCCGCGGCTTCCCCGTTCGTTGCTATGGCACTGTATAAAGTAATGCGGCCCACGACTATCGAAACCAGGTAGGCGAGGCCAATGCCGCAAACTCCTCCGGCGCCCGTAATCACCAGCGCCTCAGTCAAAAATTGGACCAGGATGTGACCGCGGCGCGCACCTAGCGCCTTTTCAATGCCGATCTCGCGCGTGCGCTGCTGCACCGCCACCAGCATGATGTTCATTAAACCGATGCCGGCTATGCCCAGCGTCAAGGTTCCGATAAACGCCATCAGGACCTGCAAACCGGTCGAGATCAAACGGAACTGAGAGAGCTGCTCCATCAGGTTGGCGACAAAAACGGCGTTGTGATCGGAAGGAGGAAATCCATGCGCATCGCCGAGCGTGGCCCGCAAGGCCGATTCGGTGGTTTCGTAGTTGCCCTGGTAGTTGAACCAGATCGCATCCAGATACTTGGTATCTTTTACGTCGCTCATGGTGGTGAACGGTATGTAGACGACGCGGTTTATATTGTCATCGCCCTCTTGCATCTTGGCTTGCAACACGCCGATGACGGTAAAGCTGACGCCTTTGATGCGAATGCGCTGCCCAATCGGATACAAGCCCGAATAGAGCTTGGTCTTGGCTTCCGAACCGATCACGGCGACATGGTTGCGCTGCTCCAAGTCCTTGGCGGAATAGAAGCGGCCATAATCGAGGTCCAGTTTTTGTATGTCGGCAACCGCCGGATACGATCCGTCCACCGACCAGGTGTAGCTGTGGGTGTCGTTTTGCACGGTAACGTCTTTGGATACCTCGGGCGCAATGTGGAGCAGGCCAGGCACGTCGCTCTGGATGCGATCAAGGTCGGCAAGCTGGAGCTTTACCTGGACACCGGCCTTCTTGCCTCCTGCCTGCTCACTGGTGGTCCCGGGAAAGACGCCCATCATGTTGGTGCCAAACTGGGCAAAAATGGCCTCGATGGCGCGGCTGAAGCCAGCGCCATACGCCATGAGGAGCACCACCGTGGCAATGCCCCAGGCCATGCCGATCATGGTGATGAGGGTGCGCCGGCGATTGTGCAGCATGGCCTCGTAGGCTTGAGAGAACAAGTCGCGCAACATTATTCCCTTCTCAAGGCTTCGACGGGATCAAGTTTGGCCGCCTGGCCGGCAGGATAAACGCCGGCCACGATGCCGCTAAGAGAGAGCGCTGCCAAAGCCACCGCCGCCGACCACGGCACCAGCCGGGGCGCATCGAAGCCGGGCAGACTGGTGCCGAGCGCTACGTTCAGGGCAAACATCAGCAGGCTCGCGGCGGCGATGCCGATCGCGCCGCTGACGCCGGTGAGAAACATACCTTCGAGCAGGAACTGGGTCATGATGTTGCGGCTGGTGGCGCCCAATGCCTTGCGCAAGCCAATCTCGCGCGTGCGCTCGGCGACCGAGACCAGCATGATGTTCACCACCCCGAGAGCGCCCAGGCCCAGGGTCACGATACCCACCCCGCCCAGGAACAAGTCCATGGCATCGAAGATCTTGCCTACCATGCGTTGTGAATTGATCGAGTCCCACTCCTCGAAAGCATCCGGCGCGTGGGGATCAAAGCCATGCTGCCGGGCAATGATGTTGTGCACTTCAACGATCGCCGGCAGGTTGTCATTCCTGGCGGTGGGCTGGTATTGCAGCGAGGTGACTGCATCGCGGGGGATGTTCTCCCCGGTTAAGGGGAAGAGCTCGAGCATGGTGGTCAACGGAATGTAGACCCGTTGATTGTCACTGTCATTGTTGCCGCGCGCGATGCTGCCGGCTACCCCGATCACCTGGAATCTGATCCCGTTCAGGAGCACCCACTCCCCCAGCGCGGGGCGGCCGGGAAAGAGCAAGGCGGCGGTCTTTTTGCCCATCACCACCACCCGGCGGCGCTGCTCCAGATCGTCGGAGCGCAGAAAACGACCCTGGGCGACAGGCACAAAGCGAATTTCACTGTAGTTGGGCTCGACCCCGGTCACCTCCCCGCTGCTGCTCGATAGATCGCTCACTTCCTTGATGGTCGAATCTTGCAGCATGGCGGTGATGTTGCGCACCCGCAGCGCCCCGGCGCGCACAGCGGCCTCGTCCGCAAGGGTGAGTTTGTAAGGCCGCATGCCGGTGTGCTGGCTGGGGACGGCGGGGATGTTGCCGCCCCACATCATGATGACATTGTTGCCCAGCGAAGCCATTTGACGGCGCTGCCCGGAGCGGAAGCCCTCGCCAAAGCCAATGAGCAAGAGCATCGAGCCCACCCCCCAGGCGATGCCGAACATGGTCAGGAAAGCGCGCAGTTTGTGCGCCCAGATGGCGCGAAAGACCTCACCGAAAATGTCAGCCGGGGATTGTTGCATCGCTACCCTTCGATACGGGTCCTCCGGCCTGCTAGTTCCAGAAAAGGCTCACTTTAGGTGGAGAGCGGTCATAGCCTCGTCGGCGCTGGGTGAGCTGGCCTTCAGATAGTCGCCCACCCGCTTGCGCTCGTCGGCTGAAAGCGTCGGGGCAAGAGCTAGAATGCGCCGCAACGTGGTCGAAATGTCGTCGATGTAGTTCATCATTCGTATGGCTTCGCCGGAAAGTGGCATGCTTCTTCCTCGTTACAATAGAGTCTCTGTACTCCATTTTCCGTGCTGGGCACGAATTCGTAAAGCGGCGGGCTGGAATTGGCAGGGCCAAATTGCTGATCCAGTTACCTGCTTCAGGACTGCCGGAGAGCGCATCCAATGCAAGATGTCCGTCGCCAGCGAGTTCCCGTCAATGAGCACACCTGTGTCTGAGGCGGCCCCGGTGAAAGCCAACCCGCGCCAGGAAGCCTCCAATGACATGAAAGAATGCGTCGATCGGGTACTGCACACCGATGCCCGGGTGCCGGTCTCGACCTACCGGGTGCAAATGCACAAAGATTTTGCTTTTGCCCGCGCCCAGGCCATTGTGGGCTACCTGAAGCAGTTGGGCGTCGGCGACTTCTACTCCTCACCCATTTTTGAAGCCCGCCCGGGCAGCATGCACGGTTACGACGTGACGCGTCACGATCGTCTCAACCCCGAGCTTGGGGGAGCCGAAGGCTTTGAAAATTTCTCAGCGGAGCTGGAGCGGCAGGGTCTGGGTCTTCTGCTGGACATCGTCCCCAACCACATGGGGGTGGGTAACGACTCCATCTGGTGGCAGGACGTGCTGGAGAACGGCCACGCCTCGCAGTACTCCGAATACTTCGACATCGATTGGAAGCCGCTCAAGGCGGCGATGCGCAACAAGCTTCTTTTGCCGATTCTGGGCGACCAATATGGCGCCGAACTGGAAGCCAAGCACATCCAGGTCTCTATCGAGGACGGGCGCCCGCTGGTTCACTATTACGACCACACCATGCCTATGGCGCCGCGTGCGCTGCCGATCCTCTTCGACCAGCTAAACCCAGCCCAGCCGCTGCCGGAGTTAATGCGCAAACTTTTGGCACAGCTGCGCGACATTCCGCCGCACGAGACCAGCGACGAGACGCTGCGGGAAAAACGCCGGGCCATGCTGGCGGAGCTGCAGCCGCAGTTGCTGGAGGAGCTGCGCTCCCCGGAAATGGAGCCCATTACCAAACAGGCGCTGGCCGACATCAATGGCATCGAAGGGGATCCCCACAGCTTCGACCGCTTGCACCTGCTGCTGGATGCGCAGCCTTATCGCCTGGCTTCCTGGCGAACTTCGGCGGAAGAGATCAACTACCGGCGCTTCTTCGACGTGAACGACCTGGTTGGCCTGCGCATGGAAAACCCCGCGGTCTTCGCCGAGACCCATTGCCTGATCCGTTCACTGATCTCATCGCACAAAGTGACCGGGCTGCGCATCGACCACTGCGATGGCATGTTCAACCCGCGCCAATACCTGATCCGGCTGCAGCTTTTGTACCTGGCCAGCCAATGCGCCGGGCCGGCGCCGCAGCAGGAGACAGCGGCCAACGGAATCGAGCGCAGCGTTCTCGATCCGGTGCGGGGATACGATTGGTCGCAGAGCCAGGGACCGCTGTACACGGTGGTGGAGAAGATCCTCGAGCCGCGCGAATACCTGCCGCCGGAGTGGCCGGTGCGAGGCACCTCCGGCTACGATTTCGTTTACCTCGCCAACGGCATTTTTATCCAAAGCGCCAACGAGAAGCGCTTTAATGCGGTCTACGCGCAGGTTCTGGGGCACCCCGCCGATCCCGACGAGATCATTTACCGATCGAAGCTGCAGGTAATGCAGACGGCACTGGCAAGCGAGGTGTATGTGCTTACCAACCTGCTCAGCCGTATCGCAGCTTCGAATCGGCGGGCGCGCGATTTCACCGACAACATTCTGGAGACGGTCATCCGCGAGACCATCGCCAGCTTTCCTGTGTACCGCACTTATATTGACGATCGGGGCGAGTATAGCGAGCGCGACGTGGCCTTCCTGCGCAGCGCAATTGCCCGCGCCAAGCGCCTGAACCCGGATATCAACGCGTCAGCCTTCGACTTTCTGCGCGAGACGCTGCTGCTCAAGAGCGGCTCTACGGCTGCCAGGCAGCAGAAGCCGGACCCACGGATGCTTTACTTCGCGCTGAAGTTCCAGCAACTCACCGGCCCGGTGATGGCCAAGGGCGTCGAAGACACGGCGTTCTATGTCTACACCCGCTTTCTTTCCTCGAACGAGGTGGGGGGGTCTGCAAAATCCTTTGGCATCTCGCTCGAGACGCTGCACCAGAGCAATCAGGGACGGCTGAAGCACTCGCCGGATTCCATGCTCACTACCTCAACCCACGACACCAAGCGCAGCGAAGATGTACGCAACCGGCTCAACGTGCTCTCCGAACTTCCCCAGGCCTGGTCGGCAGCGGTGCGCCGCTGGCAACGGATGAATGCCAAATTCAAGCGCACCCTGGAGGATGGGCGCACGGCGCCGGATCATAACGAGGAATACCTGCTGTATCAAACGATTTTGGGCGCGTGGCCATGGCAGATGGAGAGCGGGCAGGACCGCGAACAGTACTTGGAACGGCTGAAACAGTACGCGTCCAAGGCTCTGAGCGAAGCCAAGGTCAACCTTAGCTGGATCAACCCTGACCCCGAATACATAGCAGCTGTGCATGCTTTCCTGGATTCCATTCTCATGCCCTCTGCAAAAGGTAAGGAGAACCCATTTGTTGACTCGCTGGGGACTCTGATACCGCAGCTGCGCTTGTTTGGCGCAGTGAATTCGCTGGCCCAGGTGGTGCTCAAGATTGCCTCTCCCGGGGTTCCTGATTTTTATCAGGGTAGCGAGCTGTGGGAGCTGAGCCTGGTGGACCCGGATAACCGGCGACCGGTGGACTACGGTCTTCGCGCAGGCTATCTCGATGCCCTGCATGAGCTGGCAGAGAGGGAAGGCGCGGGAGCGGTGTGCCGCGACCTGCTCGACAACTTCGCGGACGGAAGAGTGAAGCTGTGGACGACGCATCGCGCGCTTACGTTGCGGCGCCAGGAGCATGCGCTCTTCCGCAGAGGTGAGTACCTCGAGTTGCAGGTTTCAGGGGAGCGCCAGGAACACGTGATCGCCTTTCAACGCCGTGACCCAGCGACAGGCCGAAGTGTTGTGGCAGTGCTGCCACGCTTCGCCTGCACGCTGATGAAGGGCAAGGTGCAATTGCCACTCGGCGAGTCCTGGGGAAAGGACCGGCTCCTGCTCCCGGCTACGCGGTACCGCAACGTGTTCACTGATGAAACAGTGAGTGTGACAGAAGATGGGTTGGCCGTTGAGCACTGTGTTTGCGACGTATCCTGTGGCTCTTTTGATCAGCGAGGAGTAGTCGGAGCTCCGGGTTCCGTTTCCCGACCAACACAAACTGCAGGACCCCTTCGACTCCGCTCAGGGCAGGCTCTCGGCTTCGCTCCCACGGCACGCCGGGGCAGGCGGGATGGCAAAGTTTAGGGCAGTGGCCCACCTTGGCATATTGGAGGGGGAGAGTTTGTAAGAAGTTGTTTGAGGGAAGGGCGCACAGCAGGTCCCTCGGCTTCGCTCCCACGGCACGCCGGGGCAGGCGGGATGACAAAGTTTAGGGCGGCGCTGGACCTTGGCATCGGTGGAAATGGATGGACAGCGATCGAACCCCTTTTTGCTTCAGGGCTTCTCTGGCTCTACCCAGCCGTCGCGATCTGTCAGCTCAGCGAGATTCGCCAAGCCATGGGCTTGTCCGGCGGTCAGCGCGTCGGGGGCCATGCGCCAGGTCCAGTTGTTCTCCGGGGTAGCGGGGGTGTTCATGCGCGCTTCCGAACCCAGCACCAATATGTCCTGCACGGGAAAGAGGCAAACATCGGCCACCGAAGTGGAGGCCGCGCGAATCATGGTCCATACCACGTCGTTGGGCGCCGGGTTGAGATAGGCATAGACCGCTTGCTTCTCCTGGGTCGTGGTGCCGTGCTGCCACCAGCCCAGCGTGGTGTCGTTGTCGTGGGTGCCGGTATATACAACCGTGTTGGTTGCATAACGATGAGGCAGGTAGTTGTGCGCACCACGGCCGCTAAAGGCGAATTGCAGCACGCGCATACCCGGTAAATCAAACTGCTCGCGCAACGCATCCACCTCGCGGGTGATCAGGCCGAGATCCTCGGCGATCAAGGGCAGCGGGCCCAACTGGTCGTGCAGTGCGGTAAAGAGAGCGGCGCCCGGACACTTGACCCACTCGCCGTGAATGGCGGTCTCATCCTGGGCGGGGATAGCCCAAAAAGCTTCAAACCCGCGAAAGTGATCGAGCCGGATAATGTCGTAAAGCGTATGCGCACGGCGCATGCGATCCACCCACCAGTCGAAACCCCGGCTTTCGAGCACCTCCCAGTTGTAGATCGGGTTGCCCCAGCGCTGGCCCGTCACGCTGAAATAGTCCGGGGGCACCCCAGCGACGCGAATGGGAGAGAGGTCCGGGTGGAACTCGAAGATTTCCGGGTGGGTCCACACATCGGCGCTGTCGTAATTGACGAAGATGGCCACGTCTCCAATGAAGCGTATTTCCCGCTCCGCGCAATAGGCGCGGAGGGCCTTCCACTGCTCGTCGAAGGCGAATTGGATGGCCTGCTGGATTTCGAGATCGTCCCGGCTCTCCTGCTGCAATTGGAGTAGCGCCTTGGCCTCGCGACGCGCCAACTCCTTCGGCCAGGACGACCAGGAGCCGGAATGGAATCGATGCCGCAAGACGCTGTAGCGGGCGTAATCCAGCAGCCAGAAGGCGTTCTCTTCACGGAAGCGTTGGAAACGGACCCACTGCTGGTCGTCGTGGTGGGAGAGGAAGTTTCGCGCAGCTTCTACCAGGAGCGGCCATTTGCGCTGCTCCACTTCGTCAAAGCGCACGTTTCCAGAATGGCCTGGAAGGCCGGCGATACGGTCGGCCGCAATCCATCCTGCGTCTACCAGTTTCTCCAGACTAATCAGCAGCGGGTTTCCGGCGAAGGCGGAAAGGGCGGCATAGGGTGAATTGCCATAGCCGGTTGGGCTCAGCGGCAATACCTGCCACAGCCGCTGTTTGGCAGCCGCGAGAAAATCGGCGAAGGCATAGGCAGCGGGTCCGAAGTCTCCAATGCCCCCGTAGGAAGGTAAAGAGGTGATGTGGAGAAGGAGTCCAGAGGATCTTTCGAGGGCCATTTAATACCTGTGTGGGAGGGCGAGAAGAACCATGGCCTTCGTTTGAAAAGATTCCAAAGCGGCAAGTGCGGTTGCTCACCCCATCATTCCCGGGAAGATTGAGAGTAACCCGGGATGCAGTGCTGGGTGGGTTTAGAAAGCGTTGAGTCTTCCCTTTGGACTATTTGTAGTCAATAGATGCAAGCCCAGGACTGACGTCCTGGGACATTTTCAGCCGTCCCTACGGGACTAATCCGCCTTGCGCCGTCTACCCAGCACTACGTGCTGGACTACTTTCAGCCGTCCCTGCGGGACTGAGTTTGTTAATGGGGTTCTCGCGCAGACTCTTTAGCCCGACGTATTCTCAATCGTGTAAGGCACGACTGAAGTCGTGCCCTGACACAAAGCAAAAAACACAAAACAGACGTTTTGTGCTCTAGCTTTGTAGTCCCTGGGTTAGGCCGGTCTGCGCACGCTTGTTCATGCGGATACCTCCCTGCTTTTCATAGCGGTCGGTGAGCGAGGTCACGAAGACAGCAAACATCTGCTCCCGCTTGTCGCTGAGCAGCTGGTCGCGCGTGGCGTCCATGTTCTTGGCTATCTCACCCGCAGTCGGCTCCTGCTTTTCATCAATCTTGGCCACGATGCCGCTGTGCCCGGTGTTGATCGCCTTGCTGAGCTGCCCGATATTGAGATCAAACAAATCGGGCGCCGCAGTGGCCAGCTCCCCAATATCCGGCACCTGCGCGGTGCGGGCTACAAGATCGCTGCTCTTGACGGTCGCACCAAGCTCCTTGGCCGCTTGGGCCAAGCTGTTTTCCGCGTGCGCCTTGTCCGCCAGTTCGTTGGTCTTGCGCGCCAACAGCTGGGGCAACTGCTGCTCGCGGAAATCGTCGACCAGGTGCGACTTGTATTCCTCGAATACCGGCGCATGCGCAGGCTTTACGTCTTGCACTTGAAATACGGCGAAGCCCTCGCCTGTTCCACTCACCTGCGGAGCAGCCCCCGGCTTGGCGCTGAAGGCCAGGCCGAGCATTTTGGACCCGTCGGGGAGCCCGCCGAGCACCGCGCTCTGCTGCACGTAGTCGGTGGTGACCAGTTGCAGGTGATGCGACTCGGCGGTCTTGGCCAGGCTTGACTTGGCGGCTTCTGTAGCTATCTGCTGAGCATAGCTAGCTTGTTGGTCTGCTTCCTGCTGGCGAGTCAAGGTCGCCAGGATCTGGGCCTTCACCTCTTCCAGAGGTTTCAGATGCGCCGTCTGCTTCTCCTCCACCTTCAGGATGTGGTAACCGAACTGGGTCTTGATCACATCGGAGATTTGCCCAGGCTGCAGAGAAAAGGCTGCTTTTTCAAACGCGGGCACAGTCACCCCGCGTTGAATCATGCCCAACTCACCACCCGCATCCTTGCTGCCCGGATCATCCGAGTTGGCCTTGGCCAGCGCGGCAAAGTCCGCGCCGCCTTTGATTTGCTTCAGCAGATCCTCGGCCTTTTGCTTGGCCGCCGCATCCGTCTTGGCGTCGGCGCCGGCCGCCACCTTGATCAGGATGTGCCGTACCTTTACTTCCTCGGGAACCTGAAAATCCTTTTGATGTGCCTGGTAATACTGCTCCACCTGCTGGTTGGTCACCGGAGGCGCACCATTGGGTACGTCCGTCTGGTTGAGGGCGATGTAGGCCAACTTGCGGGTTTCAGGCACGGCGTCCTTGTAGCGCGCCGCATTCTGCTTGAAAAATGCCTGCAGCTCGGCATCCGTAGGATTGATCTGCTTGCGCAGGTCTTCGGCGTTGAGCACGGCGTAGTCGAACTTGATCTTGGTTCCCTGCTGGCGATAGGAGTCGCGCACTTCCTGGTCGGAGACGGTGATCCCACCGGTGACCATGGCCTGCAGGCGGTTGATCTCGATCTCTTTCTTGATTTGGGATTCGAAGTCCTGGATGGAGGTGTGGAAGTAATTCGACACGAAGTCGGCATAGCGGTCTTCACCGATGAACTGTCCGCCGGGAAAGAGCGCCTGAGCAAACGGCCCGGTTTGCATGGCGCGGCGCAGATCCGCATCGCCTACCTGGAGCCCGAGGCGATTTGCCTCTTGCAACAGCACCTCGCGCTGGATCAGCGCCTGCGCCGCCTGGGGCATGAGGTAAGGCAGAACCATATCCGGGTAGTGCTTTTGCTGCAGAATTCTCTCCGCAACCTGCTGCACTTCGGGGGTAGTAATAGCCGTGGTGGTGCCGAAGTAGCGGCCGAATAGGCCCCCGCTGTGCACGATTGCATAGTTATCGGAAGAGGTGGCTTCGTCGGCAAAAATGCCCGGCACCAGGGTGATGACCATGGTGACTACTGCCACGGCAATGATAACGATGAAGATGATCTTGACGACGCGATTGTCTTTTTGGAGAAAACGGATCATGGGGTAACGGGGGCTTTCTCAAGCGAATTGCAGGGACTTTCCAAGTATAGATCAGCTGATACAAACAGAACTGGGCGCCACTCATTCAAGAGGCACCCAGCTCTGTTTCACCCGAGGCTGCTGATTATCTCCAGCGGCCGTAGTAGTAGGGATAGCCGTAGACGTAGGGCCGGGGATAAGCGTAGGCATAGGGGTACGGATACGGATAGCCGTAGGCGTACGGATATGGGGCGTAGCCTGGAGGCGGCGCCGCGTAGCCGTAGCCTGCCGGGCCGTAGCCATAGCCATAGGGCTGCGGCGGATAGCGGCGAGCCGGCGGGGCGGAACTCGCCTCGAGCTGATTAGCCTCCTGGTAGGAGACCGGCTGCACAGTTGCCGCACTGGTCAGATGGAAAGTGAGCACCGATTCCGGAGGAACCACGCTGCGCGGGCCTGGCGTCGCTGCCGAAGCACCTAACCCCACCCCAGCGCCGGCGGCCGCGCCAATCGCGGCACCCGGGCCACCCCCGGCAATGGCTCCGATGACTGCACCCAGTGCGGAGGTGCCGACCGTAGTGCCCGCAGTGTAACCACCCTTGCCTGGGCTGCTGGTGTCAAAGATATCGGTCGCCAGGGAGTAGGAATTGCCGCCCAGATTCAGGGTGGTCACCTGGAGCGCAATCTTCGCGCCGCCCTTCAACTCGCCTGGCTTCTTGACGTCCACTACCCGCCCCGTGACCTGGGCCCCACGCGGAATCGCCAGCACATTGCCAACATACACGCTCTGGGCGACTGTTCCCTGGAAGTAGTCTCCGGGTTTCAGCTTCTTCGAATCCAGGGGTTCACTGGTGCGGATCGCCAGCAGCATACCTTTGGACAAGGTGACTGGGCCGGAGGGCGGCGCTGTTTGCGCTGCTACCTGGGGAGCTGCGTATCCGTTGGATTGGTTTTGGCCAGGCTGATAGGCAGGCCGCGGAGGCTGTCCGTAGCCCACTCCTGCGCCCGCGGGAGGAGGAGGCGCCTGATTGGCGCTTGGATTTTGGCCGGGATACTGGCTCGGCCCCTGGTCCGCGCCCTGATTCGAATCCTGCGCCGCATTATCCGGCGGCGGGATTTGTCCATTTTGCGCGTCGGGTGGCGGCCCTGCCTGACCCCAATTACCCTGCTGGCCCGGGGCCGGAGTCTGTTGGTCGGTGGTCCCGCCTTGCTGCTGCGCCACCAAAGCCGGAGCCAGCGCGAGGCTTGCGCTGAGCGCCCCGGAAAGCAGCCATGGCAAACGATTTGTTCTGATTAGATTCATTTCTTTGTAACCCCCTTGCCCAAGCTGGACGCCCGATCGCCAGCCAGGGCTTACTGCATACATAGACGGCGTTTCCCGCAGTCCGTCACAGGTATTAACCCAGGCGCGCGGCAAAAGTTACTCCTGCCACTACGGCAAGACCATCGCGTGAAGGTTATAACAAGCGAAACGAACGGTGATATTCATCTTTCGTTCTTGCACAATTTTTGGAGCATGGGAATTCCCTTTTCCCGGGTATTCGTGGTAGACATGCTTCCATGCCTGCCACCACAGAAAATCACCTGCACCTGAGCGAGATCGCTCCCCATATCATTCAATCGGAAATTCGCTCGATGACGGTGGAGTGTGACGCCGTCGGGGGCGTGAACCTGGCCCAGGGGGTGTGCGATACCCCTCTTCCCGCAGTGGTGGAAGAGGCCGCCATTCAAGCCATCCGCGACGGGTACAACATCTATACGCGGCTCGACGGGGTGGCCGTGCTGCGCCAGGCAATCGCGGAGAAATTCGAGCGCCACAATGGACTGATCGCCGATCCGGAGAAGGAGATCGTTGTTACCTCGGGAGCGACGGGTGCCATGTCCTCGGCCTGCCTGGCGCTGTTCGATCCTGGCGACGAGGTGATCCTGTTCGAACCGTTCTACGGATACCACTTGAGCACCCTGCAATCCATTCGAGCAGTACCCGTAGCGGTGCCGCTGACCCCGGCGACCTGGGAGGTCGACTTTGATCGGCTGCGGGCGGCGATCACGCCGCGCACCCGCGGGCTGGTCATCAATAGCCCTGGCAATCCCTGTGGCAAAGTGTTCAACCGCGCCGAGCTTGAAGAGATTGCCGCCCTGGCCATCGAACATGACCTGTTCGTGCTGACCGACGAGATCTACGAATACTTTATCTACGAGGGTCAGTCGCACATCAGCCCGGCAACGATCCCCGGGATGGCGGAACGGACGATCACGATTTCCGGGTTTTCAAAGACCTTCAGCATGACCGGCTGGCGGATGGGGTATCTGGCCGCCAGCAGCAAGTGGATCCCTGCCATCGGCTACTTCCACGATCTGCAATACGTATGCGCTCCCTCGCCTTTCCAGTACGCCGCGGCCGCCGGAATGCGCGCCCTGCCGGACAGCTTCTACCATGGGCTGGCGACCGAGTACCAGGCGAAGCGAGACCAGCTCTGCGATGCTTTGGCGGCTGCGGGGATGACTCCCGCGGTGCCCGCCGGGGCCTATTATGTGCTGGCCGACGCCAGTCGTATTGAAGGAGATCTGGCCAGGGTCAAGGCTCGCAACCTGCTACGGGCTACCGGGGTGGGGGCGGTAGCCGGATCGGCCTTCTACGGGGGCGGGCGGGGTGAAAACGTCCTCCGGTACTGCTTTGCCAAGCAGGCGGCGGAGTTGGATAGGGCTTGCACGGCGTTGAGAGCCTTCGGGGTTTAGTTTGGTTGGCGATCTAGGTTGAAGAGCGGATCCGGGCTACTTTCAGCCATTCTGTCCAAATCGGTGGTGGGAGCCCTCCGCATTCATGCGGGGGAGCTCGGCTTTGAAGCCGAGCGGCTCGCGTAAGACTACTCTCCCTTCGGCTTTACAGGCTGCGGAAAAACTCGCTGTTGGGTAGGAAAGCCGTACTCCAGGGGCTAAACAGGCTGCGGAAAAACTCGCTGTTGGGTAGAAAAGCCGTACCTCAGGGGCTAAAGCCCAACGTATTTTCAATCCCTTACGGCACGACTGAAGTCGTGCCCTGACACAAAACATGAGTTTTTCCGCAGCCTGTTTAGCCGCGGGGCCGACCACGGGAAGCCGGGGCTAAAGCCGGATTGATGGAAGTGAGAGTTTTCCGCGACGCTGAAGCATCGCTCCCCCCTGCTGAAGCAGGGGGCTCCCACCGACAGCAACCAACCCGGTTTCGTCTAACCCGTCCCGAACCGTTAGGCCGCTCATGTCAGGGGACGAGTTTGGTCCGTTCCCTTCTTAGCTCCCATGACCAGTGGCTGCACCCGGCGGCCAGCTCCATCTGAATAGAAATGAGTTAGTTACGCGGAAAACGCGCCTTCCTCGCCTGCAAAATGCTAAGTGATGAATCTATTTGGTGAGCCCAAGCATCAGATACCTTGACAACAGGAGACTCAAGTGCGAGTCTAGGTTCACAAACTCGCACACGAGTACTGTGCAACGGGAGCAGCGAAGCGATGGCAAAGATTATAGGCATTGATTTAGGCACTACGAACTCAGTGGTGGCAGTGATGGAGGGCGGGGAGCCCAAGGTTATCCCCAACGAAGAGGGTGGCCGGACAACCCCGTCCGTCGTCGGGTTTACAAAGAGCGGAGAGCGGCTGGTGGGCCAAGTGGCTAAGCGCCAGGCAATTACCAACCCGGAGAACACAATCTATTCGATCAAGCGTTTCATGGGCCGCCGCGCCAACGAGGTGACCGATGAGATGAAGATGGTGCCCTACAAAGTTAAGGCACAAGGCGACCACGTTGTGGTCGTGGCGCAGGGGAAGGAATATACCCCGCCCGAAATCTCGGCAATGATTTTGCAGAAGCTGAAGAAGGCGGCGGAAGACTATCTCGGCACGACGGTTACCGAGGCCGTTATTACAGTGCCTGCGTACTTCAATGATGCGCAGCGGCAGGCGACCAAAGACGCGGGCAAGATTGCCGGTCTGGATGTGAAGCGTATCGTCAACGAGCCCACTGCGGCGGCGTTGGCTTACGGGCTGGATAAGAAGAAGGACGAGACGATCATCGTCTATGACTTCGGCGGCGGAACGTTCGATGTTTCTGTGCTGGAAGTGGGCGAAGGTGTGATTGAGGTGAAGTCCACCAATGGTGATACGCACCTGGGCGGCGACAACCTCGACCAGCGCATCGTGGATTGGCTGATCGACGAGTTCAAGAAAGACGAGCAACTGGATCTGCGGGCGAAGGGCAACGAGATGGCTCTGCAGCGCCTGAAGGATGCGGCAGAGAAGGCCAAGATCGAGCTCTCCACCACCGTGGAGACGGAGATCAACCTGCCCTTCATCACGGCGGATGCAACCGGACCGAAGCACCTGGTCAAGAAGCTGACCCGGGCCAAGCTGGAGCAGTTGGTGGAAGATCTGTTGCAGCGCTCGATCGAGCCTTGCAAGAAGGCTCTGGCCGATGCCCAGATCGACTCGAGCAAGATCGACGAAGTAGTGCTGGTGGGCGGACAGACACGTATGCCGCGTATCCAGCAGATAGTGAAGGAACTGTTCGGCAAAGAACCGCACAAGGGTGTGAATCCGGACGAAGTGGTGGCAATTGGCGCTGCGGTTCAGGCAGGCGTACTGGCCGGCGAAGTAACCGACCTGTTGCTGCTGGATGTGACGCCGCTCACTCTGGCCATTGAAACTCTGGGCGGGGTAGCGACCAAGATGATTGGGCGCAACACGACCATCCCGACCAAGAAGACGGAGACATTTTCGACGGCGGCCGACAGCCAGACGGAAGTGGAAGTGCATGTGTTGCAGGGCGAGCGCCCAATGGCAGCGCAGAACCGGACGCTGGGCAAGTTCAAGCTGAGCGGAATTCCTCCGGCTCCGCGCGGAGTGCCCCAGGTTGAGGTGACGTTCGATATCGACGCCAACGGCATCCTGAACGTGACGGCGAAAGACAACGCCACGGGTAAGGACCAGAAGATCACTATCACGTCTTCTTCGGGTCTAAGTAAAGAAGAGGTGGATCGCATGGCGAAAGAAGCCGATGCGCACGCCTCAGAAGACCAGACGAAGCGCGAAGAGGTGGAGGCGCGCAACTCGCTCGACAACATGACTTACAACGTCGAAAAGATGCTGAAGGATAACGGTGACAAGGTTTCCGGCAGCGAGAAGAGCGACGTTGAGGCAGCGCTGACCCAGGCTCGTACAGCGCTTCAGGGGAGTTCCAGCGCGTCGGAACTAAACGCCGCGCGGGAGAAATTGACTGCAGCTTCGCATAAGCTGGCCGAGGCCATGTACAAAGCGAACGCCTCATCGAGTCCGGCCGACGCCGCAGCAGCCCCCCCTGCGGACGCTGGAGAAAAGAAGGAAGAAGGCGTGATCGACGCCGAGTACGTGGATGTTGCAGATAAGAAGTAAAGACGCAGGAAACGCAACGGAGGGTCCGTTGCCGCTCTCAGTCGATACATGGCGTGGGGCGCTCAAACCGCTGAGAGCGCTCCACGTTTTTAGGTACCAGCAGGCGGAAGGCAGGGCGAAATGACTGAGACGATGTGGAAATTTGAACAGCTCCGAGCGGGAAAGATCTATAACCAGGTCATGTTCAATACTCGCGAGGAAGCGGAGAGCTTCGCCGCCCAAATGAACCGGGTGGAACCCGATCTCTTTTGGCGAATCGAGCCGGTGGAAGCGCGGTTGTGGTGGAACTAACCTGAATAACCGGGTCGCCTCAGGCGACCCGGTTATTTTTAAACTCGCCGCATGGCGGCCCGGCATGATTTTTAAATCTGAATTGAACCGAACCAACTAGACCGAACGAACTTAAAAGATGGCGACTACACCAACCAAAGACTATTACGCGGTTCTGGGAGTAAAGAAGACGGCGACTGCGGATGACATTCGCAAGGCGTTCCGCAAGCTCGCCCGCAAGCACCACCCTGACGTGAATCCCGGGGATAAGAAGGCCGAAGAGAAGTTCAAGGAAATCTCGGAAGCCAACGACGTATTGAGCGACGAGAAGAAGCGGAAGGTCTACGATGCGTTGGGCTACTACTCCGATCAGATTGATCCCGCTGCCGCGGAAGCGGCGGCGCGTGGGGGCTACGGCTTTCCCGGAGGGGGACAGGCGCCCGGCTCAGCACGGCAGCCAGGCGGAGGCCGCGGCGTTCCCGACTTTGGAGGCTTTGACTTCTCCGACTATGTGACCGGCCATCCCGGCGACGCAGGCGTTGGAGGGGGCAACACAGGCTCCAGTTGGGGTAGCTTCCGGGACATCTTCTCGGGCGTGTTTTCCCAGGGACAGAAGCAGCAAGGGCCGCAGGCAGGAACCGATCTCGAATACCAGATCACGGTCGATTTCTGGACTGCGATCCGGGGCGGCGTGGCGAGGCTGCAGGTGATGCGGCAAGAGCTGTGCCCCAGTTGCAAAGGGAAACCTTCTGGTGGGGGCGGAGTCTGCCCGGAATGCCAGGGCGCCGGGCAAGTGACCCAGATGGGCGGCCGCATGAAATTCAAGATTGCCTGCCCGCGCTGCGGAGGCACCGGCAAGCTGGATAACGAATGTGCGACCTGCGAGGGCGAGGGAACGGTAACCCGGACCGAGATGGTCGAGGTGCGCATTAAACCCGGTACCCGCGACGGCCAGCGGATACGGCTGGCAGGCAAAGGGAATGCCGGGATTAACGGCGGAGCCGCAGGGGATCTTTACCTGATTATCAAAATCGATAGCCACCCTGTGTTCACTCGAGTGGGCGATGATATTCAGATCGTGAGCCCGGTGACGGTGCCGGAAGCGGCCCTGGGAGCCAAGATTGAGGTGCCCACGATCGACGGCCGCGCCCAGTTAAAGATTCCGCCGGGAACGCAGAGCGGGCAGAAGCTACGCATGCGCGGCAAAGGGGTTCCTTCGGCGATCCACGAGGGGGCGCGCGGCGACCAGATTGTCACCGTGGAGATGGTTGTGCCCCCATTGCGGGACGAACGATCGAAGGAGATTTTGCGGGAGTTTGCCAAACTGAATCCCGAAGACCCCAGAGAGGCAATGTTCGCAGAAGTATGACTGACCTGATGCAGAGGCACGGAAACCAGAATGCCCACCAAACGTAAATCCAAAGGCGCCTACATGATCTCGGCAGTGGCCGAGATGTACGAGATCCACCCGCAGACACTGCGGCTTTACGAGCGCGAAGGGCTTCT
Organism: uncultured Acidobacteriaceae bacterium; assembly: GCA_963711525.1. Taxonomy (GTDB): domain Bacteria; phylum Acidobacteriota; class Terriglobia; order Terriglobales; family Acidobacteriaceae; genus PALSA-350. Next base: position 640,122 of record CAVQEO010000045.1, on the reverse strand, counting down.
GCAGCCCTCGCGCACCGTAGGCAACACGCGTCTGTACACGGACGAAGACCTGGAGCGGCTGGAGTTTATTCTCAACCTGGCGCGCGAGCTGGGCGTCAACATTGCCGGGATCGCCATTATTCTGCAGATGCGGGAGCGCATGGAGGAGATGAATCGCCAGATGCAGGATTTCGTCCACTACGTGCGCACGGAGATGCTCACCAAGATGCAGCAGGGCATGCCGGCCAGCGAAGGGGCAATTGTCGCGCTACGGCGTCCGGTGGCCGTGCCCACGATTACCCGCAAGCGCTAATTTCTAGAGCCTTTATGGGCAAAGTGTACTCTAAAGAGGGCAGGGACGATGGTTCCTTTGGGCCCGGCCCGGTGATACCGAAATTACCTTGAGTTCAGAGTCTGCCGCAAAGCATGATGACTTTTCTGATCGTAGTCAGCATCATCGGCATTTTCACCTCCACGGTGTATGCGCTTTTAGTGGTCGCCGGCGCCGTGCGCCTGGCCGTGCGCCGGCGTAGGCTACTGCCAGCCGCGTTTACCCCACCCGTAAGCCTGCTGAAGCCGCTGCACGGATCGGAACCCGACCTCGAATCTCATCTGCAAGGCTTCTTTGAACAGGAGTACCCCCAGTTCGAGATCATTTTTTGCGCCCGTAGCGAGCACGACCCGGGCCTGGAGATCGCCCGGCGAGTCGCGGCACGCTACCCGGCGATTCGGTCCAAGTTCCTGTGCAGCGGCAATGCACCGTATGCCAATGCCAAAGTCTGGTCGCTGGAGCGCATGCAGAGCGCGGCTGCATACAGCTTCTTCGTGGTCAGCGACAGCGACGTTTCGGTGACTCCGGGTTATCTGGCTGCAGTGATGGCCCCCTTCGCCGACGAGCGCGTGGGCATGGTCACCTGCCTTTACCGGGGCGTCGCCGGCAGCAGTTTCTGGTCGCAGCTGGAAGCGGTTGGGATGTCGGTCGAAATGTCCGCCGGAGTACTGGTAGCGGAAATGCTGGAAGGCATGAAGTTTGCCCTGGGACCGACCATGGTGGTGCGGCGGGACAGCCTGGATGAGGCGGGGGGCTTTCGCGCCCTGGGGCCCTATCACGCGGACGACTTTATGCTGGGGAGACGGATCTCCGCAAGCGGACTGCGGGTGGTGCTGTCCACGCACACGATTGAGCATCACGTACTGAATTCGTCGTTTCTCCCTTCCGTGCTGCACCAGATCCGGTGGATGAAGAGCACGCGCTTCTCCCGCCCTAAAGGACATTTCGGGACCGCGTTGACCTTCAGCATGCCTTACGGTTTGCTGGCGTTGGTGGTTGCGTTGGGGTTCCACCGTCCGCTGCTGGGCGTCGTCCTGCTGCTGTGGAGTTGGGCTTCGCGGGTAGCCCTGGGTGCGTTGGTAGGCCGCCTGGTGGTGGCAGAACCGAGGCTGTTACGAAGTTCGCTGCTATATCCTCTGCGCGACTTGCTGGGCTTTTGCTATTGGGTCGCGAGCTACGTAAGCAACCAGGTGCGGTGGCGCGGAGAGGTGTACAACCTGCTGCAGGATGGGTTCATGCGGAATGATCCCCAAGCCGCTGAGCGCGAGCCCGAAGCCATTCTTACGGCGTAATTCGGCTGTTCCCCCCTGGTTTTCTAAAAGAGACGAGAGCCTCAGTGGTTGAGCCCCGTGCCTGAGAAGCGAAAATAAACCAGGCCCGTAGGGCCGGTAGCGAAACGTCAGCCCAGCCCGGAATCCTGGGCTGGTCCCTTTCCACGCAAACGCCTTAGCGTCGTATTCAGTACGATTTATCCTCGGGTTCTCGCGCCTTCGGCGCTTCAATCTTTACCAGGACTGCGTGGGGTGAACCCCTTTGTTGAGACAGGGACGAAGTCCCAGGTAGCCGTTGACGTGGATATCGTGTTGCGGAGCGCCGGAGGCGCGGCACTACGTTCATCCGCGGGTGCCGCGCCTCCGGCGCTCAACCGATACTAGAATCGATGTCCCAGCCCTTCCGGGCTGGGCTGACGTTTGGCTACCGGCCCTACTCCGGATTTCCTGTGGAGCTGGTTGGCGTTGGCGAAGTTCATGCGGCTTTCCTTAATGAAAGCCGCACACGCTGCTCCTGGTGGCGCCCCGTGCAGGAAATCCGGATACGGGCCTGATTCTGATTTGAGTCTTATTTTCGCGTTAGCCTACCCAGAGCTGGGATACCGCTTCTAGCATCCGTTGAGCCCAGGTCCCGTCTACCCGCCGATAGCCGTAGTGCCCCGCCTCCTGGCTCCTCTGCAATACGATAACCACGACTCAGCCCTAACTCGCTCCGCTGATCGTAAGGCCACCTGCCCTACGCTCACGCACACTCTAAAGCCCGACGTCCTTTAGCCTTTCGACGCGACTAGATTTCTTCTCGAAACGCATCCGCTTCGAACCAGAAAATTTAGAAACTCCTGAGCACACCCGGCGGGGTGCTCAGCTAGAGCGGGCGGTCGGTGTAGAGCGCCTTGTCGGAGAGTTCCTGCAAAAGATAGGCCCGCGTTCCCAATAGGTTGGCCACGTGGGTTCGGGCTTCTCCTGGCACAAAGAGGAATCTGCGCGGCCCGCTCCCCCACAGCGCAAGCAGATCAGCGTCACTGATCAGCACGTGCGGCGCGTCAGGATAATTCGAGCCCCAGAGCACAGAGCTCACCCTTCCATTGACCAGCAAGGCTTGGCGCTGGGTGTAGAAAAGAAGCGAAGAACCGTCTGCCACATCGCCGTAGAGGATGAGCGTGGCATCGCTACCGCGTTTGGAGATGTGGTTGATGGTGTTAGCCATGGCGTGGGAGGAGAGCATGGGCTCAAAGCGCACCAGGGCGATGTGCGCGGCAATGAGAAAGACGGCGGAGGTGAAGGCGACGCTGACGGTAGCCTCGAAATGGTGGCGCTGCCGGCGCAACACCCAGGCGACGACCGGGCCCAGCAGAAGACCGGCAGCGGCCAGGCCCGCGGGCAAGCGCAACGCGGCAAACGATGGCCCGGTGAGGTCGAACAAATGGGACATGGAAAGCGTGTAGCCAGCCACGTCGCGATGCGCCAGTAGCGCGCCAATGTCGCTCCCAGAGGGTATAGAGCGTGAGGACCACAGGCCGTAGCCAAGCGCGACCGCGGCAACGATCCCGACCAGGGCAAGCGCCGCCTGGGCTCCAGTAAGCCACTTACTCACACCAGCAGGTTCACCTTCCTCGCTTGCCAGAGCCCCGGCCGTGAGCAGCAGCAAGGGGAAGTAAACCGGATAGGTGTAATACTCCTGGTTGGTGGAAAGGGAGAAAAAGACCAGGACGAAGGCAGCGTACATTGCGAGCAGCCAAGTGGTCCTGCTGCGGAAACGAGCGGGGCGCTCAGCGATGGAATAGAGAGCCGGCCGCATGCCGCGCAACCAATGTCCTCGAGCAGTCCACGCCCTGCGGACAACTACCGGCAGATAGATGCTCCAGGGAAAGAGCCAGACCAGGTGCAGACTCCAGTAGAGAACAAAGGGGAGTTTGTTGTAGTCGACGGGATAACGCCGGCCGAGAAAGCGCAGCACCTGCTCGTTGATGAAGTAGAAATAGAAGAAGCCGTGGACATTGCCCGGTGTGGGGATGTTGCCCACGGGGTGGCCTGCGCCGGGATTGCGCAGTCCGGCGAGGATGTGCCATGGAGCGGCGATGGCAAGGAAGAGCAGAATGCCAGAGAAGAGGCGGAGTTGACGCCAGCGGCGCCAGTCACCGGTAAGCCATAGGTACAACACGGCGGCTGCGCAGAAGAAGACTGGGGCAACCAACCCTTTGGCTAGCATGGCTAGCGCCAGAGCAGCCCAGGTCAGGTAAAAGCGGGAAGGTTTGTCATCTTCGAGCCCAATGAGAAAATTGTAGAGAGCAAAGGCCAGCAGGAGCGTGAGCAGGACTTCGGGGATGAAGATGCGCGTGAACAGGAAAACTCCCACGCTGGTCAGAATGCTGAGGGCGGCATAGAACGCAGCGCGGTCGCCGTAGGCGCGACGGCCCCACACCCAAGCCAAAATGGCCAGGCCAAGCACCGCCAGGGTCAGAGGCAGATGGGTGGCAAATACGTTGTATCCGAAGAGGTGGTAATCGGCGGCAGCCAACCAATAGGGCAAGGGCGGCTTTTCCAGGTAACGGATGCCGTCCACCTGCAACGTGACCCAATCGCCGCTACGCGCCATATGCTGGGCGGCGACGGCGTGGGTGGCGTCGGCATCATCCAACAGAGGCGGCGCGAAGAGCGCCGCCACGTGGACCGCGGCAAAGACCAGCAGCAGCAGCGTCCAGGCTCGCGCTGGAGTGAGGCTAAAGGTATTCTCGGGAGGCGCCTCGAGAGAGAGAGCGAAGTGATTCGACATGGTTGCTAAACGCGCGGTACGCAAGCAGCAGGATAGCAGCCGCCCGGCTGAGGACTTGCAGGCTCACGACCCGCTGTCTCATTTGCTGCCGTTGGCTGACGCTTTCAACGCCGCGGTGGCGCAAGGTATCGAGAACGCGGACCCGGAGGCGGTGCATGGGATGAGAACCGGCTCGCGTCGTCTGCAGGCAATGCTCGAGGCCACGCTGCGCGAAGCTGGCGCTGCAGGCCAAGCATTGGAGAGCGGCGCCCGCGCGTGGCTGCGCGAACTCAAGCAGGTCCGCCGGGCTGCCGGTGCGGTGCGCGATCTGGATGTGCAGCGCAAGCTACTGGAAGACTGGGTTGGCCAACAGATGCCTAAACAGAACGAAGCGCTGGGCAGCGGCGAGGCGACCCCGCCGGCAGAAATAGGGCAGGCAGAAATGCTCGATGCGTGGCTCAAGAGCGAGCGCAAACACCTGGCGCGTGGGATGCAGAAGCAGATCAAGAAGCGGCAGCGAGGGCTGGCCGAAGGTCAGAGCACTTGTTTTACGGCAATCGCCCGTGTACCTCCGAGCAGGCCCGAGGCTGCACGTACAGCCGATGGGGTTGCATTGGAGGACTTCGTGCGCGCAGTAGACGCCATGCCATTGCTAGATCGGGAGAATCTGCACGACTTTCGCAAGGCGACCAAGAAGGCGCGCTATGTGGCCGAAGCGAGTGCAGAGAGCGACAGCAGTGTGGCTAAGGCGCTGAAGCGGATACAGGATGCAATCGGCGAGTGGCACGACTGGCTGTGCCTGGGTGAAGAAGCCCAGGCCGCTCTGGGCCAGGATGCGCCGGAGTTGACGGCCGCCTTCCAACGCGAGATCGAGCGCCATTTTGGGGCGGCATTGAAGACCACGCAAAGCATACGCGGCCGATTGTTGGGAGAGTGGATGGCGGCCGAATTACCTCGCAAACGGCCAACCGGCACAGCGGCGCCGGGCGATCGCCGCATCGTTTCCAACGAACGAACGGCTTAGAGATAACGTAAGTCGACTTCTTATGAAGTTTCGATCTTGTTAATCTGCTCTCGCAACGCGGAGGCCTTGGCCATGAGAGCGTCCGCCTTCTGGCGAGCGGCATTATATTGTGGATGATTTTTGAGTATCGCCGCGATGTTCATCGCCTGCCTGCCTTGCTGCTCTGCCAAACCTTCTTCGCGTCTAAGCCGATGGAGGGTTTCCGCATCGATCACAGCCATGTGGTTCTCTCTTTCCGCTTCACGGTCTTGCTGTTGGTATCGGCTGCAAGGTGATAACGGTGACAGGTGAACACTGCTCCAGAGCACCAAAGTAAGGCGTACATCAGGACTGTTCCCGCGGACACCTTTGATACTAAAAATGGATTGCCGTGAATCGGTCCTGCTTGAGCTGCCGCTATGCACGAGCCCGGAGCGCGTGCATTACTGTTTCCTCTTTGTAGGCCGCCATTTCCTGGCTGAGTTGTGAATCGATTTCGTCCGCGATCGTCATTACGCCAACTAGCAGCACGCTAAAGTCGATCTTTGTCAGGTTTTCTTGCAACGTCTGAAATATACTGACCTGCAACATGCGCGACTCCTCGACCAGCATCGCCCCGCTATAGCCCAGCCTGCGCCGGTCCGAGCCGTGCCTGGCAGCAGCAACCGATACCAGCCTTTTGCTGCCGATCCCTTTGAATGAATTGAGACGAGAAATCAGCTCGCGGAAGACTTGCGGCAGATGTCCAGAACGTTGTTCGTAGCTCATCGGAATCGACCGCAGCTCCTCTATGGTCTGGATACGTTCAAACCAATCGTGGATTGTGCTCTGGGCGGTGCGTTCCAGGATAGCTGCGACAGTTTCCACCTTGCGATCATGAGCCGGTCCAATAGCCACTCGATGCTTAATTACATCGACGAGGGCTGGAAGAGCCATCGTCTTCACCAGGATCTCATCGGCCTGCAACAAGATGGCCTGGGTTGCAGCAGCCATGTCTGGGAACGCACTCAGCAACAGGGTTACAGCTTTCGGGTTGGCATGGCGCATAGCGCTGACGGCCGTGAGCCCATCACCTGCGCCGGGCATATGCAGATCGCTAAGGAGCACATCGTATTTTTGAGAAACAATGAGCCTAAGCGCTTCTGGGACGTTGCAGGCTGCGGTTACCTCAAAACCGGCCTGCTCAAGTACTGCGGTTATGGCCGAGCGCAGAACCTCGTCATCATCGACTAAAAGCACCCTGGTCATTTCGCTCCACCTCTATTACTGCTATCGGTGGATTTCGCGGGGCCTTTATGGCGAGTTCGGCGGCGTCCCGTTCCCATTTCTAAAGCGGGACCGTAGAAGTCTCTTATGGTAAAGCCGTTGACCTGGTACGGTATCGATCAGATTTCCCCAAGTTTCGTCGACATCCGCATGCGGCGGTCTCTTGGGACGACCTACAGGAAATCCGGGCACTCGTAACCGCTGCGGCTGTTACCCTTCAGCCGGAAACCTACGATTCAACCCATTTTCCTCTCGATTCGGCGCATACTTAACATATGCGCGAAGACAACGTTCCTCTGTGTGATTGCCATCATTTAAGAATGTGCCCTGAACAGTTGTCTTTTCTGCCTACCCTAACCTTCAAATGTGTGTCGCCTGGCAACGGTGGACGCTACTATGGGAAGCAGTACGGCTATTTCAATCTGCTTGCAGGAGCGCCACCAGGACTGGAGCAAATTGATCCTGCCAACCGCTCCATGAAAGTCTGTCTTACAAAACCCCACCGTCACGCTTACATGGTGATTACGCGACCTAAAAATACGGCCCCAGGTGCGAAAGCCCTCTGGCGTTGGCATTGCTATGAGTGCAACCCCGTAAAGTAATAAGCAGCAGAATCCTGCCGGACAAGATCGCCGCTTCGGCGCAGGCCGGTACCCCAGCCTTCGTTGCCGGTGCGAGGAAAAGACGAACTGGTGTATCTTGCATTGGAGACAGCATGATTTCTTTTGCCAGGTAAAACTTCCCCCAAGATGCAGACGTACGCGGCAATTGACATTGGTTCCAACTCCTGCCGATTGAAGATCGCGCGAGTGCAACAACACCAGCTGAAAGTGCTGCACGAGGACCGCGAGGTAACGCGGCTGGGAGCAAGCGTCTTTGAAAGCGGCGTGGTTTCTCCCGAAGCCATGGCGAGTACATTGCTGGCGCTGAAGCGTTTCTATCGAACGGTCAAGATGCATAGCGCCGACCGGGTGCGCGCCGTTGCCACCTCAGCACTGCGCGACGCGCGCAATGCACAGGCTTTTCTAGCCTGGGTGAAATCCGAGACCGGCTGGGAAGTGGAGATCATCTCCGGGCTGGAAGAGGCGCGCCTGATCCATCGTGGCGTGATGGGTGAACCGGGCACGCAAGGCAAGTGCCTCTTGGTCGACGTGGGGGGCGGCAGTTGCGAGATCACTCTCTCGGTGCGGAAACGCATCCAGGAAACAGTGAGCCTGCCGCTGGGCGCGGTCCGACTGACCAAGGAATTTCTTCCCGGTGATCCCCCCACAGAGGAAGAGCTGGCACGCATGAAGCAATTTATTGCGCGCGAGCTGCGAAAGGCGGAGAGGCGTTTTGGCGGTTTGCGCGTCTCGCTGGTGGTCGCAACCTCGGGGACCGCTGCGGCGCTCGCGGAGGCCAGCCAGGCGATGCGCAAGAGCAAGCCGCCAAGAGCGGGCCGCGTGGCCAAAGCCAAACCGCTGGCGGCAACGCGCGATGTGCGCCACCTGACCACCAAGCTGACAGGGATGAACAGCGCGCAGCGCAGCAGCGTTCCGGGCATTGGGCCCAAACGGACGGAGATCGTGGTCGCCGGCGCCCATGTCTACGCCGAGCTGCTGGAGCGCTTCGCGCTACCGGGATTCACCTACTCGGCGCTGGGACTGCGCGACGGCATTCTGACCCAGATGCTGGCGGAACAGGATGCCAAAACTACCGCCCACCAGGTCTTCGAACGGGAGCGCTGGCAGGGCGTGCTGCTCACTTGCAAACGCTATGGCGTCGACCCCAGGCAAGCCGATGCCGTACGCCAGCACGCACTGCAACTGTTCCGCGATCTGCAGGCGGTGCACGAATTACCCCCGGAATACGGATCGTGGCTGGAAGCGGCGGCCATGATGCGCGACGTGGGCAAGTTTATGAACTACCAGGGACACCATCGCCACGCGCAATACATTATTGCCAACTCCGAGCTTTTCGGATTCACACCGCCGCAAAGGGCGATTATGTCGGCGATTGCGCGCTACCTGGGCAAGTCCCGCCCGGACGTGGCGGACCGTACCATGCGGTATATCCCCCCGGAGGACTTCACGCGCGTACAGCGGGCGGTGGTGCTGTTGCGCCTGGCGGTCGCACTGAACCAGGACCGGGCCAGCGACGTGCTTAAAGTGACTTTGCGCGTCTATCCCAAGCGGGTGTTGATGGAGCTGAGCCCAGGACGCACAGGCGCGGAGCTGGAACTCTGGTCGCTGCGCAAGGAAGGCGACTACTTCCGTGAAGTATTTCGCCGGGAGCTCTTTGCCGCGCTGGCATAGACCTGGCGCAGCATCCGCGGGTCCAACAAGGAAATGAGTTGTCCCGGCCGGCGGGTGCAGTCGACGCGCGCAATCGCGCCTTTGCGCATCCGTATGCTTGCGGTCCTGGGCGAGCAGATGAGCGAGCCGAGAAACTCAGGCAGGTTGGGGTTGTGGCCTACAACCAAAACGTTGTCCAAGCCGGAAAGCGGTGCGATCAAGGCCTGAAAGCCGGCGACGGTCCCGGACGGCGAGACTGCGTCGGTGATTTGAATTTTGCTGTCGTAAGCCACCTCCGTTCCCACCAGCGAGGCAGTTTGCAGAGCGCGCTTAAGCGGACTGGAGAGGATCAAGTCAAATTGAATCCTCAAGGCGTTCAGGTATCTGGCAATCAGCAGGCACTGCTCTTTGCCTTCCTTATCGAGAGGACGCTTGACGTCAATGGCAGGGTCTGCGCGGCGGACCCCCGCGCTCGCATGTCTAAGAATATAAAGGTTCATCGGGTTTGGATTTCTTTCTCATGCAGCGCAGCCCGGCTCGGCCTTTGCTGCGAACAAAGCCCCTCAGGACGATATTGTATGGAGGAAGATCATCTAATTCATACGATTGTAACAATTCCCCCGCAGGTAAGCGACGGCATTCAGTATCCCGGTCAATAGACCGGCGCGGGCGTTGGCAACGGGCCGAGAGGCAGGCCGGGGTCGGGATCGGGCGGCGGAAGGGGTACGGGGTCGGGATCGGGGCCAGGGTCAGGACCGGGTCCCGGGAAAACATCGGGATCCGGAGCGGAAGGGCCAGAAAGCGAAAAGTACTGCATTCAAACTGGGAGTGCAGTGGACCGCCGCCAGTTGCCTGACACCCTGGATTAGGCCGGCTAGGGTAATGGCTTCCCAGTCCTGGGAGGTCTTTGCGGATCGCTGGGCACGTTTTCTTTCTCAACGGGATCCGACGCTTCCTTCTCAGGGCTCACACCGCCCAGGGGGAACTTGATTGCATGCCGGTCCGGATTGTCGGGCGCGTTCTCGTTCTCGACGGCCGCTTCCTTCACTGGTACCGCTTCCTTCTCAGGGCTCACGCCGCCCAGGGGAAACTTTGTTGTATGCCGGTCGAGTATCGAGACCGGGGGCTCGTTCAGCTTCGGCGGGTCCAAGACCGGAGCGGGGGCCGGAGCGGCTGGGAGCTCGATTGACGGGCGCGGCGCCCCAGCGGTCACAGCCTCCGGACTAGCCCAGGGCTCGGTGCGCAGTTTTTGCACCAGCTCGCGCAGCGTGGGTTCAGACAAACCCGCGAGTACCTCGGGGCCGGCTGTAAGGGGCATCTCTTCATCCATGGCGACAAACTCTTCCAAGGCCACGATGGGTGGATCGGCGGCCATGACCAGGGTGGCCTCGATTCCCCGCTGCCAGAACCGGCCGACTAGCTGGAAAAAGAGCCCAAGCTGTGCCAGAAGACAAGCGAGCCAAACCTGATGCGCGGGAACAAACTGCTTCCAGAGGAAGAGGCAGAGGGCGAGAGCGCCAACGCCCAGCAGGCCACTGAGAAGGAAACTGCCCACGGTGCGGAAGAAGTACTTGCCGAGCATGCGGAGCGACGGCAGCAGCGCCTGGCGCACCCGGCGCTCGCCGTCCATGGCATTGCGGACGATGTAGACCTCGACCAGATCCCACCAGAGACGCACTATGGCGGCAACGAGCAGAATCACGGCTGCGCTGGTGGCGGAGTAGAGAAACATCTTGCGCTCGACATAAACCGAGCTGAGCCGATTCAGCAACAGAGAGCGAGCGATGAGCAGAATTCCCAGTAAGACCGCGGCAATGCAAACGGCCACGACCGCGGCGCGCACAAAGCGCCAGAAATATGCGACTCCCCCACGCAGCAGTACCGAGAGCCGCGGCGGCTCGGCCGAGACGTAGATAAATGTACCGCCCGCGAAAAGAACGAAAAGCACAAGGACCTGCAGCAGACTAAGCCAGTCGGTGGTGTGCACCGCGGTAGCGATAAGGCCGGTCTCGCGGAGACGCGCCATCAGCTCCCCGAGATAACCGAGGTCGATGGTGCCGGCAATTCTTTGCGCGGCCAGGCTGTGATCCAGGTAAGGGGCCAGTCCGGTCGCGAACGGTATGGCGGCAAGCAGGGCAAAACCAAGATTGACCGCGTAAACCCAAAGCACAAGCGGCCAGTTGCGCAGGACGAGTCGAAATCCCTGGACAAGAAGGTTGGGTAGGGGGCGGTTGATCCGAGGTGGTGGTTGCTCTTCGGGAGAGTGTAATTCGATCGTTGTGTTCACTGGAGCCATGCCCTTCGGGAGTGTGGTCACACCAGGTACGATAAGCATTGCGCCAGCACCTGCTGGGCGAAGACCCAGTAGTTGGTCAATTTCAAACGCGCCGTGGGGTCTGATCGCAGCGTGTAACTATTATTGAACGAATTGGCGTCCAGCAGGATATTCCCGTCCGGGTCTATCTGGGCATACAGCGCCCGCGAAGGTTTGTCCCAGGAGAAGCGGGTCCAGCGGTCTTTGCCGTCCCAGGTGGCTTGCTCCTTCGAGCCGTCTTCGAAGCCTACTTCAAGTTTCACCGGAAAGAGGAAGGAGCCGTTGCGGCGCACCATGACACTGGTGTGGTATGGCCCCCCTGCACTGTTGGTTTCCCACCAATCGGCGGGACCGGAGGTGAGCGACTCCACGGAGTAGTCGAGCAGCTCGGTGCCGTAGATGGCTTGGGCGAAGTAAGGCTCCAAATCGGTGCGCCCGGATACTTCTACCAGGGTGTGCAGAAAATCGGTCGCATCGGGGTGGGTAAAGCGGTAGCGCAGGAAGTAGATGTGCAGGGCCTGACGAAGAGTGTCCTCGCCTACTACCGCCTCCAGGGTATTGAGCACGGTGGCAGTTTTGCCATAGGCAATAGAGTCGTAACTCGCGTCACTCGAGAATTTCCAACCCTGGCGCACGATCGGGTCCTGGCCGGGATGAGAGAGATATAAAAGCCGCAGGTCCTCGGCGTCGCTGGCATAGGCGGTGCGCGCGTTCAGTGCCGAAGTATTGCGGCCGAAAATCGATCCCATCACTTTGTCTTCGCTGTAGCTGTTAATGCCTTCGTCCAGCCAGGGTTCTTCAAATTCGTTGGTAGCGACCATGCCGTACCAATACTGGTGGCCGAATTCGTGGGTCACCGTCACGTCCATGCCGCCGCCCATGGGGAACCAATACGGGTGGCCGAATACGCGGCTGATCGACTCCAAGCCGTCGTGAACCCATGAGGGCTCCCACCAGGCAGCGCCGCCTGTGATCAGTGTCGGATATTCCATACCTGCCATATCCGAGTCCGGCTCGGGATCGATCAAGGTGATTTGCTTGTAGGGATAAGGCCCGTACCATTCATCAAACTTCTGCATGCTCTGTTTCAAGACGGACAGATAGCGGTCGGTCTGATTGGCATGGGCGGCAAGGATCAGCGCGTGCAGTTTCACCGGGCCGAGACTGTTGACGAAGGTATCGTCCACTACCTGAAAGTTGGGAGAGGCGGCCCAGGCGAAGTCGTGAATATCTTCGCCGCGAAAACTGAGCGTCCTGGTGCCGTCGGAGTTGGGCTCCTCGCCGGTCTGGATGCCGCTGGCGCCGACAATGTAACGATCGGGAAGCCTGAGGTTGACGTCGTAGGTGCCAAAGTCGGCAAAGAACTCGGTATCGGCGTGGTACTGATGGCAATTCCAGGCACCGTGCCAAAGGACGCCGACTTTGGGAAACCACTGGGCGCCCATGATGAAGTCCCGTTTGTACCCGGTTCTGGGAGCGCCGCGAGGGAATTTATCGTGAAAGGCCAGTTGGAAGCGAATCACCTCGCCGGGTGGCAGCGGTTTGGGGAGGGTGATCTCCATCACTGTGTGGTCGTCTGGATTGCCATCGTCAGGTGCAGTAAAGCGCATGCTCTGCGTGAGATCTCCGTAGCCTTCGGCGGAAATGCTCTTGATGTCGACGGCGCCTTGCTCTGCCTTGTCGACGAAGAGGTCGGCGCCCTCCCGATGCGACTCGCGGGCAAAGGTGGATTGGGGACGGAAAGCATTGAGATAGAGGTGAAAGGGGATGGCAGAAACGGGCTGGTCGGAAGGGTTGCGATATTCAAGGATTTCCGTCGCATCCAGTGTTTTTGCGCTGGTGTCGAGATTGGCGTCGATCGAGTAGGCCACCACTCGCTGCGATAGCGGCTTGCCGTCAGGCGAATTCACCGCCGACACCTGTCCCGGCGCAGACAGGGCAAACAGCAAGGATCCAATGGCCGCGGGAAATAGCGACAGCCTGCGCAATTGCGGGGAGGGCATGCGGAATTCTAGATCATTTTCTCGAGTGTTTGGCTGGGCCACGACCAGACTTGAGAGCAGAGGAGCCCAGCGAGATAACGGCGGTCTTGACTGCGCACGAAGCCGCGGCGGTCGAGCGCAGCTTCGTAATCCGGCAGGGCGCGGACAGGAAGCCCCGTAAGCAGACCAAAGGCGCGATAGAGCAACCCGATGAGACCGCCGGCGAGATAAGCCGCGAAGGCATTCCGGGGAATAGCGAACTCCGAGATCACCCATTGCGCGCCGGGGCGAATATGGGGAAGAACACGGTCGAAGAGTTGCTCCAGTTGATGAGGCAGGAAGCAATCGAGGAAGAAGTGGGAAACAATCAGGTCATAGCTTCCGCTGGGATTCCACTCAAGGGCATCGGCGTGATGCAGACAAATGCGCCGGCGGGCTTGGGGGACGGAACGCCGGATGCGGCGATCGAGAATCCGCAGCATGGAGTGGCTGGAGTCGACGACATCCGCGGTGAGTGTGGTATTGGCTGCCAGCAGGCGGGCCAGAAAGCGTCCATCCCCATCCCCTAGGAGCAGCCCACGCTGTGCGCCGGCCAGATGCACAAGCTGAGCACTGCGGCAGCGGCTGAGCCAGGGTCCGAAGCTCAGGTATTCGAGCCATCGGTAGGGGCGGGCGATGGGATCGAAATTAACGGACGGCATGTACTAACGGGAAGAAGGCCAACGGTGTCAGCAGGGCCGCGTCCGCGGCGATGCGCAGGTGCAGTGGTGAAAAGTGTGAGCTGCGCGCGTCGAGTACAAAAAGGAGTCCGCTGCTGAGGATGGCCGCGAGATAGACGGCCATCAGCCCGCGCGAAGGCGCGAGCAGGGCCCCGGCCAGAGAAAACAGCGCAATCATGGTTACGATCGGACGCAAGTGCAGGCTGGCCCAGCGGGTGGTGGAGTGAGAATTGCCGACCTCCCACTTCTCGATGCTCACGCAATTGATCCAGCACAGCACAGCAAAAGAGACGACGGCGGGCGCCAGCTGCTCTTTCCCCAGGCCGGTACCGTGGACTGCCCCGAGGCGCGACCAGGTGGGTACGGCGGTGGCCGCTGCGAACAGAATGGCCACGGCGAGCTCCTTAGGAAGGCGGGGCGGCTTGGTTCCCGCAGAGTTGGTTGGGCGGTGAACGGCGAAGAGATAGAGAAGCGCAAAGATCCCAACCCACGAATTGTCGCGCAGTGCTTCCGGGCGCATGCGGGTTAAGACAAACCAGGCTAAGAACACGACCATCAGGGAGGCTGCCCACAAAAAAGCGGTGCGATGGCGGGCGTGAAAGTGATGGCGTTCCCGCAGCTCAGCTTGCCGTTGGCGGAGTCCATCGAGAATGCGATCGGCGACGTAGAGCAGCCAAGTGCCCAGGGCAAGAAGCAGGGGCTGGAGAAAGGGCAGGTGAAGATGCATGGCGCGGGCAAAGAACCATGACCAGAGTGCGGCGACGGTCGGGGCATCCAGACTAAGCAGATGCCACCATTCGGCGAGATTGTAGAGACGCTGAGCCAAGGTTCAGTTTACTGCTGGGGAGGAGTGGGATGGGTCTATTCCAGTCTTAGTGAGAGAGGGAGGGCGGCGGTTTGAGTGCGGTGGTCTCCCACTCAAGCCAAAATCGGGCTTGAATGGGGCACCCGTCATTTAGTTTGGGGGTCAGATTTTCGCCGCTTCAAATCAAGTGCTGCATTTCCACGGAGCATCGTAGACACCGCAGGTCCCTCGGCTTCGCTTCGGGATGACAAAGGGGAGGTCGGCGCTTCCATGCAAGATCGGATAGTGGCTGAAAGGTCCGCAGGGCGAAAGATTGGCTGGGGGTGGAATGGAACTGCAGTTTCCTCGGCTGCGATTTTCTCGGGCCAGGCGGGATCAGGAGGCGGCCGGCTGGGGCTGCTTGCGGGCGGCTTTGCGGCGGTGCGGCTTGATCGAGGCTGCGGGCACTGGAAGTGCGGCAACCACCGTGATGTCCGGCTCCCAGGCTGGTTCAGGAATAGAGTCGATGGCGTCTCGCCCTTCGGCTAGGCGGATGAAGAAGTCCTGGGCGCTGAAATACTTACCTTCAGGTGCGCGGACGCGGGGGTAGCCACCGGCAGCCGTCTCGATGCGGGACTTGGCCGTGTCGGCCAGATAAGCAGCCAGAATCTCGTGGCGGATGCGATTGCGTATCTGCGCATCCCGTATGGGGAAGACGACCTCACACCGTTCAAAGAGGTTGCGCGGCATCCAGTCGGCACTGCCACAATAGATTTCGTCCTCGCCCCCATTGGCAAAGTAAAAGATGCGGCTGTGCTCGAGGAAGCGGCCAACCACCGAGCGCACGCGAATATTCTCGCTGATCCCGGGGATCCCCGGACGAATGGAACTGATTCCGCGCACGATCAGATCGACTTGCACGCCGGCCTTGGAAGCTTCATAAAGCGCCTCAATCACTGCCTGTTCGAGCAGCGAATTCATTTTGGCGATAATATGCGCCGGCCGGCCGGCCAAAGCATGCTCCGTTTCGCGATGGATCATGCGGATGGTGCTCTCAGCCAACGTCAGCGGGGCCACTAGCAGAGGAGCATAATCGTCCGATTCCGAATGCGCGGTGAGGTAATTGAAGACGCTGTGCACGCTGGCGGTGATCTCCGGATCGGCCGTCAGCAGGCTGAGATCGGTGTAGAAACGCGCAGTATTGGGATTGTAGTTGCCGGTGCCGAGGTGTGCATAACGACGGGTTATGCCGTCGGGATCGCGGCGAATGAGCATGGCCAATTTGCAGTGCGTCTTGAGGCCGACGATGCCATGGAAGACCTGCACCCCGGCGTCTTCCAGATTGCGCGCCCAGCGGATGTTCGAAGCCTCATCGAAGCGAGCCATCAGCTCCACCACCACGGTTACCTCTTTGGTTTGCGCTGCCTCCGTAAGAGCATGGAACATGGGCGAGTCGGAACTGGTGCGATAGAGCGTCTGCTTCATGGAGACGACCCGGGGATCCTGCGAACCCAACTGCACGAAGTTGACCACGGCGTCGTAGGAATCGTAGGGGTGGTGCAACAGCAGGTCATGATGGCGGAGCTCGTCGAAAAGATCTTCGGAACGGCGGTTCAGGCGTAGTTCGCGAGGGAGAAAGTCTTTGAATTTGAGGTCCGGCCGGGGAGTGTCGCTGTATAGATTCATGAGGCGCGACAAATTGACCGGCCCGTTGGTGGGGAAGACCTGGGAATCCTCCAGCTCAAAATTCATGCGCAGGCGGTCGACCACGTCGTTGTCAGCGCCTTCCTCAATTTCCAGGCGGACCGCGTCGCCCTTGCGGCGGTTGTGCAACTCGGAACGCACACTATCCAACAAACTTCGTGATTCTTCCTCCTGGAAATAGAGGTTGCTGTTACGAGTGACACGAAAGGCGGCAGTGGAGAGGATTTCGTACCCGCGGTACATGCCCGCGGCATTGTGCTCGATCAGGTCGGCGAGAAAGATGAAGTCGTGGGTGCCGGAACTGGAGGGTACGGGCACAAGCCTGGGAAGGGCACGGGGCACGGTGAGCACGCCCAGCAATGCCCCGGTGGCGCCCTTGCGTTTGCGACGCAGGAGCAGGGCCAGGCAAAGCGCTTTGTTCAAGACCCGGGGGAAAGGGTGGGCCGGATCGATGGTGATGGGCGTCAACAGCGGATCGACTTCGCGCTGGTAGTAGTCAAGAGCATGGACCCGTGCTGCTGCGTCGGCGTCGCCCCAGTCGAGCACGCGAACGCCATTCTCATAAAGCGACGGACGCAGGTCTTCCGTCCAGCAGCGGTACTGATCGCAGACGAAGGTGTGCACATCGCGGACTACGTTATCCAGGGTCTGGCGGGGGGTGAGGCCATCGAAGCCCGGTTCGGTGTACCCGTCTTCAATCCGCTGCATGATGCCGGCCACACGAATTTCGACAAACTCATCCAGGTTACTGGCGGTAATGGCCAGAAATTTAACCCTTTCCAGCAGGGGATTACTGGGATCCTGGGCTTCTTCGAGGACACGGCGGTTAAAGCTCAGCCACGATTCGTCGCGGCCGATAAAGAGACTTTGCGGATCTTTGCTCACAACGTCCATAGAGAGGGGCTGGGACACCTATTGTCTCTGTTTACCTTACTAAACGGCGAGCGAAAATAAATCGGCGATGAAAGTGAGGCCTCGATTTGACGCCCGGAGAGCGGTTGCGGGAGGATGGAAGATGACAAAGCTATCGAACAACCAACAGTTCGCAAGGAGGAGCGCATGATCGAACAGGATTGTAGCCAAGCGCCCGGGTCCAGCCTTCTCATGGCTGAGGACACTGCGGTGCAGCTTTTCCAGATCGCGGCCCTGATGCTAGGGGACGAGCAAGAAGCAGTTTCTTTGGTAGAGGAAACAGTGGCCAAGGTAGAAGCGGACCCTTGTGCCGAGGCCACGGTGGCCTACGCCGAAGCCCGCTCCTTGCTGGTCCACAGCGCCATGCAGCGGATGGCCGGGCTGTACCCGGAAGCGTTTAGTGTTCCCGCAGCGGAGCCGGCCGACGCTGCCTCCTGCATTGAAACCGATGAGCTTGGAGCGGCGGGTTTGACTGGCGAGCAGTTTGGGGCGCTGTTCTCGGGCGCAGGCCGCGCGGGAATGCGGGAATGGCTGGGCCGGCTGGCGCCCGCCTTGAGAGCAGTTTTTGTGTTGCGGGCTGTAGCCGGACAGGACGGTGAACAGACCGCAGAGAGCCTTCGCCGGAGCGGAGCGCGTGGAGCCCAGGCGTGGCGGCGAGACCAGGTTGGCACCGCGTATCGCCAAGCGCTATGCTCACTGGCTAGCTGCCTGATCAGTTCGCGTACCAGCCTCATGCCGGCCTGAGCGGAGCAATCCAGCCCAAATTTTGGGTCCGGCTGTATGATCACCATGCCTGTTATACCCAGCTTCTGTCCCAAAACCGGTGCGTTCCCCCGGATTTTCTGCGAAGCTTTGTGGCGTTGGCGAAGTTCATGCGGTCCCGCACAGTTGTGTTCAGCGCAGCGTACAGGAATCCGGGGTTCACAATCGCCGGACGGCCCTCTTTTTGAATAGTTAACATGTTATTTTGCATCGAAGTGGATGCTGTTCGGTTTTCCGGGCCACAGGTTGCATGCCGAGGTCGATTTAAGGATGAGACGTTACCGGGGTGAATTGTGGGGCATGGAGTGGCGATCGCTCGTGATCCTCTTCAGCTTGAGCCTCAGCCCGGTTGCCTCGCCGGGGCAATCCTCGGGTGGGTCGTCTGTTCAGGCAATGCCGGCGCAGGTGAATAGCAACACCTACCAAGGTAGCCTCGTAAAGCAAGTCCCGGTTCCAGGGGTGCTTCCGCTTTCTCTCGATCAGGCCATTGGCATGGGACTGAAATACAACCTGGGCTTGGTGCTCTCCGGCGTCAACGCGGGTTCGGCCGGGGCGCAGCGGCTGCAACAATTGCAAGCATTGCTGCCTACCGTGAATGCTTCGCTCAAGGAATCGGACCAGCAGATTGATCTAAAGACATATGGTCTCTCTATTCCTGGCTTTCCCACCATCATCGGGCCCTTTGCGTATACAGATCTTCGGGGATCGGTGCAATGGTCGCTCTTAAACGTGTCGTCGCTGCGGAACTATCTGGCTTCTAAACATAACTTCGAAGGATCCAAACTCTCGATCGAGGATGCAAAGGATATGGTGGCGCTCACGGTCGGGAACGCGTATCTGCTTTGCATTGCCGACGCATCACGGGTGCAATCGGCGCAGGCGCAGGTGAGCACTTCGAAGGTGTCGCTCGACCAGGCGGTGGCCAATCACCAGGCGGGTACGGCTCCGCTGCTCGACGAGCTGCGGGCCCGGGTGGATTACCAGACGCAACAGCAGACCTTGATCACGGCGCAAAATCAATATGAGAAGGACAAGATTGCTTTGGCGCGCACGATTGGCCTCCCACTGGAACAAAGCTACGAATTGACCGACCTGGTGCCGTTTAAAGCGCTGGACAACCTGGACGCGAATGCCGCGGTGCAGCAGGGGCTCGCCCATCGTCGTGACTTACAGGCGTTGCAGCAGCAGGTGGAGAGCGCGCAGGCTTCGCGGTCCGCGGCGACTGCAGAACGTTACCCGACAGTGAGTTTCTCCGGCGACTACGGGGTGATCGGGCCGACCCTGGGCCACTCCAATGGAACCTTCGACGCCGTGGGCACGGCGAGCGTGCCGCTCTTTGAAGAGGCCAAGTTACGAGGCGACGCACAGAGCGCGCAAGCCCAACTGAACCAAAAGCAGGCACAGTTGAACGACCTGCGGGGTCAAATCAGCGCCGACGTGCGCGACAGCATTCTCGATATACAAGCAGCCGCCAAGCAGGTGGCCGTCTCGCACAGCAACGTAGAATTGGCCACCGAGGCTTTGAGCGAGGCGCAACAGCGCTACGCGGCAGGGGTGGCGGACAATCTTGCGGTATCGCAAGCCCAGGCATCGATGGCACAGGCGGATGACCAGTATGTCTCCAGCCTTTACCAGCACAATGTGGCGAAGCTCTCTCTCGCCCGGGCTCTGGGCATTGCGCAAACGAATTACAAGGATTACGTGGGAGGAAAGTAGCGGTGGCGGAACAGAATCCGGAATCAGGCCGTGCAAGTACCGTCGAAGAAGGTCCCGAGGCTGGCAACAACGACCAGCAGGATCTGGACAGTCCTCCGCGGAAAAAGGGGCAGCGCCGATTCATCGTCATCGGCGTGGTCGCGGTTCTTATCGTGGGCGCCCTGCTGTTTTGGTGGCATTCCACGTATTACGAAGACACCGACGACGCACAGGTGGATGGTCACCTGATACAGATCAGCGCCCGCGTTGCCGGGCAGGTCATCAGGGTAAACGTGGATGAGAATCAATACGTGCAGGCCGGTACCTTGATTGCCGAGATCGACCCCAAAGACTTTGAGGTCGCGGTGCAGCAGGATGAGGCCAGCCTGGAGAGCGCCGAAGCCAACTATGAAGCGGTGCGGGTTAACGTACCGGTGATCGGAATCAATACCAGCTCCACGCTTCAGTCGGCCTCCTCAGGGGTGCGAACTTCTGACGCTACGGTGCAGCAGTCGCAGCGTCAGTTGGAAGCGGCGCAGGCCCAGGTGCAGCAGGCGGACGCGAACAACATCAAAGCCCAGCTGGATCTGCAGCGGTACAGGCCCTTGGTGGAGAAAGACGTGATCTCCAAACAGCAGTTCGACGCCACCGTGGCGACGGCAGATGCCTCCAAGGCGGCGCTACTGGGAGCGAAGGCCAGCGAGATTGCCGCCGAGGACGCGGTGCGCATTGCCCGCGACCGGGTGGTGCAGTCCCAGGCGGAGTTAAAGACGGCGCAAACCGCGCCGGACCAGGTGAAGATTCAGAAGGCCAAGGCGGACCAGGCGGCGGCACAAGTGGAGCAGTCGCGGGCCGAGCTGGCGCAAGCCAAATTGAACCTGGGCTACACCAGGATTGTTGCTCCAGCCAACGGCATCATCACCAAGAAGAGCCTGGAAGTGATGCAGAACGTCAGCGTAGGGCAGAACTTGATGACCCTGGTTTCGCTGGACGATATCTGGATTACGGCTAACTTCAAGGAGACCCAGCTGCGGTTGATGCGCCCCGGGCAGGCGGTCAAGATTCACGTGGACGCCTACGGGCGTGACTACGACGGGAAGGTGACGCAGGTCGGAGGCGCGACCGGGTCGATGCTAAGCCTGTTTCCCCCGGAAAATGCTACCGGAAATTATGTCAAGGTGGTGCAACGGATCCCGGTCCGGATCGACTTGACGGACCGGAACGAAGACAACGACCACCTGCTGCGTCCTGGGTTGTCGGTTGAGCCTACGGTTCGGGTCAAGTAAGGCGCTGGTCTGAGCGTTGCTCACCGTTCGGATAGGATGCCCACGACTTCTGCCGTGCGCGGCCTCTCAGCCACTATCCGATCTCGCATGCTAAGGTCAGGAGCCAGATCGGGCGTAGGAGGCAGGGTACCGCAGGTCCCTCCACTACGCTTCCACGGCACGCCGGGACAGGTCGCTCCGGTCGGAGCCTGTGACTTTATTGGCTTTTTCGCGTTTTGGACACGCTTAAACCTTTTGTTTTCATCGCGGAATTTTTGAGAAAACTAATAAAGTTACAGACTCTCGGGATGACAAGTCGGGGGCGGCTTCTTCCTGGGTAGGGGCATTTCGATTGGGGACGGTGCAGAGATTCACCCCGCCGCTTGCTTGAGTAGACGGATCCGTCCTGACCTCAGGTGGTGGCCAGGGCGACCAGCTCTCCCAGGTCGGCTGCTGTGGTTGACTCGGTTCCGCGGGGGATGGACGGTCCGATTACCAAGGCTTGGCTGTGGCCTTCAAACCAGACCAGAAATGCGGATTGGCCGGCTCCCGGCAGGCGCTGCTGGTTGAGCCAGTTGTAGTAGGCGCCCATGTCGGCATCGACCATGGAGCCGGGCAAATCAAGCTCCACATTGCCCTGGCTATTCGACAGCAATTCGTTCATTGGCTTCTGCCGTTGCCGTGGAGCGAAACGCACTAACAAAGTCAGCGATTGGGCCCTTCGCAGGGCCTCGCGAGCTGCCCACTGGGCAAACGTGGTGCTGAATATCTGGGTCCCGGAGCCCTCAGTGAGCAGCCTTATTTGAAAGCGGTTCAACACCGGGTCTCCCTCGTCCATGCCCAGATCCGCAGGGACCAGGCGAGCCAAATCGGTGCGCAGTTCCTCCGGCCCCATACCGGGCCGCTGAATCTCGGCGTGGAGTTTGTGCAGCAACGCCGCGCGCGCGGGCTCCAATCCAGCATACGAGACGCAGGTAAGCGATGGGCTGTGATCAAAAGCCTGACCACCGTCAATGTACCAATGGCCATAAGGAACAGGATGCGCTTTGGCCCGCACCGCGACCGCGTTCAACAACATCTCCAATCCGTTGGCGGACTTGACCTGCGCAAAATAGGCGCCATGCGGACGCAGGTTGCGAAACAACGGCGCATCGTAGGTAGCAACACCCTGACCAATGACCGCAATACCGAGCCTGCGCACAGGAATCGCTTGCGGTGGTTTCGTGGCCTGCAAACGATCTCCGTAGGCGATCGCAGCCTGGCGAAAGCCATCCAACTGGTGAGTCGTCCACAAGTAGGCCGATAGCTGCTCAACAAACTGGGCCGGCAGGTTGATCCAATCGATGTTTTTGAGCGTAGGCGACAGAGAGAGTTGCGCGAAGGCTTGAAACCAATCTGTCACCTGGGCCGGAGAAAGAGAACTAAGGTTGGCGAGTTCCTGATCGATGGCCACGCGCTCGGCTGGGAACTTGTAATCGTAGTCAATCACCTCGCGCAACAAGCTGGGCAGAAAGGTGAGCGGAAGCTGCCGGAGCGCGTCCAGGTGAGCTACGGCCAGAGCCCTGGCCTGGGGAGGATACAGCGCGAACTGCTCGGCTTTTAGATCCTGTGGAAGCATGACACTAAACCAGTTCTTTGATTGGCTGCCCTCGAGAAAGAGAAGGAGAGAATCCCATCATCGCCCCCAGAGTGGGTACGAGGTCAATGGACTGCATCGGCTGGTCGTAGACCACGCCTTGGCGGACGCCGGCGCCCAGAGCCATCATCCAGGTTGTGCGCGAGGCTGCGTCGCCGGTGCGATGGTGCTGAAATCCGTTGCCGCCGGAATCGTTGTCGGCATCCCGTCCAAAATCCGGCAGGATAAAGAGCGTCGTGTTGCCGGCGTATTCGGGCTCGCTTTGGACAGCCCGCCAAAGCTCGGCACAAAGACGATCCGTGCGCCGGATGCCATCAATGTAGAGCGAGTATGCCCCGGCGTGCGCAACATCGATGTCGTGCATGGTGATCCAAAGCAGACTAGGCGCCTCCTGCTGCATGAGCCGCCGCGCGATGAACATGGACAACTCGTCCGGGCTGGACAAGGTGAGGGCATGCTGTTTGAAGTCATCGACGGAAAGCTTCAGGATCATTTCCAGCTGCTGCAACTCGAATTCGCTGCCTGCAAGTTGTGGGGTGTACAGCGGAGTCTCGTAGTTATCACGCAGCAAATGCGCGTAATCGGTGGCGCCGCCAGACATGGCCGCAGCCAGCAAATGCTTGGGCAGAACCACCCTTGCCCCCAGGCCCGGACCGAAGGAACGGTAGTCGCTTTCACCAATCCGGTTGAAACCGTTGCTGGGCGCAACCACCCACGCGTCCGAAGCCGGCCGATTCAAATCCTTGCGAAAGTATTCGAAGACGGTCGGATGTTCGGGAGGGATGGCGGAGAAGTTATTGAGCGTTTCGTAGACGCCAGTGGCCAGACTCGCGGTGGCGACATAGTGGCCCAGGATGCCTTGATTCATCACCTGGGTGAAGAAGCTGGCTTGTGGCGCCAGTTCGTGGATCAGGTGGGGAATATTTTCCTGTCCCATAGGCGCGAAGGTCTCCTGATCCCGGGCGCCTCCGCCAAAGGTGATGACGATAACCTTCCGCTTCTTTGCGGCAGCCGCTCCGCGCACAAACGGGCTCGCGCTGAGCAACGTAGACCCCAAAGCCACGCCGGCAGCGCTGCGCAGGAAATCACGCCGGCTGCGGCCGAGATGTTCCGCGATATTTCTGCCGAAGGAGGATTGGGCCGTCAACTCACATACACCTCATACCGTTTTTACTGCTTGGTGGAAGGATCGTCCTTGGCTGCATAGACAAACTGCCGAACCTCCGCCCTTTCCTTATCAACCTCAGCCATGTGCTGCGGCTCGGAGCCGCTGATAGACTGCAAACTCCGCCTGGGCACGATCCTTTTGCCCGGTGTGCACGTAGTCCTGGCCGAGGCGGTAGTGGGCGTCAGGAAGATTTGCATTCAATTCCAGCGCTCGCTGGTATTCAGGGATCGACTTCACGTACTCATGCTGGTCAGCATATAGATTGCCCAGCTGCACATGCGGTTCGGGGAGTGCCGGGTCGAGCGTTACCACCTTTTGCAGCAGCGATTCAATCTGCTGCAGATCGAAGCCGGGATCTTCGGCCCGCTTGCCCTTCCACAAACTCATCGCGTAATAGTAAATTGCCAGTGCATTGTTGGGCTGCAGCTCAGCAAAACGACGAAACCGCTGGATCACGCCGTCCGCCTGATTCGGGGAGCTGTCATAGGCCTTGGAGAGGAAGAAATAACAGCGAGGATCGGCCGGGTTCAAGTCAGCCGCGGCCAGCAGCGCCTTGACCGCCTCGTCATATTTACCCCGCGAGTACAGCGCCATCCCGAGCGCGATCAGCAGCCGAGGTGAATTCGGATAGCGCAGCGTAGCCTGCTCAAGAACCTCGATCGCGGGCTCATACGTGCGGTGAATAAGCAGCTCGCTGGCCCAGTCAAACAGGTTGCCCTCGCTCGGGTCCATGTGTGCGGCGACTTCATATTCGTTCACCGCGGGCACAAATTCCCCGCTCTTTTCGTCGATTTGAGCCAGCAGGTTATGCAATTCTCCCGTATTTTTAGTCTGCTCAAGATTTTGAACGAGTTGCCTGGCCTGATCAAGCTTTCCAGTTAGAAAATACGCTAGCGCGAGATCATACCCATTGTCGTAAGCAGGACGAATTTCCTGCGCCTTTTCGAGTAAGGGCACCGCGTCCGCAATCCTTTTGGACTGAATGTAGAGCTCACCCAGATTGTGGTTAGCATCGTAGTCGCGAGGTTCCAGTGCAAGAGCCTTACGAAACTGACCCTCCGCCAACTCCGATTTTCCTGAATGGAAGAGACTGGCTGCTAGATTCGTTCGGGCGGCTGCAGAATCCGGCTTCAATCGAACCGCGATTTGGAGCTGCTCTACGGCCTTAGCATCCTGAGACTGGGCAGCATAAACCAGCCCCAAAAGCTCATGAACCTCAAAGGTTCTTGGCGCATGGGGCAACAGGGCTTCCAGCTGCGCGGCTGCCTCGGCAAACCGTCCGGCGTCATATTGAGCGACTGCCGATTGAAACTGACGGTCTAAATTTTCAGTCTGGGGCTTTTCGGTCTGGGCCTTTTCGGTCTGGGGCGCTTCCGTCTGGCGCGCCTGGGTCTGGTTTTGAAGGTCCTGGCCTGTGGCAAGCGCCGCACAAAAGACAAGAGAATTAAGAACCATCCCCCGCGACCAGTAGATTTTGCTCACAGCCCACCTTTGTTGTTGCCGCGTGAGCGAAGGCTACGCAGAAACACCCCGAAAGGCCGCACAAAGCGGCCCTTACGGGGTGTTTCCATCTTAGCCTAGTAATACAACTTCAAAGAAAATTGTATCTGCCTGGGGGCGTTGGGAGCATCGCGGGTAGATCCAATGGCGCCGAAGTTACTGTTGTTGAAGTTGGTTGAGTTCGCAATCGAGACAACGCCGTTGCCGCCGAATCCCGGAGCATTGAAATTCGGATGGTTGATGATGTTGAAGAACTCACCCCGGAACTCCATCCTGAAACGCTCATTGATGGGAATGCTTTTGAATGCGGAGAAGTCGAACCGATGGTAGCTTGGCCCGGTAGTCGTCCCCGGACGGTTGCCCAGAACACCGAAACCAGTCTCAGGTATGCATCCGGCTGGTGAATTTTGTATCGGTAGATAGTTGTCGCCCAGTTGGCAAGGCTGTTGGAAGGCTGCCGGGTTTCCTAACCAATAGGGAGTCAAATGGCCGCTTGCATTGGGCCGGACCTTTATTCCGAGCTTCTGACTCTGTCCGGCTACGGCCACATCGTTGCAGCCTGTGCCGGTGGTTGATGCAGTCGGGCAACTGAGGGAGAGAGGCTGGCCACCCTGAAGGGTAGTGATCCAATTGATCATCCACCCTCCCACGACGGCATTCTCGAGCTTGTTCGCGTTGGCCATATAATGCTTGTCTTTGCCGAGGGGTAATTCGTACCCGCCGCTGAAATGGAAGACGTTGGTGACGTTGAAATCGGCCAGTGACCAATCTCCACGGACACCAAAGCCCGGCACATCTGGTGCGCGAGTGCCATTTAGACTGCCGCCATTCAGCAAGTCGCCGGCGTCAGTAAACGTCCTTGAAAATGTGTACGTAACGAGGAAATTCAGCCCGCTCGAGAACTGCTGTTCAAGCTTGGTTTGCAAGCCGTTGTAAATGCTGGCTCCAATCATTCGTCCTGTCGAACCACCTCCGAAATCTGGAAACGGCTCTTGACCCAGGGTTCCTCCGCCGACCGGACCCGTCGAACTGGCGTTGTACGGCAGGAGTGCGGTCACGTTATTCGCACCAAGATTCATCTGGAGATTGTCGGCCTTGGTCAGTACATAAGCGACCTGCGCCGACATGGAATGAGTGAGCGCGTACTGGAAAGAGAGGTTGGCTGCCAAGGTTCTAGGGGTTACGAAATTGAACTGAAGCCCCTGCAGCCCCAAGCCAGATGCGTTCACGTCGAGAGGGGTAAATCCAATGCAGGAGAAGCCAGACTCGAAACTCGCGGTTTGACCCGGACCTGCTGTCGCGCAACCAGAATATGGCGTTTGGTAACTGGTAGGTGCGACTGAAGATAGGCCGCTAGGGGAGCCGTTAGGAACTTTGGGGACGTAGTTGAAGTTGTATACGAAGGGATAATTCTCACCAATATTCGGTCCGTAACCCTGATTCTCGAACGCGTTCCAGAAAAGGCCCACACCGCCGCGCGCTACCAGCTTGTCGGATACTTGATAGGCAAAGCCGAAGCGCGGCGCAAAATTATTGTATTGTGGCTTGAGCAATCCCTTGCCGTACTTGTCGGTCGACAGAAGCGTAATTCCATCTTTGGCCAGCAGGTCGAGAAAGCCGGTGCCGGCCAGGGCCGGATTATTGGCTGTTGAAGACAATTGCCTGTTGTCCTTCCCGCTCGCCGGGATGATAAACGTCGGAATCCCATTATTGTTAGGGCCGTGGGGAGCGAAGTTGGCTTGGCCGCCATTTTGCTCGTTAATGGGCCCAAAGTAGTCAAAACGCAAGCCGAGATTCAGAGTCAGCTTAGGGGTGACCTTCCAGTCGTCCTGGAAGTAAGCCGCGAAATAGGCTCGTTCATCATAGGTCTTGTTGATGTTGGACGCCTGCACCTCGTCAGAGCCTCCGGAGTAATTCACGCCATTCGCAACTGTCGCGGCTTGCGGGGGCAGAATGAATTGCGCGATACCCGTGGTGCTTCCGTTATTGCTTGGAATATCTGTGAAACTACCGTTGTAGTCGAGTTGGCCGTGAGAATAGGCAGGCTGGAGGGTATTGAACACTACATGCTGGTATTCAATACCCATCTTGAAGCCGTGAGCCCCGTAAACCTTCGAAAGGTCGTCGACGACCTGGGTAGTCTGGGTGGTTTCGTCCGAAGGCAGAAAGTTATTGGCGCCCAGAGTTTGCAGCCCACCAAATGTGAAGGCGGGCAGACCGCCGTTATTATCCGTCTGCGGGATACCCGGGATTCCGTATTGCTCTGGAATGCCGTACACGCTGCCGTCCGGGCCGAATCGCGAGGTGTGCAGGTGGTCCCACCCGATCCGCGCCACATTGACCGTCGTGGGTGAGAACAGATGGGTATAAGCCGCAACACCCTGGAAAGACTTTGCCGTCTGGATGCCTTGCTGGAAGCCACCGCCGTCGGCTACGCCCCCAAAGGGCCCGGGAATAAATTGAGGGTTATCCCAATAGCTGGTGCGCACAAATATCTGGTTTTTGTCGGAGGGATCGAAGTCTCCCCGGACGTCGAACTGGTTGTTGTGCTGGTAAAGATTAGGACTGACGGCAAAATTTGAACTGACTCCGGTGGTGGTTGGCAGGGGGTAAAGATTCAACAGCTTGACGGCGGCGGGATCGATGCGGCCGGCAGGAATTTGATTCAGACCCGGGCAGGCGGCGAGCGAAATCGTACCCCCTACACAGGTGCCGATGCCGAAGGGATCGCGAACATAGCCAGTACTCGCTGCTGCGATGCCGGTGGAGGGATCGAGCACGCCCGCGGTGACCGCCCGGGTGGTTGCGGGGTCGAGGACGGTGCCGACCGGTATTGCGCGTCCCAAGGCATCGGCTCGCGCGGCGCTCGAGGCATTGGCGGAGACCAACTCAGAGAGATTGGAGTAGCCGCTGTTGCGCTGCAACACAGTCGGCACGCCAATTCCAGATTGCGTGTTGCCCTGTACATGGCGAAAGCCTTGATAGTCACCAAAAAAGAAGATCTTGTTTTTTATTACGGGGCCGCCAATGGAAGCTCCGAACTGGTTCCAACGCAGCTCTCCTTTTTTCAAGCCGCTGTTATCTTCAAACCAGTCCGCTGCGTCGAGCACATCATTGCGGAAAAACTCCCAGACGTCGCCATGGATTTGGTTGGTGCCGGACTTGACCGTAGCGTTGAGGACGGCTCCCGCGGCCCGGCCCAGCTCAGCACTGAAGTCCGAAGTCTGGACCTTAAATTCCGCGATTGCGTCCGGCGGAGGAAGAACCACAAAGTTTGTTCCGTTCAGGAAATCCACGTTGTCGGAATTGTTGTCGATGCCGTCGAGCAGGTAGTTGTTCTGCGACGGTCGCAGGCCATTAGCGGAAAAGGCTCCATTGACGGCATTGCCGCGAGTGTCCGCCTGCGGAGTGTTCACGCCGGCCGACAGTTGGGCCAGAAAAGTAAAGTTGCGGCCATTCAAAGGCAGGTTATTCACGCTGCGCTCGTTGACCACTTGCCCCACCGACGCATCCTCGGTCTGCAGCTGGGGCGGGGCGCTGGTGACCTCAACCGTTTCCGTCGCGGCGCCGGTCTTAAGCTCGATATTGACACGCACATTCTGACTTACGGCCACGTTCACATGTTGCTGTGTGGTCACAGAGAAGCCAGCGGCAGTGGCGGACACGGAGTAGTTCCCGATTCTTACGGGCGAGAAAGTGTACACGCCGGAGCTGTCGGTATTCGTCACCACGGACAAACCCTGGTCCGTGTTCAAGAGTGTCACCTTCGCGTTGGGAACGACCGCGCCTGTGGCGTCCTGAACCAATCCAGTAATGGATCCTTCATCGACCTGGCCGAATGCACACGGCACCAGAAGCAAGCAGATGGAGATGAGGGTTATGCAGCCAAAGGATTTAAACTGGCGAGAGAAATTGCGATCATGGCCCATCCGAAAAACCTCCAAGTTTTTGAAACCGCGGTCATTTTGCGCTGTTATGCGCTGACTCGAGTGCGTAATCGTTTTGAACAGAGGCCCAGTAACCGTTTTCAGAGAAAGGCCCAGTAACCGGTTACATTGGTTGACGAAAGAAAGCTAGCCCAGAGCAATAACATTTGTCAACCAAAAGGTTGAGATGGTTTCAGGCAAAAGGGTGGAAATCGTGCCGGGTGAAGGCCGAGAGCGCCATTTTTGGGGCGATGAGGCCTGACCAGGTGATGAGTCGCATCGTTTGGCTGAGGTGATTCAGGCTGGATCCGGCCACCTGAATTTCCTGTCGAGCTTGTGGCGTTGGCAAACTTCATGCGGCTTTCCTTACCTCGCCGGCAAGAGCACGTTTACTGTTACTGTGATGGGATGGGATCGACGGAATGGCTGTGTTCCATCCAGTCTTTTCGTTTACACCAAGCGCAAGAATGCTCCAGGCGGAACCCCTAAGGATGTCGCAGCACAAAAACGACCAGCCACTCCTTACCCGACGGTTACTCCTCAAGACCATGGGGTTGGCGCCCTTGGTTCTCCGTCCGGCACCTTTTCTGGGATCTTCATTGTTTGGCCCCTCCTGGCCTTCTGGGTACGAGAAGGCCGCTTTCCCTTTCTCCGATGTTCGCCTGACTCCCCACTATCCGGCGCAATCTCCGTTGGAAGACGTCCTCCGCCTGGTCGCTCCCGGATCGGATGAATATGTAACCGAGAAATACGCATTTGCGATCGGGACGCTTCTTCAGCAGTGGAGCCGGACCCTTAAGTTATCGGCGAGGGATTTTTCAGCTTTAGAGAGGTTGCTGAACGCTTCGATGGAAAGTTCCACGCTGGGTGCCGAAACGGAACTCCAGCTGCGCTCCGGAAACGGGATCGATTGCACCCGGCGACGGTTTAGCGGCGAGGTAGTTGCCGGGCGGGAACGGTTCCTGGAGCAAATGCGCGCATGGCTGGGACCGGTGGCACGCGTGGAAACCGCGGAATTCGAAATTACCAGTATCGAAGAAATTACCAGCACTCCCCTGGTGGTTCGTGCGGAGATTCGCTATGACCTGGTCGCTATCCGGAACAACGGGCAGCGTGAGGAACGGGTCGGATCCTGGCGCACCGAGTGGTCACACGATGAGTCCGAGGGGTGGAAAGCACGGCGGTGGGAGGGAAGCGAAGAAACAGTGAGTGTTGCCCACGCGCCAGTATTTGTGGACGTGACGCCGCAGGCTCTGGGCCGCACAGAGTCGTACGCCAGCCAATTGCTGCGCGGATCGGATTATTGGCGGACGGTGCTGGACGGCGCTTGCGGTATTGACGTTTACGGCAACAACGGAGTGGCGGCCGGCGACTATGACAATGACGGCTTCGATGATCTCTACGTCTGCCAGCCATCCGGGTTGTCCAACCGGCTTTATCACAACCGGGGTGACGGGACGATGGAAGATGTGACCGAAAAGGCTGGGGTAGGGGTATTGGATAACACTTCATGCGCTCTGTTTGCCGACTTCGAGAACAAGGGCCGTCAGGATCTTCTTGTGGTGTGCGGCAGCGGTCCGCTGCTGTTTCTTAATCAGGGGGATGGGAGTTTTTCGCTGAAGCGCGATGCCTTCAAGTTTGAAAGTCCCCCGCAGGGAACGTTCACCCATGCGGCTATAGCGGACTACGATGGCGACGGGCGTCTCGATGTTTACTTCTGCTTGTACAGCTACTATCTGGGGCTCGATCAGTATCACTACCCAGTGCCCTATTTCGATGCGCGGAACGGACCTCCGAATTTTCTGCTGCACAACGAAGGCGATGGGACGTTTGTAGACAAGACCAAAGCAGCAGGCCTGGACGCGGAGAACGACCGCTACAGTTTCGCCTGCGCCTGGGGCCACTCGGACGCGAACGGCTCCCCCGATCTGTATGTGGCCAACGATTTTGGCCGCGCCAATCTGTACCGCAACAACGGCGACGGAACATTCACCGCAGTTTCGAGCGATGCCCACGTGAACGATGTGGGGGCCGGTATGAGCGCATCCTGGTCTGATTTCAATAACGATGGGAAGCAGGATATCTACGCGGCCAATATGTGGTCCTCCGCGGGACAAAGGGTTGCGCAACAAAAATACTTTCAGGAAAAAAGTCCCGAAGAGGTCCGCGCGCTCTACCGGCGGCACGCGCGCGGCAACTCGTTGTATCGAAATCAGGGCGATGGGAAGTTTCAAAATGTGAGCCAGCAAGCCGGGGTGGAAATGGGGCGCTGGTCGTGGTGCTCGGACCTCTGGGATTTCGACCACGATGGCTTCCCTGACCTTTACATTGCCAATGGGTACATCTCGGCGCCACAGCGGAGCGATCTGGCAAGCTTTTTCTGGCGGCAGGTGGTCGCCAAGTCTCCTGCGGATGCAACCCCGTCGTTGGCTTACGAACACGGATGGAATGCGCTGAACGAATTGATCCGGTCCGACGGTTCGTGGAGCGGCTATGAACGCAATGTGATGTTCGCGAATAACCGCGATGGGACGTTTAGCGAGGTTTCGGGCGCAGTGGGATTGGATTTTCTCGAGGACAGCCGTTGCTTTGCTCTCGCCGATTTGGATCATGATGGACGGTTAGAGGTGATCCTGAAAAACCGGAATGCCCCCCAATTAAGGATTTTGCACAACGTGATGAAGGAGATTGGCTCCTCGATCGCCGTCCGCTTAAAGGGGCACAAGAGCAATCGCGATGGCATCGGAACGGCCATCACTATCGAGGTGGGGAAGCTTCGCCAGACCAAGTATCTGCAGGCCGGGTGCGGGTTTCTTGCCCAACATTCCAAAGAAGTTTTCTTTGGGGTGGCAAAGCCGGAAGGCGCCGTCCGGGCTCGAGTCCGCTGGCCAAGCGGGCTTTCTCAGACATTCGAAAATATTCCTGTCAACCACCGGATCGAGATTGAGGAGGGCTCCGCGGAAATTGTGGCCAAGGCTTTCGCGGCACCAAACCATGGATGGGCGCAGGCGGGGCCGCCGCCGAACGTAGAGCCGCTGCCCTCGCAGATAGACACATGGCTGATCGAACCATTAAAGGCGCCGGAGTTTGCCCTGCCTGATCTCGCGGGCAACATGCGCGAGCTGCGAGGTTTGCGGGGTAGCTTCGTGCTGCTTAACTTCTGGGCGACGACGGCGCCACTTTGCGGTGACCAACTAAGACTTCTCCATCAGCACCGGTCTACGCTGGCTGCAGGCCACGTGGAGGTTTTGGCGGTGAACGTCGACGATGCGGGCGAGGTGCCCAAAGCACGATCGTTTGCGGAACAGCAGGGGCTTGGTTTTCCGGTGCTGCTGGCGTCGCAGGATGTGGCGGGCGTTTATAACATCATTTACCGTTACCTGTTCGACCGCCGCAGAGATCTGGCCATTCCTACTTCTTTCTTGTTGGATAAGGAGGGCATGATCGTCAAGGTTTACCAGGGCTCGATTGATCCGCGACGGCTGCTCGAAGATGTGAAGTCGGCGCCGGCCACAGCAGCCGAACGCAGGCGCAAAGCGCTTCCCTTCGCCGGAGAGCGCTACCAGGATGCGTTTCTGCGCAACGACTTCACCTATGGTGTGGCGATGTTTCAGCACGGATACCTGGAGCAAGCGGCGGAGTCATTTCAACAGGTCATCGCCGAAAAGCCGAATGATCCCGAGGGGTATTACAACCTGGGCACGCTCAACCTTAGAAGAAACGATTTTCAGCAGGCACGCTATTATTTGCAGCAGACGTTGAAGCTGCGTCCGAACTACCCCGAGGCGTGGAACAATCTGGGAATGATCGCCGCCCAGGAGGGCAACGCAGAGGAAGCGGTACAGAATTTTCAGCAGTCGTTGCTGCTGCGACCGGGCTACGCGACCGCGTTGCTGAACCTGGGAAATCTGTACCGGCGGCAGCGGATGTTCGATAAAGCACAGGAGTTTTTGGAGAAGGCGCTGGCGATTCAACCCGATGATCCTGAAGTCAACTACAGTCTCGGAATGCTTCACGCTCAACAAGATGAGTTGCAGGCCGCGTCGGAGTATCTCGAGCGAGCCATCGAGTTGCGTCCAGGCTATCCGGAAGCGTTGAACAACTTTGGCGTCCTCCTGGTCAGAGAACGGGATTACGCGCAGGCAGAGGAGCAGTTCAAGACATGCATCCGCGTGGCCCCGAACTTTGATCAACCCTATATGAACCTTGCCCAGCTCTACACACTGAGCAATGATAAGCAACATGCCAGGGAAGTGTTGCAGGAACTGCTGCAACTGCAACCACAGAATGCGGGCGCCAGGCGGGCGCTGGAAATGCTGCAATGAATGCCCTGACGCTCACGGACAGGAAGCTCTAAGACGTGGCGCAGACTTCTCTGGCACTGATTGCCATCGTCGCCGCAGCCAGCGTGGCGCAAGGCCAACAGGCGGCTAAAACACCAGACACTCCGATCACCGTCCGCTATACGGACATTCGCAAGGCAGCCGGCATCACGTTTCTGCAGGACTCCACGCAAACCGACCAGAAGTATTATCTCGAAACCATGGGCACCGGCGTGGGATGGATCGACTACGACCAGGATGGGCTCATGGACCTGTACTTCGTTCAGTCCGCCGCCACGGATATTTACAAGCCTCCCGCGCCCTTGCGCTCAGCGCTTTATCACAACAACGGCGACGGTACGTTTACCGACGTCACCGAAAAAGCCGGCGTGGGCGGCGAAGGACACTATGGCCAGGGTGTGGCTGTGGGAGATTTTGATAATGACGGCTGGCCTGATCTCTACGTGACCGGCTATGGGCGCGCCATTCTCTACCGCAATAATCACGACGGCACCTTCACGGACGTCACCGCCAAAGCCGGAGTTGCCGACGAAGGTGGATGGTCAACCAGTGCGGGTTGGTTTGACTACGACAAAGACGGGTGGCTCGACCTGGTGGTCACCAATTACATTGAGTGGACTCCGAAGAACAATCTCTGGTGCGGAGAACGCGCTCCCGGTTATCGCTCCTACTGCAATCCAGGCAACTACAAGGGACAGAAGACCAAGCTTTACCACAACAACCACGACGGCACTTTTACGGACGTAAGCGACAAGTCAGGGGTAGGCCTGCCCGAATCAAAAGGGATGGGAGTGGTGCTGGCTGACTTCGACAACGATGGCTGGCCGGATATTGCGATTGCCAATGACACCTGGCCGAATTTCCTGTTTTTGAATAATCACGACGGCACCTTCAAAGATGTTTCCCTGGTTTCCGGGCTGGCGGTAAGCGAAGATGGGAAGTACGAGGCCGGGATGGGCATAGACGCCGCGGATGTTAACGGCGACGGCTTGCTGGACGTATACATCACCCATCTTGATTTCGAACTAAACCGGCTTTACCTCAACAACGGCGACAAGACTTTTACCGATGACACGTATAGCTCCGGAATCGGCGCCAAGGCGAGGCTGCTCAGCGGGGTGGCAGCCAAGTTCCTGGACTACGACAACGATGGCTGGATGGACATCCTGCAACTGAATGGCGCCATGTTGGACAACGTGAGCCTTTACCACAACGAGGTCTCCTACAAAGAACCGCTGCTGATGTTTCGCAACCTTGGCAAGGGCCGTTTCGAAATGACGTCCTCTCAACTCGGTCCTGACTTTCTTCGCCCAGTAGCGGGACGTGGTCTGGCTACAGCAGATTTCGACAACGACGGTGACCTGGATGTTGCCGTTAATAACCGCGGTGAGTATCCGGAACTCTTGCGCAATGACGGCGGCAACGCCAATCACTGGCTCGAGGTTTTATTGATCGGGACAAAATCAAACCGGGACGGCACGGGCGCCGCGCTGAAACTCACCTCGGAAGGGTTTGTGGAGGTGCAGCAGGCAGAGGGCGGAACGAGCTATATGTCGGCCAGCGATCCACGAATTCATTTTGGCCTGGGTAAGCGAAGCAAAATCGAATCGCTCGTAATCACTTGGCCCAGCGGGCAGGTAGATAAACTGGCCAATGTGCCGGTCGATCAGATGATCGCGGTCAAAGAGGGCGCGGGCATTGTGCCGCACTCTTTCCCAAAAGTGCCGAGCCGATGAAGACCGGCCGCTGTCTCTATAATCATCGCAATCTATGATTTTTCCGCGACGGCGCTTCCTAGGCTCCTCTCTCTTCATGCTCGGCAGCACGCTGACAGATGCTCTTACGACTCCTCTGTGGAATTGGAGAGACCCGGCCCTGGTCGAAGCCGCAGTGCCCGCAACGTCACCGGTCCAGTTTGTCAACGTGGCGCAGCAGGCCGGGTTGACCATCCCTAACGTGTGGGGAGGCATCGATCACAAGCGGTCCATCATCGAGGCCAAGGGAAGCGGCCTGGCTTTTTTTGACTATGACAACGACGGTTGGCTGGATATCTACCTTACCAACGGGGACCGGCTCGATGCCCATTGGGCGCCCGGCAAGGCGCCGATCTCTCATCTGTACAAGAACAATCGCAATGGCACGTTTACCGATGTCACGGAGAAGTCAGGTCTGGGCCGCACGGGTTGGCAGACCGGGGTCTGTGTAGGCGATTACGACAATGATGGGTGGGACGACCTGTTTTGTTGTTTCTGGGGACACAACATTCTTTTCCACAACAACGGAGACGGTACGTTTACCGATGTCACACATAAGGCCGGGCTCAGCCAGGCGCAGGTTCGCTGGGGAGCTGGTTGTACCTTTCTTGATTACGACCGGGACAGCCACCTCGATCTCTTCGTTTGCAACTACCTCAAGTTGGATCCGGCAACGATTCCTCCGGCTGAGAGTGTGAACAATTGCCAGTGGAAGGGCGTTCCCGTCATGTGTGGCCCGCGCGGCCTTCCAGGCGACACGAACATTCTTTACCACAACAATGGAGATGGCACGTTTACCGATGTTTCTGAGAAGTCGGGGATTCTGAAACCGGGCCCGCGATACTCCATCACCGCGGTCTCGTACGATTTCGATAACGACGGCTGGCCGGATATTTATGTCGCGGTGGATTCCGAACCCAGCATTCTGTTCAAAAATAACCACGATGGCACATTCACCGATATCGGCGTGATGGCCGGCTGCGCGTACAGCGACAATGGGCACGAGCAGGCGGGCATGGGTGTAGGCGTAGCCGACTATGACTGTGACGGATGGTTCGATATATTCAAGACCAATTTCGCCGATGACACTTGCAACCTGTACCACAACAACGGCGATGGAACCTTCACCGATGTCACGTTTGAGTCCGGTGTTGGGGTGAATAACCGTTACGTGGCGTGGGGCTGCGGGTTTGTCGATTACGACAATGACGGCTGGGCAGACATCATCCAGATCAACGGGCACGTCTACCCGGAGATCGATAAATACCATTTCGACCAGACTTTCAAGAATCCGCGACTGGTTTACAGGAATCTTGGCAACGGCCGGTTCAAAGACGTCTCCCCGGAGATGGGGCCCGGCATCAGCGAGCAGTTCTCCAGCCGGGGCGCTGCGTTCGGAGACTACAACAACGACGGCGACATGGATGTACTGATTTTGAATATGAACGATTTGCCGTCGTTGCTGCGCAATGATGGGGGCAACAAGCAGAACTGGATCAAGGTCAAGCTGGTGGGAACCAAGTGCAATCGCACGGCGATTGGAGCGAGGGTGCGGGTCGTTACGGGAAAGCATGTCCAGATGGATGAAGTACACAGCGGCACCAGCGTCATGTCGCAATCCGATCTGCGGCTTCACTTCGGTTTGGGAAAAGTTGAGACGGTGGATTTAATCGAAGTGAAATGGCCGACCACGCAGAAGATCGAAAAATTTACGCAGGTAAAAGCAAATCAGATCATCACTATCCGCGAGGGCGGTGGAATCGTTTCCTAGTTTTCCGGCCGAATGGATGCGGTGGATTGACGAATCACCAGTTCCGCACGAACGACGTGGGTAACGCCCTGGGTTTCTCCGGGCTGGCTAGCAGCATAGAGCGAGGTGAAGGCAAACTCTGCAATCTCCGCCCGCGACAGGCGGATCGTCGTCAGAGGCGGCGGCATAAAGCTGCTGAGTGCGATGTCGTCGAAGCCCACTACCGAAATGTCCTCCGGAACCTTTAGCCCTGCGGCGTAGACGGCGCCCATGATTCCGATAGCGGTAAGATCATTCGAGGCCAACACCGCCGTCGGCAGCACGCGTAGCTTCAGAATCTCTAACATCGCCGCGTAGCCTCCATCGAATCGATGGTTGCCAGCGCGAATGTAGTCGTGGCTGCACTCGAGTTTCTTGCGCTTCAGCGATGCTAAAAAAGCCTCATGGCGCGTTCTGGCAGAGGCTAGATTGCTCGGCCCGCTGACAAAGGCAATCCTGCGGTGGCCCAGCGAGGTCAAGTGGTCGATTGCCTGATCGACACCGCTGTCATAGTCGAGCAAGATGTTGCTGATTCCGTCCCCGGCAGCCCCGGTGTCAAGAAAAACGATGGGTATGCCCCGGCCGCTGAGCATCCGGATGAGTTCGGGATCCATCTCCGACGTCATGATGGCAACCCCATCCACCTTGCGCTCCAGCATCCGGCGCACGCAAACCTCCATGCGCTCCGGCTGATAGTCAGTATTGGCAATGAGCACTTCGTAGCCATGCTCTACCGCCATGCGCTCAAAGCATTTCACCAGTTCGGGAAAGAATGGATTCTCAATGTCGGAGATGATCAGGCCATAGATATGGCTCTTGCCTGTGCCCAGAGTGCGTGCGTGGGTGTTGGGGTAATAACCACTTCGTTGGATCACCGCCCGGACACGCTTTTCGGTGCGCGCGTCTACTGGCGCTGTGCCGTTCACCACACGTGACACCGTGGCTGTGGAAACTCCGGCTCTCTTTGCTACTTCCCTGATGTTCATGCGATGCGCTTCACGTAGGGTGAACGAACGAGTCGGCCGGACCCGCCTGCTGCCGTTAACATTGAAGCTGCCGCTTAATCGCGATCTACTTTTCGTGTTTATGATACACCGCGGGTTTCAGAGTGTGCGATGTCAGGGTAATCGATAGTACTACTCACTATTTCTTTAACAGTGCATCGAGCCCCGCTTGGGCGATTTGTTCGTCAATCTCAGACTTCGCACCGCTGGCCGCGATCCCACCGAGGAGTTGGCCGTCTACCTTAACCGGCAGGCCTCCCTGGTTGGGGAAAAAATTGGGGAATGCGAGGACTTCCACATGGCCGTTCTTGACGGCCTCGGCTCCCTCTCTTGAAGGGGCGCCATATGCGGCAGCATGCCGGGCCTTCTTCTGGGCAAACTGTAAGGTGTTGAGCGAGGCGCCGTCTTCCTTTTCCAGAAAGAGCAAATTGCCGCTTTCGTCCACGATACAGATGGTCACTTGCACGTTCAGCTCCTTGGCTTTGGCTTCCGAAGCGGCGACCATGGTTTTGATGGCGGCGAGGTTCAGATATTTCCGGCTCGGGAGATCGGCGGCAGACATGGTAACCGCCGGAAGCAGCAACGCGGCCATCAGCTTGAACATTGGAAGCCCTCCTGTTTAGTGGGCCGGCGGAGCCGCCGGCTGCTGTTCTAAAACGATCAAGAATTGCTTAACCTCGCGCCGCTGGCGTTCGACAGCAGCTGCCTGCAGCTTTTCGATCTGGTCATGCTGCTGAAATTCCTGTTTGGCCTTTTCCGGCGATCCGATCCGATCATAGGCCACGCCTAGCCGATAATGCGCCTCGCCGAGCTGTGGGTCCACCTCGATTGCCTTGGTGTAAAAGCCAATCGCCTTTTCAAAATTATGTTGGGAAGACGAGATTATCCCAAGCTGCAGGTAAGCGTCGCCGCACTTTGGATCAATGGCCACGGCTTTGGCGAGCAGCGTCTCCACCTGCTGCAGGGCCTTCTGGTCAAATATTGGCTGGGGTACCGGCTGCGGCTGTTGCTGCCGTTTCCAGATGGCCATGGCGTAGAAGTAGTTGGCGAGCGAGTTTTCCGGCTGCTGCTGCACAAATCGCGCCAGCCTGGGCTCAATGCATGGCAGAGGGTTGGGTGCGGCCATCTCAATTTTGCCCATGAAAATGTAGGGCTCAGCATCGGCCGGATTCAAGTCGGAAGCCTGGCAGAGACTATCGGCCGCCTGGTCGTAGAGAGCGCCGGCAAAGAGCGCAGTGCCCAGCGCAGCCAACATGCGGGCCGACTTCGGATACCCCTTGATTCCATTCTTAAAAACCTCCGCAGCTTGCCACACTGCCCGGTGCAGTAATAGCTCCGACCCCCAGGCGAAATAGTTCTGCTCGCTGGGATCAAGGCGGACGGCCTGCTCATCTTCATGGACAGCAGCCAGGGGATCGCCCATTTTTTCATCAAGTTCACCCAACAGTCGATGCAGACCGGCATCGTCGTGATGCGCCAGCAATTTCTCGACGTGGTCACGGGACTGCGGTAGGTCACCGGCTCCTTCGTAGGCGCGGGCCAAATCGTACTCGTTGTCACGGTTCGCCGGGTCGATGCGGTACGCGGCCTGCAAGAGCGGAACCGACTCCCTATAACGGGCGGCATGGAGATAGAATTCGCCCAGCTGGTGGTTGGCCTCAAAGCTCCCGGGAGCGCCCGCCAGAGCTGCGCGCAGATGGCTTTCCGATTCATTCGCTTCCCTTGCGCCAGCGGGCGCGATGCCTTGGGGCTTGAGGGTAAGAGTTTCACGTGCCAAAGCTTCGCTGGTGCGCAGGGTGGCATCCGATCCGTGGCCTCCGACGGCGGTCCAATCGGTCACGCCGGCAACGGTGAAATTCGGCTTGTCGGCGAATTCCATGGCTGGGGCGGAAGAGGGCGAGGGGGCAGCGGAATTTGCATCGAGAACCAAGTCAACCGTTTTTTGATTTCCGCCGGGAGAGGCAACGACGATGGTGGAGCGGCTGCGCAGCCCTGACTTCTCCGCCTCGAGCGCATAACTGCCGGCCGGCAGGGCCGAAAATGAGAAGCCACCAGCTGCGCTCGTCTTAGACTCGACCAGGGACTCCACCCCGGACTCGACTAGGCCTGGAACATTCTTGGCCTGGAGCCTTACCAAGGCGTCACCAACCGGCTTGCCGGTTGAATCGAGGACTGTGCCCTTGATTGTGCCTTGTTGCGCACTTGCCCACGGGATCAAGCTCAGCAGTAGAGCGATGGGGAGAGCGATCACGGCGAGAAAGGATCGGAGACGCCGGCCATTCCTGGATACAAAACAACACGGAGATCCGAAAGAACCATTCACGAGGCGACCCGAGTTTTGCTATTGCGGGAATTTTACTAGGTTGGCGTTTTATATTGGGCGCAGCCGGCGGGACGCGGGGTCCCGCCCGGCCGTGGTCTGCTGATGCAAGTCACTGATTTCCATCGTGTTACCGGGGAGACGAAATGCAACCTATGCGCGTGCTCGCCGGCTTGCACCCCGATGAGGGACGCGGTTTTTAGACACAATCCTCTGTGCGAGGACCCGCCCTGGT
Organism: uncultured Acidobacteriaceae bacterium; assembly: GCA_963711525.1. Classification (GTDB taxonomy): domain Bacteria; phylum Acidobacteriota; class Terriglobia; order Terriglobales; family Acidobacteriaceae; genus PALSA-350. The sequence continues at coordinate 599,435 of CAVQEO010000045.1, read as the reverse complement.
TCAGTTACACTTAGCGCAAGCGCAAGCCTGGTGCGGGCCGGGAGCTTTCCGGCGGGATCGGGCACTATAAGTTCAGAACGCTGGCTTACCATCGCACCGTTTCCCTGCTTGCAACATCTATAGGAAAGACTTTCAGAGGCAGAACGCGACATGCCGTTAGCGTACGATTTTTTCCTGCATTTCGCTTACGTCATCCTTTTTGTATGGGTGATGGGGGAGCAGCTGGGCGTACCCGTGCCCAGCCTACCCCTGCTGCTGGCTGCAGGCACGTTGACCGCGACCCACAAGCTGTCGTTTCCGTTGGTGTTGATTGCAGTGGTGGCTGGCTGTTTTGTCAGCGACACCCTCTGGTACCTTTTGGGCAAGCGTTTTGGCGGCGCCATGGTGAAACTGGTGTGCCGGCTGTCTTTTGAGCGGTCAACCTGCGTGCGCAAGACCGAAGACTATTTCACCAAGTACGGCGAGCAAGCATTGCTGGTGGCCAAGTTTGTACCGGGGTTGGGGACGGTGGCAGCGCCCATTGCCGGCCAGACGGGCATGAGGTATCGCGTTTTTCTGGCTTACGACCTTGCCGGGGCCCTGTTTTGGGCCACGACGCTCACTCTGGCCGGGCGTTTCTTTGGTGACGTTCTGCGCGTCCATCCTGGGGCGCTTTCCTGGATGGAACATTTCGCGGGCGCGTTGTTTCTGCTGGCGGTGATCGGCTTGCTGGGCTATCGGGTTTGGAAGCAGAAGGCCTTTTTGCAGCAGGTCAGGACCTCACGGTTGGATCCAGCGGAACTGAAGCGGATGTTGGATGCTGGGCAGAACCCATATATCGTCGACTTGCGTCACCCACTCGACTACCTGCCGGACCCCCGGGTGCTACCGGGAGCGATCCGGCTCTCACCCGAGACCCTGATGCAGCGCAGCGGGGAGATCCCGCGCGACCGCGACGTGATCCTGTACTGCACCTGCCCCAGCGAAGCCACGGCCGCCAAGATGGCGATGAAGCTGCGGCAGAATGGGATCTATCGCGTCCGTCCGCTGCTCGGGGGCTTCGATCAGTGGAAGAAGCTTGGCTATCCCTTGGAGCAATGCGAGGAGCAGCCGGCAAGTATCGCCTGATATTGCCATCCGAAAACGCTCTGGTCTCTGTCCTCTGGCGCCACCCCGCGCGCCTCTTTTCCTCGGCAGATGTAACGAAGTCGATACGCTCGTGAAGAGAACAGCTGCCTAGGCGGGGACTTTGCGCAAAGGATCGATGACAATTCGGCCAGGACCATGGGGCCGAGCCGGATATGCAGTCCCTGAGGGGGCAAGAAAAGCCACCTCCGGATCGCTTACACAGGCGCTCGAGAACGAAAAGCAAGATAACCGCTTCCGGGGATTGGCCCCGGGAGGCGCTCGTGGTAGTTTGCCTTTGTTTCCAGGTATCGCCCCAGGGGGTCCAACCCCACGATGCGGACCGGACAAAATCGGGAGATGTTTGTATGGCGTATACAGAGACTTACCACTGCGATGTTTGCGGTAATCCAAGGGGGGAGGCCGAGGACTGGTGGCTGGCGATGACGGAGCCGGCATCCCTGATTCCCAAGGCTCCTGAGCAGCCGATGCTGAAAGTGACGCCTTGGAATGTCATGCTCTCCCACACCGCCAAGGTCCGGCACTTATGTGGCGCGCGCTGCGCCCAGACACTCATGGACCGGTGGATGCGCGGCGAGTAGCGTTCCAGCCGGTACGATGGGCGGCACGACTGAAGTCGCGCCCTGATACAAAAGCCAATTTCGCTTCAGCCAGATCCTGCCACCTGGAACGGTAGCCCAGGACTGGCGTCCTGGGACATTCTCAGCCGTCCCTACGGGACTGTTCTCGGTGGTACGGGTATACCCAGGATTTCATCCTGGGCTACTCTCGGCCGTCCCTATCGGGACTGTTCCCGTTACTTCCACCAGCTATGGTCTGTCTCTTCTATGGTCTGTCTCTTCTATGGTCTGTCTCTTCTATGGTCCCTTTATGGTCTGTCTCTTCTATGGTCTGTCTCTTCGGCAACTGCGCTTTTCAAGCAGAACGCTGAGCAGAGCGGGCTAATTTGGACAAGTGTGACTTTCAGCCGTGCCTGCGGGACTTTGTTTGTAAATCGCCGGATAGTATGGTGTGAGGCGCCGCAGGTTCGGGCGCGGAGACCGCATTGGCATACGAAGACCTCAGGGGTTGGATCAAGGCGCTGGACAAAGCAGGTGAGTTAAAGCACATCCACGAGCCGGTGGACCCTATTCTGGAGATGGCCGAGATTACCGACCGAGTGTCGAAGTGGGGCCGGCCAGGCAGCGTTAGTCATGGAGCGAAGGGTGCTCCGGGCGGACCGGCGTTGCTGTTCGAGAACGTAAAGGGATACCCGGGTAGCCGGGTGCTGATGAACCAGTTCGGCAGCGAGCGGCGCATGAAGCTGGCGCTCGACGTGGATAGCCTGGATGATGTGGCGGCACGCATCGAAGGCCTGCTCCAGCTCAAATCACCCGAAGGTCTCTTGGGGAAGTTGAAGATGCTTCCCATGCTGGCAGAAGTGGGCCGGTTTTTTCCCCGCACCATTGCGTCCAAAGATGCGCCCTGCAAGCAGGTCATCCTGCGGGAGAATTTCAGTGTCCTGGACTTTCCAGTGCTGCAGTGCTGGCCGCTGGATGGCGGCCGCTTCATTACTCTGCCCTGCGTCGTTACCCGCGACCCAAAGAGCGGAAAACGTAACGTGGGGATGTACCGCATGCAGGTCTACGACGGGCAAACCACAGGGATGCACTGGCAACGGCAGAAGGTGGCCGCGGAGCATCTGCGGGAGCACCTGCGGGCAGCGGCGGCCGCAGATGCCTCAGGCGATGCAAGGGCCGCTCGCGTGCGGGTGATGGCGGAGACGGCAGGAGGCACTACGGCTTCAACCGCGATCGCTCCCGCCCGGGGCAAGGACCGGCGGCTCGAAGTGGCGGTGGTTATCGGTACCGATCCAGCACTCACCTTCTCCGCCATTGTGCCTGCGCCGCCCGAGGTCGAAGAGTTCGTCATTGCGGGATTTCTGCGCCAGGAGGCAGTCGAACTGGTGAAGTGCGAAACCGTAGATCTGGAAGTGCCGGCAAATGCCGAGATTGTTCTCGAAGGCTACGTGGAACTGGACGAACTGCGCATGGAAGGCCCGTTTGGCGATCACACTGGCTTCTATACCATGGAGGAGGAGTACCCGGTTTTTCACGTCACCTGCATTACGCATCGCAAGGAGCCGGTCTATGCGGCGACGATCGTGGGCAAGCCTCCGATGGAAGACGCCTGGATGGGCAAAGCGGTAGAACGTATTTTTCTGCCCCTGATGAAGCTGACCCTACCGGAAATTGTGGACGTGAACCTGCCGGTAGAAGGCGTGTTTCATAACCTGATGATCGTCGCCATCCGCAAGAGCTATGCCGGACAGGCGCGCAAAGTGATGCACGGCATCTGGTCACTGGGTCAGGCGATGTTTACCAAGTGCGTGATCGTGGTCGACGAGGACTGCGATGTTCAGGATGTGGGCGAAGTGACGCTGCGTGTAGCCAACAATATCGACCCTGAGCGGGACATCCAGTTCACGCTGGGCCCAGTCGATTCACTCGATCATGCCTCGCGCCTGCCCAACTACGGCAGCAAAATGGGCATTGACGCCACACGCAAATGGAAAGCGGAAGGCTTTACCCGGCCGTGGCCGGCAATGATCGCCGTGGATATGGCCACCAAGGCGCGCGTGGATCAAATCTGGAAGAAGCTGGGACTGGATTAGAGCGGCCCCAGATGAGAAACGAGATCGGGCGGTTGTGGCGCCAACTGAGCCGGAGGAAGAAAGCCGCGTGGCCGCGCATGGAGCAGGGCCAGTACCGCAGCTTTCGCGCGGTACATCCCTTCGATGAGCGCTTCGGCGTGGAGACCAGCGGGCTGATCTACGAGCTGCCTTCCGGCCACCAGCATGATCTCTACAACAACGGTTACTTTGGCGTAGCCCCTTCGGTGTTTCACGCGATCATGCGCGCGATGCGGAAACGGCTGCATCTGGATTTTCAGCACTTCCGCTTCGTTGACGTTGGATCGGGTAAAGGCCGCGCGCTGCTGCTGGCCTCCGATTATCCATTTCGCGAGATCCTCGGGGTAGAGCTCTCTCCTGAGCTCGACCGGATCGCCAGGTCAAACATCGCGCGTTACGCGGCGACAAAGGGTGGTCTGCGTACCCAACCGCCAGTGATCTCCATGCAGGGCGATGCGACCGATTTTTCCTGGCCGCCCGGACCGTTAATCGTCTACATGTGGAACGCGTTTACCGGGCCGGTCATGGAACGTGTCTTTCGTAACCTGGAGTCTTCGCTCCAAGAACAGCCACGAGAGTTGTACCTGATATACATCCACCCGGAACTGGAGTCGATGCTCGGTGAGCTTCCGTGGCTCGTAAGGCTTTGGCGGGACGAGTTCGCTATGAACGACGAAGACTTTGAGGCGTGGGCCTTTCCCACCCGGGCTGAGATGTGCGCGGTTTACCAGGCGGTCATGTTACCCGCACTAAAGTTTACAAAAACAGGTGACTAATTTCCACCGGACAAGGGATTCCCGGAACAAAAGGGTGTGCCCTAGATGCTAAAATTTCTTTGAATCGGTACGGAGCAGCTGTCGCTTCCCGGAGCCGGTCAAAGCAACTTCACTATCAGCATTCTCTCGATACGAGTTCCCTTCCCCCCCGTAGGGCCGATCGAGAAGTTCAGGAATTGATTACCATACCGTTCTCTTCTGTACGGGTCCCAAACAGGAGAATGCCCGGTCCCCCCGCCGCGCGATTTCGTGAACTACGGATATCTACGCGCATAACACTCGGGGAAGGACCGGATGCTTAAGCACCTCAGGAGATGGTTACGTAGGACAGGCTTGTGCCTGCTGATGGGCTCGACGGTTTGCGCTGCGAGCTGGGCGCAGGATGTGGGCGGTTATTACTCCAATCGCAGGGCTTTCAGTGGATTCGTGGAGTACTCCAACGATTCCAGTCACATGCTGCTGGGCTACGCGGATGGGCGCAAGATAAGCGCCATTGGGGTCGGCATAGAACGACGGAGTTTTCTAAGCACCAACCTGTCAGGCGCGTGGGTGGCCGAGGTGCGGCCGTTCATGACCGTAACCGATCCTACGATGACTGGCTTCAAATTAGAGTTTCCGCAACAGCCTGCCTATTCTGGAGTTGTGAGTTTCGCTTCGCCGGTTCCGGTGGATAAGCCGGTAACCAGCACACCTTCGAGTGTGATTCTGGTAACGCAGAACCAGATCTATCCAGGAACCGCAACCTACATGGGCGGAACGCGATCGACCTACGTGAGCGCCTTCAGCCCGCTGGGATACAAGCTCAGCGCCTTCCCACGCAAGCGAGTACAGCCGTTCGTGACGGGCCTTGGGGGCTTCGCGGTAGCTACCCGGGACATACCGGTATTCAATAGCTCAGCTTTCAACTACACCTTCGAAGTCGGGGGCGGGGTGGAGTGGTATCAGACGCATTCGCGCTCCTGCCGCTTCGAGTATCGCTACCATCATCTTGCCAACGTCGGCAATACCGCGGAAAACCCGGGCATCGATTCAGGCGTGGTCAAGGTAACCTATTCCTTCGGACGGTAATCCGATTTGGAAAGGGTAGCGACGAATGGCCGGAGTCGAACGAGACGTCCGTCTGCTTATCCTGGCCGCTTCGGCAGGATCGGCGGATGGGTGGAGCTATTTCGGACTGGGCCACGCATTTGTCGCCAACATGACCGGCAACACTGTCTTGCTGGGTATTGCCGTGTTTCAAAAGCATGGCGACCTGCTTCATCCAGCAATCTCTCTCGGATGCTATGCCGCCGGAGCGGTGATCGGTTCGCTCATGACCAGCAAGGTGCGCCCGGGGATTTGGTCGAAGGCGATTTCCTGGACACTGATGCTGGAAGCTCTCCTGTTGCTGGCGGCTGAGGCCGGTTGGATAGCGATTCACCTCCAAGCCAACCATTCGCCCAATCTTGAAGTCTTGCTGGCCACCATAGCGCTCGCGATCGGCATGCAAAGCGCTGCGATGGTACGGTTAAAAATCCCGGGCATCGTCACCACTTACATCACCGGCACATGGACCACCCTGCTGAGCGGCGTAGCGGGCCTCGCAACTCAACAGCGGCGCCCGACGCCTCAGAAGGAGCTGCAGTTGGAGGAGCGGCTGTGGATGCAAGCTGGTGTGTTGTCGGTCTATCTTCTTTCCGCTGTGTTGACCGGTTGGCTGTTCCGGTACAGGCCGATCGCGGTGGGTGCGTTACCGGCGTGTAGTTTGCTTGTGGTCGCCATTCATGGACTGATCTACAACGAGTGAATCCGTTTCCCCACCAACGCACACCTCAGGTCCCTCCACGGCACGCCGGGACAGGTCGGCTTCGCTCCCACGGCAGGCCGGGGCAGGCGGGATGACAAAGGGTAGGGCGGCGCTTCACCTTGGCATTGGTGGATATGGATGGACAGAGAGCAAAGCTCTCAATCGCTACCGGCAAAAGCCGCCAAAATTATTCAGGCTTCTTGTCCTTATCCTTGTGTCCGAGGTCCAACCCGAATTTTGGAGCGGTGTTCGTGCCGGTGACTTTCACCGGGATTTCGGCGCCTGCGCCATGTTTGTGGAAGAAGGGGTCGGCTACTTTCAGGCCCCAACTCTTCCACCACGAAGACACCATTTGGGATAGCTTCGCCTCGGTCCTCACCTTGCCGGTGAAATCGAACTTCTTGCCGTCCAGCGTGTAAACACCCTCCAGTGCCACCGTCGCCCCAGGCAGGGTATAAACCAAGTCCTGCAAATCAAGCTTTCCATCAGCCATTTGGAATTTTCCCGTCATACGGGAGTTCACGTCGTCTGCTCCGGGCTTCGCTTCCTTTGGATGGCCCTGTGCCCGCAGGCTCAGCATGTCCACCTTGTCCTGCACGTCCGGACTCGTAAAATGTATTTGCTTCAGCGCGAAGCTGCCGTTCAACGAGAGTTTCTGGGTTACGCTTTCCTTGCCGGGACGGATGTGCAGCTTTGTTTTCATGGTCAGGACGCCGGACATGACCACCGGCTGCGTCTTGACCGCCAATTGCAGAAAGTCCTGTATGCGGCCCGCAGGGACATCGATATCGAGATCGATGATGTGCCCTTTGCCTTTCACATTGACGACCTCGCCGCGGCAGGAAAACTCGGAGTCGCCCAGCTTGGCCTTGACCGGCTGCAGATAGGTGTCGCCCGTGGTGCCGTCAACGATTGCCGAAAACTGCGTATGCAGGGGAACAGGATGGTTTGCGGTATCCAGCGAAAAATTCGGAACGTCCGCGATCCCATTTACCTCGATCCGGTCGAGCCGGCCGTCGAACTCACCGACGGAGTGAAGGATGCCTCCGATTCCCTTGATGGTGTTCAAGTCAGCATGCTGGAAGGTGTACTTACCGGTCACTGTTGACTCGCCCGGGGTCTCGGTATTCCATGGCCCAAAGGTGCCAACCGCGTGGATGTCTCCTTTCGGCACCGCGTTGGTCAGGCTCGCGTCATAGGGCCACGGAGCATTGGGGCCCACGTCATGCAGGACGATGTGGCTGAGCTCGAATATCTTGGGATCCTTATTCGGCTTGTCGGTGCCAATCACCAGCCGGGAATCGTCGCACACGATCTCATCTACGACAATCTTGATCTTGCCTTGATGCCGGGACTTTGCCGCGTTCTGTTGGCGCATGGATTTGGGCGGTATGTCGATCACCAGGCCCTGTACGTGGACCGACCCTACGTGCGTCGGCTTGAGGAACAAACCCATGAGACGGGCATGAAAGTCGAATTGCTGCACCGCGAACAGCGGATTCTTTGCCCCCGCGGCCACCACATCGTCCGGGGGGTATATCCGCAGCCCCTTGCCGGTTACGGCTAAGCCCTTGATCAGCGATACCTGCAGGTCGTCCAACTCCACGTGGCTATTGAAGCGGGTGCTAAGGGTTTCAATCACCCGCCCCTTGAGGATGGGCCCCGCTCGTTTCAGCATCACTTCGCCCACCACCACAAGCACCACGAAGGCGATAAACGCGATCCAGGCTACCCACCGCCAGCGTTTGTGCCCTCGAGGTTTCTGCGTCGCCCGGACTTCCGGTACTTCGTCTCTTACGGTGCTCAAGATGGATCTCTGCAACGGAAGAGATGCCGTTTTACCAGATTTAGTTTCCCCAGGCGGCCGCAGCTTTTCGGTGCACGGGATCAGCTTACATGGACAATGGGGCGCTGGGAGGGGTCTTTGATAGCCCGGCGCAGGATCTCGTGGGTCAGTGGGGCGGTATCCCCTTCACCCAGAAAGATAAACCGCGCCAGGTTAACGACCGGGTCCACGTCGGCCCAGTGGAAGTAGACCTGGGGGATGCATCCCGTTGTTTGTTTCAGTTGAATGAGCAGAGCGGCGATGGCATTGGCAACGGCGGGGCTGCGGGCACGGAGCACACGATTGGAACCGTCGCGGCATCCCTGGATGGCAATCGTTTCTGTGAATTCGGAGGTGTCTCCGCGCTGCACCTCGATGAAGTAGATGGATTCGTCGTGCATCAGCCCGTGAAGTTCGCGCAGCTCGGTCTTGGCCTGCTCGCGGTCCTTGGTGGTGTTCCGCGGATTCCATGCGATGAGGCGGACGGTCTTGTTTGCGCTTTCGGCAATCAGCGCCTGGGCTTGCGCATCCAATTCGACCGTGATGCGCAGCTCGGTGGAGCGGAAAGCCCGGGAGACCAGGGACAAGACGACCATGGTGAAGATGAAGATGCAAGAGATCTTGAGTCCTTCGGGACGCTCGTAAATGTTCACCAGCGTGGTGTAGATGAAGATGAGGGATACGAGGCCGAGAGCGAGGCGAGAGAGGAACGTGCGTGCTGCGATGGTGACCGCGCAGGAAGCGGAGGTGATAAGAACAAGCACACCGGTGGCGTAGGCTCCGCCCTGAGCATCGACACTGGCATGAAAGAGACGCGTAACTGCGAATGCGACAACCATGAAGACCAGAACCAGGGGACGCGAGGCACGGGCCCACTCGGGCGCCATACCGAAGCCGGGAAGATAACGCGGGATGAGGTTCAGAAGTCCGGCCATCGCGGAGGCGCCAGCGAACGCGAGAATAAGGATGGTGCTCGCGTCATAGAGAGTGCCAAAGCCGTTGCCGAGATAGTGGTGGGCCAGATAGGCCATGGCTCTGCCGTTGGCCGGACCGCCTTCTTTAAAGTAGACAGCTGGGATGAGCAGGGTGGTGACGATGCTGGTGGCCATGAGGAAGACGCTCATAATCATCGCGGCGGTCGCGAGCAGGCGCCTGGTGTTGCGGATGCGGTCGTCGAGGTTTTCGCAATCGATCAAAGGCATAACCGCGACGCCGGTCTCAAAGCCGGAAAGGCCGAGGGCGAGCCGGGGAAAAAGCAACGCAGAGATACCGATGATGGAAAGCAGGCTGCCATGGCGGGCGAAGATGGCGTTTTTCCAATCGAGCACCAGGTGGGGGTGCGCGAGGACATCGACTAAGGCCGTGACTGTGACGATTACGTTGAGCGCCAGATAGATCCCCACAAGAACAACAGCAATGTTGATCGCTTCTTTAAAACCTTTGAGGAAGATGGCGCCCAGGATGGCAAGCAGAAAGAGGGTAACGTCCATCTGGTTCCGCAGGGAATGCGGAGTGTAGGGATTATGCACAAAGTGGGCCGCTGCGTCGGCAGCGGAGAGGGTCATGGTGATCACAAAGTCGGTGCTGGCGAAGCCCAGAAGGACGAGCACGAAGACCTTGCCGGTCCAGCCCGGGAATAACTTTTCCAGCATCGAAATGCTGCCCTGACCGTAAGGGCTGGCGGCAGCGACGCGATTGTAGACCGGTAACGCGGCGAAGAGGGTTACCAGGACAAGAACAAGAGTTGCGATCGGCGAGAGGAGACCGGCAGCAAGGAAAGCGATACCGGACTGGTAACCGAGGGTGGAGAAATAGTCGACCCCGGTGAGGCACATGACGCGCCACCACGGATGTTTACTGGTGTCGCCGTGAGCGTGAGCACTCTCGGGGCGTTCGAGATCAGAGAAAAACCAATCGGCGAAAGACAAGAGCGTTCTTATCTCCTCAACAGGATCATAGCGTTGCCAGTTAGATAGCCGGGGCTCTTGGCATGAAGATCCGCTTGCCCACTCAAGCCAAAGAGCGGCTTGAATGGGGCACCCAGCCTTTGTTGCCGATACGGGGAGAGCGATTGCATCTCTAGGCGTAGCGGAAGAGGGCTTTAAAGCCGTAGTCCATGTGCTGTTGAATATGACAATGAAACAAGGACAAGCCTGGTTGGTCGGCGGTAAAGTCGACTACGGCCCGGCCGTAATACGGAACCACTACCGTGTCTTTTATGATGCCGCCCGTTTTGGTGCCGTTCATTTCTACCAGCTCGAACTGGTGGCGATGCAGATGGAGGGGGTGGGCGTCATCCGTGCGGTTGCGAAATACCAGCCGGTAACGAGTTCCCTGCTTTAGCACGAACTCCTTGTCGTGGGGGTATGGCTTTCCGTTCACCAGCCAGGTATTGAACTTGCCCGAGCCTCCAGGGATCTTTTCGAAAATCATGTCGATGGTCTGGTCCGGCGGAATAGGATTGGCGCTGATCTTTCCGAAAATGGTATAGTCCCACGGCGCTCCCGAGGGGACTACCCATTGCGGCTGCCGATGCTGATTCTCATATTCGACGATGATGCCCAAACCGGTGCTACGAATTCTCTCCTCGGTCGCGCCCAGGATCCATACTCCCGGCTGATTCATCTCGACGATTGCATCCACCCGCTCCCCGGCGCCGAGCAGGATTCCATCGACCTTCTGGGGGGACGGCACGGGGTTACCATCGAGCGCAAGCACTTGAAATTGATGACCGGGAAAGGCGATGCGGCGGTTCTCAATCGCGCTGGCATTGAGCAAGTGCATCAGCACACGCTGACCCTGCTTCACCCGGATCGGCTCCCCCGCACCCAGCGACTTGTCGTTGATCGAGTAGGTCATCGAATTGACTTCGAGACCGTTGGGATCGGTGTTCAGAAGCGCGGGCTTCTCGGGCTGGGGTCCGCCATGGCCTTCATCATCGTCATCTTCCATGCTGCTGGTGAAGAACGGCTCCCAGTCACGCAGGGAGAGAAAAAGCTCCTGATCATATTGCCCGGGGTCATTTCCCGCATCGACGTAGACGAAGCCAAACTGTCCGGTATAGGTGCCGCGATGCAAGTCGGCTTCGGCCATGGTGTGGGAGTGGTACCAGCGTGACCCGGCTGGACGCGGCGTGAGCTGGTAGCGGCGCCGTCCACGAGGAGGCACCGGGGGCGTGCCCTCTTCCTCCACGCCATCAACATCGGAAGGGATCAACATGCCGTGCCAATGCACCAACTCTGGTACATCCGTATCGTTAATTACATCCACACTCACGGGTTTGCCTTCGCGCATGCGCAGCACCGGCCCGGGAGAGGTGTCGTTGTATCCGATGGTGCTGAGAATGTGGTCGGGTGCGAGCTCCACAGTGACGGGAGCGATGCGGAGAGTGTAGTCCGCTTTGCTGGTTTCGTTGACGGGCGCGACACCGCCCATCTGCATCTGCGGGGTTTGGGCGAGCAGCTTAGCGGTTCCCGCATGAGCTATGGCCGCGCCGCCTACCTTCATGAAGTCGCGCCGCTTCAAACGACTGCCCCCGGTTGCCTGAGCTGAGCAAATCCTCTCACGCGGCAACATGGCGCGCAAGCCGAGTGGGCCGCGGAACATTTGCATGGGGCTACAAACCACCCGCTCTCAGATGCGTCTATCAGACGAGAGGTCTGGTAGTCTCAAGTCACGCGCGTAGGATTCTGCCCATGAAGCTCCTGCAAGCCAGTTCGGCAGCGCTCGTCGGGATGGCGCTGTGCTCCGCGCTCTACGCTTACCAGCGGACGGCGGATTTCGGCTTCGGGGATGACGCGGAAACCAACGTAAAGGCGGAGTTTTACTGGTCGCGTCTCAGCTACAACGCAGCCGTCGGCAGCAGCTTCGCGGGCGGTTACGGAGGTTATGGTGGTTACGGCGGCTACGGCTGGGGCCGCTCCTGGTCCCGAGACTACCCCAAGGCAGACCGCCAGGTTCTGATGGCGATGAAACGGCTTACGCGGATCCAGACCCGCTCTACAGAGCAGGTGGTGAACCTGGATTCCGACGACATATTTAACTATCCCTGGATCTATGCCGTACAAGTACAAACCTGGTCTTTTACCGACGAGGAAGCCAAGCGTCTACGGGAATACCTGCTGAAAGGCGGGTTCCTGATGGTGGATGATTTCCACGGTACCGCTGATTGGGAAGATTTTATGAACGGCATGCGTGAGGTTTTTCCCAACCGGCCGGTCGAAGACCTGGACGGCAAGGACGAAATCTTCCACGTACTTTACGATACGGATGAGCGCATGCAGATTCCCGGGGAACAATATGTACAGACCGGGAGGACGTACGAAAAAGACGGATACGTGCCCAAGTGGCGTGCAATTCGCGACGACAAGGGCCGCATCATGGTCGCCATCTGTCACAACATGCACCTGGGCGATGCCTGGGAATGGGCGGACGATCCGGATTACCCTGAGCCCTTTGCTTCCATGGCCTTCCGGGTGGCGTTGAATTACATCGTTTACGGCATGACGCATTGAAGCTTTCGCCGCGTGTCGCATAGCACGACCAACAGTTCTGAGAAATGATTGATCGACCGACCGCGGGAAACTTCGGACCATGTTCCAATTTTTCTTCAAGTACCCGATCCCGGTGTTTTCGAAAGGCAAGTTTGTCCTGCTTGGCTCGTGGCCGGGCTGGGTGTTACTGCTGCTTATGGTTGCGTCCGCGTCCGGGCTGGCGCTGCTGATCCGGTCTCGGCTGCCGCAGGCGGCGCCGAATATAAGCAAGTTGCGCGCAGGCGCGGTCTGGTTGCTGCAGTCTTTGCTCATCGCCACGGTGCTGGTGCTGCTTTGGCAGCCGGCCATCACCATAGCCGAGCTGGCGCCGCAACAGAACGTAATCGCCGTTGTACTCGATGATTCACGCAGCATGGCAATTGCCGATGGCGGCGGCAAGCTTACGCGGGAAGCGGCGGCGGAAAAGGCCCTCGAGGACGGTGTGCTGACAGGATTACAAAAAAAATTCCAAGTCCGGCTCTACCGGCTTGACACGCGGGTAGCCCGGGCTGCGGCGCTCACGGAGATACAGCCCACTGCCCCCGCTACCCACATCAATGACGGGCTGAGACAACTGGTAACCGAGACCTCTGATTTGCCCATCGGAGCAGTGGTGCTGCTAAGCGATGGCTCAGAGAACTCGCTCGATGGCTCGGGAGACCTGGCGCTCGAAACCATCCATGCGCTGCGCAATCGCCGCTTGCCCGTCCATACGGTCGGCTTCGGTAACCCGCAGGCGGCGCATGATATTGAGCTGAACGACGTGAGGGTCACGTCCCGCGCCATGACCGGTTCGCGCATCCCCGCCACGGTTAGCTTCCATCAAACGGGCTACGCCGGAAGCAAGGCGATTCTGGCCATTCGGGATGGAGACAAGACGCTTGATTCCCGCGAAGTCACGCTCGGCGCCGACGGTACGACCCAGGTGGAAACGATCTTTTTCAGCCCGGGAGATGCCGGGGTGAAGAGTTTGCGTTTCTCACTTGGGCCGCTGGCCAACGAAGAGAACCTGGCCAACAATGCCGTCACCCGCCTGGTGGGTGTGACCGATGACAAGCGGCGCATTCTCTATGTTGAGGGTGAGCCGCGATGGGAGTACAAGTTCATCCGCCGGGCCGAGGACGACGACAAGGTCGTGCAGGTGGCCTCCATGCTGCGCACTACCGAGAACAAAATCTACCGGCAAGGTATCAACGATCCCAAAGAACTGGAGAATGGTTTCCCTGTACGGGCGGAAGATCTCTTTGGTTACCAAGGCATCATCCTGGGCTCGGTAGAGGCGGGCTACTTTACCCCGTTGCAACAGGAATTGCTGCGCGAGTTCGTTGACCGCCGCGGGGGTGGACTGCTCTTTCTGGGCGGGCGCTTCTCGCTTGGAGATGGAGGATGGGGCGGATCAAGCCTGGTGGATTTGCTGCCGACCTATCTTCCCAACAGCAGGAACACGTTTCACCGCGACCCGGCGACGGTCGAACTTACCGCCGCCGGATCGGATAGTCCGATCACGCGTCTCATGGATGACCGGGAAAAGAACATCGAGCGCTGGAAGAAGCTGACCTACCTGATGGACTACCAGGACGCCGGCACGGCCAAGCCTGGCGCCGCGGTGTTAATCCAGATGAACGCGGGCGGGCGCAAACTGCCCTTGCTGGTGACGCAGAATTACGGCCGCGGGCGCACCGCGGTGATGGCCACGTCGGGCACGTGGCGCTGGCAGATGAGCCAGCCGCTGGGGGACCCGGCGCACGATCTTTTCTGGCAGCAACTGCTGCGCTGGCTGGTGCTGGATTCGCCGGGACAAGTGGTGGTGACCGCTGCCAATCACACCCTGATGGATGACGGCCACATTGAGCTTTCGGCAAACGTGCGCGATAAAGAATACATGCTTGCTCCCGATGCCAAGGTAACCGCGCATGTCATCGGACCGAACGGCATCTCGGTGATGTTGGACATGACCCCGGCCGCGGACAGTCCGGGAGTCTTTCATGCTGCCTGGACTGCAGACAAGCCCGGATCCTATCTGGCCGAGGTCACCGCAGAAAAGGGATCGCAGGAGTTGGGCAGCGACACGTTTCCTTTTGAACGAATCGATGGAGTTGCCGAGAACTTTCACACGTTGCAGAATCGCGAGCTACTGGAAAAGCTGGCGACAGAAACCGGCGGACGCTACTGGAGGCCGGACGAGCTAAGCCGGCTGCCCAACGAAATTTCTTACTCAGATGCCGGGATCTCGGTGCGAGATATTAAAGAGCTTTGGAACATGCCGGTGGTGTTCCTGTGGCTGCTGCTGCTTATGGCGGCGGAGTGGCTGCTGCGGCGCAAGTGGGGTGTGGTATGAGACTAACGCTGCTGTGGCTGCTGATGGCCGCTCTGCCCGCGCATGCCGGCGTCTATTACGTCACGGTCGCCGGACTTGGCGGCGAACCGGACTACGAGCAGCGATTTACCGCCAACGCCAAGGACCTGGATAAATTGTTTAAAGAGTCCGGCAATGGCGCGCATGTTTACACGTTGACCGGGAGCCAGGCTACAAGGGCGCAGCTTACGCAGACGCTTAGCTCGATCGCCCATGATGCCCGGCCCGAGGATGATTTCGTGCTTATCCTGATCGGGCATGGATCGTTCGATGGCACTGACTACAAGTTCAACCTGGTTGGCCCGGACATCACTGCGGCAGATCTCGCCAGCCTGTGTGATCACATTCCTGCTCGGCGGCAGCTGATTGTCAACACGACCAGCGCCAGCGGCGGATCGGTGGCCGCGCTCGAAAAACCAGGCCGCGGAGTGATTGCCGCCACCAAGAACGGCACCGAGAAGAACGCTACGGTCTTCGCACGCTACTGGGTTGAGGCGTTGCAGGATCCTACGGCTGATGTGGATAAGAGCGACTCCATTAGTGCGATGGAGGCGTTCGCCTACGCGCAACGGAAGACCGCGGCATTCTATGAATCGCAAAAGCGCCTGGCGACGGAGCATCCTATTTTTGAGGACACGGGCAGGAACGAACCTGTCCGCGAGCCGTCAAAGAGCGAAGGGATGCTGCTGGCAAGTTTCCCCGTGCTGCGCATTGGCGCTGCCCAGAAGCAGGCGAATGATCCCGCGAAGCAGGCTCTGCTGGCAAAGAAAGAAGATCTGGAACAGAAGATTGATGCGCTCAAGTATCAGAAGGCCGCCATGGATCCCGCTGACTACAAACAGCAACTGACGGCGGCGCTGGTGCAGCTGGCGCAAGTACAACAGGAACTGGATAAATGAACTGGCCGAACAAATCCGTTGCTTTGCTGGTGATGGTGCTCGGAGGTATGAGCCATTGCCTGGGCGCGACCCCGGAGAGCTGCCAGACTCTGCGCAAACATGGCCAGAAGGCCGAGGCGCAAGCCTGCTTTGAGTCGCTGGTGCGCAGCAACTCCGCTTACTACCGGGCGGAAGGCTATTGGGGGCTGGAACAGTATGACCAGGCGAATGAGCAGTTCAGGATCGCAACCGGCCCGGCCGACAGCGACCCTCTCTATAAGGTTCGCTGGGGAATGCTGCTGCACCAGCGTTTCAATAACACCGATGCGGTGGGACTCTTCCAGGAGGCACTGCAAAAAGACCCCAAAAATGCGCAGGCCTATTTAGGACTCGCGATTGTCAGCGCGGACGGCTTCGACGGTAAAGCCACGGACTATATCAGCCGCGCGCTGATACTTGATCCCAAGCTGGTGGAAGCGCATGAATTCGCTGCCAATCTCGCCCTGGAAGACGCGGATACAGAACACGCCATCGCTGAGGCGGATGAGGCACTCGGTTTGTCTCCAGACGCCCTGAATGCGATGGCCATCCACGCTGCCGTGGAACTGCTGGCGGACCGCTCCCCGGACGTGTGGTTGGACAAGATACGGAAAGTGAACCCCAGTTACGCAGAGGGCTACACCCATGTGGCTCATTATCTTGAGCTCAACTACCGCTTTCAAGACGCCATCGCCTACGACCGCAAGGCGATCGAGGCCGATCCCCGGTATTGGCCTGCTCGTGCGCAACTAGGCGTCGGCCTGATGCGCCTTGGCCAGGAAGATGAGCCCTTTCAGCAACTGGAGATGTGCTACAACAACGGCTACCGCGATGCTGAGACGGTGAACAGCTTGCGGCTCCTGGATAGCTATAAGAATTTCGTCACCTATAAAGAGAATGGGACCATCCTGCGGCTGCGCAAGAGTGAAGCGGATCTGCTGCACCCTTACTTTGAAGCGGAGCTGCAACGCATCATCGACACCTACAACAAGAAATATAAGATGAAGCTCACCGGGCCGGTGCAGGTAGAGGTCTATCCCGACCACGAAGACTTTGCCGTGCGCACGATGGGCATGCCGGGCCTGGGCGCGCTCGGCGTCACCTTTGGGCAAGTTGTGGCGATGGACAGCCCCTCGGCGCGCAAGCCGGGCGACTTTAATTGGGGCAGCACGCTGTGGCATGAGATGAGCCATGTTTACATTCTCTCGGCTACCAATGGCCGGGTGCCGCGCTGGTTTACCGAAGGGCTTGCGGTGCACGAGGAGACACAAGTATCCCCGGAGTGGGGTGATCGCATGTCGCCGGACATACTGGTCGCCATTCGGGATAAGAAGTTGCTTCCGGTGATTAAGCTGGACCGCGGGTTTATCTTTCCCGAATATCCGGCGCAGGTGGTTGTGTCTTATTTCGAAGCAGGCAGTATATGCGACTACATCGGGATCCACTGGGGCGAAGGCAAGTTGCTCGATATGGTGCATTCGTATGCGCAGCGTAAGACGACTCCGGAGATTATTCAAGCGGATCTGGGCGTTTCCCCTGAGGCATTCGACAAACAATATCTTGCATGGCTGAACGAGCGGTATGGGAAGACGGCTGCGAACTTCGACCAGTGGCACAAGGCGCTGGAGCAGCTGATTGAAGCCGCCAACCAGAAGCAGTATGACACTGTGGCGCAGCAGGGTGAAGCGGTTCGCACCATGTATCCGGAGTACATCGGAGGGGCGAACGTTTATGAATTTGTTGCCTCAGCAGACCTCGCTAGAGGCGACAAGAAGGGCGCGGCCACGGTACTCACGCTCTATGAAAAGATGGGCGGTGAGGACCCTGCGCTACTCAAAAAGCTGGCTTCGCTCGAGGAAGAGTTGGGGCAGCCTAAAGAGGCCGCCGCTACGCTGGACCGCATCAACTATATCTATCCGGTTCATGATGAAGAGCTGCATCGCCACCTGGGTGATTTGTGGTTTGCGCAAGCCAACTACCCGGGAGCGATCCGGGAGTATGCCGCGGTGGTGGCGCTAAATCCGCTGGACAAAGCTGGAGCGCAGTTCAACCTCGCCCAGGCGTACTACGCATCAGGACAGCGGGATAAAGCTGAGGAGAGCGTGCTCGCTGCGCTGGAAGCGGCGCCGGGGTATCGACCGGCGCAGAAGTTGCTGTTAGAGATCGAACACCCAGAACAGAAGGATTCGCCCAAAACGAACTAACTGGAGCGGAGAGATGCACAAGGGGTCGAGATTCGTGGAACAAATCGCTGAAACCGCAGGTCCCTCCACTACGCTACGCTCCGGTCGGGATGACAATTCTTCTTGTGCAATAAATTTGTCATCCCGACCGGAGCGTACCCGGATTTCCTGCCACGCTGCGCCGGACATTGCCGCGTGTGCGGCTTTCCGTAAAGAAAGCCGCATGAAGCTCGCCAACGCCACCGGCCTCGACCAGGAAATCCGGGGTAGCGTAGTGGAGGGACCTGCGGTTTCGATCTTTCTTTTCAGCTGATGCTCTAGTTCACCTTTTTAATCGAGTAGTCGAGAGGAAGGAAATAACCAATGGTCACGCTCCCTGAACTTAGCCAGGACGCAGCCCAGCTGCAACAGCGCATCGAGAGGTTTTATGCGGTCCGTGATGGCATCCTTTCCCAGGTGCGGCAAGTAATCGTCGGCCAGGAAGAGGTGCTGGACCAGATTCTTACCGCACTGTTTGTCGGTGGACATTGCCTGATCACCGGCCTGCCCGGCACCGCCAAGACACTGATGGTGCGCACCATCGCGGAGACGCTTGGTCTGACGTTCCGGCGGATCCAGTTCACGCCGGACCTCATGCCCTCCGACATTACCGGCACCGACATTATTGAGGAAGACCTCACCACCGGACATCGTAAGTGGACCTTCGTCCAGGGCCCAATCTTTGGCAACATCTTGCTGGCTGACGAAATTAATCGCACTCCGCCAAAGACCCAGGCAGCATTGCTCGAAGCCATGCAGGAACGCTCCTGCACGGTGCGCGGCCACGTTTATCCGCTGCCCGCACCCTTTTTCGTGTTGGCAACGCAGAACCCGATCGAGCTCGAAGGCACCTACCCTCTGCCCGAGGCGCAGCTCGACCGGTTCCTCTTCAACACCATTCTCGATTACCTCAGCGCCAGCGACGAACTGAAGGTAGTAGACCTTACCACCACGACCCATGTGGCCAAGGTAGAACCGGTGACCACTGCGCAGGAGTTGCTCGACTTCCAGCAACTGGTGCGCATGGTGCCGATCGGCGAGACGGTGGCGAAGTATGTCGTCAACCTGGTGCGTGCAACCAGATACAAGAACGAAAGCGCACCCGATTTCGTTAAGAAGTATGTCAACTACGGCGGCAGCATCCGCGCCGCGCAATTTATCGTGCTGGCGGCGAAGGCCCGTGCCCTCTCCCGCCGCCGCTATCACGTTACTTACGACGACGTCACCTCGCTTGCCATCCCAGTACTACGCCATCGCATTTTGCTCAACTTTCATGCTGAGTCGGAGCGCGTGGACGCCGATGAGATTCTCCGCCGCCTGATCGAACATATGCCGCCGCCGAAGGAGGCCTGATGCTGCAGCGCTTTCTCGATCCCGGTGTGCTGGCCAGTATCAGCAGCCTTGACCTGCTCGCCAAAACGGTGGTGGATGGCTTTGTCGCTGGTCTGCACCGCTCCCCGGATTTTGGCTTCAGTTCGGAGTTCGCCGAGTACCGCGCCTATACGCCCGGGGACGACCTGCGCCATGTCGATTGGAACTTATTTGCCCGCACCGAGCGCTGCTACCTGAAGCGCTATCGCGGAGATACCAACAGCCAGCTCACCGTGCTGCTCGACGCCAGCAATTCGATGGAATACAGTGGGAGCCAAGCCAGGCCGAGCAAGATGGATTATGCCCGCTTCGCTGCCGCCTCGCTGTTTTACCTCGCCATTCATAATCAGCGGGATGCGGCCGGCCTCATCGTCTTTGACGATGAGGTGCGCAACTATGTCCGGCCATCCACACGGCAAGGCCAGCTGCCCCGGCTGTTAGCTGGATTGGAGCAAGCGGAGCCGCATGCCCGCACGGACTTCAACAAGCCGCTGCTTCACTTCCAAAATCTTCTGCACCGGCGCGGCATTGTGATCATGTTCTCCGATTTCTACGAAGACCCAGCCACGATCGTGCGCACGATTGAGCCGTTGCGCTACCACGGCAATGAGGTGGTGCTGTTCCATGTGCTCGACCCGAAGGAAATACGGCCGGATCTGCGTGGGCCGGCCATCCTGGTTGACCTTGAGACCGATCAACACATGGAGGTGATTCCGGAGTACACGCGCACCGAGTACAGCAGAAAGATCGATGACCATATCGAGCAACTGCGCAACCGCACCCGCGGCGCCGGCATGGATTACCACCTGCTGGTGACAGACCAACCGCTCGACACCACGCTGCGTGAGTACCTCGCCATTCGCCAGGGAGGGCAATGATGGGATTTCTCAATCCATGGTTTTTGGCTGGCCTGGCGGCGATTGGCTTGCCTGTCTACATTCACCTGCTGCGCCGCCACATCGTTCCACCGCTGCCATTCAGTTCATTGATGTTTTTTGAGCGCGGCACGCAAAGCTCCACACGCCACCGCCGGCTGCGTTACCTGCTGCTGTTTTCCCTGCGCACTGCATTGCTGCTGCTGTTGGTGCTGGCATTTGCCAATCCCTTTATCCGGCTGTCGGCGGACAGCGTAAATAGCAGACTGTTGCTGATAGTGGTCGACAACTCTTTCAGCATGAAGGCCGGATCACGGTTTGCGGAGGCCAAGCAAGCGGCGTTGCAGGTGCTGGCATCGAGGCCCCGATCGCAGCGTGCCGAGGTGATGGCCCTGGGCGGCCGCCTCGCTATTTTGACCCAGCCGATACAGGACGAAGGGGCTCTGCGTTCTGCGGTCGAGAGTATACAGCCGGGAGACTCGCGCGCGAATTTAGGTGAGCTTGCCCACGGAGTGCGCGCGCTGGTCGAGAGCGTGCGCACACCGGTGGAGCTGCACCTGTTCAGCGACATGCAGAAGACCGGGATGCCGGCAAACTTCGCCGACATTGAGTTGCCCGCGAATGTATCGGTTGTTCTGCATCCGGTAGGAGCGGCCGCCACACCTAACTGGACGGTCGAAGGCGTGAACGCGCCGGCTCAACTTGCCGACGCGAAAGATCCGAAAAAATCGCGCGTGCAGGCGGTGATTGCGGGCTATGGAACTCCTGCTGCCTCAAGAACGGTCTCGCTGGTGGTCAACGGCAATACTGTCGCTACCCGCAAAGTTGATATTCCGCCGGATGGCCGGGCGACGGTCGAGTTTCCATTGCTCGATGTGCCCTACGGGCTCAACCGTTGTGCGCTCAAGATCGATTCGGCGGACGGGTTTCCGGCGGACGATGTAAGCGTCTTCTCTGTCAAACGGGCCGATCCGGAACGGGTGTTGTTCGTGCACCAGGCCAGCGATGCGCGCTCCCCTCTGTACTTTGGCGCGGCGCTGGCTGCGGCGAGCCAGGCGTCCTTCACTTTGCAATCCATCGATAGCGAAAAGTCAGCCGACATTGATCCCGCAAAGTACGCGTTTGTGGTGCTCTCCGACGCAATCGCACTGCCTTCCATCTTTGAGAACGCGCTGATGCGGTACGTGCGGGGCGGCGGCAGCGTCCTGATCGCAGCCGGAATCTCGGCCGCACACCATGCGCGCATTCCCGTCTTCGGCGGAACCTCTTCAGACGCGCACGTTTATTCGCGCAATGGCTATGGCGTGGTCGGCCAGACCGACCTTACGCACCCGGTAATGAATGACCCGGCAGGATGGAGCGATCTAAAGATCTATTACGTAGCAGGCGTGGATGCGAACGGGGCGCGGGTGATCGTGCGGCTTACGGATCAAACCCCGCTGCTGATGGAGAAGCAGATTGGCGAGGGCCACGTGCTATTGCTTGCCTCCGGGCTCGACAACCTCACCAACGACCTGCCGGTTCGTCCTGCGTTTGTAGCGTTTGTTGATCAGACAGCACGCTATCTTTCGGGAAGTGACAGCATAAGCGGCAGCAGGCTGGTGGATTCGTATGTTCCGTTGCGCACCGCTGCGGCTCGAGCCGGCAATCCATCAGTAGGGGTCGAGATCATTGGTCCTGATGGCCGCCGTGCTTTGTCGCTAGCCGAGGCCGCATCGGCACAGTCATTCCAGTTAACCCGCGCGGGCTACTACCAGATCCGCTTCGCGAATGGCCATACTGCGCTGATTGGCGTGAATCCAGACCGCCGCGAATCAGACTTACAGCCGATTCCGAATGAGCTGCTGCAGATGTGGGGTAAGGGCTCGGCGACGTCCGCTCCGTCGGCCACGGCGGGTTACGTGCAGCAAAAATATACGCCCCATAGCGTCTGGTGGTACGTTATGCTGCTTGTATTGGTGGCGGCGGTTGCCGAGTCCATCGTTGCCAGCCGCTACCTCGGCACACAGAGGGAGGAGGCATGAGCAACCAGGACAGGCTCAACCTCTATATCCGGCAATTGCACCAGCGGTTGCGTCTGGGTGTATCGCTGCGTGGTGTGGCCATCCTCATGGCCACGGCACTGATCACAACCATATTTCTGGTTCTCATTCTGAACGCCTTCGCGTTTCCTGTGCGGGGCCTCACCGGCGCTCGTTCGCTGCTGCTGGTCATCCTGGGCCTGGTAGCGGCCTTCGGGCTTGCGCTGCCCGTGCTGCGTCTCACGCGTGGACGGGCGACCGCGGTAGCCGAATCCGCGTACCCTGAATTTCAACAGCGGCTGCTCACCTTCGATGACCGGGAGAAGCGAGGAAACGATCCTTTCCTCGAATTGCTTGCGGCGGACACGCTTTCCGTAGCCAAAGACGTACCCCCAGCTAACCTTGCGCCCAACAACCACCTCTATTTCTTGGCCGGCGCCGGTTTCGCGTGCCTGGCCGTGCTTGGCTGGCTCATCGCCGCGGGTCCCGGCTACCTCGGCTACGGGGCATCGCTGCTCTGGACCGGGCCCAAGGCTACGCCTCTTTATGACATCCGGGTTACGCCAGGCGACGTCGCCGTGCGGCGCAATAGCGATCAACTGGTGACGGCGCAGATCATCGGGCTCAAACCGGAGAAGGTGCAGCTGTTTGCGCACTACCAGAGCGCGCGCAATAAAGCCTGGGAGCCGGTCGCGATGCAGCCTCAGACCGATGCCTCCGGACGCGCCTCTAATTTCCAGTTCCTCTTCGCCGGCCTTCCTGAAGACGTCGAATACTACGTCCAGGCCGATCACCTGACCTCGCGTCATTTCAAGGTTCGGGTGGTTGATTTGCCCACAGTCAAGCAAATGAAGGTGACTTACCACTACCCGAAATGGACGGGAATGCCCGAGGTTACGGAGGAGCACGGTGGTGACTTGCGCGCCATCGAAGGGACGAACGCGGAGCTGACGGTCGAGATGGACCACCCTCTGCGCAAGGGCCAACTGACGCTCGATGATGGAAAGCAGATTACGCTCAGCGGCGGCGAAGGCAATGTGTACAAGGGGTCTATCCTGATGCAAAAGGATGGCGCCTACCATGTTGCCGCACTCGATCAAGGCCAGCCGGTACGCCTGTCGGAGGACTACTTCATCGCCACCGACAAAGCGAACCCACCGCAGATCGCCATCGACCGGCCGATGAGCGATTACCGCGCCAGTCCCATTGAGGAAGTCACGGTCGGCGTGAAAGCCTCGGATGACTTTGGCCTGAACAAAATGAGCCTTCATTATTCGGTCAACGGTGGACCGGAGAAAACGATTGACCTATTGCAGAAGCCGGGCGCCAAGAGCGCGGACGGCACCGCGACCTTGAGCCTGGAAGATTTCAAGCTGATTCCCGGAGACCTGGTCAGCCTGTACGCCACGGCGAAAGACGGACACTCGGAAGCGCGCACCGATATGTCGTTTATCCAGGCCGACCCATTTGAGCGGGAGTTTTCGCAATCGCAGCAAATGGGCGGAGGCGGGGGCGGCGGAGGTGGCGGAGGAAGCCAGACGGACATTTCCAAGCGGGAGAAGGAACTGATCGCCGCGACCTGGAAGCGCCAGAACGAGAAGGCAGCCACGCCCAAGGACTCGGCGGAAGCGGGCAATTTCCTGTCTGGAGTGCAGACCAAGTTGCAGGAGCAGGCGTTGGCCCTGGCGGCGCGGATGGATAGCCGGGACTTGGCGTCAGCGAATGAGGACTTCAACAGCTTTGGGCATG
Organism: uncultured Acidobacteriaceae bacterium; assembly: GCA_963711525.1. Taxonomy (GTDB): domain Bacteria; phylum Acidobacteriota; class Terriglobia; order Terriglobales; family Acidobacteriaceae; genus PALSA-350. The sequence continues at coordinate 575,209 of CAVQEO010000045.1, read as the reverse complement.
ACATGCAAGCGGCCGCCGCGGCTATGACGCCATCGTCGGACAAGCTGAAGCAGATGCAATGGCACGATGCGATTCCTGCGGAACAGAAATCACTGCAATACCTGCTGCGTGCCGAGGCGACCTTCCGCAAGATTGAGGTGGCGTTCAGCCAGCAGCGCGGCGGCGGTGGTGGAGGTGGGGGCGGAGGAGCAGGTCGTGATCTTGCCAGCCTCTTCGACCTTGAACTGGACACAGAGAAAAACCAGTACGAGACAGCGCAAACCGGGTCTGCGGCAGAACAGCGCGCCAAGGCAGTGGACGATGCTTTGCAAAAGCTCGATGCGCTCGCCCATCGTCAGGAGGAACTGGCCCAACAGCAGCGCAACAGCCCGCAAACCATGCAGGAGCGCTGGCAGCAGGAGATGCTGCGCCGTGAGGCCGAGCAACTGCAAAAGCAGATGGAGCAGATGGCCCAGAACAGCCAGCCCAAGAACGATCAGCAAGGTCAGCAGGGTGGTCAGCAGCAACAGGGACAACAAGGACAACAGGGTCAGGCAAGTGAACAAGGGCAACAAGGGCAGCAGAGCGCCGGTGGCTCATCGAGTGGATCGTCTTCTGGTGGGCAGTCATCCCAGTCTCGCGCTGGAGGATCTAGAGCTCAATCGAATGGAGACGGAGGTGCGGGCGATCCTCGGGTAACGCAGGCATTAAATCGACTGCGCGAGGCTGATCAAGAGATGAAGCGTAGCGCGGGCCAGCAACAAAGCGCGGAAGCTGCGCGTCAGGCCGCGGACCAACTGCGCCAGGCTGCAAGCCTCATGAGCGGTACACAGCAACAACAAGCCTCGGGCAAGCTGGATTCGCTCTCCCGTGAAAGCGACCGGCTGAGCAAGGAAGAACATGCCCAGGCGGATCGCGTTCGCAGCTTGGCTGGGCGCCCGGAGGCATCGAGCCAGGCAGACTATACAGCCAGGCTGCAGCAGCGCAACAAACTGGCTCAGGATCGGCAGCAACTCTCTGACGATCTTGAGCAACTGCAGAAGAATTTGCGGGATACAGCTCGTGAACTGGCGCCGACACAGCCGCAAGCATCTTCCAAGTTGCGCGATGCGTTGGGCGGTATGGACCAGACCGATCTAACGAACCGCGTGCAGCGAACCGCCGACTGGCTGCGCCGCGGAATCAACCCCAACTCCAACGGAACGGAAGAGGGCATCAGCAAAAGTCTCGATCAGCTGAGCCAACAGGTACACCAGGCGCAACAAGGGCTGGGCCCGGGCAAACCATCGCCAGGGCAGGATGGACAAGGGCAGGGCCAGGAAACGGCTGCGCTCGACCACGTCGAACGCTTTCGCAGCCAGATCGAGTCTCTGACGGGGCGTGGGCAAAATCCGTTGGGCCGTCAACCTAGCCAACAGCAGGGGCAACCTGGACAGCGGCAGGGACAGGGCCAGCAGGGGCAAGGTGGCCAACAGCAGGGGCAACCTGGACAGCAGCAGGGACAGGGTGGACAACCAGGCCAAGGTCGCCAGGGTGGACAGTCCCCTGGGCCGGCCCAGAATGGGCAGGGCGGACAGATGGCTCAGAATGGCCTCAGTCGGCGCAATGGGAACCAGGTAACTCAAGATGGCTTGAGCGGCGACGTGGGTAACTGGCGCTCCGGGGGCGGGGCCGTGGGGACAGCCTGGAACAACGTCAACACCGGGAACAATCATTTCGACCGGGGCGGCGGCCCCGCTGCTCCTGATAATTCACCCGTACCTGCCGATCCCGAAGCTACCTACCGGCAGGGATTGTCAGAGTTGAATGAGCTGCACCACTTGGCCCAGAATGACCCCAAAGCGCTCAAGGAGATTCAGGACTTGGCAAAGGAGATGCAACGCCTCGACCCGCGCCGGTTCCCGGGTAATCCGGCGATGGTAGAACAGCTTCACTCCGAAGTGCTCAGCGGGGTCGACAAACTGGAGCTTCAACTTCGCCAAGATTCAGACGACCAGACGCCGGGGCAGGTTCGTACGACGAAAGAGCCCCCAGTGCCTCCGGGGTACGAAGAAGCAGTGGCCGAATATTTCCGCCGCCTCGGCAAGGGCCAATAGAAGGATGACAAAGGTTAGGGGCGCTTTTCCACCGCGTTCGTTGTCGGTGGAGTGAACCGCAGGTCCCTCCACTCCGCTACGCTTCGGTCCCACGGCAGGCCGGGGCAGGCGGGATGACAAATGGGGAGGGCGGCTCTTCCATGCGAGATCGGATAGCGGCTGAAAGGTCCGCGGGCAACGTTGGTTTGCTGAAGGAGGGAACCGCAGGTCCCTCGGCTCCTCGGAGCCTGTGACTTTATTGGCTGCGTTTGGAACGCTTAAACCTTTTGTTTTCATCGCGGAATTTTTGAAAAATTACAGACTCTCGGGATGACAAAGGGGAGGGTGGCGCTTCCATGGGAAGTTAGCTACCGGCTGAAAGGGTTGTAGAGCGAGCGGAATCATTTCGGATTGCGAGGATTGGTTTGGGGTTGAGTGAAACAGCAGGTCCCTCCACGGCACGTCGGGACAGGTCGGCTTCGCGGGCATCGCCGCACAAAAGCGCAGCAGCACTTACCCGCCGCCGTAAGACTTGAAGAGCTCCGGGAATTGCTGCTTGAGGGCGTCGATCTTGGGGCGATCACAGATCATGATGTAAGGATTCGACGGATTATGCAGGGCGTAGTCCTGATGGTACGCCTCAGCATCATAAAAGGCCTTTAGGGGAACAACCTCGGTCACGATCGGTTTGGGAAAGACTTTTGCCGCGTCCAGTTGCGCGATGTAGGCTTTGCTGATCTTCTGCTGCTCGTCACTGGTATAGAAAATAACCGAGCGGTAAGACGAACCGACGTCCGGTCCCTGGCGATTCAGTTCAGTGGGGTCGTGGGCGACGGAGAAGAAGATGCGCAGGAGCTGGCCATAAGTGATCTTCGAGGGATCGAAAACGACCTTAACTGATTCCGCGTGCCCGGTATTCTCTTCGCTCACCTGGTCGTAAGTTGCAGTGGACGCTGAACCGCCCGAGTACCCCGCTGTGGTAGAGACCACGCCTTTGACACGCTCGAAAACGGACTGAGTGCCCCAGAAACAGCCGCCTGCAAACACTGCGGTCTGCTTTCCCTTGGTCTGAGCAAGAGGACTGTCGCTTGCCGGAGGGGGTATCGGCGTCTTGGCAGCTGCGCTGCACCCGGTGCAGGCAGCGACGGTGAACAAAAAAGCAGCCACCGTATTACGCATCGCAAAAGAACTGAACATACAAACCTCCATCTCCGCTATTGAGACGAACTTAAGCCACGGAAGTTACAGCCGATTCGAAATCCATTGCCCCCTGCTTGATTTCGCTTGCGGCGGGCAGGCTGTCTTAGGATGCCAAGCTGACCCTTTATAATCAAAGTGTATCTCCCAGGGGTAAAAGAGACATGGCATCCAAGGGCTCCGCTATCGCTAAGCTATTTGTTCTCTATGCATTGCTAGGTGTGCTCCCATCCGGCGCCGGCAAGCTTGGCACCCAGCCGGACGCTCCTTCTTACCGCCTGCGCCTCTATCACCTGCATACCGGCGAACATATTGATGTGGTCTATCGCATAGGTGACCGGTACCTGCCTGATGGGATCGCGGAATTGGACCATTTTCTCCGCGACCACCGCACCGGTGACGTGAAGGATTATGACCTCAGGGAATTCGATCTGCTGCACGATCTGCTGGTGAAACTAGGACGCCCTGACGGCGAAATCGATATTGTCTGCGGTTACCGTACCCCGTGGAGCAACAACTACCTGCGGCAACACGGGCACGGGGTTGCCGACCATAGCCAGCACATGGAAGCGAAGGCCATCGATATTCGCGTTCCAGGAGTTTCCAGTGCGCAGGTTCGCGACGCGGCGTTGTCGTTGGGCCGTGGCGGAGTGGGCTATTACGCGCAGTCGGATTTTGTTCATGTAGACGTAGGCCGCGTTCGCCGCTGGTAGCAGCTTCCCTTCTTAAAGGTAAGGCGGTCCCTTGGCCAACACTGCATTGAGTGTCTTGTCGTGGCCGTAGATGTCGTTAAAGAAATAGACTTCTCCATCCTCCTCAACCAACGCAGTCAGATAGATAATCACCACCGGAACGGACGGGGTGAGGTTCACCTGCTGATTATCGGGGCCGGATTGCATCGCCGCCTTTACCGCGTCCAGCGTCCATTTGGGCTGGTCTCGCAGCAGCCACGCCGCCAGCTCCGCCGGCTTTTCCAGGCGTATGCAGCCGTGGCTGAAATCACGCCTTGACTGGGAAAACAGGGACTGAGCCGGAGTGCTGTGCAGGTACACATTGTGCTCGTTGGGAAATATGAACTTGATGAGCCCGAGCGAGTTCGACGGTCCGGGCTTCTGGCGCACCAGCAGCTTGCCTGACCGCAATTGCGCCAGAACGTCAGCGCTCACCGCTCCGCTGGTAACGATTTTGCCGCTCTGGTCGGTCACTTCGAAGCCCTTCTTCGACAGATACCCGCTGTCTTTCTGAATCGAGGGAATGATCTCCGCGCGCGTAATGCTGAGGGGAACATTCCAGTACGGCCGGAAGATGATGTACTTCATGTTCTCGGCAAAGACAGGGGTCTCATGCCGTACTGCTTTGCCTACGACGACATTCATGCGCATGGCAATGCGATGATCGGGAGTAAATACGCGCAAGACGAACTCAGGGATGTTTACTGCGACGGGCAACGGTGAAAAGTCGGCGGGCAGCCATCTCCAGCGTTCCAACGCGTCGTCCAGTTGTTGAACCCGAACGCTAAAAGGCGTATTCAGCTGGCTCACCGTGTCTTTGCCGAGCCTGCCGTCCGGTCCTAAACCGTGCCGGGTTTGAAAATGCTTGACCCCGTCGACCAACGCGCCCTCGTAGATTCCTGGCCGGGCATCGGCAACCGCGCCCTGCGGCAGATCGCCTGTTAATTGCAAACGCTGTGCCAGGGCCTCGGCCCCCGGATAGGGATCACCGGGGGCGAGCGTCTTTTGCACATCGGGCAGGGGTGGGCTGTGGTCCTTCTCCGCAAGCGCCAAATAGGTTTGCAGGGCCAACACGGTACGCTGGTATCCGTAGTAAGGCGGTTCTACTCCGTTCAATACCTCCGGCACGTTGCTCGCCACGAGCAGCTTCTGTGCCAGGAACTGTGGCAGATCGTACTTCTTCTGATCCACATTGAAGCCAACTTTGAATTGCTTTGGATTCACTCGCCCCATGTGCAGGTCAGAGATGTAACGCATCGCGCACACGGTGAGCGCCGCATCGAAATGCGCGACTGTGTTGGCATCTCCGGGTGAGTTTTTCAAGGCGGCCAGGCGCTGAGGCCAACGCGACGCGTCGTAGTCTTCCGGGTTAAGCCCTTTTTGCCGGCTGCTCTGGAATGCAGTGATCATGGCGAGGGCCTGGGGTTTTGCTTGCCCGTCGCGCACCCACACCGGCGCGTAGTTGACCGACTGATACAGGGCCTGAACCTGTTGGCTGTAATCGGAAAAGTTTGGAAATGTCAGGTCGGCGAAGGTTCCCGCAGCGGCAATCGTTCGCAGCGGGGCGGCAACTGCATCCGCGTTCAGTGGAGTGCCCGGCTGCGCTACAGAAGGCGCGATTTGGGAATGGCATCCAAGTGCAAGGAAGAAAAAGGTGAGGAAAGAAACGCAAAAAGCCGCGCGACGCCTTACTGAAATCATGGGCTATTAGAGCATCGATTTGCTTCCTCGGTCGCAACGCAAGAAGACCTCGTGAACCTTCCTGGTTCATAGAACCCGATAGGACCTGGGCGGGTGGCTTAATGGGCTAGGTGGTAGAAGAAACCAGCGCCGGCGCCAGCAGCGATGTTGTCGATTCGACTCCGGGAGCCAGCCGGGTGAGGGTAATTACCGTGATGTCGTCGTCTTGCCCGAAGGCTACCGCCGCGTCAGTGGCTTCCTTTGCGTCGGGCTGGGTGCCAATCAGCGCCCGCAGACGCTCAAAGCTGAAGATATCGCCGGTGGAATTGCGTGCTTCCAGCAAGCCGTCGGTATACAAGGTGAGTCTGTCTCCGACGGCAAGGCGGAGCTGTACCTTCTCGTACTGCGTGGTTAGATCGAGGCCCAGCGGCAGCGCGCCCGGGGAGCCGAGTTCAGTCTTGTTCAGGAAGGGAGGAGGATGCCCGGCATTCGCCAGAATGCATTCTCCGTCTGCATCCAGCCGCAATGCCACGCAGGTGACGAACCCGTTTTGCAGGCGGCCGTACAAGCGGCGGTTCAGTATGGAGAGCACCTCCGCTGGATCGTCTGAGGTATCCGCCACCGTCCGGATGGTTCCAACAATCAGCGAGACAGTCATCGCTGCTTTGAGACCTTTGCCACTCACATCGCCCAGGACAAGCAACGCGGAACCGTCAGGCAGGGCGATGAGTTGAAAGAAATCTCCGCCGACCTGCTGGGCGGGCCTGTACGCGCTGGTCACGGCATAGCCACCGAGCGCGGGTAGAGTCTCCGGGATGAGCACCTGTTGCAGCTCCTGCGCGCTCTTGAACTCCTGTTCAAGCGCACCTTGCCGCTCGCTCTGCTCAACGCTGTAGCGATAGACCGCGTACACGATCGTGAGCAGCAGGACGGCAGCTTCCAACCCAACCAGCGTGAAGGAATTACCCCCCACGGTAAAGATCGGCCCGGACATATTTTGCGAAATCGTCCAGTGGGTGAAACGGATGCCTTGCCCTGTAAAATTGCGGAATGCAAGGGTCAACTGGGTCATAGCGGCCATGATGGCCATGAGCCAACGCGCCGCATCGAGCCGTTTGCGAATCGCAAAAGCAATCAGTACCAGCGGATAGACCTCAACCAATGTGAAAGGCACCGTGAGCAGAGCGTCGGCTAGCTGGAGAATCCAGACGTGGGGCCCACTCCAGTCCATCCAGATCACGAGACTATCGAGGGAAGCGGAGGCGATCGAGATCCAAGCCAGGACGCGCGTCCATCGTGGAAGCGAGGGGTGCCGATCAAGTTCAAGGAGATACAAAAGCAGATACCAGATAGCAATATCTGAGAAGGAAAGAACCGGCTGCGTGAGACCGGCTGGCGAGAGCACCCGGCCACGGCAGGCGCAGACCAGTTAAAAGCACGGCCGACAGGAGTGAGAAGGCCCACAAAGACATCCAGAAGAGGACTCTTTGCCGCCGATTGCGAAACCACGCCAGCAGCCCGAACAGCAAGACCAGCGCGTAGACAAGATTGACCCCAAAGGAAAACAGGTTGCGCGTCAGCCAACGATAATCGAGGGTGCTCTTATAGCCGGTGATGGCTTGCGAAGTGCCCGCAATGGGCGGTGCGTTCAGGCCCCCGGCTTCACCGGTATCTGAGGAAACATAGGGAGATTTCCATACACGGAAGGCAAGCACACCCTCTCTGGGCCGGCCGAGGCCGAGTATCTGGGCAGGAATAGCATTGTAGAAAACCGGGTACGGCGGGAACTTGCCGAGGTGGCCGATCGGGCTGCCATTCCAGTAGACCTCGTAGACGTCATCAATCGGAGGCAGCAGGAGCGCCAGATCGGACTCGACCCCGGCTACAGGAAGAAAATTTACATGCCGGCGATACCAGGCATAGCCGGTGTAGCCGAAGTGTGTCTGGTCGCCCCAAGGCTTATCGACCCCGATCCGCTCCCATCCGGAGTCATCCAGCGTGGGCGAGGCCCAGCCGGGGTTATCCCCCAAATGAAATTGCCAATCGCCGTCCAGCGCGACGGTAGCTTTGCCCAACCCCTCAATATTCAAAGGAGCCGGCGAAGGCGCGGCCGCTGCTCGCGCAATCAAGGAGCCGAACAAGACAAACACAAAGGCAGGCAATAACTTACCGAGCAAGATACGCCTAATCATGATTCCAGCATGATACCCGTTCGAAGGCGGGATCGTGCCGTATACCGCTTTTCATGAACTCTTCAATCACGTCGACCGGTTTAATACCACCCCTGGCCCCAACCGCCATGCAGTTCATTGCGGCCGCGGCGCAACCGAAATCAAGTTGCCGCTCCAGGGGCCAATCTTGAAGAAGTCCGTAGATAAACCCGGCGTGGAAGATATCTCCAGCGCCGGTGGTATCGACCACCGGAACACGATAAGCGGGAGCGTGGTGCACGTGCTTCCCATCCCAAGCCAGCACGCCATCGTGGCCCAGGGTTGCCGCTGTGAGAAGACATGCGTAGCGGCGCTGCATCTGACGCAACGCCATTTCCAGATCGGCCTCTCCGGTGAGGCGGGAGGGAATATCCCTGCTCACGATGAGATAGTCTACGTTCTCCAGGAGCTTCTCCAGACCTGGATACAGCTCGTCGAGATCGGCGATTACGGGTATGCCGGCAGCACGTGCCCAAGCAGCAGCCACGGTCGCGGCCTCGGTGTCGTAGCCATCCACGTGCAGGGCTTGCGCATTCACGATCCATTCGCGATCCAGATGGGCAGGCTTGAGTGTAACCCGCTCGTCGCGCCGGCAAAGCACGGTCCGCTCGCCCCCACCGTCGACCAGGATGAGAGACTGCGGGCTCGCTCCTCCGTCCACTGTGACGATCCGGGTGTCTACGCCTGCACGGGCGAACGCTTCCTGATGAAGAACCGCCGCAGCGTCGTCGCCGAGGATTCCGACGTACCGTGTCGACATGCCCCAGTGCTGACAAGCCACCACTGCGGTTGCGACCTGGCCCCCGGGTAGCACGTTAGCAGAACGATATTCAACCTTGGAACCTCGTGCCGGATAATCTGCGAGGGCGACGAGCGTGTCCGTCGCGTTCAGGCCCACACCGACAAGGTCAACCTTGGACGGCTTCGTCATCCAGCCAGTGTAAATGGCGGACCGCTCAAGAAACCCAAAAACCTTCGTGCACCTTGCCCGCCTCGTCTTCCAGTAAAGGTCCAGCAACGGCAATCTTCTTCTGTCCGCGGGCAAAGACTTCACGGCAGGGCAGATCGAGGGTGGGATTTTGCGTATGGGTGCCCGTGTACCGCAGCAGGCCGGTTTCGGCCAGGGCAAAGACCACACGGCCGATACCAGTCCAGTAGATCGCGCCGGCACACATCGCGCAGGGTTCAGTGCTGGTGTACAGAGTGCACTTAGCAAGTTCAGTTTCGTTCATACAGCCGGGCCGCCTGGGCACAGGCCAACATCTCGGCATGCTGGGTAGGGTCGCCTTTGGGCCGCACTGCATTGTTACGCGCGGCAACGACCGTCTCACCCCGCTCATTGACGATCAAGGAGCCAAACGGATGGCGCCCGTCGTTCCGTGCCTTGCGCGCCAAATCAATCGCCTGCCTCAGGAAAGCCAGGTCCTGCCCGGTTACTTGTTCCATATTCAAACCTCCGTTTTCGAGGAGAAGAAAAGGTTGAGAAGCACAGCGGTGGCGGCAGCCAGAAAGATGCCGCTGTTCAAGAACAGCCGCGCCGCATCCGGAGCGTGGGCAAATAATTGGGGCGAAGCAATGGGCAGCACGCCCATGCTCACCGAGACGCCCACGATGATCGCATTGCTGGTGCCCTGGTAGCGGACCCGGGTTAATTCTTCAATGCCGGCCATGGTCGTCATGCCGAACATGACGATCGACGCGCCACCTAAGACCGGCCGGGGAATCCCAGCGATGACCGCGGCCAGTTTAGGAAGGAATCCAAGCACCACCAGCAAGCCGCCTCCGGCTGCGACCGCATAGCGGCTTTTGACCTTTGATAGCGCCAGCAGACCGGTGTTTTGCGAATACACGTTGTAGGGGAAGCTGTTAAACAACCCGCCCAGCACGGTCGAAAGGCCGTCTGCGCGGAAGGCCGCGGTCAACGTTGCCGGGCCGATCGGGCGGCCGGTGATCTCTCCGATGGCCAGACAGTTGCCCGTGGTTTCGGTCATCACCACCAGCATGGAAAGACTCATCACCAAAGCCGGCAACAACACGAAACGCGGCGGACCGAAGAGCAGTGGATGCGCCAAGGCAAACCATGGCGTGGCCGGCACCTGGCTGAAGCTGGCCTGGCCAGCCACCGCGGCCAGCGCGGTTCCCCCGATGAGTCCCTAGTAACACGCTGAGATTGGCGATCATGCCGCGGCCGAGACGCTGAATGGCCACGATCAACGCAATCGTTCCCAGGCCCAGTCCCAAGTGGACGAAGCTGCCGAAGCCGGGCGCCGAGGGGTCGCCGCCGCCCAACCATCCGCCGGCTACCGGTAGCAGCGATAGCCCGATCACCGTGATCACGGAGCCAATCACTACCGGAGGGAAAAAGCGCAGCATACGGCTAAACCAGGGTCCCACCAGCATGGTGAACACCCCGCAGCTGATCACGGCCCCATACAAGGCCGGGATGCCGTAATGGCTACCGATCAGGATCATGGGCGCGACGCAAATGAAGGAGCAGCCCTGGATCAGAGGTAAACGCGCGCCAAACTTCCACCAGCCCAGCGTCTGCAGCAGGGTTGCCAAGCCGGAGGTAAATAGATCGGCGCTGATCAGCGCAATTACCTGCTTCGGCGTGAAGTGGAGGGCGCTTCCGAGGATGAGCGGCACCGCTACCGTGCCGGCGTACATCACCAGCACATGCTGCAGCCCGAACAAGAACAAGTGCGGAAGGCCTTCGATGTCGTCGATCGCGTCAGCCGATGCTGCCACCGCAGGCGCCGCAGGGGTGCGAGGGCCCATGGTCAGCTCTGAGTCCGCTGAGGCTGTCATCGGAGGTTACATAATAGCGTGGATGGAAGGCCCGTCGATCTGATCGATTGAAAAAAGCGGTCCCTGACGTGCACCGGTTTGGAGGACGGCGCTCGAATATCTTTATGTATCCCAGGGATTGGAAATGTCCATCCCAAGACCGTCGAAATCCTTCACGTTACGCGTAACGAGGGTTAGGTCGTAATGAAGGGCTGTTGCCGCAATCACGCCGTCCACGACCGCCAAGGTCAGCCCCCGTTGTCTCGCAGCAGCGGCTAGTTGTCCCCACCGTTCAGCAATGGCTTCCGTCACTGGGAATATGCGACCAGCGAACCATGAACGAACCTCAATATCGAGCCAGTCTTGCAACATGGCACGCCTCTGACTTACCGGAAGAGTAGCGATGCCCTTGCAGATCTCACCAATCGTCATGACGCTCAGAAACATCGCGTCTTTATCAACGTTTCTGAGAAACTCCACTACCCTCGCATCGGGTTTTTCGCGAGTGAGCTCAGAGGGGATATTCGTGTCAACCAGATAGCCCTTCACAGGTTGATATCCCGGCCTGTATCTCTATCACGCTCAAAATCGAGGTTCAGGCCTCGAAGGGGAGCAAACAGTTCGACCATGTCCTTTGCGATTGCCGATGGTGCGGGCCTGACTAATATGTCATGCGCTGCTTTTTCAAGCAGAGTTGCGGCAAAAACCTCGAGTTCCATACCGCGTGCGGCAGCCTGTCGGGCAAGTTCGTCCTGTGTCTCGGGTCGGATATCAAGAGTGATGGTCATGGCTGGCCTCCTTGAGCCATTATCCCCCGAGACAGCTTATAGCTGGCATGACCGACGAGCGCGCCGCTAGTTTCTTGTTGTTCTGCGGTGCGGTCTCATTTAGTAATGGCGCATGACTCTTAAGTCTTACCGTCGTATCTCAACGCTGAAGACCTTTTGTTTATTGGCCGCCTTGGCCGCCGCAACCCGGATATTCGCGCAAGCACCGGCCACTACCCCGGCCAAGCTGGTGGTGAAGAACGCCTTCATTCTGACCATGGCGACGGGCCAGCGCGAGCCGGTGAAAGGCTACCTGGTGGTCGGAGAGGACGGCCGGCTGCTGACGGTTGCGGCGGGCGATCCACCAGCCGGCCTCGAAGCCAGGCAGAGCGTGGATGCCGGCGGCCACTGGGTGATCCCTGGCTTTATTTCTGCCCATAGCCACTTATGGCAGAGCGCCTTCCGCGGGCTGGGCGCGGACCAGACACTGACGGGATGGATCGACGCGCTCTATAAACCCGCCGCCAAATACAGCCCGGAAGATATGTATTGGTTCACCCTGGATGGTGCTCTCGACCATCTGCAACATGGCATCACCGCGGCCTATAACTTCAACTACGGAGCGTGGTCCAGCCGCCGAACAAGCCCCACGGTAACCCTGGATGAATTTGACCGGAACGATTTTCTCGCGGAGAGGGACTCCGGCATCCGCTTTGTCCACGGCCTTTCGGTGGGCCGGGCCACCGCCTTGGGTGTGCAGCCCAGCTATGGAGCTGAGCAGGCACGGGCGCCGCTCAAGGCCTTTCTGGACTGGACGAGCAAGCAGCCCAAGTCGAGCAACTTTCTATCCGTCATGATCAGTGGCGGCACAGCCTTCAACGACACGTATCAACAGGCCTTAATGGAAAAGCAGCTGGGAGACGAGTTCCACCTGGGTAACCAAACCCACTACCTGGAACCGCCAGAGACGCAGTATGAGCAGCAGAGCAAATTTCGCTGGTTCATGGATAGCGGGTTGCTCTCGAAACAGCTGATCTTCGGGCATTTCATTCATACCAACAGCTTCATCCTTGCGGAGAGCGCGAAGGCCGGCGTGGCGATGAGTTGGAATCCGCTTTCGAATGGACGGCTGGCCTCGGGAGTGGCGGATATTCCCGCTTATTTGAAGGCCGGCATCCGCGTGGGCATGGGCGTCGATGGCGAGGCCAGCGCCGACCTGGCAGATCCCTTTGAAAATATGCGCACCGGGCTGTACGCGGTCCGCGACAAGTATGAGAACGCGACGATCATGAGTCCATACGACGTGCTGCGGCTGCACACCATGGGCAGCGCGGACGTTCTCGGCGTGGCTGACCGCCTGGGCAGCCTGGAGCCAGGAAAGTTTGCCGACTTCCTGGTGATTGATCCGACGCGCTTCCGAACGATTTTCGATCCTTACGCTTCCCTGGTGTTCGTAGCCGGGGAGCGCGACCTGGAACGGGTTTACGTAGGCGGCGATTTGCTGGTGCAGAATGGAGCGATGCTCAAACAAGACATGGTGAAGGAGAGAGCGGAAGTGAGCAAGCGGGTGGCTGCTCGGCGCTGAGACAAAAGGTCACCGATTTTGTCCAAATCGCCGGCTCTCGCGCGTCATGGTAGTAGGGGATGACAACATCCGCCTAAAATCCATGAGTGAGGTGTTTTATGCAATATCTATTGCTGCTGTATGCGAACGAGGCAGGCTGGTCCAACATGACGAAGACTGAGCAGGAACAGGGAATGGCTGCTTACGCGGCATACGGGGAAGCACTGAAGGCGGCAGGCGCTTTGCAGGGTTCGAATCGGCTGAAGCCAATCGCAACAGCTACCACGGTGCGCAAAACCAACGGCAAGGCGCAGGTACTGGATGGCCCGTACGTGGATTCGAAAGAGCAGCTGGGCGGCTATTATTTGATCGACGTACCCGATCTGGATGCCGCTCTCTCCTGGGCCGCTCGCTGCCCCGGCGCCGGTCACGGGGCGGTCGAAGTTCGGCCGATCTGGAGCATGACCGAGTACAGCGGAGCACAGAACCTGCAACACGCTACGGCTTGAGAAACACCTATGCACTCCGGTGAAGGCGAGGAGCAGGCACGTAGCACTGCGGAAGCAGTGGCGCGCCGCAGCTACGGCAAGCTCGTCGCCTTTCTCTCAGCGCGCACACGTGACGTAGCCGCCGCGGAGGACGCCCTTTCAGAGGCCTTCGCGTCGGCTCTGGCAGACTGGCCATACAAAGGCTGCCCAGCAAATCCGGAAGCATGGCTGCTGACCGTGGCCCGGCGCAAGCTGATTGATGTAGCCCGGCGACAGCACAGCAGCGACGTGTTGGACGAGGACCTGGAGCAGATCGCCACGGCGGTTGGCGCGACTGCCGCGGATGGGGAGATCCCAGACCGGCGGCTGGCATTGATGTTTGCTTGCGCGCATCCGGCTATTGACGCCGGCATCCGAGCACCTTTGATCCTGCAGGTCATCCTCGGACTCGATGCGGCAACCATCGCATCGGCTTTCCTGATGTCTCCGATGACAATGGGCAAGCGGCTGGTGCGCGCCAAGAGCAAGATCCGGGAGGCCGCGATTCCCTTCTGCATTCCTGAGCGTGAAGAACTACCCGGACGTCTCGATACTATTCTTGAGGCAATCTACGCAGCGTTCTCGGAGGGGTGGAGCGATGCGGCAGGGACTGACACGGCGCGACGGGACCTTACCGGTGAATCCTTCTTCCTGGCCCGGCTGGTGACCGAGCTCTTGCCTACGGAGCCGGAAGCGCTGGGCCTGCTGGCCCTGATGCTGCATGCGGAAGCCCGCCGCCGCGCACGGCGCAGCGATGAGGGAGACTATGTTCCCCTGGCTGATCAGGATGTTGGGCGTTGGGACTTCGAGAGGATCGATGAGGCCGAAGCGTTACTGCTTCGCGCACAAGCTTTCGGTATCATCGGCCGCTATCAACTTGAAGCCGCAGTGCAGTCGGCGCACGTGCATCGCCGCCGCACCGGCCACGCCAATTGGGAAGTCGTATTGCAGATCTACGACGCACTCTTCGTCATCACCGCTTCACCGGTGGTAGCCATCAATCGGGCGCTGGTCCTGGCCGAGCTAGAGGGCGCGCACGCAGCTCTCCAAGCCATGCCAGACCCCGCTTGCGATACACGACTGGTCGAATACCAACCCTATTGGGCAGCGCGCGCCGAGCTATTGACTCATACAGGTGCGCACAGGGACGCTCGGCATGCCTACGAGATTGCCATCGGTCTGGAGCGCGATCCCGCAGTCCGCTGCTTTCTCGAGCGGCGCCTCGCGGCGTTCGAAATTTTAAGCGCCAGATAATTAAGCACCGTCGGGAAAGCCGCCGCGGTGCAGGACCATGGGGTAGTGCGGAAGCACTTCAGGCCTGGGGAGCGATGCGCGCCAACCTTCGGGATAAGGCTCCAAGCCGCGAAAAAGTGGGGATCTCTGCGCAGTAGGATCGCCGGCCAAATGCTCAAGCAACTCACGCAGACGGCAGATAGCGTGGGCACCAAAAGAGGCCTGCCAACGCTCTTCAATCGTCCACACCAGCTGATGGTATCTGTCTTGTGCGTTTCTTCCCTTGGGCGTAAGGACAAGCATCTTCCCCCGGGTGGCGGCCGATCTGGGTTGGATCAAGGCGTATCCGCGCTTGCCGAGAAAGCTCAGCGATATCGCGATCGCCTCCTTCGACACCCCGGCCATGCGCGGGAGATCGCTCACCTCGACCCCTTCCCCGCCCGTGAGACGCAGGACATTGGCGCTGATGGCCAGCGAGACCTCCGATTCCCGCTCGAACTCAATGGCGAAGGAGAGCAGGACCTTGGAGAGGAGTGAAGGCAGAGAGCCGCTGCTGGTTGCTGCCGCCACAGGTGGGCGCTTCGCGTCTTCCGGGCCGCTGCTGAAGAGTCCGTAGCCCAGTATCGGCAGACCGTCGGGCAACGCAATGCCAATCTGGCTGACGATTGTCAGCAGCGATTCGCATAGACGGTCGATGGTGTCGTCACCGAGCCGTTCCCTCCAGCGGCTCTCGATGAGGCTCTCCAGCGTTCGCCAGATCTCTATCGCCTTTCGCCCGCCGGCAGTAGGGCGGACGGTGCCGTTGCTTTCGACGACGATGTAACCCCACCACTTCCCCATGCGCGTCAACCAGGTGCGCATGCTCTTAGCGGACGCCCCCGGCCGATGTTGCAGCTCACGAACGGTGGTTCCCTCTTCATCGACAAAGCGCATGAAGTTCGACCACATGACCATCGATACCAGCCAGGGAACCGGGTACGAATGAGTGGTTGAGCCATGGTTCGTCGTCCGATGCGGCATCTGGTGCTCGAACTCATTATCGAACTCGATGGTAAAAGCAACCAGCGCGTGCGATAGCAGGGCAGGCAGAGACAAGCGGCCATCCATGACCAATGATCCCATGGGACTGGCCGCTGGGGATTCGCAGTGTCAATCGCTACCCCCGGATTTCCTGTGAAGTTTGTTGGCGTTGATGAACTTCACAGGAAATCCGGGTCCTCAACCAAAGCCGCACGCGTGGCCGTTGCTTGGTGCGACGTATAGGAAATTCGGGCCGCGATATGCGAAAATCGGTTTCCGGCTTGAATCCAGAAATTGCGACAAGGTAGAGGTCTCATGTCTGACAAAGCAACCGCGAGTCCCCTTACGCTTGACGTTGTCCGCGCGGGCGATGCAATCGTTGTGCACTGCAACGGCAAGCTAGTGGCAGGTGTAAACGATGTTCTCTACATCAAGGTCAGCAAACTGCTCCCAGAGACCAAGAGAATTGTGCTGGACTTGACCAACCTCACCCGCGTAGACAGCATGGGCCTGGGCACACTGGTGCGTCTTTACGTTTCTGCCCGGTCGGCAGGCTGCTGCTTAGAACTCATCAATCTCGGCAAGCAAATTCGGCTACTTCTCGGTACAACTGGTCTCATGAAGGTGTTCGCCGACGTCGGGGAAAACGGTATCAAGATGTGCTGATGTAATGTTGACGGCAGGCGCAAAGGGTGAGCACTAGGGAAGCGCCAAACTGAGGGAGTAGAAGTCCCAAATGCCGGCGTCGCGTATCAACAAGGGCGAATCATCGGGGGCCAGTCCAAACCAGTAGCCGATGAGAAATGGCGCTCCGTGAAAATTCTTGAGGGCCGTCACTACTTCGAGCTTGCCCGTGGCGACGGAGACGCGAAAGACCTGGTCTCCGCCCGCCAGGTGGTTCAGGAAAAAGATGGAGTCTCCGTTATGCGACCAGGCCGGATAACCAATGGAGGCTTTCGCCAACCGAGTCCACGCGCGGGTGGCGAAGTTGTAGACGAACAGTTCGTTTCCGTCGTTTGACATCGCCGCGAGACGGTTTCCCGCCGGCGCCCAGCGTGGTGACCACAGACCCTCTGAACCAGGTACAACGGTGACGCTGCGAGTTCGCAGATCCAGCAGGCGAATGGCATTTAAACTGGCTGCATCCTTTTCGGCTACTGCCTGGCCTCCAAATGCCAGTGAATTTCCGTCGGGCGACCAAGTGGGATCGGCTTGGTCGCGTTGGTCCGGTATAAGATGCTGCGGGGTGCCGCCCTGCGCGCTTACGATATATAGTTGCCACGGCTTGCCCGGCAGCTGACCCATAAACGCAATCTGGTTCCCATCGGGGGACCAGCGCGGCATGTAGGCCAACAGGGGCGGATAGGTTAGTTGCGATCGTTCGCTGCCATCGGGCCGACTGCGCCACAAACTCCCATCCGGGTAGCTCATATACGCGATCCATTTGCCGTCCCTGGAAAAGTCCACACCCGTTCCTTGAACGCCTGGCGGTGGGCCCGGAAAGAGCGGGTGAAACTCGCTGGATTTCGTATCGAAGCGGACCAACTGACCGCGCGGTTGGATCGTTCGGACAAACAGCTGATTCCCATCGGTATCTGGCAACGGAGCAAACGTGCTGGTGGGCCCAGACGTCAACTGGACTGGCTGGTGGTCTACTCGCCGGAACAGACTGCCCGCCTCGCGCATAGCCCAGATATCGGCTACACCACCCCGCGAAGATTGGAAGACAAAATATCTTCCATCCGGTGTCCAGCTGCCGCAACATTCCGCGGGCGGACTATTCCAGCCGGTCAGCAGCGGATGGAGGCGGCTTCCATCTGAAGCGATTTCCCAGATGGCGGAGCCGTTGGCGCCGCTTACGGTGAAACGCAATCGGCTTCCATCGGGCGACCAGCGCGGCCATGAGGCAGTACCGTTCGCGGTCACCAGGCGACGAGGTTCAGAGCCGTCACCTTTTGCGATGTAGAGATCCTTACCCGACGTGTACGCCAACCTATCTCCATCCGAAGACCAGGACGCATCGGTTGCCACCACATTACCCAATCGCCGCGCGGCACCGCCCAGAACCGGCAGAGTCCAAGCGGCGTTTCCTTCGGGGACGAAGCTCTTATTCAGTACCAGCAGCCGGGAGCGATCGTGTGAGATGTCGACGGGAAAGATATCGTCCACTGACTCGTGTATGGGGACAATCTCGCCTCCGGCTGTAGAAACCTGGTAGATCTGTCCACTCTCGGAGAAGTAGAGCCTGGCGCCATCCGTGGCCGCTCCTGATTTTTCTTGTCCGTCGGTGGTGACCTGTAGCGAGCTGACCACCCTGGGCGGAGGCAGCACTGGCCTCATGACAAAAGCAAGCGCAGCCAAGCCCGCGATTGCGCACACAGTGAAGGCAAACCATCGCCAGCGATGGGCAGCCGTGATCGTTCCCCCGGTTGCCGGCGTCGAATGCCGCCACATTGCAGCGCTTACGGGGGCAGTCGCGCCTGAAAAGGATGCGGTCGCGGCGGTCAAACGGTCTGAATTGAGGTCTCGCTTCAATCGCTTCAGATCGCTTCTCAGCTCAGCTGCACTCTGGGCGCGCAGATCCCTTTCCTTCTCCAGCGCTTTGTTGATAATCGCTTCCAGCGCGAGTGGCGCAGCAGGATTCAGACTGGTGACGGACTCGGGGTTCTCGTGCAGGAGCGAGCCAAAAATCTGTGCGGAGGAGTTCCCGTGGAACGGCACTCGGCCTGTGGCCATCTCGTACAGCACTGCACCGAAGCTAAAGAGGTCGCTTCGTGCATCGATTCTTCTTCCACAAGCCTGCTCGGGTGACATGTATTCCGCGGTACCCAAAGCAATGCCGGGGCTGGTCAACCGGCTGTCCTCGAGGTTTAGCATCCCAAGGCTAGTGGTCTCTCCGGTTTGGGTTTCGTGCGCCGGCGCGATCGATTTCGCCAGGCCGAAATCCAGAATCTTGGCCCGGCCGGACGTGATGAGGATGTTCGCCGGTTTCATGTCGCGGTGAATAATGCCCCTCTGATGCGCCGCGTCCAGCCCGTCTGCTATCTGGATAGCCAGTTCCAGGAGTTCGTCAGTGGGTAGGGGGCCCGCCAGGAGACGCTGTCGAAGAGTCTCTCCTTCCAGATACTCCATGGCAATAAACGGCTGCCGGCCGAATTCTCCGACCTCGTGAATGGTGCAAATGTTGGGATGGTTGAGGGCTGAAGCAGCGCGGGCCTCTCGCCGGAAACGCTCGAAGGCTTGAGGATCTTCAACCAGGTCCTGAGGTAAGAACTTGAGCGCGACCATGCGGCCGAGGTTTAGGTCCTCGGCCTTGTACACTATTCCCATTCCACCACTGCCCAGCTTGTCCAGAATGCGATAGTGGGAAACTGTAGTCCCGATCATGCCGCTAGAAACTCAGGTTCCATGAATGCTGGATGATAGGCGTCTTCGCGGGCACGAGTCAAGGTACGGTGATTGCGAGTTTCGCAGGACGGAAGCCTATTTTGGCAGGCTGGTTGCGGGCGCTCCGATCGATGCCTAACTAGTTGCGACCCGGCGCAGGATTCAATCTCCCGGCTGCTATCTATATGTTGACATTCTGCCTATAGAAGATGCACTGTATGTGTGGAAAGGCAACAGGGCCAACTATGGGCAGAGCAAATCTGACGCCTCTTCCCAGTAGGAGTGGAATATGGAGCCGATACGGATTTTGCTGAGCCGCTGCGCAGCCCTCTTCCGCAGGAACAAACTGGATGAAGACCTGGACGCTGAGTTGCGTTCACACGTTGAATTCGCTATTGAAGAAAACATGAAACGCGGCATGAAGGCAGAGGAAGCGCGGACCAGGGCGCTGCGCGCGTTCGGCGGTGTCACTCAGACCAAAGAAGCGTACCGTGTGCAGCAGGGGCTTCCGTTTCTCGAAGCGATCCTCGTCGATGCGCGTTACGGACTACGGCAGTTGCTTAAGGCGCCGGCCTTTGCAGCCACTGCGATCTTGACATTAGCGGTGGGAATCGGCGGCATGACGGCGGTCTTTTCCGTAGTGGAAGCCTTGCTATTGCGGCCGCTGCCGTTCAAAGATTCCGGACAGCTGCTCAGTTTGCATGAACGGATTCGGGAAGATCCTCATGACTTCAACGTGACTGCTCCCGATGTTCTTATTTTCCAACGCGAAAGCAAGGCCTTCTCTGGTGAAGGTGGATATATGAGCGCCGGGTATGATGTGACCGGTGCGGGCGCGCCCTTTCACGCGGCCGCAGAACGAGTGACTGCCTCGCTGTTTCCAGTCCTTGGGATCAACCCCTTGTTGGGCCGCACATTCACCCAGGAGGAGGACGAGAACGCCAAGCCGGTGACCGTGATCAGCTATTCCCTTTGGCGAGAACGATTCCAGAGTGATCCAGGCGCATTGGGCAAGACGATCGATCTGGATCGGCGCCCCTACGCGATCATCGGAGTTATGCCGCGAGATTTCGAGTTTCCTCTGGACGCCGGTCGATTGAGCCGTCGCGATCTTTGGGTTCCCATGAGTTTTACTCCGGTTGAAAAGAACTCGGAAGGTGAGAATTACGACTACGGTCTTGTGGCGCGCTTGAGGCCGGGTGTAAGCACGGCGCAGGCACAAATTGATGTGGACCGGGTAATTGCAGGCATTCAACCCAGCTATACAAGATTAGCCGGCCTGCACTTGCAAGGGTATTTCAGGACGCTGAAAGAGGAAACGGTACGCAATGCACGGCCGTTGCTGAGCATCCTGCTGGGAGCAGTCAGTCTGATCATGCTGATTGCCTGCGTGAATATCGCGAATCTGCTGTTGGTACGCGCGGCATCACGAAGACGCGAATTTGGAGTCCGCCTGGCATTGGGTGCTGCGCGCCGTGTGGTGCTACGGCAATTACTGACAGAGAGCCTCTTGCTGAGCGCGATTGGCGGCACAATCGGCGTTGCGTTGGCGGTGGTTCTGGTACATGCGGCCGCCGTTCGCTTAGAGGATGCGCTGCCACGCTTGGGAGAAATTGCGATTCGATGGCCGATGTTCATGGCCGCGTCCGGATTGGCCGGCGTGACAGGCGTGCTCTGCGGAGTGGCGCCAGCGCTTGCCAGCATGCGCACAGATGTCCTCGATTCATTGCGTGATGGAAGTCGCGCAGCAGGCCAAGGGCGATCGCAGTACAACCTGCAGAGCATGCTGGTGGTACTTGAGATAGGTTTGGCGCTGCTGCTGCTGGTGGCGTCAGGCCTGCTGCTGCGAAGCTTTCGGAAGATGCTGGAAACCGACCCTGGATTTCAGCCGCAACATGTTCTGACAGCTTCTCTGTCGCTGCCACGACACGACTACCCGACACAGCAGAAAGTGGATGGGTTCTACGCAGAATTGCAGAGGAGGATAGAAGCTCTGCCTGGAGTGAGGGCTGTAGGCTTCTCTTCGAATATTCCGATCGTCGGCCAGCATGGTGGACGCCTGATTACGCCGGAAGGCCATGTGAGGTCCACCGGGGAAGGTTTCCTCATTGCGTCAACCTATCTTGTGCAAGGGAACTATTTTCAGACACTCCATATTCCGCTGATCCGTGGCCGTTATTTCGCAGCTCGAGATGAGCAGGCTGATGCTCCCCTGGTGGCGATCATCAGCCAGTCGTTTGCCGAAACTTACTTCCAGGGCAAAGATCCGATCGGCATGCGCATGAAAATCGGCGATCGATTCGACGGCCCGATGCCTGCCATCACGATCGTGGGCGTCGCCGGAGATGTGAAACAAGGCGCACTCGATCAGCCGACAGTGCCGCAGATGTATGAGCCGATCTCGCAAGCCGCGGCTGCATTAGGATCGATGGCGGCGATGTTGGGAGTGGCGGGCGACATGGATGTGGTCATACGGACAGCAGACGATCCAACGCCGCTGGTGCCGATCCTGGACAAGATCGTCCATCAACTTGATCCGCTGCTTGTGATATCGCGGGCGCATACGATGGATGAGATCGTGGCGTCGACAGAGTCATCGCGCCGATTCAATACAACGATTCTGACAGCATTTGCGGCTATCGCCCTGGTGCTGTCTTTGCTGGGGATTTATGGAGTGCTCACGTATGCGGTCGCACAGCGCACACGCGAGATTGCAATCCGCATGGCATTAGGCGCCTCGCGGAAAATTGTGCTGATGCGAACACTGCGCTATGCCTTGACGGTCGCCGTAACGGGGGTTGCCGGCGGGCTGATCGCGTCGATCGGAATTATGCACTTTCTTAAGAGTCTGTTGTATGGCGTAAAACCGCTAGACAGCGCGACGATTGCAGGCGCAGTAACCGTTCTATTGTGCTGTTCCGCATTGGCGGCCTCGATCCCCGCGCGTCGTGCGGCGTCCATCGATCCCATGCGGACGCTCCGAGCGGAATAGAATCAAGCACGCGGTAGTACCCGCGCACGGCGACCCCCGGTTTTCTCGACGATGGCAAAACAGCGGCCGATGTGAAACCCTGATCCACAACGTCATGGGAATGTCCTACTGGTACCGGCGAGTCTTCGTTCTCGCCATCCCGCTGATTCTTTCGAACCTGACCCAGCCACTGCTCTCCATGGTGGACACGATCCTCTCGGGCCATCTGCCCGGTCCGGCAGCACTGGGCGGCGTTGCCGTGGGCGGCATCTTTTTCAACTCCGTCTACTGGACCTTCGGCTTTCTGCGCATGGCGACCACCGGCCTGGTCGCGCAGTCGCATGGGGCCGGAGATCAGGACCAGGTCATGCACCACTTCGGCCGGGCACTGCTGAGCGCGTTGTTCATCGGAGCCTTGATCCTTGCAGTACAGAAGCCGCTCATCTCCGCATCCCTTGCGCTGCTTGGCGCCAGCCCCGAAGTGCATCGTAACGCTATGGTCTATTGCAGTATTCGCATCTGGTCGGCACCGGCAGCGTTGGCGAACTACACCATCCTCGGCTACCTTCTGGGCAAGCAGCATGCCCGAACCGCCCTGCTGCTGCAAGCGGCGATTAACATCGTCAACGTAGTACTGGCTCTGACGCTGGTCTTACGGTGGCACTGGGGCGTCGCCGGCATCGCCACTGCTACGATGAGCGCCGAATGGGCCGGATGCTTTCTCGGCTTGGCGCTCATGCTGGCAAGCGGCGCTCGCCCCGGCCATGTGCGTTGGAACGAACTGATCGATGGCGGAAGTCTGCGCCGGCTTTTTGCACTCAACCGCGACATCCTTCTGCGCACGTTGAGCCTGGTCGCTGCCTACGCGTGGTTCACCCGCACCGGAGCGCGCTCAGGGAATGCGATGCTGGCGGCGAATGCGGTGCTCATCAACTTTCTCTGGATCGCCGGCTACGGGCTCGATGGTTTTGCCAATGCCACCGAGGCGCTGGTCGGCGAGGCGATCGGCGCACGGCGGGTGGCAGACTTCCGGTCTGTGCTCAAGGCCAGCTCGGTTTCGGCTTTCACGGTAGCCGCTGCACTCTCACTCCTCTATCTCGTTTTCGGGCGCAGCATCATCGCCATTTTTACCAATCAGGAAGCGATACGCTCGCTTGCGGAACAGTTTCTTCCCTGGTTGATCGTCCTGCCCCTGGTGGCGGTGTGGAGCTTTCTGCTCGATGGCGTTTTCATCGGCGCTACGCGCGCCCAGGAGCTGCGCAACAGCATGGTGATCTCTCTGGCCGGATTCCTCGGCCTCGCGATCGTGCTCACGGCTCGCTTCGGCAATCACGGCTTGTGGTGCGCCATGCTGGCGTTCATGGCTCTGCGGGCCATCACGCTGGCCCTGCATCTGCCCGGAGTGGAAAGAAAATCTTTTACTATCGCTGAAGATCCGATCGAGGCGTAGCTCGGTGGCGGCGATACTCACGCTGGCGTTGGGAATTGGGGCGAACAACGCCATGTTCAGCGTCATTCGATCTGTCCTGCTGAAACCCTGGGCGTTCCATGAGCCCGGGCGTCTGCTGCTCGTGTCGCAACGCCGGGCGGACGGGAATGGCAATCTCTTTTCTACTCAGGATTTTCTGGACTGGAGACAGCAGGGGGACTGTTGGCCAGGATGGGCGCCCATGGTGGCGCCCTGCGCAATGGTTCTGGTCATCCTGCTGGCATGCTGGCTGCCGGCTCGCCGCGCTACGAAGATCGATCCAATCGTCGCTCTGCGCTATGAATAATGCTGAAACCCATTGGCTTTCGGCGAACGTCAGTGCAACTTGGCGTACTCGGCCTTTGCCTGGGTATGGATCGGAATATCCGGATCGGCGTCTTGCCATAACGTCAGGAATTCCTGATAAGACTTGCGCGCAGCGACCAGATCACCGGCCGTTACCTCGGCACGCCCCAGCTGAAGCCATACCAGCGATCCGGTCACAAACCTTCCCACGAGTGCGGGATGATCTATCAGCTTTTGGAATTCCGCCGCGGCTAGCCGGCCGTTGTTCATTCGAAGATAGGCAAGGCCGCGAAGATACGCCGGATAAGCGCCATTGAAGGAGAGAGGGTATGCCAGATCGTATTTCACGGCGGGCCGCAGACTTTCCAACGCTCCCGCCGGATCGTTCTGCTGCAATTGGATGGCAGCGCGGATGGCGGGCAGAGAGTAATTTTGGGTCAAAGTATCCAGGGGGAATTCCTTGCTGAGGGTATTGGACAGCTGCCGCGCCTGCTCGATGTCGCCCATACGAGCGAATAGCAGTGCCAACTCCAACCGCCCACCACGGTTTTGCGCTCCGGCGACGAGGCCTGCTGTCAATTCCCTGGCGTTGGCTATCTTGCCCGCCTCTGCTTCCTGGAGCGCGAGATCCGTTGTTCCACTGTCAACCTGAGGGAGGTCATTGGCCCTCCTTGCGACATCGTTTGCCCGTTCTAACCACTGGTTGGCTGTGCGAAAACGTCCGTAATAAGCCTGCACACCCACTTCTCCGTTGAACACCGGCCCCCCCAATTCACGATGGCTCATGGCCCACGCCAACTGCTGTTCCATGGCTGGCTTGTCTTGCTGCAGAAAAGCCACCAGATGTCTCAGGCCGGGGAAAGTAAAATCCGTGATTCCGCGGGCTTGCGCCTCATCGTAGATGGCTTTCGCCTCGTCCGGCCGATCGGCCAGGATGACCGCTCGAATCAGGGTGGAATAGGTTGCAACCGAGGGCAGAAGACGCACGGCATCTCGCGATTCGGCGACAGCATGCTCATACTGCCCCAGCAGCAGCAGGAAAAAAGCGAAGTTAATGTGCGCCCTTGGATCCAAGGGAAATGTCTCTACCCATTGCTGGTGGAATGGATAAGCCTTTTCAATCTCCCCTGTACCCACGTCGTAGTAGAGCGTCTCAGTCAAAAATCGCGCGGGGCCGGTCAGCCGGTCGCGCAACTCATAAGCTTTTTTTTCGGCCGCCGACGCCTGGTCCATTTTGCCAGTGTTCGAATATCGCGCCCCCAGAGCTACATAGGCCAAGGCAAAATTTGGATCCACCTCGATCGCACGCTGGTAGTTCGAAACAGCAAGGGGATCGCCTGCCGCGTGTTCCCTGTACCCCTGGGCGAGAAGTTGCAGCGCTTCCAGAGACGATGAGGTCGCATCGTCCAGGGGCTTGGCGAACCTCTCGAGCGATGCCCTGGGCTCTCCCAATTTTCGGCGCAGCTCAACTCCCAACACCCCCAGCGTGCGCACGATTTCATTCCTGCTGGCCGCGTCGCGTTTGACTCTCGCGATGGTGCGACCGGTGGGGCAATCGATTCCGTCCAACTCCATCTCAAAGTGGTTCCCGGCATCGGCGATCGAACTCGCAATCACCGCTCTACTATGGGTGCGCAGGCAAACTTCGCGCGCTCTTTCCGGTGTCAGCCTGGCGGCTTCGGGCTGGCCAAGCTGCTTCAGTGTCCCGCGCACTTTGTCAGGGGTGAGGAGATGGAGGAATGGCGTCTGCTCCAATTCGACAAGTAACGCTGTGTTCAAGGCATCGTCGAAGATAGGATCACTGGTTCGATTATCGAGGTCGGCAAGGACGACGGTGTCCTGGGCAGAAAGTGTGAATGCGTGCCGGATGCGCCAGTACACCCAACCCCCCGCAGCGACGGCAAGTAACAGGACGGTCGCAACCAGCCACTTCCATAGGTCGGGCAGCGGCCGACGCTTCTTACCCTGCAGCTCCTGCAGATCTTCACCCATCGCCGCAGCAGATTGGTATCGCTGAGTGCGGTCCTTCTCCAGAGCCTTGGCAATCACGGCTTCCAACCTCGGCGGGATCGCCGGATTGACATCATGGGCTGCGGCCGGCGCATCGTGGAGAATTGCGTGGTGTACTGCTTCTGCGGTCTGACCGGTAAACGGACGCTGGCCAGTCGCCATTTCGTAGAGGACAAGGCCGAAGGAGAAAAGGTCGGTGCGCGCATCCAACCTTTCCTTCCTGATCTGCTCGGGCGACATGTAGCCGGCGGTACCGATGGCCATGCCGGTACGGGTCAGACTGGCGTCCGCCTCTTGAATGGCCGCAGAGCTTTTCTGGCCTGAAGATCCGGCGGAGCTCGCTGTGGGACGAGTGGGCCCTTTGTCCTTCTCCTCTTCGTGATCTTCGGCGGCGGCCAATTTGGCCAGCCCAAAATCTAATATCTTGACCGGCCCCTGCCTGGTGAGGAAGATGTTTGCCGGCTTGATATCGCGATGCACGATGCCTTTGCCGTGAGCGGCTGCGAGCCCGTTGCAGATTTGTCCGGCGATCTCGAGCAGCGTAGGGAACGAAAGGGGGGTGGTCCCCGTCGCAGCGAGACGGTCGCGCAGAGTCTCCCCTTCCAGCAACTCCATGGCGATGAAAGGCTGTCCTTCATACTCCTCTATGGCGTGAATGGTGCAGATGTTGGCATGGTTCAAGGAGGATGCCGTTTGCGCTTCCCGCTCAAAGCGGCGCAGAGAGAGTGGGTCGCCGGTGAGTTCTTCGGGCAGAAATTTCAAGGCCACGCGACGGCCCAGCTTCAGATCCTCAGCCTTATAGACCATCCCCATGCCGCCACCGCCGATTACCTCCAGCACGCGATAATGCAAGATTTTCTTGCCGATGAGGCCGGCGGCTTCAGGCCTCTCGCCGTTGTCTGCGGGATTCGCTTCAACGACGGACGGCTCTTCCTCGGTCCTCACCCATTCTGTGGGGGCGAGAAAGCGATAGCCTCGGCGAGCGACAGTCGCGATATATTGCGGTTCTTCGGTGGAGTCGCGGAGAGCCCTGCGCAGGGTCGCAATAGCTACATTGATGGAGTGGTTGAAATCGACCGCCGTGTCATTGGGCCAGAGATTTTTCCGGATTTCTTCGCGCGTCGCCACTTCGCCGTTGCGCTCAATGAGTAAGCGCAGGATCTGGAATGGCTGCTCCTGAAGCACAATGGTGCGCAGTCCATTGCCGGCTAGGGCGGGGCGCAACTCGCCACTCCTGAGATCAAGCTCAAAGGCTCCGAAGCGCACGCGGCTTGGCTGAGGTAGCTTCATGCGATCGAAGGCTACGCCTCCCCTCGTGTTCGCTTGACTGGTATTTGACCTGTGTTTGATCGCGGTTGCATTTACTTGGTGCCCATCTCTGCCTAGAGTTCAAAGTATCGGACCCGTGTCCGTTTAACGAAAGATAGATGCAAGCCGATTACCATCGTATTTTGTTGATGGCGCGCGACTTACTCTAAGAATGAATTGCTGACTGTTCAGGAATTCTGATGCTTCGGTATGGCGAAGAGTCGGATCTTTATGTTGAGCTCGGGTTGGATGGTGTTGTTTTGAAGCGGCGTTTGTCGATACCCAGACTAGCGATTTTTGACTCCAGGGTTTGGTGGGGAATGCCGAGTTTGGCCGCGGCGCCGCCCGGGCCCGAAACCCGGCCCTGGCACTCCGCCAAGGCTGTTTCGATCGCCTTTCTTTCGCGGTCAGCAAACTCCTTCTTATCGTGAGCGAGAATTCCGGGGGCGAGAATTCCGGAAACCCTGCTCCCGGAGGACGAGTTTGATTTCCGCTGCAGCCATTTCTCATCCACGGCGAACGGCTCTCCCTCGCCATCACTGAGGATCACGGCGCGCTCAATTATGTTTTGCATCTCGCGGATGTTTCCCGGCCAATCATAGGCTTGCAGCAGATCAAGGGTCTTCTTGCTTATATGCCTGATCCGTTTTCCGCTTCTTTTAGCATAGCGTTCGACCAAGTACTCGACCAGCAGAGGAATGTCATCTTTTCGTTCGCGCAACGATGGTACGTAGATGGGGAAGACATTGAGGCGATAGAAGAGATCCTGGCGGAGCGTGCCGGCGGCGACGGCAGCTTCCAGGTCGCGGTTCGTGGCGGCGATTACGCGCACGTCGACGGAGACCGGCTGGCTGCTACCGACGCGCTCGAATTCCCGTTCCTGAAGCACGCGCAGCAGCGCGACCTGGGTTTCGGACGGGAGTTCGCCGATCTCATCCAAAAAAATTGTTCCCCCATGGGCTGCTTCGAAGTGGCCGAGCCGGCGCTGAAACGCTCCGGTGAATGCGCCCTTCTCGTGGCCAAAGAGCTCGGAAGCGATCAGCGAAGGGGGGATGGCCGCACAGTTGACACGAATAAAGGCGCGGCGCGAGCGCTTCGAGAGCTTGTGAATGGCGCGCGCAATCAATTCCTTGCCGGTCCCCGTCTCGCCCAGAATCAGAACCGTGGAATCGGTCGGCGCGACCCTGGAAACTTGTGCGAGTACGGCGCGCAGGGGCGTCGACGAGCCCACGATTTCTTCAAACATCGAAGAACGATCGATCTCTTCGCGAAGCACCAGGTTCTCTTCGCGAAGCCTCTCCTCGGCGCGCTTGCGATCTTCGATATCCGTGCCCGCGGCGCACCAGCGAACGATGACCCCGTGTCCATCGAAAAGCGGTTCGTAGCTGATGAGAAACCATCGATACTCGCCGTCGTTTCGGCGCACCCGGACCTCGTTCTGCCAAGGGACGCCGCTTGCGAACCCAAGCTGCCGGGTCTCGCGCAACCTCTCCATATCGTCGGGATGAAAGACGCGAGGGCGAAAGTCGGTCAGCATGACCTCCTCCGCCGACAAGCCGGTGTAGGCGAGCACGCGGCGGTTGGCATAGAGGATGCTTCCCTCCGGCCCGAGCACGACGACGGTCTGAGGGATGGCGTCGACCATCTGCCGCAGTTGCCCCTCAGACTTCTTGACCTCCTCAAAGGCTTTCTTCAATGCCGACTGCGACCGTTCACGCTCAATAGCAATGCCGGCAATGCGACTGGCGTCGTCGATCAACTGAATCTCCGCCGGCTCCGGGCCGCGTACTTCCCGGTAATGAATGCCGAACGTGCCGAGCACGTTGCCATCGTGGGAGAGGATGGGACTCGACCAGGCAGCGCGCAAGCCGGCGGCCGACGCCATGTCTCGAAAGTTCACCCAGCGCGGGTCAGAGAGTATGTCAACGACAAAGACAGGTTGCCGGAGGTAGGCAGCAGTGCCGCACGAACCGGAGTTGGGACCGATGACGAGGCCGTCCGTCGCCTCCCGATAGGGTTGGGGCAGGCTTGGCGCGGCTCCGTATCGCAGGCGCTGACCATCTTTCTCGAGCAGGAGAATCGAGCACAACATGCCTTCACTTTGCGCCTCTATCAGGAGTGTGAGGCTTCTCAGGACTTCCGCCAGAGGGGCGTCGAGGAGGATCATCTGCAACGCATCGAGCACGGCCTCGCTCGAGAGCGTTCGCCCGCGGATCGGCGGGGTTAGCGGCGTTTGATCCGGGGACCGGCCTGGCATTTCGACGTCTTTCATACTTGGTTCAGCACCAGCCAATGGGGCAGTATCGCACAGGTCTGCTTGACCAGTTTAGCCGCCGAGCCTTCATTCATGACTTCTGAAGAATCAGAATTTCTGAACCGTCGGAAGTTTCCACCACCTCAAGATACGCAGATTCAAGCGTTTGTATTGGCAACCGGCTTGCAGTGGCTAGAGCGGGTTTGAGAGCGCGAGTAGACATTGAAAATCGAAAAGAATTTCCAGGACGGCAAGACAACGATCCGTCTGATTGGCCGTTTTCAATCGGAGCACATCGAGGAATTGAAGAAGCAGTTCCAGACCAACGGGACACACTTTGCTTTGGACCTTCTGGAAGTAACGCTGGTGGACCTGGGTGTAGTCCAGTTCCTGGGAACGTGTGAGGCCGAAGGAGTCGAACTGGTGCACTGCCCTCCTTATATAAGGGAGTGGATCAGCCGGGAACGCGACGCAGGGTAGCGTTCTGGGCCTGACCAAATGGCCAGATTTGACCGGTGTTTGACCCGGAATGCATTTACTCGCATCCTCATCCTGTCCAGACTGCAATCAGGGCCCCTCCAGATTTCTTCCGACGAAGCGAGTGCGCGGATGTAAGCCCACTCAACGATTCCTTCAGACATTACCACCTGGCCGGAGTTTCGATGGCAAGCGTGCCTGCGCTAACAAAGTGGAGAGCGGATCGACGGCTCGAGCAATCGGACGTTCGGGAGTTGCGCCGATTGCTCAAACAACAAACGGTAGAACTGCGCGATGCGAAAAGTGAACTGCTGCAGCAAACGCCGCTGGCCATGATTGGGGAAATGGCGCAGTTCATCTCCCACGACATCCGCCATCATTTGTCGGCTGTGTACGCGGGGGTGGAATTCATCAGCAGCGCAAATGCCCGTCTACCGGATCGCGAGGAGCTGATAGAGGACGTTGGCGCCGCGATCTATACGATGACCGGCCTGCTCGATTCCCTGCTCCTGTTCGCACAGACCGGCCGCTCTATGCATCCCTATCCGGGGTCACTCAACCAGGTGCTCGAAGATGCCCTGGGCATGTTGCGCTCCCACCCGGAGGCGGCGGATGTAGAGATCCTGGTGAAGGAGATGCAGTCTGTCGAAGGCTGGATGGACCGCAGCAGGCTGGGCAGCGCTGTCTACAACCTGCTACTCAACGCATGCCAGGCGGCGAAGCGTGGACTTTTGCCCAGGCGAGTCGAAGCTGCGCTCTCTCAGGACGAGAGCCTGATTCACATTCGAATCACGGATAGCGGACCTGGTGTGCCCGACTCCGTCAGGAAAAGACTCTTCCAGCCGTTTGTAAAAGGCGATGGGTACGGCATCGGTCTTGGATTGACGATCGCTGAACGGAGCGCGCGGGAGCATGGGGGACTTGTATGTCTGGAGGAGTCCAGGCCAGGACGTACCGTCTTTGGATTGCATCTGCCGAAGGTTGTTCCGCCGGCTCCAGAGCACACGGCGAGAGCCAAGGTGAATCGCCACCCTAAACTTTGTCATCCCGACCGAAGCGAAGCGTAGCGGAGGGACCTGCGGTTTCACCTTCGGGGCAACAGCGAAACTGTGCCTGAGCGAATCACCTCGGGGCTTGGTTTCTCCACCAAGGCAAACCGCAGGTCCCTCCGCTACGCTTCGCTTCGGTCGGGATGACAAAGTTTAGGGTGGCGATTCACCTTGGCATGGGTGGAGTTGGAGGACAGAGGCAACGAGCGCATGTACCCACTACGCAACGCTCTCAATCGCTTACCCGAAAAACCAATTTGGACGGCTCTGCTCGAATATGAGCCATTTGACCGTTATTTGACTGTCATTGCATTTACCGGTGGCCGCATCTTGGTGACTAATGAAATTCAGACGAGGAGATAGAGCATGTCTGAAGAGAACAAGAAGGTGGCAATGGCCTTCTTTCAGAAGGCGTTGAATGAGGTCGACACGGCAACCGCGATCGCGCTCTACGGCGGCAAGAGCTACAGACAACACAACCCACTGATCGAGGATGGGTGGGAGGGCTTGATCAAGTTCGTCGCCTGGGTCCGCACAAATTTTCCCCAGGCTCGTTTGGACATCAAGCATGCCTATGCGGATGGCGACTTTGTCGTCCTGCACAGCCACTGGATCCGTACCCCGGGAGAACGAGGCGAAGCGGTGGTGGATATCGTCAGGCTGGATCACGGCAAGCTGGTGGAGCATTGGGATGTTATCCAGCCGATTCCAGAAACCGCAGCGAACAAGAACACGATGTTCTAACCAGGGTGGATATATATGTCTTACGCTCCCGTTCTTACCGCAGCCCAGATCGAACGCATTCGTGTCTTTGCCAAGTCTCGACAAGTTGCTGTGGGGGAAGTTCTCTACGATCCCAACGATGACACACCGCCGGTTTTCGTCGTGATGTCGGGCGAGATAAAGATTGTGGCCATCGGCGGGGGAGAGGAGCGGATAGTTACCAGGTACAGTGCAGGTCAGTTCTCCGGGGAATTGCTGATGATCTCCGGCCGCAGGTCGATTTATCGCTGCCAGGTCACCGAAGCTGGAGATCTGCTCGAACTAAGCGCCAGGGATCTCCGCACGCTTATCGGCAAAGATGCGGAACTCAGCGACATCTTCATGAAGGCCTTCCTGGCGCGCCGGCTTTCCTTGCGAGACACGGGCTCGGGCAATGTGGTGGTGCTGGGCTCCCGTTATTCCGCCAACACGCTAGCGCTGCGGGAATTTCTTACCCGCGACGGGCATCCCTTCACTTATTTCGATCTTGATTCCGATCCCGTGGCCCAGGATTTGCTTGACCGGTTTGGGGTTTCGACCGAAGACATTCCGGTAGTGATCTGTAACAACGTTCTCGTCCTGCGCAACCCCACTCCCAACGTGGTGGCAGAGAGCCTGGGGTTCAACTGCAACATCGACGACTCCCAGGTTCGGGATGTGGTGGTTGTGGGGGCGGGCCCTGCGGGTTTAGCAGCGGCGGTTTATGCCGCATCCGAAGGTCTGGACGTGCTTGTGGTGGAGAAGGCGGCTCCAGGAGGACAAGCTGGGTCGAGCTCGAAGATCGAAAACTACCTTGGTTTTCCCACCGGTTTATCGGGCCACGAGCTGGCTGATCGCGCGATCGCGCAGGCGGAGAAATTTGGCGCGCAGATTATGGTCGCGCATACGGTCAGGCGCTTGCACTGCGAGCAACGGCCGTACCGGGTCACGCTCAACGACGGACAAGAAGTTCCTGCGCGCTCGATTGTTCTCGCCACCGGAGCGCAGTACAACCAACCCCAGCTGCCCAACCTGGATGTTTTTGCGGGAAGGGGGATTTATTACAACGCCACGTTTATGGAAGCCCAGCTTTGTGGCGGCGAGCCGGTGATTGTGATCGGAGGCGGCAATTCCGCCGGGCAGGCTGCGGTCTTTCTCGCTCAAAAAACTGCAGGGGTGCGGATGCTGGTTCGGTCGAAGAGCGTCACCGACACCATGTCACGGTACCTCATTCAACGAATCGAAGAGAACCCACTGATCGAGATGCACTACTCGAGCGAGCTCACAAGCCTTGAAGGTGACGGGCATCTCGAGCAGGTGTCGTGGATCGACAAAGAAACGCGAGAGGTCTCGACCCGCTCGATCCGGCATGTGTTCGTAATGGCAGGCGCATCGCCCGAGACATCGTGGCTCTCTGGATGTGTGGCCCTGGATCTCAAAGGCTTCGTGCTCACGGGCCGCGACCTGGATATGATAACTCCTCCCGTGCCCTGGCCCTTGGCAAGGCCGCCCTACATGCTGGAGACGAGTCTTCCTGGAGTCTTCGTGGTGGGCGATGCGCGATCGGGAAACGTGAAACGAGTCGCTTCCGCGGTGGGCGAAGGGTCCATCGTCGTCCACATGGTTCATCAAGCTCTGGCGGAGTCTTAAGCGGTAAGAGGTTCAGGCTGTATAGGCACCGAGACTGTTTCACATACGGAAGGAGATTTATGTCAGATAAGAACACGGGTGGATTGGGCGCAATGCAATTCAAAACCATCGATGGATTGCAAATCCGTTATGCCACGGGCGGACTGAAAGAGGGAGATCCCATCCTTCTTCTCAGCCCCTGGCCGGAGAGCATCTACGCCTTTCTTCCTACCTGGGAGACTTTCTCCGCGTTGGGACCGTTGGTAGCAGCGGACTTGCCTGGATTCGGCCATTCCCAAAGCCGGCCGGAGGTTATGGCCCCCGAAGCTATGGGAGAGTTCATCCTGCGTATCGTGGACGCGTTCGGACTCGAGCGGCCGCATGCGGTCGGACCGGATGTGGGCACGCCGGCTTTATTGTTCGCGGCGGCGAATCATCCGGGCAGCTTCAAGAGCCTGGTTATCGGCAGCGGAGCTACGGACCACACGCACATATTGGGGATCCTGGACGAACTGGTCAACGCGGGTTCGCTCGAGCCGTACAAAGATCTGACCGGTGAGCAATTCGTAAAAGGCGCAATAGGGAACCAAACGAGTTACAAACTTCCCGACTACGCCTTGGCGGATTATCTGGCTGCTTACGCGGGGGACCGGTTTTTCAACTCGGTGCAGTTCGTCCGGGATTATCCTCAGGCACTGCCTCGCCTGGCCAGCCGGCTGGGCGAGATCAAAGTACCGTGCCAGATCACGGTGGGGCGGCACGATCCGTTTGTGCCGGTCTCAAACGCCGAAGGCCTGCATAAAGGTCTGGCGAAGAGCAAGTTGGACATTCTCGAATGCGGCCACTTTGCCTGGGAAGACGGCGCTGCCGAGTATGGCAAGCTCGCGTCCGACTGGATCAAAGGCGGCTACGCCAGGTTGTAACTGGTCATATCTCAACCAAAAGAAGCAATTCGCCCCAGGAGGCATCGATAATGAAAACCGCAAAAGAACTTCTTCAGGCCTATATCGACGGAAGCGCACTCGAGGCCGCGGCACTGTTTGCCGTGGACGGCGCGCTCGAATTGCCCTATCTCGCTGATCTCGGCGTGCCGCCGCGCTATGAAGGACCGAAGAACGTCGGAGCGTTCCTCACCTTTCTGCACGAAAAGATGTATCCGGGCTTCAAATTCGTCGACGTAAAAATCTACATCGACACACCGGACCAGGCTTTCGGCGAATACACCATTCACCAGAAGTCCGGGATCTCCGGCAAGGATGTTCACCAACGTTTCTTTGGTCACTGTACTGCGGCCGACGGGAAAATCGTGCTGCTTCGTGAAGCGCTTAACGTGCTTGCGGCAGCCGATGGCATGTTCCCCAACGGAATCGCAGATGTCATCAACAAGAAGAAGTAGCAGGAGGAAGCGATGAAAGTACTGTTCATAATCAGCAGCTCGGAAACGGCATTCTGGCTGTCGGAAGTCACCCATCCCTACTGGCATCTCACCGAACGTGAGGTCGAGATTGACTTTGCGAGCCCCAAGGGAGGTAAGGTCTTGATCGATCCATACAGCGATCCTTACTTCGAGAAGACTACAGAACCGAACGACCTGGTTAGCAAAGGCTTCCTGTCGGATAAGGTTCTGCTGAAGAAACTGGAGACGACGCTCAAGCTGAAGGACGTCGATTTGAGCGCTTACGATGCGGTCCATGTGGCGGGGGGACGAGGTGCGACGTTTGATTTGTATCCGAATGAGGATGTTGCCAGGGCGCTCGAACATTTCTGGTCTCGAGACAAGGTGGTTGGCGCCATCTGTCACGGCGCGATTGCTTTGGGCAATATTCCAGATCGGATCCGCGGCCGCCGCGTGACCGGGTTCACTCTTGACGGAGACAAACAACTTCAAGCTCGGTTCGGGAGCGGGTTCCTTATACCGCACTATCCACAGACGGTCCTGGAAGAGACTGGCGCGGTTTACAGCAGAACCGAGACATATACTCCGAAAGTCGTCATCGACGGTAAGCTGATCACCGGTCAGGATCAAGCGTCTGCGTCAGAATACGCGCTTCAGCTTTTGCACAAAATGACCGGCCACACCCCTGTGTCGGCCACTGAATAGACAGAGTTACACGCGCCAGGGGGATAGGTATGTTGTTTCATGTAAGCATCGTGGTCCACATTCCGCACGACGTAGACGCCGATAAGATCAAAAAGCTAAGCGCGCAGGAGCACGAGCGGGCAAAGGAACTGCAATTGCAGCGCAAGTGGCTGCATCTCTGGCGGGTGGCCGGCAAGTACGCAAACATCAGCGTCTTCGATGTGGAGAGTCCGGCCGAACTCCACGAAATTCTGAACTCGCTGCCCCTCTATCCGTTCATGGAAGTCGATGTGACCGCGCTCTGCCACCATCCTGGATCGCTGGAACCAAGCTGATTGATGTCAATCGGACGGATGCAGTGGCTCGATTGCAGGCCTTTTACGCGATTCTGGACCGAGCTGGGATGCCGGCGCATCGGCTTCAAGCGCTTGTAACCATCCGCGAATGTCATCGCAGAGCGAGGCTGTGGAGATACCTCTGAAGCGCGCAGGATAACGCTCGAGCCGGCCCAGGGCGGCTTGCAATAACAGCGCAGTTCCGTGGGGATTATTACGTTGGAGGTGATGGAAGGCCGCTGTGACCTGAATCAACCCTTGCAGGAACATCTTCTCCGGCTCCGGTGCACCCAGCCAGACACTTTCCCATGCCTCATGAGCGGCAAAGAACTCCCCTGCATCGTAGAGTCGCAGGCCCTCAGCGAGTGCGCCCCGGGTCCAATCGAATTCCATTCGCCGTGCCCCTATGCTCCACGCTAACATCGTATGACAGACGTTCCCACCCGCCATGAATTTAGACTACAGTCGCACGCCAATCAGTGAACCATCCCAAATTCACATTGCTGCCGGCTGGTTCTCCATGGGATCCGACAGGGATCAGGAGGTGGAAGGGCCCCTTCATCGCGTCTGGGTGGACTGCTTTGCCATGGCGGCAACCCAAGTAACGGTTGGGGAATACGCGCGGTTTCTGGACGCCGCCGGGAGCATGCCGCCCCCATACTGGGGCGATGCCAACTTCTGTCATCCACAGCAGCCTGTGGTGGCAGTCTCGTGGTTCGACGCCGTCGCATATTGCGCGTGGCTTTCCGCAGTGACCGGCTCACACTATCGGCTACCCACAGAAGCCGAGTGGGAGCGGGCTGCGCGAGGCGGCGTCGAGGGAATGGTCGTTTCCTTGGGGCAATGATCCGCCGATATCCCGTGCTGGCTACGATACTCGTTGGAAGACCGGTCCTGAGCCAGTCAGACAATCAGAGCCGAACGCTTACGGAATATTTGAGATGTGTGAGAACGTACACGAGTGGTGCAGCGATTGGTTCGCGGCCGACTACTATACGATTTCCCCTGATCGAAATCCGCGGGGGCCGGAAGAGGGCAGCCGAAAAGCATCACGCGGAGGTTCTTGGCGGCACCAAATCAAGATCTCACGATGTTCGGCCCGTTCCAGCATTCCGCCGGAATTCAAATACGCTGATTATGGCTTTCGGCTGGCTCGCGATGTAGTTCGCTGAGCTTCTCCAGACCCACAAATGACGGGTGGAACCATTTGACTCCGCCTTTCGTAAACTACCAGGAGAATGCACCCACTCTACAGCTGGCCATGGGTCGAGGCGCAGGTTGCGCAGACCATCGAAGTTTGGAATGGTGGCGCCGCACAGGCGCCGCAAGACGGGCCGCGGTACAGCCCAAGAGAGCAACAGAAGCGGGAGGCGGCATACGACCAAGGGTTGCACGCCGTTGAACGAGAGGCGAAGAGGAACCCACGGACAAAAGCGGAGCGCATCAAAGCACACGATCGAATTTTAGAGTCATTCGCCCGATTTTCCGCTACCGCACTGGACCTGGAGGGGGGAGCCGTTAAGCTCCTCACAGACGATTTCTTACCGGTAGGCACTAAGCTTGCACGATGGGCGAGACGGTTCGATCCAAGCCTGGGCATGGCCGATATCATTCAGGCCTGCCGTAATGCCTGGACTGCTTGCGGATTGCAGCCGCTGCTCGGTCAGCGCATAGGAATGACATCGTCCATCCTGGGATATAGCCTCCTTTATCCATATAGCGACAACTATCTCGATCGTGAGGACATCTGCGCCGAAGCGAAGCTCCGGTTCAGTGAGCGTTTTCGGGGTCGGTTGCTGGGCGAGAGATTTCGAGCCCAGGACTACCGGGAGGCCGCTCTGTGGACATTGGTTCAGTTGATCGAGGAACAATACCCGCGCGCGCGTTATCCCCAGGTCTTTGACTGCCTGTTAGCGATTCACCGGGCTCAAGAGGAGAGTATCGCGCAAGTGAAAAGCTCTACCCATTCAGGTGACGCCGAGGTGTTGCGGGTGAGCTGCGCGAAAGGTGGCAGTTCCGTACTGACTGACGCATGCCTGGCTCATGGCCGGCTCAGCGTGGAAGAAAGCCGATTCGCGTTTGAATGGGGTGTGCTGCTTCAACTGGGAGATGATTTGCAGGATGTGCGTGAGGATATGCGGCGTGGTTCGGTAACCCTGTTTAGTCGCGCTGCCGCGCTGGGTAGACCACTCGATGGCCTGGTGATTCAGCTTCTGAACTTCAGCGAGCAAGTGGGAGTCCGGATGGACGACTTGCCCAACGGCACTGAGACGCTCAAGAAACTGTTGAGGATGAGCTGGCGATCGCTCATCATCGGGGCGGTAGCGAACTCACACGAAGTTTTCTCTTCAGGGTTCTTAGACGAAGCGGAACGCTGGTCTCCGTTTCGGTTTGAATTTCTCCGCACACGGAACATGCGATTGACCAGCCGGCAGGGGCTATATGCGGTTCTTTTCGATGCTTTCCTTGATGCAGGTGAAGGCGATGATGGCGGACTGCCAGACCATCGAAAGCTTTCTTATCTTGAGGCTGATGCTGAGCCTCTGGGAGATGTGAGAGCCATGGGGCAGCACACCTTACTTGCGGGTCTGTTTCGTGCCCAGCGTTCCGAGGAATGAATCGGCGACTGCTACTTCAAGGTCCTTGGGAGCTTTAGCTCCTAGTTTGCGGAGGAAGGCGTTGCGGTAAATGAGCGGGCCGAGCAGAAGGGCGAATCCTACTTCAGGGTCCAAATCGGGCCTTAGGATACCGCGCTGCTTGCCCCGCGTCATCATGTTGCCGAGCGCCTTGCGGGCCGGCTCAATCACCCGGGAACGCCAGGCATCTCCGAAGACCCGATTGTGGGCGGCGTAAGCCATCAGATGCGGCATGATTCGTTCTCGCATCACCCTTCGGTCGGCCGCCGGGTCATGCTGTAACTGCGCTATGAGATCCGCGCGAAAGTCGCCTGAGTCGAAGACGGGCGGCTCCTTGTCAAGGCCGTGGAGGTAGCTGAGCACCTCAAGGCATAAGGAGTCCTTGGCCGGCCAGTGGCGGTAGATGGTCGCCTTACTCACTCCCGAGGCCTTGGCGATGGCGTCCATACTGGTGGCCTCAAGGCCGCGCTCGGCAAAGAGGGTCACCGCCGACTCAATGACCCGACTATGCGCTCGCGCACTTTTCTTTTTCGCCATCGTGAGAGATCTACACTTCGATCTTAGAGAAGAGATACGCGCCGGCGGTGACAAAGACGGCGGCGATCATGGCCAGAATCGAGAGATCGAAAGCTGCGTTGAAATGCCATGCGTTGATCAGTACCCCTCGCAGACCATCGACGCCGTAGGTCAAGGGATCAAGCCGGGTGATCAACGCCATGAACGCTGGAAGATTCGCCAGCGGAAATAGCGCGCCCGAAAGGAAGAAGATAGGCATTACCAGGAAGTTCATCACCAGCTGAAAACCCTGCATGTCCTTGATGAGGGATCCGATCGCGGTGCCCAGGGCGGCGAAGACAACGGCAATCATGATGACGAACAGAAAGGCAGCCGGAATGGCCACCCAGTTGTGAGGGCGGAAGCCGGCAATGAGGCAGATGAGCAGAATGAGCGAACCCTGAATGATGGCGACTGTAGCCCCTCCGAGAGTGCGGCCGAGCATGATTTGTATGCGCGGTACTGGAGCCACCAAGGTTTCCTTGAGGAATCCAAATTGACGGTCCCAGAGCATGGCAATGCCGGAGAAGACTGAGCTGAAGAGCACTGTCATCCCGATCACTCCTGGCGCCATGAACTGTAGATAGCTGCCATGGCCGGCCTGGCGGAAGACCGGACCCAACCCAAAGCCCAAAGCGAGCAGATACAGGCATGGTTGTCCGAGAGAGACGACTATCTGCACGCGCGAGCGCACGTAGCGCTTCAATTCGCGCAGCCATAGAATGTAGATCGCGCCCATTTATCTCCTCCACATCTTTGCGACTTGGCGCAGCGCGTCTGCGGAGTTTGCGGCCTCATCGCGCAACGTTGAGCCAGTGAATGCGAGGAATGCTCCCTCGAGCGAGTCGGTTGCGGTTTGCTGCTTCAGCTCGGCGGGCGTCCCTTGGGCGACAATCGCCCCATGGTCGATAATGGCGATGCGGTGGGCCACCCGTTCCGCCTCATCCATGTAGTGCGTGGTGAGAAAAACGGTAGTCCGTTCCGTCTCGTTCAAGTGCTTCACATGATTCCAGAGCAGGTTACGGCTCTGTGGGTCGAGCCCGAGCGTCGGTTCATCGAGAAAGAGGATGCGCGGCGTGTGCAGCAGACCCCGGGCAATCTCAAGTCGACGCTTCATGCCTCCGGAAAAGCTCTTTACATAACTATCCCGGCGGTCCCATAACTCGAATAGTTTGAGCAGGTGCTCGGTTCGCGTTTCGCGCAGCTGGCGAGGGACGTGGTAGAGGATACCGTGGAGAGTCATGTTCTCGTGAGCGGTCTGTTCGTTATCGAGACTGGGATCCTGAAAAACGATGCCGAAGCGTTTGCGCGCCTCTTTCTGGCTGGTGCGGGGGTTGAGACCATCCAGCTCGATGCTTCCGCTGGTCGGCTGGAGGAGGGTGGTAAGCATTTTGATGGTGGTGGTCTTGCCCGCGCCGTTCGGGCCCAGGAAGGCGAAAATCTCGCCTTGGGCAACGTCAAAGGAGATATCGCGGACGGCGGTGAAATCCCCAAAGGTCTTAACCAGGTGCTGAACCTTGATCATGGAAGCCTCGAATCTCCATAACGATACTGAACGGTTTCGTTTCTTGAGTCAAGGCTCTAGTGCTGTGGTATCCCACTCAAGCCAAAATACGGCTTGAATGGGGCACCCATCCTTCGTTGCTGGTGAGAGGAAAAGCGGTGAGATCCAGCGACCCTCTGGGTGCTCGGTGCCCCATTCAAGCCGTATTTTGGCTTGAGTGGGATACCACAGCACTAGTCAGGAACGGATGCCGAGAACAATCTTTCCCAGGACGTGCCCGTGTTCAATCCTGCGGTGCGCCTCGACCACGTCTTTCAGCGGAAACATATGGAGCCTTAGCGGAATTGTTTGCCGAGCAATAACAGCATTTAAGCGGACGAACGATTCATGCGACATCGAACCATCAAATGCCAGCCCGGAATGGCCACTGAAATGCGGCTTAGGCTCGACACCATTGGGATAACCAAACGACGCCCCTGCTTTCAGGTGTGACAAGAAGGCAGGAAGCGCGTCACTGTTGGAGGTGACAACCGCCGCGTCGAATCCTGCCGGCGCTATGCGCTTTAGGAGGCTCTCGCGCTCGGAGGAATTTGGGTTGATGGTGTGTGCCGCTCCCAGCGAGCGAACGTACTCCTGCGCGTCAGGCTGTGCCGTGCCGACGACCGTTGCGCCTGCAACGTTTGCCAGCCAAACCGCCAGGGAACCAACGCCGCCGCTAGCGCCAAACACCAACACGGTCTGACTGCCGTTCACTTTCAAGAGCTCGAGCCCGGAGAGAGCCGTCAAGGCGATGCAGGGCATCGCACCGGCAACCGACGTCTCGAGCTGGGTGGGAACATGCTCCACCCGGTCAGCCAGAACGCTCACATACTCCGCGTGAAAGCCTCCACTTGGGTTGCCGTAGCTATAGGAGTACACGCGATCGCCCGCTTTGAACCTGGTAACATCCGCAGCAACTGCAGCAATCGTTCCACTGCCGTCGGAACCGAGGATGGTTCCCGGCTTTACGGCTCCGTAGGAACCCGATCGCTGGGCTGCATCCCACACGCCCAGCCCGGCATACTCAACCGCGATGATTACGTGATTGCGCGCAAGTCTGGGTACAGGCACGCTTTTGATGTGAAGAGTGCTGGGCGGTCCGGCAGTGTCAACGACCGCTGCCTTCATGGTCTCGGGCAGTGATGATGTTGTGGTCATTGCGTAGTCACCTAGTTGTCAATTTTGTAGCAATGCTCCGCCAACTCATCATAGAACGTAGCCACCCTAGAAGAAGCCCGATAACATGAAAAGACCCTGGAGGCTGCCGTGAAACCAAATCGCCGTGTTCCGCCGGTCTGGCTCATGGGCCTCTCGAATGCTTCCTTTGGACTCTACGGCGGCATAGCTTTTTTCGCGATACCCCAACTGCTGGCGACACGCCATGTGTCGGAAGCGAGAATCGCCGGGATCACGGCGATGGCTTTGTCACCTAATTTCTGGGCTGTCGTGTTTGGCCCTATGCTCGACGTACGATTCAGCCGCCGCTGGTACGCCACTTTCTTCGCCGCGCTGGAATCTGTCCTGGTCTTCATCGCAGTCATCAACCTGGGTAATCTCGCTGTGCTCGAGATCGCCCTGGTCACGGGTTCTGCGGCAGCGATTCTGTCAGCAACAGCGCTTGGCGGATGGCTTTCGACGGTTTGCCCCAAAGCAGACGAAAACAAGCTCAGCGCCTGGTATAACCTCGCGTACATCTGCGCTTCGGGCTTCTCAATGATGATTGCAGGCGAATTGGTTCGCCACCTGCCGTTATGGCTTGCTGCGAGCCTTCTGGCAGCGATCGTTTTTCTTCCCGCCACCATCTTCCTTTTTATTCCAGCCCCCGGTCCGGATCGGCGGCTGGCGGGCGAAAGCTTCACCCAGTTCAGTCGCGAGGTGTTCGCGCTCTTGCGCCGCCGGGAAGTGCTGATCACGCTGCTACTCTTCGTTACCCCTTGCGGTTCATTCGCGTTGACCAACCTGCTCGGAGGAGTGGGCAACGACTTCAGCGCCTCGCCGAGGATGGTGAGCCTGGCCGGCGGAGCAGGGGCAATCGTTCCCGGCATTCTTGGCTGCATACTCTTCCCTTTGCTCTCCAGACGGATGCCGCTGCGCTTTCTCTATCTCGCTAATGGAATATTAGGCGGCCTGTTTACTCTGAGCCTGGTTGTGCTGCCCCATGCCCCGTGGACCTTTGTGCTTGCCCTGCTGGGCGAATTCCTGTTCCAGGCGATCTCCTACACCGGCACGGTCGCCCTTGCTTTTGAGGCGATCGGGGAGAACAATCCGCTGGCCGCAACTACCTTCACGTTTCTGATCGCCGCCACCAACGTTCCGGTGGCTTATATGTTGTACGTGGACGGCAGGGCTTACGGGTTCGGAGGAG
Source organism: uncultured Acidobacteriaceae bacterium (assembly GCA_963711525.1). Taxonomy (GTDB): domain Bacteria; phylum Acidobacteriota; class Terriglobia; order Terriglobales; family Acidobacteriaceae; genus PALSA-350. The sequence continues at coordinate 532,325 of CAVQEO010000045.1, read as the reverse complement.
TACGTGGCAGCTTCGCCGCCGACGCCGTAATCAGCATTGTTGTGTGCCTGCTGATCGGTTTGCTCCTGTCCCGGCTTCAGGGCGAGGCATTCGGCCCGGGTATGCCAGCCGTCGACCCGGTCCACACGCTGCTGCGCGATGAATGAGAAAGGGCTGCCAGCGCCCTGAGCCCCGGTGGGTCCTTCGGGCTCACAGTTTGCCCTCTGGATTCATGCCCCATACAATGTAGGCTGCAAGATGATATTGACGGCTAGTGTTGGCAGTCAATCCCACACTACAGCTAGACCCTCCCCGGATTTCCTGCGGATCTCGTTGGCGTTGGGGAGGTTCATGCGGTTTTCCTCAATGAAAGCCGCACACGCTGCCGTGTTCCAGTGCTGCGTACAGGAAATCCGGGATCCCGCGCGAGTGGCACTTTCTCCCTTTTGTGGAGTGGCGTTCAAGGAAGAGAGCGATGGAGTCTACAACACAATCTCCGGCGAAGCTGGTATTGAACACGAAAGATGCGCAGAACGCGTCTGGTCTGCTTTCCTCAGAAGCGGTGCTCAACATTCTGCGGTTAATTCTGGCAGGAGCTCCCCTGGCAGAAGTGCTCACCATCATTGCTCAACTGGTTGAATCTCGTGGCGATGGGACATTGTGCACCATCTGGCTTCCGACCGATGACGGAAAGCAGCTTTATTGTGCGGCGGCGCCCAGCCTTCCAGGATTTATCGCTGACGCAGGGTCGATGGCGATCGGTCCCAAGGGCGGATCCTGCGGCACAGCCGTTTATCGGAAGGAACCGGTCTATGTAAGTGACATTCTCACTGACCCCGTCTGGGATCATTATCGTCACCGGCTCTTGCCTTTTGGAATTCGAGCAGTGTGGTCGAGGCCGTTGTTTACCAGCGAAGGTCAAATCCTGGGGGCGTTCGCCATTCATTATCGTGAACCGCGTAGCCCTGACGCCGCCGATCTGCAGGTGATCGAGAATGCCAGCCACATCGCGGGAATTGCCATTGAGCGCCACCTCAATGAGGATAGCCTACGGCTCGAGCGCGATCGACTACGCTTGCTTCTGGAAATCACAAACAGCATGACCTCGAAGCTGGACATCCGTCGCTTAGCAGAGATGCTCTCCACGAATCTGCTGGGGGTAACGCGATGTGATTTTTGCGCTTTGCTTCTACCAGATGCTGATAGTGGGGAACTTCGCCTAACCACTCTGTACAATCCGGAGCCCCGAGGCTCTCTGTGCGACGGGACGATCATCCCCATCCAGGGTTCGATGTGTGGCAAAGCCTTTTCGACTGGCAAGCTTCAACACTTCAACAACGTTGAGGAGGTACGCCCCGAAAGTTTCGGCGACAGCATAGGCCAACGCTTCTATCAACGTGTAGTGGACGAAGGGTTGGTGTCGGGCTGCGATATCCCGCTTATCGGCAGAAAGGGCGTAGTGGGTGTGCTAGCCGCGCTAAAGCGGTCAGAAGGGGCATTTGATCGCGACGACGTCGTCTTTCTTGAACAGGTTGCCCGCCAAGTGGCTATTGCCGTTGAGAACGCGTTGGACTACGAAAAGGCGATCAGGGACCGAGATACAGAAACCAAACAAAGACTCTATCTTGAGGAGGAAATTCGCACCGAGTTTGGGGAAATCGTGGGCGAAAGTCCCGCCTTGAAGACCGCCCTGCACCTGGTGTCAGTAGTGGCGCCTACGGTTTCGAGCGTGATGATTCAGGGTGAGACGGGAACCGGGAAAGAATTGATTGCACGGGCTATTCACAATCTGAGCGATCGCCGGGAGCGGGCGTTCGTGAAATTGAATTGCGCCGCGATCCCGCTTGGGCTGCTCGAAAGTGAGCTGTTCGGACACGAAAAGGGGGCGTTCACGGGAGCGATCGCCCAGAAGACGGGACGTTTCGACCTTGCGAATAAGGGCACGCTTTTCCTTGATGAAGTGGGCGACATTCCACTTGAACTTCAGGCAAAATTGCTGCGAGTCCTGCAGGAGCAGGAATTCGAGAGGCTGGGCAGCAACCGCACCCACAAGGTGGACGTCCGCCTGATCGCAGCCACCCATCGTGATTTGACCGCGATGGTAAAGCAGACGACGTTTCGCGAAGACCTCTACTATCGGCTGAAGGTATTTCCGATCAATGTTCCCCCGCTGCGGCAACGTACGGAGGACATTCCGAAGCTGGTCCGGCATTTCACGGAGCTCTACGCGCGACGCATGAACAAGAGAATCGACACAGTCCCATCGGAAACGATGGATGCGCTGGTGCGATATCGCTGGCCAGGAAATGTCCGCGAATTGCAGAACTTCATCGAGCGTGCAGTGATCCTTTCTCCCCACACTGTATTGCGAGCGCCGATCTCCGAGTTGGAACCCTTCAGCGTTCACAAAAGCCCAAGTACGATCATGACCGGCCTTGAAGAAGTGGAACGAGACCACATCGTTCGAGCGCTTGAGGCAAGCAATTGGGTCGTGGGTGGTCGAAACGGCGCCGCGGAGCGACTGGGAATGAAGCGCACGTCCCTGGTTTACAAAATACGGAAGCTTGGGATCATTCGTCCCGCCTTCTCTCAACAGCAGGCACGCCAGGTCTGACTGTCTCTTGCCGCATGCCCGGATTTCCTGTGCAAGCTTGTGGCTTCGGTGCCGCGACAGTTGTCGCGACGAGAACCCGTCAGTGGCGGAGATCAGTCACAAATTCGTCAGCCAGGAAAGACAGCATGCCGGGCTCCCCTGAACTCTATGTTCCTGTAGATAGACGAATCTACCGTCTTCATCATCTCGCTTCGAAAGCCTTCGTGTGATGGCAAGTAATTTGCTTCCTTAGAGTCATGCCTGAAATCAGTAGCGTTTCGGTCGAGCCCATCGCTGAGCTTGGTCTGACCTGAGAATCCGGCGAATGAAACAAGACCATGTCGATTCTCGACACGAAATACAAAGCCGTGCGGTCGACGACGCGGTCTCTGGCGGCGAATTTGTCCGCCGAAGATCAGATGGTCCAGTCATGTCCTGAAGCCAGTCCTGTGAAGTGGCATCAGGCCCATACCACCTGGTTCTTCGAAACGTTCGTGCTGAGGCCGTTTCTCGCGGATTACAAACCATTTCGCGAAGAGTTCCATCGCCTCTTCAACAGCTATTACATGTCTCTCGGCGAGGAGATTCCCGAGAAGAAGCTGCGTGCCTCGTTTTCTCGCCCGTCGCTCGATGAGATTCTTAGCTTTCGCGCGCACGTCGACCGGGGAATGGGAAGACTGTTGGAGCGCTCCATAGATGACGAAGCGTCACGTCGCACTCTGCTGGGCCTTAATCATGAACAACAACATCAGGAACTGGCGCTGACGGATATCAAGCACGCATTCTTCTCGAATCCCCTGCATCCCTCGTATGAACAGACTGCGCTCGACAGCCAGTCCAGCCACACGATCCCTGAGCTCAGTTGGCACAGTGTTCAGGGTGGATTGATTGAAATCGGTCATCCGGTAAACACGGCGAATGCGTTGAATTTCTGCTTCGACAATGAGACTCCCCGCCACAAGGCCTACCTGGAACCGTTCCGAATCGCAAGCCGCCCAGTTACATGCCGAGAGTATCTGGAGTTTATGTCGGATGATGCATATACGCGTCCCGAACTCTGGCTGTCGGATGGCTGGGAGACGGTGAAACTGGCAGGCTGGGAGGCACCGCTCTATTGGGAGCGCGACTCCGGCGACGAGACGGGCTGGCGTGTCTTTACTTTGCGAGGCTGGCACGGGATCTCTTCGCTTGCTCGATACCCCCGTGTGCCACATCAGTTACTTTGAAGCCGACGCCTTCGCGCGCTGGCGCGGCTGCCGGCTCCCAACAGAGGCGGAATGGGAGTGGATTTCCAGCCAGGAACCGCCGACTGGAAATTTGCTGGATGCGGGGAGGCTGCATCCGGCAGCGGCAACCGGAGAAGGTGTTGACCAGCTCTTCGGGGACTGCTGGGAATGGACTGCGAGCCCCTACAAGGGCTATCCAGGATACAAGCCTCTTCCAGGCGCACTTGGCGAATACAACGGAAAGTTTATGTCCGGTCAGATGATTTTGCGCGGGGGCTCCTGCGTCACGCCTGCGGATCACGTGCGCGCAACCTATCGGAACTTCTTTCAACCCGCAACGCGTTGGCAATTCACCGGAATACGTTTGGCGGTTTAAGTGGTTTTGCTGCCGTTAGCGCTGGACGGCCCTATCAGGAGCCTGCTGCAGCGCGCCAGAAGAGCGAAAAAGAAGTGGTGCAACGTCACGACCAAACCCCGTCAGTGTTGGGGATCCGTCACGAAACCGTCAATGGGAATGTGATTTTTTTTCGCATACACGAAGATATCTTCCTCCGCCAAAACGACTTACCTTGGCAGCCGATCTCGGATCGAGACGGCATTTCGGTTGCACTGCAAGACGGTGCGACTTGTAGCGTTGGAAAGGGACATCATGGCAGCCGAATCTGTTGCTATCGTCACTGGCGCAAGCCAGGGAATCGGTCGTGCTACTGCCTTGCGCTTGGCGCGGGATTTCTCAGCTGTTGTGCTTGCCGCGAGAAATCAGGGTGAGTTGCAGACGGCAGCAGCGGCTGTGAACGCCGCAGGCGCGGAGTCACAGATCTACGCACTCGACTTGCGTGAGCCTGAGGCGGCTGAGATTCTCGTCAAGGGCGCCCTCGATCGCTTTGGCAGAATCGATGCCCTGGTCAACATTGCCGGCGCTGTGCCACAGATCGATTTGTTCGAGATGACAGATGCGCAGTGGGAAGATGGGTTAGCACTAAAGCTCCATGGCGCGCGCCGCCTTACAATAAAAGCCTGGGGTGCACTGAGGGCTTCGAAAGGGTCAGTCGTTCTTATCTCCGGGAGTGCCGCCTTGGATCCAAAACCGGGTTTCGCGGCCGTAGCAGCAGTCAACGCCGCCATCACTGCCCTTGCGAAGGCTTTTGCCGAACAAGGCATTAAAGATGGGGTCCAGGTCAACAGCGTAGTGCCGGGCGCGGTCATGACAGATCGTCGCCGCTCCTTTATGGCCCATTGGGCTCCGGAACATGGGATGAGCGTGGAAGAGGCCATGAGAAAGTTTCCAGAAATGGCGGGCATAACTCGCTATGGCGAACCAGAAGAAGTTGCCGGCTTGATAGCCTATATGGTGTCGCCCGCAGCAAAGTGGATGACAGGGACTTCCGTGCGTATGGACGGTGGAGAAATCAAAGGCATCTGATTTAGGAATCCGTCACAGTTCGACACGACGAGCAATCCCAATGGCGAAGCAGATGAGCCCGACAGTCGAATATGTTGTCGATGACCAACGCATCACAGCAATCGTCGCAGCCTTGCGCACTATCGAAAATTTGAACGGGCTGACCGATGAGGAGTTTACCTGGCTCGCGAGCCATGGCACGGAGAAGTTCGGCGATGATGGGGACTTTATTTTTAGCCAGGGAACTCCGCCGAACCACCTGATGTTTATCCTCAGTGGCGAGGTACTTGTCCATCGCCACTCGTCCAGTCCAGTTTCCGTCTTGATTGGGCAGACGGGGCGAATCACAGGCAAGACCCCGTTCTCGCGCATCAAGGCCTGGAACGCCGACGGGCGGTCATCTGGGAAAACATGGATTTTGGAGCTGCACGACAGTCATTTCCCAGAACTCCTCACCGCGATTCCGTCTATGACCCAGCGGATTGTCCAGGTATTGCTCGAACGGAACCGGGAATATACGCGAGCCGAGGAGCAGATTGGTAAGCTGGCCGCCCTCAATAAGCTTGCTGCAAACCTCGCTCACGAACTAAACAATCCAGCATCGGCTGCCAAGCGTGCGGCCGCGCACCTGCAGAGCGCATCTGAAAGTGACCAGGAGCATGCTCGTTATCGAATTGGGATGGCTTTGGGCACCGATGCCAGGCTCAACGCTTACCTCCACTGGCTTTCTAAACTACGCTCGACGGTTTCCCATTCCCGTCAAACTGCCAATGAGAGTACCTTCGTCGCGAGTACATCTCTTGAAGACTCGCTGATGGATTGGCTGGAGTCGAAAGGGTTTGCGGAGGCGTGGAAACTCGCTCCACTCCTTGCTGAATGGAATGTCCCGCTATCCTCACTTCAAGAACTCGAGCAACTCGTGCCGGCTCATTCGCTATGCCTTGCGATCAGCGATGTCCAGCTGACCCTCACCTCCGATACAGCGATACTTTCGGTAAACGAGGCAGTAGAGAGGATCTTCCGCCTGGTCACAGCCGTAAAGGACTACTCGTACATGGATCGGCAGCCAGTTCAGGATGTCAATATCGCCGACTCTCTGGACACCGTCCTTAAACTCTTGATGCCCAGGCTCGCCGGCATCACAGTAAGACGTCTCTATAGCCCGGATGTACCCCTGCTCAAAGCCTTTGGAAGCGAACTGAACCAGGTTTGGGCGGCACTGGTGGAAAATTCTCTGGACGCGATGTCCGGCTCCGGCACACTCACCCTGTCGACGAAATTGCAGGGAAAAACGATCCTGGTCGAGATCACCGATACCGGTCAGGGAATTCCTGAAGAGTATGCAAATCGAGTGTTCGAGCCGTTCTTTACGACAAAACCGTTCGGAAAGGGTTTGGGGCTCGGGCTTGATACCGTCCAACGAGTTATCCAAAAGCACTTCGGGGCGGTCGCTTTCGATTCGCAACCAAACAATACAACTTTTCACGTGCGCTTGCCGCTCGATCACGCCGAAGTTTATTGAAGCGCCACGGAGAAACACTTTGGCGTTTCGATTGCATCCCGGCAGTTGAATGCGTTACGGAATTTAAATACACGAATGAAGGTTCACAGAGATGACAACTCTATCGGCTCCAGAACAAGATGCGGTTTCTTCACATTTGTCACAGCACGCCAAAAGCGGATTAACCAAGTTGGCTGCGTGGATAGATGACCGTCATATTCCCTTCCTGGTCATAAGCATCGGGATGATTGTCATGCTCCTTTGGGCCGGAACTTATAAAATGACCGTTCCGGGCGCCGACGGCATAGTCCCGCTGGTTTCTAACAGCCCGCTGATCAGCTGGCAGTTTAAATTATTCGGGACTTATAGGGGTGGCGACTTAATCGGTCTTACCGAGTGGACTGCTGCCATATTGATTATCGCAGGCTATTTGAAGCCTAAAGCCGGCATCGTAGGCGGCTTTATCGCGACCCTCATGTTCTTTACAACCAGCACTATGCTGATAACAACTCCCGGCACGATCAATGTGGTTCACGGGATGGGGTACATGAGCTTTTTGGGCCTCTTTCTTTTCAAGGATGTCATATCCTTCGGGGCCTCTCTTTATCTGGTCAGCTATTTCGGGAAAAAGGCTGTCCTTTCGGAGAACAGAGCGAGCAATTGAAGCGGAGGAAATGTTGGCAACTTCCCCGCCAACTCCCTTAACGCATTTTTGCTAATACTGTGGTCCGGAGGGATCAGTTATGTGCGGCCATTCTGTGGCGGAATGGCCGCGTCGGGTTCAGTTTCCTGGTCTACACCATTAGCAAAAATGCTCTAGCGCTGAGGTGAGGCCGATTGGGCTGTGGCGAGCGCAACGGATCTGACTCGACCGGGACGCTCCCCTCGAAAGCCATAGAGGGCTGCGAAGCCCAATAGTGTCTGTGCAGAGGCGAAGATGGCCAGGGCCGTGCCAAAGCCGAATACGATCAGATGCTGAAAGCATAGTGCTCCTGTGCCCATCCCGAAGAAGTTGGCGAAAGTTGCGAGCCCGGTAATCTGTCCTCTATGTTTCGGGTCCAAGGATGTCGTGATGCTGGACATCAGAGGATGCGTCGCGTCAAATCCAACCGACAGAGCCGTGATGACAAGCGCGGCGACGAGCCGAGGACTGTGAGGGAGCAACAGGAAAGCGCATCCCGCCGCCCAAAGAAAACCTAAGGGAACGACGTAACGCCTTCCGTAGCGGTCACCCCATCTCCCTATCATGGTCCCGAACAAGATACCTGGGAGACCGTATCCTGCGAGGGCCAAACCGATGCCGGCGTCATGCAGATGATACCGGCGGGTCAGCAGAAGGCCGAGCCAGGCGAAGATCCCGCCGTGGAAAGCTCCGTTGCAGAAGATGAACGCCATGGTACGGCCACCCCGCGGAGTATCCAGGACAACGAGATATTCGCGAATCACTTGCCTAAGGGAACTGGGCCTGCTGTGCACGCTGATGATTGAGCGAGCGTTCTTGCGTACGAAGACCGCGCCAAAACAGCACACGCAGGCTAGCGCTCGGAACTCATTTCTCCACCCGAAAAGCGGATTCAGAATGGGTCCTAGTGTCGAGCCAAATGCGATGCCCCCTGCGACCGCTCCGAACATCCTGCCCATGGGGCGTCCCTGAATCGCATAGGGATAGCGGTCACCGACAATCGCTAAAGCAACTGTCACGATGCCCCCACATCCCACGCCCGAAAGTATCCGTGCGGCGACCAGGGTCCGCCATGATCCTGCAAATGAAACCAGCAACAGGGTTGTCGTAGCGAAGCACAAAAGGGCCACCAGCGTGGGAGCGCGTCCCCACCAATCAGATACTGCTCCGTATACGAGCGTCGATGTCCCATAGGAAATCAGGTAGCCTGCCACAAGCCAGCCCAGTTGGTAGGCCGGCACGGAAAACTCCCTCGAAAATGCGGGAATGAGCGGCGCGACCATGTAATTGCTGTAGACAATAGCGAACGCGATGGCTGCCATTACCCAAAGCTGAGATTCATTGTTCGTAGTCGAAGGTTCTGACAGGGTTTCCATCGAAGTCGTTTGCAAGTCCCGTTCGGCGAATGGGCGTGTGCAAGCCTTGTTCGCACTCACTCAGCGATGACCGCTTTGCACATTACAAGGCTGTCGATAGCGAGGGCGCAGACGAGAACAAGGGACTTAGCCCCTCGACAAGCGTTGGGTGAGCCCAGATGGCATCGCGGAGTGCGGTATAAGGCAGACCCGCTATCATCGCAGTCTGTACCGAAGCCATGATCTCTCCGCCGTCGACAGCGAAGGCGGTGAAGCCAAGAATAAGATCATCGTTTACTCCTACTAGCGCTTTCAAGAATCCCCGTGTCTCGGAGAGGGTGTGGGCTCGCAGCACTCGCTCCATTGGCACTTTGAACAAGCGATAGCCGATTCTTCGGGCATTGGCTTCTTTCTCCGTCAGACCTATGCGTGCAAGTTCCGGGTCGGTGAAAAGGGTGTAGGGGATTTGCCGGCCCGTCGTAACGTGATTGCCCCCTTCAAGGTTGTCGCGGACCACGCGGAAGTCGTCAACGCTGACATGCGTGAACTGAGGGCTTCCCGCCACCTCGCCGATGGCCCAAACGCCTGGCGCGGTCGTCTCGAGCCGTTGGTTGACCTTGATGTAGCCGCGATCATTCAGTTCAACGCCGGCCAGTTCCAGTCCTATGTTCTCCGTATTTGGCCGTCGGCCCGCCGCGACGAGCAGATGAGTGCCCACGAGAGTCTTTTCACTTCCCTGTTGCTCGACAACAACGGTCACTGAACCGCCTGATTTGCCAGAAATGTGTTTTACCCTTGCATTCACTACCGCATCGACGCCCTCGTCCCTGAACAAAGCGGCGAGACCGCTGGTCACATCATCGTCTTCTAAATGCAACAAACGGTCATTTCGATCGATCACGGTGACTTTGCTGCCGAACCGACGCATTGCCTGCGATAGTTCCAGTCCAACGTAGCCGCCGCCGATCACAATAAGATGCGCGGGAACCTGATCCAGTTCAAGTGCTTCGATATGCGTCAGTGGCTGCGCATCAAATAGACCGGGAATCGGTTCAAGCGCAGCACGCGTACCCGTGCTGACGATTACATTGGCCCCGCGGAGCCGGCGAGTCGTCCCGTTAACAAGAGCGACTTCCAGAGTTTTCGGCCCTACGAAGCGCCCTGATCCGAGAATGAACTCCGCCCCGGTCTGCTTGAAGTTATCGAGGTATATATTGTTCAAGCCCGATACCATCGCGCGCTTACGAGCCCGCACCGAAGGCATGTCGACGCGGAAGCCATCTGCGACGGCGCCGAACTCCTCGCCTCGACGAAAGTAGGACGCTACCCTCGCACTCTGAATAATGTTCTTACTCGGGAGACAGGCAATGTTCGGGCATGAGCCGCCTATGTACTTTCGCTCAATCACTGCGACTCGCTGTCCTTTACCGGCAAATGTCCATGCGGCAAGAGTCGCTCCTGTGCCGTCGCCGAGGATGACCAGGTTGTAGTCCTCCAAAGCGGGAGCCTGGGTTGCGTGGTCTGACGCAGGTTTTTCCCTTCCGTTTATGTCCATGCCTGTACGACTGTGCAATCGATGCGCCATCGAGCAGGGATTTGGCTGGGGGACAAAATCTGCCATCTAAGTGCTTTTGCCGCGGCGAGTTATGACACGGCACGAAATGCGCATATTAAGTTTTCCGTGACACACCTGCGACCAAACTCCGACACTGACGGGATTTGGACGCTGTGACCGTCGCGGACACGCTGTATCGCCTCATTTTCCGGCGTGACGTCACTTGTAGAACAGCGCCAATCCGAGGATGAGCACTAGCAGCATTCCGATTAACCCGTTATAGAAGTTGAGATATCCCGACTGTAGAACGCTTACTTTGTCGGCTGCGGCTCGCACCAGACGGGTCAATGGGATGAACAGGTATGGACCGAAAATAGGTGCGACTTCCTGGTTGAAGATCAGACGTGTCACAAAGTAAGGTCCATGGTCATATTCGCGCTCCAGATTGTGAGTCGGTCCATAGATAAACCCGTAGAAAGTGCGTAGAGCATTGGAGAACGCCAAAGAGGTGGTGGCAATACGCCGCGCGTCCTCACGCTGCCCGCCAGACCACACGGGGACACGGCGCAAAGGGAATGCGCGCCGGCTAAGCAGGAAAAATGCAATCGGCATCAAGGCCAGGAGCGGGGCGACGATGACCAGTTTCGTCGGCGAGATAAAAGCGAACTTTCCGCTCAATGGCACCAGCAGCCATCCGTCTTTCATTGCCCTTGCGGCATTGATCCCAAAAAAGACCTGAGTTCCTTCGCCGAGCGCTTGTACCCACCAGGGCATCCCCACCGCCAATGCAAGCACGCACATACCGAGGACGAAGACGCTGCCGCAGCGGCCTAGAGAGAGATGCGTGGGGTGAGCATGCCCATCGCCAAGCAGACCAATGCCGAAGAGCTTGGCGAATGTCGCCAAAGCCACCGCCACGACCAACGCCAAGCCCGCCGCCGCCAAGGCGATGGTCAATCTCGCAGCCACAACATCCACTTGCATTCCCTGAAAGAGAGTTTGGAAAACATACCATTCGCTCACAAAGCCGGACTGCGGAGGTAATGCCGCGAGACTCATCGTGGCAAAGAGCGCGCCGATGCCAAAGAGTATCGGACTATTCCGTAGCAACCCGGTTTGGCGGATGAGATAGCTGTCGTTGACTGAGTACACTCCATCGGCAGTGAGAAAAAGCGTGCCCTTTGCCAGGCTGTGAGCCGCCAGGTGAAGTAAACACACAATCCACGCCAACCCAGCGGGGCCCCCCAATCCACTAGCAGCAAACAACAAGGAAGCGCCCAGCACCGCCACGGCCACGCCGGCATTCTCGGCTGAGGAAAGACTTAACATGCGCCGCCAATCTTCCTCCTGAAAGGCATTGAAAATCGACAAGATTGCGCCGAGCACTCCGGCGAAAATCATGATGATCGCGACGCTCATCGTCCACACGCCAGCGCGGGGCAGCCATTGCAACACCCCGCGCGCCAGAGAATAGAACGCGGCATTCAGGACGACGCCGGAGAAGATGACCCCCGTGGCGCCGCTGCCCGAGCCATAGGCGGCGGGAAACCATTCGTAAAATGGCAACACGCCTAATTTGGCGCCAAAGCCGAATAGCAGTAACAAGCCGGCCACCAGCGTTCCAGCACCAGACAACGCTTGGGGGCTCGCAAGAGCTCCAAATGCGAACGAAGCGGCATTGGTTCCGAGTAACAGGAGCGCGAGCAGAACCGCAACGGCCCCTACTTCAAGCAGAGCCAGCATGAAGAGCACGGGACCGCCTGGCGATCGCGAAACTCCTTCCCCCAGAATCATGGCGGCACCGCCGATGCTCATCACTTCCCATGCAATCAGGAAGGATACGGCATCCTGCAAACCGAAAACACCGAGTGAGCCGAGCAGCGTGAGCGAGAGCCCCGCCAGCCAGTATCGTCTTGCCGGCTTTGAAAATGCCGTTGTGCCCAGGCCGGTGGCGAAGAGTGCCGTGAAAAGCCCAAACAGCAACAGCCAAGACCCGCCTGAGTCCAGGTGAAATTGCACTGGGGTATCGCTCACACGGAATCCGAAGGACAACATGGGCATTTCCTGATTGAAATTCACCAGACAGCCAGCGATACCTGCACCACATCCGAGCGCGATTCCAAAACGTGCCAGCCTCCCATTTGATTCAAGCAGGGCGGCCACGAACGAGACGCCCCACAGCAGTGCCATCGCCCATAGCAGGTCACTTTGCATAGTGCCCCCCTTGGACGAACTGCCCGGATCGGTTGAGCAGCAGGAGCAACGCTTGGATCATGGCTGCTGGATTTGGTGGACAGCCAGGCACATAGATATCAACCGGCAGGATGCCTTCAATGCCATGGCCGCAACTGTATCCGCCACCGGTGGCGCCCCCTGAAACTGCGCATGTGCCCATGGCCATCACCCACCGCGGTTCTGGCATGGCGTTGTAGGTCTCAAGTAGCGGCTCACGCATCGTATACGTAACCGATCCTGTGACCAGCAACAGATCGGCGAATCTGGGCGAAGGCGTAAAGAAGATTCCCAGGCGATGAAGGTTGTAATAGGGATTGTTGAGCGCCTGTAATTCCGACTCGCATCCGTTGCAGGAACCGGCATCCACATGGCGGATGTGCAGACTTCGCCCAAAGCATCGTTGGATATCTTTCTTAAGCGCTTGAGCTGGTTTCGAAGCGAGCGCCTCTACCCAGACCAGATCTTCGCGCCTTTGTACGCCAAAAGCCCAATCATTCGATCTGATCAAGGCGTCTGTAGGACACGATTCGGTACAGAGTTGACACGCAATGCACTTTCCGTAGTCGATGGTCAGCCTTTCGCCCGTTTGTCCTGCCTCGATTCCGATCGCTCCAGGAAGACAAACCTCGGCGCAGGCACGGCAATTCGTCTGACACTGATCCGGCTGGAAACGCGGCAGTCCGAGCACTCCCGGCTGGACATCCGCATCCCCGCCGTCTGGCCATGAATTGGTCGCGATTCCGTGGCGGATACCAAATAGAGTCCAGATCGGCATAGTATTTTCTCCACTTCCTTAGCGGTCGCAACCGGCCATGGTCAGTCCGAAACTTGCCTCGTTGATTGCGTAATCCATCATGTTGGTGTCGTGCACGGTAAACGGAAAGACACGCCAGTTGGAAAATGACGCTGATTTCACTTTCACCCGCACCAGTCTGCCAACGGGATCAAAATGTACGCAGTAATAGATCGAACCTCTTACGCCTTCACACCATCCCAAGCCTTCTCCGCCCGGCGGCAAAGATATCTCGGTGGCAACCGGTCCCTCCGGCGCCTCCTCCACGGCCTTCAGGATGAGCTCAATGCTGTTTTGGATCTCTTCCATGCGTACCTGTACCCGGGCATGGGCGTCGCCTTCTGTGCGAACTGAAATCTTCGTCGGCAGGTGGTCATAGGCAGCATAAGGATGGTCGCAACGCAAATCGCGGGCGATGCCGGAAGCTCTCTTAATCGGGCCGGAAGCTCCCTGGTCGAATGCAATCTTCTGCGGCAGATAGCCGGTCGTAATCAGGCGGTCGAGATGACTGTTCGTCGCCTCAAGGTTCTGCATGTAGGCTGTAATTGTGGGTTCGAGAGCCCGCAACCTCTGGGGAAGCGAACGCAAATTGAGGTCACGCCGCAAACCGCCCGGCTTGAGCAATCCGCGCAAGAATCGGCTTCCGGTAAATACACCATTGAGTTGCTTGCATTGTTCGGCCAGAAGCTTGCCCTGCGCCTCTCCGACTTTGAGCGTCGTGGTATGGCAGAGATGACCGAGATAATGAAGATGATTGTAGAGACGTTCCATCTCGGCAAGGATCGAACGCAAGTATCGGGCGCGCTCGGGAATCTCGCATTGGCCGGCGGCTTCGACCGCCTGGCAAAAGGCAAGCGCATGGGCGACGCTATCTACACCGGAGACGCGCTCCGCGATCAACACCCCTAACGCAGGAGATAGTCCTTCGAACCGCTTTTCCATACCGCGGTGCTTGAAGAAGAGGCGCGGATGACAGTGCAGGATCGCCTCGCCAATATAGAAAAAGACAATTTGCGCGGACTCCAGAACATCCCCGCGCACCGGGCCGAATGGCAAAATCTGCACGTCATTGCCTTCAATGGGCGGCAGATCCCACGATTCCGGCGTGTACGGAACAATCGTGTTCTTCGGGTACCGTGGGTCAAGCGGTGGAAGTGAAGGATATGCGCCTTCGTGCAACACCAAAGGGCGAGGCTCGGGATGACTATCGAACGAGATGCCGCACAGGTCCGTCATTTCCCGCTCGTACCAGCCCAGGAGCGGAATGCGTGTCGCAAGCGACTGCAGTTGCTGCGTTTCACTCTCAAGACGGCACCGCAGCAAAGAAAACGGTTCATGAGCGCCTTTGTTCGCCAGGTAGAGCACTTCGGCCGGTTCGCCGGGTTTAGGAAACCAGGCATAGGCCATCTGGAGACGGCCGCCTGCCTCGACAAGCTGCTCGCATGCCTCCGGCACTCCACTTGGCTGAAGCGTCTGTTCCGTCGCGGGCCTCATTGGGCGCCTCCCAAGACGTCATGAGAAATTCTTGTGAAGACATCCCACAGCGCATGTGGCCACCACAGGCCGAGGACGAGCAACGGCAGAAAGGCGAGCCACATGGGAAGGGTTCTCCAAACCAGCCCCGAAAGGTGGGTTACCTGCGGTTCGGGAGCGTCGTCAAAGTACATGGCGCGAAAGTGCGCAAGAAAGCCGATAAAGACGATGATCAGGAACACCACAAACAGGACTACAGCCCAGCGGTAGCGGCCGCCAATGCCAGCACGCAGGATGGTGAACTCGCTCAGGAACAGGGCAAACGGCGGCGCTCCCGCGATCCCCACTGCGCCTAACAACCAGAGCGTCCCACTTACCGGGAAGGTTTTCAGCACATGCCTGATGCCGGAAATCTCCTTCGTTCCATAGGCTCGCATTGCGTTGCCTGCGCCGAAGAACATGAGCGACTTGTTGAGAGAGTGGTTCAGCATGTGGTAGAGGGCGCCGGCAACGCCGAGAACGCCTCCGAATCCAAGGCCCAGAGCCTGTACGCCAATATGTTCTACGCTCGAATATGCCATCAGGCGCTTGATACCCGTTTGCCGAACAATAAAGAGCGCTGCGATGACAAAAGAAAAAATCCCAAAACCAACTACTGCGGAATGGGCGAAACCACTGATTGAAGTTCCATTGACCACGGATAGGAAACGCGCGATACCCAACATGGAAGCGTTCAGGAGTGCTCCTGAAAGCATGGCCGAGACGGGGGCTGGGGACTCGCTATGCGCATCCGGCAGCCAGGTGTGCATGGGGGCCAAGCCTGCTTTGGTGCCATAACCGACCAGGACAAGCAGAAACGAGACCAGCAGGAGCGGCGGATAAACCGAAGGGGCTGATTGATGGAGCGCAGCCCAGGTCATTGCATACCTCGGCCCAAGGACAAATGAGCCACCCCAGTAGAAGAGCACAGTGCCCAACAGAGCGAGGCTAATACCGCCTGAAACTACGACTATGTACTTCCACGCCGCCTCTGTACTCTCCGCCTCACGTTCGAACCCCACCAGGAATGTGCTGATGAGGGTTGTCAGTTCGATAGCGATCCAGAAGACGCCAACATTGTTCACAATGCATGCTGCCAGCATGGTGAAGGCAAAGCCGGAAAACAACCCGTAGAACAATGGCAGGCGGGCCTCTTCATTGAGGAGACGCATGTATCCAACGGCGTAGATCGATGAGAGTGTATAGACGATGGAGATGCAGAGGATGACCCATGCTCCCAATAGGTCGACCTGGACATAGCTGTGCGCAAGCACGACAGGACCAGCTACAACATGCACAAGAAGGACCACACTTACCGCCAGGTCAATGATCGCGGCAATTACGGTGGCATATTCTGAGAGTCTCGATGATCGAATGGCAAACGACAACACCACGGCGGCCAATGGAGCGGCAAATAGGATGATGAGCAAATCCTTCGTCATGAACCCTCAGCCAACCAGCCGATTAAGTTGACGGCTGCTGGTTGTGCCCGCATGTACCACCAAGAAACGCACAAGCATACCGAAACACGCCACCACGATGAGCAAATCGAAGAGAATCACGATTTCGATCAGAAGAGGCATGCCTGGCACGAGAATCTGCGATCCGAGGAAGATGCCATTTTCCAAAACCAACAAACCCAGGATTTGGCTTACTGCCTCGTCGCGCACAGCCAGCATGAGAAAGCCGAGAAACTTCATGGAAAGCATGATGGTGAGCGCCAACACAACGACGTGCGCCGACAACAAGGACTGCCGGTTCATATGATTGGCGATTACGAAGGCAAACATCACTAGAAAAGCCCCGATGACAAGGCTCGAGCTTGGCTGGAGAACGGCATGCAGTTCGCGTTTTACATTGAGCCTCGCAATGATACGCATGAGCAGATAAGGTAAAGCCAACCCCCGGAAGAGCGCGGTCAGTACCGCGATTACATAGAGTTCCGGATAGCCGGCGAAGTAGCCGACGGCCGCAGAAAGAGCCGCAATCAGCCAGGACTGCGCTGCAAATGCATACACGTAGTTGCGGAGCCAATGGGACCCGAGCATCACAAACGCGAGCAAAAGGCTGAACACAGCCAGGGAGCTGAAGATCGAAGCCTGCAGCGAATTGACGTGTGCCAGGAACATCAAAAACTCCTCAGAGCAATTGGCTTGAAACAATTGCGAGCACAGCAAACAGAAATCCCGCAGCCAGGGGTTCCTGGTACCGATAAAAGCGCAAACGGGACTGCACTGTTTCGACGACTATGACGGCAAGCGCCACAAGTAGAAACTTCAACAGCAACGCAATGACAGAGCCAAACTGGCCCAACGCGGTGCCTATCTGCGAAATTCCCCAGGGAAGCAAAAATACGTTGCAGAAGATTGTGTAAAGAATGAATTGCTTCATCATGGATGCCCACTTGAGGAGGGCCAGCAACGGACCCGAATATTCGAGAATGCGCGCTTCGTCGATCATGTAGATCTCAAGATGCGTGCTCGAGTGCACCGGCAGGCGATCGGTCTCGACTAGAAGCAGAGCGAAGAAAGCCAGGATCAGGAATAAATGTGCCGGACTCCAGTAGGCGGAGGCACTCCCCAGCAGAAGATGATTTACAACAAACGGCAACATTGCCTTAGCCAGTAGACTGATTCCCACCAGCACTAGAATCAGGGTCGGCTCAGCGAGAATTGCCACCATCACCGCTCTGCTTGAGCCGATGCCACCATACACGTTTCCGCTATCCAATCCAGCGAGGATGATGGCAAATGAGCCGAGTGTCAGTATCATCCCGCCGCCCAGCATGTCCCCCATGTCTGACTGTGGCAGCGGACGGTCCGTCAGCACCGGAATTAAGATCGGGACAATCATCATCGCTGTGAAAGCGATGATGGGCGCAATCATATATATCCAGGATGCGGATTCTGGAACAACAGCCTGCTTATGAAACAGCTTCCAGAGGTCGCGATACGGCTGGAGAATGCTTGGCCCCTGGCTTCGCTGAACCCGTTCTTCCGCTTTCAGAATGAACCCTTGCAAAAGCGGAGCCAGCAATAGGACGCATGCTATCTGGAAGATCTGGAGGACGACATTCGGAAGGATCACGGCAGTCTCCTGCCATGAGGGATTAAACAGACCGGGTCCCGGAGGGGAAGAACACAGAGCGGGGATGGATTGGCACGAGGTTCCAGGCTTTTCTTACTCACAAGACTCCTCCTGTTGTAGGAGTCATCAGCCTGGAGGGCGGTTAAGGGTGGACTTCATCACCCAAACGACTTGTATAACTCTGAATGTTGAAGCCCTAGCCCTGCACTTGTCAAGGTCATCACTTCTGGGTTGTTCGCTCCCCGCGGGAAAGCGCTGGAGGCCGAGAGACTATTTTGTGCATTTCTGATACGGCGGTTGACAAGTCTGGACCTCGCATCATACAAAAGATTGTGTTGCGGTGAAGGAGTTCACCCTTAACCGCTGCCCAGCCAAATAGTTGAAATCCGGACGGGCAGATGATGACTCCTGACAGGGAATGCTGTCGCGGAGTCATGTCCTCGCCAAGATTCCCAAACAGACCCGAAGAAACAAGCGCACGCCTTTGCGGCAGAGCGCCTGGAGGGTGTTTGGATGCTCAAAATTTGGCCTTTCCGACCACCGTGGCGAACGCACTCGAAAGGCTTCGCGCCAAGATGGGCATCTTACGCGTTCAGGGCAGCAAGAGACCCAAAGAAAAAGCAAAGCGCGCTACGCCGAAAATACAGTTTATGAGCGCTGGGGAAGCTCGAACCAGCCGGCGAATTCGGGGCAGAGAGAGGCGCAGGAAGCGGCAAAGGGCTAAACCACACTTTACGGTGTTGGAGTTCACCGAAATCGCTCGAAGCGAGCAGATGACTCCTCAAAGTCGTTCACCACTTGGAGGAGTCATGTTCGAATCAAACGCAGAGATCACGATGAAGCCGCAGCCAGGAAAGCTCAACGAGCACCAGCAATCGAGACTGAGAGTTACCTGTCAATATATCGACAAGCTGCTCACCGATGTGGAGGACATTCTCCAGGCTGCGAGCTCGACGTCTCCCTTTCCGCGATACATCGTAGACTTTAATCCGGCGCAAATCCGTGTTATTGAGGACCACATCAGGCGCCTGAGATCGCAATTGGTGCATACCCTCGCCTGGCAGCAGATGAAAGCTTCGCCTCCGGAGATACCCGCGTCGCGGGCCATCCTGACCAACCTCAGCTTCATAGATATCGCCGTTGAAGAATTGAAGCCGCACTACATGCGAGGTTTCGGACCTGTCCCAGAGAATGCCGTCGCAGAGCTAAACGGAGTCGTCCATGAGCTTCGGGCCCTGGTCACCGGGATGGAACGATACCTCAACCAGGACATGGATAAAGACCTGGATAAGCGGCTGCAACAACTGGAGCGAACCGGATTTGATGTGGTCCTGCTCCGCCTTCTCGAGGCGGTCGCAACGCGGAACGGGCTGGTTGAATTTCGGTTACGCATCGATGCTCTTGCTTCCCGTCTGGAAGAAGACACCTTCGAGGTTGCGTTCTTTGGCCGGGTAAGCTCAGGGAAATCCTCGCTCCTCAACGCCCTTCTAGGCACCAATGTCCTGCCGGTCGGAGTCAACCCGATTACGGCCGTTCCGACGAAATTGCGCTACGGCAAAACCCTCAAAGCTGCCGTTGCCTATGGAGATGGACGCAGTGCACAGGTTTCAATCGAGGAATTGGCTCGGGCCGTCACCGAACAAGGAAATCCGGGAAACCTTAAGAACATCGTGCGCGCCCTGGTGGAGATTCCATCCCCGAGACTGCAAGATGGCATCTTGCTTGTGGACACTCCTGGGCTTGGTTCGCTGGCCAAACGCGGTGCGGCAGAGACACTGGCTTACCTTCCTTCCTGCGACCTCGCCCTTCTCCTGATCGACGCGGGCGCCACGCTCAACGAAGAAGATATTGGCACGTTGCGGCTTCTCTACGAGGCCGGAATTCCAGCATTGGTTCTATTGAGCAAGTCTGACCTGCTTGCCAATGGCGATATGCACCGCACGATCACTTATATTGAAGCCCAACTGAAGCATGAGCTGCACATTACCGCCGCTGTGCACCCCGTAAGCGCCTTGAGCAAATACCAGGTATTGCTCGATCAGTTCTTCGAACGGGAATTACTGCCACGCTTCGAAAAAGCACGCTCTCTCAGAGAGGCGTCCATAACAAGAAAGATTGGGGCGATGCGGCAGGCGATCATGGCTGCCCTTGATACCAATCTGCACCGCGAGAAAAGAGGCGTGCCCCGTACACCAGAGGGACCTTCAGACCTCGAATCGGTTCTGCGAATTGTGACAGGAGAAGTTGGGGAGCAACGTACGACGCTCGACCACGCGTTCCGCACACTCGGAGAGACACCGGATGCGGTAATTGAAACAGTCACGGATAAAGCGACATCTTTTATACGCACTACCTCTCAAAACCAGGTCTCGCCCTTGCAACTTTCCGAGTGGATTCATGAGGCGATCAACGGTTCTATTCAGCCTTCCATGGAGACCTTGCGCAAAGTATGCCAGCGTGCCGTCGATCGGCTACAAGAAATTGCAAAGGAAATGGGGCGCAGCGATGCCCCTTCGCAAGATGACTTTGAAGCGATTCTGCGAAACATGCCGCGCTTTGAAATGGCAACCTTGCCGAAGCCTTTCGATGCTGGAGCCCGGAAGTTCCTGGGACAAAGACTCCTACGTTCCCAAATGAAAGCTAGCCTGCGGGAAAGCATCGGTTCACATCTTAAGGATGAACTGCACCTCTATGGGATGGCGCTGTCGCAGTGGAGTGAACAGATTGTGCGGAAGCTTGAGCTTCTGGTCAATTCTTATGCCGACGCCTACCGAATGCAGATTCAGCGTATCCGTGAAACGTCGGATTTGGCGGTGAATCCGAATCTACTGGAAGCCGATCTGGAACTTTTGCGGAACTGGCGTCCGGCAAACACGGCCACACTCACGGATACTCATGCATAGACAAGGAGAGATAGAATTTGCAGAAATATCTTTGGATTGCCCTTGGAGGTTCGCTCGGCGCCTTAGCCAGATATTGGGTTGGCGTCACCGTCGCAAGCCGCATGGGGACAAGGTTTCCCTATGGCACGTTCGTGGTCAATATGACGGCTTGCGTGATCATCGGCTTTTCGCTGGCTTTCCTGGGTCAGCATACAGAGTTGAATCCAGCCTGGAGGTTCCTGGTTCCGGTCGGGTTCGTGGGCGCCTACAGCACGTTTTCCACTTTTGAGTGGGAGATGTTCTCGAGTTTGCAGTTGGGTGGCTTCTTGATTGCCGCAGTTTATCTGGTTTCGAGCATCTTCCTTGGTCTTCTCGCTGTATGGTGCGGGGTTTTGATTGCGAGGGTCATCTCATGAGAGCAAACAAGGTTATGAATTACACGTCCATTCTGCAGGTGCTCGGGGAACAAAGATGTCCATTCTGTCATTTCATGAAGGATGTTCAAGCCGGACCGCTTCAAAAGCCGCATACGGATATCAGTCATCTATGCAACTTTCATATATGGGGATTTGCAGCAATGCAGCGGGTGCCGTCCGCGGCACAACTTTTCCTGGGTCTGCTTGACGAACAGCCTCGAGCTTCCCCCGATTTGCCTTGCGATATCTGCATCTCTTTATCGAAAGAGGAAGACATGCGCATCCGAGAATTCATCGGTTGCGTGAATCACAAACTCGTAGCACAATGGCTCCGGTCCCAAGCGACTCTTTGTCTGATCCACGGAACGAAACTGAAACAGGGCGCACCCCCGGTCTTTGCGTCCACTATCCAGTCCGTCATGGAGAGATATAGTAAACACCTCGCCGAAGACCTGGAAAAGCTGCGCAACGAGTATAAGTCGGATACGGCCAACTGGGGTTTGCTCGGCCATGCAGCAGAATTTCTCGCATCGCAGCGCGGTCTTCACGCCTAAAGGAGCACACATGCTAAAAGCTGGAAAAGCCATCAAGGTCTCCATTTACCTAAGTGAAGGCTCGACGCACCATGGAATGTCGAGATACTCAAGCATCCTCGACTTCCTGTTCTTTCGCGGAGTTTCCGGCGCAACGGTGTTGAAAGGTGTCGCCGGATTCGGCGCCGACCATCACATTCATACTGCTTCCCTGGTCGACGTTTCTGACCATCTCCCGCTGAAAATCGAATTTATCGAGACGCGGGAAAAGGTCGACGAACTCCTGGGAAAGCTTGAGGAGATGGTGGGCTCCGGGATGATCGAGATCCAGGAAACAACGGTTGCCAAGCCGGCGCAGGTCTCAAAGCCGAAGAAAGCCTCACCGCCTGAGCATTTCAGAATCGAAGGCAAGGCAAAAATGATGCGGATCTACATCGGCGAGAGCGATCAATGGAAAGATAAGCCGCTCTTTGAGGCTCTGGTTCGCGCCATGCGAGCTAACGATCTGGCCGGAGTTACGGTGTATCGGGGCATCCTTGGCTACGGAGCCCACCGCAGAGTTCACAAGGACAAACCGCTCCACCTCTCGCATGACAGCTCGATCATGCTCTCGGTAGTCGATACCGAGGAAAAGCTGCAAGGTTTCTTGCCGATCGTGGATCAGATGGTGGTCGAAGGGCTCGTTGTTCTCTCCAATGTAGACATCATCAAGTATGCTCATCGCGCGACTGAGATCAAGCAAGAAAAGGAGTGAGCCATGAAGGAGCATTTCAAAGGCAGAATGTTACGCATTCACTTCACCGAGGCGGACAAATGGGAAGGTGAGCCACTCTATAAAGCAATCGTTGCCAAATGCATGGAGCTTGGACTTGGGGGCGCGACCGTTTATCGCGGCCTTGAAGGTTTTGGGGCGAGCGCCCGCATTTATCACGCACGGAGTCTATCGATCTCGAAAAATGCCCCCATCATGGTGACTGTGATTGACAGGGAAGACCAGATCGAAAGACTGGTTCCCCACCTCGACGAAATGATCGCAGGTGGCCTGATTGCCAGCTCCCCTGTGGAAGTCATTCGCTATACACGATCCACAAAAGATTCTTCAGCGGTCGGTTGAAAGCAGATGAGAGCCGGCGTATGACGGCCATTGCGCACAAGACGGACGGCCAGACCGAGCGGCGGCGTCTGATTGATGGGGTATTGCGCGCCCTGCTCAGGATTCAGGAATCTGAGACGCAGAACCCCAGCCTGCGCGAGAAACTTCTCTCCCTTGAAGGGAAACTCGCTTCCAATCAACTTTACCTTGCCGTTCTCGGCCAGATGAAGCGAGGCAAAAGCTCCTTTATCAATGCTCTTTTGGGAGCGGAGATTTTGCCAACGGGCGTCCTTCCTGTCACCGCCATCATCACGGAAATTAAATATGGACCGATATTGGAGGCCGCTATCCTCTACTCGAACGGGCGCCGGGAAACGGTTGATCTGCATACATTGTCAGACTACATCACGGAGTCCGGCAATCCAGGTAACAAGAAGCAGGTGGCATCGGTCGATCTTTCCTACCCTTCACACTTTCTTGCAAGTGGAATCATCCTCATCGATACTCCAGGCATCGGATCGACGCATGCTCACAACACACGTACTACGGAGGCTTATCTCGAGCAGGCGGATGCCGGGATTGTGGTACTTTCCGTGGACCCGCCGATCACCGAGGTCGAGTCACAATTCATCAGAAACCTCAAGGAGGAGATCCCCAAGCTGTTTTTCATATTGAATAAGATCGACGCAGCCTCAAGCGAGGAGGTGTCTCATATCTCGGGCTTTCTTGAGGACGAATTGAGCCGGCTCCGCGTAGTCTCGCCCGAGATCTTCTGCCTTTCGGCGCGCAAAGCAGTTGAGAAACGACGTCACGCACGCGATGACCCGGATTCCAGCGGGATCGAGGCTTTTGAGCACCGTCTACGAACATTCTTAGCAGTGGAAAAGAGCCAAGTCCTCGTGCATTCCATCGCTATGGATGCTCTGCATGCCGCTCGCACGCTCAAATTCGGGGCAACGATAAGCGTACGCGCCCGGTCCATGAGCCCTGAGGACCTGGATCACAAGCGATTGGCACTCGACCGGTTGTTGGAGCAAACAGAGTCCGAAATGCGTGAGCTGCAGATGCTGCTACATCAGCATTCGGGCGAGATTGTAGCTAACGTCGAGCGCGATCTGAACGCGCATGTCCGAGAGTTTGTTCCCGTCTTGCGGCAACGCCTGCGGGAATTTCAATCTCAGCATCCAAGGGAAACCGGACGCGCTTTCGGAACCCTGCTGGAGATCTTTTTCATGCAACAAGTAGAATCCGTCTTCCGAAACTGGAGAGTTCAGGAGGATGAGAAGATTCAGACGCAGCTCGATGTTCTCTCGGCCCGCTTCGTGGCCCGCGCAAATGCAGTTTTGCAATGCCTTCAACGAGCTGCGGGCGCACTTTTTGAAATGCCGGTCGAGCATCTGTCGATCAGCTGCCCTCTCCGCGTGGAAAGCCGTTTGTACTACCGGGTCGAGCGCGTGTTCCATTCGCTCGATTCGTTTCTTCTGCTGTTGCCTCGCTTCCTGTTGCGACCGATCGTCCTGCGGAACATGAACACTCGAATGTGGCAACTGCTGGACATGAACGCAGGCCGCATCCGCCATGACTACGTCGAACGGCTACAGTTGAGCATGACCCGTTTTGATAAGGACCTGAATGCCGCCGTCACCATACTCACAGAAAGCCTGAGATCCGCGCTGCGCAAGCCAGGCGACAATTTAAAGCGAGGGACAGATGTGCTGGAAGAATTGGACGGCATCGTCAGAACCTGCTCCGAACTGATGCTATAGGCCGCTGGTGAGCGGGTTTGGTTTTACCGCCACGGCGCGTCGTCGGCGCGAGGCTTCGGGGCCGGTGAGATCGGTTTGCGTTGCTCGTCGAACCGTGAGGATCGCGTATTGGCGAGCTTCCTCCGGAGTTTGGCACAGAACTGTCACCGCAGTGTGAGCCCACCGTGGCGCGTGGAATCCATTCTCTGAGCCTCGCCGACGGGTTCGCCGCGACCTGAAAACGGCCACACGTTCCTGGCGGAAGAGGACCCTCTTCGTTTCACTTCAACATACGTTGGCCGCATCCTTGGGGAGGGGCTGTCCGGTCACCAGCGAACGCCGCAGAATCAGGCGCCACGACAACCGGGAGATCCACATTTCCCAAGGGAAAGCATAGCGGCTCGACCGCAGGCGCCATCGGATAGGTTGCAATACGATGAGACGGGTAAGTCTCCGTAACCATCGTCCCCCTTTTCCTGCTTTCCGCAATTGGTTGCTCAGTAGAAAATAGTCGAGCATGCGACGAAAACGGCTCAATTCGGCGCCTTGCAGCCAGGGCAGCATATTCACACCAAGTGCCATTTCACCCCACTCTTTGAGCGTCTTCGGCTCAGGAACTCCCAAAACTCGCAACTGTGGCCAGATAGGAATTCCCGGGTAGGGCGTAAAGATATTGGGCGAGAAGTTCACGTTGTGGAATTGCCGTCCGATATCGCTCATCGTCTGAAAGGTGATGATGCGATCAGCCTCGGTCTCACCGGGATAACCGAAAATGAGGTTGAAGGTAACACGTATACCGCCGATTGCCGCCCGGCGTGCCGTTTCATACATCTCATCCACACGTTGATGCCGCTTATTCATCAGTTTCAGCACTGATTCCGAAGTGGATTCAGTCCCAAAGCCCATATAGGAAACGCCGCTCGCACCGAGAAGGCGCAAGTCGTCTTCGCTCATGCGGCAGATGAAATCCGTTGAAGCTTGAAACGTCCACCGGAACTTGACGCCCGACTCATAAATCCCCTTCGCAATAGCCATGGCGCGCTTCAAGTCCACGGGAAAGTTGGAGTCAAGCAGTGCTACTTCCTCGATGCGATACTTCCTGACCAAATCGGTCATTTCCTGAACAACACGCTCTGCGGAAAGCGCGTTGAAGCGACGTTTGTAAAAAACCATGTCGGTGCAATAGTTGCAGGCATAAGGACACCCGATACTGGTGGCGTAGGCTAGTTTTCGCACCTTCCCCACGCGCTCATAGGCATCGAAGTCCACCATGTCGTAGGCCGGTAGCGGCAGAGCATCGAGCGGCTCAACCTTTCTATCCGGGTTATGAGTCCGGATCACATCCGTCTTCCACGAAATACCCGCAATCCCCTTGAGGGACCGCTTTTCTTTGAGCGCCTCGGCAATCTCGCGAAGGGTGATCTCGCCCTGTCCTCGAACTACGATGTCGACATAGGGCTCGGCAAGCGTTTCGTCGGGTAGTAACGTAGGATGCCAGCCTCCAAAGATAACCGGCAGCTTGGGCATAAGTTTCTTCGCCGCCTTCGCGATTTCGATGGCGCTGCGAATCATCGGTCCGGTCAGTACCGATATTCCTAAGCAAAGCGCTCCCTCGATCTCCCGGTAGATACGCTCTCTGTAATCAGGCTCGACCGCCGCGTCGATGATAACCGGCTCGAAACCAGCATCACGCAAAGTAGCCGCCAGCGCGAGCAGGCAAAGCGGCGCTCCGAGCGGCGAACCCTCATAAGGTGGATAAAACAGTACGACCTTACCACGCATTAGAGAACACCTCGAGTTGGAATCGGACGCAGACTTTGCATATTCGCCCATGCTTCGTACATCGATGCCCTTCCGCCGCCCCGGTCGTTCTCAAAAGGTTTACTCGCCAATCACCATGGATGCGCGGACGGCACTGTGTGTTCAGATGGATGGAGGACGAATACTCGACTAACAACTAAGCGAGCGTTCGTCCTGCAGAAAGGACTTCTGATCGTCTTTTTTATACGATCCTCCCCAGCTGAACTTGTCACCACATTGTTATAGTTTAGTAAGGATCCATGCGAACGCGTGTAACGCGCGCTTCCGCCGCCCCATGATTCGTGTTGCTCCGCCTCGTCAATGATCTCGTATGCTTCACTAGCCGTATCGCGGAGCAACAATCGAATGACCTTCAAGTGACAAACCAGAGACAACTGGGGACCCGCTACCAGCAACGATGAAGTCATGAGCACGCCTGCGCGACCGACTGCGGCCGCAGCCTATGGTTCACCACCGCTCCTGCGCGCCGGCCCCATAACGGGGCAGTGCAGTTCACGAGCAGGAAAGTAGAAAGGATCGCATCAGTGTCATTGACCAACCTGAAGCAAATCGCCGAAGTGGATTTTCCCACACACTGGGCGCACTTCCGCTTGCTCGGCTTCGAGGGCATACATACGGATCGTGAATCAAAGCAAACACGCTTGCAAACAGCGCTGGCTATGGTTCTAGGTGATCTCCACAGTTCTCCCCCGATGGTGCGCATTCATTCCCAATGCACAACCGGGGACGCATTCCACTCTTTGCGATGTGACTGCCACGATCAACTCCATTTGGCCTTGCGCGCGATCGCGGATGAAGGTGCAGGGATACTGCTCTATGAGCATCAGGAAGGCCGAGGCATTGGTATCATGGAGAAACTGCGCGCCTATGAACTTCAAGACCGTGGACTCGATACGGTCGAAGCAAACCTTCGCTTGGGGCATGCCATAGATTTGCGTGATTATGAACTCACTGTAGAGATTCTTCGGTTTCTCAATATTCGCTCGCTCCGGTTGATGACCAACAATCCAGCGAAGATCCAGGCGGTCCGGTCATCTGGAATTGAGATCGTCGAGCGCCTGAGCGCTGACGTTCCGAGTGGACCTCACTGCGATCACTACCTCGCAACAAAACGCGAGAAGCTTGGCCATCTCTAAAATGCCTTGAGAAATTCTTCCCGGAATACCGGAACGCCGTAGAAGCTCCACAGGTGCAGGCACTACTGGACGGAACGCCTGCATCACTGTGAATCCGCCTAGGCGCCGCGCAGTCGAAAGGCGCTCCCCGGCGCAAACATTGTCGCAATGAAACCGGGTGCGTACCCCTCCTTCGCCGGGCACTGACAAATCCTACAGTCTGCCTTTCCACGGCCGTCTTAGCTTAAACGGCAAAGGGATGACATTGAGTTGACAATTGCGCGACAACTGCCAAGACGGCGGAGTCTACGCTGGTTTTTGTAGAACGGAGTGTGCCAGTTGCATCCATCCAGGAAGATCGTCTTCTTCTTCCCATCCTTTGCCAGTTCTGAAGCGACGGCGCCGCTTGGAATCCTCGCCGTGGCCACGCCATTAAAGCGTGCTGGCTTCGAGGTGGTCCTGATCGACTCCACCATCACGCCGAATTTCAAACAGCGCGTGTTATCTGAAGTGCGCGATGCACTCTGCCTTGGTATCTCGCTCGTAACCGGACCCATGATTCGCGAGACTGTAGACATTGCCCGATCGGTGAAGGCTTGGAATCCGGAATTTCCGATCATCCTCGGAGGATGGCATCCTTCGCTCCTGCCGAAGCAGACTCTGGAAGCGCCCTACATCGACTTTATTGTGCGCGGCCAGGGAGAGGATGCCTTTCTTGAGCTTGTCCAGCATATCCAGGCCGGCGCTGCGCCCGACTTGATCGCAGGTATCGGCTTCAAGCGTGACCAGCGCATGGTCATGACGCAGGAGCGGGCCCTGAAGCCCCTGGTGGATATGCCACCCAAGGCATACGAGATTGCCGACTTCGACGCTTACGAGCGCGGGTGCGGGCGCCGCTGGGCGATGTACACGTCAAGTCTGGCCTGCCCATTCAACTGCTCCTATTGCACCAACGCCGGTGTCTATGGGCGCAAGTGGAATGCGTTGCCTCCGGGGCAATTTGTAGAAGAGACCGTGGATCTGAGCCGTCGCTATGCCCTCGAGATGCTATGGGTGGTCGACGACAATTTCCTGGTAGACCTGGATCGAGCACGTGGAATTGCAGAAGGGCTAGTGAGAGAGAACTCCCACTATCAATGGAGTATCCAGGCTACAACAAATCTAACTTCTCGCCTCTCCATTGAGGATCTCAAGCTGCTTCGCCGCGCTGGCCTGCACCAGATCTGCCAGGGTGTGGATTCGGGATCGCACACCGTGCTGAAGGCGATGCACAAGGACTGGCAGGATTTCGAATCTATCTATGAGAGCGCGGCTCGTTGCCTGGAGGCCGGCATTCGCCCCTCGTTCAACATCATCTTTGCTTTTCCCGGAGAGACAAACAAGGAGCGCCGCGAGACCATCAGCTTCATGATGGATGTGTGCCGCCGGTTTCCGGGCGCCGAGTTCTGGACCAATATCTTCACGCCTTACCCCGGCTCTCCCATCTTCGAGCGGACAACCGAGTTGGGCATCGACATGCCAACATCGCTCGAAGGATGGGCTGACTTCTTTCCCAGATATACCCGGCTGCCGTGGCTGGATGGTGCGGAACACAAGCGCCTGCAAGTCACGCGAGACTACCTGCGCATTGCCTTCGACCGCATCCCCATCAGGGCAGATAGCCGCGGCAAGATCACTCGCCTGGCGCAGAAGGCGATCTCGTTTCCGGCGCAGTGGAGGCTCGACCACGACGCCTATCGTATGCCTGTGGAGTTGTGGTTGAACTCGCAATTGAAGAAATTCGCTGCAATGAAGCCGGCAGTGGACGCGAAGCGCCTGGCCAATACCCCGGCGGAGGCCGCGTGCTGAGTAGATTGATAGGCCCTGTGAATCTCAGCTACCCGAGGTGAACCTTTGACGGATGTCTTACTTACGCACTCTTATCATCTTCCATACGACGCCAAGCAAATGCGGAAGATGCAGCCGTACATCCCGATCGGCACACTCTATGCGGCTTCAGCACTGCGTGCCCAGGGTATTTCGGTTGCAGTCTTCGACTCCATGCTTGTGGGGCCGTCCGAGAAGTTTACCGCCGCTCTTCAAGAGCATCGCCCAAAAATCGTAGCTGTCTACGAAGACGATTTCAATTTCCTTTCGAAGATGTGCCTTACGCGCATGCGCGAGGTGGCCTGGGAGATTGCCGCAGCCGCGCGGCACGAGGGAGCTGCCGTTATTGCGCACGGCTCCGATTCGACGGATAACCCGGTTCTGTTTCTGGAGAACGGATTCGATTATGTCCTTTGTGGAGAAGCCGAGAACACGCTGGCGCAACTATGCTCCTCCATTTTGCACGCTCTGCAGATTCCAGATATAGATGGCATGGTGAGGCTCGACAAAGATGGCCGAGCCATCCAGAGCCCAGTGAGATTGTCCAGGAATCCCGCGTGGCCGGAGCTTCCTGCGCCCTCCCGCGACCTGATCGATCTCGAGCCGTATCGCGCAGCGTGGATGAAGACCCACGGATATTTCTCAACCAATATGGTGTCCAGCCGCGGGTGCCCTTATCGCTGTAACTGGTGCGCAAAACCTATCTCCGGAAATAGGTTCCATTTACGTCCCGCGTCCGCCGTTGCGGAGGAGATGAGACTGCTGAAGATGCACACGCGAGTCCAGCATATCTGGTTTGGCGACGATGTCTTTGCGCTGAATCAGCGATGGGTACAACAGTTTGCGGAGGAGGTCACCAGCAAAGACGCCGTCATTCCTTTCAAAATACAGTCTCGCGCTGACCTGATGAGCGAAGAAACCGTTCACGGCCTGAAGACCGCGGGATGTGCCGAGGTATGGATGGGAGTCGAGTCAGGATCTCAGGCCGTTCTCGCCGCGATGGATAAAGGCTTGAACCTCCCCTCTGTTATCGCTGCGCGTAGCAGGTTGAAAGCGGCAGGCATCCGGGCTTGCTACTTTCTTCAGCTTGGCTATCCGGGAGAGACCTGGACCGAATTACAGGAAACCATCAACTTTGTTCGGGAGACGCGCCCGGATGATATTGGGATCTCCTTCTCCTATCCTTTGCCAGGCACGGTGTTCTATGAGCGGGTGGAAGCCCAGCTTGGATCGAAGCGTAACTGGGCCGATAGCGATGATCTTTGCATCATGTTCAAGGCAAGCTACCACACGGACTTTTACCGCGCCGTGCGCGATGCTCTGCACGCCGAGGTCGCTTCCTGGCCCAAGATGGAAGACCCGTACGAAATCAACCCTCATACTGAGGCGCTATGGCGGAGAGTCAGCGAACTGGAGCCGGTGAGCAGAAATTTGGACGCCTTTACACCTCAGGCTGGAGCCAAGCCTGGATTCAGCCTGCCTGTAATCGTACCTCTCCATCAGTTAACGGCTACGGAGGCGTAGATGCGAGAGCTAGTTCTCACCCATGGCTATTTCCTCTTCGAGGATCCGAAGGAACGGCAGATCATGAAGCCGTATGCCCCGCTTGGCATTCTCTACTTGTGCTCGCACCTTCGCAAAAAAGGCTTCGACGTCGATGTGTTCGACACGACTTTCTCCAGCCGCGAGGAACTCTTCCATTTCCTGCGGGCGGAGAAGCCATCCGTCCTCGGCATTTATACGAACCTGATGACCCGCGGCAATGTAATCGAGACCTTAGGTGTCGCGCGCGAAGCAGGCTGGAAGACTGTGGTGGGTGGTCCTGAGCCGGGCGCTTACACGCTGGAGTATTTGCAGGCCGGCGCGGACTTCGTCGTCTCCGGCGAAGGCGAAATCACGATGGAGGAGCTACTGCAGGCCCTGCGCTGCGGTGAGCAGGATCTTTCGAAGATCGCCGGACTCGCGTCTCTTGATGAAAATGGCGAGTTGCGTCAGGGGGCGCCGCGCGGCCAGATTACCAATCTTGATTTGCAGCCATGGCCGGCGCGAGACGCCATCGATATCGGGCGATATGTGGAAACCTGGCGAACCCATCACGGCACCGGCTCGGTGAACTTCATCACGGCCCGGGGCTGCCCCTTTCGCTGCAACTGGTGCAGCCACCAGGTTTTTGGCCAATCGCACCGGCGGCGCGACCCAGTGCTGGTAGTGGATGAGGTGGAATGGATGCTCGGCGAGTACTCGCCTGACATGATCTGGGTTTCTGACGATGTATTCACCATTAATCACGCCTGGCTTCGCGCGTATGCCGCTGAGATGAAGCGGCGAAGTCTGCGGATACCTTTTGAATGCATCTCTCGCGCAGACAGGCTGAACGGCGAGATGCTCGATCTGCTGTCGGAACTAGGGTGCTTCCGCATCTGGATCGGTTCAGAGAGCGGGTCGCAGCGCATTCTCGATGCGATGGATCGGGGCGTAAAGGTGGAGCAGGTGCAGAGTGCGATTCAGATGAGCCGGGAACGAGGAATACAGAGCGGCATGTTTCTGATGTGGGGGTATGAGGGGGAGGAATTGGAGGACATCGAAGCCACCATCCGGCACGTCAGCACATCGAAACCAGATATCTTTTTCACGACCGTCTCTTACCCCATCAAGGGCACACCTTACTACAACAAGATTCGGGACCGGCTTGTACAGCTGGAGCCCTGGGGTAAGTCATCTGATCGCGAGCTCAGGATCAGGGGAAGGCACACCCGGCAATTTTATGCACATGTGGATAAGCTCTTGCGGAACGAGGTGGATCGCGCCCGCATATTGCAGAGCACAGACATTATGGGCGGATCGGATCTGGCAGTGCTTGATGAGGCCATCCGGACCTCGAGGGCAGGCATGCAGTCTACCTACGCCGAGGTGGAGCAATGATCCCTGTTGAGGAGCAGCCGCACATTGCGGGTGAAGCCTTCGATGCCATCGCGGAATCGTACGACCAGTTGTTCACTACTTCGGCGATCGGCCGTTCGCAGCGTGCAGTCGTTTGGCAGCAGGCTGGGGCGACGTTCCGGCCAGGTGATCACATACTTGAACTGAACTGCGGAACGGGGGAAGATGCGCTATTTCTGGCAGCCAGGGGTATCTCCGTGACTGCCTGTGACGCATCTGCGCGAATGATCGAGCGTGCGCACATGCGCAAAGCGGCGGAAGCACCTTCGGCAAACGCTGCGTTTCATCTGCTCTCGACGGAGAGCCTTCACCAATTGCCCAGCAGACTTCGCTTCGACGGAGTCTTCTCCAATTTCTCCGGCTTGAACTGCGTCAAGGATCTTGCCGCGCTGGCTGAGAACCTCGCGCTACGCCTGGAAGCAGGAGCCCCGTTGGTCCTTTGCTTCTCTACCCGCTTCTGCATTTGGGAAATCCTGCATTATCTATTCCGGGCCAATCCTGACAAAGCTTTTCGCCGCTGCAGGGGATCCTCAGAGGCGCATCTCGGAGACCGTTCGTTTCCGGTCTATTACCGTACCGTGCGTTCAATCCTGAAATCCCTGCGGCCAATGTTTCGTCTTCGCTCTGTCACCGGTATCGGCATCGCCGTCCCCCCTTCGTACATGGAACACTGGGCCCGCAAGCATTCTCGCCTGCTCCGCATTTGCGAGGCTGCCGATCGCGTGCTATGCCGTTGCCCTGCCTTCAGGGTGCTGGGCGATCACATGCTGCTGCATCTGGAAAGAGTGTAACCATGGGCGCCCTGCGGTATGGAATGGCTGATCACGAATTTCTCCCCTTGGGTATTCGGTTACGATGCCCTCGATGCACAA
Organism: uncultured Acidobacteriaceae bacterium; assembly: GCA_963711525.1. Lineage (GTDB taxonomy): Bacteria > Acidobacteriota > Terriglobia > Terriglobales > Acidobacteriaceae > PALSA-350. Next base: position 499,122 of record CAVQEO010000045.1, on the reverse strand, counting down.
CCGCGATCGACGGGTTGGATTGCCTAATGTGTGGTTTTGCTGTCACCGTCAACGGTGGCATCCTGAATGCCCTGTTGCCGGAGCGGGCTGTGCATTATGCCCAATTCATAGAAGATTACGAACGCATCAGGCAGGCAGAAGGCCGCGGCAGCAACAGCAAGGATTTCTACCTCGAGCTTCCTTACAAAGACCTTTCAGGAAAGAATAGCGCTCAGTGGCACATCAGGGCCCGCAGCTACGACTATCTTGTTCGCTCGCTATTGAGACCGGCCGCACAACATAAGGATGAGAGGATTCTGGACCTTGGTGCGGGCAACTGCTGGATGAGCTTTCGCTTGGCGCTCGAAGGCTTCCGACCGTTTGCGGTGGACCTGCTAACCAACAACCACGATGGGCTGGGCGCTGCCCGGCATTACCGGACGCGCTTGCCGGAACTGTTCCCGCGTTTCCAGGCGGAGATCAGCCGTCTTCCCTTCGCCGGCGAGCAGTTCGATGCCGTCATCTTCAATGCCTCCTTCCACTACTCTGAAGATTACCAGGCGAGCCTGCGCGAGGCGCTGCGCTGTGTCAGGACCGGTGGCCTGATAATCATCAGCGATACGCCCTGGTACTCCCAACCGGAAAGCGGCAAACGGATGGTCGCTGAGCGTCACTCTGCCTTCCTGAAGCACTATGGAACTGCGTCCGCCTCCATCCCAAGTCTCGAATACCTCACGGACGCACGCCTGCACAGCATGGAAAAGAAACTATCCATCCACTGGGAAGTGCATTATCCGTGGTATGGCCTGAAGTGGGAGATGCGCCCCGTCATAGCAGAGCTTCGTGGCAGACGAGAACCGTCGCAGTTTCGCATTTACGCAGCCCGGAAATACGCATGATCATTCTTTTTCATCCACGCGCCACCAAACCGCGCAACTGCCGCCTTCCACTTGCGGTGCTCGCGCTAGCTGCTGTTCTCGAAGGTTGTGAAGAGTACGAAATCGTAGATGGAAACATCGACGACAAGCCTGTCGAAACCATGTTGAAGCTGATCGACACCCACCATGTCGAGTTGCTTGGGGTATCCTCCATGCCTGGCCCGCAAATGGTCGCCGCCATGGAGGCATCACGAGCGATACGCAAGGCGCGCCCGCACGTGAAAATCGTCTGGGGTGGTTACTTCCCTTCTATCTACCCAGATGCGGCATTGAATGCGAAGTATGTTGACTTCGTTGTCCGCGGCCAGGGTGAGGACACGTTGTTAGAGCTGTTGGATGCGCTTCGCGGGAAAAGGTCTTTTGACTCCATTCTCGGCCTCTCTTACAAAGATGCGTTTGGTCTTCATCGCAGCAACCACGAGCGGCCAATGAAGGGGCCGAATAGTTTTCCCTGGTCACCGTTTCATCGTGTGCCGGTAAAGAAGTATCTACGGCCTTCTTTCTTTGGAAAGCGAACAGCGGTTCACCACGCGAGCATAGGCTGCCCGTTCAACTGCAGCTTCTGCGGCGTTCACGCAGCCTACGGCCGCGATGAGAAAATGGAGTCTCCCCAGCGCACGGTGGAGATCCTGAAACATCTCATCTCCGAATATGGCGCCGATTCGGTCCAGTTTTACGACATGAACTTTTTTCTGCGGGAAGATCAGGCTGTGGAGCTATGCAACCTGCTCGCACCCCTGAACCTTCGCTGGTGGTGCGAGGCTCGCGTGGATATCATGTCTCGCTATTCGGATACCACCATGGAAGCGATTCGGCGCGCCGGCTGCACCATGATCTTTTTCGGCGCTGAGTCGGGATCCGACTGGGCTTTGAAGGAGATGCAGAAGGGAATCACTACCGACCAGACGTTAACCATGGCACACCGTACCCGGCAGTTCGGCATCATCCCGGAATTTTCGTTCGTCGTCGGCAATCCCAAAGACCCGGAGCGCGACACCCGCGAGACGCTGCGCTTCATTCGCAAGATCAAGCGCATTAATCCCGATGCTGAGATCATCGTGCAACACTATACCCCAACCCCTCAGCAGGGAGCGATGTACGGCGACGTCGACGATAAGATTTCCTTTCCTGACACACCTGCGGAATGGGCGACCAAACAGTGGATGGATTTCACGCTACGAATAGATACAAGTGCTCCCTGGCTGAAAAGGAAGACAAAGAAGCTCATCGATAATTTTGAGATCGTTGTGGCTTCCCGCTGGCCGACGGTACAGGATATCCGGGCTCCGCGCTGGAGCAGGATGCTCTTACAAATGCTCAGTGCCTGGCGGTACGCCTTACATGTCTATAGCTTCCCGTTGGAGCTGGAACTTGCAAACCGGTTCATTCAGCTCCGAAAGCCGAAGCGAGAGAGCCTATGACGCGCTTCACAGAATTTGCAGCCGGCGGTTCGCAGAACAAGCTAGGCAACGATGGCGCTTTTGCCGCATGGGCACAGTCCTACGATACGCAGCTGAACCCGCTCTTAATGCTGGAGGAGCGCTATCTGAAGCAAATGCTCCCCCAGGTCAAAGACCGGGATGTGCTGGATGCGGGATGCGGCTCGGGAAGATGGCTGACTTATCTTGCCGGCAAAGAGCCGCGCAGTTTGTGTGGAGTGGACGCCTCCGCTGAAATGATTCAGGTCGCGGCGCGAAAGGCCATTCCAGGCGTCGAGCTTTATCAAAGTCCATGCGATTCGACCCCTTTCGCGAAAGACAGCTTCGATCTAATTGTCACATCGTTTGTTCTGGGGTATATCGAAGACATCGACCGCCTGGCATTTGAGGTAGACCGCATCGCTCGGGAGGGATGCGATCTCTTCCTGTCGGACATGCACCCGGAAACACAAGATCGGCTGGGCTGGAAGCGTGGGTTCCGAGGCCGCCAGGGTGAGGTCGTGCTGGATACAGTAACCCACAGCATGGCAGAGATCACCCGGAGTTTCTGTGCGCTGGGATGGGAAGTGTGTGTCGCGATAGAAGCTGAATTAGGGCCCCCGGAACGGGCGGTTTTCGTGGCCCTGGGGCGGTTGGACCGCTTCCTGAAGGCCGAGAATCATCCGGCTATCTATTTACTTCACCTTCGCAAGACTGGATCCGCGTACCGCAAAACAATAAGGGAGCATAACACTCTGGTTTCCGGAGCACGGTGCGTGCTGGGGCCGCAGGAAAGCGCCTTGGCCTCGGTAGATATCTCCGGCGGCAGGGTCAGCCACATCCTTTGCGATACGGTTGTGCCTTCCGCCGCCACCTTCACTTTAGAAGTCGATCTGAGTGGCTACTTGTTGATGCCGGGGCTCATTAACGCGCACGATCATCTTGAGTTCGCACTGTTTCCGAGGATGGGGAATCCGCGTTACAAAAATGCCACCGACTGGTCGATGGACATCCAGGCCAGCTTCTCCGATGTGATTGCGAAGCACAGAGCTGTGCCACGTAGCACACGCTTGTGGTGGGGTGGCTTGCGGAACCTCCTCTGCGGAGTCACAACCGTCTGCCATCACAATCCGCTGGAACCGGAGTTGCGGAAGGAGAGTTTCCCGGTAAGAGTGGTCCAGCAATATGGCTGGGAGCATTCCCTGGCATTCGGCGCCGATCTTCGCGCTGCGCACGCGGCTACACCGCGGGGGTCTGCTTTCATTGTGCACGCATGTGAGGGCGTTGATGAGGAGTCGCACGCAGAACTTTGGCAACTCAATCAAATGGGAGTTTTGGATGAAAGCTCCGTCATCGTGCACGGGCTGGCGATCGATGATGAGGGCGTCGCCCTCATGCGGCAGCGCGATGCTTCTCTTGTGATCTGTCCTTCCTCGAACCACTTTCTCTTTGGCAAAGTTCCCGACATCGGTCTGCTCGGCGGCATTCGCAGAATCGCCCTGGGAAGCGATTCTTCCCTGACAGCAGAGGGCGATCTGCTCGACGAGATCCGGTTCGCAGTGCGCTTCTGTGGCGTTCCGCCCCGGTTCGCCTATCGCATGGTGACGGAATCTGCTGCGGCGATCCTTCGGCTGGCGAATGGCGAGGGCTCCATAAGGGTGTGCGGCGCAGGAGATTTGATTGCAATTCGAGATACGCATCGGCATGCAGCGAATCTTCTCCAGACACTTTCTGCCCAAGATGTGGAACTCGTGATGATCGCGGGACGCGTCCAGCTTGCCTCGGAAGAAGTGTTCGCCCGGCTGCCCTCGCCGGCGAGAAAGGGCCTGGAGCCATTATGGGTGGAGGGAATGGTCCGGTGGTTGCGGGCGCCTGTAAAAGAACTTCTGCGGCAAGCGGAAGGCGAGTTGGGTGTGGACGCGGTGCAACTGGGCGGCAAACCGATTCGCATCCCGGAAGGTGTGAGGGCGGTCCATGCCCACTGACATTACTTCCATCAAGCCTGCTCCGAAAGCCGAAAGTACAACCAGTGGGCCGCTCGGGGAACGGCTCGCCGCCCTACCCATTCTCATGCTCAATGTTCATGAACAGTGTAACTGCCGATGCGTGATGTGTGATATTTGGCAGCGAGAGGGAGGCAAAGAACTCGATCTATCGCAGTTTGCACGCCATCGCGAGTCACTCATTCGCCTTGGCGTCCGGCAGGTTGTTCTTACCGGTGGGGAGCCGCTGTTGCACCGCAACCTTGATCGGCTATGCAGCTTTCTCAAAGAGTGCGGCATCCGTATCACCCTGCTCACGACGGGATTGTTGCTGTCGAAACGCGCCTCCGTAGTATCTGAGTGGGTTGACGACATCATTATCTCGATCGATGGACCGGAAGAAATTCATGACCAGGTGAGAAGGGTGAAGGGAGGCTTCCGGCTCATTGGCGATGGCATTCAGGCCGTCAGGCAGCGAATGGCGGGGATGCCTATTCACGGCCGCACCACGGTGCAGAAGGCAAATCATCGCCTGCTTCGACAAACGGTGTTGGGCGCGAAGTCCCTCTCGTTGGATTCCATTTCATTTCTGGCCGCTGACGTCACATCGCAAGCTTTTAATCGAGAGCTGGTATGGCCAGGAGAAAGACAGAGTCAGGTAGCCCTTACCCGGGAGGAGCTAGCGGCATTGAAAGACGAGATGGAGCTTCTGCTTCGAGAGTGTGCCGAGGAGATCCGGTCGCGTTACATCGTCGAATCGGAGAGCAAGCTACGGAGAATCGTGCGCCGATTCCACGAACAACTCGGTGACATGGATCCTGTAGCCCCGCAATGCAATGCTCCGTGGGTATCTGCCGTAATGGAAGTAGACGGCTCTGTTCGCCCCTGCTTCTTCCACAAAAAAGTCGGAAGCGCACACACGCTAACCCTGGAAGAGGTATTGAACGGGGATGAAGCACGGCAGTTTCGTGCATCGCTGGATGTCAGTGAGAACGCGGTCTGTCAGCGGTGCGTGTGTTCCTTGAACTACAAGGGCGGTTTGCAACCCGGGCCGGGAGGGCTGCAGGCAAGTTCGTCGAGCACGCCACAACCCGGCGTTCGCGGAATCGGACCAACCTCGGCACACTCGGCTCAGAAGAAGCGCCGGCTGGGATAACCGAGACACTTCCGAATGGGTCATGATCGGCACTCTCAGTCACTTGGGCGGCAGTTCCGCTCATGACAACAAAGACAATCTGGTGACGCCTTCAAGACGATTGGATGACACCCTCGCCGGCCGGGCCCGTTATGTTTATTTAGGCTTGAAGTCTGCTCATCGGGCAGATTCAATAGTCACGGCTTATCGATGAATCCAATGATCAAGCTGAAATATCTGCGCCATCCAATACGCACTGCGACCAGCGCCCGCTCGATGGTTGCCGCACGACTCCATATGCGGAGGTTTGCGTTTCATGGCAAGCGGCATTTCGCAAATGATTCCCGATACGATTTGGATAGCGTCACCGACGGCTTCGCTCCGCACCCCGATGACGGAGCACACGAGACCACCCTGCAGAAACGAATCACATCGGCTTACGTGAAGGCCGTGGAGCAGGAACGGTCCGCGCCCGAGGCATATAAGGCAACACCATGGTGGGAAAGTGTCCGCCGCAGTAGCTTACAACCTGTAATGCAAGCCCTGCGGAGCTGCGATACAAACGCGCTGAGAACAATGTACCGTAATTTGTACCGTGATCCATGTTCAGCCGGCCTGGTGGCTCTCCCCTATGGGATGTCAAACGCCTTCTTTCGCCCCCAGATATCTGATGTTCACCGTCACTTCTACTTGAGCGACACCCTCTACCGGCTTGACTATTGGAAAGAACGGACGGGCGGCCTTCTTCCCTTGTCTGATCTCACAGGCCCCACCGTCGGGAACCCTTTTGGGGCAATTATCGACGGAATCCTGATTCGATCGGGAGCCGAGTACCAGCACTATTGCGCGTACAAAATAACACAACTTCTAAAATCTGACTTAGGCACTGTACAGGAACTCGGCGGCGGCTTCGGTGCCATGGCCTACTACCTGCTCCGTAACCGGGCCGGGCTGACCTATATCGACTTTGACGTTCCCGAGAGCATCGCGCTCGCCTCGTACTTTCTCATGAAGAGCTTTCCCCATCTGAGATTCCTGCTATATGGGGAAGAAGCCCTCACCACGCACGCGCTTGAGCGGGCAGACGTCATCCTCATGCCGTTATCTAGCCTTGAGCAGATGCCCGCCAAAGCTGCGCACCTTGCCTTCAGCTCTCATGCCATGGCTGATCTGCGCAAAACGGCTATGGCTGAATACCTCGCGCATATCTCTCGCACCACGCGGGACACGTTTCTCTACATGGGCAGTGCCCGGTCTTACGCGGGTCTCACTGATTGTTTGCGGCAGGACTCTGGATCCTTCCAGCTGCTCGAACTGGGTCCCTCCGGTTGGAACGCGCATAAGACAAAAGGTGTGGATGAGATAGAGTGCTCGTACGGCATCACTCATGATGCGTCTTCTGACCCGAACATAATTATTAAAACCGGTGACCGTGCCGCCAATGCCTTGCAAAGGGCGGGCTGAAAATGTCGATCATGAAGCAGGGGCACAAAGCACTGAAGAAACTTTGTTTCGGCCGGACTTTGCTTGCTCAGGAATTCACAATAAGCCTCCCGGAACCGCAATCGGAAATTTCCGTCTGGCTGCAAGGTTTGGGATCTCCGCGTGACGTGACTTATCGTCATTCAATGGCGTGTGCCGAACCCTTGGTCGTATGCCTGTCATTCGATGAAGACAAGATACCAACGCCGCAGCAGATGTCAGGCTTGTCGTTGGAGTTCCGAAGACGTGACCCCTCCTATGACCTGCTAGGCACGATCCGTCTCAAGCCGGCCGGCGCCACTATTTCACTCGCCGGTATTGCTCTTGTCTTGTTGGAGGTACAATCGTCCACTAACTATTGCCTTTCTAATTTGCGCCTTGGTTCTCATTACTTACTGCAGATGTACCGCCGCTCAAAGAGAGCGGGCACTCCCGGCCTGAAAATGTCGCTCGTGGAAGAGCTCGCCGCAATGGTGATGTTCATTCGCCCCCATCCTGTCGCGCTGGGTAGCGTCAGTTGGGATACGGGCGGAAATCTCTTCACCATGAACCTGATGGGTGATCTCGGCAGAGGCTACGTGGCTTTCGCGCTGAGGGACGACAGGGTGCCCGCCCATCTTGTCGAGCGCATCGGCAAAATCGCGGTCTGCAGTATACCTTTCTCCCATAGTACGGTTGCCTTTCAGCTCGCGGGCAACCACACCGTGCAATCCATCGAATGGGATCGGCTTCCCTTTCCCACCAGGTTGTCCAAGACCTTCAAGTTCCCCGTCCCCGAGTTCTCCCCGCGAGTAAGAGAACTGCAGGTCGAGAAAGTTCACAAAATCGGGAGCCACACTTTATTTGGCGCTCGAGTCATCACCAGCGAGAACCGCTCTAACGCTCCGGGACTATCCGTGGTCCACGGCTTCTATCAATTCTGGCGAAGCACCAAAGGTTATGCTGACCTTGAGGCCTCGGTCCGCGATAACGCCTTCAACAAGCAAAAGCCTTTTCCGCGTCGACCCGACACCCTTGGCAATGCAAGTGAGTCTCAACAGCCGGAGCAGCATCTCGCGAATCGGACCTCCGCACGCCACCCTGGCCAGATCAATGTATCCAGGGAATCTGCGTAAATCCAATGCGATCTGCCGTCAGTTGAGCTTCCACAATCAGGTTGCGGAGCAACAATTGAATGACCATGAAGTGACAACCCAGTGACACGATCAGTCGCATATCCAGTGACGATGAGTTGTGAGCGCGCTCGAAGAATCGAGCGCATCGTCTGCTGGTTTGAGCGTGGCTCTTCCTCTTGTTAGCCTTCGAAGCCATGAAAGTACCACGTCAGTCGAAGAAGGCGCACCGTAGCGACGGGCAACAACGCAACTGGGACTAACAAAGGAGAAGTTATGAGATGCAAGTTGGGTTCGATCGTCGGCCTGGGCCTGGTTTGGCTTTGCACTTTGAACGGCAATGGAGCGCAGGCAGCTGACGCTTCAGTAAAGCCAGGCATGGAAGCGCCGTCCTTCACCCTTCCCTCCCAGGAGGATTTGCCGGTGAGTCTCTCCGACTTCAAGGGCAAATGGGTGGTTGTCTACTTCTACCCAAAAGACAAGTCAACCGGCTGCACCCTCGAAGCTCACACCTATCAGGGCGACTTGCCGAAGTTCGAGGCGAAGAATGCAGTCATTCTGGGAGTGAGTCTCGATACTACCGCGAGTCACAAAAGTTTCTGCACCCAGGATGGACTCACCTTCAAGCTACTTTCCGACCCTGAACGCAAAGTCGCGTCGGCATATGGCGTTCCAGAACTGAACTTCCATGGCGTGAAGTTCGACGAGCGCGACACCATCCTGATTACACCCGGCGGCAAGATCGCGCAGGTCTGGAGGAATGTAGACCCGCGGGGCGATAGTGCCAACGTCCTCGCGGAGATTGCCAGGCTACAGGGCCGGTAAGCACAACCCCAAAGGTCGTAGTGCATGTATAGACGCGGGTGCTCTGTTGCTGGGTAGACGGTAGAAAAGACCAGCAACAATAAGCACGGCAACACTCGCCAGGCCGCCAATCCGAAGCGTCAGACGTTCTTCGCCAGGCCCTCAGACACGAGCTATCCATCCAAGAAGATGGATAGCTCTTTCGACTTAAATGCGACTGTGAGTGGTTGTCCCACTACACGATCGTCTTACCATTTTATGGCTCGCGGCTCCCGTTTGCCACAAGCTTTGCAATCACCGACGTTAGGTTGGTAGCGCCTGTGATGTGTTCGGTGCCGGGTGCTCCGAAATGAATCCAGCCGGAGTTGAACGCATCGACCATCTCGGCGCGAGGTTCGGTCCGGCCTTCCGGCATGCCCTGGCCGATGAAGAATTCCGTCCACTTCTCACGCGGGACGGCAACCGCTTCGATGGTGCGTCCGAGAGCACTGCTCAATGCTCCTGCAATATCGTTGGGGGAATACTGCTCGGGACCGGCAACCTCAATATACCGAGTGCCTGTCCACTCCTGACGCAAGACGTCCGCCGCGGCATTGCCAATGTCAGCCGTAGCAACCAGCGAGAATTTGCGATCCAAAGGATAAAGGTTAGAGAAGATCCTTCCTTCTGACTTTGCTGTAGTAACGTCCCAGGCGTGATTTTCCATGAACCAGCCGGGCCTCAGGAATGCGTGGGCGATGGGCAGATCTCCGAGGGTTTGCTCCAGGAGATGTGAATTGGTGATAAGTCCCAACCCGCTGGTCTGTTCGGCCCCGATCGAAGAAAGATATACCGCTTTTTTCGGGAGAGCCTTTGAGAGAGCTGCATGGTAGGACGCCAGAGTCTTGCGCGCTTCCGGAAACCCAGGAGCCGGCGCAAAGTTCGGCGGGAGCATGACAAACACGCCATCCATTCCTTCGAATGCGGATGCCAGTGCGCTCGGATCGTCGAAGTCCGCCATCGCAATCTCTGCTCCACGCGCCTTCCATCGTGCGGCCTTTCCCGGATCACGGACGATTGCACGGACCTTATCCCCGTGCGCCAACAGGTTGTCTGCGATCGCGCTGCCAACTCTTCCAGTGATGCCCATGATTGCGTACATTCGATTTCTCCTTCATTTCTCAAGATGTTGTTCGTGGATGCGAGGTTGATGGTGGAACAGTGGTGGTCAGGATGGAAGTTCCACGCCTGTGACACGGGAACAGAAGTCCAGTAGTCGATCCTGGATACTGGCGTCACGCGTAGCAGGAAGCGGATGCTTTTTCTCCATGTGATAGAAGTACTCACCGGACACTGAAGCGGCAGGGTCATCGCTTACTGCAAGCCACACCTGAGTGCGGTGCGCCTGGTCCGGATCGTCTGTAGCGCCTGAACCGCCCATTTTGGTAGGCACCCAACCTGGCTCCAGAGCATTTGAAAGAACGCTCGGCCACCGTCTGGCAATGGCGAATGCCAAGAGCACGTCATGGAGCTTCGTATCGGAGTAAGCCTGCCGTCCCGACCAAGGCCGGTCGGCCCACGTCAGGTCTTTTAGACTCGGGTCTCCGTCCTGATGCAATATCGAACTCAGATACACAAGTCGTTTTGGTTGAGTGATCAGCGCTGTCAGAATGTACGGCGCAATCGTATTGACAGCGAGAAGATGCGATAGGCCATCTTCAGTGACAATTCGCTTTGGCTCGCGGTAGCCGATGCCAGCGTTATGAATGACGGCATCGAAGGTTCCGAGTTTATTGACTTGATCGGCAACGTGTCTTGTCTGGGTAATGCTGGTGAGGTCCCCGACGACTACCGATTCTGCTGCGGGGAATTTGTTTTGAGTCTCCTCCGCCCGTTGTTGGCTTCGAGCATGCAATACCACGCTGTGGCCCTGTTCAACCAAAAGCTGTGCGGCCGTAAGACCTAAACCATCGGATGATCCAGTAATGAAAATACGAGCCATAAATATCTCCTTTCGGGGAAAAGCGGAGGACGCTTTGCATTGGTACTGCGATCTCCGGTACTAACAATACATCTGACGCAATGAGCCCAGACGAAGCGTCAGAACCTTCCGCATTTTGCTCATGACTGATTATCATGGATCTATGAAATTCGATGATCGAGTCTTAAATGGCTTAGGCGTTCTGGCTGCCGTAGTGAGAAGCGGAAACTTCGCTCTGGCCGGCAGATCGTTGAACATGTCACAGTCGGGAGTAAGCCGTGCAATCGCGCGCCTGGAGGTGCGTCTCGGTGTACGTCTGCTTGAGCGGACCACCCGCACCGTCACATTGAGCGAAGAAGGGCGCAGACTCTATGAACAGATCGTTCCACTGCTCGCGGGATTGGAAGAAGCGGCGGCTTCACTAGGAACCTCGAAAGACGCCGTTCGGGGAACCCTGCGGGTCAATATGGACCCGTTCATCGCGCAGCTTATGCTTGGGCCGCAACTGAGTCGATTTCTAAGACGGTTTCCAGGACTCAAGCTCGAACTGATTGCACGTGAACGGCTGGGCGATTTGGTTGCAGAAGGCTTCGATCTTGCCATCCGCTTCGGTGAGCCTCGTCCATCGACACTTGTAGCCCGAAAACTCCTCGACACAAGGGTCGTTGCTGTAGCTTCACCGGCCTATCTGAAGAAGGCGGGCCGCCCAATTCACCCCTCCGAGCTTGAGGAAGGCAATCATCGCCTGATTGATTTTCGGGACCCTGAAACCGGACGAGCCTACGAGTGGGCTTTCCGGCAGGGCAGTAAGGAAATCGAGATCAGCTCACACGCACAGCTGCTGCTCAGCGATGTTGCGACGATGCACGCAGTCTGCCTCGCTGGTTACGGCATTGCACAGCTCCTGGAACTTGGAATCGAATCGTTGATCGAGAGTGGACGCCTGGAGGTCGTCTTTCCTGATTGGCTTGATGAGCGATTTCCTCTCTATGCGCTGCATCCATCTCGTAATTATCTTCCCCCGAAAACGCGCGCGTTTCTCGACTTTGTCATCGCAACGGTAAAGTCGCCGACCTGAACGACGGACCCGAGAAACACTCCGGCGCGCTAGACTATGTGTATCCCCGTTCCTATAATTAATGCCTGGCAGCGGTAAAGTCGGCTTTTCTTAGTGAAAGAGCGAGCTAAGACTTTGCTCACGGAGCTCTGCGGAGAGAATGCATGTACGCGATCGCGCAAAATATTCGGTTCGCTTTTCGACAACTGCGAAAGACACCTGGGTTTAGCGTAACCGTGATCCTTACACTGGCGCTGGGCATCGGCGCAACGACGGCGATATTTTCGCTAGTCGAAGGCATTCTGCTGCGGCCGCTGCCGTTTCATGCCCCTGACCGCCTCGTTCGGTTGGGAGATCATCTTGGAGGCGGCACGGGTATCGGGCTCACAGGCCACGAAATACCGATATACTCCAGTGCGACCAGCGCCTTTTCGTCGCTTGGCGGCTACGCAACAACCAGCCTCGAGCTTTCCGGTGGTGCGCAGCCCGAGGAGATCCCCGCGGCCCGCCTCAACGCCAGCGCTTTTTCCACGCTTGGCGTTCAACCCATGTTGGGTCGGCTCTTCACCACCCAGGAAGACAAAGCTCACCAGCCGCTGGCCGTGCTTAGCTATGCCCTGTGGCTGACCCGCTATCATCGTGATCCGCAGATCCTCGGACGCTCCATCGTGCTCGATCGCAGGCCCTACTCCATCATCGGCGTAATGCCACGCAGCTTTGAATTCCCCCTGCAGACTGGTGAGCTCGAGCAGGTTCAGCTGTGGGTGCCTCTAAGTCTTACGCCCGACGAATTGGACGAGACTGCCGGCTGCTGGTGTTTCAGCATGGTCGGCCGCCTGAAGGAAGGCGTCAGCTTGCCTCAAGCCGCCCGGGATGTCGACCGCGTTGCCGGGCAGATCATGCGCAATTTTCCCGTAAGCATGTCTGCTCTCCATATCCGGGGAGATGTCCAGTCCCTGCGAGAAGGCGTGGTCGCAGATGTCCGACCGGTCTTGCGTACCTTGTTCCTCGCAGTAGCCGTCGTGCTGCTGATTGCCTGCGTGAACGTTGCCGGCTTGCTGCTGGTCCGGTCCATACGCAGGCGACGCGAGTATGCAGTTCGACTGGCTTTGGGGGCGCGTTCGAGTGTCATTCTCGGCGAGTCTGTCTTTGAAGGACTGCTGCTGAGCGTTGCCGGCGGCATTCTGGGTCTGGCGCTCGCTGCCCTCGCCATCCGTACTGCTCTGCATCTGCTGCCCGATTCGATGCCGCGCATCCATTCCATTGCGATCAACGGAACCGTCATCGCCTTTGCGTTTTTGCTCGCGCTCGCAACCGGCATCTTCTGCAGTCTCGCGCCGGCATTTTCCGCGTTGCGAACAAACCTGACGGAAACCCTGAAAGAAGGCGCGAAGTCAGGAACCGCCTCTGCGAGCCACACGTGGCTGCGCTCTGCCCTCGTTGTCTCGGAGATCGCGATCGCACTGGTTCTGCTCACCACTTCCGGAGTCTTCCTGCGCAGCTTCCAGAAGATGCGCGCCGTCAATCCCGGGTATCGCTCCGACCATCTGCTTGTGGCCGGCTATCAATTGCCCCTGAATCAATATCCCACGCACGCTTCGGTCGACGCCTTCCACCGTGCCGTCGTAGACCGGCTCTCGAGCAAACCCGGTGTGGTTGCGGTCGGCACCTCCAGCAGTCTGCCCGCGGTTGGTCCCCTGCCAGAGTCGGCCTACACCCTCGAAGGCGTATCCGCGGCAACCTGGAAGCTGAAATTCGCTGCGTTCGTGATCACGGATGGCGAATACTTTCGCGCGCTGGGCATTCCGCTTCTCGAAGGTCGAAACTTTACCAGGGAAGATCGCGCCAATACACCGCCGGTCGTGATCATCAACCAGTCCATGGCCAGGCATTCCTGGCCCGGTCAATCGGCAATTGGGAAGCGCATGCATGCCGGGAACCCACGCAAGGTAAAGATGCCATGGGCGACGGTGATCGGAGTCGTTGCCGATATCAGTCTTGGGGCCCGTGATGAGCCGGTGATGGATCAGTGGTATATACCGGCGCAGCAACCTGCCACGCTCTCCGGCTCCGATTATCCCGAGAAGCTCGGCGGCAGTGCCGGCGGGTTTATTGCTCTGCGGTCAGCCCTGCCTCCCGAGCAGATGACCAATATCCTGCGTTCGACGGTGGGAGAGATTGACCCACTGCTTCCGCTCGAACAGATACAGCCGATGAGCGAAGCCGTCTCTAATGTTGAAGCGCCGCGGCGGTTCAACACTGACCTGATTACCAGCTTTGCACTGGGCGCGCTGCTGCTGGCGGTGACCGGCATTTATGCGGTGGTCGCGTTTTCCGTTTCGCTGCGCACGCAGGAGATCGCCATTCGCATGGCGCTGGGTGCGCAGCGCGCCGGTATCGCACGGCTGGTGTTGATGGCGGGGGCGAAGCTGGCAATGATCGGCTGCGTTCTGGGCGTGATTGGCTCGCTCGCGGTCTCGCGTCTGGTGAGTTCGTTCCTCTTCGGTGTGGGCCCTACCGATCCATTTGTTTATGCGGCAGCGGTTCTCACCATGATGCTGATGGCACTGCTTGCGTGCTCGCTGCCGGCGCTCCGTGCTGCTTCGGCCGATCCAATCGATGCACTGCGGTCGAGCTAGTCTAGCGGCCATGAGCATGGAGGTTGATCGGGCAATAAGGCCCTGGCGGTCCCGTAGGGCGAGCAACTTAAATTGCTGCAATAGGTAGCCAATGAACAGCTGTGCCAATTCCGCTATGTAAGGAGCTATCATCGCAAGTTGGCCCCCATTACCACATCAAGTTACTACAATGAGTGCTATGTTACTCAAGAACAGTGGCATATTCGGCAAGAACCGCTATGCTCTTTTCAAGCGGTGATTTTCGCGGAACATTGCATCGATTCTTTCGGGGGAGGGATTCGATGCGGTGGGCCGGAGAGAATCACCGTTCGTACTTTCTGCAAGGGCAGCCTCTGCCTGCTTACCGCTAGTAACTCTCCTGGAAGGCGATCGACAACCGAGGATAGATAGTGCCGCGCACCCGGGTCCAATGTCCCAGGTCATCTGCTGTTTTTACCCGTTTGTTAGCCAGGGATTGATTGCTGCCCTTCTCCTGGAGCGCGCGGAGCCGATGTTCTCCCACCCGTAGAGTCCCCGCCAATTCCAAGGCATTCGACCATGCCCGTGTGGGCAGTGCAAAAAAAGCATGCGCGTTAAGCGCGGTAAGCGCACTAAGCCCCCCATCCGCTTTGGCGACTATCCGTCAAAGTGGATGGCCGGACCCTGCGGCGTTAGGGAGGCGTAGAGCGTGCTCCTTGCGCCGAAACACGTATGCCCGTTTTTTTCGGCCCGACCGATCCGTTCTTATCCTCGGCATCGTCTTCATGGTGTCAGCACTGAGAACAATACCCTTTTTGGGAGAACACCATGAACGCGACAATAGCAGTGACGAAAGGGGTCACGACGCTCATCCATATTTTGACCGTCGAGCCTGAAGATCAAGCGAAGCTCATTCAACTCCTGCGTGAGAACACGGACAATGTGGTTACCAGACTCGATGGCTGGATCTCGACCAGCTTCATCGCCGCCGAGGATCGACGCCGGGTGGCGATCTACTCGCAGTGGCGCGACCTTGCGGCGGTGGAGGCAATGCGGACCAACCCCGCTATGATGGCGTACTTCCCACGGATTGTGGCACTTGCGGCCTTCGACGGCTTCGCCGGCGACGTCGTCTACACCCACCACGCCTGATCGGCGCAAAGGAGACGAACATGCAAAACCTGAAAGGAAAGCGAGTTGTCGTCACCGGGGGCAGCCAAGGCCTCGGACTCGCGATGGTCGAGGCGTTGGCCGCCTGTGGCGCGCACGTGACGGCGATTGCCCGTGATGGCGCGAAGCTTGCGGCGGCCGAGCGAGCCGGCGCCGCCGTTATCGCTGGTGACGCAACCGACGCCACGCTGATGAACCGCATTGTGAACGATGAGACGCCGGACGTGCTGATCCTCAACGCCGGCGCCCGGATACCGATGAAGGCGATCGACGAACAGAGCTGGGAGGAGTTTTCGGGTATTTGGAACAACGACGTGCAGGCGGGGCTAGCCGGCATTCAGGCCGCGCTAAAGACCCCGATGAGGCGGGGTGGGCGCGTTCTGGTCATGTCGAGTGGCGCGGCCATGGTGATGTCCGTGCCGCACGTTCCGCCCGAAAACCTGAGGCTTTCTGGAGGCTATATCGGCGCCAAACGGATGCTCTGGTTCATGGCTCACAGTGCGAACACGGTCTCACGCGAGCACAAGCTCGGACTTCATTTTCAGGTGCTGGTACCGAACCAACTGATACCGGGCACTGCGCTTGGCCACCAGGTCGCGGCCGTCCATGCGGCTATTGAGGGTCTAAGCATCGAGGAACACGTGATACAACGTTATGGCTCGATCTTTGAACCGCGGGAATTCGCCGAACGCGTCACCGAGCTGCTCGTGGATCCGCGTTATTCGGGCGGCGTCGCTTACGGGTTTCGCGCCGATACAGGTATCACATCCCTCGACATGTAATCTACATTTACAGAGCACGACTCAATGACTGATCATGCGCACGACGATTTCGAACGGCTGCTGGGCGAGCTTCGGCCAAAGCTCCATCGATACTGCGCGCGCATGACCGGCTCCGCCGTCGACGGCGAGGACATCGTCCAGGATGCGATGATCAAGGCCCTCGCTGCTCTACCGCATGCCGGTGTCGTCGCCAACCCTGAAGGCTGGCTGTTCCGCATCGCTCACAACACGGCGCTCGATTTTCTGCGACGCCGCGCGCGCCAGCCGATGCTGCAGAATGAGGAGGTACTTGACACGATTGCCGGTTCGGAACCTTCCGAGCAGGACGACGAGGTCACCACAATGAGTCTGCGCACTTTCATGCGCCTTCCGGCGCTGCAGCGAAGCGCTGTGATCTTGAAAGATGTCCTCGACCATTCACTCGAGGAAGTCTCGTCGATTACCGGCGCGAGCGAGGCTGCCGCGAAATCCGCGCTGCAACGGGGGCGTGTCCGTTTGCGCGAGTTTGCCACTCAACCCGCGGACATGTCACCGCCGAAGCTGTCCGGCGCAGGCTACGTCCTGCTGATCAAGTATGTAGAGGGGTTCAAGACGGGAGACTTCGATGCCGTCCGCGCGATGCTCGCCGATGACGTCAAACTCGACCTTGTCGCCAAGCAACGGAAGCAAGGAAAGAGCGAGGTCAGAGAATATTACACTGCGTACGCGGCTGCCAAACAGTGGGCTTTTGCGGCAGGCGTCGCCGATGGCCGCGCCGCAATGCTCGTATACGATCGCAGGATCTCGCTCGAGACGCCAGCCTATTTTGTTGCCCTGGACTTCGATGGCGATCATATCGTCTCAATCCATGACTTTCTGTATGCGCGTTATGCAATGGACGGCATCGACCTGGCCCCTCTCAACTCCCCGTGATCGCGGTCTGCGTGAAGATGAACCCAGTAGCCAGAAGGCCGTGCCGACTGGCGAGCAGACGGCGGTTGGCGCGGCTAGAAGAAATGATTTGGATGAACTTGCCCTTTTTCGCGTATGGGTCCGCCTTATCCAGTGAAGGCGGTTAAATCAGAAAATTGGAGACTTGAAATGAGCTCGAAAAGAAAACACTCGTCGCGAAACCCGCCATGTACAACACCAAACCAAAGTTGATCTCGCTTGCCCGCTAGCAAGCAATGGGGCCATTCTGTCGAGCGGCTCAGCGCACCCCCTGCGCAGATTCACCACCGTCCTCCCAATAACAAAAATTGACAATCAACAATCCCCTATTTACCCTCCGTTCAAACGTTTCAATGCCAACCATTGCGGTAAAGGGGAGGCCTCATGCGATTCCGTCTGCGCCCGTCTGCGGCAAAAATATTTTTCCTTATCGCCTCATTATCCTTGTTCAGCGTAATCGCTCACGCTCAGTCAGCCTACGTCCGTGTCAGTCAGGTCGGGTATGAACCAGGCCCAACGGCCGCCCGCGCCTATTTGATGGCGACCGCCGCCGAGCCAGGCGCCACCTTCAAGGTGGTCAGCGCCAACGGCGACACTGCCTATTCCGGAAAAGTGGGAGCGCTCCTCGGAACCTGGGCCAATAAAAACCTCACGTACCAGGTCTACGCGCTCGACTTCACCGTCCCCTCGGCAAACAACTACACCATCGCCGTCTCTGGTCCCATCGCCGCTAAGTCGCCCGTCTTTGCTGTCGACCAGCCCGATGTTCTCTATCCCGGCCTGTTGGTCAACACGCTGTTTTTCTATCAGACGCAGCGTGACGGCGCTGGCTATATTCCTAATGCGTTACGCAGCGCGCCCGGGCACTTGAAAGACAGCAATGCCACCCTCTACCCCGCGCCGCCGCTCGACAGCAACGATTACATCAACAACGTGCCCCCGGCGAAACCCCTCACCCCGTTGAACCTGCCGAACATCGACGCCAGCGGCGGATGGTGGGATGCGGGCGACTACGAAAAATATGTGGAGACCATCAGCTACGCCACCACGCTCATGGAGATTGGCGTCCGCGACTTTCCCAATCAGATGGGAGCCAACGCGCCCCTGAACCCACCGGAACCACCCAATGCAGTTTCTTATGCCGGCCACAGCGGCACCGGCGCGCCCCGCTCCTCTGACTTTAGCGCTGAAGCCAACTATGGTCTCCAGTGGCTGTTGAAAATGTGGGGCGGCACGTCCGCATCGGCCTTCGCCTACCAGGTCGACAACACCCAGGATTGGAACTATTACGGAGAAGGCAATCCCACCTCTGCGGCCACTGATTGTGGCGGCACCTACAATACGCCCTATTGCCTCATCACCGAGTACGACATCTGGACGCTCCCTCAGGCGGCCGATAACTATCAGCAAGCCGGCGACCCCGAACCCTGCGATCCGCTCACGACTTTTTACATATGTAACCGTCCCGCATACGCGTTGCCACCCTCCACGCAAGCCATCAGTCCCAACCTCGCCGGCCGTCTGGCCGCCGGCTTCGCTGTCTGTTACCAGCTGAATCGCAAACAGAATCCATCGCTCGCGAACCGCTGTCTGGCCGCGGCGGAACAAGTCTTCTCCCGCGCAGACACGCAGTATCCGGATCCGGCCCCCTCGGTCGATGCGGGCAGCTGCCCCAGTTGTCTGCTCACCATCGCGCCCTTCGATGGCTACCCGGAAACGGTATGGGAGGATGACATGGAGCTGGGCGCAACCGAACTTGCCCTCGCCTTGCAATCCGCGGGAGGGCAGCCGCCTGTTGGTTTGCCCACGACCGACCCCAGTGTCTACCTGAAGCAAGCCGCGCAGTACGCGCAAAACTACGTCACCAATATTTACAATCCGGGCTACGGCGACACCCTCAACCTGTACGATGTGAGCGGTCTCGCTCACTACGAACTGTATAAGGCGATCGACGCCGCGGGGAATCCAGGCGGGTTGGCCATCTCCCGGGCCGCCATCCAAAAACAACTTGTAGCCCAAGTCAACGCGGCCATCACACAAGCAGGCTCCGATCCGTGGGGCTTCGGAGTACCATGGGCCGCAGGCGATACCACTTCGCACGGAGGAGGTCTCTCCGTCATGGCCGCCGAAGCCTACTCCCTCACCGGCAAAGCGTTGTTCAACACCTACTCGCAGCGTTGGTTGGCCAACATACTGGGAGCCAATTCCTGGGGTTCGTCATTTATCGTCGGCGATGGCAGCACCTTTCCAAACTGCATTCAACATCAGGTAGCCAACCTGGCGGGTGCCCTCGACGGCACCTCTGGCGGCACCCCGATCTTGTGGGGTGCGGCGACTGAGGGGCCTGACAGTTACACCACCTCTGGCGTGGTCGGCGGCATGATCCTATGCCCCGCGAACGGCGCTGACACCTTCAAGAAATTCAACGGAAACAGCGGAACCTACAACAAGTCGCAACAAGCGCTCTTTGAGGATAACGTGCAGTCCTACAGCACCACTGAGCCGGGCATCGACCTGACCGCCACCTCGTTCCTGATGTGGTCCTGGAGACTGTCTCTACAGGTAAACCCTTAGGGTTTCTGTTCCTGAATCAACGCTGTGCTCGCTTTTCAGGAAACCGCCATAATGTGCTCATTCGAGAAACTTTTGGACCCGCTGGACACGAGCCGCGCCAATCCTGCGCTCGCACCAATGAGCCGTGCTGAACTGGAACATGTTCTAGCTCGCGGGTTTGAAGGTAAGAAAATCCGGCTGAAGAATAATAAACTACGTCTCTGAGCCGCGCTGCATCGGGCGATTCACGATTCCATTAGTCAAAACGGATTGGCCGGTTATCTCCGCCAATGTGCTCATTGAGAAACTTTTTGGCTGGCCGCGAAATCGACTTTTGGGCAAATCGTGACCCGCTCTCCAGTTCGCCATTTGTCCGAGATACCGCCTTCGCGTCCTGGTGATTTTTTGGAATTTGACAGGCAGGTCGAGTGGCTACCCGAGCCCTGAGAAAAAGACGACGGCAAGATTTATCAGAACTCCCCCAGCTTGCAGTGCGAGCACTTTCAAACGCCTGCCTTGGAGACCTGCGTAGCCATTTGAACGCGAAGAACGCCAATATCGGGAGCTGTCCAGCCATCAGTAACTGCCACACATGAGCAACCGTCCCCTCATCCACTTCGCGGAAGATATGGCCATTTTCTATAAAGTCCGCACCAATGTTACCAACCAACAGTGCAAGGGCAATAAGCGACATTGCCATGGGAAGAAAGGCGCTGGGCCGTTCCGTGACCGTGGCAAAAGTGAGAGGGACTTGATTCATCTTGGCTCCTTGAGTCGGAGAGACGTGTTCAGAAAGAGCCGAACAGATCAGGTCTGCCAATGGACCAATCCATTTGTCCGATAAAGGTTAGCACTCTATCGGATCTGCTCCCCGAGAGTGGATACGAATGAACACGCTTCTTTAGGCTATCTCCTAAAAGGCGGCTGAACACGGTCCGCGAGCGTGGCAGGGAGGAGCCGGTGGATCTTCGGTTGCTGCATAGATTGTCTTGCGGTCAACATCAAATGCACCGATCTCTCGGTCATTCGCCGCTTGAATCAAGAATCGAACTTTATTCGTCTTTATCGGAATATTTACTTTGGCCGAAACTCGCCTACTTGCCGTGGCGAGTTTTACTGCATCCTCAGTATCTGCCGTGATAGTAAGGGATTCTCGGCCCCAGAAGAGAATATCTCCTTTCTTATCGAGGCTCGCAGTGATCAATATCAGGTCTGCTTTACTCTTGCCATTACCTGCAGCTTTCCAGTCAAGGTCCTTGGTCTGCAGCATCAAGGTAAAATCTGCGGTCCGGGAGTGCGTGTTCAGCACAAAGGATTCGATGGTCAAATGCGCCTGCGACTTCAGCGCTTGAGGAGAAACCAAAGTCGCGACGCAAAGACTGTAGAAGAGAAGGCGATTCGGGATCATACCCGACCTCCGACGTTATTCTACTCCGCCTTCCCTTGCGGGTGGACCAGGGCCGTTGCCGAGTTGTCGGGCAGGCAAGCTTTAGGACATGTGGCCATGCGGTCACGTGAGCGATTGTCCTCGAGCCTCCATCCGGGGTCGATCGCGAGTTGCATGGCCGTGAGCCCGGTCTGGACGTCGAGAGGGATGGTCTCGATGACCTGTTCGGATTCCGTCGATGCTTTACTCGTAGCGAATGGCCTTGACAGGATCCAGAGCGGCGGCGCGGCGTGCGGGCAGCCAGCAAGCAAAGAGGCCGACGGAGGCCAGCACAACAGCGACAGTGAGGACGACTGTCGGGTCTGAACGCGAGACGCCGATGGGCAGAGAGGCCATTAGGTGCATGAGCGGCCACGCCGCGGCGAGACCAAGGAGAAGTCCGGCGGCGATCTGCCAAAGGCCACGCGTCATGACGAGCACAAGGATGTTGCGGATGTTGGCCCCGAGCGCCATACGCACACCGATCTCCTGGGTGCGGCTGCTGGTAGCGTGCGCGATAACAGCGTAAATGCCCACCGAGGCCATAAGCAGCGCGATCAGAGCGAAGCCAAGAAAGATCCTGCCGAAAAGGCTCAGGAACCAGACATGGTTTTCGACGGCCTGGTCAAGACGGTACGGATCGCTCAGGGGCAATTCCGCATCGAGGCTTTGGACAGCAGCGCGCATGGCGGGAAGAGGATTCGTGGAGGATTCGACGAGCAGCGCCATATTGCTCCGGCCCTCCTGACGGGAGGGTACAAATAGCAGCGGCTTGGGGTCATTCTCCGTGAGTTCCTGAACCATGTTGGCGGAGATACCGACCACGGTGATCCAGTCAGTCGGCTTGTTCTTGTCGTCGTAGAGACGGAAGCGCTTACCAATGGGGTTTTCGTTGGGCCAGAAGCGTGCTGCGGCGTCACGAGTGAGCATGGCGACTTTGTGGCTGTCGGTGCCGTCGGTGGCGTTGAAGCCGCGGCCGCGCAGGCGCGGAAGGTGAATCGTCTCCAAGGCGTCCGGGGATTGGGCAACGAGCGCGATCCAGGGACGCTGTGCGGGATTGTCAATGGGGGTGTGTTCGAGTTCCATTTGCCGGCGCGCGGCACCAAGCCCGGGCGCGTCGGAGACGATTGCCGCGTGCGTGACGCCGGGGATGGCGTGGAGGCGCAGCAGGAGCTGATCGTAGAAGCGCTGGCGGGCGTCGGCGTCTTTGTAGCGGGTGTCGGGCAGTTCAAGCCGGGCGGTGGTCAACTGCGTAGCAGGGATAAAGGGATTGACGGAGAGGCTGCTGAGCAGGCTGCGGACGAAAATGCCGGCTCCGGTGAGAAGGACCAGGGTAAGGGCAAACTGGAAGACGACTAGCGTGGCGGAGAGCCATCCGCCGCGATGACGGCCAACGCTGCGGGAACCCTCTTTGAGGATTCCCATGAGGTCGGGGCGCGAGGAGCGCAGGGTGGGTGCGATGCCGAATAGCAGCCCGCTGAAGATGCACAGAGCGGCACAGTAGCCGAAGACGGAGTAGTTCATCGTGAACTGAATCCAGTAGGGTCGGACTACCAGGGTGGAGAGATCGAACCAATGCGCGCCGAACGCGGCAAGACCGAGGCCCAAGAGGCCGCCGAGGCTGCTGAGCAGCAGGCTTTCGATGAGGAGCTGGCGGACGACGCGCCAGCGGGATGCGCCAAGTGCGGTGCGGATAGACATCTCACGCTGGCGCCCAAGGGCACGGCTGAGCATCATGTTCGCGACATCGGCGCAGGCGATGAGCAAGACAAACCCCACGGCAGCGAGCATGAGCAGGAAAATAATGCGGATGCCTCCGCCATTAAATAGTTGCTGAAATGTGAGGACATTGACGCCGATGTCCTTGTCGGCAGGATATTGGCGCGCGAGATTCCGGGCGAGGATATCTAGTTCAAGCGTGGCCTGGTGGATCGTCACGTCGGGCTTGAGGATGGCGTAGGCGCGAATCGAGCGGTTGTCGCGTTTGGCCAACTCGGGCGTGGGGACCAGCGGCATCCAAAGATCGACATTGGTGGGAAAGCGGAAGCCTTTGGGCATTACGCCGACGATGGTGGCGGCCTGGCCATCGACGTGGACCTGGCGGCCGATGATTCCGGGGACGCCGGCGTAGCGCTCCTGCCAGACGTTGTAGCCGATCACAAGGACGGGGTCGGCACCGGGACGGTCATCCGCGGGCAGGAAGCCACGGCCGAGGATGGCCCGCGTGAATAGCATGGAGAAGATGCCGTGGGTCGCCTGTTGCAGGTGATACGACTGCGGCGACTTACCAGGCTCACTGAGGATCCCAACCTTGTCAATGGCAGCCTCGAGGGATTCAAAGGATGTTGCCCGGGCGCGGTAGTCCTGAAAGTCGGGATACGACATAGGCAGGTTGCGGTCGCCCTGCGCAAGGCTGTGGTTGACGATCGAGACGAGGCGCGCGCCTCCGGGAACGGGCACGGGCCTGAACAGCACCGCGCTTACCAGGGTGAAAACCATTGTATTGAGACCGATACCCAGCGCGAGTGTGGCCACAACAGCAGCCGAAAACCAGCGGTGGGTTAGGATCATGCGCAGCGCGAATCGCAGATCAGAAACCATGATGCCCTTACGAAAATCAGCCGAGCTTTGTTCCGCAATCGAATGCGAAAGCGAACGATGCGCTCCA
Organism: uncultured Acidobacteriaceae bacterium; assembly: GCA_963711525.1. Lineage (GTDB taxonomy): Bacteria > Acidobacteriota > Terriglobia > Terriglobales > Acidobacteriaceae > PALSA-350. The sequence continues at coordinate 475,129 of CAVQEO010000045.1, read as the reverse complement.
TCATAGCTAAGAGCAATCCATTTGGTCGATAGTCGGCTTTCCAGACAGGGGCTTGCCGCTGTGGACCCAGCGCGGGTTCCCGTCCTCCCGTTCCCAACTCATCTGCCGGCGCCTGGCAATAATCCATAGACATCTACCTCGCGCTTTGTCCCCACATATACATGCCCGTTCACGACCATGGGCATGTTGAACCGCAGGGCCGTGCCGGCACGGTCGCGGCCGGCATTTTGCTCGCTATCGTAGAGTTCATGGGCAACATTGGCGGCGTCGTAGGCGTAAAGAACCGCAGGCCGGTCGCCTGCGTTCCAAACTTTGGAGCGGAGCAACCAAACGACGCCGTCGTTGGGTCCATTGGCCGACACGATCGGGGTCGCGGATATACCCGGAAACGTATTGCCGCTGGCTGCCTTAAACGAGAGCTTGCCATCCTGCACTCCGAATTGGCGAAGCGCGTCGCTGTCGCTCAGCACATAGAGGTAGCGGTTCCAATACGTCATTGATCCGAAAACGCCCTTCGCCTACAGCGATTGTCTGTACCGCATGGCTATCATTTTCAGGCTGCCAATGGCCCATGTGGTCGCGGTCTACCAGGTAGAGAGTGCCACCCTTGCCCTCCACCACCGCCAGGTGCGGGTGAGCTCCCGGTTGGTCTGGCAGCAGCATGGGCCCACCCGAACCCAGATCGCTATCCCCGGCGTCTAAATCGTCTACGTCGAAGGGAGCGAAATAATCGGTCAGCTTCAAGCTGGCTCCATTCAGCTTGAGTAAAGTATCGCCATAGTCGCGACCTCCCTTGCCGGCGTCGAACACGCCATTGCCGGTGGCAAGAAAGATATTGCCGGCCTTGTCTGCCGCGGGCCCCGTGTCACCGGCCCAAATGCCGCTGTCATCGCCATCAGGAGATGCGTTGAAGACTGCTTTCTGCTTCAGGCTCCGGGCGTCGTAGGCCATAACCCAGCCGTGATAGGGGCCGACATCGCAGGCCGACGCCCAGGTGAGATAGACCACGCCATGGTTCAACAACAGAGCCGCCCGGGGATTATCCCGCAACGCGCTGAAGTTCAATTTTCCGCCGGTGCTTCCTCTGCCGCTACCGCTCATGCTGGCGTGAATCTCTGTCGGGCCACCGAACTTTTCGACGCCAGTCGTTACTGCGAGCGCATGCAGCCGTTGTGCGTAACGGTAATCGAGCAGGCCTGACCGGTCTCGGGTGCGGGCCAACACATAGAGTGTTCCTGTGTCCGGGTCAATGACCGGGGTCGAGGTGATGCCGATTTCCGGCTGAATAAAAGGGCACTCCGCGTCTCGCGCGGGCACGGCGATCGCACCGTCCTTAAGGAGGCTCACCTGCCACAAAGGAGACGAGGGGTTGCCGTAGGCGTCAAAGGCGTAGACACTGTCATGCTCGGTCGCGATGAAGAGGACATCGTGGCGGCCTTTGCCCGGAATCTCGACACCGCCCAGGAAGAGCGGTTGTGCATAGATGTCTCCATCGACGTGGAAGGTGAAGATTTTCCCAAAGTGCTGGAGATTTACATTACGCGGGGTCAAGGTGGTTTCATTCAGGTTCGCACCGGTGCGCGCATTGTTGTATTGCGAAGTAACCACCCTTTGCGCTTCTACTTGCAGGCCGAGAGCAATGACCAGCACGCAGCAGGGCACGTATAAACGGGGCCGCCTGGGCTTGAGATTAAGCATTTCGCTATCCTCCACAGCAAAACCCTATGTAGCATACTACTTTTTAATGTCAATAGTATGCAACATCGTGCCGCCTCAAACCATTCTTTTGCAGCAAACGCCTTAGTTCATGCAGTCAACTCTCCGCTACTTTCTTTAGATTCTGAAGGCCGGACTCCAAGTGTTTCCGGATCTTCGTATGGGCCGTTTCTTTGGGTGAAGGATAACGACACGGAGGATCGGAACGGCGCCATTCCGATACGACAAACCAGTGGCATTACTGTGACAAGTCGATGACAAATCGCTTTACCGGCCTTGCTAGGGTGGAAGAACGACGATGCTTTCGTTAGCTCGCCTTTCTAAATACTGACAACATTTCGCCACCTTAAAGGAGCCACGACTAAGCGCAGAAAGGGATATGGCACATGTCCATCATTAAGCAAGCCAAAGAACTCCTGAAGGACCTGCTTCTAGGAAAGATCAGGCCGGCCCAGAGATTTTTTCTGGGGCAGGATGGGGCCCAGAATGAGATCGCTGTCTGGTTGCACGGAGTTGGTGCTCCTATCGATGTGATGAACCGTCACTCCCTGGCCTGCGCCCGTCCGCTTACCATCTGCGTTGCCTTCGAGAATGGGACTGTCATGGAGGAGCGGAATCTGGAAGGCCTTTCGCTTCGGTTCTGTGAGAAAGAGGGATCCCGCAGGCTGTTGGGCCGCATTGGACTCAAATACAACGGCCTCTCCATTCAGACGACCGGGCCAGTGCTTTACTTTTTCGGCGTGACGAGCGCGCGCAGCTATTGCCTGCCCTTCGTGCATCTCTGGATGTTCTACCTTCAACTTGCCTACAGGAACTGGCGGCATCCCGTGCCTCCAAACACGATCACCTTATCGTTCATGGAGGCGCGTGCAATGGATGTACTCTTCATCTGCCCGCGTCCGATCGGCCTTGCGAGTGCGGAGGAGAACTCTCGCGGGAATATGTTCCCCCTCAATGTGATGGGGCAACTGGACGAGGGCTACTTCGGCTTCGGACTCAAGGATGCGAGATCGCCTTCGCATCTTGTCGACCGCACCAGGCGCATCGCGTTGAGTACGATCCCGATGCAGTATGGGGACCTTGGTTTTAAGCTCGGGCCCAATCATTCCAAGAGGAATGGGATCGAGTGGAGCGACCTTCCGTTCGCAACGAAGTCCTCCCCACAGTTTGGCATTCCCATCCCCGAGTTTACCTTCCGCGTCCGTGAGATGGAGGTGGAAGTCGAACGCAAACTCGGAACACACATCTTTTTCGTGGGCCGAGTCGTCGGAGATGAGCGATTCTCCGAGGGAGTGGAGTGGGGTGTCATCCACGGACACTCTCAGGCCCGACGGCTGAAGAGCCACCCGGAAGAGATGGAGTCTTCTTTCGCCGAGGACGCTCGCGTGAAGCACGGCATAACCTCAGACAGCGTGCTGATCTAATGTCTGCCCTCAGTAAAGTCACGGTTGTAGAAATATCGTCTTGCACCCCGTGGACGTGGTCATGTCATTGAAGAAGAGCCTGCGAACACTGATCAAGAACGCGGTTTTTGGAGGTGATCGCTTGCCGAACCGCTTCTTCCTTGGGCAGAGCGAGCCGCAACAGGAGGTCGTCGTCTGGCTTCTCGGGACTGGCGAGCCGATCGACATTACGCGGCGGCACTGTCAGGCATCCGGCCTGCCCTTTACCATCTGCATCGAATTTACTCACGGCCAAGCGCCTACTGAGAGCCAGTATTCACAGCTCAGATTGCGTCTGTGCGAGAAGGGGGGCGAGAAACGTGTGCTCAGCGAGCTCGATCTAGAGTATCGGGAGAGACTCGAATGCGGCGATTCGGAGTTTCTGCTGTTCCATTCCAGTAGATCCACAAACTATTGCCTGTCTCGGCTGAGGCTTTCGAACCATAATGTCTGGAATCGCTATGTTGGGTGGAGGAAACGCAGCAAAATTGTGGTTCCGGCTGCCCAAGGGCGCGCCATGGCCGCCCTGTTCTGCTGCCCACGTCCGGTCTCACTTGTCAGCGTCGCCGACGAGGATGGCAACGGAAACATCTATCCCCTCAATGTGATGGGTGATCTCAATCAGGAATTCTTCGGTTTCTGTCTGAAGCACAATTACCTGCCGGAGAAATTCGTTCAGCAAACCAGGCGTGTCGTGCTCAGCAGTGTGCCCATGAAGCAGGCGCCCATCGCCTATCTGTTAGGCCCCAACCATAACGTGCCCGCAATCGATTGGCAGCGGCTTCCCTTTGTGACGCGCCCATCCCATATCTTTAAAATTCCCGTCCCAGTGTTTGCCTGCCGGGTGCGTGAGCTGCGCGTCGAACAGGTGCATCGGCTCGGCTATCATACGTTCTTCCTGTCCCGTGTCCTATCCGATCAGCGGCTAGCGAGTGTTCCCGAGCTCTGCGTCGCGCACGGATTCTACGAAGATTGGCGCGTGAGACATCTTGGAGTCGACAAAACGCAAGCCGACGCCGACGACTTGTATGTGCGCTCTCCCTTATCGCGAGAGACAGCGGAACTAATCTCCGCCAGGTCTTGAGCCGGTACGCTAGAAGTTCCCGCCGTCGTATCCAAACCGAGAACGACGTCCAGACGAAATAGCACACAGCTCTGCTTCCAGGTCGCCGGGTGCACTTGCCCCAGCTGGGATCACCTGATCTCCTAAAAGTTGTAGTGCGCCGCAAACTGAATGGTACGAGGCCCACTGCGCGTGCTCGTAATCTGCCCGAAATTCGTGTCCGTGACCGTGTTGTCGGGGTTGCTGTAACTGGCGAAGTTGAACACATTGAAGCCATCCACGCGAAAGCCAACACTTTGCCGTTCCGTGATGTGGAAATCCTTGAACAGCGAACTGTCGATCTGTTCAAATCCCGGCGCCCGCTCGCTACCGACCCCTGCCGAACCATAGGTGAACGGGGCGGCCGGTCCGTAGGCGCAGCTCCCATTATCAGAGCCACTGCAGGGAACCGCAGATGGGCCTGTACCGAACCAGTTGCCAACACTCTGGTTTACGACCTTGATCTTGCGGTACTGATTGGCGCGCGATCCTCCGGAGTAGGTGTTGGTGCCGGAGTTGTTTGGACCGAAGATCGTAACCGGCAGGCCCGAGTACGCAATGACTGTGGAGGAAAGAGTCCAGCCGCCCAACAGCAGGTCGAGCCCGCGGTTGACGTTGCCGCCGAAGGCTTGCCCTTTGCCGAACGGCAGCAGATACGATCCGTTGGCTGATAGGTTGTGTCTGATGTCCTGGTCGCTTGGCCCGTAATCGCCTGCCAGGTCGTAGCCGTTTTGGGTGGCCGTTGGCCCATCTACAGTCGCCCCGCCGTAATTTCCCTGGCTATCTGTAAGCGAATGCGAATAGGTGTAATTGACCGTCGCCTGAAAGCCCTTGCTGATCCGGTGACGTACGGTGACCTGCGCTGCGTTGTAGTTTGAGTAGGCCTCTGCCTCGATGGTTTCGAGAGTATTGCCCGCACCTACCAGGCTGTCGAAAGGCCCGGGTGCGCCCGCCTGCGCCTGCGCCGGGGTCAGCTGATTTGCGTTGTAATAATCGATCAGATGATGCCCGATCTCCCCGATGTAACCGACCTGGAGCGAGGTGGTGTTATTCAGTTCATACTCGGTCGTAATGTTAAATTCCTGCAGGTAGGCCGGCTGGATGTGCTGTGGATACGCGGTGAAGCTCGCGGTCACGATCGAGCTGTTGTTGATGGCGAAGCCATTTTGTACGGCGAAGGGAGTGCCACCGCTGGTGGCTGTTGGCGTCGGCGCGGTCAACGAGGAGGAGTTTGCGAAGGGAGGATTATTCGCCAGCCGCTCTCCGAATGAGTTCCCCTCGAGGAAACTGGTCGTGCCGTAGCCACCGCGGACGACAAATCGTGGACTGACCTGGTAGGCAAAGCCAAAGCGGGGTTGGAACTGGTCGTAAGTAGCCTGGTAACAACCAGGATTACCGCATACGATCGACCCTGCCGGCGCCCCTACCGGCACTCGCTTCGCATACTCCACCGTGCCGGCCAGCGGTCCGGTCAGGAACACATTCGCCGTCTTATTATTTACCTCCGCGTAGGGCTGGTCGTACTCGTAACGCAACCCGAGATTGAGCGTGAGCTTGTCCGTGATCTTCCAGTCGTCCTGGATAAAGCCGGCCAGGCGATACTGCCGCTGCCCAAACGCGCCATTAGACAAGCTGATCTGTTGGCTAGACGAGCGGTCCAGCACGAAGTCCGCTCCCCCATAACCCGTCCCGCCGGCGAGAGCAGTAAAGTTACCATTAAAGTTGAAGGTCCCGAGCGATCCTCCACTGCCAATCAGGAAGAAGTTCTGCTGATAGCGCAATAACTGCGCGCCGACGCTTAGCACGTGCTTTCCGTGTTGTATGGTCAGGTTATCTCCATAAGTGAAGGTGTTATCCCGCAGAATTTGTGCCGATCCTGGAGTACCCACGCCGGTAAGAGTCGACGCGCTGATTCCCTGATAAGAGAATCCAACAAACTGCTGCGGACCCGAGGGGATACCAACGATGGAATTCCCGTTCAGCCCGAAGGCGCCGGTCGAGTCGCTGGGGATGCTGGTATCCCAACGGATGCGGGTGAAGCCTATCCGCGCCTCATTCACAATAAAGGGAGATATCGTGTGTACCCACGTGCCGCCGCCCAAGTGGTCCGGATACGTACCCTGGTTGGGGAACGTGACGGGGAGCACCGCGATGGTTCCGTCGAACGCCCTGCCTTCGGAGTAGAAAGCGGTGATCTTATCCGCGGCCCGCGGATCGGCCTCTATTTTTATATCGCCTTGATCGTTTTGCACGAATGAATTGGTGGGCCCAATAAAATTGTTTTGCACCAGCCCGTCCGTTGGGGTGTGATTGGGCAAAGGATAATACTGAGGATGGGCAATGAGATAGCGAGCCACGGGGTTATTGATCGCAACCCCCCGGTTGCCGGCATAAGGTGCAAACCCATTCTGGGTGTCATAGAGCTGTATGGGCGACGAAAGCCCGAGCAGCGCGGAGAAGTCGCCCTGGCGCATTGCAGCTGATAGAACACTGGCTGTGCCCTCGCCTCCCTGGTGTCTCCTCGTTCCCAGGTAGTCGGCAAAGAAGAACAGCTTGTTCTTCAGGATCGGGCCGCCGATCGTGCCGCCGAAAATGGATTGCGTGTACGGGTTCTGCGGTACACCAGAAAAGTTGTTTGCCCACGTATTTGCAGTGAGATTCTGGTTCTCAACCATCCCATAAAGGCTACCGTGAAACTTGTTCGTGCCGCTCTTCAGAACGGTGACTATGTCTCCCCCATTGACGTTGCCATACGTCGCCGGCGCATTGGCCTGGATCACGCGCAATTCCTGAATAGCGTCGGGCGCAACGTTGTAGCCGATGAGATTGTTTTCGGTTTCGTTGATGTCGGTGCCGTCGAGGGTGTAGTTGTTAGCTTGGGCGCGGTTGCCGTTAATGGTGACGACGTCACTGTTGAAGGTACTGCGCTCAATTGCGTTATTGCCGGTCAACCCGGTCGGAGCAGTTGCGACAGCGCCTGGCTGGAACAGGGTCACCGACGAAAAATTCTCGCCATTGAGGGGTATTGTCGAAATTTCCTGCGAGCTGACCGAGAGCCCCAGCGAGCCATCGGCCGTATCCAGAATCGGGGCGAGCGCTCCGTTGACGGTTACAACAGTCCCGCTCGAACCAACGCTCAAGCGCGCGTCGAGGTTGGCAGTCTGACCGATCTCAAGCGTGAACTGCGGCAGTGTGGTCTTGTTGAAGCCTTGGGCCGAGACCTCTATCTTGTAATTGCCAATAGGCAGAAAACGTATGGAGTAGACACCGGCGCCGTTGGAGGTGGCAGTGGTTCCTACGCTGGTGGCCACGTTGACTGCAACCACGGTTGCACCAGGAATAACGGCTCCGGACGGATCGGTCACCGTACCGGTAACTGTTCCGGTTACGGTCTGCGCGGCCCCTTGGTTAACCCACAGCAGTATGGCAAACAGTGATCCTATCCACGTCCGTAGAAATCCGTTCTTCATTGTGCGCAATCCTCCTCAATCTACAACTTGGCCTGCGGCTTATTCATCGCGGCTCGCCACCGGGGTTCGGTGTCGATCATCTGTGCGCGGCTGCCAGGTTAACTCTCTGGTTGTTTTTCAATGCTCCTGTGCAAGGACACCCGTCGAGAGAAAATATTCCCCGTTATTTCAAAAATATTGCCGATCATCTCGAGAGATCGCAGGCCAGAAATTCGTGTTACTTGCGGGACTCCCCAAGCAACCGAACGCCGCGTACAGTACGCTGCATCCTCAGCCACGACTTGATCCACAGCCATTGCCCGGGAGGAGTACCCGCGACGCGCACTTCCTACGCCAGAGTAGCGGCACTCTCTGCCTGATGTGTCTCGCGATGGTCTGCATCTTGTCAATTAATTGTCACTAGGAAACAGCTTCCGGCGTGGAATCGTTGCAGCAACAAGGGAATGACAGGCTCCCTACGGCGACATAACATTCCTTAATCGACCACCCGCCTAAAGTCAGGACAGTTTATTTGCTTGAGACATCCTCGATCAGAAAAACGGGAAATAAGACTCAATCACCAAGCTGCCCCTGTCGACTTCGAAAACTCTCGCACGCACACAAACATTTAGATGCCCGACCGCGCGATAGGTTACGCCAAGAAGAAAGATTTCGTCATCAGTTCCTCCGCTCGGGACCGAAACTGCAAAACGTATTTGACGTAGACTGTAGTAAGTGACGACGTTCTATCGTTGATTATGCAGAAGAATGTAAGTCAGCACAGTCATCGAGCGAGCGCGCACCAGAATTCAGGACGAATTCCATGCTTCTCCGCGGAACTCATGAGTGTTCGCCGGCCTGATTTTCGAAACACCACATTGAAAGGCATGGCTTCATGCTCTCGAGACGTAAATTTTTGCAGACTATTTCTGTTGCAGCTTGCTCTGATCTGCTGGTCAACGAAACAAAGGGTTTTGCCGCGGTTGCTACTTCGGCGACTGACGGCGCCGAGGAAGACCTGACACAGTACGTCAATCTTCGCGTGGGCACGGGGGGCCATGGTCATACCTATCCCGGCGCGACTGTTCCTTTCGGGGCAGTGCAGTTGAGTCCTGACACGTTCGACCGGGGTTGGGACTGGTGTTCTGGCTACCACGAGTCTGACAGGTCGCTCATGGGCTTCAGCCATACTCACTTGAGCGGCACGGGTGGCGGAGACATGCTCGATGTGCTGATCATCCCCAACGTGGGCGAAGTGAAGTGGAACCCGGGCACGCGGGAAGATGTCCAGGAAGGGTATCGTGCGCCGTTTTCTCATGTCGACGAAAAGATGACGCCCGGCTACTACTCCGTGCCCTTGCACGATCGCCGTGTTCTGGTTGAATTGACGGCTACTGAGCGCGTAGGGCTGCATCGCTACACGTTTCACTCTGCGGGTGCGAGCCACTTCGTGTTGGATTTCTCGCATTCCTACAACGATCCCCTGAGTCCCGTTTCGGACGCCACGCTCGACATTGTTGGAGAAGATATGGTCACTGGCGGACGCACGGTGCACGCCTGGGCAGATGGACGAAAGATCTACTTCGCTGCGCAGTTCTCGAAGCCGTTCGGGAGGGCCGAGTTCTGGCAGGAAGGCGCAGTGCTTCCAGCGGGGAGTTCGCGTGCCATGGGCAATGCCGTTAAGGCGGCACTGCACTATGACGCCGCCTCCAGCGAGAAAATTCTCGTCCGCGTCGGCATTTCGGGAGTGAGTGTTGCCAATGCGATGGCGAACCTGAAAGCCGAATTGCCCCATTGGGACTTCGAAGCGACGTGCGCCGCAGCCAGGCAGAAATGGCAGGCGGAGTTGAGCCGTATCCAGATCGAGACCAGCGATGCGACTAGCCGAACTATCTTCTACTCCTCGCTCTACCACATGCTGGTTGCGCCGACGCTCTTCGATGACGTGAACGGCGAGTACTGCGGGATGGACGGCAAGACCCACATTCTAGAGCCGGGTCAGCATAACTACAGCAGCTACTCGCTGTGGGATACGTTTCGCGCGCTCCACCCATCGTTCACCCTCTTCCAGAGTGAGCGCGTGCCGAGCCTGGTGAACTGCCTTATCGATATGGCTGAACAGAGTCCCGCGGGCATGCCTGTATGGCCCTTGCAGGGCAAGGAGACCGGCACCATGACCGGCTACCATTCGGCGAGCGTGATGGCCGAAGCCTGCGTTAAAAACTTTCCCGGAATCGATTGGCAGCGTGCATACACGGTGATGCGCAAGCGCAACATGATCGACGATTATCGTGGCCTTGGCTACTATCGCGCGATGGGGTTTATTCCCGCCGATCGAGAGGAGGAATCGGTAAGCAAGCTTATCGAATACGATTATGGTGACTGGGCATGCTCGCAAGTCGCTGAGAGAGTCGGCGCAACCGAGGACGCGAAACTGCAGCGGGAGCGCTCGAAGAATTATCGTCACCTCTTTGATCCAAAGACGCAATTCATCCGCGCCAGGCTGATTAACGGCCATTACACAGAGCCTTTCGACCCCATCGACATGGGACACACAAATAACTATCGCGATTACACTGAATCGAATGCATGGCAGAGCACCTTCGGCATTCAGCACGACGTGAAGGGATACATGGAGCTATGGGGCGGCAGAGGGCCCTTTATCAAGAAGCTCGACGCGCTTTTTACCGTGCCATCGACACTACCAAAGAATGCGCCGCCGGATATCGCAGGGTTGGTCGGCCAGTACGCGCACGGTAATGAGCCAAGCCACCATATTGCGTATTTGTACGTCTATGCGGGTGAGCCGTGGAAGACCCAGTCGCGCGTAAACATGCTGCTGAAGACCTGGTATCACAACGATCCCGATGGGCTTGCGGGAAATGAAGACTGCGGCCAAATGTCTGCCTGGTATGTGATGAGCGCGATGGGCTTGTACGCGGTCGACCCGGTAAGCGGAACCTATGTCCTTACCTCACCACTGGTTGACAAAGCTATCATTACGGTTACAGGTGGTAACAAGCTGGTGATCGAAGCCAGGAGATCTTCGCCCGAAGCCATCTATATTCAGTCTGTGACCATCAATGGCAAGTCATCAGACAAACTATGGATACGGCATGAGGAGATTGCACATGGTGGACACATCGTCTTCGAATTGGGACCGGCACCCAATGAGAAGCTTGCCACTGCTCCTGACCTCGCGCCACCTTCGCTAACGGCATGAGCGTCCGCGCGTGACCATGAACCGACGTACACTGTTGCGCGGAGCGATCGGAGCAGGGGTTACGGGCCTAACAAGCCAGACCGTTGCTGCCGGTGCGCAGGTGCCTAAGAAGGCCGCGGCCCAGCCTCTGCATGAACGGCCTGCACCTGCGGATCGCCGCTTCACCAGCCCAGCTGTGGAAGCGGCGATCCAGCGAGTGCAGAAGCTGATCTCCGATGCACAGCTTGCGCTTATCTTCGCAAACTGCCTACCCAACACCCTCGACACTACTGTCCATCCCCTCACCTTTGAGGGGAAGCCGGATACCTTTGTCATCACGGGTGATATCGATGCGATGTGGCTACGGGATTCTTCCGCACAGGTGTGGCCATATCTTCCATTCTGCAGCCAGGACGCTCGACTTTCGGCGCTGATCGAGGGAGTCATCCGGCGGCAAACGCGATGCATTCTCATCGATCCGTATGCCAACGCCTTCCAGCGGGATCCGGCAGGCAAGCCGCTCCCCTGGGCGGTGAACGACGAGACGACGATGAAGCCGGGCGTCGGGGAGCGCAAGTGGGAGATCGACTCACTTTGCTACACGCTGCGGCTGGCGCATGGATACTGGCAGGCTACCGGTAACACATCGCCCTTTGATTCTGCCTGGCAGAAGGCAGCGCGCGCCATCATTCGCACCTTCCGCGAGCAACAGAGAAAAGACAATCCGGGCCCCTATCGCTTCCAGCGTGATTCACCGGTGCCCAGTGAATCGCTGATGCTCTCGGGTTATGGCAATCCCGCTCGACCGGTCGGCCTCATCCATTCCGGCTTTCGTCCATCGGATGACGCCTGTATCTACCCGCTCTTCATCCCTGCAAATTTATTTGCCGTCGCTAGCCTGCATCAGCTCGCTACCTTGGCAAATAAGGTGTGTCACAATGCTCCGCTTGCCGCAGAAGCGGAAACGCTCGCCCGGGAAGTGAATGCAGCCATCGTGCAATATGGATGGAACGAAAGCGCGAGTCATGGACGCATCTGGGCCTACGAAGTCGATGGCTTCGGTAATTCTGTTTGCATGGACGACGCAAATGCGCCTTCTCTGCTCTCCCTTGATTACCTCGGCTGCGTCGCGCCCACGGAACGCGATCTCTATCAACGCAGCCGAGCTTTCGCTTTGTCCGATAGCAATCCCTATTTTTTTCGCGGTTCTGCAGCAGAGGGCATCGGCGGGCCCCACGCCGGACTCAACTTTATTTGGCCAATGTCCATTGTGTTTCGAGCGTTCTCAAGCACCAGTGACGCAGAAATAGTCCAATGTCTGCAGTGGCTGCGGGATACCACTGCAGGCACCCACTTTATGCACGAATCGTTCTGGAAGGATAATCCCTCAAATTACACGCGGCCTTGGTTTGCCTGGGCGAACACGCTCTTCGGAGAGCTCATCCTTCATATCGCTGCGCAAAAGCCTGGCCTTCTTCACCATTCATTCTCGTAATAGTTCGCCATTTCGTCGCCTATACTACCATCCATTTCCCGATACACCGGAGCGAACCGCCACGTCTACATGCACTTTGAATTGCTCCGGCAGCGGCACGTTTCGAGCGGGCTTGAAAGAGAGCTTCCCCGGAAGATGACGTTCAAGTCCCCGGGCAAGTGTGTCATGGGGGATATGTATCCTGTCGCCGGATCTCCTCCCGGCGATCCGGACTGTTCTTCGGGTTTTGGGGCTGGAAGGGATGACTGGGGATGATGTCTGCTGTTTATGCGAAGCCACCGTTTGCGCGAAGCACCTGCGCGTTGACCCATCCGCCGTCGGGCCCGGCAAGAAAGGAGACGAGGTTTGCGATATCGTCGGGCTGACCGAGCCGCTCAAGCGGCGCCATGCTGCTGATCTGTTTGATCTGCTCTTCAGTCTTGCCGTCCAGGAAGAGCTCCGTCCCTACAGGTCCAGGTGCAATGGCGTTGGCCGTAATCTTGTGTCCGCGAAGCTCGTTGGCGAGGACATGAACAAGGCCTTCGACGCCTGCCTTGGAGGCGATGTAAGGGCCGTAGGCAGGAAAGTTCTTCGCGAGGACGCTGCTGGAGAATGCGATGATACGGCCTCCCTCGGCTACGTGCTGCGCCGCCTGCGAGAGGACGAGGAAGGTTCCGCGGAGGTTCGTGGCAATGACTTTGTCGAAGGTCTCCACGTCACCTTTGGCGATGGGCGAAAGAGGCATGATGCCTGCGTTGTTGACCACGACGTCGATCTGTCCGAAGGCCTGGAGGGTCTTCTCGAAGAGCTGCTTGACGTCTTCGGGATTAGCAACATCAGCCTGGACTGCAAGGCCGCGTCCGCCTGAGCTGGTGATCTCGTTGACTACCTCTTCTGCTTTGGCCGTGTTGCCCGCGTAGTTGACGACGACGCCGAATCCGTCGGCTGCGAGGCGAAGAGCGATGGTACGTCCGATGCCGCGGGATGCTCCGGTTACGATAGCTATCTTTCTCATGGTGGTTCTCCTTTTTGGCGGTTTCTTCGAACTTGAAGTCCGTCGCTAAAGAGAGAATGAACCCGATAGAGCTATACGTCCAATGCATAGTGCTAATATTAATTATGCGTGTGACGCAGCTACGTCAGGCCGACTTAAATCTTCTGGTTGTGTTCTCGGTACTTGCCGAAGAGCGGAATGTATCGCGTGCCGCTAAGCGGTTGCTACTGAGCCAGCCCGCGGTGAGCCGCGCATTGCAGCGAATGCGGGATACGTTTCACGATGATCTGCTGGTGCGGACGGCAAAGGGTTATGAACCAACGCCGCAAGGGGAACGTGTTCTTCAAGAGCTCGAGATCATGTTGCCGAAATTGGACCGGCTTATCTCGGGTTCGACATTCGACCCGGTGACAGAACATTGTTCCTTCCGGATTGCGGCGACAGACAATGCGACCTCGATCATCGCGCCCGTTCTCTGTCGCGAGGTTCTCCCGGTGGCGCGACCGGTTCGCTTCACCTTCGCAAGTTGGAGAGGAGATGTCTTCGAGGACCTGAGTCACGGTCGGCTCGATCTTGCCTTGATCGGGGATGAAGGCCATGTGCCCTCACCTTTACTGACCGAGGTCATTTACGAGGAAGAACTCGTCTGTATTGTGGCAGCGGATGCTCCCTACCAGCGCCAACTCACTCTCAAACAATATCTCGCGGCCGAACACATTGGCGTCGATGTCGTCGAAGGGTCGCAACATATACCGGAGAAGCGTCTCGCAGCGCATGGTCATCGCCGTCGTACCGTGATTACCCTGCCATATTTCGGAGCGGCTACGCGGTGCATTCCTGGAACTAAACTGATTCTTACCGCACCCCGGCGATTCGCAGGACTGGAGTCCGAAAATCGCAAAATCAAGGTGCTGAAGGCGCCGGGAGAGATAACCGGCTTCAAGTACCTGATGATCTGGCATCCGCGAGTGAATACGGATGCCGCGCATGCATGGCTTCGAGGCGAGATCAGGAGAATTGGCAAGAAGATCGGCTCATGATCTTGCTGACGACTGAATCGGATTGCGCTACGGTAACGCCGCAAGCAGTTCCCGAGTCACAGCCAAGCCGGAAGTAATTCTCGCATGGCGCCAACCGCCAATGCGCCCATTGAGATTTCTCTTTTAGCGGGAAAATTCTGAGACCCTCTCTAAGTGAGGCTAATACGTTCTCAACTCATGGCAATGCGTACCATGCGCCGCGCCCGCTGCCATGGAGGGCGAGATGCCTCTGGACGACCAGATCGCGGAAATGCTGCTTCAGTGTGTTTCTGCTCGTACCGGTCAGCCTCACGATGTCGCTGATGGTGACTCTTCCGTGTTCGCGGGCGTGCTCAATGATGCGCACGGATAGCTCCGGCAAGGCCGCGAGAACGATCTTCTCTCGTTCGACTTTCTTAGCGAGGCGCTTCATCTGTTGCTGCAATGCCCGGAGAAAAAATGCCACCCACGGCTGCCAGTTCGGCGCCTCGGTTCGGATCGTCACTTGTGTCTGACGGAGCGCGAGGTAATACCCTTCTTTGCTCTGTTCGATCACGCTTTCGAGTGAGCTGTACGGGACGTAGGAATAGCCCCCGCGGAGCAATAGGAGAGTCGTCAGGACGCGGCTAAGCCGACCGTTTCCATCCTGGAACGGATGGATTTCGAGAAGGACCACCGTGAAGATCGCGGTGACCAAAAGCGGATGCAGTCGCCGCGATGAAAACGCCTCTGAAGCCCAGCCGATGAGTTCAGACATCCGCCGTGGGGTATCAAACGGAGTGGCCGTTTCGAACACGATTCCGACCTGTTTGCCGGTCTCGTCGAATGCTGCAACATTGTTCGGTTGAGTCTTGTATTTGCCGCGATGATGCGCGTCCTTCTCGCTGTGTTTAAGCAGGTCCCTATGCAGTTGCTTGAAGTGGTTTTCGGTGAGCGTGATCTCGACCCAGGACCGAAAGACCAACTCCATCGTTTCGGCATAACCGGCGACCTCCTGTTCGTCTCGCGTGGCGAAAGATTTGATCTCCAGATTTGAGAGCAGCCGCTCCACTTCGCGGTCGGATAGTTTGCTACCTTCAATGCGGGTCGATGAGCCGATGCTTTCGATGGTGGCGACGCGCCGCAAAGCGGAGAGGCGCTCTGGAGCCAGGGTGCCAAGAGCCTGCCACGCCCCCTTGAACTCATCCAATTCGGCGATGAGGTTCAGGATCTCGGGAGTGATCTGGAGCGTGTTTGGACGAATCATCGCACCCAATAATACACCCAATTACACCCATTTATGACACCCGAAAGCGCACCCGATTACGCCCATTCAATCTGAGACTTGTTGCCGAGTTTTTGCCGGAAAGCGAGGAAAGGACGTATTTCGGTGGCATCGATCGCGCATCTTGAAGTGCGTGATCAGCTGGCAAACGTTCTGATATCCCTGTTGCGACTCGCAGAGCACCGGGATGCGATCATTCGATTTGCTGCAATAGGATGTCACCGGATTAACCACCCCGGATTAATAAAGTCGAACATTGGGTGCAGCCGAAAGAAGCGCGATACTGGCCGCTATCCAGCATTGGAACCTTACAAACCATAGCGACGCTTGAACAACTCAGCGACGGATGAGGCCGTTTGGGTATCGGCGCGGCCAAGGGGTTCTCAGTTCATCGGATCGCTACCCACGTCAGAGCCTGAGACGGCCAGGGGGTGTAGCAGCTGCAAAAGAACTGCTTCCGCCTCGCAGCCTGTCAAAGGACTCAATTGCATCCAGGAGTCTTTCAGCCGCTCCGATTTGCTCCGCCGTTCCTTTGTTGCGAATCTTCCATTCCGCTAGCTGCTGAATTACTTCGATACGATACTTGAGCTGAGATTCGCTTGGCATCGTGCAGTGTTAGCTCCCTTCAGTTCATCAATATTTTAGCGCTAGATTCCTCGACAGCTAAACCTTCGATGAACTCCCAATGACCACCATGGGATTGGTACCCAAATATTCTCCTTATCTTCGCCTATAATTGCTCATGCCGCCGCCGTGCAAGCTGACACACTACGCCAGGTTCTAGAGCGCCTTCTCAATCGCCTGAAAAAGTGCATGGAAGCCCTACAGACGTGTTGCTTGTGAAGGCCGTAGGCTATCACAACGATGGCTACGGCCAAGGTGAAGTTGCCGAGGATGATGTCCCCTCACAGCCTGTTTTCACCGTCGCTGCCGGTGGAATGTGCGGTGGGTTATAGCTCCGGCTGCGTTGGCCCTCGCGGCCATCTCCACGGTCATCGAGGCGCGCTGGCCCGCGTCCCAAACCTGGGGAAACGGACGGGGACCAGGCAAAAATCGGATCGCGGTAGGGACGCATATTACTATGCGCCCCCCGCACAAAACCGTACGTGCGGCTTTCCCGCATACGGCTTCCACCTTGGGTATTTGACGGCGAAGCGTTGATTAGGCCACGGATGCTGGATGCGCGGTTGGGGGAGCCACTGTGAGACTAACTTCGTCATGTCCGACCAGTTCGCGCGGTCCTTCTGACTGCGTCGCCGAAGCGTGCGCCGCCATAGGCCGGTGACGTAGTGGTGAAACGCCACGAGCGTGTCGAGGTTACTCGGCACGGCGTGGTAGGCGAAGTAGCCGGTGACGACCTGCCCAAGCCATCGGCCTTGCTCTGGAATGGGGAGGTGCATCTTTCTTCGCAGCGTGTCTTTGATCTCTCGCAACTTGGCCTTCACGCGATCACGACGGGATTTCCGCTTGACGAGGAATTTGCCCTGACGTGTCTTTCCGCTGATGAAAGTGAAGCCCAGGAAATCAAAGGTCTCCGGCTTACCCAGACCCGCTCGGGCGCGTTGGTCCGCTGCAAAGCGGCCGAACGCGATCAATCGAGTCTTGTCCGGATGTAGCGCAAGCGAAAACTTTTCCAGCCGCTCTTTCATAGCCCCCAGGAAGCGCCTCGCTTCGGCTTCGTGTTCGAAACCCAGAACAACATCATCGGCATATCGCACCATGATCATGTCGCCCTGAGCCTCTCGTCGGCGCCACTGCTCGGCCCAGAGATCAAAGACGTAGTGCAGATAGATATTGGCCAGCAACGGTGAAATCACCGCTCCCTGTCCCGTCCCCGTCTCACTCATCGCCACGATCCCGTCTTCCAGTACCCCCACCTTTAGCCATTTCTGGATCAGGCGAAGGATGCGCTTGTCACCGATCCGATGTTCCATGAACCTGATCAACCATCGCTGGTCAACAGAGTCGAAGAAGCTCCGGATGTCGGCGTCCAGGATGAAGTTCACTTTTCGACCGGAGATCCCCACCACCAGCGCATCCAGCGCGTCGTGTTGGTTTCGCCCTGACCGAAAACCGTAGCTGAACCCGAGGAAGTCCTCCTCGTAAATACTGTTCAGCACCGCGAGTGTCGCCTTCTGGACAATCTTATCCTCCAGTGCGGCGATCGCCAGCGGGCGTTGTTTGCCGTCACCCTTGGGTATCATCACCCGCCGAGACGGCTGCGCCCGGTACGCGCCTCGATGGACCCGCTCATGCAACTCCATGAGCCTGGACTCAAGATCGAGCCCATAGTCCTCCCATGTCATTCCATCCGCCCCGGGCGATGCATCGCGTCTCAGTGAGAGATACGATTCCCGCAGCAGCCGAAAATCTACATGATGAAGCAGCGTCGTAAACTTCTCCGTCTTGCTTTGCCTTGCGGCTTTCCGTATGCGGCCCAGCGCTTGTGACACGCTTGCCCGATCCTGTGCTCGGAGCGTGCTTTGCCGACCCACATTTCCCTTGGTCCCCGCCCTTGGCTCCATCCACTCCTCCCCTGGTTGCCCAGCTTCGTTCGTGAACTTCGCAGCTACTGTTGCGGGGTCTGACTTCTCGCGTTCGTTCATCATCGGCTTCGGCTCATCACCTTCCCCATGCGGACCGGCGCGATGCTGACTGCCCGGCCAAACGCGAGATCTCCCAAGTTCCGACGTCTTCCTTTTGTGCGTGATAGGGTCTTCGACCACGGCTGAGCGATAGACCCTCGCATATCGGGTCCACACATGTTGCCTTCGGCTATGTCGACGGCCTCGGCCTCAGCGGCATAGTATCTTTCGCGGCTCAATAGCTTACCCCACACAATCGTTGTGTACGCTTCGCAGTGGTCGTCACCTTCCACCACGCAACACTCACTACCAGGCGGCCGCTACGCCTTACCTGGGCCGGTCTTGCACCGGCTGGAACACGCCAGCTTGCTTGGCGCACCGACATAATACCTATTCGATGATCCAAGTGAAAACAGCACGACTGACGGGTGGCCAGCCGCCTTTTTGGAGCTCCGTGGTTGCCCAGACAATCAGTGACACGGTAATCAAGGTCTTCATGGACGGTTTCGGTGACACGATACCTATTCACTTGACGTTGCTCGGTCCACGCCGACCGCGATCAGTCGAATTTGCTGCAATAGATATGCTATTAGCGGATTGACCTCCCGCCGGAACTCGTGCCTGCCTACCGCTGGAGGAAAAAGGCGAAGGAGTTTTGAAACACCAGTACTCAGCGGAGATGGCTGGGTATAAGATGTTTGCCATCGAGGATGCCAAAACAGAAATTCGGTTGAGACCGAAAATCGTAAAGGCTATTCCAAACTCTATGCCCGCGCTCGATCATGACCATGACCATAATCACGACCACCAGGTCGTTCCGTCCGACCCGGCACTAAGAACGAAGGCACTAGAATCGTTGCTGGTGGAAAAAGGCTTGGTGGATCGGGCCGCATTGGATGCGCTGGTAGACGCTTACGAAAACAAGATTGGACCGCGCAACGGCGCTCGCGTGGTGGCGCGCGCTTGGGTGGATTCGGCATACAGGGAACGGCTGTTCAACAATGCCTCAGCGGCAATCGCCGAGCTGGGCTATGGAGCGGCACAGGGCGAGCACATGGTAGTGCTCGAAAACAGTCCCAGCGTGCATAACTTGGTGGTGTGCACGCTGTGCTCCTGTTATCCCTGGCCGATCCTCGGGTTGCCACCAGTCTGGTACAAATCGGCGCCGTATCGATCGCGCTCCGTAATCGATCCACGCGGCGTTTTGCGCGAATTTGGACTGGAGTTGTCCGAAGACGTAGAGGTTCGGGTCTCCGATAGTACGGCGGAAGTCCGTTACCTCGTCTTGCCGGAAAGGCCGGCTGGCACGGAAAACATGACCGAAGAGGAACTTTCGGCTCTGGTCACCCGGGATGCCATGATCGGGGTCGCCAAAGTCGCGCCGTTCCAGGGGGCAGGGCATGAACGGAATCCATGACATGGGCGGCATGCAAGATATGGGTCCGATCCAGCGCGAAGAAGACGAACCCGTATTTCACCAGCCTTGGGAAGGCCGTGTGTTCGCTATCAACCGCGCGATTGGTGCGTGGGGCAAGTGGAATATCGACGCAGGCCGTTTCGGTATCGAGCTTCTCCCGCCCGCTCATTATCTGCAGATGAGCTACTACGAGAAATGGCTAACTCGGAACCTGGAGTTGCTGGTGAAGTCTGGCTTGGTGACACCGGAGGAGATGGAGACCGGCAAACCCACGCCGGGATCGCAGAAGGCAACTCCGCCTCTTACCGCCGCCGCCGTGTCCGCCGTGGCCGGGCTCCGCGGAAACTTTATGCGCCCGGAATCGGAGACCGAGCCTCGCTTTGAGGTCGGACAGCAGGTCCGCGCCCGGAATATGAATCCGGTGGGCCACACCCGCCTGCCCCGATACGCGAGAGGCAAAAGTGGCACTGTCGTCCGCCACCACGGTATCTTCGTATTCCCGGATACAAACGCGCATTTTCTGGGCGAGCACCCGCAGCACTTGTATTCGGTTCGTTTTGCGGCGCGGGAACTGTGGGGAGATGGGGCCTCGCCGCGCGATTCTGTTTACATTGATATGTGGGATAGTTACCTTGATCATGCCTGAATTGCAACCTGATCGCGACCGTGTCGCTTCTTTGCCCTCGCTTCCGCGCGACGAGCGCGGTCCCGTCTTTGCCGAACCGTGGCAAGCCCAGGCCTTTGCGCTGGCCGTGCGGCTTTCCGCTCAAGGCTACTTCACCTGGAAAGAGTGGGCGGCCGTGCTGGCCGATGAACTCAAGTCCGCGGCGGATCGTGGCCACCCGGATGACGGCTCCGGCTACTACGAACACTGGCTGGCAGCGCTCGAACGTCTCGTGACGGCGAAAGGTCTCTCGAATCCAAACGAGCTGCTTGCCCGCAAAGAAGCCTGGGCTGTCGCCTATCGACATACGCCGCACGGCAAACCCGTCGATCTGGCGAACGGATCCAGCTAGCTGCTTTTGCAGCGTGAGCCCGTGCGAATAGGAATTAAGCGTTTTAGAAGGCCCTCCTGCGCGTGCAGGCGGCAACTTATCTTCGCAGCTATTATTGCAGACACACCATTTAGCAACGAGAACCGGCGAAGCACAGCGTCTTGTCGCGGAGCGTCTAGCAAATGAAGCCCCGCCGGCGCTGACGACGATCTCGTTGGCATTCGGGGAAATTCCGTCCGTCCCCGCAAAGGCTCCAAGAGGTTACGCTGCGTGCAACTCAACACGGCGGCAGCTCGGGCAGAAGTAAAGCATCACGGTGCCATCTGGAATGGGCCTCTGCAGCAATGCAACCATTTCGGGGGGAACGGCGCAGTTTATGGTGGGCTCCAGCGTCCTCGCGTTGCACTTCCGGCATATTCTCAGGTCTCCGCTCACTTGAGCATAGTGCACGCTCAAGCCGGAGCGTTACAGATGCGTGCTGGCCCGCTGCGGTCCCTGCTATTTGGCCTCCGCGCTCATGAGGCTTCCCCAGAGATCCCATTGCCTTGTCGCGTTGCTTCACCTGGATCGGGAACGAATCTGGATGGGCGTACCCACAAGGGTCTTCACGCAGCGCCTCAGCAATGCACCCGAGAACGCTCGGCAACACTGTTCAGGCCCAGCCAAGATGGTGCACGCCGGATCACGCTTCTGTCGCTCGGGCTGCAACCAGCGTTTGCGTCGAGGCCCGCTCGGGGTCCGCTGCCTGGCGGGTGAGGATGAGCACGGTCATGTCGTCGTCCTGACCGAAGGCGACAGCCGCGGCGACGGCTGCGTCTGCATCGAGGTCGCCCCTCAGCAGGCTGCGAGTACGGTCGAAGCCGAGCAACTCGCCGGACCCGTTGCGCGCCTCAACCACGCCGTCGGTATACAGGGCGAGGCAGTCGCCCGGAGCAAGGCGCAAGGGGATCGCATCGTAGTCCGCCGCATCGACGATACCCAGAGGGAGCGCCGGGGGCAGATCGAGCTCGTCTCCGTTGAGAAAAGGCGCGAGATGGCCGGCGCTGGCGAGCATGCAGGCACCATCGGCGCCAAGGCGGAGGACGAGGCAGGTGGCGAAGCCGCCGTGCACATGGCCAATGAGCCGCCGGTTCAGCCGGGCCAAAATCTCTGCCGGATCGCTGGTCGCTTCGGCCAAAGTCCGCAGGGCGCCAATGATCAGCGAGACGGTCATGGCGGCCTGCAGTCCCTTGCCGCTGACGTCGCCGATGATGACCAGGGACTGGCCATCCGGCAGAGGGATGATCTGGAAGAAGTCACCGCCAACCACCTGGGCGGGGAGGTAGGCGCTGGAAACCTGGTAGCCAGGGACTATGGGCGGCGACTGTGGCACGAGAATCTGCTGCAGTCCTTGCGCGTTGCGGTACTCCTCGTCGAGCAGGGCCTGGCGATGCGTCTGATCCGACAGGTAACGCCAGACTGCATAAATAATGGCCGCCAGCAGCAGCGTATTCAGAATCGTGAAGGGATCGAATCCGTTCCCACCGATCGTAAACAACGGGGTGACGAAAGGCTTGTACCAGGTCAAGTGGGTCCAGCGCTGGGCAAATGAGAGCCAGTTGCCGATCGCGAAATCCAGGTCCGCCATCATGGCCACAATCGCCAAAAGCCACCGCGCCAGGTCGAGCCGCTTACGGAAGGCGAAGAGAACCAGAACCACGCCGTAGGCCTGCACGGCCAGCGCGGGAATCGTGAATATAAAGTCGGCGGTCAGAAACAACCGGTTCGGCCACGTCGTCCAGTCGAACAGCTGCAGCGATCCGTCGAGGCAGTTGAAAGCCACGCAGACAACCGCGACGCCCGTTGTCCACTGGACCAGACGGCGATTCTCGCGGAGCCCCAGCAGATAGAGCAGCAGGAACCAGAGCGACACATCCTGCAGGCCGACGACGGGCGCGATGAGGCCGTAGCCCCAGCGGAACGGCATCATCCACTGCCCGCTGACAAGGGGGAAGAGCAGCACCGGATGGGCGGTGTAGAGCGCCAGCCAGAAGAGCATCCAGCGGCTGCGATTGCGGAGCCAGGCCAGCAGAGCCAGCACCGCCACCACGCCAGCCACGCACGCCGTCACAATCTGGTAGAGATTGCCCTTTAGCCACGCGAAATGCGTGGTGGTTTCGAGGCCGGTGATCGCCTCCTGGCTGCCGATGAGGGGCGTCGCCTGCAGGCCTCCCGAGTCTTGATAGCTGAAGGCGACATACGGCGCCATCCATACGCGAATGGCGAGCACTCCCGCGACGGGTCCGCCCGGGAGCGGATCCCGAGGAGACAGGTCCGCGCAGGGAGACAACATATGGCCAGTAGAGATTGCCCGCGGCAACAACGAATGGGCTCTGCCACGAGGGGTTCGGCGGCAACGTGCCGAAGCTGCCCACAAGGCGTCCGTTCCAGTAGACCTCGGCAGCGTTCTCCACGCCGGAGAGCAGCAGGGAAAGATCGGCTGGCGTACTTGTGCCGACAAAAACGATATGCCGACGGTACCACGCGAAACCGGTGTGGTTGCGGAAGCCCTGGGTTTCCCAGTCGCGGCCGGTCTCAATGCGCGCCCACATGGAATCGTCGAATGCGGGTGAAGCCCACGCAGAATTGTCGCCAGGGTGAAAGGCCCAGGGCCCGTCGAGCGGGACGGTGGCGCGGCCAAGGCCGCGGACAATGAGCACATCGCCTGGGCGGAGCTGTGCACCATCCGGGCTGGCCACAGCGGATTCTACGGCCGGAGCGAGTTGCGCGCTTGCGCATAACTGGGCGGCGAGCACCAGTGCGGCCAGGACGAGGACCACAGGAGCCAGTCCGGAGACCCGCCAGAGATTGAGCTGCATGGTGAGGGATAATGATAAACGAGACTGAAGAGGACAGACAGATTAACTCTTAATGGTAAACGTGTGGTTACCCCGTCTGTGCCTTTTTAGTCAAAAGAATCTCTCCAGGATGCTCTATAAGCGACCGGCGGAATACCGGGATACATTCAGGATCAGAATTGAAATCGCGAAAAATCAGCCAAATCAATTTTTTCACATCTTCCTGACCACAGATCTCCAAGGATACGGCATGAAAGCCTTCGGTACGTTTTGCATTCCGCCAGGTGCCATAAGCCGTTCCTTCACACTTTGTAGTGATCGTTGCGATCTACTTTGCGTCCGGCATGCATCACTATTAACTGTCGTCCTCATCCAGCGAAAGTTCAGCTTGTATTGGAACCTCAAAATCATGGGGCTGCGATAAAAACCATTGCCGACCGCTCTTGGTCAACGAACCACTTACCCATACGGGTCGTCCAGAACCATGCGCTGTTACAGCAAGAAGATAGTCTGTCGGTGACAGATTGACGCGGACAAGGATATCTCCCAGATCCTTGCTTGCCCATAGAACGAGGATTTCATGTTCGCCGGTCTTGCTGCTCAGGTCTGTTGGGTCTGTCTGATTCTGTAGTCTGATTACTCGACCTGCAACTCTGACGGGACGTATCGTATCGTCTCTCCTGAGCTCACGCGCAGCGGAACGACAAACTTCTGCGTGCCTCGCGTTTACGTTGAAAGTGGCCAGATTCATTTCCCGAGCAGTGTTCCATGCAGGACTTAAATCGAACGAGATTTTCAGACCGGCTGGATTCACATTTTCGATCAGATCAGCCAACTGTTCGCAACCATTCGCACCCAATCCTGTTGCGACTGAAGATGTGATCATCTTCGTATCCTGCGCATCAGTTGCACCTACAACGGCCCCGATTCCACGTGCGAGACGCTGGATAACACGTCTTTCAAAAGGAATTGTAGGGTTCTCAGGCAGTAGCGGTAGGGGTTCGGGATCTGGTAGAGGAGACTCCACAACAAATCCGAAGCTGCCGCGATATGTATGTCCAAACCGGCAGGCGTCGGCAAATTGGACACTGTCTTTTAGTAGGCGCCCGAAATATGGTAGTGGCCTTTTCTCCGTAGTCGCTGCGGCAGCCAGCAGACTTCTCATGTTGGTAACGAATTCAGTTGCTGCCGTAAGTTGCACCGTATCGTCCTTAACTTGTTCACTGGGAATCGCAGAGCGGACGATGTCGTAGCCGACACGCTGGATTGAATGGGCAATTTCGGCGGTACTGCGTGTTTCTGTTTCGCTTAGCGTTTGAATTACATCCCGGACTCTCCAAGTCCAATCAGCGGCTGCTTCCGAGAGAGGAAGAATGAGTTGCGTCTTAGCAGAAGCGCGCGACTCCGATCTGTACATCTCATACGGAACGGCTGAGGAAACACCGGCTTTCTGTTTGAGCTGTCGCCAGCCTGTGGCGCTCAAGTATCGCCGCACAGATTCCAGGCGCACAGGGGGCAAATCATATAGTTCGATTACTTTACTCATCGAACATGGCCTCCCGAGCTGCTTGGTCCTGAGCCAACATTGCCGAAAGGCTATCAGCCGTTAACAAGTTGATAAGAGGAAATCGAACGCGAATTCTGGCAGAGTTTCCAGTGGGCGTGCCCTGAAGACCCAACCAATAGCAAGCATTTCGCATCACTGCCTGTTCGGGACTTGCTTCGTGCCATTCGGCACAATTTCGCGGGAGGCACAGCAGTATCACTATGAATGTCGCTGCTGCCTGGCTCCTTTGCACGAGGTCGTTATAGGCTTTTCGCTCTAGATCGTAAACAATTTCATTTCCGCGGATAAGCCAGGAGATTAAAGCCTTCGCTTGAAAGTCAATCCCGAATCCGGTTTCTCGACGACGCAAGCCGTTCGCGCCTTGATCAACAGTGACGGATCGGAAAGTACCGTCAACTCCATAATCATTCGCTCCGCCGTGGATGTGCAGGTTAATACCTGCTCTTGCTGCGATTGCAGTCAGATGAGCAAAGCACAACTGTTCTTTCGTGTGCTGGATGGTGATCGACAACTCGATGCAGTCCCTAGACTCAAATGAAGTGAAACCAAATACTAAACCGTAGCGATTAAGACGTAGAAACAGCCAGTTTGGCTAAGAGTGCGAACTCTGACGAAACGAACAGCCACCAAACGATTTTGGCCCCTCATTTTCGAGAGGCCATTTGCGTCTAAACCTTTTATTTTTTTGGTGCCGGGAGGGGGGGTCGAACCCCCACGAGGTTGCCCTCGGCGGATTTTGAGTCCGCTGCGTCTGCCAGTTCCGCCATCCCGGCTCGGAGACTGCAGATAGTTTAACCCGGACGCCCGGTGCCCGGAAATGGCGCAGCAACCAAAGGTTGCAACGCGCCTATAACTTCAACTGAGCCCGCGATCGAATCGCCTTGTACGGGCACTTGCGTTCGAACTCGGCGAAATTGACTTTGATCCCCAGACCTGGAGCGTCCGGCAATTGAACGCGGCCACCCTTCTGCGTGGGGTAGGTGCCTTCGGTCATCTCAGTGAACAAGTCGTTATCCGCACCTTCACATTCGTGGATCAGGAAATTCCGGCATACCGACATGGTGGACATCGAGGCCATATGCGCTATCGGCCCGCTGCACTGATGCGGCGCCACCTCTACGCCATACGCCTCCGCCATGTTGGCGATCTTGCGCAACTCCGTCACCCCGCCCGCATGCATCACGTCCGGCTGGATAATCGCCGCCCCTCTCACGTCAAGCAATTGCTTGAACTCGAAGCTCGAGAAAAGCCCCTCGCCGGTAGCAATGGGAACCGGACTCTTCGCCGCCACCTCACCGAGCCCCGCGGGATTCTCGCGCAGTGTCGGTTCCTCCATAAAGAGCGGATGATAGGGGGCAATGGCCTGGGCAAACTGAATGGCTGAGCGCACGGAAAATGTCTCCGCACATTCGAGCGCAATATCCACCTGCGCGCCGAAGACCTTGCGGATCGCGGCCAATTCGGCGACATCCCGATCGATTCGCTCGAGCTCTGTGGCCGCCAGGGGCAGCGTGTACTTGACCGCGGTCCAGCCTTGCTCGCGGGTGCGCGCGGCCAGGTCGGTGACCGCAGCGATGTCGCGCTTGCCGGGCGGAATCGATGCATCCCAATGGGTGAAGTAAACGCGCAAATTGTTCTGGATCGGCCCCCCAAGCAGCGCGTACAGGGGCACTCCCAAACGCTTCGCTTCAATATCCCAAAGCGCCATGTCGATGGCCGAAAGGCCGGTCATGAGCGCCGGCCCGTTGCGCCAGCGCGTGGCCACATAGTAAACGCGATCCCAATGCGCTTCAGGACCAGCGGGATCGAGCCCCACATACTCCGGCTCAAGCCAGCGAAGCACCGACTCCGCTATGTCTGTGCGGCTCTCAAGCGTCGCTTCGCCCAGGCCGGTGATTCCAGCGTCGGTGTGCACCTCGACAAACATCAGGTCGCGCCAGCGCACAGAAACCTTGTGAATCGCAAAGCCGGTGATCTTGACCTTGCCCAGCGGGGCTGCCGATTGGAACGCTGAGGCCAAAGGGACGGCGGCGAGACTCTTGATCAGGGATCTTCTGTTCACAGTCCGGAATCATATCTCACCCGGATAGCTCCCTTCCTCAGCAGGAAACGCGTTATCTTGGATAGGCTTCGATTGCTCCTCCGGAGGGAGCGCCAATGGGACACAAATATGCCAATATCCTTGAAACCGTCGGCCATACGCCTGTGGTCAGGATCAATAAGCTGGGTCCGCCCGGCGTAAACCTTTTTGTCAAGATCGAGGCTTTCAACCCCCTTGGGTCGGTCAAAGACCGTCTTGCCCTGGGCGTGATTGAGGATGCAGAAAAGAGCGGGAAACTTAAGCCGGGCCAGACGGTGGTGGAGGCGACCAGCGGCAATACGGGCATCGGGCTGGCCATGGTGTGCGCCCAGAAAGGGTATCCGCTGGTAGTTACGATGGCGGAGACGTTCAGCATCGAGCGGCGCAAGCTGATGCGATTTCTGGGAGCGAAGGTCGTGATTACTCCCGCGGCAGGGAGAGGTTTGGGAATGGTCGCCAAGGCCATAGAACTGGCGAACGCGCATGGTTGGTTTCTCACGCGACAGTTCGAGAATGAAGCCAACGCCGACGTGCACTCCCGAACCACTGCAAAAGAGATATTGGACGACTTCGAAGGCGAGCGGCTGGACTACTGGGTGACTGGTTTTGGCACCGGCGGCACGCTGAAGGGCGTATCGCGAGTACTGGCCAAAGAGCGGCCTGAGACCAAGATCGTGGTCTGCGAGCCGGACGACGCGGCCATGCTCTCCAGCGGTATCGCGCAGGAACGAAACCCTGACGGGTCAGCGGCCGTCCCCCACCCCGCTTGGAAACCACATCCGCAGCAGGGCTGGAGCCCGGACTTTATCCCCAAACTTGCCGGGGATGCCGTGGATATGAAGGTGATCAG
The DNA here is from genome assembly GCA_963711525.1 of uncultured Acidobacteriaceae bacterium. Lineage (GTDB taxonomy): Bacteria > Acidobacteriota > Terriglobia > Terriglobales > Acidobacteriaceae > PALSA-350. Next base: position 447,136 of record CAVQEO010000045.1, on the reverse strand, counting down.
CCAGGTCCTGCGCATCCCTAACGCGGACGCCATGCGTCGCAGCAAGGAACTTGCCAGCAAGGAAGGTATCTTTGTGGGCATTTCTTCGGGCGCAACCTTTTCAGGAGCACTCAAAGTATGCGCCGAAGCCCCCAAGGGATCAACGATTCTGTGCATGCTGCCGGATACGGGAGAACGGTACCTGAGCACTCCACTCTTCGCCGATGTTTCCGTCGACATGACGCCGGAAGAAGTGGAGATTGCGCACTCCACCCCCAGCGCTTGGCTGCAGCCGGCTTAACGACCCAAACCGAAAGATGGTATGAGCAAGCAAAAACGAAGCGTTACCAGGAGCCGATTCGAACTCGAGGAAATGGGCGAGACGGCGTACCTGGAGTTCGATATGGATAGCGCCGGGTGGATCACGCTTTTGCATACCGAGGTGCCAGAGGCACTTCGGGGACGGGGCATCGCGGGCGAACTGGCGAAGACGGGACTGGAATACGCGCGCGACAACCAATTAAAAGTGGACGTGGTGTGTCCGCTGGTTGCGAACTATATTTCGAAACATCCGGAGTTTCAGCCGTTAGTAGGCCGATAACTGCAGCTAGCCTTTACGTGAGATCCAAAGCACCCAGGATTCCATCATGGGCTACTCTCAGCCGTCCCTTCGGGACTGATCTTTTAATTTCACCAGCTATGGTCTGTCCCTTCGGCAACTCTGCTTTTCAAGGAGGACGGCCTAATTGGGACAGGCGTGATAACTGATCGTATCTACCAAAGGCGGCGAACGCCGAACGCGTCCAGTTTGGGATCTTTGCTGAGGATTGGGACATCGCTTGCTAACGCCTGGGCAGCGAGCATTCGATCGAAAGGATCGCGATGCGGTGCAGGCAGTCGCCCTGCACGAAGCGCGTTCGCGGCGTTGATCGGCAGCATGGTGTAACCGGACTTCTCCATTATTTCGAGAAACTCTCTCTCGAGTCTCTCTATTCCAGGGAGTTTGCTGAGGCGTACTTTCGTAGCAATCTCCCACGCGGATACCGCGGATACAAGAACCTCATTGAGCGGTTCCGCCATAATCTCAGCGGCCTGGCGGCTTAGCTTTTCAGGGGAGATTTTCGCCCATAGCAAGGTGTGAGTGTCGAGTAAGACCCTCACTCTCCCTCGCCTTCCCATCGTTTCAACTCTTCTTCCGGAAGGTCCTCCCAGAAAGCATCGGTCAAAACAAAGTTCGGATCTTCCAGACCGCCGATACGTTGCTTTGGCGTGGGATGGATTGCCTCCAGCTTCGCCACGGGCTTCTTATCACGGCCAGTGGTGATGATCACGGTCTCTCCTGCCTGAGCTTTCTTCAGAAGCTCAGATAGGTTGGTCTTTGCCTCGAAAATGGTTGCTGTGATCATTGGTCCCCCCAACTCGGTGCTAATGTATCTTAGCTAAGATAGTCTCCTCCGTCAACCCTACGGGATCACGAGATATTGTTCCAGCTTTCCATCGGGCATTTCGTACGTGGTCACTTTCAAGTCGCGGTCGGGAAAGGTGACGGAGAAGACGCGGAAGATCATGCCACCCCTCGCTTCCACTTTCGTCTGCTTGAAGCTGAGCGGCGGTCCAAGAGGCTTGAGGCTGGCGGCAAAGTCTTCGATGGTCTGCTGGTTGAAGTATGCGTTGCAGTAGTTGGTGAACAGCTTGCGGTCGATGTGCCCGTCGGCGAGTCCATTGAAGATGGCCAACGCCTGAGCCTCTTCTCTCGTCGGGGCAGAGGCTGCAATGCCGAGGACAATCGGCGTAACCCGGTCGGCAATCATGCTCGCAGCCTGGGTGGCCATTTCATTGGTCAGCACCACGATGGCCGCCCGGTCGCCAGGGAAAACTACGTTTTCTGAGACGAAGCCCGATACTTCACCGGAGTGCTCAATCATCATGTGGCCATCGCGCTTCTTGAGGTAGACGCCGAGGCCGTAACCGGTGTTGCCGCCGTTTTTTAGCAGGACTGGCGTGAACATCCGGGCGTAAGAGTCTGCGGAAAGCAGCGATCGATCGATCAGGCTGATATCCCACAGAGCCAAGTCATGGGCCGGCATAGCGAGCTCACCGGCAGCAAACATCCACCCGGCGCCCTCCAGCGGCGAAGGGCGGGGCGGCCCCAAGGCGTGGCGCTCGTAGCCGGTGGGGTCGGTTGCCGGCAATCGGTCGGCATCCGAGTCGTAGACGTTCACCATGCCTAAGGGCAAGAAGATCCGCTTCTCCAGCAGGTCGATCAGGGCCATGCCGCTGACCTGCTCCACGATGCGGCCCGCGATCACGTAGTTGGTGTTCGAATATTGCCATTCTGTGCCGGGGTCGAAATCAAGCGGTCGTCTTCCCCCATTCGTCCAGAATGTGCTGCGCGGTGGTGGGCGCCGTCATGGAAGTCATCACGTAATCCTCCGGCCAGTAGTCCTGGTAGCCGGAGGTTTGAGAAAGCAGCATGCGTATCGTCACTTCGCGGGCGCGCGTCAGCTCGGGCAGATACTTCGAGACCGGGTCATTGAGATTCAGCTTGCCCTCCTGCGCGAGCAGAAGGACGGCGGCAGCGGTGAACTGCTTGCTGATCGAACCAATGGAATACTGCATCTGCGGGGTGGCCTCCATCTCCGGAGAGAGCCTTGCCTGCCCGTATGCCTGGAGATAGGCGATGTGGCCATCCTTCACAATGGCGATGGAAGCGCTGGGCACTTTGGTCGATGACAGAATCTGGTTAACGGCAGCGTCGATTTTCGATTTCAAGTCTCCCGGGAGCGCCGCAGCCGCTGATCCGGGAGTGGATTGTGCCTGTAGTCCGGGGCCAACCGCCAGTAACACAAGCGCGAGTAATGATTTCAGCATGCTGGCTCGATTGTAAGAGACAAGGTGCGACGGGCTGGGTCTGCTATGGTTGCCATTCGCGTCTTTCATTTCGAGAAAGGCGTCTAAAATAGCTGCGCGACAGTGAATGGAGGATCCTTAATGCTTACCCGCAGAGAGTTCAATCGCCTGGCGATAGCCAGCGCCGCGTCACAAGTGGTTTCACCCCTGATGGCGCAGGACGGCGGCGATCGCAAGATCGGCTATTGCATTATTGGCCTGGGCCGCATTTCCATGGGTCACTTCATGCCCGGAGTCCTGGCTAGCAAGAACTCTCGCATTACCGGATTGGTGAGCGGGCATCGCGATAAGGCGCTGGCCCAGGCGGCTAAGTATGGGGTTCCGCAGAGTGCGATCTATAGCTACGAGAATATGGACCAGATCAAGAACAACCCCGCTATCGACGCGGTGTACGTGGCGCTGCCCAACAGCATGCATGCGGAGTACACGATTCGCTCCGCACAAGCGGCCAAGCACGTGCTGTGCGAGAAGCCGATGGCGACGAAGGTCGCGGATTCGCTGGCGATGATCAAGGCCTGTAAGGACGCAAACAAGAAGCTGATGATCGCCTATCGCTGCCACTACGAACCGACCAACCTCCGGGCGATGCAGCTCATCCGCGACGGCAAGCTGGGAAGGATCCAGGCAATCGAGAGCGCCGAATGGCTTTAAGGAGAGGGCCGGCGAATGGAGGCTCGACCGCAAGCTGGCCGGCGGCGGCCCATTGATGGATATGGGCATCTACTCGCTTAACGCGTGCCGCTATCTCACGGGCGAGGAGCCGGTCGATTTGAAGGCCTATTCGTCAGTGATCGATCACGATGGACGATTCGATACGGTAGAAGAAAATGTGTCGTGGACGATGAAGTTTCCTTCCGGAGTGGTGGCCAGTTGCAATACGAGCTACGGCGCTCCCATGAATGGGTTTTACCGGGTGCATGGGTCGTTGGGCTATCTGTATGCTGAGCCGGCGTTCGCTTACGAGGGGCTTCATCTTACGGCACAGTTTTCTGATCCTGCAGGTGGGAAGCCTACGATTCTCGATGAGCCGAACCCTAATAAGGATCCGTCGCAGTTCACCGCGCAGGCGAATTACTTCTCCGATTGCATTGTCACGGATAAGACTCCGAAGACGGCGGGTGAGGAAGGATTGCTAGACATGCAATATATGTCGAAGATCTATCAATCGTGCGGGCTACCGTCGCTTTGAGACCGAACCGCAGGTCCCTCCACTGCGCTACGCTCCGCCGGCGATTGAGGGGATTACCAGCACTTCATCTCCATCCTTGAAGGCGTACTCGTCGTTGCCCAGAAAGCGGATGTCTTCTTCGTTCACGTAGAAGTTGATGAAGCGCCGCACCTTGCCATCGTTATCGCGCAGGTGGGGCTTGAGCGCGGGAAAGCTGGCCTCGATCTCGGTGATCAGTTGCGGCAGATTCGCTGCCGAGGACTGAATCTCCCGGGTACCATTGGTGTGTTTTTGAAATGCGTTCGGCAGCACTACTTTAACGGACATATACTTCCTCTCCAGCGTTCTTTTCTTCCAGATCCTGCTCGACCATGGCCTCAAAGTCTGCCATGCGGGGGCGAATCGCTTGCTTCTGTTCATACTTGCCCTGCAGCACATCCAGAGTCTTCAGACCGTTGCCGGTAATCGCGACCACGGTAAGATCGCCCGGAGCAATGCGGCCGTGGGCATAAAGGCGGGCGGTCACTGCCGTGGTCACGCCACCTGCCGTTTCAGTAAAGACACCTTCGGTCTCGGCCAGTTCCTGGATCGCCGAAACGATTTCCACGTCGGAGACATCTTCCGCCCAGCCGCCGCTTTCACGGATGGCACGGATGGCATACGGCCCGTCAGCAGGATTGCCGATGGCCAAGGAGCGCGCGATGGTGTTCGGCCGCTGCGGTTCGTGATGCGCCAAACCGTTCTTTACCGCGTGGGCGATAGGGGAGCAGCCGGTGGCCTGCGCTCCGAAAAAGCGCACGGGCTTCTCCTCCACCAGGCCGAGCTCGATCAGCTCGCCAAAGGCCTTGTGGATCTTGGAAATCAACGCGCCCCCGGCCATGGGAACCACCACGTTGTCAGGCAGCCGCCAGCCCAGTTGCTCGGCGATCTCATAGCCCACGGTTTTGGAACCCTCGGCGTAATAGGGACGAAGATTGACGTTCACAAAACCCCAGTTGTAGCGCTCCGCAATTTGCGTGCTCAGCCGGTTCACCTGGTCGTAGTTGCCTTCAATGCGCACCAGGTTTGCACCATAGACCTGGGTGTTTAAAATTTTCGCCGGCTCCAGATCGGTGGGGACGAGGATGTACGTTTTCAATCCCAGACGGGCGGCGTGGGCGGCCACGGCGTTGGCCAGATTTCCTGTCGAGGAGCAACCCACTGTATCGAAGCCGAAGATCTTGGCCCTGGCCAGGGCAACCGAAACCACGCGATCTTTAAAGCTCAGCGTGGGCAGGCAGACAGCGTCGTTCTTGATGTAGAGATTGGTGGCGCCAATGCGCCTGGCCAGGCGGGGAGCCGCCAAGAGCGGAGTCATGCCGGTAGGAGTGGTGGGCACGTAATCGTCCGGGAGGGGCAACAGCGCCTGGTAGCGCCACATGCTTTGCGGTCCCCGGGCAATGGCTTCACGGGTGAAGGTCTTCTTGGCCGCAGCCATGTCGTAGGCTACTTCGAGCGAGGAAAAACACTCATCGCAGCTGGAGAGTGGCTGGTTCGGAAAGCGCTTGCCACATTCCCTACAACGCAATTCATAAGATGATGCCATCATGCCCTCAAATCGAGAGCGACAGATGCACGGGCACTACGTGACGAACTCTAAACTACGGCACTGCATGGAATTAGCGAGATGCGCAAACTATGCACCCCGAATCTCATGTTCCCCAATTCTTTTCAGAACCTAGGAGAGAGTTGACACCATACTCCTGGTTTGCCCAGGCAGGTTGTCGTGGCGTCACAGGGCCCGTCCCTCAGCCACTCTTCATGAAATTCAGGCTCGCTCACAAGGAGCAAACTTGAATATCTCGTTTCTAGCACAGTCGCCTGTGGACTGCAAGCGGCAGTCTTCAGCCAACAAGGTGCGCCGGAAGTGCATCTGATTGGTAACATTACGTAGAAGTACTAAACAAGCCCGCGGAGGGTCTGGTCCGCCCAAAGAATCGGAACTACATGACGGAAGCCAGTCCACAGTCCTCCCGCAACGCGTGGCGCGAGCGGGTGCAAGCGCTCAAGAATGTGCCGCCGGTGCTCGGCATTTTGTGGCAATCAGGTCCGGCCGTGGTGGTGTGGGGCTTGGTGCTGCGCATCCTGGTGGCCGCCCTGCCGGCCGCGATTGCCTACGTTGCCGCACAGATCATTAACGGTGTGCAGCGCGTTTTCAGCCACCAGGGACTCCATCCTCACTTTTGGTGGCTGGTGGTGCTGGAAGCCGGCCTTAACGTGATTTCCGGCTTGCTGACGCGCGGAGTCGACTACAGCGATAGTCTGCTTGCCGACCGCTATACGGACTTCGTCAGCGTGCGGGTGATGCGTCAAGCGGCGGCGCTGGACCTGACCACGTATGAAGATCCCGTCTTCTACGACCGCCTGGAACGGGCCAGGGTTCAGGCCACCGACCGCCTGGCGATGATCCAACAGATGGGCCGGCTCTTCCAGCAGACCCTGACCACGTTGATCTGGACCTCCATTCTGCTTTGGTATTCGCCCTGGCTGGTGCTTCTGCTCGCGCTCGGCGTGCTGCCCACGTTCCTGGGAGAGACCCACTTCGCCTTCCTCGGATACGCGAAGAACTTCCGTCAGACGCCGGCCAAACGTGAGATGGACTACCTGCGCCAGGTGGCCGGCAGCCGCGAAGGCGCCAAAGAGCTGAAGCTCTTCAATTTGAGCGGCTATCTGACCAACCGCTTCACCCGCCTCTCGCACAAGATCTACGAGGAAAATGTTGCCCTCTCGCGCAAGAAGCTTCTGGCCGGGGGCATGCTCGGGGTCATCGCCACCCTTGGTTACTATGGCGCTTATGCGTTCGTGATCTGGCGCGCGGTCACTGGGAGTTACAACGACATTGGCGAGTTCTATTACCTGACCAACGCCATCATTCAGGCCTCCAGCAATCTGCAGCAGGTGTTTTCTACGGCATCGGGCATAGCGGACCAGGCTCTCTTCCTCACCGACCTGCTGGCCTTCTTCGAGATGAAGCCCACGGTCACTGCCAACCCCGATGGGGCGTTGATACCGCGTCCGATCCGCCGTGGCTTTGAGTTTCGCAACGTCAGCTTTGCCTATCCCGGCACTACGCGGCGGGTGCTGAGCAACTTCAACTTCACCTTGGCGCCGGGAGAGCGGATCGCGTTGATTGGAGAGAACGGCCAAGGCAAGACGACCGTGGTCAAGCTGATTACCCGGCTGTATGACCCGACCGAGGGGCAGATTCTGCTCGATGGCATTGACCTGCGCGAGTACAAGCTGGAAGATTTACACCACGAAATCGGGGTCATCTTTCAGGACTTCATGCGTTACGAGATGACCGCGCGGGAAAACATCAGCGTGGGGCGGGTGGAGAGCGAGCACTCGGAAGCAGAGATCGAGTCGGCTGCGCAAAAGAGCCTGGCCGAGAGCGTGATTGCCAAGCTGCCCGGCGGATACGACCAGATGCTGGGCCGCCGCTTCGAGAGCGGCGTGGAGCTGTCGGGCGGAGAGTGGCAGCGGGTCGCACTAGCCCGCGCGTACCTGCGCGACGCCCAGTTGCTGGTGTTGGATGAACCTACGGCGGCGCTCGACGCGCGCAGTGAGTTGGAAGTCTTCGAACGCTTCGCCGAGCTCACCACCGGAAAGATGGCGCTGCTGATCTCGCACCGCTTTTCGACCGTGCGCATGGCCGACCGCATTGTAGTGCTGGAGGGCGGAAGACTGGTGGAAGAAGGAACGCATCCCCAGCTGATCGCGCTTGGCGGGCGCTACGCAAGTATGTTCGAGATGCAGGCTGCAAGTTATCGTTGATTTTTGACTGACCCCTAACGCCCGAAAGAGAATTTATGACCGAAACTATACAAAGCTCGGGCCAGCCCCTTAACACCAATCCGGAGTCGCATTCTACCTACACCGCCGATTCATTGCGGGCCTATGCCGACAAGGTCGCCCCCGGCTGGCACGTTGCGCACAAGCCTGAGGGCTCCGGCAGCTTTGGCCGCCGCATCGACGCAACCGCCGAGTCACTCGACCAGCTTTACGTGATCCTCGACGCCAGGCCGGTGCCGACTTACCTTCCGGGAGAGCCGCTGGACCCGTTGCTCGAGTTGCGGCAAAACCCGCGGCTGCTGCGTGCGGTTGTTACCGAGGTCCATACCATACGCAAGAAATTAGGCCGCCTGCCGCGCACGATACGCGATCAGGAGAACGACGAGCCACGAATCGTAACTGTGGCGGATGCCTACCTGCAGGCTACCGGTTCGGAGTACCATCCCCACGCGATCAAGATTTTTATTGACCAGGTGCAGAAGTACGATGCGCTGGAGCTCAACGAATTGTGGGCGCTGGCTCCGGTGCTGAAGTTCCTGGTGCTTGAAGAAGTCATCATGCAGGCGAATGGGGTCATCCAGGACCCGGACTCGCACACCGAGGCCGGCGCCGAACTGCTGAAGACGCGCATGAGAACCCTGCGCGACGTTGGCTATGCCGATTGGTTCACGCTGATCGAGCCGTTAGTCGTCTATGATGCCGTCCTGCAGAAGGATCCAGCCAGCGCTTACAAGTTCATGGACTTCGACAGCCGGGAGGCCTACCGCAAACGCGTGGCCGAGATAGCCCGCCACTCCGATTGCTCCGAGCTGGAAGTAGCAGAGGCAGCGCTTGCGCTAGCCCTGGAAGCCCGGGAAAAACACCGGGTGGAGGACCCGCGGCTAAGGGTTCGCCGGTCGCACATCGGCTATTACCTCATCGATCGCGGCTTTCCCTTGCTTGCCTCACGGGTGGGCTATCGCCCCCGGTTCATCGACCGCATACGGCTCACGATGCGCAACCACGCGGATGATTTCTATATTGGCGGCATTCAGATCATCACCGTGGTGCTCATCGGCTTAATCCTGGCCCCCCTGGTGCCCACCTACCCGATCTTCGGTGGTCTTACCCTGGCTTTTCTGCTCTTGCTACTCCCCGCCACGCAGGGTGCGGTCGACCTGGTAAACAACACCATTACCGCGGTCTTCAAGGCGTATGCGCTGCCCAAGCTGGATTTCTCGAAGGGTGTGCCAGCGCCTTTCACCACCTTGGTCGTGGTGCCCACACTGCTGATGAAAGAGAAGCAGGTACGGGAGCTCTTCGATGAGCTTGAGGTCCGGTACCTGGCTAACCAGGATCCGAACATCCACTTTGGCTTGCTCACCGATCTTCCCGACTCGGTCACTCGTCCGCGGCAGAACGACACTGATCCGTTGGTGGAGCTGGCGATTCAGCTGACCGACGAGCTGAACGAGCGCTATGCCTCGGCAGGAGCGGGATCGTTCTTCCTGCTCCACCGCCATCGCATTTTTAACGCACGCCAAGGCGTTTGGATGGGCTGGGAGCGCAAGCGCGGCAAGCTGCTGGATCTGAATAAGCTGCTCAAGGGCCAGTTTGACCCCTTTCCAGTGAAGGCCGGCAACCTCGGTGCGCTGGCACACGCGCAATACGTGATCACCCTCGACTCCGATACGCAGCTTCCGCGGGGGACGGCGCACAGCATGATTGGCGCCATTGCTCATCCCCTCAACCGCGCCGTCATCGATCCTGACTTGCGCATTGTGACCGAGGGATACGGCATTCTGCAGCCGCGGATCGGCGTCAGCGTGCAATCAGCGTCGCGCTCGCGGCTGGCCTCGATCTATTCCGGGCAGACGGGCTTTGATATTTACACTCGCGCCATCTCAGACGCCTACCAGGACCTTTATGGGGAAGGCATGTTTACCGGCAAGGGCATTTACGAGATCAATGCCCTGCACGCGGTTCTGGATCGACGCTTTCCCCGTAATTCCCTGCTCAGCCACGACCTGATCGAGGGATCGTATGCGCGCGTTGGCTTGACCACGGACATCGAGGTTATCGACGATTACCCATCGCACTATAGCGCCTACACGCGGCGTAAACACCGCTGGGTGCGCGGCGACTGGCAGATTGCCCAATGGCTCTTCTCCAAGGTCCCGGATGAATCGGGGCGGTATGTCCGCAATCCCATTGCCACCATCTCGCGCTGGAAGATCTTCGACAATCTTCGCCGGTCGCTGGTGGATGTCTTTACTTTTGCCTTGCTGCTCGCCGGCTGGCTTGGACTGCCCGGCGGCGCGCGCTATTGGACGGCGGTCACCCTGTTCCTGATGTTCGTGCCTTCGATGGTTCAGTTTGTGTTCGGCGTGGGCCGCGCCCATTTCACCAAGCTGCCGGGCGCCATGCGCGATGCCGTAAGCGGTTTTTGGCAGGGCATGTTTATCAGCCTGCTCACACTGGTCTTCCTGCCCCACCAGACGCTGCTTGCCCTGGACGCGATTATCCGTTCGCTGGTGCGCAGCTTTATCACCGGCCAGCGTCTTCTGGAATGGGAAACCGCTGCCGAGGCCGAGGCTACGGCGAAACAGCGCACGCCGGTCGACCGCTACCTTGCAGTGACTCCCCTGGTCGCCCTGGTGGTCGCCGCGCTGGTCTTGCTGCGCCATCCGGAATCCATGCTGGTGGCGCTCCCTATCCTTCTCCTGTGGGGCTTTGCCGGGGTCATCACCGCCTGGCTTAACCGCTCGCCACAGCAGACCAAGGTACAGCTCACGGCGGAAGAGGATACTTTCCTGCGCCAGCTGGCGCTGAGGACGTGGCGCTACTTCTACCAGTTTGGGGGGGCGGGCCACAACTACCTCATCCCGGATAATGTGGAGGAAGAGGGTCTCTTTGAGGCCGCGCGCGTCTCGCCCACCAACTTTGGCCTCTTGCTGAACGCCCGTCAAGCTGCGAGCACCTTCGGCTATCTCACCATTCCCGAATTTATTACCTTGACCGAACGCAGTTTCGAAACCTACGACAAGCTGGAGAAATATCGCGGCCATATCTTCAACTGGTATGACACGCGCACGCTGATCCCGATCCATCCCATGACCATTTCCTCGGTCGATAGCGGAAACCTGGCGGCCTCGTTCTATACCGTGCGCAGCGGTTGCCGCGCCATGCTTCGGGAGCCGTTGCTCAATCCCGGACTCTTTGCCGGCATGCGCGATCATTGGCAACTGCTTACGGGCTTGCACGACGCACCCGCCGGCCTGGAGGGTCTGGAGCCGCCTGCGGCGGACGCGGATGCCGATACATGGATCGCGTGGACTCTGGCCAAGGTCGATGCACCTGAGTGGGCCGTGGCTGTTGCCGACGGCAGCGAGGCAGCTTGGTGGCTGGCGGAAATGCGCCAGCGCATTCGCGCGCTGGCCGACCTGGTTCGCGATTACATGCCTTGGCTCTTACCCAAGTTCGCGCCGCTGTTCGCATTGGCTCCGTTGCAAGGGCTTCGCGAGACTGCCATCGGGGTGCAGGCAGAATCCGCCAGCGGCCTGGCTGCCGATCTTGATGCCCGCGTCGCCAAGGCCGCAACCGGCTTGGCTTCGAATGCGCCCGAAGCCAAGTTGGCGGAAGAGTTGCGTCGCGAAATCACGCCGGCGCGGGCAGGCCTGAAAGCGCTCACCAGTGGACTGCACGAGCTGGCCTCGGAGGCGATGCGATTCGCCACGGAAATGGACTTCGGCTTCCTGATGGATAAATCGCGCCTGCTGCTTTCCATCGGCTACGAAATTGAGCGGCAGCACCTGCACCAGGCCTGCTATGACCTGCTTTGTAGCGAAGCTCGCATTGCGGCGTTCATCACCGTTGCCAAAGGAGAGGCGCCGCAGCAAAGCTGGTTCAAACTCGGCCGCATTCACACCATGGCTTATGGGCACGCCGTGCTCATCTCCTGGACCGGCACCATGTTCGAATACCTGATGCCGTCGATATGGATGCGCAGTTATCCTGACACCCTGGTTTCGCGCACGCTCAGCGGCGTGGTGGCGATCCAGCGCGCCTTCGGCAAAGAGTACGGTATCCCGTGGGGTATCTCTGAGTCGGGCTGGGCGGGCATCGACGACCACGGTCACTACCACTACCAGGCCTTCGGGATTCCCCCCATCGCGCTCAAGTGGGACGCGGTGGCGGGCCCCGTGGTCTCGCCCTATTCCACCTGCCTGGCGTTGGGCATCGACTCCGTCGAATCCCTGCGTAATCTGAAGCGGATGGCGAAGATGGGCTGGAGCGGAGCTTACGGATTCTACGAGGCGGCGGATTACCAGGAATCGCTCAAAACGCCCAAGCTGGTGCGGGAGTGGATGGCCCACCACCAGGGCATGTCGCTGCTCGCCGTGCTCAACCTGCTCTATAACAACATTGTGCAGGATTGGTTCCACGCCAATGCGCACCTGGAGGCAACGCAATTGCTGCTGCACGAAAAGCCGATGCATAAGGCGGCACTCAAGGCTGAGTTCCAGGCAGCGCAACCGCGCAAAAAGGCCAGCTAGGTCCGTCTAGTCGCGTGCATTCCGCCCGGGGTTTTCACCATTGGCAGGGGCTAAAGAATCTGCGTGAGAACACGAAAGAAACGCGAGTCAGAACTAGGCTCCCGGCCCTACGGGCCTGGTTCTGATTTGCGGCTTGCTTTCGTGTTCTCACGCAGACTGTTTAGCCTTGATCAATTTCGGCTGGTGGCAGCACTACTGGAGTCGTGCGCCGATACGGCGCCGCGGGGTCAAGGCTTGGTGGGCAGTTGGCTTTGGGCTAGGATACCGGCAGGTCGCGAGCCTTGTCGTCTTCTTCGTTCTTTCCCAGGGCCTGCTGGACGCCGCGCACTAGCGCCTCAGGATTGAACTCGGCGCGGATGATCTCGTCCGGGCAGTCGCTTTCGATGGCTACGCGGTAATTGCAGACAAACGCAACGTGCTGCCGGGGAACGACTTTCTTGATCTCGTCGCAGAGTTCCTGGGCGCTCTGCACCCGGACATCTGACTCAACATCAATCAATACCAGGTCGTAGTCTTTCTCGGCGACTTGATCCAAGGGCCGCCCCGAATAGAGCGTCGAGTGCACTTCAAAACCGTGCAGGCGAAGGATTTCGTCGCGCAAACCCTTGATGTTCTCCCGGCTGCTGACATGGAAAATCCGCTGCCGTGCATCTCCGCCTGTAGATGTCGCTTGCATTAGACCGATGCTACCAGTACTGGAGGTGATTTCCTAGGTGTGTCTTTACTTCACAGAGTTCGACCCGGCTTCCGCGCTGCGCGGCGAACCGATGGACGGTACCAGCATGTCTTCCTTACGATGGATCAGGGTAGTGGCATTGAGCGAAGCCAGCTCAAAGCCATGGCCATGGGTGATCGCATCGGTGGGGCAGGCTTCCACGCAATATCCGCAGAAAATGCACCGATTGTAGTCGATGTTGTAAACCTTGGCATACCGTTCCGAACTGGAAATTCTCTGCTCGGCCGTGTTCTCGGCAGCCTCGATGTAGATGCAGTTGGCGGGGCAGGCTGCCGCACAGAGGAAACAGGCAACACATTTCTCCAGGCCATTTTCGTCCCGCTGCAACACATGGGCGCCGCGGAAGCGATCCTGAAAGTGGGCACCGCGGTTGGGACCCGGTCCGTCCGGGTAGTTTTCTACCTCGGTGGGCTGCAGCATCTCGCGAAAGGTGATGCTCATTCCCTTCGCCACTCCCGCTATGTTGCGCACTATGGACATAGGATAAGTATACGATGACGCTGAACCGGTCAGTGCTGAGATAGCTCTATTTGATGCCAACACTCACCAGGCTGACGCCATCGAAAGTGGTCTTACCGGTGCTCTCGGGCGGTGTACTCCTGAGAGCAATGATACCGGTGTCCTTGGGCTGAAGATGATAGTGCAATTGCAGATAATTCAGGACCAGTGCTGCCCTTCTGCGCGATTGCACGAGTTCATCTGACGGCGATCCTGTGGAAGCGTAACCCTCTATGATGAGGGGCTTACCATAGATCTCCTTAATCTGACCTACTGCCTGGTCGATATTCTGCCTGCCCTCTGCTGATAGAACCTCTTCCCCGCTTTGATTGGTCGTGAACAGAGACGGAGCGGCGATCCATTCGCGGCTCTCGGGCAACGATTTGAAAATTTTTCCGGCACGATACTGCTCGACCGGCAGATCGTCCAGGCTGTCGTAACCGCGATGCTTGAAGAAACCTTTAAAGAGAAATTCGTGCTTCAAGGCTTCTGTATCGTCGGTCAAGTTGCCTGAGGCCTGGTTGAGGTTGGTGAGAGATTGCTGCAGGTTGGCGCCTGCATCTTCGCCATACTGGTCCTCGCCAAATGCGCTCTTTAGTGTGGTATTGATCTGCTGCGTCGTCTGATCGAGATTCTGGGTGGCGACCTTCGCATTGCTCAGGGTATCGTCCATCTTGGGCACCAGCTGCCGCGACTGCACGTCGGCCAGGAGATTGTCGACCCGGGTGGTGGAATCGTTCAGCTTGTCGGTCGTCTGGCGGACGCTCGCTATCGACTGCCTTACGTCGGCCGCAGTTGCTTTATCTTCGAGCAAAAGTCCAGCCGTGCCTTTGCCGGCGCGCACGTCCAGCACCACTCCATTCACGTTTTTGATGGTGCCGTTCGCGGTATTGAGAGTGGTGTTCGCGGTATCAAGAGTGGTGTCGACGTGGCCACTTACGTCTTTCATGGTGCCTTGAAGTTGGGTGATGGTGGTGCCCGCCTGGGTCATGATGCCTTGGGCCTGCTCCAGCAGCTTGGTTAAATCGAAGGGCTCTTTACTGAGAAGCGTGCTTTCCGGAGGGGCTGCGGGGGAATGATCGGTCCCGGAATGGATGAGCACAAATTGATCTCCCACCAGTCCCTCGGTCTCGACGGTAACGACCGAGTCTTCGCGGATCAAGCCACGGAACGAATCCTCTACATTCATCTTCAGGCGGAATTTTTGGGCAGGGCTGGCAGGAATCTGGATACTTTCAATTTCGCCGGCATCCATGCCATCCACTCGTACTTTTGCCCCCTTGGGCAGGCCGTCGATGTTATGGAAATTGGTGTAGAAAACGACGTGATGATGAAAGGCTTTGTGCTCGTTGCCAATCAGAAAGAGGGCAGCCCCGAAGAACGCGATCGCGGCAGTAATGAAAACTCCGACCACCACATTATGGTTTTTCATGTGACTAGCGCTCCGATATAAATTGGTTCAGCCAGCTGTCGTTCCGGCGGTCCAGTTCTTCCGGCGTGCCGAAGGCCAACACCCGGCCTTGATCCAATACGGCAAACTTGTCCGCGATCTTGCGCGCTCCATGAATGTCGTGGGTGACGATCACCATGGTGGTCTTGCGCTCGGTTTTGACCTTGATGAGGAGATCATCGATCTCAGAGGCAGTGATCCGGTCCAATCCGCTGGCGGGCTCATCCACCAGAAGAATTTTCGGCTGAAGCACCAGGGCCCGCGCCAGGCCGGCTCGCTTCTGCATGCCTCCGGATAACGCCGAGGGCATCTTCTCGCCATCCTTTTCCAGGCCGACTTCTCGCAGGTTTTTTTGCACGCACTGCTTGATCTCCTCAAGAGATTTGGTGCGGTCCAGCCGATGCAGAGGCAGGGCAAGATTTTCATTCACGGTGAAGGAGTCAAAGAGAGCTGCGCTCTGGAACAGATACCCCATCTTGCGGCGAACCTTCTCCAGCCCCTGTTCATCGAGGGTTCCCATGTCTTCGCCCTCTACCAGGACTTTTCCAGCGTCAGCCTGCAGCAGGCCAATCATCAGTTTCAAGGTCACACTTTTGCCGGTTCCACTTCGGCCGAGGATGCAGAGTGCTTCTCCCTGGGCGACGGTGAACGAGATCTTATCGAGAACCTTCCTCTCAAAGCCTTTTTCGACATTTTCAAACGCAATCGTGTTGGCGGCCTTTTGCTCGTCGCTCATATCGCCTGATCCGGAAAGAGGAAGAAGATGCATTTCACGAGGATTACGTCGGCCAGGATGACGACCAGCGAGGAGATGACGACGCTGTTGGTAGCCGCTTTGCGTACGCCGTCGGATCCTTCGTTGGTGGTGTAACCGTAATAGCACGAGATGACGGCGATGAGATAGCCAAACACAGCAGTCTTGAGGGTGGGTGGAAGGAAATCGGCGAGAGCGACACCGTCGAAAGCGCGATACAAGTAAAGCCTCAGGCTTAGATGCGACCAGATATGCTCAGAAAGAAAGCCGCCGAGGATCCCGGCTGCATCCATAAAGATCGTCAGCAAGGGAAGCATGACGGTGCAAGCGATGACCCTGGTGACCACCAGCAATTTGAAGGAATCGACGGAAAGCGTTTCAATGGCGTCGATCTGCTCGGTGGCTCGCATATTCGCAAGTTGGGCTCCAATGCCGGCGCCTACGCGCCCGGCCATCAACAAGGCGGCCACCAGGGGACCGATCTCATTGAAAAATGCGAGCGATTGGAAGATGGGAATTTCCGCAGTCGCGCCAAACTGCACCAGGGTGCTGCGAGTGTGCAACGTCATGACCACGCCCAGAGCAAAACCAGAGGCCACGACAAGCCAGAAAGAACCCACACCGATTTCGTAGAACTGGGTGAGCAGGTACTCACCTTCAAAGGGCGGCACCCACGCGTCGCGCACGGCTCTGGCGCCAAATAGGGTGACCTTTCCGATGGAGTCGAAAACAGACTTAAGCATGTGGTCCTCTGGTTGCTTTGCGGTTTGATGCGGTAAGAAGTTGGAAGTCGCATGCTCGCCTGCAAAATATAGGTGGCTGCGACTTTATGGAAATTGGGGCCCGGCGAACCTTGGGTCGGGGTTGGCGTCTTTACCAGCCCCGCCGTAATTGCGTAGCCTGAATGCCAGTATGCTCCAGACAATTCCGTTCAAAAGCTCGTATCCGGCGAGCGCCTGGGTTGTGGGCCGGGCGGCTTGGTGGAAATGCTCAAGAAACACCATACCCACGCAAAGAGAGAGCACTCCGCCTACGATGAGCAGGACCAAGTTGGGCCGGTCGTCTCGTAGCTTCATGGCCAGCGCTAACTGAAAGCAGCCGGTTCCCAGGGCGTGAATCCCCGCAAGCAAGGCGAGGGATTGGGAAGTCAGCATCACGGAAATGCAAATGTAAATACCCAGGAGCAGTGCGAAGCAAGCTTCACATAGCACCAGCCACCAGAGTTGCAAACCGTGTTCATAGGCGAAACCGGCTGCAACCCCTAATAATAGTCCGTTAGTCAATACGAAAGAGCCGAGCAGAAGGCTCAGGTAGACGAGGGTGACCGGATCGAAAAAAAAGATTCCCAAAAAACTGCTGGTAAGAAACAGGACGACGGCAAAGACGACGGCCAGGCCTCCGCGAACGGCAAATATCCACCAACATAGCGATAGCGGCTGCGCCACTTGGAGATTGTTCAGCGCCCGAGAATTCATGGGGCCGTGCTCAGGGCATATTTGGCCGGCCGATCAGGACGGCTTTGGCGAAAGAAAAAATAGATGATTACGCTCACCGCAGCGGCATAAGCGCACCATACGGATGTGAACTCATATCGTCTTACCAGCATCACGGTGAGGAGACCTATCAAGTTGAGACCGCCCAAGAGGACCAGGGTACGGAATCCTGAGAAGAACAGCGCTCCGCAGGTCGCGATTACATAGAGGATCGCAACCAGGGTTGTAGTGGTTATCTGGTTGGTGTAAATGATGCCGCGACCGCCCACGGAGACATGCAGGGGATAAGCGATCAACCCCCACAGCAAGTAAACCGTAAGTGCGGCGCCTAAGAGTGCAAAATCAAGCATTCGCCGCCGCCGGGCCCTGGTTGGCTCTATCAGCAAAACGCTCAGTGGCAACAGAAAGGGGAGCAAGCCCTGGGCATACAAAATGTAGGCAGCCGCAGCGTCGTGGGTCACGATGGGTGGCAGCCTACCATCCAGCCCCAGCCAGACAAACCCCTCGGTGAATTGGTGCAGCGCAAAGAGGCATGGCACGGCCGCAAAAAGGAGCTCTCGCCGATGCTTGACTTCGGCCAGCGTCACCACTCCGATGACGCCCAGGACGGCGCTACCGATAAAGTTGGCGCTAGCCGAAAAGCACACGAGACCCCTCCACAAACGAATCCTAGGTTAGCACTACGGCATCTTCTCGAGCCCTCTGGGGTATCATTTGTTGCGGCCGCTGCTTGGGTGTCCGCGTCCTCAGGAGCAATGACCGAATGCTTGCAGAACGCCCGACCCGGAAGAGATTTTTCCTTGCATTCCTGCTTTTCGTTCTCAGCGCGATCTCGTTTCTCGACCGCACGAATGTTTCCATTGCGGGCCTGCAGATCAGTTCAGAGTATGGCCTCGGCAACCAGCACCTGGGGTGGATCTTCAGCGCGTTTCTCATCGGCTACGCCGGCTTTCAAGTTCCCGCCGGATGGCTGGCCTCCCGCTTTGGTCCGCGGCTGATCATTGCGCTGGGGGTGATTTGGTGGGGCGTCGCTACCGCGCTCACCACGCTGATACCGGTCGGCATCTCCCAGGCGGTGCTGCTGCTCATCGGCATTCGTTTCGCACTGGGCTGCGGCGAAGCCGTGATTTACCCAGCGGCTAACCAGTTCGTGGCCCGCTGGGTGCCGGAGCAGGAGCGCGGGTTCGTCAATGGGCTCATCTTTGCTGGTGTGGGTGCAGGCAGCGGACTCACTCCGCCACTGCTGGCATGGTTCATCCTGCATCACGGATGGCGCTCCGCCTTTTGGTTCTGCGCCGTCATCGGCGTAGTGGCGGGGGCGGTGTGGTGGTGGTTCGCGAGGGACACCCCGGAGGAAGACCCCAAGGTCTCGCCGTCGGAACTGAAGATCATTCGCGAGGGCATCGCCGAGACTACCCCTGATGAGGACAGTTCGGCTCCAGTAGTCATTTCATGGTCGGCCATGTTGCGCCGCCGCGATCTGCTGGCGCTTATCGTCATCTATTTCGGTTTCGGCTACACGGCCTGGATATTCTTCAGCTGGTTCTTCCTCTACATGGCGGAGGTGCGGGGTTTCAATCTCAAGGCCAGCGCGATGTTCTCCATGCTTCCCTTTTTGTCGATGACTATCGGCTGCCTGGGCGGTGGGGTCCTCAGCGACCGCCTTACCCACACCTACGGGCTGCGCGTTGGCCGTTGTGGTCTGGCTGCGGTGGCGTACCTGTTTACCGCTTTCTTCCTGGTGCTCGGATCGAGAGTGCAGAGCCCGCAGCTTGCCGGGGTCATCCTCGCAGGTGGCGCGGGCGCGTTGTACGTGTCGCAAAGCTCATTCTGGTCGGTCTCGGCCGACATTGCCGGACGCAGTTCCGGCGTCTTCTCCAGCATGGTGAACATGGGGGCGCAGGTCGGGGGCGCGGTGACCGCCTCACTCACACCCTGGGTGGCGCAGCGCTTCGGCTGGACTACTTCCTTCGCAATCGCCGCCGCGCTCGCCGTGGTCGGAGCCGGGCTCTGGATGACCGTGCATCCAGAGCGCCCGCTGAGCGTATGACCATGACAAGACTGCTAAGTGCGCTGGTGGGAGTGGTTTTGGCCGCATCTGCATTCGCCGCGAACGTGCGGACGCCGACACAAGAAGGCATCGTGTACGGGGTCGCCGACGGGGAGCAGTTGACCATGGACTACTACGCGCCCAAGGGCGCTGGGCCACATCCGATAGCGATCATCATTCACGGGGGCGGCTATCAGCGGGGAAATAGCAAGAGCGGGAGCGAGGCCTACTGCGCCGACTTCCTGGCGCCTGCCGGGTACGCGGTCTTCTCCATCAACTATCGCCTGGCGCCGAAGTATCCTTATCCGTACATGGTGTACGACGTGGAACGGGCGATTCGCTTCCTGCGCCACAATGCAAGCCGTTGGGACGGACAGGCGAATCGGATTGCTCTGGTCGGCGGGTCGGCAGGAGGTTTTCTAAGCAACATGGTGGGGCTCTTGAATTTACCCGGCAATCCTTCGGCAGCCGACCCCGTGGATCGCGAGAGCGCGCAGGTGCAGGCCGTGGTGACGCTGTTCGCACAGAGCAGTTTTGCCACGGTGCCGCTGAATGCGGATGTGCATGCATTGCTCGATCCGTTAATCAAGGCAAAGGGTGAGGCCGAGGCACTGAAGGAAGCGTCTCCTATCACTTATGTGCACAAGGGCGATCCGCCGTTCCTGCAGATTCTTGGGGACAAG
The DNA here is from genome assembly GCA_963711525.1 of uncultured Acidobacteriaceae bacterium. Classification (GTDB taxonomy): domain Bacteria; phylum Acidobacteriota; class Terriglobia; order Terriglobales; family Acidobacteriaceae; genus PALSA-350. The sequence goes on along the minus strand of CAVQEO010000045.1, from coordinate 427,049 downwards.
GATGAGTACATCCCCTTCAGCGAAGCGACCAACCTGGATGCGGCGCTGCGCAAGGTTGGGGTATCGAGCGAAATCATTCGCATCCCGGGCGGGATGCACGGAACCGGAGGCTGGTATAAGCTGCCGGGCGTGCCCGACTGGGAGGTGCAGATGACCGAGTGGCTGAACCATACTCTGGGGCACCAGGGGCCGGTGGGCGAAGGAGTTCGTAAACGGGAACCAGCGCCGGTGGCGGCCCCTCCCGCTTAAGAGTCTGCGTGAGAACACGAAAGCAAAATCACAAATCAGAACCAGGCCCGTAGGGCCGGGAGCCAAACGTCAGCCCAGCCCGGATCCGGATTTCCTGTGGACCTTGCTGGCGTTGGCACTCTTCATGCGGCTTTCCTTAACGAAAGCCGCACACGCGGACTTTGGTGGCGCCCCGTGCAGGAAATCCGGAGGAGGGCTGGGACATCGATCTACATGATTGAGCGCCAGAGGCGCGGCACCCGCGGATGAAGGTTGTGCCGCGCCTCCGGCGCTCCGCAACCTTGGATCCACCTCCCAGCCCTTCCGGGCTGGGCTGACGTTTGGCTCCCGGCCCTACGGGCCTGGTTCTGATTTGTGATTTTGCTTTCGTGTTCTCACGCAGACTCCTTCCGACATTTCTTTTGGAGCCTTCGCTATAGGCCAGGACGACGCATGCGGACGGCGTACAGAGAGTGGTCGCTGAGCAGATAGAGGGTGCGGCGGTCCTTTCCGCCGAAAAGGATATCGTGCGGACGCTCAGGGACATCGATGCTGCCCAGCAGCTTGCCAGCGGGGGTGTAGGTAAAGATCTGGCCGGCGGCTAGATAGACGTTGCCTTCGGCGTCCTGGGCCACGCTTTCTCCACCTTGCTCCACGAAGGTTGTGATCTGCGATAAGGATCCGTCGGGATTGAGCAGTCCCCGATAGGTGCGCTGCTCGGCTTCGTTGGTGGCGTAGAAGGGTTTGCCCTCCGTTCCTCTGACAAGCCCATAGGCTTCGAGGACCGGGGCCCATTTGGTGCCGAAGTAGGGCTCGCCCTGCACGATGGGGGCGTTCGTGGGGATGAAGAGACTCCCGTCAGGGGAAACGAACTGAAAAGTCGTGCGCGTGCCGAGGCCCTTCTCGAACATCTGTTGCAGCGACGTATACGTATAGGGCTGGGTCGCGGAAAGAGTCTCTTTGAAGTCGCCGTTGAACCAGTAATCGACGGGCAACGCAGCGGTGAGGCCGGGACGCTCGGCGGCGGCCTCCAGGGGCAGGAGAGTGAGCCTGGCTTCGGTATCAGCGGTTTTCAGATCCAGGGCATAGGCGGTGAGGTCCTTGCCGCCGGAGGAAACAACGATGAGGTCACCTGCCTTATCGAAGACGAGATTGACGGGATCGAGAGGCGCATCACTCACCACTGCTGCGTAGTGCGACTCCGGCAACCAGCGGTAGATGCGCTGGAAGTGCGCGTCGACGAAGTAGAGCTGCCCGGCTGCATCAATGGCGGCGCCGGAGATATTGAAGAAGCCGGTGGCGAGGCGCTGCACCTGAGCGCCCTTCTCGATAAGATTGGCATCGTCCGCGCGAGTTGCGGGTATCGGTTTGTCATCGTTGATATCGAGGTAAGCGAACTCGCGGTCACGCACCTGGGCGTGCAGCGTCTGATCGACAATGGCGTCCTCAAAGGGCACCTTGTTCGAGCGCACCGCCTGACGGCAGACGCCGGCTGCATCGCAAAAGCCGATGGAGCTGTTGGCGTCCACATGTACATTGCGGAAGTGAATGTTGGTGGAATCTGCCACCCGCACTGCGTAGGGAAAAGGCTTCTCCATGTGGGTGACGCGATAGCCGTGATAGTTGGCGATGGTGAGGTTGCTGGAGTGATCGATTTCGAGTGATGAGGCATTCTGGCTTTCGCCGCTCTCTTCTTCCGTCTGCAGCGCGTAGAGTTGCCAGTTGGAAACGTTCTTCAGCTTGAACTCCGCACGGACATGGTGTTCGCTGGAGATCTCATATACGAAGCCGGGAATGGTGGTGTTCGAAACCTGCATACCGGCCTGCGCGAAGGTGTCCGGCGTCCAGATATTGGCAAACGTGCCGCCGCCTCCGTCGACCCAAAGGCTGGGGTACTGCGAGTCCCACGGGCGATGCGGATTGGGGTCGGCGGAGTGGGTGGCGTTGTAGGGGTTCATGCGTGTCCCGTCCGGATTGTTGGTGCCGTGGCCGCCGAGGAAGCGGACGTCGTCCACGCGGGAGTCCTTGCCAGAGCGCCAGAGCAGGCCAGTGGCACGGGGGTTAAAGCCGCCGGTGAAGATGCCGAGACCGGTGATGATGTTGGCTCCGCCGGCAGGCGCGAGCAACAGCGGTTTGGGGGCGCCGGGGCCTTCAAATCCGGGCGTGCCGTCGGGTAGATCGAATTGCGTGGTGCTGGGGTGAAGGCCGATCAGCACGCTGTCAGGGCGAAGCGTGAGCGTCTCGTGCAACAGGTAGCGCCCGGTGGGGAAATAGAGCACCGGGTGCTCATCAATAGCCTTCTGCAACGCAACCGTGTCGTCGGTTTGGTTATCGCCTTTGACGCCGAGGGTGGATACATTCACCCAGCTGGCCTGGGCGGGCAGCGGGCTGATCGCAGGCGGTGTGGGGGGCGGCATAGCGGCGAGTGGTGAGGACTCATAGCGAGTCTCGAAGGCGGCGTTGGCGCCCGGATAAGCCATGCCGAGTCCATGGGAAAAATTGCTGACGTGATATGTATCCGCAACTTGTTTGAATTCACGCCCGCTCTCGCGCAACCGGGCGAAGATGGGTACGTGGCTGCAGTCGACGCTCTCAAAATTGATTTCGGTCATGCGGCTTGCATCGTTACTGATCACAACGGCAGGCCCGGTGATGTTCTCGAAACGGCTGTCTTTGATCCAAAGCTGGTCGGAGTAGTGGGGATCGATCGATACCGCAGTGGGAACATTACGGAACTCATCGTGGACGAGGGTGAGGCCGGTTTCGTTTTCGCGGATGGCGGCTTCCCGCTGGCCGTCAAAAGTGGAATCGATGAGGGTGAACTGCCAGGCGGGGGATGGCTTGCGTGCCATGATGCCGTACTGTCCGCCGTGGAAGTGGAGATCCTCGGCCTCGTTGGCGACTTCATGCAGGCCGGCGAATCCAGAGCCAATATTGAAGTCGATGTGAGCGAGAAAGGCATGCTGGGCGGCGTGGAAGCGAATGGCGACAGCACCGGCGTTGCCGGGGCCAATCTCAAAGTCCACGTTGCTCATGGCGGAGTAGAAGGTGCCGGGGTTGGCGTCGGGAACGGCGCGGCTGGGCGGAGGAACCACGCCGCGTGGCGTGGGAGGCGGATGGTAGCCGAATCGCGCTCCCGCGGTTTGCGGCCGGGGACGGGCGCCGGCAAAAAAGAACATGTAGGCGATGCCGTCCTGGTATCCGGGGGTATTTTCACCCAGCACGAAGATTGGACGTTCCGCACCATAGCCTATTACGCGGACGCCCGGCCAGAGATAGATGGTCCGGCTGATGCGGTAGCGGCCCTGGGGAACGAAGACGATGCCCTCTCCTTTGCCGGCCTGCAGTTTGTCGATCGCTGCCTGAAGAGCTGCGCTATCGTCTCCCTGTCCGTCAGCGTGGACATGGAACTCCTCGGGTGTGAGGTAGACGGCAGCAGGGTCGTCCAGTCTTACTGGATAAGTGGAGGCGGCGGAACAGTCCGCGATAAAGAGAAAAGGCGCAAGCAGCAAAAGCAGAGATTTCATAGGGTCAGCCTTGGTAAAGAATATTGCACTGATGACTACGGTCTGCCAATGCGAGAGTGTCCGGCGATGCGACAAGTTTCAGTGGATTCCGGAACAAGGAGGCTAGATACCGCATTGCGGTATACCACTTTTTCTTTGACAATGATGCAATCGGTTATCTATAAAGTGACGCGCTCCCCTTACTGGTAAAGGATGCTGGGGACGGCATACGTTGGTGTCCAAAGAGACGACGATGTTGTGCGGCGCACGGGGGATTCACGCGGCGGCCCCATGAAATTCGCTGGAATACGCCATTCTTCTCTTGCCATGGGCGTAGCAATGGAACCTAGACAAGCCTGCGCAAGAGGATGAAGCCCACCGAGGCATATGCGCGCGGAATAGCAGTAGCCGATCGAACCGATAAAGGGGGAAAGTAACAATGTCAGATTCCAATGGATGGAAATTTAATCGCCGTGGTGTGCTTAAGTCTTCGATGGCCGTGCTGGGGGGAAGTCTTCTCAACCGCTACAGCCTGGAAAAAGCCGCGGCCGAGCAAGCGCCGGCAGTCCAGAACGTAAACACCCACTCCAGCCCGTCGACGCTGAAGATTACCGATATGCGCTACGCGATTATCGTCAAGCCCGGCCCCAGCCCATGCCCCGTCATTCGCATAGACACCAACCAAGGTGTCTATGGCTTAGGTGAAGTGCGCGATGGAGCGGGCTATCAATACGCGATGGTGCTGAAGAGCCGCATTCTCGGGGAGAACCCTCTGAAGGTCGACTTTCTCTTTCAGAAGATCCAGCAGTTTGGCGGTATCTCTCGCCAGGCAGGCGGTGTTGCCGGGGTCGAAATGGCTCTTTGGGACATTGCAGGCAAGGTCTACAACTGTCCGGTGTATCAGATGCTTGGCGGGCAGTGGCGCGACAAGATCCGCATCTATGCTGACACGACCGAGTCAGATGATCCGAAGGTGTACGGAGCTCGAGCCAAAGACCGCGTGGCCATGGGTCTTACCTGGATGAAGATGGACCTGGGTATCAATGTGCTCGAGGGGATGCCGGGCATGGTGATGGAACCCGCGGGTCAGAGCAAGTGGGAACTGCGCAATCAGCCTCATCCGTTTATGGCTACAGAGGTAACGGATAAGGGCGTCGACAGGCTTTGCGAATATGTCGCGGCGGTGCGGGATAACATCGGCTACGACATGCCATTGTCGATGGATCACCTCGGCCATATCGGCGTGAAGTCCTGTATCAAGCTGGGCAAAGCGTATGAGAAGTACAACCTGGAATGGATCGAAGACGTGATCCCGTGGTACTACACGGATCTCCTGAAGGAGATTACCGATGCCAGCCCCACGCCGACGATTACCGGCGAGGACATCTACGAAGTCGCGGATTTCGAGAAGCTGTGCAAGGTGCATGCGGTAGACAAGATCCATCCGGATCTGGCAACCTCAGGCGGGATTCTGCGCACACACAAGATCGGCGATATGGCGTTCGAGTATGGCGTGCCTATGGCGATGCACTTTGCTGGCACTCCCGTGAGTTGCATGGCGAACGTGCACTGCGCGGCAGCAACCCGCAACTTCCTCGCGCTCGAGAATCACTCGCTCGACGTGCCCTGGTGGCAGGATCTGGTCAACGGAGTTGATAAGCCGATGATCAACAAGGGGTTCATCAATGTTCCGGATGCTCCCGGGTTGGGGGTTACGCTGAACGACGAGGTTTGCAAACAACACTTGATGCCGGGTACAGGGTACTTTGAGCCTACGCCTACGTGGAATGAGTCCCAGTCTCGCGACGACGCTCTTTTCAGTTAGGAGTGGTCAGCAAAGATGAGGGCGCGATACCTGCGGGTATCGCGCCTTTCTTTTTGAATTGGTGCTGCGGTATCCCACTCGAATAAGAACAGCGGACTCGAATGAGCACCCGCTATCCCACTCAAGCCAAAGTGCGGCTTGAATGGGGCACCCAGGATTTTTTTGGGGTCTTGAGTGGACCGCTACTCGTCGGTTACGCAGCCCAGGGCGGCGCTCTTTACGCAGCGGATGTACTTGGCTAGTGTGCCTCGCTCCGCTTTGTAGGGCGGCATGCGCCAGGCTTTGCGGCGGGCGGCTAGTTCTTCATCCGAGAGCGCTACGGAGATTTCGTTCTTGCCGGCATCGATGGTGATGACGTCGCCGGTACGCACGAGCGCAATGGGGCCGCCTTCCTGGGCCTCCGGCGTGACATGGCCGACGATGAAGCCGTGAGAGCCTCCGGAAAAGCGGCCGTCGGTCATCAAGGCCACGTCTTTGCCCAGACCGGCTCCCATGATTGCCGAAGTGGGGGTCAACATCTCGGGCATGCCCGGGCCGCCTTTAGGGCCCTCGTAACGAATGACAATGACCTGGCCCTTGGCAATCTTGCCCTCCTCCAGGGCCTTGACCATCAGCTCTTCAGAATCAAAGACGTTGGCAGGGCCGGAAAACTGGAGTCCTTCCTTGCCCGTTATCTTCGCCACCGCTCCTTCAGGGGCAAGGTTGCCTCTGAGTATCTGCAAGTGGCTGGTCGCCTTCAGCGGATTGGAAACAGGGCGCACGATCTCTTGACCGGCGCGCAAGCCAGGCAGATCCTTCACGTTCTGCGCAAGCGTCTTGCCGGTCACGGTGACGCAGTCGCCATGCAGCAGCCCCTCGGCAAGCAGCATTTTGATCACCCCAGGGAGGCCGCCGGCGGATTGCAGATCCTCCATGACATAAGCGCCGCTGGGCTTGAAGTCGGCGAGCAACGGGGTTTTGTCGCTGATCTTCTGGAAATCATCAATGGTGAGGGGCACGTTGACGGAACGCGCCATGGCAATCAGATGAAGCACGGCGTTGGTGGACCCCCCCAAGGCTGCAACTATCACCATTGCGTTTTCAAACGCCGGACGAGTCATAATGTCGCGGGGCTTCAAATCGAGTTCGAGCAGATTCAGAATGGCAGCGCCGGCGCGAAAACATTCGTCGAGCTTTAAGGGATCTTCCGCAGGCGTCGATGAGCTGTAAGGCAGGCTCATACCCAGGGTTTCGATAGCGGCGGCCATGGTATTCGCGGTATACATCCCGCCACACGCGCCGGCTCCGGGACAGGAGTGACGGACGATCTGCTGGCGCTGCTCATCCGTGATGGTGTGGGTGATGAATTGGCCGTAGCTCTGGAAGGCGGAGATGATGTCCAGCTTCTGGTTGCCCAAATGACCGGCGCGGATGGTGCCGCCGTAGACCATGAGGCTGGGCCGGTTCAGTCGACCCATGGCGATCAGACATCCGGGCATGTTCTTGTCGCAGCCGGGAATCGAAACATTGGCGTCGTACCACTGGGCACCCATCACGGTTTCAATGGAGTCGGCGATCAGGTCGCGGGACTGCAGCGAGTAGCTCATGCCGTCGGTGCCCATCGAGATTCCATCGCTTACCCCGATGGTATTGAAGCGCAGGCCAACCATACCGGCGGCGGTTACGCCTTCCTTCACCTTCTCGGCCAGCTGCAGAAGATGCATATTGCAGGAATTGCCTTCATACCAAACACTGGCGATCCCAACCTGCGGCTTGGGCATATCGGATTCACGCAGGCCGACCGCATAGAGCATGGCCTGGGATGCCCCTTGCGACTTGGGCTGTGTAATCTGGGAGCTGTACTTGTTCAAGGGCTTGGTCGTTTTACTCATAACGATCAGTGTATCGTCTGTTTTCGGGCTGCGGGGGCGCCGAAATGCAATCAACGGTGTGGTGGCAGTACGGCATTCTTTACGAGGTGTATCCGCGGTCTTTCCAGGACGCAAACGGCGATGGCATCGGCGATCTTCAGGGCATCGTGCAGAGGCTCGATTACCTGGCCGGGCTGGGCATCAAGGGGGTATGGATTGCGCCCTTCTACCCGTCGCCCATGGCTGATTTCGGGTACGATATCGCCGACTACTGCAACGTCGACCCCATCTTCGGTACCCTGGCCGACTTCGATCAACTGCTCGGGGCGATCCATAAACGCGGCCTCAAGCTGATACTCGATTTCGTGCCCAACCACACCTCCGACCAGCATCCCTGGTTCCTGGAGAGCCGTTCGTCGCTCACCAATCCCAAACGCGACTGGTACCTGTGGCACAATCCTGCCCCCGATGGCGGGCCACCCAACAACTGGCTAAGCAATTTCGGCGGTTCGGCATGGACCAAGGATGGCAGCCAGTACTACTACCATTCATTTCTGAAGCAACAGCCGGACGTGAACTGGCGCAATCCGGCGCTGCAGGAAGCGATGTTCAACGTGCTTCGCTTCTGGCTGGACCGGGGGGTCGACGGGTTCCGCGTGGACGTGATGTGGATGCTCATCAAGGACGATCAGTTCCGCGATAACCCGGTCAATCCGAAGAGCGCCCCGGACGCGCCTGCATCCCAGCGCCTGCTTCCCGTCTACAACACCAACCGCCCCGAGGTACATGCGATCGTGGCTGACATGCGCGCCGTTCTGGACTCGTATGGAGACCGCTTGCTTATTGGAGAGATCTATCTGCCCTTCGATCAGCTTGCGGCCTACTACGGACCGGATCTCGACGGGGCGCAGCTACCGTTCAACTTTCATCTGATCCTGACCCCGTGGAACGCGGAGGCAATTGCCCAGGTGATTACGGAGTATGAGGCGGCTCTGCCAGTGGGCGCGTGGCCTAACTGGGTGATCGGGAACCACGACCAATCGCGCATCGCCACGCGCGTGGGTGCCGCGCAGGCACGCATCGCAGCCGTGTTGCTGCTGACGCTCCGAGGCACGCCCACGATGTACTACGGCGATGAAATCGGCATGAGTGACGCCTTGATTCCGGCTGCGGAAGTGCAGGATCCGGCGGAGAAGAATGAGCCGGGCAAGGGCGTTGGACGGGACCCGGAGCGCACGCCCATGCAATGGGATAGCTCGCGATTGGCCGGATTCACCACAGGGACGCCGTGGCTTCGGCTGGGGGCTGATCATGCGACGGTCAACGTGGCCACGCTTACAGGGCAAAGCGAGTCGGTGTTTAGTCTGTATCGCACCCTCATCAGGCTGCGCAACAGGACTGCAGCCTTGAACAGCGGCCGCGTTGAAGGGGTCGCCAGCAACGGCCATATTCTGCGTTACGAGAGGGTGGATGAAGGGGAACGCTTTGCGGTCCTGCTCAATTTTGGTCAGAGCCACGAAGTGGTGCAAATCGCTGCCGGCCACATCGTCGTTTCGACCCATATGGATCGCTCCGGGACTGCAGTTGAATCGAGAGTGTCGCTACGACCCTTTGAAGGCGTGGTCATCAAGCTTTCCCAGGCAAGTTAGAATGCAGGTTCTCGATTCCATCCGCGTTGTCGAACTTACCGAGGCACTGGCCGGGCCCTACTGCGCCATGATGCTCGGAGACTTCGGCGCCGATGTCATCAAGGTCGAACGCAGACAGACCGGAGACCAGTCGCGCAGCTGGGGACCTCCGTTTGTGGGCAGCGAATCTGCTTATTTTTTGGCCGCCAATCGCAATAAGCGCTCGCTCTCGCTCGACTACGACCAGCCGTTGGGGGCGGCGATTCTGCATCGACTACTGGCTTCGGCCGATGTGTTCCTTATCAATCAGCGTAGCGTCACTTCCCTCGAGCGGCGCGGATTCGATGCGAAGACCATTTGCGCGCGCTATCCGCGACTGGTTTACTGCGCTATCTCCGGCTATGGACACTCAGGCCCCAAGTCAGGACTGCCGGGCTACGACATTATCGCGCAGGCCCAGGCAGGGATCATGAGCTTTACCGGCGAGCCGGAGGGTGAACCTGTTCGTTATCCAATCGCGATCGCGGATATGGCCTGCGGTCTCTACTCCGCGGTTGGAATTCTTGCCGCCTTGCTGGCACGGGAAAAAACCGGGAAGGGGCAGGCGCTGGACATGGCGCTCTTCGATTCGCAGCTGACATTGCTGATCCATGCGGGCAGCAGCTACCTAAATGCCGGCGAATCTCCGCAGCGCTGGGGGAATGCGCATCCCAACATTGTTCCCTACCAGGTTTTTCGCGGCGGAGACGGCCGCCATTTTGTCGCTGCCGTTGGCACCGATGCGCTGTGGCTTCGGTTTCTCCGCGTGATCAATGCAACGGAGACTTTGGGCGCTGACTCGCGGTTTCGCACCAATGCTTTGCGTACGGAACATCGGCTCGCACTGATTTCCGCGCTCTGCGCGATCTTCGATGAAGCCCCGGCGAGCGAGTGGCTGAAACGCCTCAGCACGGAGGATATCCCAGCGTCCGCTATCCACACGGTGGGCGAGGCTGTAAACGATCCGCAGGCGCTGGCTCGAGGATTGATCGTGGAGATCAAGCACCCCACCCTCGAGATGGTGCGCAGTATCGCCAACCCGGTGCGGTTTTCGTCTACTCCGGTGTTGTACCGCCTCCCCCCTCCCTTGCTGGGAGAGCATAACGTTGAGATTTTGCAGAGTCTCGACTACTCGAGCGAAGAAATTGCCGCCGCGATGCGTGAACAGGCGCTCTGATTTTGCTTGGCGTATAGTCTCTAGAAAATGGGTATAGAGCTGGTTGACCGGGATGTGCTGCTGGTGATCGACGTGCAGAATGACTTCTGCGATGGAGGCGCCCTCGCGGTGCCGGGCGGCCAGGAGGTGGTGCCCGTAATCCATCGGATGGCTGCGCTCTTTCAACACGTGATCATGACCCAGGACTGGCATCCACAGGATCATCATTCGTTCGCGTCAAATCATCCCGGGCGAGCTCCGTTTGAGACCATTGAGACGGGGCACGGCCCGCAGGTGCTGTGGCCCGACCATTGTGTGCAAGGGAGCATGGGGGCTGATTTCCACCCGCATCTGCATCCCGATCATGCGGAGCTGATTCTACGCAAGGGCTCTCGCAGGGACATCGACTCCTATTCGGCTTTCCGGGAGAACGATCGCATCAGCCGTACCGGCCTTACCGGCTATCTGCGCGAGCGCGGACTGGGACGAATCTTTCTCGCGGGACTGGCCTATGACTTCTGCGTGCGTCACTCGGCCATCGACAGCATGCAGGCGGGCTTCGAGACCTACGTGGTGGAGAATGCGTGCCGGGCAATCAGCATAGGAGACTCCGTCGCGGGTACTAACCATGTTTTCAGTGAAGCGGGCGTGCGCCGCGTTAGCAGCGAGATGCTGGGAATTTAGGGCGGATGAGGCTCTTGCTTTGAAAGCGAGAGGTTGAGGTTCGCGGAGAGCATGAAGCCATCGGTCGTTATTCTTGCGTATAACTCTGTCGAAACGCTAGAGACAACACTTGCTCAGGCTAAGCAGATTTCCGACGACCTGCACGTGGTGGATTCCTTCAGCACAGATGACACGGTCGCGCTCAGCCAAGAGCACGGAGCCCAAGTCGTCCGACACGCGTTCGAGAGCTATGGAGCACAGCGCAATTGGGCTATCGACCATCTGCCGCTGCGCTACCCGTGGCAGCTGCACCTGGACGCCGACGAGCGACTTACTCCGGAGCTGATCGCGTCGCTCCAGCGGCTGCCGGAGAACCCCGCGGAGTCTGGTTTTTTGCTTGCACGCCTGGTGCAGTTTCTGGGGAGACAGTTGCGGCATGGAGGCATGTCACCCACGTGGCATATGCGGCTCTTCCGCAATGGCGCCGGGCGATGCGAGGAACGCAAATATGACCAGCACTTCTACCTGACGCAGGGTTCGGCGGGCCAGCTCAGGGGTTACATGATCGATGAGATCCGCATGTCGCTTTCAGAGTGGACGGCCAGGCATAACCGATGGTCCGATGCAGAGGTGATGGAGCAAATGCAGGCGCTGAGTGCGGTTCACATCCAGCCTCGCTTGCGGGGAAATCCTTTGGAGCGCAAAAGATTTCTGCGCGGCCTCTACAATCAGGCTCCTCTCTTCGTTCGCCCCTACGCGCTTTTTTTCTACCGGTATTTTTTGCGTCTGGGCTTCCTGGATGGATGGGAGGGCTTCGTCTTCTGGACGCTGCAGACTTTCTGGTTCCGCTTTCTGATCGACGCCAAGCTGTTCGAGCAGAGGAAAAAGAAAACGATTTAGAATGACTTCATATAAGGAGGAAGCATGCTTCAAGTTTGTAGTTGCATCGGCGGGGCACTCATCCTGTTTGCCGCACTTATGCTGTGGACGAACAGCGGGCGAGCGAAGAGCGAGCACGAAACTGAAGTCTCCTAGGGCTTGGCCATCCCCGGATACCTGTTGAGGTTGGTGGCGTTGACGAACTTTATGCGCCTTTCTTCACGGAAAGGCGCACACGCGGCTTTGTCCAGTGCAACGTGGCAGGAAATCCGGGATTGCAGGTGGGGGGATCAGGAAACGACGGGCAGCTTGACGGTGAATTCGGTTTTTCCGGGTACGGAGTTGAGTAGGATTTCTCCGCCAAACTTGTCCACCACGATGTGGCGAACAATGTCGAGGCCTAAACCAGTGCCCTGGCCCGTGGGCTTGGTAGTAAAAAAGGGCTCGAAGATCAGCTTCGTGTTTTCCTCGGGGACGCCCGGGCCGGCGTCGGCAATCGCGATGCCAATCCTATCGCCCTCCACCCAGGTGCGGACAGTCACGACGCCCTTCTGCGGAGATGCATCGATGGCGTTATCGAGCAGGTTGGTCCATACCTGGCTGAGACCGATGCCACAGGTGGAAAGCGCCGGCAGAGTGGGGGCAAAGAGCTTCTGCACGGTCAATTCTTTTTGGCGAAACTTGTGACCCAGAATGACAAGAGTGCTTTGAATGCTGTCGTGGACATCGAGATCATGGCGCTGCGGCTTGTCTTCATAGGCGAACTTCTTGACCGCTGAAACCAGGTCGGTCACGCGGGAGACACTTTCTTCAATCGTCCCCACCAGCTGAACGCTGGAGATGAGTGCTTCAATCCAATTGAGTGGATCGGATAAGGAGTTGCCGGGGAATTCGTGCTGGGCGCATTCCAGCGCCCGGGAGTCGAAGCCGATCGCGGAGAGGGTGGCCGCGAGCTTCCAGGAGTTTTCAATGCCGTGAGCGTCGAGCCACGACGCCAACTCGTCTTCGGCGTCGGCCTGGTCCATGGAACTCATCGCAGATGGTTTTTGGGGCGTCAACGCCTGCTCCTGCAAAACGCGCAGGCACTCGGTCTGACCTTTGGTCATGGCGTCGTCATTAGCGCACATGCGCAGGCTGATCTGTTGCAGGCGGCTCAGGTTTTCTCGCATTTGGGAAGCGGCGCGGCGGGCAGCGGCTCCCGGGTTATTCAACTCGTGCATCAGGCCGGCAGCCATGGTGCCCAGGGAAATGAGCTTTTCGCGATGCACTTCCTGGGACTGAAAAACCTGCAGCCTGCGCGCCATGTTGCCCAAAACGCTAACGCGCACCTTGGGACAGGCAAACATCAGATTCCAGAAAAGCTCCTCCCGCAAGTAAACGGCGGTACTGGGCTTGAGCACAGTAACCACCGCATCGTTGTCTTTCCCCATCAGCAAGGGGAGTTCGCCAAAGGTTTCGCCTGCGACCAGCGTGGCGATGAGCATGAGTTCTCCATCGCTTTGACGCTTATGGAGACGGACCTCACCTTCGAGGAGGATCCAAAGGCCGCGACGGGCGCGGGAGATGTCGATTAGGTCAGCACCCACATCGGCGTGGATTAACTCTACCGAGTCGAGGCAGCGTAGCTCCTCGAGCGAGATGCCGGCAAAGATCGGCACCTTCTGAAACTGGGTGATGAGGCTGGCTGCCTCGACCTGCTCTACCTTCGCGCTTTGCTGAACATCTGTCATTGGCTTAGAAGCTCGCCAGGTACTGGTGGATAAACTGCACGGAGATCGAACCCTCACCGACTGCTGACGCCACCCGCTTGATGGAGCCATGGCGTACATCACCGGCGACAAAAATACCTGGAACACTGGTTTCGAGCAAGTACGGGTCTCTGGGCTGGGTCCAACTTTTAGCCATTTTTCCATCCACCTTCAGGTCAGAACCGGAGAGCAAGAAGCCGTTTGCGTCGCGCATAATCGTGTCCGGAAGCCAATCCGTATTGGGCGCCGCCCCGATGAAGATGAACAAACCACTGGCCGGCACGGTTTCCTCGTTTTCAGGTCCACATAGGCGCAAACAGGACAGTCGGGTGTCACCCAAAGCTTCTACCACCTGACATCGCGCTTTAACCTCTATATTCGATGTACCGGCAATCTGATCGATTAAATATTTCGACATGCTGTTTATTAGCGAATCGGCTCTCACCAGCATGGTTACCTTTTTGGCGTACTTGGAGAAGTACATAGCTGCCTGGCCAGCCGAGTTTGCCCCCCCGACAATGAAGACATTCTCGTCTTTGCAAGCCTGGGCCTCGGTGATCGCCGCCCCATAATAGACCCCGGCACCGGTCAGACGCTCCACTCCCGGGGTGGTCAGGCGGCGGTAATAGACGCCCACAGCGATCAGGCAAGCGTGGCAGGAGACTTCCCGGCCATCGGCCAATTGCACGATGTTGTAGTTATTCTCGGTGCGGATGCCGGTTGCCTTCTGGGTCAGCATTTCCGCCCCAAAACGAGTGGCCTGGATGAGCGCCCTCCGGGCCAGGTCTTCGCCTCTTACCCCTTCTGGAAAGCCGAGGTAGTTCTCGATCCTGGAACTGGAGCCTGCCTGCCCTCCGGGCGCTTCGTCTTCGATCACCAATGTTCGCAGACCCTCCGATGCGCCATAGACGGCCGCCGCCAGCCCGGCCAAACCCGCGCCGACGATTACGAGGTCGTAGAACTCCTTGGTCGCCTGGGTGCGCAACCCGATCTTGGCGGCCAGTTCCATTTGGCCGGGCTGCACCAGGGAGGTGCCATCCCCAAAAAGGACCACCGGCAGCTTGTGGTCATCTAAATGGAAACGGGTGAGCAGTTCCACGGCTTCGGAGTTCTGCTCGGGATCCAGCCAGACGTAGGGGACCTGGTTGCGGGAAAGAAAGTCCCGTACCTGGTGGTCGCGCAGGGTGTAACGGGGCCCCACCACCCGTAAACCTTCGAAGGGCGGCTTATAGTCCTCCTTCCAGGTTTCCAGCAGGTCATTCAGGACCGGATAGAGGCGCTCTTCGGGCGGATCCCACGGCTTGGTCAGGTAGTAGTTGATCTTGGCCGTGTTGATGGCCTGGATGGCCGCCTCGGTATCGGCGTAGGCGGTGAGGAGAGCCCGCTTGGCGTCGGGGTAGTATTCCATGGCCTTTCCCAGGAACTCTACCCCGGACATTCCGGGCATGCGCTGGTCAGAGACAAACAGGGCGACCGTGTCTCCCCGCTTTTTCAATTGGTCACAGGTGTCGAGCGCCGCCTGGCCGGACGCCGCCCGCTGGATGCGATAGTTCGCACCGTATTGGCGGCGCAGATCCTGGACCACCATCTCCAGAACGCTTACGTCGTCGTCTACCGCGAGGATGACTGGCTTGCCCATGCTCCTTTAGTGTATTGAAAGTGGGGCGCTTCGTCTCGTTTCGCACCGTTTTCGCTACACACAAATCCAGTCACGACAGCAACTTGAGAGCGGGACCCTGCCACTTTCGTGGAGTTTCATTTCCTGCCCAAGCCGCTAGGCTTGAGAACACGAGCAAGTCATACTCTCCGGGCTCGGTAGCGGGAGAAACGTACTAAAGGCGTCGCAAAACAGGACAGCTAAGAACGAACGATCGCCGGTGGCCGATAGCACGAGTGAGCGGCCGTCTGAGTACCGGGGGCAGCTCGCGTCACAGACGCTGCGGCAGAGCTAAAGACAAGAAGATTGCGAATCGAAGCGACATGAGGCACAAGGCAGCACGATGAATAAAATTATTCTGGCTGACAATCAAGCAATCTTTCGCGCTGGCATTGCGAAGATCCTGGCGAGCGAAGAGGATTTCCGCGTAGCCGCACAGTGTGCGGACCTGGAACGTCTCCTGCTTTCCGTCGATGCATACCGCTCCTCGATCGTTCTTTTTGCTTCCGCGCTGAGGCCCGAATATCAGGATTTGATGTCGCACGTGAAGGCCGCAGGGAGCCGGGCTGTAGTGATTGCCGAGAACGGGGAGCCGGCCCAGATTTTCACTGCTCACGACATCCGCGGAGTGGTGTATCGCAATACCACCGGGCAGGCGCTGGTGGAGTGCGTGCATCGCGTGATCAAGGGGTTCTCCTCGATACAGCGGCCGGCTGAGGCCATTGGTTCCGAGGAAGAAGATTCTGTGGGCGCGCGGGTGCGCGACCGGCTTACCCCGAAAGAGATGAAGATCGTCGCCCTGATTGTGCAGGGCTGCAAGAACAAAGAGATTGCTCTGCGGCTGGGGACGACTGAACAGGTGATCAAGAACTATCTGCGCAGCGTCTATGACAAGACAGGGGTTTCGGATCGTCTGGAACTTGCCCTGTTTACGATTCACCATCGGATCCTGGCAGCGGCTGCGGCCGAGGCGGGCAACTCGGTGCAGATGCGCACCGCCTGAATCGCGACCCTCAGGGGCCCCGTTACCCCCAGGTACTTCCCCTGCCATCCTTCGTTGCTGCTCGCAACTAGCCGACCTATAATCGGGTTAGCTCTGGCGGAGGAACGGTTCATCCGCTTCCGCAACTATGCTCCCTGCCGCGCGTTTGCTCCGTGCGTTCTGCTCTCGAAGCTGCATGAAGCCGGCTCGGCAGGCGCGCGTCGTCTGCGTCATTCTTCTCGGCTTGTTTTCCGCTCAAGCTAGTTCCATCAGCCCGTTTGACCGTGCGCAACAACTGCGGGCGGCGCTAGAAGCCCGTCCTGAGTCGCAGCGCACCCAACTCGCCTACAAGCGGGTTCTCGACGCCTATCGCGCCATTTACCATGGCAATCCCGCTTCGCCCAAAGCCGATGCCAGTGTTCTTGCCGTGGCCGAGCTCCTCACCGAACAAGGCCGCCACTACTCCGATCCAACACTGCTCAACGACGCCATCGGCCAGTACGAATTCCTGCGCATGCGATACCCTGCCAGCCCCTACCGCTTCTCCGCCCTCATCGGCGAGGGTCAGATCTACCGCCGCGACCTGGGCGATCGCGATGAGGCCAAAAAGAAGTTTCAGCAGTTCCTTAAGATCTACCCAAAGAGCCCGCTGGTGCAGCAAGCCAAGCTCGAGCTGAACGAAATACACCAGGAGGAACATCCAAGTCGCCAGGCCCGCCGGAACGCCGTGCTAGCCGCCGCCATCGAGTCCCAGCAACCGCAGCCCGCGTCCGTCGTGAGCCCGCCGGCTATCCGACCGCAGCAGACCACGGCAGCCGTGGCCCAGCCGGCGCCACAGCCTGCAGTACCGGATCAAGTGCAGCCCAGCGCATTCTCTGGATTGCCACCCGGGCAGGTCTCCCTGGTGAGCGGAATTCGCCACTGGTCCACGCCGGTCTATACCCGCATCGCCATCGATCTGCAAAATCAGGTGGCCTACCAGGCCGCTCGCGTACCTGGCCCGGACCGCATCTACTTTGATCTTTATGGTGCGCGCCTGGACCCGTCCTTGAATGGTAGATCCGTCGAAGTAATCGACGATGGCTTTCTCAAGCGCATCCGTGCAGCGCAATTCTCCAACAACGTAACCCGGATTGTGCTCGATGTAAGCTCCGTCTCCGACTACTCAGCCTTTTTGCTTCCCAATCCATGGCGCCTCATCATCGACATTCATGGCCTTAAGCCGGGTTCCGCCCCTACCACCAATTTGGCCAGCCTTCCGCCGGCGGAGGCAGCACGCACCACCAGCTCCAGCACCAGAGCTCCCCAATACCCGCCGCCTGTTGCCAACCAGCAGACCGCAGTCCCGGTAACTCCATCAGCAGTGCGCCGTAGCGGCACGCAAGACATCGCATCGCTTGGCCAACAGCCGAATCGTGTCCAGGCCACGAACTATCCCACCACGCGCCCCATCGCGGCCTCGGTCGCCGGAACTGTCCCCGCGCCGCAGGCAAATGACGGCTCGCTTGCCTCCACCACTCCGCCGCCGGGCAGCACCCGCAAGAAGCCAAGCGCCATGCATCCCGCGCCTCCCACCCCTGCCGGGAACGATGCGGACAACGATGAGAATCTCACTCCGCCCATGCGCGAGGCTGAGCCCACCGCCGCCGGCGAGCGCTCGCTGGTGCGCACCCTCGGCCTCAAGATCGGCCGCATCGTCATTGATGCCGGCCATGGCGGACATGACTCCGGCACCGTGGGACCGGGTGGCATTGAAGAAAAGCAGGTGGTGCTCGACGTCGCGTTGCGTCTTGGCAAGTTGCTCAGGCAGCGCCTGGGCGCCGATGTCATCTTTACCCGCGATGACGATACCTTCATACCGCTCGAGACCCGTACGGCCATCGCCAACAAGGCGCAGGCCGATCTCTTCCTTTCCATCCACGCCAACTCCAGCCCTGACCCTTCTGCGCGCGGGGTAGAGACCTACTACCTTAACTTCACCACGTCACCTGATGCGCTCGAAGTAGCCGCTCGCGAAAATGCTGTCTCCGACGAATCGATCCACGAGCTCTCCGACCTGGTAAAGAAGATCACCCTCAAAGACAAGATCGACGAATCGCGCGAATTCGCCGCCGATGTGCAGAAGTCGCTCTACACCGACCTGGAAGAGGGCAATCCTGGATTGCGGGACCGCGGCATCAAGAAGGCCCCGTTCGTGGTGCTGATCGGCGCAAACATGCCGTCCATCCTGGCCGAGATATCCTTTCTCACCAACTCCGACGATGCGCGCCAGCTGCAGCAGCCTGCCTACCGCCAGCGTATCGCTGAGTCGCTCTATCAAGGAGTGTCGAGATACATCAGCGGCCTGAGCGGCGTTCGCCTGGCGCAGAGCTCCGGCCATCCTAACGGCAACTAAACACCCATTCGACACCTACGGGAGAAATGCTCTAGTCTCACACTAGGTGCGTATGCTCGGTGCCCTGCGCAGTTCGTTTGCTTTCCCCCTACTTCGCGCGCTCCCAGCCTCGGTTCTTTTACTGTCTGCGCTGGTGCTGCCGGCGTTGTCCCAGCCGTCTGCTCCAGCCGCCGCGCCGCCCTTGCTGCCCACGGACTTTGCCGGCTGGAGCCAGAGCGCACCGGCCCAGCAAAGCAGCGCGCCTGAAAGTGCGGATGCGGCCAACGCCGCCGTCCTCAAGGAATACGGATTCCAGCAGTTCGCCTCTGCGCACTACACCAATGGAGATAACAAGCTCAATGTCCGCGCCATCCGCTTTCAGGATGCAAGCGGAGCCTATGGCGCGTTCACTTTTTACCGGCGCCCCGGCAGCATCGCGGAGCAGATCGGTCGCACAGCTGCCTGGGATGGCAGTCACGTCTTGTTCTGGAACGGCGCCACCCTGGTCGACGCCACACTCGATCACGTGACCCCCATGACTGCGGCAGAGTTGCGTGAGCTGGCCAAGGATCTGCCGCTGCCTCCGGGCTCGGCAAATATAGCTCCCCCTTTGCCCGGCTATCTCCCCCGTCAGGGTCTCGAACTTGGTCTCACCCACTACTCTCTCGGACCGGAAGCTTATGCCCGTTCCGGCGGTGTGCTCCCCGCGCCCCTGGTGGGTTTTGCTTCCAGTGCGGAAGCGGTCACCGCCCTCTACTCCGACCGCGATGGCGACGGACAGGTAACACTGCTGATATACCCCACCCCGCAGCTGGCAGCGGCCCGCCTGCGCGACATTGACGCCTTCCTCAAGGCCGGCAACACCCAGGCCACTTGGCCGCAGCCGCTGGCAGAGAGCCGCCCTGGCTCCGTCCTCACGCGGCGCAGCGGTCCCATCGTCGCGGTCGTCAGCGGATCGCTCCCGGCGCCCATAGCGCACAAGCTCCTTAACCAGATCAACTACCAGGCTGACGTTGTCTGGAACAACCCCCAGGGCTACATCAGCGATGGTTCCAAGGTCGCTCGACTGATCCTGGGTATCTTTGCCCTGACCGGCATTCTGGGTGGCGCTGCCATCCTGCTCGGCCTCTTTCTCGGTGGCGGCCGTGCAATTTACCGGGTTCTTCGTGGCAAGCCAGCATCCGCCTTTCAGGAAGAGACGGAGTTCATCAGTCTCCACCTGGAGGACTAAGCGGTTGAACCAATCGGTTCAACCAATCGGTTGGGGGGTTACCCTTTCAGCAGAGAATTTCACTTAGTAAAATGAACCAGCTGCGGTGCAGCTAAGACACTAAGTGCTCAGCTTCCAGCGGTTTGGCACCTTTTTAGCCTTCGAGCGAGCTGGCCGGCGGTTGCATCGGATCAAAACAGCGATCCAATTAAGTCATTCATAAATAACAACTTAAGTGCATCTTGATTTTGCCTTGACACCCTCCGAAACCGACCATAAGATTTCGCCAGAAAGTTCTGATGGCTTTGCCTCCGTTGGAACTATTCTCCCTAGAGGAAAGGCCGCCCTGTTGCCGGGTGGCCTTTTCGTTTTCCCAGCCTGCGGAAAAACCCTGCTGGTCGAACGGTACGGGCTCTACCCCGCGAAGGGTACGGGCTTTAGCCTGTACGTAATTGGTAGGAAACAGGACCGGCTTTAGCCACTGAGGGATTACATCCCCGCCCTTCAGCCGCCTTCTTCCGCAGCGCCCCTTCTTTACGCGTGGCCATGGCGTAGTTACAATCCGAGAGGGTACGTGCAACGGGAGCGTGCCGACGTAGCTCAGTTGGTAGAGCAGCTGATTCGTAATCAGCAGGTCATCGGTTCAAGTCCGATCGTCGGCTCCATAAGACCCTACACCTTCGAAACGTTTCCTTTCCTTGTTCCTGCTGCGAGTTTAGTACCTTCTTATCCACTGTTATTTTTCGGTATCGCTTGCGATCGAGTCATCCCTCTCCGCATAATCGCCAAAGAAGCTGAGGTGCGAGGGTGACCGCCTCCAACGAACAAATCACTGTTACCCAATACAGCCGGCAAGATGTACTCCGCATTTTGCGCATTCGTCTCAAACAGCTTTCCTCCTGGGAACGCTCCGGGCTCATCGACCAAAGCGAAGTTTATTCCTTTCAGGATCTGGTCCAGCTACGCAAGCTGCGCGACCTTCGCGCCACCCGCCTTTCAGTGGCCAATATTCGCGCCTCGATTCACGCCATGCGTCAGGTATCCGGCGTAGCGAACCCTTTGCTCGAGGCGAGCACAGTGCGCAACGGAACGCGGCTCGCCTTTCGTCTCAGCGGCGCCATGATGGAGCCGATCGCACGCCAATTCGTCTTCGACTTCGATTCTCCGCATCACAGTCAGCTCGCCGAGGTGAGTTCTGCCGCCAGCCGTCAGGCGGCTCGCGAATCCCGCGTGCAAGGCCTCTTCTTCGAGGCGGTACGAATGGAAGAGCGGGGCAAGACGCAAGAGGCGGTGGCCCACTATGAGGCCATTCTTGCGCTCGATCCGCACCACGCGCCCGCCTGCATCAATCTGGGGACGATTCAATACAACCAGCGGCAGTTTATCGAGGCCGAGGGACTCTACCGCCGGGCCACCGTGGCGGACCCGTGTTATGCCCTGGCCTTCTTCGACTTGGGCAATGTGCTGGACGAGCTGCAGCGTCTTCCTGAAGCCATCTCCGCCTACTGCACCGCCATAAGCCTGGTGCCCCACTACGGCGACGCGCACTACAACGTCGCCTTGGCCTACGAACGTACCGGCGAACGGCGGGCGGCCCTGCGCCATTGGACCAACTACATCAAGCTCGATCCCATCGGCCCTTGGTCGAACCACGCCCGCATGCAGGCGCGCAAGATTCTCGAACGGGAGAAGCTATCCATCGTGCACCGCGGTTCCTCTGCGCGGCACGACCTTCATGCCCGGCGCGCACGAAGCGTGCCCCGGCTGCTCTCCATCTCCAAGCCGCTCCTACCCATGTAAGCCTGCTGGACAGGCAGGCATTTCAGCGGATAGCTTTATTCCCGTGGCAGATTCTGTTCTTGCATCCCAACCCGCTTCTCCACTTACCCTGCTTTCGGAAGATGAACAGCTCTTTCGCTCCACTGTTCGCCAGTTTGCGCAGGAAAATATCGCGCCCCTGGTTCGTACCATGGACGAACAGCAGCACTTTCACCCCGAGCTGATTCCGCAACTCTTCAACCTCGGCCTCATGGGCATCGAGATCCCCGTCGAGTACGGTGGTTCCGGAGGAACTTTTTTCGAGGCCATTCTTGCCGTGGAAGAGATCTCCGCCGTCGACCCGTCGGTGGGCGTGCTGATCGACGTGCAGAACACGCTTTGCATCAATGCCCTGTTGCGTTGGGCCACGCCGGAGCAAAAGAAGCTCTTTCTTCCCCGGCTCGCGACCGACACTGTCGGCGCGTACGCGTTGAGCGAGGCCGGCTCTGGTTCCGACGCCTTCGCGCTGCAGATGCGGGCAGAAAAGCGAGGCGACTCCTACCTGCTCAACGGGCAGAAGCTTTGGATCACCAACGCCCGCGAGGCGGGCCTCTTCATCGTCTTTGCGACTCTTGATCCCGGCGCTGGATACAAAGGCATCACAGCCTTCCTGGTGGACAAGCGCGCGCCCGGATTTTCCATTGGCAAGAAGGAAGACAAGCTCGGCATTCGCGCCTCTTCCACGTGCGAAATCATCCTTGAGGACTGCAAGGTGCCCGCGGCGAACGTATTGGGCGAGCCGGGCAAGGGCTACAAGATCGCCATTGAAACCCTGAACGAGGGTCGCATCGGTATCGGAGCGCAGATGCTTGGTCTGGCCCAGGGCGCCTGGTCGCATGCCGCCCGCTACGCTTTCGAACGCAAGCAGTTCGGCAAAGCCATTGGCGAGTTTCAGGCGGTTCAGTTTTCGCTCGCGGAAATGGCCACGGAGATCGAAGCCACCCGGCTGCTGGTCTATAACTGTGCCCGCCTCAAGGACAACGGTCTCGCCTTCCTCAAAGAAGCGGCCATGTGCAAGTATTTTTCCTCTCAGGTAGCCGAACGCGTCGCCAGCCAGGCCGTCGAGGTTTTTGGCGGCTATGGCTTTGTTAAGGACTACCCGGTGGAGAAGTACTATCGCGACGCCAAGATCGGCAAGATCTACGAAGGCACATCGAATATGCAACTGGCCACCATCGCCAAGCTGATGCTCGGCAACCACTGAAGCTCATCTCGAATCGATGATGTTTCGAGATGAAAACACCGTTGGTATGTGTTTTTGCTTTGTATCACGGCACCACTGCCGTAAAACCCTGAACTAGATTGGGCTTTACCGTTTGCTTGAGAAGCCGAAAATAAACGCAAATCAGAACCAGGCCCGTAGGGCCGGGAGCCAAACGTCAGCCCAGCCCGGATCCGGATTTCCTGTGGACCTTGCTGGCGTTGGCACACTTCATGCGGCTTTCCTTAACGAAAGCCGCACACGCGGACTTTGGTGGCGCCCGGTGCAGGAAATCCGGAGGAGGGCTGGGACATCGAACCCCGATTTGAGCGCCAGAGGCGCGGCACCCGCGGATGTAGGTAGGTGCCGCACCTCCGGCGCTCCGCAACCTTGGATCCGCCTCCCAGCCCTTCCGGGCTGGGCTGACGTTCGGCTCCCGGCCCTACAGGCCTGGTTCTGATTGGCGATTTGCTTTCGTGTTCTCACGCAGACTGTTAAACCCCTGATGCTCTCCTCTCCAAGTTGAGGTCAAAGTTGCTGCGCATAGGAATTCAGGAGTCGATTGCTCCGGAGCTGCTCGAGGACTTTACCCGGGAAGTCGAGCTGGTGCGCATTGCCGACGAGCCGGAAGGGGATGTGGAGATCGACATGTGGATAGCGCCCATAAACCTGAAGATCGCCCGCCGCCAGCTACCGCATTTGCGCCGGCTGCAGGTAGTGCAATCCTTGATGGCGGGTGTAGACCGGCTGCAGCAGCTGCTACCTGCGGCACTAACCCTGTGCGATGCGCAGGGTGTGCATGACGCTCCCACTGCCGAGTGGGCAGTGGCGGTGATCCTCGCCATGCAGAAGCATCTGCCGTTTTACTTCTGGTTGCAGCAACAGGAAGATTGGGCCGGCCGGCGGCAGGCCGCAGGGCTTCATTCCCCGGAGCTGACCGATGAGCTGGGGGTTATGACGGTTCTGATCGTTGGCTACGGTTCCATCGGGAGGGCCATTGAGTTAAGGCTAGCGCCCTTTGGGCCCCGGATCCTGCGCGTAGCGCGCCGTGCCCGCGAGGGTGTAGAGCCGGTATCGGAGCTGGACAATCTGCTGCCCCAGGCCAACATTGTGGTGCTCATTACGCCGCTGACCGCGGAGACCGTGCGCCTGATGGACGCGGGCAGAATCGCCCGCCTGAAGTCCGGAGCCCTGCTGGTGAACGCAGCGCGCGGCGAGTTGGTGGATACGGACGCGTTGCTCCAGGCTCTGAAGCAGGGAAAGATCCGCGCCGCCATCGATGTAGCCGACCCGGAGCCATTGCCTGCGGGGCATCCGCTGTGGAAGGCGCCCAACCTGTTGATCACGCCCCATATCGCAGGAGCCAGTGCCCAGTTCCTGAAGCGCGGGTTGAAGCTGGCCAGTGAGCAGGCGCAGCGTCTTGCGCGCGGCGAGCCACTCATCAACGTGGTCGAGTCGGGCTATTAGAGCAGAACCCGCATACGTATACCCCGTCCGACGCCGGCGACGGACATGAATTTGCTGCAACCACTTCCCTCTCACCCGGTATTGCGCAAACCGGCGGAGATCCCATTAATCGTCGCCGAAATCGCACGATTGATAGCATCTGAATCATCTCCGGCGCGTTTGCGCCGCAGCAAATCGACTTGGATCAAACTGATGGGATCGACGTACGGATTCCGCAAGCGAATCGAGCGCGCCAGAACCTGGTTGTTCTGGAGCAATTCGCTTTGCCCGGTAATCGCCAGGATGCTTCTCCGCGTGCGATGAAACTCCGCTTCCAACTTGTTAAACACCCGATCCCGAAGGCCGCCATCAGCCACCAGCGAGGCATACAGCTGAGCGATGCCGAAATCGGATTTAGCCAATGCCATCTCGACATTGCGGATGAGGTCAATAAAGAGCGGGAACTCCCGTGCCATGGTCGCGAGCACCGCAGCCCCGCCCGGCTTCTGCCCGTAGGCTTCGACCGCGTGGCCGACTGCAAACCACGCCGGGACCAGTTGCCGGCTCTGTGTCCAGCCAAAGACCCAGGGAATTGCCCGCAAGTCGGCGAGGCTGCGGCGGCCCCCGCGCCGCGATGGGCGAGAGCCGATCTTGGCATGCTCCAATTCGGCAACCGGCGTAGCCTCTTCGAAATACTGCAGCACTTCCGGGTCGTCCAAAATATGTTTGCGGTAGAAAGCGAAGGCCACGTCCGATAACTCCGCAAAGGCAGCCTCCCACTCTGGCGCCAGATTCCCGGTGAAATGCCCCTGAGGGTTGCGCGCATTCGGCCGCGCCAACGCATCGAGCGATGCCGCGATCATCAGCTCAAGATTGCGTTCTGCCAGAATCACGTCGGAATACTTCCAATTCAACACTTCGCCTTGCTCGGTAATGCGGATCTGCCCGGTAAAGGCTCCGGCCGGTTGAGCATAAATGGCCCGGTGCGTAGGCCCGCCGCCCCGCCCGACCGTACCGCCCCGCCCGTGAAAGAGGCGCAGGCGCACGCCGCACTCCGTCGCCACCTGATGCAGGGCGCGGTGAGCGCGAAAGATCTCCCACGTGCTGGTGAGCATGCCGCCGTCTTTGTTGGAGTCGGAATAGCCCAGCATGATCTCCTGGGTGTTGTTCCACGACTCCAGCAACTGACGGTAGCTGGGCGACTGCCAGAGCTCGCGGCAGATGGCGGGCGCATTGCGCAGGTCCTCAATCGATTCAAACAGCGGAACCGGCATCAAGCCCGGGTCGCCCGCACCCGTGCCGTTGCCCTCCACGCGCACGCCGCCCAGCCGCGCCAGCCAGATCACGTTGAGCACATCTTCGCTGCTCGCAGCGCCGCTGATCACATAATGACGAATGGCTTCGGGCGCGCTTGATGCCTTCAACTCGGCGATGGTGCGAAAGGTTTCGATCACGTCGGCGGAGGCCGGGCTCAGCGGCCCAGGCGCCGACGAGGCGCGCTCCGGGTCACACTTCCAGGCCGAGGCTTCTTCGAGCGCAGCCCTATGCAGGCGCGCGTGCTGGCGAATATCCAGCGTCTGCAGATGAAGACCGTAGGTGCGCACCTCGAGCAGCAACGGATCAATCAGCGCCTGGGCCAGCCGCGGGCCGCGGTGGGCCACCAGGCTGGCATGCACAACCTGCAAGTCCTCAAGGAACTCCTGCGCTGACTTGTAAGCCGGCAAACCAGCCAGAGTCGCGTCCAGGGTGACCTGCGGGTACCCGCCGGCAACGGAATTGCCAACCCCAGCGAGGCGTACCCGGACGCAGCTCAGGAAGCGCCGGTACGATTCGTACTCGTAGCGCTCTCCGAAGGCCTGCTGGCCGGTCGAGTTGAGTGCATCGAGATAACCCTGTAATCGTTGCTCCAGCTCGGCGCTAACCGGCGCCTGCTGTGCCGAACTGGTGAGCAAATCGAGTATCAGCTGAAGCTCCTGCTGATAATGCGCCAGCAAGTGCTCACGAGCCATCTGCAGCGCTTCCCGCGTGACCTGCGGCGTTACGTAGGGATTGCCGTCGCGGTCGCCGCCGATCCATGATCCAAAGGAAAGCAGCACTGGCATCTCGGCCAGGCTCAGGCAGACGCCATACTCCGCTTCGAAGGCTGCAGCCACTTCGCTATAGAGACCGGGCAGGGTGGCATAGATGGATGCATCGTAGTAGTCGAGGCCCATCTTCACCTCGTCGCCCACAGTTGGACGGCGGGTTCGAACCTCATCGGTCTCCCACAGGGCGGTGATCTCCGCGGTCAGGCTTTCTTCGTATTGCTCCAGTTGCTCATCGGAGAGCGGGATGCGATCCAGCTGCTCCAGCAAGTCTGCGATGCGGCGCCGTTTGAACATCACCACCCGGCGCGCCACCTCGGTGGGATGCGCGGTAAAGACGGGGATAATCGAGATCGAGCGCAGCCAATCCACGGCCGCCTCGCCAGAGATGCCTGCAGCGCGCATGGCGCGCAGCGTTCCCCGCAGGGATCCGCGTTGGGCCTCACCGGAAAGCTGCAGAGAGAGCCGCCGTCGCTTGCGATGGTTGGTCTCGGCCAGGTTGATGAGCTCGAAGTAAAAGGCGAAAGCGCGCGCCAGGCGATAGGCCTGGACGGTGTCTAGCGAGTGGACGCTGCCCAGCGCGCTCGAGAATGGCTGCCCAGGATCGTCATTCTGGGCTTCGCGGCGGCGAATGGCGATCTGCCTCAGTTCTTCCACTTCGCCGAAGAGTGGGTCGCCCACCTGCTCGCGCAGGACCTGGCCCAAAAGCATGCCCAGCGAACGGACGTCGCGCCGCAGCGGCGCCTCTTTGATATCGCCCGTGCGGGCTTCGAGTTCAGCCAGGCGAAGCGGCCAGTTTTCCGGTTTCCAAAGCAGGGTCATTTCCTTCGATTATGCAGGAAGCGGCGCAGCCAGGATGAAGAGCGGTCTCTGTCAGCGCGTTTGCGTGGGCTTAAATGTCCGGTTGGCAGCGGAGGGAACGGCGAATGGGCACACCCGTTTAGACGCCTGCATGCACCGAGGGCTCTACCTCAATCGTGTTGGCGAAGGCGGCTAGGCGTTGATAAGACTGGAGCCGATCCGCAGGTTCGTAGGTGTCCGTCACCACGATCAACTCGTCGGCGCCCGTCTCCGCGATCAGCCTTTCGATCCCTGCCTTCACCGTTGCGTCCGATCCCACAATGGCCGCGCCCAGCTTGGCCTCTACCGCCTCACGCTCCCATTCCTGCCACAGCGGCTCCATGGAATCCACGGGAGGCAACAACTCCACCGGTCGACTGCGGATCAATTGGAGAAAGCGCTGCTGCGGGGTGGTGAACAGCCGCCGGGCGGCTGCGTCGGTTTCCGCGGCGATCACCTGCACGCCCACCATCAGGTGGGGCCGGCGCAGCACCGCACTGGGCTGGAACCGTTCGCGGTACATTTGCGCCGCCACGTAGAGGTACTCCGGCGCAAAATGCGCGGCGAAGGCAAACGGCAGGCCCAGCATGGCCGCCAATTGGGCGCTGAATCCGCTCGACCCCAACAGCGTGATGGGCACATTGCTCCCCTGTCCGGGAATCGCTTTGACCGCTTGCCCCGGCTTCTCCGGCCCGAGGTAAGTCCGCAGCTCTTCCAGCAGCGCCGGAAAATCGTCTCCACTCTGCTGTAAATCCCGTCGTAGGGCCCGCATCGTCGCAAAGTCGCCCCCGGGAGCCCGTCCTAGCCCCAGGTCGATGCGACCCGGATACAGCGCCTCCAGCGTCCCAAATTGCTCCGCCACCACCAGGGGAGCGTGGTTGGGCAGCATCACGCCGCCGCTGCCTACGCGAATCGTCTTGGTTGCTGCCGCCACATGCCCGATCAGCACTGCGGTGGCCGAGCAGGCGAGCCCGGCAATGGAGTGATGCTCCGCCAGCCAGTAACGTTCGTAGCCCCACTTCTCTACGTGTTGCGCCAAATCGACCGACCGGCCGATGGCGCTGCCTGCCGGCTCGCCTGGCCGCATGCCCACAAGATCCAGCACCGAAACGGCTAATCTTTTACCCATGGCCCATTAGATGAATGATCACAAAAAGCGACTCAAACAGCCGGTATCTTTAATCAAGCCAGCGATGATCGCGATCCAGAAAATTGCTTTACCCGTCCCGGGCATGGAATGTCTGCAGTCGGAGGCGCGCGCCGAGGGCTACGACTTCATTGAAACCCTGGTCGAAGAATGGGCGAGCGCAGAGAACCGTTTCGACGCGCCGGGAGAGATCCTCTGCGGCCGTCTGGACCATGGCCTGCTGGTGGCCGTTGGAGGCCTTAACTGTGATCCCTTTGCCGGCCGTGCCGACGTGGGCCGCATCCGCCGTGTATATGTGCGCCCCGCATGGCGAGATAAGGGCGTAGGAAGAGCGCTAGTCACTACTCTCATCGAGCAAGCACGCACCCACTTCCGTTGTGTACGCCTGCGCGCTGAGAACGCGGATGCGGCACGCCTTTATGAGAGGATCGGCTTTGCCCCCATCGCCAGTCCCGAGGCGACTCATATCCTTACTTTTAATCCAATCCACAACTTATAGGTTGCACGTTTCATGTAGTTCCCATAGTATGCAAATAATATGCAACCCGGAGGTTGCTTTTATGGAAGATCGGATTGAGAAGCACGTTGAGATTGCCGCCCCAATCTCCCGCGTTTGGCAGGCGTTGACGGATTCCAGTCAATTTGGCGAATGGTTCCTGGTCAAAATGGAAGGGCCGTTTGTCGCCGGAGGGCCGGTGGCCGGTCAGATTACTCATCCCGGATACGAGCATCTGCGGATGAAAATTGTGGTCAAGGCGATCGAGCCTGAGACGCTGTTTTCATTCACCTGGCATCCCTATGCGCTCGACCCGAAAGTGGATTATGAGCAGGAGGAGTCCACGCTGATTGAGTTCCGTCTGCAGGCCACTCCAGGCGGGACTTCGCTCACGGTAACGGAGTCCGGCTTCGACAAGATTCCTGCCCAACGTCGGGCCGAGGCATTCCTCAGGAATGACAACGGGTGGGCGCAGCAGATGAAGAATATTCAGGCCTATGTCAACAAGGCGTCTTAGCAGCGCGCGGGCGAAAGCAGCGGTCTTTGCGGCGCTGGGCGACGAGACACGGCTTGCGCTGCTCTCCAGGTTATGTAGCGGGCAGCGATATTCGATCGCTGAGTTGACCGAGGGGACAAAGCTCACTCGCCAGGCCGTGACCAAGCATCTGCGTGTGCTGGAGCGGGTGCGCATGGTGCATGGCACGCGCGAAGGGAGGCAGAGTATGTTTCAATTCGATCCCCAACCGGTGATTGAGATGAAGGAGTATCTGGAAATGGTCTCCAGACACTGGGACGTAGCGCTGGCGAGGCTGAAGTCGTTAGTGGAAAGCGATCCGCGTTGACCGGAAGGAGCCTTATGGCAAATAGCTTTGGTACGGACATATTGATGCAAGCGGGGGACCCGAAGAGCGCCGCATCGTTCTACGTCGAACAACTAGGATTCGAGATTACCGATGAAGCGCCTGACCTAATCAGTCTTCACGGAGAACACATCAACCTCTTTATCAAGCGCGGCCCAGCGCTGGGGCCGGTCTTCGAAGTCACGGTGGCCAATGTCGAAGACGCCAAACAGAGGCTGGTAAAAAACGGTTGCGTAATCATCAAGGATGAACCAGACTTCCCCCGCTGCTACGTTAAGGATCCCCTAGGATTGATCTACAACCTGACCATCTAGGCAGCCGACAGCTATTAAACGGGGATTGGAGTTCGAAGTTACGCCCATCGGACCGGATCTCCAAACCAGCCTGACTTGAGGAGGGGCTTGGATGTGGCAACGACAGTTAGACCTGGCCGTGGAGTAGATGGCGCAGCGATCTTCGTCCTGGCCGGACGCGAAACTTTGAATCTGAGATGCTTTGCTGGAAAGACCAGTAGCCTGCTGTAGTCCGAAGCCATATAAAGTTACCATCACCCCGTTGAGCCGGTGGAAGTTCTCGCCATCGTTCGAGACAAAATACCAACCGTAATTTCAAAGACGCGATCGCTGAACGTAGAGACTACACGATCATGCTTAAAGACCAGGACCGAAGCCGGTGCCGGCCGTAGCCTGAGGATCGAACGAGGTTACGATGTCCGCAGCCAACCCGGCCGCAGGGCGCTCTGGATGAAGAGGCCGAAGCTGCACAATCGAAAACTCGCCGTGTTGCTCGCCAAAGACCCGGTCCTCTTCAAGCGTTGTGCGATGTATCTTATGGCGACGATATGGATCGTCCTGCATTAGTTTCGCTGTCAGCTCCTCAGGAAAAAATATTTGCCCGACGTAAGACGTGTGTCCAGCGTCGTAAAATTTGCCGGAAGCATGACCGCCAATGCGAACCATGAAATGGATGTGGTTGGTGCGCCCCATGTAGAAACCTGGAAACACAGTGCGAAAGCCGACGCTGCCATCGACTCCCGTGAGCTGTATACCGCGGAGGAAGGTGAGTTTATCGGTCGGTGAGTGCTCTGGCGGCCCCATTGGTTCCGATCCCTCAGGGCCATCATCGAGAGCATCCGGCCCAAAGCGAGGTCCCGGAGGCTCTGGAGGTGGTCCGGGTGGGCCGCCATCTGACCCTCCAGGAGGTCCCATCGGTCTCCGTTTGGTGAAACCTGAATAGAGCCCTACGGCATCGCAATGCCACAGATCGACTGCTGCATTAGGGACGGGTGTGCACGTTCGCGAGTCGAGCAGCGAGATGCGCAGGGAAAGGGGTACACCGGTCCTCCCCTCCACGATGTCGGAACGAAGGAGCTCTCCTGCAACATAGTAGGGCCCAGTCTCCTGTTGGGCGCTGAGCTTGCATACGTCTGTCCGTTTCTCGAAACCGAGAGATCGGGCAGCACGCTCAAGTTTGCCTGTGGCCGCTGCGCCAACGCTCGCGCGAATAAACCGGCGACGGCTGAAGAAAAAGTATTTGTTGTTCATCTCTCTCAACCCAGAGAGACGACTATCTACAGAGAACGACTACACGATTATCTTTGTCCGTCCGGTTTATCGAAATCATCGGGCTGGTGGTGGGGAGGACCTCTTCGCTGGCTGGTGGGGCGGTGCTCGTCAAGTTTTTCCACTTGTTGGTCGGTCATCTGTTTTCGAATCCCGAGTAGCATGTGGACATTCGCCTTTTCGAGTGCCGCTCTTGCCTCTGTCACTTTGTTGATCTGCCGAAAAATCTGCCCCTCGTCCAAATGAGTACCTGTTGTTAACCGCTCCAAACCCGCTTCCTCCGCTTCCAGGGAGTGAAAGAGGCTTAACAAGGTTCCCTTGTTCTCAGCGAAAATCGCGTCCATCTTCTTTCTCTGATCGCCGCTCAAATCCAGGCTCTCGGAAAATCTTTCGTCATCCCACCAGCGCCCCGGAGGGCCGAGCTGTAAGCCACCTCTAAGGGTACTCTGCGCACCATCTCCCGGACCGTTGGGGGGCGGAGAATGCCGGTCATTCGGGCCGCCGCGGGGGCCGCCGCAAGGACCACCTCCGGGACCGCCACCAGGCGGCATATCGGGCCCACCGCAATCTCCATGCGGAGGCCCACCGCCAGGGGGCCCCTGGGCCCACACGGGTGAATTCCCGGCAAGGCTAACCAGCAGATACACGATCGCCACTGAGATCGCCAATTGGATAGTCTTCTTCTCTTGCTTCAAGGGGCTTGCCTCACCGGGCGTTGACGGATTCAGAAATTCCATACATCTTCTGTGGAGACAAATCTGCGGAATCGAGTTCCTTATCGATTGCCGATAGAAGTTGGTTGTCCTGACTAAGTTCCGCGGTGTTGCTGTCGGCGGCGGCCGCGGGGTTGGCGGCGCTTCCACCCCCAAACGGTGATGTCTGTACCGGCCGGCGTAGAAGGCCGAACAGCAGGACAGCTGCAATCACGGCTGCGCAGGCGACCGCCCAAACGGCTGCCGCGCGCCAGGATGGCGCAGCCCGGCGCATGCCGCGCGCGGGGACATTCTGCAATCGCTCGCTCCATTCCATGCTGGCGTGATGAAAGAGCTGGAACGAGGCGCGCATCGAGGCTATCTCTTGCCGGCACATCTCACATCCGGCCAAGTGATCGTCAATCGCCGGCAGCGAGACTCCGGAAAGATGGTCTGTCAGCTGCTCGTCCGTTAGATGAGGCAAAGTCATCGCACTCCTCCTAAGCGAAGTCGAACTGCCCTTACTGCTCGGTAGAGGTGTGTCTTTACCGTGGGCTGCGCTAAACCGGTCGCGAATGAGATTTCTTCGAGTTCCATTTCGTCCAGGAACCGCATGATGAACACACTCCGTTGTTTTTCAGGCAAGAATTTCAATGCTAATTGAACCCGCTGTACCTGCTCGCGGGCCAGCATTCTGGCCTCCGGCGACGGATCGCCGCTGGCCAGCGAGATTGCCGCGTCAGAAACCGACAGCCCCGTCAGCCCGGCCTTCTTCCAGAACTGAAACTTCTGCCGCCGCTGGTAGTCCCGCATCACATTCAACGCGATGGCACGAAGCCATGTGCCCACGCTGCTTTCTCCCCGAAAATTATCGCGAGCATTATAGGCTTTTAAAAGAGCATCTTGAACGACCGTCTCGGCAAGATCCTGGTCGCCGGTTGAGAATGCTACCAGCCGAAGTAACCGTGCCCTGTGAGTTCGGACGAGCAACTCGAAATCGTCCAGTTCTGAGATATTAAGCATCCCCCGGCTTGTCTAGTGAGGGTCATGACGTCATGTTCCAGCAAAAGCTTAGACGCCTTCTACAACCCTCGGGACTACACAATCTAAAATTGTCTGGGGTGCTGGGGTGCCCCATTCAAGCCTTCCGTTGGCTTGAGCGGGATAGCGAATGCCAGTGGGAAAGTGCTCGAGTGGAACAGTACCTCCGCCCAAAAAATGAACGTCCACAATTACGGACGAAAGTACCTGGGAAATGGCGAATTATGGTAGTCGACTTATCGCAGCTCTACCATGATAGGCGTATGGTCAGACGGTCTTTGTTGAGCTCGCGGCTCCCGATCAATCTCGCAGCTTTGCAAACGTTCGGCCACCTTCGGCGACAGCAGGAAATGGTCGATACGAATACCGCGATTATGTTCAAAAGCCTGCCGAAAGTAGTCCCAGAAGGTGAACTGGCCGGCCTCGTCAGGATGCAGCGTTCGGAATGCGTCCGTATATCCGAGACCCAGCATGGCCCGGTAGCGTGCCCGCGGCTCCGGCTGGAACAGCGCGTCATGGATCCACGAGGAAGGCTTGTGGCAATCGATATCCTCTGGAATCACATTGAAGTCGCCGCCAATCAACACCGGCAGACCCTCCTTACGCCAGCCCCTCATCTCTTTCTCTAACCTGTCCATCCAGGCGAGCTTGTAGGCGAATTTTTCGCTTCCGACGGGATTGCCGTTGGGAAGATAGATGTTGACCACGCGCATGCCGTCGATCGTCGTCTCGAGGTAACGCGCATGACTGTCCAGTTCATCGCCGGCCAGGGTCGTATTGAGCGTCTCCATTTTGTGGCGGGACAAAATTGCGACCCCGTTATACGCTTTCTGCGTCACGGCCGCGCTCTCATAACCCAGCTCTTTGAATACTTCTGCCGGAAACTCTGCCCCCTTCAACTCCTGCATCAGTAGCACATCCGGAGAGTGCATCTTCAGCCACGCCGTCACGTGGTCAAGCCGGGCACGAATCGAGTTCACGTTCCAGCTGGCGATTTTCATTCTTATCACCGTCTCACGATCTGTGAACGGTATCAAGCTAGGCATCAGTGCCGGAGAAGCGGCGGAATGTAGGGTGCTACGTATTGAACGCCGAGGTGGACAATTTCCAGCAGCAGTACCGCAACCAGAACGCGGTATACCCAGAACTTTGCCCGTTCA
Organism: uncultured Acidobacteriaceae bacterium; assembly: GCA_963711525.1. Classification (GTDB taxonomy): domain Bacteria; phylum Acidobacteriota; class Terriglobia; order Terriglobales; family Acidobacteriaceae; genus PALSA-350. The sequence continues at coordinate 392,957 of CAVQEO010000045.1, read as the reverse complement.
TGCATGGTGAGCCGCGCCCCGATGTATCCGCCCCCGATGCTGCCGGCCGACATCACCAGCCCCTCCGGCCAGCGGATACTCCCGTGGCCTGTGAACATAGCGATCGGCACCAGCGTGGTCGCGACCGCAAGGAGCATCTTCAAGGCATTTGCCCGTACCAGGTCGTAGTGGAACATCAGGATGAGCACCAAGAGCAGATACGTGGCCCCATCCAGAACGATGAAGCCCATCCAGAATCCGACGAACAGTAAGGCAAACATGCCCGCCGGGGTGATTCCGGCGACACCCGGCGACGGGTGCTCCAGGACCGTCTTCATCTTGAAGACCAGCAAAAGAAGAGCCGCCATCACAGCCGCGGTGATCACCAGCGCCATGCTGCGTCCCGGAATCCTTTCCGCGGCCAGCACGCCTGCTATGCTGCCCAACGTGGCCGGAATACACATTTTGAGGCCGTCGCGCCACTCTACCTCTGCCTTTGCTTCGAACGTGCGCAAAGCCATCAGCGAACCGAAAAGTACGGTTAGCCGGTTGGTCGCATTCGCATCCAGGGGCGACAGCCCGAACATCAGCAGCACAGGGAGCGAGATCGCCGACCCCGAAGAGGCAAGCGTATTCACCAGCCCGCATCCCAGTCCGGCAACAAGCAGGATCAAGCCATAGAAAAGGTGTTCAAAGGTCGCATGCATGCCGCTAAGTCTATTTCCTTTGCGGCGGATTCTCTCACGGATTTACATCATTTGGCAGCTGTTTCCGTGGCCGCTGCTCTGGGGCTCACCACTGCGCTGCCGATCCATGCGGTCTTGCCGCGCAGCCAATCGGGATCTTTGAACTCCCATCCCACCCGCGGCTGCGTTGGGTCCCCATGCACGGTACCGCTTGCGATGCGCGTCTTACGTCCGGCTACGACCTCGAATTTAGACGGCGCTCCGCTGGCATTCGCGCCCGGGGCAAACGAAATCGTCAATCCTTGATTAGCATCCGCGTCCGCCGCGGAGTAGTGGAGCTTCTCGATAGACCACGCTCCATTCGTCCAGGTCGCTTCGATCGTAGTTGTTCTGCCGGGCAGATGATCATCCGTCTCGAGAATCGTTGCATGGTCGCCGTTCATTGCCTGCACCCGCAAGCTGCAGCCCAGACCGTCTTGCCCCTTCAGTTTCCATTCCGCGCCGGCGGCCAGAGTTTTTGGCCCACTGATCGTCGTCCAGTGCTGTCCCGATCCGGCAAAGACGGCGATGTCGACGTTCTCAGAGAATGCGCCATGAAAGGCAATAAAGTAGGGCGGCTGGCTGATCTCGGTCCACATGTCGGCAGTGCTGACTGTGTTCCCGATCTTCAGCGCCGTGCCTTCACCGGCGACCGCCGAACGTCCGCGATACATCAGCACCGGTGGCTCGAGACCGGCAGGCGAACTGCCGCCGCCACGCTCGCTCATGTCAGAACCTTGAATCCACTGCCACGACACCGGCTGGCCCGCGTGATCGACGAACCGCAATAAGTACGTGGGGCTACCCGCATTTGTCGAGCGGTCGAGTTGCATATTGGTAAGGTAGGCGTCAGCGCCCGAGCGCTTATCAATATCCACCATCTGCTGTTGGTTCGAGTAGTGCACCCGCTTGCCAGTGGCGCGCTCGGTAAGCACCGCTTCGTACAGAGGCGTCGCGCCGCCGGTTGGGTCAACATAAAGTTCAATCATCGTATACGGTAGCTCCGGGCCGATCCATTGCACGAACTGCTCCGGCCAATGCCGGTAGATGATCTGTTCGGGCGCCATGGGCGGCGGAAGTGCAGGCTCTGCGGCTTGTGCGGCCGTCGTGACCGCACCGGCGAGAAGAAGACAAGAGGTAAGAGATTTAAACATGGCTTTTCCTTTCAGAAGGTGTAGCGGATGCCGAACTCCACTCGCCGTGCAGCTTCCGCGGCCAATGGTTGAGTGAACGTAGGCGAGCCGACCACATTGCCCACGGTCGTCACGTTGGTGTGGTTGAGCAGGTTAGCCGAACGCGCATTCAACGTGATGCTCTGATGCCGGTCGGCAGCGAGACCATGGGAATGAAGTTCGAAGGTGCGGCTTAGGTTGCTGTCCAGATGAATGAGCGCCGGCATGGTTCCTGCGTTCCGTCCCAGCGAGCCATTCAGGCCAGTCGTGTTCAGTAGACCGAAGGGCGTTTGATAGGTGCCGGTGCCCGGCTGTACAGCAAAGGAGGGGCGGTCGTTAAAGACACCGTCTCCGTTGTTATCCATGCCGGTGATCACGTTGTAAGGGTCACCGGAGGAAGCATCGAATTGGCTGGTAAGCGAGAGCTTCGCCGGGAGATTCAACTGCCCAATCGCGAACAGCCGATGCGTCGATTCCCAGGAGGCGCGCGCCGTTTCTCCCTGCTCCGAGTAGCTGGACTGCGGAAACAGCGTGGCGGTGTCCGCATCCGTCTTCAGGTTGAAATATAAGTAACCGAGAAAGATGCCAAAGCGTTTGTAACCGTGCTGATCCAGGCCCAGAAAGACCACCTGGCCGTGAAGGTGGCCGGACTGTTCAAACTGGAAGATGTTCTTGCCCGGTGCAATTGGTCGCGGAGCAAGCAGAGGATTGGTTGTACTTTCATTGACCAGCGGCGCATTGATATTGCGCGAGCGAAGCGTGTCCCAGGCTTGGGCCTCAAACAGATTCGCCTGTGCATGCCAGTGTTGCGGCAGTTCATGCTCCACGCCGAGCTGAGACTGGAATGACCATGTTTGTCCCAGGTTGGGAGCGAACTGCCGAGTGGTTGCCACGGCGATCGTAGTAGGTGTCGGCACAAGTGGTTGCGTGAACGATGGTGAGTAGAGCAGCGTTTGCGTTTGGCGCACGCCATTCAACCGGTAGGCCTCGGTGGTCACGTCCGGCGTGACCGCGCTCGAAAACAATCCGCCTCGTGCATGAATCACCCACCGCTGCTTTTTGTCGGGCGACCATGCGATGCCAACCCTGGGAACCAGGTTTCCAAAGCTGCCGGGTGAGGTTTGCAGGGCATAGCGCAATCCCAAAGCAATCGAAAGGTTTGGCCTGAGCGTCCATTGATCCTGCACGTAACCTGCCACACGCCACTGTGTAAAGGGCACAAGCGCTGTGCCCTGGGTAACGTTGTAAGTGGTGGGAACACCGCCGGGCAAGCCGAGCAGAGTGCGCCGGTACTGTTCCAATCCCGAGATTGCGGTCTGTTGCGTACCATCGCCGAGAGCCGGGGCCAGTCCGCCGCCGAAAACAAAGGCGCCGTTGAACGTATCCGGATCGACGTCGTGAACCATGATGCCCAGCGAGGCAACGCCAATCTTCACCGAGTGCTTGTGATGGGTCCACAGGATGTCGTCATCCACTTCGAGATCGCGCTCGCGATCCTGCAGATGACCTGCCGTGGCACCCCCTGCGGTAAAAGCGCCGGCCACTTGCAGGCTGGGCGCGGTCGAGAGCGGCACATCCGTGGTGTTCTTCCAGGTGAAGCCGATGTGGGTCTCATGTAGAAGGGTCGGGCTGAGGGTGAGGATATCGGTCAGCCGCAGATCCTGCTCGCTCACTGTGCTTCCGTAGCCTGCCTCCTGGAGCGCCAGACCGCCGCTGCCTACGTTGTCGGAGTTGTTTAGATTCGCGGAGTACGTCGCTGCCAGCATGTTCTTGGCATTCAACTGCCAATCGGTGCGCACGCTGCCGATCCACAGACGCTGTGGCGCCGGGATATTTTCACTCAGCGGTGTTTCCTCGCCCTCGGTATTCAGCACGACTGCGTTCACCACGTTGAACTCGTTGATGTCGCGCCTCTCCAGGGCGAGAAAGAAATCGCTCTTCTGCTTGCGAATGGGACCGCCGAATTCAAATCCATAACGCCGCTTGCCTGCCGGTGTGGCACTCACTGCGAAGGGATCGGTCGCGTTCAGTCCAGACTCGCTGTCGGTAAAGAAGAGGGCTCCGTGCAGCGAATCGCGCCCGGGTTTTGTGAAGATCTCGACCCGGCCGCCCTGGTAAGGCGGACGATCATATTCAGAAGAGAACATGTCAGGGTTTACGCGTATCGAAGCGATGGAGGATTTCGGAGGCAGAGCGCTGCTGTTCTGGAATCCGTCGACGGTAATGATGGCCTGGCCGGGAGCCCCTCCGCTACTGGCGGCGAGCACCTGTAACTGGCGTTTGAAGTCGTCTGGATCATCGGCCATGCCTTGCAGGTCCTTGGCCGTCAGCGTGTGTGTGCCGGCGCCGTGGTCCGTATCGACGGACACGCCATTGTTTTCTCCTACTTCTACCTCGGTGTGAACATCGGCAATGCGCAGATGAACAGTAATGTTCGCAAAGCCGCGGCCGTTCACCTGGCTCTCCGCAAAACCGTTAGCGTCGACGGTTATCTGGTAGGGATCAGCGCCGACGCAATGCAAGACGAAGGTGCCGTGCGGACCGGTAGTTGTTTGCTGCGGCGTGGCCGCTTGCAGATGAATCTCTGCGCCAACGACAGCAGCCCCAGAAGGATCGAGCACCGTGCCGCTGAGGTTCCCGCAGTTTTGCGCGAGCAAATCTCCGCCGATGCCCAGTGCTGCAAAGAGGAAGATGGCAGTCCAACGATTCATAGGCTGAGAATCGCATTCGGCATAAGAACAAAACAGTGCAGCTTGTCACCGAAACCAGATGACAAGTGTCATCACAATCGCGAAGGAACAAATAGGGTTGGTGTTTGGGCGCCAAGACATCAGGAGGAGTGCACCCAGGATTCCATCCTGGGACTGGAGTTTTTACATTTTCTGGTTCGAAGCGTATCTCGTTTCGAGAAGAAAGCGTCTTTGGTTCTGTCTTTTTGCTTTGTTGTGCGGCCGGGGATGTCGGTAACAGAAGGTACCGGGCATGTAGGTAACACTTTCGTCGAAGTTGAAGTTAAACGAGCTTGGAGAAAAAAGGAAATCCAAGTCGCCGCCGAAGCTGTGGGAATGTGGGAAGCTCGCGGTTGTTTGCGAGCTTTCCAAGGCGGTGTGGGAAGAGAGGGAAAGGGCTTTTTACTTTTCCTCTCTTTCCATAGCGCCGGCATTTCCACAGCTGTTCACTTCCTCTATGGCCGGCATCGTTTGCAAAACGAGCTTATGGCTATCGAATCGCGCCAAGGGGAAGGTTGCAAATTGAACGTCCCAGTAGCGATCGTCGATCGGCTCCATGCCAATGGATTCTCCGCCTAGGGACTTGCTGATAAAGATCTGTGTGCCTTTCCAGAAGAAGGTTCCATCCGGATAAACCCGCTTGGGCTTGATGTTGCTGTCGTATTCCGGTTCAGGAATTCGATCCGGGTAGATACGCGACGAACTCTGGTAGCAAGAGGCCGGTGTCTTCAGCTCGAGCGCCTCGTGTGGACGTTCCTGGTTGAATTGTTGACGGAACCGATCAAAAGCCTTTTGTTGCGCTCTGCGGTCGGCCGCCGGCGGTTTCGCCGTCTCCGCCTTCAACGTCCGATGCATGCGCTCGTGACGACCATTCTGCTCCGGATGACCTGGCTTGATCCGCTCCGGCGCGATGCCCAGCTTCATCCAGGAGATCGATAAACGCGAAATGCCAGCGATGGCTCGGGAGGCAAACGGAGCGCCGTTATCGGTTCTGATCCTCTGCGGCAGGCCGTATTCTCGAAAGGCTGCCGCAAAGATGGCTTGCACCTGCTCGGTATTGGTCTTCTCCACGCTTTGACAGCGCAGCAAATAGCGGCTGTGCGCATCCGTCATCGTCAACGGATCAATCCGCTCTCCCTTGCCCGTCCGAAACCAGCCCTTGAAGTCTGCACACCATATCTGGTTGGCCTTTTCGACCTCCTCAAACGGCTTGGTATACAAAGGAATCCGCAACCGTTTGCGCTGGGGTGTGCTCAAACCTGCCCGCCGCAAGATCTCTCCAAAAGTGCTCACCACTGGCCAATGGACACCGCTTTTCGTCGCCATAAGACGGGCCCGTAGCTTCTTGGCTCCCCAACTCGGATGCGCCTGCTTCAGTCGCAAAACCTGCTCCTCGATCCCACAATCGGTCTGGTTGGGATGATTACCAGCTCCATAGCGGCGGTCCTTCAATCCAGCTAATCCCTCCCCCTCATAGCGATCTACCCAAACGTAGCCGGTCTTGCGTGCTATGCCGTAGATCCGGCATAGCTCCGCCATCGTGAAACTTCCGCTGTCGTACTCCAAGACAAACCGCGTCCTCTCGTCCACCACATCCATCACTTTCCAGGGCATGCTCTCTTGTACCTGCCCTACGCTCTGGACGAAAAGTGTTACCCACTTGCCCGGTCCTTTCTGTTACCTACTTGCCCGGTCCGTACCTTGTATCAGGGCACGACTTCAGTCGTGCCATCACTGATCTAAAGAGATTTGGGCTTCCTCGCCGCAGCGAGCATTAGCCCCCTGCTAACTCTCACTTGGCCAGAAAAAGCACAGAGTCTGCGTGAGAACTCGAAATGAACAGCAAATCAGAACTAGGCCCGTAGGGCCGGGAGCCAAACGTCAGCCCAGCCCGGAAGGGCTGGGAAACGGATCCCGAATATCGTTTGAGCGCCAGAGGCGCGGCACACCCGCGGATGAAGGTAGTGCCGCACCTCCGGCGCTCCGCAATCTTGGATCCGCCTCCCAGCCCTTCCGGACTGGGCTGACGTTTGGCTCCCGGCCCTACGGGCCTGGTTCTGATTTGCTGTTCATTTCGAGTTCTCACGCAGGCTCTAAAGCCGACCTCTTTTCCTCGCTGTGCGGCACGACTAAAGTCGTGCCCTGACACAAAGCCGAAAACGCCTGTAAGTGAAGCAAAAAGCCATATATTCAGCAGATTTTCATGTTTCAAATGTAGAAACTCTAGACCCAGGATTACATCCTGGGACATTCTCAGCCGTCCCTTCGGGACTAGGTCGTTCTTGTTATTCCTAACCCAGGATTTCATCCTGGGCTATTATCAGCCGCCCCTGCAGGGCTGTTCCGTTAGGTCTGCGGACTGTTCTGTCTTTCCGACTCTTTTCCGGCTTGACGTCCGGCCCCTTCAATGCCTGGCTGAGCGTCCACACAATGGGCTGAACAAGAGGCTAATTGGGTCAGTCCTCGCGGCCGACGGAAACCGGGATCAGTCCCGTAGAGCCTGCCCTGAGCCTGTCGAACGGGGACGGCTGACAGTAGCCCAGGACGCAGTCCTGGGTTAGCGATATTAGCTGTGCAGTCCCGGAGGGACGGCTGAGAATGTCCCAGGACGTCAGTCCTGGGCAAACTCGATAGGAATACAAGTCGTGCGGAAGCATCACAACCAGCCCTTACTGCGCGCCAGCCGCGCCGCTTCGATGCGATTCGCCGCGCCCAGCTTGTTGATCGCCTCCGACAGATAATTCCGCACCGTTCCCTCGGACAAATGGAGATCCACCGCAATCTCCGCACCGGATTTGCCCTCGCCGGCTCTCCACAAAATCTGCCGCTCGCGTTCGCTCAGCGGATCAGGCTCCTGGTTCCACGCCTCGGTCGCGAGTTCTGGATCAACAACGCGCAGGCCCCGGCAGACACGTCGTACACATTCCGCCAGCTCCGCAGCCGGGCTATCCTTGAGCATGTATCCCTGCGCGCCCGCATCCATTGCGCGGCGAAAATATCCGGCGCGGGCAAAGGTAGTGAGAATCACTATGTGGACCCGTGGGTAACTGCCATGCACCTCAGCAGCCAGCGTAAGCCCGCTCATCTCCGGCATCTCAATATCTGTGATCAGCACGTCCGGTCGGTGCTGTGCCACCAACGTCATGGCCTCGCGCCCATTGCGCGCTCGCGCCACCACGGCAATATCTTTCTCGATCTCGAGCAAAGCGGCGAGCGCGCCCAGCACCATCGCCTGGTCTTCGGCCAGCACCACACGAATCTGTTTGCTCACGGTTCAACACCGTCCGGGCTCCCACGAAATTGCGGAAGTTCGACTTGCAGCCGGGTGCCGCGATGCGAATCTAACGAGAGGCTGCCACCCAATTCCCTGACCCGCTCCCGCATTCCCCGCAATCCGTTGCCCTCCTCGCGGATGTCGCCTCGCCCATCATCGGCAATGACCAGTTGTGTGCGGTCTTCTGCTGTGGACAGCTCGATCGAGCACTCGCTGGCGCCTGCGTGGCGAACGATGTTCGTTATCGCCTCTCGAAGCACAAGAGAAAGAGTGGCCTCATGCCGCGGCGTGAGGTAGGGCGCCTTGGCGGGCTTATTCAGACGCACCCCAGCCGTCTCCAGCACCTGGGCCGCGCGTGTCAACTCAGAGGCAAAGCCCTCGGAGCGGTAGCCCGTAATCGTCCTACGCACTTCTGCCAGAGCTTGTCGCGCGGCGGTCTCAATCTCTGCTATTTCGAGGGCGGCCCGCGCAGGTTGGCTGGCCAGCAGGCGGCGGGCTAACTCGCTCTTCAGCACAATCAACGAAAGAGAGTGACCAAGCACGTCGTGCATATCGCGGGCAATACGCTCCCGCTCGGCAGTCTTCGCCAGTTGTTCAATCTCTTCATGGGCCATACTCAACTTGGTGTCCGCGCGACCCTTCTGCTTCTTCCTTAGCTGGTTCATTCCAAACAACAGCGGCATGGAGATACCCAAACTCCATACCCATGCAGAGATATGCAATAGCCAGCTTTCTATGGCGATCACTCCGCCTTGCAAAAGGAAAAGGCTGATCACCGTATTTGTCGATTCGGACACCTCCGGGATCGAGACCGCTACATAGATAAAGATTCCCCACGCGCTCGGGTTGAACGGCACGTACACCACGCCTAGGGCAAACATGGCGAGCACCCCAACCCAACGAAGCCTGCGGGGGCCACTATGCGCGAACAGATAAGAAGGTATGAAGAGAACTACAACGAGAATCAACCCGAGCCATCTACCCCGCGAAGTTTGGTCCAGGTAAGGCGAGAGAAACCAGAAACCCACGAAGACCAACCAAACGGTATGGTCATAATTGAACCAACGCCGCCAACTCCTCAGGGGAAGCTCGTTTGCCGGGTCTGGGCAGTCGGTGTTGAGCCAATAACCATACCACCTGCTGCCAAGGTTCCGACGCTCAGGCGATTGCGGAGTCATCCTAGGCTTGGGCCTCCTGCCTGCGGAAGATGAACGCCGCGGCTAGCAAAAATACTACCGTATAGAACGCCAGCAGCGCCCATGCCAGCAGAGCGGAACTATGGCTGTAGCCGAGGGACCCAAGGGCCAAGCGGGAGAACCAGAACGATGGTAACCCGTGCGCGACCTGTTGCAGCCAATGGGGCAAAACTTCGATCGGCATCCACAGGCCGCCGCAAAACGATAGTGGCAGATAGATCAGGTTGATGACTCCAGGCGCCGCGTTGGACGGCATCAGCAGGCCTATTACCAAACCCAGGCTGGCGAAGGGCACAACACCGGCAGCAATCACCGACAGCAAGCGTAGAGCTTCCAGCATCGTAATGTGGACGCCGGCCATGGCCGTTCCCAGAATGATCAGCAGGATCGTGATGCCAACCGCGAAGGTGATGCTGACGCACAACTTCGCCAGCAGGTACGCCGCCGCGGGCATAGGACTTGCGCGCTTCATTTCCAGCCATCCGTGGCCCCGCTCCAGCGCCAGTCCGGCGCCAATGCCAAAGAGGGAAGAACCCATCGCCCCAAAACATGAATACCCTGCCAGCAGGTAGCGGGCAATGGTATGGCCTTGAAAAATGTCAGCCTTGTTGGTGACCCCGAATAAAAGGTAGAAGACAACCGGAAAGCCAATCATGGAGAAAAGATAGCTGCGGTTGCGCGACAACTTGAGCAATTCAAAGCGCACTTCGTTGAAGTAGATACGCGGCAGCAATGGCTGCGTGCGCGGCATGTTGAGGGCGATTGTCGTGGCCATGGCGCCTCCTATTGCACAGCTGCGGTGGTGTTGGTGGTGAGCGCAAGAAAAGCATCTTCCAGAGCCGCGGCCCGCACTTCCAGCCCACTCAGCGCAGCGTCGTGCGCGAGCATGGCGCGCAGCACCACCTCAGGGGTGTGCGTGCGCACCAGCATGGTGTTGCCATCCTGGTCCACGCTGGCGACTCCTGGTAATTCGGAAACAAACGACGCTGGGAGCGATGTCGTGCAGCGGATAGATCTGGATCCATTCGCGGTCTTGAGCTCCTGCGGAGTCCCTTCGGCAATCACTTTGCCTCTTTGAATAACCACGATTCTGCTCGCCAGCGAATCTGCTTCTTCCAGGTAATGAGTGGTGAGCAAGATCGTCTTTCCCCTCGCCGCCAGCTTGCGTACCTGTTCCCACATCGCTCGCCGGGCCTCGACGTCCATACCGAGTGTCGGTTCATCGAGACAGATAAAGTCCGGATCGCCGCAGAGTGCGAGAGCGAAGAGCACGCGCTGCTTTTGTCCGCCGGAGAGCGTGCCAAAAAGCTTGTCCTCCAGGCCCTCCAATCCGGCGACCACCAGCAGTTCCTCGAGTGGCCGCGGGTTTGCGTAATAACTACTGAAAAGCTCCAGGTGCTCGCGCACCCGCAGCGTCTCTGGCATGCGCCCCACTTGCAGCATCGCGCCCAGCCGCAAGCGGCTGGCTCGATCTCTGGGGTTGCCGCCAAAGATGCGCACCTCGCCTGAGGTCACCTGGCTCAAACCCAGCAGCAAGCGCACGGCGGTGGTCTTGCCGGCGCCATTGGGCCCTAGCAGAGCCACGACCTCTCCCCGACGAAGCGCAAGTGTCAGACGATCCAGCGCGATCTGCTGGCCAAACTTCTTGGTCACACTGCGAAGCGACGCGATCACGGAACCCTCCGGATGGCCGACGCTTGTGTTGTGGCAAGGTTCAACAACGACGCTCGTGCCCATAGCCTCTCCTTTTGCTCCCAGAGACATCCTCTCCGTGCCCGATCAAAAACAGAAGTGCCTTTTGTCAAAAAGAATGGCTGACATTTGTCATCTGGGTCGCGAAGACCAATTAACCTAAAGAATCGGGGGATGTGATTTGATCAGCAATGGCATTGGGAAGCTCGCTTTTGAATCCGTGATGCGCAGGTCGGCCAGGTTCAGCGCGCTTCTAGCGGTTTTGTCAACCAGCGGTGCCATGGCACAGGGTCCACCGCCGCCGCCCTTGCCGGCGGGCTCACCCCAGGCGGCGGGTCGACAGATCTTCGTAACCCGGTGTGCCTCGTGCCATGGCACCAACGCGACCGGCGGCGAGTTCGCGCCGGGCATCGTCGACCGCGTGCCCCTGCGCACCGATGACGAGCTGGTAAAGCTCTTGCACAATGGCATCCCGTCGTCCGGCATGCCGCCCTTTCCCGATATTGTCGATCAGGACCGCGCAAACCTGATCAGCTTTCTACGCACCCTGAAGCCCTTTGGGGGTAGCGCCGCTGAGCGCGCCTCGGTCACGCTCGAAGGTGGAAAGACGCTTCAAGGTACCGCGTTAAGCCGTTCCGCAAGCGATATGCAAATGCTGGGCGACGACCATCAACTGTACCTTCTGCGCAAGACCGAGTCCGGCGGGTACAGGGTAGTCACCTCGCAGGCCGACTGGCCGAGTTACAACGGACAGACGACGGGCAGCCGTTACAGCGAGCTCACCCAGATCACAAGCGCCAATGCTTCACGATTACAGGCAAAGTGGATCTTCACCGTGCGTGGCGCCAGAAGTGTGCAGACAACTCCCATTGTCGCCGCCGGGGTAATGTATGTGACCTATGTGAACGAGTGCTATGCGCTGGATGCGGGCAGCGGACGCGAGATATGGCATTACCAGCGTTCCCGCACCGCGAGACTGGTTGGAAATGCCGTTTCCGGTGCGAACCGCGGCGTGGCGGTTGCCGGCGATAAAGTCTTCATGGTTACCGACAACGATCACCTGATCGCGCTCAACCGGATCACTGGTGCGCTGGCATGGGAGACGCCGTTGGCCGACTGGCAACACAACTACAACGGCACCGGCGCCCCGCTTGTGGTCGGTTCGATGGTGATCTCCGGAACCTCCGGCGGAGACGATGGCGCGCGCGGATTTGTGGCGGCATTCGACCAGTCGTCAGGCAAGGAGCTGTGGCGTTTTTGGACAGTGCCTAAACGTGGTGAGCCAGGCTCAGAGACCTGGCAGGGACCAGGCATCGATCATCCAGGCGGAGCTACCTGGATGACGGGTACCTACGACAAGGACCTCGACACCCTATATTGGCCGGTCGGGAATCCCGGCGACGACCTGAACGGAGACGCTCGGCCGGGCGACAATCTGTACACCGACTCGGTGGTCGCGCTGGATCCAAAGACGGGCAAGCTGAAGTGGTATTTCCAGTTCACGCCCCACGACCTGCATGACTACGACGCCATGGCTCCGCCGTCGCTGATCGATGCCATGTGGAACGGTAAACCGCGCAAGCTGATGGTGCAGGCGAACCGCAACGGCTTCTTCTATGTGCTCGACCGCACCAATGGCAAGTTTCTGCTGGGGCGCCCCTATACCACCAAGCTCACCTGGGCAACCGGCCTGACCCCCGAAGGCCGGCCCATCGTCTCTCCGGGTCACGATCCAACCCATGAGGGCACGCCGGTGCTGCCCCTGGCTTAATGGCGCGTCTAACTGGTATTCGGCCTCCTGGAATCCTCTGACCTCGCTCTACTACGTGCAGACCAACGACAAGTGCGGCATCTTCACCCGTACCGACATGCCCTTTCAACTGGGGCACGGCTACATGGGTGGCTCCTTCAGTCCTGACCCGGCCGATCCGGGCCGGCGCGTCCTGCGCGCATTCGACATCCAAACCGGAAAGGCTGTGTGGGAGCTTCCCCAGACCGGTGCTGCCGATAGCTTCGGCGGCGTGCTCAGTACCGCCGGGGGCGTGGTTTTGTACGGAGCCGACGACGGCGCATTTGCCGCTGCGGACGCCAAGACCGGCAAGCCACTCTGGAGTTTTCAGACCAGCCAGTCGCCCCATTCCTCGCCCATGACCTACATGTTCGACCATGAACAATATGTCGCTGTGGCCATGGGATCGAATATCATTGCATTCGGCCTGCCTAACTAGCTGTCCCGCGAAAGGAAAAAAGGTGTCATTGTGAAACAATCACGGAGAGATTTTGTCAAAGCCGGTTCCGCTTCCCTCGTCTATGGTTCTGCGCTCCTAGGTGGAGCAGCAAGTCCTACGCCGAGACATTGCATGTCCCATTGGGGCTTCAGCTTTATTCGGTGCGAGAGCTCTTGCCCACGGATTACGATGGCACCCTCAAGCAGATCGGATCTTTAGGCTATCGCGAGGTGGAATCGGCTGGTTACTACAATCACAGCGCGGCGCAAGTGAAGCAGGCCATGAGCAACGCCGGCTTGCACCTGGTGAGCGCGCATTACTCCTCAGACAATTTGCATCAGCAGCTGGATGAGATTCTTGCATTCAGTAAAGAAGTTGGTAACCATTACATCATCTGTTCGTTCCCCGGCTTCAAAGACCCGGCGCGGGTAAAGAATATTAATCCCAAAGACAGGGCGAACGCGTTCACGCTGGAAGACTGGCGATGGAACGCGGAGCAATTCAATGCCATCGGCGCAAAGGTAAGCGCCGCCGGCCTGCAGTTCGGCTATCACAACCACACCATGGCGTTCCATGCCATCGACGGGGTTGTACCTTACGATGAGCTGCTGCGTCTAACCGATCCCGCCCACGTCACCATGGAGATGGATTGTGGATGGGTGGTTGTGGGAGGGGGGAACCCGATCGACTACCTGCGGAAATATCCCAACCGCATCAGCATGCTGCACGTAAAGGATTTCAAGGGGATCACTGCATCCTCATCGATCGCGCATGTGCCCACGATCGTTGAGCTAGGGCAGGGCTCGATCGACTACCGTCCTATCTTCGAAGAAGCAGCAAAGGCCGGAGTAGTGAAGCACTGCTTCGTCGAGCAGGAAGGCTACAACGTGCCCGCCCATGCAAGGCTTGAAAATCGACGCCGACTACATGCACAAGCTAGGCATAGGTTAGAAGGAGAACCGCAGGTCCCTCCACTCCGGTCGGAGCCTGTGACTTTATTGGCTTTTTCGCGTTTTGCGACACGCTTAAACCTTTTGTTTTCATCGCGGAATTTCTGAGAAAACTAATAAAGTTACAGACTCTCGGGATGACAAATCTGTTTCAGAGTTAGATTTCTCATCCCGACCGGAGCGTAGCGGAGTGGAGGGACCTGCGGTTCGACGGACCTTTCGTGGAAATGTTTTCGACGGGCGCGTCCCCTCTAACCTCGCCCGAGCAGTCGACGCAAACTGCCCGGCGCTGCAATCCCCAGCATCCTGGTACAGAGCAAATACCCCAATCCAAACGTCGAAAGCACGCATAACCCAATCAACGGCGGGTAATGAAAGGGCTGCACCAACTTGACTCCATAAGCAACTGCCGCGGATACGAGCGCTCCCGCCCAAAGCCGCGCCACACGATAGGGAGGCAACACGACAACGCCGATACGTGCCTGCAGAGCGCGGCGCAGCAAGGAAAACTCCACCCACCCGGCCAGTCCAGCTGATAGCGTAAGCCCCGCAACGCCCCAGTGGCGATCAATACCCAGTAGCTTAGGAAGCGGCAGCGCGAACAGATACCCCATCACCACGGTCAACGCCACGCGAATAATCGCGAAGTTCAACGGTGTCCGCGTATCCCGCAACGCATAGAACGCAGAGGAATACAGCCTCCCGGACGTCGAAGCCAGCAACCCGACCGCCGACCCTGCCAGCACACTCCACACGAAGGTCACATCCGCGGCCGCGAAGTGCCCCCCACGATATATGGTGGCAACCACCACATCGCCAAGTACGAGAAAGGCCACCGCGGAAGGAACCACAAAAAACGCAATATTTTGTAGCCCAAGCTCCAACCGCCGCCGCAGCACGGCTCCTATCTCTTCCTGCGTTCCCAACGCGCTCGACATAGCGGGCAGCTCGGCGGCAGAAACCGCCATGCCGAACAAGCTCACTGGCAGCGTATTCAGAGTCTGTGCGTAGGCCAGCGCAGACACCGCGCCCGTCGGCAAAAAGCTCGCCAAAAACGAGTCGACATACGCGCTGATCTGAACCACTCCGCGGCTCAGGAATACCGGGAAAAAATTTCTCACCACTGTCCGCACATGCTCGGTTCCAAAGGTGAACCGCAAATGCAAGGGCCGTAGAAACCCCATCACCGTCGGTACCTGGATGGCAAATTGAAGCGCGCTGCCGATGACAGAAGCGATGGAAATGATAATGGCGAGTCGGGGCTCTCCGACGTGTCCGCCTTTCCACAGCATGGAAGCAATGATGGCCACATTCCAGATCACCGGTGCGGAGTAGGAGAGGAAAAACTTTCGATGGCTGTTCAGGATCCCGAGGCACCATGCTGACATAACCAGCAGTGCCGCACCGGGAAACAGGATCTGCACCAGCTTTATGCTGAGCGCGCGCGTCTCACCCTTGAACCCGGGCACAATTGCATCGATCAGCCAGGGGGCAGCAAAGACTCCAGCCAAGGTCAGTAGCGACCCGATCAAAAAGAGAATGGCGAAAACCGCTTCGGCCAACTGCGAGGCTTCCTGGTGCCGCTCTTCCGCCCGCAGGCGGGCATACACCGGGATGAACGACGCGGAGAGCACACCCTCCCCAAAAAGAGTTTGCAAAAAGTTGGGAATGCGGAAGGCGCCGCGAAAGGCATCGGCAGCGACTGAGTTGCCGAAATAATGAGCAAATACCCGGTCGCGTACCAGCCCAATGAGCTTGCTGAGCAAAATGCCCGCGGAGACAGTAACTGCGGCCGAGCGGGAAGCGGAGCCTTTACGTTGGGTAGGTGTACTCAAGCCTGTCATCGGAAGACGCTGGCTTTACTCTACTGCATGCCGTCGCTGTTCCCATGCAACTTCCATGGCAACAGGAGCCAGACTATAACGCTACGCCTGCTGCTCCAGCTGTGTGACCAGCTCTTCCCATTCAGCGATAAGCGAGGCGTGCCGTTCGCGCAAACTTTCCAGTCGTTGGGTCAGCCGCTCTGTTGCCTCCTGGCTCTCATACACGCCCAGAGATTCCTCGGCATCGGCGATGGAGCTCTCCAGCCGCGGAATCTCTTCTTCCACAAAACTGAAGCGCTCCTGCATCTGTCGCAGCTTGATCGGGTTAAGGCGGCGAACCTTAGCTGCCGCCGCGTCGGCCTTAACCACCTCCTGCGGTGCTTCCACAGTCGCGGCGCCATTCGACTTGCTCCCCTGTGCTTCCGCCAGCTGCTTCCGGTGCAGATAATCTTCGTAGTTGCCGGGATAGACGTGCACGTGTCCACCCTCCACTTCAAAAATGCGGGTCGCGAGACGATCGATGAAGTAGCGATCATGCGAGACCATCACCACAGTCCCGTTGAACGCAGCAATGGCCTCGAGCAGAACATCCTTGGCTCGCAGGTCGAGGTGGTTGGTGGGCTCATCCAGCAAGAGGAAGTTTGCGGGGCTTACCAGGATGCGGGCCAGGGCATAGCGGTTGCGCTCTCCTCCTGAGAGCACACCCAGCGGCTTGAAGACATCGTCGCCGGAGAAGAGGAAGCAGCCCAGCAGGCTGCGCAGCTCGGTGGTCGATACCCGCGGCGCGTTATTGCTGATGTCGTCCAGCATGCGGGCATCGCCGTCCAGCACCTTGTACTGATCCTGGGCAAAATACTCCGCGGTGACGTTGTGGCCCAGGCGCAGCTTTCCGCTCGAGGGCGGCTCCATGCCCGAGAGCATGCGGATCAGGGTCGACTTGCCGGCACCGTTCACGCCCACCAGTGCGATGCGGTCCCCGCGGTCGATGGTGAAGCTCACGTCCTCAAGCACCTGCTTCGGCCCATAGTTCTTGGCCAGGTCCGAGACTTCGACGACTGTACGGCCCGAAGGCTGAGGCTGGGGAAAGGTGAAATGGATGGCCTGCTCTTCGACCGGGATCTCAATGCGCACGATCTTGTCCAGTTCCTTGATTCGGCTCTGCACCTGCTTGGCCTTGGTCGCCTGGTAGCGAAAACGGCTGATGAAGGCTTCAAGATGCTCAATGTGCTCGCGCTGGTTTTTGTAAGCCGCGGCCAGCTGAGCTCGCCGCTCGTCTTTCTGCACCAGGTACTTTTCGTAGTTGCCGTGGTAAACGTGGAGGGCCTTGTTCCATATCTCGATCGTTTTATCGACCGTGACGTCGAGAAAGTAGCGATCGTGGGAGATGAGGATGTAGCCATTGGGATAGCCGTGGAGGTAATCCTCCAGCCAATTGCGGGTTTCGAGGTCGAGGTGGTTGGTCGGCTCGTCCAGCAGCAACAGGCTGGGCTTTTGCAGCAACAGCTTGGCCAAGGCGATGCGCATCTGCCATCCGCCGGAAAACTCCTCCGTCTGCCGCGCCCAGTCATGCTTGCTGAAGCCCAGGCCGCTCAGTACCGAGCCCACCTGCGCGTCGAGTGCGTAGCCGTTATGGGCGCGAAAGTGAGAGTCGAGATGAGAAAAGCGATCGGCGGCCGCGGCGTATTCTGCCGTTGCCGGGTCGAACTCAGCCAGGCGCGTGGAAAGGGTTTCGAGTTCTTGCTCCATGTCGCGCAACTCGGCGAACACCGAAAGGCACTCCGCAAAAACGCTGCGCCCGCGCAGTTCAAGACCTTCCTGGGGAAGATAGCCGATGGTCATGCCGCGCGTGCGCTGCAGAGTACCGTAATCGAGCGATTCGCTGCCGGCGAGCACCTTAAGCAGAGTGGATTTCCCGGTGCCGTTGGCGCCCACCAGCGCTGTGCGCTCATTGGGCGTGATGAGCCAGTCGGCATCCTCGAACAGGACTCGGGGACCGAACCGTTTGCCGGCAGCAGAAAGTTGGAGCATAAGAAAGCAGCGCCTGAGCGCTGCTCCCATTGTCGCATTGCTTAACTGCTGCCAGCAAAAGCCGGAAGTTATTCCTGTAGTGCGCAATGCTTCGCAGAAAGCGGCCGACGTGCGATTCTTTCATCCACTAGTCACTTCCTCAGGGAAGCACCACCCTCCCCTTTGTCATCCCGAGCGAACCCGGATTTCCTGCCTCGCCGCACTGGACAGAGCCCCGTGTGCGGCTTTCATCAAGGAAAGCCGCATGAAGCTCGCCAGCGCCACCAATACCAACAGGAAATCCGGGGAAGCCGAGGGACCTGCTGTGCGCCTTTCCCGAACGCAACTACCCAAGTGATTCGCTGCCGTCGACCGAGCCGTTGGAAGCTCTCCCTCATGCCGGCGGCACCGACTCTTTAATCACCGGCGGCTGCTTGCGCCCGGGCTTGCGCTTCGCCGTCGCCTTCTTCGCTGGAATCTTCTTGCCCGAAGTGCGCGGCGCGAGGCGTGAATGCAAAAACTCCTCGTAGTCGACCTCCGTCTGGTCGGCGTAATCGAGGGCAAACTTCGCGATTGCATCAATAAGCCGATCCGACGCGCCGATGTAGCCGGAAAGAGCGATCGCATCGCCTGAGCGTGCGTGGCCACGGGCCAGCAATTCGCCGCAAATCTCCGCGTATTGGTTCAAGCCTTCGCCCTTCAAATCTTCGATAGCAATCGACGCCTTGTGGTCGTTCAACTGCCTCACCAGGTAATGGCGATTGTTGATCGTGGTCCAGCCGAGGAGCAGGTCGGAAAGAAACTGCATCGACCGCTGGCCCTGCACCACCCGGTGGCCCTGGTGTTGCGGCGCTCCCATTTCTCCCAGGTAAGGGGCATAAGCGGAATTAGGCTCCTCTTTGATCTGCAGGAAGAGCGGATCATCGCTGCCGTTGCCTTCCATATAGACGACATAATCCCGTAAACCAACGCTGCCCGTGCCCACCACCCTGAAGGCGACATCGAGCGGGCGGTACAGATCGAAGAAGTGCTGGCGCTCAGGCTGCAGACTCTCGCGGTATAGGCTGAGCGAATCGAGAATCCGGCTAGCCTTCGCGCCCGTTAGACGAAATTGTAGAGGCTTTTGTTCGACGAAAATGCGGTGAGCGGGCGTAGCGTTCTTTCCCCCTTTGGCGGCCGCCTTAGGCAATACGGTAAGGTGCGCCTGGTTGGTCAGCGGCGTTGCCCGTTCGGCCTTGCGCAACACCTGCGAAACCGGCGCGATGCGTTGCAGCCGATGTACCTGGTAGCGGGCGACATCCATCACCGCCATGCGCGCGAAGGCGTGCATAGACCGGCGGTAGCTCCGTAGCAGAATCGCAGTCGCCTCAGCACAGGCAGCGTTCTTGCTGCCGGCTTCGCGGGCGGCCAGAATGATGCTGGTGGCCAGACGCTTCACATCCCACTCAAAGGGGCCGCGAATGGTTTCGTCGAAGTCGTTGATGTCGAAGACCAGTCGCCCATCGGGCGCGGCGAAGGCGCCCAGGTTCCGAACATGAGCATCGCCGCACAGCTGAGTAAAGATGCCGGTATGGGGCAGCACAGCCAGGTCTGCGGCCATCACCGGAACGGCGCCGCGAAAAAACCCGAAGGGCCCAGCTGCCATCCGCTCCCACTTGATGGCCAGCAGCGCCGGCACCCGCCCCACGGATGCAGCGGCCAGGGCATCGATGGGATCGGTCTGCCGGTCAGACGCACGCCATAGTTTCTGCTCCTGGCGGCGCACCTGCTTGCGCCGGGACTGTCCAAAGGCGCGACGCTGCGGTGGAGGCAGTGCGTGATTAAGGGTCATTCTGTTTTCTTTCCCGGGGTGGTCGATTCCAGCAGGTGCTCCAACTCAACATAGACCGCATTCGTCCACCCGAAACCAATCACGTTTTGATAGCCCGCGATCACCTCGACATTCGACGATCCGGTCTCGACATTGTATTTCTCATGGATGGTCCCTTCCTTCTTATAGCTGGTGCGGACAGTATGGGTGAACTCTTCCGCAATCCGGCGCGCATCGTTGATGTAGCCATTCGTCCACAGGCCCTGGACCGCGAACCAGTTCAGGGGGGCCCAGCCAAAGGGCAAATCCCACTGCAGGCCGCTCTCGTAGGTGCTGCAGGCCAGGCCGCCGGGCCGGTTGAGCAGGGCAAGATTCTTGTCGACAGCCTCCGCTTGTTCCTTCGTGGCCTCGCTCGACCAAAGAGGATAGAAAGTCGTCGCGTAAACATAGGTGGACTGTTGCCCAGTCGTGAAGTCGTAATCGAAAAACATCCCCTTGCCAGGGTTCCACAAGTACTTGTTGATTGCCTGCTTACGGGCTGCGGCCATTTCCAGCCAGTGCTTGTGCTCCGCTTGCTGGCCGACCATGTCGGCAAAGTTAGCCAGGTCCAGTTCATAGCGGTAGAGCAGGCTGTTCAGGCCGACGGCAGCGTAATGGTGAGTGGAACCGCTGAAGGGAGCAAAGCGAAACGAAATATCGAAACCAGACTCGCGCACGGAGCGGTCGCCCTTGTAGAAGTCGCGGGTAAGACGATAGCCGTGGGCCCAGGCGAGGCCGCAAACGACGGAATGGGTCGCATCGCAACTGGTTTTTGCAAGCACGGCCTGCTCGGCCGGGGAGGGGTTTTGCGGCGCTGCGATCAAGTAACTGGTGTGGACCTCTGGATGAGCAACCAGCCAGTTGATCACGTCGATGTAGTAGCTGCTGTGATCGGCAATATCGGGCACCGGCCCCTCGCCGATATCGAAATACCGGGCCAGGCCGGTGTTTCCGGCGCGGTGCATGCTGCTCAGCCAGAAGTCGTGATCGCGGCGCGCATAGGGGTAGGCGTGGGCCAACCACTGCCTTTGCCGCGCCAGATTGGCCGGCGACCGGTCGCGCTCACACGCCGCGTCGAACACGGCGAGAATCATTGAGCTTAGCAAGGGTGGTTGCGAGCGAGTGAGAAAGTAGGTGCGGTTGGCGTTGAGCACTGCTCCATAATTCTCGATTTCGTAGAAGAAGTTCTCTACCATGCCCCGGGCCAGATCCACCCGGCCGTCGCGCAACAGGCCTAAAATGATGAAATAGCTGTCCCATCCGAACATCTCGTTGAACCGTCCTCCCGGCACCACGTAGCGATTCGGCAGGTAGAGCAATCCGGGCTGCGGAATTTCCGATTCCTTTACATCGCCCAGGTGCTCGATGCGATGGGGCAGGTGGGCGATCTGGATTTTGCATTGCGACCGCAGCCGCAGCAGTTCCGGCGGCGTGGGCGCGCCGAAGGGAAGATAAAGCACCGGTGGAGCGGTGACCTTGGGGTCCACCAGTGATTTGCACTCAGACATGGAGCGGGAGAGGCTGTCCCATCCCTGGTGAATGTAGGCATCAATGGTGAGCGAAGACGAGGGCAGTGCCTGAGCCCAAATCTGCTGACCAGCAAGCTGGAGCATCAAGAGGACAAGTATCCGGGCGGTCATCACAAGCTTCCCTCCCCAGGTGTGATGTTAGGTGCGATGTTACATGGCGCTCAAGCTGAAAGGCGAGGTAGTGGCGGGTCGAAAACATAGGGCGCTGTTGTGGGTGGGGATTGCTGCCCTGGTGATTGCCGTTGTGGCCGCAGCCACCTTCGAAATCCTTCTTTCCCGGGCGGAGCCAATTCTGCGCGCGCGTTTGATTCAAAGCCTCTCCGCCCGCTTCCACAGCCGCGTGAAAATGGGAGCCTTCGAAGTTTCTCTCCTCCGCGGCTTCGAGGTCTCGGGCAAAGACCTCGCGATCTATCCCTACAACATCGACTCCACCACGCCCACGTTCTCGGTGCGGCGCTTCGCCTTTCGCACCGGGTATCGCAGTCTGGTGCATTCACCCATGCACATCAATCAAGTTGAGGTTGAGGGGTTGCGCATCAATCTGCCGCCTAAAAGCCAGCGCAAAGACCTGCCCCAGCTGAACAGC
Organism: uncultured Acidobacteriaceae bacterium; assembly: GCA_963711525.1. GTDB lineage: Bacteria > Acidobacteriota > Terriglobia > Terriglobales > Acidobacteriaceae > PALSA-350. Next base: position 371,218 of record CAVQEO010000045.1, on the reverse strand, counting down.
GGCCAGAGTAAAGGCAGCAACCTAAGCATCTTTGTCGGCGAAATGGACTGCACCGACACCGTGCTCTCTCTGGGCACAGATAAGCCGGGCAAGCTCCCCCAGCGATTTGTCATCCAGAGCCTGAACTTGCGCAGCATAGGCGCAGGCCAGCCGCTGGACTTTACCGCTGTGTTGACCAACCCCAAGCCGGTAGGCCAAATCGAGAGCCGCGGCTACTTCGGCCCCTGGAACGCGGCTCAGCCGGGAGCGACCGCCCTGGGCGGCACTTACTCCTTCCAGCATGCCGACCTGGGCACCCTTAAGGGCATCGGCGGGATCCTCTCCTCCCAGGGGAAATACCAGGGCACTCTGGACAAGATCGTGGTTGATGGCCAGACCGACACCCCCGACTTTCAGGTTAAGATCAGCGGGCACAAGGTCCCCTTGCATACCGAGTTCCACGCCATTGTGGACGGCACGGATGGCAATACCTACCTGCAGCCGGTCAAAGCGCAATTTCTCCATTCCTTCCTGACCGCACGGGGATATGTCGTTCGCGATCAGGCAGAGCCGGGACGCCACGTCTACCTCGATGTCACGATGGACCAAGCCAGGATCGAAGACCTGCTGCGGCTCGCGGTGCGCACGGATCCGCCGGTCATGGAGGGCCAGGTCAAGCTGCACACCAAACTCGATCTGCCGCCGGGACCGCAAGACGTTGCCCACAGGCTCTGGCTGCAAGGCAACTTTGCCATCACCAATGGGCGCTTCAGCAGCGAAAAAATTCAGCACGGAATTGACGAACTCAGCCTCAGAAGCCAGGGCGAGGTCGAGTTGGCCACCCAGCAAGCCAGGGACGGGAAGATGGCGCTGGTGCGCTCGCAGATGAGGGGCGACTTTAACCTTGCGGATGCCGGCCTGAATTTATCCAACGTGCTTTACGATATTCCCGGCGCAAGCATCAAACTCGCAGGCATCTATACGCTTGATGGCGCGAGATTCAACTTCACTGGAACCGCGGATATGCAAGCCACCGTGTCGCGGATGGTTGGGGGTTGGAAGGGCCTATTGTTGATGTCTGTCGATAAGTACTTCCAGAAAAACGGGGCCGGCACGGAGGTGCCGTTCAAGATCGATGGAACAAAGTCAGACCCTCATTTCGGCTTGGACTTCGATCGTCTTAAAAAGAAATGAGGCGTAGATTTGTTTGTGCGCAAAATAGCAATTTACCTGGTGGCATTCACCGGGCTCTTCCTAAGCTTCGCCGGCGCCTCGGCGCAAACGCCGGCAAAAAGTGATCCCTGGTGGAAACATGCGGTGATTTACGAGATCTATCCCCGCAGCTTTCAGGATTCGAACGGCGACGGTGTCGGCGACCTCAACGGAATCACCAAACGGCTCGATTATCTCCAGAGCCTGGGAGTCGACGCCGTCTGGCTGTCGCCGATCTATCCCTCGCCCCAGGTAGATTTCGGGTACGACGTCTCCGACTACGAAGCAATCGATCCCCAATATGGCACCATGGCGGATTTCGACCGCTTGGTGGCCGAAGCTAAAAAACGAAAGATTCGCATCATCATGGACATGGTGATGAACCACACTTCCGACAAGCATCCCTGGTTCGTCGCCTCCGAGAGCTCGAAGACCAACCCCAAGCGCGACTGGTATATATGGCGCGACGGCAAAGCTCCCGGAGAGCCACCCAACAACTGGCAGTCTGTTTTTGGCCATTCCGCGTGGAAGTTTGATCCTAAAACGTCACAGTGGTACTACCACAAGTTCTATGCCCAGCAGCCCGATCTCAACTGGAGAAACCCCGCCGTCGAGCGCGCTGTGTTTGGAGCCTTTCGCTTCTGGCTAAACAAAGGAGTGGCCGGTTTTCGCCTGGATGCCGTACCCACGTTGTTTGAAGACGAGCAATTGCGCGACGAGAAGGTGTTGCCTGGAACCAACGCGTATGGCGACCCGAATCTTGACGACTCCATGACCAGCAATTTGCCCCAGGTCCACGAAGTGATGCGCGCGCTACGCAAGGTAACGAACAGCTACCCCGGCGACCGCATTCTGATCGGCGAGACGTATTTGCCGAATATCGAGGAGTTGCGCAAGTGGTACGGCGCAGACCACGACGAACTGCAACTGCCCATGGACATGCAGGTAGGCTTCCTTAACAAACTGGATGCGGGGATCTTTCGCACCCGCATTGACCAGGCTGAACATGATATTGATGATGACCAGCCGCTTTTCGTCTTCGACAACCACGACAATCCCCGTAGTTGGAATCGTTATGGCGACGGCAGGCACAATCTGGACATCGCGCGGGTAATCGCGACGCTTTTGTTGGCCACGCGCTCAACCGCCATGATGTATTACGGCGAGGAGCTGGGCATGACGACCACGCCCCCCACGCGCGTCGAAGATGTAAAAGATCCCATTGGTAAGATCGGTTGGCCGGCAGAAAAAGGCCGCGATGGCGAGCGCACGCCGATGCAGTGGGACGGCTCGCCCAACGCCGGTTTTACCGAGGCAGCGGCCACGCCCTGGTTACCCGTTCCGCCCTCGTCGAAGACCGTAAACGTTGCCATAGAATCGCGCGAAGACGATTCGTTATTGAGTTGGTACCAGAGGCTGATACAGTTACGCCGCGAGAACCTGGCGCTGCATGACGGCACGTTAACCATGTTGAACGTAGATGACAACAACGTCCTGTCATGGTTACGTAAAACGAAGGACGGGCAGCCTGTTCTGGTCGTCTGCAACTTTACCCCGCACCCGCAGACTGTAACCTTCGATCTATCACCGCAGGGAGTAACCGCAAAACAGCTAAAGACCCTCTTGATAACGCCCGGCACCGCAGATCCCGATGCGCTCACCTCAATCAAACTACCACCCTACGGCGTCTACATCGGCCAGATTCAGTAGAAGAAACCGCAGGTCCCTCCACTACGCTACAACCCGGATTTCCCATGGCAACATGGTGGCTTGTCGAACTTCATGGGCCCTTCCTTACGGAAGGGCCCATGAAGTTCGACAACGCCACCATGTTCCATAGGAAATCCGGGGTAGCGTAGCGGAGGGACCTGCGGTTCTTTCTACCCCTAGCGTCCATGCTTGGCGAGCACCTCTTCATACGTGCTGTAAACACCCTCGAAGACCGAATCCCACGAAGCCGACAAAGCGTAGCTCCGCGCCGCCAACCGCATCCGCGCATGAAGCTCCGGATCGAGAACGAGCCTGGCCACCGCACCCGAAAAGCCATCATCTGTAGCAATCGAACCCGTCTCTCCATCCTTGACGATGTACCGTGGTCCGCCATCGGGCGTGACGATCGCCGGAACGCCAGACGCCAAAGCCTCCAGAACGACATTGCCAAAAGTATCTGTGTGAGAAGGAAACACGAAGAGGTCCATATTCGCGTAAGCGCGAGCGAGCTCGGCGCCGCGAAGTACGCCGGTGAACTCTGCATTCGGCAACCGTTGCCGTAGCCAGCCCTCTTCTTTGCCATGGCCAATAATAAGAAAGCGAAAATCACTGATGCCCCGTTCGATCAACTCCGTCCGGATACGCGCCAGCAAAAACACATTCTTCTCAATTGACAGCCGCCCGCAAAACCCGAGCACAAATGCTTTCCCTATCCCGCTGCGGTCGCGATGATCCGGGGAGAAGGCAATCGTATCGACGCCGCGAGGCATCAGGGCGCAATGCCGGCCGGTGAACTGCTCCAGCAGGCGGCATAAGTCGATATTGGGCGCGAACAGAACCTCCGCCGTCCTGTAAAACCGGGCACAAGCGAGCAGCGTCGCGTCTTCAATCTTCTGTTCCGCTGCTGCTTGTTTGCTGCGGGGAAGCATGCGCAAAAGCCACCCGGATCGCTGCGCAGCATATTCGTGGAGATTGGTGTGCCAGGAGGCGACCAGGGGAACGTTCAGGTTCCTCGCCAGCCACGCGCCCAAAATCCCCGGCTCGCTCGGCCCCGTGATGTGGACAATATCCGGGCGGAATGCCCGTAGACGTTCTTCGAGGAACTTCTTGTGCCGCAGGAACGCGGGATCGAAGGTGAGATCTTTTTCCAAACGAAAAGAAATAGCGCTGCCGCGGGGAATCTCGAGCGTGGTCAGTTCACCCACGTGTTGCTCGCGTATCGAACTATCCCTTTTGCCAGGATGCAAACAAAAAAACGCCAAATCTCTTCGTTGCGCAAAGGCTTCAAAGTGCCGGCTGGTGTGCGCCACCCCGTTGATCTCGTAAAACGTGTCGGGAAAGTACGCCACCCGTCGGGTCGCCGAGCGCATAGGCAGAGTGTATCCGCACCCCGCGCTTTCCCTGTGCGGAGTAGAAGTGAAAATGCTTAAAATGCTTCCTGCTCGCCCAGCGCAAACTGCAGCTCCTGCGGCTCATTCCAGGCAAACCGCAGACTGTTGCTGACCGGGTTGCTCCCCAGCATGCGGACAAACTGGATGACCATGCGCATGTAACCCGGTGCCTCCCCGTAAGGCCAAAGCTGGCTTAGGGGGCGATCGACCCCATGCGCATCCGGGTGATAGACGCGCTCATCCCAACGCCGCGATCCTTCGGGAAAGTCGGGGTAGTCACGAATGGCATCGAGTGTGGAGCGCATGATGCGATGCTTCCACGGCTCCGCGTATTGCGGCATAAAGAGCACGTGGCTACGATTCTCGCGGCGAATCTCGTAGACGAACTCGTTGAAGCTGGTCGCTTGCGTCAGGTTCACGTTGGCGTTCGGCTCCAGCCCATGCCGGTCGCCCCCGGAGATCAGCAATTTGTTCCAACGAGCGGCCAGCCGCTTCACCAGCCGATTCTCTTCCCAGTTGCGCAACCCGTTGAGCTCGACCGCGTGGATGCAGCGGCTGTTCTCAGTGAGAAACTCCTCCACTCGCTGTTGATGCAACTCCTGGCCGATCTTGTACAGATCCCAGTGCGGATGATTGAAGACGATGAGCACGTTGGGAAGGTCGTGCAGAGCGGAGAGCATCTCCGTCAGCCGCGAGTCGGAGGGATTTGCAGTAAATTCTTCAAATCGGCGCATCCACTCGGCCCCCGTCGCGCTGGGCAGGTTGTGGATGCCAAGGTGAAACGCCTGATCCTTGCCAAAGGGCGTCGTCCACTCCACCGAAACCGGGATATGGCGGGCGCTGGTCACAGTGCGCAGCAGCATCGGCGCCTGGATATCATCGTGATCGGTGATCGATACCAGTGGCTGCACTTGGAGCCGTTCCGCAATCTGCCGGCTTTCCAGATCAAAGGCCAGCCTGGGAGTCAGGGGCGGTGTCCAGTAGCTCGCCGCGTAGTTGATCTGCAGGCGATGCTTTCGCCGGGCACGCTTTTCCTCCCGCGCGATGATTCCCTTGAAGATGCGGTGCTCGTTAGCCAGTTTGACGATGAAATCGAGTGTCTCTTTGGAACGATTGGTATGACTGTGTAGCGAGACACCAGAAGCGAAGCCGTTTGCCGCGCGATCATTGCTCCAGAGATACGAGATACGGGAACCTGTCATCTCTTCCTCCATCCGTCTTGCCTACGTTGGAGCAACCGCACCTTGGCCCGTGCTGCCACACAGTGACTGCGTGATCGCTCTCATGTGCCCAGTATGTAGTGCAATCCGTGAATGGCGAGTTACTGGCAGGCGAATTGATGTCGAAATTTGGCTGGAACCAGCCTGGATAACCGTTTTCGCTACGAAAGTGACCTATTTTGCTCTTACCGGGTGCCGGTGATGTCGGGGTTGAGGAGGGGTTCCTCTTCTACATTCGGTGGCGCATGGCGGCGCGCTTCTGGCTCCAGGTGATGCCCGGTCAGTTCCGCCTTAAGGATCTCAAAGGCCTCTTCCGGTGTATCGGCCATGTGAAACAGGGCGCGATCCTGGGGGGAAATTGCGCCTTTGTCGACCAGTACATCCAGGTTCAAGATGCTGTTCCAATACGCCGAGCCGTAAACGACGATGCTGATCTTCTTGGCCAGCTTTTCTGTCTGCACCAGGGTCAGCACTTCAAACATCTCGTCCAGCGTGCCAAAGCCGCCGGGGAACACAACCAACGCTTTGGCCAGGTACGCAAACCAGTACTTACGCATGAAGAAGTAGTGAAATTCGAAGTTCAGTGAAGGCGTGATGTAGGGGTTGGGCGCCTGCTCGAAAGGCAAGCGGATGTTGAGCCCAATGGACTTGCCGCCGGCTTCGTAGGCGCCGCGGTTGGCCGCTTCCATGATCCCGGGTCCACCTCCCGAAGTAACGACGAAGCGATGTCTGCGCCCTTTCAGCGTTTGCGTCCACTTGGTCAGCAGGGAGGCCAGCTGCCGGGCGTCTTCGTAGTAGCGGGCCATTTCCACGCCTGCCTCTGCCCGGCGGCGGCGCAGTTCGCTTGCCGTCCCCTTGGCCATCTCTTCATCCGTCGCCGGTTGCTCCGCGTCGGGAGCTGCGGCAGCCGATCCAGGCTTATCGAGTAGTTCGAGCTCGAGCTCCTGGCTGGCGTCCTCGTGAGCGCGGAAGCGTGCAGACCCGAAGAACACGATCGTGTCCTGAATGCGCTCGCGGCGAAAGCGCGCCAACGGCTCGGAGTATTCCGAGATGATGCGCACCAGCCGGCCGTCGGGGCTATTCACGAAGGCAGGGTTCTGGTACGACAGGGGAGCGCGATGGAGGTCGGGCGGTTTGCCGGTGTTATGCTTCATGCTCTCAAGAGGTAGATGCGCGGAAGTTCACGGCTTCCATGACCGCGATCCACAGATTCAGAAGGCCCAGACCTGAGATCATCCCGCGCACTGCGCCGTACATCAGAAACGTGGCCACATGCGGAAAGCGGTTGATGAGTTGATTGTCTGCCCACAGCGGCGCATACCAGGGAAGCACGAGCACAATAACGCCGATGTAGATACGGATGATGACATAAAGGTATAACTCCACGCGGCGCAGCCAGAGAGGAATCCGGGAGGGCCGTGGAGGCGCGGGTGGCCGTTCTTGCACGGTCGAGCCGTTTTGGGGACTAGGCGAAAACAGGTTCGACTGTTGCGGCATTTTCCTTAGGCCAGGGCCAAACGCGGGGGGCACCCCAGGGTGGTCTATGGCAACAGTAACACAGCCGCCCAGGCCCCTATTCGGATGGCGAAGAAAGCCAACATCGCTTTTCCTGGCAACGGCAACGAAGGCTGGGTGGGCGGATCCGGGGGCACCCGTCCCTCAACCGCCGGCAGTGTGCAAGGACCTGGCTTTAGGCGCTAAGGGCTGTTCCACCAAGCAGATCGCGCACTACTTCCGGGGCGCTGGCCAGAGCGGCGTTGAGGGCGGAGGCGTCTTTACCTCCAGCCTCTGCCATGTCTGGGCGGCCGCCGCCGGAGCCGCCTACCTTCTGCGCCAGCGGTCCGATGATTTTCCCTGCGGAGAGGCGGCCAGTGAGATCGCGCGTCACTCCTGCAATGAGGGCTACCTTTCCGTCTTCCTGCGCTGAGCCCAGAATCACCACTCCCGAGCCGAGCTTGTTGCGGAGATTGTCGACCAGGGTCCGCAGCTGCCCGCGATCCAGCGAGTCCACCCGCTGCGCAAGCACCTGGATTCCGTCAACCATCACCGCCTGGCCGGCGGCCGACGCAACCGAGGTGGCAGCCGACTTCATCCGAACCTGGTCGAGCTCGCGGCGCAGCTTCTTGATTTCGTCCTCCTGGGTGGAGAGCTTGCTTCGCAACTCCTCAGCGCGCTGCTCGCGGCGGAATTCGCCCAGTGCGCCGAGGCCGGTCACCGCCTCCACGCGACGAACGCCAGAGGAAACGCCGCCTTCGCTGAGCAGCTTGACCAGCCCGATTTCCCCGCTGGCTCCGGTGTGGGTGCCACCACAGAGCTCGGTCGAGAAGTCGCCGATTCTCACCACCCGAACCTTCTCGCCGTACTTCTCACCGAACAACGCCATGGCATGGTATTCGTTCACCGCGACGTCGATGGGCACGTCCTCCAGGGTCTCCACTTTGTTGTTGGCGAGCACCTGGCGGTTGATCAGATCTTCTATGTCGGCAAGCTCTTCCTCGGCAACCCCGGTGAAGTGCGAAAAATCAAAACGCAGATGCTCAGGATCGACGCGCGAGCCGGCCTGCTTGACGTGCTTGCCCAGAACCTCGCGCAGGGCAGCGTGCAAAAGATGAGTGCCGGTATGGTTGCGGCGAATGGCGGAACGGGTTTCTGTATCCACCACGGTATCCACGTAGTTGCCCAGTTCGATGGGCTGACGCAGGTAGACCTTGTGCGCGCGAACGCCCTGCACCGGCTGCACGCAACCCAGAACATCGCCAACAACCACGTTGTGGTCGTCGGAATAGAGCCAGCCGGTATCCCCCACCTGGCCGCCGGAGTCGGCATAAAACGAAGTGTGATCGAGCACGATCTCGACACTTTCGCCGGCCTTCGCCTGCGGCATGCCCACTCCGTCTCTGACGATGGCGAGCACTTCGCAATGCTGCGAGGTGAGCTGACGGTAGCCTTCAAAGATGGTCTTGGGCAACGCGCGGAAGGCCGGGCTGGCCGAGGCCTTCGCACCTCCCTTCCAGGAGGCACGGGCACGCGTCTGCTCTTCGCTGCGCGCTTGTTCAAAGCCGGTCAGATCGAAGTGGATGCCCTGGTCGCGGGCTGCATCGACCATGAAGTCAAGCGGCAGGCCGTAGGTCTCATAGAGATGGAAGGCGGTCGCACCGGGCAATGTTCCATCTTTGCGGACCTGCTCGATGGCGGCGTCAAGCTGCTTTGACGCCACCGCGAGCATCCTGTCAAAACGCTCTTCTTCGGCGCGGATCACCTTGGCTACGCGGCCGGCACTCTCGGCCAGTTCCGGATACGCAGCCTGCATCTCATCGCGAACCGCGTCGACCATGCGATACAGGAATGCATCTTCCTGGCCCAACACACGGCCATGACGGATGCCGCGGCGCAGGATCTTGCGCAGGACATAGCCACGGCCTTCATTGGCGGGGAGAACTCCGTCGGAGATGAGAAAAGTGGCGGCACGGGAATGGTCGGCGATGATGCGCAGCGAGGCATCCGTGGTGGCCAGGCCATCCTGGTAGCGCGTGTGAGTGAGCTCGCCGGCACGGGCGATCAGCGGGGTAAAGAGATCGGTTTCGAAATTGGAGATCTTGCCCTGGAGCACTGCAGCCATGCGTTCGAGCCCGGCTCCGGTGTCAATGGAAGGCCGGGGCAACAGGTTGAGCTCCCCTTGCTGATCGCGGTCGAACTGCATGAAGACCAGGTTCCAGATCTCCACGTAGCGGGCGTCGTCCTGGCCAAAGGGCTTGTCCTCCCCGGTCTCTGACGCGGCCAAGCCCATGTCGTAGAAAATCTCCGAGCACGGCCCGCAGGGGCCGGTGTCGCCCATGGCCCAGAAGTTGTCCTTCATGCCCAGCTCGTGGATACGCTCCGGGGACAATCCCTGGCCACGCCAAAGCTCATAGGCTTCTTCGTCCCGCGGAATGCCCTCTTCCCCCTTGAAGATGGTGACGTAGAGCTTGTCTTTAGGAATGGCGAGCCACTCCGGAGAAGTGACCAGCTCCCAGGCGAAGGCGATCGCCTCACGCTTGAAGTAGTCGCCAAAGCTGAAGTTGCCCAGCATCTCGAAGAAGGTATGGTGGCGGCGGGTAAAGCCGACGTTCTCCAGATCGTTGTGCTTGCCGCCGGCGCGCACACACTTCTGGGAAGTGGTGGCGCGGTTGTAGTCGCGGCGCTCCGCGCCAAGGAATACGTCTTTGAACTGGTTCATGCCCGCATTGGTGAACAGCAAGGTGGGGTCATTCGCCGGGACCAGCGAGGAGGAGTGCACACGACGGTGCTGCTTCGAGGCGAAATAGCGCAGGAAGGTTTCCCGTATCTCAGAACCAGAGCTGTACTGCATTGCTTAAGTCTAGAGCATTTCTTCTGTTCATTGGCCGGTGACAGGAGTGTTCGCAGCCCGGTAAACGACGCGGCCGTTGTAAATCGTCATCTCGCAGTTCAGGTTGCGTAGCTCCTCGGAGGGGATGGTGTACATGTCTTTGTCCCAAACGGCGATGTCCGCCTCCTTCCCGGGTTCGAGAGAGCCTATTTTGTTTTCCAGGAATAATTGCTGGGCGGCCCAGGCGGTGTAGGAGCGGAGCGCGGTGTGCACATCGACCGCCTCGGACGTTCCGAAGGGCTGCTTTCCGTAAACGCCCTTCGCCGTCTCGCGCTCTACCGACGCCCAGAGCCCGAAGCGGGCGGGTATAGGGGTCACAGAGTAATCCGAGCCCGCGGCCCAGAGAATCGCGTGAGACTCGTAGGTGTGATAGGGGTTCAAGCGCAGCGCGCGTTGGGGTCCGAAGTTGCCGGCATAGGTATCGCCGATCCACCAGGTGAAGCCCGGCTGCGTCTCGGGAAAGCCCGCGTCATACTCTTTCTGCAGGAAGGCCATGGTCTCGATGGCGTGATCTGTCGGTATGTTGGCATGGATGATGCTGTGGCGCAGCCCGGACGTGGGCTTTTCTTTTAGTACCTGCGCATAGGTATCCACGACCCAGTCGATGGCGCGATCGCCGATGGCGTGCGTTCCCACGGAAACGCCGGCCTGATGGAAGAGGCGGACCATCTGACGGTAGACTTCGGGATCAATTGAGGGATAGCCGTAATTGCCTTCATCGATGCCGGTGGAGTTTTTATTCCACTCCTTGTAGACCCAGCCGGTCCTGGCGCCTCCACTTCCATCCATAAAAAGCTTGACTCCACAGGAGACGAGATTTCCGTCGCCTAAAGAATCGGGGGGCCGGGGTAGCGCCTGGATGCGGGCCAGCGCGGCCTGGGCAGATTCGAGAGTAGTGCCGCCGTGCCAGAGCACGCAGACGTGCACGGTCAGTTTGTTTTCTTCCTGCAGCTGACGATAGGCATCCCAGATCGGCGATTGAATGTCAGGATCTTTCACGGCGGTCATCCCTTCGCGGTGCAGCGTCTCGACCATGCGGAGAATTCCGTTGCGCCACTGCTCCGGGGTTGGCGGCGGAATGAGGGCGACCACCGCTTCCATAGCCGACTCCTTCAATACGCCGGTGGGTACACCCTGGGGATCGCGGTCAATGGTCCCGGCCGGAGGGTTGCTGGTCGCGGGGGTAATGTGCGCCAGGCGCAATGCTTCGTGGTTGGCGACTCCATAGTGGCCTGTGGTGTGCATGAGCCAGACGGGATTGTTGGGTGCGACCTCGTCCAGGTCAGACGCGACGATGTAGCGGCGCTCTGCCAACTTGCCTTCATCCCAGCCGGCGCCGGTAAGCCATTCGCCCGGCTTTAGCTTGGCGGCAGCCGCCTGCACCCGGCGCTTTACTTCGTCCACGGTTGTGGCATCGCTCAGGCTCACGGAGTAGAGCTCATCGACTCCGCCTGTGGCGATGTGGGCATGGCTGTCTATCAGGCCCGGAGTCGCGGTTCGCCCATGCAAATCGATCACTCTTGCCTTGGATCCGGCAAGCTGCAGAATTTTCTTGTTGGAGCCGACGGCTATGATTTTTCCCCGGCGAATGGCAACCGCCTGGGCGATGGAGTCCTTGGCATCTACGGTCAGGATTTTTCCGTGGACCAGGATCAGGTCAGGCGCCTGAGCGGATGCTGAGAGGCCCGGCAAGAGGCAGGCAACGGCTATGGTCTTGAGCATGAGAGTGAGATCACTCTAACAAACGGTGGATATCACATCCGTCGGTACAGGTCCGGTTTATCCGGGGTTTTCGTCTTCAGCCGCGCCGTCTTCCGGCAAGAGTAGATCGAGCTCCCAGCTCTTCAACAGGGTGGAGATGATGGCAAAAGAAAAGCCTGCGCCCACCAGGCGGCGGACCAGGCGCGCGGTCTCCTTCTCGTCTTGCGGCTTTTTAATCCGCTTGCGGGCAACATAGCGCCGTACCAGCTCCTCTTCGCTGACCTGCGCGTAGGCGGTGTCAAGCGTAGTGGCGACCAGCTCCGCCGCCACACCCTTGCGGGTCAGCTCCTGTTGCACACGGCGCTTGCCGAAACTCTGGTTCTCCTGGCGCAGACGAGTGTAAGTGGAGGCAAAGGCGCGATCGTCGAGATAGTGCTGGTCGGCAAGGCGCGCGATCACGGCGGCCATCTTGTTCTCGCCCGCCTCTCCCTGCTCGACGCGGCGGCTCATCAGGCGTTTGAGCTCAGCCACGGTACGCATCTGCCGGGCCAGCGCACCGACGGCGTATTGGTAGAGAGCGGCCTCGTCGAGCGGCTCTGGCCTACTGCGCGACCGGAAAGGCATAGCGGCTCAAAGGCCGAGCAGCCGCCGATTGGTCTCGCGGTCCGCTTGGCCGCCTGCGAAGTCATCGAAGGCATGCTCGGTGACACGGATGATGTGGTCGCGGATGAAAGGCGCGCCTTCGCGAGCTCCATCTTCAGGGTGCTTCAGAGCGCATTCCCACTCCATGACCGCCCAGCCAGGAAAGTCGTACTGCGCCAACTTGCTGAAGATGCCGCCGAAGTCGACCTGCCCGTCGCCCAGGGAGCGAAAGCGCCCCGGACGGTCGATCCAGTTCTGATACCCGCCGTACACACCCGAGCGACCCGTGGGGTTATACTCGGCGTCCTTCACGTGGAAGGCGCGGATGCGTTCATGGTAGATGTCGATGAAGGCGAGGTAGTCAAGCTGCTGGAGCACGAAGTGGCTCGGATCGTAGAGAATGTTGGCCCGCGGATGGCCGCCTACAGCCGCCAGGAAACGCTCGAAGGTGACTCCGTCGTGCAGGTCTTCTCCGGGATGGATTTCAAAGCACAGATCGACTCCATGCTCTTCAAAGACATCGAGAATCGGCTTCCAGCGGCGTGCCAGCTCGGAGAAGGCCTCGTCGATTAACCCGGCGGGCCGCTGGGGCCAGGGATAGACGTATGGCCACGCCAACGCTCCGGAGAAGGTGGCGTGCGCCTTGAGTTTCAGGTTACGGCTGGCTCTTGCCCCGAAAAGCAGTTGTTGTGTCGCCCATGCCTGCCGCGCCTTGGGGTTGCCTGCCACTTCTGGGGGAGCAAAGCCGTCGAACTGGAGGTCGTAGGCTGGATGGACCGCAACCAGTTGCCCCTGCAGATGGGTGGAGAGCTCCGTCAGCTGGAGGCCTAACCCGTGGAGCATGCCGAGCAGTTGGTCGCAGTAGGCTTGGCTCTCGGCGGCCAGCTTCAGGTCGAAGAGACGCTTATCCCAACTTGGGATCTGGATGCCCTTGAAGCCCAGACCCGCGGCCCACTTGGCGATGTCTTCAAGGTTGTTGAAGGGCTTCTGATCAGCGGCGAATTGGGCCAGAAAAATTGCCGGCCCCTTAACGGTTTTCATAAGCTCACCCACCCGGCACGCGTCCGGCTACTGGTTACGGCTCGTTCCACGAAGGTCATGCTGCGCAGCCCCTCGCGGATGCCAGGAACGAGGTCGCTCAGTTGCGCAGCAGGATCGTTGAAGCGAGCGCGCACTGCGCTCCCGAAGTCGCGATAGATATTAGCAAATGCTTCCACCAATCCCTCAGGATGGCCCATCGGCAAACGAAAGTCTTGGCGCACCGAGGGCGCCAGATAATCGCCGGCTGCGTGCAGGGTTTGACTCGGCTGCCCTGTCCAATTTACATGCAGGTAATTGGGATCTTCCTGCCACCAGTGAAGGCCGCCCTTTTCGCCATAGAGATGAAGCTGTAGATCGTTGCGATCCCCGGCTGCGATCTGGGATACAAACAAAACCCCGGGGGCCCCGTTGTCGAGCTTGAGCAGTACGTTGCAGTCATCGTCGAGGGACCGGCCGGCTATGACCCGGTTGAGATCCGCGCAGATTTCGACCACCGGGCGTCCGCTCACGTACTCCAGCAGATTGAACGCATGGACGCCGATATCGCCGATCGCTCCTCCCAATCCCGACTGCGCTGGGTCAGATCGCCACGCTGCCTGCTTGTGACCTGTGGCCTCGAGCGAGGTGCTCAGCCAGCCTTGCGAGTATTGCACCACGGCTTTGCGGATCTTGCCCAATTCGCCGCCGCGTGCCATAAGACGCGCCTGGCGCACGAGCGGGTAGCCGGTGTAGGTGAAGGTCAACCCATACAGAAGCCCGGTGCGACGGACGATTCCCGCCAACGTCTCCGCCTCTTCGAGGGTGGCCGTGGCCGGCTTGTCGCTCATGACATGGAAACCATGCTCCAGGGCGGCGGCCGCGATGGGCAGGTGGAGATGATTCGGAGTAACGATGCAGACAAAGTCGATGGCGTCTTGCCGCTTTCTCTCCTGCTGCATCATCTCTTCATAATTGTTGTAGGCACGGTCGGGGCTGATGCCGTAGGTCACACCGGCCTGCTGCGATCGTGCCGCATCCTGGCTGAAAGCTCCCGCCACGAGCTCGATGGTTCCATCCAGCTCTGCCGCCATGCGATGTACCGGGCCGATAAAAGAGCCCGCACCGCCGCCCACCATCCCCATCCGGAGACGTCTACCTGTCTGATCCATCTTTACCTTTCGCCTCTTTTCCCAGGACTCGAAGATTGCGAGAAAATCATCCCTCAGGGACTTCTAAAGCCCGGGAATTTTTCACGCAGTTACGGCACGACTACAGTCGTGCCCCGATACAAAACCGAAGGGGACGGGCTTTAGAGTCTGCGTGAGAACTCGAAAGCAAATCGGAACCAGGCCCGTAGGGCCGGGAGCCAAACGTCAGCCCAGCCCGGAAGGGCTGGGAGGCGGATCCAAGGTTGCGGAGCGCCGGAGGTGCGGCACTATCTTCATCCGCGGGTGCCGCGCCTCTGGCGCTCAACGATACTGGGGATCGATGTCCCAGCCCTTCCGGGCTGGGCTGACGTTTGGCTCCCGGCCCCTACGGGCCTAGTTCTGATTTGCGATTTGCTTTCGTGTTCTCACGCAGATTCTTCAGCCCGTCCGTTTAAAAGTCAAATGACAGGCTTTAGCCGCCGAGGGAGCTCCTCACAAAACAGAAACGATTCCCTCGGGGGCTGAAGCCCTCGAAAATTGCTTTGGTGTACCCGTACCGCTTCAAGCGGTGTCTCTCTCCCCCGCGGATCCATGCTAAAGCATTTTGTCAGGCTTGGATAAAGCCGCGCTGGGCGACAGCGATGTGGCCCCGGGAGGAGTTTTTTACCAAGTACATCATTTGGTCGGCGGCGCCGATGATCTCCTGGATCGAGCTGCCATCCTCCGGGTAGCTCGCCATCCCGAAGCTGGCCATCATGCGCACCTCGAGTCCCTCCGACACCAGATACTGCGTATCGCGTAGCGCGTGCAAGAGGCGCTGGGTCACCTCAAGAGCCGCATCTTTTCCGGTCTGCGGTAGCAAAACGATGAATTCGTCTCCGCCGTAGCGAAAGGCGGAATCGATTCCCCGAATATTGTGCTTGATAGTCCGGGCAATCTCGGCCAGCAGCCGGCTGCCGGTCAAGTGTCCGTGAAGGTCGTTGATGCGCTTGAAGTGATCCAGATCGATGAAGATCAGGCTGAAGGGAAGACTAAAGCGGCGGGAACGCTCGAGTTCCACCTCCGTGATGGAAAACAGGTGCCGCGAGTTGAAGAGACCGGTGCAGTCATCGGTGATGGTCAATTCCTGAATGCGCTCCACCGCACGGACATTCTGAATGGCGATCGCCGCGTAGTCGCACAACACCTGGAGAAAGGCCATGGTTTCCCCGGTCAAGGTGGACACGCGATAGTTAAGCAACTCGATCACGCCCAGGGTGCGATCCCGCCAGCGCAGCGGTATGCAGATTGCGGACCGCACCGGGGAGAGCGCTGACGCGTCACCGTCCACAGAGAAACGGGGATCGTTGCCGGGCTCCGACACGATCACGGGCTCCCCGTGCTGAGCGACCCAGCCGGCGATTCCCTCACCCATGCCGACGCGCAGATTGCGATCACCGGATGACTTGCCGGCCGCAACCGCGTAGTAGAGATTCTGCTGCTCCTCGTCGACGATGAGCAGTGACCATGATTCGGGCTCGAAGAACTGCTCCATCTGGAGCATGATGGCGCCCAGGATCGAATCCAGGTCCAGGGAAGAGGTCAGCGCGCGCGCAACATCGTGAAAGACCATCAGGTCCTTGGGGAGTGCCTGACGCTCTGGGAAGGATCGATCGACCATCCAGCGGCTAGCCTCCGATATGAACCATGCTGCGAGAGGGCTTCATAAAGCCGGGCTCGCCAATATGGTGGCGCGACTCCTTGGTCTCAACCGTCTTCTGAATAAACCCTGCGAGATCGTCATCGGAGCCGCCGCGTGCCAGCACACCATAGAGATCGTGGTCGAAGTGGGAGAAGAGACAGGTACGTATTTTGCCATCGGAGGTAAGACGGATGCGGCTGCAGGCTCCGCAAAAGGCCTGCGATACGGGGGCGATGATGCCGATTTCACCGATGCCGTCGTCGAAGGTATAACGGCGCGCGGTTTCGCCGGGGCTGTTGGCGGCGAGAGGAACCAGGGGCCGAAAACTGTTGAGTTTGCTCACCACCTCCGTCAGCGGGACCACGACCTCGGGGGTCCACAAGCGGTCCTCTTCTAGGGGCATGAACTCGATAAAGCGAACGATCACGCCCTCGTCGCGCGAGAAGCGGGCAAAGGGGACGATCTGATCGTCGTTGAAGCCACGCAACAGCACACAGTTCACCTTGACCGGACCCAACCCAGCACGCTGGGCAGCGCGCACCCCGGCCAGCACCTTGTCGAAGCTTCCGGGGACCCGCGTGATGCGCTCGAAGATTGCCTTGTCGACGGCGTCCATGCTGACCGTTATGCGGGTAAGTCCAACCCGCGCGAGGCCCGCTGCCATCTCAGCTAGAAGGTGCCCATTGGTGGTGATGGCAAGGTCCAGCGGCTTGGGGTCTTCTGTCGTGTTGGTGCGGAGGCGGGCAAGGTCCGCCAGCAGTGGGACAAGGCCCTTTCGCAGCAGCGGCTCGCCTCCGGTCAGGCGGACTTTTTCGATGCCCAGGGAAACGAAGACGCTGATGATCCGCAGATAGTCTTCCATGGGCAGTTCGGCAAATTGAGCACCCTGGGAGCCGGTACGGCAGTAAACGCACTTGTAGTTGCAGCGGTCGGTAATCGAGACACGGAGGTCGGTGATGGTGCGTCCAAATTTGTCTTTCAGCCGAACAGCAGACCGCGGGCTCGCCTCCGAGGTTTGGCGGGCGCCAATGCGCGGGTTGAGTAGAGTGGCCGGACTGTAGCTCGAAGACATGGTGCTCCAGGACATGGTGAAGGATCTCCGACGTACATCCTCAGGCTACTTGGATGCACGCGCCGGTCTCGATCCATGTCACGATCTAGGCCGGGATCCAGGCCAGCAAGGCTGGGCCGGCTAATCTCTATCACAATTAGAGCATTTTTGCGTCGTTATGCTGCTTTTCCATTAAGAAAGTTGCACTTAACCGTCCCTGGGAGGGGCAGGGACGGGAAAAGAAAAAACTCTAAACCGTGCCGGGACAGCAACTACGGACTTCCCAATGCCCCAATCCTGCACTATAGTCAGTTAAATCAATGGATACTCCGACAGAGACGAAATCACAAGTTCGCCAGGGAACGGTAGGATTTCCTTCTTCTTCCGGCAAGTCTTTCAACGGATATTTCAGCGCGGACAAGCGTTGGAATTTTCGCAAAAACGACCTCATCGACGCGCGCGCGCGGCGGCTCTTCGAGACGACGGCGCTGGCCTGCGACCACGATGCCTATCCTTTTCAGATTCCCCTGGAGGGAAGAACCGGCCCCCGGGTACGGGCGGACGGGCACGAGATGCTGATGCTGTCGTCGTACGACTACCTGGGACTGATCGGCGACCCGCGCATTGACGCTGCTGCGATCGAAGCGATTCGGAAGTATGGCACCGGAACGGGCGGGGCTCGCCTGCTTACGGGAACCACGGACCAGCATGTCATGATGGAGCGCGACCTCGCTGCCTACAAGGGCACCGAAGCGGCTATCACTTTCAGCTCAGGCTACATGGCCAATGTTGCCGTACTGGGTGCGCTGCTCGGGCCGGCCGATCGCGTGATCATGGATTCGCTCTGCCATCGCAGCCTGACGGATGCTTGCCGCTTCGCCGGGGTACAGTTGCAACGTTTCCGGCATAATGATGCCTCCTCGTTGCGCCAAGAGCTGCAAAACGGATCCCAGGCCAACCGCACGCTGGTTATCTCAGACGGCGTTTTTTCCATGGACGGCGACGTTTGCCATCTGCCCGAGATCTTAGAAGTTAAAGAGGAATTCGGTTTCTTTCTGCTGGTCGACGAATCGCATGCTTCCGGTGTGCTCGGGGAATGTGGCCGCGGCACTGACGAACACTTTGGCATACCGACCGACGCGGTCGATATCTGGACCGGCTCCCTGGCCAAGTCGATTCCTTCAACCGGGGGCTTTGCGGCCGTTTCACAGGAACTTGCGATCTATCTCCAACACGGGGCATCCCCGTTCATTTTTTCCGCGGCGCTGAGTCCGGCCGCGGTGGCCGCAATCCGTGAAGGACTGGCGATTCTGCAGAGCGAACCGGAGCGGGTAGCCAAGATCAAGCACAATGCGGACTTTCTGCGCAGCGGCCTGTGCTCGCTGGGCTATGACACGGGGCTGTCGGAGACGGCGGTCATTCCGGTGATTCTCAACGACGAGACAACCACTGGCCTGTTCGCCCGGAGGCTTCGCGACCATGGCGTTCTGGCTACGCCCGTGCTCTTCCCGGCCGTTCCTCAGGATTCAGCAAGGCTGCGACTCTGTGTGACCGCGGCGCACACGCAAAGCGACCTGGAATACGCGCTCGACGTCTTCGAAAAGATGGCCCGCAACTAAGGCATTTTTGCTAATACTGTGGTCCGGTGGGATCAGTTATGTACGCCATTCTTTGGCGGAATGGCGCGTCGGGTCCAGTTTCCTGGTCTACACCATTAGCAAAAATGCTCTAGGGCCAAGCGCGAAAGGCCAGCACCGCGTTCAATCCCCCAAAAGCGAAGGATTGCGACAGAGCCACCTCTACGCTTGCAGCGCGGGCGTGGTTGGGAATCACGTCCAGTGCACACTCCGGGTCTGGCTGGGTGAAATTTGCGGTGGGGGGCAACACGCCCTTGCCCAGAGCCAGCACGGTTGCTACCGCTTCAATCGCGCCCGCCGCACCCAGGGTGTGCCCGTGCATCGACTTGGTGGAACTGACCGGGAGCGTGGGGGCGTGGCCACCGAAGACGGCATGGATTGCGGCGGCCTCCATACGGTCATTGGCCTCAGTCGCGGTTCCGTGCGCATTGATGTAGCCCACCTGCTCTGGAACCAGGTGGGCATCGCGCAGCGCGGCACGGATGGCCCGAGCAGCGCCTTCGGCAGAGGGCTGGGTAACGTGGCAGGCATCGGCCGACATGCCGAAGCCCACGATCTCGGCCAGTGGCTTGACGCCGCGTGCCAGCGCGCGCTCTAGGGGTTCCAGAACCAGCATAGCCGCGCCTTCCCCCAAAATCATCCCGGAGCGTTTGGCAGAGAAGGGACGGCAGGTGTCGGGGCTGACCACGCGCATCGCTTCCCAGGCCTTCAATCCGCCCAGGAAAAGCGGCGCTTCACTGCCCCCGGCAATGGCCAGGGGCGCAGCTCCGGAACGCACCATCCAGAGTGCGTTGCCGATTGCATGAGCCGACGAGGAACATGCGGTCGAGAAGGTATACGCGGGGCCATGCAGGCCGAACTCCATGGAGATGTGGCTCGCTCCGGCGTTACTCATTCCCAGAGGGATGGTCAGTGGGTGGACGCGATGCCTGCCATGGTGGAAGAGTTCCCAGTAACCGATTTCGTCTGTAAATCGACCGCCCATGCAGGAACCGGAGATGATCGCCGCGCTCTCGCGCAGCTCCTCGGTCCATTCGATTCCGGCGTTGGTCACCGCCTCGCGGGCGGCGATGACAGAAAACTGCGCGAAGCGATCCATAAAGCTGAGCGTTTTGCGGGGAAAGTAGGATTCGGCGTCGTAACCGAGCACTGCGGCGCCGTTCTTGAAACGGACCTGACTCATGCCCATCTCGGGGACGGGCCCGACGTTTTCTGGGATCGGTCCAATTCCGGATTGACCACTGGCAAGTGACTGCCAGAACCCTTCCTGGTCAAGCCCCAGAGCGCTGATGACGCCCATTCCTGATATGACAACTCGCATCTACACCATTTTCATAGAAGACTGTGCTGGACCGAGGGTAACAAACTCCAGCTTAACTTAGATACAGCAGGACTTATTCGGTTGCAGTTTGGGCAGATGGGTTTTGTTTGGAGTCGACCAGGTAGGTGACCCCGTCGATCATTTCCCGGATGGTTTGGATCTTCTTCGCGTCTTCGTCTTTGATCTCGATGTCGAACTCACTTTCCAGGTCGAAGAGGATGTTGATGCTGTCCATCGAATCGATGCCCAGCTCTTCGAAAGTGCTGTCGGGCTTGACCTTCTCCAGGGGAATTCGCTGGGTGGTAGCAATTACTCGAAGAACGCGTGCTTGGATGGTCTCAGACATAAGGCCCTTCGTAGAACTGCAGTGCTGCTCCGAAGACAAGTCTTCAGGGCGAGGGAGTTAACTGTTTCAGTAACGTTAAACCGGGAGCCAAGTACTGGCAATAGTTTGTCATTGAAAGCGAATTTTTCAAACCTTTGCCATTCCGGGGGAGATTTTATTGAGGTTCGGCGACGACGGCCAGGCGCCGGGCGGTGCGCCAGGCGTAATGCAAGGCGGAGATGATGGTCAACGCAGCGGTGGCATAGAGGGCCAGGGTGCGCAGCATGATCAACGGTATAGGAGCATAGATCTGGCAGAGAAGGACTGCGAGCAACGCCAGGATTTGGGCACAAGTACTTGCCTTGCCGTAGATGCTGGGGCGGAAATCGCGCATGCCAAGGCTGATGTAGAGGAGCGCGGCGACGATGAGAATGCCAAGGTCGCGGCTGAAGACCAGTACAGTGACCCGCCGCGGCACGAGCTGCTGGTGCATGAGGACCAGGAACAAGGTGCTGAGCAGAAGCTTGTCGGTCACGGGATCGAGGTACTGGCCGATCTGCGTTTGCTGTTTGAGGAGCCGGGCAGCCAGGCCATCGAGGCCATCACTGAGTCCGGCGACGACAAAGAGGCATAGCGCGGTCTTGTAGTGGGACTCAAGAACCGCGATCACAAGAAAAGGTATGAGGCAAAGGCGCAGGAAAGTGAGCAGGTTAGGAGCTGCGCGCAATTCTTTCAGCAAGGGTTTCCGATCTTCCTGGGTACGGTCCAGCAAATTGATGGTACATGAGCTTTTGGTATGATAGCGAGATGCACTGCGCAGGCAGCGTAGCTCAGTTGGTTAGAGCGTCCCGGCAAGCCGGGAAGGTCAGATTTTAGCAGTGGCAACAACGCAGGCGCAGATTTTAGGAGTTGCAGCACGCGCGTAGCTCAGTTGGTTAGAGCGCTACCTTGACACGGTAGAGGTCAGGAGTTCGAGTCTCCTCGTGCCTACCATATTTTGACCCATGCCAGCCGTATACATTCTCAAGAGTCAATCCACGGGGAAATTCTACATTGGCTCGGCGCTGCATTTGGATCGACGCCTCGCGGAACACCAGCGCGGCCACAGCCCCTATACAAGGGATCGCGGACCTTGGGTCTTAGCCTATAGCGAAGATTACGGAACGCTGCCAGAAGCTCGTCGGCGAGAGCGCCAAATGAAGTCCCGGAAATCCAGCCGTTCTGTGCAGGAGTTGATCGACACAGGTGTCGGATAGACTTACGCGGCGTTTTTCGCGGAGTGTGTTTTGCCTCTACCGGCACCTCTTTTCTCCTTAGCCTTGGCAGCCGCAATTCGTTCATGCAAAAGCTGCTTGGCATTCTCGAGAACTTTCAGCCGCTTCGACGGTAGATTCTTGCCAGCGCGATTAATGTAGAACGTCAGCATGCGCATACCGGACGAAGGTCCCTTGGGAGATACCTTCCTGGACGCGAGTTCAGCGGCAATCGTCTTCGCATCCTTGCTAAACAAACCGGAACGCGGGTGAGTGGAATCTGTGTCCACCGCCGCCGACCACTTGCGTCTTCCGCCAGAGTTGCCGTGAGATCGGCTGTTGCTGGATTTTTTTGCGACCATGTCAACCTCCCATATTTCCTGGGATGCTGTCCAAGGCAGTAGGGAGGATGGCGCCGGCTGCTTTTCTGCCGAACCGTTCTGTAGGCCTCCGGCATCAAAAGCCCGTAACTCTTGACCGATCAAAGGCTGTCGAAAAATGGGCAAAGAAAAAGCGCACTTTTTCTGGGCCGGGATATTTGCGCTCTGGTTCTCTACGGGGCACGCACAAACCCCGCAACAGATCATCCAACAGGCCGTCAATGTTGAACGGACAGCAGACCAGAACGACCACTCCAACTGGATCTACCTGGAAGAGAGCGATAAGCCGAAAGAACATATTCTGCAGTGGGTAGCGGCCACCCAGACGGGCAACGTGGATCGGGTGCTTGAAAAGGATACGCGCCCAGTGCCTCAGGCCGAACAGCAGCAGCTCATTCAAAAGTACTTGCTCGATCCCAGGGCCCAGAAGAAACAGGTCGAGGAGGCCAATCACGACAATCGGCAGATCGACGATCTGCTTAAACTTCTGCCCGCTGCCTTTACCTGGACCCAAACAGGAGCAACCGCAACTACCACCTCACTGCACTTCGACCCCGCGCCGAACTTCCATCCACCCACACGCGAGGCTCGCGTTTTCAGCAGCATGACCGGCGACCTGGTGGTGGATAACCAGCAACACCGCATCTGCAGAGTCAAAGGCCATCTGATGCACGACGTCACCTTCGGCGGAGGGCTGCTGGGAAGGTTGAAGGAACACAGCTCATTTGCCCTGGAACAGCAACAGGTCGGGCCATCGTTGTGGGAACTGACGGCTATCCACGTGCATCTCGAAGGCAACGCGCTTCTCTTCAAAAGCATATCGCTTCAGCAAGACGACAAACGTTCCAGGTTTCAGCCCGAGGCGGCAACCATAACTCTGGACCAGGCCGCCACTGCCGTCATGAGCGAGCCGAAGCTATTCGCCTGCAGCGACTCCCTAAACAGTGGACCGGAACCCGAGAAACTGCCTGGATGTGTCGAAAAGCTCACCGTCAGCACAGGACTGAAGCCGTAGACCGGATTTCCTGTGGATGTACAGGAAATCGGGCGCGCTACTTCTGAACGGACTCCGCTTCCAGATCAGCTGAGTTTCCGGCCGCCGAGTGGGCCTGTTGCAGGCGGTATCCGGCACGGGTCCGCACGTGATACTTCTGCAGGTCCTTTCCAACCAGCTTGACGGTGATGGTGCGCCATCCAGCGCTGGGGTTGGGCTGGGGATAGTAGCTGAGCGCGTAGAGGTGCGCCAAGTCTTCCTGGATAAAGGCGAAGGCCTTTTTTTCGTCGCTCCAGCTACGGGCGAAATACGCCTTGCCACCCGTGGCCTTGCTCATGCGCTCGAAGACCGCGGTCGAGATCGGCTCCAGCTGCGCTTCCCTGGTGCTGATCATGTAGATGATCGTGCCCGTGGATTGTGCCAGTTCCGCTACATCTTCCGGGGGCACCAGGCTGGCGTTGTCAGGACCATTGGAGAAGACCACGACCACTTTTCGGCCGGTGTAGCGGGCAGCGTCCTCGACGGTCATGAGGAGGCAGTTATAGAGCGCGGCGTCATCGCCGGCAACGGTGCTCCGCACCCCCCGCAGTACCTGCGATCGATCGGAAGTCAGGGGTGAATTACGGGAAAGGTCGCGACTGTACGAATAAAAGGCCACCTTGTTCGCGGCTTCGAGGGAGCGAACAAAATCGGTAATGGCGTCCTGGGCGAAGACAAAGCCCCGGTACATGTAATTGCTGGTATCAAAAAGAACGAAGACATTGGCGC
The DNA here is from genome assembly GCA_963711525.1 of uncultured Acidobacteriaceae bacterium. Taxonomy (GTDB): domain Bacteria; phylum Acidobacteriota; class Terriglobia; order Terriglobales; family Acidobacteriaceae; genus PALSA-350. The sequence continues at coordinate 347,398 of CAVQEO010000045.1, read as the reverse complement.
CAGGAACCCTGGAGGGCAGGGTCGCAAGATCCTCGCCGATTGCTGCGGGATGGCCGGTCGCGGACGACGCCGCAGCTACCACGGCCGGTTTGGCTTGCGCAGCCGGTTGCGGTCTGGGCGCACCCGGTTTGCCAGGAGCTACATTCGCTCCCGGCTGAATTACCTGCCGAGCCGGTTCATTGCCTTCTTCAAAAGTGGCAATTCTTTCCGGAATCTTGTCCTCGGTAATGGCAAAATTCTCCGGCCCAAGGCCGGAAATGTAGTTACCTTTGTTATCAGTCACAGCGACGTTTAACTGCACCAGATCCACATTCACGCGGATGTTCGTGGTGTCATCCTGGGCGCCGGTTATGCGGCCGCCAAAGAACAGGAAACCTACTGTGATAGGAACGATGAGAAGAGGTCGCTTTGTCATTGTGTGTCCTGTATCCGATTTATTTGTGGCCGGCCGATTTCCTGTTGGTATTGGTGGCGCCGGAAAGCTCCATGCGGCTTTCCTTAATGAAAGCCGCACACGCGGTGCTGTCCAGTGTAGCGGGGCAGGAAATCCGGCCGGCCGGGGCCGAGCTTGCTGGAGACTGTTCTTGCCGCACACTAATTTCCTGATTGGAGGAGCCCGGCAATTGGGATAAAACGATCTTGCCCTCACGAAACTCTTCGCCGGTTGCCTTCATGGCGCGCGTCAGCGCCGGCCAGTCCTGAATGTCGGTCGCGAAAATGTTCGCCACCATGTGGCGGGTCAACTCGGGGACCAGGCGATTGAGCATGACAGGCGAGTAACCCTTCTCATCGGCCAGCCGCGCCCAATATAGATTGGTTGAGTCCCAGGACTCACCCAACAAGCGGCTGGAACTGCCACCGAAGGCGGGGAGCGGGGGCACGTTGAGGAGCTCGCGGGCATAGTTCTGGGCCAACACCGGATGAGGGGTACCAAAGTCGCGGGAGATACGCTGCAGGTTGACTTCGGCCGGCGATTGCCGGCTGAGCGTATCCAATTCCCCGCCCGCAGTTCCCCAGGTTGCGGTCTCCTGGGGAAAATTTATGGCGAAACTCCGCAGCAAGATGAAAGGTATCCGCAGGGGTGACGCAAGCGAGGGCGGCGATGGCATCGCCTTCCGCAAGGGCCTGCTCCAATTGTCCCAGGCGCTGCGGCGGCAGACGTTCAGAGAGAATGCCGATCACTTTGCCGCGCAGTTGGTCATTCGCCACCGCCGCTGTGACAAGCTCCTCGCCCGACCGTTGATAGAGGCTAACAGCATGAAGCTCGTTGCTCGACACATTCCACCAGCGGGGGAGAGTCGCGCTGACCAGCAGGTCTGCCGTCACCTCTTTCCAGATGAGGGCCTGCACGTTCCTGGGGGCAATGAAGTCTTCCTCAGTGGCCGCGAGTACATAGGGCAACTCCGCCAGAGAGCCCACCAGATAGGCGCCTCCACCGGCCGGCGATCCCTGGTTGAACAATTCGGAAGCCTGCCAGAGCTGGGTCACACCCATAATGGTCTCCCCCGAAAAATCATGGGAACGCACAAAGAGCGGATTGTTGTGCAGGAGCTGGGAGCCGGGCGGCTCATAGTAGGCGTAATTCAAACCGACCAGAGAGTCCCTGAGAAAGGGTGTAAGTTGACCGCGGGCGGCTTCCAGTTGACCACGCGAACCAGGCGTCTTTATCACTTTCGTAAGGTCGACGTGAACTTGCAGTTCGCTATGCCGGTTGGCATAGACTCCTGGAGCCCATTCTGTTTTCTCGCTCTCGGTAAAGATGGGCCGGGGCAGTTCGAATTCCTTGAGCTCGTTGGCCAAGGAGATCAAGTTGGCGCCCGCAGGCGCTCCCTGCGCCATACGCGTAAGGCCGTCGCCGAGTGTGAACAACGTATCGAGCGACACCAGGCGCTGATCATCGAGCACCGCCCTCATTCTGCCGGCAAGTTCCTCGCGGATACGTTGGCCCTCGGCAGACTGCTGTGGAGGGCCTGCCAGCAGCTCAATGAATTCACCCTGCCCGAGATCGGATTTGCCGCTGGCCGCCAGCATCAGGGTTCCGAGCGACGCGTGACCGGCGTCGAAGAGTTGGGCTGAAGAATTAACGGCCGCGAAGGGGGCAATCGTCTGCTGCCAGGATTGGTTCAGATCAGTGTCCCGGACTTCTCCCTGGCGGGCAAGAATCTGCCACAGTCCCAGGTTCGCCTGGAAGACGCCCATGGCATTTCCGCGCAGGCTGTGGTCGTGGATTGCGTCGATTGTGTCGGTCACCTTCACGAACTGCGCAATCGAGGCGTCGTTCAGTTCGGGAAATTCAGAAAATACCAGATACCAGTTGCTAAGCCCGGAGAACTTGGTGGCCAAAAGCAGCACCGTCTCCGGACTCAGGCGCTTATCGGACGCGCGCCGGCTGTCCACTTCATTCAGCATGAGATAGATCTGCAGCGGACCCTGGTCGGTATCGATACGAGACAACGCAGCCATGGCTTCAAGCAGTTGTTCGGGACGCTTGAATGAATGCGCGCGCTTGCCCCAGTCATGGGCGATTTTCGAGTCACTTTTCTGGGCCAGGATCTGCTTCCAGACCTCGAGGTTGCCGGCGATGCGGGGTTCGCCATCCGACCCTATTTGCAGCCGGGTGAACAACATCAGGAGCCCAGGGTCCTTGCGAAAGACGGCCCTGGCGGGGTGGGCGGCCGGTTCGGGCTCGCGAAACGCTTCGTACAAATGTCTCAGGCGCGGAGATGCAGTCAAGTACGCCTGCTCGGAGAAGTTGACCCGCGACAGAGTATCGAAATAGACGGCCAACCAGCCGTTGTCTGTACCCACAAGGCCGAGGACAAAGTCCCCCGGCGACCTCGGACTGGCGCCTGCCAGCTCCCGCCAACCGGCTTCGGCGGAAGGTCCTCCGGGCAAGACAACCCGGCCGCCGCGAATGCAGATTTGGGTTCCATAAAAATCAAGCACCGGCCCATAGGGCAGCAGTCTGGCCAAGCCTGGAGAGCGCGCGAGCGCGTTCCTGGTTTCGGCGTCGCTGTTGGCGAGCGCCCAGTAGAGGCGATCGACGGCTGGTTCGTGCAACAGGATGTCCAGTAGCGATTGCGCACCTCGGCTCTTGGCGCTGCTGAGCGCCCGCCACTCGCCTTCGCTAAAGAGCACGGGCACGCGGGAACTAGGGAAAGCGTAGGTAAAAGGCGTGCCCTTCTCGAGCGCCTCCTCCAGTGCGGTCAGAGGAAACCCCGAATCCGTGGTGAGGAAGGCGCGTTCCGCGTCCTCGGTCACCAGAGTGGAACCCTTTTCCCCGCAAGCAGGCCGCGCGTGGTAGCCGAGTATACTCAACAGCGGCTCCGCCTCAGCGCAGTTGGCAACGTGGATCGTGCCGCTTGACCCGGCCAGCATCTCAAGCTCTCGCGCCTGGTGAAGATAGCGGTCGACTAAGCGCAGAAATTCCGTTGGCACGCCATTCAGATAGCCGGTGGCGTAGGCATTGCGGGCGACCAGAGGCAACACATCCTCGGGAGATATCTGCTGGCTGATCCCGGCCATGCGCAGGAAAGACCGCAGGGGTCCGGGAATGACGACCGTGTTCTGCTGGGGCGCGGTGTGGGCCGACTTTGTGGCCGACGGCTGCGAGTGGGAGGGAGTGGAACGACCCGAGGTGTTCGCCTGCGCCCAAGAGACTGAGCACTGGCAGAAGATGCCGAGCGAAAGAAGAGCGGACAAACAGGTTGCAGACTTCACGGCGTACGCCTCTCAGGGAAACTTCGAGACTTGGGGCAACCACGATTTCGAACAAACGATACTTAGGAATGGCCCGTGCGAGCGAAAGAACCCTGAGATTTGTCACAACTTTCCGGCTAAGTTGTTCCCTGTTTTGCGACGTCCCCCTGGTCCACTGCTTTCGTGTGAGACAAGATACACCACCTGCGAAGGCAAGATGTGAATATCTATTCGGGGCATCAAATCGCTACGTGCCTGGTGCAAAACGGGCCGGTTCCAAAGGTAACCGGACTGTTACAACCGCACACGCGGAGGTTGTCAAAATGATTACTAAAAAAAGAGGACGCCGGGATGCGTTCCCGGTTCCTTGAGATATTTCACGCCAAAAGTATTCCGGCGCACAGAGAAATCGGAATGAAAATATTGGGTCCGTTTGAGTCCGTCGAAGATCCCGGCACATTTCTCCTTATTCGGGGCTTTCTGACTAGGATTCGCGCGAGCCGATGAAGGCCAAGTTCTATGAAGGCGCACCGTGGAAGGGAGAGTTGGAGAAAGACAGCGAGCATCTGAATTCACGGTAAGTGATGCTATTGCTGGTGGATTTGCAGGGTGCGCCGGCCGGCAGGTATTGTGGCAGGGGCCGGCAACTTGCCGGGCTTCTGCCGGAGATTAACTATGCGGGTTTTGCGTCTTCTACTGGCGTTCTGTTGGCTTGCTCTTCCGCTGACTGCTACGGCAGCAGTGCAGTTACCGAATCTCTTCTCGGATCACGCAGTGCTGCAGCGTGACCGCCCAGTCCGTATCTGGGGTTGGGGTAACGCGGGAGAGAAAGTCACCGTCCGCTTCCATGGCCAGACGGTCACTACGCAAACCGATCCATTTGGGTATTGGGAAGCGTGGCTCAAACCGGAGTCAGCCGGAGGGCCCTACACCCTGACGATAAGCGGCGACTCCACCGCGACTCCACTGGAGCGTAAGGACATTCTGGTCGGGGATGTGTGGCTGGCCTCAGGACAGTCGAATATGGAGTTTCCCCTGGCCGGCTTTGGGGGCACCAATCCCGCACCGCTGAAGGACGGAGAAAAGGAGATTGCTGCGGCCAACCATCCGCGGATTCGCTTGCTTATCCAGAAAAAAGCGACATCCACTGTCCCGCTCAATGAAGCTTCGGACGTCTGGACGGAATGCACACCGGATACGGCGCGACACTTCTCCGCGGTCGCTTACTTCTTTGGCCGTGAAATCTCGGAGCGCGAAAACGTGCCTGTCGGGCTGATCGACACCACCTGGGGCGGCACACCCGCCCACTCCTGGATTAGCCCCGCGGCGTTGGCGCGCGCCAATCTCACCTCGGTGTTTGAAGATGCGGGAACGATCGCCCAGGATCAGGGGCGAGCCGACCAGATCCGGGCAAATAACGCACGCGAAGACGCGGCTCTCCAGGCAGAAGGAAAGCCGCCTGCAACGCACCCGCGCATTGCGAACGATCATGGGGGAGCCTGGGTGCCGGGGACACTGTTCAACGCCATGATCTCGCCCTATACGCGGTTCACCATCAAAGGTGTCCTGTGGTACCAGGGTGAAACCGACAGCGACGCCAAACGTGCGCCGTACTATTTTCGGGTTTTTTCCACGCTCATCTCCGACTGGAGACACCAATGGGGCGAAGGGGACTTCCCTTTCTTCTTCGTGCAGATTTCCAGTTTCAATTCGCCCGCTGCCGGCTGGCCGCTGGTGCGAGACGCGCAGCGACGCACCCTGATTTTGCGTAATACCGGTATGGCGGTCACACTCGATGTGGGCACACCGGACAATGTTCATCCACCCGACAAGCAAACCGTCGCCAGCCGCCTGGCGCTGGCCGCTCGCGCCACCGTGTATGGGGAGAAGATCGAGTACAGCTCGCCGGAATTTCTGCAAGCGACCACCGAACCGAACGCCATGCGCGTGTGGTTCACCCACGGCGAAGGACTCACCACACATGGTCAGGAAGTGGGCGGCTTTGAGTTGGCTGGAGACGACCGTAACTTTGTGCCGGCCACGGCAAAGATCGAAAAAATCGGAGAGAACGATACGGTCCTGGTCTCGTCTCCCAAGGTCGCCTTTCCTCGTTTTGTGCGTTATGACTGGTCGGGCGTAGTGACTACCTTCCTCTACAATCGCGCCGGTCTGCCGGCGGGGACGTTCACCTCGGAATAATCGCGGATAGAACGGCTATGCGGCGCTCTGTGTCAATCTTTCGTGAATCGAACGCTGGTCCATTGACGAGGCCCAGAAGGTACCATAGATTCACTCCACATGGGAGATACGGATTTCGATCAACTTTTGAGTGATTACCGGCGGGCGATCGACGCCTGGGTAACCGCGATTGAAGCGGAAGAGGCTTTGGCCAACGACGACCACTCCATGGTTGAGATGGAAAAGTGGGATGCAGCCGGCTTCAACGTCCATGATGCCGAAGCTACGGCAAAAAAGGCGCGTGACCGGTATAAAAACGCGCTGCGCAAGAAGAACTACGGTTTCTGATCGGCCCTTACAAATCCCTAACAACTCCACATCGCAATCCTTATGAAAAAAGTCCTCTCATAGAGACATTGGCTGTTATGGCCAATGGAGGACTTGATGAGTACATTCCGTACACTTCGACCGCTAATCGTAGACGCCACGCAGTGCGAACATGGCAAAACGATTGCCACCGATACCGGCTTCTGCAATGTGTCAAAAGGCGACTGGATCGTGAAGGGCGAAAACGGCGAAACCTATGTAGTCGACGACGCTTTCTTCCAACGGACTTTTACGCCCCTGCAGACGTACCCGTGGGAGTCGCAAACAGAAGAGGGGCGCCATTACGGCTGCTGACTTCCCCGAGCTAATCACTCCTGGTTCCATTTCTCCACCAACGCAAACTGCAGATCTCGCGTTCGGGCGCGTTCTCCTCAACGCATTCAGCAGTTGCGTCGTCTAGATAACTAGTCCGCATTCGGGGTAGCAGCGTCCGGACCCTTCGCGTTCACTTCTGCACGGTCTTCTGGAAACCAGGACGCGTGAGCATGCAAGAGCGAAACCGCGTGTTCTATAGAGCGGTAACCGTACTCAATGTCGTGCCTTAGCATCTCCTCAATTTCGGAACGACTCTGAATATCCATAGCCATAGGCTACCTCACTCTAAAGGCCTCTCGACCCAGAACTGCAGGCGTGGTACCACCTTGACAAATGGCCGGATCCAGACTCAGATCAATCAGAAATGAGCTGAGCAGGGACGCCGATCCTCAAAAATACCTACTCTAACTCGTAATCATGGTGGAGACATATATGCACTGGCGGTGGATGAGAGTGTTCTACGGCTTGTTGTTCTGTGCCATTCCTTTGCAGGCCATGGGTCAAGCTGATATCCAGAACAGCCAGGTGAGGATTTCCCTTGCCTGCGGACAAGGCTGCCTTTGGGAATACCGTCAACAAGGTTCCGCTTACCACTTTGCTCCGCCGACTTTTTCCGTCGATGGAAAGCAGATTTCTGCGGTCGTACGCCATTTCACTCCAGTTGGAACTCCAGCCCATCTCGACAATGGCGTAACGGAATATTTCTTTGCGGGCACACTGGTGCAGGACTCTCATCTTCAGCTGCGCGTTCAGTTCCAGGTCAACGACAGAACTCCGGTCATTCGCTTTCGTTACATACTTGAAGCGGATCAACCGCGAACTCTCAGCGGCGCAAACCGTCTCATCTACCTCGAAACTTCTCTCCAGCAACTACCCCAGGCGGAGGAAGTCACACTGTCAAACTTTGCGCAACTGACACACAGTTACACCCTTTACGAACAACCGATAGGGGACCGATATTTCCAGGATAGCGGCGCCTTTATGGGCCCTATCCTCGCCGCTAGCGATCACCGTCGCAGCTTCCTGCTCGCGTATGAGCACGGCTCCCAGGTTCCGGATGCATTTCTGCGCTACCAACTCGGGCCTGATCGAAGCGTTCGCCTGATTGCCGTTAAGGGCAACTATGTCTCCGGTCAAAGGGTCGATGGCGGGCATCCCTTTCAAACCATTTGGATGGAGACCGCCGCGACAGAGGGCGGGATCGATCAACTCGCTCAAACCTATCGCCAGTTCGTGTTGAAGTACATGACGCAGAACTCCGCGACGCGGAAACCCTACATTTTCTATAACACCTGGAACTTTCAGGAACGCAACAAGTGGTGGAATGGCAGACCCTACCTGGAATCGATGAATGAAGACCGCATCCTCAAAGAGATTGACGTGGCACACCGGATGGGCGTGGATGTCTTTGTGCTGGATACAGGTTGGTACGAGAAGACCGGGGACTGGACGGTCAGCAGCAAGCGGTTCCCGGACGGGCTGAGAACGGTGAAGCAGAAGCTGGATGGCTACGGCATGAAACTGGGGCTATGGTTTGGCCCAACGACCGCGGCGGCATCCAGCCGGGTGGTGCGCGAGCATCCTGAATGGCGCAGGTCCTGGAATGGACAAGTAGCCGAGCCCCAGGAAGTATGGGAGACGGAGAAGAGCTATAAGATGTGCATGGTCAGTGGATACGCCGATACCTTCGCAGAGGAGCTGATCCGCCTGGCCAAAGAAGTGGGCGTTACCTACTTCAAGTGGGACGCGATTGCTCAGTATGGATGCAATGACCCGCATCACAATCACGGTGACGAAAGCAACACTCCACAAGAGCGGTCGGACTCTTATGGATTCCAGCTTGTCCAGTACATGAGCCGGGTGGCGGATAAGGTCGCCGCCGCGGTCCCCGGAGCGATTGTGGACTTTGACGTGACGGAGGGTGGCCGGGCCATGGGGCTGGCGTTTCTTTCTTCCGGGAAGTATTTCCTCATCAACAATGGGCCCTATTACCAGAACTATGACATTCCTATCGATTTAGAGCGAACGAACTCAAATCTGTTTTTCTACCAGGGGCCGGCGCGCACCTGGATTGCGCGGTCACCATTGACGTTCGACAAATGGATCCCATCCACTTTGTTTCTCACCCACTATTTTCCAGATGATCCGCGGCAATGGCAGGAAGTGGATGTTGCGTCCCTTATTCTTGGGCAAAACGGAATATGGGGCGATTTGCTCCACGTTTCGGACTCCGGAGTGGCCTTCATTGGCAGTACGCTCGCGAGGTACAAACAGGTCCGTGACGATATTACGGAAAGCGATCCTGTGGTGAGCGGTGCTGTTTCTGCGAGCCCCGAGATTCACGAAAAGATCTCCGCTGCTACCGGCCGGGGCGCGGTGGTAATCTTTGCTACAGAGCGCGGCACATATCATTACATTACGAGCCATCGGGTGGCCGGCGAGCATTGGGTAAGCGATGGAGTCACGGTTACACAAGACACCGACGGGCGCGCGAAGATCGAGGCAACGTTCGAGAAGCCGGGAGCGAAGATACTCTTCTTTGGCGTCCATTGATGGAGGTTCTATGTTTTCGGTTCGACCCCAATAGATGCCCAGGACTAGCGTCCTGGGACATTTTCAGCCGTCCCTCCGGGACTGAGTTCGTTTTTTGTTGATCCTTCCCAGGATTTCATCCTGGCCTGGAGTTTCTACATTTCGAAAGATAATTAGGTAATGACACCGGAAAGCTGTCTCGAATCGTGGTATTGGTTTGTGTCAGGGCATGACTTCCACGGCACGCCGGGACAGGTTAGTCGTGCCGCAAGACAGCGAAAAGAGGGCTGGGCTTTAGAGGCTGCGTGAGAACGCAAAAGCAAATCGCAAATCAGAATCAGGCCCGTAGGGCCGGGAGCCAAACGTCAGCCCAGCCCGGATCCGGATTTCCTGTGGAGCTTGCTGGCGTTGGCGCACTTCATGCGGCTTTCCTTAACGAAAGCCGCACACGCGGTCGTGTCCAGCGCAGCGTGCAGGAAATCCGGAGAAGGGCTGGGACATCGATCCCCAATATCGTTTGAGCGCCAGAGGCGCGGCACCCGCGGATGAAGGTATTAGGGCCGCACCTCCGGCGCTCCCGGACCTTGGATCCGCCTCCCAGCCCTTCTCCGGATTTCCTGCACGGGGCGCCACCAAAGTCCGCGTGTGCGGCTTTCGTTAAGGAAAGCCGCATGAAGTGCGCCAACGCCAGCAAGTTCCACAGGAAATCCGGATCCGGGCTGGGCTGACGTTTGGCTCCCGGCCCTACGGGCCTGGTTTCGATTTGCTGTTTATTTCGAGTTCTCACGCAGACTCTTTAGCCCCTGCTATGGCTAGACCGACACGGAATGCTGCTTGGGAAGGAATTCTCAGTTCTGAACGCATATTTTTCACTACTACCAAGACTTGCATGGCAAAGCGTTTGTTGCAGCGGGAGCAGAATGCATTGCTTTTTATCGGTGTGTTCGTTCCTGCGTGGCGGCAGGAAAATTTAAATTGCATGATTTTGTGGTCATGCCGAACCACGTGCACCTTCTGCTAGAAGTGAATCATGCGATGACGATTGAAAAAGCCATGCAATTGATCAAAGGCGGGTTCTCCTATCGTCTGAAAAAAGAATGTGGGTATGGCGGAGAAGTGTGGCAGCCTGGCTTTTCTGATGGCAGAATCAAAGATGAGCAAAGCTTCCTGCAACATCGAGAATATATTGCCCAAAACCCTGTCAAAGCAGGGCTGGTCGATTCAGCAGAAAAATACCCCTATTGTTATACCTACCTGGCAAAGAAAAAAGCGCAGGGGCTAAAAGGTTGCGGAAAAACCCGCTAACGGCTTGATAAGCTATCAGCCACCAGGGCTAAAGAGCCTGCGTGAGAACTCGAAATAAGCCGCAAATCAGAACCAGGCCCGTAGGGACGGGAGCCAGACGTCAGCCCAGCCCGGGAGGGCTGGGACATCGATCGCCAAAATCGTTTGAGCGCCAGAGGCGCGGCACCCGCGGATGATGGTAGTGCCGCACCTCTGGCGCTCCCCAACCTTGATATCCGCCTCCCAGCCCTTCCGGGCTGGGCTGACATCTGGCTCCCGGCCCTACGGGCCTGGTTCTGATTTGCGATTTGCGTTCGTGTTCTCACGCAGACTCTAAAGCCCCGAATTTTATTGCCCGAGCGTTTTAAGCGGGTTTGAAAACCCGCTTACCCGGACTAAAGTCCGGGCTACCACCCGACACCAGAGTTTTTCCGCAGCCTGTAAAGCCCAAAACTCTTAAGGGCGCTAAGCGGCACGACTAAAGTCATGCCCTGACACAAGGCTTACGACTGGCCGGAACATCTGAAAAAAGCTGTCATATTTGGCTCTCTTGATCGATCAACCTAGCTCAAAATGTAGAAACTACGGTCCCAGGATTTCATCCTGGGCTACTATCAGCCGTCCCTGTTCGACAGGCTCCCACGGCACGCCGGGGCAGGCAGGGCAGGCTCCGCGGGGCTGTTACGTTGCGGTTTGAGGATTGGTCTCGCTTTGTTCAGAATCAGTCTTCCGGCGCCATCATGCGGCAAAGCGGGCCGACTCGCCGGAAGAGGTGCCCGTGCCGCAGAGCTGAGTAGTGCAGAGGATGAGAAAGATCTGATTGTCCGCCCCTTGGGGCGTGCCAGGGGCGGCAGCCCTGGGTTGGCGTTGGGTTTCAGGAATGCGATGTTCCCGTCGTGCTGGCGGCTAAGTCCTTTGTTTTCCCAAGGTGGCCAAATTTTTATTTTTCCCGCCCCCCTAAGTTGTTTAGGGGAAAGATGTATTAGCCAGCTGATCGTCTTCCGGCAAGCCCGAGCCGCGCGACGATGCTTGCGGCGACCGTTCTCGAGTAGCTGGGACTCCTAATTAGGACGGTATTACGGCTCAGTCTTGCCGTCCAGAGCACCTAGCAGAAAAAGATGTGGAAGAGGGGTAGGGGAACTAGCTGGATCGCTTCGCCTACGGATTGTGTGCCAAAACTCATTCCTAACCTAGACCAGCTTCCGCATCTTCCTAAAACTTAATTTAGACAGGTCTGACTTTCAGCCGTCCCCGTTCGGCAAGCTCAGGGCCGTCCCTACGGGACTGAGTTCGTACTGTCGAATACGATGTTGCTACTCTGCTCCTGAATCTTTTTCGCATCCAGGCCGGGTACCTTCAGCAGATCATCCAGGTTCTTGAAGGTGCCGTTATCCTGCCGGTATTTGATGAGCACAGTTGCTTCCTGCGATGTCATGGAAAGGAGATCCTGCAAGGCTTCAACAGAAGCGGTATTTATGTGGATCGGCTTCCCGAAATGCGCCGCAAGATAGTCCACAATCAAACCGGCTTGTTCATCTGTTACTTCCGCACCCCTCTCCTGCATTTGATCCACGGTTGTAGACCACTGTTCTCTGGTCTGTCGCTTCTCAGTTATCAAGTTCAGACTGTGGCACTGCGCGCACGTGCTCTTAAGCGCGATTTCGCCCTTTGTGGATGCTGGCGGCGCCGCAGCGCGCGGGTCCTCGGCTAAGCCAGGGACGTAGACGACAACTTTGCCGGTGGTGCCCGGTGATGTGCAGTCGTTGTAGAAATACTCACCCGGGCTCGTGAAGCTGAAGGTAAATGATTGGCCGGGCTGCAAGCGGCCGGAATCGAAGAGCCCTTCATAAAACTGGGTGGCACAATGCGCCGTCGTATTGCCGGATGGGTTGAGGAAGGTGACGGTCGTTCCGACGGGAACGCGCATGTTTTGCGGCGCCATTGAGTTGGGCAAGAGAGATTCGATATTACCCGGGGCCCCTTGCCGCCAAGCGCGCGCCAGATACACCGTGTTCCCCTCCAACGCGCCGTCGACGCTTGCCGCATCGATGGGCTGTCTTGACGACGGCGGAAGGGGCGTCACGGCCTGTGGAACTCGGCCGCCCAGCTTGAACGCCCACAAATTATCTCCTCGCGGTGAGTTGTAAGGGATACGACTGCCGCCGGCAAACACGGCGATGTACTGTTCTCCGTCGATCTCATAAGTGATCGGGCTCGAGTGGACGCCCGCGCCGGTTTGAAACCGCCACAGTTCGTGGCCGTCTTTGATATCGAGGCCGAGGAGAAAACCATCCGGTTGGCCGACAAACATCACATCACCGGCGGTTGTGAGCACTCCATTGCCGTGCGCCAGAGCCCATTTCATGTCTTTCTGCCAGACGATCTTGTGAGTAGCCGGGTCGAATGCGATGATCTTCCCACTGCGTTGTTCACCCAGAGGACGGAAGAATACTCCATTGTCAGAAAGTGTGTGCGCGGAGTTTACGATGCCGACCCCGGTATAGATGAGATGGGTGCGCGGGTCGTAGGAGATCGCGCTCCAATCGGCTCCCCCTCCGGTTCCCGGTGATTGAACGACCAGTTGGTAAGCGTGAGGCGTGAACAAGCAACCCGATTTGAAGTTCGGAGGAGGCTGGCCCGCTCCGGTGGTGGTAGGGCACGTGGGAACCAGCGTGTCGCCCTCCGGGAAGGGCTGCGTCGGCCAGGTCTTTTGCAGAGGCTCCTGGGGCACCGGCCGTTCGTTGATCGGCATCAGGGGCTTGCCGTTAGTGCGATCGAGAATATAGTACATGCCGGTCTTGCTGCCGTAGACCACCGCCTTGCGGGTCTTGCCGTTGATCTTGAGGTCTATCAGCACCGGCGCCATCACGTTATCCATGTCCCAGATATCGTGGTGCACGGACTGAAAGTACCAAACGCGGCGGCCTGTTTTTGCGTCGAACGCGATGATCGAATCAGCAAACAGGTTCTGCCCAGGGCGTTTCGATCCATCTACCGCTCCGCCCCCGCGCGCATTGCCAAACGTCCAGTAGAGGAGCCCAAGCTCCGGATCGATGGCTGGATGCATCCAGGGCGCAGCGCCGCCGCTTTGCCAGGCATCGCCTTCGCCCCATGTATCGTGGCCGAACTCCCCGGGCGCAGGAGCGGCGTGGAACTTCCACACAATGTCGCCGGTGTTGGCATCCATGGCGATGCCAACGTCGCGGGCGCCGTCACAACTACCGAAATAGACCAGGCCATCGTAGTAGGTGACGGCGCTCCTCAGGGTGCCGATTGGTCCTTCATCGACGAGCTGCTTTTCCCAGATCAATTTTCCTGTGGTCTGATCCAGCGCAACCACCCGGTGGTCCGCCATGTTGGTGAACACCTTTCCTCCGCCCACCGCCACACCGCGGCGAAGTTGGGTGCCGTAGCCCGGATTGAAGGTCCACTTGATCTCGCCGGTCTTTCCGTCGACGGCGAACACCTTGCCCTGGGTTGTCTCTACGTAGAGAACGCCATTCACAGCCACTGCCGTGGCCTGTTGGAACTCCTTTGTCGATCCGCCCTCGAGGTGGTCGTGCCAGGCGCCGCCCAGGGCACCGATGTTGCCCTTGTTCACCTGGGCGAGGGACGAATAATTCTGGTTGCCGAGATTGCCCCCAACCTTGGGGAAGTCTTTCCCGGTTGGCTCGCAGCAGGATTGAGCGTAGGTTTGGGAGACGAGCAGTACGGCCGACGCCAGCAAGATTGGAACCAGAACCCGGTTCATTACGTCTCCTATGTGACTCCGCCAGGTTAAAGGAACGGAAGATAAGTGTACTGTGGCCGATTTGCATTGTTTCGGGCCTATCTCGGAAAGGTTTGAAGACACAGCATGACGCGACGCGAGGTAATCGGATCAGCAGTCTTTTGCATCGGCGGCGGAGGGGGCTTTCGTGGCTTAACAGAAGCATTCGCGGCTGCGGGCGGAAAAGCAGCGGAGCCGCCCGCAGTCACAAGCTACGTGGCCGACTTCATTACCAACACACATTACCCGGATCTCCCTCCCGAGGTGATCGAATTGGCCAAGAAGTCGATCCTCGATGGCATAGGTTTAGCACTCTGCGGATCCGTCGCGAAGACCGGTGAGATCGTAAGGACTTACCTGAGATCCAATGGCTTGGTATCGGGGCATGGGGCCACGGTGATTGGCTCGCCGCTGCGAGCTCCGGCGCGATTTGCGGCCTTTGCCAATGCTGTCGGTATCCACGCTGACGATTACGACGATACCCAGCTTGCCGTGGCGGAGGATCGGGTCTATGGCCTGTTGACCCACCCCACAGCACCGGTGCTTCCCGCGGCCCTGGCGACCGGAGAGGTCAAATCGATCTCTGGAAAGGATCTCCTGGTCGCCTATAACGTCGGGGTCGAGGTCGAGTGCAAGATTGCAGAGGCAATTGCCCCGCGGCACTATGAAGACGGATTCCATAGCACCGGAACCATTGGTACGCTGGGTGCGACGGCGGCCACGGTCAAGGTCTACGGATTTGATCGCCCGCATGTACTGACTGCGCTCGGAATCGGCGCCAGCGAAGCCGCCGGCCTGCGGGAAAATTTCGGCACCATGACCAAACCGCTGCATGCAGGACGCGCCGCCGAGAGTGGCGTGGTGGCCGCGGACTTCTCCGGGCTGGGATGGACCGCTGCGAACCAAATATTGGAAGCACCTCGTGGATTTTTCCAGGCAGAGGGCGGAGGGTTCGATCCCACGGCCATCATGGGTAAACTCGGCAAGCCGTGGACGTTCGTCTCGCCGGGGATTTCCATCAAGCCATTCCCCTCGGGATCCCTTACCCATCCCGGTATGTCGGAGATGCTCGTGCTGATTCGGGAACACCACATCGCAGCAAACCAGGTGGAACGGGTTCGAGTGGGCGCCAATCGAAACTTTCCCAATGCTCTGATTCACCACCGTCCCAAAGATAGCCTTGCAGCCAAGTTCAGCATGGAATTCTGCATGGCCGTACTTCTGCTTTACGGAAAGGCCGGCCTGACCGAATTTACTGACGAGGTGGTGAACCGTCCCGAGGTGCAGGAAATGATCCGCCGGGTCGACTTCGGCGTAGATCCTGTTGCGGAGGCCGCCGGATACAACAAGATGACGACGATCATCGAGATAAAGCTCAAAGACGGTAGCGTAATTTCCGGGCGTGCGGATGTGGCCAAGGGAAATCCGGCGAACCCGATGTCGTACGATGAGGTGGCCGCGAAATTCCTCGATTGCGCTGCCTTTGCGAAATGGCCGGCTGCCAAGGGCAAAGCCATTGTGGAGATGGTGCGCGGTCTTGAAGAGGCGCATTCTCTCAATGCGCTGACTGCGCTCTGCGCGAGCTGAGCAGAGCTATTGGTGCCGTGGCTGATACAAGTGGTTGCCGTCGGGATAGGGTGTCATGGCGAGACGGCAGGACATTCCCTCCCCTGCGGCCTCGATCAGATGCCATCTCTTTGCGGGGGCATAAACGATATCGCCTTCTGATGCCACGAAGGGCTTGAGTCCTTCAATGGAAAAGCTTTGCCGGCCACGCATGATGGTCCAGATCTCTGCGAAATCTGTGTGGTAGTGTCCTAGATCGCCGGCGATGTGCTTAACATCCGCAGCGTAGCCGCAAATAATGTTCGCGTGCGCACGGTTTTTGCGCACCGCGAGATCGCTCCAGGATCGATGGCCCGAGTGTTCTTTCTGCAACGCATCTATGTTGAAGAATAGGCGATCGGGTTTGCCATCGTTGGGTACGTCGTCAGGGTTGTTGCCGGTAAAGAGCGTTACCGGGATATATTCCATGCCCTGGGCGGCGTGTTCCGGCTTGGTTTCGTAGATGGCCGATGTATCCGGCAGTGTGACCGCGAGGCGAATAGCCGGCTCAGAGCCGATCACCTCGAGCGAAAAGAGATGGCGCTCGGGTGCGAGGACCAGGTCTCCCTTGCCGGCCTCAAACGTCTGGAACTCTCCGGGTGGATCTTCTACCTCAAACCGGATCCTCCCTTCGAGCACCACCCAATATTCCGGGGCATCGGAGTGCAGTTGTCGCGGAAGCTTCGATCCCGGGCCCGCTGAAGTTACTTCAGCGCGGTTGTTCTTGTCATAGACCACCAACTCGGTCCAGTTCACTTCGCCCTTATGCTTGTTCTTCAAATCAGCAAGATGCACCAACGGCTTCATGGGAGAGAGATACGGCGCGGGCTGAATGGGTTTGGCGACATAAAAGACTTTGGCCGACGGTTTCTCCTGTGAGAATGCGAACGCGGAAGCGGCCGCGACGACAATTAGCAGAAGTGTGCGCATCGAGTGGTAACCGCCTATTGCAGATTGACCGGATTATCCCAGGCACCGCTCCCGGTCGAGTCCCATACGGAGAGTCGAACCCACTTCTTGCCGGTGGCATCGAAGGGAATCTTGAACTCCTTGGTGCCGAAAGGCATGGTGTCTTTCAGGTCGATAAATTTGTGCCCGGTCCTGGTGCCGTCGCCCCACACCAGGTCAGCGAAGTCGAGCGGAAACGTGTATTCGATGCTCGCCGTATAGACACTATTTGCACCGCTGCCCTGAACGCCCCAATTGTGGAATAGCACTTCACCATTGGTGCCGTAAAAGTCTCCGCGGCGAATCGCATCCAGAACCGGAGACCAGCTTTCGTTGTACAGGGGCACCTTATCCAGCTTGATATAGTTGACGGCCAGCTGGGGATACGTTTCGTCGTCCGGCCACTTGGTATAAGTATCGCCTTCGGTAATCATGAATTTCGCTTTGGGCGCCCAGTTGCTCATGTCGTCTTCAACCCCGAAGCAGCGCACTTCGCACTCTTCCTTCTGCGACAAGTCGACCGGAAGAGATTCCCACGAGGCGCCGATGAACCGGTCGCTCAGGAAAAACGGCTTGTCTTTATAGGCCATGGGATAACCCTCGGAGTTCTTGGTTTCCGGGTGCGTGGTCCACATGATGGCATTTTCTTTGTTGATAAAGTTCAGAATGTCTTCCGCGGAGCCCAGGTGGTAGACATGGCCGTACTCCGGGAGATCCTCTTCGAATGGCTGGCCCTGTGGGCGGTTGTTGCCTGTGCTCGGCCCGGCTTTGGGCTCATGCGGCCCCAAAGTGTGGGTGTAGTAAACCGGCTTTGGAGTCATCAGGTACCAATGGCCGCCGATGTAGGCATCCGGCTCTTCTGCCGGAATGACTAAGAAGTCCTTGTCGGAGACACGCTGTGAGCCTTCAAAATAGACTTTCTGCTCTGCGAAGCGAATAGGCCCAGGATCGCTGGGATGCGAGTCGTCGTGGAAGTCCGCCAGGTAGAGGATATTGACTCCGAGTGCGCGGAAGACTGCGACCCAGGGCGGCTGATAATCCAGCGTTTTGCGATCGCGCAGCTGCTCGTTGAAGTCCGTGTGGAAGTGGCCGGTCATGACCTTGTAGCCGGGCACGGGCTTGAAAACATCGTTATGTGTATAAGCGAGGACGGCATCACGTGTGGACCGATCGTCCCCGGCGTTCAGGTAATAGTAGACGGCCATACGCTGCTCAGTCCCGGCAGGTGCGTTGTATAGGGCGTAATTGTCCGCATGACCTCGCGAGGTTGCGGTGCGCCGATTCCATTCGGCGTCGGTTGCACCCCAGGGATGATAGCCCTCGCCCTGCTCAGGCCACATGACACCGAGAGAGAAGGAGGAGCCGGTGTCTTTACGGTAATAAACGAAGCCGAGGTTTACTTCGTCCTCGCGGGCAAAGAAGAACTTGTGGGGCGATGGAAACACTGCCAGCGAGCCTGCGCCTACATCGAGAATCTCCATGCGGTTGCGCGCCCGTAACGAGACCGGATCTGTATTTGGCGCTCCTCCGAAGTATTCGGTTTGGGTGTGCTCGGCGGTGTCACGCCATATCAGCCGGGTCTCGGGTGTAACGGGAAAGCCCTTTAGCCCAGCCTTGTAGATATAGGCCACGGAAGGCTCCTGGGTCTCGGCGACCGCTTCCTGGCGAAGCAGGTTTGTTCCCTTGTAGGCAATGAACCGCAGATCGCCCGCGAAGATGCCCAGCTTTAATCCATCAAAGGTGACACTCAGTTGGTTTCCCTCGGTAGCTACCTTGCAGGTGCTGGACTGGTAGCTAACGGATGCATGGGTGATCTCGGCTTCGGTGCGGGGCAAATCTGTGGTGTCGCCTCGACCCGGAATCACCAGGGGCGCGTCCCAGAAGGTGTTCCATTTTCGCTTACTTTCCTCTTCGGGTGTGTCCAGGTTGAGGGCCTTCAATTGTGTGCGTTGAGCCTGCGAGATACGCCGCTTCCCGGTCGACACCTGAAAATCCGGAGAGAGATCTTTGCCCAGCACTGTCCATCTGCCGGAACCTGCCCGCGCAGCAAGTTCCTGAACGAATGGCTGCCCGTCGCGGATGCCAAACGACGCCCGAAGCTCCTGGCCCCCTTCGCCCTGCCAACTCATCGTCACTACGCCGCCGCTGGTGGTCGCCTTCAGGCCATCCGTGGCCTTGTAGCCTTGAAGATCACAATTCAGTGATTGCGCAGCCGCAACGCCGGTTAACATTGCTAAACTCATCAGCAATCCACGAAAGCTCATATACCTTCTCCCGCACCTTATTTCCCATTCAAGCCGTGATTGCGCGATCGTCCCCCGGGCGGTGCCTGCTGTTTGACGTAGACAGAAACGGTTTTGACGATCGAGGGGTCACTATAGCGGAATTTGCTGGGCGTTGAATAGCGATACAGGTGACAAACCTGTTGCTGACCGGTTTCGTTCAGTTCCTAATAAACTATGTAAATGTTTATGGAGGGTTGATGGTTAAGCCTTGGCTGAAAAGATGGATGTGCCTGCTGTTGCTTTTTCCCGCCGGCTGCGTATGGGCGGCGGAAAACCCCGACTGGACGACGCCGATCGCGCCGTTCCGGATCGCGGACAATCTGTACTACGTGGGCAGCAAGGATCTGGCGTCGTATCTGGTCGTGACTCCGAAAGGTGACATCCTGATCAACTCAAGCCTGGAGAGCTCGCCTCCATTGATTAAAAAAAGCGTGGAGCAGCTTGGGTTTCACTTTAACGACATCAAGATCCTGCTCATCAGCCATGCCCATGCTGACCATGATGCAGGCAGCGCAGAGGTCAAGCGGCTGACGGGCGCAAAGTACATGGTGATGGATGGAGATGTGCCGGTGGTGGAGAGCGGAGGAGCCAAGGACTTCTACTACACGAAGGATCTCTATCCAGCGGTAAAGGTGGACCGTGTGTTGCACGATGGCGATGAGGTGCGGCTGGGCGGCGTGGTGCTGGTGGCACATAAAACGGCTGGCCACACCCGCGGCTGCACCACCTGGACGATGCGGGCGCCCGTGGGCGGCCAGCTGCGCAATGTGGTGATTGTGGGAAGCTGGAATGTGAACCCTGGATTCCGCCTGGTCGACCAGCCGGGGCGTCCCGCTTCTTATCCCGGCATAGCTGCAGATTATCAGCGAACCTTTATTACCTTGAAGGGCCTGCCGTGCGATGTTTTCCTGGGGGCGCACGGCGCTTACTTTGGAATGCTCGAAAAACTGCAACAAGCGCAGGGTGGAGCCGGGGAGAAGGTCTGGATTGACCCGGAGGGTTATCGGGCAGCCGTGGCAGAGCGGCAACAGGCATTTGAGGCGGAGTTGAAGCGCCAGGAGGGTGGCGGTTAAGGCAGTTTCGCAATTACTGTGGCCTGATAAAGATCGCGTGGTGTGGTTTTCCTTGGGAGAAAACCACGAAAAGGCCTATCTCTTCGGATTACACCAATTGCGAAACTGCCCTAGCTCGCGGCCGTATGCGGCGGCAGTCGATCAAGCGTGGCCTGATCGGGTATTCCTTTGAAGTATTTGGTCAAGGCGTCGGCGAAGACATGGTTTCCAAGCATCTGCAGCGGAGGGCCATGCGCAACCACCCATGCAAAGAGCGTGACCGAGGAGTGAAACTTCAGATTGTCGGGATAGCCGAAGATGTCGTCGGCGGAGCGGCCGGCCACAGCGTTGACCAGGGCCGTACAGTCGCGAAGGCGGTCTCCAAGCACGGGGTGAGTAAGGTACGCATCGGCCTCAGCGGGCCCGGAAATGGCAAAGCGCCGTGCCATATCACTTGAACCGAGACCGCTTATCTGGGGGAAGACGAACCACATCCAGTGGGATTGCTTTTGTCCGGCCAATAGCTCGGAGCGCACTTGCGCAAAGCAGGAGGCTTGCGCGTCGACGAAGCGCTGCAGACGGTAAGGATCACTGGCTTCCCCATTTGCCTCAGTCATTATTGCGTTCCTCGATGCCATCTTATGATCACGCCGGAGATGCGGAAGGATTACTCTCGGCATGAAGGGGTTACTCTCGGCATAGAGGCCCGCGCCCAGGTCGTCATCACACTTGCCTGCCTGTTGCAGGCTGATTCCGCTAACTGACCAATAGGATGGCGATGATCGAAAAGGCGTTGCGCAAGGGAAAGCAGTATTTGAATCCGGTTCCCACCGCGGTGGGTGGGTGGTCAACTTTTTTCTACGTGCTGTGGGCCTATCTGACCAACCGGGAGGAGCGCACGCCAAAACGAAGTCCCGGGCCATTCCGCACGGATACTCTGGTCTACAACAACCCGCCGGCGAGTGGGCTGCGGCTGACGTGGATGGGGCACTCGTCCACGCTGCTGGAGATCGATGGGGTACGGGTATTGATCGATCCCGTGTGGGAACAGCGGGCAGCGCCGTTCGAGTGGGCCGGGCCGAAGCGCTTCTTCGCCCCTCCACTCAGCCTCGAGGAGATGCCGCGGATCGATGTAGTACTTTTCTCGCACGACCACTACGACCATCTTGGGGCCACCACCATTAGGCACCTGGCGCAGAGCGAAGCAACCGCTGGGGCGCAGTGGGTGGCGCCGCTTGGCGTGGGTGACATCCTGAGGAAGTTAGGGGTGAAGGATGTGCGCGAATTGGACTGGACAGAGAGCCTGCGGGTGGGAGAGCTGGAGTTGACTGCGCTGCCATCGCGTCACTTCTCGGGACGGAGTCTCTTGACCCGATTTGAGACGCTGTGGGCTTCGTTTGTTCTCGCCGGCCCCAGGCACCGCGTCTACTACGGCGCGGACTCAGGGGAGTGGGAGGGATTCAAAGAGATTGGCCAAGCTTATGGGCCCTTCGATCTGACGATGCTGGAGATTGGAGCCTTCGATCCTCTGTGGGCCGACATTCATATGGGACCGGACGGAGCGGTGAGAACATTTCGGGCCATGGGGGCCACAGGGTTGATGATGCCTATTCACTGGGGATTGTTCTCGCTTGCGCTGCATGGTTGGCGGCAGCCGATCGAGCGGGTATTTGCTGCCGAGGGTGTGAAGATTTGGGCGCCCGAGCCGGGAATGCCGACGGAAGTAGTACCAGGGGTTGAGTTACGGTCGGAGTGGTGGCAGCTGTAAACTCTCCGCGCTTGTGGTTAACTATCAACGCATGTCAGCCAAGTCCTTTTTGATCGCTCTGGCGCTTTGCCTGGCTATCCCACTGCACGCTCGTGCCCAGGTAGCTGCTGATGCCTATCGTAACTGGGGGGTCTATGGCGGCGGCCCGGATAACATTCATTATTCAAGCCTCGACCAGATCAACCGCGACAACGTGCATTCCTTAGAGGTTGCCTGGACCTTCGATAGCGGAGACCAACATCCGAAATCGGAGATGGAGTGCAATCCCATCGTGGTGGATGGAGTCTTGTATGCAACCACGCCCAACGGTGACGTGGTCGCATTGGATGCAGCAACAGGCACACTGCACTGGCGGTTCGATGCCAATCAAGGTCTCAAGAATATCGGCAAGGTGCGCAACCGGGGCGTGACCTATTGGGCCGACGGAAAAGATCAGCGCATCTTTGTGGGCGTTCGCCAATATCTCTTCGCGCTGGACGCTCAAACGGGAAAGCCGGTGACCGCTTTTGGCAAAGCGGGACGCATCGATCTTCGCGAAGGTCTAGGCCGTGAGCCTTTGAATTGGGTCACGATGACCAGCCCCGCGGTGGTTTACAAAGATCTGGTAATCGTGGGCGGCGCGATGAGTGAGGTGCTCCCCGCCTCTCCGGGAGATATTCGCGCCTTCGATGCGCACAGCGGGCAGTTGCGTTGGGTTTTCCACACCATTCCTCATCCTGGTGAGTTTGGCTACAAGACATGGCCAAAGACCGCATGGACGTACAGTGGGTCAGCCAACAATTGGGCCGGCATGTCAGTCGATGAGAAGCGCGGAATCGTTTTTGTTCCCACCGGCTCGGCAGCCTCAGACTTTTATGGCGCCAATCGAATTGGCGACGATGTATTCGCCGACTGCCTGATCGCCCTCAATGCCGAGACGGGCAAGCGGATTTGGCATTTTCAGATGGTCCATCACGACATCTGGGATCGCGACCCGCCGGCGGCGCCCACCCTGGTTACGGTGAAACGCAAGGGGCAAGACGTGGATGCGGTAGCGCAGACGACCAAGCAGGGATACGTCTTTCTCTTTGATCGAGAGACAGGCAAGCCCCTGTTCCCGATCAAGAGCCGGAGTTATCCGCCGTCGGATGTTGAGGGTGAGGTCACGGCTCAAAAGCAGTCGCTGCCCGTGCTGCCTGCTCCCTACGCGCGGCAAAAGTTGACGGCGGATATGATTACGACACGCACGCCGGAGGCTCACCAGGAAGCACTCGAGCATTTCATGAAAGTGCGCAGTAATGGGCAGTTCATTCCGGCAAGCACGCAGGGCACAATCATCTTCCCCGGCTTCGATGGGGGTGCCGAGTGGGGCGGAGGCGCCTTTGATCCGACAACCGGCCTGCTGTATGTGAATGCGAATGAGATGGCCTGGATTTTGCGCCTGGTGCCGCAGAAGCCGCGCACCGCTGAGGCGAATGGGCGAGACATTTTTCTGCGCAACTGTTCCGCTTGCCACCGCTCCGATAGAACAGGAGCGCCTCCGGAGTTCCCTTCATTGATTGGCGTAGCAGATCGCTACGATGAGGGGACGGTGAAGCAGCTGATCTCGCAAGGGGCCGGCCGCATGCCCGGCTTCGCCAACCTGGGCGGGGATCAACTGCAAGCCGTGTTTCAATACGTCTACTACGGTAAGGAAATGGTGGTGAAAGATAAGGGGCCTTCTCCGCTGGACGCGAAATATATCAGCGACGGATACAATAAGTTCCTTGATATAGACGGCTATCCGGCCATTCAACCACCTTGGGGGACTCTCACCGCAATCGATCTGAATAGCGGCAAGACGGTTTGGAAGATTCCCCTCGGGGAGTATCCCGAACTTGCCGCCAAGGGCCTCACGGGCACAGGAAGCGAGAACTACGGCGGCCCGGTGGTGACTGCGGGTGGTCTGCTGTTTATCGGCGCCACCAGTTATGACAAGATTTTTCGCGCCTTGGACAAAACGACCGGGAAGGTCTTGTGGCAAACCACCCTTCCCGCGGCTGGAAACGCTACCCCTTCCACGTATGAAGTGAACGGCCGGCAATACATCGTGATCGCCGCCGGCGGAGGAAAGTCCCCCGCGCCCTCCGGGGGCAGCCTGGTGGCCTTCGCGCTGCCCAAATAGCCTCATCTGCGAGTGGCGTGCGTGCGGATAGGTTTCTCTGCTACCATGCAGCGCATGCTCACTCGCAGGACTCTCGTAGGTATGACCGCGGCATCTTTAGCCGGCCGCGCCCTTTCTCCCCTCGCCGCACAGGCTGTGGCCGATAGTGGCCCGGCAACTGGCCAGGCAAGCGTACAGTTCTCCGAAATGATTTGGACGTTGAAGAAATTCGGCACCTTTGAAGAAAACCTGGAGCGTGTTGCACAGGCCGGCTACCACCACGTGCAACTGGTGGGGGAATTCAAGAAATGGTCCGAGGATGATTACCGCCGCATCCTTGCCCGCATGGAGGTATTGAAGGTCTCTGTAGATGCGACCTCTGGCGTGAGCGCCGGCTTTGCGGATCCCTCAGGAGGGGATGCGTTCCTTACAGCACTGAAGGGTCTCATCCCAGCAGCTCAGCGACTGCAGTGTAAGCAGATCATTCTGCTCTCGGGTAAGCTCATCGAGGGAGCCCCCGCCGGGAGCCAGCATGCGGCATCCATCGAGGCGCTAAAACGCGCCTCGGATGTGCTTAGCAGCGCCAACCTTGTAGCGGTTATCGAACCCATCGACCGGATTGAGAATCCGACCATCTACCTGGATGGCGTGACCGAGGCGTTCGAGATCGTGAAGGCTGTCGGCAGCCCCCATGTGAAAGTGTTGTACGACGTGTATCACGAGCAGCGACAGTTCGGAAATCTGATCGAGAAATTCGAGGCCAACATCGATCAGGTGGGCTTGATTCACATTGCCGACGTTCCCGGACGTCACGAACCCGGCACCGGAGAGATCAACTACCTCAACATCTATCGCAAGCTGGCGCAGTTGGGCTACAAGGGAACGATTGCCATGGAGTTCTACCCCACGGGCGATATCGTGGAGACACTCCGGCGGGCACGGGACCAGGCTAAGCTGCTGGTTTCCTGAGAATATGGTGCTATCGAGGCCGGGTGTTATCGAGGTCTGGATTTGCTGCTCTTAGCGGCCGGCTTACGCGCTGTCGACGTACGCTTCGTCTTACCGGCCACGCCGTTCTTCTCCAGGCGTAACTTCCACGCAGTATGCAGTGCCCCAGCAAGTACATCTTCATTGGCCACAGCCAACCGGATGTGGGTAACTCCCTTTCTTCCCCATCCACCGGCAACGGGCAAAAACACTTCGGGCTGCTCTGCAACAAACGCTGCTTGCTGCTCAGGTGACAGCATCAGGTTGCCGTATCCCTGGTGCTGGTGTGCGAGCGTTGCGAATATTCTGCCCCCTACCCGAAAGTCGGGCGATCCCATGTGCGAGCCTTCCTCCGCACCCTCCAGAAGCAGCGCAAGGCGTCGAAAATCAGCAGCGTTCATCCCGGTACTCCGTCAACGAACCAGGGTTAGATAGAGAGCCATAGCGATACCCACAGCGGAGAGCAGCAGCCCCAGGATGACGGCATCGGTGGAGACTTGCCCTGCTCTCCATGATCCGGAACGCAGTTCGCGGATCAGTTGAAAGTGCCTCACCACCGCGGACAGGGTTACGATGACGCCCAAGGCGACCAACATCACTCCCGACCAGAGGGAGAGGCCAGTAGTTCGGGCGGGGAGATGGGAAGTGCCGGCACTCAACTCGCGAAGAAACAGTCCGAAACGGCTGACGGCGAAGCCAACGGCCATCAAACCCAGCCCGGTACGAATCCAGGCGAGAAAGGTTCTTTCTGCTGCGAAGTATACCCTCGGGTCCTGTTCTGCGGGCTTATCCATGGAGGGAATTGTATCTGCACGATGGGGCCACCGTAACTCAGTTCTTAGAGCTCTTCTCCACTCGCGGCCAGCAACTTATCGACGCGTTCACGAAGTTGTTCGGCATCGAAAGGCGCTCGGACCTTCATGTCGTTGTCGAAATAGACAAAGACATCGCGACGCTCTCGCTTTGGCGCGTCACGCTTACTTGCTCTTCTGCCGTCGTAAACTTCGCCTCCCCGGGCCCAGGTCACGACACGGCGAGCCCAGGTATCGAGTGCCGCAGCATCATAACCGCTCGAGTACAACACCTCGCTGCCATGAAGACGGCAATAGACAAAGCCTGAGGTCACGTCCATCAACAAGGGCCACTCCACCGTATCCGCCACTACCAGCCCCACACCATGGCGTCTGAGCAGCTTAATAAACTCCTCGTTAACAAAACTTTCATGACGGATCTCAATGGCGTGCCGCATGGCAGCATCCTGACGCACTTGAAACCAGGAACGCTCGTCCAGGCGCTCATCGTGGCTGCGCGCCAGCTCCGCCGCCTGCTTTCGCGTCCGGGGCAGCATGGCAAAGAAAAGATCGAGCCGCTCCGGCTCGAATTGGAAGTTTGGCGGCAATTGCCAGAGAATGGGACCGAGCTTAGACCCGAATTGCAGCAGGCCTTGGGCAAAAAAGTTCGCCAACGGCGCTTCTACCTCCCGCAAGCGGCGCATATGAGTGAGATAGCGCCCACCCTTGATGGAAAAAGTAAATTCCTGCGGCGTCTCGGCATACCACCGGGCAAAGCTCTCAGGCCGTTGTAGCGAGTAGAACGATCCGTTCAGCTCGATGGTATCGAACTTTCGTGATGCAAACTCGAGTTCGCGCCGCTGAGGGAGCTTCTCCGGGTAGAAAACACCGCGCCAGCCCGCATATCTCCAGCCCGAGATGCCGATATGTATCTTGCCCGGGGATCGTCCCGATCTCGGATCTCGGGCGTTCTACCGTGGAGCAACTTGGCTCCGTACCCGGTGGCGGTCCTGAGCGCTTGCCCGGATCTTTTCGTAGGTCTTGGTTAGCTCCTCGAGCTCCAGGTCAGACAAGTTCTCCACATCGATCATTTGATTCTTGGCTTTGTCTATCGCATGAATCAGCTCGTTCAGCTTCAAATGAATGGCTCTTGCATCGCGATTCTGGGTATTCTGGATGAGGAATACCATGAGAAATGTGACAATCGTTGTGCCTGTATTGATGACCAGCTGCCAGGTGTCAGAGTAATGAAAAATTGGTCCGGTGAGACCCCACACAACGATGGCCCCAATCGCGGCCACAAATGCCCAGCGGGAGCCTAGATAGTGCGAGCTTCGGGCGGCAAATTTTCCGAACCGGTCAGAGTTGCTTACGAGCCCCGTCGAAGAATCGGTTGGAGTTGCCTCAGCCGTTGCTTTTGTTACGGTAACTTTGGCATCCCTCACGAGATCCTCCGGTACTATGCACAACTGTAGATTGGATCGCTGTCTGATTCAATCAACTCTGGTAGCCATCCTTGTCACTCCAATAGGTCACCGCCGAAGCCGCGCCACGTGTCCCGCAGCAGACCTGAGATCCGAAACCAGGCCGGCGATCTCCGCTTCCCTGGCGGCGGGCTCAGGCATACGGAGGATCGCGGAGGGATGAATGGTGGCTGTTACCGGTCCATTTGATGTCGGAAACACCTCTCCTCGATGCTTCGTAAGTCGAAATTTCGGACCTAAGAGATCCTGCGCCGCAGTCGCGCCAAGGCAAACGATGATCTGGGGACGGACGGCTGCGATCTCCATCTCTAGCCAAGGGCGACAAGCCGCAATTTCGAGCGAGTTAGGCTTTTTATGCAGCCGGATTTTGCCCCGCGGTTCCCATTTAAAGTGCTTAACCGCATTGGTCACGTAAACCATGGACCGATCGATACCGGCCGTCTCGAGACACTTATCGAGCAGGTGACCGGCGGGCCCCACAAATGGTTTTCCCAGCTGATCTTCGCGATCGCCAGGTTGTTCACCCACGAGAAAGATGGCGGCATGAGTTCGTCCCTCGCCAAATACTACTTGCGTCGCGTGCTGGTAGAGATCGCATCCACGGCAACTCTCGCTTGCCTTTCTCAAGCTGGCGAGATCGTGGCCCGCAGGCAAGAACTCCAAGGCGGACCGAGGGCCGGAGTCAAAGAGGTTCATAGCTCATGTAGGATGCAATATTTAGCAGCGAAGACAAGGAAAGGGCCGAAGCATGTCGGCCCTTGATGACTACTTTGATTATATTTGAGCGCCCAAGCGCGCCGGTAGCAGGCAAGTTCGACGGCGGTTTACTTCGCTTTCTTTTTGGGAACTTTCGCACCCTTCTTACGGGCTTCGGAAAGTCCAATCGCGATAGCTTGCTTCTTGCTCTTCACGGTGCCGCCCTTACCGGCTTTGCCGGACTTGAGGGTACCTTTCTTTTTGCGGTGCATTGCACTCTTTACGCTCTTACCTGCGGCGCTTCCGTACTTTGCCATTGTTTTTCCTTTGCGACGTCTACCTCGTCAAGCATTGAAAAAGCGGCCTGGGCCAGGGACGCACAGGCCCCCCCGGACTTAGGCCGCAGCCTGGAAGTTGACACGATCGGAAATCTCAGTGAGCAGTTGATCAGCATTGACTTCCTGCGCTTCAATGGCTTCCAGAACTCTCGCGTCGTCGGCCAGGCCCAAGATCTCGGCCCAGCGGCGCAGGGTTCCATACACGGCGATCTCATGATGCTCTACCTGCTGGGCGGCGCCGATGAGTGCGATGTCTCTAATCGAAGAGTCGGTGACGTCTTTGATCGTATCCGAAGCTTCGGTCGTAAGCCCATTGATTACCTTGCCTGTTTCGGTCTTGCTCTCGCCTATATTGCGCTGTAACAAACTCTCCACCATGGAGGCATGTCCCTTGGTTTCTTCAAGGTGGTTTTGGAACGCGGTAATGAGTTCGAGGTCAGTGGATTTTTCGATAAGGTCGGGCAGAGCCTTGGTGATTTTCTGCTCCATATCGAACGCTTTCTTTAAGTTGCTCACGTATAGGGTGCGTAAGTCCTGGATGTTGGCTGAAAATACTTTCATTGATAACTCCTCTAATTGGAAACTTGGTGTACTGTCAGTCGGGAGAGCCGTCGAAAGCATCTCCATTGGCAGCACTGGTAGGTAGGATGCGCTGCATGAATGCGGGTTGCCGTCTTGCGAAGTTACTGTGAGTGAGCTTGTTCGTCAGTAGATGCCTTCACTGTTTCAGAAGACCCGGGAATAGCTTCAGTGATGCCACTTTCTTCCAGGTTCACCTGCAGTAGGAAATTCCGCAGAATTTTTGAATTTGATTCGGTGTTAGAGGCGCGCTCCTGGTACAAGCTTGCCGGCAGCTCATGATGTGAAGTCCTCGCGCGGCCAGCCATTCGTCGATAAAGCGAGGCGCTTTCTTCCAGCGCCCGCAGTGCCTCCCACAGGGCGGTTTCTACAGCCTGCCTTTGTTCTACGCCGAGGTGCTGGGCGGTAAAGGCGTGGCCCACCCGGCAGCGGAAACGAAGAAATCCATTCTGCTCAATTTCCCAAAGCACACCGCCGCAATCGGGACAGGCGAAAGGCGACGGCCGGCCCAGCCGATCTTCACTTGAAACCTCATCCATATTGAGCTCTGCAATGCGCGTCTCCTTCGCCGCCCCCAGGGAGGCTTGCCCCAGAGAGGATTGATTGGCGGGCTCAGGCTCCGAAGGGACCTCCTCCCCAATCAATTGCGACAGGAAAGCCGCGATCTGATCCAGGGGCAGTACATGCGCGTTCGGCACTTGATTCAAGGCGCTTTTCGGCATGGCAGGAAATGAAGCGCTTTGCGGATCCTGAACGATGGCTTCGCCCCCACGGGCGCTGACCACCATCAATCCTGCTGTGCCATCGTCGAGCATTCCGGTCAGAATCACGCCAATCACCCGGCGGCCATAGGCGGCAGCCGCGGAACGAAACAGGGGATCGATGGCCGGACGGTGCAGGTTTTCGCGCGGCCCCTGCAGCACTCGTACGAAACCCTCCTCCACGATCATGTGGAAGCCCGGGGGAGCGATATAAATCCGGCCGCGCACTATCCGATCCCCGTCCCGGGGATGGGATACTGGCATAGTGCTTCTGCGTTGCAGGATATCGGGCAGCATGCTGGCCCCCGGACGTTCGGCGGTATGGAGAACGACCAGGAGTGCAGCCTCCACATCGCCGGGCAGGGCGGTGAGCAACTCTTGTAGAGCCTGCAACCCACCGGCCGAGGCCCCGATCACGACGATATCTCGATGAGCCACTGGTTCCAGCCATCCTTTTGTGCTCAGATGGCGAGTTAGTTCATAGAGATACTTGACCGTGTCACTTTTTAGAGGGGGAGCACGTCAGTTAACCAGGCTCTGTTCGCAACCAGATGACCCAAAAAGGGGATCGCAGTAACCTGGTGCGACGACACCCTGGGAGGTTTATAATCCCTTAATCGCGAGGAAAGATCAGATGAACCTCCCGGAAGAGTCCGCAGTGCTGTCTTCGTGGAAAGATATCGCCAAGTACATGGGGAAGGGCGTCCGCACGGTACAACGCTGGGAGCACCACCTTGGACTTCCGGTTCGCCGTCCTAACGGGGTCTCGCATAAGAGTGCGGTCTTGCTCGATCGCAGTGACCTGGATACCTGGTTGGCAACACGCTTCTCGGCTCGCGGCGCGATGAGAGGCTCGGCGGCGAAGGGGACCGAATCTTCTGATTCAGCGCGCAACGCGCTCAGAGAAGGCATCCGGAAAGCCCGTGCACTGCGAGACGCCAATCACGCGCTGACACAACAGATTTGCGAATCCGTCCGCCTGCTTACCGAGCGATGCGACCTGCTAAACAACCAGGCTCTTGAGCTTCCCTGGTCCCTTCCTGCCTCGGCAGCCATGGAACCGCCCGCGAACTCGTTGGCAAGGGGTTCCAAGCGCATCGCGTGAGTCACCCAAACGCCGGCTTTTCACCACGCCTCAGTCGTTAACACACCCAAAGCCCGGCACTTGGTGCAAGTAGGAGTATTCTCTCTGCAAGAGAAAGCCCCGTCATCTGAACTTCCTGCCTTATGACAACCGAGAAGAGAAGGCCAATAACGCCGTTCCCAAAGCAGCTCGCTCCCAAGGCGGAAGAGGCTGGGGTACAGACCGGCGGGGGCCCGCCCCGCTTTCCCATCGTCGGGATTGGCGCCTCGGCTGGAGGCCTCGAAGCAGCCACGACCCTGTTTAAAGAGCTTTCCCCGGTTCTAGGGATAGCTTATGTTCTGGTGCTTCATCTGGACCCCGCCCGGAAAAGTGCGGTTACCGAAATATTGGCCCGGGCCACCCGGATGCCGGTGCTGGAGGTTCAAGCGGGTATGCGAGTTGCGCCCGATCACGTCTATGTGATTCCCCCCAATTGCGAAATGACGATCGCGGAATGGGTGCTGCACCTGGGGGACCGGCAGGAGCGCAAGTCGTCCAATACAACGATCGATACGTTCCTGCGATCGCTGGCCTTGGCCCACGGAAGTGATGCCATCGGCGTGATCCTTTCCGGAACCGCATCGGACGGCACCCTTGGTGTTGCAGCCATCAAAGGGGAAGCGGGCATCACCTTCGCCCAAGAGCCGGCTTCAGCCAAATACGATGGCATGCCGGTGAGCGCGATCGCGTCCGGCTGTGTCGATTTTGTGATGACGCCCGAGGCTATAGCGCGGGAGATCGCTCGCATCCGCCATCATCCTTATATCGCCGACGGACACAAGCAGGAACCAACGCAGTTAGGCGGCGATGAAAGCGATCTGGAACTCATCTTTCGCTTGCTGCTGCGGAAGACCAGGGTCGATTTTTCAGGATACAAATCGCCCACGATCGCGCGCAGGATCCAGCGGCGAATGGCGCTGCAAAAGGTCGAGAACCTCAAGGATTACGGCGCTTTTCTGCAACACGAGCCCCAGGAAACGACTGCTCTCTATCACGATCTTCTCATCAATGTGACCAGCTTCTTCCGCAATCCAGAGGCATTCGAGGCCCTTCAGCATGTGGTTTATCCAGCTATTCTGCAGGGACGAATCTCAGCCTCGGCGCCGATCCGCATCTGGGTTCCGGGATGTTCGACCGGCGAAGAGACTTACTCGCACGCGATTTCTCTTGTTGAGTTCCTGGGGGAAAGCCGAGCCGACATTCCAATCCAGGTCTTCGGGACAGACCTTAGCGAAAGCGCGATCCAGCGCGCTCGGGCAGCCGTCTACAAGGAAAACATCGAGGCGGACGTAACGGCGGTAAGGCTGCGCCGGTTTTTTCAGAAAACCGATGGCGGCTACCAGATTCGAAAGAGAATTCGGGATCTCTGCGTTTTTTCCACGCAAAATGTCTTCAACGACCCGCCTTTCTCCCGGGTGGATCTGCTCAGCTGCCGCAACGTGATGATTTACTTGAGTCAGTCCCTGCAGAGGAGGGTGATACCGATTTTTCACTACGCGTTGAATCCCGCCGGGTTCCTTATGCTGGGAAGTACCGAGGGACTGCTGGGGACTGGTTCGGAGCTTTTCGAAATGACGGACAAAAAGCAAAAAATCTTTCGTAAGAAGTTGGTAGCGACGCCGCTGGCCTCCAGCTTTTCTGTCAACAGGCCTGAACCGGAACCAGGTGGCGGCCAAACCTCGGCCTCATCGTCGAAGCCTACAGAAGCACTTAAGGTACCAATGGAGTTGCAGCGAGAGGCTGACCGCCTGCTCCTGTCGAGGTACGTGCCGCCGGCGGTGCTCATTAATCATCAGCTTGAGATTCTCCAGACCAGAGGACATACGTCTTCGTTTTTGGAACTCCCTCCGGGAAAGGCCAGCCTCAACCTGTTAAAAATGGCCCGGCCCGGGTTGCTGTTCGAGCTGCGAAACGCGATCGAAGAGGCGCGCGAAAAGGGTTTTGAGGCCATACGGCAGGACGTGCGTGCGGAAGGGGATGGGGAGAGCAAAACGGTCAGCATCCGAGTCATTCCCTTCAAGGTTTCCAGCCAGGAGCAGTACAGCTTCCTGATTATTTTCGAAAGTGGCTCGTCTGCGGAGAATCGATTGCCGGCGTCCGGGATTTCAAACATCCCGGTAGGCCCCCTGATGCTTGACCCTGTAGTGACTAAGGGACAGTCTGAGCTGGGGAAACAGATCGTCCATTTGGGGCAGGAATTGGCCGCAACCCGAGAGTATCTGCAGTCCATTATCGAGTCGCAGGAAGGTACAAACGAGGAACTGCAGTCGGCCAATGAAGAGATTCAATCGGGCAACGAAGAGCTGCAGAGCACGAACGAAGAGCTACAGACTTCGAAAGAGGAATTGGAGTCAGCCAACGAGGAATTGCATACGGTCAACGAGGAGATGCAGCATCGCAACGAGCTCCTCACCCAGCTGAACAATGACCTTACCAACCTGCTGTATAGCGTAAATCTGCCGATTGTTATGCTGAGTGCTGACCTGAGTGTTCGCCGTTTCACGCCTCAGGCGGCCGCAGCTCTCGGTCTTAACTCCAACGATATCGGCCGCCCCATGCCGAGGTTGAGGCTCAAAATCGACATGGGCAATCTGGAACAGAACCTGCTTGATGTAATCCAGCAGGTCCAGTCCAAACAATTCAGTGTTCAGGACAATGATGGAAAGTGGTGCATTCTGCGCATCGTTCCCTATCGAACCATGGATAACCGAATCGACGGCGTCGTGCTCAGCGTGGTGAGCGAGTTAGGGAATCCCCCTGGCCAGCCGAACGGAATTGACGGAATAACGGCAGTCAGCGCTCCGGCGCGTCCAAAGAAGGACCAGAAGGACCGGAGCAAAACTTCAGGCAGCAACACTTCTGCCGGCAATACTCGTGGAAGCCCGCGGCGCAAGTGACCGAGCGGCTCGCTCTGGTAACAACCTTTTCCTTGCTCCCGGCAACCCCCGTACCCATTGGGGCCCTCACATAATCATGCTGCAGCAAGGGCGAATCGCTATGATGGAAATGAGTCCAGCCACCCCCCCGCGCGATCCTCCAGGAGACGAGCGTACGCTTCGCCTCGAAAACGCCTTGCGCCGGTCGGAGAAGCTTGCCATGGCAGGCCGGCTCGCAGCTTCGGTAATGCACGAGATCAATAATCCTTCGCAGGCGATCGCCGACCTCGTCTATCTCATTGCGAAAGAGGCGGACCACCCGGAACTGGTCCGCGCTCGGGCCGTGCAGATAGAGGAGCAACTGGTTCGGATACAGTACATTGCTCGGCAAACCCTTTCGTTTTTTCGAGATACGCCGCAGCTCCAGGCGAAGGATCTGGTCCCCCTGGTGGAGACGGCGTTGCGCTACCACTCCGCCTTGCTGACGGAGAAGAGGATCCAGGTGCGGAAAGAGCTGCCGGACAGGCTGATCGGCGAGGTCTTTCCTGGTGACTTTCTTCAGCTGGTTTCCAACCTGGTGCGCAATTCCGCCGAGGCGATACCCGTCGGCGGCACGCTCTGCCTGCGCCTGCGGGCAACGGGGACAAGTAGCCGTTTGACGGTTGTGGACAACGGGCGCGGCATCCCGCTGCGCATGCGAACGCGGCTGTTTGAGGCCTTTCAAAGCGACAAGGCCGAAGCAGGCAATGGACTGGGACTCTGGATTTGCAAGACCATCGCGGAAAAACACGGAGGGCAAATTCGATGGCGTAGCTCTACGGAAGGCAAAGCTCGCGGTACCGCTTTTTCTGTGTTGCTGCCTTTAGGGGGCCCAGATGGATGAGATCCGCCAGCGCAGTCCTGTGTACGCCGCCAGGTGATCTGGCGACCGGCTAGGAGCTTGGGCTGACTGCGGGTTGGGCCAGATCAGCGACCATTCTTAACAGGTCGTCCACGCCCCTGACCGGCTCCAGCAATTCGTCAAAGAGCCCGGGCACCTGCCGGACATCATTAAGACCGGTCAGCCGCAGCAGCTTATCCCCAGGCCGCATCTTGCGAATGGCGACCGCCAGGGGTGCCAGTTCGTAGAACTCAAGCGTGTGGCAAAAGACCCAGACGCGAACCTCTTGTGCTTGGTCGAGTTCCGCGGTTGCCTGATCCGGAGTCATGGAATGGACGAGATATCCGGCTGAACTCGATGACCATAGCCCGGAGCCGCAAAAGCTCCTCGTCCCGGCCGATCTGGACCACTAGGTTCGGCCGCTGCGGGACCTGGTAGGGAGGATCAACGGAGAGTGAAAACGGGATTATTCTTCCTCGTAGCAATCCGCCACTCATTTCTGACTGCAGCTTCTGCTGAGTCAGAACCAGACCCTCTAAGACAAACGGTTGTGACCGCCTGAGATCGATGCCCATAGGTCGCAGCCTACCGGGAGGGCCCCGGCCTGCAAAAGCGTCAAATGACGCCATATTCACCTGGCTTTACAAGGGCGCCAGATTTGGGGCTATGAGCGGGAAACTCCAGCCAGGGCTTGACTGCACTCGTGCGCGATCTGGAGCCCCTCTTCGGTAACGACGACCAGGGCCTCAAAAGTAGAGTTTGAGGACGAAAGCTTGCCCTCGGTGTCAATGAGCGTGCCGTTCTTTTCGGTGTCCATCTGCAAACCGCACCAGCGCAGGGCGGTGCAGACCCGCTCCCGGACAAGCGAATTGTTCTCGCCTATTCCGCCCCCGAAAACGATCGCGTCCGCGCCGCCCAAGGCACAGAAATAAGCCCCGACCGCCTTTACCAGCCGATACGAGAACATATCGATGGCCAATGTCACGCGGGGATCCTGGCCGTAATCCTTCATCAAGACGCGGGTATCGAGAGATTTTTCCGATATTCCGAGCAGTCCTGATTTCTTGTTCAGCAGCGTCATCACCTCATCGATTTCCATGTGCTCTTCACGGATAAGGAATGGCAGGACGGAAGGGTCGACGTCGCCGGACCGGCTGCCCATCATCAGCCCTTCGAGCGGTGTGAATCCCATCGTGTTGTCGACAGACTGTCCCCTGGCGATCGCTGTGGCGGAGCAGCCGCTCTCCAGATGCAGTGTCACGAGATTCAGTTCCTGGGGCCGCTTGCCCATCAAGTGAGCGGCCCTTTCCAGCAGATAACGGTGAGAAGTGCCGTGAAATCCGAAACGGCGGATGCCGTGCTTTTCGGCCAGGCCAATGGGAATGGCGTAGAGCGAAGCGACGTCAGGAATGGTGCGATGGAACGCCGTATCGAAGACGGCATACAGTGGAACCTCGCCTAGCCGGCGGCGGACCGGCTCGAGCAATTCGATCGAGCTCTTGTTATGCAACGGGGCCAATCGCTCGTAGGCGCGTATCTGCTGTTCCACCTCGGCCGTAATCACCGTCGCCTGCGCAAACTGCCTTCCCCCATGGACCACTCTCACTCCAACGCAGTCGATGCCGGAGCGGTTGATACGTCTTTCTTCTTCCAACCAGGAGAGAAGATTGGCCGCCGCCTCACCGTAGTCTTTCGCCTGCATTGGCTCCGTGTGCTCAACTTTTTTCCCCTGCAATACGGATAAGGATGGTTCTTTCCCGATTCCTTCCAGGGTCAGGCTCAGCAACTTGTTGCCTGCGGAAGCGAACTGTTGCCCCGGCGAGCAGGAGATGAGCTCGACCTTGAGGGAATTACCGCCCGGGTTTAATACCAGCACATTCATGGATAAGCTCTCCTCCATAAGAGATGCTGCAAACGGCAGACGCAAACAATAGCGGCGCGCCCACCTTCATCACATAAACGCGACATTTGCTGTCAGGTGCCCCGGCCGGCGATAACAGGCGACGCAAATCGAATGGCAACGCATCTATGGAGGTGTGAGTTCGATGATCCCCCTCCGCAACTTTGGCAAGACAGACGTGAAGATATCGGCACTGGGCCTGGGCGGCCACCACCTGGGCGCGGCGAAAGACGAGGCGA
Source organism: uncultured Acidobacteriaceae bacterium (assembly GCA_963711525.1). Classification (GTDB taxonomy): domain Bacteria; phylum Acidobacteriota; class Terriglobia; order Terriglobales; family Acidobacteriaceae; genus PALSA-350. The sequence goes on along the minus strand of CAVQEO010000045.1, from coordinate 310,800 downwards.
CTGCGGTCGAAATTGTCCATCGCGCACTCGACGGGGGCATCACCTTCTACGATTGCTGCTGGGAGTACAACCGGGGCAAGTCAGAAGATTGGCTGGGCAAGGGGCTGCGCGGCTTGCGCGAGAGAGCATTCGTTATGACCAAGGTCTGCACCCATGGGCGGGACGCCGCGCTGGCCATGCAGATGCTGGAACAGTCGCTACGCCGGCTGCAAACAGACCATCTCGACCTATGGCAGATTCATGGAGTCTCTTTCCAAAATGATCCTCGGGAATTTATCAGGCCGAATGGCGCGGCCGAAGCGCTGCACAAGGCCAAGCAGCAAGGTAAGGTGCGCTTTGTAGGTTTCAGTGGGCACAAGGATCCTGATATTCATCTCGCCATGCTGAACACGGGCTTCCCCTTCGATGCCGTGCAAATGCCGCTCAATCCCTTCGACGCAAATTTCTTTTCTTTCGAGCAGAAGGTGCTGCCCGTGCTGAATAGTCGCGGAATCGCGCCGCTAGGCATGAAGCCGATCGGAGGCCACGGGGAGCCGGTACAAAAAGGCGTGTTCACGGCCAAGGAACTGCTTCAATATGCCATGAGCCTGCCGGTAGCGACCACGATCTCTGGTGTCTCAGAGATGCCCATCCTGGAACAGAACTTGGGGATCGCCCAGGGTTTCACCCCGCTCTCATCGTCGGAGATGCAAGCTCTCCGTGACCGGGCAAAGCCCTACGCCGGCGATGGCCATTTTGAGCTTTATAAGACCTCTATCAAGTTCGATAACCCGGAGGCTCGCCTTGCTCATGAGTTCCCCCTGGATATGGAGCAGGTGGAAGTGAAGCAAATGGTTTACGCCACCCAGAACACGGGGCGGCCATTCCCGCAGGTTTCCGATTAAGGGCTCACAATTGAAGACCAATGCCAATGGCTGGGAAAGCCGGCGAACGTTTTTGAAAGGTGTCGCCATGACGAGTGCTGTTTCCATGATCTCCGCGGCGTCTGCGCAGGGGCAGAGCAGCGTGCCTCAGGGACAATCGAATCCGGTCGTGCCCAACACGCCAGGAGAGAGTGGAGGAGGGATTGCGGAGTTTCAGGCGCCCCACCGCCCCATGGGGAAGACCGGGCTCGAGGTCTCCATTCTCGGCGTGGGTGGCTATCACCTCGGCACCGTGGCTGGGCAACCAGAAGTCAACAACATGATTGCGAAGGCCCTGGACCATGGAATCAATTTCTTCGACAACGCGTGGGAGTACTACAAGGGCGGCAGTGAAGAACGCCTTGGTACTGCGCTCAAGGGCAAGCGGGATAAAGCAATCGTGATGACCAAGGTCTGCACGCACGGCCGGAAGAAAGACGTCGCCATGCGGATGCTGGAAGAGTCACTGACGCGCCTGCAAACGGATCACCTGGATGTATGGCAGGTACACGAGGTGGTGTACTACAACGATCCTGAAAGGTGTTATGCGCCGGATGGCGTTCTGGAGGCACTGGCCGCGGCCAAACAACAAGGCAAGGTCCGCTTCGTGGGTTTCACCGGACACAAGAATCCTTCGATCCATCTCGCGATGCTCAATGGCGGCTTTCCTTTTGACACGATACAGATGCCTTTGAATCCCTTCGACTACAGCTATCGGAGCTTTCAGCAGGAGGTCTTGCCAGTGGCCGCGCAGCGCGGTTTGGCGGTCTTCGGGATGAAAAGCATGGGAGGGTCGGGAGAGATGATCTCGCAAGGAGCGCTGACCCCCACCGAGGCGCTGTCGTTTGCCATGAGCCTGCCCGGTGTTTCGACGACCATCAGCGGGATGGATTCGATGCGTGTTCTGGATCAGAATCTGGAGATTCTGCGTAATTTCAAGCCACTCTCTGAGCAGCAAATTGGCGAGTTGCGCACCTACGCGAAGCAGTTTGACGACGGGCGGTATGAACTTTTCAAAAGCAGTGTGAAGTATGACGGCGACCTGGGCCGCCAGCAGCACGACTTTCCTAGCGCTGCGGAGCTGCCCGCCTAGGTGCGGTCTGTCTGCCGGCACAACGACAGCTACTTCGCACTTTGCAGGGGCGATGAAATCGTTTCGAGCGACTTGCCCGCTGCTTCTACTCCGATGAAATGCTCGCAGACCGCGCCCGCCAGCATGAGCAATCCTCCCAGTAAATATCCCATGCCTACGTGTGCTCGAGAGCCGCTGGCGATGAGAAAACCAAACAGGAGCGGCGCTCCGACTCCCCCAACTAGAGTTCCCAAGGAGTAGAAAACGGCGATGGCAAAGGCGCGGATTTCGAGTGGGAAAATCTCACTCACAGTGAGGTAAGCGGCGCTGGCCGCAGACGAAGCAATAAAGAAAATCACGGTGAAGCATATACCCATTCCGCGAGCGCCGATCATTCCATGAGCGAAGGGATAAATCGTACTGAGAAGGAGAAGTCCAGCAGCACCGTAGGTCGCAGTGATCATGGGCTTACGTCCTATTTTGTCGAACAGCGGTCCGAGCACCATGGGGCCGAGGAAGCTGCCAATTGCAAAAGGCAACAGGTATCGCGGCAGGTCGTCATTGCTTACGTGAAAGAACTTCTTCACTACCAGCGCATAAGTGAAAAAGACGGCGTTGAAGAAGAAAGCCTGCCCCACCATCAGCGTCAAAGCAAGAAAAGATCTTTGACGATTGTCGCCTAGCATGTTGCGAAAAATTTCTTTGAGAGGAGTGTGGTCGCGGACGACGATTTTGAGCGGCTTTCCCTCCGGCGCGGGCAGGGTGCCAGGATTTCCTCTCGATACCTTGTCTTCGATTTCCTTGACTACCTTGTTTGCCTGTTCCTCATAACCGCGAAGCATCAACCAGCGTGGACTTTCTGGGACGTAAAGCCTGAGGACCAGAACAGCCGCGCCCAGGCTGCCGCCGACCCCGAATGCGTAGCGCCAGCTGGTGGTGGCGGATAGCCCATGGCCATGAAGCAGGAACATCGCTGCCAGTGAGCCAATCGTCGCGCCGACCCAGAAGGTCCCGTTGACTACCAGGTCTACGGTGCCACGCACCTTGCCGGGAATAAGCTCGTCCACGGCTGAGTTGATCGCGGAGTATTCTCCTCCAATCCCACAACCCGTGAAAAAGCGGAAGAAGGCAAAGCTCAGAAAATTCCAGGAGAATGCACTGGCGATAGTGGCGAGTGAATAGGTAGCCAGGGTGACCAGGAAGAGCTTCTTGCGCCCCAGCCGGTCTGTGAGGTAGCCGAAAAGGATGGCGCCAAAGACGGCTCCGGCAAGATAAAACGTGGCTGCGGAGGTGACCTGCGGATCGGTGAGGGAGAGCCCGTTCTTACTTTCCAGAACGCCGGAAAGCGAGCCGACCAGGGTCACTTCGAGGCCATCCAACAGCCACGAAGTACCTAGGGCTATGATGATTCGCGTGTGCCAGCGGCTCCAGGGTAGCCGATCGAGGCGAGCAGGTACGTCGGTCTCTACGGTTTGATTCTCAGCCACTCGATTCTGCTGACTTACCTTTGCCATGGAACGTTAGTTCTCGTTCTTTATGATGCTGATGGCTCCATTGCGTTCGAGGATCGCATAGGCAACATCGTAGATAGAACTAAGTCCCTTTGTCCGGGCTGCGGCCATGACGTCCTCGCGATCGATGCGCATGCCCTTCATTACCTCCAACTGCCACTCGCCATTCTTCAGCAGGGTGAGCGGAGTACCGTCGACGATAGCGCCCAGGCGCGGATATTTTCCTTTGATGCCGGAAACTATCCAGTGCATGAGCCCGACGGTGAGAATCGCCGTAGCGCAATTAGTGACCGAGCGGTCCCTTCCAACCGTGCTCAGGATAATGACTCCGCCGATGAGAAAGACGATGACAAACTCGAAGAGCGTCAGCTGACCTCCCGGGCGCCGGCTTAGCACGCGCACGATGAGGAGAAGAAACAAATATCCAAAGACCGCGTGAATAACGGTAGACAAGCTAAGCTCCTCAAGGGACGACGACAACCTTTGCATGCACGGGCTGCCCACCCACCACGCCGACCGTGAAGTCAAAGATACCCGGACCTGCCGGCTGCAGTGCGAGATCTACGCTGGCCGGCGTTCTCGAAGCGGGGAAGGTGTACGTCAATCCTCCCTCTCCGACGACGGTGTCCCGGGGGGCAGGGATAACCCGCTGGGTGCCAAGCTGCTTAACCAGGCTGTTGCTGACGTAAAGCTGAATCTTGCCGCTTTGAATCGCTGATTGAGCGAACTGGATGGTAAGAATCGACGGAGAACCCGTTCGCTCAATCCGTTCGTATTTGACATCAATAGCGCCATCCGCGGAACGCCGCTCTGCCTTTGCGAGCGGACCTCTTCCGAAGAGGCCGCACAGGTCAAGGACAATGATCAAAGTGAAGACGACCCAGGCTGCATTTTCAAAGCGCCACCACTTCCTTTGAAAATCAAGGTCTTCCCCAACCGCCACCTCGTCATTTACCTTGGCGACGGAGTCTTCGACCGGCTTCGAGATAGGTTTCGTAACCATGACTACTCTTGGTGCCTAAACATCTTGTTGCAAGTGGGAAACGCTGATTTCGCCATTGCGCTCAAGCACGGCGCGGTCAATTTCCTGTAGCGTCTTTATTCCCGAGTCGCGCGCGGAAGCCATCACGTCGTCGTCGTGAATACGCATGTGCGTAAGCGTGTCCGCGCGCCAGCTTTGTTTCTCGAGAAGAATCAGCGGAGTCCCATCCACCAAGCGGGCGAAACGCCTGGACTTGGTCCGAGCCCAGGCAAGGCTCGAGTGCGCCAAACCCATGGTAATGATCTGGCAAATACTATTCGTAAACGAAGCCTCATCACCTACGATCGCGGTAAGCGCAAGGCCACCTATGAAAAAGATCAGCACGAACTCAAACGGAGTCATCTGCTTGCCAGGGCGCCGCCCTACGATGCGGACAACCAGGACCAGGAAAAAATACCCAAAGAACGCCCGCAGAACTGCAGCCATGGAAACAACCCCTGAGAACATTCGCCGAGGAATGATAAGGAAAGGGCCGGCGGATTGCCGGCCTCTGGTTTTCCCCACCCCTCCATGATTCGAGGGGTAAACGTCGTAGCTGGATTCGCTGACCCAGAAACTCCTGCATTGTTGCGGGAAGAGTCCGTCGGTTGCTGCGATTCTCCTTGGCCGACGGCAAGGCAGAGGAAATCGCGAAAACCTGCTCCCCTCCCCGCACAACTGTATATAGAGATGCTGCCCGATTGGCGGTGGTGGCCTCAACCTGGGGAAGTTCTCAGCCTAACGCATAATAGAGGGAGTGCCGACATGACAAGCAGCAACGACGGAACCGGCTCCTCGGCACTAAAGCTCGCGGCTTGCGCATGGGAGAGCTTTCTCGATCGCGCGCCACTGGCTCTCGATCGCGCAGTGGCGGCAGCTTCACTCGAAGGCAAACGGATTCTGATCACCGGAGCGGGCGGCTGGATCGGTTCGGCTTTGACCCGTGGCATCGCCGAGTTTGCGCCCAGGCAGGTGGTGTTGCTGGAAGCTGCGGAGCGGAGTCTTTATGAAATCGACGCGGCTCTGCAGCGACTGCCCTACCCGATAAAGCACACGTCCGTGCTGGGCAGCGTCTCAAACTCTATTCTGCTGGCCGAGATATTCCGTCGTTACCGTCCCCAGATTGTTTTTCACGCAGCCGCTTTCAAGCATGTTCCCCTGATGGAGGCCCATCCCTTTGCTGCGATCGAGAACAATGCGATCGGCACCCACCTGCTGGTGCAGGCTGCCACGGCCAACACTGAGACCGAGCAGGTGATCCTGCTCTCTACCGACAAGGCCGTTGACCCGGTCAGCATTATGGGGTCCTCGAAGAGGATAGCTGAACTGATTATGCTGGCGCCGCGCGCTGCGTCCGCCCGGATGAAAGCAGTCCGTCTGGGCAATGTGCTCGGTTCGGAAGGAAGTATCGCTCCTCTCTTCTTAAAGCAAATACTCGCTGGGCTGCCGGTGACAGTTACACATCGCGAGGTTCGACGCTACTTTCTTACCACTAGGGATGCCGTAACCCTATTGCTGCACGCGTCTTCAGCAGAGAATGCGCAAGGCATACTGGTGCCGGAATTGGGGGAGCCCGTGCCGGTGGAATTGCTGGCGCAGCATCTGATGGCGAATGGCCGGGTACCCATTGTCTACACCCAACTGCGCCCGGGCGACAAGATGTGTGAAGCACTGCTCTCTGAACGCGAAGCGTACGTTGGCCATGCGGATTCCGGGCAACTGATTCGAGCGGTCAAAAGCCCCTGCCTGCCTGCGACGGTTTTGGATGAGATTTTGCGACAGCTCCAGCAGGCCTGCCAGGAACGCTCTCTGCAACAGTTATTGACAGCGGTTTTGCGCGCCGTGCCTGAGTATCAGCCGAGCGCGCTTATTCTAGCGGCGGCCGGAGAAACGGCATGAAGCGGACGATTGCCGTAGTAACCAGTTCCCGCGCTGACTATAGCCACCTTTATTGGCCCTTGCACGACTTGGCGCGGCACGAAGAAGTCGACCTGAAGCTGATCGTACTCGGTGCACATCTCTCGCCCCAGTTCGGTGAGACGGTGAAGGAGATTGAGAAGGATGGGTTCCCCATTGCCGCCCGGCTCGAGTGCTTGCTTAGTTCGGATACCGATGTAGGCATGGCAAAGACACTGGGCGTGGCTGTGCTTGCACTGGCCGATCTGCTGGGGCAGATGCGGCCCGATCTGCTGCTGCTGATCGCGGATCGCTATGAGATGCTCGCCCCCGCGGCTGTGGCTCTCACTCTGCGCATTCCCATTGCACATATTGAAGGCGGAGAGATTAGCGAGGGAGCCATCGACGATGCGGTGAGAAACGCGCTCACCAAAATGAGCCACATCCACTTCACTTCGACTGAAGGGGCGCGCAACCGTGTGATCGCGATGGGCGAGGAGCCATGGAGGGTCCATCGCGCCGGCGCTCCTTCGCTCGATCATCTTCGCCGCAGCCGCTTGTGGAGCCAGCACGAACTCCAGGAGCGACTGAGGCTCGATCTGGAACGCCCTACGGTCGTGGTCGCGTATCATCCGGTCACCATCATGCGGGATACAACGCAGGAGGCCGATTCCCTCTTTGCTGCCTTGCGAGAAATGGACGTGCAAATACTCTTTTGCTACCCCAACGCCGATGCGGGCAGCCACGCTCTGCTGGAGCGGACGCGAGCCTTCGTCTCCACACGCAGTGACGCCAGGGTCTACGTCAATCTGGACTCGGTGACCTACTGGAGCCTGCTTTGCTATGTCTCCCTGATTATCGGTAACTCCAGCAGTGGCATTATGGAGGCTGCATCGTTTCGCCTGCCGGTGGTTAATGTGGGTTTCCGGCAGAAGGGCCGCGAACGAGCCCGCAATGTGCTGGATGCCGAACCGGAATCCCGGGTCATCCTTACAAGAATTAGCGAGGCCATGAGCCTTGCGTTTCGCGAGTCGCTCGCGGGTATGACAAATCCTTACGGGGACGGGCATGCCTCGGAGAGGATCGTGCACGTGCTCACAACCGTTGCTCTTTCTGAAGAGTTACTCGTCAAGCGCGCCGCCGCTCTCCCATGAAAATACCCTTATCCGCCCCCGACATCACTGAGGCTGAGATCGAAGCTGTGGTTGCTGTGCTGCGTACTCCGCGGCTCAGCCTCGGTGCGGTGAGCGAACAATTTGAGGCGGCGGTGGCCACGTACGTTTCCCTACGGCACGCGGTGGCGGTTAGCTCCGGAACAGCCGGCCTGCATCTTTGCATCCGCGCGCTGGGCATCGGTGATGGGGATGAAGTTATCGTTCCCTCATTCTCCTTCGTCGCTGCCGCGAACGCCATTCGTTATGAACGTGCAATTCCGGTCTTTGCCGATATCGATCCGGCCACGCTCAACATGGACCCGCGGAGGATGGAAGAAGCCATCACGCCCAGGACGCGAGCTATCCTGGTGGTCCATAACTTTGGGGTTCCCGCGGATATTTCGACGATTCTCGAGATCGCTGAAAGGCACGGGCTCTTGGTGATCGAGGATGCCTGCGAGGCGATTGGGGCGGAGCACCGCGGCCGCAAGGCCGGCTCCATGGGGCATGCCGGTGTCTTCGCCTTTTATCCCAACAAGCAGATCACCACCGGCGAGGGTGGCATGGTGGTGACGCGCGATGAGGCGCTCGCCCGGCGCATCCGAGCGCTGCGCAACCAGGGACGATACGAAACCGACGACTGGTTTCAACATACCGAGCTGGGCTACAACTATCGCATCTCCGAAATCAATTGCGCCTTAGGGCTGGCGCAGATGTTGAGGCTGGAAGAGATCCTGTGCAAGCGCGCGACCGTTGCCTCGGCGTATGAACAGCGGCTCAGCCGGCATCAGGAACTGACGCTTCCGCCGCTTTCGGTCGCTGAAGGCCGCGTCAGTTGGTTTGTCTACGTCGTGCGTCTGAACAACAGCGCTAGCCTTGAACGGGATGCAGTGATGCGTGGATTGGCGGCTGCTGGCATCGCGTGCGGACGGTACTTCGCTCCCATTCACTTACAGCCCAGTTATGCTGCGTGGCGCGATTCCGCAAACCTGCCGATCACTGAGGCCGAAGCTTCCCGTACCATCGCGCTCCCCTTCTTCAGCAACATGGAAGCCGGAGCAATCGATATGGTTTGTGAAGCCCTGGGCCGTCTGCTGTCGTAGCACGACAAATGGACGGGGCGGGTGTTTCGCTTTGTATCAGGGCACGACTTTAGTCGTGCCGCTATTGGCCAGAATGATCAGGGCTTTTAGAGTCTGCAGAAAAACTCATGTTTTGTGTCAGGGCACGACTTTAGCCGGGCCGTAAACGATTGAGAATACGTCGGGCTAAAGAGTCCGCGTGAGAACTCGAAAATAAACAGCAAATCGAAACCAGGCCCGTAGGGCCGGGAGCCAAACGTCAGCCCAGCCCGGAAGGGCTGGGACATCGATCCCCAATATTGTTTGAGCGCCAGAGGCGCGGCACCCGCGGATGAAGGTAGTGCCGCACCTCCGGCGCTCCCGGACCTTGGACCCGCCTCCCAGCCCTTCTCCGGATTTCCTGCACGGGGCGCCACCAAAGTCCGCGTGTGCGGCTTTCGTTAAGGAAAGCCGCATGAAATGCGACAACGCCAGCAAGCTCCACAGGAAATGCGGATCCGGGCTGGGCTGACGTTTGGCTCCCGGCCCTACGGGCCTGGTTTCGATTTGCTGTTTATTTTCGAGTTCTCACGCAGACTCCATAGAAGCCGCTGAGGGACTGCAGCCTGGGCCCATCTTCAACTTTCAGGCACCGGAATAATGGATGTTATTCCCGGCGCACTACACTAGTTCCCCTACCCCTCTTCCACATCTTTTTCTGCTAGGTGCTCTGGACGGCAAGACTGAGCCGTAATACCGTCCTAACTAGGAGTCCCAGCTACTCGAGAACGGTCGCCGCAAGCATCGGCGCGTGGCTCGGGCGCCGGAAGACGATCAGCTGGCTAATACATCCGTCCCCTAAGCAACTTAGGGGGGCGGGAAAAATAAAAATTTGGCCACCTTGGTAAAACAAAGGACTTAGCCGCCAGCACGACGGGAACATCGCATTCCTGAAACCCAACGCCAACCCAGGGCTGCCGCCCCTGGCACGCCCCAAGGGGCGGACAACCAGATCTTTCTCATCCTCTGCACTACTCAGCTCCGCGCCACGGGCGTCTCTTCCGGCGAGTCGGCCCGCGGACTCCGTGCTGGGCTGACGTTTAGCGGGCCGGTCCTCCGCGCCTATGGATCCGCCGGGCCGCCTTCTTTCGATGTTTTCGCGCATACTCTTCAGCCCAGCAAAGTTCGATACTGAATTGCTGCTGAGTTCTCACACACAAAGCGAATTGGATCTGCCATTTCCAACCCAAAGGCCGTGTTCTATAGTCGAGGATGGATTGTTTAGGAGCAGAATGCGTCTGCAAGTCCTGGCTTCATCGTCTCGCCGTGTCCTGTCTGGCCTTGTCCTCTGCGCCTTACTTGTTGTCATCGCAACTGCCGGGCGTGCGGATATTACCCCTTCCAAGCAGGCGGAAGCAGCGAAGCTGAACAACTTTGGCACCGCCCTGATGAATCAGCAGCTGCTGGATAAAGCGCAAGCCAAATTTGCCGAGGCCTACCAGCTTGACCCTTCGCTGGTCCATGCCGAGGTAAACCGCGGCATCGCGCTGATCTACCTGCAGAAAATGCCGGAAGCCGAGCAAGCACTCCAACAAGCTTCGGCCCAGGATCCCAAGGATCCTCATATCTGGTATGCGCTGGGCATTTTGTACCATATCGAAGCGGAGTATCAGAAATCCCTGGAAAGCTTTCAACGGGCGGCGGCCCTTGATCCCGACGACGCGGACACTCATTACTTCCTGGGTTCCGTCCTGCTCGAATTGCATCAACCGGAGCAGGCACTGACCGAATTTCAAACTGCTTTGCGGCTGAATCCCATTCATGCATCGGCCCAGTTTGGCCTGGCCAAAGCCCTACAGCGCGTGGGCCGGCGAGATGAGGCTACGACTGCTTTCAAACGCTTCGAAACGCTGAACCAGGAGAAGATCGGATTTCCCCTCGCACATACCTACGGCGATGAGGGCCACTACTCGCTGGTACAAGATGCGCTGACCGTGAACCCGCAAGTGGGCCCGATGATTCCGCTCACCTTTACCGCGCAGACCATCGGCCACATAACCGCCGCGACGGCTAAGCCAGGCGATCGCCCGCAAGGCGGAGCATGCCTGGTTGCAACCGCGGGCGAACACTCGTATCTGCTGGTGATGGCATCGGGAGCAGAGGCGATCCGGACCTATGCGCAGTCCGGCAGCGGGAGCTTTGCGCTAGTGCCCAGCGCGCAGACCGGCTTGGTGGCGAGCGGTACCGGCGTGGCCTGCACTGTGGGTGACTTCGACAACGACGGCCTGCCTGATGTTGCCGTGGCCATGAGCGATCGCGTGCTGCTGTTCAAAAACCATGGCGGTGGCAAATTTAGCGATGTGACCGCAGCCACCGGAGTGCAACCAGCCAACCAGCCGGCGGGCATCACCTTTGTCGATTACGACCACGACGGTGACCTGGACCTGTTTGTGACCGGCCAACCGTCTGCGGCGGGCGGGAAGCCCAACGTTCTATGGCGCAACAACGGCAACGGCACCTTTACTAATTGGACGGAGCAAGCGGGCCTTGGAGGCGAAGGCACCACCGTGGCCGCGACGCTGTCTGACCTCAACAACGATCGCGCGGTTGACCTGCTGGTCACGGGTTCCGGCCACGCGCCCACATTCTTTGCTAATCCTCGCGAGGGTCACTTCAAGTCTTCTCCTCTCTTTGCCGACACCGGACTGTCCCCGACGACGGGCGTGGTAGTGCTCGACTTCAACAAGGATGGCTGGATGGATGTAGCCCTCACCCACTCCGGCAGCCCGGGCATTTCACTGTGGCGCAACGTGCAAGGCAAGCGCTTTGAACGCGTCCCTCTACCGGTAGAAAATGTGACCGCGGGTTGGGGGCTGACCGCCATCGATCTGGACAACGATGGCTGGCTCGACCTGGTGGCCGCGGTGGAAACGCCGCATGGGCCGGAGTTGCGTGCGTTGCGGAACCTGGGGCCGGCGGGCTTTGAGGACGTAACCGCGCGGGTGAAGCTCGACCAGGTCAAGCTGGTTCAACCGCGGGCCCTGATTGCCGCTGATATGGACGGCGACGGCGCTGCCGACCTGATCGTTACTCAGCCCAACGGGGACCCCTTGCTCCTGCACAACCAGGGCGGCAATCGAAATCATTCTGTGTCGATTTCGCTGAAGGGCGTTGCCGACAACAAATCGGCGATCGGCGCCAAGGTAGAGGTTTTTGCCGATGGCGTCTGGCAAAAGTTCGAGATCACCGGAGCCTCCGGTTATCTTAGCCAGGGAGCGCAGCAGCTTCTTGCCGGCATTGGCAGTGCGGAGCACGCCGACATGGTGCGGATTCTCTGGCCCACGGGGGTTCCTCAGGACGAAACGGACGTGGCCACGAAGACTGGGCTCGCCATCACCGAACTGGATCGGCGGGGAAGCTCCTGTCCCACTCTGTTTGCCTGGAATGGAACCCGGTACGAATTCATCTCCGACGTAATCGGCGCCGCAGTGGTTGGCCACTGGGTTTCGCCCACGGCAAAAAACAATGCCGATCCGGATGAATGGATCAAGGTGGAAGGTTCGCAGCTTCGCCCGCGCGGAGGATATCTCAGCCTGCGCTTTGGTGAGCCGATGGAAGAGGTCAACTACCTTGACCAGGTTCGCTTGACAGCAGTCGATCATCCTGCAGCCACCGAGGTGTATCCCAACGAGCGCTTCCTCAATGAGCCTCCTTTTGCTGATGGCCGCGTCGTGTTGAGCGCAGACGCGCATCCTGTTGCCGGAGCGTGGGACGACAAAGGCCGCGACGTGAGCGCACTGCTGCGCACCCGTGATCACCAGTACGTGCGCGACTTTACTAACCTGCCTTTCGCCGGCTTTGCCAACCAGCACACGCTCACGCTCGATGTGGGCGAGTGGACCGCCGCCAATCCGCTGCGGCTGCTGCTGCACGGCTTCATCGAGTATTTTTCGGCCAGTTCCATGTATGCCGCGTGGCAGGCGAATCTTAAGCCTATGCCGCCGTACGTGGAAGCACAGTTGCCGGATGGTAGCTGGAAGAGAGTCATCGACGAGATGGGTTTCCCTGCAGGATTGCCGCGCACCATCGTGGTGGATCTCACGGGTAAACTTCCGCCGGGTACGCGCCGCATCCGGCTCACCACAAATCTGCAGATCTACTGGGACCAGGCATTGATCGACAACGGGCCGGAGGCGCCGCATCGCGTACGCCAGACGGAGCTACCCCTGGCTTCCGCGCAGCTTGCCTTTCGCGGGTACCCGGAACAGATTGATGGCAAGACGCCGGGCGATCTGACTTACAACTATCAGCAGATCAGCCAGACCGGACCCTTTACCCGCTCTCGCGGCAGCTATACCCGCTACGGAGAGGTCACGCCTTTGCTCAAGCGAGTCGACGAATCCTTCGTGATCTTCGGCAGCGGTGAAGATATTGACGTGGAATTCAGCGCGGCTTCCCTGCCTCCGTTGGCGCCGGGCTGGAAGCGTGACTACTTCTTCTATGCCAACGGCTTCGTTAAGGATATGGATTTCTACGAGGCAAGCCCTTTCACGGTCGCCGACATGCCGTTCCATGGCATGAGCACCTATCCCTATCCCGCGAGCGAGCATTATCCGCAGGACGAACAGCGCATGCAATATGAGATGGAGTGGAACGATCGTTTCGACTCCGGTCGCGGGGTACAGCAATATGCATTTCATTACAAGCCGCGCGTGATGCTTCCGCCGGTGGTCAATCCGGCGCAGTGAACGGCCTTACGGTAATGCCTGCAGTCGAGCTTCTGTCTATGCTCAGGCGGGGACAAATCTCACCACTGGAATTGGCCGGGGAATACATCCAGCAGATCGAACGCTTGAATCCTCAGCTGCATGCGCTGGTCGATTTTGACGCTGATCGGGTGCGTGCACAGGCCCGCGCGCTCGAGAATTCGAGCGACTCCCGCGGCCCTCTTTTCGGGTTGCCGATGACCATCAAGTCTTCGATCGCCACTGCCGGATACCGATGTGAGACCGGCAGCCTGCTGCACCGTGGCTATATTCCTCCTGAAAACGCAACCGTGGTGGATCGCATGAAGCGGGCCGGCGCGGTGATTCTGGGCACCACCAACTGTCCTGAGTTCCTGATGGCTTACGAGAGCGACAACCGGGTGTATGGGGCAACAGCGAATCCGTGGGATGTGGAGCGAACCGCCGGCGGATCGAGCGGCGGCGAATCGGCGGCGATTGCTGCCGGCCTTTCCGCGGGTGGAGTGGGCAGCGATAGCGGAGGCTCCGTACGCGAGCCGGCTCACTTTACCGGGATATGCTCGCTGAAGCCCACACCGGGCCGCGTTCCCGCGCGCGGTCATCTTCCGTCATGCGATGGGCCCTTTGCCATTCTTGGCGCGATCGGTCCCATGGCACGCACCGTCCGCGATGTCACGCTGCTCTTCATCACTCTCTCCGGACAGGATGCTTTGGATCCGGTGAGCCCGCCGGTCGGCCTGAGAAATGAGTCGTTGGAAGATTTGCGGCGCGTTCCCATCGCCTTTTTTGAAGACGACGGGATCATCCCCGTTACGCCCGAGACTCGACAGGCTGTGCAGGATGCGGCCCGAATGCTCGAAAGTCAGGGATTCAACGTGCGCCCGTTTCGCCCCCATGCACTTGAGGAGGCACGGCAATTGTGGTGGAAGTTTTTTGTCCGCGGCGGCGCCATGCTTCTCGATCCGCTGGTACACGGGCGGCAGTCGCAGCTGAGCTCAACGTTTCTTGATTTCCTGTCCATCGCGCACAGCGAGCCGCCGCTATCCGCGCAGGAATTGCTTACGGCCTGGATGGATTGCAATCACGTACGCCGCAGACTGCTGGCGGAGATGGAGAATTTCCCTATTCTTCTTTGTCCAGTCTGTGCGATTCCTGCTTTTCGCCATGGGGAACGTGCGTGGGAAGTGGAGGGCCAGCAGGTGAAGTATCTCGATGCCATGCGCTACACACAGTGGTTCAACCTGCTGGGAGCGCCCGCGGCGGTTGTGCCGGTCGGCTGGTCGCCCCAAGGCTTGCCTATTGGCGTGCAGATTGTAGGCCGCCCCTTCGAAGACGAACGGGTGCTTGGCATCGCGGCCGCGGTAGAGGCAAACTTTGGCTATAAGCCCCCGCCTCTGACTGTCAGCTAAACAAACCACCCCTTGCAACTTCACAAATCGTGAAGTACTTCGTATTATCGACGGGTGCATAGGAAGTTCAGGACGAAATGAAGACCGTTCTAGCAAACCCGGCGGAAATGATTGCGCAAGGCGCTCCCCGCGTCATACACAATGATCGGGAGCTTGCTGCGTATACAGAGGCTCTCTTTCAACTGACCGCCCTAAAGAATCCATCCCCCTCTGAAGCACAAGCGATTGAACTCCTGACCCTCCTCGTGGATCGCTATGAGCAGGCGTATTACTCTGTTCCCGTCGCGGACGCAATTTCAGTTGTACGGTTCCTTATCGAGCAGCACGGCCTTACGCAACGTGATTTGATTCCGCAATTTGGATCGGAGAGCGCAGTTTCAATGTTCCTGCGGGGCCAACGAAAGCTCACCCTTGATCAGGTGCGGAAATTGGGTGCCCGGTTCGGAATTCCGGCTGATGCTTTCCTGGCAAGGGATTGAACCACGCGGTGCTCAGGTAACCGCTCGGGCAATCACGGCTAAAAGCCTCTCGTGTGCAGGTAGAAGACGACTCCTGACGCCAGCACGCAGTAGATCCCAAACAGGTACCAGCGGCCACTCTCAAGCCAACTGCTTAGCCATTTGAGGGCGATCAGGCCAGCCAGAAAAGAGAAGACCATCCCCAGCAAACTGAAGAGCAGCGAGCCTTTCAGGTCGATCGGCGATCCAGCAAGCAGAGCGGCGTGCGACGCCTTTTGCAGCCGCAGCGCCTCCAGGCCCACGACTGCCGGCGTGATTACCACGGCCATCGCGAAACTGAAGCGTTCCGCGCGCTCCTTGGTCGCGCCAACCAACATGGCAGTCGAAATCGTAGAGCCGGAGCGGGAGAATCCTCGAAATGGCAGCGCCAGGCCCTGCACAACGCCCATCCAACCGGCCTGGCGAAAGGTCAGTGTTCGACCTGCATCCCCCGTGCCCGAGACGCCTCCCGCAATCTGGCGTCTCTCCAGCAGGCCGGCGATGAGGATCAGCACTCCGGCGGCGGCAAGGGCAGGCGCTATCAGCTCAAGATGACTAAACAGTTGTTCGATTTCCGCCTTCTCTGCGCCCCGAAACAAGGTCTTCTCTATGACCTTTTTGATCGCTTCTCCTACAATCGCCGTAAGCAACGTCGCCCAGAGCACGCGAAGTGCGAATTGTTTAAATTTTTCCGTGGTGGCGAAGTACTCCTTCTTCCACGTGTTCCAGAAGAAGGCGATGACCGCAAACATGGTCCCCGTATGCAGCATGACAAGAAGCAGCGTCATCTGCGGAGAAGACGGATCGAGTCCCATAAGCTTTTCGGCCACGACAACATGGGCTGAGCTTGAAACCGGAAGAAGCTCGGCAAGACCCTGCACTACAGCAAGCACGATTACTTTCAAGAGGGACATGGCGCCAGTCTAAGGGAGAGCAGAAGTGAAGTGCTTACGCGAATACGAAAACCGTTGCCCTAGTAGTACTGGCGTCATGCGCTTTTTTTTCGGGCCTTAGGTGCTCAGGTGGTGGCGAACGTCGGCACCGCGAACCCAGAAGATGACATCCTCCGCAACATTGGTCGCGTGGTCGGCAACCCGCTCCAGGTTGCGGGCAATCATCAGCGCGTGCAGTGCCTGGGGGGTGTAGCGGGGTTGCTCCTTGATCAGATTAGAAAGAGCAAAAAAGGCCGTGTCGTTGAGTTTGTCCACGTTATCGTCCATGGTCAGCACAGAGGTGGCCAGTTCCGCGTCGGCCTCGATAAAGGCTTGCAGGGCTTTACGCACCATGGCAGAGGCGAGGGACGCCATGCGCGGAATGTCGACCGGCAAATCTACTACCGGAAAAGCCTGAAGGTCCCGCACCCGGTCGCTGATACTCACCGCCTGGTCACCCACACGTTCCAGATCAGCATTGATCTTGATGACGGCGAGAATAAAACGCAGATCGATTGCCATGGGCTGCTCCATGGCAAGCAGGTCGAGCGCCATCTGGTCGATCTCGCGCTCGAAGCTGTTAATCGAAATCTCGCTGCGGACCACCAGGTCGCAAAGGGAAAGGTCGCGCACGCGGTAGGCCTCAACGGCACGCTGAATCGCTTGCTCCGCCATGCCGGCCATAACCAGAAGCCGCTCTTTCAGATCGTCGAGCTTCCGATGAAATCGAATCCGCATCATCCGAACCTGCCTGTAATGTAATCCTCAGTGCGTTTGTCAGTCGGGTTGGTGAAAATCTTGTGGGTTGCGTCGAATTCCACCAGCTTGCCATTGAGAAAGAAACCGGTGTTCTCCGCGACCCGCGCAGCTTGCTGCATGTTGTGGGTCACGATCACAATGGTGTATTGCGACTTGAGCTGAAAGATAAGATCTTCAATCTTCGCCGTGGAGACCGGATCGAGCGCCGAGGCCGGCTCGTCCATCAACATCACCTCCGGATCCACCGCCAGCGCGCGGGCAATGCAAAGGCGCTGCTGCTGGCCACCGGAGAGGCTGGCGCCAGACTTTTTCTTAAGATCGTTTTTCACTTCGTCCCAAAGAGCGGCCTGCTGCAGCGAGCGCTCAACCACTTCATCGAGGACCTTGCGGTTTCGAAATCCATTCAGGCGAAGACCTGACGCTACGTTGTCGTAGATCGACATGGTGGGAAACGGATTCGGCCGTTGAAAAACCATACCAATGCGCCGGCGAATCTCGACCGGCGAGGCCTGAGCATAGATATCCGTCGGGCCCACAAGAACCGTACCGGTAACTCGGCCGATCGGGTTCGTCTCATGCATGCGATTCAAGCAGCGGACGAAGGTAGACTTGCCGCAACCGGAGGGGCCGATAAGAGCGGTGGCATGGTTAGCCGGAATCTCCAGGCTGATGCTCTGAAGGGTATGGTTAGTGCCGTACCAGGCATTCAGATCAGATACTTGGATTGCTACACCCACTAGCTTGCCCCTTTCAGCGTTCCGCGGCCGGCTACGTACCTGACGAGTGAAACAGATACAACGATCAGCGCGATCAGCACCAGAGCGCCGCCCCAGGCAAGACGGTGCCAGTCGTCGTAAGGGGAAAGCGCATACACGTAAATCTGTAGCGGGAGCGCCGCGATCGGTTGATTCACGTTGGTGCTCCAGAACTGGTTCCCGAGCGCGGTAAAGAGCAGCGGGGCGGTCTCGCCCGCAACCCGGGCAAAGGCCAGCATGCAACCGGTAATGACACCGGGCGATGCGGTGCGGAGAGTGATGGAAAGAACCGAACGCCAGTTCGGCACACCCAGTCCGAGAGCGGCCTCGCGCACATTGAGAGGCACCATCAACAGCATCTCTTCGGTGGTGCGGGTGATCGTCGGAATCATCATGATGCCCAGCGCGATCCCGCCTGCAAGGGCGGAAAAATGTTTCTGCGGCACCACGATGAGGGTGTAGACGGCGATCCCCATGACGATCGAAGGCACCCCATTGAGAACATCGGCGGTGAACCGGATCATGTTGGCCAAGCGCTTGTCCCGGCCAAACTCGGCGATGTAGATGCCGCCGGCAATGCCGATGGGCACACCCATGAGGCTGGCGATCCCAAGGAGGATGCCCGATCCAAGAATGGAATTGGCCATACCGCCGCCAATTTCACCCACTGGTTTGGGCACCTGGGTAAAGAACGCGAGATTGAGCGAACTGGCGCCCTTGAAGAGGAGATAGGCGAAGATGGCAATCAGCGGCGCCATCACCAGGATGGTGGCGCCGACCGCAGCAACGGTGGCCAGGTGATTGGCAAAGACCCGCCATAGCCGATTGGAGGTTCGGGCGCGCCGCGGCGCCATAACGACATTGGAAGCCATTCGCTACGTCCCTCTGACCGGCGCGCCGCGAGTGACCGCCCAAACCAGCACGCGGGCCAGGGCATTGACGATGATGGTGACGATAAACAGCGCCAGACCGATTTCAATCAGGGCGCTCAGGTAAAGTTCATCAGAGGCTTCGCTAAACTCGTTGGCTATGACACTGGCCATGCTGTAGGCCGGGGCCAGCAAAGAGCGCGTAATCTCTGGCCGGTTGCCGATGACCATGGTGACCGCCATGGTTTCACCCAGGGCGCGGCCAAGACCAAGAATCACAGCTCCGACGATGCCAATGCGCGCATTACGCAGCACGCCCATGCGGATCATCTCCCAGCGCGTGGCCCCCAGCGCCAAAACCGCCTCCCGCTGCGCGTGGGGAACCGCCGACATGACTTCGCGAGTGAGCGACGAGATGATGGGCAAGATCATAATGGAGAGAATCACGCCGGCTGCGAGCATCCCAATTCCGTAGTTTGGGCCGGCAAAAATCCCCGTCCAGCCCAAGGTCTTAATGAGGAATGGATTCACGTACTCGCGCAGCAGCGGGATCAGGACAAAAATCGCCCACAGACCATAAACCACGCTGGGAATTGCGGCCAGCAGTTCGGTGAAGAAAGCCAGGAAGCCGCGCAGCCAGGCGGGGCACATTTCGGTAAGGAAGATGGCCACGCCAATCGCCAGGGGGACAGCGATAACCAACGCCACGATCGACGAAACGAGGGTACCGTAGATAAACGGCAGGGCGCCAAAGTTGCCGTTGACTGGATCCCAGGCGGACCCAAAGAAAAATGACATTCCGAACTTTTGAATTGCCAGCTTGGAGCCCGAAATGAGCTCAACCAGGATCAACAGAACGATGGCGAAAATGCTGAGCCCACACAGCAACATGAGGGCGCTGAAGACGCGATCGGCGAGGGAAGAACTGCCGCAGTTGAGAAGATAGGATCGAACCGCAGACGCCTGAGGCGGCTCGGCGCCGGACGACGAAGTGTTGTCTGCTCGCTGCACGTCAGCCTGGCCAGCCACTCGCGGCACCTGCGTCTCTGATTTCACAAGTATCTACCGTAGAGGGCTTGAGTGAATTTCAGGTTAAACCGGCCCGCGGCACAATCCTTTTGAAATGAAAAAGATTATGGCGTCGCGGGCCTTATTGGACGGAATCGCCGCTGGGTCAGAATAACATCCGACCCCTACTTCAATGTGTTGATGGTTGCACCCACCTTCTGTGCCACCGAGGCAGGCAGCGGAGCATAGTAGAGCGAGCTAGCCTCGTTCTGGTGCTGCAGCATCCACTTCAGAAAATCGATAAGGACCTTGCCGTTGGTCGGGTCCTTGGCAGGGTTGGGAATCAGAAGCCAGGTAAAGCTGGAGATGGGATAGGCGTTCCCAGGTGCATTGGTAATGGAGACGCGATAGTCAGCCGGCATGTTCTTGACACTCGCCGCTGCCTCCGACACTCCTTCGATGGATGCCTTGACCCAGGTTCCCCCGGCAGTCTTTACGTAACCGAAGGGGATCTTGTTCTGCAGAGCGAAAATGAGCTCGACGTACCCGATCGAGCCCGGCGATTGACGGACGAAGCCGGCAACGCCTTCACTTCCTTTGGCGCCAATACCGCGGGGCCAACTAGGCGCAGCCCCTTTACCGGGTCCGCTTGCCCAGTCTTTGCTGACCTTCGACAGATAGTCGGTAAAGATGTAGGTCGTGCCGCTGCCATCGGAACGGTGGACGACAAAGATATCCTGGGAAGGTAGTTTGACTCCCGGATTGTCCTTCGCTATAAGTGCATCGTCCCACTTGGAGATCTTGCCTAGATAAATATCAGCCAGAACGTCAGGTCCGATGTGCAGGTCGGTGACCCCTGCCACGTTGAAAATCGGCACGACTGCCCCAAGCACAGTGGGGATGTGCTGAATTTTTACCTTGGAGGCGGCCAGTTGTTCGTCTGTCATGGGATTGTCGCTGGCGCCGAAATCGACCGTACCGGACGTAACCTGGCGAATGCCTCCACCGCTGCCGATAGCCTGGTAGTTGATCTGAACTCCGGGGTGGGAGGCACTGTACTCGCTAAACCACTTGGAATAAATTGGCTCGGGGAAGGTCGCTCCCGCTCCGTTCAGCTTCTGTGCGTGGCCCACGCAAACCATTGCACTCATGGCCGCGGCCAACAACCAGATTGTCTTTCTCACGTTCCACCTCAGGCGAAATTACCCTGATTCTCAGTCGTGTCTGTGAACGAGTCTTTACAAGACGATGAATATGGCAAAAAAAGCCTTCGTCGCGAAGGCCGCAAACTTCTATTTTTCAATAGTTTGCGTAGATGCCTGCGGATTCGGGGCCGGGGCCGGTAACGCTTGAGCGCCAGCGTCGGCAAGGGAGGGCAGGCGAAAGAGAAAGGTTGCGCCAAAGCCGAGTTCACTCTCCACGCGAATGTGACCGCCATGGGCCTGGACAATGTGCTTGGCGATCGCCAGCCCCAGCCCAGTCCCTCCCGATTCGCGCGAGCGGGCTTTATCGACCCGGTAGAAGCGCTCAAAGATACGGGGCAGGTGCTCATACGCGATGCCGGGGCCAAAGTCCTGCACGTAGAATTCAATCATCGCCTCCTGCTTGCGCGCCCCCACCCGTACGCGGCCTCCCGCCTTGCCGTATTTCATCGCATTCTCGACCAGGTTCCCGAAGACCTGACTCAGTGCGTCAAGATCGGCCATCACTGGTTCATCGGTGGTCTCGCCCACTTCAAGGATGGCCGCTGAATCAAGCACCAGCCCCGCCAGCGAGCCGACGGCTTCTTCGACTAGCCTCGAGGCCTGTATTTTTTGCAGACGCAGCTTGTAGTCGCCGGACTCCACGCTGGCAAGGGCCAGCAGATCTTCCGTCAGGCGATTCATGCGAGCCGCGTTCTTGAGAATGATCTGCAGGAACTCGCGCGCCTGATGGGTAAGGCCGCGGTCATCGAGCAGGGTCTCCACGTATCCCGTGATACAGGTAAGCGGAGTGCGCAGTTCGTGAGAAACGTTGGCCACGAAGTCCCTTCGGGTGGTCTCGGAACGTTCGATTTCAGAGACGTCATGTAACACGGCGACCGCACCCCCGCCGGGCATAGGAGCAGCGTTGACCTCAAAGATCTTGCCCGGGGAAACGGAGGTGGCACGCCGCCGGCTGGCTTGGCGCGAGGTAAGGGCTGAACCCACTGCGGAGAGCACCTCGGGATCGCGAATGGAATTCACCAGGGCACGGCCCTCTTGGACCGGACTCAGCGCGATCCGCTGCATAACGGCATTGCACCAACTCACCTGTCCCTGCGGGTTGATGGCGATGACCGCCTCCTGCATGCTGTCCAGCAGTGCCGTCAGCTCGCTGCGGCTGCTCTCCAGGGCATGAAAGCTGTGCTCCAGCCGGCTTGCGGTGACGTCCAGCGCATGAGCGACGGCCGAGATCTCATCCAAATTGCCTTCCTCCACCCGTGCCGAAAGGTCGCCGGCGGCGATGCGGTTGGCAAAGACCACGATGCGGGCCAAGCGTTTGGCGGCACGTTGCGCCAGCCATGCCGCCAGCAGGGTCGCCACTATCAGCGAGAGCAGAGAAGCCAGCACAATACCCCGGCGCAGCACGTGTACCGCTGCAGGAACACCGTTAAACGGGTAGACCAGGCGCACCACCAGCGGGCCGGCAGGAACGGCGACGTAGAGCGTACTCCCGCGCCGGGCGCGGCCGAGGGACTGGTGTTGATCAATAACTGCCGCGACCTCGGGAGGCGGCGCCCCAGTTTGGGTGAGTGGATTTTCCTGGGCCGGATTACCTTCGGAGGAGGTAACCAGCCGGCCCTGGGCATCGAAGATACTGACTTCCGCACCGGTGGCGACTGCATCCAGGCGGGCGATCCGCTGCACGGACTGAGCATCGAGGGATGCGGGACCGGAGGCGCCTATATTCACTGCCAGCAGACGGGCTTCGCCTACCAGGGATTCCTCTGCCTGCGCGCGCAGCGACTCCTCCATGACTTGGCGCAGAGCGAAGTCGAGTACCACCATCCCCAGGAAGAGCACCACCACGAAAGCGAAGAACAGCTTGGTGAAGACCCTGCCCGTCACGAGGCTATCCTCTTTCAGGTTTTCAGATCTGGAACCTAAGAAGCTGACTTGCGTGGCTCCTCCGCCAGCCGGGGGACCTCGAAACGATAGCCCGCGCCACGCACAGTCTTGAGAAAACGGGGGCTCTCGGGATCGGTCTCAATCTTCTCACGGATGCGCCGGACATAGACGTCCACGGAGCGCGGGGTCACAAAGCGGGCATCTCCCCAGACGGCGTCAAGCAGGTGATCGCGACTGAAAACGCGGCCCGGATGACGGGCAAGGTAGTCCAGCAGTCGAAATTCAGTCGCGGTGGTGGTGGTGAGCTCCCCCCGCACCTTCAATTGCATGGCGCCCGCATCGATGACCACTTCCTCGAAGCTGATGACGGAGGGCGCCGTGGGCCGTTCAAAGCGGCGCAGCACGGCCTTGACCCTGGCAATCAGTTCCCGGGTGGCGAAGGGTTTGGTGATGTAGTCGTCGGCGCCCAGTTCCAGGCCCAGCACGCGATCGTTTTCACCCGCCCGGGCGGTGAGAAAGATGATGGGAATGGTGCTGAGAGCGGGATTGCTGCGCAGACGGCGGCACACATCGAGGCCATCTCCACCAGGAACCATGATGTCCAGGAGGAAGAGCACGGGCGCCTGGCGCTCGGCGTCGGGGACGAGATTTGCCGGCGTGCTGTAGACACGTACATCAAAACCTGCGGCTTCCAGATGATGCTGTACCAAACGGGAAATATCCGGATCATCTTCGAGGACGCATACGGTTTGACTCAACTCGATCTCCCTCAGCTTCGTGCCACTCTTCGTGCCGGTCACGATACGCCCACTTAAGTGGCAGGTCAGGACGCTCCGTGCGGATGCGTTTAGCGTAACCTAACTGGGTAGGGGGAATGCAAAACTACGGTGAATCCTTGCCTATTTGGCAAAAATGCCGGTATCCCCCGGATTTCCTGTCAATAGCAAGTTTCATATATGGCGCTCACCGGCCGTGTTGTGGCACTTATAGAGTAGATTTTTGCCGAGGGCGGTAACCCGTGTCACGTCCAGTCATCTTGTGTATCGACGATGAAGATCTCGGCCTTGAGATCCGGAAGATGGTTCTCGAGCGCGAGGGCTTCTCCGTGCTGACGGCGAAGGACGGGGTATCCGGTTTATCGCTGTTCGATACCGAAGAGATTGACGCGGTGGTAGTGGATTACGCGATGCCCGGGATGGACGGCGGCCAAGTGGCCGCGATCCTGCGCAAGCGAAAGCCCCAAATACCGATCCTGATGCTTTCGGCGTATGTGGCCCTCCCCGAAGAGGTGATGCGGGTGATAAGTGTCTCCGCGACCAAAGGGGATGGCGCGTTCACCCTGGTTGAAAAGCTGAAGGGACTTTTACAGGCGAATGCTCCCGATGGATCAGGCGGGTCCCGGTGAATCTTCATCAGTTCCGGCAAATCCTGGTTACTACAGTGCTGCTACCTTTGGTCCTGCTTTTGCTCCTGGCCCTGGTATTGGGCTGGCAATTCCAGCGCACGCTTCGCGAGCAGCGCCGTATTGACCACACCGATCGCATCACTGCCCTGCTGAATGAATTGGAACGGCTGGTGGTCGATCAGGAGACCGGCCTCAGGGATTACCAGCTCACCCACGATTCCACCACCCTCGAGCCCTATCAGAATGCGGAAGGTGCACTGCACGGAACTCTAGACCGCCTGCTTTACCTCGTCCGGGATGATCCTGACCAATTTGCGCGGCTACGTCAGATCCGTGACAGCCACGAGCAATGGATGGGGTTTGCCGGTAAGGCGCTGGACAATTTGCGGGCAGGCAAGCTATTCGGGGACACGGCGCTCGACCTGAACGGGGGCCAGCTGATGGCCACCTTAAGAACCCGGATCGGCGCCATGACCCAAATCGAGGTCGGGCGGCGCGATGAGGAGGTAGAGTCCACCAACTCCCAGGTCCGTATGTTGATGGCGATCCTGATTTTGTCTTCCATTGGAACGGGTATCGTCCTGGGCATCTACACCCAGAGGAATATGAGGAAGGTATCCGGTGCGTTCCGCGAATCGCTTGAAGAGGCGCACGAGCGGGCGGATGAGCTCATTGAGAGCCAGCAATGGCTGCAAACTACCCTGGAATCGGTGGGCGACGGCTTGATTGCATGCAATCACCAGCGCCGCGTGGAACTCATGAATCCAGTCGCCCAGCAACTGACTGGCTGGACGCTGGAGGAGGCGAAAGGCAGACGCCTCGAAACCGTCTTCAGCACGGTCGATGAAGAGACTCGGGAGCCGGTAAAGAATCTCGATTCCTGGACGGAGACTAAAGACCCTGCAGCGAAGAATCACTCACTGCTGATCGCCAAGGACGGCACCGAGTACTTGATCGATCAAAGCGCGGCCCCGATTCGCGATGCTAAGGGCGAAGTGTCGGGCGTGGTGCTCGTATTCCGCGATGTCACCGACCTGCGGCGCAGGGATGAGGCCCTGATGGCGCACGAGAAGCTGGCCGTTGCCGGGCGGCTTTCCGCCAGCATCGCCCATGAAATTCATAATCCACTGGACTCCGTCGCCAATCTTCATTACCTGATGGCGAACGAGACCGATGCCGCTTTGCAGCAGCGATACCTTGCCATGGCCCAACAGGAGCTGAACCGTACCCTGCAGATCAGCCGCGCCATGCTCGGCTTATATCGCGAGCCGAAGGCTCCAGTCGAAGTCGATCTGCGCGAGTTACTCGAGAGCGTGCTGCTGCTGCTTGACCGGCAGTTGAAAGACCAGTCCATCGCGATCGACCGCAGGCTGGGCGAAGGGGCTTCCATCCAGGGGTTCCCCGGGGAATTGCGCCAGGTATTCACCAACCTGATCACCAATGGGGCCGAGGCCTCGGGACGGGGCGGAAGGGTGCAGGTTATGGTCGAGACGTCGTTCCCCGCGGATAGCCGTCCCGGCGCCCTGGTGACGATCACTGACAGCGGCCCCGGCATTCTAGAGAACCATCAAGCCAAGATCTTCAAGCCCTTCTTCACCACCAAAGGGGAACAAGGAACCGGTCTCGGCTTGTGGGTGAGCCGGGGAATCGTGGAGAAGCATGGCGGCAAAATAGAACTGACCAATAGCACGGACCCCATCTTTCCCGGAGCGGCCGCGCGCGTTTACCTCTCCGCGCTGGGACCGGCAGCGGCCTTGGCGGGTGCGGGCATGCCGCGGTCAGCAGCCGCTCTCCTGAACTCTTAAATCGATGCCACCGGGAGCAGCGTGAGGTCGTCGACCAACCCCACTTCCTTCTGCACAAAAGGCTCCGCATAGCGGACCCCGCCCAGCAGGCCATAGTGGCGGGCGAGGGAGAAGGTACGTTCGCGGATCTCATCGTGGGGGACAAAGAGAGGCCCACCGGTGGGCTGATCGGCATATTGCGACCGATAAGCGAGCAAGGCGCGAAAGCGCTCCTCGATGAAGGGCGTGATGTCGACGACGAAGCTCGGCCGTACGTCGGCATACAGACTGGCATAGAGGATCTTGAAGGGCCTAAACGGGGGATCGCCGGTCTCGATTTTGGCCAGGCCGGCGAGGAAGCAAGCTTCGTATCCCAGCGTTGCGCTGTTGTAATGGTCAGGATGCCGGCCCTGCCAGTAGGGCAGAATCACCACCCGGGGCTGCAACTGGCGTAGCTTACGAACAATCTTGATGCGGTTCTCCCAGGAGTTTTCCACCCGGCCGTCAGGGATGTCCAGCGCTCCTCGCCAGACGACACAGAGGATGCGGGCTGCCTCCGCAGCTTCTGCGGCGCGCTCTTCGGCGGAACCACGGGTGCCGGCCTCGCCCTGGGACAGGTCAAGAATGGCGGTGCGCAGTTGCAGCGAGTGCATGCGCAAGAGAGTGCCCCCGCATGTTTGCTCGACGTCGTCCCGGTGGGCGGCGATAGCCAGAACGTCGACCGGGGCAGGGTCGCTCATGCTGCGAAAAGCTTAATAGACGGTGTTGTTGTCATCGCTCGGTGCGTCCATGTAGGCCACGTCGTAAGCCGTGCCGACTACGGTCACCTGGGAGTTGTCCATCGCTATGCCATTGGTGGTGTTGTAGATGTAAACCTGACCACCCTCGGCGGTATAAATCTTATGCAGACCGGTTACTGCCGCAATGCCGGTGGCGTCGCCCTTGTACGAGTCGATCATGGTCACCGAGTTGCTTGAAGTGTTGAACATAGTGAGGCAACCAAGGTCGGTGGTGGCGCCTTGATGGTAGCGTTCGCCCTGGGTACAGAGCAGCGATCCGATAAACAGCGTGTTGTCGTCGGCGAATAGCATCTTGAGATGCGTCCCATCGCTAATGGAGTAAGCCCCCGTGACCTGATTGGTGCTGGTGTTGAGTATGGAGAGGAAACCGGCGAAGTAGCCATCGGGTTGCAATTGCTGGCCGGCGAGATACAAGAGACTTCCGGTGGCAATGGCGTCGGTGGTCCCTCCGGGAACGGGCACCGTGGCTGTCACATTGGTCGGAGCGCCCGGCGGTACCGGCGCACCGCTCTGGATGATGATTCCGGCGACCGGCAGGAAGCTGACGCTGGCCTGGACACCGCCGCACTCCGGGCCGCAGTTGAGGATATAGGCCGTAGCGCCATCGGCCGAGAAGACTGCCTTGGTGGGCCGGTCAAAGGTGCCAGGCACTGGCAGCAGGCAATACACAGGCAGGTTTTGCGGTTCGCAATCCTCGGCATTGGCGGGCGCGTGCTGATTCGCCTGCAATTTATAGACGCTGTAGACCAGATTGCTATCCTGCACGAAGGCCAGGGCTGCAGAACCACTGGGGTTGGTGGAGACGCGGTAGACGTTGGGCAAATTCAACCCATAGCTGGTGCCGAGAGTCCGGTCCTGCACGGTGAGCGTGTGCGCTGCCTGGTTGGCAGCAAAAACATACCTCTGGTCGCGGGAAATAAAGATGCTGGAAGACGCTCCGTTCACGGTTACGGTGGTGGTTTGCTTTTCGCTGGCGTAACTCAGCAACGCGTAGCTGCCGTCGCCGGCGCCGTAGACCGCGCCGGCTTGCTCTTCGGGCATATTCTGGATGGTCAGCGGGTCCGCCCCCGAGTATCCCGAGATGGAGAAGGCGGCAACTTTGTTATTGAAGCTGTGGCGGATGTCGTAATAGGCATCCACTATCTCGAGCGTGCCTTTGGTCAACGCGCCGGGATTCTGGACTGCAATCAATACGCGGTTGAGGATTCCGCTGGGGGGCAAAGCCCGGCCGCCGAAGAAATAACTTTGGCCACATCCGGCCAGAAGCATCAATACAGAGCAAGCTAGCGTAGAAAGGGCACACAAAGACCGGAGACTTCTTTTGTTCAACCTAAGACCTCACCAGAATCACCACGCGGCGGACATGCGGGAAAGGCCAAGTATAACAAAGCGGTCGGTTGGCTTTCGCCCCTCGGGTGGCTTAGCATAGTTAGACTTACCCTATGAAGAATCGGCTTACGGAGATCTTCGGAACGCGAACCGTCCTCTGCGATGGCGCCATGGGGACCAGCCTGTACGCCCGGGGCATCTTCATCAACCGCTGCTACGACGAGTTGAATCTCTCTCAGCCGGAACTGGTGCGAAGCGTCCACGAGGAATACCTGCAGGCGGGCGCGGAGATGATCGAGACCAATACTTTTGGCGCCAATGCCCTGCGTTTGCAGCGCTATGGCTTGGCGGACAAGGTGATCGAGATCAACCGGGCCGGGGTGGAGATAGCGCGCAAGGCAGTGAACCAGCGCGCCGACAAGCAGAGCGGAAAGACCTGGATTGCGGGCGCGGTCGGGCCCTTGGGCGCACGACTGGAGCCGCTGGGAAAGATCGGCCTCGATGAGGCGCGGGAAGCATTTGCGGAGCAGATTCGCGGCCTGGCGGAAGGTGGGGCCGATCTGCTGCTGATCGAGACCGTCTCGGCGTTGAACGAGGCGGAGCAGGCTATTCTTGCGGCAAAATCCTCGGCTCCATCGCTGCCGATTCTGGTGATGGTGACCGTCGATGAGGACGCGAATTGCCTGGATGGCTCTTCCCCGGAGACGGCCGCCGCCCGATTGACCGAATGGGGCGCGGATGCTATCGGTTGCAACTGCAGCGTAGGACCGGCAACCGTACTCACCGCCATCGAGCGTATGGCCGCGGTCACCAGCCTGCCCTTGATCGCCATGCCCAACGCCGGCATGCCGCGCGCCGTGGAAGGGCGGAATATTTACCTCTGCTCGCCGGAATACATGGCGAGCTTCGCCCGCAAGCTGGTCAAGGCTGGGGTGCAATTTATTGGCGGCTGCTGCGGCACGACCCCCAGTCATATCCGGTCGATGAAATCGTCTGTGCGCGCGATGGACGCGATGGATGTAGCTCATCACGAGGTGAAGCAGGTGCCGGTTGCGTCGGAGATCGAGCCCGCGCCTATGGCCGATCGATCACGCCTGGGTGGGCTGATTGCCGGCGGCACCTTTGTCACCATGGTTGAGATGGTCCCCCCCAAGGGCATCACCTGCGAGCGGGAGCTGGCCGGGGCACGGATGCTTTTGCAAAATGGGGTCCACATCATCAATGTTCCGGACCTGTCTCGAGCGGCGCCACGCATGAGCGCGCAGAGTCTGTGTATCCAGATTCAACAGACCGGCATGGAAGCGCTGTTGCACTATACCTGTCGCGACCGCAACTTGCTGAGCATCCAATCCGATCTGCTGGGAGCCTCTTCGATCGGCTTGAAGAATATTCTTTGCCTTACCGGCGATCCGCCCAAACTGGGCAATTACCCCGATGCCACGGCAGTTTTCGATGTCGATGCCATTGGACTGGTGAACATCGTGCGGCGCTTGAACCACGGATTGGATCTGGGGAGCAATCCCGTCGGTGTCTCGAGCGGCTTAACCATCGGCGTGGCCGCCAACCCTGGTTTGCCGGATATGGACAACGAGATTCGCCGTTTCGCCTACAAGGTAGAAGCGGGTGCTGAGTATGCGATTACCCAGCCGGTATTTGACCTGAAGCTGCTGGAGGCTTTTCTCAAGCGCATTGAGGGCTTTCGCATCCCGGTCATTGCGGGCATCTGGCCGCTGACCAGCTTGCGCAATGCCGAATTCATGAAGAACGATTTGCGGGTTTCCATGCCTGACGAGATCCTGCTGCGCATGCAAAAGGCGGACACTCCTGATCGAGCGCGCGCGGAAGGAGTTCTCATCGCGCGGGAGATGCTGGCTGCGGCGCGCCCGATGATCCAGGGGGTTCAGGTCAGCGCGCCATTTGGGCGCTTCTCTTCCGCGGTAGAGATTCTAGAGGCTGTACTACCCCAGGAAAGGGCTGGCGTTGGCAACGTTTGAGGAATCGTTGAAACAGTTGGAGGGCATCGTCGCGCAGCTGGAGCGTGGGGATTTGCCGCTCGAAGACTCGATCAAGATGTTCGAGGAGGGCATGCGCCTCTCGGCGCAATGCAAGCAAGAGCTGGATAACGCGGAGAGCAAAGTACAAATTCTGCTCAAGCAACGCGACGGTTCCATCAAGGCTGAGCCTTTCCCGCTGAAATAGAGTCGTGCTCCCTCCTCAGGCCTTTACAGACTGCGGAAAAGTCCGCCCCGAGATTCACCAGCGCTAAAGCGCAGGATCGAAGTCGAGCCTTGTTTCTGGAGCGCTGAAGCGCTCCATCCCCCGCATAACCGGATTTCCTGCTACGCAGCTTTGTCAACAACCGCGTGTGCGGCTTTCATCGAGGAAAGCCGCATGAAGCGTGTAGAAACCACCAAGCTCGGCAGGAAATCCGGGGCATGCGGGGGCTTCCACCGGGCCCCCGAGTCCGTCAGGTTGGTGGGAGCCCTCTGCTTTAGCAGAGGGAAGCAACGCTTCAGCGTTGCGGGGAAGAGTTCGAAAATGATCATGCGCTTTAGCGCCGGCAATCCCAGGGGCTTTAGAGTCTGCGTGAGAACACAAAAGCAAATCGCAATCAGAACCAGGCCCGTAGGGCCGGGAGCCAGACGTCAGCCCAGCCCGGAAGGGCTGGGACATCGATTCCTGGATCGTCTGAGCGCCGGAGGCGCGGCACCCGAGGATGCAGGTAGTGCCGCGCCTCCAGCGCTCCACAATCTTGGCTATCAGTCTCCCAGCCCTCCTCCGGGTTTCCTGCACGGGGCGCCACCAAAGTCCGCGTGTGCGGCTTTCGTTAAGGAAAGCCGCATGGAGTGCGCCAACGCCAGGAAGCTCCACAGGAAATCCGGATCCGGGCTGGGCTGACGTTTGGCTCCCGGCCCTACGGGCCTGGTTCAGATCTGGAGGTTTAATTTTCGCATTTTCACGCAGACTCCTAAGTCTCTCCCAAACGCTGCCCAGCGGCTAGGCTGGAGTCTTTTGCCGTGAGTCTCTGCTCCACAAAGGCGACCAGATCGTCTCCGATCAAATCGGGCGGCGTGATCAGAAAATGTGGCTTGCCGGCCAGCAGCCGCAAAGATACCTGGTTCCAGCGCGGTAGGAGTTCCTGTCCCGTGGAACGTAACAACACGGCATCGGCACGGTCCAGGAACAGGCGCGCGGAGTCTTTGAAGTCCGCTGTGGCATGGTCCAGGACCGTGAGATAGAGATCGGGACGCAGAAACTGCAGCAAGCTGTTGGACTCGAAGATCATGTTCTCAGCCGCGTCGATCTCCTGGCGAATACGCGGCATGGCGTCAGCCAAGCGGCCGATCCGGGTGCGGACCCAGAGCGACCGCTTGGCCCCGGCGGCTAGAAAGCGGGCGCTGTCAGTGCCGGTATTGGGATCGCGCTCCGCGCTGATGGCGATGGTGTGCTCGTCCGTCTGGCAATCGCAGGGCTCGCCATTTGCGCTGCAAAAACCGTGGCCGAACTGGGTTATCTTGCACGCGGTCCAGTTGCGCTCGGGCAGGCGGGCGATCAAAGCTGCCACCACCGAGGTCTTTCCCACGCTGCGCGAGTGGCCGCCCACCACCACAATAGCCATCTACTTTTCCCCGGTTCTGGATGCCAGCCGGGCCAAGGTCGCCAATTCCTTCAGGTATTGCCTGACGGGCTTGGCCGGCGTCCCCCAAAAAACGATTCCCGGTCCGAGTAGTTTCTTCTTGGGCAGGATGCCGCCCTGTCCCCCGACGATGACCCCGGGGCCGATCAGAGCGTGATCGCCCATGCCCACCTGGCCGCCCAGGATTGCGCCGTCCCCCACCGTACTGGAACCCGAGATGCCGGTCTGGGCCGCGATGACGACATTGCGTCCGATGTTGCAGTTGTGGCCGATGTGAATCAGGTTGTCCAGCTTGGTCCCGCGAGCAATCCGGGTTTCTTCGAGGGCGCCGCGGTCAATGGTCGTGTTGGCGCCCACCTCAACATCGTCCTCGATGATCAGCGTTCCCTGTTGGGGAAATTGGGTGTACTCTCCACTCGCCCGGTCCCGGACGTAGCCGAAGCCATCGGCGCCCAGCACGGCGCCGGCGTGAATCACCACCCGATCGCCAAGGGTGACACCGGAATAGATAACCACCCGGGGGTAGATGCGGCAATGGCTCCCGATGGAGACGCCAACCCCGATCACAACGCCGCTGCCGATGGTGGTGGCTGCGCCGATGCGGGCCCCTTCCTCGATGAAGGCATGGGGGCCAATCGAGACGCCGGCGGCAATCTGCGCCCCACTCGGCAACCACAGCCGTGGCATGGATGGAAGGAGAGGGCGGCCCGACCCGCAGCAGCACTGCCGCCCGGGCGAAGGCCAGCCGTGGCTGGGGAACGCGCAGAACTGGTTTGCTCCCGCTCGGGACCGCAACCTGTGCCGATACCAGAACTGCAGCGGCAGAGGACGCGAGCGCGGCCGCGAAAGAGACTTCTTCTTCGGCGAAGACCAGGCATCCCGGTCCCGCCGCCGCGATGCTGGAGACCCCGGTGATGACCGGGTCCGCCAAGCCGTGATCGACCTCCGCCCCGAGGTTTGCAGCCAGTTGACTCAGCGTGATGGTCGCAGGCAAGTTGTTGCTCCTGTTCCGACTGGTTCCGACTCAAGTGTAGATCGCGGCATCGCCCTGTGGCCGGGTCTTCCAGCGGCGGTGCACCCAAAGCCATTGGTCGGGATATTGGCGGATGTAGTGCTCAATCACCTTGGTGAACAAGGCGGTATGGGCGACAGCGTCCGCCTCCACATCGCCGCTGCATGCCAGCTTGAGGGGCTCGCCGAAGCGCAGCACGTACTGCCGGGTTGGCGGGTCCCAAAGCAGAAAGCCGGGTAACACCTGGGCCCCGGTCTTCAAGGCGACGCGCGCCATTCCCGATCCGGTACAGGCGGGGTGGCCAAAGAAATCCACGAACGCCCCCTGGGGCGGGGTCATGTTGGTGTCCATCAGGATGCCCACCGTCTCACCGCGGCGCATGGAGGCCAGCAGGCCGCGGGCAAAGTCATCCTTGTGCAGCACTTGATTGCCGTGGAGGCAACGGATCTGATTGACCAGGTGGTCGACCAGCGGATTATCCAGGCGGCGGATGACAATGCTCATGGGATACCCCATCAGCGAGTGATAGAAGCTGGATAATTCCCACGCGCCTAGATGGCCGGTGAGGATGAGAACTCCTTTACCCTGATCGCGCGCAGCCAGGTAGTGCTCCAGCCCCTCATAGCGGATAAAGTTATTGGCCTTCCCCGGTGTGTAACGCGGCATCTGGCAGAACTCGGCCAGCAACCAGCCCAGATTGCGGTACAGTTTGCGTAGGATTTGTTGCCGCTCGGCCGCAGTCTTGTGCGGGAAAGCCAAGGCTAGATTACGATGGCCGGCGCGGCGCAGACGCGGAGTGAGGACCAGGGCGACTCGGCCTACCATCGCTCCCATTGCCCGGGCAACACCCCTCGGGGGCAAGCCGAGAAGCTTCACCAGGGTCCACACCAGTATGAATTCCAGTCGTCTTCGCATCCGCTTCCACAGCTGCCCCCCGGCCATTTCAGTTTAAACGGCGGCACGCAAAAAAACTGCCCGGGGTCGCCGGGCAGTTCAATTAACAGGAGGCAGTGTCGAGCGGTAGGGAGAAGAGCTATTTCCTTACGTCGGAAAAGTACTTGGCCACCGTACGCACAAAGGGCCGTGCATCCGGGGGGGTCGCCACTTGACCCTTCAGGATGTCCGCGCTGGGGTGAGGTACTCCGTAAAACGTACGTGTGGCATCCACATTGGCGTCTACTACGGCTCCGGTGAGGTCGATTCCGGCAAACAGCCCCTTGGCGCGGGAGTAGGTAAGCAACTCAGCATTCAGCTTCCAGTCAGTTGCAGCCTGCGAGTCGCGACCTACCGGGCCCGCGGCGGCAGACGCGTCGCCACCGATCTTGAACTTGTTCTTCAAGAGATCCTGAAAGCCCTTATCGTTGACGGCCACCAGCACCAAGTCAGTGGATTGGCCGCCGATTTGAAAGCCGAAGCTTCCCCCCGCAATCTTGATGAAGGCGGGAGCGCTCCAGCCGTGCCCGGTGCGACAGGTAACGACGCCTTGGCCGTATTCCGCGCCCACCACGAAGGCGCCCTTCTTCACGCTGGGAACCACACCCACACAGGTGGCTGCAGACATAATCTGATTCGGGATCGCCTTATCCGGGGTCGCCATAATCGCGTCCAGGACGTCCTTCGCACTGGCGATGCGCGCGTCGATGGTGGCCTTATCGTCGGCTGCAGAGGCAGACAAGGTAGTGAGCGCCATTCCAAGCGCACAAAAAACCGCAAAAATCTGTTTCATGGTCTTTCCCATCTCCAATGTGTTACCAAATTCGCTGGTGTGGACGCGGCTTTTCTCCGGGAAAAACCACTCTGACCACACTCTTCACCTTCCAGCTTCTCAGCCGGACGGGAGAAAACTATGATACGCGCGGTTGCTTGGATGCGGAAATAGCGCCAGGAGTTGAGTCGTTTGCAGGAAAAGAGCAGAAAATGCGAGGCGAGCGGGCAAAAAAATGGGGGCTGGTGATTGCAAGGTTCGCCATCAGAAGCCCCGTCCCCAGATCTGCGTTGTTTCTAAAGTAACTGTCTTCCAAGAGCGGTAACCAAGCAATGTCACTAAGGTACCCTGACCTAAAGTTCCCCCGCTATTCCGGGTTTGGGGTGACGATTGCATTGGTAACCGCGTAAATGGAGAGGGCGATGCGGTTCTCCACACCCACCTTACGCATGAGTTTAGCTACATGCGCCTTTACCGTTCGCTCTTCAATGCCTAGCGTCCTGGCAATCTCGCGGTTGGATCGAGCGGCTACCAGGAGCTTGAGCACCTCTGTTTCCCGGGCAGTGAACTGAGTCGAAGCTGTGGCCACAGAACGGGAAGACCTGGTTGCGCGATCGACGAAAATGGACAATACCCGTCGGGGAGCCCAGATGGACCCCTGGCTGACGATCTCTATCGCCTGTTCGACCTGCTGGGCGGTGGCATTGGCTTCGAGGTACGCCTTGGCCCCCGAGGAGATCGCCTGCAATATGACTTCATCGTTGGCTTCCGGGCCCATAACGACAAGGCGGACATCGGGCCGCAGACCATGGATGGTGCCCACCAAGGGGAGCGGGAGCTTGTCTCCATGGAGGCCGACCAAGGCCAGCTTGAATTCCTGATCCGCCAGGAACTGCGCCAGCTCGAAGACCACAAATTCGATGCGGGGATGATCCTGAAAGAGGGTGACAAAGCCCTGCACCCGGATGGGCTCGGGTTCAAGCAGCGCCACCCGCAAACGGGAAGGTGATTTCGTTGGCTCAGACATCAGAACTTTGGCAGCAAGAAATAATGAAGCGAGAAAAGCATCGGGACGGCAATGGTCGGAGCAGCGTACAGGAAATCCGGGCAATCGACATGCCGCTCCTTAAGTAAAGCCGGTTCGGCGGGGCCGAGCCCGGCGTGCGGGTAGAAGGGCCTGATGGTGGAAACTGCATCTTACGGCAGCGCGGGTTCGTTGACAATCACTTGCCGTGACGCTCAAAGCCGCTGGACCATAGAGGAAACACGCTATACGATGAGGACGTAGCTCCGGCATTGCAGTTACCTACACCTCCCTCGGGGTAAAGGCATTGATTAAACAGGACATCATTCATCAAGTAATCGCCAAGACCGGACTACCGCGCAACAAGGCGGAAGCTGCTGTCGACACGGTTTTCGAAAGCCTGAAAAAGGCTCTCGCTTCGGGCGACCGGATTGAGCTCCGAGGTTTCGGGGTCTTCAATGTGCGCCCACGCAAGACAGGGATTGGCCGCAATCCGCGGACCGGTGCGGAAGTCACCATCACTCCAGGCAAGGCTGTTCGCTTCAAGCCAGGCAAGGAACTTCACCTGCTGGATTCATAGTCCCGGCCCATGGCAGCAACGACCACTGGGAATAATCCTCTTCTCCCGCGCCCTCAAGAGCACTCGGATTTTTCTCAGAAGGCACACTCCTCCATTGCCTGGCTGCCGCTGTGCCTGCTGGTGGTGAGTATCTTCACCACCGCGAGCACGGGTGCGCTGCTCATGCGGAACTTTCGCCTGGACCGGCCGCCGTTGGCCAACGAGGGTGATCTTTTCCCGCTGCACTGGATCTGGAATCATCCCTCGGCGCTGGCTAGCGGCTGGTCTTTCTCGCTGGCGCTTTTAGGGATCTTGCTGGCCCACGAGGCGGGGCATTACTTCCTCTGCCGGCGCCACGGCATTAGCGCTTCTTGGCCCTACGTATTGCCCGCGCCGACGCTCAGCGGTACCGCCGGAGCGGTGATCCGGATCCGCTCTCCTATTCCTTCGCGCCGGGCGCTGATCGAGGTGGGCATCGCAGGGCCGATTGCCGGATACCTGGTAGCGCTCCCCACCACGATCTTGGGCATCCTGCTCTCCCGGCCGGTCGACGCCGGAACGGCTCCGGCGGTGGTCCAGTTTCACCAGCCGTTGACCGTCGCGCTCCTGGACCGGATCCTCGCGGCCTGGGTTCCCGGTGTGCCTGCACTCCCCAACCTGCTTCCCCACCCCATTCTCATAGCGAGTTGGGTAGGTCTCTTCGTTACTTCGCTCAACCTCATTCCCGCGGGCCAGCTGGATGGCGGCCATATTCTGTATGCGATTTCGCCCCGATGGCATCGCCGGCTGACGTTCGTAGTGCCCGTGTTGCTGCTGGGTATGGGCGTAACTTTGTGGACCGGATGGGTCCTGTGGGGAGCGATCCTGCTGCTACCGGCAATGCGTCATCCCCATGTTCCCTATTTCCCGCAGTTGCACGGAAAGCATCGCTGGCTTGGCATACTCGCGCTAGCCATTCTGTTGCTGACGTTGTTGCCGGCTCCGTTCGTTGGCACCAGCATTCTCGATTTGTTCCGATAATCTATGGTGGGCTTCGCCACTCTACATCAGGTTCACGGCATCTACGTCGACGATGAGATTGCGGCGCGGAATGCCCAGGGCCTCCGCCTGGGCCAGGCCTGCGCGCAGTGTTCTGGCCAGGGCCTGCCGCTGGTCAGCCTTGAGCAGGAGATGAAAACGATAGATGCGCTTGATGCGCACGATCGGCGCGCTTGCGGGTCCCAGCACGCGCACATGTTCAAGCGGCATAGCGGCGAAGCACTTACCCAGGCTGGTGGCCCAGGCGGCGGCCTCCTCCAGGCGCGGGCTCTGGATGATGATGTTGGCCAACACCGCGTGGGGCGGGTAGTGCATCCACTTGCGGTACTGCATCTCTCTCTTTGCAAATGCCCTGAAGTCATGCGCGGCCGCGCACTGGATGGAGTAGTGCTCCGGGTAATAGCTCTGCACCA
The DNA here is from genome assembly GCA_963711525.1 of uncultured Acidobacteriaceae bacterium. Taxonomy (GTDB): domain Bacteria; phylum Acidobacteriota; class Terriglobia; order Terriglobales; family Acidobacteriaceae; genus PALSA-350. The sequence goes on along the minus strand of CAVQEO010000045.1, from coordinate 273,414 downwards.
GGACGTTCCCGGGCAGATCTCCGCGACCCGCACGGCCGGAGACCTGGGTGAGCAGCTGGAACACGCGTTCGGCGGCGCGGAAGTCCGGTAAGCCCAGAGCATGGTCTGCTCCTACTACCCCGACGAAGGTGACCCCGTGAATATCGTGACCCTTGGCGATCATCTGCGTGCCCACCAGCAGGTTGATGTGCCCGCTGTGTAGACGATCAAGAAGGTGCTCCATGTCGAAGCGGTTGCGGATGGTATCCCGGTCCATGCGGCCAATGCGGGCCTGGGGGAAAAGCTCCTGCAGACGTTCTTCGCCTTGCTGCGAACCAGCGCCCAGGTAAAACAGATGCTCGCTCTCGCACTTGGGACATCGCTTGGGAACAGTCTTCACGTATCCGCAATAGTGACATTTGAGCCGCTGCCCGGAGGGACTGGCAACGGTCTCTCCCGGGATGATGGGCTTGTGATGGGTGAGTGCAATGGCGCAGTTCTCACATTGCAGTTTCTCCCCACAAGCCCGGCATAGCACAGCAAAGGAATAGCCGCGCCGGTTGAGCAGGATAATGGCCTGTTCTCCGCGATCCAGGGCGGCCTTGGCTCGCTCCAGCAGGACGCGAGAAAAGATACTCTCCTGGCCGGTCTGCTGGAACTCCTGCCGCATGTCCACCAGGTCGACCACCGGCAGCGGCCGCTGGTTGACCCGCTCGCTCATCTCGACAAGCGAGTACTTTCCCATCTCCGCATTGCGCCAGGATTCGAGCGACGGGGTGGCCGAGCCCAGAACGACGGTGGCACGGCTGATCTTGCCCCGCATCACGGCCACATCGCGGGCGTGATAGCGGGGGATCTCCTCCTGCTTGTAAGAGGTGTCATGCTCTTCGTCGACGATGAGGAGGCCCAGATTCTCGACCGGTGCGAAGACGGCCGAGCGAGTGCCGACTACGATGCGCGCTTCACCACGCCGGATGCGGTACCACTGCTCGGCGCGCTCATCAGGTGTGAGCGCGGAGTGCAAGAGGGCGACGCTGGCGCCGAAGAAGGAATGCAGCTGACCCGCCATCGCTGGGGTGAGACCAATCTCCGGAACCAACAAAATGGCGGAGCGGCCGGCGCGGAGCACACGCTGCATCGCGGCCAAATACACTGCCGTCTTGCCCGAGCCAGTCACGCCGTGCAACAGGCAGGTGCTAAAGGCTTCACTATCCAGCGCAGCCACGATCTGATCTAACGCTATTTTCTGGGCAGGGTTGAGCACGTGTTGGACTTGGGGCACTGCCCGGGCAAGATGAAACGCTGCCGGCCGTTCTTCGAGCGAAACCAAACCTCGCTTCACCAGGGTCTGCAGGGTGGTCGCAGGCAGGTCCAGACGGCGTAAAGCAGGAACCGGCAACTCACCACCCGCACCGGCAAGTTCCGCCAGAATCGCAAGTTGATTGGCATTCAGCTTGGGCGGTCGTGCATCCGCTACCAGCACAGCATAGCGCAGCATACGGCGCGCATCGCGCGGGGCGGCTTCGGTTTCGCGCAGCAGCCATTTCTTGCGCAGCATGCTGGTCAGCAGCTCGGCTGTGGCTCCGGTGGCGTGGCGCAGGGTTCCACTCTTTGCCGGTTGCCCGTCGGAGAGATAGTTCAGCACCGTGTACTCGATGTTCTGTTCGTCTGCAGTGCGGCGCGAGCGGCGCGAAGAACCCTGCTGGGCGCCGTCGAACAGGATGGCCTGGCCGGTTTCGCTGATGCGGTAGCTGGTCGAGCGGCGCACCTCCGCCATGAGCGGTAGCATGCTGCGCAGCACCTCGCCCAGTGGCGCGACGTAGTACTGCGCGATCCAGGCGGCCAGCTCCATGAGCTCGCTGTTGAGGATCGGCTCCTGGTCAAGGACTGCCTCGATCGGCCGCGCCTCAACCGGCGGAGCTTCATCGTGCAACCGGGTAACCACCCCAATCAGCTTTTCGTTGCGGAAGGGCACTACCACGCGGCCACCGACGGGTGGATCGTCCTCGGCCTTTAACTTGTAGGTAAAGGCACGGTCGAGCGGTACCGGCAGCACAACGTCACAGAAAATTGTCATTAACGAGAAGGAACGGACAATCCCAGCTCTGCCATGGCCAGCTTGAGGTCTTGCCATGCTTCTTTTTTCTGCCGCGGATCGCGCAACAGATACGCCGGATGATAAGTCACGACCAGTTTGGCGCCCCGGCAGGCATGGATGCGCCCGCGCAGGCCGCTGAGGGAGGATTTGACGCCGAGCAGGTAAGTTGCTGCGGTGGAACCCAAAGCCACCAGGACCTCCGGCCGGATCACGTCAATCTGCTGGAAGAGAAAAGGCGAACAGGTGTTGGCCTCCTCCGGCTCGGGCACGCGGTTCTGCGGGGGCCGGCACTTCACGATGTTGGCAATGTAGACCTGCTCCCGCTTGAGTCCGGTAGCGGCGATCATGTTGTTGAGCAGTTGGCCGGCGCGGCCGACAAATGGCAGGCCCTGCGCATCCTCGTCTGCTCCGGGCCCCTCGCCGACAAACATCAGGCGCGCGTTGGGGTCACCGTCGCCAAAGACAATTTTGTTGCGGAAGGCGCTGAGCGCGCAACGGGTACAGTCGCCGATTTCGAACTGGATTGCGCGCAGCGCTTCGGCACGGCTTTCCGGAGCAACAAATGAGCCTATAACCGGCTGCAAAGGGACGGGCTTGCGTGGGGGAATGACAGGCTCCTGGAGGGATTCTGGGGAGAGAGCGACGGGATCGTCAACCGTCGTCTCCTCGGCAAACTCTGGGTTGCTGCGACGATAAAAATCGAAGATACCAAGATCGCGCAAGAACTGCATGTGCGCGGCGATGGCTTGCTGCTGTTGGGGATCGAACGGCATGGTGAACCGGATTTCCTATAGGGTACATCGGCAAAAGGGAGAACAGCAGGTCCCCTTCGACTTCGCTCAGGGCAGGCTCCCCGCTCCGGTTCAACGGCAGCGGAGTGGAGCGACCTGCTGTTTCTTTCCCCACTAATCCTGCAGCTTGGAGTTGCTCGATACCAGGCCGCCCTCGGCGACCAGCGAAGCTGGCCGCCGCAGGGCGATCACCTCGTCCAGAATGCGGCTCGCCAGTTCGCGCTTGGTCATCTCCGGCAGTTCGATGGCGGTTTTTGTGGTTAGAAAGGTGGCGGCATTGCGATCAGAATCAAATCCCAGCCCGGCACGCGAGACGTCGTTCAGTACGATCGCGTCGGCCCCCTTACGCAAGAGCTTGTCGCGGCCATGCACTAAAAGATTTTCTGTTTCCGCGGCAAAGCCGATGACTAGCGTACCCGGCCGTTTGGAGATCACCACTTCGCGCAGAATATCCGCAGTCGGCTCGAACTCCAAAGTGATGGGCCCCGTCCGCTTCATTTTTTGTTCGGCCAATACCCGCGGACGGTAATCGGCAACTGCGGCCGCTTTGATGACGATCGTGGCCTGATCGAGACGGCTGAGAACGGCGAGGCGCATCTCCTCCGCGCTGACGACAGAAACCAGCTCGCAATTGGCCGGCGGACGGAGCGACGAGGGACCGCTCACCAGCACCACACGCGCTCCCCGGCGCTGCGCTTCCTCGGCCACGGCATAACCCATCTTCCCGCTCGAGCGATTCCCCAGAAAGCGCACCGGGTCGATGGCTTCGCGGGTTCCGGCAGCGGTTACCAAAACTGTCTCTCCCAGCAGATCGTTGCCGTGGTGGAGCTGACCCAGTACGGCCTGGACGATCGCTTCCTGCTCGGCCAGGCGGCCGCTACCCGTCATGCCGCAGGCCAGCGGGCCGCTTTCGGGCGGCACAACCCTCACCCCGCGCCCTTCAAGAATCTCCATGTTGGCCCGGGTGGCTGGATGCTCCCACATATTCACGTTCATCGCCGGAGCCACGATCACCGGTGCATGGGTCGCCAGAAACAAGGTGGTCAGAAAGTCGTCGGCCAGCCCGTGAGCGAATTTTGCCAGTATGTTAGCGGTCGCCGGGGCAACCACCAGGGCCTCGGTCGACTGCGCTTCGCCAATGTGCTCAATGGAGGAGTCGAGATCGCCTTCTGTACTGCCCGGCGAGGACCACAGCCCGGTGATCACTTTATGCCCGGTAAGCGAGGCAAAGGTCAGCGGGGTGATGAACTTCTGGGCCGCTTCCGTCATCACCACGTGCACATCCAGCGCTTGGCGCTGCAAGGCCCGCACCAATTCAGCCGCCTTATAAGCGGCAATGCCTCCGGAGACACCGACCGTGACCTTCATAGCCATGATTGTACGACGGAGCCTCGGAGAAAAAGCGCAGGGACTGCTCCGGGCTTAGGCGTCCGCGTCGTGCGGGTCGAGCGGCTCCGTCACTACCTCTTCCAGCAGCTTCGCCCGGGGCGGAGCTGCCGTGACCTTGCCGGCGGCGATCTCTTCCTGGGCTACTCGGCAGGCCTTGTTGGAGCGGGAATCGACCAGTGGCTGGGAACCATTCTGAAGCTGCCGGGCGCGGCGGGCTGCCATGACCACGTAGCGAAAATTGCTGTCAAATCCGTTCTCTGGCGTCATTTTGGGCTCCTGTCGAGGCTTTGTCTTCCGCAGTCAGGCGCGAGCGGCGTGCATGTCAAGCAAGCCGAACGAGATAAGCACCGGTTCCAAGCGGCCGGTGGCGTTCGCCTGCCGGCATTTGTCGGCGAGCTGCATCATACGTGCGGTTTCAGGGTCTGGCTGCGCTCCCTGGCGCATGGCCCTTTCCGCGATCACAATTGCGGTCAGCGACTCAACTGCATAATCAAGCTTATCGTTAACCAGGATATAGCGGTACCTGCGGTAGGCCTCGATCTCCCCTCTTGCCTTGGCTAACCGCCGGGCGATCTCCTGCTCGTCGAGGCTACCTTCTTCAATGCTCCGATTGCGCAGGCGCGCAGCCAATTCCACCGGAGTGGGAGGAAGAACAAAGATGCTGACCGCGTCCGGGATCTTCTCCCGCACCTGGGCGGCTCCCTGAACGTCGATGTCGAGCAGCAGATCCTTCCCCGCTGCCTGGGCGTCAGTGTACGAGCGGCGGGCGGTGCCATAGTAATTGTCGAAGACGGAAGCCCACTCCAGAAATTCCCCCCGGGCGATCATCTCCTCAAACTTTGCGGGAGAGATGTAGTTATATTCGCGACCTGGCTGCTCTGTACGGCGGGGGGCACGCGTGGTGTAGGAGACGGAGAAGTCGATATCCGTCACCAGCGAACGCAAGTGGTTCACCAATGTGGATTTGCCGGAGCCGGAGGGAGCCGAGATGATGAACAGAATGCCTGCCAAGGTGTTCCCCTGATAATACAGCGGTTCGCTAGGTGCGCAGTGCCGCGCAAGTGTTACTCAAGATTCTGCACCTGTTCGCGGGCTTTTTCGATCTCCGATTTCATTCCCAGGCCCAAATCAGTAATTCGCTGCCCATTTCCGCTCACCCCGCCGGTCTTGGAGAGCAGGGTGTTGGCCTCGCGATTCATCTCCTGCAGCAGAAAATCGAGCTTCTTGCCCATCTCGCCGCCAGCCTGCAGCAGCAAATGAAAGTGCTGGATGTGGGTGCGCAGGCGGGCGACTTCCTCTTCCACATCGCTGCGCTCGGCGAGCATGGCCGCCTCCTGCAGGACGCGGTCGCGGTCGATGCCCGCGTGGCCATTCAACAGGCCGGAAATACGCTGGCTAATGCGCTCAAAGTAGGCCCTTTGCACCTCCTGCCGCATATGCGCGACCTGCGACACGGCGATGTCCAACCGCTCCATGGTGGCGCCAAGTTCCAGGGCTAACGATGCGCCCTCCTGGCCTCGCATGCGATTCAAAGCCTCCACGAGGGGGTCGATCTGGGCGGCGACGTCTTCTTCCAGCGCCTGCACCTCCTCTTCGCTGAACCGGGTTTCGCCGGTCAAGACCCCGGGCAGGCGAAAGATGGCATTCAGATCCGGCTCCTGCTTGAGCGCGGTCTCGGTTGCTGCGGCGCGGAAGGCGGCGATATAACCCTGCAGCAGGTCGCGGTCAAAGTGAGCGCTAGGGCGAAGGCCGCGTTCCACGGTCAAGGTAACTTCCAGGTGACCGCGCCGCACCTTTTCCTTGAGCAGCCGGCGCAGACGCATCTCCAGCGTTTCGGCGCCGGCCGGCATACGCATGTGCAGATCGAGAAATCGGTGGTTGACACTCTTCAGGCTGAGATTCCAGGACAAGAGGTCGTTTACGCGGCCACCGACCCGGGCAAAGCCCGTCATTGAATAGATGGGGGAATAGATAGGGGAATCGATGGGGGAGGCTTTGCTGCCGGATGCACTCAAAGGTCGACCTCAGCGCTCAAAGCGGGCTCGAGATTAGCGGGGAGAACATTTCCCGGGAACTCGGCTGGATCCATGAATTGCAATTGATAAAGACGCTGGTAGGTGGGAGAGACGCGGAGCAGCTCTTCGTGAGGACCGATGGCGGTGATGCGGCCATCTTCGATGACGGCGATGCGCGACGCGCGGCGGACGGTCGAGAGGCGATGGGCGATGACGAAGACGGTGCGGCCGGCAATCAGATTGGAAAGCGCGATCTGCACCAGCGACTCGCTCTCCGAGTCCAGCGCCGAAGTGGCCTCATCGAGAATGAGAATCGGCGCGTTCTTGAGCAATGCCCTGGCAATGGCGATGCGCTGGCGCTCTCCGCCCGAGAGGCGAAAGCCCTTTTCGCCAATCACGGTATCGTATTTTTCCGGCAGCCGCTCGATAAAGTCGTGCGCCAGGGCAGCCTGGGCCGATGCGATCACCCGGGTCATGGGGATCCCGGCCTCGCCGTAGGCGATGTTGTTGCGCACGGTATCGTTGAAGAGAATTGTTTCCTGGGTTACGTTGCCGATCTGACAACGCAGAGAAGCCAGGCTCAGATCCCGCAGGTCGTGGCCGTCGATGCGGATGCTGCCCCCGGTGACATCAAAAAAACGCGGGATCAGGTTCACCAGGGTGGACTTGCCGGCGCCGCTGGGGCCGACCAGCGCCACCACCTCGCCCCGGGGGACGACCAGGTGGATGTCTCTGAGCACTTGGCGTTCGCCTTCTTCATTACGATAGTCGAAACAGACATTCTCGATCCGGATCTCCCTCCGGAACTCTTTGAGTACGTGAGCGCCGGCCTTCTCCCGCACCTCGTCCTGAGTATCCATGAAGCGAAAAATCTCCGAGGATGCGCCCAGCGCCTGTTGAAAGTTGTTATAGAAGAGAGCAAATTTGCGCACCGGATCGTAGAGCTTGAAAACCGCGATGATAAAGGCGAAGAAAGTTCCGGCGGTGAGCGCGTGGGCCCTGATTCCGTTGCGGCCAACCAGCAGCAACAGGGCGATCGCCACCGCGCCAATCGAATCCATGAGCGGTGAACTGATGGCTTGCGCCCGCACCGAACGAAGGTTGGCCTGGAAGAGACGGTGGGCCGCCTGTTTGAACCGCGTCATCTCCCAAAGCTCCATATTGAAGGCTTTGACAATGCGATTCCCGGTGATGGTCTCGTGCAGAATGTTCTGTATCTCCGCCAGCTTGTCTTGTCCCCGGCGCGTCGTCTGCCGCACCTCGCGCCCGATTCTGCGCGCCGAGACCAAAACGATGGGAACAAAGAGCAGCAGGACCCAGGCCAGCTTGCCGCCCAAGGCCACCACCACGCAGGCAGTGAAGATCAAGGTAAAGAACTGCTGCAAAAACTCCGCCAACACCGACGACATGGCAAATTGCACCCGCTCAATATCGTTGATCAGCGTGGAAACGATGGTGCCGGTGGCATGCTGTTGGAAAAAGGAGACTGAGCGCCGCAGGATGGCATCGTACAGATCGTCGCGCAGGTCGGTGATCATGCCGAAGCCGGCATAGTTCACCAGGTACGTTCCGCAATAATCGAAGATCCCTTTGAGCAGAGTAGAAGCAACCAGGGCGAAAGCGACGATCGCCCATTCGTTGTGGAAGTGCGCCGGAACGATCTGTTGCAGGCTTATGCTAAATCGGGGACCGAAGAGCGGAATCTTCCGGTCGGGTGCATTCGGGTTTAGCACGCGATCGAAGATGGGGCCGACCAGCAAGAGGCGGAAGGCGTCCAGGAGACCGACGCCGGCCATCAGGATGACCGACGAAAACGCCTGCAGCCAATACGGCTGCACATAGCCCATCAGGCGCAGCAGCTTCCTCAAGCGGAAACCCCGGAAGCGCGACGCTGCGTGAAACGCATCCAGCTATTGTAATCCCCGCATTTCCTCTCGGGATTCCGTTCTGGACTGGTCCGCCAATCGCAAATCGTAACCAGGCCCGTAGGGCCGGGAGCCAAACGTCAGCCCAGCCCGGAAGGGCTGGGACATCGATCTCCCCATGTGGTTTCGAGCGCCAGGGGCGCGGCACCAGCGGGTGAAGCTGGTGCCGCGCCTCTGGCGCTCAGACGATATTGCGGATCCCTCTCCCAGCCCTTCCGGGCTGGGCTGACGTTTGGCTCCCGGCCCTACGGGCCTGGTTCTGATTTGCTATTTGCTTTCTAGTTCTCACGCAGACTCTTCAGCCCCTTCGATATGCTAAAAGCATGACCCTACCTCAATGGGGCATATCGCGGTGGACGGCCTTGACGCGGTAGCCCTCCTTGGCCAGCCGCTTGCGCACTTCTTCGGCGATCATCACCGAACGGTGCTGGCCGCCGGTACAGCCAAAAGCCACGGTCAGGTAGCTCTTTCCCTCTTCAATGTAATGAGGCAGCAGAAAGAGCAGCAGCTGCGTGATCCGGTCCAAAAACTCAGTGGTCTGGGGGAACTCACGAATGTATTTGGCTACCTTGGGATGGCGGCCCGTAAGGTGCCGAAACGCAGGCACGAAGTGCGGGTTGGGCAAAAACCTGACATCGAAGACCAGATCCGCCTCGAGCGGCACGCCGTTCTTGTAGCCAAAACTGATGGAGGAAACCAACAGGTTCTTGTCCGTATCGCCGCGCTCAAATTTCTGCGTGATGTAGGCGCGTAGCTCATGGACGTTGTAACTGGAAGTATCGACATTGATATCCGCTAGATTGCGGATGGGATCAAGCAGCTTTCTCTCAGCAAGAATCGCGCGCACCACAGTTTCCGTTCGACCCAGCGGATGGGGACGCCGCGTTTCGGAGAATCGCCGCACCAAAGAAGGGTCAGAGGCGTCGAGAAAGACCACCGTGGTCGCAAGCACTTTTCTGACCTGGCGAAGGATCGCCGGAAAACGGTCGAGATGCTGACCTTCGCGAACGTCGACCACCAGCGCAGCACGGTTGATCTCCGCCGATTGCCGGACCAGGTCGGCAAATGCAGGGATCAACTCCAGCGGCATGTTGTCGACCGCATAGAAACCCAAATCCTCAAAAGCCTTGAGCGCTGAAGCCTTGCCCGAACCGGAGAGGCCGGTCAGGATCACCAACTCAGAAGCCACCGCGGGTACGGCCGCTGCGGCTTTCTTGCGGGGCTTACGAGCGCCGGGCTTGGCCGCTTTCACCCGCTCTGGGGTAGAGCGTTTGGGCATGGGGCCATCGTAGCATTCACAAGAGCCTGTGCAACTTCAGAGGGTGTCCGGATTTGACGCAAACTAAGCCCAAACCTAGCCCAAACTTAGATGGACCAGCGGCCACTCTGCAGCAACGCCTGCGCCTTTTCCTTCGCCACCGGGGGCGACAACAGATGTCCCTGGCCCAAATCGCAACCGTATTTCAGCAATGCATCCAACTGTTCCCTGCTTTCGATGCCCACGGCCAGCATGCTTACCTCAAGCATGCGCCCGAGGTCGAAGATGGTTTGCAGAATCGCCGCCTGCTTACCCGGAATCGGCAGGTAGGCGATGAGGCGGCGGTCGACCTTCACCCGGTCAATCGGCAAACGGATGAAGTGATTCATCGAGGCCAGTCCGGCACCGAAGTTATCCAGGGCAGTGCTTACTTTCAGATCAGCCAGGCCCTGAAAAACAGCAAGCGCTCCCTCCGGATCCTGATTCACCGCAGTCTCGGTCACTTCGAGGCACAACTGGCGCGGGGAAAACTTCGCATTGGCCAGCAATCGAGCGAGGTGGTCCAGCAATTGAGGATCCGTGAACTGGCGCAACGACAAATTCACATCGATGCCAGGTTTGGCGTCCGGCAGCGTTTCTGCCCAGGAATTCAGTTGCCGGGAGACCTCCTCCAGCACAAACAAACCGATGGGAACGATGACTCCGGTCTCCTCGGCTGTGGGCAGGAAATCCTGCAGCGGCACGAATTCACCGTTGGGCCGCCGCCACCGCAGCAGCGCCTCAAAGCCGTCGATTTCGCCATTGGCCAGCCGGTAGATTGGCTGATACCACACCTCGAACTCCTTGTTTTCCAGGGCCTGCTTCAGGTCCTGTTCCTTCCTCATCTGCGCCGCTACATGCACATGCATGGAGCCGTCAAAGACCTCGTGCCGCGCATTGCCGTTGGACTTGGCCTGATACATGGCATAGTCCGCATCGCGCAAGACCTGTTCCGGACTGGTGTGGTCCAGGGTGCCAAAGGCGATACCGATACTGGCGGAAACGAAGACCTCATGACCGTTCAGCGCAATCGGCAAGCGAATGTCGTGCTGGGCGCGATCGGCGATCGCGGTGATATCGGAAACATTGGTTACGTCCTCGATGAGGACGGCGAATTCATCCCCTCCGAAACGCGCCACCGTATCTTGAGGGCGAAAGCAGGCCCGCAGGCGACCAGCCATGTGCACCAGCAATTCGTCGCCACTGGCGTGGCCCAAGTTATCGTTCACCGCCTTGAAGCGATCCAGATCGAGAAACATGACGGCAAAATTGAGCTTGGAATGCCGTTGTTGCCGGGCCATGGTGAGCTGCAGGCGATCGAGAAACAAATTCCGGTTGGCCAGACCGGTCAGAGGATCGTGCAAGGCGTCATGCTGCAGGCGAGCGTCGGTCTGCTTCTTCTCCCGGATGTCACGATAACTGACAAAATTGCCCACTTCCACCCCCGCCATGCTGATCGGAGCCACCAGGATAGACACATCGATGAGCTCGCCTGACTTGTGCAGGCGCACCGTCTCCATCGACGCCCGGCCATGAAGCTGCATGGTGTGCTCAAGCATGTCGAACTCATGCCGGCGCGTTTCTGGAATGAGAATGTCGTACGTATTCTGGCCCAGCGCTTCATCGGCATTGAAACCGAAGAGGGACTCGAACTCGCGATTTATGTGCAAAATTTTGGAGCCGCGCGTGATCATGATCGCTTCCGGAGCGGCATTCAAGAGTTGCTCCAGGAAGTTCGACGGCGAAGCGTGCTCCGAGTGTTCCGAGGCTTGCTCCGGCGCGCGCTGGGAGCGCAGAGCGACGATCAGCAACTCCGGTTCCGGTTCCACACGCAGCATGCGGAAGCTGCCGCGCACCGGCACCGACGAGTCCAGGGGCGTGCGCATCTGGCAATTGAAATCAGAGGAATAGGACAGGCTGCCGGAGCCGAAGACATGGGCAGACCCACGCAACGCCGTTCCCGGGTGCGCATAAGCAAAACCGGGAAACTGCCCACGGAAGAGGTCGTCGACCGCAAGCACCGCGCCTTCTTCCAGGTGCAGAATCTCGCGGGCTACACGATTGGCGTAGACCACGCTGCTGCCGCGCTGCACAAAGACGTAGCAGGGCAAAGCTTCGAGGAGTGACTTTTGCTGGGCCGTGAGCACGGCAACATCAGCTTCTGAATTCATATTTGGATCGCCGCAGCGGAGAGCCCCCAGGGTTGAGTATCAAGGCCGCTTTCCAAGCAGGAGTATCCCCTGAAAGAAGTACCGGCAAACTCCGAGGTCGCAGTTACTTAGGTCTTCTAAAATCCGCAAGCGCAAGATGCTTGTACGGCGTCGCCGATTCTATTTTTCGTCTCGTCATCCCGCCTGCTTGGGCGCCGCGTAACTGGAGAGATGGCCTGTGGTTGGAGGAATTTAGCACTGCGTTTGCGACGAATGGGTCAAATATCGGGAACAGGCTGTCTTCAGGGAGCTTCAATCAATTCCATCTTGCCATCACGCTTCCGATGTAGGACTTTCACATTACCTTCGTTATCCCGAAAAACAAAGACGTCGCGGTCGCGAAACTCTGCTTCCTTGACCGCCTCCTCCAGGGTCATCGGCCGCAGCGCCACGGAGTCGAGAGAGCGAACGACGTGGGGCTCGGTGATGGGCACGCGCGCCGGAAACGAATGTACGGTGACGGGAATGGCCGGCTGGGCGTGGCTCTTGCCGTTGGTTGCACCATTGGTGTGCCCTGCCTTGGCAGCTTTGCTCTCGGCCGCGCTGCCCCGGCCGCTGCGCGCGACACCGGTCTCCTCTACCTGTTTTTCCTGCTTGGGCTGACGCTTGCGCGTGCGCTGCCTGTCTTTATAGCGCGCTGCCTGGGATTCGGCTTTCACCAGCGCGTCGCGCAACGCAGTCTCCATGCTGGCGCTGGACTCGCAAAGGGCGACCAGCGTGCAAGCCCGTGTCTTGACCGTGACTTCGGCGATTTGCCGGTACTTCTCCGCAGTCAGAACCACGTGGGCGCTGGTGATCTTACCGAGAATCCTGGCGATGCGCTCGATTCCCTCTTCTGCTAATGTGCGCAGTGGCTTGGTGATGACCACCTGCCTGCCCGTGCATTCAACCGGCATGCTGATACTCCTAACGCAGTTTCGCAATCATTCCGCGGCCCGCAAGATGCCCGATTCTATAGCATTTTTACTATCGCGGTCTTGCTTGAGAGATTCACTAGGTGCGGCCCTTTTTGATGAAGGGCCGCGTAAATCTCAGTTTACTCGTTTACACCAATAGTAAAAATGCTTAACTCAATCGCGGACTCGGCGTTGGTGGGTGCTGGGTATGCGCAAATCTTCGCGGTATTTGGCTACCGTGCGGCGGGTTACGTCGATGCCCTGAGCCTCAAGCATACTGGCAATTAAATCATCGGTCAGGGGCTTGCGCGGATCTTCCTCATCGATCAACTTTTTTACTTTGCGTTTAAGCAACATGAGCGGAGTGCTGCCGCCCTCCGGCCCATGGACGCCTTCGGAAAAAAAGAAGCGCAGCTCAAAGACGCCCTGCGAAGTGTGCACATATTTACTTGAGACGGCGCGGCTGACGGTGGAAGGATGGACGCCGATCTCTTCCGCGACGTCCTTGATCATCATGGGTTTGAGCGCGTCCACGCCGCGCTCGAGGAACTCGCCCTGGCGGCGCACGATCGCCTCGCAGGTTCTGAGGATGGTGTTCTTGCGCTGCTCGATGTTGCGCATCAACTGCAGCGCCGAGCGGTAACGCTCTTTGACGTACTCTTTTACGTCTCTCTCTGTGCCTTCCTGCGACAGCAATTTGCGATAGCCGTGATTGAGGCGCAGGGTGGGCAGATCTTCTTCATTCATGACCACGACGAACTCGCCGCCGCGCTTGACAAAGGCGACGTCGGGCTCGATCAACCGCGCGTCCGAGCGGTTAAATCGTTGCCCGGGACGGGGATCGAGACTGCGAATAAAGTCGATGGCGTGCTGGATCAATTCCGGCTGCGTACCCAGCGTCTTGGTCATTTCGCGCAGATCCCGCTTCTGCAACAGCGACAAATGCTGATCCACTATGCGAGCCGCGAGCGCGAACACCGGCAATTTGTCTTCGTGTGCACACGCCGTGGGCGGCTTCGCCTTCTCCCCCGCCATTGGCCGCTTCCGGCCCGGCGGACTCGGGCGAAACCGCACGGTGACGCGCCACGACCAGCTGAAATTCGCGGCGCTGCGCCTCTATCTGCACCAGCAGGCATTCGCGCAAGCTGCGCGTGGCAACGCCCACGGGATCAAGGTTCTGTACCAGGTGCACTGCCTCAGCGAGCAGCTCGGAGGCGGCGTTGGGTGCGGCGCCCGGAGCAGGTTCATACTCACGCACAAAGCCGGCTAGCAATTCCTCGTCTTCGGCCAACAAATATCCGTCTTCGTCCAGGTTGCCAACTACATATTCGGCGGCGGAGCGCAGGTCGCGGCTGAGGTTAAGAGAGCCCAGTTGCCAGAAGAGGTGATCGGTAAGGGTGCTGGGCTGGGAAAGGAAATTCTCAAACGATGGTTTGTCGGTTTGCTCAAAACCGTTGGGCGTGCGGAAGCCCGGATCCAGATAATCCTGAAAGTAGGATCCAAAATCGATCTCGTCGAAGGGGTCACGCTTGTCGCGCTCGGCCTCAGCCGCAACCTCTTGTACGCTGCGATCACGTTCGGCTTCTCTGAGGGCGATGTCATCGATGAGAGGAACGCTCTCTTCCAACTCTTCCAGCACCGGATTCTCAACAATTTCGGTGTTGATCAGCTCTTTCAGCTCCAGCTTGTTGAGGGCCAGCACGCTGACCATCTGCATCAGGCCAGGCGTCAATATCTGACGCTGTGCGACCTTCAAGCTTAGCTTTGGTTGTAGAAGAGCCATGGCTTTTCACCGCATCAAGTGCTGGAGCATTTTCTTTTTTATACCAAGTGAAAATGCTCCAGCGGCCTTAGTTTACCTTTTCTGAGCCCTTCTGGTGGAAGGCTTTTCCATCGCCCGGGCCTGGGTGACCCAAGCCGGTCCAGCAGGCTGGGAGAAAAGCCACGGTTGGCTAAGCCGGACTAACCCTCCGGTTACCTTGGTACAGGCGTGGAGCACTAGTTCAGGGAAAAACCCTCGCCGAGATAAACCCGGCGTACTTCAGGATCTTTGCCCAACTGCTCCGGGGTTCCGGTACGGAAGATACGCCCTTCATTGATGATGTAGGCGCGATCGGTAACGGAGAGTGTTTCGCGGACATTGTGATCCGTAATCAACACCCCGATTCCGCTCGCCTTCAGATCGAAGATGATCTCCTGCAAATCCAGGACGGCGATGGGATCGATGCCGGAAAACGGCTCATCCAGCAGGATGAAGGAGGGCTGGATGCAGAGGCAGCGGGCGATCTCCACCCGGCGCCGTTCGCCGCCGGAAAGTGCGTAGCCCCGGGTCTTGCGTATATGGCCGAGATTTAACTGATCCAGTAGCTTTTCCGTCCGGGCGCGGCGCACTTCGAGCGAAATCGACTGCACCTCGAGCACGGCGAGGATGTTCTCTTCTACTGTCAGCTTGCGAAAAACCGAGGGTTCCTGAGGCAGATAGCTGATGCCGTATTGCCGTGCTCGCAAATACATGGGAACGCGCGTGATATCGATGTCGTCGACGAAAACCTGTCCCGAATCGGGAGGGATCAGGCCCACAATCATGTAAAAGCTGGTGGTCTTACCGGCGCCGTTTGGGCCAAGAAGCCCAACCACCTCGCCCTGGCAGACTTCAAGATTTACCCCCCGAACGACCTGCCGGCCCTTATAAGATTTGCCGATTTCGTCTGTACTAAGCTTTTGCATTCATCTCGCAACGCGGGTCCGGGTCACGGCTTTGGAAGAACCGCCACTTACCACGACGCTATCATCGCGATCATTGAAAATCAACGCGGCGCCGGTTACTGTTCCGCGTACCTGATCGATGAGGCGCGGAGGCGTAGCACTCGTTCCCGTGAGCACAAACTTGCCGTCCTCCGCGGTGTACGTGAGATCTTCGCCGGTACCCTTGCGGCCCGGCTGCTGGAGTTCCACGGCGCCCCGGGCGACGATCTTCGAGACCTGGCTGCCTTGCGGCTCCGGCGTCTTGCCGGGCGACGGCGCCGCAGGCACAGGAGGAGTCGGCGCGGACGCTGGGCTGAAGTAGACATCCATGAAACTCGAGCGCAAGACGCCAGAGGAAGTCTGCGCAACCACCGCGCCGCTGAAAACCGCCTTGTGATCAGCGTCGGCGTAGAAGAGAGTACGGCTCTCTAAACGAACCACGGATGTTTGACTGGTGCGGGCCGGCGTGCCCGGTGCCGGCTTCGCGTTACTGGGGGAACTGGTGAATACGGACCTTACCGCCGCGGCATCGCCGCCCGGACCATGCGCGGCCAGCGTTGCCCGCACCCTCGAGAGCTCCAGCACCGGTGCGGAAACAGAATCGCTTCCTTGCCACAGGCGGGCCGGTTCACTGGGCTTTCCGTAAAAAGTGGTGAGATCTGTTGCGTGATCGAGATGAGCGTGGTCGGCGACCACATGCACCGGTCCGGATCCGGTAAAGGCCACGGTCTGCTTCTGTCCGCTCGACTGGCGATAGGTCGCCTTGACGCCGCCGGTGGCATTGGCATTGCCGGTTGTGCGTTCCATTTCGATGAGTGCTGCGCTCAATTCTCCGCTGGCATCCCGGATGCGCGGGTCTCCTGACAACTGCACCACCTGGCTGGCAGCGTCATAGGCCGCTCGTTGGGCGACGGCGGTGGTCACAACAGGAACTCCGGGCTGCGCGGTGGCATCGGCCGGCTTCGCCGGCGTTTCCTGGAGCGTTTCCTGGGGCGTTTCTTGGGGCGTTTCTTGGGTCAGGGTCACGTTTCCCACCTGCACTGCAGACTGCAACTGGGCGGCCGGCTGCGGGGTAGGAGGGGAGGGTTTTCCTTTGCCCGCCTTCGCCTCTGTCTTGGCGGGAGGAGAATGAGGCGAAGCGAAGGTGAGCAACAGGTTGTCGCCGGTACTGCTCTGCTTGACCCCGTTGGGGGTGACAACGACCAGGCTGGTGTGGCCGGTCCCGCGCAGGCTGGAGAGAACCTCCCCCCCCACTAGTGTGGCGAAGAGCTGATCTCCTTGCACGGTAGTGTCCTCGGGTGGCGTTTTGGCGTAGATGGTGTGCACGTTCAGCCGCGCGCTCCCGACGGCGAGAATGTGGTCGGCCATGGGGCGGCGGTCTGCATCAGAGGTGAAGTCGACATCGACCTTGGAACCTCCCATCTCACGGGTGGTGGACTCGGCCTGTTTGGACTTATCGAGCGTGGTCGGCGGCAACTTCTCCTCATCGACCACAGAAACAGCATCGCGCAACTGTGCGTGCTTGATGGTGGATTGCGGGCCGAACAAGAGCGTCCCCGATGAGGCCGACCCATGCAGCAGGCGCGCTGGGCTATTGGCCACGTAGAGCAGGCCGCCGTCCAGGACCGCCTGCTGCGGTTCGCTCTTGGGGCCGAGATCGATATGCGCCTGGCGGGTGTTGATCTGCTGGCCGTCGCTGCCGGTGAGAATCACATTGCCTTCCGCATCGATCTGGTAGGCCGATCCATCGGCGCGGAAGGAGACCGTCGCCTGGTCTGAGGAGCTGTGACTGTCGGCATAATCGGTTACATCCTGAAGCAGATAAAGCAGGCGGCTGTCGCGATCGAACTGCGCATGGTGGGCACGGACAGCCAGCGGGCTTCCTCCCACACTGGAGTTGAACGCCACATCGGCGGTCAGGATCACGATCCCTGTTTGCGAGTCAAAGCTGGCGCCGGTCGCGCTGCCCGCTGCTTCGGCAAGGCGGAACTCGATCCTTTCCGTGGTGCTGGCAAGCCCGGTCTGTTTGTTGAACACCAGGCCCGAGGTCTTGACGTGCACGGTGGTCTTGCTCTCGTCTTCATCGGCCGGGGCCTTACCGGCCGGCGCGCCGGAAGCGGGGGAGCCCTGCAAATCGATTTGGACTTCACCCATGGCGCGGGCGATGCCGTTAACCGGGTCCCAATCGAAGTCGCTGCCGTAGATGCGGTTGGAGGGTGCCCCTCGCGCGCCGTAGAGCGTGATGCTCACGTCGTGTAGCTCGAGGTGGCCGCCGCTCTTGTACTGCACTGCCTTGGAGGCATGAAGCGTGTATATCGTGTGTCCGCCCCGTGACTCCGAGTAGGTAAACCCGTTGGTGGACTGTTCGATGGACGTTCCCAATCCACCCGGTATGTCATGGCCGAGGAAGCGGCCTTGCCACCGGCCGTACATAAAAAATCCCGCGATGGCGGCGACCAGCAGCCCAGCGACTACGGCGATCCACCTGCGCAAGCTAGCCGGGGTCATCCGGATTTCCTGTCACGCGGAGCTGGATAGGGTAGCGTATGCGCCTTTCTGTAAGGAAAGTCGCATGGAGTCTGCGACGTCACCAAGTTCCACAGGAAGTCCGGAACAGCCACCATCTTAGTCTTTTCACCGACCATTTCTCTCTGCGAGCCAGTTTCGGGAAAGCTTAAAATGGTGAGATGGCAGATCGGTTGTACCTGAGTCTATGGTTTCCTAACTTTCGCCTCCCGGCCCTCGCTCCCGCGATCGTCTCGGTGCTGAAGCAATTCTCCGGAGCGGGGCAACCCCTGCGGGTGCATGCCGCGGCTGCTTACCCGATCTCCTGGAATGAGCCGCCCTTTTACCAGAGGATTTACGAGGAAGACGAGGTGAAGGAGTCTGCACCGGAGCAGGCGGTTGCCGAAGCCACAGAGATACTGCATGACGACTTCGCTTACGAATTCGAGCTCAAGTGGGACCTGTGGGTGCCGGAAACCGTGGGCGGACTCGACCCGGTCTGGAAACAGGAACCTGCGACGGTGCATGTGGTTGGCTTCGGCCCGCAGTTCGACGAGGGGGCCTACGAGCAGAACGGGCAAGTCCGGGTCGATTTCGGGTTGGACACGCCCTTTCTGCTGGAAGATATGGAGCTGGACCAGGTAGGCGCCGAGCACGTGAAGCGCAACGTTCAAAAGCTGGTAGACGTTACCAACGCCATCCAGGAGAATTGCGGGATCAGCAGCCGCCTGTTGTGGTCCGACTCGGGCGAGAACCTAGCCCAAAAGCTGATTGCCAGATTGCAGCGTGTGAACTGACTGTGCTTGCATCACATTGCCGTGGCGGACATCCGCTCCGCGCAGCCAGAAGATGACGTCCTCGGCCATGTTGGTGGCGTGGTCGGCGATGCGCTCCAGGCTGCGGGAAATAAACAGCAGGTTGACGGCAGATCGGGCTGCGCTGGAATCTTGCGCGATGCAATCAAGCAGCACAGCCTTGGCCCGGCGGTTCATCTCATCGACCGCGTCATCCATGGCCAATACGCTGGTGGCCAGCTCCGCATCCCGATCGGTGAGCGCCTGCAAGGCCTTGCGGACCATAGTCATCGATAGCTCCGCCATGTGCGGAATGTCTACTGGGAACTCGCACGGCTGGCTGCCCGCGAGCTCTTCGGCCAGCAAAGCAATGGTCATCGACTGGTCGCCGACCCGCTCCAGATCGGAGTTGATCTTGATAGCGGCGAGGACAAAACGCAGATCCACGGCCATGGGCTGTTCCATCGCCAGCAGGTCCAGCGCCATTTGATCGATCTCCCGCTCTGAGCGATTGATGATCACCTCGTTCAAGCGCACCTTGGAGCAAGCAGCAAGTTCACCGCGGCAGTGCGCGTCAAGGGCAAAGGTGAGTGTCTGTTCTGCCACACCAGCCATCTGAAGGAGGCGTTCACGAAGGCTCTCGAGTTTCTGGTGAAACGATATCCGGGTCACTGGGTAGGCCTCCTGAATGAATTTCTCCCTTTTACCTAGGTCAGGTATTCGTCCTGCTCTTAAACGAGACAACGGAGGAGGGTTCGCATCGCAGATGCACAGTTAGTAGCTTGAAGAATTCTGCGATTCGTTGAGTTAATATAGCGCTTTTAACATTCTATTAACATATCTGTTTTGGTCCAATTGCCTTCACGCAAGTTGTAGCCATGGATTGGTCCCAATACGGAATTGATTAACCGGAGACGATTTCGGAGAAGTCAGCGATGCGGGAAAAATCGCTGAGCACAGAGGCAATCAGGACCAGCCGGTTTCTTCGCAGGTGGGCCTCGGGCGCCATGACCATGACCTGGTCAAAAAAGGCGTCGATCGCCGGTCGCAAGGTAGCAATCCGCTGCAACGCTTCAAGATATTGCCGGCTTGCGCGAAGAGCCTCCACTTGGGGTGCAACTCTAACCATCTCTGCGTATAGGTGTCGTTCGGCCGGCTCGGCGAGATCATCAATGGCAATGGAGTCGCCGTATTGGTCCTGCTTCTCCGCCGCCTGCCGCAGGATATTTTTAATCCGCTTGAACGCCGTGGAGATTGCGACCAGATCCTCTGAGCCGCGGACCTGGGTGAGAGCCTGCGCTCGCGCCATGGCATCCGTTACCGTTGTGAGCCCGGTCGATAGCACAGCGTTGACCACGTCATAGGCGTAACCACGTACCTCACGGAGGTAAAAGTCCAGGCGTTCCTTGAGAAACACTGCCAGCGCACCGGCGCCCGGCCCGGAACGGGCCCGCGGCAAAGATTCCAACGCCATGGCTTCGAGTGCCGGCAAGGTAAGCGGCAAACTCGATTCGGCGAGGATTTTGATTACCCCATTGGCGGCACGGCGCAGCGCAAAAGGATCTTTGGATCCACTGGGCTCGAGGCCGATGGCAAACATCTCGGCAATCGTTGCCATGCGGTCCGCAAGACCTAGAATTTGACCTTCGACCGTTGCCGGGATGGGATCGTCCGTCGAAGCCGGCATGTACTGCGAATAAATGGCTTGCGCCACCGCCTCGCCGAGCCCTTGCGCCCGGGCGTACAGTCCGCCGACGATGCCCTGCAACTCAGTGAATTCCTTCACCAGCTCGGTGGTGAGATCGGTCTTGGCGAGCAGGACCGCCTGTTCGAGTGCTGCATGGTCGAGCGGCGCAGCGATCGCGGCGGCCACAGCTTTCGCCATGAGCAAGTTGCTTTCGGTCTTGCTGAAGTAGCTGCCGAGATCCCTCTGAAAGGTGACTGTCTTGAGTTTTTCCAGCCGCTCGAGGAGAGGGATCTTCTGATCGTAATTCCAGAAGAAACGGGCATCGTTGAAGCGGGCGCGGAGCACTCGCTCGTTGCCATGGCGGATGATCGCCATCCCTGCGGCATCCACTTCAGTATTCAGCACGGTCAGAAAATGAGGCGCCAGCGCGTGCTGCTGGTCTTCGACGGCGAAGTACTTCTGATGGTCGCGCATCACGGTGACCAGAACTTCTTGCGGTAATTCCAGGTATTCGGGCTGGAAGTTCCCGGCCAGTACGGTGGGCCACTCCGTAAGATGGGTCACCTGGTCTACAAGGGCCTCGTCTTCGCGCCACCGAGCGCCGGGAAAAGTCCGGGTAGCGGCGTCGAGCGCCTTGCGGATGCGATGGCGGCGCACAGCGACATCGGCCATAACAAAGGCTGCCTCGAGGGTTGCGAGGTAGTCGGCGGGCCGCTCGATGAGGACGGGGCGATCTCCATGGAGGACGCGATGGCCATAGCTGAAATTGGCGGCGTGGATGCCGGCGAACTGGAGCGAAACCACGCTCCCGTCGAGCAAACAGAGCAACCAGCGAAGCGGGCGGACGAAGCGCTCCGGCTTATTGGGCCGCCAGTACATGGTCTTGGGCCAGGAGAGCGCGCCTATTTCCTGGGGCAGTGCGTCACTAAGAACTTTTTCGGCCCTCTGCCCTGGCCGCTGCACGGTTGCAGCAGCGTACTCCCCTTTGGGCGTGGTAATTTTTTCGAGTGACGTGACCGCGACGCCTGCTTTTTTGGCGAAGGCCTGGGCCGCCGGGCCAGGCTGTCCATCCGGAAAGGCTGCTTTCCAGGAAGGGCCGGTAAGTTGTTCCTGCATGTCGAGTTGCTCGGCGAGCACGCCTTCGACGCGCACCGCCAGCCGCCGCGGGGTGGAGTAGCTGGTAACGACAGCAGCAGCGTCCAGTAAACGTGCACGGGTCAGCACAGCCTCGATGCGGCGCGCCAGTTCGGCCTCCGCCGCCGCGATCATGCGCGCGGGAATCTCTTCCAGGCCTATTTCCAATAACAGATCAGGCATGCGACTCTCGCATGATCGTGCGCGAATACGCCTTGGCAATGCCGACGGCGAGGACCCGGATGCGGGCGATGATGCCGACGCGCTCGGTAACGGAGATGGCGCCGCGGGCATCGAGCAGATTGAAGAGATGCGAGCACTTGAGGCAAAGGTCGTAGGCCGCCAGAATCGGAAAGCGGCGCTGCTCGGCCAGAGAAAGCTCCTCCGGCTGCGCGGACCGGCCCAGCAGGTGCTGGCACTCCGCCTCGTAGAGGCGCAGATGCTCCCAGAGCTTCTCCACGTCGGCCTCCTCGAAGTTGTAGACCGAGAACTGCACCTCCTCCAGATGGCGAACCTCCCCGTAGGTGACGGGACCAGGAGTGCGCGCCCAGACCACGTCATAAACGGAGTCGACGTCTTGCAGAAAGGCGGCGATGCGCTCCAGTCCATAGGTGATTTCCGCGGAGATGGGGTCGAGATCTAGGCCACCGCACTGCTGGAAGTAAGTGAACTGGGTGATCTCCAGGCCGTCCAGCATGACCTGCCAGCCGATGCCCCAGGCCCCCAGTGTGGGCGACTCCCAGTTGTCTTCTTCAAATTTGAGGTCGTGCTGCCGCAGGTCAATGCCGATGGCGGCGAGGGATTCCAGGTAGATCTCCTGCACATCGCCGGGCGGGGGCTTCAGCACCACTTGAAACTGGGTGTGTTTGAAGAGCCGGTTGGGATTCTCGCCGTAGCGGCCGTCGGCGGGCCGGCGGGATGGCTGGGCATAGGCGACGGAGAAGGGTCGCGGGTCAAGGACGCGCAGAAAGGTCTCCGGCGACATGGTGCCGGCGCCAACCTCCACGTCATAAGGCTGTTGCAGTACGCATCCACGCTCGGCCCAAAAGGTTTGCAGACGAAAGAGGAGTTCCTGGAAGGTAAGAGCACTGGTTACTTGCAGAGCCACGGTTGGATTCTAAATCAAACCCAGGTGCGGCTCTTCCTCAAGAAAAGACGCACCTGGCTGCACTTGTCTGTGCAGCGTGGAGGGGAAAATGCTCTAAACTGGTTGCCCAATCATTCAAGGAGGAGTCTGCCATGCAAAGCCGTATTGTCGGCACCACCATGCCGGTTCTCGAGTTCACCCTGGAGCCGAACGAGTCAGTGATCTCAGAAGCCGGAGAGCTCTCCTGGATGAGCAACTCGATCCAGATGCAGACCCACACTCAGTTTGGCGGGGGAGGAGGGTTCTTCGGTGCATTGAAAAGAGTGGCGGGCGGAGGAAGCCTGTTCATGACCGAATACGTTGCCATGGGCGCCCGTGGTGAGATTGCCTTTGCCACCCGTGTCCCTGGGCACATCCAGCCTGTCCAGGTCGGCCCCGGAATGGAGTATCTGATCCACCGCCATGGCTTTCTCTGCGCCACCTCACAGGTCCAGCTCGGGGTTGGATTCCAGCAATCCCTGGGTGCCGGGGTCTTCGGCGGAGATGGATTTCTGCTGCAGAAGGTTACCGGGCAAGGCGCTTGCTGGATCGAGTTGTCGGGGGAGTTGGTGGTCAAGGATCTGGTGGCAGGGGAGACGTTACGCGTACACCCTGGGCATGTCGGAGCCTTCCAATCCAGCGTTTCGTTTCAGATCACGAGGATTGCGGGAATCAAGAACATGATCTTCGGCGGAGACGGTATCTTTCTCGCCGCCCTGACCGGTCCGGGCCGGGTCTGGCTGCAGACCCTCCCAATTTCCAAACTGGCTCACCAGCTCATGCAATACATGCCTTCCCCCGCCAGAGAGCGAACCGAAGGCGGAGTTGTAGGTGGCATCGTCGGCTCGCTTCTGAATGGTTGAGGACCGCTTAGCCATAAAAGCTGGGTGCCCCATTCAAGCCCGGTTTTGGCTTGAGTGGGAAACCACTGTGCTCAACCTGAAGTCTCTCGGCCCAATGTACGATCAAGGTTCAGAGTGGTATCCCACTCAAGCCAAAACCGGGCTTGAATGGGGCACCCCAGCTTTTATGGCTAAGCGGAGAGAAAAACATTTCCGTTATTGGCGAACCCGTCGGCGAGAAAGCCGAGCTACGAACCAGCCAGCCGTGACAACGCCGCGGCGGTCGTCAGTTTTCGCTCCAGGTGGCGCTCCAGGCTTTGGATGGCGAAGCGGCGAAGGTCGGCGCCCCGGCTGCGGGGCCACGATTCGGCCGCGAAGGCCGACGCCGGAGAGCGGAAGATACGCACCGCCAGCAGCTGAGAATCCGGGGTCAGCGTGGCGCCGTGAGCACTGTTGTCTCCCATCTGCTTGTGCTCCACGCAGACCAGCCCATCCGAGAAAAAATGAAAATAGGCAGGCTGGCCGGCAAGCGTAGCGCCGCAGAAGAGACAGCGGCTCAGATCCGGGAGCCAACCCATAAGACGCGTCGTCCAGAGAGCAAAGTAGGTGATCGGCATCCAGATGTGATCGACGCGAGTCTGTTCCAGCACCGAGAGCAGCAGGCGGAAAACTACATCGTGCGGATCGTGGTCAGGGAGGGTTTGCTCCAGAACCTCGGCGAAAAAGGCGAGGGCCGCGGCCCGCGCATAATCGACCGGCTCGGACAGTGGGGAATGGAGAATCTCGAAAGAGTCGAGACGCACCAGCTCCTGGCTGGGCTTTTCAGCGTAGTGGGCGCGCACATGGGTCATCGGCTCGAGCGCGCCGCCGAAACGACGCCGCGACCTTGCCGCTGACTTGGCAACACCCTTTATCTTTCCGAAATCCCGGGTGAAGAGCGAAACGATCTGGTCAGCTTCATGAACAGGCCAGGTACGGAGAACTACGGCTTCGACCTGGTGAGCGATCATGGCTGCGCAACAGCGCCGGCCCGCTTAGCGGCCGAAGTGGGCAGAGTTCTTGTCAGCAAAGCCCGACCATTTTTCAGGCAGATCGTCGCCGGCGAAAATAGCCGACACCGGGCAGACCGGAACACAGGCACCGCAGTCGATGCACTCCACCGGATCAATGAAGAGCTGGTCGGTTTCACCATACTTCGATTCATCTTTCTTGGGGTGAATGCAGTCTACCGGGCAGGCGTCGACGCAGGCTGTGTCCTTAGTTCCTATGCAGGGTTCTGCGATCACGTAAGTCATATGTACCGTTCTCCCGAACGCGAATAAGTGAAACCAAATTGTACAGCAGGAATGAGGATGGCAAGCTTCCCCTATGGGCGCGCCAAGCGTCGTGCGGCGAACTCGGCGGCTGTGGGCACCGGTTCGATCTCACGCCCCGCAAACATATCAGTGAAAAAGCCCAGGATCTCCTCGGTAAGCAAACCGTTGGTGGCCATAACTTCCTGGCTATCGAGACGAAACGGCGTGCCGTCGAAGCGGACCATCGCGCCCCCCGCCTCCAGCACCAGCAACGCGCCGGCCGCCGTATCCCAGGGGTTCAGATTGAATTCCCAGTACCCGTCCACGCGGCCAGCCGCGCAATATGCCAAGTCAAGCGCCGCCGCGCCGGCCCGGCGCACGCCGTGAGAGCGTAAGGTGAGTTGCTGGTAAAAGTGAATGTTCGGGTTGGCGTGGCGCTTGTGGCTGGGAAAGCCGGTGGAAAGCAGACTCTCCTGCAGGTAGCGAACTGGCGAGACATGCAGACGACGTACATCGCCCGTTGGCCCTTGCAACCATGCTCCCTTGCCCTTTTCCGCAGCGAAGAGTTCGCGGTGAACAGGATCGTAGACCACGCCCGCCACCAGCTCCCCATCCTCATCCGGCGCCAGCCCCGCTGGGCGATGTTCGAGGCCCAGCGAGATATTGAAGAAGGGAAAGCCGTGGGCGAAATTGGTGGTGCCGTCAAGCGGATCGACATACCAACGGTAACCGCGCTCCAGGCCGGAGCGTGTTCCTTCCTCGCCATAGATCCCGTGATCGGGAAACTTCTCACTGAGCCGGCTGACGATCAGTTTTTCCGAAGCCCGATCGGCTTCGGTTACCAGGTCTACATCGCCTTTATATTCCGCGATCACGCCCCGATCGAAGTAGCCGCGAAGAAGTTCTCCGGCCTCCAGGGCGACGCTTGCCGCTCCGCAGGCAAAACCAAGATCCAGTTGCTGAGGAAAGTCGCTCAACGTGGGCTTCTCTCGCCGAAGCCCTGGGTACTGCGCAGCTTTGCCTCATCGCGTTCGTCTTCGCGGCGGCCGCGTTCGCTGATCGTCCGGATTTGATGTTTATAGATGAAAAGATTGGGGAGCCCTTCGCGGGTTACCCGGATCATGGTGTCATCGAAATACTCGATCCACCCGGAAACGCTCTCGCCGTCACGGAGTTTCACCGTCACCCTCACCTGCTTCTCGCTCAGAAACCGCAGGTAAAGCGTCTCCTGGCCGGTTTCGCCAAGAGGGGCTGCTTTCTTCCCCCGCCGGGTTGGATTCTTGGTTGCCATATTGTGCATGATAGCTGCTTACAGAGATGCAATAACCGTGCCCGGTGGATGCACTCAAAAGTCCATGTGAGCCCGCACCCCGGGAACGACGACCGGGCCCCGGTCCCGATTGTAGCCCGGATTGTTGATAAAGGAGAGTTGCACCGCCATGTAAAGGCCGCTCACGATGTGGGCGTTGTAATAAGTTTCGCTGACCTCTTCGCGGCCGTAATTCAGACCGCCATCGCCGAGGATGAACCCCAGGCCGCCGAGGGCCAGGTACTGCCGGTGCTTGGTGCTGATGCCGCCGGTTTCAAAGGCGCTGCCGATCTGGTCTTCTTTTCTGCCCCACGCGTCGCCGAGGAGCTCGAAGCCGAACGACAGGGTGCTGTTCATCTCGGTATACGCGAACGACTCTTTGTGCCCCTCATTCCATCCGGCGCGGAGGTAGGCGCGGAAATTGGCGGGAAGCTCCTGCTCCAGATTAAGACCGAAGCCCTGCTTCAGTGAATCCTGGTGGCGGTAAAGGGTGATGTCAGGAACTTTGTCGACGCCCTGCTGATAAGCCGCAATGGCCTGGCCATAGTCACCCATGTTGGCATGGTTCAGATAAGCCAGGGGCCGGATGCGTGTGTCCAGGCCCTGAAACCATTGCGGCTTCCATTCCAACTCCAGGTTGTCGGCGCGCGCTTTGCGCAAATCGGCCTCGAGGTCAATGCCGTTGGCCACGGTTGGCATGAGTGCTTCGCCATAGCGGACTTCGAATTTGGGTCCGGCATAACTGAGAATTGCAGCGATGGTATAGCCACGCGTGTTGGCAGCGTAATCGTAAGCGCCATTGTTATCGATGGCCCAATTGGTGAACTGCAGATGGCTATCGCTGCCCACGGCGTTAAGGTCGAAGAAGTCGACCAGCCCCATCTTGCCTATGGCGAACTCGATGCGCTGCCTGGGAATCGATTTCTGCAGATAGAAGGGGTTAGGCTGTTCCTCGACGCGGTCCGGGGTCAAGGGAACGGTGTAGTGAAGAAAATAGCGGGCAGCGTACACACCCTGGCTCAGAGATGGATTGCGCACCACGTCGAGGTTGGGGAAGGCCGCAATTCCCAGAGCGCTGCTCAACCCCTTGCCTCCAGCCTCCTCCGCGTCAAAGATAAATTCGGTCCAGCGGGTGATCTTGATGCCTGTATACAGAGTAAGCACACGGGAGAGCGCGGTTGTTTCCACCCGGCTTTGAAAGCTGTTGATCCCGGCGTAAGGGGAGTGAAATGGATTGTGGGCCTGGAAAATAAAATTGGCCTGGCCAGAGATCCATAGGCGATCGGCGATGAGATGGCTGGAGAAGACAGCCGGATTCTCCTGATCGTCGGACTGATCGGCCTCCCGCTGGTTGATCTGAGGCAAAGATGCAGGTCTAACGACTTTTGGCTTGGGCGGCGGAAGTTGCGGGCCGGAAGCCTGGGGCGAAGGAGCGTCGGGAAACGCGCTCACGGTCTGCGCCTGTACGGCTGCCGTGACGGCCCGGGCGTGAGGTGATGTCACGCACAGCGTTACGGCCGAAAGCAAAAGCCAAAGACGCATCAAAACTCCGCCGTGGAATAGGAAGCCTCGCACGAGGGTAATTGACAAGACCTTAACAAATGTTTCGGGCGCTTGAATTCTTCAGTTCCTCATATAAAGTCCGCTATAGC
Organism: uncultured Acidobacteriaceae bacterium; assembly: GCA_963711525.1. Classification (GTDB taxonomy): domain Bacteria; phylum Acidobacteriota; class Terriglobia; order Terriglobales; family Acidobacteriaceae; genus PALSA-350. The sequence continues at coordinate 245,725 of CAVQEO010000045.1, read as the reverse complement.
GCGCCCGGATTTCCTGTACGCTACGCCGAAGCGATCACGTGTGCGGCTAAGGAAAGCCGCATGAACAAAATCCGGGGGGATGCAGTTGACCTGGCCAAACGAGGGAAACACGTTGCACGCTACTGCGGAGTATCTGGCTTCGGGATTACGTGGAGTGCTTCGCCCACGTGCCTGGCTGACGTACCTAACGCGTGCTTCGTGTTCCGGTAGCTCTTCTGCAAAGCGTTACCGGTAGAGTCTCCCGAAGTCGAAAGAGCGGAACTAGTGGAATCGCCTGCAACCGAGATCGCAGAGGTCGTGTTTTGCCCACTCCTCGCAATGGCTTGTTCCGTAGAACTGCTCACTGCGATGACTCCCTGGGCAGGGTGCTCTCCGGCGTTGAACCATGCGATATCGCTGTCCGGAAGTTGGTTGAGACGGGCCACAGGACCTGCCGGGAAATTCGTGTTCGCCATTTTGCCCGCCAGCGGCCACGCGGCGGACGAGATGAACAAGGATCCGTTCATCGGTTTACCAACCTCTCCCAGGTTGATGAGCTTCCCAGGTGCCAGCGCTACCATGTTTGTGCATTTGTCCGCTCCACATCCACCCTGGCACAGCATCTCGTTGAGATAGGAAGCATGCTTACCGGGGGATATCCAAACCTCGGCCCCGTGGTCTTCTGCGTGCAGGGTGGAGGCTCGAGCGATCTGGCTCACATCGCAAACGGTGTTCTCGTGCGCTGCAGAGTACCAGTACAACGCCTTCCATGTTGCGTTAGCGAGATGACTGTTGGATGCGCGCACGAGCACCGAGACATGCTCCGTATCCAGCGGATGGCCATGAGCCCCGCAATCCCTCCTCCACAGGTGGTAGTAATGGATCTCCGCAGTCGGCAACGCGCCAACGGCAGTCCTCGAAGGAAACACCTGACCATAAATCGTGCCGTTCTCGGTCTCCGGCTCGGGCTCATGGGCGCCGCGCCGAAACTCGCTTGGGATGTTAGAGCAGTCTTGTCGCCCCACAATAAAAGTTGGCCTGAACTGGACCAGGAGAGCTTGTTCCAGCGCATCGCTCATGCCATCTTGATCGGAGTCGACCTGAGCTACGACCCGTTGCTCTTGCGCTGGTAAATAAACGGTAACTATCGATAAGAAAATTGCAGCGAGCAGCATAGGAAAACGCATACTCGGTTTGATGCATGATCGGTTCGTGGCCCGAAACAAATCAGGGCAACGGTGATGGATAATAACCGGGGCGATTGCGGATGACGTAACCCGCCCCGTTAGCCGGGCTGCGCAACTTGACGGAGATGCTGCGGAAGCCGCTTCCGGTTCGATTCGATGGATAGTAGCCAAGCAGGTATTGCGTCCGAAGATCTTCAGATAATTGCGCAAACGTCTTGTCCAGCGAAGAGGCATCGGCGTAGTAGTACCTGCCCCCGGTCTCCTGGGCAAGCGTAATCAGGGCGTGTTCGCCGGCCAGATCCCGGCCGGCGCTGGCGGAGATAGGAACGTCGATGATGGGGTAGACCATGACCTCTCCGCGCAGAGCCTGCTCGAGCGCCATGTCATAGGTCGTACCTTTGACGGTATTGCCGCCGTCGGAAATGATCACCAGGACCTTGCGGCCGGATCGCACCGCCAGGCTTTGCGACGCAAGATAGACGCCGCTATAGAGGGCCGTGGCGGCGCCTCGCCCCATGTCATTCAGTCCGCGGTCGACGCGGCCCGGATTGTTAGTAAAGAAAACCACCTCGCGCACATTGTCGGAGAACTCCATCAGGTCCAGGTGATCGATGGGGCGCAGCAGCGAATGCACAAAGTGCCTGGCCGCATCCTGCTCCAGACTGAGATCTTTATGCACGCTACCGCTGGTGTCGATGGCCAGGACAATCTCGAGTGGCAGCTCAGACTGCCGCTCAAATACTGCGATCTTCTGGGGATGTTCATCTTCGGAGAGCAGAAACTGGTCCCGGGTCAGACCGGCCACCGGGGCCCCTTTGTCATCGGTAACATTGACGAAGACATTCACCAGGCGAACATTCACGCTAATCGTGGGTGGCTCCGTGGCTGCGGCCTTCACCGCCAATGGCGGCCCTGTTTGCGCCTGGCCGGCGATGGCGCAACCCGCGAGCACCCAGCAAACGGCCGTACAGCGTAGTGATTTCACGAGCCCGCCGTCCCCTTCTGCAGCAGGCCGGATGGGAACGGCTCGCCATCGGCCCAGACCGCTCCATCTTCGAAGTGTTCCTTTTTCCAGATGGGGACCGTCTTCTTCAGCGTATCGATAAGCCAACGGCAGGCTTCGAATGCCTGGGCGCGGTGCGCGGAGGCTACGGCAATAAAAACGCTGGTCTCGCCCACATGGAGCCGGCCCAGGCGGTGCACGATGGCCACCTGGCGGACGCCATGCACAGCGATCGCCTCCGCAGCGAGGTTCTCCATTTCCAGCAGCGCCATCTCCCGGTATGCCTCGTAGACCAGGAAGAGGGTGCGCCGCCCCCGGGTGTTGTTGCGGACAATGCCGTCGAAGACCACCACGGCTCCATCCTCCCCCTGCTTGATGGCGGCGACCAGCGACTCGGCATCGATCGGCTCCGTGACCAGAGCGACGACCCCGAATTTCCTGTGGGTATTGGTGGCGTTGGCGAGATCCATGCGGCTTTCCTTAATGAAAGCCGCACAAGCGGCGGCGTCCAGTGTAGTGAGGCAGGAAATACGGGTCTGGAGACCCGGAGCCGCCGCTGACCGGCGGCAGCAGCGCAACTTCATCTCCGTCCCGCAACGCACAATTATGCGGCGCGTAGCTCCGGTTCACAGCAATGGCAAGCGCCGGCCATAGCTTTGTCTGCTGGGGCAGCAACAGGCGGTAATGTTCGAGCACCCCATCCACGGTCGCGCCGGACGGTAGATCGAGCGTCTGGCTCTCGGATGCCAACATCTCCTTCAGCACACCAAAGAAAAGGACCGTGACCCGCATGGGAGAAGCATATCCGAAGGCCATCTGACATGAGATTAGACTCGACAGTGAGCAAAATGGCGGCGGGGCCAGACAGGCTTCAGACCAGGACGGGCGTATTGGCCACTCCTGCGCTTCCGAAAACTCTGCGGTAGCGCGCTATTTCCGATCTGAGTCCGGTCGCCTTGGCAAAGTTATCCGACAGTTTCACCGCCGGGCGCCCGTCCGTCTCCGTCATCTTGCAGATCAGGCTGGCAGGATGGAATCCATTGCGACCGCTGGGATGGCAGCCGCGAAAGTCGTTGGTCAGCAGAGTGCCCCACCCGGCGCTGAAACGGATGCGCCGTCCAGGAGTCCATTTCGCCGGGTCGTTGAGGTCAGCCCCGCTGTGAAAGTCCTGGGGGGTCAGGCCAGGCGCCATGGTGCCCATGAAATAGGCATACAGCCCAAGAATGTCCTCTACATCCATGGCGTCTGAGGCGATGATCAGCTTCTGCTTGGGGTCCCGTCCCCGCTGCTTCAGCCAAGCGATGTATTCGTCACCCCCAACGTACGGATCCTTGCTGTCGATGCGCTGCCCGGTCCAGTCCGCCGTCCAATCCGGAGCATCGGCAAGGAACTGCGTTGTCCCGTAGGTGTCGGGCAGCATAATACGAATCTCATGACCGTAGGTGCTTTGCCAAAGCTCGAGAATGCGGTACTGCGAGCTCTTCAACTCGGCGTCGCTGTTGGCCATGGCGGCCAGCGCCATGGGCAGTTCGTGGGCATTGGTGCCTACCGCTTCGAGGTTGTGTTTGTAGGCCAGGTAGGTGTTGGAGGTGCCTGAAAAGTGCTCCCCGAGCGCAGTGTTCATGGCACTGACCACATATTCCTGCCACAGAAAGCTGTGCCGCCGGCGGGTACCGAAATCTGCCACCCTTAGCTCAGGAACCCCGGTCAGCCGCTCAATCTTGCCCCACAGCTTGGCCTTGGCTTGCGCGTAAAGGATATCCAGCTCGAATTCGCTCATGCCCTTGAAGGCGGCCCGCGACTTCAGCTCATTGAGGATGGAGAGGGCATAGATCTCCCACATCGTCGCTTCGGTCCAGAGTCCGTCGAATCCCAGGTGGAACTCTCCATCGCGTGTCGTAAGCCGGTAGCTGGAGAGGCGGAAGCCATGTCCCAGCCACTCGATAAAGTCGGGCTCGAAGATACCGCGGCGGCCGAAGAAGGTGTTGCCAGCCAGCCAGATAAGCTCTGACTTCAGAAAGCGCAGGCTGCGCACGTGCTCCAGCTGTTGCAATACCTCTTCCCGCGCAATCACATCCGCGAGGCGAAGGGAAGAGGATCGGTTGCTCACCGAGAACGATACTTGTGTCGTCGGAAAATGCTTCCAGATGAACTGAAGCATCAGCAGCTTGTAGAAATCCGTATCCAGCAGGGATCGCACGACCGGATCCAGATCCCAATTGTGATTATGCGCTCGTTCCGCAAAACTAATGATCATCGATGTCCTTGAAGAGAACCGCCCTCGGGTAGCTCCGCATTAGATGATCGACGCATCTCTTCGGAGGCTATAAAGCAATGCGCATCTCGAACTTTTGCGCGGCGGGCTCGACGATCTGAACCACCCCATGCCCGGGATTGACCTTTTCACGCAGGCGCAGCAGGCCAAGCTTCTTGAGCTTGTTCACATCTCTGGTCACCGAGCCGCGGTTGCGGCCTAGTTCCTCGGCCAGTGCTGAAATACTCAGCCGCTTCTTCCTCACCACCTGGCACAGCCGGATGCGCTGGACCGTGAGGCATTCGATCATCAGGAGGGGGTCTTCGAAAGTGATGACCCTTTGTGGCTCCAGCCGCTCGCCCTTCTCCCGTCTCTTGGCGCGATCCAGGGAGCGCTGCACGTGACCTTCAAATCCATCGAAGAAAACCTTAGTCTTCATAGCTTCTCCTAAGTTGCCCAACTTCTCTATAAAAGCGCTCCGCTGTCGCAGGGTAGTCTCTAAAGGCCGTCGGCGTCGCCTTACCCATGTAATGACGCTCGTGGACACCGTGTGCGTTATCGAAGCCGAGCACGCGCCCGTGATCGCCTCCGAAGAGATGGGGCAGAAGGAAGGCGAGATTGTAGCGAACCACCTCGCCCTTCTCGTTGACCCAGACCTCTTCGCGGACAATGCCGACTCCGCCCCCGCACCAAAATTCATTCTCGGCGTCGGTATCCTTGCGCAGGCGAAGCTTTCTTCCCACTCCTTGAATCCTAGTTCAGGTGATGCATTCAATGCAACACCTGCATCGGCCAGCGGCCTGACCGGCGTCCTAATCAAGAGCAAAAGGCCCGCTGGTTGGCGGGCCTTCTCAAGAAGCATAGAGCAGCAGGTCTTCAGACTTCGGCGTGTTCGATAATCGTTTCCCGAACTGCCGCATCCTTCTTCTCTTCGCTGACCGACTTAGGCAGCGCCACGGCCAGCACGTCTTCGATACGGCTGGCGTAATGGATGCGCACACCATCGATCTGATCTGCCGTCAGGTCTTCTTCGACGTTCTGCCGATTTTCCGCCGGGAATATCACGTCAAGCACCCCGGCGCGTTTCGCAGCGAGAAACTTCTCCTTAACGCCGCCGATCGGAAGAACATTGCCGCTTAGCGTGATCTCACCGGTCATCGCCGTTAGCGGATGAACCGGCGTGTCGGTCATGAGTGAAACCAGGGTGGTCGCCATGGTGACACCGGCCGACGGGCCGTCCTTGGGGATCGCCCCCGCGGGAACGTGGATGTGAATGTCCAGATCCTTTGTGAAGTCCTCTTCCAGCCCCAGCGAGCTGGCATTGGAACGCACCCAAGTAAGCGCAGCCTGCATGGACTCCTGCATGACCTCGCCGATCTGACCGGTCATCTTAAAGCCGCCTTTGCCCTTCATCCGGTTGGCTTCGATAAACAGCACATCGCCGCCTGCCGGGGTCCAAGCCAAACCGACCGCTACGCCGGCACGCCGAGTGCGCTCAGCCAGCTCAGTATCGACGCGTACCTTGATGCCGCCCAGAAACTCCTGAATCACTGCCCGGTCGACAACCAAAGTGCCTGTCTTGCCTTCGGCAATGCGGCGCGCCTGTTTGCGGCACACAGTACTGATCAGCTGTTCCAGTTTGCGCACGCCCGCCTCTCGCGTGTAATGGCGCACGATGTAGCGAACGCCCTCTTCTGGAAACTCGATTTCCGGTGCGCCACCCTCTTTGGGCTCGATACCGTTCTCCTTGATCTGCCGCGGGATGAGGTAACGAAAAGCGATATGAGTCTTTTCGTCCTCGGTATAGCCGGACAGGTCGATGATCTCCATGCGGTCGCGCAACGGCTCCGGGATGGGATCGAGCATGTTCGCAGTGCAGATAAAGAGCACTTTGGACAGATCGAACGGAACATCCAGATAGTTGTCCCGGAATGTATTGTTCTGCTCCGGATCCAGCGTTTCCAGAAGAGCCGATGCCGGGTCGCCACGGAAGTCGCGTCCCAGCTTGTCAATCTCGTCCAGCATAAAGACGGGATCGTTGGTCTCCGCGCGGCGCAGCGCCTGCATGATCTGCCCCGGCAAAGCCCCGATGTAGGTACGGCGATGGCCTCGGATCTCGGCTTCGTCGTGCATGCCGCCGAGCGAGATACGCTGGAACTTGCGCCCCAGAGCGCGCGCGATGCTGCGGCCGAGCGAGGTCTTGCCTACACCTGGAGGTCCGACGAAGCAGAGAATCGGTCCCTTCATGTCCGGCTTGAGGCGACGCACGCTTAGGTAATCGAGGATGCGATCCTTTACCCGCTGCAGATCGTAATGATCCACATCGAGAATCTCCTTCGCCTTGGCGATGTCGACTTCGCCGCCGGTCGACTTCGCCCACGGCAGTACCGACAGCCACTCGACGTAGTTGCGGGTGAGTGAGTAGTCGGCCGCCATGGGAGACATCCGCGAGAGCCGGTTGAGCTCCTTGGTGGCTTCCTTCTTCACCTCCGCCGGCATGCCCGCGGCTTCGATCTTCTGCCGCAGCTCCTCGATATCCTTCTGCCCCTCGTCCAGTTCGCCGATTTCCTTCTGGATGGCCTTCAGCTGCTCGCGCAGGTAGTAATCGCGCTGCGACTGCTGCACCTGGTCCTGAACTTCGGTCTGGATCTTGTTGCGCAGTTGCTGGACTTCGGCTTCCTTAGCCAGATGCTTGTTGATGCGCTCCATGCGCAACATCACATCGGGCGTCTCCAGTAATTCCTGCTTGTCGGTGGTGGCCAGGAACGGCAGCGAGGAAGCAATAAAGTCGACCAGGCGCCCGGGATCTTCAATATTGAGCGCGATGGTCTGGAGCTCGTCGGAAAGCGTGGGTGAGGTGGTGACGATTTGCTGGAATTGGGCAATCACGTTCCTCTGCAGCGCTTCCAATTCCGCGCTCTTGCCCGGATCCACTTCCGGCAGATGATCGACCGCGGCCATCATGAATGGCTCAAGTTGAGCAAATTCGCTCAGTCGGACGCGCTCGGTTCCCTCGGTAAAGACAAAAAGGCTCTGGTTGGGCATTTTGACGACTTTATGCACCGTCGCCAAGGTGCCTACCGAATACAAGTCGCTGGGTTGCGGACTGTCCATGCGTTCGTCGCGCTGTGCGACGACCACAATGGTCTTCTGCTCTCCCAGGGACTGAATGAGTTGAATAGAGCTCTCCCGGCCGACGGTCAGTGGCAGTACGGCATGGGGAAACAGAACGGTGCTACGAACGGGCAGAATGGGCAAGACCCTACCCTGAGAGCCGCCCTGCTCCCGCCGGGTAGGATCGCTTGGGTTAATTACGCTTAAAAAATCGCTCGCCATGAGTATCCTTCTATCAGATTATCGACTATAAGATGCTGCAGATCTTACAAAGTCGCAAAAGGCCCGGCTGCTGCCCCTTTTGGATAACCGAATTCCCAGTCTCTCTTGCTCCCCGAGATCTTCTCAGTTCATCGGCCCCCGGATCGCTCGATCTCGGTTCTGAAGCGAACCGGCCCCCTCAGGAAAGCGGCTGGGCTGAGGGGTAGTGGCCTAACTCCTTGACCAGAATGCACTTCCGGCGAAGCTGCTGGAGAGCGGCGTTGGTCGCGGCCGCACCCGCGACCTGGTAGTCGACGTAAAAGACATATTGCCAGGGCTGGCCCTGTACCGGACGGGATTCTACCTTGCACAGATTGGTATTGTGCTCGGCGAACACCTGGAGCGCCGCGACCAGGGTTCCTGGTTCATTCGCAACGGTAAAGGCGATGCTGACTTTGTCTGCGCCGGGTGCCGCCTGCACCTGGGCACGGCTGCGAATCAGGAAAAAACGAGTGTAGTTGGCCGGATTGTCTTCGATGCCGGCGGCCAGCACCTCTCCACCGTAGGCCAGAGCAGCCTGCTCGCTGGCGATGGCGCCGGCCTGTTTGTCGCCCAGGCTGATTATGTGCTTTACGCTGCCCGCGGTGTCGTAGAAGGGTGTGGGCGTGATTCCCGGATGCTGGTCAAAAAATCGCCGGCATTGGGCTAGCGCAATGGGATGCGAGAGGACCTGGCGAATCTCTTCCACTTTGCTGCCCGGGACGCCGATGAGATTGTGGCGGATACGCAGCAGGGATTCCCGTTCGATTTGCACCTCGGATTGAAAGAGCAGGTCGAAGTGTTCGACGACAGAACCGGCGAGCGAATTCTCGATGGGTATGACTGCGGCGCAAACCTCAGCGTTCTCCACTCGTTTGAAAACCTCTGCGGAGAGTGCACAGGTAACAATGGTTGCCTGCGGTTCTATCTTAAGAGCGGCTTCGTGGCTAAAAGATCCGAGCTCTCCCTGAATGGCGATCCGCATCTCTGCCCCGGCACTTAATTTTGATCATACGGCAACCCACTGGAACGGGGACGCACCAAAGTACAGCGTAGCAAGACTTTTAGTAAGGAGAAACACACGATGCTTTGGACAATTTTTCTGGTGTTGCTTGTACTTTGGCTGGTTGGCTTTGTCGGGTTCCACGTGGTTGCGTGGTACATCCACATCCTACTGATTATTGCGCTGGTCGTTCTGGTAATCCAATTGATCGGCGGAAGACGGGCGATATGATTGCGGTTTCCTATTTCGGGCCCCGGTAGGTGTGCTTGCACGATCGGGAGAGCATCTTAGTTAACTAGGTGCCTGTGCCATCGCAGGCAAAGGAGAAAGACCATGAATAAGGACCAAGTAAGCGGCAAAGTGGAACATGCAGCGGGGCACGTGAAGCAAAGTGTCGGCGAGGCCGTAGGCAACCAGAAATTGGCCAATCAGGGGGTGGCGGACCAAGTGAAGGGTGCCGCCAAGGAAACCTGGGGCAACGCAAAAGATGCAGCCGAGGTAACTGCAGATCGCCATCGTAAGGAGGCGGAGCGCAAAGCGGATGGCGCGAGGGCCAGCGTCGGGGAAAAGGTCGACGAAGTGCACGACAACGTGAACGACAGGATTGATGCTCACAAGGCAAACGAACGCGCGAAGAGCAAAACCGCCTAATTAGACCGCCTAACTACGTTCATAAAGACGAGACGCACCCAGATGAAGTCATCCGGGTGCGTTTTTTTTAGTGCGCCGCTGGATGACGCAGCAGCAGCGCAGCCGCGACAAAGAAGAAGAAGACCATGGAGATGATCCCATTCAGGGTAAAAAATGCTGCGTTCAAGCGCCGTAGATCCGTCGGCGAAACGATGAGATGCTCGTAGAGCAGCAGCAGGGCGACCGCCGCCACCCCGACCCAGGCGATGGCATTGAGCTCGAACAGCCTTAGCAGCCAACAGAGCAGGCCCAGCATGACCAAGTGCATGGCGCGCGCAATCCAGAAGGCGCCGGCAATTCCCCAGGTTCCGGGGATGCTCTTCAGGCCCGCCTCCCGGTCGTGCGCCATATCCTGGCACGCGTACAGCACATCAAATCCTCCCACCCAGAAAAGGACCGCCGCGGTGAGCACTACGATGCGCGGATCCAATGATCCGCGGATGGCGATCCAGGCCGCGGCGGGGGCGATCCCGAGCGCCAGGCCGAGGACCAGGTGAGACCAGCGGGTAAACCGCTTGGTGTAGGAGTACAGCAGAAGGACCGCGAGGACCACGGGAGAGAGGAATAAGGTCTCCCGATTCAGCTGGGCGGCGGCCAGAATAAAAGCCAGCGACATCACCACGGTAAAGCCGGCGACAAAGCCTCGGCTGAGCATGCCGGCCGGAATTGCGCGCCCCGCAGTGCGGGGATTGGCGGCATCCAGGCGGGCATCGGCCCATCGATTGAATGCCATGGCGGCGGAGCGCGCAGTGACCATGCAGACGACAATCCAAAAAACTTTGCGCCATTCCGGCCACCCGGCAGCGGCAAGCATCGCGCCGGCGAGAGCAAAGGGAAGGGCAAAAATCGAGTGCTCCCACTTGATCATTTCCAGAGTGGTGCCTACATTGCGCAGCAAAGCCATGCATTCAGTGTACCGGGGCCTATTTGGCCAAAGAAAACAGGGTTTTAAAGTGTGCGTGAGAACGCAAAACCCACCCTATTTCAGAACCAGGCCCGTAGGGCCGGGTTCTGATTTGCGGTTTATTTTGGCGTTCTCACGCACACTCTTTAGAAACTACGAGGCCCTTCCTTCGCTTCTGCGAAGGAAGGGCCAGCTGCGTAATCGTTCGACTGGAAACTACTTCTCGTTCGACCCGTTGGCTACCTGAAGGTTGTTGGTCACCTTAAAGACCCCCGGCACACTGTTGGCGCGAATGCCGGCAACGTTTTTATCTGCTTGGCTATTCACCACGCCATTCAGGGTAACGTTGCCATTCACGACCGTGATGCGGATGGGTTGCGCCGGGTCAATGGCATATTTGTTCAGACTGGGAAAACCGTAAACGGCCCGATAGACCGCGAACCGTGTTTGATTATCCATGGGCGAGAGGGGATCGACCTGGATGTTGTCGATAACGTCTTGCACGCCGGGAAAATGGCTCGCTAAGGACACTGCGGAGTCAGCCGCGACCGGCCCCAGCGCATTGCCCGCCAGAGTGACCACGCCGTTCTGCACATTGACGCTGATGGCGTTAAACGCATTGCCATAGCCCACGCGGTCGTACTGCAGCTTCTTCACGATTGCCTGCTGCAGCTGCGCGTCTGAAACCTCACCGGCGCCGGCAACCGTAAGCTTGTTACGCACAGCAACCACATTCTTAATCCGGTGGGTGATCTTGTCGATCTGTTCCTTGGTGGCAAAGTCCTTGACCGTGCCTTCCAGGTCGACGATTCCGTTCTTAACCGAAATCTGTACATCCTTGTACTTCTTTAACTTGTTCTGCAGCTCTGCCTGGAGGTTGTTATCGGATTGCGCGCTCTGCCCCACCGCATACGATGCCTTGGGAACCAAAACCTGAGAACCCAGAGCCAGAACAGCAGCCAACGCCAAAGTTAAACCATGTGATGCCTTCTTCATTTCTCTCTCCTATTTCGTTTCGCTCGATGCCTAAGAGCTTCACGAGTTCTTCCACTGATAGAAACACGCAAGATGGCCCCGGGTTGCACAATCTGTTTACTACGAGTACCGGAGGCCGTCAACGATAGCGTTTGCGAATTCTGAGGACCATGCTGAAGACTCCTGCTTCATCGCGCACGGCCAGGACAGAAAGGCTTTGCGTGATATCAACCTGAGCCTGAATGAGCTGTTGCGCAGTGGCGTTGACGTTAGTCGCGTAGGTCACCTGGACATTGCGCGAGATATTCTGCTGCACAGTAATTCGGGCGCTCGAGCTGCCGACGGTTCCTACATAAGTGGGGTCGATCTTAACGCTACCCCCGCCGAAGAGCTTTTGTACGCGGCTGTCGACCGCCGCATTGAGCGCGCCTCCCAGCAGCGCGTTGGTGGTCGTGTTTACACCTACCCCTTGCTCCTGCTGCGAATACAGCGCCTGTTCTTCCTGCGTACGGCCCAGCGCAAGCAGGGAAATCACGTCGGCCTGGGGCAGCGGAGGCTCAGAACGGAAAGTCGGCGTGATCTGGTTAATGTTGCCATGCAGGCCGATGGTCACATCGTATTCCTCCACCCGGGTGGTGGCGTCGATATCGATAATGGGCTCGATTTTCACCGGATTGGTGAAAAAGATTTGGCCGCGCTGCAAATTGTAGGTCGTTCCCGCAAATGTGGCCGTGCCATCGGTAACGTTAATGCGGCCGAGCATAGCAGGTTGGGCGACGGTTCCGCGGATGCGCAGATCGACGCTGCCCGCCAACTGCGCGTAGGAATTCTGAAAATCGAGCTGCGGAGCAGAGAAGATGTGAATATCCAACCGTACATGGCTGGAGGGCGCGGCAGGATTCGGCGGCGCACTAGCCCCCTGAGTTCCGGCAAAGCTGGCGAAGTCCACATTGCGACCGATGATGAAGCGCGTGATCTGTACATTGCCGCTCAGCAGCATGTTGGCCTGCGAGCCCTGCAGGTGCAGGACAGTATCGGCAGTGGCGCTGATACCTAAGTAGCGAACCCGGATATCTTTCCCGCTCGCCGTAAAGTCCCCATAAATGCCCTGCTGATAGGTTAAGAAGCCGCCGAGCTTGAGCTGGCCGCCGCCGGTCGTGCCCACCAGGTCCTGCACCTGGAGACGGTTCTGGTTAAAGATCAGATTGCCATTCAATTTGCTGATGCCGTTAGGCAGGTCCTTGAGCGCGAGGGCTACGTTGGTGAGTTGGACCCGGCCGGAGAAGGACGGTTGCATGATCGTCCCGCTGGCATCGACATTGAAATCCAGGCGGCCGGAAGAGGTAATGTCGGGGTCGAAGGTCTGCGCCAGTTTCATGTTCACGGCGCCCTTTCCGGTAATCGCCAGCTCCTGGTCGCCCCTCAAAGCGGCGGTGCCGGTAACCGACACATTGGTATCCGGGCCGGTGATATGAGCCTGGGTGAGGTTAAGGATCCCGTCATGCAACGATGCCCGCAGCGGTTCCGTTGCCTGGAGCGGAATGTTCTGTAGGGTGACGGAGAACTGGTTGATCTCCACGTCCCCGCTGGCCTGCCTGGGCTCCCGTAGTGGACCGGAGACGTTGATCGTGCCCCCAATCGAGGAGTTACCCGTGACACTCTGCACATGAAAGGCGCGTAGAAAGGGAGCGATGTTGAGGTTGGTCAACAGGACATTGGCCTGGGTCTCAAAGCCGCCATGCAGGGCGGTTTGGCCTTTCACCTGCAACCCCGCCGCTGCCAGGCTGTTCCGAGCGGTGAAATATGCCGTACTTCCCTGGGTATGCACGACCACCTCCAGGGCGCCGGCGGCCTGGCCTCCCAGCACCAGGTTGCGCAGATGAACCCCCGCCAGGATGGAGGGGGAATCAATGGTTCCTGACGCGTGGGCATCAAACTTCAAGGCGCCGGCCACGAAGAGCCTCGGATCCTTGGGCTGGGGAAAGTGAGCGAGTTCAAAGTTGCTCCCGTCCAGATTGCTCAGGAAGCTTTTGGTCTTCAGGTTGTAGGTCCCATTGCCGACCACCGTGCCGCCATCTTGGAGCAAGGTGAGTTTGGTCAGATGGATGTCTTGCCCCGACAAGCTCAGGGTGGCAGCCAAACTGCGATAGGACTGGCCTGCAATGGCGCCGCCCTGCACGGTAAGATCGGATCCCCCGTTCAAATCACCCAGCGTTCCTCCAGCATGAGCCTGGAGGTTCAGAGTGCCGGTGACCGGCAAATTCTGGCCTGCCATTGCCAGCAGATCGGTCAGAGACGCGTTCTTCACCTGGGCGGCAGCAGTGAGGGGAGATTCATCATCAAAATCCTGGCGCCGCCGGCTGATGCGATGAGCCTGCAATTGACCGGAGGCGTGAATCACGGTCGTCCCACGGGTGAGCGACGCCTGCTCCACGGAGATGAGGCTGGAGGAGTAGCCGCCGGTGGCATCCAGAAGGTCCCAGTCCGTGGTGGAAACAGACGCTGCGGGCGCTGTGGTGGGCAACGCGACCGGTTCCACAGAAGGCGGCGGCGTGGTGGCAGCGGCACCCGGGATGACGAATACGCTGGAGAACTTTGTGGCGGTCAGATGACCCTTGAATGCGGGATCGACCAGAGAGCCGTAGCCCGTGCCATCGAAGGTCGCTTCTCCATGGAGCCGGATAGGAAGGCCGGAAATACCCTTCTTGTCGCCGATGCCCAGGTCCAGCACCTTGAGCACACGATCAAACTCGTTCAGGTTGTGGCTGGTGAGATGGACCGAAAGATTGGAAGCCTCGTTAAGCGGGTACACACCGACCGAGCCGGTGGTGCTAAGGGTGCTTGCCGGACTATGCGCCTCCAGCTGATAAATCTGGACCCGCCCTCCGCGCTGGAAGTACTTGGCATCCACGGAGCCGCTGAGCGGAACCTGGCCCGCGGCAACCGTCTGGGGAGCACTCATCGCGAGCTTGGCTGCGACCGTGAGGTCGTCCGCGGCGCCCGTCCAGTCGATATTGACGGGGCCTTCGCCCAACGTGTCGAAGCCATAATCCCGATATCCGGGGTCGGCTACGCTCTGCAAGACGGAGCTCAGACGCACGCCTTGCACCCGGGCATGTATGCCCATGACCTGTCGCGCGGCAGAGGACGCCGGCAGGTTGTCGGGCGACCTCCAGTTGAGGTAGCGAACGTCGGCATTGATGATCCCACCCTCACGTGGGCGGGCGACCAAGCCAGGGAGGGCGATCTCGTCCGCGGTGATATGCAGGCGAGTGGTGGCGTTGAGTCCGTCAATCCTCTGCACGTAAGGAATGGCATAGCCGAGGTTGATCAGCTTTGCCGTGCCGTCCACTACATACTGGCTGGCCCCGGTTCCCTGGCCTGTAAGCGCAAGGTCCACGCTCCCGTGGCTGAAGCCATCGACTGCGCCCAGCGCCGTCACTTCCGCCAGCTCCACCGTTCCGCTCGCGGAAAGCTTCCACTGGGGGTTGGCGTAGTGGAGCAGATTGCCGGAAGCCTCCAGGCTGGTTTTTCCGGTAGTAAAGTGCAGCGACTTGAGATCGACCGCATCGCGGCCCGCTTCCACGCTCAGATCCAGTTTGCTGTGGATGACCGCGGCCTTACCTTGTTGGGCGTTGAGATCGGAGCAGGTGAGTTGGCCAAGATAGTGGCCGTTGGCCGGCGCATAAGTGATCACCACGCCCACATCGTTGGCGGCCAGTTGGAAGGGAATGGCACGCTGATTAAGCAAGGCCATGCCGTCGTGGACTTCCACCCGGTTCGTCTGCAGATCGAAGATCTTCTTGGTCGCCGGCCCGCTGCCGCCTTGCTTTGCCTTAGGCGTGGGCTGGTTCGTGGTGCCATCGGGATAGATGATGAGATGAAGGGAAGGCCGGTCGACCTCGAGAAAGTCGAGAGCAATCCTGGCGTTCACGAAGGAGAGGATTTCAGCGCGCGCGTAAAGCCGCTCCACATGAGCATAGGGCAGTTCACCTGGGCCCTCCAGGCCGTGAATCGTCAGGCCATCCACTTCCACGGAGAGATGGCGCAGGCTCCAGTGCAAAGACTGCAGCTCCACTCGGCCCCCGGTGGCTTCCTGGAGGACGTTGATAACCCTTTGGCTGACGAGCTTCGAAAAATGCGGAGTGGAAGCATAGAAGAACAAGCCGCCGATGACCAGAAACAGTAGCAGCAGCAAGGCGCCCCCCACTCTCCAGAAGTAACCCCAGAGGCTGATGGGCCTGGCTGGCGGGGGCGGGGGCGATGGTGGCAGGCTGCTCATGGCTGCCCTCCGGAAGCAGAGTCGTCGCCGGCCCCAGTGGTTCCTACCCGCCCGTAGGCAGGATCCAGGATGCTGACGCTGCCTTCACTCTTGAGGCTCTGTAACCATTCCAGCAGCAGGGAGCTCACCCGCTGTTGCAGCAGAATCTCTTCGATCCGGCTGGAGATGGCCGCCAGGGCTGGTGGCTTCACGGTCTTGTCATGAAACTGGGGAACCAGGGTCCTGTTGTAATAGTCCGCAATCTCGGCCGGCGTGATGCGAACGCCGGAACCGAAGCGCGTCTGAATAAAGGAAAGGATCAGTAGGCGTTGGCTCCAGTGTGCCTCGACCTCCTTTTCCGTCAAGCCTTTCGCCTCAAGAAACTTCTGCCAGCCGGCGTCTGTTTCACAGCGGTAGCGGGCGCATTCGGGAATAACAGCGCGCAGTTGGGTGATGCGCTGTTGCACTTCTTCCGGAGTGGGAGGGGCAACCGTCTGCGCGGTTTCCATTTGTTGCAGGATGAGATCGCGGTCGATGAGACGCTGCAGAGCTCGTTGCGGCGTGTTGCGTGCGCTGTCGATGCCGAATGGCTGCAACACGGCGTAGCTCATCTCTTCTTGCACATCGCTCTGGAGGATAATGCTGCCGTTAATGACCGCGACCACGTGATCGAGGATCACAGCCCCCTTTGGGATAGGGGCGACGGGCGCTGCGGCGGCTGGCGACGGCGTGGCCCCGCTTTGCTGGCCCCACGCGCTTGCGCCCAGCAGAACCCAGGGAAAGAGGGTGGCCGCCATCCAATTGCCAACCATCGCGATCTGTTTCACTCGCATCATCAGAAGCTCTGCCCGATGCTGAAGAAAAAGTTGAAGTGCCCCGCCGAGCCGACGTGCGGGTTGGGAGCCGTGGCTGCCGTGGTGTAGTCATAGATAACCGGGTAGATCGGCGGATTGAGGTTGTAGCTGAAGTCGCCCCGCAAGGGCCCAATGGGGGTGTGGTATCGAAGGCCTAGCCCCAAGGCATGGGAGAAGTCGTTGAAGTCGCAGGTTTCGGGCGTGTTGTAGGTGGTGTAGGGCACGGAAACATTGCGGCAGGTATAGCTATGTGGCTGCTTGATGCGCAGGGCCGCAGGCCAGATTTGAGAGGATTTCTCAAAGGCGTTGCCCATGTCATGGAAGAGAACAAAACTAAGGTCGGTACCGACCCAACGCAAGGGCGGCGCCGGCGTGCGCAGCTCCAGGGTATTCACGAAAACGCCGGCGCCGCCGATCGGATACCCGGTCTGCGGATCGCGCGGTCCGGCGGAATTAATTGGGAAACCGCGATGCGAGGTCGCGCCTCCGGCATAAAGCCGCTCGGGTAGCGGGATCAATTGCTCATCGCCGTTGCCAAAAGAACGCTCCTGACCATACCGGGTCTGACGCGCAATCACCCAATGATCCCGGCCAAAATCGTAATAAGTGGAATTGCTGAAGTCGACCCGGTCGAAGTTGGCTTGCGAACCAAACGCGCCATCGGCAAAGAAGACTTCCCCGGTGGTGAAGGTGCCATGGTGCGCGTCCAGAGGTACGTCACGGGTATCGCGAATAAATGTTATTCCCGGGCCGCCGACCCGCACTGGCTGCGCGAGCAAAGGAATCTCCGACAGGCTGACTTGAAGCGTGCTGGAATTTACAGAAACCCGGCGATAGGAGAAGGAATAGATCAAGGTGGTGGGTTTGGTCACCCGCTGCGAAAGGCGCACTGCTCCGGAAAGAATCGCAGCCTTGTAGGTGCTGATCACGGCGCTGTTGTTATAGCCACCGGAGAGGGTCAGATTCAGAGATGGCTTATTGAGAACGTGTGGATCCTGATAACTGAGCAACGCCACCTGTTCCAGCGATCCATAGTTTGTGCGCAAGCTAATAGATTGGTCGGTGCCTCCCAGATTAGTGCGGCTTATATTGAACAGAACGCGTTCACTGGCCCCAGTCTCACCGTTGGGGTTGCATTTGTAGCTGTTGGTGATCCCAAGCAACTGCTGTTCCGCCGGGGAGAGACAGCCCTGGGTGGGCTGGCCCGTCTGCACTTCGAAGCCGAAGCCATAGCTGATATCCCAACGCTTGGCCTCGGTCAGATTCAGCAGGACGTTTTTATAGCTCTCCGCACCGTTTGGATTCTGGATGGCCGTGTCGACTTCGTTGAACAGCGCAAGATCATAGAGCTCACGCTGCATTTGCAGCAGGGCCGTCTGATTGAGCGGGTCGCCCGGATGCAGCAGGATCCTCCGGTCCACCAGCGCTGGCTTGGTCCGGTCCAATCCCGAGACAACCACTTTGCGCACGAAGAACTGCTTGCCGGTCACCACTTTCATGATGAGATCCACCGCATCCGGGTGACCCGGCTCGTCCTGCTGGAACAGGCTTATCTGGGCGTTGTCATAACCCTTGCTCAGGTAGTAGGTCTGGACTAGATCGCGATCGTCATTGATGTTTACGGTTGAGTACGGTTGCCCTACTTCAGTATTCAGGTAAGGGTGAAGATCATTCAATTCCTCCGCAGTGGGTCCTTCAATGTCATATTTGCCGATACGGCGCTGGGTTCCCTCGTCGATGACGTAGGTGATCTTGAAGTGGGAGATCTTACTGGGTTTCCCTGTCCCAGTGTCGCTATCCACATAGTTAGGAGTGACCGTGACCGCGCTGAAGCCGTTGCTTTGGTAAAGCGCCTTGATGCTGGAGACATCCTGAGTAACCAGCTGCTGGCTGAATGCACCGTCATGGTCCAACAGATTAGCGGGCCGCACACTCAGGCGCTGCAGTATGAGCGGGGTTGCGAAATACTTGTTGCCGGTGATTCTGACCGAGTCGACCACGTGCCGCTTACCCAGCTCAACACTATAAAGTGCCGTCAGGTGCTGGGGATCGGATTGCACTGGCTGGTGGGAGACCTTTACATCGAAGTAGCCCTGGCCCTCAAAGTAATTGCGCAGATTCTGGGCGCCTTCATTGAGCAGATCCTGATCCACCGTACCCTCCTCGTAGACGGGCACCAGTTTCTCCATGTGGCCCCGGCTGATCTTCGCGCCTTCGATCTTCACCTCTACCAGCGGTCCCTGGTGGGCAAGAAAGGTATAGTTCAGCCGATTCACTGGAGGCACGTACTCTTTTGAAGTAAGGGTTACGGTTGCCGCCAGCCGCTCTCGCTTGGTGTAGTGCTTGCGCAGGTTACGGAGTGCGCGGCTGACCGTGTTGCGATTGACCTTGGAGTTTCGCTTGAGTTTGCCCTGCTTGCGGAACTGGGCTTCGGTCAGGCCGCTGTCGCCAGTCAACTCTACATCCCCCACGCGGGCGGGATTGCCGGGAAAGATCTCAAAATTGAGGTCGACCAGCGAGTTGGCCCGGTCGACGACCGTGGTCCGCGCGATCTGTCCCCGGTAGTAGCCATTATTCTCGAGCGCGGTGTTGACCTCCGGCTCCGCCAGCGCCGCCTTGCTTTCAGCATAGGCGGTTCCTGCCTGGATCTGGGTGGCGGCCTGCAGCACAGCAGCAAGCCGATCGTCTTTCACGCCGTCCACCTTGACGCGGCCCACAAAGAGCCGTGGGATCCCGGTGAAGATGATGGACACGTTGTTCCCAGCGCGCACCCCGGCTACTTCAATGGTTTCGTAGAGACCGGTGGCGTACAGGCTGCGCAGACTTTCACGCACCTTAGCCGGGTCCAGGGGAACACCCGGCTGCTGCGCAAGCTGACTGGGAAGCGGCTTCAGCAGAGATTCATTCACACCGTCAAAGGTGATGCTCACCACCTGCAGACCGGCCCAGTCCAGCAACAGGCCCTGGCGGGAATCCTGGGGCGCGAGAGGAATGGCGTCCGGTCCTACCGCGGCCTGGGCGCTGCACATAGGGGAGCAAGCCGCCACCATACCCAGCACCAGCGAGGCGTACAGCGCCGGAACGGCGCGGCTTCGCCAGATGAGGGCGAGTTGGCCTTTTCGTGTATCGCTATCCCGTTTTTGCTGTCGGCGCACGGATAGTAGCAATGGGGTCAAAGCCAACAAAGATCCTCTCAAGCATCAAGCAGGCATCGCGCTCGCCCATCGAACACTGTACGTGATACATCGACGGCCCGGACTCGCCCGCCGCAGCGGTCGCTCTCCGAGTCTCTATACTAAGACGTGGTCATGATGTACGGGAGAACGCAGTGGAACTGATTGAGGAGCGTTACTCGCGCCAAGTGCTTTATCCCGGGATTGGAGAGCTGGGCCAGAGGCAACTGGGCAGCAGCCATGTGGCGGTGGTCGGCTGCGGAGCCACCGGGGCCGCCGCAGCGGCGCTGCTGGCGCGTGCCGGGGTAGGGACTCTGACCCTGGTCGACCGCGACTTTGTGGAGGAGAGCAATCTTCAGCGGCAAGTCCTTTTCGACGAGGCAGATGCCCGTGAAGCCTTGCCCAAGGCGGAAGCCGCCCGGCGCAAGATCGCGCAATTCAACAGCCGGACTGAGGTTCAGGCGCATGTGGCCGATCTGGTGCCGTCCAATATTCACGCCCTGCTCGGCCAGGCGTCGATTGTGCTCGACGCCACCGATAATTTCGAGACCCGCTACCTGCTGAACGACTATGCCATCGAACAGCGCCGGCCGTGGATTTATGCAGCGGCCGTTGGGGCCTATGCGGCCACCATGAATATTCTGCCGGAAGAGACTGCCTGCCTGGCCTGCCTCTTTCCCAAGCCGCCCGCGGGCATGGTGGCCACCTGTGACACGGCCGGCATTCTCAACACGGCCGTCAATTTCGCCGCCTCGGTTGAGGTCACGGAGGCGTTGAAGTTTCTCGTGGGCGCGCGGGACCACATGCGGCGTACTCTGCTAGGCCGGGACCTGTGGACCAATGACCAGGCCGAGATCAACGCCGGCACCCCCCGGGCGCGATGCCCGGTCTGCCAGCTGCGGGACTTTACCCATCTTCGCGGCGAAGACCGCCCCCAGATCACGCTCTGCGGAAGAAACTCGGTGCAGATCCATGAACATCATCGTCCGGTTGACTTTGCCGAGATGCAGCGGCGCCTGGAGCCGCACGGCAAGGTCAACTTCAACCGGCTCTTACTGCGTTTCGAGCGCGGAGAGCACACCGTCACGGTGTTTGCGGACGGACGGGCGCTGGTGCAAGGTACTACCGACGTGACCGTTGCCCGCAGCCTCTATGCGCGCTTCATCGGCAGCTAACTCATTCACTCGCCAACGCTGGGTGCCCCATTCAAGCCCGGCTTTGGCTTGAGTGGGATGCCACGGCTCTTTCCCTCTGCCGCTCGATTCTCCCGATGCACTCAACGGTTTAGCCTCGGTGGTATCCCACTCAAGCCAAAGCCGGGCTTGAATGGGGCACCCAGCGTTGGCTGTGGGTATGGGCTATTAGGGCCAATCGACTGTGCTGATTCCGCACCAAAAGCAACTTCTGAACCGCATTCTGCTTCCCAGTGCAAGGCCCCTTTTATTCAAAATGAGCGTGTTCTTGCATGCTAAAAGCGAATATCCGCCCGCAAACGTGGGATAGCAACAGTCGAACTTCTCTCTTAGAGGTACCAATGTCTATACCCAGCAAGGACTTGGCGACGCCCGGACCCACAACGCCGGCTAAGGCGCCCAACCAACATTTGCGCCGCAATCCACCCATCGCGGGGGAAGCCGACGCCATCCAGAAAGCGCAGGCCGGCGACGCGGCTTCTTTCGAGATGCTGTACGCCCTGCATAAGCGGCGGGTTTATTCCCTGTGCCTGCGCATGCTGGGCAATGTGGCCGAGGCCGAGGATCTGACCCAGGAGGCCTTTTTGCAGCTCTATCGCAAGATTGCCACGTTTCGTGGGGACTCGGCGTTTTCCACCTGGCTGCATCGCCTGGCGGTCAATGTTGTGCTCATGCACCTGCGCAAGAAGGGTCTGCCCCAGGTTTCGCTCGAAGAGACCCTTGAACCTTCGCAGGAAGATGGGCCGCGCAAGGACATCGGGGCTCGCGATCTGACGCTTTCCGGTTCGGTGGATCGCGTGACCCTGGAGCGAGCGATCGAAAATCTGCCTCCCGGCTATCGGTTGGTTTTCGTGTTGCACGATGTGGAGGGTTACGAACACAATGAAATCGCCGGGATGCTGGAGTGCTCGATCGGCAACAGCAAATCGCAGCTGCATAAGGCGCGGATGAAGCTGCGCGACCTTCTGAAGTCGGGCCAAAGGAAAGAGGCTGTTCTATGAGCGGGAAAGCAGCGAGCGGGACGACCGTCGATTGCGCCCTTTTTCAGGACCAACTGCCCAGCTTGTTCGAGTCGGGCGAAGATCTCAGCGCGCAAGCCCACCTGAAGACTTGCGAGAATTGCAGCGCGCTGGTGCGTGACCTCGAATACATTGCGCAACAGGCCAAGCTACTCCTGCCGATTCACGATCCCAGCCCTGAAGTCTGGGAGAATATCCAGACCGCGCTCAAAAAGGAGCCGTCCCGCAAGTAGAACCGCCCCATTTGCGGTTCCCTTTCGGGTACCCCCGACCCGGTTGCTTCCGCCTGGCATACCCGTTCCCACCCGCTATAATCCGCAGATGGTATGAGCGAGCAGGCGCAGCGAGGGATGGCGACTGAACCGGGGGCGCGACAACGGCTTTCCCGGTTGATCCTGACCGGTTTCATGGGCGCCGGCAAATCCACCGTCGGCGCGATCCTGGCCCGGCAGCTGGGTTGGCGATTCATCGATCTGGACGATGTGATTGAAGCCTCGAGCCAACGCACGGTCGCCCAGATATTTCTCGAGTTCGGCGAAGCAGATTTCCGCTGCCGGGAACAGCGGGCGGTCCAGCAGTTAAGCAATCAGGAGCAGATCGTGCTGGCGCTCGGCGGCGGCGCAGTGGAGAACGAGTCCACACGCTTACTGTTGCTCCATCCGCCCGATAACTGCCTGGTTTTTCTTGAAGCTCCACTGCCTGAGCTGTTGGCCCGGTGCACCGCGGGAGGAAAGGTACGCCCTCTGCTGGCTGAGCCGGAGGCCCTGGTAGCCCGCCACAACCGCCGCTTGCCGTATTACCGCACGGCACACGTCACCGTGGCCACCAACGGCCTGGCTCCGCGCGCAGTGGCCGATCGAGTGCTCGAACAGGTATCCATGCTGTGGCTGGTGGACTCAAGCAGGAGCGAAGGAGCGCATGACAAGTCCTGAAGTGACTGTGGAAGCCGTTCCCGTGACTCCTATCCAGGAAGCGCGCACGCGCTCCATGCGTGGTTCCATTGTCTTCGCCTTTGCCATCGCCCTGGTCCTCGTGATCGCGTACCTGATGCGCGAGATTCTGTTGCTGCTCTACGTGAGTGCTCTCTTCGCCGTGGTGCTCAGCCCTGTGATTCAAGGCATTATGCGGATCCACATCAGGAGATGGCATCCCGGCAAGGGGCTGGCAATCTTTTTCCTGCTGCTAAGCGTGGGGGGCGCCGCCACCCTCTTCTTCGTCTTTGCCATGCCGCCCGTGGCGCACGACCTGCAAGGGCTGATTACCGAATTGCCCAGGCGCGGGCCTCGACTGCTGGATAAGCTGCATCGTATTCCGCTTGCTTCCCACTTAAATTTTTCCGGCTTGGATGCCAAGGTGCAGGGATTTGTGTCCAACTTCGCGGAATATGTCTTTCTCTCCATCAGCGCCTGGGCCGGCAAACTGGCCGATATTGCGGCAGTAATCTTTCTCACCGTCTATTTCATGCTGGAGGGAGACGAAGCCTATCACTGGGTGCTTTCATTCTTCCCCAAGTCCACCCGGGGACGGCTGAACGATACCCTCTTGCGCGCCGACGCGCGCATGGGCAAATGGCTTTTGGGGCAAGGCGGGCTGATGC
Organism: uncultured Acidobacteriaceae bacterium; assembly: GCA_963711525.1. Taxonomy (GTDB): domain Bacteria; phylum Acidobacteriota; class Terriglobia; order Terriglobales; family Acidobacteriaceae; genus PALSA-350. Next base: position 222,279 of record CAVQEO010000045.1, on the reverse strand, counting down.
TGATCCTGGGCCTCAGCAGCCTCATTGTCTTCGTACTGCTAAAGGTCCGCTACGCCTACGCGCTGGCCGTGCTGATGGGCGTCCTGAACATCATTCCCATCTTGGGGGCGATGGTCTCGATGACCCTGGTGCTGCTCGCGGCGGCCAGCGACTCCTGGGAAAAGGTGCTGGGTGTGTTGGTCTTCTACGCCATTTATGCCCAGCTGGAGACTTCCTACCTGACGCCGCGCATCATGAAGAGCAGCGTAGACCTCCCCTCGCTGGGGGTTTTGGTCGCCCTGCTGATGGGCTCGAAGCTGGCCGGTGTCATCGGGGCCATGGTCGCAGTGCCGACGGCGGTGCTGGTCTCGGTGCTGATCCAGGAGTACCTCATCAAGGACGATGAGCCCCCTGCTGCCAGGCACGCATCTTAACCTCATTCACCGGCAGCGGCAGTGAACCGCTTGCTATCATGAAGGCAGTAGCACCCCCGCAATTCATGTCGAACAATCAGATCCATTCCGCCCAGCCGCGAACCAAGCCCCAAACCAGGATTGCGCTGTGATCCCAACCGCCCACGCCGCGACGGGGCTGGCTACCCCTGGAGTAGACCATGTGCCTGGACTGGCGCCGGTGGTTGCGCCCCAGGAAAAGACACGGCATTCGTGGATCGCGGACTACCAGGAGCTTTTTAAGGTCCGCGTAACCTCCATGGCGGTCCTGACGGCATGGGCCGGCTTTTACCTGGGATCGATGCGCTCCGGCATTACCAGCATGCATTGGGGCCTGGTTGAATCGCTTCTTGGCATTGCGCTGGTGTCCTGCGGGGCCAGCGTGATGAACCAGGTCATCGAGCGTAAGATCGACGCCCGGATGGTAAGGACGGCACAACGGCCGCTGGCCGCCGGCCGCTTCAGCCTGCTGCATGGCTTAGCCCTCGGCATGGCATGCTTCGCCGCCGGAGCGCTGGTGCTGGCGTGGTTCACCAACCCGGTCACGGTAGTGCTCACGCTGCTGACCGGGTTTACCTACGTCGCGGTCTATACCCCGCTCAAGCGCTACACCACGCTGGCTACGTTCATCGGCGCATTTCCCGGCGCCATGCCTCCCCTGCTGGGGTGGACCGCCGCCCGCGGCGTGATCGAATGGCCGGCTGTGGCCCTCTTCGCCATTCTTTTCGTATGGCAGTTTCCCCACTTCATGGCCATCGCATGGCTCTACCGTGAGGACTATGCCAAGGCCGGCATCCGCATGCTGCCGGTGGTTCAGCCCGATGGCTGGTCCACCGCCTGCGAAGCACTGATTTATGCCGTGCTGATGATCCCGGTAAGCGCCGTTCCGTATTATCTGCACCTGGCTGGACCCGTTTACCTGGTCACGGCTGGGCTGCTGGGGCTGGGCTACCTGGCATACACGATTCGCTTTGCCCGCATCACCCGGGCGCTCACCACATCCGAATCGCGCGGATACGCGCGTGACCTGTTGCGTGCCAGCGTTATCTACCTGCCGCTGCTGCTCACCGTGATGATGCTGAACGCAACCGGAAGGAGATAAGCCCATGGCCACACTGAGCCAACATCCCGCCGCGAAGATTCCGGCCGGCAGCGAGCCGGAGCGGATGCCCATCCAGCTCGACCGCCTCTCCCATAACTACGGCGACCGCCTGGCGTTGGATGATTTGAGCTTTGCCGTCCAGCCGGCAGAGATTTTCGGTCTGCTGGGTCCTAATGGCAGCGGCAAGACAACTCTTTTCCGCATCCTTTCGACGCTGATGGTGCCCAGCGGCGGGACTGCCCGGATTCAGGGCTTCGATGTCGCCAGGGAACCGAACCAGGCACGGCAGCAGACCGGGATCGTCTTCCAGGCCAGGAGTCTGGACCTCAAGTTGACCGTGGCCGAGAACCTGAAACACCAGGGCCACCTGTACGGCCTGCGCGGCGACACTCTCAAGCGCCGCAGCGAAGAGGTGCTGCGCCGGGTGGGCCTGTCCGACCGCGCCAAGGAGTATGTCGAAACCCTTTCCGGGGGCATGCAGCGGCGGGTCGAGCTGGCCAAGGGCCTCATCCATTCGCCGGCGGTGTTGCTGTTGGACGAGCCCTCGACGGGTCTTGATCCGGGCGCGCGCCGCGATATGTGGCAGTACCTGCGCACGCTGCGCGACCAGGAGGGTGTCTCCATCCTGGTGACCACACACTTGATGGAAGAAGCTGAACATTGCGACCGGCTGGCGATTCTGAATCAGGGTAACCTGGTTGGGCTGGGTTCCCCGGCGCAGTTGAAGTCGGCCATCGGCGGCGACGTAGTGCTGTTTGAGACCGCTGGCCCAGAGGCGGCGGTCTCCCTGGCAGAACGCATGGCCACGCGCTTTGCGGTGCAGCCCAGCGTGCTGGGCGGCACCGTGCGCCTGGAGCGTCCCGAAGGCCATCGCCTGGTGACCGCTGTGATCGAGGCCTTTCCCGGCCAGATCGACGGCATCTCGGTGGCTCGTCCCTCGCTCGAGGATGTCTTCATTCAACGCACTGGCCATCGCTTCTGGGAAGATGGCCGGGAGAAGGAGGCATAATGGCCACCCTAGCCGCAACCGCAACCCGCACGCGCCAAACCGTGTCCCCCGGCATCTGGCTGCCGGCTTATTCCCTATGGCTGCGCGAACTGGTCCGTTTCTATCGCCAGAAGGCGCGTGTGGCGGGTGTGATTGCCTCTCCTCTGATCTTCTGGGTGGTCCTGGGCGCGGGCTTCGCCCATAGCTTCCGGACCGGCGATGGCAGTGGCAGCTCGGCCCACTACCTGGGCTATTTTTTCCCTGGATCGGTAGCCATGATCGTGCTCTTTACCGCCATCTTCAGCATGATGTCGCTGATCCAGGACCGCAACGAGGGCTTCCTGCTCTCTGTGCTGGCGGCCCCGGTCAGCCGCTCGTCCATTGTTCTGGGCAAAGTGCTCGGAGGAGCGACGCTAGCGGCGGTGCAAGGAATCATCTTCCTGGTCTTCGGGCCTCTGGTGGGGGTGCGCATGACCCCGTCCGCGATTGGGTTAAGCATGCTGGTGATCGTGATGATCAGCTTTGAGCTGACCGCGCTGGGCTTTGCCATCGCCTGGCCGATGGATTCGACCCAGGCCTTTCACGCGATCGTCAATCTGCTGCTGATACCCCTGTGGCTGCTCTCCGGCGCTCTGTTTCCGTTGAGCGGGGCCGCCGGCTGGATGCGCTTCTGCATGATGCTCAATCCCCTGACCTATGGAGTGGAAGCGCTGCGCGGCAGCTTGTTTCCCCAGACTCCGACCCTATTGTCCCTGCCCGTCAACCTGGCCGTGACCGCAGGTTTTTGCCTGCTGACCTTTGTTGCGGCCTGGGCGATCGTGAACCGGCGCACCAATCGGCCGTCGGCCTGACCCAAGGAGACTCGAAGATGTTTGTGGCGGAAACCAACCAACGCCCTTCGGTTGCGCTCCCGGTGACGCTGATTGTCGCCGTGAGTGCGGCCGCCGTTTGCTTTTTGCTGTGGCTGCTTTACTTGCACCATCCGCTTGATGCTTCGGTGGCCCGGCTGCGCTTTCTGCCTTTGCTCAACGCAGTGCTCAACGGCTTGTGCACAGTCGCTCTGCTTATCGGCTTTTATTTCATTCGCCGGCGGAATATTCCCGCGCATCGCGTGTCGATGATAATAGCGTTTGTTTTCTCTTCTCTCTTCCTTATCAGCTACATCACCAATCATGCGCTGCACGGGGAGACACACTTTCCCGGGTTTGGCACAGTGAGGACGGTCTATCTATCGATTCTGATCAGCCACGTCATCCTGTCGGTGGTGGCGCTGCCGATGGTGCTGACCACGTTCTTTTTCTCGCTCAGCGGCCGCTTCCGCCAGCATCGCAAGATCGCGCGCTTTACGCTGCCCATCTGGCTCTACGTCTCAGTGACTGGGGTCGTCGTGTACGCCATGCTTGCTGCATGGCGGTGAACCTGGTCTCACCTAGTGAACCCGCGGTGATGCAACCACCCGTCAGGACCATGCCGGACGATGGCACCGCGCAGTTACTACGGGCCGGTATCTGGATTTTGGTAGTGGGCGCCCTCGCCGCGCTTATGACGGCAAAGGTCTTTGGCGGCATCGGCATCCATGGCCCTCACACTAACTCCGGCTGGCTCGCGCTGTTGCTGGCTATGATGTGCCTGCCCTTTGGGAGCATGCTGACCCTGCTGGGAGCGGCCAAGTGGCTGCGCAATCGACGCTTGGCACGCGCACGGGATGGGCGAAGTTCCGGTTAAGCTTTTTTCATAATATCCGCCCAGCAACGCTGCGGAGTGAGTTCTGCTATGCTTCTGCCTTACCCAAAATAGAAGGATCATCATGCCAAAAAGTGTTAATAAAGTCATTCTCCTGGGCAACGTAGGCAAAGACCCGGAAGTGAAGCTTTTGCCTAGCGGTTTGCCGGTCGCCAACCTCACCCTGGCAACCTCTGACCGCTTCAAAGACAAAGCCGGCGAGTGGCAGGATCGGACCGAGTGGCACAATCTGACCGCCTACCAGCGGACAGCAGAGATCATTCGCGACTACGTGAAGAAGGGCGCCAAGCTATACGTCGAAGGCCGAATCCAGACCCGCTCGTGGGACGACCAGGCGTCAGGGCAGAAGAAGTACCGCACCGAGATCATCGTCAACGATGTGGTCTTGCTGTCGGGCCGCGGCGAGGGAGACAGTGGCGGAGGCGGTCCGCGGTCGAATACCACTTCGTTCGATCAACGGCCGCCGGTGCACCACGAAGAGTTTGCCGGCACAGAAATCACCGACGACGATATCCCCTTCTGAGCCGGCGTTAAGTCCTCGGCTGCGTGGAGGCGAGCGCGGGTGCCTGCGGGAGTGCGACTGGTTACCGAACTATGGTTTGCCGCCCTTCCATGGACGCAGACTGGGCTCGGGTTCGATAATAGAGTCCATGGAGACTTCCGTTGAAGGAACCGGTCTTGAAGTCCTTGATTTGCGGACTGACGCCGGGTTTGCGAGACGGAGTCTTCACGCACGAGATATTGGGGCCCAAATGGCCGGACTGCAGCGGCTATCCCGGGCACTGCTTGAGAAGCCCGGCACCATTCTGCAGGAGTTGGTGAGTGCTGCGGTGGATCTGTGTGGCGCCGACAGCGCAGGGATTAGCATCGAGAAAGAAGCCGGCAGCGATCAGGAGTTCTATCACTGGGTCGCGACCGCTGGGGCCTACTCGGGATTCTTGAACGCGATTCTGCCACGGAATCCCAGCGCATGCGGGCTTTGCCTGGAGCGTGGGCACGCGCAGCACTTCACCGTCTCGAAGAAGTTTTTCGATATCCTCGGCGTTGAAGCGCCGCTCGTAACGGATGGCATCCTGCTTCCATGGAACACTGAAGAAACGCGCGGCACAATCTTTGTCATGGCGCACGGCCGGACGGAAGCCTTTGACGAAAATGATGCGCGGCTAATGACGATGCTTGCTGACTTCGCTGCAATGGGCTACAGGCAACAGAAGCAGCAAGCCCGGCTCATTGCTCAAGAGCGCGCAGCGGCGGCGGCTCAGATGGCGAATCGCCTCGCTCACGAGATAAACAACCCTTTACAAAGCATGACGAACGCCGCATATCTCCTCGCGGAAGGTACCGCGAAGGAGGACCCAAGGATATTGGGCCGCGAACTCTCAGATGACATTCGTCGTCTATCGGTGCTAGTGAAGGAGCTACTATCTCTACCCCTGGATTCGGTACGACCTGACAAGCTGTCCTAGTCCTCAGCCAGTGCTCCGGGTTTAACAGGCTGCGGAACAACCCCAGGAGATGGTTCGCTCCCTAGCGGTTAAAGCCGGTTCCTGTTTTCTACCACTTACCTACGGGCAAGAGTGTGCGTGAGAACGCGAAAATGAAACTCAAATCAGAACCAGGCCCGTAGGGCCGGGAGCCAAACGTCAGCCCAGCCCGGGAGGGCTGGGACATCTCCAATATCGTTTGAGCGCCAGAGGCGCGGCACCCGCGGATGAAGGTAGTGCCGCACCTCCGGCGCTCCGGAACCTTGGATATCCACGTCCCAGCCCTCCTCCGGATTTCCTGCACGGGGCGCCACCAAAATCCGCGTGCGGCTTTCGTTAAGGAAAGCCGCATGAAGTGTGCCAACGCCAGCAAGTTACACAGGAAATCCGGATCCCGGGCTGGGCTGACGTCTGGCTCCCGGCCCTACTCCGATTTCCTTGACCTGGTTGGCGTTGGCGAAGTTCATGCGGCTTTCCTTAATGAAAGCCGCACACGCGGGTGTGGGTGGGCGCCCCGTGCAGGAAATCCGGATACGGGCCTGGTTCTGATTTGAGTTTCATTTTCGCGTTCTTCACGCACGCTCTAAAACCACCCTTCGACAACCGGCGTTTTTCCGCAGCCTGCAAGAGTTTATCCAGCGCCTAGGGTCGACTTGGACCTTGAAGTGAGGAGGCAGGGAGAGTGATCGATCCGATGCGGCCTGAGTTTTCATCGACGACGAGGACGCGTATGGAGCCCATGTCCGGCGCGCTATTCAGCCTCTGACTGAAGGGGAGCCCTTCTGTCTTCAACTTCTGGTAGGTTGCGGGCGTGACTGCCAGGGCGATGGCCTGGCCGGTAAGACGGGCACTCCGGCCCTGATTGTCTCGCTGAGCAAAAAAGAGATCGAGCTTATCGACCCAGCGCCCATTCTGCTGCTCCAGGGCGAGATCATCGGCGGCTATTTCGAGCTTGACGGTCAATGCAGCCCCAGTCGTTGAGGGTATCGCGCTCATGACGATTTCATCTCTATCCACGGGCTGCCAGAGTGCTTGTTGAAAGCGCTCCTGGAAGCTGGATGGCTCAGTAGAAGCGAGATAGCCTGTCCTGTAACGGAGGGTGACACCGCGCCGTGTCGCGAGCTTGAGAGTGATGAGATGGTACTGGTTATCTGCAACAGTATCTGGCACAAAGCTGAGCAGGTAGGTGGCGCGCCCGTCTTCAACGACGTGGTTGAGGGCGGAGACCATATCGCTGGAGCGGCGGAGCGCGCGGCCTCCAGTTGCATCTGCCATCTCACGAATAGGACCCTGGATAGCGTGAACGTCCTGCTCCATGGCGGCAAGGTTGCGGCCGCCCGGCGCTCCGCGAGAGTTGGATGTGTTAAGAGCAGGCTGCTTGCCGGAGCCTGTCGCACCCGGTGCATCAACAGCCCCCGGGTCGACCTGAACGCTGGCGTTCTGTAGATCGGAGCTCACGCCCCCGCCCTCCAGTTGCGAAGTATCGAGGGGGAAGAGAGCGATCTGCGCTTCATTCAGGGCTTCCTGGGCACGAAGGGCGTAGCCCCCAATGTGCTTGCTGCCCTTGTCAGTGCCTACGGCCTTGTCTGCCCAGTCAGCCAGCACGTTATCGCTGGTGATCCAGACCAGATTCTTGTGTCCCGGAACGGCGGCCAGGTGGCGCGCTACGCCGACAAGAATCGTCAAGGCATCTCTACCTGCGTTGCTGGCGTTGTCGCGCAGCTGGGGATCTGGTGGCTGGAATGTCTCGGGAGCGTTGATCATATTGCCGTTCACATACTGCAGGTCGGCTTTGTGTCGCACGTAGTCAATCTGCTGACGATTGCGACGCTCCTCCTCCTGGGCTTGTGAGAGGTCGGCGGCCTTGGGCATCCAGTGGCTGAGTTTTTCAATGAGCAGGGCATGGTCCGCGGTCTGATCCTGAAGAACTTGAAAGCCGGCAGCCGTCAAAATGTAGATGGCGACCTGCTGCCCAGCGGGGAGTTGGTGGAGAAAGCGCAGCATCTGCTGGCGAGCGTTGGAGAAGTCTGACCAGGAAAGATTGGCGGAGTCGATGAGCAGGACCGTGATGCTTGGTTCACTTCTGGCTGGACCATCGTTCACTGATTCTTTATTCGCCGCCAATGAGTTTGGCGGCAGGTTCGAGAAGCTGAGTTGAGATGCGGAACCGTTATCCGGTGCGGCGGATGCTGAAGCTGAGGCATCGCCCGGGTAGGCAGCGATGCGAATCTTCTGCGGGCGGCCGTTGTCGAGAAGTTCTAAATCGTTGGCCTTGAGATCGGTGACCGGGAGGCCCTTGGCGTTGTACGCAACCACGGTCATGTCCACGAGGCGTGCGCCTGCGTGCAGAGTGAAACCGCTTCCCAAGGGGGATGGAGGGAGGGTCGGAATCCGGGTAGCGGCCACTACAGAGATTTCCGGAAGGACTGGCGATGGTGGCGGCGTTAATTCGGCCCCCGAAGCTGGCGATTTTTCGACACTGGCTACTGCCGGTGAGGGGGGCTCTGCTGCGGTGGGCTGAGCTTTTTCCGCTGCTGGTGGAGGTGCGGAGACTGCCGGGTTTGAATCGGCAGCAATTGTTTTGCTGGTCTGTGGAGTGGGCGGAGTGCCGGCGGGCGGCGGTGCAGCGTCTCCGTTGAGTACCCGGGCGTCTGCGCGAAATAGATGGTACTGCGTGAAGGTGACCTCATTGAGCAAATTCTTGAGAGCGCTGGGATTGGACAGGACGAGGGCGCCGTCCGTGTTGCTGGCGTGGGAAGTGCGGAGTGACTCGGCTGACACAAAAGCGCCCAGGCCCGTGTTCGTCACGTTAGGGTGAAATTCCTCCGCTGGCACGACCGAAAGGGAGATGCTTCGCACAGGACAGATGTACGTTTTGTCGCCAATCTCGACTGGGGCATAGTCGACCAGGATGTCAGCCTTGAGCATGCCGTCAGATTGTTTGAGGTCTGCCTCCAGGGTGAGGCGAAGAATGGCGCCGCTCGTAGGATCAATGGCGATTTGACCGTGGTACCCGGAATATTTCTGGAGAGTCTGGCTGCCATTTCCCTCGGAGACACAGCAGAAGGTGAGCCGGTAGTGCGACTTCTCCCTGGGGACGGTGTAGCGAAAGACCGCTTCCGGTCCGCCTTCTCCCTGTTCCCAGTGGCTCCACGCAAGGCTGCTCTGACCGCCGTCAAGAAATGTCGTTTTGAGGATGTTGCCGAACTCTCCGGAGGTGTTCAGACCGGCTTGGGTCTGGGGAGTTTTGTCCATCGCCGCATCCATTGCTTCCTCATCATCGCGGTAGGTGATGGTGGCACTCGATCTGCTTACTGGGTGCAGGGGTTGGGATGGGACCAGTTCGTCCTCTCTTATGGTCTGCGGCGTGTCTTCGTAGTGGAGCGTTTCCCGTGTCGCAAAGAAGTTGGGCAGCTCGTGCAGGGTGTTGCTCACGTAGTTCACGGCAAGGGCCATGATGCGGCGTTGTTCGGCCAAATCGGGTGTTGGGGTAGTTGGCAGATCGCGGCTTGGAGGGTCGAGAAAGGCGGACTCATCCGCAAGTACGGTAAGCGCCTGGCGGGCTTCGGAACCGGGCAAGTCGGCTTGCCAGCTGGCGAGCTTCCGTGGGCTTAGCGCTTCTGTCAGCTGCAGGTTCGAGAGCACACGGGCGACCTGAGCATCCTGATGGCCGCGTTGCGCAAGCAACAGTTGCTGTAACTGATCGACGGTGACACGCTTCGCCGCCAGCACTGGTGGTGTTACCGCTAACAGCGCGATTAAGCAGAAGAGCTTCAGCATCCAGCTGGACCCGGATAAGACGGCTAGAGAATCATACGCCCGGTCATGGACACCTTAAAAGACGCCGGGTCCGCGTTCATCGCCAGCGAACCAACGCCGCTCGGGAAGCGTTTTTCGAGTGATAGGCAAAGGGGAGAGGGCCCTCACGGATACAGCCGGGTTCTGATCCATTCACCGGACTCACGGGTAAATAAGAACCGGTCATGCAGCCGGTCTGCCCCATGCCTCCAAAACTCGATCCGCTCTGCATGCACTTTGAACCCGCACCAGTGCGGCGGGCGCAGCACTTCTCCCGGATGCTCCTGGGCGAATTTCTGGAAGTGGGCTTCCAGTTCTTCACGGCTTCCGAGCGGGCGGCTCTGCTGCGAAACGGCGGCTCCGATCTGGCTGTTGCGCGACCGGCTGTGAAAGTACTCATCCACATCGGCTGCCTCCATCTGCGTTACCGGTCCCTCCACCCGTACTTGCCGCTCGAGGGTCTTCCAGTGGAAACAAATCGCTGCCCGGGGATTGGTCTCGAGTTCCCTCCCTTTCCTGCTTTCCGCGTTGGTAAAGAAGCAGAAGCCGTGCTCATCCGCGCGTTTCACCAGCACCATGCGCACGCTGGGCTGACCCCCCAACGTCGAAGTGGCCAGGGCCGCAGCGTTGGGATCGTTCAGCTCGGTTCGCTCCGCCTCCTGGAGCCACAGGCGGAAAAGTTCGAAGGGATCACCGTACTCCAGATCGTTCATATTTCGATGGTAGCCTTTACCGTTGCAGTCGTATCAACATCCTCCCTGAAACACATCACCCTCTGCTTTAGCTGATAATGAGATTCGATGATCATGCAGAAACTATCTTTGCTTGATGAGGAACAAGTGCGCGCGGTGCTCTCCTACGAAGAGCTGATCCCTGCGATCAGGCAGGCGCTCAAGGATTTCTCCGCCGGTCGAGTGCAACAACCGGTGCGCGCCATCATTCCGGTCCCATCCTACGGCGGCTGGTTCGGGGTCATGCCTGCCGTGTACGGCACGGTGATGGGCGCCAAGATGGTTACTTTCTACCCTGGCAATGCGAAGTTGCAGAAGCACACCCATATGGCGATGATCCAACTCTTCCGCTCCGATACCGGCGAGCCTCTGGCAAGCATGGACGCGCGATTGATCACGGAGATGCGCACCGCCGCCGTTTCCGCGGTGGCGATTGACCATCTTGCGCGTCCGCAGGCCAAGGTGCTGGGCATACTGGGCAGCGGGGTGCAGGCTCGCTCGCACGTCCGCGCACTGGCCGGGATCCGGTCCTTCGCGGAGGTGAGGGTCTGGAGCCGGTCGCAGGAGCATGCCCGTCAATTCGCTGCTGAGATCGGCGCTCGAACGACTACGGCGGAAGAAGCGGTCTCGGGCGCCGATGTTGTTCTGGCCCTGACCAGCTCACCGCAACCGATTCTCTGCGGAAGATGGCTGCGCCCGGATGCAATGGTGTGCGCCATCGGCGCCGCTACGCCGGATCGCCGCGAACTGGATGAAGAGGCCATGCGCGGCGCGGTCGTCGTCGAGTCTCGCGAGTCGGCTATGCGGGAAGCAGGAGACATTGTTCTCGCACGTGCCCAGGTAAGCGCGGAAATTGGCGAGCTGTTGAACGGCGCGCTGCTTGACCGCGGAGATCGGCCGGTGGTTTTCAAGTCGGTTGGCATCGCGGTCGAGGATATCGCTGCCGCAAAACTCGTTTACGACAAATTCACTGAGCGGGATCGATAGTGTTCAAACATGCCATTGTTCGTCCCCCAGGAACTAGTTTTGCCCAGGGACTTACTACCGTTCAGCTGGGAGTTCCGCTGTATGACAAAGTACTGCAGCAGCATGCACGCTACTGCGAAGCTCTGCAGGCATGCGGATTGAAACTGACCACGCTGGACGCGGACCTCGATCATCCGGACTCCACGTTTGTGGAGGATACAGCTGTGGTGACTAAACGGAGCGCTATTCTGACGCGACCCGGCGCGCCCAGCCGCGAGGGTGAAGTGGCTGCGATGCGCGCCGCCCTGGACAGCTTTTTTCCCGCCATGGTGGAGATCGAGGCCCCGGGAACGCTGGATGGCGGCGATATATGCGAGGCTGACAATCATTTCTTTCTCGGCCTTTCGCACCGCACGAATGAAGAAGGCACGCGTCAGCTGGCGGCCCATCTGGCCCGGGAGGGCTATACCTCCGCAGTGATCGATGTGCGCGGGATGAGCAGCATTCTTCACCTCAAGAGCGGGGTTTCTTATATCGGCGAAAATACTCTGGTGGTGATGGAGGAGATGGCGGCCCATGAGCTGTTCAAGGGCTACGAACTGATTCGCGTCAGGCAGCAAGAGAGCTATGCCGCCAACTGCGTGCGCGTCAATGAACGGGTGCTGGTGGCGGCCGGATATCCGCTGCTTACCGCAGAACTCAAAGCTCGTGGCTTCCATCCACTGGAGCTCGAAATGTCAGAGTTCCAAAAGATGAACGGCGGCCTCAGTTGCCTTTCTTTGCGGTTTTAGCTCCGCAGGCGGCGATTCACCGGGACAGTTGCGTTCAGGAAAGGCGCACAGCAGGTCCCTCGGCTTCGCTCGGGATGACAAAGGGGAGAGGAGCGCTTCCATCGGGAATTGGCTAGCGGCTGGCAGAGTTGCACGTCAGGACAGGCGGTGGACGTTAGGACAACATTGCTGCGGATGGAGAGAACCGCGGGCGCCCGGCTGCAACTTTTTCAGCCACTAGCTAACTCCCCATGGAGGCGCCACCCATCCTTTGTCATCCCGAGCGAAGCCGAGGGACCTGCTGTGCGCCTTTCCTGAACGCAACTGTCTTCGTGAGTCACCTAATCCACCGGCGACTCTCTCCTCCAGTTGAAGTGGCGGCCGATAATTCCTTTGATAATCCAGTGGTCTGTGGCCGCTGTGGGACCTATGCCCACGCCAACGTTAATCTCCCACTTGGGCGATACATTCAAGTCAGTGACCACAAAGATCTGTTGCTGCTGGTTGTGCAAAGAATAAAAGTCTCCCAGCCGGCCGTAATCGGCGTAGTATTCGAAACCGCCACTGATCTTTTTCGTGAAGTCATAGCCAACCTTCGCCGCGGGGGAAAAACCCACGCCCTCGGCCACGCCCGGACCGTGCCAGGTGCGCTCGAGCGCGGGGTTCACAGCCATGTACCACCGGCCAAGGTACTTGTCGATGATCGGTCGTATCTCCCAGGTCCAGGTATCGGGTGAATACACCGCCCGCTGATAGCCGATCTCGGTCGAGAGACTCACGCCCACCGGCCAATGCCACGAATCGGGCACGCGCACCCGGGGACGGATATGGTCCCCTACCCACTGCACGCCATGGCCGTTCTGCTCGCTCGTAAACACATAGAAACCCACCTCTGCCCAGCTGGTCAGCCCCTGCGTGATCTCGAGCGTCTCGTGCTCCTGGTGGTTGGTGGGATACACGCCGTCGATCACGTATTTTTGTCCATCCCAGGTGTAGTTGGAATGGAGCTCAACCATGGTGCTCTTTGGTTCTACGGTGTCCGCGCCATAGACCTGAATTTCGTAATTGCCCTGCGCACAAGCGGGCAGCGCACTGCATAGCGCAGCCAGGATCCAGATCCACCACTTTAGATCACGCATAGCGAAAGAGCATCATGAAGCCGGCATCCATGTGGTTCTGCTGGTGGCAATGAAATAGCGTTGGCCCGGGATTGTTGGCGGTAAACTCGACATCCAGCTGGGTGTTCGCGTCCACTAACACGGTATCTTTCAGGATGCCTTGGCTTTCCCGCTGACCGGGCAAGCGGCGCAACTCGAAGCTGTGCCGGTGCAGGTGGACGGGATGATTATTGTTGCTGCGGTTGATGAATGAGAGACGATAGCGCCGTCCCGCGGTCAGGGTGGGGCTATCCGTCTCCGGGTAGGACTTTCCGTTGATGGTCCAGTGATCCATGGCTCCGTGTCCAGCAAACTTCGATGCAAAGATCAGAGGAATCGTAACCGTATCGGTTTCCTGTGCGGGTGCCTGATCGGAGGCGGCAAAGCGCAGGTAGTCCCAGGCAAGCTCTTCGGGCTGCTCCCATCGCGGCCGGCCGCTGCTACCCGCGTACTCGACCGCAATCCCCATACCCGCCGCCATAAGGTGCTTGCGCACTTCGCCCATGACCCAGGCGCCGGGATGGTTCATCTCCACCAGCGCGCTGACCCGCTCGGCAGGAGCCAGACGAAGCATGGGAACCAGCTGCGGCTGGGCCACCTGGTTGCCATCGAGCGCGATCACCTTGAATTGATGTCCGGCAAGAGCGATCCAATGCACTTCGGTGGGGCTCGAGTTCAGGATTTGGAAGAGAACCTGCTCGCCGGCCTTTACCCGCAGCGGCTCGCCGAAGCCCAGCACGCGGCCATTGACAGTCGATACGTTATAGGCCGGGTCCATGGAACCGTCGGCGCTCGCGAGCAGCGCGGCGTCCCAGTCATGCAGCGCAAGGAAAATTTCCTGGTCATAGCGCCCGGGGTTATCGCGCGGTTCGACGAGAAGAAATCCGTGCTCACCGGTGTATAGGCCGCGGTCGAGATCCTTGCCGGCAAAGACGTGGGTGTGATACCAGCGAAAGCCGGCGGGACGAGGGGTAAAGGTATAGCGCGCGTGGCCGCCGGCCGGGATCGGTGGCGTACCCTCTTCCATCGCGCCGTCAACCTGGGCGGGCAGAAAGAGACCGTGCCAATGAACCACTTCGCTGTTGCCTGTCTGGTTGTTCACATCGATCGAAACCGGCTGACCTTCTTTGAACCGCAACAGCGGACCCGGCACCTGGCGGTTATAGGCAGTGGTCTTGATGGTGCGCCGGGGAGCGACCTCGAGCGCATAGTGTGCGATGTCGATGGTGTAGTCGGCAGGAGCGATTTGTTGAGCGCGTCCGCCCAGCGCCGCCGAAGCGACGGTCATGCCGGACAGTTTGAGCAACTCACGCCGGGTAACCAAACCTCAGCTTAGCAAATTAAGAGCAATCGCATCTCCGCCGCCGGAAGACGATGGTTGCGCGGAGCGACGGCTCGCTTGATGCATCAGAATAGAGAGCAGGATAGACCGAGCAGAGGAAAGGGTCGACAGAGCAAATATGCAGTTGAAAAATATATGGGATGTACGAAAGATTCATGCGCGGCGTAAGCCGGCGTTGCTTTTGTTGCCACTTGCGCTCCTGACCGCAGCGGTGCTCCCGGCGATGATGGCGCAGAGCCCGGGAGCGCTACGAGGGGATGCGATTCTCGATCATCTGAACGCGGTCATTGACTGGTACCGGCATGCCATGACCGGCGTTCAGACCGTGGGCCTCCCCAGCGACGCGATGTATCAGTACAATGCCCAGAGCATAGCCGCCCAGGTTGCGCAATTGGCCTTTCAATCTGCCCAGGCCGAAACGGCGCTCCTGCCCGCCGCCGCTCCCGCCAGTGGCGGCGGTGAATCCACATCGCAGCAGAATTTAGACAAATTGCAGAACGATGTGAACACCCGCATCGGCGCACTCCAGGCACAGATCAGCACCCTGAACCAGCAGATAGCGGGGGCGAGCAAAACCCAGCAGCGGGATCTGCAGGCGCAGAGAGATCGCGCGCAGGGAGAGTTAGACCTGAACAACGCCATGCACCAGGCCTTCCAGCAAATGTCGCAGTTCATCACGACGAATGGCGAGAGCGGCCGAGGCGGCCTGGAAGGCAGCATCGACGAGCTGCGGCGTTCGGTTCCCGAACTTACGAGCGCAAGCGCCAAGACTGCCGTTAAGCCGCCCAGCACGGCGGTTGCGATGCCCTCCTCCACGGGCTTGATTGGCGAAGTGGTGCAGCTTTATGAGCAGCTTCAGGGCATGCACCAGATCAGCTTGATGATGCAGGAAACCGCGCACGTGAAGGACGTGGCGGAAAAACTCCGCAGCCCGCTTCAAGCCACCCTGCGAGCCACCATTCAGCAAGGGCAGCAATTGGCCAGCCAAAGCGCTAGTCCGACCCCGGCGGCCTCACCCCAGCCGGGCAACGCGCAGCCGGGTCTCGAACGGCGGCAATTCGATCTGCTGACCGCACGCTTCAAGCAAATTGCCGCCGCGGCGGTTCCCTTGAGAGAAGAGATCATCCTGCTCGACCAGAGCAGCTCCAATTTTCTCGAATGGCGACAATCCGTGACCCATGAATCGAATCGTATTCTGCGATCCATCTTACTTCGCGTAGTGGGCATTGCCTTGGCTATTGGTGTCATCCTGTTGCTCTCCGAAATATGGCGCAGGATCACCTTCCGCTATATCGCCGATGTGCGCCGGCGGCGGCAATTTCTCCTGCTGCGCCGCATCGTGATGGGCTTTTGTATGGGCATTGTGCTCATCCTTGGATTTGTCAGCGAGTTCAGTTCGTTGGCCACGTTTGCCGGCTTCATCACCGCCGGCCTGGCGGTTGGTTTGCAGACCATTCTCCTCTCCGTCGCGGCCTACTTCTTCCTGGTGGGGCGATGGGGCATCCGCGTAGGCGATCGCATCAGCGTCGCCGGGGTGACGGGCGATGTGGTCGACGTGGGGCTGGTGCGTCTCTACCTGATGGAGCTGGCGGGAACGGGTGTGGATCTTTACCCCACCGGCCGCATCGTGGTCTTTTCCAACGCCGTTCTTTTTCAGGCGACCACTCCACTTTTCAAACAGCTCCCGGGCGCGGAGTACACCTGGCACGAAGTGGCGGTCAGCTTGAACCCGGGTGGCAAGTACGACCTGGTGGAGGCGCAAATGCTGGACGCGGTGCACGGGGTGCATTCCGGCTACGGGGAAGAGCTGCAGCGTCAATTGGGAACCACAGAGCGCCGCATGGATATTCAAATGAAGGTGCCGGAGCCGCAGGGACAGCTGCAGTACACCGATTCCGGGCTGGAGTACGTCGTGCGCTACCCGGTGGGACTGCACCAGGTTTCCGAGGCGGACGAGAAGATCACGCGCAAACTATTGGAACTGCTGCAGCAGCCCGATCTGCAAGCCAGTGTCTCCGGCTTACCCAAGATCCGCGCCGCGGTGAAAGGCTGAGGTTAAGGGAATTTCATAGCATCCAGGATTGCGACTGCCCCGGGCACGCCCAGGTCGGAGGACACTGGCTGGAAATCTGAGCGCACCTCGTGCTGATCCTTGTTGATGGATTTGAAGAACACAATGCGTCCCGAGACGTGGACGTCGAGGAGGCTGGTCTTCCAGCGGTTTTCGGCGACACGCTGGCGCTCGATCTGAAAGCTGCCCCCCTTCTCGATGCGGCCCAGCAGCCCGTAGCCGAAGTCGATTTCATTCACGATGTGGGCGTCTACTTTCACCAGCCGCTTCAGTTGCGGCTGGATCCAGATATGCCCTGAAAGGGCGTGAAATACCCGCGCCTCGTAGGTCGGGGGAGTGTAAGCCGGGTTGGGTTTGAACGAAAGCCGCAGGTTGCCGTCCGTCATGCCATCGTAGGTGTAGGAGAAGGCCTCCGGCATAGCGGTGATGAGCCGCTGCACGCGTTGTTCCTCATCCTCGGTTTCCTGCTTCATCCGCGCCTGCTCTGCGGAATTCCGCTGCAACTTGTTCAGCCGCTCGGTTTCCTTCTTTTGTGCCGCCGGGTCGAGGGGCCGGCCCTGGCGAGCCAGCACCCGGAACACAATCCCGGAGCGGGTCTCGACCTCCTGCTGGATGGTGGTTTGGGAGGCAACTCGTTTCTCCACCCGGTATTGCCACAAGCTGACCTGGCGGCGTTCCTGGAGCTCGTTGTAAACCACGTCCTTGACCAGGTCATGCGCGGATTCACGCGGGCTTTGCGCCCGGAGGGTTGCCACGGCACACAACAGCAAGGCCCCGGCCAGGGGGAGGATCGATCTCGTCATGTGCCTTGTTACACTCAACTCATGCTAGACGAGACTACATTCCGCCGCCACTGCGATGCCGCGATGGATGCCCTCAAGAAGAGCCTCATCGAGGCCGAGGAAGAGGGCGGTTTTGAAGTAGAAGAACAGAATGGCGTGCTCAACATCCTGTTTGAGGAGCCGCCGGGCAAGTTTGTCATCACTCCTAATACTCCGCCCCGCCAGGTATGGATTTCTGCGCTTTCCACCAGCTTCAAACTCGATTGGTCCGACGCGGCAGCGAACTTTGTGCTCCCCAAGACTGGAGAAACACTGCCAGCGGTGGTCGAGCGAGTCATTAAGGAACATCTGGGCTCCGAATCAGTGACCCTGCACTGAAAAAGGATTTCCTATTCAGTCCGATGCGTAAGACGCTCTCCGTCGCCATTATCACGCGCAATGAAGAAGCCAATCTAGGACGCACCCTGGGCAGTGTGGCTTGGGCGGATGAGATCGTGGTGGTGGATTCCGGCTCCGACGATCGCACCGAGGAGATTGCTCGCAGCTTTCGCTCCCGATTCTTTCTCGAGGAGTGGAAGGGCTTCGCTGCGCAGAAGAACTCCGCGCTCGAGAAATGCAGTTGCGACTGGATACTCTCGCTCGATGCCGACGAGGTGCTGAGCGACGAGCTGGCCAAAGAGATCTGGGAGCTGCTGGAGAGTGATCCGCCGTTCGACGGCTATGCGCTGCCCCGCCGGAATCTTTTTCTCGGGCGCTGGATGCGCTTTGGCGGGTTCTATCCCGACCCCAAACTGCGGCTCTTTCGCCGCGGAGCAGCCGAGTTCGAAGCCCGTCCGGTGCATGAAACGGTTCACTTTGTTGGCCAGGCAGGGCGGCTCAAGGGGGACATGGTGCACGATGCCTATCCCACCCTGGCAGCCTACATCGCGCACATGGATCGTTACAGCACGCTAGGAGCACAGCAGGCGGTGAGCAGCGGCAAGGCCGGGCGCGGACTGCCGAGCTTCGTGGTGAATGCTGTCGTGAACCCGCTGGCGACGTTTGTTTACAACTACTTTCTTAGGTTGGGCTTTCTCGATGGACGCGAAGGTTTATTACTGCACCTGTATCACTCGGTTTATGTGAGCTGGAAGTACGCCAAGGCCTGGGAGCAGGCCCGCAGCGAATAAAAATAAAGGCCGCGGTGGCTGCGAAAAAACTCTCCCCCGGGGGAGGAAAGCAACACCACTGGGCGCTGTGAGAACGCGAAAGCAAACCGCAAATCAGAACCAGGCCCATGGGGCCGGAAGCCAAACATCAGCCCAGCCCGGAAGGGCTGGGAACCGAATCGCCAAGATTGGGAGCGCTGGAGGCGCGGCACTACCTACATCCTTGGTGCCGCGCCTCCGGCGCTCCGCAACCTTGGATATCCATTCCCAGCCCTTCCGGGCTGGGCTGATGTTTGGCTTCCGGCCCTACGGGCCTGGTCTGATTTGCGGTTTGCTTTCGCGTTCTCATGCACACTCTTAAAGCCCTAATATTTCCAATCCTTAGGGCACAAAGCCTTCGAGATGACAAATTGTGTTACGCGTTATGCTGATCTGTTCGCTTCTGGGTGAGGTGGGGGATGGTGCAGGGTGACGGCAAAAAAGCGGAAGCCCCAGAAACAGTAGATGAAGCAGTCAATGCCGATCTCTTCCGCGACCGCCATCCGTCGCAGGGGGAGCAGGATTGGGCCGCGACTACCCTCGCTGCCGCACTGCGTGTCCATCCTGAGCAGCCCATCGGCGCACCCGGGGGCAGCAACCGCGATCCAGTGGGCCAGGCACGGTTTACCAGCGTCTCCGGCGTTCCCGTGCGCCGTCTCTACACCCATGCTGACCTGCCGCAGGACTGGACGGCCGCCCACCCTGGGCTCCCAGGCGAACCCCCGTACACCCGCGGCATTCACAGTACCGGCTACCGCGGCAAACTCTGGACCATGCGTCAGTTCTCCGGCTTTGCCACCCCGGAAGAGACCAACGCCCGTTACCGCTACCTGCTGGCGAATGGCGGTGGAGGACTCTCCGTTGCCTTCGATCTGCCCACCCTGATGGGTTATGACTCCGATGCGGCGGAGAGCGAAGGCGAGGTGGGCAAGTGCGGAGTGGCCATCGACTCGCTCGAAGATATGGAAGCTCTTTTCTCCGGCATCGAGCTCGAAAAGACCAGCGTCTCCATGACCATCAACTCGCCCGCCAATGTGCTCTGGGCCATGTACCTGGTTACCGTCGAAAAGCAGGGGGGCGACTGGAAAAAGGTCGCGGGCACGCTACAGAACGACATCCTCAAGGAATACATCGCGCAGAAGGAGTACATCTTTCCTCCAGCTCCCTCGATGCGGCTGGTGGTCGACACCATCGAGTTCGGGTCGCTCTTTACCCCACGCTTTAACCCTGTCTCCATCAGCGGATATCACATACGCGAGGCCGGTTCGACGGCGCTGCAGGAGCTGGCCTTCACGCTCTATGACGGGGTGGAGTACGTGGAGTGGGCTTTGCGCCGCGGTCTCCAAATCGATGATTTTGCTCCCCGCTTGAGCTTCTTCTTCAACGCCCACAACGACTTCTTCGAAGAGATCGGCAAGTTCCGGGCCGCTCGTAAGGTCTGGTATCGGGTGATGACGGAACGCTTCGGCGCCCAGGATCCGCGCTCCCACTGGATGCGGTTTCACACCCAGACAGCGGGCGTCTCGCTGACTGCGCAGCAACCCAAAAACAATATCGCGCGGGTGGCCATTCAGGCCCTGGCCGCAGTGCTGGGGGGCACGCAAAGCCTGCACACCGACGGATTCGACGAGGCGCTCGCCTTGCCGACGGAAGATGCGGCCCGCATTGCCTTGCGCACGCAACAGATCCTGGCCTACGAATCCGGGGTCGCCAACACGGTCGATCCGCTGGGCGGTTCCTATTTTGTGGAACGGCTCACCCTCGATATGGAAAAGGGCGCTTTCGACTACTTCCAAAAACTGGACGCGATGGGGGGCATGGTGCGGGCCATTGAACGCGGCTTTCCCCAGAAGGAAGTTGCGAACGCCAGCTACGCGTATCAACGGGCGGTAGAAAACCGGGAAAAGATCGTGGTCGGCGTCAATGACTACGTGGTCGAGGAGGAGCCTCCGGAAATCCTCCACATCGGCGAGTCGGTACGCGAATGGCAGAGCGCGAAGCTGGAGCGGCTACGCGCGCGGCGTTCCAACCAGGCTGTTGTCGAAAGTCTGAATGCGCTTCGCCGGACCCTCGCGCTGGAGCCCTCCCCAGGCCGCGGCCACCTCTCCACAGCAAACACCATGCCCTCCATCCTGGAATGTGTGCGCGCATACGCCACCCTGGGCGAGATCTGTGACGCCATGCGTGGAGTGTTGGGTACCTACGAAGAAGTCAGCATCTCCTGAGCAACCAGATCGCGCCCACATTACTCAAAGACGGGAAAGTGGTAACCCGAAAGCGAACTCACCTACCACCAAAGAGTCATGCATCTACAACTTCTCCTTTCGCCTGAGCCAGGAAACGTGTTTTTCTAGCTCTATTGAGACCGCCACTGCCTTACTTGGGACTATGAATGACAAGGACGCCATGTTCTATTCATTGCAGTTACGCCTGATAACCGACCTGCCGGGCGATTCCGCCAGCCAAAGAGTTGAGCTGATTGCCCTGCCCGAGGGACCGGGCGAGCCATGCCGGGCCCACTTCGAGCATTGGGAGCCGTTGTCACACCGCCTGTCCGCGGTGGCCAGCAGCACCCCTTTCCACCTGAAAGTGATGTACCGGACGATGGTTGCCGGTCTGACCGCTTCCCTGATTGACCGGGCTACGGGCGCACGGCAAATCTTTTCCCGGGAGCAATTGAAGGACCTGGGCCTGGAACATTTTCAGTTTTACTCGGAACAGCCGAGTTGAGCGTTTTGAGCGATCGCCTTGTATTAACCCGAAGTGAAAATGCGTAGCCAGGTCAGCTTCGTAGATATTGCCCCAAGCCCCCCTGTAAACTTTCTGCACGTCACCCTCATTGGCTGCCGCTTCGGCCCCGGCAGCCAAAAGCCGCTTTACGGCGGCTGCAGGACAGATTATGGTGGCACAATTACGTTTGCAAGCCTCACAGGGAAGGCAGATGCCAGAGAATCAGCAAGCGGTGCTGGAGTACGAGGCGGCCGGTGCGTCCGATCAGGGGCGAACCCGGAAATCCAACGAGGACGCTTATGGCCTGAATCTCCGCAACAGCGAGGGCGCCTGCAATTTTGTGGTTTGCGATGGCATGGGGGGCGCAGCCGCGGGGGAAGTCGCCAGCCGGCTCGCCGTGGACGCCATGCTCCGTGCCATGAACGAGGGCGTGCTCACACTCGAAACCTTCCAGCATGCCGTGGACGCGGCGAACGATAGCGTACATCACAGCGCGATACAGGATCCCTCCCGGGCGGGCATGGGAACGACGCTGGTGGCCATGGCTACCCGCGGCAATCGTGCCTGGGTAGCCCACGTAGGCGACAGCCGCTGTTATCGCCTCCGGGGCGGTAAGCTGGAGCGTCTGACCCATGACCATTCCCTGGTAGACGAGCAGGTGCGGCTGGGACAGCTGACCCCGGCCCAAGCCGAAACCTCCCCTATGCGCAACGTGATCACCAGGGCAGTGGGCACGCAGGACGAGGTAGATGCGGACCTGATCGAGTTTGTGGTCATGCCCGGGGACTTGTACCTGCTGGCTTCGGATGGCCTGATGCGCGAAGTGAATGATGAGCAGATTGCGGGGATTCTACGCACTGCGGGGGGCCTCGAAGAGACCCTGGCGAAGCTGATTGGGGCAGCCAATGAGGCCGGGGGCCACGACAACATCACGTGCGTGCTCGCGCGGGCCCGGTAAGCCGCATGAGTGCGATCCACGTCGGTGGGAGTAGTGGGGGCCGGGACCATGGGCAATGGGATTGCCCATGTCTTTGCCCGCAGCGGGTTTCCGGTAGTGCTGTGTGAGGTCGAACAGCGTTTCCTCGATCGTGGGCTGGAAGCGATTCGCAGGAATATGGAGCGCGAGACGGCCAAAGGCAAAGTGACCGCCGTGGAGGCGGAGAAAGCCCTGGGATTGATCCGCGGCACCCTGCAGGGGCAAGACCTGGGGGTATGCGACTTCGTCATCGAGGCGGCGCCGGAGCGCTTCGCCCTCAAACAGGAACTCTTCATGGAGCTGGACGCGGTGTTGAAGCCGGAGGCGATTCTGGCTTCCAACACCTCTTCCATTTCCATCACCCGGCTGGCGGCGCAAACCCATAGGCCGGGCCAAGTGATCGGGATGCACTTTTTCAACCCTGTCCCGGTGATGAAGCTGGTGGAGGTCATCCGAGGGCTGGAGACGACCGATGAAACCTTCGCCCGGGTCAAAGCTCTGGCCGAAACGCTGGGCAAGTCGCCGGTCGAGGTCCAGGACGCGCCCGGCTTTGTCTCCAACCGGGTCTTGATGCCCCTGCTCAACGAGGCCATGTACGCGGTCATGGAAGGGGTAGCCACGCCTGCGGCCGTGGACCAGGTCTTCCAGTTGGGCATGGCCCACCCTATGGGCCCGCTGGCGCTGGCCGACTTTATCGGGCTCGACGTGTGTCTGGACATCATGCGGGTGATGGTCGAAGGCCTGGGCGACCCCAAGTACCGGCCTTGCCCCCTGCTCATTCGCATGGTGGATGCGGGCTGGCTGGGACGGAAGTCAGGGCGAGGGTTCTACCAGTATTGAGAGCCTGCGGAAAAAGCCAACTCGCTTTTCCTTGCACCTTCAACGGAGGCCGGGTGCCCCATTCGAAGTCCGGTTTTCTTGAGTGGGATAGCCACAGCACTCAATGCGCCCTTCTTCATTACGAGCCCAAGCCGGTCCGGCCCATCTTGGGCTCTGGGAGTGCCGCGCGCGGCACCCCTCCGGCGCAACTGCCCTCAAATCAACAGCCAGTCAGCGTATGCTTTTCGCATGATGAGGATGACAGTGCTGGCCTCAGGCTCCAAGGGGAACAGCACGCTGGTGTCCAGCAGCCGGACACGCATCCTGGTGGATGCCGGGCTCTCCTGCCGGGAGCTGCTGAAGCGGATGCGGATGGCGGATGAAGATCCCGCAGCCATCGATGCCCTGCTGATAACCCACGAACATCAGGACCACGTGCAGGGGGTCGCGGTACTGGCCCGCAAACTGGGCGTGCCCGTCTACTTTACCCAGGCCACGCATCGGGCATGGATGCGTTGGATGATGCCGCACAAGCGGATCACCTACGCGGCCTGGCTGGCGCAGCGGCAAGCGGCGGTTTTGCCGGCCGCTGAGGTTGCTCCGCGCGCGGAGGATGCTACCGATTCCAGCCTGGAGGAGACCAAGCCTGAAGATCCCTGCAGGCTACCTGGAGTGGAGTACTTCGCGGCCGGCAGCGGGTTCCTGATTGGCGACATCGCCATCACTCCGTTCACCATTCCCCACGACGCGGCCGACCCGGTCGGTTTTGTCTTTGAGGCCGACGGGGTCCGCATGGCCATTGCGACCGACCTGGGATACATGCCGCCCAACGTAAAGATGGCGCTCCGCAACTGTGACGTTCTTATGCTGGAAAGCAACCACGATCTTGAAATGCTGCGCGACGGCCCCTACCCCTGGTCGGTCAAGCAACGGGTTATGTCCCGTGTGGGTCACTTATCCAATGAGGCCGCATCCGACTTTCTGGAGAAGAATTACGATGGAACCGCTTCTTATGTCGTTTTGGCGCATCTATCTGAATGTAACAACCTGCCCGAACTGGCACGAGTTACTGCCGAGAGGGCTCTGAGAGACCGTATGAGCCTGCTGGCAAATAAGCTGATTTTGGCGGAACAAGATAGGCCGCTCCACCCCATTTGCTTATAATCTAAATAGGTCTATTGGCTGGGAGTTTCCGGCCATGCGAATTCACTGGCCGGACCGGGCGCTGATGTTACTATGGTGTAAAGCGGCTAAATATAACAATGCAAACGACAGCATGCACTGATCGAGTGGTAGGCGACATACTTTCCAGCTGGAGATATGACATCTCCGGGATTACTCCCGAGATGCGCCGTGATTACGAACAGCATCTGGTGGAGTGTGCGCATTGCCGCTCGCGTCAACGGCTGCATCGCACCGTCGATGTGGTTCTTATCGGCTTGAGCTCCGTATCGATCGCGGCTTTCTTATTAGGTTTGGCGGTCATTCACCGGATGCAGCCTTTGCAACACTGGGCGCTGCTGGATCTGCACTTGTGGCAGATGTCGATTGTGTTGAGCCTGCAAGCGGCCGCGATTGCCGGCCTGCTGGTTTCGCTGTTGATCTGGGTTCTGACTGCGGTGGCCACCCCGGCGCCTGTCTATCTTGCCGAAGTCGCGATGGCTCAAGCCCGTGTGCTCCAGGATCGCATCCCCGAAGAATTGCGCGAACGATTGATGCGCAACGTCGCCTAGAAACAGCCGGTAGCATAAGAAAGGCCTCCTTGCGCAGGGGGCCTTTCTTATGCCTGAGGTCGGGTCAGCGGGTTCCCCCATTGATCTGCACCCCCCCGGTCAGATCCGCGACCCGGGCGATGTGATGGCGGGTGCACCAGCGCTCCAGAGATTCTGCGATCCGCTGCACCGCGCGCGGATCGGCATAGCTGGCTGTGCCCACCTGAACCGTCGTCGCTCCCGCCAGCAGAAACTCCACCGCGTCTTCCCCGGTGGTGATGCCGCCCAAACCGCAAATGGGAATGGAAACGGCCCGCGCCGCCTCATAGACCATGCGCACGGCAATCGGCTTAATCGCCGGCCCGGAAAGTCCGCCGGTGTTGTTGGCGATGCGCGGGCGGCGGGTCTCCACGTCGATGGAGAGGGATAAGAACGTATTGACCAGCGAAAGCGCGTCGGCTCCGGCGTTCTCGGCACATTTTGCCATTTGGGCGATGGAGGTGACGTTGGGAGAAAGCTTCACTATCAGGGGCCGCCGGGAAACGGCCTTGGCGCGCGTGACCAGTTGGTCAAGAATCCCGGTATCGGTGCCAAAGACCATCCCTCCATGCTGGGTGTTGGGGCAGGAGGCGTTCAGTTCGTAGGCGGCGATGCCGGGCGCGTGGTTGAGCGCTTCGATCACCGCAACATAGTCCCGTATCTCGTTACCGAAGACGTTAGCAATGCAGGCAGTGCCGGAGTGGGGCCGGAGGGCGGGAAGCTTCTTCTCGATGAAGGCCTTGACCCCGATATTTTGCAATCCGATGGCATTGATCATGCCCCCGGGGGTCTCGATCAGCCGCGGCGCCTGGTTGCCCGCCATGGGCTCCTGGGATAGACCCTTGGTGATGAAGCCGCCGATGCGATTGAGCGAGACAACATCTTCGAATTCAACGCCATAGCCGAAAGTTCCGCTGGCGGCGATGACCGGATTGCGGAGCACAATACCGGCAAAACGAACGCTCATGTCGGGCTTCACTGGCTGGCCGCACCCTCCTGCGGGGCCCGGCGTGAACCTCTCGCCGGGTGAGGAGCGGTCAGAGCAGGCGGAGTGTGGATAGCCTGCACTAACACCGTACCTACCGAGGCCGACGGTTGGGTCACCCCCAAAAGGGAGGCCAGAGTGGCCGCCAGATCGACTGGCTGCACCCGGCCGTGATAGATGCCGGGAGTAAAGGGCGCTCCATAAAACGCCAGCGGGACATGGCGGTCGTAGGACCAGGGGGTGAAGTGGGTGGTGCCGCCCTTCATTGTCTGCATCTGGTAGGCGGCCGGAATCACCATGACATACCATCCCCCATTGGGGCTGTAACTGTGCGCCAGGAGCAATCCCCACTCCGACGGGGGCAGCTGGCCGGAGGCCAGCTGGTCGCGGGTGTAGGTGTGCACCACGATGGGCGTGGCAGGCAGGCGAACCGGGGGCGGTGGTGGCGGCGCGCTGGCGGCCTTGGCAGCGAGCGCGGCGGCAGCAGCAGCGCGACTTTTGGAGCGCGGCTTGGGGCCGGAAGCAGACCCGGAAGCAGACCCGGCCGCAGGGGCCGGGCGAGCGAGAGGCGCGGGGCTGGGTGCCTGGGCAGCGGCATTCGGGCTCTGGTTAGCTGCGTCGTCTGGAGGTGGCGCCGGTTTGGCCGCATCGCCGGGGGCAGGAGCAAGGGCGCTCACCGCAGCCGGGATTGCCTGTTGAACGGCTTGCTCTGCCTCCTGCTCATTGATTCCTGCGACTTCAAAAGAGGGACGATTGAGCGCCAAGTAGGGTAGCTCCTGCTGCGGCAGCAGGTACTCGATCTTCTCTCCCGGAGAAAATTTGGCATTCATCGTGTCGTTGATGTTGGCGGTGAACTTGGCCATGTCGATGGTGGCCGCCGGCATGCCCAAGGCGAGGGCCTGTGCGGGAACAGGCGCAACCCCATGGTCGGCGGAAAGGGCAATCCAAGTGCTGGCCAGGCCGCCGGGTATGTTCTTGTCCAGCCAGGTGAAGAAGCTGTCGAGCTGCTGGTCAAGGCTGTCGACCATTTGCCGTGACTGGGGCGAGTCTGGTCCCCACTGGTGGCCAACAATGTCGTTAGCGGAAAGGCTTACCACCAGCAGGTCGGTCACCGGATGGTTGCCGAGTTGCTCGCCGGTGATCAGCGCGCGAGCGAAGTCGAGCTCGTAGGAATTGGCCGCGGGGGTGGATCCGACCGCCTGATAGAACGGCTGGGTGCCCTGGACTCCCGCTTCCTGCTGCGCCTGCGCGATACGGTCACCGGAGTTAAAGGTGGTGGCCCAGTCGGGGAGAGCGTCCATGTAATAGCTGGAGGTGATGAAAGAGCCGGAGACAGGGTCGATCCAGTAGGCGCCATTGGCCGAATATCCGGCAGGCAGGATGGCGGCGCGATCCTTAAGCGAGACGCCGAAAACCCTGGCTTGGCCCAAGGTCGCCAGGCGCAGCGAATCGCCCACCGTGGAAGCGCGAAGATTGAGAGGGGAGGCCCCCCCGCTCTTGCTGGGATGGATCTCGCCCACCAGGCGGTAGCGATCGTCCTCGACTGAGGAAACGGGGCGTTGCTTGTTGCGGCTCAGGTCCCACCACTCGTTGGACGCGATCCCGTGGCCGTCGGTGTAGGCTCCTGTGCCCAGCGTGGCGTGGCCGGGGGCGGTCTTGGTGTTGGCGTAGTCGTAGTAGCAATCTTCGAAAAATGCGCCGTGGTCGAGAAAGAGGCGAAAGCCCCGCCCTTTGAAATCGGCGCGGTACCGGTCAAGGTAATCGGCGCGAAACTGATCGACCACCAGGATGATGACCAGCCTGGGATGCGCATCGTAGGCGCTGGCCCGGGCCAACGGCGTCCCGGAAAGCACCAGCAAAGCGACCAGCAACAGGCAGATACTGCACTTCAACTTGGACATGGCAACCCTGATTAGTATCGCAAAACATCAGCGGAACGGGAGCCGGCGCTCCCGATTCGATACTGGGGGCGCGTGCCGAAACTGGAGGCCTGGGCGGCCCATATACTTTCACTTATGCTGCGCAACCTCTTCTTCCTGCTCGCATTCGTGGCTGCAACGCCTTCCCTTCCTGCCCAAATTACAGTCAGTTTTCCCGCCAGCGTCTCGTCGAGGCCGCTTGATGGCCGGGTATTGTTGCTGCTCTCGACCGATGCCGCCAAAGAGCCGCGCATGCAGATTGATGACAGTCCTCGTTCGCAGATCGTCTTCGGCACCACCGTCGATGGACTGGCCCCCGATCAGGCCGTCACCATCACCAACGAGGCCGCCGGTTACCCCATCCGCTCCCTCGACCAAGTGCCCGCGGGCGATTATTACGTGCAGGCCGTGCTCAACATTTACCAGACTTTCCACCGCTCGAATGGCACTACCGTGAAGCTGGCGCCGGACCGCGGCGAAGGCCAGCACTGGAACCTCGCCCCGGGCAATCTTTACTCCAGGCCGGTTAAAGTGCACATCGACGATCACGCAAACCTTGCCATCCGGCTCACCGAAATCATCCCGCCCATCCCCCCGGTACCGGATACCAAGTACATTCGCCACATCCGTATCCAGAGCCGGCTGCTGACAAAGTTCTGGGGCACGCCGATGTATCTCTCCGCGATCGTCCTGGTGCCTGAGGGTTTCGACGAGCACCCCAATGCCCACTTTCCCATCGCCATCTTTCACGACCATTTTGTCAGCGAGATGGACTCCTTTCGCACCACTCCACCGGATCCTGACCTCAAGCCCGATTACTCGGAGCGCTTCCACCTGGCGGGTTACAACCGTATCGAGCAGCAAGAGGCCTACGACCAGTACAAGCAGTGGATCAGCCCAGGATTTCCCCGCATCCTGGTGGTCAAGATCCAGCATGCCAACCCGTTTTATGACGATTCGTATGCGGTCAACTCCGCCAACCTCGGTCCCTACGGCGATGCCATCGAGAAGGAACTCTTGCCCGCCATTGAAAAGCAGTTTCGCGGTTTGACCGGAGGCTGGGCGCATTTCGTCTATGGCGGATCCACGGGAGGATGGGAGGCGCTGGCGGTGCAGATGTTCTACCCCACGGACTACAACGGAGCCTTTGTCGCCTGCCCCGATCCGGTCGACTTTCATGCCTACATGACCGCCAACCTCTACCAGCAGGCGAACCTGTTTTATCTGCAGGGCGCACACAAGCAAATCGAGCAACCCGCCATGCGCAACTACCTGGGCCAGACTTTGATGTCGATGCGCGATAACGTTGCTTATGAGGCTGCCCTGGGCGATCACGGGCGGTCGGGAGAGCAGTTCGACATCTGGCAGGCGGTCTACGGCCCGGTAGGCCCGGACGGCTACCCGGCGCAGATCTTCGACAAGCAAACCGGAGCCATCGATCACCAGGTTGCCGCGTATTGGCATGATCACTATGACTTGGACGCCATTCTCCAGCGCGACTGGGACAAGCTGGGGCCTCTGCTGCAAGGGAAGCTCCATCTTTATGTCGGCTCCGCGGATACCTACTTTCTCAACGACGCCGTTTACTTGATGCAAGATTTTCTCGACAAAACGGGTACTCCTGGCCATGGGGTGCCCTACGAGGGCGAAGTGAAATATGGCGACCGGGCCGAGCACTGCTGGAACGGCGACCCAAACCTGCCTAACGCGATCTCGCGCCTGCGCTACAACACCATGTATCTGCCGAAGATCATGGAGCGCATTCAGAAGACCGCTCCACCCGATGCCGACATGAGCTGGAAGTACTAAGTTCCGCTGGCATTTTCACTTCTGGTGTATTGGGAACAACCAGGGCCGGCGCGGCTTTTCTTCAAGGAAAGCCGCACTTCGCTACACTTGCCTGTGCAGAGTAGAAGTGAAAATGCCTTAAAGTAGAGGCTTATGCTCGATTTGAATTTTGTGCGGGCCAACCTGGAGCTGGTGGAAGAAAAACTCCGTGCCCGGGGCCTTGATCCGGCCACTCTCCTGGGCGACTTTCGCGAACTCGACCGGGAGCGGCGCGCCCGCATCACCCACGCTGAAACCCTGCAGGCGCAGCGCAACAAGCTCAGCCAAGAGGTGGCGCGCAGCCGCAAGGCCGGGGCGGACGCATCCCAGGTAGCGGCGGTGATGGATCAGACCCGGGAACTAAAACAGGAGACCGAAGAGCAGGAGCGAAGCGCGGCCCAGGCGGAAAAGGCCATGCGCGCACTCTTGATCGCTATCCCTAATCTGACCCAAGACAGCGTGCCCCTGGGAAAGAGCGAAGCGGATAATGTCGAGGTATTGCGCTGGGGTCAGCAGCCGGCATTTGATTTTGCCCCCAAGCCGCATTGGGAGCTGGGCGAGAGCCTGGGCATTCTCGACTTGGCGCGGGCGGCGAAGATCTCGGGAGCGCGCTTTGCCGTCTACTGGGGCTTGGGGGCGCGGTCTGGAGCGGGCCTTGGCCAGTTTCATGCTCGATATTCACACCCGGGAGCATGGCTACCTCGAAGTGTTGCCGCCCTTGCTGGTAAACAGCGACTCTTTATTCGGCACCGGCCAGCTGCCCAAGTTTGCGGCCGAACTCTTCAAGTGCGAGGGCAGTGACCACTGGCTGATCCCCACCGCCGAAGTACCGCTAACCAACCTGTATCGCGAAGAAGTGCTCGAAGAGGCGCAATTGCCGATAAGCCTGGTGGCTTACACTCCGTGCTTCCGATCCGAGGCGGGCTCTTACGGCAAAGATGTGCGGGGAATCATCCGCCAGCACCAGTTTCAAAAGGTGGAGCTGGTCAAGTTTACCCGCCCCGATCAGTCGAACGAGGAGCATGAGAAACTTACCAGCCACGCGGAGGAGATTTTGCGCAGGTTGGAACTGCCTTACCGGAAGATGCTGCTCTGCACCGGCGATACCGGTGCGGCCTCGTCCAAAACCTATGACCTCGAGGTGTGGCTTCCGGGGCAGGGGTTGTACCGCGAGATCTCGTCCTGCTCAAACTTCGAGGCCTACCAGGCGCGGCGGGCTAATATTCGTTACAAGCCGCAGGGCAGGAACAAGACTGAGTTGGTGCACACGCTGAACGGCAGCGGCCTGGCGATCGGGCGTACCTGGCTGGCCATCCTCGAGAATTATCAACAAGCTGACGGCTCGGTGCGGGTACCGAAAGCACTGCAGCCGTATATGGGCGGCGAAGAAGTGATCCGAAAGTAACGACATGCAACGAATCGTAAAAAGCTATTTGTTCTGGACGTATCCGCGAGGCAGTTTTCACTACGACGTGATGGTGACCCTCATCCTGGTTTTCCTGTTCGTTTCGCCGCGGCTGATCAACTACCGCGATCGACCCCAGGAAACCCTCACTTCCACCAAGGACATCCTGGTGCGGGCGGTTGGACCCAATACCTGGACTTACCAGATTGGCGCCGACCAACTCCCCGACACCAGCAACGACGCCAAGTTGCAGGCGGAGTTGCTGCAGCGCATCCAAGCTATTTCAGGCAACGTGCAGATTGACCGCTATCGCGAGGAGAAAGATGCCAGCGGCCACGTGACCCAGTATCGAGTCTGGGCCCATCGCTAAGCCGGATACATACACTCCACGCGCAGTTCCTGCGCAGTGATGCACTGCGGCGTACCCACCGTCGTAATCAGCGAGAAGTAAGAGCAGCGCTCGTCTCCTCGCCGAAAGGTAATGGGCAACACAGGGCTCTGAGCCGCCGGCCGTAGCTTCAGCGCTGCGACGCCGGGATATTTCCGCAGCCGCTCCAGTAGCTTGGCGAGTCCTGCATCCACCACCTGTCCCACCGCTTCTCGCCGAACTCTTTCGAGCAGGCCGGCTGCGACCTGGTCCCATTCCTCAACAAAAGGCCGCATCCCCACTGGGTCAAACATCAGGTCCAGAAGATTGCGGGGCTTTGGTCTCGCCTTCAAATCAATGAATGAACCAAAAAATCGTGGCGCAGCCTTATTCGTTCGAATCACATTCCAATAACGGTCCAGCACCAGCGCGGGATGCGGCTCATGTTGTTGCAGCATCCGATCGATCGCCCCGGTCACGATCGCCATCTGCCCGGCATCCATGCTCTGCTCGCGGTAAAGCGGAGCGTATCCTGACGCAAGCAAGAGAACATTCCGCTCGCGCAGCGGAATGTTCAAAACATCGGAGACAGTCGACAGAAAATCCCGGCTGGGTACGCTCCGCCCACTTTCCACAAAGCTCAGGTGGCGTTGCGAGATGCCCGTGTCGAGCGAGAGATCGAGCTGGCTCTTGCCGCGTTCCTGTCTCCAGTAGCGCAGCAACTCACCGAGCTGAGGAACTGCGGAAACAGATTGTGTTCCCATTCGGTCGCCTCCGTCATCACCCTTGCCAGGCGTATTGCTGAAATTGATCTTCAAGCGCCGGATTGGCTACGTTTCCAGCATAGTTGGTGATCGTCGAGGCCGCGACTACGGTAATGACCTCCAGGACTTGTTCCTTCGTGAAACCGGCACTTACGAACGAATCGAGCTCCTGCTCGCTCAAATGTCCCCGCTTTTCAATGAGCGTCTTCGCCAGGGTCGCGAGTGCAGCGAATCGCTGGTCTCTCGGCGCCCGGCGCTCGCGAATCGCGTCGGTTTCTGCAGAACTTACTCCCGCCTTGAGCGCCAGCGCAGTATGGAACGCGACAGCATACGCGCAGGAGTTCGCGACTGCGTCCGTCAGCAGAACAATCTGAATCTCCGGCTCAGTAAGGCTGCTGCTATGTACCTGCTGGAACACGGCAAGGAAAGCGGTCAAGAGTTTCGGCGAGTTTGCGATTGCGGCGGCCAGGTTGGGAATAACACCAAACGCCTGCTGCAACTGTTCGAGCACCGGCTTCGACTTCTCCGGCGCGGACGCGATGGTATGAATCTGATAGGTCTGCATGTGAATTCTCCCGTGTATCTGTAGCGTGGCAACCAATCCTGTACGTCTACAGCTTCAATATCGAATGGATTTCAAGGCGGAGCAATTACCCCGGAGGTAATCGTTTGGCGCTCAGGTCATAGGGACCACGAGTGGGGAGATTTGGGGTTCACCCCCATGCGGAAAAAGAAACCCGTAGCGGGCCAACGGCGTCCAACACCCGGTAAGGAGATTCATGGTCGATGCAAGAAAGATGATTTTGTTGTTCTGTCTGGGACTGCTGTTTTTGCTCCCAGGCCCATCCCGAGCCCAAACCGCTCAGCCGGCTAGTAGCGCGGATCTGCAGAAAGTCGTCAGCCAACTGAACACGGCAGCAACCAGGTTTTCGAGCGCGCAGGCAGACTTCACCTGGGACCAATACATGGCGGTGGTGCAGGAACACGATCTACAGACGGGAACCATCTATTTTCAGCGCAAAAACGACTCTACCCGAACGGCTGCCTATCTCCAGAAGGACAACGGGAAAGACGCACCCAAGATTGTGGTTTACGACGCCGGGGAAGCCCAGTTTTACGAACCCGTCATCAAGCAGTTGACCATCCTGAAGGCGGGAGCTAACCGCGGTCAGTGGGAGAGCTTTCTTACCCTGGGTTTCGGCGGCAGCGGCACGGATCTTCAGGCCAACTGGAAAATAAGCCTGCTGGGCACCGACACCATGAGCGGAGTCCCTGTAGTGAAACTTGACCTGGTTCCGTTGCAACAGAAAGTCCTGGAAATGTTCCCCCACGTGACCATTTGGATCGATTCTACCCGGGGCATCAGCTACAAGCAGATCTTCTACGAGCCCGGCGGGGACATGCGAACAGCCACTTACAAGAACATTCGCTACAACCAGCCCATAGCGAACGATATTTTTGAAATTAAGCCGGCGCCCGGCACCAACCGCGTTGTCAAATAGCCTCCCCCGGCGGCCGCTTGCAGGGGTTGAACGCAAACCCAACCGCAGCCAACACGATCAGCACGGGAAAGCATTCCAGGGTATAGCGGGGTTCGGGTGCTTCAATTGTGGCGAGTAACAGGCTGCGCAGGGCAATCAGCGCTACCATGGATCCCACCAACGGTGGCCAACGAAGAGCTCCCCAAAATGCCCCCACGAGATACGCCAGGTTCAGTGCGCCGTAGAAAATAGCCACGCGCGTCGCCGAAGGATGCTGGGCGTACTGCCACCAGCGCAAAGGAGCATTCAGAGTCTCCACCCGCGGACGCAGCCACATATCCGCCAGGCGCAGGAGAGGCAGGCCGAGGTAATAGCGAAGGGGATGCGCGTGGACGCGCTCGGCGGCCAGCTGGGCGAAGCCGGCATCGAGTTCGGGCGTCAGTGTGGTGGTGGCGTTGTACTGCTCGAGGAGGCGCTGGGTCTGCTGGTATTGGCCGGGATTGTCAAAGGCCCGCGCGGGCAGATTGCCGAAATCGATGCGGTCGCTGTTACCGTTCCAGTAGATTTCGTTGGTAGAGGTAAAGTCAGCAGTCAGGGTCCTGATCCAGCGCACAAAGCCGGGAAAAGCGAATTCTCCGGGGTCGTTGGCGTAGCGTGGTGCAAGCGGCTCAAAAACATGGAAGGTGCGTTCGTTGCGCACCGTCCAGGCCACAAAAGGAAGCAGCGAGAGCAGCGCGGCAAGCATGGCGAGGCGACCCGCGGAAGCCCACCCCAGCGAATGGCGGCCGTAGACAATCAGCGCTATCCACAGCACCACGGCCAGCAAGGCGCCATCAGGACGAAGCAGCGCGGCATAGCTCCAAGAGAAGACGAGCGAGGAAAAGATGAGCAAGCCGGTCCACCCACGGCGCGGGCCTTCGAGCACCTCCGCCAAGGCGCGAAAACCTAGCGCAACGCAGAAGATGGAGAGGGTTTCGGTCAGCGGGGCGGCGGCGTAATTGGCGGTGAAGGGGCAGAGCGCCGCCAGCAGCAGCGCCACCCGGCCGGCGCGTGGCCCGCAAATCTTCGCTGCCAGGCCGGCGATGAGCAGGCAAGTGCCTAGATCGATAATCGCCTGCAGGTACAGTACGGCTTGATAGTTGGCCACGCCGAAGACAGCGAAACAGAGGGCCAGAAATGCCGGGTAGCCGGGTAGACGCACCAATGTTGGTTCAATGGTGGAGGGGCCCGATGCATGGCCCACGGTGTGGCCGTAGATGCCATGAGTGAGCCAATTGGCGGCAATGTCGCCGTAGATCAGCGAATCGCCTTGGATTTGCGGGTGGGCGCGGATCGTCCACAGGCGCAGGGCGGCGCCGGCTGCCAGCACAACCAGCGGAAACAGCCATCCGCGGCGACCCGGTAAATGCATGCACCTGCATCATACAGTTGAGGGAAAAAAGCTTTGCCTCCTAAGGGGCCCCGGGTACCCCGTGGCTCTTAGTGAGTTCCTGTAAGCTTTGAGCTGGGATGAATCGCCAGATTTTCTTCGATCCGCAGCGGAAGCGCTGGAAGCGCCTTCGGCGCATTCTGGACGCGGCGGCGGTGGTGTCCACCGTGATTCTGGTGCTGTTTTTTCTGAACGTGGTCAAGAGTCAGCACCTGCCGGAGCTTTTGCTGCCCACGCCCAAGCGGAACTACCGCCCCATCCGGGAACAGGCCGCTGCGATCAAGGCCAAGTACCTGAAGACCGCCCGGCGCAAAACCAGCCGTAGGCCTTCGGAGGTGCCATTCAACTCCGGTGAAGGCTTGCGCGCGGCCTACTACGTCGACGACGACCCCGGCAGCTATGCGTCGCTCAGGAGCCACATCCACCAGATCGATATTCTTTTCCCGGTGTGGTTGTATGTGACCGGCTCCGAGGGTACCCTGCAGGGCGCCGCCATCGCCCAAGCTCCGTTGCGTGTCTTCAACGTAGTCGATGCTCAGGGGGTGCACAGCGTTGACCCGCAGAACAAAGTGCACGACCTGATCAGCGACACACACGAGGATACGGAGATCTTTCCACTGATCAAAAACTGGGACGTGCTAAAGCAGGAGTGGGATCCGGGTGTGGCGGCCATGCTCAACGATCCGGCGGCGCGGAAGAACCTGGAGCGCCAGTTGAGCATTTTTTTCGCCGCTAACCCGAGCTACCGCGGCCTCAGCCTTGACCTCGAGGACCTTCCCGACGATGCGCAGGATGGCTACAACTCCCTGATCGAGGAGTTGTACGGCCAGATGCACCCCAAGAATCTGCGCCTTGTTGTCAACGAGGGCGTAGGCGCCGATGACGCGGAGTATGCCTTGCTGGCGCAGTACACCGACGGCATCGTGTACATGAACTATGACCAGCACGAGGAGACGAGTGGGCCCGGACCGATCGCTCCTCAGGACTGGTTTGAGAACAATCTCAAGCACGTACTCACCATCGTGCCCAAGCAAAAGATCATTTGTGCCATTGGCAACTATGCGTACAACTGGAGCATGTCGCTGGCCAGCCGGCATCACCCGGCGAAGGTCCTCGATACCGACGACATTTCCGTGCAGGATGGATGGCAGACGGCTTCTGAGGCGAATGCGGACGTGCGCCTGGCCGGCGATGAGTTGAACCCGCACTTTACCTACGACGACGAAGATGCGCACGTACGCCACCAGGTCTGGATGCTGGACGCGGTGACCGCATTGAATCAACTGCGCGCTGCGCGCCAGCTGGGGATACAAACCTTTGCTCTGTGGTGCCTGGGCGAGGAGGACCCGTCGGTGTGGTCGATCTGGGACCACCCCAGCAATCTGGCTGCACCGCAGTCGCTCAAGCAGATACCACCCGGCGACGATGTGGTCACCGATGGTGAGGGCGACATCCTGCACATTACTGGAGAACCGCATCCGGGCTCGCGCACCATCGACATGGACTCCTACAACTGGACCGTGACCGATGAGCACATGCTGACCTATCCATCGCCCTACTCCATCGAGTATTACGGCTACAAGCCGGGGGTGGTGGCGCTCAGCTTCGATGACGGACCGGATCCAACCTGGACACCCAAAGTGCTGGACGTCCTCAAACAGAAAGGGGTCAAGGCGACTTTTCTGATGATCGGCGAGCAGGCTCAGGACAATGTGAGCCTGATGAAGCGGGTCATGGCCGAAGGCCACGAAATCGGCAATCACACCTGGACCCATCCCAACATCAGCGAAATTTCGCCCGAGCAACTGCGCTTGCAGCTGAACCTTACCGAACGTTTGTTTGGCAGCAAGTTGGGGGTCAAGCCGCTCTTTTTCCGGCCTCCCTACGATATTGACGAGGAACCGGATACCAACGACCAGGCCGCTCCCGCTTATATGATTCAGAAGTTGGGCTACACCATCATCGGCAACAAGATCGATACCGGCGACTGGAACGAGCATCCTCGCAAGACCCCGCAGGGTGTCCTTAACGACGTGCTCTATCAGTTGCAGGCGATGAAGACCAAGCCTCAGTTTCGCGGCTGCATCATCCTGATGCACGACGGCGGCGGCGACCGCAGCGTCACCGTGGCCGCGCTGCCGGTGTTGATTGACGGGTTACGCGCTCGTGGCTACACCTTTGAGCAGGTCTCCGACCTCATGGGGAAGACGCGAGCTGAAGTGATGCCGCCCTTGAATTCCCACGAGCGATGGCAGGCCCGGGTGGACTCCGTCGCTTTTTTTGCCTGGGCTTTTTTCAATCACTTTGTCGTCAGCCTCTTCTTCTTGGGCGATATCATGATGAGCGCCCGTCTCATCCTGGTGGGCATTTTCGCCCTGATCGACCGGGTGCGCGTACGCCACGTGCCTGAAGTGGCGGGCGGGTTTTTGCCCCGCGTGGCGGTATTGATTCCCGCCTATAACGAAGAGAAAGTGATCGTACGCACCATCCGGTCGGTGCTGAACTCTGACTATCCCCACCTGCGCGTCGTCGTGATCGACGACGGGTCATCGGATCGCACCTCCGAGGTGGCGCGTGAAGCCTATCCCGAGGAGATCGCGGCGGGTATGCTGACGGTGCTGCGCAAAGCGAATGAGGGCAAGGCGGAGGCGCTTAACTTCGCCGTTTCCGATCTTGGGGAAGAGTTTTATGTGGGCATCGACGCCGATACGGTGATCGCGGCGGATGCGGTGTCCAAGCTGGTTTGCCATTTTGCCAATCCCTTGATCGGCGCGGTGGCAGGCAACGCCAAGGTGGGCAATCGGGTTAACCTGTGGACCCGTTGGCAGGCCCTCGAGTACATCACCAGCCAGAATTTTGAGCGCCGGGCTTTAGATCTTTTTGACGTGGTCACCGTGGTTCCAGGAGCCATCGGCGCCTGGCGGACCGAGGCCGTGCGACAAGGCGGATGTTATCCGGTGAATACTGTCGCCGAGGATGCCGACCTGACCATGAACCTGCTGGAGCAGGGCTACAAAGTGATCTATGAGGACCGCGCCCTGGCCTTTACCGAGGCCCCAGCCACCGCGCGCGGCCTCATGCGGCAGCGCTTCCGCTGGTCGTTCGGCACTCTGCAAGCCATCTACAAGCATCAGGCCGCCTTCCTCAGGAACAAGGCGATGGGGTTGTTTGCTTTGCCCAACATCCTGGTCTTTCAGATTCTGCTGCCATTGGTCTCGCCCTTTATCGACGTGATGTTTGTCGCGGGCGTCGTTCACTACCTGCTCGACCGCCACTTCCACCCGGAGGCGGCGAACGCTGCCAACTTTGAAAAGCTGCTGACCTTCTTCCTCGCTTTTTTGATCATCGACTTCGTCACCTCCGCCCTGGCCTTCAGCCTGGAGCGCCGGCATCCCGCCAACAAAGGCGATGGCTGGCTGCTCTTCCACATCTGGCTGCAGCGCTTTGCTTACCGCCAACTCTTTTCGCTCGTGCTCTTTAAGACCGTGAAGCGGGCGATCGATGGGCGGCCCTTCAATTGGGACAAGCTGGAACGCACGGCCAAGATGTCCGCCCACGCGGAGAGCCTCACCGCCACCCGATAAATACTCACAGGTTAAAGAGTAAAATTGGCTTGTTATGCCAACCGCACAGATCAGCACGGTAATTCAGCCCATTGCCCCTCACGGGGTGTTCCGCAACGAACCCTTTATAGATTTCAGCGACTCAGAAAACGTGCATGCCATGCAGGCTGCGCTGACCCGTGTGGGCGATATGCTCGGGCACGAGTATGAACTCATTATCGGTGGGGAGCGGTCGCGCACGGCGGAAAAGATCAAGTCGCTGAACCCGGCCCGGCCCGCGCAAGTCGTCGGGGTGCACCAGAAGGCCGGCGAGGAACACGCCGAGAGAGCGATGCGAGCGGCGCTCGACGCTTTCGCGACTTGGCAGTACGTGGCTGTGGAGGAGCGCGCCGCCTTACTGCTGCAGGCGGCGGAGTTGATTCGCAAGCGCAAATTTGACTTTTGCGCGTGGCTGACCTACGAGGTGGGCAAGAACTGGGTTGAGGCCGATGCGGATGTGGCCGAGACCATCGACTTTCTGGAGTTCTATGCGCGTGAGGCGTTGCGTCTGGCCCAGGCGACAACACCCATCCAGTTGCCCGGAGAGCACAATCAACTGCTGTATATCCCGGTGGGGGTGTGCGCCGTAATTCCGCCCTGGAATTTCCCGTTTGCCATTATGGCGGGCATGACCGCCGCGGCCATCGTGACCGGGAATACCGTGATCTTGAAGCCTTCGAGCGAATCGCCGACTATCGCCGCGAGATTTCTCGATGTGCTGGAAGAGGCGGGCATGCCTCCCGGAGTGGTGAACTTCTGTCCTGGCTCGGGCAGCACCTTCGGCAACGCCATCGTAGAACACCCCAAAACGCGCCTGATCGCTTTTACCGGCTCCAAGGAGGTGGGGCTCGATATCCACGCCAGAGCCGCGCAGACAAAAAAGGGACAGATCTGGATCAAGCGCACCATCCTCGAGATGGGCGGCAAAGATTCAATCATCGTGAGCATGGATTGCGATCTCGATGCCGCGGTCGCGGGCGTCGTGGCGGCGGCCTTCGGCTTCAGCGGACAGAAGTGCTCGGCATGTTCCCGCGCCATTGTGGAAGATTCGGTTTACGACGTTTTCCTGGAGCGGGTGCGGGAGCGCGTGGCAACGCTGCGGGTGGGCGATCCGGCAGAAAATGCGAACCTGGGCCCGGTGGTAAACCGCTCAGCGATGGATACAATTCTCTCCTACATCGAGATCGGTAAGAGCGAAGGACGGCTAATAGCGGGTGGCCACGCGGTTGAGACTGCGGAAGGCGGCTACTACCTGGAACCGACTGTCATTGCGGATGTGGCGCCCACGGCGCGCATCGCGCAGGAAGAGATTTTTGGGCCGGTGCTGGCGGTCATCCGGGCCAGTGACTTCGACCACGCGCTGGAGATTGCGAACAACACGGAGTATGGGCTGACGGGCGCGGTGTATTCCGGTTCGCGGGAAAAGCTGGAGCGGGCGCGCCTCGAGTTCCATGTTGGGAACCTGTACTTGAACCGCAAATGCACCGGCGCCATGGTTGGCGCTCATCCCTTTGGCGGCTTCAATATGTCTGGAACCGACTCCAAGGCTGGCGGGCCGGATTATCTGCTGCTCTTCACCCAAGCGAAGTCGGTAGCGGAAAAGCTTTAGCTCTATGAGGCGGTTGCGTTGTTGCGCCGTGGTCTCCGATTGGCTTGGAGAATTTTCTTGCGCAGGCGCAGGGACTTGGGCGTAACCTCCACCAGTTCGTCTTCTGCAATGAACTCGATCGCCTGTTCCAGGT
The DNA here is from genome assembly GCA_963711525.1 of uncultured Acidobacteriaceae bacterium. GTDB lineage: Bacteria > Acidobacteriota > Terriglobia > Terriglobales > Acidobacteriaceae > PALSA-350. The sequence continues at coordinate 181,930 of CAVQEO010000045.1, read as the reverse complement.
TCATGGGCTTGAAAGGCACCAGCCGTATGGCGTCGTCGGCACTCGAGGCGCGCATGTTGGTGAGCTTCTTCTCGCGCACCACATTCACGTCCAGATCGTTGTCGCGCGAGTGCTCCCCAATCACCATGCCCTCGTAGACGTCAACCCCGGCGGTAACAAAAAGCACACCACGATCCTGCAGCCCATTCAACGCGTAGGCCGTGGTCGCCCCATTGCGATCGGAGATCAGCGCTCCACTGGGCCGCTGCGGTATCTCCCCCTGGTAGGGCATGTAACCGTCAAAGAGCGCATTCATCACGATGGTGCCGCGCGTCTCGGTGAGCATCTCGCTGCGCAGCCCGATCAGGCCTCGGCTCGGAACACGGAACTCCAAACGTACCCGCCCGTAACCGTGATTGTGCATCTTCACCATTTCTCCACGCCTTGGCCCCAGGCGCTCGATCACGGTCCCCACAAAATTGTCAGGAACGTCGATGGTGAGGTGTTCGACCGGCTCCATCACTTTGCCATCGACGGTTTTGGTAACAATCTCGGGTCGCCCCACCATCAGCTCAAACCCTTCGCGGCGCATCATCTCGATCAGGATGGCAAGCTGCAGCTCTCCGCGGCCAAGAACCTTGAAACTGTCCGGACTGCCCGTCTCTTCCACGCGGATGGAGACGTTGGTAAGCAGTTCCTTATCCAGACGCTCGCGTAGATTGCGGGAGGTAACATACTGCCCTTCCCTGCCCGCCATGGGCGAATTGTTTACCGAAAACTGCATGGCGATGGTCGGCTCATCAATCACAATCAGCGGCAGCGGTGCGGGATTTTCAAGACTGGTGATGGTCTCGCCAATGGTGATCCCCGTGACCCCGGCGATAGCCACGATGTCGCCCACCTGGGTTATCTCGGTATCGGTGCGCTTCAGCCCGTTGAACGTAAACAGCTTGGTGATCTTGGTCTTGGACAGCGATCCGTCTCGCCGGGAGATGTTCACCTCGTCCCCGTTGTGCAGGGTTCCGTTGAACACCCGCGCGATGGCCAGGCGCCCCAGGTAGTCGGAGTAGTCGAGGTTGGTGACCAGGATCTGCAGCGGACCGTCGGGGTCTCCGATGGCCGGCGGAATGGTGGAGAGAATGGTTTCAAAGAGCGGCTGCAGGTTCTCTCCGGGCTCGGTCAGCGAGGTGCTTGCCGTGCCCAGCTTCGCGTTGGTGTACAGCACGGGGAAGTCCAGCTGGTCTTCGGCCGCGTCCAGGTCAATAAAAAGGTCGTAGACCTCATCCAGAACCTCTTTGGGGCGGGCGTCGGGGCGGTCAATTTTATTGATGACCAGGATAGGCAGCAGCTTGGCTTCGAGAGCCTTGGAGAGCACGTAACGGGTTTGCGGCAGGGGGCCTTCGGATGCATCGACCAGCAGCATGACCCCGTCGACCATCTTCAGGGCGCGCTCGACCTCGCCACCGAAGTCGGCGTGGCCGGGTGTATCGACAATGTTGATCTTGGTGTCTTGGAACTGGATAGCCGTATTTTTGGCCAGAATGGTAATGCCGCGTTCTTTTTCCAGTTCGTTTGAATCCATGACCCGTTCGGTAAGGGCCTCGTTGGCACGGAAAGTACCGGCCTGGCGCAACATGGCATCCACGAGCGTCGTCTTGCCATGGTCGACGTGGGCAATGATGGCGATGTTTCTGATGGGCGTGCTCACGGGCGCAGAATTCCTATTCTTCCGGGTCGCGGAAAGCGGTTGATTGAGTTGGCTAGCCGTTCGTTGACGCGCTGGCTGGAAATGACAGGCAGGACAACCGGGTAATGCCTTGCCTATAGTCTAACAGCCTGTCGCCGGGTGAGATCTCGGTGGGCCGTTGCGAGGGGGAAGGGCTCCGTCCATCCACCTCCACCCATGCCAAGGTGAAACGCCCCCTCTAATTTGTCATCCCGACCGGAGCGAAGGGAGCGGAGGGACCTGCTGTGCGCCCTTCCCCCTCACGACTGCCCAACCAAGACCCCTACTGCGGAGCAGGGCCCCTCACGACCTGGACGAAATCGTCCAGTCTCAGGTGGCGGGCAAAGGCTTCCTTAACCTGGTCGGCGTTGAGCTCGTAGTACTTCTTCGCCGCGATAATCGGCTCGTCGAGCGGCAGGCCAATCACCGCCCGGCGCAGCAGACCCTGCGCCACCCCTTCCTCACTCGACTCGCCAAGAGGAATCTGACGCAGCAGCAAAGCCTTGGCCAGGTGCAGCTCGTCGGGCGTAACGTCCTCGGTACGCATCTGGTCGAGGTCGCGCTGGATCAAGGCCCTGGCTTTCGAAACTTTATCCGGATCGCAACCGTAAGTGACCGAATAGCTGGCCCGGGTCTTCGACGCTTCCATGCTGACGTTCACGTTGTAAACGTACCCCGCCACCTGGCGAAGATCATGGTAGAGGCGGGTGGCATAGAAACCGCCGCCGAGCACGTGATTACCCAACTGCAAGGGATAGTAATCCGGATCGAAGCGGTTCAGGTTCAGCTGCTGGGCCAAGGTCACGGAGTCCTGCACTGCCTGCGGGTCGGGGACGTTGGCGGCCGAAGCCTTGTTTACCGGAATCGCCGGCAGCGTCGTCTCCGGCTTGGGGCCCTCGGCCTTCCAGCTGCCAAACCACTTGGCGATCACCGCCTTGGCGTCGTCGGGCTTGACATCGCCAATGACCACGATGGTGGTTAGATCCGGACGCACGGTGGCGGCATGATATTGCTTCACATTATCGAGCGTGACCGTGCCCAGCGTGGCTGGTGTTGCCTCGCGCAATGTGGGATCATCGGGCGGCAGCAAGCCTATATCCAGGGCGCGCGAAGTGCGGTAGCCCGGGCTCTTCAGATTGCCGGCAACAAATTGCATGGTCTGGTCTTTGACTACGCCGAATGCCTCCGCGGGAAGCGCAGGATGCAGTTCGTTGTCGGCCAGCAATTCCACTGCGCGGGAAAAGTGCTCCTTTAGCACCTGCACCGAAAATTCGAAGCCCGCTTGCTCACTGGCGGCGATGTCATCGAGCGCCTTCTGAAAAGCCAGGCGGTCGAGTGTCTGCGTGCCGTAAGAGTAGAGGCCGTCGAGTATATCGGAGACCCCCTCCTGCCCCTTGGGTGTCTGCAGATCGGCGTTGTTCTTAACCGTGCCCACGACGGTTACGGTTGGGCTGGTTGAGTCGGACTTCACGATCAAGCGCAGCCCATTGGGCAGCGTCGTATCCGAGGCAACGATGTAGTCCGAAGGGACTTTCAGTTCGGAGAGCGACGCGGCCGCCCAGGCAGGCAGGACCACCGGCTTGGTAGGAGCCGAGGTCATCTTCTCTCCACCGCCGAAGCCCTTGGCGGCGACAGCCGCCCCGGAGGGCGACGGCTTCAGCGTCGCAGAGATCGAATTGGCGCTTACCAAATATTGCTTGGCCACCCGGTTCACATCCGCCAACGTGACCTTGCGGATGGACTCGAGATCGTCATCCGGAGAATTGCGGCCTTCGGCGGCAAGCGCCTCCGACCACACCGAAGCCAGGCCCGGGATAGAGTTGCGCTCAAACTCGGCGGAGGCAATTTCGCTGCGCTTGGCGGCATCGAAGAGGTCCTGCGGAAGACCCTTCTGGGCATAGTTCTCAATGATCTGGCGCAGCTCGTTCATGGGGCCAGTCGCATCGGCGCCGGCAGGCAGAGCAAGTACGCCGAAGCCCACGCTCGCTTTGGGGTAGCTCTCGCTAATCTCGAATTCTGCCGCCAACGCTTTTCCCGCAGGCACCATGCCATAGATATCGCCGCGCTGGCTGGCCAGTATGTCCCCCAAAACTTGGGCCGCGGCGTAATCCGCCGGCGCATCGGTTCCCGGCAGGCGGTAGGCGATGAAGCCCAGCACGTAGGGCAGATTGCTGTCCAGGGTAAAGCTCTCCGGCTTGACCGGAGACAGGTTGATGGCGGGGTGGGCCGGCACCGGGCGGTTGGGAATGTCAGCGTACAACTGCTTGACCTTGGCCAGGGTGGCCGCCGGATCCACGTCGCCAACGATCACCAGGATGGCATTGCCCGGCGTGTACCACTGCCGGTAAAAGTCATGGAGCATCGCGCCGGTGGTGGCGTCGAAGGAGGGCCTCGTCCCCAAAGGATCATGGGAGTACGGGGTGCCGGCAAACATATCCGCATTCAGACGATCGATAAATTTATAGGTTGGGTTGGAGAGGTCGCGGGATACCTCTTGCTCAATGGCGCCGCGTTCGTGGGCCCACTCCTGCTCGGAGTCGTCTACGCCGCGTAGACAGGCTGCTTGGGCCTGGAGAGCCACGTCCAGATCGGCGGCAGGAACGGTGGTGAAATACTGCGTGATATTTTGCTGCGTATCGGCATTGTCCTGGCCGCCCAGTTGGGCGTAGATGGCCGCGGTCTGATCCGCGGTCATGCCGGTGCAGCCGCGAAATGCCATGTGTTCCTCGGCATGAGCCGACCCGGGAAAGCCGGGCGGCGTCTCATCCCCGCCCACCTTGAAGTTCAGCTCGACCGTGGCCACCGGCGCCAGCGCATTGCGCACGATGACTACCTGCAAACCGTTAGACAGCGTAGCGCGGGTGACAGAACTTGGATCCGCAGCGTTTAAACGCGATGCGCAAGCGGTAAGCAGGAACAGTAAAGGCAGCAGAGCTTTAAACTTCACTTTCATTTCTCCGAGTGGGGCAATTCTCGCCGGTGGCTTTCTTTAGACGCACTACTCCCAGTTTTGCACGCCGGGGGGCACTCCCGGTAGTGCGGACGAAACCGCTTACTCCAACGGCATGACGTCCACTCCCACCTTCAGGCTGTGTTTTGCGCCGCCGAGCAGTACCCCGCGAATGGGGCTGACGTCGCTGTAGTCCCGGCCCCAGGCCAGCGTGATGTGCCCGTCCGAGGGCACGCAGTTGTTGGTGGGGTCAAATCCTACCCATCCAAAACGGGGACACCATGCCGCACACCAGGCATGAGAGGCGTCGGAGCCCACCAGGCGTTGGCGCCCAGCAGGCGGCAGCGTGCGCAGATAGCCGCTGACGTAACGCGCTGGAAGTCCAAGCGAGCGCATACAGGCAATCTGCAGATGAGAGAAGTCCTGGCAAACGCCACGCCGCTTCTCGAAGAAGGTCTCGACCGGTGTGGTCACTTCGGTCGCCTTGGCGTCAAAGCGGAAATCCTGGTGGATACGGGTGGTGAGATCGAAGACCGCCTCGAGCAGCGGCCGTCCCGATGGAAAAGAGGCTTGGGCGTAAGCAGCCAGCTCCGGTTTGGCAGAGACACGAATGGAATCGAAGACGAACTGGTAAGCGTGCAGCCCATCCTGGCTGTGGTCCTCCCGCACCGTGTCGCGCACCGTCTCCCAGGGTGGAGAGCCGGAGAATAGTGGATGCGGCACGGCATGCACCTCCAACTCGCTGCTCGCTTCTACGGTCATCCGGGTATGCGACTCCGGCAGCGTAAACGAGCTGACGGTGTTGCCGAAGTAGTCGGTATGGGTGGTCGCGTGGAAGGGCGGCACAGGCCAGACGGATAATTCACTACTCCGGCGTCTCTGCCCGGGAAGATCGCGGGGGGTAAGGCGAACCACGTGATGGGAGACTGAAACCGGTTGTACATAGTCGTAGATGGTTTGGTGCCGCACACGATAAATCACGCGCGCTCCATTTCCGCATGGCTGAAATAGGTGTTGGCGATGGCTTCTGAGAACGCGGGCAAAGCGGCCCCCAGCTCTTCGAGCAGGCCATCGAGCCGGGTACGGGTGCTCCCGGTACGCGCCTCGCAGAGCAATTCGACATCCGCATCGAGCAGCCTGGACGCGGCCGCCTCCATCTGCCTCTGCTTTAACAGCGGCCAACCGCTTCCCGAGGGCATGCTTGAAAGGCCGCTGCAATGCCGGGCCAGATCCTTGAGCTGGGAGGCGAGAGAGCGCGGGTTGGCTTCGTCATTCATGAGCAGATCGAGCACCGGCGCGGCCTGCAAGACTGTAAAGTACCGCGAGCGATAGGTGATGGAGCTGTCGGCCACCTCCAGCAGCATCTCAAGCGACGGCCAGTTCTCTGGATCAACCGGGACTATGATCGAGCGCAGCAGCTCGATCAACTGCAGGGAACGCTCGATACGCCGGCCGATGTTAAGAAAGTGCCAGCCTGGCCCGCGGGTGATGTTGCCGGCTTCAATGCCGCGCAACGCGGCCAGGGTGAGGATGCAGCTGTTGAGCACCGCCAGCGCGTCCGCCGCCGAGACATAGCCCCAGGCGACGCGGTCCGAGGCCCGGGCAAGGCTGCCCATCTGGCTGACGATGCGCAGCAGGTCGGTCGAAAGGCGGTCCCGGACCTGGGCCGCGGCGCGCGTGGCCCGGCTGAGATTGGCGTTGAGGCTGTCGCTGCGCTGCTCTTCAAAGATGAGCGAGAGTATCTCCTTTTCCAAATCTCCCTGTTGGTCGAGCTTGCCTTGCGGGTCGTCCTTTGCCAGGCGCGAATAGGGAGATTCCAAACACTCATACAGCTGCATCATCGATCGCCACCCGACGGTCTCCGGAGCCCAGGATTCCCCCGTCATGCGCACCAGGATGCAACGCAGCACGCGGGACAGATGCTCAGACCGTTCGGCATAGCGGCCCAACCAGAAAAGATGTTCGGCCGCGCGGCTGGGCAGATCGCTGCTGGCCCCGCGATGGAGTTCTACGGGCAAACCCGGGGGACGCCGCATGGTGAAGTGGTCGACCGGCTGACGGGAAAGTACCCAAGTGTCCTTGCTGCCGCCGCCGTGCTGCATGGAGACGATGGGCGAGTCGGGTGATGGAGAAACCCGGGTCAATCCCCCAGGCATCACGATCCAGCTGTCTCCCGCGGCCGCGATGTAGACCCGCAACACCACGCGGCGCGGCATAAGGGAGTTGTCTGACCATACCGGCACGCTGGATAGGTTGAGCAACTCCTGCCCCACGAACTCATCGGGCCGCTCCTCCAGCTGAGCCAGGATGCGGGAACGTTCCGTAGGGGTGAGTCTGCCGCCGAAGACCGGCTCCATACCCTTGGCGGGAAAAGCCGGCTTGATCACCAGAAAATCAAGGTTCTCGCGCACATAGCCTCGGGCCGCGGGCTGCCCGCACCACCATGTAGCTACCGACGGCAGGGCCAGGCGCTCGCCCAACAAGCTGCGGCTGAGACCGGGGAGAAAGGGAATAAACGCCGAGGTTTCCAGCAGCCCGCTGCCCAGGGCATTGGCAACCGCCACGTTGCCGGCGCGGACTGCTTCGACCAGACCGGGCACTCCCAGATAGGAGTTGGCGCGCAACTCGAGGGGATCGCAAAAACCATCGTCCATACGCCGCAAAATTACGTCCACCGGCCTGAGTCCTTCGAGGGACTTGAGAAAGACCCGGTTCTCCCGCACCGTCAGGTCTGCTCCCTGGACCAGGGTGAAGCTCAGGTAACGGGCCAGGTAGGAATGCTCGAAGTAGGTCTCGTTCAGCGGTCCGGGGGTCAGCAGCACCACCCGGGGATGGGAGCGCGGAGTGGGGGAAAGACGCAGCAGGGTCTCGCGAAAGTCCCGGAAAAACCCAGCCAGCCGATGTACCTGGGCTTCGCGAAAGAGGTCAGGAAAGGTCTCCGCCATGACAATGCGGTTTTCCAGGGCATATCCGGCGCCGGAAGGGGCCTGGGTGCGGTCGGAGATCACCCACCATTGGCCATCGGGCGAGCGCGCCAGGTCGACCGCCAACAGGTGGAGGTAGATGGAACCGGGGACCGGGACCCCATGGCAGGCGCGCCAGAAGGCCGGGTTGGCGAATACCAGGGCAGACGGAAGATCCCCGTTCAGGAGCAGCTTCTGCGGCCCGTAAAGATCGGCAAGGATGGTGTTGAGCAAACGGGCGCGCTGGATCAGGCCCGCTTCCAGATGGCTCCACTCCGCGGCCGGGATGAGCAGCGGAATCGCATCCAGACTCCATGGGCGGTCGGTTCCCAGAGGATCGCCGTAGACGTTGTAGCTGACCCCGTTTTCCCGGATGCGTTGCCGTGCGATCTGCCAGCGGTGAGCCAGCTCCTTGGCTCCGAACGAAGACAGGGAGGCGATATAGCGATCCCAGTGCGGGCGAAGCACGCCCGGCTCCACGCACATCTCGTCGTAAACGCCAGGTGCCTGGCGATAGTCGGCGGTCAGTAGCGGGTCGTCCAATGTCTCGGGCATGCTATCGGGCCTGCGGGCTCCGGCGTAGATCCAGGGTCAAAGGAAACTCCACGTTGCGCTCTTCCGGGGGAACGGTAATCGGGCCCGGCGTGTGGCCAAAACTGGTGAACCTGGCCAGGCGCCGGCTTTCGGCTTCATACGCGTTCACAGGAAACTGCTCATTGGCTCGTCCGCCGGGATGCACTACGTGGTAGGTGCAGCCCCCGATCGCATGGCTCGACCAGGTGTCCACAATGTCAAAGACCAGCGGGCTGTGGATGGGAATGTCGGGATGCAGGCACGAGGCCGGCTGCCAAGCACGATAGCGGACACCAGCGACGAACTCGCCGGCTTTCCCGGCCGGATGCAGCGGCACCAGCCGCCCATTGCAAAGCACCACGTAGCGGCCCGCGATCATCCCTGTCACCTTGACCTGCAAACGCTCCACAGAGGAATCCACACTGCGGGCCGTGCCCCCGCTGGAGGCTTCTTCCCCGAGAACGTTCCAGGGCTCGAGCGCGTGCCGCAGCTCCAGATGGATGCCGAGCGCGCTCACCGAACCAATGAGAGGAAAGCGAAATTCGAAGTGCGCGGCGAACCATTCGCTGCGGAAGCCATATCCGGCCCGGGCAAGATCGCTCACCACGTCTTCCCAATCGAGCTGCACGAAGTGGGGCAGCATGAAGCGGTCGTGCAGGCTGGTTCCCCAGGGAATCAATTTTTGCCGGTAAGGCTTACGCCAGAAACTTGCGATCAACGCCCGCACCATGAGTTGTTGCGTCAGGCTCATGCGCGCGTGCGGCGGCATCTCAAAGGCGCGCAGTTCGAGCAGGCCGAGACGTGTCCCGGCGCCTTCCGGCGGATCGAGTTTGTCGATGCAGAATTCCGCGCGATGGGTGCTCCCCGTTACATCGGTGAGCAGATGACGGAACAAGCGATCGGCCAGCCGCGAGGATACTGGCCCTCTCTCGGGAATCTGGTCGAAGGCAATTTCCAATTCATAAAGAGACTCGACACGGCCTTCGTCGACCCTCGGATGCTGGCTGGTGGGACCAATGAACAAGCCGGAAAGCAGGTAGGAAAGCGAAGGATGGTTTTGCCAGTAATTGACCATGCTGCGCAGCAGGTCGGGGCGGCGAAGAAACGCGCTGTCATCGGCGGTGGGACCGCCAATCACCAGGTGGTTTCCGCCTCCGGTTCCGGTGTGCTGCCCATCGAGCATGAACTTCTCGGTTCCGAGCCGGGTCTCGCGCGCCAAGTCATACACCGAGGTGATGTTTTCGACCAGGGCGTCCCAGCTCGCGGCGGGCTGGATGTTCACCTCGATCACGCCGGGATCGGGAGTGACTTTGAAGACCGAGATACGGGTGTCATTGGGCGGCGTGTAGCCTTCGAACACTACCGGCATCGAGAGATGCGCGGCGGTGTCTTCAATGGCGGCCACCAGGTCAAGATAGTCCGCAAGGTAATCGACCGGCGGCATAAAGATAAAGAGCTTGCCCGCGCGCGCCTGCACGCAGAGCGCCGGCCGGGTGAGCGTCACTCCTTGCTGGTCATCCTTTTTGGGTTTGGTTTTATCGGCGGCGGACTCCGGCTCATCCGCGAACGGCGGATTGAAGAACCGGCCCATCTGGCGTTCGGGCCGTGGGGGCAGCTTGTCCCGCCGCTGGAAAGGATCGGTATCGAAGGCGTAGGTCACGTCTTCCGGCTTGGTCCAGGGCAGCGATTCGAGCGGCAGACGGTACCCCATGGGCGAGTCCCCGGGAGTCAGGAACATGCGTTTTGACAGAGGGAACCAGGGCTGGCTGGTCCACCGCGGCGTACCGGCCCGGGTGGGGATGCGACGCAGGGGAAGCACATAGCCGACTGGCTGCTCCGCGCCTTGTTCAAAGATCTGCGCCAGCTTCGCCCGCTCGTCCGACTCTTTGAGCTTAGGGTCCAGCGGGTCGCCGAGTTCCGGCAGGCGCCGCTCCTTCCACAAATGGAAGAAGACGTCCTCACAGGCGGTGATGGTGAAAGCGGAACTCACTTGCAGGCGGAGGGTGAGGGCTTCGACAAATTTGCGAGCTTCGGATGCGCTGTAGCCGTAGTCTTTGCCATCCTCGGCGAAGAGGCTTTGATTTTCCCAGATGGGAACGCCATCTTTGCGCCAGTAACAGCCCAGGGCCCAGCGAGGCAGCTCTTCGCCCGGGTACCACTTGCCCTGCCCGAAATGGAGCAGCGCGCCCTTGGAGAAACGGTCGCGCATTCTGTACAGCAGTTCCACCGCGAGCTTGCGCTTGGCCGGACTCATGGCGGTGGTCGACCACTCGCTGCCGTTGCGATCGTCGAGCGAGATGAAGGTGGGCTCGCCGCCCATGGTCAGGCGCACGTCGCCCACTTGCAGATCTACATCCACCTGGTGGCCAAGCGCTTCGATCTGCCGCCATTGTTCGTCGCTGTACGGCTTGCTAACCCGCGGGGATTCGTAGATCCGCTGCACGGTCATCGAGTAGCTGAAATCTGTCTTGCAAAATTCCAGCGGACCGGAGATGGGAGCGGCACTGCCCACGTCGGGTGTGCAAGCGAGCGGGATATGTCCTTCCCCGGCCAACAGCCCTGAAGTGGGATCGAAGCCAACCCAGCCCGCGCCTGGGAGATAAACCTCGGTCCATGCATGCAGATCGGTAAAGTCGCTGGAGGCCCCGCCGGGGCCCTCGAGTGGTTTCACGTCGGCCGTGAGTTGGATCAGGTAGCCGGAGACAAAGCGGGCCGCCAGCCCCAGGTTGCGCAGGATCTGCACCAGGAGCCAGGCAGAGTCGCGACAGGAACCATTGCCCAGGGTAAGCGTCTCCTGGCAGCTTTGCACTCCATGCTCCAGGCGGATAACGTAGCCGATCTGGCGCTGCACCCGTTGATTGAGACTGACCAGAAAATCCAGCGTGGGCGTGCTGATTCGCGGGACGTCGGCCAGAAACGCGGAAAGCCGGGGACCGGGCGTCTCGGCTTCGAGAAAAGGACGCAGTTCGCGGGCCAGCGAGCTCTCATAAGTAAAGGGGATTTTCTCGGCATAGGGCTCCAGAAAAAAATCGAAGGGATTGAAGATTGCCATTTCGGCAACCAGATCCACCTCCACTAAGAACTCCGTGGTCTTTTCCGGAAATACCAGGCGAGCAAGATAGTTGGCCTGCGGGTCTTGTTGCCAGTTGATGAAGTGCTTCTGGGGAAGCACTTTGAGCGAGTAGGCCAGGATCGGAGTGCGGCAATGAGGGGCCGGGCGCAGCCGGATGGTTTGCGGCCCCAGCATGACAGGACGGTCGTAGCGATAGTGAGTCTTGTGATTCAGCGCAATGTTAATTGCCATATGGCGGAGTTCTTATAGATTACATGCGCTTTTGGGTATTGCTGTTGGACCCCTGAAGGGTACGGGCTTTTAAAGACTGCGTGAGAACAGGAAAGCAAATCACAAATCAGAACCAGGCCTGTAGGGCCGGAAGCCAAACGTCAGCCCAGCCCGGAAGGGCTGGGAGGCGGATCCAAGGTTGCGGAGCGCCGGAGGTGCGGCACTAGCTTCATCCGCGGGTGCCGCGCCTCTGGCGCTCAAACGATATTGGGGATCGATGTCCCAGCCCTTCTCCGGATTTCCTGCACGCTGCGCTGGACACGACCGCGTGTGCGGCTTTCGTTAAGGAAAGCCGCATGAAGTTCGCCAACGCCAGCAAGCTCCACAGGAAATCCGGATCCGGGCTGGGCTGACGTTTGGCTCCCGGCCCTACGGGCCTGGTTCTGATTTGCGATTTATTTCCGCCTTCTCAGGCAGACAGCGGCGTTCTTTCAAGCTACAGGGATACTGCCCGCTGCCCCCGGAAATCCGGAACAGTATGATGTTTTCATGCCATTGACTACACCCGTTGCCCCCGAGGTCCTCGACCGCGCCAGAAAGATCAAGCTGTTCCTCATGGATGTGGACGGCACGCTGACCGACGGCAGTGTCAACCTTATCTCCTTGCCCAACGATGGTGGAGTGGCGGAGATGAAGGGCTTCAACTCTCAGGATGGCATGGGGTTGAAACTTGCACACACTATGGGCATCCGCACCGGCTTCATCACGGGAAGGAAATCCCCCGCGGTTTCCCAGCGTGCCCACGAGCTGAAAGTGGAGTTCGTCTACCTCGGCCAAGAGACGAAGATGGCCGCCTTTGAGGAGTGTCTGCAGAAAGCCAGCGTGCAGGCGGAAGAAGTGGCCTATATGGGCGACGATCTGCCGGACATGCCGGTGGCCAAGCGCGCCGGCTTGGCAGTTGCCGTTGCCAACGCGGCTCCGGAGCTAAAAGCCATCAGCCACTACGTAACCTCCCGAGGGGGAGGAGATGGCTCAGCGCGGGAAGTTGTGGAACTTATCCTGAAGGCCCAGGGAAGATGGGAAGAGGCAATTCCCCAGGCGCTCGCCTAGCACTCCCTGGCAGTCAAACTTATTCCGGAGATAAGTCGTCTAAGAGGCAGAATGCTGCCTGATGCGGTTCTTTTTTTTGACCGCATCAAGGCGCCTTCCGTCTTCTCTTCCGTGTCTTCTTCCGTCTCCTGGGATATTGGTAGGTTATAGTTAGAGTGATGCACGATAAGCAAGCAAAAGAGCACGTGCGGAGCCCTTGGAAGGTCGTTCTTGCTCTTTGCTGTGCGCTACTGCTGGTTTTCGGCGCGACGGTTCAGGTTGCGCACGTTCATACCGCTGCAGATGTGTCACACGGCGGTTGCGCTCTTTGTGCAACTGCCCACGTAGTCATTTCTCCAGCAGCGCCGGTGACGGTGCCCCTTACGGTCAGACAGATGGCGGCGCCAGTCGTTGATCTGCAACCGGCCCTTGTGCGCCGATACCTGGATTTCCCGCTCTATACCAGACCCCCTCCCGTTGACATTGCTTTTTCCTAGGCAGTTTCAGCAATCAGTGATCAGGATGCCCCGGGGGTTGATATATGTACTCGTTTCCACGACGTTTCATCTTTCTTGCTTTGCCATTGCTTCTGCTGTGGCCAGCGATCCATCTTCAGGCCCAGACGGGCGCCGGCACCATCACAGGAACGGTTACCGATGCTTCCGGTGCGGTGATACCCGGCGCGACGGTCACCATTGAAAACCCGGTCAGTGGGCTAAAGCGGACTGCCAAAACGGACGCGTCGGGCCAATACCGTTTCACCAACCTACCCTTCAACCCCTATCACCTCACTGCGCACGCGGAGGGCTTCTCACCCTTTACCGCGGATGTACAGGTAAGTTCCTCCGTCGCCGTCTCGCCCATCGTCAAATTGCAGGTGGGAGGAGCCTCCACTACCGTTACGGTCACGGGAGAGGATTTGGTGGAGAACGACACCTCGCTCCACACCGACATCGACCGCAGCATGATCGAGAAGCTGCCGCTGGAAAGCTCTTCCTCCTCCGTGAGCTCTCTGGTGACGCTCTCGACCCCCGGAGTAGCCGCGGATTCCAATGGCCTCTTCCATGGCCTTGGGGATCACGCCTCGAATTCGTTTTCCGTCGACGGCCAGCCCATCTCCGATCAGCAAAGCAAGGTTTTCTCCAACCAGATTCCCTCCAATTCCATTCAGTCGATTCAAGTCATTTCTGGTGCACCGCCCGCCGAGTATGGGGACAAGACCAGCTTGATCATTCAAGTAACCACGCGATCGGGCCAGGGACTTACCAAACCCACCGGCAGTATCAGCTCCTCTTACGGGTCGTTCGGCTCAGCCACGGGTGGCATTGATATTGGCTATGGATCGCAAACCTGGGGCAACTTCTTCGAGCTCGATGGATTAAATACTGGCCGTTTTCTGGATACTCCGGAGTTTGTGGTCTTCCACGACAAAGGAAACGAACAGAATGTCTTTGATCGCCTGGATTATCAGTTCACCCCGGTCGATGCCGTGCACTTTAACCTGAACTACAGCCGATCCTGGTTTCAGACCCCCAACAGTTACGACAACCTGAATGTGCTCGACCAATTTGGCAACGATGTGGGCGATACCGATCAGAAATCAAAGATCGAGACGTTTGATATTGCGCCCACTTACACCCGAATTATTGGGAAGAGTTCGGTTTTCAACTTTGGTCCTTACATCCGGAGAGACAGCTATCAGTACTTTCCCAGCGAGAACCCGCTGGCGGATCTTGGGCCCCCAAATCTGCAGAACCAAACGATTGGTCAGTACCGGACGCTCACCAATGCCGGCGTCCATTCCGATCTGACCTATAACAAGGGGAACCACAACATCAAGGGTGGCGTGTTTTACAACCAGACCTTTCTGCGGGAGAATGACAGTCTCAGCATCGTGAGTCCGACCTTCAACGCACCCTGCCTGAATGCCGCAGGAAATGGTGTGAATGGATACACCAACCCCGCTGAGTGCGCAGCTGAGGGATACCTGCCCAACTCCGCCTTCAAGCCGGTCTTGTTGCCCTATGATCTCACCCGGGGCGGCGGCGACTATAACTACTTTGGCCATGCGGATATTAAGGAGCTGGCTCTTTATATCGAAGATTCGATCAAGGCCGGCAACTGGCTATTCAATTTAGGCATACGCGGTGACCTGTACAACGGGCTGGCCAACGCCTCTCAGGCAGAGCCTCGTCTGGGTGTTTCCTACACCGTGAAGCCCACCAACACGGTGCTGCGCATCTCCTATGCCCGGACCCTGGAGACGCCGTTCAACGAAAATCTCGTGCTTTCGAGCCAGGGTTGCACCAACGAAGTGCTGTCTCCCTTGCTCTCTTGTTCGCCCGGGGTGCAGGGAACGCTGCAGCCTGGCTTTCGCAACGAATTCCACGCGGGGCTGCAACAGGCTTTCGGAAAAAATGTGGTCTTCAGCGGCGAATACATCTGGAAGTACACGCATAATGCATTCGACTTCAGCGTTCTGGGCAATACCCCCATCACCTTTCCCATCGATTGGCACAATGCGAAGGTCCCGGGCTTCGCATTGCGCGCTGATGTGCCGAACTTTCATCACGTGTCAGCGTTTGTCGTGATGTCCTCGGTGGCCGCTCGCTTCTTCCCGCCGCAGGTTGCCGGCGCAGGGGCCACGGTAGGACAAGCCGGATTGCCCTTCCGGATCGATCATGATGAACGGTTCAACCAAACCACGCACGTGCAATATCAACTGCCTTTCCACTGGAGCCCCTGGGTTGGCTTCAACTGGCGCTACGACAGCGGACTTGTCGCCGGATCCGCGCCCTGCTACAACCCGCTCTCCAACGATCCGAACAGTGCGTGCGCCAACACATCGACTACACTCAACGGGCAGCCCGCGGTCGACCTCAGCGGTTTGACCGCCGACGAGCAGTTTGAGGCGGGTCTCACCTGCGAAGGGCTCAAGGCGACGCCTACCACTGCATTGCCTTCACCATGCCCAGCGTCTGAGTTTGGCTCTACGCTGCTCAGGATTCCGGCGCCGGGCACGGGCAACAACGATAAAAATCCGTCGCGCATTCAGCCGCGGAATCTCTTTGACGCTTCTCTTGGAGATGACAACCTCTTCAATGGCGATCGCTTCAAGTGGAGTCTCCAGGTGACGGGCGTAAATATGGCGAACAAGACCGCACTTTACAACTTTCTCTCCACCTTTAGCGGTACGCACTATGTCACGCCGCGTGCGCTGACAGCGGAACTCGCCTTCCACTTTTAGAGAAGTTTCGAAAGACCAACCCGGCGTGTTAGGAGTGAATTTCTTTTCTAACCCTCACCAGCCAGCGCTTCTTCTGCGCGCAGCGCCAGGCCGCGGGCGACGGAAATAAATTCGTCGCCGGTTCGTATGCGCTCCTCCCCGAAACGCTCCTTGAAGATGCAACGGACAGCAGGCACCAGCGAACTGCCCCCGGTGAGAAAGACCCGGTCGACCTGGCGACGGCTGACACCCGAGCTTTCGAGCAGCGAATCGACGCACTGCTCAATAGCGTGCAACTCGTCGGCAATCCAACCTTCAAAGGCCGCGCGCGTGACAGCAATGCGGAGGTCCATGCTGCCGTCGCGAAAATGGAACTCGGCTACTTCGGAATGGGAAAGCTCGAACTTGACCCGCTGGACGGCTTGGTGAAGATGGTAGCCGAGATCTTCGTCGATCAGCGTGATCAAAGCTTCGATCTTTTCCGGTTCCAAAGCACGGAGACGAGCGCTCTTCAAAATCTCCACAACGTTCGCCGTGCGCAAGAAAGACAAGTAATGCCAGCGCTCAAGGTTGGCATAGATCCAAGCCGGCACGGCAGGCAATACCTTGTTCAGCGAACGCGCAAACGATTCCGACCCCAGGGCCGGAGAGACGAGCTTGCGCACGATCCTGGCATCGAAGGCGTCACCGGCCAGGCCGACACCGCTGTTGCCGAGCAGATCCTGCGGCTTGCGGCCGCGCTTGCGCACTCCAGGGCCAACATGAAGCAAGGAGAAGTCACTCGTGCCGCCTCCGAAATCACCGATGAGGATAAGCTCGTCGTGGTCGAGGGTTGATTCGTAGGCGTAAGCTGCCGCGACCGGCTCCATTTCAAAATCGACCTGGTCGAACCCGGCTTCCGTAAACGCCTGCCGCAGACGGGAGAGAGCAAACGCCTGATCTTCTTCCGCCTCCGCGCCGACAAACCGCACCGGGCGGCCCACCATGGCGTAGCCGATAGGGGTCTGGAACTTGCGTTCGGCATGATGGCGCAGGTCGGAGAGTATGCGGGAAATCAGATCCTCGAGCGTGCAATGGCGGCCGAATACCGCCGTTCCTGTAAGCGTGCGATCGGAGAGGTAGGACTTGAGCGATTGAATGAGCCGGCCTTTGTTCTCCGCCGCCAGGTAGTGTTCAATCGCAGACGGCCCAGTCCAGGTATGCGTCTGTTTTCGTCCCCCGCGTTTGATCTGCTCCAGGTACAGCACAGAGCGAAAGGAGAAAGTCTCGCCGGTGCTCGTGGGAAAGGCGACCAGTGAGACCTGTCCGCTGCCGGACGCGCGGGCAACCGTGCTGTTGGTGGTGCCAAAGTCGATGCCAATCGCGGGTACCTGATCTTGTGCTTGTCGCATTCTCTCCATTATTCCGCACTTGGCCCCGGGGGCTATCATGGTTGGGAGGGCCGTAGCATGAGAGGACGCCAGTATCGGAAGCTTATCCTGCCGTTGTTTCTTTTAGCCGCGGCCGGTCTTGCGTCATTGGGCTCTGTGCGCAGCGTAGCGATGCCTCTTCCGGCAGTGAGCTCTCCTCTTCACAAAGTGATCGTTGTCGGGTTCGTTGGCGGCTTCGTGAAGCATGACGATGCGAAGCATGCCGAAGTGCAATTTGCCGCGCGGCTGCGCGACCGTTATGCCTCGGCTGTCGATGTAAAGGTATTCGGCAATCACTCTGGACACGAGGCTCTCGGCTACGTCCTCCACCTCCTGGACACCAACCGTGACGGCGTGCTCACCGCGCTCGAGAGAAGCCAAGCGAGAATCATCATCTTTGGCCACAGCTGGGGCGGAACGGAGACTGTCCTCTTGGCCCGCGCGTTGCAGCGGCAGCATATCCCAGTGCTGCTCACCATCCAGGTGGACAGTATCGGCAAACCGGGCCAGGGCGATATCTCCATCCCCGCGAACGTTGCCCAGGCTGTCAATTTTTATCAGTCCCATGGCCTGCTTCATGGGCGCTCAGAAATTCTCGCGATGGATCCGGAACGTACCAATATCATTGGCAACTTTCACATGACCTATAAAGACCATCCCATCAATTGCGACAACTTTCCCTGGTACTCCCGGGTTTTCACCAAGCCTCACATCGAAATCGAGAACGATCCGCGGGTATGGGCAGAGGCTGCATCGCTGATCGATGCTGAGCTGTCGGGCGCGCGGTCCATCGCCCAGGCGCACTAACGTCGCTATTTGAAACATTGTTGGTTGCAAACCTACGGTTTGCGGAGCATCAAGTGACAATGCGAGAATGGCTTAATGCAAAGATCATGGGCAACGACCTTAAACCTGCTGGCTGCCGGTATTGTTCTCCTGGGGAGCGCCGCGGCCCAGCAGACGCCGGCGACCAATACGCAAACCACCCCCCCGGCAAAGGCCAAGCAGACCACCACGACTCACAAGAGTGCGGTGGCGGCCAAGCCTAAACCCTTGGCGCTGGTCACAGACAAAGACAAGCAAAGCTACGCCATCGGTCTAAACGTGGGCAAAAGCCTGCATCGGGACTCGGTCGACGTCGAACCCAAGTTTGTGCTTCAGGGATTAGAAGATGCTCTCGCCGATGGCAAGGTCCTCTTAACCGATGACCAGATTAAGACGGTGATGACCGATCTGCAGACCCAGGTGCAGCAAAAGCGGGAAGAGAAGAGGCTAGCCGAGGCCGAAACCAACAAAAAGGACGGCGCAGCATTCCTGGCAGCGAACGCCACTAAAGAGGGCGTGGTCACCTTACCCGAGCGGTCTGCAATACAAAGTCATGACCGCAGGGACGGGCCCCAAGCCTTCTGCTACCGATTCCGTGGTTTGCAATTACCAGGGGTCACTGCTCGACAACACCGAATTTGACAGTTCGTACAAGCGTGGCCAGCCGGTGACCTTCAATGTCGGCGGGGTTATCAAGGGTTGGACCGAGGCTCTGCAATTAATGCCCGTGGGATCGAAATGGCAGCTGTTCATTCCCCCGGATCTCGCCTATGGCGACCGCGGCAAGGGCCCCATCGGGCCGAACGCAACGCTGGTCTTCGAGGTGGAGTTGCTCTCCATTCAGCCGAAGACCCCACCAGCCGCCGAACCCGCTACGCCGCAATAGAGTAGCGACGCTGGCGATACACTTGGTTCTTCAACCACCCGAGGAGAACCATGCGTCGAGAAAACCTGACTATCGCTTTGTTGTCGATCATCGCCGTTGCACTGGTGGCAATCGCCGTGGAGCCGATCTTCGCCCCCCACCCGGCGGAGGCGCAATCGGGTGCCCCGTATCCCTTTTACATTGAGCCCGGCTCTGAGCTGTTACGAGCGCCGGATGGCAGCCGCCAGGTCTACGGCAAGGTAGTAGTAGACCTGCGCACCGGAAAAATCTGGGGTTTTCCCACGCTCGCGCCCCAGTCCTACCCCAGCGCCGGAATGCAGAACAAGCTGCCCACCTCGCGTCCCTTCGAACTGGGAAAGTTCGCGTTTGAAGACACCAATAAATAGGCTCCTTTTAGCTTTGCATCAGGGCATAAATAGGCTCCTTTTAGCTTTGTGTCAGGGCACGACTTTAGGCGTGCCGTAAAAAGCTGGAAAGAGAGTCGGGCTAACAGGGTGCACGAAATGCCAGTTCTGAAACAATGCTGGGCCGGGCTCCGCTTCTAGCGCGTAGGCAGCGTCAATTTGAGCAGCTTGACAGCGTCAACATACATGCCCTGCCAACGAACTCCGAAGTGGAGATGCGGGCCGGTTACCCGCCCTGTAGCCCCGCTAAGGCCAAGGCGTTGTCCTTTGTGGACGCGATCTCCCACTTTCACCTCAATTTTGGACAGGTGCATGTAGAGCGTCGAGAACTGCTGCCCATGATCGACCACAACCAGGTTGCCCTCATAAAACATGCCCTGGGCAATGATCACGACTCCATCGTTGGCGGCGACCACAGGCGTTCCGGAGCCCGCATGGAAGTCGGTCCCGCGATGGATGCTGGCGAGTTCACCGTTGAACATGCGGCGGGTCCCAAAGGAATCGGTCGGTGCGAAGGGCACCGGTGAGCGAAAGCTGCCGTTCCATAAGGGCTCGCTGATGGTGCGAGCAAACGCCGCGTCCTTCACCGCTTTGTCGGCTGCGATGCGCTTGAGCGTTGCGGCGTCCGGCTGCACATACTTTTCCGCTACGTGCAGTGTCGTGGTCTTATAGCTCCCGGGTAGCACGGTCACTTGCAGGCCGGCGTGCCGCTCCCGGCCGTTGGCTTCGATGGCGGTAAGCTCCAGGGAATAAGTTCCCGGCGCCTGCTCTACATCGATGCCGGCAAGCGCGGTCCAGATGTTGCCTTGGCGGCCGCGGGTAAACGCCAAAGGGTGATCGAGCCAGGTACCGTGCAGTGAATCCGCGGGCTGGTCGAGTTCGATTCGGAAGAGCACGGGCGAACCGCTCTCCAGCCGCTGCGGAGACCAGCTTATGAGGCGAAAGCCCTCGTTCTTCTGTGCCTGAGCGGCCGGAAGGGATCCGAGCAGCATAAAGACCAGGACAAAGAATGCGGCCCAGCCAAGTCGGCGCAAAGACCGAAAATGAGCAGTGGGATGGATCTTGTAGGCCACGGGCAACGGTAGCATACTGGAGCAGCATAACTGGAGAACGGGGATCGACTATGCGACGCAGGACATTTCTCTCGACTTCCGCTGTAGCAGGGCTAGGCACTTTAGCCTGGGGCGGGCGCACTTTGCAGGCCAAGGCGGGAGACATACCGATGCGTACTTTCGGAAAAACCGGCGCGCGCCTGACGATCGTCGGCCAGGCCGGCGGCCGGTTCCCCTTGTGCACCTTCGACGAGGCGAAAGCCGTTACCCTGCGCGCCTATGAGCTCGGCATCAACTATTTTGATTGCGCCCGCCTTTACTGGAACGGCAAGTCGGAAGAGGTCTATGGCGCGGTGCTGCCACCCTTCCGCAAAAACATCTTCCTGACTACAAAATCTGCTGAACGTACGCGCAAAGGCGCCGAAGCGGATCTGGAATTGTCGTTGCGGGCGCTCAAGACCGACCACGTCGACCTGTGGCAGATGCACCAGGTGAGTACACACGACGAAGTGGAGCAGATCTTCGCCCCCGGAGGCGCGATCGAAGCCTTCGAAGCCGCCAAGAAAGCGGGTAAGTGCCGGTTCATTGGATTCACCGGCCACCATGATCCCCAGGTCCACCTCGCGATGCTGAAGAAGTACGATCACTACGACACCATCCTGATGCCCCTGCACGCGGCGGATCCTGGCTACGAGAGCTTCGAGAAAAACGTGCTGCCAGTAGCCGTTGCCCGCGGCATGGGCATCCAGGGGATGAAGAGCACAGCCAATGCCAAACTGCTGCAAGCCATCGCGTTGAAGGAATGCCTCTCCTACGCTCTCAGCCTGCCGGTGCACTGCGTCGCGCTCGGCTGTACCACTATCGGACAGGTGGAAGACGATGTGCGCATCGCGCAGGAGTTTACGCCCTTAGACGCGGCGCAGCTTGACCAGATCCGCGACAAGGTCGCCAAGCTGAAAGGGCCGCAACTGGAAGACTGGAAGATCAACACCGAAACCGCCGCTGCGAGTACTTACCGGGATGGCGGATACGCTTGAGTATCCGGAAGAACATGCTCCTTTGTGTGGGTATCTGCGGTATTACTTTCTTTCGCGTCAGCTTATGCGGCAGATCTACCGGATGTAAAAGAAGGCCTCTGGTCGAGCCAAACGCAAACCATCGATAACCCCGGAAACAAGCGAGGCGGTGGCATTGTAACCATCTGCCGCAGCCACGCTTACGACCAATACGTGAAAGACCTTGCAGCCAAGTTGCCGGGGTGTAAGAAGCTAAGCGAAAACGTGAGCGGCCATACCCATACCAGCGCACTGCGCTGTACCGTGGGAAGTACGGTCATCGATACCAAGGAAACGACTACGTCGCAGGGCAGCGCCGCCATCCACTCAGAGACTCATGCCCTCTACACGCCGCCGTTGTACGGAGTGAGCAACTCCACCATGATCATGGACCAAAAATATCTCGGCAGTTGTCCCCCGGACTTGCAACCAGGGGACATGAAAGGCGCCGATGGGAAGATCGTCAATACCTGGAAACACTAAAACCGCGGCGCGAGAGCTACTTCTCCATTGTGAGCACTGCCCGGAACCGTGCCTTTCCCGACATCATGCGATCGTAAGCCTCGCTCGCCCGCTCCAGCGGGTAGCTTTCGTTCATCGAGCGAACGCCGGAGAGCACGCTGAAACCGAGGGTCTCCTGCGAATCAAGCGATGTTCCCGAATACCAGCCTTTGACCTGCTGCGAATTAAGTAGTAGCTGCAGCGCGGGCACTTCCAATGAGGGTACGGCCCCCACGATCATGAATGTGCCGGTTGGCGTAAGACCGCCGATCACCGACTTCATTGCGTCCGCGCTGGTTACCGTAGCTAGGATCACCTTTGCGCCCCCCAGCTTTTGCAGTTCCGCTGCGGGATCTTGCACTGCATTATCGACGTAGTGTGCCGCGCCAAGCTTTCTGGCGAGTGCCTCTTTGTCCGCCCCGCGTCCAATAGCGACGGTATTGAATCCGCTCTTGGCGGCGAACTGAATACCCAGATGGCCCAGTCCACCCACGCCGATTACCGCAACCACGTCGCCCGGGCGCGCGCCGCTGTTGCGCAGGCAATTGAAGGTAGTGACCCCAGCACACATCAGCGGTGCGGCTTCCTCCGACGTTAGCGCTTCGGGCACCACGGCAACAGCCGTGGTGGGCGCAACCATATATTCCGCGTAGCCCCCGTCCCGGGTGATGCCGGTGACCAGGGTGCTGGTCTGGCAGGCGAAAAAGTTGCCGCGCCGGCAGCTATCGCAGTAGCCGCAGTAGCCGCCGTTCCAACCCACTCCAACGCGCTGACCAACTTTCCATCGCGGAACATTAGGGCCAACGGCGTCGATGATCCCGATCACCTCGTGGCCGGGAATGCGCGGGTACTGAATCCCTGGAAGCAATCCATCCTTGGTCACGGAATCGCTGTGACAGACTCCACAAGACTGTACCTTGATGCGTACTGCACCTGACTCGGGCTCGGGAATCTCCCGTTCGACCATCTCAAATGGACCGCCCGCTTTCCCCACTTGCACTGCGCGCATTTTCGGCATAACACTCCTTAAGACTCGCGTGGCCCTGGTGAGGCCCGCTGGTCAATACCCTTTGACTCCCGGTTTTTACAAAGTGACTCATCCGGTCGCCGAAAAAAAGCGCCACTTCGCTATGTTCCGCAGCCTGTAAAAGCTCACTTGACGGGTTTGTAGGTGCTGTCGATGAAGGCGGCAACCTTGTCGTGGAGTTGCTTGAGTGAAGCTTCGTGGAGGTAGACCATGTGGCCGGACTCATACCATGAGAACTCAATATTCTGTCTCAGGTTGGCCTGGATGGGTAGGTGAGACATCTCGTACCGGGCGGCGAAGTACGGTGTAGCGAGATCGAAATAACCGCCGTTCAGCATGACCTTGAGGCGGGGGTTGAACTTCATCGCAGTGGCAAGATCTGGCATGACGTTGATGCCCCAGGATTCGCCCGGGGAACCGGGAGCCTTGTGCTTACCTTGCCAATCGTTGTTGATCGCATCCGACTCCGGTAGGTAGGTGAGGCCATCTCCGAATTTGAGCTGGTGGCGGACATAGTCATTAAACGACGAAATATAAGCCGACGAGATGGCTGCGGCCTGCGGGTCGTAAGCCGCTTCCTCAGAAAGCGGGTCGATGGTTGGGCCGGAGAAGCGGCTGTCAAGCCGGCCTGTGGTGAGATCTTCATTTCCTTGCAGGTTGTGGTTGAATTGGCCGGTGTTGACGCGCAGGTCGGCCTTCAGAATGTAGGCGACGGGCAGCCCCGTGTACTGATGCAGCTTTTCGGCGATGGCCTGGCGGGTAGCATCGGGCAGCAGCGAGCCCTGAGCCAGAGCCGCAGCATAGTCGCCCAGGGCAAATTGCTCTACCTCGGCAAGGAAGGGCGCGAGCGCTGCGGGTTGGGTAGGCAGACTCTTGTGATAGTAGGCGGTGGCAGCAAAGGTGGGCAGCGCTAGTTCATAGGGGAGGTCGATGCCGGGGTTCCACTGCGGTTCGTCGGCGCTGTCGTCGAAGTTCAGGATTTGCGAAAGCAGAATGACGCCATTGAGATCGATGTGGCTTTCCGTCTCAAGAATGCCGGCGACCACCGCTGAGCGGGTGGTGCCGTAGCTCTCTCCGAATAAATATTTGGGCGAGTTCCAGCGCTGGTAAGTGGAAAGGAAGCGCGCGATGAAGCGGGCAAAGGCATGCGCGTCGGGATCGACTCCCCAGAATGCCTTTTCCTTGTCTTTGCCGAAGAGACGGCCGAAGCCGGTGCCGGGGGCGTCGATAAAAACCAGATCGCTGACATCCAGCAGGCTGTCGCCGTTATCGACGAGTTCATAGGGAGCGGGGCTGGTGTGCTGGTCGTCGGCAGTCACGACGCGCCGCGGACCGAACGCACCCATGTGCAGCCACATGGTGGAGCTGCCCGGGCCGCCGTTGTAAATAAAAGTCACAGGGCGCGATTCCGGCGGGACATCTTTCTTGAAATAAGCCACATAGAACATGCGCGCGGTGGGCGGGGCATCAGGAGTTTCTTTGCCCGCAGCCGGGCTCAAGCCCAGAGCAGCGTCGGCATCATTGGTTGCTGCCACCAGGATGGTTCCCGCGACCGCCTGGTAATTGATAGTCTGGCCTCCGATATGGACGGAGCCCTGGGTGGTGGAGTCCTGGGGGATGGTTGGCTCAGCATCCGCCTTGGCCGCGTCTTTGCCGGCGTCTTTTGCTGGAGTGTCTTTGCTGGCTTCTTGCGCGGCAACGGAATCTAGTCCGGCGGCGCACATAAACAACAGCAAGCAGCTGACGAAAGTGAGGAAAGGCTTTTGCAAGGGTGACAGGTTCCTTTGTAGTGAGGTTGTTCCGGCGACAGCTACGAAAAGTTGCGCTCTACGTGGCGTACTTCGGTAATAGGTCCCCACAAGTTAAGGTACCAAAGATGGGCAACTCGCTCTCCTACCCTGTGTCTATGTGGGGCGAGCGGCAAGGATGCGATGTGAACAAGCAGCCGCCAGAAAGCAGGAAAGTGCTATGAAATTTGTCATGGCTGTTCTCACATCCGCTCTCCTCATCGCGCCCGCCGCGATGATAGCCCAAACCACACCCACTCCTGGCGCGCATGACTATAACATTGGCCAGCGAAAAGCCGATCAGCAGGGCCGCATCGCAAACGGCGTCAAGAACGGCAAGCTGACTGCAGGTCAGACCGCACACCTGGAGCACCAGGAAGCCGGCATAAACAAGGAAGAGCGCGGTATGCGTGCGCAGGATAACGGCCACCTGACAAAACAGGATCGCGGGACCATCCATGCGCAGCAGAACCAGGAATCCCGTCGCATCTACCGCGACAAGCACGACGGACGTTAGCTAAACGAGTGGCCGTTCCTGGCGGAACGGCCACCGTCTTTGCCATCAAAGTTGCGCAGCCATCCCATCCATTTTTGAACCCAGTACACTATCCCTTACTCTCAACCCCGAAGATGACACGACCAGGGCTTTGGCGTAGACTCAACCCCACTGCGCCATATAGCGTCATGGCGGAAGTCTCGTCGATGCGCCGGGCATCGCGGCGGACCTCCCGGTTAGTATTGTGTCCAGCTGTGCCATGGGCCCTCGGTACTATTGGATATGGATACTTTTGGCGTCAAGGATGACTCTAACCTTGTACGCCATGTTGTGACCCATTGAGAAAGGGGCACCATGCCCGCATCACAAGATCCTCGACTCAACGTCCTCCCCGGCCAGCCGCAGGCGACATCGTCTCTTCCGGTACTCGTGCCCACCTCAGAAACCAAGCTCTCCGATGAGGCAACCCACGCTTCTTTCCCGCCTCTAGGGTCGAATATCAAGGTTTTGATGGTGTGGCCCAGTTTCCCACCCTCGTTTTGGGGCTTTGAGGGCGTGCTGGAGATGATTCCCGAGCAGGCCATGACGCCGCCGCTGGGCCTAATCACTGTCGCGGCTCTTTGTCCAGCGACCTGGGAGCTCCGGTTGAAGGATCATGCCTTCGAAGAGTTGCTGGATGAGGATTTCGCATGGGCTGACGTGGTGATGGTAAGCGCCATGCACGCGCAACGCGCCGACGCATTGGCCACCTTGGCCCGCGCTCGCGCCATGGGTAAGCGCACGTTCGTAGGCGGCCCGTGGGCGAGTACACAACCCGAGGTCGTATTGCAGGTGGCCGATCATGTGTTGGTCGGTGAGGCGGACGAGGTCTTTCCTGGAATCGCCACTGCACTCGAACAAGGGACTGCGCACGCGCTGTATCACATTATCGACAAACCCGACATGACCCGCAGCCCGGTGCCCCGGTTCGACCTGCTGCACCGCAACAAATACACCTCCATGCCCATCCAGTTTTCCCGCGGATGCCCCTTCCAGTGTGAATTCTGCGACATCATAACCATTTACGGTCGCCGGCCGCGCGCGAAAACGCCCAAGCAAGTCATTCGCGAGCTCGATACCTTGCTGAGCCTGGGCTGGCGCAACGAGGTGTTCATTGTCGATGACAACTTCATCGGCAACAGTCATCAAGCGATGGCGCTTTCGCTCGAACTCGTCGAGTGGCAAAAGCAGCACGATTACCCATTCGCTTTCAGTACCGAGGCGTCGATCGACCTGGCATCGAAGACAGAACTTCTGGATACCATGGTCGCCGCGAATTTCATGATGGTCTTCATCGGCATCGAGACCCCGTCTGCCGAAGCGCTGAAAGAGACGCACAAGTTTCAGAATCTGCGCAAAAACAATGTCGATCAGGTACGCATCATCCAGGAGAAGGGTTTGTGGGTGCTCGCCGGTTTCATTGTCGGTTTCGACTCCGACGACGAGACCATCTTTGCCCGGCAGCTGGAGTTTATCAACCGGACAGCGATCCCCTGGGCTATGGCCGGTATATTGATGGCGCCGCCGACCACCGCCCTATTCGATCGCATGAAACGGGAAGGGCGGCTGATCGAGGACAGCCAATCCATCACCCAGTTTGGCCTCCCGAATTTCCGCACCGTACTGCCGCTGCCCATCCTGCTGCGCGGCCTCTGCACCCTGCTCGCGGGCCTATACCAACCGGATGCCTTTTTTGAGCGCGCTTATAACTCCTTGAAGGTGTGGCAGCCCATAGCGACGCAGAAGCCACCCTACCTGGGTATGGCCTACAACGTGCGCTGCCTGTCTGCCTCCATATGGCGGCAGGGCATCCGCTCCAATTACCGCAGCAGCTATTGGAAATTCCTCTTCAGGACGGTCACCTCCTATTGGCGCTCACCGGCAAAACTGTGGATAGGCTTCTCGCTGTTGCTCTCCGCGGAGCATTTCGTCCTTTACTCGAAGGTGGTGATCGACCACCTCGAGGGAGAGGCCGAGCTCGTGGAGCGCAACGCTGGTGCCGCCGTTAAAAACACGGTGACCGATTATGTCGGAGTGGAAGCGGTCAGCTAAGGTCCAGCGCTACGACCTCATGCACTCCGATCGAAGGCACCGTGAGCCGAATCGAAGCGCCATCCTTACGGTAGTGCGCGTTTCCGCCCGCGACCAGCAAACGCACCGCGCTGACTCGCCGTCCCTCCGGGATAAGGATGCTGACTTCCTGGTTGCCCAGCGGGATCACCTCCCGCACTGGTCCCTTCATCATCATGGGATTGGTCAGGTTGACCAGGTGTACGGTCATCGAATTCTTTTGACTCCAGATGGAGATGTCTAAAACCCCCTTGCCCTCCACCGTCACCGGGGCCGGCTCGTTGGTTGCCCACACGACTGCATTGCGTAGTAGCTTCGCGTGGTCCACATCCAGCACCTCCCAGAAGGTGCGGTCGATATCCGCAGGGAAATAAACCACGCGGCTGCGGCCGATCTCGCGCAGCAAAACTCCAGGCTCCCGCGTCTTTGCCGGCTGCGTAAATACCTCCTCCATCGGCAGATCAGGATAGGGCGGCACCAGTAGCAGTGGCGAATACCCCCCGCTACCTAATGGTGTGACCGTCACGCAATGCGTCCCGTTGATAATCCGCGTCGCATCTTCGAAACCAGTCAGCAACGGGGAGAATTGGCCGGTCGCTGGATCTTTTTCGAGTGTGAGATACGAATTGAGCAACGGGCCTTCTTCCTTGCCGGTGAACGAGGTGCCAAAAAGCGACGCCAGGCCAAAGTCATTCCGCCGAACACCCCACTCGTCGTAGAGCGACGTTTCGTAGGTCGCGACTATGCTGCCCCCCTGCTCCACAAAGGCGCGAATCTGATCGCACTGTTGCGTGGAGAGCGCGGCGATGTTGGGCAGGATCAGCGTCTTGAAGCGGTCGATGTGCTCGGGGTCGAGCAAATGATCGTGCACCATTTCAAAGGGGATCCTGGCTTCGACCAGCGCTTGATAAAAGCCCAGCGCTGGATCTTCCACCTTTGCGCGCGCATCCTCTCCACCGTAAAACGACGCTGTCTGCTGGGAATAGACCATGGCTACGCGCGCGAACGACTTCTCATTGCGCAGATAGCCCTGGTTGGCATAGTGCCATTGATAAATCTCTTCCACCACGGGCAGCCACCGCCGGTCGATCGGCTTGGCGTTGAACTTGACGAACCAGGGCCGCAGATCCTGGGCCATGCCGTCCGCCACCCAAAGCCGAATCTCATCGCCATTCTGCACCGAGTCTTTCCAGCGATACTTGTCTTCCAAGCCCACGCTGAAGATGCCGGCGATGGCCTTTTGCCCCAGGGTGGCGCGATACTCCTTGCCGTTTTTTCCGTTGGCCCAGGGAGCCATCAGGCCGCTTCTCGCCTGGCGATCGGCGAAGAGCGTGGGGGCCAGTTCGCCGATGGTCTTCATATCGAGGTCACTCAGCGCCCCGCCGCCGGCGTTCGCCAGGTAGCTGGCGTTGGGATTGATGGCCCGTATCTTTTCATTCCACAGGCGCCAAAGTTCGAAGAGCCGCTGTTGGTGCCACACGATGTACTGCCTCCGCGCCGGATCCTGGGGATTGAGCGTGCGCGGCAGACTCAGACCGGAGAAGGCGTGAAAGTTTTGCCGGCAGTGCTCGCAATAGCACATGCCGGATCCGGCCCAGCGGTTGGTAAATATACCGTCGGGCGTGTACCTGGTCATGATCTCCACATGAACCTGGGTCATAAAATCGAAGTTGTAGGGCCCTAGCGCGCAGGTGATCCAGAAGTCAGGATCGGAGGGATGGCGCCGCTTGTTGCCCTGGGCGTCGACGGCGATCCAATCGGGGTGCGCATCATAGACGTCCTGGCGGGCAGCATGCGCGTCGGTGCGGGCCACGACGTTCATGCCCTGCTTGCGGCATCCCTTCATGATGTCTCCGAAGGCGTCCATGTTGCCGAGCCACTTGCTGCGGTAGTGCAGAGGAACCTCTGTGGGGTAGAAGGCCACGCTGCCTCCGGCGCTGAGGCAGGCCGCATCGGCATGGATCTTCTGGAAGTAATCGAGCCAGAAGGCGAGGTCGTAATTTCCCGGATCGTCTTCGACGAAGGCCAGTTGCGCCCAGCGCATCGGACGGTCGTACCATCCCGGATTGCCAATCACGCTGGTGGTTTCCGCGCCAGGGAGTGCCGGAACGCCCAAAAAATGGGCGGCGGTTACTCCCGCCGCCTGCTTGAGAAAAGTTCTTCTAGTATTTGCCATGCACTACTCCTGGGCCGAAACCTATCGGTGAAACAGCGGACGCTCGCGCTACAACCCTTTCAGCCGCTAGCAAATTCCAAGTGGAAACGCCACCCTCCCCTTTGTCATCCCGCCTGCCCCGGCGTGCCGTGGGAGCGCAGCCGAGGGACCTGCAGTTTCACTCAACCCCAAACGAATCCAAGTAGGACAACGACTCTCGACTCTGCAATTCTTTCAGCCGCTAGCTAACTCCCCATGGAAGCGCCCCTCTCCCCCTTGTCATCCCGAGAGTCTGTAACTTTATTAGTTTTCTCAAAAATTCCGCGATGAAAACAAAAGGTTTAAGCGTGTCCAAAACGCGAAAAAGCCAATAAAGTCACAGGCTCCGAGCGAAGCCGAGGGACCTGCTGTGCGCCTTTCCTGAACGCAACTGTCGCAGTGAGTCACTCCCGCGGCCAGAGATGGAGCGACCCCCAAACGGCCCTTTCCCGACATCCAGCTCAACCTGTCCTCAAGCCTTGCCCGCGGGCTCTTTTACAGCGCTCACTTCGCATCCGGCCAACTCTTCCAGCACGCGAATCGAACCGCAGATATCTTCCTCGCCATAGCCCTTGGCCATCGCCGCCTGATAAAGCTGTTGTGTCAGTCCGGTGAGCATCAACGGAACACCAAGCTCGCCACCGAGATCGACTGCAAGTCCGATATCCTTCTCCAGCCACTTGACCGAGAAGTTCGTAGAGAAATCGCGTTTGAAGACCATCGGCGCCTTGATCGCGATCAACCCCGAGCGCGCCGCGCTGTTATTCAGGATGTCGAGCATGAGCTCGGGATCAACCCCAGCCTTGGTGCTCAGCACCAGGCCCTCGTTGAATGCCTGCAAGAGGTTGCCGAGGATCAGGTTCTGGGTCAGCTTGGCGCGCAACCCCATACCCGATTTGCCGCAATAGTAAAGCGTCTTGCCCATGGCCTCGAAGAAGGGTTTGACGTGGGCAAAAACCTCTTGCTTGCCGCCGATCATGAAAGTGAGCGTCCCGCCTTCCGCGCCGCCTTTCGAGCCGGTACAGGGAGCATCCAGAAATTCGATGCCCAGCGCCGCGAGTTTCTCCGCCATGCGACTGCTCTCGAGGGGAGAGACGGTGCTGCAATCGGCGATGACGAATCCCTTCTTTGCCCCTTTGACCAGGCCCTTTTCGCCCAGGATGACTTCCCGGGACATGGCCGTATCGCCAACACAGAGGAAAGCGCATTCACTGTTCTGGGCCACCTCCGTGGGCGTGGCGCAAAAGAGGGCGCCTGCGGAGTCAGCGAGTTCCTTCGCCTTTTTCTGGTTATGCGACCAGACGGCCACATTGTGACCACCCATCACTAGATGACGGGCCATCGGACCGCCCATGATGCCGAGTCCTAAGAATCCTAACTTTGCCACGTGATTGCTCCTGGTAGGGTTTGCTAACGAGCATGGAAGAGGTAGGCATACAGCATGACTTCTACGCCGATGGCTGTCGCCATTACGATGCTATGTCTCAGAGTAAAACGAAACAGCTTTGCCTGGTCGGAAACCGACATCGCGGTGGCCGCCGCTGCGACCGCGATGTTCTGCACGCTGATCATCTTGCCCACCACGCCGCCGGCGGAGTTGGCAGCCGCCATCAGCGTGGGCTCAAAACCCAGACGGCCGGCGGTCACCACCTGCAGGTTGCCGAAGAGGGCGTTGGCCGATGTATCCGAGCCGGTCAGGAAGACGCCCAGCCAGCCGAGTAACGGGCTGAAGAACGGAAACATCCTACCGGATGCAGCAAATGCCAGCCCCAACGTGGCCGTCGCGCCGCCATAGTTCATCACGAAGGCCATGGCGAGTACAGCGGTGACCGTCACGGTAGGCAAAAAGAGCTGGCGGCAAACCGCGAGCAGAAGCCGCCCGAAGGCCAAAAGAGGCATGCGCAACAGCAGAGCCGCCAGCAGGGTTGCGAACATGCAAGCGGTGCCGGCTGCGGAGAGAAAGTTGAGCTGGTAGACCGCCTTGTAAAGGGTCGGCTTGGCGACCACCGGCGGCATCATCATGACTTGATTGTGCAAGAGCGGCCAGCCGACGCTCAGAGTGACGGAGTTCAGCAGCGCCTGGAAGGGCTTGAAGCCCCAAAGCAATACCAGGATCACCAGCAGACCATAGGGCATCCACGCGCCCAAAAGCTCTCCGGTACCATGCTTCCGATCGCCTGCTCCGGGAGCGAGCGGTGCATATTTCTTCTCCGCAGGGTTGTAGGGGGGCGGAAATTCCATCATGCCGGCGGTGGGCTCTACCCCCGTCGGGTCTACCTTCTCCAATTCCCGGTCCCACGTAGCCGCCGGACGCCACAAGCGCAGCAGCACCAGCAGCGCGCCCAAGGCACAGAGCGAGCTCATGATATCGGTCAGTTGCGGGCCCACAAAATTCGACATTAGGAACTGTACCGAGGCGAAGACGCCGCCCACCACCACCACGGCCGGCCACACCTCCAACATCCCGCGCCATCCCACCATGATGCAGATCAAGTAAGCGGGAACAAATAAGGAGAGCGGAGCACAGAGACGCCCCACCGCGCCGCTCAGTTTATCCAGCGGCAAGCCGGTAATCCCAGCCAGGGTGACCACGGGAATACCAATCGAACCAAATGCGACCGGTGCGGTATTGGCCACCAGGCAAAGCGCCGAGGCGTAAAAAGGAGAGAAACCGAAGCCGACCAACATGGCCGCAGCGACCGCCACCGGGGTGCCGAAGCCGGCTGCGCCTTCAACAAATGCCCCAAAAGCAAAGGCGATCAAGAGCGCCTGCAGACGAGCGTCGCTGGTCAGGTTGCCCATGGACGCCTTGATGATTTCGAATTTGCCCGTTTCCACGGTAACGCGGTAGAGCGTAATGGCCCAGAACACGATCCAGGAGATGGGAAACAATCCAAAGCCGGCGCCGTAGGCGGCGGAACTCACGGTAAGCGTGGGCGGCAGCTTATAGGCAAAGAGCGCGACCACCAGCGCTACGGCCAACGCACAAAGAGAGGCGAACCATGCCGCCTTGCGCCGGACACCCAGCAAGAAAAGCAACGTAAGTATCGGTAAAGAAGCAATGACCGCGGAGAATGCGAGGCCACGCCCGAAGAGGGTGTAGCTTTGGGACCACGCTGGGCTCATCGGGGCGGGCTCTCTCTTGGAATCGCAGTACGAATTCTACTTGCGGCACAGGATGCCAGTCTATGCGAACCCTGTCCTCGCCACGAACGCCGGGCGTGGAAATGTTTTACGAGGGCCCATAACCATGAAACAGCTTAGGATAGGAGTGACATGCTCTCCGCCGCCATCCTCGCCGAGTTACGCGATGCCGTAGGCGCCGATGGCCTGATCATCGAGCGCAACCAGCTGCAGACCTACGAGTGTGATGCCCTTGCGGTGCTCCGCACGCTGCCCGGGGCCGTGGTTCTGCCTCGCTCCACCGAACAATTGCAGAAAATCGTAGGCATCTGCGCCCGGCATCACATACCTTTCGTGGGCCGCGGCGCCGGCACCGGCCTCTCGGGAGGAGCGATGCCCGATGACCGGGGCATCGTGATTAGCTTTGCTCGCATGACCCGCATTCTTGGTACCGATATCCCCAACCAGCGCATCACCGTAGAAGCCGGAGTGATCAATGCCCACGTTACCCAACGCGTGGCGCCGGCGGGTCACTTTTATGCGCCGGATCCCTCTTCGCAAACCGTGTGCACGATCGGAGGCAATGTCGCGGAGAATTCCGGCGGAGCCCACTGCCTCAAGTATGGCTTCACCACCACCCACGTGTTGGCTCTGGAAGTGGTTCTTCCGACCGGCGAATTGGTTCACCTCGGCTCACCCACGCTCGACCCGCCCGGTTACGACCTGGCCGGCATCTTCGTCGGCTCTGAGGGAACACTGGGGGTCGCCAGTTCCATGACGCTGCGCATTATGCGTCGCCCCGAAACCGTTCAGGTGTTGTTGGCCGCCTTCGACTCCATCTCGGCCGCGGGGCAGAGCGTCTCCGACATCATTGCGGCCTCCATTCTGCCCGCGGCGATGGAGATCATGGACCGTCTCTCCATCCAGGCCGCTGAAGCTGCCGTGCACCCGCATTATCCCGAGTGCGAAGCGCTGTTGCTGGTGGAGTTCGACGGTCCTTCCGCGGAAGTCGATCTGCAGATGCAGCAGGTCCGTAAACTATGCAAAGCCAACGGAGCATGGGAGGATCGGCTGGCCCAGAGCGAGCAGGAGCGCATGCTGGTGTGGAAAGGCCGCAAGGCAGCCTTTGCCGCCGCCGGCCGCCTTTCCCCCGACTACATCGTGCAGGACGGAGTGATCCCGCGCACCAAACTACCGATGGTGTTGGAAAAGATTGCAGAGATGGCGGCAGAAACCGGGCTGCGGGTCTCGAATGTGTTCCACGCAGGCGACGGAAACCTCCATCCCCTTGTGCTCTTCGACGCTGCGATCCCCGGCCAGGAGGAGAGGGCGGTCGAGTTGTCGACCCGCATCTTGCATCTGTGCGTCGACCATGGGGGCTCGATCACCGGCGAACATGGAGTGGGCCGCGACAAGCAACAGGCCATGGGCTATATGTTTTCCGAGCCCGACCTGGATACCATGCAACGGGTGCGCTGCACCTTCGACCCGGAAAATATCGCCAACCCCGATAAGGTCTTCCCTCGCCCCCGGCTGTGTGGCGAGAAAACCGGTAAGTATACCCCCCACCCGCTGGAGACCGCAGGCGTCGCAGAGTACTTCTGATCCCGCCACCATGAATCCTGCCTCCACCAATTCGGAAACCATCACTGTTTCTTTGGCGGCTATTACCGGCCCGGAACACTTGCGGACGGTGGGCGGCGCGACCGCTGTTGCTCCGGCCAACAGCGAAGAGGTCGCAGCCATTCTTCGTTTCGCGCAAGACAACCACTTCGCTGTAGTGACCTGCGGCGGTGGCACAAAGCAAGGCTGGGGCTACCCTGTGGCCCCGACGGTAATACTGGAAACGCGTCGCCTGAATGTAATCCGGGAACATACCTGGCAGGACATGACCTGCACCGTCGAAGCCGGCTGCACCTGGGCGGCGTTGCAATCCGCCCTGGCGCAACATGGCCAGTGTGTTGCGCTCGATCCACTTTGGCCCGAGAGGGCAACGGTGGGCGGCATCGTTGCTACCAACGACTCGGGCGCACTCCGGCTGCGCTACGGAAGCCTCCGCGACCTGGTCATCGGCATGACGATTGTGCTGGCTGACGGGACCATTGCCCATACCGGCGGGAAAGTCGTGAAAAACGTCGCCGGCTATGACTTGCATAAATTAATGACCGGGGCCTTCGGCACCCTGGGCGTCATTACCTCGGTAAATTTTCGTTTGCATTCCATCCCGCAGTGCACGCAAAGCTTTACCTGGGCTGCTCCGTCCGCTAAACCGCTGGGGGCGTGGCTGGTCAAGCTGCTCCACGAACAGCTCAGCACGTTGTCCATCCAGCTACGGAGCGCGGCGGAGGGATTCCATCTCGATCTCCAACTCGCCTCTCTGCCCGAGGTTCTGCGCACACAAGCCGATTTGCTGGAGTCACTGGGGCGGGTCGAAGGCTTCGCTATAGAGGCTGCGACTGCGGCGGTCTGGGATGCCCGGCAACAACTGCTCGATCGAGACTTGGTCTGCAAAGCAAGCATACTTCCCTCGGAAATTGCCTCTTTCGCCGAGCGCGTTCGTAGCCTGGGTGGTGAGTCCGTGACCCAAGCGACCGGGATTATGACAGCAAGCTTCCCGGCTGCGGCTGCTGAGCAGCTACCGCAATTGCGACGTGAACTCGAAGCGGTGGGCGGATCGTTGATGGTCCTCAAGCAGCCGGCAGAGCGTAAGGTCGATTGCTGGGGAACCCTGCCCGATAGCTTTCCCCTGATGCGCGAGGTCAAGCGCAGGTTCGATCCCGAGAGTGTTTTGAATCCTGGCCGCTTCTTAGGCGGCATATAGATTGAAAAAAGTTTGAAGGGTACGGCGCTAAAGAGGCTGCGTGAAAACACGGAAATAAAACTCAAACCAGAACCAGGCCCGGAGGGCCGGGAGCCAAACGTCAGCCCAGCCCGGAAGGGCTGGGACATCGATCTGTCAATATCGAGCGCCAGAGGCGCGGCACCCGCGGATGAAGGTAGTGCCGCACCTCCGGCGCTCCGCAACCTTGGATCCGCCTCCCAGCCCTTCCGGGCTGGGCTGACGTTTGGCTCCCGGCCCTCCGGGCCTGGTTCTGGTTTGAGTTTTATTTCCGAGTTCTCACGCAGACTCTTTAGAAGCCGCTGAGGAAGCGACGCAAATAACCTATGGCCCAACTTACGCAGCTCGAACCCGTAAAGCCCTCCAACTTCGACACTCACCATCCGCCGGAAACAGCGCTGATCGAGGACTGTGTTCATTGCGGCTTCTGCCTCCCCGCATGCCCCACGTACGTGCTCTGGGGCGAGGAGATGGATTCGCCGCGCGGCCGCATCTACATGATGAAGAAGTCCGCCCAGGGCGACGCTCTGCTCGACCAGCGCTTCCGCCTGCATATGGACAATTGCCTGGGCTGCATGGCCTGCATGACCGCCTGCCCATCGGGGGTGCAGTACAACAAGCTGATCGAAGACACCCGCGCCCAGGTGGAGCGGAACATTCCCCGCACCACCACGGATAGCCTCTTCCGCAAGCTCCTCTTCGCCACCTTCCCTTACGTGAAGCGCCTGCGCCTGCTGGCTCTGCCTATGCTGATCTATCAGCGCTCCGGGCTGCAGAAGCTGGTGCGCGCCAGCGGCCTGCTACGCCTGCTGCCCAAACGGCTGGCCCAAATGGAGTCGTTGCTGCCCCGCGTCCCCACACATTTTATGCGCGGCCTGCCCGCCAAGGTCTCACCCGTCTCGCAGCCCCGGCGGCGCGTGGGCATGCTCTCCGGCTGCGTGCAGCAGGTCTTCTTCCAGCACGTGAACCAGGCCACGGCCCGAGTGCTCGCCGCGGAAGGCTGCGAGGTGATCATCCCCCAGGCGCAGCAGTGTTGCGGCGCCCTCATGTTGCACTCCGGTCTCGACCAACAAGCCGCCGCGCTCGCCCGCCAGATGATCGCCGCCTTCGAAGCTGCCAACGTGGACACGATCGTGATCAACGCCGCCGGCTGCGGCTCGACCATGAAGGAGTACGGCCATCTGCTGCGCGACGATCCCGCATGGGCAGCGCGCGCCGCCGCCTTCAGCGCCAAGTGCAAAGACATCTCAGAGATTCTGTGTGAACTGCCCGCCCTTTCACCGCGTCATCCTCTCCGCATGCGCGTGGCCTACCATGACGCTTGCCACCTGCGCCACGCGCAGGCCATCCATGCCGAGCCGCGGCGTTTGCTGGCCACGATTCCCAGAACTCGAAGTCGCGGAGATCGAAGAAGCCACATTGTGCTGTGGCTCGGCCGGCGTCTATAACCTGCTCAACCCCGAGCCGGCCAATCAGTTGGGCGACCGAAAGGTAGGAAACCTGCTCGCCACCAAGGCAGATGCGGTTATCTCCGCGAACCCCGGTTGCCTGCTGCAACTAATGAGTTCCCTGCGCCGCCGCGGGCTCGCGGACATGCCCGCCTTCCACATGGTTGAGTTGCTGGACGCATCGATCCGAAACGTTCCCCTGGCGGGCGTAAAATAAGGCTTGCGGAGACATCATGACGAACTCGACGGTAACGGCCCCCACAGTGACGATTGCAGGTGCGCAAGGTGCAGCGGAAGCCGAAATTTTAACCCCCAAGGCGCTGGAGTTCCTGGGCGCCCTGGCAGGCAATTTCGAGGCCGAGCGCCAGCGCTTATTAGCTGCCCGCGTAGCCAGGGCAGAGGCGCTGCGCACCGGCAAACTCTACGATTTTCTCACCGAGACGGCTTCCGTCCGCCAGGGGGATTGGCGCGTCGCGCCTATCCCGGCTGATCTCGAGGATCGTCGCACCGAGATTACTGGGCCTGTCGATCGCAAGATGGTGATCAACGCGCTCAACTCCGGCGCCAATGTCTTCATGGCCGATTTCGAGGATTCCACCTCACCCACCTGGCGCAACGTAATCGATGGCCAGGTGAACCTGCGGGATGCCATACGGCGCGAGATCGCCTTCTCTAGCCCCGAAGGCAAGCAATACAAACTCGATGAGAAGACGGCTACGCTTTTCGTGCGGCCGCGCGGATGGCACCTGCCGGAGAAACATCTCCTGGTTCAAGGCCGGCCCATCTCCGCTTCCCTCTTCGATTTTGGCTTGTACTTCTTTCACAACGCCGCTGCGCTCAAGGCGCGCGGTACGGCTCCTTACTTCTACCTGCCCAAGATGGAGAGTCATCGCGAAGCGCGCTTGTGGAACAGCGTCTTCAACTTCGCGCAGGATGCGCTTGGCATACCGCGCGGCACCATCCGCGCCACCGTGCTCATCGAAACCTTGCCCGCTGCCTTCGAGATGGATGAGATTCTCTTTGAGCTGAAGGACCACTCCGCGGGCTTGAACTGCGGCCGCTGGGATTACATCTTCAGTTTCATCAAGAAGTTCAGTGATCGCGAGGACCTTGCGCTCCCTGACCGCTCGACCATCACCATGGACCGGCATTTCCTGAAGTCCTACGTCGAGCTGTTGATCGAGACCTGTCACCGGCGTGGCATCCACGCCATGGGTGGCATGGCGGCGCAGATTCCCATCAAGCGGGATGCCGAGGCCAACGACCGTGCCATGGAGCGCGTGCGCCAGGACAAGCTGCGCGAGGTAAAGGCCGGACACGATGGAACCTGGGTGGCGCATCCCGGGCTGGTGCCGGTGGCCAAGGCTATCTTTGACGAACACATGCCGGGCGCTAACCAGATTTCGCGGCGCAATCCTGGCATCCATATACAAGCCTCAGACCTGATGGCCATACCCGAGGGCGAGATCACGCGCAAAGGTCTGGAGATGAACATCGACATCGGCTTGCGTTATCTCGCGGCTTGGCTCGATGGACTGGGCTGCGTGCCCATCTACGATCTGATGGAAGATGCCGCCACGGCGGAGATTTCGCGTGCACAACTTTGGCAATGGGCGCACCATGGCGGCCGCATGAATGATGGGGTCACGCTTGATGTGCCCGTGGTGCTGGCCACCATTCCGGTAGTTCTGGACCGCATCAGGCACGAGCTTGGAGACCCGCGGTTTGCCGCCAGTAAGTTTACGGCGGCCGCGAAACTTTTCGAGCAGATGATCGCGGCCAAACAGCTACCTGAATTTTTGACGTCGGTTGCTTACGACTCGATTGACTGATGCTTGACGCTTTCAGGATCTTCGCCCGCTACAACCGCGTCGCGAATGAGCGGCTTTATGAGAAGTGCGCCCAGCTGGATCTGGCGGAATACCGCAAGCAACGCCAAGGCTCCTTTGGCAGCATTCACGCCCTGCTGAATCATGCACTGCTGGCGGACCGCATCTGGACGTCGAGGTTTGCCGGGAGCGGTAAAACGACACCGCCACTGAACTCTATCCTGTTCGATACTTTCCCGGAGCTCCACTCCGCGCGTGTCGCACAGGACGAGGAAATCGAGTCCTTCTTCGCCGGCATCGATGCAGACTTTCTGCACCGGCAACTTCGTTACGTCAACAGCCTGGGCAAAGATTGTGTGGCGTTAGTGCCCGCCGCGGTGCTTCACTTCTTCAACCACCAGACGCATCACCGCGGCCAGGTGCATGTAATGATCTCGCAGACAGACATCGCGCCGCCCACGCTCGATATGCATCGCATTCTCAATCCCTGAATGAAACGAGCCGATTGCGCAGGGAGCAATCTGCGTGGTGGGTAAGGCGTTTGTCGTCTCTGTCCATCCGCCTCCACCCATGCCAAGGTGAAGCGCCACCCTCCCCCTTTGTCATCCGGTTCCACAACTCTTTCAACCGCTAGCAAATTCCAAATGGAAGCGCCACCCTCCCCCCTTGTCATCCCGAGAGCTTGTGACTTAATTGCGCTTTAGTTGCGCTTAAGTTGAGCGGAAGGAGAACGGAGCATGTTTTCAGTGGTCGGGACGGCTTCGGGGCAGTCAAGGTAAGAGGCAGAGCGCGCGGTTTTGCTTGTTTTGGGTGTAGTTTGTTCAGCTTTTTTCTGATGCACTCTGTACTAGCTCAAAAGCCCCTTGCTGAAGTGGGTGAGGTTGTAAGCCAAGGCGCACCACAACGCGACGCATTTGATTTTATCGAGGCCACGTACAGTCAACGGCGCTAGACCGCGATACGTTCGCAGTTCGGCGTTCACGGTCTCGCTGGTGGCGGCCCTTTGTTTGTAGATTTTCTGGCCTTGTTCGCTATCCATGCGTTGTTTCCATGCCCTGATCGCTTCCACATCGCCGGGCTTGGGCTTCAACTCCTGGCCCCGGTTCTGCGGATTTCTGGCCGGTTTGGCAGGCACGAATAACTCCACCCCTTGCTGGTGAGCCTCGACGATATCCTCTGTACGCAAGTAACCGCCGTCCACCAGGTGCTGGTTCACCTTTCCACCGGTCCGTTGTTCTACCTGCTCGCGCATCGGTTCGCTCAACCCAGCTGAATCCGAACCCTCATTGCTGATGCTCACTCCCACGATGGCCCGGCTTTCCGTGTCGGTGGCAAGCTGCACATTCGCCGCAGGGTTGTAACCACCGTTGGCCATCTTCATCACCCGCATGGACGCATCCGTGGTGCTCACCCGTGGCTGCCGGGCTCGGATCTGGTCCCCACACTTGCCTTGTCCTGCCCTCTGCGCCGCTTCGGCCTGTTTCTTCTTCAGCTCCGGCAACTGCGCGATCGCCTCCTCCAGCCGTTGCTGGCGCAACTTCGCCGCTCGTTCCCGCGCCGCCTTCTGACGCATCGTCACCGCTGCCGATTGGGCCGGCGATTCCAGCTGCTCGCGCAACTCCAACACATGCTGCCGGGCCTTCTCCAAAAGAAGCCCTAACCGCTCTTCCCGGCGAAAACTCTTGCTCCCAGCGCTCACACGAATCCGCACTCCATCCTGGCTGATGCGGCTCACGCGCACTAGCTTCTTGTCCACCAACATCACCAGCAGTTGCGTAAACAAACCGTCCAATGCGTCCCCGTGATCGCCACGAAAGTCGCTCAGCAGGCGATGATTTACCCTCACACCGCCACACAACCAACGGAACGGAAGACTCTCTTCACAGCGACGCGCCAACTCCCGCCCCGATCCTATCCCACGCACACACCCATACAGCCATATACCCACCAGCAGATGAGGATCGGTCGCATTCCGACCCGCCCTCCCTTCACGGGCTCGGATCGGCACGCAAAAATCACTCACGTCCAGCTTCTCCACTACCGCCATTACCGTCCGTACGCGATGATCCGGCGACACCAAATCATCAATGCAATGTGGCAAAAGAGAAAGCTGATGACGCTCGGCTTTACGCAGACGCACCGCACCCTTCGGCTCGTCATTGACCATGTCTCTTCTTACATCCTGCTCCACAACTCCGCTCAATTTTATTCAGAATCCTGCACCAAAAAAGTCACAGGCTCCGAGCGTAGCCGAGGGACCTGCGGCTTCACTCAACCCCAAACCAATCCTCGCGATCCGAAACGATTCCGCTCGTTCTACAACTCCTTCAGCCGCTGGCAGATGCCAAATCGAAGCGCCACCCTCCCCTTGGCATTGGTGGATGTGGATGGACAGAGCCCAGCACCCTGGCGGCCTGGAATAACCTACTCGGTCCGGAGAGCCTTCGCAGGATCGATGGACGCGGCACGGCGCGCCGGAATAAAACTGGCGAGGAGCGCTGACGCAGCGAGCACACACACCACGGAGATTGCCGTGCCCGCATCCCGTGGACTAACAGCAAAGAGCATGCTGCGAAGAAAGCGGGTCGCAGCGAACGAGCACAGGATCCCGCCCACGATCCCCAACGCTGCCAGCCAGCAGGCCTCGCGCAGAATGAGTTGGTAGACCGACGAGCGTTGTGCGCCCAGGGCCATCCGCACCCCAATCTCACGCGTGCGCTGGCCGACAGAATAGGAGATGACGCCGTAGAGTCCAACCGTACCGAGCAAGAGGGCAAGTGCGGCAAAGCCCGCAACCAGCGCCGCAGCCGAACGATGGAGATAGGCCGATGGGGAGTTATCGATCCTCTCCGACATCGTCTCTTCCTCATCCGCGATCAGCCCACGATCGATCTGATGGACGGCCTGGACCATGGCAGGAAGAATGCTTGCCGCCGACTGCGTGGTGCGCACCGTCACATAGAAATCGCTTAAGGGATGCTGATTGAATGGCACGTACAGACCCGCGACGGGCTGAGCATCCAATGGCCCTTCCTTGATGTCATCTACGACCCCGATGATCTCGAGGGGATGGTCTTGGTCGAACTCGGTGATCAGTTGCTTGCCCAGCGGATCCTCTCCTGGAAACATTTGCTTCGCCATGGAGCGATTGATGATCCCTACGTGGGTCCGGGAGGCGTCATCCGACTCAATGAAGTATCGACCTTGAAGAAGCCGTGCACGCAGGGTTTCGAAGTAGCCGGCACTCATCATCTGGTAGGTCACCTCATCACCCTCGCCAACGTAGGGCCTGCCGGCAACCCTGACATGATTGAACAAAACCGCGAAGGCTTCCCCACCGCTAATGGCGAGTTGCCGCGATACGCCTACCGAAGTGGCTCCAGGCAGGGCCGACATGTGGGTTATGACCTGTCGCTCCAGTGCAATCGTTTCAGGGTCTGCCATCGAGCCCGTCTCGAAGACGTGCAGCACCGCCAAATGGTCGGCAGAGATGCCGATGTCTTCATGCAATAACCGGTAGAAGCTCTTGGCCAGTAAGCCGGCGCCAGTCAGCAGCACCACCGTGATCGCCAGCTCAACTACCACCAGGCTTGCGCCAATTCTGCGCCACTGGGTGCCTGCGGCAGTTCGGCCACCTTCCATGAGACCGTCCTGCATGTCGGATACCCAGAGCTGCAAAGCCGGACCCGCGGAGAAGAGAAGGCCACCGAGGATCGAGACGATCGATGCAAAGACCAGGAGATGCAGATTGAAATGGATGCCTTCCAGGTAGGGCATATTCTCGAGCAAGGCACGCGGTATCAGGCCGGGCAGTATCCAGATCGCACACCATGCAAGTAGCAGGCCGATCAAGCATCCGGAGCCTGCGAGCAAGAAGCCTTCCACCGCGAACTGGAGAACCAGTCGAGCGCGCCCAGCTCCCAGCGCTCCGCGAACGGCGATCTCCCGCCTGCGACTCTCTGCCCTCACCAACAGCAAACTCGAGACATTGACAAAGCCGATCAGAGACAGCAGTCCGGCTCCGGCCAGCAGTGCAATCAGGGTTGGCCGCACGTCTCCCAGGATCGCATCGACAAGGGGAATTACCATTGCGCTTCGATCGCCGTTGGAGTGGGGATACTGTGCGGCGATCTGCGCCGCGATGGGCGACAGGTCCGCGCTGGCCGCCGCGGCAGAAACCCCCTCCTTCAG
Organism: uncultured Acidobacteriaceae bacterium; assembly: GCA_963711525.1. Classification (GTDB taxonomy): domain Bacteria; phylum Acidobacteriota; class Terriglobia; order Terriglobales; family Acidobacteriaceae; genus PALSA-350. Next base: position 138,966 of record CAVQEO010000045.1, on the reverse strand, counting down.
CCGCCCCACGCCATAAAGAGCATGGCAATCATGAGGCATATCGTCACAGACCCCATGCAGCGTGGCCCAGAATTCTGCCGGCTCTACCGGCGCAAAATGAAAGCCGCGGGGCAACACGCCGACCACCACCAACGGAACCCCATCCAGCGTGACGGATTGGCCCAATACGTTCTTGCTGGCTGCGAAACGCTTCTGCCATGTTTCGTAGCTCAGGATCGCGACCGGCTGGGCGCTCTTCTCATCTTCTCCCGGCCTGAAATCCCTGCCGATAAATGGGACCACGCCTAGGGTGCGAAAGAAGCCGTCGCTCACCCGCGCTCCTGATACCACTTCTGGAGTGGACGATGAGGTAAGTGCGAATGTATCGGGCTGATACGCATCGAGCGATGACAAGCTGCGGTTCAACCGCTTCCATTCCAGATAGTCGAAGTCAGACAGGTGGTAACGATCGCCGACCGGAATGCGCTCATAGAGGGCGACCAGCCGCGATGGGTCGCGATAAGGCAAGGGCTTGACCAGGGCGGCATCGACAAAGGCGAAGATGGCGGTACTGGCGCCGATGCCCAACGCGAAGATGACCACCGCGGTAAAGGTGAAGCCCGGATGCTTACGTAGCTGGCGCAGCGCAAAACGAAGATCCTGCAGGATCGTCCCCATGGCAAGAGCTTCCCACGCCCAGCCTTATTTCGCCTCCAGCGAATTATCGGCGCGATCATCATCCGGCAACACGTGATCCGGATCCACCTTCACAGAAGCCACCGGCTTATCACCGGGCCACACCAGCTCGCTCTTCGATTCCCAGGCCTCGACCGGCAGGCGGAAGCGCGTCGTCGTACCGTCGGTGTAGCGCACCTCCACGGTTGCCGGCAGTACCAGCTGGCCTTTGTTCACCAACGTGACCTGGTCGCCGTCGATCTTGGTGACCGCAAGGTTGAAGCGCCAGTTGTTCATGTACCACCCGCGCCAGAACCAATCCAGATCCTCTCCGCCCTCGCTGCTCATCTCGCGGAAGAAGTCCGAAGGAGACGGATGCTTGAAAGCCCAATCTCGAATGTACTTGCGAAAGGCCCAGTCGAAGCGCTGCTTGCCCAGGATCTGTTCCCGCAGCAACACCATTCCGTACGCCCCTTTGAAGTAGCTGACCGGGTGCGTGAGCGGCCAGGTGTAGGCGTCCGCCGGCATCAGCAATACTGGAGCAGCCGGGTCATCCAGCACTTTGAGGATCGTATCCGGCGGCTCGCCCCCGGCTGAGTACTCCGAGTCGCGCTTCGGCCCATAGACGCCGCCCTGAAATTCGGCCGACTCGTCGATGTCAATGAAGGTGTTGAAACCCTCGTCCATGAAGGCATTCCGCCGCTCGTTCGATCCCACGATCATGGGGAACCAGCTGTGTCCAATCTCGTGCGCCGAAATCCAGAAAAGCGTCTTGCCCTTGTCCTCGATGCCGTCGAAGACGATGCCTGGATACTCCATGCCTTCAGAAAAGCCTGCTACGTTGATGGCTGCAGGGTATGGGTAGGGGAACCACTGCTGTGAAAAACGCTCCACGGTGTCCTTGACGTATTCCGTCGAACGCCCCCATGCCCCATCGCCGCCGCTCTCCGGCGGGTATACGCTCTCCGCCAAACTCTTCTTCCCCTCGGGCAGATTGATTCGGGCCGCGTCCCACACAAATACCGGGCTCGCGCTCCAGACCACGTCCCGCGTGTGATCCATGCGGAAGTGCCAGGTGAGCGTGCCACCGGCCTTTGGCCTGCTGGCAGGATCGTTCACCTCGGCCGCAGTCCGGATTGCCACTGTCTTGTCGCTATTGCGGGCTTCTTGCAGCCGCGCTATCTGGGTGCTGGTAAGCACATCTTTTTCATTGACCAGCTCGCCGGAGCCGGCCACGATCATCTCGCTGGGCACGGTTACGTAATAGTCAAAGTGACCATACTCCAGGTAGAACTCGCTGCCGATGTACGGGAGCGTGTCCCAGCCGCGAAGATCGTCATAAACGCACATCCGCGGATACCATTGCGCAATGTCGTAGATGTCGCCCTGCTTCGATGAACCCCACGAGGTGCGGCCGCCCCATACGCCCGGAATCTGGTAGTGATACTTGATATGGATCTTCAGCACGCTGCCCTTGGGGGCCATGGGCTGAGGCAGGCGGATCTGCATCCGGGTATCCTCTACCAGGTAGTCGGCCTTCAGTGATTCCTTACCGTGCTCGATGGTGACGGACTCGAGCACAAAGCCTTCAGTTGTCCGCCCGTTGGGGTTGTCCTCGGTGTCGGGTACTGGTTTCTTTCGCCGCGGTCCGCCGTTGACTATCGCTCCGCGGGCGTCTTTGCGATAGATGTTCTGCTCCATGTGGATCCAAAGGCTGGTCAGCGAGTCGGGGCTGTTGTTGGTGTAGGTGATCACCTCGTCGTTATGCAATACCTTGGCAGCGGTGTCGAGCGTTGCGTGCATCTCGTAATCGGCTTGGTTTTGCCAGTACGAAGGCCCGGGAGCGCCGTCGCTCGAACGATATGCATTCACCGGATCGGGTAGCGTCAACGGCGCAAAGGTCAGCCGGGGGTCATAGGTCGCCGACCCTGCCGCAGCGGACGTTTGCGGCCACGCAACGGCGCCCGGCAGGAAAACAGAGACAGCCATCAGCAGACAGAGAACGCGCATCGATGAAAAGCTCCTTGCCAAGCAGATTGCTTAAAGTAGTTCTCTCAGAATACTCATATTCCGGGAAGCGTCAGGTTTAGCTGGATGTCGTTGGAGGAGAGAACGGGCCGCCGGGTGTACTTCTGCTCGATGGAGCCATCCGCGGCGCCCTCAAGTGTAGGGTGGCGAGGCAGCGCGCGTTGGCATCGGATTCAAGGGCGCCCAGGACTTACGTCCTGGTTATTCTCGGCCACACTTGTCCAAATTAGCCCGTTCAGCTCAGCGTGCCGCTTGAAAGCACAGTTGCCGAAGGGACAGGCCATAGCTGATGGAAGTAACGGGAACAGTCCCGGCAGGGACGGCCGAGAATAGCCCAGGATGGAATCCTGGGTATACCCCGTACCACCGAGAACAGTCCCGATAGGGACGGCTGAGAATTCAGAGCTGTCCAAATTAGTGGAGTGGAGGAAGTTGTCGTGTTGATTTGATTGGACAAGCAGGACTGAATACTCGTGCAGCGAAATGAGGTTGGTTGGTCGGCGCCACCAAGGTGGAGGGTGGCGAATGGAATGGCCTTATCCCACTCAAGCCGACAGCAGGCTTGACCCGGATTTCCGGGTCCATGCTGGGAAATTCTCAGCCGTCCCCGTTCGACAGGCTCCCACCGCACGCCGGGGCAGGCAGGGCAGGCTCCGCGGGGCTGTTACGCTGCGGTTTGCGGATTGGTCTCGCTTTGTTCAGAATCAGTCTTCCGGCGCCATCATGCGGCAAAGCGGGCCGGCTCTCGCCGGAAGAGGTGCCCGTGCCGCAGAGCTGAGTAGTACCGAGGATGAGAAAGATCTGCTTGTCCGCCCCTTGGGGCGTGCCAGGGGCGGCAGCCCTGGGTTGGCGTTGGGTTTCAGGAATGCGATGTTCCCGTCGTGCTGGCGGCTAAGTCCTTTGTTTTACCAAGGTGGCCAAATTTTTATTTTCCCCGCCCCCCTAAGTTTCTTAGGGGAAGGATGTATTAGCCAGCTGATCGTCTTCCAGCAAGCCCGAGCCACGCGCCGATGCTTGCGGCGACCGTTCTCGAGTAGCTGGGACTCCTAGTTAGGACGGTATTACGGCTCAGTCTTGCCGTCCAGAGCACCTAGCAGAAAAAGATGTGGAAGAAGGGTAGGGGAACTAGCTGGATCGCTTCGCCTACGGATTGTGTGCCAAAACTCATTCCTAACCTAGACCGGCTTCCGCCTCTTCCTAAAACTTAATTTGGACAGGGACGGCCGAGAATAGCCCAGGATGGAATCCTGGGTATACCCGGCACCACTGGGAACAGTCCCGATTGTCCACCTGCGGGAGATCACCAATTGAAGCCTCCGGAGGGAGGAGGCCATGCTCCGTGGAGTTGGCGAAGCAGGACGATTCGCCCGAAGTGATATGCATTGTGGGCCGCCAGGCTCTCCAGCTGTTCCCGTACCGACATGATGCGGATGGGATTCCCTGGCCGCGATGGACAACGGACTGATCGCTCGAGCCGCTTCTCGTCACCCGCCAGGGCGGCAGCCTGTTGATTACCGTGGAAGAACCGTTGGCGTAGCTGATCCCAGGGCTCGTGCGCGTCCGCGGGGAACCCTGCTGAGGGATGAGCTGGAAAGGGCGTCTCGACACCGTTCACCCAGTCCAGAGTGACCTGCTGCCAGAACGCAATGTGCCAGAGTTCCTCATAGATGGTGTGGGGAGCACCTTCAATCACTCGATGAGCGAGATCGCTTTGAATCCCTTCAAGGATGTGGGACGGCGGTGCCGCTGCGCTGTCGCCGATAAGGGCCTGCTGTAACTCGTTCTGCTGTAACTCATTCATCAAGGCTCCCGGTCACGGATGTATCTTCTCGTGCTTTTCCAGCATGGCAACGAATTCGCTGATCTTTCGCGCACGCGTCTCTGCTTTCTTTACCGTTTGTATGCGAAACAGAATTGCATACCGGTTTCGGCTTTCCAGGGTGGCGAAGAATGCCTTTGCCCTCGCACTCTTGTCCAGCGCGGCCTGAAAATCCTCCGGCACAGTCGCGGTGCGCGGTGAGTCATACGCCTGTTCCCACCGCCCATCCTTTTTAGCACGCAGCACCTCTTCGACCCCACTCTCTCGCATTCGGCCGCATTCGATCAACGCCGTTGCCTTCTGCCGATTGAGCTTCGACCAGATGCTTCGCTTGCCGCGCGGTGTAAATCGCTCCAGCCATGCGCTGGCGCTTTCTGGCTTCTTCTGCGCGTCGATCCATCCAAAACAGAGCGCGGAGTCTAACGCCTCAGCATGGGTTATGGAGCGAATTGTCGATCCCTTCTTTGCGATCCGCAACCACACACCGGTTGCCTCACGATGATTTCGCGAAAGCCACTCCTCCCAGGCTTGCTGGTGCTCGAAATGGAGGATGGGCGGGTCTTTGCCCAAAACGGTTTTGATCTTCATGCGAACCAACTTACCTACCTCCGCCTGCTGATCGCATCAAGCTATACTCCTTCAACGCTTAGGGCCAGATGAGAAAGTCCAGGGTGCAAAAGAAACTTCAAAAGGAGTCTCCTCGTGTCGTTGTTCCGCTATTTCCAGCACGCATCATCTGCCTCTCGATATTTACGGTACTGGCTCTGATTGGTTTCTCAAATTCAGCACTTGCCGCCGATCGGGCCGGGTCGCCCAGAGCCACTCCTCATATCGTAGATGCAATGGATGAGGCGAACTTAGTAGAGCTCCGCGGCCACACCCATCCGCTTGCCGTCGCGAAATACGATGAGGGAGCGGTCGAAGACGGTTTCCCCATGCCGCACATGTTGCTGCAACTGCGGCGCGGCCCGGAGCAGGAAGAGGCGTTGGAGCGCGCTATCGACGAACGCCAGGATCCGCAGTCCGCCACCTATCACCAATGGCTTACAGCCGCGGAGCTGGGCACGAACTTCGGCCCGGCGCAACAGGACATCGAGACGGTTTCGCAATGGCTAAGCTCGCATGGACTCCAGGTGAACGCGGTTTCCAGGAATGGGCTAACGATCGATGTATCAGGTTCCGCTGGCCAGGTGCGCGAGACGTTTCATACCGAAATTCATAAGTACCTGGTAAATGGCAAGCAACACATCGCAAACGTGAGTGACCCTTCGATCCCTGCCGCTCTCACGCCGGTAGTGGTCGGCCTTGTCTCGCTGCATAACTTCATGCCCAAGCCGGCGTTGATCAGACCGATCAAGAACTTCTCTTTCCCGTGTACTGGATGTCCCGATGGCCATAACGGCATCCCGCAGTATGACGAGTCCCCGGCGGACCTGGGCGCCATTTATAACGTGGGACCGCTTTACAGAACGAGCAAGCCGATCACCGGCAAAGGACAGACCGTAGTGGTTCTTGAGGACACGGATATCAATCCAGCCGACGTAGCCACATTTCGCACAGCGTTTGGCCTGGCCTCCCATGCCGGCACGTTCGCCCAGATTCATCCTGGCTCCGGGTGCACCGATCCGGGAATCGGTAGCGCTGAAAGCGAAGCGGCTCTCGATGCAGAGTGGGCAGGAGCTGTAGCTGCTGATGCGGCTGTCGAACTCGCTTCCTGCGCGGATACTACCACCAACTTCGGGGCCCTCATCGCTGCCCAGAACCTATTGGACGGCGCCACTCCTCCACCCATTATGAGTCTGAGTTACACCGGCTGCGAGGCCGCACAAGGACCTGGCGAGAACGCCTATATCAACAGCCTATGGCAACAGGCGGCCGGCGAAGGAGTGTCGGTATTCGTGGCTGCCGGTGACGGCGGAGCAGCCGGGTGCGACGCCTACGATCTGCCCGCTCCCAACTGGTCAGACACAGGCATTGCAGCCAACGGGCTTGCCTCCACTCCCTACAATGTCGCTACCGGCGCCACGGATTTTCTGGATACCTACGAAGGCACCGTCAGCAAATACTGGAACTCAACCAACTACCCGATCGGACGGTCAGCGAAGTCGTACATTCCAGAGATGCCCTGGAACGATTCATGCGCCAGCAGCGTGCTTTACAGATTCTATGATTACAAGAGTAGCGTAACGTTCTGTAACAGCGAGATAGGGTCCAATTATCTGGATATTGCTGCCGGCAGCGGCGCTCCCAGCTTCGTATATTCCAAGCCTTCGTGGCAGAAGGAAGTTGCGGGCATTCCGGACGATGGGAAGCGCGACTTGCCGGATGTCTCCTTGTTTGCTTCGAACGGGTTCTGGTCGCACGCTGTCCTCTTTTGCATGTCAGATGTCGCCCAGGGAGGAGGTCCCTGCGATTACACAAACGACACAGATACCTTGCTGTATAACAGCGGCGGTGGCACTTCCTTTACCGCTCCTCAATTTGCCAGTATCCAGGCCTTGATCAATCAGAAAGCGGGCGGTCCGCAGGGCAACCCGGATCCGATTTTTTACGCGCTGGCAAAGTCTGAGTACGGAAGCGCCTCCAGCCCAAACAAGGCCAGGCTGTCGGCATGCAATGCGGTCAAGGGCAGCCGCGTCTCGTCTTCCTGCATCTTCCATGACATAACCGTGGGCAATAACGTGGTTCCGTGCTTCGGCACTAATAACTGTTACGATCCTTCACCGGCCGGGTATGGTATTCTTTCTACTTCCGATATGTACGCGATCGAAGCGTATCCCGCTACCGCTGCCTGGGACTTCGCTACCGGGCTCGGCAGTATCGACGTCAGCAACCTTGTGAACAGCTGGCCATCACCTAAGTGAGCATCACGCAGGTGTGCCCAATCGGCGTTAACAATGGCGATCAGGCCCGTGCCCGCCGACAAACCAATTACCATGGCGCGTGGCCGGTCACCGACTTAAGAGTCTGCGTGAGAACCGGAAGAGAAACCCCAGATGCTTAAGCGCTCTGGAGCTTTTGCATCAGTGCTTGCATGTCCATATAGTTCCAGCCATCGACGATTTGGCTACCCTTGACAATGGCGAAGGTTGAGCCTGCCATTGTCTCCTTCTTGCCGCTGGCGGGAAAACCGAGGTGATCGCCCAGATGGGTCATGGAAACTCGCCAGCGGACGGCGACCCGGTCACCCTCCGCGACTATCTCCTCGACGTCGACGTGCACGTCGGGGAAAGCGCCGCAAAAGGTGCGATGTACGGCCTTGAAGGCTTCGGCGCCAACAAGGACCGAATCCGCTTCAGGAAAACCGTGAGACTTGCCTTGCGGACTCAGCATTTCGTCAATAGCCGCTTCGCTTTTCTGGTTCCAAACTTGCTCAAACCAGCGCCTGACTAGAAGTTTGTTTGCCTCAGACATTCGCGCCCCTCCCGCTTCGCGGAGAAGCTTAGTGCATTTCTCGCTCAGATGTATACGTCCTCTTGTTACAAACGAAAGCCAACGTTTCGTAGGGAAAGGTCACCTGGGCCTTTCCCGCGAGTTCCGGTACGGTGGCGATCACTTGCCGGAGCTCAGCCTTGACACGCTCCTGTTGGTCAGGGGGGAGTGCCGCGATGTAGCTTACCGATAAGATCCGGTCGACAATCACCGTCTCGGGGTGGCCGGTATGCCAGTTCCGAAATCGCTTCTCACGCAGAGCGCCGAACCCCTCGGCAGGAAACAGGGTTCGCCATTTCTGGCTGTGGAAGCGGGGAGAATCGTCCTCAAAGGCGTTCATGATCCGGGTAACGGCTGCGACCCATTCGACGTTATTGTCGCGGACGTTCCACACCAGACCGAGAGCACCACCCGGCTCGAGCACTCGATGGATCTCACGAAGCGCTTGGGGCGTGGCAAACCAATGAAAGGATTGCCCGCAGACGACCGCGTCCACAGATGCATCACCCACAGGAATGGCTTCGGCAGAGCCGCTTCTGGCTTCAACATCCGGGTACTGCCGCACCAGTTGATCCAACATCGCCGGGACAGGTTCCACCGCGATAACCTTCGCTCCCGTGGCCAGAAGACTGCGCGAGAACTTCCCTGTGCCTGCGCCTAAATCAAGAACGGTTTTCCCGCTATCCAGCCCTAGCTCGTGGGTCAACCATGCTTCGATTTCAGGCGGATATTCCGGACGGCCGGCAGCGTAGTTGGCCGCACCCGCCGCAAAGCCTTCGGCCGCTGTGTGATGGATCTTTGTCATGGGTTCTCGTTATTCCAGACCGGGGAAGATGTGCTTCGTTCATTTGCCGGTGTAGAAGCTGTATTTTGCAGTATACGGAACCCGCTCTTCACCGCTGTCACACGCTTTGGTGCTCGCCGCACCCCCGTGCGTTTCGGTACGACGGATGTAAAGCGCATTCGCCAGTTTGCCGCTGCCGCTGCCGGGAACGGCTTGTACCAGCAACCAGGGCACGGAGGAAGCGTCTCCCGCAGCTCGACTCGCAATGGCTTTGCCCTTTACTTCGCTTCCATCCTCGAGCCTCCAGGTTGGACCGGCAAAATGGGTGCCGATCACCTGGCCGTGTTCATCCAAAAGTTTAGCGTCGGGAGCCTTGAGTGTCCAATGTCCATCGGTACAGGTATATATCTGCGAGCCTTCTCCTGTAGCTTCAAACAGCAACGCAGTTCCAGAGGGAGCCTCGATCGACGACGACGGCTGTTTCCCCTGGAGCAACACGACCGAGTACGCAATAAGACTGAGAGCAATCACTCTTCGCAACATATTCCATGCCTCTTGTTCATCCACCTATGCGGGAAAAAAACGTACGCTCCCTTCATTAGGGAGCACGCAGGTGACCAAAGCCAGGATTCGTATCCATCTTGCGTTTCTTAAACTTACAAAGCATTCGAAGCGCAGACTGTCCACAAACCCAGTTCAATGTCCATCGCCGGACACTTTTAAACGCCGCTTAGCTAGGGCACGCGGGGGGTGGCGGGCGGAGCGGTCCCGGCTGAGCCGGAGGGCGCGGTGGGCGTAGCGCCCGCAGGTTGACTCAAATAGAAGGCGATGTCCTTAGCTGCCTTGGTTTCCACGTCAGGCTTCTCTAAAAAACCAAGATCGCGAAACCAGTCGATGAAGCGGAATTGCCAGGTGCCAAAGGGTATTCCGTTGCGGTCCGTCAGACCGCCGGTCATGTGGCTGCCGTCGCGCAGTAGCTCGCCGGGATGCCGGCCATTGGCATAAATGTGCATCTCGAGGTTAGGCACGCGGAGCGCCAGCATCGCGGCAAAGTATTCGTCGGCCCAGATGGCATGCACCTGGTCATCCGATCCGGCAGAGGCGATGAACGAGGGAGGCACGTTACGCGGGATCGGCGGGGCAACGCGATTGCGCGCGAAGGGGGTGGGACCGGGATAGATGACGCCCACAAAGTCAGGACGCGAAGAGATGCCTGCCAGGGGATCTCCCGGATCGCTGTTCTTCTTGTCAAAGTCGTCGTATAGAACGGCCGCGGCGGAGGCTAATTCCGCGCCCGCGGAAAAGCCCATGATGCCGATCTTGTGGGGATCGATATTCCATTCCTTGGCGTGCGCGCGCACCAGGCGAATGGACTGCTGGGCATCGTACACCTCATCGGTCCGTGGGTTGTATCCGTCGCGGCGCAGGCGGCTCCGCAGGATGATCGTATTGACCCCGTAGTTATAGAAGAAGGGAACGAAATCCGCGCCCTCCGAACCCACGTTCAGCGTGTTGTGACCACCGCCCGGCACCAGGATTACGGCAGCGCCGGTATTCAGCCCACGATCGACGGTATGCACTTCGATCGATGGGTTGTGGATGTTGACGATGCTGTTGATTCGCCCCGGCACGGCTTGGCTCATGTTGTATTGCTCGGCCTCGCGCACGCGGTCCTTGTTGAGGAAGGGCGAGCCGGGCGGATAGAGAGTCACTACTACGCCGCCGGGCAGGATAGCCTGCGGAGCATAAGGAGCATCCGTGGATGGACCGGGCTTGGGCACTCCCAGAGGAGCAGGCAGCGACGGAGTGTTTTGTGCGAGGCAGACCGCAGCCGCCAGAAGCGGTAGGAACGGCGCGAACAGCAAAACAATTTTCTGCATGGTTATTGTTCTCACCTGCTCAATTGGCTGGGGAATTAGAGGCGTCGGAATCGGACAAAATATGAATGGTGTGCAGCCATATCTCGACACTCTGAGGCCACGTAGTGACGGGGAGTGCGGTGCGGCGCAGACCGTAACCATGGCCGCCCTGGGCATAAATGTGCAGCTCTGCCGGCACCTTGGCATTCTTCAGGGCAAGGAAATAGACAACGGCGTTTTCTACATGAACCGGATCGTCCTCAGCTTGCACCAAAAAGGTAGGCGGAGTTTGAGCGGTCGGGCGGATGTCGGGATTCAGCGCGTAATTCTGGTCTGCGAGCGCAAGGTAGCCCGGATAGACGATGACCGCAAAGTCGGGGCGGCAACTAAGCTTGTCTGCCGCGTCCAGCGGATCGTAAAGCCTCTGGTCGAAGTGAGTGCTCAAGGCGGCTGCCAGGTGCGCGCCGGCGGAGAAGCCCAGCACTCCAACGCGGTTTGGATCAATGTGCCACTCGGATGCATGAGAACGTACGATGCCGAGCGCGCGCTGGGCATCTTGTAGCGGCGCCGAGGACATGGGATACGGACCCGGCTCGGGCACACGGTACTTAACCAGAATGCAGTTGATGCCGATCGAATTCAGCCAGTCGCATACCTCGGTCCCTTCAATATCAATGGCCAGGATGCGGTAACCACCGCCAGGAAACACAAGCACGGCGGCCCCGGTGTTCTTTCCCTTAGGCGTGTAGAGCGTAAGCGTGGGATTTGAAACATTGCCGATACGGATGACTGGCTTCCCGCCTGGGCGGCCATCTTTGGCAGTCGTGAGGTCGCCTTCCGGTCCCGCACTCGGCTGCGCGCCCGGCGCTCCGTTTGGCCATAGAGGCATGGTCAGATGATCGGGAGAGGGCGGCCACGCAGGCGTTTGTGCGAGAAGAGCGGTGGAGGCTGCCGCCAGTGCGGCGACGATCAGGAGACGCTTGCGCATGAAAAGGACCTTTGGAACCCGGATTTCCTGTGGATCTTTGTGGGGCCACCGAACTGCATGCGGCTTTCCGCGAAGAAAGCCGCACATCGCTTCATTTCCATGATAACTTTCTCCGACCAAACTTACTTGTACAGCACGCCGCAGCAAAAACCATGTGAAGGCTACGAACATGCACATTTCCCTTTATCGCCGGATTTCCCCCGTATGCTGCCTGACCCTGCTCACGCTGATTACGCCGTCTGCGCGTCCCGCTACCGCATCGTTGGGCATATTTCAGGAACACCAGGACGTGGGAACCGTTTTGCATCCGGGATCGGTCGAGTACGACCCGGTACGGCAGACCTACACGATCAGCGGCAGCGGCGCAAACATGTGGTTCGGCGAGGATGACTTTCACTATCTGTGGACCAAGGTCTCCGGGGATGTGTCACTCACGGCGGATATCGCTTTCGTTGGCACTACCGGCAACAATCATCGAAAAGCGGTGCTGATGGTACGGCAGAGCCTGGATGCCAACTCGCCCGCCGTGGACCTTGCGTGGCACGGAGATGGCCTTACTTCGCTGCAATACCGGGATGCACCGGGCGCCAACACGCACGAGGTCGAATCCAACATCTCTGCGCCGCAAACAGTGCGCATTGAAAAGCGTGGCGACTATTTCTACGCTTTCGTCTCCGGGAGCGATGGTAAGTTGCAGGCCAGCGGGGCCTCGACGAAATTGGCCCTCACGGGACCCTTCTATATCGGCATCGGCGTTTGTGCGCATGACAAGGACGTGGTCGAGAAGGCGGTCTTTTCTAATGTCAAGCTGGTTTCGCTTCCGCCGCCGACGGGGAAGCCGGTTCTCTATAGCGCGCTCGAGACGATCGCAATAGCCTCGACCGACCGCCGCGTGGCCTACGTGGCGCCCATCCACTTTGAAGCCCCGAACTGGTCGCGCGACGGCTCGTTCTTTCTCTTCAACAGCGAGGGCAAACTCCATCGTCTGGCGCTCAATGGAAACGACCCAGCTGTCATCGACACCGATCCGCAAAACAGCTGCAACAATGATCACGGCATTTCTCCCGATAGCGAGTCGATGGCCATCAGCTGCCAGTCAGAAAGCACTCACGGTTCCTCCATCTACGTGGTGCCGATTGGCGGCGGAACGCCGCGGCCGATCACGCAGTATTCGCCTTCTTATTGGCATGGATGGTCGCCCGACGGGAAGACTCTGGCCTTCACCGGCCAGCGCAACGGCAACTTCGATGTCTATACGATTCCAGTTAGCGGCGGCCAGGAGACCAGGCTGACCACAACCAAGGGCTTGGACGATGGGCCGGAGTACAGCCCGGATGGAGCATACATTTACTTCAACTCAGAGCGCACTGGGTTGATGCAGATATGGCGCATGAAGGCAGATGGAAGCGCGCAGGAACAGGTGGTATCCGATGAGACCAACGACTGGTTCCCGCACCTCTCTCCGGATGGAAAATGGATGGTCTTTCTTTCTTATGAAAAGGACGTAAGCGGCCACCCGGCGCAAAAGGATGTCGCGCTCAACCTGATGTCGATGGACGATAAAAAAATTCACCTGCTGGCAAAGCTTTTTGGGGGCCAGGGAACCATCAATGTTCCCTCCTGGTCACCCGACAGCAAGAAGCTCGCCTTCGTGAGCTACGAGTTGTTGCCGGAAGAGACCGTGAATGCATCGTCTATAACGCCGCCATACGCGAACAGATGATCCCACGCAAGCCTTTGCCTCATCCCGAACTCCTTGAGCAACAAGCGAAGCCGCTCTCGGACTTGTACCCCACGGCTGTTCCTCCGGAGTAAGGCGTCTGTCGGATCTGGCAGTTTCGCAATTGGTGTACACCGAAGCTACAGGCCTTTTTGTGGTTTTCTCCCAAGGAAAACCACACCTCGCGATCTTTATCAGGCCACAGTAATTGCGAAAGTGCCCTAGTGTTCCAACCATGATTAAATACGTGCGTGCACTCACCAAGGTCCGAAAGGCGTATCAACATGTCTTCCATATCCCGTCGCAAGATGCTTAAAAGCGCAATCGCCGGCACGGCATTAGCCTCCAGTTCCTCTATTTCCTGGGCTCAGGATAAAGCTGCGGCTCCGGCCGAAAGTCCGATCCAGAGGAAGGGCAACATCCGGCAATCTGTCAGCCGTTGGTGCTATTCGAAGATGAGCCTGGACGAATTGTGCGCCTATGCGGCGCAGATCGGATTAAAGGGAGTCGACCTTCTGGAACCGGCGGATTTTGAAACACCCAAGAAGTATGGACTGATCTGTACCATGGGCTATGTCGACGCGGGAACGATTCCCGATGCCCTCAACGTAGTTGCCAATCACGACAAGATCGAGGCAGGACTGCGCAAGAACGTCCCGCTGGCCGCAAAGGCGGGCGTACCCAATGTCATTACCTTTTCTGGAAATCGCCGCGGAATGTCCGATGAAGAAGGCGCAAAAAATGTAATCCTGGGCTTGAACCGGGTGAAGAAAATTGCGGAAGACAATAACGTAGTCCTTTGCCTCGAGCTTTTGAACAGCAAGGTAAACCACAAGGACTACATGGCGGACCACACCGCCTGGGGCGTGGCGGTGATGAAAGAAGTAAATTCCCCTCATGTGAAGCTGCTCTACGACATCTATCACATGCAGATTATGGAAGGCGATCTGATTGCAACCATTCAGGAGAACATTCAATGGCTTGGCCACTTCCACACCGGCGGTGTCCCGGGGCGCCACGAGCTGAACGATAAGCAGGAGGTGCAATGGGATGGCGTGATGCGCGGGATTGTGGAATCAGGCTATAAAGGATACGTTGCGCATGAGTTCGTACCCGCCGGCGATCCCCGCGCCGGACTCTTGCAGGCCGCCGATCTCTGCGACGTTTAGTGACAATCGATTGACAATCGATTGAAAGCTGCTGCTGTATTATCGGGACATATTGGGAGGCACCTGTGCGCAAACTAGCCCTTGTTCTCATGTTGTTGGTCGCTGGGGTCTGCATGGCCATACCGGCGAAGAGCGTCTACAGCTTTACCTTGAAGTCCATCGATGGGCCGCCGGTCAGCCTGCGTAGTTACCGGGGCAAGGTTCTTCTGCTGGTGAATGTCGCCAGCAAATGCGGCTATACTCCGCAGTACGCCGGCCTGGAATCGCTCTATAAAAAATATCAGGACCGCGGCCTGGTGATCGTCGGCATTCCGGCCAATAACTTCGCTTCGCAGGAGCCGGGCACGAATGCAGAGATCAAAACGTTCTGCCACAACAAGTACGACGTGACTTTCCCGATGATGTCCAAGGTCAGTGTGCTGGGCGAAGATAAGGCGCCGCTCTACGCCTTTTTAACGGATAAGTCGGTGAACCCGCAAATTGGCGGCGACATCAAGTGGAACTTTACCAAGTTTCTGTTCGACCGCAACGGCCAGCCGGTGGCGCGCTTCGAACCCGCCGTCACTCCCGACTCGCCCCAGGTTACGGCCGCCATCGAAGCTGCGCTCGCGAAATAGCATAGTGCGTCGCATTGAGGTGGAAGAATAGAGTCTGCATTAGAAAGCGAAAATAAACCGCAAATCAGAACCAGGCCCGGAGGGCCGGAAGCCAAACGTCAGCCCAGCCCGGATCCGGATTTCCTGTGGAACTTGCCGGCGTTGGCGCACTTCATGCGGCTTTCCTTAACGAAAGCCGCACACGCGGACTTTGGTGGCGCCCCGTGCAGGAAATCCGGAGAAGGGCTGGGACATCGATTCCGTAAATCGTCCGAGCGCTGGAGGCGCGGCACTAGCTACATCCGGTGTGCGTACCTCGCTTGCCTGCTTAACGGGCTGCAGAAAAACTCATGTTTTGTGTCAGGGCACGACTTTAGTCGGGCCGTAAACGATTGAGGACATCGATCCCCAAATATCGTTTGAGCGCCAGAGGCGCGGCACTAGCGGATGAAGGTAGTGCCGCACCTCCGGCGCTCCCGACCTTGGATCCGCCTCCCAGCCCTTCTCCGGATTTCCTGCACGGGGCGCCACCAAAGTCCGCGTGTGCGGCTTTCGTTAAGGAAAGCCGCATGAAGTGCGCCAACGCCGGCAAGTTCCACAGGAAATCCGGATCCGGGCTGGGCTGACGTTTGGCTCCCGGCCCTACGGGCCTGGTTTCGATTTGCTGTTTATTTCGAGTTCTCACGCAGACTCTTTAGCCCCGGCTTCCCGTCCCCCGCGGCTAAAGCCGAAGAGAATAATCCTACGCGAGCCGGCTGAGAGTCAGAGCTGTTGCTGTCAACCGGGCTTTTAGTGAGTGCCCTCTTAAGGCGCCTGAAGGGACTGTCTAACCCTGGCATCAAGGGCGGTTGAAGAACATAACCCCGTTCTTGCCACCAGGATATATAAACGATGTCGATTCCAGTTGCTATAGCGCGGCATTTCGGCCGCGGGCAGCGGCGGATAAACAAGTTCAGTATAGATTGATTTATCTGAGTTCTTTAAGAGCGACTGCGCGAACACGTCATAACTTACGATTACGTCAGGGCGCATTTCGCTGACAAAGGCGGCTGGAATTGCTCCCAAATCGCCGGAACTTCTCTCCTCCGGAACTCGCAAGGGATGATACTTAATTGCCGACGGCGTCGCCAGGCCGACTGCATCGAGGATCTCGCCTTCAAAGCCCTCTCCAAGGCCACCAATTTCAGAGCTCATTATCCTGGCACTTGGACACTCCTGATAGATGGAGTTGCCGACAGACAGATACTCTATCGTTCGAATATCAAAGTCGTCCGCACCGTCCAACGAGGCATTATTAAGAGCGTAGGCTGCAAGTTCCTTCCCTGAAGTCATGGGATTTATAAATGCCAGAACGGCCGCGATAGCAATATATCTTCTCCAACCTCCACGCTCGAAGGCAGCTACGCTTAAGATGAGCCCCAGCACAACGAGCGCAGATCCGAGAGGGCGGTACCACGGGAAGATCATGGTTTTCTTCACTACGTAGCACAGATCCAGGAGCGCACCAGCAGAGACCATAGCACCGGGAACAATAAGCCTGCGTTGCAGTTTACTTGTTGTAAGCGCTATCAGGGCGGCGAACAGCAGGCAGGTGCGCAAGATAGCAAGAGGCTTCTCGAGTCCGAGTCCTAAGGATCCGGCTGTATGCGCGTAAGAACCTACATACACGGCTGCCTTCGCTCTTAGTGTGTTTGGCACTAAGGTTCCATATTGATAGAGGAGATACAAGGCCATCACCGAAAAGACAATAACGGCGATGAAGACTGCCATGGGTTTGAGACGCTTTGCGATAAGAGCAACAGTAAAAAACACTATTACCACTGCAAAGTATTCGTAGCGAGTAAAGCCTGCAAGCACCAACAGGCTTAGCCACCAAATATTCCCCATTTCAAACAAGTAAATCGAGGATAGGACAAGCCCAATCGCCAGGGTCGATTCCATTTGCTGGATCGTGCTTTGAAGCAGGATGAGGAAGACGGTTGCCGGCGGAATGAGCGATAGAAGGATCGTTCGAAGAGTGTCCAGATGTAAATACCGGGAGATCAGCAGGAAACTCATCGTACACGCGAGACCCATGCTAGCTGCCTCGAGGGCCAGAGCCGCTGGAAAACCATGAAAAAAACACGCACTCACACCCAACAGAAGTGTCCACACGGGTGAGGAAGTTACCATTACCTTTTCGCCTAGATTGAAGTATCCATGCCCGGTAGTCATGAGGTGTGTTGCTATGCGCAAATGGATATAGGAATCGTCAGCCGCTAAAATGCGAAGGCGGTAATCGATGGAGAGGCAGACCAGCCCAGATGCGACGAGTACAACCCACGCCAATACGTGGTTGTATCTGCGGTAAGATGCGGAATCAAACGATGTTGATACATTAAGGGACATACTGCGAACCTCGGCTTTTGTAATGCGAAGGGCTACAGCGATGTACTGCCGCGCTTGCTGTAGAGCAGCCCGATATCGCGCCAGGTCCGAGCCACCTTTTCGCGGATGTCCCACCTGTTCGCGGAGGATCTGCCTTTGCTCTGGACGGGCATATCGACGATCGGACGAAAGTCAGGCAATGACTTGTGCGGATATGCTTTCAGCCCTTCGATCCAACGGGCGTCCGCTGCGTACTCCAAAATATCCGGCCAACGCGCAATCTCTCTCCGCGCGACCACATTGGCTGTGTCGGTCACCTTCAGCCCAGGCGGATCATGGAAGAACAGCTTTCCACGCCGGAGGATGGGAAAGAGCGCCCAATGCGGACGGTCCTCGAGATTCGCCGCTATGTCCTCAAGTATTCTGTCGTCGGTTAAGTAATTGTCATCGTCGAGCATCAGGCAATAATCCCCTCTAGCGAATATCCAGGCATTATGCCGGCAGGTGTTGCCGTAGTTATGGTGAGGTACACCGCATTTGACGACAGAACGCTGGGGGTGTTGAATCCTGGCTAACAAGGCGCGGTCGAGCTTTGCTCGATCGACCATGACGATGTGCTGCCAATCAGAAAAGGACTGGCTGTCGACCGAGTCGCATGCCCTGACCAGGCTAGTTCTCTGGAGCGTGGGGGTGATGATGGTAAATTTCATGATTCCTTACCAAGACAGGTGTCCATCACTCGAACTCCTGGCGTGAACCAGAAGCGAGCGAGCAGGTTTAGATGACGACAGAACGTAAGATCTGGTTTTCTGCCAAGGGAACTTCGAGCATGAGTTTGGCTGGACAGTTGAACGGTGAAGATTCCAGGAACACGCCGGATCGTCGCGGGATGCGGGTCCCCGGACCGTGCGGTTTGTCGCGATTGCGACGCAAACCCGCGCCGGCATATACATGCTCGGTCGCGATGACGTAGCGGTAGCGGCGCAGTGACTTCAGCGTTTTAAGAATCTGCGCGTTCGAGAGATGCTGGAGCACCTGGCGCACCAGGCAAAGATCGCCCTGGGGCAGTCGGTCTTCGATGATGTTGATGCAGCGGAACTCGATCCCAGGGGCGCCGAAGTGCTGCCGGTTGTAGTGGATGAGGTCCGGCACCACATCAACACCTACGTAGTGAACCGCTGGACCTATGAATCGCGAACCCACAGCAAAGTCTCCGCAGCCAAGATCCACCACACGCTTTATGTTGTTGCCCGCAATGAAGTCACGAATCATTGCGCAGTAGGGGCCGACTGCTTCCTCGCGGATCGATCCATCTCCGGAGCAGAAGGGCCGATCCTCGACGGATCCCCAGGCGTGTGACCGGTAGATGTCCGCAAAAGCTTCGCTAACGGATAGCCGCTTATAGTGGCCGGCTTTCTGCCATCTTTGCCAACGGCTGCTAACTGCCCGGACGATCCGGCCGGTTTGCATTCTGGACGTGTACATCATGCGCCGCCTCTCAACTTCCCAGTTAGGTCGCTCCCGGTTACAGGGCTCTCTACAACATCCGCGTGATTGGTCGCTGCCGCATGCTCGGACGCGATGCGAAACCAGAATTCATCAATCTGGCGATGTACGATCCGGGGATGGAATCTTGCTGCTTGCACGTGTCCCTTCCTCACCTTCTCTATCGACAGCTCTGGAATCTCGCTTAACTCAAAGATCGATGCCGCGATCGATGTTTCATCGAGTGGGTCAAAATATTGAACTGCTTCCCCACCGACCTCGGACAGGGAACTGCTGCGCGAGGCAATCACCGGGGTTCCCGACGCCATGCCCTCGAGCACCGGAATTCCAAAACCTTCCAACAGCGATGGGACCAGAACAGCCTTGGCACGGCGGTAAAGCAACTGGAGGGTGGCGGTCGAGACAAAGGGCTCGAAAATTACTTTCTCTTTTAACCGAAGCTCCTCGACCATTGCAGGGAACGACTTTGGGGCGCCGGCAAGCCCGACGATGCGCAGATTCGCAGCGCCGGATCCTGCCATGCTGACATAGCGGGCATAGGCTCTGAGCGCGCGCGGAGTATTCTTGTGCGGCGCGGGGGCGGTGACAAGCAGGATATAGTTGTCGCGCTGCTGCGGGTTATGCGGCCCGACAAACCACGATTCCGGGATGGTACAAGGGATTACGATGACGCGGGCTTCAGGAAAGTGTTCCAGGATGCGATTGCGGGAGAATTCCGATACTGTGAGCACATAGCTCGCGCGGGCGACGGAAAGCGGAATAAGCCGCCGGCGGTAGCTATTCACGATCCTCGCCCGGGTGGTGGTGGTCCCGAAACTCTCGAGCAGGATCAGGTCGTGAAGCACCAGCACAAGCTTGGTACGGCGGGGCAACAAGAGAGGCGCTGTATTGTAGGGCGCGAGAAACACGTCCGGCTTCCAGGGTTTGAGCAGTCCGGGGAGGGAGAGCTGCTGCCAGATCAGATAGCGGCCGTTGCCGCCCTGCACGATGCCTGCGGTCGAGGTCTGCCTCCCTGCAGGCGGGGCATAACCCTGAAATTGAGCCCATCGGCTGTCTATCAAGTTGCGCAGTTGAATGCCTTTGCCCGTTCCTCCATCGCCGGACACGAGCGCCCGGGCGTCATAAGCAACGCGCAGGGCAGCGCCGCGTATCGCAGGCACGGATTCGGGACTCGACTTGGCGCTCATGGACGGCTCTTCCCTAAACGCCGGCGATCGATGATGAGCGTACAAATATTCAATCAGTGCGCCCCAGGCTGGGGCGTAGCCGATGTGCGCAGACGCAGCCATTCCTGCTTGAGGCCCACGCAGGCGATGACAAAGATCATCGAGCCAAGATGCTTGGGTTCAAAGAGGAAGCTTTCATCGAGGTTGCAGATAAGGGTCAGGATGACGACGGCAAGGTACCACTCCACGGCGCGAAGCTGGGCATGGTCACGCCCGCGGAAGAGACAAACCCCGGCATCACGGAAGGCGAAACCAAAGACCAGCAGGACGATTGCCAACCCGGCCACACCCATCTCCAGCGTGACGTCAAGAAACCCGTTCTGCGCCTGTGCCAGAAGCCACGACACGGCGAGGATCACGCGATAGGATTCGCCCTCGAGGCCAAGCCAGAACGCCTGGTAACCGTAGCCGAACAGCGGGCGCCGGGCGATCGAATCGATGGCCGCGCTCCATATCCCGGTGCGCCCGGTTAGCGTCGAATCTTTCCCGAGCACGCTGAACAGCAGATCCGGCGTAGCCACAATCAACACCGCGGCGACGGAAAGAACCCCGAGCAGGAGGATACATAAGACAAAGTAGTCCTTCTTGCGAAAGCGATGCAGCGTCTTCGTGATCACGAAATAGACAACGTAGATGGTGGTGAGCAGGTACGCTGTCGCAGCTCGCGAAAAGGCAATAGCAACCAGGCAAAAGACGATCTGTGAAGCGCGAACGGAACGGAGAAACGAGGTGCGCCCGCGGTAAGACACCGCCATAGTCAGGAAAAATACCGCCATATCGCCAAGGTAATTCTTGGCGCTGAAGATACCCTTCCATGCCGTGGAATGCCCCCCCATCCTATCCAGCCCGTACTGTGGCAGCGCCAGGGCGAAGACGATACTGGCAACGATCGTCGCCGTGCCCAGAATAAGAAACAGCTCCAGTAGCTCATCGAAGCGGTAGCGGGACATGATGTAGTACATGAGCAAAATCGCGGCCAGCAGCAAGGCGCCGGAGCTGATGGTCCGGGTCGCCTGCTGGGAGACGGGGAAAAGTAGAAGCGCGAGGATAGGGAAACCGGTCACCAGCTTCATCTGCATGCTGAGGCGGCGAACAGCTTGGCGCCGCTGAGCGACAAAGATCATGCAGAGCACGAACATGCATAGTTTGCTGACGCGCTCCCCAAGAATCCAGCCCTCGGAACTGGTGGCGACCGCGCGCAGGGCGGTAGGGGAATTGACAAAGGGCGAGACGCCGTCGAGGGCAAAATAGAGCAGCACCAGCAGCAAGCCCCAGGTCGAAGCCCGGCTCCACATGCCTGCGGGCTCTGCGGCCGCGCTTTCCACTCTTCTCCGGTCATCTGTAACCGTGATTTGTCCGAATGGTGGCGCAGTTGCCAAGACAGACTCCTGATAAGCGGAAAGGATCGAATGCTCTAGTGGAGGTATATGGCTGCCGAAGTAGCCGAAGCGAGAATCCCCTGGCCATTTACTTCCAGGTTGCGCATGAAGCTGAAGGGCACATAGACCACATCGTCGGGCAGCAAGGCAACATCCGGCAGCTTGCCCTTCTGCATCGCACCCACGTGCAAGTTGATTTCCTGCACTCCGTTGGGGGTCTCGCGCACCAGCCTCGACTTGCCGACGGCGGCCGTATGGTTGGCGTAGCCGGCCAAAGCGATGGCCTGCAACGCGGTCATTTTCGAGTTATTGGTATTTATTGGATAGCCGCCCGGCTTGTACACATCGCCGAGCACATATACCACCGCGACCTTGGACACGACCACCGAATCGCCGGGGTAAACCATGGGATCGTCGGACAAAGCGGCGTCGCCCTCATTGGAATAGTAGTAATCGACCTTTTGTTTCCCCGGGCCGGAGCGTTGAATGGTAATGTGGCGATCCGCGATAGGTGTCATTCCGCCGGCCAGAGCGAGAACGTCCACCACCCTGTGGGGAGTGTCGATCTCGTAAGTTCCCGGCTTCTGCACTTCCCCCATCACCGACGCGTTCGCGGTTGCGTAGGATTCTACTTCCACCGAGACCTGGGGGTGCAGCATGATTCCCGCGGCCTGGAGCCTCTGTTCGATTTGCTTGGCTGCCTGCTCCGGCGTCAAACCGGATACGTTGACGTTGCCGAGAAAGTTGAAGGGAATGTTGCCGTTATCGGTCACCCGGGAGTGCTGTTCCATTTCCGGGGTGTCGTAGACCTCAAGGTGGAGCAGGTCGCCGGGTCCGATCAGCAGGCTTTCCTTTTGCGCCGGTGAACTGGCCGCAAGCAAAGAGAGAAGCAACAAGAGGATTGAGAATCGCGGTAGATTTTTCATCAGGCTTTCGCAGCCTCCCTTTCACGTTGTGGATACGAGACGAATCCTGCGGCCGACTGCTCTCTTACGCCGTTGACGACGATATTGATCTTGCGTCCGCTGGTGGACTGCACGTCTTCAAGCATGCGGTAGCTCTTTTCGAGTGCGGGCAAAGGCGTCTTGCCATGGCGGGCGAGGAGCAGCACCGAATTGACCATAGAACTCAGCACCGCCGAGTCAGTGAACTGCAGCAGCGGCGGCCCATCCAGAAGCACCAGGTCGTATTGCATTTCCCATACTTTGACCAGGTCCGCCATTTGACTCGAGGCTAAAAGCTCCGCGGGATAGGGGGGCAGGGGCCCTGCGGGTATGAGAAACAGCCCGGGAACTTCGAGCACCGGAATCACCGCGGAGGCGCCGTGGTCCAGCGAGAGGCCGGCGAGCACCGTACTTAACCCGGTGCCCGGGTCAACCTCGAGGTTGCGATGAAGAAATGGATGACGAAGGTTGGCATCGCACAACAAGACCCGCTTTCCCTGCTGGGCAAAGAGAATAGCCAGGTTCCAGCTGAGAAAACTCTTTCCCTCTCCTGCCAGGGAACTGGTGATCAGCACCGAACGTGGAGGCGCTCCACTGCGCGACAGCAGCAGAGAAGTGCGCAGTGAGCGAAGCGACTCGACAAACAGGGAGTGGGGGCGGTCTAGCGCGGGCAAGGGTGATTTCTCGATCCAGCTCGTTTCTCCAGACACGGCAGGCAGCTCCTTTTGATAGGGCAGCGCGCAAAGCGGCAAGGGACCAAGCTCACGGGAGATCTCCCGCAGATCGTGAATCTTGGTGTCAGTCACGTCGCGCAGCAGCGCCGCTAAGACACCGATTGCCAAGCCCACCAGGATCGATCCCAACAGGTAGAGCGGAACCACCGGCTTGGCCGGACTATCGCTGGCCTTGGCCCAGTCGACGATGGAGATGTTGGTAGAGTGCAGGCCGGCTAAGAGTCCCGACTCTTTCAGGTGGCGCAGCATATCGTCATAGAGCGACCGGGTCTGGTCCGCCTCCTGGCGGACCATCTGGTATTCGATGGTCTTGTTGTTGAGTGCTTCCGCCTCGCTTTTGTCGGCGTTGAAATCGCGGCGCGTCTTTTCCTCCGTCTGCTCCGCCACCATGAAGTCGTTGTGGGCACGCCCGGCCACCCGGCCCACCTCGGCTTGAATGGCCTCCTGGACCGCGTTCACGTTGCCGCGCACCTCGGCCAGCTTGGGATAGGCTGGACCGAACTTGGCGGAGAGCTCCTGCAGCTGCCCTTCGAGGGTCGCCTCCTGCATGCGAAGGTTCTGAATCAGGCTGAGGGACGTGGCGACGGCAGCAGAGGAAGCGCCGCCCATCGCGCTTCCGCCCAAGCCGGAAATCAGCTCCGCGTTGCCACTCTTCACTACATCGTTGATCGCTCCCTTGAGGATGCGGTTGGACTGCGCCTGAGCTTCGGCCTGGGTGGCCATCTGCAGTTTCTCGAGGGTTGGGCTATACACCTGGTCGCGGCCCTCGCGATCGACTTCGCCCAGGGCGAAGACACCCGACTCCTGTTGCAGCTTCACCACCTTCGCCTGTAACTCCTGGGTCTTGGCACGCAGGTCCCCCAGCTGCCCGCTCAACCAGGAAGACGCCTGCATGGTCGCGTCGTAGCGCGCCTGATAGCCCTTCTCGATCAAGCCTTGCAGCAGGTGGTTGACTACCGTTGCCGCCAGCTGCGGATCGGGACTTAGATAGGACACGTCGATCAGGCGCGTTCCGGACACCGGCTTCACCGTCAGCCGGCGATGAAAAATCTTCAGCACTCGCATGCGGCGATGGGGTGAGTTCTCAAGCGTTGCGCCCGGCGAGTCGGCTATGCCTCGCGGCGCGAACAGCCCGAACAACCAACCGACCGGCGACCATTTCGGCCGATAATCCTCGGTTTGCTCGAGGTGAAGATCTTCGATCACGCGCAGGGCGAGCGAATCGGACTGCAGGATCTGCGCCTGGGTTTGGATAATCATGTTGACTTCGAGGGCGTCGGACGGAGTATCGGCGCTATCCGTCTGGAGGCCCAGAGCGCTGGTGGACTCTTTCTGCACTTCGATCTCTCCCATCGACCGATAGCGGCGGGTCGAAGCGGCGAGCGCCAGGATCGCGAGCAGAAAGAAGGCGCAGAGGCTGACATAGATGATGGCACGCCGGCGGGTCAGCATCGTGCCGACTTCGCGCAGCGTGAGCTCGGGAGGCGGCGAGGGCGCCGCAATGACGACGTGCGAGGGTTGATACGCTAACTTATCGAGGATATGAGACCTCCGTCCGGCGCCAGGAACGGGCTGTAGCCGGATCTTGCTTGAACAAAAAATTCCGTGGCCATCAAATCGGCCGGCTAAGTACGGTGGCAAACCGATCTTTCAAGCGCAGGAAGGGTGACTCGATCCAGCGATACGATGCCCACGCCAGCACCACCGTCAGCGCCAGCGCCAGCGCCTTGGTAGCCAGCAGTTTCCATCCCCAAGACGGATGAAGCAGATCGATCACGAGCAGAAGCGCGATGAAATGCAGCATGTAAAGCCCGTAACTGACCTTGCCCAGGCGCACCACCCAGTCGCTCCTCAGCAGCCGGGAGCTGCTGCCCAGGCACGCGTAAAGAATCAAGACCGCACCCAGCGAGATCACCAGGCGCCCCAGCACGGTGCGCATATCGACCGGCCCCGGCTGATCGATAAGCCACATCGAGGCGGCGATCCAACCTGTGAGTCCGGCGGCCAGGAGCAGCCGGCGCATGCCCCGCGTAAGATCGGGCAAACGATCCGCGAACAACGCCAGCAAGATACCCAGCGCCAGCGAGCCGCTGCGCGAGATGCTGCCGTAATAGATATATCCCCCGCTCAGGCCGGCCAGCGCGACGCCGATCTGGCTCAAGGTAGCGAGCATAAAGGTAACCACCGCGGCGACGATCATGCCCCGCCGCCCGAGCTTCTTCATGACCACAGGCCACACCAGGTAGAACTGCTCCTCGATCGAGACCGTCCACAAAGGACCGCAGACGGACATGAGGTGACCGAGGGCCGCATTCATCCAGTTACCGACAAACAGCAGGTAGCCGGCCAGGTAGTACCAGGGAAGGCTTTGACCCGGAACGGTATGGGCCAGCACGACGGCCACCGCCAGCACGGCAAAATAGAGCGGCCAGATACGCAAAATGCGCCGCATATAGAACGAGCGCAGCGAGATGCCACCGGTCTGCCGGCGTTCCCGCAGCAACAGCGAGGTGATCAGGAAAGCGCTCAAGGTGAAGAACAAATCGACCCCGGACGCGCCCGACTTGACGACCGCTGCCCACAGCGAAGGCAGCGGCAAGTGCAGGCTGCGGTAGAACACCGGGCGCTCGGGCAACGCGTGAAAGGCGAATACCCCCAGAAAGGCGTAGAAGCGCAAGCCGTCAAGCTCCGGCCGATAAAAGCGTCGCGGCGCATGCGCGATCGCGGGTGGAAGCTCGCCCATCACCTGGGCCAGTTGCGCCATCTTGTCATCCTCCTTCCAGCAGTCGGGTAAAGACGTTTTCCAGGCGCTCAGTCTGCCGCAGCAGATTGAACTGAGAGACCACCCGTTTTCTGCCGGCGGCGCTGTAGCGGCGCCACAATTCATCGTTCTCTATCAGCGCCAGCAGTGCCGCCGCCAGCGCCATGGAGTCGCGCTCGGTCACCAGCAGACCCGTCTCGCCATGCTCGACTGCTTCCGGGATTCCCCCACTGAGCGTGCTGACCACCGGCAAGCCCATAGCCTGGGCCTCGATGAACACCATGCCAAAGCCCTCGGCATCGCCCGAAGCGGCCACCACGCTGGGCACGCAGAAGACGGTTGCCCGCGCCATCCATTCCCGCACCATCGCAGCGGGTTGCGTGCCCAGGAAGCGGCACCGTAGCCCCAGTCCGGCGGCCCGGGCTTCATACTCCGCGCGCAACGGGCCACCACCGATCACCACCAGTTCGACCCACGGGCTGTGCTGCTGCACCTCGGCCATGGCCTCGAGCAGACTGGCGCAACCCTTCTTCTCCACCAGGCGGCCGACAAACAGGACCATCTTTTCCCGTCGTCCGGCAGCCGGCGGCTGAAACCGTTCGACATCCACCCCAATGGAATGAACGATGGTGCGGTCGGCCGGGTAGCCCATCTCCAGGCTCCGCCGGCGCACGTAGGCGGAGCAGCTCAAGAAGAGTGCGCCCTTCTTCTGCAGTCCGGAACGTCCGTGCAGATACTCACGACCCAGCCGGGTAGCGGCGATGGCCTGGTCGCTCATAGTCACATCGAAGCCATGCAATGCAGTCACCAGCGGCACCCCAAGCCGTTCCGCAAGCTGCATCGCTGCGTAGCCATCCGGAGCGAAGTGCGCATAGACCAGGCGCGGAGCGCGTGCACGCAGGCGCGCGATCTGCGCCCGCGTGGGTCCGGCATAGCGAAAGCGTAGCTCGCGCAGCCGGCCCGCAAGGCCGCCGCCATCGACCGTCCAGCTGGTATCTTCCGGCAACTCGATCCCCGCCATCCTGCGCCAGCCGACGAAGAATGGGGAGAACCGTCGCATGGCTGCAGCCTGGGTCACGATGAAGGTTTCCGAAATCGGCAAAAGCTGGATGCGGAAAACCACGATGGTTCCCTTTTCCCGGATCAGGGTCATGGCAGCCGGGCACCCATCCTTGCCCCGCTGCTGAGCACCTCGCGGTAGAGTTGCTCGTAGCGGGGAGCGATCTGCATCCAGGAAAACCGCCGGGTAGCGGCTCGCGCCCGCTCGCCGATGGCCGCCAGTTTCTCTGCCGGCAGCGCCAGGGCCGCTTCGATCTGCGGCACGAGGCCGGCAGCATCCTTATCGATCAAGAAGCCGCTCACCCCATGTTCGATCACGTCAGGATGCGCGCCCACGGCGGTGACCACCACGGGAGTGGCCGAGCTCATCGCTTCGATGGTCGACAATCCAAAGCCCTCGTAGCTGGAAGCGGAGACGAACAGATGCGCCCGCTCGAGCAGCCGGCGTAACGAGTCGCCATCGACGGCGCCATGGAAATGTACCCGGCCCTCCAGGCCAAGCTCGACCACGCGGCGCTCGAGAGCGGTGCGCAGCCCGGCGAAATCGGCTCCTACCCACTCCAACCGCAACTGCGGATAGCGAGACTTCAGCGTTGCCATCGCCTGCAACACTTTGTCTACCCTCTTGTTCTCGGCCAGGCGTGAAATGCCCACCATCAGCCCGTTCTCTACGCGTTTCTTCAAGCTCCAGAAACGATCGATGCTGGCTCCGTTCTCAATCACGCGGATGCGTTCCGCGGGCACAATGCCGGCAAACATCTCGCGATCGTGCTGGCTCACACAAACCACCGCCCCCACCCCACCCAGCGATTGCCGGGTAACGTTCTTGAAGTACCATTCTTTGAACGCGCGGGCGCGCTCGGTATGGAAGAACCCGCCGTGCGTGCTGACTACCAGCGGGATGCGATGCAGCCGGCGCAGCAGGCTCAGGTAGTCGACGAAGAAATCGATGGCATGGATGTGGACCAGGTCATAGCCGCGGATCGCCTGCAGTGCAGCCGGCGCCACCGGGTAGCGGCGCGGACCCCAATGGCGCATGCGGCGCACCGGGACCCCGGCTTCGACGGACTCCGCCGGCGCCAAGGCACCGGTAGAAAAGAGCAGGCGGAGAGTTGCCACCTGCACGGTATGCCCGCTGTGCTGCAGGGCGACGCTCAAACCTTCGACCACACTTTCCATGCCGCCTTGGGCAGGAAGAAACTGCCGCGTAAGCTGCAGAATCCTCATCGGGATTGCACCAGCGCATGGAGCGCAGGACGCCGCGCCATCCAATCGCGCAAGTGACGCCGACGGCGGCGAGGCAGCAGCCACATTGCCAGGAAGATGGCATAGTCGCGCGGCGTGCTGCTGCCATGGCGCAAGGCTTCGACCAGCAGCAGCGGGAAGGCGCGCCATTGGCCCTGGTCGGACGCCTCGGCAGCAATCTGGTACAGGACAAATCCGGTGAGGGCCCGCCGAGTGAACAGGTGCCGGTCGCGCCGCACCCAGGCCAGCGAATACTCCCAGTTTGACTTGCTGCTTACCGTGACCCGCTCCTCTTCTATGTTGTGAATGGCCAGCACCTGCTCGGCAAACACCACCTGGGTCCCGGGCAGGCGACCCATGCGCAGCACCCACTCGGTATCCTGATGTCTCAACTGGCCACTCTTGAACGGCTGCGCCAGCATCAGGGAGCGGCGCACGAAGAAGGTCGATGTCTGGATGTATCCCTCGCCCCGGGTCAGCGAGCGCCGGGCCAGCACATACTCGCCAATCTGTTCACCGCCGGCGGGCATGCGCCGGGGCCAAATATAGTCTCTGCCCGGGGTGCGCGCGATCATCTTGCAGGTCCCAATCAACACCGGCGCCGCCGACGCGCACACGGCATCGAGCTGCGCCTGGAGCTTACCCGGCAGCCACTGGTCGTCGTCATCCAGGAACGCGATCCATTCTCCCGCCGCGGCCTCCACGCCCCGGTTACGCGCGTCCGATCCACCTACGCTCGAGGTCAGCGCCAGTACGCGCAGCCGTCCGTCCTGCCGCGCCAACTCTTCGAGCACGCCATCAGTGGCCGGGTCCGGGCCGTCGATGACCACCACAACCTCAATGTCGCGCAGAGTCTGTGCCAGGGCGCTCTGCACTGCGCGCCGCAGCAGTTCAGGCCGTCCTCGAGTGGGAATCACAGCAGAGACAGTAACCATGGTTGATTCCTTCATCGTCAAACCGCAAAAAAAGATCGGCCAAGTTTTCAACAATCTATACGGTGACTGTTGCTTATTTCGTCGCTGAACCCAAAACGGATTGACGACGCCCGGATTTCCCGTACGCGGCACCAAGTAAACAAGCAACGGCCGCGGCTGTGGTCACCCTCTTCGCGGCGCAGACTGCAGTGATTCGGCGATGGCGTAATACGCGGCTTTGGGCTGGTAGTTGACGTCGAAGGGAAGCGGCCGCACCGCCAGTCCATCGGTACGCGGGCGGTATCCGGCAATCCAGGTGAAGCGATCCGCCAGACCCCAGGTAATAACCCCCCGCACCGCGGGCTGGCGCAGGGTGGCGGTGAGGAATTTGCTGTAGACCGCGGCGACGGCCTGATCGCGTGCTTGAGGATCCGCGGGCAAGCTTACATCCTGGACATCCAGCTCGGTGATAAAGATCTTCATTCCTCGTTGCGCCAACTGGCCCAGAAATGCCTCATAGCCGCGGTCGCCGAGGATCGCAGCCTGCTCCGCTCGCAGATGGGCCTCGATCCCAATGGCCTGGATGGGAACGCCGCGCGCCAGCATGCGGTCGAGTTGGGCCAGCATGGCCGTGCGCTTGTTCTGTCCAAAGCCATTCGACACTTCGAGATAAGTTTCGTTCCACACCAGAAGAGCCCTGGGGTCGGCGGCGGCGGCGGCGCGGAAAGCCGGCTCCAGATAATCGCTGCCATAACTGCGCAGCCAGGGGGTCTCTCGCAGTCCATCGGGACGTTTACTCGCCGGATCGAGCACCTCGTTCACCACATCCCAGGAGTACAACTTGCCGACAAAATGTCCGGCCACCCTGGCAATGTGGTCGTTCATCATCCCGCCGCCGTTTCCCGCTTCCAGTTGCGCCGCCGCCCACGCCGGCAATGCGTCATGCCAGATGAGGGTGTGGCCCCGGACCTGGAGATGGTTGGTAGCGCAGAAGGTGACGAATTTATCCGCAACCGCAAAGTCGTATAGTCCCGGTTGACTGCTCAACGAACTCCACTTCATATGTATCTCGGGGGTGGCTATGCTGCACTGCTCCAGAAACAGTTGCTGATACTCGGGAGCCTGCACGCAATACTTCAGCGCCAGGCAGGAGCCGAAGAGCAGACCTTTTTGCCCTGCCAGCCGCTCGAGCGAGCCAGCGGCCGGCTGGGCCTTTGCCGCGCGCTCTAACCACTGCGCGACACCCAGACTACTGAGGTCTCTGATGAAATCTCTGCGATTGATAAGCGCCTCCCCTATCAACTGATTCCCTGCGCGCCGGTTCTGAACTTACCCGCGTAGCGGTGGCGCGGATAATCCATCAACAACAGCAGCAGAATGTACCAGGGCTCGATGAAATACCGTTTGAAGAGCCGGGTAGGATCGTGCGCCATGCGGAAAGCCCACTCCAGTCCAATTTGGCCTGACCAGCGGGGCGGTGTGGGCACGGTGCCGGCGACGTAGTCAAACGCCGCGCCGGCCGAAGCCAGGATCACAGGAGCGTCCAACCGGGCACTATTTTCCTGGGTCCAGAACTCCTGTCGCGGCATGCCCATCCCAACTATCAATAGATCGGGCGCGTAGGCATTGATACGCTGCAACATGGCTTCGTTGTCGGAACTGCCACAGCGGGCGTCGAAAAATCCCTCGCTCACTTCTATCTGCAGGGCGGGGTAGAGCCGGCGTAGTTCCGACGCACCCTTCTCCGCCGCGACCTTGGAGGTTCCAAGATGAAAGACGCGCCAACCTTTACGGGCGGCAAGCTCCATCAGCGGATAAGCCCAATCGGCAAGGGTCACGCGGTGCCGGCGTTCCAGGCGATAGCCATACAGCCGTCCCAGGGCCACCAGGGGCATACCGTCGATATAGGTCGTGCGAGCCTGCGCATAAAATTCCCGCATCTTGGCATGGCGGTGAAACAGATAGAGGCTATGCAGGTTATGGTTCGCTATGATCCACCTTTTGCGCTCACTAATTCCCTGCTCTACCAACTTATTCATTTCGGGCATCGACTTGGGCTGGAGCGTGACCCCGAGAAATGCTACCGTGTCGGTCTTATTTACACATCCCAGATTTAAAGTGCTCATGCGGGGGAGTCTCCTGGTAAACCTGCATCGGTTCAACGATTCCTTCTGACATCACCGGTTACGGAAGCCAATGCGGAAGATATTTCACAAGACAATAGTGCTATCGGGTGATTACGTTCGTTCTTTAATCTAGGCAGAAGGTGACAGAGTGGCTGCTTGAAAGCAACGTTGGCTTTGGGAAACACTTTACTCACAATGAACCGCGTTCTAAGTTGGGACTACGGCGTCCCATTTTGAAACCATCCAATTACTTTCAAGACCATACCCAAACGATTGGGCCCTGGCGACGGTATAAGTTCACTTAGTCCAGCGAGCCTCTTGCTATCCCGTTGTCTGCCGTGCAGCATTTGCGCGGCCATCGGCGAATGTTGTGTTAAGGGAATTCCGTATCGTAACCAACTCAATCCGGCGAAGATGTCTGCCGAAGAACGGAGTACTTACACTCATATGTGGCCTGGGAAAAGTTCGCGACTAAGCCGGCGACGTCTCTTTACGGGAGCGGCTTCATTGGCTGGGTTATCCTTCCTTCAGGCTTGCGGCTACCATTCGAACTACATCTACACTCCGCCCTCCGGCAATCCGCTGCCCGCGCCTGACGATCCTATCGTCCAGGCTTCGCTTACGGTAACGGCGACCCCGAGAGGAACCATTCCGCCGCGCTTCATGGGTTTGAGCTATGAGAAGACAGCGATGACTTACTCCTATTTTTATCCGTCCAATGCCCATCTCATTGGGCTCTTTCGGCGCCTTGGCGACGGCGTTCTTCGCATTGGGGGCGGATCGGTCGACCAGGTCATGTGGACGACTAACACTAAGCCCACCCACTTACAGGTCACGGCTGCGGAGATCAAGGCTCTGGCTGGTTTTCTCGAAGCGACCGGCTGGCTATGCCTCTATGGGGTTAATCTGGGTACTTCCACTCCCGCCCTGGCCGCCGAAGAAGTCGCTTATGCAGTCTCGGTTCTCGGTTCCAATCTTCTCGGCATCGAAATCGGCAATGAGCCGGACGCGTACGGCATACCGGGTAGTTTCTTTGCCGGCAATTGGACCTTCGAGGACTATCTTGCTCGCTGGAATATGTTTCGCGCCGCGATCCTCGCGGCAGTGCCCCAGGTCGCGATCACCGGCCCGGCGACGGGCGGAGGGAACAACATCGCCACCTGGACCTTGGCTTTCGGCGAGGCGGCTACGGCGGCCGAGATTACATTGCTGACCCAGCACTACTATCGCGCCTGGGAAGGAAGCCCGCTCTCGACCGCCGCTTTCCTGATCAGCCCCGACAGCCAACTGACTGGCGAGCTGACGATGCTGAACGCGGGGGCCCAGCAGTTGGGCATTCCCTACCGGATCAGCGAATGCAATTCCTTCTACGGCGGCGGCACTCCCGGCGTCAGCAACAGTTACGCTTCCTCGCTGTGGGTGATTGATTTTCTTTTTGATGTGGCATTGGGCGGCGGGACCGGCATCAACATGCATGGGGGCGGGAACGGCCCCGGCTATACCCCGATCGCCGACAACGATGGTGGGGTGTTCGAGGCGCGGCCGGAATACTACGGCCTGCTGCTTTTTGCGCTCGCTGGTCCCGGGACTCTGCTCGAAACCCGGCTCGCGGCCGGCACGGTCGACGCTACGGCTTATGCCGTGAGGACCCCGAGTGGAGGGCTGAACGTGATTGTGGTCAACAAAGACACCCTGCAGAATCTGACCCTCACCATCTCCACCAACCAGAACATCCAGTCAGCGACGCTGCAACTGATGACGGGTGGGAGTCTGGCGGCAACTTCCGGGGTTAGCATTCAGGGCGCTACCGTGAACATTGACGGTATCTTCTACGCCGTACCGAGCACGCTGACGCCGGCGGGTACGCAGACGACTTGCTTTATCCCCGCACTGACCGCGGCGCTGATCAGCATCACCTGATCCGGATGGAGAACCTGGCCACACGCGATCGAGACCCATTTTGTTGTCGTATCTTTTTTGGGAATTTAAGGTTGTGTTCTTTAGGAAATCTTCTGGACACTCCGCGCTGCCCCTCCTAAATTTGAGCGAGCGAAGGAAATCCGGATCGCAACCCAAGAAAGCACAGCATGCAAAGTCATATTTTTCATAGGGCGGCTTCTATTTTCCGCGTGCCATCGACCTCGCTGTCGAAGCCCGACGGGGATGGTTTCGAGCGACGATCTCCGGCCAAGCATCCGAGCCCGACCAAGCACATCCTATTGATGACCGCGACGATCACGCCTAAGAATGCGCCCAACCTGGCACGCACCGATCCCGCCATGCGATTGAAGGACTACAACGACGCGCTCGGCTTTTACCTTGGCCTGATTGATCGTCCGCTGCATGGGATTGTATTCGTCGAAAACTCCGACAGCGATGTAACCACTCTGCGGCAGTTAGTTGCCTCCCGGGGACTGACGGAGCGGGTCGAGTTTCTGTGCAACTATGGGGTTCACCTTTATTCAGAAAAGGGCCGCGCCCACGGTGAATTCAAGCTGCTGGATCACGCGATGACGGCCTCGGTCATGATGATCGAGGCCGGGGTGAACCATGTGATCTGGAAGATTACCGGCCGGTATATGGTGAAGAATCTGGCCTCGATCATCGCCCGTGCTCCGCGTGGCTTTGAGGCATACGTGGACATGAAGGACCACCCGAGGCGTTGGATGGATATGCGCCTGATGGCCTGGACTTCGGCCGGATACGACCGCATCTTCCGCGGCGTTGCCGACGATCTAGGTTCCAAGACCCACGAGATGCTTATGCGGGATTACTTGCCTAAGCGGGCACTGGGCGCGCGCCTGGTTCTGCGCTTCAGCAAAGAACCCTTCATCGATGGTATCCGCGGCTGGGACAACGGCAATTACTCCAAAGGCAAAGAACTTCTAAAATGTTATGTGCGCAGTGTAGGCCGGGTGCTTGCTCCATGGTACTGGATGTAATCCCCGCCAGCGGGGGATGAACAGCCGAGCGCAGGTGTTTGACGGGATGACTGGAGAGGGTGTGTGAGAATCCGTGATGCCCAATGCAGCTGCGGGAAATGGAGATAGCCAGGACTTGCGTCCTGGGCTACTATCAGCCACACTTGTCCAAATTAGCTTTTGCCAGTAAGCGATTAAGAGCTTTGCGTCTCTGTCCATCCACCACCTCCACCCATGCCAAGGTGAACCGCCGCCCACCTCAACAGTAGTTACTGAGGGATGGAGAGAGTCGCAGCCGGGCAGTTGCGTTGAGGAAAGGCGCACAGCAGGTCCCTCGGCTTCCCGGATTTCCTGTTGGTATTGGTAGCGTTGGCGGGCTCCATGCGGCTTTCCTTAATGAAAGCCGCACACGTGGCAGTGGCCAGTGCAACGGGCAGGAGCCCGGGCCAACAAAGTAACCTGATTTCGTTTCGGGCGCGTTCTCCTCAACGCATTCAGCAAGTTGTGTCCTCTAGAAGACTGTTCGGCGGCTAATTTGGACAGCTCTGGAGTGTGTCGGAAAGAACAATTTGTAATGATATAAGTGACTTATTATCAATAGCTTACTTGAAACCGTAGATTTTGTAAGCTATTGATTCTAAACACTGAAAAATCTATCTCCGACACACTCTCTGATTCTCAGCCGTCCCTTCGGGACTTGTCTTCCTTATCTCGCTACCCAGGACTTACGTCCTGGGCTGACGTTTCAGCCGTCCCTACGGGACTGAGCTTGTAAATGAGGTTCTCACATAGCCTCTAGAGGCCTTTCATGGAGAAGAACAAGGTGTGGAGAAGAATCGCGAAATCGAGGAAGATGCCGCGGTTCTCGATATAGTACAAGTCGTACTCTACCGCCTCGTGGATGGTGAACTTGCGGTCGCCGCTTAGTTGCCACAAGCCGGTCAAGCCCTGAGGAACGGAGAGTCTGCGACGCTCGAGCGGCGTATAGGTGTCTGTGATATAGGGCATCTCCGGACGAGGCCCGACCAGAGACATCTCTCCCATCAGGACGTTCAGCAGCTGAGGTAACTCATCCAGGCTGGTTCTTCTTAGAAACCTTCCCGCGGGTGTAATGCGTGTATCTTCCGGGCTTTCGGGAGAGCGCCCATATTTTGGCGTGTCCACATACATACTGCGGAATTTGAGCATGACAAATCGCCTGCCGGATTGACCTGTCCTTTCCTGACGAAAGAAGACCGGGCCGCGGGAGGTCGCTTTGACCATGATGGCCGCAACCAGCCACATAGGAAAGGTGAGCAGAATGAGCAGAGAAGACAAAAGCAGATCGAGGACCCGTTTGAAAACCATGTAAGGCAGCGGGTGCTCACCATCGCCATCGAACGTGGTGACCATGAGACCGTCGATCATCTGCACCGAGGTGCAGCGCTCGGCAAAGTTGGGGTGACCTGCGCCCACCAGCGAGACCCTGACCCCCGCGGCGGCCGCTAGAGCCAGCAGTTCGTGCATGCGGGGCTGGGAAACGGTTTGGGCTACGAAAATCTCTTGAATGTCCAGAGAGCGCAGGAGAGATTGCGAGAGCGGTTCAGAAATGACCGGCGCGTGGTGTTTCAAGTTGTAATCGTGGCTATAGATGACACGGCGGCTTTCAAAACCGCTTTCATCCAGAAATCCGACGGGTATCTGGCCCAGGTGGGGAGAGTGCAGCAGGTAAGAGAAGAGGCGGCGAGTCTCCCGATTGGTGCCGCAGATGAGAACTCGTCGCTGGTGGGCCGCAAAGGAAGTCCAATCGCGAATGATTCTGCTGGTTACGTACTTCTGCATGACCAGCAAGAGGGTGGAAAGTGTCCAGAAATAAGTTAGGAGCAGGCGCGGCATATCGGCCTTGGTGAAGTAATTACCGACCGAGAGAAGTGTCAGGCCGTAGACCGAGACCCTGAGGATGCGTGCCGTGTCTGCCACCTGGAGCAGGGTCGCGCGTTGGGCGTAAAGATGATGGGCCTGGGCGAGAATAACGAAGGCCAATCCGTACTTGAGCGAAAGCTCTGCCCACAGCAACCAAGCGCCGCGTCCGCCTAACGGTCTATACAGCTCATAGAGTAAGATGCCGGCGATGCAGGCGACAGCAATGCAACAGAAATCGAACAACGCGGGAATCGCTGCCCCCATGGCGCCCCGCAGAATCATGAAAGGGTGCGTGGGGATGGGGAGAGGACGGAACCCCAGCTGCTCTGCAGCGGGGAGAGGAAAGTCAGTCGCCATGAACTACCGCCTGTGGTTTCAATAGACTTCGATCAACTGCGTGCCGCTGTGTGAGTCCGTAGCTTTGTGCCGCTGCGGTTTCACGAGGGCCTGAACGTAGAGGGATTCGCTGCGCTGCGGACCAAAAAACAGCAGGGCTCTTATTCAGGCAGAAACAGCTATTCCCGCTTGCGAGAGCCTGACTAGCATCAAGGGATTCTTACTGGACTTGTCTAGTTACTTCTACTTACTTCTATTTCGACCATCACGCAAAAGCTATTTAGTGGAAATCAGCTTCAGTTTGATTAGAACTAAGATGCCGGCGAGGAGTAATGTCCTGATCTGGGTCACAGTCGTCCTGTTTAGAGGCACTTCGGTTACCACGTGCAGTCATGGTGGCAATTTTTGCCGGATCAAGAGGATGCTTATCAGGCAATCC
This sequence comes from uncultured Acidobacteriaceae bacterium, assembly GCA_963711525.1. Classification (GTDB taxonomy): domain Bacteria; phylum Acidobacteriota; class Terriglobia; order Terriglobales; family Acidobacteriaceae; genus PALSA-350. Next base: position 102,058 of record CAVQEO010000045.1, on the reverse strand, counting down.
GGTTACGCAGTGTTTGACCCGAATGAAGTTGGCGCACAATGCTTTTTCGGCCGATGGAGGTGTATATCGGGATACAAACCCGGATCTGGCGTTGGCGAAGTTCATGCGGCTGTGTCCAGCGCAGCGTAGAGGAAATCCGGGGAGAAGGGCTTGATGCGCACGAATATGATGCGAAGTCAGCTGGCTAAGAACGCCAGCTGGATGTTTCTCGGCCAGGGCATCAATTTCGTGGTCCAGGCATGTTACTTCATATTGCTCGCCCGCCTGCTAGGCGCCGACCAATATGGAATCCTTGTGGGCGCCGCGGCCGCTGTTTCTCTGGTGAGCCAATACAGCTTGCTCGGCTCAGGGGTGGTTATGCTTCGCCAGGTGAGCCGCGATAAAAGCGAATTCCCGCAATATTGGGGCAACGTGCTTATCACCACTCTGACCTTTGGCTTTCTTGTGATCCTGGCCCTGGCGCACTTCGGCAAGTGGATGGTCGGCCCGGCAAGCGCCTCGATCATCATTTTTGTCGCCCTGGGCGAGTGCACCTGCGCGCGCATCGCTGAGGGTGCGGGCCAGGCTTTCCAGGCCTTTGAACAGCTGAAGCTTACGGCCTTGCTGACCTCGCTCACTAACATCGCCCGCCTCGCGACCGCTGCCGGCTTGGTGCTCGTTCTGCACCGTGCGACCGTGCGCCAGTGGGCGATGGCTTCGCTGTTTGTCTCTTGTCTTTCTGCCGGAATGGCGCTGGTGCTGGTGACCACCCGTCTGGGCTGGCCCAAGTTCGACTTTCGCCTGCTTCGGGAGAGAGCCCTGGAGGGCCTCGGTTTCTCCTTCGCCGCCAGCACCACTTCGGTTTACAACGACATCGATAAGACCATGCTCAGCCGGTACGGGATGCTTGCCGCGGATGGGATCTACAGTATGGCCTACCGGGTCATCGACATCAGCTGCACTCCGATCCGCGCGCTCGAGTCGGCCGCCTTCCCGCGTTTTTGCCAGATGGGCAGGAACGGCGCGCGGGGCTCCATTGCGTTCACCGGCAAACTGCTGGGCAAGACCTTGCCCTTTGGCCTGCTGGCTGCCGCCGTCATGTTTCTGACCGCTCCCCTGATTCCTCACGTGTTAGGCCGCAGCTTCTCGAGCAGCGTCTTCGCGCTGCGATGGTTGTGCCTGCTGCCGGTCTTCCGCAGCCTCCACTTGGGAGCCGGAGACACGCTTACCGGCGCCGGCTACCAGCGCTACCGCACCGCCGCCCAGCTCAGCGCGGCGGCGCTCAACTTCGGCCTCAACCTCTGGCTCATTCCCACCTATTCATGGCACGGGGCGGCCTGGTCGAGTCTGGCAACGGATGGCAGCCTGGCGGCCGGCAACTGGATTCTTCTCGGCCTGCTGGTTCGCCGGGAGAACCAGCCCTTCCTCGAGCCACAGGCCGCCGCAGTCTAACCCTCCCAGAGAAGGCCTCCCAGAGAAGGCTTCCCAAAACGGCCTCCCAGAAAAGTCCGATCGGTATGATATGGGGATGTTCCCTGGATGCTTTTCAGGAGAGGTTGCATAGTATGCGCACGTGCTTGATCATGGCGGCACTTTTATTTGGCGTTTGTGCACACGGGCAGACGGTACAACAGAAAGCGGCCACAAAGACTTTGGCGCGCAAAGCACAAGCAGATTGCGATGCTCAAACCGCAAGGGTTGGCAGGACGTTTACCGCGGTGGTGAAAGAAACCCGGGTGTATTCCGTCTTCTACTCGCCCAGATATACGAAATGCCTGGCAGCCGTCTACCTTCCGCTCAATAAGGATCTGATCGCGGCTAGCGTTATTAACCTGGATAGTGCCGCTGGAACGCCACATATCGTTTGGGAAAACCTGTTTTCGAAGCCATTTGACGCGATCTCCGAACTTGACCGGCAGATCGACAAACTAAGCAAATGAGACGGGGGCTGCCGGCGTGTTCCCGCTGAGACGACCAGGCATACTCGCGATCCAGACCAGCTGTTTGGCGGCGCTGGTTTTGGGTATCGTCTGGAATGTGCGTTTTGGGGTGGCCGACCTTTTGGCCCGCCGGAATCAACCGGATAGCACTCGTTTGGCCATGCGGTGGATGCCCGTGAACGGGGCGTATCCGGCGCAGCTGGCTGATGAGATCTATGCCCTCGATCCGGCATCGGCGAAATCGCTGCTGCAGAGGGCGGTCGAACTCAATCGCTATGATGCCGCCAGCTGGATCCAGCTGGGACTATTATCCGAGGCTGGGAACGATCTACCAGGGGCCGAAAAGGCACTGCTCGAAGCAGCCAGTGTGGATGCCACCTTTCTTCCCGGCTGGTCGCTGGCCAACTTTTATTTTCGCCGGGAGAACACTGCGCGTTTCTGGTACTGGGGCCAAAAGGCCGCCCAGATGGATCCGGACGACGCTACACCCTTATTCCGCCTGGCTTGGTATGTGAGTCCAAATGCTCAAGAGATTGCGAGCCGTCTCGAAATAAAAAGACCGCTCATGGCAGTCCAATTCGTAAATTTTCTTATGGCTCAGGGCGATCCAAAGGCAGTGACGGAGAGTGCATCGCTCCTGCTGGCGGCAAACAGTGAGGGCAATACGCAAACCTTGCTGGGGGCATGCGATTGGCTGATCGCGAACAAGCGTCCCGATCTGGCGTTAGCCCTGTGGAACGGGCTTGCGGCGCGGGGTCAGATACCTTATACCCCGGTTACGGCGCTCCACAGACGCAGTCACCAATGGCGGATTTGGCAAATCGCCGCTTTCCCGAGGCTTCGACTGGCACCTCAGGACGGTAGAAGGGGTGAGTTCTTTTCTGAACGTCAGCCCGAATGCGCTCGGTTTTGAATTCTCCGGCGACGAGCCGGACAGTTTTCTGCTTATGGACCAGGCTGCTCCGGTGCAGGCGAGGAAAAATTATGCCCTGGTCGTTCGTTACGGGACCACCGGCATCGCTCCGGGCAGCGGACTGGAATGGTCGGTGACTGACGACCGATCGGGCGCCGTGCTGGCCAGCACGGGGAGTCTTTCGGCAGACGCAGGTGGGGAAACATACGCTTGCTTTGCCGCCCCGGATGGAAGCGGATTCGCGCATCTATCGCTGCTTTATCAGCGGCAGCCAGGCACGGTGCGGATCGAGGGGAAGCTTGCTCTCAAAGAAGTCAGGCTCACCGCGGCCACGACAGGGCATTGCCCGGGGGAGAAAATCTCCACTTCCGGGGCTGATTCCCCTGCGTTCTGAGACTACACTCAAGAAACAGCAAATGGAGGGTGATCGATCGTCTACCTGGCAGAGGGACCGAGAGATGACATTCGGGACCATGAGGCGTATAACTGCGCCAACCGGTACCGCAACTTGCCAGCGGCTCCTCCCGAGACTGGACTAGACGTTCTTCCACATCCGTCATGACGCAGCGCAAAATTGTCGCCATCCAATGTGCGTTTCCGCAAGCGTTCAGTTCGCGACGCCATTGGTGTCGCGATGCCGCTCGTGTTGGTGTGTGCTCGGTCGGCGTGTTCTGGCTCGCATTGGCCGGAACCGTTTTCGCCCAAGAGCCGGAACGAGCTATTTCCGCGATCCCGAACCTCGACTACACCTACTCCAATTTGCCCACCCAGCCGGTTGGACCTGACGATCTGCTGGCCCTCTCCGTCTACGATTCGCCGGAACTGACTCGCACCGTGCGGGTGGATGCCGATGGCAATATCCGTCTGCCCATGCTCAAAGACCCCATTCAGGTGCGGGGTATGGTTCCCTCGCAGCTGGAATCGGCGATTGCCAATGCGCTGACCAAGGGCAATGTGCTGGTCGATCCCATCGTGACCGTGACCATCGTCGAGTACCAGAGCCGGCCGGTCAATGTGGTTGGGGCGGTCAAGACTCCGCTGGTCTTTCAGGCTTCGCGGCCCATTCCACTGCTGGATGCGATTGCCCGGGCGGGTGGGATGAGAGAAGACGCCGGCTCGGATATTGTCGTCAGCAAGCAAGTTCTGCGGGATGGAAAGTCTGTCAGGATCACGCAGACCATCCCGGTGCGGAAACTGATCGACAGTGCCGACCCCACGCTCAACGTGATGCTGCATGGCGGCGAGGAAGTGCTGGTTCCCGAAGCGCTGAAGATCTACGTGGTCGGCAATGTCAAGAAACCGGGGGCGTACCCGGTAAAAAGTGATGAAGAGACCACGATTCTGCAGCTGCTGGCACTCTCAGAAGGCTTGACCCCCTTCTCTGCCAAAGTGGCTTATGTGTATCGCAGGTCGCCCAGCGGCACGAAGACGGAAGTGCCCGTTCCCCTGGCGAAGATCATGAAGCGCCAATCGCCGGACGTGCCCCTGCAGGCGAACGACATACTTTATATCCCGGATAACAACGGAAAACGTCTCACGGCAGAAACCTTAGACCGGATCGCCGGGCTGGGATCCGGAGCCGCTACCGACTACATTATTTGGCACTGAGATTGGCGCTATGCGAAAAGAAGAGATCGCGATCCCAAATGAGAGTGCAAACGGTTTGGAGCATAGGCCGATCTCGCCCCGTTTTGTTCTCCCTGCGATCGAAAAGGAGGCGCCGCTCAACGGGCCCTCGCTTTCTCAATATCTGTGGGTAGTGAAGCGGCACCGCTGGAAGCTGGTTGGTTTTGTAGTTTTTTCTGTGATTGCCACAGTAATTGTCTCCAAGCGATTGACCCCGCTCTATGAGTCTACGGCGATCATTGATATCGACCGTCAAACGCCGGCCGCGGTTTTGGGAGATCAGAACACGGCCACGGTCAACTCGGCCGATGTGGAGAACTACCTCACCACGCAGGAGCAGATCGTTCAATCGGACGCCGTGTTGCGTCCGGTGGTCGAGAAGTACCATCTGCTGACGCCCGCGATGCGCAAGCTGGCGCACGATAAGCTGCTCTCCTCGCGGCTTAAGGACGCGCCGATTGAGCTGCGCGGCTTGAAGGTTACCCGTCCTCTGCACACCTTTCTCCTCCTGATCAGCTACCGGTCTCCGGATCCGCAGCTCTCTGCCGATGTGGTGAACGAGATTGCCCGCAGCTACATACGGCATACGTATGACATCCGGTTTCAGGCAGCCTCGCAAATGACCGGCTACATGGAGAAGCAGTTGGAGGAGCTGAAGGCAAAGATGGAGCGCTCCGCGGGTGCGTTGGCCAATCTCGAGAAAGACCTGGACGTGATCAACCCTGAGGAGAAGACGAATGTTTTCTCCGCCCGGCTGCTGCACCTGGACAACGATCTCACGGCGGCTGAAGTGGATCGGGCAGGTAAGGAGGCCGCGTACAACGCGGTGAAGGGTGGTGGGTTGCCGGCAGCAGAAGCTTCCGAGCAAGGGGAGCAGTTGCGCGACCTGGAAGCCAAGCTGAACGAGTCGACGGAGAAGTTCGCCGACATCAAGACGCAGTTCGGATCTTCTCATCCGGTCTACAAGAAGGCGGCCGGCCAGGTAAGCGAACTGCAGTGGGAAGTGGACGTTCTGCGGCGGCGGATTGTGGAACGCGTAGGCATTGATTACCAGGAGGCGGTGAACCGGGAGAGCCTGCTTCGCCAGGACATGACGCAGGCGAAGGTTGAATTCGACCAGATGAATGCGCGGTCCTTTGAATACAAGGCCCTCAAGCAGGAAGCTGATACCGACAAAGCACTTTACGAGGAGCTGATCCGCAAGATTCGTGAAGCCGGCATCAACGCCAGTTTTGAAAGCAGTTCGATCCGGCTGGCGGATGTTGCTCGTCCCGCGCTTTATCCATCGTTCCCCAAGACAGCACTCAATGCACTGCTGGCGTTGTTTGGATCGACCATGATCGGGCTGAGCATTATTTTCCTGATGGATGCGCTGGATACGACGGTGGTCGACAGCGAGCACCTGCAACGTGAACTGCGCGTTCCTCTTCTTCCTTCCCTTCCCGTAGGCAAATTTAGTCTGGGTGGTTTGCCTATGCAGGAACTAACGCAGGATCCGGACGCAAGGTTCAATGGAATTTCCGCCAAGGAGATGCTGGCAGCGCCGAACGCGGCTTTCGATGAAGCGATTCGTACTTTGCGAAGCTCTATTTTACTTTCTGCCGGGCTGGAGCACCACCCCCGAAGCATCCTGGTGACCTCTGCATCGCCGGCTGAAGGAAAGTCGACAATCGCCCTTTACCTGGCCGCAGCTCACAGCCAACAGCAGCGAAGGACGCTTTTGATCGACGGCGATATGCGCCGGCCGGTCATCAAGCTCGGAGTTTCCAATGACCGCGGTCTTTCGGATGTGGTCAATGGCACCATGCATTGGAAGGAGGCCGTCCAGACTCCTTTCGCCTATCCGGATCTGGATGTTCTCTCGGCAGGGCCATCGTCGCGACGGGTTGCGGACCGGATCGGGGTCGTGCTGCGGTCGATTCTGGATGAGGCGGAACGTGAATACGACCTGGTGGTCATTGATTCGCCTCCACTGCTTGGCTTTGCGGAACCTCTGGAGATCGCCGCGCTGGCAGACGCCGTCATCATCGTGGCCCGCGCGGGACGCACCAACCGTAGTGCAGTGGCTAGCGTGGTAGAACAACTGAAGCGAGTGCGCGCCAATATTATTGGCATTGTTCTCAATGGTGTCCGGGCTGACATGAGCTCGCAATACTACTACTACAGCCCGCGTTATTACAGTCACTACACTTCACCCGATCGTTAGAGTGAACTTACCAAAAGCTGTTGGATGAAGGCGGCAGGGGATCTATCTTTCTCCACGCCATCAGCCCAGACGGCAGGATGCAAAGTGAAACCGATGGCAAAGCGTGATGTGGTTTATCTGTGCGTGTGGTCGGGAGACGAGAAACGTGCAGTCGGCCTGGTACACAGTCGCTGGGCAGCGGCGGAGATCAAAGTCTTCCCGTATCGCCGACTCCGGGAAAGCGGGTTTAGAGAACGGATGCGTCTGCTTTTGGGATTTCGGGGCCAAGCGGTGGTTTTTTGCTTTCAATCCCTGGGCGAAGTGAAGCACGAGAAGATTCTCGAGTGTACGCAGTTTTTTCATCGATGCCGGGAAACCGTGTTGTGCGATGAGAGCGGTGGTTGGAACTCAGTGCGAACCGTTGATATCTTTCGGGCGGCCCCTGGAGTGTTGTTCAGTATCCTGCTGGACCTCAAGACACTAATTTTTTGGTGGTGTTATCTGCGACTCCGGCTCTGGCGCACCGAGCCTGTTCCCGCTGCAAGCGGCAGTCAGACTGAGATTGCCTATCTAATTCCCAATCCCAGGAGCATCGGCTCGGGCGGGGGGGCCATCAGTCACATTCGGGGGTTTCTGTATGCATTGAAGGCGGCGGGAACAACATGCCGCGTCTTCAGCGGCACAGCATTGGCTCAGGATGCTTTCGAAAACGAAATCATCGCTGCAGAAGGCCGTCCTTGCTTCTTCTCGGGAGCGGCCATGCTTTCCTACAACTTCGCGTTTGCCCGAGGAGTGCAAAAATATCTTGGTTCGGAAGCTCCAGCTTTTCTCTATCAACGGCATTTCTCCTTTTCGATTGCCGGTGCGCTGCTTTCAAGACGCCTGAAGGTCCCATTGATTCTCGAATACAACGGTTCGGAAGCATGGATCGCGAATTACTGGGATCCTAACCCTCTGCACACGTGGATCAGGCTGTGCGAGGAAGTGATGCTGCGATGCGCTTCCAGGATCGTTGTGGTTTCCGAAGCGCTCAGGAGCGATTTGCTGGATAGAGGTATTCAGCCGGAGCGCATTCGAGTAAATCCAAACGGCGTAGATGCAAGCTATTTCTATCCTGGCTGTGGAAGAGCACGGGGACGCAAAGAGCTTGATATCAAACCCGATGAGGTGCTGATCGGATTTGTTGGATCATTCAGCCTGTGGCACGGAATCGAGATATTGCAGCAGGCGATCATCAAGTTGTTGAGCCATTCTCCGCAATGCCGCCTGCGCTTTGTTCTGATGGGCAATGGTCTGCTCCATGCGGAAATGCGTTCCGCCCTGGCAGCGTACGAGATTTCGGGAGAAGTGATATTTACCGGGCCGCTGCCGCACGATAAGGTTGCCGAGTATCTTGACGCTTCAGACATTCTGGTTTCACCGCACATTCCTATGCCGGACGGCAGCCGCTTCTTTGGTTCACCTACAAAGCTGTTTGAATACATGGCGATGGGTAAGGGGATCGTTGCCAGCCGCCTGGAGCAGCTCGCTGAAGTTCTGGAGCATGACCAGACCGCATGGCTGGTGACCCCAGGCGACGTTGACGAGCTGGCGGAAGCGGTTCTGCGGCTTGCCCACGATCCTGCGAAACGTCAGGCGCTCGGCGCCGCTGCGCGGCGTGCGGCAATCGAGCGCCACAGTTGGACCCAGAATGTCGCTTGGGCCCTAAGCGACATGCCCTTCAGAGAGGTCAGCTCGAGCGTCGCCGGCGAAGGCTTTCATGAGCAGGCGGACGGTTCAACCTTGCTGCCATGAGCGGAGTGAAGCTGCGCAACCTCGCGAATACTCTACGCAAGGAGCCCTTGCCGACGTTAATAGGCGAAGCGGGATGGCGCGGCATCCGTTCGATGCGAAAAGCAGTTTTCCAGCTTACCCGGCGGGACGCCGCTTGCCCGGTCATTTTCCGTCCAATCGGCTACTACCAATTGCGGAAAGAGCCCGTTTCTGATCCATCTCGCAAGGCCACCGTGGATTATGCCGACGCGATCGTTCGGGGAGAGTATCCGCTGATGGGCTACTGCAGTCCCGATCTTGGCGTAAAACCCGACTGGCACTGCGATTGGGTTTCGGGGAAGCGCTGGCCGCTGGAGGAATCTGGAAAGATACAGATCGTTCGCCACGACGGATCAGATGTGAAGGCCCCATGGGAGCTCTCGCGACTGCAATTCGCTCCGGTGGTCGCGAACGCCTTTGTGCTGACCGGCGATAGCAGATACCGCGAGGCTCTCCGATCCTTGCTGACGGACTGGATCACGCACAATCCCGCCGGTATGGGTGTGAATTGGACGGTCGCGATGGAAGCAGCGCTGCGCGGGATAAGCCTCTGCCTTACCATGGAATTGTTATGGCCTTTTGCCGGCATTGAGAAGCCCTGGCTCGATCAAATGACGGTTAGCCTGTGGCAGCATCTTCGTTTTATCGAGGCCCACAACGAGTTCTCTTTCCGGCTGCGTAGTAATCATTACCTAAGCAACATTGTCGGTTTGACGACTTTGTCGGCATATCTCCGCGGCCCTGGAATGGAGCGGCGGCTACGTAAGTATGCGGATGCTGTCCAACGGGAAATTCCTCTCCAGACCTATGCGGACGGAGGCAATTGCGAAGCTTCCACTGGTTATCACGTTCTAGTTGCGCAGCTGGGTCTGCACTCGTTCCTTGTGCAGCAACGAAGCGGATGCAGTATCACCGCCGAGTTCGAGGCTCGCTTGCGACTGATGTTCGAATGGATCGCCGCCGTGGCGGATGACGCATGGAAGCTGCCGCATCTTGGAGATTGCGACAATGGGAGAGTGGAGCTCCTCCCTGACGATATTGATCAGGCGACACGGGCGCCCTTCCAATCCCACTCGCTGCGCATCCGGTCCCTCAATACAATGGCATCCCATGTGCTCGACCTGCCTTCGTGCGACGATAGGGAACACAAGCCAATCTCGCTCCTGCGGGAGTCTGGAATAGCCGTGCTCCGTTCAGGCGACGTATCCGTCGTCTTTTGCGCCATGCCGAATGGACTTCACGGAAAAGGAAGCCATACCCATTGCGACAAGCTATCCGTTGTCTTGCGCCTTGGCGCTGACGAGGTTTTTTGCGATAGCGGCAGCCGATACTACACGCGTTCGGCAGAGCTGCGAAATATTGATCGTTCCACCCGGGCACACAATACCGTGACGGTTGATGGGGCCGACCAAAATATCATTCCTACCGATCCCGGGCTGCTTTTTCAATGCGGCAACGAAGCGGCTGTGTCACCGATCGCGCTCCCGGAGATCGGCGCGCCGGCGGTGCGAGCATCGCATCGGGGTTATTCCCGGGTTGGCATCGAGCACCACAGGACGGTGTTACTAACCCGGTGCTCATTGTTGGTGCTCGATGAGCTGAGTGGGGCGGAGGAGCATTCGCTGGAGCTGCGGTATATCCTGGGTCCCGAATGGCGCGTTTCTTCTGAGATGATGAGTGGAGAAACGGTCAGCTGCGACATTGCGGGACCGCGCCGGCTGTCTCTCGAGTGTGAGTCGGAGAGTCCGCTGGCGCTGACCATCCTACCGGCGCAGATCTCGCGGGAGTATGGCGCCGAGTTACCGGCGAGCTGTATACGGATCCAAACCACGACGCGCCTGCCTGCCAGAGTGCAGACCAGGGTGCAATGGGGCTGATGGTGGAAGCCAAGGATAGAAATGCGCTCGAGGGTGAGAGTATCGTCTGCTTCGCGGGCGAAGACTGGTGGTACCACCATCCTCACTCCAAGAATCATCTGCTCAAGCGCTATGCGCTGCGGAACAAGGTTCTCTTCGTCAATTCCATCAGCATGGGCCTCCCTTCCGTTACGAACCCGGATTTTTTCCTGAAGATCAGGAGGAAACTACGCAGCTACGCCCGCTGGCTGCGCAAGGTTCCTGAAGGTCTGTGGGTGATGACGCCGGTGAACTTGCCGCTTTACGGATCGAAGCTTGGCCGCTGGCTCAACCGCATCCTCCTGGTCGGGCAACTGCGTCTAGCCATGTTGCTGCTTCGCATCTCACGTCCAATCCTTTGGGTCGCGATCCCTACCGCGGCGGAGATGGCAGGCCGTCTGGGTGAGAAGCTGCTTCTTTACCAGGTATCAGATAAGTACGATGCCAACGAAGACAGCGCTTTATCGGCGCAGGTCATTCGCACATACGACCGTCAGCTGAAGGATGCGGCCGATGTGGTGTTGTACTCGGGCCGAAAGTTATTTCACGAAGCGACGGAGCCGAATCGGTTTTTTCTAGAGCAGGCAGTCGATTTTGAACATTTCTCGGATCTGAAGGCGGAGGCCGCTCCGGAGACTTGACGGCATCCCGCAACCGATCCTGGGCTACTTTGGTGCGATGGATTACGTGATGGACACCGAGCTGATGGCGGAGGTAGCCCGCTTGCGCCCCAGCTGGCACTGGGTGCTACTCGGCCTCAAGTCAAACCTGGTGCGGATCTCAGCTCCTAATATCCATTTCCTCGGGTCCAGACCGTATCGGGACCTACCGCGCTATATTCGCCGTTTCGACGTGTGCGTCCTGCCCTGGCGAGAGAACAACGTCTTTACCAGCTACGGAAGCGCGATCAAGGTGCGCGAATATCTGGCCACAGGAAAACCGGTGGTGATGGCGCCTCTTTATGAATATCTGCAGACACCGGGCCTACGATTCTACCGGGGCACAAAGGAGTTCATCGCGCAGGTCGAAGCGGCCCTGGCCGAGCGCTCTCCGGCGTTGGCGGCGCAGCGTCAGGGGGTAGTGAAAGAGGGCACCTGGGATGAAAGAGCGAGCCAGCTTGCGGCACTCATCCGTTCCCTCCTGCGCGGCCAGCGGTACTCTCATGCCTCCGCGGAGTTCCATCCCCTCATGGAAGGGCATTGAATGCTTGCTTTGCTGGAAGACATGAAATCCGGACAGGTTGCTACGCATGAGGTACCCGCTCCGGAGCTTGGGCCGGGAGGCATCCTTGTGCGTACAGCCTTTTCCGCCATTAGTGCTGGTACTGAGAAAGCTTCGGTGGAGGCTGGACGGAAATCTTTGTTGGGGAAAGCATTGTCTCGCCCCGACCTGGTGAAGCAGGTGCTCGAATATGCGCGATCGAATGGCGTGAAGGCGGCTCATCAGAAAGTGCAGGCTCGCCTGGAGACGCTCTCCGCCCTGGGCTACTCCTGCTCTGGCTTTGTGCTCGAGGCGGCTGAAGGTGTGAATGGATTTCAACCTGGCGACCGGGTCGCCTGCGCGGGCGCCGGCTATGCCAGCCACAGCGAGATCAATTTTGTGCCCGCCAACCTCGCTGTTCGCGTTCCGGATAATGTCGAGCTGGACGCTGCGTCCCTGACGACAATAGGGGCCATCGCTGTGCAGGGAGTACGCCAGGCAAACGTGACCTTCGGAGAGACGGTGGCCGTAATCGGCGTGGGGCTGGTCGGCGTTTTGGCGATTCAAGTTTTGCGTGCCGCCGGCTGCCGGGTGGTGGCGATCGACCTTTCCAGCGACCGTGCTGCGAAAGCGGTATCGCTCGGCGCGCACCTCGGGCTTTGCACCGGCGATCCTGGCCTCGAAAGTGCGATTGCGACCTTCTCGCGCTATGGAGTGGATGCGGCGCTGATTACCGCCGCTACGAAATCGGCCGACCCGTTGGAATTGGCGGCGAAGCTCTTGCGGGATCGCGGCCGAATTTCCGTTGTTGGTGATGTCGGAATGGGCGTATCTCGAGCAACTATGTACAGAAAAGAGATTTCGCTCGCCATGTCTCGTTCTTACGGTCCGGGCCGCTATGATCCGCGTTATGAAGAAGGTGGGCAGGATTATCCCATTGGCTTTGTCCGCTGGACGGAGAAGCGAAATATGGAGGCATTTCTGGATCTGTTGTCGACTGGCGCACTTCAGCTAAAGCCGTTGCTTGCGCATCAATTTCCGGTCGAAGACGGTGGGAAGGCATATGCCGCCGTTGAAACGGGTGCCTATACCGGGATCATCGACTACCACGCGTCTGTTGGCGCCCGGCCTCCTGTTAAGCCGTCGTTGCCGACCTGCGTGCAGCCGGAGCGGAAAGACAAACTTCGCGTGGGATGCATTGGCGCGGGAGGATTCGCGCGCGGGATCATCTTTCCCCATCTCCGCTCCTCGGCCACGGTAATGCTGGAATCTGTCGCCAGCAGCACCGGAGCGGCCGCGGCATCAGCGCGCACCGGTTTTGGTTTCACGCATCGCTGAATCCCCCTCCGAACTGCTCGCCAACCCCAATCTGGACGCGGTCTTCGTCCTTACCCGGCACAACAGCCATGCCGCCTATGTGGAACGCGCCCTGGAGCGAGGAATATGTGCCTTTGTGGAGAAGCCGCTGGCGATCAACCGGCAGCAACTTGAGATGGTGCAAACCGCTTACGCGAAGGCCCTGGCGGAAAACCGATCCCCCTTTCTCATGGTTGGTTTTAATCGCCGCTTCTCGCCCTTTACGGAAAGACTGAAGAACTTCTTCGCCGGCCGCACCGAGCCGATGCTCGTACACATCCGCTGCAATGCCGGGTTCATCCCCCGAAGCAGTTGGGTCCAGGAACCGGAGAATGGTGGCAGGATCATTGGCGAGTTGTGTCATTTCGTTGATTGGGCGCGAGCTGTCGTTGGCTCCCCCATGCAAACAATCACTGCCGCGGCTCTGCCGGACGCGGGACGCTATAGCCGTGACAATGTCACGGTCATCATCGGGTTCAAGGACGGATCTGTGGCAAATTTGCTGTACGCTGCAAATGGGGATCGAGCCGTAGGGAAGGAATATTTCGAGGTGTTCTGCGGAAGCAGTATCGCCCGCATCGATGACTTCAAATCTCTCCACCTCTCCCGCAATGGCAAGACCGAGACATCGAAAGGCGGCCAGGACAAGGGCCATCGGCGGGAATTGGAGCTGACCGTCGAAGCCATGAAGCAAAGCAAAGATGCGCCTATCCCCTTTGAACAATTAATCGAGGTGACAGAGGCAACCCTTGCTGTCGAGGAAGCGATCAGGACGCAAATGACGGTGCCGCTCGGGTCAAGTTCCTGTGAATGAGTATGTCTATGGGATTGTCTAAGGCGTCGACAAATATCGGACCGCCAAGCACGATGCGCCCACTGTACTGGATCCTCGTCTTACTTTCATTGGTGCCCCTCACTATCGTGCTCCCGATGGCGCCCACGAGGGTAGGCGTCGCCATTATCGCAGGGTGGATCGCGCTGCTCTGGATTGCGATATCCTTCGCTCGGGGAGAATTCCATTACGCCGTCCCTTTGTGGGTGGCTCTATACCCTTACTGCTACTCTCTCTTCTCGTTTCCAGTGGAGAGGTCCATCTTCACTGTTGACCGTGCGTTCATCATACTGCTGGTAATTGAGATGCTGCGGCTGTCGTCTCGGCGCTTCGCGGGCGCGCCCCTGGCGCGCGATGTATACATCAGCGGGTATTTTTGGGGCCTCTACATACTCGTCTGCTTTCTCACTCTTGCGGGTCATGCCCTATCTGAAGTATTGCCTGCCTATCGTGTGTTGGTAGACGGAATACTTATGCCTGCGGTGCTTGGCTTGTATGCGATGCGTTACTTTCCGCTGCCCCAAGATCTTCAGAAGTTGCACGTGGGCGCCTGTGTGCTTGGTATCGGCCTGTTCATCACCGGTTTCATTGAATTAGTAACGGACATAGATTTGTTTCCCTGGAATGGCGCCGAACCATTGTTTACACCAGACACTCACGTGCGCCGGGCCGATGGTCCCTTCGAGCAGCAAGAAGTCTTAGCGATGATCGCCATACTCACGTTCATCCTGGTCATCTATCTACGCAGACTTATGCCGCCCGGAATCTCGCCGTGGCGGGCTGCGCTCCATAAGGCTGGAGCTGCGGCTGCGTTCGGGGCGGCGCTAATTCCACTCAATCGCGGTCTCGTACTTGTTTTGGTGCTGATTGCTGTAATCGAATCATGCACCAGGCACCGTTTGGTGCCGCGCCGGGCATGGGTGTTCGTTTTCGGGATGCTGTTGATCGCTATCGCGGCGGTAAAGCTCCACGATCCTCGTCTTTACGAGGATCGTGTCGCCCAGCCAGACAATTTCTATCAACGCCTTGCGCAGCATCGGGAAACGCTCAAGGTTGTTCGTGAATACCCGTTTTTCGGCGTGGGCTTCAATCTGTATCACGACCTTGCCACTCAGAATCCGCGATACATGGCGAAATGGAAGGGCATCGAATCGATGACCTTTCAACATAACGTTCTCATGACTGTCCTTTCTGAAGAAGGACTGGTTGGCTTAGTCCTTTATGTTTCTGCGCAGTTCTTCCTGGTTCGAGCCATGTGGAGAATACGTAGAGCCTATCCTCCAGGCTGGCTGGCATTCCTTTACTGTTTTCTGGTGTACGTGACGATCGGATTGGACTACGGAACGGTCTACTTTTCTGACGTCAACCTGATCTATGTTTTTATCCTGGGTGTGTTCTTTCAGCTGCAGACAAGAATCGTCCAGGCACAGGAAGCCGCCGTCCAGCCACCAACGCATGAGATTGAAGTTTATGCAGCTCTATAACGAGCGTTTAGAACGGCTCTAAGATTTGAAAATAGCGATGATGGAAACCTTAGCCACCTGGTATCTTTCGCTGGCTCCTTCGTTCCCGCCCAGCTACTGGCGCAACCCCAAGCCGCTCGAGCGGCCCAGGATGGAGTACGAGGATGAGGTTGCCGGTGGTTTTCTGAAGTGGTTTCCGCGGCTTTCTCTGGCCGGCAAAGACTTGCTCGATCTCGGCTGCGGCTTTGGCGGCAGAAGCGTCAGGTACGCTGAACTCGGCGCGCGATCCGTTCATGGTATAGAGCCCGCTGAGCACGCTTGTTCAGAAGCAAGGAAATTCGCCGCACTCCACAATATCGAAGCAACGTTTGTGGCCGGCTTTGCAGAATCGCTGCCACTGCCATCTGACTCTTTCGACTGCGTCATCTCGTACGATGTTTTGGAACATGTTTGTGATGTTCAAAGCACTTTGAACGAGTGCCAACGAGTGCTTCGGCCGGGAGGTTCGCTCTATGCGGTTTTCCCACCGTTCCATCATCCGATCGGCTCTCACTTCGAAGGCTGGCTATCGAAAATGCCCTGGTCGAATGTGCTATTCCCTTGCCGCACACTGTTGAAGGCGAGTGCAAACATAATTTCCCAACGCGGGGACAATTACCGCCCTGATCCGTTGCGTCCCGGCGACAAGTTGTGGGGGCTTAATGGCGTCACCATCAGACAACTGCGGCGGCTGGTTAGCAATTTGGATGCGGATTCTTCGATCAAGCTTGCACCACTTTTTTCCCCACTGAACAGCAAGTGGGAGTCCTGGCACATGAGATGTTATGCGCCGGTCTTAGCGCCCCTTCGACATGTACCCGGCGTGCAGGAGTGCTTCACTCATCGCATTGTCCTGACCATAACTAAACGTTATTGACGGGCAGCGACGAAAACCGCGTCTGACAGAGCGCCATGCGGGGAGCGTGTACAATTTCGCCATGCCTGAAGCCGAGCTCACGGCAATCAACCACGCCGCGATCCAGCAGTGGACCCACCATCCGTGCGGAGCACTGGAGGGTTTAGACGAGTCCGGTCTAGCCTTTTTTGAGGCCGTCGAGCGCAACCGCTATGAAGCCTATGCGCCCTGGATGCGCAAGTTTGTCAATTTCAGCACATACGGTGGAAAAAGACTCCTGGAGGTTGGCGTCGGCCTCGGTACTGATCTCGTACAGTTTGCGAAGGCCGGGGCAGATGTCGCCGGCATCGACATCACGCAGCGCCATCTCGAGCTGGCCGCGCGGAACTTCGAGGTGCGGGGTCTGCATGCCGATCTACAGTACGCTGCCGCAGCCGCCATTCCATTCGAGAATGACTCCTTCGATGTTGTCTACAGCTTTGGCGTTCTTCACTGCACCGACAATACTGTACGGTGTCTCACGGAGTGCCACCGCGTCCTCAAGCCGGGCGGCGAGTTGATTCTTGCGATGTATTACAAATACAGCTTTTTTCACGCCTACACGATCTTTGTGAATGGTATCCTCCGCGGCAGGCTTCGGAAACTTGGATACAAGGGGCTGATGTCTTTGATCGAGATGCGGAGCCGATGGAGTAACATTTGTGCCGCTGGTCAAAACCTATTCCAGAAGTCAGCTGCGCTACATATTGGAGGACTTCCGCGACGTTCGATTCGACATCCGGCATCTCACGCCAAACGACTTCGGACGATTGTGGCGTTTGGTTCCGGAATCCTGGACTGAATGGGCGGGTAAGTACGTAGGCTGGTACGTCTTTGCCCGTGCAATCAAGTAAGTTCGGAGCCAGGGTGCCCTGAATATCATTGCGAACCCGACCCGCCTGAGGATAAACTGAGGCCGGTTTGTCCCTGAGGCAAGAATGCTCATCAAGTTACAGTCCGCAATTGCGCTTTTCACCTGCGGCTGTCTGGTGAGCGTGGCCGCATCCCCGTCGAGCATAGGTTTTGTCGTAACTAACGGTCAGGTAGAGGTCGATGGAGCAGTGGTTCATAGCAACTCCACCCTATTTCAGGGAAATGTGGTGCGAGCCGGAAATGCGACATCCGATCTCATGTTTCCTGGAGGCTCCAATTTACTCCTCCAGCCCGGCTCAGCCGTTAAGGTATTCCGGGAGTATGGCCTTCTTGAACGCGGAGCAGTCGTCCAGCGAGGTTCGCACACACTGGTTGCGGATGGGCTGAAGGTATCTTCCTTATCCCCCCAAAGTTCGCAGTCTTTATTGATATGCAGGACCGAGCCCATCTCAGGGTAGCTGCGCAGGGTGGCGCGGCCGAGGTTCGCAATCCGGCGGGGGGACTACTGGCTCGACTTGAGCCAGGCAAGGCACTGACCTTTGTTGTCCAGGTTGCGCCGCAGGAACTCAAATGCAATCCCGTCGCCTCAGAATCCTGCGCCCCCAGCCGCAGGGCAAGCCCCATCCCCAACAGGTGTACAGCTGACGCTCCATGGCATTCTTCGCAAGGACCATCCTGGACGCTATGGTCACTATCTGCTGACCGATGTAGCGACGAACGTTACCTATGAACTTCAGGGTTCAGGACTCGATGATCTGGTGGGCGCTTCGGTAGAGGTTACAGGTAGCACTTTCGATACTGCAGCTGCAGCGGGGGCGTCCAAGGTGCTGTCGGTCTCCGATATTCACCAGATGCCGATGGCCGAGATACGCGGCGATAACCCAACGGCAAACCCTCCCGCAGCAGCTCCCCCCACACCTTCGGGTGAAACTGCTCCTGCCAATGGTGCTGGGCCAGCGGTCGCCGCGAATCCGGAAGCGACACCCCCTCCGGAGGCGACCACCGCCCCCACGCCTGCTCCTCTACCCCAACACAGCGATACTACGAAGATCATAGTCATTGTAGGGATCGCCGCTGGAGCCGTGGTCGGCGTGGCTCTGGGGTTGGGCGGAGGGAAATCATCGACCGTCAGCCCCGAATAGGCCAAGAGCCTGATCTGTATTGAGTCAGTGCTATCCAAATTAGCGGAATAGTGATTGGCACCAAAACATTTGCGTGCAAGAGGAGTGCACCCAGGATTACATCCTGGGAAATTCTCAGCCGTCCCTTCGGGACTAGACGTTTTTGTTAATCCTACCCAGGATTTCATCCTGGGCTACTATCAGCCGCCCCTGCGGGGCTGTTCCGTTTCCGCCTGAGGTTTGGTCTCGGTTTGTTCCGATCCATTCTCCGGCGTTGCACAATCAGAAGCTAATTTGGACGATTGCAGTATTGGGTGGCCGCTGCCATCGAAAGAATCAGGAGAGGCCACGCCCCAACGGCCGGGCGCGAAAATGGATAATCGAACGCCGCGTGGATCCAAACAGCGATCACACCGATTCCCCAGATCGAGCGAATCGCCGGTCTGAGCGTCCAGAGGGCAAGGGAAAGCATGGCGAGGCCGACCGGCAAGCCCCCTTCAGCGGTCCACTGCAGCCAGTCACAATGTGCCTGATTCACGATGGCTCCGGGATCGAGGGTGGCGAACCCGGGATATACCGTAGGCCAGCACCCGAGTCCCCAGCCAAGCCAAGGACGCACGGCGATCATGTGCAGTGAGGAGACAGCGAACTGAAGGCGACCCAGGGTCAAGGCCTCGGAATAAAAACGCTCCGAGGCTGTTTCAAATCCCACAATCAAAATTAGAACAGCAGTAACCCCCACCAATATCACTGCCAAAAAGCCGATTCTGCGGCCAGCCTTAGGTTTCTGCAGATGTGACAGCATCAACACCGCAAGCACTTCAGCGCAAGCAATGATGAGGCCTCCGCGCGAAGCACTGACGACGACAGCTGTTAGCAACACCGCGGAGACCCCGAGAAAGGTATACGAATTTCTGGCTTCGCTAAGTGTGAGGAAGAGTGCGATGGGGAGAATGGTTTCAACGAAGACCGCGAAGTGGGTGTGATAGACAATCGGGCCCATTACGAAATCGTGGTAGCCGGTGGGAAACAAACCGAATACTATTCCGGGAGATAGATATGCCTGGAGGATTGCCTCGACCGCAACTGCAAAGCCGAACCACACAATACCAGTGCGCATACGTTTGGCCAAGGCTTCCTCTCTCCAGAGCGAAATTCCCGCATAATAGAGAGCGGCCCAGCTCATCCACTGTAAAGTCGCACGCTCCGTCGCAAAACGATTCACGGTCCGGCCGGTAAATAGTTGGAAGCATCCCCATAGAACGATGAAGCTCAATACGAACAGGGGGTAGGCGGCGTCGATCTCAGGTACTTTCCCCAGAAATATGGCCATTCCAGCAATCAGGAAGACCGATATTTCGAAGAGAGCGACAGGCCAATACAGCGGAATCCAAAGTGTGAGCGTTGCCAGGCACACCGTGATTACGAGCAACAGCGCAAGTGACGTATTCCGCATAGAGATTCCATTGAGCTTATTGCAAGTACTGATTGGCGGCCATCGCTTCCGTTGGTAGTGGCGTAAGGGGGCTCTCGCCGTGGATGAACTCCTTCCACCAGAGAGCAAAGTTCAGCAGAAACCAGGCATCGCGGCCCCGGCCTGATTGAATCAGCTTGGTGACCGCAAGCTGATCCAGAAAATCGGTTTTGCTGCAAAAGTCTGAGAGCTCTCGCTTGGCGAATTCACCAAATTGCTGAAAGAACCATTCGTAGATCGGCACGCCGAAGCCCTGCTTCTCGCGATCGATGATGCAGTCGGGTATGAGGCCCCTAACGGCCTTCTTCAGGATATGTTTTGATTCCTTGCCCCTGGTGATGACCCGCTCCGGGATGCTCATCGCCAGTTCCACGAACTTGTGGTCCAGAAAAGGGACTCTCGTCTCCAGGCTGACGCCCATTCCCATTTTGTCGAGCCGCATGAGAAGTAGTTCCGGCAGACGCAGGTTCAGGTCGAGGTAGGTCATCCACTTTATCGGCGTTCGTTCCCAGGCTTTTTGGTTGAAACGTTCATAGATCGGGCTTATCGCCGACCAGGAAGTCTGCGTTTGGAAGTGGCGGCGGAGACGGGGTGAAAGCAGGTCAAGCTTGGCGCGGTGTGAGAAGGCGTTGACCCCGCCCCAGAACACCGGAAGGCCGGCGCTCGCGCGCCAAAGTAGTTCGTAGGCCGGGCTATGAGACTTGCCGAGCGCATCTAGTCCAAGCAGACCAAGCTTCTTTGCCGCGCGTGGAACTGGATATTCATTCCAACGAATCAGGTTGAGGATTTGTCTCCAGTGCTTATAGCCCCAAAAAAGTTCATCTGCCCCTTCTCCGGCCTGGGCGACAACCACGCCATGGTCACGTGCCAGCTTGGAGAGGAAGTAAACCGGCATACAAACCGGATCAGCGATGGGCTCATCCTGCAGGTAGATCATGCGGGGGAGGAAGTCGAGAAAGTCCTGCTGTGTTAGAACACGTTGATGGTGAACGGCTCCAATGCTGGCTGCGAATTGACTGGCTTGCGGCAGTTCGCTCTTGCAGCCGCGATAGTCCCTGTCATAGCCAACAGAAAAAGTATTAACCCGTTCTGAGGCTGATTCCGAAAAGAGGGCAGCATTGGTGCTGGAGTCGATGCCGCCGGAGAGAAAAACCCCCACGGGAACATCGCTTACTGTTCGCAGCGTGACGCTACTGCGCAGCTCCGCGAGCAGGCGCTCGGCAATCTCTTCTTCTGCAAGGCCGGTCAGCGGCGTGGTGTGGTCAAGAACATCCCAATATCGTTCTTCACGGCGCTCTCCATCCGCGTCGATGGTCAGGAACGAGCCAGGTGGCAATTTGTGAATCCCTGCAAACAGAGTGTCCGGGGCCGGGGTAGAAATAAACGACAGGTAATGAAAGAGCGCTTCCTCGTTAACCGCACGAACCTGTTCCGGATCCTGAAGGAGAGCCTTGATTTCCGATGCGAAGGTGATCCGTCCGTGATGAACGCTGTAATAGAGCGGCTTGATACCGATGCGGTCGCGAATGAGCCAGAGACGGCGCTCCCTTGCGTCCCAGAGGGCGATGGCGAACATGCCGCGAAACTTCTGCAAACATGCGATACCCCATTCCTCGAAGGCCTGCAGAATGACCTCGGTGTCGGAATGATCGGTCTTCCAACGGCGGTGTCCGTTTTCTTCAAGCTCGCGCTTGATCTCCGCATGGTTGTAAATCTCACCGTTGAAGACGATCTGCAGCGATCCATCCCCATTGCTCATGGGTTGAGCAGCGGCGTTGGAGAGATCGATGATGGAAAGCCGCCGATGGGCAAGACCCACGCGCCGGTCGGGCGAAATCCATAAGCCGGCGCCATCCGGGCCACGATGGACCATCGTCTCCCGCATGCGGACAAGGAATTCCGTCGTCACCTCGAAGTTGCTGTTCTTGAATGCCAGTACGCCGGAAATTCCGCACATCTGAAGGTACCGAGCTTATACCCTACCACCAGGATCCGTTCTATGGACGATGTGACCGAGCAGGCAATCCGAGAATTCTGGGATGCTCACCCATGCGGTGAGAGCCAGGTTGAGAGCCTCAGCGCGGATCATGAGGCGTTTTTTCAGCGGTATGATGCCTTTCGTTACCACGTGGAAGCCCACATCTTGCATCGGCTGGATGCGATCGATTTTCGAGGGCCAACGTGTGCTGGAAATCGGGTTAGGGCAAGGCGCTGATTCCGAGCAGATTATCCGCCGAGGCGCGATATGGTCCGGTCTCGACGTTTCGCCCGAGTCCATAAGCCGGGTTTCAACAAGATTACGTCTTCGAGGGCTTCCTTATGAGCGGCTCGAGCAGGGCAACGCCCTTTCCATGCCGTTCCCTGACAACAGCTTTGACATCGTGTTCTCCCATGGCGTCCTTCACCATATCCCTGACGTAATCGGGGTACAAAGGGAAATTGCCCGTGTGCTCAAGCCCGGCGGACGCCTCATCGTGATGCTCTACGCACGCCGTTCGCTGAATTATCTAATATCCATTTCGGTCGTGCGCCGTCTGTGTATTGCCGTTCTGTACCTGGGTCGAGTGCCAGCGACGGGGATTGTCGCCGGCCATATCGAAAACGCGAAAAAGATGGGGCTGTGGAAGTACCTCAGGATGTCCAATTTCATTCACGCCAATACAGACGGGCCATCCAATCCATTCAGTAAGCTTTACGATCTATCCGAGGTAGAGAAGGATTTTCCTGGTTTCGCGCTGGAGAAGAGCTATCAGGATCATATGCACGCTCCCCCCCTGCCCGTATCCTGGCTTAAGCCGCTGGCCGGTGTTCTGGGTTGGCATCTCTGGGTACACTTAATCTCACGCAAGACATAGCGCTGCTTTGGCTGGTCGGCGCGGCGCCGAGACATGGAAAAAGGGCTGGGAAAAGGGCAGGATGGGCAACAACCGCTTGAGAATCATGAGCATCGTCGGCGCCAGGCCGAACATGATGAAGATTGCCCCGCTCCTGGCAGAGTTACGCCTGCACAAGGAAATAGAGCCGGTACTGGTGCATACCGGCCAGCATTATGACTACAGCATGTCCCAGGTTTTCTTCGATCAGTTGCACCTGCCGCATCCTGATTACAACCTGGAAGCCGGATCAGGCAAGCATTACATACAAATCGCAGAGATTATGCGCAAGTTTGGCGAGCTTGTCGAGCAGGACCGCCCAGACATGGTGCTGGTAGCGGGTGATGTGAACTCGACAGTAGCCTGTGCCCTGGTAGCGGCCAAAGAGGGAATTCCAGTCGCGCACGTCGAGGCGGGATTGCGCAGCTTTGACCGGAGTATGCCTGAGGAGCTCAACCGCATCCTGACAGATACCGTGTCAGACCTGCTTTTTACAACGGAGGAAAGCGCCAACCGGAATCTGTCGAACGAGGGAGTCGACCCGGGCAAGGTCTTCTTCGTCGGAAATCTGATGATTGATTCCCTAATGAAGGCCATGGAAAATTCGCCGGCATCCTCGTTGCGCTCAGAATTGGGCCTGAACGCGCAAGCCTACGCCGTACTCACACTCCATCGCCCTTCTAACGTGGATGACCAGGATCAGTTGACGCGCACGCTCGACGCCATCGCCCAGGTTGCGCAACGTATTCCCGTGGTTTTTCCGGCGCATCCGAGAACAGCACGGAGCATTGAAGCGGCACGAAAGGAGGTCGGGCTCAGAGCGGTGAAAACCTGGGGGGGCGGAGAAATCGCTGGACCGGGTCTATGGATGATGCCGGCCGCCTCCTATCTGGACTTTCTCGACCTTATCCAGCATGCGGTCCTGGTCATCACGGATTCTGGCGGAGTGCAGGAAGAGACGACTTTCCTCGGGGTGCCATGTCTGACGTATCGCGACAACACGGAACGGCCGGTCACCGTCTCCCTGGGCACCAACAGAGTGGTCGGATGCGACCCTCGCCGCCTACTGGTCGATGCTTTCGAGGTCCTCGAGAACGGCGGCCCAGGCAGATCCGCCCTCTTGCGCCCCCCACTGTGGGACGGGCAGACTGCTCCACGAATTGTGCATATCCTGAAGGAGGCCTGGCAGCGGCATCTGGCCTGTGCCGCCGAGCCCGTGCCTTTGTGACACAGCGCGCCTCAAACCAGTCCTCCAGCCTGACTGAGAGGATTGAAGCGCTGCGCACATGGATTGAAACGAGGGAGTTCGCGGGTTATGAGCCCTTTGACTTGCTCAACTCGCCGTTCCTGAGTGGGGCCTGGGCAAGGAGAGCCTTGCCCGCGATTCTTCTTATGCAAGCCGGCAAGCGTTTCGCCGGACTGCGACTTCGCCAACACTTGAAAATCCCACCGAGTCGCAACCCCAAAGCTCTGGGTCTTTGCCTTTCGGCATATTGCGATCTTGCGCAAGCCGGTTACGACGTCTCCGCGGAGGCAGCTTGGATCAAGAACGAGCTGATTCGGCTTCGTTCTCCGCATGAAGCGGACTACTGCTGGGGGTACGACTGGGACTACGTCTCGCTCCGCGGTACGCGGCTACCGGCGTTTGCCCCTAACTGTATCGCGTCCTATTTTTGCGGGACTGCAATGATGGAGATGCACAGGGTCTTTGCTGACTCGGAGGCTTTGGAGATTGCTGAGTCTGTGGCCCGCTTTCTGGTTACTCGTTTGCATCGGTCTTTCGAGTCGAATGACGCAATTTGTTTCAGCTATACGCCTGCGGACAACACGCAGATCTACAACAGCAGCGCGCTGGCCGCTGTCGTTCTAGCGCGCATAGGCAGCTTGCGGCAAGACCAGGAGTATTTGTCCCTCGCCCACAAAGCCATGGTCTTTCTGCAAAGAGGCCAGCTGGAAACCGGTGGATGGTATTACGGGCGGCTGCGCCGGCAACGCTGGATCGACGGTTTTCACACCTCTTACAACGTCTGCGCGCTGCTCGACTATCAGCGGATCACCGGCGATCGCACCTTCCAGGACACCATGCTCCTGGGGCATCGCTACTATCAAACCCGTTTCTTTACCAGGGAGGGAGCTCCGAAGTACTTTCACGACCGAACATTTCCCATCGACATTCACGCCTGTTCTCAGGCCATACTGCACTTCATCGCATTCTCTTCCATCGACCCGCAAGCTCTGGAGCTCGCCCGGAGAACCTACCGCTGGACGACGAGAAATATGGCGGCCAGCGATGGCGCATTTTATTATCAGCGGCACCGCTGTTGGACCAACCGCGCGCCTTACATGCGCTGGGGGCAAGCCTGGATGCTGCGCGCACTTGCCAAATTGCGGTTGGCGAGCGCCTCGCCGGATCCAGTCCGCATTGCCGGCTAGTGAGATTTGTCTTGGCGGTTGGACTATGATTTGCTCGGGAAGCAAAATGCGCATCTGGATTGACCTGGATAACTCGCCCCACGCTCACTTCTTCCCCCCTCTCATCGGGAGACTCGAACAGGCGGGCTATGAAGTTCTGCTTACCGCGAGGCGCTTCGGCCAGGTGGAAGAGATTGCGAAGTCGCATGGGCTGCACTTCGTGGTGATCGGGCGGCACCGCACACCTCATTTCTTTGTGACGCGGGCATTCGCTACTGTAATCCGGGCGTTGCGGCTGGCGTTGTATGGGCGTAAAAATCGTCCCGCCATGGCAGTGAACCACGGCTCTCGTGCCCAGGTGCTCGCCGCGTGGTTTTTGCGCATTCCGGTCATGACCATTTACGACTACGAGTTCGTCCACTCGGAACTCTTTTCGAGAATGGCGACGAAACTTCTCTTGCCAGAGACGATTCCCTCGGTCACCTTGGAGCGCCAGCACGTAAATATGAAGAAGGTGATCCGTTATCCGGGTTTCAAGGAAAACGTCTATCTGAGCGGCTGGCGCAACTCACCCGGGGTGATGGATGACCTGAAGCTGGATCCCGGCCGGCTGATTATCACCGTCCGTCCTCCCGCGACCTGGGCTCATTACCAGGACCCCTTTTCCGAAGTTCTCTTCCGGGCGCTGGTGGAGCGTCTGCGTGGAGATCGGGACGCACAAGTCATTGTGTTGCCGCGGACCCAGGAACAGGGAGAGAAGCTGAAGAGCTCCTACGGAATGCGCTCGGCTCCCTTCCGGGTTTCCGACAAAGCGGTAGACGCGCTCAGCTTAATGGCGCATTCCGACGCCGTTTTGAGTGGAGGCGGCACCATGGCTCGCGAGGCCGCGATCATTGGGACACCTGCCTACAGCCTGTTTGCAGGCAAACCCGGCGCCGTCGATGCGGCTCTTGAGCGTGATGGGAAGCTGACCATCCTGAGAAAAATCGAGGAAGTAAGAAATCTGCGCTTCGAGAAGAGCGCCCGCTCTTTCCGCTTCAACAGCGCAGATGCCCGGACGGGAGAAGTAATCCTGCAACACATAATTGCCCTGGGAAGCTGACCGCACGGTAAGATTTTGATAGATAAGCGTCTGAAGCCGATTCTCTCCTTCGAGGAGATCGCTGAGTAAACGGGCGCCGTGCGGGATTTCAGAATGAGGAAGCTATCGTGAGGCGATTTATTGGGTTTGTATTTCTGGTGACGAGTCTATCGGTCGTGGCGCAAGATCAGAACGGTACGTGGCAACCGGATCTTACTCGCCTACAGACTTACACGTCGCATCGCGCTTCCAGTTCAGACCCGACGGGCGCCAATGCGGATGCCCGCAGGGTTGAGCCCGGCTCTTCGCTGACCCTGTTGGACACCGACGGCCCGGGCAAGATTTCGCATCTTTGGTTTACCATCTCGAGCGATGAGCCCTACCATCTCAAACGCATCGTGCTGCGCATCTATTGGGATGGCGAGGCTACGCCCAGTGTGGAAGCACCGATCGGTGACTTCTTCGGGTTGGGCCTTGGAGACTACTACTCCTGGCAGTCTGAGCTGCTGTCTGTGGGAAGCGAAAACAGCCTCAACTGCTTTTTTCCCATGCCCTTCCAGCGGCATGCCAAGATCACGATTTCGAACGAGGGCAAGGAGCCGATCGGCAGCCTGTATTACAACATCGATTACCAGACAGACTCCCATCCACTCCCCATCGGTACCCTGTATTTTCACGCGCAATATCGTCAGGCGCAGCCCAACCACGGATGGACGAACAACTGGACCAGCAATGGCGACCCGTTGGTGGATGACAAGCGGAACCTGAATGGTCAGGATAATTATGTGTGGATGGAGGCCAAGGGGAGCGGCCAGTTCGTAGGCGTCACCATGTCGGTCTTACAAAACCAGGATGGGTGGTGGGGCGAAGGCGATGACATGTTCTTTGTCGATGATGACGCGACCCCGGCGATTTCAGGCACCGGTTCGGAGGATTATTTCCTGGGCGCTTGGGATTTCGGAGGAAAGCCCTTCTCGTATCAGCTTTACGGGGCGCCTGTGGTAGGCCCGGAACTGGCGGGCAGCAGGTCGAGCGTCTATCGTTTTCATCTTGATGCTCCTATCCCGTTCAGGCGGTCGTTCAAGGCCACGATCGAGCACGGAAACGCCAATCATCGGTCCGACAATTACTACTCTGTTGCCTATTGGTACCAGACAGAGCCACATGCGCCTTTTCCTCCCCTGCCGCCGGTGGATCAGAGGCTGCCCGTGGTGCAACAGGTGGGAGGACCGGGAAACGCCAATGCGGTCAGCAATCCGGCGGGCACCCCTGCGAGGCCGCCGGCACCTGTACCTACTCCGAGGTAGTCCCGTTGCTCGCCGGTGAAGCGCGGGTTCTTAGACTGCTCGACGGTGAATTGGCAATCGTGCGCCTCCCGCCTGACGCGGTGATTCCTTTGTGGGTGAGCTTTTCCCTGGACCGCTGGTATCTGTAACTCGCACAGCGCATGAACTGTCTATTGTTTGCCCGTCTGGTACGGTGCCTTCGATGGTAGAGTGTGAGGCCGGCTGGAGGGCATTCACGGTCGAAGGCCAGTTGGAGTTTTCAGCGGTGGGCGTTCTTTCGGCCGTCCTCATTCCTCTTGCGGAAGCCGGCATCAGCATCTTATCGCTCTCTACATTCGATACGGATTACGTGCTCGTTCGCGTCGCCATGCTTGAGGCGGCAAGGGCCGCGCTCCGCGGTAATTTTGCGTTGATCGAATGAGGGCGATGAAAGAGAGGGCAAGCCCTTGCCGTGAGGCAAGCCCTTGCCATTAGGCGTGTTGACAGACGCGAGTAAATGTTTTCTCATGTTGCCCACACAGTCCCGCCGTTTGACTTGAGGCCTGTCGAGGACGAGCATGCAGCGACGCAGCTTTCTGAAGACCGGCACCCTGGCCGGCTCTGCTTTCTTCTTTTCCCGCACCCTGGCTTCGGCCCAAACAGTCTCTAACGATGCAACCATTGAGATCATGGTTGATGAACCACTCGGGACCATCTCGCCGCTCATCTACAGTCACTTCACAGAAGAGTTGGGCGCCGTTATCTACGACGGTGTCTGGGTGGGCGAGAAGTCAAAGATCGCGAATACGGGCGGCATTCGCACCGCGCTCATCGAAAAGATGCGGCAGATCAAAGCTCCCGCTGTCCGGTGGCCGGGTGGCTGCTTCGCCGACAGTTACGACTGGCGCGATGGCGTGGGTCCGAAAGACAAGCGGCCGCGCCGCACCGACTTCTGGGTCGACGATCCCGACGCGAAGAACCTGCCGATGAAAGGGCTGCCCAGCTTCGACCCCAATGACTTCGGCACAGATGAATTTGTGCGCTTCTGCAAGCTGTCTGGCGCAGAGCCCTATCTCGCGGCCAATGTGCGCAGCCTTAATGCTTTGGCCTTTGACCAGTGGGTGGAATACTGCAATTCGCCGGCCGGCAGCACTACGTGGTCTGACGTGCGCGCGGCAGCAGGATCAGCCGAACCCTACAACGTGCGGTACTGGGGGGTAGGCAATGAGAGTTGGGGCTGCGGCGGTAACTTCACGCCTGAAGATTACGCGATGGAATATCGCCGCTATCAATCCTGGCTCCCCCGTTACGGCCTCGACCTTAAGCTGGTCGCCTCAGGGCCAAACCAGGACGATGTCGACTGGACGACACGCTTTTTCGAAAATATTTTCACTCCGGGTCGCCGAATCAAACCGCCCTTTGGCTGGTCGATGCACTACTACACCGATCTGCCGGAAGCGCTGAAGTTTACTGACGAAGACGTTTATCCCGGGTATGAACTGGCCAACCGCATGGAGAAGATCATGCTGGACCACTGGACAGCGATGGGGGTTTACGACCGTGACCATCGTGTGAAGCTGGTGGTGGATGAGTACGGCCCGTGGTATCGCTTCAGCGACACGAAACTTGATCCCACCCACGTGCTCGGGCAGCAATTGACCATCCGCGATGGCATCATGACCGCGCTCACGCTCGACACATTCAACCGTCATCCGGATAAAGTCGCCCTGGCAGCCTGCGCACAACTGATCAATTGCATCGATTCGCTATTCCTCTCCCATGAGGATCACTTCATCACCACACCGACCTTCCATGTCTTTGACATGTACAAGGAACACCAGGGCGGCCAGGCTCTACGCGTCCAATTCTCCGTGCCTGATATTACGTTTCCGCGCAGAGCCGTTAAGAAGCGGCTCAGTGATACGGGGGACGAAGCGACCACCGGTGGCCCGACGTCGCGCCTCTGGGGGCTCAACGGTTCGGCTTCGCTGACGGGCAAGACATTGACTCTTACCGTGGTGAACCCGCACCTGACCGAATCTCACCAGACGCAGATTATTCTGCGCGGCGGAGCCAGTGCGACCGCGGCCGAAGCGGAGGTGCTCGGCGGAGAGGACGTGCATGAGCACAATACCTTCGAGCAGCCGAATGCGGTCGTAACCAGGAAGGCGACGCCAACCGTTTCGGGGAAGGTAGTGCAGTGCGCGCTGCCGCCATCTTCCGTGACTCGATTCACAATTACGCTGGCCTAGGCTCCGTAAGGTCACTCGCCGGCAGCACGGGCTTAAAAGCATGTGCGGACGCGAAAATAAATTTCAAAATCCGAATCAGGCCCGTAGGGCCGGTAGCCAAACGTCAGCCCAGCCCGGCAGGGCTGGGACATCGATCCCCAATATCGTTTGAGCGCCAGAGGCGCGGCACCCGCGGATGAAGGTAGTGCCGCACCTCCGGCGCTCCGCAACCTTGGATCCGCCTCCCAGCCCTTCCGGGCTGGGCTGACGTTTGGCTCCCGGCCCTACGGGCCTGGTTCCGATTTGCGGTTTGCTTTCGCGTTCTCATGCACACTCTTAAGCCCCGAAAGTCTCGTTTCTTCCGCGCCCCAGCTTCGGATGCCAATTTAATATAGTGAAGGCACCCTGATGGAGAGCCGTCATGACAGAGAAACCTAGCTTTCAGCGCTTCCGTCTGCACGAAGTCGCCCGATCCTTTCCGGAGAGCGCGGATACGCTATTACTGGATACGTACCTCACTGACGAAGAGGCCGCGAGCGCGCGAGTGTTCCGGGTCTATCGCGAAACACCGCCGCATTATCATGCGGGCTCTGACGAGTATCTCTATGTTCTCTCGGGAAGAGGCACATTCTGGATGGGAGACGCCTCGAACGGAGCAGAGTTCGCTCCTGGCGACTTACTCTTCTTCAAGCGCCGTATCGTTCACGCTCTGCCCAGCATCCTTGAGGCCCCAGTAGTCTTTCTGGCCCTGGATACGCCGAGACGCGACCCGAAAGACATTATCTTTGTAAACCCTGCAGACGGCACGCCGGAGAGCTTCATTCGCGGACGGTAGTTTGGGCCCATCTTAGTAATAGTTCGTTATTATCTAAATCTCTTTTGGAAGAGGCGAGGCCCCTCCAGACCTCGGCCCCAGAACCCGCCCCAAACGCATTCGGTGGCCCGCACCCCTCTTTCCTTAACCACCCTGAAGCCGCGAAGAACACAGCTATTTTGAAAAGCTTGTAAAAAAATAGTTGCATTACGCCGGGTCTTACTACATCCTTATGGAACTTTACAAAGTAAACGCGGCCGCGAAGGCTGCCGCCGGCCCCCGGACTTCCTGCGACTCCGCGAGGTTAGAAATGCAATTTCTCCGAGAGCTGAAGAAGTTATTCGTTGGCCCTTCCGTCACCGTGCTGTTTGGCCGTTCCCTTTGTCTCTGTTGGGCCGTGCTAGCCTGCACTACCCCGCTCCAGGCTGATGTAACCGGATCCATACTTGGTTACGTCCGTGATAGCTCCGGAGGTGTCCTTCCCAACGCAACCTTGACCGTGACCCAGACTTCCACCGGCTATACCCGTACGGCGACTACGGACGGGTCGGGCCAGTACACCTTCCTGGCGCTGCCTCCTGGAACTTACCGCCTGACTGCTTCCAATGCCGGTTTCGAGAATGGAGTGGTTGAGAATATCAATCTCAACGTCAACGATGCATTGAAATTCGACTTTATTCTTAAGGTAGGTAATGTAAGCCAGACTGTCTCTGTCGACGCCAGCGCGGTGCAGGTCGATACGACAACTACCTCAATGGGTACGACAATCACGTCTTCGCAGATTCTGGCCATGCCGCTCAACGGCCGCTCGTACCTCGATTTACTCGCACTTCAGCCCGGTGTTGCTCCTTCGAATACGGTCAGCACCTATAACGATCGCGCGCCCGCTTCGGGCCTCTACGGTTCGTCGGGGAATGTCTCCACCGATGGCCAGCCTGAGTGGGCTAACGCCTTCCTGGTAAACGGTGCTGAGGTCAATGAGACTAAAAATATGGGCGCCGGTTTGATTCCAGACGCTGACTCGGTAGCTGAGTTTCGCCTGATCACCAACAGTTTCAGCGCGGAGTATGGCAAGTTCACCGGCTCCGTCATGAACACGGTGACTAAGTCCGGAACCAACAGTTTTCATGGAAGTCTCTTCGAGTTCTACCGCAACCAGAAGTTGGACGCGATCAACTACTTCGACACCACAAAAGCGGAGCTGAAGCGCCACCAGTACGGTGGCGTCTTCGGTGGTCCGATCTTGAAAGATAAGCTATTCACCTTCACCGACTTTCAGCAAACCCGTCAGAACGCGGGAGCGAGCACGGGGCTGGTGCAGGTTCTCAGTAACGATGAACGTAACGGTATCTTCTCCGACTCCATCCTGAATACACCCGTCCAGGGTGACGCCTGGGCCGCAACGCTCCAGGCTCGTGGTGGTGGAGTGATCAACGGTGCGGGAGGAGTATGCCAGCCGCCGGCTTGCACCCCAACTCTCTATAACCAACTCGGTACGCCGGTCATGACCACCGACAACAACGGTAATGCCGTGCCCGGCCGCAACATTTCCGCCTATATGGACCCGGTGTCCAAGTTGACATTGCCACTGATTCCCGCGGCAAATCAGGCCGGCGGTTTCAACTACGAGGATTCGAGCCACGTGGGGACCATCGTCGATACCAATATGGCCGAGCGCATCGACTTCGTGAATCGAAAGACCGGGGACTGGTCGTTCTACTATCACTACGACGACGCGACGGCGGTCAATCCCGTCTATGCGCAGGCCACCACAAACCCGGGGCTGCCGACACTGCCCGGCTTTCCAAACATTGAGCCGTCGCGCAACCAGTTGTTCGTGCTGAGCAACACGAAAACCATCGGGGCGAGTACGGTCAACGTTGCCCGCATCCAATTCTTCCGTACTGCAGTTCACACCGCACAGCCTTCTTCTTCGTCGACCATTCCCTCCTACTCTCAGTACGGGTTTAATACCAATGGCGAAACCGGCGGATTGGTCAACTCCGGGCCTCCAGGATATCCGTCGTCCGTGCCTACCATGTATTTCAACAGCTTCGCGATCGGCAACAACTGGCTGAATCTCTATCAGCCTGAAACCAATTACGGTGTTGGCGACAATGTCAGCAAGACGATCGGCAATCACTCGCTCAGCTTTGGGGGCGACTTCCGGTACTACCAATTGAATGCCCGCAACACCTGCGGACCGAATGGATATTTCAACTTTAACGGCGTCGAGACAGGGGCTGACGTTTCTGACTACTTTATCGGCGCCCCGGCCTCTTTCATCCAATGCTCGATCCAGCTGCTCGACAACCGTACCCGCTACGGTGGGCTCTTCATTGAGGATTCCTGGAAGGCGACGCCCAACCTCACCATTAATGCCGGCTTCCGGTGGGACGTCGCCCGGCCATGGAGCGACGTCTATGGCCGCCTGACGACTCCCGTGCCAGGAGAACAGTCTGTCAAGTTTCCCAACTCTCCCCCGGGCAATCTGGTTCCGGGAGATCCGGGAGTTCCAAGCACTATCTCTCCCACCCGGTGGCGCAACTTTGGACCTCGCCTTGGCATCGCTTACGCCCCTTCCGGCGGCTTATGGGGAGCTGCGGGCAAAACCAGCATTCGTGCGGCCTTCGGCCTCTACTACCTGGGGGTCGCGGATAATGGCAACTTCGGTATTCTCGGAGATGCTCCCTGGGGCCTCTACTGGGATTCGCCACAACCGGTGGAATTCGGCAGTCCCTACATCACCCGCCCGACTGGTGTCTCGCAAGGCCAGCACTTTCCCTTTACCTTTCCATCAGGTCCCGGACCATTTCCCAACTTCGCGTTCGGAAACCTCATGCCTCTCTACGTGCCCGGCTACTACAACCACAACAAGACCGACACCGCCCAGCACTTCAACCTCTCGGTCCAGCGGCAACTTGATAAGTCGACAGTGTTGACCGTGGCGTATGTGGGAACGCTCGCGCACCACATTGAGCATGACGTGCCCTTGCTCTACGGTGATGCGTCGCTCTGCTTGTCGCTGGCGGGCTGCGGGCCGTATGCCGAAGCCGGCGTTTACACGCAGAACGGGCAGAACGTCTACGGCTCTTTAGTGGGGGCGATCGACAACCAGACCATCAGCCCGAACTACCACAACTCTACCGGAGGCCCGGTTGTGGCTTTTGCCGAATCAGAATACGTGCAGAACTCGGGAAACTCTAACTACAACTCACTGCAGGTTTCGGCAGAGAGGCGGGCTCGCGACGTCACTTACCTGCTTTCCTACACCTACTCCAAGTCATTGGATGATGTGGGCGCACTTTGGGACCCTCGCGATCCCAACCGTAACTACGGCCAATCGTCTTGGGACATGCGCCATAACTTTGTAGCCAGTTACAACTGGGACCTCCCCTTTGCCCATTTCCTGGGGCCCCACCGGTATAGCGACGGGTGGCACATCACAGGCATCAGCCGCTTCAACACTGGATTCCCAGTCAGCCTGGCCAGTAGCGGGGATGCCGCTCTGACCAACATCGCTCTCGACTATCCCAACCAGGTGGCTCCGCTACAGAAGTTGAATCCACGAGCTGCTGGACATAGCTTCTTCAACACCTCGGCCTTTGCAAGTAACCTCAGTTGCGGTTTTGAGGTTTGTGGCGTGACCGGCAGCGCGAAGCAATTCCTCTTTCACGGGCCGGGATCGATCAACACAGACATGGGCGTGGAGAAAGACACGAAGCTTACCGAGAGAACAGCCCTCAACCTGCGTATCGAGATGTTCAATGTCTTCAACCACGCCAACTTCACTGACGTGATTGGCAATGCGAACAGCAGCCAGTTCGGTCAGTCGACCAATACTGCATCCGCTCGCATCGGTCAGATAAGCGGCAAGTTCATCTTCTGATCCGCGTACTTGCAAGGATGTGTTGTGAGATCATGCAGGCTCCCGGCCGTAATCGGGAGCCTGCGAATTATTTCGTGAAAGAATGTTTCTCATGAAAATGACCCGTCTGGCGTGGCTTATCGTAGCTGTGTTGATGTGTAACCTCGCTTTAGGCCAGGCTCCCGCGAAGAAGCACCTGCTTGTCCTGGGTGAGGAAAAAGGATATCGCCACGAATCGGTCTCACATGCCATGGCGGTTATCGAGCATCTCGGCGAGCAGACTGGGCTGTGGGATACGACTATCCGAACCGACACAGAAGTCCTGACCAAGAAGAAACTTGAATACAATGCCAAGAATCTCAATGACTTTGACGCGATCCTGATGTTTACCGGCGGCGACCCGGAAATGGATGCGCAGCAGAAGGCAGACTTCCTCTCCTTTATTCATGACGATGGAAAGGGATTAGTCGGGGTGCATAGCGCTGCGATCACCTGGGTCAAGTGGCCTGAGTTTGTCGACATGCTGGGCGGAGATTTCGATGAGCACCCCTGGCTGACCTTCGATGCGCCCATCATTGTCGAGGACCCGGCCTTTCCGGGCATGCAGCAATGGCCGCACGAGTTCGTCCTTCACGACGAGATCTACCAGGTAAAAGACTTTTCTCGTGATAAGGTGCGCGTGCTGATGCGTCTCGATCCTTGCAAGCTGGACCTTAAAAACCCCAAGGTGCATCGCCAGGATCATGATTTTGCGGTTACCTGGGCGAAGTCTTACGGCAAAGGCCGCGTCTACTACTCCACCCTCGGGCATCCGAAAGAAAATTGGGACGATCCCCGGCTGCAAAAGATGTACACCGAGGCGATCAAGTGGGCGATGGGATTGGAATCTGCTGACATCACCCCCCAGCCTGCGCCAGCGGCCAATATGGCCTGCAAATAGCGCTACACTAATCCGGTAACAGGGAGGTAGACGAGCATGTGGAAGTTGCTGGCGATTTTATTGTTGACCCTGGGAACTGTTTCGGCAGAGGAGGTTCACCCGACTCTTGCGCTCGGTTCCCCTGCTCCCGACTTCTCGCTTCCCGGTGTGGATGGTCAGATACACAAGCTCAGCGATTACGCGTCGAGCCCGGTCCTGGTGGTGGTTTTTACCTGCAATCATTGCCCCATCGCGCAGATGTACGAGAAACGCATCCAGCAGTTGGCCACAGACTACAAGGATAAGGGAGTAGCCGTAGTCGCGATCCAGGGAAATGATCCCCAGGCCATCCGCATCGATGAATTGGACTCGTCCGACGTGAGCGACACTTTGCCGGAGATGAAGATCCGGGTACAGTACAAGCACCTTACCTATCCCTATCTCTATGACGGCGACACGCAAAAGGTGACTCGCGCCTATGGACCCCAGGCGACCCCGCACGTTTTCATCTTCGATCAAGAAAGGCATCTTCGCTATGAAGGCCGTATCGATAACAGCTACCGGACGGAGCTGGTAAAGACCCAGGATGCGCGCAACGCGATCGATGCGCTGCTCGCCCACAAAGAAGTAGCGGTGAAGCACACCGGCGTTTTTGGGTGTTCGACGAAATGGAGCGAGAAGGCAGCCGGGAGGGAGGCAGCGTTAGAAAAGATCAACCAGCAGCCCGTTACCGTCGAAATGATTTCACAGGCGGAGCTAACCAAGCTGCGCACCAACCCTACGCATCAGATGATGTTGGTCGACTTCTGGGCGACTTGGTGTGGCTCGTGCATCGTGGAGTTTGCTGATTTGCAGGATACTCTGCGCATGTATGGCGATCGCGATTATTCCGTGGTGACAGTGTCGGCAAATATGCCGGACGAGCAGCCGAGCGTATTGCGGTTTCTCCAGAAAAAGCATGCAACCAGCCGCAATTATCTCTTCTCTTCGCAAGATACGGCGAGCCTGCAGACCGCGTTTGATCCTAAGTGGGACTCTGCCGTGCCTTATACCATTCTCCTGTCAGGAGACGGCAAAGTGCTCTACAAGCAGTTGGGCTCTGTGGACCTGCTGGAGCTTAAGCGTACGATTCTGGCGAACCTGCCATCAGACTACAAAGGCTTCAATCAATATTGGAAGAACAACTAGCTGGTGTAGTGTGTCGTGCAGATGGGTGTTCATCCATCCAGACAGGGTTGAGGGGATGGTCGAACGCGGCCGGTTGAGGTTTGCTGAGTTCGTAAGTGGAGTTCTCACGCAGACGGAAAGCCCTATCCTTCAAAAAAACGTCGGGACAAAAGCGCATGAACGCGTCTAAATGTCTCTTCTGCCCCACCGACAGAGTTTGTGGCGGCATGTTGAGCAGCGCAGACACGCGGCCGGCGGAGTAGTGGGTTCGAGTCAATGACGGCTGCAATCCACTTGCGACTCTGAAGGAAAAGGCCCGTTACATATCCCGCAGAACCCCATCACCCCAAAACCACCATCCTGAGCGAGCGCATTCAAAACCCGCATCGCCACGCTTAGTAGATCCACCGCCCCACCGACCAGCCGCTATTTACCCCAGATACTATCCAGCAGCAGATCCTGCGCCCGGTGCGTATCCGGCGCCGCCATCGGCTCCGGCCCCAGGTGCATCACCTGCCACTGCGTATCCGCCGCATACACCGGCCACTTCGGCAGCCCCTCGCCGTTCGGATCGCCGGTCTTCGCAAAGTTGGTCCAATACTTCTGCATCGCCGTGCTGGTCTGATGGTCCTCCGGCCGGAAATGAAAGCCGATGCTGCTTACCAGGTCCAGGTCCCCGAAGACATACATGATCTCCGACGAGTGATACGCCGCCAGACCCACCGGATGGTCCGGGTCCGGAGGCGCTACCTGTTCGAAGTAGAACCGGTACACCGGCTTCTTACCCGTCTTCGTCTGCGCTTCGATCCACTTCCACGTCGAGTAGGCGATAAAGCGGTCGGCGGCCAGGTCCGCGCTCGCGCGTATCGCGCTCGTGTCATCCGTCACCGGGTTCAGAGCCAACACCGCCGCCGCCTGCTCCGGAAACTGCTTCTCCACCGCAGCCTTGAAGCTCTCCACCGTCACCTTCGGATCATAGCCGCCTTCATCGCGGTTCCATCCTGCCAGCATGGGCACGTCGTTCTGCTTGCCCGCCGCAAAGATCGCCGCCGGGCTCTCCGGCAGAAAATAACCATCCACAACAGGGCCGAAGCGCGTCGTCGCGCCCGCCTCGTTCTTCTTCATCATGTCTTCGAGCAGCTCCGACGCAGGGATCGCTCGAAGCTGTTCGAGCGTCGTCGCCGAGAGCACCGTCCTGGCAAACGCATCGTCCTTCTCCGCCGTCTCCGCCAACGGCTTGAACGAGACCCCCCTGCTTCCGTACAGCGCCCCGCCGCTCTCTCCGATCACCTGTTTGAACAGTCCCTTGGCCAGCGGCGACGCCATCTGCGCGCTCACCGAAAACGACCCTGCGCTCTCTCCGAACAGCGTCACATTCTCCGGATCGCCGCCGAACGCTGCGATGTTGTCTTTCACCCACTGCAGCGCGGCCGTCTGGTCCATCAACCCATAATTGCCCGCCGCATTCTTGCCCGACTCCTTCGCCAGGTCCTCATTCGCGAAGAATCCGAAGACCCCCAGCCGGTAGTTCATCGTCACCACGATCACGCCGTTCTTCGTCAGCGCCGCTCCATCCTGCCGCCGCTCCGACGTGCTTCCCGCCGTATACCCGCCACCATAGATCCACACCATCACCGGCAGCTTCGCATGATCATTCTTCGCCGGCGTCCACACATTCAGCGTCAGGCAGTCCTCGCTCATACCCGCGTCGCGAAACCTCATGTCGTGATAGATCGACGGCTGCATGCAGCGATACCCGAACCCCGTCGCCAACCGCACCCCGCTCCACTTCTCCGCGGGCATCGGCGGCTTCCAGCGCAGCGGCCCCACCGGCGGCGCAGCAAACGGAATCCCCAGGAACGCCTTCACATCCCCATCCATCCGCCCTTCGACCTTGCCCTGTTTCGTCTTTACTTGAAGGTTCGCATCCGCCGCCCACGCCGGAACCGCACTCACCGCCACCATTACCGTCAACAGGGCCGCGCCAATCCAATTGGCCGTCTTCCAGTTCATAGAAATCGTTCCTCCACCTGCGTTCGCCAGTCTACACGGCAGCCATTCCCTCGTTAGAAGACTCTGAAGCGCAAGATGTATGGTCGTGCCGGAACCGAACTGCTGCGCGCTCGACTCCTTCCGTTTGTTCACGGTCAGTAGCCCACAAATTAAGGAAGACCCTTTTATGTACAGCGCGACAGCGGTCTGTGAACGTTCGGTCCCGCATTAAGCAGGCGGTGCTGGAAGAAACGGGGCCAGTCCCGTAGCAACTGGCTGAGAATTACCCAGGATCTCGGAGCAAGAGTTTTCTGTTCCCCCCGCCTGTCGTTCCCGGAGCGATCGGCACTCCAAAGGCAATACAGAAAAGTTTCACGAGCGGCAGTATCGCGATCGTACTGGCGATCTGTTCATCGATAAGGTCCGCTGTGCCAGACAACGGGTTTGCAGGCCGACACAGTGCAAGCCCCCGGATCAACCCGAAAAGGTATATAGGAAATATTTCTACTATTCGATGAAATATTTCTTGATGTACCTCGTTTTTTACGTTA
The DNA here is from genome assembly GCA_963711525.1 of uncultured Acidobacteriaceae bacterium. Taxonomy (GTDB): domain Bacteria; phylum Acidobacteriota; class Terriglobia; order Terriglobales; family Acidobacteriaceae; genus PALSA-350. Next base: position 63,282 of record CAVQEO010000045.1, on the reverse strand, counting down.
CGATCTCTCTCATTCTTGCTGTAGTCAGAACAATCTCTGGCGAGGATAGGGCTCTCCCCTCCTCCCTGAGATTGAACGGGCCTCCTGTGTTTTGTAGTCGCACACCATAAACTCCGGGGTTTGAACGTCCACGTCGACCGCTCCGCTCCTGGGCACCTGTGTCTCAAAAAGCTCGTCAGGTCCCCGTAAGAGGAAGAACACTCTTCAAGGTTTCTAGAAGGAGTCACCCATGAAGGCGCTCGACCGTCTCGCTGCTTCGCTCACATCCCTGGTGCTTCCGATTGCTCTTTCTTTGCTCATGCTCATCTCGGTGAGTACCAGCCATGCGCAGTACACCACTGCCCGCTTGAGCGGTGTCGTGACCGATAAAGGTGGCGCGGCTGTTCCAGGCGCGGACGTTACCGTCCAGGAAGTACAAACAGGTTTCACCCAGACCGTGAAGACCGGTTCCACGGGCGAGTACCTGTTTCCCAGTCTGCCCGTAGGCAACTACCAGTTGACCATCGAAAAAGCAGACTTTTCCTCGTTCCTGCAGAAGGGTCTCATCCTGACCGTAGGACAGGCGGCCACCAGAAACGTGCAGTTGGAGGTGGGCGCGGTTGCCCAACAAGTGGAGGTGACCGCGAACTCCGCGCTGGTCACCACAGACTCCCCAACCGTCGGCCAGCTCATCGACCAGAGAAGTGTGACCGCATTGCCTCTGAACGGGCGAGCAGTGCAACAGTTGGTGTTTCTTATTCCTGGCGCAACCAATGTGACCGCGCAAAACTGCGGCGCCAACTGCGAGGGCGGCACCTTCATCACCGAACAGTACGCCAAGGTGAATGGCGGGGGATCAAACGGGGTCTACTACCTGCTCGATGGCGTGGACTTCAATGATACCTATATCAACACCAACCTGCCGTTTCCTAACCCCGACGCCGTGCAGGAGTTCAATGTCGACACCAACAACATGAGCGCAGCGTATGGCAATGCGACTGGTGGAGTCGTGAACGTGGTCACCAAATCGGGAACCGATCGAATCCATGGGAGCGCCTTCGAGTTCCTGCGGAACTACGCCATGGACGCCCGCAACTACTTCGCCACCGCTCCTGATCCACTCAAGCAAAATCAATTTGGCGGAAGCATCGGGGGGCCGATCCTCAAGAACAGGCTGTTTTACTTTGGCTCCTACCAGGGTACAAGGACCAACACGGCCAACAACGGCCTGGTCGCATTTGTGCCAACCGCCCAGGAACGGACTGGAAACTTCTCCGATCTGCTGCCTGCGACTCAGTTGGTTGATCCTGTTACCGGCGCCCCGTTTCCTGGCAACGAGGTGCCCGAGTCGCGCCTTAGTCCGGTAGCACAATACTTTCTCCAGCATGTCCCGCTACCCAACGGTCCCGGCCGTCAGCTAACCTACAACGGGTCGCCGCTCATACAGGACACCGATGAATTCCTCGTCAAAACCGACTACAACATCGGCAAGCATCACTTGAGCGGTCACTACTTCTACATGAACTACAGGGTGCCAATTGACATACCGCCAGCCGGCAACATCCTGGAGATCAATTCCAATCCGGCAGCGTCGATCATCCTGAAGAACATCAGTGTGGTGGATTTGTATACCATCAGCGATAAGTTTTTCCTGAATAGCTACTTCGGTTACACCAGCCAAAATGGGGATTCGCTCTCAAACATTCCCTTCAATATGAACGATGCCGGCGTAAACATCGCGCAACCCCCGAGTCTTCCCGGCGGCAAGGGCCCCGGGCTGGATGTCGACGTCTCCGGCGGCCTCACTATTAGTGGCAGCCACTATGGAGAATTCAATCGTGGCGATCAGTCTCTACGCGAGATTGCCACCATCATCGAGGGCAAGCATGCAATCCAGTTCGGTGGGGAAGCGCTTAGGATTCGCGTTCCCATGGCAAACCAGTATGAACAGGATGGCGTCTTCGGATTCTCCAACAGCCTTTCTGGAGACAACACTGCGGACTTCATGCTGGGCGCGATTTCCAGCTTCACCCAGGGAGGCGGCCTGTTCCTCAACTTCACTGGCATCAACTGGAGCGCATTCATTCAGGATGACTGGCGAGCCACTCCGCGGCTCACCATCAGCGCCGGACTCCGCTGGGATCCATTCTTCCCTTACAAAGACAGCCTCGGGCGAGTCGCCTGCTTCATTCCTGGCTCGCAATCCACCCGCTTCCCCAATGCCCCTGAAGGATTGTTATTCGGCGGCAGCAATCATGACGCCGGCTGTCCGAATTCCTCCATTTTCAATAATCCTTATAACTTCGGTCCGCGCCTGGGATTCGCCTCCCAGCTCACAGCAGATGGCAAAACCAGCCTCCGCGGAGGCGCTGGCTACTACTACGAGGCGCCCAACACCGTCGCGTTCCAGGACGTCGTGGGCATTCCCCCATTCGCGCCCATCGTCAACCTTACCGATGTAAGTCTCTCTGATCCCTACGGAAGCGCGGGCGTGGCAAATCCTTTCCCCGCGCAATTCGGTCCTACCAACCCAGGTCCAACGGCGACCTTTCCGCAGGACATTTCTCTTGCCCCGGTATTCGCCCAGCACTTCCGACTTCCCATGGTGTTGACCTGGAACCTTACCATGGAGCGCTCCCTGGGACAGAACTGGCTCCTACGGGCGGCTTACATGGGAAGCAACGGGACGCACCTGAATGGCACAGGAGACCAGGAAGCAGGACTGCTACAAATCAATCCTGCGATCTACATCCCCGGTCAGTCGACGGAGGCCAATACGCAGCAGCGGCGCGTCTATCCGAACTTTGGCTTGCTTGACCGGCTTGATTCGGAGGTGAACAGCAACTACAACGCGGCGCAGGCAACCGTCCAAAAGCGCTTCACCCACGGCCTTGGATTCCTGGCGAACTTCACCTGGGCGAGGTCCCTGGATGATTTCGGGTCGGGAGGGTCGAACGGTCATCAGAGTCCCTCCGGGAGCAATACCTGCACTTGCGGGCGATACTTTGACTATGGACCTGACACCGGCGATGTGAATAAGGCCTTCAAATTGTCCGGAAACTACGCCATCCCTCGCGCTCCGTTCAATGGATTCATGTCCCGCGTCATCAACGGCTGGGAGCTGAGCGGTATAGCGACCTGGCAAACCGGCTTTCCCTACACCGTCTTCAGCGATACTGACAACTCTTTCAGTGGAATCGGCGCCGACCGGGCCGATCTGACCGTGCCTAGCATCAAAGACGCTGTCCTGGGTACAGGACGTTCTCACTCACAGCTGGTGAATGCCTGGTTCAACACCTCAGCCTTCACTGTCAACCAGGTAGGCACATTCGGAGACACGGGAAAAAACGTGCTTCGCGGTCCCCGCTACTTCGATACAGACATGGCGCTGCTCAAAAATACAGATCTTGAAAAAGGAGCTTCTCTACAATTCAGAGCGGAGTTCTACAACGCATTCAATAATGTCAACTTCGGTATGCCGGATTCCGGCCTGACCGACAGCGCCTTTGGCCAGCTCACATACGCCCAGAGCCCGCGGATACTTCAAATGTCACTCAAGATCCTCTTCTAAAACTTTAACCCGAACCAATCTTGTTTTTTTAGTTGTTGAGGGCCCGATCGAAAATTGCCTCAGGCATGGGTCCTCGCAGGAGTGAAATCAGCATGAAAACATCAGAGAACCATGTGACCTGCTTCTCATCGGGAAAAATAAAGCTGGAGATCCACGCCAACATACAGGCAGCGGGAGAAGCGGCAGCGCGAGCCGCAGCGGAAGAGCTTCATCGCCTGGCTCAGCAAAATATGACGATTGGGGTCATCTTTGCCACTGGGGCCTCGCAATTCGAGACACTCGCTGCACTTACCTCGCTCCCGGGACTGCCTTGGGACCGAGTGCAAGGCTTTCACCTGGATGAGTACGTAGGCATCGACGAAAACCATCCAGCCTCATTTCGCCACTATCTGCGGGAAAAATTAACCCAGCGCGTCAACATGGGAGACTTCTTCGAAATTGACGGCACCGCAAAGGACCTGAATGCGGTCCGCAACCAATACGTCGAAAAATTGAGTGCAGAGAACCCACAACTTTGTCTATTAGGGGTTGGTGAAAACGGACACCTCGCATTTAACGACCCGGCAGAGGCCGACTTTCATGACCCTGAAGCAATGAAAGTGGTGAACCTTGATCGCGCATGCCGGGAACAGCAAGCGGCTGAAGGCTGGTTTAAAACCTGGGAAGAGGTGCCGGAACAAGCTCTCACACTTACTATCCCGACCTTGTTCCGCGTGCCTAAGTTGATCGCCTCGGTGTCGGGTGGCCGCAAGGCGAAAGCAATTCGGCGCACTCTTCACGACCCCATTAGTACGGCTTGTCCGTCAACCATCCTCCGCACCCATCCAGATGTGACCATCTACCTCGATGTGGAGTCGGCGGCTGAAATAGATGATGTTTCCTTGCTTCACTAGCGACCCATCAATATACAGGTGCAATCGCCGAGAGGTGTATGTCATGACCGAAAAGACGAATGAAGAGATCGATCGCCGCACGTTTATGAAGCAGGCCGGAGGAGCGATGCTGGCTGTGGGAATGAGCGCCAAATCGTACGCCCGCGTGCTCGGCGCCAACGACCGCATCAGTCTTGGGCAACTCGGTTGCGGAGACCGCAGCGAAGGCCACGTCCACATGGTGAAGCTCGCTTCCAAACAGATCCCGGTGGAAACGATTGCCGTCTGCGATATCTGGAGCCTGGCCCGCGAACGCCGCGGGGCCCAGGTCAAAAAAGCCTTCAACCTGGAACCGAAGGCTTACAAGTATTCCGAGGAGATGCTGGCCAACAAAGACATCGATGGCGTCATGATCGCAACCGGCGACTTCCAGCATGCCAAGCTGTGCATCGAGGTCGTCAAAGCTGGAAAGGACTGCTACGTGGAGAAGCCCTTTGCCAACGTGCTAACGGAGGCCATCGAGGCTCGCAACACGGTGAAGAGTTCTAACCAAGTGGTGCAGATGGGGACCCAGCATCGCAGCCAGCCTTACCCGCTGGCGGTGCGCGATATTATTCGCTCGGGAAGAATCGGCGACATCGTGCACATCGAGCAGGAATGGAATGTGAATGAAGAGCGCTGGAGATTCACGCCCATGGATACGGGCCACTCCCACGAGATGCTCGTGGACAAGAACATGGAGTGGAAGCAATGGCTCTATGATCGAAAATCCAAGCTTCGCGAAGAAGATACGGACTGGAACCGCTGGCTCCTGGGCAAGCCCTATCGCCCCTTTGATCCACACGTATATCTCGAATTCCGCCTTTATAAGGACTACTCGTCAGGAATCTTCGATCAGTGGCTCAGCCATGGCAGCGATATGGTTCATCTCTGGACCGACGAGACCTACCCAGAGAGCGTTGTGGCGAACGGGGGAATTTTCACCTGGAAAGATGGGCGAGAAAATCCTGACACCTGCGTAGCCGCGGTCACCTACCCCAAAGGCTTCCTCTATACCTATAAAACCACCTTTGGTAACAGCTACCGCAGCTTCTCCAGGATCATGGGTCGCGATGGCACCATCGAAAACTACGGTGGCGAAGGCGCTTCGCTCTTCGCCGTGACCCGCGAAGGAGGCCGGCAGGAGTATGATCCGACCGCCTCCGGCCCGGTCTACAAGCAGCTGCCCATTGTTGGACCAGCCAAGGATGGCGAAGAGATTGTGCGCGTGCCCGGCGCACCGGAACCCGACTCGCTCGGCCCGGATGATGATGACGTCACTCATCTGGTGAACTGGCTTAAGGCGATGCAAACCCGCACTCAGCCCAATGCGACCGTCGACAACGGTTTTTCCCATGCGCTCGTGGTCATCATGGCTGCTCAATCCTACTGGAGCGGGAAGAAGCTGTATTGGGATCCTAAGAACGAGCAGATCGTCGACCATGCGGTCTAGCACGCTCGGCTGGGAGCCCTCTCCTCGTATCAGTAGCCACCCCGGCGCGCCGATCGGATGGGGAGTTGAAACCGCCGCCGTGGCGGGCACGCTGAGGAGGCTTTGTAGGAACTGGGCATTAAGTCCCGAACCAGGATTTCCTGCCGCGCTGTACTGAACACGTCTACGTGTGCGCCTTTCCGCAAAGAAAGGCGCAGAAAGTGCCTTAACGCCGCCAAGCTCCGCGGGAGATTCGCGGTAGGGACGGCTGAAAATTCTCCAGGATGTAATCCTGGGTGCCCTTGGAGACATCAAATGACATCAGTTCCATGGAAGGCTGTAGCAACGACTATCGCCGTACTTTCGATGACTCCTGGCGCCGTTCATGCCCAGACCACCGCGAATAACTTGCAGCACCTGCTCTCTCAGCCCATAGAGCCTACCGCTATTACCACCTTCGAGCTGCAACGATACCTAAGCCATCGCATCGCACCCCTGCCATCTCCGAAGACCGCTGCCGAGTGGACCACCCAGGAAGATAAACTCCGCAAGCACATCGTGGACGATATCGCCTTCCACGGCTGGCCCACCGAATGGGTGAGTTCTCCTCCCAACTTCCAGGAGGTGGGCTCGGTGGACACCGGCAAAGGCTACACCGTCCGCAAGTTCCGTTACGAGATCGTGCCTGGCTTCTTTGCCGGCGCCATTCTCTACGAACCGGAAAAAATTAATGGTCATGCACCCGCCATTCTGAATGTCATCGGTCATGAGCCAATGGGCAACGCGGCCGAGTACGAACAGAAGCGCTACATCAACTTTGCCAAGCGAGGCGTCATCGCCCTCAGCCTGGGCTGGGTAGGATTCGGCGAGTTGGCTCTAAAGGGAGACGATCACGACGACGCAGCCTCGCTCGATCTGGTGGGATCGAATGCCCTCGGCTTCTTCTATCTCAGCATGAGACGCGGCCTCGATTATCTCGCCACACTCCCTGAAGTAGATAAGGAGCGCCTGGGAATGACAGGCCTATCCGGCGGAGGATGGCAGACCATAGTGCTTAGCTCCACGGATAAGCGCATTGCGGTCACTGTAGAAGTAGCAGGATTCGGGTCACTGCAATCCAACATCACCCATCCCGTCGACACCGACGAGGTCGAAGAAAACGCTACTGACCTCAACCAGGGCGAGGATTATCCTTTCCTGGTCGCGATGCGCGCACCGCGCCCTACCCTTCTCATTCACAATGCGGAGGACGATTGTTGCTTCCGGGCAGAGCTGGTAAAGCCGTACATCTACGATCAGGTGCGGCCATTCTATGAATTGTTTGGCAAACCCGACAATCTAGCTTGGTACGAGAGCACCGACCCGGGCACCCACAACTATCAGCACGTAAATCGCGTGCACTCCTACGCCTTCTTTGCCCAGCACTTTCAGCTGCCCGCAATCAGTGATGAGATACCCAGTTCGGGCGAGATCAGGACACCTCAGGAACTATCCGTCGGTATCCCCGCAGACAATCTGACCATCATCGGCCTCGCACGCAAGCTGGCGACCAGTCTCCAGAGACCACTTCCACCGGCGGAAGGCGACGCACGTCGGGAATGGGCATCCACCCAACGGGAGAAGCTAAAAGAAGTCACTCGCTATAAGCCGGTCACCGTCGAGAATGCCTGGAGAATAACCAACACCGCACACATGGCCATTCACACGGTTGGGTACCGCATCGACCTGACGAATGGATTAAGCGCCAACGCCCTCTGGCTACAGGCGGATGGCGCCGTCAGCAATGCGCCCATTACCATCGTTCTGAATGACAAAGGCTATGAAGCGGCCGGAGAGGTGATTGCCGAGCACGTCAATCGCGGCGAACAGGTGCTTGCGCTCGACCTGATCTTCAATGGCTCCTCCCGCCCACAGACCCCCGATCCCACTGATTGGGAGACCATCGTTTCCAGCGTCGGAGACCGTCCCCTCGGCCTGGAAACGGCTCAACTACTCGGAATAGCCAAATGGCTCAGCGTCCACAGTGAACATAGTCCGGTCCAGATCGAAACCGACGGCATCCGTTCAGCCGTCATAGCTGCGGTAGCGGCCGCGATCGAACCCACAGCTTTTTCCCGCATTAGCAGTGATCACGCGATGAAAAGTTTGGGTTATTTGCTGACCACTCCGGTGCCCTTCCGCGCTGCAGCTGATCTCTACTGTCTGGACCTATTTAAATACTTTGATATTGACTCGATTACCGCAATCGCCGCCCCAACTCCAATCAACAACAGAACCAGTCCCGAAGGCACGGCTGGGAGTCTCAGGTAGAGTAGCCTCGCCAAATCTGTAAACTAGATACCTTCGAGATGAAATGAAGCCAGCGGAGGGAATACAGGTGTTGCCATCGCATCAACCTAAAACTCGAGGCAGCGTGAGATGGTGGATCGTCTGGACGCTCTTCTTCTCGACCGTGACCAATTACATCAGCCGCCACACCTTTACCGTACTCGCGCCGGTCATATCCGGCTTCTGTATCCGTCGCGGTGTCTCAGTCGTCAAAGCCCGCATCTGGGTCTGCATCGCCAGTTGCCTTCCCATTCTCGCCGGAATTCCAGCCGCTCACGTGCATAGCGTCTACAGGGCACTGGCCCTGATCTGCTTCGCCCTGTGGGGATATGCCAGTTGGTCCACCATGGGCTTGACCCTCCCGTCCGATCTTTTCCCTCAGGACGTTGTCGCCACCGTCACAGAATTAAGCGGGTTGTCAGCAGGCCTGGTCGGCGCTGTGTTCACCTTCGCCGTCGGAATCCTGGTAGACAGGTTTCCTACGGCCCAGCCTTCCTGGTGGCCAGTCTGATGCCACTCTTCGCAACTGTCTTCTTAATTCTGTTGATCCGGGGGGGCGGATGCTGCCCCCAACTCAAAAGTAATCTGAGGCTTCTCTGGATGATGAAACGGCTTGTATCCTTCACCCTTCTGCTCTGCACAACAGGCCCTCTGTTTGCTCAGGGCTCGAGTAAGTTAATCGTCCCCCTGCTGGCGCAGCCCCTGCAGACGCCTGCGGTTGTCGCCGACGAGTTAAACCACTTCATGCTGCAGATGGTACCTCCGCTCGTTTTACCGTCCACAGCAGAACAGTGGGACAAAGATGCAGCCAGGATCCGGGCGCACCAGCTCTTGACCCTCTTTCACGGCTGGCCGCAGCAATGGACCGACTCTCCTCCTAAGTTTGAGCAGGTCGGTGTGATCGAGAGGCCAGGCTACCGCATCGTCAAGCTGCGCTACGAAGTCGTCCCAGGTTTCTACTCAGCCGCATTGCTGTATGAACCAGCGCATATAAATAGCAAAATGCCGGCGATCCTGAATGTGAACGGACACGGTCCTGGTGGTAAGGCAGTGGAGCACAAGCAAAAGCGCTGCATCAACCAGGCGCGCCGTGGGATCATCGCGCTCAACCTGGAGTGGTTTGGCTTTGGTGAACTCAGCGGCCCCGGCAACGACCACACAAATATCCGCTTGCTTGATCTTGCCGGTGTGAATGGACTAGGGCTCTTCTATCTCGAAATGCGTCGCGGCCTCGACTATCTTTACGATAATCCCAATGTAGATCGCTCCCGCATCGGAATCACCGGCCTGTCCGGCGGCGGATGGCAAACAATCCTTCTTAGTTCGCTGGATCCCAGGGTGGGCCCCGCTGTTCCAGTTGCCGGTTTCAGTACGCTGACCACCGCTATCGAACATCCCGACTACGCAGGAGCAGACCCGGAACAAAATGCGCCGGATATGCGCCAGGGTGTCGATTATGCTCAACTAGCCGCCATGCGGGCCCCACGGCCCACGCTCCTCATCTACAACGATATGGACGATTGCTGTTTCCGGGCCGGTGTCGTCAGGCAAGGCGTATATACCGACATAAAGCCCTTCTACGAGCTTTACGGTAAGCCAGGAAACCTTGAATGGTACGGCAACCAGGATCCGGGAACTCACAACTTTCAGATAGACAGCCGTGAGGAGTCGTACAAGTTCTTTGACCATGTCTTCCACCTCGATGCTTCCCCGAAAGAGGATGTGGATACCGACACCGAGGTGCGCAGCTACTCCGATCTGGTCGTGGGCCTCCCGGCTGACAATCTCACCATCCTTGCGCTTGCCCAGTCATTTGCAAAATCGATACACCATGAAATTCCTGCACAGCCGGCTGTCGAGTGGATGAAGTCCCAGCGGGATCGTCTGCGCGAAGTAACGCGCTATAGCCCTGTCACCGTAAGTCATGCGTGGCTCGTAAACGCAACCCACCAGAGCAAAGTGGAAAGCCACTCCTACCGTTTCGAATTCAGCAACGGCCTCAGTGCCACCGGCGTGCTGTTTCAATCTATTGATGCGCCCGAAACAGCACCCACCACCGTATTGATTTCCGATCACGGCATGCCATCCACAGTTACCGAGGTTGGTAACGATGTGAGCCGCGGCGAGAAGGTTCTTGTGCTTGATCCGCTCTTCTTCGGTGAAAACGTGCCCGGCAGCAGCGATGAAGATTCGCCGGCCTATGCCGTCATGTTGAGCAGTCTCGGTCAGCGCCCCTTAGGCCTCGAGGCCGCCCAGGTAACAGGGCTCATTCACTGGCTGGCAGAAGATCTCGACCACGGAAGCCCTACTCCTCGGTCGGGCGCATCGACGCTGTCCCAGTTAATTCCACCCGTAAGGATTATTACTACCGGTCCTCGTTCCCAAACCGTAGCCCTGGTGGCAGCAGCCCTGCAGCCTGAACTATTTTCACAACTCGAATTGCAGCAATCGATCGCCAGCCTCAGTGATGTTTTTGAACATCCGGAAGCCTACAGCAAAGACCCCGAAATCATGTGTCTGGATCTCTATCGTGACTTCGACTTCGATATCCTGGCTGCCCTGGCCTCACCCGCGAAGGTGAACCTGTCCGCTACATCGGAACAGCGCATCTTCTGGGAATAAGTCTCCTCGTGGTGCGCTTTGTCCGGCATGATTGATCGCGCGATTCGTCGATGCTTTATCATCTGGAACCGGTGCTGGTTGGGACCCAAAAACCGCCCAAAAATATCAAATTTTAACAATCGCTGAACAACTGCGCAGAGGCACGGGGTCAGCCCTGCCCATGATGGGCTGGGCCGACGAGGGGTTCGTACGCCGCGGAAAAATCCTGTTCGGTAGACCCGGTCTTTTACCCGGGGGGAGCGGCTTTTCAACCCCCCCGAGAACGCTTTATCTCGCGATGACCGGGTCTCAAGCCGTTCTTTGATCCAAATACAGCAACCGCTCTTCCGCCGGCCAATTCGCGGGTCCAAAATATGTGGACTTGCACATGACGGAAAATATGCCAGGGCTAAAGCCTTGGCATGAGCTCGAAGGAAGACGGATTTGGTGGTCAGCTAGAAAGCACGCGCGACGACGCGGTTTCGATCGCCAGGTGAATGGCTCCGTTTACCTGCGCGTCGGGGCCAAGAGTGCTGCGCAGCAACTGCGGCTGCACTCGCTTATCCCTCTGGGTGAGAATCTCTTGCGTCAGCTCCCATAAGGCGGGATGCATACCTACGCTGCCGCCCAAGACAAACAGCGGGCAGTTGAGAACAACTGCCAGGTTATAAATCGCGTAGGCCAGCGTCTGCGCGGTCCTTTGGAGAACCGTTTGCGCTAAAGCTTCCCCGGCAAGCGCGTGGTCAAATATCTGGGTGGCAACCAGGTCTTTCGGAAGCTCGGTAAGGTCTTTGCGCCAGATACTCTGCCATTGTGCCTTTATGCCCTCACCTCCGACGATACTTTCGAGAGCTCCCGGTTCTCCGCTTTCCACGGGCTCCACCGAAGTTCCGGGGACCAGCATGTAACCAATTTCGCCGGCGGACCAACTCATTCCGTGAAAGAGCCTCCCGTTGAGCACGATGCCGGCGCCGATGCCAGTGCCGATGGCGATAAAGACAAAGTCCCGTACGCCTTGGGCGGCGCCCATCTTACTCTCCGCAATCGCGGCCGTATTCACATCGTTCTCAACCGCCGCGGGCACGCCGAGACTAGCCTCCAACAAGTCGCGCAACGGAACATCTCGCCATCCCATCAGATAGGACGTGGCCAGCACGATGCCCTCGTCCACATTGGTGACGCCCGGCGCACCCGCCGCGATCGCGCGCAGCAAGCTGCGAGATAAATCTTTCTGTTGCAGCAGATCTTCCACGCCTTCGTGAATCAGGCGAACGACTACCTCGGGATCACGAATGCCCGCGGTGGAAACCTTCCACTTGCCCACCACCTGGCCATCCATGCCGGCGAGAGCGAGACGCAGGCTGGTGCCTCCAATGTCGGCGCCTACGACATAGCCTGTCTCTGGCGCCATGAGTATCTCCCGCGGACTGGCGCTGGAGGGTTCTTGTTGCAGCATCGACTCAACAACCTCGGGTACGGATGAATGCACTGCCGGGCCTACCTTGATGTGTTATGGCGCAACTACGGTCTGCCGCGCGCTGATACTCTCCAACTCACGCCCTGCGGTCTCTGGAATAACGAAGCGTACAAAGATGAGGGTCAGAACGCAGAACACTCCGAAGATGACGAAGGTGAGCGAATTTCCCACGGCTTTGATGAGAGAGAGGAACGTAAGCGAAACCAGAAAGTTCGAAGTGCCGAAACTCAGTGTGGCGGCAGCAACGCCCCGGCCGCGCACCCTCAGGGGAAATACTTCAGAGACAAGTATCCATGCGATGGGCCCGATACTGAACGCGTAGCACGCAATGAAAGACATCAGGCACGCCGTGGCGATAATGCCCAGAGACTTCCCGAGCGCCGCCTGATAGTGAAAGCAAATCGCAAGCACGAAGAGTGCGGCAGTCATGCCGCCGATGCCCGCATAGAGAAGGGGCTTCCGGCCTAGACGGTCCACCAGCACCAGAGCAATCACGGTGGCCAGCACATTGGTAATGGCAACGAGGAGAGTAGCGAAGATCGCACTCTTACTCGAACTGATGCCGGCGAGCGAGAATATCTGGGGGCCGTAATAGACGACGGCGTTGATACCGGTAGCCGGCGTCAGCAACATAAAGCCGGCGGCGATGAAGAGCGAGCCCCGCACCGCCGGACTCCAAAGCGCGCTCCAGCGGCGCTCCATCTTAGTCAGCAGGCTGACGCGAATGTCTTCCAACAACAGCCTCGCACCCGCCTCATCTGTGTATGACTTGAGCACGGATTCGGCTTCAGCCAACCTGTTCTGCACATACAGCCAGCGGGGACTCTCCGGCACGGTAAGAACCATGAAGAGAAAAAGCAGCGCGGGGAGTAGTCCGAAAGCAAACATCAGCCTCCACCCTTGCGGGCCGGCAAACCAGTAACCCACCAGGTCCGCCAAGGCAATGCCTGATGTAAGGGCGAACTGGTATAACCCAATGAGCATCCCGCGCGACTTTGGGGGAGCGAGCTCAGAGACATAGACAGGCGCCGTAACCGAAGTAAAGCCGACAGCTACGCCGAGCAGTGCGCGCGCAACGAACAGTATGTAGACATTCGGGGATAACGGCGCAAGGATGGACCCGGCGATGAAAAGGATTGCCCCCCAGATCAGCGTTTTGCGCCTGCCGATGCGGTCGGCGATGGTGCCGCCAACCAGCGCGCCGATCATCACCCCGACCAGCACCGCAATGACCAGGACCTCTTGCATCATGGTCGAAAGATGGAACGAGTCGCGCACAAAGATCAGGGCGGCGGCGATGACACCCATGTCAAAGCCGTAAAGAATACCTCCCAATCCAGCAATGAAAGAGACCCTCCGGATGAAGGCCTGATTCACGTACGGCTGACTCATGGATGGGTCGTTCAATACCTGTCACCTATGCCGAATGATAACCTTTAACCACTGGTATTTTGCCCCTTTTTAACGAATCTTCTCTAACAAAGTGGAGTTATGACAGAAAGCAAAAAGGAAGCGCCGCGCTGGATAGCCGGTATCGAGCCGGCCAAGGAATTGCTCGCCGCGACGGGAACCCAAATCCTCGAAATCGAGTGCCGGCAACAGCCGGAACAGCTTCGCCGGCTACTCGCGGCATACGCCGGCGACCCCGCCATTCAGGCTGAGCTCAAGAAGTTTCGTGAGCTGGCATTGAAAAAGGGACCGGTGCTGTTTATCGGTATGGGCGCTTCTTATTGTTCTGGGATCAGCGGGTCGGTTCTGCTGCAGTCGCACCGGCGCCTCGCATTCTCGGTCGATGCTGGAGAATGGCTGCATTATGCGTCCTCGGTATGGGATGAGGCGGCGCTCTCTATCCTGCTCACCACCTCCGGTGAGAGTGCGGAACTGGTGGAACTCTTCAAACGAGGCGAGAACCGGGCACTCGGCCTGATTTGTAACAATCCCGCGAGCACCTGCTGGCATCTGGCTGCGAACAAGCTTCCTATCCTGGCGGGACCGGAGTACGGCAACGCTACCAAGACCTACACAAACGCTACGGCAGCCGCCATCATCCTGGCCTCTGAGATCGTAGGCCGGCCATGGCAGCAAGAGGCCGAGCGCGCGGCCGAGGTCTTCTCCGCTCACCTGGGTCCCATCTTTGCCATGCGCAGCGATCTGGAGAGATTTTGCAGGGGCGCGGCGAATACTGAAATCATCGGCCGCGGCGCGGCCTATGGGGGCGCCTTTATGAGCTCGCTCTGCATCCGCGAAATGAGCGGCCATCGCGCCACAGCACACACCGGCGCCGGCTTTAAGCACGGACCCAATCTTGATGTGGACGCATCGCACCTTGCCATCATCTTTGCCCTTGGCCGAGCCGCCGAGCTGGGTGTCAAGCTGGCGCAGGAATGTAACCGTCGTGGCGGCAAGGTCGTGTTGGTGTCGAGCGAAGAGCGGAGCGCCACGGATAAATTGTTTCCGGTGAGGATCGAGGCTGTTCCGGAACCGTGGGAGGGCGTCACCTCCCTGTTGGTCCCGCAGGCACTGACGCTGGCGATGGTCGAGCGGACTGGGTGCCGGCTTACCCCGCGCTTCCAGTATGGAGTCATGGAACAGTAGTTCTGCGGTCCCTACGGCTCGTGGGGCAGGGTGAGGGTGGGGTTCTGATCAAAAAAGTTGACCGGGCGAATCAGGAAGTCGTGCCAGAGCGTCGGCATCACCGGCCAGTCTTCCAGACGGACAACGTGGTGAAAGCCCAGAGTGTACCAACCGACTATGTCTGTGTTCTCGATGGAACGATTCGCCTTGGTCCATTCGGGCAACCCGCGAAGCCCATCGCTATTGGTGACATAAGTGCCGGCGGCATAGCGTTCGTCCGGGCGGTAAGGCGTAACCCACATCTGGTGCTCTGAAAACGCTCCTACGCGCTGCGCCGGGTCGTCGAGCGGGATGCTCGAGACGGCCGTGGCTCCGGGCATGATCTCCCACCCGGTAGGGTATCCACGCGCGTCGTGCTGCGATGGGTTGATGAAGTGCCACATGGCCGGATGACGTAGATCGAGGTCAAGAATGGCGTCCTTTTCCGTATGGGCGATGGAGGACTGGGCCGCCCAGATTACCTTGCGCGAATGGCCGGAAAGGGGCTCCTGCACCAAACGGTCGACCATAAAGCTGTTGTTCGGGCCATCGACGTCAAGATCGAGCCTGTAGGAAAAATAGTGATCGTGATTGACGGCCAGCAGGTTAGCTGCAACCAGCGTGCCATGCTCCAGCTTACCGGGCCCCTCACCCATGGAGTGCGCTACCGTCTCCTCTTTCACTCCTTTGGTCTCGACGATACCGGTTGCACCTACCGCAACCCGGATGGTGCCGTCCTGCTGGAATATCCAATCGAGCAGGTAATCATAGTTTCCGGCCACCGCGGCAGTGCGCAGCACCAGCTCACGACTGGGGCGGCCACTGATCACATCCCCTTCCAGGTGCCTCCATGCTGGGCTGTCGCTGGCATGTTCGAAGAGGCATGCCAGCTGTGGCTTCAGAACCGGAGCGCCCGCATCAGAAGGCACCAAGCCGGTAAAGTACTGCGCATGGGCGGGGCAATCGTCGGGACCGACAGGCTTAATCAGGCCGCCAAGAAGAAACTCTCCGGCGTCGACAAAGGCGCGGGACTCCCAGCCAGCATCGGAATCCATGTAGGGCACATACATTTCTGAGAGAGAGCCCTCGTACATAACAGAACGCAGCCGGTCTCCATCCTGGTAGCGCACCAGATTGATCACGGCACCAACACGGGGATCCAGGCGAAAGCGAAAATGCCAATTCTGCCAAACGACTTCGCCCTTGTCGATCGTATAGCTGGGGCCAAGGGGCTGGGTCACGAGCAAAGGCTTGGTGCCTGCGCGCGGCGTAGCTTCTCCTTCTTCGTAGTTGATATCTCCCGGCGACATGGGAACGGGATCGTTATCGATTACCTTGAGAACCTTTTCGCTGGTAAGGTCGGCGAGGATATACACCCCTTCGATCGCGCGGCCCCAGGGATGATAAACGCCGTGTGAATCGGTGCAATCGCCAAAGCCAATGCGGCCGCTTGCCTGCTCCGGAAAAATCATCCACGTGATGGGGATGGGCTCACAGCGCACGCCTGACAAGTCGGTGACCCCGTGGCGCTTGAGCGCCGCGATGACCCGGGGGTCTTTCTTGACCACGTCATTCATAGTGTCCAGCTCTGTCTCGGTGATGGGGGCCTGCACTCCAGGCACCTGATTCCAGGACTCGAGCTTGTGCGCCGCGATGTCAACCCGGGCCTCGATGGTCTTGCCCTGATCCTCGAGGATGACATCGGCCTCGCGAGGAATGGGATCGCCCTGCTTCCAGGCCAGTACTTTGTCTTTGTCCGGCTCGTGCAGCAGCACGCTGGAGAAGAGCGTCTTATCGGTTAGGTGGCCGCTCTGCTCAAGAACATCATGAACGGTCCAATATTCGTTGGTGGTGAGAGCATCCAGCGGATGGTGCGGCGCCCTGGTTTGGCCGCAGAGCGAAGCCGTGATAGCGGTAAATGCGATCAGGCCGTAGAGAGAAGTCCTGGCGCTCATCATGAATGGTTATGTCCTCGCAGGGTGGGCCGTTCCCCGGATTTCCTGTGAAGTTCGTTGGCGTTGATGAACTTCATGCGGCTTTCCTCAACGAAAGTCGCACACGCGGCCGTTGTTTGGTACCGCGTACAGGAAATCCGGGTGCGGCCGAGAATCCACATCGTAGCACACTTCATAAACTTTAGTTACAATGATTTGGCAGCCGGGCCGCAGCTTCTGATTTTTGCCGGGTGGTATAAAAGGGGAGTTAAGTTAAGTTTTGGGGCGACGGAGAGGCCGGTTGACCTTTGTCCTCACCTTGGCTCACAACACCGTAATTTTCTCCCAGATTCGTAAGTCGGTTTTCTTTGAAGAACGAAAGTATTCCGGTCGGCAGGCCCTCACTTCTTCGCCATACTAACGCGCTTCGGGTCTTGAAGCTCCTGCGCGAGAGCGGTTCCTGCTCCAAAGCGGACCTGGTGCGCGCTTCCGGCCTGAGCGCTCCGACCATCACCAACGTGGTGGGCGATCTGCTATCGGCCGACCTCATCAAGCCTCTGGGCGAGGGTGAATCCAACGGGGGCCGGCCTCCGGACATGATTTCGTTCAAGGCAGAGCGTGGTTGCGTGCTCGCCGTGAAAATTACCGCAGACAGCCTTTCGTTCCTGCTTACGGACCTGAACGGGCGTGAACTGGAAACCGAAACAATCCCGCTGGCCAACCGGAAAACGACACCCGACGCCATTTGTATCTACATTGGGGAAGAGGTGCGGCGGCTGCTGCGCAAGCATCGCAAGAAGCGGGAGCAGTTGCTCGCGCTGATAGTAGGTGTGCCGGCCATTGCCAATGTTGATGATGGCATTGTGCTGTCGATCAGTACCCTGGAAAACTGGCGGTCCGTACCGCTGCGGGCCAAGCTGAACCGAATCGTAGAATGCCTGGTCATTATTGAAAACGACACCAACCTGGCCGCTCAGGGCGAGCGATATTGCGGCGCCGCGCAGGCAGAAGAGACTTTCATCCTGATTCACATCGGCCCGAATGTGGGCGCGGGGATCGTCCTGGGCGGCCAAATTTACCATGGATCGCAGTGGTCCGCGGGTGAAATCGCCTACCTCCGTTTGCCCAATACTTCGCGCAAACGCCCCACTCTCCATGAGTTTGGCGAGCTCGACACGTTGCTGACCAGCTCAGGAATTCTGGAGAGCTGGCAAGAAGTAAGAAAGAAGCCCGCCCAGGATGCAGCGGAGCTCGAGAAGATGGACGCGTTGGCGGTCCTCGACCTGGCTCAAGCCGGGGATGCTCGCGCGGAAAAGATTGTCCAGCACCGGGCCAGCATCGTGGCAGACATCATCGTGAACCTCTCGCTCATTTTGAATCCCGGCCTCATTTTGTTGGAGGGAGAAGTAGGCAGCCATCCCGCACTCATCAGCGCGGTGCAAAAACAGCTTCAGGAGAGCGAGTTCGCAGTCACCAAGATCGGCGCAGGAATGCTTGGAAAGACATCCGTGCTCTGGGGAGCCATTGCGATCGCTCTGGAGATGATTCCCTCCGTATTGCTCCCACAGCCATCGAGCTGACGTTACTGCCCAGCAGCCCAAAAAATCGCATTCCTGAAAAGCTGGGTGAAGTCCTTGTTCTGGAACAGATCCGGGTGGTGACCCATAAAAATGTAGATGTTCCTGGCCTTGAAGTGTTCGTTCGTCCAGACCACCGGATGGTCCCCCATGGTGATCATGCTCCTGGGCTCGTAGGTCGACTCGTCAACACTGGCCAGGACATGAACGGTCGAACGATTGGACTTGCTCCAGGTGTACCACTCCTCCTGCTGCACAACAAAGGAGGAAGGCAGCCCCTTAGTGGCCGGATGTCCCGGATCATCCACTTTCACCGTCGCCGTTGCGAACTGCGCGATGTAGCTGGTGTACCTGATATCTCCCATAAAATGGGACCACCACGGCCACATCGGGTATCCATCAAAATCGCCCAGCAGCATGGCATGGTGAAAGCCGATCCAACCACCCGTACCCCGCGTGATATAGCGTTGAAAGGCTTTCTTGGCCACCGGAGTCCAGCGATACGGAGGATAGTTGAGCTGAATGAACAGCCGGTACTTCTTCAGGAAGGCATCGTTAATGGGATCCGTGTTGGTGATGTAGTCGACGGCAAAATCATTCTCGTCGGCTAACTGCTGCAGCCACACTTTGGCGGCCGCCACAAAATCATTGTGGGGCGTGTTCCCGGATTCTGCGATCGCCACGACCCGGAACTTGACCGGGTGACCAGGAGTGGCATGCGAAGTATCCTGGGCACGCGCCGTGAGAGCCGCAGGGCACACCAGGAGAAATATGCATATGTTTATTGCCCAGAAGCGCCGTGTCATACCAATCCGCCAGTTGATTAATTAAGAACGATTCCTTAGTATGTGCCAACAAGTATGGACGGGCCCTATCCGGCAGGCAATCTTTTTTTCAACCGAGGGTGAATCGAAATGAAGCTCCTGAGCTGTTTCGTTGCTTTCTGCGCGCTGGCCAGCACTGGCTACGCGGAAGTGCCCGCCTGCTATAAGTCGATAAACCGTGTGACCTGGCTGGTGCAGAATGTCGATCTGGCCAAACGGGGCTGGATCGCGCTCGGCTTGTCTGACATTCATGAATACCCGGATGTCGTGCTGACCGGCAAAGACCACGGCAAGCCAGTGAAAATGTGGGCTTGGGAGATCACGGGCCAGCTGGGAAATCTGACCGTGGATATGATTCAGCCGGCAGAAGGGCAGCTGAATGCCTGGAATGATTTCCTGGGCAAGCATGGCGATGGGATCTTCTCCCTCGTGCATGAGGTAAAGTCCCAGGCGGAGATGAACAAGGAAATCAAACGCATGCATAGTCTCGGTGTCGGAGTTCTGCAGCAGTTGAGTCTCGATCGGGATGGCAAGCGGGTGACCTACACCTATTTCGACACCGAGCCCAAGGGTAAGTTTGTCCTGGGGCTGGTTTACTGGCCCGGGGGCGCGCCTGCTCCAGGGGCACCGGGAAAGGTTTCTCACCTCGGGCTGGTGGTCCGCGACTTAGGGCCCGTCTCGGCCTATTGGCAGAAGCTGGGCTTTCCCGCATTTCGCACGGAGCATGCCACGCCGCGGCAAGATTCAACCTACCGGGACAAACCACTGTGGTTTGCGTTTGAGGTCGGCTATCAGAATTATGACCAGTTCAGTTACGAATGGATCTCCGCGCCCGCGACGCCCCCGAACATCTATGCCGATTTCCTCAAAAAGCACACGGAGGGCATCCAGCATCTCGGTTTCCCGGTGGACGACTTGAACCAGGCAGTGGCCGAGTATGAGAAGCTCGGCTATCACGTATGGCAATCCGGAGCATGGGGAGATGTAGGCAAGAAGGATTCTGGCCAGTACGACTACATGGATACGGACTCAATCGGCGGTGTGAGCGTGGAGTTGATCCATGCCTATAAGTAGGGCCTACAAGCAGGCTAAGGTTTCGCTGGAGGGTGCGCCATCTCCATCGCCCAAACGCCGGCCGGCCGCATGTACATGGATGCACGGAAATTTCCCGTGATGTCCCAGGCCTCGGGCGTGCGGAACCAATAGCCTTTGCTCTCGTAGATGACGTGATAGAGCCCCCAGGCCGTCTTATAAGCCTGGTCGTTCATCCCTTCGCTCAACAGCAACGCGGCAAAGCCTAACGTCGTTCCCGCCCACACTTCCCTGGCCTGTTCGTTGTTGATGATCGAACCATCCGCAGCCATGCCATTCAGGGCGCCCATCTGTCCTCCAGCAAACTTCATCACGTTGTAGTTGAATATCTTCTTTGCTGCAGCCAGCTGCATCTCGTGCGGAACCAGGTCTCCCAGGCCAAGCATGTTGGCATACCACTGGCCGGCAAGCTGATCTGCCTGGATGGCGTTCTGGTTTTCACTCTCCGTGTCGTAGCGGAAATACTCCCCGTTCCAGAGCTTGCTGATGTAGGTCTGTCGGGCCTTTTGGAACAGCTGGCGATACGTGTCCGCCGTGACCTTATCTCCTAGAATGAGCGCCGTCTCTTCGCCCGCACGCAGGGCCGCAAGCCACAGGCCGCCGGAGTAGGCGCTCACCCCGCGCACAATCCATGAGTCGTAGGTCTGGTCAGGGTAGCCACTGTTCTCCGGTATTCCGCCGCCATGGTCGAACTGGCGCAGATAAGTGATCGCTTCTTTCACGGCAGGCCAGGTCTCGCGCAGAAATGCCGTGTCCTTTCGCCCCGTAAAGACGTAGTCACGGTAGATCATCAGGACGAACTTCGAATTGAGATCCTTCCAGTCGTTTGTATCCTGCCAGCCGGGCTGATTGACGGCGACAAAAGGATCGCCTTCGGGCACGCCCAGGTCGTGTGGCACGGCGCCTTTCTTTTTGCGTTTGTGCAGAACTGGCTCCCCGGTCTGCTCGGTTTTCCAAACCCACAGGCCCTTCTCTGGCCACTCGTGCGGCACGGTATCGGCAAACTGCCGTAGCACCTGCTTGTCTATGTCTGGCCAGAACTTCAGCAAGGGCAGCGAGGCATAAAAGCGAACATCCAATGTGGCGTAATAGGCGTAGTCAAAACACTCGAGCAGCGCAAACGATGCTGGAAGCTTCTTGTCTGTGCCCGCCTGCCGGCCCCAGAAGGTTCCACCATCGGCGAGCGTGTAGAGCTCGTTAAAAAGCATGCCCCGGTACCAGAGCGGTTTGCTTTCGTCGTTTACGTAAGGCGCCTGCCAGGCGTCGATAGCATCGCTCCAGCGTGCGGCGTTCAGCAGACCGTCGCGCGCGATCGCCCATGCGTTGGTCCCGGTCGTGCCGTAAAAATCCGTGTAGCGCCGGTTCCATTTGCGTCCCTGGCCGAATTGCACCACGGGGAGGTCCCACGAAATCACCATGGGAATGATCTTTTTCTCTCCCGGCTGCAGAGTAAAGCGCAACGCAATGGCGCCGGCCAGTTTTTCGCTGTCGCTGACCCAGGAGGTATCGCTGTTGGCCAGCCGGCCGTCTTTGGCGAATGGCGCCCAGACAACCTTGCCGTCTCCCTGCGCGAGAAAGGTCGTCTGGTACGTGACTTCAACACCCGGGGTTTCGAGGGCGGCAATCGCAAACTGGCCATCCCACTCGTTCAGTGCCTTATCGTCACGGCCGCGGTCGAAGACAATGCCCTTCATAGTGCCGGACGCTCCGACGACTTCGCTGGCAAACTGGTTGTAGTTGCCCTGGTTCGGCGTGCCGTTGAAGTCGTGAGTAAAGGTCCGAAACCACCCGCCCATGTTCGCCCAGGAAAGAAGCACAGAGACGGTTACCGCATGATCGGTTGGATTGTCCGCATGCCAACGATAGACTGCTACCGGGTAGCTCGATTCACGGTAGTTGTTGGGGAGCACGGGAGAGAATTGCTCCAGCACCACATGCGCAGGAAACTTCTTCCACTGATAGTCGTACCAGGACTTTGGATACAGGGCGGAGTATTCTCCCGCTCCCACGGGATAGTTCCACGCCCAGCTGGCCAACTCGCCTTTATTCGGATGGCCGGTCATCAACACCTGCGCAGTGCCCTGGGCATCACCCTCCGACTTCTGGTACATGGCGAATTGATTCACATACACAGGTTCGTATTTATGCACACCTGCCTTGATGTGCCAGCGGGCGAAGTCGCCGCGGTACGTACGCGAGAAGGTACCCGCACCCATGCCACCAACCGGCGCGCCCTGCCAATAGCCGTCGTCAATGTCGGTGCCATTTTTCGCTATCCCAGGCGACGCGAGCGGAAGTCCGATGGGGCGGCTCCACGCGGCTTTCGGTATTTCGCTGGCGGCGAATGCCGCCGACGCCGACGCGACCAGGAAGGAACACACGATCGCCTGCAGCCACAATTTCTTGGTCAAGACTCCTCCCGATTTAGGCCATTTCCCAAATGAGCTTGGCGTTGGTAAGCTCTCGAGCGCCGAGTGCCCCCAATTCCCGTCCAACACCGGAACCCTTGACGCCGCCAAAGGGTGCTCGCGGATCCGAACGGACAAAGTCGTTGATAAACACCGCGCCCGCCTCGATCTGCGCAGCCACAGCGTTGGCGTGGGCCGCATCCTTGCTGATCACCGCCGCACCTAAACCGAACTCCGTGTCATTGGCCAACCGGATTGCGTCTTCTTCGGTCTTGAAAGTAAACAACAGCGCGACCGGACCGAAAAACTCTTCCCGCGCAACGGGCGCATCGTGGGGCACATCGATGAGCACCGTCGGAGGATAGAAATATCCTGGTCCATCAAGAGACTTACCGCCGGTGAGCGCGCGCCCACCAGCTGCAATCGCCTCGGAGACCTGGCGCTCCGTTGTCGCGCGCAGATCTTCGCGTGCCTGGGGACCCAGCTTGGTGTCTGGCAAGAGCGGGTCGCCAACCTTGAGCGCCGATGCCTGCTCAACAAAGGCTTTGATGAAAGCCTCCGCGATCGGCTCGGCGATGAAAAAGCGCTTGGCCGCAATGCAACTCTGCGCGTTGTTGGAGTAGCGCGACGTCACGCCCAGCTGCACCGCTTTTGCGATATCCGCGTCCTCGAGCACAATAAATGGATCAGACCCACCAAGTTCGAGCACCACCTTCTTGCCATGCAGGCCTGCCTGCTGAGCCACCGCCCGCCCGGCCGCCACGCTCCCCGTCACCGTCACCGCACGGATGCGGGGGTCCGCAATAATGGCCGGCACCGCGCTGCGCTGCACAGAGAGATTGACGTACAGCCCTGCAGGACCATCGGCATCCTTCACCAGGCTCTCGAGCGCCAGCGCGCAGCCCTGCACGGTCTCGGCATGCTTCACCACCACTGTGTTTCCCACCAGCGCGGTCGGAATGAAGAAACGCAACACCTGCCAGAAGGGAAGATTCCAGGGCATGATGGCGAGGATTGGACCAAGGGATTCGTAGACCACGCGGCCCGGCGTACCTGGAATGGGCTGTGGCTCGATATACGCGGGCCCCTCCTGGGCAAAATGGGCCGCGCCGAAGGCGGCCTTCTTTACCTCGCCACGCGCCTCGCCGATCGGCTTGCCCATCTCGAGCGTGATCAACCGTGCATACTCTTCTACGCGGCTTTCCAGCAGATTCGCCAGGCGAATGAGAAATGCTGTTCGCTCAGAGAGAGGCGTACGCGACCAATGTTTCCAGCCGTCCCACGCGCTCTGCAGACGCAGCTCGACATCGTTGGCACTATGCTCCGGATAGGTATCCAGAAGCTTCCCGGTAGTTGGGTTTTTCGATTCGAATGACATAGGACCTCTTCGTAACGACTATTCAGAACAAGTACAAGTGCTCAGAAAGCGCTCAACGCAAGTAGCGAGGACGTCTTCGCCCGGGCGCTTCCACCAGTTTTGCGCGGAGAAAATCTCGACCTCCTGCGGTCCGTGGTATCCGGCGCTTTCAATGAGGGAACGAATGGATCGCAGGTCGATCACTCCGTCGCCCATCATCCCGCGGTCCAGCAGGAGATCGCGCGTCGGCACCAGCCAGTCACAGATGTGATGAGCCAGTATGCGCCCACCGGCGCCTGCCCGCATGATCTGGGCATCCAGCTTCGGATCCCACCAGACATGGTAGACATCAATCGCCACGCCCACCCCGTCACCCAGCAGATCACAGAGATCGAGCGCCTGTTCGAGAGTGTTGATGCAGGAGCGATCGGCAGCATACATGGGATGCAGAGGTTCAATCGCCAGCGGCATGCGGCCGGCGCGCGCATGGGGCAGGATCGTGGCCAGTCCGTCGGCCACCATCTCGCGTGCAGCGCCGAGATCGTGCGAATCCCCTGGCAATCCTCCGACCACCAACACCAGGCAATCGGCTTCGAGCGCAACCGCCTCATCGATCGCGCGCTTGTTGTCATCGATGGCGGCAGCGAGGCCCCCCTTGTCTGTGGCCGGAAACATGCCGCCGCGACAAAGCCCGGTAACCCTAAGCTTGTTGGAGCGAACAATTTCGGCTGCTTCCGCGAGACCCGTCAACTGCACCTGGTCGCGCCATGGCGCAATGGCGGTAATGCCCTGGGCCAGGCAAGCATCCACCGCCTGACCCATCGTGTACTGCTGGCGCACGGTGGCCAGATTGATGGACAGATCGCGAATGCTCGCGCTGCTCACACATCCCCGCCTGTGCCATCGGACGACAATGCCGGCAAATCCACCCAGCGACGCTCAGCCCAGCTTTTCAAGCCGAGCTCAGCTAACTGCACGCCCTTCGCTCCTTCAAGCAGGTCAAATCTCCACGGCTTGTTCTCCACCACGTGACGGATAAAGTCTTCCCATTGCAGTTTGAAGCCGTTCTCATAGACCTGGGTGTCGGGAACCTCGTCCCATTGCTCGGTGAACTTCATTGTCTGCGGCACGTCGGGGTTCCACACCGGCCGCGGAGTGTTTACCCGGTGCTGGGTGTAGCAGCGGGTCAAACCCGCCACCGCGGATCCATGGGTTCCGTCGACCTGAAAGGTCACCAGGTCATCCCGCCGTACCCGCACCGCCCAGGAGGAATTGATGTGCGCGATCACACCCCCCTCGAGCCGAAAAGTAGCATAGGCTGCGTCGTCGGCATCGGCCTTGTACACGGTCCCACTCTCGTCGACGCGTTGGGGGATATGGGTCGCGCCGATGCAACTGACGGACTCTACCGCGCCAAACAGATTGTCCAGCACGTAGCGCCAATGGGGCAGCATGTCCAGGATGATGCCTCCCCCGTCGCCTTTGCGGTAATTCCATGATGGCCGCTGCGTGGGTTGCAGGTCGCCCTCAAATACCCAGTAGCCAAACTCACCGCGCACGGAGAGCATGCGACCAAAGAAGCCTGCCTCCTTCAGCATGCGGAGCTTGCGCAGGCCCGGCAGATAGAGCTTGTCCTGCACTACGCCGCTCTTCACACCGTGCTGGCGGGCGAGGCGCGCCAGGGAAAGCGATTCCTGCAGAGTTTCCGACAGCGGCTTTTCACAGTAAACGTGCTTTCCGGCCGCGATGGCGCGGGTCAACAAAGAAACCCGCATCTGGGTCGAGCCGGCGTCGAAGAAGATTGTGTCCTCAGGGTTAGCGAGCGCCGAATCCAGGTCTTTCGCCACCCGCTTGATGCCATGGCGCTCCGCCAGGCTCGAAACCTTCTCCAGGTTACGGCCTACGAGAATCGGGTCGGGCATGGCACGGTCGCCGTTGGATAGCGTCACCCCGCCCTGGTCCCTGATAGCCACAATCGAACGGACCAGGTGCTGGTTATAGCCCATCCTTCCGGTGATGCCATGCATGATGATGCCGATGCGCCGACTAGACAAGATCTGTTCCGTCCCTTTTGAGCAGTTGCGAAACTGCTCCAAGTTTCTAATGTTTGTTTCATAAGCTGCGACGGTTCGTCAACTTGGGCACTACCGGCGAACCACGCGTCTCTGCACCCGTAACCTTACACGATAAAGGAGTTAGGCCAGCAGCTGGTTCACGGCGCGATCCGACTCGGCGATGGAAGCGCGGTGATCCATGATTCCGGAAAGATCGGAATTGGCGAAGGCGATTTTGCCGAAAGGAGCGCGCCGCATTACCTCGCGGGGAGCGATCTTGCCCTCAGATCCAAAGAAGAAGCCTGGCTGGCCACAGAGATAAGCGTGGCCCCACCGGTTTACGATAATGCCGGCGATATCCCGCCGCGCATCAAAGCCACTGCGCGCAAACATCAGCGTCATTTGCTCACGAATCATCCGCTCATATTCCGAGTACGGCGTGCTCAGCAGGCGCATCCTTCCCCGCGTGCCCTGCTGCGGCAACGGAACACCCGGCTCGGTAAAGGTGATCTTCAAACGGAGTACCGTTGGGTCGTCGGGGGTGACCGTGGGCGGAACGTCCCCAAATAGCGCAACTTTGCGGACTGCGAGCCAGCTGTAGAGCCCTTCGAAACACTGGCATTCCGTGATCCCCATCTTCGCCATAAAGCGCCAGTTACGCAAAGCGACATTGATCACGGCGCAAGGCATGCGGTGGAACTGCTGGTAAGCAGCGCGATAGTTTTCCGGCAGATCGGAAATGGTCTTAGCCGT
The DNA here is from genome assembly GCA_963711525.1 of uncultured Acidobacteriaceae bacterium. Classification (GTDB taxonomy): domain Bacteria; phylum Acidobacteriota; class Terriglobia; order Terriglobales; family Acidobacteriaceae; genus PALSA-350. Next base: position 36,371 of record CAVQEO010000045.1, on the reverse strand, counting down.
GGTCCAGCCCGCAGACATCACCACCGATCGTGCGTGTACGGTATGTAGCCGGCCGTCGACCGCATAGCTGACCCGGACGCCGTCGCCCTCATGCCGCACATCCGCCACAGTTGCACCTAGCCGTATCCTTACCGGCTGACCTTCGCGATCAAGCTTGGTAAAGTCCACCGGCCCGAGGCACATGCCGGCCAATGTGTTGGGGCCGGGCATCGCCTCCGGGATCATGGCTTTCACAATAAAGCGCGCAATGCCGGTGTTCGCCCCGGGAAATATCTGTTCGCCAACCTCGTTCTTCCAGGGGAAAAGCACCTCTGGAGCGTAATACGCGTATGCAGAGTTCTCGTCCGCTGAGGAGCCTGCCCAATCAGCTGCGACCGGCATATAGGTGCGGATAAATTCGCGGGTCAGGCCGTCGCGCTGCATCAGGTGCTCTTCAAGAGTGATGCGGTCGAGAGCCCGCGAAATCTCGTCGCCGTCGACCTTAGGTGGAACAAATGTTTGATTGCCTGCCCGCGCCCTGAGCAGCTGTTGCCGGGTGGCTTCGGGAACGGGGGCGCCCACGAGCTTCTTGCCCCATGGATCGTAAAGCCAAAACCCCTCAGGATGGCCGAAGCGCGCGCCAAAGAACATTCCGGAATTCTTACTGCCCCGGGCATAAGGAAGGGTATTTACATCCAGCTCAGGCTGGCCCCCGCCCCATTTCTGGTACTCCAACGGTTTACCATCAAAGCCGATCGACTCGTAAAACCTTTGCGTGAGCGAAAGCGGCAGCGAAGGAAAATACGTGGCCGAGCCCTGCCCTGCCATCAGCCGGTGCCCATCGACCATAAATTCATTACGGCGGGCTTCCCCGCCGAAGATGGAGTGGTCTTCCAACACCAGGCAGCGTTTCGACCGCCCGGTTTTTTCGGAATAAAGATGAGCGGCAGCCAAACCGCTGATGCCTCCGCCGACCACCACACAATCGAAGGTCTCTCCGGTCGGTAGCGCGTTCTTGAGCTCCCCGGTATACAGCGCATCGCGAATGCCGTGGCCCGCGGTCATTACAGCATGGGTATTCCCGTTCGCTGTGGCGTAATCTCCCACGCCGCCGTAGCCGTCCCAGTCCTCCTTGGCCATCATGGCTAGTGCGCCCGGGGGGTAGGCGTACGGACGCCCGTCGAGGAAATCTGCGCGGGCAATCTCCGCATCCATGCCCAGTGCGTGGTCAGCTTGCGAGCCCGGCGGTTTCGGCGGTGGAAATTCCACTTGGGTTGTGCCCCTCCGGGCAGCTGCGGTGCTACACTTCGACCACTGTACTATAGAACGTTTCGTTACAAAGTTTCCGTTTTTCGAGGGTAGACGATGAAGCGCAGACGGTTCCTTCAACTAGCCGCGAGTGCCGCAGCCGGAGCGGTGGTCCAGCACTCTTCTGCCTCGCCCGCCGGGCGAATCTCTCAACCTCCAGCAGATGTGCTTTCGTTAGCAGTGGGCGTGCGGGCTCCGGCCGCCTTCGATGCCGGGTTCGGCGCCGGCGGCCGTTCGGCCGTTGAGCCCGACCAGGTGCTTGAGATGCTGCTTGAGAAAAGCGGCGATGGCACCTATCAATGGACCATCGATGGGCAATCCTACCCGGCGATGGAACCTTTGCTTTTGGAGCAGGGCCGCCGATATCGGCTGCGTATGATGAACGCGACGGGCGGGGTTCACTCCGTGTCCCTGCGCCACCACAGCTTTGAGCTCACGCGCATCCACCAGGTCCCGCTCTCAGGGATCTTCAAGGACACTCTCCCTCTCGAACGTTACAACGTGATCGAAGCAGATGTTCTCATGAGCCGCTCAGGCCCCTTATTGCTGCATTACGCGAGCTGTTAGCCGTAGACTAGAGCGACGGGAGGCAGTTGCAGCCAGGCGAGGCCCAAACAGACTGCGGAAAAACTCTGGCCCGAGATTCGCCAGCGCTAAAGCGCAGGATCGAAGTCGAGCCTTGTTTCTGGAGCGCTGAAGCGCTCCATCCCCCGCATAACCGGATTTCCTGCTACGCAGCTTTGTCAACAGCCGGGTGTGCGGCTTTCATCGAGGAAAGCCGCATGAAGCGTGTAGAAACCACCAGGCTCGGCAGGAAATCCGGGGCATGCGGGGGCTCCCACCGGGCCCGGGGTCCGTCAGCTTGGTGGGAGCCCTCTGCTTTAGCAGAGGGAAGCAACGCGTCAGCGTTGCGGGAAAGAGTTCGAAAATGATCATGCGCTTTAGCGCCGGCAATCCCAGGGGTTTTTAGAGTCTGCGTGAGAACTCGAAATAAACAGCAAATCGGAACTAGGCCCGTAGGGCCGAGAGCCAAACGTCAGCCCAGTCCGGAAGGGCTGGGAGGCGGATCCAAGATTGCGGAGCGCCGGAGGTGCGGCACTACCTTCATCCGCGTGTGCCGCGCCTCTGGCGCTCAAAACGATATTGGGATCGATGTCCCAGCCCTTCTCCGGATTTCCTGCACGCTGCACTGGACACGACCGCGTGTGCGGCTTTCGTTAAGGAAAGCCGCATGAAGTGCGTCAACGCCAGCAAGCTCCACAGGAAATCCGGATCCGGACTGGGCTGACGTTTGGCTCTCGGCCCTACGGGCCTGGTTCTGATTTGCGATTTGCTTTCGTGTTCTCACGCAGACTCTTTAGCGCCCTGTCACGACCAAAAGGATGAGCAGGAGCTAATGTTCGCTGCGGCGAGGTAGCCCGAGTTTTTTTAGCCCTTTACGGCACGACTAAAGTCGTGCCGTGATACAAAGCCAAGACGGTTTGAGTGTCGAAAAAACTGTGTATTCAGCAGATTTCCATGCGTCAAGTGTAGAAACTCCAGAGGGACGACTTTAGTTGTGCCGTTAAGGAATTGAAAATATTGGGACTTCAGCCCCCGGCGCAGAGTTTTTCCGCAGCCCGTGGAGCGGTTCATACGCTCCCCAAAACCACTCGCACTCGTTTTCAAAGAAGAAGTAGAGCATCCTCCTATGTCAAAATCGACCGAACTCACAGACAAACGCTTTTCCCGTCGACGCTTCTTTCGCTGGACTGGTGGGCTCGCCGCCGCCTTGGGCGTCGCCAGGTCTTTCGCCTCCCCGACCGCAGAAGTTGATGGGGAAGACTATTACGCCAAACTCGGTGTGCCCAAGATCATCAACGCGGCCGGCACCTACACCACACTGACCGCGGCCTGCATGCCGCCGGTGGTCCTGGCTGCAGTGCAGAAGGCGGCGCTGCACCCAGTGCGTCTGCATGACCTGCAAGCGAAGTCAGGCGAGTATATCGCTCAGCGTCTCAAGTGCGAAGGCGCGGTGGTGACCTCAGGCGCGTCGGGAGCGATTACGCTCGCAACCGCCGCATGCCTGCAATCTGCAAACAATATTTCGCCCCTGGCCATGCCGCAAGCAATCGATGGCCTGAAGAACCAGGTGATTGTGCAGCGGGCACACCGCTACGAGTACGATCGCGCGATATTCCTTTGTGGTGCACGCGTGACCGAGGTGGTCACCCTGGACGACTACAAGCGCGCCTGTGCTGCCGGCAATGCCATCATGACCAATTTCTTCAACGCTGCGGAAGAGGAAGACGGCGAAGCCGGCACCGCACAGATCGGCCGCGAAGAATGGCTCAGCATTGCACACCAGCACAATATCCCATGCCATCTCGACGCAGCGGCGGATATGCCTCCCATTTCCAATCTATGGAAGTACACGGGTATGGGCTTCGACCTGGTTGCCTTTTCCGGAGGCAAGGGGATGCGCGGTCCGCAGAACGCAGGTCTGCTGCTGGGCAAGAAACATCTCACCGACCTGGCACAGCAGAACAACAACCCCGGGGTGGGCGTGGGCCGCGGTATGAAGGTAGCCAAGGAACAGATCGTTGGCATGGTGGCAGCCGTCGACTGGGTTCTCTCGCATACAGAGGAATCGATGCAGGGGGACTATCAAAAACGCGCCGACCTGATCATCGCGGCGGTCAAGGGGATACCCTCCGTCACCACCGAGACGGTCGTTCCCCGAATCGCGAACCATGTCCCGCATGTGCTCATACGCTTCGATCCTTCGGTAAGAGGCGTAACAACAGAAGAGGTTTTGACGGCGCTGCGCGAAGGCAAGCCCTCCATCGAACTGAACCCCAATAGCGGACAACCGGCTAACCAAGGTATTCCGTCGAACGCAAACACACTCGTGGTTGGGGTCTGGATGCTGCAGCCGGGCGAAGATGCGATCGTCGGCCGCCGCATCCGCGAGGCGCTCACCCGCCGGGCTTAGTTAATCAGCGAGGTCAGGTACCCACCGGAAACAAGCCACTCCAGGAGGGATCCAGGTACAGCCACCTTTGACTGCTAAACCAGCTTGTCGGTATATCAGGCACGTGCAGAAAGCCGTGGCCGCTCAAACAAACAAGCTCGGTCCCGTTCCAGGCGAGGAAGTTCCGTGAGAATTGCCCCACTCGTGCCGGATTGGTCAGGGTACACAGGCAGACAGGACACCGCTTTCGTTGATCGCGCAAAGCCCAGCGGAACGCGAAGAGCAACGCCCAGAATGAGCTGAACACCTCAAGGAGTTCGGACGTGCCCACAGACATGGAGCTACTCGAGTACGCGAGGTCAAATGATCCAAAGTAAACGATTGGGACGATCAGAATGAACTTCGCCGACAGGAAAACCCAACGGCGAACTCTTGTGGTCCAAGGGACATGGTTGCTATGGGCTGGGTATTCTCCTAGCGGCAGAGAGGTAGTAGCAGGCAACGCCAGGCAAGCAAGAAGCAGAGCAAATAAAAAAGTCGAGAGTGGCTGCCGAATGCGTTCAGCGAGGGACTCGCAAACAAACCAGTCACAGCCGACGTCTTTTCTGGCAACATACATTTGACGCCGTCCGTCTGGCCCGGCCGGGAATAAGGACGGCGAGGCGCGGGCGAGGACGTATCCCTCAGTACCGGACTGCAAGACGGACAGATTCTGATCATTCTCGAGCAGCCAGAAATCTGTCTTTCCTGGCAGACGCCAATCTTCGTCCTCGATCACCCCTGCAACGATCGCCTGCTGCCCATCCACCCGCAGCATGTGACCGAAGACGTGAGCATCCGCGTGGAAGTATTTGAGCCACGCACTCCGGCTGAGCAAGAGTCTCGTGGAATGGCGGGCAGCCATGCCGGACACTTCAAACGAGATAGGAACTCCCAGCAGCTCGAAGAGATTTGAGCTTGCACGAGCGATCGGCACCGTTGAGAGCCCGGGAATGAGTCCCTTCGCCGCCAATTGATAGAAGGCGAGAGCGGTAAACAGATGACCTGAGTTCCGGCTCCACGCTTCATACTCTGAGAATTCAACGGTCGGGGCGGATGTGCTCTCGAAGCCGCCGCGTGAGATCATCACCAGGTCTCTCGCATCCCGATACGAATTCGGGCGCATCACCTTCCAAACGCTGGGGCGGCTATATGCAATCAGCAAGCATGCGGCTGCCGCCACGGTAAAAGCCAGGATGCAGCGCGAAGGCGTCCCAGGTCTAAACAGCTGGGGCGCCGAAGAGTTATGGTTTCTCCTCAGCCAGATCGCGTCTTTGAAAGCGCCCAGACTGAACGCAGTTATTTCCTTTTTCTGGTGCAAAGCCGCGGGCCCATGATTCTGATTGCAAATTTGCCAAACATGCCAGAGTTCTGCGCGCCATTCTTCCAGCCACTCTGCACGGGCTTTCCTGGGTACGAGGATTGCTGCCATCTTTAGTATGGCCGTGCAGACGTATAGTGAATGAGCCAGTCCTCGCATCCTCATACGTTCTCAACCTCGGGAGATGGGATCAGCCTGGTGAGGAGCGGGTAACGCTTGAAAGCTGTGTCGAGGGTGGTTCGGCCAGTCCGGGTAAGCTTGTAGTACTTGCGCAACGGTCTTTGCTCCGCATCCGCAATCGACTGCCGCTCCCAGCGAGAGACAATCAAACCGTCCCGCTCCAGCCGACGCATCGCCGGGTATACGGTTCCGCTGGGAAGACCGGTTACCTCCATCACGCTAAAACCATAAATGTGGCCGGCATGGATGGCTTGCAGAATCATCGCAGCAGTATGCGAGAGTTTGGGTTCACCTGCCATGCAGCGAATTATAGCTATGTAGCACACTACTTGACAATTTATATGTAGCTTGCTACATAGGTAAGAGATCGAGTCGGGAGGGGCGCTGTGCTCGAGGTCGTGAACCTTTGCAAGCGGTATCGGGGTATTCCGTCGATCGAGGACATCAACTTCCGTATCCGGGCGGGCGAGATCGTCGGGTACCTCGGACCCAACGGATCGGGAAAGTCCACAACAGTAAAAATCATTACCGGCCTGCTGCAGCCGAACGAGGGAAGCGTCCTCTTCGAAGGCAAGGATATCCGCAGTGATATGGTCAATTTTCGTAGCACCCTCGGCTACGTTCCCGAAGAAGCGCACGTCTACACCTACCTGTCTGGATTGGAATACTTGCAGCTGGTAGGCCGGCTGCGTGGCCTGGGCGAGAGCGATATCGAGCGCAAAGCTACCCGGATGTTGAAACTCCTGGGGCTGGAATCCTGGCGATACTCGCCCATTTCTTTCTACTCAAAAGGTATGAAGCAGCGTGTGCTGATTGCCGCCGCACTCATGCACAACCCCAAATTACTGATATTCGACGAGCCTCTCTCCGGACTCGACGTCGTCTCCGCGCGGCTCTTCAAGGACCTGCTGCAGGAACTTGCCGCACAGGGCAAGGCAATTTTGTACATCTCACATGTTCTGGAAGTGGTAGAGCAGGTCTGCGACCGGGTAATCGTCATTGCGAAAGGAAAGATTTTGGCGGACGCGGCACCCGCTGAGCTTGCGAAAGTCATGCAGCTGGCTAACTTGCAGGATGTCTTTGCGCAGCTGGTTCAACAGGAAGACACTCGAGTGTTGGCCCGGCAACTGGTCGACGTGATGAGGGTTGGCGATGCATAGCGCGGGACAGAGGCAGTTCAAGCTTCTGGTCCGGCATCTCCTGGACCGGTTCTTCAACAACGAAATCGTTTCCGTTGACGGGGAGACATTGCCGCTCATCATGACAGTCGCCTGGGCCATTGCACTTCCCACGCTGGTGGCGGCAATCTTTCTATTCCCTGCCTATCACGCTTTCAAGCCGAAGCCGCCCAGGCCGCCCTTTTGGGGCCGAGTGGCAGACCATTATGGCTTCGTGGTGTATGCCTGGGTTGTCATGGGCGCAATCACCGCATTTGAATGGGACCTCCTGGTTCCAAATGTATTGGATGTCTTCGTCCTTTCGGTCTTGCCTATTGCAGATCGAAGACTTCTTCTGGCAAGAGTCACGGCCGTGGTCATCTTCCTGGGCCTCTTTTTGTTCGGCACAAGCTCGCTGGGAATCATTTTCTTCCCCCTCGCTACGGAGCCGGCTGATGTGCCGACTGCTTATGCCGCTCACTTCGTTGCTGTCACAGCCGCCGGCCTTTGTGCCGCATCCCTGGTGCTGGCTTTGCAGGGATTGCTGATTAGTCTCCTGGGTGCACGGATCTTTCGCAGCATCTCTACTTTTCTTCAAAGTCTTGTCGTGATGGGGCTCTCGATCGTCTTATTTCTTTTCCCGGTTCTTTCGCGATCTCTTGAGGCATTGATCGAATCTGGGGGCACAGCCGCGCGCTGCTTTCCTCCGTTCTGGTTCCTTGGCATCTACGAATCGATAGTGGCAGGTCCCTCCGCCTTGCCGGCCTTCACCCGGCTCGCCCATACGGGCTACACGGCAACATGTTTGTTGATGGTGCTCGCGATTGTTACCTATCCGCTTGCGTACGCGCGCAGCACGCGCCAGGCAGTGGAAGGCTCCATCGCACCCAATACAAAGAGTTGGTTTGTTCAGCCTGCCGTCCGCGTCCTGCATAGGACGCTGGTACGGACTCCATCACGGCGCGCCGTCCATCACTTCATAGGCCAGACATTGTTTCGGTCACAACGCCATCGCCTCTATCTTGCGATGTACGCAGGACTGGGTATCGCGCTGGCGTGTGTATGGGTCATCACGTTCCAATTGGAGAGCGGCCGTATCAGGATCGCCATCTCAACCACCGGCGTTCGCCTGGCAGTCCCGGCGCTCGCCTTCTGGATCGTCGCTGGACTGTGCACCTCGCTCCTCTCCCCCGCCGATCCGGCAGGAAATTGGGTCTTTCGGCTGATCCACGGCAAGGCCTCATCGGATCACCTGGGCGCTACCAGGCTATGGATATTGCTTTGGGCAATGGCCATGACCCTGGGCGCGGTCGCCGTTTTGCAACTTATCTCCTATCCCGCACTACGCGCTCCGAGGGAATTGGCTACCCAGGTCCTGGTGGCCGGAGGTATTTGTCTCTTACTGACCGATACTTTTTCGCTTCAGACGGCGACCATCCCATTTACCGAAGCGCGGGTACCTCGCAACACAGACCTGGCTTTCATCCTTCTGCGTTACATTGTTTTTTTCCCGGCTTTGGTGATAGCAACTGTCCACTATGAATGGTGGATTGAAGTAAGTGCAGGCCACCTCATCGCCGCGACACTTCTCATCATCGCAGCGCACTTTGCATTGCGCTACGTTCAGTGGCGAATACGGAGGGAGCGGATAAGTCGAGGCGTTGCGCCGGAGGAAGGAGAGGTTTCCCGAGTGCTAGGCCTTAGCATTTGAAACGCAGGATCTGTCTCCCCCAGCGACAGGTGGTAAGAATCCCTCTCGTCGTTGCTGGTGCGAATAAAGTAGCCGGTGTAGCCTTCGCTCAGGAGCTTAGCCAGCGTGCCGCCGGCGAAGATCGGGCCATCATCCAGATGAGGGGTAACGAGCGCCAGGACTTTACCCTGATGAGGCTGGCCGGCCTTGGATCGCTCGGTGACCACTTGGTCCGAGGTCCCGCTTAAAGCTTCCCCTCGGCCACTGGCCGCCAAAGTTGCTGCCGCGATCTCCAGAAATTCTCGACGCCGCACAAGACCTCCTTGCGTGGAAACTTTCGGTTCGATCAAACCGATTCGACCGGTGGTCGACTCCACATGGTTACAGGATACGGATACGCCTCTGTCAGGAAGAACACTTGACAGGTGTAGTATCTACATCGACATGCCGATTCAGGACAGGATTTTTGGCAAGCCGCTGGCGACGAGTGAAGAACGCGCTGAACAGATTGGAGTCGGAGCCGGCATCCCCATCTTTGGGCTCGATGCCTTAACCAGCGCGGCATACGGCCCGGAAGCTGCTTTGGCGCTGTTGATCCCCTTGGGCATGGTCGGGACACAGTACCTGCTGCCCATCATCACCTGCATCCTGATATTGCTGGTAATCGTCTTTTTCAGCTATCGCCAGACCATTGCTGCCTACCCCCACGGCGGTGGCAGCTATACCGTGGCGACGGAAAACCTGGGCGAACGAGCAGGGCTGCTTGCCGCGGCGGCGCTGATGATCGATTACATCCTTACCGCGGCGGTTGGGATCTCGGCTGGCGTTACCGCATTGACCTCTGCGCTGCCCAGCCTTCAACCCCACACGCTGGCTCTTTGCCTGCTGATTCTGGCCATCCTGGCGATCGTCAATCTGCGCGGGGTAAAGGACACCGGCACAGCCTTCATCGTGCCCACATTTCTGTTTATCAGTACATTGATGACGCTGATTGCGGTAGGCGTTTACAAGACAGTTGCAGCGGGGGGCCACCCACTTCCGGTGACCGCAATGCCCGCACCATTGCCGCAGACGGTCCAGTACCTGGGTCTATGGATGTTGCTGAAAGCGTTCTCCGGCGGTTGCGCGGCCATGACGGGTGTGGAGGCGGTTTCCAATGGCGTGATGGCGTTCCGGGAACCGCGGCCCAGGAACGCACAATACGCGCTCACGATCATCATCGGTATTTTGATCGTGCTGCTGTATGGCACCGCGTGGTTGACCAAGCACTATCAAATTATGGCCATGGACCCTGACGGGCCGGGTTATCAGAGTCTTCTGAGCCTGCTGGTGACCGCTGTTTTTGGACGCGGCTGGTTCTATTTCCTGACCATGGGAAGCGTGCTGCTCGCCCTGGCTTTGAGTGCGAACACAGCCTTCGCGGATTTTCCCCGCTTGACCCGGGCGATCGCCTTGCACGACTACCTGCCGCATGTCTTCATCCTGAGAGGACGGCGCCTGCTGTTCTCGCACGGTATCTACGCGCTGACCGGCCTGACGGCGGTGATTCTGATCCTGTTCAAGGGGGTAACGGACAGATTGATTCCGCTGTACGCCATCGGAGCGTTTCTGGCATTCACGCTCTCGCAGGCGGGTATGGTCGTGCACTGGAAGAAGCAGGAAGGGAAGCACAAGGGCCGCACATGGCACATTTTGGTGAACGGCACCGGCGCGGTCGCTACCGGGCTCACGACATTAGTCGTATTGGCCTCGAAGTTCAGGGCGGGAGCATGGGTAACCGCGCTGCTGGTTCCGACATTGATTCTCCTGATGTATTCCGTAAAGAAGCATTACAGCCGCATTCAAGTCGAAATGAGGGACATGAACCGGCTGAACCTGGCGAATCTTCAGGAGCCCCTGGTTGTCATTCCCATGGCAGGATGGAACCGAATATCAGAAAAGGCTTTGCGGTTTGGCTTGCTGCTTTCAAAAGAAATCAAGGTCGTGCATGTTCACTCCGAGGATGAAACTCACGGAATTGACCAGGACTGGAATGAAAAAATACTTGCTCCCATTCGCGAGCGAGGCATGTCAGACCCCGAGCTAGTGACCATCCCTTCGAACTTTCGCTTCATCATCTCGCCGCTGATGGATTACATCCTGCACCTGGAGTCAGAAAACCCGGGGAGGAAAGTTGCGGTATTACTGCCGGAACTGGTAGTGCGGCACTGGTGGGAAAACCTGCTGCACAATCAACGGGTCCAGTTGCTGAAAATACTATTGTTGGTTCGGGGTAATCAACGCATCGTGGTAGTGAACATCCCATGGTATTTGTAGCCGCATCATTGGGGCGCGACCCAGCCATCGGAGAGTTCCACGCGAATCGGTATGGTTCCCATATTTTTATGCCCGGACTCGGCAGAGACCGCAAATTGCTGCCACCCGGGTAACTTGGTGGCAGGCGCTGCAGCTAGAACCCGAAGATAGTACTGACTATGCGGAGCTATGCTGGCAGGAGCAACAGGCGTGACCTTCCATCCATCTGGCGCTTTCACGGAGAAGGTTGCGCCGATCGCTGAATCCAGCGGGTTATCGACGACCAGCGGAATGGCCAGGGTTCCATCGACGTGTATTGAAACTTCTATGGGAACAATACTCCCCAAATGATCGAGTCCATGAGCCTGCCAAAACTTGTGGTAATAGCTCCACGGGTCGCCAATTTCAAGGGTTGGTTGCAAATGAGTGGCCGCGGTAAATCCGGGAGCACGCTGATAAGCAATGCCATCGGGCACTACGCCTGTAAACACATCATCGGTAACAGCGGAAGGCACGAGAGATTTCCCAAAAATCAGTTGCACCGGCCCCGTTGCGATTTTCGCTATCTCATCTGAGGACGAACCTAGGGTGTTGTCGGCTATCTCGTTCGCAACTTTTGTGCCACCTTGCGACAGGTGATAGGTAAATGCCTGGGCAGCCAGCGTCCCATAGCTTACATGCCGCGAGGGAGAGATTTCTTGTGACGAGTACTGCGGGCCTTGGCCGGTGGAAATGTCGTGGGTCGAATTATAAAAATAATAGATCTTCTGCGGCTGCCACGGTCGCAGACCCTCCGTAAGATTCATATTCTTGTCTGGGTTCGAGGCGGGCGAGACCTGCTCTGAAAATACAGTTGGATCTCCGGCCAGGTCGAAGGCCTCGGTCGCAAGCACCCCAGACGCCTGATGGTCGGCGTGGTTCTCTCCCGTGGCGAAATTCGGAAGCCAGGTGAGAATGACCGATGGCTGGGTTATTCGAACAATACGGACCAACTCGTCCAGGCAGCGACCGTGGCCACAGTGCTCAAGGGAGGTCAGGACGTTCTGGCTCACGGTATCGTGGCCGCCTAGAAACCAGACATTCGTGATGCCCAAAGAGCCTACAGCGCGGCGGCCCTCGATCTGGCGAATGTCGCCCAACGACGCAGCCTGCTCCGGACCCACATCGTTGTTTCCTTCGTCGCCGGCAGTTTGGTACACCACCGCCACGCGCTTATGATTGTCGTATATTTCACGCGCCAGATAAGCCGTGGCCATCACTTCATCGTCGGGGTGAGCCACCACCAGCAGAATGTCGGCTTTATAGCGCGGGTCGGGCGGGCGATTGTTTGCGCGGTAGCTATCCGGCTTGGAGTCACTCGTATTCTGAGCCCATGTAACGCTGGAGCCCAAAACCGTAAGCAGCCCTGCGCTGAGAACAATTCGTAATGTTCGAGTCAAACTAAGTCGGGCCATACATTCCTCATCTGCTAGTACAGATGTCCCCATCGACGACGATCTTTTGCTTTTACCGGCAGAGCCAAGAGTAACACTGGAACGAGGGCTCGTGGCCTTCTCCGCCACGGCTAAAATGGAGCCGTAGCCATTGAGGAGAGCGCCTTGCGGACTGCCATCCTATCCGACATTCATGGGAATCTCACTGCATTTGAGGCGGTGCTTGCGCATATCAAGCAAACATCTCCAGACCTGGTGCTTCACGGAGGCGACTTAGCCGACCCCGGATCCAGCCCACTCGAGATCGTTGATCGCATTCGTCACCTCGGCTGGCAAGGAGTGATGGGCAACACCGATGAAATGCTTGTCCGGCCTGATTCTTTAGAAGATTTTGCGAGCCAGTCTTCGGCCCCGCCGGCTCTGTGGGCGGCTATCCGAGAAATAGCGTTGGTGACTCGCGCCCTTCTAGGAGAGGAGAGATTAGCGTGGCTGCGCGGACAGCCGCTGGTGAGGACTCAAGATGCCTTCGCAATGGTCCATGCGACTCCTGAGAGCTGCTGGCGAGCACCTATTGACGAGGCAACCGATGCTCAGCTCAAAACCATCTACGGCCCGCTCGGGCGGCCGATCGTTGTCTTTGGACATACTCATCGCCCTTCTATTCGCCACATCGCTGGGCATCCGCGACTTCTCATCAATACCGGAAGCGTTGGCCTTCCTTACGACGGTGACCCCCGTGCTTCCTATCTGCTGTTCGAAGGAAACAGCCCGTCGATCCAGAGGGTCGAGTACGACCTCGAAAAAGAGTTGAAGGCGCTATCCTCCTGTGGTCTACCGGGTGCAGAGTGGACAGCAAGGATGCTTCGCACCAGCTCTCCGCAGATGCCATAGCCCTTCAAAACGATCGGGCAAAAAGCTAGGTCGCACGCAGGAGGATGCAGGTAATGTCGTCGTGTTGCGATGCATCGCCTACGAAGTGGTCCAGGTCAAGCATGATGCGATTCACTAGCATAGCCGGAGTCAGCATCACACCGGAGTTCAGCATTGTTATGAAGCGATGTTCGCCGTACTCCTGCTGAACGTTGTTCTCGGCCTCGATGACGCCGTCGGTGAAAGCTGCCAGCCAATCACCGGTTTGCATCACTACTTCCCCTGACAGGTAGAGGGCATCTTTCATAATCCCGAGCGGCAAGCCACCGGTTCCGAGCCTCTCGATCGCTCCCAATTGACGGCGCAGTATGGGATCGTTGTGTCCTGCGTTGACATAGGTCAATCGACGCAATGCAGGGTCGAATTCGGCAATAAATGCGGTGGTAAAGCGGCGGCCATTCTGGCTGTTGCTGCAAGCATAACGATTCATCCGACTGACTAATTCTGTGAGCGAACCGTGTGCACTACTGAGTGTTTTTAAGCTCGCCTGAAATGTTGCCATCAGCATTGCGGCTGGGATGCTCTTACCCGCGACGTCTGCAATCGCAATCAGAAAAGTGCCACTTCCTGAACCGTCGCCTGGACGGGCAAAGACGTCGTAGTAATCTCCGGCAACGGTGTTTGCGGCACGCGTAGTGAATGCGACTTCGAGTCCCGGCACCTGGGGAGGACACTCCGGCAGCAACCAGGCCTGGATCTCCTTCGCAATCTGCAGGTCGCGCTTCATCACCACGCGATCAGCAACTTCGAGAATCAAAAGGGCGAACATCAGAAGGCCGCCGTAGAAGTGAAAATCGAACCCAAATACTTCCACTGTTCCCGATCTTGTATGCCATGTCCATTCGCCGCCGGGAACAAAGACCAGCACCAAAGCGACCAGCAATAACACGCGGCGGGCCGGCGTGAGCTTCTCGACAATCGCCCAGAAGAATTGGCCGGCCACACCCAGGAAGTGCCGGCCGTGATGCACGCCTTCCACTCGCGTGGAGTCGACCTCCCGGGAGTACAAGCGGTAGCTGGAATGAGCATCTGTTCGAAACTGCGACCATAACTGGCTGAGTTCCATGCCTTCGGTTACGCGTAGCCAAAACCGGTTCGCGCGCTCCGACAGATCATGTTTCCCCATGCTTGCACTCCTCACCCTCGTTCGTGAAGGCGTGCAAACAGTCTATTCGCTCGGTCGAGTTGGCGCAGCCTGTCAGCGCAACGGCTCTGGATAGCTTCACGCCTGCAGCTTTAAACGAACGCTCTCAGATTAGTCTTTGCAAGATCCAGAATTTCGTTTCCTTTGCCGTTGAGCATCGCTTTGACCAGGTAAATGCCGAAGCCCTTTGCCTGCTCAAAATCAATCGTGGGCGGCATCGAGAGTTCATGCTTGGCAACTTTGACACTCAACAATGCGGGACCAGGATGGTCGAATGCAGCGCGGACGGCTTCCTCCAGATCTCCGGGATCCTCCACATTGCGCGCGAAGACGCCGCAAGCGTCGGCCAGCTTGGCAAAATCCGGATTCACCAGGTCGGTACCGAAGCTGACCACTCCCACGGCCTTCATTTCCAGTTCCACGAAACTGAGCGCATCGTTCTGGTAAACGATGACCTTGACCGGCGCCTTGAGCTGCTGCAAGGTGAGCAATTCCCCCATCAACATCGCGAATCCTCCGTCGCCTGAGAGGGAGACTACCTGGCGGCCGGGGAAGGTTACTTGCGCTCCTATCGCTTGCGGCAATGCGTTCGCCATCGAGCCGTGGTTGAAGGAGCCCAGAAGGCGGCGCTTACCATTCATCGTGAGGTATCGCGCGGCCCACACGGTTGGCGTTCCAACATCGCAGGTAAAAATCGTATCCTCTGCAGCTAGCCGATCCAATACCGCGGTAAGGTATTGCGGATGGATCGGCCTTTCTCCGGGTTTACCATTTGCCAGCTCGTCCAGTCCTGCACGCGCTTCCTTGTAATTCTCTTGCGCCTCTTCAAGATGAGCGCTGTTTGTTTTTTGCTGCAACAGTGGAAGAAGCCCACGCAACGTATCCTGCACTGAACCAACAAGACCGAGGTCAACATTAGTTCTGCGGCCTATCTGCTCACCGCGTAAATCGACCTGGATTACCTTCGCCTTGCTCGGATAGAACTGTGGATAAGGGAAGTCCGTACCTAACATCAGCAGCAGGTCGCACTGGTCCACTGCATAGTACCCAGAGGAGAAGCCCAGTAAACCGGTCATTCCTACTTCATACGGATTGTCGTACTCTATGAATTCTTTACCGCGAAGTGCGTGGGCGATGGGCGCTTTGAGCTTTTCCGCGGTCTCAAGCAGTTCGGCATGCGATCCTGCGCATCCTGCGCCCCCGAGAATGGTGACCTTGGTCGCGGCATTCAACATCGCGGCTGCCCGCTCCAGCAGGGCAGGTTCCGGGCTGCTTATAGGCTGCATCGAATCAAGCGTTAACTGTATGCGTCCTAAGGTCGCTTCCTGAAGAGCGGTATCGCCGGAGATCACGATCACCGACACGCCCCGCTTTGCGAGCGCAGTCCTGATTGCAATCTCAAGCACCCTCGGCATCTGGCTCGGATGAGAAATGACTTCACAGTAGTGGCTGCAATCCCTGAAGATATGGTCCGGCTTGGTCTCTTGAAAATACTCGCTGCCGATCTCTTTTGTGGGAACCTGCGCAGCGATCGCCAGAACTGGCACACGATTGCGGTGGCAATCGTAGAGGCCATTGATGAGGTGCGTGTTCCCGGGCCCGCAACTGCCGGCACAGACCGCCAGATTGCCCGTGAGGTGCGCCTCGGCCCCTGCCGCAAACGCGGCCGCTTCTTCATTGCGTGTATGTATCCAGGCCATCGATTTGTGTGCCCTGATGGCATCCGTAATCCCATTCAATGAATCGCCCGGGACGCCATATACACGCTTCACGCCGATCGATATAAGCGTCTCGACGATAATGTTCGCTATTCTCGCGGTTGCCATGAGTGTTCCCCTTTGATCGTCGCAGTCAGTGATTCGATCCGAGTACCGGACCCCTGCGCGGAGACTATTTCAGCCTGAGGACGAAAGAATTGTCGAAAAATAGCGAAAGTTTGCAATTTCTGCGCAACGGGGAATGCCGGCTAGGGTCCAGGCAACAGTCGCAGCTTCCTATTGATACGCGGCCAATATTGGCGCAAAACATTCCCACAGAATTTCCAACCCTGGTCGGATCCGTAACGGATAAAGGTACTCCCGACGCCGCGATTGGTTTTGGGATAGTAGGTGTTGGCCAAGCCTTCGCTCGCCAAGGGCCCCAGCAGTCCGTCAAAGTTAATCACTTGCTCTCCGGAGTCGCTGCGCGTGTACACCAACCTGTAGGCAGCATACTTCAGTGTCTGTTTGGGCGAGAGCCCTTTCTTTACGTAGAAGCGCGGATCTTCGTGCAAGGCGGACGCGATCAGGAAAGTTCCGAATAGATTATCCGAAGCGCTGCGAGCCATGTCGGCCCCAAAACGCTTGGCGTAGCCGTCGACCCCTTGTCCATACCCCGAAGTGCTATCGATCGCCTGGCTGTACCCTGCGGCAATCAATGCCTGGCCGATGGTGGATAGCGAGACGCTGTTGTTGGCCGCCAGCTTGAACTTCTGCCAGGTTCCGAAGGGCTCCGCGTTGGTCGCAAGGTCGGGAAAAACCCTTGATTTCTGCTGCAACACTTGAAAGAGGGCAACGCTACTCTGTATCGGATTGCTGGCCTGCGGGGTCGTTTGCGGACTGCCCGTAGGCGCCTCCGGCAACGTGCCGCTTTGGGTTTGTTGTGCGCGACTGCATGTACTCACCAAACAGCAGATGACTGCTGTCCACACGAAACGATGCATCCCGCGCCTCCGCCGGCAAATGACCTCCAAGCTCCTCGCCCGTTCTGAACCAGAGCACGGTGGCGCCTTAACAACGGACGAGGCCCTGAAACTCTGTCAAGTTTATGACATCTGCGGGATTTGACTCGGCTTTAGGACGCCAAAAATCAGCATCGACTCTGACTGGTACTCTCACCCATTTGAGTCATTGATCGATGATCGTGCCATCAGCCGCTAAAGCTCCACGCCCCAGGCTCTGTCGCTTGCCTCATCCACATACCCGGAAGCAGCAAGAGACGCAGACTCTGCCCATCGAAAACCGAGCCGCCGAAGTGTATTACGGCCTCAAGCGGCGCGGAAAAAGTGTGCGCGCTAAGGCATTTGCGTGGAGAAGGAGTGCACCCAGGATTCCCGCGGATTTCCTGTACGCTGCACTAGACAGGTCTGCGTGTGCGGCTTTCTTCACGGAAAGCCGCATGGAGCTCATCGACCGCTCCGGACTTTTCATCCGTGTATCCTCTCAATGAACGTACGGGCTTCTCCTCAGGGTGAAGGTTACCCGCATTCGCATCGTAGGAAGGAGAGCAGAAGTTGACGGAGTCGGGCCAGCAACCAGATTGCCGCATTCAGCGTAATGGATTGGCCCGCTTTGACGGGGTCCATCTGACGGTCTTCAACAGAGAGACGCCCGGGCTGCTTTCGAATCAATTCGGCACGATGCTGCAGGGGAAGGCCGGAGACCTGTGGCTCGACAGCGTCGATCATGGCATCATTCGCTACCACGATGGCGTTTTTCGCGCCTATGGGATGCAGGGCAGAGTGCCGAGTGACATCAATGGGCTGACGGGGGACGACCAGGGGAACCTGTGGGCGCTTGCGGGCAGGCGGATTATTCGATGGGATGAAGCATCCGACCATTTCGTCGACATCGCGCCGCAGAGCCCGAACGTTCGGTTCCGGAGTCTGCTTTGGGACTCAGCAGGATTCTGGAGCCGCGAACATGAAAAACTGCGCTGCTTCAGCCGCGGCCGCTTCGTCGACTACACGCTGCCGAAGGAAATCGGGGACGATGCTCTCTGGGGCGTGGCACTCGATCAGAGTGGAACACTGTGGCTCGAAACCGTCGACGGAAAGCGGTTACGAATCACAGCAGACCAAGTGAGCCACATGATTGCCCCCAAATCTACCCGGGAAGTGACCATCGGCACTACCTATGGCAAGTCCCTGGAAATGCACGTCGGTCCGCGCCTTGAGCGAACCTTTGAGTTCGTCAGCTCCAACCGGGTTGTTTCCGTCATCCCCCGGCACTTCTATGAGGACAGACAGGGAAACCTCTGGATCGGCACCCAGGAAGCAGGACTCTACCGGCTGTAGAAACGATTGATCCGCAGCTACACCAGGGAGCAGGGACTGATCGACCGCGATACCTACGCGACCTATCAGGACCGGTCGGGCGCTATCTGGATCGGGGCATGGCATTCGGGGCTCGGCCGTTTTGCAGATGGAAAATTTACCAACCACACCATGGCTGACGGGCTGCCGAACGAATTGGTGACGTCGCTGTTCGAAGACCGTGAGGGTCGGTTCTGGGTGGGCACGCATGGCGGACTCACCATTTTCGAACACGGGCGCTTTCATATTCCAAGCGGCCCGACTCTTCCTTATGACGCGGTGGTGCAAACGATCTGCGAAGACCGGCAAGGGACGCTGTGGTTCGGAACCAGGGCGGGGGTTGGCCGCTATGAGCATGGCGAAACCCGGTTTCTTACCGAGAAAGACGGGTTGGCGGCAAACAACACCCATGCCATCGTCGAGGGGGCCAACGGAGATTTATGGATAGGCGGTTACGGCGGCCTGACCCGCATTCGCCACGGGGAGTTTACCCGCTGGACGGAGAAGGATGGTTTGCCGAGCTCGAACATCTGGTCAACTTACGAAGATCACGACGGCGTTCTATGGATTGGAACCTATGAAGGCGGCCTCGTTCGCTTCAAGGATGGGAAGTTCATCAGCTATTCGGTCAAGGACGGTCTCTTTGATAACGGCGTATTTCGGGTTCTTGAAGATGCGCACGGCTACTTCTGGATAAGCTGCAGTCGCGGTGTGTACCGGGTAAGTAAGCGCGACTTGAACGCATTTGCCTCGGGGGATCTGAAGAAGGTTGCATCCACGGCCTACGGAAAGATCGACGGCATGCAGAGTATCGAGTGCAATGGGGGAGTGGATCCGTCGGGCATCAAGACACGCGATGGGAAACTCTGGTTTCCAACCCGGCGGCGCGGTCTCAGGTTCCATTGCACTCAACGATCTGAATTTGCATAACGGCTCCCAGATCACAAGTGGGACTTACAGCGTCGATCCTACCGGCCGGGTCACGCTCAATGTGGTCGTGACCGTCGGCCCGCCCAATCAATCTCCATTTACCCTTCCCTTTGCCTTCCAGCTCTACCTGGACGGTAATGGAAACGCGCTGGAGTTGGGAGTAGACAGTAGTGAGGTTACGTGGGGCCCGGCATATCTGCAGGCTGCTCCAAGTAGCGATTTCGAGGGAAACTATGCACTCAACGCGTACGGCTTCAGCAACTTCAACATGCTCCCCGCATGGACTGCCGCTGGACCTGTAGCCGTAGCCTCCGATACGTTCACCGGGTACACCGACATGAGTGTTCAAAACAGCAACAACTCGGCCTCGGCTGTTACACCAAGTCTCACGCTCACTGGTTCTGAGCTTAACTCCAGCGGCCAGCTGAACCTTAATGGACTCAGCGCGACGCTGAATCCACAGACACAGTCCAGCTTTGGCTACTTTCCGATCGACAGCCAGCGGGTTCTGGCCCTCGAGCTGGATGGTCAACAAACGGGCCTGATGATGCTGGAGCAAGTGCAGCAACAGTAGCACTTACAAGTTGCATGTCCGGCAGACGCATCCATGACCGCCGGACATGCACAGGCACTCCGATTCCTTGACAAACAAAGCTATTCACTGTTTTCATCGTTCGCGGTCATCTTTCGTACAGCGAATGGAAAAATCGCCTTGGTCATATCGAACATCAGTAATTTTTCAAAGACCTTGAACCTCCGGTATGGACGCAGAATTCGGTTGGGCGCCGCTTTAGCCCTGCTCGCCTATGCCCCCTTCCCGGCTAGCGCGGCCCGCGCAGCAAGCCCGAATTTCGGCCGCGGCGTTCTGATCTTTGATCCCTCCATGCCGGCGACCGCTATCCAGAAAGCGATCGATGGAGTTTACGCCATACAGCAGCACAACGAGTTTGGACCTCAACGCAATGCTTTCTTGTTTCTACCGGGCACCTACCATGTGGACGTTCCGGTGGGGTACTACACGGAGGTGATGGGGCTTGGCGCCTCGCCCGACGACACGCGCATCGTTGGAAACGTGCACGCCGATGCCAGCCTGCCGAACAACAATGCGACCACTACCTTCTGGAGAGCTGCGGAAGGGTTTTCGGTCACGCCTGCGGGCGGCAGTATGCAGTGGGCGGTCTCGCAGGCTGTTCCTCTGCGCCGTATGCACATTGCAGGGAACCTCGTTCTCCATCAACATCACGGCTGGGCGAGCGGGGGCTGGATGTCAGATGACCTGGTGGACGGAAATGTTGATTCCGGAACCCAGCAGCAATGGATCTCAAGGAACTGCGAGTGGGGTAATTGGACGGGCTCAAACTGGAACATGGTTTTCGTGGGCGTGGTTCATCCGCCCGCGGGTAAGTGGCCGTCACCGCCCTATACGGAAGTGCCCGTAACTCCGATCGTCCGCGAGAAGCCATTTCTACAAGTCGACAAGGCCGGAGATTTCAGCGTACGCATTCCGTCGCTGCGCTCCGACAGTGCGGGCATCACCTGGAAGGGCGCCGAAACACCCGGTGATTCCATACCGATCAGCCGGTTCTATATCGTGCGGGCGGGCGTCGATACCGCGGCCACCATCAATGCGCAGCTTGCTCGTGGCAAAAATCTACTCTTCACGCCCGGTATTTACGACCTTACCTCCTCCATCCGCGTCACCCGCCCCAACACCGTAGTGCTGGGATTCGGCTTTGCCACGCTGCGTCCCATCCATGGCACCGCGGCCATGACGACTGCGGATGCGGACGGCATCATTATTGCCGGTTTGCTCTTCGACGCGGGACCGGCTCAATCGCCGGTGCTGCTCCAGGTGGGACCGGATGGAAGCAAGGCCAGCCATAGGGAGAATCCTATCTCTCTTCACGATGTCTTTTTCCGGGTAGGGGGCGCCGGGGTTGGCCGCACACTGGTCAACCTGAAGATCAACAGCAACGACACGATCGTCGACCACACCTGGATATGGCGCGCAGACCACGGCTCCGGCGTAGGCTGGAACCTCAACACCAGTGCAAACGGAATCGTGGTGAATGGCAATGGCGTGACGATTTATGGTCTGTTGGTCGAACATCATCAGCAGTTCCAGGTGATTTGGAACGGCAACGCCGGACGAACTTACTTTTATCAATCCGAAATTCCTTATGATCCTCCAGATCAAGCGAGCTATTCGAGCGCACCAGGCGTAAACGGCTGGGCATCCTACAAGGTAGCCAGCTCTGTGATCACCCATGAAGCCTGGGGCCTGGGAATCTACAGTGTCTTTCAGCACCCCGGCGTGGTGCTGAGCCGGGCCATTGAGGTCCCGAGGAATCCGAACGTCCGGTTCCACGACATGATCACCGTCTGCCTCGGCGACAACGGCGAAATCACTCACGTAATCAACAACACAGGCCGGGCTACGGCGATTCACCCTCGCGTCGATGTCAAGGTGACCGAATATCCAGAGTCGACCGCAGATGCCAGTCGTTAAGCTTACCAACCTCCGCTGCCCTCTACGACAGATGGCGGGGAGATAATGGCCCAAAAGAACTGAGCTGTGCTTTGCAGCCACGCAGGCATAAGATTGGAGCTTGGGGGAATTCCGATGCTATACAAGAAGATCAATGTCGAATTGGTCGTGGTGGCTGATGAGGCCGAAGCAGTCGTCGCGGAGTTGAACACCGCACTCGATCGGCTGGAGGAGAAGCATACGCTTTTCGGTGGTGGGATCGAGGCCGTCGCTTTCAAGCACCGGGAAACACGGAAGAGATCGGCGCTCGCGCACACCATGGCCGCAGGGGAGACGGTCGCGGTTGCTGTCAGGGCTGCACGCGACAGCGTGGCTGTTGCCTTCCGCGCAGTCATCTGACCCGGGCTGTCAAGCGAGGGTTAGAGCAAGCGGGCTGCTCGGGGATCGCCCCGAGAGGTCAGCGGTTCGCGCTGCACTCCTGGCTTGATGGCGGAGGGAGAGGGATTCGTTCTTCTGCCCTTCGCTGATGGGACGTAAGTTACTGATTCCATATTATGCCAAACAAGCCAAAACAGGCAGAAATGCATAGCCTGGGCACAATTTGGGCACAGAGAGTAGCTGGGGTTGTGAGAGTGTTCATGATCCATCAACCAAACCGGCGGCTGCAAAGGCGGGAACGCCGGGCAGGAGGCCCGAGCTTTGAATTTCACCCGGCTGAATTCTCCCGATTTCGGAACCATGTTCTTGCGCCGGCTTGCCACGTGCGTCAGAGTGGTTTGACAGGAGCGCCCCACAGGACGTAACACGGTCAAAGGTATGGTCTGTTTGATCCTCCTCACAGCAAGGCATAATGTTTGCAGGGGATGGCGTTTGGGCGAGGGGAAAAAAGTCCGAAAAGTGAATCGCGAAGGTCAACGGTGGACAGACGATCGGGCCGGAATGACTCTTCGACTCCCCCTCGAATTAAGAGAGGCGGTCACCGAAGAGGCACGCGTAAAGGGCGATCTGGCCCGGATCGTCCTTTTTGCTTTAAGCCACGTCAAGCGAAAAGAGGTTGAGATCCAGCAAACCCGCAAGGCGGGTCTACCTCTATGTTCTCCCCAATTGCTGCACGTTGGAGCTGAGGCTAGGACGACCCTTCGGGAGTGGGCTGAAGATGAAGGTGTCAGCGTCAACGCCATCGTAGTGAGCGTTCTCGAAGAATTCTTCAAACAGCTGAAGCGGAGCAAAGCCCTCAGGGAGGAATTCCGACAGGAAATTCGCGCGAGTCGCGAATTCTTGCCGACCTAGGCGGCGACCATAGAATCACCTTCGTCAATATGAATTTCCCGTGTCTCTCCTGGACCTGCACCGGATTCGAGGCCAAGTAGACCCAAGGCGTTTACAGTATTCGTCATTGTGGCTGAGCTGGTCGCATCACAGAGACGATCGTCTTCAAGGTTTCCAGATTGCCAGGATGGTGTCGTTCCAGGTATTGCTCAATTTTCTCTTCACTAAAGAGACGATCGAGGTAAGCGGAGGCCACCGTTAGAGTGAGAACATCAGCGCCGTATGTCTCTTCAATCGCCTTCAAGTTTTGAATGAGACCATCGGTATCCTCGCTCAGGAGAGAATCTGCGGCATCCGCATTGGCTTTTAGTTGACGCGCTTTTGAACTCCTTGAGAGAAGTGCCGGTGGACTGATGGCGAGCCGAGTCTTCGCAAACGAGACAGAATAATCGTTCCGGAGCACCATGAGCTCCACCGTCGCAATCTGTCCAATCGGCCTCATTTTTCGCAATACCGGGAAGAGTTCCAGGCTGACCTTTCGGTCACGTAACATCTCAACTACTTCACCGCATATGCCATCTAGCATTTGGAGACGTTTTTTGATCGCTCCGATATTCACGTTCAGTGTCGCGGCTATCCGCTCCTCTGCGACTCCGCTTTTGAGAGCTTCCACAAGCATAAAATGCTGAGCTACAGGTGGGATGTGGTTCACTCGTTTGTTGTAAGTGTAGCTTTCATCATCCGTAGAAATGATGCAGTTTACTTCTTTCCTGCCCAATATCTTGAGAGCTTCAAGTCTAAGGTGTCCATCCAAAAGCAGAAAGCTATTGTCATCTTGGGGATATACGACTAATGGCTCGATCAGACCGATCTCGCGGACAGAGGCAAGGATTTGTTTGAAAATTGTGGAACGGACCAACTCCGGAGCGTCCGTTTTCCGAGGAACGATCGAAGTCAATGGCAACGTCAAAATATTGGTCCGAAAGGCAGAACGCGTATTGGCCGCAGCATGCTTCACGATTGGAACCTTTCTGCAAGCTCAGCCGGGATGGTCCCGACGCCTTCAGCTCTCAACAGCGTGCGAAAATTCTCGTCTGCGAAGATTATCCGGGCCGCCGAGGTCAGCAAGATCAGACGATCTCTGGTGCGATTAGCTTTCACGACCAAAGCGTTCTGCTCCCGAATTTTCTGTTTGTATTCTTGGACCAGAGCATCTCCGGTTAATTTGCGGTGGGTAGTTGTCGTCTTTCCTTGAAGGCGTTGTTTTTCTAGTCTGTTGGAGATGACGCGGCGGGCAGCGGAGATCCGAGCTCCACGCAGATCGCCCTTCTCATAAGCTTCGGACAATGCTCGGGAGATTTCATGATTGTTGCCGATGGCAATCTCTATAGCCACGCTCAAGGGAATGCGTCCAGCCTCTACCGAAGAGACCAAGTAGTCTTCCCCTTTATCGATGAGATTGCAGATTCCATAAAGGTATGCACGATCGAGGCCAAGCTTGAGAGCTATCTGTTCCACCGTGTAACCCCTCTCACGGAGGACCTTGACCTCAAACAAGATCGCGTGCGTCAATGCCGGTCTTCGGGCAATATTTTCGACGAGGCTCATGAGCTGTCGATCTTGCTCTGGAGCTTCAATGATGATTGCTGGAATAAACACTTCACCAAGTTCGACGAACGCCTCCAACCTGCCCTGCCCGCATACCAAATCGAAATGCTTGCCTTCTGGGTCTGGTCCCATTCTCCTTGTCACTGTAATAGGCCTTTTCAAGCCAACTGCTTCAATGCTTTGAACGATCATTTGCCACTTGAGTCGATTGCGGGAACGTGGGTTCACAATCCGAATCTCTGCGATAGCGATCGATGCAACTTGTTGCTCTTTCATGCAACTTTCTCCAAGGGAATTCTCTCTGCTAGATTGAAAAACACATTGAGAGTGTCAAAGCGGTAGAGGTCCAGCAAGACTCCGTTTTGAGGGGCAAGATTCAGCTGTTTCCACAGAAGATCGATGCGCGGGAATAGGTAGTAATCCTTAACCGACTCGTTCCCGGGATTCAAGCGGGCGGCTATGGTAATGTCGGGAGCTAATCTGGTGTCGAAGCGGAGTCTCCAGCGTTGAGATCGCGCTGCTGTTTCCTGGCACCTTGATAGAAGAAGGGAAGCTGTGTATTCGTGATTTATCGTCAGGAGGTCAGAGTCATTGTCAACTTCAACATCTGCCCCTTTAGTTCGCAGGTCGCCAACTATCGTGTCGATCAAACTTTTGTGTTTGCGTCGTAGTTGGCGATTGGATTCGATGAAGCTGTAGTCGCGCCGGTCGCTCCACCCAATGAGCTCGTAGGCCCGATGGAGACCACCAAACCTGGATGCGTAAACTGAGCTGGACGGCATATCCTCTTGCTCGTCGATGAGGATGCCTGAGAGCCTTCCGCAGCGCGCGAGGAGGTTCCTCAACCGCGCGAGCAAATCATCGTTCGTCAGATGATTGTGCCTGGCTTCAATGATGCGTCGAGCCTGTAGAAATAATTCAGTGGAGACAATCGCTTGGAACGCCTCTTTGCGAATAATCCACATTTCGGGTGGGTTTACCAGGCGTTTCATTTTCAACTTGTACGAACGCCGGTTGTAGACATTCGCCCCGACATATTTTGGATTGGTCAGAATCTGATGGATCGTCGCCCTCGTCCACGGTCTCTCCATGTCGGATAGGACGCCCTTTCTATTCAAGTAAATGGCAATGTTCTTTTCAGATTCAGAGTGATCAACAAACCGAGAGAACAAGTCGCGCACCGCAAGAATCTCAGATTCCGGTCCAGGCACCAAGATCACGCGGTCCGTCTGCAAGCTCTTCCGTTCCCCGCGTGCTAGTAGCCCCTTTTCTTTGCCGTCACGATCAACGAGCTGGCGTCGCAGACCGAATCCAGCAGGGCCCCCTTGCCTAAATCCGAGTTCAATGAGGCGACATTGTCCAGCAAAGACTTTGACAGAGAGTTCCCTGCTGTATTCTCCTGCCATGGTTCGTTTGAGCGTTTTCATTAGCGCGGACGCCATGCTTCCGTCATTCGCAAATTGCTCGCCACAATAGTGCACGCGAATACCGGCGCGTTTCAAAACGTATTCGTGATACGCGCTTTCGTCTGCATCCTGAAAGCGTCCCCAGCGGCTAACGTCATACACTAGTAGGTCGGAAAAAGTGGAGAGCCCCCTCTCTACGTCACTCAAAAGCTGACTCAGTCCGTCGCGACCTGCGAGATTGAGCCCGCTGCGCCCATGGTCTTGATATGTGGCGATGATTTCCATGTTGTGAGCGATAGCGTATTTCGTGATGGTGTCCGATTGGTTTTGCGGAGAATACTGCTGATGCTCAGTCGACATCCGAACGTATTGCGCTGCGCGACTGAAGGGCGGAGTCGGGTTGATGGAAGGCGTTTGCATGAGTGAGATGAGAAAGCGTTAACAGCTCTGAACGTACACTCCGTTCGTGAATGTTCGTTACGAATCGAGGCAAAAGAGTTCAATTTGCGAAATGGTTCAAGCGGAAGATTGAAATGTTGTGCGGTTGATTTGTTTATAATTTGTTACTGTTCACGTATCTTGAACAATCTGTTGTCGTCAACACGAGGGATTTAAGTAAGCAGGTTCTGGCTCGGAATGCTCAGCCGGAGCTTGGTTACGGCGGGGCGGCGCTATTCCAGAGAGGGCGCATCCCGAGCGTTGAATTCGCAATCATGACTGACCAATGCTAAATTGGTAGGCATCGCGTCGCTGGGCCTGTCGAGAATGGATGACCGACCATTGCACGCCGATAAAAGACCCGTGATTTGTGGTTTGGCGTCCTGAGCCAATCTGGGTACGCCAAACAATCAAAGCCTGTAAATAGCAAGAGGTGAGACAAAGCCAGACCATTTCAACAGCGAGGAATCCACCACGTGAGCATCCTTCATGCATCCTCAACGCTAGCCGGCATTGCGTGGAAGTTTGCGCAATTTATCAACCATTCTTTGCCGGACGGACAACTTCCTACACCGGTTTGGTCCCAAAACCCGCTCCAAAAGAAAAAAGAACGCGCATCAATCCCACTCGGTCCGAGGGTCACCCAATCTGTCTGTCCCAAATGCATACTTGAGACCCGTGACAGTATTCTGGAAGGAGCACAGGCGGCAAGTGCTCTCACAGAACACCCAGGTCTAATCGACGCCGAGATTGTCGAAGAGGCAGGAACTGTTCTGCTCCGAAAGTCCTGTGAACGGCATGGACCGTTCGAAGACATGCTCGCCACAGATGCGCGATTCTTTTGGAAAATGGAAAGCCTATTCCCTGGTTGCGATTTCGAACGAACCGAGGTCGCTTCGCATGGCGTTCACAGCGTCCGGTATGGCCGCGGTTCATACGTTTTAGTGGACCTAACGACGCGATGCAACATGAAGTGTAATCCGTGCTTTATGAACGCCAATCAGCTTGGCCATGTCTATGAGCTTTCGTTCGAAGAGATAAAGTCCCTTCTTAACCAAGCAGCCTCAGTCGAACCGAAGCGTGAATTCAACATTCTCTTTTCCGGCGGAGAACCCACCTTGTCACCACATTTCCTGCCGGCTATTCGCTACGCGCGGAGCATCGGCCTCAACCGCCTGCACGTCGCGACCAACGGCATCAAGTTTGCGGAGAGCCAGGCGTTCGCAGAAGCCGCTCGGGAAGCTGGCCTACACGGTGTGTTTCTCCAAATTGATGGCATGACAGAAGAGAAGAACGCTCACCGAGGGGTCGGCAACTACTTGGACGTGAAGTTGAAAGCAATTGACAATATCAGCGCAGAAGGAATGCGCGTCACGTTGCAGGTGACCGTCATCAACACGGTTAACAACGACAGCGTGGGGAGCATCGTCAAGTTTGCTGCAAAGAACAGCGAGAGGATATTTGGCGTTCTTTTTCAACCGATCATGTTTGCTGGGAGAGATGAACAGGTCGACGACGAGACACGGTATCGGCAGCGTTACACTTTATCCCAGCTCGCGAACGACCTGAAGGAGCAGTCCGACGTGCACTGGGAACCTCTGCGCGACTGGTGGCCCATGGCCTGCTACAGCACATTCTGCACATTTGTAGACATGATTCATCCTGAACGAGAACGAGGATCAACGTTCGTCAACGCCCATCCGGATTCGGCGATTTTTAGCCCTCTTATTGTGAATCGCCTGACAGGAGAGTGGTACCCAATTGCATCTTTCTTCAATGTGGGTCGGTTTCTCGACGATATCAACTTGATAATCGACTCTGCACGCAGCCCGTTTCTTTCTAAGTGCCAGATGGCCTTGTCTGTTTTACGAAACTTCGAAACGTCGAAGGCTCCCCAAGGATTGGGTATGCAAGACCTGGCCGGAGTTCTCCGGCAATGTATGTTTCGTGCCAGTAGCCAAAGCGCGAATTGGTCATCAGCGATTTACGATCATCAACCGTGGGCCGTTTTATTCGTCGGAGGAATGTGGTTCCAAGACTTGTTCTCCTATGAAATTCCCAACATTCAAACGTCTACGGCGGTCGTTGCAGATGGCATGATCGACCCCGCATGTACGGAGAGCACAGAAGTCTCCTTCTCGTTCAAGAATGCAGGTGGATGGAGGGAAATCGCTGAACACGCACGTCATGCTCCGACACTATCAGAGTGGCACAGGGGGCGCGGGCGTCATCCGATTTATGCGAACGGCCAGTTTGTTCCGGTCGATCAGGTTCGTACGCTACTCAACCCAGCGTTGTGTTCGCGCTCGCCGCGCACCACGGTAGCGACAGATGTGCAGGAACTCGTCCATGTATTGGAATAACCTAAAATCGGAGTTCTACGGGGCCAAACTGGACGGGCTTGGCCCCATTCGCCTTCGTCTTGTCATAGTCGTCCTTACGATGGTTGACTACGTGATGCAAAGGTTGACGCAAGCAAGCATCTTCAACCTCTTGCATGACGATTTCGACCTTTGCGAAGATCGGCGACCATCTGGTCCCGAATTGGTAAGACGCTCTGAACAGACCCTCCAAAGGAGTTGAAATGACAAATCATTCGATAAATGATCAGAGCGGGGGAATGAGCCGAGACGACGCCATCGCTCACCTTAATGCGCTAGTCGGCTTGGCAGGAAACAGAGAGGCCATTGAGGCCTCAATCGAAAGGCTTCGAAATGCGGCCAAAGACTACTCAGATCACGAACTGAGACGATTTGCTCAACTGATTATTATGTGCGAGAACCCGCCAGGTGAGTGGCGCGAGAGATTGCTCACAGAGGTTCTGGAGCGCGACGACGCCTTGAAAGAAATTGCGATGTCGATTGATCACTCTTGGCTCCCCACTGAAACTGAAGATGAGGTATTCATGGATGAGTTTCGCAACCAGGTCATACGGTCGTACCCAAATCCGGACCGACTTGGCTGCCCGAACGAGTCGTCTCTGCGCAGAGTTGTGCTTGGCAAAATCAACGAATACAGCGACTCCGCGGTACTGATGGAACACACCCTCACGTGCGGTCCGTGCACGCGGCAATTGTGCATATTCTTGAAGGAAAAGACACGCCTAAAGGCGGCGACTACTTAGCGATTTTCCGACTCACCGCGTGCCACTGTTCCGGTAATCGGCCCCGTCGTCAAATCGCTCTGGCCGGGATCTGCTGCCAAATTTGATTTTTAACGTAGTTTCAACGACTTAGCGGGAGCGGTTGGCGCCCTGAGACCCGCAAGGAAAGCGGAAGAAACTCTTACTGTGGGGCTAAAGTGGGGTTGTTCTCTCGGGCTCAAATCGCCAGCTGTTGCTGGGCGATGAGTAATTACGCGCAGATTCTGTTCAGAAAACAGTGTTGTTCATGAAGCATGAACGATGCTATCTTCTGTACACAGGCAGAACTCCCTATGCGCACGCCTCTGGCAATACGCGAAACCGAGATTCTGGAAAAAGCCCTGGCTGCCCTCCCTCGGACGGCTGGCCTTCATGGGCGGATCACTGAAGCTGAACCTCATCATCCCGCCTGTGGCGATGCGCTGATCGAGATCAAAACAGCAAACCGGGCATATCCGTTCGTCGCTGAGGTCAAGAACGTACGTCATTTCGCCACCATTAGCCTGGTCAAAGATCAGCTTACCTGCGCCAAACGGGGAGTCCAACCTCTTCTCGTCGCTCCTTACATCACTCGTGCTCTAGCAGAGCATTGTCGGGCATTGCACCTCCCCTTCCTTGATACGGCAGGAAATGCATACCTCGAAGCTCCGGGCCTGACGATCTACGTAACAGGTGAGCCACGCCCGGCGGATGTTCAGGACGATATCCGATATAGGGCCTTCACCCCTGCCGGCATGAAGATCGTCTTTGTGATGCTCTGCCGACCGACCCTGGCCGAAGCAACCTACCGTGACCTAGCCCGGGCTGCCGGTGTTGCTCTCGGAGCTGTGGGACCGGTCGTGGGCGACCTCCAGGCGCGTGGCTTTCTCGTGCAAAGAGAAAACAAGACGCTAACGAACACACAAAAGCTCATAGAGGAATGGGTAACGCGTTTTCCTGACACTCTCCGTCCAAAATTGCTCCGCGGCCGATATCAGGCCGACAGGGACCGTCTGCTGGCTCTCGACCTCCGAGTTCATCATGGCTACTGGGGTGGAGAAGTCGCCGGCCAACGCCTGACTGGCTACCTCAAACCCGAGCGCTTTACGGTCTACCTTGAGGGAGAGCAGAAAGCTCTTCTCACGCAAACCAGAATGCGGCTGGACCCAAACGGAAATACTGAGGTGTTGCAGGCATTCTGGAATCTTCCTGCTGATGAGAAGTATGCGGATGTTGTCCCGCCCCTCTTGGCCTATGCGGATCTGATGGCCACTGAAGACGGGCGCAACCTTGAAACAGCACGCCTGATCTATGAACAGTTTCTTGAACCCATACACGGTCGATAAGAGTCGGCCGGTTGATCCGGTGACGCTCCACATTCTTTCCGTCGTGAACCGTGTGGCTGCAGAACTGGCGCTTCCTTACATCGTCGTGGGCGCGACGGCCCGTGATCTGCTTCTCTTTCATGTCTTCGGGATTCCGGTCACCCGTGCGACGGCGGATGTCGATTTCGCCGTGGCAATGGATTCGTGGGAGAGGTTTAGCGAGCTACGGGCGGCCCTGCTTGCGAGCGGCCACTTTAGAGAAGGAAAGATGGAACATCGCGTCTATCTAAAGGCACTTTCGGTGAAGGATGAAATTCCCGTTGACCTGATCCCGTTTGGCGGCGTTGCCGAAGCCGACGTAATTCATTGGCCGCCGGACAGAGAAACTGTGATGGCGGTCGTCGGATTTGAGGATGCCATTGTGGCAGCAGTTCACGTGCAAGTGGATGCCAATCTCACCATTCCTGTCGCATCGCTCGCCGGGATTGCTGTGCTGAAGCTCTTTGCCTGGCACGACCGGCAAACGAATGACAAAGACACTCTCGATCTATACCGCTTGATCTCCAGCTATGCGGACGCAGGAAACCTCGACCGGCTGTACGGCGAGGAAACTCAGTTCTTGGAGGCGGCAGACCACGATATAGAGTTTGCTGGAGCAGCCCTTCTCGGCTTCGATGCCCGTCAACTCTGCAGCCCTGGTACGCTCGCGAGGGCTCGTGACATTCTCGCTCAGCCGGATTTTGTGGAGAGGTTAGCCGAACGGGTTCGGCTGTCCAGATGGCCGTTGCAACCCGAACGGCTGTCCTCGAATTCTCTCGGTCCTGCTGAGATTCACAGATCAGCTTACTGGGTGAACGCTTACGCCAAATTATTCTCGAAAGCAACACGCCACGGCCAGATCAAGTCCCTGCTCGGTCACTCATCCATCCAGACCACACAGCGATATCTTGGCTCCGAGTAGTCGTCGCGAATGACAGTCTGGGCTCTTTGAAAACGGAAGCGACCGCGGCTGAGTGTGTTTTCAGGCGCGGTCGTGAGAATTAGGCTACTAGCGACTCGACGGAAGAGAAGCCGCTAGCGACAGCATCCCCGGTTTCCTCTGTAATTTCCTCCTCGAAAGTTGTTCCGACGATCAAATCGACGGCCTTCTGTGCATTTGCGGCTGCCTGAACGATCAGCCGGTTATCCTCCTCAAGCCGGGTGATCCAGCTTTGAATGTAAGCCGTGGTGTTGCGGTCGGTGTGCTCGTTGGCAATGCCGGCAATGGCGCAAAGGTAGGCGGCTCCCATCTCCGCAACCAGCTCCTCTTTGCTGTAGAGTTCATCTCCGAAGTGAGCGCCAAAGGCGCGATTCAGGCGGCTTCCGTGGCCTGTGCTGTGGACTAATTCATGAAATAGGGTGCTGTAATAGTGGGGAGCGTCAACGAAGCGCGAACGGGCGGGCATGTGAACAGAATCGGTGCCCGGGCGATAGTAGGCGCGGTGTTCAGTTTCGCTCGTCAAATGAAGAGCTGGACGGTTGGCCCATCCGGTCACAATGGATTCGCAGTTTTCGTCGGTCTCGATCTCGCCTTTGGCGGTCGGCTGCTCGATCTCAGGGAGTGTGAGGCCGTCGCACTGTTCCACGTTGAAAACCGTGTAGTAGCAGAGCACGAAGGGGGCTTGCTCCTTCTCCTTATCCTCGCATTCGCATTCTTCCTGGGATCACGGAGCTGTTTGTAGAAGACAATTTGCGTGCCTTTCTCGCCCTTTCTCACGGAACCTTTCAACTCCTTCGCTTGTTTAAAGGTGAGCCAGAATGGGTAGCTGTAGGGGCTGGCCCAAAGTAGAAACACGTTGACACCTCGATACGGCTTGCCTGTGAGGAAGTTGCGGGGGAATGGGCCACCGCTAAAGTGCGGAGCCTGCCATGGTTTTTCCCACGGAATTATGCCGGCCCTGAGGCTTGCGATGATGCGTTCCGTGACGATCTGGTAAATGTTGGCTTTAGCGGTAGTGGTTGCTTTTCTTGCTCATCGTTGCTTCCTCCCTGTATTGGCTGTTGCTTTTTTGTGCAGTGGCATGTGACATACATGCCGAACGCCTCCTGGCGAAGGCGGGGGGTAGCAAGCGCAAGCTGAGGGGTATCCCCACCCTTCGAACGAGAGCGACAGCGGAAGTGGAAAGGGCGAAGCGAAGCGGAGGTCTGCACAAGCGCAGCGCGGAAGATTGGGGACGCGGCTTGCGGGCGCGTGGGGGCTGGTCCCCTAGCGGCTTGTTAGGGAGGGGCGTGCGGGGAAGGAAAGGCCCCGCAGACATTCCATTTTCGATGCATTTACAAGCTGAGCGTCATATCAGTGATCAGCCCAGATACTAACGACGATCGAACTGAACGTAGGACCAAGGTCGATGAGTGGATGCCGCCTGTTCTGAACAGTTGAACGAGAAGGTCACTTGGCCGTATAGTCGTCGACCACCTCGGCCACGGTTTAATGGTGTAAGCACCCCCACAATGTTCGAGCCAGCCCTCGTAATCATCCTCGAACTCTGGTACGGAAGGAGTCGTTCCGAGTTGCCGATCCACGCTCTTGTCGATTGCCGCTTTGGAAAAAGAGCATGTTGCACGGTGGTAGGCGCGGGCACTCCTGCGCAGTTCTTGAA
Source organism: uncultured Acidobacteriaceae bacterium (assembly GCA_963711525.1). Lineage (GTDB taxonomy): Bacteria > Acidobacteriota > Terriglobia > Terriglobales > Acidobacteriaceae > PALSA-350. The sequence goes on along the minus strand of CAVQEO010000045.1, from coordinate 2,646 downwards.
CCGACCCCATCAATCCGAACATGAACAATGACACCGGCCTTGGGCAAGGTTTCAACTCGCAGGATGGTCACTGTCGAAGAACGTCCGCCTGGCCGTGCCTTGTAGCTCGACACCTGACCCGGGCTGTACGTTGAGTCGGATACGACTACCGGCACCGCGCTTTCCTTTCGCGGGGAAACCCCTGCTGAGCCAGAACGAAGCTCCCGAGCAGAACAGCTAAACCCAATCCTTGTGTCGTCGACTAGGCTGGACATTTCCGGCGGGGTCGACCACCGGAGCAAGGGATAGTTTCAAGGATCTCGATGCGGTGATCTTGTTCATTCGAGAGACGGTCCACGTCCACCAGTTGAAATGCTGCCTCAGCACCAGCCTAAACGTATGCCCTGCCTGGGTCTTCGCGCCAATGGTGGAGATCCTGAGTTTCCGAAAGTGGACCTGACCGCAACCTCAGCATTTACTGCAACCGTGCGTTGCAATGCGCTAATTTTGACGCAGTGAAGCAGGTCGCCATTTCTTCGCAGCTTCGGTCGCGCTCGTCCTATCCAATCGTTAATGCGTAGAATAAATCCCGAACCAGGAGCTCTGTTGCAGAATCCATCCGAGACAGCCGCTCCGTTGCTTTCGTTTGACCACGCGAGTAAGCACTACACCAACGCAGGCGAACGAGTGCGAGCGCTCGACGATGTTTCGCTCAAGGTCGGTTCTGGCCAATTTGTTGCCGTGATGGGTCGCAGCGGGTGCGGCAAGTCAACGCTCCTTCATCTGGCGGGCGCTCTTGATTTTCCCACCACCGGGCATGTGCGGCTGAATGGCGTTGCGACCGATCAGTTGACGGAAGCCGGCCTCACCAGGTTGCGCCGCGAGAAGATCGGGTTCGTTTTCCAGTCGTTTCAACTGCTGAATACCTTAAACGTGGTCGAGAATGTTGAGGTTCCTCTGCTGCTGGCAAGCGAAGGGAACGCTCGTTTCAGGGCCATGGAGCGGCTCGCCGATGTCGGGTTGGCAGAACTTGCGCACCGGATGACGCATCAGCTTTCCGGCGGACAAATGCAGCACGTGGCGATTGCACGTGCGCTGGTGCACAGCCCTCGCCTGATCCTCGCCGACGAGCCGACGGGCAATCTGGACACCGCAACCGGCAACGCGATTCTCGAGCTTTTGCAGCGTGTGTGCGCAGAACAGCAAGTGACCATCCTGATGGCCACGCACAGTGAAGAGGCATCTGCGTTGGCCGACACCATCGTGCGCATGCGCGACGGGCGGATCCCCGAAGAGCGGGTCTGAAATGGGTCGCCTGGCTCTCTTCTATCGGCTCATACTACGGCCTCTGTTCCGCCAGCCCGGACGTGCTCTCGTGATCCTCTTTGCCGTGGCGTTGGGCGATGCCGCGGTCGTTGCCATCGATCTGGCGGGCGATGCTGCGGCAGGCTCCTTCCATTCGTCTATGGAAACGCTGGCCGGGAAGGATGATTTTGAAGTCGTCGCGGCAGGCGGGCTGCCCGAGGCGATCGTTGCCCGCCTGGCCAGGCTGCCCTACGCATTGCGTGTGAGCCCCCGCATCGAAGATCGCGCGATGGTTGTCGCCAGCGGCCAGACCGTGCCCCTGATCGGGGTCGATGTGGTAGCCGAGGAAAACAACGCGGGCACGATCATCGGCGATGCGACTGCAGGCGAAGGTCTCGAGCACATCAATGACCCTGATGCGGTATGGGTGACACGCGGATTGGGAAAAGCTGTTGGGAACAGAATCCAACTGCTAATCAACAACCACGCTCGGGAATACGTGGTGCGCGGCTTGATTCCAAACTCGGCGCAGATCGGTACGGACGCCGTCCTGATGGACATCGGGGCTGCCCAACTGGCGACCGGGAAATCCGGGCATGTCGACCGCATCCTCATCAAGGCTCCTGACACAAACACTTTCGAGATGTGGCAGAGTAAGCTGCAGCAGGCGCTGCCTGCGGGCGTGCTGCTGAATGCCCAGGGGACGGAGACTGCTGCCAATCGGCGGATGCTGGCGGCTTTCCGCTGGAATCTTCAAATGCTCAGCGGTATCGCGCTGCTGGTGGGAGCCTTCCTCATTTATAACGCCGTCTCCGTTTCCGTGGTGCGCCGGCGCGCCGATATCGGTACTATGCGTGCCCTGGGCGCAAGCCGCGCTGCCGTCATGGTTGCATTTCTGTTTGAGGCTGCACTGTTTGGCATAGTAGGTTCTCTGGCTGCCTTGCCCCTGGGCCGTATGCTCGCCGCCGGAGCCGTGGACATGCTTTCGACCACAGTCAATGCGCTCTATGTCTCTAGCAGCCCCGGCGCCATGGCCCTTTCCGTGGGCTCCGTGATCCTCGCCCTTATGGCAGGCATTGGCGTGGCTTTGGCTTCTGCGTTGGCCCCCGCACGGGAAGCAAGCATGGTACCGCCGACAGAAGCAATGGCACGCAGCCGGCGCGAATTCGAAGTGCGCGTCGATCGCAAGCGCGATGCATTGATTGGTCTGGTGCTGGGGGTATTGGGCAGCCTTGCCGCACTGGCCCCGCCTATCGGCGGAAAGCCCTTGCTGGGTTACCTGTCGGCCCTGCTCTTTGTCGCTTCCGCCGCGTTGGCCGCTCCGTTGGTGGTGTACCGCGCCACCTCGGCAGGATCAATCGA
>CAVQEO010000044.1:0-8568 GCA_963711525.1 uncultured Acidobacteriaceae bacterium | reverse complement strand
AGCATCTCGTTTGCCGCAGGAAGAGTGAACAACTTCTCAGCAAGGATCAGGTAGAGGGATCTCGTTTCAAATGTTCTCTGCCCCACGAACAGAGAACATCCAATACCGGGACCAACGTCCGTCCGTACGGCGTTAGCGAGTACCGCACTCGCAGGGGCAAGCCTTGCTCCTGATGACGTTCCAGAATCCCAGCCCCTGTCATATCCCGCAGATGACGGAGAAGCATCCTCTCTGTAATTTCAGGAATACTCTTCCGCAATTCGTTCGTCCTCATCGGCCCGTCCAACAGTCGCCAGAGGATTGTGCCCTTCCATCGCCCGTCGATGACGCTTAGCGTCACATCGATAGGGCATGGTGAGATCTCTTTCTTTGAGACGCCCATAGACTACTCCAACTGACAATTTTGTCAGTGCTGCTTTTTGCATCAGTGCTCCATTCGAAAGCGTCTTTAGCGAAGAGTCAATAGGAGCCCCTTATGCACTTGTTCAACATGGCGACCCTCTTCGTCGTTCTTACTCTGGTAGGCGTCGAGTTTTCTGTATCTGCATTCGTGAACCCTGCCGCGTCGCGGCTCGAACCCGAATCGCAATTGAAGATGCTAAGCCGTTCTGCTCTCGTGCTTGGAAAGGTGATGCCGGTCTGGTACTCGGTCTCTACCCTGTCTCTCGGTATCCAGACCTGGCTCTGTTGGCAGACGCCTGGGCGCGCAATCCTGCTTACAGCGGATGCGATCTGGGTTCTTATTTCGGTGGCATCGATCTTTGTCTTGGTTCCACTCGCTAGTCGCGTTGCGGAAGGTGCTGCTGATTGGCAGCGGATACATCGGATTTGGGACCGGAGACATCGAGTGCGCATAGCCGCTCTCGCCACCGCAGCTGTCCTGCTCACATACGTTTTAGTCCGCTGAGGGATGCTCGATCCAGATCAGTACCGGGAAACGCCGACGTCGTCGGGAATGCTGTTGAATTCACACAATCGCCTAGGCACTCATCGAGCCGTTCAGTGCGGAAATTCTCGGTTCCGGTCGAGTAACCGCCACCCGGAAGTAAGCCTAAAAACGGCGCATGATCGCCTTGTGGCGAGGAGGCCACCAGGCGATAAAGCAAAAGCCACGTTCCCTACAGCGCAAGCACCCCAAGACACATCTACGGTTGCCAGATCTCGAATACTCTAAGACAGCCGTGTTGAACAGCTTGACCAGTGTCGACGGCCAACGTGGATATGGCCACGCGATCGACGAATTCGTCGATTGGTACTGCTCGGAGCCCCGTCTTGCTTTGAACCGAACGGTGGTTCTTCGCTATCGCACCTACCTCGAAGCACGCCAACTCGCGCCTGGAACCATCAACCTTCGACTGGGCGCCGTCCGGCGTCTCGCCTATGAGGCAGCGGACTCCGGCCTCTTGAGCTCCGATCTGGCTGCTGGGATTCGCCGGGTAAAGGGCGTAAGAAATCTCGGAGTCCGTCTCGGCAACTGGCTGAGCTCCGAGCAGAGTCTTGCACTCTGGCAGGCTCCCAACTGCAAAGTCCTGAAAGGCAAACGAGACCGCGCGCTTCTTGCGCTGTTGCTCGCCTGTGGTCTGCGTCGGCTCGCAGCGGTCGCCCTGAGACTGGAACACTTGGAACAACGGGAAGAACACTGGGCCATCGTCAACCTGAAGGGCAAGGCGGGACATGTTCGTACAGTACCTGTGCCCGGCTGGGTCATGGAAGAGCTGCGCGTCTGCTTGAATGCATCAGGGATCGACCGAGGAAAGGTCTTCCGTCGAGTCACCAAGATGGGAAAGACTCTGGGTGAAGGAATGACGGAGAAGGCTGTCTGGCACATCGTGAAAGACTCCGCGAAACGGATCGGATTGGAGAAACTGGCTCCGCACGACCTTCGACGGACCTGTGCCCGACTCTGCCACGCCGCGGGATGAGAATTGGAGCAGATCCAGTTCCTTCTGGGGCATGTCTCCATTCAGACGACGGAACGCTACCTCGGCTGCAAACAGCGGATTCGTTCGGCGGTCAATGATCGAATCGGGATCGAACCTCGCGCTTGAATGGCGAACGCTCCAAGTGGCAACCCGCACGGATTGTCACCGTCTCTCCGATTGAGTCCGGATCATCGCCCAACCGGCAGTTCCTGGTCGAGTGTCGACCAACGTCTAACTGACGGTTTGGCCACCACCCTACCGAGATGTACCGTAGACGCCTTAACATACTCAGGAGCCCACTATTCAGAGCTTTTCTGATGTGCTCCCGCAGCAGGTGGACACAGACCCTTTTTGTCTCGAGGTGCGCGATGAGTCGTACATTCAACGCAGTGATGCGAGTGATCAGCAGCCTCATCGGTGTCTTGATGGTTCTGATGGGAGGGATCTGGATTCTGCAAGGGCTGAATCTTGCTTGGGGCTCTCTTAGTCGCAGCTTCATGCAAGGCAATCAACGTTGGGTGTTCTACGGCGCAATCATGCTGATTGTCGGAGTATGTCAGGTCGTTTGGAGCAACACCCGTCAACGGGAATGAGATCCGTCGAGAGCTCTTTATGATGCCGGGCGGATGGCTGCTCATCGACATGCCGGGGCTGCGAGAGGTGAGGCTTTGGGCTGATAGCGACGCTGTGAACGCCGGATTTCAGGATATTCAGGAACTGGCAACAGCATGCCGGTTTCGCGACTGCACACATGCAGGCGAGCCAGGATGCGCGGTGGTGAATGCAGGAGTTGATGGAGCGCGGCTTGCGAATTATCACAAGATGCTGCGCGAGCTCGAGTTTCTCGAGCGGAAAACCAATCCGGAGCTTAAGCGGCAAACTCGGGCAAAGTGGAAAGCTATTCATAAGGCGATGCGGCGGCATCCAAATCAGGACTGGTAGATGCAGCCGTCATTTGTCGCAGGAAGCACTTGAACGAATAACCGCCTATCCGGATGTAGTGCCCCAAAAATGCCGTTCTCTCCGGATCGGCAACGCCCCAAGGCTATCTAGTCAACCGCAATGTGTGAGTCGCCCTGATTCGTTAGCGCCAACACAAGCCTTAGCGTCAGTGTTTCCCCCGTAAACCGGCTGATTCATATACACTCACTGGCCTGCAACGAAGTGAGGCATGAACATGAGTGACATCGCATGGGCGACGGAGCATTCTGTTGAGACAACGGCAACTCCTGCGTTTACATGGACGTATATGACTGATGTGAAAAACTGGGACGACCCTCCTGCGGAATTTAGACTGAATGGATCGTTCACGAGTGGATCACTCGGTACCACCAAGATACCCGGGCAAGCGCCGCGGCAGTGGCGGCTGCGAGAAGTCAAGCCGCATGCCTCGTATACGATAGAGATCGCTCTGGAAGGAGCACTCATTTTATGCAAGTGGGTGTTCAAGGAGCTCCCTAACAGTCAAACTCGATTGACGCAGCACATTACCTTGGAAGGCGAAAACGCCTCGTCATACAAGGGCGACGTCCAGCGAACGTTCGAACCTGCTCTTGCGCCGGGAATGAGCAGAATTGCAATCGCCATCGACCGGGCTTATGCGCGCGATCCGCGTCATCACAAGCAAAACTGAGGTTGGTGGGCCAACCGGGCAAATAGCTGGCTAGTCGTTCGGTTCGGTTTATGGCAAATCGCCGAAACCCGCTCACTTAGAGCTCTCGACAGGCAAAACCCACCAGCGGCGGATTGCGGGCGAAACACGGGCGGAATCCTGGAGGGATCCTGCGAAGTGCCTGCAAAGTCGGATCGGTCGGTTGCCCAGCCGGAGGGGCCAGGCAGAGCAACCTCTAACAAGTTCGTCTCGCCTTTTCCGTTGCGAGTGCGGCGTCCCTTTTGCCGCTGTACGCGCAGCGCGGCTCGATCCCATGGAGGCGCTCCGGGCCGCGTAGCCAGGAACACGCTGAACGCTGGTGCATAATCCGCTCACGCATTCATCGAGAACAGCGGCCGGGAGAAACCAGACTTTTCGAGTTTCGGGCGGTTCACCGGCTACCCGTCAATTACCAGTTGGTTAACAGCTGATCACCGTCAACGATTCATTTCGGCATGTGGGAACCATTCGTTTGACGCTTGCCCCACATCCCCTGGAAATCTTGTCTCACTTGCACGGAATTCAGTACCCCACTTGCAACTGAAAACTCAGTCTGATTATGCCGAACAAAATAGTGTTGAAGGCAGCGATAACAACGTTCGGAACACCCTATGCGGCATAGTTCGGCAATCGACATCGTGGGTGCGACCGGAGGTGGTCGCAGAGATTCAGTTTATGGAATCGACCGGAGCTGATCATCTGAGGCGCACCAAATTTGTCGGACTCAGAGACGACAAGGAAGCTTCGAAGGCAATTAAGGAAGCTTAATGTAACGAGTCGCGGTCGCGGAGTTTTCGGGCTACGTATGATGGAGTGCCACGAGCAAATTTCATAGCCCACGAAAGATGGTCAAGGAGACCAGGACCTCGACATGCACGCGCATCATCGTGGTTGAGAATGGCTTAGATCGTATTACAGTCAAGCTGAATGACCATTTGACCGACTGGACGAAGCGTGAGGGCGCAGTACCTCATCGGCTCTTCGGGCACTTCGCTGATCTACTCCATTGCCGGCAACGGAAGCTACGGCTATAGCGGAGACGGCGGTCCTGCGGTGGCCGCCGGCCTCAACTACCCCTTCGGAACCGCGGTGGACAGCGCCGGCAATCTCTACATTGCCGACTCCAACAACAATGTTGTCCGCAAGGTTGCGTGCAATGAACGGCAATCGAAGCGGTTTCAATAGTAGACATCAGGAGCCAGTGATGAAGCGGCGTTTCACGTTGAGTGTGTCGGCCTTGGTTTCGTTGGCCGTTGCAGGTTGTGGAAGCGGGTCGACTCCGCCGTCGGCTCCGTCGACTACAAACACGGCGCAATCGAATCCAACCCCCGGACTCACCGGCGTGGCGCCCGCCACTGTGGTCCACGGCAGCGGCAACCAGTATCTGACTGCCATAGGCGGCGGCTTCATTCCAGGCGCGGTCGTTCTTTGGAACGGCGTTCCCCGCACCACAACTTATATCGACGCCAGTCATCTACAGTTCGCTGTTGCCGCGGCCGATGTAGCCGCCTCGCAAGCAGTTTCTCTGACCGCGGAGAACCCAGGATCAGGCGCGTCCCCATCCTTAACTCTTCCTATCAATTGATTTTCGGAAAACCCCGGGAAAACCCCGGGAAGGTAGCCTCCCTCTGTCAGGATCTATGTACGACATCAACTGAGTGGGCTCCAAGAGTCTCAGAAAGACTACGTGTAATCTCAATCATCAGGTCCGGCGTACTCCTATTGAAACCGTATACCCATTCAGGAAAATTCAGCGGCTCCTGAACGGCCCAGATTCGGTCGTGCTGATCGGGAGGCAGGATGCTGGCCGGGTCTCCAACGGCTACCCAGCCAATCGGCACGGTCGCTCCTGGCTCCAGCCTGGTTCGCAGATGTACCGTTGCGTGCACGCGCACTTCTGTTCCTTGTCCGAGATGGGCTCCATGAAAGATCGCCGCTCCCGTCGCAACGAATACCTGGTCCTCCAGGACAGCACCCGCGACATGTGCGTGGGGGCCAATCAGGCAATGATCGCCGATCGTGCAAGGATGACGTTGGCTGCCCCGGATCACTGCGTTCTCCATGATGATGCAGTTTGCCCCGATCCTGATCCTTCCTCCGCCCTCACCAATGAGGCGAGCTCCATACAGGATCCGAGTTCCTGGCCCAATTGTCACGTCGCCACATACCGTGGCGTCGGGCGCCACCCAAGCGGACGCCGCTATTTCTGGATGTTTACTCCCATGAGCGATCAGCATGTTCTTCTTCCTCCTAAGCGGCCACCTATAACCCACCAAGCTCAACTCTATCGCTTTATGGAATTGCCGGCTGCCTCACTGCCGTGTCAGCGGAGATCATGGTTGGCAGCTGGCCCAAGGCTCTCCTCAGAGGCAGGAAAGAGGGCTTGGGCAACATCCGAGGTGCTCCGGGTGAAATGTTGGCAAACAGAAATTGAATCGGCGCTCCTATTCTTGATCTCGCTTGATGCCGAATCGCGTTCCCGCTGAGGATGGGATCCAGCCACTTGGCCGGATAGTCGGCTTGAACGAAGCCGCTGGCGCGGCGGACACTGCCTGAGCGTGGAGCAGCCAGCAGCGGTAGCTGAGGTAAGGTTGGGTCACAAGGAAGGAGGTTCCTGTGACCCATTTACGCAAGAGGATGCTGGAAGAACTCCAGCGGCGCAACTATTCCGAGGGCACGACCCGAGCCTATCTGCAAGCAGTCCAACAGTTCGCCGTACACTTTGGAAAATCTCCAGACAAGTTGGGGCCAGATGATCTAAGAAGCTACCAGGCGTATTTGCTCGTTGAGCGCAAGCTGGCGGTGGCAAGCGTGGTGGCCCGCGTTGCGGCGCTCCGATTCTTCTTCGTTCGAACGCTCAAGCGACGCGAGTTCCGGGAGGAGTTGCCCTACCCGAAGTCTCATCGTCGGTTGCCGACGGTGCTGAGTCTGGAGGAGGTTGCCAGGCTTATCGATGCCGCCGGCAACCTCATGCAGCGTGCTCTGCTGATGACGCTTTACGGCACGGGCATGCGGCGGACAGAAGTGTCGATGCTCAAGGTGCGCGATATTGACAGCCGGCGCATGATGATCCGCGTGGAGCGCGGCAAGGGCGGCGACAGTCGAGATCTGCCACTCAGCCCGGCGCTATTGGAAACGCTGCGTGAGTATTGGCGCTGGAAGAAGCCTCGGATCTATCTTTTTCCCAGCAGCATAGGTCAACGCGACCAGGACAGACCCATCTCCGACAAGACCGTTTGGTATGCCTGTAAAGAAGCCGCCGTCCATGCGCGCATCACCAAGCATGTAACGCCTCACACCTTACGCCATAGCTGGGCTACCCATTTGCTCGAGGCGGGAACGGACCTGCGGACGATTCAGGTTCTGCTCGGCCATGGAGACCTGGAGACCACCGCCAAGTATCTTCATCTGTCGCAGCGGCACTTACAGACAGTAGCCAACCCGCTGGAGAGTTTACAACTCTCCAGCGTTAGCCAGGCAGGCCGCAGCTATCATCGGAAAAAAAGTTAAATGGTGCGGCCTGCCGTAGAGGTGGCTGACATCCTTCGGGCCCGGGGAGACTGCTTCCGGGAACAGAACCGCTCCTGGCTTGGCTACCAGCAGCTCAACGTGTTGCGGGCCATCACCGCATGTCGCACGGCTGCGCTGGGAGGCCATCTGGACGCCTGCTCACGTTGCGACCACCAAGCCATTTCCTATAACTCCTGTCGCAACCGCCACTGTCCCAAGTGCCAGGCCCAGGCACGCCAGCGCTGGCTGGCACGGCGCGAACAAGATCTGCTCAGCGTGCCCTACTTCCACGTCGTCTTTACCTTGCCCCACCAGTTGAACCCGCTCTGTCAGCGCAATCCACGGCTGCTCTACGATCTGCTCTTCCGCGCCAGCGCTCAGACCATGCTCGAAGTTGCGGCCAACCCCAAGCACCTCGGAGCCAAGATCGGCTTCCTCAGCATTCTGCACACCTGGGGACAGAACCTGCGATTGCATCCTCATCTCCACTGCGTCGTTCCCGCCGGCGGTTTCGATCCAAGCTACTCCCGCTGGGTTCATCCTAAATATCCCTTCTTCCTCCCCGTCAAGGTCCTCAGCCGCGTCTTTCGCGGCAAGTTTCTCGATCTCCTTCAACGGGTACCCCGTCAGCATCGACCCGACCTCTCCTCAACCCTCGTGCACACGTTGCTACAGCATGACTGGGTGGTCTATGCCAAGCCCGCTTTTGGTGGACCTACTCACGTGCTGCGCTATCTTGGCCGCTATACCCACCGCGTGGCCATCAGCAATCAGCGCCTGCTCAGCTTCGATGGTCACAGCGTGAGCTTCCGATGGAAAGACTATGCTCACGGCAATAAACAGCGCATCATGACTCTCACCGCTACCGAGTTCCTGCGCCGCTTTTGCCAACATGTGCTGCCCCGGGGCTTTGTCCGCATCCGCCACTTCGGCTATCTCGCCAGTGCTCACCGAACCGCTCTGCTCGCACTCGCTCGCCTTCAGCTCGCCTGCCAACCTAGACCCGATCCACGCATCGCCATCTCTCAGGTAGCCACCTGGCGCTGCCCACGTTGCGGAGCCAACATGTGCATCGGCCCCAACCTTACCGCGCAACAACTGGCCTTCCGATGCAAACTGTCCGACTCCTCCTGATCCCAACCCAATCCAATCGCTCTCAAACGTGTGCCGGCACGTCTTCGCACATCTACGTCCTAACCGCAAAACTACCGCCTTATCGCCGGTTCCTGGCTGCATGCAGATCGCGAAATTACCCCTTCCACGCATCCCTACCTCGCATAGCACACGTCTCCCGCCTCTCACTTCCAGACTCTTCCCCGCGTTCACCGATGCCGAGTCTCGCCCTCAGCTCCATAGCAGCGCCCACCACTGCCAGCGCCTTCCTTCAAGTCTCCTTATCGAAAATGCCTCGGAGCAATCTCTCGCACCCTCAGCACCCTGCCCCGAGGCATTTCCGATCAAGGCTAACGACTTCTCGTCCAAGTG
>CAVQEO010000043.1:0-1113844 GCA_963711525.1 uncultured Acidobacteriaceae bacterium | reverse complement strand
GGGCATGATGAGGTCGTGGTTGAGCGCCATCACCTTTCCGTCCGCAACTACTCTTTCAATGACAACTGGAGGGGGAATGGAGTTAAACGGCAGGTGATGGCGATCGATCACCTGAAAGCCGTAATCGTTAGCCGCCGTCTGGCGTCTGGGCCGGGCTTCCGCTGGAGAGATTCGGCCGGGCCCCCGCAAAAGCATCGAAGATCGTTCCCTTGACAGCGGCGGAGGAACCCTGCCACCACGAGGCCAGAACAGCGTCGGATAGGCGCACGATACCACAATGCAGGTAAAACCATTTGGATCCGTGTCCATCATCCTGGATGTTCACGGCGCTGTCGCAAGGCAAGCCGTTGGCCGATGTAAGGCTCCGGACACGTCCGCCTTGATAGCGGAGAAAACCACGTTGAGTCACGATCCAGAGGGCGCCGCCTGGTTCTTCCATCAGGTTTTCCACCCGGCCGTCGAAACCACCCGCGGGTTCGCGCGAGAAACGGCCGTCGTGGAAGCGAAACAATCCGTGAGCAGAGCCGCCTACCCACAGACCTCCAGCAAGGTTCGGCGCCAGCGCATTGATGACTTGATTTCCCAGGACAGGTGTTCCGTCGTATTTGCCGATCACCCGAGCATTACGGACCTGAACCAGGAACGGGTCTCCTGACCTCAAATTCTGAACCGCGGCCCAGATGTCGTGATGGGCATCCTCGGTGATGTAGTCAATGTATGCTGCGCCTGGTTCTGAATTGCTCCATACTCTTGAGATCGTGTTCTTACTCTTCATCAGCGATAGACGGCCCCCGGCGGCGAGCCAGACATCGTCGTTCGAGCCGGCGAAGAGGAACTGAAGACCGTTGAGAGGTTTGCCCCCCGCATCTCTGATCGTGCTTACGACTCCATTGCGGAGCCGAGCCAGGATGTTACTAGCAAAAAATACAGACCCATGATGATCTGCGGCAACTCCAACGGCATGACCAGCAAGAAAGCCCTGATTCGCCGGGACGGTCAAGACGGTGTAATCGCGAAAGTAGTCAACGCCCATCGGGGTAACCACCCAAACGCCCCCCTCGTGGTCCTGAAAGATAGAGAGAACGTTCTGGTTGCTTAGTCCATCGGAGGTGGTGAAGTGATCCAGGCGGCCGTTTGCGAGCCGGTACAGGCCGGCGTTGGCGGTGCCAATCCAGAGAGAACCATTGCGCACGGCGTAAAGCGCAGAGACAGAGAGTGTGCCGCCGTCTACTCCCGGAGCCACATAGGTGTTCCATTCTCCATTCGCTAAATGGAGAAGGCCTCCGCCTTCGCCTTGAAGTTCGGTGCCCGCCCACATGGAGCCGTCTGAACGGCTCGCCAGGCTGGTAATGGAGCTCAAACCTTTGCGGCGCAGAAGAGCAGGAATGGGGTCGAATTCAGGCGTGACTCCTGGTTTCCAACGGCAGATCCCCTTCGTGCTGCCGACCCAGAGGTATCCATCGTCGTCTATGGTATTGGAAACGCCGCGCGCGCAGTCGAAGCCATCACGGGTTCCTACACAGTCGAGATGGTTACTTCCCACCTTGCACAGTGCACTTGGATCGGTATCGAGGCCGCTGACCCCCATCCACACGTTGCCGAAACTGTCCTCAAGAAACGGGCCAGGCCAACGGGGACTACCAGGATAAGTATGGACGTGCCCATCAGTAATGCGCAGCAGGCCGAGATCGGTTCCAACGTACAGCGAGCCGTTCCGCGCACCGAATGCGTACCACATGGAGGTGCTGGGCAGGTACTCGCCTGGTGGAGGAGTCCATCGAGTGAAGTCGACTCCGTCGAAGCGAAATAAACCGTTGGAAGTGGCGAGCCATATGTAGCCGTCAGTGGTTTGGGTGAGACTCTGTGGCGTGCCCAGCAGCCCGGCATCACCGAAGCGCCAGACTTCATGAGCGTATTGGGATAACCTGGTTGACGGTTCCAGCGCCGGCGCCAGGCGGGCAGCGGCAAGCAGCAGAAGGCAAATAATTCCTGCCACAGCCCGATGACGCGATTTTCGTGGACTGAGCCTCTGCATGCCACCAAGTTCGTTCTGGCTCACAAGGATTATATCTGCAGCAAACCTCGCCGCAGCGCAATCGTAACCGCGTGAGTCCGGTCTTTCGCTTGTAGCTTTCCTACGATGTTTCTAATGTGAAAGTTAACCGTTGTTTCCGAGATAGAGAGCTGATCGGCAATCTGCTTGTTCTTGTTTCCTTCACGAATCAATTCGAGCACTTCCAGCTCCCGTCGAGTGAGGTCCTCCTGTCCCAGGTGCTCGGCAACCCGGTTGGCGACGTCGGAAGGGACGTGCTTGCGCCCTGCAGCAACCGCACGGATCACATTCAATAGCTCGTTCTTGAGCGTGCTCTTAAGAACGTACGCTGCCGCACCGGCACGCAACGCGCGCTGGATGTCCATGTCTCCACTGGAAGTGGTCAGCATCATGATGCGGGCGTCAGGAAACTCCGTACGGATGGAGATGAGAGCGTCGGTGCCCGAGGCGTCAGGCAGTCTTTGGTCCATCAAAATGACATCGGGCCTGGCGCTTCTATACTCGCGCAGCGACTCTTCCGCCGTGGCAGCCTGGGCTACCAGGACCATATCGGGCTGTGAAGCAATAATCATGCTCAATCCTTCGCGGAACACAGGATGATCCTCGACGATCATCAGCCTGATTTGTTTCATGGCGGACATTCGCTGAAAATGGTTTCGAGTAGATAAATCGTTAAGCCCAGAAGCAGCTGCCCTTCTCCACTCAGCTTATGCGGTCGGATGCCTCAGTCCGGCTAAGAGCACCCCTATGTGCCCAGCGTTACTCGCCATCGGATCTCTCATTCGAAGGACAGCCAAGTAGTCCAAGCGGCAAAGTCTGAGATTACATGCTCAGCGAGGCAGGGCCAAGCCGTTTTCTATAGTCATCTACCTGTATTTTTCAGCAGTGTCAGATGGAAAGGAGACGCGCTCAAGCGAAACGTTTGATGCTGGCCAAGGAAGAGCAATGCTGTGACTGACGCCACGCAGATGCATCTCCTAATGCAAATGAATTTACTTCGAATGCTCTTACGTTAGGCTATTCAGAGTAAGATCTGTTTCCATCATCGAACTGCGCAAGGCTTGCCGAGCTCGCGACAACCTCGATTTAACGGCACCAACTGAAATGCCAAGAAGATTAGCGATATCTTTAAGCGAAACGCCTCCGGATTGCTCCAGCTGGATGACTTCGCGGAGCCTGGGAGTAAGCCGAAGAATCGCCTCCTGGAGCAACTTCTGTCGTTCGTGCTTTATCAAGAGTTCTTCCGGCGTCTCCCTAGAATCGACGGGTTCCCAGCTTTGCCATGGCTCCTCATCACTCCGGGGACAACAGTCCAGCGAGTTAGATATGAGGCTTTTTTTGCGCAATCGCATAAGCGCACAGTTGATTGCGATCCGGGTAAGCCAGGTCGAAAAGCTTGATCTGCCATCAAAAGTATCGAGATGGGCAAACGCACTCAGCAGAGCGTCTTGTACTACGTCTTCGGTGTCTGCCCTGTTCCTGGTGATTTGGTTGATTTGACCCATGAGCCGGCTTAAATATGGAGAGCTCAGTTTAATGAAAGATTGCGAGTCTCCCGACTTTGCCGCTCGAACCAACAATGCCTCTTCCATTCCTGGCGCACGATACGCGCGAGGACAAGGTTTGAGAAGGGGGACTAAAGAAGCCATTGTGTTAAACCTTTCCCACCGTTTCGGTCCGGCGATGATCACCAGGATGGAGCTCGGGCACCACCTATCCTCACGGCCATTAGGGCGTGAGTTAGCGGCTTCGATACGCTGATGATGCAACAAATGCAATTGCAAAAGAACCCCGCTCATGACAGGCGCGAGCCCATACTTTTCTTCAGGTCAAGAGCTGAGCGATGCGGAAACCTCGCCTCACAGTTCACATTCCGGCGCGCTCACCGCACCTGCTCCTCATCCCTCAAGCCACGATGCCCGCCAGCGACGAGAACCGCCTCGCCGCTCACCCACTTTGCATCGTCGGAAGCAAGGAAGCGTGCGACCGTGGCAATTTCCACCGGCATGTTAAAGACAAGCGAAATGGTAGCCGGCGGAGCAGATTTCATCCCGCCTCCGCGTCGTGCCGACTTAAAGTTTTTGCCCGAACCTGTAGTTCTCTTCAGGTAAGTTTCGCGGGCGATTTGGGACAATAGCAGGCAGAAGCAGCCTGCACCTTACTGCGATGCACTGTCCCTGGATGTGAAGGAGAAACCTCATGAACCTCTCGAACCCGGCGGCAAATGCTGATCATGCTTCTGCGCTCTCGTCACACGAACCAGTGGCGGTAGAGAGGATCCGCCTGGAGCGAAAGCACCCGCTTGCGATCCGCTGGATGCATTGGATCAACTTTCCAATTCTGTTCACAATGGTCTGGAGTGGACTGCTGATCTACTGGAACGACTCCGATAATGCCTATAAGTATCCACATCGTGTCTACCGCATCGGGATTGGACATTTCACGCTCTTTCGCTTCTTTCCGCATTGGTTCTATCAAAAGCTGAACGTGCCGTACCACGTCACAGAGGGCCTCGGATTCCACTTCTTTTTCATGTGGATCTTCGCTCTGAACGGGATTGCCTACGTGCTCTTTCTCTGGCTCTCGGGAGAGTGGCGGTTTCTGGTGCCCGAGCGTCACAGCATCCGCGACGCGATTCAAGTTACGCTGGTCGACCTTCACCTTCGTAAAGGCCTGCCCAGACAGACCAAGTACAACGGGGGCCAGCGCATCGCGTACACCGGCGTGATCGTGATGGGAGCAGGAATGTTATTGACCGGTCTGGCCATCTACAAGCCGACGTCCGCGCATTGGCTGACATCCCTGCTAGGCGGCTACGAGATGGCGCGCTGGCTCCACTTCTGGATCACGATGGGATTTCTCGGATTCTTTGTCATTCACGTGGCGCAGGTCAGTCTGGCCGGGTGGAATAACTTTCGTGCAATGGTCAGTGGGCGTGAACTACAGCGAGTAGAAGCTCCGTCACTGGAAGAAGAAAGGAAGAGCTGGAGATGAATGAGTCCGAAGATGAGTCCACTCCGCAGAACTCAGGCGAGACCGTATCTGATGATCCCGCTGCTTCCCCCGAAGCCACGCAAAACGACGTGCGGCTTGCAGATGCCGCGGCCAATGAGCAGGTGCTCTCTGAGTCACGCAGATACACACGCCGTGCCTTTCTGGTAGCGGCCGGAGCATCCATCGCAGCGTATGGCGCATACCATTACCTGTACAACGATACCCGTGATTTGATGCAGCCGCCTCCGCTGCGAAACGCCTTCCGGTTCAACGCCGATATTTCACGCACGGTTTTCGATAGCCATGCACTTGCGCCGACCTATCCGCTGTCGCGCGCCAGAGATCTGCGCGTCAACGGGATTTATGGCCTGAAGGACATGCTCGAGCCGGACAGTTATCGCCTCCAGGTGGTCGGGGTTCGCGACGCCCAGGAGCGATCGCAGTTCGTCCCGGACGTGACTGCCTGGGAGTACAGATACACGACTGCGGCGGACAAAGAGAGTGCAGGCCACGATACCAAGGTGGACCCGAACATGCTGACCGCTGAGAAGATGGCGCCTGCATCCATGATGCAAACTGCCATCAAGGATGAGGCGCGCACAGGGCGTCCTCGGCGCGGCGGGGAAGAGGCGGGCGAAAGCCGATCGACGCTGCACGCCGGCACGCCAGGTCTGCTGCTCACGATGGCCGACATCCAGGCTTTTCCGCGTCAGGAACTGGTAACGCAGTTCAAGTGCATCGAGGGGTGGAGCCAGATCGTCCACTGGGCTGGCGTGCGCATGCGTGACTTCCTGGAGTCGTATCCCCCCGCCCTGATCGACGGCCGGGAGCCACGCTTCGTCTACATGGAGACGCCAAACGGAGACTATTACACGGGCTACGATCTCACCGCCCTAAGGCATCCGCAGGCGCTTCTGGTTACCGAGATGATGGGCGCTCCGCTGACTCAGTTTCATGGGGCTCCGTTGCGCCTGCACATGCCCACCAAATACGGCTACAAGCAGATCAAACGCATCGGACTGATCGCGTACACAAACATCAAGCCTGACGATTACTGGACGAAGCTTGGCTACGACTGGTTCGCGGGGCTCTAGACCGGATGGCGTGGCCGGGGCCTGGCCTGGAGCCTAGAACGAGGGACCACTTATCTTCACACGAAGCCCCTTGAAAAGACGGCGACCTCTTTCAACCGGACTGAGAAGAACTTCTGCGCTCTTCGGGCGCAGCCTGACTATGGATAACTGCGGGTACATGCCTGGTGATTCTCGCCGTCGCATCAATGCAAACTTAAAGATGGAGTTCGCCACCATCTTCTGCAACACAGACAGCCGGAGGGATAGTTGGCGACTCAGCCTCCGCGTCTCTCGTTGCTCGAAACGATACGTACTGTACCGTATCTTTAGCGAACAGCAAATCGAGGGTCCAATTGAGCGCAACATGCAAACGCTTTTCAAAGCGCGGCAGTTTCAAAAGATAAATTGTTCTCCACATCCACCAGGCCGGGAAGCCGGAAAAACGATGGCCCATGATCTGTGCCACACCGGTGCGGCGGCCAATCGCGGCGAGTTGCCCGATAGTCTTAAAGGAGAAGGGCTGCAGAGGGCCGCCTCGAATCGTCCTTGTGATATTAGTAGCGACAGTTCTCGCCTGCCGTAATGCGTGTTGCGCGGTTGGCGGATGAAAGCCGCCCTTTCCATCCGGAACCATTGCGCAGTCACCAAGCGCCCAGACATCGGGCGCGGAGGCAACCTGTAGCATGAGATTGGTCTCCAGTCTTCCGGACTGGTTGGCGAACGCGAGAGCAGCGATTTGCGGCGAGGCTGCATTGCCCGCCGTCCAGACGACGAAGCTGGTTGGAATGAAATTGCCATTCTTGAGGGTGATGCCTCCGGCCGTCGCGGTGGTCACTCTCTGCTCCGTCAGTACCTCGATGCCACGCGCACGGAGCTTGCTCTCGGCGTATCGCCCCAGTCGCTCTCCCAGCTCCGGCAGCAGATGTGGCCCGGAATGGACTAGGATAATCCGCAGCATGGATGTGCGCAAATTAGAGTAAGACTTCAGCGCAGACTCTAGAAAGTCGCGAATTCCCGCCACTGTTTCCACACCTGCGAAGCCCCCGCCGACAACCACCATGGTCAGCAGCGAAGGGCGCGAATCTGCTGAACAATCTGGATCGGCTTCTTCCAGATGAGCAATCATACGATTGCGCAGCTTGATCGCATCTTCAAGAGACTTCATCGTCATAGCACGCGCCTCGATATCCTTCATGCCATAAAAATTCGGCACCGCGCCCATGGCGATCACGAGATGGTCGAAGTCCAACCGGTGGATATGGCGATCCATGCCGTGAGCGACCGTTACGCTGCGTGAATTCAAGTCGATCGTCTGGATATCGGCCTGCATGAAATGCGTACGTCGAGTCATCTTGCGGACAGGATTAACGATGGTCGTAATGTCGAGGTCACTGGCAGCAATTTCGTGCAACATGGGGGTAAAGAGAACGAAGTTGTCACGGCTGACCAGTTGTAGCTCGGCCTCGTCAGGGGAGAGCATTTTTTCAAGCTGACGCGCCGTCTCCACGCCGGCGAATCCGCCGCCCAAGATCAGCACCTTTGATTTGCTTTTCAAGTTGAAACTCCGATTCCGCAAGCGCCTACTTGCCTGTCGATTCTGTTGTTCGCGTTGCAAGGCGCCGCGAAACCAGTTTGGCAAGACTTAGAATTTCCGCGACACTCCAGGCTTGCGCGATACATCCGCGCGGCAAGTGCGGGTAGTCTCCGTCGAAAATTTCCGATACCTGTCCGACTCCCGCCTCTTCCAGGTGCTGGGCCCTAAGTTCCCAACGTGGTACTTCCATTCTGCTTGTCCCGGTGGTGGTCCAACCCACCCGGTCCTACAGTGATTCGCCTGTATTGTTCTTTAGGGTTGACCGGCCGGGTTTCTCGCGCAGGCTGCTTGAGAATTCCGCAAAGTTCCCGAATTACTGCGTCGGTGGGAGGCAAACGATATCATGCTCGAAGAAGGACGTGTTCGAGCAAACCCTGCAAAGCTTTGCTACCTCTTCGGGTTTCCGCTCACCGAGGACCGGAACATTGGTCGTCATGCTCCATTGAGTTGAGCGCGCCTAGCAGGCTGCTGAAAAACCGGGTTTTATTGCTGCTGTTTCGATTTTCATCGGTGCTTTAAGCATTTTCCGGGTTCTAAGTTCAGTATTTTGGTTCTCTATGAGGCCTCTTTCGGCCTCATAGACAACTCTGCAGTAGCTTCAGACGGTTTGCGGTGCAGGCTTGCTTAGATTTCGCTTCCGGACTAGGTTGTAAGCCGCCGTCGCGAAGGTGAACTTCCATCCGACCTTGTGCAGTCCGCGATGTTTCAACTTGCGCATCCCCGCAATAAAAATATTATTCGTCATTGACAACACAGTCCGAAGCGGATGGTCCTTCCGCACCCGCTCCTCCGGCGACAAATAACTGAACACATGCCCTTGTTGATGATCGGTTCCGCGCATGATCCCTTAGTAACAGCAACACATACTAAAATAAAGTGGCTTTTACAGCACCCTGCTAGGAAATTAGCCTTGCCGTGCAAGCGGGTACGCGGCATCGTCTTGGCCATGGTCACGCGAAGCATCCCTGTCTTGTCTAGCGTGGCTATGCGCCGAAGCTCATCAAGATGGTTTTCTTCCCGACCTCGAACGGAAGATCTTGAGCCAAGCGGCGTAAACCGTCCGCGATTCCGAAATGGTTGAAGTGCTCGATTTTTTTCGATTGTCGCGAGGATTGTTAGTGGTCATCCAGTGCGAAATGAAATCCACGTTCAACCGTACTTTCTTCGACGTCTGCGCTTTGCGAATCAGCATCTGACCCTGCGGAACAAGCCCGCCGATGACATCTAATTCCGTATCGTTTAGGTGACCATGAACGTTTATGCGCAAGGTGTGACGGAATTAAAGCGCCACGGGCATAGCCGAAAAATGCGTATGGTCATTGGCGGAAAGTCAGAGGAACCGGAGGGAACGTCTTAATGGACGGCTAACGGACGCCAACTCTGAACCGGGAAATGGGTCAAATCGATGTTTTCATTAGGTTTATTCAGTTCGGAGGAGTGCAAGAAGGGGCCGGAAGGTTCTAAACTGGTTGCCCCCCAGGGATTCGAACCCCGATATGCTGCTCCAGAGGCAGCTGTCCTACCATTGAACGAGGGGGCAATGCGGCAAGGCTGACTTTACCATAGTAAGAGCAGGACCCGGTCCGGTCAATGCGGCTCCAGGCCCCTGTACCTTTTCCGGCCAAGCAACAATGAACAGGGACTAAACAGGCTGCGAAAAAACCCTGTCGTTGAAGGGTACGGGCCTCACAGGAAATCTTTTCTGACTACTCTTCCCTGAGCACTTGCAGCGGCTTCTGGCCCAGGATTCGGAAGCTGGCTGCCCAACCGGTCACGGTGGCCAGCACAGCTGTCCCTACTAGCGCAATCGCGGTCGCCAGCCACTCTATGTGAAAGGCTACATCGAGCCGATGCAGCAGCACGCGGGAAAGCAGGTTGGCAAAGATCACTCCTACCAGGCCGGCAAGCAGGCCAAGCACAATGAACTCCACGCTAAAGACGGCGGCGATGTGGTTTCGCTTCGCCCCCAGGGTCTTGAGCACCACTACCTCACGCACCCGGCGAAATTGCGTGCTGGCAATGCTCGAGGCCAGAATCACCGCACCAGCCAAGATGGAAAACGCCGCCAGGAAACGCACTACGATGGTGATCTGCTGCACCACTCCCTGGATGGTCTCAATGACATCGGCAATGTTGATCACCGTCACCGTGGGATAGGCGTTAAAAAGCGCCCGCTGCACTACACCCACCTGCTGCGGATCCACATGGGCCGCGCCATACCAAACCACCGGCAGCCCGGCCAGCGCCCGCGGGGTGAGGATGAACTCACTGCGTGAGTAGACATGCTGGCCATTGTGGCGGATCACGGCAACGACATTCGCCTGCATCGTTCTTCCATTCGAGGTAAACACAATATGGGAACCCAAATGCAACTGCAGCCGTTGCGCAATATGTTCGCTCACGGCGAGAGATTGTCCATCGTCCCGGTCCCACCAGCTTCCCTGCACCATCGTGGATCCCACGGGCAGTGCGTTCGACCAGGTGAGGGATACTGTCTGGAGCAGTCTCTTGGGATAGTTCTTCAGCTTGAGCCCCTCAGCCGCTGTGCCATCGACCGATATGATTCTTCCCGCAACCGAAGGAAGCGTCTCCACATCTCCGCGAATCGCCGGCTGCTGGTCCAAAAGGTGCTTGACGCCGTCCAGTTCCTTGCTGCTGATATCGACCAGGAAAATATTCGGCAGGTTCGGGGCCGCGGTCAGTTTCATCTCCCCAATCACACCGTGCTGCATAAGAAAGACGGTCAGAATCAGCATCACGCCCACGCCCAGCGCCGCCAGTACAGCGGCGGATTGATTACCCGGCCGATACAGGTTCGCCAGGCCATGGCGAACGGCCGATTGCAAATGCATCCGGGTGCGCGCCAGAAACGCGCGCAGCACGCGCAGGGTCAGCGCCGCCACTGCAAGGATGACCACCAACAGGGCCGATAACGCGGTTGCGAACCAGCGCCCCACTACGACCGAATCGGAAAGGGCCGCGGCGATGGCCCCCAACCCTAACAGGATGACAATGGCAATGATCCATTGCGTCTTGCTCTGGCGCAGGCGCGTCCACCAACTCCGCTGCGCGCTGGGCTCCTCCACCATTCTGCGCAACACCAAATTCGGCCGGACAGAACGAATCTGCAACAGCGGCGGCAGGCAGAAAAGAACGGTGGTCAGAATGCCAGTGCCCAGTCCCGCCAGCGCGGAATGCCAGGGAAGACGAAGATCCAGGTGCAAGGGCAAGAACTTTCCTAACAACGTGGGAAAAACCCATTCCACGCCCAACCCCAGACAAACGCCGATCAATCCGCCCACCAGCCCCAGCAGCACCGTCTGGAAAAGATAGATACGCAAAATATCAGAGGACCGCGCACCGATGGACTTCATGATGGCAAGCACCTCGACCCGCTGCTGCAGATGCGCGCGCATGGCCATTGCCACCCCGACCGCGCCCAGCACCATCGCCACCAGGCAAATCAAGCTGAGCAGTCCAGTGGATCGTTTCAGGCCGTCGGTGAGCGCCGGATTGCTTTCCCTAAAGTCGGTTATCTGCGCATCCGGCAAGATCTGCTCCAGGCGCGCGCGTACGGTGGCAATACTGCCGCTGTTAGGCGACAGCTTGAAGAGGAAGCGCTCTCCAGAGCGGCTACCCTGCTGCAGCAGGCCACTCTTTTCGAGGGCGCTCTGCGTCATCATCACGCGCGGACCGAGCCCCATACCTGAGCTCAGACGATCGGGCTCGCTCACCAGGATGGCCGCGATGCGGAAGGTGTTGTCGCCAATCTTCAGGCTCGCGCCCACCTGCGTGTGCAGCCGAATGAGAAGGTCATCAGCAACCACTACGGTTGCATCAGTGAGCACCTGGCGCAGATCTCCAGCAGGCGAGAGAACAACCGTGCCATAAAAGGGATACTGCTGCGGATTGACGGCCTTGAGCGAAACCAGCAGCGGCACGGGATCGCCGGGCGATGACACCATGGACACCGTATCGCTGACTTCAGTGCGCTCGATGCCACGGGAGGCCAGCACGTTAAGCTGTTGCTCCTCTTGCTGCGTCGGCTGGCGGAACATGCGGGCGGAGAGATCGGCTGCCATGATGGTGCGCGCTTCGCCCAGCAGGGTCTTCTGAAAAGAGTCGCTAAAACCGCGCACTCCAGTAAGCGCGGCTACCCCGATGGCCACGGAGAGAATCACAAACAGAAACTTGGCCCGGGAGGCCTGCAATTCGCGCCAGGCGATCTTTGCCGCCGAAGTCCACGTTAAGGTGGGTTTGTGTTTGGTTTCCATATCAGGCCTGCCCCTGCATGGTGTCTTCCACAATCATGCCGTCGCGCAGAACGATACGGCGATCGGCGTGCCTCGAAACCTGCGCATCGTGGGTCACCAGCACCAGGGTCGCGCCGCTGATGCGGTTTCTTTGGAGCAGCAGATCGAGTACGTGGGCGCCGTTCTCTGAGTCGAGATTGCCGGTGGGTTCGTCGGCAAAAATGATGGGCGGCTGCAGAACGAAGGCGCGCGCTAAGGCAACCCGCTGCTGCTCACCCCCCGAAAGCTGGATGGGATAGTGATGCATGCGGTCGCCCAAGCCTACACTACGCAACAGATCTTCGGCGGCGACGCGGCCGTTTCCAGAGCCGTTCAGCTCATGAGGCAGCAGAACATTTTCGAGCGCAGTGAGCGTCGGGATCAACTGGAAGGACTGGAAGACGAAGCCCAACTTTCGGCCGCGTACCTCGGCCAGCCTGTCTTCCGGCAGACGACTGATCTCTGTGCCATCGATCAGGACTTCGCCGGCGGTGGGAGAATCCAAGCCCGCCAACAACCCCAGCAGCGTGCTCTTACCGCTTCCCGAAGCGCCCATGATGGCCACAAATTGCCCGGACGGGACCAGCAGATCGATATTCTTGAGAATCTCGATCGTCCGGGTGCCATTGCGAATTGACTTTTTCAGTCCACGAACTTCAATCATTGACGTCCCCAGGGTTTGGTATACGAACGCATAGGGCAAAATGTTCTACAGTGGGCTTGTGACCTACCGACGACTCGCCTGCGTTCTGTTTGCCAGTTCCCTGCTTGCCGGTTGCCGGTCCAAAGTTCCTGAAGCGGCGTCTGCTCAACCGGCAGCGGCTGCATCCGATTCCTCCGCGGCCAGCGACGCCACGGCGCCGGCAGACGCGCGGCCGGTGATCGTTGCTTTCGGCGACAGCCTCACTGCCGGCTTCGGGGCCGATGCGGGCGACAGCTATCCCGACTACCTGGAAAAGGATTTGAACGCGAAGGGCTACCGCTACCAGGTAATCAATGAAGGCATCAGTGGAAACACCACCAAAGACGGGGTAGATAGGCTGCAGGACGCATTGCGTCTGAAACCAGTGCTGGTGATCGTGGCCTTCGGCGGGAACGATGGTTTGCGCGGGCTCCCCATCGCGGCGACGCGTGCGAATCTCGATCAAATCGTATCCACGCTGCTCGATTCCGGCACCAAAGTCGTGTTGGGTGGTATCACCCTGCCGCCGAACTATGGACCCGACTACATTCGGCAATTCGACCAGACCTACGTGCTGCTGGCGGCTAAGTACCACGTGCCGCTGCTGCCGTTCCTGCTCGAGGACGTATATGGAGTTGCCGGCGGCATGCAGGCCGACGGCATTCATGCGACGGATCAGGGCAATGCGCAGGTGGCGAGAAATCTTCTTCCCCTGGTTGTGCCCTTGCTGAAGAAGTCGTAAGCCGCGGGCCATCAACCGAGAACCACGATGGGCTGAAAAAGCGTTCCGGCTACGCGGCGCACAATGGCAACCAGGTCGCGCTGGCCAGCGAATACCTTGGCCAGCGGAGCAGTGGAATACTCCGGCAGATGCACGGCGTTGCCGTTTCTCAGCCGGCCGGCAACCCAAAGATCGGCCGTGGTGGCGGGGAGTTCCGGCAACAGCGTCCGTGGGTGAGGCAGGCTCTGGTCCAGGGTACCGGCGGCGGCCTGTGTGGTCAGCTCCTCCAGCGTCAGCGCCTGGGCAAGCGTAAAGGGCCCAGCCGCAACCCGGCGCAAGCGCGCCAAATGAGCACCGCAGCCCAAAATCTGTCCCAGGTCATGGGCCACCGAGCGTACGTACCCCCCCGAGGAGATGCGTATGGTGAATTCCGCATACTCGCCTTCGAGCGGGCCGATGACAAACTCCTCAATCATCAGGGACACGGGTTTCAGCACCACGGTCTCCCCGCGTCGTGCCGCCTTGTAGGCAGGTTTACCGCCCACTTTCTTGGCGGAGAAAGGGGGCGGCATCTGCTCTACCTGTCCTCGAAAAAGCTCAGCTGCTGCCTGGAGTTCATCGTTTGCAGGCAATCGGGCTCCCATTCCGGCCGCCGCCGGGATTCCGTCTGCGTCGTAGGTGTCGGTGGCAAACCCGAAACGAATCGCTCCTGAGTACGTCTTGGTGAGGGGGCCGAAGAATTGGGCCAGACGGGTGTACTTCCCCATTAATACGGGCAAGACTCCGGTCGCCATAGGATCGAGGGTACCTAGATGCCCGGCCATGGACTCGCCAGTGGCGCGACGCACCCGTGAGACGACATCATGCGATGTCATCGCGCTCGGTTTATCAATCACCAGAAGCCCATTCACGCTCTTAACTATAGAGACTCCCGCGGTTCAGGCTTTGTCATCCAGCGGTTCCCACGCATAAGTTCTACTTACAGGCCGTTCTGTGGGCGCGACTGGACCAGGGAGAGAAACTCAGCACGCGTGTTCTGCTGGTGGAAGACTCCCAGCATGGCGGAGGTTACGGTAGAGGAGTGCTGCTTCTCTACCCCTCGCATCATCATGCAAAGGTGCCTGGCCTCGATCACCACACCCACACCCTGGGGATCGATCGCATCCTGAATGGAATCGGCTATCTGCCGGGTGAGCCGCTCCTGCACCTGCAAACGTCGCGCGAAAACCTCGACCAGCCGCGGAATCTTGCTCAGGCCGATAACTTTCCCCTTAGGGATGTAGGCCACGTGTACTTTGCCGAAGAACGGCAACATGTGATGCTCGCAAAGGGAGAAGACCTCGATGTCGCGCACGATGACCATCTCGTCGTAATCGACATCGAAAAGAGCGCCACGCAGAATCTTGTCCGCATCCTCCTGATACCCCTTGGTGAGAAAGCTCATCGCCTGCTCGGTCCGCTGGGGCGTCTTCAAAAGGCCATCGCGGCTGGGATCTTCGCCCAAACGCGTGATCAACTCGGTGTAAAGATCCTCGGTAGAGTATCCACTCAACCCTCTGCCGGCAGGGGGCTTACGAACGACTGCTGGGTGTGCCATGCTTTCCCTTTCCCGCATATTCAAAAAAATTGTTCCGCGTCTCTTCCACCCTCACTCGTTCAAGATCAGCGTGAACAAAGTGCTCCGCGAGCAGGTTGTGAATGGCTATACATAAATTCTCGGTGGTGGGTACGTCCTGCGCGAAGCGTTCATCACAATTTAAATTCGTGTGATCAAAGCGGTCGATCACTTTGCTCCGTACGCAACCATCCAGGTCAGCCAAGTTACAGACCATGCCGGTGACTGGGTCTACCTGGCCGCCCACTGTTACCTCGACAACATAGTTATGGCCGTGGCCGTGGGGATTGCTGCACTTGCCGTAAATGGCCCGATTCTTTTCCTCGCTATATTCCTCCGAGTACAGACGATGCGAGGCACTGAGGACATACCTTCGCGACAGGTAAGCTCTCATGCTTCACCGTAGTAGTCAGAGAAAAGGTCGGGCGTCTCGTAGACCCGGATGCGGTGAAGCCTGGCTCCCTGGATTCGATTTTCCAGGCGCTTCCAAATGGCGATGGCCAGGTTCTCGGTGGTTGGAATCAGGTGCTTGAATTCCTCAACCTCGAGATTCAAATGGCGATGGTCGTATACATCCACCACCTCACGATGCATCACTTCTTTGAGTTCTTTAAGATCGACCACGAAGCCTGAAACGGGGTCCACTTCTCCCTCCACCGTTACCTCCAGGGTGTAGTTGTGCCCATGGCCATTCCGATTCGCACACTTGCCAAAAAGACGCACATTTTCGGCCGCTGACAACTGGTCTGACCAGTAGTAGTGAGACGACGAGAATTCAGCCTTTCGAGTGAGCAAAATCATAAGCAACCCATGCACGGCGGCGGGAATCTACCTAAATTAGTATAGCGGGTACGCGCCGCCTCATTGTGATGCCATAAGGCGGCTATCTTCTTCATTATTTTGAGGTTGAGTGTTTTTTACTTTCATTGCTTCACCGTGGAATAAGCTCTACCCTTCCAGGCCACCTGATTGCGCACGGCGTGCTGCCACCAGCTTCTTACCAGCAACAGACAGAACAGGGGCAGCGCAAATATTGAAATCACGCAGTCGACAGCAGAGAAATTTGATTTCGCCACTCTTGCATAGAATCGCCATAGAACCCTCAACCAAACGATCGCCAAGGCGAAGCGAGCCAGAGGTATTTGAAAAAAACGCCACAACAGCAGCGGCAGGCCAATTATGAGGAGCAGATCCAGAGCCCTGCCTGCAGCCATCATGAGGGGAAAACCAAAAAGTCTGGCCAGATTTTTGGTCCAGCCTTCGAACATCGCGCCAAAGCTGCGATACATCTTCGTACTGAGCGCGTCGGGTGCGTAGCGGAAGCGGATGGGGTACTTGCGACGCTTCAACAGGAAAGCCAGATCCACGTCTTCCAGAAGAGAGCCGGCCACGGTTGCATGGCCGCCCACCTGAAAGTAAGCGGCTCGCTGAACCATCAAGAATTGGCCGTTGGCAGCAGCCACGCGCGACGCCGCATCGGAAACTTTTTGCGGTGGATAGGCAAGCGCAAGCTCGGAAAAGATCAAGGGCATGAGGGCGCGCTGCAAGAAGCCGGTCACAATTTGCTTCGGAGAGTAGGAGAGCATTACTACATGGGCATGGTCCGCTTCGTGAATAGCCCGCCTCAGGTCACCTGGCTGGTGAAGGGTATCGGCATCCGTGAACAGGAGCCACTCTCCGCGCGCCTTTTTGGCCGCGGTCCAGACCGCATTTGCTTTTCCTGTCCAGCCGGGCTGGAGCAGGGCAGGATCGAGGACGGTCACGCCCTCAAGCCCGAGCGCGATGGAGCGGGTCGCGTCGGTCGAGCCATCGTCTACCAACAGCAGTTCCCAGTCCTCGCCGAGAGCAAATCCCGGCTCCGACTGGGCCAGCAAAGACTCAAGACATGTCCGGAGCACATCAGCCTCATTGCGGGCGGGCACGATAACGGAGAGAAGCATTGCCGATCTTCCTTTCCTGGATTTCTGTACCACTTCGCAGTGAAAAGCTGCCTGGTTAGCTGATGTTCAATCGAGGGGGAAAGATGACATCCTGGCTCAGCGCTCCTGACGCTACTCTCCCGCCACTGGTGTCCGTGGTGATTCCCTGTTACAACTCAGCCCGCTATCTTAGGGAGAGCATTGAGAGTGCCTTAGCGCAGAGCTACCCCCGGATTGAAATTATCGTAGTCGATGATGGTTCGACGGACGAGACCACCAGAATTGCCCGATCGTATGGTGTTCGTTACATTTACCAGGCAAATCGCGGTATCTCAGCTGCACGCAATACGGGTATCCGCCATAGCCGGGGCGAGTATGTTCTGTTTCTCGATCATGACGACCGCCTTTTGCCCCGAGCTGTCGAAACCGGGGTCAGGCTGCTGGAGGAGCATCCGGAATGTGCGCTTGCCGTAGGCGAGCACAGGTATATCGGGGCGGACGGCAAGGCGATTGGATATTCGAACAAACACGCCGCCGGAGGCGATCATTATCTGATGCTGCTGGAACATAATTTCATTGAGACGCCCTGCTCAGCGCTGCATCGGCGTTCCGGTCTGGCGTTGACCGGCGGCTTTGATGAAAGCCTCCGCGGTGCCGAAGATCATGAGTTCTACCTGCGCACCGCGCGGCAGAGCACTTGGGTTGCGCATGACGCGGCAGTCGCGGAGTACCGGATTCACGACTCCAGCGCCTCCCGCAATACGGCGCGAATGCTGCTAACGAGCTATCGGGTGCTGCAGATGGAATTGCCCTACCTTCAGGCCGACCGGGAGAAGTTGCGCGCCCATCGGCGCGGAGTGAAATTTGTGGAACGTCAGTATGGGCGGCGGCTCACGCGCGAGCTGATCGGGAACGGAAGCCTGGAGACCACGGAAAACCGCCGCAAGCTGAAGCTCTTAAGACGTCATTATCCATTGGGTTTCGCGGCCGTATTGGTGAGCCAGATTCTGCATCCGAAGCTGCTGAATTTATTGCTTGCTTCACAGACGCATCGTTCTCGGCAAGTCGCGCACGCCCAGCGGGCACTGCGCGGCGAGAGCCTTTCCCCAAGCTGAGCCCGGGCCCGGATTTCCTGTAGGCTGCGCTGGACACGACACAGGGACACATGGGCCCGCCTGGAAGTATTATTAGAGATGTGGGCCTTCGTGTGCGCGCTTCCGTCTTGCTGCTCTCGCTCCTGCTGGCCGCAGGGTGCGATCGGGGCGACCATCCGCGGCAGATTGGGAAGGCGGCACCTGACTTTACTATCTCCGATGGCGGACGCAGCCTGCAGCTAAGCAGCTACCGCGGCAGAGTGGTTCTGCTGAATTTCTGGGCGAGCTGGTGTGCTCCGTGTGTGGAGGAGATTCCTGCGCTCAATCAGCTGCAGCGCCAGATGCCGCAGCTGGTTGTGGTGGGCGTGGATGTGGACCAGGATCCCGCCGCCTACCAACAATTTCTTGCCCGGCACGAGGTCGATTTCCTGACTATCCGCGATGCGCAGCAGCACAGCAACGCGCTTTATGGAACCTTTGTTTTCCCGGATACCTACGCTATCGATCGCCGCGGCCGGATTCGGCGTAAGTTCGTCAGTGTCCAAGACTGGACCTCGCCGGAAATTGAGGACTACCTCTCCCATCTATAGAGCTATGATGACCTCATGACGACCAACCTCGACGTTCTCTATCGCTACGAGCTGCACCCCAGCGAGGCGGCCATGATTGCGCTAGGTAAGGCTCGCGGGGTCTACGGGATTCGTAAGATTACGTTCGATGAGCAGCAGAAGACGATGCGGGTGGAATTCGACTTTACCCGGCTCAATCGTGCGGTCGTAACCGAACTGCTGCGGAGCGCCGGGATCGACATTGTGGAAGAGATCCCGCTGACGGTGCCGCTGCCGCCTAAAGCAGAGCCGGCTGCGGTATTGCCGGCAAAATAGCCGACAACCGCGCCGTCCAGCTGCGAATTGTTACATCACCAAGCCTGTAGACCTCGAAGGTTCCTCAGTGTGGGTCAAGTTGCCTGGTACCCCGCGCCTTTATCCTTCACCTTCTTCTCATTGAGAGTGTCACCTCACAACTCTCCATCCTCGAACCTGCTTCGCTTCATCGCATACCAAATGTTGACGCATCCGAACAGGAGGCACATCACATTCACCACGGCGTTCAGAGCGCCCCGCGAAAGCGAATCTGTATATTGGCCGTGCCGGAAATTACACGCCGCATCAAGCAGGCCCAGGTAGACCATCGAACCACCGGCTACCGCGGTAGCGATGCCGGCGCGCGGATCGCGGGCAATCAGCCAGTTGCTGGCAATCCAAAACGCTCCCGAGATCCACAAAATATCGGGCAGGAGAAAGCACCACTCGAAATCGACGACGTTCGCCGGAAGCTGGCTGTGGTCTACCCAAAAGGAGATCCAAAAGAGGCCAATGGCCAAGGCGGCTATCCGCTGCATCCATGCAAGCCTGCGGACAGGTAATCTCACGGGCTGATCCTTAAGGCGAACAGAAGGAGCACAAAATACACTGAGCCCGCGATCTGATGGAATGTCAAGTTATTGATTTCGCGTGGTGCGCGCGGAGAGATTCGAACTCCCGACCTTCTGGTTCGTAGCCAGACGCTCTATCCAACTGAGCTACGCGCGCATGCGTTACTCCCCACAGACTACCAAACGGGGGCGAAAACTCCAAGTTCCCGGCGTCGCCGGCTTGCATCTAACAAATTCCATGGCACGCCCTTATTGGTCCGGACAAATCTCCATCTCCCTGGTCAGTTTCGCGGTAGAAATTTACCCTGCGACCAACTCGTCCCGCGGCTTCCAATTCCACCAGATTGACCGGGCGACCGGGCAACGAATCCACTATCAAAACGTGGTCGCCGACGGTGAAGAGCAGGAAGAGGCCGACACCCATCACAAACCGGGACGCCTGCATGTCGCTGGACGAGGACATACTGACTCGCAGGACGCAGACGAAGAGCACGTGGTGGAGAAATCAGAGATTGTGAAAGGTTACGAGTACGAGAAGGGCAAGTACGCAATCATTGAACCGGAGGACCTCAAGCGACTTCGTATTCCGGGCAAAGACACCCTGGAGATCGTCCAGTTTTCTTCGGCCAAAGAGGTGCCCCCATCGCTCTATGTCAAGCCGTACTTCGTTGTTCCCAAGAAAGGCCCGCAGGCTACGGCGTTCGCGATCGTGCGTCAGGCGATGGTGGATAGTGACATGGTGGGACTGGGCGAAATTGCCTTTGCCGGGCGAGAACACCTGGTCGCTTTAGCACCGCCGCTTGACCGCAAACAGCTCGGCATGATGCTGTACATCCTTCGCTTCGCGGAGGAGCTGCGTGATGCCGGCGAGTACTTCGGCAAGATTCCAGCCGCAAAGCTAGATTCGGCCCAACTCGATTTGGCCAAACAACTGATCAAGACTTATAGCCGTCCGCTGGAGCTCGATAAGTTCACCGACAATTATGAAATCGCGGTGCGCGAGCTGGTAGAAGCGAAATTGGCCAATAAGCCGTTGCCTAAGGAAAAGGCCGCGAAGGGCCGCGGTAAGGTTGTCGATCTGATGTCGGCCCTGCGCCAGAGCCTGGCGGCAAAAGAGGCTCCTAAAGCGTCGAAGCAGGCAGCGAAGACCCCTTCAGCAGCGGGCAAGCGCAAACTAAAACTGGTTTCCAGGCAAACGGAGCAAGACGGCTTAGCCTGGTGAATGGAAAGTTCCTCGGCAGTGCACGCAGAGCCCAAAGAGTCTGCGCGAGAACGCGAAAGCAAATCGCAAATCAGAACCAGGCCCGTAGGGCCGGGAGCCAGACGTCAGCCCAGCCCGGGAGGGCTGGGACATAAATTCCTCCGTTTGAGCGCCAGAGGCGCGGCACTCGCGGATGAAGGTAGTGCCGCTGCCTCCGGCGCTCTGCAAGCTTGGATATCCATGTCCCAGCCCTCCCGGGCTGGGCTGACGTCTGGCTCCCGGCCCTACGGGCCTGGTTCTGATTTGCGATTTGCTTTCGCGTTCTCGTGCACACTGTAAAGCCCAATTCTATTTAGGCTTCTACGGCACGACTAAATTCCTGCCCTGATACAAAGCAAATGATACAAAGCAAAAAATTGTCTTCTGCTCCAACCCTGCTCTCGCATCTTCACTCTCTCAGCTGTATCGATCTTGATCAGTGCGCTATCTGCCGCAAGGCGGTCAGAAACCGGTCCACCTCTTCTGCCGTGTTGTAGTGGGCCAAACCTATGCGCAAAAAGCCGCCGTCTTTCTCTACATCGAGATGTTCGGTCAAATTCAGCGCGTAGTAATTGCCCTCCCAGGTGAAGAAGCCGCGCCGTCCTAGTTCTGTTGATAACTCCAGCGGGGTATGGCCTGCAATGCGCACCGCTACCGTGGGACAACGCTCGCCGAAGCGCTCAGGATCGCTAATGCCATAAAGCTTGAGACCGGGGATTGGTAAGAGGCCCGCGATAAGGGTTTCGACGAGCATTCGCTCGTGCTTCTGAATGGCCTTCCAGGCGGTGAGTAGGGCCGCGCGGCGTCCGGATAAGGATGCGTCGATATGTCGCCCCAGATCGGCAACGTAGTCGACACAGGCAGTGATGCCTGCGATGCACTCGTGGTTCAGAGTGCCCCATTCCCAGTTGAGGGGAACCGCATGAGTGTTGGCCGCAACTTTGTAAGGTTGCAGGCGCGTAAGATGTTCCTTCTTGCCAAAGAGCACGCCCATGTGCGGGCCGAAGAATTTGTATGACGAGCACACAAGAAAGTCGCAATCGAGGCTACGAACATCGATCGGACCATGCGGCGCGTAGTGCACGGCATCGACGTAGGCCATGGCTCCGACCCCATGCGCCATACGAACCACTTCTCTTACGTTGTTGATGGTTCCCACCGCATTCGAGGCGTAACCCACCGCTACCAGCTTGGTGCGGCTGGTTATCTTTCGCGCCAGATCATCCATGTCGAGGGTGCAATCGTGGTCGTTTATTTCGGCTACGCGAATCGTGATGCCACGTTCCTCGAGAGCTACCCAGGGGGAGTAGTTGGCGCCGTGATCGAGACGAGTAACTACGATCTCATCTCCTGGATTCAGTTCTCTTCCGATCGACCGGCTGATGGCAAAGGTCAACGAGGTCATATTTGCACCGAAGACTACCTCCTCCGGATCGCAGCCAAGAAAGTCAGCCATGGCGAAGCGGGCGCCGGCTAGCATTGCATCGGAGCGTTGGCTGGTGGCAAAGACGCCGTCTGTGTTGGCATTGCTGGTGCGCAAATAATCAGAGATCGCATCGATCACGCGTTGCGGAACTTGCGTGCCGCCCGGTCCATCGAGAAAAACAGCGGGATGCCCGTCGACGGTTTGCGACAGGGCAGGAAATTGCGCGCGGACCCAGGCTGAATCGACTGAGCCGGTCACTTCGCTGGGCGTAGCAATGGAGAGGTCTTTGATGGCGGATGGGATCGCAGGCATATCCTTGGTCTTCATGGTCAACTCATTCCAGAGTCTCGAAAGGCTTATGGAGAAGGTACAGGTTAGCGGTGGGAGAGTCACGTGAGCAAGAAATGAGTTTTATTGGTGAGCCAGCCTTGCAGTTGGTTTGACCTGGCTTTTCTCATCCTCTACCATGTGCTCTCCCCTGCTGCCAATTCAGACATAAAACGCCAAGGTGGGCTTGTATCAAGAGCGACACACAATACGCACGGCCGGGCTCGGGACACTTGCTGCGCGTGCTGGGTGCGGGCTTTGGCATCGCTGTCGGTGTCGGAACGACAATAGGCTCCGGCATTCTGCGCACTCCCGGGGAAGTCGCCGGCCAGCTCGGTAGCGCTTCGCTGGTGCTTACGGTTTGGATCCTGGGAGGAGTCTACGCACTTCTCTGTTGCAGCTCGGTGATTGAACTCGGCACCATGATACCCAACACGGGTGGATTTTACGCATATGCCAGCCGGGCATTCGGACAACGAATCGGATTCGTGGTTGGCTGCTGCAATGCGATGGTCGAATCGGTTGCGATGGCCTATCTATCAGTGGCGTTGGGAGAGTTTGCTGCCGGACTGTTCCCCGCGGTTGCCGGACACGTCCAACTGGTAGGCGTCACCGGCTTGATCCTGCTGACGCTGTTAAATTGGATCGGCCTGCGGCCGGGCAGCCGGGCGCAGGAATTTACCAGCGCGGCCAAAGCACTCGGACTTATCGGACTGGTCATCGCCTGCTTCGTCCACCCCGCTGCATCCGGCGCTTTCGTGGTCACGAAATTCCCCCTCCACGAACATGGCCTTTTCCTGGGATTGGTCGTAGCTCTGCAAGGCGTAGTGGTCACTTACGATGGTTGGTACGCACCGATTTACTTTGCGGAAGAAGATCGAGACCCGTCCCGGAACCTGCCCCGCTCCATGATAGGCACTGCGCTTACCTGCACCGCCATTTACCTGCTGATGAATGCTGCTTTTCTACATACATTGGGGATGGGCCACCTCGCAGGTTCCCAATTGCCGGCCGCGGATGCCGCTATGTCGGTCTTCGGCAGCTACGGAAGACAGTTCATTCTCCTCATCTCCGTGGTTGGGGTACTCAGCACCATCAACGCGGGGCTGATGCTTACGCCGCGCATCCTCTTCTCCATGGCTCGTGATGGACTCCTGCCGCAAAGGCTGACCGCCGTGAATAAGGGAGGGACTCCCACGGTAGCTCTCTTCCTTTGCTCGTTCGCCAGCATCATCCTAGTGCTCACGGGCACTTTCGAGTCGTTGGTTGCTATTGCCGCGATCCTTTTCGTGGCCAATTATCTACCAGTCTTCGCCGCCCTGCTGGTTCTGCGCAAGAGCGAGCCAGATCTTCCTCGTCCCTACAAGGCGTGGTTCTATCCGTGGACCACGCTGTGCGTGCTGTTGGCATCAGCTGCTTTTCTGATTGGCTCGGTAATCGGCGATCTGCGACACAGCCTGTTTACTGTGATCCTCATCCTATTGAGCTATCTAGCCGCTGTCCTCATTACGCGCAGGAAGGCGTAGAGTTTCGCTCAAGGAGACGTATTCAAGCATGGCCACCAAGACGAAAAAAGCGTCAGGACACAAAACGGCTGCGTCGTCCTCCAACCTCGTCGATGAGCAACTTGGGCGCTATCGCGAGATGCGCGACTTCAGCAAGACAGTCGAACCAAGCGGCAAACAGGACGGCAAGCATGCAGCCTCGACGACTGATGCCGGGCCTCTGCCGTTCGTCATCCAGAAGCATGCCGCCACCCGCCTGCATTACGACTTTCGCCTGGGGTTGCACGGCGTGCTGAAAAGTTGGGCGGTGACCAAAGGGCCGAGCTATGTGCCGGGCGATAAGCGTCTGGCGGTCCAGGTCGAAGATCACCCCATGGAATACGGCGGCTTCGAAGGCACCATTCCCAAGGGCCAGTATGGCGGCGGCACGGTGATGCTATGGGATGAAGGCACCTGGGAACCTGTGGGCGACGCGGATGAAGCTTTGGCCAAAGGCAATCTCAAATTCATCCTGCATGGCAAGAAATTGCACGGCAAATGGGTGCTTGTGCGTATGGGCGGAAGGGCGGCAAAAGAGGCCAAGCCTAATTGGCTCCTGATCAAGGAACATGACGAGTACGAACAGACTGCGACGGACGAGCCGATCACCGAGACGGCGCCCAATAGTGTTCTCACCGACCGCGACCTGGAGGCCATTGCCCATGACAAGGATCACGTGTGGCATTCGAATCGGCCGGAGACTTCCAGCCCGGCAAAGAAACAGACGGCTGTCCGGTTTGCACCGGCAGAGCTTCCGGGAAAAAAGGAAGCTCTGCCCGAGTTTATTGCTCCCCAGCTGGCTTCCGAAGCAGCCGCGCCGCCGATGGGAGAGCACTGGGTCCATGAGCTGAAGCTGGATGGCTACCGCATCCAGGCGCACATCGACAAAAACGGCAAGATTCGCCTCTTCACCCGCAGCGGGCTCGATTGGAGCCATCGGATGCCCTTGATTGTGCGCGAGCTCGGCCGGCTGAAGGTGGAGAGCGCCATTCTTGATGGAGAGGTGGTGGTGCTTTCGGATGACGGCCAAAGCAGTTTCGCCAAGCTTCAGGCGGCCTTCGATGAGGGCGCGTCGCTTCCTCTGACCTACTTCGTCTTCGATCTGCTGCATCTCAACGGGCACAATCTTCGCCATCAACCGCTTGCCGAGCGCAAGCAGATCCTGGGGCAGATGCTGGATAGCCTGCCGGAACACGAGGTCATCCGCTACGGCCAGCATATAGAGACAGAGGGCGCGCCGATCTTTGCCGAGGCTTGCAAGCTGGGCGCGGAGGGCATCGTCTCCAAACGCCCTGACAGCGTGTATACCTCGGGCCGCAGCAAGTCATGGATCAAGATCAAGTGCGTACGCCGCCAGGAGTTCGTGATCGGGGGTTTTACCAAGCCTGCGAATGGAACCGAGGGCATCGGCGCCCTTCTGCTCGGTTACTACAACGGCAAAAAGTTGGTTTATGCGGGGCGGACGGGCACCGGTTTTACCCAGGCGAACGGCCGTATACTGCGCCAGCGGTTGGAGGCCATGCGGCAAACTAAAATGCCCTTCGTGGAGGTGCCGCCCACCGCGGCCAAAGGCGCCCTTTGGATACGGCCCGAATTGGTGGCGGAGGTGCAGTTCAGCACCTGGACAGCCGATAAGCTGGTGCGTCAGGCCAGTTTCAAGGGCCTGCGGGAAGACAAGAAGGCGTCTGAAGTGCGCCGTGAGGTCCCGGACGCGAGCGTTGCGACTAAGACGGCAACGAAGGCGGTCGCGTACCGTGCAAAAGCTAAGGAAAAGACTCCCTCTCCTGCTCCGGCAACCAAGGCCACCCCCGCCAAGTTGGGCTTCCGGGTGACTCACCCCGATAAGGTCGTCGATCCGGAGACGGGGGTTACTAAGCAGGCGTTGATCGACTACTATCTGGCGGTCGCCCCGCGGATGGTTCCCCACGTGACCGGGAGGCCGCTTTCCCTGGTGCGCTGCCCGAATGGTGCAGGACAGAAATGCTTCTATCAGAAGCAGCTTGGACAGGGAATGCCGCCCGGAATCGAAGGGGTTGAGATTCCAAAGGCGAAAGGCGACGCAACCGAGACCTACGTTACCGTGCATAGTGCGGAAGGCTTGGCTGGCCTGGCGCAGATGAATGTGCTCGAAATACACCCATGGGGTTCAACTAACCTCGACCTCGAGCACCCCGACCGTATCATTTTCGATCTCGATCCAGATGAGGCAGTATCCTGGCCAACGCTTTGTGAAGGAGCGTTGGAGGTGCGAGAGCGGCTTAGGAAGTTGGGGCTAAGAAGTTTCGTTAAGACAACAGGCGGCAAAGGGCTGCATGTGGTGGCGCCGATTCGACCCAAGCTCGAATGGGAGCGGATCAAAGCGTTCACCCATGCGTTTACGCTGCAGATGGAGCAGGACAACAACAAGCTGTACATCAGCAAAATGACCAAGGCGGCGCGCAAGAACAAGATCTTTGTCGACTACCTGCGCAACGAGCGGGAAGCGACGGCGGTTGCTCCCTATTCGAGCCGCGCCCGGCTGGGGATGGCTGCGGCAGTGCCTCTGGAGTGGGATGAACTCAAGTCTTCGAAGGCGCCCAAATTCCTGATCGCCGAGTTTGCGGATTGGAGCGAGAGGCTGCGCAGTGATCCTTGGAAGGCAATGCTTACGAGTGAGCAGGAGATACCGGCGACGCTTTTTGGGGAATAGGTTCATCCTGTGGATCCGGAAGCCAAGGGGCAAGAGTTGTTACCTGGGAGGGCGCACCGCAGGTCCCTCGGCTTCCCCGGATTTCCTGTTGATGTTGGCGGCGTTGGCAAGCTCCATGCGGCTTTCCTTAATGAAAGCCGCACACGTGGCTCTGTCCGGTGTAGCGAGGCAGGAAATCCGGGTTCGCTCGGGATGACAAGGGGGGAGGTTGGTCCATCCCTCGGCAATTGTTACCGAGGGATGGATAGAGCCGCCGGTTATCACAAGGGGGAGTGGCGGCCCTCACCTCGGTAGTTTGTTATCGAGGGACTGACAGAGCCGCAGGTTATCGCGGCTCCAGAAGCTAGTAGATGCGGAAGTTGACTTCGATGTTTACTTCCACTGGCACGGGTTTGCCTTGTAGGGTGGCCGGCTTGAATTTATATTGCTTCACCGCCTCCACCGCTTTTTCATCCAGCCCCATACCCAGATGGCGCACGACCGCGACCCGCTGGGGGTTGCCCTGCGCGTCCACAATCAAAGAGACAACACAGACACCCTGATACTTCGCCCGCCGGGCCTCGTCAGAAAACTCCGGGTCTGGCGAGAAAATCAGCTGTGGGGCAGAAACGCCGCCACCGACATGGTAAAGACCGCCGCCGTAACCACCGCCCTCACCCGGACCATAACCGTTCCCTTTGCCTGACCCAATGCCTCCACCCGACCCGGTGCCCATACCCGCACCGCTGCCGGTCCCGTTGGAAGCCGGACCAACGATACTGGTCCGCGGGTCGCCCAGGTTGGGCAGGTTGTTGTTGGGTAACTGGATGTCCTTGGGCATCATGATCGCCGGGTCAGCCGCTAACTTGGGATGGTCGTTCACGATGACCATCGGGGGCACGATCGGCTGGTCTTCGAACTTGGGCAGACGCCCCTTCGGCGCTTGCAGAATGTCGTGCGAACCGCCGCCGCCGCCGCCACCCATCTGCGGCCCCTTGGGCGCAATCGGCATGTATTGAGGCACATCGATGTTAGTGACCAGTTGGTTCTTCTTGGTCACAGCTTTCTTAACCGCCAGGAACGCCCACAGAATCAGGGCGATGACCACCACGTGGGTGACAACAGAGATAATAGAGGCGGCGCGACCCCGGTTCTCCTTCATCGGGTCGACAACCGCAATCGGCTTGGACGTTAGAACAAGAGGCGGAAGCTTGCGGGGATAAAGCAGGTCATAGATGTTGTCGGCGATCGTCTTCCACGCCGGCTCATCGATGATCTCAGCAAGCAACTTGGGCTCTCTTGGCTGATCCCGCTGGTCCTGCTCCGGAGGTACTAAAACCTGATTGGCCATAGAACGTATGAGAAAAGAGGGCGTGTAAGCCTCTCTCCGCCTATCTCCTCATTATGGACGACTCTCGTCCGGCTTGTCTCTCTCCAGAAATACGGACCCCGTATCTGTTCAAGATCCATTAAAAAGTATTAGACACCTTTTTCCCGCTAGAGGTAAGCCGCTCGTTAACTTTTACGTCAATGAGACATTTACCCGGCGGCATGCTTTTGGTGAGGCAAAGATACAATAGGGTTTTGCACGTTTTTCGACTGGAGAAACAATGCCGGCTCCGCCAGAACTTAAGGCGACTCTCAATCTACCCCAAACCGATTTCCCCATGAAGGCAAATCTGCCCCAAACCGAGCCTAAAAGGCTGGCCGCCTGGGAGCAGGAAGGGCTGTACGAGCAAATTCGGGCGGAGCGTCAGGATGCGCCCAGCTACGTGTTGCACGACGGCCCCCCCTACGCGAATGGGCCGATCCACCTGGGACACGCACTGAATAAGTGCCTTAAAGACTTCGTTGTGAAATCAAAGACGATGGCAGGCTTTAATGCCCCCTACGTGCCGGGCTGGGATTGCCATGGCCTGCCCATCGAGATCAAAGTCGACGAGAAACTGGGCCGCAAGAAGCTGGAGATGCCGGCCATCGCGGTGCGCCGCGCCTGCCGGGAGTACGCCCAGAAGTACCTTGACCTGCAAAGATCGCAGTTTCAGCGCCTGGGTATTTTAGGGCGCTGGAACCGCCCCTACTCCACCATGACGCCGGAGTACGAATCGAAAATCATCGAGACCCTCTTTCGCTTCCTGGAAACGGGGTTTGTTTACAAGGGCCTGAAGCCGGTTCTCTGGTGCATGCACGACCGCACAGCGCTGGCCGAAGCAGAGATCGAATACGAGATGCACACCAGCCCTAGCGTCTATGTGCGCTATCGGCTGACCAGCCCTGCGGAGGCAATCGATCCCCGGCTGGCCGGGAAGCGGGTCTCGACCATCATCTGGACCACGACGCCCTGGACGCTGCCCGCCTCGCTGGCGGTGGCGTTTCATCCCGATTTCGAATACGTAGCCCTGGAACAGGACGGAGAAGTCTACATTGTTGCCGAGGCCCTGGCAGCAGCTACCCGCGTCTCCTGTGGCCTGGAAACGGCCCACGAGATTGCTCGCTTTCCGGGATCGCGGATGGAGCGCGTCACTTTTGCCCACCCGTTCCTGGAGCGCTCGATTCTAGGCGTTTTGGCCACTTACGTAACTACCGACCAGGGCACGGGCGCAGTCCACACCGCGCCGGCGCACGGCGTGGATGACTTTGCCACCGGCGCACGCTACGGATTGAGGCAGATCAGCGACGTGGACGACGGCGGGCATCTGCGGCAGGGGCTACCGGAGTATGAAGGCCTTTATGTCTTCAAGGCTAACGAGCCTATCATCAACCTGCTGAAAGAACGCCATGCCCTTATGGGCCGGCAAGACCTCTATCACTCGTACCCGCACTGCTGGCGCTGCCACCGGCCGGTGATCTTCCGGGCCACGGAGCAGTGGTTCATCGCCATGGAAACGCCTATGGTGCACGCGGATGGTTCTATGACCACCTTCCGCCAGCGCGCCCTGGAAGAGATCGGACGAGTGAAATGGGATCCCCAATGGGGGCAGGAGCGCATCGCCAACATGGTTTCCTCCCGTCCC
This sequence comes from uncultured Acidobacteriaceae bacterium, assembly GCA_963711525.1. Taxonomy (GTDB): domain Bacteria; phylum Acidobacteriota; class Terriglobia; order Terriglobales; family Acidobacteriaceae; genus PALSA-350. The sequence continues at coordinate 1,084,153 of CAVQEO010000043.1, read as the reverse complement.
GACTGGTGCATCTCGCGGCAGCGAATCTGGGGCGTGCCCATCGCGGTCTTTCTCTGCCTCAACTGTCACAAGCCGCTGAACGATAAGGGGGTCAATCAGCGCATCGTCGACCTGTTTGCGAAAGAGGGCGCGGATGCGTGGTATGTGCGCGAACTGGGGGAGATTCTGCCTCCGGGAGTAACGTGCCCATCGTGCGGGGCTGCTGATTTCAAGAAGGAGATGGATATCCTCGACGTGTGGTTCGAGAGCGGCGCCAGCCAGGCAGCAGTCCTCGGCATCGAGAAGGATCTTCCCTGGCCTGCCGATCTTTATCTTGAAGGCGGCGATCAACACCGGGGATGGTTCCAGTCTTCCCTGCTCTGCGCCATCGGCACCCGGGATGCCGCGCCTTACCGCATGGCCGCCACCGCCGGCTGGACGCTCGACGAGCAGGGCCGCGCCTTGTCGAAAAGCCTTGGCAATGGCGCCGATCCGGTCGACATCGCACAACGTCTGGGAGGAGAGATTGTGCGCCTATGGGTCGCCTCGGTCGATTTTCGGGAAGATGTGGCGGCCAGCGAGAACCTGATGCTGCGGGTCTCGGAGACCTACCGTAGCCTGCGCAATAAACTTCGCTACTTGCTGAGCAACCTTAACGGCTTTGAGCCGGAGAAGCATGCGGTCGCCTGGGAGCAAATGCGCCCGCTCGACCAGTACATGCTGACCCGCACCCGGGAACTCACGGAGAAGGTCCTACGCTGGTATGAGGATTTTGAATTCCACCGCATTTACCACGCCCTGAATGAGTTTGCCGTGTCCGAGTTGAGCGCGCTCTATATCGATGCGGTCAAAGACCGGATTTATACTTTCGCGCCGCAGAATCCTGACCGCCGTTCGGCGCAAACGGTTTTGTGGATGATCGCCGAAGCGCTGGTGCGCCTGGTCGCGCCCCTGCTCAGCTTTACTGCGGACGAGATCTGGCAGTACCTGCCGAAGATGAGCAACCGGCTGCCCAGCGTCCATTTGGAGCTCTTCCCAACGCCTGAGAGCCTCGCGGCGACCATCGATACGAAACTTATGGAGGACTGGGCGGCTTTGCTTTCGATTCGCGACGAGGCCTTAAAAAGCCTGGAAGAAGCGCGCCAGGCGAAGCAGATCGGCAAGGCGCTGGATGCACGGCTGGTGCTGCAGGTTCCGCAGGCTATGAGCGCCCTGCTCGAGCGATACCGGGCTGGCTTGACAGAGCTGTTGAACGTATCCCAGGTGGACGTCGTGCCTGGACCGTCGCAACAGGTCATCGCGACCACGCTACTGGCCGATGGCGCCAAGTGCGAGCGTTGCTGGAACTACTCCGTGCACGTGGGTGAGGATTGGCGGTGGCCCACAGTCTGTGAACGCTGCTCGGCCGCGCTCGAACAAATTGGGTTTCCACCGCAAGAAGGCAAAGCCAGCGCATGACCAGCGACAACAAGGATTACAGGGGCTGGCTCCTGCTGCTGTCGCTCATTGTCATAGCCGCGGATCGAATCACGAAATGGCTGGCATCCACCCGGATTGAGCTGGGCAGTCATGTGGTGGTGATTGCCCACCTTTTCGCCATCAGTCATGTAGAAAACCCGGGTGCGGCTTTCAGTTTGTTCAACAATTCACCTTCACCTGGGCGTGTGCGCTGGATGCTGCTCGTGTTTTCTGTACTGGCGGCGGTTGCTGTACTGGTGGCTTTGCTGAAGCTTGGCCGAACCATCACGGCCACTTCGGTTGCGCTGGCGCTCATCCTGGGAGGCGCGCTCGGTAACGCTTATGACCGGCTGCGTTACGGCTCCGTCATCGACTTTCTCGAAGTGCACATTGTTCACTACCACTGGCCAGACTTCAATGTTGCCGATTCCGCCATTGTGGTTGGTGGAATTTTGTTGCTCCTCGACGCGTTGTTCAGCGGTAGCAAGGAACAGAGTTAATCGTAACTATTACGGTTTTATTGTTGCGATCAAATCGTCTTCAGGTATTCCTTGGCCTGCTGCCATTCGGGGAAGAGTCGCTCTTCCATCTGAAATTCGCGGGGATGCACGCAGCGCCGGCCTCCACGCACCTTGACCGGATGCTTCAAGTGCAACATCTCGTGGTAGAGCAGGTACTCCACCGCATAACGAGGAGTGTTCTTGCGGTCGAAGACACGGCTGACAACGATCGTGTTGTGCGCCGGATCGTAGTGGCCCAGGCTGCGCTTGGCCACGTGCCCACTCCAGGTGAGTAGCGGGCGCCCCATCAATCCGTGAAAGAACCTGCGGTTGAGGCTCTCAAAAACTTCGTCGAGGTCGTAATGCTGGCCCAGCGGTCCGAGCATCTTCTTACGGCCGCGAGACTGGCGAATCAACTCCGTCTGGCGAATCACCGCTTCACTGGACGCAAACCTGCGATATCGGGTGGTTTGCATCGCATTCAGCGGCTTGCGGTAAAGCTTGGCCAACAGGATGTGCGCAATCGCGCGCAGAACACTTTCCGGCGCGCCCTCCAGCAGATCCGACAAGTGCACATGCACTCGTCCTTCGCGCAAGCGGATGGTCGTGTTGAGGCTGGTGAAGCGGCGGAAACGAATCTCAAGAAAAGGTATGGGAGCCCGTGGCCGGAGGGCACGGTACTCTTCTGCAAACAGCGCGTGCAATTGGGGATTCACCGCCTTCAGCGTAGCAGGACTTTGCCTACAGGCAAACAGGGTTGCACACAGGCGAAGGCACCGCTGTTACCTGGTTTCTGAATTTGCTGCTGCCTTTTCCGCTGCCTTTTCTTCCTTCTTCTTTTCGGCGAAATATTTCTCTTCGTCGGCGATCATCTGTACGGCCGCTTCATGCACGCTCTGGTTGGACTCCAGCGCCGTCTTGCGCACAAAATCGTATTGGTTGCTGGGCGGAGGCTGGTTGAGCACGGTATCCCATTGAGTGCTCTTCTCGACGACCTCTTTGAGGACCTTGCGCAGATCAGCTTGCTGATCGTTGAAGTTATCCATGTTGTCCTCAAGATCATCGGAGAGGCGGGTAAACTCGTTGAACAATGTGTGCATGCGCACCGCCTTGTTCTGCGCGCCGGCATCCGTATTGAGGGTATGGATGCCGTTGACTCGCTCCTCGACGTATCCGACGAAGAGCTTGATCCGCTGCACGGGCTGGTCTCCAGCCTCACGCACGTCTTCGATCTGCTGCTCGGTTAAGGGGTCTTTTCTAGACTGGCCGAAAAGAGGGGAAATCGCCAGAACCATCCAGACGCCCGTGATTGCCACGGTTCTTTTCATAGCACTTGAACAAGGACGGTTATTTCTTGAAGACCTGCATCATTAACTCGGTTTGCACCTGCTCCAGTTGCTTCAAGGTCGCCTGCAGCGCCTGCCGATCATCATAAGACGCTGAGTTGAGGATATCGTTCAGACGATACGATGTGTGCTCCATCAGCTGCTCGGCATTCTTCATCTTCTTGCCGTCCTCGGCGACACCGATGTGAATCTTTTGCGCATACTTCTGCACCAGGCGCAATGTTTCCGAGGCTCGAGCATCACCGGCGCTCAGTTGTCGCCCGGCGAGCTCGGTCATCTGGTGCACGAGCTCCGCATAGAGGAAGCATTGATCTTTGGGTGGGGCTTGGTCGGCCTTGGCCATGAGGGCGGCCATGGCCTGCGGATCGGCAATTCTTTCATCCACCGCGAAGGCACAGGCACAGGAAAGGTTGAAAGCTAGGGTAGAAACGGCGAGGGTCGCAGCCACGAACCGCATAGGGCACCTCTCGGAGGGCTTACGGTACGTCTTTCGTTAGTGACTTCCACCAAGAGCAACGAGTCGGTGCTTGGCTTGCCATTCCTGGTCGGGGAACTTACCGCCGGCAGCGGCGAGGAATCTATGATAATACTCCTGCGCCTGCTTCGACTGATGCAGATTATCGTACGAGGTTGCCCAAAGGAAGTAAGTAGCTGGAGTCTCCTCCAGATATTTTGCTCTCATGGAAAGAGCGTGTAGTGCTATTGAATACTGCTTATTTTCCGATGCGGCAAAAGCCAAGCCACTCCAGGCGTCCCCGTCGCCGGGTTTGAGCTGGACTGCCCGCTCCAGCACCGCCTGGGCCTGGATATATTGCCTCTCCCGTATCAGGTTCTCGCCCTGACCGGCCAGAATGTCTTCATTATCGGGCTGAGCCAGCGCCATCCTGGCATAGATAGGCTCCGCCTTCTCAGGATGGCCGGCTTGAGAATAAGCATCAGCCAGCATCTGGTCAACCGAGGCATTTCCCGGCTCCAATTGCCGCAAAGTCTCGAGCACCGGCGATGCCTCATCGCTCTTTCCCTGTGCCAGCAGCGCAGTAGCCAGTTGCGCGTTCAGCCCCGGATCACGTGGATCGCGCGCCAACGCGCTCTTCAACAAGGGTTCAGCGTCACTGTACTTCTGTTGCTTCAGCAGCAGCTGAGCTAGTCCGGCGTTAGCCGCCGACTTCAAGCTCTCTGAGACCGCCGGACGGGCCAATACGCCTTGGTACGCGGTCTGCGCCAGCTCCAAATCGCCATTGGAATCAGCGATCTGGGCCGTCAACAGCAGGTCGCTCGCAGTTTCGGGACTCAGCTTGAGCGCGGCCACCAGGGCATCCCTTGCCGCCGTCGGATCGGTGCTGCGGTCCAGCTCGGCCAGCGATCGGAAGGCCTCTGCCTGGGCAGCCGGGTTGGGCGGCTCGGGAGACAAGAGAGTCGCTTGCTCCAGTTGCTCCCGGGCTTCGTCAAACTTAGCCTGGTGCGCCAGCAACAGCCCTAGAGCCAGGCGTGCCTCGAACTGCTTTGGATCGGCGGCGACGGCCTTACGGTAATCGGCGGCAGCGGCTTCTTCGTGGCTGCCGGCATCCTCCACATAGCCAAGGTCGAAGAGGGCGCGGGCGTCGCCCGGGTTCTGGCTCAGATACTGCTGCAGCAGTGGGCGGGCGCCTTCGAAATCCCGCTGGTCTATTTTGGTCTCGGCGGCGTCCCTGCCAGGCTTGCTGTCCGCGGCCCCCTTGGCGGCGGGTGCGCTGTCCGGTGCGTTATCGGGATCCCGGGTTCCCGGGGGCAGCTGGTTTTGCGCCCGGACGCCTCCTGCCGCCAGCAGGACCGCTGTAGCAAGGAGGCAAAGATACCTGTTTAGCCTCATTGCCCGGCCCGCACCTCTTGCGCCGCCAGCGCAAGGCCCAGCCAATAGCCCGTGTGGGAGCCCGGCGTCTGCGCCACCTGCTCTGGCGTTCCCGCCGCCACCACCTGGCCGCCGCCCGCACCCGCCTCCGGACCCAGGTCGATCACCCAGTCTGCCGATTTGATCACGTCCAGGTTGTGCTCGATGACCACCAGCGAGCCGCCCGCGTCGATCAGCCGCTTGAAGGCGGTCAACAATTTGCTCACGTCGTCGAAGTGCAATCCGGTGGTCGGTTCGTCCAGGATGTAAAGTACCCGGCTACCGGCCTTCTTCGCTGTGCCGTTGCCGTTACGCCCGGCGGCGCCGCGACCCAGGGAAAGGTGGGCAGCCAGTTTAACCCGCTGCGCTTCGCCGCCTGAGAGGGTAGTCGCCGACTGGCCCAGGCGCACGTACCCCAACCCTACTTCGTCCAGTACCGCCAGCTTCTCCAGTATTCGCGTCTGGCCGGTAAAGAAGCGGAGAGCCTCCTTGACCGTCAGGTTGAGCACCTCGTAGATGCTCTTATTCCTGTACTTCACCTCCAGCACGCTGGCCTTGTAGCGGCTTCCATTGCACTCCTCGCAGGGCAGCTCTACATCGGCCAGGAACTGCATCTCCACCGTCACCGTGCCATCCCCTTCGCAGACGTCGCATCGCCCCCCGGGCACGTTGAAGGAGAAGTGCCCCGCCGTATAGCTCCGTCGCTGGGACTCCGGTTGGGCCGCAAAAAGCTCCCGGATGGCGTCGAATGCCTTGATGTAGGTAACGGGATTGGAGCGCGGAGTACGCCCGATGGGCGCCTGGTCGACGAGAACAATGTCGTTCAGCCGCTCCGCTCCCTTAAGTTCCCGGTAGAGGTGCGAAGGATCTCCACCTTCGTTCTTTCCCAAAGCATGCGCCACCGCGGGGTAGAGCACATCGTGCACCAGGGTGGACTTGCCGGAGCCTGAGACCCCGGTGATGCAGACGAGCATGCCCATGGGAATTTCGACGTCCAGCCCGTTCAAATTGTGAATTCGCGCTCCACGCAGCACTAGCTTCTCCCGCATGGGCTCGCGCCGCCGGGTGGGAATGGGAATGGTCAGCTGCCCGTTCAAGTAGCGGCCGGTGAGTGAGTCGGGGTTTCTCTCCACCTCTTGAACCGTGCCCGAGGCCAGAATGCGGCCGCCCAACTCTCCTGCGCCGGGACCGAGGTCGACCAGCCAGTCGGCGGCGCGAATCACGTCCGGGTCGTGCTCCACTACCAGGATGGTGTTGCCCAGGTCGCGCAGTTCTTCCAGGATGCGGATCAGCTTGGCGGTATCCCGGCTGTGCAGGCCGATGGACGGCTCGTCGAGCACGTAAAGAGCACCCACCAGGCGCGAGCCCAGCGAAGTGGCCAGTTGGATGCGCTGCGCCTCGCCGCCCGAGAGCGTGGAGGCGAGCCGGTCGAGGGTGATGTACTCGAGGCCGACCGCATCGAGGAAATGTAACCGTTGTTGTATCTCCACCAGAATGCCGCCGGCAATCTCCTGCTGCTGCCGGGTAAGGGTGAGACCCTCGAAGAAGTAATTTGCCTCGCGGATGGTGAGCGCAGACACCTCGCAGATATTCCTGCCGTTGATGCGGACTGCGCGCGCTTCAGCCCGCAGGCGCGTTCCTTTGCAGTCGGGACAAGTCGCGTAGCCGCGATACTTGCTCAGCATCACGCGCACGTGCAGCTTGTATTTCTTGCGCTCCAAAAAGGCGAAGAAACCATGGACGCCAAGAAAAGACCCATGACCATCGAGCACAAACTCCTGCTGTGCCGTGGTCAGTTCTCTCCAGGGCGTGTCCAGCGGGATACCATGCTGCAGGGCGGCCTTCCTGAGCTCCGCCTGGTAGGGGCGATACTTGGGGCGTGTCCAGGGATCGATCGCGCCTTCGTTCAGCGTCTTTTGTTTATCCGGGATGATGAGGTTGAGGTCGAAGTCAATGGTGTTGCCAAAGCCCTGGCAGCGCTGGCAGGCGCCGAACGGGTTGTTGAACGAGAACAGCCTGGGCTCCGGCTCGCGGTAGATACGGTGACACAGTTTGCATTCAAAGGCCTGGGAGAAGCGCAATCGCTTAGGTTCTGCTTCCGCATCCCGCGACGCCGTTTCGTACTCGATCTCTCCTGCCTCGCGAAAGCCGATCTCTGCGGCATCCACGATCCGCGCCCGGTTCTCAGGCGAGACGACCAGGCGATCGACCAACGCGAAGACCGCTTGTTGAAAATCAAGATCGAGCAGCGACTCGGGGTTCGAAAATTCCACGATCTTGCCGTTCTGGTAGAGGCGATTGAAGCCGCGCGTGCGGAGTTCGGTGAGCCGCTCCTTGAACTCATCGCTGGGAAGCGCCGGGTTGACGGAGGTCTTTGCTGCGGCCTTCTTCGTGCGCTTGGCGGTTGCAGTTTTAACCTGGCCGGCGGGCTCGACGGCAACGCGCGGCTGCACTGGAAACAAGGCGTAGAGCCGTGTTCCCTCGCCCAGGTCCAGGATGGATGTGGCAATTTCATCCACCGTGTCGCGCCTCACCACCCCGCCGCAAACGATGCAATGCGCGGTGCCGCAGCGCGCGAAGAGCAGACGAAGGTAATCGTAAATCTCGGTCGCGGTAGCCACGGTGGACCGCGGATTGCGGGTGGTGTTCTTTTGCTTAATCGCAATCGCAGGCGCCAGACCGTCGATCAGGTCCACGTCCGGCTTCTCGATGCGTTCCAGGAACTGGCGGGCATACGCCGAAAGAGACTCTACATAGCGGCGCTGGCCTTCGGCATAGATGGTGTCAAAAGCGAGCGAGGATTTGCCTGAGCCTGAAACGCCGGAAACCACGGTGAGTTTACCGTGGGTCAGATCGCAGTCGATGTTCTTCAGGTTGTGGGTTCGTGCGCCACGAATGGTGATCAGGTCGTTCAATGTTTCAACCGGCAAGTTCGCCGTGAACCTCCTCGGTAGGCGATGCCATCTCCGCCTCAAAACCGGCTTTGATGTGGGCAAGCACCTCCCCCGGGTCGAGCTTCTCCGATTGCTCGTAGGCGGCCGCGATATGGCGAGCCAGATCGGCCAGCATCATTCCCCAAGCTTCGGGTTCCTTCCACACGCCCACTCTCAGGCTGATGTGCTGATCCTGATGCGCGATCCAGACGCGCAGCAGTTCGAAGGATTTGGCGTCGGTGCGCGCAGGTTCGGGCACGCGTAGCTGATCGGATTGAGCCATGATTCTCCTCTCGGTGGAACGGGTGTTTCCACCCCAGCAAGCCAGCTTGCTGGGGACCCCGGGTGTCGGGCGCTTATGCGGGCGACGTAATTACTGCCGGGATGCAGCTTCGACCGGCAACACCTCGGGAGCGCTCGCCGTGGTGCTATGGCGCCGCGCCCATACGATGAGCAAAATGCCGGCAGCGATGGAACCCAGGCTGGCGACCTGCGCATTGCTCATGCCCCAGTAGATCCGCGGGTTGATGCGGATGAACTCCACCAGGAAGCGAGCTATTCCACTGAGCACTAAATATTCGCCGGTAATCTGGCCTAACGGCAAAGCACCGCCGGAATTCGCTCCTCGCCGCCATAAGTAGCCGGCAATGAGCAGGGCAACGAGCAATTCATAAATCGGCGTCGGATGGACCCTCTGGGTCGTCGGAACAAGTCCGTGGGGAAAGCTCATGCCCCAGGGCAGACGGGTCGGAATACCATAATCGCCATCGCCGGAGACAAGGCAGCCGATGCGGCCAACACCGTAGCCCACCGAGACGGCCGGAGCAGCGAGGTCCAGCATGCCCAAGCCTCCGATTTTCGCTTGCCGTCCCGACCACACCAGCACGGCGATCCCAACCAGCAGCCCACCAAACCAGGCAAACCCCGCCCGGTCAAAGAGCACCAGGAGCGGCTGGTGCACAAGCAACGTTGGATCTTCGAGGACATGCCATAGTTTGGCACCGACCACGCCGCCCACCGTGGTATAGGCAGCGACGCCGACAGCGTCTGCATCGATCCCATGTCGGCGAAAATTGCAATACAGCGTCCAGCAGGCGCAGACGGACGCCAACCACAGGCAGAGGCCAAATGTGCCAATGGAAAAGTGTCCGATGTGAATAAAGGGATACATGCGTGCGTCGTTAGATACAGTATAGCCGGGTGCATTCGCACAGGCATTCATGGAAGAATGCGCCAATGAGCGAGCACGAGCATGAGATGTTGTTCCGTCGCGAGGAGATCGCCGCCCGAGTGGCGGAAATCGGCGCGCAAATAAGCCAGGACTTCGCTGGCGAGGCTATCCTGCTGGTAGGAGTGTTGAAGGGAGCCGCTGTCTTTCTCGCTGACCTGGCACGGAGCATTTCGGTCGAGACCACTTTCGACTTCGTAGCCATCTCCAGCTACAAAGGGGTAAAGACCAGCGGCGCGGTAAGATTGATCAAGGATTTGGATACTCCGATCGGGGGGCGGAACGTGATCCTGGTCGAAGACATCCTGGATACCGGCTTGACTCTGGTTTTTTTGCGCAAGCTGTTGCTGCAGCACAAGCCAAAGACACTGAAAATCGCCACTTGCCTGGACAAGCCGGCGCGGCGACTGGAGAAGATCGACGCCGATTACGTCGCCTTCAGCATTCCCAACCACTTCGTGGTTGGTTACGGAATGGATTACCAGGAGCGCTTCCGTAACCTACCCGATATCCGCATATTTAACCCAGATGAAGCGTAATTCAGTTGATCTTTATCGGCTGAAGGGCATAGAGTCCCACCGGAGTCAACACAGGGGAGGGAGTTTTCTACATGACTACTAAAGTGCTGCAACCGGAGATTGATCACGACACTGGATACTTCGACGTCGCTGGCTTTGCCGCCGCTACCTTGGCGAGTTCCGCCGCATTTGCCGCTGTTTTCGATCACACATTGTTGAAGCCGGAAGCGACCCGGGACCAGGTGGTGAAGCTATGCGAGGAGGCGGGCAGCTTCCGCTTTGCCTGTGCCATGGTCAACCCTGCATGGGTGTCGCTGGCGCATTCGGTCATGGTGGGGAGCGGTGTACCCGTTGGTGTGGTAGTCGGCTTCCCGCTGGGGGCCAATCTTGCCACCACCAAGCGCGAAGAAGCGATGGCGATGATTAAGCTGGGTGCGCACGAGCTGGATATGGTGATGAATCTCGGCTTGCTGAAGTCGGGCATGAATACCCTAGTAGAGCAGGATATTCGCGGAGTGGTGCAGGTGGCGCACGATGCCGGCGCGCTGGTGAAGGTTATTCTGGAAACCTCGCTGCTGAGCGTGGAGGAGAAGCTGCGGGCCTCTGAGCTGGCCCTGGCAGCCGGAGCGGACTACCTCAAAACCAGCACCGGGTTCTCGACTGGCGGAGCTACGCCCGCCGACGTGGCGATCCTGCGTGGGGTTGCCGGCAATCGTTGCGGAGTAAAAGCCTCCGGCGGGATTCGCAGCCTGGCGGATGCGCGCGCCATGTTGGAGGCGGGCGCCACACGAATCGGTGCCAGCGCCAGCGTTGCTATTTTGCGCGAGTATCAGAGCGAATCCTGAAGCCCCGAACCATGCCGCTGAATTTCCTGTGGGACTCTGACTCAGTCCCGAAGGGACGGCTGAAAGTAGCCCAGGACGTTAGTCCTGGGTTCGTAACGGAAAGCATTTCAGTCCCGTAGGGACGGCTGAAAATGTCCCAGGACGCCAGTCCTGGGTTGGCCAGACTCTGCCGAATGAGGTTTTCCCAGGATTGACGTCCTGGGCTACTTTCAGCCGCCCCTTCGGGACTCAATCTTGAACGGCCGGTTTGCGCGAGATGAGCGCCTTCAACTCGGCGATGGCCAGGGTAGCTTTCTTCGCCCCCCTTGGGCCGCCCCGGTTCGAGGCAAATGCTCTATGATGACTCGATGTTCGTATGACTCCTCCCCGCGACCAAGACGACGCCGAAGCAGAGAAGAAACCGGCGCAAACCATTGCTACGCAATCGTTTGAAGGCGACTACCGTCCCAGCTCGCAGGCTCAGCAGCCGACCGCCCCGGCGCGCATTGACCCGGTGCAGACCGAATTCCTCTCGCGGTTGGCCAACACCCTCAATACCACCCTCGACCTGCAGACGCTGATGCATCGCACCGCGGACCTGGTGCGAGCGGTGATCGACTACAAGATCTTCGCCATCCTGCTGCTGAATGAGCGGACCAACGACCTGCGCATGCGCTTTCAGATTGGGCATACCCCTGAAGTCGAGCGCTTGAAGATCCGTGTGGGCGCCGGAGTCGTCGGCCGAGCCGCGGAGCAGCGCGAGTCCATCCTGCTCGAGGATGTACAGAAGGCAGAAAGCTATATCAGCGCCAATCCCGATGTCCGATCGGAGCTGGCGGTGCCGTTGATCGTCAAAAACCGCGTCATCGGCGTGATGGACCTGCAATCCGAGCAGGTGGGCTATTTCCAGCAGGAACACCGGCGTTTACTGGAGCTGACCGCTTCCCGAGTGGCCCAGGCAATCGAGAATGCGCGCCTGTACACCCGGGTCGCCCGGCAGGCGCAGACGCTCTCGGTGCTCAACGAAATCGCCCGCGAGGTCACGTCGATCCTCGATCTCGATCCCCTGCTGGAGCGTATCGGGGAGCTGCTGCGGCGGCTCATCGATTACCAGATGTTCAGCATCCTGCTGATAAATGAACGGGAGCAGGTGCTCGAGATTCAGTACGCAGTGCGCTTTGGCCACCCGGTGATGGCGTCGGAAAAAGTCCCGCTGGACCGTGGCTTGGTGGGAACCGCAGTGCGCGAACGCCGGCTGATCCACACCGGGGACGTGCGCAAGGATGCACGCTACTACATGGTGAACCCGGAGACTCGCTCGGAGATGGCAGTACCCCTGCTCTACAAGGGCAAGGTCATCGGCGTGCTCGACCTGGAGCATGTGCGGGTGAACTACTTCAACGACGATCACCAGCGCACGCTGGTAACACTGGCCTCGCAGATCGCCGTGGCCATCGAGAATGCGCGGCTCTATCAGCGGGTAACACAACAGGAACAGCGGCTGGAACACGACCTCGACATGGCGCGGGAAGTGCAGCTGCGGCTGCTGCCGCCCAAGCCGGCCCGTATGCCGCATGCCGAGTTCGCTACCAGGTTTCTCCCCGCGCGCACCATCGGCGGAGACCTCTACGACTTTCTGCAATATGACGATCAATGTATCGGCATCGCCATGGGAGACGTGAGCGGCAAGGCGGCTCCTGCGGCGCTTTACGCAGCCCTGATCAGCGGGATCATGCGCGCGGCCACCAGCCAGGCCCTTTCTCCTGCCGCGATGTTGAAACAACTGAATGACTCGCTGCAGGAACGCAAGATGGATGCGCAGTATGTGACCATGCTCTTCGCCGTCTGGAACGATGAGAAGCAGACGCTGCAGATAGCCAACGCGGGCGCGGTGCAGCCGCTCTTCTGTCGCGCAGGACAAGTGGAAACGGTGCAGGCAGAAGGCTTTCCGCTGGGCATGTTCAAGGACGTCAGCTACGAGGAATTCACGCTCTCCACCCGGCCCGGGGACGCGATCGTGTTCTTCAGCGACGGCATTGTGGATGCGGTGAATGAGCATGAGGAGATGTTCGGCACTGAGCGGCTGATCGAAGTGATCGGCAGCCAACTCAAGAACACCGCCGAAGGCATGGTGGATGCGATTTACCAGGAACTCTCGGCGTTCCAGGGCGGGGTGGAGCGCTTCGACGACGAAACCGTGGTGGTGCTGAAGGTTCTGAACCCGTCCAACGCGAGTTAGGATGCCCGCGTTAGGATTAAGGCAGTTTCGCAATTACTGTGGCCTGATAAAGATCGCGAGGTGCCCGGATTTCCTGTGAAGTTTGTTGGCGTTGATAAACTTCATGCGGCTTTCCTTAATGAAAGCCGCACACGCGGCCGTTGCTTGATGCCTCGTACAGGAAATCCGGGGGTGTGGTTTTCCTTGGGAGAAAACCACGAAAAGGCCTGTAGCTTCGGTCTATACCAATTGCGAAACTGCCATAGCCTTGCGCCATCAAACTTTATTTCCCGCCCAGAGGCTGAAGATTGACTGACACGCTCACCACCGAACAGACCATTCATCCGGCACGTAACCTGATTGGCTCCCTGCGCCTGCCTGGCGACAAGAGCATTTCTCATCGCTATGCCCTGCTATCGGGGATCGCGGAAGGGGTTAGCCGCTTTCATAACTTTTCCACTGGTGCCGATTGCGCCAGCAGCCTCCAGTGCATGCAGCAGCTGGGGGCAAAGGTGACCCGCTCAGCCGATACGGTCGAGGTCGAGGGCTGCGCCGGGGTGTTGACGCCTCCCGGCAACCTGCTGGACTGCGGCAACTCCGGTTCCACGATGCGCATGCTATCGGGACTCCTCGCCGCGCAGGCGGGCGATTTCACGCTGCTGGGCGACGCCTCGCTGAACCGCAGACCGATGGAGCGGGTGAGAAAGCCGCTGCTGGAGATGGGCGCGTCGATCGACCTAACCAACGGTCATGCGCCGGTTGAGATTCACGGCGCCAAGCTGCAGGGGATCGATTACCGGACACCCGTTCCCAGCGCCCAGGTGAAGACCGCACTGCTCTTTGCCGGCTTGCAGGCAACGGGTACGACCACGGTGAGCGAGGCGGTGCGGACGCGCGACCACGGCGAACTTGCCTTGCGCGCCTTCGGAGCAGAAATTCGGCGGACCAGCGACTCGGTGGCCATCTCCGGCGGGCAGAAGCTGCACGGGATCGAGGCTACGGTACCGGGAGATATGTCCTCGGCGGCCTTCTTCCTATGCGCGGCTGCGCTCTTTCCCGAATCGAGCCTGGTGCTGGATCAGTTGGGCATGAACCCCACTCGGGCGACGCTGCTCGATGTTTTGACCGCCTTGGGAGCGAAGATCAGGGTGCTGAATCTCGAAGAAAACCAGGGTGAGCTGATCGGCAGCGTGCAGCTGGCGGCACCGCCGGAAGGCCTGAGCAGCACTGAAATCGCTGGATCGCTGGCAGCGCAGTTGATCGATGAGTTGCCGGTGCTGGCGGCGATTGCGCCGTATACCCGTGGGGGCATACGCATTCGCGACGCGCGCGAGTTGCGAGTGAAGGAGAGCGACCGCATCGCGCTGGTGGCACGGAACCTGCGTGCGATGGGCGCCCGAGTGGAGGAATTCGAGGACGGCCTCGATGTACCGGGAGGCCAGCAACTGCACGGCGCAGTGGTCGATTCCGGCGGGGACCATCGCATAGCCATGGCTTTCGCGGTGGCCGCCCTGCGCGCTGAAGGAGACACGCAAGTTCTGGGGGCGGATGCGGCAGCGGTTTCGTTTCCCGAGTTTTTTCAATTGCTGGAGCAGGTGACGGAACGATAGTCACGTTACGAAGGAGTCGGGCGAGATGATCTCGAGACGCGGATTCCTGGCTAAAACCGGTGAGGTCGCCGCCGGTGCGCTGGCGGCCAAGGTTCTAAAGGCTTCCGAGCGCGGCAAAGCAATGCGGCTCGGGGGCCCGATTTTCGTGAAATCGGATGATCCGGCGGTGCTGGCCAAAGCGCATCGAGATCTTGGATATCGCGCGGCCTATGCCCCGAGCGACCTTTCCGTAACCGACAAGGATCGGATCGCCGGCCTGGTCAGGGAATTTGCTCGTCAGGACGTTGTGATTGCCGAGGTCGGCGCCTGGAAGAACATGCTCGACCCCGACCCAGAAAAGCGCCGGCAGAACATGGCTTACGTCACCGAGAAGCTCGCGCTGGCGGAATTACTGGGCGCGCGCAATTGTGTCGATATCGCCGGTTCGTATGATCCCAACCTCTGGTACGCGCAAAACCCAAGAAATCTGAGCCAGGAGTTTGTCGACGCCACGGTTGAAAACTGCCGCAAGCTCATCGATACGGTTAAGCCTACGCGCACGTGTTTCAGCATTGAGATGATGCCGTGGAGCTTCCCCACCGGCCCGGACGAGTACGTAAGGCTGGTAAAGGCCGTGGACCGTAAGGCTTTCGGAGTTCACCTGGATGTGTGCAACACCATGAACAGTCCGGTGCGGTTGTACAACAACAGTGCGGGCATACGTGAGTGCTTTGCCAAGCTTGGTTCGTGGATCAAGTCTTGTCACGCTAAAGATCTCAAGTGGGGACCGGGCGTCCAGGTTTGGATCCAGGAAGTTATTCCCGGAACCGGACTGATTGACTACAAGACGTTGTTGCAGGAATTGTCGCGGCTGGGGACGGACGCTCCACTCATGTTGGAACACCTGCACAGTGAAGGCGAGTACACGCAGGGACGCGAGTATATCCAGGGTGTGGCGCAGTCGATGGGTCTTTCCTTCGGAGCGTGAATTGTCACATTCCTTGTGACCTATACGGATTTGCTGCCTGACGGAGGGAACCGCAGGTCCCTCCACTACGCTTCGCTCCGGTCGGGATGACAATTACGTTTGGGATCAAGGATGTGGGTTCCCAAACAGAATTGTCATCCCGACCGGAGCGTACCCGGATTTCCTGCTAGGTAGCACCAGACAAGGCCGCGTGTGCGCCCTTCCGTAAAGAAGGGTGCATGAGGTTCGCCAACGCCACCAAGTTCCACAGGAAATCCGGGGTAGCGAAGTGGAGGGACCTGCGGTTTCTGACTCTATCTGGCACAAAGGATGTGCCAGATAGAAAAAGCTATTGTGGCGGTAGCGGGCTATTCGGCGCCGCCGGCTGCTGCTGGGGTAGTTCCTGCTGCTCTTGTGGAGTCAGCTGGGGTTGCGGCGGCATTACCGGCATCGCAGGCATTTGCTCGGTATGTTGCAATTGCTCCTGCTGAGCCGGCAATCCAGCCTCAGGCGCCGCCTTCGCAGGTTCCAGCCCAGGAATGACAGGGTCCTTCGTCACTTTGCCGGTGGCCGCATCGGAAAGCTGAATGCCGTATTGATCCAATGTCTCCGCCAAGAGCTGCTCCAGCGATGCGCGGTCCGTAGCGTAGGTAGCTTCGCTGGAAATTACATTGTTTTCCGCCGAGGCGAGGTTCCGCTCCTGCTGCAACACGTTCGCAGTCGTCGACGCACCCAGCTTCAACTTTTTAACTTCCGCCTGGTAGGACTGGAAGTTGTATTCGCGGGCGGCCAGCGCCGCTTGCACCGCGGCCCGATCGTTGGTGAGCGCGTACTGCGCGTTGATGACCTGGATGCGTACCTGGATGTAGAGCTGCTGCAGGCGCATCTCCGCCTGGCGATATTCGAGCAGAGCGCGGGCTTGCAACGACTGCGCGGTCCGGTTGCGCAGCGGGATATTCACATTGATGCCCGCTCCTTTGTTAGGACCGGAGCTGTTGAACAGATTCGTGAACACCGTGCCGTAGCCGACAGTGGGAACATCACAGGCCGCTGCGCCAAAGAATTCCGTGGAGCAAAAAGGGCTTTTTGCGCCGCCAAGACCCGCCGCGCCATAGAAACCGAAGACGTCCACCGTCGGCAACAGATTGTTCTTAGTTGCCCGGAGGGTAATCTCGTTGTTCCTGAGGTTCAGTATCTGCTGCTCGATCTCCGGACGATTGGCATAGGCTTTCTGCACCAGTTCCTCAACCGGTGTCCGTTCTTCCGCCATTTCCAGCAGCGAGACGCGATCCGTGGGAATCACCGGCGCACTGTAGAGAGCAGGATCGTTCAAATTGCGGCTGATCGCCTGTTTCATGATGAGCTGCTGGTATTCAAGCTTGGTCTGTGAAGTGATCAGCGCCTGGGTATCGGTAGAGACCTGGTTGTCGGCATTTAGAACGTCCAGCGGAGCCAGGGTGCCGATCTGCAACTGCTTGCGATTGTCCGAAGCCAGGCGGCTGGACTGTTCCAAACCACGCTGCTTCGCTTGTACATCTTCGTAGTCGCTCACCAAAGCCCAGTAGATGTTCTCAACCTGGTTGATGGTGAAGAGAATCTGCTGGCGGAAGGCGGAGTCGCTGATGCGGCGGTCATTTTTGGCTTCGAGGATGAAGCGGCCGTTGATCCCCGGACCAAAACCGTTCAGCAAATGTTGCGTCAGGGTCGCCGTGAAGGTGGATTGCAACTGCGGACTGTAGGCATTGAAGATACTGTTGTTAGTGACGCGGCTGTTGTCGAAGGCAATTTGGACCTGAGTTCCGGTGATAAAACCCTGGTTGTAATTGAAATTGTAGGTGTCAGTGTTCTGATTCAACGTCGGAGCTCCGCTGGCAAATGGCGTCGCCTCGGGGGTGGTGGTCCGGTTCAGTTCCAAGGTCCCGGTGAGCACCGGGTCCATGGCCTCAGGCGTGGGACCGGTACCGTTGGTGGTGACGACGATACCGCCGGCGCCGGCACCTGCGCCTCCGACCGCGGTCGATGTGCCGCCTGGACCGCCGCCCGAGCTGAGCGAGGTGGAAGTGGTCGTCGTCGAGCCACTCAGCGTGCCCTCCACGAGACCACTGCTGACGCCCAGAAGGTTGGAGCCGGCCCGTGCACGCAGTAAGTCAGTATCCGCAATGTCGAGGTTGTAGCGCTGGATGGCAATATCGTAGTTGTTCTCGAGGGCGAGAACGATGGCATCGGCCAAGCTCAAGTAAATCTTGCCGTTGTGTACCAGGCCGTCGAGCCGCTGGGAGTTTGTGGTCACCGGCGCCGTGACTGCCTTGGGTCCGTACGTCTTCCAAAAGTCGGGAAAAGCGCGGTTTGGCCTACTGAAGTCGTGAATACCGGGCTTCAGGTCGTACGGCTGGGTGTAATTTGGCTGGGGCGCCGTTGGTAGGCCCGGGGCGGGAGCAGCGGCAGGTGCGGAGGGCGGTGGGCCGCCGGGGGGCGCTTGCTGTGCCGCTGCCGGCAGCGGCATGTAGGCGCCGAGCACAGACACAATCGCTACGGTCGCTTGCAGCTTCTGAAAAAGCCGCCCTCCATGCCGGCGAAAACACAACACGAACAGCCTGGGAAGGCGATAGGGACTACGACGGGATTCTGAATTTTTCATCGTTGGGTCAAAATCTCGGGGGTCAGGCCCTGAGGCCTTCGCCGTTCTGTCTCAATTGTTTGGAGCTAGCATGGCAGATGCGGCATGGTCGCCCGATGACTCTAGTTTTCACTCGCCGGCCGGTCAAAAGCATGGTTCCCCGGCATGAAAGGCATTACGCGCTTTATCCGGGGTTCGTTCCATGGATTTCGAGCGCACCCCTCCGGTCTGGCCGCCGTTTCGGCCGCCATTTCTAATGACCTGCCCATGCGGCGTGGCTGCGCAGGCGTTGACTTTTCGTTCGCTCTTAACCTTTGGGCGAGTATATCGCAGCCCCGGTTTCGATATTGGTTGCGTTATACGTTGCTATATACGTATAGGAAGTGTCCCAATGCAGGAAAGAGAGCAGCCGGCAAACGGTCTGGTTTGGAAGGTGGTGCTGGCCTACGACGGCACCGAGTTCCACGGCTGGCAGGTGCAACAGGACTGCGCGACGGTGCAGGGCGAACTGCGCGACGCATTAGCCCGGATCACCGGCGAAGACGTGTTACCCCAAGGCTCGGGGCGAACCGACGCGGGCGTGCATGCGCTGGGCCAGGTGGCGTCGTTTGCCCTGGCGGCTCCGATTCCAGAGGCAAACCTTGCCCGCGCGCTCAATCGTGCGTTACCGGCATCCATCCGTGTGCTCAGCACAACCCGGGAGACAAGCGATTTTCATGCCCGCCACAGCGCGCGGGCCAAAACCTACGAATACAGAGTCTTTCGCGGGGAGATATGCCCGCCCTGGCTCGCGCGTTTTGTCTACGCGTTCAACGCACCGCTCGATGTAGCGGCCATGCAGCGCGCCGCCGTCCTGGTTTGCGGCGAGCACGACTTCACCTCCTTCGCCGCCACCGATCCCGACCGGCTCCAGCGCGATTCCAACTCGGCCGGCAATAATGTGCGTTGCCTCCATACTTCGCAGTGGACACTTGAAGCGGAGCACGACCTGCTTCTCTATCGCGTGCGAGGCAATAGCTTCCTGCATCACATGGTGCGAAACCTGGTTGGAACCTTTCTCGAAGTGGGGCGAGGAAATGTGGCGGAGACGGAGATTCCGGCAATTCTGGAATCGCGTGCGCGGGAGCGAGCCGGCCCAACGGCGCCGGCTCGTGGCTTGTTCCTGATGAACGTTGAGTACGCCAGCGGAAATTGGCCCACAGAGAGGGTGCTACTCTGAGAATCTGTCATGCCCAGCACCATCGCCCACTCAGCGTTTTCTCGCATCGGCCAACTGGCTTCGCTGCCGCGCGTTCATGCGGCCTTCCAGTGGTTCCATCTGCAGGAGCGCAGGATGATGCAGTGGCAGCAGGAGCTGGTATCGATCGCGGCGCCCCCGTTTGGCGAGGGGCGGCGCGCGGAGTGGCTGTCTGAACGCTTCCGGGAACTCAAGCTGGAGCAGGTAGAGATCGACTCCGAAGGCAATGTGCTTGGTTGCTATCCCGGCAATCGCTCACACAGCGGCCGCGCCTGCGTTCTATTGTCTGCCCACATCGATACGGTATTTCCCATCCACACTCCGATTGCCCCGTTGGTGGAGCACAATCGTCTGGAAGCGCCCGGCGCCTGCGATAACGGCGCCGGCGTAGCCGGGATCCTGGCGGTGGCAGCCGCACTGGAGAGCTGCGGAATCGAGCTACCCTGTGATCTGCTCTTTGCCGGCAACGTAGGCGAGGAAGGCGATGGCGATCTGCGCGGCATGCGCTACCTATATGGAGCGTCTCCGTGGCGGGAGAGAATTGGCGCCAATGTGGTACTCGATGGCGCCGGCTGCGAAGTGGTGGTAACCCAAGCCCTGGGTAGCCGGCGTTTCCTGGTCACCGTGCAAGGCCCGGGCGGCCACTCCTGGACCGATGCCGGAACCCCCAATCCCATTGTGGTGCTAAGCCGGGCCATCGCGTCGATCAGCGAAGTCGCTCTGCCCGCCGCGCCGCGTACTACTTTGAATATCGGCACCATTGAGGGTGGCAGCTCAGTGAACTCGATTCCCGAGCGGGCCACGGCTCGCTTCGATTTACGTAGCCTGGACGCGGAGCAGTTGGTCCGGTTGGAAGTGGAACTGCATCGCGCCGTCGAGGACGCAGTGCTGGCGGCCAACATCTCGAGCCGGACAAAGAGTACGGCCCACCCGGTGCAATTCCGGATCGAACGCATTGGTGACCGCCCAGCCGGCCGGCTGAGCGATGATTCCCCGCTCCTCGAAGCCCTGCATGCGGTAGACCGGCACCTGGGGATTCGCACGGAACAGCGCGTGGCCTCCACCGACGCCAACATCCCATTGTCTCTGGGCATCCCGGCGCTCAGCATCGGGGCGGGAGGAGATGGGGGAGGGATCCATACACGCGGCGAATGGTACGACGCTAGCGGCCGGGAGCTGGCGCTCAAGCGCATTCTCCTACTGCTCCTGCTGTCATTGGATCACGTCTCCCACACCTCTACAGCCGCCGGGAAGCAGTGATCTCTGTGGGCTGCAGAGGCTTGCTGCTTTGCTGCCTGATGGTGGCGAGACCGCTTTTCTCCGCAACCAACCCATCGCCAGTGATTGCGATCTACTACCACGGAAATATTCTTACCGGCGCAGGCCTTGGCGCCGCCGGCGCGCAACGGGTCACGGCCATCGCCGTGGGAAACCATCAGATCGTCGCCATCGGCGACGATGCGGCGGTTTTGCGCCAGAAGCAGCCGGGGACCAGGCTCTTCGACCTCCATGGGGCCTTCGTGATGCCCGGCATCAATGACGCCCACGTGCATCTCGCCGATGCGGGGCGCCTCAAGCTCGCGGTCGATCTCACCGGCAGCACTTCGCTGGCTGAGATGTTGCGCCGGGTGAGTGCTGCCGCAGCCGCAGCTCCTGCGGGAGAGTGGCTCCTGGGCGGCGGTTGGGACCATACCCTTGTGGGCCAACAAGACCTTGCCCACCCGGCAGGATCTCGACACGCGTCTCTCGAGACCATCCAGCGATCTTCAGCCGGGTGGACGGGCACATTGCAATCGCCAACTCTGCCGCGCTCGCCTTGTCGGGGGTGACCAACCAAACCCCGAGTCCACCAGGTGGCCAACTGGACCACGATGCCGACGGCAATCTGACCGGGATTGTACGTGAGGACTCGGGTCAGGACCTTATTCGGCGGCATATCCCCGCCCCCTCACATGACCTGCGAAGGCGGGCCGTCCTGCTGGCGCTTAAGGATGCGGCGCGCGCACGGGGTGACCTCGGTGCAGGACAACTCCGACTGGGATGACTTTCTGGTTTACCAGGAGCTGGAGCGAGAAGGCCAGCTGCCGGTGCGCATTTCGGAATGGCTGCGCTTCGATGATCCAGTCGAGTTGCTGGTGGCCCACCGCGCCGCGCAGCCGGCCGGCGACCGCATGCTTCACACGGGAATGTTGAAGGGCTTCATGGACGGCTCGTTAGGCTCGCGAACAGCGGCTTTGCTATCGCCCTACACGGACGATCCGGGCAACAGCGGATTGTTACGTTACCAACAGGCGCGGCTCGACGCGATGACCAAAGAGCGTGCCGCGGCTGGGTTTCAGATAGGCTTCCACGCCATCGGCGACGCCGCCGTAGAGATGGCTCTCAACGCCTTCGCCGCAGCGAACAACTTCGCCGCAGCGAGCAACAGCGCGGCCGGACGCAACCGCATCGAACACTCCCAGGTGGTAGAGCCGCGGGACATCCCGCGCTACAAGGCCCTGGGCATCATCGCGTCCATGCAGCCCAGCCATCTGCTCACCGACATGAATTGGGCCCGGGCGCGGCTTGGCCCCCAAAGGTCACCTTACGCCTACGCGTGGAAGGCTTTTCTTGATGCCGGCGTGCCGCTGGCCTTCGGGACGGACTACCCGGTGGAACCCATTACGCCTTTTCGCGGCATCTACGCCGGAGTCACCCGCAGCAACGAGGCGGGGACGGATAGCTACTTTCCGCAAGACAAGCTGACCATCGACCAGGTGCTCCTGGCGTACACCCAGGGTTCGGCTTACGCGGAGTTTGCCGAGAGCTACAAAGGCAAGCTGGTTCCTGGGTACGTAGCCGACTTTGTTGTGCTCGACCGCGATCTAACCAAAGTGCCTCCCCCGGAGATTCTGAAGACCCAGGTACTGCGGACGGTGGTCGACGGAAGAACCGTCTATGAGGCAACGTCGCCCAAACCGTGAAGAACGCGATAGTAATACTCAGACGTAACGTTACGTAGATAACTAAACAGAAGTGCCTGTCTTGCCAGCCCCCGCCTCGGCAAATAGGTCGCGCTCGTGCCCATCTTCTATTGTTTTCCTGGGGCAAGATGCCCGTGCTGTAACTCATGGCGGGCGAGCCGCGTCTAATTAAATGTTGCTGCTGCACCAACCGCTACAACACGCGGCCGCACCAATTGCCGGCTTTTGGCTATACTGGAGAGAGTACACAGAGGTTGTGTGACAGCAAGGGTTTGTTATGTGCCGCCGTTCCTTGGGGGAACATCGGCGGCGCTGAGTTCGAGCGTGTTTCATGAATCCGGGAATCTGCTGAGGCCATGAACGACATTCGCCCCGGGCTTGCCGGAGGACCAGTATTACAACCGCTCTCGTTCCCTGGCTCACACCAACTGTGTGATTGCTCTACGGGGTGCCATCCTCCTAGCGCCGCCAGCCCTTGGATGCTTCCCAACCGACGAGGTTAGACCCAGATGAAATCGCTGCTCGAACGGCTTCGCACAAGCCGTCTCGCTTCAACCTTTACTATCCTAGGCACGCTCTCAGCCGGCATATTGATTGGATCTGTCGCTGTCCACGGTGTTCGGGGAAATGAAACGCAAACCGATAGCTCAGACGCCAGCCCGCTGAAGATTCCCAACCCTGTCAGCCTGTCGACGACTTTCACCCAAATCGCCAAAGACGTCGGCCCTGCGGTGGTGAATATCAATACCGAAACCCTGCCTCAGGAGGATACCCATTCCCGCCGTCGCAATCCGCATGCGGCACCCGCCGTCCCCCCCGGCGACGACGACCAGAATGGCGACCAGGACCAGGGCGGCCAGGGCCCTGACCAGAACTTCCAGGACTTCTTCAACCGGTTCTTTGGCGGCCAGGGGCAAGGCGGCGGCGAACAGGGAGATCAGGTACGGGAGTCCCTCGGCTCCGGCTTCATTGTGGATCCCCGCGGGTACATCATTACCAACAACCATGTGGTGGAAAAGGCCGATCGCATTTATGTGAAGCTTTCCACCGACCCGGAAGGCTTCCAGGGCCGCGTAGGGAAGGTTGTAGGCGTGGATAAAGACACCGATCTGGCGGTGGTGAAAATCACTGCCACCGAACCCCTGCCCACGGTAAAGATGGGCAACTCGGACGGCAGCCAGGTGGGCGATTGGGTGATCGCCATCGGCAGCCCGTTTGCGCTCTCCCAAACGGTTACCGCGGGCATCGTCTCGGCCAGAAACCGTACTGTCGATAAGGGCGCTGCGGGCCAGTTCCAGCACTTTATCCAAACCGACGCTGCCATCAACCCGGGCAATTCAGGCGGACCGCTGGTCAACATGGCTGACCAGGTCATTGGCGTCAACACGGCGATTCTTACCCAGTCCGCAGGTTACGAGGGAATTGGCTTTGCCATGCCCTCCAACACAGTCATCGGGGTCTATAACGATCTGATTGGACCGGAGCACAAGGTCATCCGGGGTTCGATTGGGGTTCAGTTCCAGGGCAGCCTCAACCCGGCCGTGCAGCGTGTCTACGGCTTCAAGTCCGGGGTGCTGATCAGTGCAGTTTCACCCCACGGTCCTGCCGACCAGGCGGGAATGAAGGGCGGCGACATTATTACTACTGTGGACGGCAAACCTATTAAGGATGGAGATGCCCTGGTGACGGACATTGCGGCTCGCAAACCCGGGACCACAGTTCGCCTAGGCTACATGCGTAGTGGACAGAATTCGACGGCTACCCTCACCATCGCGGACCGGGCGAAGCTCTACGCGGCGCAACCCGCGACCCAGAATGGAGAAAACGGGCCGGAAAGCGCTCCCAACGCCTCTGAAGGCAAACTCGGCATGAGCGTCGAAGCTGTCCCTGGCCCCTTGGCTAGCAAGGGGGTGCATGGGGTCCTGGTTACGCAGGTGAAGCCGGGTTCCTTTGCCGACGAAGCTGGATTGACATCCGGCTTGGTGATCACGGAAATCAATCGCCAGGCGGTCACGGGCGTCGATCAGTTCCAGTCGTTGGTCAGCGGTTTGAAGTCTGGCCAGGACGTGGGCTTCCGAGTGGTTGACTCGCGCAATCCGACCGCTGGTGGCACTTATCTGGGAGGCACACTACCATAAAGTATTTCCCCGGTCGGGTCTTTTATCTGACCACAAAGTAATAGGGGTGATGCGAAGACGCGGTAAAAACGAATAATTTACCTAGTAACCATTACCGGCGGCCGGGAAAATTGCGGCTGCCGGGATTGTTGGGATTGCAATCTGTCAGGTCTCGCTATAGTGTGACGAGAAGCACGAATTTCCCCTATCGAGGTATGCATGGCGTCTTTACGAGCAGGCCAGGTTTTGTTGCTAATCTCCACTCTGGCTATCACTCCAACATTTGCAAGCCGAACTCATCGTGCACCCACGTCCGGCCATTCGCGGACGGCTTCTTCCAAGAAGGCCAAACGGAAACCAGTCAGCCATGTCCACGGACAGCGGACCATTGATTCCGGCCGGGCCTCCGAAATTCAGAACGCATTGATCCGCCAGAAATACCTCACGGGCGCGCCCAGCGGGCAATGGGACGCACAGACCCAAGTGGCCATGAGGCAATATCAGTCGGACCACGGCTGGCAGACCAAATTAATGCCTGATAGCCGGGCACTGATCAGTCTGGGCCTTGGCCCTAACCACACAAACGATTCGCCCGTCGGCCACACCGCTAGTGCTCCTTCAGCGCTGGCAGCGCAAAATACGCAAGAGGCGCAGTCGGATGAGCCGATCGAAAATAACACCCTGGCCTCTGTCCATTCGCTCTCGCAGTAGCCACAGCACAAAAACTGAACCAAGAAGCCCGGGCAACTGCCCGGGCTTCTTACGTTTACGACGAACTCTTGCGTAGGTCCGGGCTGTACAAGGTTGCGGCGAGGTAGCCCGTACCCTTCAACGACAGAGTTTTTCCGCAGCGCCTGCTAGAGCCGGATCTCTGGTTGAACCAGGTCACGAATCGTCTCCCGCCGGCGAATCAGCCTGGCTTTCTTCCCTTCCACCAGAACTTCCGCGGCACGGGGCCGGGAATTGTAATTGGAGGCCAGGGACATCCCATAGGCGCCGGCGTCGAGAATCGCCACCAGATCGCCTTCCTTGACCTGCGGCATCTCCCGGTCCCGGGCAAAGAAGTCACCCGACTCGCAAACCGGGCCAACCAGGTCGACCAGGCCACGTTTGGCCAATGGATCGTGGATTACGGGCAAAATTTCATGGTAGGCCTGATAAAGCGCGGGCCGAATGAGGTCATTCATTCCGGCATCCGTTATGACGAAAGTCTTGCTCCCATTGCGCTTGAGATACAGGACTCTGGCAAGGAGGGCGCCGGCCTGGGCAATTAGGAAGCGGCCGGGCTCCAGCAGCAGTCGAACCTCGAGCCCGGCAAGGGCGCGGTCGACCTCAGTTGCATACTTTGCCATTTCGGCCGCGGGGTCGAAGCTCGAAGCATTGTTGTAGTCGATGCCCAGGCCACCCCCGGCATCGACGAACTTGATCCGGATGCCGTCGCCTTCGAGTTCGCGTATGAGTCTGGCCACCGCATCCAGCGCTGCCCCGAAAGGCTCAGCGTTCTGGATCTGGGACCCGATGTGCACACTGATCCCAACCGGATCAAGGTAACGCGATCGTTTTACTTCCTGGTAAACAGCCCGGGCAGCCTTGATGTCGATGCCGAACTTGTGTTCGCGCAAGCCGGTCGAGATGTAAGGATGGGTCTCGGCGAAAACGTCGGGGTTCACGCGCAAGGCGACCTTGGCGACGACGCGGCGCCTGCGGGCTCGTTCGCCGAGCAAAGCCACTTCGGATTCACTCTCCGCATTGAAAATAAGAATGCCGGCAGCCAGCGCAAGATCGATCTCTTCGGCTGTCTTGCCCACACCGGAGAACACGATCCGGCCAGCTGCTTTCTTATTCACCTGGAGGATGCGGAGAAGCTCTCCTCCAGAGACGATATCGAATCCCGATCCCTGTCCCGCAAGGAGCTTGAGAATAGACAAATTGGAGTTCGCCTTTACCGAATAGCAAATGAGGTGATCGCGATGACCAAAGGCGTCGGAGAAGAGGCGATAACGATCCAGAATCTGCCCTGCCGAATAGACATACAGGGGGGTCCCATAATTCTTCGCCAGCCGAATCAGAGAAACATCCTCACAGTGCAATGCCGATTGGTTCTTGGGATAGCGGAAGGGGCGACCGGAGAATGCGATCTCGGATTTCAAAAGAAAAGGGCCTCGCGCGAATGGTAAATGCTCTAATCCCTCCGTTTCGGTTCCACGGCACGCTCCACGGCACGCCGGGACAGGCGGGACGGGCGGGATGGCAAGAGGGTGGCGCTTCAACTTAGCATTGGACGGAGTCAGGTAGTCGTGTTGAGATTGGTCGATGGAGCAACCACACGCGGCTCCTCAGGCACCATCAGCCAAAACAAGGCGTAGGCCACCTCACCAATGGGAAATGCCAATATCGCCAGCACCACGGCTATGACTCGGATCAACGTGACGTCCCAACCGTACTGGTTGGCGAGTCCCCGGCAGACACCTGCCAGCTTCCGTCCGGCTTGGGGGCGAGTCAACGGTCCCCAGGGGGGTGATGCGGGCCGGGAAGCAAAGGCCGCCGCCGCGCCCGGCTCGATGACAGCCTTGCCGCAGGCTGAGCAAAAGCGCGCGTCGCCGGGCAGCGATGTACCACATCCGGAACAATATAGAGCCATTGGACGCCTCCAAAGAGCCATTGTAATAAATTACGTGCCAACCCATCCCGGGGGTTACTGCGAGGTAAACGGCGATTTCAGGTACTTGCGAGCCGAATCCGCCTGTGCGGAGTCACCGTCCTGGCGGAGCACGGCCGCGTACTGCCTCAGCGCCATATCTCGCTCATTCAAAAGATCATACATCTTTCCTGAGTTGAGATCACAGCGGCTTTTGAGATCTTTGCTGATGGTCGGCTGAGCCGTGGCCTCATTGTAGGCTGCAGCCGCTTCGGTATAGTTCTTCTGCCCTTGGAGTGTGTCGGCTAGACCGAACCAGGCGAGCTCCAGATGGGCAGAAGGAAAATAGCCTGGCTTCCTGGCTTCCTGCAGCACCTGCTGGTACTGCGCGATGGCGGCGTTGCCGTGCCCCGCGTCCTTAGTGAGGTTGGCAAGTTCGAGCCGGAAGAGAAAATCCCGTGGGTACTCGTCGGTTAACGACCGGGTGACGGCAATCGCCTCGTCATATTTTGCCTCCCGGCGAAGGAACAGGCCAAGCGCCGTCCGGGCCTCCACCGAAGTGATCACTCCTCGCCCCCCAGCGTCTCGTAAGTCTTGTATTCCTTTCGATTTAGAGCCGGTGATGCCGGCTGCCCCAGCCAGTATCCGAATACCAAGATGCAGGCTCCCGGTGACATATTGGTGGACCCCGACGATCAGCTCGGCGTCGATATACTTAGGATCCAGCCGCAGCACCTTTTCGTTATCGCTACGGGCCTGCAAAGCAACATGTAGGGCTCCAATATAGCTCCGTTCGACGAGGCCGATGTACACCGCCCGCAAGCTGCGCGCCCAGCCTCGCGCAAACAGTGTGTCGACATCCTCCGGATCCTTGCTTAGCTCCTGATCCGAGAGATCCATTGTCGTGTTAAATAAGGAGTTAATTCGTTCGGCCACGGCAGGGTCGGCGGTCACTTCGTGCTTGCCGTTGAGAAACCCGTCATGGGCATAGAAAGTGGTGTCGAGCAGATCGAGGCGATAGAGTTCGCGGAAAATCACGGTGTCGAGCACATAATCCACGGCCAGGGGGTTCGTGGGATTTTGCGCCTGCACCTTTTCAAACCTGGACAAAGCGCCATCGTAATCCAGGATGTAGAAGCGATCGAAGGCCTGACGCACCAATGGGTCCAGATTGAGTGGGTTCGTATCAACCCCTGCAGGTGTGGTAACGGCGCCACGCCCAGCTCCTGTAAAAAGCACAGAAAATGCGGCTAAACCAAATGCAAAGAGTAACTTAGGCAAGCCCGGACGATGGTACTCCAGAAGCTTCGCGCTGAAATGATGAGGGGGCGAGGCGCGAGACGGCTGCAGCCATCGGACGAACGCGGTCGGTCTTGAGGGGCATGAAGCAACGGATTTTTTCGCGAAATTTCATTAACTAGTAGTAATTAGCGAGACTCTTAGCGCATAAATAGGTAACTAACAGATAAGCCGTTCGGGCGACGCGTAGCCACAGTGCATGGGACTCCCCTTACGGTACCTGCGGAAACGAGGAGACGCTATGACCAGGCAGGAACTGCTGCGCATCGTCATTCGCCAAGCGCGGGCGAACGGTTTCCAATTCCGCAAGTGGTTCCAGACAGCGATCGACTCCTCGTGGACCAGCTTTGACGACGCGGTCGAGTTGCTTGCTCAAGGGCGGCGTTACTATGCTCTCCTTTTTGCTCACGAATTTGGCCGGACGTTCTGGAAACAGGGTTCGCAAATCAGCTTCGTCGTGCCTGCGGCAAGCTACACGCGCCGCGACAAGGAGGGCCGCATCGTGACAGTGACGCGGAAGCCCTTCACCCGCCGCACGCTGAAGGCCGACGTCTGGAAATACCATTTACGTGAGATGGCGGCTCACGACGAGCCACTCAGATATATTCGACGCTTCCTCGTCTTAGAGGGAGACGTGCAACAAACTAAAAGTGTCGCTTCTTAGTTACCTTCCGGTGATTTTTTTTGAGACATTTTTGCAACCTACGAGTGATATACTCCCGCCCGCGGACAGCCTACTCTCGGTTTGTAGAAATCGGTAAGAGGAATGGTCGTCCGGTAGCTAAGTCGCGGTAAACCACCGCAGCCCCGTTTCCGCCCGCCCGTTCTGCCAAAGCCGCATTTCCGCCCTCCCCCAAGTCACAGTATCAGGAAGACATGGCTTTCGGTGTCGTTAAGCGAAATGCGATGAGCACTCTGCCCGCAGATCCTGCCGGGGGGAAATAGGTCATGAAGATAGCTCTGGCAGCGTTGTTTGCCGCGACCGTCGCCACCACCACAGGTTCCGCCTTCGCGCAGGATGTTGCGCCGATCCCTACCGAGCTCATCCCGGCGGGTGTTCCTTTACGCGTGGAACTCGATAAGAGCTACCCCATGCGGACGGGCACCCAAATTGAAGGGCACCTCACAGAGCCTGTCTATCTCACCGACCACATAGTCGTTCCCGCCAACGCTAAGGTCTACGGCACGATCATCGGCAAGCACGGAGTCACCCGGCAGGTTCGCACCGCCGCCATGTTTAATGGTGACCTGACGCCTCTCAAGAACGCGGACGTAACCTTTAACCAGATTGAAACCCCCGATGGGCAGCTTTACGGCATGGAGACAGATGCTACGGAGCGCACAACCAAGGTTGTGCGCATGGCCGCTCCTGAACGGGCGCCGCACCGCTCCCTGGTACAGCGCATCGCAGCAGCTTTTAGCTGGACCAAGCGGGAGACCGTGGCCAGTTTCAGTGCTCCACACAAGATGGATACGGCAAAACAGGCTCTTTATGCACAGATTCCGGTTCATCCCCAGGAGCTTTGGGCAGGAACCCAGTACGATGTGGAGCTGAAGGAGCCTTTGAATTTAGCTGGAGAGCCCGTACCGGCGCCCGCACCCGTCGCGGCCCTCAGCGAGCTGAAGCTGACGGGTAACATCGAGGCCCGCCTGGTGGATCCGGTGGACTCGGCCACAGCAACCGCCGGCATGCCGGTCGAAGCAGTGCTGACGCAGCCTCTTTTCGAAGACGAGCCCGCAGCTACGGTGCAATCGACGGACACGTCGGTGCCGGTTACGCCCCTGGCGCACGGGAAGCTGTTATTGCCCGAGGGCACGCACCTGATCGGAAGCGTGGTGCAGGCCAAGCCGGCGGGAATGTTCGGGCACAACGGAAGTTTGCGACTGACCTTCGCCAAGGTAGAACTGCCCGAGGGTGATGAGAGAGTTGTGCACGGCCGCGTAATCGCCGCCGAGAGCGTCAGAAGTGACCGGGTGCAGATCGACAACGAAGGGCAGATCAAGGCCGGCGGCGGCAGCCGCTTCCTGGCTCCGATCACCCTGGGTTCGCTGGCTGCGGTGTCGGATAGCACCGGTGCCGGCCTAGTCAAGGAAGCCCTGACCAGCAACGGCCTCGACCTGCTAACACGGATAGTAGGTACGGCCTCCTCGAATGGAGGCTTGGTCTCCGGCTTCGCCTACTACGAGGTCGGTAAGATTGTCTTCGACACCTGGATTGCACGCGGACACGAAGTGGTCTTCGCCAAGAATACCCGCCTCGAAATCGAACTCGCGCAACGATAGGCTGACGTTTCATCCCAGTCGAGAGCGAGTCTCGCCCTCCCAGTCGCGACCCCGAACCGCCACCCATACTGAACTAGGCCACCCAAGGGAAATGAAAATCGGGCACAGGCTTCGGGTGAAGCCGTCCCTGGCGGGACTGGTTCTTCCTGTCAAAACGCAAAAGCAAACCTCCAATCAGAATCAGGCCCGTATCCGGATTTCCTGCACGGGGCGCCCACCAACATCCACGTGTGCGGCTTTCAGTAAGGAAAGCCGCATGAACTTCGCCAACGCCAACCAGCTCCACAGAAAATCCGGATACGGGCCTGGTTCTGACTGGAGGTTTATTTTCGCGTTCTCAAACACTCTTACGTGTTGGGCTACTCTCAGCCGTCCGTGCGCGACTGAGTTCGGAAGTGGAGTTTTCTTACGCCGACTCTTTAGTCTGGACGTCAAGCGCGCAGAGCTTATCCGGGACCCAATTCATTCTCTCAATCGTTGGCCGGTTTCATTCGCCGGAATTGGCCTTCGGTCAATTGGGAGCCGCAACCCAGCAAAGCAATGAATAATGCAAATCGACAACGGCAAACTGCATTCGCCAAGGCTGAACTGGTCAGGCGAGTCCAGAAACTGACAACGGCTAGCGTGAATACTTAACTACCCATCAGGGCGGATCAAACGGAAAGAGATGGTTCATTGGCCCTTTCCCTTTACCGACCGGATAAGCCGAACGAAGCGCTTCTGTGACGTAAGCTTTGGCGGAAGCGGCAGCCTCACGAGGAGATCGGCCGGAAATGAGGCCGCACAACAGTGCGCTCGAGAAAGCACAACCCGTTCCGTGGGTCGCGTTAGTGATGATCTTTTCTCCCGCCAGCCAGCTCTGCTCCCCCGAGGCAGCGAGCAGGAAATCATCAGGCCGGCTGAGGTGGCCACCGGTGACCACCACGTTCAATGCATCGTTGCCCAGCCGCGCTGCCATCGCCTGCAGACGAGCCGCGGCCGCCGGCACCTCTTCACGACCGATGCCACCGCCGGCAAGCAAGGCCAACTCCTCGACGTTCGGCGTGATCCACCCGACTCGGCGGAGCAGTTCCTCGCGAAGGACGTCCACTCCACCCCGATCCATAAGGGGCGTACCCGAAGTCGAACGCAGGACGGGATCGAGAACAATCCGTTCCCGTAGGATCGCGCCTGACTGGGCGGCCAGAAAGGAGGAAACTTCGGACACTACGGCTGAGCTCCCCAACATCCCGATCTTGATGCCGGATAAAGAAACATCCTCGGCCAGGCATTGCAGTGTCTGCCGGACCAGCGTCGCGGCGAGCGGCTCGACAGCGCGGACGCCGAGCGTCGATTGCACCGTCATCGCCGAGATACAAGCTACGCCGTAGATTCCATGGGCAGAGAAGGTCTTCAGGTCAGCGGTAATTCCCGCCCCGGACCCAGGATCAAAACCAGCGATGGTGAGCGCCACCGGTCTGGAGGGGACGGCGGCGGTCTTTGGGGATTCATTGCCGGGGGACTCCATGGGAAGCTTCATGCCTATTGGAAGAGACTAAACCTGGAAATCTTTGCCGCCCGAGTGTATCCTCTGCCTTCCCCCGGATTTCCTGTGGAGTTGGTTGGCTATGGCGAAGTTCATGCGGCTTTCCGTAATGAAAGCCGCACACGCGGTCGTCTCCAGTGCAGCGTACAGGGAATCCGGGTCGGGGCTTTTTGCCCCGGTTCCGGTGCCAAAGTCCGATTCCGGGCCTATGACTTTGGTGGGTGAAGATTACCAAGGATCAGCAACGCGAGGCATCCGGATCCTGTTTAATGAGTGTGGCCCGATAAGGGCTCCTATTCACCCCCGCCTATACCATACCCAGGGCCTTAAAGCAAGGAGGAGACTCTTAATAAGTAGTTGATAGGTTTTGACTTAGACAACAAGTGCTCCATACAATAAGACAGGAGAACAATGTCAACTATCGCCAACCATTCTCATTGGCCTATAGGGCCCGCAATCCTTGCCGGCGCGGTACTTTCCGCGATGTGCATTAGCCCCGGTTCTACGTTAGCCCAGCATGATTCCCCAGCAGCAGCAACAGAAGCGCCGCAAACTGCGAGCGCGATCACGCCTCATCACCACTGGCGTCAATTCGGACGAGCATCCTGGTACGGACGTGCATTCCAGGGCCAGGCTACCGCCAGCGGCGAACCCTTCAATATGAATTCCATGACATGCGCCCATCGCAGCCTCCCGCTCGGCGCCACTGTTCTGGTGACCAATCTGCGCAACCACCGATCGGTTCTGGTCCGGGTGAATGATCGTGGTCCGGTGCCTGAATCTCGAGTTCTCGACCTATCGTATGCGGCGGCCAGGATTCTGGGTTTCCGAGGCGTCGCGCCGGTGCGGATCGATCTGGTTGATCCTTCACTAAGCCCTGCTCAAATCGCAGAACTCAGCTGGCCCGCGCAGTTTCAGCGATAATCGGCCCCGCCTTTTCGCTACAATCAGCGTCGTGGCACCTTCTAGCAAGTCCGCAGACGAACGCCTGATCGTGGCTCTGGACTATCCGGACGCCAAGACAGCGCT
Organism: uncultured Acidobacteriaceae bacterium; assembly: GCA_963711525.1. GTDB lineage: Bacteria > Acidobacteriota > Terriglobia > Terriglobales > Acidobacteriaceae > PALSA-350. The sequence goes on along the minus strand of CAVQEO010000043.1, from coordinate 1,051,018 downwards.
TGATTTGGTGGATCGATTAGACGGGGCCACGCGCTGGTTCAAAATCGGCCTGGAGCTCTACGTCGCCGAGGGAAACCACCTGGTCGCCGAGTTGCAGCGGCGCGGATACTCCATATTTCTCGATCTGAAGTTCCACGATATTCCCAACACCGTGGCATCCGCGGTGCGGTCGGTGGCGCGACTCGGTGTACAAATGCTGACCATACATGCTGCGGGCGGACCGGCAATGCTCTCCGCGGCGGCCGAAGCGGTGGGGGAAACCGGCCCTGTCCTCCTCGCCGTCACCGTGCTTACCAGCATGGATGATTCGCAACTGGAGGCAACCGGCGTCGGCAGAAGTGCGACCGCCCAGGTGGAGACGCTAGCCAGGATGGCATACGCTAGCGGCGTGCAGGGATTCGTCTGCTCCGCCGTCGAAGTGGCCAACCTGCGGAACAGGCTGGGCGGCAAGCCACTGCTGGTGATCCCGGGAATTCGCCCAGAGGGCGCGGATACTGGCGATCAACGGCGCGTGGCTACTCCCGGCGCGGCCATCGCGGCCGGTGCAAGCTACCTGGTGGTAGGGCGACCGATCACGCGGGCAGCTGATCCAAGTGCTGCAGCGAGATCCATATTGGCGGAGATGCAAACCGCAAAGGTGACTGCTTAGGCTCGAGGTTTAGAGCTTTTCGTAGAAGTCGCAGGCCGAGCAGGAGATGTAAACGCCTCCGGGAACCCCTCTTTCCCGATCCTTTACTCGTTTCACAATGCGAGTTGCCTTATTGCATTTGGGACATTCAATGCCCTTGGCGGTGTCGATCATCTTGGAACGGTCGGCGGTCTTGGCTACTTTCGCCACGGTGTTATCTCCTCTTCGACAGGCTTAGCTGTCGGCACGCAGCTTCACTCGAACCTCGTTCCGGCTTGGAATGCGTTTGGCGGGACGAATCGGGGACACTGCTAGTAATTATGTTACACGATCCTCTACTGGGGTCCGCCGTAACTCGATATGTCCACCAGCTGCGACGGATTGGTCCCGGGAGGCGGAGGAATCGGCTTGGGCTTCTGATCATCCGGATACTGCACCGGCTTCATCTGATGATCGTTGTCTACCGCGTTGGGCAATTGTTCTCCTGGCTTCCGCAAGGTAGGCGCGGCCGTAGGAGCGTGTTCCTGATTGGGCGCCGTCGGCGGCGCATCCCCGAGGCGTACCTGGCGGACGAACTGCCCGGCAAAGTAACCATCGGTCTCATCTTTGTCACGAATCACAGGCGGTTGGCCGACATCGGCGATTTCCAAGCGGATTACGCGGTTACCGTTGAAGCGCACGAATTGGACCTCGTGCGGTGGCTGGCCGTAGATCCACTCCTCAAACGGCATCTGCCCGTCCATTTCGCGAACCTTCTGATCGGGCTGCCCAACGGCCTTCAGCACCATCTCCCGGTTCATACCGACTAAAACTTCGTGGTTCAGGACAGCACCCTTAAGCTTGGGCGGCAGCGTGTCGGCAAAGGCCTCGACCGGAGTCTTGAGCGAGAAGTCGATCATCGGAATGATCAGCTTGCGCACCTCGGAGGCAGTCATCTCTGGGACAAACTTGTTGAAGAGCAGGGTCATCCGCGATCCGACCGGAACATGGCCGTCATCCTGAGCCATGGGCGCCATTCCACCCATACCTCCAATTTCGATGTGCTGCAAGATATGGTGGTGCTTCTCCGGGCCGTCGTTGAACTCAAAAACGATGCGGTCCGGCTTGACTTCGAACTTAGTGATCACTACGCGATCACCGGGTTTGACCGAGATACCGTACTTCTGCAACTCCTCCGCGTAAGCACTTCCCGAAGGACTGAGCGGCCCGTTGGCATGGAGCGCAACGCCCTTAGTACCCAGCGGAATTGGGCGAACGGCGAAGGCTTCGTCCGCCTGAAAGGTACGGATCAGCTGCTGCCGTGTCCGCTCGGTGAGCGGAGTCGTCGACAGCTGGACGGCAGTCGGTTGGACGGTGGTGAGATTGGCCTCTTTGGGAGGCAGCTTTTCGCGTTGCACAGTGAAGACCTGCGCATTGCCTAAAGCACATCCGCAAAGGGTGGTAACTGCCAACAAAGCGGCGACGCGGTGCACTCCGGCTACGGCGCTGGCAGGAAAGAATTGTTTGGTGGTGAGCCCAGCCATGGCGCTTTCCTCATGCGCCAATAATGGTCCCACTGTTAGTGATTTGCAAGTAACGTTTCGTGCGCAATGCGAAGAAAGTTTCAGGCCACTAAATTCGAGCTTTTTCTGGACCTATTTGGGCGGCTCTTGCGGCTCGGGGCCGGCTTGTGGCATGGCGGAAGATAGTGGCAGTGGAGGCGCCGGCGATGGCCCGGAGATCGACTCGATCTGGACTAAAGTGGTCCCTGCCGGCGGGGGCTGGGCATGGTCGGGGTGATGCGGAGCGAGTGTGCTGCTCATTGCGTCCAGGTCGACGGGGATGCCCGCGGGGACAATGACCGGTTGGGTATAAAGGTACGCGTACCCGCGGGTGGCGCGGTAGACGACGAAGATCCCGATCAGCAGCACGACGGCAGTCACCATGCTGGCTTCCGGACCATAGTCGCCGCCGGTTATCCAGGTAGGACCCACCGTATTGCTCTGAATGACGGGAGAGAATTCGGTGATGCCGCTAACCGGCAGGCCGAAGACAAGACACATACTTGCATTCCAGGCAAAGTGCCAGCCCCAGCAGACCCAGAGCGCTCGAGTGCGCAGATAGGCGACCGACAGCAACCAGCTGCTGAAAACCGTGATCATGAAGCTGGCGCGGTTGGCGCCCGGATTGAACATGTGCAAAGCGGCAAAGGCGAAGGAAAAAACCAGGGTGGCCAGCGTAGGCCCCATGGCTTCGATCAAACGCTGGAAGGGATACCCGCGGAAAGTAACCTCCTCTGCCAGCGAGGCCACGGCAAGCAGCAGGAGGTCGATGAGAAGAATCCCGAACTGGCGCGGAACCGGCCAAAAGGTGATGATCAATCCGCCTGTAAGCACCATGGGCAGGATGCTTGCAACCAGCATGCCCCAGCCCAACGCGGCGCCCAGGCCGAATTCCCTCCCCCACCCGGCACGGAAGACCAGGCCCATGCCACGAATGGGTTCGCGCTGGCGGCTCCATACGCGTCCCATAGCGCCGAATCCGAGCACCAACAGGAACAGCAGAACGCAGCGTTCGACGAGCTCGACCCAGACTCCGCTCGCCAACCCGTTGGCTGCGCGAATAGCAATCCACTCGGCAATGTAAAAGTAGCCCCCGGCGATGACGACGTAGCCGAATGCACGTACTCGATTGGCTGGAGTGTAATCGGTCAAGCGCACGCCCCCCGCACTACAGCATTTTCACTTAGGCGTTTTTGTAGAATCGGGCAATCTCCCGGAACTTAGCCAGACGGCGTGCGATCCGTTCTTCGTCCGGCATGGCCTGCAATTCGCTTAAATGCCAGGCAAGCTTTTCTTCAAGCATGGTGGTGGCGGCGGCCGCATCGTTCTGGGCTCCGCCGGGGGGTTCCGGCACCACATCGTCGACGCAACCCAAACGGAACACGTCTTCGGAGGTAATCTTCAACGCGGCGGCAGCCTGAGCCTTCTTGTTCGGATCACGCCATATGATGGAACCGCAAGCTTCCGGGGGAATGACCGAATAAATGGCATTTTCCATCATCAGAACACGGTCAGCCACGGCGAGCCCCAACGCGCCCCCCGAACCGCCTTCACCCGTGATAGTGGCGATGGTTGGGACCCGCAGCCGGGCCATCTCACGCAGATTACGAGCGATCGCTTCTGCCTGGCCGCGTTCTTCGGCGGTGATCCCTGGATGAGCAGCCGTGAGATCGATGAAGGTAAACACTGGACGATGAAACTTTTCCGCAATCTTCATGGCCCGCAGCGCCTTACGATAACCCTCCGGGTTGGGCATTCCAAAGTTGCGCCGTACCTTCTCCTTGGTGCCCCGCCCTTTCAGGTTGCCGATTGCCATCACTTCCTGACCGTGGAAGCGCGCCAAACCGCACGCCATGGCGAGATCGTCGCCAAAGGCTCGATCCCCGTGGATCTCCGAAAAGTCAGTAAAAATACGCTGAATGAAGTCCATCGGGTAGGGCCGTTGCGGGTGTCGCGCGAGTTCAGTCTTGATCCAGGCGGGATTCGTCGGTTCAGCGACTACCTGTGTCTGCTCAAGATTTGCTGGTGCCGGATCGGTCATGAGACTTGCATCGCCTATGCCAGCGCGGGAAAGCCTGCCGCTTGGCCTTTGCTTCTGTCAGTAACATGGATTATAGCGTTTTCAACAGGTACGGGGATGCGGTGACCGTTACTATATGCAGGCGCGCCATGCATTCACCTGAAGGCGCCCAATGTGCGGCGCATTACCCAAGTCCCGTTACTTTTAGAACTCACACTTTAAAGCCCAAATGAGAGCCAGGCCGGTAGGGCCATAAGCGCTAACTTCCCACAGAATCGTCATCTGTGAGCGGAGCGCCTCATAAATTGGCCGCTATTCAAAGGCCTGTACTGCGCCCAAGCCTAGCAGTTGTTCGGCGCGCTCGATGAAGCCCCTGTCCGCGGCGACGGACAAGCCCTCCGGTTCCAGCATCACGCAATACTCACCGCGGCTTTCGAGGTTGATCATGATCCTGCCGGGACCAGGGGCAGCCGTGATCATGGCGCGCAGCGAACCGAGCATGGCTTCGCTCGCCGTCTCCAGCGGCACCCGGATGCGAACGTTCTGCGGCAGCCTGATTTTGATGTCCTCCAACGGTTGCACACTAGAAACCGATAGCTTCGGCGCCGACTCATCGTCATCCGCGCGAAGCACCCCCTTGATGAGGACCGGCACTTCAATCTTGAGGTTCTCGCAGAGCCGCGCATAGTCCTTAGGAAAACAAATAATATCGATTTTGCCGACTGTATCCTCAAGCGACGCCTGCGCGTACATCTCCCCGGAGCGTTTGGATTTGCCCACCTTAAGGCCGACAATCACGCCGGCGATGGCCAGCTGACTCTCCGGCTCCCCACCCCGGCGGCGGCCCGCGGCGGGGGCCACCTTCATCTCCAGCGCAGTCGCCGTGTCGACCACGTTCAAATTGCGCAGCTTTTCCGCATATTTATCCAGCGGGTGGCCCGAGACAAAGAATCCCAGGACCTCTTTTTCCGATTGCAGCCGCTGATTCTCGTCCCAGTCGGGAGTGTTTGGCAGGTCGTCTGCGCTCTTTGACCCATGGCCATTGCTTTCAAAAACACTGGCCAGCCCGGCAAAGAGCCCATGTTGGCCGGCAACCAGATCGCGCTGAGCCGACTGCGCCCGCTCCATGGCCCGGTCCGCGGATGCCATGAGCTGGGACCGGCGGCCAAACGAATCAAGCGCGCCGCTCTTGATCAGCGATTCCAACACACGCTTGTTCATCGAGCGCAGATCCACCTTTTCGCAAAACTCCCAAAAGTTCGCGAAGGGCTCCCCAGTCAACGCAGCCCGCGCCGTGAGGATCGATTCGATGGCGTTGCGGCCGACGTTCTTGATGGCCGTAAGCCCGAAGCGAATGCCGGCAAGACTGGGGGTGAAATCAGCGCCCGAGATCTGCACGTCGGGAGGCTCGACCGCGATGCCCATCTCGCGGCACTCCTTGATGTACTTGACTACGTTCTCGGGCTTGGAAATTTCCGAGCTCAAAAGCGCAGCCATAAACTCGACCGGATAATGCGTCTTCAAATACGCGGTGTGGTAGGCCAATAGTGCGTATGCCGCGGAGTGGGATTTGTTAAATCCATACCCGGCGAACTGTTCCATCAGGTCGAAGATGCGAACAACCTTATCTTTTGGATGTTTGCGCTTGATCGCTCCCTCGACAAAACGGTTGCGCTGTTTGGCCATCTCTTCGGGATTCTTCTTACCCATGGCGCGGCGCAGCAGATCGGCTTCGCCCAGTGAATAGCCGGCCAGGACGTTGGCAATCTGCATCACCTGCTCCTGGTAGATCATCACGCCCAGGGTCTCTTTGAGCAGAGCCTCCAGCTCGGGCAACTCGTAGCTGACCACCCTGCGGCCCCACTTGCGCTCAATAAAATCATCGATCATGCCGCCCTGAATCGGCCCCGGGCGATAGAGCGCATTGAGGGCGGTCAAATCCTCCACAGAGACGGGCTTGTACCGGCGCAGCACATCACGCATGCCGCCGGACTCGAACTGAAACACCCCGGAAGTAAGCGCGCGGTGAAAGACCTTTTCATAGGTTTCCGCATCGTCCAAGGGAATCAGCGCCATATCGAGCACGCTGCCGCGCTTCTTCTCAATCAGCTTGAGAGCGTCATCAATCACCGTGAGCGTGGTGAGCCCGAGAAAATCCATCTTCAGCAGGCCCAGCTTTTCCACCGCCTTCATGTCATAAGCGGTGACGATTTCATCATTCTTGCTGCGGCATACCGGCACCAGCTCGGTGAGTGGCTGGGGTGCGATCACTACTCCGGCAGCATGCAAACCGGCGCCCCGCACCAGACCCTCCAGCTTTCTGGCGGTGTCGATCAACTCCTTCACTTGCGGCTCTTTGTTGTAGGCCTCCTGCATTTGCGGAGAATCCTCGAGCGCCTTGGTGATGGTCACACCGATGGTTGCGGGCACCATCTTGGCCACCCTATCCACTTCGCCGTAGGGCAGATCGAGCGCCCGGCCAACATCCTTGATCGCAGCTTTCGCGGCCATGGTGTTGAAGGTAATGATCTGGGCCACCTGCTCCCGGCCGTATTTGCGGGTTACATAGTCGATCACCTCTCCACGCCGGTTCATGCAGAAGTCAATGTCGATATCCGGCATGGAGACGCGCTCGGGATTCAGAAAGCGCTCAAACAAAAGTTCGTTCTGCAGCGGATCGATGTCAGTAATTTCCATCGCATACGACACCAGCGATCCGGCAGCTGATCCGCGGCCTGGTCCCACTGGGATGTGAACCTCCCGCGCATACTTGATAAAGTCCCACACAATCAGAAAATAGCCGGCAAACTTCATCTGCTTGATGCAGTCGATCTCGCGCTCCAAGCGCTCCTCATAGTCGGAGATGGGCCGCTTGCGCAGTCCTCGCTCACCGAGGTGCCGAATGGTGGTGTCGAGGCGCTTGCGAAAACCAGAGCGGCAAACCTCGGCGAAATAGCTATCGATCGTATGCCCAGGTGGAACCGCAAACTCAGGGAAGGGATTGGTGACTTTGTTCAGCTTGAGCGAGCAACGCTCAGCAAATTGCATGGTGCGGCTAACCACTTGCGGCGCATGGGAGAAAAGCTGTTCCATCTGGGCCGCGCTCTTGACATAAAACTGGTCGCCATCGAATTTGAAGCGCTTGGGATTGTGGATGGAGTCCGCAGTTTGCACGCACAGCAGCACTTCGTGAGCATGATGGTCGTCTTCGCAAAGATAGTGGCTGTCGTTGGTGGCGACCAGCGGAATGTCCAGTTCCTTTTCCAGTCGAAAAAGGTCGGCATGGATCTTCTTTTCCAGTTCGAGTCCCTGGTCCTGGATCTCCAGGAAAAAGTTGCCGCGGCCAAAGATGTCTTGATATTGAGCGGCGGTGGCTTTGGCGTCCTCGTACTTCCCTGCCATGAGGTTGCCGCATAACTCACCGGCCAGGCAGCCCGAGAAGCCCACCAGGCCTTGCGCATGCTTTGCCAGGAAGTTCTTACTGATGCGGGGCTTGCGGTAGAAACCATGCAGTGAAGCCTCAGAGGTGATGCGCACCAGGTTGCGATACCCCTCTTCGTTCTCCGCCAACACCAACAGGTGATGGTACTTGTCTTTTTCCGGGGCGGCGCGATGGTCTTCCTGGGGGCAGATGTACAGCTCGCATCCCAGAATTGGCTTTACACCTTTTGCGGTCGCGGCATCAAAAAAATGCACTGCGCCGTAGATATTGCCATGGTCCGTAATCGCCACAGCCTTCTGTCCAATGCTGTCGACGTGCGCGACCAGTTTTTCTACATCGCAGGCGCCGTCAAGAAGTGAATAGTCGGTGTGCAGGTGAAGGTGGGTAAATTCTGCCATGAGGTTATTTGTAGTTTAGTCTGCTGTGGCGGGCGCAGAAGACCGGCTGATGTGCAGAATGAGTGCAGGTTGAGGAAAAGCGGGGATGAATTAAACTTCATTAACTCAAAATTTCGAGAGTGAGCGAAGTCGCGGTCCCTCGCCTTCGCTCGTCAGGTGACGACCGAACGCTAGGAGACCAGCAACAGGTCTAAGGCAGGCTTGGCGGAATCCACAAATCGAGCCCTTCGCGCAAGAGAAACACGACCGTCCTTGGCGAACAGGAAGTCGTAGTCCATGTGGCACTCGCCACAGAGCCAGAAATGTTCAACCTGGACGTGGCCCCCATTCCGCTGCATCGTGCGGATGACTCTGCCACTGCGAAGATAATGAAGCTCCTTACGGCACTCCGGATTCATACATTGTGAAATCATGTAGACCTCTCGGGTTACTCCGGTAAGTGTACTCCGGTTAGATTACTTCCGAGGCGTACCTTTGCCCCAAAAGTTGTATACCGGCAACCAGATTTTTCCACAGAGGAATCGAGGTAGGTAAGAGCCCTTGCCGCTTCCTCTGTGTATGCATGCGACTGTGTCTGTGACTCACTACGTTGGATGCGCAAAAGGCAACGAGGTTGCGTCGATGGCAGGTTAGGAAATGCGGGTTGCGCCAGCGGATGCCCGGCAGAGATAAATGTCGGCATCGATGCCAGTGGATGCGCGATACCGGCTATGAATCGCTTCGCGAAATTGTTGCGCTTTACTTTCCTCGACAAGGTTGACGGTACAGCCCCCGAAACCTCCACCTGTCATGCGGGCTCCGTAACAACCGGGAATGCCGGAGGCAATCTCGACCAGCGTATCCAGCTCGCTGCAGCTGGCCTCGAAATCATCGCGGATGCTGCGATGCGCCTCAGCCATCAGGACGCCGAAGGCGGCCAGATCACCACGCTCAAGCGCCGACGCGGCGAGTTGCACCCGCTTGTTCTCGGTGATGATGTGACGGCAGCGGCGAAACACATTTTGCGGCATTTGCCCGCTGCACTCGATCAACTGTTCCTCAGTGGCATCGCGCAGGGCCACGACGGAAGGCCAGCGGCGATGCAGAATGCGCGTACCCTCTTCTACCTCTGCCCGGCGAGCGTTATATTCCCCGCCGGCGTGCTCATGCTTGACCATGGAATTGCAGATGATCAGCCGCACGTGTGAGGGAATGGGCAGCAAGCGATATTCGAGCGACCGGCAATCCAGCAACAAAGCATGGTCTTGCTGACCGGCGCAGGCAATGAACTGGTCCATGATGCCGCTGCGCGCGCCCACAAAGACATTCTCCGCGCGCTGGCAAGCCAGGGCGATCGTTGACAGCGGCAATGTTGCTCCGTCTAGCGCCAATAGGGCCAGCGCAGTAGCCACTTCGATCGACGCCGAGGAACTCAGCCCCGCCCCCAACGGAACGTCGCCGGCGAGCGAAAGATCAAATCCGCCAACGCGCACACCTTCCTGCGCCAAACTCCACGCGACCCCCATCGGATAGTCGCTCCAGTGCTTGCGGGCGGTGGTGGGCAGTGGGTCCGCCGGATAGGAAACTTGTTCGCCCATGTTGTCGGAGACAATCGAAATCTGCGCATCGTTACGAGGGCGAATTGCGGCGACGGTGCGGAAGTCAATCGCCACCGGCATGACAAACCCACCGCTATAGTCGGTGTGTTCGCCGATCAGGTTCACGCGGCCCGGTGCGGCGCAACGCACGTCCGGTTTACCTGCTACGGAAATCGGTGCTGCTAGATCTTGTGAAGAGCCCATGGTCACTCTGTAACCGTTTGCATCCCTGCTCCCTCTATTAATAACAGGGTCTAGGTCATACCGGTTGCAGCAGCCGCCGTCTTGAGGATTTGATCGAGCAGTAGCGTGGCAAAGGGGTCCTGACCGTAACTCTGAAATCTGAACGTCGTCAAGAGCATACGTCCGGGCCCCTCCTTTAGTTCCGCAAGATAAGCCCGATTGGAGTTGAGCCAGCCATAGAAGACGCCTGCCATCACGTTTTGGAAATCCTCTTCTCGCAGTCCCCCGATCGCGAACTCCGGCGTGAGCGAGGCCGCCTCCCAACCCAGGATCGAGCCATCGATCACCGGGGTAAGGGGCTTCCAGAGCGGGCTGGACGATAGAACCCAGTTGAAGTTACTGACCCAGTCGCCGGTCAAATCAGTTCCAGCGCGGGGCAGGATGGTCACTGGGCCTCCTACGGGTAGTGCATCCCGGCTTCCAGCCAGAAGGACTACGGTCCCACCCTGGCTGAGTCTCGCTTTGGTCGCGTCATCCAGCACGGACGATAGCCAAACCGCTTTCTCGTCATTCGCACCAGCACTTCCATCGATGACAGCAACACCGTGGGCTGCGAGGGCGGAGCGTAAATACTGCAGATGGTTGAGCGGATCGTGGATAGCCACCGTAATTCCCCGGACCGGCGCCGATTGCGGATACACAGCATAGCGGTAGCGATTCTGCGCCAGCGTCATCCCGGCGGCATTCACCAACTGCAGGCGGAGAAACTGCGGCGTAGCTGCTTCCACCTGCGCCGCTTTGATGTGCAGAGCACCTTCGGTTGCGACCCCACCCAGCCCGGGCTTGTTGCTTAACGGCAACACTCCGGATTGTCCGTCGGAGGTCTGCCACGAGATGGTCGCGCCTTCGAGAACAGCGGTGGAATAATGCGACACCGTGAGCGGGAGTTCCACCGCTACTCCGGCGGTGAAGTTGTGGGTAGCAAAGCTGGCCATCACCAGGTCGTCCTGCTGTAGCATCCCCAGTTCCCCAGCAAAGGTCTTGGGTTGCCGCCACATGCTCATCAGTCCGTTCGCTTCCCAATTCGCATCCGTGAGCTCGGTGATGACATAACCCTGGATGGAGCTCCGCTGCCGCATCTGCTCGATTTCGTACTTGAGCGCCAGGTACTCGTGCCTTTCTGTGGCCAGGGCGAGAGCGTCGTAATCGGGATATATGCGGTCCAGGCCATAAGCGTGCAGACGATCGAAGACGCCCGCCGCGCGGGTGAGCTCACGACCCCCAAAGTCTCGCGGGAACCACCAGGGCAGCTGATCGCGAGGCGGCAGTTCAGGTAAACCCCAGTTGCCGAATTCAGAAACCAGGAGCGGCTCCTGACCGGTGGCGATTGCATCGCCATACGGGCTAAAGAGCCATTTCGGCCGGCCGGCATAGTCCTGTACCCATGCTGCCCAGGTTTCTGCGTGGTCAGGAATGGAATAGTACATATGAAAATCGGCGAAATCGGATTGCAGGTGAAAGCCCCTGCAGCAGGCGCTGTTGTCGGTGATCAAGCGGCCCAACGGCGCCGTAAGCTGCTTGAGATCACGGAAGCTATTGAGCAGCCAAGTGCGCTGATCTGCCTGCGCCGGATCCATGCCCCACTGTTCGTTCATGATGCTCTGAATCACGATCGACGGATGGTTCCAATCCCGTTCCACTTCCGCCCGAAAAGTGTCTACGCCACGTTGGGCTGCTTGCGCTGTCCAACGATGGGCGTCATTCCATACCGGGATCTCATACCAGACGAGCATGCCGGTTTCATCGGCGGCGTCCAAATAACGCGGATCTGGCACCTTGATATGGCAGCGCAGCAGGTTCAGCCCCATGGCCTTCGATGCCAGCATCTCCTGGCGTATGAAATCCGTCGAAGGTGGGGTGTAAATACCCTGGGGGTAGAAATCCTGATCGAGAGCCGCTCGCATGTAAAAAGGCTTGCCGTTGAGGAAGAGCTTTCCGTCGGCCGTCGTGAGCTCGCGAAATCCGAAGCGCGTGCGCACCCGTTGGGCCGGCCCTGTCTTCGCCTGGTTACTCAACTGGAGCGAGTAGAGGTTGGGGTGGTAACCGTCCCACAACATGGGATTGGGCACATGCGTCTTGCCCTGCGCCGTCATGCCGTCCACGGCAAGGTCGAGCTGGGCCACAGTCGCGCCGTAGGGATCAACGATGGTTGCCTGAAGCGGACTGTTGCCAGGGCGACCGGCCAGTTTGGCTTCGACGGTTACATCGCCGCTATTGTGAGGCGTGACGTGCACCCACTCGACGTATCGAAGCGGCACCGTCTCCAGTGTCACAGGCTGCCAAAGTCCGCTGGTCTGGACATACCAGTTCTGCTTTCCGTGGGGAATTTCGTTGTAATCGAATCTCTTGTCGAGTGGAGGCTCCGCGTTATTTTTTGCCGTAGGGGGTCTTAGGACCTCTTTGGGCGCAGAGTTTGGCGGCATCTGCACCGCCAGCGGAGGGGGCATGGGAGGGTCAAAAACCTTGACCAAAATCTCGTTGCTGCCTGCGCGCACTTTGCCCGTAAGGTCGAAGGTGAACGGCGTGTACCCACCCTCGTGGTCGCCCAGGCGCCTGCCGTTGATCCACACTTCGGTGAAGTAGTCGACGGCGCCGAAATGAATCAGTTCCCGAGTCGAGGGCGGGGGCGGCGGCAAAGTGATCGTGACTCGATACCAGCCCACCCCCGCATAGTCGCGAAGGTCGTCAAATTGAGCGTTCCAGGAGAGGCCGGCCTTGGCCGCACGCCAGTTTGCCAGACGATCGACCGTAGCGGCGGTGAATTGTGCCTTGGGATCGGGGCTGAACTGCCATTGCTGATCGATCGTCCGGCTTTGCGCATGAACGCCGGCGGCGGCCGCCATGAACATAGCAAAAAAGGCAATCGCCTCGACCGCCAGGGCCCCGGGTAACGCGACTTTCCTGCGCATAAACGATGAATGCTCCCTTTACCGGTGGTGTAATTTACCATTCGACGACGAGACGACCGGCTGCATCGCACCGCCCTCGAAAGCATATAGCAAAGGGAGATTCGGGTTACCTGGCAGCGAAATCGACAACGACATCTGTGTGCCGGTATTCACCGGCCGCAGGACCCAGATTGCCTGGCAAGTCAATCAGTAAGTCGTATACGCCATCTGAAACCAGGCTGAGCTTTGCTCCGCGTACCTTCAGGGGCTTTTGGTCCGTCCGCAAGGCAATGGTCGGGCTGGGCGCATCTACCGAGACATCGGCGGTGAGTACCAGGCTTGCCGGTTGATAAGCGACAGAGATTATCTTGATTTGTTTGCTCGGTTCACCCAAAAGCGGAGCTGCATCGCTCACGCTGAGCAAAACGCCACCTGCATACCGGATCAGACAATGACTCTTCCCACGGGGAACGGCAAAGCTCAGGGTTGCGTGTGTGTCTTGCGCATGCTCTTCCAGTCGCACGTTAACAGACTTGCCATCCAACTCTGCGCCGTTGAGATGAGCGCCGAGTGGAATCTCCGGAGCCCAGAGCAGATCCACCGGAGGGCCGGAATTTTCCGTTGCCAGTTCCAATCCATTCCGCACCCGGGTAAGAGTCATTCCCAGGGTGCCTCCAGACACCTTGACGTTGCGGACGGAGATGCTGTCCCAGTTGGCCGGCAGATGCGGCGAAAATTTGAGACGATTCGCGTGCGCTTCTCTCTCCAGGCCTAGTAGACCCTGCACCGTAGAGGAGAGCAACGCCGCCGAGGACCAGGTCTGCTCGGGAACCGACTCCAACTGTTGATGGTAGAAATCACCCGCGAGGAGTTCATGTAGATGTCCCATGGAGTCGAGGGTTCCCCAGGGGAGAAGCCCGCTCCAGATGGGAAAGGCGGTGAAGGGGCGATGGTTTGACCAGAACTCCGATGCCACCCGCGCAGTGCCGACGGGCGAAACACTTCCCTTGGAGTACGACGCCGGATCGAACTCGCGGGAACTCGCGGCTACCCCTCTGGTCCCCCAGTCGGTCTCGAAATCAGAGGTGGCGAGTTGGTTGAGAAGGGCGGTGCTGCGAGGCTGATCGAGTATGCGGGCTGCTACCAGAGCCACTCCGTCGTCGCCCTGCCCGGAGATCGCGTGGCCGGCAACGTTGTAACCGTCTATCCATGAGTTCCGCTGCTCGTCCCAATAACGACGCGCCGCAGAGATTCTTGCCCTTTCGCTCATGCGGGTGGCTTCTTCCGCTTGCGACGCATGTCCCTCGAATCGAGCCAACCGGGCAAAGGCCGCAGATGCCGCAACCCAGCTGGCTGCGAGGCCGGGGTCATCGGTCATCTTGTCCTGTTCGTCGCCTCCTTCTTTCGTCGAGGGAATACGGGGCAGGCCGTCTCCTGCATCGATTAACGATCTGCAATAGCGATAGGCCCCGGCAATTCCAGGCCAATGCTCGTGGAGAAACTGTGTATCCCCACTGGCCGAGACATACCGCTCGAGCGCAGTCAGATAGTGAAAGGTAATGTCGACATGGACAAACATGTAGGGATACCTGGTTGCCCAGTCGGCGGGATCGGCGCTTTGTGAAAGCTCATGCCATATCATGCCGGTAGCGGCATCCTGGTATTTGGCGATGAAGGCAAGAGCTTCGCGCGCCCGGTCGTAATCGCCTGTATCGACCAGCGCCTCGATGGCGATGAGGGCATCGCCGGCGAAAAACCATGCGTACTGCGGCCGCCGGGCGTCGCGCGACGGGCCGTAACCCGCGACCAGGCCGCAGCCTAATACGGGATTGCATACCCAGGCTTGATCGAGCGCGATCTGTGCCCAGGCGAGTTGCTGATTGACGGAATTGTCAGGAGTTTCGATTTGTAGGGTGTTCCCGAGCAGCTCCGCATAATGGCTCCGCGCCTCGGTCTCGAACTTCGCTTGCGCACCGAGCAGATTTCTCATGCGTGCGGGCGCACTGGATGAGCCCTCGTCATTACGCGCAACAACTACGGTGACTGAACGACCGGAGTCTCCTCCCGCACGCATAGCAAATGCCAGCCGCTTCCCCGATGTTCCCGGTTGCGCGCTGTTCAGGACCTCGTCGTGTGAGATCACCCTGGAAGAGCCGATGAATGCAGAGTATTTGTGCAAGGCTTCGGAGAGAATGTAGGCGGACGCAGCCGGGTCCCACTGCGTACTCTGACCGCCGAGAGATGCAGGCCACATCAGATCGAGAACCGGCGTGAAGTGGACCACTATGTCAATGCTGTGACGACACTCCACGGTATAGGTCAGCAAAATGGCCTGCTCGTTGAGGGGAACGAACAACCTTTCGCGAACGATGAAGTCGGGGCCTATGTAGGTGCGGGTGATCGCTTCGGGGTCATACGTCACACGACGCAGCAAGGCGGATCCCGCGATTTCAGTGGTATCGCCGGCCGGGCGAAATCCAAGTTCGTAGCCGCTGATGATTTGCAGCGGGTATGCCCACAGCTCCAGGCCAGCGGACGCGTAACCCATTACGATGGCCTTGCGCCCATGAGCCGCAATGAATCGTTCCGGAGCGACCGAATCCGTTTGAAAGGATAGCTGCGCTGTGGTGAAAGGCGCGTAGAGAAGGGCCATGAGCGAAATGAGCAGCGCTCCGAGTTTTGCATTGGCCGTTAGCAAACTCATAGTGAAAATACTCTCACGCTCGCTACGAAGCTTCGCTCCCTGGACCGGTATGTGTCGGGTCGGTCCGGGCTTTAGAGTCTGCGTGAAAACACGAAAGCAAAGTGCAAATCAGAAGCAGGCCCGTAGGGCCGGGAGCCAAACGTCAGCCCAGCCCGGAAGGGCTGGGAGACGGATCGCCAAGATTGTGGAGCGCCGGAGGCGCGGCACTACCTGCATCCTCGGGTGCCGCGCCTCCGGCGCTCCGACGATGTTGAGAATCGATGTCCCAGCCCCTCTCCGGATTTCCTGCACGCTGCGCTGGACACGACCGCGTGTGCGGCTTTCGTTAAGGAAAGCCGCATGAAGTGCGCCAACGCCAGCAAGCTCCACAGGAAATCCGGATCCGGGCTGGGCTGACGTTTGGCTCCCGGCCCTACGGGCCTGCTTCTGATTTGCACTTTGCTTTCGTGTTCTCACGCAGACTCTAAAGCCCGGACCGACCCGACACACACCGGCCATGGGGGCGAGGTTTTGTCGCTACCATGTGAATTTCAGTGTCTTCTCAACGTAGCCCTCGCCGGGACCGAAATCAACTTGCACCGCGTGCAACGATGAACTGGTCCCCGGCGGCATTTGTGCACCATCGATATGAAGTTTTACATGCGGATCGTTGACCCGCAGCATGATTGTCTGGTGACTGTTGGCCGGTGCCGACAACCTCAGCATGAGCGAGTTCGCTACAGACTGCTGGTCAATCACCTTCATCTGGTGCGTGGTCGCTCCAGGCTCAGGCAGGGCGTGGCCGAGCCCCACCTCTGCGGCGGGCAATGGAATCCGCAGGACGCCACCAGCCGCCTTCGCGCCGGGCGTGCGCGAAGCCAGAACCACTTGTTGGCCGGTCGCTCGCACCAACAGCATCGTTCCGGAGCGCGTGATCTCCACATCAACACTGCCACCAGCGATCGGCACATGACGTAGCGTGGCTCGATCCCACTCCGCCGGCAGACTGGGCGTGACGGTCAGCTTATTCCCGGCCGCGTCCCACTCCAATCCGAAGAGCCCGCGCAACACCGGCGAGATGACCATGGCCGAGGACCAGAGTTGATGAGAAGTGCTGCGCCCCAAGGGCGCGAAGAACTCGCCGGAAAGTAACTCTGTCACGGCGCCTGGATCCTGCGCCCAGGTCAAATCGGCGTTCTGCATCAGGTGGGCATACCCGGAGAGACTACGGCCGTTACGATACTCTGCAACACTAACCCAACCGGTATAGAGCGGCCATACCGTCCCCTGGTGGTAACTGATGGGATCGAAAAATGAGACCGTTGGACTTAGATCGCGCGTGCCCCAATCTGTTGAGAACTCTTGCGCGGCCCATCGGTCAAGCATTGGCTGGGCATGCTGCAGCTTGTAGGTGCCATCCCACCCAGCAACCGAGGGAAAGATGGTTGGGCTCGCATCCACACTGCCGTTGGCATTGCGGCTGAAGGCATAGAAGCCGTCCCCGGGAAGCAAGTATTCCTTCTCGATGGCGGCGCCGATTTTGCCCGCCCTAAGATCCGCCTGCTGAGCAATCTCCGTGTGCCCCGTAGCCCGAGCAAGCTCCGCCATCGCGGTACTCGCCTGCTGGTCGAGCGCGGCCAGATAGATCTCCTGGTGAGGCATTCCGGGCGGCCAGGACTCAACCCATCCTGACCCTTCCGTATTCTCATAAATTCCATCGCCATCAGAATCGTGCGAGGTCTCGAACGTCCACGCCCGTTGCAATGCTTCCCAATTGGTTTGAATAAATGTCTTGTCTCCACTGACCTTGAGGTAGTCGTTGGTGGCCATCAAGAGCAGCGGGTTGGCATCCGCGGAGGCGTAGGCATACGGCAGACTCTTCCAATCCACCAGGTCGGCGGTCTGCGCCCACTCATGAATAATTTTGCCTTCGGGGCTTTGCCTCTTGAACAAGAAATTCAATTCATCCCGCGTGAGCTGGTAATCACCGTAGCTGTTCACGGCGTAGAGGGTCCATAGGGCATCGCGGCCGAAATACCAGCCGAAGCCCGGACGGGCAGAATCCCCAGATGTGTAGAAACCCGCAACCAGGGCGGTCTCCGCGTGCGACGGTGTGGTTTGCACGCGCAGTTGATCGATGGCCACTTCAGCCCAGGTAAACGCCTGGTTGAGTTTCTGGTCAGGCGTGTCGATGCTTAGATGTTGAGCGCAGAATTGTTCGAAGTGCTTTTGCGTGCCGCGGTAAGACGCTTGAAACCCGCCATCGAGCGCTTCCAGCCGGGCGGCCAAGGCGGAGGTGGTAGAGGTGGCGGCGGTCTCCCCCGTCGTCATCAGGAGAGGATAGAGCTTATCGCCATCTGTAGCCGGATCGAAATGGATCACAAACTGCAGCGGGTAGTTCTTGGGGCGCTCCTGGTAAGGCTCCAGAATTCCGTACTGAGCCGTTGGCATCGCCAAGGCTGCAGCGTGATCGGGAAAATTCAAGTGGAGTATGTAGAAGCCCGATGACCCGGTTTTTACCCACTCGGGGGAGCTGCGATCATCGGAAAGCGCCGGCCACATGCGCTGCATCTCGGGCATGAAGCTGAAGGTTAGGGTCATGGGGCGGACCGCCTGGATCTGATAGAAAGCCAGTGCCCCTGCACCGTCGAGCGCGTCTTGCGGCGCAAAGAGGGTCTCGCGCACCGTGAAGTTGGCGTGGGAGAAGGTGATGGTCGTATGTCCCGGTTGCACGTCGATGGTTGCGGCCTGCTCATTTACGTCGATGGGTACGGCGTAGTCCTTCATCTGCGCCGTGATGCGCATGTGGCTCAGTATCTTCCAGGGGAAAATCCACGCTTCAAACGATCCGTCCTGCTGGCCAAGCAGAGCTCCGCGCGGACCGATCACGCTGAACGGTTTTTGCGCCATGATGTTGCTGCTGATCGTGGGTTGGCCAGGCTGATCCACCGCAAAGTTCTGTAGCGGGGACAAGTCTCTATGCGGTTCCGCAGCCTGCGTGCGCGCGACCAGCAACATCACTGCAGCAAACAAAAGAATAGGCTTCATATTCCTCCACTTGTAACGATGAGGTGCCACATAGGGGAGAAACAAAGAGGCAGGCGGTGGTTTGCCGCCGCCTGCCTCAAGTTAGTGCAAATCAGAACTGGAACCGGGCGGCGAATTGCAACCGGCGCATCGTGGTTCCGTCTTGAGAGGCGACAATGTCAGTGATCAACCCTGAGCTGGTTCCGCAATCGACACAGCCACTCGGATTGTTGAGGTTGGGATGATTGAAGACATTGAAGCCTTGCGCGGTCAGTTGAAGGTGCAGTCTCTCAGTCAGGTTGAATGACTTGGCAAGCGCCAGGTCGGTATTGATCAGGCCGGGACCAAAGAGGGAGTCTCTCTCAATATTCCCAAATGTTCCCGGGAGGGGACGGATGTAGGGTCCAGACACCTGACCTGCAGAGGCAAGCGTTGGAACAGGATTGAAGTAGGCAACACTATGCCCTATAGGATTGAACGATTGTTTGCCAAGACTCGCCGCTGGTGCGCCCGGGATCCCATCTGGTCGGCAGAGGCTGCCTCCCTGGCCATCGATGTCCTGATCTTCAGCGCACAGGCTGTAGGAGGGAGTAAACGGCAAGCCACTCTGAACAGTCAAGGAGCCATTCAGGGCCCACCCGCCGGCCAGTTGATTCGCCCATCCCGGAAGATTGCCACCAATTGGCTTACCCTTGCCAAATGGCATATCCCAATTACCCGTCAATATAAATGCATTGCGGCGATTGTAGTAGCTGTTTCCGTAGTCGGCTCTTTGGTCCATAAAGTAGTAATCCGACTCATGCGCGCGTGCATGAGACCAGGTGTAATGACTGAGAAGCTGAAAGCCTTGGGCATACCGCTTCTGGAAGACTACCTGTAATGCGTTGTAACTGGTGGTCGCCTCATTTGCGTTATAACGCAACTGTTGGGTCCATCCGAAGGGAGAGCCGAAGTTTACGCCGAGGTCCGCCTGTGCGGTGCCGTCGTAGTATGGATAGCGTTCATTCGTGGTGTACGGTAGACCGGTCTGCGGATCGATGGGTAAGTTGCACCCAACCGGGGCCGAACTACAATTGAAGCCGGCGATGGTTTGCTGGTTTGGATTGGCCTGGTTTGAGGAATCGAACATATTGTGTATGCCGTGGCTGCCAACGTAGCCAATCTGCAAGGCAGAAGTGCCGGAGAGTTCGTGCTGGATCATCACGTTCCATGAATCCAGGGTCGGTATCCGCATGGTGAGCGGACGGGTGGGCTGCTGAATACCGTTGGGCAGGGGATAATTCCCGTTTGATGGAATTGCAGGGAAGTTATAGGCCGGCGGCCCCTGGCTCAAATTGAAGGTGTAGTAATTCTGGTTGGCTGCGACCAGGTTCTGCTGGACCGCTGTGGGGTAAGAGAAAGTTAACACCTCGCCGAAGGTATCTCCCGACCAACCCATTCCGTACGTGCGGCCATAACCAGCGCGAACCACCGTATTCTGACGCCACTGCCAAGCCACACCCACGCGTGGGGATATATGTGTGTACTCCATGTTGACGTTGAGGTTGTTTCCGTAGCCGCCGTAGCCGGCAATCCGCACATTGCCGGTATTCAGGTCGAGCAGGCCGCCCTGGCCTCGGCCGGCAACGGATTCAGGGAAATACAGATCCCAGCGCAAGCCATAGTTCAGGGTCAGCGTCTGGGTGACTCGCCATTGGTCTTGTCCATAGAAGAACCAGCGCTTCTGCCGCTCGGCGGCCGCGGTGTTTTGAATGACTGTGCGAAAGAAGGTGTTGACATCTCCCAAGAGGAATGTGGCGAAGCCTACGCCCTGGCTACCTGTGCCGGCAGTGACGGAACTGGGAAACTGAAACTGCCCGGAAAGCAGGTTGCTGTTGTTGACGCCGACGAGGTGGTTCAACGCCCAACGAATATCCCCGCCAAAGCGGATGTTGTGGTTGCCGATGGTGTGAGACCAGTTGTTCACCCACTGATACTGGCTCTCTATCTGGTCGTATTTCTCGGCAGAGGTTCCATACGTGATGGTATTGCCCCCATTCACCCCGTTTGCCGGAACAGAGATCTCGAACTGCGGGAGGCCGCCGGTGAGTGACAGGTCCCCCTGGTTCACACCGGGTACGCCGAGTTGGGTGCCCAGGGGCTGGTTGTAATCCGGCCCCTCCTCGTTGAGGGAGAGGCGGAAGAAGCCGAAGCGAAAATCAGTCAGCCACCTGGAATTCAGCGCGTAGTCACCACCACCGGCGATGCTCTGATCGAGTGCGTTGTCGGTTCCGGCGAAGCCGCCCAGTCCAAACCCGGGACCACCCGCGGCGCCAAAAACGGGAGCGCCATCAAGGCTGGAATTGAAACGGGTATACCGGCCGAAGAGATGGAAGTTTTGAGAATACTGATCGTCGACGCGGACGTCGAACTGGTCAGTATTGAAACCGCCGGAGCCGGAGCCGGCGTAATTGTTGTAGATGCTACCGTTGCCAAAATTGGGCAGCGGCATCAGCTTCATAAGGTTCACGGCTGGAGCCGAAAGCCGGCCGGCAGGTATGATATTTCCGGCAAATGGCGTCCGTCCTGCCGCACTGACTGGATTGCTCTCGGGATCGTAGATCTGATAGGTCGAGCCGCCACCTAGGGCCGGGTTGAGATAGTCGCTGAGATCGCAGTTCCCCCCCGAAATGCAGGTGGTATGCGCAGTGGCCGTGGGCACGGTCTCGAGAAGCGTGGCCCCGGTTTTCTCCCGCAGTCCCTGGTAGTCGCCAAAGAAGAAGAGCTTGTCTTTCTTGATTGGGCCACCGATCGATCCGCCGAATTGGTTGTGCACGAACGAGGGTATGGAGCCGGGTGTGAGCTGGGTGAAGGGGTCTCGGGCCTGTTGCGCGTCAGAGCGGCGGTACTCGAAGGCCGATCCGTGGAGATCGTTGCTGCCCGATTTTGTCTGGGCGGTGACCAGTCCCGCGACTGCATTGCCGAACTCCGCGTCATAATTCTGCGAGGTGACTTTCATCTCGGAAACAGCATCGAGATTCGGGTTGATGACCTCTACACCCTGAATCGGATCCTGGTTCTCGGTGCCGTCGAGTTCGTACCCGGTGGCGAAGGGAAGCTGACCATTGACCTCAATCTGCTCGCTCTGCTGCGGATTGGTGGCTTGGCCCACGCTCCAGCCAATGTAGGTTGTACCGGGGGTCAGAAGCTCAAACTCGCTGAAGTTCCTCTCCAGGTTGGGCAGATCGGATACCGCGCGGGCGTTGAGTATCGTGCTGACGTCGGCGCGGTCGGTGGTGAGCAACGGAGCACCCCCGGTGACGGTCACGGTTGTGCTGGCAGACGCTACGCTCAGCTTCAAGTCGACTTTGGGTGATGTGTCAGCGTAAACAACGACGTTGTCTACAGTGGTCTTTGTGAAACCCGGGGCTTCCACGTCCACCCGGTAGGTGTCGGGAATCAGATGCTGCACCCTATACTGTCCATCGCCACTGCTCTGAGCGGTGACGGATGTGTTCTTTGAAACGTCTGTCACGGTGATGGTCGCGTTGGGCACTACTGCGCCAGTATTGTCGGCGACTGACCCGAATATGGAGCCATACACTGCTTGTCCAAAAGCAGCCGGGACGAGCGTGAATATCCACAAGCATGTGATCGCCTGGATTGTATGGTTCACCTTTGCGCGGATACTGTTTTGCATATCGAAGCCTCTCCCCAAAAAATTCCTTGAACCAGCGTTTTCTTTAGCTCGTGGCGCCGGTTCTTATGAGAAGACCGGTACCGCGGCCGGCGCGGGACGCAGCCCCGCTATCCAAATGGTCAAGAACTGCATCTAAGCAAACGAGCGCTGCTCGCCTCGAAGCCGAAGCGCTGGGCCCCCTGCATAAATTTTCGATTGATGCGCCGTGCGGGTTGCAACTGTTCCCCGCACGCATCAAGACTCTTCGTCGAAGCTGATTCTGCCAACGTTGTTTACGGTGATTTGACGGTGAAAAGCAATCGATCCAGTGTTGTTTTGAAGCAGTCGCCCAATTTAGGGGAACCATTTAACGGGTCAAAGCCCGACCAACGAGCAACTTTGGTTGAACGTGTCCTTGCGAGTAATCAGTTCAAGGCGTCTCTCCGATTACGGGAGTTCTTGCGTTACATCGCGGATTGCGCCATTAAGGAATCTCCCGAAGCGGCAACCGAACAACAGATCGGGGTCCATGTCTTCAACCGGATCCCAGGCTACAATTCGAGCGAAGACAGCATCGTCCGCACGCATGCTCGTCTCTTAAGACAAAAACTCGCCGAATATTTTTCTTCCGAAGGAGGTGGAGAGCCGATCATCATCGAGGTGCCTAAGGGCCACTACCTGCCTATCTTTCGACCTCGCCACTCAGAACCCCCGCCGGCTCCATTTCAGGTTGCCACCGAGCTGGTTGCCGCAAAGTCCGAACCGCCCGGCGGGGCAAATAGCCTGTGGAAGACGACGCCCCTCACTATCCTGTTGGGCATTCTCTGCGCGGTGCTCCTTGCGAGCTCTGCCTTCCTCATTCCCCGGGCATGGCCGAAGTCGCCCATGGAGCGCTCAGCCGTTGAGACTTTCTGGGCGCCGTTTCTCACGGGCGACCCGCCGGTAGTGATCTATAGCAATACCCGTTTCCTGGGCGATTCCAAAACCGGGCTGCGCTACATTCCGGCTGGAGCAGCCCCTGGTGCAGAGCAGGTGGTTGATCACTACACCGGGATCGGGGAGCTGGCTTCGGTGTATGAGCTGACCAGGCTTTTCGATACCCACCAAGCCACTTTCGTTCTGAAGCGGAGTCTCCTGGTTACATGGGACGAGGCCAAGCTGAGAAACCTTGTATTTATCGGTTCTCCGGCCGAGAATCCCTCGTTAAACGCGCTTCCCTCGATGACAGATTTCACGATGATGGCAACTGCAGACTCTTCGGGGTTCATGAACCGCCATCCACTCGCGGGTGAACCTGGTCTTTATCAGCGGCCGGAGCATCCGCTCACCAAAGACTATGCGGTGATCGCGCTCATGCCCGGGGTTGAGTCAGGAAAAAGGACGCTTATCTTCAGCGGTCTAACCACCCTGGGGACCCAGGCAGCGGTCGAATTCACTTGTCACAAAGACAGCGTGGCTGAACTGCTGAAGGCAGTATCCAATCCAAAGGGAGAAATAAGGCCGTTTGAGGCGCTACTCGAAGTGACTCTCGAAGGCGGAGTTCCGCTACAAAGCAAATTGATTTCGGTGCGGGTGCATTAGGAAGCGCCCGCAGGCTGCAGAAAAACCAGGTTTTGTTGTGCCGTAAACGATTGAGAATACGTTGGGCTTTAGAGTCTGCGTGAGAACTCGAAAGCAAATCGCAAATCGAACCAGGCCCGTAGGGCCGGGAGCCAAACGTCAGCCCAGCCCGGAAGGGCTGGGAGGCGGATCCAAGGTCCGGGAGCGCCGGAGGTGCGGCACTACCTTTGTCCGCGGGTACCGCGCCTCTGGCGCTCAAATGATATTGGGGATCGGTGTCCCAGCCCTTCCGGGCTGGGCTGACGTTTGGCTCCCGGCCCTACGGGCCTGGTTTCGATTTGCGATTTGCTTTCGAGTTCTCACGCAGACTCTAAAGCCCAACGTATTTTCAATCCCTTACGGCACGACTGAAGTCGTGCCCTGACACAAAACATGAGTTTTTCCGCACCCTGTAAAGCCCGTACCCTTCAACGACAGAGTTTTTCCGCAGCCTGTTTAAGCCACTGCGGTGTTGCCGTCACTGGACAGGTTGCAACTTGAGCTGGCTGGAGGCATGGATTTGCGAAGCCATATCCAGCTCGCGCTTTGCCTCCTCCTCGTTCCCTAACCCCCGGTAAGCCTGTCCCAGTAAGGTGTGGGTGATGTAGTTGCCGGGATCCATTTTTTCAGCGTGCTGCAAATATATGGCCGCGCTCTGGGGGTCGTTGCGACGCAAAAATACCTTGCCCATTTGAATAAACGGTCCTGTGCTCGACACATCCAGGGAGATGGCACGCGTGAGCGCCTCCTCTGCCTGCTGATACTGTCCGGTACGGGTGTAGACATCGCCTAGCCGGTCATACACTGCGGGGGAAGCGGGATTGATCGCCCTCTCCTGCTCGAACTCTTCAAGTGCGTGCGTCACGTCGGACTTGTATAGATAGACCTCGCCCAGCATGAAGTGGGCCAGGGGGAGTTGAGGCGAAATTTCCAGCGCTTTGTGCGCATCTTGAGCAGCAAGCTCTGGCAAATCCGCTTGCATGAGCATGCTCCCGGTCAACAGGTATGCCGCGGCGGAGTCGGCGGCTACGTGGTACTGCGCGGCAAATGCCCCGCGGGCGTCGTCATAACGCCGTGCATTCATGTAGCAAAGCCCCAGCACATGGTTGGCGTCGGCATTCGCATTTGGCGTCCACTGCCGCACGCGCTCGAGAAAAGGTATGGCCTCAGCAGGACGCCCCAGCCGGTAGAGCGTCAGCCCCCGCATCTGGATCGATTCGACGTCCGCCGGATCCTGGATCATGGCTTTGGCGAAGGCTTGCTCCGCGGGGATCAGTTTCCCGGTCCGGTAGTACGCGATGCCTAGAGCACGGCTGGCTCCCGGCACCAGCGGCCGCTTTGCCGCCAACTGCTGCAGGTCCGCTATGGCTTGCTGCGGTTGGCCGTGCTGCAATTTCTCCGTTGCCGGGTCGCTGGGAGATGGGGATGGCGCAACGGCTTGCCCAAGGCAGCAGAAACCGGGCAGCAGTACAAAGGTGAGGTACACAAGGGCGACGTACAAGGAAGTTCGCATAACGCACCTTAAGAATACGCTGCGATGTTGAGTGCTAGCATTTGCAGGATGGCTGTTTGGCACAGACGGCAAGCGGGGATCATTCTTTTTTGCGCAGTCACTGCTGTTGCCCAGGGTCACTCCGTTCCTGAGCCAGGAGACCATCCACCGCCGGCATGGTTTGTCGATTACGCTCCGCAAGCGGGTTTGACGATGCAGAACGTCAACGGAGATGAGGCCACCAAGAAGTACATCATCGAAACCACTGGCAGTGGCGTAGCGATTCTGGATTACGATCGCGATGGCTGGCCGGACATCTACCTGGTGAACGGCAATGCCCTCGAGCCGACCTCGGCACAGAACAAAAACTCGCCACCAACGGGCCATCTCTACCATAACAATCACGATGGCACATTCACAGATGTGACCAGGGCCGCGGGGCTGGCGGCAAGTGGATGGGGACAAGGCGCCTGCGTCGGTGACTATGATAACGACGGATTCGACGATTTGTATGTGACCTACTACGGCAAGAATCGCCTGTACCACAATGAAGGCAACGGGACCTTCAAAGAAGTGGCGGCGGCGGCCGGGGTCGCCGGAACCGGGGGCGAATGGGGCGCGGGCTGCGCCTTCGTCGACTATGACCGCGACGGCAAGCTAGACCTGATGGTCGCGAACTACGTTCACTTCGACATAAAAACCGCGCCTCGGCCGGGAGAGGGGCAGATGTGCATATGGAAAGGTGTTCCGGTCATGTGCGGCCCGCGAGGACTCGACTCCTCTCCGAACGTGCTTTACCACAATCTCGGCGGCGGCCATTTTGCCAACGTCAGCAAGAGCAGCGGCATCGAGAAAACCAACGGACACTATTGCCTCGGCGTCTCAACGCTGGACTACAACCGCGATGGCTGGCCCGATATTTACGTAGCCTGCGACAGCACGCCCAGCATTCTGTATCGCAATAACAAAGATGGCACCTTCACCGACGTAGCCGTAGACGCCGCCGTGGCCTTCGATGAAGACGGCCGCGAGCAGGCGGGTATGGGCGCAACCATAGCCGACTTCAACGGCGATGGTTTGCCTGACATCTTCAAGACCAACTTCTCCGATGACACTTCCTCTCTCTACCAGAACAACGGGGATGGAACATACAGTTCCAAAATATTTGACGCCGGTCTGGGACTGAATACCCAGTATCTCGGTTGGGGTGTCATGTTCTTCGATATGGATAATGACGGCTGGCCTGATCTTCTGTTGGCCAATGGCCATGTTTATCCTGAAGTCGATACTGCGCACCTGGGAGCTACTTACAAAGAACCGCGCCTGGTCTATTGGAACCAAGGCAATGGAAAATTCAAAGACGTAAGCAAGACAGCTGGGCCCGGCTGTACTGTGCCCGAATCCAGTCGCGGTCTAGCCATTGCCGATCTTTGGAATCAGGGCCGCATATCGGCAGTGATCAATAATTCGGGCGGAAAACCCTTGTTGCTGGTGAACGAAGCCGCCAACAAGAACCACTGGATTGGGATGAGCGTCGTAGGCACGCGCTCCAATCGGGATGGCATCGGCGCCAGCGTGCTGGTGTTCGCCGGCGGCAAGAAATGGACGCAGGAAGTTCGCAGTGGCTCGAGCTATCTCTCCAGCAGCGACCTGCGACTCCATTTCGGGCTGGGAGCCGCATCAAGAATCGACCGGGTAGAAGTCGATTGGCCCAGCGGCCTCAAAGAGTCCTTCAGCGCGCCCTCCGTGGACCGCATCATCACCCTTACCGAAGGGACAGGGACGGTGTTGCCGCATTAGTTGCCTTGCTCCCTAGCCGGTCAAGGGCGACTGCGGCGAAGGCGATAACAATAGGGAAGCACTCAAGCGTATAGCGCGGTTCCGGCGCCTCCAACGTGAGTAGCAGCAAACTGCGCAGCACGACATAGGCCACCATTGCAGTGCCAAATCGCGGCCAGTAAAACACTCCGACCAGCGCCGCGACCAGGTAGGCCAGGTTCAGCGCACCGTAAGCATAGGAGATGCGGGTTTCCACGTGGTGGAGACGATATTGCCACCAACGCAGTTCTATATTGAGCATCTCCACCCTGGGCCGAAGCCACATATCCGCCAGGCGCAACAAGGGCAGCGTTACATAGTAGCGAAAGGGATGAGCCCGGATGCGCGCCGCGGCCAGCGCGGCAAACCCAGCGTCGATGTCCGGCGTAAGCACATTGTCTGTGTTGTACCGCGAGACCAACGCCAGTGTCTCGCGTGCGTCATAATCCAGGGCTCGCGCTGGGAGCAGGTGGATATCGATGTCGTCTCCGGGTACATTCCAATAGATTTCATAGGTGGAGGCAAAGTCGGCCATCCATGTTTTTGTCCAGCGCTGAAATCCGGGTGTCTTCAATTCTCCGGGGTCAGTGGCGGAACGGGGCGCAAGCGGCTGAAAGACGTGGAAGGTGCGCCAGTTGCGAACAGTCCAGGCGGCGAATGGCAGCAACGAGATCAGCCCACACAGCAATGCGATGCGCAGCGCCCGGGCGAACCCGAGTGAATGGCGGCCATAGAGGACCAGCGCGGGAACCCAGGTCACGGCCATCAGCGCGCCATCGGGCCGCAACAGCGCTCCGTAGCTCCAGGCAAATGCCAGCGCCATCATCCATCCCCAGTGTGGGCGCTCCAGCACGGCGGCAAATGCATAGAGACCGAGCGCAACGCAAAAAATGGAGAGCGTTTCGGTAAGCGGCATCGCGACGTAATTTGCCGTGAAAGGACAAAGCGCCGCCAGCCACAGCGCCAACATTGCAGCCCGTTGCCCACAGAGCCGACGAACGAACCCCGCGATCAACAGGCACGTCGCCAGGTCGATCACCATTTGCAGGTAGAGAACGGCGGAGTAGTTCTGCTTTCCAAAAACCGCGAAGCAAAGGGCAAGGAAGCCGGGATATCCGGGCAGGCGGACCAGGGTGGGGGCAATGGTTTGCGGGCTGCCCAGGTGGACGATGGACCGGCCATAAATGCCATGCGTCAGCCAGTTCCTACCGATATCCGCGTAGAGAAGTGAGTCTCCCTGGATCTGGGGGAAAGCGTGAATGAACCACAGGCGCAGCGCAGCGCCCGCGGCGAGCGCGAAGACCGCGGAAAGTATTGTGCGCCGGCGGAAGGGGGGCATCCCCCGAAATCATACAAGGGTCTTGGGGTTAGAATAAGCGGGTAGCAGCGAGCGGGAGTAGCTCAATGGTAGAGTAGCGGCTTCCCAAGCCGTTGGTTGCGGGTTCGATCCCCGTCTCCCGCTCCAAATTTGCAGGGCTCGGCTGTAACCTCAGCGGCAGAGGCGCTGTTTCCGCCTCACCAAGGCTGGGTGCCCCATTCAAGCCCGCTTTTGGCTTGAGTGGGAGACCACCAACGTTGACCGGTCAGTGCATCGGGACAATCGAGTGTCAGAGGGAAAGAACCGTGGTATCCCACTCAAGCCAAAAACCGGGCTTGAATGGGGCACCCAGCCTTGGTGAGGCGGAAACGGGGTGGCACCGTTGAACCTGCGCGTCGTTTCCATACCGCAAAATCCGTCGCCCTATCTCAACGGCGAAGTGTGCGTGGTGTGTCCGCTGCACTGGTGAGTGTGCGGGCCCGGTCGAAGACGTCAAAAAGCATGCCGCGCGTGAGTTTGCCGGTGTTGGTGTTTTGCAGCGAAGGGTGGAAACTGGCGACCAGGGAACGGCCTCCGGGAAGCGCGTATTCAGCGCCATGGGCGAACTTGAAACGCGGTTTTCGTTCACTCTGCCCGGTGCGAGTCAGATGCTCCAGATAGCTATCAAAGGCGATGCGGCCGAGGCAGACGACCACCCGCAAATTGGTCAACAGCGCGATCTCCTGGTCGAGATAAGGCGCACAGTTCTTCAGCTCGGAGCCCTTGGGCTTGTTGTCGGGGGGCGCGCAGCGCACTACGGAACTAATCCAGCAGTCCTGCAGCCGCATGCCATCACCGCGAGAGACAGAGTTTGGCTGCGAGGCGAAACCGGCTTCGTACAGAACGGGATACAGAAAGTCCCCGGAGCCGTCGCCGGTGAAGGGCCTGCCGGTCCGGTTGGAACCGTGCGCACCCGGAGCCAGGCCCAGGATCAACAAATGAGCCTTCTCGTCGCCGAAAGAAGGAACCGGCTTGGCCCAGTAAATCCAGTCTCGGTAGGCACGGCGCTTGCTGGTGGCGATGTCTTCGCAATACTTCCGCAGCCGGGTACAACGCTGACAGCGAATGAGTTCCTGGTTGAAGAGAACGAGCGGATTGAGATTAGCCGTGGCCGGACCAGGATCGGCTGCAGGCACACCGGCGTTTCCAATGGGTGAACCGGGATTCGCTCGAGGGAAGGTGCTCATACCCGATTGTAAGGCTCATCTGAAAGACGGCGTAATATGAATTTTTGCTTTGCCGCTGCCGCTGGCCGGAAGTGTGCAAAGACTCTTGAGGGGGTCCATGTACAACGTAAACCGATGGTTAGGAGGGATTCTCGCCGCATCCGCACTGTTTGCGGCGGGATGCCGGCAGCAGCCGGCAACACCAAGCGAACAAGCGCCGCATGCAGCAGCACCAGCAGCCGTGCAAATCGGTGGCGAGAACGTTCTGACGCTGACACGTAAGGGGACCACCGGCGGCAGCAAACCTGAGTTCCTCTCCGTAACCCTGCTTCCCGGGCGGGGGATGAACATGTTCCAGGTCACCGCGGCGATTCCTGGAAAAGGGGAGATACCGCTGATGCGTTCGCCTTCCATTGCGGATGCACCCAAAATACTTAGCGGCACGGGCAGAGATCAATCGGGCAATGCGTCCTTCAGCCTTGGCGGAGCCTTTCTGATTCCCTACCCCAACCGGATCGTCGGCGAAGCTTCCTCCGATGGCAAGTCAGTCATCACCCATTGGCGTGGCCACACCCTGACTCTGCCCGCGAACTTCCCCAGCAAGAATCCCGGTGGCCCGGTGGTCGCGATTCATGGATTGATTACCCTGGCTAAAGTGGAAAACCTGCAAACGCAGACCACCGCGGATGGGCAGACGGTGACAGGTGTTATCCACGCGGGAGATTTCGGCGGCCATTGGCTTTCCGACACCGACCTGAACTTCACCATCGCACTCACCGGTGAGGGCGTTGAGACCACGATCACCGCGAAGAACGTGGGCAAGGAGCCGGAACCCATGTCCATCGGGTGGCATCCCTACTTTGTAATACCAAGTGGCCATCGTGCCCAGGCGCGCGTGCATATCCCCGCCACCATGATGGCCATAGTGAACAATTACGGTGACGCATTCCCCACCGGACAACTGAAGCCAGTCAAGGGCACCGACTACGACTACACTGCGCCCGACGGTGTGGCCCTCGACGATCATTTTCTCGACGACAATTTCTCCCACTTGCAGCGGACCAACGGCGCCGCCGACGTGAAGCTGATTGATCCGGAATCGAATTATGGATTAACGGTGTCCGCGCTGTCCCCGGAGATCCGGACCGTTCAGGTGTATTCGCCCAAGACTTCCTTTGTCGCCGTCGAACCACAGTTCAACTACGTTGACCCGTTCGGCAAGGAATGGAAAGGCATGGATACGGGTATGGTGACGCTGCGTCCAGGCCAGTCGGTCACCTGGAAGGTTCGGCTGGAGTTGTTTACCCCGGAAGGTCTGGGCCACTAAGAGTTTGCGTCAGAACTCGAAATAAACCGCAAATCAGAACCAGGCCCGTAGGGCCGGGAGCCAAACGTCAGCCCAGCCCTACGGGCCTGGTTCTGATCTGAGTTTTATTTCGCGATCTCACGCAGACTCGCTAAGCCCCTTCCGGGGAAAATATTTTCGGCATGACTCGCAGGCATAAACATGGCTGAGTGTCATCGGACGAAGCAAGCACCGGATTACCGTCGTAATGGGGTCCAACCGCCAAGCCGCCCGTTTTGGCACTGATTCAGCGCATACTTAAATGATGCGAAGACCAACTGCGTCCCGCTGCCTGTGCTGTGGGTATAAAACGCTATCCGTGCCTGAGGCCCAGGAGCTGTGCCAAGTCTGCTGGTGGCAGGATGACGGTCAGGATGACCGGGATGCAGATGTGGTTCGCAGATCAGTCAACGGCAATCTCAGCCTCAGCGAGGGACGCCGCAACTACAAGCACTATCAGGCTGCCGATCCACGGTTTGTTGCGCACGTACGCACCCCGCGGCAGGAAGAACTGTAGCACTTTCACTGCCAGGCTGCTGAAGTCAAGTTCAACACAGCTTTTCTTCACCCCGGTTCTTGAGGAAAAGCCACGCCGGAAACAGTTACTCTGTGAACACCAGACGTGGAAATGCCGTCGTCTTCACCTCCCGCAACCGGCCCGGCCCATCAAGGGTAACTGAAAAAGGGTGTATCGTAGTTAATAGCGGCTTCGCATTCTTTGCGCTGTGGGTTTGACCCTCCCGGGAAAGCCCCATACGATGAAAGCAGGCTGTTTACGGGCCGCTCCGCGTACATCCATTCCGCCATTGCAAGGCGCGGCGGGGCGAGCAAATCTGGAAGGCATAAGTTGAGCTCAACTGAAATGATTGAAACGACACCGCAATCGGCCGGAGAATCTATCGCAACCGAAGAGCCTGACGAGCACGAGGGCCACGACCACGCCCACGCCGCGGCAACCTTGAATCCGGATTGCACACGAGAAGTTGAAATCGAAATTCCCGCAGACGAAGTCTCGCGCAGTTTTCGCGCGGTCACCAAACGCTATCAAAAGAATGCCCGCATCCCAGGCTTCCGTTCCGGCAAAGTCCCGGAGTCGCTTATCCGCGGCCGCTTCGCCGAGCAGATCCGGCAGGACGTGATGGAGGCTGTTCTCCCCGACCACTTCCGCAATGCCATCGCTGAGCAGCACCTCAAACCCATCTCGCAACCACAAGTCACCGGCATCGAGCTGGAAGAGGGGAAACCTCTACGCTTCAAAGCCGCTTTCGAAGTGGTTCCGGAATTTTCCATCGATGGCTATCAAGACGTGAAGGTGGAAAAAATTGCTACAGATCTGACCGATGCCGAGGTCGACGCCGAGCTCGCACGCATTCGCGATTCCCGTTCCACCATGGAGCCAGTGATCGAAGAGCGCGCCCTGACCGATGGCGACTTCGCCCAGATCAGCTTTACCGGCACCGTGCAGCCGGCGGAAGGTGGAAGCGAAGACGCGCCGGCAGCCCAGCAACCCATCACCGCGCAGGATGTCATGGTGCAGGTGGGCGGACCGAACACTCTCGATAGCTTTAATGCCGCATTGCGCGGCGCCTCTGTAGGTCAACAGTTAAAGTTTGAGGTGAGCTATCCGGAGGACTTCGGCGAGCGGCAACTGGCCGGTAAGCGAGTGGCTTACGACCTCGAGGTCAAGGGCATCAAGAAGAAGATCGAGCCGGAAATGAACGATGAATTCGTCAAGGAGCTGGGGCCGTACGAGAGCCTGGCGAACTTCACGCAGCAACTGCGCGAACACATGGCTACGGATAAACAGAGGCGGGTGCAAGGCGAAACCACCAACCGGCTGCTCGATGCGCTGGTCAGTCGTTTCGAGTTTCCCATTCCCGAGTCGCTGGTGCAGCAGCAGATTGACGCCCGGCTGGATCGCGGACTGCGGGCTCTCGCCTCCCAGGGCATGCGAACGGAAGACATGCGCAATCTCGACTTCGATCGTCTGCGCGCCGCACAGCGGCCCTCTGCTACGGCTGAGGTGAAGGGTTCCCTTCTGCTGGACCGGATTGCCGACACAGAGAATGTCAACGTACCTGAAGAAGATGTCGACCATGAACTGGAGGCGATCTCGCTGCAGATGCGCGAACCGGTCGATGCGCTGCGCGCGCGTTTGACTGAGGACGGGAGCCTCGCTAGAATCCGGGAACGCTTACGTAGAGAGAAGATGAGCGCGCTGCTGTACGAAAGGCTAGCGATTTGACGATAGATGTAAACCGGTGAAGATACTTCACACGGGGCTTTTCACCAAGGAAAGCCCCACCTCATGGAGGCTAGATCGGGGAACGTAATCGTGAAAACGCTCTAGCGAGCTAGTAGAGACAAAACGGGCAACTTTAAAACCGGGCGCACGCCGTCCGCGGGAAAGCAGAAGCAAGGGAGAGCATGGCACTTGTACCTATGGTGGTCGAGCAGACGAGTCGGGGCGAGCGAGCCTACGACATTTATTCTCGTTTGCTTCGCGACAATATTATCTTTCTGGGAACACCGATCGACGATCAGATCGCCAACCTGGTAATCGCACAAATGTTGTTCCTCTCCGGCGAGGACCCGGAGAAAGATCTTCAGCTTTACATCAACTCTCCCGGTGGCTCCATCACCGCAGGGCTTGCCATCTACGACACCATGCAGTTCATTCGCAACGACGTGGTGACTTATTGCATCGGGCAGGCGGCGAGCATGGCAGCCTTTCTGCTCATGAGCGGCAACAAGGGCAAGCGCTTTGCGTTGCCGAACTCCCGCATCCTGATCCACCAGCCGTCGATGGGCGGCCTTTCCGGGCAGGCTACCGATATCGATATTCATGCTCGCGAGATTCTGCGCATCCGCGAGATCACTAACAAGCTGATGTCGAAGCACACCGCGCAGCCGCTTGAACGCATTGAACGAGATGTAGAGAGAGACTTCATCATGAACGCGCAGCAGGCCAAGGAATACGGCATTATTGACGAAATCATAGACCGGCCACGTACTTGAAGGCCGTCAGGGCAAAAGGAGTTGCAGTATGAAAACGCCGAGGGGAACAGACGATACGCTCCGTTGTTCGTTCTGTCATAAATCGCAGGACGCCGTTGCTAAATTGATCTCCTCACCGAGCGACTACCCGCGGGCATACATCTGTGATGAATGCGTCGCGGTCTGCAACTCTATTTTGGAGGACGACCGGGGCGAGACGCAGCCCGGGGCGGCGCCGGCGCACTTGCCCAAACCGCAAGAGGTCAAGGGCTTTCTCGATGAATACGTCATCGGCCAGGAGCAAACAAAAAAGAAGCTGGCCGTAGCCGTTTACAACCATTACAAGCGTATCCAGATGAACCGGACGCGCGGCAATGACGTCGAGCTTTCGAAATCCAATATTCTTCTTGTCGGCCCGACCGGGAGCGGCAAGACCCTGCTCGCCCACACCCTGGCCAAGATGCTGGATGTACCCTTTGCCATCGTCGACGCAACCACGCTGACGGAAGCCGGCTACGTGGGCGAAGATGTGGAAAACATCATCCTCAAGTTGCTGCAGGCAGCCGATGGCGACGTGGCAAGAGCGCAAACCGGCATTATTTATATTGACGAAATCGACAAGATTGGTCGCAAAGACGAAAACCCGTCCATTACCCGGGATGTCTCCGGAGAGGGTGTGCAGCAGGCCCTGCTGAAGATCCTCGAGGGAACGGTTGCGAACGTTCCGCCGCAGGGTGGCCGCAAGCATCCCCACCAGGAGTTCACACCGGTCGACACCACCAACATATTGTTTATCTGCGGTGGCGCCTTCGTGGGGCTGGAACGCCTGGTCGGACGCCGTGTAGGCAAGAAGGCTCTGGGCTTCAAGGCCCTCTCGGATAAGGATGCCCAGGAAGTAGGCGTTTTGCCGGCGCAGCGCGACACCGAGCTTCTGCGCCAGGCGCAACCCCAGGATCTGATCAAGTTCGGCCTTATCCCCGAGTTCGTGGGACGCCTGCCGGTGATTGGAATTCTCGACGAGCTCGATGAGGAGGCCTTGGTGGAGATTCTCACCAAGCCGCGGAACGCTATCCTCAAGCAGTACCAACGGCTCTTCGAATACGAGGGCGTGAAACTATTGTTTGCCGACGATGCTTCCCGGGCCGTGGCCCGCGAGGCCCTCAACCGCAAGGTTGGGGCGCGCGGATTGCGCATGATCCTGGAAGAACTGATGTTGGATCTGATGTACCACCTCCCCAGCAACAAGAAGATCAAGGAGCTGGACATCACCGCCGAGATGGTACAGAAGCGGGATCTTTCCGTAACTCTGCTGGAGAAGGCCGGGTAAAATTCTTTTCGGGGCCCGGCACGCCCAAAAAATCGAACCGCAGATCTCTCCGCACACTATCCCGGACTTCCTGTGGCTTTCTCTAAAAGGAAGCCGCACGTGGCCAAGTCTAGTGCCGCCCACAGATAACTGAGTGTGTGCGTCGGTCCCACGGCGAGGCGGGGCAGGGACGATAGTAGCCTTTTTTCCACAGAAAAATGGATCTGCGGTTCTTTTTTGGAATCGCGTGTGTACTTTGGATTCACTTTCTTCGTCTACTAAATCTATTGATTGGTTGAAGCCCTCACGTCCGGGTCATTGGCGCAACTCCCTTTTCCTCTGTATAAGGGAGATAAGTGAAAGGAAATCGCGTGACACAAGCAAAAGAAACCCGTGACAAAGGCGATCTTCGCAAGCTCCCCATGATGCCCATCCGGGATATGGTGATCTTCCCTTACATGATGACGCCCTTTGTTGTGGGGCGCGAGTCGAGCGTAAGAGCGCTGGAAGAGGCGCTGACCGGAGACCGGAAGATATTTCTCGCCACCCAGCATGACGCAGGTATCGATGAACCCCGCCCGGAAGACATCTATTCAGTAGGAACTATCGGCAACATCGTCCAGAGCGTGAAGATGCCTGACGGCAACATCAAGGTGCTGGTGGAGGGGTTGGAGCGGGCCAAAGCCGTCGAGATGAATGACTCGGATGGCTTCTTTGTGGCCACCGTGCGCGTCGCTAACCGGCAACTCGAAGTCAATCCGCAGATCGAGCAGGTAATGCAGCGGGTTACTTCCCTCTTTGAGCAGTACGTCAAGCTGCAGCAATCTCTGAATTACGAGACCATGATCGCCGCCGTTCGCATGGACGAGCCGGCGAAGCTTTCCGACACCATCGCCGCCAATCTTCAGCTTTCGATCGAAGAGAAGCAGGAGCTGTTGGACATTTTTGATCCCAGCGAGCGACTGTCGCGGGTAGCTGATGTGCTTGATATCGAAATCGAGAAGCTGAACATGGATCGCAGCGTGCAGAGCCGGGTGAAGCGGCAGATGGAGCGCGCGCAGAAAGAGTACTACCTCAACGAGAAGATCAAGGCCATCCAGAAGGAACTGGGCCGCGGTGAGAAGAGCGAGTTCGATGAGCTGCGCAAGAAGATCGACGGCGCAGGCATGCCCAAGGACGTCTTCGATAAAGCCATTCAGGAGCTGAAAAAACTGGAGGCCATGCCGCCCATGTCGGCGGAATCGACCGTATCCAGAAACTACCTGGACTGGCTGCTGGCTGTGCCGTGGAAGAAGAAAAGCAAAGAAACCCGCAGCATTGATCACGCTGAAAAAGTACTGAACGCGGACCACTACGGCCTGGAAAAAATCAAGGAGCGCATTCTTGAGTTTCTAGCCGTCCGCCAACTGGTAAAGAATCCCAAGGGCTCGATCCTCTGTTTCGTGGGGCCTCCGGGCGTTGGCAAGACCTCCCTGGGCATGTCGATTGCCAAGGCTACAGGCCGCAAGTTCGTGCGTATGTCCCTTGGCGGCGTACGTGACGAGGCAGAGATCCGTGGGCATCGCCGGACTTACATCGGCGCCCTGCCCGGACAGATCATCCAGTCCATGAAAAAGGCGGGAACCAAGAACCCTGTCTTCATGTTGGACGAAGTGGATAAGATGGCCTCCGACCTGCGCGGAGATCCGGCCTCGGCGCTCCTCGAGGTGCTCGATCCGGAGCAGAATACAAGTTTTCAGGACCACTATCTCGACGTGGAATATGACCTGTCTCAGGTGCTCTTCGTCGCCACCGCGAACGTGCTGCACACCATCCCTGCGCCGCTGCAGGATCGCATGGAGATTTTGCGCCTGCACGGATATACCGAGGCGGAAAAGCTCGAGATTGCCAAGCAGTATCTGGTCAAAAAGCAGCGCGAGGCCACTGGGCTGAGCGAAAAGAACGCTATCTTCAGCGACCCGTCGCTGGTCGACATCATTCGCGGTTATACCCGCGAGGCAGGTGTCCGCAACCTGGAGCGCGAAATTGGTAACGTGTGCCGCAAGGTAGCGCGCCGGGTGGTTCGCAACGGCGCCAAGCACAAGGAAGAGATCACTGACACGAACGTGAACGAGTTTCTGGGAGTGGCTAAGTTCCGCGACTCTCAGCTTCACGAGACCAGCGAAGTGGGCTTGGTGACTGGCTTGGCGTGGACCGAGGTGGGTGGCAGCATTCTCTCTACCGAAGTGCAGGTTCTGGATGGCAAAGGTAAGTTGACCCTGACCGGCCAACTTGGCGACGTGATGCAGGAGTCGGCCCAGGCTGCACTTTCCTACATTCGCAGCCGGGCGCAGCACCTGGGGTTGCCTAAGGACTTTTACCGCAACATCGACATTCACGTGCATGTGCCGGAAGGCGCGATTCCCAAGGACGGTCCCTCCGCAGGCATCACCATCGCTACGGCGCTGGCGAGTGCGCTGGCCAAGATACGGGTGCGGCGGGATATCGCCATGACCGGAGAAATAACTCTGCGGGGCAAGGTTCTACCGATTGGCGGGTTAAAAGAGAAGCTGCTGGCTGCCCACCGGGCCGGCATCTTTGAGGCCGTGCTGCCTCGAGCCAACGAGAAGGATCTGGCGGATCTTCCGGAGAACCTGCGCAGCGTGATGAAGCTGCACTTCGTTGACCAAATGGATGAGGTTCTGAGGATTGCGCTCGAGGGTCCGCTGCCGGAGCTGCGCGAGGAGACTCCTGAGGCGTTGGCCGCGGTTCCGCCTTCCGCGCCTATCGGGCAGCCGCGCGCACAGTAAGCCAGGATGCACCTGGTTACGAAGTTTCTACTGTCGGCGATGGCGCCCGAGCAATTCCCTTCCGCGACGGCTCCGGAATTCGCCTTCCTGGGCCGGTCCAACGTCGGCAAGTCGAGCCTGATCAACGGCTTGTTGGGGGAAAAAGCGGCCAAGGTCTCGGCCTCGCCGGGGCGCACGCGGGCCATCAACTTTTTCGCGCTATCCGATTCAGCGACTGCGCGGTTGCCGCGCCTGCTCTTTGCCGACCTGCCGGGCTACGGCTACGCCAAAATTTCCCGCTCCATCTCTGCGGAGTGGCCCACATTCATCAATCCTTACCTCGAAGAGCGGCCCA
The DNA here is from genome assembly GCA_963711525.1 of uncultured Acidobacteriaceae bacterium. Lineage (GTDB taxonomy): Bacteria > Acidobacteriota > Terriglobia > Terriglobales > Acidobacteriaceae > PALSA-350. The sequence goes on along the minus strand of CAVQEO010000043.1, from coordinate 1,012,710 downwards.
ACCTGGTCCTCTGCATCTGCTTGGTCGACAGCAATATCCCGGTGCAGGCCAGTGACCAGCAGCTGATCGCATCCCTCAAGGGAATGGGGCGTAGCTTTCTTACCGTGGGAACGAAAGCAGATCGTCTTTCCGGCAACGAACGGACAAAGGCCCTGGCGCGGCTGAAGCAAGGTTGGGGACTGAGCGAGATTCTGCTGTGCTCCACCAAGACCGGCTTTGGGCTAAAGGAATTGTGGACGCAGATTCTAGCGCACGCAGAAGCAACCCCCAAATCTGACAGCCCGAAAAATGTCTCCGGATCTCTACCCGTGACAAAGGTTGGGTGCCCCATTCAAGCGCTTTTTGCTTGATGAGCTCCGCCGCGCTCGACCGGTCGACTTTTCTAATGCAACGGACCTCTACCCCTGCACTCACCGTCATCTCCTGAATTCCGCTGGACCGGCTTAATGGGGCACCCAATCTTTGTTACGGGTAGCCTACCAGGTGTTGTAAGGCTGTCCGTCGCTCCCCGACTGATCCGACCCACTGTGCACGTCGGTCATGCCGGGGTCGGTTTGATCGACACTCTGGAGTGTGTCGTCCACGGTCGGTACCCAGGTGCTGTTGCTTGCGGTCATAGGATCTTTAGGAATGGCTTTTAGATATCCTGCACTGACCAAGTCATCGAGCGTTTGCGGAGCCTTATCCTTGTCGCCGGTGTAGGCATCGATGGCGTCGCGCATGACGTGCAGGTTCTCTTTGAGGACCGCTTCCTTGGCAGCGCGGATGGATGAGATATACGCGGGGATGGCAATTGAGGCCAGAATGGCGATGATCAACATGACCACCATCAATTCGACCAGGGTGAACCCCGCCGCGTGGCGTGGCTGGGCAGAGCGCGCACTTGTAGTACGAGAACCGAAGCCGGATATGCTCACAAGCCTACCAATCGGAATACTTCGTTCCATCCAGCCCAATGCCCTGCGACTTGGAGGCGACATCGAAGACACTCTGCCCTCCCCAGGAATCGCTATTCGGGTCGTCCTGCATGGAGCGTAACGTCCACTCGGCTTTGCCGGTCATGGGATCAACCGGAATGCGGCGTAGAAATTTGAGTTTCTTGCCCTGCGCGTCGACGCCGTTGACCAACGTATCGAGATCGGGCGGATAGTTGCCGCTGTCGGCCTTGGGCATGAAGGCATGACGGTCGGCTGCGTCTTTGTAGCGGTCGATGGCATCGCGCATCTGCCACAGGTCGTAGTGCAATTCCCTTTCCTTTTCGCGCTGCACTTTAAAACGCGCCAGCGGAACGGCGGCGGACGCAAGAATGGCGAGGATCGCAACCGTGACGATCAACTCGACCAGGGTCAGCCCCGCCTGGGGGACTGCTGCGCTGCGTTGACGTAAATTGCACTGCATACAAGGGCCCTATGGAACGTGTACTACGGTTTGCGATCCGGCGATATTGACCGGTTGTTGTGCGCTATTTTTCGCCGAAGCGCGGACGATCTGCAAGGCCGCATCTCCTGCTGCGTTCGCTTGAAAGGTTAGAAGACAGACGGTTCCCGATCCGGTTACCCCGGCAACGCCGGGTGGACGCGATGCCGAGATGACAACATTGCCCACCCCGTCATCGCGATGAACCAGCGCGATGGCCTGGCCATCATGACCAAGAAAGTCGCCCGTATCCACGTTGATCAATGCCAGCTTGGTGTGGTCGTAATGCAACTGCATCGGCACGGAGAAGATATCCTTCCCCCCGCTTAAGTTGACTGCGACTTGGAAGGTGCTGCCAACCTTTGGCGGAGTCGGCGGCGGCGCGATTTGCAGGGTCACTGAACCCGGCGCGGGCCCTGCCGCTGGGGGTCCTGCGGCTGCCGACCCTGGCGTTGCAGGGCCTGGCGCTCCGGTGGGCGCCTCCGCCACACCCGCGGGCGCTACGGGGGTGTGCGGTTGCAGCCCCGGTGGCAGGCCATCTGTTCCACCCGCCTGTCCCCCACCCGCTCTATTGACCGGCGCTGAAATGCGCCGCAACTCCACGTTGGTGCCCGTACCGGTATCAATCTCCTGCAGATTCAAAGGATCGATTTCCTCACCACGAACCACGTGCGGCGTAATCATGAAGATGATTTCATCGTCCTGCACTTCATGCTCGTTAGAGCTGAAGATCCACTTCAAAATCGGAAGCTCACCCAGACCCGGCGTTCCACCAATGGTGGTGAGATCCTGCTTCTGCATAAATCCGCCCAGTATGTTGACTTCGCCATCTTTCAGACGGACTACCTGTTCGGAGGTCCGCTGGCTGATGATTGGTTCGGTAATGCCTCCAATGTTGGTTGAGCTGCTCTCCTCGGAGGAGACGAGCTTGATCTTTAGGGTTACATCCCGATCGTAATGCACGATGGGCGTAATCTCGATCTCTACGCCAACATCCAGATAGGTGAACTGGGTGTTCACCAGGGAACTGACGACGGCGGTCGCCGCGCCCGTCTGGTAGGAGCCGGTAGCCACGGGAATGCGGGTGCCGACCTTTAGGTCGGCCTTCTGCCCGTCGGTCGCCCGGATGCTCGGATTTTGTAGAACCTTGGTGTCTGAATCGGAGAGTAGCGCGTTGGCCGTCGCTGCGCCCACAGTCACCGCAAAATTGGTGCCGTTGAGATTGGCAAGATTGTTCAAGGTCAGGTTGGTCGTGCTGCTGGTGGTAGTCCCAGTCGTCGTGGTGGTGGTACCGGTGGTGGTGGTGCTGGTGGCGTTGGGCGGTTGCAATTGCACGCCAAAGGTGCCCGGGAGCTGAAGGCCGAGGGTCCGCGTCTTGTCCCGGTTCACTTCCATCAGCGTTACGTCGACCACTACCTCGGGACGCGACTTATCCAGGTCATTGATGAGTTTTTGCGCCAGCAGCAGTTCATCCGGCGTGGCGCGCATCACGATGGCGCTCTGGCTCGGCACCCCGTAGAGTTTGGCATTCACCAGCAGGTTGCGCAGCGCCGTCTGAATATCGTTCAGATCGTTCTGCTGTGCCGTGTTCGCCAGGTAGAACGTCTGCACCGCCTCTTCCTCCAGCTCCTGGCGCTTGGCGCGGGTGTTCATGGCCACAAAGATGGTGTTGGCGGTGACCGGGTGCCAGAAAGTGCCAGAAGATACGCCCACGATGCGCAAAGCATCTAACAGCGATACGTTGGCAATGTCCACTTGGATGCGCTTGGAGGTGTACTCGGGATCGAACAGCACGTTGATCCCTGCCGCCTTGCCCACGGTCTGGTAGACCACCTTGCTGTCTTCCGTCATATGCAAGGTGAGCGGTTCATTGGAGATGGGTTTCAGCTGGACCGGGCTGCCCACCTCGCTTAGCTCCTCAGCTTTACTCTTGGAAATCGAGGTTTCCTGATTGGGCTTGGGAGCAGTGAGCTTGTCCCTCACCTTCTGAATATCCTGGTGTGCCAGCTCGTTGCTGGGATCGATCTCGAGGGCGCGCAAGAACTCGGTCAGCGCACCGGTTTGGTCGCCCTGCGCGCTGAGTTTCTCCCCTCGGCTGATGTGCGCGGTCGCCGCCAGGAAGCGTGTTCTCTCATAAGCGGTCTTATAGCGGAGATTCTTTGGTTCCAGCTTCCAGGCCTGATAATAGTCTTCGAAGGCCGTGATGGGATCGTCTTTGGCCTCAGCTGTCTGTCCGTTTGTATAGAGCGTCTTGGCCTTGGGGGTACGTGCAAAGGAACTATGCCCCAGGCACAGGAGTAGGAGCAGGGTAAGCGCAGTGGACAGAGCCCAATTCTTTTGACGGCGATTCATTGCACTCCAGATAGCCAAACCGCATGTTCACTAAAGCAGTTTCGCAATGACGACCGCCTGATACGCCTGATAAAAGACCGCGAGGGGTGGTTTTCCCTGATAAAAAACCACGTACCGAGTTGTCGTTTGCGAAATTGCTGGGGGAGAAATCGACGTGTCCACAGTGTCACAGCGCGCGCTTCCTTCTTTGACGTAACCGGTCCTGAATCAGCGCGAACTCGTCCCGGCGCAGGGCTTTTCTCTTGGCTAATATCGCCTGAGTATACCATTCGGGAGAGCCCGGCTTGCGTTCCCAACTCACGTGCTAGCATGAAGATTCGTAACCAAATGTATGCCCCGTCAGCTGAGTCAAACCACTACACCATCCCCTCAAAAATCGAAACCTCGGGAACCAGTCGCGGCCGGTGAGCGAGACGCTGCCGTGAACCGCGCGGCCAGCCATAATTACTTTCTCCTGGACAAATTCGAAGCCGGCATCGCGCTCCGGGGCACAGAAGTGAAGTCCATTCGCGAGGGCAAGGCCAATCTCAAGGATGCGTACGGCATCATCAAAGACGGCGAAGCCTATCTGCTGAATGCGCATATCGGTCCCTACTCGCATGGAAGCTCGTTCAATCACGATTCGCTGCGTACCCGCAAGCTGCTGCTGCACCGCCAGGAACTGCAAAAGCTCATGGGGAAGACGCAACTGAAAGGTTTAACGCTCATACCCACCCGCCTTTATTTCCGCCACGGTCGCGTAAAGTGCGAACTGGCGGTGGCGAAAGGCAAGCAGGACTGGGACAAGCGGGAGACCGAACGGCGTCGAGAGGACGAGCGCGAGGCTCGAGCGGCGATCGTTCGCAGCCAGCACAAGTAACACCTAACCACCACAATCTAATAAAGTTAGGCGTAAGGTCACCCATGAAGACGAAAATTGTATCCGCTAAGCTCGACCGGGTGGCCAGCCCGCTGCTGGTGATCTTAGCTCTGGATTCTGCGGAGAAGAAGGCATCGGCCAAACCGGCAATCAAGCTGTTGACGGCGAACAGCACGGTGGCCAAGGCGACGGCGAGCGTTCTAAGCAGCGGTGAATTCGCTGCCGGGAGCGGCGACACCGTCTTGCTGCACGCCCCAGCCGGTTGCAAGGCGGAGCGGATCCTGCTCGTAGGCCTGGGCAAGCTCACCACTGCGGAAGTGCGCAAGGCGGCGGGTGTAGCGGTGCGCTTCGCCAAGCCGCGCAAGCTGCGCGAACTTTCGCTCGCCGTTCCGGAGGGGCTCGATCCCGCAGCAGCTACGCGAGCCCTGGTAGAAGGCGCCTATATCGGGGACTTCGATCCGGATACGTATCGTTCGGATCGGAAGGACCAGAGTATCGAGCAACTCACCATAGTTGCCGGCAGCGGGGTTAAGGAGGCTGCCCTCGAGGCCGGCCTGCGTGAGGGCGTGATAGTGGGCGAGGCGCAAAACTTTACCCGCTCCCTGGTCAACGAGCCAGGCAACGTAATGACGCCTACCGTACTGGGGCAGAAAGCCGCGGAAATGTGCGCGCAATACGGGCTGGGCTGTGAGGTTTACGGTGCGGACAAGCTAAAGGAATTGAAGATGGGCGCCTTCTGGGGGGTGACGAAGGGGTCCCAGGAGCCGCCCGCCCTGATTGTGATGAGCTACGATCCCAAGGGCGCGCCCGCCACGCCGGTGCTGGGCCTGGTGGGTAAGGGCATAACCTTCGATACCGGCGGCATTTCCATCAAGCCTGCAGACGGCATGGAGAAAATGAAGTATGACATGGCGGGCGGCGCGGCGATGATCGGCGCCATGCAGGCCATCGCGCAATTGAAGCCGGCGGTAAAGGTGATCGGCATCGTTTGCGCGGCAGAAAACATGCCTTCGGGAACTGCGATGAAGCCGGGAGACATCCAGATCGCGATGTCTGGCAAGAGCATTGAGATCATCAACACCGACGCGGAGGGGCGGCTGGTGCTGGCAGACGGCCTGGCTTACGCGCGGCAATTAGGGGCCACCCACCTGATCGATGCCGCGACCCTCACCGGCGCCTGCGTGGTGGCGCTGGGCATGGTCAATGCGGGCAGCTTCTCAAATGACGACGAAACTTACCGGCATTTCACCGATGCGCTCCAGATCTCAGGTGAGCGTTTCTGGCGTCTGCCCGTCGAGGACGAGTACAAAGAGTTCATTAAATCCAATATCGCGGACATTATGAACACCGGCGGAAGCCGCTGGGGCGGAGCCATTACCGCGGCAATGTTCTTAAAAGAATTTGCAGAGGAAACGCCATGGATACACCTGGATATCGCGGGCTTAGCTTGGTCGGAAGAAGCGAAGCCATGGATGGCCAAGGGGCCATCAGGATTCGCCGTGCGGACCATCACCGAGTGGGTGCGCAGCTACGCTAAGTGAGACTGGACACCGGGAGGTGCCCAATCCCACCAAACACGGCTAGGAAGCTACTCTTGCTGGTTGTTTCTCCTGGTTAGGTTTATCCGGAGGAGATCTCTGAGACGGCTTTCCGTGGCTGAATTCCCGAATCAGCCGCTCGTTGAAGGCCGGGAGGTCGTCCGGCTTCCGACTGGTGGTCAGATTTTCATCCGTGATCACCTCTTCATCGACCCAGTGCCCGCCCGCGTTGCGAATGTCGGTACGGATGGACGGCCACGAAGTGAGGGTCCTTTTCTTCAAAACTCCGGCCTCAACCAGCATCCATGGGCCGTGGCAAATGGCGCCTATAGGCTTGCCGGAGTTGAAGAACTCGGCGACAAAGGCCACTGCCTTAGGCTCAATACGAAGCTTGTCGGGATTGATTTGACCGCCTGGCAATACAAGGCCGTCATAATCCGAGGGTTGGGCTTCATCCAGGGTTCTGTCCACCTTGGTGTTCTCGCCCCAATCGGTAAACTTCCATCCCTTGATTTGACCTGGCTTGGGAGAAATCACCTGGACGGTAGCTCCGGCTGCTTCCAGAGCCTTCTTGGGCTCCGTCAATTCCACTTGTTCGAAGCCATCTGTAGCCACAATCGCGATTTTCTTTCCTTGCAATTTTGCATTCATGTTTTAAAACCCCTCGATTGCACTTCGTCTTACCTTTAATAAGAGGCTCGTTCCCTGCGACTCGTTGCCCGCGACAGGTAGTGTGAAATGTCGATGAACATCGGGGCGCAGCAGGCATCTCGTGGCATCCTGTTCGACAATGTTGTGGAGGACTCCAAATGCCTTATCGAAAGAACTTTGTCTTTTCCGCTGCTGCGATTTTGTCAACAGTCGCTTTGCTGACCTCCTGCAATTCCTCTTCCAGCACGGTCGCGCTCAATGGAGCAGGCAGCACCTTTGTTTATCCGGTGATGGGCCGCTGGATTGAAGACTTCCAGCAATCTCACGCGAATGTACGGATCAACTACCAGTCGATCGGGAGTGGGGGTGGGATTCAGCAGGTGAAGTCGGGAACCATTGATTTTGGCGCCTCGGACGCGCCGCTGTCAGACCAGGATCTGGCGCAGATTTCACCAATGATCCAAATTCCGGAATCAGCCGGGCCAGTATGCGTCACCTACAACCTGGAAGGGTTGCAGAAGCCTTTGCAGCTCTCCTCCGATGCGCTTGCGGAAATCTTCTTAGGCAAGATCACGAGTTGGCAGGATCCTCTGCTGAAAAAGGACAATCCCGGGCAGACTCTGCCGAATTCGAAGATCATTGTGGTTCACCGTGCCGAGGGCAGCGGCACCACAGCCGCCTTCACCACGTATCTTTCTGCGGTCAGCCCGGAATGGTCGCAGCAGGTCAGCAAAGGTTCATCGGTGAAGTGGCCAACAGGACTCGGCGCCAAGGGCAGTGAGGGCGTTACCGGCCAGGTAAAGCAATCGCCTGGCGCTATCAGCTACGTCGAACTGACGTATGCGACCCAAAACAAGCTGCCGGTCGCGGCGATCAAGAATCAGGCTGGGAACTACGTACTTCCCAGCACTGCGGGAACTACGGCGGCTATCGATGCTTTCAAAGATCAGCTAGCGAAGGACCCTCGTACGTCGATCGCCAACCCACCAGCATCCGCGGCGGATGCATACCCTATTTCCACTCTGACCTTTCTGATCATTCCCAAAGACGGGAAGGATGTAGCGAAGCGCACAGCGTTGAAGCAATTCATCACATATGTGGTGACAGATGGGCAGCAGGGCGCGAGCGGCCTGAACTACGCGCCGCTTCCGGACGCAGTGAAACAGCAGGATGTGCACGCACTGAGCCAGCTGACGGTCAATGGATCCCCGATTCAGTGAAAAGGAGCCGCAGCGGGGACAACGGCTCAACAAATGATGGGCTAAATTTGTTATACTACTTTCATGGCCACAGTAAAGATTGCATACGCCAAGGCGCACCTTCCGGAACTGCTGGCTCGCGTAGCGCGGGGAGAGCGTATCGTCATTTCGCGCTACAACACGCCGGTGGCCGAACTAGTGCCCCCGCCTGAAAAACCAAAACCCAAGTTTGGCACCGGAAAAGGCAAGGTAAAAATCCTCGATCCTCATTGCTTCGACCCCATGACCGATGAGGAAGTGGATGCATTCCTTGAGGGGCGCTATTGAGTTGCGAGTTCTTCTCGACACTCAGGTTCTAATTCATGCTTATAGCGGCGAGTTAGACGCCATGTCCCGTAAGGTTCGCGCGCTTCTCGCCGCTGACGACACAGACGGAGTCGTCAGTGTGATCTCGCTTATGGAAATTGCCATAAAGAGCGGCAGTGGAAAGTTGCAAATGGGAGAGGCCGAGGTGCGTGAGGCGGTCCGCGATCTGCGTCTGACCATCCTTCCCTTTACCCAGGAGCACGCCTATCGGCTATTCGGCTTACCGCATCATCATAGCGATCCTTTCGACCGCATGCTGATCGCGACTGCGCTGGCCGAGGAGATTCCGCTCATCGGATCGGATCGCCTCTTCAAGAGCTACAAGGGCCTGAAAGTGATTTGGTAAGCCGGAGACTACATAGCATCTGGGACTTCGACTCCTAACCAATCGAGCAAGCGGACCAAAGCGCGTTCGGCAACCGCGGCGGTGGCAAGCAAAAACTGCCGGCGCGCGGGATCCTCTTCGGTGAGGATGTGATGACGGTGATAGAAATTATTGAAAAGCTGCGCCAGCTGGAAAGCATGCTTGGCCAGATATGCCGGTTCAGCGGCAGCAATACACTGCTCCAGCAATAAACTGAGCCGCGAAACCATAACCCACAACTCCCAAAGACCGGCTGCTCCTTCACCCTCAAAGTAGTCCGCGACATTGACCTCTACCAGCGCTGCCTCGGGCGTAGTTCCGGCCTTGCGAAAAATATTGCGGGCGCGCACCACGGCGTATTGCACGTAGGGACCCGTCTCTCCTTCAAAACTGAGCGCTTCCTTGAAATCGAAGGCGATGACGCTGTTGCGGGTGAACTTGAGCATGAAGTAGCGCAAGGCGCCCACAGCGATCTGATGCGCGATTCCCTGCCGATCCTCCTGGCTGCGCTGCGGATGGCGGCTGTCAACCTCTTCTTTCGCGGCCGCCGTAAGCCTGTCCAGCAGCGCATCCGCCTTCACCCCAAAGCCCTTGCGCCCGGAGACTTCGATGTAAGGACGGCCCTGGTCCTGCTCAGAAATCTGATAGCCAAGCTCCAGCGCGCAGCGCGGCGTCAGCGCGACCATTTCATAAGAAAAATGAACGTAGTGCGCCGCGGCTTCGGTGTATCCCAGACCGCGCAGAGCTTCAATCACGTTTGCCTGGGGGTCGGCCTGGCGGCTGTCAATGACGTTGTAAATCGCCTGCGCACCTCCAAAATCAGGATGATTCGCCTCGCCCTTCTCGGTCGAAATCCAGCAGGTGTGATCGTTGTAGGCAAAGAAGGGCGCGTAGCCGAAATCACGGCCCAGCAGGCCGAACTTCCACAAGTGATAGGCGATATCCTTGCCGACATAGGTAACGGTTCCGTTGGAACGGACGATCACCTTGGCATCTTCATCCACCGCCCCGTTCTCTTCTGCGCCCGCGCCGCCAGTGGAGGCGCGCCGCATGACCCAGCAGCCCTGGTTCTTGCCCTCGGTCTCCAGATAGAGAACGCCCTTGGCTTTCAACTGGGCAAAGGCGAGGTCCCAGAACTTGAGATGGAGGATCTCACTTTCGCGGGGCAGGAAGTCATATTCGATCCCCAGGCGGAGCATGGTCTCAAGATGCCGCCGCAGCACGGCGGTTGAGAGCAGATCGGCAATTTCCGCCGTCTCGTTGCCCCCAGCCTCAATGGCGTGCAGGGTTTCCAGACGGATATTCTTCCGTGCTTGTTTCTCCGGTTCGGGAGCCTCGTACCACTGTGAAACCTGGGCATAAAGGTCCCAGCAGTAGTCGTCAACGCGTTGCCCCTTCGCCTTGAGATCGGCTAGCAACTGCTTGACGCCGGCGAGATCGTAACCCTCAAAGTGCGTCAAGCCGACCACGACATCAGCGACCTGGACTCCCGTGTTGTCGATGTAGTTCTGCACATCCACTCGTTGCCCGGCGGCGCGCAGCAGGCGCACAAAGGTGTCGCCGAGGATAGCGTTGCGCAAATGACCGATATGCGCCGCCTTATTAGGGTTGATACTGGTGTGCTCGACCAAGGAATGAAGATGGCTCTGGTCGTCAAGGGCATCGGGCGGAGTATGGTCGCGTGCGATCTGTTGCGCGGCCGCCTGGCGGTCAAGCTTGCCGTTGATATAGCCGGCGCCGGCGACGGCAAAAGATGCGAACCCTTCCAGCGGCATCAGATCGGCAACCAGTTCTCCCGCGATCGCCCGGGGCGATCGCTTGAGCCGGCGAGCCAGCTCAAAGGCGACGGGCAGGGCGTACTCGCCCATCTCCAGGTCGGGCGGCTGCTCGATGGCGATGTGCGGGAGTTCAACCTGGTATTTGGCCTGAAGTACCGAGCGGAGGCGCTCGCGAAGAAGTCTCTGCTGTTTGCGATACACGCAAAACCCCTGATTTTCTTGCCGATTCTAGCAGAAGCCTCCGGTCAAGCATGGCCTGCTAAGATTGAAGTGAGTGCAGCGTCTATGATGCACTCACTTCACCGTCTTGCCCATGTCCGATACCCCTGGCTTTTACATCACCACTCCGATCTATTATGTGAATGCCCGGCCGCACATCGGTCACGCATACACCACGGTAGTTGCCGACGCGATTGCCCGGCGCAAGCGTGCCCTGGGCTTTGAAACATGGCTTCTGACCGGGACAGACGAACACGGGCAGAAGATCGAACGCTCCGCCCGGCAAGCAGGCCAAACCCCACAGGAATTTGCTACCGCCGTTTCCAGCCAGTTCCGCGCCCTGTGGGACCGCATGGGGCTGAGCTACGACGACTACATTCGGACCACAGAGGAACGCCACCGCAAAGGTGTACAAAAGCTCTTCCGGGTATTGCAGCAGCGCGGCTTCATTTACAAGGGAAGCTATACCGGCCAGTACTGCGTCTCCGACGAGCTGTATGTTGACGCGCCGCCGGGTTCGCCCTGCCCGGATTGCGGACGCATTACGGAAACCGTCAGCGAAGAAAACTATTTCTTCAAGCTTTCCGCATTCGAGCGCAGGCTGCTTGAGCTTTACGAAGAGAATCCGCAGTTCATTCGCCCTGAGGCGAGGCGGAACGAGGTCCTCTCGTTCGTGCGCGGCGGCTTGAAAGACCTGTCGATCAGCCGCACCAGCTTCGACTGGGGCATTCCCGTGCCGGGCGATGAAAAGCACGTGATTTATGTGTGGATGGATGCGCTGGCCAACTACATCACCGCGCTCGGGTATGGCAGCGATGCGCCCCAGGACCAGCAGCGTTTTGCGCGCTTCTGGCCCGTCGATCTGCACCTGGTTGGCAAGGAGATCATCCGCTTTCACTGCGTCTACTGGCCCGCCTTCCTCATGGCCGCGGACTTGCCGCTACCCAAGAGCGTTGTGGCCCATGGCTGGCTGCTTTTTGAGCAAAGCAAGATGTCCAAGTCGCGGGGAAACATCGTTCGCGCGGAAACCATCGTGGAGACGCTGGGCGCCGATGCTTTGCGCTACTTCCTGATGCGTGAAGTGGTCTTCGGGCAGGACGGCAGCTTTTCGTTTGATGCCCTGGTGCAGCGCTACAACGCGGACTTGGCCAACGGGTACGGGAACCTTACCAGCCGGGTCCTCGCCATGATCACCCAGTACTTCGACGGAGTCTTACCGGCGGGAGACCCCGAGCCGCGCATCGTTGCTGCCGCCGAGACTGCGATGCGCGAGTTTGCCCAGCACTTTGAAGCACTTGATTTTTCCCGCGCGCTCGAAGCTTTGTGGGCTTTTGTCGCAGTGGTCGACGGCTACATCACGGAAAAGGCTCCCTGGAAGTTAGGTAAGGCGCAGGATGCGGCTGCCCGCAGCTTGCTGGCATCCATTCTTTATACCTGCGCGGAAGCCCTGCGCATCATCACGGCTCTGGCCTATCCCGTTCTACCCGAGGCCGCCATGCGCATTTGGGCGCAGCTGGGCCTCGGCGATATTGCCACTGCAGACCTTAAAGATCTGCAGTGGGGTCAATTGGCTCCGGGCACCAAACTCGGACAGTTGGGCCCTATCTTTCCCCGGGCAGAAAAGGACACGGTCGAACGCATGAACGAATTGGAAACGAAGAACACAGGCAAGAGCGTGGAAGCAGAGCCCGTACCTGCGGCGGAAGCTGCTGTGGTGGTCAACGCACCGGCACCGCCGGAACCAGCGCCGGCGCCCACTCCTGTAGCGGAAAAGCAGGCGACTGCCATCGCAGCGTCGGAAGCGACCGGGAGCGCCGTCGCTAAGGCGCCGGCTGCGTTGACTTCGGCGGCATCGCTGGGGACTGTCGCAACGGAGGACAAAGACAAGCCTGCGACGATCACCATCGACGACTTTGCCAAAGTTGAGTTGCGCGTGGCACAAGTGCTGGTAGCGGAGCCGGTAAAGGGCGCCGACCGGCTTCTGCGGTTGGAAGTGAATTTGGGCTATGAAGTGCGGCAGATTGTCGCCGGGATTGCCGGCGCCTATGAACCGGAGAAACTCATCGGCCGCAAGGTTGTGATCGTGGCCAACCTGCAACCCAGAAAGTTACGCGGCCTGGAGTCGAATGGAATGATCGTAGCGGCATCGCTGGGAGAGAAAGGCAAGCCCGTACTGGCCGGCTTTCTGGAAGATGTCGAAATAGGCGCGCGGCTCAAATAAACTGTCTCACACCCCTGTGTCACCTCAAGGAGCGGCGCTGGTCGACTCACACGCACATCTTGATAGCCCGCGGTATGACGCCGATCGGGAGCAGCTGCTGCAGCGGGCCTGGCAACAGGGAGTGCGCACCGTCTTGTCTATCGGCATCGGCGAAGGGCCCGGCACCATGCAGCAGGCTTTGGAGCTGAGCCGCAGCTATGCCGGCAAACCGGGGATCCCCAGGGTCCTGGCCACCGCCGGAATCCATCCCCATGAGGCCCAACTCGCAGACCAGGCCGCGCTGGCTAAACTGGACGACTTGCTGGCCAATCCAGACGTCCTGGCCGTGGGTGAGATCGGACTGGATTATTATTATGACCACTCGCCTCGGCCCCAGCAGAAGCAGGCCTTTGCGCAACAAATGGAGCTGGCCGCAGCAAAGCGGCGCCCGATCATCATTCATTGCCGGCCTTCCGATGGCAGCAGCAACGCCTGGGACGACACACTGGAGATGATTGAGACCAACTGGGTGCAGACCAACCTGGGCGGCGTCCTGCATTGTTTTACCGGTGAGTGGGAGCATGCCAGGCGAGCCTTGGATTGCGGATTTCTCATCTCATTTGCAGGCAACATCACCTTTCCCCGGGCAGAAAACATACGCGAGGTGGCAGCCAGGGTACCGTTGGACCGGATGCTGATTGAGACCGATGCCCCGTTTCTTGCGCCGCTTCCTTATCGCGGCAAGCGCAACGAGCCGGCATGGGTGGGCCGGGTAGCAGACAAGGTGGCGGAAGTGCGCGGTGTTACCGCAAAGCAGGTCGCTTCCAGCACTGCCAACAACTTCTTCCGTTTTTTTGGTGTTACGCCGGACGCGGAGTCGTAGGTTCGGGATAGGCAACAGCTTTTGCGCTCATAATCGAGGAAGGGACAGCACCATGGCGGCAGACAACTCGTTCGATGTAATCAGCAAGGTCGACGTTCAGGAAGTGAAGAATGCGATGGATCAGGCCATCAAGGAAGTGAGGACGCGCTTTGACCTCAAAGACTCCCACTCCGAAATCAAGCTGCTTGAGGGGGACGAGGCCATTGAGCTGGCCTCCGCGGACCAGTACAAACTCAAGGCTGTCACCGAGATTCTGCAGCAAAAGTTCGTTAAGCGTGGTGTTTCCTTGAAAGCGCTTGAATATGGCAAGATTGAGCCGGCCTCGGGGTCCAGCGTGCGCCAGAAGATCACGCTGCAGCAGGGGATCCCCGGAGAAAAGGCCAAAGAGATCGTCAAACTTATCAAGGAGTCAAAGAAAAAGGTCCAGGCATCCATTCAAGGAGATACGGTACGCATAACGGGCAAGGATCGCGATACCCTACAGGAGACGATCGCACTGCTCAAGGGTCATGACTTCGGCATCGACATGCAGTTCACCAATTACCGGTCGAATTAGTTGTTATTTGGCTGGAATGGTATAAAGCAATTTTGTGTCGCAATATCGGTGCAGAGCTTTTCTGAGTTCAAGAACCAGCACCTGGAGAGTGAGTGAGCACACAAGCGATAGCGACGGCGAAGGAAGTCTTCGAGCTGCTGCGCGAGGACTTGAGCGCCATCGAAGGCGAGCTGGTCCGCGATGCCGTCTCCAGTGTGGGGGCCATCACCGATATCGCCGACCACTTGCGCGAGGGCGGGGGCAAACGCATTCGCCCTTCCCTGCTCTTGCTGGCAGCAAAATCGCTCGGCTACCACGGTCAGGGCATGGTGCGGCTGGGTGCAGTGGTGGAGATGGTGCACACCGCGACCCTGGTGCACGATGACATCATCGATGGGGCCGACACCCGTCGCGGCCGGCCTTCCGCCAACACCACCTGGGGTAATTCGAAATGCGTACTGGCGGGCGACTGGCTCTACATGCAGGCCTTCCACATTGCTCTGCAGGAGCGCAAGTTCAAGGTTCTCGACCTGTTGATCGGCCTGACCCAGCAGATGGTCGAGGGCGAATTCGTCCAGATGGAAAAGCTGGGACGGGTAGTGGGCGAAGCCGAATACTACGATCTGATCGACCGCAAGACAGCCTGTCTTTTCGACGTCTCGATGCGGCTGGGAGCGGTCCTGGCTGGAGCCAGCGATGAGCTCGAGGAGCAGTTGGGGGAGTACGGCCGCAACCTGGGCATCGCCTTCCAGATTGTCGACGATGTGCTCGACCTGACGGCCACCGAGCGGGTGCTGGGCAAGCCGGTGGCCAGTGATTTGCGCGAGGGTAAGGCCACGCTGGCCGTGATCCATGCTCTGGAGCACGGAACGGCGGCCGAGCACGAGGCAATCCGCAGGGTGCTCGAAGATCTCAGCTTCGAGCGCACCAGCCACCTGGAAGTGCTTGCCATCCTGGAGCGGCACGGGTCGGTGCAATACGCCCTGACTGCAGCCTTTCAGTATGCCGAAGTCGCCCGCGCGGCCATTGCCGGGCTGCCGGAGTCTGACTACAAGCGGGCTCTGCTCTGGATGCCGGACTTCGTTGTCGCCCGCGACAAGTAAGCCGATGCCGGAAATGGAAACCCCAGCGAAGATCCCCATTCGCGTGCTGGTAGCCAAGCCAGGCCTGGATGGTCACGACCGGGGCGCCAAAGTCATCGCCCGGGCCCTGCGCGATGCGGGCATGGAAGTGATCTACACCGGCCTGCGGCAAACCCCGGAGATGATCGTCAATGCCGCCCTGCAAGAGGATGTCGACTGCATCGGATTGAGCATCCTCTCGGGTGCGCACAATGTGATTGTTCCCCGCGTCCTGGCGCTGCTCAAGGAGCGGGCTGCGGCCGATATTCTAGTGGTCCTGGGCGGAACCATTCCCAGGCAGGATATTGCTGCCCTGAAGGCGCAGGGGGTGGCCGAGGTCTTCGGGCCTGGCACATCCCTCGAAAGTACCGTGGCATTCATCCGCACGCACATCAAGCCGCGCGGCATCCCGATATTTTGAGTTCATGGCGCCTGGTAGCGGCATTTTGCCCTCATGATGAACTTCGCCGCCCCCCGATTAAAGTCATTCAACGGCGCTGCCCGATCCGCAGGAGATGAAGCGTCTCGGATTTTCAAGGAGCAGAGATCCCATGGAAATCCACGACGTTGTCGACAATCCCGAGTTTTGGCTTTGTATCAGGGCACGATTTTAGTCGTTCCGTAAAGGCGTAAAAAAACCCGGGCTTTAGAGCGTGTGTGAGAACTCCTTAGAAGCCCCTAGCTTTTTCCGGCCAAGTAACAATTAGCAGGGGCTAAAGAGTCTGCGTGAGAACCATTCTTTCCCGATTGAGTCCCGAAGGGACGGCTGAGAGTAGCCCAGGACGTTAGTCCTGGGTAGCGACGGAAAGCAGATCAGTCCCGTAGGGACGGCTGAGAATGTCCCAGGATGCAATTCTGGGCGCACTTCTTATCTATGCAAATGCGTTGGCGTCCGATTCAACAGCCCCCAGGATTTCATCCTGGGACATTCTCAGCCGTCCCTACGGGACTGAGCTCACGCAGACTCTAAAGCCCAAATCTTTTTAGATCAGTGACGGCGCGACTAAAGTCGTGCCCTGATACAAAGCCCCCAAACGTGGGGCACCCCGTCCTGTTCCTATTAGGCCCTGCCAAGGCGCAGGCTCCGCCGGGGTTACAGTTCTTATGCGCAGATTCTCCCAGACCACTGAAGCCTCGCGGCACGCCGGTACAAGAAAAAGCAATGTTGCCTTTTTCCGCAGCTCGCCGCGCAATCCCCCGATTTAGCCAGTAGCCGCAAGCTGGCACTTATAGCCTTTTTCACAAATGCTGTACACCGTCAGTTACACCCCTGAATTCGTCGTCATCTTTGTGGCATTTACAATTGGCGCCGCAGCGCCTGCATGGCCCAGCGGCGCAGCTCCCGCAGTATGTGGCACTGTGATTGTTCCATAGCCCCGGCGGGCGGCTTAAATGATCACAGTGGCGGATGCTTGCCGGGCTGAATCCACAGGTTATCCACACTGTGGATAACTTAGTAACCTATCGAAGTGAAAACTTTGGGGAAACTTGATAAGACCGCCTAATCAGGGCGTAACCCACCCCATTCAAGGCCAGCACGGCCAGCCCGGCGAGCAGGAAACTGGCGGTTTGCTGCCTGAAGCCGAACCAGGCCACCCAGCAGGTGAGCAGGTGCAGCATAAGCACACGGGCCGCGCTGAGGCCGCGGAGGCCGTACGAAGCGCAGACAAACCAGGGCAGCACGACAAAGTAGAATGGCCACCCATACGCAACCAGGCGGTCTGCACTCGCCCCAAGTAACGGCGTCATTAAGATGCTGATGACGCCGTAGACGATGCAGAAACGGAAAACGATGGCCATCCCGGGCGTGAGTTCCAGATCCCGCCCCTGACCGTATAGGACGCCCACCATCCTCCGCCACAGAATGACCGCCAGGGCCGGGCCGATCCCGAAGACGCCAAACCAGGCAAGGAGGAGGCGTCCTGGCCCCCACAGGGAAGGTTGGCACACTCCCACCACTCGAATGGCGCCCAGAGGGTGCGGCAGCGCCGTGACCCAGACGGGGCTGCACTCTGGAAGCGTATTGCTCCAGAGGGGCAGCCCGAGAACATTCTTGAAGAAACTCCAGAAGAGCTTGCCCACAATGTAGGCTCCGCCGCCCAGGGCGTGAACGCTCGCGGGGCCTGATTGGCTATAGTGCCGGCTGACCAAAACGCCGGCGGCCATGGCGACAAACCCGATCCCGGCGGAGCGGAGCGGGATGCGTCGCCAACAGGCAAAAATCAAACAGACCGCCAGCAGAAGAGTCGACTCGCGCGCCAGATAGGCTGGAAAGAGCAGGAGCATGGCCAGCCGGGTGTGACCAAAGAGGAGGCAGAGCAGGATGGCCGCGAGAATGGCGGCGTGCAGCAGGTCGGGTAGATAGTAATCGTGAAAGACATCGACCCAAAAAGGCATCAGGAAAACGCCCGCAAAGATCGCCATGGGAGCCCGCCAGGACCACAACAGCCCGGCGACTAAGACGATCAGCGCCACCAGGCAGACGATGCCCAGGACCAAGAAGCCGGTGTCGACGCCAAGGCCGGTGACGCGGCCCAGCCAGCCGGCCATGGCCGGGCCCAGAATACGAGCAGAGAAAGGTGCAGAGACGGCGGCCCGCTGGCCGAGAGCAAGCAGGCGATAATGGCCCGAGTCGGGCGCGTATACGGCGCCTGGCAGACCAAGCAGTATGGCAAAGCAAAGGCACACGGCAGGAAACAGCCACACGCCTGGGCCTTCCCCGAATTCCCTGTGAAGCTTGTTGGCGTTGGCGTACTTCATGCGGCTTTCCTTAATGAAAGCCGCACACGCGGTCGTGTCCGACGCAGCGTACAGGAATCCGGGGCGCGGGACATGAATGCAGGTTAGATCATTTCCCGCGCGGGGGTAATAAGCGAGCAGATGCGCAGCAGCGATGGCCGGCAGCGATGATCAGGAGGGGGCAACGAGAAATTGCTCCAGAACGGCCACATACTTTTGCGGCAATGGCACCTTGCGCAGCGACCGGTCGACCGTAACGTGGGTGGTTTCTCCTTCGGCAAGCAGGGTGGTCCTAGCCCCATCGCTCCCTGGACGAAGCAGGCGATAGCCAAACTTAATGACGGAACGGCGCATGGCTAAAATGCTGGTTTCGAGCAGCAGCTCGTCGTCATAGCGCGCGGGCGATTTGTAGCGGCAGTTGGCCTCAACGACCGGGATATGGCAGTCGTCGTCGGCCTCCATTTGCTTGTAGTGGAAGCCTAGCTGGCGCAGAAGCTCGACCCGGCCGACCTCGAACCAAACGAAGAAGTTGGCATAGTAGACGACTCCCATCTGGTCGGTTTCGGCATAACGCACACGGATTCTGGTTTGGGAAACTGGCATGGGTAACGACAGTGTAGCGGACAAAAAAACCGCACACCTCTCCGCTACCCCAGCATGCCCCACGGCGCGCCGGGGAGGCGGATCGCCGGGCTACGGCTTGAGCTTGGTGAAGACCTGGAGCTTGGAGATGTCGTTGAACATCACGAAAGCGGCGAAAATCAGCAACACGACGAACGCTGCCTGGTAGATCCGCTCCTTGAACTCCTGGTTGAGATCGCGGCGCATGATCCCCTCAATAAGCAGCAGAACAATCACACCCCCATCCAGAATCGGAATCGGCAGAAGATTGAAGATGCCGAGATTGAGACTGATGATGGACATGAGTCCGATGATCGGCTGCCAGCCGGGTTCCTCTACAGCGAGTCCGGTTTGCCGGGCGATGCCAATCGGCCCGCTCAGATCCTGCACCGCAAAACGGCGGGTGACCATGCGCTCAAGAACTTCAAGGATCAGACCGGAGTAGCGCAGGTTGAAATGAACTGACTGGCGCAGGGCCTGCGGCAGCGGTAATTGCTGAATCTTGAAAGGCGGCAAGGTCGGCCAAAAGCCAATCCGATAGAGCTTATGCCCATTTCCTGGATCCGCCATGACCGGCTGCAATTCCACCTTGAACGTTTGCCCACCGCGCACCACGGTTAATTGAATAGGACGTCCATTGTCCTGCTGCAGAAAGGCAAGCATGGCGTCCACCGAATGCAGAGTGAGTCCATTGACCAAAAGAATCTGGTCGCCGGCCTTGAGGCCCGCCTTGGCAGCCGGCAGCCCGGGCTCGATCTGGCGGACGCGGACGGGACCGTCCTGCATGCGGGGAACGAAACCGACGGTATCGAAGTCGAAGTCGTCCGAGCCCTTGGGGTTGGGAATCATCAACTGGGTGCTGACGGTCTGCCCGTCGCGTCTCACATCAACGGGGACCACCTGTCCTACGTTGAGTGCCGCGCGGATCGAGACCTGCTCCCAGTTCGGGTTGTTGACACTATCGAAGCGGGTAATGAGATCGCCCGCCTTAAGTCCGGCGGTGGAGGCGGCGGTGTGATCAGAAACAAAGTCGATGTTGGCCGGCTGAGCACGAAAAGCTTCTACCTCGTTATGCATCATGTAAAAGCCGGTCATGAGCAATAGAGCAAGCAGGAAGTTCGATACCGGACCCGCCAGACCAATGAGGATGCGCTGCCAGCGTGGGTGGGCGTTAAATTCAGCCGGGTCACCCGTAGACTCTTCACCCGGTGACTCACCCGACATTTTTACGTAGCCGCCAAGAGGCAAGAGGCTGAGCCGGTAATCGGTGTCGCCGTGGCGGAAACCGAAAAGACGCTTGCCGAAACCCACGGAGAAGACTTCGACCCGCACGCCGCACAACTTGGCGACGGCGAAGTGGCCGAACTCGTGCACCAGGACCATAATGCCGAGCACAACGAGCATGGAAACCGTGCTGGTTAGAAAAAAGGACATAGTAATCCGCTCATTTACCTCTCTGCCGGATCCAGCGCGGCTCGCCCGACCACCGAACTACCGGAGTATTGACTGGAAAGAACCGCCTGCGGTGAGCATTTATCCACGCTAATGGTGAACTTTGCCGCAACGATTAGATGCTTTACTTCTGGTCCAAAGCGCATGAATCAAAGAACATTCAACGCAACACCGGTGAAAATCCCGACACCACGCTGTGCGCCATCCGTCGCGCTTCCTCGTCCAGCTGAAGCACCTCCTGGATGGTTTCAGGATGCCTCGGTGGCGTTGACTCAAGAACTTGCTCAATTGTACGCGGGATGCTGGTAAAGGGAATGGTGCCTTCGAGGAATGCACCAACGGCGACCTCGTCCGCCGCATTGAGCGCGATGCAGGCTGCGCCCCCGGATTCGGCCGCCTGGTAGGCCAGGCGAAGGCAGGGAAATCGTTCAAAATCAGGAGGCTGGAAGCTTAATTGCCCGAGTGTCGCCAGGTCAAAAGTGAGCTCGCTCGGTACCCGCTCGGGAAAGCTCAGGGCGTAAAGGATCGGGAGCCGCATATCAGTAACGGAAATTTGCGCCAGGATACTACCATCCACGAACTCCACCAGCGAATGCACGGTCGATTGCGGATGTACGGTGACCCGGACAGCGGAGGGGGCAAGATCGAAGAGCCGGCAGGCTTCGATGATTTCCAGCCCCTTATTGAGCATGGTCGCGGAATCGATGGTGATCCGGCGCCCCATGGTCCAGGTGGGATGGCATAGCGCCTGCTCCACCGTGACGTGCCGGAACTGATCCAGCGGGAGCTGGCGGAAGGGGCCGCCGGAAGCGGTCAACCAGATGCGGCGAACTTCTTGTGCGGATCCTCCACGCAGGCACTGGTGGATGGCGTTGTGCTCGGAGTCGATGGGTATCAGGGGCACGTTGCCGCGGCGCGCCAGCCGGGTAAGTATCTCTCCGGCGGCGACCATGGCCTCCTTATTGGCCAAGCCAACGGGTTTCCCAGCGGCCACGGCGGCATAGGTCGCTTCGAGTCCTGCCAGGCCAACGATCGCCGAGACCACGAAATCAACCTGCGATAAGGTGGCCGCATGCACCGTTCCCGCAGTGCCATGGACCACCTCGATGCTGTCGAGATCTGCCGCTTTGAGCCGCGAGGCCAAGTCGCTAGCCAAAGTCTCAGTGGCCATCGAAACCACCAGAGGGCGCCAGCGCTGGCTTTGGGCAAAAGCCAGATCCACATTGGCGCCGGCGGCCAGCGAAGCGACCGCGAAGCGCTCCGGATAACGCTCAATGATAGATAGGGTGCTGGTTCCGATGGAACCGGTAGAACCGAGGATGCAGATGTGCTTCAACGCAAGCTGACTCGCTGGAAATACTCCTGAATCCATTGAGCGTACCACAGCACCGGCGCGGCCAGCAGGAGGGCGTCGATGCGATCCAGAATGCCTCCGTGACCGGGAAGCATGGCGCCGGAATCCTTCACTCCGGCGCCGCGCTTGATTGCGGACTCAACCAAATCGCCCACCTGGGCAAAGAGATTCAAGACCACGGCGAGCCCCAGCCAGTGAGTCAGCGGCCGGGCAAAGTGGAGGGCGAAGATCGATCTGTTCTCGAGCGCCCGAGCCAGCGCTACCAGCGCCGCGGCGATAAGCAGGCTGCCGCCAAGCGAAGCGGCGCTTCCCTGCCAACTCTTGTTCGGACTGATGCGCGGCGACAGTTTGGTCCGCCCGAATTTGCGGCCCACATAGAGGGCTGCTACGTCGCCGGTCCATACGATGCAGAACAGGAAGACCAGTAGCGAAGGGCCGTTCTGCTGAACCCAAACCAACGGTAACGTAACCAGGGTCACGCCGATGTAGATCAGGGCGAAAACCGAGAAGGCAGTATCAGGCAGCACGCGCTCCAGCGGCGAGCGAAAGCTGCACACGATCAGCAAGACCAGGCTGCATAATCCGATCGCCGGCAGGACCAGAAAGCGATTATGGAAGGTCGCCGCGAACAGAACGGCGATGGCAATCAGTACCAGGTTTCGCGGGATCCGCGACCCATGCGCGTCGGCGATGGAGATGTATTCCCAGCTAGCGAGCTCGGCCACTAAAGCCGTCGCCACGACCACCAGTAAAAAGGATCCCCTCAACAGAAGCAGCAGAACCAGGGGGACGAGGACGGCCGCCGTGATGACCCGTTTCATGATTTCCAGCAAGCATACACGGCGACTGAGATCACGCGGGTTAAGCTAGTAGGGGACGGGAAAACGATGATTACAGCCGGGGTCTCCGAAGCAAGGAATAAATTGAGCGCGTTGCTGGATCGTTTAGAAGGCGGGGAAGCAGTCATTATTACCCGCCGCGGGAAGCCGGTGGCTCGACTTGTGGCAGACCCCTCCCAAGACGCGTTGCAGCGCATGCGGGAGCGTGCGTCGGAAATTAGACCTGGACCTTTCGATTGGGGCGCTCTTAGAAGAGATCGTGACTCAGGCCGACCATAGGACGAATCTCATCTCCTAACTTCAACGGACCATGGGCACCCCAGATCCCTCGGCAAAGCCAAAGCCGGGCTTAAATGGGGCAGCCGGCATTTGTTAGAGGGAAGGGCGCACAGCAGGTCCCTCGGGTTCGCTCGGGATGACAAAGGAGAGGGCAGTTCGTCACCCTTGGGTTCCTGTGAATTGGATGGGGACATCCAGATCAACAGCATCCGACGGATCTCCACATCCGACTCGCGGGATCTGGGGTGAGTAACCACCCTCCCCCTTGTCATCCCGAGAGTCTGTAACTTTATTAGTTTTCTCAAAAATTCCGCGATGAAAACAAAAGGTTTAAGCGTGTCCAAAACGCGAAAAAGCCAATAAAGTCACAGGCTCCGAGCGAAGCCGAGGGACCTGCTGTGCGCCCTTCCCTCTAACGAGACCTTAAGTTTGAATCACTCCCGGATTGAACTTGGCGACCTCGGGGTTGAGCGCCGCCGCCTGGAGCGCGGTCAGCAGCACGTCGCGTGTCTTCGCCGGA
The DNA here is from genome assembly GCA_963711525.1 of uncultured Acidobacteriaceae bacterium. GTDB lineage: Bacteria > Acidobacteriota > Terriglobia > Terriglobales > Acidobacteriaceae > PALSA-350. Next base: position 989,425 of record CAVQEO010000043.1, on the reverse strand, counting down.
TCGATGATGGCATCCACCCACAGCCGGGCGGCGGCGTAACGGCAGTCGGTTTGCTCATCGTAGGACGCTTTGATAGAGGCGAAAACCTGGCTCTTCTCCTCTTCACTCAATTGCTTGCCGCCACGTTCCAGCTGACGGATTTTTATCTCCACCAACGTGCTTGCCGCCGAAGCCCCGCTCATCACTGCATAGCGTGCAGTCGGCCACGCAAAGAGGAATCGCGGGTCGTAGGCCTTTCCGCACATAGCGTAGTGGCCGGCGCCGAAGGAACCGCCAAGAATCACCGTGATCTTGGGCACCGTGGAGTTGGCTACCGCCGAGACCATCTGCGCCCCGGCACGGATAATGCCGCTCCACTCCGCATCACGCCCCACCATGAAGCCATTCACGTCGTGAAGAAAGATCAGCGGAATCAGGTTCTGATTGCAGTCCATGATGAAGCGCGCTGCCTTTTCCGCACTCTCGGCATAGATCACGCCCCCGAACTCAACCCTTTTCTCCCCCGTCTGGCTGGTATGCGTTTGATGGCTCTTCTGGTTGGCCACAATCCCCACAGCGAAGCCGCCGATGCGCCCGTACCCGCAAATGACTGTCTTGCCGTAGTCCGCCTTGTATTCGTCGAATTCCGAACGGTCGACCAGCCGGGCGATCACGTCATGCATGTCATAGCTGTTTCCCGCGCCCTTGGAGGGATCCGGATCGAGCAGGGCGTATAGCTCCTGGGGGGCAAACTTCGGCGCATCCCGCTGCGGATCGTAGGGCGTACGGTCGAACGGCGCCGCCGGGCCGTGACCCAGCCGGCCCACCAGCGATCGCAGCCTGGCCAGGCACATATGGTCGTTGGGCTCTTTGAAGTCGACCGTGCCTGAAATCTCCGCATGCATGGTTGCTCCGCCCAACTCTTCGGCGGAGTACTTCTGGCCGATCGCCGCCTGCACCAGTGCCGGTCCGGCCAGAAAAAGCCCGCTGCCTTCGGTCATCAACACGTGATCGGTCATGACCGGAAGATATGCCCCACCGGCCACGCACATGCCCATGATTGCAGTGATTTGCGGAATGCCCTGCGCGCTCATCACGGCGTTATTGCGGAAAATCCGTCCAAAATCGTCTTGATCGGGGAATACATCCTCTTGCAGGGGCAAGAAGACGCCTGAAGAATCAACCAGATAGAGGGTTGGGATGCGGTTCTCGATGGCAATCGCCTGGGCCCGGAGAACCTTTTTCGCGGTCATGGGGAAGAACGCGCCCGCTTTGACGGTGGCATCGTTGGCGATGACCATCACAAGGCGCCCCGCGACCCACCCCAGGCCGGTCACTACTCCTGCAGCCGGTGCGCCACCCCACTCCTCATACATGCCGTAGGCAGCAAAGAGACCCAACTCCAGGAAATCCTGCCCGGGATCGAGCAGCAAAGCCAGCCGTTCCCTGGCCGTCAGACGCTTCTTGCCGTGCTGCGCCTCAATGGCCTTGGGGCCTCCGCCCTCGCGAATGGAGTCCTCCTGCTGCGCTAAAGCCAACAGCAGAGCCTCCATGCCGGCTGTATTGGCGCGGCCTTTCCGGGTCTGCGGGTCTAGCCTCGAAGCCATCAGATTGGAGAACTGAGGAGCCGGTTCGGCCCCGGCCTGGATGACGGGTGGGTCTGGATTTGAATTGACCATATGAAACCTGCCAGCATACCACCCCGGTTAGTGTCGCGTTTGTACCCTCAGGCGCACATTTTTCCTATTTGCAACATCCCCCGAACGTGACATACTGCATCAGATTATCTTTCGGCTATCCCCTGTAGCTGAAAGATTGCCGGTCGAAAGAGAAGACAATGGCTAATTTACTTTGGAAACTGACACCTTCCCATTCCTGGCCTACCGCGGACGCCACCGTGGACTCCTGTGAGTGGGTGCGATATCACGACCATCTGGGGGGGACGGCGGGCCACTACCAGGTTACATTCACCTATCGGGCAGGAAACGGACACGTGAATCACGGCGAATTTTGCCACCAGGGAGTGCAGCACATCGCGCCTTACAGTGTAGGCGAGGAACTGACCGTCCAGTACGACCCCAAGAGACCGGCACGCTATCACTTTAGCGGTGCTGCTCCGGACTACCAGAAGCTGGAAGCGATCCTGGTCATGACCGTCTTTGCTCTGCTCGCCGGCTACGTGCTCTACACGTTTTAGGGCCTCCTCCCCCTCCATTCCCCTCCCCCTTCGGACCAGCCCGCCTTGGTGTCCGCGCGCCTTCTAGCAAGAAACGAGCCCCTCAGGGGTTTTTAGTTCGCGTGAGAACCGGAAGAGAAACCGCACCAAGGACGGGTTCATTGCTAGTGTCGAAACGTATTCAGTAGAGTGCCGTCGATCTACGCTCGCTCAAATTCCAAGACTGGCCGTTTCATCTCCTGCAATGACTCTGCATTTCTTTATTTATCTGCCCCACCGCACTAGGATGGTGTGGTTCGCTGGCCGGGTAAAGAAGACCACCCCTAAATGCAAACCCATCGTACCCTCTCCTTGGCTTTGATCCTCGGCTATGGCGCGCTCGCCCACGGCCATGCTCAAGCCTCGTCTCAGCCGAGCGTCTCCTCCGACGACATCAGCGTGGCGGAAGGCCTCCAGCTCCCGACCTACGGACATATCTGGGCACTCGATACCTGGAAGGGCATACGCGAGCTGGTCCGGCTAAAGCCCCCGGACACGACCGCGAATGACTCCGGCTTTTCCCTCAAGCTGCGACACACGATCGAGTTCAAGGGAGAAGCGGCCCAGGTTCGGGTGCACGATGTAACGCCGCAGTTCTTCCTGCGCGGGGTCTCGGGCAGCGACAATGAGCGCTCCGATCTGGTGGTCGTGCGTCTGAGCATTGAAGGTGAGCGGCGCACCGTAACGAAAGATGCCATGGCACAGCTCAAGCAGCAGGAGAAGCACGCCGACGGGCAATACCCCGATGTGATCGGGATCAAGCAGCAGCGTGTGGGAACGACTGACTGGTACCGGCTCTCTCCACGGCAAGTTCTCATCCCGGGTGAGTATGCCCTCGTTCCCCTGCCCTCTAGTCCGGGGTTTGCCGAAGGAGAGATTTTCGACTTTGCCATGGATCCGGACGCGCCCGAAAATCGAGATCCTCTCCGCTCAGAGCAGTATCGTGGCTCGGAATGAATCACACACGCCAATAACACGAAGGTGGGAGCGCGATGTCTCTTCCATCGGCTAATTCTCGCCCTCGACAGAGTAGGTAAAAACGCGTCTCCTGCTCTGCAAAATTTGCGCGGGCACGATCGCTTTGGAAGGTCCTCCGCAAGTGTGACGGTGAACCGTGGACCGCGTCTTCACCCGCTCCGTCGATAGCAGGGAAAACGATTCTGACGCATCACGGTCAACGGCAGCAATCGAGATCCTCCCGAAGAAAGAACCTATAACTGTTACCATTGCTCCGAATCTTCGCCGCAAGTCCAGGCGAGCAAACATCGATCACCGTCGAGTTGCTTCTTGACCCGGCTACGGATGAAGAGGGTTAGGTGCGAGGGGTCGACGCGGCCACACCATCGAGGCCCAGCTCGGCAGCGTGCCGGCGCAAAGCTGCGATGCAAAAGGTAATGTGGGTGTCCAGATCTACATCCAGTTCCTGCGCGCCCAGAATAATGTCTTCGCGGTGTACACCACGCGCGAAAGCCTTGTCTTTAAGCTTCTTCCGCACACTTTGCACATCTACGTCGAAAATCGATTTGCTCGGTTTGACGAGCGAAACAGCGGTCAAAAAACCGGCCAGCTCATCGCAGGCAAACAGGACCTTGGCGAGATGCGCATCTCTCGCCACACCGGAGTACTGCGCATGTCCCAGGATGGCCACGCGAATTTCTTCCGGCCATCCAAGTTCCGAAAGAATCTTATTTCCCACGAAGGGATGTTCTGCTGCGCTGGGATATTTTTCGTAATCGAAGTCGTGCAGCAAACCGGTGATGCGGTAAATCTCAATCAAGCTGGCGGCCTCGTCTCCACTGAGTGCGCGCCTCGTTACTTGCTGTTCTCCGTAGGCTTCCATGCAAGCTTCGACAGCGAGCGCATGCTTGAGCAGACCTGTGGATCGGGTGTACTGGTTGAGCAGCGTCCAGGCTTCGGTTCGTGTGCATTTTATTGCGGTCATTGTCTTCCTTTTTGCACAGGCAACCGTTAGGCTCCGTGTTTCTTAGGCTTTGTTCCGAAATTCGTACCACGTTTTCCGCTTTGACCCTACTTTTTAACTTGACATTAAGGATACCCTGCATCACTGTAATCATGAATCAGGTAGGGACCGTCGCTAAACGGATACTTGGCATGAGGACATGCAAGGTGATCTAAGAGCGACGCTTCTTATCAGGATCGCCCTGCTCTGGCGCTCCGTTACAAAATTATGGCAACTACCCTAGCAACTGTTGAGGCGCGTGAGGTTCTTCGGTGTGAACGCTGCACTCTAGTGCAGTTCCGCACCGCAAACTCTCTTTGCAGACGCTGCCACAAGCCCCTCGAGGTCGAAGAACCAGAACGGCTCGTCCCGCAGTTCGCCGGCGAACCGGAAGAGGCTGTGGCGGAAGACAACAGCCTGCAGGTCGCGCGCGCGGTGCGTGATCTGCGCAAAGGCCGCAATCTGAGCCAGCGCCAGCTCGCTGGCCGCATGCTGGTGCCGCGCACCTACATCTCCAAAATCGAAAACGGCAAGGCCATGCCGACGCTATCCTCGCTGGCGCGTCTCGCGGCCGCGCTGGAAATCGACATTTGCCACCTGCTTCGAGATGCGCGCAGCCGACGTCATGAAGAAACGGCGTCCATTCTCGGCGACCCGTTTCTGGCGGAGCTGGCTCCGTACATCGCACAGATGGATACGCTGCAGCGCTCGATGTTCCTGAACCAGGTGCGTGACCTGGCCATGGGACGCCGCAGAAGCGCCTAAAGCGGTTCCACGATTACTGTGCCCCATCCGAGCTTGGTGAGGTGGGTCTTTTCCTGGAGAAAAGCCCCGTTTGAAGCATCTTCATGGGTTACACCTATCGTGGAGCCGCCTAAGCTGGGCTTGGCGACCCGGCTCCCGATCGTCCCTCCCCCTGCGCTACGGCTCGGCCCCGGCGGCTTTGCGGGGGAGTGGACCGTGTGCTACGGTCGTAAGGAAAGGCAATCGTTTTGCGATTCCTGCCAGCGAGCCGCATAGCCGAACTTTCTCCCGAAGAACAGGCCATCTACCGCCAACTGGATCCGGCGCGCCTGCCACAGCACGTAGCCATCATCATGGACGGCAACGGGCGCTGGGCAGGCAAGCGCAGCCTCAGGCGCTTTCTCGGGCACCAGCAGGGCGCCGAGTCGGTCCAATTCGTGGTCGAGACGGCCTCGCGCATTAACTTGCCTTGGCTTACCCTGTACGCTTTCTCGCTCGAGAACAACCTGCGCCGCCCCAAGACGGAAGTCAACTTCCTGATGCGTCTACTACGCTCCTACCTGGTCGACAACGTCGAACGCATGAACGACAACAATGTGCGTATGGCCTATATCGGCCGCACCCACGAGCTTCCCTCCGAAGTGCGGGAAAAGATGCAGTGGGCCGCCGAAGCAACCGCCCACAACAACGGCACCGTACTGACGCTAGCGCTCAATTACGGCGCCCGCAGCGAGCTGGTGGACGCCTTCCAGGCGCTGGCTCGCGAAGCCGCGGCCAAGAATCTTTCGCTCGAGCAGATCAGTGAAGAAGACGTGCATCGCCATCTGTACACGGCGCACATGCCTGATCCTGACCTGGTGGTGCGCACCAGCGGCGAATTTCGCGTCTCCAATTTTCTCCTCTGGCAGATGGCGTATTCCGAAATCTACGTGACCGAGCGTCTGTGGCCCGACTTTCGCGGCATCCATCTGCTGGAGGCCATCGCCGACTACCAGCGCCGCGAGCGCCGCTACGGCGGTTTGAACAAGCGCCAGGAGTCTGACGAAGCGCCCATACCAGACAGCTTCCTCGTTCCCCGCTAGAACAGTTTCAAACTTCTCATGTGATTACAAAGGTGCGCCCGGATAGCGGCGGCCATGATTGCGCAATCTTCCCCCGCGTGCAGCGTTATGCTCGGACCATGAACTCGCAGACACTCCCGCGTCCCAAAAGGGCTGGAACCAGTAGGAAGAGAACCAGGAAGGCCGGCGCAGCCGGGTGGCTGGCATGGTGGCCACTGCTGGCCGGGATTGCGATCACAGTTGCGGCAGTAAAGACTGCGGAGATTCTGCCTCTGATGGGCGCCGATGGGCTGCTCAAGCTGCGGCTCCTCTACCCTTATGCGCTGCTGCTCAAGCAGCCTCAGCTGGGTCTCCACGAGCAGACAAGCGACAGCTGGTCGCAGATAATGTTGTATGCGCAGTGGGTCCTCTATGGCCTGTACGCGACCGTAGCCATGAGGTGGACGCCGCCGTGGAAAGTACTGCTGCAGGTAGCTGTGGTTCATCTGCTGGGCTTCAGCCTATTGTGGCTGCTGGCGCGGTAGCCGGTGTCCGGAGAATGCCGCAGTGACCACATCGCCAGTCAAGATCATCGAGTGCCCTCGGGATGCCTGGCAGGCCATGCCGCAACAGATTCCGCCGCAGGTCAAGGCCGATTACCTGCGCGCGCTGGCCGCCGCCGGCTTTAGGCATATCGACGCTGTCTCTTTTGTGTCGCCATCGGCGGTGCCGCAAATGGCCGACTCGGAGCGGGTTCTCGCCTTGCTCGATCCGGACCCGGAAGTGGAGATTATCGCCATCGTGGTCAACGAGCAGGGCGCGGAACGGGCGGTTCGCACCGGAGCGGTTCGCACCCTGGGTTTTCCCTACTCCATCTCGGCCACGTTTCTTGAGCGCAACCAAAGACAGACGCTCCAAGAAGCACGCCAAACGCTCAAAAACATTTGCGCGCAGGCTTCGCAAGCTGGGCTAGGCGTGGTGGCTTATCTGTCTATGGCCTTTGGCAATCCCTACGGCGACCCCTGGGGGCAAGAAGATGTGATTGCGGCCTGTCTTACTCTGAAGGAGCTGGGCCTCGAACAAATCTCGCTCGCCGATACCGTGGGGATGGCCAGCCCGGAGCAGATCTACTCGCTGGTGAGTGCCGTGCTCGCAGAACTCCCGGGGATCGAGCTAGGAGCTCACTTGCACGCCCGCCCGGACCAGGCCGCCCTAAAGGTCGCAGCGGCTTACCAGGCGGGCTGCAGGCGCCTGGATATGGCGCTGGGCGGACAGGGGGGTTGTCCCTTCGCGCAGGACGCATTGGTGGGCAATGTGGCGACCGAGGCAGCCCTGCCCGAGCTAAGCAAGCTGGGTGCGAACCTGCCCGGGTTACGCCCACTGGAGGAATTGCTGGCGATGGGTGGGACCATCGCTGATAGATTCGGTGCAGTCAAGGCCTGTTAAACCTGCCGAGGAGCAATCGAGAGACCGTGGCCATTAATTACGCAACACTGGAAATCAAGGAAGCCGCCGGCATCCACACCATCACCATGAACCGGCCCGAGAGGAGAAATGCCCTTAATCCACAGATGATTGCCGAGCTCACGCATGCCCTGGGCGAGTCTGCCACATGCCAGTGCGGAGTGATTGTACTGACTGGGGCGGGAACGGCTTTTTGCTCCGGCATGGACCTGGAAAATCTTAAATCGCTCAGCGATCAGCGCCCCGAGGACCAGCGAGCGGACGCCGAAGCGACTATGTGGATGATGCGCCGCCTGTACGAGCTGACTAAACCGACCATCGCGGCAGTGAACGGAGCGGCCATCGCGGGCGGGACAGGATTAGCGACCCTGTGTGACTTCACCCTCGCTGCGCCCCAGGCGAAGTTCGGCTACACGGAAGTGAAGATTGGTTTCATCCCCGCCATCGTCTCTGTATTTTTGCTGGAGATGATCGGGGAGAAGAAGGCCAAGGCTCTGCTGCTCTCGGGCAGAGTCCTGAACGCCGAAGAAGCGCTCTCCATGGGCTTGGTGAACGAGGTCGTGCCCGAGAGCGAACTGATCGCGCGCGTGCATGCGCTGGCGGCGATGCTGCTCAAAAACAGTCCGGAATCGATGAGCGCGGTAAAAAAACTGCTGAGCGGCTTTGCCAAGGAACGCCTTGATCGTGATCTGACACGGGCGATGCGCTGGAATGAAAAGATCCGCAACAGCCCGGATTTCAAGGAGGGATTGCGGGCCTTTCTGGAAAAGCGCGATCCCGTGTGGCCTGGCCGCAAGCACAAGTAACCCACTTTTGTCTTGCGCACATTTACAGCTATCATGACCGTCTATGCCAAACAAAGTTCGTTGGGGAGTTTTGAGCACGGCTGCAATTGGGGTTAAAAAAGTCTTACCGGCCATGCAGAAGGGCGATTGGACCGAGGTAACCGCGATTGCCTCGCGCGACCTGGGCAAAGCTGAGGGGATTGCACGCACCCTGGGCATCGCGAAGGCCTACGGATCGTACGAAGAGCTGCTCGCCGACCCACAGATCGAGGCGATCTACAACCCCCTCCCTAACCAACTTCACGTCCCATGGTCGATCAAAGCAGCGGAAGCGGGCAAACATGTCTTATGCGAAAAACCGCTAAGCATGACGGTTGCCGAAGCCAAGACACTTTTGCCGGTGCAGCAGCGCACCGGGGTGATCATTGGCGAAGCCTTCATGGTGCGTACCCATCCACAGTGGTTGCGCACCCGCGAATTGATTGCATCCGGCCGGATTGGTTCCCTGCGTTCGATCCAGGGCTTCTTCAGCTACTTCAACACCGATCCTAAAAACATCCGCAACATTCCTGAATGCGGCGGAGGGGGTCTGATGGATATAGGGTGCTACCCCATTAACACCTCTCGGTTCCTCTTCGGCGAAGAGCCTTTGCGTGTATCGGCCCTACTGGAGAAAGACCCGAAGCTGCAAGTGGATCGGTTGACTTCCGCCATGATGGAATTCCCGTCCGGGCATGCTACGTTTACCTGCAGCACGCAGCTCGTCCCCTACCAGCGAATGCAATTGTTGGGAACGAAAGGCCGCATCGAAATCGAAATCCCGTTCAATGCGCCCAACGACCGCCCGTGCCGCATCTTCGTCGACGACGGGCGTGACTTGATGGGCGGCGGCATTGCAGTCGAGACCTTCCCTACCTGCGACCAATACACAATTCAAGGGGACGTCTTTTCCCGGGCAGTGCGTGAAGGTACGCCGGTGCCGATTCCGCTCACGGATGCGATCAAGAATATGGCGGTGATCGAAGCTATTTTTCGTTCCGCGAAATCGGGCGCATGGGAAGCCCCGCAAAGCTAGGGCAGTTTCGCAATTGGTGTAGACCGAACCCGGATTTCCTGTGGATCTTTGTGGAGCCACCGAACTGCATGCGGCTTTCCGCGAAGAAAGCCGCACATCGCTTCCCTCAACTAGTGCCGCGCTGCAGGAAATCCGGGGGAGCTACAGGCCTTTTCGTGGTTTTCTCCCAAGGAAAACCACACCCCCGGATTTCCTGTACGAGGCAGCAAGCAACGGCCGCGTGTGCGGCTTTCATTAAGGAAAGCCGCATGAAGTTTATCGACGCGAACAAACTTCACAGGAAATCCGGGCACCTCGCGATCTTTATCAGGCCACAGTAATTGCGAAACCGCCTTAGTTGGCGGGCGCATCGCTGTCTTTCTCTTCCGAAGCCTCATCCCAGGATTCCGAGTCGCCTACTTCTCGCTCCAGCTCTTCGGCGGTGAGATGAGGCTCCTCGAGGGCTTTTCCGGCCGGGTCAGGCGGCGAAGCAAACTCCAGTTTTTCCTGATCACTCATACCAGCCTCCTCCCCACAATCGGGCTTAATGGTACCAGCATCAGTAGTAGCCGCATGCGTCGCCGGAGGCGATACTGAGAGACATCATGAAAGTGCTGAATTTTCTGGTGGAGAGCTTCATCGGAGCCTTCGGCATCACCAGGCCGAAGCCGGAGCAGGAGCGCACGGTCGCATTGGCCCTGGGGGGCTTCCTGCTGGTTTTCTTTACCGCGCTGATCAGCCTGATCCTGTGGATGCTCTTCGGGCAGCACCGTTAGGGCATTTTTGCTAATGGTGTAGACCAGGAAACTGAACTCGACGCGCCATTCCGCCAAAACCGGGCCCCCCGCGTACGCGGTCTTTGCGTGCCTGGGGTGGAAAGAATGGCGCACATAACTGATCCCACCGGACACCACAGTATTAGCAAAAATGCCTTAGGGCTGGAACAGACAGGGTGGCGGCTTCTCCCGGAGGAAAAGCCGCGCCCTCCTAGAGCTTGCCGTTATTCACGGCCAGCGGCTCGGTAATGGGAGTGCTGGTCGCCGGCACCGTGCCGGCAGCCTTTTTGTGCAGCTGATGGTGCAGGCAATAGAGCGCAAGCTCGAGGCGATCAGAAACGCCCAGCTTGTCATAGACCTTGCGCAGGTAGTTCTTGATTACCTGCTCCGTGGTCCCGAGTTGATAGGCGATCTCCTTGTTGCGCTTGCCCTGCGTGATGCAGGTGATGATCGCCAGCTCTTTGGGTGAAAGGCGTGGCTGGGTCCGCGGGCTGGTCAGCGCAGTTGCCTGCGAGCGGTAAGCCTCGATCACCCAGTTGATTGACTGGTTATCGATCCAGGTCTCCCCGGCGGCGATTTTGCGCACGCATTTGACCAGCAGGTCGGGCGAGATGGAACGAGGGATAATGCCTCGGACACCCCGTCGATAGAGCTCAACCGTGTTCGACTCATCGTTCTGAGCCGACTGGACAATGATCTTGAGCTGTGGAGCCCGCCGGACCAGTTCGGGAATGGCATCGATCGTGCCGGCAATCAAATTGCCCTCCAGCAGGATCATGTCCGTGGGAAAACGTTGGATAGCGCCGTGAAGGCCGGCCAGGGTGTCGACCTGCGCGATCACACGAATATCGTCCTCGAGCGCAAAAATCTTCCGGATACCCACCCGGTAGATCGCCTGCGAATCGGCAAGAACGATTCGAATCGCAGCGTTGTCTGCGCCCTCGTCGGATTCAAATGCGCCGTCGGCCGGACCGGCATCGGGAAATTCAGATTTGGCAGATACCATAGGTTCAGAGACCAAAATAGCTTCAATGACTAAAGTGATATTTATCAATTACTGCAGCGACATGCGTCGTCTTTACATCTGATGTGCAGCGTACCACGCGGCCGGTGCAGTGCAATACAACATCGGTGGGGGTGCCCATTGCTTCGGCCGGCATTGCAATCGTGAAGCTAACAATACTGCCCACCACAAGTGGCGTGGCCAGTTCAAACAAAACACCATTGGCCGAAATATTTTCCGTAACCGCCGGCAGGTCTCCCTTTTCCGTGCAAATAGTAATCGGTACGCACAGGGGAAAGCGAACCGCAGCGCGGAGTTCGACAGGACGATCGGTTGCGACTGCGAGGGAGATATCCATAGCCTGATAATAATCAGAAGCAGGAGGAACGGGAATCCCCTAAAAAGGCCACCTTCCTAGCCTCACAGTACCAAAGTTACACCCCCCGGTGCCTAGAGTTTTACCACCTTGCCCATGGTTTGCTGCAAACCTCTCTCCCCGTGCGAACCAAGAGACACCCTCGCAGCGCGTTAGACGGTTACCAGCAATTAAAAGTTGTATACTGACTAATAATCACACAAAAGTTGTAGCGTTGGGTCATCAACGAAGGTAACCTTTGGGCACGCGCTTCTTGCGCGCCAGGAGTTTTCCGTGAAAATGACCCTTATCCGCGTACTGACTGTCGCGGGCTTGCTCGCCGTATCCTCCGCTGCGCATGCTAGTCAACTGTGCGATTTGATTTGGGGTTTCTTCTGGTAACTGACGAGAATCTGCGCCCGCCAATTTCATAACAGCGCCCTTTGCGAACGGCTTCCTTTGGGGCTATTCTGCATCTATCAAGGTGCAATGTGAGCCTGCAAGCGTTGTTTGCGACGGTCGGTCTCTTAGGACTAGTAGCAGAGATCTCACTGTTTGTGGTGCTCATTGCTAGACGGCAGTACAAGAATTTCCCTGTTTTTACCGTCTATATCGGCTTTAACCTGCTGAGCGATCTCGTGGTAAGCGCCTTAATGGTGGCGCTTCCACCCCATGCTGGACGCTCGCTTGCCCTTGGCCTCCTCCCCCTGCAATACCTCCTGGAATTAGGGGTTCTTCTCGAAATCGCTTGGAACGTTCTGCGTCCCGTCCACGTCTCGCTCCCCGCGGGGAGCATTCGAATCTTCATCGGATCGGTGGCGTTGGCTCTGGTATGTGGCACTCTGCTCGCGTGGCATGTCGACGCCACGGGCGGCAAGCTTGAGGATTACAGGGCTCCGCTCGACCTCACGTTTGGTTTGCTGCGCATGTTGATCTTTGCGGTAACGGCCGGTTTCGCGCAGTTGCTGGGCGTAGGTTGGAGAAACAAGGTCTTACAGCTGGCCACAGCCCTCTCTTTTTATAGTGCGGTGAACCTGGTTGTGAACCTGATGCAACGCTACTCCGGTCGCTCCATGGGCCTGCAGCGTATCGGGGCGGTGGCATACGCCCTCGAACTCTGTTTTTTGCTGTGGGCATTTACAACTAAAGAGGTACGCCGGGGCGAATTCAGTCCACAAATGGAACAGTTTTTGGTTACACTTGCTGGCAGAGCCAAGCTCGCACGGACGGCGCTGGTTCGCATGCAGGTGAAATAAAAACATGATATTGCCACTGCTCCAGGTAATACTTACTGCCCTGTTGGTTGCCTACGCTGGGTTTTGGCGCAGGCAGCAAGTCAAGCGCCGCGCTAAGAGCTGGGACGGAATCATCAGTCAGTTGCGTTGTAATGACTGGGGTATCGAAGAAATCTCCGAGCGCTTTCTGTACAAGAGTGACGTTCAGGTCACCACCAAGGACGTGTGGGCACGCATCCACGGCTGCAAAGGCCTGTGGGCGATGTATAAAAATTCCCCAATCCTGGTTCAGCTGGCCGACTACGCTGCCGAGCACGGCGAAGACGTAGATCAAGAGATGCTGGAAGGTTTGCGCAGCGACGCTTTCCAAATCCGGCTTTGCGTCATGCTGGCTTTGGCCCAATACTTGCTTTCGTCTTCGACAGTGGGAGCATCCGTGAATGCCCATCGCGCCGTTGCTACCTATAGTGCGATGCTGGTCAGGCTCACGGCATTCATCCAGGAGTATTCAACCCCTCTCTTCCCCAGCTATCTGGACGCGGTCGCCTAGCTTTCAGCGGTGGCCGGCTACAGACGACAGCGACTGCCTTGCTGCACAGGGGAGCAAACTTGCGTAATGCGCTTGATCCGGCGATACTTGGTAGTCGGGGTATGCGCCTAAACGGCTGATTTTGGCCAGCTCATCACTGCCCCAAAACCCACCCGGATTTCACCCCATCAGGGAAGAAGATCTGAAAGGATGTACACCTGTGTTGATGATTCGTCTAGCTCGCTTCGGTGCACGGAAGCAGCCATATTATCGTGTTGTAGTGATTGAGAAGGACCGCGCCCGCAATGGGCGGTCGATCGAGGTGGTGGGCACCTACAACCCGCGCACCAACCCGGCCACCGTCGATCTGAAGCGTGAGCGCATAGAGCACTGGACCAGCAACGGAGCACAACTCTCCGAACGCGTAGCCAAACTGCTCGCCGCCTACGCGCCGGCCGCCACCGCGGCCTAGCGCATCGCTCTTGTGTAAAGCTCGTCTTGCGGCAGAGAAACGGCGGAATATCCAGGTTTCCTTATCTGAAATCTCGATTGCAGCAAGGTGGAGAGTTTTGCGCCGGCGAGGGAAGTCTTGACGGGTGTTTTTGGGCTCCGGCCCTGGTGCTGAAAACTCTCTGGACACAACCACAGGAAAAGCGGTCTAATGCTCGGTCATGAAGGGACCCCAGCCAACGCCGGTTTCTGAAGCAGGTCCGGTTGGCCGTAGATGGCTGCGGCAATCCGGCATTGGTTGGTTCATGAGGCCGCTCCGATGATGCAAGAACTAAATCATGATGATATGCAGCAACTAGTCACGGAGATCGCCAAAGCCTTGGTTGACGACCCGCAAGCAGTCGAGGTGCAGGCTGTGCCCAGAGACGAGAACACGGTGTTGCGCCTCCGTGTGGCATCTGCGGACGTGGGCAAGGTAATCGGCAAACAAGGCCGAACAGCGCGTTCCATGCGAACCATTCTGAGCGCGGTGAGCATGAAACTGCACCATCGCTACACGCTGGACATTCTCGAAGAGGATGAGGGCGGGAAGCCGGCCGATTCTTAGCCTCGCTAGCCCGGGGTTGCCCACAGTGACTCCCTACCCGACAAGATGACAGCACCCCATGCAACCTGGATCCTGCTCGCCCGCATTGTGCGCCCGCAGGGGCGTCGCGGCGAGGTGCTGGCCGATATTTTTACTGACTTTCCGGAGCACTTCACGGAACGCAAGCGGCTCTTTCTTCGTCCGCCCACGGGAGCCCACCTCGACCCAATGCTCGAAACTTTGCGTGAAACCAGGGTGGAATCCCATTGGCTCCACAAAGGACGTGTGGTATTGAAATTCGCCCAGGTTGATTCGATTGCCGACGCGGACAATCTGCGTGGCTTCGAGGTGGTGATTCCCCGTGAAGAGCGCATGCCTCTCCAAGGCGACGCCGTCTATGTCAGCGACCTGCTGGGAGTGAGAGTGATCGACGTGAGCCGGGGCGGCGCCGAGGATGCCGGCGAGATCATGGATGTGGAGCCAGAAGCTGCGGGCCCAGCCATGTTGGTGATACGCACGCCGGCCGGCGATGAATTGCTGATACCGTTCGTCCGCGCCTACCTGAGAAAGATAGACATCGAGGCCAGGCGAATGGAGATGGAGTTGCCCCTGGGCCTGCTGGCCATGCAGGCTCCCTTGACCGAGCAGGAGCGGCTGGCCGAACCCCGATCCACCGATGCGGACGAATCGGAGTAATGGCCATGCGCTTCGACATCATCACCATCTTCCCCGGTTTCTTTGCCGGCGTCTTCGAGCATGGCGTGGTCAAGCGCGCGATCCAGGGTGGTTTGCTGAGCGTCGGCATGCATGATCTGCGCGAGTTCACTCACGATCGGCATCGCACCGTCGACGACCGGCCATTTGGCGGGGGCGAGGGCATGGTGCTGAAGCCTGAGCCCTTGGCCGAGGCAGTGGAGCATCTGCGGCTTGCCCCCAAGGCAGATAGAGCGGCGCAGGGGGAAACCGTGATTCTGCTCTCCGCTCAGGGGAAAAAATTCTCTCAAGGCATGGCCCGCGCACTGGCCCAGGCCCAACGAGTGGTGCTGCTGTGCGGGCGCTACGAAGGGGTTGACGAGCGGATCAGCGAGCTGGTCGCGGACCAGGAGCTCTCGATTGGAGATTACGTTCTATCCGGAGGTGAGTTGGCCGCTGCAGTGGTGCTGGACGCTACCATGCGTCTCTTGCCTGGGGTGCTGGGCAACGACGCATCCTCTGAAAACGAAAGCTTCGGACCGGCGGATGCCCTGCTGCAAAGCACAGCCGGCTTGAACTCGACTCATGGCGCCGGTGGACTGCTGGACTATCCCCATTACACCCGCCCGGCCGAGTTTCGCGGGGTGGCCGTGCCCGAGGTGCTGAGCAGCGGAAACCATGAACAGATTCGCCGCTGGCGGCGTGAGCAGGCGCTCAAAAAAACTCTGCGCAACCGGCCCGATTTGCTCCGCGATGCGGAGCTGAGCGCGGAGGATCGAACCTTTCTCCGTGCGTTGGAACTGCGCTCCGGTAACGCGCAAAGTAAAGATTCCGTGTAAACTAAGTACTTCGACCGTTACCGCGTTTTTTTCATCGCGAACAGGAAGCAATTATGTCTATTCATCCAGTCATGCAGCGTCTGGCCGAGAAGCTTCGGCGCACCGACCTGCCCACGTTCGTGCCCGGAGATACCGTACGGGTGCAGGTCAAGATCAAAGAGGGCGACAAAGAACGCCTGCAGGCCTTCGAGGGGATCGTGATTGCGCTCAAGCAGGGCGCCCAAGGCAGCTTTACCGTACGCAAGATGAGCTTCGGCCAGGGCGTCGAGCGCATCTTCCCTTTCAACTCCAAGGTCGTCGACAAAGTGGAGAAGGTGCGGTCCGCACGCGTCCGGCGCTCCAAGCTGTTCTACCTGCGCGGCCTGCGCGGCAAGGCAGCTCGCCTGAAAGAAGTGGAACGCAAATAGCATTTAAGTCATCGTGAGATGCGCCCCGGGAGCTGCTGCTGCCGGGGCGTTGCTTCGTAGGTACTCCTTTCTGTTGATAGCTGTGGGAAACGCGGACCAGGCGTGACGGGCACTTGGCGAAATGATCTACACTCGATTTTGGCGATGCCCGAGTCGATACACGAATCTCTGAACGAGTCCCTGATAGATCCAGAAACGCTGGAGCGGGAAGTTTCCGCCGCAACGCGCAAGATGCGCATGCTGAGGACGCTGGTGTGCGGAGGGCGCTACGAGCGGGCTGCGCGCGCCACCGGCGCCAAGGTGGTTGCCGGCGTGGACGAGGTCGGCCGCGGCGCGCTTTTCGGCCCGGTAGTTGCGGCAGCAGTGATTCTCCCTGAAGGATGCCGCATTCCCGGCCTGCGCGACTCCAAGCAATTGATTGCTGAAGAACGGGAGCGGCTGGCGCGCATCGTCGAGCGCAAAGCGCTGGCCATCGCCATCGAAGAAGTCGATGCGGAGACCATCGACCGCATAAACATCTATCAGGCGACCCGCGTGGCGATGACCGCAGCGGTCTGCCGCCTGGCACTTGCGCCAGACCACCTGCTGGTGGATGCCATGCGTCTCGACTTCGCCTGCTCGCAAACCAGCATCATCTATGGCGACTCCTTAAGCATCTCGATTGCGGCGGCTTCGGTGGTCGCCAAGGTCTACCGCGATGGCCGCATGTGCCAACTGCACCGTGAGTATCCGCAGTATGGCCTTGCCTCTCACAAGGGCTACAGCACGCCCGAACACAAGCAGGCGCTGGCCGCCCATGGGCCAAGTCCGCTGCATCGCAGAAGCTTTCGTCCGGTCGCGGAGAATTGCCTGCCCTGGGACTAATCCTCTCGCCCCACCATTTCCTGGAGGAGAACCGATTTGCCACTGCGGCTGATGTGTTTTACCGCCCACCCCGATGATGAGTGTGGGGCCTTCGGCGGCGCGTTGATGCAGGCGCACCAGCGTGGCGTCGAGACAAGCGTAGTTTGCCTGACCGAAGGACGCGCGGCTTCGAACCGGGGCAATGCCCGTAGCGGCGACGAGCTGGCGGCCCTGCGGCGGCAGGAGTTCGCCGCAGCTCTGCGCGTGCTCGACGTTGCCCACGGAGAGGTGTTGACCTACCCCGACGGGGGGCTGGCGCGCGAGGACTTCAATCGCGTCACCACGGCGCTGGTGGAGCGCATCCGCCGGTTCCGGCCCCAGGTGGTGCTCACCTTCGGAGGCGATGGCAACGTAAATCTACATCCGGACCACACCATGGTCTGCTTTTTTGCCACAGCGGCCTTTCACTGGGCAGGACGCACGAACTTCGCCCCGTGGCAAATTACCGCAGGGCTACTTCCCTACCGTCCGCAGAAACTGTACTACGGCGCGGCCCCCTTTTTGGCCTATGCCGACGCAGAGGAAGCGCCCAGGATTGCGATGATGCCGGCCTCTCTGGTGCTCGAGTTGGGCGGCGAACTGAAAGCCAGGAAATTTGAGGCCTTCCAGCAGCACACGACCCAGGCTGATCTGCTGGCCAAGGTCAAGGTTGTCTTTGAAGAAACGGGCGGCGAAGAGAAGTACCTGCTGGCAGCCGCGCCGGGCCTGCGTTCCTCCCCGCTGGAGACTGATATGTTCGCGGGCCTGGGGGAGTAGGCAGCTTACCCCGAACCTACGACCGTAGTCTGCCTGCTCACGGTCTGGCGTACCGACCAGACGATGCGCGCCGGCACCAGGGTTATCCGGCTCACCGTTTGACCGCAAGCAAATACGCGGGTGACCCCGCCAGTCTGGCACGAAAGTTGCCTGACTGGCTTTACCACTTCTGCGCCATTCTCCGCCCCGCAGCCTGCCGGTAGGCCGCGACTCGCTCAAAACAAAGGCCTTGCCTCCCCCTTTTTCTATGGGAGCGGAGCGGCTTTCTCAGCTTTTTCACGGCAAATTCTTCAGATCTTCACAGGCAACTGAGAACCTCACTGTGGCAAATCGATCTGCGCGGCCCTCAGGATTCTTCCCGGATGAAAACGGAAATAACCCTTTGCGCGGTCTTTCCTGCACGCAAGGCATCGTGACCACACTGCATCACAAGGCAAAAAGAGAGAGGACCAATGAAGATCCAACTGAAGACGCTGGCGACGCTGGCGCTGGTTTCGGCAATGTCCGCCGGGCTGGCACAGACAACAGCGTCCGGTACCACAAGTACCTCTTCGACAACCCACAAAAAGCCGACGACCCGGAAGCCTGCGCCTCCCAAGAAGCCGTCGGTCGAGAGCCAGATCCAATCGCTGCGGGAAGAAATGCAGACGCAGATTCAGCAGTTGAGGCAACAGCTGAATGATCGTGACCAGCAGCTGCAGCAGGCCCAGCAGGCTGCCGCCGCGGCCCAGGCAGCGGCAGCCCAGGCTCAACAGCAGGCTGCCCAGCAGTCTTCGGCGCTCACTGAGAACACGCAAGCGGTCAGCAGTCTGCAGGGTGCGGTCACTGACCTGAAAACGAATAGCACGTCTCTGGCCACCACCATCCAGGACCAGCAGGCGAAGGTAGAGAAGCAGATTACGAACCCGGACGCAATCCACTTCAAGGGCATCACGATCTCGCCTACCGGAAGCTACCTGGCGGGTGAAACAGTGTGGCGCGCCCACGCCACCGCCAGCGACATCCCCACCCCGTTCAGCTCCCTGCCATACGAGCATGCCGATGCTTACGCTCTTAGCGAGTTTTACGGCACTGCACGTCAGTCGCGCGTCGCTTTGATGGCCGAAGGCAAGACCGGCTCGGCAACCCTCCGCGGCTACTACGAGGCTGATTGGCTGGGTACAGGCGTTACCTCGAACAATAACGAGAGCAACAGCTATGTGTTCCGTCAGCGCGTCCTGTGGGCTCAAGCAGCGCTCAACAACGGATGGGCCTTCACCGGCGGCCAGCTTTGGTCCATGGCGACGGAAGACAGGGTGGGCATTTCCAACCTCTCCGGCGACATTCTCACTCCATTGACCATAGACCCGAATTACGTTCCGGGCTTCGTCTGGGAGCGCCAATACGGTTTCCGCGTTACCAAGACTTACCCGCACGCAGCCTTTGGCATCGCAGCCGAGAATCCCCAGGTGCTCTACACGGCGACGCTGGCCGGCAATACTCCCTATGCCGTCCTTGGCAGCACCGGTACGAACGGCGGACTCTACAACTCCGCCATCAGCACCTGCTCGCCCTCGACCAGCATCGTGAACTACACCAACGAAGTGAATGGCGGCATCAACAGCTATCTGCCGGTTTATAAGACGGTCAACGCCTGCACCAACATCAACAACTATTCCTTCAACGTCATGCCCGACATCATCGTCAAAGCGGCCTTTGATCCTAGCTTTGGCCACTTTGAATTCTTCGGCATCGGACGCTACGCCCACGAGACCGTGTTTCCCGGTGAAACCACCAACGGCAACCTCTACGGTGGATTGAAGGACATCGTCACCGGAGCCACGGTCGCCCCGGCGCTCAGCACGGCCGGCAGCTACAACAACAGCATCGCCTTGGGCGGCCTGGGTGCGAGCGGTCGCATTAACCTGCTCAACAAGAGGCTGACTGTGGGTCTCAAGGGCCTCTACGGACCGGGTGTTGGCCGCTACGGCAACACCACCCTGTCCGACGTAACCTCCGCAACCAGCGGCGAACTAACACCACTGCACAATCTCTCCGCCCTGAGCACGGTAGAGTTTGCCCCCACTCCCCGCCTCAGCATCTACCTGAACTACGGTGGGGATTATGCCGGTCGCAACTCCGGGTCCGGCACTACGCTCGGCGCGCCTACAGCAGCGCAGAATGCCGCCGGCGTATGGGGTGGTCACTGGGCTGCACCAGCCGTCGCGCCAGTCGGCTACGGCTCTTACTACCTCAGCAACTCCGCCTGCCTCACTACTGCCGCTCCTGGATACAACGGGAGTTCCACCGGCTTCTACCCCGGCGGAAGCTGCGGCGCCCAGACCAAAGACGTCCAGGAATTCACCGCCGGCGAATGGTACGACTTCTACAAGGGTGACTATGGGCGCATGCGCTTGGGTCTGCAGTACGCTTACGCCGCGCGCCAGAGCTGGACGGGAGCGGTGGTTTCCACCAACGGTCCCAACGGCGTCGGCGCCAAAGGCATAGACAACATGTTCTGGACCTCCTTCCGCTACTACCTGCCATAAAAAGCAATCACCAACCATCTGGAGGGCACCCTACCCGGGTGCCCTTTTTTCTTGTCCTGCGCTTGGATCCCTTCCTCCGCATCGGTCATCCATACTGAGCAAGCATCTTTGTCTTACACTCGATTTGAGGCGACTCATGCCAAATCCCATCGTCGGCTTACATCACGTCACCGCGATTGCTTCAGACCCACAGCGGAATCTCGACTTCTACACCGAAGTGCTGGGGCTTCGTTTCGTAAAGCGCACCATCAACTTCGACGATCCTGGAACCTATCACTTCTACTTTGGAGACGATGCCGGGTCGCCGGGCACGATCCTTACTTTCTTCCCCTGGCCGCACGCCACGCGCGGCAGCCTGGGTGTAGGAGAGACTTCGGCAACCGCATTCAGTGTTCCCCTCGCTTCGCTCGAGTTCTGGGAGAGCCGTTTGCTGTCTGCTGGCATTCCGGCGGAACGCACCGGCAAGCGGTTCGAGGAGGAGGTCCTCAGCTTTGCCGACCCCGACGGCATGCGGCTGGAGATCGTCGCTCACGCGGACGCAGGCGAGGCAAAGGCCCCCCGCACCAGCGACGTTCCGGCAGGGCACGCGATCCGTGGCTTCTTCGGGGTGACCCTTTGCGAGGGAGGCTACGAAAGGACTGTAGCCGTGCTCGCCACCATGGGTTTCCGCAAAATCGCCGAGCAGGAGAATCGTTTTCGTTTTGCCGCCGAGGGCAACGCGCTGGGCAATCACATCGATGTGCTGGTCCAACCCCAACTCACCTACGGCCGAATGGGCGCGGGCAGTGTGCACCATATCGCCTTTCGCGCATCGAACGATGCATCGCAATTGGAGTGGCGCAAAATTTTGGCGGCGACCTCTCTGGATGTGACGCCGGTGCTCGACCGCACCTACTTTCATTCCATCTATTTTCGCGAACCGGGCGGCGTTTTGTTCGAGATCGCCACCGACCCGCCGGGGTTTGCCCTGGACGAGCCAATCGAATCGCTGGGTGAAAGCCTCAAGCTGCCTCCCTGGCTTGAGCCGCAGCGTTCCCGGGTGGAGCGCATGCTACCTCCTATCGCACTCCATACGCGCAAGTAGAAGGGAGGGCTTGGTGACCGATCCTCATCGCGATCAGCCTGTGCGCACTCTGGGTGCGCCCCTGGCCCAGGCGGCCGCTGCCGTTGTTCTGCTGCACGGACGGGGCGCCTCGGCAGAGGACATACTCGGCCTGGCGGGGGAGATGTACGACGAGCGCTTTGCCTATCTCGCCCCGCAGGCCGCGGATCATCGCTGGTATCCCTTTTCATTCATGGCACCAATCGCAGAAAACGAGCCCTGGCTATCCTCCGCCCTGGCAAAGGTAGCCGCGGTGGTAGAGCTCGCCGTGAATGCGGGCCTACCGCTCGAGCGCATATTCGTCTGTGGCTTTTCCCAGGGAGCCTGCCTGGCGACGGAATTTATCGCCCGGCATCCTGCCCGCTATGGCGGCCTGGTGGCATTCACAGGCGGCCTCATCGGGCCGGCGGGTGCGGACCTGCACCATCCAGGCGACCTCGCGGGAATGCCTGCGCTCTTTAGTTCTGGAGATCCCGACCCGCATGTGCCCTGGAGTCGCGTTCTAGCCTCGGCGAAGCAATTCACCGCGATGGGCGCGGACGTGGAGACGAAGCGTTATGCAGACCGTCCGCACACCGTTTTGCCCAAGGAAATCGAAGCGGCGCGAGAACTTATCTTCAAATCGCTGTCCTGACCGTTATAAAAGGGAAGGAGAAACCCTCACCATCGGAGAAAAGTTGGCCAAGCCCACACTTCCTTTCTTCTTACTGTTCTTTTCCCTGCCCACGCTCGCATCTGGGCAGGTTGGTGCGTTGCCTGATGTTGCGCCGGTTCAGGCACAGCACGCCATGGTAGTCACCGTTCAACACGACGCCAGTGATGCAGGTTTGAAGATTCTGAAAGCAGGAGGCAACGCAGTGGATGCAGCGGTCGCCGTTGGCTTCGCATTGGCCGTCGTTTACCCCGACGCGGGCAACCTCGGCGGAGGCGGATTCATGATGCTGCGCCTGGCCAATGGTGAATCCCACTTCATAGATTTTCGCGAAGAGGCGCCCCTGCGCGCTACCGCCAATATGTATCTCGACGGCGATGGCAAGATCATTCCCGATGCTTCCACCGTTGGCTATTTGTGCGTCGGCGTTCCGGGCACAGTGGCCGGGCTGGTCGAAGCCGAGCGGCGCTTTGGCAAGCTCACGCTGCAGCAAGTGATGGCTCCGGCTATCCAGTTCGCGGAAAAGGGCTATGTCCTAAGCGCGGGAGAAGCGGCGATGCTGCACGATCCCGTGCTGTCCAAGTTCCCGGAATCGCGGCGCATCTTCCAGCGCAATGGCAATTTCTACCAGGCGGGAGAGGTATTCCGGCAACCGGAGTTGGCCCGTACACTCACCCGCATCGAACACGATCCCGAGAGCTTCTATCGCGGGGCCCTGGCCAGCGAGCTTGCTCTGGCTATCCAGAAGTATGGCGGGTTGGTCAGCAAAAAAGACCTGGCCATTTATAAGGTGAAAGATCGTAAGCCTCTCACCGGCACTTATCGCCAGTATGAGATTCTCGCCCCGCCTCCGCCCTCCTCTGGCGGCATCGCGTTGCTGGAAACGCTCAACATCCTGGAAGGCTTCGATCTGGCGCCCCTCGGCGATCGCACGCCTGAGAGCATGCACCTGATCATCGAAGCATTCCGCCGCGCGTTCAAGGACCGCACATCGTTCCTGGGCGATCCTGATTTCCAATCCATGCCCACCCAGCAGCTGATAGACAAAGGCTATGCCGCGGCCTGGCGTAAAACCATCAGCATGACAATGGCGACTCCCTCCAGCGCCCTGACCCGGCCGCCGGGCTTTCTCCCGGAAGAGAATCCGGCGCAGCCTGCCGCGGAATCGAACCAGACGACGCACTATTCCGTGCTCGATGAAGCAGGCGATGCAGTGTCAGTTACGTATACCCTGAACAATTCTTTTGGCTCCGGAGCGACCGCCGTAGGTTTGGGCTTCCTCCTCAATGATGAGATGGATGACTTCACCTCCAAGATCGGAGCACCCAACATGTACGGGCTGATTCAGGGCTCGGCAAATGCGATTGCTCCCAGGAAGCGTCCTCTCTCCAGCATGACGCCCATCATCGTGCTGGAGAATCATAAAGTTCGCTTTGTGATCGGTTCTCCGGGCGGCCCCCGCATCATCACCACGGTTGCCAATATTTTTCTTAGCGCTTCCGACGGTGGTTTGAATATCCAGCGCGCAGTGGACGCTCCGCGTTTTCATCAGCAATACCTTCCCGATGTTGTTTTTCTGGAGCCGGGCTTTCCACCGAAGACTGTGCAGGCTCTCAAGGGTATGGGCTACACTGTCCAAATCGGAGATCATTCCTGGAGTGATGGGGAGTGCATCGCCGTAGATCCTAAGACGGGATTGATCGAGGGCGGCCAGGACAATCGCCACACCTTCGGTAAGGCCGCTGGATACTGATTGTCCAGCGTCCACCCTTTCGGGGTGCTTGTCCTCGCTCCCATTTGGGCATTCCTGTGAGCAGCCATTCGCGAACAATCAACCAGAGCCGGAAGACGGCGCAAGGAGAATCCCTCATGACTACGCTTGCCAGCAATACGCTGACCACCAATACGTTTACCACCACCGACGGTACAACGATTTATTACAAAGACTGGGGCAAGGGAAAGCCGGTCACGTTTTCTCATGGCTGGCCGTTGAATGCGGACGCTTGGGATGCGCAGATGCTGTTTCTTGCCCAGCACGGCTACCGCGTCATTGCCCACGACCGGCGTGGTCACGGCCGCTCCGGCCAAACCTGGGACGGCAACGAGATGAACACCTACGCGGACGATCTGGCCGGACTCTTGGATGCGCTCGATGTCAAAGGCGCCATGATGGTGGGGCATTCCACCGGCGGTGGAGAAGTGGCTCGCTACCTGGGACGCCACGGGAGCAAGCGGGTGTCGAAAGCGGTGCTGATCGGCGCCGTCCCCCCGCTCATGTTGAAAACGGACAAGAACCCGGAGGGCTTGCCCCTGTCGGCCTTCGATCAGATTCGTGACGCTGTTGTTGCGGACCGGTCGCAGTTCTTCAGAGATCTCAGCCTGCCCTTCTACGGCTACAACAAGCCGGACGCCAAGATCTCAGAGGGTGTGCGGGAGAACTTCTGGTTTCAGGGCATGCAGTCCTCGCAGCCGGCGGCGTACGACTGCGTCAAGGCCTTCTCCGAAACCGACTTCACCGAAGACCTGAAGAAGATCGATATCCCGACGTTAATCCTGCATGGAGAGGCCGACCAGATTGTGCCCATCGTGGCCTCAGCCCTGAAGAGCGTGAAATTGGTTAAGAATGCCACGCTGAAGGTCTATCCCGGTGCCCCGCACGGCATGTGTACGACGTTGGCGGACAAGGTAAACGCCGACCTGCTCGCCTTCCTGCAAAGCTAGACCCTCGTACCACAGAACAGAAAACCGCAGATCCTCTTTCGGGGATCTGCGGTTTTGCTTGTTCTCTCGCGGAATTCTCAAATGCCCCTCCACCCGGTAAAGTAAGTAATGGTGGTGGGGAACAACATGCAAATACGGTTTGCCTTTGGCCAACATGGTTTGGACGTCACGTTACCCAATGGGCCCCGTTACGAGTTAATCGAGAGCCGCTCAGCATCCGCTTTGCCGGATGTGGCGGCGGCGCTCAACCTGGCGCTCGACCACCCCATCGGCAGCAAGCCGCTGGCGGTGTTGGCGTCGGGCAAGAAAACCGCGGCCATCTCAGTCTGCGATATCACCCGGCCCGCGCCCAATTGGCTTACTCTGCCACCGCTGCTCAAACGCTTGCATGATGCGGGCATTCCGATCGACGGCGTCACCATCCTGATCGCGACCGGTTTACACCGCGCAGCCACAGCAAGCGAAATCAAGGCCATTCTGGGACCGGAGATTGCCGCCAAGTACCGCGTCGTCAACCATGACGCGCGGGCGCTCGAGGAACATCGCTGGCTGGGAAAGACCCACCGAGGCATTCCGGTCTATATCGACGAGCGGTTCATGGCGGCCGATCTGCATATCACACTGGGCTTCATCGAGCAGCACCTGATGCTCGGCTTTTCCGGCGGACGCAAGCTGGTGGCCCCGGGGCTCGCCGCCCAGGAGACTATCAAGGTCATCCACTCGCCCTTATTCATGCGGGAACCGATGGCCACGGAAGGGTCGATCACCGAGAATCCTCTGCATGCCGAGCTGCTGGAAATTGCCAGGATGGCCGGCCACGATTTCATTCTGGATGTAACCCTGACCCAGAGCCGCGAGGTTTCAGGCATCTTCGCCGGCGATCCCGTCGCGGCGCATGCTGCGGGGGTCCAGTTCTTGCGCACCACATCGCTTGAGAAGCTTTCTGGACTGGCGGATGCGGTCATCACCAGCGCCGCTGGGTTTCCCCTGGACTTGACCTTTTACCAGACCATCAAGGGCCTCACCGCCGCCCAACATATCGTGAAGCCTGGAGGAAGAATCCTGATCCTGGGCGAATGCGCCGAGGGCGTAGGTTCCCCTGAGTTTGCCGGAAAGGCCGCTAGCTTTTCCAGTTATGAGAGCTTTCTCGAGGAGATCCGAAATGCCGCAGTGGAGATTGACCAGTGGCAACTGGAGAAAATGGCGCTCGTCGGGCTAAGGCATGAGCTCTTCTTTTACATTCCAGGAGTCGCGAACGACAAGCTAGGGAATCTCGCCTCCCGTTGCTTCGCCACTTGTGAGGCGGCGGTTGCCGCTCTCCTTGACGGCCTGTCTGCCGGCGCCCAGGTGGCGCTGGTGCCCGAAGGCCCGTATGTTTACGCTCGCGCGGACACGTCCGACGCGTTCACCGAAGTGCCTCAGCTTTCCTGAGAAGCCGCCCGGTCTCTCTAAGTTCCATCTTGCGGTGAAACTATCATCATCCCTTAACAATACCTCTGTTAGCTTGGTGCGCAACGTTGGTGAAACCCTGCGGACGCAGCAGGTGTGTCCGCAGGCGCCAGGGTTAGGAGAGCCGCATGAGTACTCGCTTCGCAAGTATTGTGCACAATTTAGGACGGGTTGTAACATTCGCCGCTGGAGCAGTCCTATTGCCGCTGGCGATGGCGCATGCCACCCTGACCATCTCCGAAACCGGGTCCACCTTAATCCTTCCTCTCTTTAAGTCCTGGGTGGCCGCATACAGCAAAGTCAATCCCGAGCTTCAGATGACGGTCGGCGCTACCGGCTCGGCGGCCGGAATCGCTGAAGCGATCGCAAAGCACGCGCAGATCGGCACCTCGGACGCCTATATGTCTGACAACGACGCGATGGCCAATCCACAGATTCTCAACATTCCCCTCGCCATCTCCGCCCAGACGGTGGTAGCCAACCTGCCTGAACTGCGAGGCGCCACACTGAAACTGAGCGGACCTGTGTTGGCACTCATCTATTCTGGAAAAGTCAGCCAATGGGATGCGGCCCCCATCGCAGCGATCAACCAGGGTGTTCACCTGCCACACCACGCGATCGTGCCGGTCCGCCGCGCCGGTGGTTCGGGTGATACCTTCGTCTTCACCCAGTACCTAACCTTCTCTACTCCCGATCAACAACACCTTTCCTCACAAGATTTCGATTGGGATAGCAAGATCAATTACGGCACGACGGTGCGTTGGCCGGCGGTATCGGGCGAACTGATCGCGGCCGGCAATCAGGAAATGTTGCAGACAATCGCCCACACCCCGTACTCGGTCGGCTATCTCGGCGCGAGCTTCAAGGACGATGCGGACAAGGCTGGCCTGCAAACGGCGATGCTCCAGAACCAGGAGGGGAAGTTTCTGCTCCCTACCCCGGACACGGTGACCGCGGCGGCCGCAGTGCTTACGCCGCGCACGCCCTCCGATCAGCGCCTTACGTTGGTGTTTGCTCCGGGCGCCAATTCTTACCCCCTGATCAACTACGAATACGCTGTCGTCTCAACCAGGCAGTCGAACCCGCAGGTTGCGGCGGCCATCAGCCATTTCCTGCTCTGGTGCATCGCGCCGCAAGGCGGCAATGCGCCAAACTTCCTCGAACCGGTTCACTTCATTGGGTTGCCGCCGGCCATCCGTGCTCTCAGTGAATTACAGATCGCCAAAATCCAATAGGTGCCTGCTGCACCATCCTTGAAGGAGGATCGCCATGCCGAATGCCAATGCGGTGACAAACCCGGGCCGAACTGTGCAGGACTATATAGACGAACTGCCGATGTGGCCCGACGGTACGCGGCTGCAGTCCAATCCCATGACGACGATGCAATGGCGCATCTGGATGCTGGCCGCCGCAGGCAAGTTCTTCGAGGGGTTTGTGGTGTTCATGACCGGCGTTGCGCTGCCGCTGATCGCGCGCCAATTCGGTATCACTCCTGCGCAGAACGGCTTCATCAGCGCCGCGAGCCTTTGCGGAATCCTGATCGGCGCGGTGGGCCTGGGCAGCTTGTCGGATCGGTTCGGCCGCAAATCAATGTTCATCGTGGAAATGATCATTTTCACCGCGTTTCTTGGCGCGGCCGTGTTCTGCAACAGCTTTGTGTCTCTGGTGATCTGCCTGTTCGGGCTCGGGATCGCCTTGGGTTGCGATTATCCGACGGCGCACATGATCATTTCCGAGAACATCCCTAGCCTTAGCCGGGGAAAATTGGTGCTGGGCGCGTTTGCGTTCCAGGCCGTGGGCGCCTTGGGCGGCACGGCGGTCGGCTATGCGGTGCTGGTCATTATGCCCAATCTCAATGCCTGGCGCTGGATGTATGCGACAGCAGTTATTCCCGCCCTTCTGGTCACCATTGGCCGTTTCTACGTCACGGAGAGCGCGAACTGGCTCCACTCTCGCGGCTCCACCGAGCGGGCCACGGTCGCGGCGAGCCGGCTGCTGAAGCGAACCCCGCAATACCCGGCGAATATCGTGCTATCGGCGCAAGCGGCTGCCGGTGAGTCTCATGGTGGCGGTTCCTTCATGGCACTGTTCAACAAGCGGTACCGCCGCGCGACCATACTCGCCTCCGTGCCATGGTTCCTGCAGGACCTCAGCACCTATGGCATCGGCATCTTCACCCCGACGATCCTGGCCGCGGCTCTGGGCAAAGCGGATCACGTCCGCAGCCTGAGGGACCTCATCGCTAACGATATCCTGGCCGCAAGAGGAGCGGCGATGATCACGATACTGCTGATCATTGGAATTGCCTTTGCCGTTTTGTTGGCCGACAAGCTGGGCCGGATCCGGCTGCAAATCTTCGGCTTCATCGGCTGCGCGGTTGGGTTGCTGCTTGCTTCGCTCTCGGTCGATGTCAGCGGCGGGCTCAAGATCATCTTTATCTTCAGCGGCTTCATGCTGTTCAACTTCATGACCAATCTTGGCCCCAACGCGCAGACCTACCTGCTTGCCGGAGAGGTGTTTCCGACCGCGATCCGCGGTAAGGGCGCAGGGTTCGCCGCAGCCTTTGCCAAGATCGGTGCGGTGGCGACCGCCTTCTTGTTCCCCATCCTGCTGGTCACGCTCGGCACCCGTTTGCTGCTTTACGGCCTGGTCATCGCATCCCTGCTGGGAGCAGTGGTCACGTGGTTCTACCGAATTGAGACTACGGGCGTCAATCTCGACCGTATTGGCGAGGCCGAAGCAACTAGCGGGCCAGGAGCCTCGTCCAAAGCGGTGGCTTGAAAAAAGGAAAGCGGGCCACCTCGGACTGAAGTCCGGGGCTTAAGAGTCTGCGTGAGAACTCGAAATAAACAGCAAATCAGAACCAGGCCCGTAGGGCCGGGAGCAAAACGTCAGCCCAGTCCGGAAGGGCTGGGACATCGATCCCCAATATCGTTTGAGCGCCAGCGGCGCGGCACCCGCGGATGAAGGTAGTGCCGCACCTCCGGCGCTCCGCAATCTTGGATCCGCCTCCCAGCCCTTCTCCGGATTTCCTGCACGAGGCGCCACCAAAATCCGCGTGTGCGGCTTTCGTTAAGGAAAGCCGCATGAAGTGCGCCAACGCCAGCAAGCTCCACAGGAAATCCGGATCCGGACTGGGCTGACGTTTGGCTTCCGGCCCTACAGGCCTGGTTCTGATTTGCGATTTGCTTTCGTGTTCTCACGCAGACTCTACAGTCGCCCGGGGGCATGGGGCACCGAGCCTTTTTTGATCCCTTTGTGAGGAGCCAACAGCCCATCAACAAAAACCTTCTATTCACAATACTCATCGTGGCCGGCCCGTAGAATTTCAGGACCGAGCAAATCCCAAACTGCGGGGATTGAGGAGATGAGTATGGCGACCACAGTCCTGGCATCCATTGGCGATCACGGCGTTCTCAACGCACCCTTATCCCCTGCCTTGCCGGAGGTCTGGATCGACCGCGACCTG
This sequence comes from uncultured Acidobacteriaceae bacterium, assembly GCA_963711525.1. Lineage (GTDB taxonomy): Bacteria > Acidobacteriota > Terriglobia > Terriglobales > Acidobacteriaceae > PALSA-350. The sequence continues at coordinate 959,731 of CAVQEO010000043.1, read as the reverse complement.
AGCTGGCTCGACTTCAATTGGCGAGTGCTCGCGGAGGCGCTCGACGAGCGCACTCCGTTGCTCGAGCGCGCAAAGTTCCTGGCCATCTTTACTTCCAACCTTGACGAATTCTTCATGAAGCGCGAAACCGTACTGCGCAACGGGGCGACCGATGCCCAGCGAGCCCTGCTGCAGCAAGTTCGCGATAAGATCCAGCTTCAGCTCGACCGCCAGGCGGAGTGCTACCGCCAGGTCATCGTCCCAGGTCTCGCGGATCACGGAGTTTTCCTGCGCTGCTGGGACGATCTCACGCCGGGGCAGCGAAACGAAGCAGGCAAGTATTTTGACTCCCAGCTATCTCCAGCACTGACCCCTCTGGTCATTGATCCCGTCCACCCTTTTCCATTTATTTCCAATCTCTCCACCTCCCTGGTCTTTCGCCTGCGCGATGTGCCCAAGGACGAAACCATGTTTGCCCGAGTCAAGGTTCCCGGAGTCCTCAAACAGTGGATTTTTCTGGAATCAGATCTCGAACCTGGGCGAAAGTTGCTGGTCCCACTCCACGAGGTGATTCGCGGCAACCTGCACAAGCTCTATAGCGGCATGGAGATCAGCGACATCACGCTCATGCGGCTCACCCGCGACGCCGAAGTCGAGCTGGACGATGATTTCGCGGCGGATTTTCGCGCGGTAGTGAAGGAGGAGATCCGCCAACGCCGTTACGAACCGGTGGTGCGCCTTGAATTCGGACCAGGAGCCAACACCGCAATCAAAGAGATGCTTCGCCAGCGGCTGGAAGTCACTCCCTCGGACATCTACGATATGCAGCAGGAGGTGGACTACACCACGCTGTTCGAACTTCTCGCTCTGCCTATCCCCGCGTTGCGCGACCCGGATTGGACGCCGCTCTGGCCCCCGTCTCTCAGCCACGCCGCGAATGCAATCTTTGCCGCCATTCAAGCCGGCGACATGCTCGTGCATCACCCTTACGAGAGCTTCGACGCCACGGTCGAGCACTTCATCAGTTCCGCGGCCGATGACCCACAGACGGTCTCCATCAAGATGACCGCGTATCGCATCGGCGACGACACGCCCTTCGTCAAATCGCTGATCCGCGCGGCGGAACGTGGCAAGCAGGTGGCCTGCGTCATGGAGATCAAGGCGCGCTTCGATGAGGAGCGCAATCTGCACTGGGCCGCCGAGTTGGAACGCGCCGGCGCCCACGTCACCTTCGGCGTAAGCGGTCTTAAGACCCATGGCAAGACCGCGCTCGTGGTGCGGAAAGAGCCCGGTGGCCTGCGCTCCTACGTGCACATCGGTACCGGCAACTACAACGTAAAGACGGCGCGCCTGTATGCCGATGTAGGGCTATTCACATGCGACCTGCGTATAACGCAGGATGTGGTGAATCTCTTTCACTATCTGACCGGCCATGCCGATCGGCCCAACTGTACAACGCTTTTGGTGGCTCCGCTCACCATGCGGCCGCGGCTGCTCGACCTGATCCATCGCGAGACCCAGAACCGGCGCGCGGGACGCCCCGCCCGCATCATCGCCAAGATGAACCAGCTGGAAGATCCGGACATCATCGAGGCCTTATGCGAGGCATCGCAGGCAGGCGTGCCCATCGATCTCATCATTCGCGGATTCTGCTGTCTCCGCCCAGGAGTGCCCGGCCACACGGAAAATATCCGCATTCGTTCGATCATCGGCCGATTCCTGGAACATTCGCGCATCTTTTACTTCGCCAATGAGAAGCAGGACGTGGCCGAGGGCGAGTACTTTATCGGGTCGGCGGACTGGATGTATCGCAATCTTTCCAAAAGGATCGAGGTGGTCACTCCCGTTTTCGCCACAGGTCCCAAGCAGCGCCTATGGGAGATCCTCGATATCTGCCTGCGCGACCAGCGGGAGGCATGGGTTCTTGAGCCGGACGGCAAATACGAGCAGCTGCACGCAAAAGAGGGAGCGACCGGGCCTGAAGGCCGCGGGACCCACCAGACCCTGATGGACCTAACCCGCGCCCGGGCCAGCGTCTAGGAAAGCGGAAGCCGCTTACCATGCATTATCATGGTCGCAGCCGGCGAATGCAGCGAATCCACGAAATGCGAAAGTGGCGAAATTGGCAGACGCACCAGACTTAGGATCTGGCGGGGCAACCCATGGGGGTTCGAGTCCCCCCTTTCGCACCAACCTTGGATCTCTCCTCTCGATATCTTCTTCTCCGTGAAAAAAGTGTGCGCATTAAGCGCAGTACGCGCACTAAGGGGGGTCTCCCCAGCCTAGCGAGGTTCCCTGACCTTGGGTGGGACTGGCATCCAGCCAAGCCCGTTAAGTATTACTTAACATGCGCCGGGGTCGTTGCGCCATGCCGGCTGCTCTACTGGACCTGAGTTCAGAGCAAGTCATTTGTCCTGCTCAATTCACCTGACCGGCACCGCCACGTTGACTGGATTCAGGTGATCGTCAATGACGCTAAGCGGTGAGTCCTGGTGATGAGATGGATGCTCCAGAACCATGCGTGCCCACAATACTATGTGCATAAGCGATACGCGTTACCGTGCCAAATATGGATGCTTGGTATAGAACTCTGAATAGCCCAGTGCGCAATTTCGAGCAAACCCGAACGGAATTCCAGGAGATACTCGCCAAGCCCATTCGGGAACTCGGGCTCAAACTTGAGGGTTCTCCGCTCGAACGATTCGCTCAGCAGCTTTATCGCGAACTGGAAGCCAAGGGCATCCACAAGTTCCGTCCGCCTTGTTATCTCACCGATGAATGGGGATGTCCCTCCGGCGAACCTGTTATCGGCATTCCGTTCTACCTGGCCAACCCGGACCTGGCACAGCTGGAACGCGATATGAACGACCTGGAAGACGCTCGCGAGATCATGATGTACATGCGTCATGAGGCCGGACACGCATTCAATTACGCTTACCAGCTATACAAGTCGGCTGAGTGGCGGAATCTGTTCGGTCCGTTTCGCCGCGCATATCGCGATAATTACCGTCCCATACCGTTCTCACGGAAGTTTGTTCGCCACATGGCCGGGTGGTACGCGCAGAAGCATCCGGATGAAGATTTTGCAGAAACGTTTGCGGTCTGGCTCACGCCTCGCTCGCAATGGCGAAAGCGCTACGAAGGTTGGGGCGCGCTGGCCAAGCTTCAATACGTCGATAGCATGGCGCGAAAAGTCGGAGATGTCGATCCCATCCGGCGTCGCGGCCGCACCGACATCACCGTCGACGAGATGGAATCGACGGTCGGCGAGTTCTATCATCTCAGCCTGCCGGAGGAGGTTCCGATGCAGGAACTCGCGCTGGATGCCGACCTCACGGACATTTTCAATATCTCCCCCAAGCGGCGTAAGGGCGTGAGGCCAGCCCAGGAGTTGTTGCACCAGCATCGCAAGCCCATTGTCGACAAGGTCGCCTATTGGAGCGGCGTGCAACGTCCGATCGTCAAGCGGCTCGTGGAAACCATCTGCAAGCGTGTTGAGGACCTGGGTCTCCTGGTGGATGTTCGACGCGAGTCCGAGTACCTTACGGAGTTCACGGTGTACACAACCGCACTCTCAATGAATTACTTGATCCGTGGGAAGTTCACTCATCCCTGAGGATTGGAGGCCGCATGAATGGAACGAAGTTGAAAGTCACCGTGCTGTACGACTTGTGGGAAGAAGAACCTGTTGAAGTAGAGGAAGAAGTTCCCGCACCGCGCAAACGCACGGCACAAAAGAAGCGCAAGAAGAAGCCGGTGAAGCACGACCGCGAAGAGGTCTTCGAAGCCTTGGAGAAGCTCGGCCATGAGCCGTCGTATTACGTTCTCAATGGCCGCTCCCAATCATTGCTGGGACTCGCCAAGTGTGGCGCCGATCTTATCTTCAACCTCACGGAATCCTATGCGGGCGATAACACCAAGGAGATGCAGGTCACTGCACTGCTGGATATGCTCGATATCCCTTACACCGGCGCGGGGCCGCACGCGAACATTCTTGCTCAGGACAAATCGATCGCCAAGAAGATGTTCGCCTTTCACGGGATTCAGTCGCCTTACTTCGCGACCTCCTATCGCGGCACCATCGACCACGCACATGACATCTCGTTCCCACTCATCGTGAAACCGACCTCCGAAGATGGATCCATCGGCATCGATGCTGCTGCGGTCGTTAACAGCGTGAAGGAGTTAATGGAGCGCATCTCCTATATACAGACGGAATTCAATTCTCCTGCGTTGATCGAAGAATATATCGAAGGACGCGAGATCTACGCCGCTGTCCTCGGCAATTATGAGAACGCATATGCCCTTCCGCTGGTGGAGCTTGATCTTTCGAAGCTTCCCAAGGGCATGCCCAAAATCGCCAGCCAGGAGGTGAAATTCGAGAAAGATACGGAAGCGTATAAGCTGACGAAATCGGCGATCGCCGAAGACCTCGATGAAGAAACCGTGACCAAGCTGACCGACATCGCGATCAAGGCCTATCGCGCCGTCAGACTTCGCGATTATGGGCGCATCGACATGCGCATATCGAGCAAGGGCGAGGTTTATGTCATCGAAGCGAATCCGAACCCATGGCTCTCGAGCGCGCAGGAGTTTTTCATGGCCGCGAAGAAATCCGGCCTCTCCTATACCCAGATGATTGAGGAGATCGTGGACCTGGCGATGGCGCGCCAGCGGTGAAAAGGGGCAACAGTGATCCAGCTAGTCTTCATCCAGATCGGCAAATAGCTTCGACAGATTGACCTGAATCGAAGTGCCGGGAACTTCCAGCGTCTCACCCGCAATCCAAGCATCACCGATACACTGACGTCCAGTCCTGGACGCAGGATCGATGATCCAGACGGCCCGAACGCCCATGTTGAGATAATCTGCGGATCGCGATTGTGTGTCTGTATAGGTGTCGTCCGGCGAAAGAATCTCAACGACCAGGACGGGAGGATCGACCGTCACTTCGGGCTGAGGTCCGCGAGACACCAGCATCACATCAGGGATTCGAACTCGTGTCGGGGAAACTTGAAGTCTCTGTTCGGTCGCGACCTTCACCGACCAAACCTTCTCCTGTGATCCGAACCAACTTGCCAACAGGGCTTGAACCCGTGCATGCTCCCATTTCCCCGCGTTTCGCTCCAGCACCTCGCCATCTACGAACTCGCGATCGGGCCGGTAGGTCGTGCGCAGATACTCCAGCAGCGAAATGTGCGTCGAAGTTGCCATCCTGGGGTCCGTTTCGGCCAGTTTAGCACCAGCGATAAGGTCCCATTGAATTCTTAACTAAGCGCTGGAGTTGGCGCTGCGATGAAGCTATTCGGCCCGCTTGCTGCTCGCTCGCGGAGGCTTCGCCTTGTTCTTGCCCTGGAGGTTGAGCGCCACTGCAGCGCGGATGAGATCCTTCAACGCCGCCTCATCAATCTTGTCTCCTTCGCGGATGTCGATGGCACGCCTGACATTCCCCTCGAGGCTGGAGTTGAATAGACCCGATGGGTCCTGCAACGCAGCTCCCTTGGCAAATGTCATCTTGACGACGTTCTTGTACGTTTCTCCGGTGCAGACGATGCCGCCGTGGGACCAGACGGGAGTCCCCCTCCACTTCCACTCTTCGACGATCTCGGGGTCTGCCCCGTGTATGAGTTTGCGCACTTTCGCGAGCGTCTTCCCGCGCCAGTCCCCAAGTTCCTTGATCTTCTCGTCGATTGATGCAGAGGCAGATTCCATCGGGACGTGCCCTTTCATATACAGGTCAAACTCTCGCACCTATTTTCGCTGCGCTCGGCGTAACCTGCAACCCTCTGTAGAGCGGAAGTCATGAGTGTGCGCCGCACGACCCTTACCAGCGCATTCTCGCGCCCCTCACCTGATCGAACATGGCGATGAACCAGGCGCAGTTCAGAAACATGCCCTGGTAGAAATCGAAGAACGGCGAGAGCAAAGACAGGGAGATGCGATCCCGGTGGGCTACGGCATACAAGCTTCCTGACATGACATTGACCAGAATGGCAGCGGCAGCCCAGGGAGCCAGTTTCGCCAGACTCCCGCCCTGGAGGAAGTACCAGAGCATGGTCGCAAGAACAACAAAGTAGAGCGCGGGGAAGAAGAAAAAATCCGGCAGGAATGCACCCGCAATCCAGGTTTTGACCCTGAGCGGCGACTTGCCTCCGTGCAGAGTTCTATGCAGGTACCACAAGACAACCTGCATCGTTCCGCGGTTCCAACGATAACGCTGGCTGATGAGTCCTGTGAACGTGGATGGAGCCTTGGTATGCGCAATTGCATGGGGTTCGTACTCCACGCGATAGCCCAGGGCGAGCATGGAAAGAGAGAGGTGAAAATCCTCGGCAAAGGTGATAGGCGAGAAAGGTCCCCGGACGTCATCATGTTCGCAACCGTGCGTCCGTTCGTGTTCCGCTTGCACACGTTGCAAAGCTTCACGGCGGAAAAGCCCAATCGGCCCGGGAACAATCATCACCGAACCCATGGCGCCCTGGGAAAGACGCAGAGCTCCGTTTGCCAGGACATACTCAAAAGCCTGCAAAAGACCGAGCATTGACTTTCGGTTGCGTACGCGTATTTGACCGGAGACAGCGCCGACGCGCGGATCGCGCATGTGCCGGATCATCAACCTGAGTGCTCCGGTTTCCACGCGCGAATCAGCGTCGATACAAAGGATCAGGTCTGCGCTGGCATGCTTGAGTCCGTAGTTGTGAGCACTCCATTTGCCCTGATTGGGCTTGGTAAAAACGCGGACCGTGCACACACCGTATTCGGAGCGATGAGTTCCGGCGAAGGAAAGCGCGAGCTGGTAGGTATCGTCTGTAGAGCCGTCGTCCACGAAGATCACTTCGTAGGCAGGATAGTCCAGGCGCACCAGGGCACTCATCGCATCTTTCACGCAGGCAGCCTCGCAATAAGCGGGTGCAAGGATGGATACGTAGGGAAGAGAGGCTTCGCGCGGCAGCTCTTGCTCCCGTTCGTGCTGGGACATTTTCGCATAGGACAAAATGAAGAGGATGCACCAGCGCAGGCCCATCAAGCCGGACAGCGCGGTCATGAAGTAAAGGCCTACGACCGTGAGAGTCAGACCATCTTTGTCGACCAGCTGAAGAGCTCCGCACCAAAACCTATACGGGGCGAAGACGGCCAGGAAAGCTCCGAAACAGAGCGTGCTCCAGAAGAGCCACGAGGTCTCCGCGCTGGTTGGCAGGAGCGGAAGGCGCTGCGCATCGGTGTTCATTGAGCCACCTTGGAGAACTCCTGTGCAGAAAGGCCGAGTTGCGTGCAAACATGGTCTACTTCGGCGGCCTGGCGCACCCTCGCGCGCAATTCGGTGAGCAGCCACGCAATGACCGACAAGAGCAGAAAGACCATTCCCGCTTGGGTAAAGCGATTGGTGTAAATCGGCGGGCGCCATTCTAAAGTAACCGGAATGGTTCCAGTAGCGAAGGCGGCAAACTGCTCGGGGGGAAGATCGCAGGCGATGAGCAGATCACGGCGGTCCGGGTTACCGGGAACGAGCGCGACTGATTGCAGCCGGCCGATCATCTTCTCGCTGACCAGCGAGTGGTTAAGCTTCATTTTCAGCTCCTGGCCCGGAACCAGCATGGCGGCTTCGCGTGCCGGAACCTGCACCGCCGCGAGGAAGCCGGAACCTTTCGCGAGAGCGAGGATCACCTGATCTTCTTTGGCCAGTGCAGGGGTTTGGTGACGGTAAACAATGGTGCCGGCGAAGGGCGCTACTATGCTGCGTTCACGATGCAGTTGGGCCAAACTGATTCGAAGTTCTGAAAGCTGTGCGTCGAGTTCTGCTATCTCCGCGTTTCGTTCCGCCTTTGCGCGCTCGATATCGCCCGCGATCGCCGACTGCGTATGCGCCATGGCGTCGTATCCTGCCTCCGTGACCCGAATCAGATTCTGCCGCTCGCGCAATTTCTGTGCGGCGGTCTGCGCCGCGGCAGACGCCGCGTCCAGCTTACTGCGGGCGAGGATCCCGTCTTTTACCAGGGAAGCTGTCCGCTCATACTGCAACTCGGCCGTACGGCTCTGTGCTCGTTGAGCGGCGAGTTCGTTGTCCTGGCGGGCCTGCGACGAAAAGGAATCGGCTTGCACCGTGTGCAGTACTCCGTAACCGAGCTCAGAGAGGCGGGCGCGCTGGGTGTCACTCACATCCTGCGACACGCGCAGGAGTTCCGGATCAAGTACCAGGGGCTTCAGCCGGGTGTCCGCGATCTCTTCCTCGATCATCGCGATTTCGCCTCTCAGGTGCGCTTCTTCCCGGTCACCTTCAGGATCATCGAAGGTGGCGACCCTGGCGCCCTGATCAATGGAGTCACCCTGGATCAGGTGGGGAGTCGTCTTGGTATGGGCACGCACGACAAAAAAGTCCGTACCCTGGATGACTCCGGCACGTCTGGTCAACTCGCGGTTCAACCAGCCTCCGGCCAGTGCTGCTGCGCAAACGAATAGTCCGAGATAGAGCAGGCCCCGAGAGGGCCCGGGCTCTCCGTTACCATTGCGCTTTTTCCAAACCGAGAAGGAGTGAGAAATACTGAATACCAACCACCCGACGACAGCGGCCACGAGTGCGACATGTAAGGCCCCTACTGAACCATCGACCATGACATTTCCTCTCCAGTGCGTATGGGGTTGCCAGGTGGCTGAAACAAATGCCGCAGGGTACTGCGGGTTTATCTGATCCTGGCAGAATCCGCGAGAAGACCATCGGCTGCTGTGCAAGCGACTCGCGATGTTCTCCTTATTGCAAGCTGGTGGCCAATGTTATGTAACTTTGTTTACAAAGCCTTAGCGGAGTGGTTGGTCACGAGCAAGTCGGGGATTCCCGAGAATTCGTGACTCATTTGGAGAAATCTAAAGTGCCGGGGCCCCCGGGAGTTTGGCGTAACGAGAGTAGATGATCTCTCCTTGCCTAATCGTGTATGCAACTTTAGAAAAATTTCTCACATCACTCGCTGGATCCGCGTCGAGCACCACTAAGTCCGCGCTCATTCCTTTCTCGACCCGCCCTTTCGTAGGCTGCTTGAAAAATGTGCTGGGATTTGAGGTGAGCGACGCGAGAATATCGCGCCACCCCATCGCTCGTCCCATGTATTCAAATTCCTGAGTGGTGTCGTATCTGGATTGGAAACCAACGTCCGTCCCAAACAGGATTGTGCCCCCGCCGGAGAAGTAAGCCTTCAGCTCATCGACACCAGAGCTTACGAGTTTGTCGCCTATGACGGGATCCGAGACTACCGTCGTCCACAATGTGAGGGTGGGGATGAGGGCAGTGTGTTGTTGCTTCATTCTTGCAAGCTCACCCGTAGTGAAACTTCCCTCATTCGGAATGGTGTGCGCCAGAACATCGACGCCGCCAGCCAATGCGTTGTCCACACCTATGCGGTTTTGCGGATGGGCAAAGGCGGGCTTACCCTCAGCGTGCGCGACATCCGCCGCGGCCTTTACGATGGCGGCATCCATGTTCACTACCGGTTTGTCGCCCATGAATGCGCCGGTAAAAAGCTTCATGCCGTCGAGACCCATCTTCATATACTTCTGTGCCATCTGCTGCGCTTGCTGAGGACTGGCAGCCTCAGGCAACTGCATTTCGGCTGGGAGGTAGACTGGGTGGCCGTTCAGGGGAAAGATGTCTCCTGCCATCAGAATCTGTGGCCCGCGGACTTCTCCGGATTTGATTCGCTGTCGAAGCGCCAACGTATTGTCAGGATCAGAGCCAAGGTCCCAAACGGTCGTAAATCCCCAACGAGTGAGCATCTCCTGTAAGTGTGCCTCGACTTGACCGGCTGGGACCTTAGCAATGGCCTGCCAACCGGTTTCAAAATGCACATGACTGTTCCAGAACCCAGCGACGATTACTTTGCCAGTACAATCGATTTCCTGGGCCGATCCTGGAACCTTCAACTCGTTGCGTCTTCCCACCGCAACAATCCTGCCCTGCTGTATGAGCACCACTGCTTTATTGATCGGATTGGCAGCCGGCGACGGATAGACTTTCGCCCCCCGCAGCACGAGATCGGGGGCTTCCATGGCTATTGCAGCGGGTGCTGCATGGACCAGCAGGAGCACCACCGCGCACAGGAGTGTTCTATGCCAAGCACCTTTCGCTTTCAACATTTTTGGATCTCAGAGAAGTGCTTCAACCCGGCTTCATCGGCTGGACCCGTAGAATCACTGCCCATGCGAAAACGGTGACCGTCCAAGTCCTCTACGTTCATCTCCCGGGTGCCCCAGGGCATGTTCGTGGGCGGTTGGCGAATGATTGCGCTGGAGTTCCTGTATTCCTCATGAAGCGCATCCACGTCGTTCATGAAAATAGACATCCACATACCCGGCTTTCCTTGTGCTCCCTCACAAAGGAAAATCTCAACCTTACCCCGTGTGACACAACCAAACGTTGGTGGCTCGCCCCAGTCCCACTTCTTGCGAAAACCCAGCTTGTTGACGTAGTAGTCCATCGACGCAGCAAAGTTCTTCACATTCAAAATAGGGATCGCACATTCAAACTCATTCATACATGGAGTCTAATGCTTAGCATTTACGGGTCGCCGGTTTGATTACCGGCGGCTTGCCGACAAGGGAAGAGGAAGCCATGGACCGTACTCGTTGGCAGGTGCTAGTTGCCGGTAGTTTTCTCCTCGTCAGTTCGCAAGTGATGTGGAGTCAAATCTCGAAGGAATGTCAGCCTGTAACTCTCACACGAGAGTATCGCGATGGTGAGACGCTCGCCTATCACATGACAGCAGTGAACGAAGGGCACCTAAGGACAGTTCGCTACGAGGCCGAAGCGAGCGCGAAGGTCACGCAGGAGCCTCCCGGACCGTTTTTCGAGAATGTCGCCTGGACAAGCCTGATCGTGAATGGCCAACCGCTCGTGCTAACGCCGGCAAGCCGGCACTTTCGAGAGCGTCTCTCCCTTTCGCCCGAGTACACGCTCTCTGTCCCGGATCGAGCACTCACAAAGTGCAGCGCACCGACTCGATATCGGATTCATAGGCAGGTCTCTCTCGAGAGCAGCGGGGCCGAGTAGCCTCTTCAGGAGTTTCGCTGGAAGGCCGGTCGAATGGTTTAAACGACTTTAAAGCCGGCACCGAAATGCAACATGCGTTCCATGCAATTTTGGCCGTCACAACGGCCTCGCTGGCATTCGCGAAGAAGTTCGAAGCGACCACAGTCGAGCCGGAAACCACTGAATTCGTAGACGGAACCGGCCACGGGAGCCCCCTCCGCGGCTGAAGTGTAGCACTGCTTAAGGGATAAACGCCGTGCTTTGAGGAGCCTGGCGGTTCACCAAAACTTCACCTCAGCTTCACCCCCTCTTCCTTGCGGCGGAGCGATGGGGCGGCGTTATCTCAGGGTTGCCGGCGATCCCGGCCGAGGGAGATGAGGGAAATGAAGACTACTTGCAGATGGTGGTTGCCGGCGGTGGCCGGGCTGGCCTTGGGATTGACGACGGTTCCTAGTGCGCTGGCGCAATGTGCAACGCCGGCGAAGCCGGGGCATCCAGCTTCGTGGAATGTGCCGGCCGGAGGCGCGCACTTGACCAGGGCGGCGTTCGGAGGCAACTTCCGCGAGGTGGGCGAGGAGATGCCGTCGATCGTGGGAATGTGGCACGTGGTGTTCACCGCGAAGGGCAACGGCAGTGCGGGTCCGCCGGACGGTACGCCCATCGATAACGCCGTCGCCGTGTGGCACAGCGACAGGACGGAGATCATGAACTCCGGACGGCCGCCGCAGGATGGAAATTTCTGCCTAGGCACATGGGAAGAGGTGGGGAGATGCCAGTACAAGCTCAACCACTTTGCCTTGGGTTACGACACGACCAACGCGCCGGAAGGGATCGGGAAGCCGGCTGGCCCGACTCATATCGTGGAAGAAGTGACAGTGAGTTCGGACGGCAAGACCTTCACCGGAACGTTCACGCTGGATGCCTACGACACTTCCCTTAACAACGTGACGCACATCGTCGGAACGCTTAAGGGGACACGGATCACGGTGAGTTCGACGATCGATGATCTGATGTAAAGCCGGCTGGTTCCCAGGGGCAGGGCGGCGGGGACTGCAGACCCGCCGCTTTTCGTTTGCACGGGTGCGCAAGTGGCTGGGGATGGGACATGTAATACGATAAAAGGATGTACAGTCAGGGACAGAAAGCTGCGCCCTCATTCGGATGATCATTCAGCAGCGTCGTGTGGTGGTGACCGGGGTGGGTTTGGTAAGCCCGGTGGGCATAGGAACGGAAGCTACGTGGAAGGCTCTGGTGCGGGGAGAGTCGGGCATCGGGGTGATCACGCTTTTCGATCCCACGGGCTTCAGCTGCAGAATTGCCGGCGAAGTCAAGGATTTTAAGCCCGAAGACTACATCGAGCGCAAAGAAATCAAGAAGATGGGCCGCTTTATCCAATTTGCCCTGGCGGCGTCGGAGTTCGCAGTGGCGCAGGCCGGCCTCGACATGGCGGCGGAAGATGCGGGCAAGGTCGGGGTGTATGTAGGCAGCGGCATAGGCGCCTTCGAAGTGATCGAGCGGGAGCACAGCAAGCTGCTTGCCGCCGGCCCCAACCGGGTATCACCCTTCTTCATCACCGCGACTATCGCCAATCTTGCCGCCGGCCAGATCTCGATTCGCTATGGCGCGACCGGGCCCAATCTCACCTGCGCCACCGCCTGCACCACAGGAGCGCATGCTATCGGCGAGTCATTGCGGGTGATTCAACGCGGCGACGCAGACGTGATGATCTGCGGCGGAAGTGAGGCCGCGGTCACTCCGCTTTCCGTTGCCGGCTTCGCCGCCATGCGCGCTCTGTCTACGCGCAATGATGATCCGGCTACCGCCTCTCGCCCATGGGATGAAGGGCGGGACGGGTTTGTGGTGGGTGAAGGCGCCGGCGTCCTGATCCTGGAAGAATACGAGCATGCGGTAAAACGAGGAGCAACCATCCTCTCCGAACTGGTGGGCTACGCTGCCAATAGCGACGCCTATCACACCAATGCTCCTCCAGAGGATGGCGGGGCGTTCGCCGGGTGATGCAATTGGCTCTGCTCGATGCAGCGGTGGACCCGAGCGACATTGGGTATCTGAACGCGCATGCTACTTCTACCCCCCTCGGCGATCGCGCCGAAGCCAGGGCGATCTGCGAGACCTTCGGCGAGTCGTCGAAGAGCCTGCTGGTGAGTTCGACCAAGTCGATGACCGGCCATCTGCTTGGCGGGGCGGGCAGTCTGGAAGCTGGGATTACCGTGCTGGCGCTGCGGGATCAGATTGCTCCACCCATGACAAATCTGCAGAATATCGACGAGGCTTGCGGCTTTTGCCTGGTCAAGGACAAGGGGATCGCAGCAACGATGGAGTATGCCATGACCAACTCCTTCGGTTTTGGTGGGACCAACGCCTCCCTCATCTTCCGCCGGACCGGGTGAGGAAACTCGCTGTTAGGTAGGTCCGGGCTTTAGAGTCGGACCTGCCTGGCGCCCTTAAATCGCGGGAAATGTTCTAGTCTATAGCTCATGAGCCAAGACAATTCACAACCGAACGTCATTCTGGAGCGCACGCCCGACTACCGCGAGGGCTATGCCAACAGTGTTCAGGTGCAGAAGAGCGTCTGGGACTTCCGACTCACCTTCGGCACCGCCTATCAGGAAACGGCCGAGCAGATCACCATCAACACCTTCCAAACCGTTTACCTCAGCCCGCAACAGGCCAAGGCACTGTGCAATGTGCTGGAGCAGAACCTGCTCCAATATGAGCACACCTTTGGCGCCATCTCCCTCGAACCACGGCCCCCGATCATGCCTCAAGGCCCAGTCCACTAAATCATGTTTGCTGGGAGAGGAGTCCCGTGGCCGTACTTCCCCGACAGCCAACACCGCTCGACCGTCCGCTGCCCCTCAGGTTCATCTTTCCCCTGCTCTTCGTCGGCGTCTACCTCGCGCACCTGACCCTGCTGCGCCTGCCTTACTACTGGGACGAAGCGGGATACTACATCCCCGCGGCCTATGACTTTTTTCGCACCGGCGACGTGATTCCGTCGACCACGGTGGCCAATCCTCATCCGCCCCTCCTCTCCCTTTACCTCGCCCTGTGGTGGAAGTCCGGATTCACGCCGGCCGTCACCCGCACCGCCATGTGTCTGATCACCGCGATCGCGCTATTGGCTGTCTATCGCCTCGCGATCCTGCTCAATGGCCGCCCATGGGTGGCGGCCACGACCACGGTGCTGACCGCGATCTACCCCATCTGGTTTGCCCAAAGCACGCTGGCGCACGCAGATATGTTCGCCGCCGCCCCAACCCTGTGGGGGCTGGTTTTCGTCTTCGACAGCCATCGCCGTCCCCGGATGCTATGGGTAGCCGCCGCCTGCTTTTCCGTGGCCGCATTGTGCAAAGAAACGGCGATCGTTACACCGCTGGCGATTGCGCTCTGGGAGCTGTGCCTCTGTTGGCGCCGTGTTTCCGGCCGGCGCTCCCACCTCCGCGCAGCAACGCTCCTGCTTACGCCCATCATCCCGTTGGTGGCCTGGTTTGCCTACTATCGCCACCGCACCGGGTATCTCTTCGGCAATCCGGAATTTTTGCGTTACAACGCGACCTCCACGCTCTCGCCGCTGCGCATCCTGTTGGCCCTCGCCCATCGCGTTCTGCAGCTCACTGCGCACATGAATATGTTCGTCCCCGTGCTGTGCATGCTGGGGGCGATGCTCCTGCTGCCCTTGCGGGAACACGACGGAGCTGAGCGGCCGCGTATCTCGCCGCGGGACCAGGCCATTCTTTATGTCGTGATGGCGGCCAATATTCTCTTCTTCTCCGTAATTGGGGGGGCTTTGTTGACGCGCTATCTGCTCCCCCTCTATCCCCTGATTCTGCTGCTGTGCGTTTCCACCTTTTATCGCCGCGTGCCCTACTGGTGGGGATTAGGCCTGCTGACTGCGACCGCCTTTCTGATCGGGCTGTTCGTCAACCCGCCCTACAAATTCTCCCCCGAAGACAACCTGAACTACGCCGATGTGATCCGTCTGCACCAACAGGCGATCCGGCAGATTGTGACCCGCTTTCCGGGGAGCACGATCTTGACCGCCTGGCCGGCCACCGATGAGCTCACCAAGCCGGAACTGGGCTACGTGAAAAAGCCGATGGCGGTGGTTACCGTGAAGAACTTCTCCCTGGACGAGATACAGAGGGCAGCTGCCTCCCCTCAGAACTTCAGCGTCGGCTTCGCTTTCTCGACCAAATACGACCCGGGCCGCCTGATGCTGGATCTGGGCGCACGCAATGAGGCCTTGGACACCCGTTTCTTCGATTTCCACCGCGATCTGGCGCCGGGCGCGATCGCTCACCTTCTGGGTGGCAGCATCGTCTGGCGCGACGATCGCCAAGGTGAATGGGCCGCAGTCCTGCACTTCAACCGTCCCCAGGTGGCAAGCCTGCATACAGATGTGGTTACGTCCAGAGAACGATAATCCCCTGAACCGTACCCCCGGAACTATACTGACAAGGTGTTCCCCCGGCCTCTCATTTGCGTTTCGGTGCTGCTTGTCGCGGTTTTCGCGCCCTGTGGAGTGATGGCGCAAACCCCCGCGCCTGTACGGTCGCCGGGACGGCTCATCCTCGTGCTGCCCTTCGACAACCGCTCCGACCAGCCGAACGTGGACTGGATTAGCGAAGCTATCCCGGAAGTGCTGAACCGGCGTCTGGCCTCGGCCGGTTTTATGCCTATCAGCCGCGATGACCGGCTCTATGCGCTTGACCACCTGGGGCTGCCCTCCACCTTTCAGCCTTCCCGCGCCAGCGCCATTCGCCTGGCGCAGACGATGGATGCGGATTACCTCATCGTAGGGTCCTTTTCGACCGCCGGCGCCCGCTTTCAAGCCAAGGCTCAGGTCCTGAAGATCGCGTCACTGCACATGTCCGCCCCGATTCAGGAAGAGGCAGATATGGCCCATTTGCTCGATTTGCTGAACAGCCTCGCGTGGGGGCTAGCGAAACAGCTGGATCCGCAATTCGCCGTAGCCCGCAACACCTTTGTCGCCGCCGGCGGAGGGCTGCGGTTGGACGCCTTTGAGAACTACACTCGTGGGCTGGTGGAGCCCGATCCCGATGAACAGCTGCGGCACCTGAAAGAGGCGGTGCGGCTGGACCCCACCTTCTCTCCCGCGCTGCTGGCTCTGGGCAAAGCCTATTTCGCTAACCAGCAATACGAGCTGGCGGCCACCACCCTGGGACGCCTGCCGCGCAACGACCCCAACGCTCGCGAGGCCGACTTCGATCGCGGCTTGGCCTATTTTTATATCGGCAGTTACGTCAAGGCGGAAGACGCCTTCGCTTTTGTGAGCAAGCAGTTGCCGCTGCCGGAGGTGGTCAACAACCAGGGCGTGGCAGCTAGCCGCCGGGGTTTGGATGCCACCTCCTTTTTCCAACAGGCGGTGGCGGCGGATCCCAATGATCCGGACTATCAGTTCAACCTCGCCGTAGCCTTGAGACGTAAGAAAGACGTAGCCGGAGCCTTGCGGGCGATCGCGCAAACTCTGAAGCTTCGGCCCTCGGATAGCGAAGCTGAAGCCTTCCAGGCCACGCTGCGCGCAGAGCCGCAGCATCCTTCGACCCCTTCCGCCGCGCCAGGCAATCGGGTGAATGCTGCCTTCGATCCAGCCGCGCAGACCGACAACTTGCCCCTGGAGCGGATCAAACGAAGCTTCAACGAAGCCTCTTTCCGCCAGGCCGCCTTTGAAATAGAGCAGATGGATGAGGATCGACTGGCCACCCTGCCGCCGCATAAGCACGCGGCCGCGCTTACCGAAGCAGGCATGAATTTTTTCAAGCGGGGACTGATCCTTGAGGCGGAGCGCGAATTCCAGGCTGCCCTCGTAGCCGACGGTGGAGACGCGGACGCCCATGCCGGGCTGGCGTTGGTAAGGGAACAAGGGGGCGACATCCAGGAAGCGCACGCCCAGGCAGATGAGTCGGTCAAGATGCGGCCGAACGTGACCGCTTATCTGGTCCTGGCCCGGCTCGACCTGCAGGCCAATCGAACACCGGCGGCAGCGGCGGACGTGAGCGGGGCGCTCAAGCTGGAACCAGGAAATTCGGCTGCACATGCGCTCCTTCAACAGATCCAAAGCAAGGGGCAGACGGTTCCATGAACCGCTTCCTGCTGGCGTGTTCCGCACTCATTCTGAGCGGCTGCGGAACGCTCGCCTGCCAAGCCCAACAAACCCAAACCCACCCTGAAGTGGTCGTGATCCACCTCGATGACACCATTCAGCCCATCAGCGCTGACTACATGGCGCGCGGGCTCGACCTGGCCAAGGCGCAACATGCAAGTGCCGTGCTCATCGAGATGAATACGCCCGGCGGCCTGCTCGATTCCATGCGCCAGATGGTGAGCCGGATCCTCGCTTCGCCGATCCCCGTCATCGTCTATGTCGCACCCTCCGGAAGCCGGGCCGGATCGGCGGGGTTTTTTCTGCTGGAAGCTGCCGACGTGGCCGCGATGGCCCCTGGCAGCAACGCCGGAGCCGCGCATCCCGTGGTCGAGGGAGGACCTAAGCTCGACGACATCATGAAGCAGAAGCTGGAGAACGATGCGGCTGCCTTTCTGCGTTCCTATGTCGCTCGACGGGGACGCAATGTGGAGGCGGCTGAAGAGGCAGTCCGCGCTTCCAAGTCCTACAGCGATCAGGAGGCTCTGCAACTGAATCTGATTGATCTGGTCGCGCCCGATACCGCCGCCCTGCTCAATACCATAGACGGCCGCACCATCACGCGCTTCGACGGTTCCAAGGTGGTGTTGCACACTCGCGATGCGCGGCTGGTTGCGGTTGAGCCAACCCTGCGGGAGAAGATTCTGGACCGGCTCACCGATCCCAACCTTGCCGTGCTGGTGCTGGTGATCGGCGCATTGCTCATCTACGTTGAGTTCAATAGCCCGGGCACCATTGTTCCCGGAACCCTGGGCACAATCCTGGTGCTGCTGGCGATCTTTTCCCTGAACCTGCTCCCGGTGCGCTACACCTCGGTGATGCTGCTGGTCGCCGCGTTTGTATTGTTGATCCTGGAAGCTAAGTTCGCCACCCATGGGGTTCTGGCTGCGGCAGGCATCCTTTCTCTGGTGATTGGGTCTCTAACTCTGGTAGATGCGCCCATTCCCGAGCTTAGGGTGCATCTTGCCACTGCCCTGAGCACCGGCTTGGCTTTCGGTCTGATCACGGTCTTTCTGTTGCGTCTAGCTCTCAAGGCGCGGCGAGCCAAATCGCGCATGGGAGGGGACGCCATGATCGGCCAGATCGCGGTGGTCACCGAGCCACTCACACCGAGCGGCCAGGTGATGGTGAATGGTGAGCTCTGGCAGGCCGAGTCGGTTGTTCCCGCGGCGCCGGGTGAACAGGTTCGCGTGCTCGGGTTGCGCGACCTTACGTTATTAGTGGAGCGGGTTCCCTAGTCCCCTGCGGCCGAGCAGCGGCCCGGTGTGCTCCTGTACAATCAGGGAGAGCGAGGCTCCCCACTATGATGGGTATAGGCATTCCGGGCCTGATTGTCATTTTTGTTGTTGCCATCTATTTGATCAATTCCATCAAAATCCTTAGGGAATATGAGCGGGGAGTGGTTTTCCGCTTGGGACGTATTTTGCCCTTGCCCAAGGGTCCGGGTGTCATTCTCATCTTTCGTCCCTTCGACCAGATGGTGCGTGTCTCTCTCCGCCAGGAAGTGCTCGAGGTGCCGCCGCAGGACATCATTACCCGCGACAACGTGACCTTGAAGGTCAACGCAGTCATTACCCTGAAGGTCGTCGACCCGTCCCGAGCCGTGATTGAGGTGATGAACTACGTCTACCAGACCTCGCAGTTTGCCCAGACCACCCTGCGCTCGGTGCTGGGTGAAGTGGAGCTGGATGAACTGCTCTCGCACCGGGAAGTACTGAACCAGAGGATCCAAACCATCATCGACCAGCACACCGCGCCTTGGGGAGTAAAGGTAATCAGCGTCGCGGTAAAGCAGGTGGACTTGCCTGAATCGATGTTGCGCGCCATAGCCAAACAGGCTGAAGCCGAACGCGAGAAGCGCGCCAAGGTGATTCATGCCGAGGGTGAGTTCAGTGCCGCACAACGCTTGGTGGATGCCGCTGCCCTACTCGCCACCCAGCCCATGACGCTGCAGTTGCGTTACCTGCAGACGCTCCAGGATATAGGTGTGGAAAAAAATACTACCATCGTCTTCCCGTTGCCATTGGAGATGATGACTTTGTTTAATAAAATGGGAGACATGCGAGTGTCTGCGACGGTTGGCGGCGCTCCCGAGATCAAGCCGGAGAAATCGCTATGAGATCCCTGCTCGATACAGAAGAAGAAGAAGAAACCACAGCGCGGGAAATCACGCTGAGCACGGCGTCTTTGCTGGGTATTTTCTTTGGCCTGGTGTTGATCTGTGGCGTGTTCTTTGGCTTTGGTTACTCCCTGGGCCGGGGAACGGAACAGGGAGCGCAAGCGGCTAGCCTGCGCACCGGACCCGGAAGCAACGCCGCCGAATCTGACGACACAACGAGCGCTCCGGTGCAACAGCCGGCGGCAGCGGCGCCGGCGAAATCGCAAGATGACGCGCAGGCTCCCGCACAAGCCGCTCTGCCAGTTACCGTCAGGCATGCGAAGCCTGATGATGCCGAAGAGACGTCCGGAGAGGATGCAGCAGCGGCACCGTCCAAGCACGTGAGCCAGGCGCTGGTTGCAGCCACCGGGTCGGCGGTGGCGCAAAAGCCCTTTTCACGAGTAATGCCCCCGGTTACGGTAGCTGCACCCCCTGCACCAAGTGCAGCTCTGGCTCCCGGCACTGGAAAGCCGATGGTACAGATTGCGGCCGTTGCCCGGCAGGAAGATGCCGATGTCCTGGTCTCCGCTCTGCGTCAGAGGGGCTATGGAGTGGTGGTGCGCAACGAGCCCCAGGACAACCTCTTGCACGTCCAGGTAGGCCCGTTTGCCGACCGCAACCAAGCTACGGCGATCAAGCAGAAGCTGCTCTCAGACGGCTACAACGCCATCATCAAGCAGTAGGGCGGCATGACGTCAGTCGTGCGCTAGTTTCGAGAAGAAAACGTCTTTGGTTCTGTCTTTTTGCTTTGTATCAGGGCACGACTTCAGTCGTGCCATCACTGATCTAAAGAGGATTTGGGCTTTTAGCCCCTGCTAACTCTCACTTGGCCAGAAAAGCACGGGGGCTTCACAGGCTTCAGAAAAACTCATGTTTTGTGTCAGGGCACGACTTCGTCGTGCCGTAAACGATTGAGAATACGTCGGGCTTTAGAGTCTGCGTGAGAACTCGAAATAAACAGCAAATCGAAACCAGGCCCGTAGGGCCGGGAGCCAAACGTCAGCCCAGCCCGGAAGGGCTGGGACATCGATCCCCAATATCATTTGAGCGCCAGAGGTGCGGCACCCGCGGACAAAGGTAGTACCGCACCTCCGGCGCTCCCGGACCTTGGATCCGCCTCCCAGCCCTTCCGGGCTGGGCTGACGTTTGGCTCCCGGCCCTACGGGCCTGGTTTCGATTTGCGATTTGCTTTCGAGTTCTCACGCAGACTCTTTAACCCCTGAGGCATCGCTTTCCTGCCCAGCGCAGCGTTTTTTCCGCAGCCTGTTCAGCCCCTGGGATTGCCGGCGCTAAAGCGCATGATCATTTTCGAACTCTTCCCCGCAACGCTGAAGCGTTGCTAAAGCAGAGGGCTCCACCCAGCTGACGGACCCAGGGCCCGGTGGGAGCCCCGCATTCCCCGGATTTCCTGCCGAGCTTAGGGGTTTCTACACGCTTCATGCGGCTTTCCTCGATGAAAGCCGCACACGCGGCTGTTGACAAAGCTGCGTAGCAGGAAATCCGGGTACGCTCCGGTCGGGATGACAATTCCGTGGGAGCATTGACAAGTAATTTATCTAACCGCTTTTGTGGCCGTTTCCTTGCCACAGAGTTGTCATCCCGAGAGTCTGTAACTTTATTAGTTTTCTCAAAAATTCCGCGATGAAAACAAAAGGTTTAAGCGTGTCCAAAACGCGAAAAAGCCAATAAAGTCACAGGCTCCGACCGGAGCGTAGCGTAGTGGAGGGACCTGCGGTTTCCTTCCGGTTCTCACGCAGCCTGTAAAGCCCGACGTCTTTTAGGCCTGTGCCACTGATACAAAGCAAACAGAAAAGCAAGGTTCTAGTCTTCTCCCCACATCCATTGCGGCAAGGCTGAGGTGATAGCCGCCCGAACCGCCTCCGCAAGCTGCTCGCGAGTGGCAAAGTGCTGCGGGTAAACAGGCGGGTGAAAGGTCAGGTGCGCGGTTCCGGGCTTGATGCGCAGGCTGCCCTTGGTCATCATCTGCTCCGAACCCCAAATGGAGATGGGGATGATCGGTGCCGCCGACTCCATCGCTAGATAAAACGGCCCCTTTTTGAAAGGCAGCAATCTGCCGGTGCGCGAACGCGTGCCCTCGGGAAACGTAGAGATGTTGACGCCGGAAGCCAGCACCTTGTTCGCCGCCTGCACACTCTCCCGCGCAGACTCCAAACGTCCATCGCGATCCACCGGGATAAACCCAGCCAGGCGCATGCCGTAACCCACCAGGGGAATCTTCAGCAGCGACCGCTTGATGAAGAAGGCGGTGCGAAAGGGCAGAAAAGGCAGCATGATCGGCGGATCGAGGTTGGAGACATGGTTGGCCATGAAAATAGAAGGCTGGGCGGGTATGTGCTCACGGCCCTCTATCTGGACACGAATGCGCGCCAGCTTCACCCCAGCACGCACGACCCGCATACTCCAACGGTAAAGCGGAGCGATATCCCCGGTGAACAACGCCCAGGGGATGCCGATAGCGCCCACGGGCAGGCCAAGAACCACATACGTAACAAGCATGGTGACTGAACTGAGCA
This sequence comes from uncultured Acidobacteriaceae bacterium, assembly GCA_963711525.1. Classification (GTDB taxonomy): domain Bacteria; phylum Acidobacteriota; class Terriglobia; order Terriglobales; family Acidobacteriaceae; genus PALSA-350. The sequence continues at coordinate 937,862 of CAVQEO010000043.1, read as the reverse complement.
TCTCAAACCCGGCTGCGCTGCTCGAGAGAGATGGGCAGCTTCTCGTAAATGCCGTCGAAGCCGCCGTTGGAAAGAATGGCCACCACGTCACCCGGCTGCAGCCGCGGCGTAAGCCCCTGCACGATGGCGTCCGCGGTGACATAGAAGGTCGCGTCATGGCCGGCGCCCGCCAGCGCGGCGACCACCTTCTCCGGATGCATTCTCTCCGGCTCAGCAATGCTCTCCTGCTTGAATACTCCGGCGACCACAATACCATCGGCCAGGGCGAGGCTCTCTACCAGCTCTTTCTCAAAGACATTTCTGCGCAGGGTATTCGAGCGCGGCTCAAGCACTGCCCAAAGCTTCTGGCCAGGGTAAGCAGCGCGCAAAGCCTTCAACGTCTCTCGAATCGCGGTCGGGTGGTGGGCAAAGTCATCGACGATCGTGATCCCGTCAACGATCGCGCGCACCTCGAGCCTGCGCTTCACGCTGCGGAAAGTGGCCAGGGCTTCGACGATTGCAGCCGGTTCGATTCCCTGCCCCGCGGCCAGAGCCGCAGCCGCAGTGGCGTTGAGAGCGTTGTGTTCCCCGGGCATGGGCAGCGTCACCTGCAGCCACTCCCGCCCGGAGCGAAAAATTTTCCAACTCGAGTTGTGGCTTTCGTGGGTTAGATTCTCAATTCGCCAGGCAGAGCTGGGTTTAAATCCGTAGCGCTCGATGGAACAAAATGCGCGCCCAACGCACTCATCCACGTTGACGCTGCCGTCAAAGGCCACCACCCGGCCGCGGCGCGGAACCAGGTTTACCAGCCGGCGGAAGGCAGTCTTGACCGCATTCAGGTTGTCGTAGATGTCGGCGTGGTCGAACTCCACATGGGTCAGGATCAGGGCATCGGGAAAGTAGTGCATGAACTTCGGCCCTTTATCGAAGAAGGCGGTATCGTACTCGTCGCCTTCAAGGATGAACGGCTTGCCCTCGCGCACAGAAAAGCTGGTACCGAAATTTTCCGCGATGCCGCCGATCAGGAAGGAAGGAGCAAACTGCGTCTGGGTGCGCGAAGCCACTTCATAGATCCAGGCCAGCATGCTGGTGGTGGTGGTTTTCCCGTGGGTTCCCGCGACCACGAGTGAGTCCCTTCCGGTAAGAAACTCGTGCTGGATGATCTCGGCCAGGGAGCGAAAAGGAATGCGTTGATCGAGCACGTATTCCAGTTCCACATTCCCGCGGGAGATAGCGTTGCCCACGATCACCAGGTCCGGACGAGGCGCGAGGTTGGCTTCGCTGTAGGGTTCTTTGATCGCTATGCCCAGGGCATGGAGAAGGTCAGACATGGGCGGATAGGCCGCGGCGTCCGAGCCGGTTATACGATAACCCCTGGTTTGCAGCATGCCGGCCAGTGACGCCATCGCCGAGCCGCAGATCCCAATCAGGTGAATGTGCTTCTCTTGTGCCATAGGATTATTTCTCAGTCGCCCGCTCGAGAAAGCTCAGCAGCGGGGCGCGCACCAGGTCCAACTCGGCTTCGATACCAAAGGCGAGGGTCACGTTGCGCCGGGATACGTGGCCGGAGCGGAGACCAATCGCGATCGGGCCCTGAAACCAGTCCAACACGCGCAGGATCACATCGTCTAATATGCTGTTTTTCTGTCCCGGAGCCAGGCAATCGAGCATCTCGCCAAAGACGATGCCGGTGACCCCCTCGAATTTTCCCGCCAGGATCATTTGTCGCAGTAGCCGATCTAATTGATAAGGCTTCACGTCGCGGTCCTCCAGGAAGAGGAGTTTGCCTTCTGTCCGCGGCGCATAAGGAGTGCCCAGCGAGGCCGCCAGCAGCGTGAGACAGCCACCGTAGAGGACTCCGGTGGCCTTTCCCGGAATCAGCGTGCGCAGGCCCGAGGGTTCGCCAACGAACCAGCGCTCGCCGCCCAGGGCCGCCAGCAGGCTGGGTTCATCGACTCCGTCCGGCGCGGAGAAATCGCCGGCGACCATGGGCCCGTGGAAAGACACCAGCCCTATCTGGTCCAACAGCCAGGTCTGCATGCAGGTCATGTCGGAATGGGCGAGGAAAGGCTTGGGATGCTCCCGTACCAGCCCCAGGTCGAGGCCCTCCAGCAGGTAATTGGAACCGTAACCTCCACGGCTACAAAAGATCGCGCCGGCGGCGGGGTTGAGGAAGGCGGCATGCAGGTCATCGAGTCGGGCCTGCGCGCTGCCGGCAAAGTAATGGTTGGCCTTGGAGAGCGCTTCCCGCCCCACGGAGGGTACGAAACCGAGGCGGCCTAGCGTTTCGACCCCCTTGGCAAGCTTGTCCGGCTGAGGGTAGCTGGCCGGAGAGATCACCGCCACTCTCGACCCGCGGCGGATGGCGGGTATGCTCAGGTTGCGGACCTCAATACCAGGAACTCTCACCATGCCTCTCCAAAGCAGATCAGCTCTGCTGGGCCGGTTAACAAAATCTCAGTTCCGGGCCCGTGCCACTCCACGGTTTGCGCGCCGCCCGGGGCGATCACGCGCAGTACCGGTGCCGCGCCACGCAGCGCGATCGCTGCGCTGCCTGCAGCACAGGTACCGGTACCGGAAGAGGAGGTGGGCCCAACGCCGCGCTCATAAATGCGTATCTCGATTTCATCACGGCCGGTCATGCGCACGAATTCCACATTCGTCTGATGGGGAAATAGGGGGTGCCTGCAGATCTCTGCTCCGATCGTCTCCCAGTCGTAACCGCTGAAGTCCGGTTGATCGATAAAAATAACGAAATGGGGGTTGCCGGTTGAGACCACCACCCCTTCGATCCGTTCTCCACCGGCGAGAGGCAAGTTTGCCGTTGCTAACACAGGCACGCCCATCGAAGAGGCAATGCGAAAGACCTGCCCGGTGCAGCTATCGATGCGGCAGATACGCCGCCCAGCATCGGTTTCGAGGACGATTTCGTCGCCAGGGCCGGCCTTGGTTTCGTAGGCCATCCACGCAGCAACACAACGAGTTCCATTGCCTGAAATTTCCGCGATCGAGCCATCGGCATTGTGCAGGCGGATGTTGCCCTGGCGGCCCCCGTCCCATGTGACCCACTCCACCCCATCCGCGCCGATGCCCTGGTTGCGGTGGCAAAGCCGCCGGGTCAGGCTCATCCCTCGGCTCAATGCCTGCGAGCCCCTCCTGCACCACCAGAAAGTCGTTTCCGCAAGCATGCGCCTTCACAAACGGAATCACTTGTCCCTGCCTCCCTGATGGCTTGAGCGTGATGCTACCATCGCACGCCTGCTCTTGTGAGTCCGCATTGCCCCGGCCGGTGTAACCACTTTTGTTCTTGCAGCTATTTGGCAAATTGCGAACGGTAAATGCGGGCGCAGGGTTCCCCGGTTGAGCAAATCACGCTGCTTATCTGCAAGCCTTCAGGGTGGCGCTGAACGGCTTGGGAGACGATATCTCCGTCGAATGCGACCACCGTGGACACGCTGTGCGCCGGAGCTTCCAGAGCGTGCTGCCAGATCAGGTAATCGCCTTCATTTACGACGCGGCGCAACGGAATGGCGGCTTGCTGCACCGCCCCGACATCGCCTGAGACCCGCATCAGAATCAATCCCTTCCCCGGGATGGCAAGCAGAGCCTTGGCCAACGCGGTTTCAAACGCGACGCGGCTGCGCGAATTAACCACCGCCTCCTGAAACACCAACGGCCGCGATCGCAGTAGCACCACGCTGCTGGCCACCACCAATAGAAAACTCGCCGGCAACGCATAGCGCCGCACCCTGGGCAGACGAGCAAGCAGTACCGGAATCAGACAACCGGTAAACAGGGCGAAGGCGGGCAACAGCTCCATGCCATAACGCGTGTTGTACCAGGAGTAGGGCCTCCAGGTGGGAATAAAGATGGGCACCGATCCATAGGCAACGGAGTAGGCGTAGAAGGGTAGCGGCAACCACAGCAACAACACTGGCCAGATGTGCCGGCGGCGGAAGCTCCACAATGCCGCCAGTGTGCCCGCGGCGCTCAGCCAGCACAGCAGCTTTCCCAACGGCAGCGGCGCCGCGCCGAGCTCCGCTGCCTTGAGAAAATACAGCGCCGCGTCGTGCATGTTATGGACGCCCGGACGGGGCGACGAACCGGGCGGCGTGGTTCTGGCTTCGATGGCGCGGGCCGAGTAGGGGCCACGGATGAAATCCAGCGGATCGCCGAATTGCTTTGCGTTGTAAGCCAGCCATAACGACGGAGCGGCAATCAACAGGGCGGTAAACAATACCCAGGCGCCCGCCTCGGAGCCTCTCCAACTCCATCGGCGGCGACCGGCCACGAGCGACCAGGTGGCAATACACCACGCAACGGCCGCGTACACCCACGCGTCGTAACGGGTGAATATGGCGCCGACCAGGACCAGCCCGGCGCGGATCAACAATGGGCCAGCAGCAGAGCCGCCGAGCGACTCGGGATGCAGGAGCGCCCGTTGAAACTGAACGATCAACAGCACGGCCCAGATCATCTCGGCCAGAAAGAGGGGCTCGGTCATGGCCGTGGTGGCCATATAGAGCAGGCCCGGGTTCAAACCATAGAAGGCCACGACCACGATGGCGGCGGGCATATCCAGCCACATGCGCGCCAGCCGGTAGATCCCGGCACATCCCAACACATAACTGGGTATGGAAAGGCAGGCTCCAGCCAGACCACTATGCCACCAACCCATATTCCAGACGAATGGCAAAAGAAGAATGTGCGGCAGGGGCAGCCAGACAGACCCCAGCTGGCGGAAGCTGGGGGTTAGCGAATCGAAGACGCGACGGGCAATGTGCAGATGCGCCACCGCGTCGCCGTAAAGAAGAAGCGTGCCGTGGCGGACGCAATAGGCGAGTGCCACGAGGCCCAAGGCCAGGGCCGCCCACGCCACCAGGATGGTCTCCCGCCGGACCCCCTCCGGGTCACCGATCGATGGAGCGGAAATCGACGGGGCTTGTCCAGAATCAGTCAATGCGGGCTCAGTCCAGATGAGAAAGCTCGCGGAAGAGAGCGAAGCGTTGATCGATCTCCTCTCGCGTGAGCGCTTGCACGCGCTCCGTACCGAAACGCTCCACCGCAAACGAGCCCATCACGCTGCCATAAAACATAGCGAGTTTAAAAGTCTGCAGTGTCACCTTCGGCTGCGAGGCAAGATAACCGAAGAACCCCCCGGCAAAGGAGTCGCCCGCACCCGTGGGATCCACCACCTTATCCAGCGGCAGAGCCGGGGCACGGAAAGGCAGCGCCAAACCACCCTTGCCGGCCCCGTCAAACGATTGGTCGCCAAAGAACGCCGTCGAACCAAACTCACCATGCTTGACGATAAGAGCCTTCGGCCCCATGGCGAGGACCTTGCGCGCGGCGAGCACCAGGTTGCTGTTATCGGCCAGAAGCTTGGCCTCCCCGTCGTTGATCAGCAGCGCATCGAGCCCGGTGAGTACTTTGGCCAGGTTCTCCCGGTGGCCTGTGATCCAATAGTTCATGGTGTCGCCGCCCACCATGCGTACGTTCGGCATCTGCTTGCGAACGCTGCTTTGCAGCACGGGGTCGATATTGGCCAGAAACAGGAAGTCACTATCGAGGTAAGCGGCCGGCACTTTGGGAGAGAAGGTCTCGAAGACATTGAGATCGGTCTTCAAGGTCTGCGCTTCGCTCAGGCTCTTCACATAGGAGCCAGTCCAGTGGAAGCTCTTGCCCGCGGTGTGCTCCAGGCCCTGCGTATCGACTCCATGGCTGGTGAGCACGGCCTCGTGCTCCGCGGTGAAGTCTTCGCCCACCACGCCGATCACGCGCACGCCGGTAAAGTAACTTGCGGCCAGTGAGAAATAAGTGGCCGCGCCGCCCAGGCATCGGTCGCGCCGGCCCTCGGGTGTTTCGATCGAGTCAAATGCAACACTGCCTACCACAAGAATGGACATGGGCTCTTTCTGCTTCAGAGTCTTCGCCGAAAAACTCGCCGGCTACGTTTTACGAATGTATTTGTTCAACAACAACGCCAGCTTCTCGCGGGCTGCTTCTGGAATTGCTTCCGGACTGGTGAGGATAGCGAACTGCAATGCGGTGGCGCAGGCGCAGGCGCGGTCTCGAGGCATAGCTGCAACCGCAGCGCGTACCGCCCGGGCGGCGTTGGCCGAATTCTGATGCAGCACGGCGATCACCTGATCGACGGTGACCGCATCGTGTCCCTCGTGCCAGCAATCATAGTCGGTGACCATGGCCATGGTTGCGTAGCAGATCTCTGCTTCGCGGGCCAGCTTCGCCTCCTGCAGATTGGTCATGCCGATGATATCGGCGCCCCAGCTGCGGTAGAGATTGGATTCGGCGCGGGTAGAAAACTGCGGGCCTTCCATGCACACATAAACGCCGCCTTGCTTGGCCACAACGCCGGCGCTTTCCGCACCTTGATGGATTGCTTTCGAGACCGTTGCGCAGACCGGATCGGCAAACGCTACATGCCCCACGATGCCCTCCCCAAAAAAGGTGGAGATCCGCTGCGTGGTGCGGTCGATGAACTGATCGGGAACCACAAACTCGGTAGGCTTGTGCTCCAGCTTGAGCGAACCGACGGCGGAGACGGAGATGATCCGTTCGACGCCCAGCTTTTTCATGGCGAAAATATTGGCGCGGAAGTTCAGCTCAGTGGGCAGGATGCGATGGCCCCGGCCGTGGCGGGCCAGAAAAACCACCTTCCGCCCCTCCAACTCGCCGGCAACGAATACATCTGAGGGATCGCCGAATGGCGTACTCACCTCAACGTGCTGAGGATTGCTCAGGCCGGGCATGGTATAGAGCCCGCTGCCGCCTATGATTCCGATTTCCGCCTGCTGCAAACCCGGCTCCGCACGCGCCCTGACCGGGTTCGCGTCTCTGGGAAATGAATTGTGATTCCCCTCAAGTATACCTGCGCCGGCCCCCTTCACGACGCTAGTGCAACAAGGACGCCTTCATCAGCCCGCAGCTGGCCATCATCCGTGTCAGGTGCGTGGTCAGTTCGTCAGCCGGAGGTGAGGCATGCGCTGCTTGCTGTGTTTCTTCGCTCTGCTGCGCTCCAAAGAGGAGGAACTGCAGTTTGCGCGCCATGGTGAGATCAAAACTCTCGCTCACGAACACCTGGTTCCCTTGGCGCACGATCAATACCGGCCCTTCACTCGCGTTGTAAACCTGCTCGGTAGGAGTAGATTCCGAAGCCGGGTCGCGCACCACCCCGGAATATTTCTTGCTCAATTCCCGCCCGTAAAGTTTGGCGAACTCCGTCGCTGCAGCTTCGCTTCGCCAAGCGGAAAGATAAAGCAGCGCCACCGAAGAGGTCGCCGCCTGTTCTTCGGCCGTATGCGCCTTGCGGCTCTGCACCGCGTAGTAGAGGCCGCCCTTCCATTGCGGCGTGAGCATTGCGGCTTCCTCCGGACCACCGAAAAGCTCGGTCAAAATGCGCACGTCGAGCTCGCCCATCACGCCGATATCGTAGGGCTGGTAATCGGCGTCCAGCAGCCCGTGCACGTCGGGCATACGCAGCAGAGGAACCGTTACCCCGCGTTCATAGGCGCGCGGATTCATGATTTCGTAACTGGTTGAGGGTGGCCGGTCCAGGACCCCGGCAAAGGCAAATTGCGCGCCCTTATCCTTCAATAGTCTTTGCTCGAATCCCAGCCCGTCGCGATAGGGAAAGAGAAGTGATTGCTGCAACAGCAGAGGCGCCCGAGCCATGACCGGCGAACTGTCGGACGTATCCGTGTCATCTTTGGGAGTGCGCATCACGTCGGGCGACGTCAGCAGACTCTTGCCTGCCGGCTTCAGCGTGTAGTCCAGATACACCGCCATGGCCTGCCCTTCGAGGACCGCATCACGAGCAGTATCGCGCTCGTCGATCTCCAGGCGCTGATTGTCTTCGGTAACGTTTTTGGAAATCGTTTCCGGATCTTCCGGCTCCCATTTGTCAAGATCCGTATGCTGGTCCTGCAACGCATGGGTCAGCTCATGCGCCATGACCGGCTTCTGCTCCTCGGGAGAAACCCAATCCAGTAAATTCACCGTCTTTGTCTTGTTGTCGTAATAGCCGGCGATCTGTTCCTTCAGCAGGCTCACCAGGAAGGGCTGCAACTGAAAATCGCGGTCAAGAAGGCCAAACTTCTTGAGCACGATCTCTTCGCGCTGCATGCGTTTTGTATCTTTTTCGTCGTGAAGCTTTTCCAGAATGTACTTCTCTACCTGGTCCCGGGTGATGAGCCGTTTCTTGACCTCATGGTGAATCTGCAGCTGTGTGTCGTCACTGGCAAAGGTAAGGATTTGATTCAACGAACGAAAAAGCTCCTTGGCCTGCTCCGGGGTGAGGCGGGTTTGTTTCTGTTCCTGCGGGGCCGGCGTCTGCGAGCCCGGCGAGGTGTCCTGGCAGAAGGCACACACCGTCAAGGTGGCTAAGACCATCGCCGCCGCGACGGAAACGCATGGCTTCTTCCAACCCAGCAAGCCAGCTTGCCGGGAACCCCGGTTCTTGCAGATAAGCTTCATTCTTTGTCCTTTTCCGGCTTCCCCTTGCGCCGCGCCGCACTCGCTCTGCTGCAAGGCTATAATTTTATTGTGCTTTCTGCTATGAGCCAGCCCCAACCCCATCCAGTAGCCGACCCGATGACCACTCCCGGCGCATCCCAGGAGGGCGGCTCCAACCCCGTATCGACTCCCGGCGCTACTCCTTTGTTGGCCGCACTCCAGCCGCAGGAGGCTTCGCACGGAGCCGCCTTGCATTGCGGCACGTTGACGCCCCGTGTGTTTGACGGTCTGCCGGGCGAGATGGATTCCCTTCTACGCTCCGCCGGGGTCAGCGATCTAGGCTGGCGAGGCAAGATTCTGGTAACCGGCAGCGACCGCCTGCGCTGGCTGAACGGAATGGTCTCAAATACGGTGCAGTCGCTCCCTGAAGGAGAGGGAAATTACAGCTTTCTGCTGAGCGTCCAAGGGCGTATCCAGGGAGACTGCTACGTTTACCGGCGCTCCGGCGATCTGTTGCTCGATACAGGCTTTGACCAGATCCCGGCCCTGATGCGTCATCTCGATCACTTCATCATAATGGACGATGTTGAGCTGGCAGATGTTAGCCATCAGTGGACTGCCTTGTCACTGGCCGGACCGGGTGCGCCCGGGGTGCTGAGAACGCTGGGCTTCGCGCCCTCACCTTCCAGCGTGGGAAATGCACGCACTGAAAACGCACGTTTATTTAGCGCCCGCATAGGCGAGGTGCCTTGCACCATCGTCGAGGCTTATCACGTTGCCGTTCCCCGCTTCGAGCTATGGTTTGCCCCCGAGCATGTGCTCGCCGTTTGGGAGACGCTGCAGGCCGCCGGCGCCACTCCATGCGGGCTCGAAGCCATGGAAGCCCTGCGCGTGCTGGAGGCAACTCCGCTATACGGTATCGACCTCAATGATCGAGACCTGCCGCAGGAAACGAGCCAGGCGCGTGCGCTCAACTTCAGCAAGGGGTGCTATCTGGGCCAGGAAATCGTGGAACGCATTCGTTCCCGGGGGAAAGTGAACCGCCAGTTCCGGCAATTTGCACTGCACGGCGGCCAGCCTGCGCAGCTGCCGCCCCAGCTCCCGATTGACTTGCGCAGCGGCGAACAGTCCGTCGGCCGCATAACCAGTACCGCATCGTTAGCGGGCGCCGGCCTGCCGCAAGCATTGGGTCTGGGTTTTATCCGTATCGAAGTAGTAGAACGCAATGCCGAGATCACCTACGACGGAGGGGTGGCAACCGCACTGGCCGCGCCGCCCGAGTCTCCCGGGCCTCACCCAGCTGGCTGAACCGAACCCGAGCCTGCCGGACAAGTGTCATGCAGTATCAGGCAGCGTTACAAAAATGATTGGAAAGACACTATGCGCGATAAAGAACCGCAATTCACCGTAACCGATCGTCGCAAGTTCACCGCCGAGGGCGAGCTGCGCGAGGGCACGGCCAGCGAGACCAGCGCGCCGCCGCCCGTCGCTGAGCGAAGCAAGCCGCCCGTGAGCCAACCGGCAGCCGTCACGGCCCAGGCGGTAGATGCTGAATTCGATGAGCCGGACGCGCTGGCGACGGATGAAGAGGAAACCATCCCGGAACCCACCGCGGCAGAATCCGCGCAGCAGCGTCAGGATTATCATGTCTCGGCGCGCCGCCTGGACGACATGTTTCACAAGGCCAATCCAGGCCAGCCTGCTGTACCCGCGATGAACTTCGATCGCCTGGTGCAGTCCCTCTACATGACTGCGGCGGTACAGATGGGCGCCGGCTCTGCACCCAACGAGCAGCCCCGCATCGACATCCTGGGGGCACGGCAAAGCATTGACATGCTCAGCGTGCTGGATGAGAAGACCAAGGGCAATCTTAGCGAGCAGGAGAAGCGCTTGTTGCAAAATGCGCTCTTCGATCTGCGCATGTCGTTTCTCGAGATCACCAATGCCATTGCCAGTTCTGCCCAGCGGCCTCCGCAAGCGGGCAAACCGCACTAGCGCTTCCCGAGGGAGTGTCTCATACAGCCGGCAGAGATCACTATTCTTGGCAGTGGCACCTCGATGGGTGTGCCGACCCTTGGCTGTACCTGCCGGGTCTGCACCTCGACTGATCCGCGCGATCGCCGCACACGCCCGTCCATCGCTGTCAGCTGGGCTGGACATCGGGTGGTGATCGATACCGGACCGGACTTTCGCATGCAGGCCCTGCGCGAGGGCATCGATCATGTCGACGCGGTGCTCTATACCCACTCCCATGCCGACCACGTCCTTGGTCTGGACGACTTACGGCCTCTCAGCTTCAGGCACAGGAGCAAAATCCCGCTGTACGCCGATGACGCCGCAGCAAAAGTCATTGAACGCATATTTGATTACACCTTCGACCCCAATTCCCGGTATCCCACGCGTGCCCGGGTGGAAATGCATCGACTGGGGACATCGGTGGAGGTCGAGGGCGCGGTCTTCCAGCGGGTTCCGCTCACCCATGGCAGGCTTGAAGTCGCGGGATTCCGCTTTGGCAACGCCGCTTACCTGACCGACATGAACGACATCCCGAAAAACAGCCTGGCGCTGCTCGAAAACCTCGATGTGGTCATTCTCGATGCTCTGCGCAAGGAGCCGCACTCCAGCCATGCGACCCTGGAACAGGCCGTTGGGTTCGTGGCCCGCATGCAACCACGGCGCGCGTTCTTTACCCACATGTCCCACGACCTGCTGCACGCCGAAACCAACAACGAGCTTCCAGAGCACATCCAACTCGCTTACGACGGGTTGCGTATTCCTTTCGAGATCTGATCATGCACGTCTTCCACAACCTCGCCGAGATTCCCCCGGACTTCGGGAGCACGGTGGTAAGCATTGGGAACTTTGACGGCGTCCATCTTGGCCATCAGTTCATCCTGGAGCGGCTCAGGCAAAGCGCCGCGGCGCGATCATCGCGGTCTGTAGCGGTTACATTCAACCCCCATCCGTTGCGTTTCCTGCGGCCCGAAACATGCCCTAAGCTCATCACTCCGCTGGAGACGCGGCTGGAGCTGTTGGCAGATGCGGGCGTGGACGCCGTCCTGGTGCTGGATTTCACCGCTGAGCTCTCGCGCATGCGGGCCGCGGAATTCGTCACAACCATCGTGCGTAATGCGTTGCGGACTGTAGAGATCCATGAAGGTACGAACTTCCGTTTTGGCTACCGCGCCGAAGGCGGCACCCGCGAACTGAGCGAACTGGGCCGCGCGCTTGGTTTCGAAGTGGTCATCCACGCCGCATGCCAGGTCAGAGGATTGACCGTTTCCAGCAGCAAGATCAGGGAACTACTTTCCCGAGGCGACCTGCGCACCGCCCGTGCGCTGCTGGGACATGGTTTCTTCATTGATTCCATGCCGGCCCGCGGGCGGGGCATCGGTGGAACGCTCACGGTTCCCACCATCAACCTGGCGCCCTATCAGGAGTTGCTGCCGCCCAACGGCGTATACGTCACCCAGCTGCGTGTAGCCGGGGAATGGTTCGACGCAGTGACCAACGTAGGCAACCGGCCAACCTTTGGCCCAGATTCTTTTGCTGTGGAATCGCACCTGCTGAATTTTCACCCGCTTGCCCTAACGGACCAGACGCCCCTGAGGCTTCTCTTTCATCGCCGGCTTCGGGAGGAGCGGCGGTGGCCCTCTCCTGAGGCACTGAAAGAGCAGATCATGCGCGATGTCGCCCAGGCGAAGCGCTATCTGCACCTGATGCGGTTGTTGGGAAGATAAGATTCTTTCCTACTGTGGAGTCGGTACTGCCGCCGCCTTGCCTGCCGGTCGGGTGGTTGCGGTCTTCAGGGCTAGATTGGTCGATGGCAGCGGGCGTACATCTCCGGCAAAGTGCTCGTCGGGCCGGTCGGCGATGGCCACCTTCATGAAGTCTATCCACACCGGAAGCGCCGCGTGACCGCCGCTCTCTTTATCCCCCAGCGACTGCCGGCTGTCGTAGCCAACCCAAACACCGCAGGTGATGGAGGGAGAGAACCCGATGAACCAGGCATCGTTGAAGTCGCTGGTCGTCCCTGTCTTGCCACCCAGTGGATGATTGAGCACTGCCGCCGCAGCGCCTGTGCCGCCCGGTTGTATGACCGCCTTGAAGAAGGTCATCATGATGCGCGCCGTCTTCATGCTGGTGGACTCGGCCACATTGGCCGGACTTTCCGACAACGTGAGCCCATCCGCGTTGGTTACTTTGCGAATGAGATGCGGCCCCAGGCGCACTCCGTCATTGGGAAAGCTGCTGTAAGCGGCCACCTGCTCCTGCAGCGTAGCCTCAACCGAGCCCAACGCCACGGGGAGAAACGGCGGAATATTGCCGCTCAGTCCAAACTGGTGTGCCGTAGCAATCACCTTTCGTATACCGGCGCGTTCGGCAAGCTTGACCGCCGGGATGTTTCGCGAATCGGCAAAGGCGTGCACCAGCGACACCGTGCCTTCGAAGGTGTCGTCGTAATTGTGCGGCGTGTAAGGACCGACGGCAGTCGAAAACGTGACCGGAGCATCGACAATACCCTCTTCCGGGCGTGCGCCTTCATCCACAGCAGTCGCATAGACGTAGGGCTTGAAGGAAGATCCCGTCTGCCGCTCGGCCTGTGTGGCGCGGTTGAACTGCGACAGGTTGAAGTCGCGTCCGCCAACCATAGCTAATACTTCACCGGAGGTGTTATCCACCGCCATCAGGGATCCCTGGGCACCGGAATCCTGCTCCAGCGCGGCATGCAACACCAGGTTGGAATCGCTCGAGGGCACGATATGCACGTAGATAATGTCGCCCGGGTGAAGAAAATTCTCCGCATCCCGCTGCTTGGTCCAGGCGAAATCGTCCGGACCTAAAATCACCTGCTGCTGACCGATGCGCGCCGTCACCTGGTACGGCAATACATCTGTCACCAGGGCATGCATGTACGATCCCGGCGTGCACGGCTGACGCCAGTCCGGGTGACGGAAATCGTCCAGCGACCCTCCGGCCGCGAGCACATTGAGCAGGTTGCCCTTCCACCCGTGGCGGCGTTCCAGAGCGGCTAATCCATCGAGCACAGCGCGATTGGCTGCCTGCTGCAAATCCAGATCCAGAGTGGTGTAAACCCGCAGACCTTCCTCATGCACCTGCTCGCTGCCGAACTGACGTTCCAATTCGCGGCGCACATCTTCCACGAACCATGGAGCGACGCTATTCGATGGAGGCTCAATACGCAAACCGAGCGGCGCGGCTTTGGCTGCGTTGGCTTGCGCGTTGGTGATCACTCCGTCTTCCAGCATGGAGTTGATGACCATATTGCGGCGCCGGAAAGCGCGATCGGGGTTCGCGATGGGCGAGTACCCCACCGGGCTCTTGGGCAGCCCGGCGAGCAAGGCCGCTTCTGGCAGCGTCAGGTCACGCGCGCGCTTGCTGAAGTAGTATTCCGATCCAGCCTCAAATCCATAAACACCCTGGCCTAGATAGATCTGGTTGGCGTACAGGGTAAAAATCTGTTGCTTCGTAAACGCCCGCTCGATCTGAATGGAGAGAAAGACTTCCTGCAGCTTGCGGCCGAAGGTTCGTTGGTTGGAGAGAAAAAGGTTGCGCGCCAATTGCATGGTCAGGGTGGAGGCGCCCTGGGTGCGGCCATTCGAGGTTAGATCGTGATAGGCCGCGCCCAGCACGCGGAAGATGTTGACTCCCCAATGGCTCTCAAAGTTCTTATCCTCGATCGATATCACGGCCTGGCGCAGCACAGGAGGAAGCGCTTCATAGGGGACCACGATGCGCCGCTCCAGGGCAAACGAACCAAAGACGCGACCGTGGACGTCGAGCAGGTCGGTGGTAGTGATAGGACGGTATTTTTCCAGGTCCGCAATTTGCGGCAAGTCGACCGAATAGACCAGCATCAGGCCGGTCAACGATCCGGCGATGATCGCGAGAGCCAACAGCGCGAGAAAGGTAATGCTGCCCGCAAGCTTCATAGGCACCGACGCGGAGGTACCGGGCGGACGAAAGCGATCAGCGCCCGAAGATGGAGCTTGCCCAATCAATGATAGATCCGGGTCAGGCGCTTTTCTGTTTAAGAATATCGAGCGCCTTGGTCAATTGATCGTCCGACTTAGGAGTTTTCACCCCGGGCACCTGCTCATCGTTGTCCTGGCTGGCCGCAACTACGACGTTCGGCGTCACCGCATCGTCCTGAATCTTCTTGCCCAACGGCGAAGAATACTTGGCGACGGAAAGGATCAGTGCGGCGCCATCCGGAAGCTCCATGGTTTTTTGCACGGAGCCTTCACCGAAGGTTCTGTCTCCCACCACGTCGGCCCGCTTGTTATCAAGTACCGCCGCGGCGACAATCTCTCCCGGCCCGGAGGTGCCATGGTTAACGAGGACCACCAGCGGGGCCCCGGTGATGAACTTGGAGCTATCGGCGTTAAAGGCCTCGTAGGTATATTTCTGTCCGGAGAGGGTGGCAATGGTTCCCGACTCCAGGAAGAAATTGGCTAGGCGCACGCCTTGGTCCTCGTCGCCTTCGGCAACGTCGCGCAGATCCAGCAGAACCTTCTTGTTCCCGTTCTTCTGCATTGCCTTCAGGCGGCTGGCAATCTCCGACACCCGCTCTTTGCTGAGCACTCCCGGCTTGAGGTAAAGGATGCTGCTGCTCTCATACTGCGTTTCTCCCAAGGGAGGAGTTGTCACAGCGGTGCGGGTCAGCGTGATTTTATCCGGCTCCGCCTTGCGCGGCCGGACAAGGGAGAAGCTCACGTTGGTTCCCGCCTTGCCCTCAAGCAACAGGCGGATCATCACCAGCGACATCTCGCGGGTGGATTGGCCCTCGATGGCCTCGACGATATCGCCGTCTTCGATTTGTTCTTTTTCCGCCGGGCTTCCCGGCTCGACCGACACAACGGTCGCGTATCCATAGCGCTTGGAGATATTCAGTCCAACCTGTGCCGTGCCCTCGCCGCCGTGCTGCTTATATGCCTTGTACTCGTCCGGGGTTAGGTAGCTGGAGTCAGGATCGAGTGACTCGAGCAGCCCGTGCAAGGCCCCCACGGTGACTTTGGTCATGTTGGGATCGGAGACGTAGTCGGTCTGAACCTTCTTCAGAACCTCGCTGTAGACTTCCATCTCCGGGTAAGCGCCGTCCGGTTGCGAATCCGCGCGCACACGGCTCGGGCCTAATCCACCGAGGAAGACCAACGCTACCAATAAGATCGAGACAGCAAAAACAGCACGTGTAAAGGTTCGAGACATAGCTCCACTTTGGACCATAACTAGGGTCTAAACAAATAATACTACTGGGTTAGACGTCGAGAGGAGCCAATCGGTCCACGTTAGGGGCAGGGGTTTGGTGGCGGCGGGCCGGATCGAACGGCCGACCTACGGGTTATGAGTCCGTCGCTCTAACCATCTGAGCTACGCCGCCCCATGTTGATTCTACAACAGTTGCATGAGAAATTCCCTCGCGGTAGTCGAGCCAAACTCCGCGCCCTTATCGGCTGACAAGTTGGCCGCCACCGCCTAGCCTTGCCTCAGCGGCTTGCGGGCGATGACAATGCGCAAAGGCGGAAAGGTGTAGAGCGGATTTCCCCACCGCCTTTCGACCGCCAGGGCCGCCTTTTGAAGCTGCTCAGCATACTCCCCGGTGAGCTTGTAATCGGAAAGGATTGCGACCCCTCCGGGCTTCAGCACCCGGACAATCTGCTGCACCGCCCGGCGGCGCGTCTCGCGATCGTAAATGTTGTGCAGGCACAGATTGGAGAGGATCACATCGAAGCTTCCGTCGGGAAATGGCATCTCCTGCGCTGGAATCCCGAGCAACGTGCAACGGTTGATGATTCCCTCCAGTTCCAGATTGTGAAGCGTAGCGGCTTCCGAATTGCCGCCCATGTCAACATTGGACCAGATATCGATACCCGTGGCTCTCCCCCCGCTTAGCAGTTTCGCCGCTCCCGCCAATAGAAGACCGCGGCCACAACCAACATCCAGAACTTCCTCATCACCGCGCCATTTGTGCAGCGAGAGCATGCGGTCCCGATGATGGAATTTGCCGACTTTCACGTAGAAAAGGAAGAGAAGCCCTTCGAGCACCAGCAATGTACCCGTCCCGAAGAGCATGGGACGTGGGAGGAAAATGGCTTGGCCAAGGTGGATTTGGCGAGGCCCAAAAAATCCGAAAAGAAGGCAGGCAGCACCGATGAGAAAGAGATTGCGCAAGACATTAGGCGCGTCTATCCCGTAATCAGGGCTCTTGCTCTTGCCGTTTGCCACGGGCAGCCTCCACAATTTCGTCCGCCGGATCCGAGATCATTGCGCCGCCTGTTTTCTACCCTAAAGCCTCAGACGGCAATAGGGCTATACACTTGCGACAAGATAATTGGTGCCCTACATGTCTTTTTTCGAATCCGGAGCGATGCCCGGCCTGCGCATCGTGCGCAGCGGTGAGCTGGACAGCAATACTCCGCAGACCCCCGGGATGACACGCGCCGAGGCCATTTCTTATGCCCGAGTCGGCGCGCAAAAGCTTTGGGCAGGCACCGTTGTTGTCCATCCCAACGCGAAGACCGGTCCTCATCACCACGGAGAACTGGAGACGGTGATCTACATCGTGCGCGGGCGCGCCCGCTTTCGTTGGGGCCAACATCTCGAATTTGTGGATGAGGCCGGACCGGGAGACTTTGTCTACGTCCCTCCTTTTGCGCCCCATCAAGAGCTGAACGCGCGCAAGGACCAGCCAGTGGAAGCCGTCATCGTCCGCAGTGGCCAGGAACCGATCGTCGTCAACCTGGATATCCCCAGTCCCGAGGACGACCCAGACGCGACAGGAACCGACCCGTTCCACGAGGGCGCATCATGAGTGAGCGCGTGGTGGCTGCTAGACGACAGTACCGCGAGTAGCCCCGTGCCCACTTTGCCGCTTCCGCGAAGGGGCTGAAGTCTGCCAAGATAGTAGGGATGACTGCACCTATCGCAACCAACATCTTTGCCGACCGCATCGGCCGCATTGAAGTTTCGGCCACCATGGCCGTTACCGCGGAAGCAGCTAGACTGCGAGCCCAGGGCGCCCAACTGGTCGACTTCGGCGCCGGCGAGCCCCATTTCCCTACCCCGCGCCACATCAAAGACGCCGCCATCGCGGCCATCGAAGCCAACTTCACCCGCTACACCGTGGTCGCCGGCATCCCCGAGCTCAGAAAAGCGATCGTGGGGCGCCACGCCTGTGATTTCGGCTCCGACTACAGCCCCGACGAAGCCGTCTTCACCACCGGCGGCAAGCTGGCGCTCTTTAATGCCATCCAGGTGCTGGTGGACCACGGCGATGAGGTGATACTGCCCGTTCCTTACTGGGTATCGTTCAAGGACATCGTTCAATACGCCGGCGGCAAGGTCGTTTTCCTGCCCACCGAAGAGGCGGAAAACTTCCGCATTACCGCCGATGCCATCGAGCGCGCGATTACCCCGCGCACCAAGGCCATCATTCTCAATACGCCGTCGAACCCGGCCGGCTCCGTCGTCTCTCCCGGCGACCTCGAGCGCATCGTGAAGCTGGCCCACGCCCGGGGAATCTTCCTGCTGCTCGATGAGTGCTACGTCTACCTGCAATATGCCGGCGCTCCCGTCTCCGGTGGTTCCTTTGTCGACGCCAAGGAGCATGTGATTGTGCTCGGTTCCCTTTCCAAGACTTACGCCATGACCGGTTGGAGAGCCGGTTTCGCTCTCGGACCCAAGCCCGTCATCGCCGCCATGAGTAAGCTGCAGAGCCAGTCGACCTCCTCCACCGCGGCGTTTGTACAAAAGGCGGCCATCGCCGCGCTCAGCGGTCCCCAGGAGTGCGTGGCCGAGATGCGGGCCGACTACCTCCAATTGCGTGACCGCATCCTGGCCGGGCTGAGAGCCATTCCCGGCATCACCTGCACTCAGCCGGACGGCGCTTTTTATGTTTACCCGAATGTGTCGTCCTTCCTGGGTAAGCCGGGCGCAAAGACTGCGACCGAGCTGGCTTCCCGCCTGCTCAATGAAGCGCATGTGGTCGCGGTTCCCGGGGAGGCGTTCGGCACCCAGGAGCACATCCGGTTCTCCTACGCTGTCTCGCACAGCGACATCGATGAAGGCCTGGTCAGGATGAAACGCTTTTTCGCCAGTCTTTCCTAAGCACTCCACGAGATCAGAAATAGATGACACCTAAAGTCGAGTTTCGCCCGATCATCCTGGCCGGCGGCAGCGGTACGCGGTTCTGGCCCAGGAGCCGCCGCTGGCGCGCGAAGCAGCTTCTAGTGCTGGATGGTACGCGCACCATGATTCAAAGCACCGTGGATCGTCTGGGCACGCTAGCCACTTCGAACGAGCTTTGGGTGATCACCAACGACCTGCTCTCCAAGGCCATTTCCGAGCAACTGCAGACCATGCTGGGCGAGCAGATCATCTGCGAGCCGGCGGCGCGCAACACCGCGCCGGCAGCCGGCCTGGCGGCGTTCCTCATCGAGCGTACCGCTCCCGATGCGGTGCTCGGCATCTTCCCCGCCGACCACGTGATCACCGATGAGGCCCAGTATCGGGCCACTATCGAGCAAGGCATCGCTTTGGCGGCGGCTGGGGAAAATATCGTAGTGCTGGGGGTGAAGCCTGTCCGGCCAGAGACCGGGTACGGCTACATAGAGACCGGAGACGTGCTGCCTGACGGCGTCAAGCGCGTCCGCCGCTTTACCGAGAAACCCAACCGGGAGCGGGCAGAGGCATTTCTTCTCGCCGGCACCTACTACTGGAATAGCGGCATATTCCTGTGGAGCGCGCGCACCCTGGCTGACGCCATCCGCGAGCATCTCTCAGAGACCGCGCCCCTTCTACAGCGGATTGCCGACGCTTACGGAACACCGCGGTTCGAGCAGGTTTTTCGCGAGCTCTATCCCTCCTGCGAAAACATCAGCATCGATTACGCCGTGCTCGAGCCCCGCTCAGCCAAGGGTGAGCACCATTCGAATATCTACTGCCTGCCGGCGGAGTTCGGCTGGAACGACCTAGGTTCGTGGGATGCCCTCTACGAACATCAATTGGCGCAGGGCAACGCCAAGAATGGCAATGTCACTGAGGCGCGGGGCATGGTGGGCATCGATGCGCGCAACAATTTCGTCTACAGCCCGGAGAAATTTGTCGCGCTGGTCGGGGTCGATGACCTGGTAGTCGTGGAAACCGAAGATGCCATTCTGATCACCACCCGGGAGCGTTCGCAAGATGTGCGTCGCGTAGTCAGCGAGCTCGCCGGAAAACACGACGAATTGATTTGAAACAAAAACCCGTTCAATTCGGTACCGACGGCTGGCGGGGAATTCTCGCGGATGACTTCACCGATGAAAACGTGCGCCTCGCGGCCGGGGCAATTGCCCACTATGTTCGCGAGCAGGAGAACCCCGCGCGCGGCCTCTGCATCGGCTACGACACTCGATTCATGTCGCAGCGTTTCGCGCAGATCGTCGCCGAAGTGGCAGCCGCTGCCGGCATCCCGGTGCGCATCGCCGATCGCATCACCCCCACACCAGCTCTTTCCTACGCGGTAAAGCATCTAGGTGCGGCGGGAGGGGTGATGATCACCTCCAGCCACAATCCGGCGGAGTGGAACGGAGTGAAATTCAAAGCCAGCTATGGAGGATCGGGGAGCCCGGCGATCATGGCAGCGATCGAAGGCTATCTGGGGCAAGGGCTGCCTGTGGCCGCTTCCAGGGGCTCCATTACCGAGGCTGACTTTCTTAGCCCCTATGTCGAGGCCATCTCGGTCTTCGCCGACCTCAAGAGAATCGCCGCAGCCCGGCAAAAATACGCCATCGATTGCATGTATGGCGCCGGACGAGGCGTACTCTCAGGCATCCTCACCCGCATCGGTATTGACCACGTTGAGATCCGCGCCGAATTGAATCCTCTCTTCCCCGGCATCCAGCCGGAGCCGATTCCACCCCACATCCGGGCGCTCGAGGTCGCGGTCCTGGAGCACCACTGCCAGGCCGGCTTTGCCACCGAC
This sequence comes from uncultured Acidobacteriaceae bacterium, assembly GCA_963711525.1. Taxonomy (GTDB): domain Bacteria; phylum Acidobacteriota; class Terriglobia; order Terriglobales; family Acidobacteriaceae; genus PALSA-350. The sequence goes on along the minus strand of CAVQEO010000043.1, from coordinate 917,425 downwards.
GGCGACGCGGACCGCATTGGCGCGGTCGATGAGGAGGGCCGCTTTGTAGACGCCAATAAGATCTACTGCCTCTTGCTCGAGTGGCTGCTCAAACGCAAGCAGTGGCCCGGCGATGTGGCCCGGGCCTTCAATACCACCAAGATGCTGGACCGTATCGCCGCCCGCTATGGGCGCAAGCTTTACGAGCACGGCATCGGCTTCAAGCATGTATGCCAGCTGATGCTGGAAAAGGACATCCTCATCGGCGGCGAGGAATCGGGCAGCATTGGTATTGGCAGGCATCTGCCTGAACGCGATGGGTTGCTCAATGCGCTGCTGCTGGCCAACATCATGGCGGAGGAAGGCCGGACGCTTGGCTCACTGGTAAGCGCGCTGCAGCAAGAGTATGGAGAGCATCATTACGGCCGGCTCGACCTGCACCTTCCGGAGGCGGTCAAACAGTCAGCCATCCGCCGCGCCGCGGCCGGGGTAACGGAGTTTGCCGGTATGCCGGTCTTGCGCCTGGAAACCCTGGACGGCTTGAAGTTTTATCTGCAGAATCCGGAGCCGCAATCCGCGGAGAGCTGGTTGTTGCTGCGTGCCTCGGGCACCGAGCCGCTGTTGCGCATATATGCCGAGAGCGGGTCCCGTTCGTCAGTGGATGCACTACTCGAAGCGGGGCGAAAATTTGCCATGGGAGATGCTGCATGATCAAGGTAAGAACCAAGGGTCTGCTTTTCGACATGGATGGAGTGCTGATCAGCTCGCTGGGATCGGTCGAGCGAAGCTGGCAGACCTGGGCAGAGCGCCATGGGCTCGATGTTCGGGAGACAATCAAGACCGCGCACGGAATGCGAGCTATCGAAACCGTGCGCACGCTTAAGCCCGATGCCGATCACGCGGCGGAGCTCAAAGTGATTGAAGATCTCGAGGTCGGTGACAACGAAGGGCTCGAGGTATTGGAAGGCGTGACATCGATTCTGCAATTGCTGCCGCAAAGATATTGGACCATCGTTACTTCGGCCACAGAACGGCTCGCGCGCAGCCGCTTGGCCTTCGCCGGCGTTCCGGTGCCGGAGCACATCATTACTGCCGACATGGTGACGAATGGTAAGCCGCATCCCGAGCCCTATCTCAAGGGCGCGAAGATTCTCGGTTTGGCGCCGGCGGATTGTATTGTGATTGAGGATTCGCCTTCAGGCAGTAGAGCCGGCCACGCCGCGGGATGTAAGGTTCTGGCTACAACCTTTTCTCATAGCGTCGCTCAGCTTGCAGCTGCCGACTGGATTGTCGAATCGCTGGGTAAGGTGAGGATCACGATTCTGCCTGCGGATGAGGGCCTGGAGCTGGAGTTCGAACCGCTAAGCCGCTCTCTCTAAATCACGAGCCAGCCCCGGGACTGCCTCGCCGCAGCGAGCCGGCCTTTAGATTGTGCGTGAGAACCAGAAAAGAAGGCGCCGATCTCTCCATTCCGAATGTGGTGGGAGCCCCCTGCTTCAGCAGGGGGAGCTGGACTTCAGTCCAGCGGAAAAATCGTTTCATCGCTAAAGACTGGGCTTTAGCCCTGGATTTTTCGAGGCCAGCGCTAAAGCGCATGATCACAGTCGTACACTCTCCCGCAACGCTGAAGCGTTGCTGCCCTCTGCTAAAGCACAGGCCCTGGCACAGTTCAGACCGGCACTGTCCGGCTTTGCACAGCTCGGCGCAATGCTAAGCGCGCCAGCAATCGCGTGGAGTCGAGCGTCGGCAGCGGAGAATTCGCGTCGTTCATGATTAACGGAATCTCGGTGCAGCCGAGCACCACGGCATCGCATCCCTGCTCTTTCATCTGTTCGATTACCCGCTGAAACGTTGCCACCGCCTCCGGCTTGAAAACTCCATATACCAACTCGTCCATGATGATGCGATTGATTTCCTCGCGGTCCTCCGCGTTCGGGGGCACATACTCCAGGCCCCGCGCCTTCAGCTTTTCCGGATACACCTCGCTCTCGACCAGATAACGAGTTCCCGTTAATCCCAGACGCCGAAACCTGCGGCCGACGGCTTGCGCGGCAACCGCATCAGCGATGTGCAACCAGCGCAGCGGTAACCGCGACTCAATATAAGGCAACGCCTGGTGAATCGTGTTATCCGGGCAGATCAGGAAATCGGCGCCAAGGCTCGCCAGCTTATTGGCCGAGGAGAGCATCAGCTCACCCACGCCCTGCCAGTCACCGCGATAGATACACTTCATGTACTCGCCCAGCGAATACGTATGCATTGAGATCTCAGGGTGCTCATGCGGCCCGAGTAAGTCCGCGCCTCCTGCACAGATAGACCGATAACAGAGGGCGGCCCCTTCGGCGGAGCAAGCAACAATACCGATGTGCTGGGACATGCCTCGATTTTACAAGGACTGTAAGATAGCAGGGATGCGCCTGCGTGCAGCAGTTCTGGCTTTGAGTCTTCTTTCCGTGGCCCCTTGTCTTCGCGCCGAGACCGGAGCAGCAGGTTGGCTTCGTTACGCCCCACTGCCGCCACAACTGGCGCAGCAATACAAGCTCCCGCGCTGCATCGTCGCCACCGGCAAGTCCGCCGTCGCTCTCAGCGCCGCCAATGAGCTTGCCCGGGGACTCCATTCGATGCTCGGCAAGAACCTGCAGGTATCAACCACGATCTGTGGCGAAGACGTGTTCATCCTCGGTACGCCCCTGGAGATTCGGCGTCTTCTGCCCACCTGGAAAGCGGCCTCCCCGATTGCACCCGAAGGCTTCTCTATTTCCCAGTTTGCCGCGCACGGCCGCAACTACTGGATAATCGCCGGCGGTACCGACCGTGGCGAGCTTTACGGTGTTTTCCACGTCCTGGAGCAGGTCGCTCAACAGAAGTCCATCGCTGCCGATTCGGAATCGCCTTCTTCCCCCATTCGCTGGGTCAACCAGTGGGATAACTTCGACGGAAGCATCGAGCGCGGCTATGGCGGGCGCAGCATTTTTTTCGACAATGGCCACGTGCGCCCCGATCTCAGCCGGGTCTCGGACTACGGACGGCTGCTGGCCTCGGTCGGCCTCAACGGCGCCACCGTCAACAACGTCAACTCCAACCTCCATACGCTCGACCCGGAGATGATCCACGAACTCGCCCGCATCGCGGATGCGTTTCGTCCCTGGGGCGTGCGCATGTCCCTGTCTGTCGATCTCTCGAGCCCCCAGGCGGTGGGCCATTTGCGCACCTTCGATCCGCTGGATCCTCAAGTCGCTGCGTGGTGGAAGGCGAAGGTCAATGAAATCTACCGCGCCATCCCCGACTTCGCCGGCTTTGTCATCAAGGCGGATTCGGAAGGGCGCCCCGGCCCATCGAAATACGGCCGCACTCCCGCGCAGGCTGCAAATACCGTGGCCCGCGCGCTCCTGCCGCACGGCGGCGTGGTGCTTTATCGCGGCTTCGTCTACAACAATCATCTCGATTGGCATGATCTCAAGGCTGACCGCGCCCGTGCCGGCTACGATAATTTCCGCGCCCTCGATGGCAAGTTCGAGCGCAATGTAGTGATCCAGATCAAGCACGGCCCCATTGACTTCCAGGTGCGCGAGCCAGTCTCCCCCCTGTTTGCCGCCCTCCACCACACCAACCAGGCGATTGAACTGCAGATCACGCAGGAGTACACCGGCCAACAACGCCACATGGTTTTCCTCGTCCCCATGTGGAAGTGGGTGCTCGACACCGACCTCCGCGCCGAGAACCGCAGCACTCCGGTCAGCGAGATTGTCGAGGGCAAAACCTTCCACCAGCCCTTGGGTGGTTTTGTCGGCGTGGCCAACGTGGGCCTCGATGCCAACTGGCTGCACCACCCCATGGCCATGGCTAACCTCTACGGCTTCGGTAAGCTGGCGTGGAATCCCGACCTGACCACCGAGCAGATCATCGACTCCTGGACCCGGCTGACCTTCGGCAACGATCCCAAAGTTGTCTTTATCGTCAACGGCCTGCAGACGAACTCCTGGCGTGTGTATGAGCAATACACCGGTCCGCTTGGCATGGGGGGCCTGACCAATATCATCGGCGTCCACTATGGTCCTGGTATCGAGTCCGCCGAGCGCAACGGTTGGGGACAATGGTTCCGGGCTGACAGCAAAGGCATCGGCATGGACCGCACCGTCGCCACAGGTACCGGATACATTGGCCAATACCCGCCCCAGCTGGCCAAGGTCTACGAGTCCCTGGAAACCTGCCCTGACAGCCTGCTGCTCTTCATGCATCACGTTCCGTACGACTACATGCTGCACAACGGCAAGACGCTGGTGCAGTACGTCTACGATTCGCACTATGAGGGCGCGGCGGTGGCTGGTTCCTATCCGTCGCGATGGCGGACGCTGCGAGGCCTGATCGATGACCAACGCTATAACGAAACGCTAGCGCTGTTTGAGTACGAGGCCGGCCACGCCATCGTGTGGCGCGATGCGGTCACGGCATGGTTCCAGCACATCTCCGGCATCCCCGATAAGCTGGGCCGCGTCGGCCACTATCCTGGCCGCATCGAAGCCGAGTCCATGCAGGCGGACGGATACACCACGGTCGACGTTACCCCATGGGAAACGGCTTCTGGCAGTAAGGCGGTGGTTTGCAACCGCCCTGCTCCGTGCACTCTCACTACAAAACCAGGCCGGCCGGAAGGGACGTACTCCATTGGGGTGCGCTATTTTGACCTGCGCACCGGCGCCTCACAATATGATCTGCTACTGAACGGCAAGTCCGTGGCGCATTGGACGGCGAATGCAACCCTGCCCCCGGCGGTTGTTGATCCGCACCTTGACGGCAGCACCAGCATGCTCTTCACGGTTCCCGGGGTTCACCTCAAGCCACGGGATACACTTACCCTTCGCGGAACGCCGGACCAGGGCGAACCAGCGCCAGTCGATTACATAGAACTAGAAAAACAATAGGGCAACGCAGCCTGCAGAAAAACTCTGTCGTTGAAGGGAACGGGTTTCAGAGGCTGCTGAAAAACTCATGTTTTGTGTCAGGGCACGACTTTAGTCGGGCCGTAAACGATTGAGAATACGTCGGGCTTTAGAGTCTGCGTGAGAACACGAAAGCAAATCGCAAATCAGAACCAGGCCCGTATCCGGATTTCCTGCACTGGGCGCCACCAAAATCCGCGTGTGCGGCTTTCGTTACGGAAAGCCGCATGGACTTCGCCAACGCCAACCACCTACACAGGAAATCCGGATCCGGACTGGGCTGACGTTTGGCTTCCGGCCCTACGGGCCTGGTTCCGATTTGCTGTTTATTTCGAGTTCTCACGCAGCCTGTTTAGCCCCTGAGGCATTGCTTTCCTGCCCGGCGCAGCGTTTTTCCGCAGCCTGTGAAGCCCGTACCTTCAACGACAGACTTTCCCGCATCTCTAACAACCGGATACGATCAGATGCCCCGTGAAAATCGAAATCAACTTCCGGTATCTGATTCTGCTTGCTGCGGCCGCGGCTCTGGGCGGCGTCCTCTTCGGCTTCGACATCGCGATCATCACCGGCGCCGGTCCGTTTTTGATGGTGCACTTCGGGCTGGATGACCTGGAGCTGGGTTGGGCCTTCAGTTCACTTCTCTTTGGCTGCGTGCTGGGGTCTCTCGCTGCCGGCAGGTTTGCCGACCGTTACGGACGAAAGCGAATTCTGGTTGGCGTAGCCATGCTGTTTGCGTTGACCTCGATCGCGACTGCACTGGCGCCGACGTTTCACCTGTTTGTTGCTGCCCGTTTCGCCGGCGGACTAGCTGTCGGAGCGGCCTCTCTTCTATCCCCCATGTATGTAGCCGAGGTTTCGCCGCCCTCGGTACGAGGACGCATGGGCGCGCTCTATCAGCTGTCCATCGTCCTTGGCATTCTGATTTCCTATTGCATCAACTATCTGTTGCGCAACAGCGGCGTCAACAATTGGCGGTGGATGTTCTTCACCGGCATCTTTCCGTCCATGCTCTTTTTCGGCCTCATGCTGATAGCGCCGGAAACGCCGCGCTTCCTCATGATGATGGGCAGGAAGGAAGAAGCCTTTAGCCTGCTCGCCAGGATCTCGGGCAAACAGAGCGCGGGACTGGCCGTCGCGGAAATGCAAGCAGCTGTTCGTAAGGGCGGCGGTTGGCAAGCGTTGCGGCGCCCCGGCGTGAAGCGAGCGCTCAGGGTAAGTTTCTTCCTGGCTGTTCTGGTTCAGGTTTCGGGAATCAATACCATTGTCGACTACGCGCCGGCCATCTTTCGCTCCGTTGGATGGAAGATCGATGCCGCGCTTTTCTCCACCTTTCTGGTCGGGGTGACGGAGCTCATCTTTACCATCGCATCCTTCTGGGTGATCGATCGCTATGGCCGCAAGCCGTTGTACGTCATCGGGTCGATCGGCATGTGCGTGGCGCTGGTCTCGCTGATGGTGACGGTTGCTACCAATCAATTTCACGGGCCGCTGGTGCTGGCGCTGATTCTTACTTATCTCGCCTTTTTCTCTTGCTGCATCGGGCCGGTGTTCTGGACGCTGCTTCCCGAGATCTTTCCCACCGATGTGCGTGGTCTGGCAATGACCGTCCCGGTGCTGACCCAATGGGTTGCCAACGCTTTGGTTGTTCTGCTCTTCCCTTACGCTTACCACCAGATCGGCAAGGTGGTCACGTTCGGATTTCTCGCCGCAATGGCGCTCACCCAGGCCATCTTTACCCGGTTCTTTGTGCCCGAAACCAAAAACAAACCACTGGAAGAAATAGAGGAATTCTGGAATGTAAAGCGGAGCGGTGTTTAAGACACGTTCGCAATTACATTAGCCAAGCTGCGGAAAAACTCGCTATTCGGTTTTTCATAGGCACTGACGGCGTTCAGGCGTCTCGCAAGTAAAGTTCAATCGTCTCTGTAGTCCATGTCGAGATGCCACTCCCGAAGAAGTCTCGGTCCTCGGTCCAGACTGGGCATCTCAAAAATAATGCAGTAGCCACGATCGGCCAATCATCCAAATCTCGCGAGATCATTCGTTCTCGTGCTGAAGATTCGTGCTCTTCGTAAAGACTCCTGTCTACAATTTCGACCAATCGTGACAAGTGGTCCAGAACCGCAAGTCCGGGGGCTGGATCAATTCGTCGTTTGGCCGAGACGGAAGGGATGTACTTCCTGGCATCGACGAAGCAAAGGTCGGGGGCGAAGAACCACACAGAATCTTCGTAGGTTTCGAGAAGAGCGAGTACGCGGACACCGAACACGGCTCGAAGGAGAATATTCCCGTCAAGCACGACGCGCTTCTGGTCGATCATCGTGCTTGTTTCGCCCGCCATTGTTTGAAATCAGCCAAGGTGTCGTCCTCGGAGATACCTTCGGCGGCGAGAATCTCCTGCCAACGCGCGGACGCTTCCTTCAAAGCAGCTTTGTCGGCTTCGGTGCGTGTCCGCCGAGCGGGGATGAAGTAACCGACCGTGTCGCCGTGCCGGGTGATCGCGATGGGGGATTCGGACTCGAGTAGATAGGTGGAGAGCTTATCCCGGAACTCTCTGATACCGACCTTTAGGGCTTCCACGTGTCTCCTCCGTACCGTTGCGTACACAAGTGTACCAGACTTTGAGATCCTGCTGTTTCGCAGCGCACTAAGGCCACAAAAGGACCAAAAAAATAGAAAAAAAATGGCTGAACAGCTAAAGCAGTTTCGATTCACACGACAAGCCGTTGTACGTCATCGGGTCGATCGGCATGTGCGCGGCGCTGGTCTCGCTGATGGTGACGGTCGCTGCCAATCAATTTCACGGGCCGCTGGTGCTGGCGCTAATTCTTACTTATCTCGCCTTTTTCTCTTGCTGCATCGGGCCGGTGTTCTGGACGCTGCTTCCCGAGATCTTTCCCACCGATGTGCAATGGCCTGGAAGGGCACGACTTTAGTCGGGCCATAAACGAAGGTACGGACCGGGCAAGTAGGTAACACAAAGGACCGGGCAAGTGGGTAACACGTTTCGTCCAGAGCGTAGGGCAGGTACAAGAGAGCATGCCCTGGAAAGTGATGGATGTGGTGGACGAGAGGACGCGGTTTGTCTTGGAGTACGACAGCGGAAGTTTCACGATGGCGGAGCTATGCCGGATCTACGGCATAGCACGCAAGACCGGCTACGTTTGGGTAGATCGCTATGAGGGGGAGGGATTAGCTGGATTGAAGGACCGCCGCTATGGAGCTGGTAATCATCCCAACCAGACCGATTGTGGGATCGAGGAGCAGGTTTTGCGACTGAAGCAGGCGCATCCGAGTTGGGGAGCCAAGAAGCTACGGGCCCGTCTTATGGCGACGAAAAGCGGTGTCCATTGGCCAGTGGTGAGCACTTTTGGAGAGATCTTGCGGCGGGCAGGTTTGAGCACACCCCAGCGCAAACGGTTGCGGATTCCTTTGTATACCAAGCCGTTTGAGGAGGTCGAAAAGGCCAACCAGATATGGTGTGCAGACTTCAAGGGCTGGTTTCGGACGGGCAAGGGAGAGCGGATTGATCCGTTGACGATGACGGATGCGCACAGCCGCTATTTGCTGCGCTGTCAAAGCGTGGAGAAGACCAATACCGAGCAGGTGCAAGCCATCTTTGCGGCAGCCTTTCGAGAATACGGCCTGCCGCAGAGGATCAGAACCGATAACGGCGCTCCGTTTGCCTCCCGAGCCATCGCTGGCATTTCGCGTTTATCGATCTCCTGGATGAAGCTGGGCATCGCGCCGGAGCGGATCAAGCCAGGTCATCCGGAGCAGAATGGTCGTCACGAGCGCATGCATCGGACGTTGAAGGCGGAGACGGCGAAACCGCCGGCGGCCGACCGCAGAGCGCAACAAAAGGCTTTTGATCGGTTCCGTCAACAATTCAACCAGGAACGTCCACACGAGGCGCTCGAGCTGAAGACACCGGCCTCTTGCTACCAGAGTTCGTCGCGTATCTACCCGGATCGAATTCCTGAACCGGAATACGACAGCAACATCAAGCCCAAGCGGGTTTATCCGGATGGAACCTTCTTCTGGAAAGGCACACAGATCTTTATCAGCAAGTCCCTAGGCGGAGAATCCATTGGCATGGAGCCGATCGACGATCGCTACTGGGACGTTCAATTTGCAACCTTCCCCTTGGCGCGATTCGATAGCCATAAGCTCGTTTTGCAAACGATGCCGGCCATAGAGGAAGTGAACAGCTGTGGAAATGCCGGCGCTATGGAAAGAGAGGAAAAGTAAAAAGCCCTTTCCCTCTCTTCCCACACCGCCTTGGAAAGCTCGCAAACAACCGCGAGCTTCCCACATTCCCACAGCTTCGGCGGCGACTTGGATTTCCTTTTTTCTCCAAGCTCGTTTAACTTCAACTTCGACGAAAGTGTTACCTACATGCCCGGTACCTTCTGTTACCGACATCCCCGGCCGCACACGAACAAAAAAGAATCGGGCTTTACAGGCTCCAGAAAAACTCATGTTTTGTGTCAGGCACGACTTTAGTCGGGCCATAAACGATTGAGAATACGTCGGGCTTTAGAGTCTGCGTGAGAGCCGGAAGGTTCCTTATTGCGGCGTGTGACGCTAGTAACAAAATATTAGCGCCAAGTAATCCAGAACAAGTACGAATCACATCGCCAGGTCGACAAGCAGTGCCGTATGCTCTGGGTGACGTGTAGCTGATGAACAAAAGCTGCTTCTTCTGCCTTGCCCTTTGGTTTGCCGCTGCTCTCGCCCAGGCGCAGTCAAATCCTGTTCCTTTCTTGAATCAGCCGCTTCTACCCACCGGTGCGATCCCCGGAGGCCCGGGTTTTACACTGACGGTCAATGGCACCGGCTTTGCCTCTGCTTCGGTCGTTAAGTGGAACGCGACATCACTCCCAACCGCCTTCGTAAGCAATTCGCAATTGACCGCTACGGTCCCCGCCGGAGACGTAGCTACCCCAGGCACAGCTTCCGTCACCGTGACCACCCCTGGCCCGCGAGGCGGCACATCTAATGCCATGTTCTTTACCGTCTCTCCGGTAACTACCCCCAGCTTCACTAACTATGACGTGGCCAATGTGCCTATGGCGGAAACCAATCTCGTGGAATCACCAATCGCGGTCGACGTGAACGGTGATGGCAAACTGGACATCATTGCCGGATATTTCGATCGTATGGTCGTATTGCTCGGCAATGGCGATGGGTCATTTCAGCCGCCGGCATTCTATCCCTTTGGGGATGGCAATTCGGGAGACCAGGTCAGCAGTACGGCGGTCGGCGATTTCAATGGTGACGGCAAGCTGGACGTTGCTGTCGGCGGCGGGCATACCAACGTAATCTCTGTACTGTTGAGCAATGGAGATGGCACTTTTCAGAGCGCCAACAATCTTCCTCAGCAAACCGGGTATTTCGTCAGCGCGGTCGCTGTTGGCGATTTCAATGGCGATGGCAAACTTGATCTAATCACAGCGAATGTTCCGTCTCCATTCCCAACCTCACCCTCCGGCCCTACCATCCCGATGCTGTCCGTTTTTCTCGGCAATGGGGATGGGACGTTTCAGAGCCCGATCAATTTGACGACTGGAACTTATAGCGCAGCCACGCCAAACATCCTTGTTGGAGATCTAAACGGCGATGGCAAGCTTGATGTCGTTGCGTTCAGTTCGGTCCTTCTGGGCAATGGAGATGGGACCCTTGGAACACCGTCATCCATTCCCAATGGCTGCCAGCAACTCGCTCTTCCCGATGTTAACGGCGACGGCAAGCTGGATTTGCTGGGGATCAACAACGACAACCTGGCGGTGTGCTTAGGGAACGGCGATGGGACCTTTATGGCCGCTGCGACGTATAGCTTACCCGGCAGTTACCCTTCTGCTCTCACGGTCGGTGACTTCAACGCTGATGGCAAGCTTGATGTCGCGGTAGCCAATGCGGAATCTGCAAATACTTCGATTTCGTACGGCAACGGCGACGGTACTTTCCAGGCGGGGACCCTCTATCCTTCGGCGCTGTGGGGAGGGGGCTTAACGAACGGAGACTTCAATCGGGATGGAAAGCAGGACATCTTCCTGACGCCTACCGATACTAACAACCTCATGGCTATCATCATGCTGCAAGGAAGCTTCCCGCTGCTAAGCCCCGCGCCGGGCAGCCTGAGCTTCGCCCAGCAAGCAATTGGTTCAACCAGCACGGCGCAAACGGTTGACCTCACCAACTCGGGCAGTTCTACGCTCACCATCGCAAGCACCGCGATCACGGGCGCCGATGCCGGAGATTATGCCGAGAGCAGCAACTGCGGTGCGAGCCTTGCCGTCAATGCCTCGTGCCAGGTAAGTGTTACCTTCGCTCCGACCGCGGAGGGCACTCGGAATGCGGCCTTAAACATCAGCGACAATGCGCCGGGCGGCCCGCAAACGGTTAGCTTAACCGGCACGACTACGCCCGCCCCGACGCTCACGCTCTCCCCATCGAGCATCACGTTCCCCGGCCAATACGTGGGCACTTCAGGCTTGCCGATAACCGTCACAGCGACCAATGCGGGCGATGCTCCTCTGACGATCACAAACGTAACCACCAGTTCTACGAACTTTGGCGTGCTCAACGCTTGCGGAAGCAGTCTCGCCGCAGGGGCGAGTTGCTCGATTGGCGTTTTCTTTGACCCAGCGAGCAACGGGACCGTCAGCGGAACACTCACCGTTGCCGACAATGCCAGTGGCAGCCCCCAGACTGTATCACTGAGCGGTACGGGACAGGACTTCTCATTCACTTCTTCCTCATCGACGCAGACGATTAGCCCGGGCACAACCGCCACGTACACAATCGCGGTTAGCTCGATTGCAGGCTTCAATCAAACGGTGGCGCTGGCCTGTAGCGGAGCGCCCACAGGTTCTATCTGTTCCCTCTCGTCCAACTCCGTCACGCTCTCAGGTTCTACCCCCGTGCCAGTAACCGTTTCTGTGACAACGCTCGGCAGCTCAGTCGCCGGCGTCGAACCGCGGAGCCCTTCGAGCCCCAGCACCCAAATTCCAATCTTCTTTGCAATTTGCGGCTTGCCAGGCTTATTGCTGTGGGGAGGCCCGCGACGTGTCTCAGGCAAGCGGAAAACTGCGGGGATCTACGGCATCGCGTTACTGGGGATCGTCTGTCTGGTGACAGCAGGCTGTGGCGGGAATAGCAGCAGCGGCGGGGGCGGTACACCAGCGAGCACCTACACTTTAACGGTAACCGGAACCTTTGCCTCTGGGTCCGCCAATCTAACGCACAGTACGAACCTCACGCTGGTCGTCCAATAGCTTACTGAAAGCTGCCCGCAGGAACTGTCTTGAAAGTCACGTTGTCGGTAACTTCCCTTGCCGGATCTGGGCACACTGTGCCATGGGATGGGACACACAAACCTGGCGTCAACCATGCGCGCGCGGTGGGCTCTTGCTGGGCCTGGCTGTGAGCGAGCTTATCTGGTGGTGGCTTCGCGCTTGGGCAAGTCATCTGCCGGCTACCCTCTGAATTTAGTTGCCCCCGCGGCGGCTTCGTTCTAACCGGCTTCTCGGAAGGAAAGACAGAGATTCCCGCAAAACCGCCTTTTCAAAATTCGGGAAAGATTGCCGGTCCCAGTGTGAGAGTCGCAGCCGATGAGGAAAGACGAAAACCAGAATATCGCCAAAATCTGTGTAATTACCTGAGGCGACGGACGCCGGGCCTGCGACTGAAGGCTTTGTCGAATGTAATAATCTCGCCAACTCCCGACTCGAAAGAAATTTCAGCAATAAGGTGATCGGCAAACCCAGCCGTGCTTTTGCGGGAAGCCTCCAGGGCTCTCCAGGCAATGGATGGAGATTCGATCGTCACGCCACGGGTCTGGAGAAGGGCTTCCATTGTATTGAGAACTCGTTCTCTCTCCCACTTGCTGCGGAGAACCCAGGACAGCTCCGCCAGGACAAGAAGCGGAACGAAGACCCCCGTCGCCGAACGGGCCTCCGCAAGCGCAGAGCGAGCTCTTCCACCTCTACCCATGCCAAGGTGAAACGCCACCCTCTACTTTGTCATCCCGACCGGAGCGGAGGGACCTGCTGTGCGCCATTCCCCCTCGCAACTGCCCCTGATACAAAGCGTCTCGCTCCAGGCCCGCACTCTTTAAAAAACAGAGTTTCCCGCATCCCTAACAACCGGATACGATCAGATGCCCCGTGAAAATCGAAATCAACTTCCGTTATCTGATTCTGCTTGCTGCGGCCGCAGCTCTGGGCGGCGTCCTCTTCGGCTTCGACATCGCGATCATCACCGGCGCCGGTCCGTTTTTGATGGTGCACTTCGGGCTGGATGACCTGGAGCTGGGTTGGGCCTTCAGTTCACTTCTCTTTGGCTGCGTGCTGGGGTCTCTCGCTGCCGGCAGGTTTGCCGACCGTTACGGACGAAAGCGAATTCTGGTTGGCGTAGCCATGCTGTTTGCGTTGACCTCGATCGCGACTGCACTGGCGCCGACGTTTCACCTGTTTGTTGCTGCCCGTTTCGCCGGCGGACTAGCTGTCGGAGCGGCCTCTCTTCTATCCCCCATGTATGTAGCCGAGGTTTCGCCGCCCTCGGTACGAGGACGCATGGGCGCTCTCTATCAGCTGTCCATCGTCCTTGACATTCTGATTTCCTATTGCATCAACTATCTGTTGCGCAACAGCGGCGCAACATTGGCGTGGATGTTCTTCACCGGCTCTTTCCGTCCATGCTCTTTTTCGGCCTCATGCTGATAGCGCCGGAAACGCCGCGCTTCCTCATGATGATGGGCAGGAAGGAAGAAGCCTTTAGCCTGCTCGCCAGGATCTCGGGCAAACAGAGCGCGGGACTGGCCGTCGCGGAAATGCAAGCAGCTGTTCGTAAGGGCGGCGGTTGGCAAGCGTTGCGGCGCCCCGGCGTGAAGCGAGCGCTCAGGGTAAGTTTCTTCCTGGCTGTTCTGGTTCAGGTTTCGGGAATCAATACCATTGTCGACTACGCGCCGGCCATCTTTCGCTCCGTTGGATGGAAGATCGATGCCGCGCTTTTCTCCACCTTTCTGGTCGGGGTGACGGAGCTTATCTTTACCATCGCATCCTTCTGGGTGATCGATCGCTATGGCCGCAAGCCGTTGTACGTCATCGGGTCGATCGGCATGTGCGCGGCGCTGGTCTCGCTGATGGTGACGGTCGCTACCAATCAATTTCACGGGCCGCTGGTGCTGGCGCTGATTCTTACTTATCTCGCCTTTTTCTCTTGCTGCATCGGGCCGGTGTTCTGGACGCTGCTTCCCGAGATCTTTCCCACCGATGTGCGTGGCCTGGCAATGACCGTCCCGGTGCTGACCCAATGGGTCGCCAACGCTTTGGTTGTTCTGCTCTTCCCCTACGCTTACCACCAGATCGGCAAGGTGGTCACGTTCGGATTTCTCGCCGCCATGGCGCTTGCCCAGGCTATCTTTACCCGGTTCTTTGTGCCCGAAACCAAAAACAAACCGCTGGAAGAAATAGAGGAATTCTGGAATGTAAAGCGGAGTGGCGTTTAGAGTCGTTCTAATCGCGCACCGCCAGGGCCGCCACAATGGTGGCCACAGGAGATTCAGATGGAAAAAGATGACGCTATCGATTCACAGATTAAACGCCTGGAAGATTACCTCTTAGGGAATAAGCAGATCGTGAACGCCCATGAGATCACTATCGAGCAAGCCTTAGCGCTGGCGTACATCGCCAGGGAACTTCGTGGCCGGAAGGCTTGATTGTGTGGGGCACCTCACCCGTTCAAGCATTTGTCGCCGATATTCAAACGAGTCCGCCCGGATGAACTTACCGAAAATCCCGTTTTTCAGGCACTTCGTTATGCGGACAGACTGGCTGGCTTCTCACCGATTTGGTGGGCCGCTTGGAGGCTCTGGCGGAACGCACGTCATTTCCCCATTGAGGGTTGTGTAAACATGGATGGGCGTGGCGCACTGCGAGTGGGTGACAACCGCCCCTTCGGCGGCCGCCGCCAGCCGCGTCGCTGTGGTAACTAAGGGCTTGCACCGTCCCGTCGGGCAAACCTACCAAAGCATCTGCGTATCAACACACGGCTGAGCTGCGTCATTCGCTGAGACTTCTGGAAGTGGATCGCAATAAAAAACTGAGAGTTGCTCGCGCGCTCAATCCATTTTTCACCCATTTGGAGCACCGCTTGTGCCGATGGAGTATGGAGTTGAATCATCAGCAGATAATGTATTTGGTGGGTATGGGGCCTTTTGCGCCGCACATCAATCCAGCCACATTAGCGGAAAGAATTGCAACTCTACCGTCTAGGATGGCAGTCACGCATGCGGTTGCACACCTTTACGTGCGTGCCCAGCAATTTGAGTCTATCTGCTCTATGAGTTCATAAGCCAGAGGGCAGGTCAGAGACCCCGGTGCGCGCCTGGCGAAGGCTATTCCACATGCCGATATGCGACCTTGTCGGGCATGCCATCCTGCTCAGTTAGTGATAGATCGCCAGACGCTGACCTGCACACTTTTTTGTGCGCTCAGCACGGCTCAGTTATTCGACTACGCCAGTTGCGGAAATGTACGCGTTCATAGCAAAGTGGTTTACCGATGCGGTTACGTCCGTTACAGCGCGATTGCATTGCTATATCCTTCTCTTGGTGGAAGGCTGCACCGGATTATTTTTCGGCGGAACTCACTCGGGGGAGATGCTCCACGCATCCATTTCAGTTAATTCATTTACACTGCGATTTCTATACACGACTCCGTTCAATACGATTGGCCTTTCTCATGGTCTTGCTGTCTGCGGCGTCTTTCCTGCACGCGCAAACAGCCGGGGTGCCGTTAACCCTGCAACAGGCCATCGCGTTGGCGCAGGCAAAGAATCCGAGCCTTCTTTCCGCCCAGCAGCACGTCATCGCCACCAAGGCCAGCGAAGTTACGGCTGGACTGCGTCAAAACCCGAACTTGACGCTGGGCGGCTCCGATGTAACGCTGCCGGCCAACAACCCGGGCAACCCTTATTCTTATTCGGCAAACCTCTCCCGCCTTTTTGAACGAGGACAAAAGCGCCGCTGGCGTCTCGACCTTGCCCATAGCACCACCGCCGTTACCCAAAGCCAATACCAGGACACGGAGCGGCAGACGATCCTTGCCGTTAAACAGGCTTTTACCCAGATGCTGGCCGCGAAAGCCGGATTGAAGATTGCGGACGACAATCTGCAGGGATACCGCAAGACGGTCGACTTGAGCAAGCAGCGCCTCGATGCCGGCGACATCAGTCCCACCGACTACGATCGCATCGAGTTGCAACTGGCCGAATTTGAGGCCGATTACGACAGCGCACATTTGAATCTTGAACAGTCCGGCGATCAGTTGGAAATGCTGTTGGGGATGGACACACCGGCGGCAGCGTTCGACATCACCGGTACCCTCGATCCTCCACAGATCAGCCTATCCATGGCGGAGGTGGAACAGCGGGCGCTCGCGGAACGTCCTGACTATCGGGCAGCGCAGCAGTCCCTTCGTTTGGCTGAGGCCAACGTCAAGCTCGCAGAGGCTTATGGGACCACCGACCCGACTCTGGCTGGGGAATATGACCGGTCGGGCAATGACAATTCAGGCGGTTTCCAGATAAATCTTCCCTTGCGGATCTTCGATCGCAATCAAGGCGAAAAGGAACGAACCCGCTATGAGGCGCAGTCCAGCCGCTTCGCGCAGACAGCCGCACGCAACCAGGTGATCAATGACGTAGATCAGGCCTGGGCGGCATACCAGACCGCACTCGCACAGGCGCGGCGGTACAACGGCCGGTATCTCGGATTAGCTTCCCGCGTTCGCAACAACCTTGAGTTCAGCTACCGTCATGGAGGCAGCACTCTGCTCGACTACCTCGACGCTCTTCGCGACTACCGTCAAACCAATCTCGACGCCTTGAACGCCAACGTTCAAGTCTGGCTTGGTCTTCACCAACTCAGCTATGTCGCTGCATCGGAAATGGTCCCATGAAGGACGCCAAAACTCATGCACCCCGGTCCCCCGGTTCGATCGCGCCTTCCGTCGTATTTTGGACAGCTGCCCTTTCGCTTCTGACCTGCCTCGGCTGCCATGACCAAGCGCCAACGTCGACCGGAAGAGACGAATCACCCCAGAAGGCAGCGATCGAGGTCAGCAGCGTCCATCCACAGTCAGTTACGGATCGCCTGGTGCTCGCCGCACGAGTTGTGCCCGATCCAACCCGCGTGGTCCATATCTACTCTCAGATCACCGGTCGCCTGGTCGAATTGTATGTTCGGCCCGGGCAGGATGTGACCAAGGGGCAAATCATCGGCCTAATTCAAAGTAGTGAGATTGCTGCCGCGCGGGGCGACTACGACAAAGCCAAGATCGAGGCAGCACGGTCCGACCGCCAACTGGATCGCGCCAAGCTTTTGCTGCAGCACGAAGTGATGGCGCAACGCGATTACGATGACCTGGAAGCCGCGGACCAGGCGGCGCACGCAGAGGTTGCCCGAACTATCCAGCGAATTCACATGTTGGGCTTTCCACCCGAAGGATCATCGGACTCAGCGCCCCTGCGCGCACCCATTAGCGGTGCTGTGCTCGACATCGGATCGGCAAGCGGTGAAATGCAGCGTTCGCTGGACAACGCGAGCCCAATTGCCACCGTTGCTAACCTCGACCCAGTCTGGATACTAGGCGATGTCTTTGAGAGCGATCTTGGTACCGTTCGTTCCGCGCAGTCCGTCGAAGTGAACCTTCCAGCCTATCCGGGCGAGACCCTGCACGGCAGAATTTCCAACATCTCCGACACCATGGACCCTGCCAGTCGAACGCTCAAGGTGCGCGTGGTCTTGCCGAACCCCAAGCACCGCCTCAAGCCCGAAATGTTCGCCAATCTCTCGATTGCTCGTTCCACGGCGCCAGAATTTGTCCTGCCCACCACGGCCGTCATTCACGAAGGTTCCTCCAGCTATGTCTTCCTCCAAACAGCTCCAGGGAAGTACGACCGGCACCAGGTGACCACGGGCGCTTTACGCGGGACAACGGTAGTGGTGACCTCCGGACTGAAAGACGGCGCTCAGGTGGTTACTAGGGGTGCGGCGCTGCTGCGTGCGCCCTCCGGAGACTGAGCATGAAGGCATTGATCCGAACATTGCTGGAATACAGCTCCATCGTGCTCATCGTATTCGTCGTTTCGTTAGAGGTCGGCGTCTACGCGTTTTCGAAGCTCGACATCGAAGCTTATCCGGATCCATCACCGCCCCTGGTCGAGATCATCACGCAAAACCCCTCGTGGTCTGCCGAAGAAATGGAACAGCAGGTGACCGTTCCGGTTGAAGCCACGTTGAACGGTACCCCGCACCTGGATCAGGTGCGCTCCATCAGCATCTTCGGCCTCAGCGACGTAAAGCTATATTTCAATTTTGACAGCGACTATTTCCGCGATAAGCAAGAAGTCCTGAACCGTCTGCAGACGTTGGCCTTACCCGGAGGATTGCAACCTCAGCTGTCTCCCTGGTCACCTATCGGTGAGATCTACCGCTATCAGCTCACCGGCGGCGGTTATTCGCTCAATGAGCTTAAGGCTACGCAAGACTGGCTCGTCCGCCGCGAGCTTAGACAGGTTCCCGGCATTATCGATATCACCACGTTTGGTGGCACAACGCGTCAGTATCAGATCGAAGCAGATCCCAACAAATTGCTGGCGATGAACGTGACCCTGCCGCAGGTTCTCAACGCCATTCAGAGCAGCAATGCGAACGCCGGAGGCAACTATCTCACCCTCGGCGATCAGAGCATCAACGTGCGCGCACTGGGTCTGTTGAAGAATCTCGATGACATTGGCTCCATCGTCGTCGCCGAACGGAACGGCGCTCCGGTGCTGGTGCGCGATCTGGGCGAGGTGAAGGAGGGCATCCAGCCTCGACTCGGGAAGGTCGGCCGCAATGGCGAGCCAGACGTCGTACTGGGCATCGTCTTACTGCAAAAGGAAGAAAAATCCCTTCCAGCCCTTGAGGGCCTGAAAAAGAAAATTCACGATCTGAACCACGGCACTTTGTTGCCTCCGGGGATGCACATCAGCACCGTCTACGACCGCACCAACCTCATCAATACCACTACGCGCACGGTCCGCCACGTTGTCTTCACCGGCCTTTTTCTTGTGACCCTGGTGTTGATCTCCATGCTGGGCGATTTGCGCATCAGCTTCCTCGCCGCGGCCACCATCCCATTTGCGGTACTTTTTGCCTTCTCCATGATGGTGCTCACGGGCCAGTCTGCCAATCTGATTTCGATCGGCGCCATCGACTTTGGCATTTTAGTAGATGCCTCGATCGTCGTGTTGGAAAGCATCTATCGCAAGCTTTCACGCCGCACAGAGAACGAACACACCGTCGATCTGATCATCGAAGGCACAAGCAACGCTGCGACACCAGTCCTTTTTGCCACTCTCATCATTCTCGTGGCATTCATTCCTCTCTTCACCATGCAGGGAGTTCCCGGGAAGATCTTCGCGCCCATGTCGGTGACCTATGGGTTTGCATTGACCGGGGCTCTCATCTTTTCGCTCGTCTTCGCTCCTGTGCTGGCCACACTGGTGGTTCCGGCCCACTTAAAACAGGAGAAGCACGAAACCATACTGGGTGGCTTTCTCCGTCGCCGATATGACAATGGTCTACCGTGGGTTCTGGCGCATCCCCGGGTCGCGTGGACGTTTGCCCTGGTATGCCTAATTGGATCCGGCATACTCTTCACTTCCGTGGGCGGAGAGTTCATGCCCCCCCTCGAAGAAGGTAACCTATGGATCCGCGCCACTCTCCCGCAGGATATTTCTTTTGAAGCCGCCGCAAACATTGCCGACCAACTGCGGGTTGAGATTGCCAAGTCCCCCGAGGTCACCCAGGCGGTCTCGCAAATGGGTCGCCCCGATGACGGGACCGATGTTGTGACTTTCAATGACGTTGAAGTCGCCGTGGCTCTCAAGCCACCGGGCGAGTGGCGGCCGGGGCTGAGCAAGAACGCTCTGATCGATGAGATGAACCATCGTCTCTCACGAATCCCCGGCATGGACCTGAATTTCTCACAAAATATTCAGGACAACGTCGAAGAAGCAATGTCTGGCGTCAAGGGAGAAAACTCTCTCAAGCTATTCGGTGACGATTTTGACACGCTGTCGCGTCTCGCTAACCGGATCTCGCAGGTGATGCAGTCGGTACGGGGCGTCGCGGATGTGGGCGTCTTTCGCATTGGTGGCCAGCCCAGCCTGCTGATCCGGATCGACCGTGCGAAGGCGGCGCGTTATGGTCTGGCGGCCGCTGATGTCAACGCCACGATTCAAGCTGCGGTCGGTGGTGCAGCTGTCACCCAGATCATTGAAGGCGACCGCAGGTTCGATCTGGCTGTCCGTTTTCCGGAACGATTTCGCAATGGCCCCGAAGCTATCCAGGGCATCCTGCTATCGACGCCCGACGGCAGTCGAATTCCCATCGGGCAGATTGCTGACGTAGAGACTCACGATGGCGCGTTCATGGTGTATCGCGAAAACGGCCGCCGTTATATTCCCATCAAGTTCAGCGTGCGCGGTCGCGATCTGGCCACGACGATTCAGGATCTCCAGCGACAATTGGCCGACAAGGTAAAGCTGCCGTCCGGCTACAACTACACCTGGGCGGGAGAGTTCGATAGCTTACGCAAGGAACAGCGCCGCCTCGCTTTCATCATCCCCATAAGTCTGGTCGCGATTCTGATCCTGCTTTACATCCAATTCGGTACCTGGAAGGATGCACTCATCGTCCTGGGCACGTTGCCGTTCGGGGCCATCGGTGGCGTACTGACATTGTTCCTCACCCGCACCCCGTTCAGTATTTCAGCCGCCGTCGGGTTCACATCGCTCACGGGAGTTGCCACCCTGGGCGCCGTCGTTTTCCTTTCTGGTATCCGCCGCGCGCAAGCCGAAGAGGGCTTTGACGCAGGGCTGAAGAGAGGGTGCAGTGATGAAATGCGACCCGTGGTCATGGCGTGTATGGCCGCCGGCCTGGGCCTGTGCCCTGCTGCTCTTGCCAACGGCATTGGTGCCCAGGCCCAACAACCCCTAGCCCGCGTCGTCGTCGGCGGCATGATCACCACGGCCGTGGCAATCCTGTTTCTGATGCCCCTGCTCATTCGCGGCCTGCGAACAAAGAACGATGGGTAGACCCTGCGATGGAGAAGCCCTTGTTAAAGAGCAAGCATGAGGGTTCGTGCAATCGGTGCTCATAGCTGCGGACCTTTGCGTCTACCATCAAGTGTTGCGATCAGCGTCGCTCTCCCCTCTGTTTTGGGGCATCGTCAGCTGCTACCCCGTCAGCCGGCCGAGGCCAGCGCGGTGCGCATGGCAAATTCTTTGCTCCGAGCCGCCAAGTGCGCCAGCAGCAGGTTGCTTAGGTTCATACACGCAATTAACAGAATCAGTCCCTCTGCGCACCACAGCACCATCAGCGATCGCCGCAGTTGCCAGCTGACATGCTCCCGCAACCCGCTAATCTATGTATTCGCGTCCAGGCCAGGGCTTCTTCGCCAGCACCCTGAAAATGAACTCCTGCTTGTCTTCGTCAAATGCAACCGCGGCCACGCGCTTTGCATATCGGCGTGTGGCGCAGGCCTGAGCACTTGGGGGAGTTTTATCGCCACGCCGGGATGCCAGGAACTTCAATTCCCATGGTTTGCTTCAACTAGTATGATGTTTTGGCCATGACGATTCTTAACGCCAGGGCCAAGCCAAGAGCCGCTTCAAGGTCCGCCTACGAGGCTTGTGGATTGAAATTGACAAAAGCACTTGCCGGAGCGAAGCGATGACCCTAACCTCGAAAGAGCGCGCATTATTTGTCGCGATTGTGGCCGTTTTGGTGACTGCGATCGCGCTGGTCGTCATGGTGGAGCACTGAGCACATGAGCAGGGCGGCTGCAGGGACAGAAATTATTGCAAATCGCCGAGTCACTCATCGAGAGACTCGCTCTCGTAAGAAGGTGCCTCCAAAGTCTCGTTTTCGGTATTAACTTGCCGGCTTGCCCAGCCAGGAAAGCATAAATACTCACCCCCCCGTTTTGCGGGAAGTAGAACCAAGCTGGCCGCGTTCAACGCTACGTGAAGAAACGACTCCTTGAGCCTGGAAGATTGAGGCAGGGGCCAGGCCGTTCAGATCGCGCCTGCCGACATGGCCGCATTCGCACCAAAACCCTTACCGCTTCTCGTAGGTCTTGTTGATACTCAACCTAGATAGAGATCAATGAGCATTTGTTGCCCCGGCTTTAGCTGGACCGCTTCTTGAATCTGTTCTTCGGATGCACGTAGGGCGTAGCGAAGCTGGGATGTATAGACCTTAATGTCCCTAATTTGCCAACACGGGAGCGGGCCATCTAATCGCATTATTTGCACTCGATCTACCATTGTGTTGGTCCCCCTCGGGCGGGTCCGAATGGCCGTCGGAAAGCTAAAGTCCCCAAAACGACCATCTCGCGTTATGCTTGGTCGACTTCTGGTGTTTCTAATGGCTCTTCCTTCAAAACCGAAGGCGGTAGTGTGATTAAATTTCCATCACTGAGAATTACACGTGAGCCTTCTGGAGGCGGCGCTTCATTGTGATGGGGCATGTTGCCGGATCTTGTTGAAAGGTGCTTTTTCAAATCGGACTTTTGGAGGAAACTCATACGGTTCTCCAGCGATTCTGTTGTCTGTGATAAGGGCCCGTCTGAAGCCAAGCAATGAACAGCTGGAGGCGAGGAGGAGAATCCGGGCTGTGTATTAACCATACGCTTCGTTGGTGTGACATGCGGTGGTAGTTCGGTTGGTGGACAATTGCGGTTCCACCGCGGAGCAATCCAGGAAGAGGTTGGGACGAGACTACAAATATTGATCGAATGACGGCCAACAGGAAGTGATCCACTTGTCCGTAAAACGGCTATCCGGACGGTTAGCGGTAACTCAATTACTGTATTCGCCGTCGCTCCCCATCAAACGAACCGGACACTATTGATCCTGTCTCCGCATTGGTATTTGTTCCCCCCAGATTGGTCGATAGGACAGTCTGGTTAATTGTCCAACCCTGGGTTATACTCGACGACGTTCTGAAGGCAACCGCTGGAGGGCAAGCATGTTTCACTTAATCTGGTATCTCCTGATTGGGCTAATCTCGGGAGTTATCGCCAAATCGGTGATGCACGTGCACTTAACGATCTTCTGGACGATCGTGCTCGGCATTGTCGGTTCGGTCATCGGCGGCGCCGTTACCCACATGTTTTCGCGCCCGAGAAACGAACGTTATCATCCCGCCGGCCTCATTTTTTCCACCCTCGGCGCGATCCTGCTTCTCTTCGTTTGCTATAAGCTGAATATCCATTTTCCCCGTATCTAAACCGCAACGCAAATCGAGTGACAGCCTCCCTATTTGGGCGAACTCCAACCGCCCGGCGGTGACGCTGCTTGCGCCTCTCGACCCTGAAGCGCGGCGCGCGATGGACCTGCAGAGCAAAAAGCGGGGCTGCCATCACCATCGGGCGATGCGGTCGTGGAGTCTGTTTGCGTGAGCCAGAGGGCACGATTACTGAACGAAACGCGGCGCCCCGTATAGAACGTTTCCCTCATGGACAGGCAAAGGGATAAACGGAACTTACCCAGCGGTTATTCCGTTCGTAGCTTCGGTCTGCATGAACGGCTGCCGTGCGGTCTGTCCCCTTCTTTCGAAGCCTGTTATGGGTAGGGCCTTTGGGGGCAGCCTGGCTTTGGGCCACGAGGCTTTCTCTGCCGCGCAAGCGAGGCTGGCCGATGGAGCCGATGCCCGATCCATCCGCATGGGCAGGATGGTTTGTAACGGCGGAAGTGGCGTCGTCGTTCCGGCGTTCGCTGGACGAGCAGCCAGATCGGGCTGGCTGTCATCTGCGTTCTGGTTGCGAAGCGCCACCACAAGACCGGAGGGTGTCCATCGCCTTACGATGTAGGTGATAGCGCATTCACCGCAAAGCCAGAAACACTTGCTGGGTAAGGACCTCATCGCGAATGCGCCATCGTCTGGGACGAGCTGATCGCCCGCGTGTGGTTCCAATTCGCGCAACTCGAGCCTTCCCTCGCGAAGATAGAGCAGCTCTTTCAAACATTGTGGATTTGCGCACTGCATGGTCAGGCTCCGCTTGCTCCACACAATGCCTGGTTGGTTGGACGGGGGATTGCGGACATCGCATTCCTTTTGCAAGCTCATAGATGCTCCATCTGGTGCCGTTGCATAACTGGATCTGGTGCTCGGCTGGAGCATTGCTAAGGCTGGAGGCGAGGAAGGATCTTGTGCAGACACACTTTTCAGGTTTATTGAACCAAGTCAGGCCGGCCGATGATTACCGTTAAGCGGGAACTGGGTCATGACAGGATTCACCGGTTGGGAATCTCTCAGCGAATGTTCCGCCATGCGAGACCGCATGAACCAGCTTCAGACACCTTCGGGTACCGTTTAGTCATCAGTCGGGAAGGCGGGGTTGACCGCCTTCCCCGTATTAAAAGTTTACCGTCCTATGCTGTTGCGTAAACGGCGATCTTATGGAAGGTCGAGTTCACCACGTCAGAGGTGTGAACCGTGGGGGTTCCTTCGATAAATCTTGCCATCGTCTTCAACACTTCGGGGTACGACGTGGCGTTGTAAGTTTCTGCGCTGGCTTTGTTGTCCCACAGGCTGATGGCAGTCACATCGAGTCCGCTGGGACCGGAGAATGTGATTTCGTCCTTAAAACCGTTCTGCTTGCGAAGCAGCGGAAGAATCTCCTTGTCGAATGTTCGGGTGTAATCACTAAGCATATTGGACTTCAGATGAAACGAAACATTACGAGCAAACATATGTCCACCCTCCTTAAGGTTGTCAGTCGCTAAGAGTAGGAAGAACTTCAGATGGACTGACTTAGTTCAGGGGACCTGAAAGAGGAGAAGCATCACTCACTCGACCTATAACAGTGCATGTAGGTGGCCCCTCTGCATCAACCGCGTAACCTGTTGTTTCGATACGTCACAGAGCGGAACCGTTTACTACAGCGTCTGTTCCGTCGTGTACTTTTGGCGGTAAAGCAAGCTTGAACGGTAACATTTACCCGGTTGCCCACCGTGGCAACCCCCGATTAACGCACAAATCTCCGTTTCTCGGTGGTTGAATCGCCCATCTAACTGTTCCAGCAGCAGATGGGCGTGAAGGCTTCAACCGTACCGCGAACTGGCGCCGGGTGAGCCATGAAAGCCCGAACGGAGATAGAGCAGCTCCTTAGAGCATTGCGGATCTGCACACTGGGTGGGCCGAGTTGTGCCTGCTCCTTACAATGACTGGCAAGCCCGTGCGCGTGCGTTTTGGTGAACTTGCTTATACAGCCGGACTTCTTATCGATGTGATTACGTCCGGATTGCCGACGACTCGGGAGTTGAACGAAGATTTGTACCTGCGCCGGAGTTACCTGACACTCTTCCTTAATGGGACAGGCTACCAGGAGTCGAAACTTGAGTCGTGAATGGCAATTCCCCGCGCCGACAGTTCATCCAGCAACTGCGCTACCGCAGGAGATATTTCACCGGTTCCCGGTACGATCACTGCCCATTCCAGGTCTTCTCGGAACTCTTTCGTGCTGATGCGCCATTTCTCAAGCGAAGGAGGTGCTGTACCCCCAATCTGAATGATGGACCAGTGTCGAATCAGTGCTCGTGCAACGTCTCGATCCGGCAATCCGCCGCGCACGATGAAATGATTGTCGCCGTGCACGAGTATGCCTACCATGTGATTTCCTGCGGCTCATTAAATGCCGAGATGCGCGGATCGGGAACCGGATGACCGATCGCAAAATGATATACGACCTGTCCTCGGCTGAGTACAAGGTTGAGGTGACGGTGCACCTCATCATCGTAGAAGGCGCCGATGCCGGTCGCGCCCAGGCCTAATGCTTCAGCGGCGAGATAAAGGCGATGGCCGATAGCACCTGCCTCAAAATGCACATAGCGATAACCACGGTCGCCATAGCTACGAGCGGCACGATCGAGATCGCCGATCATCGAAAAGGTCACGCAGGAGTTACCGGCGAGGTCCTGCCCCAGGCTCAGACCAGCGGCCGCTACGCGCTGGTCGCCAGCCTGCACCTGCTGCAACTCGACACATTCCGGCCAGAACCTGTAGACACCGGGTTGTAACCCATCAACGCGGTGAGCATACAAATACAGCTGTATGAAACGCGCGGCGGCAAAGTCAGCCGACAATGGCTTGGCTGTGGCGGCGAGGATGGCCGAGAGCCGCCCCAATGACATCGATGGCTTTCCACCCTGGAAGTCGAGCGCCGAGCGTCGCATCCGGGCCACCTCGCCAAAGCCGCGAGTCGATGACGCCGGAGAAGGCAGTTTGATCTCACCGGAGCCGGTTGGAGCCGCCTCATCGGTGGAGGTGCCACTGCTCCCGCGGCTACTTTGTTTCGTGGCAAGGTGAAGACTGTCAATCAGTGGGTGAGCAATCGCCTCCTTCGAAAGCTGGTTCGGCCGCCCGCCGAGCCAGACAGTTTTGCTGGTGCCCGCTTCACGCACTGGAATGGACTTGCCGTGCAGACTGACAATCAGCATCGGCCATTCATCCATGCTCGGGCGGCACAACTGGACCACTTCATCGTCGGGGAAATGCCCTGCCGCGAAACTATCGCATCCGATAGCCCGGGCGCAGAGCGCGAGTGCCTGCCAGGCGTGTCCTATGTCGTGCAAGCAGTACCGATAGGCCCGTTCACCGTACTTCCACGACTCGCGCCACACGATACTGGTCAAAACAAATACAACTGGCGCGGAGCCGTCAACTGCCCTCGTTCCGAAACCACCGTGTCCGCGCTGCTCCGCCATGTGTCTGGACGGATCGTAGTGATACATTCCATCTGGCCACCCCTTCAGGCCCCGTGTCAGGAAGTGGAATTCCGTCGGGTGCAGATTCCCGGAGGACGGATTCACTCTTAGCGCATACCTATCTCCGGTGGACGGGACAAGCTTGGACGCGCTAATCGCAGCGGAATAGAAGAGTAATTGCGAGAGAAAAGGCGGTCCGTCGTCCGCAGGCGTGGCGCCAAAAGCACCTTGAAGCACGTCGATAGCTGGCATTTCAGGGGCGGGCGGATCTGCCGGCAGATCGAGCACGGGCACGCCCTCGTAATGTCGAAAGGGATCGGGCATGTTCGCCCAGTCGAGAACCCGCCGCACTCGCCTCAGAGATTCAACGCTATGCTTTGTAGCTTCGTGATATTCGCGCCACGTCATTGCCGGTAGACGGCCTCCGTTGATACTGATGCTGGTAGCTCGCAACAAGGCGACATTCCACTTATTGAAGAGTACAGGCCAAGCTGCCGGTGAACCGGGCAACGCCTGAGCGGACAGCCGGAAGTGATTCGGTTACTTCAGTATCGCCGACCAACCGGGAGTTGGGTGCTTCCCTGATCGCTCTTGGTGTCAAATGCAGATTTATTCGCAACTCGAAGGCCGCAATGTGCCACTGCGGCGGAATCGTTCGCTTTCAGACCGAACGGACCGACCCCTCAGGCGCTCGCACTGTCGGACGACGCGGTGTTCACCAACTCGCAAGAAGGTCAATATGCGCCCCTCCAGGCCGCCGACCATTGTTGGGATCAGCTAAGCCAAGCGTCGGCTGGGGCCCCCGTCCTTCGGAATTTAGTTGCCTGATGGGAGTGGCACCTTTGCATTTTGGAAAGCTGTTTTTTTAGAGTGCCACCTCCGGTCTGGCGACCAAATCCCTCGGAGGGCTATCGGCTGAAATGGCTCACGAATGGCGGCTTGATGTCCGGCTCAGCTCCGTTGACGCCTGCCCTGCGTCAAAGTCGTCTTTCCTGGGTGGTTTTCCTAGTTTGCTACCCTCAGACCATGCAGATTACAGTCCAACTTCCTGACGACCTGATCCAACACCCCAACCCGGGGCGCGAGGCTTTAGAAGCTCTGGCCATTGAGGGATACAGGGCTGGGACGCTCTCTCACTACCAGGCGAGTCAGATACTCGGGCTGTCCCGCTTTGAGTTTGAAGGTTTTCTGAAGGAACGGCACACCTACGATCATGCCTATGACCTGGAGGACTTGGAGGAGGACCGCGAGACCTTACTGCAGCTCCAGGTTAAGGGACTCCTTCGCGGATGATCGTTGTAGCCGATACATCCCCGCTCAATTATCTAATCCAGATCGACTGCGACGGCCTACTCCCTAAACTTTATGGACGCATTGTTGTACCTGCCAGCGTGATGCAGGAGCTGGCTCACGCTGCTGCGCCGGCGCCTAAGGGCACGCTTCATTTTTGTGAAGCTACCGATAATCCCGTTAGAACGAAGCCGCTGGCGCGGCGGCTTCGATCTAACCGGCTTCTCGGAAGGAAAGACAGGGATTCCCGCAAAACCGTCTTTTCAAAATTCGGGAAAGATTGCCGGTCCCAGTGTGAGAGTCGCAGCCGATGAGGAAAGACGAAAACCAGAATATCGCCAAAATCTCTGTAATTACTTGAGGCGACGGACGCCGGGCCTGCGACTGAAGGCTTTGTCGAATGTAATAATCTCGCCAACTCCCGACTCGAAAGAAATTTCAGCAATAAGGTGATCGGCAAACCCAGCCGTGCTTTTGCGGGAAGCCTCCAGGGCTCTCCAGGCAATGGATGGAGATTCGATCGTCACGCCACGGGTCTGGAGAAGGGCTTCCATTGTATTGAGAACTCGTTCTCTCTCCCACTTGCTGCGGAGAACCCAGGACAGCTCCGCCAGGACAAGAAGCGGAACGAAGACCCCCGTCGCCGAACGGGCCTCCGCAAGGGCAGAGCGAGCTCTCCGGGCTTGGGACGCATCATCATTGAGATAGGCTCGAGCCCATACATCGGTATTAGCCGCCAGCATTACCACTGGCTCCTGGCCTTGGCTGCATCCATCTCCTCAAACGTCATCACATTGCTGGGCTTGCCACCCTGATCGGCCATTCTCCAAAGATCCTCGAGATCGTACAGCACAGGCTCGATTTTGACAGAACCAGTGGCGGGCATGCTGAACCGAATACGGCTTCCACGTTGGACTCCAAGGCGCTTTCGCAGCTCCTTGGGCAACGTGACCTGGCCTTTGGAAGTCACCGTCGCTTCCACGGTGGTCGTGTTTTTGCGGGTTGCCGGCGCCATCATTCCATCCTCCTTACATTTTAGCCTGTTTCTCCTTACCTGGTTGCGAAGATGACTTCATCGAGGGTAAGAGGGTCGTGCGATGGCGGTGTGAGGGGCATACCAATCTTCGGGAACCGCTCCGGAAAGTTCTGCTTCTTTTTCCAATGGGCGAATAACCGTCTTCTCGTTATAAGTGCCGGAAAAGTCGGCTTACCAATAAGTTGTTCAATGTGCAGTGCTCATTCTTAGCTGACAATTATCGCGCTTTCACCACCTGTGCCGTTTCATTTCTTGGGAAAGTGAAGAGCTCGACCAGCGTCCTCACGCGCTCTTTCTGACGGCTGGGCGGAAATCGCCTGGTTCTTGATAGCTCGGCGACACCATGGAGGCTCGCCCAAAGCAGTTCCGATAGAACCTCTGCTTTCGAGCTCTGCCCCGGAAACAACTCCAGGAATTGGGAAAACGCGAATCGCAACTCCGGAGGAGTAGCCGCGTCACCGAACGGTACGCTCAGGCTGAGCGAAAACATCACTTCATACAGTGCGGGTGAAGACGCGGCGAACTCCAGATATGCGGCCGCGACCGATTCGACTGTACTTCCACGCTTCACCCGTTTCCGTGCCTTCTCCAAAGCCAGGCCCAACTCCTGGAAACCCTCGATAGCAACCGCGGCGAGAATCCCTTCGCGGCTTCCAAAATGAGCGTACAAGACGGGTTGGCTGTAGGAAATTTCGTCGGATAGCCGCCGAACGGTTACGTTGGACCACCCTTCAAGCTCCGCAATTCGTCGTGCGGCACTGATAATCTGTGCCCGGCGGGCCTGCTTGTCACGCAGTTTCCGTTCCGCAATTCGGTTGGCTGCCGGCTTCGTTGCCATCGATAGAAAGTATAGCGCCGCTAGAATCACCGCGGTGAAACTTTTTCAAACGTTTCGCATCATATATAGCGATGCTAGATTTTATACTTGAGGTACACTTTATGCATAACGCTATACCGCTTTCTCTCGCTGCTCTCATTGCTGTGGGGGTCGTCGTTATCGGTTGCTTCTACTTTATATCTCCAGAACGACCCTCAGGATCATTTGGTCTAAAGCCGCCCGCATCCGATGCTGACACTCATGCCTGGCTACGTCTTAAAGGAATTCGCGACGTCGCAGCCGGATTGCTCGTGCTGACATTGATGCTGACCGCGGACAGGCGGTCGCTAGGCATAGCTCTCCTCGTTTTAGCCGTCATCCCTTTTGGTGACATGTCAATCATTCTGGGGTCGGGCGGGTCGAAGTCAAAAGCGTTCTCGGTTCATGGCGTAACCTGCGCGGTGATGCTTGTCGTCGGCCTCTTGTTGATCCATGCCATTTGAGAGAAATGCCTCTGACCGTTCTTGTCGACCGTGAGTTGGTTGAATCGCTGCCGTGTTTCTTCTTCGAAGGAAGAAGCCTTAACTCATTCCAAGGCGTTGTCTTATGGAGGAATGCATGATGGAAGCCCTAAATGTCGTTGCAATTATCGTCGCTGGATTGATGGTTGGAAGTGAACTGGCCATCGCCGCGTTTGTTCATCCAACGCTCAATAAACTTCCGGATGATGTTCATCTGCCAGCCGCAAGCGCCCTCGCTCGTCTGCTGGGGAGCTTCATGCCGTTTTGGTACATTCTTGTATTTTTGCTTACTTTAGCCGAGGTTGTAATCCAATGGCACCAATCTGGCCGCTTACCGATCTGGATCGCTACATCGGCCGTTTTGTGGATGTTGGCGTGTTTGTATTCGGTCACCGCCCTCGTGCCGATCAACAATCGTATTAAGTCCACTCCGCCTCCCGATTGGAAGAAGTACCGGCGTAGATGGGATCTGCTTCACCGCTGGCGTGTTGTACTCCTCACGATAGCTTTCGCGTTTCTAATCGTGGGATTCGTTAGCAAGTAGTCATCTTTGACCTTGTCCCCAAGGGCAGCTATGGCAGGGGATCGGGAGAAGTGGCAATCTGCGCGCTTAGTTCGGCGCCTGCTCGCCCCGCCTGTCCCGCCTGTCCCGGCGTGCCGTGGAGCGTGCCGTGGAGCCTGCCGTGGGGCATGGCGGGCCCTTACAGCCAAGTCTCCATCCAACCCCAAAGTAATCTCCGAAACGATAACCACCGACTTAAGAAAAGCTTCTCGGCTGCCAAATCCTCTTCCGGAGCGTTATATCCTGTAAGTAGACGATTTCGGCACAGCTTGCGGCTCTCGCGTACCTCTCGCTGGTCGGCAGTTGCCCGTAGTTTCGGCCTAAGCGCGAGCGAAGGACAGTTTTACCACTGTCCGGTGTCACACCTGATCCCTGTCCAAAATTAGGCAATTCCAGCATCCCGCCGCGGCGGGATTTTTTAATGCCCATAACTTCGTTCCAATTCTCAAAACCGGAGCCCACTATGCCCAAAAATAAAGTAAGTGATCCCATCACCGATCAGGAAATGACCTTTGCCCGCCTGGTCCTCTCTGGCGCCATCACCGACCGTCAGGCCGCCGAAACCGCCGGTCTCAACCCCGACTCCGCCGCCTACATCAAATCCAAGCCCCAATGTCCGCGCCTACATGCTCGAGCATCGCGCCGCCGTCGACCTGTCCCGGCGTGCCGTGGAGCAACAGCTCGTCCAGCAAGAGGCGGACGGACTCCGCCGCCTGAGCCTGGACCGCGAAAAAGTACTGAACCGCCTCTGGGAAATCGCCAACATGAGCGCGGAAATGACCCGCGGCAGCATCACCGGCCAGGTCAAGGCCCTCTCCATGATCATCGCTATGGAAAACCTCATCCCCGACCGCCGCGCCTCGTCCCCCGTGAAGAACTCCGCCACTGCGACCACCGCGGGAATCTATGCCTCCACAGGGCCTCACGGCCAGCAGGCCACAACCATGGAACCCCTACCAAGCCCTGCTGCGGGCCGTGGTGTTACCGGTTCGCCGGCAGCGGCGCCCCCCGGCCAATCCAGCTCCGCCAATCGCGTCAGCCCCTCGAAAGCAGTGCTGCCTTATGTCCCCCTGTTCAATTCCGTTCCAGACCTGGGACTTCCGTTGTCAATGATAAAGAACCCCTTCGTAAACGCCCGCTGATCTGCCAAATCCCCAAAAAGGATCGAAAAATATCGAATTTTAAAAACAGCTAACCTGAATTTCTCAAAGCCCCCGCCGGGTAAGCGACGGTCAGGTAACGAGTTTCAATCCGTAATGAATGACGGGTGGCAGACTATAGCTTTGTACCGCGGGTGAGACCAGGAGGACTGTGGCATTCCGTCGAAAATCGACTTCGGTGCCATACCTGAAAGAGAGTTTACGCAGCCTCGGAGATTCCGAAACTGCCTTAGCCGCGGTTGGGAACTACGCGCGATTGTAGGCGGCTGATCACGGTCTGTGGAACCAGTCCCTCGACCGATCCGCCCAGTTCGAAGACGTTCTTGATCAGGCGCGAGCTCACGTAGGAATATTTCTCGTCGGCCATCAGAAAGACGGTCTCCACATTCGGCGCCAACCGCCGGTTCATCAGCGCCATCTGCAACTCATATTCGTAGTCGCTGATGGCGCGGACACCGCGCAGGATGGCCTGTGCCTGCTGCTCCAGAACAAACTCCACCAGCAGGCCATTGAAGGTCGCCACCGAGACATTCCCAAAGGGCTGAACCGCCTCGGTGATCATCTCAATTCGCTCGGAAACAGAAAACAACGGCGCCTTCTCAGAATTATTGAGAATCGCGACCACTAGACGGTCGAAGATCTTCGCCCCACGCGCAACCAGGTCCAGATGACCGTTGGTCAACGGGTCGAAGGTACCCGGATAAATGGCTTTGACTGTGTTCAAGACAAATTACTGCCTGCGCACAGGTACCTTCACCGCTTCCGCCGCCTGGGCTGACCCATTGAGCGGAACCGCGGGAATGTCGGCCGGCTTCACCCCCGTGAGGCCGAG
Source organism: uncultured Acidobacteriaceae bacterium (assembly GCA_963711525.1). Taxonomy (GTDB): domain Bacteria; phylum Acidobacteriota; class Terriglobia; order Terriglobales; family Acidobacteriaceae; genus PALSA-350. Next base: position 884,460 of record CAVQEO010000043.1, on the reverse strand, counting down.
CTTCTGCCGCAGTTGGCTATCGATGCGAGCGAAGATTTCCGGGTGGTCTTTGAGAAAGCTGCGCACATTCTCTCTGCCCTGGCCAATGCGCTCACCTGCGTAGCTATACCAGGCTCCCGACTTCTCGACAATATTCTGCGCCACCGCGAGGTCGAGTACATCGCCTTCGCGGGAAATGCCTTCTCCATACAGGATGTCAAACTCCGCTTCGCGGAAGGGCGCGGCCACTTTGTTCTTGACCACTTTGATCTTGGTGCGGGAGCCGACCACCACGTCGCCTTCCTTCACTGCCGCAATGCGGCGAATGTCGATGCGCACCGAGGAGTAAAACTTGAGCGCGCGGCCACCGGTAGTCGTTTCCGGATTGCCGAACATAACTCCGATTTTTTCGCGGATTTGATTAATAAAAATTAATGACGTGCGCGACTTCGAGACCGTGCCGGTGAGCTTGCGCAACGCCTGCGACATGAGGCGCGCCTGCAATCCCATATGGGAGTCGCCCATTTCGCCATCGAGTTCAGCCTTAGGTACGAGCGCAGCCACCGAATCGACCACCAGCACATCGATGGCTCCGGAGCGCACCAGCGCCTCGGTGATCTCCAGTGCCTGCTCGCCGTAATCGGGCTGCGACACCAGCAGGTTATCGACATCGACTCCCAGCTTCTTGGCATATTGCGGATCGAGCGCGTGTTCCGCGTCGACAAAAGCCGCCATGCCACCCGACTTCTGCGCTTCAGCGATGATTTGCAGCGTGATGGTGGTTTTACCTGACGATTCAGGTCCGAAGATCTCGATCACGCGGCCGCGGGGAACGCCGCCTACTCCAAGTGCGGCGTCAAAAGAAATCGAGCCCGTGGAGATAACGGAGATGGGCACAATCGCCTCTTTGTTACCGAGGCGCATGATAGAGCCCTTGCCGAATTGCTTTTCAATTTGTGCTAATGCCAGGTCAATGGCGCGGGAACGATCGTCTGCCATGGGGGGTCTCCAGTGGGAAAGTACGTTGAGTCAAAAGCGGGCGGCTTGTAGAGGATCATACACCGCTATCGCTGCAGCAGGTCCACCGGCTGGTGGATATCCGGGACGCGGAAGTACGCAGCGAGCGCCGGGTGTCTGTGGGCCACGGCCTGATACATCTCCCAGGCAATGCGGCGGTAGGAAAAATGTCCGGCCGGCGCCGAGCGCAGCTCTGCGATGTATAGAGCTTCGGCGAAATCCATTTTGAACAGGGCGCGGGTGCGCGTGCCCAGTGGAAGTACGTAGCGCGCATTCTCCGTTAGACCGGCCTGCGAGAGCTGCTCGAAGACGGAGTGGGCCTGGGTCATGGCCGAATCGTATTGCTTCAGGAGCCCGGCGTCGGCCAATCCTTCAGGAACCTCATAGCCATGGGCATTGGTGAACGGCTGCAGAATCTGGACGCAACGGCGGTGGCGGTGCATGTCGCGGAAGCCGCCGATATCCATCAGAATGTCGAAGCGCAGGCCCTGACCCGCGGAAAACTCGCGCAGCAGCTCGTCGTGGCGCCCGCGGTGCCGGGCGCCGACGGCGATGATCTCGTTGCGCCGTGCCTCTTCGAGCGCAGCGACCTGGTGGGCGATCTGCCGGTAAGAGTAATGGCTGGCGCCGTAAAGCAGAGTAGTGGCCAGGTCGATTTCGAGCGGCTGATCGTCGACCAGGTCGACCGGGCCGGATGGGGTCTCAATGGGCGCATCCTTCATCACTGCCGCGGCCGCCTCGGCCAGCTCGATTCGGGTTGCCAGCATGTAGTCATTGGGCGCTGCGTACTTCACCAGCGTGGGCGCGGTCTTGACCTCGCGGGTCAGCAGAGCTTCCGCGCTGGCGCCAAGGGCAGGATCGAGAACCGCGATCTCGCGCTGCAATGCGCCGAGTGCTTCACCCTGTACGTTCCAAGCCGAACCGGCGGCTGCTTCGCGTAGCCGCTCGCCCAGCTGGCGTACCTCCTCGTGAGGGTCGGAGAGCAAGCGGGAGATCTGGCTCTCAAGCGTACGCGCGTTCACGATCTGGCCCAGTGAAGTGTTGGTGGCCAGCGGGAGCAGATAGCGGGAGACGTCGAATGCACGGGCCTTCAGGATGCGGTGGAAGGCCTCCTCTTTCATCTCTGCCGGCCGGGCGGTGCGCCCTTTCAGGTACTCAAACATCAACTCCGTGCTGGAGTGATATTCGGCGAAGAGCCCCTCGATCGCGGAGGTGAAAGCCAGACCGCTGGCCGGGCTCAACGAAAAATCAGGCAAATACCAGCCGCTCTTGCGGAAATTCTGATAGCGGGTAGAACGCTCCTGGCCATCCCAGCGCTGCTCGTCGACCAGGATAATTGCCGCCAACAGCGATAGCCGCTCGATGGCAAAGGCCACGTGCGCCAGATCCGCGATCGAACGATGGCCATATTGAAAGTAAAACGTATTCAGGAAATGCTCGGCGCGCTGGCTGGAGATTTCCCGCAGCGATTCCTTCATCGAAAGCGCGGACCGCGAGTACTTCGCCATGGCATAGGCCAGGACTTCAGGATCGGCCCCATGCACCGCGTATACCTCGGTCTGGTTTCGGGGTGCTTCGGGCAGGACGGGGGACGCTGAGGTTACGATTTCGCTCTGAGCCATGGTTACGGTTCAGGATAGAGCATTCCTGCCACCGTGTGGGGCCACGGTACCTCCGCTTACAAGAGGACCGCCCACAGCCCTCACCGGGGTGGAACTGCGATAAGATATGAGCACAACCGCGGTGCGGATTGAGCCTTTGACGAGTGAGTTTGCTCTTATGGCCACGAGCCGCTATTCCGAGCCTGACGAAGAAGCCTTGTCGGTGGTGAACCACCGGCCTTATGCGCTGCCCAAGCGTCCCTGGACAATGATGCAGCGCTGGAATGATCTGCTCTTCGCCCACTGGCCGATCCCGGCTGCCAAACTGGAGCCGTTGCTTCCCCCCGGCCTGCAAGTGGACACTTTTGATCAGTCCGCCTGGGTGGGCGTCGTTCCCTTCTCGATGGACCGGGTTCAATTGCGCGGGGTACCCCGGATTCCCGGCGCCAGCCGCTTTCCCGAGCTTAACCTCAGAACCTATGTCCGGGAACGAAATACCAACCGCGCCGGGGTCTATTTCTTCTGCCTCGAAGCTTCGAACCCGCTGGCGGTCGTCGTGGCCAAGGCCGTCTTCCACCTTCCCTACCATTGGGCTCGCATGTCGATCAAGGTACGCAGCGAGCAGGAATTCACCTACCGGAGCGAACGCCTTCTGAGCTCTAAGCCGGTACGCTTCCGGGCCCATTATCGAGGCTTGGGGAAGTTACGTTCGATCGACCAGGGCCGGCCGGGAACGATCGAGTATTTCCTCACCGAACGCTACTGTCTATTCACCACAAACCGCAGGGGACAACTGCTGCGCGGAGATATCCACCACATGCCTTGGCCGCTCGAAGCCGCGGAAGCGGAGATCGAGCTGAATGACCTTCCCGCCACCTATGGCATCGAAATCCCGCAGACGGCGCCGCTTCTGCACTACTCGCGAGAGCTGGTGGTCTATCTCTGGTCGCTCGACAAAGTGTGGGGAAAGCTGCCCGCTCTGGAGGCAGCGGCGGTGCGCACCGCCGAGATCGTCTAATTCCCTCAGGGGTGCCTTCGAAGCACTGAAGGGTACGGGCTCAACAGGCTGCGGAAAACTCTGTCGTTGAAGGGTACCGGCTTTACAGGCTGCAGAAAAACTCATGTTTTGTGTCAGGGCACGACTTTAGTCGGGCCGTAAACGATTGAGAATACGTCGGGCTTTACAGGCTGGACCGAGCCGTCCCTCCCGGACTGGAATCTCCAAATCACGTCGCTCTTCTGGTAACCTCACTCTTTCGCCTAGAGACAAACAATCATGGAAAACCTAGAAGGCAAGACAGCATTTGTGAGTGGAGCATCCCAGGGAATCGGCCGCGCCTGTGCGCTGGCGCTGGCAAAGATGGGGGCCCGCGTCGCGCTGGGCGCCCGCAATGAGTCCAACCTCGAAGCCGTGGCTGCCGAAATAAGCGCCGGTGGTGGTCAGGCCAAAGCCTTCGTTATGGACGTGGCCAGCGAAGCCTCCATCCAAGCCGCCGCCAAGGCCGCCATTGCTCATTTCGGCAGTGTAGAGATATTGGTTAACAATGCGGGCATCACCCGGGATACCCTGCTGCTGCGGATGAAACGCGCGGACTGGGACGCGGTGCTGACCACCAACCTGACTGGCGCCTTTCTTCTGACCCAGGCATTGCTGAACCCCATGCTGCGCGCGCGTTGGGGCAGAATCATCAACATCACCAGCGTGGTGGGGCGCACCGGCCAGGCGGGACAGGCAAACTATGCGGCCAGCAAGGCCGGGCTGATCGGATTCACCAAGTCCATGGCCCGTGAACTGGCCTCGCGCTCGGTTACCGTCAATGCGGTGGCGCCAGGCTATATTGAAACCGCCATGACCGCGGTTCTCGACGAGAAGCAGCGCCAGGCGATGCTGGGCCATATCCCGCTGGGTCGGCCAGGCAGCGAGCAGGACGTCGCCCACGCGGTGGCTTTTCTTGCATCCCCTCAGGCCGGCTATATCACCGGGCACGTGCTGGACGTAAACGGCGGCCTATACATGAACTAATGCTCCACGATGAACCATCGCGGATACAAAATCCCAATTTTGGAAAAATATGAGCAGCCGCCCGAAGAAAATTCTTGCTAGTCGTCTCTTCGGCGTGTTAACTATGCTGCCAACACCTGAAAATGCAACCACTGCTGCTGGTCCATTGGGGTGAAAGTGTGAACGAAGGTCCTTGCTTATGAAAATTGGCATTACCATCCGCGGATACCGGTTGCAGAAGGGTCTTTCGCAAGGAGATATCGAGAAGCGCACCGGCTTGTTGCGCTGTTACCTGTCGCGCGTTGAGAACGGACATACTGTTCCCTCACTCGACACTCTCGCCAAAATCGCTCAGGCCCTGGATATCCCGCTGGCCCAGTTCTTCGCCGAAGACTCGCTGGGCCGCGAGATGAACACCCAGAAGCTGACCGATGACGAATTGCGATTTCTAACCCAGATACGCCGCTACGCCACCAACCTGAACGACAGCGACCGTAAGCTCCTGTTGGCCATGGTCAAGAAGTTCGCCGCGACCGCAGTGCGCTAGGTACCTCACAGTATTGCGGGTTCTGCTCTAGCGCGACCTGGCCAGACCGTAGCCGAAGGCCAGCAACAGCACAGTCATACCGCCGTAGGTCGCCCAGGAGCGAATCCCGAATTCGCTCCTCGCCGAACCGATTCTAGGCACCAGCGGTGCTCCCAGGGCCAGGCCGCAGAGAAAACCTCCCAGGTGGGCCATGTTGTCGATCTGAATACTGGTGCGCAAGAACATCGTGCTGCCCCCAATCACAAAATTCAAAAGGGCAAAGTAAATCACGCTCCTGCGGAGGCGCCGTATCTCCTCTGGCGGCACCGGCAACAATTTCGCTTTGAGCAACAAAATGAGCACGCCGGCAAGCCCGAAAACCGCACCGGAGGCGCCGGCGCCGACAATCTGCGGGTGCACCGCGGTGCTGAGCAAATTCCCGGCAACCCCGGTCAGCACATAGACGGCAATCACGCCGACGGGCCCGAGCAATGGCTCGCCCAGCAACCCCAGATTCCATAAACACCACATGTTGGTCGCCAGGTGCAGCAGGCCAATGTGGACAAAGGCAGCGGTGAGCAGACGCCACCATTGCCCGGCGAGCACGAAAATGCCGAAATTGGCGCCCCAGTGCACCAGTTGAGCGACGGTAGGGCTGGAAGGGGAGACACCGCTCACCACCATGGCCAGGTAGACCGCGCAGTTGATGCCAACCAGGACGTAGGTGGCCGGAGCAGAGGCCCAACGGTTGCCTTGGGCGCGCCGCGATGGACGGGGCGGAATCGGCCCGGGATCGCCGTCGTAGCCGGGCATTCTGCCGTAGGAACGAGGATCCTCGCGGCCTTCCGGCGGCAAAATCTCCGCTGGAACTCGCGAGTTCCCGTCTCCTCCCCATTTCAGCGCCATAAGCCTAAGCTATCCTGAGCGAGAGTCCCTGACAAACGGGGCTTAGCCAAATAGGCAATGGACAAATGGGCGATTCGTTCAACCCATCTACTTCATCTCATGGTTGGGTGGTGCAATTTGCGACGAGGGCAGGTCTTGAGTGGAATATAGGCAGGTTAAGCGGGCCCTTTTGAGTGTTACGGATAAGACCGGCCTGGTAGATTTCTCCCGCCAACTGGCCGGCATGAACGTGGAGCTGGTCTCGACCGGAGGTACGGCCCGGACCTTGCGCGACGCCGGGCTTGCGGTACGCGATGTTTCCGACCTCACCGGCTTCCCCGAAATGCTGGATGGCCGGGTAAAGACGCTGCATCCCAAGGTCCACGGGGGCATCCTGCACCTCCGGGGCAGCGAGGAGCACCGGGCTACCGTGGCCGCGCAGGGAATCGAACCGATCGACATGGTGGTGGTGAATCTTTATGCCTTCGAAGAGACCGCCCGCAAGCCCGGCGTTCCCTTCGGCGAACTGGTGGAGAACATCGACATCGGCGGTCCCTCGATGGTGCGATCGGCGGCCAAGAATTTCGAAGACGTGGCCGTGGTCACTACGGCTACAGACTACGAAGGATTGGCGGCTGAGATGCAAGCCCACCAGGGCGCGCTTTCGTTCGAAACCCGGTGGAGGCTGGCGCGACAGGCTTTCACCCTTACCGCATCCTATGACTCGGCCATCGCGGTGACCTTCAACAGGATTGCAGCGGAACGCCAGCACGATACCGGGCTTGAGCCGGTGGAAGAAGTAGCCCACTTCCCTCCCACCTTGCTGCTGGCTTACTCCAAAACGGCCGACTTGCGTTATGGGGAAAACCCGCACCAGGGCGCGGCCCTCTATGCAGACGGCTCCGGCGCCGGGGTCGCGGGGGCGCAGCAACTTCAAGGGAAAGAACTTAGCTACAACAACCTGGTCGATCTGGACGCCGCCTGGGAGCTGGCTCAGGAGTTTGATCAGCCCGCCGTTGCCATCATCAAACACAGCAATCCCAGCGGCGCCGCCGTTGCTTCCTCCGTGGTTGAGGCCTACAAAAAGGCTCTGGCTACAGATCCCGTCTCCGCCTTTGGCAGCGTCATCGGCGTCAATCGCGAGGTTGACGAGGAGGCAGCGGAAGAAATTGCCAAGCTGTTTGTAGAGGCCATTGCGGCTCCATCGTTCAGCGAAGGCGCCAAGGCAAGATTCAGCGCCAAGAAGAACCTGCGTTTGCTCACGGTCAAACACGCGCCGCCAGGCAAGTGGGTTAAGCAAATTTCCGGAGGGCTGCTGCTGCAGGACGCGGATACCGAAGAGGCCTCGGCAGAAAAACTAACCGTGGTGACGGTACGCCAGCCATCGGCCCAGGAAATGGAGTCGCTTCTTTTTGCCTGGCGGGTGGCCAAGCACGTAAAGTCAAATGCCATCGTCTACGCGCGCGACGGGCAAACGATCGGGGTGGGCGCGGGCCAGATGAGCCGGGTAGATGCGGCGAAATTTGGCGCTATGAAAGCCGTGCTGCCTCTGGCAAACTCGGTCGCCGCCTCAGACGCTTTTTTTCCCTTCCCCGATGGGCTGGAAGCAGTGGCGGCAGCCGGGGCCACTGCGGTGATTCAGCCTGGGGGGTCCGTTCGCGATCAGGAAGTGATCGAGGCGGCCAATCGGCTGGGCGTGGCTATGGTGTTTACCGGGACGCGGCATTTCCGGCACTAGACGCTGCGCGGTCATGTCCCGCGCAGCGTCTGTGTATCAGGGAGTTACGGCCACATGGAAAAACGGCGGCACGGTGCATAATTCGCTAATGACCAGGCGCAGGAAAAATAGTCTAAACTGAGAGATGGTGGAGTAGCGAAGCAAGCCGCACGTTAGTGAGACAACCAAAGTAACGGCGAAGCTCTTCCGGTCGGACGAATTGGGGAGTGTTTGGACTTTTTTAAGGGCGTTACAATCGATTTAGACCAGATGCTGCGCTGCAGCGCCACAGCACGCGCATATCACAAAAAAATGCGGGTTCCTCTGCAACCGCGTTTGGACCGCCGGCGTCAGTTCAATGGAACTTAAGCCCGGGCACAGGAACTCCCATAAATGACCATCAAGCCCTCCTCTAAAACTCGCCAAACGACTCTCTTCCAAGTGGCGCTTGCTTGCGCAGCCATCGTTACTCCAGCTTCCGCCCTTTCACAACAGACTGCAGCTCCGCAAAGCGCGCCGGCGACGCCTCCTGCGAGCAGCACGGGTGCCACTGGCCGGCCGGCCCAAACCAAAAACGCAGCTCCGGCAACAACGCAAAAACCGGACCGCGCTGCGGCTTACTACCATTTCGGCTTGGCGCATATGTACGAGGACATGGCCACCAACTACGGCCGCCCCGAGTACGCGACGCGTGCCATTGAGGAATACAAGCTGGCGCTCGACGCCGATCCCACCTCCAAGTACCTGAACAGTGGCTTGGCAGAACTCTATCTCCGCACCGGCCGGGTTCGGGATGCCGTGCTGGCGGCGCAGGACATACTCAAGACCGAGCCTGACAACCTGGATGCCCACAAGCTGCTGGGCCGGGTCTACCTGCAGTCCCTGGGCAATGTACAGAGTGGCGGACCTTCGGAGAAGGTGCTGCAGCTGGCCATTGCGGAATACACCAAGATCGTGCAACTGCAGGGCAACGACATCGAGAGCCGTCTGCTCCTGGGTCAGCTTTACACTTTGGCCCATGACACCCCGCATGCGGAGGAGCAGTTTAAGGCAGCGCAGCGCATCGATCCGAGTTCAGAAGACGTAGTGCTGAACCTCGCCCGGCTCTACAGCGATTCTGGCGACATGACACGCGCGATCCAGGTGCTGAGCGCCGTGCCAGAGGACGACCGCACCGCCAAAATGGATTACGCGCTGGGCATGAGCTACGACCAGCTGAAGGACAACAAGAACGCCATCGACGCTTACAGCAAGGCGTTCGACATGGAACCGGATAACCTGGACGCGGAGAGGGGTCTGGCCCAGGCGTTGTTGAATGACAACCAGCTCGGCCCCGCCCTCAAGCACTTTGATGCCATTTCCGCCGCCGATCCGCAGGACGCGCAGACCTACCTGCGCATCGCGGAGATCGAGCGCCGGCAGGGTCACTACGAGCAGGCGCTGACCACCCTCAAGAAAGCCAAGTCTCTGGCCTCGGATTCGCTCGAAATCAGCTTCAATGAGGCCTTGATCGATGACTCGCTCGGCCACTACGACGAGGGCGCGCAAACTCTGCAGAGCCTGGTGAAGCAGACCACGCACCCGGACGGCCAATACTCTGACGCCGAAAAGAACAATCGCTCCATCTTTCTCGACCGGCTGGCCACCGTGTACAAAGAGCAGGAAAAGACAGATTTGGCGGTGCAGACCTACCAATTGATGGTCGCCATGGGCGGGGATTACGCCGAGCGCGGGTACCAGGGCCAGGTGGATGCCTACCGCGATGCCAAGCAATACGATAAGGCCACCCAGGTTGCCCAGCAGGCGGCACTGGCCATGCCCAAAGATAAGAGCGTCCAGTTGATGTTGGCCGGGCAGATTGCCGACAGCGGCAAAGCGGAGGAAGGCATCAAGCTCGCCAAGGCGCAACTGAAGGGCAACGCGGGCGACCGTGAAGTACACCTGACGCTGGCACAGATGTATACCCGGCTGCGCCGCTGGAAGGACGCGTCCGACGAAATCGATGCGGCTGAAGCTCTCTCAGCCCACAAAGACGGTCAGACCATTGCGTTAGGGGCATCTAACCCTGCTCCAGTGAGTCAGGATGACAAAATTTATATCTACTTTCTGCGCGGCGCGCTGGCTGAGCGGCAGAAACACTACGATTCCGCCGAAGAGGAATTCCGCAAGATCCTGGCCATCGACCCCAACAACAGCATGACCCTCAATTACCTGGGCTACATGCTGGGCGATCGCGGGGTCAAGTTGGATGAGGCGCTCACCATGGTGCAGAAAGCGGTGCAGCAGGAGCCCCAGAATGGCGCCTATCTGGATTCCCTGGGCTGGGTCTACTTCAAGATGGGCCAGTATGCGCTGGCCGAAGCCAACCTGCGCAAGGCAACCGAACGCATGGGCAATGACCCGGCGGTACATGACCACCTGGGCGAGCTTTTTGAAAAGACAGGCCGCCTGAAGATGGCTGCCTCGCAATGGGAGCAGAGCCTGCAGGAGTACGCCCACACCGTGCCCGCGGATGCAGAGCCCGGCGACGTGAACAAAGTGCAGAAAAAGCTGGATAGCGCGCGGGTCAAGCTGGCTAAGGAAGAATCGACGGGCGCCAGCCCGAAGCAGTAAGTGGCCCTCGCACTGCCCCGTGGCTGTGCCGTTCCTGACGACGCCACGGGCCCGCTTGCCCAGCGGGTGCATCCCGAAGCGCCCCATCCCTATCGGACCCCATTTCAGCGCGACCGGGCGCGGGTAATCCATGCCCGCTCCTTTCGTCGCCTGGCGGGAAAAACCCAGGTCTTCACTCACCGCTACTCCGATCACTTTCGCAGCCGTCTCACCCACACCATGGAAGTGGCACAGATCGCGCGCGCCATCGCCGGTGCGCTGAAGCTGAACGAGGACATGACCGAAGCGCTGGCGCTGGTGCATGACATCGGGCACCCGCCCTTCGGTCATGCCGGCGAGCGGGCGCTGGACGAAGCCATGCGGGAGTATGGCCTGAGCTTCGATCACAACCTGCATGCGCTGCGCATCGTCGAATATTTCGAAGTTCGTTATGCCGCCTTTCGCGGCCTGAATCTCACCCTTGGCGTGCGCGAAGGGATCGTCAAGCACTCACACGATTACTCCGCGGCCGAACACCCGGAGCTCAGCCCCTATTTCCTGGCTGAGCAACCGCCCCTGGAGGCGCAGCTCATCGATCTGGCCGACGAAATCGCCTACCTGACGGCCGATATGGATGATGGGATGGAGGCGGGGATGCTGGAGGCGCAAGATCTCCGCAAGCATGTGCGCATCTTCGATCAATCGTTGTGCGCGGCGGAGCGCGAGTATCCCACGGCCGCGGAAAATCTGCTCGCCAACGAGGCCCTGAAGAGGATGCTGAATACCCTGGTGGGCGATCTTCTTCGTGAGACTGCGCGTCGAGTCCAGGCCGCGGGTGTGGTCACCCTGGAGGATGTTCGCCGCTCGCCGCAGCGGCTGGCGGCGTTTTCCCCTGAGATCGAGGAGCTCCGCCGCGAAGCCAAGCAACATCTCTACGCCATGCTCTACAGCCGCGAGGAGTTGCAACGAGATCTGCAAGAGGCGGCCTTGGTCGTACGGAATCTGTTTGCCAGCTGGGTGAACGATCCGTCGCTGTTACCGAATGCCGGCCAGTCCCAGCTCGCCAGCCAGGGCGTGCCCCGCGTGGTCGCCGACTACATCGCGGGGATGACGGATCACTACATCCTGCAGCAATATGCCGACTGGCTCAAACGCCAGTCCTGAGGAGAGCTGCGGAAAAAAGTCCGGTTGTCGAAGGATACGGGCTTTACAGGCTGCGTGAGAACCGGCGGTTAACGATTGAGTCCCGAAGGGACGGCTGAGAATAGCCCAGCACGTAGTGCTGGGTAGGATTTGAAAGGAAGAACCAGTCCCGTAGGGACGGCTGAAAATGCCCCAGGACGTAGTCCTGGGAAACCTCTTTCTGGAAAATCCGTGCAAGCCCAGGACTGGCGTCCTGGGACATTTTCAGCCGTCCCTACGGGACTAGTCCGCTTTGCGTCGTCTACCCAGCACTATGGGGTGAACCCCTTTGTTGAGACAGGGACGAAAGTCCCAGGTAGCCGTTCGCTGAGTTTTTCTCGACGAGCGGACGTTGTTGTTGACAGCATGAGGTTGGCTGAGGAAGCGGAGGCGGGCACTGCTGGAGAGCAACCCGCCAAGGAATACTCAGCTGAAACTCATCGCGACGATGAGGGCTCCGGGAGGTCAGATGTCCTCCCGGAGTTCGATCCTACATCGGAACGATAGATTTCCTCATGCCTTGGAAAACTCAACCTTGCGGCCCGCAACAGCGGTGTCCTGAGCAGGTTTTCAAACGCCTCTTGAGAACGATAGCCTAGGGCAGAATGTAACCTTTGACGGTTGTAATACTGCTCCAGGAACTGCTCCATGTGGGCCTCCAGATCGGCCTGATCGCGATACCGCCGGGTATAGATTTCCTCCTGCTTGAGAGTCTTCATAAAGCTTTCGCATTTGGCATTGTCGTAAGGGTTACCGAGCCGGCTCATGCTGGCTACGATGCCGTGGTCGCACAACCGCGTCACATACTCTTCTGAGGCATATTGAACCCCGCGGTCGGAGTGATGGACTAGCCCTGGAGCCAGCTTGCGCTGGGCGATAGCCTTATCTAAAGCCGCCAACGCCAACGGCGCGTGCAAGGATTCGTCCACCGCCCAACCCACCACACGGCGGGAAAAAGCATCCAGCACGACAGCTAAATAAACAAACACTTCCCGCAGACGAATGTACGTAATATCAGCCACCCAGAGCTGGTCGATACCGCTTAACTGCATCCGGGCAGCCAGATTCATATACACCGGCAAGTCGTGTCGCGAGTCTGTGGTGAGAACAAACTTACGTCTTCGTACCACCAGTAAATTGTCTTGCTGCATCAGACGCAAAACCCGCTTGTGATTCACCACCAGGCCCTGATCTTTTAAGTCCCGGCTCACCCGCCGATAGCCGTAGTTGCCCCGATGAGTCAGCACAATCTGCTGCATCCGGGCACGCAACTCCATCTCTTCCTCACGTGCTGGGCTACTTTCCGCAGCCTGTAAAGCCCGATTCCTTTGGTTTGTTTATGGCACGATAAAGTCGTGCCCCAGAGTTTGAAGCCCGTGCATAAAGTGCTACAAAACAGGTCGGGCTTTAAAGCCCGAACCTGTCCAACGGCAGCGTTTTTCCGCGGTCTGTAAGGCCCTATCTAGAGGTTCGTAATCTGCATTGGGCTGAGGGTACCGGTGAGAAGATCGCGGAAGGCGGCGAGATTTCCGCAAAATCTTCCCAGCCGGTCTACGTGGGCTTCCGGCCTCAGGCTCCGCACCAGGTTCTTCAGGCATGGGCCGACGATAAATTGAAACACAAGCGACCGGGGAAAGGTCCCTTTGCGCGCAAGGTAGATTGGATTGGCCACTTGCGCGTAACCCATCCGCACTCCGGTCGTGCGGCCAATCTTGATGCTGAGATGAACTCCGCATGCATTCGAGATGTGAAAAATCGAACCAAATTGCGCCAACTGCCGCGAGAAATCCCAATCCTCATACCACCCATAAAGAGGAAGCGTCTCATCGAAGCGAAGCGCATGCTCTCGAATGGGAGCCATGCGGAGACACATGTTGCATCCGTAAGCAAAGTACCGGGGACTAATCCGCTGCTCGCAGTGCGCGCCGGTGTCGCCGGCGAGAATCAACTTGGCTTGCTCCACCGTGAGACCGGGACCCTTCACATCGTCTGCCAGCACCGTGCCGGTGGAAGCTACTACATCCGGGTGGGCCATGAAAAAGCGTTCGGTAATCCGCAGATAGTGGGGGTCGAGATAGAAATCATCATCGATAAAGAGCAGAATGTCGCAGTCCCGAGCGAGGGTAAGGATCGCATTGCGCTGCCGGGTAAGCCCCAGCTCCGCCTGGATGAAAGTTACATATGGAAATCGGTCCGGCGCATCGCTCACATCCGCCGGCTCTGCGTAAGCCACCAGGATCTTGTCCGGCTGCCTTTCCTGCTTTGCCAAAAAGGCAATCGTCTGGGCAAGGATTGCTGGGCGCCCGTGGGTAGCAATGCCAACCACCAGATTTGTTCGTGGATCAGCACATTCCATCAGCACATCCCTTGAAGACGAATTGCTCAGCGGCGCGTCTATCCCGCGCCCCAGGGTGGAAGTTTGAACGGAACAGCCCAGGGAGGCGCGCCCGGAACATGAAGCTTTCTGCGGTAAATTTTTCCACCACTCGCCACATAGAGCGTATCGAAATCATGGCCGCCGAAACAGAGGCTGGTACCCTCTGCGTTACCAGGCAAAGGAAGAAGCGCCGCCACACGCCCATTGCGGTCGAAAACCTGGACTCCCATCCGCGTGGCAACGTAAGCCCTTCCTTCGCGGTCCATACCAATTCCGGCCGCACCGCTGTCGTCTGCCCAGGTCGGAACATAGAAGTCGTAGAATGCCTCGCGCGCATCAACTGTTCCGTCGGACCGGACACGGTAGCTCAACCCGGTGCGCGAGAGGCTCTGGACGACAAACAGCCAGAGGCCGTCGGGTGAAAGAGCCACCCCAGATGCTCCCTTCAGATCTTTGTCCAACCGCAGCTTTTCTCCGTTTGCCCGAGTGAGCCATAGTTCACGTCGGGTCACAGCGTAGATGTCACCGTTGTTACGAACCGTCAGGCTGACGATGTCGAGACCCTGGCCGGGTACTTTGGCTGGCCCATGGGCAGCGCGGTCCATGGCATGGACGCCGCCCTCGGCACGGGTCACGTACACCCGCCCGTCCGCTGCAAAGGCCAACGCCGCAGCCCCCGCCGGCTGAGCACATTGGGTTGGCTGGGCATCGGCAACAATCTCAGAGATCTTTTGATCGCCCTGGTGAGCGCCCTGGGCTGGGTAGAAAATCTGCCCCTGCGGATTTGCAGCCAGACTGGTTACAGATGCGCAGCCATCCGCAGCAACCTGCCAGTCTTCTCCTGGTTGCAGGATCGTCTTGAGTACGGGATTGCCTGGTTCCCCGGCCCGGATGGGCGCCGGCCAGTCTCTCCAGAGCCAGCGCATCGCATCGGGGAAGAGCGATGCAGCCTGGTTGCCGTTGTGTGTGCCCGCGCCCCAGGTGTGCCGAACATCGTAGCCTGCGAACTCCAGCGCCCGATTCATGGTCTGGTTCGACATCCACCAATCGCCCATCTCCGGGCCACCGGGCCATTCATCGTGCACGCCGTCCTGCATAAAGATGCGCAGAGGTTTCGGCTCGGTCTTGCGCACCAGAACGTAGTACTGCTCTCCGCCCCGCATGCCCACATAAGTTCCGATGGCGCTGAAGACCCGTCGAAAAGCGTCCGGGCGCTCCCAGGCGACGGTGAAGGCGGCGATTGCTCCGGTACTTCCGCCGCCGATGGCGCGGTCATTAGGATCGGTCGAAAGCCTGATCGGCCGCCCATCGGCAGTGGGGTGCCGTTCCACTTGGGGCATCACTTCCTCGATCAGGAAACGGGCTAGCCGGTCACTGCGGCTGTCGAATTCAAAACTGCGCTCGAAGCGAGGATTATCCGGCGGCCTGGCCGAAGCCACCACCCCCGGGGAAACACCGATGGCGATGGTGATCGGCATCGCATGCTGGGCGATGAGGTTGTCAAAGACGGTTGCGGCATTGAAACCTAGACCATCCAGACCCACATACACACAAGCTGGCTTGTCCCCTTTGTATTCTGCCGGCACATACACCGTGATCGTCCGCGTGGTATACGGGAAGATTTTCGAGTCCGTCAGCTCGAACTTGAAGGTCGTTCCCGCCGCGACTCCGGCAACTGGCTTTGCCTCCGGTGGCAGCGGGTAATTATCGGATGCCGCCGGCACGGTCTCATCGATCACCGGCGGCGGTGGGGCCGGCGTTTGGCAGAAAGTCGGCAGCGAGCCTGATAGAAAGAGCGCTGCGCCCAGCGTGTATCTACACCAAGCTTTCATTGAGTCGGACTCTCCTTTGCCAATCTTTAAGGCAGGGCATACCCCAGAAGCTGCCCGGTTGCTTTGCCTTCACAGGCGGGATCCTGACTGACGAAATCATCGGCGCCGGTGTTGCAGCGGTAGAGAGCTACCAGCTTGAGACCCGCATCCGGCTTTGCGTAGCCGTAACCGGCGGTGCCAAGGATGCGAGAACCCCCGCAGGAGAGATCGAGGGAAACGAAATAGTCCGTGGACCCGCTCTTACAGCTATAAAACGGAACCGTGGCTCCCTGCTGCGGGCTTTCGTAAAGATGTCCCAGGGTAGATTGCAGAGAAAAGCCGCCCTTGGGATCGATCCAACCAGTCGTGACCTCGTACGACGTTTGATTGAAATACCGATTGAGCGCCCTCAATGGCTGGCCAGGCACCCAGGCAGCCGTGGCTATATCCCAAAAGGCGATGTTGCCGGATACACCGGCGAGCGCAGGAGATGCGTTCCAGGGCGCCGGGGGATTGGAGGCTGATGTGTAGAGAGTCAGGGTGGGATACGAACCGACGTCCAAACTGCCATACGAATCGCGCACGAAACTGGCAATGAAATTCGATTCGTAGCCGGTGAGGGCGGTATCGATGATGGTGAGCAGCTCCCAGGGGGTGGCCCCGCTAAAAAGAGACCCCTCGGGAATGCGGTACAACTGGATACCATACTGGCCCAGTTCGGTCACTCCGCCGGTGGTCGACGGATTTCGGGTGGGCAATATGTTGAAGGCGGCGTACCAATAGCCAGTCTCCGGATCAAAGGCCATGTCCCCCCAGTTCGGCGCCGGGTTCTTTGGGTCGAGCCCATTGCTGGTGAGCGTGCCCACTGTCGTGAAGTGCACTCCATCGCTGGAGATCGCTTCGACATGGTGGCAAATAACACTGTAGTCCTCATAAAACATCTGGATGGCAGCGTTATGGTCGCTGTTGTAGACCGCCGGTTGTCCTACGCCGTAGTTCCCTAGCGTTTCCGGGGAGATGATCGGCTTTGGATATTTCTTCCAGTTGATTCCGTCGTTGGAAAAGGCAACGCCGATGCTGTTGTTTATCCCCTGGAGAGAATCGGTCGCAACGTAATACATGGCATAGCTGTAGGTTTTGCCGTTGCCCAGAGGATTGGCGAAGGAGCCGCCAATGACCTTCGGATTGCAGGTGTATACAGAATCCCATGCGTACTGGGTTTCGCCTAGTACGGGCACTGGCCCCTGATGCGATTTGTTAGCCAGGTTGATCGATTGATACTCGATGGAGTCCGATATCTGCGTCCTGTCAGACGCGTCGTCATCCGAGCCACACCACCAGATCTGCACCACATTGCCCGTTTGTATGACAGACGGAGAGTAATCATAGATTCCGGCTCTTCCGGCAACCGAGCCGGGCGGCAGCGGAGCAAAGCTAATACCGCAACCCGCAGCACTGAGTAGTATGGCCATCGCAAGCACAGCTCTCATCAGGGCAATTGCTTGAGCCATCGGGCGCTTATTGAACCTTGCCCTGGGGCCGCAGTTTGCGCAGCTCCTGCGCACACTCCACAGCATTCAACGCGGAGAGTTCGAGGTTATCGGCGGAAGCCCAGAGCCACAAGCGCCGGGACTGCGAGACACCCTCCTCATCGAAGCGGACGCGGACAGAGACATCCTGGTCGCCAATAGAGTTGAGATTGCCGGGCGCATCGGCGTCGCCAAGAATGACTTCCACATGAGGAACGGAAAGCGTCGTCTCAATTTGCTCTAGTGTCACCTGGCGGTCGTACTCGACGGCAATGGAGAAGGTATGACCGTGGAAGACGGGCACATGGATCAGCTGCAGAGAAAGCTGCGGCAGCCGTCCGCCGGAAAGGAGAGCATAGTGCCGCCGGATGCGTGCTTCGCTCTCTGCCAGGCTGACCTTGGAGGATTCTCCAAAGGCCGCGACGGTGTTGAAGGCTACCTGGACGTCGTATACCTCGAGTGGAATACTCTGGAACGAAAGCAGCGCCACGGTTTGCTGGTGCAACTCGTCCAGCGCCGCCTTTCCATACTCCGAAGCCGGTTCCATGACCGTCGCTGAGGCTTGGCGGATAGCTCCTGCCCGCTGCAGACGCTCGAGCAGCAGGGACAGTACCAGCGCAGCGGGGTGCGCCGAAACCACAGCCGGCGTATGCAGGTTGGGAGCGCCGGCAACGGCCCCTTCGCCCGTCGCCTCCTGCACCCAGGGTGCGCACACCAGCACCCCAGCCTCGCCCTCCAGCGCCCCGGAAAGATCGATAATGCTGGAGCCGGCGCGCTGGGCTGCCTGCCAGTGCCGGCGGGTCAACTCCCCTGTCCCAGCGAAAAACGTGAAATCGATGCGCTCAAAAGATGCGGCCGTGATGGGCTGGATGAACGTTATCTCATCGCCCACTGCTTCCAGTTGTCCCAACGCCTGCTGGTCGTCCATCAGCGCGAACTCGGCGGTGGCAAAGCTGGACTCGGAGAGCGCTTCGTTTAGCTGTTTGCCGCGAATGGAAGCGGCGCCAACAATCGCAATTTGGTAGTTGGTGGTCATCGGTTGACTTGCCTGCGCGGGTTTCTCATGGATGAACGGGTGGCTGGGAGGGAGGGTGCGGGGCGGACGTCGCACCTGCCTCGGGGTTCATGAGATGCCGGTTGGCAGCTTTGTGGCGCCGCTGCCAGGAGTAGGCTGCACGGGCGAAAATGCCGGAAAACATATAAAAGAACGCCAGCAGAAAGAGGACGATCTGGGAGAAAACAAAAGTGGCGTAGATCGCCAGTCCGATGACTACGATCTGTTGAAAGGGATGGCGGTCGGCCAGGTTGATTTCTTTCCCGCTCCAGAATCGCCAGGTACTGACCATCAGTAGGCCGACCAGGAAGACCAGCAGCATCCACATGAGGGCGACCCGCCAGTTGGGCACCGGCGTTCCGGAAAAGAAATGGACCACGGCGGCAATCACGCCGGCGGCCGCGGGAATGGGCATGCCCACGAAGTATTTTCGCCCCGGGCGCCCGGGATTCTTGGGCAACAAGTTGGCGCCGATGTTAAAGCGGGCCAGGCGGCCGGCGCCGCAGAGCAGAAAAAGAAAGCAGACGAATGCGCCCCACTGCACCACGTGCTGCCGGCGCACGGGATCCATGGCCGTGGGCAGCGTCTGGAAGCCCCAAGTGAAGGCCAGGAGGCTGGGAGCGACGCCGAAGGTAATCACATCCGCCAGCGAATCGAGCTCCTTGCCGAAGTCGCTGGTGGTTTTGGTCATGCGCGCGATGCGGCCATCGATGGCGTCAAACGGGATGGCAAAGCCGATGGCCAGGGCGGCATAGTCGAAATGCCGCGGCTCCTGCACCGATCCCTGCAGACTTTGCATAATGGCGAAGTAGCCGGCGGCGATATTGCCTGCGGTGAAGAGGGACGGCACGATGTACATGCCCCGGCGCAGCCGGCCCCTCCTCTTACGCTCGGGCCTGCCGGCGTCGCGGCTCAAGCGAAACTCTCCGCCAGGACGTCGAGCGATCCCTGATCCTCCGCAGGCGGGAGATCGGCCAGCACCGAGGCGCCTCCCTTGACCCGCTGCCCCAGGGCTACCCGCAGATGCGCATGGCCAGGCAACAGAACGTTCACCCGGGAGCCGAACTTGATGAGGCCGACGCGCTGGCCGCGTTCCACAAAATCGCCTTCTCGAAAACGGAAGACGATGCGCCGCGCCAGGATACCTGCGATTTGCATGAAGCTCACATCGAACTCATCGCCTTGCACGGTGACCACGTTCTGCTCGTTTTTTTCCCCTGACTGAGGGTTGAGCGCATTCAGGTACTTGCCTTTCTGGTACCGGACCTCGCGCACCGTGCCGGCAATGGGCGCACGGTTAACATGCACATCGAAGACGCTGAGGAAGATACTCAGACGGATACGCTCCCCATTCGGCGTTTGAATGCGCGCGACCTCGGTGATTTTGCCGTCTGCCGGCGAAACTACCAGGCCTGCCTCGATCGGTACCGGGCGCTGGGGATCGCGAAAGAACCAGAAAAAAAAGCATGCCAGCAGAAACGGTACGACTGCCCAGATCCAACTGGCCGTTACCAGCCATACCAGAACGGCGGCCGCGATAAACCCAAAACCATAGAAGTATCCGTCACGCACCATGTATGAGACCAAACCCTTGGAGAATTATAGAGGCGTCTGCGCTTGTAGCAGCACGGCGTCTTCGATGGGAGCAGAGTAATAGGCGCGGCGGCGTCCCACGGCGGAGAAGCCGTGGCGGTGATAAAGCGCAAGCGCAGCTGCGTTCGATGCCCGTACCTCCAGGCGCATGCTTGACGCCCCAGACCTGGATGCCCACTCCATACAGGCGCCGAGCAGGGCGGTTGCAACGCCCTGCCGGCGATACTTTTCGGCCACCACCAGCCCCTCTACTTCGGCCGCGGTTTCCTGGGGTAACCAGCTGGCGACGGCAAAGCCGGTAAGAAAGCTGTCGCTCAGCGCCACCACGGAGCAACGGGTCAAGCAATGGGTGGGGACTGGGACCGGCGCGGGGCGGAGCATCTCCTCGTAGTCGCGGCGGGTCCAGTGCGGAGCTTCGACGAACCCGGCGGCGAGCACGATCACATCATCGATGTCCTGCGCCGTCATGGCGCGGACGCTAAAATTCAAGGAGCAACCCCGGCCTTGGCGGAACGAATCACTTCAGCGTCGGAGCGGCGGAGATAGTTTGCCTGCAGGGTTTCGGGATCATCAAATTTGCCCTCACGAAACCGGCCCAGCGCGAAACGGAGCGCCTCGGCAGCATCGGGAGGTTGCACGTAGACCGGCCCGCAGATAGCCAGGGCGGCACAGGCGCTGGTGGCGGGCGCCCCACCATCCCCGGCAACGCTCTCGTCGCAAACCAGCACTCCCGCTCCAGGCTGTTTGGCCAAAGCCACCGTCTCCTCTCCGCTCAGAAGCACCTCTCCCAGATTGTTGCCGTTCTGGTATTCGCCCACGTAGTACTCCCCCCGGCCCGCATCGATGGCGGCGAGCACATGGGGTAAGCCACTGGATGCGGCCAGCAGCGCCAGACGCGATACCGCAATCAGAGGGATGCCGGCGCCTTCAGCCAGACCTTTGGCGGTGCTTAAACCCACCCGGACGCCGGTGAAACTGCCAGGTCCGTTCACCACTACGATGGCTTCGATATCGCCGAGCGTCGCATGCCGGCTCTCGAGCATGGCGGCGATCTCGGGAATCAGGCGCGCCGAATAGGTGCGCACCGCGAGGCTGGCAGTGGCGAGAATCTGGATCTCTTCTGCGCCCGCCACGGCAAGAGCCACGGTGGCCGTGCTTCCGCAGGTATTCAGGGATAGGAGCATAGCCTCAGACTCCGGCAATTGGATCCTGACAGATCTCCAGCAGCACGCCGTTCGCAGCCGATGGGTCCACCAGGAAATGAAGCCGGCCGCCGGCGCCAATCTCGATTTCTTCGGAGATCAGCCGCACGCCGGCCTGCTTCATCTCCTCGAATGTGCCGGAGATGTCGTCCACGTGCAGTGCCAGGTGGTGCAGGCCTTCCCCATGCTGGGCCAGGAACTTGCCCAGGTCCGTTCCCTTGTCCAGTGGTTCCAGGAGGCGCACACGGCTTTCTCCCAGCGGAATCATCGCGCTGCGCACGCCTTCCTCCCCTTCTTCTTCCTCCAACACCGTGAGACCGAGGCCTTCATACAAGCGCCGGGCCTGCTCAATACTGTTGACCGCAATGCCCAGGTGGTCGATCTTTGCCATCTTTCTCTCCTCGTGTGAGTTGCTCTACCCATTCGGGTACCAGCTGATAGGGATCCAGTTCTTTGCCCACGACCTGACGACCGATCGCCGCCAGCGCCTGGTCGCTCAGGCCATGTCCGCGCATGGTGCGCAGCAGTTCATGAGAAATCATTTCCATCACCCGGGCGCGCCACTGTGCCTCCCGCCGGGCGGTAAGCCTTCCCTCTTCTGACAGCCACGACCAGAATTTATCCACCGCGTGTTCCAGTTCTTCGATGCCGGCGCCATTCGTGGCGATGGTTCGGACCACGGGCGGAATCCAGCTTCCGTGTTGCGCCGTAAGCGACTGCAGCGATCGCACTTCTTTTTCCACCCGGTCGGCGCCTTCGCGATCGCTCTTGTTGACTACGAAAATGTCCGCAATCTCCATAATGCCTGCCTTGATGCTCTGCACATCGTCGCCCATTCCAGGAACCAGCACAACGATGGTTACGTCCGCCAGGCGCACGATTTCGACTTCGTCCTGGCCGACGCCTACGGTTTCGAGCAGCAACCGTTGCTTGCCGCTGGCTTCGATTACGGCGGCTACCTCCGCCGATCTGCGGGCTAGGCCACCCAACGAGCCTCTAGTCGCCATGCTGCGCATATAAAAGCCAGGATCGGCATCATGGTCTCGCATCCGGATGCGATCTCCCAGGATAGCTCCGCCGGTAAAGGGGCTGGTGGGGTCGACGGCAACCACTCCTACCGTCTCCCCTTGCGCGCGATAGCGGCGCGCGAGGCCGTCGACCAGGGTGCTTTTACCGGCTCCGGGAGAGCCGGTGATGCCAATACGCACTGCGGAGCCGCTGTAGGGGAAGCAGCAGGAAAGAATCTGCCGCGCCGAAGGTGCGTCAGATTCGACCAGCGTCACCGCGCGCGCGAGCGCGCGGACGTCTCCCTGGCGCATGCGCCTGACCAACTCCGCCACCTCGCCGCTGTCGCTCTTCATCCCTCCCGATCATACGATTCCGAAGGGAGGTGGAGGGGTTTCCGGCGGCTTCCAAGTCGAGATCGCGGACACAGCAGGTCCCTCGGCTGCGCTCGGGATGACAAAGTTTAGGTTTGTTCTTTTCTTCATGGCTGTGATGGGGATGGGAAGATTCTTGGCGATACTACCCATCCATTTCACAGAGTATGAGGTCTGAACAAACTTAAACTTTGTCATCCCGCCTGCCCCGGCGTGCCGTGGGAGCGCAGCCGAGGGACCTGCTGTGTCCGCGATCTCCTTGGAAGCGCAAGACTTTACTTATTCAGAATTTTAGGTTTGTTCTTTCCTTCACAGTTGTGATGGGGATGGGAAGATTCTTGGCGATACTACCCATCCATTTCGCAGAATACGAGGTGTGAACAAACCTAAACTTTGTCATCCCGCCTGCCCCGGCGTGCCGTGGGAGCGAAGCCGAGGGACCTGCTGTGTCCGCGATCTCAACTTGGAAAAGCAATACTTTTACTTGTTGAGGATTTCACGGGCGATGATAAGGCGCTGAATCTCGCTGGTGCCTTCACCGATGGTGCATAGCTTGACGTCGCGGTAGAACTTCTCCACCGGGTAGTCCTTGATAAAGCCGTATCCCCCGTGAAGCTGCACCGCTTCATCACATACTCTCACTGCTACTTCGCTGGCCATCAATTTGGCCATCGATGATTCGAGCGTAGTCTTCTGGCCTGCATCCTTCATCACCGCGGCACGCAACGTGAGCAGGCGCGCCGCGTCGAGCTGGGTTGCCATGTCGGCAAGTTTCCACTGAATCCCTTGAAACTCCGAGATCGCCTTGCCGAACTGGTGGCGCTGCTTGGCATAGCGGCGAGCCGCATCGAAAGCCCCGCGCCCGATGCCCAGCGAAAGCGCGGCAATCGAGATGCGGCCGCCGTCCAGAATGCGCATGGAGTCGATAAAGCCCTCACCCTCCTGACCCAGCAGGTTTTCGCCCGGGATCTCACAGTCTTCAAAAATAAGTTCGGAGGTGTCGCTGGCGCGCAGGCCAAGTTTGTTCTCTTTCTTACCCGCGCGAAAGCCTCCGGTTCCCTTCTCTACCACGAAAGCCGAGAGACCGCGCGTGCCCTTGCTCTTATCCGTAACCGCGATGATGACAGAAACGTCGGCATACTGCCCATTAGTGATGAACGTCTTATTCCCGTTCAGTACCCAGCGATCGCCCTTGCGTACGGCGCTGGTGCGGGCACTTCCTGCGTCGGAGCCCGAACCCGGCTCGGTCAATCCCCAGGCGCCGAGCCATTTGCCCGACGCGAGCAGGGGAATGTACTTGCGCTTTTGCTCTTCGTTGCCGGCAACAAAAATGTGGTTGGTGCAGAGCGAGTTGTGCGAGGCCACGATAATCCCGATCGAGCCGTCGACGGCCGAAAGCTCTTCCACGGCAAGCGCGTAGTCCACATAGCCCAGGCCCGCACCTCCCAGTTCCACCGGGAAGATCATGCCCATCAGACCCATCGCGCCCAGCTTCTGCATCACCTCCAGCGGGAACTCGCTGGCTTCATCCCACCGCATGACATTGGGGGCGATTTCGCGCGCGGCAAACTCGCGAATCTCCTTGCACAACTGCTCCTGCTCGTCAGTCAATGCAAAGGAATGGGTCGGCGTGAGGGTGCTATCAGCTGCGTGGGCACTCATTGCGTGGGCTCCGTCGTCTGCTCGAAACGGGTACGCTCATTCGAGTAAACCCTTGAGTTTATCACCCCGGCACTCACAGTACGCTGAGCGCCTGCTCCAAATCTTCGAGCAGATCATCGGCATCTTCAATACCCGCCGAGATGCGCACCATGCCGTCGGTAAGGCCGATTTTGGCCCGTCCCTCTTCGCCGAGAGCCGCGTGCGTCATGGTGGCGGGGTGCGAGATCAGCGTCTCTACCCCGCCCAGCGATTCGCCGACGGTCAATATCTTGAGCCGGCGCAGCACGGAATTGGCCCTCTCCAGCCCACCGGTCTCGAAAGTAATGAGCGCCCCAAAGCCCGACATCTGCCGCCGGGCAAGCTCGTGCTGGGGATGGCCGGGAAGGCCGGGATAAAAAACCGTGGAGATCTTCGGGTGGCCGGCGAGATACCCCGCGATCGCACGGCCATTCACTTCATGCTGCTTCATGCGCACCGCCAGCGTCTTGACCCCGCGCAACACGAGAAAGCACTCGAAGGGGGAGAGAATGCCTCCGGTGCATTTTTGCACGAAGGCAAAAGACTCTTTGTGTTCTGGAGTGGTCCCCACCAGAACGCCCCCCAGACCATCACTGTGGCCATTGAGAAACTTGGTGGTTGAGTGCATGACGATATCCGCGCCCCACTCCAGCGGCCGCTGAAAGTAAGGCGACATAAAGGTGTTGTCGACGCTCAGATCGATCGCCTGCCCCGCTCTTCGCCGTTCATGACAGAGATCGGCGATGGCGCGAATGTCGGTGATCTGCATCAACGGGTTGGTCGGGGTTTCAATATGCACCAGCCTGGTATTGGGCTGGATCGCCCGCCGCACCTGCTCCACGTCGGTGGTGTCGACGTAAGTAAAGATAATGCCGTAGTTGGTAATGATCTGGTCGAAGAGCCGCGGCGTTCCCCCGTAAACATTGGATCCGCAGATGACGTGGTCGCCGGTCTTGAGCATGGTGACCAGGGCTGCGATCGCCGCCATGCCGCTCGAAAAAACGTGCGCCGAAGCGCCTCCTTCCAGCGAGGCCAGGTTTTCCTCGAGCGCCGCGCGCGTGGGGTTCGAAACCCGGGAGTATTCGTATCCGCGGTGCTTACCGATCTCTTCCTGGGCATAGGTGGATGAAGCATAAATAGGCACGTTGACCGCGCCGGTCAAGGGATCGGGAGGCTGACCATCGTGGATGGCGCGAGTGGAAAAGCCGTGCCGGCCGCTGCTCACAAACCGCCCTCGAAAATCTTTTTCGAAAGGTAACGCTCGGCAGAATCAGGAATGACGGTGGCGACTCGCTTTCCGTTGCCCAGGCGAGCAGCGATCTGCATTGCTGCATCCACGGCCGCGCCGCCACTCGAGCCGGTGAGCACGCCTTCCTCCGCCGCCAGCCGCTTGACCATAGCGAAGGCCTCCGGATCTTTGACCATAATGATCTCGTCGCACCACTCGCGGTTGAAGGTCTGGGGAATAAAGGAAACGCCGATCCCTTCCACCTTGTGGTGACCCGGCTCACCCCCCTGCAGCACGGAGCCCTGAGTCTCGACTGCTACGGTCATAATGCCCGGGTCCTGCTGTTTGAGAAAACGAGCGACACCAGAGAACGTGCCGCCGGTCCCGACACCGGCCACGAAGGCATCCACACGGCCTTCCATCTGCTCCCAGAGCTCGTGGGCGGTGGTGGCATAGTGGAAGTCGGGATTGGCAGGATTTTCGAACTGCAGGGCGGCAAACGAGCCCGGTGTCTCTGCCGCCATGGCCCGGCAGCGGCGGATGGCGCCAGACATGGCCTCTGCCTCCGGAGTGCGGATTACGGTGGCGCCAAAACCGCGCATGAGGATGCACTTCTCTTCGGCAAAGCCTTCGGGCACAAAGAGAACGACCTTGTAACCGCGATGCACGCCCACCAGGGCGAGTCCTACCCCGGTATTGCCGGCTGTGGCCTCGAGGATGGTTGCGCCTGGCTGCAACAGGCCACGCTGTTCGGCGTCCAGGATCATGCCCAGCGCTGCCCGATCCTTGACGCTGCCCCCAGGATTGAATAACTCAAGTTTTGCGTAGATATCGGCGGCCCCCGTGGGCGCGACCCGGTGCAGGTGCAGCATGGGGGTGGACCCCATCAACTCCGTTATATCTTCGGCGACATGCAGCGCGCGCGCTGCAACCTCACGAGTAAAGGGGGACATAGACCAAGTGACAAGTGTAGCAGCCGGATTTCAATTGGCTGCCGCTGGAGACGCATTCTGCGGCGCCACGCTCGCCTTCTTTACATTGGGGTAGTAGCCGGTCTTGGTGCGGACCGTCAGCTTGTTGTATCCCTTGGCCTTGGCCTCCACGTGAATGGAGCGGAAGCCGCCCTGGCTGATGGGCTTGGTGGAGTGATAGCCGATGGTGTACTGCTCGCGGATATCCTTCGCGACCTCCCCGGCGATGGCGTCCACCTGGTCCAGATTCTTGGGGAAGAAGGAAATACCGCCGGTCTCATTGGACAGCATTTCGAGCGCCCGTTTGGCGCGATGAGCCTCCCGGCCGCCGCCGGTGTCGTCGTAGAGCAAACCTATCGAGTAAACAATCGGCCCCTGCAGGTCCTGGATGCGGCGCACCGTTTCTTCGAGCGTAGTGCTCGAAGCATTGTCTTCTCCATCCGTGATGACCAGCAGAACCTGCTTGGGACGCTTGGCATTCTTGGTCAGGTAATCGGCCGAGGCCATGATGGCGTCGTACAGGGCAGTGCCTCCCTTGGAATCGATATGCGAGAGACCGTCACGCAGCTTGTTCACATTCGAAGTGAAATCCTGATCGATGTAAGCCTCGTCGGAGAAGTTGACCACGAAGCTCTCATCATCGGGGTTCGAGTAGTGCACCAGATCGAGAGCAGCGGTATTCACCGCCTGGCGCTTGGTACGCATGGAGCCGGAGTTGTCGACCAGAATCCCCAAAGATATGGGAATGTCCTGGTGCTGAAACGAAGTGATGGTTTGCTGCACACCGTCTTCTGAGACCTTGAAGTCGTCCTTGGCCAGGGTGGCCACCATGTGCTGCTTATCGTCGAGCACGGTGGCATTCAGGACTACTTCATCGACATTGCGCTGCAGGGTGTATTTCCCATTATCGCGACCAATGACTGTTGGACTCCCGGGCTCTTTGGAGCCACCGCTTCCCGCCCCATCCGGGGAGGCAACGGGGTCACGATCGACATTGAGCGGCAGCTGTTTCTCCGCCGGCAGCGAGGAGGCAGACGGGGGCGCGGACACTTGCATCAGGGCCGGGACCGGCGAGCTGCAAAGCAGGAAGATCGGAAGAACGAAAAGCCATCTACTGCAAGGGCGCATAGTATCCGGTACGGGCGTGAACGCTGAGCTGGGGCAGCCCCTCGGGCGGAACCAGCTTCACCTTCAATTTACGCCACTTCCCGTCCCGTTTAATATCGTCTGACCTGTACCCCAGCACGTATTGATTGCGTAGCTCAGCACTGATCTTGGTCGCGATATCGGCCATATCGGCAAGATCGTCCACCCTGAAGAGCTGACCCCCGGTCTCCTCGCTCACATCGTGCAGCAGAATAGGCCCCAGCTGCTCTTCACGGGTGGGAGCGTACTGGTCGAAGATACCGATGGAGTAAATCTGCACGTCGGACTCGCGGACTACCGCGCGCACTTCGCTTTCTGTATAGCGGCTGCGGTTATCGCCCCCGTCCGACACCACCAGCAGCGCCTTGCGTTCGTGCTTCGCCTGCTTCATCTTGTTCAAGCCGAAGTAGATGGCGTCCAGCAGCGCAGTGCGATGGCCGGGCTTCACGGTCAGCAGTCGAGCCTCGATGTTGTCAACATTATTGGTGAAATCGGTGATCAACTCCGGCCGGTCGTTAAAGCCGATGACAAAAAACTCGTCCTGCGGGTTGGCGGTGTGCAGAAACTCCAGGATCGAGTTGCGGGCGCGATTGATCTTGTCCGTCATGCTGCCGCTCAGGTCAAAAATGATGCCGATCGAGACCGGAGCGTCCTCGGAGGAGAAACTCTTGATCTTCTGCAGAGCGTTGTTCTCGTAGAGGAAGAAGTCCTGCCGCTCCAGACCGGTGACCAGGCGGTTGAGCGGGTCGGTCACGGTAACCGGCACCAACACCAGGTTTACATCTACCCGAATGCGCTCGTTCGGCCGCGCAGACATTGCCTTCTTGCCCTCGAGCGGCGCCGGGGTAGTGGTGTTGGGCTTGGCGTTGGGGTTTGTGGGCGCTATGGGCGCTACGGGCGCTGGAGCCGGGGGATTTATGTGAACGTCATTTAAGGGATCCTGAGCCCAGCTAGCCCCGGAGAGGCTCAGCAACAAGGTCAATACGATGGCAAACTTGAACGTCATCCACGCGTACCGCCTTCTTTGAGTACGGCCGCTGTGTGAAAACCCGCGAATGGGCCCAGCGCAACCATTTATCCCCATTCTGCGCTCGGCAGAGAGCGCCATAATCGTCCCTTGAGCTCGTGTGCAGGATGGTAGCACGTCAACAATAAACCTGAAACCCGTGTTCGCACCCTTTTTTGGCTGCGGATTTCATCCGCCGAAAAACACGCCGAGGATGGGACACCCGCGCGTCCACTGCATCCCGGATTTCCTGTTGAGCTTGTCGAAATCAATGAGCTTCATGCGGCTTTCCGTGAAGAAAGCCGCACACGCAGATCTGTCTAGAGCAGCGTACAGGAAATCCGGGGGCCCTCTGCCATTTTGGTGGTATTACCTCCCATGGGACGGGCAAGACAGGAAGCGCCGGCGCCGCCTTCCTGGTCAGGTACAATCTGGCAGGTATAAGAGAGCAAAGCAATTGGCAGCGCAGCTGAGGTTGCCGATGTCTGGAACTGGACCCCCAACAGCATGGCCCGTATTTATCCTTTTCGCGCATTGCGCTACAACCCGAGCCTGGTCCGGATGGAAGACATAGTAACCCAGCCTTACGACAAGATTAGTCCCGCCATGCAGCAGGCTTACTACCAGCGCAGCCTCTACAATCTTGTGCGCATCATCCTTGGCCTACCTGAACTATTTGACGAACCTGGGAGCAACGACGTCTACACCCGCGCGGCGCGCGATTTCGCGGATTGGCGCCACATGGGGATTCTGGCCCAGGAAAAAGACGCCTGCATCTTCGCTTACTCGCAGCGGTTTACCGTGCCCGGCGGGGACGGAGAAATCCACGAGCGCCGGGCCTTTATCGCCCTGGGCGAGATATGCGATTACAGCCAACACGTGGTCTTCCGCCACGAACAGACGCTGTCCAAACCCAAGTCGGACCGGCTGAACCTGTTGCGCTCCACTCGGGCTCACTTCGGACAGATCTTTATGCTCTATTCGGACCCGGCACTCACCGCGGAAAAGATCCTGTTCTCGGGAACGGCGGCGCCGGAGATCGAAGTAACGGACGAATACGGCGTGACCCACCGGGTGTGGAAGGTCAGCGATATGAGCACCATCAATATCCTGCTGGGGGCCATGGAGGACAAAAAGCTGATCATTGCCGATGGCCACCACCGCTACGAGACCGCCCTGGCCTACTCGCTCGAGCATGCCCCGCCAAGTGTCACCCGGACGGAGCGGAACCTGGCCAACACCACGCCCCAGCCGCCCTACCCTGAGGCTGCCGTGATGATGACCTTCGTCAATATGGACTCGGCCGGCATCACCATTCTGCCCACCCATCGTGTGGTCTTTGGGCTGAAGGATTTTTCCCCCGCGGCGTTCATCGATTTGGCCCGGAAATACTTTGACATTCAGCCCCTGAGTACGGACGATCCGGTGCAGCTGACCAGGCTGTTGGCGCGCCAACCAGGCACGGCGTTCATTTCCGCCACTCAACTCGGCTACCACCTGCTCTCCGCCAAGCGCGAAGTAGTCGCCCAGGCGCTGGCTAAGCTTCCGGAGCGTCAACGCCGGCTGGACCTGGCGCAGTTGCACTCCCTGGTTCTGGAGCAGCTACTGGGCATTACCGCGGAGGCGATTCGCGAGCAACGGAACCTGCGCTATGTACGCGATGCCGGCGACGCCGTCGAGCAGGTCGCGCGCGGCCAGGCGGACGTGGCCTTCCTGACCAATCCGATCACCCTGGGTCAGTTGCGTGAAGTAGCGTTCGCCGGCGATGTCATGCCTCAGAAGTCGACGGACTTTTATCCCAAACTACTGAGCGGTCTTGCCATCTATGCGCTGGATTGAGGAGCGCCGCCGCGGCCTCGCAATGGGTTTTATTCTGGCGCCTCTGCTGGCCGGTGCGCAGACAACTCCACCGCCGCCTGCTCCGGCGCCCCCTCCGGCCCAGCCTTCTGTTGTCCGGACGGCGCCGCGCTTTGGGGTGGTGATCGACGCCGCCCATGGGGGCTCCGACGGCGGGGCGCGTTTGTCTGACCACCTGCTGGAAAAGGACCTGGTGCTGATGCTGTCGGTACGGCTGCGCTCCATCTTGGGAGCGCATGGCATTTATGTGGTCACCACGCGGGAATCGGATAGCACCATCCCGGCGTTGAACCGCGCCGAGGCAGCCAACCACGCGGGAGCGGCCGCCTGCATCACCCTGCATGCCACCACCAGCGGCAGCGGAGTCCATCTCTTTACCTCGTCGCTGACGCAAATCCCGCTCACCCGCTTTCTTCCCTGGGAAACCGCGCAGGGCGCCTATGCCGAGCAGAGTTTGCGCCTCTCGTCGGAGTTCGATTCCGCCCTGACGCATGCGGAGATACCGGTGACCCTCGGCCGCACCGCCTTGGAGCCCCTGGACAGCTTCACCTGCCCGGCGGTGGCGGTGGAGGTGTCGCCGTTGAACATCTCAGGAAAGGTGACTGCGCTCTCCGACCCTGCGTACCAGGACCGCCTTGTGGCGGCACTGGCCGCAGCCGTCGAACAATGGCAGCGCGACTGGAGGCAACAACCATGATCTCCCGCGGACAGCGCATCCTGTTCTGGGTTCTGCTGGTCAGCTCGGTAGTGATGGCGGTGGTCTTGCTGCGCATGCGCGAGCGGGCCATGGACCGCCTGCTCACTTCCGCCGAGGGCATGCCGCTCAATCCGTCGGCGGGCAGGCCGACGCAGGGTGTAACCATGATGATTGCCAATGATATGGATGGTTCCGTGCAGCCCGCAACCCAGAATCTGGCGCTGCCGGTCGATGGCAACGCCCGCGCTCACGTCATCCTGCAGCACCTGATCCTTGACTACGCGCGGCCCAACAGCAAGCACCCGATTGCGGCTAACAAAGGCGTGAACGGGATTTTTTTCATGACCCTGCCGCTGGAACCCAATCAAGTCATTCCGGGCACAGAAGCCATCGTCGACCTGAGCGGATCGTTTGTCGCCGCCCACCCTTCTGGCATCGAACCGGAGACACTCACCCTGCTTTCGATACTGGGCACGCTGCACGCCAACTTTCCCCAGATCTCGGAGGTGCGCTTTCTGGTGGATGGGCAGCAGCGCGACACCCTTGCCGGACACGCCGACCTGACCCGGGTCTATCTGGCTACGGATTCTCCCGGAGCGAAGCACCTGTGAAGATTGGTGTCTTCGATTCTGGTTTCGGGGGTCTGACTGTGCTGCGGGCGCTGCTGCCATTGCTTCCCCAGGCGGAGTTCCTCTACCTGGGCGACACGGCGCGGCTGCCGTATGGCTCAAAATCGCGGGCGACCATTGTGCGCTATGCGCTTTCCAGCACCCGTTTTCTGCTCGACCAGGGTGCGGATTTCCTGGTGATCGCATGCAACACTGCCAGCGCGCTTGCCCTCAAAGAGATTCGCGAGTCGACCACGGTACCGGTTCTGGGTGTGATCGAGACCGGAGCCAACGAAGCACGCAGCCAGTCGAAAACCCGGGACATCCTGGTGATTGGCACCGACGCGACCATCTCCAGCCATGCCTATGCTGGCGCCTGCCGAGAGCGAGGCCTGCGCGCGCTCGAAAAAGCCTGCCCGCTGCTGGTGCCGCTGGTAGAAGAAGGCTGGGTCGATCACCCGGTCACAGCGGAGGTAGTCCGCATTTATCTCACGGAGCTGTTGCAGCAGGCCCAGGAATCGGATCTCGATCCGGACACGCTGGTACTGGGGTGCACGCACTATCCGCTGCTGCGGCCGATGATGGAAGCGGCTCTTTCGCCCGCCATCCGGGTGATCGATTCGGCCCAGGCGACTGCCAGCCAGGCAGCCAAGCAGCTCGCCGGCCATCGCGTCACCAGCGGATACGCACCCAGCCGGTCCGGCCGCTGCCGCTTCTTCGCGACCGACTCGGTGGCCAAGTTTCGCAATCTCGGCGCTCGTTTTCTAGGCAGCCCGATTCACGAGGTCGAATTAGTGGATCTGGGTGGCTGATATATCCTTAATCCCGTTGCATGGAGAGTTCAATGACGGATCTTAAGGGTCAGACGGCAGTGGTTTTCGGTCTGGCAAACAAACGAAGCATCGCCTGGGCGATTGCCCAGAAGCTTTCAGGGGCCGGGGCGCGGATCGCCATCTGCTATCAAAATGAACGGCTGCGGATTGAAGCTGAGGCGCTGGCTGGGGAGCTGCCCGACGCAGCTATCTTTGAGTGCGATGTCTCGAGTGATGAACAGATCGACGCGGTCTTTGCTCAACTGAAGGATCGTTATGGCAAACTCGACATTCTGGTGCACAGCGTTGCCTTTGCTCCTGCGGAAGAGTTGCACAACGATTTTTTGATGACCAGCCGCGAAGGCTTCCGGGTGGCGCACGAGGTCAGCGTGTATTCCCTGATTGCCCTTAGCCGGGGAGCCGCTCGGTTGATGACGGAGGGCGGCAGCATCATCACCCTGACTTACTTGGGTTCGCAAAAGGTGGTGCCGAGATACAACGTGATGGGCCTGGCCAAGGCGGCGCTGGAGGCTACGGTGCGCTATCTCGCCGCGGATCTGGGGCCGAAAAAGATCCGGGTCAACGCGATTTCTGCGGGCCCCATCAAGACGCTGGCGGCTCGCGGGATCGGTGGGTTAGGGGAAATGCTCAAGGTGCATGCTGAGCGCTCGCCGCTGAAGCGAAACGTGGAACCCGCCGAAGTAGGCAACGCGGCGCTATTCCTGGCTTCGGATTTGTCGTCGGGGATAAGCGGGGAAATCCTCTACGTGGATTGCGGTTACAACGTGATGTCCTTCAGCAGCTCGGAATTAGTGCGCAGCTAGCGGGGCCCCTGTCGAAAGTGGAAATACTCTCGCGCTCCTTGGCCACCCTCATCCCCTGGACGGGTCCCATGTTTTGGCTTTGTATCTTTTGGCTTTGTATCAGGGCACGACTTTAGTCGTGCCCCCACTTATCTAAAAAGATTCGGGCTTTAAGCCCCTGCCATAACCAAAAGGATGAGCGGGGGCTAAAGAGTCTGCGTGAGAACTCGAAATAAACAGCAAATCGAAACCAGGCCCGTAGGGCCGGGAGCCAAACGTCAGCCCAGCCCGGAAGGGCTGGGACATCGATCCCCAATATCGTTTGAGCGCCAGAGGCGCGGCACCCGCAGATGAAGGTAGTGCCGCACCTCCGGCGCTCCCGGACCTTGGATCCGCCTCCCAGCCCTTCCGGGCTGGGCTGACGTTTGGCTCCCGGCCCTACGGGCCTGGTTCTGATTTGCGATTTGCTTTGTGTTCTCACGCAGACTCTAAAGCCCGAGGTTTTTTGGGCCTTTACGGCACGACTAAAGCCCTGCCCTGATACAAAGCCAAAACATGGGACCCGCCCAGGGGATGAGGCTGGCGGGGAGCGTGAGACTATTTCCACTTTCGGTGACCTCTGCGACAGCGGCTAGTTGCGGCCAACCAGGGTCTCTGCCTGGAGGGTCACCAACTCGGTCAGATCCTTCTTTTCCAGGCCGTGGACTTCCTTGTTGAAGGCATCCACCTTGCTCGACCAATTCATGGAACAGAACTTGGGTCCGCACATGGAGCAGAACGCTGCTTCCTTGTAATAGTCGTCAGGCAGCGTCTCGTCGTGCATGGAGCGCGCCGTCTCCGGATCCAGTGACAACGCAAATTGCTTATTCCAGTCGAAGGTGTAGCGCGCGTAGCTGATCGCGTCGTCCCGATCCTGCGCTCCCGGCCGATGTCTGGCAATATCGGCCGCATGCGCTGCAATACGGTAGGCAATCATGCCGTCCTTCACATCTTTTTCATTGGGCAGTCCCAGGTGTTCCTTGGGCGTGACGTAGCAGAGCATTGACGCGCCGTGCCAGCCAATCATCGCCGCGCCGATCGCGCTGGTAATGTGGTCATAGCCGGGCGCGATATCCGTCACCAGCGGTCCCAGCGTATAAAACGGAGCGCCGTCACAGAGCTCTACTTCCTTTTTCACCTGCTCTTCGATCTTGTCCAAAGGCACATGGCCCGGGCCTTCAATCATCACCTGCACATCGCTTTTCCATGCCGACCTGGTCAGCTCACCCAAGGTCTTCAACTCGGCAAACTGTGCTTCGTCGCTGGCATCGGCGATGCAGCCGGGCCGCAGGCCGTCTCCCAGGGAGAAGCTCACGTCGTACTTGGCCATCACCTTGACGATGCGATCGAAGTGCTCATAGAGAAAATTCTGGCGATGATGATGGGTCATCCACTGGGCCAGGATCGCCCCTCCGCGGCTGACAATGCCGGTGATGCGCTTGGCCACCATGGGCACGTATTGGATCAGCACCCCGGCGTGCACGGTGAAGTAATCGACCCCCTGCTGCGCCTGCTCTTCAATCACTTCCAGGTACACATCGATGTTCAGATCTTCAAGCTTCTTCACCCGGTTCAGCGCCTCGTAGATCGGCACCGTGCCGATTGGCACCGGGCTGTGGCGCAGAATCGCCTCCCGGATCTCGGGAATATTCCCGCCCGTCGACAGGTCCATCACCGTGTCGGCGCCGAAGTTGACGGCGGTGTGCAGCTTGTCCAGCTCTTCGCGGATATTCGAACTCACGGCGGAGTTGCCGATATTCGCGTTGATCTTGCACTTGGTCGCCACTCCAATCCCCATCGGTTCCAGCTCCGGGTGATTGATGTTGGCGGGGATAATCAGCCGTCCGGCGGCGATCTCATCCCGAATCAACCCCACCGGGAGCTTTTCCCGCTCGGCGACAAAGGACATCTCCTCGGTAACCTGGCCGCGGCGCGCAAAGTGCATCTGCGACATGTTGCTATCGCCGGTCCGGGCCGCTTCGAGCTTCCGCTTTACGATCCACTCAGCCCGCGGCTGCAGAATCTCGTGCGTCGGGTTGACCGCTCCATTGAACTCGGCTGTGGGATTTCCATTGCTGCTCATATGCGAATCGCCTCGTTTGGGGATTTGATGTTGAATGGGGTGTTTTGGGATCGTTCAGCGCACTCGAATCGATTATACGGTTAGATGCCGGTAGCTGCGCTTGACGGAAGCGACTGGGGCTCCTACCCTAAAGGAAGCGATGAAAATATCTCCGCAGACACTCCGCATCGGTGCGGCCGCAGTGATCATCCTGGGCACCATCATCTACCTGGCAATCACCGGGGTTCAAGCGGACAAGAGCTACTACGTCACCATTGGCGAATTGCAAGCGATGGGAAACAAGGCCTATACCCGTCATCTCCGGGTAGCCGGCGACGTGGCTGCCCATTCCATCGAGCGTAGCGGCACCAATGCAAAATTTGTGCTCTCCGAGCAGGGTCATACGCTGCCGGTCAGCTACCAGGGCGTTGAGCCCCCGCCAGATACCTTCAAGGACGGTGCCCAGGCGCTCGCCATGGGCACTTACGGGCGGGATGGCGTTTTCCATGCAACCGAATTGCAGGCCAAATGCGCCTCCAAGTATGCGGCCGCCAAGCCCGCTCCCAACACCGCTTCCCTTAAGACACCGGCTCCCGCGTTACCGGCCAGGTAGAACCCAGGCTATCCCTCTATACTCCGCCCGGATTTCCTGTGGAGTTTGTTGGCGTTGACGAACTTCATGCGGCTTTTCTTAATGAAAGCCGCACACGCGGCTGTGTCCGGGGCAGCGTACAGGAAATCCGGGGTATGGGATGGCAAGCACCTTAGCGCAACTGGAAAACGTATCGCGCCTGTTCGGCCGCTTCGCGGCGCTACGCAAAATTTCTGTCAGCCTTGCGGCCGGCCGTTGTTACGTCCTGCTGGGAGAAAATGGCGCCGGCAAATCCACTCTGCTGCGGGTACTCGCCGGGCTGCTTGAGCCAAGCCTAGGCACCGCTAGGATCTTTGCCGCCGGCAAACCGGAAAGGATTGCCGAACAGCGCGCGCGCATCGGCTACATGAGCCATGCCTCGATGCTCTACGACGAGCTCTCTGCAATGGAGAATCTGCGCTACTTCGCTGGTCTCTATCGCACTTGCTCTTGCCTAACGCCAGAGGAGGCGTTGCGTTCGGTGGGCCTCGATCCCGCGCTTACCCGTCCCGTCGGCCAGTATTCGCAAGGGATGCGCCAGCGGACTTCGCTCGCCCGGGTGTTGCTGCCTCAGCCAGAGCTGCTGCTGCTGGACGAGCCCTTCTCCAACATGGATGCCGCCAGCGCAGGCAAGATGGTAGCCATGCTCGGCCAACTGCGCGGGGCAAGCCGCACCGTCGTGCTCACCACCCATCAGAGATCGCTCGCCGAACCGCTGGCTGACTTCTTCCTGATGATGGAGGCGGGACAGCTCGTCTCGACCACCGAGGGCCCGGCCCTCCACTCCGTATGAAGACCAACGCCGCCCGCATCCTGGAGAGCCTCGCCATCCCCTACACCCTGCAGGAGTACGAGGTCGACCCCGACGACCTTTCCGCAATTGCCGTAGCGCGGAAGATCGGCCTGCCGGTAGAACAGGTGTTCAAGACGCTGCTCACCACCACTGGTCCTGACCAATATGCCTTTGCCGTCATCCCTGGGGACGCGGAGCTGGATTTCAAAAAGCTTGCCCGTGCCGCCGGCGCACGCAAAGCCGAGATGGTCTCGCTCAAGGACGTGCAACCGCTCACCGGCTATATCCGTGGCGGAGTAACCGTCTTCGGCGCCAAGAAGGACTTCCCCGTCTTTGCCGACGAGACTATCGAACTCTTCGATTTCATTTCGGTTTCCGCCGGTCAGCGCGGCGTCCAGATCCTGCTCGCGCCCCAGGGCTACCTGAGCGTTGCCAAGGCTACCGTGGCCGACCTGACCAAGGATCAGGCGCGCCTGTGAACTATCTCCTCATCCATCTGGCCAAAGACCTGCGACTCGAGTGGCGATCGAAAGACGCCATCAACGGCATGCTCTTCTTCGCATTGCTGGTGGTTGTGCTTTTCAGCCTGGCGTTTGATCCCACGACTTCGATCTCGCGCCAAATTGCCGGGGGCATCCTTTGCGTCGCGACCTTGTTCGCTTCCGTGACCGCGCTCAATCAAGCCTGGTCGCGTGAACTGCGTCACCAGGTGCTGGACGCGCAACGGATGGCGCCCGCCCCGGCTTCTTCACTCTTTCTGGCCAAGGTGATTGCCAACTTTATCTTCGTGTCCGTGGTGCAGATTATTCTGGCGCCTCTCTTTGCCATTTTTTACAACCTGCACCCGGTGGGCGAAGCGTGGCTATTACTGTTGGTTCTGCCACTGGGAACCTGGGCGCTGGTGGTGAATGGAACTTTCTTTGCCGCAGTCTCGGTCCGTACCCGGAATCGTGAGTTGCTGCTTCCCTTGCTGCTCTTTCCTATCTTCATTCCGGCGCTGCTGGGTATGGTCGAGGCGGCGACCGCCATCCTGGTGGGTGATTCTGAACCGGGGCTCTGGATCAAACTTCTCGCCGGCTACGATGTGATCTTCACTACCGTAGGTCTGCTGCTCTTTTCCACCGTCCTCAACACCGAGTGAAGGACCGAAGGGAAGAGTAGCCTCGTACTTAGCCCCCTCAGATCATCGAAGCACGTCTTCGGAGGCCAACTTCACGGCTTCACCACAGTTACAACATAGTCTGCTGTCTGTGAGCCGTCGGGCGAGGCTACATGGACCATGAGTGTGGCCAGATCCACGATGACTACGTCGTCATTTTCAGCTTGTATGTCCGGTGCCCGTTTTCCCAAACCAGGGTATGGAAGAGCTTCGGAGTTGTATTCGCCTTCAATACGGTGAGCGTCTCGCGAGCAACACACTTACCCGCAAGCCTAGCTGCGCCCGGATTTCCTCCCTGGGAGATGCCGGCGCCATGTCCGTCGGTGCAGGAGCAATCGCTGCCAAAAAACAACTTGTCTTTATGCCGCTTGAGAAAATCAGCTGTGAAGGAGGGATCGCGCGTCAGCGCGTTGTTGCCGGAGTTCGCCGAAAGATCAGCGAAAAGGTTTGGATAATCGGAGAGCCATTTGTCGGTAATGCCT
Source organism: uncultured Acidobacteriaceae bacterium (assembly GCA_963711525.1). Lineage (GTDB taxonomy): Bacteria > Acidobacteriota > Terriglobia > Terriglobales > Acidobacteriaceae > PALSA-350. The sequence continues at coordinate 846,040 of CAVQEO010000043.1, read as the reverse complement.
CCGCGCACAATAGGCGTTCTAGGGTAGTCCTTGTCATTGGCATAATCCGCGCTGACGTTGGCCCAAAATGCATCGCAGTGTCCGACAAAGGTGGTCTTCGGAAACTGCTTCAGAACTGCGTCGAAGCGCTTGAAGCCGGTGTTGAACACTCCTTCGGTAGGGGTGTGCGGTACTTCCTGAAAGTGGATGGTCACGGGCACATCAAGCTCGGCGGCCGCCGCATAGAGCCGCTTCATCTCGGGACCATCGGCTTCGACATGAAATTTCACCTCTCCGAAGCCGTGGGCTCCCCCCTTTACCGCTTCAGTCAACAGCTTTACCGCGTCCGGGGCGGAGACGTTGGTGCTGGCGGAGTAACCGGCGAAACGCGTCGGCTCCTGGGCCATGAAGCGCTTGCAGTCGTCCACCGCTGTAAGCCGGGCCAACAAATAGGCTGCCTGACAACCAGATCCGTTCAGGTGAGCAAGGTTCGCCTCCAAGGTAGGCCGGGGATGAAAGTGGCAGTCGATCACGGGGCTACCCCAAAGGTTCGCGGTTTCCGGCGGCAGCTGCGCCTTGACGATGCGCCCCGCCGCGACCGCTACCATGGACGTAAGAAATGCTCTCCTATTGATTCCCATTGAGACGCGCTCCTTTGCGCGATTCACTCCCGAGAGAGTATATCTGCCCGGTTTCTGTGATTTGTCGTTGGCCTATTTGTCGTTGGCCACGATCAGATCCAGAAGTCCACCATCGATGGCAGTCTCGGCGCAGCCCGGTTGAAGGCGCGAGCTTAGCACCTGGAAGGTGTTCGCATTGAACGAGGCGTCGTCCGGGATATAGCCTGAGTTCGCCATTCCATTGGCCAACGTCACCATGACCGTGTTCGCCATGGGCGATTGTTCTTTCAAGCGTTTGCCAATGGTGCTGTACAGCTCTGCGTCGACGGAGGCGAGCGCCACGTCTCCTATGCGGAGCACGCCCAGGCGGATGTGCACCGGATCACCGGCCTCGTAGCTGCCAGGAGTGCCTTCACGCACGTTGTCGAGCCGGTGACGGCCGGGACAGGTTGCCGTATCCTGGCCGGCGGAGATGACAGGATCGGCTTCCATGCGGGTGGTGTTGGTCATCACCCGAATCACCTCTTCGCCGAGGAGCACGCCCTCGCTGTCCATCACGCGTTCGAGGGCGTCGCGAACGGCTGGGTCAAGCGGGTGTTCCTTCACCTTGCCATCGCGGAGAGGAGCCTCCACTTGCTCACGAGTGAGAACGTTGCCGGTGATGGGCACCCCACTGCGCGAAGCCAGAGCATTGGTTGCCGCGCGCAAATAGAGAGGATTCTGATCGCCCGACGCGCCCTGGACAAAGACCGCGACCATTTTGTCGCCGTAGGCCTGTTCGACGTAGCGTGAGGTGGCTCCCGCGAAATCTGCGCTGATAAACCCTGCCAGGTATCCGTTCACGGGATGCATGGCGTAATCGATGTAGGCTGCAATGGGTTGTCCCCCCGGGGTCTCGAACTTTATGACCGCAACGGTCTTGTCGGAAGGCCCGTTAAGGTTTGGGCCCTGGGTCCACTTGCGGGTGGTGGGGTCGATCACATTGCGGTTTACGTTGAGATAGGAAAAGCCGGTGCCGAAGCCCATGCGCGCCGGCTGCAACTGTGCTTTGGCCTGCTTCACGGCGTCGAGGATTTGGCCTACGATCGGCGGCGGCGGAGCGTTTGGGTCGGGGTGGAACATGCCCGGCCCCGGGCCGCCCGGTCCCCAGCCGCTGTGGGTGTGGGTGGCCGACATGATGATGTTGGGGATGGGGCAGTCAAGTTCTTTGGCGATCTGTTTGGATGCCGTGGTCCAAACGATTTCAGGAAGGCCGCCCTGATCGGCGCCGATCAATGCGGCGCGTGCGGAGCCATTGTCGAGAACGATGGCACGCACATACAAATGTTCATGCGTGTATTTGCCGCTGGGCGGGTTGGCTGCGTCCGGTGGCGGCGTGATGTCCACCCGAGCGGCGCCCACACGGAGCGTGGCAGCGAAGGCTGGGGCGGATAGAAAGCTTAGGTTAAACGCTAGCAGGCAGGGCAGAACAAATAGACTCTTCAAGCGAGATCGACCTCTTGTCGATGGAGGGATTACACCGATCGCACAATCAGTCCACAAGGTAGTTCCGGTATCGTCGCCGCTGGCCTATGGGCAACATTCCCCGAATGTGCAACTTATGCGGCAGCCAGCGCCTCTGTATCGTGAGGTATGATACTGCCGCATAGCGGCTGGGGAGTATCATACGGTCACCAACGGCCATGCCTCAGCAGCGGGAGAGAAGAGATTGCGGACACCCGACAACCAAGTGAGGGATCCTGGTGAACCGGAACTATCTTCCAACGACGCTCGAAGAAACCACGCTTCGCCGGCCGTGGATGGCGCAGCCGTGCGCGCGCAGCTGGAACGAATTCTCCTAAGTGCCCCCTTTCGCAACAGCAAGCGTTATCCTGCATTTCTCCGCTACGTGGTGGAACAGGAATTGAATGGTGCATCCTCTGAGTTGAAGGAGCGCACCATTGCCATCGACGTCTTCGGCAAGGACCCTTACTATGATCCGGCCGCGGATCCTGTGGTGCGTATCTCGGCGGGGGAAGTGCGCAAGCGACTGGCACAGTACTACCAGGAAGTCGCCGATCCGGCCCAGTTGCGCATCGAACTGCCGGTCGGGTCTTATCGTCCGGAGTTTATTGCCCCTGGCCGCCCGGTTGCTTCCGTATTACCCATACCAACGGCTCCGCCCTCTCCTGAGCAGATTCGCGGTGGGGACGATCGGCCAGCTAAAGGCAAGCGAAGCCTGGTCGCGGCAAGCGTATTGGTGCTATGTGCGGCTTTGGCCGGATTGACTTGGGCTTTCGTTGCCAGCAGGCCGACCGCCCTGGATCTATTTTGGCGTCCAGTGATCCAGCAGACTCACTCGGTGATGCTGTGCCTGGGACGCAGCAATTTCCGGCCCGGGGATCCGCCGGCCGGATCGGAGCATCCGATCGATCCGCACGAGGCCGCGGTGGCCTGGTGGGATGCGGAAACACTTGCTCGAGTGGCAGGGCTGGTGCAATCGAAGGGTGCTTCGCTCTACTTTTTCCGCGAGGACCAGGCGACCTTCAGCGATTTCCAGCAGAGGCCGGCAGTTCTGATTGGCGCTTACAACGATCAATGGACGTTGGAATTGATGTCTCGCATGCGCTACACGTTCCAACGGACGGGGAGGATCCAATGGATCCAGGATCGCGACCGCCCCTCGTTCCGGGATTGGAAAAACGACCTGGGACAAACAGACGGGCAAGGAAACCTCGCTCTCAAGCAGGACTATGCCATTATCTCGAGAGTCGAGAATCCGAGAACGGGATTCATTACAGTTACGGTGGCCGGACTTTGGGGTTATGGAACCATGGCGGCGGGACGGTTCCTCACCGAGCCACAGTACATGCAGGCCTTCTGCAAGCGCACCGGTTTCAAACTCGATAAGAACAATATGCAAATTGTGATCGGCACTGAGGTCATCCAAGGAAAGCCGGGGCCGCCCACGGTTCTCGCCGCTACTTCCTGGTAAAGACCGCCAGGCCAGTCGAAGTATCATACCTCTCGATACCTGCGCTCCTGTCTAGTTTGCCAACCATCCCAGCTGGACACAAGCCCCACATTCCAGGATCTTTGTCGAAGTGCTGACGGGACGCTACTGCAAGTACCTTGTAGGGCTTTGGAGGTGCGGATCTAATGCTCGCATGCATCCCCCCACAAGGAGAACAAGGTGAAACGAATTCTAGGTATTTGTTCGCTATTTTTCTTCGCATTCGGATCCATGAGCTATGCCGCCAATGAGTCCGGATCAGTAAGTTTCCCCAGTACTGTTCGCGTCGGCACAAACAACTTACCTGCAGGAACGTACAAGGTTCGCTGGCAGGCGGGTTCGAGCGATGCTCAAATTACGCTTTCCGGCGAAGGACATCAGATTACAGTTCCGGCAACCGTCGCTCCCGGCACCGGCCCGGACCAAGTTCACTTACATAGAGATGGCAGCGCCCAGGTTGTCGACGGGTTCACCGTGAAGGAGACAAACATTACCCTCAAAACTCCGTAGGATGGCCTCCCTTGGATTCGGTGCCGGACTATACACGGGGCCGAATCCACAATAGTCGAGAAATAACAGGGGATTTTGCATGACTCCAAAAGCACTCTTCGCGACTCATACCGGCTCCGACAGCATAAGTATCGGACTGCTTGTGCTGCGCGTAGTTGCCCTGAGCTTATTTTTGAAACATGGATTAGAGAAGCTCACAGGCTATGCAAGGATGGTTCACCATTTTCCTGACCCGATCCACGTCGGTGCGCATGCCGGGCTAGCCTTTGCTTTGCTCAGCGATGGCATCTGTTCCGTGCTTGTCTTCATCGGACTGGCGACGCGTCCCGCCTCAGCAGTCATTCTCTTCAATCTGCTGGTGGCATTCTTTTTCGTGCATCACGCCGCGTATCTTACTGACGGTCACGTGGAACTCGTTATGGTCTACATCATCGTCTTTGCAGCCCTGCTGTTCACGGGCCCTGGGCGATTCAGTGTTGACAGATACCTGTAAGCTCGTCGGAGCGGAAGATATGGATTAACAGCCTGCGGAAAAAGTTGGCTGAAGGGCGGAAGTGTCCCTCAGCGACCAAAGCCGGTCCTGTTCTCTACCACTACGTACAGGCTAATGCTCGCTGCGGCGAGGCTGCCCGTAGCCTTCGATAACCAGAGTTTTCCGCAGCCTGTTAAGCCCTTCGTCTCAGCTGATAGCCGGATCATTTGGGCTTGGGGTTGAATTGGGAACACATGGCGAAGGTCTTCTCCAGGTGCTCGATAAAGATGCTAACTTTCGTGGACACACGGCGGCTGGCGGGCCGCACGGCAAAGATCGGCACTCTCCGCTCAAACGGCGTCAGCAGACGGAGAACGGTCCCCTCCCTTAGCTCGGCGGCAAAGAGCCAGGCCGGCGCCTGGGCGATCCCCAGGTGCTCAAGCACACCCATTCGCATTTGTTCGGCATCGCTGGTTCGGAAAACGCCGGCGGGGATGATTCGTTTTGCGTCCGGCCCGCTGCCGAAGGTCCATGGCTGGACAGAGCCGCGCTCGGTGAAGACTACCGATCGAAATCGAGGGATCTCTTCCGGCGATTCCGGTGCGCCATGCCTGGTGATGTATTGGGGAGTGGCGACGAGGATGATCATCGTCTCAGCGAACCTTCGCGCGACCAGATTAGAGCTTGGGAGATCGCCGGAGTGGATGGCCAGATCAAAACCATCTTCGACAATGTTTGCCGGGTTCTCCGATGCGGCCATTTCAACGGCCATGTCAGGATAGGCGGCAAAGAAGGCCGCGAGCTTCGACACCATGTGGAGGCGAGCGAAGGTGGGGAGAACCGTAACCCGAATGAGGCCTTTGGGGGCGGTCTGCCCGTGGCCGATACGTGAAGTCGCGCTTTCGAAGTCCTCGAGGATGCGCAGCGCGGACTCGTAGAAATGGCGGCCGGCCTCGGTCATTGTGATCGAGCGGGAGGTTCGATGAATGAGTTCCGTGCCCAGCTCAGCTTCGAGGGAAGCGATTTGTTTGCTGACCGCCGGCTGGCCGATTCCCCGCTCTCTTGCGATCGCCGAAAAGCTCCCCTTCTCAACGACTCGAACGAACAAGTGCATCGCGTCGAATTTGTCCAAGTTTGGCTCCTCTACTGAATAGCTGCTCAGCGTCTCGGCGATGCATTCCCTTTGGGAATAGATCCCATGCCCCCATTGTGCCAGATCAGCCGGCAAATATGGCACATCAGATAAGCGTTCGACCGGGAAGTCCCCAAGACGATCGAGTTGCTTCCCTCTCCTGATGCCGGCTTTATCAGCGGCGTCGAACTATTTTTCGACGGCGCGGGGCCGACGTCGGACTTGACGCATCGAACGCCAGTGCCTCATTCAGCACAGCGGTCACGTGAAAAGGAGAACCGATGAAGGGATATCTGGTTTTTACGCGCGATAAGACACTCGACAAAAATGAGTTGGCCACCTACCAAAAGGAGGTTCGGGCAACCTTCGAAGGGCATGAGTTCAAGATTCTCGCGCGTTACGGCGCGCATGAAGACCTGGAGGGATCTTCGACCGAGGGTACCGTAATCCTGGAGTTCCCAAGTACTGAGGCGGCGAAGGCCTGGTATAACAGTGAGCCCTATCGCGCGGTGCGTGAGCATCGTTTCAAAGGGGCGAACTATCGCGTGACATTAGTAGAAGGCACATAAGGAATCAGCATCATGGGCGGTCTTAGCAACAAAACGGCGCTGGTTACGGGAGCATCCCGAGGCATTGGCCGCGCCACGGCTCAAACCGTGGATTACCGGTGCGCCCATCCGGTGGACAGCGGATCAAAGATCCAAGAGGAGTCACGATGAGTGAGACCCTGCAGGACAAGAATAAGGCCCTGGTCCTTGAGGCCTTCGACACCTTATTTAACAAGCGGGACTATGCAGCAGCCGAGCGGTATTGGTCGCCCAACTATATCCAGCACAGCGCGCATATCGAGCCCGGCCGGGAAGGCCTGTTCAACCTGATCAAAGGAATTCCAGCTACCCTGAGATATGAAGCGGGTGCCATCGTTGGAGATGGCGATTTTGTCATCGTGCACGGCCGCTTTTCCGGCTTCGGCGCACCGGTCAACTGGATTGCGGCTGACATTCTTCGCGTCGAAAACGGCATCCTTGTCGAGCACTGGGATGTGATCCAGGACGAAGCCACCGAGGAGCAATCCAAAAGCAAGGCTCCGATGTTCGGCAAAAGCTTTCCAACCTACGCCTGAGCCGAGGGGCTTCCCTTGCAGTTGGCTACGATCAGCGTGATATCGTCGTGCTGCTCGTGCGGGCTGAATTTCTGTATTTCTTCCACCACGGACCCCAGCAACCGATGAGCAGGCAAGTCGCGCCGCTGCTGCAACAAGTCGACCAGGCGCTCTTCTCCGAACTCCTCGCCCGCGATGTTGCATGATTCGGTTACGCCGTCGGTGTACAGCACAAACGTGTCGCCGGGGTAGAGTGGGCATTCCGCCGCCGGGCATTCCCAATCCTTGAAAAGACCTAGAACCGTGCCGGTGGAGTGGAGTTTTTCCAGAGTACCGTCATGACGCAGCAGAAGCGCCGGCAGATGCCCGCAGTTGGCGTACCGCAAACGCTGCGCACACTCGTCGTAGTCGGCGAAAAAGAAAGTGGCATAGGCACTATCTACCGTGTTTTCGTAGAACAGCCGGTTCACCGATTGCAAAAGAAGCTGCGGCTGTTCGCGGGCCAGCGCAAACTGGCTGCGCAGGTTGGCCTGGAGATTGGCCATTAAGAGCGCAGCGGCGATTCCCTTGCCGGAGATGTCCCCAACCAACAACCCGAGCCGGTTTTGTCCCAGGGCAAGAAAGTCATAGTAGTCGCCACCGACGTGGCGAGCCTGGATACAAATACCGGCGTAGTCGAGGCTGCTGAGGGCGGGAAGCGTTTGCGGAAAGAGCCTGGCCTGCACTTGTTTGGCAATTTCCAGCTCTTGCGCGACGCGCCGCTCAGCTTCCAGCTTCTCGGCAATGGCCTGCCGCCCAGCTTCGATCTCACGGCTCATCTCATCGGAGCCAAGCAGTTCGAAGGTGTTTCCGTCCCCATCTGAGAACGAGGCAGACGCGCCACCAAAAAGAGATTTTTGCGGGGGATGATGAAAGCGGACTCCGCGGCTACTCCATAACTCGAAGGTCGCGTTGATATCCTCGGCGATGAACGCAATCTGCGTATTCCGCCCGATGAGCTTGTAGTGTTCGGAGCCCCGTTTGGGAGCGACGAGGGCGAGAATAGCACTGCCATCTGGAGGAGCGACGGCCACCCAGCGTCCGCCGAACTCGAAGCGAGTGTCGGCGAGCACGCCGAATCCCAACTTGTCCACGTAGAACTGCAAGCTTCGATCATGATCGCGAACGAAGACGGTGGACTTGAAGATACGAAGATACGGGTTCTCCGGGTTCAGTTGTGTCTCCTCATCACACCCATGATCGCTCATGGAGCGGTCTATGTGGGAACCACGGATGGGTGGGGGTGTTCGGATTGCTCCGAGATTCCAGGCCCCTCACCGGTAAGACGCTGCGCATCTCCACCATCGCATATTGCATAATTCCCCATGCGCCAATTACGTTATCAAGTCGCCGCGAGCCTGGACGGATTCATCGCCGGACCGAGGGGCGAGTTCGACTGGATCACCCACGATCCAGAGATCGACTTCGGAGCGCTATTCCGCCAGTTCGACACGCTCCTGATGGGCCGACTGACCTTCGATCTCGCGCGGTCCCAGGAGCAACTATTCAAGAGCATGAAGATGAAGACAGTCGTGGTTTCAACAACCCTGGATGCCGCGCAACATAAGGATCTAACTATCTTACGCAGCGGAGTCGCCGAAGCAGTTGCGACGATGAAGGCCGAATCCGGCAAGGATATCTGGCTCTTCGGCGGCGGCATTCTTTTTCGCAGCCTGCTAGACGCCGGGCTGGTGGATTCGGTCGAGCTGGCAGTATGTCCGGTGCTGCTCGGTGGCGGCGTCCGGCTGCTGCCGGAGGGCCGGCGCTGGCCGCTCCGCCTCGCCGATTGCAAGACCATGCCGAACAGTGGGATCGTGATGCTCAAATACGCTGCCGGCCCTGGGCCAGATGAAACGGCGAGCGGGGCACACCAACCATAGCGATGCAGGCATTCGCCGCATCGCACGCGCTCGGATTCGGCCAAGAGAATTCGGATGACCTCCGAATCTCCCGAACAATTCCCCGCGCATAACGTTCATCCTTCTTGGCGGGCAGACAATCCGCTACGCCGATTGGCTAAGGGCTCGCCCGGTCTTTAGCTCCCACGCTTTACGCAGTTCCTCGCGGCGTTTCAGCACGTAAGTCTTGGCCTCTTCCAGACTGCCGTAGACACGTCGGCCCTTGATCATGTTGCATGGACGACAGCAGGCCACCAGGTTGCTTGGGTCCTTTTTTCCCTTGTGGGCCCGAGGAACCACGAAATCAACCGACATGATGAGAGCGTTCTCGAAGCTGGCCAGCCCGTCCAGCCCACAGTAGCGGCAACGGTACCGATCCCGTTCCAATACTTTGGTGCCCTCGTCCAACGTTACCGGCTTAGCTACTAACGTTAAAGTGGTAAGGTCCAATGGCATTTAACACCTCCCTAATCGGAATCTTTTAAGCTTTTGTGCTGAGCCCCTTTCTTACGAACGCAAGCCGCCTCCTCTCCGCCATGGGTGAAAACGCTTCAGTAATGAATCGTTATTCGCCGGCGTGAGTTTAAAGCATTTTTGCTAATACTTGCTCCGGTGGGATCAGTTATGTGCGGCCGTTCTTTGGCGGAATGGCCGCGTCGGGTCCGGCTTCCTGGTCCACACCGTCAGCAAAAATGCTATAGCGATGGAGTTGAGGATTTGATTCCTCGAAGCTCCATTTCAAAAACGCCATCCAGTCTATACCCGCCTCGCATGTTTGCGATATTGGTAAGACGATTTTATCGGGGGCTCCCGTTGCCTGCGGGGTTGGTCGATTTTGGTCGAGTTGACTTAGGCATCGTAGCCGGGGCCGGCAGACGATCCGCACTCCTTCCACAGCTTTTCCCAATTCCAGATACCCGAGGTCACCCCGCTCGGCAACGCGAATCCGAGCTGATGCGCGAGCATACACACCTGCCCGCGATGGTGGGCTTCGTGAGAAAGCATGTAGCACAGCATTTCCAGACCGGCCGGCCAAGGCTTCGCCCAACCGTCCCGGTGAAACTTGTCGACGCGACCCTCACCGCCCAGCGCTTCGGCGAGCATCTCCGCGCAGCGGGCGGCGCTCTCGGCCAATCCCGCACGGGCCTGCTGCGGCGTGCAGTGCAGGCGGTTAAGCTGCGGTGGAACTTTCAGATGCGGAGCGGTAAGCCTCACCCACTTAGTGCGGACATTATGCATATGAGTGAAGATCGCCGCAATGGTGCGGACCTTGCCAGGCGGTTTGGCTGTCCACACGGCAGGGTCAAGACGCTCGATAAGAAGCTGGTTCATGCGATCGTTAGCGGCAAATATCCGGACCGCGGTTCGACCGAGTTCCGTGTGAACCTTGGGTGGACGCGTGGTCATAGCTCCCCCTTTCCCTAAGACGATCAATCGAGGATTTGGCCATCCCGCATGCGAATGGTTCGTCCTCCATAGGCTGCGGCTTCCTGATCGTGCGTGATCATGAGAATTGTCTGGCCAAGATCCCGATTCAGTCGCCTTAAGAGCTCCAGAACTGCGGTCGTATTCTGGCTGTCGAGATTACCGGTAGGCTCATCGGCTAGGAGAATTGAGGGCTCGTTGACCAGGGCCCGCGCGATCGCAACCCGTTGTTGCTGGCCACCGGACAGCGCACGAGGTTTGTGTTTCATCCGATCGCCAATCCCTAAAATGTCGAGGATCTCAAGAAAGGCCGGGCTGAAGTTCATCCCTCGTCCGCCGATGTACTGAACGATGCGGATGTTATCTTCTGCGGTGAGCGTTGGTAGCAGGTTGTACTTCTGAAACACAAAGCCCACCGTTCTTTTCCGAAGTGCGGCTCGTTGGGGGCCAGACAGACTTTCCAGGTTGTTTCCTGCGATGCTCACGGTGCCTGAGGTTGGCGAAGTAAGCGCACCCAGAACGTTGAAGAGGGTCGATTTACCAGATCCGGAAGCGCCCACGACGGAAACAAACTCGCCCTTTTCCACCTCCAGATTCGCTCCCTGCAGCGCGTGCACGTCGAGGTCGCCGGCCCTGTAGGTTTTATAAAGATTCTGCACTTTGATAATGGGCTGTTCACTCATAGGAGAGAGCCTCGGTCGCATCTTGCTTGACCGCTCGTACCGCCGGAACAATGACCCCGAGCAATGCGCCCCCGACGGCGATGGCGCCCGCGATCGGCCACCAGCTATAAACCGTCTCCTGGTTGAGGCTTGCCGGGACCGTGAATTGCATCAGCCACTGTGTCACGTAGGTAAGCAGGATGCCAACCAACGCTCCTATCAACGAAAGCAAGAGCGTCTCCCGGACCAGCAGGTTCAAAATGAACCCGGATGAGGCCCCCACGGCCTTAAGGATGCCGATCTCACGAGTACGCTCAAGAACTGCGGTATACATAGCCATGAAAACGACAATGAAACCCACAGTGACTGCCACGCCAATCACCACACCAATAAAACTGCGCAGCATGCCGACGCTGTTAATCGTAAGCAGAGAGGTGAACTCTTCCATGGTGTAGATGGGGTAGCCGGGTAGCTTGGCTCGCAATTCCTTGAGCACCTGCTGGACATCCGCTTCACTGTCTGCCTTAACGTAGATCTGGCTCAGATGGTGACCGTTACCCATGAGTTCCTGAAGAACCGGAAGGCGCACGCAGATCCGGGCAAGCTTGCCGGACTCGAATATACCAGCAACGTTCCATTCATGATTGATGAGCTGAACTTTGTCCCCGACATGGAGCTTTTTCTCCCTGGCGTAGTACTCGTCCACGAGCATGTCCTGGTCGGTCTTGAAGGGTCCGCCTTGCAGATAGTTGAAGCCGCCGCTCATCTTCGAAAACGTGTCCAGGTCCAATCCCGTGATCGAGTCGAAACCAGACAACGGCTGGATAGCTGTTCCAGTGGCTAGAGCAACGTGGGGCTGATGGGCGATAACACCGACAAGCAGTTCGCTGATGGGCGCCGTGCTGAGCCCAATGATGGAAGATCCGGGGGGGCGGATCATGATATCCGCACCCACTCCACGGGCACGCCGCGCCGTCCCGTCCAGCGTTCCATAGCTGACGCCGACAAGGGTTAGGATCATCGTGACTTCTACGGCGATGGCAAGGACGCTTAAGATCGTGCGCACCGGACGGTGGGCTAGATTCGACAGAACCAGTTTATTTATCAAGGCTTTCGAAAGATGTCGGTGACATCTTTGAGTCTACCGGAACATGCCGGCTTTCCGGTTTTCCTGTAGGACTTGGTGGCATTCTTGCACTTCATGCGGCTTTCCATAATGAAAGCCGCACACGCAGATCTGTCCGGGGCTGCGTAGCAGGAAATCCGGCTCCGGATGACCAAACTTCCGTTTGGAGTGCATTGCGAATTTCTTTTTCGCTTTGCGTTAAGGTCCACTGTATAAAGCAGGTTCAGAAGTTCAGAGCGAATGCATAGAGAGAATCGCCAGAGGCCGCAAGAATGTACTGGCGACCATCAAGCATGTAGGTTTCCACGGCATTCGAAACCTGCCCGAGGTGGGTGTGCCATAGCGGCTTTCCATTCGCCGGGTCGTAAGCCACCAGGTTGCCGTCGGCATCGCCACCGAAGAGCAATCTTCCCGCCGTCGCAGTCAAGCCGGTATTGCTTGCGCCTTCTCCGGCAGAAATCTGCAGGTGCCGCCATGCGACCTTGCCCGTCTTGTAATCGATCGCCATTATATATTTCCCCGCCGTTCCCACTCGCTGCTCCTGGATACCGTTAAGACCCTGCAAGGCCTTGAGATTCGGTTCAGTGCGGTAGAAAACCGAATACACCTCATCCGTGGCGACATAGAAGAGCCCGGTTTGCGGATCATACGCAGGCGGCTGCCAGTTGACGATGCCGTCGGAGTCGGGCGATACCAGGGAACCACCCGGAGATGCGTCCTTTTCCGGATTACGGACAGGCCGGCCTAACTTATCAATACCGGTCGCCCAATTCAGTGAGTCCGCAAAAGGCACAGTGAGTAGATGCTCGCCGGTCACGCGATCGAGCACAAAGAAGTAGCCGTTCCGGCTGGCATCGAGCAACAGCTTGCGTGGCTTCCCCTTGAATTCTCCATCGACGATGATCGGAGTTTGGGCGGCATCCCAATCGTGCGTATCATGCGGCGATGGCTGGTAGTACCACGCCAGCTTTCCCGTATCCACATTCAAAGCCACAATACAGGAGGTATAGAGATCGTCTCCTTCGCGCGTCACACCGGAGAAGGCAGGGGTCGGGTTGGCTGTTCCAAAATAGTAGAGGTGTAGTTTGGGATCATAGCTTCCCGGAACCCATGTGCCCGCCCCGCCATGGCGCATGGCATCCAGGTTCGGCCACGTCTGGGAGCCAGGATCACCCATCTTTTCCGGTTCGCTGTACCACTTCCATTGCAGCTCGCCTGTTTCCGGATCAAAGGATTGCAGAAAGCCCGGGGCATCTAAGTCGTCGGCCGTCCCGACAATCAAGTGATTGCCGATAACAATGGGCGCCATAGTCGAGAAATACTGCTCATTGAAGTCTGAGATCACCTTGTGCCAACGCTCCTTGCCGGTTTTGGCATCGAGCGAAACCAGGTAATCGTCGGGAGTCTCGAAGTACAGCCAGTCGCGGTACATACCCATGCCTCGGTTCCCGATATGGGTACCACCCTTGGTCTTCCAGAAGTAGTGCCATAGCACCGTTCCGTCGCGGGCATCGACGGCCCAGGCATTGTCGGGTATAGATACATAAAGGATCCCGTTCACTTGCAAGACCGCGCCTGAAATGTGTCCGGCGCCGCGTACCGGAACCGGTTCATCAATTTCACCGCCAATGATCGTTGGTGGGTTTTCGGGACCGGGTCTGGAAAACGGTCGAGCGGCGCTCACTCCTGAAGTTAAATGGCCCACCCAGGCAAGCGCCAGGTTCTTCACATTCGTCTGATTGATTTGCGTCAGCGAACTAAAACGCCGGCCTGAATAGTCTCCGGAGTAAGTCGGCCAGGAATCCGTCGCCGGTTTGGTCAGCGACGCAGGATCGAGCCCCTGTCCCTGTGCCGCCAAGGCCGCAGCCGAGGAAATCATTGCGATCACGAGCAGCAGATTTATTGTCTTCCTCATTTCAGCGTCACCAGATAGGCGGTCAGATTATGGATGTTATCGTCGTTCAAGGTCCGGAGCATATCCAGGTGCGGCTCCAATGGATCTTTAATTACCACCTTCGGATAATCACCATGGCGGGTGTAACTGTGATAATTGCCATTGGCATCCATGAGTGAAACGATGAAATCATCGATTTGATACAACCTACCCTCCACTACTTGTCCGCTACGCAGGGTGACAGTAACGGTTTTCCTGGCAGCCTCCGAGGATTCTCCTCTTCCCTCCCCGGACAATATTGCCCCTTGCAGCGCCCTCACGTCTGTGTACTTTGCGCCGATCCCGGCCAGGTCTCCCGAAACAGAATGGCAGGTGGCGCATTTTCCAGCTCCATTGAAGTAGGCTTCGCCGGCCTTGGCATCGCCCACCAACGGATCAACCGTGCCCGTGGTTGCGGCGCGGCCGCCGACTGGCATGTTGTGAATAAAGGACGCGATGCTTGCTATTTGTTCCATCGTGAGATCAAATTTTGGCATGCCCTTGTCCGGCCGGCCGTTCTGAACCACGGTCGCTATCAGTTCACCATTGTTATCGTCCATCACGATTTGACTGCGGATCAAATTGGGACCGCCTTCGCCACCGCGAGCATCCGATCCGTGGCAAAAACTGCAATTCGCGCTAAAAATCTGGCGGCCGCGCGCAACCACGGCGGGGTCGGCAGGCGCTCTAACCGGATAAGCCGGAGGACGGGCCACTCGAACAGGAGGGGAGCCAGGCGGTTGCGCCGGGGCTGGAGGACTTGCTTGACTGGCGCCGGGCTGCTGGACCAGACCGGAAAACGAAGGCTGCTCTGCTACCAAGGCCGCCGCGCCAAGCCCCAGTAATGCAAAAAGGACGATTTTCACCCGAAAAATGACCCCCAAGCTGAAATTCCGCCGAACACTGAGAACGTTCTCATCTATCTTATCGTCGAGCAGGTCTGCAAACCGCAATAGCCCTTATTTCTGTTCAGGCCGCCTCGAACCATCTTCTATGGTGCGATAACATCTTGCAGTTGAGATGCCTTCCAAACGGGGGGCGTTCTCGGGAGGGTCCAGGATGATGGCCACTCGCTTGTGGATGACTCGATGCATACGCTACTGCGGAAAACAGCTGGGGTTTACGTTCCTTTCCGGAAGCCTTCTCTTTGTGCACCCGCTCTCCGCACAGACACCGCAGCGGCCGCACATCACCGGGATTTCGCACTTCGCCATCTATGCCCACGACTACGAGAAGTCACGCGCATTTTATGGTCAATTTCTCGGCTTCGAAGAGCCCTACTCTTTGCAGAACCCTGACGGATCACCATCGATGACCTTTTTCAAGATCAATGACCGCCAGACCATCGAGCTCTTTCCTGAACGCCAGGCAGGGACTGACAGGCTGAACCACATCGCCTTTGAGACAGACGACATCGAGGCGCTTAGGGTCTATCTGGCATCGAAAGGGGTTAAGGTTCCGAGCGAAGCACACCGGGCTCGCATTGGAAATCTAGGTTTCAACATTACCGATCCCGAGGGCCATACCGTAGAGATGGTGCAATACATGCCAGATGGAAAAACCATGCTTGCCAAGGGGCAATACATGAGTGATAAAGCCATCTCTCATCGCATGACGCATGTCGGGCTTGTTGTCACCCATTTGGATGCCGAGTACAAGTTTTACACCGGCATACTCGGTTTCAAGGAAACCTGGCGAGGCAGTAAATCAGGTCAAGTGCTTTCCTGGGTCAATCTGAGAGTTCCTGATGGAGATGACTACGTAGAGTTCATGCTCTACAAAGATGCGCCGGCGGCCACGGAGCGCGGTGGCGCCCATCATCTTTGCTTGCAGGTTCCGGATGTCTCCGCCGCGGTAGCAAGGCTCAAAGCCGAGCCTTACTACAAGGTATACCTGCGTCCGATTGAGACGCACGTTGGAATCAATCGTAAGCGCCAGGCAAATCTCTTTGATCCCGATGGCACCCGAACAGAAATAATGGAGCCTGACACAATCGACGGTAAGCCAACCCCATCTTCCACTGCGGCTGCTCCGCAATAAAGGGATGATGCTTCCGGTGATGGGGTGGGGTGGAACCCTTGCTGGTACTCGGGTCTGATTCCGCTGTGCTTATTTGTATGTGCGATTGTCCGTACGCGACTGCTCGACAGCGCTCCAGTTCAGCGGCCCTGCTTCGATTTAGGCGTCAGCGGCTCGCGCATCTGGGACGACGTTCACTTTAGTAGCTTCCCTCTGCTCGGCAAATTGTCTTGCCGTGCCTTTGGCGATTCTCTCAAAGTGCCGTCTGAGGTAAATGTGCAGTGTTTCTTCCGTCTTGGGTGAGACCATTTCCTTGCCTCAGATGAAGAGATCAGTACAACTGCCGGCTGGCAGCTCTCTATGCAAACAGCGATTCTCCTCGTTGCCCTTCATCGAGTCCCTCCCCCGAAAGAATCGATGAAAGGTGTTCTTAGAGAATCGCTGCTTGTTGGTAAGCATAGCGGTTTAAGCCAGTTGCGCCATAGTTCTTGGGTGACAGCCTGGGCAAATCGTAGTTGTACGCTCGACAGGCCGATCGTCGCCGGTGTCAAACCTTTGTGGGACTCCCGGCGTCACTTGGACTGGGAGGTGGACCCGTTGGCGACAGAAGCGATCGACACTGCGTCCGGACCAAAGAAGCTCATTTTGATTTGCGTCTCCACTTCCACCGGACTGCCCTGCACCAGGTAGGGACTGTAGTGCCATTTGCGGACCGCGCGCACGCCGGCTTTTGCCAATTCAGGGCTGCCACTCAATACGGTCACTTCTTTGACTGAACCGTCAGCGCCAATCAACGCTTTTAGTTCCAACTCCCCGACCGGATTGCTGTCGGAAACTAAAGGATGAGCAAAGTAACCTTGCGGAAGCTCGGCGACAAACCGCCGGGCTGAGGCAGCGGAGGGGGCTGCCGCAGCGAGCTCAGGAATCGTATCAAGAGCCGGAGCCCTCGAGCTGGTAACGCTGCCTGTGGATTGGCCCATCCCCTCTTCGGCTGTTGCAGGTGCTTGGGCTGCTAGCGCGGGTCCGGGCGTCGGAGGTGCGATCAATGGTGCGATCCAGGGTGCGATCAAGGGCCTTGGCTTTTCAGTTTTCGCTAACCAAACGGCCGTCGGCGAAACCAAACGCGGACTGATGGCAGGCGGAAGGAGAGCTGGTGGTTTGATGTTATTCGCGGCATCCTCGATTGGCGTTCGAGGATTCCACATCTTGGCAGTGGTTGAAAGCAGAGGGGCTCGGTAAACCGATGCCAATATCACTACCAGACCAACGGCAGCCAGCGCGCCCAAATCTCTCCATTGCCGGAACGGAAGGTCGCCAACGCCGGTTGTCTTTGTGCCGCCGGGAAGCGCCTTGGTCTCTTTTCGCTTCAGATCTAACGAAAAAACTGGACTTGGCAAGGCCGGAGTCTCGGGCTTCGCCAGAAATCCTTGCCTCGCCGCCGGTGCCGGTCTCAGCGTTACCACTCGATTGGCAGATGCCGGCGGCCTCGAACGCGCCTTCTCGATCACCCCAAAAATAGCCTTGCTGGCCACCGGTAGAGCCGGTGTTACGACAGCCGACCGGGATAGTTTTTTAATCAGGCGCCTATCAGCCCGGCTCAAAACCTGTGGAGAAAGCACATGAAAGTGGCGGAATGTCCATTGCAGACGAAGGCGTTGCCAGCGTGACGGCCGAAGGTAGACTGCTCCATTTTCGGTGCGCAATTCCAGAAGTAGCGGGCCATCCTCCTCGATGTCCCTCACCCGATCGGTGACGGTTGAAGTGGATTGCGGCGCTTCTGCGACTTGGAATAGCGACGCTAGGTTTGCCATGACGGCCTCCGCTTTGAGATCTCACACGGGCCCGTCTACTCATTCTAGAGGAAAATGGGCTCTGTCAAGCGAGCCGATCGTCCTTCAGCAGTATCTTATGATGCCATTAAAAGTGTTGCGACACCATCACTGTTCGCGATCACTCGAGCGTCAGCATCTGCGTTCTCCAGCCCAACGGTCAGCGCCGCGTATAAGTATCGGCGGTCCGCGTAAATTGCGAAACCACTAGTTGGATGCCGCCGCCGAGTCATTTGACTCTTCCAATCCGTTCCTCTTCCTCAGTCAGTTTGTGGACGCCGACTAAGAGGGGAATCATAGGATACCGCGAAAGTTCGCCTGTTACTCTAGGAAAGAACCCCATCGTATCGATGATCGAGACCATCCTGATTCACTTTTCCGGCCACGACCGGCCGGGCCTTACTACTGCGTTGACTGCAATTCTGGCCCGGTATGACGCGTGCGTGCTGGATATCGGACAGGCGGTGGTCCACGAAACGCTCTCTCTTGGTCTGCTGGTCGAGATCCCTCGAGGTGAGAGCTTTCGCGGCTTGCAAGACACCTTGATTGCCAAGTCGGGAGAACTGCGGCTGCAAGTCGTTTTCACGCCGATCGCGAAGGCTGACCTGGATGACTGGATTTCGTCGCAGGGGAAGGATCAATTTATCGTCACCATCCTTGGCCGGGCGATTACCGCGGACCATCTCGCCCGGGTCAGCGCCATCATTGCGGCAGCACGGTTTGAACGTGGATCGCATTGAACGACTGTCCGGGCGTTTATCGCTGGCGGTGCACACTCCCGATGCGAACGCCTGTGTCGAGTTTACGGTGAACGGGAATTCCTCTTCTGAAGCGTCGATGCGCGCCGCCTTTCTTGCCATCGCTCATGATTCGAAAATCGACATCGCCTTCCAGCGAGAGAGCATCTTCCGTCGCAACCGGCGGCTTTTTGCCTTCGACATGGATTCCACGCTGATTGAAGGCGAGGTCATTGATGAGCTGGCAAAGTTGGCTGGCGTAGCTGATGAGGTGGTGAAGGTCACCGAATCTGCCATGCGCGGAGAAATCGAATTCCAGCAGAGCTTCCGGCTCCGCGTGGCCCTGCTGCGCGGGCTCAAAGAAACAACGGTCCGCGAGTTGCTGGACACCATTCCTTTGGTTGAAGGAGCCGAGCAATTGATCGGCACGCTCAAGATGCTGGGCTACAAAACGGCGATCCTCTCGGGTGGGTTTAATTTCTTCGCTCAGCATCTGCAGAGACGTCTAGGAATCGACTATGTCTTTGCCAATGATCTGGACATCGTGGATGGCGTGGTAAGTGGAGAGGTTCGGACGCCGATTGTCGACGGCGCCCGCAAGGCCGAGTTGCTGCGACAGATTGCACGGCAGGAAAATATCTCGCTCGACCAGGTAGTTGCGGTAGGAGATGGCGCCAACGATCTGCCCATGCTTGGCATCGCCGGCATGGGCATCGCTTTTCGGGCCAAGCCGCTGGTACGGCAAACAGCCAGCCACGCCGTCTCGTTTCTAGGGTTGGATAGCCTGCTCTATCTCATTGGTGTACGAGACCGGGATTTGCGTAACCCGGATCCATCAGGCTAAGTCCGCCCGGCTTGCGGAGCTTAATCCGGGTTAACGATAGCTAACCTGCCAATAAGTCAAGCCGAAGTCGTCCTTCATCGGCGTGAGATCAAAAGGCGGGAAGCTCATGGTATGCGTGCCCCTTGTTACGGCAAGTGCAAGAGCTGCTTTGCGGCCATTTATCTCCACAGCCAAAAGGGTGTTGTTGCCATAGGAGATGCTATGTAGGACTTTGTGGCTGGTGATGCGGCCGTATTCACCGGCTTTGCCCCAGTCGACAACAAAACGGCCGTATGGATAGCCATCCTTCGCATATATCTGCGTGTGCTCTTGCCAATCGGGATCGTTATTCCAGATGCCAAACGCTCGGGAGAAGTCCTGTGCCTCGACCGCGGCGAAGAATTGGTTCACGCGATGTTCCGCAGGCAGATTCCAACAGAGAACGACAACGATCGCGGCAACGCCGCAGAAAAGAAGAGCGCCGATCACGAGATTGCGGCGTCTCTTGGCGTGAGTTTGGTCGTAGGCAGGTGCGTCCAGCAGGGTCATGGGTCCTCCCCTAGAGTCAGATCCCTGTCCTATCAGACACCGAGGAATGCGCGATTGTTCCTTTGTCCTATAGCGGACTTTAATTCGGAGAGGGGTTATCAGGCAGCGGCTTCGCTGATTTCGGCGAGCCGCCATTGGCGGGTCCGTTTGACGGTGTTGACGAGGCGCCTTCGGCTTGGGCGTTGTAGGCTTTGATGAGCTCGTCCGTAATGTCAAGGTTGCCGGCCGCGTACCAAACAACCGGGTAAGCATCCGATCCGCGCTCAATAACTGCTGAGTAACCATGCTCCTGCGAAAAAGTCTGCAGAAAGGCGTAAACCTTCTGTGCGACTCGCTGAAAAACCTCTTCTGATTCGCTTTGCGAGTCACTCTTGAAGTCCTCGGCTTCGCGTTGAAGTTGCTTCTCTTTACTCTCCAATGACTGCGCGCGCGCTGCTCTTTCTCGCTCGCCGAAGTTGGAGCTTGGATCAGCTAACTGCTTTCGCAGACTTTCGACTTCGTCATTAAGCGCCTGTAGCTGCTTCTGCTTAGGAGCGAATCGAGCCTGGAGTGCACTGAGGCTTTGCTGCGCCTCGGCAGTTTGAAGCACGGCGGTGTTGAAGCTCACAGTGACGATGTTCTGGGGTTTTGCTTGACTTGGAGGCACCTGCGCGTAGGCCACACTTGTCACGGCCACGACGCACAAAAGCGCCATGGACATTCTCCGTCGAGTCATCGCGGCCTCCATCCGTTCGCCGTTCGTCTACTGGGTTACATTCTCGACAAAATGAAACTTGAGGGGAGTGTCCCTGAACTCAAAGATTGGATGGGTTCTGTACAGATCTCTATCGAGAGAGGGATGAAAGCCTGGTGCGCCAGGAGTTGCAAAAGTGAATTCCGACGGAAGGGTCAACGGGTTGGCCGTGCCGGGTTCGGAGGCTGCCAGCAGTCGCAGCGCACTTTCCCTGATCAACGCGGGGCCCACTGCAAAGCTGAATCTCGATGGCACGTACGGCCAGGATGACAGTCGGCCTGTGTCCGACGGCATTGCTGCCAACATGGAATACGGCGAGGTCAATGCCGGGGGAAAATAGCGGTTTTGGAAAGTTTCCAGATGGCTTGGTACCGCTCCAGATGGATCGAGGCGCCACTGGACCTGGACGCGCCTTGACTTGGCGCCGCGGCTCCGATCTCTTCTCCTCGGAAGGCGACTCATCGTAGACGCCGGAGTCATAGGCGTTGTCACATGAACAGGCTTTGAGAGTTGCGCGACGTCGAAATGGTTAGCATCAACAAAAGGCCTCGAGAATGGCCCGGTCCTGATCGCTGCCGCGGTGACCAGCACGATAATAAAAAGGGCGCTCGCCAGACCGACGTTGATCAGCCCAACTGTCGAAGCCGGCTTAAGCGGGAGACCCTCCTTGATCGCCCTCGCTATGAAACGTTCCTGCATGCCTTTTGGCAAGCGCCGATTCCGATGGTTGAAGGCGTGCGACAGCAGGAGACATGCATTTATCCTGGCCATTTCATGCATTCGGTTCCTGCAAGAGACACAGGCAAGAGAATGCTCGCGAAGTTCAATCAGCTCGGGTCCAGTAAGCTCATCGCTGGCTGCTAATGCACACAGGAATTCAAAATAGTTGTGGTTCGTTGTCATCTTGACTCTCCCTTCGAGACCGAAGAGACATTCCCGCAGAAAGCTTTCCTGAGTTTTTCAAGGCCCCTGTAAAGATTGTGGCGCACCACGCGCACGGTCTCCCCCGTCCGTTTGGAGACCTCTTCTGCTGTAAGGCCTTCGTAGTAGACAAGCTCAATGGTCCTGCGCTGTCGAGGCTGGAGAGCACTCAACACCTGCTCGACTAAGACGCTCATTTCCGGCAAGGAATAGCCTGGTGGACCTTCCGTCGACGGAAACACTGGTAGAAGTTCGTCAAAAGGGTCGGTGTCGAAAAAACGGCTCGCTGCCAGTGATCGGCGGCAGTTGTAAATCCGATGGTATGCAAAAAGCAGAAGCCAGGTCTTGAAGCCGCCTTTTTCCGGATCGAACTGCTGAATCGACCGAAAGACATCAAGGAATATCTGCTGGACCGCATCTTCTGCTTCTGCTTCATTGCGTAGAATACGTCTCGCGATCCTGAGAAGGCTCAGGGCGTGTCGTTCAAACAGGACTGTCAAAGCGTCAGCATTTCCACTTTGCAATTCCCGTGCTAATGCCTCATCGGATAGAAACCTCTGTCGTAGTAGCCCGATCAGAGAGATTCCAGCGGGGCTGGCCTGGGTGCCGGCATCAGAGACATACGCGCCGGAAAAGTCAGCCGCCCTGGGCGGGGCTGCGCCGAATACGAGCCTCGCAATACGTGAGCTCACCTTATCCCCCCGCCCAGCCCTTTAAAAGGACCCGGCGAAATCACAGCAGCAATCGTGCCCGCAAACTGAACTCTCATATCTGTATGCACCGAAAGAGCCTGGTCTTCCCCACCGCTGCCGCATTTTCTTTGAACAGATTCGCAGAATGTTCGAAGCAGCTTTACTCCAGCGGGTCGAGATCGCGAGAAAAAGATGACCATCGTCCCGGTCATTCAAACCGCAAGAGCTTGGTAAGTCCTCATCGGAACGATTGAAGCCGTGAAGGGCCTTAACCTATCCATCCGACCGCATTCTATTTCGGCGTTGCTGGTCATATCGGTCAAGATGGTTCAAAGACATGAGTTCTGAAGATGTTCCTTGCAAGGTTATGCCGAGGAAACTCGACTAAACTACGAGGGTGCAGATGTTGAAAGAGCAACCAACCAAGCCGCGAAAAACGCTGCATATCACCGATGGAGAATCGGTCGCCGGAACGCTCAGGCAATCCGCGGTACCCGGAGAAGTGCGGATTTTTGGCGATCTGATGTATGAGGGACCAGCCCCGGCCGGACTCAGCGACGCGGAATGGTGGGATAGGCGGGCACGCTTCCTTTCGGAAAGCGGCGGCCTTACCCTCGCAGAGGCCCGTCGCGCGGTAAAAACTTTCGAGGATTCACTGAAGTCCATTCCCGATCACGATGAAACTGTACTTTGGATGGACCATCGTCTTTCAGATCAATTGATTCTGATCATGCTTCTCGAGCGGTTCTATCGTTTACATCGCGGCCGATCCAGTCTCAGCCTCATCTGCGTCGGTCGCTACCCTGGCATGGAAAACTTCGTTGGGCTTGGCCAGCTCACGGCAGAGCAGCTTGCCTCGCTCGCTGATACTCGCTCTCCCGTCTCAGAGGCTGAATTCGCTCTGGCAGGCGCTGCGTGGAACGCCTTTACATCCTCCGTTCCTTCTGATGTCGAGCTTGTCCTCGCGCAAGACACTTCTGCGCTACCGTTTCTTGCGTCGGCCTTGCGTCGTCATCTGGAACAATTCCCTTCTGTCGAAAATGGCCTGTCGCGTACCGAACGGCAGGCGCTCTCGGTTCTTCGCGACCGGGGCCCGCTGCCGGCGCTGCAACTGTTCTTCGCCGTTCAAAAGATGGAGAATCCCCTCTTCATGGGAGATGGGTCCTTCTTCGCAATTCTCCAAGAGTTGTCATCCGCGCATTTCCCCCTCATTCGCGTGGGGAGCGATGTTGGAAGCCCGCTTTCACCAAGCTCAGTCATTACGATGACTGACGTTGGCAGCCGCGTTCTCGATCTACGAGACGATCACGTTAAGTTAAACGGCATCGAGCGATGGCTTGGAGGCGTTCATCTGACGAGCACCGACGCTGTTTGGCGCTGGGACAGCGCTCGCAAGTGCATGCGACTTGCGTAATCCACGCAAATGCTCACCGCGATGGCCAGGGGTTGGAGAATTGGGGATTGTGGAGGAAGTCTTCATCGGTGAGCGACTGCAGGAATGCTTTGAGGTCACTGCGCTGCTGAAGAGTGAGCGTGAACCCTGATACGAAGGGGGACTTATTCGGATTTTTGCTGCCATCGCCCGCGTTTGGGCCCTCAAAAATAATGCGTCCACCGTGGATGTAGTGGTCTAAGACATCGTCCAGGCTATGCAGACTGCCGTCATGCATATAAGGCGCTCGAACGGCTACATTGCGCAGCGACGGAGGACGGAATTTCCCCACATCGGCCGGGTTGTGGGTGAACTCGTAAAGGCCGAGGTTGTCCGCGGGAAAGGAGAATTTCCCAGCGAGGTTATAAAGGCCGTTGTTTTGAAATTCAATGCCGTGCCCACCGTCAGTGGTTTGATAGATTGTTTCGCCCCCGAAGGTGAACCCGCCGTGGCATCGGGAACAGCTTAGCGGCGCATGGAAAAAGAGGTCTTCCCCACGTTTGGCAGATTCGGAGATGGCATTCTCTTCATGGCGGTAACGGTAGTGGTCATAGGGAGAGTTGCCGGAGATGAGAGTCCGCTCAAAGGCAGCCAGGGCCTTGCGAACATGAACGAATGTATAGGGGCCTGCGTCGCCAGGGAAGGCGCTGGGAAAGAGTCTCCGGTAAGTGGGATCTGTGGCAATTACCTGGAGGAACCGGTCGTTCTGCGGTGATAGTCCGAGTTCGATGGGGTGATCGTTGAAGAGCGGGGTCACGGATTGATCTTCGAGCTGGGTGACGGTGGGGTTGGCCCAGTCGAAGACCGCGAACCATGCGACGTTGGCCAGCGGCATAACGCGGCGCGGGTGCGATTGGCCAGTCACGCCGACGGCCACAGGCCGCTGATCGGTGAACCCGAATTGCTGCATGTGGCAGGTGGAGCAGGAGCCTTTGCCATTCGCGGATAGGCGTAAGTCATAAAACAGATAGCGGCCCAACTCAACCTTGGTGGGCAGCATGGGATTGTCCGCAGGGACCGGAGGCACGGGGAACCCAGCGGGCAGACTCCATTGGAACCCGTTGCCAGACTGGTAGGCCAATGCAGACGCGCTGAGGGCAAGGAGCAGGAAGACCCGGGCCATGCCAAAGCGCCGGCCCGATGACGAATTTGCATTTCCATTTCCATTTCCATTTCGACGACCCATACTCATGCATGCCTGCGACGTAGCGCTTTGGTTTACATTGTTGCTTATGAAGAGTGCGCCGGCAAAGGTTCGTTCGCATGTCGTGGCATATTTAATTCCGCTGTTAGTGGTCGCCGCCCTTGTCACTGGAGACCAGTCAGCAGACCCCACAACCGTATACGCGATGGGCGACACAGTTGCGGCGCCGGCGGTGCTTAAGGTCGAAGGGGCGGTGCCGACACCACTTTCGCTCACCGCGGAGGACCTCGCGAAGATGCCGCGTGCGACCGCTCAGCTGACCGCAGATGGCACAACCACCACGTATGAAGGCGTGCTGCTCTACGACATCCTGGTAAAGGCGGGATGGCAGTTTGGCCGCGGCATGACAGGCAAACCGATGGCCAGCTATTTATTGGCCACGGGCAAGGATGGATATCAGGTGGTATTTGCGCTGCCGGAGATTGATCCGCAGTTTTCCGGAGCCAAAGTGATGATCGCCGACAAGGCGGACGGTTCGCCATTGCCGGCGCGGGAGCAGCCGTTTCGGATTGTGGCTCCCCAAGACAAGATGCATGCCCGATCCATCTATTCGTTGGTCAAGTTAGAGGTGGTCCGGCTGCGTCCATAAGCCGCCGCGTTCCGGCCTCAGTGGTGGTTGGCTCCATGATGGAGAACGATCCGCCCTACCGCCATAGCAATCAGCACCAAACCCGCCACCGACAGCGTCAACCGCGTGATCACCCTCCAGGTGCGGCTCTCAGGGGGTAGAACGCCCCGTTTGGTCTTAAGGCTGTAGACCTGCCCCAGTATTCCCGAGAGCAGCAAAAAGAAACCTAAGGCAAGCAATAACCAGGTCATGGCCGGTCCTCCATCGCTCTATCACCTTACATCCGCCACTCAGAGCACGCTTACCATGCGGCGAACATCTTCATTTCCTTCCTCTGCGCAACCCCGGGGCCGGGGACAGAAATGATCTAGACTGGTAAAGTTGGCATTAGGAGTCGCGTGATGAAGATCTTCCGCTGGGTCTGGCTCGCTTTCACCCTCGGCCTGCTTGGCTACGCTTTCTACCAAGGCATGTATGTCGCGCCCACCGAGGCTACCATGGGCGACATCCAGCGCATCTTCTACTACCACTTTCCTTCGGCGATGATGGCGTTCCTCTTCTTCTTTGTCAGCTTTGTCGCCTCCATCGTTTATCTTGCCTCCCGGCGTAATCATCCCCAGCGGGCACTCGCCGCCGACGCCGCCGCTCTGGCCGGAGCCGAGATGGGAATCGTCTTCTGTACCCTGGTCCTCATCCAGGGCCCACTGTGGGCCCGGCCGGTGTGGGGTATCTGGTGGACCTGGGATGCGCGCCTCACCACCACCCTGGTGCTTTGGCTTATCTATGCCAGCTATTTGCTGCTGCGCAAATTTGCCGACGGTCCGCAGATGCAAACCCTGGCGGCGGTGCTGGCTATCTTCGGCTACGTCGATGTTCCTATCGTCTACTTCTCCACTACATGGTGGCGCACGCAGCATCCTGCTCCGGTCATTGGCGGGGACGGCAGCCTCGATCCAGCGATGTGGACCGCGGTGTTATGGAACCTGGCTGCGTGGCTTGCCTGGGGAATTCTAGTCGCCGGATGGCGATACAGCATTGAGCGGCGCCGGCAAATCGCAGAACAGCACGCCGCGCTACACGCTCTCGAAGCCAGCCTGGAAGTCACGTTCTAGAGTAGAAGGAACTTATGGCCCATCGTCATCTCATTCTTGCCTACGCATTCACGATCCTGATCCAACTCGGATATGCCGGGTGGGTAGGGCTGAAATACCGGGCCACCCGGAAGCTGGAGCGCGAATTCCCACCTTACCCATCCACGGCCAAATAGGGCAGTCCGGGCCAAACACGCTGCGGAAAAACTCCCGGCCCAGCATTTCGAAAGCGACGGGCTGCAAGCCCCTGCGATTGCCGGCGCTAAAGCGCATGATCATTTTCGAACTCTTCCCCGCAACGCTGAAGCGTTGCTTCCCTCTGCTAAAGCAGAGGGCTCCCACCAATCTGACGGACCCGGGGGCCCGGTGGGAGCCCCTGCATTCATGCGGGGGCTGGAGCGCTTCAGCGCTCCAGAAACAAGGCTCGACCTCGATCCTGCGCTTTAGCGCTGGCGAATCTCGGGCGGACTTTTTCCGCAGCCTACCCAGCCTGTACCCTTCGTTGCCGCTGGGACTTTGCTTTCCTGCCCGGGCCAGATCTTTTCCCCACTGTTAAGGCACGTGGGACGGGGGAGGCGCTTCCCTTACTTCTTCACCCATCAACTCCCCGGGGTGAGTTCCTCCCAGCAGCTCTTCTTCCGGCTCAATGTGCACCAGGACCTCAGCGATATTCTTCACCTGCTCCCGCACCTGGTCGGCGACCGCATGAGCAATCAGGTGCCCCTGGCGCACGGTAAGATCGCCCCGCACCACCACATGCAGATCCACGTAGTAGCGGAAGCCTACCTTGCGGACAAAGCACTTCTCCACCCCAAAAACCCCAGTCACCGACGCGGCCACGCGACGCACGTGCTCTTCAATCTCCGGTGCCGGCGCAGTGTCCAGTAGCTCGGCAACCGGGCGGCGTAGCTGCTGCCAACCCCCCAAAAGGATCACCGGAGCGGCGCAGAGGGCGGCCCAGTCATCGGCCGTGGGATCGCCCGTCCACAGCGCGGCCGAGATCCCTACAAAGGCAAACGCCGAGACAATCGCGTCGCTCAGATGATGCCAGGCGTCCCCTCGCAGGGCTGAGCTCTCAATTTTTTGCCCAACTCCCGCGACATATCGTGACAGCAAACCCTTAATAGGAACCACGCAGATCAGGACCCAGAGGGTGTATGCATGGGGCAGCTTGTGCGGGGTGCGAATCAGGTTGATGCTCTCCGCGGCGATGCCTAGGGCTGCGGCGATCATGGCAACACCCACTACGGCGGCGGCGATCGGGTCCGCCTTGCCATGCCCGTAGGGATGATCCTTATCCGGCGGCTTGATGGCCAGCCGCAGCCCGTAGTAGACAACCGACGAGCTGATGACATCCAGAAACGATTCGATTCCGTCAGCCAACAGCGCAAACGAATGCCCGATGAGCCCGGTCAGGCACTTAACCAGCGCCAAGGCGAGGTTGATGACGATGCCGAGCAGGGAGGACCGCAGCCCGCCTTCCACCAACTCTTCGGTTGTCAGCGGGGCCGTCATGGCTGCATTGTCTCTTATTTCCGTGCTTACAGGGGCCCCCACCCGGCCCGGAACGGGCTTAGTTCCCAATGGATGTCTTTTTTTTGAATCCACCTTGCCCCATCTGGACGATCCTTACTAAACTTAGTTAGAATTCGCGCGTTCCACGAGTGCTGTGTCCTATCTCGCCTCAGTGAAGTGGGGCTTATGCCGGCGAAAAGCCCCGCCCGCGGCACCTTCACTGGATAGACCCATCGTGAACGCGATAAAGGCCCCGGAGGCGTCCGTTGCTGCGCTTTTTGAAGCTCGCTCTCATTTTCGAACTATTCATGGTACTCGGGCTTTCGATCCTCACCGGGCAGTTCTTCTATCGCGCCTACAACAATTCCAGTGCCGAGCATCTGCCGGTTAGCTTTCTGGCCGCATTGGTGATGCTTGTATTAGGCACGCAGCAGACCGCAATGTCGTTTCGCCGCGAAAAACTGCGGCTGGCTTACGGTCGCCCGACCGTCAAAGAAAAGCTTCGCCTGAAAGTGGCCTACAGCACGCTGACGCTGCTGCTCTTTATCGCCGCTGGAGTTCTGCTGGTAATTCTCAGGGACCATCTCCGCTAGTTTCGTTCACTTCTACTCTGCACAGGCATGCGTAGGGGAGTGAGGATTTTCTTGAGCGAAAGCGCGCCGCGACTGGTCGCTCACTCTATCCGGAAGTGAAAGCGTTCGACCAGGTTGGCAGCCGAATTGAGGGAGGCATGCTTCGCAAATTTTGCGAAGGGCGGGTCCAGCGCGCCCGGATCAATTACCGGCCCGCGCCGACGGCTCTTTTTGGACGTGTAACCACCGATTGCGGTTTTCTGGGCTGCCCGACATCCTGATGGGTCTCCGCCTTGCGCGGTTGGGCGCCCTGCGACGACTGTTGGTCCATCCATTCGTCCAGCCGGGACCGCTTAAAGCGCCAGCGATTGCCAAGCTTGAACGCAGGGACGAAACCGTCCGAAGCATATTTGTAAAGTGTGTCGGGACTGATGCCGAGATAGTCAGAAGCCATACGAATATCCATGACTTCGCGAACCTCATCCCTCGCCGGTGTTGTTCTCATCGAAGCTCTCTCCTCTGGGAACTGCAGGACCGGGCGAGAGTACATACCCGCCGTTGTGCTTATACCGCGTTTTCACCCTATAACACAAGAAATTATCTCGTATTGCTCGAGTCTTCCGGGTTTTACGCGGTATCTAGTGGCTTTGTTGCGTTCCGGTAGGAGCGTAACAGAATTCGCGCGCATGGGATGCATTACTTGCGGCATGCGCGCGGTTACCAAGGACATCGTATCGGATCTGATCCCCACAAACAGGATCGTTCATCCTGCACATTGTGTATCGTCTATATCTCCCTCATTCATCAATGCTAACCGTGAAAAAGCAGTCTGCCTTCGCGACCCTCACCGGCTACAATTCCGGTTGCAGACCGGCCGCGAGGGCAATCAAGTCGTTACCTATGGTGCGGGTTTTTGCGATGGCATCCTCGAGCGGGATGTCGGTGATGTCTGTTCCGCGAAGCACCACCAGCCGGCCGAACTTGCCCTCGTGCACCAGATCGATGGCAGCCGATCCATAGCGGGTCGCGAGCATACGGTCATAGGCGGTGGGCGTTCCTCCGCGCTGGGTATGTCCCAGGTTTACCGACCGCGTTTCATAGCCGGTCTTCTCTTCAATCAACTCCGCGACTGCTTGCCCGATACCGGCGAGTCGGGCATGACCGAAGGCGTCCAGTTTTGTGCCTTGCGTAGCTAGCTTGTCCGTGCCGGGCAGCTTGGCGCCTTCTGCGACCACGACGATCGAGAATAATTTGCCGCGATCATGCCGCTCCTTGAGGATCTTCACCGCCTGGTCGATATCGATCGGCTTTTCCGGCACGAGGATGACGTCGGCGCCTCCGGCGATGCCGGATGTGATGGCGATCCAGCCGGCGTCACGACCCATGACCTCGCAGACGATGACTCGATTGTGAGCTTCGGCGGTGGAGTGCAGCCGGTCGACAGCTTCGGTGGCGATGGAGACAGCAGTGTCAAAGCCGAAGCAGGCGTCGGTTCCGCTCAGGTCATTGTCGATGGTCTTGGGAACGCCCACCACCTTGACGCCCTTCTGAACCAGCGCATTGGCTACGCCCTGGGTGTCATCGCCTCCGATGGTAATCAGCGCGTCCAGTTGGTTGGCCTTGATGCTGGCCAGGCATTTGTCAATGCCGCCCTCCATCTTGCGCGGGTTGGTGCGCGACGTGCGCAGGATGGTGCCGCCCAGTTGCAGAATTCCGGAGACAGTTTCTATCGTGAGCGGCATGGTCTTGTTTTCAACCACGCCCCGCCAGCCTTCTATAAAGCCAACGAACTCATCGTTGTGATGAAAAATACCTTTGCGTACAGCGGCACGGATGACCGCGTTCAGCCCGGGGCAGTCGCCTCCGCCGGTGAGGATTCCAACTCGCATTGTGCTTCTTCTCCTAGAGTGCCTTGTGAATCATACTGCTGAGTTCACAAGAATGAAATCCGAGGAGCAAGCAGCACGCAGGCAAATCTTTTTCGAGCAGCTGGTTACGGCAAGCAACTTCTAGTGGTGGAAGAGCTTTAGCACGTCCGAGGCATTGGGCTGCTTATTGCCATTGCCCAGGATCTGCTGCTTGAGAATATTGCCGGCGTTCTTTTGCAGCAACTGGGTGAGGTCGGCCTGAATCACAGGACTCGATGTGGTGCCGGTGATGTGCACAGGGATTCCGTTGGCGGCCGCCGTGGTGACCGCCTGGCCCAGCGCCCCGCCCGCCACCGAGGTCAATCCTGACAAAGCACCGGAGCTGGTATTGATTTTGGCCACGACTTGAAAGTTAAGGGCGCCCTGCGGGGAAACGGTGCCTGCGCCCGTAGCGGTGCCGAGCTGAGGCACTGCGACGTAGAGATTATCAATACGCGTGCCCTGAGGCGACGAGTTCACGTTGGCGCGAACGGTCTGGATTTGTGTGCCTCCCTGCGTACCGGAGGCTGGCTTCAACCCGCCAATCTTCGAAGAGAGATCGAAGCCGGCCAGCTTGGTGTTGTCCACCTCGACCGGGCCGCTGATGGTCGGAGCGGCGGCTGGTCCGGTAATTGCAAGGTTCGCTGTAAGCGTGCCACCCTGCAAGCTGGAGCCGCTGGGCAGGCGCACGCCGGCGGCCGGCAACAACGCCTCGACTTGGTTGATAGGAAGATTCGGAGCAGCCGCGTGGAGTGCCAATGTTACTTGCGGCCCAGTCACTGCGTAGGTCCCAGTTACATGCACGGCGACTCCGCCGGTGTTGATACTGAGGTCGTTGATCTGGCCGGTTCTGGCATCCAGATTGTGGTTGACGGTGTAGGCAATATTGACCGGGTTCGGGGTGGGAGACCCGTTAGCCACCAGTTTCAACTTGGCCGCATTCACCGTGCCCTTGCTGGTCAGCGTCTGGCCGTTGGAAGTGACTTGAGCGGTAATGTCGGCCAGCATGGAAATGCCTTGGCTCGGCTGGATCACGCCCGCTGCGACAGGATCGAAATGCTTCAAGTTAATCGTTGCATTCAGCGGCGTATCTGAAGCGTCCTTTTGGTTTACCGGCCCCGCGTTGCCTTTCACGTCGAGCGAGCCGCCAGCCGGAAGACCGGCCGAGAGCTGGAAGGGGAAAGACTTGGCAAAGGAGAAATCGGTCGCCGTCAGATTCAGATTGCTATAAGTAAACGGAGCCCCTGTAGCCGGCACATCGGAAACCACTGCAGTGCCGTTCACTACCTTCATCTCACCCACGCTGAAGTTCGGCAGTGCGCTCTCCTTCTGGGTGTTTTGCGTGTGGCTCCCGGCATTGCGTCCCATGTCGGAGAAGTTCCACGTTCCCTGCGCGTTGTGAACCAGGTTGATCGCCGGTGAGTCGGCCACAAAGCTGGTAACCAGTAGCTGCCGGTGGAACAGGAGCGGCGCGACTTCCACCCCGATGTGCAGCGACGCCGCCTGGAGGAAGGGCTTGGGGCTAAAGGCGGGATCGTCGGCGATAGAAATATTGTCGGCGACCAGGCTGCCGGAGAAAACGGAGAAGCTCAAATTGCCCAGGGTCACCTTGCGGCCGAGCGCGCCGGAGAGCTGCGATTCCAGAGTGCCGCGAAACGTATTCGCATTGATGAACAGCGGCACCAGCAGAACTACAAGCAAGAGAAGAACGACGACTGCGACGAGAATGCTGATCAGCGGATGCTTTTTCACGGGAACACCTCTGCAAACTTGGATGCAGCACTCTAGCGATGGGCGGTAGATTCGTCAAGGTAGAAAGCGGCGATCTCCGTCGCATAGCGCTCGGCGACTACGCGCCGGCGCAGTTTCATCGTGGGTGTCAGCTCACCGGAATCCATCGACCACTCGTCAGGGACCAGGTGGAAGCGCTTGATGGTCTCGAAATTCGCCAGCCCCTCATTGATGCTGTGGACCAGGGCCTGGTATTCCGCTTGTACCGCCGGATTGGTGACCAGGTCGGCGCGCGAGGAGAAGGCGATTCCCTGCTGCCGCGCCAGGTTTTCGAGCGCGGCAAAGTTAGGCGCGATGAGCGCGCTGAGAAATTTGTGACGATCGCCGACCAACACCGCGTTGGCCACCAATGGGCTGGTATTGAGCTTGCTTTCAATCGGCTGGGGAGCGATCATCTTGCCGCCCGAGGTCTTGATCAGCTCCTTTTTCCGGTCGGTGACGTAGAGAAATCCATCCCCATCCTGGCGCGCGATATCGCCGGTGTGGAACCATCCATCGGCTTCGATGGCCTGGGCAGTCGCTTCCGGTTTGTGCCAATAGCCGGCAAAGACAAAGGGTCCCCTCACCAACAACTCGCCATCGTCAGCGAAGCGGCATTCGACTGACTCGATCGGCTTGCCCACGGAGCCGATGCGGTGATCGCGCGTGTTGTTCAGGGCCAGGACGGGTGAGGTTTCCGTGAGACCGTAGCCTTCGAAGATGCGAATGCCGACGTCGGCAAACCACCCCGCAGTCTCCACGCCGAGCGGTGCTCCTCCAGCGATATAGTCCCGAACCTTGCCTCCAAAAGCCAGCTTGACCTTCTGGAAAACTAATCGATCGGCCAGGCGCCAACTCAGCGCCGAGGGTGTTTGCCCGCGGAGAATCTGCTCCCGATGGCGGTGGCCGGTCGCGATAGCCCAGGCGAAAAGCTTTTTGAGCGCCGCTTTGCTGCCTGCGCGGCGCTGGACCTCATCGCGAATCTTCTCGTACACCCGGGGCACGGCGACGAAAACGGTGGGCTGAATGGTGGTAAGGGCGCCCGGCAGCCGGTCGAAGTTTCCGCAATAGGCAATCGTCGCGCCGTAGCAAAACAAAGCGTAATCGAGATGGCGGGCGGTGATGTGGGAGAGCGGCAAAAAGGAGATGCAAGAAGAGTTAGGATCCCAGGAAAACGCGCGCGTGGAGTAGTTCAGGTTAGAGGCAATGTTGCCGTGGGTGAGCATGACCCCTTTGGGCTCGCCGGTGGTGCCCGACGTATAGATGAGGGTAGCCAGATCCTTCGGCGTGACCGCAAAACTGCGCAGCCAATGCTCCATATCCACCGTAGCTGCGGCCGCATCGGCATCCTTGAGCAAAGACGAGAGCGGCGTGCTTTCCCGGGCGGCGATATCGTCCATGACGACGATGCGCTCCAGCTGGGTTCGCCCGCGGATGGAGGCAATCTTGTTGTACTGTGCCTCGGTCGATACCACGGCGATGCGGGCGCCGGAATCGATCAGCAGGGCGGCGATCTGCTCGGCTGTGAGCGTGGGATAAATGGGTACATCCGCCGCGCCCAGCACCAGGGTAGCGAAGTCCACCACCGGCCATTCCCAGCGATTTTCAGCCAGCAGCGCGATGCGGTCACCCTTGACGATGCCCCAGGAAGCAAACGCCTGAGCAATGGCATACACGCGGGCCATCAGCTCGCCCGTGGAAAGGGGGTGCCAGTTGCCTGCTGCGTCCTGCCAGAGAATTGCGCGTTCCCGCTTACTGGCCGCGATCAGCCCGACAACATCTACTAAGGTCTCAAGATTGAACATGAACAGGATTCAAAACGCCTGTCGATTGTACCCCGCGCTCACGGAAAGGATGATGAAGCAAGGCTGCAAGAGTCTTGGTGAGAACGCGAATAGACAGCAAATCGGAACCAGGCCCGTAGGGCCGGGAGCCAAACGTCAGCCCAGCCCGGAAGGGCTGGGAGACGGATCGTTAAGATTGTGGAGCGCTGGAGGCGCGGCACGGCGGATGAAGGTAGTGCCGCACCTCCGGCGCTCTGCAACCTTGGATCCACCTCCCAGCCCTTCCGGGCTGGGCTGACGTTTGGCTCCCGGCCCTACGGGCCTGGTTCCGATTTGCGATTTGCTTTCGCGTTCTCACGCAGACTCTAAGCCCGGACCTACCCAATGAACGACTTTTTCCTGATTGAGCGTTTGGGTCGTGCGCCTACGCCTGGGGGAGAGGCGTGAGGCGCACGAAGCGCGAGCAAAGGTTGGACCAATCCGAAAGCATCCAGCGAGCGCGCGTGCTGGCGGTCTTTTCCGCGTGCAACAGGATGAGCTCACGCAACTCTTCGCCCGCGGCAGGGTCGAGCTGAGACAGAGGCTCCGGAGCAAGAAAGCTGGTGTGGTAACGGGTCTGAGAAAGAAAAGTGCCGTCTTCATCGAAGACCCAGGCCAAGCCGCCCGTCATCCCGGCGCCAAAGTTCTGGCCCGTGGAGCCGAGCACCGCTACCAGGCCACCGGTCATGTATTCGCAACCATGGTCGCCGACACCCTCGATCACCGCCAGCGCTCCCGAGTTGCGCACCGCGAAGCGTTCCCCTGCCCGGCCCGCGGCAAACAGTGAGCCGCTGGTAGCCCCGTAGAGAGCGACATTGCCCAGGATGACGTGCAGTTCGCTTTCCCGCGCCGCGCGTCCTTGCCCGCGGAGAATCAGTTCTCCTCCGCAAAGCCCCTTGCCCACAAAATCGTTGGCCATGCCCTCCAGCACAAGCTGCATGCCGGGCACGGCGAAGGCTCCGAAGGATTGGCCGGCAACGCCAGTCAATTTGAAGCTAAGGGGCGATTTTGCTTCGTGCAGTCCATGCCAGACCAGCTCCCCGGCCAGTCGCGCGCCGAGGGTGCGATGTTTGTTGGAGATGGTGGCTTCGACCGAAAAGGGCTCATTGGCCGCGCGCGCAGCCAGGGCCGGCTGCACCCACGCGTTATCAATAGCCGCATGGTCGGTGGGGCGGCGGTTGCGCTGGCCTTGCCAACGTACATGCCCCTCACCAGCCGGCGTCAGCAATGCACTCAGATCGAGACCGCCGGCAGCGCTCACCTGCTCCAGCAGATCGATGCGCCCGGTAGCAGCCTCGAGCGACGGTAGGCCGAGCGAGGCCAGCAACATCTGAATGTCGCGCGTTAGCTCTTCGAAAAAGCGGACCACATTGGCCGGCTTGCCGCGGAATTTCGCCCGCAGATCGGGTCTTTGCGTGGCAATGCCGGTAGGACAGGTGTTGAGGTGGCACTGTCGCGCCATGTCGCAGCCCAGAGCTACCAGGACCGCCGTGCCAAAGGCGAATTCATCAGCGCCCAACAGCGACGCGATCAGCACATCACGGCCGGTCCGCAGCCCGCCATCGCAACGCAGGCGCACGCGCCCCCGCAAACCGTTCTGCATCAGCACCTGCTGCGCTTCAGCCAGCCCAATCTCCCAGGGGTTGCCGGCGTACTTGATGCTGGAGAGGGGCGACGCGCCGGTGCCTCCGGCGTGACCCGCAATTACGATATAGTCCGCGTAGGCCTTCGCTACCCCAGCGGCAACAGTCCCTACACCACACTCCGAGACCAGCTTAACGCCGATAGCCGCACGAGGATTCACCCGCTTAAGGTCGAAGATCAGTTGGGCCAGATCTTCAATGGAGTAAATGTCGTGATGCGGCGGAGGGCTGATGAGCGCGACCCCAGGTTGCGCATGGCGCAGGCGCGCGATCAGCTCGGTGACCTTGTGGCTGGGGAGCTGGCCGCCTTCGCCCGGCTTCGATCCCTGGGAGATCTTGATCTCGATCTCCTCGGCGTGGGCGAGGTACTCGGCAGTTACTCCAAAACGGGCAGATGCGACCTGCTTCACCTTGTTATTAAGGATCGCCGGAGCCCCAGGATAGGCCGGGTACGCCGATGGATCTTCTCCACCCTCGCCGGTATTGGAGCGGGCGCCGAGCTGGTTCATCGCCTCGGTGATGGTCTGGTGCGCCTCCGGGCTCAGCGAGCCCAACGACATAGCTGAAGCGATGAAGCGGCGCACAATGGTGGGGGAGGACTCCACCTGGTCCAGCGCCAGCGGCGCAGCGGCCGGACGAATCTCCAACAGATCACGCAGCACCGTAGGCCTGTTTTCGGTCGCCTGGGTACTGAAGGCGGTCCAGGCCTGGCCTGGCAGCACGGCTGCTGCAGCCGCACCACGGGCGGTTCCCGTGACTATCTGTAGAGCGCGTACCGTCTGCGGCTGCCAGCCGTGCGGCTCAGCGCGATCATCTTTGCGGAAACGAACCCAGCCATAGTCGGGCAGGGTCTTTGCCTCACGCTGCGCGACCGGCGCCTGCGCAGTGGCCGTGGGCGGCTGCGAATCCTGATTGACTGCGTTGACCAACGCTGGTTGGCTGTCCTCTTCCTGCGCAGCGGCCCAGCGGTCGCGCACAGCGGCTTCGAGCTCAGTAAAGCCGATGCCGGAAATAGGCGACGGCGTCCCTTCAAAGCATCGCTCCACCACCTCGTGGTCGAGACCAAGGATGTCGAAAAGATGGGCGCTACGATAGCTGTCGACCACGGAAATGCCCATCTTCGACATAATCTTCGCCAAGCCGAGGTCGAAGGCATGCAGCATGTTGGCTTCGCCCTTTTCCGGGTCGAGATGGCGCGCCGTCTCCAGGGCAAGCCAGGGGCAAACCACGCCTGCTCCGTAGCCGAAGAGAACAGCGGCGTGGTGCAAGTCGCGGCAGTCGCCGGCTTCTACCGCCAGGCCGACTTGGGTACGAACCCCGGCATGCACCAGGGCATGATGCACCGCTCCCATCGCCAGCGGCATCGGGATAGGAAGAAGCTCGGCCCGCCCACCCGGTTGGGCGATGGCGCGATCGCTGAGCAGCAAGATGGCCGCCCCGCCGCGCACCAGATCGATGGCCCGCGCGCACAAATCGTCAATTGCCTGGCGCAAATTGCAAGTTGGCGCAAAGACGCAGTCCAGTACCGCCAGCGGCATCTCGTCGGCCAAGGCGTGCTCGCGATTGCGCAACGCGTGCATCTGGCCCAAAGAGAGAAAGGGCGATTCCAGCGAGAGGCCGGGAATGCGCGCACTGGTATCGAGCAGGTGCGGCCAGGGGCCGAGACGGGTGTGCAACTGCACCACAATCGACTCCCGCACCGGGTCGATGGCCGGATTCGTAACCTGGGCAAAGCGCTGCCGGAAGAAGGCATACACCGGCCGCGGCGCATGCGCCAAGGGCGCCAGCGGGGTGTCGTCTCCCATGGACCAAACCGCGTCCTTGCCGTCGCTGGCCATGGGGGCCAGCACCATGCGGACATCTTCCCGGGTGTAACCAAAAGCCTGCTGCAGCTGGGTCAAATCCTCCACCACCGGAGCGAATGGGGCCGCTTCCAGAGGGGTGTCCTCCACCAGCGCGCCATAGGCGGTGAAGCGGTCAAATTCCTTCAGCAACTGTTCGTCCTCGAGCAGTTGGTGCGCGTCCAGGTCGGCCACCAGCATTTCGCCCGGACCGAGGCGGCCGCTATGGATGATCCTCTCCGGATCAAGGTCCACCAGCCCAGCTTCTGATCCGGCAACCACCAGCGCATCTTCGGTGAGGAAAAAGCGGCAAGGGCGGAGGCCATTGCGGTCCAGGGCAACGCCCACCAGGTGGCCGTCGGCAAAGGCCAACGCCGCAGGGCCGTCCCAAGGCTCAACGCAATCCGCGTGATAGTGAAGGAAAGGCGAATCCTTCTGCCGGCCGGCAGGAGGCAGCAGCATTCTGACCGCTTCCGCGACACTGCGGCCGTTGCGTGCCAACAGTTCAACCACCTCGTCCAGGCTGGTCGAATCCGATCCGTTTGCCGTCAAAATGGGGTGACATTCCGCGGGGATGGTGGCGGCCCGGGCGTCCATGCGGCCTCGGTTGCCCCAAACGGTGTTGATCTCTCCGTTATGCGCCAGGGTCCGCAGCGGCTGGGCCCTATCCCACGAAGGCGCAACGTTGGTGGCGTAGCGCTGGTGGAATATGGCGAAGGCGGTCACGTAACGCGGATCCGCCAGGTCGGGATAAAACTCTGACAGCAGGCGCCCGGCACACATGGCCTTGTAGACCACGGAATAGGAAGAGAGCGAGCACACATAGCCGGAGGCGTCGGCCTCGCGCTCGAATTGTTTGCGTGCCAGGTACAGACGGCGCTCGAAATGGTCGGAATCGCTCGCGCTCACCAACACCTGCCGGATCACGGGAATGCTCGAGAGCGCGATCTCGCCCAGAACGTCTTCGCGGGTAGGAACCACTCGCCACGCGAGCACGTCCAGCTTTTGCGCTGCCAGCGCTTGCTCCAGGGCCCGCTGTCCAGCGCCCGATTCATTGGGAAGAAAGACCACGCCCACAGCCAGTGGCCGCCCGGCGTCGAGCGAAAGCCCGGTGGAGGCGAGCAGAAACTCCCGCGGAATCGCGGTCATGATGCCCACCCCATCGCTGCTTTTGCCGTCGGCGGCGATGGCTCCGCGATGCGCCAGACGGGACAGGGCGGTTAGCGCCTGGGTCAGAATTTCATGGGAGGGAACATTGCGCAGCGTAGCGACGAAACCGACTCCACAGGAGTCGTGATCAAAGCGAGGATCCAAGAGCGTACGGGTACTACCATGCTCCAGCGTGTTCGAGGCAAAGGAACCCATACGTAACTATAATCCCCGTTTCCGTGACAAGCACCTGGCGATGAAATTTTCTTTTGCACCATAAGGTACAACGGCACCTGTGTGACTTTTTGCCTAAAAATAGGCATCCATTCGTTGACAAACAGACTCTGTATATTTATACATGTAAATGTATTTTTATGCACACCGAGCGCGGCCATCGGCCGCGCTCTGACTTTGCAGCAAAAAGAGAGCATGTAGCTTAGCCGAGAACGCATCTAGCGTGGCCGCTCATGAATAGTCCCGTAGGGACGGGCTGAAAGTAGCCCAGGACGCAGTCCTGGGTAGACGTAAGAATCAAATCAGTCCCGTAGGGACGGCTGAGAATGTCCCAGGATGAAATCCTGGGTGGGCTACACAAAAGGAACGAAGAATGAAGCAGGATCGGCACAGTGCAATTCGTGAACTCGTCGCAGGCTCGCCCATCGGCAGCCAGGATGAGTTGCGGCGCCGGCTGGTCAAGCGCGGCTTCGAGGTGACTCAGGCCACGCTCTCGCGCGATATCCACGAGATGCATCTGTACAAAGGTCCGAACGGCTATGCGGTGCCCAACGGCGCTGCGTTGGACGAAGACGATTCCCTGCCCGGAACCGACGAAATGCTCAACAGCTTTGGACTGAAGGTGAAACAGGCGCTCAACCAGCTGGTGCTGATCACCACCGGCGGAAGTGCCCAGCCGGTCGCCCTGGCCATCGACGGTGAAGACTGGCCGGAGGTGGTCGGAACCATCGCCGGAGACGACACAGTGCTGATCATCTGTCCCGACCAAAAGCGCGCGACCCAGTTGCGGGAACGCCTGGAAACGATGATCGGGTGATGCGCAAGGACTCGATACAAACCGCTGTTGCTGGAGTCAGCGGCTACGCTGGCCTGGAGCTGGCGCGCCTGCTCTTGCACCACCCGGCCCTAAAGGGGCGAGCGCCAGTCTTTGTCGGCCGCGACCCGGAAGCTGTCCGGCTGACTGAGATGCATCCCCAGCTCGCCGGCAACAACGGCAGCTCTGGATTGCTGGTTGAACCTTTCTCCTGGGAGTTGCTGCAGGAACGCCGGGTGGAACTGCTTTTTCTGGCGACGCCGCATGAACAATCGCGCACCTGGGTGCCGGAAGCGCTGGAGCACGGTCTGAGAGTTGTGGATTTGAGCGGAGCATGGCGCTTACGGGAACCGGAAAATCGAGCCGTCTATCGTTTCCATGAACCGGATGCGGTTGTAGCCGATCGGGTGCAGGCCGGGAGCGTCTATGGCTTGCCGGAGTTACATCGGGCATGCATTCGCAATGCGCAGCTGGTGGCTAACCCCGGATGCTACGCCACCTCGATCATTCTGGCGCTGAAGCCGCTGGTGGCCGCCGGCTGGGTGGATCTCGACCGGGGGATCATCTGCGATTCGAAGTCGGGCGTCTCTGGCGCGGGCAAAGCGCCCACCGCCAACACCCACTTCATGTATGCCGCGGACAATCTCTCCGCCTATGCGGTCTTTGGCCATCG
The DNA here is from genome assembly GCA_963711525.1 of uncultured Acidobacteriaceae bacterium. GTDB lineage: Bacteria > Acidobacteriota > Terriglobia > Terriglobales > Acidobacteriaceae > PALSA-350. The sequence goes on along the minus strand of CAVQEO010000043.1, from coordinate 805,611 downwards.
GCACATGGGCGAGATGCTGGAGCAGTTGGGCCTGGAGGAGTCGCAGATCATCTTCACGCCGCACCTGTTGCCGATTCCGCGGGGCATTCTCTCCACCACCTACGTGACCTTCCTGGAGAAGAAGGAAACGGCCGAGGTGGAAGCGTGCTTCCGTGAGTTCTACGCTTCAAGCCCCATGGTGCGGGTGAGTACGAAACTGCCGCAGATACAGTACTCGGCGCATACCAACTACTGCGATATCGGCTTCAAGCTGGCCAAAGACGGCCGGCGATGTGTGATTGTTTCCTGTTTGGACAACCTGCTCAAAGGGGCGGCCGGGCAGGCGGTCGAGAATATGAACCTGATGTGCGGATGGGACGAAGTGGAGGGGCTGGCATGAAATTTGTGGTCAAACTCGGTGGTTCGGCCCTGGAAGATCAGGCCCTGCTGCACGGCTGTGCGCGTGCCATTGCCATGCTGGCGCAGGACGGTAACCAGGTAGCCGTGGTGCACGGCGGCGGCGTGGCGCTGACCCGCACCCTGAAGCAGATGGGCAAGCAGAGCGAGTTCATCGCCGGCCTGCGTATCACCGATGCCGAAACCCGCGATGCCGCGCTGATGGTGTTGGGCGGCCGCGTGAACAAGGAGCTGGTAGCCGCGCTCGGCGGCCACGGCCAGACCGGTGTAGGCCTTTCTGGTGGAGATGGATTGATCTTCCGCGCGCGCAAAAAGCGCACCACGCCAGACCTGGGGTTCGTGGGCGAGATCGTAGCCTCGGATACGCGCTGGCTCGATGCCATCTGGAAGATGGGAGCGGTCCCCGTGATCTCGAGCCTGGCGCTTGGGCTTCGACGGAGAGTACTACAACATCAACGCCGACGAAATGGCGTCTGCCTGCGCGGTCGCTTGCAAGGCCGATGCCCTGGTCTTTCTTACCGACGTGCCCGGCGTGCGCGGATCCAACGGCGAGGTGATGCGCTGGTTGAGCGTGGATCAGATAGCCGGCCTGACGCGGGAAGAAGTAATCAGCGGCGGTATGTTGCCCAAGCTGAACGCCTGCCGCGAGGCGTTGTTGGCGGGGGTGAAGAGAGTGCGCATCTTGCCCGCGGATGCGGCATCAGTATTACCTGACTTGTGTTCGACGCGTGTACTTCAAGGGACTGAGGTGATGGTGGCATGAAACTGGAAGCGATACAGGCGGCAGAGACTAAGCTGCTGCTCCCCACATATGAGCGCAACCCGATTCTCTTTGTCGACGGTTCGGGCATGTACCTGATCGATGAAAACGGGGCGCGGTATCTCGATCTGCTCAGCGGAATCGGAGTGAACGCACTGGGCTATGGACACCCCGCGGTGAACCAGGCCATCGAACGGCAGAGCCGCAAGCTGGTGCATATCTCGAACCTGTACTTCCATGAAGGGCAGGCGGAGTTGGCCATGAGGCTGACGGAGCAAACCGGCCTCGACCGCGCCTTCTTCTGTAATAGCGGGACGGAAGCTATAGAAGCGGCGATGAAGCTGGCGCGCGCTTACTCGGCTCTGAAGCGCAGCGAGGGCCATGCCATCGGGACCAGGTTCCTGGCGATCGAAAACAGCTTCCACGGGCGGACCATGGGTTCGGTATCCACCACCCATAAGGAGAAGTACCGCGAGCCCTTCCAGCCGTTAGTGCCGGGAGTGAACTTTGTGCGCTTCAATGATGTGGATCATCTACGGGCCAGCTTCTCGCATGAAGTCTGCGCCATATTGATCGAACCCATCCAGGGCGAGGGCGGGATCCGTCCCGTGTCGCAGGAGTTCTTTGCTGCAGCACGCGAGCTTACGCGGTCGACGGGCGCTTTGCTGATCGCGGATGAGATTCAGTCCGGTCTCGGACGTACGGGCAAATGGTGTGCCTATCAGCAATTTGGTATTCAGCCGGATGTGACCACGCTGGCCAAGCCACTTGCCGGCGGCCTCCCGCTGGGAGCCATGCTTTGCAGCGAGGAAGCATCCCACGGGATCCATCCCGGCCTGCACGGAACCACCTTCGGCGGCGGCCCGCTGGCCTGCGCGGTGGCCATCGCTGTCATTGACGCTATCGAGCAGGAGGATCTGCTAGGCAACATCGCGAAGACCGGCGAATACTTCAAGCACCAATTGCATGACCTCGCGGCCAGGCACGAGAGCGTGGTCGATGTGCGGGGCATGGGGCTGATGCTGGCCATGGACCTGAACTCCGCCGATCTGGCCAAGCGGGTGATGGCGAAGATGCTCGAACGGCGCATCCTGATCAACCGCACCAGCGAGACCGTGCTGCGTTTCCTACCGCCTTACATCTTGGGTCGGGAGCACGTGGACATCGCGATCTCCGCATTGAACGATATTTTGACCGAAGAAGGCGCAGGCGTGCCCACTCTGGCCGCGGCGCATCAAAACACAGGGGGGCCGCGGAATGGCTAGCAAAACTTTATTCATCGAAGAGAAAGCAGTACACCAGGAGAGCAGCATGCTTGCTCAAGCTTCCGTGACGCTGGCGGGGCGCGATCTGTGCTCCATTGCCGATCTTTCGCAACCGGAAATCGCCGCCATCATGGAACTCGCGCACGCCATCAAGGCCACGCCGGGCGATTATCGTTATTCTCTCGATGCGCGCCAGATGGTGATGTTTTTCGAGAAGGCCTCCCTGCGCACGCGGCTGACCTTTGAAGCTGGGATGAATACGCTGGGCGGTTCGGCGATGTTCGTGGACCAGACTCAATCGCCGCTCGGGGAGCGCGAATCGCTGGCCGACATCGCTCGCAACGTGGAGCGCTGGGTGAGCCTGATCGTGCTCCGCACCTACGCCCATGAAACCATCACCGAGATGGCGGAATACGCCCGGGTTCCGGTGATCAACGCGCTCAGTGACCTGGAGCATCCATGCCAGGCGCTGGCCGACTTCATGACCATCGAAGAGCGCTTTGGCACCGCGCGAGGGGTTAAGTTCACCTATGTGGGTGACGGTAACAATGTCTGTCACTCATTGATGCTGACCGCTGCCCTGCTGGGTGCGGACTGCACCGTGGCCACGCCCAAAGCATACGCCCCCAAGCAGGACGTCACTGCCCAGGCGCGCAAGATCGGTGAAGAGTCCGGGGCCACGCTCACGCTGACCCAGGATGTAGTAGGCGCGGTACGCGGCGCCGACGCGGTGTACACCGACGTTTGCACCAGCATGGGCTTTGAGCATGAAGTGACCAAGCGGGCTCCCATCTTCAAGCCTTACCAGGTGAACGAGGCATTGATGGCCCACGCCGCGCCCCACGCCGTGTTCATGCACTGCCTGCCCGCGCATCGCAATGCCGAGGTTACGGACGCAGTGCTTGACGGCCCGCAGTCCGTTGTCTTTGAGCAGGCGGAGAATCGGCTGCACGCCCAGAAGGCGCTGATGGTTCTGCTGCTGGGCGGCGGCCTGGCCGGCTCCCGCGATGGCGCCAGAGGTTGAAAGCCTTTGATGGAGCCATCTGAACGGTTAAGAGAACCGCAGGTCCCTCCACTGCGCTACCCCGGATTTCCTGTCGAGCTTGGTGGCGTTGGCGGACTTTATGCGGCTTTCCTTACTGAAAGCCGCACGCGCGGGCGTTGGTGAGTGCAGCGTAACAGGAAATCCGGGTACGCTCCGGTCGGGATGACAATTCTGTTTGGACACCAGCATCCCAGCGCTAAAACAGATTTGTCATCCCGACCGGAGCGTAGCGCAGTGGAGGGACCTGCGGTTCTCTTAACAAGTAGTGAATGCGGCTATTTTGGCCTCTAGAATTTTTGAAGGAGTTTCGCATGTCAAAAAAAGTTGTTCTTGCTTACTCAGGTGGTCTCGACACCTCGATCATTATTCCCTGGCTCAACGAGAACTACGGTATGGATGTAATCGCCATGATTGCTGATGTAGGCCAGGGAGAAGACCTGGACGCGGTGGTAGCGAAAGCCTATGCCACGGGCGCCAAAAAGGCGGTGGTGCTCGACCTGCGCGATGAGTTCGTGCGCGAATATGTCTATCCGACCGTGCGCGCCGGCGCCATCTATGAGCATAAGTATCTGCTGGGTACTTCGATCGCACGGCCGGTAATCGCCAAGCACCAGGTGGAAGTGGCGCTGCAGGAAGGCGCCGAGGCAGTGGCCCACGGCTGCACCGGCAAAGGCAACGACCAGGTTCGCTTCGAGCATGCCTACCAGGCGCTGGCGCCGGATCTGAAAGTCATCGCTCCTTGGCGCGAATGGACACTCAAGTCGCGCGAAGACTGCCTCGACTATGCCGAAGCGCATGGCATCCCGGTGGCCGCCAGCCGGGAAAAGATTCACTCCCGCGACCGCAACCTGTGGCACATAAGCCATGAAGGGGGCGAGCTCGAAAATGCCGGCAATGCTCCGTTGGCCACCACCTGGGTGATGACCCGCTCGCCGCAGGAAGCGCCCGACCGCGAGGAAGTAGTGGAAATTGGCTTCGTCGAAGGCAAGCCCGTCTCGGTGGACGGAATGCAGTTGGAGCCGGTGCAGATCGTGGAACTGCTGAATGAGATCGGCGCCCGCAATGCCATCGGCCGCATCGACCTGGTGGAGAACCGCTTCGTCGGCATCAAGAGCCGCGGTCTCTATGAGACCCCTGGCGGCACTTTGATCACCACTGCACATCGGGAGCTGGAGGCATTGACGCTCGACCGCGAAGTGATGCACTTCAAGCAGCACATGGCGCTGAAGTATGCCGAGCTGGTCTACTTCGGTCTCTGGTTCACACCGCTGCGCGAAGCCCTGGACGCCTTTGTCGAGAATACCCAGAAGCATGTCACTGGTTCCGTCAGCCTCTCGCTGTACAAGGGCAACATCAGTGTGGCTAAGCGCCATTCGCCGTTCTCGCTCTACTCCGATGATCTGTCTTCGTTCACCATGGGCGACAGCTACGATCAGAAAGACGCCAAGGGCTTCATCCAGATTCTGGGACTGCCCGCTCGCACCCGCGCGCGGTTGCTGCAAAAGAAAGAGGCTCACCAGTGAAGATGTGGTCTGGCCGCTTTCGCGAGCCGCTGGACCCCTTCTTCGATCACTGGCAACGCTCGATTCATTTCGACCGGCAGATCCTGACGGACGAGACACGCGCCAGCAAAGCGCACGCTCTCGCCCTGCAGGCTGCCGGCGTGCTGACCGCGGACGAGTGTTCGAAGATCTGCGCCGCGCTCTCGGAAATCACGAAAACTTATGCGGGCCTATCCCGCGATACGCCGGGATACAAGGATTCTGAGGACATTCACCACTTCGTGGAATTGAAGCTGGTGGAGTTGCTGGGCAATCTCGGCTTGAAGCTGCACACTGGCCGCAGCCGCAATGAGCAGATCGCAACCGACCTCCGCTTGCACGTGCGCGACCGGATCGGCGATTTGTTGGCTCATCTTGGGGGTTGGGCCGGGCAGCTGGTCGAACGTGCCCAGGAGGCCGGCGATGCGGTTATGCCTGCCTACACCCATCTGCAACGCGCCGAGCCCGTGCTGATCGCCCATTGGCTACTGGCCTACGTCGAGATGTTGCTTCGCGATGCCTCGCGTCTTGAGGACTGCGCAACCCGGTTGAACTATTGCCCGCTCGGCTCAGGCGCGGTGGCCGGCGCAACGCTGGCCTTGGATCGCCACATCGCCGCCCACGAACTCGACTTCGCCGCTCCTACAGCCAACAGCATGGACGCGACCAGCGACCGCGATTTTGTGCTCGAGTTCCTGCATGCGCTCACCTTGCTTGCGCTGCATGCCAGCCGTTTTGCGGAAGAAATTACTCTGTTCGCTACCGCGGAGTTTGGCTTCGTGGATTTGCCGGAGGCCTTCTCCACCGGCTCGAGCGCCATGCCGCAGAAAAAGAATCCGGATTTGACGGAGTTGGTGCGAGCTAAAGTCTCCCGTATCAATGGAGCCGCCCAGACGGTCACCATGCTGCTCAAGGGGCTGCCGCTGGCCTACAACAAGGACCTGCAGGAAACCCAGGAGCCGCTCTTTGCTGCCGGCCACCAGGCCCACACCATGCTTATCGTCCTCACGGGTTTCACCAAGGCGCTTAAGTTCCGCACCGACCGCATGCGCACAGCCTGTGAGAGCGGCTTTTTGAACGCCATGGCGGCGGCAACGTATCTAGTGCATAAGGGTGTTCCCTTTCGCACCGCACACGAAAAGATCGGTCATGCGATCCGCTATTGTCTTGATAAGGGATGCGAGTTGGACGAGTTGACCCTGGAGGAGTTAAAGCAATTCGGGTCAGAGTTTGAGTCGGATTTCTTCACGGCGATCACTCTAGAAGCAACTCTCGATTGCCACGATGTGTACGGCGGCACCGCGCGCAGACAAGTACGCGAAGCATTGGCTGATGCCGCGATACGCGTGCGTGCGTTGGCCGGTGCCCATGGCCATGTTGCCGTGGGTCCGGAGCAGGCAAAACTTTCTGCAGTCATGGGACAGATAGATGGAAATACGTAAGGCGCGGCTTCAGGATGCGTCCAACATATACGAACTTGTGAACAGCCTGTCGCAGGATGGCACGCTGCTGCGGCGCGCCTTCGCGGAGATTTGCGAGAACGTGCGCGACTTTACCGTCGCGGAATCAGAGAGTGGCATCTTCCAGGGTTGCGGCGCCTTGCACCTCTACGGTCCGCATCTGGCGGAGGTGCGCTCGATCGTGGTGCGTCCGGAAGCCAAGAGCAAAGGCACCGGCGGCATGCTGCTGGAATCGTTGCTGGATGAAGCTGAGGATCACGGCGTGGGATGTGTGTGTCTCTTCACCCGCATCCCCGATTTCTTCTTCCGCCACGGCTTTCGCGTGGTGGAGGATAGAACCGCCCTCCCCGACAAGATTTACAAGGACTGCCAGAACTGCCCCCGGCTCTACCGCTGCGATGAAGTGCCGATGGCGCGCGGCCAGGTTCCCAAGGTCTCGATCCTGGGGACCAGGATCGAAGCCGAGCAATTGGTGCGCCTGACAGGCTAAGCATCCCACACGCTTTTTCACGGCAACCGGATGCGGTAAAGGTTGCGGCGGCTATCCTCACGCGTGTAAGCGTAAACGGACGGGCCTATGCCCGATTCCACATACCAGGGAATCGGCGCATTGCTCTTCGGATTTGTAAAATCCTCCGCCCGCGCAATTCCGGCCGGCGGAACCTTCGGAAGCCCCACGTCGTGCATGACGGGAATCTCGTAAGTGCCGTCAAACACCGCTGGGTAGTTAAGAAACATGGATTTCCCACTGATGTCCCAAGTAGGCAAACAGTAACCGACGCACAACGGCACTGCCCGGGCCCCGTCCAGCGAGAACGCCTTGACCATCATGGTGTGTTCTTCGTCGGTTCCTGGCACCGCCGCAATCACCCAGCGGCCATCTGGTGACACGGCAAGGCTATCCAGAATGCGGTCCGGGGTAACCTTGCGACGGCTGGTGCCATCGCCTTTCATGCGATAGAGGAAGTTCGAACCACCTTCTATCGCGCGGAAAACCAGGTCACCATCCGGCAGAAAAAGAGGCGTATCTTCGACCGCCGCGGAGGCGATGTGCACCGGCGACGAGCGACGGCTGGTAGGCGCAATCCACAGGTTTGAACGCCCGCTTTGGTCACTCATGGCAAATGCAACTTTCTTCCCGTCGCGCGATACGGAGTAGTTCTCGATCGGGTAGTTGGGCAAGACCTTCTCCACTTTTCCGCTATCCAGGTCTTTGATCCACAGTTCTATGCCACGCGTTTGGCCGTTGGCCATCAGGAAATAGAGACTCCGTCCATCGGAAGAAAACCTCGGCGTTGAAGTATTGCCTTCGGCCGAGATCTGATGCTCTCCATCCTTGTCGTGCAACCACACCGTCTGAGCCTGCGAGCCGACGGAGGTGATGAGCGACTTGCCGTCAGGCGCCATCGCGATCCCCTCCTGAGACGTTGGCCCAAAGGTCAGTTGCTCTGGCTCTCCGTCGGGAAAACGCTGCCGCCAAACATGAAAGTCGTCCGTTTTGGCAGTGAGATAGATCCATTTGCCGTCCGGCGACCACGCGCCCGCACGACAGATGCCGTTGGGAGGGCCAACCACTCTCACCTCATTCGTGCCCTGGAAGGGAACAACCCGGCAGGGCAGAATTTCGCCTCGACTGTCCATCTGAACAATGAGTACCGATCGGCCATCGGGCGAAAGGTAGGAGTGATGGGCCATGCTGCGTTTGCCTGTGGGCACGTAGACATCGCGGCTATTCCCGCGGCTCTCATCTGTAGTAACCACCACCATATGCCCCCCTTCTCTGATCTCAGAAAAGAGAAGCCGCTTTCCTGCTTCAATCCACGTCAGGGAGGAAGCATTGGGGAGCAGCAAATGAGGCTCGCCGCCCAGAACAGCCACTTCCCAGGTATCCCAGGGCTCGTAGAGACTGTAGGCAATACGCGAGCTATCCGGAGAAAACGACGGACTCAGCTTTGTCGTCGCGTCGTGGGTGAGCTGGACCGGATCCCCTCCCGGCAGCAACTTGACGTAGATCGGTCCGGATGCGAGGAATGAATTGCCTGCCCGAATGAAGGCCAGCATGTGCCCGTCCGGGGATAGAGCGGGATACACCGCCGAGTCGGTGAAGAACGTCAGCTGTTCCCATTCGCTGCTGTCAGGGAGATGAGAGGGAGATGAGCGACGAAACATAAATGTAATCGCTACAGTGACCAGCACAAGAGCTGCTGCCGCCGCGATGGAGTAGTACAGTTTCCGCGTCTTCTGTTTTGCTGTCGAGGGCGCCGTTACTCTCTCCCGTCCCTCTTGTGTTGAAGACCCCGCATCGCGATAATCTCGGCTGCTGTCTCGCCGCAGTCGCTGCAGGTCCGTTCGCAGATCGGCTGCATGTTGATAGCGCAGATTCCGGTCTTTCTCCAGAGCTTTGTCGATAACTCTTTCCAGTTCCACCGACACGTCTGGATTCAAACGCACGGCAGAAACCGGCTCCCGGTTGAGGATCGCCTCACAGATCACCGCCATACTCTCTCCGCGGAAGGGCAATGCGCCGGTTGCCATCTCATAGAGCACGGCTCCGAATGAAAACAGGTCCGTGCGCGCGTCCAGTTCTTTGCCGCGCACCTGCTCGGGCGACATGTAAGCCACGGTTCCCAGCATGGAGCCTGGACTTGTTAGCTGCTCCTCACTGACCGTTTTCTTTCCATCCCCTGTTCTCGCCGCGTCCATGACGTCGCCGGCGGCTGGTATCACTTTTGCCAAGCCAAAATCCAGGATCTTGGCTGCGCCGCGCTTGGTCACAAAAATGTTGCCGGGTTTGATGTCGCGGTGAACGACGCCGGCCGAGTGAGCTGCCTCGAGTGCATCGGCGATATCAACCGCGATGGGGAGAAGAACTTCTGCTTCGAGCGCAGTTCCCGAAATACGATGCCTCAACGTCACACCGTCGAGAAACTCCATGACCAGGAAGGGGCGGCCGTTTTCCTGTCCGATTTCATAGATCGTGCATATGTTCGGATGGTTGAGAGCCGAGGCAGCCTGCGCCTCTCTCTGGAAACGAGCCAGCGTCTGGGGGTCCTGGACGACGTCATCGGGAAGAAACTTGAGGGCGACAAAGCGGTGGAGGGCTAGATCCTCCGCCTTATAGACGATGCCCATCCCGCCGCCGCCCAGCTTCTCGACGATCCGGTAGTGCGAGATGGTCTGGCCAATCAACTTGAAGGCGCCCGGTTTTCAGATTTGGTTACATCTTAGGGAGCAGACATCACCGCGTCAACGCCGGGGAATCTGTCCATCCACCTCCAGCCATGCCAAGGTGGATGGTCTGCTATTTCCCGATTTGTACCGCGCCAAGTCTCTTCAAATGCAGTGAGGGCGTGCCGGTGATGGGTGCAAATGGCGACGCTGCCCTTTCCGCGTTGGACCGCACCAGCAAGTACGTCTCGCCCTTGCGAACAGCGAGCTCAAGAATGGGGCTACCTTTCCCCGCCTCCTTCAGCACGGTCGTTCCTCCCGCATCCATCACTTCTACCGGCTCACCCGGCCATGGATTGCGGATGCGCAGAGTCGACGTCGCTCCGGCTTCGATTGCGACTGTCGTCGGCACGCCGCCCCGCACTTGCACATCGACCCGGGTGTGATCGCGCACCCAAACGCTGCCCTCAAAATCCCACTGTGATGTCGTTGCGGGCGCGATGCGAATCAGGCCATCGTAATCCTGCACCAGGGCCTCTGCCAGCGCCAGTGCTACGACGCCTTCCTGCTCGACGTAGAACTCTCCTGCGGGACCGCCCCAGTTGGCGAACCCGTTTATATAGTTCTGGTATCTCTCAGTCAATGCAATCAACGTTGATTGCACTTCATCGCCGAGGCCAAGCCGCGCAGCCTGCACCGGATCAAAGCTCCAGTCCTGGTGAACCGGGTAGGGACGGGTGGCATACGTCGCTTTCGCGAGCGCCAGCATGGGCGAGTTGTCGCCAATCAGATCGTAGGGCCATACCGGCTCCAGGCCGATGTTCTCCTCGTTATGTGCAACCGCGGCTGGATCATAAGACTCGGCAATGACCGTTTCCTTTCCGCCAGCGCTGACTTTCTCGGCTTGGGGAAGAGGGGGAATCCGGCCGGGCTCGGCGTCGAGCCGTTTCACCAGCCGGCTATCGATGTGAAGCAGTCTTGCTGCCTGGGCAACGGCGGGAAACAGGGCTGAGCGTGCAGACAGATCGGTCGTCGGGTCCGTGGTGTCCCACTGTTGTTCGTGTGCATTCGATGGATGGGTATGCATTTTGCCGTCAGCGCCGCGCGTCTCATAGGCGAGCAGGAACTCTGCGCTTGCGGCCATCACGGGATAATTCGAGGCCAGAAATGCGCGATCGCCAGTCGCCAGATATTGCCGCCAGATCCAAAGCGACACTTCCGCGCCAGTGGATAGAGTGCGCGCGTTGTAATACGGCCGCGAGCCGGCGTCGCAGTTCAGGCCGATGACCGCAGGTTTAGAGGGATCCCAATCGCCCTCATACTCAACGCCCGCTCCGTTGAAGCGCATCGTTTCCGGCACGCAAATACCCCGGCGGCCTGCCATGTGCTTCGCTGTCCAGTCTTTGATGTTGGCCAGATTCTCGCGATACAAGCGGAAGTACGGGGCGTTCATCTCAGAGACGCCGGCATCTATATTCGCGGCGACCTGCATACGAAGATTCCACTGCCAGAATGCCGCTGGGTCCCAGCGGTGAAGGTCCTCGACAGCGGAGAAAAGGTCGGCGATGCCGGCCTGCGAACCAGGAAATCTATCTCCGCTCTCAGCCGCAGCTGTATATAGATAGAGGTTGCGAAGGTTCTCCAGGTACTCTCCGGAACCATCGGCGGAAGTGAGCTTGATCAGGCCGGCGCGATGCCAGAACGAGTGCCACCAGGCAATATGTTCCTGGGGATCAGAGTTTGCCAAAGCGCTGCCGATACTGGCCAGTTGGCCTTGGACGCCGTTGTAGTGAGGGCTCGCGACCATTACTCGAAAATGCCCGTCTTCGGCGGGCTTGAACGTGACCGTAACCGAACGAGGACTACTTACCGCGGCCGACACATCGCGGCCCGTCGCGGTAATGGCGGCGAGAGCTCCGAACGTTTCGCCGGATGCTTCGGGACCATAGTGGTCGATCCAGGCCTGTACGAGCATCCCCACCTTATTCGCAGTCGTGGCGTTCGGCTTGCGGGGCTCCCACAGGCGAAGTATGGCGGTCTGCGTCGTATTCGGATCGGCGCCAGTTACGTCGACCACAAACGTATCGGTCGATACCTGAACATAGGCGGTGAGGCTGATACCGCCGCCGTGTTCGACCAGAGATCCGTTGTACAAATCGAGACGGCCGCTGAAATCCTTGGCCGAAGTAAGCGCGGCCAGGCCTGGTATCACCAACTGGCCTGGAGAATCCCGATGCGGCAGGGTGTCTGCGCGGTTCAGTTGGGCGGTGAATCCGTCGCCGGCCCACACGGCGATGCCCAGCCTTCCGTTACCCATCGGCATTGCTTCGGCAGGCTTGGTGTTTGCTTGACTCAATACGATGTCAGATCGGCCTAACAGCCCGGCGGTATCTACAACAAAATGACCATCCTTCCATGCCGTCGTCGAAACTCGTTCCCCGCCCTGCGCGAGCGCGTTCGGAGGAATGGCGGCCAGGCCGAGTAGGGCAACAAGATAGAGCGAATTCCGCGATGGCAGACGCATCCTTCTGGTTTACCACTTTATTTTGCGCTCAGCGAGCGCAAAACAGGATTGGGAGTGCTGCTCAGGCGTTCGAACACCGGGCCGATAGAGGCATTCCCATCAGAATGACGAGAACAACGATATTCAACCACGCGAACCAATCGCCAAACCGTGAGTAAATAGTCGCATCGTGGCGAACAGGAACTGTCCCTATGACGATGGCAAATGGAGTGCAGGTCTCTCCGCAGCGAAGCCCTGAAAAAAACCGTTTTGGGATTGCTTCCCAAAACGGACCGCGGCGTGCCCGCAGTCCGAATTTCCTACACACATCCCCGTCCCACCACAGTACCTTTGTAACAGCATTGTTTCTTTCTAAATTGCATCTCAAACCAACAGGAGAGTTTATGAAAGCCTTTTGTGTGATACTGTGCAGCCATTCTTTCGTCAACCCCACATCCTATCCGCGTACCAAACGCTTTTATGTTGGAGCCCTCACCGCGAATAGGGCGATACGCACAGCTTCCGAGCTGAACCCCGAATTCCGTGTCCTGGGTATCGAGCATAGTGATACCAGGCATCGGGACGCAGTCTCCGACTAGGCTGTCTTCCAAGTTGGCGAAAGCCCTCTCACGTCAAAGGAGGGTGAAGGCCGGCGAAGGGCGATCGTGCCATCACGATGCTTAAGTGATGGCGCGTGATGTTTGCCTACCCGGGCCAAGACCTCTACGCGAATGTGAAGATGGAGGTTCTTTTGAGCGCAGAATTGGGACGATCCACGGACCGCGCTGGTTGGTAATTTCGACTTTTACTCGCCCCGCGGTCAGGTTCAAAACGACGGAAGAGTACGCCGTGCTTCGACAGATTTCTCAATGACTATACCGCCTGCATCCGCAAAGGTCTTTCATCGGCCATGAAGCAGTCCCAGCTTACAAAAGCGTCACCGTAAGCTAGTCTTGGAGTAGAGGTGGCCGATGCGAAAAGAAATCGTTGGACAAAAGACGGTTGCGGCAGAGGCGCAGGCCGCTGCTGGGTGGCTCGATCTAGCTTCGATCGCTCGCGTACAGCTCACGTCAGAAGATCCGGCCTTCCCCATCGAACACGCGCTGAGCAACAACCCCACCCTCAATGAGCTTGGCTGGCGCGCGACCAGTCCTGGGGTGCAGACAATCACGATCCTGTTCGATGTACCGCAACCCATTCGGCGGATAGTCGTGCATTTCGTCGAACCTAACATGGAGCGCTCTCAGGAGTTTCTGCTGCGCTACTCTTCCGCTAAAGAGACGGATCGCGACATCGTGCGCCAGCAATGGACCTTTAGCCCACATGGTTCCCCGCAGGAGGTCGAAGACTACGCTGTCGAGCTGGAATCTGTGACCAAGCTTGAGCTTGTGATCGATCCTGACCGCGGAAGGCGGCACAGCGTGGCGACTCTCAGTGCATTACGAATAGCATGATGGTACAGGGGGCCTCCTGGGCATCACTCGGTGACCTTTTCGCGTTCACTTATGGGCACTGGCCTTTACGGAACAGGCACGAATAGCCACATTGAAAAGGTTCGCCGCTTGGGCAGCCACCTCCGATGACGCCATCGGTAGCACGATCGAGGCCGCTCTCGAGTCAACGTCCTGGATGCCGTTGACGGTTCTGGTTTCGGCAATTTTGCTATTCGGTGCCGTGATTTGAATCCAGGAAAGATTGCAGGAGCGATCTTCCTCGCAGCGGACGCTGGTGTTGATATTAAGTTGAGCGGGGACGGCACTCAGAGCGTGGACCGTATACGTGTTCAGCTCACCAAGGCTAAAGCGATATTCGTAGACGGTATCGTCTATCAGCTCCCCCGTCTGCTCCAAATGGACTCGCCCCAAGTTCCTATGCTCGATAGCGCCTGAATATCTATCCTGGATGGCGACGCGAGCCGTCACTTTACATTCGTCCAGCTTGAAGAGAGGGATGCCGGCATAAAGCGTGCCGTTATAGGAGACGCGCTCGTTTTGATCGTCGACGTAGGACTGCGCGTATGTCAGCACGGAACCACGCTGTTGTTCGGTAGCAATGAAGCTCAGCAGTTCGCCCTCCTCCGGAGTCATTTGTGCGTGCAGGTTTATGGAGGGTAAGTCGGCGATGAGAAAAAGAACAAAAACCGCACGCCCAACTAAATTCATAACGACACGCCGGGGACCGCCTGCCAGCAGTTTAACTCTCCTACCGGGCCGGCGGCTGAGCGAAACCTTTTCCAGCGAGATTTGATGGCAAAGACTTGGCCGGAACCGCCGCCTGCCTCGACGCCTGCCTTGACAAGCCCCCCGCGCGCCGTGAGGGCGGCTTGGTTGCTTGCCAAGTTCGGCTGGTCCCCGCAGCTAAGGGGACCAGCCGGAGCGGCATAACCTACCAACGGGGTCTATGTCGCCTACTGCTTCAATTGACCGCGCTCTAGTGGTGAGAACCGCCACCGCCACCGCCACCGTGAGGGGCGCCACCGTGAGGGGCACCGCCGCCGTGATATCCAGGCAGGGCATGTTCACCACCCCCGTCATGACCGGGGTTGCCTACGTGGCCTTGCCCATCCCGCGCCTCATTTGCGTGGAAATGATTGAACTGCTCTGCCCCGCGGCCCGGCAACGGTCCATGGTACCCGTGACGAGGATCATAGCGGTTATCGACGTGGCCGTAGAAACCGTGTGGGCCGTGAAACCAGGGGCCGGCTCCAATAAACAACCCGCCCACAAACCAATCCGGCCCATAGTAGCCGTAGGGTGCACAGTCATAAGGGGCGTAGTCAAAGTACCCGTACGGGCATACCGGCGCCACTCCAATGTTGACGGAAACCTGGGCCGGTGCCAGGGTTGCGCTGCTTAAAAGGACAGCTGCGAGAGCTGAAAAAGAAAGGGCCTTCCAGTGGGACATAATTTCTCCTCGGTCTGACTAAGACGCTCGAAGAGGGCAGCGAGTTGCCTTCCCGGAGAGCCGCCGCCCAAAATAAGCGCGTCCGGTCGAGCTGCGATTCGTTGACTCAAGCCCGGCGTCTCGCCAGCGCGACCGCCGCTGAGTGGGCCAAGCTTGTCGAGCGGCGCATAGGTCCGCTTTCCCTTGCACTTCGACACCGGTGTGCCCTATAGTCTTATGTAGAAGTGGAAGGGTAGACGCCATATGTCTGACGAACGGCTGGACCTACCGCAGGGCACACTCGATCTTCTGATCCTGAAAGCGCTCGCTTTGGAATCGCTTCACGGCTGGGCCATTTCGGAACGCCTGCAGCAGATCTCGCGCGAAGCTTTGCAAGTGCAGCAGGGCTCTCTCTACCCGGCTCTGCACCGCCTGGAGCGGCGCGGCTGGGTCAAGGCTCATTGGGCGGTAAGCGAAAACAATCGACGCGCCAAGTATTACGAGCTAACCCGCCAGGGCAAGAAGCAACTGGAAGCGGAGACATTGGCGTGGCGCAAACTGGCCGCAGCTGTTGGCCTCGTCCTCGATGTAGCTGAAGGAAGCTAGTATGTTCAGCGACCTGCTCTATCGGCTTGGTGCACTCTTCCGCCGCAAAACGTTAGACAGAGAGTTGGAAGAGGAACTGCAGTACCACCTGGACCGCGAAGCCGAAAAGTATCGCCAGGTCGAAGCTTCCCCTGACAAGGCTATGCGTCGCGCGAAACTGGCACTCGGTGGAACGGAACAGGTCACCCAACAATGCCGCGATGTACGCGGTACGAAGCTGATCGAGCACCTGGCGCAGGATCTGCGTTACGCCACACGCCAGTTGCGCAAGTCTATCGGCTTTAGCTGCGCCGTGATCTTGACGCTGACCCTCGCGATCGGCGTGAACTCCGCGGTCTTCAGCCTGCTGGATGGCTTTCTGCTGCGCACCCTGCCCTACCCGCACGCAGAACGTATCGGCGTTCTGATGACGCACATCGAAGGCACCAACCCGCGCACCGGACAGTACGCTTCGGAAGAGGACGACAGCCAAGACGGCGCAACCTGGGAGCTATTGAAGTCCAATTTGAACGCAGTGACGCTTGCTTCCTGGGGTGGTTCAGGAGGTGTGAACCTGCAAGCGGGTGCGATGGCAGGCAATGCTGTCCGGTATGTGCACGCGGGCCGCATTTCGGCGAACTACTTCGATGTGCTCGGGCTTCCGCTGTATCTCGGGCGCAGCTTCACGGAAGAAGAAGACCGTCCGGATGGCCCGCAGGCAGTTGTGCTGAGCTATGCCTTGTGGCAATCCGCATTCCACGGCGACTCCAAAATCATCGGTGAAACCATCCATCTGAAGGGCGAAGCTTACACCGTCGTCGGCGTGCTCTCCAGCAAAGCGATCACTCCGAGCGCTGCCGACCTCTTCACTCCTTTGCGGCCGGCAATCACGGGCGAGTGTGGCGGAAACAACTGCGGGATTGTGATGCGACTGAAGCCGGGAGCGACCTGGGAGCAGATCACGGCCCAGATCAGCCACCTGCCTAAGCCCGGTTACGTCGAGCGCCGAGACACG
Organism: uncultured Acidobacteriaceae bacterium; assembly: GCA_963711525.1. GTDB lineage: Bacteria > Acidobacteriota > Terriglobia > Terriglobales > Acidobacteriaceae > PALSA-350. Next base: position 788,990 of record CAVQEO010000043.1, on the reverse strand, counting down.
GCCTGGTTCTATATATTGCCGATGCAGAGTTACCTGGGCGGTTACATGCGGCCAAGGGTAGAAGCCTTGATGCTTGCGGTTGGCTTCGTTCTGCTGATTGCCTGCGCTAACCTGGCGGGGCTTATGCTGGTGCGGATCGCCCGGCGCAATCTCGAAGTAGCCACACGGATGGCGCTGGGTGCTTCACGCGCCCGTGTGCTGGGGCAACTATGGATCGAAAATCTGTTGCTGGCAGCGGTTGGCGGAGCCGCCGGGCTTGGGCTGGCGTTTACCTTGATTGGCGCAGCAAGAAAGCTGCTGCCCGAGGAAATGGTTCCCATCGGCGGCTTTGGGCTGAACAGCCGGGTGCTGATATTTACTGCCACAGCGACGGTGCTGACCAGCTTGTTGTTTGGCGCCATGCCCGCATGGGAAACGCGCAGGCTCGACCTGCGGCAGACCCTGGCGGCCGGCGCCCGCGCCGTCGCAGGTGGCTCCGGGCAAATTCGGCAATGGCTAATTTTCGGTGAAGTGGCTCTGACCGTCGTCCTAATGGCAGGTGCCGGTCTGCTCGTGCGTACGCTGGTGCATCTGGAAACGCTGCCGCCCGGCTTCGACGCTACCAACGTCATGACCGCCAAAGCATCTCTGAGCGGCGTGCGCTATAACGAGCCCACCACGTTTGTGAGTCTGCTGGGCAAGAGTATTGACTCCATGCGAAGAATTCCCGGGGTGGAGGATGCCGCAGTCGGCCTGAGCGTTCCTTACGAACGCGGGCTGAATTATTCCCTGACCATTATGGATGGCCCACAGGCGGGCAAAGATTATGTCTCAAACCTTACCTACGTGACGTCTGGATATTTTTCCACGCTGCGGATTCCCCTGCTCATGGGGCGAGGTCTTCTATCCAGCGATACTTCCACTTCGCAGCCGGTCGCCATTGTCAACGCGGAGTTCGCACGCCACTTCTACCACGACGGCAACGCAGTTGGGCGTCATTTCGAGGTCAGAGGCGGCCGATTCAAATACGCCATCGTAGGCGTAGTCTCAGACGTGCAAAAGAAGCCGAGCATGAATGGAGATATACCGCTGGCCACCGAACCGGTGATTTATCTGCCCGCTGCCCAGACCCCGGCATCGGTCCTGGCTGCCGGGCATCTCTGGTTCCAACCCTCGTGGATTGTCCGCACGCGCGGCCCAGTATCCGGCTTGACGGAGGCCATGCAGCGAGCGCTGGCTGAAGCCGATCCAGACCTGCCCTTCTCCGGCTTCCACTCCATGCACGACCTGCTGAACCAGCGATTGCAGGTGCAGCATATCGAAGTGACATTGCTCGGAGTTCTGGCTGGGCTGGCGCTTCTGCTTTCTTCGATTGGCATCTATGCCCTGGTCTCCAACCTGGTAATGCAGCGCACACGAGAGATCGGCATTCGGATTGCGCTGGGCTGCACATTACGGAGAGCTATTTTAGGAGTCGGCTCTGCCGCAGCGATCCCGGTGGGCGGCGGCGTCTTCGCTGGCCTTGTGCTGTCATTCTTCGTCCTGCGCGCGTTGCAGAGCGAGATCTATGGCGTGAGTGCTTACGACCGGGTGACCCTGGTCAGTGTTCTTCTGCTGTTGGTCACGATTGCCGGGCTGGCGAGCCTTCTGCCTGCGCTGCGCATCGCCAAGATCGATCCCGCGGAGACGCTTCGAGCCGAATAGCGTGTAGCCGAATACTATTAGCACCATGGACTTTCTGTACGCCGTGATCCCGGCTCTCCTGGTAATCGCGGCACAGCGCCGACCCAGCCGATTATGGATCGACCACGACAGGGTGAAGCAAGCGGCCTCCGATTCACCATCTTTTCTTCCCCACCCTGGTCTGCAACCAATACACTTCCGATGCAGTACGAACAGGAGAACCCATGGCCCTGCACTGTACCGAAGAACTCAAAGCCGGCCCGACCAGCCAACTCGAGTCCGAAGTCCTGAACGACCAGACCCAGACCTACGAGTTCCCTGTAGACCAGCAGGACCCGCAAACCGTCTACCAGACCATTCACAACCAGCTCATCCTCGATGGCAACTCGGGACAAAACCTCGCCACCTTCTGCACCACCTGGATCGAACCCGAAGTCATGCAGCTCATGGACGAGTCCGCTGACAAGAACATGATCGACAAGGATGAGTACCCGCAGACTGCAGCCATCGAAGAGCGCTGCGTGCACATGCTGGCGAATCTTTGGAACTCCCCCGAAGCCGCGAGCACCATCGGCTGCTCCACTACCGGCTCCAGCGAAGCAGCCATGCTCGGCGGCCTGGCCCTCAAGTGGAAATGGCGCAAACGTCAACGCGCCAAAGGCAAATCCACCGATACTCCGAACCTCATCATGGGGCCGGTCCAGGTCTGCTGGCACAAGTTCTGCCGCTACTTCGACGTCGAAATCCGCGAAGTCCCCATGGAGGGCGAACGCCTCCTGCTCACGCCGGAAGAAGTGATCAAACGCTGTGACGAAAACACCATCGGCGTCATCGTTACTCTCGGAGTGACGTTCACTCTGCAGTTCGAGCCGGTACACGAGATCAGCTTCGCCCTTGACAAACTGCAGGCTGAGACCGGCCTTGACATTCCCATCCATGTCGACGGAGCCAGCGGCGCCTTCCTTGCGCCCTTCGTGCAGCCCGACCTTCTCTGGGACTTCCGCCTGCCGCGGGTAAAATCCATCAATGCCTCCGGCCATAAATTTGGTCTTGCCCCGCTCGGCGTGGGCTGGGCTTTGTGGCGCGAAAAGCAGGACCTTCCCCAGGAATTGATCTTTGAAGTGAACTACCTCGGCGGCAACATGCCCACCTTCGCACTGAACTTCTCGCGGCCCGGGGGCGAAGTTATCTGCCAGTACTATAACTTTCTCCGTCTCGGCAAAGAGGGCTACCGCGAGATTCAAAACGGTTGTGATGCACTGGGCCGCTATCTCGCCGAAAAGATAGCTGACTTCGGGCCCTTCAAGATTATTTACGACGGGCGCGGGGGAATTCCCGGCCTGTGCTGGGAACTAAAAGACCCTGTATCCTCCAGCTTCACCCTCTATGACTACGCCGATCGATTGCGGGAGCGCGGCTGGCTGGTTCCTGCTTATTCCATGCCGCCAAACCGCGAAGACCTTGTGATCCAGCGCATCCTCGTCCGCCACGGCTTTACGCGAGCCATGGCGGACCAGCTTCTGCATGAAATGCAAAGCGCTCTGGACCACTTAGCCCAATATCCACCGGAACCGTCATCGACCCTGGCGCTCGCCGGCGCAGAAGCGAGCTCGCATGACCATTCCGGCCGATAGCCTATTTTGTCGAAACGCCCGGGCAGCAACCGGCTCGCCACGCCTATAGCTGCCCCACCCGCTCAAAGGCAAAGCTTTCTCTGCTTCCTGTCATTTACGGGTTCGTCTGCCCCGTTGTTAGGCAATTTGCCCAAAGACTACAGGGTGGCTTTCTAAATCAGAGGGTTAAGTCACCCGTGTTCACTATGGACCTCGCGACCACTTTCGAATCCACTATGTGGCCATTGTCAACATAAAGACTCGCGCCCATGAAGACGCCGCCAATCGCGTTTTCCACAGGGCGAATCAATGGGCCAAAAGAATTATGTTGACAGTGCCCACTTAGTGGTTTCATATGGACATTGTCAACATTGCAGCGGCTTTCTATTTCAACCGAACAATCGTAAAGGAGATTGAATCGTGAAGAACAAAGTGCTTGTCAGTGCCGAAGTTTTACGTCGGTGGTTCCTGGTGTGCCTGCTTGCGGGCGCCGCGCTGGTTGCTGGGGCATCGCCCAGCTTCGGACAACAGCCGCCCGAGACTATCCAGGATATTTACAATCAATATGGGACCGGCGAGTATGGAACGACGATCGCATACGTCGCTGAGTTCTACCCGCTTTGGTTTACCTACAATCAATTTCTAGCCGACAGTGTAGTCGGCGAAACCAACCGGGGGTTGGGGTCTGATGTGGTTACTCCGGCCTACCATTTCGTAGTCGCGATCAATTACGACACGCTCTACTCCAGCATCTACTTCGATCTTAGGGCCCAGCCGGTCGTCGTGACATTCCCTCCGACGACGCGCGTCAAGTACTCATTGTTGCTATTGGACCCCTACGGCAACGAACTAAACAGTGGAATTTCGCCGGATACGCCGGGCCGCTATGCCTTCACCGGGCCGAATTATTCAGGCACGCTCCCCGACGGGGTCACCCGCGTAAACGTGGATATCAACTTTCCCACATTGTTCATCAGGACGCTCAAGTACGTAGATGGCGAGAACCGGATTGACGAAGCGGATGCCTACCGCGCATCCGTCACCAGTCAGCCGCTTAGTAAATATATGCAGAACCCTTCCGGCGGCCCCACTCAGATTATTCCCGAAGAGCCCGCTTTCACCGTCCCTTACAAGACCCTTGCCGACACAGGAATCGCAAACACTCCGCTCCTATTCCTGAAGACGCTCCAACTGGCGGTTGCGGCCAGTAACACTCCAGCCCTGTCGACCGACCAACAAACGCTGGTGGGTCGTTTCAACCAGTTTTTTGGCAACGGGATCGGGGCGAGCCCTCAAATCAGCGCGGGTGCCCGCAAGGCCCATGAGTTGATTCTGCAAAATTACCTTACGCACACGGGCAGCACACACTGGATCAACTTCAGGAATATCGGTAACTGGGGATCCAACATCGTCGATCGTTCCTCGATCACCGAATTTCTCCAACTGACCAACGGGATCAGAACGGCGGCTTATTATCATGCGTTCAGCGATGGGCAAGGCAATCCGCTCAACGGGAGCAATGCACGCGTCTATGTCGTCAAGTTCACCAGGGACCAGATTCCCCAGAATACGCGGTTCTGGTCCATCACTGCGTACACTCCAGATACGATCGAGCTCGTGCCCAACGGCATTGACAAGTACCTGGTCGCCAGTTACACGCCGGACCTGCACTACGGGGCCGATGGCTCACTCGAGATTTACCTCTCCGAGCATCAACCACAGGGCGTGGAGACGGCCAACTGGCTGCCGATTCCGCCTGGGGACTTCAACATAGCGATGCGCGTCTACGGGCCTGCGGGAAAGGTCGCTGACGGCACCTACGTTCCGCCCCCCATCCAGATCCAATAACTGCTCGAAGCCGAGCAGACGTAGTTCTTACCCATCTACGTCGCCGGTTACGCCTGATAAGCTGGACCCAATATGCGCTGAAATCTCGGCCAGGCTGCAATGGGCTGAGTACCTGTCGCGTTGCTCGTAGGAATGGAGATGCATGAAACAAGAGGAAGCAGCTGCCGGCGAGGAGCGCACATACCACCATGGGGATCTTCGCCGTTCGCTGATCAACGCCGCTTTGTCATTGGTGGCGGAGGAGCAGGACTGGACCTTCTCGCTACGCGAGGTAGCGCGGCGCGCGGGAGTAAGCCACAATGCTCCCTACAATCACTTTGCAGACAAGAGGGAGTTGCTTGCTGCCGTGGCGGAGGCTGGGTTTTTGACCCTCCGCGACAAGATGCATCGATCTGTCACCGGGGTCGAAGATGTAGAGAAGGCTCTCGTGAGGAGTGGGGTCGCGTATGTGAAGTTCGGAGTGGAGAACGCTGGACACTACCGTTTGATGTTTGGGTCTACACTGATGACTGCCGATGGCCTGCCGGATTTTGTAATGCACGCCGCCGATAGTGCGAAGGCAATTCTAAGAGGCATTATCGTTCGCGGAGCCCAGTTGGGTATTTTTCTTCCCTCTGCGGCCAAGAAGGATGAGATAGACCTCGCAGTGTTGTCTTGCTGGTCAGTCGTTCATGGCCTCACTCTGCTGACGATCGACGGTCACGTCGGCCCGACGCGTCTGAAGATCGAGAGCATCGCAGAGAGAGTGGCATCGTTATTCAGTTACGGTGTCGTCCGGAGATAGTTCCGAGTTAAACAACCATACCGCTATGCGTCTGCCTTCGATTATCTGCGGCCTGCTCCTCCTTACGCTGTTTGCTGTTGCGCGCCGCCCCGGTGCGCAGACCGGCATGGCTACGCCCCATTACAACCTCAGCGTTGCGGTCGACGAGGTTAGCCTCACCTTCCACGCAGCCGACGGCCACGGGCTGCCCATCAACGACCTGAAACTCGATCAGCTGAGCATTCTCGACAACGGCAAACCACCGCGCAGGATCCTTGCCTTCCAGTCCCTGCAGGACTTTCCTATCCGCGCCGGCATCCTCCTGGATACAAGTGAGTCCGTGGAGGGATACCTTCCCCGCAATCGGGCAATCTCGATCGAATACGCGCAACAGCTGTTACGCCAACAAACCGACCAAGCCTTCGTGATGGACTTTAACTTCCTGTCGGAAATCGTGCAGCCGTGGACAAGCAATGCGGCCGCACTTACCGCAGGCATTCGCAAATTCGCCACGTACGGCCACGGCCGCATTGGTGGCACAGCTATCTTCACCGCAATCTATCAAGCATGCCTTAATCAGTTTGACAAAATCGACCACTCTGCCAGCGGAAACTTTATCCTGCTCTTCTCGGATGGTGAAGACAATGCCAGCCACGCTTATCTAAAGCAGGCGGTCGATATGTGTCAGCGCACCAACACCGCGATCTACGCTTTTCGCGTGGAGTCACCATACAGCTCTTCCTCAGGGCCGAAGACGTTGGCGGAACTAGCCTCGGAGACTGGCGGCCGCGTCTTTTTCGATGACGATTCCGATGCGGGAATCTCCAACGATCTGCGCACCATCGAGGCAGATCTCCGCAATCAATATCGCCTGATCTATAAACCGGAAGAGTTGAGGCACGATGGCTCATTCCACCGCATCGAGCTGCAAGCCCCGGGGCGCGCAGACAGCATCGTCGTCCGCTCCGGCTACTACGCTCCGGGCCCCATTTACAAACTCAGTCCCGAAGGGACAGCTGAAAATGCAGTGAAATAGCTCCTGCGAGCTTCACTCGGCGCCTCCTCGCCCCGCCCGTCCCGGCCTGCCGTGGAGCCTGCCGGTGGGGCATTGCGGGCTCTGGCCGTCAGGTCTCCAGTCGACCAAAAGTAACCTCCGAAACGATAACCTGCGGCTCTAGAAGAGAGTCTCGACAGCTAGGTCCGATGCTCGGGGCGCTATATCCTGTTAGCAGACGATTTCGGCACAGCCTGCGGCTCTCGCGTACCGCTCGCTGGTCGGCAGTTGCCGGTAGTTTCGGCCTAAGCGCGAGCGAAGGACAGTTTTACCGCTGTCCGGTGGCACACTTGATCCCTGTCCCAAATTAAGGTCATCTACGCATCCCGCCCCGGCGGGATGCTTTATTGCGCCCTTTGTTTAGGATCTTTTTCGTCAAACTCCCACAGACGTTTATTTAGGATGTTTTTCGTCACCCCCCCCACAGACTCGTCATCCTGCCTGCCCCGGCCTGCCGTGGGAGCGGCGCGCCTCACAGATTGATACCCTCGTTGAGCTGCTAATCCGCAAAAGGACCCAAAAATATCGAATTTTATAAATATCTGCCAGCTAAGCCGCCACCGCGCACGCCGTCCTGACCAATGAAGTAATGCTCGAAAAAGCTGATTTGGACAGGGTACGGCTGTTTAAGCCCATCCAATTTATGCCCTGCCCGCAAAATCCCGGTTCTCGGTCGACACCTTTACCTTTTCCCCTTCTTTGATGAAGAGGGGGACGCGGATTTCAAGGCCAGTCTCCAGCCGGGCTAGCTTGGTCACGCTGCCGCTCGAGGAGTCGCCCTTCACCGCTGGTTCGGTGTACGCGACGTTCAACTCCACGAAGAGCGGCAACTGTAGCCCTATCGGGTTGCCGTTGTAGATATGCATCTGGAGCAATGCGCCTTCGATCAGCAAATCCAACGCATTGCCGACCAACCCTTCCGTAAGGGTGAGCGTCTCGAAACTTTCCTGGTCCAGGAAATGAGAACCCTCGCTATCGCTGTACAGGTAGGAGGCCGGAACCAGCTGCAGGTCCGGTTCCTTGAACTTGTCGCTGGCCTTGAAGGTCTTTTCAAACACCGCGCTGGTAAGCAGGTTGCGCATTTTGATGCGCACCAGGGTCTGACCGCCGCGAGCGGTGGGGGAATGCACTTCGACTTCGAGACAGGAGTAAGGGATATTTTCAAATTCGAATACACTTTTGCGCTTGACGCTGATCGCGTCCATCAATGCGGCCATGAGATTTCCTCAACCTCGAGTATAGAGTGCAGGCCAGGCGAAACAATTCCAGAATCAATTGTCCATTTCCTGCCTAAGCGAACGACTATCTTACGTATCACAGAGTTTTCGGAGGAAGCAAAATGAAATACCTGTGCATGGTTTTGGTTGACGAGAAGAAGCTGAACGCGATGTCGGAGGAAGAAGCGCAAGAGTTGGATGACGAGAGTCTGGCCTTTGACGACACTCTCCGGAAGAAGGGTCACCTGATAGCGGCCCAGGCATTGGAATCCGTGAGCACGGCAACCATCGTGCGGGTGCGAGGCGGCAAAGTGTCCGTCACCGACGGACCCTTCGCCGAAACCAACGAGCAAATTGGCGGATTCCTTCTCATCGAGGCGCAGGACCTGAATGAGGCCATCCAATTGGCCGCGAAGGTTCCAGCCATCCGGCTTGGAGGGATTGAAGTACGGCCGGTTAAGGAATTGACCGGCAGTAAACCGTAAATAGGAGGAGATCGATGTGTCCTTTATGTATCTCGTCCATGGCTCTCACGGTGGCCGGCGCAACTTCGACTGGCGCGGTAAGCACCTTCATGGTGCGGCGGTTCGCTGGTATCGTAAGGAATCCAAAAACCCAACAACCTGATTGCAAGGAGGCAATCCATCATGACGACGACTCAGACCGAGCGCCCAAACGCAGTTCCGCGCGCTGAATGGCTGGCAGCGCGCAAAGAATTATTGATTAAGGAAAAGCAGCTAACCCGGCAGCGCGACGAGATCGACCGTCAGCGCCGCGCGTTGCCCTGGGTAAAGGTCGAGAAAAACTATATTTTCGAGGGTCCCAACGGACAACAGAGCCTTGCCGATCTTTTTGAGCACCGAAGCCAGCTCATTGTCTCCCATTTCATGCTCGGTCCGGACTGGAAGGAGGGTTGTGTGGGCTGCTCATTCCGCTCCGATCACGTCGACGGCACATTGGCGCACCTTGAACACCATGATGTTTCGCTGGTGACCATCTCGCGAGCACCGCTGGCAGAGATCGAAGCCTTCAAGAAGCGCATGGGTTGGCGCTTCCCCTGGCTCTCGTCGTATGGCAGCGACTTCAACTATGACTATCACGTGTCGTTCGCAAAAGAGGAAGCCGCGACGGGTAAGGTCTACTACAACTACGACAATCGGGACTTCTTAAGCGAAGAATCCTCTGGCCTCAGTGTGTTCTACAAGGACGAAAACGGTGATATCTTCCACACCTACTCCACCTACGGACGGGGAGACGAGATGGTCGACACTACCTACATGTATCTGGACCTGACGCCCAAAGGCCGCAATGAAACCGGCCCTCATTACAACCTGGGTGACTGGGTGCGGCACCATGACCGGTATGACGTGCCGGGCGTCGTGGATCCGAGCGGCCGCTTTATTGCCGCAGATTCTTCCTGTAAGTGTGGGGAATGAACGTAGCTCGCTCTGCCGGCGGCTCCAGATATGATGGAGGTCGATCAGGAGCCGCCGATGGGCCTGCCGCAGAAAGACGAGGACGAGCGAGCGAGTGCTCGCGCGATGGTGGATGCGGTTTACCGCTCTGATTCGCGCCGCGTCCTGGCGACGCTTATCCGTCTGTTGGGCGACTTCGATCGGGCCGAAGAAGCTATGCACGACGCATTCGTTGCGGCGGTGGAACAGTGGCCGCAACAAGGGGTTCCGGCGAATCCCCGTTCCTGGCTGATCTCCGCAGGACGATTCAAGGCCATCGACGGCATGCGCCGGCGCGCCCGCTTCGACGCGACACTCATCGAGCTTACGCACCACCTGGATGGAGTAACCAACGACCCTGCGCAGTGGGATGACGATCAAAGCATTGAAGACGATCGGCTCCGGCTGATCTTCACCTGTTGCCATCCTGCCTTGCCGCCGGATGCCCAGATCGCGCTAACTCTGCGGGAGGTGTGCGGCCTTACCACTGAGGAGATCGCGCGCGGGTTTCTCACCGCCGCGCCCACCCTCGCCAAACGCATCGTGCGCGCGAAAGGCAAGATCCGCGATGCGCACATTCCCTACGAAGTGCCTTCAGAAACCGATCTTCCGGAGCGGCTGGACACGGTGCTGCGGGTCATCTATCTGTTGTTCACCGAAGGATATTCAGCATCATCGGGCGGGTCGCTCACCCGGCCGGATATCTCGATCGAAGCCATCCGTCTTGGGCGGCTGCTGGTGGAGCTGCTGCCGGAGCCCGAAGCTGTCGGATTGTTGGCCTTGATGTTGTTGCAGGAGTCACGGCGCGCCGCTCGTTCGTCGCCGGAGGGCGACCTGGTCCTGCTGGAGGACCAGGATCGTTCACTCTGGAACCAGGAGCAGATCGCCGAGGGATCAGCACTGGTGAAGCGTGCCTTGTCGTCGCGCCGAATCGGCTCCTATACCCTGCAGGCAGCCATTGCGGCGGTGCATGCCGAGGCCCCCAACGGCGCCGCGACCGACTGGGCGCAAATCGTTGGCCTGTACGACGTGCTCCTGGCTGCCCACCCCTCCGCTGTGGTTGAGTTGAACCGCGCGGTGGCCGTGGCGATGCGCGACGGCCCTGCAGTGGGACGGGCGCTTATCCAGGCGATTCTCGAGCGCGGTGATCTCCAGGACTACTATCTGGCCTACTCCGCGCTTGCCGACCTGAATCGGCGGCTGGGCAAAACAGCGGAAGCGCGCGCCGCTTACCAGCAATCACTCAGGCTCGCGCGGCAGGAGCCGGCACGGCGGTTTCTAGAGCGGCGGTTGGAAGAATTAATCGAAGCCGGTGAAATCGCCGGATGAAGCTCACGCTCAGCGATCTACGCCGCCACGCAATTGCTTCTTCTCTTTTCCCGGAGACTACGCTGCGCCGGGCAATTGGCCGCATCGGTTTCATTCAAGCCGACCCTATTCGATCCCCGGCGCGAGCGCAGGATTTGATTCTGCGTCATCGCGTCACCCGCTACCGGGCAGGCGACCTGGATCGGAGCTACCGCGCGCTCAAGCTGGAAGAGGACTACCTCTATGCGTACGGATTCATGCCGGTCAAGACCTGGCAACTTCTCCATCCAAGAAAACGTCGCGCGCTCACCCGCGCAGAGCAGAAGGTGCTCGACATTGTTACCAATCAAAAGCATCTTCACCCCCGCGAGCTGGAAGCCCACCTCGGCAACAGCGTGGAGGTAAATGCATGGGGCGGATCTTCGAAGTCGACCACCCGGGCTCTGGAGAGGCTTCACTATCTCGGCCTGATGCGCATCGTTGGCCGTGTGAACGGGATAAAGGTATATCAGCGCGCAACCATTACCCACGAACCACTTGAGCCGGCGGAGCGGCTTCGCCGCCTCGTGCTATTGATCGCCAGCATCCTGACCCCTCTGCCGGAGAGTAGTCTGCGCGCGGCTATCCAGCATCTGCGGTATTCCGCTCCAGACCTGGCGGGAAGAAAAGAAGCGGTTGCCGCTCTCCTAAAGTCTGGCGCACTGGAGAGCGCCGTGGCAGACGGAGTGCGCTATGTGTGGCCAGCCGGCCGGCTAAAGCGCAGCGAGCCGCGGGAGGTAGTTCGCTTTCTCGCGCCCTTCGATCCGCTGGTTTGGGATCGCCGGCGATTCGAGCACTTTTGGGGCTGGCCCTATCGCTTCGAGGCTTACACGCCGCCTGCCAAACGTAAGCTGGGGTATTACGCTCTTCCTTTGTTATGGAGAGCGGATGTGATCGGGTGGGTGAATGTATCGGGACGCGGCGGCCAGCTCACCATCAGTCCGGGCTTTGTCAGCGGACAACCACCTGCAGAGAAGGCGTTCCACGAAGCATTTGCCGCGGAATCAGAACGGCTGCGCTATTTTCTTTCCCCGCAGAGTGAGGAAGCTAATTCCCGTGGCGGTGCAACAGCACAGTCGTAATCTGCCGCCACTCGTCATCCAGCGAGGTTTCCGGGTGGGGCTGGTGCGCGCGCTTGTACCAGTATCCTGCGTTCTCCGGGTCCCCCTCCCTGCGGTGGAGGTAGGCATGCACCCAAGCCGCTTCCTGTCCGGATGTGTCGTCCTGGGCAATGTCATGGGCGCGGTCGAAACTTCCCCTGGCATCCCACCAAAGAGCTTGAAGCAGGGGCGACAGGCCCGATGGAGGCACCCCCTCGCGCAGAGAAGCACGGAATTCTTCGATCGTCATGGCCGCATTCTACGCCGCTCGACAGGCAGGCGCTGCGCAGCGGACGGAAACCACAGGTAACGCATTTCTCCTTCCCAATCGGGGATTGTCAGCAGCGCGGCCGCGCCGTATAGTTAGATATGCGACCTCAACGGTCGCATTTGGCGACTTTTTCCCCCGGATCGCGAGGACGACCCCTACTTTTATGCCCCGCACGCTTGCATCGACTGCGCTGAGCGATCTCGCCATTGGTTCCTGTGCGACTCTAGCAACGCTTGAGCTCCCGGAGGAAATCCAGGGTCAGCTTATGCATCTCGGCTTCGTCCCGGAGAGCCGGGTGCTTGCCCTGCGCCGCGCGCCGGCCGGCGATCCGACTGTCTATTGCGTGGATGGAGCCGAAGTGGCTCTTCGCAAGGAGACCGCCCGGTTCATTTCCGTCCATAGCGTCTTCGTTGCCGTCCGAAAGGACGCGCGATGAGCCATTGCGCCCCAGGCGGCGGGGTCGCCGTCGAGTCGTCCCTGCCCAGGGTCGCGGGCAAAATCAGCACGGTTGCGCTCATCGGCCCGCCAAACTCCGGCAAGTCTACTCTTTTCAATCGTTTAACCGGTCTGCGCCAGAAGGTGGCCAATTATCCCGGGGTCACCGTGGAGCAGCATTCGGCCCGCATGAGCGGTATCGGTCATCGTGAGTTGACGCTGATCGACCTGCCCGGCATCTATAGCCTCCATTCCTATTCTGAAGATGCCCGGGTTGCGGTCGATGTGCTGCAGGGCAACATGCCCGGAACTCCGGCTCCGGACGCGGTGCTGTTGGTGCTCGATGCATTGCAGTTGAACCGCCAGCTGATGCTCGCTGCTCCGGTGCTGGCCATGGGTCTGCCCACGCTGGTGCTGCTGAACATGTCTGACCTCATGACGGCCCGGGGCGGTGAGATCGATCCCCTGGCACTGGCCCGTGAGTTGGGTGCGCCGGTGGCCATGATCAGCGCCACCAAAGACGCCGGATTCGATGCCATCGCACGCTTTCTGGTCCGGCTCTCTGAGCCCCCGGAAGCCCGGCTTCAGCCCATGCAGCTACCGGTGCTGCAAAATGCCGCCTCCTGCCACCAGTGGGCTAGCGGGGTAAGCTCCCGCACCAAGTACAAGGCACCGAACTCGTCGAACTGGACGCGCAGGCTCGATGCCGTGCTGCTGCACAAGATTTGGGGACCCCTGATCTTTCTGGCCGTGGTCATCGGCGTCTTTCAGGTGGTCTTCGCCGCCGGCCTTCCACTGAGCGATTGGCTCACCGAGATCTTTACCAAGGCGGGCGCGGTTGTGGTCAGCTTCCTGCCCGTGCACTGGCTGCAGGTGCTGCTGCGCGATGGAGTATGGAATGGCGTGCAGGCTGTGCTGGTTTTCCTACCCCAGATCCTGCTGCTCTTCCTGGTGATCGGCGTGCTTGAAGACTCCGGCTACCTGGCGCGCGCCGCCCTGATCGCCGATCGCGTGATGCGATCGATTGGATTGAATGGTAAGGCGTTCATTCCACTTCTCTCCGCCTACGCCTGCGCAGTGCCGGCGATTATGGCCACGCGAACCATTGAAAACAAGCGCGACCGCCTGGCCACTATTCTGGTGGCCCCGTTCATGACCTGCGCCGCCCGGCTGCCTATCTACACCCTGATCATTGCCGCGTTTATTCCCAACCGGCCGATCCTGGGCAACTTTTTTGGTCTGCGCGCGGCGGTGATGTTGAGTCTCTACCTGCTCGGCTTTTTGGCTGCGCTGGGAACGGCGCGCCTGCTCAAGTCTTCTATCCTCAAGGCCAATGCAGCGCCTTTCATTCTGGAATTGCCACAGTACCGGTGGCCGACCTTGCGCTCGATCGGGCTGCGGCTGCTTGATCGCGGCAGGGTCTTCGTTCAGCAGACCGGAACCGTAATCCTGGCAGTTACGTTCGTCCTGTGGCTGCTGACCATAGTGCCCTTTCATCACGGCAGCATCGCGCCGCTGACCGAGAGCGTCATCGGAAAGCTGGGCCATTTCATCGAGCCGGTCATACGGCCGCTCGGCTTCAACTGGAAAATCGGCATCGGGCTTCTCTCCTCGGTCATCGCGCGCGAAGTGATCGTGGGCACCCTGGGGACGCTCTATGGCGCTGACCCCGCTACCCAGTCCGTTGGCCTGCAGGCGGCACTACGGCACGATATGACCATCGGCGGCGCGATCGCCCTGGTAGTCTTTTTCGCCTTCGCCATGCAATGCACCTCCACCCTGGCCGTGGTGCGGCGCGAGACCAATAGCTGGAAGTGGCCGGCGGTGCAGTTTTTCTACATGACGGGGCTGGCCTACCTGGCGGCATTAGCGGCCAACCAGATCCTGTCGCGCATCTTATAAGGCATTCCCACCGCTGTTTGCGTTGCCTGCTTTTCCGCTAAAGAAAACCACTCCTCGCGATCCTGGTGAGGCAAAGCAACTGTGAAGCCGCATAAAATCTGCGAAAATAGAAGTGAATCTAAGAAAACAAGAGACTGAATCATGATTTCTGTCACCGATGTAACTATGCGTTATGGAGCCAAGCTCCTGTTCGAAGAGGTTTCGACCCAGTTCATTCCCGGGCGCCGCTTCGGGCTTACCGGCCCGAATGGCGCCGGCAAATCCACCTTCATGAAAATCCTGTCGGGTGAGTTGGAGCCGCAGAAGGGTACCGTAGTGCGGCCCAGAAAGCTCGGCGTACTGCGCCAGGACCAGTATGCTTTCGATGCCTACCGGGTGATCGATACCGTCATCATGGGCAACAAAGGCCTATGGAAGGCGCTGGAGGAGCGCGATGCGATTTACGAAAAGGCCGAACTCACTGACGAAGATGGCATGCGGCTAGGCGAACTGGAAGGCATCGTGGGCGAAGAAGACGGCTACACGGCCGAGAGCGATGCGGCCATCCTGCTGCAGGGCCTGGATATACCCGATGAGTTGCACGAACGCAAAATGAGCGAGTTGCAGGGCGGGCAAAAAGTGCGCGTATTGCTGGCACAGGCGCTATTTGGCAAGCCCCAGGGACTGCTGCTGGACGAGCCTACCAACTCGCTCGATCTTGACTCCGTGCACTGGCTGCAGAACTTTCTCCTGGAATTCCAAGGGACGCTCATCACCATCTCGCACGACCGGCATTTTCTGAACAGCGTCTGTACCCACATCGCCGACATCGATTACGAAACCATCATCACCTACACCGGCGGCTACGATGACATGGTGCTGGCCAAGACCCAGGTCCGCTCCCGCCTTGAATCGCAAAATGCGCAGCGGGAAAAGAAGATCGCGCAGCTGAACGAGTTCATCGCGCGATTCTCCGCCGGCACTCGTTCCAGCCAGGTGACGTCGCGTAAGAAAGAAGTGGAGCGGCTGCAAACCACCGAGCTGGCGCGTTCAAATATTCAGCGCCCTTATATTCGTTTCGATCTGCTGCGACCTTCGGGCAAGCACATCCTGGAGTTCGAGCACCTGGGCAAGTCCTACGGAGAGCAGCGCGTCATTCGAGACTTCGGCGCGGCCGTGATGCGCGGCGAAAAGGTCTGCCTCATGGGCCGCAACGGTTTGGGCAAAACGACTCTGCTTAAGTCGCTGCTGGTAAATATGGAGCACGCCGAGCCTGGCTTCGCCCTCGACCAGGGAACGGTTAAGTGGGGACACGAAGCGCAGATCGGCTATTTCCCTCAGGACCACACCGGTTCTATCGAAAAAGGCATCACGGTTTCCGACTGGCTGCATCAATTCGATCCGCGGGTTACCAAGGAAGACATCCGCGGTCTGCTGGGGCAGATGTTGTTCAGCGGCGAGGAAGGGCTGAAGAAGACCGAGGCGCTCTCCGGTGGCGAGGCTGCCAGGCTGATCTTCTGCCGCTTGATGTTGCAGAAGCCTAACATCCTTATCCTTGACGAACCGACGAACCATCTCGACCTGGAGGCCATCAATGCCCTCAATATCGCCATCCAGCGTTATGAAGGCACGGTGCTGTTGGTGACCCACGATCACGATCTGATCGACGAAGTAGCTACCCGGATCTGGCACTTCGATCAGGGCGCCATCGACGACTTCAAGGGACCCTACGCGGAGTACATGACCGCAACTGCCGCCGCACGGTAAATGCTAAACCGCAGGTCCCTCCACTACGCTGCGCTCCGGTCGGGATGACAATTCATATTGCTGATCGGGACCTCAAATGCAAAATGCTTGTTCCGCAATATGAATTGTCTTCCCGACCGGAGCGCAGCGTAGTGGAGGGACCTGCGGTTGAATGCTTAATCGATCACAACCTTTTCAAGGACAAGCTTGGCCCCAATCCTCAATGCTCAGGGAATCTCCAAACAATTTGGGGCTGACCCGCTTTTGCGCAATGTCGCCTTCACGGTCGAAGAGCGCGCCCGCATCGGGCTCATCGGACCCAACGGGTCGGGTAAGTCGACGCTACTTGGCATTCTCGCGGGTGAGATCGAACCCGACAGCGGTGAGGTTGCGGCCCGCAAGCGCACCCGCCTGGCCTACGTAGCGCAGCAATCAGAATTCGCCGCCGGCACCACCATCCGGATGGTCCTCGAAGCCTCGCTCAAGCGCATCGCCGTACCGCCGGCAGAGTGGGAAGGACGCATCGCGGAAACGCTGGGGCGTGCCGGCTTTGAGGATCTTGCCGCCGATGCTGGGCGCCTCTCCGGCGGCTGGCGTAAACGCCTGGCGATTGCCGAGGCCCTGGTGCAGCAGCCCGATGTCCTGCTGCTCGACGAGCCCACCAATCATCTGGATCTGAGCGGTATCGAGTGGCTGGAAGCCTTGCTCAATACCTCATCGTTCGCCTCCGTTGTGGTCAGCCACGACCGCTACTTTCTGGAGAATGTGTGCACCGAAACGGTGGAGCTGAACCGTGCCTATCCCGATGGGTTGCTGCGCGTAAACGGCAACTACAGCGCCTTTCTGATCAAGAAAGAAGCCTTCCTCGAGGCCCAGGTCAAACACCAGGACGCCCTGGCCAACCGCGTACGCACGGAAATTGATTGGCTGCGCCGCGGGCCAAAAGCGCGCACCACTAAGTCCAAAGCCAGGATCGATCGGGCCAACCAGCTGATCGGCGAACTGGCGGACGTTTCCAGCCGCAACCGCACCGCCACCGCCTCCATTGAATTCTCTGCCACTGACCGCCAGACCAAGCGGCTGGTAGAACTCGAAAACCTCAGCTATGGCTTCGCCGGACGCACGCTCTTCGCCGACCTCAATTTTGTGCTGACCGCAGGGATGCGGGTGGGCCTGGTGGGGCCCAATGGCAGCGGCAAGACGACCCTGCTGAAGCTGCTCCGTGGCGAGATCGAACCGATCGATGGTTCCATCAAACGAGCGACCGCACTGCGCACCGTCTACTTCGACCAGAATCGCATTCTGGAACCGGATGTCACGTTGCGGCGGGCATTAGCTCCCGACAGCGATTCGGTCATCTATCAGGACCGGGTGATTCACGTCGCTTCCTGGGCGGCACGATTCTTGTTCACCGGCGATCAGCTCAATCAACCAGTGGGACGACTATCAGGCGGGGAGCGGGCACGCGTGTTGATCGCGAGACTGATGTTGGAACCAGCCGACCTGCTGCTGCTGGACGAGCCCACCAACGACCTCGATATCCCAACCCTCGAGATCCTGGAAGAAAGCCTGCTCGAATTTCGCGGAGTTCTGGTGTTGGTTACCCACGACCGCTACATGCTCGACCGGGTCTGCACCAGCGTGTTGGGGCTGGATGGGCGCGGCGACGCAGAGCGCTTCGCCGATTATGGGCAATGGGAGGCTTGGCAGGCTGAGACCGAGCAGCAGGTCAAGCCGCCTGCTCAGCAGGATAAGCGAACCCCGACTGCCAAAAAGAAACTCTCCTACCTGGAAGCGCGTGAGTTTGCAGGCATAGAAGATCGAGTGACCGCGGCCGAGGAACTCGTTGCCCGCGAGCGCGCAGTGGTCGAAGACCCTGCGGTCGCCACCGATGCCGTACGGCTGCAGGCAGCCCTGCTCGCCACGGAGCAAGCGCAACAAGCTCTCGATGAGCTGTACACCCGCTGGGCCGAACTCGAAGCCAAGAGCCTGTAAGCATCTCTTATATGCCACCGTATTTGTAGCATATAGACATCGAGGTTACGTCTAGATGCCTATATGCTACCAGGAATGGTGCCGGGCCCACTTTTTCGTTTACCACAATGGTTGAGTCTGCTAGTCTTCCATAGCTCTCACCGCCTGCTGATCAACAAGGTGCTCTTTGGGTCAATCCAAGGTTGTGGCTGCATTTCTTTGTCTACTGAGTCTCTCCTCGTACGCAGCTCCAAACCGTGGGCAAACCACGACACGCGTCATTGAAGATGGTGTGCCGATTGTCTTTGAGCCGGTGCCTGGCCAGTTGTCCCGGCCGGTGACCATGACCGGACGGCTACCGGGCGCGACCGTAGCATTCGAACCGGGAATGGTCCAGGTGGAGTTGCAGGGTAAGCAGGCGAGCCAGCTCACCATTGGATTCGCGGGGGCACTGCCGATTGCTCCGCACGGAAGTCTACTCCAGAAGAGCCAGAGTAATTACCTGCTGGGCAACGATCCAGGCCACTGGCGTACTCATGTTCCAAATTACAAGCAAGTCATCTATGACGGATTGTATCCGGGCATCGACGCCGTGTTCTATGGCAACGGGCAGCTGCTGGAACATGATTTCGTAATTGCTCCGGATGCAGATTACCGGCAAATCCGTCTTCACCTTTCAGAGCATGCGCACGCGACCATTAAAGACGATGGTGAGATGACGATTGCGCTTTCCGGCGGAAATCTGCGCATGCACAAGCCGGTAATCTACCAGGATGCCCCGGGCGGGCGGCAGCCGCGTAAGGGTGGGTTCCATCTTTTTGCGGATGGAGACATTGGGTTTACCGTGGAGAGCTACGATCATCGACGTCCGTTGGTGATCGATCCTGTTCTTTCGTTTTCCACGTATCTCGCGCCGGTTGGGAATTCCAACAGCTACATTGCGATAGACAGCGGTGGTAACAATTATCTGACTGGTTACACGACGCTGGGCTTTCCTGTGACTCCAGGGGCCTTCGCGGGTTGTGGGACATGCACGGCTAACGAGACCTTGACCTACGTCAGCAAACTGAGTGCAGATGGCAAGACCCTGATTTACTCCACGCTGCTCGGTGGCAATAACTACACCCAGGCGTTCGGCATCTCCGTCGATGCCAATGGAAATGCCCTGATCGCCGGCACAACCCAGGCTACCGACTTCCCCACGAAAAATGGACAGGCCGCCGGAACGGGCGGCGCAGACGTGCTCTACGGTTTCCTCACCTCTCTTTCGCCGGACGGGTCTTCGCTCAACTACAGCACGCTGCTGGGCGGATTACCCCCTTCCGGGGGAACTGCAAACACTACTGTCTCCGCGATGACAGTCGACGCCGCGGGTAACGCCTATGTGACCGGTGACACCTCTTCCAGCCTCTACCCTTACACCGCGGGCGCAGTGAACAACGGGGCGCCAATCAATGGGGCACAGGTCTTTCTGTCGAAATTCAGCCCGGCAGGCGCACTGATATACAGCGCATTCCTTGGAAATCCGTCCGGCCAGAACTCCGGTGGCGGCCCGATAGGCGCGTCCGCGGTAGCTGTGGACAATGCGGGCAACGCGTTTGTGGCCGGTCAGGCCGGAACTCTGTGGCCGACAACGAGTGGCGTTTACTTGCAGCAGATTCCAGGGCCACAGCCGTATGCTGCGCAATTTGTCACCGAGGTTGCAGCAGGCGGGGCAAGCGTCCTCTACTCCACCTTTCTCGATTACGCCAACCTGGTCTCCGCAATTGTTGTTGCCCCAGATGACAATGTATTTGTGGCAGCCACTGGCGCCGGGCCCACTTACCCCACCACACCGAATGCTTATCAGCCCAGCTCAACAGCAGCCACCAATTCCGTCCTCACGGAGTTGAACGCTACCGGTATCAGCCGTTGTTTACTCGACCTTTTTTGGGCGACTCGACCTATTACCTCAACGCGGTGGCGCTCGATTCGGATGGTGATCTGTGGTTAGCCGGACAAACCCAAACCCCCCAGTTCCCTTTGGTCACGCCGCTTCAGGACGTACTCCCACTAGAAGTCCAATTTCCTCTGACGGCGTCGACCCTCAGTCAATTTGATCCGACTGGGACAATCCTCAAATTCTCCACGTTATCTTGGAGGCATCGCCTTCGGCAAGGCCACCGGTGTGGCCGTCGATGCCAATCATCGAGCGCACGTTGCCGGAGCCGCGGCCTCTGGCCTCTACACCACCGCCGGAGCGTACCTGGAAACTGTGCCCTTACCCGCGCCGGCCTACCAAACCAACATGTTTCCCTATGTCGCATTGGTTGACCCGACAGTGGCCGCGCCGGCGCTTTGCGTCAACCCCAATACTGGAATGAACTGGGGACTAGTAACGGCCGGTACCTCCCTCGATCTCCTGCTCACCATCACCAACTGCGGCACGCAGCCGCTGACCGTATCCGGCGTTTCCCCAGCGGCCAGCGTGTTCACTGTGCCCGCGGCGGAAAACGGCTGCACCCAAACGCTCCCGGTTGGACAGAGCTGCACGTTGTCTGTGCGCTATTCGCCCACCACTGCGGAGACGGATCATTCCTCACTCACCCTGCAGTCAAATGCTTCGATGACGCAAACATTTTTGCCGCTGTATGGCATCGGAACGGTGGCAAAAATTCAGGTGTATAGCCTGCCCACCTTCGATTTCACCCTGGTCGGACAAACGTCCGCCCCGGCGCTGTTGCTGGTGCAGAATGTAGGCCAATCAGCGCTCATCCTAAACCCAACCAATACCCGCACCTCAGGAGACTTCTCGTTACAGGGGCTGGGGAGCTGCACGGGACAAATTGCCCCCGCCCAGGCCTGCACACTGTCGATTTACTTCACCCCTACGGCTCCAGGTTCACGAACCGGAACATTGCAGATCGTCTCCAACGATCCGGCTAACCCGATCGTTCCTGTACCCCTTCAGGGCACTGGTTATACGAGCGCTCCAGTTCCCCAAATCACGAGCGTGGGATCGCAGCTGTTGCCGGCCGGGGCAAGCCAAATATATTTCCCAGTGCAGGGCTTCGGGTTCCTTCCCTCATCCGTAGTTGAGCTGAATGGTGTTCCGCAACAGACTACCTATGTCGGCGAAACCTTTCTCAAGGTCACTCTTGCCGCAAGTTCCATTCCGGCCAACGCCTATGGGGAGATCGCGATCACCGTAAACACCCCATCGCCCGGCGGCGGGCAGAGTGCCCCGTATACCCTCACTGAGTATCTGTCCGTTGCGACGCAAAATACGTTCCTGCTCTACGAGCCTGTGGGGAAGCAGCTCTATGCTTCCATTCCAGTAACTTCTCCCGCCAACCCGGACACGGTGCTGCCCATCAATCCAATCACGGCGACCCCGGGAACACCCATCCCTGTCGGCGAGAATCCGGGTGTACTTGCTGCTTCTTCCGATGGCGCGTACTTGTACGTTGCACTGAATGCGGATCACGCCATCCAGCGCATCAATCTCTCCACGATGGCGATCGAACGAACCTTTGCGTTGCCGGTCGATCCTGACTACGGCAACAACCTGCAGGTTGCCGATATGCACGTGGTGCCGGGAAGTCCGACCGAGATCGTGGCATCGCTCGAGGCGCCGGAAGTGGATCCGGCGGCGAACGGAGTCGCGTTTTACAACGATGCGGGCCTGGTCAATTGGATCGGACGCAATGGATCAAACCCCAACTCCAATTCAGTCGCAGCCGACATTTATAACTTCGCCTTTACCAATCCAGGCACCTTGTATGGGATTTCCGGCTTTCAGGGAGTCCTTAACGAGTTCACGGTGAGCCCCACCGGCATTCTCACCACGAATACAACCTGCTGCACCGTGTACAACAACCTGGCCTCGGATGGTACTTTGATTTACACCGATTCAGGCCTGGTGTGGAATCCGGCGACCGGCCAGCAGATGGGCCAGTACGCGCTTGGTGAGCCGGTTATGGACAGCGTTATTCCCATGGACAGCGTTATTCCCGATGCAAGCAGCGCCAAGACCTATTTTCTTGACTCGCTCGTGTCGCCGAACGTTCTGGCATTCGATCAGGCGTCGTTCGCGCAAACCGGTGCGCTCTCTTTGGCCTCATTCGGAGAAACAACAGCTCCAGCGGGAACGCAGATGGTCCGCTGGGGTTCGAACGGCTTTGCCATGCGGGGCCTGATCCCGCCGGCCAGCGATAGCGGAGCCATCCTGTTGTTCACTAGCAGCATTGCGAGCGGCACCAATTTCAGCGCAACCCCCGTTGCCAAAACGCTGGCGCCGGCATCCACGCCGGCAGATGGAGTGGATTTCACTTTGACGGTGACTGGCAGCAACTTCGTTCCAGGAAGCACCGTGGAATGGAATAACAGCCCGCGACTCACCACGGTGGTTTCGCCAACGCAGCTAACGGCAACCATTTATGCCTCCGACATCGCGGCCATGGGAAGTGCCCAGGTGACCGTGGTAAACCCAGGCAACGGCGGTGGCATTTCTGCAGCTCTCCCTTTCACCATTTCCGCAGCGCTACCTCCAACGGCGCCGGTGGTAACGCTTTCCCCCACAAGCCTGACATTCACCACGCAAGCGGTTGCCATGGCCTCGGCAACACAAACTATTTCGCTAAAAAACAGCGGGAATGCGGATCTCAGCGGGCTGAAGATCACGATCACCGGGACAGACGCGGCCAGCTTCGCGGAGACCAATAACTGCGGCGCCACCGTCAGCGCCGGAACATCGTGCAGTGTCAACGTGGTTTTCACGCCGGCAAGCGCGGGCGCCCTATCTGCCACCGTAAGCATTACTAATAATGCGGCTAATTCTCCCCAAACCATTGCGCTTAGCGGAACCGGCACTCAGACGCTATTCGTCATTGCGCCTCAGTCGGGAGGAAGCGCGACGGCTACGGTGGCGGCAGGACAACCAGCAACGTACGCCCTCTCATTGACGCCGGCTACCGGATACTCCGGAACCATCACGTTCAGTTGCAGCGGACAGCCGGCGAACGCAAGCTGCTCCTTTACCCCCGCTACCCTGGCACTCGCCGGCGGTAAGGCGGCAACTTTCACCGTCACCATGGCAACCGAAGCTCCACAGGCCGCCGAGCTGTTGAGTAAATTCGGTACCGGTATGGCTGGCATTCTTCTCCTTTTGCCATTGCCGTGGTGGAAGAGCCGCAGGGTGGCGGCGTTCCTTGTGTTCTCTGTCTTCCTGTTCTTGACGGCGGGTCTGTCGGGTTGCGGCGGCGGCAGTGGTTCCGGCTCAACGACGCCGACACAGCCGGGTAGCCCGTCGCCGTCTACCGTTACACCGGGTACCTATACCATTCAGGTGATCGCGTCCGATGGCACAACGACGCAGAAGATGCCGCTCACTCTGGTTGTCATGTAGAAGGCCGGTCCGTAACTCAGCGGCTGAGCATGCTGCGGAAAAACCCTGTTTCTTGAAGGGTACGGGCTTTAGAGTCTGCGTGAGAACGCAAAATCAACCCTATTTCAGAAACGGGCCCGTATCCGGAGGCCTGGTTCTGATTTGCGGGTTATTTTGGAGTTCTCACGCACGCTTCGCCGTCTTTTTCGGCCCACGTACGCCGAGGCGAAGGTGGGGCACCCGTCCTATTCCTTTGCATCGGATGCCGATGGGGGGAACGGCAGGTCCCTCGGCTACGCTGCGGATGACCGCCTTATGCGCCTCGTACACTCTCGGGCGAATGAGTGCAACAGCTCGCCGTGTTCCTGGTGGGCGGCAAATCAATCACCGGATTTTGATCAAAGAAGCCAGATGGCGCAAGTGTGAAGCCGCACGCAATGCAAGACTGCACTGGATGGTCTTCCGGACGCGGCAGATGATGCAGTCCGAAACTATGCCAGAGAACTAAATCGGTATTCTCGATCGGCCGATCCTTGGCAGTCCACGCCTGCAGGCCATCATCGCCCGTCGATTGGTTAACGAACTCGCCGGCGGGGTAGCGCTCATTCACATCGTAAGGCGTAACCCATAGCTGATGCTGCAGAAACCGTCCCCGTTTGCCCGAAGGGCCGTCCGGATGAGAAAAAGGCCGCACAGCTGAGCGTGCCTCGAGCTTGTACGCTGTTGGCGTGCCCACCCAGTTGGTGGTGTTCGGATTTGTGATTCTCCAGTAGCGCATCTTTGAGAAGTCGAAGTCGCGCTGCGCCTGAAGTTCTGTTTTCAACGCCGTCTCTTGCACAAAGTAGGCATTGCCGTGCGGATTCTTCGGCCCCATCGGCAACGCAATGGTGTCGCATTCAGTGACTGTATTATTCGGTCCATCCACTTCCATATCCAAGCGGGCCGAAAAGATGTGCTGATGGATGTGGCCGACGATACCCGGCGCCACCTCAGCGCCGAATTTTCCCGGTTCCCCTGGATGGCAAGCCGCAGTGTTGATGATTCCGGTGGCCTTCATCTCATATTCAATCCGCCCATCCTGGTGCAGATACCAATACGACGCATATTCGTAATTCCCGATGGTTGAAATAGAAGAGATCACGAGCTTTCGCGCCCGGCGCACCTCGGTGCGGCCGGTGCGCATATCGAAATGCTTCCACGACATGCCGGCATCTTCCTCGTGCAGGCAGATGCAGCGCTCGATGGTGCGCGGCTGGCCGAAAACATCCGCGACCACCGCATCGAAATAATGGATAACCCCCAGGCAATCGCAGCCCAGGGTCAGGGAGTTCGCCATGCGGCCGAAGCCCAGTTCGCCGCTGTCGAAAACGTTCTTGCGATAGTGGCTTCTCTCCGGCGTGCCGTAAGGGACCACCATCTCTGCAATAGACGCGCGATAAACGATCGGACGCCGTTTGTCGTTCTGGGTATAGCCGATGGTGTAAAGCACCAACCCCTCGCGCCCGTTGAACCCTACGCGAAAATCCCAGTTTTCCCAGGTCACCTGGTTACCCTGGACCACGAAACCAGCACCGTCAGGCTGCACGATATCGAGTCGGGACGACGGCTTGCGAAACGCCGTCAGAAGATCCGCGTCATAATTCAAGGGTAGACGCGGAACTGGAATGTAATCGCCGTCGGCTTCAAAATGGTCGTGGACCTCCAGCACCTCCAGCGTGTTCACATCAATCAGCGCATGCAGACCCTCGACCGGGTGAGCGTAAAAATTGTCCAGGGGAAACATGCGCATCCAGATGAAGCAGTTGAGCACCCGCCGCCCTTGCTCGATGGGGATGTTAAAGTCCCCGGTCGTCCATGGATCGACGCACATATATTCCAGCTCAGGGAGCAACCCCCGGCGACGCAGTGCTTCCTGAAAACGAGCGTCAGCCTTGACCGTCTCTTCGATCTGCAGGACTTCCGCGATGGCAAGCATCGGTCGAGCGTTTTCTTTGAAAACCGCCGAGATGACTTCTCCGCGGCCCAGATCCGCCAGGCCATCCCACACCCCCATCACTCCCCGCCGATACACATGGAAGCGCGCCACCCGCGCCGGGGCGGTTTCGGGGGTGTAGTGTCGCACCTTGTCTTTGTCAGGCTCTTGAATATCGATGGTCTCCACCCGCAGGTCCTCACCCCACTGGAAGTGGTCCTGGAGGATGCGCGTGACGGCTACGATCTCAACGGCGGTGAGCGGATCAAAAGGATGGCTAAGGGCCAACCCACCTCCGTGGAAAGAAACTTCTTCTGCTTTCAAACCCATGGGCTCTCTATCTGTGGGGCTGGATTTACCACTTCAGGCGAACAGCGGCCTGCAGAATGCGTGGATCAAAGGCCGTGCTGACTACCATGAGATTGGGCGAGCCCACGGTGTTCGTGGGGTTCTCAAGGTTAGCACGGTTGAAGGCGTTGAAGGCTTCAAAACGGAACATCAGAGATAGCCGTTCCACGAGGTGAAAATCCTTTTGCAGCGCGTCGTCGGTGCTGGCGAAGCCGGGCCCGTAATACGAGTTGCGGCCGGTATCTCCGAAGGTGCCAAGCGCGTTTACAGCAAAGGCGGCAGGATTGAGCCACTCGGCCACTTTCGCAGAGCGGCTGCGGCCTGGGGCCAGATACGGGGTGCTGACCAGATCGGCGCGATCGCTGCCGACACCGGAACGCGAGTTATCGACACCGCTAAACACCGAGAAGGGCTCGCCGCTGGTCAGGGAGACAATCGATGAGAGCTGCCAGCCTCCCACGACAGCGTGCACGAACTTGTTCTGCGGATTGACGGGGAGATCCCAAAGCCCGGAAAAGCTGAAGATCTGAGGATGATTAAAGTCGGAAACGGCTCGATCGAAGTTGAGGTTAAAGGGATCGGTTGCGGTTTGTCCCGTCTGCTTGTTTTGGGAAGTGACATCCAGGGACTTAGCCCAGGTGTAGTTGGCCAGGATGGTCACACCGTTAAGGAAACGACGCTGCAGAGTTGCCTGAAGCGCGTTGTAGTTGGAGTTCCCATTGGCCTCAACAAAGGTCATGGAACCGAAGTTTGGATAGAGGGGACGGCGCTGGTCGGTGGTGGAAGTGGTGGCACCCGGGGAGTAGATCGCAGGGTCACCTTCGACCAGGTTGGGAAGGTAAGTGCCTTTCGATCCCGCATACGCGATGCGCATAACCAGCTGTAACGGTAGTTGTTGCTCAACCGTCAGGTTCCAGCTGGTTAATTCGGCATTGCGCATGCCACGGGTGAATACGTAAGCAACATCGGGAAGAACGAAGGCGACATTGTGAGGCGGGTTGGGGCTTTGGGGAAACGGATTGACGTTACCTGCGTAGGGGTCGGTGAAGCTGTTGGCCGAATCGCCGCTGATTTCGACGACGGTTCCGAAGGGTGCCTGATCTGCCTGAGAATTGGTGGAGATGGTGTTGGGGGTGTCGTAGTAGATGCCGAATCCCCCCCGTAACGCCGTGGCGCCATTGCCGTGCACATCCCAGGCGAAGCCGATGCGAGGACCAAAGTTCGTCCATTCCCGGCTATAACCCCCGGGAGGAAGTCCCGCATCTCCAGCGTAGACGATCCCCTGCGGAGCATTGGGGTAGACCGTGGACTGTTGGCCAGGACGCCACGCAGCGAGCTTGCCGTTTGCGTCGGTGTAGGGAAAAAAAGGATCCCAGCGGAGGCCGAGATTGAGCGTCAGCCGCGGGGTGACGCGGAAGTCATCCTGGGCAAACAGATCAACGTGGTTAAATATCGTGTTTTTGTATTCCCCAACGCCTTGCTCGAGATTGGAAAACTTCCCTACCAGAAAATCCGCGAGGGAGTTTCCGGTAAAGGGAGCCGAGCTGTCAAAGGAGAAGTAGCCGTTGGCGCGGTAGTTGTTGACGATGTTGCCCACCCCATGACCAACGTCTCCCCCGAGAGTTAAGGAGTGTTTTCCCTTGACCCAACGCACCGTGTCGCTGTACTGTTCCTCGCCGCGGAAGAAAGAGTTTGTATCCTGAGTGTCGAGCAGGAAATATCCGCTCACGTCGTAATAGATTTCGGGCATCTTGTCGTTGTAGTAGTTTGCCCCCAGCTCGGCAACACCCTTGGGGGGATAGATGGGATCGTTGGTGTTATTGGTGCGGTTGTAGGAGAAGAGCGCCTGGTTGATGATGTTGGGGCTGATTGTATATGTATCTGAGCCGGTTACGCTGGTGTTTTGCCAGATCGCCCCGGGCAGGTTGGCAAAGTAATCGGTGGGAGAGAGGAAGCCGGGCTGATTGGCCCGGGATACGAAAACCCTTCCCATAAAACGATGCTTATCGGTAAGGACTTCGTCGCCGCGCACCAGGAACTGGTTATCGGTGAGGTTGTTGGGCAAGGCGAAGGAGATGGTGTCGGCTCCGGCTGCCGGCGCTGGGATAAAGGTGTTGAGCGAGGCCACGCTGATGGGATTCCACTCCGACATGGGAATCTGGTTGTTCGGATAAGGCGCGCCATTGTTAAAGGGGTCGTGTAGTTGAGTTCCCAGCGCGGAGAAGTCCCCTGCCCGTTGCGCGTTGGTAGGCACTACCTGCTGCTGGGTGGTAGGAGCGATGCGCGTAGAGGTTCCCTGGTAGGAGAAGAAGAAGAACGTGCGGTCCTTGCCGTTATAGATCTTCGGGATGCGCACCGGGCCACCCAGGGTGGCTCCGTACTGGTTGCGCTTAAGGCCGTCACTTTGCTTGGTGCCATCGGGGTTGAGGGGGGCAAAGTAATTGCCTGCGTTCACGGCGTTGTTGCGAATGTATTCAAAGGCTGAACCGTGGAGCTGGTTGGTACCGGAGCGGGTTACCGCGTTCACAATGGCGCCGACGTTGCGACCAAATTCCGCGTTAAATGAGTTGGTCTGCACACTGAACTCTTGCAATGCGTCGGGATCCGGCATGGGATTGGGCGCGTTGCTGTAGTGGTCGTTGTTCTCCGCGCCATCGAGGATGTAGTTGGTAGTGTTGGCGCGTCCGCCATTGACGGAGACGGGGAAGACGCCGGGATAGGTTGTTCCGGAGGTGACGTTTGAGTTTTGCGGATCGTATTCGACCCCGGCGACCAGCTGCATCAATTGAACGGGATTGCGGCCATTCAGAGGGAGGTCCTCAATGCGCTGCTGATCGATGACGGTCTTGAGGGTCATTGACGTGGTATCAACCGTCTCCACCGAGCCGGATACGTCCACGGTTTGATCGACACTTCCAACCTGGAGAGCGATATCCACGCGCGCCGACTCGTTCACTTGCACGTGGATGTTGCTGGCGGAAAACTTCTTGAACCCAGGGGCTTGCACCGTCAGTTCGTAGTCGCCGGCATCCAGGTCGCGGACAAAGTACTCACCGCTGGAATCTGTTTTCGCATGGAAGACTGCGCTCGTTGCCGTATTCGTTACGGTGATATCGATTCCCTGTGCAACCGCCCCGCTGGCGTCCTTCACGAGGCCGTTAATGGAGCCAGTAACGTCGGCGGCCTGGAGCAACGTGGCTACTCCGAGCACGGCAAAGAGGGTACAGATCGTCCATTTCGAAATCATGCGTGTGAACCTCCGAGAGATAGTCCTGGGTATAAGGCGCCCCAGCTTGGGCCCACTGTTTGAAAACATATCGTGAATTGTTAAAACTTGGCACAAAGTAGCATGAAGTGAAACACTATGCAATATGCATAACAAAATTTATTTTTTCGGCATATAGTTTAGGCCGGGACGAACCTAACGGTATCGGGGCAGGATGCTTCCGCAGTCTGTAAAGCCCGGACCCTACCCCACAGTGAGTTTTTCCGCAGCATAGAGATCGACCCGGGCCAGACACCTTGAAGGAGGTTGTGTGAAGACAATCCTATTGACCGGGGCTAGCGGCCGCATTGGACGGCACGTCGTTCCCCTGTTGCTCGAAGGCGGGTACCGGGTGCGGGTGTTGATGCGCCGCCCAAACTCTCCGGAAACCTGGATCAACCAGGTCGAAGTAGTGCAGGGCGGGTTACCTGGACGTGAGGGGGTAGAGGCAGCCGTGTCGGGCACGGACGCGGTGATTCACCTGGCCGGAATCATGCCGCCGGCCGGAGACGATGAGGTGTTCCGCACCAACATCGAGGGAACGTACAACATCCTGCAGGCTATTTCGGCCATGGAAAGAAAGCCGCGATTGCTCTTTGCCAGCTCCGACGCTACTTATTGCACAGGATGGAGCCTGAGCGCGTACTCCGCTCCCATCCTGGAAGATGCTGAGCAGCATCCGTCAGTGTTTTACGGTCTTTCCAAGGTGCTGGGGGAACGGATGTGTCTCTACTACGAAGAACTGCATAAGATCCCGGTGGTCCGGCTCCGGTTTGTGTGGACACTCGAAGCGGAGGAGATTCTCGACCTGTTTGTGAAGGCGCCGTATCGCGATTTTCTGGTCGAAGAGGATCGGAAAGTGTGGAATGACGCGGGCATCATCGCAGTGCCGTGCGAGGAGGATGGCAGCCCTTTCACCGAGCATGTATGCGATGTGCGAGATGCCGCCAAGGCTGTTTTGCTGGCGCTCGAAAGTGATGCTGCGATTGGGGAGGCTTTCAATATCGCCGGCCCAGCGGCGTTTCGTTATGCCGATACCGGGACGGATCTGGCCAGGATTACCGGCATGCGCACAATCGCGGGCCGCTGCCGGGGAATTCACTCTTATGAGCTGAGTATCGAGAAGGCGCAGAGATTGCTGGGGTATCGACCGCAATTCAAGGTGATGAATTCGTTGCAGGATGCGCTCGATAAGAGGAAAGAAGCGGGTTTGTGACGTTCAGTCCGCATCTGCGGGACAGCAAGAAGCCGTCGGAAAAAAAACTAAAAGATATGGTGGGGAATCTATGAGGAGCATTTTTGGAGTGATGCTGGCAGTCCTCTGCGTTTCGTTTGCGGTTGCGCAAACGACGGAGCATACGGACGTTGTCTATAAACAGGCAGGTCGGTTTGCGGGTTGGCCGGCAAACTATGGCATCTGGTCCTGGGGCAACGAAATTCTGGTGGGCTTTGAAGCGGGATCGTTTCACGTCCGGCAGCCCAACGAGCGAGAGCATTCGATCGACTACACGCAACCTTCGGAGCATCTGCTGGCTCGCAGCATGGATGGGGGCATGACATGGACGATCGAAAAGACGGCCAGCCTGCTGCCGCCGCCGGGCACCAAAGTGGCCGGCGTACCCACGGAAGCGGGGGGAAAGCCGGTGACTGACTGCCCCGGCGGGATTGACTTTACCAACCCGAATTTCATCGCTACCTTTCGCATGGCCGACGTCAATATCGGGCCCTCGCGGTTCTACTATTCGCTGGACCGGGGAAAAAGCTTCGAGGGCCCATATCGAGTTCCCGACTTCGGGCAATTGGGAATCGCCGCGCGCACCGATTACCTGATTGACGGCAAACACGACATGACGGTCTTCCTGACAGCGGCCAAATCGAATGGCCACGAGGGTCGAGTGATCTGTGTGCGCACACACGATGGGGGCAAGAGTTGGCAGTTCGTCGCTTTTGTAACCCCGGAGCCGGAGGGGAACGATCACGCCATTATGCCTTCCTCTGTGCGCCTTTCGGCCGACACCATCCTGACCGCCGTTCGCTACCGGCACTGGATTGATTTGTACCGGTCGGACGATAACGGGAAGACGTGGCGATATGTGAGCCGGCCGGCGCTGGATACTGACAATCCGCCGAGCATGGTTCATCTGAAGGATGGACGTCTTGCCCTGACGTACGGCCGGCGGACCGCTCCATTTGGGATCCGCGCGCGTCTCAGCTCGGACAAGGGCGCGACATGGGGAGAGGAGATCGTTTTGCGTAATGATGGAGGAAGTTGGGATCTCGGTTACACGAGGAGCGTGCAGCGCCCCGACGGCAAGATGGTCACCGTCTACTATTTCAACGACGCGCCCGATCACGAGCGGCAGATCGACGCCACAATATGGGATCCCAAGGCACAGAAGGGCAAGTGATGCGGTTAGCTGGTTCGCAATTCCGCGGTGATTGCACCCGCGGCATCTTTTACCGCGACGATCAGGCGCTCCTGGTTGGTAAATCTCATTTTAGGCGTGGAGATGCTGATCGCAGCTACGGCCTGGCCCTCTTTGCCGAAAATGGGGGCGCTGAGACAGCATCCGCCCAGCGTGCTCTCTTCAAGATCGCTGGCGTAGCCCTGGGCACGCACCAGGTGGAGTTCTTTGTTCAGGGTGACCTCTTCGACGATGGTGCCAGGCGTGAACCGGACCAAACCAAAGGATCGCAGCAGCGTGTCGCGCCGCGTATCTGATTGGAATGCCGTTATACATTTTCCAAGCGAGCTGGCATGAGGAGGAATAAGGCCTCCCACCATGTTTCCCATACTTACGCGGTGGGGACTATCAATGACCGCGATCACCTCGATATGGCTTTCAAAGAGGAATGCAAGGCTTATGGTTTCGCGGAATTCCTGGCTCAGATTCTTCATCCAGGTGCGCGAGGCGTCCGCTACCTGCTTCAACAGGTGATTTTGCATGAAGCCCGCGCCCGGGACGATCGAGAAACGCTCGCCTTCGAGCCGCTGAAGATAGCCTGCGATCTCGAGCGTGCGCAGAATACGGAAGGCCGAACTCTTGGGGACCTTTACCTGGCGTGACACCTCGGTAAGCGCGAGCGGTTCGTGGCTCTGCTGGAGCAATTCGAGAACACGCAGTGCATTGGCGATGGCTTGGGAGTAGTAGCGATACGAAACGCCGGGTACGCCGTTGGTTGGGAGCTCTACCGGGGTCTCACTTTTAGTCTTTCTGCTCATTTAGAAGTATCAGGGGTAAACTTTTGCGATCACTGCATTGAGGTACCCTGATCTGCAACCCGCAGCAGCGTAATTGTAGCACTCCTTTGTGGTCTGTAAGTTTGCCAGTGAAACAGCGTATGGTTCGATCGACCGCCTCTAGGGCCGAACGGGATCTAATAATGTTTCTAATGTTGAACGCGTTTTAATATTATTGACTTAGCCTAGGTCAAATGGTACGTTGATCCAATTCTTCCAGCTTGAGCGTGCTCAATGAAGCTTCCACTCTCCGGTGTATTTGCGGCTTTAGTGACTCCGATCGACGATCTGGGCCGCCCCGACTTTGCTGCTTTTGACCGTGTGATCGAGTTCATCGTAGAGCGAGGTGTCGATGGCTTCGTCATTGGAGGCGCCACCGCCGAGTATCCGCATTTTGACGTGAGTGTCCGCGCTGCTTTAGCTGAGCATGCGGTTCGCCGGATAGCGGGCCGCGGGCGCGTCGTGGTTTGCGTTGGGACCTCCTCCATTCACTCCACGCTGACCCTGACCAAGAGCGCCGCCGACTCGGGCTGCGACGCATTGGTTTTGCCGATGCCCTACTTCTTTCAATACAGCCAGGATGACCTGGCCGCGTATTGCGAAACCGTCTGCGCCTCGGTGGCGATGCCTTTTCTGCTTTATAACCTGCCTTCGTTTACCAACGGCATCGAGCCGCAGACGGCCATCCGTTTGTTGAACGGGGTGCCGAATCTAGTTGGAATGAAAGACAGTAGCGGCAACACGGCCGATCTGAAACCCTTGGGAGATGCGCGCAAGCAATCTGACTTCTCTCTGTTTGTGGGAGACGACAGCTTGCTGCTTGGCGCCCTTCAGGCGGGCTGGGATGGTGTTGTCTCGGGGATCGCCTGTTTTGTTCCTGAATTGATCAGCTCGGTATATCGAAGCTATCGAAGCGGCGACGAGGCCCTGGCGACCGCTTACCAGGCGACACTGGACACGCTGATTGAAGAAGTGGTGCGTCTTCCCATTCCGTGGGGTGTTCGGACGGGCTTGGCTGCGCGTGGAATCGCAAATGGGCCTTTCCATTTGCCGCCATCGAAGGAGCGCTTGCGGCAGGCCGTTGAGCTGTGCAACTGGCTGGCCAAATGGGCCGAGGCTCACGGCGTGAGCTTGAACGAAATCTGGAAACACATTCCAGTCGAACGAGGAGGGCGAGGCGCGTTATGAAAGTATTGGGTGTGATTCCGGCACGCTATAAATCCACACGCCTGCCGGCCAAGCCGCTGGCGGATATTCTGGGCAAGCCGATGGTGCAGCACGTATATGAGAACGCCAAGAGAGCAGTGCTTCTGGATAGCGTTGTGGTGGCCACGGAGGACGAACGTATCTTCAAGGCAGTGAAGGCATTTGGGGGTATGGTGGTGATGACCAGCCCGGATCATCTATCGGGCACTGACCGGGTAGCGGAGGTGGCCGCAGGCTCGGACGCTGACGTGGTGGTGAATATCCAGGGAGATGAGCCCCTGCTGGAACCGGCAATGATTGACGAGTGCGTTAAGGCGCTCAAGGACGCACTATCCGACAGCAGCGTCGGCATGTCCACGGTGGTGAAGAAAGTCGGGGAAGAGGGCTACCACGATCCCGGCGTGGTGAAACTGGTCAAGGATGTGCGTGGGCGAGCTCTTTACTTTTCTCGATCACTTATTCCGTACCCGCGATATCGTACCGAGGCCTTCGCCGTTTTCGAGCATGTTGGGCTCTACGCGTACACAAAAGATTGCCTGCGGAGGCTTTCCAGTCTGCCGCCGGGCTACCTGGAGCAGATCGAAAGCCTGGAGCAACTGCGCGCCCTGGAGAACGGGATTGCTATCCAGGTGGCGGAAACCAGGTGTGTGGGCGAATTGGTTTCAGTAGATACCCAGGAAGACCTGGAGCAAGTGCGCAGGATTCTCTCAAATGGAGTGAGAGTGTGAGACCTTCAGCGGCTACGATAGCGGGACTGCGAGCATCGCTGCCCGCGTCTACCAAAGACCATTTAGACCAGGCAATCGCGAGCATCGTCGAAGCTAAAGAGCGCGGTGGGCGGGTAGTTGTGGTTACCGGCAGTGGTCCGAATCTCCATGAAGGCGTGACGACGCAGATCGCGGAGCTGATTCGCCACGGCCTGATTGATGGCGTCATCACCAGCTCCGCTGTGGTCGCCCATGAGATGGCGGGCACGCTGGATCGCGTGCGGCGCATCCACATCGAGCCGGAAGAGCACTTCGAACTGCCGGTTGCCCAGCTTCCGCGCGGCCGGGTTTTTGAGATCACTGTTTTATCGGCCCAGCAGCGTTCGGAGATGGAAAAGGAGTTCTCCACCGGGTGGGATATGTACGATCGTCTCGCAGCGCGGGCTGGGAGTTCGGTGATCAAGGCGGCAGGAAATATGGCGTGGCCCCTGGGGCTGCGGACGGAGCGGCTGGCCCTGGAACTGCGGAACGCGGCGAGCCAGTACGGCGTGCCGCTTGAATACTTCGCCGGTTTGGGCTCGAGCCCTATGACCATGATCGGGGCCGGAGCGCGCAAGGGAGTGCCGGTGCTGGTTTCCATTCCGCAGCTTGTGGGCGGAGGCGGAGTCGGCATCGCCATTGGAGACTCGATCCCGATTGCCCGGCGATCCCGTTCGATCGCAGAGCTGCTGGGCAGCGCGGACGTCATTATCGAATCGGCGATCGCGCTCTCGCAGGAGATTCATGACGGTCCTCTGGAGACATATACGGGACACGGCATCTGGGCTGCCTGGGACCAGTTGAGCACCTACAGCCTGGAGAAAAAGACGCTTATCCGGATGGATCTCGACCCGAATCTGGAGCGCGCGTGGCAAATGGAGCGGCAGGACGCGGAAGTGCAGGAAGCAATCAATCGCGGGTTGCCGAAGACGAAGATCACCAAGATTCCGTTTCGCATGGAGATGTCGGGCTTTGCGCGGTTGGAAGGGAGTATTCCGATCACCGGAGACATTGGCGCGCTATGGCCGGTGTTGACATCCTCAGTAGAGGAGCGTCTCGGTCTTCAACTGGAATTTGTTTCCGCTCCGCAGGAGACCGAAGATGGGAAACGAATGCGTGATTGGATTGCGGATGAGGTTTCTTATCTCGACCGCGATGCGACCTATGAGCAGGCGCGGCGCGGGCTGAGTCCGCTTTCTGGTTCTAACACTGGCGCTTCCGTTACTGGGCCTTCCATCACTAAGCAAGGATCGGCGGCTCAAAGCCACACCAATGAATTCGTCCGCTAAACATTACAAGTGGTACGTGGTGGGCATGTTGTGGTGGATTGCCTTCTTCAACTATGCCGATCGGCAATCGATCTTTTCTGTGTTTCCGCTCCTCCAGCGTGAGTTTCATCTGAACGATACGCAATTGGGACTGCTGGGCTCCTCTTTCGCATGGGTGTATGGGCTCTCCGCCCCATTGGCGGGAAGTGTTGCCGACCGCATCCGGCGCAAAACTGCGATTCTGAGTGGCCTGAGAATCTGGAGCCTGGTTTGCATGGCAACGGCGCTGTCGCGTAGCTTCGCCCAGCTACTTTTCTTCCGCGCGGCCGAGGGGCTTGGCGAGACCATCTACTTCCCCGCGTCGATGTCGCTGATCAGTGACTACCACGGCAAGGCGACGCGCTCGCGGGCCATGGGAACCCACCAGACGAGCGTGTATATCGGTGTGATTGCGGGTGGATTTTTCGCCGGGGCAATTGCCCAACGCTACGGTTGGCGTTCATCGTTTGTCGTCTTCGGGGGATGCGGGCTGGTGCTCAGCCTGGTGTTAAGCAAATTCATCGTGGAACCGCTGCGGGGGGCGGCCGATCGTGCAGACCTGGGTACCGACGCGCCGGAGCGGGTTGCTCCGAGGCGCATTTCGGTACGCGAGTTTTTCAAACTGGTGCGCACCACGCCCACGCTGTTGTTGTGCATGGCGGCCTTCATGTGCGAGAACTTCACCGCGATGATCTTGTTTACCTGGATGCCGACACTGCTCTACCGGAAGTTTCATTTGAGTCTTGCCATGGCCGGGCTTACGGCGACTCTCTATGTGCAGTTGACCAGCATGTTGGGATCGCCGGTTGGGGGGTGGCTGGCCGACACGCTTCGCAAGCGCATGGC
Organism: uncultured Acidobacteriaceae bacterium; assembly: GCA_963711525.1. Taxonomy (GTDB): domain Bacteria; phylum Acidobacteriota; class Terriglobia; order Terriglobales; family Acidobacteriaceae; genus PALSA-350. The sequence continues at coordinate 752,329 of CAVQEO010000043.1, read as the reverse complement.
CGGTGGAAGAATTCTGGTGCAGGCGATCGGCATTCTGTTTGAAGCTCCGTTTGCGATGTGGAGCGCCCTTACCGGTTCGATGAAATGGCTAATCGTCAGCCTGCTGCTGTGGGGAATTTTTAAGGGTTTTTATGAAGCCAATATCTTTGCGTCGGTGTTCGACGTGGTGCGGCCGGAAGCGCGTGGCACCGCGACGGGATTCATGAATATGATGGGCTGGCTGGCCGGCGGCGGGTCAGCTCCGGTGGTGGTTGGGATTCTGGCAGACCGATTCGGTTTGAGCCACGCCATGGCCTACGCCTCAATCTCCTATGTGATCGCCAGCATTTTGCTGCTGCTTGCTGCAACGAGGTTCGCACGGCGCGATACGCAGCGAATGCAGGCAGCGCTCACCTACGACACAGTGGGTGCTGCCTAAACTTCCTGGAGGAAACGATGAAACGTCTTCGTCTTCTGGCGCTGGTTGCCTGCCTGGTCTGGTGTGAGGGTCTTAACGCGCAGAGCGGACTCAAGGTGGGCGAGCCCGCTGGGCCGGTCACGCTTGTTTCGCCGCAAGGCCCGGCAATTTCCATGAACAATTATGCTGAGCGGCTGGGCACCGCGGTTCTGTTTCTCTCGACGCGGGACGAAGGCACCACAGCCAGCGCGGATGCAATCGTCACGCTCAATCAAAAGCACCGTCACCACAAGATTCTGCTGGTGGGAGTGTTTCCCGCAGCCGAAGAGTCAGGGGCCGAAGTAAGGGCATTCAGTCAGGCTCACGGTTTCAATTTCCCGGTATACCGGGATCCCGACGGAAGCGCGGTCAAGCGATTCGGCGCGCGGGTGACCCCGGAAGCATTTCTCCTGGATAAGGACGGAAAGCTGGTCTACAGCGGTTCCATTGATGGCTTGAACACCGCATTAGCCGCGATGGAGTCGAGTGCACCCTTCCCGGCTTCCATGACGGAGGTTCCAGGTACCCCCATCGGCAAATCTCTCCCCGAGCGGGCGATTGCCGATCCGTTCGGTGAGATCCAATTCTCTTCCGAGCTGATCTTTGAAAAGATCCCGGGTTACCCGGTCTTTCACTGCTCTTCCATCACCATAGCGCCGAATGGAGACTTGCTTGTTTCCTGGTACGGAGGGAGCTATGAGTCTTCAGATGACCAGGTATTGTTTCTCTCGCGCAGAAAGAAGGGTTCGAGCGACTGGTCTACGCCGGAGATTATTGTGCGCAGCCCTGGACGTCCCCCGGGCAATGCCGTGCTGTTTACAACCCGGGACAATCGCGTATGGATGGTATGGGGTCGTATGGACGGCACGCAGCCGATGTCGCGCGGCACGGGATGGAAAGACTGCACCCTGTTCTATCGAACGTCTTCGGACAATGGTCTCACCTGGACGGAGGATAAGCCTTTCTTCCATGACACGCTGGGTTGGCTTCCGCGGAATCTGACGATATTTCTAGAGGACGGAACTTTGGTTCTACCGATCAGCGACGAGCGCAATGGCCATGGTGTCGATCTTTCCTTCTTTCTGTCCACTAAAGACAACGGCGCTACCTGGACCCAGAGCGGCATCATGCGCGGCGGCGAGCAGCCCACGTTCATTCAGCGTGGCGACGGTTCGATCCTTGCGTATCTGCGAGTGCGGCCGAATATTGTGAGTGCGGAGTCACATGATGGCGGCAAGACCTTCACTACCCCGACGCCCACGCAGTGGAAGAACCCCGACTCCGGCATCTCCATGTGCCGGTTGAAAAACGGTCACGTGCTCCTGGTTTTCAATAACCAGGACAATGCACGGTCACCGTTACATATTGCGAGGTCGGTCGATGATGGCCGCACGTGGAGCAAGCCGTTGGAGCTGGAAAGCAATCCTGGGGAGTATTCGTACCCATCCATTTTCCAGGCGCCCGATGGCAAGATTCATATCATTTACACCTTTCGGCGCTATTCCATCAAACATATTGAGATGAATGAGGATTGGTTCACGAAGCTGCAGCGTCCGGACTGATTTGCGCCGTAACCAGCCCAGGCTGGCGGATTTCCGCAACTCAATTACGGCACTACATCGGTTGCGCTGGCAAAGCTCAACTGGTGGATGGCCAGCCACGTTTGTGCGTAGGAATTCAGCGCGTTCAGGCTGGTGGTGCGATCATCCTGGAGAGCACTCAGGTAATCGAGCAAAGCTATCCCCCCGTGCTCATAGGCAAATTGCGCAATCGATAACACATCTTTCGATTCGGCGAGATAGTGCCCGTTGTAGCGATCGGAAAGCACCTTCGAAGTGGTGTATTGGATCCATGCCTGATCCACATCGGAGTAGACCTGGTTCTGCGCCGCCACCTGGCCGAACCGGCTCGCCTGCGCCACGTACTTGCTGGTGTCTTTGTTGCCCTGGTTGCGATCGAAAATGCGCAGCGGAATGCTGACACTGAAGCCCAAGGAATTGACGTCGCCACTGCGATCGTATTCGCCCTCCAGCGTGGGATCCGTGGTTCCGTTGGCGTAGGCCAACTTCACATTGGCATCCGCCACACGCACCGCTGCCTGGGCAGCCTGGTAATCGGGCCTCGCCGCTAGCGCCTTCTGTTCCAAGTCGGTCAGGCTGGCCGATAACGGCGGCGGCACAAGATCTCCAGAAACATTGAAGCTGCGGCTGGGCTGGCCAACCCCTAACAACGTTTGCAGCTGATCGCTGGCCTGTACCAGGTTCATCTCTGCGTTCGATTCGTCTGACTCAAATTGCGCCAACTGCAGATCCAGCCGCTCATAATCCAGTTTGCCGATGTCCCCGGCGTTATAGCGATCAAGGTTGATCTGCAACTCATGGCGAAAGCTGCTCAAGTTATCCTGCGCCAGTTTCAAAGTCGCTTTGGCCAGTACTAGATTGGTGAAGTTTTGCCTCACCTGGAGCGTCGTCTGTCTTATCTGATCGTGATACTGCGCCTCGGTCTGGGCCGTCGTTGCTCGCGCGCTGTCCAGGCGCCAGCGCCGCTTCTGCCCGCGCTCGAAGAGCCGCGATACGGACGCGCTGTAGAAATAAGGACCCGCAGGGTTGGTGGTTGGAATCGAGACATTCTCGCCCGAGAGCGCCAAGTCAGGATTCTGGCGCAGCCCGGCCTCGACCTCCTGCCCCTTCATGGAGAGCAGATTCTGCTGCGCCGACAACAGCTCCGGATTGTGCGCCAAGGCCATATCCACGGCCTGCTGCATGGTGATGGGCGCAGCAGGAGGAGGCGGCGGGGCCTGCGCGTAGCCTGCTTGGGTTGCTATCCAGAGCAACAGCGCGATCGTGCTTCGTCTGCCGGAGTTCAATTCTCAAACTCCGTTTCCGGTGTCGGGAGCACGTCCCGGTCACCCGCGATCCATACATAAAGCGTTGGCAGCAGAAAGACGCTCATCAACAGCGCGGCGATCAAACCGCCCACAATGACGATGGCAAAGGGGCGCTGCGAATCCGAGCCGATACCATGCGAGGTCGCCGCCGGTAACAGACCCAGCGTGGCCACCAGCATGGTCATCATGATGGGTCGAAGTCTCAGCACCGCGCCTTCGACCGCGGACTCCTCAATGGAGTGCCCACGAACACGCAGCTGATTGATGTACTCCAGCATGATGACCCCGGTCTGCACCGAGACGCCGAACAGCGCAAGAAAGCCGACCCCGGAAGAAACGCTGAAGTTGGTATGCGTGAACAACAGCGCCAGCATGCCGCCGACCGGAGCCATGGCAACATTGCACAGAATCAGCAGCGCCCATTTCGCCGAACGGAACATGGTGTAAAGAATGATGAAAATGATGGTGATGGTGATGGGCAAGACCATCGCCAGGCGCTTGTCTGCTCTCTTCTGGCTCTGGTATTCGCCCGCCCAATCAAGATGGTAGCCCGGGGGTAGCTTTACCTGGGCGTTAACCTTGGCGATCGCTTCCTCCACGGTGCTGCCCAGGTCGCGGCCACGAACGCTATATTTGATCGCGACGTAGCGCTGGTTGGCCTCGCGATAGATCTCCTCGGCGCCATCTTCCACTTTGGCTTGGGTCAGTTGGGCCAGTGAAACCCGTTCGCCTGAAGGGGCCAGCAGGCGGATGTCTTCAATGGCCTCCTGGGTATCACGATAGGGCTTCTGGTAGCGAACCACCAGGTCGTAGCGCGCCTCGCCCTGTAACACTTGGCTGACCGCACCCCCGCCCACCGCGGTCTGAATGGCATCCTGCACGTCAGACACATTGATGCCGAAGCGCGCTGCGGCTGCCCGGTCGACTACATAATTCAGATTGGGCTGGCCAATTGCGCGGAAGATCCCGAGATCCTGGATGCCTCGAATTTGGCTCATGATGCCTTCGATCTGTTCGCTCTTGTGCTCCAGCAACTTCAGATCATCCCCGTAGAGCTTGACCGCCAGTTCGCCTTTAACGCCGCTGACCGCCTCCTCCACGTTGTCCGAGATGGGCTGGGAAAAGTTCCATATCACCCCCGGCATCTTCTCCAGTTCGCGATTCATGGCGCCAATCAATTCGTCTTTGTTTTGATGGAAAACAGGCCGCCACTTAGCCTTGGGAAGCAGATCGACGAAATACTCGGTATTGAAAAAGCCTGTCGTATCGGTACCGTCGTCGGGCCGTCCCACCTGGCTTACTACATCCGTCACCTCTGGAAATGCGGCGAGCACGACACGCGCCTTATCCATGGCGGCCACGCCCGTGGTCGGGCCGGTGCTGGGAGCCAGGGTGCCGCGCACCCAGATCGCGCCTTCATCCAGGTGAGGCAGAAACTCCGAACCGATGACTCCGCTCAAGCCTAGAAAACCCGCCAGCACCAGCGCGCCCACAGCCACGCCGACGGTCACCAGGCGATGTTCAATGGCCCAGGTCGCACCATGGCGGTAGCGATCGGTAAGCCAGCTCATCACCGGGTTGTGCCATTCGCGCGCGCCCTTATAGAACAGGAAACTCGATAGCACGGGCGCGATCAACATGGAGAAGATCAACGCACCCAACAAGGCAAACGCCACCGTCCAGGCCATGGGCTTGAACAATCGCCCCTCCACCGCCTGCAAGGTAAAGATAGGAAGGTAGGCGGTCACGATGATGCCGATGGCGTAGAAGACCGGTCGCTGCACCTCGTGAGCGGCCTCACGAATCTGCTCGCTCGGGCTGCTGCTATCGGCGCGCCGCCGGCCGAGATGACGCACGATGTTCTCCACCATCACCACAGCGCCGTCGACCACCATGCCGAAGTCGAGCGCGCCCAGCGACAACAGATTGGCCGGAATGTGAACCAGATCAAGGCAGATGGAGGCAAAAAGCAGGGAAAAAGGAATGGTGAGCGAAACGATGATAGCGCCGCGAACATTCCCCAGGAAGAGAAAGAGAATGATCACCACCAGGATGATGCCCTCGGTCAGATTGTGCAGCACCGTGTGCGTGGTGTAGCGCAATAGGTCGCTGCGATCAAGAAAGGGAACGACCTTGACTCCCTTGGGCAGAATCAGGTCATTCAGCTCTTTAACCTTGGTGTGGATGCCCACCAGGGTCGAGTCCGAGTCTTCACCCTTGTGTAGCAGCACAATGCCCTCGACCACGTCGCCATCGTCGATGATCTTGCCATCGACGCGATGAATGGCCTTGCCGATCTGGCCCAGGCGTATCTTCGGCCCCTGCACGACTTCTGCAATATCCTTTACCAGCAGCGCGGTTCCATTGCTTGTTTTGAGAACGGTATTCTCGATGTCATGGACGTTGCGAAAGAGACCCACTTCACGAACATTGATTTGCTGCTGCCCCTGCTCGATAAAGCTGCCACCGGCATTGGTGTTGTTATTGGCCAGCTGCTGCTCCACCTGGCCGATGCTCAGCCCGTAAGCTATGAGCTTGCTGGGGTCGACGCGCACCTGGTATTCGCGGGTGATGCCTCCGAAACTCGCGACATCCACGACGCCCGGGACAGACTTGAATTGCTTCTCCAGCGTCCAGTCCTCGATCGACTTCAACTCCATATTGTCGTATTCGGGATTGGTGCTATGCAGCGTGTACCAGTAAATCTGGCCGACCGGGCTCCAGTCGGTACCCATCTGCGGCTGCAAACCCGCCGGCAGCGTGACCTGGGAAAGCCGTTCCAGAACCTTCTCACGGTTCCAGTCGTTGACTGACTCGTCGTCGAAGATCATCTTGACATCGGAAAGGCCGGCCAGCGAAAAGGAGCGCAGATGCTGCATGTGCGGGATGCCGGCCATCTGGACTTCAATGGGCACCGTGACCTGTTGCTCCACCTCTTCGGCGGCACGCCCTGGCCACTGCGTGATGACCTCAACGTAGTTGTTAGCTACGTCGGGATACGCCTCCACCGGTAGGTTATGGAAAGAGATGGCGCCCCAGACGAACAGCAGAATGGCGATCGCCAGGATCATGAACCGGTTGTTAAGTGCAAAATCAACCAGACCACGAATCATTACTGGTCCACCGTATTTTCCAGTTCGAGCGCACGGGTCACCACCCGCTGCCCGACAGCAAGGCCGGAGATGACCTCCTGCATGCCGCCGGGAAGCATTGCGCCGCCCACAACACCCACCCGCTTAAACTTTCCCTCCCCCGCCGGAACATAGACCCAGTCCCGATCGTGCAAGTGGAGGATCGCGTCGGCTGGTACCGACGTATGGTCCAGAAGCCTGCGGCCGTGGAAGGTAGCCGTGGCAAACATGCCGATGCGCATCAGGTGGTCAGGATTAGGCACCTGGATGCGAACCTTCGCGGTGCGGATGCTGGGATCGAGAACTGCGTCGATCTCGCTGATGGTGCCCTTGACCACGCGGTCGGGATAAGCATTCAGCCGGATATCTGCCGTCTGCCCAACGTGAACCATGGGCAGATCGTTCTCGTACACATCGCAGATGATCCACACCTGTGAGAGATCGGCGATGGTGAAGGCGGTGGCTGATCCGGCAAAAGTGACGCCGGTGGCGGCAGCGTTGGTAACATTTTGTGCAATCACTACCCCGGTCGCCGGGGAGTAGACCTTGGCGGTCAACGAAGGATGAGCCGGATCGACACCGAGGAACTGCAACTGCTGTTCCGCCGCGGTCAGATCGGTTTTGGCGTCTTGCTCGGCGTCGTCCGCAATTTCCAGCTGGCTCTTGGCGATCGCGCCCTTCTCATACAGAATTTTGGCTCGTTCATCTTGCGTGTGCGCCAGCCTCTCGTCATTGACAGCCTTCAAGTATTGATTGAAGGCGTTGGAAATGTCGGTGCTTTGCACCTCCATGAGCAACTGGCCCTTCTTGACGTATGCGCCGATTTGGGTATGGATCGCCACCACACGGCCGGAGGCGATCGAAATGACCGGGATAGTCCGGGAAACATCTGGATTGACCGTACCAGTCACGTTGAGCGTGGAGGCCGACGCATACTGGGTGGCTGTCGTAACGGGAAAGCGGTCGGCGTGATCGACGGTGATTAGGGTGACACCGCCCTCATCCACGACCTGCACGGGAGGCGGGGCCTCAGCCGCTTTATCATGCTTCTCGCCGCCGCAACCACTCAACATCGTCAGACTGAGAGCGGCCGCGATAAGCACCGTTTGCTTCATGAATAGACCTCACGAAAATTAACCTCACGTCCCAAGGCAGTATTCCTGCCTTTCCCGGGCAAATCTTCACTTGCCGGGGTGAGCGGTTCGCATACTGTTGAACATGGTGGGACGGGAGCAGAAAAACACAGACGGACACGCACCATTCAGCGAATCCGCGACCCTCCTGGCGATGCGGGCCAGCCGTTTTCGCCGCCTTTTGGAGCCCGCTGCCCTTCTCTTAGCTTGCCCGATGGGCTGTATCCGAATCATCGGATCCTTTTCCACCAGTGACAGGAAGCCCCCTTCAGCAAAATAAGGCCGTTCGCTAGCATTCTTTAGCGAAGACGGGCGTTCAACAAATTACAGCACCAGACTCGATGTTACTTGAGGCCGGGGGCCACGATTGGTCGGTTCACGGTATCTTTCGATCTATAGACTACATTTTAAGTTGCAAATACCACATAAAACCTTTGTTAGCAATTCATAAGCGCGAACATGCGTTTGTACCTCGATCGTAACCGGGATAGATTCCCGCGGCTACCATTGAGGGCCCGGATTTCCTGTTGGTGTTGGTGGCGTTTAACCAGCTCCATGCGGCTTTCCTCGAATGAAAACCGCACACGTGGCGGCGTCCAGTTGATAGCGAGACGGGAAATCCGGGTTGGCCGCGTAACTTGCCCGGTGCTGTTTTTTACTAAAGTCTCCACCCGGGCTGCAAAGCACATTCGCAATCGTCCAAACATAAGCACGCACACGGCCATTTAGAATGAGGACAGGAACCCAGGACAGCGAAGAAATGTCACTCTTTTCCATGCTCGTGTGGGGGACGCGCAAGACGTCGCTGCCTATTGCCGCTCTGATGATCGCCCTGATCGCGGCAATTGATGCGCATACCGCGGCGGAAATCCCGCTCGGGTTTCTCTACCTCGCACCTATGCTGGTGGTCGGCGCTGCCTTGACCCGTTGGGAAATAGGCGCCGTCGCCGCCGTCTGTGCCTGGCTGGCGGAGTCGTTCGATGCATTTCCCTGGGGACCCAATACCGGGCTGCCCCGCGACCTGCTCTATTTCTTCGCTTTTTTTTGCATGGGGCTCTTCATGCACGAGGTGACGCGCAGCCGCAGGCTTTCCGCACGCCACCTGCGGCAGATCGAAGGCGAGATGACGGCACGAAGGGACGCCGAGGAGCAACTGAAAGTGCTCGTGGATAGCAGCCCCGCAGCCATCATCACGACCGGTTCAGACGGCACGGTCCTGCTCGCCAACGACGCGGCAAACCGCCTTTTCGGCCTGGAACCCGGTACCCTTCCCGGCCTGCCCATCCGTAATTACCTGCCATCGATGATCAATGTGACCGCGCTCGATAGCAACCGCCAGGCTTTTCGTACGGCGATGCAGTGCCGCGGGCGCAGAGCGGATGGGGAGGTCTTCCAGGCGGACGTCTGGTTCTCTACCTACGTGACCAGCGCCGGCCCCCGCCTGGCTGCCATGGTGCTGGATACATCGGAAGACCTGAGGACGCAGGAGGAATCAGCCTTTCACCACATGTTGACCAGTTCGCGCATCCTGGTGGCCGCTGTTTCGCATGAAGTGCGCAACGTATGCGGGGCCATTGCGCTGGTCCATGAAAATCTGGCACGTAGCGGAAAACTTAAAGAAAACAAAGACTTTGAGACCCTGGGTACGCTGGTTTTGGCGCTCGAACGCATTGCCGCCATGGACCTGCGGCAGACGGCCAGCCATGCCGCCGGGGCCGATGTGTACCCCCTTCTCGACGAGCTGCGCATTGTTATCGAGTCTGCTCTACGGGAAGGTGGAGTGACCACCCGATGGGAGATTGAAGACGATCTGCCCCCGGTGTGGGCAGACCGTCAGAGCCTGATGCAGGTCTTTCTCAACCTGACCAAAAACAGCGAGCGGGCCATGGAGGAACGCCCGCAGAAGGAATTGACCGTGAGTGCTCGGCGCGAGGGTCTGGGTGTCACCATTCGCTTCCACGATACCGGCGGCGGGGTTGCCCACCCGGAGCGGCTCTTCCATCCTTTTCAGCAGGATGCCCAATCGACCGGGCTGGGCCTTTATCTTTCCCGCGCCCTGATGCGCAGCTTCAAAGGGGACCTGCATTACGAGCCGGAAACCGGGGGCTCCAGCTTTGTGGTGGAGTTGTCAGCAGCTGTACGAGAAGGCAAAAATGATAGCTATGAGCAGCGAAATTCGGATATTGCTGATCGACGATCACAGCCTGTTCCGCGAGAGCCTCAGCCGGCTGCTCCAGACCGAGGCTGATTTTCGCATCGTGGCCACTTGCGCCTCTTCGAGCGAGGCGTTTGCGTTGCCGCGTCTGGAGGAGATCGACGTGGTGCTGCTGGATTACGATCTCGGTCCCGAACAGGGAACGCGGTTTCTCGACCGGGCGCGGAGTGCCGGTTTTCCCGGCCGCATTTTGATGGTGACCGCCGGCATGAGTGATTCGGTGATGCTGCGCATGCTTGAGAACGGATCTTCCGGTGTCTTTCTCAAACACAGTCCCCCCAGCCGCCTGGTGGAGGCCATCCGCAAGGTCTTTGCCGGAGAGGTCTGGCTCGACCCCGCAGTGACCCGTTCCATCATTGCTGCGGCCACCGGCAACACCGCGCCCCGCCGCCCGCAAGGCTTGACACAGCGCGAGCAGGCGGTGCTCAAAGGGGTATTCGAAGGCCTCACCAACAAGGAAATCGGCGCCCGATTGACCATCTCCGAGAGCTCGGTCAAGGCTGTGCTGCAACAACTTTTCGAGAAGACCGGTGTGCGTACGCGCAGCCAACTGGTGCGCATTGCACTGGAAAAGCATTCCGACGAGTGGCTGACAAATCCTACCTGAGCAGGAAGATGCTGTGGATGCTGGCGGTCAGCTTTGGGACGCAATCGTAGTAGGAGCGGGACCCGCTGGTTGCGCAGCTGCGTATGACATTGCAGCCGCGGGCCAATCCGTACTGTTACTCGACAAGAAGGATTTTCCCCGTGCCAAGGCCTGTGCCGGCGGTCTGACCAGCAAGGCCGTCCAGGCACTGCGCTACTCGATCGATCCGGTGGTAAGGAAGGTGGTTCGGCGGGTCCGGCTGGAGGGCGAGAGCGCCCTGGTGTTGAAGAGCCGCGAGCCCATTTGCGTGATGACGGTGCGGGCTGAGTTGGATGAATATTGCCTGCGCAAAACCATTGCGGTGGGGGCCTGCTTGGGCAAGATCGCGGGCGTACATCAGGTTGTGCGCTGCGGTGACCAGGTGCATTTGCTTACCCCCGGCGAAAGCTATCGCGCGCGCTTTCTGGTCGGCGCCGACGGGGCCAGTGGCCAGGTGCGGCGGCTGTGTGCGGCCGGCTCCTGGTTTTCCCAGGGCTTTGCATTGGAGGTCCAAACTGCGACGCCGCGGGAAGAAGTGGATCTTACCTTCGATTTTGCGTCCGTCAGCGATGGCTACGCATGGATCTTTCCCAAGGGCGACCATCTGAATATAGGCGTGTATTCCCTGTCGTCTGCGGCCGGCCTGACACGGGCCCGGCTTCTGCGCTACGTAACCCACAGGGTGGGCAGCGATACGGTGGATTGCGTTACCGGGCAATACCTGGGCATCGGTGCCGGCGAGAGCCCGGCTGAATATGTATCGCGGGATTTACGTGATCGGGTTTTCCTGGTGGGAGACGCCGGCGGCTTCGCCGATCCCCTCACGGGCGAAGGAATCTACGGCGCACTGGTCAGCGGACAGGCAGCGGCGAAGGCCATCCTGGCGGAGCTGCAGGGAACCCGTACTGCGGCGGAGGAATTTGCCGCCCAGCTCACCAGCTACCGTCAGACGCTACGCTTTTCTGCGCGGGCGGCGGCGGCTTTCTATGCGAATCCGGCGCGCGGATTCCGCGCCATGCGCCTGCCCCTCGTGCGCAGATTACTGGTCAAAACCTACACCCATGGCCTGAACGTCAACAGCCTCGCCATGCGCATCGCACTCTCACACTGCTGACCACAAGCGAAGGGTGGATGCCCCCACCGGTGCCGATATCTGGGGCCGAACGCTCGGGATGCGCAAGTCTTCGCCCCGGACAAGCAGGGGGCTAAAGAGTCTGCGTGATCATTTTTCGAACTATTTCCCGCAACGCTGAAGCGTTGCTTCCCTCTGCTAAAGCAGAGCACACTTGTCCAAATTAGCCCGCTCTGCTCAGCGTTCTGCTTGAAAAGCACAGTTGCCGAAGAGACAGACCATAGCTGGTGGAAGTAACGGGAACAGTCCCGATAGGGACGGCCGAGAGTAGCCCAGGATGAAATCCTGGGTATACCCGTACCACCGAGAACAGTCCCGGCAGGGACGGCTGAGAATTCAGAGCTGTCCAAATTAGTGGATTGGAGGAAGTTGTCGTGTTGATTTGATTGGACAAGCAGGACCGAATACTCGCCATCGTGCGGCAAAGCGGGCCGACTCGCCGGAAGAGGTGCCCGTGCCGCAAAGCTGAGTAGTACAGAGGATGAGAAAGATCTGCTTGTCCGCCCCTTGGGGCGTGCCAGGGGCGGCAGCCCTGGGTTGGCGTTGGGTTTCAGGAATGCGATGTTCCCGTCGTGCTGGCGGCTAAGTCCTTTGTTTTACCAAGGTGGCCAAATTTTTATTTTTCCCGCCCCCCTAAGCTGTTTAGGGGACAGATGTATTAGCCAGCTGATCGTCTTCCGGCAAGCCCGAGCCACGCGCCGATGCTTGCGGCGACCGTTCTCGAGTAGCTGGGACTCCTAGTTAGGACGGTATTACGGCTCAGTCTTGCCGTCCAGAGCACCTAGCAGAAAAAGATGTGGAAGAAGGGTAGGGGAACTAGCTGGATCGCTTCGCCTACGGATTGTGTGCCAAAACTCATTCCTAACCTAGACCGGCTTCCGCCTCTTCCTAAAACTTAATTTGGACAGGGACGGCCGAGAATAGCCCAGGATGAAATCCTGGGTACTCTCGGATCCCACGAAAGGGCTTGCTGCATCGCCAAACCCCAACCTCATTACGCTACCCGCTTCGCAACCCCGAACTCGCGCATCCCGAGCAGCGCTTCCGAAAGCTGTTAAATAAAACAATATCGGATACATATTACTGGTGAAAGAAGCTGTACAGCAGCACCGTGAGAACCACGCTGCTCACCACCACGTAGATCTTGTCCCTCTGGGTGGCGAAACTATAGACGCAGTACGCAACCCTCAGAATGGGGGTGGCGATCAGTAGCAGAATGCCCACACGGATGATGTTGCGACTGTCCAGGCGGTGAGCAATCAGGAGCGATGGAATTCGATCCGCGGGGTCGCGAATTCCGTGAAAATGGCGATAATCCGGAGCCACTCCATGGGCGTGCAAGACGTAGAGAAGCCCGCCAATAAACACCACAACAGCAGCCAGGCTGACGCCCGCGCGCAGCATTTGGCTGATGGCGACTTCCATTTTCACATCGGCTTCCGACGTCATCGTCTCACAACCTTCCCGTGGCACTGCTGTAGATCATTTCGACGCCCAGCGCGACAATGACTACGGCGAAGACCACCCTGAGGACGGGCACACGGATCCTCAACAGCAAGCGTGCTCCTAGAATCGAACCGGCCAGCACGCCAAGCATCACCGGCGCGGCCAAACCAGGAGCGATATAGCCCCGGCCCAGATAAATGCCGGCGCTCGCCGCAGCCGTCACACCGATCATGAAGTTGCTGGTGGTGGTGGAAACTTTGAAGGGCAGTTTCATGGCGTGATCCATGGCCAGAACCTTCACTGCCCCGGAGCCGATGCCGAGAAGTCCGGAAAGAATTCCAGCCACAAACATGATGCCAAAGCCTGCCGGAACATTCTGCGCTATGTAAGCCTGGCGGCCGTGCTCTGTTGGGTAGTCTCCAATGAGCTTCAGCTTCTCAGCCAGCGCGTTCGGTGCGTGCGGCTTTCCATTCTGTTTCTCGCGGAATGAGCTCCACGCAGAGTAAAGCAACGTGATGCCAAAAATAATGCCGATGGCACGAGTGGAAATGCGCGCCGTCAGATAAGCCCCAACCAGGGCTCCCACCGTAGTTGCCATCTCCAGAAACATCCCGATGCGCACGTTGGAGAAGCCTTCCCGGACATACGACACAGCCGCGCCCGAAGAAGTGGCGATGACCGAAACCAGCGAAGCGCCAATGGCGTAGCGAATATCAATATGGAATAGAAGCGCCAGCGCGGGCACGATCACCACGCCCCCGCCGAGACCAGTCAACGCACCGAGCAGTCCGGCGAGAACCGACATCAACAACACCGCAGACGTAAACTCGATCAAGCCCATCTAGCCTTCCAAGCATCCAAGTCAGGAGCGGTGTGTCTCTTAGTGTGCACCAGGGTTTGGCTTGACAGGACAGAAAAAAAACAGAATCGAATTTTGTACGCGGCACGCAACAACATTTTGGAAGGTTAAATGAGTCGACAAATTCTTAACGGTTGGAAAGAAATATCCAAATACATCGAGCGCGGCGTGCGCACGGCTCAACGCTGGGAGGCTTTTCTGGGAATGCCGGTTCACCGTCCGGCGTTGAAGGATAGAAGTGCAGTAGTCGCGTTTTCTGACGAGCTAGACCGCTGGATCTCGCGTACCGCAACGGACGCGCTGGACGCGAATGGTGAAGCAAGCAAAGCTGCCCTGGCGCGGGTGCGCAAGAACATGAGCGCTTTGGCGTGGCAGACCTCGCAACTCGCCTCGCACACAAACGCATTGGAGCAGCAATTAAAACGATCGCGCGCGATTCACCGCCATCGGATCGCATCGGGAATGCCTACCCGCGCGACACCAGCCTCAAACCCTGGCATGGGCGCAGTACTACCCTTCCGGCCCAGGAAGGGCGGTTACCAATAAGTTACTATTGTAATTGGATAGCGGGAAGATTCACCCTCAACTCGGTTCTCCCGGGGATGAGGAAAAACCTTATTTTGTTTTTGGGCGTCTAGTAGTTTTGGGGTGTAAACATGCAATCGTTGCAGATGAATGACGACAGCCTGGATAAAGAACAAGTGCCGTTCACCCTCGAGTCGGTGAACGAACCATTGCAACAGGCCATTGAACAACTTCGCTTGGCCAACCAAGCGCTCGAAGCAACCACCGATCAGCTTGGCGCGTTGAACGATCAGCTGGAGATGATGCATGAAGAGGTGGAAAGCCTCACCCAGGAAGTGGTGCGGCTGAGTCATGTTCGTGAACTCGCCCCCACGGGACGAGTGTGATCACGAGCGGTCGAACCGCAACCACATGGTGGACAAAGAGATTCTAGGACACCGACGCCCCGGCCACGTGGGCAAGGTTGGACCGGCCGGCAGCATGGGAACGCTGCGGAGAACCCGGATTTCCTGTACGAGGCCCCATCCAGCAGCCGCGTGTGCGGCTTTCTTTAACGGAAAGCCGCATGAAGTTCGTTGGTCTCGCCGGGCCCCACAGGAAATCCGGGGGACAACACCGACTCGTAGATGTGGATCATCTGAGCGTAGTTCTCTTCCGCGGTATATTTGGTCTCATATTCTTTCCGGGCCTGAGCTCGCATCAAGCCAACTTCAGCGGGGTGGGCACGGAGCCAACGCACTTTTTCCACCAAGTCGCTCGCGTTCGCAGGCTCAAAGTGCAGCCCGGTTCGCAAATGATCAACCACGGTCGACATGCTTCCCAGATTGCTGGCGATCACCGGTAAGCCCACAGCGAAGGCTTCGGCCAGGATCATAGGAAAGCCTTCATACCACGTCGAGGGCAGGATCAGTACCGACGCATCCTTCATCCGCTCAAGAATTTCCGCCCTGGGCAGCCATTTCAGCCAGCTCACACCTTCCATTTCGCGGCTGACTTTCTCCACCTCGAACGCCAAGGGGCCGTCACCCGCAATTTGCAATGGCAGCTCCGGGCCAATTTGCCGCCACGCTTCGAGCAGCGTGCTGATTCCCTTCTCCGGCGTCAATCGTCCCACAAAAAAAGCGTAGTTGCCACGGCCTGCACCAGGCCCGGGATCGCTCTGCAGATAATTCGGCTTGACGAAGATTTTCTCGCCCGGAACGCCCCCCTGGATGAACTTGTCGCGCGCAAAATCGGTGAGGGCAATGTAGGCGGAGACGGCTTTGCTCCACGTCTGTTTAAAGTTGTGCGTCGCCAGCATCGCGGCGCCGGCCGCTGTCGCCATCCTGCTGCCGCGATAGCAGCCATGCAGCACGCCTGGCCACGGTATGCGCTTCGTCACGCACTCCTCACACACATGACCATCACGAAAGAGAGTGGCCGCGGGACACAGCAGACGGTAATTGTGCAGGGTTTGTACAACCGGAATTCCTTCCCCATTGGCCGAGTAGTAGACCGCGGGAGAAATCACGGGAAAAGTATTATGAACGTGAACGATGGCCGGCCTTTCCCGGCGCATCAATTCGCCAAGCTCTTGATGGATTTGCTTGTTCCAGATGGTGTTGCCAAGCAAGACCAGCGGGTTCACGCCGGTCACCTGATCGTTGCTGGCGTGATACAGCAACACCTGGTGGCCGTGCGAGCGCAGCAGATCGGCCTCCTGCGCGAAGACCTGATCCTCGCCGCCGGGCAGCTGATACGAATTGTGCACCGAGAGAATCTTCATTTCATCAAGCAGTCGGCTTGCGGCGGATGGTGCGGGCGACCATCTGCTTCCATACACTCTGCGTCAGAAGCAGATCGATGGCTCGCTGGAAGACCGGACCGGGAAGACGGTTGGAGTAGCGCCAGAACTTATCCACTTTCGAATGCGCCCGAAGGCCATAGCGGCAAAGATCGGCATATGCCTCACGCGTCGCCGGGTCGTTGTCCAGCCGATGCCGCATATAGTTCATTTTGAGATACATCGGATTGCGGTCGATTGCGGGAAACGATTGGGCGAGCGCCGTATCGATGCCCTCGAGATAATGTCTCTGCTCCAGCCAGAGCGAATCCATGATTTTGAGCTCACGCTCCAGACGACGCGATGTGACCCGAGTCGAGTTCTGGTCATTCTGGCCATGCAATCGCCAGTGCGCGAGCGGCGCGTCGACGGCACACACTTCTGTCATCAGCGGAGCCAGGCGGTGAATCATCTGCTCCGCGTAGCCGGTGTATTCGACGGGAATGGGGAAGATGCGCTCAGCCACCTCGCGGCGAAGCGCAAGGTTGGTTGTGGGCGGCAGGCCCATCAATATCCCGGAGTTGTCGTACGTGATCTGCGCGCAATCTCCCGAAGGCAGGGCGCTCAATAACGGATAGAGGCCGCGGGCTCGCTTTTGATTGTCCACCATGCTGGCGCGATGAACGGCAAAGCCGGCCCGCGGATTGGCGCGAAAACCGTTGACTACAGCTTCGATCTTTCCCGGCAGGAAGGTATCATCCGCATCGAGCAGGCAAATCACGTCTCCAGAACAGTTGCGATAGGCGGAGTTAAGGTTAGCCGCCATGCCACCATGCGGATTGCGCAGCAGATGTACGCCCAGGCCGCGGCCGACATAGGATTCGACCACCTCGCAGGAGTTGTCTTTCGAGGCGTCGTCGCTGACGATGATTTCCGCCGCGGGGTAGGTCTGCTCGAGCACGCTGTCGATGGCCTGGCCAACGTAGGCACCGTAGTTAAAACAGGTGATCAGTACGGAGACGGAGGGCCTCTGCGGAATACTTTTCAGCGCCATTGGACTGAGCTTGCTGGTTTCTGTTTTGACTACCATGCCGTGATTACTCTCCGCTACATGCTCTCAGAAGATTTGACCGCTCTCAATTCCCCGGAGGGGTGAGACGAAGATAAACAGCGCGCCAAGCATCCACGAAGTTCTCCTCAGAGTAGATAGAAACCGCCTGGCGGGCTCGTTGGCCCATGGCGTGGCGTGAAGCCGGGGTGAGGGTCAGAACGCGTTCCAGCCCCTGTTTGACCCCAGCAGCACTGGTCTCAATCAGGAAGCCATTGTCGCCGTCCAGCAGCAGATCCTCCACCCCGTAGAGCGCTGAAACCACAATGGGAAGACCGGAGGCTGCCGCCTCGAGGGCCACCAGAGGAAACCCCTCGTATAAGGACGGCAAGACAAAGACATCAGCACTCCATAGGTAAGGCCGAACATCGGACTGCATGCCGACAAATTTCACCCGGTCACCAAGCTTATATTTCGCGGCCCGCTCGGTGTAGCGCGCGATCAGATCCGGTTCACCACCAACCACGATCAGCTTGAACTGCTGCATGCCTGGCGTGCCTAGCGCCTGCAACAGAAAGGGCAATCCCTTGCGCTCAAATTGTCCCAGAGCCACAAACAATCCCACCAGATCGTGGTCATCGATACCCAGACTGTGACGAAATGCCTGGCGATCGAATTCGGCTGGCATTTGCAGGCGATCCAGGCGGACGGGATTCGGCAGCACTGTCAGCTTGTTTCCTATATAGGGAAATGCCGCCTTCAGCTCCCTTCCCAGCCCTCGAGATGGGGTCACAACCTCGGTGGCCCGGGGATAGGTAAAGCCTTCCATCAAGGCGTGCAGCTGATGATCGATCCAGCGGAAAAGACCCCGCAAGCCCTTGGCGCCGGACTTGCTCCAATGATTCTTCAGGTACATGCGATGGCAAAAATGCGAGTACAGAAGGTCGCCGAAAACGAGGTTGCTCTCGAGCGCCTGAATGAGATCGAATTTAGGGCCGCCGCGGAGCCGGTAGAGCAGATAACAGAGGGGCGCCATGAAGTGATAAACAACAAAGAGCAGCGCAATGGGGCGCATCGGTGAAGGCACCCGCACAAAGCGTATTTTTTCGGGACACGGATTGTCGAACTCCGCCGCGAAGACAGTAAATTCATGCTCCGCCGCAAGACCGCGAAGCATGGCGAGATGACAGCTCCCAATCGGGTTGTTGCGGGTCATTTTGTGGTCGAAAATGGCGATGCGCAAACAGAGTTCCCCTTGGTGTTCATTCTCAACTAAGCCGATGGCTGATTGCTCAGGTTCGCCTCCCCGTACCTGGGACGATATTAATCACTGGCGGCAGCAACCGGGATTTCAGGCCATTTTGACCAGCGAAAGACGCCCTGGGCGGGGCACCTTGCTAACGATCCTTTTGGCGATCTCGAGCGATGCCGTGGCTGCCGGGGAAGGTGCATTGCAGACGTGGAGAGAGTTTTTGCCTTCCAACACGAGGAAGTCGTCGACCAAAGTCCCATCGCGAAGAAGAGCCTGCGCACGCACGCCGCTCGTGCTGGGGATGAGGTCATCGGCCTGCACCTCGGGCACCAGCCGCTGCAGGCTGCGGGTGAATGCGGCTTTGCTCAAGGAGCGGAATATCTCCCCAGCGCCTTCGCGGTAATACTTCGAGGTCAGCTTCCAGAAACCGGGATAGGTTAGAACTTCAGAGAAGTCGCGCCAGCTGAAATCCGACTTGTTATACCCCTCGCGCTTCATGCTCAGCACGGCATTGGGGCCGGCGTGAATACTACCGTCCATCATGCGCGTGAAGTGCACTCCGAGAAAGGGAAAAGCGGGATTAGGGACCGGGTAAATGAGATTACGCACCAGATGGCGGCGCTCAGGCTTGAGCTCGAAGTACTCACCGCGAAAAGGGACGATCATAGCCTTCGGCTTCATGTTTCCCAGCTTCGCCACACGATCGCTGTGCAGACCGGCGCAGTTGATCAGGAAGCGGGTTTCGAGCGACCCCCACGTGGTCTCAAGAATGTAGGCCAGGTCAGTGGAAACAATCTCAAGGATCTCTGTGCCCAACTTGAGATCTCCGCCCTGTTGCTGTATCTCGTGCACCAGTGCGTGGCATACCTGCCGGTAATCGACAATGGAGGTGCTGGGAACGCTAAGCGCGGCAAGGCAGGCGACGTGCGGTTCTACTTCTGCTGCCTCCTCCGGTCGAAGCCGCATCGCCGCTACGCCGTTCTGCGAAGCACGATCGAAGATATTGTCGAGCTGAGGAATCTCTTCCGCACGGGTGGCCACAATCAGCTTGCCGCAAACATCGAAAGGAACACCATATTCATAGCAAAAGGCGCGCATGGACTTGTTGCCCGCCAGCGCCATCTCCGCCTTCAGACTTCCCGGTTTGTTGAAAATACCGGAATGAATGACGCCGCTATTTCGCCCCGTCTGGTGCTGGGCAAAACCAATCTCTTTTTCTACCAGGAGGATTCGCGCAAAGGGATAGCGGCGGCCAAGAGCGGCGCCAGTCGCAAGCCCGACAATTCCTCCACCGATGATCGCGAAATCGTACATTCGATGCCTTTAGAACACGTCGGCAGTTTTCTCGCCGACAGAGCTGAATTGGAAGCAAAGGAAAGAACCCAAGGAATAGGCCGGCGGTCATACTGCAAAGAGGGTGAAAAGCCGTTCTATCTCAACTTAGTCAGCTTATTCACGCGCCCTGATCCTGCAGCACCAGCTCCGGCGCAGAAAATAGAAATTCAACCGGCACTTCCTAAAGGTCCGCGCCCGAGATCACGGCGAGATCGCTTAGGATTGGCGCCCGTAAATGAGCCGTACGTGAAAAGGGATTCAACCCGGCGCGCCACAAAATGAAGGCGAACGCAATCAGCATATAAACCTGGGACGCGACAGCCGCCCAGGCGATGCCGCTCGCCTGGAACCTGGGAGCAAGCAGCAAAGCCGCTACAATGCTGAGCACGCCCGCGGTGGAATTCACAATGTTGAATTGGTTGTCCAGCTGATTGGGCAGCAACAACTGGAAGATGATCGCCGTGGAGAGAGCCGACAACGGAATATCCAGGGCAAAGACCCTCAACACAGGCACGGAGTTTTGGAAAGCAGATCCCAGGACAAAGTGCACCAGAAAGGGCGCGCCAAAATAGATGGTCAGGCCAAAGAGCAAGCCCAGACCACCGAGAAGAAACAGGCCGACCTGCACCGTCCTCATGGCGTGCTTGGGATTATCCTGCATCTGCCTGCTCAATCTCGGGTAGAGGGCAAGATTCACCGGCCACAGCCCTTGTATAAACACCCGGGTGATTCGTTCGGCGCCGGCGTACACGCCCAGCGAGGCTACCGGGGCGACCGCACCAAGAACCAGCCGGTTCAATGAATTGGAGATACTTTGCGTGGCGCGAAATAGAAACATCGAGCCACCCAATCGCAGGGCATTCCAAATGGACGCCGGGGTAGGCCACTGAAAACCTACCTCTCGATAGGCCAGGACGACGGTCACTCCATGCGCCGCCACGCAGCCGACACACTGAGCGGCCAAGACCTTCCATCCATCGGAGGGCTTATGAACCAGCACAAAGATACTGAGCGTGGCAAGAACCTTTCCCCCTACTTCCAGAATGCTGGCCAGGCGCATACGCTCCAGACCCTGGAAGTACCAGAGCATATTGATGCCCTGGCAGACACCCCAGATGGTGGCGGCCCAAAACAGCGTCAGCGACGGGGCGATGTGGTGAGTAAAGCGCCGGGAGAAGAGTGCTCCCGCGATACACAAGAGAGCCAGCAGGAATTTGGCGCCCAGGACACCAGAGATCAATGCTGAGAGACGCTTGGGGTCGTCGCGTTGGCGCGAAGTCTCACGGGATGCAGAGAAGTCGAAGCCATACTCCACTACGGCCGCAATCACGTCTCCAATGGTTGAGGCAAAAATCACCACTCCCCAACCGGAAGGACCCAACACGCGCGCCAGATACGGAAACGTAAGCAGCGGGAGCGCATAGGTGCAGATTTGCACGCCATAGAGCGCGATTACATTGTGTACGACGCCGTTGCTGAGGAGTTTTCGGGGGTTCAAGTTCAGCGAGCCCAGCCGCTTCACGCCCCGCTTCCCACGGCAATTGTGCGGTTACGATAGACACCCTGCGGCCCTGGGGTCACGATGACGTCGGGCCAGGTCTTCCAGGGCGCGACGCCACTTTCCCAGAGACTCTCGAGATATCTTTTTTCGCGCATGGTATCGAGGCATTGCCAGAATGCATGGTGGCGATAGGCCATCAGTTGACCGGCGGCAGCCAGCCGTTCCAGGGGCTCCCTTTCGAAGTGAGTGTCATCGCCGTCGATGAAGTCAAGCACCTCCGGTTCGAGCACAAAAAACGCGCCGTTGATCCAGCCCTCCTTCGTCTGCGGCTTGCTCGAGAATTCGACGATCCTATCGTTCTCCATTTCCAGATGCCCGAACCTCGCCGTCGGCCTGACAGCCGTCAGCGTGGCCAACTTTCCATGCGAGCGGTGGAAGGCAAGCAGGTCGCGCAGGTTGATGTCGCCTACTCCGTCACCCCAGGCGAGCATGAAAGTCTCGTTGCCGAGATAAGGAGCGAGTCGCTTGACGCGGCCACCCGTCTCTGTCTTCATGCCGGTGTCGACTAACTCCACCGTCCAGTCGGGAACCGCTCCGCCATTCATCCTCACCTTTCCCGTCCTGAGCGACACGCTCAGATCCCGGTTCAGCGAGCAATAGTCCAGCATGTACTTTTTGACAACTTCGCCCTTGTGCCCCAAGGCGATAACAAACTCTTCATGGCCGTACTGCGCGTAGTGCATCAGGAGGTGCCAGAGAATTGGTTTGCCGCCAATCTCGACCATGGTTTTTGGTATGAGTCCTGTTTCTTCCGAAAGGCAGGAGCTGAGCGTTCCTGCAAGAACGGCGACCTTCATAACGATCCCCCTTCGCGCGCATTAAGGTCGAGGGGGACGAGAATTTTGGCGGCATCGGCAGCCGACGACGGGCGATCGGCTCCATTTCTGTTCTGCAGGTTGCATAGTAACTGGTCGGTGGCAACCATGAGGTCGGTGGCGAAGCGGCGGCGATATCTCAATGCCCAGCGCGCGATCACACCGTAGCATCTGAATCGTTGTCCCCGGCTAAGAGGGGACCGGGCTACGGTACGGGTGAACTCCTTGGCGGCGTTCCACTCCGGGAAGACAAGCTTGCGCGCCTTCGCCCCCCCGTCGGGCGCGAGCGCTGTCCAGGCGGCGGCCTTGTCGGCATGTCTGGTGATAATGAACAAATGTTCCGGTACTTCGTAGAACCGGCCCCGCAGTCCAAGCTGCAGCAAAAGAACACGATCACTGTGCGCATAGCTGCCCTTGGGCCGAAGCTGGTGCAGCACATCGAGGCGCATCAGGCCGGAAATGGGACAGCTTCCGTGGCCTTTGAGCAGCAGGTCTCGTGCACGTAGTACCGGATCAGCCGAGCTGGTGCGTAAGCGCTCATCGTAGTTTTCTACGAATCGGCCGCCCTCGTCGATCACTCTGGTCATGCCGTGGGCCAGAACCAGGGAGTCCTCTTCCTCCAGCGCATCCACGCAAAGGCGGAGGAAGTCAGGCTGGATCATGGCGTCCTGGGTGGCCTGCATGAAATATTTGGCTGTGGCCAGCTCGTAAACACGGTTGGCGTTCCAACCCGCGCCCACGTTTCGCTGATTGCGATAGTAGCGAATGCGCGCGTCCTGGGCTGCATACCGTCGACAGATCAGATCGCTGCGATCGGTGGAGCAGTCATCGGAGATGATCAACTCGAAGTTTCTGAAGGTCTGATTCAAAAAGGAATCGAGTACGCCTTCAAGAAAACGGTCTCCGTTGTATAGCGACAGCCCGATGCAGACTAGAGGCTTAGCACTCATTGCGTTTGATTTCCGATCTGGATAGTGGAAAGGGGCTCCGAAGAAAAGGAACAAGCACTTCGGGAGTTCCGTCTATACGGCCGATCATTTCCTTGAGCCCGCTTATGCAAACGGTACTCGGACAAGGCTTCACCTTCCCGGGTCACGTTGGTGAGCAAGGGCGCCAGGCGGGTGATCAATTGATCGGGAACTTTACCAGCGGCGCCTGGAGCGGAAGAGGAAAGATCCTCTCGGCAACATCCCGATGCAGGCTCAAGCCGAAGGTCGGAGGCATGAAGGAATGGAGCGATCTGCGGTAGCGACCACTTCGCGCCAATCCTCGAAACTCAGTACGCTCCGACCCCCTTCACCGCCTGACCAGGGGTGGCTAGAATAATTTTGATATCCAGCAGCAGCGACCACTCGCGAATGTATTTCAGGTCGAGCCGCACCATCTCTTCAAAGGGAAGTTCACTGCGGCCATTCACCTGCCACAAGCCGGTAATGCCGGGATACACAGCAGACCGCCCCTCAGACCAGTCCGCGTATTCGCGGCTCATCCCATCCGGTCCCAGATCGCCGGCCGGCAAAGGCCTCGGACCCACCAGGCTCATCTCCCCGCGCAGCACATTGATCAATTGTGGCAATTCATCCAGGCTGTAGCGACGAATGAAACGGCCGACCGATGTTACGCGCGGATCCTGCTTGATCTTGAAAATATGGCCGTGCTTTTCGTTGGCATGGGCCACATGGGTGCGATCCATTGCGGTATACATCGAGCGAAACTTGAGAAACATGAAATGACGTCCACCTCGGCCCACGCGCGCCGCCTTGTAGAGGATCGGGCCCGGGGAGCTGAACTTCACCAAAGCCGCGATCGCCAGCATGATGGGCCCCAGAAAAATGAGCGCGAGCGCCGACGCGACAATGTCAAAGCCCCGCTTCACGATCTCCTGACCCCGGCTGAACGCCAGCGGCCGCAGTTCTACCAGGGGCAATCCATATTCGTTGATCACGTTTATTCGGCCCGGTTCAGGGGCAAAGTCCACGGTGCAATTCACAATGACGCCCATGCGCTTGAAGACTTTGTTGCATTCGTCCAGTTCGCCACGCGAAATCGAGCCATTCAGAAGAATGATGCGATTGAGGTGTTCGCGATTGATCACCTCGGCCAACTGTGCCGTGGTTCCCAGAACCGGCATGGGCAGTGAAAGCCCATCGGCGGTATGGCCCTCGGGGATGATGAGGCCCTTGATTACGTTGGCCACATTGGCCGAGTTCATCAGGTCGACCAGGCGGCCCACGTGCGAACCGTCTCCCAGCAGCGCCGCCCGGATGGGCGACGGCCAGTGCCGCTCAGCCACCATGGCCGCGAACACGCTGACGCACCTTGCCAGGCCCAAGCTGACAAAAACCAGGGGCGCGAAAATCATGAAGAAGGACCGGGATACACCGCCTCCCAGTTGGCGGGAAAAGAAAGTGACGATGACGATGTTGCAACTGGCCAGCAGCGCGCCTTCGGCGGCGTTCACCACGCTGCTCCACAGCCGGATGCGGCCTTCCACATGATAGAACCTGAGACGCCACGCCATGATGACCCACAAGACAAGGACCATCATCAGCGACGGGGCCCAGATCGAAGCATAGCTCCAGGCCACGTGTTGCGTGGTTAAGGGGTTTAGCAATACCCGCATCTGGATCGTACAGGTCCACGCAACCGACACTGCGAGAAGATCCAGAACGAATTGCATGGTCTGATACAGACGTAAATTCCGAACGTGCATGAGAGCGATTCTCCCCATACGCTCCTGGCGCCGCCAGGAAAGCGTTCCATTTACCAAAAGCAGTCAGTGCATTTCTTCTGGCCGTGTAGGCGTCAACCGGGGCGGGATAGCCACCGTTGCAGGAGAAATGCACTATGAAAGGGAACTTGGCGTATCAAGACGCTCATCTAAAGTCACGAAAGCTCCTGCGGTAAAGCCGAGTCCGAACCAACCTCTACAAATCGGATTGGATGCGGTCTCAAGCTTCCCGGCGACTCGAAATCGGTCGCTGTGAACCTTCGCTGGCGTCTTTGTTCCCTGGTTCTCTTTGTCGGTCTATGCAGCCGGTGCTTTCGCGGCGGGGGAAGGGCCGCACGTCCAAAGCTGCTAACGAAACCATCTACTTCGTGTGCCAACTCGAGTTGCTACTAAGTGGTGTCTCATGGGTACCCGTCGTACCCATGAGACATGGTGAAATTACGTTGCTCTAGCCGCGGGTTGCGCCAGCATAGCTGTTGTAACCGTTGACGTAAGAAGGATCCTCAATGCGCAGATCGCAGCCATTGAGAATGGTGCCGATGACCGGGGTGCCGTCATCCGCAAGACGCTCTCTGGCTTCGCCCAACTGCTCCGGGCTGGTCTCGCCGGCGCGGCTGATCAGAATCACACCATCCGCGTTGCGGCTCAGCAGGCGAGCATCCGCCATACCCATCATCGGCGGAGAGTCGATCAGGACGAAGTCGTATTCCGACCGCGCCGTTTCGATCAGGCTGTCCAGATAGGTGGAGTGAAGCAGCTTGGAGATGTTGGCCGGCTCGGATCCACCGGGCAGCACCGACAGTCCGGGCACCGGGCTGGTACGGATCACAGAGTCCAGCGTGATCGCCCCAGTTCCGCCATCGATCAGCGCATCGCTCAAGCCGGTCGCGAACTGCAACCCGAAGAGCTTGCCCAGTCGCGGCCGCCGGAGGTCGCCATCGATCAGCAATACACGCCGTCCGATTTCCGCCAGGCTGATACCCAGATTCGCCACCGTGGTTGTTTTGCCTGCCTTGGGCCGCGGGCTGGTCACCAGGATCACCCGGGGACTGACTCCGTTTACCCGGCTGAGAAGAATCGACGTAATCGCGGACCGGTATGCGTCCGCCATCATGGTCTCGTCCTGGCACCACTGGACCATATCCTTGTCCACCTGGGCCGAGTTGCCGCCAGTCGAGCCATTCTTCGACTCGGCCAGGGCGGTGACGCCGCTCAGATTGCGCAGTGTGAGCGGGATGCGCTCGCTATTACCAATGCGCGCCGACGGAATCACCGCCAGCTCAGGCACGTTGAGATGCTTGACGCTCTGCCCCGGTGAACGCAGGCTGGCGTCGTTGCGCTCGCGCAGCAGGATGTAGCAAGTCGAGAAGGTAAGGCCGAGGAGCAGTCCCAAAGACAGGTTCAGCGGGAAGCTCGGCCGGTAAGCCGAAGTAGGCACTAACCCCGGACTGACCACGCGCACGTCGCTCGAGCGCAGAGCGGCGACGATGCTGGCCTCTTTCACTCTCTGCAACATGGACTGGTAGATCTCGCGGTTCGCGTCCAATTCCTTCTTCAGGATGTTGTAATGAACCTCTTTCACTGACTGGTCGGAAACCACGCTCAGCTGCTGGTTATACGCCTGGTTCAACAATTGCTTGCGCCGCGCGGTGGCCGAGTTCGTCACTCCCAGCCGCTTGATGATGTTGGCGCGCTGGTGGGCAGATTGTTGCTCCAGGTCGGCGATCTGGGCCTGCAGCTGCTGGATCTTGTAGTTGGCCGGCGTGAGCGTCACGCTCAAATCGGACAGCTGGCGGCGAAGGTCGGCCAGCCGGGCCCGGTTATCGCGCAGCGTCGGGTCATCCAAAACCTGGGGCATGGTTTCGGAAGCGTTGTCGTGTGAAACCTCCACATTGGCCTGGGATTCCGCCTCGTCTGCTTCTACCTTGGCCAGGTCGTTGTTAATGTCGCGCAGCTTATCGGCCGCGACGCTCTCCTGCGACTCGCTGGGAATCACGATACCCGTCTGCCGCGCGTAGTTCTGCAGATCGTTCTCTGAATCCTGCAATTTCTTGCGGGCGTCGGTGAGCTGCGCGGCGAGGAACTTGTTGGTGTCCTCGGCGGAGGTGCCGCGGGCTTCCTCGGCCTGGTCAATAAACTGTCGCGTCAGCGTGTTCGCCGTATCCGCGGTCAGCTGCGGCTCGGGACCCAGAACCGTCAAGGAGATCAGGTCCGAAGTGCCATCGACCTTGACCCTGGCGTCGTCGAGCATCTTCAGGATCACAGCTTCGCCCTCGGCCGGGGTGGCCGCGGCCGGTTCGCCGACCCATTCCCGCACCGTACCGAAAATGCCCTGGCCAGAGGCAACGGCGGCGGGAACCCGGGAGCCCAACACCTGCGCCGTCTTGTTGACTACCGGTGGGCTCTTCAAGAGCTTGGTTTGGGTCTCGATGTATTGATCCCCGGTCACCTGGTTGGAAGTCGGATCGACCTCCTTGCTGTTCATGAAGTCCTGGTTGATCCCCATCACTTCCAGAATGACTTCGGATTTGTAAACCTTAGGGGCGACCAGGGTGTACAGCACGCTAAGCAGAAGCGTGCCGCCGACAATCGCGGCCACCGCGTTACGATGGCGGCGAAGCAAGGCAGAGTAATTGACCGAGGCTTCGGCACGAGGCCGGTTTACTGCTAACGGATGCGACAGCTCAATGGCGCTGCCGCGTCCGGAATTCCGGCCTTCGGGTAAGCGAGGTCCTGGAATGATCTGCTGGGTCGGAGTCATCTTTATGTAGTCCTTTCGGATTTTGATCGAGTTCACTTGTGGAACCGATCTCATGCGCGCTGCAGTTGACTTGGGTAGTACGGCCGCATATCAAGCCGGGGGTCTCGCTCGAGGCCATTCTCGGAATTTGTGGATGTTCTTAACGCGGAACCCGCATACGTATACCCGGTCCGGCATCGGCGAGGTTGGATTTCTCTTGAAGAGAAATCCAGCCTGACGATCCTTTCGCTGGGGACAGCGTTGCGGGTGCCGCTTACCGCCAGATAGCTATGCCTGTCCCCACTCCAATCGCTGATGCCAAACCCATCGCTCCAAGCATCTTTCCGTTGCTGTTGGGGA
Organism: uncultured Acidobacteriaceae bacterium; assembly: GCA_963711525.1. Taxonomy (GTDB): domain Bacteria; phylum Acidobacteriota; class Terriglobia; order Terriglobales; family Acidobacteriaceae; genus PALSA-350. Next base: position 724,336 of record CAVQEO010000043.1, on the reverse strand, counting down.
TGTACAGGATGTCGTCAGGGCGCATTTCGAGGTCAGGCGCTTTGTTCTCCATGATCTTCTTCACATTCAGGGGAATCTGTTCCCGCTCTGCTCCGCCCGAGGCGCGCAATACCCTGGCGCTCGATAGCGACGCCGTCTTATCCCAACCGCCGGCCAAGGCGATTGCCTTGGTGATCGACATGCTCTCGTTATCAGTCAGGACAAAACCGCCGGGCTTGGTGACGTTGCCCAGAACGTAGATCAGCCGCGCCCGAGGAATGGTGACCACATCGTGCGGCTTCATCAAAATGTTGCCTTGCGGATCCCTGCCGCTCATGACCGCGCGTATATCGATGTGGGCAACGCTGTACTTGCCCGTGGGGTCAGTAAAGGCGCCCGCGACCGGAATCGTGCCCTCGCTCAGATTGCGGGTAATCAGCGCCGAGTCGCCGGCCTCAGGACGCAGACCGCCGGCCATGCTGATCACTTCCAACAAATTGCGATTGCCGCGCAATTGCACCACGCCAGGAGTATTGACGTTGCCCGCCACCGACACCGGCTGGCTGTGAAATTCATTCACCTGCACGGTGACTTGCGGATCCTTGAAATACTTCTTGTAGGCGGTGATCAGGTTGGCCTGGAATTGCTCCACCGTCAAGCCGGAGGCATGCACCAGCCCGATCATGGGCAGGGTAACCGATCCATTGTTGTCGATCTGAGCCGGCTTGTCCGGAATGTCGTCTGCGGCAAAGACACGAACCGTGATCAGATCTTCCGGCCCCAGTACGTAGCTGCTCGAAGCGCCAGCCGTCGCCGGCGGAGGCTGAGTGGGCACATAAGCCGCCGTAGAAGCTGCGGGCGTGGAAACTGCAGGCGAGCTCACCGCAGCGTCGACACGACCATCTGCTGCTACGCTCTGCGCTAATACCGGGATCGTCATGATGCCCGGCAAGCAAAGAGAAAACAGAATCATTTTGGCTGGAGACTTGTGCATAAATTCACTCACCTACATAGCTGGAATGCCGCCGAGAAATACCTCCGGCGGGAACGTGCTCCGAAAAAGAGCGCTTAAAAGACGGGGGGCGACCAAAAGCATAGGGGGCCAACCAATGAAGCCGGCCAAGGGGACGTACCGTGAACACCGGCGTACGTAACTACGGGAGAACCAAAAAGGGAGAGACAGAAGTGAATCAAGTTTTCGCTAATTAACCGCTAGGCCATCATCCGCTCCGCAACTACGGGAGCATACGGTGAAACCCAGTCAGGATGTACTTCGACCAGAACCGACCGCCGCAGCAGATTGACGGAAAGAATCAACCGTTGCGAACGCCGAACCTCAACCAGGATGCCGGTCAAGCCTGCCAGCGGGCCGCGCAAGATAGAGAACGAACCCGACTCGCCGACTTCGGTGTACGGCCAGGCCTCAAGCGGCACATCAACGCTGACCGTCTGCTGCAGCGCCTCAATCTCTGCTCTGTCCGCAGGCAGGGGGTTGGTGCCTGCTCGCACCACGTCGATCACGCCGCTGGTCATTAGCACGGGCACAATGGACCCTCGGCTGGTGGAGCAAAAAATGTAGCCGGGAAAGAGCGGCATCTCTACTACTTTCGTTCGATCAGCCCACTGCCGCTTGGATTTGTAAAGGGGCAAAAATTCTTGAAACCCCTTCTCCCGCAGAGCAATCGAAACCTGCTTCTCGTGTCTTGGGCGCACGCGGAAGGCAAACCATTCGTTCGACTCGTTTGACCCTGAATCGCGATACATGAGTATCTCCGTTACAAGAGTGAGCTTGTGTGCTGCAATTCCCTAAGGGATCTCACTTCGCTTCGAGGGGGGACGATGCGAAACTTCGATTTGTGAAAACTTAAGACCTGTCATGAACTCAGCCGGACAAACTCCCGCCATCTGGGTTACAGGACTTCAATTTCAGGCTTTCGCCGGAAAAACCTTTTGTCGTTCAAGTTCAACGGCGACATAATTTCGCCTGCTAAACTCTTAGCCCGTTCAATCAAATGGTCCTATAGAGCCGGGCCAGTGTCAATACAATCCGCAGCCTGTGCCTGCGCCAACTTGCGACACCCGGAAATGAGTACCAAAACCGAATTTTAGTAACTTTTGTTCGGCGCTAAAGGTCACCTGAAGTAACCATTTAGAGCTTCGCCATCTCAGTCACAGTGACCGAATCAATGCATTTAACCCAATTGTCACTGTCGAGACTTAAAGACCGCCACTAGGGGGATTAACGGCTGTTCAACGGGATTGGCGGTTCGCGCCTCGACCGTTGTTGGTCTTGCAGTACCTACACCCCGTAATCTAGTGGTACCGGTCAGCAGTGTCAACAATTCTTGGCCTGTGGATAACGCCGTCGGATGTTACCGGTGGTGAAATTCTGCGGCGATTTTGAAAAAAATCGTTTGCACTCCAAGCGAACCCTGCGTTTACGCGTTCCGGAGCTTGAGTTCTCCCTAAAGAACCGCCGCGCGCAGCCAGGGTTATGCCCCCGGATAAACTTCACCCCGGCGGCCTTACCGCCGGGTCAATTCTGTTCCTGCCGCGAAAAAGTAATCGGCGAACACTGAAGTTCTCACCGGCCTCCGCGTTTATTCCCGAGAGACCCATGCCGAGCTCCGCCAAGCAAGAGTTTCCCCTGGCCCGAGCCCAATCAAAAAGCTTCCGATGAATAGGCGCCTTCGGGCGCATACCCGTCCTGTTGATAAGCGACGGAGGCGGGCGCGAGACGAGACAGCGCTTCGCGTGCCGGGGAACCAATCGCAGCCAGGGCGGGCCCAACAAACAAACCGATTAACAGGTAGAGCGGAATGGCGCCCGCAGGCGTCTCCAGCACGTTGCCAAAGAATGCGGCCGTCAGACCCGATGCCCAGATAGCGAGACCCCAGGCTTGGCCCGTCACCTTGTACGTTCGCCACAGCAAGACCGCGCACGCGCCCTGCAGCGAGAAGAAGATCGCTACACCAATCCAGCCGCTGTAGCCGAGAGCGTAATAAAAAATATTGTGCGGTGTTCGCAGCTCCGCATCGACGCTGAGGTAGGTCACCAGGTTCTTGAGCGAATATCCATAGCCAGGACCGATGAGCAGGTAGGTGTAGTTATCCTGGGAGTTGGCCCAGATAGCCTTCCACCAGTTTTTTCTCCAGGAAATCGTGCCTTGGTAGTAGTTGACGTTGCTTGAGCCGGTGAGGTTCCGAGCCAGGTCGGGGCTAACCGCAGCCAAACCGCGAGCTGCGATTTCAGTGGAAGAGATGGCGCCCCCGCGTTCTGCGGGTGCAGGCACGTTGACATCCAACAGGGCGCCGACCGCCAGCACCGCAAAGATGCCTGCGAGAACCATAGCCACCCGCGTCATCTTCCTCGACAACACCCCCCAGATCATCATCGCCACGACCATGCCAAGCCACTCGGAGCGGACTTGCGCAGCCAGGAAAGCAGCTGCAGAAATGATCATCACAGGCCACCATCGGCCCGGCTTGGGGTCAAGACAAAGCAGAGACAGGATGATAAAGCCGCCACCGAGGGCCTGGCCGAAAACGCTGACTCCGTCCGATCCCGGCATCATCACGTTGACCTTATTGAGGTACAGCAGATAGGCTGGCGCGTAAATGCAAAAGCAGATGGCAAAGACCTGGACAAACCGCAGCAGAAGCTCAGGCCGGCGCTTGCCCAGCCATATGCCCAGGAAGATGTAGAGAGGATAAACGTTGAAGACCAGATTTTCGATCGCCGTCAGGGGCGAGAAGCCCAGCAACACACCGCGGATGACCTGGAAAATGCCGTAAGAGATCGATATCAGCAGAACCCACGCTAATGGACCCAAGGGACCGCCCTTGGTGAGCGCTTTGATCCAGGGATCGAAGAGTTGGCGCGGGCGCAGGAGGATAAAGGCTCCCAGCGTCAGGTCACCAACGAACAACTTGGCGGGTGGGATCCCGAGGTACGAGAAGCTGCGTGCAGTCAGGGAATAGCCGACCAGCAGAAATAGAACCCACTTCGACCAGTTATCCCATTTTAAAATTGGCAGAGGTCTGACTTCGGTATCGTACATTCCCTAATCTCCAATCACCGCACCGCGATTTACGCAGTATTCATTCTTCGATGTGCTTCGCACAGGAATCGCATCTTTTGCCAACCAAAAAACCGGACGGGCTCACTACGGGAGGACAAAGCACGCACCGATTCGTCTTCTACGCTCGAAGATGGCCTGAAGAGGTTGGATTCTAGTGGTGATTCGCCGGAGGGCACCCTGGACCTAGCTTCGCCATCTCAGTCACATCGACTGCAAATACCAGAAGCTGAATCGCATGTAGTGAAAGCCGCTGTGGGGGGTTCAGGGCTCTTCGATGGGCTGGGCGGCCGACGCCTCATCCATCACATGTCTCGCAGTGCCTACTTCCCGTAATCTAGCGGTCGCGTCCCCTGGTGTCAACAAATTCGGCTGCCTGGGGTACGCCAATGTGCGACAGAAATGGTTACCTTCTCTGGGTACCTGTTTTTCCCTTGAGTCCATTTTCCGGTTGCGAGGGATTGTTGTGTACATCCGCAAAAAATTCACCGCCTCGCAAAAGCTTTTGTCCTTCCTGCCTTTTGTTCTTCCTGCGATAGACATCCGCGCTGCCTCCGTGAGAAATTGGTCCAACCGTCCGGCGGTGGAGTAGGCGGCCGTTCTGCCCATTTGCCGCCCTGACTTTCAAATCTGCCGTCGGCAGGGCAGGAAGATCGCCAGCCAGCATGCCGCGTAAACCTTTCCATTGACTTTGAATTCAACCGCTACGAAAGAAGGAGAACACGTTATGGCAGATCTCGATCAGTTGAAGCAGAAATACTCCCCCGTGATTCAGACCATTGAGGGATTTAGCGACTTGGGCGCGAAGGTGGATTCGGTAAGCCTGGATGGAGAAAAGCTATACCTGAAAGGTTCCGTGCCGTCAGAAGTGGTCGCCAATCGAGTATGGGATGTGATTAAGCAGGTGGACCCCACATACTCCGACCTGCACCACGAAATCGCCACCACCGGCGGCCCCAACCAAAGCTACAGCGTGAAGAGCGGCGACAATCTGTCCAAGATAAGCAACCGCTTCTACGGGTCGCCCAATCATTATTCCAACATTGCCGCTGCGAGCCATATCGCTGATCCAAACAAGATCCAGGTGGGCCAGGAAATCACCGTACCCGTGCTTGCCTAGAGAGGCTGCCAAAGGCCGTACCCTTCGAAAAATCGACCCCGGCTGCGTGCCCTTCCGTCTCCATGTTGGTGCAGCGGTACGCAGCCGGCAGTATCTTCAAGTCCTCCCTCGCATTCTGTGATCCCGCCCATCCCTCCCGCTCAAATATTCTGGTCAGCGCCGCTCCGCTCCACTCCCCCACCCAATCTCGTCCAATCCCTCTTGATCTTGTCTGGATCTTCCCGCCTGTTGCGCAAACCAGACTCCGCCATCAGCTTGCAAGCGAAGTCTGAGGCGTTGTCCGCCCGAAAGTAACGAAAATTCCACACAGCAGCGCCACAAAATACCCACCAAGCGAGCAAAAAATTCACTCCAAAGCCTTTGCAATCAATAATTTAGAAAACTAATGTAATGGCCAATCGGTGGCATTGCCCCAATTTGGCACATACGCCAAAGTAACAACCATAGGACAGCAAAATTCGCCGTCGGCACAACGTGTCTCAAGGACGCGCTCGGCCGTTCGTGCCTTTGAGATGGCCTTTATCCCCAGGCCGCGGTGCTTCGAAATTTCCGACAAGACGAGGCTCCAAATGCGTATTCCCCCTAGGCCACAGGTGTGTTTCGGCCTCCTGTGTGTTTTCGTTTTATTGCTTTTGATTGCTGGATGCAGTAACCCCTCGTCCCAGACCCTCGCTTCCCTGAGCGTAACCGCGACGCCCTCCACTCTTAGCGTAGGTGGCACGGCTATGTTGAAGGCCACGGCCCATCTGAGCGATGGTACGACCCAGGATGTAACGGCAGCTACCCAGTGGACGCTATCGAACCCTGCTATAGCGAGCATGGCGAGCACAGCCCTGACCGCCAAGGCGCCGGGCACGGTGATGGTGCAGGCGGCTTACGTAGAGGCAACACCGGCTGGCGTATCGCCGTCGGCGGCTAGCGCGGCGCCAGAGAACCTGAGCGCGTCGACCCAGGTCACCATTTCCTCGACGCCCTCGACCAACACTCCAACCATCAGCTGGAGTGCGCCCGCAGCGATCTCCTATGGCACAGCATTGAGCAGCACGCAGCTGAACGCTACCGCCAACATGGCTGGAACCTTCACTTACACGCCGGCGGCCGGCACCGTCCTCAAAGCGGGAACACAGACGCTTTCCGTAACCTTTACGCCCAGCGACACGAGCACCTATTCTTCGGCGACAGCCGCGGTGCAGCTCACTGTGAATCAGGCCGCTCCCACCGTCACCTGGGCTGCGCTCGCGGCCATCGCGCAAGGCACAGCCCTCGGCTCGGCCCAGCTGGATGCCACGGCAAACGTGCCTGGCACCTTTGTTTACAGCCCTGCCGCGGGCAATGTTCCTGCAGCTGGTACTCTGCAACTGACAGCCGCCTTTACTCCCACTGACACCACCGACTACGCCTCTGCCACGGCAAAGAACAGCCTCGTCGTGAGTGCCGCTGGAGGTGGTACGGGTGGTAGTACGGGCAATAGTCCGACCCTTCCAACCTTGACCGGGTGCGGAGGTCCGACTATCAACGTGAACAGCAGCATGAGTCAAAGCACGCTGCAAAGCACCATCTCGAGCGCTTCAAGCTGTGCATTAATCGTCTTTGCCGCCGGCACCTATAACATCTCGGCGCCGGTCAATATACCTTGCAACGTAACCATTACCGGACCCACCGCATCACCGGCAACCGCCATCCTGGCTGCCACCTACACCAAGAACAGCATCTTCTCAGTAGGCAAGTGCACTACTCCCGTCACCATCGGCTATCTGCATTTCGAGAACACCGGCGCCATTTACGTAACTGCGCCGATGTCGGGTATCACCATCACGCAGAATCAATTCACTCACCTTCCCGGCGACGAAGATCAGTTCGCAGACATGGGCATCTATTTCGACGGAAATCAGGGTGGGACGATCACCAACGCCACAGTCACCCACAATACCTTCGGGGATCCGACCTCCTGCACTGGCGTCATGTCGCAAAATACCGACGACGGCGGCGATTGCATTGGCGTCTTTTTCCAGGGCGACCTGAATGGCATCACGGTGGAAAACAACATCTTCACCCATCTGGAAGAAGGCTTCCACGTCCTCTGCTACGGCAACCTGTGCGCTGGTGCCGGCTCACCCACCTGGACCAACTTCACCGCGCAGTGGAATGACTTCAACAACATTCACCGCATTGCGGCGGAGATGCAGCCCCAAAATGCTACGAACGTAGTCATCCAATACAACTCGTATGAGAATGCATTCGCCCCATCGACCTTCTCCATGGGATTCTCCCTGGCGTGCTGCGCCGGCATTTCCGGCGCTACTGTGCCCTATATCAACAACAATGTCCTGTTGGCGAACGTAGCACCAGCAGGCGAGTACATCGCCTACGCCATCGAGTGGTGGGGCAACGGAGCTCAGGCCAACAATGATGTGATTCAAGGATATTGGGCCAACGGCATCGTTTGGGGCATGGGCGGCCCACCGTGGGAGGTAGAGAACTCCATCATTGAGGGTCCATATATGAGCGGGGGCGAAGGCTGCTCCGTCTGCAACGAACAAGTTCCAGGCGGTGCGACCACCACCCCAACGCAGAGCGGAAATACCGTCAGCACTACCATCACACCGGTAACCAGTACCGCTCCGACCATCTCGCCCGCAGCAAGCGCGATCTCCGGCGCAACTACGGTAACCCTCGCTGATAGTGGCACTAACCATTCCGTCTATTACACAACCGACGGCAGCACGCCCACTACCGCTTCGACCCTCTATACCGGTTCATTCTCGGTGAACGCAGGAACCACCGTGAAGGCGATCGGCATGTGGGGTCAGGGCGCAAATCCAACCAGCTATCCGTCAGGCTATGGCTACGTGCCCAGCTCGGTCGTGACGGCAAGCTATACCGCCGCCTCCTCGGCGGTCAAGCAGCCGGCCGCGAGTGTCCGCTCCGCGCTCAGTGGGACGGATACAGTCGCACCTGCAGCCGCGGGCAGTGGAGCAGCTGCCGGCACTGGAGCCGCCGCCGCGGGAGCAGAGTTGGCTTCCGTAGCCGTCGTCCCTGCGCAAGCAACGGTTGCCATCGGCAGCACCACTCAGTTGAAGGCCATCGCAACCTTCAGCGATGGTTCGACCAAGGACGTCACGGCAAACTTTGCCTGGACGTCTTCTGACACCCGCACCATCACCGCAACGTCTTCCGGATCGCTTTCAGGACTGGCCACCGGGAAGGCAACCATCACTGGCACCTATCAGGGACGCCAAGCCTCAGTGCCTGCGGTCAGCAGTATCGGCCAAGTGGATTGGAGCGGTCCCATCGTCATCACCGCGGCAGGCTCCTACTCTGGAAACTGGCGCAGCACAGATGGCAAGACGCCGGCAGTCACGGTGGCAACCACAGCTCCCGTGGTCATCGAGAACTCGCACATCAGCAGTGCTGCGGGTTTGATCAAGACCAGTGTTGCGGGCGCTGATTTGACCGTCCGCAACAGTCTCGGTTTTGCTGTGAACTCAGCGGTGAAGGGCCAAGCGAACGGCGCCTTCCTCGACGCCTCCTCCCCGGCGCGGCTCGATGTAGAGAATAACTACGTTGAGAACGCAGGGGGTGGGGTACTGGTGCACGGCTATTCCGGCAATCGGGACGGACAGCAGACCATCGTGATCCGTGCCAACCGGGCGCGCAACTTGAATGGCCTGCTCAGCGACGGCAACGGCGGTTACTTGCCGGGAGTAGGCTCCAACCAAAGCGTATCGCGCTTTATCGAACTCGATAAGGTGCAGTCTGTGCCGGGCATCGACGTGGGCTGGAACGAAGTGATCAACTATCCCGGCCACAGCCTGGTTGCCGATAACATCGCCGTCAAGCAGTCGAGTGGAACTCCCAACCAACCACTCGAAATCCACGACACCTACATTCAGGGCGCCTATCCCTATACGGCTGCGCAGGCTGATTATGCTGGCGGCGGAATCAAGACCGAAGGCAGCCCCAACGACAGCGCAGAGCAAGCCCCTGCCTTTAACAGCATCCACGACAACCAGGTGGTCGGCACCGAGAACTATGGCATCAAGTTCACCGCCGGACACGACAACGTAGCCGCTAACAACCGGGTCATCTCCAGCGGAATGCTGGCGGATGGAACCAAGCTCGCTGCGCAACATGTAGGTATGGCGAACGGCGATGTCAACGGCGCCGGCGCCACCATGTACAACAACACCATGCACGACAACCTCATCGGCTATGCGTGCTGGAACTCCTCTTGCTCCCAGTCGGGCTATCGCAAGGATCAATCCTTCCCTGCGTCGCCCGCAGATTATTCCACCAACTCCGTCCTGGCGCCTCAACCCATCACGCCTGAAATGGAGAACAGTGAATACCAGATCTGGCTGAACAAAACGGCCTCTGCCGGTATTGCAGTGGGCCCAGCGTTCTAGTCAATACGCCTGTACTTATCCCGGATTTCAAAGTACAGGAAATCCTGGTATGCGCGGCTCTTCCTTATTCAGGAAGAGCCGCTTTTTTTGTTTGCTCTGATACAAAGCCAATTTTCTTCAGCCAATCTGGCACCCCAATGAATACCCAGGACTGTCGCTAAGGAAACTCCCCTCCCAGGACTATCCCTGATTTCCTGTACGCTGCTCTAGACAGGTCTACATGCGGCTTTAGGCTGCACCCGTTACAGTTGCGAGATCAGTACCACTGGCGACGACCGATGAGCGCCCCGCCACATTTTTGGGTCGACGGCCTTTATCATGGAAAAACGGAGAGTTCCAAAGCTCCGATAGCGGTTCCGCAGATGGAGTATGAGAAACCATAAATGAGACGCCTGCTATCGTTTCTCCTCATCGCATCCTCGCTATCGTTTGCGGGGACGATCACCATCCCCTCCGGCTCAACTCAGTCGCAGATAGAAAGGTACTTAAACTCGGCCACGCCGGCCAACAACGTGATCGCGTTCGCGGCTGGAACCTATAGCATTTCCAGGAGCTTGATGTTGCCTTGCATTCGTGGAGGCGTGACCATCACCGGCCCGCGGATTTCCCCCACCTACACCAGTTGGGGAACGCATACCTATAGCAAGCAGACGGCAGTCCTCGCCTCCAGCACCCGGAATAGCTTCATCTTCAACGCGATCCGTTGTACCAACCCCATAACGATTCAGTACTTGCAGTTCGCCAACGCTGGAGCGATCTACGACCAATTTCCATCGGACGACCTGACCTTCGAGTACAACTCCATTGTCAACATCCCTTGTCATTCCTCCGGTTGCACTCAGGTAAAAGATGAGGGAATGTACTTTGACGGCGACAATAACGGATCGGGGGGCACGACTCTATCCAACCTGGTCGTCGAGTGGAACCAGATTGGAGACCCCAACTCCTGCCTGACGCCCGTCAACATCATGACATCCACCTCGGATATGGGCGGTTATTGTGCGGGCATGTGGTTCCAAGGCAATTCAACCGGCGTCACCATCGAAAACAACTCCTTCTTCCACACCGAGCAAGGGGTAAAGAGCGTTTGCTTTGGCGATCGCTGCAACGCCGTCGAAGGCGTCAGCGCAGTGCCTATTTGGATCAACTGGACCATCAAGAACAACGACTTCCAGGAGATCCACCGCATGAATGGGGAATTTCAGCCACAAGGCGCGGCAAATGTGGTGATTCAAAACAACAGCATCGAGAATCCGTTTCAGCCGCAGCAGTTTTCCTTTGGGTTGTCGCTTGCCTGTTGCGGTGGTAACGCTCCGTATGGGTTGCTCCCGGGTAATCGGGTCTGCACCCCATCCACCAGTCCAACCTGCGCGTCAAATTCACCCGCAACCAGCCCGGTGCCCCAGATCCTCGACAACGTGCTCATCCAAAACCAGCCTCCACCCGCGGGGAAATGGGCCTGGGGCTACACCATTGAGTGGTGGGGATGGGGTGCTCAAGCAGTACAAAATCTCCTTCAGGGCAACTCCGTCAACGGAGGCGTCACTTGGGGAGCGGGCTCAGCTCCATGGGCGATCAATTACAACACAGCTTGTGGACCAAACATGGGGGGCGCCTATAAATCAGAGGGTTTCCGCGGTATTCCCCCTCCCAGCGCTACCGGCAACACATTCTCTTCCTCCTGTTCGGCAATCACGACCACTATGCCCGCCATCTCGCCAGCCTCCGGGGCGCAAGGCTTTCCCCTGGCTGTGAGATTGACCGACGCCGGAAATACCAGTAGCACCACGCCTTTGCCGATGGGGAACGTCTCAATTTGGTACACGACCGATGGATCCACGCCCGCACCCAATGCGGGCACCAGTCAGCTCTGCAATCCGGCGGTGGGCTCGTCCTCATGTACCATCTCGTTGGCAGCCGCGGGAACCGTCAAAGCCATCGGCATGTGGGGTCAGGGGGCCAACCCTCTCAGCTACCCATCGGGATATGGTTTTGTCCCCAGCTCAGTGGCCAGCGCCACTTACAACGGCGCAATCCCTGCCCGCAAACCAACTCGGGCGCGGTAGACACAACCAACGGTTTAGCCGGCGATTCACTTGTGGCCACTTCGGGTCATTTCGTGGCCAAGTTCCCTGGTGCTAGCATCTATATGGTCCAGGGATACAACCACAGTTCCCTGAGACGAAAGATTCAGTAGGCCGGGTCAGTCGCGGTTTGGACCGCAAGGATTGGGTCACTGCTTTATCGAGAGGCTGAAGCGCCTCTGACGAACGTAATCAGCAGAGACTCCAGATTCCGCCGATTAACGTGTTGAGAAGGAGCTACGCGAACATGGAACTCATCCACGAAATTTACCGGCCAATCCTTCGCCACTTTCGCCGCAAGAGAATGAGGCAGTTCTATAAAGCTCTCGCCATAACACCGCAAACTCGGATTTTAGACGTGGGCGGGAATCCTTTTATCTGGGAGATCGCCACTGGCGATGGCCTCCCTCGAATCGAAAATATTACCGTACTGAACGTCTACGAAGAGGATCAGGCGAAGTTGCCATCGAACGTGCGGTGGATAGTCGGGGATGGGACCAAACTTCCCTTTGCGGACGGTGAGTTCGACGTGGTTTTCTCAAACTCCGTTATCGAACATTTGGGACAACACGACTCTCAGGTCTCCTTCGCGAGTGAGATCCGCCGGGTTGGTAAAAGCTACTGGGTGCAGACTCCCGATCCAAGGTTTTTCATAGAGCCTCACTACCTTTCCCCGTTCGTGCATTGGCTACCCATTGATCTGCGCCGCAAGGTTGCGAGGCGTGGGACGACGTGGGGAATCCTCTCCCGCCCTAGCAAACAGGAGATCGACGATAGGCTCAAGGAAATCCGATTGATCGCTCCGAAAGAGTTCAAGGCGATGTTCCCGGGTGCCGAAATCCTGGTCGAACGGTTCATTGGCATGCCCAAATCACTGGTCGCTAAGCGGACCTACGTCACCTAAGGCGCCCAGCCTTCATTTCCTAGCGGATCAGGCGCAGCCATCCCCGCCCTACCGGGGAGCCCGGCTTGGCATGCGCATCCCATTCCGAATGACGCGCATCTCATCTGAAATGTTGAGCCTGGACCACCGTACCCCCGATGCCGGAAAAAAACTTGGGCGAAAAGCGGCAAATCCTCTTACCATAGGGGCTGAGGCAGCAACCGCCGGAAGAGTCTCGCCGGCACTGCAAGCGATCTATCCAGGGCCCAAAGTGACCCGGAAATGGAGCTTGCGGACAGTTACTGGTTTGCTAAACCCTGAGTTGGCGCGTACAAGCAGCCGGCCGGGATGAAACTGTTGAAATGATTTGCTTTGGTTGATTCCGATTACGGGAAAGCCCCCGAAAGTACCGTCAATTCGGATTACCAAAGCCGTATCTTTTTGCTGCGAAGGATCCCGGCCATTTACCGGCCAGTATACTTTTGGTTCGATCACTCATTTGCCTAGGGGAAATTTTCATGGACTTGTCTCGACAAAAGGTTGTGGTTTGTGGTGGGGGTGGTTTCATCGGCGGCCACTTGATCAAGCAGCTGCTTCGAGATGGGGTCAATGTGATCCGGTCGGTCGACGTCAAGCCGCGCAGTGAGTGGTACCAGGTGCACCCGGGCGTGGAAAATGTGACCGCGGACCTGAAGCAACTCGACGCCTGCCATCGTGCCGTCGAGGGTGCCGACGCCATCTTCAACCTGGCAGCGGACATGGGGGGCATGGGCTTTATCGAAAACAACAAAGCCCTTTGCATGCTCAGTGTCCTGATCAATACCCATCTTCTCTTGGCGGCACAGAGTGCCCAGGTGTCGCGCTTTTTCTTCGCTTCTTCGGCTTGCGTCTACAACGGTGAGAAGCAGACCAATCCCGACGTGATCGCGCTCAAGGAGAGTGACGCCTACCCGGCCCTGGCGGAAGACGGGTATGGCTGGGAAAAACTGTTCAGCGAGCGGATGTGCCGCCACTTTGAGGAAGACTTCGGGTTGCAATGCAGAGTGGCGCGTTTTCACAACGTTTATGGGCCCGATGGTACCTGGACCGGCGGACGTGAGAAGGCGCCGGCTGCGATCTGCCGCAAGGTGCTCGAAGCCAAGACTTCAGGAAACCATTCCATCGAAATCTGGGGGGACGGCGAGCAGACGCGGAGCTTTATGTATATCGACGATTGCGTCAAGGGTTCGCGCATGATCATGGAAAGCGACATTCATGAGCCCATCAACTTGGGCAGTAGCGAGCTGGTCTCGATTAATCAATTGGTGGACATCGCAGAGAGCTTCGCAGGCATCCATCTAAAAAGAACTTACAACCTCAACGCCCCCCGCGGGGTCAATGGCCGTAACAGCGATAACACGCTTATCCAGAACAAGCTCGGATGGGAGCCCTCAACCCATCTGAAGGATGGCCTGCGTAAGACCTACGATTGGATCGAATCTCAAGTCGAGGCTCTCTCGTGCGTTTAGCCACTGATCAATTCTTGAATGACGGCCTGATCCCCGAGCCCGCGGAGCCGGCGCGGGTGAATATTCTTGGCGTAGGCGTGACCGCCCTGAATATGGAAACTGCTCTCAACGAGACCGAGTCACTCCTGCAACGGGGAGAGCAGGGTTACGTATGCGTGACGGGTGTACATGGCATCATGGAAGCGCAATCGGACGAGCAGTTCCGTGACATTCTGAATCGCTCCTTCCTGACCACCCCGGATGGCATGCCCACGGTCTGGCTGGGCCGCGTCCATGGCTTCAAGCACATGGATCGCGTCTACGGGCCCGACTACATGCTAGGCCTCTGCGAGCGTTCGGTGGTCCGCGGTTATCGCCACTTTCTCTACGGCGGCAAGCCTGGGGTCGCAGAGGAACTGGCAACAGAGCTGACGCGACGGTTCCCCGGACTTAAGATTGTGGGTACCTACACTCCGCCTTTCCGTCCCCTTACCCCGCGCGAAGAAGACGACCTTCGCAGCCAACTCACAGCATCACAGGCGGATGTACTGTGGTGCGGCCTGAGCACGCCCAAACAGGAACGCTTCATGGCTGCCTATTGCCACCGCCTGCCGGTCCAGCTCATGGTTGGCGTAGGCGCTGCCTTCGATCTGCTCAGCGGCAATCTAGCCGAGGCGCCGAATTGGATGAAGAAGGCAGGATTGCAGTGGCTGTATCGGCTGTCGAAGGAACCGAAGCGCTTGTGGCGCCGCTACCTGCTCAACAATCCGAAATTCACCTGGCTTACCTTTCTGCAGCTCACTGGCCTGAAGGGTTTCCGGCTAAGCTAGGCGATGAAATTTTCGGCAACTATCACTTAAGCATTTGCCGCGAACGCGCCGTCCCAGGATTTCCTGTACGCTCCACTCGACATGACCGCTTGTGCGGCTTTCTTTGAGGAAAGCCGCATGAAGTGCGCCGAAGCCGCTACCTTCACAGAACATCCGGGTCATCGCGGCGCGCCTGACTCCCCTCTCCTGCTTTACTCGACATATCTCGCCGGCAACTATACAGAATAGCCCGCCCCTCTCTTGCGTTTCTAAGTTACATTTTCATTTCTAAGTTATCTTTTACTTTCTAAGTTACAGTTTAATTTCTAAGTTATGTTTAACTTGACTAGGTCAGTTAGCTCCTCGTATGCTCCCCGCCAGTGACAGAATATCAAGATAAGTTGCATCTTAATTTGT
Source organism: uncultured Acidobacteriaceae bacterium (assembly GCA_963711525.1). Taxonomy (GTDB): domain Bacteria; phylum Acidobacteriota; class Terriglobia; order Terriglobales; family Acidobacteriaceae; genus PALSA-350. The sequence goes on along the minus strand of CAVQEO010000043.1, from coordinate 709,073 downwards.
TAGTAGTTTAATTTCGGGCATAGTAGCTCTATTTCGGGCATCGCATCATTTTCTTGCAGGCGTAATTTGATAGAGGCCCCGCCCCGAGGCTTACCCTCTATCTATACCGGCCATGTATTTATTCCGGTAGTCTGAAAGGGGAATTGCCCCATGCGATTTCACGCCAGGTCTGTCATCGGCCGTCTTTCTTTCATGCCCAACACCAGCCCCCTCGAACGCCTGCTGCGCACGCCGCTCCACTTCATCCCTCCCACTCTTAAGGTTGCTGTGGTGGGCGGGCCGCTGCAGGGCAAGCGCTGGATCGTGGGGTCGAGCATACATCGCTGCTGGATTGGTACGTATGATCCTGCGGAATCGCGGTTAATGAAGCAGCATCTTCGCCCGGGAAATATTTGCTTCGACGTCGGCGCACAGGCCGGCTACCACACCCTATGCGCTTCCTCGTTGGTCGGTCCGGCAGGCCGCGTCTTCGCTTTTGAACCCTTACCCAGAAACATCGCCAACATCAAGAGGCATTTAGCCATGAATCATCTGGCGAATGTCTCGGTGGTGGAGGCTGCCGTCTCCGACTTCGACGGAATCTCGAATTTCGATTGCTCGTGCAGCGCGGTTGCGGGGCATCTCTCCGCTGGCGGCGGCTTAGCTGTGCGCACCATCAGCCTGGATCATGAAATCGATAACGGCAATTTGCCCGAGCCCGACTACATAAAAATTGATGCCGAGGGCGCGGAGGCGCTCATTTTAGAGGGTGCGCGTAAGTTGCTCGTGCGCCGCCATCCCACCCTCTCTGTGGAAACCCACCAGTGGCTGCCCACATTCCCCACCGTGCGCGAGGATTGCATTCGCTTTCTGTCGCAGATTGGCTACACGCTGGCCGAGCCGGACCAGGAAGACCCGGATCGTGACACGCATTTCTGCGCTCCATCCTCGTCTTTCGTTGGCTGACTTTTAAATACTTGCTCGATACGGTGCAAAGCGTCAAATTTAACAATCTGTTACTCCCTGCTCACCAGTTTTTAATACTGCGCCATTAATGCTGGATGGCGGTCGTATAGGCAGCCTCGAAGGGAGTACTGATGCAGAAGCTCGTAGCCACGTCCTTAGCCTCGCTCATGTTCGCCGGAACCCTCACCAATCCAACGGTCGCAGACGCGCAGTCGGGGACCACCACACCCATCAAACATCTGGTCGTCATCTTTCAGGAAAATGTCTCGTTCGACCACTACTTCGGCACCTACCCAAAGGCCGTGAATCCTGGCGGGCAACCGCGCTTTCTTGCGAAGCCCGGAACTCCGGCTGTGAATGGCTACACGGACGGGTTGCTCTTCAACAATCCAAATGCCTTAAACACGATCAACGGTGCTGGAGCAAGCAACCCGTTCCGCCTCGATCGTTCCCAGGCCGCAACCGCCGATCAAGACCATGGCTACACCCCCGAACAGGAGGCGTTTCACAATGGCTTGATGGACCTATTCCCTAAATTCACGGGCACGCCCGGTCCGCCACCGAATGGCCAAACGACCAACGGACTCGTGATGGGATACTTCGATGGCAACACGGTTACCGCGTTATGGAATTACGCGCAGCGGTTTGCCATGAGTGACAACTCGTACGGCACCAATTTTGGTCCTTCTACCGACGGCGCCCTCAACCTGATCTCCGGCCAGCTCAACGGCGTGAGTGACCAGATAAATGACACCAGCGGCGTGGTGCCAGACGGCGGCGGGGGATTCACTCTGGTCAGTGATGCTGACCCAGTCGGAGATACTTGCTCCACTACCACCGGAGCCCAAGTCGCCATGGGTGGAACCAATGCCGGTGACCTGCTCACTTCTGCCGGCATCAGCTGGGGCTTCTTCCAGGGCGGCTTCGACCTGACCGTCAAAAACGCCAATGGCACAACCGGATGCAGCCGGAGCACGACCTCTACGGTAACAAACGTTACCGAAACCGACTATATCCCGCATCATGAGCCTTTCCAGTACTACACCGCGACCCAGAACCTGAAGCACATCCGGCCGAGTTCGCCCAGCACGGTCGGCATCAATGGCGACCCCGCAAATCACCAGTACGATATCCACGACTTCTTTGACGCAATCAACGCCGGCAATTTCCCCGCGGTCAGCTACCTCAAGGCACCTGGCTTCGAGGACGGCCACGCCGGCTATTCCGATCCTCTCGACGAACAGAACTTCGTCGTCACCGTTATCAACTTTCTGCAACAGCAGAAGGACTGGGCAAATACCGCTGTAGTCATCAACTATGATGACTCCGACGGCTGGTATGACCATCAGATGAGTCCCATCGTGAACCAATCCGCCACTACCTCGGATGCCCTGACCGGTGCGGGCCAATGCGGTACGGGAGAAGGCGCTCTTCCGGGCGTCACCGTCCAGCATGCCCAAGGACGTTGCGGGTATGGTCCACGTCTTCCTCTCCTGGTGATCTCGCCGTACGCTAAGCAAAACTACGTCGATCACACGGTTACCGACCAGAGCTCGATTCTGCGCTTCATCGAGGACAACTGGCTGGATGGTCAACGTATCCCCGGATCGTTCGACAACCTTGCCGGACGGCTGAACCCGATGTTCGATTTCAGGAACCCTGATACCACGCCCTACATACTGAACACCTCCACCGGGTTGGTCACCAGATAAACAGATACGAACCGCAAGCAATTGCATTTGCAGCTCGATTCAACAGGGCAAAGGGCTTCCTCCCTTTGCCCTGTTGATTTATTTTGTTCGCCAGTGAGGCTTTGATTTGATTACTCGCCGCAGGTTCCTGGAGCGAACCGGAATTCTTGCCGCCGGAATGTCGCTCAACAAATTACCGTCTGCCCAACCAGAGTTAACGACGCTCGATCCGGACAAACTGAGTCCCTACGTCGATCCGCTCCCCATCCCCGAGATTGCGCAACCTCATGGGACCCGTCCCAGTCCCGATGATCCCACCACACAACTTCCTTACTACCGCATGGCCATGCGGCCCATCGAGTGCAAAGTTCACCGGGATCTGCCCGCGACCCGCATGTGGGGCTTTGGCTCGTCCTCTCCAGGACCTACGTTCGAAACCCGGAGCAACCATGGAGTGATTGTGGAATGGGTGAACGAGCTGCCGCAGCGCCACTTTCTGCCTATCGACCACACACTGCACGGCGCCGAAGCCAATCTGCCCGAGGTGCGCAGCGTCATCCATCTGCACGGAGGCAAGACCTCGCCGGACAGCGATGGCTATCCCGAGCACTGGTACGTTCCCGGCAAGTCCGCGACCTTCCACTATCCCAACCGGCAGGACGCGGCGATGCTCTTCTACCACGACCACACCATGGGCATCAATCGCTTAAACATCTACGCCGGGCTGCAGGGTATGTATTTCATCCGCGATGAAGCGGAAGACGCTCTGCACCTGCCCCAGGGAAAATACGAGATTCCGCTACTGGTCTACGATCGCTTTCTTCTGCCCGACGGGCAGCTCCAATATCCCGTCTCTCCCAAGGCGGAGACGCCCTGGGTTCCGGAAGTCTTTGGCAATGCGATTTTGGTTAACGGCAAGCTGTTTCCTTATCTGGATGTGGAACCCCGCAAGTATCGCTTTCGTCTGATGAACGGTTCGAATGGCCGCTTCTACCGATTTTCGCTGGGCAAGCTACTCACCTTCCAGCAGATCGGCACGGAGCAGGGATTATTGCCTGCGCCCGTTGCGGCCCAGCGGGCGGTGATGGCTCCAGCGGAGAGGATTGATTTCGTCTTCGACTTCAGCGCCCATGCGGGAGAGAAAATCCTCCTGCGCAGCGACAGCTTCGACATCATGCAATTCCGGGTCGCGCCCAAGGCGGCGCCTGATACGTCGTCTCTTTCGCCCCAGCTACGCTCGTTTGCAAAGATTCCCGAAAGCCGCGCGGTGAAAACCCGCCGTCTCACTCTGGATGAGCGCATGGATATGGTTCAGCAATCGATGGGCATGCTGCTGAACAATACTCCGTGGCACATGCCGGTAACGGAGAAGCCCGTGATCAACACGACAGAAATATGGGAGCTGGTCAACCTGACTGAAGATTCGCACCCCATTCACCTACACCTGGTCAGATTCCAGATACTCGATCGCCGCCCTTTCGACACATTTGAATTCCAGGACAAGGGGACGGTGCGTTTCACCGGGCCCGCAATTCCCCCCGCACCCACGGAGAGCGGCTGGAAGGATACTGTCCGTGCCGACCCCGGCGTGATTACCCGCATCATCATCCCCTTCGAAGGATTCACCGGCTGGTATGTGTGGCATTGCCACATCCTGGAGCACGAAGACAACGAAATGATGCGTCCCTACGAAGTGGTAGCCGCAGGCGCATAGACGCGCAACGATCCTTGATCTGGGCGAAACCTATCTGGCGTTGTATCAGGGGCACGGCTTTAGAACCGCCTCACAATGAGTCCGCGCGAGAACGCGAAAATAAACCGCAAATCGAAACCAGGCCCGTATCCGGATTTCCTGCACGGGGCGCCGCCAGAATCCGCGTGTGCGGCTTTCATTAAGGAAAGCCGCATGAACTTCGCCAACGCCAACTAGGTCCACAGGAAATCCGGAGTAGGGCCGGGAGCCAAACGTCAGCCCAGCCCGGAAGGGCTGGGAGACGGACATCCAAGGTTGCGGAGCGCCGGAGGCGCGGCACTACATTCATCCGCGCGTGCCGCGCCTCTGGCGCTCAAACGATATGATCGATGTCCCAGCCCTTCTCCGGATTTCCTGCACGCTGCGCTAGACACGACCGCTTGTGCGGCTTTCATTAAGGAAAGCCGCATGAAGTGCGCCAACGCCAGCAAGCTCCACAGGAAATTCGGATCCGGGCTGGGCTGACGTTTGGCTCCCGGCCTTACGGGCCTGGTTATATCTACGGTTTATTTTCGCATTCTCACACAAACGCAAGGAGCATGACACTCTGGTTCGCAAAGAAACCGCCTTTAGTCTCGACACCATGAGGCCCCCGACGTCCTGGACAGCTTTCTTTCCGCACGTCGTGCGTCACCGTCAGCGTAGGAAAGCTTCCGGCAGACCGCCGTCGACGGGGATCAAATGTCCCGAGGTGCAGCGCGCCTGCGGGCCGGCCAGAAACAGGATGGCGTGGGCACAGTCTTCCGGATCAATCGGTTGATGGGTAAGCGTGCGCTGAGCGTAAAAGTTCGCCAGCAGCCCGCGCAGCTCATCATCCGTCATCGTTCGCTCGAAGGGCAGGTTGTATTTGGTCAGCGAGGCCATCACCCGGTCGCGGGGAAACATCGTCGACCCTTTCACCACAGTTGCCGGGCTGATGCCGTTCACCCGCACCCGCGGCGCAAAGGCGACCGCCATCTCGCGCACCAGGTGGCTGACCGCGGCTTTGCTGACGTCATACGCTTCGCTGCCGCGCTTGGCGACCACCGCATTGGCGGAGCTTGTCAAAACCACAGACACGTCCAGACCCTGCTCGGCGAATATCTTTGCCGCTTCCTCCACCAGCAGATGGTTGGCGGTCACATTCACCTGCAGTGTCGTGCCCCATTGCTCATCGGTGACGTGGCCATCCGCAGAGGCAGGAAAGATCGCCGCCGTATTGACCACGATGTCCAGACCGCCGAACTCCGCCACCACTTTGCGCAGCAGCGCGCGAATCGCCGCCCGGTCACGGATATCGACCGCGGCGGCAAGCTGAAATTCCTTTCCCGCGGTGACTAGCTCCGCCGACTTCTCTGCGCCTTCCAGATCACGGTCGGCGACCACCACATGGGCTCCTCGTCCTGCGCCCAGGCGAACCACTTCCCTTCCGATGCCACTGCCCCCGCCAACAATGAGCATGATGGAGCGGCTGAGCTCCTTCTCCGGCGGTTGGCGGCGAAGCTTGGCTTCTTCGAGCGCCCAATATTCAATACGAAATGCCTCCGAGGGCGGCAACGCGACGTAGTTGCAATGGACCTGGAACAAGGCGCTCTCCGCAGCCGGACCCGCTTGCGGCAGAACCGCCGGCGTGGCGCTGGACTCGAGGGCCGAGGCCCCCTCCATCACGTGGATGGCATTCACATAGAATTCGCCGGTGATGCGCGATTCAGTCTTGCTCTTACCGAAGCTGAACATGCCGATGCCGGGAATCAGCACCACGGTCGGACTGGCATCGCGCATCGCCGGATCCTCCGCCTTGGCGTGGTGCCGGTAGTAGAGGGCATAGTCCTTGCGATACTGGGCCAGCGCTTCGTCGATCGCTTTGCGCAAACTCTGAAGATCCTCTTCCGGGTTCCAGGACACGTACATCGGCCGTATCTTGGTGCGGACGAAGTGATCGGGGCAGCTGGTTCCCAGAAAGGCGAATCTTTGCGCCTCGTTTGAGTTGATGAAGGTGAGGACTTCGGGTAGGCCGCTAAATGTTCCGATCATGCGCTTGCTTACTGAGACCCGCCCGCGCACATAGGGCATGATGTCGATTGCCGCCTCGCGGTAATCTTTGCGCGCCTGGTAGCGAGCGCCGCCGAAGATCTGCTCGCCCTTGGCGTTTACCTGCTCCTGCACAAACTGCCCGAGCTGATCGATGATGGTGATGGTGTTGAGATAGCACTCCCGCTGCGTATTACCCCAGGTGAACAAACCGTGGCCACCGAGAATTACTCCATCGCAAGCGGGATTGTCCCGCACTGCGTTGCGCAGCATCATGCCCAATTCAAAACCTGGACGCTGCCAGGGCAACCAAACCAGCTTGCGCCCGAAGCGGGCATTGAATTCGGCCAGCTTTTCCAGGCCGTTGGCGGAGGCCGCCAACGCTATGCCCCAATCCGGGTGAAGGTGGTCGACATGGGCAAAGGGCAGAAACCCATGCAGAGGGGTGTCGATGGAGGCAGCCACGCTATTCCTGCCGAAGGTGCAGAGCGGATACATCTCTACCATCTCATCTTCGTAGGCCACCCCGCGATAGCGGCTGGTCAGCGCAAGCAACTTATTGAGGTACAGGGTGGCGAAGCCGCCGCGTTGGATGCTGCCCAGGTCACCCCCGCTTCCCTTCACCCACAAGACTGGCTGTGGGGTTCCGTCCAGCGGATCTCTTTCGACAATCTTGGAGCTGGTATTGCCGCCTCCGAAGTTGGTGATACGCAGATCGGATCCCAGCAGGTTGGAGCGGTAGCGCAACAACTCCTGCTCATCGAGAGTGCTCGCCACTTTATCGTCCCAGCGATCCTCCAGATAGCGTAGTTCGGTCACTGCACTGGTAGTAGTAGTCATCTGCGGCCCTCAGTACCGAACCTAATTCTATACAGAATCGCAAGCAATTCACCGCCGTCCGGTCGGTTACCTGGGACGAATTGGAAAGTTTTTGAATCTTTCTGCTATGGCCCGCCGATGGGGACGACAACCATGTTTGACCCGCTGATTGCGAACGGAGCCCCTGTACTCAGAGCATTGGGAACGCTGCCTGTTAAATTCGTCGTGGAGTAGAACACATAAAGCTGTTGACCGTTAAACGCGTAAAGGGTGAGCACATCCCAAGCCACTTGGGTGATAGGAGTCGAAAGCAGACTTGTTGATAAGATCGCAGGACCTTCCGGAATAACCTGGGTGTTACCTTCAAAAAGCGTTTCCAGGTATACTTGCAACCCGCCTGTACCCCCAACGGCCAAGGGCGTGGTGATGGTCCCGTTCAATGCAAAGGCCATCGAACTAGGAGCGCCTGCCAATGTCGGCATGTTCTCATAGGTCTGTGGGGGAACTACGGAATCAAGGATGCCAGAGTCAGGTAGTTGAGAAATGAGGTTTCCTGCACCGTCCAGGTTGAAGATGGCAAGCTGTGCAGGCTGTACCACACCGCAGGGGCCGCTTTCCTGGTACATGGCGAGTGCCACTAGCCCAGGTATCGCGGCGACCGGCCCAGTAGTGGCGTAAGTCAAGCCCTGCTGCGGTGTCGGACCCGATGTTATGGCGTTGCTTCCAAAATTCAATGTACCGTTATTTTCCATGCTGTATCCGACTAGTTCATCTTCGCAGGCGCCGGCAACAGGGCTCTCCAGGCCATAGGCATAGGAGCCACTAGAAGAAGACGGCACGAATACAGGTGGGGTGATTGTCACCGCCTTATCAAGTTCCGTGCTCCCGAGAAACGTTAGCAGGCCTGTATTTGAGACATTGAAGGTCTGGTTTGCATAGCACGAGGGCGTTGTCTTATTTGTTAGTCCCACGTAGACGTTTTGTCCCGAAGTAACTGCATTGATCGGGGTGCCGCACACATTGCCGCTATAAGATTGCATGCTCAGTGTTGACACTTGTGGCCCGATGGCTCCGTTCGATCCTATGGGATAGGTATAAAGATTGGTTGCGTCGTAGCTGACAAGATATTGGGGCGAAAGGCCGACCGAGTCGTACGGCGGGACACCCGTATTTCCGATCAATGTACCAGACACCTGGAAAGGAGAGCCCGGTATAAGAGTTAACGCTGCCCCTTGCCCCGGAGAAACATACGCGTTTATGCCTGCTGGGGTAGTGATGTAGATATAAGCGGATGGCGCAGGGGGAGGAGCAACCACCGTCAAGGGAAAAGAGACTGTCTGAGCAGGCAAGTCTCCTCCAGTACCAGTAAACACTATAGGGTAGGTGGCTAAAGCTGTAGAACTCGACGCAGCAAAAGTAACTGTCTGAGAAAGGCTTCCCGCTGTGAATACAATGGGGCCTGTGGTGATAGATATGCCGGTGGGCAGGAACACCGCCGCTACTGATACAGGGCTATCAAATCCTCCACTATAGGTGGCCGTCAAAGTAGCATTGGCTGTGCCACCCTGCACCAACTGAGACGCCCCGGTAATGCTCAGAGAGTAGCTGGGTGCGGGCGGCGGTGGCGGTGGCGGCGGGACAGAAGCTGCGACGGTCAATGAGACCGCCACGCTTTGCGTCTGCTGCGTAGAATCTGTTGCGGTGAAAGTCAAGGTATAGGTTCCTGGCGCGACAGAGGAAGACACGGTGACTGTGGCAGATGCAGTGCCATTAGGAGCGCCGGAGATGGAGACGGGTGAGATGGTGACGCCGGCGGGCGCCCCTGTCACAGCAATCTGAACGGTGCTGGCGAAGCCTGTGCTGCCCGCGATCGTGAAAGACACAGTTCCTGGCGATCCTCCAGCCGTAAGGCTGACCTTGGCAGTGCTGGCAGTCACCGTGAAGTTGGGAGCGGGCGGAGGAGTCTTGCTGCTCGAACCGGAACCTCCGCATCCAGGAATGAACAGCAGGGGGCAGAGAAGAGCAACGGGTAAAACCAAGTTGCAGGCAGTATAGTGCGTTCGCATTGTTGGCCGCTCCGGGACCGGTCGTGTAACTGTGACGAATTTATATCGCGAGGCAACGCCCAAGACAAGTGTTGGTTAATTGGGGCATAAATGGCAACCAAACTTTAGGCAGTTACTGGTGGGGCTGCGGCAGGCACGACCTCTTGATTTGTAACCCTCACAAACCACGGTAGATGCCGTAGTTCGGCCGAGATACTAAGTTTTCAAGGTTATCAAGCGTAAGTGGTGGAGATATTCGCGTTCCTGGCGGCTCGCTCCCCGGAGATTCTCTCCACGTAGCCGCTCTCACTTAGCGCCCGCAGAGGATCTTCCGGTAAGCTCTGGCCCAGACGCCAGGCGCGCACCAAGGGGCGCACATCCTCCCAGAAAGCGGAGCGGAAGAGCTCCTCGGCCTCCACCAGCCTGCATTGATTCTGCAATGTGTCCAGTTGCTCCAGATCCACCAGGGCCGCCTTGGCATACAACTCCTGAGCCTGGACAACGGTTTGTACCATGGCCTCAACCTTGCCTTTCAGATTGTGGCTCTGGTCGATCATGAAGGCGATCTGGCTTCGATTGCCCGGCTCCCCGGAATAACTCAAAATCTCGTGGAAGATGCGGAAGACCTGGTAAGGATCGATCGACCCCAGGGTCAGATCGTCATCAGCGTACCTGCGGTCATTCAAGTGGAAGCCGCCCAGCATTTCCAGGTGCAGGAGCCAGGCGACAATCTGCTCGATATTCTGCGCCTGGTAATGATGGCCGGTGTCGACTAACACTTTGGCCTGCGGTCCCGCCAGCCGCGCCAATTCCAGCGCCATGCCCCAATCGGCAATGTCGGTGTGATAGAAAGCGGGCTCGAATGGCTTGTACTCGATCAGCAGCCGTTGATCGGGCTGCAAGGCCGCATGCACCTGGCTGAAGATCTCTTCCATCCAGCCGATGCGCTTCCGTATACTCTGCGTTCCCGGATAATTGGAGCCGTCGGAAACCCACGGGGAAATATCCTGCGATCCTAATTGCCGGGCGATCTCCACACAGTCCAGGAGGTGCGCCAGGGCCCTGTGCCGCACCGCGGAATCCGGGTTGCAGATCGACCCATACTTGTATTCCTGGGCCTGGAAGAGATTGGGGTTAATGGAACCAGCGCAAATCCGGTATTTCTTTTCCAGGGCCTGAATCTGCGGCACACTCGCAACACCGTCGGGAAGATCCCATTCGACATGCAACCCCATGGTCGGGGTCACACCCGTTAGCTGATGGATCTCCGCCGCGTCGGCGAACTTCTCTTCAATTGAAGTCGCTGCCCCAACCTGCAGGAACTTGCCGAAGCGCGTCCCGGTGTTGGCAAATCCCCAGGACGGTATCTCGATGCGAAAACTGTCTAAGGCCTTCGATACTCGTTCGGCTTTCTCCTGATGGTCCACGGGCAACCCCTTGCTATTCAAGACCACGCCAGTATAGACGACAATGGCGTATGACCGATGTACGCATGGACAAGTGGCTCTGGTCGGCAAGATTCTTCAAGACCCGCGCGCTGGCGGCACGAGCATGTGAACTGGGCCGGGTAACCTCCAATGGCCAGCCGGCCAAGAGCGCCCGCCCGGTGCGCGTCGGCGACCTCTTGCAGGTCAAGACCGAAGGGGGAGACTTTCAAGTGGAGGTCCTGTTGCTCAGCGAAGTGCGGGGCCCGGCCGCGGTTGCGCAGACGCTGTACCGGGAAACAGAGGCGAGCCGCGCGCTGCGCCGGCAGTTGGCGGAGGAGCGCAAAGCGATGCCGCACTTCGAAAGCCTGTCGGCAGGGAAACCATCGAAACGCAATCGCCGCGTTCTTGACCGGCTTCGCGGTCGAGCGTAAGCAACTACAATTCATCATTGCGCCGGGGCGCGCGGAGTGTTACCGTTCGCCCATATCAATTCAAATCGCGAATCGTGACTGCGAGTCATAAAGGATCTCCTGTCTTGGCAGAACGCAATACAGCGTCACCCACAGCCGCGGTTCTGGGCGAGATCGGCCTCCCGGCGCCCATTTCTCAACTTGCCGGGCGTTCCTGGGATGCGATCGTCGTCGGGGCCGGCCATAACGGCCTCGCCTGCGCGGCGTATCTGGCGCGTGCCGGCAAGCGAGTGCTGGTGCTCGAAAGCCGTGACCGCGTCGGAGGCGCTTGCACCATCGAAGAGCCCTTCCCCGGCGTCTACATGTCGCCCTGCGCTTACCTTGCCGGTCTGCTGCATCCCCTGGTGGTCGACGAACTTGATTTGCCCAAGCGTGGATTCCACTGGACACCCGCGGTCAACGGCATGTTTGTTCCCTTCCTCGACGGAAGCAGCGTGCAACTCTGGGATGACGACGATGCCTGCGAAGAGGAGATTCGCCGCTTCGCTCCTCGCGATGTGAACGGCTGGAAAGCGATGACCGCGGTGGTGCGCCGCCTGCGCGATGCGTTGCGGCCTGCGGGAGAGCGCGATCTTTGGATCGGTGATGCCCCCACCCAGGAGGAAATCGACGCCCGCCTGGGCAACGACGAAGAAGCCCGCAACGTGCTCTTCCACTGGTCGATGGCTGAGTTGGTCGAGCGTTATCTTGAGGACGAGCGACTGCAATATGCCTACCTGGGCCAGGGAGTCATCGGCACCAAAGCCAGCCCCTTCGACCCCGGCACCGCCTCCATCCGCTATCACCATTCCTCCGGCCGGTTGGGAGGCATCCCAGGCATGTGGGGTTACGTGCGCGGCGGCATGGGCATGGTCTCTTTCTACTTCTGCGACGCGGCGCGGGAGGCAGGGGCAGTGGTCGCGTCCGGGGTTGCGGTGGCAGAGATTCTTCCCGGTGAGGGCGTTCTGTTGGAGAGTGGTGAACGTCTCTCCGCTCCCGTGGTGATTTCGAATGCCGACCCTGTGGTGACCCTCCGTTTGCTGGGCAAATCGGCGGCCTCTGACTTCCGGTCAAAAGTAGAGCATCTGGCCATTCAGGGCTGTACCGTCAAGCTGAATGTATTGTTGCGCGAGCTGCCCGATTTCATCGCCCGTCCCGGCCAGGATCAGCCGCACCACTACGGCCAGATCAACGCGCCGTTGACTCACGCCGAATGGAAAGCCGGTTTTGCCGCCAGCAGCAAGGGAGAGCTGCCCGAGCACCTGTGGTGCGAGATCTACTTCCAGAGTGTGCATGACCCAAGCGTGGTTCCCGCAGGCCGGCACACCATGAGCGTCTTTGCCCAATATGTTCCCCACACCTTCGCCGCCGGCTCCTGGGACGACCATCGCGAGCGCGTGCGCAAGCTGGCCTTTGATTCCATCGGCCGCTTCTGTTCCAACATTCCCGACGCTGTGCTCGAAGCGCAGGTGATGGGGCCGCCGGACATCGAGGAGAAAGTCGGCCTCACCGGCGGCCATATTTTTCAGGGCGATTGCCTGCCCGAAAACATGTGGAGCCACCGCTTCGCCGCCCGCACTTCGATGCCCGGCGTCTATCTCTGTGGCGCCTGCACCCACCCCGGCGGAAGCGTCATCGCGATGAACGGCCGCAATGCCGCCATGGCTGTGCTAAAAGACATGCAATAGCTCGCAGGCTTGAAGGGTACGGCCTTGAGGCCGTACATAAGTCCTTCACAATGAATTCGGCTTTAGAAAAACTCGCTGTTGAGGTAGGTCCGGGCTAAATAGGCTGCGGAAGTTCACCAGCGCTAAAGCGCAGGATCGAAGTCGAGCCTTGTTTCTGGAGCGCTGAAGCGCTCCAGCCCCCGCATAAATGCGGGGGCTCCCACCGGGCCCCGGGTCCGTCAGCTTGGTGGGAGCCCTCTGCTTTAGCAGAGGGAAGCAACGCTTCAGCGTTGCGGGGAAGAGTTCGAAAATGATCATGCGCTTTAGCGCCGGCAATCCCAGGGGCTTTACAGGATGCGGAAAAACGCTGCGCCGGGCAGGAAAGCAATGCCTCAGGGGCTTAAAGCCCGACGTATTCTCAATCGTTTACGGCCCGGTCGGGTAGGACGATGGCGCGGACCGGGCTTCGCATGATGCCGACGTTTCCATCATCCCCCCTAAAATTCCGTACGGCGGGTTTTCCCCAGTACGGCTTCAAGGCTGGCCTATCAGCGGGCGCCTTCCCGCGAAGGCGCCCACGTGTCGCGCCCTCTCGGTTTGCTTTCCGCCTTCGTGCCCACCGCTGCAAGCGCAACTTTCTCCGCTCAGGGTCGGAGTACGCTGTGCGCATAAGCACCGCCTTTCAAGCGGCTACGCCGCTCTGCCCCAGGGGCCCTCGCTCCGGTCCGGGTTATTCTGTCCCGATCCATCATCACTTATCCGGCCCCATCCGACCCACTCGCAGGCACAGCACGATTTCACTGCTCTGCAGCTTATACGCCCTGCCTTCGCTGTACGTTGCCGCCTAGGCGACCCGCGACTGGTTCCGTGCTTTCACCGCTCATTCTTTCTCAACATGTCGTCCTCTGCGACTCCGGGGAGTCCGGCGGCTGTATACACCCAGTTCCTTCACCGCCAACGCTGGCCTTCGTCCCTTTAGTACAGACTCGGCACTCCCATACTTCCCGCAAATCCGTTCCACGCGGGGGGCACCTTTCGAAGCTTCAATACGGTTCCCTTGCGCTACAACCTGCTGATTTGTTCACCCTCCTGACGGATCGAACCGGATCTGATTCCAGCCCGCGAGGATTTTTTACTACCGGGCTTTCGACGGTTTGGTCACCCGCTCCGTCGCCGGTTATTGCTACGGTGGCAACTGGGTAATTTCCACCGGCGGGACTCACACCCGCTAGAATGGCAGCTAGCATCGCTGCACACTAAAGTCGTGCCCTGACACAAAATATGAGTTTTTCTGCAGCCTATTTAGACCCCGGACCTACCCAACAACGAGTTTTCCAACAGGCCCCTTTTCATCCGCGCGAGGTTCGTTCATGGCAGCAGAGAAGCTGAAACGAGTACTCGGTTTTCGCGATGTCATTCTCTTCTATATCGTCAGCGGCCTCAGCCTGCGCTGGATCGCGACCGCCGCCGCGTCTGGACCATCGGCCATCGTCGTATGGATCATCGCCTGGTGTGCATTCTTCCTGCCCCTGGCCGGCTGCGTTCTCGAGCTCTCCTCCCGCTATCCCCAGGAAGGCGGACTCTACGTCTGGACCCGCGAAGCCTATGGCGAGTTTGCCGGTTTTATGGCTGCGTGGACCTACTGGATGAGCAATCTTCCCTATTTCCCTGCAGTGCTCTACTTCGCCGCCAGCAGCCTGCTCTTCGCCACTCCCCGCGCCCAGCACCTGGCGAACACGAATACCTATTACTTGCTCTTTACCGTCGGCATGCTCGCCTTCATCACGGTGCTGAACGTGTTTGGCCTCGGCCCCGGCAAGTGGCTTAATAATCTCGGCGCCGTGGGCATGGCGCTGCCCATCCTCATCCTTATGGGGCTGGGCTTGCTCTCCTTCTCCCGCTTCGGCTCCGCTACCCATTTCACACTTGCGGCCGCAATTCCCCAGGCCCACGTAAAAGACCTCATCTTCTGGTCCACCATATTTTTTGCTTTCGGCGGCAGCGAAACTGCCTCCTTCATGGGCGAAGAGATTAAAGACGCGCGCCGCATCGTTCCCCGCTCTCTGTTGGTGGCCGGCGTCATCATCACCATCAGCTATATCGGCGGCACCGTGGCTATGCTGGTGGCGCTGCCCTCCAGCAGCATAAGCGGATTGGGTGGCTTTATGACCGCGATCGATTTTCTCTGCCGCCGGCTGGGGATAGCCGCGGTGATCGCACCCGTCGCCTTGCTGGTCGCCATCAGTAACATAGGCGCTGCCGGAGCCTATCTCACAGCGACGGCGCGGCTGCCCTTCGTCGCCGGCATTAACCATTACCTGCCGCCAGTCTTTGGCCGCATCCACCCGCGCTGGAAAACGCCCTATGTTGCCATCGCCTCCTACGGTCTTGCCGGAATGCTCTTTGGGCTGCTGAGCCAGGCCGGTACCAGCGTCAAAGGCGCCTATGACCTGCTGGTCAGCATGGGTGTGATCACTTACTTCATTCCCTATCTCTTTCTCTTTGCCGCCATGATCCGGCTCCAAGGCCGCCCGTCTCCACCGGATACAATCCGTTTGCCTGGGGGCAGACGATTTGCCATCCCGCTCGCCTGCCTGGGCCTCTTTTCGACCACCGTAACGATCATCCTTTCGCTCTTTCCGGCGGCAGACGAACGCAATCCGGCTACGGCACTCTTCAAGCTGATCGCTATGACCTTCGTGCTCTTGCTGGCCGGGGTGGCCATCTACCGGCGTGGCCGGCGCTCGATAATCAGGGCCGCAGCGGCGCAGGCCCTATCGACAAATCTCAGCTGACAATTGATTGTTTCCGGGCGCGAGGCTTCCTGGCCACCGCCTCTGCCACTTGCGACGATTTACCGATCGCGCCTTCGAGTAGCCGCAGAAAGTCTTCCATCCGCCGGGCGGTCTTCTCTTCCGAGATTCCTGCTCTATGGAAGAGCCCCGGGTCTAGCTCTTCGGTCAGCAAAGCATCCTGAAATCGCTCTACCGTCCACTCCAGCAGCGAAACGATCATCTCGCTGTCCACATCCCCGCGCAGCGCGCCTTCCCGCAAACCCTGGCGCACGAAGGCCGCGGTTCCATAGGGATCCTCCCCCGCCAGGAAACGATTGATGTCTCGCTTTAACCGCAGGTCAGTGCCATAGTTGCCCAACAGCACCACCCGGTAAGGCTGCCAATTCTCCCGCACCTGCAACTCGGTTCGCGAAAGCCAGTAGCGCAGCACCTGCCAGAAGCCATTGGCCCTGATTTCCGCGGGAGCGTCCAGGTAGCGGGAAAACGACCCTGCCGCCCGCTTGTAAGCAGCGAGAAAGAGCGCTTGTTTGTTCCCGAAATGCTGAAATATCGCGCCTTTGGCGATGCCCGCCTCGCGCGCAATGTCCTCCGTGCGCGCATCCTCATAGCCACGCTCTGCGAAGTGCCGCATGGCCACGTCGACAATGTGTGCTCGCTTGGCCGGGGCGGGTTGGCGTTTCGGTTGATTCACCTCAGCTCCCCACGCAGCAAAAGTTTAAATTTACCGGTGCGTCCGTGCTATATAACAACAGCATCCTTACACCGTTATGACCCTTGGTCAATATGACGACAAAAGTCCAACTTGAGCCCACACTTCCTGCGCCGTTTTATCTGAGCGACCAGACCTTCGCCCTCGAAAAGGAGCACCTCTTCGCCGCCTCCTGGATGTGCGTCGCGCGCGAAGAGCAGTTGCCGCACCCCGGTGACTCACTCGTCCTAAACGTCGTTGGCGAATCCATCCTGGTGGTCCGTAATCGCCAGGGTGAGTTGCGCGGGTTCTATAACGTCTGCCGCCATCGCGGCTCAGAGCTTTGCATGCCCACGGAATACGGCCCGAAAAGCCATGGCATTACCCCTTCCGGTGGCATCACTTCCCGTGGTTTGATTCGCTGTCCGTATCACTCCTGGGTCTACGACCTGGACGGCGCGCTGGTGGCCGCACCCCACATCGAAGCCGACGCCCTCTGCAAGCAGGAATTTTCCCTCTATCCGGTCGGCGTCGACACCTGGGGCGGCTTCATCTTCGTCCATCTCACGCCCCAAAACGCCTCCTCCCTGGCCCTGCAGCTTGGACCGGCCATCGAACGCACCCAGCGCTATCCGCTCGCCGCGCTGCGCATCGGCCACACCCTCCAATACCTCATCGATGCCAACTGGAAAGTGCTGGCGGAGAATTACAACGAGTGCTATCACTGCGCCGGCGTCCATCCCGAGCTCTGCGACGTGGTGCCCGCCTTTCGCCAGCAAGGGGGCGCGAGTCTGGATTGGGACCGGGGCATCCCGCACCGCGACGGCGCCGTGACCTACACCCGCTCCGGCACCACCGCCCGCCAACCCTTTCCCGGCTTGAACGAGGACGAGCGGGTACGCCACAAGGGCGAGCTCATCTACCCCAACTTCTTTCTGTCTCTCTCCTGTGACCACGCGACCGCTTTCCTGCTTGCGCCCAAGGGGCCAGGACGCACCGAAATTACCTGCCACTTCCTCTTCGCGCCGGAAGAAATCGCGAGCGACACCTTCGATCCTTCCGACGCGGTTGATTTTTGGGATTTAGTGAATCGCCAGGACTGGTTTATTTGCGAGCGCGTCCAACGTGGCATGGGCTCACGCGCCTACCGCACTGGCTTCTATGCGCCCATGGAAGATATGAGCCTCGACATTCGCAAGTACATCCTGGAAAAATTAGGACCACATCTGGGCGAAAGGAAAATGCTATGAGCTCCTCCATCGAAAACGTGCTGGCACTTTACGATCAGGACGCCCCTCTCGAAATGGCGTATACCATTCCGGCGGCCTGGTATGTTGATGAACGCATTGCGCGTATGGAGCGCGAGCAGGTTTTCGGCGGCAACTGGATAGCCGTCGGGCGCACGGACCAGGTGGCCGCACTCGGCGAGTTTTTTACTTTCGATTTAGCCGGCGAACCGCTCATCGTGGTTCGCGGGACGGATAATCAACTCCGGGCCTTCTACAACGTCTGCCGCCACCATGCTGCGGCTGTGGCCACTGCGCCCTGCGGAATTGCGCAGCATTTGCGTTGTCCTTATCACGGCTGGACGTATGGTCTGGATGGCTCGCTCAAAGGTGCGCCTGAGTTCGCCGGTGTCTGCAATTTTGATCGCGCCGGCAATGGCCTGGTGCCCGTGTCCGTTGCCGTTTGGGAAAACTTGATCTTCGTCAACCTGAGCGGGCAGCCGCCTACACTGGAGAGCT
Organism: uncultured Acidobacteriaceae bacterium; assembly: GCA_963711525.1. Lineage (GTDB taxonomy): Bacteria > Acidobacteriota > Terriglobia > Terriglobales > Acidobacteriaceae > PALSA-350. Next base: position 691,039 of record CAVQEO010000043.1, on the reverse strand, counting down.
ATCTCGGCGACTTGCCTGGGCGCATCGCGCCGCTCTCCATCTCCAAACTGGGCTTCTTTGCCCGCAAGAGTTACACGCTGGCCTGTAACTGGAAGGTCTACGTCGACAATTACCTCGATGGCGGCTACCACGTTCCACACCTGCACAAGGGACTGAACAGCGTGCTCGAGTACACCGAGTACACCATTGAGAACGGCGAACACTATGCGCTTCAGTCGAGCCCTTTGGTGTCTTCGAAAGACCTCTCGGTCGCGCACACGCGCACCGGCGACCGAGCTTACTATTACTGGCTCTATCCTAATTTCATGATCAATATTTACGAGGGGGTCATGGACACTAACCTTGTCCTTCCCTTGGGTCAGGATCGCTGCCTGGTGATCTTTGATTTTTTCTTCGGAGACACCAGTCCGGAACGGGAGCAATACAACCGCGAGAGCGTTGAGGTAAGTGACCGGGTGCAGGCAGAAGATGTCGACATCTGCGAATCAGTACAACGCGGACTGCATTCCCGAGCCTACGGCGCCGGCCGCCTGTCTGTCCGACGGGAAACCGGCGAGCATCTCTTTCACCGCCTCCTGGCAGCAGACCTGAAGCGGAGCTTGGTTGCTTCATCGAGGGCACTTTAGATCGGTATGCAGGTTCATCTGATCGGTGCCAACGCTGGGGCAGCTATCCGGCATGGCGGGGGAGAACGGCGCGGGACGCCACAAGCGCAACGGCTTTCGGGAGGTCACATACGAACGTATGTAGCGCTTCTCTTCTCAAATCATCCGCTCTCCAGCAGCGCCGCTGAGGGCCTCCCGGCATGTTGCCTCACGCTAATGCGTGGCGGCCAACAGGGAAATGCGCGGCACATGGATTTGTTTCTCGCGCTTGCGCGTTTGGGCAATGTCGTAAGACGACTGCATACGCATCAGCGTGTCCATCTTCACTCCAAAGGCTTTCTCGATACGGAGCGCCATATCCCCGGAGAGATCGGCCTTGCCGTTAAGCAGACTGGACAATGTAGGCCGCGAGACGCGCAGCGCTACCGCCGCTGCCGTGACCGTCAAGCCTGCAGCCTCGATAATCTCTGTCCGAATGAAATCTCCAGGATGGGGCGGGTTCTTCATGGGCATGGTCTTTTCTCCTTTGGCCTAGTGATAGTCCTCTAAATTCACTTCGTAAATCTCGCGCTCGACTGTGTCGATACGAAATGTCAACCGCCGATTGGCCGTAACACTCAGGCTCCATGTGCCCTTGCGGTCACCCGTCAAGGTATGCGCCTTCCACGAGGGGAGTATCCGCAACTCTTCCGGCTCTTCCATGTCGTCCAGAAAGGCAAACATCTTGCGAAGCTTGTCCACGCTATCGGGCGGAACGCCTTTTGTGGCGTCGTCCACGTAGAGCCTCTTCAAACCTTTATGGACGAAGTTTCGTATTTTCACCTGAACAACTGTAGCCTGTAGCCTAACACTTGTCAATCTTTGGATAATTCCCGCACTCAAATCTGAACCCCAACCAGTCGATCCCGCGCAAAGGGCCGCAAATCAACCGTCGGCGCCTCCCCCAGTGCCATCTGCACCAATGCCTCCCCGACCGCTGCGGAGTGTTTGAATCCGTGGCCCGAGCAAGCTGAGGCAAACCACACCCGCTCAGAGTCAATACCATGATCGATAACAAAACGATGGTCGGGAACGACCGTGTAGAAACAAGTGGCAGCCCGTAAGCACTGGCTACTCACTCCTCGCAGGCTCACATGCACGTAGCCATCGTAAAAACCCTGTGCCTGCTCCGGAGTAACTGCCACCTGACCTTCCTCTGGGTCGCTCAACGAAGTAAATTGCTCGGTCGCGACCTTCAGGCTCAAACCGTCCAGGCTGGGAAAACCATAAAACCCCTTCTCCACCCGACCCGAGCTCCAGAGAAAGATCGGCATCCGCTCCGGCGAAAACCGCGCCTCGGCCTGCTCTATGCCGAACCAATAAAGCGTCTGCCGATAAACCGCAAACTGAGCCTCTTCGAGGCCGCAAATCGTCCGCGCCCAGTCGGCCATCCACGGCCCAGGCGTCAGCACCACTTTGGCCGCGCCATACCGGGATCGATTCGTTTCGACGACTACACCAGACGCATCAGTAACAATATCGGTGACGATCTCGCCGGTACGAACCTGGGCACGATTCGCCACGGCCACGCTCAACTGCGAGCGAATACATTTTTCCGGAAAGAGAAAGCCGGCCCCCGGCTCCAGATATCCTTCTGCGCCATTCTGCAGAATGAACTGCGGAAACCTCTGCCGCATCTCCTCCGCGCCAAGCATCTGATGCTCGATGCCGAATCGCCTGGCACAATCGACCGTCTGATTAAAGAAAGCCGCGCCGGCACCTTGAACCCGCGCCTCCCCATCGAGCAATATCAGGCCGCCATTCTGGACCAGCAGCGTTTCTCCCGTAGCCGCTTCCAACGCCCGCCACAGCACATTCGCTCGCAAGACCAGTGGAACAAACTCCGCGCCCTCGCCAACCGCCTGCCGGGTGATGCGGGTCTCGCCGTGGCTGGAGCCAAACTCGTGCGGGGGGAAAACCGATCGATGCCCAGCACCCGGGCGCCACGCAACGCAGATTGACACAGCGCAGCACTGCCCACTGCGCCCAGCCCGATGATGATCAAGTCGTAGGTTTCTATCGGCATCGAGCTATTGCAAATCCCGGGGAATGGTCTCGGTCCACTTGCGTTCCCGCACCAGTTTACTTCCCTGGGTGAGCCTCCGCTGGAACGAGTAATAGAAGTTTCGCTGATCGCTGGTCAGATCTAATTCCACGCTCCACGTGAGCGTACGGTCCTTTAGCTTCACTGCAGTCGCGGCCTCGCCATGCATCGCGCTCTTGGCTGGGTCGGTATCGGCCACGTCGTACGTAATCAATTCCGTAGTATCTTCCTCACCCCAGGGTAGAAAAGTCTTGCTCGTGCCGGCCCAACGGACGCGCGTCGATTGATGCTCGAAATCCCGTGTCGCCGTCCACCCCCCGGGCCACGTATCACCGTCGGAGCCGTAGCCTTCGAGGTGCGGCGGCGGGTCTGGCTTTGCAAACACAACCTTGTTGCCCGGCGAACGTAACACCGGCAGGCTCAGTTGCGACCCCTCATCTCCGCCCAGCTTCAACTGCGTTGTCATGGGATAGGGTGTGGGCCAGATCATAGGCCACAGCGCATTCGAGATAGCCAAGCGCACGCGATGACCCCGGGGAAAGACCCACGAGGTAAAGTGCAGCTGTACGGTGAGTGGATAATTCTCACCAACAACCAACGGTTTGGGATCGCGCATCGAATCGCGCTGAGCGCCGTTCAGTGCAGCGCCCGTAACCATGGTTACGGCGCCATCGGGACCAACGTCCTCGAGCCGCACCATCCAATCCGCCAATGGAGCGGAAGCGGAAGCAACCAGTTTGGCCACCGGCTCGCCCAATATCGGCAGATCCTGCGCCAGGGGCTCCGAATCGTAGCTTAAGCTCATCGCATCCAGTGGCCGCTGATCCACCGTCAACTCGCCCCACCAGAAGCCGGCCTCCACGCCGGCCGAAGGCACATACCCCAGCGCATGAACGCCCTCCGCCGCAGGCGTGGACGCGAGCCCATGTTGCGGGGTAAGAAACCAATGGGCAGCCTGCACCTCAGGAGCCGGCCATGAAGCAAAACTCTGCCACTCCCCCGGAATCTCTTTCAATGAGAGCGACGGCGGATACGAATGACGCACATAGGCCGTCAACATCGGCTCCCGCTCGACCCCATTCGCTTCCCCTTTCAGCCAATGGTCCCACCAGCGAATGGCCAATGCTCTCCATTCAATCTCCGGCCCGGGATCGGCATCGTGGGGAAAGGTATGGTTCCAGGGCCCGATGAGACCCATGCGCGGTCCGCTAAGATGTTCCAGCATGCGCGGAACGTTATCGCGGTAGCCGTCGTAAAACCCGCCCACCACAAACACCGGGATCTTTATCCGCGAATAATCCGGTCGCAGCGAGGCCCGATCCCAAAAGGGTCCGCCGCGCTGGTGCTCGAGATAAATCGGAAACCAGGGCTTGGCGTCAAAGCGCGCGCGCAGGCTTGCCTCATCGATTGGAAAATCCGGCGGCCGCGTCATCGCTGGCTGAAGATCCATGGAGAGTTCATATTCGTCCGCATGCATCAATCCGTCGATGTAGTGAATATCGTCTTTGAAGAGATCTTCCGTAGCATCCACGGCGATGATGGCCTTCAGCGCGGGCGGCTGTCGCATCGCCATCTGGATCGAATTGAATCCGCCCCAGGAGATGCCCATCATCCCCACGCTGCCATTGGACCAGCTTTGCGCAGCCAGCCAGGCGATCACGGCCTCTCCATCTTTGAGCTCCTGCTCGGAGTATTCGCGATCCGGCAATTCGCCTTGGCTGCGTCCAGTCCCGCGAATGTCCACCCGCGCCACCACGTAGCCTCGCTGCACCCAATAGGAATGGAGGCCCAGGTCCCGCTCGATACTCCAGTCGTCTTTGCGGTAAGGCAGATATTCGAGAATTACCGGCGAGCGATGCGTCTTCCAATCGCCGCCGCGCGTCAGTAAATTCACCGCCAGACGGACCCCGTCCGCCATGGGGATCCACTCCTCATGCACGGAGGCGGCGGGCGTCACCGCTTGGCTGGGCTGGGCCCATAATGGCAGCAAAAGACCACCGCTAAGCAGGACCATCGCTGCTGCAACGCTTCTCCGGAGCACGGTGAGCATCATAGTGACAATTGTGCCCGATAAAAGCTTTTGACCGTCAGTCAAGTTTTTCTCGTTGTCTCCTGCACCGCTCCATGTAATACTCGGCAGCAACCCGGCCCCGGTTCCAGCACGAAGAGCATCTTCAAGACACTTTCCATGGAGCGTCCCTATGCGTTTGTGCCCTTGTACGTGCAAATCCATTCTCAACTCGTGTATCTTCCTCGCTCTCTTAGCCCTGTCAGCGTTCCCCTTGCGCGCGGCGGATACGACGGCGGAACTCACGGGCACGGTCAGAGATAGTTCCGGCGCCGTGCTGCCCAATGCGATGCTCACCCTGGTCAATACAGCCACCCAGCAGACTCTGAGTCAAAAGGCGCACGAAGACGGCAGCTATGTCTTTTCCAATCTCTCCATCGGAACCTATCAGCTGCGCGTGCAGGCTAGTGGATTCACCACCTCGGTACAAGACAAGATCACCCTCAACGTCAATCAGCACGGGCGGCTCGATGTCACCTTGAACGTGAGCGCTTCGCAGGAAACCGTTGAGGTGAACGCCAATGTCTCCCAGGTGGACACCCAGGGCGCGACCCTGGGCAGCGTCGAAACCACGCGCCGTATCGAAGATCTGCCCCTGGTTGAACGAGACACCTTCCAGTTGGGATTGCTGCAGGCCGGCGTCTACTCACCTGACCCGGACGACGGCAGTGGCAATCCCTTCTCCGTCTCCGGACAGCGTTCGGAGTCGTTAACCTTTCTGGTCGATGGATCGGACAATAATGACTTCCTGGGCAATAACGCCGTGGTCGACCCCAACCCCGACGCGGTTGGCGAGTTCAAAATTCTCACTAATAACTACAGCGCCGAATTCGGCCGCACTTCCGGAGGCATTGTCAACCAGGCGATTAAATACGGCGGCAACAGCTTCCACGGCGACGTGTTTGAATTCTTCCGCAACGATGCGCTGAACGCACGCAACTATTTCCTGCTTACCAATCCGCCTTATAAACGCAACATCTTCGGGGGCACCGTTGGCGGCCCTATCAAGCGCGACAAGCTCTTCTTTTTTACTTCGTACCAGGGCACCATCCGTCACGAAGGAGAAAACCTGGCACAGCAAACCGTGCTCTCGCCAGCCCAGCGCACCGGCGACTTTTCTGCCGACCTTGCGGGCGATACACCTGTCCAACTCTACGATCCCATCTCAGGCAATCCCTTCCTCAATAACCAGGTGCCGGTAAACCCCATCATCGCCACCTACATTGCCAAATATGTTCCCTTACCGAACATACCCGGCACCGACCTTTTTACCTCTTCACCGGTTGAGGACCAGACGGAAAACCAAGGCATCTCCCGCGTCGACTGGCAGCTCTCGAAGAAAGATCTTATCTACGGCACGTACATCATTGACGAGCTCTCGGAAAATATCCCTATCCTGATCGAAAACGGAGCTTCTGCCGGTGGCACTCTCCCTGTGGGTTCCGGGTCCGCCTCCGATTATCACAACCAGTTTCTGACCGGCCACTGGACCCGCACGATTAGTGCCAACCTGTTGAACGAGTTGATTTTTTCCTACAATCGCGCCTACAGCCTGGTCAGCGTTCCCAGCGATCACACCTCGCCCGCAGCGCTCGGTTTTACCAACGTAACTTCGGATGATCCTGCCGGCGTGGCGCCGCCCATCATGTACACCACCGATTTCACCACTGGCCCTCCTCCTGGCGGCCCCACTACTTATGCGGACAGGACTTTTCAATTGCAAGACACCTTCAGCTGGACGCGCGGCCATCACCAGCTGAAGTTCGGCGCCGACGTGCGTCTCGTCCGCAACGACTTCAATTTCGACTTTTTCAATAACGGAAGCTTCGACTTCGCCCTCTATATCGGGACCCTTACCGGAGATCCGATGGCCGACTTTGTTGGCGGCTTCCCCGACAACTATTACCAGTTCTCGAATGCGAAGTATGGGATCCGCACCCAGTCCTACTACTTCTTCGGGCAGGATACGTACAAGGTCACGCCGCGCCTCTCGCTCAGTTACGGTCTGCGCTACGAATACAACACCCCGCAGGAAGATCCGCACAACAACATCATCGGTTATTTTCCCGGGACGCAATCCGTCGTCTTTCCCGACGCGCCGCCCGATCTGCTGTATCCGGGCGATCCCGGCACACCAAATCGGGGCATGGTCTACCCCGACCGCAATAACTTTGCACCGCGTTTTGCCTTTGCCTACGATGCGCTGGGCAACGGCAAGCTGATCCTCCGCGGCGGCTTTGGGATTTTCTACGACATTGAAGATGGCGCGCTGAATCTACAGTTTGGCGGCCAGCCGCCGTTTGGTGCAGTGGAGAACATCTACCCCACTCCAACCAATTACAGTGCCCTGGCTGATGGGACCAACGTGATCACGGATCCCTATACTCCATTCGGCTTGGTGAATCCGTACCCCACCAACGATAAAATCGTGGGCTTCGGCGTTCCCAAGATTCCGTTTGCCTATGTCGTCGATCCTCATTTCCGTACGCCTTACTCGGAAAACATCAACCTGGGTTACCAGTATCAGTTAACTCCCTCCACCATGCTTGAGATGGACTATGTTTCCACCCTCGGCCGCAAGTCTGTAGCCAGCTACGATCTCAACCATCCTGATGAATCGTTACTGGAAGGCCAGTACGCGGCGTACGGATCGACCTACGCGGACTGCGCCCGGCCGCTTGCGGTCTGCTATGATCCGGCCCTCCCCGATCAGACTCCGGCCGAAGCGGCGGTGGATCCCGACGCTTCACCCACTGAAACGGGGCAGCTGCTGACCGACCTGAGCAATGGCTCCTCTACCAACCACGAGCTGCAGGTGACTGTCGACCATCAGCTTGCCAAAGGGTTGAATGTACGGGGTGCTTACACGTTGGGGAAAACCATCGACCTTACCTCCGGCTTCCGCGCCCGTTCCTCGACCTATACTGACCCATACAACCTTGCCTTCGATCGCGGACCGGCGGACTTCGATGTCCACCAACGGGTCGTCATCAGCGGCTTCTATGAAGTTCCGGGGCTCAATTCCGGGTGGGCCCGTTTGCTCACCAACAACTGGCAGACCGGCGGCATTGCTACCTTCCAGACGGGCACGCCCTTCACCTTGTTCTCCGGTAACAACTCCAGCGGCCAGGGAACGGGTCTAGACCGTCCGCAGCTGGTCGGGCTGGTTCCGAAACTCGATGTACGGAAGCCAGGTCACTATCTCTACGACACCACCAACCTGTTAACGAATGTCGTTGCTCCGGGAGATGACAGCCCCGGTGTGCCGATGTTCACCTTCGGGAATCTGGGCCGCAATACGTTTCGCACGCCTGGCATCAATGATTTTGATCTATCGTTCCTGAAGCGCTTCCCGCTGGGGGAACAGCGCCGGCTCGAGTTTCGCGCCGAACTCTTCAACGCCTTCAACCACACACAATATTTATTTAACGCGGCCAATAACAACGCGACCAGCGGCACCTACGACCAGGCGACGCAAGCCCGCGATCCGCGGTTGATACAGTTCGCGCTCAAGTTCTACTACTAAGTGGGCAAGAAAGGCTGGCTGCAAGGTTCTTGCTGCTGATTAGGCTGGCAGCAAGGGCTGGGGTGCCCCATTCAAGCCCGCTTTTTGGGCTTGAGTGGGCTAACAGATCCCGCCCCCGTGTTATTAGGAAAGGATCCGAGGTCAGATCGCGGCGTCAGCAATAGCCAAGGATTCATCCAACTGTTCCACGGCGAAGTCAATCTCTGACTTCTCGATGATCAGGGGCGGCGCGATCACAAAGTGGCTGATCCACGCCTGGATAGAAACCCCTCGCTTCATCATCTCCGCCGCCACCCGTTCGACCACGGCCACCTTGCCGTCGACCTTGTCCTGCTTGGTATTGAAGGGCGTCTTCTTAACCTGGTCCTTCACCATCTCCAGCGCCCAAAACAGGCCCAGCCCCCGTACTTCACCGATGGAGGGATGCTTGGGTTTGAGCGCGTGCAGCTTTTCGCCCATGTACTTGCCCATCTCCCGTGAACGGTTCACCAGGTCGAGCCGCTGCATCTCTCGGATCGCCGCCACAGCGGGCGCCAGCGTCATCGGATGCGCTTCATAGGTATGCCCGTGGGCGAAGAAGTGGTCCTCGAAGTATTCAGCGATCTTGCTCGTGGTGGCGCACAGCCCGAGGGGCACATAGGCCGAAGTAATGCCCTTGGCGGTAACCAGGATATCGGGCTTGACCCCCCAATTATCCAGGGCAAACCACTCCCCGGTGCGGCCCCAGCCAGACATGACCTCGTCGGCGATCAACAAGACACCGTAACGGTCGCAGATCTCGCGCAACTTGGGCATATATTCCGGCGGAGGCACCAGCACGCCGTTGGTCCCGACCACTGGCTCGACCAGGACCGCGGCCACATCGTGTTCGTTCTCGATCATGTGTTCCAGGTAATCGGCGCAGGCAATGCCGCACTGCGGATAGGTGTGCTTGATGGGACATTGATAACAGTTCACTTCCGGCGCGAACAAAAAGCCCTGGCCCTTACCGCCCGGCTCCATGGGCCAGCGGCGCGGATCGCCGGTCGCGGCGATGGAGGCCATGGTGGAACCGTGGTACGAGCGATAGCGCGCGATGATCTTGGTCTTGCCCGTATACATGCGGGCGATCTTGAAGGCGGCCTCATTCGCCTCCGTGCCCGAGGTGGTGAAAAAGAACTTGTTCAGCCCTTCTGGCAGTACCTCGAGCAGAAGACGGCTCAGTTCCACCCGCGTATCGGTCGCGTACCCGGGCATGATGTATGCCAGCTTGCGCGCCTGCTCTTCAATCGCCTGAATGACCGCTTGATTCTTGTGCCCCAGGTTGCAGCACATCAACTGCGCTGAAAAATCGAGATAGCGCTTGCCGTTTGCGTCGGTGAAGTAGCACCCCTCGGCATCGACAACATGCAAGGGATTCCAGCTCTTCTGGTACTTCCAGGTGCCGTAGTTCAGTTTCTTGGTCCATGCGACCACTTCCTGGCTGGTCATCGTGGTTTCGGGAGAAGTGACAGTCTCGCTCATTATATTTTCACCTTGTCTTTTTCTACTCTACGCTGGTCCTGGTCCGGGCTGGGTCGCCACCATTCGCATTTAATTGTTGCCGCATGGAAAGCTTCCAGCTCTTGGGGCTAAATGAAACTTCAAATTGCGTTGTCACGTCGGTCTGCCGAGTCCCAGCAAGCGCCGGAGCGTCCCAGCGCTCGGCTTGCAGCAGAAGCTGTAAAGCCAGGCCATCCCGCCAGCGATATTGCAGCTTACCATAGGCAGCCCGCTGGCTCTCCCCCTGGGGAACGAAGAACTGCGAGACCCGAAGCATGCGGTACCCCACCTGGAGCGTGCTCTGAGAATTGAACCAGTAAGTCGACCACGCTTGTCCACCGGTGCCCTCCCGGCCGAGCCAGGAGCCCATCAGATCTCGCTTGTTGAGGTAGCAGTCGCGATAGACGCCTTCATAGTAATAGTACTTCCCGCCTCTCGCCCTTGCAGTGATGTCGCTGCTGCCACCTTCAACGTGCAGGTCGAGCTTGGAGATGAACGGAAACCTGGACAGATAGATGCCCGGAGTGATGGCAGCGTGCCGCGGCGCATCCACTGGCGAAACGTCATCGTGGACCAGGGAGTCGGTATACAAGGTCAACCAGTTTCTGACACCCGGCAGGCGATAGCGAAAGTCAAAATTGGCATGACGAGCGCCGTTCACATTGCGGGTTGGGTTGTTGTAGGTGCCACTGGAGGTACTGGTGAAGCTCTTCCAGAAGTTGCCAAAAGTCAGTGGCGTGCTTCCATCACCGGCGATGACCGCGTCGCGGGAAAATCCTAATTCGAGGTTTCTGGTGGGCGAAAAACTGATTTTCTGGCCATAGAAATACGGCTGCCGCGGGTACATATGCCCGGACAGCTTGCCAAAGAAATTGTCATATCGGAAAGGTCCAAGAAGGCGCGATAGAAGAGGAATATAGAGAGGCAATGTGCGGTTGATGCGAAATGAATAAAAGGGTTCTGCATTGTCACTGAGCATCATGGCGCTCGCCGAGCCCGGCCCCCACCAGTAGCTCTGCTTGCCGAAGGAGAATTGCTGGCCTACGAGCTCTACAGACGCGTAAGCGTCAAGCAGACGGAAAGCGTCCTGTGCCGGCCGGTCGTTGTAGATCTGTATCGGATTATTGTCCTGGGTCGCAATAATCCCCGCGATGGCAGTGTTGTACCCCGGCACGTTCGGACTGCGCTGGTATTCGCCGCGCACAAAAAGGGATAGCCTGCCATGCTCCGCCCGCGTTTCAAAGCCGGCGATCGGTTGCCAGCCGTGGCCGTAGGGGCGTCCAAAATCGTCCACAAGGGTTTGCCCGAAGTGGTAGCTGTCGTTGAGCGGTGTGCCGGAAATGAATTGAACTCGATCGTAGATGCGTTCGATGAAGATGTCCTTGCTCAACTGCTCCGACCCAAGAGCGGCCCCGCGGAATAGTTCTTTCTTAATCGCCTGCACCAGCTCCTCAGAGGACTCAGTGCCTTGGGCACGATCCTCGAGCATCTGGTAGATAGCTCTACGAGTCCAGGGCCGTATGCCCAGAAATGGATATTGAATGACACCCTGGGCGGCCAGTCTTTCGATCGCCGGATAGACCCAGCTATCCAATTCAACGTAGGTAGAACTCGGATCGGTGAGCGCGTGGTCCTCGGCATTCGCGGGGGAAGAGGGCGGAGTCAGATGGCCGGGTGTCCCCCGGGTCTGCGCCCGCGAAGCCAGGGAAAGCAACAGAACGACAAGGACGGATACAAGTCTTAGCACTGCGGTCGAGCCTCTCATTCAGTTCGTAACACTGTCCTGTGTGCTTTGTACTTGACGGCACAGAATGGCGTGCATCGGAATGACCTGCCGAAGGCAAGACAGTGCCGATTGTGGGAAGCCCACTCAGGTAGGGTTGAGCCAGCCTAGACAACCAGGATAAATAACCGATGATTCATCTGAATGCACTCCATGTGAAACAGTGCACTCGACACTGTTACGACACCAATGATCTCGGGATGGCAACGGACATCAAGGAGATAACAAATGATCGACCTGGCAATCGCTTATCGCATTTATCCCGGGATATCAAAATCCCCCGCGTTCTTCTCGACCAACAAGTTCAAGCTTTCGGAAATGTGCCTTCATTCCTTTAGAAATGCATTGGGTGGGTTGCGCGTGAAAATCTGGGCGCTTCTGGATGGTTGTCCACCGGAATACGAAGCCCTGTTCCGAAAGATGTTCCACAGCAATGACCTGGAAATTTTATCCCTCGATAAAATCGGCAATTTCGCCACTTTTTCTCTCCAGATCGACCTTCTTACAAATCAGACTGAGGCTTCCTATGTGTATTTCGCAGAGGATGACTATTTTTACTTTCCTGATGCGCTGGAAACAATGATCGAGTTCATGCGGGCGCATCAGGATGTTGACTTCGTCACGCCCTACGACCATCCCGACAGCTACTACACATCGTCGCGTTTTGAACGTCATCTTGTCAGGCCTTTTCGAGATCGCTACTGGCGGACGGCAAGCTCCACCTGCCTCACTTTTCTCACATCCCGGGAAACACTCGTCCGCACGCGGTCTATCTTCAGAACCTACAACCGCGGCAATTGGGACTGCTCCATTTGGCTCGCCCTCACGCAGAAACTTGAGCTCATGAATATTCGGGTGCACTGGCACAATCTTTTCCGTTTAGCGGTCTGGGCGCAGACATGGAAATGGGGATACCGCGCACTGTTATTCGGAGGACGCTATCGCCTGTGGGTCGCTTTGCCAACTCTGGCGACACACATGGAGTCCCCGTGCCTGTCGCCTTTGATTGATTGGCAGGCGCACTTTGCCAAATCTCAGCATTTACAGGAATCTAGTGGAAATGCATGGCTTGATGATCATCAGGAGGCTTGAGATGGCTGGCCCTCAGATGGCCTTGAGGAGGCACGATACAGCGGACACAGCATAGCACGATACTCAGCGCCAAGCACCTCCGAATATACGGACAATGTCCGCATAGCCATCAGATCGGAAGTATATTCAGCGTTGACCTGAGCCTTCCCAGCCTCGCCGAACTGAGCTCTAAGATGTTTGTGACCCAAGAGCAGCCGCATAGCGTCTGATAACGCACCTACATCTCGCGGCGGCACAGTGATTCCCATCCTGCCATCGATGCACACGTCAGGAACGGCAGAGTCGATATCGGTGTTAATAACCGGAAGCCCTGCAGCCATGGCCTCGAGCTGAACTATACCGAAGGCCTCCGCTCTTGTCACTGAGGGAAGCACAAGAAAGGATGCCGCAGACAAGTAAGGACTTATATCTTCCACTCGCCTCAGTATGCTGATTGTTCTATCTACGCCTTCGGATGCGGCAAGCCGCATCAGTGCGCCGTATTGCGGGCCATCCCCGACCAGAAGCAGTCTGGCATCTACATTCTTCATTGCACGAATAAGAATGTCGAACCCCTTGTAAGGAACGAGCCTGCCAACAGCAAGGATAAGATGGTCCCCAAACTTCTGGCGCACCTTCTGAACCGCCGCACTATCCGTGCAAACGGTATCCTGAACGTTGATTCCCAGCGGAACTGTACGGCATTTTTCACGAAAGGGCAGCAGTTCAGAGGACGAGTTTAGATAGCGGGTCGAAGTAACAATGATGCGACTGGCACGTTCCATAAGACGAGTTACGAATGGGTCGCTGAGCCGGCGGAGCGCCCGCCGTCCCATGGTGTCGGCGTGGTGCGTAATGACGAGTTTCCCCGCGTGCCCGCTCATGAGAAAAGCCAGTGCCGCGCCCGGATTGGGCATATGAATATGCACGAGGTCGGCAGGAGAGTAGCGGATGGCTGCCAGCAGTCCTGGGCATACAGGCATAGATGCGATAGTAGCGATCCGCGCAACACGCCTTACGTACACCCCTTCCATCGTGGAACACTCATGCCGCCGCGCACTATTGGCGACGGCAACGCTGACGTCTGCCACTCCGGTTTGCCTGGTAGCCAGGTCGCGCACATGCGTTTCCATGCCACCGCTGTGGGGGGGATAAAACTTACCGACATGTAGAATCGACAGCTGCTTCACGGCTTAACTCTTAACGCAGGTTACTCGTCATACGGTGATACGGTTGCGTGAAAGTCATGAATCAGTACTAAGATGTACCTCACACCAGCTTCTCACCAATGACCGGCACAAGGTCCACCTTATGCGAAGCTTGTGCGCAAGAGTAAGCCGCCGGTTTCCCGTAGCATTGCCCCCGTGCCGTCGATAGCGAACAAGGGAATGATCGATATACAGCGTCCTGCCACCGGTAAGCGAGTTCACAGCGCCGATCCACAGATCGTGAAATACTTCAGCTCCTGGTGGAAACGGCAATATTGTTGCGCGAAGGCGACTACGAAAAGCCATCGTACACCCCAGGTAACTACAGCGGAAAACGTTGCTCAACACTCCTGAACGAAAGCTCCCTCTCTGCGCGTAGTAGGAGGAGCCAAGCAAAGCGTTATTTTGATCGATCAATGCAGCATCTGAAACCGCTACGTCTGCTTCCAGACACAGCTGAAACGCTCGCAGTGTGAGTGAAACCTTGTTCGCCTCCCAAAGATCGTCCTGATCACTCAGAAACAGGATCTTGCCGGAGGCGGCGCTAATGGCTTCCTCGAAGGTGTGCGATACTCCCTGGTTTTTGCTGTGCTCGATAAGCTGTATCCTACTATCGTTCAGGAGACGTACACACTCCCTGGTTCCATCTGTAGAAGCGTCATCGACCACAATCACTTCGTCGGTCGCCGCAAGCTGGCTCAAGATCGACTGCAACTGCGCCGCGATATGCCGTTCGCCATTGTATGCAGCCATGCAGACAGAAATACCTGGTCGTTCCTCAAACACATCTGGCTCCTTCCCGGCGGCCGAGGAGAATATCCCCAAGTGCTCCATTTCGTGCATCCAGTCAAGGACCCGGCGCATCCTGGGCCGGGAAATGCGCCTCTTCAGTTCATTCCATGTCAACTGCCGAATGGTGGGACCGTGCCCCCGCCTCTTCTGCCGCCAGATACGACACAGGAGGCGCGCCGTCAGCGCGAGACCTTGAACCTTTCCTCCATACAAATCCCAGAATGCGGACTCGGCCCGCAACACGTTGTGGAAACGCTCCGGTGTGAGATAGCCTTCGTGAAGCAAAGACAGCTCATGCTCCACCTCAATATCTCCCGCCACATAGACCTTCATCCCATGCAGATAAAGCTGATGGAACAGATATCCATCGAGATAATCGAGCCAGAAGTAGGGGCTGAAGCCGCCAATCTGCTTGAGCGCATCCACACGAACAAGCACCGCCGAGTTCGGCGCCTGTATCTCCCGCCGCGAGGTGCCCGCAAAACTGCTGGGCAGATAGCTGACTCCCCACAATCGAACGAACACCGGACCCACAACCCTACCTGCATCCAGAAGCCGAGGCACGATCGCAGCAATTGTATTGTCCAACTCGATCTCCAACGCAAGCTTGCTCATGCGCGAGAGATAATCGAAAGGCAGCGTTGTATCCTGATCCAGAATCAACAGCCAGGTGCATTGTTCGCGTTGGGCAATCGCCAGAGCACGATTGTATGCAGGGGCGAGACCCGCGTTTTCGCGTGCGGCTTCATACCGCACACCCTCTGGTAACGGACCGTGATCGCAGTCCCCGGGGGTGTTGTCATAAAGCAAGACTTGAAGCAAGACTTGCACGCCGTTTTGTCGCGGGGGCAGCGCAGCTCTTGCGGTCAGAAGCGTTCGGAAGGCTGCTGACTCGCCGGGACGCACTTTATATAGGACGATCACGGCCAGCAATCGCACAGTCAGTTGATTTAACGACTCAGCCAAAGCCTGCCTGCCTCTAGTTCAACAAGGATTTACCATGATTGCAATCGCCTCGTGGGTGAGAGACGAGGGTCGCCGGTCCGGTGCTTTTATCAGAACTGAGGATGCTTAGGCAGGCGAGAGCAAGAGTAATAAAGGTCATGCCGATGGGATTGTTGATGAACGGATTTGTGCAGGACTCTATGGCAACAAAGACGGAGGAAAGGAAAAGCGGATAGGCAAGCGCTGCATTCCCGTGCAGCAGGGCGCTTCTGAATCGACTAAGCAACGCTCCGAGCAAGATCGCCCACCAACACAGGCCGATAACGCCTTGTTTATAGAAAATCTCAAGTGGAGCGCTCTCCATATGCTCAGGGCGTTCCGGCACACCGAAGCCGAAGCCATTCCCCACGATTGTTGTAACACCATTGGTGCGGTCGAGCACCTGATTCGCGGTCGCAATACGTACGCGGTTAGACTCGTCTCTGTCACCAGCCAGGAGAAATAAGACCTGAAGAAGAAACGCTCCAATAAGCACCGCGCCCATGAGCAAAGCAATCTTCCTCGTCGTCCGGATGGGTCCAATGAACACATAGACAAGACCGGTAAGGAATAGCGCGAGGAAGAAACCTCGCAGGCCTATGGCAATCAGATTCAGCATCGTAAACAGGGCAGCGAGTTTTGCCCAGCTCTTAGGATGAAACAGAAAGCAGATGAGAGCTATTCCAAGATAAATAGCACCTTTGTAGACTACTCTTTGCGTAGACAAGTCAAACAGAAAATCACCCATTCCCGTAGAGGGTTCGAAGGCGCCAAGCCACCCTATGAGGTCGGCATACGTCACGGCTCCGACCCAAAGAGTCACAGTCATGGCGATATACATCGCGATCATCACTCCTGATGCAACCATGATGATCTGAATTGCCTGAACGACGTGTTTGCGCGTTCGAATAGTCAGCTCGAAGAATGGAAGCAGGAGTAACGATAGCATTGGACTAATATCTTTCCCTATTCGGTCGAGGGGGCCATCGTGCAAAAGACCAACGAGACACGCAACATCCATGACAACAAAGTACGAAACAACAATGAAAAGAGTAGATGTTCTGATTCTGTCACCACAAGGAAATGCAACAAGCACGAATAGCGTGCTAAGCGTGAAGAGGAGCATTTTAGCAGTGAAAGGCCCCACCCGCAGCAGTTGGCCGCTACCGAGCAGGGCAGCCTCACAAATAACCAGATACATCAGACCCGTGCCCAAGGAACGTCGAAAGCTTCCACGAAAGATGCCGCCAGGGGTCCGAATGGGTAGGGCTACAGCG
This sequence comes from uncultured Acidobacteriaceae bacterium, assembly GCA_963711525.1. Lineage (GTDB taxonomy): Bacteria > Acidobacteriota > Terriglobia > Terriglobales > Acidobacteriaceae > PALSA-350. The sequence goes on along the minus strand of CAVQEO010000043.1, from coordinate 674,121 downwards.
GAAACGGCTATCTGTATAAAGTGCGTTGACATAGTAGCGGGTCCGCTTGTTCGAGCTTCAGAGTTGCGTGTTCACTCTATCGCGGAGTTGGATACTTAGTGCCGTCGACAACGTCGTTCAAATGCTCTCCATTTAAGGGCTGCAACACCAGCCCGCTTGACAATTGTATTCATCCGGGATCCTTTCTATGCGGTGGTGTCGGAATGTATACCAGGTCCATCGGTTCTGGCTCTGGCCAGGTAAATGAACTGCATGGCGAAGAGCCCTGGAACAAGCTCGCTTGAAAAGCGGTCGATGCTACGCCCTATCGGGCCGATCCAGGGCCGCAGAGGTTTGAGCAGCGGAAAGGGTCCGTCACAGCGGCGATTAAGAATCTCGTAGCCAGATTCCCGAAGAAGCTCGGCCGACGAGTGTAGATCGAAGAACCGGAAGTGGGTGCGATCGAGGATGCCCCAATCCTGGTAACGCCAGCGGCCGAATACGAACTTGAGCCGTTGCGAGAATACGACGACGTTGGGCAATGCCACGACAATCACTCCCCCCGGTTCCAGGATGTTCTTCACCTTTATCAGAAATTCGTCTGGATGGTACAGGTGCTCGAGTACGTGGCTCATCACGATGCAATCGAAGGTTCCCATCGGAGTCAGGTCCAAGTCGTTGAGATCGGCGCAGTACACGGTCGTGAGTCTTTGCCGCGCGAACGCCGCTTCTTCCGTGCAATACGTAATGCCCGCCACTTTACGTTCACGTTGCCTTCGCAGGGCCTCTCCCAGCGTACCCGTGCCGCAGCCCACGTCAAGAATCCGATTTGCGGACACGGGTACATACGAAAGAGCTGCCTCGTTTACATCGGGGTATATCGTGCGAGTTCTATTCATAAAAGTGACCCTGCTGCCCGGCGAGAGGAATACCTGCCATCACGGGACGGAGGCCACGCCTTACGCATGGTAAGCCCTGATGGAAATGTCCTGAAATTTCCCTTCTGCGGCAAAGTGGTTAAATACGGCATCGATTTGGTATTCGAAGCCCGCGCTTTCGAGCAGTGCCAGAAAGCTTGCAAGCCGGGACGGCTCATTTCCTATCCTGTGGTGATATTCAATGATCATCTGTGCTATCTGCGTGATCTTGCCGCTCTCCACCAAATCATTCATGACGGCAAATTCACTGCCTTCAACATCCAGTTTGAGCAAGTCGACAGGTTCATCAATGTAATCGGATAGCCTTGCTGAACGAACACTAATTTCCCGACCTTTAGTAGCGAACCGCGACGCAACGGCACTCATCATCAAACTTCCCGGAGTCTCCGCGGCGACGTAGAACTTTTCAGTTCCGGAGTGATCAGACAGCAGGACGTTGCTGACGGTAACACCCGGAAGGTGGTTCTGCTCCACGTTATACCGAAGAACGTCCGAGGTTGCAGGATCGGCTTCGAACGAATGCACCCGCGCCTTCGGGTACAATCGCTTGAAGAAGAGGGTGGCTAATCCTATGTTGGCGCCACAGTCGAGAATAACCGGCGCATCCTTTGTGGCTGCAAAGAAGTACTCTCCTTTGACGAAGACTTCAAAGGCCGCGAGTCTGAATGAGCCTGCATCCAGATACCGGACCTTAAAGCCGACGAGCCGTGTGTCGTGCCCTTTCCTGGGCAGCCCCAAGGCCATGGCACAGCTTGATATTTCCGCAGGCTTATAGCGCAAATGTGACATTTCGGTCACCCGAACAAGCACTTTCCCTACGTTCCTAAGTCTTCTGGCAAGCGGAGACATAGGAGACCGATCCGAATTCAATTGGGGCCCCCGGCTGGTCGAACTCATGATAAGGTCCGCCTTCCTTTCACGTGGGTTAAAACAACTCAGTCGCCGCGACGGGCTGTTTCCCCTGTCGAGCGGCCACGGACACATAGGTAGCCTTTGGGACGACTTCTTCTATCAGGGAAATTTGCGAAGGGTCATTTATTCTCCAAAGACTGGCTTCTCTGGTTTGCGCGATTCGTACGATCGCGGATGAGAGGGCAGGAAGCAATGTCAGGATCAACACGTCGGCTTCAAACAACAGCTGACCGTTCGCAACATGACCGTTGACGACCAGCTTCCCAATATCGGCCACATCGTCAGTTTGCAGGTGCATGGAGAACGAACAGCTAACTGTTCCCGGAGGTGACTCTAAGTCCGACCACTGGAATACCACAGGAGAAGAGTCAGTGGAACTAAGACCCAGATTATGGGTTTCTATCGTGAGGCGGAATTCACATAACCCGCAGCCCTGGACTGCATGCCTTAGGATCGTACAGGCTTCATCCAGGCTGGCAGCACGTGCGAGTCTGGCTGCGTCCGCTCGAAAAGCCACGTCGTGGCTTATTACCCGCTTTTGATGCAGCACTCGCCGCAACAGCCCTGCCAATTCATCGAACTCTACATAGCGAAGTCTTCCGATACCTATAACCGCCATGATGCCCAGCGCAATCCAGACCGCGGTTCTGCTGTAGGGATTCGGATACATTAACACCATGCTGGTCAGCATGAAAATAACGCAGACTCCGTAGAGCACTAAGACAACCTGCCGCTGTGAGAAGCCCATGTCTAGAAGGCGATGATGGACATGATTCCGATCGGCAACGAAGATACTGGTTCCGCGGATAAGGCGCCTTCCAACGGAGAGCATCGTTTCCATGATGGGGAATCCAAGTGCGACGATTGGGATGGTAAGAGAGATGGGTGGATGCCCAGTTGAATGGCGCCCCAAAAGGGAAAGGCTCGCAAGCATAGACCCGAGGAAAAGGCTACCGCCATCGCCCATGAAGATCGTGGCAGGATGAGAATTGAATTTGAGAAATCCAATCAATGATCCTGCCAAGGCTACGCTAGCGAAGGCAACCAGGTTCTGCTGACCTGCAATAGCCATAACAAGGATCGTAATGGCTGCGAATAGTGCGCCGCCGGCAGCGAGACCGTCTATGCCGTCGATAAGATTGATGGCATTGGAAACTAACAATACCCAAAAGACCGTCGCAATGTACGATATCGCGAAGCCATAGTGATGGTTGCGCACAAGTGGATCGTATCCGGTGATACTAATCCCGTTCATATACAAGTATGAGCCAGAGAGAATCTGAAACAGAAGCTTGATACCAGCCTTGAGATTCCAGATATCGTCCAGCAGTCCCACCGCAAACATTATGGTGGCGGACACGAATACGGCCTGTGTGTAGCGTGCGCATCCCGGTGTTGCCTGCAGCCCAAGAAATGGAGTTGCCCAACAATAGAGCATCCAGAGAGGCATAAAAGTGCAGTAGAGGGCCACACCGCCAAGACGCGGAATGGCTCGCGCATGGATATGCCTTCCCGTGATCGGCTGACAAGTCCACCGAAACTTTTCTGCGAGGTCTCGGACGAACCAGGTGAAGAGCCCTACAGACAGGCTGGAGGTCACGAATAGAACTGCAAGCATTCCATTGAAGACGCTCACTTCCACCTCATCCGGTTCCTCAGCGGTGTTCCATTAGGGAAGTTGCTCTCCTATCCTCGGGCTCCGCGGTCGAAGGATAGTTGTGGTTGCCTTTCTCCAGTTCTTCGGCTGGCCGCGTGCCGAAGAATGTTGCCTTCAGAACTTCCACCGATCGGCAGAGTTCAGGATCTCTCTGCACGGCCGCATGTACCAACACATAGGAGCAGGCCGCCAAAAAACCTACTACGGTGAACAGCATCAAGATGAGCGTACGCTGTGGGAATGACTTGCGGTCTGGCGGGATGGCGGTCTCTACAACCTGAATAATTACGGCATCTTTCGCCTCGTCGAGCCTGGCCATGTCGTATTGCTTGACTAAGAGATCAAAAACGGTCTGCCTATACTTGAGTTCGTGCTCGGCCTGAAGATAGTCCATTCCGGCGCCGGGCACGTCTCCCAACCCGAGCTCAGCGAACCCGGAAGAACGCCGCTTTTGCTCCAGGTGAGCCACTTCAGTCTCCATAGAGGACAACTCGCGCTCTGCGAGTTGCACCTCCGGATTGCGATCGGTCGAATACGATCGCAGCGCCTGCAGCTCCACCTCCTTGGCAGCAACCTCAGCGCGCATCCGTTCGACGCCTTCAATCATTGCTTTCGCCTGCCCGTCCAGCTGAATGAGGCCCTTGTTTTGCTGGACCTGCTGGAAAGACAGTTCCGCCGCAACCAAGGCCTGTTTAGCTTGCGTCAGCTGCTCTTCATAAAAAAGGCGGCGTTGCGATGCTTCAGTAACAGCCAGTGTCTTTGTAAGCTCGCGGAGTCCTTTGGTATAGGCATTCGCGATTTGCGCGGCGCGGACCTTATCTTTATCGGCAACAGCTATGGAAATAAGGCCGTTCTTTTCCGATTCGATCTCCGTATTGCCTGCAAGCTTTTTGCGGGCGGACGTCATGTCCGCGGTGTGATAAACCTGGGCCAGCCCGAATTGCTTGATGATCGCGTCCGCTATTGGCCGCGAAGCCAGCAAGCCCAGGTAGATGTCATTGGGATTCTTGAGCCCCAATCCCACTCCCGCCGCAGCGGCGAGAGACCCCGTGCCGGCACTTACCAATTGGTTCATGAGAATCGCAGCCGCGGGCGCCGCTTGTTGAGGCGGCATGATTTTCGTGGTCGCGGTATAGCGGACCGGCAGAAAAAAGCAGACAATCGCACCTGCCAGGAGGGCGGCGGCGACGGCTTTAGCGATTAGCCGCTTCTCCCGGGCAAGTTGCGTGATCATTTCTATCAAGCTGATATCTGCAACGAGTCCAGGTGTCTCCGAGACATTCGACTCTTCGAGTGGAGCTCCGGATCGACCTCTGTAGGAGTCTCGCTCGATCATCGGTGGTGTCCTCACTTTGAAATGACCGCGAGAGAGGCCCCGGTGATCGCGCTCTGCGAGAGGATTCCGGTAATCTCCTCCAGTTGCCTCCAGCCGGCGCCTGTGTTGAGCTTCACAGGGATCACGATCGCGTCCCCCGGTAACAACGCTGTTTTCTCAAAGCTGGCATGCCCGTGGCTGCTGCGGCTTTGCCGGCTGATCACCGTTCCATCGGCGCGGATCAGAAACATGCGCTTTACATCGGCATCCCTGGTTGCCCCGCCGGCATCGGCAAGATAGGCGGTGGTCAGCTTGTTCTGCTGGTAACGGAAAGCGTTTTCGTTATAGACCGCGCCGCTTACCTGAACGGTCGAAAACCTGGGTGGGATGTAGAAGCTGTCCCCATCTTCCAGCGTGAAATCCGGGATGTCGGCCAGGGTGCTGGCGTCGGGCTTCATCTCGAGCACCACCCGGCCGGTCGGCACGATGGACGAGATGCGCGCGATCAGCGCCTGGCGCATGCTCAGTTGCGCTTGGTCCGCGTCTTTATTAGTGCTCGGCAGCGAGTTATTGGCAAAGCTCGCGGAGAGCTCGCGCTGCATCTGTTCCGTCGACCGCTTCAGTTGCTCTTCCTGGATGCGCCGGGTGGAGACGCGGAGCAGCTGGGATGCGTAGAGATAGGAATGCGGGGTGAGCCCTCCGGCCTGCTTGACCACGTCCCGCAGCGTAGCCCCTGGGTTCACGCGGTAGACACCCGGCGCCTTCACCTCTCCTCCGACGCGGACGAAAGCGGCATGCTCCTCGATAGGCAGAGGAATGTCGGCGCGGGAAAATATTGTGACTACATCTCCGGCTCTCAGAATCTGGTCGTCCGTTGAATCTTTGTTGTCAATGGCTTTGTCCAGCTGGAATGCAATGAGACGCGGGCTCAGGTCGTGCTCATCAAGACGCTCGATCGATGCATAGTGCCAGTTGATCTCGGCGTCGATGCGCACGATATCGGTCACCTTCTGAGCTTCTGACTTTTTCGATGAATCGTCTGCGCTCCGGGAGTTGTCGAAGCGGCCAAGCGCATCGTCTTCCGTGTCCCCGCCTCCGGGTGAACGCCCGGCGGTGTCTTCGGTATCCTGGTTGCCGGGTTGCAGCTGGTTTCTGTTGCCCCGGGCGTCCTCTGCTTCAAGCGAACTGTCGGAATTCTCTTGCGACCCTCGATTGCCGGCCGCGGCCGGAGACACACGCTCACCCCTGTCCTGAGCAGAATAGGACGGCAGTCTGGGGTCGCCGAACTGGTGTTTCCCACTTGCCGCCACCACATGGTTCTCGCGGTTCCAATATTCGCGGGTGAGCAGAAAGTCGCGCGAAGGAATGAGATCCGAAACTCTCATCCCTTCGTGCCACGCATACCGTCCCGGTTGGGCGACGTTGCCCCGCAGGGTCACCGTATTTTCGAATTCCGGCGAAACCGGCAATATCTGTAACAGGTCTCCATCCTTCAAGACGCGCTGCTTGCCCGCGGCATCAAGCGCGAACTCTTCTACCCGCCGCCGGCTGTGGTCCTCAACCCGCTCGAGCAAAGCGCGTTTGGTCTCTGCCAGGCTGGTCAGTCCGCCGGCCAACTGGAGCGCTGAAGCGACGGTGGTTGCGGGACTGAGCTCATAAATGCCCGGCTCCTCCACACTGCCGACGATCGCCGCCTGCGGCCCAACCGGAGGGATAAAGAGAATGTCTCCCGGCAGTAGCGGCCGGTCGTGGGATTTATCCCCACGCTTCACCAGGTCGTAGATATCAAATTCCGTCAGCACCTGGTTGTTACGAATCAGCTGCACGTGGCGCATGCTGCCGGTTGCCGACGGGCCGCCGGAAACGAAGAGAGCATTCACCATGGTGCTCAGCGAGCCGACCGTATAGGCCCCGGGCCGGCGCGCACTTCCCAGCACGAAAATCTGAATCGAGCGCAGCTGGCCGAGGGCGACATTCAGTTCGAAGTCCTTAAAGAGCGCGCCGATCGCTGAATGGAGGTAACCATCTACCTGGCTGTAGCGAAGGCCGGCCACGTTTAACGTGCCCACCTTGGGCAGATAGATTTGCCCATCCCGGTCGATTGTTACCCGGGCATCGAGACCGATTTTTCCCCAGGCCCGTATGAGCAGTTCATCGCCCGGCCCCAGCACATAATCTGCCGGCACCGGCACGCGATCGACCGGGGCGAAAGTCGAGGGCGCGTCATCGAACAGTTTTCTCCCGTAAGTTAGCAAGGGATGTCCGGTCACATCTTCAGCAAACAGTTCAAACTCCGTCTTGGTCAGCGGCGGTCTGGGCATGTGGTCGGGCACATTCTGTTGCCTGTCAAAATATGCATCATTTGCATCCTGCCTCGAGTCGATGGAGATCGACGGCATATTCCGGGTTGGGTTGCTGCGGCTCGACTGATCAGGCGAGGATTCGCGCGAAGCTGGATCTTGCTCGCGCGGGTTCGTCGTGTCCGCTTGTCCCGGCGTGGTTAACGTGGATTGGGCGCGGCACACTGGGGCAACAAGCAGCATACAGATAAGCAGCCACCTGGTCATAGGACGAGGCTCGAGGCAGCGGCCGGGACAGCCGAGCCGTCCTTGCCCGGCAGCAAACCGCTGAGCCACAACACGGCGTACGCGGAAAGTGCCTGCCGATCGTTGGGATACGGCGGTTCCTTCTCCGTAAATAACAGGCACAACCCATGATGCGTGGTGACTGCCCCCAACAGACCAAGCGTAGCCAACGAGGGCTCAATATCACGCATGGCCCCTTTTTCAGCGCAACGTTTGAAGTATCCGCACACCATATCGAAGATGGGCCCCAGGTGTTCGCGAATCATCTTGTCTGATTCAGGCAGTTCAAAGGCCGCAACATGCAGCAACCTCTGCAACTGCGGTTGAGTGTTCAGGTTATCGAGAAGAAAGGCTACCAGCAGCGGTACCACGATGGCGGGCGCATCGTCCGAGGCCAGGCTGATCTGGGTGTCCCGGGCCAGCTTCACGCGCGCCACGTGCGATTTCACGGCAGCCCAGAACAACTCCGGCTTGCGGGGAAAATAGCGGAACAGGGTGGCCTCGTTCAGGTCCGCCAGCTGCGCGATGTCCCTGGTGGTTGTGCCCTTGAACCCCTTGTGGGCAAACAGTTGCGCGGCCGCTTCCACGATGCGCACTTCGGTGACACTGGTTCCGGAAGACTTGTGTCCCACCCTGGATCCGTCCCTTTGGGCATTCATGGCAAGGCGCTACTGGGTGTCAACGGCGACGGTCCGGTCAGGTTTCCAGCTGGAGTTTCTGTTGAAAAGGGAGGCACAAGCCGCCGCATGGATGCATGGACAAATCAACCGATATAGTCAACATCGGCGGTGTCCACTTCCACCGCGAAGCTTCTCATGATGACAGAAAGTGTAAGGACCACGCGGCAGCTGTTTTTGTTGCGTAGAACGATACCCTCTCTGCCGGAAAGAACCCCCTTGTTGATACGGACCTTGGCCCCCACAACCAGGTAAGGATGAGGTGCAACGTTTTGCAGCTTCAGGCCTTCGCGTAAAGATTCAATTTCCGCGTCCGGTAACGGAGCAGGAATGCTGCTCCCGCCAACCAGAGAGAGTGCGCCTGGAACTTGCATTGCGTGGGTACGTTCGCAGCGCGAAACATGCACGAAGAGATAGTTTGGAAACAGGGGCAGGTCAAGGGTCACTTTGCGATAATGACTCCATTGACGGATGACACGAGATACAGGAAGAAGGTGCTCTATGTTCCGTTCGGCATAGTATTGGGCTACTCGCTTCTCATGGTGCGAACGAGTGAAGACCGCGAACCACCGGCGCTGCTCTTCCATGCTGTTGGCAACCGCGTCCGGCACTCGGGGCGGCACAACATCAACTGACTGCGTACCCATTCATCCCCCTCCCGGCTCGGGTTAGTTATGGTTGCAAGGCAAAGCTTCGCCATTGCCACTGTAACTTTTCTCTTTTTATATCCTGACGACCGGCTAACCTGCTAAAGGTACAGCAACCGTGCCAGGTTATGATCGCAAATTGGCTGCCATCAATACCTAAGCAAGTAAATACTTATCTTTCTGCAGTTAGTGATTGCTGACCCAAAACTAAGATGTGGTCATTGCTAAGTCAAGCTAATCCGCGGCGAAAATCCACGCTGCGTGCAATCTTACCGCCCGAAATGGGAAGGAGGTGGTGTTCGGTAATTCACTTGCTAATGCAAGGGCATACTCGCGCGGACAATCGTTCAAGTTTGAGTGCCAGGTTCCCGCACAAAGGAATGAGAAAGCGCCTGTATCTCGCGAGCTAAGCGCGCAGTGGCAATCGTAGTTACAAAGACAGAAGGTGGCAGACCAAAGCCAGCATATCCATACGCCTGACGTCCGTAGCCGCGAAGCTAACCCAGGTTCGATCAGACTGGTTGAATGAACATATGTCGTCTGCGAGCAAGAGCTTTCTTGTGCCCGAGGCGCAAAAGATTGCGACGGATTGTGCCCTCAGGATGGCGCGATGAACTCTTTCACCGCCGCTCAGAACTTAAATCGGCGCGCCATAGCCTGCCCTTTAGTTACGACGGTAACCCCGCCCCGGCTTCTCCTGGAGTTCCATTTATCCACGCCGACAACAACATCGAGCTCTCCTGCGCGGCAGCATTCACGGCAGCAAACGATGAAAGTACAAAAAATGGTCTTCGCGCACGTAGCCCATCTTTCTATAAATATGCTGGGCCACCAAATTGTCGTGGGCAGTAGCGAGCGAAAGGCGCTCGGCACCGGTGCCGCGGGCAAACTCTTCCGCGTAGGTTAGCAATGCCGTGGCAATGCCTCGGCCGCGGGCCGAAACATCCACGTAGAGATCTTCCAGGAACCAGATCGGGCGCATTGCCAGCGTGTTAGTCGAAGGCATGAGATGCATAAAGCCGATGGCGCTGGTCGCCGAGGCATCTGAAAAGGCCAGGAAATACCGGCCCGACGATTGCGTGACCCGGTCGCGAATGAAGGCCGTGGCGCGCTCTTCCTCCGGCGCTTCGCCATAGAAAACACGATAAGCAATGTAGAGCCGCGACAGCTCGGTCAAATGCACAGTCGATGCAGCTTCTATCTGGCAGGCCGGCCTATCCATAGAATTCGTGAACCCATCTTTCAGACCTACGACGTGCAGGAAATCCGGGGTCCCCAAGCGTACTTGGGCCGAAGATTGTATGTTTCGATTGTTGTTCCTTGCTCTAATCGATTTGCTTGTCGATATGACAAAAAACTTTGGTAGGCGTCCAGTTCCTATCGACTTTCTTCTAGTGAGTAGCGCCGGCGAGTTCTCCCAACTCCGCCGCTACTGTGCTCAGACCCTCTTCCAGCACCTGGAGAGCATCGCCGAATTCCTCATCGGTGATGGTTAGCGGCATCAGCAGGCGGATGACGTTGTCATATGTCCCCGCTGTCAGCACCAGCACACCATGCTGGAGGCAATGCTGCACCAGCTTTTTCGCCGCCGGCGCACAAGCCGCTCCATTTGCGTCCACGAACTCCATCGCCTGCATGGCGCCTACCCCGCGAACATCGCCAATAAAAGCATGCTGCCGTTGCCAGGCCGTAGCCCGCCGTTGAAATTGCTCTCCAAGCCAGCGGCCGCGCGCCAGCAACTTTCCATCGGCAAATTCCTCGAAGACCGCCAACGCTGCCGCGCAACACGCCGGGTTGCCGCCGAAGGTGCCCCCCAGACCGCCAGGCCCAGGTGCGTCCATGATCTCTGCCCGCCCAGTGATCGCCGCCAGGGGCATGCCCCCTCCGAGAGACTTGGCGGTGAGGATAAGATCGGGCTCGATGCCGAAATGACTGCTGGCAAAAAGCTCTCCGGTACGGCCGAAGCCGGTCTGTACCTCATCAGCGACAAAGACGATGCCGCGCTCGCGGCAGATCTTCGCCAGGGCCGGCAGAAACCCGGCAGGAGGCACGACAAAGCCACCTTCCCCAAGCACCGGCTCCACCACAATCGCCGCAATCGACTCGGCGGCTACTACCCGACGGAAGGTCTGGTCGAGCATTTCGGCGACCTGACCCTCGGTCATCGGTCCGCGGCTGGAGAGCCGCGCATTTGCGGGCACACCGTAAGGAATGCGATAGACATCCGGCAGGAACGGCCCGAAGCCTTCCTTGTAGGGGTGAGTCTTGCTGGTAAGCGACATCCCCAGCATCGTCCGCCCGTGAAACCCATCTTCCACCGAAAGCACAGCGGGGCGGCCAGTAAAAGCGCGCGCAATCTTCACCGCGTTCTCCACCGCCTCTGCTCCACTGTTCACCAGCAGCGTCTTCTTGGCAAAGCTACCCGGCGTGAGCTGGTTTAGTTTCTCAGCCACTGCGACGTAACTCTCGTAGCCCGTGACCTGGAAGCAGAGATGAAGAAAAGCGTCCAGCTGCGCCCGTACCGCGCTCACCACCCTTGCATTGCGGTGGCCAACGTTGACGCAGCCGATGCCGCCGCCCAGGTCGATGAAGCGATTTCCGTCCACGTCTTCGAGCATTGCGCCCTCGGCGTGGCGGACAAACAGCGGCGTCGAGGCATAGACCCCGCGCGGAATGGCATGTAACCGCCGGGCCGTCAACGCGCGCGAGTTGGGTCCTGGAATTTCCGTCTTCAGCCGGATAGTCATATCAAACGCCACCCTTTCCATTGTCATCCCGAGCGCAGCCGAGGTCAATACCACCCAATCGGTGCTTCATTCAGATTGATATAGACCTGCTTGGTCTCGAGGTACTCATCGATGCCGTGGATCCCCAGTTCCCTGCCGAAGCCCGATTGCTTAAAGCCTCCCCATGGCGCTTCCACGCACGTAGGCTGCATGTGATTCACCCACACAACGCCTGCGCGGATGGCCTTAACCATGCGCATGGCGCGATAGATATCGCGCGACCAGACGGCGGCGGCCAACCCGAAAGGAGTGTCGTTTGCAATTTTGAGCGCCTCGCGTTCGTCGTCGAATGGAATCACGCAAGCCACCGGCCCGAAGATCTCTTCCCGGGCAATACGCGCCGAGTTGTCCACATCGTAAAAGATCGTCGGCTCCACATAATAGCCGCGGCTCATCGCAGCCGGCCGCCCGCCGCCCAGCGCTAACTTGGCTTCGGATTTGCCCAGCTGCTGATAAGCGGACACCCGGTCGTACTGTTCCCGGCTGACCAGCGGGCCCATCTTGGTGGAGCGGTCGAGCGGCGGGCCCCAGCTTGATGGTGCGTGCCTTCTCTGTCATGGCCTCGACAAACTTCGAATAAATCGACCGCTGCACCAGTACCCTGCTGCCGGCCGAGCAAACTTCGCCCTGGTTGATGAAAACCCCGAACAGCGCGCCATCGATGGCCGCTTCAAAATCCGCATCGGCAAAGAAGATGTTAGGCGACTTGCCACCCAACTCGAGCGTCACCCGCTTGAGCGTGTCCGCAGCCGATTTCATGATGATCTTACCCACCGAGGCTGATCCCGTGAACGCCACCTTGTCGACGTCAGGATGGGCCACAATGGCCGCTCCTGCCGTCTCCCCAAGCCCGGTCACCACATTCACCACTCCCGCCGGCACTCCGCACTCCGCCAGCCAACCAGCCAGCTTCAACATGGTGAGCGGCGTTTGCTCCGCGGGCTTCAACACACAAGTGCAACCAGCGGCGATCGCCGGCGCGAGTTTCCACGCAGCCATGCCCAGGGGATAGTTCCAGGGAATGATCTGCCCGGCAACCCCCACCGGCTCTTTCAACGAGAGGCTTAGTGCATTGTCAGGAACGGGATTCACCAGCCCGGAGACCTTAGTGGCCAGTCCTCCGTAGTATTCAAAGCAGGTGGCGGCATCGGCAATGTCGTATTCCGCTTCGACGATCGGCTTGCCGCAGTTGCGCGACTCCAGCTCCGCCAGTGGCGCAGCTTCTTCACGAAGCTTAGCCGCGATGCGAAACAGGATGCGGCCCCGCTCCTGGGCCGTGGTCTGTGGCCATCCACCTTTATCGAAGGCATAGCGCGCCGCGGCAACTGCGGCGTCGATATCGGCGGCGCCGGCATCGGGAATCTCCGCGATCACTTCTTCCGTCGAAGGGTCGTAGACAGGAATGCGCTTGCCGGAAGTGCCTTCCGTCCATTCACCATTGATAAACATCGGTTCAGAACTGGTCTGTGACACAGCCATGGGGGATCCTTTCGAAAGCAAGGTATGGGCGGCGGCATGCCGCCGCCCATGAAACCACTACGCCCGTGCCATGGTTTCCTGCTGCGCCTGGGCCAGCGCCGGTGCAACTTCCTCAAAGGCCGACAGGTGCTTGTCAATATCGGCCATGGAGTGAGCGACGGAGATGGTCCACTGCTCATCCCACCAGTAAGGCTGCGCCATGACACCACGGTTCAACATACCGAACCAGTAGAGCTTCCACAGATCGGTATCCACCTTAAGCCAGTCGCGGTAGTTACGAATCTTGCTCGGATAGAGCAACATCGCTCCATTCGATCCGGCGCTCTCCACGTAGGCTTCGAGGCCGGTCTTCTGCACAATCTGCTTGTACCCGGAGACGAGGGCATCGCTGACCTTGCCAATATGCGCATAGCCCGCGGGCGTGAGCACTTCACGGAAGGTGGCAATCCCCGCCGCCATGACGAGCGGGTTGGTGGCGTAGGTGCCGGCGTGAAAGACCTTTTGCTGCGCGATCACGTCCATCACCTGTTTGCTGGCGGCGAAGGCGGCCAGGGGGAAGCCTCCACCGATGGACTTGGCCAACGCCACTATGTCGGCATTGATGTGGAAATACTCGCAAGCTCCGCCGCGGCCCAGCTTGGCGCCCGTCTTCACCTCGTCGAAAATGAGCAGCGCGCCCTCGCGGGTGCAGATCTCGCGCAACCCTTCCAGGTATCCCGGCTCCGGCATGCAGATGCCGATGTTCATCATGATGGGTTCCACGATCACGGCGGCAATCTGGCGCGGGTTTTCGGCAAACAGGCGGCCGACGGCTTTGAGATCGTTGAACTGCGCCACCAGCGTGTTCTTCACCGTGTCGGCGGGCACTCCGCCCGAGGCCGGAACCTGGTTGGGCCGGTCGGGATCGCCGCACAGCTCGAGCTTGGGCTTCATGCTCACCAGCACGGAGTCATGCACGCCATGGTAGGCGCCCTCCATCTTGATGATCTTGTCGCGTCCGGTAAAGCCGCGGGCGATGCGGATCGCGTGCATGGTCACTTCCGTCCCGCTGCTGCCAAAACGCACCTGCTCCACCGGGAAGCGCTGGCAGATTTCTTCCGCCAGATCGTACTCCAGGGTATGTGGCATGCCGTACATGGTGCCGGTGACCAGGCGCTCCTGCACCGCGGCGACCACTGCCGGGTGACAGTGACCCGCCATTAGGGCGCCGAAACACAGATTGAAATCGATGTACTCGTTGCCATCGAGGTCGTGAATGTGGCTTCCCTTGGCGTCCTTCACAAATAGGGGCCAGGGCTCGTAACTGCGGAAGTTGCTGGCTACGCCAAGCGGCATGCGTGGTTCTGCGCGCTTAAGCGCAGCACGTGAGCCAGGGGTACGGGATTCAAAGCTGGAGAGTTCCTTCTCAAGAAGGTGGTACATGGGATTCATCCTTTGCCCAGGGGGCGGTCAATGCTAAAGGGGACCGGGTGACAGAAGTTCCCGGCAGACGCCGCGAAGCGGGTCTAGCGTTCGATCAGGATGGGGTTGGACAGCCGGCACAGCCGGCCTTCACCACGGGCATAGCGAAGAAACCAGCGCATCCGGCAAAACGTCCCGGCGATGGGGCAATCTTCGTAGCTGGAAAGAAATGACATTTCGGGCAAGCCAATTATACGTTGCCACCAAGAAACCCTTATAGTAATTTTTGAAAACCAGCCAGACCGTCCATTGCGCCGCTAAACCTCGAGCAACCGGGTTCCATTGACAAGCAAGATTTGGAGCAGCATGAGCGCGAAGCCAACAAGATTTTTCCTACTGTGCAGCCTGGCCGCACTATCCCTTCTTTCCAGCTGCAAAAAGGCGCCTCCCACCCTCAGTCTTCTCGTATGGGAGGGCTATGCCGACCCTTCCTTTATCCAGGGCTTCGAAGCCAAATGCCAATGCAAGGTGACCGCCGCGTATATGGGCTCAAGCGACGAACTGGTGGCCAAGTTACGGGGTGGTGCTGCCTCCAATTACGACGTGATCTCGCCCTCGAGCGACGTGGCCACGATGCTCAGCCGCTCCGGCCTGGTCGCTCCGCTCGACCTGACAAAAATCCCGAACTACGGCGAGCTTTCGCCCACCCTTACCTCCAAGTCGCTGGTCAGGCAAAACGGTAAAGTCTACGGCGTGCCCCTGACCTGGGGTCCCAATCCCCTGCTCTACGACATCGGTGCTGTGTCCAGGGCGCCCGAGAGCTGGGCCGACCTGTGGAATCCAAGATTTGCCGGCAAACTCTCCTTCTGGGATGATCTTTCCACCATGTACATGGCGGCGCAGGTGCTTGGCTTCGGTAAACCGGATCCAACCGCCATCTACAACCTGAGCGATGCGCAACTGGAGCAGGTAAAACAGAAGCTCATCGCGCTCAAGCCGAATATCCGCAAGCTTTGGACCACCGGCGGAGAGCTGACCAATCTATTTCAGAACCATGAAATCATCGCAGCCATGGGTTGGCCGCTGGTGACCAACCAGCTGCGCAAGAGCGGCATTCCCATCGAGGAAGAGATTCCCTCCGAAGGTACGACCGGCTGGATCGATCACCTGATGATCACCTCGTCGAGCGAGAACAAGGAACTCGCCTATCAGCTTCTGAACTACCTTATTTCCGCCCAGGCACAAAAAGAGCTGAGCGACGTGACGGGCTATATTCCGGCGAACCCGCAGGCCGCCCTGTTAATGACCTCGGACCAGCGCCGCAGCCTGCACCTGGACGACCTAAATGACTACCAGCGCCACATCGTTTTCTGGCAAGACGTGCCGCGGCGCGCGAAGTATACCGAGATTTGGAACGAAGTGAAGGCCAGCCAATGAAGGGCGCAGCATGAGCGGTGCTGTCTTCCTGCGCCTGGAGAGCGTGGGCAAACGCTTCGGAGAGCACACGGTGCTCGCATCCATTTCGCTCGACATCGAGCAGGGCGAGTTTCTTACCCTGCTCGGCGAAAGCGGTTCGGGCAAGACCACGCTGCTGCGCATTCTGGCCGGCTTTGAAGAGGCGACCGCCGGACGCATTCTGCTCGACGACCAGCGCCTCGATGCGATGCCACCGCATCGCCGTCCCATCCATACCGTCTTTCAGAGCTACGCGCTTTTTCCTCACATGAGCGTCTTTGATAACGTGGCCTATGGCTTGCGTGTGCGCGGCTGTGCACGCGCAGAGATGGCTTTGCGGGTCAACCAGGCGCTCGAAAAAGTCCACATGGAACGTTTCGCCACGCACTTTCCCCGGCAAATCAGCGGCGGCCAAAAGCAGCGTGTGGCGCTGGCCCGAGCGCTGGTCAACCGGCCCCGTCTGCTACTGCTCGATGAACCGCTCTCCGCACTCGACGCCAATCTGCGGCTGGAGATGCAGCGCGAGCTAAAGCTGCTGCAGCGCGAAGTCGGCATCACCTTCATCTTTGTTACCCATGACCAGAGCGAGGCACTGGCCATCTCTGACCGCGTGGTTCTGCTTCGTCACGGCAAGGTGGAGCAGTGCGGCAGCCCCCGCGCGATCTACTCCACACCGCGCACTGCCTACGCGGCTTCGTTCCTGGGCAAAAGCAACCTGGTCACCGGCGTCGTTCGCCAGGGAGTGGCGGATTGTGGAGCTTTCTCCGTGCCGGTGAAGCTGCCCGACGGCCCGGTCACTTTTTCTCTCCGTCCGGAGTGCATTGCGCCCGCCGGGCAGGCAGGCGAGCAACTGGTTCCATTTGCCGCAGAGGTAGTTGCAGAACAGTTTCATGGGGCCGACTCGTTGCTGACCTTGCGCTGTGCCGGGGGCATGGAGCTGTCGGCGCGCGTGGCCGGGCCGCTCAGCAACAGCGGAGGCTTTGCCTTCGAGCGAAACGACCTGGTCCTACTGGAGCAGGAATAATGCGCCGGGCACGCATCTCTGCATGGCTGGTGGCCTTTCCGCCCTTCGCCTGGATTGCGCTCTTTCTGTTTACCCCTTACTGTCTCCTCTTTTGTTACAGTTTCTGGAGCCTGGACGCCGGCCAGCAGTTGGTTCGCCACGTAACCCTGGCCAACTATCTGCACCTGGCTACCACTCCCCTCTACATCACTGTCATTCTCCGCTCCATGCGCATCGCCTTCTCGGTGGTGGTGCTTTCGCTGCTGATCGGTTATCCCCTGGCGTGCTTTCTCGTTTTTCAGGCCGGCAAGTACAAACGGATTCTTTACCAGGCAGTGATTATCCCGCTGTGGATCAGCTACCTGGTGCGCGCCTACGCGTGGAAAGTCATCTTCGGCAACGAGGGCGTGATGAATACCCTTTTGCTTTGGGCCCACGCCACCCGCCACCCTCTCGGCTTTCTCTTGTACAGTCCCTTCGCCGTGATCGTGACCCTGACCCACATCTATGTGCCGTTCGTGGTGCTGCCGGTGGTGGCATCGCTTGAAAAGATTCCCCATGAGCTGCTTGAGTCATCCAGCGACCTGGGCGCAACGGCGTGGCAGACATTTGCCCGCGTCATTCTTCCCCTCTCGCTGCCCGGCGTACTCTCCGGCGCGACCTTCGCCTTTCTGCTCAGCTTCGGAGACTTTCTCGCGCCGCTGCTGTTGGGTGGTCCAAGCAGCGTGATGATCGCCAATATCGTCGCTAACCTCTTCGGTGCGGATTACAACTGGCCGCTGGGAGCGGCCGTGGCCGTACTCATCCTGGTGATGGTGCTTGTCATCCTCACCATCACGCAAAGGCTGGAGCGCCGCTGGAGGGTTGCATGAAATCGCTCTCCACCACCTTCGCCTGTGCTGCCTATGGCTTTCTCTACCTGCCCATCGTGGTGCTCGTGGTCTACTCATTCAACCTTGATGGCGTGGGCGGTTTTCCGCCCCAACACTTCACGCTCAATTGGTACCGCGTCCTCTTTAACGACTCCGCCATGTGGACCGCGGTGGCCAATAGCGCCATCGTCGCGTTGTCTACCGTTGCTTTGTCCATGTTGATTGGCTTTCCCGCAGCGTATGCGCTCGATCGTTATTCATTCCCCGGCAAGGCGGCCTTTCAACGGTTGGTGCTGCTACCGCTGATTGTTCCCGGCGTGATCACCGGCATCTCTCTCCTGTTGCTGACCGTCAGCGGCGGATTTCATCTCAGCCTGGTCACCGTGATTCTCGGTCACGCCACAGCCTTGACCGCGGTTGCCGCAACCGAAATCCTGGCTGGGCTGGCCAAGCTCGATCGCGGACTTGAAGAGGCCTCCGCGGACCTCGGAGCCAGCCGCCTGCAAACTCTGGTGCACATTGTCTTGCCCGGTTTGCGAACCTCGCTGCTCGGCACCGCGCTCCTGGTCTTTACTCTTTCCATGGATGAAATTGCCGTTACTTTCTTCCTCATCGGCAGGGAGAACACCCTGCCGCTCGAAATCTGGTCACGCCTGCGCCGCGGCGCAACCCCGGAGATGAACGCCATCGCAACCCTTATCTTCCTGTTCTCGGTCATCACCATCTTTTTGTCACAGTGGCTGACCACCCGCCAACCCACCCAGGCAACTCAATGAACAGCACTCGCCGCAGCTTCCTGGCCAATGCCGGCATCATCGCCGCCGGCTTGCCTCTTTACGCAAGCCCAGTGAGGCCACAACACTCCTGCATCGTGGTGGGCGCCGGCTTCGCGGGGCTCACTGCCGCCTACCGCCTTAGCGCCGCGGGCTGGAAGGTCACCGTGCTCGAAGCCCGCAACCGCACTGGAGGCCGCGTCTGGTCCTATCGCTTTCCCCAGGCGCCGGAGCTGGTGTGCGAGATGGGCGGCGAATGGATCGGCAACGATCACAAGAAAATAATCGCGTTAGCGAAAGAGCTGAACGTGCCCCTTGAGCCCCACGCCTACCGTGTGTGGCTGCTGCAACGCGGCCAGATGCATGCGCCCGGCGGTTGGGACTTTTCCCCGCAGGCGCACGCCGCGTGGAAAAAATTCCTTAGCGAGTACAAGCGATATTCCGAGCAGGATAAGCGCCACCTCGATCAGTACGACTGGTGGACATGGCTGGGAAAGATGGGATTCGCCGGCAACGACCGCCGTATTCACGAGCTGATCGATTCCACCGATTACGGTGAATCCATCCGCGAGGTCTCCGCTTATGTCGCTGCCGAGGAATACGTTGATACCGACTACACCAATCCCAACAACACGGACGAGATGGATTGGCACGTGCTGGGCGGAAACAGCAAGCTGGTGCAGGCCCTGGCGAGTCGTCTGGCGCCAGGCGCTCTGCACTTGAACTCTCCCGTGGTCTCCATCAAGCAGCGCGCGGGCATGGTTACTGTGGCCACGGCAAAGGAAAGCTTTACCGCCGACGCCTGTGTTTTCGCCGCGCCCGCATCGGTCCTGTCGTCTATTCACTTCGAGCCCGCGCTCTCCTCCGCCCAGGCGCTGGCCGCTGATGAGCTCGAGTACAGCCGCATCATCAAGACCCAACTGCTATTCAATCACCGCTTTTGGCCCGCGGAAGACTTTTCCCTGATCAGCGATGAGACGGCGCATGAGTATTTCCACACCACCCAACGGCAGCCCGGCCCCCGCGGCATTCTCTGTTCATACTCCGTAGGCGATAAGGCCGACGTGCTCGCCGCTCAATCGCAGGCGGAACGCCAGGCACAGCTGGTCCGTGACCTGAGCGCTGTTTCCGGCGATGCGCCTAAAGCGCTGATCACTTCTGTCGATCAACCCTGGCAGGACGACCCATGGGTTCATGGCGCTTACGCCATCTACCGGCCCGGTCAGTGGTTCCGCATTCGTCCGCTGCTCGAGCAAGCGCACGGCAAGGTGCTCTTTGCCGGCGAACACTTAGCCGAATGGCAGGGCTTTATGGAAGGCGCCGTCGATACCGGCGAGATTGCCGCAGCCCATTTGTTGCACTAAATTTTTCTGAGGGAAACGATGCATTTTACTGACAAAGAACTAGGCATGGACCGACGCATTACCCGGCGTGATTTTATGCAAGGCGCGGCCATGGCCCTTGCCGCTGCGGCCACGCCGCCCACCTCGCTTTTTGCCCAGCAAGCAACCGAAGCGCAGAATGGGCCAGGATATGATCCACCCGCCGCACATGGATTGCGCGGCAGCCACGTCGGCTCCTTCGAAGTGGCCCACCGTCTGCGCGACGGCACATTCTGGGCCAACGCCGGGCAGCCTGAAAGCACCGGCGAAACCTACGACCTGATTGTTGTGGGCGGCGGCATCAGCGGCCTCTCTTCTGCGCGCTTCTTTCACCAGGCCGCGGGCAAATCGGTGCGCGTGCTCATCCTCGAGAACCACGACGATTTTGGCGGACACGCCAAGCGCAACGAGTTTCAAGTAGACAAGACCTTCATGCTGGGCTTTGGCGGCACCTATGCCATCGAGAGCCCGGCTCCCTATAGCCCTGTCGCCAAGAGCGTAATCCGAGATCTGGGCATCGACGTCTCTTCTTACTCGCGGCACAACAACGACCAGCTCTATCCCTCGCTGGGGCTCAAGCAAAAGATCTTCTTCGACCAGGAAACCTTTGGCGCCGATCGCCTGGTTGTTAGCCCATCACCACGACGTCGCAAGCAAGCAGCCCTGCAGCCCGATCAGACCTGGCAGGAGTTTGCCGCGCAGGCTCCGCTGACTGACAAAGCCAAGGCGGACCTACAGCGCCTGTATGTTCTCGACCAGGACCTGATGCCTGGCCTTACCTCCGACCAGAAGAAAGCCAAGCTCGCGCGCCTCAGCTATGCCGACTACCTGCTCAACCTCGTCAAGGCTGATCCCAAAGTGGTCGCCCTGCTGCAGGCTCATCCGCAACCGCTATACGGTGTGGGTATCGACGCCGTCTCCGCCCAGGATGCCTGGGGTCTGGGTCTACCCGGCTTCAACGGACTCAAGCTGGCCCCGGGCGCCGGGCCGGGCATGGGCCGCGACTCCATCCCCAACGAAGAAGCGGAAGAGTTTTTCTTTCATTTTCCCGATGGCAACTCCTCCATCGCGCGGCTACTGGTGCGTTCCCTGCTACCCGGCGCTGTGCCCGGCAACTCCGCGGACGACATTGTTACTTCCCAAATACGCTATGACCAGCTCGATCAAGCCGGAAGCCCAACCCGCATCCGCTTGAACAGCACCGTGGTCAAGGTGCGCCATGACGGTGACCCGGCCACTGCGAAAGAGGTGGAAGTCACCTATGTGCAGAAAGGGCAAATGTACACCGTAAAAGCGGCCCATTGCATCCTGGCCTGCTGGCACACGGCCATTCCTTTTCTCAACAGCGAATTGCCGGCGGCGCAGGTGGCGGCGTTGCGATCGGCGGAGAAGGTTCCGCTTGTCTACACCAACGTGGCCCTCAAGAACTGGGAAAGCTTTGTTCGCCTGAAGACGGCGGGTATTTATGCCCCGGGGTCTTACTTTACCGAGGCTCGTCTTGACCACCGAGTCAGCATTGGTAACTATCACTGCACCACAAAGCCGGATGAGCCGATCGTGCTTACCATGAGTCGCTATCCCTGCTTGCCAGGCCTACCGGCGCGCAGCCAGCACCGCGCTGGACGAGCCAATCTTTATGCCACGTCGTTCGAGACTTTCGAAAGAAATATCAGGGAGCAGCTGGCGCGCAGTGTTGGCGCGGGCGGCTTTGATCCCGCGCGGGATATCGCCGCCATCACCGTGAATCGTTGGCCCCATGGCTACGCCTATCAATACAACTCTTTATGGGATCCCTTCTGGTTGGCAGGCGGCCCTCTGCCCTGTGTCGAGGCACGCAAGCCCTTCGGCCGCATCGCCATTGCCAACGCCGATGCCGATGCCTACGCCTACACTGACTGCGCAATCAACCAGGCCTACCGCGCCGTCAACGATCTAAAAGTGACGGCGGGGTAGCGTGTCACGCAGCAACAACCGGATGCCCAGGCCACGCCTTTCCTCGCGACACCAGGCCTGCGAGCATGAGATACAACAACAACCCGATAGGCCCAAAGAGAAACGTAAGCACCAGGCAGGGGAGCACCAACCAGAAAGGCACGCGATTGCGCCGCGCATCCCGCACTTGCCAACTGCCGATGAAAAGATCGAAGGCCAGATAATGCACCCATCCCGCGAGCACCAGCCAACGGTCAGTAAACAGCAGCATCACGTTGCTGAGAGAATTGAATCCTCCCCTGTGGCCACTCCAGTGGGTGAAGATGAGCACCAGGTACAGGCCGCACAAAAGTGCCGGCACCAGCAAACCCGTTATCAGCGAAGAGATCACCCGCGAAGCGCGCGGAGACCATCCCGTCACCACTAGCAAAACCCAACCGGCCAGCGCCGTGCTATTGCAAAGTCGAAAGAGAGAATCCGAAGTCATGCAATACCTTCCTTACCTCTGATCACAATCACAGCAACACCCGTAAGCACCACCCAGGCGGCAAAGCTTGCCAAGGACAAGCTATCAGGTTGCGCAATCGATTGCCCCCGAAAGGCCTGCCACAGTATCAGCCCGAAAAGCGCCAGGTAGCTGGCGGCCATCGCAAAGACGAGATGACGCTGCGTCCGGTCGTCTCCAGCAACCTGCCCCGCCCGCCCCGGCGTGCCGCGGGGCTCACCGTGGGAGCGACGGCGAGCCATCCACCAGGCCAGCAGCGGTATTATCTGCAAACCATGCATGCCCAGAAAGTGCGCGATCCGCAGATCGCCGTGATCCGCGCTCCATCCGGTGACCGGCAGCCCCGGGCCGCCGTCCGGGGCGCCCACCGTGTGCCCGCCAATAATTGGGAGCCGTCCGCTCACATGCGCCTCCGCCAATTGCCGGGAATTCGGCGCCAGCATCAAGCCACCCGAGCCTGTCCCAATCAACGCCAGCACCATACCCAAACGCAGTGACCATCCCCAGGCAGAGGAAGCATAGGGTTGGCGGAAGAGCACAATCGTGAGCAACAACATCCCCAGCCAGATGCAGAGGATGCTTACCCCCATCACCTGAAACACAGCCGCATCAAATGGCGTGGCCATGTTGAAGTGGCTGGTAGTGCCCCGCGCGGCTTGCATGTCGATCAACGCAATCTCAATGGCCAGGGCCGCGGCCAGTTCGATGTCCAGCGCCCGCGTAACCCGCGGCCAGATACGGGTCGACGCAATACAGAAGGCGAAGCTCCAGCCGGCGATCATGGTGGAAAGAGCAAACTTCGCGGGTTTGAGCCATGCCGGCGCGCCGGTAATCACCCGCCGGTCGACCACCAGGCCAAACATGGCGAACACCAGGTCGGCCGCCATGATGAATCCGAGAATGGTCAACGCCGGCGCTGCCGCGAATAATACGGAAAATCGATGCTTCATGTAAAATAGACTAACATTGATGTTAAACAGATTCACATTTGTTGGAAAAAAATCGGACAGCCGTTGCCAATCTTGAAAGCGAAGCGTCCCTATCATCACGGAGACCTGCGGGCGGCCCTGAGGAACGCCGCGCTTTCACTGATCGACCAACACGGCGTCAAGGGCCTCGCCTTGAGCGATGCGGCTCACCTGGCGGGAGTCAGCGTCGCCGCGCCCTATCGTCACTTCAAAGACAAAGAGGCGTTGCTGGCGGAAATTGCCGCGGAAGGCTTCACCATGTTTCGCGATGCGCTCGCGTGCGCAGCGCAGACTCACCCTGAGGACAAGGTGAAGCGCCTGGTGGAGATGGGCGTAGCCTATGTCGAGTTCGCCTTACACCACCGCTCACACTTCAAGGTGATGTGGGAGGGCGGGATCGCCCAAGCAAACTACCCGGAAATGCGACAGACCGCCCACCAAGCCCATCTGCTGTTGGAGCAGGCCGTGAAGGAACTGAATCCCCGAGCCCAGCTGACCCGGCAGCAGGCCCTGGTCAGGGCTGCCTGGAGCCTCGTTCACGGCTACGCGATGCTCACACTCGAGGGGGAACTGGGGCTAGCCGAGGCGGAGCAGACCGGCGATAAACTCCTTCGCCAATCGCTCCACCTGCTACTGGACCAGTTCCGTTAAGCCGAGGGGTCAGTCGGGCTGGGGAACCAGGCGAAGATAAGGTTTGGGCGATTTCCAGCCGGCAGTGTACTTGAGTTTGGCTTCCTCATCGGTAACCGAGGGCAGGATGATGACATCTTCCCCCGGCTGCCAGTCGGCCGGTGTGGCTACCTTATGCCTGGCGGTAAGCTGCATCGAATCGATCACCCGCAGCAATTCCGGAAAATTGCGGCCCGTGGTCATGGGATAACTCAATTGCAGCTTGATTTTCTTGTCCGGGCCAATGATGAAGACGGTGCGGACCGTTGCATTGTTGGCGGCCGTGCGGCCTTCCGAAGTCTCCCCTGAATCGCCGGGCAGCATGTCGTACAGCTTAGCCACCTTCAACTCGGTGTCGCCGATCATGGGATAGTTCACTTTGAAGCCGCCGGTCTCTTCGATATCAATGGCCCACTTGCCGTGGCTGCTCACCGGATCGACGCTCAGCCCAATCACCTTCGTATTGCGCTTGGCAAACTCGTCCTGCAGGCCGGCGACGCTCCCTAATTCCGTGGTACAGACCGGAGTAAAGTCTTTGGGGTGAGAAAAAAGAATCGCCCAGCCATCGCCGATCCACTCATGAAAGTGGATCGTGCCTTGTGTCGTTTCGGCGGTAAAATCGGGAGCAGTGTCATTAATTCGGAGGGACATGGTGCCTCTTCTGCAATCGCTTGCATTTTTCTGGGGTTTGGGATGCTCAGGACGCCTGTTTGCCGCCCACTGAGAATTTTAGCAGCCCCGTGCCCATATCTCCTGCACGCAGACCTGGGAGACGACCACATGTGCGGCTTTCATTAAGGAAAGCCGCATAGAGCGCATCAGCGCCACACGGCATCCTCTGGGGTGCAGGAGTGGCTGAAGTGAAATTGGGTTGTATCAGGGTACTGCAAGCCACGGGGGCTTCCTCAAGCGTTCAGGCTGTAATCGCCGGGGGCGAGGCGTACGCGATGAGAAAGGTTCCTCGGCTTGTAAGGTGGGCGCCTGGTGGGATTGTTCGGCAGGAAAAACCAGGCGGTGACTATAAGCGAAGGCGGCGAACCCCAGGCGGTCCTCCACCTGAAACTTGGTAAAGATGGCGGTAAGTGGTGCCACACCGTGGATTCGGCGATACCCAACCAGAGCGCAATTTCCTTGTTCTTGAGGCCGCTGCAAACCAACGACAGCAGTTCGCGTTCTCTATGGGTAAGCTTCTCGATGCGTTGCTGTGGACCTACGACAAATGGCGCTGAGCTGTCAGCGAGGCTTGGCTTCGCGGGCGCCGTATCCGGGGGCCTGCGTTCCGTGCAGGCTCTCCAAACCGCAGACCGGAGCTTGGGGCTAGAGCACCACTTGCTGACTAATGCACTCGCTCCCCATGGGAGCATCTCCTGCTTCTGCTTCGTGCTCTCCGAGACGGTCAGAAAGACGATCGAAGCGGAGTGAAGGTCAGATTGGAGCAAGGCGGTGGTGAATTCGAGGTCCTGAGATGCCATGGCGCAATCGAGCAACGCCACTTCAGGCCGCCCAGACGTTAGCTTCTTCCTGAAAGATGACAGCGTGGAGGCTTCCGCGACTACCTGAAATCGAGGGTCATCCTCGACCATCGTTCGCACTCCATGGACGATGACGGGATACGGATCAGCAATTATGATCCGCGTTCGTTGCGCTGATGCAACGTGAAAATGAGTCGAATTTTTGGGGCCCCATGCCTTCTCCCGATTGACTTTTAGGGCCTAAAAAAGCGACTCTGATCAGCAGAAACCGCCCTTGGCGCGTGTCGACCTGCGCACAATAATCAGGTTAGGGTACTGGGGTGTCAATAACGAGTCAATAGGCCCTCTCGTAACCAGTCCTTTAGAGTGTGGAGTCTACGCAAGGTTTACACGGAGACCGGCAATCGCGCCGGCTCATTATTTTTGCATGAACCGGGCTTTGGAGCCACGCGGCATGCGAGTCGATCGACAAAACGAACGATTCCACGAAATATTCCGGCGTACCGGTCTTCCGAAAGAACTTTCGTTACGCAAGAAGGTAACTTTTCCCTTCTTCTCATGGCCATTCGCCTAGAGACTTGATTCATCCGCAGATCGACGAAGCCGTGGAGAATGCTGCGTGAGAAAACAAGAATCGCTGCCCAGGTGTCGATCCGGGATACTCTTGTGTGTGCTCATCCTAGGGATGGCTGCTGCAGCGCTCACAGGTTGTGGCTTCAGCGGTTCGGCTGTTGCCTTTCAGTCCATTTACCCGCCTGTGGCGTTGCATGGTACCGTGCATGGCGGCCAGCAACCAGTTGGCGGCTCAAGCGTACAACTGTATGCTGCGGGTGCAACCGGGATCGGCTCAGCCGCGCAGCCCTTACTTCGGCAACCTGTCCAGTCCGACAGCAACGGCAACTTCTCCATCCCGGCCTCCTACCTTTGTCCGTCCGCTTCATCGCAGCTGTACCTGATCGCCCGCGGTGGCAGCCCCGGGCCCTCCTCGGGAACTAACAATCCCGGTATCGCACTCATGGCGATGCTTGGTGCCTGCGGCAATCTCTCCTCGACCGCGCCCATCTCGGTCAATGAGGTTACTACGGTCGGGTCAGTCTGGCCCCTGGCCTCGTACATGACCTCCCCGATTGACCTCGGCTCCCCACCGGAGGACGCTGCTTTCCTGTCTGCGGCAGCGAGTGTGAACGAGTTCATTAATCTTAGCCAGGGAACTTCTCCGGGTACTCCCACTCCGGAGAGCTACTTTGCCGAGAGCTCGAAGCTCTATAGTCTCGCCGATCTTCTCGATAACTGTGTCAACTCCGCAGGCGGCTCGGCCGGCGACGGTAGCCCCTGTGGCACTCTGTTCTCGATGGCAACCGACTCCGGCGGCAGCGCTCCAACAGATACAGTTTCTGCCGCGATGCGCATTGCTCAGAGCCCCTACAACAACGTGATACCCATTTATGGCTTGACAGCAGACCCAACCGCTTTTCAACCCGAGCTGACGGCCGCTCCCCCTGATTGGACTCTGACGCTCACCTACCCAACCGCAGCACCCACGGCTGCTCCCGTCGCGATACCATTCATCTCGTTGGGCAACGGAACTTACGTTGGCGCCCAAGAGATAACCATCAGTGATTCGACGACCGGAAGCAAAATTTACTACAC
Organism: uncultured Acidobacteriaceae bacterium; assembly: GCA_963711525.1. Lineage (GTDB taxonomy): Bacteria > Acidobacteriota > Terriglobia > Terriglobales > Acidobacteriaceae > PALSA-350. Next base: position 647,064 of record CAVQEO010000043.1, on the reverse strand, counting down.
GACGGATGGAACGATACCTAAAAGTTCTTCACCGCTATATTCGGGAGCTATCTCAATTGCCGTCTCAACTACGGTGCGTGCAATCGCTATCCTAAATGGGTCGCAGAGTGCAGTAGCTTCGTCAACGCTGGCCATCACTCAACCTGTCCCAGGTGGTACCGCCGTTGCGACCCCCTCCATCTCGTTAGGGACTGGAACCTACGTCGGCGCCCAGGAAGTGACCATCAGCGATTCGACGGCCGGAAGCAAAATTTACTACACGACGGACGGAGCGATACCTACAAGTTCTTCACGGCAATATTCGGGAACTATCTCAATTACCGTCTCAACCACGGTGCAGGCCATCGCGACGCTCGGTGGATCGCAAAGTGCTGTAGCTTCTTCGAGGCTAACCATCACCACACCGGCCCCGGCAGGGGCTGCCGTCTCCACTCCCTCCATATCGCCGGGCACTGGAACTTACGTCGGTACTCAAGAGGTAACCATCAGTGATTCCACGACTGGAAGCAAAATTTACTACACGACGGATGGAATGATACCAACAAGTTCTTCACAACTTTATTCGGGAGGCATCCCGATTGCCGTCTCAACCACGGTGCAGGCCATCGCTGCGTTGGGTGAATCGCAGAGTGCAGTAGCCTCTTCACGGCTAACGATTACTACACCGGCACAGTCGGCGCCGGCGACACAGCTTGCGTTCCTGCAGGAACCCTCGAATGCATCGACTCAGGCTACGATTTCGCCCGCAGTCACGGTCAAGGTATTGGACCAGAACGGGTCGTTGGTGAGCAGCGCAACCAATGCCGTTTCGTTACGTTTAGCCACCGGGTCCACGACTGGATCAATCAGCGGCACCCTCACTCGAACCGCCGTTAATGGAGTCGCGACCTTCAACGATCTGAGCCTGTCTTCACCCGGTCAATACACCCTGCAGGCCACAAGTAACGGGCTTTCCGCGACAACGAGCACGTCCTTTTCCATCGCATCACCTTCTTCCCAAACTGGAGAACAGGCGGTCAGTGCGCTGGCATTCACAGATACCGTGGGCATGAACGTGCACTTGTCGTTTGACAACACGATCTATTACACGAATTTTCCGCTCGTGCTGTCATCGCTTCAAGATCTGGGAATACGGCACGTAAGGGACGGATTGATTGATTATGGCTCCGGCGCGAGTTTCTATTACACCGAGCACCAACAACTCGCCGCCAATGGCATCCACGCGGATTTCATCTCGTCGGTGACTCAGTCTGAGGCACTCATGAAGGCCTATCCGGCGAGAGTGGGTGATATGGAGGCGCTGGAAGCGCCGAATGAGTACGACACGAGTGGCGACCCGCAATGGGCAAAGACGCTAGGTGCCTTCCTGCCTGTTCTTCACGACGCCGTATACGGATCACAACCAATGACCGGCGTCGCTCTCTTTGGACCCAGCTTAGTCGATGCAAATTGGTATGCCAGCAACAATTCCTACGCGCAGCTTGGGCCTGTCAGCGATTTATTCGACTACGGCAACCTTCACAACTATCAGGCCGGGCGAAACCCCGGCACGCCCGGCTGGACTCCTCAGGGCTACGGGAGCATCGCCTTTGCAATCTCCTCAGCACGTCAGGAGTGGCCGACCGTTCCCATCGTCACCACCGAGAAAGGATACCTCGACAATCCTGCGCTGACCGACTGGATTCCGGACGTTCCCTTCGCGAAGTACGTTCCCCGGCTCTTACTGGAGCAATACCTGCACGGAATTACCCGAACCTACATCTATTCCCTTGCCGATACTTATCTTCCTGGAGATTCTTACGGCCTGCTTCGGGAAGACGGAAGCCAGAAACCGGCCTATGTTGCGCTACGCTCCTTCATGCATCTTCTCGCTGATCCCGGAGCCTCGTACAGCGCAGGGAAGCTCGCATGGAGCATGACGGGGGGCGGATCCGATCTGCATCATCTTCTACTCCAGAAGCGTGACGGCACTTTTCTTCTCGTCCTCTGGGTCGAAGAGCCTTGCTACGACGTGAACACACAGCAGTACCTGGCAGTAGGCACGGAGAACGTGAACGTCCAATTTGGAAGTCCAGTCACAATCGAATCTATCAATACCTTGCAGACGACTGGGAGCATGACCTCAACCGCCGGTCCAACTGCAACACAGACCAGTATGTCGCTCGCCGTATCTGATTTTTTAACAGTGTTAGAACTGCATGAATGACAATCATCCTCATTAGGAGCGGGTTCTAGCACGGCCCACCCACAAGTCACCAACCATCATGGCCTCTTTCGGAAAAGACGACCGACTAGTCGTTGTACGTGGAAGATCCGTTAAGTACGGGGAACAGAGCAAGGCCGCCGAAATCTCTTGGGAAGGACTCACATTTCCCCTTCGCTTGAAAGCGCTCAGGCTCTCAAGGCAGCTCGGCGAGCCTCGATACCACCGCTTCGTAAAAATCGTCGGCCGAATGTCCCAACGCGAACTTCCGGAGCATGGCCGGGTCAAAGCAGCTGTAGGTCTCAGGTTGAGCCGCAGAGATCAGGGCTTCGGCAAGCGAGGTCGACGAAGTTGTGTCGCACGTCAAACCCAAGTTCTCTTTTTTCACCACATGGCCGATCCACCCAGTATCTTGACTAATAATTGGCCTGCCGGCGGCGGCAGCCCACAGAACAACTCCGCTCACGCCTACGTGATCATCGTACGGGGCAAGTACAACGTGACAAATATTCAACTCGTGGATCAGATCATCTTCCGACAAGTATTTGTCAATGTGTTCCAGCAATAACCCCGGAAGCTGTTTTGCGGAATCTATGCGATCCGCTAGCTGTTCGCGCTGATCGTTGGTCGCCTCTCTAATTTCCCCAGCGAGAACAATGTGGATCTTTGTCAGCTCCTGCGAATCCATTTGGTGTAATGTATCCAGCAAACGAAATAGCCCTTTTCGCCTTCCCAGAGAACCGAAAAGCAGAAACCTAGTGCGGACGGCTCTTGGCGACTCTATCGCCCCGTGGAAGGCGGATAGAAGCAGTTGCCGCGGAAGTGGCACGGGGTCAGGGACGAGCCGCCAGTGTCGGGAGACGAAATGGGGGAGTGCCTGCAGGTAATACTCGTCAAACGTGAACACCAACGGCATCGTCCGATAGCTCGCCATGTAGTGTGCAGCGCTCCTTTTTATCAAGCGTAAGAAATTTATGAGCGGCGAATTCCTCATAGGAAGTTTGAATGGCGGAAAGTGCATGATACCCGTGATCACGCCAGGCAGCGCTTTGCGATCAAGCACCGACCCAAACATTAACGGGTCAAAGAAGTTGATAAAACAAATAGAGCCAGGCCTAGCGGTTACGATGCGCCGCGCCTCCGCCCAAAGAGCAATACCTCGGCGGTAGGGAGGCACTGAATCTTGCGTCACAAAGTCAGCGAATGCCTCAGCAAGGTACTCACAACTCACCTTTGGCGAATCGCCGGAAAGCTCCTCTGGACCACCCCCAGCGTAATTGCTGAATTTTCTACTAATCACAAAGTGAATGGAGCGCACACGCGGGTCAGCAAGAACCCGTTCCAGAAAGATCTTGCAATGGCCAGTATGATAGCCGCCGCTGTTGGGCTCGAGATAAATCAGATCGAAGCACATGTTGCTAGGCCTTTTGGAGAGTGAGAAGCACTTTAATCTTCCGGGGCTACATCATGCTAGCAACGACACTCGCAGTAGCCAAAGTGGGTTCGGGTCCGAGGTTAGGCCCCTGTTAGCTGAACAGGTCTAGAACTTTAAAGCGAAATCGCCGGAAGGCACCGCAGCTGCCGCATTATGCAGTAGTGCCAGCATTTGGCTTATCCCAGAGCAGACTGACAATCACCTCATCACTTTTACTAAATACCCTTCCTCCATCCCTATGCCTCTGAACTGCATCAGGTGGGTTACCGCGACACTACCCCAAATCACCGTAATCGGAGCTTCGTTCGCGGGTTCTGGGCTGCGTTTAGCATCTAAGCTGCATGATCCATACCGCCATCACAGGGGGAAACCGGTATCGCCGCGGCGTAACGCGGATCGACTTTTCCCCTTAGCAGATGCAGAAAACCAAGGAGATTGCCGAGAACGCGCCCGGACGATCCTCAATCGGCTCTCCAAACAAAAGACCTAGGATGTTTCCGATTACGCACCGTAACGAATAGTTCACAACAACATTTGGCAAAGTGAACACCTTAGATTTTTGCCAAAGGTAAATTGGGTTCATGATTTGCGAGAAGCCCAGTCTGCGTCCCGCTATCCGCCCACCTCGCCACCCCAGATGCACTGCGTATGCCTCACAGTTTGTCAGAGGTCCCTGACGCCCTCTTGTGCATGCACGGGAAAAATCGCTATCCTCTAGCCAGCCATAAAGCGGCAGGTGCTCGTCGAAAAAGATACCGTTTATCGCGATCGAACGATAGACCATATTGCAGCCATAGGCGAAGGTTCGGGGCAACGCACGGATCTTATGGCCGTGTTGCAGTTTGTTTGGGGTCGCAGCACAAAGCCGCCTGGCATCTGCACGACTAAGACACTTATTGACTCCACCGTCATATAACAATATGCCCGAGCTTACAACCAGATCAGGCGACCCATGGAACAGTGCCACCATAGCCTCCATATAAGAAGGAGACAACTCCATATCATCGTCGAAAAAAGCAATCAGATCTGAAGATGGGCGTATCCGGGCCAAACATGCATTCCTCTGCACTGTCAAACCAGTTGAGGTCAATATTACTTTGATCCCGGGAAGCAGAAGGGTCTCGGCCGCAACGTCCCGCTCGGAGGGTGTTCCAATAAGGATCTCTTCAATAGGATAGGTCTGATCGACAAGGCTCTGAATTGTATCTCTCAGAACCTCTGGCCGACCAACACTGCATACGATTGTGGAAACCCTCATTTGTTTTGTCTTTTCCATTCCAGTGCTAGTACAACATGCACTTGATTTATGAGACGTGTGCTTAAGCAGTATCCTTCGTAGTCGGCCCGTTTCGATCACCGCTAGAAACAAAGAGTATGGCTCACACGATCACCGGCATCCCCTTGATGACAGCATCCTTCAGAGAAGAAAGCGATGCGGGCAAAAAAGACCAAATCAAGAAGCCTGATAGCGCAACCGTAACGCTTCCCAACAAGAAGATGCACGTAAGAGATACGGCAGGGACGGCCATAATCAGAAACTTCTTATCTTCGCTTGTGGCAATGCCGCAAAGTGTGGGGAAGAGAAGAAGGAGAAAGCCGAAGCAGTAAGCCGCGCCGCCTAACCAACCGAAGGTAACTAATATGTGGACGGGAGCGGCATCCAGAAAACTAAAGCCGCCTGCTACATCGTACAGATCGTCCGGTACACCGAGTCCGCGTCCAAACGGATGACTCTCGAGGTCATTTAGGGCGGCAGAGTACCCCTCCATCCGTCCATTTGCACTATCGTCATCACTGGGATGCTCAAAGGAAGCAAACCGCTCTGAGATACTTTGATTGTTGCTCTCGACCCCCAGGATAGACAGGGAAGCTCCCAGGACGACTAAGATGCTGATCACGATACCGGTCGACTTGGGGCTCTTATAGAAAGAGATGAGCAAGCCAATGGCCAGAACGAGCCAACCCGCTCTCACCTGAGTCGTCAACAGGGCAAGTATTGTGAGCGTCACCGCGGGGACACGCCACCACTGCCGCTGGTTCAGGATGAACAGGCTGCCGGCAGACAAGACGAAGCCAGCGGTACCCGCCGAATTTAGGGGTCCAAAAGCACGCAGCGCAAAGGGGTCCGTACCTCCCTGGCTTGGAGCATCCAGATTTACAAGCCACGCAATGTCCCAGGGAAAGACAAGCGCAAATTGGGCCAGAGTATAGATGGCGGAGGCCACCACCAGGGCGGGAAACCAAACCTGCACGCTGGAGCTGTAATCGGCCGGTCCTTCCAGAGTGAGAAATGCGGCGAATGCCACCGGCGTCATCCAGTTAAGAAGATCGTGTATCACGGCGGTGGCAGGATGTTGAAAAAAGCCAGTAGCCAGCCCTAACAAAATGCCTATCGAACAGACCACAAAAGGAAGAATTCTCGAAATGGGCGCCTTCAGAAACAAGGGCATCCTTAGCAGCGGAACTGCGAGCGTCGTGAGATAGGGCGCAAGCAACATCGGATTGGGATCGAGCGGCCCAGCACTATAGTCCACAAGCCGGCGAAGCAAAGGAATGGTGAACCAAACGGCAAGAATGAAGCCGAAATACGCGGAACGGCTACGAGCCCAAATCGCGATTGCACACAAGGGTAGCAACGCCGGTACGAGATAGCGGAGGACGGCTGGATGATGAGTGGCGAACGCCAGCGCGATCACAAATAGTGGAAGACTGGCAGAAAGTCCAGCCGGGGGAAGTGCTAGCAGCTTTTGAACATCGAAGGGAAGTTTGTCCGCCAACCTCATAGCGCAAGCTCTTCTTTCCGGCTCCCGACCAAATGGAGATTTTCTCGCGATGCCCGCAGAAGAAGTTCGAAATAGATGTTTTCCAATTCCCCAATCACACCGTCCCACGAATGATGCGTTTCCGACTGTTCGCGGTTGAAGCGGCCCATCTCCGCCTGCAGAAGGTCATCCTTGAGCAGGCGTAGAAGGGCGTCGGCGAGCGCAGGAACGTCGCCTGGAGCAACCTTTAGCGAACCTTGATCAGGGACTAGGTGCCCAAGACCACCGGTATTGGTCACGACCAGTGGTTTTCCGCAGGCCATTGCCTCGAGAGCGCTCATGCCATAAGGCTCCCCGAACGAGGGAAGACAGTAAACCGAGCACGCTCGCAAGGTGCGCGGTACATCCTCCCTGGAAATGTGGCCCGGTAGGTGGATACGGTTTCTGTAAGGAGACTGCTGGACGCGCCTCCTCACCTCGTTCAATTGTCCGCCACCGCCTGCCAGGATAAGCTTCGCGCAAGGGAACCGCTCAATTACCCTTTCGAACGCAGAAAGAAGGACGAACACTCCCTTTCGCTCCTCTACGTTAGCAAGAAATAGAACAGTTGGCTCGTTCGGTGCAACCGATGCGTCCGGGTGAAAGCGGTTGAGATCGATGCCTAAAGGAAAAGTAAAAGATCGGTCAGATTGGCGCATCGCGCCGGGGAGGCGTGCTGCACTGGCAGGCGTTGGCGACAAAATGCCGTCAGCGCGCAAAAACAAGGGTGTCAGCAGCCTGTCTTTCATCTTTGCCTTGAAGCTGCCGGATCTGGTTGGACGCGCTCCGCTGTTTGTCAACAATGGCCAGATCGGGCCCAGGAGAAGTGGGTAACCAAGACCATATAGGAGCATACTCAAGCCGCCCACAACCGGGTTCAACTGGTGAATGAGGTCGATCCGGGTCTTACGGCACACCTGCAAAAATAAACGACGAACCCTGACAGCATATTCCACCCGATAAGCGAGACCCGGATGATCGTTGGTAGGCGGGATCCTCGTCTCCAGTGGGTAGAGCCGTACATTGTCGGGCATCGGGTTTTCGAGCGCAGACAGAGGTACGGCGACATGCAAGACGTGTCCCCGGTCAGCCAGCCGCCGGAGAAGAGAGTTCGCAATTAGCCCGTCGCCATGCGGCCAGGAATCCGTCAGAAAATGGGACGGATGAGAAATGAAGATGCTCAACTTACGTCCGGTCATGCGTATCCCTCCACAGGAGAAGACGCGAGTGTTTCGGAGTAGAAACCTACAAGTCCTTCCCTCATCCGCTTCATAGAGAATCTATTAATCACGATCTTACGACCTTCCCTACCGAGCTGCTCGGAAACAGTACGCGAACTCAAGATCGCGATGCACTTACGAGCTGCGTCTGCCGTCTCCCCCACCTCAAAAAAGACGTCACCTAGCGAAGACGGGAGGACATCCATCGTTCCGCAAACTCTTGTCGCAACCACAGGCCTTTCCATCGCGAGCGCCTCGGCCACGTTATACCCAAATGACTCAAACGCAGATGTACTTACGATTACACTTGCGGCTCCGATGTAGGGACGCACATCTTTTACCCAACCTGTAACTCGAACATTGGCCGCCAAACCCATATCCCGCGCCTTTTCTGCGAAGAGCGACCGCTGCTCACCGTCGCCTACCCAGACGCCCACCGCCGATGGAATGCTGGCTCGCACCAGCTTCAAAACCTCGAGCAGATCGAGGGGACGTTTTTGGCGAGTCATGCGTCCGATGCCCAGCAGGATTGGACCATCTGGAAGAGAAAGCGCTCTTCGCTCGCACAAGTGATCGCGTGGTGCAAAGACGTCGGTATCTATGGTTGGATAGACCACGCCGATGCTATCCGTGGTGCCAATGCCCAGGCCCACAAGCTGGTCCCGCTCGCTATCTGATACGGCAAGGAACCTATCAGTGAGATGACTGAACGTGCGCTCGATCCGCAGATAGTGTTTCTCGGGCGCCAGCGCGTGGGGACTGTATACGACACGCGGTCTTGGCCACGCGCCATAGCTTGCGATGCGCCCCAATGCGCCGGCCTTCGAACTGTGGCAGTGAAGAATCGCCGGCCGGAAACTTCGGATAGCGGCCGCCAATGTGTAAGCGCACGCCACGTCACTTGCAGGATGAACCTCACGGCGCATATCGATTGGGAACAATCTCCATCCCAACTGGCGTGCCACTTCGAGTGCGGGCTCGAGACGATGGTCGGCCCGCCTTGTAGCGTATGCCAGACCGAAGTTGACTGGGGAAGGTGTCAATGCTGTTGTCATGTTCTCCAGATATCGAAGTGTCCCTCCAAGAGTCGCTTCAAGAACGTGAAGAACACGCAGATTGCTGTCAATTCGCTCTCCGTGGGAGATGAATGCCAGAGTATGTTGCTCAATGGGCGAGAATGTCATGATAGAGAGCCTCTAGCTTTTCAAGGTGTCGAGCAAGGGTAGGTGGAGAGGACCAATATCTTTCATAAGAAGCCCGGCCAAGCCTAGCCGCAAGATTTGAATCCTCCAGAGATCTAAGCGTTTCGGCAAGATCGTTCGGATCGCCCATGCGGAACCACAGACCCGTTACCTGATCCTCCACTAAGTCACGTGCTGCGGAGCAATCAGAAGAGTACAAGCGATACTCGTTTGCGGCCGCCTCGAGTATGACGAGCGGCTGTACCTCCAGCCAAAGGGAGGGAAATACAAGCGCCCGGGGAGGCACGAGAGCCTTGACTGCCTGCGCATGAGGTAACCAACCCAGTATCTGGGCAGATGGGTTTATGCTGGAGACTAAGTTGCGTTGCTCACCATCCCCTATAAATTTTATCGGCGTACCAGCAAGTTTCGCGGCAGTCGCAGCAAGACATGCGCCCTTTTCAGCCACCAGCCTGCCGCTGAAAGCAAACCCCTCGTTGCTCGCAACCGGTGCGGGCTCAGGCCGCTCTATATCGACGAAGTTAGGAACAAAATGAAGATCAGCCTTTGGAGGCAGATGCCTGGCCAGAGTATCGAAGCTGTGCTGGCCCAGGGCCACAAAGCTGGTCACACCACGACGAAATCCACCTGCTGATTGTTCGATTGAATGACGCGTTGTCCGCCAGACCTTGTGAGCATAGTTTCGAGAGTCGCAATTGGTAGACATACAGTTGAGGCTCATTGGTTCCAGCTCGCAGATCGTGCCCTTACGATGGTTGAACAATGTGCCCGTGGGACATGCATATAGATAGTCGTGGAGTGTGAGCACAACGGGAAAATGGCGATCAACCGCCGCACCGATCACGCTCGAACAGAGCGCTTTTGCCCAAAGATGAACGTGTACCACCGTGTTGCCTGGATCTAGCCTGTCAAGTAATGCCGACATGGCCGCTCGCGCGGGAACATTCCACAAACCCTGGGTCATGGCGCGAAAGCGGTTTGGATCACTGAGTATTTCGAACTGATTCGTGCAGGTAACCTCCAGGCCCGAACATTGAGAAAGCTCCGGATCGACTGGTCCCACCGCAGCCAGAAAAGAAACTTCCCAACCGTTCTTCGCAAGCCCAATGGAACTGGCAATCGCGACCTTAGTACTCGCCGTTGACGTAGGCCGTGTCGTTCACCACGATGATGTTTCCCTGGCTGGTCACGCCTCTCCTCCCACGAACGAGTCGGGAATCCGCGAAACTCCGCTGTTCCGGTTTAGTCGACTCCTAATCCAGGTCACACTGTCACGATTCATCAAAACGCTCGGAGGCTTTCCGCCAAACTTTTGTGTGAAGCTGAACATGGCAAATAAGAACCGCGCCGCAGTGGAGATAAGTATGGACGTCGCGGCCCCGGCAACTCCGTAGCGGGGAATCAAAATCAGCAAGCATGGGAGACTAGGCAGAGGCCAAGTATTTGCTGCGCTGTAATCACACCCGGACGATCCGACGCCATGAAGGCCTGAGCGATGATGGTTACGCATCCGCTCAAAGCCGCCTCGAGTGTCAGAAGTCCCAACACGCCGCTGACCATCGCAAAGGCGGACCCATAAAGAAGCCGCAGAAGAAGATGGCCACAAAGAAATGTGGCTAACGAAGTCAGTATAGCCAGGGTGCCACCCACGCGAAGGGCCCGCCTTACAAGGGCGCCAATCTCTTCCCGAGATGACCCCACCATGCTGGGAAAAAGTACAGCTGCGAGTGCCTGCTGAGGAACATTCATCACCCGCGAAGCACTCAGAGCGACGACATATATTCCCATCTTATCGGGTGAAAGCAAGCTCACTACCAGGGCCTGATCGAGGTAGTATCCGAGCGTCCCGCAAAGATCGATGCCATAGGAGCGGATCCCATAAGACAACAAGGTCTTACCGGCATTTACCATTTCCCTCCACGTATGCCGGAAGCTGATAGGGAGCTGCCGATAGAGATAAAAAGCTGCAGGTAGGCCCGATAACGTGTAAGTGACGGCTGCTGTTATCGGGGTGAGCTGGTGGAGAATGGCCAGCGCGGTCAACCCGGCAAGTGTCAACAGGGGCGGTCCCGTGAGCACAAACCCTGACTTTAGAAAGCTCCTGTTCGCCTCCAGAGCAGCTCGGCCAATGAGCAGATAGATCCCTATAATCAGATTAGGCATCAGCCAGCGCGCAATTTCGATAATCGACGGACTGTATTGATGCAACAAGTAAGGGGCGAACAGAATTGCGACACATGTGGCGGCGCACCCTAGGAACAATCCCATGACCAAGCCAGACCACAAGAATCCCGTCGCCCTGCGGGGCTGCAGTCTTAGATGGTAGGTGACGGCGCTGGGAAGGCCTAGGGTTAAAGTGCCGGCAAGTAACTGGGGCCAAAGAAGGATCGCGGCAAGCTCACCGCGGCCCTGGGGGTGCAGCGCCCGAGCCGTGAGGATTCCAGTCCCGGCATTTAGCAAAACGATTAACAACTTGGCTGACATGGAATGGAATACGGAGCGTACCCCACCGGCAGGCTGTTGCCGACCAGTCGCTCGGACCGCATCCACTGGCCTGATTCGCCGCTCGGCTGGAGCTACTTGCTCTGTTACCATGTCCGGACGCACACCTGAGACCTTCGCCGTTACGTTCCCGCTCTTAGCGAGATCGAATTATCGCGCCCACAGTCACGGGAGACGAACCAACTCCCCTGTAAAGCAACTAGGGATTGATAGGATTGAAGTACAGGCCTAAATTGGCCAGCTTGATATAAGGGGTGATCTTCTGAAGCGTGGTTTGGGGAATGTACAACATATCGCCGGCCTGGATGTCGATGTCTTCATTGGCCTGATAGTGACTAAGAACGTGTCTGTAGTTTATGAGCTTCGTCTCGGCGGTCTGGTCGTCGATTCGGCGGATTAAAAGCACCTGATTCGTCTTTGCACCGTCTTTGAAACCACCCGCTAATTGGACCGCCTGAATTGCAGTTACATGACCGTGAAACTCAAACTTTCCAGGCGAAGCAACCTGTCCACCCACAATGAAGTACGGGGTCTGAAATACCTTGAGCTCTACAGTAACTTCCGGATCATTGAGGCGCTCTGAAGCCTTTTGTTTGATTGCGTTCACCGCGTCAATGAGAGTCAGGTCAGCAACCTTGACGTCTCCAATATTCGGAATGGTGATGAAACCATCTGGCTGAACAGGTACGCTTGCATTGAATTCAGGACTCAGCCTGAAGTCAACCTCGATCACGTCGCTCGGGTTCAGACGATATCGGGCATCCCGCTTCACTAGCGATGTCTCCGCACCGGCAGACACAATCAGTGTAGAGATCAATACAACAAAAAGAAGCGCGAGCCATCGTCATCTCCATAAGTAAATTCACGGTCTAAGGGGCTGGTCGGCAAATCCGCCAGTGCGTGACACAGCCTCTTGGTTCAGGGGCCGAAGAAATGCAATCGAGAATCCGAGGATTAGACCAAGCATCACACCCAGGAGGAGATTCGGAACCAACCTCGGAGAAACTGATAGCGGCGAGGCAAATGGCGTCTCAATCATCACTACGTTGGCAAATTTCTCCTTGTCCATCTGGTCTGCGAGGCGGGCTTCTTCAAAGCGCTTACTGTAACTAATGTAATTTTGCCTTGCGATCTCCTCATCCTGCTGAAGATTTGTCAGCGTCATTGCGTTGCCGTCAAACTTGTTCAGCTCGGCCAGGTAAGTTTGCCGCAGTTGGAGAAGGGCGGACCGTCTTGCTTCCAGAGCGCTAATGTCGATGCGGTTATCGCTCTGCATAGCTGCGAGTGACTGGTAGAGAGGATTAACGGTGGGAGTTTTTTCGGCCGCATATTGCACTCTTGCGGAGGCCAGATTCCTCCGGGTGTTCGCTATTTCCCCGTCCAATTCCTGGATGGCTCTGTCGGTTGGTTTGAACTTCATGACCATCGCGATACGACGGTTCTCCATGTCAGCCAACTCGGATTGCAGGTGATCGATGGTCAACTGGTTGACAGACGTCCGCTCGTCCGTGGGAATCCGCTGCGAGGCTGTTTTGTCTTCGACTGCGGTCGCTGCAAGCCGCGCTCTTCTTTCCCTCATGTCAGCATCCACGTTTTCGAATCTGGCGTTCGCGTCTTCCAATTGAGCAACCAATGCGGCACGCTGTTGGTCTGGGTTGAAGATTTGCGTGCCGCGCCGGAATTCGCTGGTCGCCAACTCGGCTTTGTTCAAGCCATCGCGATAACCCGCCAGTTCGCTCAAGAAGAACCCATAGGAGCCAGGGGTGCTGTGGGCCGCTAAGTGAGCGTTCAAATATCTGCGGCTTAGGTCTTTGAGGACCTGGGCAGCCAGATCGGATCCGCCGCCCGGTAATTCGCCTGAATGACGTTCGACTTGCGGAGCGCTCATACCTCGAGGTCTTTGTTCAACCTCATCACCGCTAACTCGATTGCCCGGCGGTCGGGAATACCCGAGCCATCCTTGATGTAAGGGGCATACAAGTGATTATCTCGGACCACGCCATCAAGCAAGTCATGGCTGAGAAGCATCCGCATTTCGGAGTTGACCTCGGCTTCGTTGAGATCCGAAAGCTGAGTGGGGGTAGAGGTTTGTGGAGTTATGGTCAGATCCTGCCGCTCATTTTTGACCAGGAATTGTACTTCTGCGCCGTACTTCTTGGGGAGGACTAGCGTCGTCACCAGTCCTGCCAACACAGCACAAATCACTGTGCATGACAAAATCAAACGCCAGCGTAGAAGGCTGATGGCGGCTAGGGACAGATTGAAATTAAATAACTGGCCCTGAGGGCGCGTGCTGCCGTCTGTGGCCGGAATGGAGACCGGCCTGGCAGTTCGCTGCGATTGAGATGCGTTGGCGCGCTCAATCTCCTGCATCAACTCGGCGTATTTACTCATTGCATGGCCCCCTCCGTCAGTGAAGACTTACCAAACTGCCTCTTACAATGGTAGAGAACCAGCTCGCAAACAGCATCATGCCCAGAACATAGCTCCGCAGAGGCAATCCCAGATGTTAGGGGACTGGGATTAGGCATTTTGCCTTTCGGGGCCTTGGCGGGCGACTCCGAAAGGAGCGAGGTACTCCTCTAAATAAAGCTTCTTCGCTTTGAGGATCAGCAACGCCAGTGGAGACAACCGAAGTGTATCGGTTACGCAACAGCCGTACTATGGCAGAGTTCTGCCATTAAGTGATTCTTTACGGGCAGCAGAAGAAGTTCCGATTCCGGTGAACGGCTTCGCGATCAACTCTGCGGACACCATGATCACCGCGTCTTTCTGCAAGGGTGGGGAGGCCACAGACGCCTCGGAGAGGTGCGCAAGCGTAGATCCCCGGCTATTCCGGGAAGATTTAAGTCCGGCGCCCCAGGCCCCGCGGACGCTCAGAATTCTGAGGCGTGAGAATGACGAAATTTTAAGGTGCGGGAAAGACGCGACGCGACCAGCCCAGGCTGCCTGAATCGCCCAATGATAGTTCTTGACATAGATGGGAATTTTTTGCCCTGGGTAACGTGGGTAAATTGATTCAGCTCATAGTGCCTGCTCATGGAGCGTCGCTCTCCCTGGTTGAAGCTTTGCCAAGCTTTTTCACGACTGCTTCGGAAACCGGTAAGCGAATCGTCTGACCGGTCTCGATATGGTCAAGATTGTTCAACCGCGGGTTGAGCCTATGGATCTCTTGCAGGATCTGCGGATTGCAGCTTCCAAAGTTTTCGACACAGATCCCGAGCAAAGTCCGGCCCGGAGCTACACGGATCGTAGTTAGAGCGGCAGGCACCTGCTGGCTCTGACTCGCATCTGTGGCCGCCGGGGCAACCCGCGAGATCGCACTATCTGCCTGCGGTGCGCTCTCTGTAGGCGTTATGCTTTGCGGACCTTGATTGGATGAGGGCCCCGGTGTGGCAGGGCGCGACGGGATAACACCATCGGCCTGCGGCGTGGTCTGCGCAGGAGTCACCGGTGCTGGGCCTTGATCGGATGAAGATCCCGCAGCAGCGGGATGCTGCGCAGCCCGAGGATTCACCTGGACCGAAGCCTTCGGACCGACCCAACGGCTTGCGAACACCGCCCCGCCAATGAGAAGCAGGGCCTGCCATGGCCAAGACGAGTCTTGGAACCCCTCGGACGGGAATTGAGGGCTCGCTGAAAGTCGAGAGAAACGCCGGCGCCTCTTGCAAACCGCCCCCCTCCGGCCTCACCGCAAGGGAGGTTTTCGTCCGCCATCGATCGAGATCTAGATCGGCCACCACCTCCCGGACAACGTCACCATCGATCGCTTTCTTCTTTAACGCATATCCTAATGACAACGAATTGAAACAGAGGTTATTGATGTTGCGTGGAATGCCCTCGCTGTACTGGAAGATCAGCGCCAGCGCCTCCCGGGTAAATAAAGGCGTCTCCAGCTCATACCCGCGGCCCGCAACCTGTGATGGATATAGAGTTCTGTCGCTTCCGGAGTGAACGGATCCAGGCGGGCAAACATGGAGATTCGCTGCCGCAACTGTACCAACTCAGGCGACGCAATTTTTTCGGCGAGCTGCGGTTGCCCTGAAAGAATGATCTGTATCAGTTTCTCCCGTGAGGTCTCGAAGTTTGAGAGCATTCGCACTAGCTCAAGCACCGAGTCATCCAGGTTCTGCGCCTCATCGATAACAACCACAACCTGCTTCCCCAAGCGGACTTGCTCTATCAGGAGTTCATTCAACCTCAACTGCATTTGGGCCATCCTCCCCGGCATCTCACGAACACCAGGTCGCTAAGGATAGCCAGCAGAAGATCCGCCGGAGTAGAAATTGTCTGGAACAGAAATATCGTTGTCGTCCTGCTCCGGAGTTGATTCAAGGCGTGAAAGAGTAACGTCGTCTTCCCATACCCGGCCTTGCGATCAAACCAATAAAGCCGCGTCCAGCCCCTATCCCATACAGAAGCGACGCCAGCGCTTCCCGACGCGAAGCACTGAGAAACAGGTATCGGGAATCGGGAGCAATACCGAAAGGCTCTTCCCGCAATTTGTAATAATCCAGGACGGTCATTTGACTAAGTAGTCCTCTTCGGCGGAGCTACACGACGGGAACTCTCAGCACATTAACCGAAAGGTACCCTCCCGTCCATGTGCGGGTACGGACGGCTGTTACCGATGCCAAAAAAATCTCTGACACCAGATCTGCACCATTTACTGTAGCGTCGCCCTGGGTTAGGCTGATGCCTGCCCGGATGAAAGGCCTTACTCTCACCGCGCAAGACCCTGGTTAGCTGGATCTTTCTCGTACTACAGAAACTCGTCTCAGGCCGGAGAAGACACTGAGCTCAGTCGGGTTATATGGTATAGACAATTCCGTGGCCGATCGTCTTGCCCACCATGGGCGAAGGGCAGGCCCCCTGCTGGATGGCGGCGAACGAACCACCGATCTCATCGTCGGTGAACAAAAGCTGCGAGTATTCCTCCAGGAGATTCGTGACCTTCGCCTGCGCTGCGGTCAGCAGGACGACCTGACCACCGATCCGGAATATTACATTGCAGCCAACACTCTCAGATTTCGAAGAGTGCTGGCTGTTCTCATTCGCCGGGATCGGGAACTCGAAGCCTGTGTCTTCTTCATAGAGCATTGCCTATGGGGGTTTGGCCTCGGCTTATTAGATGGAGGCGATGCCGCGGGTGAAAGTCTGGTCGCTGCTCCAGAAGCATTCCGGGTGGAATATGTCCATATGGCCGCGCAGGCTCTCCTGCGATTCTCCCACATCCACGGCGTAGGCCTGCGCATGAGCGGCTCCCATCACTGCATCGACATCATGGGACCCGAGAGTCGATACCGCATCTTTGTCGCAACAGACACGCCGTGCAAGCTACCGCTCGAAAGCAGTTACCGGAAGATGCTGGCCGCCATGGGCCCCCGCACGCGTAGAAGCCTGGCGGGCAAGCGCCGGCAATTGGAAGAGAACGCGCGTGTCGTCTTCTTGCCCGTGCTTGAGCCGGACCAGGCTCTGGAAGCCATGTTGCAACTTCAGCCGCGGGCGTTGCCGCGTCGACTCGCGAAGTTCTATCGCGCCCGCTACCGTCTGCTTTGCCAAAGGCCTGAATTCTTCAGTATGGGTATGTGCCTTCCCGATGGCACCTGGTTAAGCATTCTCAGTGGCTGGCGCCTCGATCGCGTGACCCATGTCGATCTGCAGATGAACCACAGCCGCTTCAGGAAGGAATCGCTCTCCGCGGTGATGCGCGCCTTTATGCTGGAGCACGAAATCGCCCGCGAGCAGCAGCTCATTGACTTCGTTGGCGGCACTTCGTTGTTATTGAGAAGATACTGCCGCCCCAACGAACTCTGCACCGACATCTTTCTATGGCGGCCTTGCCTGCGCGCCCTCCTCTCCAAAATGATTTTGCCGCTCCTCAAACGAAACAGCGTCTACGAACGCATAAAGAAAACAACCGCATAATCCAAGCGCGGGCAGCCGCAAGACCTTAGAAAGAAAGGACCCGGAGAATATGCCCAATAGGACCACGCGGCGCAATTTGTTAGTCTTTAGTCTATGGTTGATCCACTTAGAGTTGCGTAATCTTTAGGACGGTCCCCCGAATGAAGATTCTTTCCGTCAACAATAATCAGTTGGCACTCGAAAGGACATATTGGGCTATGCCAGCACTCTTCGACAATGTTGCCGGCCCTGACGTTAATGTCGCCCCACAAAACACACTGTGAGCGCGACGGTCTTGGGAGACTGCAAGCCCGCCCCGGGCAGGAATTGATCGAGATCTCTTGAAAGGAAAGGCGTCAATCCATGGCGACCCACGTTCCATCTCCGGCTCCGGAGCAGATGGATGACTCCCCCTCGTCAACCGCCGCGACTCGGCCACTGCCCTTCCTGCGGCGTGCGATGGGATTGGCGATTCCGGTCTTGCTCGATCTCTCATGTATTGCCATTGCCTGCGTAGTCGCCATCGTTTTGTACAAACTGCAGACGCCCACGTATGACCGCAGCGCTGCATCGCTCTGGACAGAGCTTTCCCTCAAGTACGGCCTGGCGTTCGTAATTCTCGCCCACGCGCATCGTCTCTACACGCAGCGCGACACGCTCCTCCAGGTAGCGGACACAGCACGCGTTCTAAGCGTTTCTGTTTACAGCCTTGCGCTTCTTTCTCTCGGTACTTACCTTACCAAGTCTGGTATCCCGCGCTTGATGATGTCCGGATTCTGGATTTTTGCGACGCTGCTGCTGGTTGTGCAAAAATACACAACCAGCAGACTCATACGCCATTGGTGGGCACTTGCCTACCGCGCGCGCAGGGTGCTCATTTGTGGCACCAATCGGGAGACTCGGCGCCTTTTCTCCTACCTGCTTCACTCTCCCGACCTGGGTCGAATTCCAGTCGGCTTCATCGATGAAAGCGGCATCGACAATCGCCGCATCATCTACAGCCACGACTACAATCTCAAGGAACACGCCCCGGTTATTTCCCAACCGCTTTCTCAATCACTTCTTCGCTCCCTGAACATAGAAGAGATCTTCGTCGCTACTACAGCTTCCCCGTCGCGCATGGATGAAATTATGACCGTGGCGGCCGAAGCCAAGGTTAGCGTGTCTTTCGTCGGCGCCGGGCACCCTCACTTTGCCGAACGCTGCACCGCGGTGCAGATGATGGATGGACTCATGGTTACCACATTCGATGCCGATGGTGAGGCCCCCCTCGCGTATACCACCTGCAAGCGGATCACCGATGTTCTCCTGTCCAGCCTTCTCATCCTTCTCACGTTGCCCTTGTGGCTCGTTGCCGCCATTGTGGTCAAAGCGACGTCGCGGGGATCCGTGTTTTTTTGCCAGGAGCGAACAGGACAGAATGGCAAACAGTTCGTCATGTTTAAATTCCGTAGCATGTACGAAGGCACGCCGAAGTATGAGCGTTCGCCTGAAAGCTCAAAAGACAAGCGCATCACACCCGTGGGAAAATTTCTCAGGAAAACAAGCCTGGATGAGCTTCCGCAACTCCTGAACGTTCTCATCGGGAACATGTCTCTTGTCGGACCCCGTCCGGAAATGCCATACGTCACAGCGGCCTATAAACCATTGGAGCATCGCAGGCTCTCTGTTCCGCAAGGTTTAACCGGTCTGTGGCAGCTTAGCGGTGACCGTAGGTTCAGAATCCATGAGGCCCTCGAATACGATCTTTACTACATCGAGAACCGCCGCATCTCTCTCGACTTTGCAATTCTTCTTCATACTCTATTCTTTGCCATGAAGGGTCTGTAGCAAAGATCAGGACCTGGCAAAATTATGGGCCTGTGCCTTCCCGATGGCGCTGGCGCAGCGATCGAGTGCCCCACGTCACATCTACCAACGCATAAAAAAACAGCCGCGTCATCCAACCGCGACCGCCACATTAAAAAGCAAAAAGCGAGCGAAGGGCCGAGTTGTGGTTGGCTGGCTTGTATACTGACATGATGTAAGCCTCGAGGTATGCGGCTATGGGACAGGCACTCCATCGCACTTATTGCAACAGAAGTGAGGCATACCGATGTTTCGTAACTATTACCAGATGCAGGATGAGCCATTTGGCGTTACACCAGACCACCGGTTTCTCTATCTTGGAGATAGCCACCGCGAAGCCTTGACATCGCTCTACACCGGCATCGAGGCTGACCGCGGCTTCATGGTCTTGATTGCGCCTCCTGGCTTGGGTAAAACGACGCTCATTTTTCAGCTCATTGAAAAACTTCAGCCAGATGCCCGAACCGTCTTCTTGTTCCAAACGCAGTGCACTTCGCGTGAACTGATCCAGTTCCTGTTGAGCGACCTTGGAGTCGACGTCAACGGCATGGAGACAGTTGCCATGCATAACAAATTGAATCAGATTCTCCTTCAAGAGAGGCAGGCTGGTCGGCGATTCGTATTGATTGTCGATGAAGCGCAGAATCTCGATGCCAGCGTGCTGGAGACGATTCGACTGCTATCCAATTTTGAGACATCGCAATCCAAGCTGCTTCAGATTCTGCTGGTCGGGCAGCCGCAACTTGCCCGCAAGCTGGCCAGCTCCTCTTTGGAACAACTCCAACAGCGGATCTCAATGTTTGCCAAGGTCGAACCGTTCAGTGCGGAAGAAACATCTCGCTATATCGCTCACCGCCTCAAGGTGGCAGGCTATACCGGCGGCGAGTTATTCACCTCCGGTGCCATGGAAATCATTCATGATCGTTCCAAGGGGGTTCCGCGCAACATCAACCGTTTGTGCTTCAGCGCACTTTCGTTAGGGTGCGCAATGGATCGAAAGCGAATCGATGCTGAGATCATGCGGGAAGTGGTTGGTGACCTCGACGGTGAATCGCATGAACGGGAGGTCCAGAACAACCAACTGATGCTCGTTCCCCGGGTCAGCGGCCCGTCGGAAAGAACGGACTCCGCGGTCCTCTCTTATCCCGCGGCATCCCACAGGCGGCTCCCAGGCTGGGTGCTGGGCGCCGCTGGCTTGGCCGCATCGATAGCAATTGCTGTGGGATTGGTTTCTTATTCCCATGGCCGGTATTCCCATGACTTGATCGGACGGGTCTTGCCCGTAAAAACCGCGGTGGCTGCCATCACCCCAAATCCCTCGCCGTCCATTCCGTCTAGGCAAGGCTCTGCCCAGGCTGGCCCCGCTCCAATCCCGGTTTCTTCTCCAAACACAACGAGCGTGGCTGCTCCGCCGGTGACACCCCTTCCGCCTGCTGCATCGAGCGTCGACACGCAGGGCCGCTCGAACCACCGACCAAAGACCCTGAAGGTTAGGGTGCGGGCAGGAGAGACTCTGCAACAGATTGCACTCCGCACCCTGGGACAGGACGACAGGCAAATCCTCAAACAGATTCAAAAGCTCAACCCGCGCATGACCAATCCGGACCACATTGAGGCAGACCAGGAGATTCGCCTTCCGCAAATTTCCCGAGCCTCTAACCCGCCGACTGTCGACGGAAAAGATCTGTCCCGGAAAAACTGAGGAGCGAAGCATCCCAGCTTGATGGGACAGCTAGCCGATGGAATTGTCCTTATCGTCGGAGCGAATCAGAGCAGGCGCGACACCATCCGCCAGGCAGAAGAGCACCTGGACACGGCCCAGGTGCAAATACTTGGCGCGATACTGGATCAACGCAGGTTCCCCATTCCGGAGTTCCTGTACCGCAGGCTCTAATTTGGGTCACGGCGCTGCACTGCGAAAGTACGGCTAGATCCCGAACGCTTCTCCAGGCCCCAGGCTGCGGCCGCCATCTGTATCCCTGTCGTGGGCCCAATCGATCGCAGCCGGGTATTTCAGCGTCGGTGGCCGTAGGGGTTCCACGGCTCCCACGCTCGATCCTTCCGCATATTCTGCCCCGAAGGGTTGTGTCTCCGGAAGAACCATGCGTTGACCGTAAACAAAGGTCGCAAGCCCAAGACGATCCTCAACCTCTAGCTTTTTGAAGACGGCAGTAAGATGGTGCCACACAGTCGACTCAGAGATGCCCAACTGCAAAGCAATTTCCTTGTTCTTGAGGCCGCGACACACAAGCGGAAGCATCTGACGCTCTCTCCGCGTAAGTTGCTTCATGCGTCGCTCTGCGTCTGTTATGGGCGGTGCCGAGTGGCTGGCAGCAAGTCCTGCCTCCGCTGCGGAACTCTCCACAGCCTGCGCGCCGGTGCTGGCTTTCAAAACAGCTGTCTGGAGTTTGCGGGCGGAACTCCACTTGCTAACAAACGCTCGCGCTCCCAACCTGAGCATCTTTTGCTTCTGCTCAGAATTCTCCGAAACCGTCAGAAAAACAATCGAAGTCCTATGAAGGTCAGACCGCAAAAGCTCAACCGTGGCGGCCAAGTCTCGCTTTGCCATGGACCAATCGACCAGCGCAACCTCAATTCCTCCCGCAATCAATCTTTCTTGAAAAGACGACATCGTGGAGGCTTCCGCCACTACTCGGAACCGGGGATCATCCTCCACCATCTTCCGAACCCCGTGCACGATGACGGGGTATGGATCCGCAACAATCACGCGGACTCGTTTACCTGAGGGAAGCGAGGAACCACTCGAGTTTTTCTGCCCCATGCTATCTCCGCCCAGAAAATTGAACCGACCCGGTGAACTCGACTTTTATGACCGGCAGAAGAAGGGGCAATTAAACCAAGCGTGTACTCGATTCCGTCGCAACCTTGGACTATGGACAAACTTAAGTCTTGGGACGGAGCGTTGCCTACATCCATAAGGTAGAAGGAAGTTGGCTACAATTCAACAAGACTTTAGTAACTGAGGAGTTAACCTGGGTCGTTCGTCTCCGGTGCATTTTCGGAAATCCACGATAGGGCCCATTGCGAGCCCAGGGGCGGGAATATTTCGTTTGTTAGTACCGGCGGCATTCAGACAAAGGCTTGCGCGAATGTAATATAATGAGATCGTTAACCTACGTCTAACAGTACCTAAGCTCCGTTCAAAACACAAATCCATGCAAGGATTTCGGTAACAGTTGATGGGCTTTTGGTAATTTGGGCGCCATTCCAGGTGCTTCTGCCTATGGTATTCGAATAATAACTACTTGAATACCCTCTACCAACTTTCGTCTTGCCTTGCGCGTACAGGGTACCCCTGCGATTTAGCTGACGAAGTTGAAAAATCACCCGTTGGTTACGCTGTCCCCCTTTGGTGGCCTGGTTCGAAGTCTATGTTTAGTGAGGTCAGACCTCGCAACCCAGCATTTTCCCGCCAGTCCCATTTGTCGTCTCTCAAAGCAGGCTTTTCAATTCGGCCGAGAAGCGCGTCAAAAGCGATCTGCCCCTCCATGCGGGCCAGCGGAGCACCAAAACAGAAATGAGCCGCCCAGCCGAAAGCCAGGTGCCGATTGTCAGCCCGTCGCAAATCCAAACGGTCAGGATTGGGGAAACGATTTGGATCGCGGTTTGCCGCAGCGAGAACCGCCACGACTCTCGAGCCCTTTTGAATCGTCTTTCCGCCTAGCTGCATGTCGGCGGGTGCAATCCGCGCAGTGTGTTGCACGGGGGACTCAAACCGCAATAATTCCTCGACCGCCGAGCCGACGATCTCAGGAAACGTTTTCAGCTCCTGGAATGACTCCGGGTTACGAAGCAAGGTCAAAAATCCACTCGCGATCAGGTTGGTTGTCGTCTCATGACCGCCAATCAAGGTAATAATCGTGTTCGCGATTACCTCTTCGTCCGTACAGCCTTTGACCGTCGAGCTCCGCCGTCATCAGTGAGTAGATCAGGCCGTTATTCGGGCATCTGCGCTGTTCTTCCATCCTCGCAGCCACATAGTCTTTCAAATCCTCAAGACTCTGCACGATTTGGGCCACGCGGTCGGGATGATGCTGGAAATTTCCTAACACTTCGGCCAGGTCAAGGACCCAGGCATGCAGTTTCTCGTGATCTTCGACCGGAACACCGAGAAGCCTGGCCGTCACGATCGCTGGTAGCGGGTTGGCGAAATCGCCAATCATATCCATCTTGCCAGAGGCGATGACCTTGTCAATCAGCTCGTCCGCTATCGAAGCAATCACCGTTCTCAAAGCTTCTACCCTGCGGGGCGTGAAGGCTGCCGAGCAGATGCCGCGCAGACGAGCGTGGCTGGCGCCATCCATAAACATCATTTGCCGCCTCATCACCTCGGCAAACGGCTTCATGAATGCGAGTCCAAGCCGATCCAGGTAGGCAGGTGCGGGGGTGCGGTCCGCGGCGTAATTCATCAGCACCGAAACCACTTCAGGATAGCTGGTCACCACCCAGGCGTGCATGTACGGATCCCAGTGCACAGGATCAAGCTCGCGCAAGGCGCGATAATGCGCATATGGATCAGCCAGCACCTCCGGATTGAGCATCCGGAGAAGGCTCAACTTCTCGTCGTTAGTTTCCGTTCCAACCCCTGCCCTGGAAACCTGCATAGCCCTGCCTGCTCCACTACACCTTATGCTGTCTTCTGGTCAGGTTCACGCCTTGATGTGTCCTTCAATTCAGCACTCTCCGCTTGCTCAACTTCCATGATTTCGAGGCTGCCACCGAAGCTGCCCGGGCCATTAAGTTGAGACTCTTCTCCGGCGAGTGAGAGTTGGCGGATGATGGCGTCTGCAACCCGCCTTGCGTGCGGTGCTCTTGTCAACTCACGATGATGTCCATCCACATATTGTGTATGCAAGTTACCAGGAATGACCGCCTGCCACCCGGGAAGGAAGTTCACGTGGGGAGCGCGCTCCGAGGCAAGTAGCAACAGCACCTTTCCGTCATACCTTCTGGGTCGATATTCAAAAGCTGCCGCTTCGATCATCTGTTGCGCGATGCCCCTCTCGGTTCTGGTCGATTTAAGCCTTAGCGAGCGCGCAACATATTTGAATAGATGTTCACGAACATAGGTAAAGGTTATCCGGGGACCGAGCCGCTCCGCTCTTCTCAATGCGTACTGCACATAGTGGAGCTTGCGCGCGAGCGAGTCGCACGACGCCAAATAGGAAGGGTTGGGCGGATCCAAGAGCACAAGAAGCGATACTTCCCGGCCGGCAGCCTGCAGCTGCGATGCGATCTCGTAAGCGAGAATGCCCCCAACACATAATCCGCCGATCGTATATGGACCCTCGGCTTGAGTGGCCAGAATCTTGCCTAAGAAGCAAGCAGCAATCCTCTGCAGAGTGGGTGCCCGGCCCAGAGATACGAAGTCCTCTGCGGTGAGAGCAACGGAAAAAAACGATTGATCGTCGCCAATCAGATTGGCCAGATCTGTGTTCAGATAATGAACCCAGAAAATCTTGTGACCGGTACCTGAATTTCGCAGCGCAAGAACCCCGGGAGGCAGGGCCGGCATTCCTTTGGGCTGCCCCTGCATCAGCTCTGCCTGCTTGCGAACGGTGCGGTTTTGCATAAGCTCAACCGTCGGAATCTCGTGACCCAGCTCCGCGGCGATGCGTCGGCGGAGAGTCGCAGTCAGCGCCGGGTTCCCTCCCAGGCTGAAAAAGTCGTCGTCTAGGCTGACATGCTCCTGGCCTAATACGTCCTCCCAAATCGCTGTCAGCCGTGATTGCCTGAGCATATCCTCGATCGGTACAGCCAGGAGTTCAGCGGAAGGCGCCTCGAAGAGCTGCCGCAATGTCACATCCACGCCAAACGCTTTGCGCAAGCGCATCAGCAACTGCATGCCCAGGAGGGAGTGTCCCCCTGCCAGGAAAAAATTATCTTCTACGGTAATGCTGTCCTTTTCGAGCAGCTCACGGATTATCTGCAGCAGCTTTTCCGCGGTGGGTGAATTGGGCGCCTTCGCATTTGCTCCTTCAAGCAGATTCGCGGCCGTAGGCCTGGGAAGAATGCTCAGATCAAGTTTCCCGTTCGCCGATAAGGGAAGCGCCTCCAATTGCACAAAGAGGTCCGGGATCATGTATTGCGGCAAAGTCTGCAGCAAGTGCATCTGGATCTCGCGCGTGCTGGGAACACAGACCTCTTTTCTAGGCAGAACGTACCCCACCAGCCGGTTCTCTCCTTGAACCGAGCTGTGAGTGGTGACGGTGGCAAACTCTATGCCCGGGTGCCGGGCCAGAACGTGATCGATTTCGTCCAGCTCGATTCGCTGTCCGCGGATTTTTGTCTGCCGGTCAAGCCGTCCACGAAATTCGATCTCTCCGTCCGGGCGCCGCAGTCCGCGATCGCCCGTACGATACATCCGCGCACCGGGCGCTGCAAAGGGATCGGGCAGAAAGCTTCGCTGGTTCAGATCAGGCAGATTTCGATAGCCTCGGCCGACGCCGTTGCCTCCGATGTGGATCTCGCCCACACTGCCGTCGGGAACCGGATCCCCCTCTTCGTTGAGAAGGTACACGGTCGCGCCGGTGATCGGACGACCTATGGCCGGCGCTCCGGGGGACCCGCTCTCCAGCACAGAAGAAGTGGCAACCACCGTGCATTCCGTTGGCCCATAGTTGTTAACCACCTTGAAGGGTAGCCCCGTAGGTGGCGTATGGTGAAGCGCCTCGCCACCCGTGAGCAGAAAGCGCAGGGCCGTTCTTCCAGGCCATTCCATTGCCATCATGGCTTTGGCGTGGACGGTAGGGACAAAGCCGATGGTTACGCGTTCGCGTACCATCCACTGCTGCATCAACTCTGGTGAGGAGCGCACTGCATCGTCTGCCAGGCACACAGTCGCCCCAGCGGAAAGATGTGGCCACAGCTCCCAAACAGCTGCGTCAAATCCAAGCCCCGCGAGATGACTCGCGCGATCCTGCTGAGTAACCCCAAACGCATCCCGGTGCCATCGGATCAAGTGAGCCAAATTCGAGTGTGTAATCTCCACTCCTTTGGGGCTTCCGGTGGATCCCGATGTATAGATCACATAGGCAAGATTCTCAGGGGAGACGGGCGTGGGTTTCACCGCAGCGGCGGCGGCGATTGCCGCGGCGTCGCGGCGAGGATCGATGCCCCGGGCTTTGACCGTGAGGCGGTCGAGAAGCGCTGCTCGGCCGAGCAGAACCGTTGCCCCGGAGTTATCGATAGCGAAGCGCAAACGCGCATCCGGCCAGGTTGTTTCCAGAGGAATGTACGCAGCACCAGCCCGCATGATGGCGAGAGCGGCCACCACCCAATCAAACGACCGTTCCATGCAAATAGCCGCGCTACCGCCGGGTCCGACGCCGAACTGCGCCAGGTATCCACCCAGCCTTTCCACCCGCAAATCGAGCTCCCGATAACTCAGCTGTCGCTCGTCGGCGCTCAAGGCTACCGAGTCAGGGTACCGTGTCGATATTTCTGAAATTTGCTCGGTAACGGGACGAAAGTCCTCCGTCATCAATCGACTCCATTCTTTCTTGCGGGCCGACATAGTTGCGGGTGACGCTCTGCGCGGAACTAGCCAACACAACAGGGAGGCGCAGCCCTTGCTTCCTGATCGCAAAGGTGCGGTTATTTATTTTCTCAGATGCAAATGATGAGCGCCATAAGATTAGCGAATACTACTGATGCGTACTCTTAGTCGTCAATCATTTAGGGAACTGAAACCAGGGCAAACTCAAATTGGGAATCTTAGTAATTTCTGCCCTCTGAAAGCGTCGGCTTTGTCTCCAACGACTGCGTCTTCAAGGTTGCGTCAGTAATCATGGCGATGAATATGACCGCGTGCGTCCAGAGGTTCAAGCAAGTTGCAGAACGTTTTTCAGTCACTTCTTGGGCGTATTTAAGAGCGCATTCTGCAAGAACCTACAATGCTTCCTGTAGATGACGACAAGTGAAACATTGGCCGCGATGGGTTTCGATTGCATGCCCACTCATCCTGTGCGATGATCGCGTATCTCAGTAAAGGAGAGAGCAAATGTCTGCGAGCAACCTTGACGTTATTGCTGCTAAACACGGCACAGACAAGAGCACGGTGGGAACGCAAAAGCTTTCTGCAAAGGCTTACACTATTGCCTATAACAATTATTTGGAACCGATCAGAAACGAACCGGTTGTGATGCTTGAAATTGGAATATGGAAAGGAAGTTCGCTTCGAATGTGGGAAGAGTTCCTCCCGAACGCGAGACTGTTCGCGATCGATATCGATCCTAAATGCAAGGCGCATGAAACGGCACGCTCAAAAGTATTCATCGGAGATCAGACAGATGCTGCCTTTCTTATGCGCGTGGTTGAAGCGGTTGGAGAGCCGTTTGACTGCATTATCGATGATGGCGGCCACCGGATGGAACACCATCAGGCTAGCCTTCAGGCACTCTGGCCCCATCTTAAGGAAGGGGGCTGGTATGCGATCGAGGACCTGCATACCTGCTACGCTGCCGATTTCGGAGGTGGCTATAAAAAGCCCGAGTCGACGGTTGAGCACGTGCTAAAACCGATCTTGGACACCATGAACTCCTCGGATGCTCCACCGTCGTTTGTCCCCGACATCGGCGCAATGCATGTATATCCGAGCGTGAGTTTCTTATTTAAGGGGCAGCCGCGGCCCGTCGCGAAGGCATCTCGTTGGAGTTTTCTGCGACGTTGAAGCTGGCTCGCAATCGAAAAGGGAGATCATCAGTCTGCTCCAGCTGCAAAATCGGATAGGGGCAATGGCGCTCGGGAAGGTCATCCGGTCGTTTCGATTGGTCAACTCACGATGGTGCCCAATCCGCGTAATGAGTCCAAAGGTAATCGCGAGCGACGCCCTTCCATTCCGGAACCACCCCAAATAGAGAAGGCCATCACAAGGTAGTTGAGAGGCCTTCTCCAATTTACTTTTTGGACTGGGTACACTCCATATCGCGTTTAAGACCTTGCAGCCTCACCGGCTGCGTTCAGTGCAAGACTCTCAGGGGAGACGGGCGTGGGTTTCACTGCGGCGGCGATTGCCTCGGCGTCGCGACAATGATCTGCGCCCCATGCTTTGACCATGAGCGTCAATGTTCCTCGCCCCGGGCCCCAACGAGAGTGTTGAGCTAGAGGTTTCTACGCTGCACCAGGGTGGCTGTTCGCATGCCTTGTCTCCTTTTACCAAATGCCATTAAACGTCAAATCAGTCAATGCAACCTCGGCGCCTGCGCGCGAAAGGTGATTGGAATCCACGTATAACAGCGACCCGTGGCTTAGGAAGGAGCAGTCGCTACTTCCGCATAGCTTGGTTTTAAGGTCGTACACGCGAACCTCTGGGTACCGCGCCGCAATGTCGTTGAGGATAGATGCTTCTCGGGTGTCATCGTAAGCAGGGGCTCGTCCCGAAGTGTCCTTGGTATTGACACCGCCGAGGGAGGACAGAAAAGTTCCAAGATCTCGGCGTATGCGAATAAAGCTATTGATTTTGTACTGTAAAGGATTGAAAACGAATTCAGGGGCATCCTGTATAAGAATTACACGTTTGCCTGAGGCTCGCAGTCTTTCAACTTCTTGCGCCAAACCGCTTCGTAGGCTCACGCGGCTCGCATCATCAGAGACTTCCGAATGATCAACCGGGGTGGGCACGTATCGCGAGACATCCAGACGGTCGCCTCTGACCGGCACATACTTGAAGTCTTCACCCCGCGACGCAAACGGACTAGACCAAAAGCCTGCGATCACCACGATTTCAATTCGGGGGGTCGCCAATAAGATAGTCCCAGGTGCTTATGTTGAACGTCGCGCATTCCTGATCATGCCCCGGGTGGTTGGGCATGTAGTTCGCCACGTTCTGGAGGGGGCGGGCATGACACCTTGTCGATTTCATCAAGCGCGTAGCCGCTCTTACGAGCAATCGGGCGCAAAGCCGCAGCCAACATTGCGGCATGACTGTCGCCTATGAGCGCGACTACATGCTGCTCATTTGCCGCCGCGATACAGCCTGGGATTAAATGCAGCGTTGTTTTTCCGTAGGCTACCAGGCAGTTGTCTTTGCTGACGGGTTCGCTTCGCGCGTCTTGCGCTTCCAATTTGGCGAGTTCGGGCCATCGTTGCGGCCAACCCTTCATCCAGAACAGATCAGCGGGGGCACTGAGACGACCAGCAGCAAGGCTCCGTACCGCAGCAGGATACGAGGTGCTGGTGTGAGCGAATGGCGAAATGGCTGCTCTACGTAGCGGTAAGACACTATAGCTACAAAAAACGAGAGTACCGCGATAGCGATCGTGATGTTTGTTGCTAAAGGGCGATCGCAGGCTATTTTGGCAAAGCTCAGCATGGGCCAATGCCACAGATACCACGAATAAGAGATCTAGCCCACGAAAACGATCGGCCTCGCGGAGAGGAGATCATTCACGAAGCTATGACGCGCCTTGATCACAAGAAACGTCCCGATCACAGGAAGGAGAGCCGCGGCGCCAGGGAATTGAGTACTTCGGCTGAAGAGAATGGCATATACAAGCAACGCCGCCCCCAAGCCTCCTAGAACCTGCACCTTCCGATTGGAGGCAAGCACCCCTTGAGCTCTCCGGTTGTAGGCGAGAATCGCTAATAGGACTCCTACCCCAAGCTCCCAGGCTCGAGTGGGTAGCATAAAAAATGCCATGGTTGGATGATGGGCAACTGCCCAAACCGACAGAACAAACGACAAAATCGAACATATTGCAACAGCATGCAACGCAAAGTCGCGCTTGCGGCGCACCACAGCCAGCATAGCGATCGGGAATAAAACGTAAAACTGCTCTTCCACAGCTAGAGACCAGGTCATAAGCAGGGGATTAAACTGCGACCCATTTGTGAAATAGCCGGTCGTAAGCGCAAGGTTAACGTTGGAGGACAGGGCAGATCGTTGCCAGTGCTGTAACAACAAAGTGGCGGAGCTCGATCGGTGAAAGCAGCAGTATTACAGCCAGATAGCAAAATAGAAGAACAGTGACCAAAGCGGGCGATATTCGCTTCGCTCGGCGCTGGTAAAACTTGACGAGGGTCGAGGTATTCGACTTGCCTCCCTATCGGCTATTCCGCCTATGAGATACCCCGGAATCACGAAAAAGATGTCACTCCAACGAAAACGCCCTGGAATGTCCCAATACCTGCATGGAACGCAACGACCGCGACTATCGCCAAGGCCCGAAGACCGTCAATGTCCGGGCGATGACCGGTCATTACCTCGGCTTGATAGGAATTGCCGCGGACTCAGAGACCTCAGTGACTAGCACGCACCCTCCTCCTGTTCGCGATCAAGCATCTCCCCTGCCGCCATACGCCTCTTAACTCAGGAACTGCGCCGCCTTCGGTCGTTGTTGCGCCTAAAACCGACAGCCTCATCGCCCGCGTTCCTCGATACGTTTCATAGATCTCCTCCAGCGTACGATAGCAACGATCTATGTCGAAGCGCTCGCAAACAAAATCCGCGCTCTCTCGCCGAAGCGACGGTTCAACGCCACATTACCGAGCAGCCTCCCAAGCGCAGCAGCCCGGGCCGGTCGTGATTCCTGGTCTACTAGATAACCGGGTTGCCATCCTCCAGCGTTTCTGAGATGCCTGCGTTGCGGGTACCCACTACGGGTATGCTCATGGCCTGCGCCTCGAGAAGAGTCGATCCCAGGGCTTCGGGCATTTCGCCCCCGGCGGTCGTGCTCGGTGCACAGAGCACGGCTGCGTCGCGCAGCAGTTCACGTACTCGGCTGGAGTCTTCTTACCTCAAAGCGGACCGGTAGGTTTTGCTCTGCTGCGGTTCGACGTAAGTTATTTGATTCCGGCCTTCCCCGACTACAGTCAAATGCGCCACGACTCCCTGATCAGCAAGAGGCATGGGGATTCGAGTAGATTATGAACACCTTTCAAACAAACCATCAGCCGACAAAAATGACGACATTGGATCGAATTGGCCCCGAACACCATCGAAGAACCTGCTATCCACGCCCAGGTGGTTCGTCTGTATATTTTCCGGCGGAACCCGAGCTTGCGAAGGCGATCCGACCAGCTCTGGGAGACGCAAATGATTTCACTTGCTTGACGTAACAGGCGGGGTAGGCGCTTTCTATAAAGTCGCTCATAAAGCGACATGCGAGAATGAACTTCCGCACCTACCTTTAGATCCAGCCGTGGAAGGTCACCACCAAAGGAATACCAGACGCGCCGCCAAGGGCATGATCTCTACACCACCCGGGCCCAAGTGCGCGTGAATCAGCTTGACGCGATGCCGCCGCATAAAATCGGCAAGTCCGGCATCATCATTCGCGAACAGAAAGTGCAGTTCACGCAAGCATGTCCCACGGCCGGCTTCCAGGGTCGAGCACGGAAGACCATCGATGGGGGCGCCTTCGACGCGTCGCCGCCCAGCCCGGACGGCACGGTAACGGCGCAGTCTCCCACCATGCTCTGTAACGTACTGCTGGCCCACGGGCAGCAATCGGGGCGCATAGATAGGCCGCCAGGAAGGTCGGCTGCGACTTGTTCTGTAACCAGCCGAGACAGAAGCGCTCGCTGGCCGCAGTGTTTCAACGTCCGGGGCAACTCCGATGTATTTACCGTACGCGCTTATCCTTTCCAAGACATTTCTGACCATCCAAAGCGGCTGCCAGCTGACACGGCGCCCCTCCGAAATAAAAAACGTTCGCCTCTCCCTACAGCCGCTGCACCGCTGGGAATCTCGGGGGACAGCGCATTCCCCACCTATCGACCAACAGCGGCCTCTTGTTCCACCTCGCGATCAATCACACCTTCCGGATATCCGCTCAGTGGCGAAAACAGCATCATCGTCTCGTACGAAGTTCCGAGTAATTCGTGGCTCGCTTGTTCGAACTCAGAAACAGCATATTTCCAGCTGGGCTGCTGGCAAAAAAATCGTGCGCTTGCCATACAAAACGCTGTAAGTACCCCGATCACAGAGAATATCATCGCCGCTTCCGCCCAGGTCGAGACGTCTGCTCCAGAGGTAGCAGCACGCCATTGAAGTTCTGACGCACGAGAGACGAATTACCACCCACGTCTGTACTTAGAAAAGGACGCCATATGCGTTAGCTTCCGCTAGAACGACAGCCGCGCATTCCGCTTCTGTGGGGAGGATTCGAATATGGCTTCCGCCGAGCAACTGTTGCAGCTGCTTGGCGCCCTGAGGTGTGTATTTTGAAACTCGTCCGAAGAGCGATACATGATCAGGAATCATAAATCCAGTAGGCGGCTGGCAGCCTACGATCTGCAGTTGTGCATCCAGCCCACGGCTCCTAAGCTCGCCAACGATCTGAATCGCCTTAGCCATCCCCTTTCGCTTCCAATCGAACCCGAGAATGACACCTTGATATATTACGGATCACGGAATCGACAGGCGCGTGATCTCCGCCTTATCTGGAACCTGAAGCAGGTTCGCACCGTAATTAATGACGCGCACCTTCTCCGGATTTTGATCGTAGGTGCTTAGAGCGAGATCGGCCGCCAGATGGCTTGAAAAAATCGCCATATCACAGGCTGTCGAAGCGTCTTGCTCCACCGAGTGGGAACGGGCGATCGTCCTTTTGGAGAGATTATTGGTACCTTTGGTACCGGTCGATCAGCCAGCTACAGTGGTATCAGCCCAGAATGGGAGCGGCGCCTTGGTCCTGACTCTCGCGATATAAAAAACCGAAGTTGCCAGCAGGAGGTCAAAATATGGATTTTGGTCCGCGTATCGGCTCACGATCCGGGATTATTGATCAGAATGAGACGGTGTCTTTCCCATGCAACGACTCTTTGCGGGTAAGTTCCCTTTCGCAAACAGTTTTGCAACCGCGCCAGAGTGCGATAACGAAGCGGACAAGGTACAAGCATGCGAACGTCATGCCCGGCGTCCTTCAGGAATCGAGCAAGGTGAAACGGGGTTCCCGAATCGGAGCGGACGTGCACTTGGTCCTCGACACCGAGCAATCCAATAGTCAACTTTCCATAAGAGAGATGCATCTATATCTTTAGCTGCTTTAGTTTCAGACAACGCAGTGAGTCGATGACCGCAAAAAACGATTACCCGCGAACAGGTGCGCTACGATATCCGCATACCGAATTTTCTTCGTGGCGGCGACAATAGAGCGCCGCGACCAGAACATTACTACCAGCAATCCATCGCAACCCAGGCTTGTCCACGCGGCTCCGCGCCAGCGAAAAACTCGGCAAAATAGCAAAGTTGAGACCGACATTTGCTGAACGCTACAAACACCTGGATGCCAGTGCGAAGACGTGGAAACCCGGCGCCCGACAGGGCATCACACGAAAAAAGGAAGTGGAAGCAACGCAGAAAGGGAATGAGCGCGAGCCAGCGGAGCGCCGGCACTGTCAGCCTCATAGCTCTCCTTCCCGAGATGTGTGGCAAAATCGGGGCGCATAGCCATAGTCCTGCGAACGTCAAGACACCATAGATTGCGGCCTTCGCTATCAGTGAAAGTGCGTACGGGTAGGTCGCACGCATGCCGTCCACACCCTTCCGAAAAAACAGAGGGTAAGCGGCCGATTCAAGAGAGCGGACAGGTGTCATGCTTACGTCGATCACGCGATATGCCGCAGCGTACACTCCAGTCGATGCGAGGTCCGATAGCTTGCTCAACATAATCTTGTGATGTCGTTATAAACGGTGGTGGCTGAGCTGCTAATACTGAAGAACACGCCCTCTGCGATATCCTCCCTTAAAGCTTGCAGCTCAATGATTGGACGTCCCCATCGTTGGGACCCCTCCCAAACTGCATAGGTTGTACCGAGCAGGCTAGTCACTAGATAGACAAAGGATCCATCTATGAAGCGTGACCGGATGCACCGTCGCCACTAGCGCCGCGATGCCGATGAGGCGTAACAGGCTGATAATCACACTCTGGATGGACGTTTGCTTCATTCGGTCCGATGCCGCAAAACCAAATGACGCCAGTTCGGTCACTTTCATGAGGATCAGGTCTGAAATGCAAACGGTGATGACGACGACAGGCCCGGTCTTCAGGTGAAAGATGAGAGCCCAAGCCCAACGACGAGAGAGGAAAATAATATTCCCGAGAATGCACCTGACGGAACATGCCGTTACCCCAGCACACTGCCGCCTCTCGTTTGCCCGAGCGCACATTCTTGATGAAGAGATTTGGTGTCCCCATTCCGGCAAAAGGATGCAAGAACGCCGGCCAACGCCACAACCGCCGCGAACGCGCCGTAGGCGTCGGATCCCAGGGAACGCGCAATGAGAACGAAGTAGACTGCCTGGATCATGAGCCGAAGGCCGTTTCCAATGGACAAGTGCCTCTGCGTCCCGGAGCAAGCCGCTAGTCTTGACACGCGTTAATAAGCTCAGAAAGATGTCCATTGCTTCCATTCACCGGACCGAGAGCTTAGTTTCTCCCGTAATGGCTAAATTTATTGGAACACACCGTGTTTGGTTTAATGATTACAGAGTAGACTCTCTAATAAAAGAGATAACTTAATCTCCTGATCCTCCAGTTGCGCGCCGTCATCCGCCTGCAAGAAGCACCGCACCCCGGCAACAAGTCTAATTCGAAGACGATGGTCCAAGCCGCGCGCCAACTCTCGCGACTAGCGTTTTCGCTCGCCTGCGATAACCGACCGCGGAAATTTTGACTCTGGTCGCTATAGAATCTCCACTCGCTTCAGGCCAGTGGATAGGGAAATCCGGATCTGAGCGACTCCTCAAACGCGGCCAGCCGCGCAAGCAATTGGAGATATTTGCGTCGTGCAATACCTGCAGCCATTGAGGCGAATGCAGAAGCTGCCTAACTTGACCCGCGCCACGAACACGATCGTGCGGGACGCAAAGGACTGTGGTAAAGCGGTTCCCGCTCTGAACCCTTTCAACCAGCGAGAGGAAAGGGTTAGACGGCCAATATACGTTATAGAGATGGCCGCGGAAGGATTGGACGCCCAACGGAAATACTAGAAACTCTCTCCCTGTCGCTGAAAAGCCTCCTCGACCATGGCGAGATGCCTTTTTGCTATAGCGTCATCGTTGTCAAGTCTAGTGGTCAGGAGGTAAGGTGACGCAACCACACTCAAAGCGGAGATGGTGTCGACGATCACCTGATCGGTTGCCACCCCGTCGATGTACACCGGCGTGAATGCAGGCGAAAACTCTGATATCTTCTTGCGAAACCACGCCGGACTTTCGGCATCGAAGAAAACGAGCCATTGAAAGTCTGCGCCCTGCTGTCCTACGACAGAAGGAAGGCAATACCTCTCGAAGAGCCCAAGACGCGACATCAGCCACTCGGTCTGTAGACCCATGCGGGACGGTGCATAACCGATCGCGGTGTTGAACCTGGTAAGAACGAGATAGAGTGAATTCTTTCTTCATGATTAGACTCTAATCGGTTCAAGTGTTCCACAGTCCTCTGTCTCGCCCTGAGAATATACGAGTGCGGCCAGCTGACTCTACGGCGCCGACTCATCGGGAAAATGGGTCCCCATTGTCCCGCTCAACCCCTACCTGGCCGGAGACCGTGTGAACCTCGGCGATCGATGGTTCACGAGAGGCCGGTACCGAGAAAACGGCGATTCATCCAGTCAGCAAAGCCACGCTTTGGCTTTCAGGGAGGCTTGGAAGGGGAACCGCATTTCGCAGACGGCTACGCAATTTCTCTAACGGGCGCTCGATCAAAGCTCTCACGACCATAGCCAGAGATAGGCTGATTGCAAAGCTAACCAGCCCGCGGAGGAGAGCATTGCCAATAACGTTCTGCATCTGAACGAGCACCACGCCGTGAATGAGGTAAAGCGAATAAGAGAGCAGCCCCAGGAAGCGAAGCGCCGGCGTGTTCAGCAGGCTTCCGAGGATAGTTTCCGGATACGCCACCACATAGTACAGCCAGGGTATTAAGGCCAGACCCTGTAAAGAGTATCGAAGCGTTTCCCGAAATACCGGATCCCTGACCACAAAGGTCAAGAGCAACGTGAGAATCGAAACAGGCAGGATGAAACGTTCTAGTTGCCGTTTAGACAAGAGATTGCTACGGCATAAAGCCGTTTGCTGCAAGCACGCGAGCACGCATCCGAACAAGATTGAGTCGCAACGCGTGTCACTTGCGTCGCGTGCCCAACGCAAGCCCTGAGGCATGAAGGCGACGACGCAACAACGCCAACACAGAACGACGCCGCATATTGCTAGTAGCACCCCCGAGATCCGGGCGTAGTCCCTAACACGACTGATCAGTATCAGCATGAGGGGCGGGAAGAAGATATAAAAGTGCTCCTCCACCGCAAGCGACCAGAGCGGACCGAGACCCGGGAGCACACCGCCGCCAAAATAATAGTTTTGATAATAGAAGAGCTGAGAACAGACTCCTCGAATGCTAACGCCATGGAGCCGATCTGTATACCAGAGAAGACACGCTGTCGCCCCCAGCACGGCATACATAGGCGGAAAAATCCTGAGGGCGCGGCGTAAATAGAAGAGCTTCAGAGAGATGGTCCCGTTGTTCGCCTGCTCGCGGATTAGCAGTGTTGTGATCAAATAACCGCTGAGGGCGAAGAAAATATTGACCCCAAAGCGCCCCGGTACAATCCGGTCCAGACCGGCATGAGCAATAAAGACGATCAGAAACGAAACGGCGCGAACGCCATCGAGCGATGGAATCTTCGCCGCCCGAATCAACGTAGGTGATTCACGAAATGGCGAGGTCTTCACGCCGATGCCCTTTGGTTGCTCAGAGACTGCAGCCCCATAAATCCGAGAAGGAAAAGGAACCATACCATCTGCAACAGCGCCAACGAGGTTTCACCGATGTTGTAAAGCAAGGCTACCATGATAATCAGGGCGCACCATCTACTTTGCGATCTGCTCTCTTTTCACACGGAGGGACTCCATGCAGGACCTAACTGAAATAACTATCATGCATCCCAGAAAAACGACCCCCAGCACACCTACAGCGAGCCATAGGTCCAGGTAACCGCTCTGCGCTTGCTGAATGTTCCAACCTGATATGAGAACCACTCTTTCTGATGGCCCGTTGAGTCCGTCCCAAAAGGCGGCGTAACCGTAACCTAACAACGGGTGATGCAGTATCGCATCCCAGACCCGCCGACCAAATTACCGTCCTCTGACTTAACGTTGCGTCCTTACCCGAAGAAACGGCTAAAAGGGCGTAATACTTGTGGACCACATACGCTGCTGCCGATACCGCGGGTACCACAAGCGCGAGACTCAGAAACATTTCCTGGCGGCGCATGCGTTGCAAAACCAACAACACGGTTGCAGTTACCATGACTACGGCGACTAGAGCCCATCCGGTGCGTGAACCCGACATCACAATCAAGAAAACGCACATCAGAATATAGATTGCCCTGACGAGTTGCCGCTGGAACGAGTGGCACTTCCAATGCAAAGCTGTAATAAGCCACATCGTGCAAACGGCGGCACAATTTTGTTTGTGGCCAAATATGCCCTTCCATCCGGCGGACGCAGCGCCGATCGAGGGAGCGAAGATTGCCAGGATAATACTTGCTGGAAGAGCAACGGCGCCCACTAAAATAATCAGCTCTACCTGACGCTGGAACTCGAACTCAGAGGCAATGGAGATCGTAAAAACGGTAAACAACAACAGAATCGTACCGCTGACAAGACTCTTCAGAGGTTGCTCCGACCACGCGCTGGAAGCAATTGCCAGGAACGGTAGGGACAGTACCAACTTGGATCCAAGGAGGTTTGGAAGCAAGGGTGCCTTTCGGGTAATGATCACGCCTAAAAACATCATCGCCATGAGAGCGACACCAATAGTGTGCGATGACGAACTAGTGCTGCCGGGGATCCCACCGTTTGCGGCCAGGAAGAGCATCGGGATCACGAGTACCCATCCTACGGCCAAGTGCCAGATTGGACGCGGAACCGACACTCTCCTTCCTTCAATCCGCGCAGACTGCTGAGGCACCCACTGCGTCACTCCGAGTGGAGCAAGGGAGTCGGTCATTGTCATTTGCCGCCTCCCGCGCATAAGGATTCGAAGGTGCTACGGACAACATCGAAGGCGGGCGTCTCCGACAGCTGTGCATCGAAGAGTCCAGTCTGGTGAGCCGTATGGTCTGCTCGTTGCTTTTGCGGATCGTGGCTCGAATCGAGCCAATCCCATTTGTCGCTGGGCGTCCAGAAAATGACTCTCTTTGTCCCGGACGGGGGAACCACATTATTCAAGTACGAACCATAGGTATCCGCAACGGTCTCTTGTCGTTGTTTAATATCGCCTGGCACGTGTGAGTCGTCGACGTCCAATTCGGTTATAAGCACTTGCAGGCCCATACCGCGGATCTGCTTGACGAAGCCGGCCAATGCCGCTCCCCCTGGCGGCGCAGATGCATCAAGATGGGACTCTATGCCTATCGCCTGGATCGGTACTTTTCGAGCTAACATCTGTTCCAGCAGAACAATTGTCTTGCGCCGCGTTGCTTCATGCTCACTAGTTCCCTGTTCGACATTGTAGATATTCAACACCCGCAGTGCCTTAGGATCTGCCCCGGCCGCTGTGTGGAATGCCAGATCGATATACGTGGGTCCGAGCAGCCCCAGCCAGATGCCTGGATACAAGCCGTCCGCGCGTTTAGACCATGGGACCACGGGTTCGTTTACAACGTCCCACGATTCTATTTGCCCGGCGTAGTGTTTCATAACTGTGTTGATGTGCAGCGTAAGGTACTCCGCCGCATTCGACTGGTTCAGTGTCTTTGCAAACCAGCTGGGGTTTCCACTGGGACTGTTCCAGCAGAGGTTATGTCCATGTACGGCAAGACCATTGCGCCGACCGAAATCCACCATCCAATCCCCGTCGGTGAAATCGAACGTTTGGGGTGCAGGCTGTGTTCGTGGCCACTTGAGTTCATTGCCCGGCGTCAAAAGGTTAAAGTTCGTTCTAACAACGGCAGCAAACGCCGGGTCCTGGAGTGGCTTCTTTTCGGCTTGCACACCAATCTTCAAACCACACTTGGCGCCCACGAACTTTAGCGGCTCGGCCGGATTCTCCGCATGAGCCGGCCACAAGAACCCGCCGCGGTTAACTGCGGCAATGCCTGCGATCACCGCGCAGTGTTTGAGAACGCTACGCCGTCTCATTATAAAGAACTCCTATCCGATCTTGCGTAGGTCTGAACCGTTACTGGAAACGCCATCTGCCGCCCGCAACATGAGATCCGCATTGGTACTCCGGGCACCGCTCATCACAGCGGGACCTGCAACCCTGCGGAGCATATATCGATCGCGTAGCTTGGTGCGGACTTCGGCCTTCAGCAGGTAGGACCCACACAAGAGGCAAATGAGCTTGGGGGTGGGCGATCCCCTTATCGTGCTCTCATAGAGCAGAGTAGCGAATCCCTTTATCCCCGCGCGTTCATTGGCAGCGCGTGCGACACACGACCCTACCACGAACCTGGAGTATGCTCGTCTGGTCATGTGGCTCCGATTGGCCCGGCCCCATTCGAGTACCGACTTCCACTTTGTGCCAGTAGTAATGGTTTTTCTTCCTTCCGGGCTGTGGTAAATCACCAACGGCTCGGGCACAACCAACAACTTGCTCCTGGGCTCGCGCATCACCCTCAGAAACCAATCCACGTCCTGCAGAGACGGCAAGCCGCTGGCAAATGGCAGCCTGGCGATCAACTCTTTGCTGCAGAAAAACGTGGAAGTCTGGAAGTAACATAGGTAGTCAAACATGAATTCTGTAATTTCTTCATTAGGCCGCGGCAGCCTTCGAGGACGAACAACATCCGGAGCCGCCGACGTACGATGGATATGCTGCGTAGTCACAACAACCGCGGTTCCCTTGGGGTATTCCTCAGCTTTCTTGAGCTGTTTTTCCAACTTTGTGGGTAGCCACTCGTCATCATCGTCCAGCAACGCCACGAATTTGGATCTTGCATGGCGCACCCCGATGTTTCTCGCCTCAGACCCTCCCACTGATTTCGGAAGGGCAATGCATCGCAAACGTCCATCCCCGAACGAAGCGATCAGGGCGGAGGTTTCTGAGCCATTCTCTCCGTCCACAACCACAATGACCTCAAGATCAGAGAGTGTCTGCGCAAGAACGCTGATGATAGCGTTCCTCAGAGGCACTGGCCGGTTACGGGTAGGAATAACTACGCTCACTTTAGGCACTGGAACCATCAGTTCGCTTCCTCAGCTCTGCATGTTTAAGAAATAAAAAATGACGGCTTGCGTAGGCCATAAACAACATATTTCCCAGCAGATACCGCTTCGCGAGCCGCCTCGGTTCCTGCGCCCACCTGAACGCCCACTCGAGCCCGAGATCTTGAATCCATACCGGCGCACGCTGAACCAGACCCGAGATCATCTCAAAGCTGCCGCCGACACCGACAGCGATGGGCACCCGTAATGACCTGATATGCTCCTCGATGAACAACTCTTGCAGTGGGGCGCCAAGGGCGACGAAGATGATCGCTGGTTTAGCTTCCTGGATGCGTTCCAACACCCCGGTCAAGAGCTCGACTACTCTGCGTGAAGCCGGTGGGCGGACAGTCAGCTCCCGAGATCGATAGAGCGGGATACTTCTTGGCCATCAAGCCGGCTGTCCTCTCGGCCGCGCCGGGCCGGCCGCCCAGGAAGTACACTCCCAAGCCCCGTTTTGCGGCCTCTTCGCAAAGCATCGGGATCATGTCGACCCCCGGTACACGCGATACATTCTTTTTAGCCAGCCACTTACACGCCAGGACGATGGATACACCGTCAGCACAAACGTACTCTGCGTTATTGACGCATCGCCGAAAGCTTGCATCCCGCTCGGCCATTACATAAAAGTGCGCGTTCGCGGTTACAAGGTGATGAGTCCTATCGCCATATGCGTGGCCAATCAGGCTGCGTGTCAGCTCCTCAACGGATAGGCCGCTGATACGCATCGGACCGATCGAAACGGATAGCCTGCGAGCCAAGCCCTCTGTATCAACAATCGTCAGTCCGGGCGACGGAAGAACTTCGTGTTTCCTCAGATTGGTAGACACAATTAACCCTTCCCGCGAGTTCCTTGCAGGCTAAAGACAACTTAAGTTGGCCTTACGGAATGGCGTAAACAGCGGCGCCTGCTGTGGACGAAACGAT
Organism: uncultured Acidobacteriaceae bacterium; assembly: GCA_963711525.1. Lineage (GTDB taxonomy): Bacteria > Acidobacteriota > Terriglobia > Terriglobales > Acidobacteriaceae > PALSA-350. The sequence continues at coordinate 605,841 of CAVQEO010000043.1, read as the reverse complement.
ACCCGATGCAGAGCTTGCTATGTTCCTCAAGTAGCTGTACGGGATGTAAATGACATCATCAGGGTTCAGTTGAAGATCAGGCGCTTTGCCTTTTTGAATCGCACTGAAGTTTATCTGTACCTCTTTGTAGCCGGAATCAGGCAACCTCCTGATGAGCTTCGCGTGAGAAGGTACCGCAGAACTCAATGTTCCGCCGGCCAACGCGACGGCTTGCATTAACGTCAGCTGAGAATGATTGTTCTGCATGACAAACCCCCCGGGACGGCCCACATCGCCAAGCACATAAGCGATTCCGGCTTTGGGCACGATGACCGTGTCACCCGGCATCACCTTGACATCATTCGCGATGGCAACGTCCGGGTCGTTCGAGAGGGTATATTTGGTCGGCTTTTCCGTGCTCCCATGGTGTTGGATCGTAATGGTGTAATTTGCCGAATTTGTGAGTCCGCCGGCAAGCGAAATCACACTCATCACGGATCTCGGCGTGGCTATGGAATAGGTGCCTGGGTTTGTCACCTGCCCCAGGACCGAGACAGTCTGACTCGCATAACTCTCTATCGTCACAGTCACATCCGGGTGATTCATATAATGGCTGCTGATAAGAAGCTGGCGAACCTTGGCGGCGGCCTCCTGGGGAGTTAACCCTGCAACTTGGGCCGAACCGACACCTATCAACGGAATCGCGCCGGCATCTGTGACGCGAGGATGCTGCTCCATCTCCGGAGTATCCAATACCTGAACGTGCAGAACATCGCCGGGGCCGATAAGCAGCGTCTCGGTGGTTGCGGGCGTTGCGGGGGAGGGTCGGGGGCTTGTCGCTTGCTATTACTTGTCCCACACTACCAAGAAACATCGCAAGACAAACGAATATGCCAACTGGATTACGCACGGTGCTGTCCCCTCTCGTAGAGTCTGGAGGTTGAACCTGAATACCCGTAATATTCGTCATAACTGGAAGAGTTCGTTTTCACCGCGTTGACCACGACGCCGACACGATTCACCCTGTCTACCTGCAACAGATCGTATGCTCGCTTCAGAGACTTCAATGGCGTAACCCGTTGACGGCTCAACAGCAGTGTTATGTCTGATACTTCTGCAAGTACGGACGCGTCCGTCACCGCGAGGACGGGTGGACTATCCAGAACGACGAAATCGAATTGCGATTTCCATTCTGCGACCAGGTCTCGCATCCGTTGCGAAGCAAGAAGGTCCGTGGGATAAGGCGGTCGCGGACCTGACGCCAGAGCATACACCCCCGCGCCGTCGAGGGCGGCTGTTCCCTTTTCGTTTCCTGTAAGAAGCGTACTTAGATTGGCCCATCCGTCACTCTGCTCGACCAGGGAGCGGCTGGTTATTGAATCGTCGAAAGTGTCGGCCACGCCCAGGGATTGAACGGAGCTGGAAGCTGTGGGTTTGAACGACCTGTCTTTTCGCAAATCTGCATCCACCAGGAGCACCTTGCCCTCAGTTCCTGCAAGTATCTTTGACAGGTAGGCGCTAACCATGCTTTTACCTTCGCCGCTCAGTGCGCTTGTAACTAGAATGACTTTCGGTGGAGAAAAGCTTCGTGATAGAAGGAGCCTTGTCCTCATGGTTCGAAGGGCCTCGACGAAGGTCCACATCGACTCTTCTTCTAATTGATCCTCGTTAGGGAGGTACGCAGGCGGCCTGAAGGCCCTGCTACCGAGCCTCAGCCTGTAACCGGGATCAATGAACGGAAGAACGCCGAACAAGTCAGTTCCGATGAGCTGCTCAACGCCAGAGATAGAATGCACTTTATCATCGAGCGCCTCGGTCGTGAGTACGCCGCAGGTACCTAAGAACAGGCCGGCCAGAATAGATACAGCGAGGTAAAGGGGAATGTTTGGACTCGAGGGTTTCGCAGGTACCAGGCCGGATTCAACAACCGTTATATTCGACCCGTGGAGCCCCTGTAGGACTCCGGCCTCCTTCAGACGTTTAGCGATATCTTCATAGAGTCCACGACTATCGTCTGCTTCCTGCTTGGCAATGCCGTATTCGATTGCTTTATCGTTCAGCTTCTCCGCTTCTGCCTTTTCCTGCTCATAGACCTGGCGCTGTTGATTTTCGACTGCCTGCGCTGCTTCATAGTCATTTTGCGCGCGCAGGCCGATGCGGTTCACCTCGGCGGCAATCGCCGCGTCAATACTCCGCAGCCCCTGCTTCTCGTCCGCCAGCTTTGGATATTCCGAGCCAAACTTTGATGTGTCTTGAGCGACTTGGGCTTGCTGTGCAGCTTGCTGGGCTCGTAGAGTCTGCAGCAGGCTAAAAGAGTTCTGGGAGCCCGACGAATTGCCCATCGTGCTTGATCCAACAAGCCCTGAAAGCAGCTCCGGATCACCATGCCGCGCATTCTCAAGAACGGCCTCCTTGATGATTCTGTTGGATGTGGCAGCGGTTAATGCCGCCGTCGCCTGCTGTAGGCGATCTAAAATTTCACTGTATGTCTGATCGTGCCCCTGAGAATCAGACCCCAGGCTATAAACACCGGACGATCTCTGCACCGCCTCGACGTTCGCCTGCAGATCCTGTGCCTGCTTTTTTAGATCAGCTAACTGTCCCGAAAGCCACTCGGATGACTGGTTCGTCGCCGCATACCTTGTCTGAAAGCCGAAGTCCATAAGAGCCGTCGTGAGACTGTTAACGACCTGTGCAGCAAGCTGCGCGATCAGGGTCCAGAAAGCTTATGCTGATCAGTCTTGTTCCCGGCAAGGGCTTAACCTTCAAATTTCCGCTGAAGGCTCCTTAGGACGCGGGTCCTGCTCAACGGGAGAATCTTCGAGGCTTGCATTCGGATTGTCGGGAGGGCCGCTCGGCGTCACAACACCTAGCACATAGCTGAGCGGATTGAGACTCATTTTGGGGCGAAAATCCGCCGTGGAGGCCAAGCCTAGCTTTTCAATCACCTTCAGCGCCAATGCATCTGATTGCAGGATTTGGCTTTGCGTCTCCAGATCCAGGTTGGCATTGAGGGCATCCGTTCCAGCGTCTGCGCCGGTAGGCATCATGCTGTTTGCCCCAAGCATGTCGTTGCTGCTCTTCTCGATCTCTATCAAGCCTTCGGCTTTGTAACGCCTGGTTGAGAACGCGCACGCCAGCAACGCCCAGCAGGAAACAGACGAACGTGGTCGTCAATAACATTCCACGCCGCCGCCGAACGACTGCCAGTAGGCTGGCAAGCGTGACTTCTGTTTCTGGCGATTTAGCGATCATCGGACCATTCACATTAACTCCATAAGTTGCGGTCGGCTTCCCTAGCTGCCGGGTTTTACCTTCTGTGCGCCGGTAAAGAACTTTGCCGAGGCTCGGATACGGCTTTACTGCCCACTGCCCGCGAACACCACCGCGACGGTCTTGAATAAAATCTTGATATCCATCAGCAAGTGCCAACGTTCCACGTATTGCACGTCGAGCGAGATATAGCGGTCGAAGGAGGGATTATCGCGCGATTCGACCTGCCACAAACCGGTAATGCCCGGTAACACGTCTAATCGGCGAAGGTGATCCAATTCATACTGCTGCACTTCATTTGCAAGAGGCGGTCGGGGACCGACCATGCTCATGTCCCCCTTGAGGACATTCCAGAATTGGGGCAGCTCATCCAAACTGTACTTACGCAGGATCCGCCCGATCCGGGTGACCCGCGGATCGTTGGTCATCTTGAACAACACGCCGTCGCGCTCATTCAAATGAAGAAGAGCCTCTTTCAAGGCTTCGGCATTGGCGCTCATGGTGCGAAACTTGTAGCAGCGGAACGTTCTGCCCTTCCTCCCGATGCGCGTCGATGCGTATATCACCGGCCCGCGGGAGTCCAGCTTGATCGCTGCCGCGATCAACAGCAGCGTCGGAGACCCGAGGAGCAGCACCGCTACCGAGCACACCGCGTCCAGCCAACGCTTGAGCACCAGCTCTATGATCGGCTTCGATCGATGGGGTAAGTAGAGGGTAGGAAAGAGCCCGCGGAACTCGACCGGCGCTCCCCACGCTAACCCGTCGTACAGATCGGGAATTATATGCACTCCCAACCCGCATCTCTGCGCTTCATCGACAACCCGTTTGACGACTTCACGATCGTGGTGACAAACGAAAATTTCATCGATGAAATTTGCGCGCACAACTGCACGCAAGTTTGCAATGGAGCCGAGGATCGTATCGGCTTCCAAATTGCCCAGCTGCCCTTCGGAGGAATCGAGGATGCCCTTGAGCACATAACCAAGTTGCGGATTTTCCTTCAATTGGTCATGCAGTGCCTGCGCCTGGTGTCCATGGCCAACAATCACCACATTGCGGCTGTCCACTCCGAGACTCGTCCGCAAGCGGAGGCTATAGATGCGGCGCCACGCCACCAACATAAGGAAGCTGCCCATCATCGTGAAAACGATTACGAAGGAGGAAATGAGGTTTAAGTGGGACAGATAAATGCAGGCCAATTGCAGCGCAGTCGCCAGTCCAACCGCCTTCCCAATGGCCCAGCTTTCCTGGCTTGCAGATTTTGCCGGCAGGCCGCTATAGAGCCGCTGCGTATTACAGAAAAGCACGATGAGACCTGAATACAAAAGCAGGACACCGATGTGTCCGGCAATGCTTTCCTGGGAATACGCCCAAAGATGAGGTCCTCGATGGAAGCCGGCAGAAAAGCGGAGGAACAAGGCAACGGATGCGCTCAACCAGACCGCCATCAGGTCCATGACGACGAAACATGCCTGCCTCAGCCGACGCTCACCGATGTACTTCGAAAATGGCGCGGCCCTATGCCCGAAATCGGATGCAACGGTAGGAGCGGCTTGATGAATTCGCGTCGCCATAAATGAACGGCTCTCTAAAAACTGGCACTGTGGTGGAATTGGGGAATCAAGGGGCTGCGGGCTGAGGTGCGAACAGTATTCAGATTTGATTCGTTCAGGAAGTTGTAGACTTCTGACCGACTTCAACCCTTAGTCCTGACGCGCGATGGCACATGCTATGCTGCCGCGTCGGGTACGCGGTAAACAGGCTCGACATCGGATTCAGAGACGCTGACAGCGACCGAACGCTGAATCATCTCGACTGAAATGACCAGCTTGGATTGCGCGCCAGAACGGATGAGCATGCCTTCGACTCCCCTTAAAGCTCCTCGTAACACGCGCACCCGGTCGCCCGCCTTGAGAAACGGATACGGAGAACACGCTACACCATGAGAGAGCACCGCTCGAACATTTTGTATCTCCCTCTCCGGAATAGCCACTGGGCCATTCCTACTCCGCACAAAATCGACCACCCCGGGAACCTTCAGCACACGGAGCAGGATCTCAGCAGTGGTCGCGATCCGCACAAACAGATAGCCTGGAAACAACGGCACGCTAACCATCTGCTTGCGGTCACTCCAGCGCCGCTCCTGGCTGAGCAGCGGCAAAAAGTTCGCAACCTCCAGGTACTCCAGCATGGATGCCGCCATTTTCTCCTGGCGCGACCGTGTTAGAACTGCATACCACGATGCCTCTCTACAAAGAACGTGTAATTGCATACCGCAGAAACCTGTTCTTCCCGGGTGGATGTAGCTCCGCCCTTTCGGTCCCGAGGCTTTCCGGGACTTAGAGGTGTTCTTTTTTCTATAACTTGCGCGGACAACGCATCGACGAAGATCACCGACGCGGTCCAGACCCTGATAATCAGGATCGGAAGAGCTTAGGGGCCCGATAAAACATCTCGATCGGCAGAAAACGAGAGGAGATGGGGGACTGGCGTTCCGCCCCTCAAATTGAACTGAAGCGCATTACGAATTTGCTCTTTAGGTCTTTTTGAATGGGTGATCTCAGTACCACCGTACCCCAACCAAAACACCAGGTCTATGGCAGCGTCCTGCCATTAAGTCGGGACTCTTACCCAAAATGTAGCAGAATGGGACTGTCTTCCTTGTTAAATGGGACTGTCTTCCTAGTTATAGGTATGGTTCCCCTTAACCCGAATGTGAAGTACGTTTTGGAATTCATCGCAACCTGTGAACTAGAAATAAGTACGCCTAGCGCAAGCTTACCGAATCTGCGAAGGAGGTCTATGGCAGCATCCTGCCATACAGGAGGAGCTCGTTTAGAAACGGTGAACGCAGATATCACATTCCGGTCTTATTGACCGGGATGGCCTTGCCTACTCGGATGCACCGATCCGGTTGACACCGGCGCGCAATGCTTGTTCTTTCCCGTGCCACATGAAGGTGCCCTGCAGCCCTTCGGGCAGAGTGACCGTCCCCGTCAGGGCATCGCCGCTGCGCTCGAAGTGCACCTTGATCATGCCTTGAGGATGCGGAAACTCCGCCGATACTTCACGTAGATCACCCAGATGCGGCGCAATCCGCACCGATGCGAAGCCCGGCGATGCCGGCTCGATCCCCGGCCACCAGCGTCAGCAGGTCGTAAGCGGGATGCGCGCTCCAGGCATGTGAATCGGAGCGCGTGTTGCCCGGCGTCTCCGGCCAGGTGCTGAAATGCAGCGGAAGCAGATCGCGCCACGGCTTCAGACTGGCGAGATATTCATCGGCCATCCCGGCGTGGTCCAGCGCGCGCGCCAGGTAGAAGCGGAAGTAATACGACGCACTCAGTATTCCGCCCGGCGTCGTGCCCGGTTCAATTCCCATCACTTGCTGCAAAACGCCCTGCTGCTCCGCCGTGCGGAATCACATCGTAGAGCACCGCCAGCACGTTCGTCTGCTGGCTGAACGCATTGTGCGCGGGATTGTCCGCCAGCAGCTTGCGCCCCGCATCCCAGCATTTTTCGTATAAGCCGCTGCGCACATGCTGCGCCCGCGGCTCTCGCGCGTGCGCGCGATCCTGCTCCCCCAGCGCCCGCTCCAGCTCCGCCGCATCCTGTAGCGCTCCCAGGTATTCGAGCGTGGTGGTGCAGGATTCACCGTGTTCATCGTAGGTGGGCAACTCTCCGCTCGAGACCCAGTCGATAAAGCTCCACCACGGCAGCTTGCGCAGCAATCCATCCGGCTGCTCGTACTGCGCGAACCAATCGAGCACCGTGCGCGTGCCCGGTAACGCAGCCTTCACCGGCGACGTATCGGGACGGTACATCCAATAGTCATGCAGCATGCCGATCCAGAGCAGCGAAAACGTGGGAATGATCTGCGGCTGCGAAGTAGGATAGCGGCTCTGCGTCAACCCCTCCGGTATGCGCGAGTCATCAAAGCTCTTGAGCGCCTGCTTCGCCAGCCGGTCGTCTCCCGTCACCGCATACGAGATCAACGCCTGGATCCGCGTGTCGCCCACATACTGTAACTGTTCCCAATAAGGAGTATCCATGTATGTCTCGTGCGCATCGAGCTGCGCCGTTCGCCAGCTGATCTCCCATATCTGCGCCAGTTCGCGGATCCTTGCTCTCGAAGGAAGCGCGCTCCTCAAAGGGATAGGCGGTGAATTCCGCCTGCAGCGAGTCCAGCGTCAGCGGCTCGCCGGCCGTCTGAATGTCCAGGTCGAGATAACGCCACACCCTCCACCACAGCGGCTCAAAGGTGCGATGCTCGCCGCCGTCGGGGAGAAAGCGATCGTGACGCCCAGTGCCTGGCGGTTGCCCACTTCATTCCGATCGCCCTTCTGCTGGCTTGGCGTCATAGAGCGCCTCCGCGTAGGTCAACCGGATGCTGGCTCCCTTTCCCCCGGACACCGTTAATTGAGGATAGGCCGTGGTCAAGCGTCTTGCGATCCAGCAGCAAATGCACGTGGCTGGTTCGCCGCAATCGTCACCGGCTTGGCGGGAAACGCGTCGGCACCCGGCTCGTCCGATCGCACTACTTTTCCCGCATCCGTCGGCGTGTACGCCATGTGCGGCAGCTCATCGGGAACCAGCTGCCAGTAGTTGTCTACCTGCTCTCCCGCCAGCCCGGCGCGCGCCGCCGAGGGATAGATGTTTTCCCGCATCGGATCCGCGGCAGCCACCCAGGCGGCGCTTGAGTCTGCAGGATCATTCCACTGCCAGTCGTAGGCCGCGGCGTTCAATTCTTCTCCCGGCCCATTCGCCATGTAGCCGCCTAAGCCGCCGGGCGTTCGCGGAACCGCAATCCGGCCCGGCTCGATCGCAACCATCCATCCCTTGGGAGTGCTCACTTCGGCTTCGAGCGCGCCGTCGCCCTGCACCAGAAAAGCCGTGCGGTCGGTGATCTGCGCCGTGGGCGCATAAATCCCAAAATTCCACACCGTGGCTGTTACGAGATTTGTGCCGGCGGTGAGATACGGGGCCAGATCGAAGGTCTCGTAGCGCCAGTGCGGCAGGTCGCCGCGCGCCGGACCATCGCCCACCCGATGCCCATTCACATAGAGAATGAACCGGTTGTCCGCGCTGACATGAACGACATACCGCGCCGGCTTGCTCTCCAGTTGCAGCGAACGACGAAAATGCAGCACGATCGGCTCCCGCAGCGGAGCGGTCGGATGCGTGATCCAGCTTGCCTTCCAAAGCGGCTCAGCGGCAAACCCCACCCTCGAAAGCGCTCCGGCAACCAGCAGCACCATCAAAGCAACAGCGGAGACACCACGCTTCATCACAGCGGCAGCAGATTCGCAGCCGAGTCAAATTCCATAGCGCGGGCCGCTCCCGCGGCAGTCACACCGGGGTGGCCATTCGTCGCGCCAACGCAGGCCTCCGAAGCCTGAAAGCGCTCCAGGTTGAGCGTGTCGGCAATCCGCACCACGCGCACCTTCTCCGGGCTGCGGAGCCGCGAGAGAAGCCAGTGCCGCCTCGATCGCATCGCGGTCAGTATCGAAGTAGATAGGAATCTTCGCCGCCTGCATCCCCAGCGAAGTCAGCGCATTCATGTAGGTGTATTGCAAATTGAGCGACTTCACAAAACGCGCCGTAGTGAAGTCCGCCATGCCAATCCCGACGCCGTTGCCATTGCTCGCCGGGGTCAGATCGCGTACGAAGATACGGGAAACGCGCGGCGTTACCGAACTCGAGGAGTGAAGCGTGGACGCATATCCAACGATGTCGCGGCCAATCACGTTGGTGTCCATGCCGGACCCGCTGATGTCTTTGCCGATGCGGTCAATAATCAGCAGATCAATCTCATCGAAGGGCAAGCGCGCCAGCAGCGACTCCGCCTTCTTGAACAGCCGGCCCTCTTCGCGCACGATATTCTCCGGCCGCAGCACTTCGATCTCGGCGGTCTGGTGATGCTGATCCTCGACCAGCGCAATGCCGCAAAAAATCGGAGCCGCGCCCAGGATCACCCGGGCAATCTCCCGCAGCACCACCTCATAACCCATATGGGCAGCGGCGCGATGCGCATTGTTAGCCCCCACCTGCTTGCCAAAGCCAATCACCAGCATCTTCTGGATGCCGCTGCCCAGCGTTCCGCGAAAATCGGTATGCGGCTTGACGCGGTTCAGCACCACCACTCCGTCCGCCTCAAACGCCGGAACACTGAACACCACATCCACCCCATCGAACGCCGTGCCGATCTTCTTCACCGCCATGCTGGCTTCGATCGGAACACCCATGCTCTGAGACGTGACCCCATACTCCGCCAGCATCTCGATCTGGCCCTCCGGTGTAGCGCCTCCGTGGCTCCCCATCGCCGGCACAATGAAAGGCCGCGCTCCCGCCTCGATCAGGACGCCCAGCGCGGCCTTCACAATCTCTTTCAGGTTGGTGATGCCGCGGCTGCCGACGCCCAGGGCAATCCTCATGCCCGGCGTAACCTTTTCGCGCAGCCCCTGCTGCGCGAACTGCTCCTTAATAACCTGGGCAAAATCCAATTTAGGGGAGGGCGGATAGCTCTGCCCCATTTCAAGCATCTTGGGAAAGTGATTGGTCATAGTCATCGCGAGAGAGCTCCACCGTCGATCTTAAGCCAAACTGCTTCAGGGCGCTGCGTCCGAGCCTCACCCTCCTACCCGATTGCAGGGCGAACCCCTTCCTAGTACACTCTCCGATTGTTGACTGCTAACCCCATAAGAGGTCGCCTTTCCGTTCTCGTCCTCGCGGGACTGGCGCTTTTCCACTCCGCCTCCTTCGCCAGCTGCGAAGGTCTGGCGGCCCTGCAGTTGCCGCACACCACCATCACGAAAGCAGAAGTGGTGACGGCCGGCAAGTTCGTCCCGACCACCGGGAAACCGCTCACTGACCTTCCACCGTTCTGCCGCGTCACCGCCACGCTAAAGCCAAGCGCCGACTCCGACATTCGAGTCGAAGTCTGGATGCCCGAGTCAGGCTGGAACGAGCGCTTCAACGGGACCGGCAATGGAGGCTTTGCCGGCAACATCAGCTACAACGCCCTGGCAGAAGGATTGCGCAACGGCTATGCCGTGGCCAACACCGATATGGGCATGTCGACGCCGCCAGGCGCAACCGCGAGCATCTTCATCAATCGTCCCGAGCGCTGGATCGACTGGGGATACCGGGCCACCCACGAAATGACCCTGGCCGCGAAACAGATCGTGCGCGCCTATTATGCGCGCGATGCGAAGCACTCCTACTTCACCGGCTGTTCCACCGGAGGCGAGCAGGCCTTGATGGAGTCCCAGCGGTACCCGGATGACTACGATGGCATCGTCGGCGGAGCCGCAGCCAACAACCGCACCGGGGTGCACGTCAGCATCCTATGGAACTTCGCCGTCAACGAAAGAACCCCCGCTTCCTACCTGCCCGCAGCCGCGCGCTCCCTGCTTTCTCAGGCGGTCATGAATGCCTGCGACGGCCTCGATGGCGTCAAAGACGGAGTGATTGCCGATCCAACGAAATGCCACTTCGATCCGGCCTCACTGCAATGCAAGGAGCCCGAAACAGCAGAATTGTCTGACCGCGGCCCAGGTGCAGACGGCGAAAGAAATCTATTCCGGGCCGGTCAACCCGCGGACCGGCGACAGCCTCTATCCGGGCCTGCCCAGGGGCAGCGAATTCGGCTGGGATGGTTTGGATCGCACACCCGGTCCGGCCGCAATCCCTCCCTTCGCGCCCATTTTTCAATGGGTCTTTGGACCCGACTGGGATTGGCGGCAATTCGACTTCGATCATCAGGACTCGGTCTTTACCCAAAAGCTCGCTGCCATGGTGAATGCCACCAGCCCGGATATCGACACCTTTCGCGCCCACGGCCACAAGCTGCTCATCTATCACGGCTGGGCAGACTGGTTGGTGGCTCCCGGAGAAACCATCAACTACTACAATGCCGTGCTGGCGCGCGCGAAAGACGATTCCACAATCGATCAATCAGTCCGCCTCTTCATGGTCCCGGGCATGGCGCATTGTGGCGGAGGTCCCGGCGCAACGCATTTCGATGCCTTGGGCGCTGTGGTCGATTGGGTAGAGCACGGAGTCGCACCCGATAAGATCATCGCCAGCACCTTGCCGCCCGCTGACAGCAGCAGCGCGGTAAACACACAGCGTCCCTTATGTCCCTATCCGCGCATTGCTCAGTACCAGGGATCGGGCAGCACCAACGATGCTTCCAGTTTCGTTTGCACCGTGAGGTAACACATGCGATTAGCAGGGAAAGTAGCAATCATTACCGGAGCGGCTTCGGGCATCGGTCGCGGCATGGCCCAGCGCTTTGCCACCGAGGGAGCTAAAGTGGTGATCGCCGATCTTGAGCAAGCGCGCCCGGAATCGGCAGCGGCTGAGATCGCCGCCGGCACGCGGGGCCAGCTGCTCGGGCTAGTCACCGACGTGACCGATGAAGATTCCGTGGAGACAGCGGTGGCACGAACCATTCGCGAATATGGCGGCGTGGATATCCTGTGCAGCAACGCCGGCAACCAGATCATCGGAGGGGTGCACGAGCTGGCCTTTAGCGATTGGAAGAAAATCATGGCCGTCCATCTCGACGGAGCCTTTCTTACCACGCGTGCTTGCCTGCGCCACATGTACAGCGCCGGGCGGGGCGGTTCCATCATCTATACAGGCTCGGTCCACTCCAAACTTGCTTCGCTGCTCAAGGCTCCTTACGTGACAGCGAAGCACGGCATCCTTGGGCTGTGCCGTGCCGTGGCCAAGGAGGGCGCCCCCTACGGTGTGCGCGCCCATGTAATCTGTCCCGGCTTCGTCCGCACTCCCCTGGTGGAGAAACAGATCCCGGAGCAAGCAAAGATACTCAACATCAGCGAGCAGGACGTAGTGGAGAAAGTGATGCTAAAAGATACGGTCGATAAGCAATTCACCTCTACGGATGAAATTGCCGAGACCGCGGTCTTCCTGGCGGAACAGAAGACGCTGGCGCTCACCGGCCAGTCGATCCTGTTGACCCACGGTTGGTTCATGGAGTAGACAGGTCACTGACTGTTTCCGGAGGGGAATTCGTAATGTTAATTACCAGACGCCGCTTCATCAGCTCCACTTCCGCAGCCGCCGCCCTGTTGTATACCGGCGTGGGCCGCGCCGCCTCATTGGGGCTTCCCGTAGGTCTGCAGCTCTATTCCGTGCGCACCCTGCTGCCTACCGACTACGCCGGCACCCTCAAGCAGGTCGGGGCCCTGGGCTACAAGGAAGTGGAAGCTGCCGGGTTCTTTAACCTCCCCGTGGAACAGGTAAATGCTGCCATGAAGGCGGCCGGCTTGCGCTGCGTCAGCGCCCATTATGCGCTGCCCTTGCTTAGGCAACACCTGGACGAGATATTGCCCTTCTGCAAATCCCTGGGCGCCGGATATGTAGTCTGCTCTTCGCCGATGCATGAGCAGGAAGGGGTCAAAGGGCCGCTCACTCTCGATGATTGGCGCTGGAGCGCGGAGCAGTTCAACCAGGTAGCCACTAAGGTCGAAGCCGCGGGCATGAAGTTCGCCTATCACAATCACGTTGCCGAGTTCCACGCGATTGACGGCACCCTGCCCTACGAAGAGCTGCTGAAACATACGGATCCGGCAAAGGTCAGCTTCGAGTTGGACTGCGGCTGGGTAATCGTGGGCGGCCAGGATCCGGTGCATTATTTGAAACAATACCCGACACGCATCGTGATGCTGCACGTCAAGGACTTCAAAGACAACAAGCCGCCCTCAGTGGAACTGGGCACGGGGTCCATCGATTACACGCCCATCTTTGCCGCTGCGGCAGCGACCGGGCACATTCGCCACGCCTTCGTCGAGCAGGAGCAGTTTCAAGGTCCGATCATGGAAGCGCTCGCAGTCGACGCAAAGTACATGAAGCGGTTTCACGCTTAATGGCTAATCAGCTTCTGTACCAGCAATGGTTGCAAAATTGGGAGCGGTAGCGGACCCTCATCCAGGGCGGTATCGTTAAAGCGTTTGAGCGAGAAGGCGCTTCCCTGTTGCTGCTGGATACCGTTGCGCAGATTTATCCACTGGTGGTAGCCGACGTAGTAGGTGATAAGCTGGCCGGCGGTCAGCTTGGCCCGGCGTAGCTTGCCCTGCGCCTCGGCCGCAGTCTGAAACGCCTTGTTCTCCATCAGGTCGAGTGCCTCCTGGTCCGTCATGTTGCGGCTCTGCATGCGGATGTCAAGAATGGCATTCGTGATCACGCGCAGGCGAATCTTCTGCACCATAAGGACGAAGCGAGGATCATGGCCGGCGTACCCTGCATCCTCCATTTCCTTTACCCCATATTCTCCCCAACCTTCCTCGTAGGGAGTGTTCCCGAGCAGCACGCGCAACACCCGGCGCGACGATGGCTTCAGGTCGTTGGCGTGCTCGAACTGCGTGTAATGGCCAGGCAACGCCTCGTGCATCGTCAAATACAACAGCATCCAGTTGTTGTACTCACGCAGCTTCGACTCGGCTTGCTCCTTGGTCATCTTGGGATCGATGGGAGTCACCCAGTATTCCGCTTCCTGCTTCGGTTCGAGTGCCGGCGCGGGATGAAAGCCAGCGACGGAATAGACCCCGCGCTCAAAAACCGGCGTAGGCACGATGCGCATATTGTCGCGATCACTCAAGGTGACCAGGTCCTTCTGCACGATAAAAGCACGAATACCGCTGGCCTCTGACTTTACCTTCGCCAACAACTCTCCCGGAGCTACGTGGTCCTGATTGATGCGGTCAATGACTTCGGAGATGACTTTGTTCTGGAGCGCGTCCCCACTCAGGTCGCTATGATCTCCATGGTCTGGGAACCATTTCTTATGCAGCGGCAAGGCCACAGAGTACATCTCGCCGCGAACGCGGGGCAGATCCCGCTCCGCGGACGCGAGCACCGAGTCAGGAGTTTCATGCGTGCCCGGGCCGAGGGCGTAAGCGAAGATCTTCGCGTAGACGGTAGGTCCAGTGCGCCAGGTGACCGTGTGCGGCCGGTGGGCCAGGTCGTTCTTGAGCCACGCGGCATAGCTGTCGAGCGATGCGCGCGCCGCCTTGGATGCCGCATCGTAACGGGAGCGCAGGGGCGACCCGGTATGGATCATGCTCCCGATCTGCTCGATGACCGCGGTGTTGCCGGCATTCTCATTTAAGGCCGTATCTATAAATACCGGATCGGCCTGTTTGAGGTTGTGGCGCGCCTCTTCGAGAACCCGCGGAACCTGCTCCATGCGCGCCAGCACGGAGGAGAGCCGCGACTGCTCCGTACCCTCGGTCGAAGTGAGCGGGAAGAACAGGCCGGAGCCGATCATCTCAACATAATCCTGCGGGCGATAGCGGTAGCCCTGCAGCACATCGAGCTGAAAGAGAGTGGACTCGATGTTGTCGCGCAGGAGCGCAAGATCCGCTCCCTCTTCAGGTGTACCTGGTTTAGCGTGTGCGAAACATAGTTTACCGGCGATGAACAAGGCCCGCTCAGCGGCGATGAAGGCCGGGCTCGAGTCGTCGAGCTGGTCATCGAGCAGAGCACCGGGGTCACCATGATACCCAGCCTGCGTAGCTTCGACCGGTTGATAACGGAGCGTGGTCAGGATGAAACGGTTCGCCTGGTCGAGAAAGGGCTCATGCGCGGCAGCATGGCAGTGGAAAGTCTCGGGCACTGCGGCAGCAGCGGAATAGTGAAAGGCGGCCACGCAAAGCAAAGCGAAAACGGAACGGAACATGAAAAAACGATAGCATGCCGTTGCCGATAATCTACGTGGTGAGACGGTCGTTCGAGATGGGCGTAACGCTCGACACCGTCAGGCTCTTGAGCGCATCTGCGGTGGGCGTGCAGGCGAGCTGAATGGCCGCCGGCGACGGGGTGTAGCACCGAGCCGTCATGACTTCTTTACGATCGACAAATGTCTCGATGATCGAACCGTCTACCCAGAGATGTATCGTCGAGATACCGTCATGATCCGGGGCGAGGGGCAGGATACTGCCGCCCACGCTCACCGACGGTTTGCCCCCACGCCCGCCGGCGTAGCGGATGGCGAACAGCGGCGTCGCGCCGGCTCGCAATTCCAACCCGCAAGGGCTCTCCCCTGCTTTGAAGCTGAATACGATCTCAGCGGCTCGGTTTTCGATGGGCAGAGTCTGGGCCGCTTGCTGCTTCCGGGTATTCTTCCGCAGTGCGGCAAATTCCGGGGGAACATCCATGCGCAGTTGGTTATCAGCACCCAGCGAGAGCACGCGTGGCAGCGCCATCGCGCCCGCCCATCCCGCAGCTCTACACTCCTCGGGGGTGCGTGTCTCCTGAACCCATCCCCACAAAATGCGCCGGCCCTTGGCATCGACCATACTCTTCATGGCGTAGTAGGATCCGTGGTCGAGCAGTCCCCTGGTTTCAGAATGGAAGCGGAGGTCGCTCTTGTCGAACGTGCCCACCTCCCAGAAAACCTTCCCCTCGGTGGAGTAGAGCAGCACGTGCTTATCGGCGAGAGGAAAGAAGTCGGGGCATTCCCACATCTCCCCTGTGCTCACGGGACCGCCCTTGTTGCTTCCATTCCACTTGCCCTGCGCCAGCGGATGAAGGTAGGTCCAGTTGCGTCCGTCAGTCGAAGTGTAGAGCAGCACCGCGCCGCCGATCTTGTTAAAGCCCGATCCCACACCCAGGTACCAGCGATCTCCATCCTTCCACGGGCAGGGGTCCCGAAAACCGGTCACCTGCAAACCAGGCGGGGGACTATCCAACACTGGCTTATCCAGTTTCTTCCAGCTGAGCAGATCAGGGTCGGTGGAGGTGGCCAAACACTGCACCTCCCGTATTCCGCTCCCGCGACTGGTCTCGGGCGACGACTTGGTGACACCAGTGTAAAGAATGGTCGGCACTTCGGCGCCGGGCAACACGCTGCCGGTGAAACAGCCGAATGCGTCATAGGATCCGGGAGTGGGCGACAGGGCAATCGGCAGATGTTTCCAGTGAATGAGATCAGGACTGACGGCATGCGCCCAGTGCATGTCTCCCCAAACCGGAGCGCCCGGATTGTATTGGAAGAACATATGATACTGGCCGCCGAAGAATCGAGGCGCGTTGGGATCGTTCATCCAGTTCGCCCTGGGCAGCAAATGGAACTGCGGTCTCAATGGATCGTGCATGAGCTTTTCCCTGAGCGCCGGCGGCAACTCTGTTTCAGCGAAGGCATGCAAGGCATCGCCGGGCATAGCGCAAAACGCACCCGAAGAGATGAGAAATGTTCGACGATTCATGCGCTCCTCCCGAATGGTTACCTGCTCAGCAAGGCCCCGACGCGTTCGATCAACTCTCGAGACAGCCGTGGAGTTGCCCCTGGCTGCGAAGCCACGTAGCTGCCGCAAAGATTGCCGATCTCCGCCATCTGAGGCAGCGCCGCGCCGTGCAGGTGGGCGTGGAGCAGACCGGCTGTAAAGGCGTCGCCCGCCCCCACGGTATCAACCACTTTGATGGGGAATCCCGGATGCGCGAAGGTGCTCTCACGGGTGGTGAGCAGGCTTCCATGTGGTCCCAGAGTGGTGGCCACCAGTTGGCAATCGGGAAATTTTTCCAGCAGCGCATGGGCCGCGGCCTGAGGACTCGCCGGCACCTGATGCTTGCCTTGTCCCAGCTCGTTCAGCAGAGAAAAGACCTGCGGTAGCTCCTCATCGCTTAGCTTGATGATGGTGGCGTGGGCCATCGACCAGTGAAGCACCTCGGGCGTGCAATCAGGCATTCGTAAGTTTACATCGCACACCAGCGCACACCGTGGCGCAGTGGCCTCTACGAAGCGCCGGATGGTTGACCGCGAAACCTCATGCCGCTGGGCGAGGGTTTCAAAACAGACTGCATCCGCAGCACTCGCTACTTCAAGCAGCTGAGGGGTCAGACGAATAAAGTCCCACGCCACGTTAGGACAGATGAGATACCTGGGCTGATTATCGGCGGAGAAGGAAACTTCGACCGTCCCGGTCGGGTAGGCGCTATCTTCCTGTAGCTGCTCCAGAGCAAGGTTCGGTTGCTTGAGAAGGTTGCGGGCCGATCTACCGTACTCGTCGTCGCCGACGCTGCTAACCAATGCAGTACGGTTGCCGAGTCGCGCAGAGAAGACAGCGAAGTTTGCCAGTGCGCCGCCGAGTCTGGGTCCGCTGGGCAACAGATCCCACAGCAGTTCGCCGATCCCCACAATCCGCGGAGCCCTGATTTCAGATGGTGTCTCAGAGAGGATGGAATTCAGGGTCTGTCCTTTCCTTCATGACATCCTCGTTGAGCGCTACACCGATTCCGGGGGTGGTCCTCACCTCCAGAAGGCCCTCGTCATCGAGCGAAACGGGCTCGGTCAGCGAGGTGTAGGACTTATCGACGTAGTGGGTGAATTCAAGCAGCATGAAGTTCGGCGTCGCGGCCGCGACGTGAGCAGCCGCCATGGTACCCAGAGGGGACGCTACGCCATGAGGCGCAATCGGAATTGAGTAGACTTCGGCCATGGACGCGATTTTGCGCGTTTCAAGCAAGCCGCCCGTCTTCGAAACATCCGGCTGAAGGATGCTGAGCGCTTCCTTTTCGAGAAACGGACGATAGCCATAGCGGCTATAGATATTCTCCCCCGCGGCGATCGGAACCCGGGTGTTATTGCGCACCCGTACCATGGCGTCGACATCGTCGCTGGGGATTGGTTCCTCCACCCAGATCAGACGGAAGGGCTCAAGCAGGCGACAAAGCTGGATGGCTGTCTCGACGTCGTAGCGTGCGTGGCATTCAAGCGCAAGGTCGTAGCTGGGGCCTACCGCCTCGCGCATGGAAGCGACGAAATGCACGACGTCATCCAATTGCACGGTATTTAAATGCAGACCCCAATTCTTGTTCGGGTCATAGCCCTTCTTCAGGGTCCAGTCATCCGGACTGTAATCGATTCCGATCTTCAGCGCTTTCACTTTCGTTTTGGCGATGAGGCTGGTCGCGTCGTCCGGGGTGGCTGCGTGCAGGTATATGGGCAGTTTGTTTCGCACCCGGCCACCCATCAGCTGGTATACCGGCGCATTCAGGGCCTTGCCGGCCAGATCCCAGAGCGCCATTTCCACTCCGCTGATGGCGGTGAGGTAGGGTCCGCCCATTCCGCGCATGAAGATAGGGGAGGGCGAGCCACCGGCGGCAAGATGCTTCCCACCCCAGAGGTCAAAGAGAATCCTTTCAATATCCAGTGGGTCATGGCCCGCAAGCGCCGGGCCGATGTTCTGGTTGACGATATACTCCGCGCCGACAGTGTCCAGCATCTCGCCCGTGCCGGTCAGCCCCTGGTTGGTGTAGACGCGGACGAAGCGGCTATTGAATCCGTCGCGCAAACGAACCGCTCGAATTTCGCGGATGGTGAGCGGGGGAGCATGAGAAGTTCCCTGTGCCCGCGCGTGAAGCAGGAAGGCGCCATAAGCCATCGCAGCCTGGCCAAGAAACATGCGTCGATTCATCGGGCAGGAGTGTAGCACATGCGTCGGTCCGCTTGGATTCGACGTTGCGAAACGGCGACGCAACCGGCAAGCTAGTAGGCATGCCGGAGTTACCGGACATTGCCGCCTACATCAGCGCGCTTGAACCGCGGATCGTCGGGCAGCGCGCTCGAGCACGTGCGCATAGCAAGCGCATTTCTGCTGCGCACAGCGCGGCCGCCGGTTGCCAATGTGGAAGGTCATGTGGTGCGCGAACTACGTCGCATCGGCAAGCGCATCGCAATCGGAGTCGATGACGATCTCTGGCTGGTGCTGCACTTGATGATTGCCGGACGCCTGCATTGGCGGCCATCAGGAGCCAAACTGGCAGGGCGGCAGAATCTGGCAGCCTTTGATTTTCCCCATGGCTCCCTGGTGCTTACGGAAGCGGGAACCAAGCGCCGCGCATCGCTGCATCTGTTTGCGGGTGAGGAGGCGTTGCGTTCTATCGATCCAGGAGGGATCGACGTGCTCTCCAGCGATCTCAATGGGTTTCGCAACGCGCTCACGGTAGAGAATCGAACGCTCAAGAGGGCTCTCACCGATCCGCGCATTCTAAGCGGCATTGGAAACGCGTACTCCGATGAGATTTTGCACGCGGCCCAATTATCGCCCGTGAAAATGACACACAAGCTGGACACGCAAGAATGGGAAAGGCTCTATGCCGCGACGCAGGCCACACTTAACTTATGGATCGAGCGGCTAACCGACGAGGCGAAAGCGGGCTTTCCGGAAAAGGTGACAGCCTTTCGCAAGGATATGGCGGTGCATGGACGCTATGGACAGCCTTGCCCTCGGTGTGGGGAACCGATCCAGCGGATTCGTTATGCAGACAATGAAACGGATTACTGCGTCAAGTGCCAGACTGGCGGGAAGCTTCTGGCAGATCGCAGTCTTTCACGGCTCTTAAAATCGGACTGGCCGCGCACCCTCGATGAACTGGAGACGCTCAAGCGCCGCTAGTAGTGACCGCTCCATGTGGTCACTAGTTTCAGGACCGAACTTTGCTGGGCTGAAGAGTATGCGCGAAAGCATCGAAGAATGTGCTCAGCGGATCCATAGACCTGGAGGACCGGCCCGCTAAACGTCAGCCCAGCCCGGAATCCGCGGGCCGACTCGCCGGAAGAGGTGCCCGCGCCGCAGAGCTGAGTAGTGCAGAGGATGAGAAAGATCTGGTTGTCCGCCCCTTGGGGCGTGCCAGGGGCGGCAGCCCTGGGTTGACGTTGGGTTTCAGGAATGCGATGTTCCCGTCGTGCTGGCGGCTAAGTCCTTTGTTTTACCAAGGTGGCCAAATTTTTATTTTTCCCGCCCCCCTAAGTTGCTTAGGGGAAGGATGTATTAGCCAGTTGATCGTCTTCCGGCGCCCGAGCCACGCGCCGACGCTTGCGACGACCGTTCTCGAGTAGCTGGGACTCCTAGTTAGGACGGTATTACGGCTCAGTCTTGCCGTCCAGAGCACCTAGCAGAAAAAGATGTGGATGAGGGGTAGGGGAACTAGTGTAGTGCGCCGGAAATAACATCCATTATTCCGGTGCCTGAAAGTTGAAGATGGGCCCAGGCTGTAGTCCCACAGTGGCTTTTAAAGCCCCTGTGCTTTTTCTGGCCAAGTGAGAGTTAGCGGGGGCTAAAGAGGCTGCGGAAAAACGCTGCGCCGGGTAGGAAAGCAATACCTGAGGGGCTAAAGAGGGTGCGGAAAAAGTCGGCAACCGCTTGATAAGCAGCCTGCCACCAGGGCTAAAGCCCCAAATTTTGTAGCCCGAGCGTTTTAAGCGGGTTTGAAAACCCGCTTCCCCGGACTAAAGTCCGGGGCTCCCACCCGGCACCAGAGTTTTTCCGCAGCTGCGATCGCTACTGGGACGTTCAATTTGCAACCTTCCCCTTGGCGCGATTCGATAGTCATAAGCCCGTTTTTCAAACGATGCCGGCCATTGAGGAAGTGAACAGCTGTGGAAATGCCGGCCTACTTCGCCTTCGCGGTGGAGTCCAACGTGCCAACTCCGTCCCCGAAAAGGCCGTCCGACGCATAACCACGTCCGGCTACGGGTTCGGCGTCTTTTTTAGACAAGTTCGAGGCTCAGAATGTGCTGTTCCAATAGGAGTGCTGCCCGATATAGAGGTCGTCCGCAACGTTCTTCAATATAGCGCGGCGCACGTCCAAAACGTTCATTTCTCCCTGCGTTCTGTAGAGCACTTCACCTTTGGTTCCAATCAGAACCGTGTACGGAGCACCACCCGCCCACCCCGTGCCCAAAGCTTTTACCGCATCCGCCGCATCGTTGCTGTTAAAGAGAAAGTTCTTATTGAACGCGTGCTGTTTCTGAAGAAATGCGGAGACCAGTTGCTTCTCGTCGGGATTGTTGATGCTTAACGTCACGATATTCAACGGCCGGTTTGCATACATACGGACCATTGTTTGCAATTCCGGGAATTCTTCAACACATGGCCCGCACCAGGTAGCCCACACGTTCACGAGCAAAAGCTTGTCCGTGCCGGCATTCTGGCGCAATCTCTTGAGCTGATCGGCGGAGATCAAATCCAGGGTTACCGGCCTCTCGTTGAAATGGGCAATCTCATTTTCAACGTTGACCGCTTTGTAGGCCCACTTTGTAGAGCACCCAACCGCGGGCGTGTCTGTGACGGCGACCGGCTTTCCAGCAAGCAGAGCATCGACGGCATCTCTGGCCTCGTGTTTCGTCGCCAGCTCCTCACGTTGATTGCTATCGATCCGCCCCTCGTAGCGCAGAATGCGCTGCTGGTCAAAGATGAACGCATGGGGAGTTGCAGTAGGTCCGTATTTAAGCGCAACGGCCTGAGTAGCGCCATCGTACAGGTACGGATACGGGAAGTGCCTGTAGGCCGCGCGCGCCTTCATATCCGCAAAAGAATCGCCTACATCGGTGTATCCGTATTCGCTGAGCTCCTCTGCTTTTGGATCATTCCCCATGATCACAACCACGGCTACTCCCCGGTCCTGATAGTCGGTGAATAACTGCTTGATTCGTTTTTCATACATCTGTGCGACCGGGCAGTGATTACAACTGAAAATGACAACGAGGACCTTGCTCGACGCATAGTCTTTGAGGCTATGCGATTTTCCATCGACTCCCGGCAGATTAAAATCCGGCGCATGCGCGCCGATTTTTAGAATTGGAGGGACATCGCTACCCGTGTGCGCAACGTCGTCCTGCCCCCGCCCGGTAGGGCATGAAAGAAAGGCTAAGCCAAGAACAATCATTGACAGCCAAACATGTGACCTAAGCCTGCCCTGCCTGGCTGGTGTGGATGCAAAGTAATCCAAGTACACGGAGCCTCCTTTCGAACACCTGCAGCCTCAAAAGACTATGAGAGTCGCCGCTTCCCTTTTACTGCTCGACGGCTACCGAAGTCAATCATCACGCCACCCATTGGACTTTCTCCCTATCGGGATGGTGGGGTTGGATTCGAAGCAGTGATCTGCGAACGGCAAGGCGGCTCAACGTTCCCGACGGTCAGTTCCGTCCGACAGCAAACGCGGCTCTGAGCGCTTTTTCGTAAAAAAGATCGACTTCAGCGCGATACGCATACGATGCGATGGTTTCCCGACGCTGCGTGGACAAGGATGCCGCCGTCACTCCCAGCGCAATCGCCTCAAGGGTACTCTTCTTCTCGCTCAGACCAACGGCAAGCCCGGCGTTGAATGCATCGCCGGCTCCCACTGTGTCGACCACAAGCACAGGCACCGCCGGCATCTCCACAAGTCCCGCGGCACAACCCCAAAGCACGCCCTTAGCGCCACGCGTGAGCATGACATTGTCGACGCCCAGCCGCAGCAACTCAAGCACAACTTCGTTGTCTGAAATTGGATCGTCGGGGCGCAAGCCAAGACAGACACGGCCCTCGAGTTCGTTAGGAGTCAGCGCAAACACCGCGCTCAGATCGACATTTCTCAAGTCCATCGCAGGAGCCGGGTTGAGAATGAACTTCGTGCCAGCTGCCTTGGCCACCGAGGCCGCGGCGAGTGCCGTGGCAAGCGGTATTTCCAGCGGCGATAACGCCACGGCGGAAGAAGTAATTACTTCGCGATGAGTGCTGATGTCGGCAGGCGAGAACTCCGCGTTGGCCGCCATATCGATGACGATGACGTTTGAACCACTGCTGCTAAAAACGATGAAACCCACGCCCGTCGGTTTTGTGTCCGAAAAAAGAAGAGCGCGACCGTCGATCTTCTCCTCATCAAGGAGCCGAACGAGCGCTTCTCCGAAAGCATCACGGCCGACCTTGCCGAAAAATCTGGTAGCCGCGCCGAGTCTCGCCGCGCACGCTGCCATGTTGGATCCCTTGCCGCCGTGCGTAGTATGAAAATTCTGGCCAATCACCGTCTCGCCCTCGAGCGGGATGCAGGCCACGTCCATAACCAACGCAGCGATATAGCTGCCCACAACTGTGACTGTGCTCATGAGGATGTCTGTATGCGGGGGGTTTCCGCTTTGGCCAGGATCGCGTCTACCAGAATCCTCAGTTCCGCAACTTCCTCGGCCCGGGCAGTCTTTACGACGGCGCTGACCATTTCGCTACAACGGTCACGAATCTCGTGATACTTTGACTGATCTTCGCCGCGGATTTCCAGCAGCTTTTGTAACCAGCGTTTGCCATAGCCGGCGTGAATCGTTTCGTCGGCCCAGTCGAAATCCATATCGTGTTCGCTGGCCGCGTCACCGATGGAGTGAAACGCTTTCACCCGTTCCGGCTTGTGGCGAATGTTCTTGGTCTCAAAGAAGAAGAGCATGCCGAGGCGGTAGATGGGGTCCTGTCCGGAAGAGGCTATATAGATGTAGTTTCCGAGAGGCAATTCCTCCGGCTTGTAGCCCCAGGCGGTGAGCCGGTCGCGTCCCATTCTGCAGTGCCGCGACTCGTCGTAAGTCCAGCGTGCGGCATCGTGGATCCATTCCCACGGCAACACGGAGGCGAAGGAGCTGAGAATAATGCCGCCCGTCTCGACTGCCCAGACCTCGTTCAAATGACTGATTGCCGAGCGAAGCTGAAGGCGATAGCCCTCGCCGTAAGGGTAGCTCGGGTCGAAATTGTCTGGCCAGTAGAAGCGGGTCAGGTGGTAGTGCTCGTCGCGTGCAGGCTCAGTCGGCACCACGTAAGGACGGCCCCCTGGCAGGGGCCGGTGGCGCAGATCGACCGGCACACGCTCTGTGCCGACACCACCGAGGGCGCTCAAACGTTCCAGGAATGCAGTTGTCCAGGCCTCCGACCCAGCGCGATCCGCCGGCCGCCGCGCTAGTTCCTGATCGGCCCAGGCCCGCACGGTTTCGACCTGCTGATGCTTTTCCGTCAATGCGAGATTGAGGAAGCGGTGGGTCGGTGCGTCGGCGAGCGGATCCGAGTGGCGGAGGAATTCTCGATAGGCGTCTCGCATCGCCGGGAGCAGCACGGTGGCCAGCACAGAGAAAAACGCTGCCTCTGAGGGTGAGTTGCGGAGTTCGTCGAAGAGTTCCACCAGCGAGCGGTCGGCTCCTTCCTCCTCCATCGAGCGGCTCGGATACTTCAATTCGAAGATTCGCTCGCGCAGTTCATGCGCGGTCTGCGCATTCTGCCAGGAGAAGAGTGGGAGCAGGGTTTTCGCTTCGATCGCGCCAATCAGTGGCAGCCATGCAGAGCAAGCAATCACCAGGGAGCGCTCACAAAAGTAGAAGCGTTTAAGAATTTCGGCGGTGCCAAGGCGCATCCAACGAGCGCGCGGTTGAAGACCTTGCAAAACGGTCATGAAGAAGAGCCCCTTCTTCCCCAGGTTGCATAAAAGGTGATGAGCCTGGCCCAGTATGCGGGTCGACGTTGTTCTTCGCCAGCCAAACCGTGAGGTAAAGCATATCCACTCATCGAGTCCATCCGCTGAGGCCGTCCGAATCGAATTGTACGCGTAGCTACGAATTTGGGGGAAGCTGGCAGACGGCTCTCACCGACCGCCGAGCCTGCCTGCTGCGGCCAAAGGCGGCGTTCCATCATATCCTCGTCATAGCCTCAAGCCGGCCTGTATCCTAGCTTTGCACCATAGCGGAAGGTCACATGACACTGCATGCATCCAGTCGAGGCTTAACCGCCCCGACCCGTCACTTCCTGCTGTTAGCGGCCGTACTCGCCGTCGCAACCCAACTCCTCGCGCAGGGGCCGCCTCCCGGCAACCAGCCGCCACCGCCGCCGCCAACTGCGGGTATCAACGCTACCCTTGACCCCGATGGGTCTTCAGCAACTTACATTGTCACAGAACAGCTCGTCGGCATTAATTTCCCCAATGACGCCGAGGGCACCACACCTACCATCTCCGGCAACCTCGTCATTGCGCCGGATGGCAGCATCCCCGTTGGCTCCTCCAAGCTCACCGCCGACCTGCGCAACCTCAAGAGCGACCAGGATCAGCGTGATGGCTACATCCGCAATAAGGTACTCGAGACGGACAAGTTCCCAACCGCTGAGTTTGTTCCGACGAAAATTGACGGCCTGCCAAAGATGATCCCCTTCACAGGCCAGGCCGGCGTACAGATTACCGGCAATCTCACCGTACACGGCGTGACCAAGGAGGTCACCTTCCAGGGCATCGCCACCTTCAATCGTAATGGCACGATCGCCGGCCGCGCCAAAACTACTTTCAACTTCGCCACCTTCGGCCTCAACAAACCCACCATAGCTCGTCTGATGAGCGTTGACGACAAGATCACCCTCGAGCTTGTCTACAGACTTAAACGTAGTTAGGACCGGGAGCAGGAACAGGCGGGAGGTTTGCGGACCTGAAACCACGGGACAGGAAGATGTGAAAAATGAGCCTCGTGCGGCTTTCCGTGAAGAAAGCCGCATACGCTGACATGTCTAGAGCTGCGTGCAGGAAATCCGGGGCAGTCCTGGGAAACCTTTGTCCTGGAAACCTTTTCTGGAAAATCCGGCAAGCCCAGGACTGGCGTCCTGGGACATTTTCAGCCGTCCCTACGGGACTAATCCGCCTTGCGTCGTCTACCCAGCACTACGTGCTGGGCTACTTTCAGCCGTCCCTGCGGGACTGAGTTTGTTAATGGGGTTCTCACGCAGACTCTTTAGCCCCGAATTTTGTTACCCCAGCGTTTTAAGCGGGTTTGAAAACCCGCTTCCCCGGACTAATGCTCGCTGCGGCCTAATGCCCTCGCTGCGGCGAGATGCTCGCTGCGGCGAGATGCTCGCTGCGGCGAGCGCAGTCCGGGGCTACCACCCGGCAACAGAGTTTTTCCGCAGCCTGTAAAGCTCGCTGCGGCGAGGCAGCCCGTACCCTTCAACGACGGTTAAACGCCCATCTGTATGACGCCCGACCCTAGCACGGTTTACAACATGGGTTCGCATTAGGACGCTTCGGCCATTGCAGAAATGCTATTTCAGTTGTTGTGAAGTCTGGGCTGTGTTTCAATTCTCCACGACTCGGAGATACCGCCATGCGACCAACTCTGGGACCTGGTAAGCCGAACCACCGCCTCCTCTCCCTGTTCTCCACACTCCTGTTAACGTTCACCGCCGCCCTGGCCCATGCGCAGGATTACACCTCCATCGTCGTCTTTGGCGACTCCCTCTCGGACACGGGCAACGTCGCGCATCTCACGGATCAGAAGTATGGGGTGCGCATTCCAGGCCCCATTGCCGACTACACCGATGGCCGCTTTACCGACGGGGACGATACCATCCCCGCGGCGCAAAAGTACCTTGGCGTGTGGATCGAACAGTACGCAGCGATGCTGCCGGCCAAGCCCATTATCACGGACTCGCTCGACGGCGGAACCAACTACGCATACAGCTTCGCCTTCACCGGCAACGGTACCTCGGTGCTAACCCTCGGCACTTCTCCAGATTCGCCGTCTGTCATTATCAACAACATTGGGCAGCAGATTACCGACTATCTCGCTACCTCTCCCGTCATCAACAACCGGACCCTCTTCGTCGTCTGGGGCGGCGCCAACGACCTCCTCAATGCCAGCTCAACCGATGACATCGTCAAGGCAGACATCCATCAGCTTACAAACATCCAGCGTCTCATCGATGCCGGAGCTACCCGATTCATCATCCCGAATCTGCCGCCTCTTGGATTGGTTCCCCGGTTCAATGGCAGCCCTACGACGTCGCTTCCGGCGACAGCCGCAAGCGTTCTTTTTAATCGCCTGCTGTCCACCGGCCTGTCGATCCTGCACGACATCAACCTTGGCAAGCACCTCGATTTCGTTCAACTCGATGTCTTTGCTCTGTTCAATCAAATCGTCGCCTCGCCCTCGAAGTATTCGCTGGTGAACGTTACTAGCAGCTCTCAGGGCATTCCTACGATCGACCCAGACACTTACCTTTTTTGGGATGATTTACACCCCACCACCCGCGGCCACAATATCCTCGCACTGACCGTTGCCGGGATGATTACCGGGAAACAGTGCGAGGCACAACTGGAAACAAGATGTGAATCTGTTCCAGCCGCCGTTGGCGGAGGACGCTAGCAGCAGAGCGAAGCAAAAGCTCTTTCACCGCAATGGCAATCCGGGCGAGACTATATCAATTCAATCTGCGCGCGATGGCCGGCGGCTGCGGCCAAACGCCGGTCGCGCGTCAGCAGGGGTATGTCGAGCACCTCGGCCAGCGCGACATAGGCGGCATCATAGGCCGTAAGATTGTTCCGCAAATCCCAAATGCGCGGCAAAAGGAAATCGTGCGGATACCGCCGCAACGGAAGGTCCGCCAAATCGGTGAGGGCCATGCGGCCGCGCGCGCTATCGATTTCGCCACTTGCGGCATACCGTCGAACTACTTCCAGCAAGGCCGAAGCATCGACGACGATCACAAGCGGTCACGCTCGGCCCGAACCGCGTCGGCCGGTGGCACAGAAGGAGCCGCTGGCCTGCGGCTGCGTAAGCGCGCCCGCAATTCATCAATCGTCGGCCGTTCCGCCACCTGACGAATTTCGCTGAGCAGATAATCGGAGAGCGACATGCCGGCCAACGCGGCACGCGATTTGAGCCGGCGATGCAACGCTTCGGGGACATTACGAATTTGGATCATCGTTCCCATGTTTGTAGCATGGAAGCATGTGCTCCACACATGTCAAGTTCTTGATGGGTGAATTTGGCTTGGCCCGTCGTACGAGATGCCTGGTTGCCGATGGGTCAACAGATGATTCGGTATCATGAGAGGGAGTTTTGGAGACTCGGTCCTAAATTGAGACAGCTTGAATAACAAGAAGGCTTCGCGTGGAGCCGCCCCGGAACAAAACCGATCAGGCCGGAATGGCGGAAAGACAGTCCGCCGGAGTCTCGTCGAAGCAAGGGAGGCCCAGGATGCGGCACTCCTCGCCCGCGAACTCCGTACTTCGCAAACGCAACAGGAACTTGCAGTGATTGTCGCGGTGGAGTTCACTGAAGAACTCCGTAAGCGCAAGCAGCTCACCGCATCCGTTCGACTTGCTCGCGCCGCGGCCGCCGTCGTGGCTGGGCAAGAAGACCTTCCGCGGAATGGAGCCTCTGCTCTCGATTTCGATGCCAGCCGCGCAGAGTTTGAGGAGCTGGTCCGATCAGCCGGTGCGACCATCGCCGCGACCCTCGTCCAGCGTCGCCAAAGTCCCGATCCCTCCACCCTCGTCGGCCAAGGCAAACTCGACGAAATTGTTGCGGTTGTGGGCAGCACTAACGCATCGCTTGTTCTCTTCGACCACGATCTCACACCCTCGCAGCTCCGCAACATTGAAGCGCGACTAACCTGCCACGTCATTGACCGTTCTCAGCTGATACTGGATATCTTCGCCCGCCATGCCAGGACACGCGAAGGTCAGCTCCAGGTAGAACTCGCGCAGCTCGAATACCAGTTGCCTCGCCTCGCCGGGCGCGGTCGCGCCATGTCGCAGCTCGGCGGGGGCATCGGAACCCGAGGCCCGGGCGAAACCCAGCTCGAGACCGATCGCCGCAAAATCAACCTGCGCATAGACCACATCAAAACCCAGCTCG
Source organism: uncultured Acidobacteriaceae bacterium (assembly GCA_963711525.1). Lineage (GTDB taxonomy): Bacteria > Acidobacteriota > Terriglobia > Terriglobales > Acidobacteriaceae > PALSA-350. The sequence goes on along the minus strand of CAVQEO010000043.1, from coordinate 577,154 downwards.
ACGCAGTCCGGCGCATCCGCCATCAGCAGCGGCAGCGTCGTGAGGCAGTCCCGGTTCCCGTGGTCGCCCTCGTCGGCTACACCAACGCCGGCAAAAGCACACTTTTCAACGCCCTCACCGAGGCAGGAGTGCTCGAATCGGCTCGTATGTTCGCTACTCTCGACCCCAAACTCCGGCAGTTGCAGCTTCCTTCCCGCCGCAAGGTGCTGCTCTCCGACACCGTCGGTTTCATCCGCAACCTTCCCCCAACGCTCGTAACGAGCTTCCGCGCTACGCTCGAAGAGCTGGAGCGAGCCGAGGTTCTACTCCACGTGCAGGACGCCGCCAGCCCCATGTGCGAAGAGCAGAAAACTCAGGTTGAAAGAGTTTTAGCCGAACTTGCCGTCTCGACCAAGCCCGTCATCAATGTCTTGAACAAGGTCGATCTCGTTCCGCCCCAGGAACTAGCCCACCTCTCGAGCGGCCGGAAAGGAATTCCGGTCTCCTCGCTTCAGCATACTGGGCTTGATCAACTCCTGAACGCCATCGATGCTGCACTTGTGGTGGACCCGGTTGTCGGATTCAGCTTTCGTATTCCCCAATCGGAAGGCTCCGTCCTGGCCTCGCTCGAAGGCGGAGCTATCATCGAGGAGAAGCGCTTCGAAGGGAATCTCGTCTTTCTACGAGCACGCGGACCGGCATCACTTCTTGACCGGTACCGCCGTTTCCGTGAGAAGTAGGGCCTTGCTAACTACCCGTAAACCTTGTTCTCCGCTGATTTGCCTTCTTGTCCAGGTGGGAGGAAGGCCCGCGATGCGGTCAATGGAAGACGGATCTCCGCTCCGCAACCAGGGCCATCCAGGCGATTGGCGACTTGAAGAAGTCCTCCGTGGGCCTCGCATATCTGCCGCGCAAGGGCTAGACCGATACCGCTTCCTCCCGGCTTGGTGGTGTAAAAGGGGACGAAGAGGTTCGACGGATTACTGAGTCCGATCCCGTTGTCCAAGATAAGAACGACGACCGCTTGAGGAATAGCTCTCCAGCTGATCGACACTTCAGCCACATCCGTGGCGATATGCCCGTTCGAGGACGGCTCGGGAAAGCGCGCCAACGCGGCTTCGGCCGCATTGCGCAGCAGATTGATCAATAGCTGTTCAATCTGATCGGGATCTATCTGCAGCACAAGATCAGGTCCCGGATTGAGGCGGACAGCCACCCTGGTTTCCAACGCGACGGCACGCTCCATCAATGAATGCAACGACACCGGTTGCAATGCGGGCGGCGGCAACTGCGCCAGCTGCCGGTATGCCTGGATGAACCGATTGAGCGATTCGGCACGGTTCTCAATAATCTTGAGGCCGCGGTCGAGGCTGAACAGGTCGTGGTCTATACCATTCGCCTCCGTGCTCTGCTGCTGCAGTGGACTTAGATGGATCCACGAACGAAGGCTGCCGGCAATGGACTTAATAGGCGTCAGCGAATTGTTGATTTCGTGCCCGATCACCCGGATAAGGCGCTGGAAGGCATCGCGCTCCTGCTCGCGCAAGGCAATACTCACATCGGAGAGGACCAGGAGCGTGTGCGGGATGCCGTGCTGACGGAAACTGGATCTTCTTACCATCCAGTGGACGGGATTGCCCTTGCCGGCGAGGACGAGGATTCCTCGATCAGGCTGATCCAGCAGGTCAGCAAGCTGCAGATCATGGGCGCTGGTGCCCAGGTCTCGCCCCGCGATGAGATGGAAGATGTGCTCGGCAGCGGGATTGACAAGACGCAGGAGATGGGCGGGATCGAAGGCAAGGACCGGCGCGTCCATGGAAGAGATGACACAGCGCAATAAGGCGGAGGCCTCCAATTCACCGAGACGCTGGCTCTGTAGAAGATCAGCAAATTCGTTAATCTCGAGGGCAAGCTCCCCAAGCGAGTCGAGCTGCCGCGCACCACGCGCGCGAAAGGAGTAATCGGACTCGCGCAACGCCGAGACAACGTTGGCCAGAGTCTGCAGCGGACGGATGATCTGCTCCATGAGGATGGCCGCCGCAATGAGAGAAAGGAAAGCGACCCCACCAAGAAGAGTCCAGACCACACCAGTTGAAAATTTTGCATGCCACAGTAGGATCGTTGCCAGCACAAATCCAGGAGCGGCAACAAACAAACAGAGGAGGCGGATACGGCGCTCAAAGGGGGTGGTATGGTCACGGTGTTTGGCGAAGCGTAGATGGGCGCGTGGGGCTGAATCACTTCCGTTGCCGGGAGTGGGATCAGATTCCATACTTCTCCATCCGGCGATAGAGCGCTCCACGGCTTAATCCCAGGGCCTCCGCCGCATGGCTGACATTGCCGCCCGCGCGAGCCAGAGCCTTGCGGATGAGAATGCTTTCTACGGCCTCAAGCGAGAGTTCATCGAGACTCTGGCCCGACGAACGAACCTGGCTCAAGCCGAGGTCGGCGGTTTGAATACGCGGACCTCGAGCCATAAGAACAGCCCGCTCGATCGCGTGGTCGAGCTCCCTGACGTTGCCCGGCCAGCTATGGTGAAACATGGCCTCCAGTGCGCTGGGCTCAAAGCCGGTCGCAGCCTTTCGGTAACGGGAAGTATAGCGGGCGAGGAAGTGCCCGGCGAGCAGGGGAATATCTTCGCGGCGATCGCGCAGCGGGGGAATATGAATTTCCACGGTGTTGAGCCGGAAGAGCAGGTCTTCGCGAAAACGCCCGGCGGCGCACTCTTCATGTAGATCGGCATTGGTAGCCGAAAGCAGGCGCACATTCACTCGCTTGGTTTGCGAAGAGCCGACTCGTTCCAGATCGCCCGTCTCAAGTACGCGCAGCAATTTGGCCTGCTGGCGCAGCGGCACATTGGCAATTTCGTCCAGGAAGAGAGTACCGCGATCGGCAAGCTCGAAGCGCCCGATGCGGTCAGTGCGCGCGTCGGTAAAGGCTCCTTTGACATGACCGAAGAGCTCACTTTCAAAGGTCCCCTCAGCCAGCGCACCAGTATTCACGGCAACCAGCGAACGAGCCGCGCGCGAGGAGAGCGCATGCAGCGTCTGGGCAACGACTTCTTTGCCCGTGCCATGCTCGCCGGTAATGAGCACGTTGGCATCCGACGGCCCAATGCGCCCTAAAAGCTCCAACACTGGCTGCATGGAAGGCGCCTTGGCAATCAATTCAGGACGTCCTTCGGCGCGCAGCAGGCGGTTTTCCGCTTCCAGAATTTCAGCCTGCTGAACCGCCCGGCGAAGTTCGATCTGGGTTCGCAGAATGGAAATCAGCCGTAGATTTTCCCAGGGCTTCTGGATGAAGTCACAGGCGCCACGGCGCATTGACTCGACGGCGAGATCGACATTGGCCCACGCCGTCATGACGATGATGCGGAGGCGGCTGTCATGAGCAGTTAGCTGAGCAAGCAGCTCCAGACCCTCGGCGCCAGAAGTAGTGTCGCGAGTGTAATTGAGGTCGATGAGGAGCGCATCGTAGGTTTCGCTGGCAACGCGATCCCGCACCTCGCGGGGCGATTGCGCTCGCTCGACCCGGTAACCCTCCGGCTGCAGCAATAACTCGATGGCATCGAGAATGTGGGGCTGATCATCGGCAGCAAGTATTCTGGGCGCCTCCGCGTAGGTACGGGTTACCGGAGTCTCTTTCGCGGCTTGCGGGAAGGTGGCCATCATTGCCTCAAACGGTAAATCAAGTATAGTGCGGCCCCCGGAGATCAGTTGGGAGCAGGGGCTAGGGTAGTGCGCCGGAAATAACATCCATTATTCCGGTGCCTGAAAGTTGAAGATGGGCCCAGGCTGCAGTCCCCCAGGGGCTAAACAGGCTGCGGAGAAACTCGTTCGTCAGCCAATCCCTCTGCTGCGCTCGCATGAAAAGAGGGCATGTTGAACTCTGTGGTATCCCACTCAAGCCAAAGGACGGCTTGAATGGGGCACCCCAGCGCTCGTTGCCGGTGCGATGAAAAGCGATGTAGCCTTTTTCTGCAGCCTGTAAAGCCCGTACCCTTCAAAGACGGTTAAACGCCCATCTGTATGACGCACTACACTAGGGCAGATGGGTGACGACGCCACTTTTTGCGTCGTCTATCGAGACGCCCGTGCGGTCCAACGTCGTCCCAGTAGCGCGGTCAATGTCCGCCTTGGCCTTTTCATAGGCAGTCTGCGCGGTAAAAAACGCGGATTCAGCGACAGCGAGGCCTTCTTCTGCAACCAGGGTGTCATACCTGGACATCGCTCCTATGTCTTGCTCCTTCTTGGCGATATCAAAGGTGTTCTGCGCGAGATCGCGTGCTTTTTGCGCGGCCGCCACGCGGGCTTGCGCCTGCTCGAGTGCGAACTGCGAGTCGCGGATGTCAAAGCGAAGGCCCTTCTGCTGCTGCTCCTGGGAGATCTGGCTCTGGCGGTACGCGAGCACGGCGCGGAACTGGTCGGCTTTGACGACACGGTTGCGGAGATTGATTTGGAGATTGACGCCGACCTCGTACGTGGGCGACGAGTAGTTGAAAGTGTTCTGGAGCATGCTGGAGAAGTCGGTGGGCAGGTCCGTGGTGCATTCCGCCGGGCCGAGACTGCAATAGGGGTTTTTGGGGCCGGCGGTGCCCGCGCCTTGATAGTAGCCGAACAAATAGAGTTGAGGCAGCAGCTCGCTGTTGATGTCTTTGACGCTCTGGCGCAGGACCTCGGCCTGATTACGGAAGATCGCGACTTCGGGGCGGTTCTTCATGGCCTCGGCGATCAGCTCGGTGATGGATTTCGATTCGTTGGGATCGGGACCGCCCTGGAGGTCGAGCGGAATGACGGGGATTTCGTCGATAGATGGATCGTCGGTTCGGGTGAGATCGTCTTTAATGAGCAGCTCGTTGTGCCTCAGCGTGGCCTTGGCGATGGTAAGGTCGCCCTCACTGGTGGCAACCGCAGACTGGTCCTTCATGACCTGCATCGCAGGAATGTTCTGCAGCTCCAACTGTTTCTGGTCGTCGGTCAGGGTCTGATTGGCGTAGGCCAATGACCGGGTCTTCACCTGCACGTCCTGATAAGCGTTGACCAGATCCCAATAGAGTTTTTCAATGTCGGTGACGGTGGCGATGACCTGCTGCGTAAAGGCGAGATCGGTGGTTTGCAGGTTTCTTTTGGCGATGTGGATGTAGCGCTCGTTGCTGGCAAGACCGAATCCGTACAGAAGCGGCTGTTGCAGGAAGACCTGCAACTCGGAAAACAGTTCGGGATTGACTGCGTTATAAGGGCCGTTGCTGGCGAGGCGCTGGCCGATGTAGCTGACTTGTAGGAGGGTGCCGAGCGGAAAGTACTGGGTGTACTGCGATTCGACCTCGATATTGTTTGTCTTCAGGATCGGGGTGCCGACCAGGAAAATGTTTGGCTCCTGGACGACGCTGTGGTTCACAAAGCCGCTGAAGTTGAGGAGGGGGTCGAACGAGGGAACGGCCGCGCCGGCGCCGAGAGTGGAGGTGACGATACCTCCGGCGCCTGCGGCCGCACTCGAGGAGTTCGCGGAGCCGCCGCCGCCTGCGGAGGCGCCAAAGCCGCTCGGCGTGGTCTGGGTGATGTTGGTGTTGACGCCGTTGGCTACGCCTCCCGCCTTGGTGCGCTGAAGATCGGCCTGCGCGATGGGGAAGTTGTAGCGGAAGGAAGCGAGCACGAGATTATTTTCGAGAGCCAAAGCGATCGCGTCGTGCAGGGAGATGTTGAGCTTGCCGTCGCGTATGAGGTTTTGCAGGCGCGGCGAGTTTTGGAGATCGAGCGGCGGCACGGTGCTGGGCATATACCGCGCTAAGGGGTTGCGTGAATGCGGCAGTTCAATGTGGAAAGGTCCCTGATAGGTAATCGGCCCCGGCTGCGCCGCCGCTTGCGCCTGCTGTGCGATGGTCTGGGGCGAAGATTGCTGCGGGCCGGCAGGCGCGGAAGGCGGAGTATTTGCGGGTACCGCTTGCGCGAAGGTAGTGGAAGCGAAAATCGCCGTCGCAGAAACTACGGCTAGTGCTTTTTGCACAATGATTCCCGCGCAGGAGACACCCTTCATGCCTTCACCTCGGTAGCCTGGTTCAACCCGGGGTTGGCAGTATCACGGACCAACCATCCATCGCGAACCTCAAGCACCCGGCTCCCATAACTCGCGTTTACCTCTGAGTGCGTCACCTGCACGATGGTCGTTCCCTCCCGATTCAATTGCTGGAAGAGCTCCATAATCTCCTTGGCCTGCGAGGAGTGAAGATTACCTGTCGGTTCATCGGCAAGGAGGAGGGCCGGGCGATGAATCACGGCCCGTGCGATGCCGACCAGCTGTTGCTGGCCACCGGATAGCTGGTTGGGAAAGAGATCCTTTTTGCCCACGATGCTGAAGCGATCGAGCGTGTCGGCAACCAGCGCCTGGCGTTCCGCCTTGGAGATGTTCTTGTAGGAGAGGGGTAGATCGATGTTTTCGGCAACGTTCAGGTCGTCGAGCAGGTGGTAGCTTTGGAAAACCATCCCGACGTTGCGCCTTGCGAGGTCTGCCCGTTGCTTGCGGTTCATGAGGTGGACTGCTTCGTCGTTGAACCAGTAGGCCCCGGCCCATTGATCATCAAGCAGCGCCAACACATTCAGCAATGATGACTTCCCTGCCCCTGAAGGTCCCATGATGGTGATAAACTCGCCGGCCTCGATCTTGAGGTGGATGCGCCTGAGTACCCAGGTTTGTCCGGCGCCAGTCTTGTAGCTTCTTTCGACATTTTCGAGCGAGATCATTGTGCAGCCCTCATCGTCCGTCCCGTCGGGGACGGATCGTCACGCTTCTACATCTGTATTGATCGAACCGCAGTTATCGAAGGCCGGTCATTGCATTTCGAGAGCGTGATCGGCAAATTCGCCTTCGGCGACAATCTTTCCGTCGAAGAGGTGGATATTGCGGTCGGCGTGCCGGGCAAAGCGGGGGTCGTGGGTCACCATGCAGATGGTTGCGCCTTCACGATGGAGGTTCTTGAGCAGTTCCATCACCGCTTCACCGTTCTTGGAGTCCAGGTTACCGGTGGGCTCATCGGCCAGCAGGATCGAGGGCGAACCTGCCAGTGCGCGGGCGACGGCTACGCGTTGCTGTTGGCCGCCCGAGAGCTGCGAGGGATAGTGACGCATGCGGTGGGCCATGCCCACGCGCTCGAGAGATTCCTGTACCCGCTGCTTGCGATCGCTCGATGCCATCCCTGAGCGATAGGTCAGCGGCAGCTCTACATTCTCAGCGACGGTAAGATCGCCAATCAGGTTGAAGCTCTGAAAGATGAACCCGATCTCCTGGTTGCGAATGCGCGAACGCTCGGCAAACTTCAGATTCTCTACCGGACGGCCGTTCAGCTCATATTTGCCCGCTGTCGGTGTATCCAGCAGACCGATAATGGAGAGCAAGGTCGATTTCCCGCAACCGGAAGGGCCAGACATGGCCACATATTCCCCCCGGTCGATGGAGAGGTGCACACCGGAAAGCGCATGGGTCTCGATCTCCTCGGTATAGAAAACCTTGGTCATCGCTTCAATCTGTATCAGTGCCTGCATGCTTTCGCTCCTGTTTTCGTTATTTGATATCAGTTCCCTTATTCCAGACGAATTCGGTCAGTGGTGTCATACCTCGACATGTCGCTCAGAATTACCGTGTCCCCTTCGTGCAGTCCTTCCAGCACCTGGATGGCATTCACCGAGGCGTGGCCGACCTTGACCGGAACACGGACGGCCCCTTTGCCATCCGGATCCAGGCGAAAGAGGCTAATGGTGCTGTTCTCGTTGCCAAAGGCCGGGCGTCCCACATAAAGAACATCTTTTAATCTTTCCAGATCGATGGTGCCGTCCACGCTCAGTTGGTCGCGTGCTCCCCCGGGCAGGGCGCCGACCAGCTCCACGTCGACGGTGACGGTGCCGTTCTGAACCGCAGGATCAATTCTCGACACCTTGCCATCGGCCAAGCCGTTATGCGTATCGATAGACGCGGGTTGGCCGATGAGGATGCCGCGCGCCTGGGTCTCAGCGATCTTCAGCTGGGCCTTGAGTTGATTGGGCTGCACCACCTGGGCCAACATCGTACCAATGGTCACGTGCTGGCCCACGGCAAGGGGCAGATCGGTCAGCACTCCGTTAATGCCTGCGCGCACTTTGAGCGCGTTCAACTGTTGCTGCTTCAGGTCATAAATGGCCTGCGCCTGAGCCACCTTGGCTTGCTGCACGGCGAGCTGTGATTCGATGGCCTTTTCGTTGATCTTGACCGTCTCCTCCTGGAGCTGGTTACGGGTGTTCAATTGATCCGCCGTTCCTTGAGAACCGCTGTACGCAAGACCGGAAATCACGCCCAGACTGTACAGCGTCTTGTCGATCCGCGCCTGCCGCTGCGCCTGGTTGTAGTCGGCGTTAACACTTGCCTCAGCAGACTTTTGCGCCATCAGATCGCTCTGCACTTTCACTTGTATGTTGCTGAGATCGGCACGCGCTTCTTTGAGCGAAAGCTCGGCGTCGATGGCCCCCTGGCTGAGTGTCGGGTCGTTTAACTCCACCAGGATGGTGTCGGGCTTTACGATCGAGCCGGGGAGAGTGAGGATGCGCACGACGGTGGACTCGGTTTGGGCCGGGATCTGGCGAATGGCATCTTCACGAGGCACCAGGGTTCCGAGGCCGCGCACCTGGACGACCAAAGGTCCACGCTTGACCGTATCCGTCCAAACGGCGGAACGGTCGACATTGGGAGCGGCTGGCTTGAGCCGCATCACGAGAAACGTGACGGCCGCCAAAACGACCACGCCAATCGCGATCGTCACGGCCTGCCGCCGGCGCTTTTTGACTTTCAGGTCTGGGCGCGAGATATCCATGCTATTTGCTAATGCATGCCGGTGACCAAAGCCATCCAGCGGTGCTTCTATTGGGATTGTTGATCTTTCCCACATGGATACCTACGCAAGCGGCTGGTGATTTGTTCAATTTTGTCCTCAGATGTCCACTTTCGGACAGCACGCCCCCATCGCCGGGATTGGAATGGGACACCGCGCGGGGGGAAAGAAGCTGCGGGAATCGTTTCTGTTTTGTGAGGAGCTCCCTCAAGGGCTAAAAAGGGTGCGGAAAAAGTCGGCAACTGCTTGATAAGCAGCCTGCCACCAGGGCTAAAGCCCCGAATTTTATTGCCCGAGCGTTTTAAGCGGGTTTGAAAACCCGCTCCCCGACTAATGTCCGAGGCTGGCACCCAGGACCAGAGCCTTTCCGCAGCCTGTAAAGCCCCAAATTTTGCTCGCTGCGGGGAGGTGCTCGCTGCGGCGAGGTGCTCGCTGCGGCGAGGTGCTCGCTGCGGCGAGGTGCTCGCTGCGGCGAGGTGCTCGCTGCGGCGAGGTGCTCGCTGCGGACGAGGTGCTCGCTGCGACGAGGCAGTCCGGGGCTCCCACCAATGCACCAGAGTTTTTTCCGCAGCCTGTAAAGCCGGTCCATTTTGGATGTCGAGCGGTACCGGGGGAAACAGCCGGTCGCTCCACTGGGCGATGCTCGCAAGAAACATGCACGTGGACAGCTGCGCATCCCACTCAAGCCCAGAAAGCGGGCTTGACTCGGATTTCCTGTACGCGGCACCCAGCGACAGCCACTTGTGCGGCTTTCATTGAGGAAAGCCGCAGGAAGTGCATCAACGCCAACAAACTCACAGGAAATCCCCGGGGAATGGGGCACCCCAGCCTTCGCTGCCGATCCGAGGAAAAGCGATGTTGCCTTTTCCGCAGCCTGCAAAGGCGGAACTGTTTTCAATCAATTACGTACCTACTGACTGAAGCGTAAGCTTCATTGCCTGGAGCTTCGCCGGTCTTCTGACGTGATTGGCTGGATAGTTGCTCTCAATGCCTGGGCTGGATCTCCTTTTCGGAGGCTCTGATGCACACTTTCCTGCAGGACGTTCGCTACGCCTTCCGCCAGTTTGGCAATCATGCCGGTTTTGCAGTGACCGCGATTCTGTCACTCGCACTCGGGATCGGCGCGACGGTTTCGGTCTTCAGCATTGTCTACTCCGTCCTGATGAACCCCTGGCCCTATGCCGGGGCCGATCGAATTTGTACGATCTCTCTCCTGGATAAAGCCGGAGAAGATAACTGGAACGGCCTTACGGGTCCGCAGACAAGGCAGTTGCGACAGGCACACTCCCTTGAAGACGTGATGGGCGTTAACGAATGGAGCTTAACCATCACCGGCGGCGATGTGCCGGAAGATGTGCGGGGGATTTACTTAACACCCGGCGGATTTCAGTTCCTCGGTTTGCCGGCAATGCTGGGCCGTAATTTCCTCCCTTCCGATGCTCCGGATGGCCAGGAGCCGCAGCCAGTGGTCGTCCTGAGTCACAAGTTCTGGCAGCGGCACTTTAACGGCAACCCTTCCGTCGTTGGAAAGCCCATTCAGCTGGTTCATAAGACCTACACCATCCTGGGCGTGCTGCCGCCGCGCTTTACCTGGCTGGACGGCGACGCGTACCTTCCGCTGAACCTCTCTACTTCGCAGACGATTACTTACGGAACCTTTATCAAGCTCAAACCAGGCGTCACTCGCGCAGCGGCAGCAGCCGAATTAGAGCCGCTCTTTCAACAATTCGCGAAAGAGACGCCAAATCATTTTCCAAAGCAATACAAACTCGAAGTGCGGAACATCAGCTACTACTATATGAAGCAATTAGGGGGGACGCTCGCTCTGCTGTTCGGAGCCGTGGGCCTTCTGCTGGCTATCGGATGCGGCAATGTTTCCATTCTGCTGCTGGCGCGCGGTACGGCGCGGCAACATGAGTTTGGGGTCCGGTCAGCGGTAGGGGCCAGCGGACTTCGTATCGTCCGCCAGTTGCTGACTGAATCGCTGCTATTGGCGCTCTCCGGCGCCACAATCGGCGTGCTCTTCGCTTATGGAAGCCTGGGCTGGATCGTAGCTCGTCTGCCGGAATACTCCTTTCCGCATGAAGCGGATTTCCACGTTAACCTGACGGTTCTGCTGTTCAGTGTCGTCCTCGCCCTGCTCACGAGCGTATTGTTTGGCTTATTTCCGGCATTGCGGCTTGCCCGCCCAGACATCGGCCAGACCATGCAATCGGGCACTCGTAAGATCGCTGGAACGGTCCGTGGCAAGCAGTTGCACAATACTCTGATAGCGGGCCAAATTGCCCTCACGCTGCTGATGATGACTGCAGCAGGCGCGGCCATCGAGGGCTTTATGCGCATGATGCGGGTTCCACTTGGTTACGATCCGCAGCACGTCATGTCGGTTGGCATCCCGATCCATGACAATACCTATAAGAGCGTGACGGAGCGTGTGAACTACTATGAGCAGCTACGGGAAAAGATAGGCGCATTGCCCGACGTGCTGTCCACGGGGATTTCGACCAATGCCACTCCTCCTAATAGCGGCTGGGAGCAGACATTTGAGTTGTCGGGGAAGCCTTCTGGCGAAGAACAGAAAGCGAGACTTGAGTTTGTCAGTCCGGGGTACTTCAGCACTTTGCACATGACGCTCTTGCAGGGACGGGTCTGGGACCGAACGGAAGTTGCGCACAGTGCACCCATGGTGCTGGTGAATGAGACATTTGTCAGACGCTACTATCCCAACGGTGAAATCTTAGGACGTTCGTTGAAAATTCCCACACTTAAAGATGAACCACCCTATACTCTGGCCGCGCCGGGAAGCGATGGATGGCTACAAGTGGTTGGAGTGGTCGCAGATTCCTTGAATGATGGCCTTGACAAGCCCATAAAGCCTGCGATCTTTCTCCCCTATTCGCTTTACATGTGGATGCATACCCAGGTACTGATACAAAGCCGTGTCGATCCCCTATCCATTCTGCATGGCGTTCGCCGGCAGATCGTCTCCGTCAATGCCGATCAGCAAGCCAACGGTCAGGTAGACGACCTGGAAATGTGGATCAGGCGTGAGCCCGAATGGGCCAGGGGGAGGCTGATTTCAATTCTCTTTGGAGCATTCGCCGCGCTGGCGCTGGTGTTGGCCGCTGTGGGGCTGTACAGTGTGGTCTCCTACTCGGTGGTACAGCGGACAAACGAATTCGGCATCCGCATGGCGTTGGGAGCGCAAAAGAAAGATGTGCTGTGGAATGTGCTGTCTTCAGCCGGCGTGAGCGTCGGATCGGGATTGCTGGCAGGAGTCGCGCTCAGTTTGGCATTGAACCGGCTCATCTCCCGCTGGGTGGAGAATACCGCCCATGATCCATGGCTAATATTGGGCGCCTCTGTCGTACTTCTTGCCGCTGCTGGAGCGGCCTGCATGGTCCCGTCGTGGAGAGCGTCCTCGGTCGATCCCATGACCGCATTGCGGTGCGAGTAGGGCAACGCAATGCGGTGAAGATTAGAATTACCTGTTGAACCATGAGACTCTCCTGAACAAAGGGACCCTGAATGATCGATCGATGGACCGCCATCACGGCGGCAATGCTGTTGTGTGCTGCTTCACTCCCCGCTGTGGGGGCTAAAGACGCCCCAAAAACTAACGGACCATCCGAAAGCGACGGTTACGACTACAGCCACCCGGCGACTCAGCCGGCCAATGAGTCTCTCGACCTTGGCATGTATGCGCGCATCCGCGAAGAGGGTCTTACTCACTCGCACGTAATGGAATATGCCGGCGCATTATTCGATGATATTGGGCCGCGGCTCACCGGCTCTCCTAACTTAGCCAAAGCGAACGCGTGGACACGTGACCAGCTGACTGCCATGGGATGCGCCCATGCGCACCTGGAGAGCTGGGGTGAGTTCGGCATGGGCTGGCGCCAGATCAGCACCTCGGTCGATATGGTCACGCCGGATACAGCTGTCTTTATCGCGCAGGCCACGCCTTGGTCGCCGGCCACCCGCGGAGCAATCACCGCGCAGGTGATTGCCGTGCCCAATCTCAAGGAAGAGAAAGACCTCGACGCGTGGAAGGGGAAGCTCGCGGGCAAGATCATCCTGTACGGGAAGTCACCCAGGATCAATCCCGATCCCGAACCTCTTGCTGCAACACTATGACGAGAAGAAGCTGGTGCAGATTTACCAATATCCGTTGGACGGCAACATGGAAGAACAGCATGTTTTTTCCGACGGGCCTGAATATTGGGAAGATTATTTTAAGAAGATTAAGTTCCAGGAACGGGTGGCTAAGTTCTTCGCCGATGAACATGCGTCGGCCGTTCTGGTCCACGGATGGTCCGGCGATGGCGGTATTATGCGCGACGACAACGGCGAGCAGTTGGTGGAACTCGGTTATCTGCCTGATCATAAGCAACCTATTCCATCGGCTGTGGTCTCGAGCGAAAACTTCGGCCGTGTTGGGCGCTTGCTGGAACACACAGTGCCGGTTACAGTCTCGGTCACTATCAACTCCGAATTCACCGGCGACCACGAACAAGGCTACAACACCATTGCGGAGATCCCCGGCACAGATCCTCAATTGAAGGACCAGGTGGTCATGGTTGGAGGCCACCTGGATAGCTGGATCGCCGGCACCGGAGCTACCGACGATGGCGCAGGTGTGATTATCGCCATGGAAGCCATGCGGATACTCAACGCGCTCCACGTGCAGCCGCGGCGAACGATTCGCATCGCTTTGTGGTCTGGCGAAGAACAGGGCGAATTCGGCTCGCTCGGCTATGTACGCCAGCATTTCGCTACCATTGGACTGTCTACCAAGCCCGAGGAACTCGCCGTCCCGGAATACCTGCGGGAACAAGTAGGCCCGCTGACGATAAAGCCGGAGCACGCGCTTATCTCCGGCTACTTCAATCTTGACAACGGCGGAGGGAAGTTGCTCGGCATCTACGCGGAGAACAATGCTGCAATTGTTCCCATCTTCAAACAGTGGATTGAACCGCTGAACGACCTGGGTGTCACGACGATCAGCATGCGAAATACCGGCTCCACGGACCATGAATCCTTTGACCAAGTGGGCATACCGGGATTTCAGTTTATCCAGGACCCGCGTGACTACGAAACCCGCAGCCTGCATAGCAACCAGGATGTCTACGAGCGGCTGTCGCCTTCCGATCTGAAGCAAGCGGCAGTGGTCGAGGCGGTGTTCCTCTACAACACTGCGATGCGCGAACAGATGCTGCCGCGCAAGCCTCTTCCGCATCCGGAGTTATCCGATAAGGAGAGACAGCCGCTCAAGGATTTGTATCCGGGGGTAGTGGAGCCGGCTAAGAAGTGATACCCGAGCTTCCGTTTGGATCGGATGCTGACTGAGAGAACCGCAGGTCCCTCCTTAAGCAAATGCCGTCCCTACTCCGTCCTCAGCGCCTGCATGGGCTCGATTTTCGATGCGCGGAAAGCCGGCAAGGCACAGGCGATCACCGCAGTGAGCAAAAGGCTGCCCACCATAGTTATAAGAACAAGGGGATCGAGTGGGCTGGTGCCGTACAAGATGGAGCGAATGGAGGTGGCCGCCGCCGCGCCACCAGCCAAACCAATGAGCAATCCAAAAAACACTGGACGCAGGCCGTCGAATAACACCAGGCGCAATACCTCGGCTCTTTGCGCGCCCAGTGCCATGCGGATGCCGATCTCCGTGTTGCGCTGCGCGACGAGATAGGAGAGCACTCCGTACAGACCAATCGCCGCGAGCAACAGAGAGAGGGTGGCAAAGGCGAGGACGAGCGTCGCGCTAAAGCTCTGCGTGGCAGTGGACTTACCCAGAATCTGCTGCATGGTCAAGATGTCAGAGACGGGGAGCGCCGGGTCGAGCGCCGCTACCTGCTGTTGAATGGGAATAGATAGCGCGAGCGGGTCCCCGGCGGTGCGCGCCACGATCGTCGCATATTTCGTCAAGCGCGGATCGCCGGACAAGATCGGAAAGTACATCGTGGCCTTGATAGGCTGAGCAACGTTGTAGATAGTGTCGCCGACAACGCCCACGATCTCATACGTTGCGCCCAGGAAACCGACGGTGACATGCCTGCCAATCGGATTGTCACCGGGAAAAAACTTATCCGCGAATGTCTTGCTGATAATCAGGTAGTGGTCACGATTCAGTCGTTCCTGGTCGGTGAAGAACCGGCCGGCGATCAACGGTATCTGCATGGCGGTGAAATATCCGGGATCGGCGGTGCGATTGATGGCGTCGTCCTGGAGTTGAAAGCTATTCGAAGGGCGCTCAGGGAGGGTAAAGACGAAGTCGCCGCCGTAACCGGCGCCCGGCGCCGTGGAGACAAGGCCCGCCGCGATGACTCCGGGCAGACGACGCACGCGTTCGAGAAGAGATTCGTGGAAGCCGATCACCTTTTCGCGGCTGTCATACTGCTTCTCGGGCAAGCCGTAACTCATGGTGAGTACGTGATCGGTGGCGCAACCCAAATTGGCGGTGCGCAGGTGCAGAAAACTCTTGAACAACAAGCCGGCAGAGACCAGCAGGATAACGGTGAGCGCGATCTCCACCGTGAGTAGCGTCTTGCGCAGAGTGGCGCGTGACAAGCTCCCGCCGATTGACCGCGATGATTCCTGCAGCCCGGCGAAGATGCCCGCACCGGTGGAGGAGATGGCCGGCAGCAGCCCGGCAAGCAGAGCCGTAAAAAACACCAGGCCAACAGCAAAAGCCAGCACCGTTGCATCCAGATGAATGGCGTCGGCACGGGGCAGATCATTCCAGTGGTCCGCAAGCCAACGGGTAGCCACGAAAGAAAGCAGAACGCCGAGCGTTCCTCCGGCCGCGCAGATAAGCAGGCTCTCGGCCATTTGCTCTCCGATCAGCATCAGCCGGCTCCCTCCTAACGCTCCGCGCACCGCAAGTTCTTTACGCCGGGATGCGCTGCGCGCCACCAGCAGATTAGAAACGTTCAGACAGGCGATCAGCAGCATACATCCCACGGCACACAGCAGAACCACCAGGGGTGTCTTCACATCCTGCGTGACATCATCGAGCATCGGCCGCAGGCGAGCCTCTTCCGCAACCGGCGCCGAACGATTTGCAAGATGAATCTGATACTGCAGCGCGCTCACTTCATTCACTGCGGCCGCAGCGCTTACCCCGGGGCGAAGCCGAGCGACCACACGGCTCTGATGCATGTCGTGCCGGGCAAAACCAGCCGCGTCAAAAGTCGACGCATACGGCACCCACACCTGCACCCGAGAATCGGGATAAGTGAACCAGCGGGGTAATACGCCGACCACTTCGTAGGGCGTGCTGTTTAGCCTTATCTGCTTGCCGATGACAGAGGCGTCTCCGGCAAAACGCCTTTGGAAGAAGCTCCACGTGAGCAGAACCACATGGTTGGCCCCAATTTTATCTTCCTCCGGCCTGAAGGCGCGACCCATCGCCATTGGTACACCCAGGACCGAGAACAAGTTCCAGGAGCCTCCCGCACCATGGACAACCTCCGGGAGCTCTGCATGCTCACCCGTGAGATCGAAATCGGTCGTGAGCCCGGCAGCCATATCGGCGAAGCCGTGCGTCCGCTGATGCCAATCGTTGAAATCAGCAGGCGAGACCACGTTGAACCCGTCTCCAGTCTTGTCGTCGCGAAAATGCTCATAGACCATGACCAGGTTGTCCGGATCACGGAAGGGCAGCGGCTTCAACAGAACCGAACGCACAATCGTAAATAGAGAAGTGGTGGCGCCGATGCCAAGCGCCATGACTAGAATCGCAGTCAGGGAAAAACCCGGCGAGCGGGTGAGGGTGCGTGCGCCATAGCGCAAATCACGCAAAAACTTCTCCAGCCAGTTCCAGCTCCAGCTGGACCGGGCGTCGTCGCGAAGTTGCGTGGGATTGCCGAAGGCACGCAGAGCTGCATAGCGTGCCTCGTCGGGGGCTAAGCCGCGAGCGATGTTTTCCTTCACCTGCTGATCGAGATGAAAGGCGAGTTCGTCATTAAGCCGTACGGTTTGAGTCTGGCGGCGAAACAACATCAACACGGCCATGCGGAATCTATCAAGCCAGCGCATTGATATCTCCTGTTCTGTTATGCGCCCTCGACGACCAGGTTGATGGCGGTCGAGAGACGGCTCCAGCTTTCCTTTTCCCGTTCCAACTGAGCCCGTCCGGCGGCGGTAAGCGAATAGAACTTGGCCTGCCGGCCACTGTCGGCCTCCGCCCACTTGGCGCGTATCCAGCCTTGCTGCTCCAGCCGGTGTAGCGCGGGATAAAGCGAGCCCTGCTGCACTTGCAAAACCTCATTTGAGATCTGCTGAATGCGCTTGGCAATTGCCCAGCCATGTTGCGGCTCGAATGAGATGGTTTTCAGGATGAGCAGGTCAAGAGTGCCCTGCACGAGATCGCTCGGTTTTCCCATACTATGACTATCTACACTAGTTAATTGTAGATAGTCAACAATGGCGGGCACCTGCAAGCCCAGGACTGACGTCCTGGGACATTTTCAGCCGTCCCTTCGGGACTGATCCGCTTTCTGTCGCCTACCCAGGACTACGTCCTGGGCTACTCTCAGCCGTCCCTCCGGGACTAGCGATCTAACGGCGGGGGCGATAGAGTGTCCACTTGTTAGTTCGGATAGAGTGTCCACTTGTGGGTTCGGGTGTCCGCTACCGGACACCGGCGTTCTTCTCAGTCATTCTTCTTCGCAATTTGCAAATGATTTTTAGCGTTCCGGGAAACCTGACCTTTGAAATGCCCGTGGAGTAGATATGCAGACCCTGCGCTAAGATATCTCGCACACACTTCGGCAGATGCGCCTGTCATCTGTCTTCACCCCGGTCCAGGGTTTGCGCGATGTGACCAACAGTTTATTGCGCTCGAAGCGTTTCGGCCGGGTCGATGCTTGCGACTCTGAAGGCCGGGAGAACGGCCGCAAGAAGAGCGACGAGAGCGAGCAATGCACACACCGCTAACAAGGTAAGCGGGTCATATAACGCGACGCCGAAGAGCTGGCTGCGCAATGCCTTCACTGCTGCAAACGACAAGAGCAGCCCGACGGCCAACCCGGCGCCAGTGGCGGCTATGCCTGTACGAGAAACCTCAAACATCGCTCCCCGTACCGTGCAACCAAGAGCCATGCGGATGCCGAGTTCGCGGGCGCGCTGATTGACCAGATTCGAGACCAATCCGTAGATGCCGACCGAAGAGAGCAAGAGCGCCAAAGCTGCAAGTGTCGCCAGCAGGCCGGCCTCCATGTGCTGCAAGAGCAAGGCCTCGGCAAGTACGTCGTTCATCCCATAGAAACCGGAGACGGGCAGATCGGGATCTACACCAGCAAGGGCTTGCTGCATCTGCCGGATTATGTCCGGGGAGTTTGCTTTGGTACGAACGATCCAGCTGGGCTGAAACCAGACGTGCGCGAGATTGACCAACTGCGTCGGCATTTGCGCCGCCGGCACATACACGGTGGGCTCCGCGACCATAGGCCCCCCGGAGGTAAAGCCGGGCGGAGTGACGACGTTGGCGGTGATACCAACAATCTCGATGGTGTTTCCATCACTCAGTAAGTGCCGTCCTACGCTGTTTTCCCGGCCCAGGTACTTCGCGGCGAACGCCGCATTTACGACGGCGACAAAGCGGCCGGCCGATGTATCGCCCACGGCCAAAAGACGCCCCGCGCGAAGCGGTATCTGCAAAGTCTCGAAGTAGGCCGGCGTCACATAGACCAGGTTCGTCATATCCTGCTGGCCGGTCTGCGGGCCATCGGCCACCCTTACGGAGTAGTTCAACGCGCGTTCGTAGGGAACGCTTAGTCCGACTGCTGCCGAGTCCACCCCTGGGATGTTTTGCATGGCCGCCGTGCTTTGGTCAAGCAGCTTCAGGAACCCAGCACGATTGTTGTAGCGGGCGTCGTCCAGCGATGCTTTTGCCACCACTACATTTTGCGGATTGAATCCCGGGGGCAGCGTTCTCAGGTAGACCAGTGTTCGTACGAGCAAGCCTGCGACGGTGAGCAGCACAACGGTTAAGGCTACTTCTCCAATGATCAGCGCGTACCGGGTGCGCGTACCACCGGACTGCGCCACGGACCGGCTGCCGCCACTCGCCAGCACAGACTGCACATTGATGCGGCGTACGCTCAGCGCCGGTAAGAGGCCGAAAAACAAGCTGGCCGCGATTCCGGCAGCAGCGGTGAACAATAGGACCCGAGCGTCGAGCGAGACCCCGCCGATGGGCAGGAAGCCCTGGGGAATGCGCCGGTTCATGAGCTGCAGCGTAAGCCCGCCTACCAGAATGGCGGCCAGCACGCCCACGATGGTGAGCAGCAAGCTCTCGATCCAGAATTGCCGGAGAATCGCCCATTTTGCCGCCCCCAGGGCAAGACGGGTCGCAATCTCAGAATCTCTGCGGCCAACCCGCACCAGCGCTAGGCCGGCCAGGTTAGCGCAAGCGACCAGGAGCACAAAACCCACCGCCGACATGAGGATCATCGCAGGCGCGCGCGTTTCCACAGCTAGACTCTGCTGCAGCGGGACCGCATAGTATGAGACTTGCGCGCCGGGAAATTTCTTCTGCACTGTGCGAGAGGTCAACGATTGCAGTTGGCTCAACTGCGCATCTACCTGCTGCCAGGTAGCGCCATCCTTCAGCCGTACAATGGCGTCGAAGTTGTCTCCTCCGCCCTCCTCCGATGTTTCAGGACGGAGAGATGTCCACAGATCTACAGAAGACGCTGGAGTTTGAGCTCCTGGCGGCAGAATGCCGATGACGGTGTACGAGATCCCTTTGAGCCGTATCGCCTGGCCGATGATGTTGGGGTCGGCGTCGAACGTGTTCTTAAACAGGCTGTAGCTCAGAACAACCGCACTCGGTCCCCCTATGGTGTCTTCCGCGGCGGTGAAGCTGCGACCCAGCATGGGACGTAGGCCAAGGACGCCGAAGTAGGCGGCGGATACTCGCTGGCCTCGCACATATTGAGCCCGTCCGGCAGCCTCAAGGTTGACGCCGCCGGCCCCACTGGCAACGGCTGCGGTTACGGCAGGTACATTGTCGCGCAGCTGGCGCCAGGTATCACGATCGATGTTTACCGGATAGCTGTAATTAGACGGCCCGGAGATCCTCTGCATCAGGGATCCAAGCCGCTGAGGCTCCGGATAAGGAAGCGGCCGCAGGAGCAGCGCGTCCACTACGCTGAAAATCGCGGTGTTGGCGCCGATACTCAGCGCCAGGGTGAGGATGACTACCACGGAAAAGCCGGGATTCTTGGCCAATTGTTTCCATGCGAAACGTACGTCGCGGAAAACTGTCTGCATTTTGGATCACCCCCGAACCCGAGTGTGCATTTCTATGGCCAAATGGTGTTGGGCGATTCGCTTGGCCGCATCGACCGAGGAGGTGCCGTTTAATGTGGCGAAAATAAACGAAGCCGGAGCCGGCGTCTTGCCCGCCACGTTGGTGATCATAACGTCGGTGGTGCCATTGAAGACCATCCCCGGGGGCCTCCAGAGGCGTAGCAGATTGTTTTTTCGCACTTTGGGCGTGCGCCATACTTAAGAACAGTAACCAGGCACGATACACAAAGCGGGCTCTACAGCATCATCGAGCCTGTATGCACGCGGCTCTCCGCGAAGTCGAGCTCCCGCTGTAGCGTTCGCAACACTTCATCGTCAATTCGGCCCTCATTCCGCAGTCCGATCAATACCTCTCGTTCCACCTGCAGCGCTCCCAGAATCGCATCGCTCCGGCGAGACTGATCTCTCAGTCCCTGTGCCGGCTCTTCCCTCTCCACAGGCATCGCATCCAACCTTCGTTGATAGCTAGCGATCAACTCCCCGAACATCGCGGACTGATCGCGATTTTTTGAGCGCTTTCGGTCCAGATGCACCAGAGCTTCTCGCAGCATTACGCGTCTCGCCTCCTGCTCCTCATCGTTCGTATTGCCGGAGGTTGACAGCCCAAGGCTTCGGATCAGCCATGGCAGCGTCAGACCCTGCAATACCAGGGTCGCCACGATCAGGCAAAACGCAAGATAGATAATCATGCTCCTCTGTGGAAACATTCCTCCACCCGGTAGCGCATAGGGCAGAGACACCGCCGCAGCCAACGACAGTACCCCACGCATGCCACCCCACCCAATCACAAACAATCCTCGTGGCTCCGGTTCTTCCACCTCGGCCTTTTGAACCCAGCGTCGTACGGCGTAGGCGATATAAGTCTCTCCGTACACCCATGCCACCCGGAGCGCAATGATCGCTACGCTAAAACCAACTCCGTACTGCAGCAACACCAAACGGCTCAGCCCACTAATCTGTCCCATGACATAGGGAAGCTGCAGTCCAATCACCACGAACACGATTCCGTTCAGCACAAAGGTCAACGCGTCCCACACCGCTGTCATCTGCAACCGGACTTGCGGTGACATATACTCCGGACTCCGCCGGCTCATATACATGCCGCATGCAATCACCGCGATTACACCCGATGCGTGTGCCCGATCGCTTATGAGGTAGGCCGCATAGGGCACCAATATGCTGATCACGATCTCAATCGGCCCGTCATCCACCCACTTTTCGAACAAGGCGATCACACCACCGATCGCAAGTCCAACAAATACCCCGCCGCCTATCAAAAACACCAGCCTCCCAACCCCTTCCACAATCGAGGGAGTTCGGCCCGTCATCAAGATAGCCAGTCCAAACTGCAGTGCCACCAACCCGGTGCCATCGTTGACCAGGCTCTCGGCCTCAAGAATATGCACGATGCGTTGCGGCAGCCCCACCCTGCGTGCAATGGACGTCGCTGCGATTGCGTCCGTCGCTGCTACTACCGCCCCGAGCAGCACCGCGGATTTCCAATCGAAGCCCGGCAGCAGTGAACCCGCCGCCATCGCCAATCCAAGCACCGTGAATAGTACGAGGCCCACCGCAAGCATCGCTATGCTCACAAAGTTCCGCCGAAACTCCCTCCACGATAGCGTCCATGCGGCTGAGTACAAGAGAGGAGGCAAAAACACCAGAAATACCAGGTTCGGATCGAGCCCAATCCGCGGCATGCCGGGAAGAAAACTCACCAGCAAGCCGGCAATGACCAACAGGATCGGATAGGGTACCTTCAGCCGCCGAGCAAGTCCCCCAAACATCGCCACAAACACGAGCAGCAGCAGGAATACTGCCAGTACGGCTTGTACGCCGGCGCCAGTGGCCATTAGTCGACCATCCGGATACATCCACCACCGACGACGGACCTAAGCACCATGGTCGATTATCTCTCCCGAGCAGAGCACAAGATGCTTAAATCGTACCGTTGCCCACTGCTGCATTAATGCTTCGCGCCGCATCGGCGGGCGAAAACGCCTTCTCGCCCTTACGAATTTCTTATGTAGCAGGGAGTATGCCACGTTGCGTCGTGAGCCCTTTGCGGCAACGGCGCAAGCTCTGAACCATGGGTGAGTCCGGATGCGGTTTGATCGCAGAAAGAGTGGTCCGGGATAGGCTTTTTCAGACAGGACGTTTACGTAATAATTTCCGCTACATAATCGCCGGTGCATATCAAGTCTTGTCCCGTCTTCGTACATGTCGCGCGCGCAGGTTATGGAGTGCCGCAGGACGCTATGATCGTCTTGTGATGAGAATTGCTCGTTTTCTGCCAATGGTTGTCGTAATGCTTGCAGGGGGAGTGGTGTACGGACAGGGGACGGCACCGACCTTCCGGTACAACACGGGCCAAGGGACGGTGACGCTGCCGGGACGGGATCCGGCGCAGGGCGGTACGACAATCATCCCGACCGTGCTGGTGCCGGTGCGGCTCCAGTTCGACGCGCGGCAGCCCGCAGGCAAGCCCATGAGTCTCGATGCCGCGGAGGACGTCTCGCAAGTGCTGCGTTCGCCGGTGTTCTCGAAGGCGGCCTTCGGGGCGGAAGCGCCGACGCAGTACGTGGACGCCATGCTGCGCGCGATGACGGGAACGGCGGCGGAATGGCACACGCTGCTGGGGCAGCCCCAGGTGCTGCCGGTGACGGTGCAGATCCCGGCTGGGTACGGCTACGTGCTCACGTCGAAGCGCACCGGGACCCTGCTGGCGATGGTGGACGCGGAGTACGTGCAGCGGGCGATCTTTCAGAAGATACCGCACCAGGATGGGAAGCTGGTGATCGCGCTGACGCGGAACGCAGCTTATTACAGCTATGGCGACGCGACGGTGTGCTGCATGTGGGGCACACACGGGGTGAACCCGGTGACGGGAAACTCGTTTGTTCTGGCGTCGTATTTGCGAGCCACGCCGCCGCTGGTGGAAGAGCGCGACGTGCAGCCGTTGACGGAGCAACTGGCCGAATGGGTGAACGATCCGCTGCACGACCCACTGTTTCATCTGGAGCACGGGCGGCCGCTGCCGGCGGGAGAGAATGTGGTTCCGCAGTGGACGTGGCCGGCGATGCCGGGCGCCGAACGGCATGGATGCGGCGGAAATAGTCCGGCGACGCGCTACACGCTCGAAGACCCGCTGAACACCAATGAACGCAGCGATCTGCCGGCTGGGCCGGCCTGGGTAGCGCAGTCGGGAGGCGCGGTATGGCACGTGGCGGATGTGGCGCTGATGGGGTGGTACACGGGTGCGAAGGGGCCGTACAGCTTTCCCGATGCGCACATCGTGCAGCAGGCGGCAACGCCTTGCCCCGCGCATCAGTCTCCTGCGCCGGGAGCGGCGCAATCGCCCGCACCTGAGACCGCGGTCGCGGCTGTTCCGTCAGCGGGAGCAACCAACGGGCACGAGCTGATCGGGTACTGGACCGGGGATGGGCCTGGAGGAACACTGCTACGGCTGCGTGATATTTCGCCGCAGTGGGACGTGGTCATCGTGGCATTTGCGGACGTGAATCATCAAGCGCAAGAAGGCACCCTGAAGCTGGACGTGCGGCCAGGGCTGGACCTGGCGCAAATGAAGGACGACATCCAGTGGCTTAAGAGCCGTGGGAAGAAGGTGCTGATCTCGCTGGGCGGCGGCGGCGAGTATTTCACGCTGGCACAGACGGCCAGCACTGCGAACTTCGTGAACTCGGTGACGCAGATCGTGACGGAATATGGCTTTGACGGAATCGACCTCGATTTCGAAAGCCCGTCGCTGGTGCTGGATCCCGGAGACACGGACTTCCGTCATCCGAAGACGGCCTCGGTGGTGAACCTGATCGCCGGGCTGCAACAGCTGCGGCAGCACTTCGGGCCGGATTTCATGCTGACCCTGGTGCCCGAAGGCACGCAGATTCCGGCGGGATACCCGAGCTACGGCGGGCAGTTCGGCACCTATCTGCCGCTGCTGTGGGGCGTGCGCGACATTCTCTCCTTTGTGGACGTGCAGGACTACAACACGCCGCCGTTGGAGGGACTGGATGGGGAGATCTATCAGATGGGATCGGTGAATTACGACGCGGCGATGACCGAACTGCTGCTGCATGGCTTTCCGGTGGGTGGGGGAGATTTCTTTCCTCCCGTGGCTGCGGACAAGGTGGCGGTGGGATTTCTGGTGGGCGCGACCACGCCGCGGCTGGTAGGCGGCGCGATGCAGTACCTGATCACCGGGAAGGCTCCCGAGGGGACGACGTATAAGCTGCGCCGTCCAGGCGGATATCCAGGGATGATTGGCGCAATGTTCTGGACGATTGACGGGGATCGGGAGGAGAACTACAGCTTCTCGAACCTGGTGGGGCCGCAGCTGCATGGATATCCGAGCGTGCAGGGAGCACAAAGCCCGGTAGAAAGATAATCAGAAGGCCCGTTGAGCATTTTCGATGAGAATTCCCAGATCCGCGAGGCGTGACCGGGCGATCGCAATCACTTCCAGTGCTGCAATTGCCTTGGGGTAGCTTTTCGACACCTGATTCATTCATTTCCTGACTGAAGATCCCCGTTAAAAATTCCCTTGACAGTCATCCTCACTGGGTATACTCAGTATACACAGATGGATATCTCGATCGTCATTTCGCAATCTGACGGACGCCCGATGTACCTGCAGATCATGGAACAGATCAAGCAGAAGATAGCCATGGGCGAATGGGCGCCGGGAGAAGAGATTCCTTCTATTCGCGTGCTGGCGATAGCCCTTCGCGTCAGCGTGATCACTGTGAAGCGTGCCTACCTTGAATTGGAACGCGAGGGCGTTATTCACACCCAGCACGGCAAAGGATCATTTGTCGCTCCCGATCCAGGGCTGGGTACACGTCTCTTTGAGCAGCAATTTGAAGAACACCTCAAGCAGGCGGTGCATATCGGAGCGCTTATGGGACTCGACAGTGATCAGATCGTTTCGCGGTTACGCGAAACCGCAGCCCGGCACAGCGAAAACGAAGAAAGCGTGGCAAGGGGGACTGTATGAACGAACTGGCGGCTCAACTCTCGGGAGTGACCAGGGCCTACCCTCATTTCGCTCTCAACAACATCGATTTGAAGTTACCGACAGGAAGCATCATGGGGTTCATTGGACCGAACGGAGCCGGCAAATCAACAACTATACGCATTCTGATGGGACTGGTTCATCAGGACAGGGGAGAGGTGACCGTGCTGGGCCACGCGATGCCGGACGACCAGGCTGCCGCCAAGCGCGACATCGGGTTCGTGTCGGAAGACATGCGGCTCTATGGGACGGCCACGCTGGCGTGGCACATGGGCTTTATTCGCTCCCTTTTTCCCCGCTGGGATCAGCCTTACGCCGAAACCCTGTTGAAGCGCTTCGACCTAAAGCCACAGCAGAAGGTCAAGGGCCTCTCGCATGGACAGCGCGTAAAGGCGGCCCTGCTGTTGTCTCTCGCGCGACGTCCACGGCTGCTGGTGCTGGATGAGCCGACGACCGGTCTCGATCCCGTCGCGCGCCGCGAAGTTCTGGGAGAATTGCTGGCGGTTCTTGCCGACGAGGAATGCACCATCCTCTTCTCGTCTCACAACACTCTCGATGTGGAACAAATTTCTGATTACATCACATTCATCGATCGCGGCCACATCGTCAGCTCCGCAGACAAAGAAACATTTCTCGATCGCTGGCGCAGGATTCGACTGGTCCTGCCTCCGTCCGCGACTCTGCCCAAGTTCCCGGGAATTGTGGAGGTAGGCGGCAGCGGCCGTTTGCCGGTGCTCACAACCGACAGCTATGAACCTGCGATGCTTGCCGCCTGTGAGGATGCCGGTGTCGCCGTGCAGGCAGTCGACTCCATGACTCTCGAAGAGATCTTCGTTGCTAACGTCGAAAGCCGCAGACAGGAGATGACGGCATGAACATCCCGGTTGTGAAGCGACTTATTCTCAAAGACTGGTATCTGAACCGCGGCATGATCGCAGCTTCTGTGGTCGCCGGCCTGGTCACGATTGCTGTCGTCGTCGCATGGCATGGAACGCAATTGGCCATCCTATTTGGATTGATCGTGATGGTCACGATCATGATCGGCATCGGCGCGATTCTGATGGTCACTAGCGTCAATGAACGGAGGCTGCAGACTCTCCCGTTTGTGATGACCCTACCCATTTCTTACAAGGAATACACGGTTTCGAAGATTGTAGGCAGCCTGCTCATCTTTCTCGTGCTCTGGTTGGCACTGGTCGCCGCCATGGTCCTCAGCATCCTCTTTCTGCCCGGTTTTTCACACGGCCTCATTCCTTTCGTGGTGATTATGTCTGTTGAGATTCTTATGAGCACATGCCTGATCACCGCCGTAGCCGTTACCACAGAATCGCACGCCTGGGCCGTTGGCGTAAGCCAGGTGGGAGCGCTTTCGCTCAACGTGATTGGCTGGTCCATCGTCCGCTTTCCTGAAATCGGCGGGACCATGTCTTCCCCGACCGTTCATTGGAGCACGACCGCGACCGTCCTCATTCTTCTTGAGATCGGGATCATCGCGGTCATGCTTGCCGCCGCGTTCGTCGTTCAGTCGCACAAGAGGGACTTCGTCTAAAGCGCTTCGAACCTGTTCGTTTATCCCAAGCTCCCATACACCCTCAGAATGCCGCGGGCGGATGGTTGCGCCTCGAAAACCGCAAAAGGAGGACCACATGACACATGTAACGGAACGCGCCGAGGCGTCAGCAAATGCAATCGGCCAAACTCGCCAGTTTTCGCTTTCCTATCTGCGAGCATTTGTAACCGTGCTCGTGGTCGCTCACCATGCAGTGCTTGCCTACGTGCCATTCAAGTTTCCCCATATGCCTTCCTTTACCGCACAGCCTTTGTATTGGACGGGATTTCCAGTGACCGATCATGCAACCTGGCCCGGATTCCTCCTGTTTGTCGGTTGGAACGATATTTTCTTCATGGCCCTGATGTTCTTTATTTCAGGACTCTTTGTCTGGCCAAGTCTGAGGTCTCATGGAGCGGCGGAGTTCCTTAAGCGGCGTTTTCTGCGCCTTGGCGTGCCTTTCATCGTTGCGGCAGGAATTCTCGCTCCATTGGCTTACTACCCCGCGTATCTGCTCTTCGGCGCCAACCCCGGTCTCTCTGCCTATGCGCAGGCTTGGCTCTCCCTGGGAAGCTGGCCTGCCGGCCCGGCATGGTTCCTTTGGGTGTTGCTGGTATTCGATTGCATGGCGGCGTTATGCTACGTTGCCGTGCCGCGCGCTCTTGAGACCGTAGCACGATTGGTGGTAAAGGCCGGCGAAAGACCGATTCTCTTCTACTTCACGCTGGTCGCGGTTTCCACTGCTGCATTTCTTCCACTCGTAATGATTTTCGGGCCCATGCATTGGACGATTTTCGGTCCCTTCTTTTTCCAAACCAGCCGGGCGCTTCACTATCTTGTCTATTTCTTTGCCGGAGTGTGCGCCGGAGCCCTTGGCCAGCAAACAACTCTGTTCGCAAACAGCGGCAGGCTTGCTCGCCGCTGGTTCCTGTGGGGCGGACTGAGTCTGATTGCCTTCGTGGCAAGGTCTGCGGCATATCTCGGCGGGATGCAACTGCTTTCAGAAATTCTGTTCACCTTCTCCTGCGCCGCATCCAGCATGTTAGTCATTTCTATCTTTGTGCGCTTCGCGCGGAAGCGCCCATTGCTTGATCGTTTCAGCGACAACGCGTACGGAATTTATCTGCTGCACTACATCTTTGTAATTTGGTTGCAATGGGCGCTGCTTTCTATTGCACTTCCAGCACTGTGCAAAGGGCTCGCGGTGTTTACCGGCTCAATTGTGCTGAGTTACGTTCTGTCCGCAGGATTGCGCCGCTCTTCGACGGTTGCACGCTTCATCTGATCTTCAGCGATCCGGAGGTCCACCATGATCTGGTTCTACAAATCTTTCTTTCCCGCCGTCTGGATTACCTTCTTAATCTACTGGCAGATCAAGGCCGCCAATACCAAGAAGACCCAGCGCCTCGAACCGGCCGGCTCGCGCATCCTGCGCGTCCTAACCATCCTTGTCGCGATCGTCCTCCTCTCGACGACATGGATCCCGCTGCCCTGGCTTTACCGGCCTCTCTGGCGCGTTGGATTCTGGCTCTTCTGGCTGGGAGCCGCCATCACCGTCGGCGGCCTTCTCTTCGCAGTCTGGGCGCGTGAGCACCTCGGCCGCAATTGGAGCCGCTCCGTCACCATTAAGCAGGATCACGAGCTGATCACCACCGGTCCGTACGCCGTCGTGCGCCACCCCATCTACACTGGCAGTCTGGCCGGGTTCCTCGGCCTCGCGATCGCTCTCTCCGAGGTGCGCGGGTTCGTCGTTTTCGTCCTCTTCTTCCTCGTGTTCTGGGCCAAGCTCAGCAAGGAGGAGCAGTGGATGCGCTCTCAGTTTGGAGAGACGTATGCCAAGTATGTCCATCGGAGCGCCGCCCTGGTGCCTTACCTCTTCTGATGAGCAGGACAAGCAATCGAAGGCGACATTGGAGCGGAGGCAGATCGGAATTCTGGGCGAAACCACAGATTAGGTGTAAGAAATCGCAACCTCGTGCGTTTACCAGTACAGACGCCCACAAGCGTCCTAAGGAGAACACCATGAAATGCCAGAACTGCCCGTGTGGTCCCGACTGTGAGTGCGTAATCTGCGTCTGCAAGTAACGCAGCTAATGCTTTAACATGAAAACCGGGTGGGAGGCTGAGACCTCCTACCCAGCATTTCTATGCCGGAAACGCCTCTCGATCAGCTCCTTGCTCAGCGCAAACATTTCCTCGCCTTCGTGCAGCGCCGTGTCCCGGACTCGGGGCTAGCCGAGGACATCCTGCAGAACGCATATCTCCGCGCCTTTGAGCACCGGGACGACTTCAAGCCCAGCGAGTCGGTTGTGGCGTGGTTTTACCGTTTGCTACGCAATGCTGTGATTGACAGCTACAGGAGACACGCTTCCCGAGAAAGAGCCCTTGAGACATGGACACGTGAGTTGGAGATCTCCGCTCAGCCATCTCCTGATCTCCAGAACGAGGTCTGCGCCTGTCTTCATGGCATCCTCGGGAGTCTGAAACCGGAATACTCTGAGGCTCTTCGCGCAATAGACCTCGGAGAGCAGCGCGTGCAGGACTTCGCCGAGCAGCACGGCATCTCCGCTTCAAACGCAGGCGTTCGTCTCCACCGTGCGCGCGCAGCTCTCCGTAGACAGCTTCTGCGAACATGCGCGACCTGTGCTGAGCATGGGTGCGTGAACTGCACGTGTAAGAAATATGCCCATCCCTGCGCATAATGAAAGGCCAGTCTCAAACCAGCAAACGTTATGACTGGAAATGACTAGATAAGGCTCTCAGTTCTCGCGGCGGCTTGTCAGAACTCACGTCGAAATTGAAGAGGTTTTCATCTTGCCTTTGCTGGGTTTTGTGCAAGCTCGCAGAAAGACGAACGCGGTCGATTTTTGGGCTTAGATTCTTTCGGATTTCCTACGTTTCCGTTTGCGTTTAATTTCAGGCTTTTTTTTGCGTGGCTGCAAAAGTTCCGCTGTGCGACGCAGTGCCTCTATCAGATCCTTGGCCGAAAGTGAGCTCGCTGGATCAATGAGCCATTGAAGAATCAGCCCCGAGAGCAGCACATGGTGGAATGTGCCGATGGTGCGCGAAGTCTCGTCCGTGATGGTGCTCTCATCCTGGTCGAGAAACAATGCCGCCAATCCGGTGCGTGCCGCAAGCAGGCTGCCTGCAAGAAATGCACGGGTGACCGGCTGGCTCGCCACTTGAGTGAATAGTTCAAAATTGATGCAGGGGTGGACACTATCAGCGGGTTTGGTACTGAAAACGCGCTTCTCCTGGCTGCTGCTACAGAGCAACAAGGGCGGTCACCGGGCTTCGCATGGCTGCGTCTCGTCGTATTCAGGGAGCGCGCAGGCAGAACACAAATGACCCCACAGCCAGGGCGAGCCAAGTGAGCGGAAAGGGCAGATTCGCATACCAGCGAGCACGCAGAACCGTGATCATAGCGCCAACAAAATAGAGAACTAGGCCGCCGGCGGCAGCAACTCCGATCTGTGGAACAGCAAAGCCAGCGAGCAACCCAAGGCCGCCTAGTAATTTCAGTACGCCCAGTGTTGGAAGCCACCGCTCCTCGACTTCCAGCCTCTTTATATTGGCGAGGAGCCAATGCGGACGCGTGAAGTCGCATATGCCAGCATAAAAGTTTGCTGCGGCGGCGAGGACAATGACAATCAAATAAACGGAATGCATGTTGGAATGTCTCCTCCTTGTCACGAAGACTGGCTTGCGCGTGTCATCACAGTGACACGCGGCGAGAGGAGAATGTGACCAATGAGTGGCGATGATTGGCTGGTGGGGAGATTCGAGGCGAGCCGAGGACATTTGAGGGCGGTAGCTTATCGCATGCTAGGCTCCGCCGGAGAGGCGGACGACGCCGTCCAGGAATGCTGGCTGCGCGTTAGCCATGCGGATACCAGTGCGGTTGAGAATCTGGAAGGATGGCTGACAACCGTCCTCGCGCGAATCTGTCTGAACATCCTGCGCTCCCGAAAGTCTCGGCGCGAGGAATCACTGGAAGAAGACGCCGGCCGTCTTGCCTTAGCGGACCGCGGGCACCGTGATGCTCAGGATGAGGCCCTACTTGCGGAATCCGTCGGCCTGGCGCTGCTGGTGGTTCTCGAAAGGCTTACCCCCGCCGAACGTGTCGCTTTCGTGCTGCACGACGTGTTCGGGGTGTCGTTCGACGAGATCGCTTCCATCGTGGAACGTACGCCTGCAGCCGCGCGACAGCTCGCGAGCCGCGCTCGTCGCAATGTACGCGGAAGGCGCGCGCCGAATGAGGCGAATCTCTCCCAGCAGCGTCAGACCGTTGAAGCCTTCCTCCGCGCTTTGCGCGCGGGCGATGTCGAGGGGCTCCTTGCCGTTTTAGATCCTGACGTGGTGCGTAGAGCCGACGGGTTTGCAGTGCCTCCAGGGGGGGCCAGAGAGTTGCGCGGTGCGGCGGCTGTGGCTCATGAAGCACTCACCTACACTCACACAGCCCGCATCGCGCAACCCGCGTTCGTCGATGAATCAGTGGGCTTCGTCGTAGCCCCTCGTGGGCGGCTGCGGATTGTGATCCGTTGCGCGGTCAGGAAAGGAAAAATTGCAATGATGGAAGTAATATCCGATCCCGCTCGTCTGCGCGGACTGAAACTGTCTGTTCCCCCTGATTGAGGGAGAGAGTTCGCCTATGGAATCGGCTAGAATAACCGCCCCTATCAAGACATTCCGATTTGAACTGGCGCGAACAGGCCAACTCAAGCGTTTGCAGACATTCCGGTTCTAAAGAGTTGGCGATTTCCCGCTGTGGAACAGGCTATTTGGGAGGCCAGTCGTCCATACCCAAGAGCGCATTTCCTGAATGTGCAGCGCTTGAGCACGTTTGGTGAGCTGACATCACGCTCCGCGCGCAGCGGACTAACTGATTTCGACCCGCGGATACGCTTCGATATACTCCTCGCCGTTGCACCCCAGATAGGCGACGGAGCGCGCAGCAAAATCCACGTCATAGCGCACAACTCCCGCACGCCAAATGGCCTCGAGAAACTCCGGAAAAGTGCTTTCACCGGCCTGATCGATTCGCAGCGCTGCGATGAGGGCCTCCCGGTTGAATGTTGGTACATCAACGGCACCGGATACTAAGGGGGCGCCCTGCATCACGACCGGCCCCTGGCCAGTGAGGAAGAGACTTTGGCACGCGGGGAGAGACCAGACGTTGCGGATGATTCCAGCGCGTCGCAGGGTCTCGGCCAGATAGGGGAACCCTCCCACCTTCGGCCGGATGGCAGCCGCTTGCTCCATCGCCTTCGTCAGATTGTCAATTGCCTTGCTCATGAGATTTTCTCCTTTGTGATACGCACACCTAACTTCTTCCCAAATCACTTCAGCGTATAAGTCACCCCGGAGGTGAACTGAAAGGTGTTCCGCAAAAATCCCTCCGGCGGGTCGCCGAGATAATTATCCGTCGTGGTCACCGAAAAGTTGAGATTCTTATAAACCGGAAAGACAAACCCCACCCCGGCCACACCCGAGTACGCCTTCACTATATTGAACGTCGGATTCAGTGTCACATACTCGTTGAACTTGATGCTGTGCGGAAATGTCCTGCTCCACGTCTCTCGAATGGACGCGCTCACCAGGTTCTCCGTCGGCGTCCCAAGTCCGCTCGTAATGCCGTTATAGAACTGCTGCTGCTCATATTGCAGGCTCAGCCGCACCGCCAGATCGTTCTGCGGGCTGCGCAGAATACCCCAGCCCACACCCGAACCGTACGCCTGCTGCAGCTCCAGGCCGTTGCCGAAGTTATGATCCGCGCTTCCGTTCACCAGCCCGAACACCATCGGCGTAAAGAACTTGTCATACTCCAGATCGCCATGCAGAATATTTGTTTTGGTCACGGATGCCGTCTGATACACATCGTCGCCCGAGACAATCTGGGGGTCCTTCGCCAGCCCATAGGTCCCGGCCAGGTTCAGAATCGTCTTGCTCCCGGCGGGCAGCCCCGCAATCGTCGGAATCGCCCGCACCAGCGCCACGGCGCCTGTATACGTCTGCGCGCTGTTAGTCGACTTCACCACCGTCGCGCCCAGCGTCACCGTGCCATACCAGCCGTATAAGAAGTCCGATTCATTGTGCAGCTCTCGCTGAAACGCCGGTTCATCCAGCAAGAACGTAATGTCCTTCGCCGGAACTTCCTTCACCTCGCCCTGGGGTAGCATCACTTTCAAGGTCTCGTTCTCAAGCGCGATCTTTCCTACCGGCAGCTGCTCGGCAATGTTTTTCTTCGTCAGCCGTTGTGTCGTCGACCCTGCGGCGAACGCCGTCGCGGTGTGCATGGTTTTGATCTTCGTCAGCGGAATCGTCAGATCTCCCAACTCGTCGCTGTGAAAGCTTACGTTCCCGTAGACCATCTTGCCTACCTTTCCCGTTAGCGTATCGCCGTTGTCGAACGTTATCGTGTCCTTATCGCCTACGTGGGTTTTATCCTGTTTGGCCGCCGTGCCTGTTTGGGCTTGCATCTGAGTTCCTGCAGCCATTAGCACCACCCAAACTACTATCCATTCGACACAAAACTCTGCAATCAAAAACTCAGGGAACCCGTTTCGCTTGACCATCCTTCTATAATGACAAACTCGTGCCGTGATGCTGTTTTGCAGGCCGTGTCCCTCTTCAGCGTTCAGACGCATATAAATCGTGCCAGCCGATGCAGGAAATCCGGCTTCGCTCGGGATGACAAAGTTTAGGGTAGCGTTTCACCTTGGCATGGGTGGAATTGGATGAACAGAGCCTGGAACAACGCGTCAACCTGACTTCGTTCGGGAGCATTCTCCCCAACACATTCAGCGGGTTGGGTCCTCTAGGTGTGAGGAGAGCACGAAGTGGTTTGAGCTCACTCGTCGCGCAGAGCAATCATGGGGTCTACCCTGGTCGCACGACGTGCGGGAAAGTATGCGGCCAAGAGCGCCACGGTTGAGATGATAAGGATGGCGGTTATAAAGACGGGCGGATCCGACGGAGTGAGGCCGAAGAGCTGCGCGCCTACCAAGCGGGTCGCAGCCATCGTCGCAGGGACTCCGAGGATTACGCCGATCGCGAGAAGCAATAAAGACTCCCTCAGAATCATCCAACGCACTTCCCTGTTCTGAGCACCAAGGGCCATGCGGACGCCAATCTCATGGGTGCGGCGGGCAACGTTGTACGTCATGACACCGTAGAGGCCGATCGAAGTAAGCAGCAAAGCCAGCACCGCGAACCAGGCGCACAGTTGAGAGATCAATTGCTCCTGGTCTGTCAGATCATTCACCTGTTGGCTGATCGTCTCCATTTTTTGAACTACAAGGTTGGGATCGACTTGCGCGAGCGCCCTCCTGACCTGCGCGGCGACGGATGCAGGATCCCCAACTGTCTGCAGCTCCAATGAGTGCGCATAGGCGTGGGAACCTGCGATCTGTGATAGTGGCAAATAGATCATGCGCTGCTGCGCCTCACGCGGGCTGCTGTACTTTGCGTCTCGCACCACGCCCACGATCTGCCACGTACCCGGAACACCGGGATCCGCAATCGTGAAACTGTGTCCAATCGCATCCCCTTGGGGAAAGTAATCGTTGGCGAAGGTCTGGTTTACCACTACTACCTTGGTTGAAGCAGCAGTATCCTGTGGCCCGATGGGCCGCCCGAGAAGCACGGGTATACCGACAGTTTCGAAGAACCGCGGAGCCACATTGTTGCCCAGGGTATCGACCGTTTCGTCTCGCCTGGCGGCGTAACCCAGAATGGAAATGGGTGAACCCCACTGCCCGGGATGAATTACGGGTACGCCGGAAAGCGTCGCGGAACGCACCCCGGGAAGAGCTTCGACGCGATCCAGTATTTTTGTGTATAGGCCACTGAGTTGCTGCGGTTTGTAACCGGCTGCCTCGGGCAAGAGTTGCGCAAGCAGCAGTTTGTGATTTTCGAAGCCCAGATCCTGGCGCTCCAGATTACTGAGGGTTCGCAGAAAAAGGCCGGCGCCTACCAGGAGTACGAGAGAAAGGCTTACTTGTGCGGTCACGAGGAATTTTGGGATCAAGCGGCTGGAAGCTGCACTCGCTGCGTTGCGGGCGTTCAGCCGAGGCACGACGCGCGTGCGCGAGACACGGACAGCGGGACTGAGCCCAAAGAGAAGACCGGTCAGCAGGCTTACACCCAAGGTAAAAAGCAAGACGTGCAGGTCCGGCTTGGGATCAAGCACGATATAGGTGGATCCCGCGACGACAAAGTTGATCAGGGCTCGCGTTCCCCAAAAGGCCAGGAGCACTCCCAGGGCTCCTCCACAGAGAGAAAGCAGGAGGGTCTCGATGAGGACCAGGCCGATCAGACGTGCTCGCGTGGAGCCGAGCGCAAGCCGGGTTGAACTTTCGCGTTCGCGCACCACCGCCTTGGCAAGCAGAAAGTTTGCCAGATTGGCGCAAGCGATCAGCAAGACCAGGACGACCACGCCCATCAGAATCTCAAGCGGCGCCTTGTATTGTGCACGCAGATCAGAGCCACCACGGGCGCCGGGCAGCAACGGAACAGAGATTCGCTGTATCTGTTGTTTGCGGGCAGGCGTGAGCTGCGACCCTTCCAGGTCTTGCATGTATTGCCGCACCTGGGCGTTGAACCATGCTTGCGCCTGATTCGTGCTCATGCCTGGATTGCGCCGGCCCACCAGATGAAGCCAGTACAAATTGCGAGCGCTAAGCAAGGAGGAGTGCTCCATGACCTCCGGCTGCACAGTGAGCGGCAGCCACAGATCTGGCGATTGCGCTTCCACCTTGATTCCGAAAAACCTGGGCGGCGCAACACCGACGATGGTGACGGGCATTCCGTCGATAGTAAAAGATCTGCCGACTACCGATGGATCGCTCCCCAGGTTCGTCCGCCAGTAGTGGTAACTGAGAACTGCGACCGGGTTGCGGCCTCCCACCTCTTCATCGCTGGGGAGAATCGCTCTACCGAGCAGCGGTTGAACCTGAAGGACGCTGAAGTAGTTGCCCGAAACCAGCTGCAAAAAAGCGGCGCCTGCCGGCCCAGCGGAACTGACCCGCACACCGGCGGGGAGGGTGAACCCGGCCGAGGCAGAGATATCCTGAAAGAACTGGTGCTGCTTCTCGATCTGGCGGTAGAAATCGTAAGAGAATAGGCCTGCGGTACTCATCGACACGGTGCCGAGAATGCAACAACCAGAGTCTTCACCGAGAGAGAGCAACTGGTCCGGCTGACCCACGGGGAGTTGCTTGATCATGAGGTCATTGATCAAAGTAAAGATGGCCGTGTTTGCTCCTACACCGAGCGCTAGCGAAAGTATTGCGATGGCGGTGAAGGCGGGGCTTTTGGCCAGCATGCGCAGGCTATAACGGAGGTCAGCAGCCACAGACATGGGAAGTCTCCTACGGTAGTGTAATTCCGGCGCGGATCTCATCGCAGGTCGTCTAACGTTGAAAACGGCAAATGGAAGGCGCTTATGAGCGACTTCGGGGACAACTTCAAACCCGCAGTGCGGATGTTCCGCGCCAACCCTGGATTTACCTTCGCCGCGATCGCAGCATTGGCGCTCGGCATCGGCGTCAACACCGCCATTTTCCCTTAGCGGCGGCAAGGTCGTGGTGCTGAGTTATGGTCTGTGGCAGCGCAAATTTGGCGGTAATCCAAATATCATTGGGACCGCGCTGTCCCTGGGCAATGAGCCTTACACCATCGTCGGCGTCCTCAACCTCTTTGGACTCTTCCCTGCTATCGGGGCCTCGCGTCCTCATCTGAACTCCACACTGAAGGAGAGCAGCAATCGCGCCGGCACCGGATTTCACCAAAGCAATCCCGCTCCCTCCTGGTGATCAGCGAGATGCGGAGAGTTCGAGAAAGCTACGCCTGGTGAGCATGACCGGTTCATGCTATATGTGTCGGACGGTTAGCAAAGGTGGGTGTTGAAAGACTCAGCGGCGAGAACCTGGGCCGCTTCAAATCAGGCGGTGTATTTCCACTGGGCATCGTAGACACTGCAGGTCCCTCGGCTTCGCTCGGGATGACAAAGGAGAGGGTGGCGCTTCACCTTAGCATGGGTGGAGGTGGATGGACAGAGCCCAACACAATGGTTTTCATATTCTTAGGTGGGCCCCAGGGCCATCTATCACTCGCGATGACAAGGTTAAGAGGAGGTTTTTCCAGTTTGGGCGGCCGGTTGGGTGCTGTGGCATCCCACTCAAGCCAAAGAACGGCTTGAATGGGGCACCCAGATTTTTGTTGCCAGGTTCAGGCTGCGCGGAGACTTGGCCGGCGAGTGAACAACTGAATGATCAACAACAAGAGAAGCTGCGCGGCAATGGCTCCGCTTAAATCAATGCAGACGTCGATCGGCGAGCTGGTGCGGCTGGGCAAGAAGCTTTGATGGTACTCATCCGAAATGGCGATGAGCAGAGTGCAAAGCACGGCCAGAACGGAAGCGCGGCGCCACAGGGTCCAATGTTTGACCGCCATGCGGCAAAGCGTCTGCCGCCAGCTATAGAAAAAAGCCATGCTGACAAGCCCGTAGCCCATGAAATGCCCGGTCTTGCGGATGAGATGATGCACCTCGTCCCACTGCACCATGCTGATAGGGCCAAAGATCCGTACCCAGTAGGGATAAAGCCATTCGCTGGTGTTCTTCGCCGACATGGTGGCCGTCGACTCGAGAACGATCATAAGAACACTGAGTGCGGCCGGTACCCAATCCAGAATTGGTCTCAACCTGGAAGATTTGAATGAACCCATACTTTCAATTATAGCGGCGGATCGACGCGCGAGCACCCACTTGACCAAGGCTGAAGCTAGCTGAATACCACTCCAAGAACGGTTTTGGGAATGGTCTTAGCGAGGGAAAAGCGCTTCACAAGCGGCGCGCAGCCACACTGATATGGCCTTCGCGCCTGGATCGGGATAGCCAAGCACTCTACCACCAAGGTAACTTGACCGTCCCAACATAGGTTGCATTTGGGCGGTGGCTTGGGCGCCGCGCTCCGCCGCTTCCACTGCGGCGCCCAAGGCATCCGGTGTGGCTTTTAGACCCACACCCTGCTCCAATGTCCGCACGAATGGATCGAGCGCGTCGAGCATAGTGCGATCGCCTGGCTTTGCGCCACCCAGCTCACTGATGGCGCGGCACCCTTGATCGAGGGCTTCTGCCCACTGCGCCAATCCGGTTACGCGGCTGGTCTCGAGAACACTGCCGCAGCGCAGAAACAATACCCCGTAGAGCGGCCCGGATGATCCACCCAACACACGCCGGAGAGTATGACCGAGCGCTTTGAGCGTAGCGGGACTATTGTCCAACGGATAGGACGCGA
Source organism: uncultured Acidobacteriaceae bacterium (assembly GCA_963711525.1). Lineage (GTDB taxonomy): Bacteria > Acidobacteriota > Terriglobia > Terriglobales > Acidobacteriaceae > PALSA-350. Next base: position 539,121 of record CAVQEO010000043.1, on the reverse strand, counting down.
CTAAGTCTTGAACAGCCTTTGCCGCGCGCGCCATGCTGACGCCCAAGTCGCCGTCGCCGGTAACACGATCCATTTCGGTCAAATCGGTTTCCGCAGCCAACAACGCCTGGCACGCAGCCTCGATGGCTCGCTTTGTTTTTCTGCCGGCCTCGGTTCGCGCGCCGCTGCCGGGACTTACTTCTGTGCTGACTTCCACTGCGATCTGCTGGGCCGGATTGCCCGGGCGCTGCCTGGCTGCGTTGGGCCACGCAGGCGCCGTGGTGGGTGCGTCGAGCCAACGCAGACGATCTTCATTCAAGCCGAGAACGGAGATCGAGATCCCTGCCATATCCAGTGATGAGAGAAATGTCCCGGCATAGATTCGCTCTACGGTAAGTCCCTTGCCGGCGAGAAAGCTCACTGCATGGCGCGCCACAATGGCTAGTTCCATTTCGGTAGAGGCTCCTAGATTGTTTACCATCACGGCCACGCGCCGCCCATCACTGAAGCTTCCGTGCTGCAGAATTTCGGTTAGCAAGGTTTCGGTCACCTGGTCGGCGGGCTGCAACTCCGTCCGCTTGACGCCGGGTTCTCCATGAATGCCGAGGCCCAGCTCCATCTCATGCTCGCCAAGCTCGAAACTGGGCTTGCCGACGGCGGGCGAGGTTCCGGCTGAAAAGGAGACGCCCATGGTGGCTAGGGAAGCAACGGCGCCCTTGCCTATGACTGCCAGATCAGCCAGGCTCTTACCCTCGGCTGCGGCAGCCCCCAGCAGTTTGTGAATGAGGACCGTGCCCGCAAGACCCCGCGCACCGGTGGCTCGTCCCGTACCTTTGAGAGCGACATCATCATCGACGATGATGATGTCGACCGGGATGCCTTCTGCACGCGCCATCTCCGCGGCTAATCCAAAGTTGAGCCGGTCGCCGGTGTAGTTTTTTACCACCAGCAATGCTCCTGGCTTTGCCGCGACCGCCTGGATAGCGGCGAAGACGGTATCGCTGCTGGGCGAAGTAAAGACCTCTCCGGCCACCGCGGCACTTAGCATGCCCGCTCCGATATAGCCTGCATGGGCCGGCTCATGGCCGCTGCCACCGCCCGAGAGTATGGCAACCTGCTGATTGCGAACACGCTGCGCATCTGCGCGGATGAGGGCTTTGTGTCCTGGCAGGCGGACGGAGCCGGGGTGCAGCGCGGCGAGACCTTGCAGCATTTCTTCGACAACGTCTTCTGGACGATTAATAAACTTTTTCATGATGCGGCCAATGTACAGCGCCTTCCCGGAGGCGGAAAAGCCGCTTGCCGGAATTCGCGGTGTGAACATGGTAAGATTTGTTGCATTGGAGGAAGACCTATGGCTCACTACTCCAGACGCCAATTCATCAAAACCGGACTCGCCGCGGGCGCCCTGGCAAGCACCGCAAACCTGCCGCTGAGAGCGGACCCTCAAACAGCTACTGACCTGGTAACGCTGGGAAACTCCGGCGTGAAGGTCACGCGGCTCGCCTTCGGCACCGGGAGCTTCTCCGGGAAAGTACAGCGGGACCTGGGACAGGAGCAGTTCACGAGGCTGGTGCGCCACGCGCACGAGCGCGGCATTCGCTTCTTCGAGACGGCCGAGTCTTACTCCGGGATGCACCAGATGCTGGGCGTGGCGCTTAAGGGGGTTCCGCGCGACAGCTATCAGCTCATGACCAAGGTCACGACGAATGGCGCGGATCCCCAAACGAAGATCGACGATCTGCGCAAGCAGGCGAATACGGAATATTTCGACATCATGTTGCTGCACTGGCAGCATACTCCTTCGTGGCCAACCGACAGCCTGCGCTGGCAGGACGGGATTGCTGAGGCGCAGTCGAAGAAGGTTGTGCTGGCTCGCGGCGCCTCGATGCACGGGCTGCCGGCGTTGCGCCAAGCGCCCGAAACCAGGTGGCTGGAAGTTGCAATGATCCGAATGAACCATAAGGGCGTGCGCATGGACGCTGAGGATTACAACACAGAAGGCCTGGGGAACGTGAGCGAAGTGGTGACGCATGTGAAGCAGGTGCGTAAAGAAGGCATGGGCGTGATCAGTATGAAACTGGTGGGCGAGGGTGCGTTTACCGCCCGCGAAGACCGAAAAGCGGCAATGAAGTTTGCCTTCCGAAACGCAGGTGTGAATGCCGTTACGGTGGGCTACAAGAACACTGCAGAGATCGATGAGGCGATTGAGAATTTGAACCTGGCGCTAGCGTAGCAATCGTCCGTCCGTACCACTGTTCTTGAACTGGAGCGGAGCGACGGATGAGGCACACTCTGGCGTTCGCCTTGGTGTTGGCGGCCTCAGTTGCGGCTTTCGCTATCACCCCTACAGTCACTCTGACTGTGCTCGACGAAGACGGCCTACCCGTCTCTGGCGCCCAGGTTACCCTCTCTGAGCCGGGGCGTCCCGCGATCCAGCTGCGCACTGATTACGCCGGACGTTGTAATTACTCGCTGCAACAGGAATTGCCCTATTCCCTTGAAGTGCAGAAACCTGGATTCTACCAAAGCGTGGAAAGCCAGACGGATGCTCATCGGCCGATCGTCGAAGTGGTGCTGGCCCATGAGCAAGTGGTGCGCGAGCAGGTAAATGTAGTCTCGTCCACCACCGGGATTGATCCCGAGCAAACCTCCGACAAGAGCACCTTCGATACTCCCGAGATCGTCAACATCCCCTATCCCACTTCCCGGGATATTCGCAATCTTCTTCCCTTCACCCCGGGCGTGGTGCAGGACGGAACTGGCCAGATTCATGTTGCCGGATCGCCAACCTATGCGACGCTCGACCTGCTGGATGGATTCGATATTCGCTCACCGATCAGCGGTGAGCTGGACATGAGAGTGAGCGCGGATGCCGTCCGCTCCATCGACACGGAAACCACCCGGTATCCGGTCGAATTCGGTAAGGCCACGGGAGGCGTGGTTGCGTTCTACACCGGGATGGGCGATAACAAGTTTCGCTTTAACGCAACCGACTTTATCCCCTCGTTCAAAGACCAAAATGGATTGCGCTTCGACAAGTTTGTTCCCCGGTTCACTTTTTCCGGACCGATCGTGCGCAAGCGCGCGTGGTTCTTCGATGGCCTGGAGACCGAGTACGACAACACCTACATTGAGGAGCTTCCGCCGAACGCCGATACCAACCACCTGCTGCGCGGCAGCAACTTGGGGAAGATTCAGCTCAACGTCACGCCCGCCAACATCCTGTCGGGCGGACTGCTTTTCAACGATTACCATTCTCCCTACGACGGCATCTCGTCCCTGGTGCCGCAGGAGAGCACGACAAAGACCGATATCACGGCATGGTTGCCCTATATAAGCGACCAGCATAGCTTCGCCAACGGAGCGCTGCTAGAGCTGGGCGTGGGAGTGCTGCACTTCCGGGACGGTTACGAACCGCATGGAGATAGCCCCTATGAGATTACTCCGGAACTTTCGCAGGGGAGTTATTTTGAAAACCTGATTTCGCATTCGCAGCGAGAGGAAGGAACAGCGACTCTCTACCTGCCCCCGCGCTATTGGGAGGGACGTCATGACCTCAAGGCCGGTCTCTCTCTCGACCACATCAGCTTCGACGAAAGCGTTTTGCAAGCGCCAGTAAGCTATCTGCGCGAGGATCGAACGCTGCTGCGGCGCAGCGTCTTCTCTGAACAGGCCCCCTTTACGGGCCATAATGTGGAAACCGGCGCTTACTTTCAGGATCGCTGGCTAGCGCATCCGGGCTTGCTTATCGAGCCCGGCCTGCGCTTTGACTGGGACGAAATCCTGCGACGCCCTCTTTTCTCACCCCGCATCGCTGCTGTCTATTCGCCACCGGGGGCGGAATCGACGACTAAATTATCGGCGGGTGTCGGGCTCTATTACGAGCACACACAGTTAGAGTATTTAACCCGCGCGCTGACAGGGGTGCGCGATGACACGTATTACGCAGACGATGGAGTTACTCCGGTGAGCGGACCGCTGCCCACTGTCTTTACTGCGAACGATGGCTCGCTCAAGGAAACGCGGGCTATCAACTGGAGCGTGGGCCTGGAAAGGAAACTTCCCGGCGCAATTTATGCGGGGGCGAATTTTATCGAGAAACGTGCTAGCGATGGTTTCGTTTATGCCAACCAGGGACCGGCGGGAGCGTTGTACGGAACGTATTTGCTCACTAATGCGCGACAGGACCACTATACCTCTGAGGAGATCGAAGCACGGCACACTTTTGCCAATGGGTACAAGCTCTTCGCCGCCTATACGCACTCCTCTGCGCGAACCAATGCGGCTCTCGACTACCAGCCCGCAATATCGCTGCTCGGCCCGCAGCAGAGTGGTCCTCTGCCATGGGATATGCCCAACCGCATAATTTCCTGGGGATGGCTGCCGTTGCTGCTACCGAAGCTCGAGAAGAACTGGGATTTCGTCTATACGCTGGATTGGCATTCCGGCTTCCCCTTCGATTCGGTGAACGCCAATGCGCAGGTGGTAGGCGCGGCCGGCTCCCTGAGGTTCCCCGATTATTTATCGTTCAGCCCCGGCCTCGAATGGCGGTTTCATTTTCGTGGATCTTACTTTGGCCTGCGCGGGGTGATGGAGAATGGCACTGATCGTGGTAACCCGGCTGTCGTGAACAACAATGTTGATTCCCCGGAGTTTGGCACCTTCAGCGAGTCCGAAGGCAGGGCGTTTACAGCGCGCCTGCGGCTGATCGGCAGCAAATAGCCGTGTGCTAGCATGCAGTCTGCTTCAGGACAAGGACTGGTTTTTTCAGCATGATCACGATTAACTCCGACCGGCTGTGGAACCGCATTGAGGCTCTCAGCCGCTTCACGGATCCGGCGAAGCCCTGGACGCGCCGCGCGTTCGACATCCAGTTTGCACAGGGCCGGGCGTGGCTCGAGGAAGAGTTCAAAGCTGCCGGCCTCTCGGTTGAAGTGGACGCGGGTGGGAATCTCATTGGCCGCAGCCCGGGAACTGGCCGCGGTTTAGGAGCTCTGGTCGCAGGATCGCATTCGGATACGGTGCCTGCAGGAGGGCGCTTCGACGGCATGCTCGGGTTGCTCGCGGCGCTCGAGGCCGTGCAGTCGATCCGCGAACAGCAGGTCGCGCTTGCGCATCCTCTTGAAGTGGTCGATTTTCTGGCCGAAGAGCCCAGTGATTTCGGCATTTCTTGCATCGGCAGTCGCAGTTGGGCCGGCGCGTTGACTGCATCAGATCTGGCGCGCAGCCTGCCTTCCAAGGTTACGCTCGCTTCTGCGATCGAGAGTGTGGGCGGCAGAACCCCACTCCTGGGCGGAGCGATTCGCACCCAGGATTCTGTTTCCGGGTACGTTGAGTTACACATCGAACAGGGCCTGGTACTCGCCGAACGAAAGGCCGAGATTGGGGTCGTAACCGCGATCGTCGGCATCCGCCGGCATGAGGTGACGATCGAAGGACGCGCCGATCACGCGGGGACGACCCCTATGTCCCTTCGCCGGGACGCGCTGGTCGGGGCCGCGGGTTTCATCCGCGCGGTCGATGAGCTGGCGCGATTACGGCCTAGCGAAAGTGCTTACCTGGTGGCGACGGTGGGAAAGCTGTCGGTGGAACCGAACGCAATCAATGCGGTGCCGGGTTCGGTGCACATGATCCTGGAGACGCGCAGCACCGATGAAACTGCACTGCTTCAATTTGAGCAAGAGTTGTGGAGACGGACCGAAGGCGAATTGAATGATCGGGAATTGTGCGTGACCCGCACACTGCTGAGCCAAACGTTACCTACGGGCTGCTCTCCATTGATTCAGAGCACAATCGAGGAAGCATCCATGGCGGCGGGATTCAGCAGCGCCCGATTGCCAAGCGGGGCGGGGCACGACGGCGTCTTCGTCGCTCGCATTGCGCCGATGGGCATGATTTTTGTGCCCTGCCGGGAGGGTCGAAGCCACAGTCCCGAAGAATGGGCAGAGCCAGGTGATTGCGCGAACGGCGCCCGGGTTCTGGCGGAGACGCTGATCCTGCTGGATAAGAGCCTGGCTTGAACGAGAGTCAAAGGGAAAGAGCGGTGGAATCCCACTCAAGCCAAAACCGGGCTTGAATGGGGCACCCGTCCTTCGTTAGAGGGACACAGCTTGCATCACTCGCTTCTCTTGTTTTACCACCCGTCCTTCGTTAGAGGGATACAGCTTGCATCACTCGCTTCTCTTGTTTTACCCGGTCGTTCATCAGCTGGATTGGGTGTCGACCGCGATGAGGATGGCCGCCCTTAAAGTCCCAGTTGAAGTGCCTGACGCAAACGCCGGCTAAGGATGTCGACGTGGGGATCGCGAAACATGGATTCATGGTCGCCGTCCACGAAGACTACCTCGACACCCCCATCCACGATGTCTTTCCAGCCCAAGGTTTCATCGGTGCCCGGGAGCTGCGGGACATCCAGAGCGCGGAACAACCAGATTTTTCCAGGGTATCTGGCCGGGGCATAGTTTTGTATTGCGGCCACACGGGCCCAGGTATTGTTGAAAACGTTGTCAGGCAGCCCAAATCCAAAGACCCGCTGCAAGCGTAGTAGCAGGGTGCGATTATGCATGAACAGCAACTCCACTATGCTGTCCCAAAAGCGACGCAGAACGATATGAAAATAGACCAGCTTTTTTCTTCTATATTCGCCTCTCAGGCGGCGGAAGTGAAACTTGAGGCTGGCAATCACCCTCAAGTACCAATAGCCACGATTTACCGGACGATAGCCAGGCCGCTCGGCGTCAAAGAGAGCGACCAGCCCAACCTGACGATCAAGCGCGCGAAGTTGCCGGGCAATTTCGACTGTTAAAGAAGCTGCGGCACACCAGCCCGCCAACGCAACCGGACCATCGGGGCAGATTCTGAGAATCTCTTTGACATAAGTCTCCGCCCGTTCCACGACGGTTTGCGGCTCAGCATCACCAAGCAATTCGCGCACACCATAAATAGGCCGATCCTGCTCGATGATTTTGGGCAACACTCCATAGAGAAGATAGGAATGAATGACGAAGAGAGGCGCGGAAGTGCCCCGAGGGCGAATGGGGACAATGGTCGAAAGCGCCTGGTCACGATCGATGATTTCGGCAAGCGCTCGAACCGTAGGTGCGTCAAATAACAGGCTGATGGGAAGGCTGAGGTCGAAAGCCCGATTGATTCGGGTAAACAGGTTGACCGTCAGCAGCGAATAACCCCCGTAGTCGAAAAAGCTGTCGGTTACCCCAAAATCATTTGCGTTGAGGACCTCGCGGAAGATGGTGAGCAGTTTCTCTTCCAATTCAGTTTGCGGCGCTGCTCCCTGGGGCTGAGGATAGGTGGGAAGCGCGGCGGTAACGGACTCGGGCGCGGGCAAAGCCTTACGGTTGATCTTACCGTGGCTGGTAAGGGGCATCGCCTCCATCACCACGAAGCGGTTGGGCACCATGTAGGAAGGCAATAATCGAGCCAGGCCGTCGCGCACTTGGCGCAGATCCGGCTGGTTCTTCTGGTCATTCTGGTCATAGCTGACCATGACATAGGCGACGAGATAGGGTTCGGGTCCGCTTTCGCAGAGCGCGGCGACTGCATCCACAATACCCGGTAAAGTGCGCAAGACCGATTCGATCTCGCCTAGTTCGATGCGATAGCCACGCAGCTTTACCTGGTGATCGAGGCGCCCGAAGAACTCAAACTCATTACCGTTGATCAAGCGAACGAGGTCGCCGGTTTTGAACATTCGCGAGCCCGGCAGAGCTCGAAATGGGTCGAGCAAAAAACGCTGCATGGTGAGCTGGGGACGGTCCAAATATCCGGCGCCTACGCCGATGCCCCCGATGTAAAGCTCACCGGGCACTCCTGGAGGAAGGAGTCGACCGGTCTCATCGAGCACATAAAACGTGGTATTGGCGATGGGGCGCCCGACGGGGACCACGCCTTGTTCGGATTGAATCCGCAAAGCTCCGGACCAGATCGTGGTTTCCGTGGGACCATAGCAATTCCAGAGCTCTGCAACCACGCCCAGCAGATGGTTCGCGAGGTCGCGGGGAAGGGCCTCGCCTCCGGTGATGACTTTGAGGTCGTGTTTGCCTTCCCAGCTGGAGGACACCAGCAGACGCCAGGTGATGGGTGTAGCTTGCTGGACGGTGATGTCTAATCTCTTGATCGTCTCGGCCAGCCGAAGCGGGTCGGCCGCGATAAAACGATCGCCAACCACTAAAGTGCCTCCGGCTACCAGGGGCAGAAACATCTCCATGGTAGCAATGTCGAAGGAGATGGGCGCGACGGCGAGCAAGCGATCGAAGGAGGTGAAGCCGGGGTCGCGCATCGCGGCATGCAGCAGGTTGGCGAGGGCACGATGCGGGATCATCACTCCTTTGGGTTTACCCGTCGTGCCGGAAGTGTAGATGATGTACGCGTGATGGTCAGGCGTAAGACCAGACGCCCGGTAATCAAGGACAACGGAGGACTCGGGGACATCGTCCGGATATACAAGGGGAATCGTGTCGCCGCCACCAAGGGCAGAAAACGATCTGTCAACGATTAAGGCGGCAGGCCGGCATTCTTCAAGAACGGTCTGCAGGCGTTGGCTCGATTCGTGCGGAACCAGTGGTACATAACAGGATCCTGCTTTAAGAACAGCGAGAAGGGCGACGGGAAGCTCGGCAGTACGCTCCATGCAAACCGCAACGGGACGGCCGGGGCCAGCCCCCCGCGCTTGCAATTGGCGGGCGATTGCGTCGCTGCGTTCATGCAACTGTCGATAGGTGAAGCGTTGCGATTCCGAAGCAATCGCCAAGGCATCTGGTGTCTGTTCAACCCACCGCATGACCAGCTCGTGCACGCATGCATCGGCGGGATAGGCGGCTGCGGTATTGTTCAACGCCAGATAGAACTGCTGGGCATCGATGGCATCGAGCAAGGGCAGCGTCTTCCAGGGAATATCAGGCGCGGCAGCTGCTGCTGCGATCAGGTGATCGAAATAACGCAGCCAGAGACGGAGAACAGCCTGATCCCATAGACCCGTGGTGCTGGCCAGACGAACGTGGGTTTCGCCGTCACTGAGGTGAACGGCCAGACGCAAGCCGTGATCGGCAATGTCGGCGAAGGAGACGCGCGAAGAAGCGAAGACAAACTCCACCGCACAGGGCTGATCTAACTCGTTAGCATTTTGGGTGGCACTGAGCAGCGTGCGGAACGACGCCTCTGCGTCGAATGCGAGAGGAAGTATCGCGGGAACACGGCCGCAATTCCGCAGGATGACGGCTTCCTGGCCAGCGAGGCGGGCTAGCAGAGTAGCGAAGGCGGTGAGAAAAAATGTCTCCGGCTCAACCTCGAGCGCAGCGCAAGCTTGGAAGAGGCGATCCGTTCGATCACCAGTAATCTTGCAGGCGGCCTCGGCCAGCGAAATGGATGCCATATTGGACGGGCGATCCGCAGGCAAGTGGCGAAGCAGTTCGTCTCCAAGGCGCGCCGCAGTGCCGGCTTCTGCAACAGCGTCTCCTGCGCAGGCCATCGCGGAGTTATCCCTATTGCCGACGGACGGCGAAGGGCGCGTGCTAAGCAAATTCGTCATGGAAGAATCTACGGGTCCGGTAAACGTTGTGTGATGTTACTGCGTCACTTCAATCGAGAGAACCAGAATTTCGGTATCAACACAGAACCAGGCTAGAGAAGCCCACGAAGGCCAGTAACATAATTGCAGGCACAGGAACGGCCAAAGGAACTTACGGGCGAAACCCGTATGAATTGCATGGTTCCAAAACTGTAACCATATCGTTCGCCATCGGTTATATGTGTGGCGATGCAAAATATACAACAAGCTCGAAGCCAGCCGTGAACATTTTTGGCTACAAAAAATCGAAAGGTCCCCTGTTTTCCACATGCGGTAACCGCACTCTCTATCTGAACCGGCCGGCTTTCCGCCAGCTCGAGGGCACCTTCACCCGCATGCCATTGGGTCACCCACCCGAAGAGGTGAAGATCTTCATGCAAGACGCACTATATTTAATGCACATTCGTTCCACTTATTATCCTTTTTTGCCATGACCTTTCCACTTATCCGACTAAGTAAGAAGGTTGCTCCTTAAAGGCCATCCTAAGCTACCACGGACTGACACACTCGGAAGTAACTCGTTAATAAACTGTACAGGCATTACCAAAATGAGCTGGTATTCCGTTCAGTTGACGATAGACTTCTGGAGTTGACGGAGGGGGGTTCCTCTCCTCCAGTAAAGACGGCGCCTTGGGACCTTGGAGCATATTAGAGCGCACGCGCAAAACAGTTTTTTTTCACCTGCTATTGGCATCTGTCTTCTCATTACAACGTCACACGCGAACGGAACATCTTTGATCTTCCGTTTCACCGAACCGAATTCAAGACCCTCCAGTTAGATCGTTGTTGATCTGTTCGGTACCTGGGACCCCTGGGCAACAACATTTCCCATACGACCGCGGCAAGGGCACGGTTGCGGCGTGACTCCCGTTGCAGGTTTTTTCTAAGAGAGATCACCATGGCAGCATCCGAATCCGTTTCTAAACCCATGAGAGCCGGGTACACGGCTCCGACGGAATTCGGGCCCTCGATCGCGCGCCGCAGGTCGCCCAGCCAAGCGGCATTGGACGCGGCGATCATGATGGCGGAAGACGTAATGGCCGTTCTGCTCGCCCTCTGCCTGGCCTCAGTCTTTCGCTTTGACCTGTCTCCAACCGAGTGGCTTCACCGGCAGCCATGGCTTTGGGGCGGACACGATTTTCCCATTCACCCCGGGTACCTGGTGTTCTTTGTAGCCGCGCTTTTGATCATCAACCGGCGCGACGGTCTCTATGGCCCGCTCCAGGCCCAGGGCTCCTTGAACGAGCAACGGAAAACAATCCAGGCTTGTTTGGGTACCGGCTTGTTGCTGTGTGGCGGCTTGTACTTAATGCACAACAGCACGATCTCGCGGGTCTTCGTTGGCTATTTTATCGCGCTCACTACTGTCTTTGTCTGCGCGCTGCGGGCGTTCTGGCGCTGGTCGCTCTACCGCAAATATGCTCGAGGCATTGATACGAGAAATGTGCTGGTGGTCGGCGCCAGCCATATGGGAAATGCAGTACGCAAGCAAATCACCCGATTCAGTCATCTGGGCCGGGTGTTCAAAGGGTTTGTCGCGACTTCGAACGGCAGCACTAATTTGGAGGCAGAGGAGTTCGTGCTAGGTGACTTGACGCTGGCGGCGTCGATTGCGCGGCAATATTTTATTGACGAGATCATCATCGCAGAACGCTGTCCGACGCAGGTAATGATCGAACTGATGGGGTTAGGCCGGCAATTGGATATAGAAGTGCTTGTAGTTCCCGGTTTCTACGATGAGTTCACACCCGACGCGCCGGTGGAGTATTTGGGCAACTTGCCAGTGGTGGCCCTGCATCGCCGGAACGGAAAACTCATCGGCCACTTGTTGAAGAGGATTTGTGATTTCGCCCTGACTTCGTTTTTCATGGTCGCGCTTTTGCCAACTTTTCTGATCATCCCGCTGCTGATCAAATTGGATTCACCGGGGCCGGTGTTTTATATATCCCGCCGCATCGGGAAAAAGGGACGGGTCTTCGCCTGCTACAAGTTTCGGACCATGGTTGCCAATGCAGAGCAGCTAAGGCCGACGCTGGCTTCTCTGAATGAGCGCGACGGAATTCTCTTCAAGATCCGGAAGGACCCTCGATTAACGAGGTTGGGCCGGATTCTGCGGAAGTTCAGCCTGGATGAACTGCCCCAGCTCTTTAATGTGTGGCGCGGTGATATGAGCCTTGTCGGCCCCCGGCCACCATTGGCAAACGAGGTCGGACAGTACGAGCTGGAGCATTTTCGCCGGCTTGAAGTGCTGCCCGGCATTACCGGCCTTTGGCAGATTCATGCACGCCAGGATCCATCGTTCAATCGTTATGTAGCGCTCGATTTGGCCTACGTGGAGAATTGGAGTTTGTGGTTGGACTTGAAGATCCTGCTGCGAACTGCGGATGTGGTTCTGCGGGGCACCGGTTGGTAAGGCAGTTTCGCAATTACTGTGGGCTGACAAGGATCGCGAGGTGCCCGGATTTCCTGTGAAGTTTGTTGGCGTTGATAAACTTCATGCGGCTTTCCTTAATGAAAGCCGCACACGCGGCCGTTGCTTGGCGCCTCGTACAGGAAATCCGGGTGTGGTTTTCCTTGGGAGAAAACCACGAAAAGGCCTGTAGCTTCGATCTACACCAATTGCGAACTGCCATAGAAGGTCACGCGCTGGCTTCTTCCTTATATTCGATTTGCGTGGGTTGTTTGCGTGAGTGCCGGTCACGGGAATATCTCAGCTGTCCAACCAGTATGGGTATTTGCTGCAACTGGGAGTGGATGCCGTAGAGCATGAGCAAACCAATTTGGCCAGGCGCTCTCGAGCGCGCCTTCCAGCCTGAACGAGCCGACAAGACAATGAGCAGCGCGAACCAGGGGAGGATCCAGACACTCCTGAAGGCCAACAAAACGCCCGCCACAGCGAACCACGCAATCCAGAAGCTTCCGTTACGCAGGTTTCTTTTGCTTTCCTGCGACCACATGGGGTCCGCAGTTTCACGGAAGCGGCTTGAGACTTCAGCGTAGGCATAGCCGGCGCGCACCGCCCGTTGCCAGTATTGACTGAAGCGTGTCATGTTCAGATCGTGCCGGGTCATAGGGGTGTCGATATGAACGATACGGTACCCTTTTGCGCGTAAAACCCGGCAGAGCTCCGGCTCCTCGCCGGCAATGAGTGCTGAATCGTATCCTTTGACCTCTGCGAGAGCGGTCCGCCGCATCAGGACGTCTCCACCACAAAAATCGGTATCGCCGGCAGGATAGATCCAGTCGAGGTCAAGAACGCGGTTGTAGATCGAACGCTTCGGGTAGAGCTCTCGGCGATGGCCCCAAACGGCGGCAATGCCGGGGTCGGACTCAAGGGCTTTGAGAGCGGCCTGAACGAAACGCGGATGCAGGATCGTGTCTCCGTCAAGGAAGAGGACGTAAGGCGCGGAAGCCTGATGCCACCCCGCGTTGCGGGCTCGCGCGGCGGTCTGGGTTCCTCCCTGAAGGATGATGACGTGGGCATCGAAATCGGCGGCGACCTGCGGGCTTCCGTCGCTTGAGGCGGAATCGACGTAGATAAGTTCAGGCTTACCGGCCACGTCCTGCAGGCGGCCGACCGAGTGCAGGCAATGAACCAGGCGTTGGCCTTCATTCCGGCCGATGATCACGATGGAAAGCGCAGGTGGCATCCCGCAGCGACCTCAGGCGCTGACTTCTCTTCGCTTCGCTTTGCTCTCCACGATGCCATGCTTCTGCAGCTTATAAAGGAGCGCCTTGTAATCGATATTCAGCTCTAAGGCTGCCTGGCGTCTATTCCAGCGAACAGCCTCAAGGGTGTCGAGCAGTAGCTTTGATTCGGCGGTGCGGGAAGTTTCAGCGAAATGGTCGAAGCTGACCCGGCCACCATTCACCGGCGCACGAGGAGCCGCTGGAGTTCTCGCCACTGCAAGCCGAAGCTTAGGCGGATCGCAGGAATCAGTCAGTTCTGCCGTGAGCAGGCCGGCATCCTGATACACGAGAAAGCGGCGCATCACGTTTTCCAGTTCGCGCACATTGCCGGGCCACGAATGGGCAAGCATCGCCCGCCTGAGCGTCTCAGGAATGGTGGGAGCAGAGCAGCCCGGGCCGACATGGCGCAAGAGCAGTTTTTCAGCAAGAGGGACGATCTCATCGCGGCGCTCACGCAACGGCGGAATGGTAATGTTAATCACGCTAAGGCGATAGTAAAGATCATCACGGAAAGTGCCCTGTGCAATAGCCGCCTGCAGGTCACGGTGAGTTGCCGCCATGATGCGGACATTTACATTGATTATGCGGCTGCTGCCCAGCGGTTGGATCTCACCATCCTGCAACACCTGCAAAAGCTTGGCCTGGAGCCTGGTATCCATGTCTCCAATTTCATCAAGCAAAATGGTTCCATCCTGCGCCAGCTCGAATTTGCCCGGCTTATCGACCATGGCACCGGTAAATGCGCCTTTTTCGTAACCGAAGAGCTCGCTTTCGATCAGCTCGGAAGGTAGCGCAGCACAATTCAATTTCAAGAAGGGCTTGCCGACTCGATTGGAGTACGTCCACAGCTTTCTCGCCATGACCTCCTTGCCCGCCCCGGTTTCACCGTGCAGCAGGACAGGAACATCGGACCGCCCCACCCGGCGCAAGAACTCATCATCATAGAGCGGATCACGCGCGTCCGATCGGCTGGTAACACCTTGCCGGCGTGCTGACGGCCCGCGCTCGAAGGCCGCGAAGCGATTCATTACTTCCGTCAAGGGGGCATCCGGGACGCCGGGCGTGACTGGCTCCGCCAATGCCTTCAGGATCAAGCCGGACGAAGTTCTATCTCCGAGCGGCGTGCTATAGATGTTGATCTGGCCGCAGCTCTCAATTCGATGGAACGCCTCTTCGTGCCATCCCCTCCAAGCAAAAACGATCATGCGCAGCCGGGGATGCTGAACACTCAGATCGGCCAGCACATCAGCGTCATGGGCAGAGAATGACGGCACATCCAGAACAAGGGCCAACGCAGGATTCTCCGCGGCATTTTCCGCAGAGCGCAGCAGCGAAACTGCTGCTCTTAGCGTCGCCTGCGGCTCAACTTTGAAACCCGCCGCCGTTAAGCTCCGCACCACCTGGTCGTGAGATCCCGGGACTTCACTGACCAACACAATTTGGGGGATCATTTTTCCTCCTAGAAGGGAGCCGCAAAGGGGCGGACCTCTCCCGCGGTGGTTTTATCGATGAGTTTGCTTCTACTACCAGGCTTGGGCAGAAAACAATGAGTACGTGATACCGACCCCAGGTCGATCTTTGACCTTGAGGAATTCCCCTCTTGGTTTCACATCGTGGGGTGGCCACATAGTATACCCATCGCCAGAAAGGTTCTCACTATTCTGTTCTGGACTTACCAGAGTTTTGTTTGGGTTACCTTGGAGAGCTAAAACGCCTGTTACTACGAGTACGCCGAATTGCTCCAAGCCTGGAGCGCGCTTGAGTGGGAACACTTACCCAACTTTCGGAATATTGGCTAAGGAAAGGCTAGCCAAGGTGTCGAGTCTGAGAGAATTCCTGAGTTTTAATGCACGACGGTTTTGGCCGACAAATTGCTCTTAACCGAAACATCCCCCTGAAGTCCCGCACCGTGAGGCGCAAGAAAAGTAACCACGGGCTTGTTTTAAATCTGCCGCTTTTACCAGAATTGAAGCACTGCATTTCTAAAACAGCGATACACAAGACCAGCTGCCAGATAGTCCAAAAGAGCCGAGCGGGCGGTGCCCCCGGTTTCCACGGGACTGACTGAGGCGGAGCACCGTGGATTCGATACCCACTTTCCTTCGCAACCATTGCAGAGTAAACGGACGGAGTGCGCGTAATGGCTTATCGCAATCGCAGGTCGGTGGCAGTTCTAGGGGTGCCCTTCGACAATGTCACCATGCACGAAGCCATGGATCTGATCGAAGAGAAAATCGAAGAGCAGGGCTTCCACCAGGTGGCCACTGCCAACGTAGACTTCATCGTCAATGCGATCCACGATCAATCGCTGCAGGAGATGCTTTGCTCCTGCGACCTGGTCGTTCCCGATGGCATGCCCATTGTGTGGGCGTCTCGGCTGATGGGCTCCAAGCTCAAAGAGCGGGTCTCGGGGATCGACTTAATTCCCCGTTTGGCGGAACTCGCTGCCAAGCGGCGCTACGGGATCTATCTGCTGGGAGCGAGTGATAGGAGCTCCCGCCGCGCTTCCGAAGTCCTCAAGAAACGCTTTCCAAAACTTCGCATCGTCGGGCGCCACTGCCCTCCCGTGTCGCCTTTGGCGGAAATGGATCATGAAGGGATTTTGCGCCGTATCGAGCGTGCCCAACCAGACATCCTGCTCGTTGCCATGGGACACCCCAAGCAAGAGCAGTGGCTGGCCATGCATCGCCACCGCTTGAAAGTTCCGCTTTGCATGGGTGTGGGAGCCTCGCTGGACTTTCTCGCCGGTGAGGTCTCACGGGCTCCCGTCTGGATGCAAACGGCCGGCCTCGAGTGGCTGTACCGGGCCGCGCACGAACCGCGACGCCTGACACAACGGTATTTGGTTGACGCATTTGGATTGGCGCGCCATCTGCCCATGCAGATGGCAGCCAACGCCATCCAGCCCAGGAAAGTTACTTCGACCGTGCAGACGTATCAGCAGGATAATGCTTCGGTCATTTCCATCCGGGGCAATTTTAAAGGTTCGCTGCTCCCGGAGTTTGAAGAGCAACTTGAGCGTGCCTATCGGCAAGACCACCATATCGTTCTCGATTTGGCTCAGACCGCGTATTTTGGGCTCGACTCGGTCGGCTTGCTTGTCCATTTGGCGAAGATGATGAAACGCCGGAAGCGCGAGCTTTGGCTGGTGGCTATGCCGCCGCATGGTTTGAGAGTGCTTCGTGCAGCCCGTATGAGTCACTATTTCGTGAGCACGTCAAGCGTCAGTGATGCCCTCTACCGAATCAAGAAAGTGGAGAATCAGTTATTTGCCGACGGCATCACGGTTCAGACGTTTACCCACCATTCGCCCAACGTTCAAGTCCAAGTCGAATTGCTAAAGGACTTGTGCAGGAGAATCGTGTACCTCAGCCAATCCTCCAGAGTCTCTTCTGGCCGCGCCTACAGCAGAAGTTCAGCAACACGCTAGTGCCCAAGATTCAGCAGACTTTGGTTCTCATTCTATGCACATAACGTCCTACGTCTTTGAAGCGCTGGGAGTCACTCTCCTTCTGCTCACGCTGCCGTTGATTGTGGAACTGGCAGTCCTGACGCTCGCCTCTCGCTTTCCTAAACGGAATCGCGCCGGCTCGACAACGTCCGCGCCCATCCGTCTGGCAGTGATCGTCCCCGCCCACAATGAGGAGGCATTGATTGCCTCTTGCGTGGAGAGCCTTTTGATTTCGGCAGCCGGCAGCGAAACACGAATTATCGCCGTAGCCCACAACTGCTCAGATCACACGGCAGATTTGGCAGCTAAAGCCGGAGCCGAAGCCGTCGCTTACAACGACCCGCAAGCCCGAGGCAAAGGTGCGGCCCTAAAATTTGGGCTCGAGTACGCGGCCTCGCTGGGCATGGATGCGTCCCTCATGGTCGATGCGGATTCCACTGTTTCGAGCAATCTCGTCGGGCTGGTGCACAAAGCCCTGGCCAACGGGGCCGAGGCCGTGCAATGCAGATATGAAATGGAAAGCTCCGCTAAGAGGCCGGCGAGCCGGTTAACGGCGCTGGCGTTTCGCGGCTTCAATGTTGTTCGAGCGACGGGGCGAGATCGGCTTGGTCTTTCGGCAGGTATCATGGGCAACGGCTTTGCTCTGCGGCAAGATCTACTTACGCAAAACCCTTATCAATCTATTTCCGTAGTGGAAGACCTTGAACATCACGTACAGCTGGTGTTAGCTGGCAGGAAGGTTCAGTTCATCGAGAACGCAAGAGTCTGGTCAGGAATGCCGCCATCCAAACAGGGCGAAGCCACTCAGCGTTCGCGATGGGAAGGTGGGCGGGCCAATGCCGCCGTGACCTGGTTCGGGCCTCTTCTCCGGCAACTGATGCGAGGCCGGTTACACGTGGTGGAGCCATTGTTGGACTTGGTGTCTTTGCCTATCGGATATGCCGCTTTTCTGCTGTTGCTTGCGCTCTGTTTGCCGTTAGAATGGCTGCGCGTTTACGCGATGATCGCAGTGGCTATCCTGGGGTGCCATGTTCTGGCTGCAGCATCGATGGGAGATGATTTTGCCGGCGATCTTCGCATCCTGGCGCGCGCACCTGGTTACATACTTTGGAAACTTACCATGCTGCCCAGCATTCTCCGCACTTCGCGCACAAACGCGGCATGGGTGAGAACCGAGCGTCAGCCGGCAATACAGATCGTCGGGTTAGAGGCCGCGGCGGAGGGTAACCCCTCCCATGCGATGGAACAGGCACTAGGGATCAGAAGTTCTTTGGAGATCTCATGAAAAAGGAAATGCTTCCGGTGAGGTTGCTCTTTGCGGGGATGCTTTTGGCGGTGAACGGGACCACGGTCCTCGCACAAACAAGTACGTCGGGCGACGCGGCTGCCAGCAACCCACAGCTGAAGATAAGTCCGATGAAGACTCTGCAGAGTTTTGAGCCGGCAGAAAACGAAGAGTACGCATTGGGCCCGGGGGATGAGATAAGCCTTGATTTTCCTGGACACCCGGAGTTGAGCGGCAAGAAAGTCGTCGGACCCGACGGCCGTATCACGCTGTCGCTGGCCGGCGCCATTAGCGTCGCAGACAAGAACCGAACCGAGGTCGCCAAGTCGGTGGTCCAGGCTCTGTCGCCCTACTACAAAGACCTCACGGTGACCATTAACATAGACAAGTACGGCTCCAATCGAGTGGTCATTATCGGAAGCGTGCAGCATCCGGGAGTGCTCTACTTCGACAATACCCCCACCCTGCTTGACGTGATTGCGCGGGGCGGACTGCTGGCGAATGCCACCAGCAGTGGGCCCAGCGGCGGGTCAGGCGCGGCGGGCGTGCGGGATGGAATCCCCGAGCGCTGCGCTATCTACCGCGGCAACGATCAAGTTGTCTGGGTGGATCTGAAGCAGTTGTTGCAGAGCGGCAATTCGATGGCCGACCTGCGGTTGCGGCGGAATGACATCGTTTTCGTTCCGGCGCAGCAGGAGGTCTTCGTCTCGGTGCTGGGAAGCGTGATGCACGCAGGCGCGATTGCTCTCACTCCGGAATCCACTCTAGCCTCAGTTCTGGCGGAGGCGGGAGGTTTGGCGGAGGGGGCGGCCAAGAATATTCAGATCATTCAGCCCTCAACCGGGAAGACTATGACCATCCCCTTTAAAAGCCTGCTTACTCTTAAGGGTACGGATGAAGTCAAGTTGCACGCGGGAGATGTAGTGTTTGTGCCGCAGAGCGGTTTCTTCAAATCAACTTACGTCATTCAACGATTGAGTCCGGTGGCCTCGATCGGCGCGATTGCCGCGGTCGCTCCCTGAGCAAAGGGTCCAAGATTTAAAGTTCGATATTTGGAGTTCGATATTTATTTCGCGCCGGTTGAAGAACAATCCTCCCCCCACAACATCTGAGCAATAAGATTGCCAAGGTCCTCGACCATGCATATTAAGAATTTCAGCCCCTCGCAACCATCTCAACCTCTCGCCCCCGTGGACTGGAGATCGAGAATCGACGTGGCGCGAAGTTTGCGTCTGCACAAAATGACGGCAACCCTGATCACCCTGGTGACGCTGGGCCTGGGGGTTGCGCTGGCAGTTCGGCATCGTGCCAAGTACGAGGCGACTAGCGTTGTCTACGTTTCGCCGAACTTCCACGCCACCCTGGTCACCACCCAGGAGCAGGAGTATCCGTACGACTCGTATATCGAGGAGCAGGTGCACTCGGTTACGAAATATAACGTGCTCGTGGATGCTATCGGGAAGCTCAAGCCTGGAGTATGGCAGGCTCCCGGGGAGAGTCTGGAATCGGCGGTCGACCGGCTGCAAAATAGCCTGACGGTTCAGCGCGATGGCCAAAGCTACCAGGTGCAGATCACCCTGCTCGGCACGGACCCCACACACCTGGCTGAAGTCGTCAACGCGGTAACCGACAGCTACCTCGACAGCATAAAAGGAGAGGAGTTTTACGGCCGGGACGAACGGCTGGAGTCATTGCGCCAGGCACGCGCCGAAGTACAGAATGAGCTGAACGATAAGCTTCGGGAGCAGAGAGAGATAAGCCAGTCGCTTGGTGTAGCCGTAATCTCGTCCGACGCTACGGACCAGATCGACGCCCAGGTGGCGAAGTTGCGAACCGACCTGACCGCGGCGCATGAACAGCGAATTCAGGCGGAGGCCCAACTTTCCGCTCTGGCAAACGGCGATACGGACACGCCAAGCAACGCCCTCAACTCTGCCGCTGACGAGATCATCGCTTTGGATCCGAGCCTGCTGGCGCTCAAGTCTTCTCTCAGTCAAAAACGCGCATTGCTACTGGACCAGCTTGCCGGGATGACGCCGAATCATCCTCTGCGCAGGACAACGGAAGAGCAACTGGCGGAAATTGAAACCGCCTTGCAACAGATGCAGGCCAACCTTCGCAGCCATGCGGCGGCGACCCTGGAACAGAAGCTGCGTACTGATCTGGAGCGGGCAACCACTGTGGAAGCTAAGCTAACCGCGGATCTGCAGACTGATACCCACCAGGCGACCCATGCAGCGCCCAGCTTTCAACGCGCGCAGGTACTCAAAGCCGAGATCACCGCACTGCAAGCTCGATATAGCACCCTGGATGAGCGCACGCGGAACCTGGAACTTGAAAGCAAGTCACCCGGCTCGGTGCACATCTTCTCTCCGGCACGGACACCCACTGCCCCGTCGCATAGCGGCAGTACGATGATTCTTGGCCTGCTTCTTCCCGTCTCTCTGATGGTGGGGATAGGGAGTGTCGTTCTGATTGACTTTTTCGATCCCCGTGTCCATTCGGGGAACGACATCGAGGAGATTCTGGGATTCTCTCCCATTGGCACGCTCTTCCACCAGCGGGATGTCACTATGCAAGTCCTCGACGAATGCGCCCTGCGCCTGGCAGCAGGTATCGATCAGGCGGCCCGTACCGCCGGCATACATACCATCGTCCTTACCTCAGTCACTGCAGGGGCCGGCACGACATCGATCGTGGGAAATCTAGGCAGTACGCTGGCTAAGCTGGGCCGCAAGACCTTGACTATCGACGCCTCTGGCGAAAACCCTCCGGTGGCCTATGTCACGCTGAACATCGACCAATCGGCGCACCACGGAGTAGGCGGTATGCCCGCGGTGAGGCCGGATGCCGACGTGTGGTCAACGGCTGTACTCGCGCAACCGTTCTCAGCCAAGGTGACGCCGCTCACCAATTTTATGGATCAGGCTTTCAAAGACCTGACCACCGACTACGATATCGTTCTCATTGATGCCACACCTATTCTGATCTCGGCGGAAACCGAGTATTTGGCCCGCTTTGCAGACGTGACCATCCTCATCGCCGAAGCTGGAATAACCACCAAGGCGCAGTTGATTCGCGCTTCGCGCTTGCTCGAAAAGCTCCAGATCCCGGGCGTAGCGGCCATCCTTAATAAGCTGGCGTATCGCCGGGTAAGCCGGGCAACTCGTGAAGACTTGAATGCGTTCGAAGCCCGTATGGATAAGACGAACGTCAAATGGAATCCAGCCTGGAGTAAGGAAACAGCTTCAGGCGGTTATGACAATCGTGAGCAAACGGCAAAGGAGAATTCAACTTACGCCTGAAGTTGAGCGAAGTGCGGGATTTTCTTTGGCCCCGGTCTTGGGGAAGAGCCACATTGGGTTGCACGCCGAGTACTGCGACATGTCACTCAAGCGAACAGTTGCTATGTTTTTTCAAATACTCCAAAACTTTTTCTTGCCGCGCTGAGTAAGTAACCGTGCCATACACTCTCTAGTAAGTAAATACTATAACTTTGTGTTAGGCCGATGCTCCTTCATGTATGCTCATTGAGCTTGCTCGACCCCGGCAAAAACACCGTGATTTGCATCGCCCAGGATCAGGACTGCGTTTGATAAGTTGAAAAATGTTCGCGATCCACATTTTCAACATGAGCACCGACAATAAACGAATCGATATCTATTGACTTCCGCCAGCGATGCAGTACTCTAAGCGGTATCCCCCCTAGTCGATCATCAAACAATATTTCAGCGAGAACTAACCAGCGTTGTATCTGAATTACATTTGACTTTGAGCTGCCCTTTTCTTAAGCCTCACGGCATCCTTCATCATCGCAATTGAAACGAGTACGTAATCCACTTGCACATGTTGAGCTCCGACTCCGGCGCCTGACACTCAACCTTGGACAAAGGAGAATATATGACCACCTCGCTAGTGACTCCCTCAGTGCAGGACGGCCTTCTCGGAACCTCACTTAGGCAACAAATTGACAGCACCATTGAAGATCTCATTGCTTCCCTGCCGGACCCTAAGCAGCTCACCGCTGAGCAACGGCGCGGGATGATTGCGAGATACACCACAGTACTTGAAGGAAACTTTATTTACTGGATGACAGCCACTTACCTCTCGGTCAAGACAGAGGAAGCGCGCCCGATCCTGCTCGACAATCTGCTCGAGGAAGTGGGTGACTGCCATCCCGCGATGCTGCGCAACTTCACCATGGCAGCGCACGCGTTTCCTACCGGCGAGGACGCGCTTGCTGTGCACGCAGATTTGACAAACGTCCGCCTGTTTCTCGGCCGCCTTTCGGGAGTGCAGAATCTTCTCACGATGGCTTTCTTTGAAGGGTACATTCAACAATACATGGCCTATTTGGCGGAGCTTGCCGGGCTGCAAGGATCGGCGGAACGGGTCTACACGGATGTGCACGGTGTCTGTGACATAGCGCACTCGGAAGGGCTGTTTCAAGCACTCTACGCGGAGATGGCGGTGAATCCGCTTGATCCATCAGTGGACCTGTTTGAGGGTGTCGATCTGCTTCGCACTCTCATCCAGCGCATCAATCGAGTCGATGAGAGCAAGCTTGCAGCCTGATGGTTGCGACGAGGTAGACCAGTGCAAACCCAACTTCATGGCGATAGCGCTTTATTGGAAAGCGCCGGATACTTCACCGTCTCCGGCGCGGCTCTCTATACGGTGCTGCATGAAGTGCCGGATCCAGTAGCCCGCGTTTTGCTGGTTGGACCCTTTGCATCGGAGCGGCATTTTTCCTATCACCCCTGGGTCCGTTGGGCGCGATACCTGGCGGCCAAAGGAATGGAAGTTCTTCGCTACGACTATCGCGGGGTTGGCGAGAGCACAGGCGAATTTGAAGAGTTGGGCTTCACGCATTGGAGCGAAGATGTAGAGTTGCTTGCGAATTGGTTCTCGAGCCGGTCACAAGTACCGTTGCTGCTGCACGGGCTTGAAATGGGCTCAATTCTCGCCGGCAGGAGTTTCGCGCAGGGCTCGGGCGACGCGTTGCTACTGTGGTCGCCCCCGGCTCATGCCAACCAGGCCCTGCGCTCAAGCCTTATGCGCTGGGCAGGGCTCGAACAACTATTCGAGTCGTCTGAAAACCGGAGGTCTGCGGGTGATTATATCCGGCAACTGGAGCAAGGACTCTCTATCGAAGTAGCGGGCTATCGTTGGTCCAGTTCTCTCTGGCGCGAATCATTCGATTTCGGCCTGCCAGCTAATTTACAAGACGATGGCGCCGCGGGCGAGGCGTACCAGAGACCGGTGAAAGTGGTTAGGCTTGGCCGGGAGGCAGCCCCGCTGGTGAAGCCTTACGTTGGCTACGACGAAGTGAAGGATCTTAGCTGGCTGTACGCTTCTCATTTCGAATGGGTTGCCGAAGCTTTAGCAATCTCCAAGGAAGATAGACATGCACGAGGCCGTTGAAACCCGCGAGTTGATTACCCTGCATGGGCTCGGTGGCGTCGTTAGAGGCACCTATCACAAGGCCGACGGTGCGACCTCCGAGGGAGAACGCACTGGAATTCTGATTTTGAATTCGCTGTCTCCGACTAGAGCTGCCGCCGGTGATTCCGCGGTTTATTGGGCAGACTCATTCGCCAAATCCGGCTATCCTGCTTTCCGGATTGATATGCCGGGGTTCGGCGATTCCGATGGGAACCCTCCACCCGAGCTGCTGAAGTTTATTAATAGCGGCGGCTATGGACCGATCGCTTCCGCCTTGATGAGAGAACTGTCGGAACAGTTTGGCTTATCGGGGGTAATCGTTGTGGGGCTTTGTGCCGGCGCAGTGTCTGCTCTCTACACCGCTGGGGCAAGCAAAGATTGTCGAGGCCTGGTGTTGATGGACCCGTACTTTCATTTGCCACTTCCAGCCAGGTCGTGGCTCTGGCAAAAGCTTACTGGCCGCATTTCGCGTACTGCCCTCGGCAGAGTAGTCAGCGGCGGCTACGATCGTTTTACCGATCTTCGCCTTTACCTGCGCAGAAACCCAATGCCGGAAAATGCCAACTTTCCTCTTCTTAGGTGCTGGAAGACGGTGGCGTCTACGGGCATGCCGATTCTGCTTTTGAAGGCGCCGACCACTAAGCCGCGGGGAGAAGAGTTCGACTACCTGAAATACATTTGTCGAACAGGCCGGCGGTAACGGCAGGGTGGTGGCGAAAGTGGTGGAGGGCGCTGGTCATACATTTTCAAATCGCGTAGGTCGAGCCGGAGTTCGCCAGGTTACTGAAAGCTGGCTGAAGCTTTACTTCCCCTTGCCAGGATGTGGAGATGATAGCAATCGTTTTTGCCAAGAAACCGAGGAGCGGAGAGACCTACGGTTTGAACCGGCTGGAAGGTAGGGAGAATAAAGATATGGAAGTTCGTTCTGAGATCATGGCCCAATTCCGTGAGGTGGCGCGAGAACAAGGCAGGCGACTGGCGCCGCTGACAGACGGCCTGGAACTGCTGAATTCGGGGCTCGACTCGCTGTGCTTTGCGATCATTGTGACTCGACTTGAGGGCTCGCTGGGAGTAGATCCGTTCACCGCTTCGGAAGATGCTCACTTTCCCGTAACCCTGGGCGACCTTATCAGCTTCTATGAGCATGCTGCGAAATAGCCGGGCGTCGCTTAGAGACGGTCTTAGCGCCGCGGGGGATTTGGGCGCGCGCCCTGTTTGTGGCGCGGAAGCGACGATTGCCTGGAGCGATCTGATTGCAGGCACTGTGCTCGCAGGAAGGGCCAACGAACTCAGCGGACGATCTGTTCTGGTCGCGACCACAAATCAGCTCACTGCCATTGCGACAGTGGTGGAACTGGATGGTGTTGCCCGGCGCATTGTCCTCTATCCTCCCGACCTGTCGCTGGAACATCTTCCCTATGTCTTCCATGCCGCAGCCGTGGAAGCCATCGTCTCCGATCGAACCACCCCCGAGACTCCAGGCATTCCCTCTCTCGCTCCGTCCAGTTGGACGCCCGGCGATCGCGCTCCGAAGGTAGAACATGAGACGGAGTGGGTGCTGCTTACATCCGGTACGACCGGACGGCCTAAGCTGGTTGTCCACACCCTGGCCAGCCTGGCGGGCGCGATCGAAGATGGTCACTCTGCGTCGGACGGCGTGGTGTGGAGTACGTTCTACGACATTCGCCGTTATGGAGGCCTGCAGATCTTTCTGCGCGCGGCCCTGACCGGAACCTCGCTGGTTTTGTCGAGCGCGCAGGAGTCGACGGCTGATTTTCTGGCTCGCGCGGGCGCACACGGAGTCACTCATATCTCCGGCACGCCTTCCCACTGGCGCCGCGCGGCGATGAGTTCCTCGGCTCACCTGATTGCGCCCAAATATGTTCGATTGTCAGGAGAAATCGCTGATCAGGCAATCCTGAACCGACTGCGGTCGCTCTATCCCCAAGCGAAAGTCGCCCACGCATTCGCCACCACAGAGGCCGGCGTTGTTTTCGCTGTGAACGATGGGTTGATGGGCTTTCCCGCTCATGTGATCGAACAGACGCGCGATGTGGTTATGAAGATCGAGGATCGCACGCTCCGCGTCCGCTCAAACCGCACTGCGCGCTGCTATCTTGGCGATCACACTCATGCCATCCGGGATACGGAAGGATTTGTGGATACCGGCGACGTGCTCGATTTGCGAGAAGATCGCTACTACTTCGTAGGCCGCGGGGATGGAATGATCAACGTTGGAGGCATGAAAGTGTACCCGGAGGAAGTGGAGGCGGTGATTAATGGCCATCCCAAGGTTGAGATGTCGCTGGTCCGGACAAAGAAAAATCCCATCACCGGTTCGCTGGTTGTCGCCGATGTGGTGTTGAAGAGTGCGTCAGGGCCTGCGGGCAACGACGCGGCGGAACTGCATCACGATATCCTGCGGCTGTGTCGTGAGACCCTTGCTTCCCATAAGGTTCCCGCGGCAATCAATTTTGTACCTGCCCTGGCGGTCGCCGAGACCGGGAAGCTCATCCGCCGGCATGCGTAATGTAGTGGTCACGGGTGGAAGCCGGGGAATCGGTTTGGGTATCGCCCGCAGGCTGAGCGAGGCGGGGTTCCGCGCAATAGCGATTGCGCGTAAAGAGAGCAAAGAACTGGCGTCCGTGATCGGGCAAACAGAGACGCCTGAACGCTCTGGATCATTGTGTTTTGTCCCTTTTGATCTGGCAGAGATCGAAGGGATTGCTGACTTGGTGAAGACGTTGCGCAAAGACTTTGGTCCGATCTATGGCCTGGTGAACAATGCCGGCATAAGTGCCGAAGGCGCGCTCGCGCTCATGCATAACTCTCAAATCGAACAGCTTGTGCGTTTGAACACACTCTCCCCAATGGTGATGAGCAAATACGTGGTGCGGTCTATGATGGCTGACGGCGGCGGCCGCATTGTCAACATTGCGTCGATTGTTGCCAGCACCGGGTACAGCGGCCTGTCGGTTTACAGCGCAACCAAGGCCTCGCTCATCGGATTTACCCGATCACTGGCCAGAGAGGTGGGACGCATGGGGGTGAATGTAAATGCCATCGCCCCCGGCTTTGTCGATACTGAAATGACTCACGCGCTCAAAGATGAGCACCGGGAGCAGATTGTGCGCCGGAGCGCGCTGCGGCGCCTGGTGGACGTGGACGATGTAGCCAATGCAGTGGAATTTCTGCTTAGCGACAAGGCAAAAAACATCACGGGCACAGTAGTTACCGTCGATGCGGGCAATACGGCATGACACCCGTTAACAGCAATAATTCCGCGGCCAAGGCGTGGTTGCGCGCCCTGGAACTGACTGCGCCCATAGCGCGCACTCCCGATCGGGTTTTCTCTACCGTGATTGAGGAGCTTGCCGCGCAATGGGGCGACGCGCCGTCGCTGCTCTCGGAGCGTGAGTGCCTGACCTATCGAGGGCTCGCCGGGCGGGTAAATCAATACGCACGATGGGCGCTGGAGGCGGGTGTAGCGAAGGGCGACGTGGTCTGCCTGTTGATGACCAATCGGCCCGAATACATGGCCATATGGCTTGGCATCACCAGTGTGGGCGCCGTCGTTTCTTTGCTCAACACCAATTTGCCCGGTCCTTCGCTGGCCCACTGCGTCAATGTCGTTTTACCAAAACACATCATCGTTGCCGCGGAGTTCTCCGATCTATGGTCCGCAACATCGGGGTCCGCAACATTGGGGTCCGCAACATTGCCCAGGCTGTCGGGGGCGCCTACGATCTGGATACATGGCGGCGAACACGATTCGTTCCGGCGTATCGACCTCCAGATCGAGCGGACATCGGGTGAATCGCTGAGCAAGGCCGAGCGCCGGCCACCGACCATCGAAGATCGAGCACTCTACATCTACACCTCGGGCACAACAGGGCTGCCCAAGGCCGCGAAAGTGAGCCATGCCCGCATCATGCAATGGAGCCATTGGTTCGCCGGCATGATGAATGCGCAACCCACAGACCGGATGTATAACTGCCTGCCGATGTATCACAGCGTAGGCGGGGTGCTGGCGCCGGGTGCGATTCTGGTGGCCGGCGGGGCGCTGGTTGTTCGAGAGAAATTCTCCGCCAAACAGTTCTGGAATGATGTCAGGCATTGGGACTGCACCATCTTCCAATACATTGGCGAACTTTGCCGCTACTTGCTCCACACCCCGCCGTCAGCAAATGAGAGCGCGCATCACATCCGGATGGCCTGTGGAAACGGACTGGCGCCCGAAGTGTGGGAGAGATTCAAGGAGCGGTTTTCGATTCCGCAGATTCTGGAATTTTATGCGGCCACCGAAGGCGGCGTCTCTCTCTTCAACGTCCAGGGCAAGCGCGGGGCAATCGGACATATCCCGGGCTACCTTGCGCATCGCTTCTCGCCCGCCCTGGTGGCATTCGATGTGGAGAAGGGAGAACCAGTGCGGAACGCGGCGGGGTTTTGCATTCGATGCGCTGCGAATGTAACCGGCGAAGCGATCGGCAAGGTGGTGGATGACCCATCGAACATCGGCAGCCGATTCGAGGGCTATACGAACCAGCAGGCTTCAGAAAGCAAGATTCTTCGCGACGTATTTGAGCCGGGAGACACGTGGGTGCGCACCGGCGACCTGATGCGAAAGGATGAGCAGGGATACTTCTATTTTGTCGATCGCATTGGTGATACTTTTCGCTGGAAAGGGGAGAATGTCGCAACCTCTGAAGTCTCAGAGGCGATCTGCGCATTCCCGGGAGTCAAGCACGCGAATGTTTATGGTGTAGCGATCCCCGCTAACGAAGGCCGGGCTGGTATGGCTACGGTGGTTGCCGAAGAGCCCTTAGACCTGGCCGGATTGCGCGAGCACCTCGTGAGCCGTCTGCCTGCCTACGCACGTCCTTTGTTTCTGCGCATCCGCGATGAGGTTGAAGTGACAGGCACCTTCAAGTATTCGAAGAACGACCTGGTTCGCCAGGGATACGATCCAGTCGCGAGCAATGACATGCTCTATTTCGACAACACGGAATCGGAAGCGTTCACTCGTCTGGACAAGGAATTGTACGACCGTATTCAAGTTGGCAGTATTCGTTTGTAGGTAGCTCCGCGAGAGAAGGGTACGCATGGTCATCGATGAAATCGGGAGCGATTTCGCACAGTTACAGGCCGACATTGCGAATGGCCCCATTCTGCCGACGGTCACAGCGGAAGAGATTCGGAGCTACCTCACGTCCCGTTACGACTTCACTCGCGCGCAGCCCCTCGAGCAAGTGATCGCGGATGTCGAAAAGATGTTGCGCACCTGGCAGGTACAGGTCACCCACCCGCGGTATTTCGGCCTCTTCAACCCCAGCGTGACCTTCGCCTCAGTGATCGCGGACACGCTGGTGGCCATGTATAACCCACAACTGGCGAACTGGCGTACCTCGCCGGCAGCCAATGAGATGGAACGGCATACCCTTGGCTGGCTGGCTGCAAAGTTCGGCCTGCCCGAAGATGCCATTGCGACCTTCACCAGCGGCGGAACGGAGGCCAATCTCTCTGCCGTCGTGGTCGCGTTAACGCGGTCTTTTCCTGATTACGGCGAACACGGCCTTCGCCACCTGGATGGTACGCCGGCGATTTATCTGACAGAAGAGACTCACCATTCGTTCAGCAAGATCGCACACATGACCGGGCTGGGACGAAGGGCGCTGCGGACGATAGCGACCGACAGCCATTTGAAGATGAACCTGGACGAACTGAGAAAGCGAGTCGGCGAGGATCGGAACAACGGTTTCCTTCCCTTTATCGTGATTGGCACAGGTGGAACCACGGCGGCTGGAGTCATCGATCCATTACCCGAACTCGGGCGTTTCTGCCGCGAGGAGGGGCTATGGTTTCACGTGGATGCGGCTTGGGGCGGCAGCGCCATCCTCTCGCCAAAGCTCAAACGTTATCTCGCCGGAATCGAGGCCGCGGACTCCATCACCTGCGACGCGCATAAGTGGCTATCCGTTTCCATGGGATGCGGAATGTTCTTCTGCCGGCACCGTGATACGGTCGCCGAGGCCTTCCGCGCAGACGTCTCTTATATGCCGGGAAAGAAGGTTGGACCGGTCTTCGACCCGTATACAACATCGGCACAGTGGTCGCGACGTTTCATAGGCCTCAAGCTCTTTTTGTCGCTGGCGCAGAAAGGCGAAGCAGGCTATGCGGAGATGATCGAGCACCAGGCCTGTATGGGAGAGGTACTGCGTGAAGCACTGAAGGCCTCCGGGTGGCGCATCGTTAATTCGACCCCGCTGCCGCTGGTTTGTTTCACCCGGGAGCGCGTCGTCCCAGCTACGTTCCTGGCAGCCCTGCATAAGCACCAGATCGCATGGATGTCAGAGGCGCGGCTTGGCGGCACGCCAGTCATACGTGCATGCATCACCAGCTTCAGGACGAAGGAAGCTGATATCCATTGGGTGGTAGATGAAATGAATCGCCTCATCGAGTGAGGGGCAAGGCCAAGACCGGACGAGGACATGAAACGGGAAACCATCGCCATCCATAGCGGTTACGATATCGATCCAACGACCAAGGCGGTCGCGGTGCCGATATACCAGACGGTCGCTTACGCATTTGATAGCACCGACCATGCTGCGGCGTTGTTCAACCTCGAGGCGGAAGGCTTCCGTTATACCCGCATTCAGAACCCCACCACCGCCGTGCTGGAGCGGCGTGTCGCGGCCCTTGAGGGGGGCCTGGAAGCGTTGTGCGTCAGTAGCGGCCAGGCGGCGGTCAGCTACGCAGTGCAAAACGTCACCGAACTGGGAAGCAACATAGTCTCGGCTCCCCAGCTTTACGGCACTACCCACACCCTGTTCGCTTACCTGTTGCCCAGCCAGGGAGTGACGGTCCGGTTCGCTGAGAGCGATCATCCGGAGGCGGTGGAGAAGCTGATCGACCACAACACCCGCGCCGTTTTTTGCGAAAGCGTCGGCAACCCGGCGGG
Organism: uncultured Acidobacteriaceae bacterium; assembly: GCA_963711525.1. GTDB lineage: Bacteria > Acidobacteriota > Terriglobia > Terriglobales > Acidobacteriaceae > PALSA-350. Next base: position 508,727 of record CAVQEO010000043.1, on the reverse strand, counting down.
AAATATCTGCGACCTTGAGGGGCTCGCCGGTGTCGCCCATCGGCACGGCGTGCCGCTGATCGTCGACAACACCGTGGCAACACCTATTCTCCTTAGACCAATCGAATTCGGCGCCGATATTGTCGTGCATTCTCTTACCAAGTTCATGGGTGGGCACGGCACGACCCTCGGCGGGGCTATTGTCGACAGCGGCAATTTTCCCTGGAAGGAGCATGCGTCGCGCTTCCCGAAGTTCAGCCAACCGGACCCGTCCTATCATGGCCTTGTCTACACCGATCATTTCGGAAAAGGCGCGTTTCTTGGACGCTGCCGCAGCGTCTACCAGCGGACGACCGGGGCAGTTCTTTCACCGCTCAGCGCGTTCCTGCTGCTGCAAGGAATTGAAACCGTGGCGTTGCGGGTTGAGCGTCATGTGGAGAACGGCAGAAAGGTCGCCGAGTTCCTGCACAACGACCCTCGGGTTGCCTGGGTGAATTACGCCGGTTTCCCCGACAGTCCTTACCGGGCCCTGGCGAAGAAATATCTAGGCAATCACGCCTGCTCTCTGATGGCCGTGGGCATCAAGGGCGGCTTCGCCGCTGCCGTCAGATTTCATGATGCACTCAGCTTGGTAACCCGCCTGGTGAACCTGGGCGACGCAAAGTCATTGGCCTGCCATCCGGCGTCGACCACCCATCGACAGATGTCCCCGGAAGAGCAACGCAAAGCCGGCGTACTGCCGGAGATGATCCGGCTAAGCATTGGAATCGAACACATCGACGATATTCTTGAGGATTTAAATCAGGCGCTCCACGCAACGTTATTCACGCCCGGAGGCGGAAGCTGATGCCCATTTTTGTGGACTCTCCAGATTTCAGCGCAACACGGCCCGGCCTCCAGCAAGGGTCGAGCCGGTCGATCACCATCGGGTTAGTCAATAACATGCCCGACGAGGCGCTCAAAGCAACGGAACGCCAATTTATGTCGCTGCTTCGTTCGGCTTCCGATGGCATGCAGGTCCGCCTGCTGCGTTACATGTTGCCAGATGTTCCCAGGCAGGAGGACGCCCGGCGGTATCTCAATAACTTCTATGCGAGTGTGGAAGATCTGTGGGACGGCCATCTCGATGGGCTGATCGTGACCGGCAGAGAACCGCTGGCGAACGACCTGAAGCAGGAGCCATATTGGGAAAGCTTCACAAGATTGGTGGAATGGGCCGAAACCCATACTCACTCCACGGTTTGGTCCTGCCTGGCGGCCCACGCTGCGATCCTGCACATGGATGGGATTGCCCGCGTGAGGAGCAATGACAAGCTCTTCGGCATCTTTGAGTGTGCACGCACCGCGGATCACCAATTAACCGCGGGTACACAGTCAGGCTTTCGACTTCCCCACTCCAGGTGGAACGGGGCGCCGGAAGAAGAACTGACCGCTTGTGGATATAGAGTACTCACGCGGTCCGCAGATGCAGGAGTCGACACCTTCATTAAGCAACGGTTCGTCTTCTTTCAGGGACATCCGGAGTATGAATCTGATACATTGTTGCGCGAGTATCGGCGCGATATCGGGCGGTATTTTAAGGGAGAAACAGAGAGGTGCCCGTCGATCCCACGGGGTTATTTCGACGACGACACGGTGCATGCATTGTCGGCGCTGCGGGAGAGATCGCTGGGCGAACGGAGCGACGAGTTATTGTTGGGAATTTCGACGCTACTGGGAGAGAGAAAGATCGAAAATAGATGGACGTCCAGTGCGACTTGCATCTATCGTAATTGGCTGGAATACATATGCGCACAGAAGGAAAGGACGCTGCGTTCGAAGAGAATCAAGTCCCTTGCCAACGCACACCGGATTCGGTGGGCTACGGCCAGTTTGGAACACAGCGATCATGGGGTCGGTTAGTTTTAGTTTAAATCGGGCCATGTACGGCGTAATAGGGTGGCTAGAGATAGCTGACTGGACTTACAGGCGGGTTGCCAAGTTGACAACCCGCTTTGGTTGGGAGCGCCTTTTCTCCGCAGCACATCGAAACGTAATAGGCCTCGAACCAGAAAATGTAGAGGCTGTTGTCTTCGGATAAAACACGCGATCAAAATGTCTGGACTATTTTGTGAAGGGACTTACGTCTTATGATCTCTGCCCTGGCGGCACCCGGCGAAACCATCATTACTCCTTCGGTCACCAAGCTACTGATCAACAATCGCTGGGTTCCTAGTGAATCAGGCAGAAGCTTCGCAACCATCAATCCCTCTACGGGGGAGGAGATTTGCCAGGTTGCCGAGGCGGATGCCGCCGACGTCGACAAGGCGGTTGAGGCAGCACGGACGGCCTTCGAGGGACCATGGCGGAAGATGCGCGCATCGGAACGGGGACGACTGCTGCACCGTCTCGCTGACCTGATCGAAACCCATGCGGACGAATTGGCCCGGCTCGAATGCCTCGACAACGGCAAGCCGCTTTCTATAGCAAAGGCCGTGGATGTTGCGAAGACAGTCGCTTGCTATCGCTATTTTGCAGGCTGGGCAGATAAGGTTCAGGGGAAGACGATCCCGATCGACGGTGACTTCTTCTGCTACACAAGGCATGAGCCCATTGGCGTCGTTGGGCAGATCATTCCCTGGAATTACCCCATGCTAATGCAATCCTGGAAACTGGCACCGGCATTGGCAACCGGCAATACAGTGGTGATGAAGCCGGCAGAACAAACACCGCTCTCCGCGCTCCGCATTGGAGAGTTGATCGTAGAAGCGGGATTCCCGGAGGGAGTCGTGAACCTGCTGCCGGGGTTTGGTCCTACCGCCGGCGCAGCGATCGCGCATCATATGGATGTGGATAAGGTGGCATTCACCGGCTCCACAGAAGTTGGGCGACTGATTCTGGCGGCGGCGGCCACGTCTAATCTGAAGCGAGTCACACTGGAGCTCGGAGGCAAGAGCCCGAACATCATCTTCGAGGACACAGATCTGGATGAGGCGGTAGAAGGCGCCCACCTGGGGGTTTTCGTCAACCAGGGTCAATCCTGTTGTGCGGGATCGAGAGTTTTTGTCGAAGAGAAGATCTACGACCAGTTCGTCGAAAAGAGCATAGCGCGGGCCCGCAAGCGCCGGGTTGGCGACCCACTCGATCCCAGAACGGACCAGGGTCCGCAGGTAGACCGATCCCAGTTCGATAGAGTGATGGGTTATATCGAATCGGGGCAGCGCGAGGGGGCTACGCTCGCCTGCGGAGGCGAACGCGTCGGAGATCGTGGCTACTTCATTCAACCAACCGTCTTCGCCGACGTACAAGATCACATGGAAATCGCCCGGGAAGAAATCTTCGGGCCGGTCATGAGCGTGATGCCCTTCAAAGATGTGGACGAGGTAGTCACCCGCGCCAACCGGACCAACTATGGATTAGCCGGCGCGGTTTGGACTCGCGACATCAAGAAGGCTCACGCGGTCGCCAATGCTGTGCGGGCCGGGACAATATGGGTCAATTGCTATCACGTGCTGGATACCAGGGCGCCGTTCGGAGGATTCAAGCAATCAGGGACGGGCCGGGAGCTGGGCGAGTATGGCTTGCAGGAATATACAGAAGTAAAGACGGTCACGGTTAAACTCTGACCGCGGCAGGGCCAAAGAGTCTGCGGAAAACTCTGTAGTTGAAGTGTACGGGCTACCTCGCGGCAGCGAGCATCAGCCCGTACGTAAAAGGATGCAATATTGAGGGCTTTAGAGTCTGCGTGAGAACAGGAAAATAAACCGCAGATCAGAACCCAGGCCCGTATCCGGATTTCCTGCACGGGGCGCCACCAGAATCCGCGTGTGCGGCTTTCATTAAGGAAAGCCGCATGAACTTCGCCAACGCCAAGCAGGTCCACAGGAAATCCGGAGTAGGGCCGGGAGCCAAACGTCAGCCCAGCCCGGAAGGGCTGGGAGTTGGGTATCCAAGGTTACCGAGCGCCGGAGGTGCGGCACTACCTTCATTCGCGGGTGCCGCGCCTCTGGCGCTCAGACGAGATTGGGGGAATCGATGTCCCAGCCCTTCCGGGCTGGGCTGACGTTTGGCTCCCGGCCCTACGGGCCTGGTTCCGATTGCTGTTTGTTTCGAGTTCTCACGCAGACTCTTTAGCCCCTGAGGGCATTTTTTCTTCTCGCTTTAGCAGCCCTCAGCGGCTAAAGGCGTTTCATTTCGATCCCTAAACGTATGGGCTGATGCTCGCAGCGGCGAGGTAGCCCGTACGTTTCAACTACAGAGCTTTTCCGCAGCCTGTAAAGCCCATGTCTTTTAGATCCAGCACAAACTGTCCTGCTGCTCCATCCTTGCTGTGGCGCAGTTGGCTTTGGGACTCAGGCAAAGACGCGCTTGAAGCGGTATTTTTCTGCGACGGAGGGAAGGTCTACCTCGCCCGTATCCTGCAGTGATTGACTCCAGCCTATTAGCAGGAAAGACACTTGTACCACCTGGTCGCCAAGATAGACGGTGTAGAGAGATAAGAAAAGCCCAGCCAAAGCTCCGACACAGACGAACGCGAAGAAGCGACTCTCACGTGCACGAAAAGTAAAAGCAGATCGACCGGCGCCGTAGAGCGACTCAGCCGCAATCAATAAAAATAGATACAGGCCGACTTTGCCCTGGGATAGCTGGACCAACAAGTAATAGTTGTCAATGGAAGACTGGCCAGCAACTCTGGGAAAGCTTAAGGCTCCCCAGCCAAGCCACTCTCTCTGGTCCGTGATGCGCTTGTAATTGATCAGTAGTTCACGCCGGTAGGCCGCGCTTGTCTGCTGCTCACTTTCGCTCGAGGAGAGCGGAACGCCTGTGTACTTGTTAAAGTAGCGGTCGGCCGATACTCCCGCTATCACCAGGAGCAAGGCCACGACCGCGACACCTATTTTGATATTTCGGAATCTCGGTATTTGCAGAATCGAATAGCCCACCGCCGCGCCAATCATTGGTCCCCTGGAACGGGTCAGAACTAGAAATAAAAGCAGGAGGATGGCAGGCACGTGATAACGCTCGAGGCTCGAGAGCAGCGGACCGAGCCTGAATTTATCGCGCTTGTAAATATCGCCGAGCGAGGCATTCAGCAGGAAGACGATGAAAAACATGATGCCTGCAAGAATGGCGTGCCCGAAGCAGGCTTGAACCCTGGCGTGCCCCTCACGTATTTGCACGAATGAGCCAATCTCGAGGTGAAATATTCTGTGGGCGGCGGTTATCCACGGGTTTTCGCCCATCCTGTATTCCCAAAGAACCGCCGGCGTCAGACACAAGAAAAGCAGAACGATTCGCTTGACTGTTGGGATGCGCAGGTCCGGCTCGATCAGGCACCTTCCCACAAGATATGCGAAAAACATCTGCAAGAATATATTCGCGAATAAAGCAAGACCGTCCTTGGTGGAAGTCTCGCGCAAAAGCTCGCTTGCGCCCAGGCTCACCATGAAACCCACTACCCACAGGTCCATACGCCGCAGGCGGGGCCAGCTGCTGCGTGCAAACAGGAGCACTATGCCTAAGGGAAAAAGTGCCCATTCCGCGGCAGACTGCGGAGGCAAGTGAGGAAGCCTAATGAGGTAGTAGGAAGGCAGCAGGAAAAGACAAGGCAGGTACACATTCAAGAAGGCCAGATCGGAGCGCCCCTTGACGAGGTAAAAGGTCGAAAAGAAGAACGGGATTAGAAAAATGAACGCCATCTCAAGACTGAAGGTTAACAGTAACCTGCGCGGTCTGGCTTTGCGCACCCGTCGCCGTTGAGGTGATGGTCAAGGTAAAGGTTGTGGTCGTGGGAGTATTATTCCCGCCCCCGCTGGAAGATCCGCCACCGCAACCAGCGACCCATAATGATCCCGCGATGAGCGACGCACCGAGTGCTACGCGGAACGACCATTCAACAATCCGCGACCGCTTTCTCGCCCTTCCCAACCCTAACAACGAGATGAAGCCCCAGGGCATGACCCAGCCGAAAGCAAGCCTTTCCTGCGGCGCGCCTGCCGGAGCATGATTGGGCACGAGCGCGGCTTGGCTCGGAGCCAGGACGCTCACCGTGCTCATGACCGCCGCACCGCTGGGGGTGACGCTGGCGGGAGAGAAAGTACAGGTTGCACCAGTGGGCAAGCCGGAACAGCTTAGGCTGATCGCCGAGTTGAATCCATTGGCCGGAGTTAATGTCACCGTCAGAGTCGACGCTTGCCCGGCGGTAAGGTTCAGAGTGGAGCTGCTCACGGTCATGGCATACGTCGGAGTCGACGCACCGGCTACGGTGACCGTGACCGCGGCGGAGGTGGAAGGCCCATTGTTGGCGTCTCCGCCGTAGGAGGCAGTGATCGAGTTCGATCCGGCAGGCAGTGTCGTCGTACTAAACGTAGCCACCCCGGTCGCGTTCAGCGGCCCCGTGCCCAGACTTGTGGTTCCATTCAGGAAGGTCACGGTACCGGTCGCCACACCGCTGCCTGATTGGGGCGCGACCGTGGCCGTGAAGGCCACACTCTGGCCGGCTGTCACCTGCGTTGGTGACGCGGTTAACGTTGTCGTCGTTGCCACAAGCGCCTTGCTTACGTTCACAGTCACAGCCGTCGAGACCGAGCCGGCATCCTTGCTGTCTCCTCCGTAAGATGCCGTAATGGAATGCGTGCCCGCGGCCAGGGTGGTGGTGCTAAACGTAGCCACTCCGCTCGCGTTCAGCTGTGCCGTACCCAGGGTTGTGGCTCCATCCAGGAAGGTCACCGTGCCGGTGGCTGTCTGCGGGGAAACGGTCGCGGTGAAGGTTACGCTCTGCCCCGGAGCAATGGTAGCTGCTGAAGAGGTGAGCGCAGTGGTGGTTACGACAAGACCCGTAGCAATGGTGACGGTAAGCGGCTCGGAGGTAGAACTGCTGTTACTGGAATCGCCGCCGTAAGAAGCAGTGATCGAGTCTGATCCTACGGGCAGAGTGGTGGTGTTGAAGGTAGCTATGCCATTCGCGTCCAGCGTTCCGGTGCCCAGGGTGGTGGTTCCATTCAGGAAGGTAACGGTTCCAGTGGGAACGTTGATACTTGATTGAGAGCTGACAGTTGCTGTCAGTGTGACGCTTTGCCCTGTGTTGGCGAAGGTTGGAGATGCTTGGAGCGTGGTTGTGCTCGCGGCACTCGCTTCACTCGGCCAAAGGAACACCGTCATCGAATACGGCGGCAGGGAGTAGGACGTCGCCGGGTTGAAATTGGCTACAGTGGTTTGCGTAGGTTCGCCAACGACCGGCGTGCTGGTGAACAAGCCTTCGTTATTGTCAGTGGGGTTGGCGGAGGTCAACTGACTGATGAGTACATTGCCGGTGGGAGCATTGGCTCCTGAGAAGGTGACGGGCAGCGCTCCGCTACGGCTCAAATTGAAGACGACGACACTGTAGTGCGTACCGTCAGTAAACGCGAAGGTCTGCAGATAGTGCGCAGTGGCGAGTTGAATCGAGTCATTCGTGCTGAGAGGCTGATTCCACGTAGGGTTTGCCCCGGTAATCGTGGTTGCCAGCATGGTGGGGAGAATGGCTGAATTGGCCAACTGCTCGGCCAGATATGTCGGCCGTTTCAGGTTGGTCTCGCCGCCCATATCAATCACCGAGCCCCATAGCGGCATGGTTTCAGTGGGGTTCGCGGGATTGCTGAAGGAGTTTTGGTATTCGGTAAGGGCAAACATGGTCTGGGTAGTGATTCCCAGATCACGGATCATCAGCAACATGTGATCGGCTGTGGCGATGCCGGAACCAAGACCGCCGACTACCTGGTTCACGACACCCTGTGCCGCCGTACCAGAGGTCGTGCTCAGGTTTACCTCATACACGGCGAGGTTGGCCGGTGTGCCTGCACCGGCGGCAGCCTGCTGCTGCTGCGCCATGTATCCACTAGAGGTAGAGTCGACCTCCTCCGGCTGGGCGAACATAGGACCAAAGATGGCTTCGTTCGTGCCGTAATCATTCAAGCTGTTGAACAGGTACGGTGCTCCGTCGACGGAGTCGTAACCGGAACTGGCAGCCAGCTCCTGCTGCGTCCAGCTGGGCTGGGTCGCCCAGCTACCCATGATCAGATCAAACTTGCTCGTATTGTAAGAAGCCGAGGCGCGAGCTGCGGCAAAGATGGTCGCGGCACGGTTGCCATAGGCCACCGGGTCAGCGATTCCCTCACCCTCATAGATTCCATTCCACATCTCGTTGCCCAGTTCGAGATGAATGATGGGAAAAACACTCGTCCAGGGAACCGACTGACCGAGCGCGGCGCGCTTGGCTCCATAAGTTGTGGACGCATCTCCGGCGAGAAACTGGATGAGGTTCTGCATGTCGGTTGTCGAGATTCCGCCAGGCATGGTGTACCAGGGTTCTGCGCCCACGGTCTGGCAGAGCACCAGGAACTCCTCGAGGCCCATAGGCACTTCGTCCTGCTCGGTCGTCTGCGGGCTCCAGCCTGCCCGTTGCCGTGCGAACGGCACAGCGATCACATTGTCAATCGAGGTCCCATAGTCCGTCAGGGTCATATAGCGAAGCACACCGGGCTGCAGGGTTTTAAGCGTATTCACAACCGCATTGCGGTAGGCGGTGGGATTTCCAGGTGCGGCGGCTTCGGTCAGGCTGGTGTCGTCCAGGTACATCGACGCGCCTGTTACCGAGAAGGAAAGCGCGACTGTACCGGTCTCGGTCCCGTCCTCAGCCGCGTTGAAACTGTAGGTGTAATCCTGCCACTGGCCGGTCAAGGTCACGGTCTGGCTGAACAGCGTTTCGTTTGTAGATGCCGTCGACTGCCGGATGATCGAGATAACTAATTGGTTATTTCCGCCCAGTCCTTTGGCCTTAAAAGCGAGCGTATAGGTCCCATTCAGCTGCACAAAGGAGCGTCCGGCAGTGGAATCGAAATAAGAATCGACACTGGCCGATTGACCACTGGTGGAAGCATTGATCGCGAGCGCCTGCTTACCGGGCGAATCGGTAGCGATATCCGTGGTGTCTGCGGTAATGGTTGCTCCGCCGTTGGTGGTGGGCCACCATCCTGCCGCCGGATTGCCAGGCACCGTCATCTGCACGATCAGGTAATTGTTGACGGCAAGCGGCGTAGTAGTGGCAGCGAAATTAAAGACCACTCCAATGCTGCCTGAGAAGGAGGCTGCGGTGCTGCTGGTAATGGTCCCGGTGACCCCAGCCGCTGTGCCATTAATGACCTGAAAGGTCGCTCCCTGAAGGAAGTTGGCGGGCCACACATTATAGATATTCGAGTCGGTGCAACTGGTGGCCGTGACAGCTACGCATTGCATAATGGTCTGCCATGTCTCGCCTTCGAAACCGGGATTGCCAAAGGTAAGGTTGCGAAACATCTGTCCGGAGTCATAGAAGTTGTCGCCGGCCAGATTCACTCCGAGATGTTTCACGGAGGACCGCTGAGCAGTGGTGCCAATTTCGAAGTTTGTTGCCTGTGCCATCAACGCTGCGGTGCTGAGAAGAGGCAGAGCAAACGCAAGCAAGAGACCCAGGCGAAGAATCGGCTGCAGACTAAGAGAACAGTGTCGGGGCTTATGCAATTGTCTGGACATTGGCCATGCTCCTTCAGACGAATACGAGTCAGGCTCCCGCTATGGAGCGTCCTCTACAAGACCTACGCTTACACCTGAAGGATTGGACAACCAGCTCAAGGAAGCAACGTGCGGCATCAAGAACTGCAAATAAAACGGAGTTACCAATGATTGGGTGATCGCTTAGTCTTGGTGTCTTGCCAAACGAACGGGGCCCGCGGATTTACAGCCACCTGCTAGCCAGGTGCAGCTCTCAAAGTTTAGCCCAGCTTTGTACTGCGTAAGTATAGGCCGGAAGCGCCACTCGAACCACAATGATTATTTAAAAAAATATCCGGCCGAAGTTGCGCCAGGCCTTTATTTTCGGAAACCATGGTCAAGTACTAAGCGGACTGAACCTTAGTGCGACAGTCGGTTGTTTTTGAGTAACGTAAGAAGCGCTTCGCCAGTTACGGACGGGTCTTTCTCCGTCTATCCTTGTGCAATACACTGTGCTGGACGACCCCGGATTTCCTGTAGAACTTGGTGGCGTTGGCGAACTTTATGCGCCTTTCTTCACGGAAAGACGCACACGCGACTTTGTCCAGTGCTGCGTGGCAGGAAATCCGGGTGATCTAGATGAAAATCGAGACGGCTCAGATTTGCAGATCTTCTCCGTTGGATTGGGATGTCCACCTTTGCTGCCAGACGAAAATAGACCATACGCCGCCACGGTCATAATCGTATCGTTCAACACCAGAGAGCTGTTGCGCGCATGCCTCGAATCAGTGCGCCGCGAGGCGAACGGGCTGCGGATAGAAGCACTTATCGTCGACAATAACTCGATCGACGGCTCCGCGGAGATGGTGGAGAACGAATTTCCCGATTATCGTATCATTCATAGCGCGGTCAACCTTGGATTCGGTGCGGCGAATAATCTTGCCATTCAATCCGCTCGGGGCCGCTATCTGATCCTGCTCAATTCGGATGCGTTTCTTGAGCCCGGAGCTCTTAAACTCGCAGTCCAGCACATGGACCAGCAGCCGAAAGCGGCACTCGGCGGCGCGCGACTACTGAGCCCCGATTCTTCATTTCAGCCCTCGGCACGCATGTTTCCCAACATTGTTACAGATACCTTCGTGCTCACCGGTCTGGCAGAAAGATACCCAAAATCCAAAATTTTTGGATATTTTGACAGAACTTGGGCCGATCCGTCGCAACCAAGCCAGGCGGACTGGGTTCCAGGCGCCTTCTCGATCATTCGCGCTGATGTGCTCAATAAGGTGGGGTTGTTCGATCCGCAATTCTTTCTCTACGGAGAAGAAGTCGACCTTTGCCGGCGTATCAAGAAAGCGGGTTATGAGATCTGGTACTGGCCCGATATCTGTGTACTGCACATCGGTGGTGAATCGTCCCGCCAAATAAAAGATGCTGCGCTCTCTTCGTCCGGCAGCACGCAGCTTGTTCTGTGGCGGATGCGCAGCACCCTGCTCTACTATAGGAAGCATTATGGAGCGACGGTGTGGTTGGCCAAATGGCTGGAACTCGCGCTCTACCGCCTCTCCCACTTACGGAACCGATTTAGCGCAGATCCCCAGCGAAGGCTGCGCAGCCAAAACTCCCGGAGCCTCGCGGCCTTGATGAAGAGGGCATGGAGAGAGACCAAAGGTGGCCGGGTTTCTCCACCGCGCCCCTGGTGAGAGGAGAGTCAGGATCAAGCGCCGCATCAAGAGTCTGCTGAGCAGCCTGCTCTCTGGGCTTCTGCGAACTGCTGCGCCGCTGCGGGAAGGATTGGGCCGCGTCTATAGCCATGCTTCTCTTGCCGCGGACCTGGATGAGGAACTCCCTGCCTCGGTGGTTGTTCTGGGGCGGATCCGGGTGTACGGAAGCCGGCACATTCGCATCGGTGAAAATGTGCTTCTCTACCCTGATGTGCATCTCGAAACGCAGGGGGATGCCCGGATCGAGCTCGGCGATGAGGTGGTGATCTCGCGCGGCGCACACATAGTCGCTATGGCTGGAGTCACCATTGGTAAAGGCACACTGATCGGCGAATATACCAGCATCCGCGATGCAAACCACATGCGTGACCCTGGGCGGCAGATCCGCGACTCCGGCCATCATGCAGAAGCGATTACGATCGGGCACGAAGTCTGGATCGGGCGCGGGGTGGCTATCTTGGGCGGTGTGACGATAGGCGACAAAGCGACGATAGGCGCCAATGCTGTGGTGACCAGAGACATAGCAGAGGGGGTAACGGTGGTGGGTGTTCCGGCCCTACCTGTATCTACGAGACGGCGCTCCTAATCCCCTGGTAGCTTCACGCGGACCCCCAGTGGCTTGACGCGCATCGAGGAGAACGCCAACGGAAGTCATCAGGCCTGCAAGAACCCACGCCAGGCTTACCAGCATCCACGGACCCACGAGGTGGTAAAAGATATGGTCTACGGCATGAAGAGACACAACCTCGGTACACCACAATGTAAGCGAAAGCAAGACTCCGGAAATTGCGAGACCCGCGCCAGGTCTGGCGCGAAGGATGCGCAGGGCAGAGACCAAACCAACCAGGAGCAGCACCGCCAGGATCACGATGGCGATTAGCTGGGGCGCCCTTCGCATTTCATATTCCTGCCGGTGCTGCGCAAGATCCATCAGTTGCTGGTGTAACCACCAACGTACGTTGAAGACCATATCGAGTAGCAATGCGGCTTCCATCCCGGCGAGGAGGGCAGCGAGGCTGGAGACGTTGCGTAGATGCCTGGTTCTGGCCCATGCAATGCAACAGCAGGTCATGGCGACCGAGTACGCAACGATTCCGGTCGCACGGGTGGGCGTCAACCATTCCTCACTTGCTATCATGAGACGTCCTTTCTACAGTTACGCGGCGCTTCGGAAGACATGATGATTCATCCCTTACTGGCACTGGCGGCATGGCTCCCGATCAGCCTCTTCTGCTTTCGACGTTACGCGGTTCGCATTGCCATCCTCATCAACTTCGTTGCCGGCTGGGCGGTGCTGCCGTCAGCCGCCTTCACCACTACCGATACCCCATTCCCCTACTGGGTATTGGGAACATGTCTGCCTTCGAATCACTTCTTCACCAAGGCAAGCGTGACGGGCATCACCTGTCTTATCGGTGTGGTGCTCTTCGACCGGGAAAGCTTCAGCCGCTTCAAGCTAAGTTTCTGGGACCTTCCCATGCTGGCGTGGTGCATCCTTCCCCTGTTCTCCGGGTTGGCTAACGAGCAAGCCTTTTCCGTCATGGGTCGTAGCGAACTTTATCAAATTCTTGCCTGGGGCGTCCCGTACTTTTTCGGGCGGGTTTATTTCACTGACCCAGCGTCTCTTCGCATGGCCGCCAAAGCCTTTGTGATTGCGGGCATGGCCTACGTTCCTATTTGTCTCATCGAGATCTTTACCGGACCGCAGATCTACGCCCATCTCTACGGCTATCAACCCTATCGATGGATAGGTGCTCAGCGTTATATCGGCTTTCGGCCTATCGGCCTGCTGGAAGATGGAAACCAGCTCGGCATCTGGATGGCGACCTCGGCGCTGATTGCGATATGGCTCTGGAGACGCCGACTGGCGGCTGCGATCTTCGGAGTTCCTATCGCCTGGATAAGCGGCATCCTGCTTTTGGTCACACTTCTTTGCCAGTCCGTCGGCAGCATTTTTCTGCTGCTCTGCCTGCTGCCGTTTGTCTTTATACGACAAAGCTATCTGCCTCGGGCTATCGCCGCACTGTTCCTTCTGGCAATTCTTGGTTTCATGGGTCTTCGTATGGCCAACTTCATATCCCTGCGGTCGCTGGTCGAGCACAACGCAACTGCCTACTCCGCGGCTCAGTTTCTCAAGGGAATCCAACGTCAATCCTTGGGCTGGCGACTTTCTCAGGACGAGAAGTATATCGACACTGCTCTTCGAGAGCCCCTTCTAGGCTCGGGGGCGTGGGACTGGTGGAAAGGCAGTGGGTCTCGTCCATGGGGGCTGTGGCTCCTTGCCCTCGGCATGTACGGCGTCGCCGGGCTGCTTGCCTTGGAGTGCCTGCAACTGCTGCCCATAGCGCGCATCCTATGGTCGCCTTTGGCCCGCGGCGACACCCAGGGATTCGACCTGCGTAACGCTCTCGCCGCAGTGATTCTGATGTCGGCGATTGATAACCTGCTGAACGGCTCGATGATCCTTCCCCTGGTGCTGGTGATTGGCGGACTGAGCACACAAAGCGCTGCCGCCTCAGCGGCCGCACCAAAGGCCCCGCATCGCGCAACTGCAGCTCCTACGCGGCGGCGCGCCTAGAGGTCTATGAACGTTGCGGAATCAGCCAGGGAGGATGGTACAGCACACACACATCCGCGGCTTGCTTATCTTTTGAGTATTTACCCTGCGACCTCACACACTTTCTTTCTCAACGAAATTGCGGAGCTGAGAAGACTCGGCTTTACCATTGACGTGGCATCGATCAATAAACCAGCCCAGGTTGGTTCCGAACTTGAGGCAAGTGAGCTGAGCACTACGTACTATCTCAAGGAGACCGCACCGGCACGCATTTTCCTGGTTTTGCTGAGGGTCTTGTTCACGCACCCAGGGGTTGTGCTGCGAGGATTGCGCGCCGCGCTTCAGCTTGACGGTTGGAATCTCCCCGCCAGCTGTTATGCGCTCTTCTACCTGGTAGAAGCACTTCTCCTGGGGGATTGGTTGCGTCGCCGCGGACACAGGCACCTCCATATTCACTTCGGAGGACCGGTCGCCACCGTCGGCATGTTGGCGTCGATGGCATGGCAATTCTCTTACTCCATGATGATCCACGGCCCCGAGGAATTCTATGACGTGGATAAGTTCTACCTGCGGAACAAGGTGGAACGAGCTCGATTTGTCCTCTGCATCAGCGATTACTGCCGCAGCCAGGTGATGAAGGTCTGCAATCCGAAGCACTGGGCCAAGTTGCACGTGGTGCGGCTTGGCGTCAATCACCACGTCTTCGCGCCACCTGCTGGAATGGATCGAAGCGACGCAATGGAAATCATCTGCGTGGGCCGGATGGTCCCGGCCAAGGGTCATCTCATTCTTCTTCGTGCCTTTGCGAAGCTTCTGCGGTGCGGATACACGCTACAGTTGCGGCTTATTGGCGACGGCGCCGAACGGAGTGAGCTGGAGGCTTTTGTCAGAAGTGAAAACATCGACGCGTCAGTGATCTTCGAGGGTTCGCTTAGTCACGAGGCCACCCGGCAAAAGCTTATGGAAGCCGACATCTTTGTGCTTGCGAGCTTCGCCGAAGGCTTGCCCGTAGCATTGATGGAAGCGATGGCGATGGAAATTCCCTGCGTGAGTACTTTCGTGGCCGGCATTCCCGAGCTGATTCGCGATGGCGTGGATGGTCTGCTTGTTGCTCCATCCTCGGAAGAAGATTTATTTCATGCGATGGAGCGTATGATCTCCGACGTGGATCTTCGGCGCCAGCTCGCTGCTGGCGGCCGCCGCCGGGTGCTCGAACATTACGACCTGCAGCAGAATGTCCGCTTGCTTGCCAACACCCTGCAGGCAGAACTTGCAAAGGAAGTTTAGTTCACCTCCGGGTTCCGTTTCTCCACCAACGGGCACCGCAGGTCCCTCGGCTACCCCGGATTTCCTGTTGGTATTCGTGGCGTTGGCGAGCTCCATGCGGCTTTCCTTAACGAAAGCCGCACACGTGGCGGCGTCCAGTGTAGCGAGGCAGGAAATCCGGGTTCGCTCGGGATGACAAAGTTAAGGGTTGGGTTTTCCAGTTCGCCTCTGCTAGGTGGATGGAAATATCGCCACCCTCCCCTTTATCATCCCGAGCGAAGCCGACCTGTCCCGGCGTGCCGTGGAGGGACCTGCGGTGCGCCCTTCCATGTAGCGACTCCTGACGCAAGCCACCGAACCTGCCGCAAGATACCTCCGTCGTGGAAAGGGCAAAAAGCTGTCGAAGGGCTTCGCCATCATTTTCGGCCCACGTACGCCGGTGCGAACATTGGGCACCCATTCCTGGTGGAAGGGACAGAGACAACAAGCTCACGCAAATTTGCGAATCAGCTCGCAACGTTCACGAAAGACTGCTTCATCGTTGAAGCGGCTGCCGTTTTCGGCGGCCTCGGCGATGAGTCCCGCTAAGCTCGAGCGATCGGCGGCTAGTTCCGCAACCTTAGCGCCCAGGGCCCGCCAATCGCCGAGCGGCACCAAGGCTCCCCCGCCACGACCGGCGGTCAACTCCTCAGCATACGCGCTCTTATAGCCCACTATGGGCGAACCAGAAACGAGCGCCTCGAGTAAGCATCGCGGAGATTCTGGCGTGATGTGTGTGAAGACAAAAACATGCGCGCGCCGCAGCTCGGCGAGCAACGTTGCGCGTTCGGCGACGAAGCCCGGGTTGCGTACGTTGTCTCGGAGCCCGAGTTGGTCAAGGCAGGCTTGAAACTCATCGTGGAGCGGACCATCGCCGAGCCACACCGCCTCAAACTCCACGCCGAGGTCGCGTGCAACGCCTAACGCGCGCAGCCAGTCCAGTGGAGCCTTCATTGGATCCAACCGCCCGGCGTAGACGATGCGCAGCCGTCCCCGGGCAGCACTTTGCTGCTTGGCTGCGAGGGCTGCCGCTGGAATTGCATCCGCCGGCTTGAGATGAATGTCATGGATGAGGTGGTTCTCCCGCGCCCAGGGCGAATAGGCAAGGAAGCAGTCGCTGCCATGCCATAGTCCGAGCGCGCAACCGCGGATGATGCCACGATGATAGGCACGCATCGAGCGCCCGACGAGCCGGGCTTTCAACCGCCGAAGCAGGGATTTCCGGCTCGCAAGCTTGAACATCAATTCGTGCTCCACGCGATCGGTATGGATGGAATAGGGAAGCCCGCGCGATTGTGCCAGCCGCGCGCCGAGTGCCGCCCAGTCGCCGATGAGACCGCCGATTCCAAAACTCAGATATCGATTGCGCGTGATGTGTTGGAGCAAAGTTCGCCTGCCCTGCCTGAATGAGGTCGCGAATGCTAATGGCGTGTACGCCATGGGCAGAGGCACTAACGTGACTTTATCGCGATGCCGCAGGGTAAGCGGGTCGCGCCACAGAACAGTACTGGCGCCCTGCTGCGGATCTTCATCTAGAACCGGAGCGGCCACGGTCACATGCGAGAAGTGCTCGGCCCACTGATCGATGCCGTTCGTTGCCTGCTCTTCACAGAGAAGCCGCCCGTCAGCAAGCTTTTTGAACGGAACGGGCAGAACGAGCAGGATTCCACCTTCCGGCAAAGAAGGCTCGGGAACAGTCACCGTGGCGTTTAACAGGTCCTTCATCATGCTCCTTGATCCTGCCCGCTTTCGACTGCTCAGTGCAGGAGAGGGAAAGGAAAGGGGAAGCCGAAGCCGAGGGACGACCTTGTCCACAAAGCCGCTGCCAGTAGCCCCAGGAACGCTAACGTCAGCAGCGCATCTTGATTCAGGGTCGGCAATCCTTCCCGCGACGCACTATAGGCATTCACAAAGTAGACGGGCAAGTCGCTAAAGGCGACCGCGACGACAGCGCCGACCATTCCCCAGGCATGAAACCCCCAGGGCAGGAAAATGAACAGGGTGATGCAGTACACCAGATAAGCAAAGGCGTTGTAATGAGGCTTTTGCAGGGAGAGAATTGCCGGACTGATCGTACTGTAGAGGAGGGTATGCCACAGTCCGACGGCTAAAATCGGAATCATCCAGGCTGCATCATGGTAGGGCTTGGTATACACATGAAGGATGAAAAGATCGCCGGTGCAGATGACCGCGATGAGCATCAGGCCGCCGACAGCCAAAACGGGAAGCCTATATTTGAGCAGGATTTGCCGGAATGTAGGGCGCGGCCGATCGGAAAACTTGGCGATGAATGGAAATCCGACCCGGGAGCAGAACATGAGAATGATCTGCCGGGGAATATCGGAAAGCGCGAACGCAATACCGTACACGCCCAGCATCTGCAGCGAGACGAGCTTGGCGAGGATGAGGCGATCGGATTGCAGTGCGAGAAATGTTAGGGCAGTTCCTATAAGAATCCAACGGCCGAACTTAACCAGCGCACGAATCGACTCTTTGTCCCAGGTGAAGCGGGCTCTCACTTCGGGAAGCAGCAAATAGCTGATTCCGGTCCGTGCCGCTTCTGCTATCACTCTCCCCCCCATCAGGGCCCAGATCGAAGGGTAGAACAGCGCCCAAATCCAGGTGACGGCGAATTGGACGAACTGCGTCACTAACTCGAGCGCCGATAGCCGACCCACTCCCAGGTGCCGGCTCAGCACCAACAGGCTGGGCGAAGAGAACCCGGCAAGCACACACACGAGGCCCAAGCAGGGCAGCAAGAGAATAATTTGTGGCTCGCGGTAAAAGTGAGCCACCGGCCACGCGAGCGGGATACTCAGCAGGAACAGTCCCAGACCGCGAATCACCTGAAGTGTCCAGGCAGTCTGCAAAAAAACCGGCACATCTCCGCGGGGGTCTTGAATGATGCTTTCCTGCAGCCCCATGTGAGAAAACAAGTTGATGCCGACGATGACCGTCGTGACCAGCGTCATCAGGCCAAAGTATTGGGGCAAGAACAACCGGCTCAGTACAATACTGCTGCCAAGCCGCAGCGCCATTGAGAGCCCGTAGAAGATGACAACCCAATAGGTGCCCCGCAGAGCGCTCGATTCGAGCCCGCGTACTCGCGCGAGGTCAAACTCCTCAGCAGCGCTCGGTTCAAGCTCGGTGTCCATTGTCATGCTGGACGCCTGGCCTTGGCCAATGGATTACAAGGGGCGAGCGGGATTTCCGAATTTGAGGCGCAAGTTGCGTGCTGTTGTGGATCCATTGTTCTGTTATTCGCGAGATTGTCGTCGTCCGGCTGACTCTTAGACGGAACCGGCAGGCGTCTGTTTACAGACAAAATAAGTCCGCTTAGAGTCATTGCTCTATTGTACTGAGGGTATGTGGCCGTTTTTGGGAAGTGTCTCAGGCTGTTGAAGACAAGTTACCAAAGAGCGGTTGGCACAAGTTGGTGTGCGTGACTAATCTAAGCTCCTCTTGTATCTGCCTGCCAACAACTGCTTTCTCACGCTCCGATAACATGCTGTTCTTGAGATAAGCCGGAGCAAGAACATTTCCCTAAACTTTAGGACCTATTCCTTCTTTTTAGTATCAACGCGTGTGGAAGGGGAATTTATGGAGCGCGCAGCAGCTGGAGTTCGTTTGCCACTTTTCTGCGCTTTGCGAAGACCGCGCGGGGCGCCTTTCGGGAGGCCGGTCGATTCGCGTACCACCAGGTGAGTGTCAATCTTGTAGCTTCGTTTGGGCTCCCCGCCTTCTTCTACGTGTGCACGCAGCGCCGTCACAGCCGCACGAGCTAACTCAAAGCATGACATTTGGATGGTGGTAAGCGGCGGAATCGTCACCTGCGCAATGTGAATGTCGTCGAACCCGATGACCGACAAATCGTCGGGCACCCTAAGCCCCGCCCGATATAGCTTGTGCAGCACTCCGATCGCCGTCATGTCGTTGGAGCACATCACCGCCGTAGGCAGATGTTTGGACTTAAGAAGGCCATCCATAGCCTCGATGCCCCCTTCCATGGTGTGGTCCCCCCTCACCAGCCACGCCGGATTGGACGCGATGCCGCATTCCTGGAGCGAACTGGTAAAAGCTGCCAGGCGAGATTGCGCCGAGTGTAGCCGCTCGGGCCCGCTGATAAAGGCAATGTCCCGATGCCCCAGCACTGCCAGGTGCTGCACCCCCTGCTGGATGCCGTGCCGATAGTCCACCCGTAGGAGGCTGATAGCGGGCCTCTCCGGACCTACGTCCACAAAGACCAGCGGCACCTTGCGTTCGGCCAACTGCTCCAGCAGCGGTTTTTCCACCCCGAAGGTCATCACTGCCACCCCTTCTGCTCTGCGCTCCAGCATTCGTCGTATGCACAACGACATGCGCCGGGGATCGTAGTTGGTCGAGCTGATGAGTATCTCGTAGCCGTGCTCCACGGCGATGTCTTCAAAACCCTGAATCAGCTCCGGAAAAAAGGGATTGGTGATCTCTGAAACGATCAACCCGAGCAGGCGGCTGCGGCCCGACACCAGCGCTCGCGCCTGAGTGTTGGGAAAGTAATCCAGCTTCTCGATCGCCTCCCACACCCGTTTGGCCATCTTGGGGTTCACTGTTGACACCCGGTTGATGGTGCGGGAAACAGTGGCTATGGACACGTTCGCCAATCGCGCGACCGTGCGAATGTCCATTTTGCCCGGTTGTTCCCGCGCCGGGGGCCGGCCCCTCTTTCCCGCTTGCTTCGCCATGCACGTTGCCTATTCGATAGTTGTTACAGAATACCGCAGCAGGTGACGACGCCGGCAGGAACGGTGCGAGCCAGGGTTTCAAGGGGAAGTCACGGCTAGGGCAGTTTCGCAATTGGTGTAGACCGAAGCTACAGGCCTTAACTAGCGCCGTTCCTCTGCACCTCTCACGCGCACCTGGCTTTCGAGATGGGTTTCCAGGTGCTTTTGAGCCAGCAGGAGAGCGTCTCGCGATCGTTGGAGCCTGGAACTGACGAACGCACCCTCCAGGAGCGAGATGATAAGAATTGCTAGTTTTTCCGGGTTCACTGACGGACGAATCTCCCCCTTCGACTGGCCGGCACGGGTTATTTCCGCAAGATAGCCCACCCAGTCGCGCATCGCACCCTCGGCCCGGCGGCGTAGGATCCCATTCCCATCGTCCGCATCCAAGACCGTATTGAGCATGGGACAACCGCCGGCGAAGGACGGCTTGGAAATGAAATTCGCGATGTGAAGGCTGAGCTTGTCTACGCTATTTGCAGCCTGATCGAGGTTGCCCACTCGCGCAGAACAAGTCTTTGCCCAGGCATAGTCGAAAGCCGCCACGGCCAACTCTTCCTTGGTGGCGAAGTGGCTGTACAGGCTTCCTTTCTCCAAACCTGTGGCTGCGCTGATGTCTTGCATGGAGCAGCCATCGAAGCCTCTCCGATTGAAGAGGGGCGCCGCCTTAGCGATGATTCGTTTTCGCGTTTTTTCACCTTTTAGCATCGATCAGATCACATCCAGAAAACGCATCCAGGAAGATTAAGCCCAGCACGGCCGATGCGGAGGTGGGGTCTTAAATGGCCCTGGCTCCGCATCGAAAACTGCAATCCGCTACCAGGGAAGTTCTGAACCCAAGTGGATAAAGCGGCCATTGGGGCCTTCAGGACCAATGAGGGCCAACTGAACGCTTGTCTTGGCGCCATCCACGATCTCCATCGGAGCGTGTTCGGTGCCCATTTCAGTTTTCACCCAGCCCGGGTGCGCCGAGTTGACCTTGATGTTCGTGCCCTTCAACTCCGATGCGAGATGCACGGTGAAGGCATTCAAGGCGGTCTTGGAGGCGTCGTAGGCGAACGATTTAATGCTCGCGATTGGACTGTTGGGGTCTGCGTGCAAGGTCAGCGACCCGAGGATGCTCGAGAGATTAACGATGCGTCCTGCGGGGCTTTTCTTGAGAAGGGGCAGGAACTCCCTGGTCACGGCAATTACGGAGAAAAGATTTGTACCAAAAACTTTTTGCAGTTCCGCTTCGGTCGTCTTAATTGTCTTCGGGGTGAGAATTCCGTCTTCAGCGCCTGTACCTGCATTGTTGATCAGAATGTCGAGTTTGCCATATTTTTCGGCAACCACTTTTGCGGCTGACTTGCGCTCATCTTCTTTGGTGACATCAAGCTGTACGGGGAATGCGTCGATTCCCTCACCCTGAAGCGTCGCTGCCGTCTCATTGGCCGCCTTCAAAGACCGCGCGGCTACAACCACGGTAATGCCGTTTTGCCCCAGCTGCCGGGCTGTTTCCAGACCGATCCCTCGATTCGCACCGGTAACCAGTGCAAGCTTCTTGTCATTCGTCATCGTAATGACCTCCTAAGCAAAAGATGTGCCGGCTCAGCCAAGGATGCATCATTTCCGACCGATCGGAAGTTTTTCAAATCAGAACAATGCTTGAACCATCTGGAGCCCCCCGGCGGCCTCCATCCTGTGCGCCGCCCAGTCAAGAATACCGGCGAACAATTTCGCGCGTTGGGTAATCAACGACCGGGTACTCAAGTGCCTTATGACGAAGGATGAAGAATGACTGGAAAGACCGGACTCGATAAGGTTTTACTCCGACGGCGTTTTCCCCACGAACTTCTCCACCGGCTTCTCCCGATTGAGAATCTGATGAAACCGGCTCGCTGTTCTGTTCGTCGTCTCCCAAATCGATGCGGTGCTGGAGAGCCGACCATGGCTGACCCGATTGATCTGTCACTCAATATCCTGCCGTTCACCGTGGCTCCGAATCCCCTTGAAGTACTGGAGCGGCTGCGCGATTCCTATAAGGGGCTGTCGGAATGGCAGGTTCTCACCGTGGCCGATCGAGCTGTACGGGCTGCGGTCGAGATTACCCTGAAGCACGTGGCCAAGGCTATCTGACGTGTTTCAATCGGTCGCATTGATTAATGAGCCACGGGAATATAGCCTTTCCACATGGACATCCCTCTAGGCCGTCCGTCTGTCCCCTTGCCCTTGAAGCCTAAAGAGCCGAAGGCCGATGAGCCGGGCTCTTGGGTTGGCAGTGTCAGCAATCGCTGAGGGTGAAGGCAGGTCTGCGAAGTATGTGGCGAAATACGGTCCGATGCTGGTTAGCCCTTGGATTGCTGTCGATATCCTGTATCGCGGTGCAACCGCAAGTGGCCCGAGTTCCCGTGCGCATCATCGTGACGGAGACCCAGGAAAAGGCCGAACACGTCCTGGGCGAGCTAAAGGCCGGAGCAGACTTCGCGGCCGTAGCCAAGGCCGAATCGACTGACCCGACAGCGGCAGAAGGCGGATCGCTGGGAATGGTTGCTCCCGATGGACTGCGAACAGAATTGCGCAGTGCCATGCAGGGACTGGACCCCGGCCGGTTTTCCGGGATCGTGCGCATTCCCTCCGGTTACGCAATCCTCGAAATCGATAAACCCGATGAGCGGGCAGAAGAAAATGCCGCACCGTCCTCCGAAGCCTCGCCCGGCGACCCCCCCGACAAAGGGCCGATCGGCATGGACGGGGTCAGCTTGCCCCTGTCCGGACAAGACATCGTGCGACTTCCGCCGGATACTTCAGGGCTGGTCGACGTAGAGGCGAGCGTTCCAGACAGTCGCTAAGCCCGAGGGTTGGAACCGCAACATGGCCAGTGTTTGCCGCATCCACGATGGGCCGCTTCTGCCCCTGCTGACGGATACCGTCCACAAGCTTCTCCAATCTCCCCAGGCGGCCAGTCTCAGCCCCATGGAACAAATGCAATACCACTATGCCCTCGCCGTCTTTGCCTCCTACAAGGGCGACATGGACCAGGCTATCGACGAATGGCAGAAATGCTATTCCATCGACCAGGCCGATCTGCCGGCCGGTGTGGCGACGATGGAAGAAGTGCTGGGAAGCGCCTACCTGCATCGATCGGAGATGAAGAACGGTTTGTATACGGATCCGGGAGACCGGTGCATTTTTCCGCCGAAGAATCCCCGCGAACGTTTTGCGGATCCCGCAGACTCGAAGATGGCGATTGAGTATTTCCTCAAGTATCTCAAGCGCAAGCCGGACGACCTGGAGGTCGAGTGGCAACTGAACCTGGCGTATCTGACGCTGGGGGAGTACCCGTCCGGCGTGCCGGCGCAGTACCGCATCACCGCGCCGGCGGAATTCGATCCTGCGCGAGAGCATCGGACGCTTCGAAGATGTTGCCAAGGCCGCCGGCCTTGCTCTGCGGCAGATAGCCGGCGGCATGCTGGTCGAGGACCTGGAGAACAATGGACTGCTCGATGTGATCACCAGCGGTTACGATTCCTGCGATCACCTGCACTATTTCCATAACAATGGCGATGGCACATTTGCAGACTGGAGCGATCGCTCCGGCCTGTCCAAAATTCCAGCGGGTGAGAACTTTCTCCAGGCCGACTTCAACAACGACGGTTGCATGGACGTGCTGGTGCTGCGCGGCGGCTGGCAGAATCCGTTTCCCCTCAGTTTGCTCAAGAACAATTGCAACGGCACGTTTACCGATGTTGCCGTTCAGGCCGGCCTGGGCAACGAACTCTTCGCCACGCAAACAGCGGTTTGGGCGGATATCGATAACGATGGGTGGATCGATCTGTTTGTCGGCAATGAGAAAGGTCCGAGCCAGCTCTATCGCAACAAGGGCGACGGCACGTTTGAGAACATCTCGAGCAGCGCGGGAATCGATCGCAGCGCCTTCAGCAAGGCCGTGGTCTCGGCCGACTACGATGGCGACGGCTACCCCGACTTTTTTGTTTCCAACATGCGGGGGAAGAACTTCCTCTATCACAACAACGGGAACAATACCTTCACCGAAGTCGCAGCCAAGGCGGGCGTGGCGAACTCCTGGGCCGACTTTACTGCCTGGTTCTTCGATTACGACAACGATGGCCGGCCCGACCTTTTTATAACCAGCGATTACAGTTCGATCGACGAGACCATGCGGACCTATTTGAAACTGCCGCACAATGCCAGAGCCGTTGAGGCTGTACAGGAACATGCGCGATGGCACCTTTCAGGATGTGACCGCAAAGGTGGGTCTCGATAAGGTGTACATGCCGATGGGCGCGAACTTCGGCGACGTGGATGACGACGGGTTTCTTGATATCTACCTGGGCACCGGCAGTGCGGAGTACGCGTCGCTTGTGCCCAATGTCTTGTTGCGCAACAAGGCGGGCAAGACGTTTGTCGATATTTCCGCTTCCTCCGGCACCGGCGAGCTGCATAAGACGCACGCCATCTCTTTCGCCGATCTCGAGAATCGCGGGCACCAGGACATAGTTGTCGAGATGGGGGGCGCTGTCCCTTCCGACGCCCATCCGATCCGCGTCTTCCGCAATCCAGGAAATGCGAATCACTGGATCAATGTCAAACTGCGAGGAGTCAAGACCAACCGCTCCGCCATTGATGCGAAGGTGAAGGTCGTAGTCGAGAACCGGGACCATACCGAGCAGGCCTTCTATCGCCAGGTCGGCAGCGGAGGCTCATGGGGCGCGTCGCCACTGGCACAAGAGATCGGATTGGGCAACGCAAAACGGATCAAGACCATCGAGATCTACTGGCCGGCCAGCAAGACAACGCAAACATTGAAGAATGTGCCTATGGATGAGTTCATCGAGATCGAAGAGTCGAAGCCGCAATATTCCAAGCGCGAGCTGCCGGCATACCGGCTGGGCGTGAAGAAGATGCCGTCCAGCTTGCGAGCAAGCCAGTGAGCAGCCGAGGCCGAATCTACGCTTGGATATGGATCCGGTCGCTGCTGGCCTGGTCTCTCTTGACAGGCGCAGCCGCATTTGGCGCACAGCGCTATCCCGCCTTTGGGGTCGTATTGAAGATTCAGCCGCCGCGAACCATGGTTGTTTCCTGTGCGGAGATTCCTCATTTCATGCCTGCGATGGAGATGACTTTCGCAGTTGCCGATGCCGGCGATCTGGCAGCGCTACGCCAGGGAATGATGATCGATTTCACGCTGGTGGCGAACCCCGATGCACCGTCTGCGGAACACGTTCGTATTCACCACTACCAGAATGCTGACGCGGAACCGCTCGCCGTCAAGCGTATGGAACTACTGGGCAAGATGCTGGCGCCGGACAGCGGCAAAGAATTGCTCGCCGTTGGGCAGCCCGTTCCTGACTTTGCACTCACTGATCAACACGGACAGCCGGTCAGGTTATCGGAATTTTCCGGCAAGACGGTTGCGATTAGCTTTCTCTACACACGCTGTCCTTTCGCCAACTACTGTTTCCGCCTGGCCAACAACTTCGGGCGAGTGGGGCGGCGCTTCGCCGGTCGTATGGATAAGGATCTGGTGCTGCTCAGCGTAACCTTCGATCCGCAAACCGACTCGCCGGCGGTGCTCGAAAAGTACGCGTCTACCTGGAAAGAGAACACCACGGGATGGTATTTTCTGACCGGCCCTGTTCCCGAGATCCGGCGCGTTTGCCACATGTTTGGCATGAGCGTTTGGAGCGACGAGGCGATGCTGGCGCACTCCATGCACACCGCCGTGATAGGGCGGGACGGGAAGCTGGTGGCGAATCTGGAAGGCAACGAGTTCACCGCCGAACAGCTCGGGGACCTGATCCAGAGCGTTATGGACGGCAACCACGCCGGCAAATAGACCTATGCGATCGGCAGTCGCTGTGTGGAGTTCGTTCAGTGCTGTGGCCGGAATCCGTCCCTTCTCGGTAAGGTAGACCATTTCGGCGATGGTGATGGCGGAGACGGGCTCGCGGCCGAAGCTTGTCTCACAAACAAATCAGGATTCCTTATTCAGTATTTCGAGATAGCTTTCGTAGAGAAACAGACGGCCTCTTCGTTTTCCACTGGACTCTCGCAGGATGCCGACTTCGATCATGCGCTCCACCGCGGCGGACGCGGTGGGAAAGCTCAGCTTCATCTCGCGTGCTGCGTTCCTGATCGAGAAGAGTGGATTGGCCTGAGCGTACCTGTAGACCAGGAGCGCGGAAGCCGCACCGCGGCCGAAGCGCTCAATCTTTTCCTTGTCTGCGTTGAAGAGTCTGTCGATGTTGCCGGCAGTCCGGGCCGCCTGATTTGAGGTGTCCCGCACACCTTGCAAGAAGAAGTCCAGCCACGCCTGTCCAACCTTCGCTTTCTCGGGTTTCATTGAGCCGGTCATAGTAAAGATGCCGATGCTTCTTGAAGAAAAGGCTGAGGTAAAGAACCGGTTCGCGCAGTACCTCCTCGGCACAGAGCATGAAGGTAATGAGTAGCCTTCCGACCCTGCCATTGCCGTCGAGGAAAGGATGGATCGATTCGAACTGTGCATGTACAAGGCCGGCCTTTATTAGCAGAGGTAATGCTGTGCCCTCTTGATGGATGAAAGTTTCCAGTTGGCCCATGCAGTCGGCCACATATTCGGGGGGAGGCGGAACATAGGCCGCGTTACCGGGCCGGCTGCCGCCGATCCAGTTCTGGCTTTTTCTGAACTGCCCCGGCCGTGCATGGCTGCCGCGCCCCTTCGCCAGAAGAACCTCGTGGATTTCCCGAATGAGACGAAGGGAGAGAGGAAAGCCACCCCGCATGCGCTTCAGCCCGTGATTGAGAGCTGCCACGTAATTGGAGACCTCTTGCACGTCGTCCAGCGGAACACCTGGCGTCTCTGCGTTCTCATAAAGCAACAGGTCGGAGAGCGAAGATTGCGTTCCCTCGATCTGAGACGAGAGTACGGCCTCCTTGCGAACGTAGGAGTAGAGGAAGAGCTTGAGGTCAGGGAGAGAGGAGGTCGTACCATCCAGCCGGCCGATGGCCTGGTTCGCTTCGGCAAGGATGGCTTGAAGCGATGCCAGATCGAGTGCCCGCGGATTGGGGGGCAGGGGCGGTGGAACGAAGGCCCGGACTTTCTCACCGGAGAGAGTTGAAGTCACATAACGGCTTCGGGGGGCGGTATTGGGGTGTCTAGGCATGCTTTCATTAGTTCGCCCACTATTAAAACATAGCTCGCTTTAATTTAATAATGTAGTCCACTATTCAAGGCTGCCACAAAGGGTACAACCTGAAGAGTTCCGCCAATGGCTTCAACCTTGCAATTGCCCAAGCGATCCAGAAGCGGTTCAGTATTCAGCAGTTCGACACAAAGAGGGCGGCGCTCGACACTCTGGCACTGTCCGGCCCTGTCGCTTGAAGTTTGCGCAGGGTGCTCTGCGTCACGTAGCGGAAACGACATTCTTGCGAAGAAGAACCGGCAGGTGTTTTGGAGATCGAAAACGTGAGCCCCCGTGCCAGGTGATAGGCCCGGTCAAGACCGAAGAAGAAAATGACGCGACAAGTGGACGAATCATGGCAACCGAAGCCATTCGCAAGAGATTTGCTCCTACACACGCATGAAGCCCGGCTCCAAAGGTAAAGTGACCCGCTTCACGGCGACATACATCCAGCTCATTGGGATGAGTGAAGCGGGCAGGATCGTGATTTGCCGCGACGATGCGCAAAATTAATCGATCGCCCTGGCGAATGGAAGCACCCCCTATGATCAAATCATCCGTTGCCTGGCGGCTTAGGAAGCGACTTAAGCCGGCGTGCCTCATCAACTCTTCGATCGCCTGCTCAACCAGGCCAGGCTCCAGGTGAAGCAGTGTCCACTGCTGCGGACTCTGCAACAGGGCATAGCACGTGTTCGCCAGCATACAAGGTAGCGTATGCGAGAGTGCGACGAATCCGGACTCGCGTAGGCTCTCGGTCTTCGAGTGGAAGCAAACCTCAAGCCGTGGGACAACAGACTTTGCCTGCGCACGGAGCACTGGATCATATGGTTCTGCGGCTGCCGCCGAGACAGGCTGAGCAAGTGTTTGCAGTCTCGCAGCGTCCTGTGGGTCGATCCCCGTCACAATGGCCGCAAGGTCAAGGCAGTTCGGTCTAAGGTAGGAATCGAGCAGGTCTACGGGGCGCCCTTCCGGAAGCCCCTGAGCCCGTGCCTGAATAAGAGGGGTTATAACCTCCGACCATGCACGAAGTTGGGCGGGAGAAAGCGCTTCCCTTGTCTCTGCGCGCACTCTATCCATCGCCTCGTCGTCTGCACTTGTCCTGGGCCGCTTGCTGTCGACGGTGAGAGCCGAAGAACGGAACGCTGTGAGTACGTCTTCGTAACGGCTCAGAACCCAGGCTTCGAGATCCTTATCGAAATAAGCAGGCTCGATGTGCGGAGACACGGGAGAGTCGAACTCGTCGCTACTCCAGACGGGTATGGATACTCCTCCTAGTCTTTGCATATCGGCTCCTCCCACAGTATGTCAGGCTGTGCGCCAAACTCTTGTCAGCACTTTGTCATTGTTTGTCATTGTTAGCAGACATCGGTGGGTCTGACCGATCTGATGAAGCCGAGAAGCTAGAGGGCGCCGAGATTGCATATCCACTCGGCGCAACAAAACAATTAATTTAGCTGCTTGTCCGGTGAAAGTCGTTTAGATGGTGCCCAGAGGGGGACTTGAACCCCCACGGCCTTGCGGCCTGCGGATTTTAAGTCCGCTGCGTCTGCCGATTTCGCCATCCGGGCTTTGTCCGTTAGGAGCTGGTGCAGAGGTCCTGCCCTGCGCCGCGCTGAGTCAGTATTTCACACGCGCAGGATTGCCTCCAACTACTGCTCATCTAACAGGAAACGAGACCCTCAGGGGCTAATGCTCGCTGCGGCGAGGTAGCCCGACCTAGTTTAGGCCTCTACCGCACGATTAAAGTCTTGCCCTGATACAGAGCCAAACGTTGTGATTGTTGCAAACGTTGTACATTCAGTAGATTTCCATGGATCTACGCTCGCCAGAAATCCAGGACTCGCCGTTTCATCCCCTGCGGGTCGGCAACTCCGGTGCAAGACTTACAGTGCGCGGCCCGAAGCGTTTTTGGGCTGAACCCGTGTGCTGGTAGGTCATTTATTTTGGAACGGTTGCAACTGGAACTCACCGCAGTGACAGGCGTCGACAAATTTCATATCGACATCTTTCCTGGTCACGATCGTTGTTTTGTAACCCGGAGTACCCTGCTCTTGCTCGGCCCGTCCGAATTCCTTGATCTCACGATAGTGCCAGACCTCGTATGGCTGCGCTACGCCAGCAGCGTGCGCTTCGATCGAGTTTGGCGGCCCATACATGATGTATATTCTGCCCCGATCTGTCTTCCAACCCGGAGTGCCGGCCGCAAAGTGCTGGTTTGCATAGGCCATGCGTCGATAATGCTCCGCCCTAACGTTTATTCCGCCAGGTGCTCCCGCATCCCGGCGTTGCCAGAATTGCCGGATAAACTCATCACGCTCCTCGTCGGTTGATAGCTTCAGATACGCTGCGCGCTCCTCTGGGCCAATGATCCAAAGAACGTCTTCGTCCACCCAGGCCAGGTACTGCGCTGCTCTGGATTGCGACGCTCCACTGCTTTTCATGGATGACTGGTTGTCTGGGTTGGTTTGAGCACCGGCGAACGTGCCTATGCATAATGCAACCGCGGCAAACACTACCACGAATAGTGTCGTGGTCGTCCACCAGGAGTAAGCGGGCGGTTGCTTGCATCCGAGCAGCCGCTTGATTCGCGCCGCCAGCACGCCTCCATTTGCACCCAAAGCTACCGCCGGTAAGGATCCGCGCCGCTCTTCCAGGAACGACAATGCTTTCGCATAGGCCAGGGGATCCCCGCTTACCTTTACTGCCAGGTCATCGCAGCTGTCTTCGCGCTCTCTACGGACTTGTCTGGAAACCCACCAAACCGCAGGATGATAGAAAAGCACGGCCTCCACGATGGCCTGGAAAACAGAGACCAGATAATCGTGCCGGCGTATATGCGCCAGTTCGTGGGCGAATATGGCTTCTATCTGGATCGCCGATAGTCCCGTAAGGCACCCCAGAGGAAGCAAAACAGCCGGACGCAGCCACCCAATGACAGTAGGCACCTGAACAAGCGCCGAGTTCATCAGGCTCACCGGGCGAATCACTCCAAGCCGCCGGCTCAGATCGAGAAATGCGCTCTGCAGCTCGATGGCTACCGGCTGGGTTGCAATCGATTTCATCCTCCGGGCGACGATCAGTCCTATATTCAAACGACACAGGAGGAGAGTCGTGCCCGTGAACCAGATAGCCAGCACCCAGGGCAGCGAACGATCGAATGATTCTGCCAACCGGTTTACCCATGGCATCGCCGGCCTACTCAAGTCGCCGCGGGCAATCAACATCTGATTTTTTTCAACGATCGTATGCGCGAACGCGTGGTCCGCTGCGCTGGAATTGACAATGAGCAGCCCGAAGGTGACCAGAGGAGAAGCTGCCATCAGCACCAGGGCGCAGCAGGCCGCCACGTAGCGCAGTTGGGATGAGCGACTCCTAAGCAGTCTCAGAGCAGACGTTAGCAGAAGCGCGACGATCGCTCCTTCCCAGAGGAAGTGTAGTAAGCTCCAGCCCACAGCATGTATCAGTGGCTGTTCGTAGGAGAGGATTAAGGATGTCATTTCGATCCTTTCTCGAACTCGTCCAGCATGCGCCGTATCTCCGCTAACTCAGAAGAGGACACTCGCTGCGATGAGAGCGCGCCCAGGACGAGGTTCTTCGCTGAACCGTTGAATGCGCGGCGCAGAAGATTACCGGCCAACTGCTGCTGCGTCTGCTCTTTCGGGAACCGGGCTTCATATACGTGCGAGCGATAGCGCTCGTTGCGCACCAGCAGACCTTTTTCTGCCATCACCTGCATCTGCTTCAAGACCGTGGTGTAGCCGGTCCGTTTGCTACTCAATGCGTCGTGGACCTCGCGAACGGTGCTTGGCCCAATATCCCAGAGGGTATTGAGAATCTCCAACTCTGCTTCCGTGGGAAGGGGTGCAGGGGGTTTCGTTTGACGTCGCAAGTTCATGGTCACGACGATAGTACGATCGTTATCGTATGTCAACGAGTTTTATCGTAGATGGGGAGACAAAAGGGCGCGTCGAATGGGACACCCGACCTTCGCTGGTCATGATGATGTTCGTAAAGGGCGACTGGCCTGACGTTGGCCGTTCAGCAGCGCAGATAGCCGGACAATTGCAAGGAGAAGGATGCCGAGTCCCGGGTCGCGTGACTTAAGCTTCGATTTCCTGCGCGATGGGTGGGCGAGGAAGGCCACTCCTACTCCGAGCAAGTAAAGAACCAGCAGGGGACAAGCGAAGAGGCACATGCTCCACGGGTCGGGAAGAGGGCAAACCGCGCCCGCAATTAGGAAGATAAGGATGATGCCGTAATTGAAGTTGCGGAGGAGAAACCTGGCATCCACGATACCGAAAAGCGCCAGAAAGAACATGAGGATCGGGAGCTCAAAAGCGATGCCAAGACCAAGGATGATTGCCAGGAAGAAGCCGGTGTAGTCTTCAATGGTAAGAATCGGATGAAAGCGATGGCCGTACTCGAGCACCAATACTCTGATCGCACCCGGAAGAACCCAGCGGTACCCGAAATAGGCGCCGGCAAGGAAGAGTCCGATGGTAGCGGACATAAAGGGCCAAACGTAGCGCTTCTCATGGGCATACATGCCGGGCGAGATGAAGAGCCAAAGCTGAAACAGCACGAAAGGACTGGCCAGGATCGCGCCACCGACGAATGAGGTCTTCAGGTACAGAGTCAGGCCGTCTGTGGGATGGGTGAAATTCAGGGGTATATGAAGTTGGTCGAGGGGCGCCTGGATGAATCCATATAGGCGCTCGTGGAAAGCATAGGCGACAGCGAATCCGATCGCCAGATAAACAGCCGAGTGGATGACGCGTTTGCGGAGCTCTTCCAGGTGTTCTATGAGGCTCATGCCGGGAAGTTCAGCGCGGGTGAGGGCTGAGCGAGCCCTCTTGACGAGATCATCCATAAAAGTGAACCTCGATCAAAGCACCATGTTACATCCGCTACATCGGCCTCATCCGCTGGTCGCCGGCCGGCAGACGGCACGGGGTAAAATCCCCCGGCTCTACCGGCCCGGATCCCAGTTCATTCCTACAGCCACTCCCAGACTTTCGAAGTTGTGGCACCGGCGGCATCTACTTCGTATTCGAAGGCCCCGCAAGCGGAGCCGAGCGAAATCTTCTGGGAATTGGTTTGGAAAAACAGCATGCCGCGATAGCTGATGGCGCCGTTGGGGCCGAACTTGCCCATGCCCATTCCCTTCCAACTAATGCCTTCGCCGTCCTGCGTCAGGTTGATTCCTGCGCCTTCCCCAAAAATGGAACCGTCCGGACGGACGATTGAGGTATACGTCCCAATGCCGGTGGTGGGAACACCGAACAGTTGGCCGCTGTCTTCAAACGAGACTTCTACGGTTGGGGGGTCAATGGAGATGACCCGTCTTACGATTCTCTTGCCTTTGGTTTCGCCGATCTGTGCTCCTAGCATGTATTCACTTCCTCTTTCACCCTGCTTTTCATTGCCGTTCGCAGGGTGGGCAATTGTACCCCCGAGACGAGATGTGTGACTCGAAAACGACAGAAGGGGCACGCCCGATTACGAGCGCGCCCCCCTTTGCCGTTCGGTTTTTCTAATCTTTAGTGCGGTTTTCGGTATTCGATTCCTTCATCGTTCAGGTAGTACTCCGAGGAGCAGTAGTCCGAGCCGCATATCATCGATTCCATGCCAACATATTGCGTTTTCGTGATCAGACCCAACGCGCCGCAATGAGGACAAGCCAGCACGGCTACGTACGGGTTGTTCGCCTCACCCATCGTTCCCGTGTTTTCCAGCACAAATAGGGTTCCAGGTTCCATCTGCTCCGGAATCCACTCTCCAAGCAATTCAAGCTCTGTCAACATGCCATTCCTCCTGTGCGATCCTGTTACCTGTGCTCCACCACACTTATGTAGGGTGCAGGGTTGGTCCTGCTCTCCTTGCTCTTTTCCTGTAAGGCCGCTTCCGCTATCCTCTGCCTCCCTCCTGGGGTGCTACTTCACAATCGTTATTCCAACCGATGCTGCCGTTGGGTTTCTTGCTCGCGAAAGTCTCCGGCGCCCTCACGCGACGGAAGCCCGGCGCCGCCCCAGCATGACGGCGGAACGACAGAACAGCCGCACCACGCCGGCGCTCGGTGGAAAAATAGCTGCGCAGCAAATTCCACGCGCGGGCCATGGCCACAAAGCATAAGTTACGCGACAGCGTGGGCATGACGGCCATACGGATCGCTTGAGATGGCATGTAGGTAGTTTCGGTTGCCTGCTTCAAGCTAAAGGTACGCGAGCGTTGCGGGCCCCAGCAGCGCGGCGCGGGAGGCTGCCGGGTTGCCGATTTTTCAGTCGGGCCCACAATCGCAAGCCGGGGGAATCTATTCTGCTGATGCTTACTCATTGGCCGAGTCACCTACCGAGGTGAAGTTTGTTTCTAATAATTTCGGATTCCACCAGCGGAACATTGAACTCATTCTTTCCGCGAGTCTTGTTTTCGTCAATCCACGATTCGTTCGCCAGATCAATTCTCCCGGCGCATGCACCAAAGATGCACATAGCGCTACGGCTGCGTGGCCGTCGTCTTCTGCGGAGCAACTGTGCTGGCCTGCTGGGGCAGCGTTGTTCCGCTTACCTCATGGTCCGCATTCAACGCACGATAGATGGACTCATTGCGTATGATCGCCTGCACATAATCGCGGGTCTCAGTAAACGGAATCGATTCCACAAACTCATCCATGCCGTGATACTTGCCGATCGATTGCCAATCCGTTACCCGGCTATCACCGGCGTTGTAGGCGGCAAAGGCGTACTGAGGCTGGCCGTCAAACTTGTCCAAGGTCTGCTTCAGATAGCGCGAGCCAAGCCGGATATTGGTCTCCGGATTGAGCAGCTCGACCTCATTGAAATGACGGATACCCTCTTCCTTCGCCATCGAACGACCCACCGAAGGCAGCAACTGCATCAACCCCCAGGCATTGGCGCCACTAATGGCCCCGGGATTGAACTCCGATTCCTGGCGGATGAGCGAGGCCACCATGTACGGATCCAAACCGTTTTTGCCCGCCTCCTGCTCAATCGAACTCCAGTACTGTTGGGGAAAAAGAATCTTCCAGTAACCCATGGGAATGGTGTCGATGGGCGCCGAGGTGTAGAAGGGGAGAGCGTGCTTCAACACGCGCATGGCACGGAAGGTTTCGCCGTCGGAGGCATAAATCTCCGCCTCCGCAAAGGCTCCCCACTGGTCACTGCCGTCGGCCGCCTGAATCTCCGCGGGAATGTACTCGTTCAGCCCCGCGTTGGCCAGCAGGCGCGCCTTGATTACGTGCTCGTCATCTTCCGGAACATCGTCGGTAAGCGCCGGTATCTCCTCGCGATGAATGTTGGTCAGCATGTCCACATCGGCTGGAGTCACCGAACCAATCTCCGCCAACCGCTCGCGGGCCAACTGGGCGTAGTAATAATGCTCGTAGGCCTTGGAGACGGTCTGGTAATAAGCGGCGGCCATGGCCGGCTGGTGCTCCTGGTCCGCGTACAGGCGCCCGCGCCAATAGAGCGCCGCAGGTATCTCCTTACCCCCCTGATAAAGCGCGATCTGCTGGTCGATGAGCACCGCTGCTTGGGAGTAGTTTCCCAGACGATAATTCAGCCACGCGGCCTTCCAGTGGCTGCTGGGCGCATAGCGATGGCTGGGGAAGCGTGTGGCCAGGTCGCTGTAGTAGACAATCGCCTGGGGATAATCTTTGCGCAGCAGATACATGTTTGCCGAAGTGTAGAGCGCTTCCGCCAACCACGGGCTGTCGGGGAAACGCTGTTCCATTTGACTCACCAAAGTCTGCTGCGCGTCGCCATCATCCTTGCTGCGCGCCAGCTCCACGGCCAGATACAGGCGGCGAGCGCCGCTCTCATCCTGGGTATCGGGCAGAGCATCCACTTCCTGCTTGGTCAGGCGCTTGGTTTTCAGGTCGCACTCTGCGGCGGCCACCAGCAGCGCGTTCCTGGCCTGAGGATCTGCTTGCGCGGAGTCGTTGGCGAGTGCGCGATACTCGTCACCGGCTTCCGCGTAGCGACCGCCGGCGTAGAGCGCGTCCGCATGCGCCCTGCGCTCGCCCATGGTCAGCGGCGCAGCGGCGCCCACTACAGCCAGTTGTGCCTTGGCCTGCGTACCTTCATTGCTGAGAGGAAAGCCAAGGAAGATGTGACGATAGAGCCGGGCCGCCTCGTCCACGTTCCCCGTCATCTGGTTGGCCCGCGCCAGCGCCAACTGGAAGTCCGCGTGGGCCGAGATTGCTTCCCCGGCATGTTGGTGAAGAATCCGCAGAGCGGTTTGCGGATCGTTTTGGTCGAGCGAGAGATTGGCAATCATTACCGGCAAACGGCTGACAAAAATGCTTTCCGGATATTTGGCGGCAAACCCGGTCAGCAAGGTCTCGGCATTGGAGAGCTTGCCGGCTTGCATATCCGCCTGGGCAGCCAGGAAATCAGCGTAATCGTCCAGCGTCTTACCCGCGGCGTTGGCTTTTTGAAAACTGGTGGCTGCGTCGGGGTAGCGATGGTCCAACAGGTAGGCATGGCCCAATGCGAGATAGGCCGCGGAGGCCGCCTCCCCGGTGTGGGCATGCGCATAGGCGGTGACTCCGGCGTAGGCGGCCGGTGACCGCATCGTGGTCAGTTCCTGGGCCATGGGCCGCAGTTGCGACGAGGCGACAAAGGCCCTTTGAAGCTTGCGGCTGCGGGCAATACTCCTGGCGGAACGCGGCTTGCGACGGGTCTTAACGTGGCGAACGTGGGTCTTGGCCCGCGGCTTCGCGGTCTTGGTATGGGTGGAACCGGCGTGATGATGAGGCTTGGTCGCGGGCTTGTGCGGCTCGGGCGCGGTCTGGGCTACCGTTCCGTGCACGGCGAGCAGCAACACCAAGGGCAGAAGGATGCGTAGCGACGCGATTCGATGCATGATTTCCGCCAACTCGTTCACTTCCCTGCCCGCAGCGGATTTGCGATCAACGGATGCAAAAAATCACCGGCCAATGGTGCGGTTTGATGTCCCGCCCAGTGGGCCACAGGCAATCTGTTCCTTTATAAAGACTCTAAGCGGAAACATTGGTTGCAGTCAGGCTTTCCTCCCACCCCAATCGCGACAGGAACCCAATCCAACACCGCCACCAGCCCACATTGGGAGAGGTTATGCGCGCGGCGTAAATCAGGTCAATCCGACCACTCCCGGGCCTGCGTTCCCCATTGACACATAAGCCTACTTCGCAGATTACCCATTTTGCCGTGGGCCGCCATGCCCATTTAGTATGAGGTAGACGCGCAGCGCCTCCGGGCGGCCCACCCAATGCGCTCTCGCATCGATACCCTTCTCCCGCATGCGCAAGGTGCAACAAGCGGAGAAAGGTCTGGAAAGGTCGAATTTCTGAACCCGACTGACATGCCTATCATCCAAGCACAAGGGACCGAAGAAGTTCATCCGGACATCTTACTGGTCAACCGGGCGCGCGAAGGTGATGTACAGGCCTTCGAACAACTGGTAAAGCAGTACGATCGCCAGGTTTTCCGCATTGCTCAGCACATCACCCAGAACCGGGAGGATGCGGAGGATGTGGTTCAGGATGCATTTCTGAAGGCCTACGAGAAACTGGAGCAGTTTCAGGGGAATTCTAAGTTCTATACCTGGCTGGTCCGCATCGCAGTAAATGAGTCTTTGATGCGGCTGCGCAAGCGCCGCACCGGACGCATGGTATCGATCGACGAGGACGTGGAGACCGAAGAGGGCTCGATGCCGCGGGATCTGGCCGAATGGCGGCCCGACCCGGAAATGATGTACGGGCAATCGGAGTTGGCAGAGATACTGCGTAAGACGATTCAAGGCTTGCCGCCTGGCTTCAGGGTAGTTTTCGTGTTGCGCGATGTAGAAGGACTTTCTACGGAAGAAACGGCGGAAACACTGGGGCTGAGCGTGCCCGCCGTCAAGTCGCGGCTACTGCGGGCGCGGCTGCAATTGCGGGAGCGGTTGAGCCGCTACTTCCGCAAGAATGAGGATGGGACCAAATGAACTGCTCAGAGTTTCTGGCGCAACTCGGTGACTTTCTCGATAACCAGGTTCCTACAGGGTTGGTCGCCGATCTGAAGGTCCACCTCGAGGGATGCGAGCACTGCGTGATCACCATGCAGACGACACAGAAAACCATTGAGATTTATCGCAACCATGAGATTTATGACTTGCCCGCCGGGTTGCGGGAGCGATTGCAGGCTGCAATCCTGGCGAAGTGCAAGAAGGGCTGCTGAGCGGTCGTTGCAGCTTAAAGAAAAAGGGCCACCCATTGGGTGGCCTTTTTTGTGGTTTGAAGAAGTAGTTAGTTGTCGTCGCGGCGTTGCAGTGTGGGCCGGTCGTTGCCGGGCTGCGAAGAATCTGGTGCATTGGGATCGCTGGGCGAGGAGCTGGCACGGCGCAAAGTAGGTTGGTTGCCCTTGCCGTTATCGTTCAGCTTGCGCTTGTTCTCGATGCGCGCCAAACGGGCCTTGACGTCGTCAAACTCCGAGGTCGTGACTACGTACTCCGCCCGTGGCGGCAGCAGAGTGGCTATCTCTTTTTGGGTGGCCTCAATGCGGTCCGGAGTCTGCGGGTGGGAGGAAAAGGCTTTGGAAATCAGGTGCGGCTTGGTTTTCTCCAGGTTCTCAAGCTTTTCAAAGATGGTTACGAAAGCCTGGGGATCATAGCCTGCACGATACATATACTGCACGCCCAGAAAGTCTGCCTGGGCCTCGAAGCCTCTTGAGAACTGCAGGAAGGTGAGCGGAATACCGATCTGCGCCGCTTCATAAATGCCGTACCCGGTCCAGCCGCCAATGAAGATCAGCGGAATCGTGCCCAGCTGGGCGTAGTTCATACGCGTCTGCTCACGCACCGCGTGGTGGGCGGCCACGTGCGATATCTCATGCGCGATCACACCCGCCATTTCTGCTTCATCGTCGGCAGTCAGAATCAGGCCGCTGTTCACATACATGAAGCCGCCTGGCAACGCCATGGCGTTCACTTCATCGGAATCGATGACCTTGATGGTAAAAGGAACCTTGGCGTCGGAATTCTTGACCAGGTTTTGAGCGATCCGGTTCACGTACTCGGTCACGACCGGGTCGTTGATGAATTTGACGCTCTTCTCCAGCTGCATGGCATAGGACTTGCCCATGCGAATCTCGGTTTCGGTGGAGTACCAGTTGCCCATGCCACGGCCACCAATATCACGCGTGCCCACGGCATTCACGTCGTCAATACTGCCTGGTTTCACTCCTGGCATGGTGGGGTCAGACGTTGGGCCTGGCGGAGTCGATGCCGCGGGAGGAGTATCCGAGGGAGCGGCAGCTGGTGGGGTGCTTTGCGGGGTGCTCGGTGGGCTGTTCTGGGGGCTGGTCTGTCCATACCCGGTGAGCGCCAAAACGGGCGCTAGCAGCAAGCCACTAGCGACCAGGAATTCCGCCGATATCAGCTTCGTGCGCAGCATTTTGCTCATCGCAACCTCTGTTTCGTAACCGTAGGCGCACCCCCCGGATTTCCCATACGCGGCACCCACTATGGTTCGCGTGTGCGGCTTTCAGTTAGGAAAGCCGGAAAATCCGGATCACGCCACAGCTATTAGACCCAGTATGCGCGTTTTTGCTCGCCCGGAACCTGAGATTTCGACAAAAGATCAAAAGTGTTTCACTAGCCCAAACGCGCTCTGCTTTGCACCAGCTGGGGACGGGCCTCGCTGTCTCCGCGCATCCGCACCAAAAAGGAGTTCACCAGCCGGGCAAGAGTCTCCGGGCATTCTTCGTAAGGCAAGTGCCCGGTCCCTGGCAGCTCCGCGAACTCCACCCGGTCAAAGCAGCGCCGCAACTGCTGGGCCGACTCCAGAGACACGGCCCGATCCCGGTCTCCCCAGAGCAGCAGGGTTGGGAATTGGCGGACGTGCTGCAGCGCCAACTCCAGCTTGCCCATGTCGTCGAACCATGTTCTCAGGATACTCAGCACATAGGCGACGGTCCCGGGAACGCGCAGCGAGTTGATGTACTTTCCCAGGGAGCCGTCCCGTAACTCCTTCGGGTCGCCGTACATACGGCCCAAGGCGAGCGCCTGCATCGGTTGCGGCAGACTGGTAACGCGGTGCGCGAACCAGATCCCCAACCCCGAGAGGTAAAAGCGGACCAGGGGGTCAGCGAGGCGGGAGAAGGGATTCGCCGGCGCGTGCAGCAACAGGTTTCTTACCCGGGCGGGATATCTGGCGGCCAGCATCAGGGCCACGGCTCCTCCATGAGAAGTGGCCAAAAAGTCGGCGCAGCGGATTCCGGCCGCATCCATGAATTCAACGATGCGGGAAGCCTGGGCCTCGAGCGTCGCATCAATGCCGAGCACGCGTTCCGACTCGCCGATCCCCAGTGCATCCACGGCGAAGATCGTGGATTCCTCGGCAAGACCGGGGAGGGTGGGCTCCCAGGTAGAAGCAGTACCCAAAAGGCCGTGGAGCAGAATAAGATCGGGCCCGGTTCCTGCTTTCAGGTAGTGCATCCGGTGCCCTTCCACCTGCACCGAGTGCCTTTGTATCTGGACGCGCTCGAAGCCGTCCAACATCCAGCGCGCCAACGCCATAGTGACCTCTTATTACGGACGGAATTCACATTCTATTCAAATTACGCAGGAACACAAATGGGGGCAGCAAAAGGTGCCCCCATTACGATGCTTTCACGGGACTGTTTCACTGCCATTTTTCTGCCTCATCTCTTTGACGGGCCCGATCCATGAGTTCCCGAAAACAGGATCACCGATATGTCCCTTCATATCTCGATGGTGGAAAACAGCAACCTGCGCATCGAGGGGAGTGACTAAGCGGATAGCGGCCCCGCCGGACGGCGTATATCTCTTCTTGAATCAAGAGTATACTGTGGCTGCAAATAGACAATGCCTGTGCGGGTGGCGGGACAGGGAGCTTTCCTGTTGGTCCGCGGCGTGCTCTGTAGCTTCAGGGACCCTTCTTTTTTTTCGCACTGACGCGATGCTTAAGCCGTTTCAAATTCGGGTGGCTGTGGTTCTTCTCGCTGGGTTTACTCTGGCGGCTGCGATTCTTGCCTCGCTGAATTTTGCCAAGGAAAGCTCCTTCTCCCTGCCCACGGACCAGGTTTCCTGGTTAGAGGCGCCCGGCGGTCTCAAGGCCAAAGCGGTGCTCAAAGATGGGCCCGGTGAGCGAGCCGGGATCAAGGCCGGAGATCTGCTGGTTTCGGCCAATTATGTAGCCACGCCTCGAGTATCGTTCCTGACCCATCAGTGGTTTGCCGTGGGCACCTGGCGGAATATTGACTACCTGCTGGTCCGTTCGGGCGTTCCCATCCGCGCATCGGTTTTGCTTGAGCCCACCGATCGCAGCCAGAACCAGGGTCTGCGGCTGATTGCGCTGGTTTACCTTTCGATTGGGCTCTACGTCCTCTTCCGGCGGTGGACGGCTCCGCGGGCGACCCACTTTTACGTGTTTTGCCTGGCCTCGT
The DNA here is from genome assembly GCA_963711525.1 of uncultured Acidobacteriaceae bacterium. GTDB lineage: Bacteria > Acidobacteriota > Terriglobia > Terriglobales > Acidobacteriaceae > PALSA-350. The sequence continues at coordinate 468,311 of CAVQEO010000043.1, read as the reverse complement.
TTGTCCTGTATTCGTTCAATTACACCGGCAGATTCAATACCTTTGACTGGACCATTTACTGGGGCAGGATCCTGGCCGAGGCGCTGCAACCGGCGCTCTTTTTGCATTTCGCCTTAGCGTTTCCGGAGGAGAAACCAACTTCCCGCCGCCATTGGATCTACTCCCTGATATACCTTCCCGGCCTGGCCGTGATCATGCTGCAGGTGGTCGCCTTGCGGCAGTGGCAGGCCACGGCGCTGCTGGCAACTCGTCTCGACCAAATCGCCATGGGCTACCTGGCAGTCTACTTCGTGCTGGCTGCCGTGGTCTTCTACCGCAACTATCTGCGGCAGAAGAACCCGCTTCGCCGGCAGCAGTTGAAGTGGCTGTATCGGGGAACTTTGCTCACCGTCATTCCCTTCACGTTGCTGGACGTCGTTCCTATTCTCACCGGCATTCCGATGCCCGGCGTTTGGGTGAGGCTGGGGGGCATTTGCCTGATCTTTTTGCCCTTGACCTTTAGCTGGGCCATTGTGCGCTATCGCCTGATGGACGTCGACTTGATTTTCAAGCGCGGCGTCACTTACACACTGGCGACGGCTTCGCTGGTCGGGCTTTATTTTGGCGCGGTGGCCTTCTCAGCGGAGGTGGTGCACACCCGCCTGCCCAGCGCGGGGGTGTGGGGCTTGCTGGCCGCGATTATTATCACGGCGCAGCTTTTCGAACCGCTCAAACGCGCCATTCAAGACCGGGTCGACCGGGTCTTCGACCGCAAGCGCTACGACTATCGCCAGACCCTGATCACTTTCGGCCGCGGCTTGAGCTCGCAGACCGATCTGGACCGGCTGCTGCATTCGATCGTTGACCGGCTGTCAGAAACGCTGCTGGTGGCGCGCGTAGCCATCCTCTTTCCCAACGGCGACGGAAGCTATACCTTGAAAGCCGGCCACGGGCTGCCGGCGCAACTGCTCAACCTGGAGAGCCGCCCTGAACTCGGTTTTCTTGATTTCGATCAGCCCGACGCCGGCACTCACCTATTCCTCGAGAACCCGCAACAGGTGCTCCACTTCCCGGCCGATGAGCGCCAGGCGGCTGCCCTGCTCGATCTGAACTACTACCTGCCCTGCCGCCTGCAGCAGAAGACCATTGCCATCATCGGGCTGGGACGCACTACGCATGGAGACTTTCTCTCCAGCGAGGATGTCGAGTTGCTCGAGTCCATGGCCAGCTACATCGGTATCGCGATCCAGAATGCGCGGCTGTACGCCAGCCTGGAGCAGAAAATATCAGAGTACGAGCGGCTGAAGGAGTTCAACGAGAACATCGTCGAGTCGATCAATGTCGGAGTCTTTGCTGTCGACCTCGAAGAGCGCATCGAAAGCTGGAACGCGCAAATGGAAGTGATGTATGCCATGTCGCGCCAGGAGGCGGTGGGCCAATGTTTGCGCGACATTCTGCCGGCGGAGTTTGTGAGCGAATTCCTACGCTTGAAAGATGAGCCCGGGGTGCACAATCTCTACCGCTTCCGGCTGCAGGCCCGCAGCGGCGAGAACCGCTGCGCCAACGTGGCCATCGCTCCCCTGGTTTCGCGCAACTTTGAAGTGGTCGGCCGTATCATCATCGTGGATGACATTACGGAGCGCATGGAGCTCGAAGCGCAGCTGGCGCAGGCCGATAAGCTTTCTTCCATCGGATTGCTGGCGGCGGGCGTGGCCCATGAGGTCAACACCCCGCTGGCGGTGATCTCCTCCTACACCCAGATGCTGGCCAAACAAGTTCGGGGAGATCAACGAGTGGCTCCGCTATTGGACAAGATCACGCAGCAGACGTTCCGGGCTTCAGAAATTGTCAACGGTCTGCTCAACTTTTCGCGTACCGGCGCGGCCGAGTTCACGGCTCTCGATCTCAACCAGATCATCACGGAAACGCTGAAGCTGCTGGAACACCAGTTCCGTGCATCCCAGGTTCAATTGGAAACTTCGCTCGAGGATGACTTGCCGCCGATTCTGGGTAACTCAGGCAAACTGCAACAGGTGTTTCTCAATCTGTTTTTGAACGCCAAGGATGCTATGGCGGCGGGAGGGACGCTGCGGGTGGCCACGCAGGCCAACGGGCATGTGGCGGTCGATGTCTCCGACACCGGCTCTGGCATCGCGCTCGAACACGTGCAGCGTATCTACGACCCATTCTTTACCACCAAGTCAACGGTCAGCGAGGGCCAGCGGCGGGGCACAGGACTGGGATTGGCAGTGAGTTACGGCATCATCCAGGAGCACGCCGGCAAGATCCAGGTAGAAAGCCGGTTGGGCAGCGGAACCACGTTTCATCTGGAATTTCCAACGGCAAGGAAGCCCGCCCATGTCTGAGGCCGGCATTCTCGCCCCACAAAGTAGAGCCAACGTTTCGAGCGAGCCGGCACCCCGGATTCTGATCATCGACGACGAAGCGGCTATTCGGGAATCGCTCGAGACGCTGCTGCTGCTCGAAGGCTATCTCGTAGACCTGGCCGCCGAGGGGCAGGCCGGGCTCAAATCCATCGATAGCCAAAGCTACGACCTGGTTTTGCTGGACCTGGCGCTGCCGGGACAAAACGGGCTGGAAATTCTGGCGCGCATTCGGGAGCGTCAACCCAACTTGCCGGTGATCATGATTACCGCCTATGGAACCGTCGGCAATGTGGTCGACGCCATGAATGGCGGGGCCCAGAATTTTGTCCAGAAGCCCTGGGACAACGAGAAGCTTCTGGCCGATATCCGCGCCGCCACCGCCCGGCAGCGCGCTGAAGAAGAGAATGTCCAGCTCAAGCGGGCGCTGAAGCAGCGCTACAACTTCGAAAATATCGTCGGCAAGAGCGAGCCGATGTTGCGCATCTTCGACCTGGTGGCACAGGTGGCTCCCACTCGCTCCACCATCCTGATTCAGGGCGAAAGCGGTACCGGCAAGGAACTGATCGCCAAGGCGATCCACGCCAACTCGCCCCGCCGCGACAAACCCTTTGTGCCCGTGAATACGGGCGCCATGCCCAGCGATCTGCTCGAATCCACGCTCTTCGGCCACGTCAAGGGGGCGTTCACCTCCGCCGTCTCGGCCAAGAAGGGACTCTTTGAGGTGGCTAATTTCGGCACCCTGTTTCTGGACGAGATCGGCACCATGGGAATGGATACGCAAGCCAAGGTGCTGCGCGTGCTGCAGGACCGCCGCTTCATGCACCTGGGCGGAGTGCATGAGATCCAGGTAGATGTGCGCATCCTGGCGGCCACGAACGTGGATCTTCGGCAGGCGGTGCGTGAAGGCAAGTTTCGCGAAGATCTTTACTACCGGCTCAACGTCATCACCATCGATCTGCCCCCGCTGCGCACCCGCCGCGAAGATATTCCGCTGTTGGCGGCTAGTTTTCTCAAGCGCTACGCGGAGGAAAACGACCTGGCTCCGCGCACGCTGGCGCCGGAAGCCATGCGCGTGCTCATGGATTACGACTGGCCAGGCAACGTGCGCGAACTGGAAAACGTGATCGAGCGGGGAGTGGTTCTCTCCTCCACCCCCACCATTGGTTTTGACCTTCTTCCCGGCCACCTCACGGGCCGCAGCTACTCCTCGAGCCTGCTTGAGCACAACCCCGACGCCTCGTTATTCGACATTCTGGAGGATATCGAGCGGCGCATCATCATCGACAAGCTGGAGCGCTGCAAGTGGAACCAGACCGACGCGGCGGAGCAATTCCGCATCCCGCTCTCCACGCTCAACCAGAAGATCAAGCGCCTTTCGATCGAGATCAAGAAACGCCTGAAAGACTAGGGGTTGAGTCCCGGTTATCCCACTCAAGCCAAAGTGCGGCTTGAATGGGGCACCCAGCCTTCGCTGTTAAGGCGAGGAAAAGCCCGCGAACAGGAAGATCCACGCCTTGTGGTACCCTCGGCTTGCGGCCCAACGATTTAAACTATGCCCATCGACCCGATTGAGAGCATTGCAAAAAAGGGCGTCTTGGCGGTGCAGAACTATGCGCTGCTCGCCGGCCGGGCAATCGTGAACCTGTTCCAGCGGCCCCACTACTTCGCCGATCTCATCGTGCAGGCGGATTCGATCGGCATCGGCTCATTGCCTATCGTCATCCTCACCGGCTTCTTCACCGGCGGCGTGCTCGCTTTGCAGTCCGCGTCTTCGCTGGCACAGTTCGGCGCCACGGCCATCACCGGGGAGTTGGTCAGCCTTTCCATGATCAAGGAACTGGGCCCGGTGCTCACCAGTCTCATGGTCTCCGGGCGTAACGCGTCGGGAATGGCCAGCGAGCTGGGCTCCATGATGGTGACCGAGCAGATCGATGCCATGCGCGCGTTGGGCACCGATCCTTTGAAGAAACTAGTGACGCCGCGGCTTTACGCCACCGTGATCATGCTTTTTTTTCTGACCATCATCTCCGACACCGTGGGCACCGTGGGGGGCGCCGCGGTCTCGATCTTCATGCTCGGGCAGGATGGTTCGCAGTATTTCCATACTGCTTACCAGGTGCTGCGCTTTCCCGATATTCTTCAGGGCCTGGTGAAACCGGTTGTTTTTGGCTTCATCATTGCCAGCATCGGCTGCTTCTATGGCATGAACACGCGCGGGGGAACCCAGGGTGTTGGCCGCTCCACCACCCAGGCGGTGGTGGTCTCCTCAGTGCTCATCATCTTTGTCGACTTTGTGATCAGCCGGTTCATGATCGGCGTCTTCGGCCGGTGAGCCTATGAGTACCTCGACCCGGCCGGCACCCACGGCAGCCCAGGAAGATCCAGCGCAGCCAGTCGTAGTCTTCAACCACGTATCGATCGGGTTTGAAGGCAAGCAGGTTCTCGAAGATATTTCGCTGACCGTTTCACCGGGCGATACTCGTATCCTGCTGGGCCCTGCCGGCAGCGGCAAGAGCGTGCTGCTCAAGCTGGCAAATGGACTGATGCGGCCCGACACCGGGACCATCACCGTTTTCGGCGAAAAGATCAACGATATGCCGCAAGAGGAGCTGTTCAAATTGCGGGGACGCATCGGCATGGTTTTTCAGGAGGGAGCCCTCTTCGATTCGCTCACGGTGCGCGACAACGTGGCCTACCGGTTGATGGAGCAGAAGGTCCCGGAGGCGGAAGTGACCCAGCGCGTGACCGAGGCGCTGCGCTTCGTGGAACTGGAGCAGACGCTGGACAAATACCCTTCCGAACTCTCAGGCGGCATGCGGCGCCGGGTCGCCATTGCCCGGGCGGTAGTGAACCGCCCCGATCTGCTTCTTTATGACTCCCCTACCGGAGGACTGGACCCGATCACGTCGACCACCATCATTGAGCTGGTCATGAAGCAGCGCGATGTTTACCACACCAGCTCCTTGCTGGTCACGCATCGCCTGCAGGATGCCTTCACCCTCGCCACCCATACCTTCGACCGCGCGCAAAACCATATGGTTCCCATCCCCGACGGCGGATTGGACTCCAAGACCAACTTTCTCGTGCTGCATGACGGTCACATCGTTTTCGACGGCTCCACGCATGACCTGGTGCATAGTGAGGATCCGTTTTTGAAGGAATATTTGTCTTAGGTAGCTGGGCTCCGAGGGCTCTATCCATCCACCTCCACCCATGCTCAGGTAAAGCGCCTCCCTAAACTTTGTCATCCCGACCGAAGCGAAGCGTAGCGGAGGGACCTGCTGTTCCCTTCCTTTGCATCGGATGCTGGTGGAGGGAACAGCAGGTCCCTCCGCTACGCTTCGCTTCGGTCGGGATGACAAAGTTTAGGGAGGCGCTTTACCTGAGCATGGGTGGAGGTGGATGGATAGAGCACGGCCGGTGGTGTAAGTAACTGTCACGGTTTCCGCCCGATCTCTGCTACCCTAAGAGGTTTGCTACCAGCTTTCTGAGGTGCCTACCGGCATGGCGTTCAAATTCAAAGGCGTCGACTTTATTCAGTTTGACGGGCTGCTCTCCGGCGACGAACTACTCTCGCGCGACACCACCCGGCAGTTTGTCGAAGATAATGTGATCCCCATCATCGAGGAGTGCAATCGCGCAGGCCGCTTTCCCCGCGAGCTGATCCAGCCCATGGGGCAGCTCGGTTTCTTCGGCGCCAGCCTCGAGGGCTACGGATGCGCCGGCATGTCCAACGTGGAGTACGGCCTGGTGATGCAGGAACTGGAGCGAGGCGACTCCGGCCTGCGCAGCTTCGTCAGCGTGCAGTCTGCCCTGGTCATGTATCCCATCTACACCTTCGGCAGCGACGCGCAGAAAGACGCATGGCTCCCCCTGTTGGCGACAGGAGAAAAGCTGGGCTGCTTCGGGCTCACCGAGCCCGATTTCGGGTCGAATCCGGGCGGTATGCGCACCCGCGCCCGCAAAGAAGGCGACGAATACATTCTGAACGGGGAGAAGATGTGGATTACCTCGGGTTCCATCGCCGACGTGGCCGTGATCTGGGCCAAGGTGGACGACGAAGACGGTAAAGTCCGCGGCTTTCTGGTGGAAACCAATCGGCCCGGATTCTCCGCCTACGATGTGCATGGCAAGTGGTCGCTCCGAGCCTCCGTCACCTCCGGCCTGTCGCTCCAGGATGTGCGCATCCCGGCATGCAACCTGCTGCCCGGCTCGGGAGGACTCAAGTCACCACTCATGTGCCTCAACCAGGCGCGCTACGGGATCAGTTGGGGAGCCCTGGGCGCCGCCATGTCCTGTTATGACACCGCGCTCCAGTATTCGCTGTTGCGCAAGCAATTCCGCGAAGAACCGATTGCCAGCCATCAACTGGTGCAGGAAAAGCTGACCTGGATGATCTCCGAAATTACCAAAGGACAGCTGCTCGCACTCCAGGTCGGACGGCTGAAAGACGCCGGCAAGGTGGGCTTCGAGCATATCTCCATGGCCAAGCGGAATAACGTCTGGATGGCCCTGGAGTGTGCACGCATGGCACGAGACATCCTCGGTGGTAACGGCATTACGGACGATTATCCGGTCATGCGGCACATGATGAATCTCGAATCCGTGAAGACCTATGAAGGCACCCACGACATCCACGCGCTGATCATCGGACAAAGCGTCACCGGGATCCCCGCCTATTGACCTGTTCACTGACGGGATCCCCCGGGTTTTCAACAGCAGTCCTCCCTTGGGTAGAATTAGATTGGGGGATTGTAGGCGGCTGCGATCCTTTCCTCGCCATTTCGCAACCTCTGGCCCCAAATTGCGTCTCTAAGAGTAGTAGTCAAACCATTTGAGCAGTATGGGTGCGTGTGGATGGACGTAAAGTCAGCGTCAAGACGAGTACTCCACCTGGGCAAGATACAGCGCCGTCCGGAGCTGGACGCTTTGCGCGGACTTTTCCTGGTTTGGATGACGCTGACCCACCTGCCGACGCGTCTCAGCGGCGTGGTGAATCAGCCCTTTGGATTTGTCTCCTCGGCCGAGGGGTTTGTGTTTTTGTCTGCCATGCTGGTAGCCACTCTCTACATTCATCAGGCTGCGGAAGACAGTGAAGGAGTACGCTCCAAACTCTGGAAGCGGGCACTTCGGATCTACGGCTACCACCTGATCATGCTCACCATGGTGTTCACCATCGTGGCAGCATTCGCCGCCCACACACATCGCGCGGCCATCTACAATCTGCTCAACTTCTACCTGGCCCACCCGGTTACCGCGATTATAGGTTCGCTGCTCCTGATTTACTGTCCGCCGCTGCTGGACATCCTGCCCATGTACGTCACTTTCCTGCTGCTGACGCCGTACGTTCTCAATGTTGCCGTGCGTCGTGGCTGGGAACGCATTCTCGTCATCAGCGGCCTGGTTTGGCTGCTCGCCCAGTTTGGCCTGCGCACCTGGGCGCATAACCTGGTGGTGCATGCCACCGGCCTGCACATACCGCTGCAGGAAACAGGAGCGTTCAACCTATTTGCCTGGCAGGCCATCTGGGTTCTGGCATTGTGGATTGGAGCGAAATCGACGCAGGGTGAGAACCCTTTGAGCAAGCTGCCTGGCTTCGTCTTTCCCTTAAGCGGGGCCGTTTGCCTCTTCTTTCTTGGTGTGCGCCATGACTGGCTGGGCGCCCACCTCACGCAGGAGTTCCTAGGCCTCTCGTTGGATAAATGGCAGATTGGCCCGCTGCGCATGCTGAACTTGTTCGCCTTTTCATGCCTGGTCTACTGGTCGCGGAAATATCTCACCCGGCTGGTGCTGGTGGAGCCGCTTTTGACCCTGGGCAAAGCATCGCTCGAAGTGTTTTGTGCCCATATCTTCTTTGTCTTTGTCGGTCTTGCGCTGCTCTACGGCGAAATGACAGAACTGCATGGCCGCTACGCGATCATCCTGCTGGGGATTACGTTCACCGGACTGATCCTAGTGGCTGCGCGCGAGGTTCGGCGCAAGCAGAAGGCGCGCCATTCCTCCCCAACCGCGCCCACGAAGTGGATCATAAAACAGGATGCTGCTGTATCGGGCTTGAACCCTCCCCCAGTAGAAAGCCGGGCGGAAGGATAGTCTTCAAATCAAACAGCAACGGTGAAGGTATCTTCGTGGCGGACGACGTTGCGGTAAAGCGTGTCCCGCTCCACCGGTTCGCGACCGGCCTCGCGGATCAGGCGTACCAGGTCAGAGCGCCGCATCCCCTGCGGGGTGGTGGCTCCGGCGTCATGGTAGATTTTTTCTTCCACCACTGTCCCATCGATATCATCGGCGCCGAAGCGCAAGGAGATCTGCGCGATCTTAGCGGTCATCATCTGCCAGTAGGCTTTGATATGGGAAAAATTATCCAGCAATAAACGGCTCACCGCGATCTGCCGGATATCGGTGAGGCCGGTGGTAGTGGGCAGATGATCGAGCGCGGTATTGGCGGGATGGAAGGCCAGAGGAATAAAGGTTTGAAAACCACCGGTGTCGTCCTGCACAGCGCGCAGGCGGAGCATATGATCGACCCGGTCCTCATCGTTCTCGACGTGGCCGTAAAGCATGGTGGCGTTGGAGCGCAGACCTAGCTTGTGGGCAGTGCGCGCCGTTTCCAGCCATTCGCCGCCATCGATCTTGTGATCGCAAATAATGTGGCGCACGCGATCGGAAAAAATCTCAGCCCCACCACCCGGCAAGGAATCCACGCCGGCCTCCTTCATCATGGTCAGTGTCTCGAGTATGGTCAGCTTGGCGCGGCGCGCCAGGTAGGCTACCTCGACCATGGTGAAGGCCTTGATGTGCACCTGGGGAAAGCGCTGCTTCAGGCCCGCTACCAGATCGAGGAAATACTCGAAGGGAAGATCGGGATGCAGGCCACCGACGATGTGAAATTCGGTGACCGCTTCGCTGTAACCGGAGGCCGCAACCTGCCACGCTTCCTCAAGGGCCATGGTGTAAGAGCCTTCGCTCCCTTTTCGGCGGCCAAAGGCGCACAGCCGGCAGGCGGCCACACAAACATTGGTGGGATTGATGTGCCGGTTGACATTGAAATAAGCAATGTTGCCGTGCATGCGCTCGCGCACATGATTGGCCAACCATCCCACGGCCAGAATGTCTCCCGACCGGTAGAGCGCGACCCCATCGTTGAAGTCGAGACGCTCACCAGCCAAAACCTTGCCGGCAATCGGCCGCAGGCGGTCGTCGCCGGTTTGAAAGCTGTGCCGCGGAGGCGCGAAGGGCATGGGGCTGCTCACCCCCTTATGATACGCGACCAAGCCCCGGGTAGGGCGGCTTGAGTGTTTGATTGCGCTTCGTTAAAAGATTGCTGCAACGATTTCAACGAGGTCGTGCAGGGATGCCCTGGGTTAAGATTTGGTAGATAGTGATCCGTCGGTGGCTGGCCACCCAAACAGAATGCGACTGCTTCGAACTCTGGCCTTTATCCTCTTCACAGTTCCCTGCGCGCTGGCGGCCCCACAAAATTCCCCCGTTTCCTCCCCGCCGGTTCTGCCGCGGGTGAGCGCGTATGCGCTGGATAGAGCGAAGGTCACGCTGCCCGCGGATTTCGCCGCTCCGCTCAACCTGCTCATCCTCTCTTTTCAGCGGGACCAGCAAGCGGTAGTCGACGACTGGCTACCACACCTGACTGCGGCCGGCGCCACTCCCAGCGTGCAAACCTGGCTGCTGCCGGTTTCCGCACCGGAAAACTTTTTATACCGCTGGTGGTTGAACGCCTCCTTACGCGGCAGCCAGCCGGCATCCCAACCGCGGCGATATACGGTTCCCTTGTACGTGAACAAGCTGCAATTTTTGCGATCCTTACAAATCTCCTCCGAGCGGGAGGTTGTACTGCTGATCACCGACAAGGCGGGGCACGTTCTGTGGCGCGTAGCCGGCCCGGTGACGGATAGTAAGGCAGCCGCGCTCACCAGTTACCTGAAGTCGGCGGCCCACTAAAGCTTCGCTACCCGCTCGCTAATCAGGTTCACAGCGCGGTGGGCGGAAAGCGCCGCGCCCTCCTGCCAGCCGACGATATGGCTGGTGTGATCCCCAGCCATGAAGATGCGGCCCTGCGGCTGGATCCATACCTCGTAACCCGCCGGGGCGGTGTTGTAGTCCGGCACCGTGTAGTTTTGGCTCACCCACGATCCCAGGTTGTACGGGATGTGTCCCCAGCTGACGTAAATGGGGTTCTTCAGCTCCTGCGAACAGCCGGGATGCAACAGTTCGATGGAGTGGCGGGAGGCAGCGAGCTTAGCGTCCGTATCCGGCAAGTCGCCGAATTTTGTGCCGTTTTCAATGCCGTAGCCGCCCAGAATGATCCCGGTTTCGGAGAAGAGAGAGGCGCTGGGGTACCAGACCGTGTCGACGGTCTGATGGAGAAAGGAGAGGCCGCCGTAGATGTTGGCCTCCTGCTCCCAAAAGCGCCGTGACTCCCAGGCAACTTTGTAAGCCGAGTCATACGTACAGCCATCGATGGCTGCTTTCAGCTTCGGCGAGAAGTCGGTGTCCATGGTCTTTAGGATGGTGAGGGGCAAGGCGCAGACGCAGTAGTCGGCGCTTACGGTCTCGTTTTTGCCGGATGCCAGATCGCGATAGACAACTTTTACTCCGGACTCATTCTGGCGGATCTGGACCACTTCTGCCCGCTGGCGAACCACGCTCCCCAGCTTTTTCTTGAAGGCCATGGGAATCTGGTCCATGCCGCCGACCGGCTGAAACATGGTTGCCTGCCAGTCGATCTCGTCCTCTTCCATCAGCTCCCGCCAGAGATGGGCCGAGAGCAGAGCACGCATATCCAGCGGGTCGTTGGGCACCCCCACAGTATCGCCGGCTCCGGGACTTATTTTGAATCCGGCACGCGCCGATCCTTTGTAAAAAAGGTCGGGCGAGAGATCGCCATATTCCTTCAGAAAGGCGACCATCTGCTCCTTGTCGCCGGGAGTGAGTTCCTGATCGAGCGCCCCGCGCTGGACACACTTTGCCAGAAGCTCGGAGACATGGCCGCGGGTATCGTATTCCACCTGCCGGTTTTCGACCGCCTTGCCGCCTTCGAGATGGTTGGCCTGCAAGAAGGCGCTGCGCGAGGTGTTGACCTCGACCTCCAACGGAACCCCCAATTCGCGGCAGTAGCCGAGCATCGTCTTGTGCACCGAGGGCAGCCGGGCCGGCCCTACATTCTGGTAAAGACCTTCACCGAAGGCGCATTTCTGGGTAAAGCCGGTGGTGAACTCGACTTTGGTGCCGTTGCGCACGGTCCAGTTTCTGCCGCCGATGCGCTCCCGGGCTTCGAGCAGGGTGCAGGTGTAGCCAAGCTTGCCCAGCTCATAGGCGGAGGAAAGTCCGGCGATGCCGCCACCCAGAATGACCACGCTGGTCCCTTTGCCGGAGCCCGCGGGCTGCTCGACGATGGCTGCGGCTGACGCCGTGATGGGTAGCAAGCCCAGGGACTGCATCATGGTAAAGGCGGCGCTATACCCGCCGGCCTGCCCCACCCTCATTAGAAAATCACGTCTACTCAATCCCATGTCTAATCCTCTCTTGACCTCGCCAATATTTGACCGCGACTTTCGTGCAGGATCAGCGTGGCGGGCTAAGTTCGCCGCTGTTTGAGGAGATGGTAGAATGAACCCTTTCGGGATTGCTGTCGATGTGCGAGCATAGGCTCCGCAACCGGAGAATCCGGGTTGGCGCCGCGGGATATTTTAGTGCCGGCGCTCGCATGTACACCACAGGAAACCACCTTACCCCGAAAAAAAACGGGGTGGAGAGAATATTGAACGCTCAGTCTTCAACTTGGAAGCTGTCACAGCAAAGAAGCGCGACGAGGAAGGCGAATCGGTGGTGAAGGATTACGTTTCGACGGGGAGAACGTATACCACCCGTTCCTAAGCAACATGGTGCGCGGGAACGGAAACGAATTCTAGGGTAACGGTAGCGGCGCACGAAAGCAACTGCAAAGTTACGTCTTAACTATTTATGGGTGTTGGGTAATGACCGAAGAAGGCTCAAGGGCCGAAGAGCTTTTGGACATCGAGTTTCTGCATGAGATTGGCAGCCGTATGGCAGCCGCGGACCCGTTTCATGCGGTACTCGAGCGGGTAGTGGAATTTGTCTCGACGGTGGTGATGTGCGATTCCTGTTTCGTTTATGTGCTGGAGCATGACAAGCTGGTTCTGCGCGCTTCGAAGAATCCGCACGCCGACCTGGTGGACGAGCTCGACCTGCAACTGGGCCAGGGAATTACGGGATGGGTCGCGATACACCAACAGCCTGTGGCCATTGCCTCCCAGGCATCCAGCGATCCCCGCTTCAAGATGTTCAACGATTTGCCTGAAGATCTTTTCGAGGCGTTTCTTTCCGTGCCCATTCTGTGCCGGGGCAAGCTGGTGGGGGTTATTAATGTGCAGCATCGCAAGCCGCACCACCACAGCCGCCGGCAGGTGCGCCTGATCTCAACGGTTGGTTTTCTGGTGGGCGCCGAGCTGGAGATGGCACGCCTGGAAAGCGAGCGCGTTTTGCTCGCCGATCGCCTGGAGGTGAGGAAGCTGATGGATCGCGCCAAGGGTATTCTGCAGCGCGAGTTGCATCTGGACGAAGAAGGAGCTTACCTCGCGCTGCAAAGACAGAGCCGGCAAAAGCGGAAGGCCATCCGCGAAATTGCCGAGGCGATTATTCTCACGGAAGAAATCCGTCGCTCGCGCAAGTAAGCGCATTCTCTTGCGATCGCGCCGGCCGGCAGCCCCCACCAGGGCTAAAGCCCCAAATTTTATACCCATCGTTCTCGCGGGTTTGAAAACCCGCTCCCCCGGACTAAAAGTCCGGGGCTGGCACAGTCCACCGGGCTAAAGCGACTGCCGTCGTAGTGTTCCAGACGGACCACATCTGCAAGCGGGACGCGCTGTTCCCATCCCAGCCGCTCCAGCTGCGGCCCGGCTTCGAAGCCATCGACATAACCAAGGCATAGATACGCAACCAGGACCATATGGGCGGGAATGCCGAGCAAGGTCTTCAACGCCTCAGGATCCAGAATGCTTACCCAGCCCACGCCGATACCCTCTGCCCGCGCGGCCAGCCAGAGATTCTGCACCGCGCAAACGGCAGAGTAAATTGCGGTTTCAGGCATGGACTGGCGACCCAGGCGATGACCTCGTTCGCTGACCGGGTCGCAGGCGATACATAGGTTCTGCGGCGCCTCCAGAATGCCCTCGAGCTTCAGCCCGCGATAGAGCTCCCCTCGTTCGCCTTCATAGGAATCCGCAGCCAGCTTCTGTGCCTGGGAAAAGATATCGCGCACTGCCTCACGTACGCCTACGCTGCGAATCACAATGAAGCGCCAAGGCTGCATCAGGCCGACGGAAGGGGCATGGTGCGCGGCGGCCAGCAGGCGCAGGAGCACATCATCGGCCAGCGGTTCGGGCAAAAAGCCTGAGCGAACATCGCGCCGCTCCCGAATAGCGCGGTAGACACCCTCGAGCTCGCGATCGCAGAAACCTTCAGCCTTTGTTTTGATCATGTCACCAGCTAGGCTACTCCCTTTCCCACGGTGGTAGCATCTTGGCAGTCCTGAGACGCTATGAGCCCTATTGCAAAACCCACTCGTGAACCCGGATTTCCTGCACGCAGCTCTGGACACGACCACGTGTGCGGCTTTCAGTGAGGAAAGCCGCATGAACTTCGCCAACGCCAACAAGCTCCACAGGAAATCCCGGGAAGAGCGGGAAGAGATTCAAGCCCAGCGAAAGCCCAAAAGGGCCCTGGGGCTCTTCGACTCCACCATGGTCGTGATTGGAGTCATGATCGGGTCCGGAATCTTCATTGTTCCCGCGAATATGGCGCGCATCCTGGGTGGCCCGGGATGGTTTCTGGCTGCCTGGGTTTTCGCCGCGGTACTTACCATTGCGGCCGCGTTTTCGTTTGGAGAGCTGGCATCGATGATGCCGGGTGGAGGCGGGATGTACCTCTACCTGCGCGAAGCCTACTCGCCTCTGTGGGGATTCCTGTATGGATGGACGCTTTTTACCGTGATCCAGACGGGGACAATTGCCGCAGTCGCGGTTGCGTTTGCCCGTTTCCTTGGAGTGCTGGCGCCTTCGATTTCCGAAACACGTTACCTGGTCGCCCCGGTACGTCTGTCGGCTCATTACGCGGTCACCCTGTCTAGTGCTCAGCTGGTCGCTGTGCTGGTGATTGCGCTCTTGACCGCGACTAATACCCTGGGCATCGAGTACGGCAAGATCATTCAGAACTCATTTACGGTGGCTAAGCTGGGAGCTCTCGGGGCTCTCATTCTTCTGGGCCTCACGGTGGGTTGGAATGCATCGGCTGTCCATGCGAACCTGGCTGCCTTTTGGCAGCGGCCGGCCACGTCTCATCCGGTGTCGTCTATGGGGGCCATCTTGAGCCTGCTGATGGTCTTTTGTGTTTCCCAGTCGGGGTCGCTGTTCGCCGCCGATGCGTGGCACGACATCACTTTTGCGTCGGAAGAGGTGAAGGAGCCCAGGAGCACGCTGCCGCGAGCACTGGCCATCGGCGTGGTGATCGTCATGCTGGTGTATTTGGCCGCGAACATCGCCTACCTGGCCGTACTGAATTTCTCCGCCATTCAACATGCTGACCATGATCGCGTGGCCACTGCGATGCTGGAGCAGATTTTTCCCTCGTGGGGAGGAAAAGGCCTGGCTGTGCTCATCATGGTCTCGACCTTCGGTTGTATCAACAGCCTGGTGCTGGCGGGACCGCGCGCTTACTATGCCATGGCGCGGGACAGGCTATTTGTTCCCGCGGCTGGACGGTTGAATTCGGCGAGAGTGCCTGGTTGGTCTCTTCTTATGCAGGGCGTGTGGGCCGCGGTGCTGGTGCTGCTGACCACTTACTCTCCGGTTACCGGCTATGGCAATCTTTATAGCGATTTGCTCGACTACATCATCTCCGCGGCGCTGCTGTTTTATATCCTTACCATCGCTGCGGTAGTGGTTCTGCGATACAAGCGGCCAGATGCGGAACGTTTATACCGCACTCCGGGTTATCCGGTAGTTCCGGCGATTTATATTCTGGGGGCTGGCGCGGTTGTACTCTGCTTGTTCATTGAGCGGCCGGCGACTACCTGGCCTGGGCTGGCACTGGTCCTCTCGGGGCTTCCTGTGTATTGGTTGATCCGGCGCGCGGGAAAAAATAGGTCCTCCACCTCTTGAGCTGGTTGGCGCCTCACTTGCCGTCAAGAATCACCGTATCTTCACCATACGGAGCTTGCTCCGGATTAGCAGTTGGGGCGGGGCTGGTATAACTCGCGGTAAGAATCATGCCCCCCTTCGAATCCGGCGTCCCGGCTGCTTCCATCCGAAACGCTCCCTCCGTTCCCACGTAATAACTCACATTCGGATTGGCTGCATCTTTCACGATCCAGAGCACAATGGCATGCACCTGGTCTGCCGTTAACTCTGTCTGTGATGGCATGCTCTCCTGCCCCCACACTCCTGTGGATCCCTTGCGGATATGCTGGGACAAGGTATCGATCATTGACTGGTTATCCGGGTATCGTTGACCGACTGCGGCAAACGAAGGTCCCATGGCCTTCGCTTTAAAGTCATGACAGCCCAGGCACTTGGATCTGGTTATGTCCAGGAGACCGGCCGGTGTGTGGGCGACTGCCGGAGCCGGTTTACCAGCAATCGTGGATAAATCCGGGACATAAGTCGTTTTCAGCAATACTTCATTCGAAGGTATCTCTTGGTATTGAGTGCTTTTTCCCCGGTAGGAGACGACGATGCTGTAATTTACCAAGGACTTCCACTGATAGGTACTATTGTTCCTGGGGGCCGTGATCTTTACGATTGGCGGCCCATCCCCGCCCTGGTCTTGGGCCCCGGCATCGATGGCGCGAAGGATGCATAAGAGAAATGCAACCGCCAATGCAGTTAAAGCAGCGGCCTTTTCCACGCTGGACGTCATCACGCTTCTTTGATCTCCTGGGCCACTCGTTGTGCAGACCGAATGCACGATTCCATACCGCGGCTAAGAAGGTCCGCATACGTTCCCGCAAAATAGATTCTTCCCTCCGGCTTCAAAATCTCCGGCCAGAACTTATGCATCTCCCCGATGGGAAACGGCTCCATCTCACAGCTGGGCGCAAGCTTGTCCTGGGTCCAATCCCTGGTGAGTGCCTGCACAATCGTGTCCCGTTTGCCTGGGTATACTTTGCGAAAGGCACCCAGCACACGCTGCGGAGAAAGCCCTCCCGGGCCATAGGCCTTTAAAATAACCCGCGTTGTCTCCACCTCACTCGGTACTTCCCAAATCGAGGAGATATCAGGGTGCTCGAACTCCATGTTGATGCTTTTGAGGCCATCATCGAGCCAGAACTTAGAGCTCGCCTCAAACACGTAAAAGGGGTGAGATGAGTACCTCAAGTTATCCACCACATACTGCTTTGCCGGAGAGAGCGAAGGGGTGATGGGAATATTTCTAGAGACGGTCAAGGTGATGCAATTCACAAAAAAATCCGCATCCAGAGTCTTGTCCTCATCATAGCCATATTCACGGTAACTGACCGTTACACCCTTGTCGCTTTGCTGGATCGCGGTGATAGGGTGCGCGAGTTTTACTCGCGACCCGAGCCGTTTGGCGAACGCGATGGGGAGTTGTTCGTTCCCACCTTTCAGTCGAAAGATCTCACCTTCGGAAGGTGGGATGCGACGAGACTTCATGGCGGCCAGCCTCCAAATACAGTAGAGCGCGCTGGTGTGTCCGCCCCCGAGATGCTTGATGGCTGCTTGCGAGGCGCCCTCCTGCTTATAAATCTCGGTGATCGATATTTTGTCGAGGTCGTCAAAACCTACGCCAAAAGGCTGGTTTGGATCTTTCAACTTATCCACGTGGTGCTCCAGAAAGAGACCCTGGAGTTCGTACCATGGATGCTTCGATAGAAACTGGACCTCGCGGCTGTTAAAGCCAAGCCCCGTAAGCGTCGCGGGATCGGCCAACATCTTATTGGTATAAAACTTGCCGTCGATCATTCTTAGATCGTTGTTATTGTATGGGAGCCAGGAGCCTTCGGCATTGGGATATGGAACCGCCGGGATGTCAAATTCGTCGGCATACGCGAAGAGCCGCTCATATCCGGGTTTGGTGATGTGGTCGGCGCCAAGATCAACGTACAATCCGTCCGATAAGCCCTCGCTACCCGTATACACGTGACCGCCATATCTTCCTGAAGCCTCAAGAATGGTGACATCGAAGCCGGACTTCATGAGCTCATAACCACAACATAAGCCGCTGATCCCGGCGCCGCCGATCACAACCTTCTTAGGTTTTGAACGAGCAGCAGGGGTCGCCGTTTTCGCTACGGCATCTGCCGTCATCATCCCGGAATCGAGGATCGAATCCATCGTGGAGGCGCCCGCGCCGGCTATCAGCGTCTTTAAGAATGTTCTCCGAATCATCCATCTATCCTTTTGCTTAGAGTTACCGGGCCAGTCCGAAAAGCCGGCCGCCAATCGGTCGAGGCCTACGCAGCGATACCGCGTAAACCTCCACCCACAAAATAAATACACATACCCACCAGCACTGTCGCGGTGGCCTTCGGAGCAGAGAACCCAGCGAGAACGAGGCCGGAGATAAAAGTGAAGGCCCCGGCACCCAAGGCCCACAGACCGATTTTGCTCAAAGCAGAACTCCGAATTTCCCCCAGCGCCGCTGCCTGAGTCCGGTCGGCAACAGCCCTGGCCAACAGCTGATGTGCCTGTTGCCGCGCGGTCTCTTTGTGCGTCAGTAGACTTACCACCGGACAAATCAATGCCGCCACCCCGCCACTCAACAGCGTCACCGGACCGACGCCGAAACCGTAGCCAAAGCGCAGCGTCGCTCCCACCGCTGAGCCGGCAATATATCCCGCGATGGCGCCTTGCCAGGTTGCTTTTTCCCACAGCAGGCCATACGGAACAGCAATGACAAAGAGCGGCATGTCCATGATGCTGATGACCGTGAGATAAGCGTCGACGGCGCCTCCCAATCGGGGCACGAGATAGGTGATCGTAATCATGAGAGCGCCTGCGGCCATAATCGCCACACGGCTTGCGGTCAGCAACTGTCCCGGAGTTGCGTCCCTGTTCACGAACCGGCCATAGATATCACTCGAAAAGAGCGTAGCAACTGCTCCCAGATTTGACCCTAAGGTAGAGAGGGCCGATGCCAACAAGCCAGCGGTCACGCAACCGAGAATTCCGACCGGCATAAGGTGAACCACCAGGGTGGGGATCGCCATTTCCGGCCGGGGGAGGCCAGGATACAGGATTCTTGCGCAAAGGCCGGGGAAGATCCACAGAGCCACAAAAGGAGTGATCATAATCCCGGAAAGGACCATGCCCTTTACGACGACCCGAGGATCGCGTGCAGAGAAGGCCGCCTGCAGCAGCCCCTGATCCAGCGTGGCCCACTCTATTCCCAGGAACAAAAATGCGATGATTGCTTTCCAGTCATATTTCCCGGTATGCGTCACAAGCTCAAGATGACCTGGAGGCAAATGAGTCGTGAGTCCAGGCCACCACCCCACTGCGGACATGGCCAGCGGAAAAATAATCAACAGGCTGATCATCATGAGCAGAAAGCCCAGATTATTGGTCAGGATTACTGACCACATTCCGCCCACCATGGTGTAGACGATCACGATAACGGCGAGAACGAATATCCAGAGGGAGAAGAAGTGTATACCGGTCAGCTGCTCTGCTGCTACGACCCCGGAATAGAGGACCACCGCAGCCCAGAAGGCCAGCCGAAACACCCAGAGAAGGCTGACCAGAAGGCGAACCGATGCGCTGTAACGCATCTCGAGAAATTCCGGGATTGTGCGGATTTGAAGACGGCGGAAAAGCGGGATAACAAACAAGCCGCTAAAAACCAGAGCCATGTTTCCGGTCCAGGTAAGCCAGATGATCGATATGCCTCCACTATATGCTGCTCCGCTGACACCCACCAGGCTAAATAGACTTACGTTCGCGGTGGTGAGGGCAGCCGCCAGGATGAACGGAGTAAGCTGGCGACCGGCTACATAGAAATCATCCGGACTTCCGACCCAATGATAGAACCGCACACCCAGCCAGGAAACACCGCCGAAGAAGAGGAGGATGATTGCGTAATCGACAATTGCCAAGTCTTCTCCTTTAGTTCGAGAAAAACGCTTTGTTCATCTCGGCCAATTCCTCTGCGTGCTCTGAGAAGAACTGAGTGACACTCTCGCACGAGGGAAAGCCTTCGGTTCCTCCCAAGGAAAGGGTCGACATTGCCGCACACGCATTGCCCCATGCAATGCATTCAGACAGCGGCTGATTCTGCAAGCGCCGGAAGATAAATCCCGCGTTGAAGCTATCTCCTGCTCCTGTCGTATCCACCGGGTTTACCGAGAATGCTCGCACCGTGACCGCTCGCCCCTGATATTCGGTCATTACACCCGCTGCACCGCGCTTGATCACCACGGTGTTTGAAGAACGAGTCAAATCCTCCAGCGCACCATGGACATCCGGCTGTCCCGAAATCTTCATCGCCTCCTGTTCATTGGGAAGAAATATATCTACAAAGGGAAGAACCTGCTTCAATCCGCCGGCCCACTTTTGGGTCGGATCAGTATCCGGATCCAGTGAAGTGGTCAGTCCTGCCGTTTTGGCTGTGCGAAATACCTCACGAGCATCCGCCTGCAGAGCCGGTTGAAGGTAAAAGGTCGACATATGCAAATGCTTTGCCTGCCGCACGTATTCGAGATCGATGTCGGCTAGACAAAAAGTCTCGCGGACACCCGGATAACTAGCCATTGCGTATTCCTGAGGGAAGGATAGGATGACGCAGACGCCCGTCTGTTCGGACTTCGACCGCAAAATGCGGGATGTATCCACGTTGCCGGCTCGAAGCCGCTCAAGCAGGAAGTCACCCACCATGTCCTCTCCAACTTTTCCCACAAACCCGACCTTTGCCCCAAGCCGAGCCAGGTTGCAGGCGAAGATGGCGGAGGAACTTCCGAGAGTGAACCGCATTTCTCGGGCCAACCGTAGTTCCCCGAGCGCCGGCAAGCCTGCAAGTCCAGTCAGGATGAGATCCGCATTCAGCTCTCCAACCACCACAGCATCCATCTGAAGCTTTCATCCTCCACGGCAAAGCCGGCTCGGGCAATCTGCTCTGCCGAGCTACTTGTGAGTCAATGGAGCAGGTGAATAGATCATTTGCCGATCCATCCTGCTTTTCCGGCTGCCATGGCCCGGTGATAAGCGAACAATTGCATCAACGGCATGGTCAGCAGCAAGCGGCCATAATCAGAGAGGCCCGAACGCAACTCGATCGTGAAATCGGCGTGCGCTGACATCTCCGGTGGTGCGCTTTCACACACAATCAAGATCTGCACCCCGAGCGCTTTCAGCCTGGGTAACAACTCCTCCTGGTATTTGTAGCCGCCGTCAGATAGAAAGATCACCACCAGGGTTGAAGGCGTCGCCGAATAACGAGGTCCATGGAAGTATTCAAGGGATGAATACGCCTCTGCCGGCACACAAGCTATCTC
Source organism: uncultured Acidobacteriaceae bacterium (assembly GCA_963711525.1). GTDB lineage: Bacteria > Acidobacteriota > Terriglobia > Terriglobales > Acidobacteriaceae > PALSA-350. The sequence goes on along the minus strand of CAVQEO010000043.1, from coordinate 447,404 downwards.
CTTGACCTTCAGCATCAGCTCCGAAGCAACCCCAAAGTAGGGACCCTGCCCCAGGAACACATAGTCTTGCCATTTTCCTTTTGCCGCGAACTCTTCGACCAGTTCGCCGTAGCGGGGTAGAAGGCGGGACAGTTGATCGGGCAGTTGCGCGAGTTCTGCGTGCAATTCCACTTTCTGATATTTCAACGCAAACCAGGTATAGAGCGCGATTATTTTCGCCGTCAGCGCGCGCGTAGTAAAGCGCGCATTCTCCGCCGCTTCCACCAGAAGGATCGTTTCATCGCTGATCTCGGTCAGGGCGGTATCGGCATAGCAGGTGAGAGCGACAGTGTGCCATCCAAGGTCCTGACGCGCATGGCGCACAACCTCGATAATCTCCCTGGTCTTGCCCGATCTGGATACCGCAATAAGGGTACCGGGAACGGACCCGTTCAAGTAGCTCTCCGGATAGGTCAACAGATCGGTAGCCGAGATCGCGCGAACTGCAGTTGTGTGCTCGGTGCTCCACAGCGGAGCCACCGCCAGTGCCAGGTAATAAGACGATCCGCACCCGGTGAGAATCACAGGTCCTTCGTGATTAACTGATGACAACGCCTTCAAGGTGGCAAGGCGGTCCTTCATCAGCGTCATGGTTTTTCGCCAAATCTCTGGCTGCGAAAGTATCTCGTTTACTACATCGTGACTACTGCTCATTTCTACGACTCCGAATTTCAGGCTTGGTTTGCCCTTTGAAGAGTGACTTGAATTCGCGAAAGGTGTTGAAACACCAATAGACTAAAAGGATGAAGCCGAAGCCCCATATGCTCCACGTAATCCAATCGATGTGCATAACTCACCTCTCTAGCGTGCACACGCGACCAGATGCGTTTGATTCCGCACTGGTGCTTGTCGAGCCGCCATCCAACTTACCTTCGGCTCAAGCGACCGATCGTGACTTCGCATGCTGTCTAAGATCTTATTCGTGAATTATGTAAACTTGACGCTCCATTCTGCAGGATTCTTTCGGCCCACCGCTGAGAGCGTTGGGATCCGGGGCCCAGTCCTTTATCCGTAATCCCTTGTTTGAATGAGTAGCATCACCCCCAGCGAGGGGGCTTACCTGGCTCAGAACAGAATGCGTGCGCCGAATTGAATCTGCCGCTCACTGGATGCTGTGGCTGTACTCAGTCCGAACGAGGAAGTGAGCAAATTTCCGTTCGGAATCGCGAAGGTCGTATGGTTAAAAATATTGAAGAATTCAGCCCGTAGCTGGAGGTTCACTTCCCGGGCAAGCGGTGTGTTCTTCACCAGTGAGAAATCAAGATTCCACCACGATGGACCAGTATAGGTATTGCGGCCCAGGCTGCCTGGCGCTGTTTGCACGGTGCCCAGCCCTGCATTCGTAGTGGTTGGAATGGACCAGTAAGCTGACGGGTTCGCAACAACGTTGTCGGCAAAAAACTGGGGTGAGTGACTGGAATTTTTCGGAGCCTGAGCGACGAAGAACGGGCGCGCACCGGACCCGTTGTAGTTGTCATAACCAAACTGCTGGGTGCCGTAGGGCGAGACGATCGTGAATGGAGAGCCGCTCTGGACATTGAAAATGCCTGAGGTTTCCCAACCACGAGAGAACACCTGCGGAATGAAACCCCACGCATCCGGAAGCCTGTAGATGGCGTTGGCAATAAACCGCTTTGACACAAGATTGTTGGCTCGAGCATATTCACACGTCAGACAGGTTGGGTCGTTCATCGTCTCCCCTGAATTCGAAGCGCTGTTTGCGCTGAATACCGTATCGCTGTCGGTAAGGTCCTGGGCCCAGGTGAAGTTGGCCTGATAGTCAAACCGCTGTGAGTTCTTACGAAGCTCCGCCTGCAGCGCGAGATAGTGCAGCAGCCCCTGGCTGTAGAACATCTTTACTTCGCTCATGCCGGGACTGATCGCCGAGAAAGGACTATTGGCAGGGTCTCCTCCGACATACCCGTTGGGGTAGCGGGCATTGTACTGATTGGTGCTGTCGGTGGTGATTCCAGTCAGCTTGAAGACGGTGTTCGCGGGAAGCTGTGTTCCAGGGTAAGGTTCGCATTGGTCGTATAACCGTTCTTCAATTCCGGAGACGGAGCAGAGCCGGAGTAGTCTCCTTTGATTGCGGTGATCGGCAGGAGGTTGATGGGCGTGTTTTTTGGTACAAGCTTCGGATCACCGTTTGGAGGCATCGTGGCGCCGGTTGTACTCGTCAAAACGGGCAACGGCTGCGATTGTGGGATCAGCGAATAGGGAGCATGAGCAAGAAAACCATTGGTCGACAGCGGGAAGTGAAATCCTTCCTGATCAGGATAAGCGGTGGGAATGAGGTTGGTGAAGATAGCGTAACCGCCGCGAAGCACGGTGCTGCTTGTCGCCCTGAAAGAAGCCGATACGTGGCGCGAAATTCAATCGATCCGGCTGATACACCGGCGAGGGATTAAGCACCAGGTTGCCACGCAGGGGCCCTTCGTCCATGATGCCACCTAGCCGGTTTTCGATCTCATACGGTACGGATTGATACTTATACCGCAGTCCCGCATTGAGAGTGAGCCTGTCGTTGACTCGTATATCGTCCTGAATGAAAGGTGCGATATTCCAGCGCCGGATGCCAAACGCAACGACTGATCCTTCGACTCCATTACCGACCATCGGGGTCGTTCGATTTAAAGGGCATCGTCTCCTTCCATCATGCTGATCGCTCCACTGGGGCTTCCGCTTCCGGCTGGAATCGCGGGGCCGCCATCCAAAGCAGTGAGCGCAGTGGTCAGAGGCGTGCCTGGAGAGAAGATGTAGAATCCATTGGGGCCGCCATTGCCGCTGCCGGCGGCATTATCCTGCATGTAACGGAACTGCACGCCCAGGGTGACGTTGTGCTTCCCGATGTTCCAGAGCAATCGATCCGAAGGCTCGAGATAGTTCTCCTCATAATGCGTAATGAAACTGTCCGCGCCATAGGCGGCCTAACTGTTATCTGAAAAAGTGGTCTGGGTGATCCCCGTCGTCGCCGGCTCGTCACTTTCCAATTGCCGGTCCAACGCCAGCACAGCCACGTTGAGCAGGTGGGAGGAAAAGGTGTGCGTTTCCCCTATCGCGAAGTTCCTGGGACTATTGCGGATGCTGGCGGAATACTGAGGGTTCTCGATGGCCGCAATCGGATCCGAATAGTCTTCGGAATTATTGATGTAAGACGCGCGGCCGAACAACGAGTCCCGCGGCGAGAACGTGGCGTCGATGCGCACGGAAAACTGGTCCATTGAGCTGGGCTGAATGAACTGGAAGTTATAGGTATTGGCGCCATAGATTCCGGTCGCCTGGTTAGGCATACGATAGGCGTTCAGGACAGTCGATGCTGTGGGATCCAGCGGCACCTGGTAGTGATACCCGCCAATCACCACCTGTCCCGTTCGCTCCGCGGCCGTGGGAACCGGAACGACGGTAGGCTCGCCCTGTGTCTGGCGCAGGCCGGCGTATTCACCATCGAAGAAAAGTTTGTTCTTCAAAATGGGGCCGCCAATATTCACACCGAATTCGTTTCTGTGAAGAGGCGGCACACTGGTGGAAAAGAAATTTCTGGCATCGAGTGCGTTGTTGCGTAGGAATTCATAAGCGGAACCATGCAACCGGTTGGTCCCCGATTTGGTCACGATTTGTGTAACCGTGCCCCCTCCCTCGCCGAATTCCGCAGAGTAATTCGCCTGCAGCACCTTGAATTCGGCGATGGCGTCCAGATTGAAATTCCAGAACTGAACGGTACCGAACTCCACATCGGTAGCGTCCGCTCCGTCCAGCTGTGAAACCTCCGTTTCCCCGCGGTTGCCATTGCTCGCCCACTGCGGCGCCAGCCATCCATCTCCCCCTGGTCGGCAGCCATTCCGGGCTGCAACATCACGAGGTTCTGGATACTGCGCCCATTCAGAGGCATCTCTACGATCTGCTGTTGGTCAACCAATCCGGCGATTTGTCCGCTGGTAGTTGTCATCAGGGGCAGGGCTGCAGTCACTTCGGCCGTCTGGCTAGACCCCAGCACGCTCATCGTGAACGATACTTCGCGCTGCTGACTCACGTCGACGGTGATGCCGTCGATGGTCCGGGAGTTAAAGCCGCTACTCTCGACGGTGAGGCTGTAGGTTCCCACCCCAAGACTGGGGAAGCTGAATCGGCCTGCATCATTGGTGGTGGAAGATTGTGAAACGCCAGTATCGGCGCGCTTTGCGGTCACATTGGCATGGGTAATGACGGCTCCGCTCGGGTCGGTCACTACTCCGGAGATCGAGCCCACCGCCTGTCCCCAGAGGTGTGCCGTGTAGAAGCCTACAAGTAAGACCAGACAAAACCTGATGAAACGGTTGTGCGTGCTTCCGCGCATTGCATGCTCTCCTGGACAGATGAATTCGAGTGTTTACTCGGGCCGATTGATCAGCAAAGTATGTGATATCGAGGGGACGTGGGTTCGGATCGACGATCAGCAACGCCAGAAGTAGATGGGAAAAGTTTGTATACGATTTGATATGAAAGTAAAAATCATAAGTCAACGTATGTCGTTTGCTATCGTTTGTCAACGATTCTTTTAACTGTCCAGTAATCTTTTGCTAGCTGTTCCTCTCATAAGCGAGCGCTGACCTCCGCCCGCAGACACGGAAAAAGCCGCCAGTTGCTTTCAGGGGTTCGGGTCGCAAGGGCAGTTCGGGTATCAGCGCGAATGAACTATGAAGAAAACTCAGTGACGCGGGGAGCTCAGACGAGCGTGAGGATTACATTGCGTTCGCGTATGGCATCGGCGATATGCTGTGGCAAATTGCGGTCTGTAATCAGATGGTGGATTGCCTCGAGGTCTACTATTTTGGAAAGACTTCGACGGCTGAATTTGGTCGAATCACAAACTGCCACCACGGTCGAGGCCGATCTCACCATCGCCCGGTTCACGCGCGAGGCCAATAGGTTTGGTGTCATCAATCCGACATCGATATCGAAGCCGTCGACACCCAGAAACAGAATATCGGCATGGATATCGCGCAGGGTGTCTTCGGCGAGCGGTCCAACAAGAGAGCTTGAATTTTTGCGAAGTGTGCCGCCCGTCAGGATGATCTCGAAGTCTTTTGAGCTTAGCTCTGCGGCGATATTGATCGCGTTTGTGACCACCGTGAGGCGCCTGAACTTCTTAAGCGCCTTCGCGATAGCCATTGTGGTCGTTCCTGAATCGAGCAGAACGCATTGGCCTTCGCGGACAAGTGCAGCACTAGCGGCTGCAATCCGCTGCTTTTCGCCAGCCTGGTGGCGCTCCTTTTCCTTCAGGGAAGGATCGAAAAGGGCTCCAGAATCGGAGAGGAGTGCACCGCCGTGGGTTCTTTGAAGAATGCCTCTGCTCTGAAGCTCTTCCAGATCCTTTCGAATCGTAAGGGGCGAGATACCAAGATCCTTGGAAAGAACGGCTACAAGTACCCGGCCACGCTGCTGAGCCAACTCCAGAATGTACTGGCGCCGTTCCTCAACAAGCATCGGAGTTTCGTCTTTAGGGCTTTGGCTGGTTCTGTTTCCCGGCTCGCGTGAGACGGTCGTGCGACCTGTAGTTCCTGATTTGCGTTTGGCCACGACTCCCGAACCTACCATGACAGACCGCGAGGAGCAAGCAAACTCGCTCGCCTATCTCACCCCGTGGCGTGCTGGTCTTAGTAGTGGCCGGCTGCGAAGGCGTCTGCGTCGCGGTTCATTTCTCCTGGTTGAGGTGCGCGCGGCAGCAATAGAATGCGGTAGCTGAAAGTTATGCTTTGATTCTTCTCTATGGTGTAGTTCAACTGCGGCGCCTTGGGGTCGAAGATGTGCTGGCCAAGGGGATTGGCTGCGAATAAGCCATAGCCTCGGGCATGCCAGTAGGTTGGGTAATTGGGGTTTCCTGGGTGGTCGAAGATTGCGATGGTGACTTCGTGCCCGTCCGTCTTACCGGTCAAGGCGCACCAGCGGCCACGCGTGCCCCATGCCTGATCACCTTGCTTGCCCTCGCTGGTGAGGTATACACCTGTGGCGCCGGGTGTATCGGAAGCCGGCACTTCCGTCGGCCGGCCATTCGCGTCGGTGAAGGTGCCGCCTTTTTCATTGGCTGACTCCAGCCAACGCGCCACGCGGATGCCCAGCAGGCCCTCTTTGTCGTCGTGAAAGACGACGCGATCAAGCGCGTGCAGAGTGGTGACCATGTCGATCATTCGCTGATTATCCTTCTGCGAAAATATGTAGCGCGTCGTCTGCTCCAGGATGTTCCGGCCGGCACCTGTGGTCCATACTGAGTCGACGACGAGTTCCCCTCGGTCACGCCCGCTTTTAATGGAGACGATTTTTTGCTGGTGAATGGTGCCCATCTTCGCCCGGTCCTCCGGCTTGATGGCGTCGGAATTGTTCCAGAAGTCGAATCCGTTTACGTTACCGTAATTGAACCAAATTCCGGCATGATGCGGATGATCGACCCGCTCACCCGGACGAGGCGCCAGAGGGAATCCGCGCACGACGTCGATGCCGTCAGCGGCGATCAGCGGATACAGCACCGGCTTCTTCAATACAGTGGGCCAGACGTAGGAAGTGAACGGCTTGCCGTCGATGGTGATATCGACCCGCTGATGAGCCTCGTCCGGAACTACTTGCACACCCTGGGCAGCCATCCCTTGCAGGGTACAGCCTGCCAGCAGACAGCTGAAGAACAACCTATTCATAGGAGGGATTGCGGGTCCTCTCCCCGTCAACCATGCGCATGATTCCCAGCGGGTTAGTGCTCTTCAACTCATCTGGCAGAGCGGAGTCAGGAAAGGATTGGAAGCAGACCAGCCGGGTGAAGCGGAAGATGGCCTGCGTGCCCACGGACGTGGAGCGGCCATCGCTGGTGGCCGGAAAAGGGCCCCCATGCACCATGGCGTGGCAAACTTCTACCCCGGTGGGATAGGCGTTCAGGATCAGACGACCCACCTTGCGGGTGAGAATCTCGATCAGGTCGGCATAGTCGGCCAGTTCGCTCTCTTCCCCCTGCAGGGTTGCAGTGAGGTGGCCCTCGAGCTGCTCCGCAACGGCCAATAACTGCTTTCGGTCCTGATAACCGACGACGACGGTGGTGGGACCAAAGATCTCCTGCGCCAAGTCCTCATGTTCGATCAGGTCTTTGTAATCTGCGACAAAGAGCGAGGCCTGCACGGTCGCAGCTGTGGTGCCGCTCGCCACCTTCGCCCCTTCGGCATGAACGCCGGCGTCGGACATGCGACCCTTCACCGCCGAGGTGTAACGGTCAGCGATGGCTTTGGTGAGAAGAGTTTGCGTGGGGGTACCGCTGACCTTGTCGCCCAATTCCTTCATGAAGGCTGGGGTACCGTCTTGCTGAGGAACCAACACCAAGCCCGGCTTGGTGCACATTTGGCCGGCACCGAGGGTAAAGGAGGCCTGTAGCCCGGTGGCAACGGCGCTTCCCCGCTGCTTCAAGGCCCCAGGCAGAACGAATACAGGGTTTACGCTCCCCATCTCGGAGTAGCACGGGATGGGCTCCGGGCGGGCGGCAGCCAGTTTCATCAGAGCGGTACCGCCGGCAAAGGATCCGGTAAACGCTACTGCTTTGATCGCGGGGTGTTTGACCAGCTGAACACCTATCTCGATTCCGGCATCGAAGAGCATGGAAAATACGCCTTCGGGAAGGCCGCAAGCTTTGACGCTCTCCCGGATGGCTTCGCCGACCAGCGCGCTGGTCCCCGGATGGGCTGGGTGGGCCTTGACTATGACGGGATTGCCTGCGGCAAGCGCGGAAGCGGTATCTCCACCAGCGACAGAAAAAGCCAGCGGGAAATTGCTGGCGCCGAAGACTGCGACCGGGCCCAGCGGCTTATGCATGGAGCGGATGGAAGGCTTAGGAAGCGGCTTTCGGTTGGGGTCGGCATTGTCGATACGCGCGTCTAGCCAGGAACCTTCTTCCACCAGTTCGGCAAAGAACCGCAACTGGCCGCAGGTGCGGGCGACCTCGCCAGTGAGGCGTGCCTCGGGCAACGCTGTTTCGAGGTTGGCCCGCTTGATGATGGCCGGCGCCGCCGCCTCGATGGAAGCGGCAATCTGGCGCAGAAAGGCGCCTTTTTTCTTGCCCGAAAGCTTGCCGTAAACAGGAAATGCGCTTTGTGCCAGCGCAGCCGCCCGCTCGAGATCTTCAGCACTTGCGGCGAAAAATTTTGGCTCCAACGGTGAGCCAGTTGCCGGGTTCATTGCAGTAAATGCGGCTGCTTCCGCGCCGTCCCCAAAGCCGATCAGGGATACCGGTTTCAGTTCCAATGCAAACTCCATTTTTGCTCCTAGCTATCAGTCTAAGGCATGGGGCGGGAGGGCAAGTAGGGCGCAATAGGAATGGCCGGGGCGGAGCCCGTGACCAGGTCCACCAGCAGCTGGGCGGTGGCGAGCGAGGTGGTGATGCCAAGGCCCTCATGTCCGGTGGCTAGAAAGACCGTCTTGTCTTCTGCCGAGGGGCCGATCAAGGGCAGTTTGTCGGGTGTGGCGGAGCGAAAGCCCGTCCATGTGCGCTGGATGGTGAGTGACGGCAACGCGGGAAGATACCCGGCAGCGCGCTCGAAGATGCGAGCTAGTATCGTATCCTCCACTTCCCTGCCCTCGACACCATATTGCCGCGAAGAACCGATAAGAAGTTGGCCGTTGGCTCTCGGCTGTACATTGCAGGCTACGGAATCAGTGGTTGTGACGTGAGCACTCTTCAGATACCCGAGCTCGACCACCTGGTAACGCAAAAAGCCCGGATAAGGATCCGTGATCGCCAGATGGCCCTTTCGCCTGGCCACGGGAAGCGCAGGCGTCAAGGCGGAAGCCCACTCCCCGGCCGCATTGACGAGAATCGGCGCGTGCAGTGGATCTCCATTCCGTAATAAGGCTCTGCCGGCCCCCATGGCCGTGACGTCCTCTCGAAGCAGCGTGACCTTGCCGGCAAGCGCCTGATGGAGCAGAAAGCGAGCGGCTAACTGGGGAGAGACGACCGCATCCTCGTGCATCAGCAGTCCTCCAACCAACCCGGAGCGCAGGGCAGGCTCCGTGTGCGCGAGCGCCTGCGCGTCAATTACATCGGAGGTGATGCCGTGTTCCTTATAGACACTGTGTTTGCGACAGATGGCCTGCATCTCCTCATCGTCCGCCGCCACCCAGAGAGTGCCACGCTGGGTGTATTCGGCATCGGACGGCAGCCGGCTAGCCAACTGACGCCAGAGCACCTGTGAGTAGCGGGTCAGCGCCAACTGAGCCGGCGAGTCGTCGAGGACAACGATGTGTCCCATCGCCGCGGCGGTGGCGCCGGCTCCAATCTCCGCTCGCTCGACCAGGGCGACGCGCATGCCAGCTCGAGAAAAGGCCAGGGCACATGCAGTACCGACAATCCCACCGCCAACAATGACTGCGTCGAAAGTCATAGAGCACCGATGCCCCAACAGAATGCATCGCGAGGATCGAGAACAAGAGTGGACTCCGCGGTGATGAAGGCCGAACCGGTGATGCTTGGCAGCAGCTTTCCATCGCGCAGCGCGAAGCAGGCTTTGAAGACGCTGCCAATCAGGCTTTCCTGGCGCCAGAGCTGGCCGGGAGCGAGGAGGCCTTCCGCATAGAGGCAGGCCAGCTTGGCGCTGGTGCCGGTGCCGCAGGGCGACCGGTCGTACTCCTTACCCGGGCAGAGCACAAAGTTGCGGCTGTCTATCCCCGGGGAGGACGAGGGGCCATGGAGCTCGATGTGATCGATTTCAGCGCCTTCCGCACCTTGAATTTTGTGAGCGGTGAGCGCCTGCCGAATGGCCCAGGTGTAGGCGATGAGTTGCTCCAGATTTTGCCGCTCGATGGTATAGGGGTGATGCTCGACCAGAAAGAACCAGTTGCCACCATAGGCAACGTCTCCTGTTACTTTGCCGTATCCAGGTACTTCCACTCCCACTGTGGAGGCCCACCGATAGCTGGGCACGTTCTCGATGGTCACCGTACCGTCTTCGTTCAGGGTGGCTCCCACAATGCCCACCGGCGTCTCGATGCGATAGTGTCCGGGCTGGATCCTACCCAGGTAAGCGAGAGTTGCCACTACGCCGATGGTGCCGTGCCCGCACATGCCCAGGCATCCGCTGTTGTTGAAGAAAATGACTCCGGTGATGCAATTGGCGTCGCTAGGCTCACAGAGCAACGCGCCCACCATGGCGTCTGAGCTGCGCGGTTCAGTAACCAATGCGCGGCGGAATGCTTCGTGGTCCCTCTGAAAGAGGTGGCGCCTGGCTTGCAGGTCGCCATCGCCCAAGTTGGGCCCTCCCGCAATGACGGCCCGGGTGGGCTCGCCCCCGGTGTGTGAATCGATAACCTGGACTTGCTTCAGGGGATGCTCCTCCTTTGCCCTCTCAGCAGATTGTAAGGGGCAGAAGAGCGTGTGTGAGAACGCGAAAGCAAACCGCAAATCGAAACCAGGCCCTTCTCCGGATTTCCTGCACGGGCGCCGGAGGTGCGGCACTACCTGCATCCGCTGGTGCCGCGCCTCTGGCGCTCAAACGATATCGGAATCAATTTCCCAGCCCCTCTCCGGATTTCCTGCACGAGGCGCCACCAAAGTCCGCGTGTGCGGCTTTCGTTAAGGAAAGCCGCATGAAGTGTGCCAACGCCAGCAAGCTCCACAGGAAATCCGGATCCGGGCTGGGCTGACGTTTGGCTTCCGGCCCTCCGGGCCTGGTTCTGACTTGAGTTTTATTCTCGCGTTCTCACGCAGACTCTTTAGGCCGGCTGGCCTGCCTGTAAGGGGCAGCACCTTGACCACCCTCGGCCGAATTTGAGTGGGCAAAGCAGATGTGAAAATGTTCTCGAACTGAATTGTTCCAAATCTCACGACGCATAGGTATCCTTGTCGCTGTATCAGGCTTCCCCTGGGTTGTACAACCTCTCAATGCATAGGATTAGGAGATTTAATGAAGAGTCGCAAGGTGTACCTTCCTTTGTTTTGCCTGCTTGCAGCCTCGTGTTTGCTCTCAGCGTCTGCCGGGGCACAGAACGGATCGGGTTGGCAGGTGGTGAAGGCGGAGTGGGGTGCGGGCAACCGATGGAGGGACGTCACGAATCAGGTCCGCAGGCTGCTGAACGGCAACGGTCGAGTGATTGTGAACAACGACACCATGGGAGGCGATCCGGCTTATGGCGTACCCAAAACTCTTCGCATTCGGGCCACGAACTCTCGCGGCCAGTCACAGCAATTCACCTATAGGGAAGGCGATACGATTGATGCCCGCCAGTTCAACAACAATGGCCAGCCAGGGGGTCCTGGTCCAGGATACCCAGGGAATCCAGGTTATCGACCACCGCCGAATCCCGGCTATCCAGGCAGCGGTAATAGCACTCTGCAAATCACCCGTGCTTACTATGGCTTAAACAATCGGACCATGGACGTAACCCAAACGCTACGTGGCATGGTACGGAACGGAACGCTGGTCGTGCAGGTGAACAATAACTCCATGGGGGGCGACCCGGCCAGGGGCGCTGACAAAGTGCTCACCGTCATCTATCGCATCCAGGGACGGGAGCGAACCTCCACCGTCAAAGAGGGGAACCAGCTCAGAATTCCGTGATGCCGGCGTTAGAAGGTGGAAGCCCCCGCATTCATGCGGGGGGAGGACCGCCTAGCTCCCGGAGAGCTTCTGGTCACACTGCGCAACGCCTGCATCGACTTTGCACCTGGCATACAACTTGCGCGCCTCCTGCCAGAACGATGCGGAGGGTTTCCCTGATGATTCGGCCACCAGGGCTAATCCTCGGAGGGTATTTGCGAGGTCAAGCGAGGACTCCTCGCCCTGCTGCCGGTAGATGCTCTCAGCCTCCAGGTAGAGTGGTTCGGCTTCCGCGGGCCGGCATTCTTTCCGAAGTACGTCCGCCTCGTGGCGAATTGCGTATGCCACTCTCGCCGGCGGCCCGATCTGCCGGTACAGCGTGGCTGCACCCGCGTAGTGGAGACGCGCGGCCACAAGGTTCCCGATATCACGCTCCGCCTGGCCTAGACCGCAAAGCGCCTCTGCCAGGGACGGCCGGTCTGCCTCTTCTGCAGCGTTGCGCACCCCGGTAATGAAGATTGCTCGCGAATCCGCGATGCGGTTCTCTCTTCGCGCCTGATAGCCGCGCGCAAATAGCTCCTGGAAGGTCTCGTCCATGGTGCCTGTAGCTTACGACATTTCAATCGCCGGCAGTCGCAGAGGAGGCGAGGGGGCGGCGTTTGAAAAAATTGCTGAGGCGGTCGAAGTAGAGATAGATGATGGGCGTGGTGTAAAGCGTGAGCACCTGGCTGAAGAGCAGACCGCCGGCGATGGCTACGCCGAGCGGCCGGCGCAGTTCGGAACCCATGCCGGTGCCGAAGGCCAGCGGCAGTGCGCCAAACAGGGCCGCCATGGTGGTCATGAGGATGGGGCGGAAACGCAGCATACATGCCTCGAAGATGGCGTCACGCGTGTTCTTACCGTGTTCACGCTCGGCGATCAGCGCGAAATCGATCATCATGATGGCGTTCTTTTTTACGATGCCGATGAGCAGAAAAATACCGATGATCGAGATTACATCGAGCTCGCTGTGAAAAAGGATGAGGGCGATGATGGCCCCCACGCTGGCCGATGGCAGGGTGGTGAGAATGGTGATGGGATGCACCAGGCTCTCGTAGAGGATGCCGAGCACGATATAGATGGCAAGCAGGGCGGTGAGAATGAGCACTGGCTCGGTGGAGAGAGACTTCTGGAAGGCCTCGGCAGTGCCGGCGAACGTGCCTCGCACCGAGGCAGGAACACCGATACGCCGCTGCATTTCGTCGATCAATAACGTCGCCTGTCCCAGAGAGATTCCAGGCGCGAGATTGAAAGAAACGGTCACCGAGGGAAAGAACGAAGAGTGATTGATGGCGAGGGGTGAAGTGGAAGCGGTGGAGTGGGTGATCGCGTTGAGCGGGACAACGCCGCCCGTGTTGGAGTGCACGTAAGTGGACTTGAGGGTACGCGGGCTGAGCAGAAATTGCGGGGCGGCCTGCAGCACTACGTAGTACTGGTTGAGCGAGGTGTAAATGGTGGAGACCTGCGATTCACCAAAACCGAAATAAAGCGAGTTATCAATGAGCTGCGGAGTGATGCCAAAGCGCGCGGCCGATTGCCGATCGTAGCTCAGCAACATCTGCAAGCCGCGGTTCTGCTGGTCGGTGGTCACGTCTTTGAGCTGCGGTATCTTCTGCATTTCGTTATACAGACGCGGGCCCCAGATGCTAAGGTCTTCTACCGTGTCGGCCGATAGCTGGTACTGATAGGCGGCGTTGCTCTGGCGGCCGCCTACGCCAAGATCCTGCGACGCCTGCAGGAAGGTCGAAGCACCGGTGAGCTTTTCGAGCTTAGGGCGCAGGCGATCGACCACATCGGCGGCACTGATGTGGCGTTGGTCGAGCGGCTTGAGGTGGATAAAGGTGAAGCCGGTGTTGCTGGCGCCCCCGCCCGGACCGCCTTGACCTCCGGTGAAGGCGATCACGTTGTCCACAGCCGGATCGGCCTGGATGACCTTCTCAACATCCAGAACAGAGTCGCGCATGGACTGAAAGGACGCGTCCTGCGCGCCCTGGAGTCCACCCTGGATGCCTCCAGTGTCCTGCGTGGGGAAAAAGCCCTTGGGTACGCGGCCGATCAGAACGACGTTCAGGGCTAATGTCGCAAACAAGATTACGATTACCAGGACCGGATGATCGAGCGACAAGGCCAGGGTACGGCGATAGCCGGACAGCAGCAGGTCAAAGCCGTGTTCAAAGGCACGGTAGATGCGGTTATGGGCTTCGGCCGCCTGCGGCTTGAGCAGCTGGGAACACATCATCGGGGTCACGGTGAGCGAAACCAGCATGGAGACAGCGATCGAAGTGGTCAGAACAAACGCAAACTCATGAAAGATGCGGCCGACGATTCCCCCCATGAAGAGGATGGGGACGAATACGGCGATCAGCGAAAGGCTCATGGAGAGGACGGTGAAGCTGACCTCCTGCGCGCCTTGCAGGGAGGCTTGCATGGGGGGCACGCCTAGTTCGATGAGGCGAGTGATGTTTTCCATAACCACGATCGCGTCATCGACCACGAAGCCGGTCGAGATGGTGAGCGCCATCAGTGACAGATTGTCGAGGCTGTAGCCCACCAGGTACATGACGCCGAAGGTACCGATGAGCGAGATGGCGACGGCCACGCCGGGAATCAAAGTTCCACGTGGGCTGCGGAGGAAGGCGAAGACGACCGCGATGACCAGGATGATGGAGATGAGGAGGGTCCGCTCGACGTCGTTGACCGAGGCGCGAATGGTAGTGGTGAGGTCAACCAGGACGTTGAGGTCGTCGCCGGCCGGAATAGAGGCGCGCACCGAAGGCAGAGCTGCCTTGATGCGATCGACGGTTTGGATGACGTTGGCGTTGGGAAGACGGAAGATGAGCAAAATGATGGCCGGCTTCTGATTGACGAAGCCGGCGGAGCGAAGGGTCTGGACCGAGTCGTAGACGTTGGCGACGTCGCGCAGGCGGACGACACCGCCGTGGCCGTTGGAGCCGATGATGAGCGGGGCGTAATCCACAGCTTTCGAGATCTGGTCGTTGGCGGTGATGTCGGCGGTGGTGTTGTCGTCAGAGATCTGGCCCTTGGGGCGGTTGGAGTTCTGCTCGCTGATCACGCGGGCTACATCCTGCAGGCCGAGGCCGTAGCTGTTGAGCTGCTGGGGATTGGCATCCACCCGTACCGCCGGCAGGGAGCTGCCGGCGACCTGGACCTGGCCCACGCCTTCGATCTGCGACAGCTTCTGGGCGATGACGGAGGAGGCGGTGTCATAAAGATCGCCCTTGCCCCGGATAGGCGAGGTGAGGTCGAGCACCATGACGGGAGCGATAGCAGAGTTGATTTTTCTATAGACCGGGTTTGCGGGCAGATTTGCGGGCAGATAAGTGCGCGCGGCATTGATGGCGGCTTCCACATCGCGGGCGGCGCCATCGACATCGCGAGTGAGGTCGAACTGCAGCGTGACCGAACAGATGCCGAGTGTGCTGGAGGAGGTCATCTGGCTGACCCCGGCGATATGGCCGAATTGGCGCTCGAGTGGAGTGGCTACCGAAGAGGCCATGATCTCAGGGCTGGCGCCGGGCAGTGTGGTTGCCACCGTGATGGTGGCGAAATCGATCTGGGGAAGCGAAGACACAGGGAGATTGAAAAAAGCGAGCATGCCGGCGAGGGCGACGGCCATTGTGAGTAGCGTGGTGGCCACGGGCCGGCGGATGAAGGGAGCGGAGATGTTCATGCGCCCGCAGCTCCGGAGGCCGCTCCCGAGTTTGGATCGGGGCCGGCGACGGTGGTGCGCGGCGGCCGCGAAAAGCGGGTAGCAATACGGTCAAAGAAGATGTAGATGATGGGGGTGGTGTAGAGGGTGAGGACCTGGCTGACGAGCAGGCCTCCGACCATAGCGATACCGAGTGGGCGGCGCAGTTCAGAGCCGATGCCGGTACCGAAGGCCAGCGGGATGCCGGCAAAGAGCGCGGCCAGGGTGGTCATGAGGATGGGGCGAAAACGAAGCAACGAGGCCTCGTAGATCGCTTCCACCGAGTTTTTGCCGTGCACCCGTTCGGCTTCCAGGGCGAAATCGACAATCATGATGCCGTTTTTCTTCACGATCCCGATCAGCAGGATGATGCCAATGACGGCGATGATGTCGAGTGACTGGCCGAAGAGGCGCAGGGCGAGCAGCGCGCCTACGCCGGCGGACGGTAGCGTGGAGAGAATCGTGAGAGGGTGGATGAAGCTCTCGTAAAGCACGCCCAGCACGATGTAGACGGCGACCAGCGCCGCGATAATGAGCAGCGCTTCATTGCCGCCGATAGCGGTGTAGGCGGCGGCGGTCCCCTGAAAGCCGACGATCACGCTGGCCGGCATATGAAGATGCACTTGTGTGCGATTGACGGCGTCGACCGCCTGGCCAAGCGAGGAGCCTTCTGCAACGTTGAAGGATACGGTTACTACGGGAAACTGACCCTGGTGCGCGACGGTGAGCGGGGAAGGCTTCATCTCGAAATGGGTGAAGGCGGAAAGTGGCACGGGGGTGGGCATGGTGCTGGTGGAGGCGGCGCCCCCGGCCGAGACCTGACCCGAGGTTTGGCTCGCCGATGCAGATGAGCCGGTTGCGGTTGAAGATGTAGAGCTGCCCGAGGTCGATGAGAGGGCATTGGCAGGGGTTCCGGTGGACAGATTGGAACCGGTGGGCGAGGCGGTGCTGGATGCGTTGTTGACGGTGTTGTTCTGCGCGGTCAACGACGTAGACGAGCTGTTGCTGGAGGCGGAGGAAAGTTGTGTGCCCTGGGTGGTGGAAGAGTTGGCAGTCGAGGAGGCGTTGAGGGTAGTAACCGAACTGGCGGCAGAGGTGTTTCGGCCGGAAGTGGAGGTAGCTGCGCTTGCCACCGTCGTGGTTGCAGATCCCTGGACATAGAGGCTATCGAGCTTCCGGGGGTCTTTCTGGAAGGCGGGGAGGGCCTCAAGAATAACGTGGTATTGGTTTGACTGGGTATAGAGGGTGCTGATCTGGCGCTGGCCGAAAGCATCGTAGAGGGTGGAGTCGATGGTATCGGCGGTGATGTTCATGCGCGAGGCGGTGGCGCGGTCGATGGCCAGCTGCGCGGTGACCCCATTGGGCTGGTCATCCGTGGCCACGTCGCGGAGCTGCGGAAGGCGGCGCATGGCGTCGACCAGCTTTCCGGTCCAGATGCCGAGTTCGGCGGGGTCGGGATCTTCGAGCGTGTACTGGTATTCGGTGCGGCTGGCGCGATCGTCGACGGTAAGGTCTTGCACCGGCTGCATGTAGAGCTGAATGCCGGGAACCCTACTGAGACTGCGATCGAGACGGCGGATGACTTCGCTTGCGGTGAGGCCGCGGATGGCCGGATCTTTGAGATTGATCTGGATGCGGCCGCTATTGAGCGTGGTATTTACGCCGTCGGCTCCGATGAAGGAGGACAGGCTTTGGACGGCTGGGTCTTTCAGGATTTCGTGGGCGAGTTGTTGCTGCTTGCGCGACATGGCGGTGAAGGAAATGGATTCCGGAGCTTGCGAGATGCCTTGAATGATGCCCGTGTCCTGGGTAGGAAAGAAGCCTTTGGGGATCTCGATGTAGAGCAGGACAGTGAGAACGAGCATGGCTGCCGCGATGATCAGCATGGGTATTTCGTAGCGGAAGACCCAGCGGAGGCTGCGCCCGTAGGCGGAGATGACACGCTTGAAGATGCCTTCGGTGTAATGGTAGAAGCGGGTCTGCTCGGATTCCGGGGTGTGGCGCAGGATGCGCGCGGCCATCATCGGCGTCAGGGTGAGGGACACGAAAGCGGAGATCAGGATGGTGGCGCTGAGGGTGACGGCGAACTCACGAAAGAGACGGCCGACAATGTCGCCCATAAATAGCAGTGGGATGAGGACAGCGATCAGCGAGATGGTGAGCGAGATGATGGTGAAGCCGATCTGCTGTGCACCCTGCAGGGCGGCTTGCATGGGCGACAGGCCTTCTTCGAGGAAGCGGGAGATGTTCTCGAGCATCACGATCGCATCGTCGACGACAAAGCCAGTGGAGATGGTGAAGGCCATGAGCGTGAGGTTGTTGAGGCTGTAACCCAGGGCCTGCATGACGGCGAAGGTGCCGATGAGCGAGAGCGGTACAGCCACGCTGGGGATGATGGTTGCGGAAAGGTTGCGCAGGAAGAGAAAGATCACCATGACGACCAGGGCGATGGTGAGCATGAGCTCGAACTCGACATCGCGGACGGATGCACGGATGGTGTTGGTGCGGTCGGTGAGGACGGTGAGTTTGATGGCGACGGGCAGCGTAGCCTGAAGCTTGGGCAGCAGATCTTCGATGCTGGTGACCACTTGAATAGTGTTGGCGCCGGGCTGGCGCTGGATGTTGACAATGACTGCCGGGGTTTCGTTCATCCAGGCGGCGAGCTTGGTGTTTTCGATGCCGTCGGTGACCTTGGCAACGTCGGTGAGCATGACCGGGGCGCCGTTTTTATAGGCAACCACGAGGTCGCGGTAGCCCGCGCTCGAGAGCAATTGGTCATCCGCATTGATCTGAAAATTCTGCGCCGGGCCGTCGAAGCTGCCCTTGGCGGAGTTCACGCTTTCAGCGGTGAGCGCATTGCGCACGTCTTCAAGATTGACACCGTAGGAAGCAAGCGCCGTGGGGTTGACCTGCACGCGGACGGCAGGCTTCTGGCCGCCGCTGATGGTGACCAGGCCGACCCCGCTGAGTTGCGAAATTTTGGGAGCGAGGCGGGTGTCGACCAGGTCTTCGACGCGGGAGAGCGGAATGGCAGTGGAAGTGAGGGCAAGAGTAAGTACGGGCGCATCCGCAGGATTTGATTTGCTGTAGACGGGCGGCACGGGAAGGTCGGTGGGCAGGTAACCTTGCGCGGCGTTGATGGCGGCCTGCACTTCCTGCTCGGCAACATCGATGTTGAGGTTCAGATTAAACTGCAGCACGATGATAGAGCTGCCGTCTGAGCTGGTAGAGGTCATTTGCGTGAGCCCGGCTACCTGGCCGAACTGGCGCTCGAGAGGCGCGGTGACACCGGACGACATGACCTGCGGGCTGGCGCCAGGATAGAAGGTCTGGACCTGGATAGTGGGGTAGTCGGCTTCAGGCAGCGCGGAGACGGGGAGGGTGGTGTAGGAGGCGAGTCCAATAACCAGGATCGCCACCATCAGGAGTGCGGTTGCGACGGGCCGTAGTACGAAGTTGCGGGACGGATTCAACGGGTTTGCCCGGTGGCACCCTTTCCGGCCAGAGTGCCGGCGGCGTCGCCATTGCCGGTAACCGCAGCTTGCGGACTTTGCTGGATCTCAACCTTGCTGCCGTCTTGCAGTTTGTCAAAGCCGGTGAGCGAGACGGTGTCGCCTGGTTTGAGGCCTTCGACTGCAGAGATGTTGCCATCGCTGGTCTGCTCTGTGATGTTCTGGATGGAGGCAGTGTTGTTGCTTACCTTGTAGACAAAGGCTTGCACGCCATTACGCTGGACGGCCGCACTGGGAATCAACAAGGTGTTATGCAGAGTGTTTACGAGCAGGCGGGCGTTGACGAACTGGTTGGGATAGAGGGCGAGATCGTGGTTGTCGAACTGCGCGCGAAAGCGGATAGTGCCGGTGGTGGTGTCGACCTGGTTGTCGATGGTGAGCAGATGGCCGGTGGCGATCTTATTCATTTGCGAGCGGTCGAAGGCATCGACGGGCAGGCCGGTGCGGTGCAGAATTTGTGACCGAAGCTGGGACAGGTTGTCTTCAGCTACGTTGAAGACAACGGTGATGGGCTGCAATTGTGTAACCACGACGAGCGCATTTGAGTTGCCGGCGAAGATGGTGTTGCCGGGATCGACCAGGCGTAAGCCCACGCGGCCGGAAGCGGGCGCAGTGATGTGGCAGTAGCTGAGCTGGACCTGCTGGTAATCGACCTGGCCTTCATCGTTTTTGACCGTGCCCTTGTATTGCTCGACAGCCTGCTCCTGGTCTTCCAGGGTCTGGCGGGCGATGGCGTTGAGCGCCGAGGCTTTCTGATAGCGGGCCAGATCGATCTGTGCCTGCTTGAGCAGGCCCTGGTCGTGCTCCAGGGTGCCTTGGGCCTGCATGAGCTGGGCTTGGTAGGGCCGAGGGTCGATCTCGATCAGCGATTGGCCTTTGCGAACCATCTGGCCTTCGCGATAGTTGACGGCGATGACGTTTCCCGTGACCTGGCTATAGATGCTGACAGTGGAGATGGGAGTGACGGTGCCGATAGCATCGACGTGGATGCCGATGTCGCCCTCGCGGACAGTGGCGGCCTTGATGGTGACGACGGCGGCCTGATCGACCGCGCTCTGGTCGGGTTGGGGCTTGGGTTTGTGGGCAACAAGCAGCACGACGCAGAGTACAAGCAGGGCGATGAACAGGAGACCGAGCCAGGGGCGACGTCTTTTTCTACCGACGGTGGGGGCATCCGTAAAGGGATCGGGATGCAGGCGTTCTTCTGGACTCACCATGGGTGCGGAACTCCGGCGGATGAATTGATCTGTTATGTGAGCTTACCAGTACTTTAACAGTCCGCTGGTTAGAGAATCCCGTGCTTGCGGGATCTTCTTTTTATCTGTTGGTACCGTGGTTCACGTCGGCACGCCATACGCGGACTTGCTCGCTCGCGTTGTTCGGTTCCGGACAGTGATTGTTAAATCCGGACAAGATGCTCTGCCAGGGTTTTCGTTGCTGCAGATATTTTGCCTGCAAATGAAGTGCTTAGGCCCGGGCTTGATTGGGAACAGAACGTGCACATCGAATCACGGATAATCTTGCGCAGGGAGGTTTTCCATTGGGGACTTTGTTCCAGGATCTTCGCTTCGCCTTTCGTCAACTCAGGAAGGCTCCGAGTTTTGCTGCCACTGCGGTGCTGACGCTGGCCCTCGGCATTGGCGCGAACACGGCCATCTTCAGCCTGGTGAATTCACTCCTGCTGAAGCCGCTCCCGGTGCCAAATGCGGAGCAGATCGCGACTCTGGCTCTCCGCGAAAACAACGGTTCCTTGCAGCAGCTTCTATCCTGGAACGAATTCAAGCAGATCCGCGCCCAGAGCGGGCGTTCGTTCAGCGACCTCTTCGCCTACTCTATCAATCTCGACGGCCTGGCCATGAAGGGGCAGCAGCCGGATCGGATCCTGACTACCTACGTCAGCGGTAACTTCTTCGCCGGGCTTGGGCTGAAGCCGGCTGCCGGGCGGCTGTTCGTGCGCAGTGAAGGAGAGATCCTGGGCCAGGACCCGGTGATTGTTCTTAGCTACGAGTACTGGCAGCAAAGATTCAACGGCGATGCGAATGTGATCGGGCGCGCGGCCACGTTCGACGGACAGCCCGTGACCATCATCGGTGTGGCTCCGCAAGGCTTCGGCGGCATGCAAAGCTTCCTAAATTCGGCGGCTTATTTACCCCTTTCGCAGCTGCCGGTCGACGGCGCTTCTGTCGATACCATCAATAATTGGCGGACGCGGCTGTTCGTCGTCAACGGGCGTCTGCGCCCCGGAGTCAGCCTGAAGCAGGCGAACGCCGGGCTGAACATGGTTGCTCAGGAGATCACTCGCCTGCACCCGGATGTCGAAAAGAAGCTCAGCATTGAGGCTTTTCCCGAGCCGCAGCTGCGCATCAGTGCCGGCGAACCCAACGTGGTGTTCGTCATTGCGGGGCTTTTTCTTTCTCTTGCCCTCATGGTGCTGCTGCTGGCCTGCGTCAATGTCGCGAACCTGGTCATGGTGCGCGCTACGGCGCGTGAGCGCGAGATGGCCATCCGCACCGCGCTGGGCGCGCAGTGCTCCCGGCTTATCGGTCAGATGATTACCGAAAGCGTGATGCTGGCACTGCTCGGCGGCGGGATGGGCGTGGTGCTCGGCATGTTCGCCAGCAGCGCGCTCAGTCATCTCGACCTGCACGCCGATCTTCCGGTCAAGTTTGTGTTTGAGTTCGATTGGCGCATCTTCGTCTATTCCTTCGCCATCGCTTTGCTAGCTGGGGTGGTGGTGGGCATCGTGCCCGCGCTGCGCATTGCCAAGGCAAATGTGAACACCGTCTTGCACGAGGGCACCCGCGGCGTGACCAGCGGGCGGCATTGGCTGCGGGATAGCCTGGTTGTTCTGCAGATTGCCGGTTCGCTTGTATTGCTGGTGGTCGCTGCTCTATTTGTACGCAGTCTCACCGCGATGCAGACTATGGATTTTGGGTTCAAACCGGATCACGTGATGAATTTTGCCATCGATGCCCATCAGATCGGGATGACCGATGTCGAAGCCCGCGATCTCGCGGCCAACCTTACCGCGCGTCTGCATCAGCTCGCCGGAGTCGACTATGTGAGCCATGCAAGCTACACTCCCCTGGGCTACTTGAGCAATGGCGGTGACACCATGGTGATTGATGGAGCTTCTGTTCCCGCGAATCCTAATGATTTGGACGCAGGGTACAACGTCGTTTCGCCGGAATATTTCAACGTGATGGGCATCGATCTTGTTCGCGGCCGCTCCTTTACCGAAGCCGATAAAGAGCACAGCACAGATGTGGCCGTGATCAGCCAGGCCACGGCGACAAAGTTCTGGCCCCATCAAGATCCAATCGGCCGCACCTTCCGGATGGCAAGTCAGAAGGATCGTAAGCTCACGGTCGTCGGCATCGCCGGTGATGCTGAATTTCAGATCTACGGCGGAGGTAAGTCGCAGCCCTATTTTTACCTTCCCTATGCTCAGCACTTTAAAGGAAGCACCCTGATGGTATTCCAGCTAAGGTCAAACAGGGATTTGCTTACTCTTATTCCGGTGGTCGAGAAGACGATTCACTCTCTGGCGCCGCAACTGCCGGTTTTTCAAGTGCAAACCATGCGCCAGGCGATTTACACGATGAATGGGCTACTGCTTTTTCAGATTGGTGCTTCTCTGGCGGCAATCATGGGCGGCCTGGGATTGACGCTGGCTGTTATTGGCCTTTACGGCGTGGTCTCGTACACGGTGGGGCGGCGCATACACGAGATCGGTTTGCGCATGGCGCTGGGCGCCAGCCGCGGCTCCGTCTTCCGCATGATCTACCGGCAGTCAGTAATCATTGTCGCCATTG
The DNA here is from genome assembly GCA_963711525.1 of uncultured Acidobacteriaceae bacterium. Lineage (GTDB taxonomy): Bacteria > Acidobacteriota > Terriglobia > Terriglobales > Acidobacteriaceae > PALSA-350. Next base: position 424,753 of record CAVQEO010000043.1, on the reverse strand, counting down.
GCCTGGGGTTCGGCCTGGCCCTCGCCTTGCTGGCTGCGCGCGCGGTTAGCGGCTTCGTAACCGTCAGTGTGTGGGATCCGACAACCTACATGATCGTGGGGACTGTCCTGGCAATGGCAGCGCTCGCCTCCTGCTATTTTCCTGCCCGGTATGCGATGGCAGTGGAACCGATGGTAGCGCTACGTGAGGACTGAGCAAGCTACAAGGCTGCATACTCTTTCTTTGCCTGGGCCATCACAGCCAAATCGGCATCGGCGTCTTTCCACTCTGCAAAGAAGCGCTCATAGGCTGCCTTCGCATCCGTCTTGTTTCCGGACATCGCGTACGCCCGTCCCAGCCCTAGCAGTGCCAGCGCGTAGTTACTCAGGGGGAACGGAATGAACTTCTCGCTCGCATAGCTGGCGCCCTTATATTGCGTGGCGATCTTAAAGGCCGCAATGGCATTACCCGCGTTGTGCAGCTGCAGATAGGCCAACCCGCGCAGATAGGGTCCCGGCGACACCAAGTCAAAGGCCTGACTCTTGGCCAGCAAATCCAGCGCCTTCTGCGCGTCTCCCGCCTGCAGCGCCACATACGCTCGGGCCTGCGGCACGTATACCTGCTGCACCAGCGTGTCGTCCGGAACCTTCTTCTCCAGCGCATCCAGCGCCGCAAGCGCCAGCTTTCCCTCTCCGCAGAAGGCGTCCGTCGCGGCCACTGCAATCTGCGTCGGCCGACTCTTGTCCACCGCCAGCGCCTGCTTCACCGCAGCCCCCGGACTCTGGCATTGCCCGACCGGCCAGCCAATATATGCCGCGTTCAGCACAAACCCCGCCTGCGCGTCGGGAGCCTTCACCTCCCCGGCCTGCCCGGCGGCCTGCTGCAATGTCGCCACGGCCGCCCGAAACTGTCCCCGCTCTGCCTGAATGTTTCCCCATTCGCCGGTCAGGATGAACTGATCAGGACGTCCGGCTCCCTGCGCCAGAATCTTTTGGATGGCCGCCATATCTCCGGTCGCCCCGTGAAGCGACATCTCATACACCAACATGTCGGTGTCGGTAAAGCGTAGCTGGTTTGCCTTTGCCACATACTTTCGGGCTTCATCGTATTGGTCGATCGACGTGTAGTTCGAAATCACATCGGAAAGCGCGATGGCTTGATCCGGCTGCAGAGCCAGCGCCTTCAGCAGAACTTCCTCCGAATTCTCCGGCTTTCCTTCTTCCGCATAGAAGACGCCCAGGTTGACGTAGTTGTCTACTTGCAGCGGATACTCCTGCACCGCCACTTGCAGCGTCTCGACGGCCTTGTCCAGGTCTCCGACCACCTCTCCGTAATAGTGGCCCTCAATGTAGAGCCGCTCGCGCTCGCTCACATCCCCGCTCAGCTCGTGTGCCCTGGTGAAATACTCCATGGCTTTGCCCGTCTGCCCGCTGTTCAGATAGATCACACCCAATCGCGCCCACGCCATGGCCAACTTCGGGTCCAACGCCAGGGCCCGCTTGTAGTGGTCCTCGGCCTCCGGGATGTCGCTTCCCCTGGAATGCGCTTGATCCCCCAGGGCATAGGCGCGAAAGGCCTCCAACGATGGCGTTGTTGCCTGGCCAAACGGCGTATTCAGTTTCTGAATGCTGGCCAGGCTCTCGCCCAGCTTGGCCCGCATCTGGACCGCGGCCTGGTTCAGTGCGTCGAGCACCTTCTCCTTGCTCGCCGCTTGGGTCTGCACGCTGGCAATCTGGTCTCCCGTGGCTGTGTTCTGCGCCGACAGGGTGATGATGTAATCGCTCCCCAGGTTGGCAATCGTCCCGGTGAGGATGGCCTTGATGCCCTCGCGCTCACCAATCTCACGCGCGACGGCCGGCGTGATGGCATCATCCGGCTTCTTGCCCAGATACTGCACGCTCTGCCGCAGATGCTGCGGGCTCACGATATCGAGTACCGGAGACTGCCCCAGTTGTACCCCCAGCGCCTGGTTCAACGTGGTCTCAAAGACCGGGTCGCCGGTGTTATTTACAAAGTCGGCCACAATGATGGCGTTCTTCGCCGCCGCGGCCGAGGATGGTGCGGTTGGAGTAGTTGTCACCGTTCCCGGCGTAACTGCCGCCCGGTGCTTCCACCAGGCGAATGCTGCAGCCAGCAGGAGCACGACCAGCCCTGCGGCCAACAGCAGCGGCATGCGGCGGCGGCGCGCGATTTCCGGGCTCCCGTGGGTCGCAGGAAGTGCCTCGGCCGGCGCCGTAGCGTGGGTTCCGCTCCCCGCCGTCAGGTTCGCGCTGGGCGGGTGGGAAGCCTGGGCATCGACCGTCTCCAGATCCTGCAACAACTCCTCCGCAGTTTGATACCTTTGCTGCTTCTCCTTGGCCAGCAGCCGGGCGACGATGCCATCCAGCTCCGCCGGCATCGCCGGGTTCACGGTGCTCACCTGCGCCGGATCCCTGGTGAGCAGGGCGGCAAAAAGCTCCGCCGTGCTCTGCCCGGCAAAGGGCTTGGAACCGGTCGCCATTTCGTAGATCACCACTCCTAGCGAGAACAGATCGGTGCGTGCATCCAGGGGCTCGCCCTTCGCCTGCTCGGGCGACATGTAGGCCACCGTTCCCAGGGTGGAGCCCGGGCTGGTCAGGTCGGCAGGCCCAGTTCCGGGCGAGGTGGCCAGCCCAGCAAAGGTTGCCGCCTGGCTGGACTCCTGCAAATCGACACCCTGCTGCTTGGCCAGGCCGAAATCGAGGATCTTGATCTGCTTCGGCCCGCGCGCTCCCTCGTTCACAAAGATGTTCGCCGGCTTGATATCACGGTGAACGATGCCCTGGGCGTGCGCAGTGGCCAACGCCGCGGCTGCTTGCCGGCTGTAGGTAACTACTTCGGTTGCAGAAAGCGGTCCCCGCCGCAGGGCTTCCCTGAGCGTTTCCCCACGCAATAACTCCATCACCAGGTAAGGGCGGCCGCCCTGCTCGCCAATGTCATAGATGGTGCAGATATTGGGGTGATTCAGAGCGCTGGCCGATTGCGCTTCGCGCACAAACCGGCGGTGGGAGAGGGTTCCGGGAGCGGTGGCAATTCCAATTGCCGGCCCTCCCATGCCGGGCGTCGTGCTTCCGCTGCCGAAGGCCTCCGCCAGGTAGCGGTCGGAGACCAGTTTGATGGCTACCTCGCGCCCCAGCCGAATGTCCTGCGCCCGGTAAACGTCGCCCATACCCCCGGAGCCAATCTGCTCCAGGATCTTGTAGGGTCCGAATTGTGTGCCTTGCGATATCGTCATGTTCCCAGGTGAGAAAACGAGAGCAGGAGATGCGGGTGCACGCAGTTTATCAGCGTCTGCCTCCTGCCGCCACGGACATTCGGAGTGGATGCGCGCAGCCGACGACAGCGAAAGCGCAGGGCAACGGCGAAGGCCATATACCATGTCTTCCATGGTTTCATTCGCCGCCGAGGAGAGCAGCCTTTGATGAATTGGAAGCGACTTTCCCGCGTGGTCTCAAATGCGATTCCGGCGGCCGCAATTTTCGCATGGGCCGCGATCAGCTTCTCCTCACACGCGCAAACCGGCCGCATCTATACGGCCGATGATTACAGCCGGGCAGCCAATCAGCTGAATGCGGGCACTATTTCGTTGGTGGATCACGCGGTAACACGGGCGACCTTCATGGGCAATGATCGCTTCTGGTACCTCGACAGCGAGAATGGGTTGCCGACGCTCATGGTCGCCGATGCGGCGCAGCAATCGAAATCCGCCGCATACGACCAGATCCGCATGGCCGCGGCACTGCACGCGGCTGGACTCGAAGAGACGGATCCAAAGCGCATCCGGCCCGAGAAGTTTGATCTGCTCGACAATGACCGCAGCGTAAAGATCACGATCAGTGGAATTCGATACAAGTGTGCGTTAGGCGCTGCTTATCGCTGTTCAGTGGAACTGGCCGGTCCCGCCGGCACCACTAAGCCGAGCTTAAATGACGCCTCTCTTGCCGATTTTTCTCCAGATGGAAGGCGAGCAGTTTTTCTACGCGATTGGAACCTGTGGGTGCGCGACATCGCCACCGGAGCTGAAAAGCAAATCACTACGGACGGCACCCAGGATTACGGGTATGCAACGGACAATGCCGGTTGGATCCATAGCGGACACGCGATCGTAGTGTGGTCGCCGGATTCGAAGATGCTCGCGACCTTCCAGCAGGATCAGCGCAAGACGGGAGAGATGTACACGATCACCTCCCGCATTGGACATCCTCACCTGGAAACGTGGAAATATCCACTGGTCGGCGACAAGGATGTGACCATGATCGAGCGCGTAATCATCGACGTGGACGCGGCGAAGGTGACGCGGCTGAAGATGCCGCCGGACCAGCATCGATCGACCTTGTGCGACAACCTGGTTTGCCAGGCGGGATGGGAGGACGTGCAATGGGCCGCCGATGGCAAGACGCTGGCGTTTGTTTCTACCTCGCGCGATCACAAAATGGAAACCGTGCGCATAGCAGATGTGGCAACCGGCGCCGTTCGTGATGTGTTCACGGAGAGCGTACCGACCTTCTTCGATAGCGGCTATGACCATGTGAACTGGCGCTATCTGTCCAAGCGAAATGAAATCCTCTGGTTCTCGCAACGCGAAAACTGGGGAAACCTGTATCTGTACGACGCAGGCACGGGAAAATTGAAGCATGCGGTGACAGAGGGCAACTGGAACGTCGATGAGGTGCTCCACGTAGACCAGGCGACGGGCGAGATGATCCTGACGGGCACGGGACGGGAGGCATCTTCTGAAGATCCCTACTACCGGCGTGTTTATAGTGCCAATTTAGACGGTAAGCACCTGAAGCTGCTTACGGCGGAGGACGCCGATCACGTGGCAACCGTATCCAGCGACGGAAAATTCATTGTCGATATCTACTCCACGCCGCAGAAGCCGCAGGTGATGTTGTTGCGCGATGGCTCCGGTCAGAGGATCGAAGAGCTGGCACACGGAGATATCACACGCCTGCAAGCCGCGGGATGGATCGCACCGGAAACCTTTCGCGTAAAGGGACATGACGGTAAGACCGATGTCTATGGGCTGCTCTTCCGTCCAGCCAACCTTAACCCCTCGCTGAAGTACCCAATCATCGACTTCATCTACCCCGGACCGCAGGGCGGCTCCTTCGGGACGCACGGATTTGAAGCCTCCCGGGTGGACAGCAATGCGCTCGCGCAGCTAGGCTTCGCGGTGGTTCAGATTGAAGGCATGGGGAATCCCAAGCGGTCCAAAGCCTTTCAGGACGAGTACCTCAACGACATTGGCCTCAATGCCATCCCGGATCAGATCAGCGGCATACGCGAACTTGCCCAACGCTATCCGTGGATAGACCTGGACCGTATTGGTATGTGGGGGCACTCGGGGGGCGGCAACGCTACGGTTGCGACGATGCTCCGCTACCCGGACTTCGTCAAGGTCGGCATCGCAGAGAGCGGCAACCACGAGAACCGGAATTATGAGGACGACTGGGATGAGAAGTGGGTCGGCCTGCTGCAAACGAAAGCGGACGGGACGACCAACTACGATTCCCAGGCCAACGCACGCTATGCCGGTAATCTGAAGGGGAAGCTGATGCTGGCCCACGGCATGTTAGACGACAATGTGCCGGTATCGACCACCATGCTGCTGATCGATGCGCTGGAAAAGGCTAATAAAGATTTTTCCCTGGTAATCTTCCCCCAGGCGCACCATGGGTACGGGACCGCGAGTGCGTACATGATGCGACGGCGGTGGGACTACTTCATCACTGAACTCATGCAGGCCACGCCTCCCCATGAGTTTGCAATGCCGGCGCTGCTTGCGCCGCACTAACGGCAAGATGGAGCGAAAACTTGCATGCCGACATCTAACCGACTATGAGTTCACCAGATGCTCCCGCGATCGCACCGTTGACCAGCTTGGGCGACAACGATGCCGTCCGTTTCGATTTCGAAAACACCTACGCGCGTTTGCCGGAACACTTCTATTCGCGGCTGGACCCGACACCGGTAGCGGCCCCACGGCTGGTGAAGTTGAATGTGGAACTGGCGCGGAACCTGGGCCTGAATCCGGAGGCGCTCGCGAGCACGCGCGGGGTGGAGATTCTGGCCGGCAACCGCGTGGCCGAGGGGGCCGAGCCCCTGGCGCTGGCCTATGCCGGACACCAGTTCGGGCACTTTGTGCCGCAGTTGGGCGACGGGCGCACCAACTTGCTGGGCGAGGTAGTGGGGCGTGACGGGGTGCGCTACGATATCCAGCTCAAGGGCTCTGGCCCGACCCCGTTCTCTCGCGGTGGCGACGGCAGAGCCGCGCTCGGTCCGGTGTTGCGCGAGTACATCGTGAGCGAGGCGATGGCGGCGCTTGGCGTGCCGACCACCCGGGCCCTCGCCGCGGTGACCACGGGGGAACGAGTGCTGCGAGAAACAGCTTTGCCTGGAGCGGTGCTGACTCGTGTAGCGGCGAGCCACCTGCGGGTGGGCACCTTTCAATATTTCGCAGCCCAGGGCGACACGGACGGGATACGCAGCCTGGCGGACTATGCCATCGCCCGACACTACCCTGAAGCGGCGGAGGCAAAGCAACCGTACCGGGCACTACTGGATGGCGTGATCGGCCGGCAGGCGCGGCTGGTCGCACAATGGCTGCTGCTGGGGTTTATCCACGGGGTGATGAACACCGACAACACTTCCATCTCCGGCGAAACCATCGATTATGGTCCCTGCGCTTTCATGGAGGCCTACGACGCGGTCAAGGTGTTCAGCTCCATCGACCATTACGGACGCTATGCTTATGGCAACCAACCGCGCGCCATGCTTTGGAACCTGACGCGGCTGGGGGAGGCGTTGCTGCCGGTTATGGAGCAGGAGGCGGGAAACGGAGAGGCCGCGTTGGCCTCGGCCAAAGAGGCGCTGGCCGCCTTTGGTCCGCAATTCGAGGCGGCTTACGGCGCCGGCCTGCGGCGCAAGCTCGGCCTGTTCACGGAGCGCGAGGGCGATGCGGCGCTGGTTCAGGAGCTGCTCACGTGCATGGCTGCTAACCAGGCCGACTTTACCCTGACCTTCCGCCGGCTGTGTGATGCCGCGGGCGGAGCCGAGGGAGATGAGGAAGTACGCGCGTTATTCGCCGACCCCGGCGCTTATGACTCGTGGGCTGCCGGATGGCGCCGGCGCCTGGAAGAAGAGCCGGTACAAGAGCAGGAGCGCGCGGCGGCAATGCGGATGGCGAGTCCGGCATTCATCCCGCGCAACCATGTGGTGGAGGCGGCGCTCGCTGCCGCTATCGAGCGGCAGGACTTCCAGCCGTTTGAGGAATTGCTGGACGTGGGGTCACGCCCATACCAGGACAGGCCGGGCCTGGAGCGTTATGCCACGCCGGCCCGCCCCGAGGAGTGCGTCCTTCAGACCTTCTGTGGCACTTAAGCGGCGGGCCGCTACAGCGCTGCATACTCCTTCTTCGCCTGGGCGATTACTGCCAAGCCGGGATCGGCGTTCCTCCACTCTGTAAAGAAGCGCTCATACGCCGCCTTCGCGTCCGTCTTATCTCCGGCCATCGCATAGGCCCGTCCCAGCCCGAGCAGTCCCAGCGCATAGGGATTCATGGGAACCGGATTGTCGCTTTGGCTCGTATAGTTGGCGCCTTTATATTTTGTCGCTCGCGTGAAGGCCGCTACGGCATTCCCTGCATCGCGCAACTCCAGATAAGCCAGCCCGCGCAGGTAGGGTCCTGGGGATACCAAGTCAAAGGCCTGGCTCGTCGCCAGAAGATCCAGCGCCTTCTGCGCGTCCCCCGCCTGGAGCGCCAGAAATGCCCGACCTTGCGGCACAACTACCTGTTGCACCATCGTGTCGTCGGGATATTTCTTCTCCAGCACATCCAGCTCCGAAAGCGCCAACTTTCCCGCTCCGCAGAACGCGTGGGTCGAGGCTACGGCAATCTGCGTGGGCTTGCTCTTGTCCAGCGCCAGCGCCTGCCTCACCGCGGCCTCCACGTTCTCGCACTCCCCCAAGGGCCAGCCGATACCAGCCGTGCGTAACACAAACGCTGCCTGCGCGTCTGGCGCCTTCGCCTTCCCCGCCTGTACGGCGGCCTCCTGCAGCGTGGCCGCAGCCGCTCGCAACTGTCCCCTCTCTGTCAGGATATTTCCCCACTGTCCAGTTAGAATGTTCTGATCCGGGCGTCCAGCTCCCTCGGCCAGGGTTTTTTGTATGCCCGCCGTATCCCCGGTCGTCCCATAGAGCGACATCTCATAGGACAGCAAATCAGTGCCGTTTAAGCCCAGTTGGCCTGCCTTCGCCATATACTTTCGTGCTTCGTCGTATTGGTCCAGTATGGTATAGCCCGTAATCGCATCCATGAGTGCGATCGATTCATCGGGCTGCAGGACGAGTGCCTTCAGCAGCGCTTCCTGCCCTTTCTCCGGCTTCCCTTCTCCGATATACGTAGCGCCCAGGTTGACGTAGTTGTCGATCTGCAGCGGATACTCCTGCACGGCTACCTGCAGTGTCTCGACGGCCTTGTCCAGGTCCCCAACGACCTCGGCGTAGTAGTGACCATCGAGGTAGAGCCGCTCCCGCTCGCTCACGTCGCCGCTTAACTGGTGCGCCTTGGTGAAATACTCCATGGCTTTGCCGGTCTGCCCGCTGTTCAAATAGATCACGCCCAGCCGCGCCCACGCCATCGCCAGCTTGGGGTCGAGCGCAAGGGCCCGCTTGTAGTGGTCCTCAGCCTCCGGAATATCGTTGCCCTTGGAATGCGCTTCATCCCCCAGGGCATAGGCACGAAACGCCTCCAGCGACGGTGTTGTTGCCTGCCCAAACGGCGTATTCAGCTTCTGAATGCTGGCCAGGCTTTCTCCGAGCCTGGCCCGCATCTGTGCCGCAGCCTCGTTCAGTGCGTCCAGCACCTTCTGCTTGTTCGCCGCCTGGGTCTGCACGCTGGCAATCTGGTCTCCTGTGGCTGTGTTCTGCGCCGACAGGGTGATGATGTAATCGCCGCCCAGGTTGGCGATCGTCCCGGTGAGTATGGCCTTAATGCCCTCACGCTGCCCAATCTCCCGCGCAATCGCCGGCGTGATGGCATCACCCGGCTTCTTACCCAGATACTGCAGGCTCTGTCGCAGATGCTGCTGGTTCACAATGTCCAGCACGGGAGATTGCCCCAGCTGTACTCCCAGGGCCTGGTTCAGCGTGGTTTCAAAGACCGGGTCGCCGGTATTGTTCACGAAGTCGGCCACAATGATGGCGTTCTTCGTCGCCGCGACCGGGGATGTACCGGTTGCAGGGGCTGTCGCCGTCCCTGTGCCTGTTTCCGGTCTGCCTCCCACCCGGTACTTCCACCACGCAAATGCTCCAGCCAGCAGCAGCACGATCACCGCTGCGGCCACCAGTAGCGGCATTCGGCGCCCTCGTGGCTTTTCCGCCATCCGCAAATCCTGCGCCGCAGGATTTGCGTCGGCCGGCGCCGCAGCGTGCGTTCCACTCGCCGCCCTCACCGTCCCGCTGGACCCATGGGAGGCCTGGGCATCGACCGCCTCCAGGTCCTGCAACAACCCCTCCGCCGTTTGATACCTGCGCTCCTTCTCCTTGGCCAGCAGCTTCGCGACAATCCCATCCAGCTCCACCGGCATCGCCGGATTCAGCGTGCTCACCGGTGCCGGATCCTTGGTCAGCAGCGCGACAAAGAGCTCCGCTGTGCTCTGTCCCGCAAACGGTTTGCTCCCAGTCGCCATCTCATGGATCACAGCTCCCAGAGAAAACAGGTCCGTGCGCGCGTCGAGCGGCTCGCCTTTTGCCTGTTCCGGAGACATATAGGCTACGGTGCCCAGCGTCGACCCGGGAGAAGTGAGGTCAGGATTTACTCTTCCGCCGTCGGTTCCCGCCGATGTTGCCAGCCCGCCAAACGTCGCGGTTGCTTCGCCCGAGTCCTGCAGATCGCCCATGCCCTGCTGTTTGGCCAGGCCAAAGTCGAGGATCTTGATCTGCTTCGTTCCCCGGGCCGCCTGGCTCACAAAAATGTTCGCCGGCTTGATGTCACGGTGAACGATTCCCTGGGCGTGCGCGGCGGCCAGCGCTGCCGCAGCTTGGCGGGAGAATGTAATCACTTCAGTTACAGAGAGGGCGCCGCCCCGGAGTGCCTCCTTCAAGGTTTCCCCGCGGAGCAGCTCCATCACCAGATAGGGCCGCCCATCTTGTTCCCCAATGTCATGGATAGTGCAGATGTTGGCGTGGTTCAGCACGCTGGCCGATTGCGCCTCACGCAGAAACCGCCGATGCGAGAGTGTTGCTGGAGTCGCCGGCGTACCGCTTGCCGGTGCCCCGGTTCCGGGGGCCGGGCTTCCGCTGCCAAAAGCCTCGGCCAGATAGCGGCTGGAGACCAGCTTGACCGCCACTTCCCGCCCCAATCGCGTGTCTAGCGCGCGATAGACCTCGCCCATGCCCCCAGAACCGATCTGTTCCAGGATCCGGTACGGCCCGAACTGTGTGCCTTGCGATATCGCCATGCGCCCCGGGCAAACAACGACAATAAGAAGTTCCAGCGGTTGATGCAGTCTATCAGCGTCCGCCGCCTCCCGTGAGCCCTTCCATATCGCTTATTCCCGGGGTTCCTGATTACTGGTTACGCAGGGCCACCATCGGCTCCACGCCTGCCGCACGCCTGGCCGGAATCACCGATGCCAGCAGCGCCGCCAGAGCCAGCAGCAGTGTTGCCACCATCAGCATCACCGGGTCCCAGGGCTTGACGCCGAATAGTTGATCGGTCATCAGCTTACCGGCCCCGATCGCCGCCGGAATGCCCAGCGCAAGCCCGATCCCTACCTGCGAGAAAGCGCCCCGCAGCACCATCTTCACGACACTGCCGCGATCCGCACCCAGCGCCATGCGCACGCCAATCTCGCCCGTCCGCTGCTCTACCGTATAGGCCATCACACCGTAAAGCCCGACCGCTGCCAGCATCAGTCCAAGCACACCAAAAAGCGTGGTCAGTGTGGCGATCATGTTTTGCTGCTGGAAATCCGCGCCCAGAATCTTGCTGTACGGGTCAACCCCGTAGAGCACCAGGTTGGGATCGACACTAGCCAACGCCTTACGCACCCGCTCTTCCATGCCCGGTGGATCGCCTGGCGCCCAAATGACGATGTTGTACAGATAGTGCGACCACAGTTCGCCAGCGACGTAGACCGGATCGTCCCAATGCACGGTCTGCGCCTCCGACACCCAATACATGGGCCCCACCGGATCCTTGTAGTCGTAGGTCATGTAGCGCATGTCGCGGGTAACTCCGACGATTTCGTAGGTTGCTGCGTATTTGAGCTTGTCGGGTCCGAAATGCTGCCCGACCGGATTTTGACCTTTGAAGAACCTCTTGGCAAAGGCTTCGTTGACCACCGCTACGTTCCGTGTCGCCGCAGTGTCATCCTGCGTAATGGGCCGCCCAAGCACGATCTTTGCCCCTACGGTTTCAAAGAAGCCGGGCATGACGCGTGCAAACCCCGAACTTGTGTTCTCCTTAGCCCCGGGTTCCGGCCTGCCCTGGATGCGAATACCGTTGTTCCAGCTATCGCCCGTCATGGGCGCATAGAGCGCCGGAGCCACCATGCGTACGCCGGGAATCTGGAGCAGGCGGTCATCGATCTGGCGGAACATCGGCTCCAGCGTTTCTGGCTTGTAGTTGCCCAGCATGGGATTGATCGATGCAATGTAGCGGCCCTCGGTTTCGAATCCGAAATTCTGGTGCTGCAGATTGCGCAGGCTCTGGCCGAGCAGAGCCGCTGCCGACAGCAGCACCAAAGACATCGCTGCCTGCACGATGACCAGCGACTTCTGCACCCAGGAGCGGCCGCCGCCCACAGAGCGATTTGCCCCGCGCAAGGCCTCGACCGGGTCGGCGTGCGAAGTGATCCACGCCGGTGCGATGCCAAAAATGATTCCGGTCAACGCAGAGATTCCCAAGGTGAAGAGCAGCACGGGCCAGGATGGCGTTGCATGGATGGGTACGTAGTCATTCGGACCGTTATTTTGGAAGGCAAGGTAAAGAATCAGCCTTGTGCCGGCATAGGCCACGGCGATACCGAAGGCTCCTCCAATGACCGCCAGCATCACTGATTCCACCAGCGCCTTGCGCACCAGGCGCTGCCGCGAAGCACCCAGCGCCATGCGCACCGAGGTCTGCCCGCGATCCTTCAACCCGCGCGCCAGCATCAGGTTGGCCAGGTTCCCGCAGGCCACCAGCAGGACACATCCCGCAGCGACAAGTAGCAGCTTCAGTCCATCCTGATATTGATCTCTCATGGCCGCTACCCCGGCGCCCCCGGGACTCAGATGCAACGTCTGTTGTTGCCAGAGCTGCTTCTCGCCCGGTTGCATATCTGGGACGTGGCTAGCGAGCCAGTTGTGGAATTCGACCTTGAGCTCTGCTTCGAGGGACTTCGGATTGACTCCCGGACGCACTCTCCCGATCAGGTCAAGGAAGCTGCCATCTGGCCGCTTCAGCCGTGAGGTATCTCCATCGATCAGCAGCTCTGCGGTCAGGGGAAGCCAAAAATCCGGCATGCCTCCGCCGGCCAGCTTCGCTCCATAGAATCCTGGCGCAGCTACGCCGATCACAGTAAAGGGATGCCCATTGATCTGATAGCCGGCGCCGACTACCGTGGGGTCGGAGCCGTACTTCTCCTTCCAGATGCGGTAGCTCATCACGGCCACCGGCGGCGCACCCTCCTGATCGTCCGCGTCGGTCATGAGCCGGCCGATCCAGGGCTGCACGCCGAAGGTCCTGAAGAAATTTCCGGAGACGTACTCTCCATTGCGCGTATCCGCGGCCGCCTGGGACCCCGCTCTACGGACGCCAAGGGGCGCATTGCCGGCCTGCAGCGCAGCCAGGTCGGTGAACTCGGGAGAGCGCGCACGGAAGTTCTTGTATTCCTCCCACGAGAACAGGGAAAAATCCCCATCTGCCCCCTGGGTATACCCTCCCCAGTTGCAGCAGCGGATTTTATCGCCGATCCTCCATAGCTCCTCCGGTTTGGTTACGGGCAGAGATTTCAGCATCACCTGGTGAATGAGGGTGAAGATCGCAGTCGTCGCTCCGATCCCCAGTGCGAGTGTGATCACCGCGGTGGTGGTAAACCCGGGCGCCTTCCGTAGTTGCCGCAGCGCATCGCGCAAATCCGCCAGCATTCATCCCTCCCCTTCAGACTCAATTTCCAGTACGAGAAAAGACGGCCGCCGGTTCCCGGGGCCGATGGCGGTTACCCGGATCCTGCACTGGGAGGGCTCAGTGGAACTCGCTTTATCCAGAGGAGTGGAGCAGCGGGGCTAAAGAGTCTGCTTGAGAACTCGAGATAAATCGCAAATCAGAACCAGGCCCGTAGAGCCGGTAGCCAAACGTCAGCCCAGTCCGGATCCGGGCTGGGCTGACGTTTGGCTACCGGCCCTACGGGCCTGGTTCTGATTTGCTGTTTATCTCGAGTTCTCACGCAGACTCTTTAGCCCAATGTTTAGACCTTTATGGAAGGGAGAGGGTGCAATCGGGAGGACTAATCTAGCTGGCGGCTCCAACATTTGAAATCAAACGGAGCAGAGGGTTCTCCGCGGCGGGGGCGGGAATGAAAACCGAGAAGCAAGTGACGTTTCTGCCCGGCAGGCTCGTACTGCGGAAATCTATGGTGCCTTCATATTTCTCTACGATGCCTTTGCAGATCCAAAGGCCCAGCCCAGTTCCTTTTGTAGATTTTGTGGTGAAAAATGGTTCGAACAAACGCTTTGCATCCTCGGGCCTGATGCCGGAGCCGGTATCTACGATCGAAACGCGAACTCCAGCGGTTTGCGTCGCCGCCCGATAGGCCTGCTGTATGTGAATACGCAAGCAACCGCCCTTTGGCATAGCCTGAATTGCGTTGGCAATCAGGTTGAGAAATACCTGTTTCAGCTCCACCGGAAAGCCCTGCATTATCTCACCGCTGCCATAGCGCCGCTCAACAACTATTCCGTTGGTCTGCAATTGACGGGATTGAAGCTCAAGGATGTCATCCAGAAGCACAGAAATCGAGACTGCGACGGGCTGTGACGATTCACGATAAAAGCTCAGTGTCTGCTTGGTTATGTGCGAAATACGATGGAGCTCCTGTTCCGCCATCGTGGCGTAGCGCCGTGCCTCCTGATCCAGAGACGGATGTTTTTTTAGCAGATAGAACAGGTTAGTGATCGACTCCAGCGGATTGTTGATTTCATGGGCGACAATTCCCGCCATTCTCCCCATGGCGGCGAATCTTTCTGATTTGCGAAGCGCTTCCTCGGCCTGCAATCGCGCAGTGATATCCCGGCAAATCTCAAGGACGACGCGCGGTTTGTTTCCATCGCGCTGCAGGATCTTTCGGCAGGCAACTACAATCTCGCGCCCATCCCTTGTATATTGAACCAGGTTTCCTTCCCAGCGCTTCCCTTCAGAGACGATTGATTCTATCTCCTGATTGGGCACCGGAAATTGCGTGTTCAGGAGTTGGTGAAGGTTCTTCCCGACAGCGTCTTCTGCGCTCCAACCATACATCGCAGTAGCGCCCGAATTCCAAAACTGAACGGTCCCGTTCAGGTCACGCACCACGATGGCTTCTGATGCGAGATCCAGCAGGTCTGCACGCTCCCTCAATATCTGCTCCATCCGCTTTCGCTCGGTGATATCGATGAGCGCTCCGACCGCGCCGCGAACGTTCCCGGAGTCATAGAAAAGTGGATTCGCGCTCATCAGGGTCTGAATCACGTTTCCGCTGCGGGAGCGGATTTCGAGCTCGATTCCCCCCACCGGCTTACCCGTCGCGGCGGCCCGCTGGAGTGGAAGCTGGTCAAACGTAAGATGGGTACCGTTCTGGTAGACCTCATAGGTTCCCTCGCTATTTTCATAGCTGTGTGGGGACAGGTTCTCCCGGTGACCAAGTTCGAGGAGTTCCTTCAGTTCGGCGTTTCCGGTCACGAATTGGCAATGGGGGTCATGGGCGATGGAAACTCCGACCGGCAAAACCCTCATGATGGTTTCCAGTTCCGCGACTCGCTGCTGCAATTGATCGTTGAGCCTGCGGACTTGCTCTTCGCTTTGCCGCAATTGTTCGGTGCGGGCAAACACCCGCTTTTCCAGTTCGCGATTGAGGAGTTCCAGTTCCCGTGTCTTGCGGTACAAGTCGGCAAATACGGTTACTTTGGCACGCAAGAGCTCCGGAACAACCGGCACGGAGATGTAATCCATCGCTCCGCGCTGATATCCCTTCACGCGATCGAGATCCGTCAGATGCACCGCGGAGATAAAGATAATGGCAGTTTTTTGAAAGCGTGGGTGTTGGCGAATAAGATCCGCTAACTCGAAGCCATCAAGGTCGGGCATGCTCACATCCATCAAGATGACGGCAACGTCGCGGCTGAGAAGAAGCTCCAGAGCCTGCCTGCCGGAAGTTGCGGAAAGCAGATTTTCTCCCAGATCTTCTAATATGGCGTGGTAGCTGAGCAGCTTGCCAGGCTGATCATCGACCATCAGAATATTGACGCTCTCAGTTATGCTCATCTTTCATGGCCTTTGCGTACCTGCTTGTGGTGCATGAACTATCGATGAAGCCACATTCTCAGTGTGGAGAGCAATTGCTCAGTGTTTACCGGTTTTGCCAGATATTCGGATGCGCCAGCCTCGAGGCATTTCTCACGGTCCCCCTTCATCGCCTTGGCAGTGAGCGCAATGATCGGCATGCGGCGGAAAGAATCGTTTCGACGGATTACCTGCATGGTCTCGTAGCCATCCATTTCGGGCATCATAATATCCATGAGCACGATGGACACGTCAGGCACCAATTCGAGAGTTTTGATGGCTGCTTTGCCGGTGCCTGCTGTGAGCACAGTCATGCCGCGGCGCTCAAGAACACTGCTAAGGGCGAATATATTGCGCACGTCATCATCCACAACCAGTACTTTCTTCCCCACCAGAGCATCGTCGGAGCGATGGAGCCGGTCTAACATATTTTGCTTCTGTTGGGGAAGATCAGCTATCACCCGGTGGAGGAATAGAGCCGTTTCATCCAATAGGCGCTCCGGGGATTCGACTCCTTTCACTACTACGCTGCGGGCTAACTCATGCAGGCGGGCGTCTTCTTCCGGGGAGAGTTCTTTGCCGGTGAAGACGACGATGGGCATATCGCTCAGCGCGGAGGTATCGCGCAGCTGCTCCAGCACCTCGAAGCCGGACATATCGGGAAGCCGAAGATCGAGGACGACACAGTCGTAAGGGTGTTCTTGTAACGCCTCGAGCGCCTCGCGACCCGTAGTTGCGACCACGACATCGATGTCTTCATTGCCCAGCAACTCGCGAATACTCAGCTGTTCGGCAGCATTGTCCTCAACCACGAGCAGGCGTTTCCGGCGCGGAGCAGCGTATTCCTTGATGCGAGCGATGGCAGCATCAAGACCCTCGGTGGTGACCGGCTTGGTAATGAAAGCGAAGGCTCCCCGCGCCAAGCCATGGGCCTTATCTTCATCGAGGGTAAGCATCTGTACCGGAATGTGACGGGTAGCCGGGTCTTGTTTCAAGTGATTGAGAACAGTCCAGCCCAGCATGTCGGGGAGAAATACATCCAGGGACACGGCGGCAGGATGGAACTCGCGGGCCAGCGCGAGACCTTCCGCGCCCCGGGTAGCGAGCAGGACCTTGAAGCCTTTCTCCCGGGAGAGGTCGCGCAGGATTCTAGCGTAGTGCGGGTCGTCTTCGACGATCAGCAACGCGGCATCACCAGGCTCGAGGTTCTCCCGGTCGTCGGGAATCTGTTCCACCGGAAGCTCAGCCAACGCGGTCTTCAAGAGTTCCACCGGATGACTGGCTGCGGCGCCTTCGGAGTACTTCACCGGCAACGCAGAGGGACCGCTGTACACCTGTGGAAGGTAGAGGGTAAACGTGCTGCCGTGGTTGGGCGCGCTGCGCAATTGGATTTCTCCACCAAGCAGACCAGCAAGTTCACGGCTAATCGCCAACCCCAGGCCTGTGCCACCGTACTTACGGCTGGTGCCTGCATCCGCCTGCTGAAAAGCCTCGAAAATAATTCGTTGCTTCTCTTGCGGAATCCCTATGCCGGTATCCGCGACTTCAAACGCGATGACGGCGGTCGCCCTGCTCAAAATTGGATGCTCACTGCTCCATCCCCTTTCAGCAACGGAAAGGGCCAGGCGCACACCGCCCTTCTCGGTAAATTTGAAGGCGTTCGATAGCAGGTTCTTGAGTACTTGCTGCAGACGTTTGGAATCGGTGATGAGGCTTCGGTTGAGCCGTGGATCGGTGCGCAGCTCAAAGTCGAGGTTGCGATTTTCCGCTTCGTGGCGGAAAGGACGCCCGATCATGTCAAGCAGGCTGGCGAAAAACACTTCCTCTGCTTCGACGGAGACAGTTCCGGACTCGATCTTGGAAAGGTCGAGGATGTCACTGATCAGGTTTAAGAGGTCAGTACCGGCTCCGTGAATGGTACGCGCAAACTCGACTTGCTTGCCGGTAAGATTGCCATCCGGGTTGTCTCCCAACTGCTGGCCCAGAACGAGAATGCTGTTGAGAGGCGTCCGGAGCTCGTGCGACATATTGGCGAGAAACTCGGATTTGTACTTGGAGGTAAGAGCCAGTTCCTTGGCCTTGCCTTCGAGCTCACGTCTTGCCTGCTCAATCTCCTGATTTTTACGTTCGACTTCTGCATTCTGCTCTGCAAGCTGCTGGGCTTTTTGCGCGAGCTGTTCG
Source organism: uncultured Acidobacteriaceae bacterium (assembly GCA_963711525.1). Classification (GTDB taxonomy): domain Bacteria; phylum Acidobacteriota; class Terriglobia; order Terriglobales; family Acidobacteriaceae; genus PALSA-350. The sequence continues at coordinate 407,049 of CAVQEO010000043.1, read as the reverse complement.
TTTTTCTGTTGCAACTCCTTTTGCTGGGTTTGCAGTTCGGTCGCCAGCTGCTGCGACTGCTTCAACAGTCCTTCGGTTTGCATGGTGGCCTCGATGCTGTTGAGCACGATGCCAATGCTGGCAGTTAATTGTTCGAGAAATGCCAGATGCGAGGCAGTAAAGACGCCCAAAGAAGCGAGCTCAATCACTGCCTTTACGCGATCTTCGAATAACACCGGTAAGACGATCACGTTGCGCGGCACAGCCTCAAACAGTCCGGAGCGAATGGTTACTTTGCTCTCTGCCAGATCTCTTATCAGGATGCGTCGTTTTTCTGTCGCGCATTGACCTACCAGACCGTCGCCAAGATCAACACGCCGCAAATGACCGTCAGCCCGGTCTCCTGCGTAGGCGGAAAGCAGTACCAATTTCTCGTCCTCAGTTTCCATCTGGTAGATAAGCGCTTGATGCGCATTCACCAGCGGAGCCAGTTCGGAGAGCAGAGTCTTGCCCACGGTTGTAAGGTCGCGCTGGCCCTGCAGCATGCCGGTAAATCGGGCTAGATTGGTCTTGAGCCAGTCCTCCTCGGTATTGCGCTCCGTGGTCAGTCGGAGGTTATTGATCATGGTATTGATGTTGTCTTTCAACTCCGCGACTTCGCCCCTGGCCTCTACCTGGATGGACCGGGTGAGATCGCCCTGGGTCACGGCGGTGGCTACTTCAGCGATGGCACGCACCTGGTTAGTAAGGTTGTCGGCCAGAAGGTTCACATTGCCCGTCAGATCCTTCCATGTGCCTGCTGCTCCCGGCACATTGGCCTGACCTCCCAAGCGGCCTTCCACTCCAACTTCACGCGCAACGGTGGTGACCTGATCGGCGAAGGTTGCGAGCGTATCCGTCATGTTATTGATGGTCTCTGCCAGCGCCGCCACCTCACCTTTAGCGTTCACGGTTAGTTTCTGGGTCAGTGCGCCATTAGCAACCGCGGTGACTACTTTAACGATGCCGCGCACCTGCTCGGTGAGGTTGGCAGCCATCACGTTGACGTTATCGGTAAGATCTTTCCAGGTACCCGCCACGCCCGGCACCTGCGCTTGGCCGCCGAGTTTTCCATCCGTACCCACCTCGCGGGCAACGCGGGTTACTTCAGCGGCAAAGGCATTGAGTTGATCCACCATGGTGTTGATGGTGTTCTTCAATTCAAGAATCTCGCCTTTCACGTCGACAGTAATCTTGCGGGACAGATCGCCACGCGCGACGGCAGTGGTCACTTCGGCAATATTGCGCACTTGAGCGGTCAGATTTCCAGCCATGGAATTGACAGAGTCGGTAAGGTCTTTCCAGGTGCCGGCCACACCAGGGACGTTGGCCTGGCCGCCTAACCGGCCCTCTGACCCGACTTCGCGGGCAACGCGCGTTACCTCGCCGGCAAACGCATTGAGTTGGTCCACCATGGTGTTAATGGTGTCTTTGAGCAGAAGAATCTCGCCGCTTACGTTTACCGTGATTTTCTTGGAGAGATCGCCGCTGGCGATGGCCGTGGCTACTTCGGCAATGTTGCGCACCTGACCGGTGAGATTACTGGCCATGGAGTTGACGGAGTCGGTCAGATCTTTCCACGTGCCGCCTACGCCCGGCACCTGGGCCTGGCCTCCCAGCTTGCCGTCTGTGCCGACTTCCCTGGCTACTCGGGTAACCTCTGAAGCGAAGGACCGGAGCTGCTCCACCATGGTGTTAATGGTGTCTTTCAGTTCCAGAATCTCGCCCTTCACGTCTACCGTGATCTTGCGCGACAAATCGCCACGCGCTACGGCAGTGGCCACTTCGGCAATGTTGCGCACCTGGCCAGTCAAATTGCTGGCCATGAAGTTGACGTTGTCGGTAAGGTCCTTCCAGGTGCCGGCGACGCCTGGCACTTGGGCCTGTCCGCCGAGTTTGCCTTCGGTACCAACCTCACGCGCCACGCGCGTGACCTCGCCGGCAAAGCCATTGAGTTGATCCACCATGGTGTTGATGGTGTCTTTCAGCTCCAGAATTTCGCCCTTCACATCGACCGTGATCTTGCGCGACAGATCACCGCGCGCGACGGCAGTGGTCACCTCGGCGATATTGCGGACCTGCGCGGTCAAGTTGCCGGCCATCGAATTGACAGAATCAGTAAGGTCTTTCCAGGTACCGGCAACGCCGGGCACATTGGCCTGGCCACCTAACCGACCCTCTGACCCGACTTCACGCGCAACGCGCGTGACCTCGCCCGCGAAACGGTTGAGCTGATCCACCATGGTGTTGAGCGTTTCCTTGAGCTGCAGGATCTCACCGCGGACGTCTACCGTGATTTTGCGTGAAAGATCGCCGGTGGCAATCGCGGTTGCGACTTCGGCAATGTTGCGTACCTGTCCAGTCAGGTTGCTGGCCATAAAGTTGACGTTATCGGTAAGGTCTTTCCAGGTACCGCCCACGCCGGGAACCTGCGCCTGGCCGCCGAGTTTGCCCTCGGTACCGACCTCACGCGCGACACGCGTCACCTCGCCGGCGAACGCGTTCAGCTGATCCACCATGGTGTTGATGGTGTTCTTCAACTCCAGGATCTCGCCCTTAACATCCACAGTAATTTTGCGCGACAGATCGCCACGAGCTACCGCTGTTGTGACCTCCGCGATGTTGCGGACTTGCGCGGTCAGGTTTCCAGCCATGGCGTTGACGGAGTCGGTGAGATCTTTCCAGGTGCCGGCGACGCCGAGCACGACCGCCTGGCCGCCTAGTTTGCCGTCGGTGCCCACTTCGCGGGCAACACGGGTAACCTCGGAGGCAAAGGATCTGAGCTGGTCGACCATGGTGTTGATGGCTTCTTTGAGCTGCAGAATTTCCCCGCGAACATCCACGGTAATTTTGCGCGACAGATCGCCGCTGGCCACCGCAGTGGCGACTTCGGCGATATTGCGTACCTGGCTGGTCAGGTTGTTAGCCATGGAATTGACGGAGTCGGTGAGATCCTTCCAGGTTCCGGCTACACCGGGGACCTGCGCCTGGCCGCCGAGCTTGCCGTCTGTGCCTACTTCTCGCGCCACGCGGGTTACTTCCGACGTGAACACGCCAAGCTGCTGAATCATGGTGTTCACGATTTTGGCGGAGCGGAGAAAGTCACCTTCGAGCGGACGTCCGTCCACGTCCATTCTTACCGTCTGGGTCAGGTTTCCCTCGGCTACAGCCGCGATCGCGCGGGTGACTTCGGCGGTCGGCCGCAGAAGATCCTCAACCAGGGTGTTGACCGAATCCTCGATTTCTCCCCAGGCGCCTCGGGATTCGTCGAACCTGGCGCGCTCCCGGGTCCTGCCTTTCTTCCCCACCACTTGACCGACACGCCGCAGCTCCTTGGCAATGCGCTGATTGGCCATGGCAATTTCATTGAAAGTGTCAGCCATTTTTCCGCTGAGCCCGGTCCACGAACCAGGAAGGCGCACGGAGAAATCTCCATCGCGCATGGCCTGCATACGCTCCAAGATGAGAACTAATTCCGCGGGGTCGCACTCTGCCACGGCGGTATTATGCCCATTGGCCTTTGCCCTCCGAATCGGGAGTTCTTCCTGACCGGACAATACGGGCGTTCCGTTTTTCTTCATTTCGATCTCCTACATAATGCGCAGAGCGTCAACCGACGGGCGAACCCGCGAATGAGGTCTGCGTTGGATCTTTTTAGAATGAGGGCGCTTTGGTGGGGAGTTTGGAGGCAGATCATTGGGAGTCCGCGAAGCGTTTCCATTTGTCTATAGATTTGCGTTGGCCGTTTGATGCCGGCATATCCCTCTCGAGTTGGCTGCCCAGGTTTGGGCGGGCGCCTTTTTCGCGGCAGCCGACGGAGAGATCCTGGAAAAGAGTTCGCCATTCTAAGAAGGTCAACTTGCACCATCTTCCTTCTAGCGAATCTCCATCGATATGGGGAGGTTTTTTTGTCCAAGTCTCTAGAGAGCCACTAGTCCTCGCAGGCTTTCCAGGCCCGGATAGCCTTCCACCAAACTGCCAACGCAGCCGCAACGATCTGCATTTTTTAAGGGTAAGTGGCTGATTTTATTTCGGATACTAGATTTTGGATTCCCTCTAAGAGGGACCAGAAGACCTCTAGTTAGCCTTACCCGGATTGAGGACCAGGGCTATACCTTCAAACATGCGTTCGAAGCTGGATCTCTGCTGTTCGAGATGGCGCAGACCGGCGGCAGTGATCTGATAAGTGCGCACCCGGCGGTTGGTGGCGGAGACACCCCACTCCGCCTTCACGAGCTTCGCTTTGAGCAGGCGCTGGAGCGCTGGATAGAGCGATCCTTCTTCCACCTGGAGCAGGTTGTTCGATCGCTGCTGGATATGCTGGACGAGCGCGTAGCCATGGGCGGGCTGGCGTCGAAGCGACTCGAGAACCATCATTTCGAGTGCGCCGGGGAAGAGATCGCGAGGTGGGGTAGCGTCCATAGGCTATTCGACAACAGGCATAGACTAAACAGGTATAGTTCTTTTAGCAAGAGAAAAGCCTGGAAGCAGGACGCGACTGGGCGCGAGAATAAATATCAACTTCTAACGGTTCCTTCCTTAGCCGTCAAAAGCCGCCGCTTTCCATGCGATCTTCGAATCCTGCGGCGTGATCGCTCTCTTTAAAATTCTTTTTACTGGGGACTGGCGCGCAGTGCTGGTGCGGGCGAAACCGGCTGACTGCGAACGAGCGCTTTCAGCTCGTGCCGGAATGCCGCCCGGAGTTCATGCTCGGAGAGAGTGACCTCGGTAGTAAAAGCGATGGTGCCAAGCTGTCGTTCCTGGTCCAGATAGACTTTCCAGTCATAACCATAGGTGCCGGTTGAGTACTGGTCGACGGTGATCCTGGGGAACCTGCCGGCCTCTTCGGTGAGAATGCGGGTCAGGCGTTGAACCTTTTCTGAGATTTCCGTTTCCATCTTCAGTGCTCCTCAGACTCAAGTGTGTCTCCGATGGGAAGGACAAGTCCAGCGAAAGTGAAGGAAAGTTTTCCACGCCTGAGACTCTGGGCCGCCGGGGATGCCGTGGAAGATAATAGTCGTGCCGCTTCTGCTCGGCAACGATAGGAGAAGGTTCTATGCCGCGTGCAGTGAGATTCGATAAATATGGTGGGCTTGAAGTCCTGGAAGTGGTAGAGGTCGACCGGCCGATCCCGGGGCCGGGAAAGGTGCTTGTCCGAGTCAAGGCTGCGGGGATTAATCCGGGTGAGGCCTCGATCCGAAAGGGAATTTTCGCCGATCGGTGGCCTTCCACGTTTCCTTCCGGACAAGGCAGTGATCTCGCGGGAATCGTGGAGGAGGCCGGCCCCGGGGTGACGAATGTTGCCGTAGGTGATGAGGTCATTGGGTTCACCAACGACCGATCCGGCCAGGCCGAGCTCGTAGTCGTCGAGGCCGGCAACCTTGTGCCGCGTCCTGCCAACGTCTCGTGGGAGCAGGCCGGAGCACTATTCGTAGCCGGCACAACGGCATACGCCGCGGTGCGGAGCGTCGCCCTGAGCGCGGGTGACACCGTCGTGGTCTCCGGGGCTGCGGGTGGGGTAGGCTCGATCGCCGTCCAACTGGCCAGGAATGCCGACGCCAAGGTTATCGGCCTGGCAGGCGACGCGAATCACAAGTGGCTCACCGAGCACGGCGTAATTCCTGTTACCTATGGTGATGGCGTTGAGGGCCGGATCCGCGCGGCATGCGGAGACAAGGTTGATGCCTTCATTGACACCTTCGGGGGTGGGTACGTCGAACTGGCGCTCAAGCTGGGCGTCGCTCGGAATCGGATCGACACGATCATCGACTTCGCCGCCGCAGCCAAGTTCGGCGTGAAGACGGAAGGTAACCACGAAGCGGCGACTGCGGATGTACTCGCGCAACTCGCGGGACTGCTCTCCGCCGGCCGCCTTGAGATCCCAATCGCTAAGGTATATCCGCTGGCCGACGTTCGTGAAGCCTATCGAGAGCTCGAGCAACGTCACACGCACGGCAAGATCGTGCTTGTGCCCTGAGCGAATCGCGTCCGGGTTCCGTTTCTCAAGCAACACAAACTGCAGGTCCCTCCACGGCAAAGGAGAGGGCGGCGCTTCCACGCGAAATCGCATAGTGGCTGAAAGGTCCGCAGGGCGGCGCACCCTTCGCTGTGCGCATCGGGGTTAGTGGTCCGCTCTAGCGAGGGTTCGTTTTTAGCAACTGCCTGGATAAGAATTGGACCGTGGCCTGGTCCGCATTTAACCAGTTCATCCAGCGGAGGAAGCCGTGTATGTCGTTGGGAATCACGAGCTCTTCAAACGGGGTATGTTGCTGGTCAAGACGGTGCGCCAGTTCGACCGTCTGATCGAAGGGCACATTGCGATCATCGTCTCCATGGATCAGCAGAACGGGCGATTTCCACTTTGCTATGTCCGCATCCGGCGAAGCGGCAAAGGCAGTCTCGATCGCCCGCCTCCACTCCGCACTTGCCTCATACCAATGCTCGGGAAGAGCCCCATCCTTGGCCAGGGTTGGAACCCAGTTCGAAATACCGTGGAAATCCACGCCTGCTTTAAACACATCCGAGTTCCGGGCGAGCGCAAGGCCGGTGAGATAGCCGCCGTAGGATCCGCCCCAAATAGCGATGCGGTGCGCGTCGACGCCCGCAACCTGCTGGAGATAGCGAGCCCCGGCCAGTACGTCCTGGTACTCCGCTGCGCCGGCCGGCCCAGCATGGTCAGGATGCTGAAACGCTCTCCCGTAGCCGATGCCCAGCCGATAGTTCACCGAGAGCACGGTGAAACCATGCGCTGCCAGATACTGGTTCACCGCATAGGCGTTGCTGTAATAGGCCATGTAGTGCCAGCCCAGAAGCATCTGCCGCGGCGGCCCACCATGGACAAAGATCACACCAGGCTGTTGCGCACCGGCATCGGCCTGGCGAAATAACTGGCCCTGAATGGTAAAGCCGTCAGGAGACTTAAAGCTGACTAGCTTGGGAATGACGAGCGCAGTGGATGGATAATCCTTGGCGCTTCCGGTGTCGAGCACGTGACTTTCTCCTGGCCGGGTGAGAACATCCACGCCCGCCGGACGCTGCGCGCCTGCAGCAATGTACGCGACCTTGCCTTCCGTCAGCGCAGCCGGAGACCACTCGAGCGAGTCCCCGTGGGTCAGCGGTTCCGGAGCATGCCCGTCCGTCCCGACACGAAAGAGGTGACGCCGATCCTCATCGCCTGCGGTTTCTCCCGCGTTGGCGCTATACACCAGGCTGCGATGATCCGGGGTCAATACCACGTTCTCCACCATGAAGTGACCAGGCGTCAGGAGCCGCGCATCGCCGCCCACTGTATCTACTGCATATAGGTGGGGCCAATTGTCAGTCTCAGCCAGGAAGACCAGCTTGTTGTCTGCCATCCAGAAGAGCGGCTCGTTTTCGGCGAGATCCGGCAATGAGCCGGCAAGTGTGTCGGGCGAGCTCCAAACCTTTCGGCTTTTTCCCGTAGTCGCATCGGCAATCCAGAATGCGAACGGGTGCGGCTGTTGCACCAGGAAGTTTTCGGGTGCGTCGCCGTGGCTCGGCCGGCGCATGAAGGCGATCGAACTGCCATCAGCTGACCAGACAGGGTCCTGATCGAAGCTGGTAGATGGGCTGAGGTAAAGCAGCGACTGCCCCGACCTCGTGTATACGCCCACGAAGCTGTGATCGCCGCGGCCGGACACAAAGGCGAGCCGGGTTCCGTCAGGGGACCAGAGTGGCGTGTCATCTTTCCCTCGATCAAAAAAAAGCCGCTGAGCCTTGGCGGCGACATTGGTCGCGCGGGGAAGCGGGGCGGTCCAGATCTGCGCATCCTTCACATAGGCCAGTTGTCCCGTCGCGGATAAGGCCGGGCTGTCTCCCTCGGCGACCTGCAGCGGCGTGCTCGCGGAATCTGCGAGGGATACCGACCAGATGGTGACTTTCGCCTCGGATGGACCGTTATCGGGATTTGGCGCTAGATTGCCCTGAGCGGGCCAGTTCGCGTCGTGGTCGCCACCGCGCACGTAGAGCAGCTCCGATGCGTCGGCGGAAAAGGTGAGCTGGGTCAGCTCCTGACCATCGTCTGCGGTGTAATGTGTGAGCTGGCGCGGCTGGCTGTCAGCCGCGCCAGCAGACCAGATGTTGCGGACGCCGCCTACGTTCTCCACCCAAGCGCACCTGTCGCCCTTGGCTGAGGCAACGAGTCCGCTGACATACGGGTAGCGGAGTACTTGATCCAATGAGGGCGCGGGGGCAGCGAGGACGGGCGGTACGAAAAGCAAGGCAGCTAAAGGCGCAGAGCGGAGGACGGCGGCGAAAGCGCGCATGCTTTTTACGATACAACGCTCCCATCCTTTAAGAGCGTGCGCCCATGCGGCATGCGATGAGAAATGCTTGCACGGTCGCTTCGACATTGGCCTTGTTTTGACCGGCGATGTCGAAGGCTGTGCCGTGCGCAGGGGTCGTGATTGGGATCGGCAGTCCGCCGTGGATGGTGACTCCCTTGTCGAATCCTAGTAGCTTGAGCGCGATCTGCCCCTGGTCGTGATACAGGGTGACAATGCCGTCGTAGTGACCGTCACGGGCCTTGAGAAAGATGGTGTCGGCCGGGAACGGCCCGGCGACGGGATAGCCTTGCGCATTCGCCTCGCTCACGGCGGGCGCGATGATGTCAATCTCCTCACGCCCGAAGCTGCCGCCGTCTCCGGCGTGTGGATTCAGAGCAGCGACGGCCACCCGCGGATGCTCGAACCCCGCCGAATGCAGGGCGGCGTAGAGCAACTTGACGGACTCGATGATTCGTTCCCTGGTCAGATAAAGAACAACGTCTTTGAGAGGCACATGAGAGGAAACACGAGAGGTCCATAGGTTACCCAAGGTATTGAACTCGCATACATAGGAAGTGACCTTTAGATGGTTGGCAAAGAAGTGAAGCTCGTCGGTGAACTTCATCCCGGACATTCCCATAGAGCGTTTGTTTAGAGGGGCAAAACAGATGGCGTCGATCATGCCCGCGGTTGCAGCGTCCAGGCACATCCCCAAAACCTTGAGTACCGAGTCACCCGCAGCGCTGGACACCGTGGAGCGCGGAGCTTGCCCCGGACGGATACTCTCCACCGGTAGGAATAACGGAACACCATCAGGGAAGGACCGCACTTCGTCGAAATGATTGACAGTGCGTGTGACGACATTTACCCCAGCGATGGCCTGACCTTCTTCCCAGAGCCAGCCGTCGCCGACTACGACCACGTTGGCTTGGCCAATCACGTCGCGGCACGTCAATAGTTTCGCGATCAATTCGGGGCCTATCCCCGATGGATCACCAAGGGTCAACGCCACAGTCGGCTTCGGGCGAAGGGATCAAGGGTCCTCTTTCTCCTTTACACTCTGCATGAATCTCGAGCCTGTCTGCTCGAGGGGGCGAGTTTCGGTCCGGCGGCACACCGGGGCGGACAGAGTGAGTGCGCAGGGAGTTGTTTGGGGGAAAGGCGCACAGCAGGTCCCTCCACTGCGCTGCGCTCCGGTCGGGATGACAATAGCGGAGGGCAGCGCTCCCGTTAGCATTGGTGGATGTGGATGGACAGTTCGGCGAGCCGGAGCAGGCGGGATAACAAAGAGTGGGTCGGCTGGGAGTAAGCGCAGAAAAGGCCGGGGCTTTCGCCCCGGCCTTTTTTGCACATCGTACGTTAGTTGCTGAAGAGCAGGATGCCGGTGGACTTGTCTTCTCCCACTTCACCTACCGGCCTGTAAAACAGCTGGTTGTTTTCGAGATAAACCTCGAGGAAGGCGGGACGTTCGGCAATACCGCCGGCGATCAATGCTTCCGATAGCGGATCTTCGACATAGCGCTGCAACGCGCGGCGCAACGGACGCGCCCCATACGTGCGGTCGATCAATGTCTTATCCAGAATCCACTTCTTGGCATCTTCGGTCACCGACAAGGTGATCGCCTTCTGAATCAGATTGGCGTTCAGCTGCTGTACCAACAGCTCCAGGATCTGGATCAGATCCGCATCCGAAAGCGAGAGGAAGATGATGACTTCGTCCAGCCGATTCAGGAATTCCGGATTGAAGGTCCGCTTCACCTCGTTCTTGACCAACTCCTCCATCTTGTCCATCAGCAGGTCTTCCCTGTCTGACTGGAAGCCCAGACCCTGCTTTCTCTGCAGGTGACGCGCGCCGATGTTCGAAGTCATGATGATGATCGAGTTCTTGAAGTCCACGGTGTTGCCGAGACCATCCGTCAGCTGACCATCTTCAAAAACCTGCAAGAGGATGTTGAAGACATCAGGGTGCGCCTTTTCGATTTCATCCAGCAGCACCACAGAGTAAGGCGAGCGCTTCACCCGTTCGGTGAGCTGACCACCTTCCTCGTAGCCCACATAGCCGGGAGGCGAACCGATGAGCTTCGAGACCGAGTGCTTCTCCATGAACTCCGACATATCAAAGCGAATCAGAGCCTTCTCGCTGCCGAAGAGGAATTGGGCCAAGGTGCGCGCCATCTCCGTCTTGCCCACACCGGTCGGGCCCAGGAACAGGAACGAACCGATGGGACGATTGGGAGACTTGAGACCCGCACGAGAGCGGCGGATCGCACGGGACAGAGCGGAGATGGCCTTATCCTGTGAGATGACACGCTTGTGCAGCTCTTCTTCGACGCGCAACAGCTTCTGGGTTTCCTCTTCTTTAATTGAGGTGATGGGAACCCCGGTCCAGCGGCTGACCACATCCTCGATATCCTCGCGGCCCACAATGCCGGCGGTGGAGTCGTCAAGGTGATACTTGTCGCGCAGGGCGCGCAGGTTCTCGCGCTCCTTGCGTTCCTCATCGGAATAAAAGCGCGCCTTCTCAAATTCATGGTTGGCAATCGCATTTTCCATGCGATGGACGATGAACTTGATGCGCTTCTGCACCTCGGTGATCTCTTCCGGCAACGAAGTCTGACGCAGCTTGACGCGCGCACCAGCCTCGTCGATCAGATCGATTGCCTTATCCGGGAGGAAGCGATCCGGAATATAGCGGTTGGAGTGCGAGACCGCGAAGTGGATGGAATCATCGGTGTAACTAACCGCGTGGAACTTCTCATAGCGGTCCTTGATGCCCATGATGATCTTGATCGCATCTTCTTCATTCGGAGGGGGCACCTTGACGGCCTGAAAGCGGCGCTCAAGAGAGCGATCTTTCTCAATTGATTTGCGATATTCCGCCGGCGTGGTTGCGCCGATGCACTGAATCTCGCCTCGAGAAAGCGCCGGCTTGAGGATATTTGCCGCGTCGAGCGAACCCTCGGCCGAACCCGCGCCGACCAGGGTGTGCAGCTCATCGATGAAGATGATGGAGTTCTGGTTCTCCATCAACTCTTTCATGATGGTCTTGAGCCGCTCCTCGAACTGACCGCGGTATTTGGTTCCGGCAACAATGAGCGACAGATCCAGGGCCAAGACGCGCTTATCTGCCAGGAAGCTGGGCACTTCGCCGTCGGAGATGCGCTGCGCCAGTCCTTCTACGATTGCGGTCTTGCCCACACCGGGCTCGCCGATGAGCACCGGATTGTTCTTGGTGCGGCGGCACAGGATCTGCACCACACGCTCCAGTTCCTGGTCGCGGCCCACCAGCGGATCGAGCTGATTATCCATCGCCGCCTGGGTCAAATCGCGGGAGAACTCCACCAACAAGCTGGACTCACGATTGCGTTGAGAAGGGGGAGCCTTCTCCTGGGTGGCGCGGGCCAGTTCCTCGCGAATGGCGAGCAGACGCAGGCCGCGCTCGTGCAATATCTCCGCTGCGAAGCACTTCTCCTCGCGCAGCAGGCCTAGTAATAGATGTTCCGTCCCAATATGTTTGTGCGACAGGCGCTCAGCCTCCTCAGCAGCATAGGCGAGCACACGCTTACATTCATTCGACAAAGGCAGATCAACAGAAGTAGAAACCTTCTCCCGAATCGTAGTGTGGCCTTCAATCTGTTTCCGGATGGATTCAACCGACGCATGGGAGCGGAGAAAGCGATTAGTCAGCGCTTTGTCCTCACGCAGAAGACCGAGCAACAAGTGCTCAGTCTCAATGTATGGGGAACCAAACTGGCTGGCCTCATACCGTGCAAAGAAGATGACGCGCCGCGCCTTTTCTGTATACCGTTCGAACATGTTCCCCCTTGAAAAGCTGCCCCCGGACCACTCTTACGACCCTTGCAGGTCCTCGGAGCGCCAGCGGCAATTTTCGTCCTGTTCCATCTTCCCCGAGCCATTGACCCCGGGAAAACAACTCGGCTGGGAGCAGATATAAGCCTTAATCAATCTTATATCGGTTCAGCCCTTCCAACGAGTCACCCATTTGGGTTAAACCGTTGGCACCGCAGCATTTCTGTGAAAAACGTGGTAGTTACGCCTGCACTCAAACTTCAAGTGGAGACAATTCTTCGACTCGTCCCTGGGCCAACCGCAAGACCCGCTCACAACGCCTCGCCAGAGGCAGGTTGTGGGTGACCAGGATTGAGGTAAGTCCATAGCTTGCGTGCAGGCGCTCGATCAGGCCGAACAGGGCATCCGCAGTCTGGTTATCCAGATCTCCTGTAGGCTCATCCGCCAGCAAAAGTCTAGGCTGGGTTATCAGAGCGCGCGCGATCGAGACACGCTGCTGCTCCCCGCCAGAAAGTTCCCCCGCGCGATGGGTCGACCGGTCCGCCAGTCCCACCTCGCTGAGCCAGTGTGTGGCCTCTTGCATTGCCTCTTTTTTTGACTCACCGCGCGCTAGAAGGGGGAGCGCGACGTTTTCAACGGCCGTAAACTCGGGCAGCAAGTAGTGAAACTGCCACACATAGCCGATCTCGCGATTGCGAAAGTCCGCTGCCTTACCGGGGGACAAGGATCGCAGGAGTGTTGTCCCAAAGTATACCTCACCCGCGGAAGACGTATCAAGCGCCCCGAGGATGTGCAGCAGTGTGCTTTTGCCGGCACCCGACTGGCCCACGATGGCCAGCATCTGCCGGCTTTTCACCTGGAAGTTGATGTCCTCGAAAAGAACCAGCCGACCCCGTCCGGTGGCATACTCTTTACGCAGATTGCGGACCTGGACCAGGACTTCGTCCGGGCTGCCGCGCGTCATCAGGCGGCCTGAGGTGGCTTCGTCTGCTGCGGCGGCCAATTCCATCTTCTGCCTCTGCGGTCGGTAATCAATCTTGACCTATCTTCATTTATCACTAATGCGTCCCTCAACGGAAGAGGGTTTATGAATGGGTTGCTTCATGAAGCATTAGCCCCTAAGTCTGTTTTGGCTCTGTATTGTGATGGGAACAACTTAAACTGCTCTGCGGAGTGATCCCAGGACCCGGTAAATCAATTGCCGTTTAGATGCAACAGACACGGGGTTCGATTCCGATCAGCTATGGATCACTCGTAACGTAAAGCCTCAGCGGGCAGGATCCGGGCGGCGGAACCGGAGGGGTAAAGCGTGGCCAGCAGCGATACGGCCAGCGCCACTCCGGCCACAATCAGCCCGTCCGTCCAGCGTGCGGCAAAGGGGAGATAGTCGATCGAATACACAGCGGCGGAGAGACTGAAACGGTAGTGGCCGCCCAGCCAGGAGAGGCCATAGCCGCCGACCAAGCCCAGGAACGTGCCGGTGAACCCGATCAGCAGCCCCTGCAGCAGAAAGATCATCCTCACCTGGCGCGGCTGTACTCCAAACGACATCATGACCGCGATATCCCGGGTTTTTTCCATCACCATCATGGTCAGGGCGGTGAGTATGTTCAGCGCGGCGACGCAGACAATCAGGCCAATGACAATGAAGGTCACTATCTGTTCCAGCCTGAGCGCGCGAAAGAGCTCGCGGTTCGCTTCCATCCAATTGGTGGTTAAGAAGCCTGGTCCGGCTGCCTGCTCGATTGCACGTCCGATCTTGTCGGCGTGATAAAGATCATCCACTTTGAACGAGATCACTGAGACCACGTCGGGCTCGCCAAAGAGGCGCTGCGCATCCGCCAGGCTGGTAAACGCCATGGCTGAGTCGTATTGATAAAAGCCAGAATGGAAGATGCCAACCACCTGGAATCGTTGAAATTTGGGTATGAGTCCGAGCGGGGTGAGCTCCCCTTGCGGACTGGTGACCAGGACCGTGGTCCCCACGCGGGCATCGATGGTATCCGCCAGGTCATGACCGATCACAATGGGCGGGGGGGCGTGGTCCTCACTGGCGAAGGCTCCCTCGTGGCTTGGGTTCGAGGGGGGCGACGCTGCCTATGGTGACGGTGGAGAGCAGGTCGCTGACCCGGCGCTCCTGAGCGGGGACGATGCCCTCGATGAGGGCGCCGCCGGAGCGGGCGCCGTGAGAAATGAGTACCTGCTCGTAGAGCCCAGGCGAGGCGGCCTTCACGTGGGGCAACCGCTCCAGGCGCGCGGTGAGCGGGCGCCAGGCGCGGATGCCATCGCTCGAAACGCGCATCAACTGCACATGGGCGGTCGAGCCGAGCAGCCTGTCCTGCAAGTCCCGGCGCATGCCGTTGGTGATGGCCAGGGCGACGATCAGCGAGGCTACACCCGCTGCCACACCGGCAATGGAAATGACGGTAATGATGCCCACCACCGCCTGGCGGCGCTTGGCCCGCAGGTAACGCACGGCGACAAAGAGTTCGAAGCGCATCCGGCTTAGTGAATTACGGTCTTGGCTGCGCTCACGTTTTCGTACCGGTCATACACGCGCACGGTAAGAATATGCTCCTGCGGGTCGGTGACCGGGGGCGCGGCATTCGCCGGCTCGTCCTCGGGCGGGGTTCGTACAGGAAGGGCGGATAGGGGAACGGTGAAGTTGTAGTGCTCGGTCAACGAATCGGAGAGTTTGCCGACGGGTTCCAAAAACTGCCATCGGCCGGCATCGAGCGAGTACTCCGCGTGGGCTATGGGCGAGATGGCATCCGTGGCTACGAAGGCGGCATGAAGCGCTCCGCCCTGGAGACTGCCCTGGAGTGCGGTGACCACGGGTGGAGTGGTATCGATAATGAAATGGTCGCTTTCCCGCTCACCTGACAGCGCATCGCCCAAAGTATGCGCGGGGGCATCGCTGGCAACGACGCGGATGCGATAACCGCCATCAGGAATCCGGATGGAATCGAAGGTATAGAAATGCTCGGTTACGCGCTGCCTGAGGAGGCGCCAGTTCTTCTCTCCGTCCCCGCGAACGTAGATGTCAAAGATCAGGTCGTCGCCATTGTCGTCATGCGCCGCCCAGCGCACCGTCACCGCGGCCCGGTCCCGCACCGCGGCCAAGGGGGCAGTGGCTGGGTCTTGCGTATAGGTCAGAGCGTTCTGTGCCGAGGGCAGATTAATGCTGACTTGCTGCGGCTGGCCCGGCTGCGGGGGAGTTTGGGTCGCCCGCGCACCTGGTTCGACCGCAATCTCATCCACCACGGGCGCGATGTTTACCGGGAGGTAATTCACACCTACGGAGCCGACCCGGGCCCCTGGCTCCAGGACCGCCTTCCACTGAATGAAACGGGCCGCGGGGACGCCGGCCGTGCCCGCATTGGGGGTTACCTTCTGCCACGGGCTCCAGTTCCGCTCCGGATTCTCAACGTTGCCGGAGCGGGCGAAGATCTCAAAGTCCCCGGTCGAGCCATTGTCGTTGGCATTCACTTCCATGCGGCCGAATTGGGAAAACACTCCGGAATCGAAGACATCGCTCAGGTAGGTCGCGTGCGCAGACTGCTGGCTGCTGAGCTTATATAGCCTGCCAGTATTGCTGGTGGCCACGTAAAGGCCGTCCGGGGCAGCGGCGAAGGCGGTGGCCTGGCCGGTGGCGGCGCGAGCCAGATCGACGTAGGTCCCGTCCTCATGAATGCGATAGATCCTGCCCCGATTGCCGGTGGCTGCCAAGAGGCCCTGAGGTGTAGACCGCAGGGCATAAACAACATCGTCGTGCGCCACCCATAGCCTGCGCGGAGCTCCCTGCGGGCTTAGTTCGTCGACTTCGGAGCCATCGGGAATGAGGCCATTGCTGCTGGAGGCCTGCACCGAGCCGGGGGTGACGATGGTGATGGTTGCGGTAGCCACCGCAACCCCCTGCACGGGCAGCGGCGGCAGTGAGCTCTTGGTCTTCTCGCCCACGGCTGCGACGTACAACCGGCCATCCGGGGACTCCGCCAAGGCGGTTACTTCGCGCTTGGGCGCGTCGTAAATGACCAGGGCTTTGCGGTCTTTGCCGATGCGATAGACCAGTCCCCCGCCATCGCTGCCTGCAATCAGGTTCCCATTGGGCTCAAAGAGGAGGCAGCGAATATGCTGCTCATCACTCTCGAAATACAACTCGGCGTGGGGGGTATCTGAGGCTACGTCAATGCGGTAGATCGCGGCCGGTCCACCGGTCGCGACGTATAACGCACCCTGGGCATCGAAGGCCAAGTCCCAAATGTATCGGGCCTGATCGGCCGGCTTGCCCGATGCCGCAGCATGGGAGACAGTGGCGGGGTCAAAGACGACCGTGGCGCTGCTCTCGTCAAGAGCGGACTGGCCGGGCTTGATGCGGTAGACCTTGCCTCCCGGCACCGTGGCCGCGTACACCGAGCCGTCCGGGCCGACCTTTACTGCTTGCACGGTGAGATCCTTGCTGGTGAAGAGCTTGGTGGACGCGCCCGCGGGAGAAACTTTGAGCACTGTCGCCGGCGAGCCGGTGGCTACGTAGGCGTTTCCCTGGCTATCGGAAGCCACATCCCAG
This sequence comes from uncultured Acidobacteriaceae bacterium, assembly GCA_963711525.1. GTDB lineage: Bacteria > Acidobacteriota > Terriglobia > Terriglobales > Acidobacteriaceae > PALSA-350. The sequence goes on along the minus strand of CAVQEO010000043.1, from coordinate 390,369 downwards.
ATGTAGGTCGAGGGGGTTAACAGCACCGACTGCAACGTGGGGCCGGATTCCAGGTAGCCTGAGCTGGCGATGGAGGCGCTTTGGGGCTGGCCTTTTTCAAACTCCTCGTAGCGGGATTGAACCCATAGGCGGGTTCCTTGTGCCAACAGAAGGTGAGGATAAACAACCAGGACCAATAAACTTGCGGTTACGACGCGAGGCATCATGCTGAACCGAGTCTACTAGGCTGCATTTATCACCACAAATGCCGTGGGTTTTGAAGGCGGAGTTGTTTGATTGAAAGTCGCTAGATGGAAGGGCGCACAGCAGGTCCCTCGGCTTCGCTCGGAGCCTGTGACTTTATTGGCTTTTTCGCGTTGGACACGCTTAAACCTTTTGTTTTCATCGCGGAATTTTTGAGAAAACTAATAAAGTTACAGACTCTCGGATGACAAGGTTTAGGGCGTTGGCGGACCTTGGCGTTGGTTATTTTGGATGGAGAGTTCTGACAGTGGTTGCGGCCGAAGTGGGAACTGCAGGTCCCTCCACGGCGCGCCGGGACAGGTCGGCTTCGCTCGGAGCCTGTGACTTTATTGGCTTTTTCGCGTTTTTGACACGCTTAAACCTTTTGTTTTCATCGCGGAATTTTTGAGAAAACTAATAAAGTTACAGACTCTCGGGATGACAAAGTTTAGATGGGTTTCGGAGGTTGAGATCCGGTTATGGGGATGGACAGATCGATTGGGGCTGAATTCGCAGCAAGTGAATAAGGGCGAGAGAGGAATACTTCTCTAGTTCGCCAGTACGGCTCGATAACGGACTCGGTTTTTCTTTACCTTGGTCACCGCGTCATTGGCTTTGGACATGGCGAAGCGCTCGGTAATGGCCTGTACCTTGTGGCGCTCGGCCACACGGAGCATCTCACGCATCATGCGCGGGCTACCATTTGGACTGCCAGTGATTATCTTGTTGCCGGAAACCAGCGGATAGACCGCTACCCCGAGGACCCCAGGAGGGGCGCCCACGAAACAAAGCGTGCCATGGGGCCGCAAAGCCGCGATATATGCAGTCCAGTCCTGGTCCGCCTCAACCGTCGACAGGATCAAGTCGAAATGGCCGGCGAGATTCTTGAGCGTTTTGGTCTCCCGCGTATTCACGAAATTGTCGGCCCCCAGCGACCGGGCGTCCGGCTCCTTGGCCGGAGAGGTGGAGAACGCCGTAACTTCGGCTCCAAAGGCATGGGCAAACTGCACCGCCATGTGGCCCAGGCCGCCGATGCCGACAATCCCCACTCGCGATGCCGGATTGACGCCATGGCTGCGAATCGGGTTGTAGACCGTAATGCCGCCGCAAAGCAATGGCGCGGCACGTTCGCTATCGAGACCGTCGGGGATAAGAAATACAAAGCGGGAGTTGATACGCACCCGGTCGGCATACCCGCCATTGCGGTGGACACAGGTGCCCTGGAGATCGGGGCACAGATTTTCCTCGCCCTGCAAGCACCACTCACAATGCCCGCAAGAGTTGGCCTGCCAGCCCACCCCTACGCGATCTCCAAGATTCAGCCCCAGGACGGCGGTTCCAGTGCCCGCTACTTTGCCGATAATCTCGTGGCCCGGAATCAAGGGATATTGGCTGATGCCGAAATCGTTGTCGACCATGTGGAGGTCGCTGCGGCAGATGCCGCAATGGGAAATGGCGATTTCCACCTCGTTGGGCTTGATATCCCCAGGATCGTATTTGTAAGGCAGAAGTTCCGCGCCAGCTGCATGCGTGGCGAATCCTTGGATTAGCGGCATAAGAGCGTTGCCCTTGGCAGTGGGATTGGGTACAAGGGCCCGCGTAAGAGCAGTTTCACAGCAGGTGTGATTCGAAGTTGAAAGAAAACCACACCTCGTGATCTATGACGCCACAGTCACTGTGAAACCGCTCCAGTCTACATTATTCGATATCTACGGACACAACCTGCATTCCGCTGAGCATGGCGTCCACGGGAATCGAGGTTACAGGAACAACCGATTCGCCATTGAGAGAAATGCCGCGATTGGTGCGCAACGGCTCCAGGACGTTGGCCATGGAGATGGGAATCGACGCCAGGGTTCGCCCGTCGACCACCGCCTGCGCATTGGGCAGCAGGAGGGTGACGTACAGTTTGTCGTCCTCGTGGGCCGAGTTCATCTGGTGGATGATGCTGTTCAATTCCAGAGGGCCCTCGGTAGCCGAGGTAGTGCTGGTTAGGCGGTCAAGCGTGGCCCCGTCGCTGAGCAGAATCCTCAGTGGCCCCGGGTTCAAGGTCAAAGGAAGGACGATGGGAATACGCAGGTTTTTCGTATCGCCGCGGAAAGGCCGCAACGTCGCCTCGACGGTGACGGTATCGCCCGCGTGGGCCGCCGGTTGGGTGGCCTGCGCTCGCTCCAACTGGATGCTGCGCCGGCCGGGAAGCGAGTCAACATCCAGGTCGATGCGCTGGATGTTACGTACCCGCGCGGAATTGCCGTAGACCGCCTGGAAGCGCTGGCCCACGGTAAGCGCCGCCCGCATCGCGGACGGAAGCGTATCGGTAGGCGCGATGAGAGAATCCATGTGAAGCGCTGGATAACCCTCGATCGAAACCGTGCCGCGCAGCTCGTAGGTGAGCTCCTCGCTGTAGCTGTTGGTTTCGAGCAGAGACTCATAGAGCGAGACCATCAGCGCCCCGGGAGTGATATCGGGGTTGTCAATCACCTCGACATGAAGGGTACGGTCGCGCGGGCCGCCGTGGGTATGGATGGTCACCGGGATCATACGAGCCGACTCGCCGGGCACGCCACGAATCGCCGATGAGCGATCCTCGGTAAAGGCCCCGATGGTCTGGGTGGTGTTCACGATTTTGAAGGAGTTCAGCGGGGAGGCCAGGGTGGCCACCACATCTGCCTTGGTCATTGGAATGGAAACATTGCCATAGCGGGTGATGGGGTGGCCGCAGGCCAGCACCTGGTGCGGATCCACGTAAGTGACGGTACAGGTGGCCGCGATTTCCAGATCGCCCCGAACCAGCAGGGCGCTCACGGCAGACCCTGGCATCAACGGAGGCCCGGCATCAGAGTGCGTGCCATCCAGTGAGCTTTCACTGCCACCCAGGCCGGCGACCGGCATAGCCCCCATGATCGAGACGTGGTCCTGGAAGAACTTGACTGCATCCGGGCTAAATCCCGACAGGACAAGCGGAGTTTCTATGGGGTGGATGTCGGTGGCGTCGGCGGTGGGGTGGGCTGGGCTATGAGCATCGCCCGAATTCAACTGGCTGGTGGTATGCATCCATGTGGCCGGCTCAGTCGTGCCGTTGACTGCCAGCATCTCGGCGATGGGAGTGATGCCTGCGATAGGTTCCTTGCTGAATTGCCCGATTCTGTAGGACAGCGCACCCAGCAGCTTGCCGTCGACGTAGACAGGGCTGCCGCTCATGCCTGCGACCACTCCGGTGTACTCTGGTTTGGACCCCTTGAGACGCGCCAGGATCATATCCTGGCCGGGGCCGAGGACATTTTTGAGCACCCCCAGTATCTCCACATCCATGGCTTCCGGTTGGGTGCCTTCAAAAACGGTATATGCCACGCCGTGGAGACCGCGGTGCACCTCAGAGAGCGGAAAGACTCCCGCCGTGGCAGACGAAGGCGGAGTCGCCGGGCCGACCTGGGCGGCCAGGGTGCCCGCAAAGACAAAAACTGCGGTCAAAATCGAAAAGCGGGTTGATATACGGCTGGTAGACACGTCTACAGATTAGACGTTACAAGCCACTTGAGCATATAGCGCCAACCCTCTTATTTTTGCAGCTAACGAGGTATTTCGATGAAGTTCGATGGTTCCCCCGCCCTGCCCGCTCACTGTCGCAGATTGGGTCAAAAACTGTTCCCTGCTTTGCTGGTTCTCCTGCTTGCTCCCGGGTTTCATCCGGCATGGGGCCAACAGACGCCAAGCACTCCACCTGCGAACACGCCAGGCACTGCGCCTGCGAGCACTCCGCAGCAGCCGGATCAGTCGGCGCCCGATTCCGGCGGTCCGGCAGGTGACAATGGCGCGATCGCCATTCCCAAGAAGGCAGAGAAACCGGACGTGCCCCCACCGCCGCCGGAGCCCAAGGTCAAGAATCCTCCGGGCCTGCAGAACTTCTCGCTGCGCGTGAATGTGCCCGAGGTGACCGTCGACGTAGGCGTCATCCTGCAGAAAACGCATGAGTTCGTACCTAACCTGCAGCCGGCCAACTTCCGCGTTTATGAAGATGGCGTACCGCAAAAGGTGGTTAACTTTCAACGCACCAAGGCACCCATCACGGCGGTGCTGCTGTGCGAGTTTGCCTCGACCAACTGGTACTTCGTTCACGACATGCGTGAAGCCGCATATGCCTTTGCCCAGCAATTGCAGCCGGATGACTACGTCGCGGTGGTTACCTACGACCTTAAAACCCAAATCCTGACCGACTTTACCCAGGACAAGCGCCTGGTCTACGAGTCCTTGAATTCGTTGACGATTCCGGGCTTTAGCGAGACGGACATGTTTGACGCGGTCTATTCAACGCTCGATCGGCTGAGCCGCATCGAAGGGCGCAAGTATGTCGTGCTGATTGCTTCCGGGTACGATAGCTTTAGCAAAATCAACCTGGATCAGGTGTTGGCCAAGATCAAGGCGACGCCCAATGTCACCATCTTCAGCGTCGGAACGGGGCAGTTCGCCAGGATCACGGGCAACGCACGGAGCGGCATGTTTGGCCCTAAAGGGATCGACTACCTCCAAGCCGATAACCAGATGTCCACCTTTGCGCGCATGACCGGCGGAATGTCATTTTTTCCCCGCTTCCAGGGGGAGATGCCAGACATCTTTCACTCAATTAACGACTCCATTCGCAACCAGTACGCACTTACCTACACGCCGACCAACGCCAAGCAGGACGGGACCTATCGGAAGATCCGGGTAGAGTTGGTGGATAACGAAGGGCAGCCGCTTAAGATGCAGGACGAAAAGCACCATCCGATGAAATACGACGTCATCGCCCGGGATGGTTACAAAGCCAAGCAGCAGGTGGATTGAGGGGGGAGAGAAACCGCAGGTCCCGTTCGGCTTCGCTCAGGGCAGGCTCTCCACTTCGCTACGCTCCGGTCGGGATGACAAGTTATTAGGGTGGTTTCATCCTCATGGCTCGTTGGTGGGATAGGACGTGCCGCTGCGTACCAAATCTCCGTACAATCTAGGAAAGACTCCCGATTCCCTGGATAAGGTTTGGTCACAGCTACACTAGCTCCGCAGCCGAAACCTGTCCCTCGGCGGGTCCACCACACTTCGGTGGAAGGGTGGCATCCCAAACACAATCCCTGGCTGATCGCGCTTACTGTAACCCTGGCGACATTCATGGAGGTGCTGGACACTTCCATCGCCAACGTGGCCTTACCCCACATGGCAGGGACGCTAGGCGCGAGCCAGGAAGAAGCCACTTGGGTTCTGACCAGCTACCTGGTGTCGAGCGCCATCGTCCTGCCGATCTCCGGCTGGCTCTCCACCCGCTTCGGACGCAAGCGCTTCTACATGACATGCGTGGCGTTGTTTACTGTGTGCTCGCTGCTCTGCGGGCTTGCCCCCACCCTGCCGTTCTTGATCCTGGCCCGTATTTTGCAAGGCCTGGGTGGTGGAGGGCTGGCTCCCAGCGAACAGGCCATCCTGGCGGACACCTTTACGGTGGAAAAAAGAGGACAGGCATTCGCCGTCTACGGCATGGCGGTGGTGGCCGCGCCTGCCATTGGACCGACGCTGGGTGGATGGATCACCGACAACTTCAATTGGCACTGGATCTTCTTTATCAATCTCCCCATCGGCATCCTCTCCCTGTTGCTCAGCAACCGGATGGTGGAAGATCCGCCCTACCTGGTGGAGCACAGGGCTAAAGCCAATCCGATTGACAAAATGGGCCTCGGGCTGGTGGCGGTCGGGGTTGGCTGCCTGGAGTTCGTGCTCGATAAGGGACAGGAAAAGGACTGGTTTGGCGACCCTAATATCACCTTTACCTTGGTGCTGGCCCTGGTCACGCTGGCTTTCTTTGTGTGGTGGGAATGGAGACATCCCGATCCGATCGTTGACCTGAAGCTGTTGAAGAATCGTAATTTCGGTACGGCGGTGGGGTTTCAATTCATCCTTGGTATGGTGCTGTTCAGCACCACGGTGCTGATTCCGCAGTTTCTGCAGGGCTTGATGGGCTACACGGCGGAGCGCGCCGGCATGGCGCTTTCGGGAGGCGCCCTGGTGTTGATGGTGATGATGCCAGTGGCAGGAAAGCTGGTGTCGATCATGGACGCCCGCCTGATGGTTTCGATCGGGTTCCTGGCAACCTCACTGGCACTCTACAACATGACCCGGCTGGACTTGAACGTGAGTTTCGGGCACATCGTGATGTGGCGCGTCTTTCAGGTGCTGGGATTAGCGTTCATCTTTATCCCCATCAGCACGCTGAATTATGTGGGCGTACCCATGAACAAGAACAACCAGATCTCGAGCTTCTCAAACTTCGCCCGCAACTTCGGGGGCAGCATGGGCACTGCGCTCCTGACCACCTTTCTTGTCCGCACGCAGCAGACCCACCAGTCGTCGCTGGCGGCCCACTTCATCCCGGGCAGCGTGGGATACGAGAACTTTCTCGCCCAGACCAGAAACGCTTTAATCGCTGCGGGCCAGACTGCAACCCAGGCCAAGGCCGCAGCCACTGGGGTCGCCTACCAGCAGTTGCTGCGGCAGGCGTCGATGCTGAGCTATCAGAACGCCTTTTGGGTGCTCAGTGTCATCGCGGCGGTGCTCGTTCCGTGGCCATTCATCATGCGCCGCCCACCCAAACACAAAAAGCCGCCCAGCGATGCCGGGGGACATTAGGCCTTAGACCTTGCCGGATCCGATGTAAGGGCCCTGGCGATGGAAGCGCGGATCCGTGAGCTGCTGCAGCATGAAGTCGGCCACGTCGGCACGGGAGATGCTCAGGGCGCCGGGGGGAAGCGCGTCAGGGAGGATGCGGTAGGTGCCGGTGAAAGGCCCATCCAAGAGCCGGGGCGCGCGCACAATGGTGTAGTCGACGTCGCTGGCGGCAAGCAGTCGCTCTTGCGCGGCCTGGTCGACAAAGGGGTGTTTGAGCACCGTCTTCTTCGCTACCCAGAGGGCCGTGTTGGTAAGCGCATTCTGATACTTGCCATGGTCCCGATGAACCCCCGACGCGCCCAGCACGATGAGCCGGGTCACGTACTCCTGGCGCATACCCTCAAGGATGTTGGGGATGGCCTGGGAGAGCACGTCTGACTTTTTCCGGGTGCGTGCGCCCAGCGCGGAGAGTACCGCGCGGTGGCCGCGGACGGCGTCCACCACTGTAGCGAAATCGAACACGTCCCCTTGAATGACATGGAGATGCGGATCTTGCGTCAGCCCTTCGGGATTGCGGACAAAGGCCGTGACCGAGTGCCCTTTAGCCAGCGCCTGCGAAACAATGAGCTTGCCCGTACCCCCGGTGGCGCCGAAGACGATGATCTTCATTTGAGCCCTGCAGTTCCTTCCCAGTAGTTTGCGGACCACCACACTATACAAGGTCGGGGGTTCTGTTACGGTCCAGCCCGGCACAACCCTTCGCCATTCCAGACATCTGAAGGAACGGAGGGTAAAGAGACATGTCAGAAAATCTGGAAAAGACGGAAAAGAACCTGCGCGACCTGATCGAGAGTCTACGCGATGGGCACCAGGGGTTTATTGAACTGGAAAAGAACCTGAAAGACCCGGAAGCGCGCAAGCTGTTCCGCGAAGAAACGCTGGTGCGGGCTGAATTCGCAGCGGAACTCGAGAACGAACTGCATCACTTGGGGATCAAGGACGTGAAGGTATCCAGTTCGACGGCGGCTAAAGTACATCGCGCCTGGGGCGAAGTGAAGAACCGGCTGGGAGGTGGGGACCACGCCCTGCTGGCCACTGCCGAGCAAGGTGAGGATGACACGAAGCATGCCTACGAAGAGGCGCTGGCGAGCGAAGATTTTCCCCTGCCGCTGCGCGAGGTGCTGGTGCGGCAGCAGAGGCACATCCTGATGGCGCATGATCGAGTAAAGGCGCTGCGGGACCGGCTGGCAGCATAAGATCGTACGTTTCTTTGGCGTTTCACTGAAGAACACCGTCGGCAACGAACTTGCAAACGAGGAAGCCCGCTACTCCGCCAAAGAAGACCAGCGCCATGCGGATTCCGGGCTCGCGGTTGACCTCGGGCACCAGGTCAGTGGCGGAGACGTAGATGGCAACGCCGGCCGCTACCGGCAAACCGGCGCGCACCCAGGAGGGAAAAAAGTTGATCACCAGCACTCCGGCCAGGGTGGCGGCGGCAACGATCACGGCCGAGTTAATTGCGGCAACACGGCTGTGGCCGCCGGCCAGCATGACCGAAGCGACGGTGAAGCCTTCAGGTAATTTATGCAGCAGGATGGCAACGAAAATGATCCAGCCCAACCAGGAGGAGAGCGCGAAGCCGGAGGCAATGGCTACGCCATCGAAGAGAGAGTGGGCTGCCAGACCAGCCACCACCGAATTGCTGGTGTGGGCCGAGAGCAATGCGTCGTCATGGGTCTCTTCCCCGAAGTGGAAGTGCGGGGTGATGGTGTGTTCCAACAGATGAATGAGGCAGTAGCCTGCTAAGACCAGCAGCGGAGTCCAGCGGAAGGAGAGACGAAAGCTCTCCGGGATCATTTCCACCAGGACGGCGGCAAGCATGAAGCCAGCGCCCAGGGCAACGAAATAGCGAAGGTAGCGTTTCTCCCAGCGGGTGCGCACCAGGATCAGGGCCCCCAGGACGTCAGCGAGCGCCGCCACCAGACCCAGTACCAGCGAGAGTGAAAAGTTGGACATGAAAACTCTAGCCGCTGTGCCGGATGTGCATCACGTCCCCATCCTCGACCCGGTAGTCCTTTCCTTCCAGCCGCAATGTGCCCTGGGATCGTGCAACGGCTTCAGAGCCGGCCGCGAGCAGGGTGTCCCAGTGTATGGTCTCTGCCCGAATGAAGTGCTTTTCGAGATCGGAATGAATAGCCCCAGCGGCCTCCTGGGCGCGTGAGTGTACGGGGATGGTCCAGGCACGGCATTCGTCTTCACCTACGGTGAAGAAGGAGACAAGACCCAGCAGCTCGTAGCTCTTGCGGATGAGACGGCGCAAGCCGCTCTCTACCAAACCATAGGAAGAAAGGAATTCCGCCGCTTCCTCGTCGCTCATCTCCGCCAGTTCGGCCTCGACTTTACCGCAAATCGCGGTGGCCCCGGCGTTGGGGCGTGCGGCGACCTCTTCCAGCTTGTATCGCGATACGGCGGATTCAAGGTCTGCCCCTAAGGTCGTGCTCTCCGCGATATTCAGCACAAAGAGCATCGGCTTCTGGGAGAGGAACATGAAGCCGCGAATCAGCTTCTTCTCCTCCGGCGACATTTCCATCTCGCGCAGCGGCTTCTCCTGCTCCAGTTGCTGCTTGCAGCGCAAGAGCAGAGCGTTCTCCTTTTCGAGGTCGGGCGTACGCATCTTCTTCAAATCTTTTTCCAGACGCTCCAGGCGCTTCTCCACCTGGGTGAGATCAGAGAAGATGAGATCGAAGTCGACATTTTTGATATCGCGCAGAGGGTCAATGGGGCCGACGCGTGGAATGGACTCGTCTTCAAATGCGTACAACACATGTATCAGCGCATCGTTGTCACGCAGGTGAGTGAGGAAGGCGCTCTCCTTGAGCGCTTCCTGGCCGACTGCAGCCACGTCCGCGTACTCCACCGTGGCATAGACAACTTTCTTGGGGTGGTAAAGGGCGGCAAGCTTATCCAGCCGCTCATCAGGAACCTTGGCCACACCGAGATGCGCCTCGCGCGGGTTGGAATAGGCCGGGGTTTCCACCTTCGACCGGGTAAGGATTTTGAACAGGGAGGTCTTACCTACTTGAGGCAGACCGATAATGCCAGTTTTCATGGAACTCGCCGTCCGGGCTAACAGCGCTTACGCGCCAGAGATTTTGTTGTGTGAGGCCTTGCGGCGCAAAACCCAAGTATATCGCCAGAGGAGGAACTAGATCTCCCGGCGGGACCAATGCGCGGTGGCAACCAACGCGCCGAGGCCGCACAACAGGACCAGACCTTCCACGTGTACTGATCGCTGGTGAAGACGATCGAAGATCTGGCGGCCGGGATTATTGGCCGCAACCGCATCCACATTACCGCCTACGGAGTCGCGAGCGGTATCCATGCGAGGGATGATGGAGAACTGGGAATACGCGGTGAGCAGCATCATCACCAGCACCAGCACAGCCTGGGGAATAATCGTTCGGTAATGTGCTCTTGCCACAACCGAGACCAGGAGAAAGATCAGTCCGCAGAACAGTCCGATCCAGTGCAGACGCACCAGAGAACCGCCGACGACCATACCGGCGGCGTGAATGCCTGCCGCCGGGGTGGGAAAGAGCGGCGGAAGTTGGCCGAAGGCGATGGGAGCAAGGACAGCGCCAAAGAAAACCAGTGCGCCCAACCAAAGGCCAAGCACCAGGTACACCAGCGAATGGAAGAGTGTGCGCATCGGGCTACATGGGAGCCCGGCCGGTAAGCCGCTCAATACGGCGGGCCATGGGCGGATGGGTGGAAAAAAGATTAGCGAAGCTTGCCCCGCTGATAAAGGGCGCCACGATGAACAAGTGCGCGGTCGAGGGCGAGGCCTGCATCGGCAGCTGCTTGGAATAGGCGTCGAGCTTTTGTAAAGCGCTGGCCAGAGCGTAAGGGTTTCCAGTGACATGGGCGCCGGTGGCATCGGCCTCATATTCCCTGGACCGGGAAACGGCCAGCTGAATAAGGGTCGCGGCAATAGGGGCGAGAATGAGCATGAGCAGGCCGTCCATGCCGCGGCCGCGGCCGTCCCTGTTGCCGCCGCCGAAAATGCTGGCGAAACGAGCGGTCTGGGCGAGCAGGGTAATCGCTCCGGCGAGCGTAGCGGCAATCGAACTGGTGAGGATGTCACGATTCCTCACATGCCCCAACTCGTGCGCTAACACGCCCTCAAGCTCTTCGTCATTGAGAAGATTAAGGATGCCCTGGGTGACCGCGACCGCGGCATGGCTGGGGTTGCGTCCCGTAGCAAACGCGTTGGGCGAATCGTTGGGGATGACATAGATCCTGGGCATCGGCAGCGCCATGCGCGGCAATATGCGCTCCACGATCTGGTACACCCGGGGCAGTTGCTCGCGCGTGACCGGCTGGGCGCGATACATCGATAACGCCAGCTTGTCGGAATAGAAATAGCTGAAGAAGTTCATCCCGGCAGCGACAAAGAAAGCCAGGATCATTCCGTTGCGGCCGCCAAAATAAGCGCCGATGAAGATGAGAAAGAGGGTGAGAGCAGTGAGCAGAAAGGCAGTTTTCAAGGTATTCATAGCGCGGCACCTCCCGCACCTAAAGCACGATGTATCTATTGTGTCACGTTGCCTGGTTAGGGGCGAGCGATTGACAAACCACGGGCCAGGAATTTCAAATCTTGGTGGGGCAAGGTTAGGCGCTTGACCCAAGTGGGTGCTTTGAGAAAAGCTTTTCTAGCCGCCGCGCTCACCGTTCTCGGGCTTGAGGTGCTCGCGCACACCGGCGTGCTCGCCGGTTTGCTCTCGCATCATTACCTGCCGCACCGCTATTGCTACCTGCAGCAGCCGTGGTTGGTATGGACGAATGTGACCATGGATGGCTTGATCGCCATCTCCTACGCTTTGATTTTTGTAAGTCTTTTCTGGATTGCGGGCAAGTTGCGCTCCGTTCAGGTTCTGCGCACCTACCTCTGGATATTGATCGCGTTTGGCACCTTTATCGTCGCCTGCGGCGCCACCCACCTGATGGAGCTGGTAACCGTGTGGTGGCCCGTGTATCCGCTCTCCACCACAGTCAAAGTCTTCTGTGCCGCGGCATCGGTTCCCACAGCCATCCTCTTTGGGCTAGCGGCGCCCGGGCTCCAGAGAAACATTCGCCAGTTCCTCCATATGCTTAGCACCACCCAGCAGGAGAAGGATCAGGCGGTTGGCGCGCTGCTGGCGTCGGAAAAGCTGGTGGTCGCCGGGCGGATCTCCGCCTCGATCAGCCACGAGATCAAGAACCCGCTGGACACGGCGGACAACCTGCTCTATCTTCTTTCCGCGGATCCAAGAATGCCCAGCGACCTTGTGGCTATGGCCAAGACCGCCTCATCAGAGCTGAAGCGAGCGGGCGAGGTTGCGCAGGGCAATCTCGCGTTGTTGAGGAAATCGAGCGCCCCGGTTCAACTCTCGCTCGCCGAGCTAGTGGACAGCGTGCTGGACCTGCAGACTGCACAATTGATCGGCCGCGGTATCTCCGTGCAGCGCAGGCTGCGCACCCCGATACCGTTAAAGGCGTATTCCGGCGAGTTGCGACAGATACTCATCAACCTTATCCAGAATGCAATGGCTGCCATTGGCTCCCGCGGCCGCATTATCGTTCGCGTCCAGTTGCGGCGGTCGCCGGCGGCGAATTACGGAGAAGCGGAAGCGATTGGACAACCCGGGTACTCGATCACCATCGCCGATACCGGGCCGGGCATCAGCCCTAAACATCGCCCACTGCTATTCACGATGTTCTTCACTACCAAAGGGGATGAGGGCACGGGTATGGGGCTTTGGCTGGTGCGTTCGATGGTCGAGAAGCAGGGTGGGCGGATCCGCTTTCGCTCCCGCACTGCCGCGGAATGCGATAAGCCCGGAACCATCTTCGATATTTGGATACCGCTGGAACCAGCACCTATTGCAACCGCAGCAGCTACGGAAAGCCTTTTCCCGGTCGCGGCAACTTAACAGCTGCGGGATTCACGTCGGCTGTATCCATCCCTGCTTGACACCGGGATTACCGGCAGCATCCAGGCGGCTCATCTGATCGCTGCTGAGCGTGATATCGAGCGCCGCTATATTCTCTCGTAACTGCTCGATTTTGCTGCCGGCGATGATGGGCAGTATCACCGGGTCGCTCTGCCGCATCCAGGCAATGATGGCTTGCGAAGGGCTGCACTCCGCTTCCCCGGCCACGGCTCGCAGCACACTCAACCGCTGATCGGAATCGGGACCGGCGAACTGAGCCGGCACCTCGCGGTCAGAGCGCGTGTACGCCCCTTGCAGCAGGATCGAATAGCCGATCAGCGTAATGCCATGAGCCCGCGCGTAGTCCTTTAAGTCTCCACTGATGAAGATTTGCGGTCCAAAATCGGCACCGTGGCGAGGACGCAGGTAGGTATATCTCTGCTCCACTACGGAATATCCACTCCACTGATGGATTCTGCTGACCGTGTTGGCTTCTGCGATCCGCCACACGGCGAGGTTACTAGCGCCGGCGGCCCGAACTTTGCCGGCTTTGATCAAACGATCGAAGGCTTCCATGGTTTCTTCGAGCGGCGTATCACGATCGTCGCGATGCGCGTAGTACAGGTCGATCCGATCCGTTTGCAACCTTTTTAGGCTCTTCTCGCATTGGCGCTCGATCTCCGCCGCGCTTAATCCGCCCGCGCACCCGGGAAAGTCGAAACCCAGCTTGGAAGAAACCACCATCTGCTCCCGGATGCCGCGCTCCTTCATCCACAGCCCAATGGTGGTCTCGGCTTCGCCGCCTTTGCAACCCGGCAACCAGCAGGAATACATGTTCGCGGTGTCAATGAGCGAACCGCCATTTTCGCTGAAGAAATCAAATAGGCGAAACGAGGTCTCCCGATCGATCTTGCTGCCAATCAAGTCGCTGCCTATGGCCAGCGCACTGACTTCGATATTCGACCTGCCCAGCTTTACCCTGTTCACGAACCAAGCTCCCCGGTCATTTTCACCTCTGGTGAATATCCATTAAGCAACCACTAGGCATCTGCTTTAACGTGAGTGGCCAGGACCACACCGCCAATCATGATTACGGCGCCCACCAGGTTGGGAAGGGTGATCCGTTGCACCGGCGAACCGAACCAGCCAAAGTGGGAAAGAATCATGCCCCCGAGCACCTGGCCTGCGATCAGAGTGATGAACATGGCCCGCGCACCCACCTGGGGCAATAGCCAGGCAATCGCGAAGACCAGGCAAGCACCCAATGCGCCCGCTGTCAGCAACAACGGATGAACGTCCTTGAAGCCGTTCAACACACCCGATCGCCAGCCGGTGAGCCCTATGAGAACGGCGGTCGCGGCGCCGATGCACCAGAAGACGGCGTTGCCCACGCGAGGATTACCCAATGCGCTGCCCACTTTGCCATTCATCGCCAGATGAACGGCAAGGACAATTCCCAGGAATATGGTAAAGAAATAAAATTGGATCTTCATTGCGTTCTCCGAGATTCTAGAGCATTTTCACGTCTGCTCTGCACCGTCGAGTTCGGCGAAGTGCGGTCCCAGCAGGCCAGGGTTTGCCGGGAACCTCGTTGACAGCCCACGAACGGCCGGTATAGTGTCGCACACAACTTATGTGTGGAATTGGTTCATAAGGGACTTCGGTGAACCTGGTGCTATCTTACTTCCCGCCGGCAATCTATCGCAGGGGCGAGTGCTATCTCGGTAGCGGACTGCTCTATAAGTTCGACGCAGCAAAGCGAAGTTATACCGAGGCTATTCCGTGAAGAAGCAATCAGAGCTCATGAAGCCCCGTAAGCTACTCTTTGCATCTCTTGCACTTTGTATGAGCGTGGCCTTGCCAGGATCAGTGGCCGCGCAAGCCCCGGCGGCGCCCGCTATCGATAAAGGGGCCGCGGATCGAGGGAAAGGAGATTTCTCCTCCAGTTGTTCGTTCTGTCATGGTTCCCTGGCTACAGGAACGGAACAGGCGCCCAACTTGCTGCGCAGTCCGCTCGTCTTTCAGGACCATCATGGAGAGACTCTCGGTCCCTTCCTTAATCAGGGCCGGCCAACCCTCGGCATGCCCGCGTTCCCCAGACTGTCGCCGGAGCAGGTTGCGGATATCGCAGCGTTTCTGCACTCGCGGATCCAGGAAGCCCGCGGCGCCCGGCTCCCGGAAGCTGCGTTGCTGGTGGGCGATGCTAAAGCGGGACAAACCTACTTCAATGGCGCAGGAAAGTGCAATGCCTGCCACTCCCCTACCGGTGACCTGGCGCACATCGGATCGAAAGAGCAACCCCTTGCCCTGACGACGGCATTCCTGACTCCTGCAGCTAAGCCGCTGCATGTGACCGTGGTGCTTCCGTCCGGCCAGACTGCTTCAGGAAAATTGGAGTATCTCGACGAGTTTATGGTGTCGCTGGTAGACGATTCCGGCGTTTATCACACCTGGCCCAGGGGTCGCACCAAATCCGTCGACGTAGTCGACCCCCTCGCCGCACACAAAGCCATGCTGCCCATCTACACGGACAAAGACATTCACGACCTGGTGGCGTACCTGGTGACACTCAAATGAAGTGCGGGCCGATCCTGTTTTTGGCTTTCCTGTTGTTGCTGCCCGCCTGTCTTAGCGCGCAGACACTGGACCCGGACGCATTGCACCGGCCACCGACCGATACATGGCCCACGTATAACGGCGATTATTCCGGGCAGCGGTATAGCACCCTTTCACAAATCAATGCTGCCAATGTGAAGTCACTCGGGCTGGCCTGGACGCATCATGTGGATTTCGGCGCCGAGTCCTATGCCCAACAAGCCAGTGAAGGGCGCAGAATCAAATCGACCCCGCTGCTGGTGGATGGCGTGCTCTACTTCACCATTACCGACAATGTGTGGGCTATGGATGCGCTCACCGGGCGAGAGCTCTGGCATTATGCATGGCCCAACAACCGGGCGATCCATGTGGCCAACCGCGGCGTGGCGATGTACGGCAGCTGGCTCTACTTCATGTCGCCGGATAATTACCTTGTCTCCTTGAACGCGAAGGACGGCACGGAGCGCTGGCGCGTGCAAGTCGCAGACGTAAAGCTTGACTTCTTTTCGGCCACCTCCCCGCTGGTCATCGGCAAACACGTGATTGTCGGCCCGGGCAACAATGACAACATCCGCGCCTGGCTGGAGTCTCGTGATCCCGAAACCGGAGCACTGCAATGGAAGTGGTGGGTGGACCCGGAGCCGGGCGCGCCAGGCTCGGAGACATGGGTGGACAATGCCACCATGGCGAAGGGCGGCGGCTTCCCCTGGTTGACGGGCACCTATGACCCGGAGTTGAACCTCTACTATCTCGGAACCGGGAACGGGGTTCCCATGGACAGGCCTCCGCATCCTACGCCCGAGGGAGATAGCCTTTACACCGGTTGCATCGTTGCCTTGAACCCGGATACCGGAAAGCTTGTCTGGGCCTACCAGGTGACGCCTCACGATACCCACGATTATGATGCCGGCCAGACTCCAATTATTTTCGATGGGGAGTTCCAGGGGAAGCAACGAAAGTTACTGGCACAAGCGTCCCGCAATGGCTATTTCTTTCTTCTCGACCGGGTAACCGGGGAGCACTTACTAACTACCAGGTTTATGCCGGAGACTAACTGGGCAAAGGGCATTGACCGGGCAGGCCGGCCTATTCCTGATTACACCAAAGACGCGAACCCGCCGGGAACGCTGGTGTCTCCGTATCCCATCGGCGCGACCAATTGGTGGTCGCCGTCCTACGATTCCAAACTCGGCCTGCTCTTTGTCAATGCAGCCCACACCTGGGCCTATTTTACGACCTCGGGTTATGGCCGTTTTCGCTTTCCACCGGACTACGTGCTGGACGCCATCGATTACAAGACAGGTAAGGTTATCTGGAGCCACGAGTTGGGCGATAAGAGCGGTGTGCTTATCTCCGGCCTGCTGACGACTGCGGGAAATCTCTTGTTCGGGGGAGATTCTTTTGGAAACTTTCTGGGTATGGATCCGGCTACGGGCAAGACTTTGTGGCATGTCAACCTGGGACAGTTCGTCACCAATGCTCCCATGACTTATGAGCTCTATGGGCGTCAGTATTTATTGGTCGCTGCAAACGACACGTGGTTTGCGTTCGCGCTGCCTGAGTAAACCGTTGTCCGCGATCGGGATGGGAAGAAGAAAATGGAGCGCCGCGAATTTTTAAAAGGAATGGCAATCACCTCTGCGCTTTCAGCAGAGACGCTGTACGGCGCGCAGGCGAACCGGCCCGCGCCCCAGCTGCTGGCGCAAGATAACGCGCCCTCCCGGCCCCCGGACGATCCGTGGCCGGGCAAGAAAAGAATTCTTGCCATCGCCGACCCGCAGGAATGGTATGACTCGCCTGGCTACCATCACGACTCGGCTTCGCATACGCTGGCCACGGTGGAACGGCTGGGACGTGAGTCCGGGGCCTGGATCACGGTGATACGCACTGACATGCATTTGTTGACCAAGCAACCAATCCCTGGCTACAACGTTAGAAACCTGAACAATTTCGACGCCGTCTTCTACATGGGAGAAGGCCCCTGGAACATCACCGATCAGCAGAAGGCCGACCTGCTCTCTTTTGTTCATGACGACGGCAAAGGCTTCATTGCCGGTCATGCCGGCAACGGAGGGCACCTTCTTCTTTGGCCGGAATATGCAGAGATGATCGGCGGAAACCTGGTGGGCGAATTTCCCTCGGCCGATATGCACATCGTGGTGGAAGACCCGAATTTCCCGGGAGTCCAGGGATTTCCTCACGAATTTACATTCAAGGATCAGTACACCCTCGTGGGGCCAAATTATTCCCGGAACATAGATCACGTCATCATGAGGATGGATCCGAGCAGGTTCCCGGAGGTCTTCGCGGCCCTGCAGCCGGATCACGGTAATGGGGAACAATTTCAAGCTAATCTCAAACGGCTGGCGGCCCTGCGGAGCGATGGAGATTACCCCATCGTGTGGGCGAAAAAATACGGCAAGGGCCGTGTGTGGTACTCGACGTTTGGCCATCTCGAGGCGACGCTGGATGACGCGCGCATCCAGCAAATGTACATTGGAGCGATCAAGTGGGCTCTGGGCTTGATCGACGCCGACATTACGCCTCGTCGCTTCCCGGCGGCGAATCATTGAAGCCAAGTGTCAAAGAGTTGCGGAGGTGCCGATGCATATGAAAAAGATGTTCACTGTGTACTGTTTAGCTCTCTGTACCTTGGCTACATTCGCCCAGGCGCCCGCGCACAAAATTCGCGTGCTGGTGCTTACCGGAAGCTCAGATTGGTCTCACCCTTGGCAGGGTACGGCGCCCTTTATGCAAGGTATACTCACGAATACCGGCCGCTTTGACGTAAAGCTCGAGGAAGAAGTCGTTGGCATAACGGCTGCTACGCTGGCCAACTATGATGTTTTGGTAGATTACTACTATGGCCCTCGTTGGCCGCAGGTAACGGAAAAAGCGGTGGAGGACTTTGTTCGCTCGGGCAAAGGCATGATCGGAATACACGGAATCACCTATGGCCCCTTCTTCGGCCAAGCCGGCGGAAGCGCGACGGAGCCTCGCCGGTTGGAAGGGGAGCCGTGGGGGGCGTTTGCTGACATGATTGGAATGACCTGGAAGCTGGATAATATCGGCCACGCCACGCGCCATGTGTTCGCGGTGGAGTGGGTCGACAAGGACCATCCGATCAGCCGCGGCCTGCCCCCGACATTTGTGGCCAATGACGAGCTGTATCACAAGATTGATCTCAAGCCGAACGCTCATGTCCTGGCCACGGCCTTCGACGATCCCAACGTGAAAGGCGGAACAGGAAAGGTAGAGCCAGTGATCTGGACGGTTCCTTACGGTCAAGGGAGAGTGGTCATGATGGTGCTGGGCCACGATCTTCTGGCCATGAGCCAACCGGGATTCATGGATGTGTTCGCGCGGAGCACCGAATGGGCGGCGACCGGCGATGTGGCGCCTGGAGCTCCAGTCTTATCTCCTCCAACCAGCTTACCCGCGCCCGCACCCAGCCACTGAAACACTTATGAGATCCTTTGCCTATATCGTCATGACGCTACTAACGGCTTTCCCCACACTGATAGAAGCATCCCCTGTTCCCCCGCAAGCGGAGATCTCGAATGCTGTGCTGCAGGTGAAGCTGTATCTGCCCGATGCCGAGCATGGCTTCTATCGCGGCACCCGCTTCGATTGGTCCGGCGTGGTGGCAGACCTGCAATACAAAGGGCATAGCTACTACGGTCCCTGGTTCACCGCCACCGATCCCAAGATTCCCGACTTTATCTATAAGGGCTCTGATATCGTGGCCGGCCCGTGTAGCGCCATCACCGGTCCGGTGGAGGAGTTTACGCCCGCAGTCGGGTTCGACGAAGCCAAGCCCGGTGGGACCTTCCTCAAAGTCGGCGTTGGCGTCCTGCGAAAGCCCGATGACGCAGCTTACAGCCCCTACCGGCTGTATGAGATTGTCGACGGGGGCAAGTGGAGCATCAAGAAGAGCGCGGACGCAGTGGAGTTCACGCAGGAACTCCACAATGCCTCCTCCGGGTATGGATATGTCTATCAGAAGACGTTAAGGCTG
Organism: uncultured Acidobacteriaceae bacterium; assembly: GCA_963711525.1. Classification (GTDB taxonomy): domain Bacteria; phylum Acidobacteriota; class Terriglobia; order Terriglobales; family Acidobacteriaceae; genus PALSA-350. Next base: position 370,938 of record CAVQEO010000043.1, on the reverse strand, counting down.
CTCAGCGGTAAGCCTGTCATGGTCATTGAGCACAGCCTGAAGAACACCGGAACGCGCGCTATCCATACCAGCGTCTACGACCATAACTTCCTGGTGCTGGACAAACAGCCGACCGGCGACGGCTTCACCATTACATTCCCTTTCGAAGTTACAGCCAATCCGGCGCCAGATAAGGAATCGGCGGAGGTCGTGAAGAATCAGATTTTGTATCGCAAGACGCTGACGGGAAAGGATACCGTTGCCTTTGCCATCGAGGGTTTTGGCAAGAGTTCCGACGACTACAAGATTCACATTGAGAATAAGAACGTGCACGCCGGAATGACGATCACCGGAGACCGGCCGCTAGCCAAGGTGGCACTCTGGTCCATTCGTTCGGTAATCGCGGTGGAACCATTTATCGATATATCGCTCGAGCCCGGCAGCCATTCGACGTGGAAATACGATTATGAGTACTACACCCTTCCCCAATGAAGCAGCCGGTAAGCCAACATGAAAGCTCTGGTCAAATACGCGAGCGGCGAAGGAAATGTCGAAATACGAGAGGTTGAAGAGCCACGATGTGGAGACAATCAAGTCAAGCTTGAAATTGCCTATTGTGGAATCTGCGGAACCGACCTTCATGTGCTGCACGACACGTTTCGCAACTATCCCCCGGTAATTCTTGGACACGAGTTTTCAGGCACAGTGGTGGAAGTGGGACGCAATGTCAATCACAACGCCACTGTTGGGCAGAGAGTGGCGGGCCTGGGCGCGACGGCTGTAACCTGTGGCCAGTGCGAATACTGCCGCTCAGGGTATTTCATCTTTTGCTCCAGTCGAAGAGGGATGGGCCACGGCGTCAACGGTGCGTTCACACGCTACGTGGTGATGCGTCCTGACCAGCTGTACCCGATTCCTGAAAATTTCTCACTGGACGAAGCGGCCATGAGTGAGCCATTTGCAGCCGTGGTGCAGGCGGTCAAGGAGATCACCCATGTAGGCACGGATGATACGGTGCTGGTTTCGGGACCAGGACCGATGGGACTGCTTTGCCTGAAGTTACTGGTAGCCGAAGGGATACGCACCATCGTAGCGGGAGCGCCCGGGGATCAGGACCGGCTGGAGGCGGCGTGCCGCATTGGCGCCACCGCCGTTGTCAACATAGGGGAGCAGAAGCTTGGCGACGCGATTCAAGAGCACACCAACGGAGCAGGTGTGGATGTGGCCTTCGAGTGCGCGGGGCATCCCGGCTCGGTGCGCGGATGCCTGGAATCGCTGCGCCCCATGGGACGATACACGCAGGTAGCCATTTGCGGGCGGGACATTCAATTTCCCATCGATCAGATCTTCTATAAGCAGCTGACCATGTGCGGTTCCGTTTGCTATACCGCTCGAACCTGGGAGCGGATGATGAAGATTTATGCCGAGGGCCGGGTGAGGCTGAATGACTTGATTTCCGACAAGCTTCCCATATCGGATTGGCGTACAGCCTTCCGCTTATGCGACGAGAAGAAAGCTATTAAGGTATTGATGTATCCGGAGTAGTTGCGATTCTCGGCTGCCGGGTACAGGAAGGAAAAGCGCATGAGCGAGATACTTGAGACAACAGTTGCGTATAAGAGCCCTTTATATGAAATGACGCAAACCACCCCCACTTGCCTATGGAACGACTCGGCAACTCTCTCCGAGTTGACCTACTCGATCGAGCACGGCGCAGTGGGCGCGACCTGCAATCCGGTGATCGTTCTGGATGCGCTCAAGAAAGAGGCTCACCTGTGGAACGATCGCATCCGCGCCCTGGCGATCGAATTCCCGACGGCAACCGAAGAAGAGATCGGATGGAAACTGGTAGAGGAGATATCCGCCAAGCGAGCTGAATTACTGCTGCCGGCCTTTGAAAAGTACCGCGGCCGGAACGGCAGGCTCTCGATCCAGACCGACCCTCATTACTATGGCAATCCAACGGCTCTTTTAGAACAAGCACTACGATTCGATGCCTTGGCGCCCAACATGATTGTGAAGATTCCAGCGACGCAAGCGGGTATCGCCGCTATCGAAGAGACGACGTATCGCGGCATCAGCATCAATGCGACCGTCTCCTTCACTTTGCCGCAGTGCATTGCCGTGGCCGAAGCGGTGGAGCGCGGTTTGAAACGACGGGAGCGGGAGGGCCAGGATATATCCCGCATGGGTCCGGTTTGTACCATCATGGCCGGCAGACTGGACGACTGGCTGAAAGTGGTGGCCGAGAAGAAAGATATTACTCTCGATCCTGGCTATCTTGAGTGGGCGGGAGTCGCCGTGTTCAAGAAGGCTTACAAAATCTATCGCGAGCGCGGCTACCGGATCCGTCTGCTCTCGGCCGCATTTCGCAACCACATGCAGTGGAGTGAGCTGGTAGGCGGCGATGTGGTGATTTCTCCGCCCTACAAGTGGCAGCTTCGCTTCAATGCGAGCGATGTGAGTGTGTCTTCGCGGATAGAGAACCCGGTGACTCCTGAAATCGTAGAGGAGCTGCTCAAAAAGTTTCCAGACTTTCGCCGCGCCTACAATGAGGAAGGGTTGTCGCTTACGGAGTTCGATACGTTTGGTCCGACGGTTCGCACGCTTCGCCAATTCCTGGAGGCGACACATGAATTGGCAGTTCGGGTCAGGGACTTGCTACTGCCGAATCCGGACGGGGCCGCCTAAAATTACTGCGCATATTCATACCAGAAAGATTGGAATCTGAATTGGAAAAACCAAAGGTCGCAATTTTTGGGATCGGCTTCATGGGCCGCGTCCATACCGAGGCACTGCGCCGCCTGGGCAATGTAGAAGTGATTGGTGTTGCAGGACGCACCGCTGAGGCAGCGCGCAAGTTCGCCGACAACCTTGGCATTGAGCGAGCCACCGGCAATTACCAGGACCTGCTGGCCGACGCCGACGTGAGCGTGGTCCACATCTGCGCACCCAATGCTCTGCATTACGAAATGGCGCATGGAGCCATGCAAGCGGGCAAGCACGTGTTGTGTGAGAAGCCGTTGGCCTCGACGGTCGCTGAAGCGAGTTCCATGGTCGCGCTGGCGAAACAAAAGGGACTGGCGAATTGCACCCTGTACAACGTGCGCGCGTACCCCCAGGTGCAAAATATGCGCCGCATGTGCGAAGCGGGTGAGTTCGGCGATATCTATGTCGTCCAGGGCACGTATTCGCAGGACTGGCTGCTCTACGACACGGATTGGAACTGGCGCATTGAACAAGGGCCGTCGCGCACCTTTGCCGACATCGGGACCCACTGGTGCGACTTAGCCGAGCACATCACCGGGCAACGCATCACTTCGGTATGCGCCGATCTGCACACCTTCCATAAGACGCGCAAGAAGCCGAAACACTCCGTCGAGACTTTTGCGGGCAAAACACTTCAGCCGAATGAATACGACGAAGTGGCGATCCATACAGAAGATTTCGGCGCGATGATGTTTGCCATGGGCGAGAGCACGAGAGGATCGCTGACGGTGAGCCAGGTTTCCGGGGGACGCAAGAACCGCCTGTTCATTGAGATCTTTGGCTCCAAGGCATCGGCCGCGTGGTCTGGCGAAGCTCCCGACGACCTTTGGATCGGCCATCGGAATGCGCCGAATGAGATTCAGATCAAAGATCCTGTGCTGATGCGGCCGGAGGCCCGGAGCTATACCGACCTGCCGGGCGGCCACAGCGAAGGCTACCCTGATACCTTCAAGCAGATCTTCCGCCGCTTCTACAAGAGAGTCATGGATGCGAACGCGGCAGTCGATTATCCCACCTTCGAGGATGGGATCCGGCAGATGCGCGTACTCGACGCGGTGCTCGAGAGTTCGCAGAAAAAGGCATGGGTGACGGTGCAGGACCAGGTCTTCGCTTAAAGTTCATCGCTGAGCATTGGGGCCATCGGCGAGGCGGTGTGCGATTCCGTCTCCAGATGCATGGCTCGACGCAGTGCGCTATCGGCTGCGAGCAGGAGGATTGCCGGCATGTTGGTGGTTCCCCCGGCACGCGCGAGCACGGTAGAGATGCCGATATGCACGGTGACCCGGCCCTGGCCTTCCAGCTTCACATTAAGGACAGAACGGAGAGGCTCGAAGGCCGAGCGCAACTTTGCGGCGACTCTGGCTGCACCAACCGGCCCAGTCGCGGGGAGAATGATGGCGATGGCCTCGGTGCCGTAGCGCGCAGCAAAATCCGTTACCCGTAAAACGCCCAGAACGGTGGTGGCAGCTTTGGCAAGACAGCGATCCCCTTCCAGATGTTCCCGCCAGTCATGGAATTGCCTGAAGTGATCAAAGTCAAGTAGCAGCAGCGAGATGAACGAGCCCTCTCGCAGCGTGCGAAGCCATTCCCGCTCCAGGGCCTCTTCAAACGCGCGGGCGGTGAAGAGGCCGGTCCCCGCATCCGTTAATTCCAATACGGAAAGTCTTTCTTCCAGGGTTTTGCGCTCGGTGATGTCGCGGATGACGATGATATTTTCCCGGGGAATACCGGTGACGGAATCACACACCATGCGGTGTTTGATTTCTACCCACGCCAGCATGCCGTCTTTCATGCGCATGCGAACGATTGCGAGCGAGTTGCCGGCAAGCGCAGACGCATCTTCGGGAAGGAAAAATGCATTGGGTCTCTTGCCGGTCATCTCCTCCGGCTTCCAGCCCAGAACATGAAAGGACGACGGAGAAACGTAGTGCAGTACCATGTCGAGACCGGCACGGCAAATGATGTCGATGCTATTTTCGGCCAGGAAATGAAAGCTGGCGTCGTTTTCTCCGGACATAAGCTCCTCCCCGGTCCCTATCTCATGGGGAACCAAATCGTGAAACCGCGATGGCCGGTACGAGAGGAATTGCCATCCCGACCCGGACTTCCTGCCACGCTGCGCTGACATGACCGCATGAAGCTCGCCAATGGCACCAACCTCCACAGGAAGTCCGGGGTAGCGTAGTGGAGGGACGCTGGGCGGTGGCGGCCTTGGCAGCGCTCGTTACCTTGAAGCCAGACTGTTCGAGCGCGAACCTAGGCTCATGCGCACAACTTCATCGCGATCGGCTAGAAGCACGCTGGTATGGACCATTTGTCTCTCCTTCGGACTATCGGCGGAGTCAGGAGATTGTTTAGCCACAGGGGGTTTGAACGGAGGGGTCAGAGAGCGGTTATGGGGGCAGGCAAGGGTGGAGGCGCGGGATGGAATTGAACCACCGAACAAAGGCTTTGCAGGCCTTCCCCTAAACATTTGGGTTCCGCGCCGTCTATGCACTTTCTGCGAGCAATATATATTGCCTGGAACGCGTAAGGGTAATGATTTCGTATCTCTGAGATAAATTAAATCAAAGATGCTCTACCTTCAGATTGCGGAAGGGATGTACCTGCGCTCATTTTGTGCTGCAGCTTGATAGTCTTGATGCCGGGGTGCCCAAAGTAATGAAGCAATCGCGCAAAGTGACTCATAGATTTTGGTGGTGGCTGTTGTCGATGGTTTGCGGAGTTGTGTTAACCGCCTCAGCATTTGCGCAGGAAAGCCGCTACGTGGTCATCGACCAGGATGCCATGGGACCGGCGGGCACCGACATGAACTCTATCCTGATTTTCCTGCAGGCCAAGAATGTGAATGTTCTTGGCATCACTGTCGTGACCGGAGATGGATGGCGTGATGAAGAAGTCGCTCACACGCTGCGTCTTCTTGAGCTGATTGGGCGCACGGATATTCCCGTCGCGGCCGGCTCGGCATTTCCTCTGGTACGTACACAGCAATGGACGCACGCCTGGGAGCAAATTTACGGCAAGGTTCGGTATCAGGGAGCCTGGAGCAGCTTCCGCCCACATCACGGTCCTTTGGAAGTTCCACCTTTGTCCGAAGGCAACCCAACCACCAAACCAGTCGACGAGGATGCTGCTCACTTTCTTATCCGGATGGTGCATAAATATCCGCACCAGGTCACGGTCTATGCCGCCGGCCCCATGACGAACATCGCCCAAGCCATCACGCTGGATCCGCAGTTTGCGGAACTTGCCAACCAGCTGGTCATCATGGGTGGCGCACTCAATCCGCACACTGACGATAAGGAATACATCGACAGCCCGCGTCACGAGTTCAACCTGTGGTTCGACCCCGAAGCGTCAAGCATTACGCTCCACGCTCATTGGCCACGCATTACAGTGACCCCGGTCGATGTATCGATCGAAACCCATCTTACCAATGAAATGCTGGAGAAACTAAGCCACACCCAGAGCGCCGCCGCTCAGTACATAGCGCGCTATACGCGGAGACCCGGCGACTACCTGTGGGACGAACTGGCGGCAGCCGCATGGCTCGACCCAAGCCTGATAACACGGGAGCGCTATGTGTACATGGATGTGAGTACCGATAAAGGCATCAGTTACGGAGACACATTAGTGTGGTCGGATGAGGACAAGCCCGATCTCGAGCTGCAGAAAGCTCATGTGCAGATGGATGTTGACTGGCCCAAGTTCCAAAGCATGTTTATGCAACTGATGTCGTCTCCTACTCCAAATGCAAAGAACCCTCAAATGGGCGCAGCAACTCCCGGCCCGGGAAAGTGATGGGGTTGGCAAAGCGGTCACCGGATCCAGATTCGTTTTCACTGCCAGGAGAATGACATGAAGCCCATAACCGTGATGGGAATTTTTGTAGTTGATCTCGCATTCCGTACCAAGTGTCTGCCCGTTTGGGGTGAAACCGTAATGGGAGGAGGCTTTCGCACTGGGCCAGGCGGCAAGGGGTCTAACCAATCTGTCGCCGCCGCGCGCCTGGGCGCAAAAGTCTACTTCATTAGCAAGGTAGGGGAAGACACGTTCGCCGACCTGGCGCAGAGGACCTATGAGGAGGAAGGCGTGGACACGCGGTTTCTCATCCGCTCCCACGCTCACGCAACTGGAGCAGCGGCCATCATTGTGCAGGAGTCAAGCGGCGACAATGCCATCGTCGTCGCTCCCGGGGCGGCGAACGCGTTAACCTGCGAGGAAATCGACCAGGCTCGCGATCAAATCCAGGAGTCTGCTGTATTCATGACGCAGCTTGAACTGCCCGTTCCGTTGGTTTTGTATGGGTTGAAGACGGCACGTGCGCTCGGCGTCCCAACCATCCTGAATCCGGCGCCTGCATGCGCATTAGAAGATTCCATTTTCGAGTTATGCGATTACATAACGCCAAATGAGAGCGAAGCCGCCACATTGACCGGCTATCCTGTCCAATCCTTGAAGGACGCGGAAAGGGCGGCCGATCAGTTGCTTTCCCGCGGAGTCCGCAACGTAATTCTGACGCGTGGAGCAGCTGGAGCATTGGTGAAGACCGGGTCGATTACGGAAAACATCGAAGCGTTTGATGCCGGCCCCGTAGTGGATACAACTGGCGCCGGAGACGCTTTCAATGGCGGACTCGCGGTAGCGCTCTCGGAGGGCCTTGGGGTGGTGGAAGCCACACGCTTCGGCTGCGTAGTGGCCGGAATCTCAGTCACCAGGAACGGCACCGCCCCTTCCATGCCGCGTCGATCTGAAGTCGCACGGCTGGTGGCTGCCCGCGAATAAGGGGCATCCTTAAGCCGCGGACCACGGCTCCTCGACTAAGGGCTGCGTGATTCCTTGGAATCGCAGAGCGGTTTGACAACGTCGATTTATACTCTCTGATAGCCGAAATGCTAAAGAGCAAAACCTGCCATGAGGCATGCCTCTATCGCGCACCTTTGCTCGATGTTGATAAATTCTCCGGCAGGTTGTGCCGTACCGGGAGCGAAGCATTGAAAGTGAAGACGGAAACCGCGACTGTCCGCATCGCAAAGCCGGCACGAAGCGCATGCGCGCTCGCTCTGCTTGTGTTCACAATCATGCTCGGCGGCGCAGTTGGCCGGGCACAATCGGTGTCTGTTGAGGATGCCCACTGCCGGGCCTTGGCATCGACGGATTTCTCCTCGGTCCCCGACGCTCCCACCCGAATCTCGGAAGCCACTCTGGCGAAAGATGCCCAGGGGCTCACGGGCAAAGCGCAAGTGAGCGAAGACCTCGTAAAGGCGCTCGGCCAGGTTCAACCCACGTGCCGTGTTTCCGGCTACGTCGCGCCGAATAGCGGCTTTGTACTTCTGCTGCCCGTATCGCAGTGGAACGGAAAGCTGCTGCATGTTGGCTGCGGAGGCTGGTGTGGAAACACAGGCTATGTAGCCGGCGCGTGCGCGAAACACCCTGGCTATGCTTGTGTCGGCACAGACATGGGCCATACAGGCGCGGGCGGCCTATGGTCGCGTAACAATCTTCAGGGCCAAACCGATTTTGAATATCGCGCCACACATGTCGTAACCCTTGCCGCCAAGGCGATCCTGCAACGTTACTACGCGGCCGCGCTCAACAAGTCTTATTTTATGGGATGTTCCACGGGCGGCTATCAGGCCATGATCGAAGCGCAGCGCTTTCCCTCAGACTTTGACGGCATCATTGCCGGCGCCCCCGATATGGATGAGAGTGACCTCGCAGTGCGTGGCATCTGGGCCAAGCGAAGTTTTCTGGGTGACGATGGAAAACCCGTACTAAGCGATGCCGACATTCAACTTCTACACAATGCCGTGCTTTCCGAATGCGATATGGATGACGGCGTCAAGGACGGGATCGTCAGCGCGCCGCAACAATGCAAGTTCGATCCGTCGGAACTCCAGTGCAAGGCCGGCAAACAGGCCGACTGCCTGACCACGCGTCAGGTCCAGGCGGTCAAGGATATCTACAGCCGGCCCCATGATTCGAAAGGCCACCCTATTTCGCCGCGAGGTATCTTTCCCGGCGCTGAACTGCAATGGAAGGATGCGTTCTCCAATACCTGGGGCGACGAATTCTTCAAAGACACGGCCCTCCTCTCCACCGCGGGAAAAGAGTGGAAGTATACCGACTTTGATTTCGACAGCGATTACAAGCGCAGCGAAATCGGTGTGCTGTATGCGGACATGAACCCTGATTTGCGCAGGTTTAGAGACGCCGGCGGAAAACTGCTTAGCTACCAGGGTGACACCGATATGACGGAGATGCCGGGCGCGGCTTTTGACTACTACGAAACCGTGGAAAAGACGATGGGCGGCCCCAAGGCCACGCAGGAGTTCTACCGGCTATTCGCAATTCCCGGCATGAATCATTGCGGGGGCGGCGCTGGCGTATCTGCTTTCGACTATCTGAGCTATTTGGAGGCGTGGGTAGAACGCGGGCAAGCGCCCGATGTCATGATCGGCTCGCATCCCCGCGGCTCTTCGCGGGCACCGCTCGACCCGGCCGCGGTTACCTTCACCAGGCCGGTCTATCCGTATCCACTCCATGCCAAATACAAAGGCACGGGCGATCGCAACGATGCGGCAAATTTTGTGCCTGTGGAATGACGTGGACCCTGACGAATACGCAAGTAATATGCGTTGAGGTGGGAGCCCCGCATTTATGCGGGGAGCTCGGCTTGACAACGCAGATAGACAGCGATGAAAAGGTTATCGCTCTGGTACGGAAACGGTGATGTTGCGAAATTTGAGGCCACCGGTGTGGTCGCCCTGGATGTAAAAGGATCCGGGCTCGCCTTCGTTGGCATCGAGCGCACCGCCGGTGATACCGTCAATTTCTTTGTGGTCGATGGTCAACGTGCCGTCACGAACAACCGTTACTGTTCTTCCCACCAGGGTGACGTCAAATGATTCCCATTCGCCAGGTTTGCGGGGCAGCATGGGGCTGGGCGCAAGGCGTCCGTAGATCGCTCCCATAGAGCGCTCTGGCGGCTCGGTTCCTGCCTTTTCATATTCGAGCTGGAGTTCATACCGTCCGCGAAGATAGAAGCCGCTGTTGGCATCCTCGGGGCAGTTTACTTCGAAGTGAACCTTAAAGTCGGTGAATTTTTCGTTGCTCTTCAGGTTGGCACCGTGCTTCTCATTGAGGAGTTCACCGTCCTGAACGACCCAGTGATTATTAGCTGTGTCGCCGATGGGAGTCCAACCGCTCAGATCCTTACTATCGAAGAGCTTTACCGGCTTGGTCCAAGCCTTCGGTTCATGGCCTTTCAACGCAGGAGCCGGCAGACCGGTGAGTTCTATGCTGCCGCCGCCGTGTTCCAGGGTTCCGACAAGCTTGCCATCCTTCGCGTCCAGATCGATCGATGAGTCGTGCTTTATATTCAGGGTGAGATGAGTACCACTCACTTTATAATCCGGAACCTGGAAGACGTTGCCACCGGTAGGCTGATACCAGATATCGAGGCCGCCTGCTTTCTCCTGAATGCCGAGCCAGACGGCAGCCTGTTTGCCATTCGATTGAGTAATGTTGAAATCCCAACGGCCGACGAACGGGCTTGTCTGCGCTTGCAGAACGGGTAGCAGAGACAGAGTAAGAGCGATGATACCTGCGGAACGAAGCATGCTCGCAGTCTAACGCATAATGCCCATTCATTGGGTGGCGTCGCGCCGCCATGTTCAGCCCATTTCGCGGCGGGAAGATTCGGACGGAAATGACCCGAAAGGGAGTATCTCGCAGGGCCGGTGGATGGTTGGAAACTCCGAACAGCATGGGTTAAATAGGCACCGCCGAGGTTCCCTCGGCTACTCTCGGGACAGGCTATTCGACTCCGCGCTACAAGCACTGTGTCAGCGCGATCAATCTGTGAGGCGCTGCGCTCCCACGGCAGGCCGGGGCAGGCAGGATGACGAGTCTGTGGGAGTTTGACAAAAAATACCCTAAAGTTCGCGCTTATGGGACTGCGTCCTGGGCTACAGCTCTGACTTTCAGCCGCCCCCGTTCGACAGGCTCAGCGCGGGCTCTACGGGCCAATTCGCAGCCATAGCTTATTTTTCGCGTTCTCACGCAGACTCTGAAGGCCCATGCAACACGCAGCCTGCTTAGCGCAATTCCCTGCAAGCAGTCGGGGCGCCCCCTGGTTTGAGGGCGCCCCGACTGTGGAGAGCATTGAGCATTAAGGCAGCATCAAGGCCCTACGGCATAGTTGTGGTCCAGAACAAGTACTTCACCTTATATCCCTTTTCCATGGTTGGCGGGTGCGCGGTTCCCCACGCATCGTGATTCCAGGTAACTGCCTGCATCCTGTTGTGAAGAACCTGGAAAACCATGGGCGCCGCCGCAGGCCCACCAGCGTCGGCATCGAAGGTGACCTTGATCTGGCTTCCGTCGTTCGCCCAATGCCCAAACGACGTGATGGATCCCGTGCCCGGATCTTCGGTAACTGTAGCAGTTCCATCTACACCCAGGCTCACGCTCATGGATGGCGCTTTTTTATCGACGCGGGCTACGTAGATCCCGGCAAGTGCCGGATGGGTGTCTGTATTGGCGGCAAGAGCGCCTAACGGCGAAATCAATAACGTTGCGCTCGCTACCAGAACACGCAGGACGGAAGTAAATGGCTTCACTCTGATTAAATCCCAAGGCATAATGAACACTCCAAGAACAGCAATTTGTTACTTGCAATGTAACCTGCCTACATCGTTTGTCGAACAAGCTTATTAGAAAGTTGTAGTCAGGAGTAATACGAACTGGATGACTACCGGTTGGCCCCGACGCTGCGAACCCATGGCTCTGGAGGCGCAACTGCCGCGATTTGCTGGGCTTAGCGCTATCGGCGGCGGGGACTCCATGCTACATTCTGCGCATGAGACAACGCGATGCCGGCCTGCTGCGCACCATCGGGACCCGGGGCCTGGCAGCGAACATCATCAATAGTGTCATCGGGGCCGGTATTTTCGCGGTGCCGGGAGCGCTGGCTGCCTGCATCGGCCCGTACGCGCCGCTGGCGTTTCTGGTCTGTGGGATGGCGGTCGGAGCGGTGGCCATCTGCTTCGTCGAGGGCGGCAGCCGAATGCCGACCAGTGGTGGCCCTTATGGCTATGTCGAAGCCGTCTTTGGGCCACTTGCCGGCTACATCGCCGGCACGATTTTGTGGGTAAGCAATGCGCTCGCATGCGGCGGCGTCGCGGCGGCGCTGGCCGACGTGGCGGTGAGCTTGTTGCCGCCAGTGTTCAAAGCGCCGGCGCACGCTGTGGTGATCGTCGGCGTCATAGGCGGCGCCGCGCTGATCAACATGGGCGGAGTCTCGCGCGGCGCGCGGCTGGTCGATTTGGCGACCGCGGTGAAATTGATTCCGCTGCTGATTTTCCTGATCGCCGGTATAACGGCGATCCATCGTGCGAATTTTGTGGAAACGGTGGCGCCGAGCACCCAGGGCCTGGGCCGCGCCCTTATCCTAGCTCTGTTCGTACTTACGGGCATGGGTGTTGCACTCAGTGCGAGCGGAGAGGTAAAGCAGCCGGCACGCGCCATTTCGCGCGCGCTTGGGCGCGTGCACCCGCGCACCCATGTGCCCCATGTCGCAATTCTCTGCTATGCGACGGTCGCCATCGGGCTGGCTCTGACAGGAACGTTCGCCGAGCTTGCTGTGCTTGCCACCCTTGGCAGCTGCGCACTGTATGCCGCCGGCTGCATCGCGGCATGGCGGCTGGCGCACAACGGCGTGGCTCAGGCCGGCACGCCATTGAACTTTCGCTGGTTGGGCAGCGCAACAGTTGTGGGGGTTGGGAGCATGCTGCTCATGATTGCCCTGGCCGCACGCGCGGAAATCCTTGGCCTGCTGGCGATGATTGCTGCCGGAGCGACCGTTTACCTGGTGCAGTCGCGAACCATGCTGAAGCGGCAACCAGCAGAGCTATGATTTTCTCCGCAGCCATCGGGGGCAGGTTGGGGCTCCGCGGAGAGAAAATAGCGGTTGAGAGCAAATTCACGCTTCTCTAATCTTGACCCCGTATCTTACAATGAATGCTCAGTCACCTTCAGGCCATCACCACCGTCTCCGGGAATCACTTTGACCCCGCACGCAGACGTGTCGTCAACCGGGCCCTTTTACGCAGAGCCGCCCACTGGGTACTTAGCCTGAAATCGTGCTGAGCGGCTTCGCTTTTTCAAAGCAAGTCTCTTTTTGGGCCTGCCGACCAATCAAGCGCTTTCATTGATCCCGCGTACAGCCGCGTCTACTTGTTTTACTTTCAGGAGGTAATGTTTCTTATGTATCCGTCATGTTTTGTTCGTTTTCATGCCCGCAAGGCTTTCTCCACCTTCGCTCTCGTTTTACTCTTTCTTTCCCCGGCTGGTCAGAGCCTCGCTCAATCCATTCAGGGCAGCATTATCGGAACCGTGCAGGACAAGGCGGGCGCGGTCGTTCCGGGCGCAAGCCTGACGCTTAGGAATCTCGACGAAGGCTCGGAACGTACGACCACCTCCAGTGGCAGCGGCGATTTCCAGTTTCTCGATACCAAGGCAGGGCAATATTCCCTGGTGGCGACTGTCGCCGGGTTTGAAAAGTGGTCGACCACCGGTATCTCCCTGGCTTCGCGCCAGCAACTCCGTGTCGAGGTAGTTTTGGTGGTGGGCAGCGTGCAGACGGAAGTCGATGTATCAGCGGACGCGATCAGCGCGATTAATACGGAGACGCCTACGGTGAGTGCTGTCTACTCGGCCGCGGAGGCAGCGAATCTGCCGGTGAATACGCGCGCCAGCGCCAACGGCACCAGCGCGTTGAACATCGTGGGCACGCTTCCCGGCGTGCAGGCAGACCACACCAGCTTCTCTCTACAGGGCGGCTTGCCATTTCAGACCGAGGTCTCTGTCGACGGTGTTAGCGTCCAGGGCGCGAACAGTAATTCGCCCATTGCCGACGCTTTCCCCTCCACCGAGTCGATCTCAGAAATACGCGCCGATGGCGCATTGAACAATGCTGAATTCGGCCAACCGGGCGAGATCACGGTGATCACGAAAGGGGGAACGAACATCATCCACGGATCTGCATTCTGGTACCACCAGAATGCGGCCTTCGATGCCATTCCCTATACGTTTCCTGTTACGACCACCAAGCCGAAGCTCATCGGGAATACGTATGGCGGCAGCTTTGGCGGGCCGGTAGTGATTCCGCATATCTACAACGGCCACAATAAGACCTTCATCTTTGGGGCGTTTGAGGGTTGGCAGCATCCCTCGCAGACAACCGAGCTCTATAAGGTGCCCAGCACGCTGATGAAGCAGGGCAATTTTTCCAAATACGTCTCCGCGGGATTCACTGGGCTCACCAATCCCTTTACTGGCGGCAGCTACGGTACGGCTCTGCCGGCGCTCAATGCATCCGCAGTGAAACTATTGCAGTTCTTTCCCGACCCCAACGTCGGCGATCCCACGGCGTATACCGACGATTCGACGCCCAACTACGTAGTGAACAAGGACACGAGCGGGCACTCGAACCAATTCGACATTCGCGGCGACCAATACTTGGGCGCCAACCAGAAGTTCTTGCTGTGGGGCCGCTTTACCTGGAAGAACTTTCCCACCAACACCGTTGAGCCATTGGCGGTGCCATCCGCGCAGAACACGAACCAGACCCGGGTGTTGAAAATCAGCGCAAACTACACCATCACGCCGCACATCATCAATGAATTCGGATTTGGTTTCACCTTGTCCACGACGGGGACTACCAATAGCTTCGATGGCAAGACGTTCACCGAGGGATTGGGCCTGAATGGGCTCGAAAATCTGTTCTACAACGGCATACCCGAACTTGATTTCAATAACCTGAGCCACCTGAATGCAGACCGGTTGAGTTCGCTCACCAAATCGCATACCTACGTTTATACCGACGCGCTCAGCTGGTCCAAGGGACATCATGAATTGAAGTTCGGCGAGGACATCCGGACGCTGGAAGCGATTACCCCGCTGAGCTTCAACGGATCAGATAACTACGGCACTTTCCAATACAACACACAGAACAGCAGTGGACTTTTTACCGGCGTCGACTTTGCCGATTTTCTTAGCGGGCTGCCCTACCAGACTTTCTACGATGTGGTGCAGGAAGACAACGACGGAAAGTCCACCTACTACGACTTCTTCGCGCAGGATCAATGGAAGGCGAGTTCCAACCTTTCGCTTACCTACGGCATTCGCTATGAGGTTCATCCCGGGTATTACGACGTTCACGGCGATATCGGCAATTTCGTTCCCATCCCGGGAACGGGCGAATCCATCTACCCCAATGGCGCCGCAAGTCTTTTGGCCAACAGCTTTCTGGCCAGCGCGAATGCCTGCACTCCTTATGGATCGACGACAGGCGGCAGCACGATTAATGGGGTCGGTTGTATGCCTGTGCTCTCGAACGGCCAAGCCGGTTACCCTAAGGGCTTGAAGAAGTATCCCAAGGACCGGTTTATGCCCCGGTTCGGCTTTGCCTATCGGCCATTCGACAACGATAAGACGGCGATTCGCGGCGGCTTTGGCATGTACGACATCACCCTGCTGGGCGGGGTTTTCTATTCTCTGACCGGCACCCTGCAGGCGCAGACGACGCAGTACACCAACACCCTGGATCCGGCAACGCACGCGATTGGCTACCAGTGGCCGCAGATCTATGGCGGAGCGGGCAACGGCGGTTGCTCCACCTGCTACGGGCAGGATTATTTCGGCACGGCGAATAGCGCGAACTGGAAGGATCCGTATACCGAACAATGGTCGTTAAGCGTGGATCATTCGGTCGGTTCCGGTTATTTCGCGCGGATCTCCTATATCGGCTCGGAGACCCATCAACTGGTATGGGCTCCGGACGAAAACAGTCTTCCCTTCTCCAACACGCTTTCGGCAACTTACCAACCGCTGAGCGCGCGCCTGTTTCCGAACTGGGGCCGTATCAACACCCGGGCAACGGGAGCGAACGCGAGCTATCATTCTGCGCAGGCCGAGTTCGGTCATCGGTTCCAGAAGGGGCTGCAGTTCGACTCCTCATACACCTATGCCAGAGCGTTGGCCGATAACCAGGGGCCTGCTAATAACAGCGGGTTTGCCGGGGAAACGGGCGGATCGCGGGCCACTTCGATCCTGGCGCGGTCGGTTGATTTCGGGAATGTCTACGGCACGCGCCGGCATCGCTGGAACTCGACCATGGTCTATGACCTGCCCATCGGCAGGGGGAGGCAATTTGGTTCCTCCATGCCCCGGTTCGCCGACCTGGCCGTTGGTGGCTGGAGGCTGGCCAATATCTTCCTGTGGCAGTCAGGTCCGTTTGAATCGCCCTATTTCCCTGACGGCCAGGGAGACCCGTCGGGCACGGGTTCCGGTCTGGACGGCACCATTTCCGGTTTTGATGGCGGCCACCGTGACCAATACCCGGATAAAGTCCCCGGCGCGAACCAGAAACCTTCGGGGCGTACACGCTATACCTGGGTTAATCCTGCAGCGTTTACCTGCCCGGGGTATGTGGGATGGACTCCTGGAACCGCCTGCACTACGGGCAGCGGCACGGGGCCCGTTCCCAACCCGATTGGCCGGTTCGGCAACGCGGGAGCAGGCTCGATCCTGGGTCCGGGCACGGTAAATCTGTCTACCGGCCTGAGCAAGGTCTTTCCCATCACCGAACGGCTCCGGTTTCGCCTGGAGGGTACGTTCACCAATGTGCTGAACCACACCAACCTGGGCGATCCGAACGTCAACGTGGCCTCTCCGAGCTTCGGCTTGATCGATAACACGATCGGCTCTGACTTCGGCGGAGCCCGATCCGGCCAGGTTTCAGCAAGGTTGGATTTCTAAGCTGAATCTTCGGGCGTCCCCGTGGGGACGCCCGAAGACCCCTCGCTCAATTCTTCGGAAAACTCGCAAGAGCTTAAACCGAACGCTGCGGAAGAGCATCTAAGTCGTCGGTTCTTTGGCCGTGGCAAAACGGGTTTTGCCCTGGCAGCGGCAACTGCATTGATACAGTTTCAGTTTCGTAAGTGCGGCAAGTATTTTGGTACAGCGAACAAAGAATTCATTAGATTTTTGGGTGTACGTGGCATCAAACCAGGAAGACAAGCACCACGGAGGAATCATCAGCATGGCAAAGTATGCGTTGTATGTTGCACTGAAAGCCAAACCTGGCAAGGCAGCAGAGGTAGAAGCGTTCCTCAAGCAAGGCGCAGAGATGTCAAAGGCGGAAAAAGGCACCCTGACGTGGTACGGCATTAAAGAAGACGATGGCGCTTACGCGGTGTTTGACACATTTGATGATGAAGCAGGCCGCGACGCCCACATGAACGGCGATATTGCCAAGGCGCTCATGGCAAAAGCCGAGGAGCTGTTCTCAAACAAGATACAGATCCACAAAATTCAGGTGATTGCCAACAAGTAGGACTCCCCGTTTGTGCGGGATCCGGAGTTCCTGTTCGGTGCACTAGACGGGGTTCACCAACGCCACCAACCTCGACAGGAAATCCGGGGGGGCGTTCTTCGAGCCTGCCGCGTTGCGAACAAGGGTTTGCACACGTGAGTGAGCACGGCTATTTCGCAAAGAGTTTAAAACTTTCGAGATAGCCTTGCTCACGCCACTTGGCGCAGGTGTACACCCTTCCTTCATCAATCAACACGTCCATCGAATGGAACCAGGCAATCTCACTCCGGATCTGGTCGTGATGAGACTGTATGAGTTCATTCAGTTCGTTGACAGTTAGACCTTCAGGATGCAGACGCATCAAGTTCAAAACCGTCTCAATGGCACGGTCTTGCTCAGGGAATTTACGACTATACGGCACGATTCCACCTCACGGACTTCCATTGCTCTACCTGGAAGGGGGGACCCTTGGGTGTGGAGCCTTTCCTCGGGAAAAATCATCGATTCAAGACAGATGGTCATTCAGACAGCCACGATTGCAAAGCGAAAGGCAGACACAAACAACAAATGTATCAATTACATTCCTCGAAAGCAGCATAGCACTAGAATCGTTCCTCATCGCGGCAAAAATTTGGCGCTCCCCGGCGCCCTGCGGGCCATAGCGGAACGCCAGTCCCCGATTGGAAACGCGAACCTACGTGATTTGGAATCCGCAGTTTTGTTCCTGGTTGTTACAGAATCGCTTGCGCCAGGAAGCTCGACAGGAAATCCGGGGGAAAGAGGCTGCGGAAAAAGTCGCGAACCGCTTGATAAGCAACCAGCTACCAGGGCTAAAGGGTCTGCGTGAGAACTCGAAAGCAAATCGCAAATCGAAACCAGGCCCGTAGGGCCGGAAGCCAAACGTCAGCCCAGCCCGGAAGGGCTGGGAGGCGGATCCAAGATTGCGGAGCGCCGGAGGTGCGGCACTACCTTCATCCGCGGGTGCCGCGCCTCTGGCGCTCAAACGATATTGGGGATCGATGTCCCAGCCCTTCTCCGGATTTCCTGCACGCTGCGCTGGACACGACCGCGTGTGCGGCTTTCGTTAAGGAAAGCCGCATGAAGTGCGCCAACGCCAGCAAGCTCCACAGGAAATCCGGATCCGGGCTGGGCTGACGTTTGGCTCCCGGCCCTACGGGCCTGGTTCTGATTTGCGATTTGCTTTCGTGTTCTCACGCAGACTCTTTAGCCTCGAATTTTATTGCCCAAGCGTTTAAGCGGGTTTGAGAACCCGCTTAAACGGACTAATGCTCGCTGCGGCGAGGCAGTCCGGGGCTACCGCCCGGGACCAAAGTCCTTCCGCAGCCTGAAAAGCCCACTTATCAATTTGCTTGGTAGCGTCATCGGGGATCGAACCCGAACTCTCCGCCTTGAGAGGGCGGCGTGTTAACCAATTACACCATGACGCCACGATGGGTTGAGACAGGCGAGTTGATCTGCTCCAGCAGTCAACAAACGTTAGTATAGCAAAGCAGGACAAGAGACCGGCGGATGTCTACAATCCCAGTTTCCTTACCTCATCGTTGTAATACTTGCGGTAAAGAATGTCCCACTCCTGGCTTCCCTCGACGATGATCTTGCGTTGCGAGGCGATCTTCAGACGCGCTGCCTGGTCGATCTTCATCTCGTCGGTCAACACCTTCTCCAGGGCCTTGCGCGCCTCCTGACGGATGGTATTCCGGTCATCGAGGAATTCGCATTCGTCCGTCTCGGCGAGCGTATCGGCAACCACGTGAGCCAGCTTGTTGAGTTTGTCTCTGGAGAGTCTCACAATACCGCCTTGTACTTGCGCGCCAGCTCCTGCTTAACCTTCTTGAACATCTCGGCGTAGCTGGCGCCGGTGCGGCGCATGTCTTCCTGGTAAGCGTCGAGGATGACCCGCACTTCTTCGTTGATGCGGTCTTCAAGCGACAGCTCTTCCAGGATGGCCGCATTCACCCGCTCAGCGACAACAGCAACTTTCCCTGCCCGGATCATCTTGGCTTCGATCAGTTGGTTGACCGTTTGGCGCGCCAGATAATTCACGTACTCCCGCGAAAAAATCATGTGATCTGACTGGGACTATAGCATATATGAGACGCCGAGCCGGGTCGCACCGGGCGCGCCGATTGCACGAAATCCGGTGCTGTGGGACGCTCGTTCAAGGTCACAGTCTGCTCCTTCTATCCAGCCGGCGGCCCATCACGACCGCTCTTCCAGCCCGGATTTCCTGTGGAACCAGTCGGCGTTGGCGAAATTCATACGGCTTTCCTTAATGAAAGCCGCACACGCGGTCGTATCCAGCGCAGCCTACAGGAAATCCGGGTCGCGAAAATGCGCCCTGCCTTGGGACATCTGCGACAATAGGAGGCGCGAATATGCACCCCGACGATCTGATATCTCTGAAAGACGACATGGTGGCTTTTATTGAGGGGCATGCAATGCGCCGCCTGCCTGGGTTTATCACCGAAGATCTGCCAACCGTCTTGTGGGAAGACGATGACAATCCCGATAGCTGGAAAGACTTCGTAGAGATGGCCAAGACCGCTTCTGCGCCGTTCGTGACCATGAGCGAGGTGATGCTGGAGAAGGAAGACATCGCCATGCTGCTGGAACAGATCCGGGACGACAATTTCCCCGATGAAGCCGCAGCCGAAGTGCACGAGGCGCAATACCTGGTGAACTACGTAGGTAAGATCGGGTACATCCAGCTCGGCTTTGCCCACCAGGGAATCGTGTTTGTGCACGAGAATGCGACCCCGTGGTACGAGCGCTACCAGCAGCTGCTGGAGTTTGTAGAAGACTTCGGAGACGTGGTTTTCGGAGACGATGAGGACGAAGAAGAAGGGTGACTGCTGCCGGCCCCACAGCAGTAAGCGCTGCAGCCAGCCTCGCCGCAGCGAGCATCCGGTCTGACCTGGCCCCTCCCCGTACCGGATGGGTTCTGCCCCAGGCGAACTCTACCGCCACGGCGCTGGCGCAAAGCGCGGGACTTCCCCTGATCGTGGCCGAACTGCTGGCGGAACGCGGCGTGCGCACGGCGGCCGAGGCCGATTTCTTCCTTAACCCCCGCATCGAACACTTGCTCGATCCCTACGCCATGCACGGCATGGCGGCGGCGGTCGCCCGGGTTCAGGCGGCCATCGCCAGCCGGGAGTCCATCCTCATCTACGGAGATTATGACGTGGATGGCACCACGGCCATCGTGCTGCTCAAGACGGCTATCGAGATGCTTGGCGGCAAGGTCGATTTCCACGTGCCCCACCGGCTTCGCGAAGGCTACGGCATGCAGGCGGAGGTGCTGGCCGCCGCCGCGGCGCAAGGCGTAAGCCTGGTGATCAGCGTCGACACCGGTATCCGTGATTTCATCGCCGCCGACGCTGCCGCCCGCCTCGGACTCGATCTCATCGTTACCGATCATCATCTGCCGCAGGGCCTGCCCACCGCCCTCGCCATCCTCAACCCCAACCAGCCGGGCTGCGGCTACGCATGCAAACACCTTTGTGGCGCTGGAGTGGCCTTTAAGCTCTCCCAGGCCTTGCTCGAAGCGTGGGATCTGGAGAAAACGCAGAAGAAGATCCTCCCCTCCTTCCTGAAGATGCTCGCCATCGCCACGGTGGCCGACGCTGTTCCGCTGCTGGGAGAGAATCGCGTGATCGCCAGCGTTGGGCTGGAGCAGCTAAAACGTCCGGCCAGTCCCGGCCTGCGCTCGCTGATGCAGGTAGCCAAACTCGACCCGAGACAGCGGACCCTGACCGCAACCGACCTGGCATTCCGCATTGCGCCCCGCATCAACGCCGCCGGGCGCATGGATGTTGCCTCCGACGTGATCGAACTCTTCACCACGCGCGACGGGGCGAGGGCGGTTGAGTTAGCCGGCAAGCTCGACCGCCTGAACAGCGAGCGTCAGCAGGCCGAAGCCGACATGCTCGAGCAAATCGACCGGCGGATCCGGGAGGAACCAGGCTTCCAGTCGAGCCGCTGCATCGTGGTCGAAGGCCCAGGGTGGCATCGCGGCATCATCGGCATCCTGGCTTCGCGAGTGGTCGACCGGATGCGGCGCCCGGCGATGGTGATCGCGCTCGAAGGGGACGAGGCCTATGGATCCGGACGCTCAGTCCCGGGCTTTCATCTGCTGCAGGCCATCGAAAGCTGCAAGCAGCTCTTCACCCGGTTCGGTGGCCACTCCCACGCCGTCGGTTTTAGACTCCCTGCGGAGCGAGTGCCGGAGCTGAAGAGCCACCTCGAAGCCTGGGCCGCGTTGCACGTGGAGGAGACGGCGCCCAGTCTGCGCTGCCATGCGGTGTTGCCCCTGGATCAGATTACCCAGGCTCTGTTCACCTGGCTGCGCCGCCTGGAGCCGCTGGGCACGGGCAACGAAGAGCCGGTCTTCGTCGCGTACAACGTCCGCCTGACAGCCCCGGTGCGACCCATCAAGGAACGCCACATCTGCCTGCAGCTCGCCCAGGGTGCGCGGGGCGCCAGTTGGTCCGCCTTGGGGTGGGATTGGGCGGCACGCGTGCAGGCGCTCAGCCTCCAGCAAGGCTCCGTGGTCCACGTTGCCTACAGGCTGCGGGAAAACGTTCATCCGGAATACGGCGGGCTGGAACTGGAGATCGCGGACCTGGTCCGCGTGTAAACTCCGGGCATGCCACGCGGCTTCTTCATTACTTTCGAAGGCCTGGACGGGTCGGGCAAAAGCACCCAGCTTCGCCGCCTGAAGGAATGGCTGCAGAGCAATGGGTTGGCGGTGACGGCGACCCGTCAACCTGGGGGCACGCGCGTAGGCGATCGCATTCGCGCACTACTGCTTGACTCGCGTACCGACAGCCTCTCCTCCTTCGCCGAGTTGGGCCTGATGTTCTCCGATCGTGCACAATCGGTCGCTGAAGTCATCGAACCTGCACTGGAAGCTGGGCGCATCGTGCTGTGCGACCGATTCACCGATTCGAGCGATGCCTACCAGGGCGGCGGCAGGCAACTGGGCAGCCAGATTGTGCGCGACCTTCACGCCAGCTTGTGCAGCGGCCTCCAGCCCGACCTGACCGTGCTGCTGTTGCCGGATTTTGATCGCTCCCTGGCGCGCGCGCGACAGCGCAATCAGCGCGCAGTCGCGACCACAGGAAGCGACGAAAACCGCTTTGAGAAAGAAAGCTCCGCATTCTACCGGCGTGTGTTCGACAAATACCGGGAGATTGCCGCCCGGGAACCTTTGCGTGTGGTTGCAATTGACAGCGATGGCTCCATTGATGAAGTGCACCAGCGCGTCGTACAGGTGGTACAAGGGCGTTTGTTGGCGGCGGGGATGTTGCGCCAATGAGACGACCATCGTCGCCATCGACGAAGTCGACGAAACAAGGGACAGGGGAAATGAAGGCCTTAGTAAAGAGTAAGGCGGAACAAGGTCTCTGGCTGCAAGAGATCGCCGAACCAGCGGTTGGCATCAACGACGTGCTGATTCGCGTGCACTACACAGGCATCTGCGGTACCGACGTTCATATTTACCAGTGGGACGATTGGGCGCAGAGAACGGTCCCCGTGCCAATGGCCATAGGGCACGAGTTTGTTGGGGAAATCGTCGAAACCGGATCGAACGTCAACGACTTCTATCGAGGCGACATCGTGAGTGGAGAAGGGCACGTCGTCTGTGGCCGCTGCCGCAACTGCCTGGCGGGAAGAAGACATCTGTGTGCGAATACCTCAGGTGTGGGAGTAAATCGCCCAGGGGCATTCGCTGAATTTATATCTTTGCCGATGACCAATATCTGGCGGCATCACCCGGGCATCGATCGGGAAGTCGCGGCCATCTTCGATCCTTTTGGCAATGCTGTGCATACGGCGCTGTCCTTCCCGGTTCTCGGCGAGGACGTGCTCATTACCGGAGCCGGTCCTATTGGCATCATGGCAATTCCGGTGCTGCGACATGCCGGTGCCCGGCACGTCGTTGTGACAGACGTGAATCCCTTCCGCCTGGAGCTGGCCAAAAAGATGGGTGCAACCTTGGCCGTGGCTGCGACGCAGCCTCTGTCAGAGATACAGAAGCAATTAGGGATGGTGGAAGGCTTCGATGTTGGCGTCGAAATGTCGGGTAACCCTGCCGCGTTGCGAGACATGATTGCCAATATGAGCCACGGCGGAAAGATTGCGATGCTCGGCATCCCGGCGAAGGAAATGCTCATGGACTGGCGGAAAGTCATCTTCAATATGCTCACTATTAAGGGCATCTACGGCCGCGAGATGTATGAGACCTGGTACAAGATGTCGGTACTGCTTGAATCGGGGGTCGATATCGCACCTGTCATTACCCATCGCTTTGCCTACAACGATTTTGAGCAAGGCTTCGAGGTGATGATTTCGGGCCAAACAGGAAAGGTCATCTTGGACTGGACCAGCCTCGGTTGATGACGGCTGCCAGGCAAAACTGGTTAGAAGCGGATTTTTGACTTCAGCAACTGAGTTCCGCCTTAGCCTCCTCGAATTTAGCGATCGCAAATTCGAGGTTTGCGCGACTATGCGCAGCGGAAACCTGGGTTCTGATACGGGCCCGGCCCTGAGGAACTACCGGATACGAAAAGGCAACCACATACACGCCCTTGGTAAGCATGCTCTCCGCCATTCTGACAGCAACACGGGCGTCGCCGAGCATCACGGGGACAATCGGGTGGTCGCCGGGAAGAATATCGAAGCCTTTTTGCGTCATCTGCTCGCGGAAGAAGTGGGTGTTTTCACGAAGTTGGTTTCGCAGCCCGGCGGCTTCCGTAATCAAATCAAGCACTTTCAGCGATGCAGCAACAACGGGCGGGGCAACGGAGTTGGAAAACAGGTAGGGCCGTGATCTCTGCCGCAGCAAATCGATAATTTCTTTGCGGCCACTCGTGTAGCCACCGCTGGCGCCTCCCAAAGCTTTGCCCAACGTCCCGGTGATCATGTCGACCCGTCCTTCGACTCTGCATAGCTCCGGCGTTCCCCGGCCCTTTTCTCCGACGAAGCCCACGGCGTGGGAGTCATCCACCATCACCAGCGCGTCGTACTTTTCCGCAAGATCGCAGATCGTGTCGAGCTTGGCCACATAACCATCCATCGAAAAAATACCGTCGGTCGCAATCAGCCTCTTCCTGGATGTCTGCGCCTGGCGCAGTTTTGATTCGAGATCGTTCATGTCTCCGTTGCGGTAGCGAAACTTGGTCGCTTTGCAAAGCCGGATTCCGTCAATAATGCTGGCGTGATTGAGTTCATCGGAAATCACGGCATCTTCTGCGTCGAGAAGTGTTTCAAACAGGCCGCCGTTAGCGTCAAAACACGACCCGTAGAGGATGGTGTCCTCGGTCGCCAGAAATTCGCTGAGACGCAGCTCCAGTTCCTTGTGAATCGACTGGGTACCGCAAATAAACCGCACGCTGGCCAACCCATAACCCCATCTGGCGAGAGCACTCTGGGCCGCTTCAACCACTGCCGGATGGTTTGCCAAGCCAAGATAATTGTTGGCGCACAAGTTCAGGACTTCGCTGCCGGCGGCTACGGTGAGCTTCGCCTGTTGCGGACTATCGATGACCCGCTCCTGTTTGGAGAGGCCGGCTTTTTCAATCTCGGCGATCTTGTTTGCGAAGTATTCTTTACTGCTTCCGTACATTGAAACTCCTCTGGCGTGCGCTCGACTTAGTCAGTCATAGCCATCACGGAATTGTAGCCTTATCCGCACTGGCTTCTAAGACCGACGGCCAAAAGCCGTACGTCAGCGGCTGAAGCCGTGCCCTTCCATTCGTGGATTCCGCCCATATATTCGATCTGAGCCTGGAAAGCGGCCCCACAAATTGCCGTCGCGGGAACTTCGGAGTTCTCACGCACGCACCCCCCTTTTAGCCCTGGCGCCTCCACCTCCTAAGTATTTAGTAGGTCAAAACCTTTTAGCTCTTAATAAACCAGTTGATGATCCCTTGAGAGCCTTCCTGAGGGTCCGCCGACCTGACACGTGAGTTATTAAGGGCCACAGGCTACGTGCCGGTTTCGTTTTTGCTAGTCTGATGAGGTGGGCTTTGATCAATTTGCGGGGAATGCGGCGACGGTCCGGCATCTGCGTGAGGCAATCGCGGCGGAACGCATGCCTCCCGCGCTCATCCTTGCCGGCCCGCGCGGCGCCGGCAAATATACGCTGGCTATCATGCTGGCCCAGACCATGGCCTGCCTGCAGCACCCGGTCAGCGACGGCCTGCCCGATTTTTGCGGAGTTTGCAGCAACTGCACCCGCATCGCGCTCTCTCTGCCACTCGCCGACCGCGTCAGCGAAGCCATCGCCGCCCGGGAGGAATTGCGTGAGGTCGATAAGAAAGAAACCCGCATCCTCGTCCAAAGCCATCCCGACGTGGTTGTCGTTCCTCCCGACCCGCCCCAGTTGCTGATTAAGCTGGGCCAGGTACGCAGTGTGCTGCAGCGCATCTATCGCCTCCCCGCCGACGCGCCGCGCGCGGTATATATCTTCACCAGCACGGCCTTCATGAAGGAGGCTGCCAATTCCCTGCTCAAAATTCTCGAGGAGCCGCCAGCCTACGCTCACATTTTTTTGCTGGCAGAAAATCCCGGCGAACTTCTGCCCACCATTCGTTCCCGCTCCAGCATCTTTCGCTTGGGCGCATTGGCGCCGGAACAGATCGAAGCCATGCTCGCCGAGCGTCGCAAGGATTGGAAACCGAAGCAACGCGCATTGGTCGCGCGCCTGGCTGAAGGCGCAGTCGGTCAGGCACTCGGCTTCGATCTGGAAAGCTATCTGGCGAGCCGCCAGGACGCGTTAGTGATGCTGTACAACGCCACCAGTGATGGCGCACACGCGAGCGACTATGCAGCTCTCTTTCGGGTAACCGAGACCTACCGAGCGGGCGCGGAGGGCCAGCAAAAGACCAGCGTCCTGCTGCACTCATTCGCCAGCCTGTTGGAAGACCTCTTGCTGCTGCATTCGGGAGCGGGCCATCTGATTCGCAACATCGACCTGATGGCCGAACTGACACGCGTATCGCAAAGCATCACTGTGGCCTGGATTGAGGGGGCTGTGCGCGGCCTGGATCAAGTGGAACAGGGCATGCGGAGAAACCTGCTGCGGTCTCTGTCGCTCGATGCCTTCGCCGTCGGCCTATCCGCGCCATAATGTTTGTCATGCGCCATTTACTGCCGATTTTTGACATTTAAACCCCATTGGGAACATCCTGCATCCTAACCACTAGATTCACATTGAGACCATGGCTGATTCTTCTGCTGTTCCGGTTCGCCCCGTTTACGAAGCACGCCCCGCCAAGGCGAAGACCAAAGCCGATGGGCAAGCTCCATCCACGTTGGCTTCTGTCAGCCCCGCGGGACCGCGCAAGCTCATTCGTCCACACCTCCCGGCGCGTGCGTCGGCAAGCCGCTACCCCGCCCTGCTTTCCGCAATCGCTCCCATACACCCGGCCCGCCCTCGATGGGACCCTGCCGCGGAGAGCTCTCATGCGGAGGCGTTCTACTTTCAAAAGCAGATCCACAGCCAGACGTTGATGACGTTTGTGCTCGAAGACGGCGAACAGATCGAGGGCATGATCGAATGGTACGACCGCAATGCGATCAAGGTGCGGCGGGGCAAGGTGCGTACGCTTATCTATAAAGCCGGCATCAAGTATCTGTACAAGGCCGAGGATCATAACCGGATGTAGCCATCAACGGGCAGCTTTGAGCAGGCGGTCGCGCATGGCAACGCCAAGCCCCTCATCCTCCGGCAGTGGGCAAACAATCACGGTGGCCCCGCCTGCATCCAATTCCCGTAGTCCGGCAAAGAGCCGCCGGGCAAGCTCCTCCTGATTTGTTGGATCTCCCCAGCGATAAATCAAGTACGGGCGCCCAATGTTGACATCGCTGGGCAACATGATGCCGACGATTTCCCCCGCGGCTTGGAGCTGTTCAGCGCGGCTCAGAAGTTCGGCCGTTGCCCACTCCATCAGAATGAGCCGTGCGCGAGGTGAGTAGTGCTTGAGGCCCAGGCCTGGTGAGGGCAGTGCTCCCGCGCGCTGCCCATCACTATAGGCAATCAGCGATGGGCACAGGGCCTGCACCTGCGCGAAGGTCACCATGCCAGGACGGTAGAGAACGGGAGGGTCTTCACAGACATCGACCACGGTCGATTCAAGCCCCAGGGCTGTCTCCCCCGAGTCGATCACCGCGTCGATGCGCCCATCCAGGTCCTCAAAGACAAATTCCGCGCGCGTGGGGCTGGTTCGGCCGAAGGAATTCGCACTGGGCGCCGCCAGGGGCAATTGTGCGAGCTCGATCAATCTGCGGGCAACCGGGTGACGGGGCATCCTCACTCCTACCCGGGGCCGCCCCGCGGTCACGATGGCGGGGACGCGAGGGCCTTTCGGCAACAACAAGGTCAACGGGCCAGGCCAGTAGGCTTGCATGAGCAAGCGGCCGTGGCGCGGTATCTCGCCGGCTACCATGCTTAGCTGCTCTTCGCTGGTTACGTGGACGATTAACGGATCCCACGCCGGCCTCTGCTTAGCCTCGAAGATGGCTTGAACGGCAGCCTCGTCGAGTGCATTCGCGCCCAATCCATAAACAGTCTCGGTGGGGAATGCCACCGTGCCTCCGCTGCGCAGCAGCTCGGCGCCCTGCAACAACGACGCCATGGATGCTGCCGAGTCGATGGCATTGGCATCCACAGCCAGGCGCAGTGTTTTTTTCACGATCACCAATTGTCATTTTCCCACGGCGTCCTATACACCGGAACTGAAAGTGCTTTAGACTCCGGCCTATGCAGGCGATGGAAACGGAAGTAAAGATACGGGTGCCGGACCGCGATGCCTTCGAGCGCAAGCTGCCGGCACTTGGTTTTGCGCGGGTCACCGCCCGCACGCTGGAGCGGAATACACTTTACGACACCCCCGACCGCCGTTTGCGCAACTCGCGGCAGATTCTGCGCATTCGCCAATATGGCAGCAAATGGGTCGTCACGCACAAGAGCGTCCCCAGCGGGCAAACGGAAGAGGGTCCACACAAGAATCGCGTAGAAACCGAGACGGTCGTCGAGGATGGCCCGGTGCTGGGGAAGGTCTTCGAGGCGCTTGGCTTCAGTCCCGTATTCGTCTATGAAAAATGGCGCACGGAATGGGCCGATCAGCAGGGCCACTGTGTTCTCGACGAAACGCCCTTAGGGGTCTATGCCGAACTGGAAGGACCGGGCGACTGGATCGATGCAACGGCGCAACAGCTCGGCATCCGCGAGAGTGAGTTCATTACGCTCAGTTATGGTCGCATTTTCGAGTGCTGGCGGGATGAGATGGGATCCCAGGCGCAGAACTTTACGTTCGACGAGATCCCGGAGAGCTTTCGCTCGTAGATGTTCAAACCGCGGGTACACCAGGGCTAAAGGGACTGCGGAAAAAGTCTCGAACCGCTTGATAAGCAGCCAGCCACCAGGGCCAGCCGTCTCATCCCATCTAAAGGGTCTGGGTGAGAACTCGAAAGCAAACCGCAAATCAGAATCAGGCCCGTAGGGCCGGGAGCCAAACGTCAGCCCAGCCCGGAAGGGCTGGGACATCGATCCCCAATATCGTTTGAGCGCCAGAGGCGCGGCACCCCCCGGATGAAGGTAGTGCCGCACCTCCGGCGCTCCCGGACCTTGGATCCGCCTCCCAGCCCTTCTCCGGATTTCCTGCACGCTGCGCTGGACACGACCGCGTGTGCGGCTTTCGTTAAGGAAAGCCGCATGAAGTGCGCCAACGCCAGCAAGCTCCACAGGAAATCCGGATCCGGGCTGGGCTGACGTTTGGCTCACGGCCCTACGGGCCTGGTTTCGATTTGCTGTTTATTTCGAGTTCTCACGCAGACTCTAAAGCCCCGAATTTTATTGCCCGAGCGTTTAAGCGGGTTTAAAAACACGGTCCCCGAACTGATGCTCGCTGCGGCGAGGCGGTCCGGCCCGCCACAGATTGGCACCAGCGCTAGGCGTCGGCGCCGTGGCACTTCTTGTATTTCTTGCCTGAGCCGCAGGGACAAAGATCGTTTCGCCCTACCTTCTCTCCAGTTCGGCGCTGCTGCGCGGGAGCATCGGAACTTCCATTGGCGCCGGCCATCCGGGCTTGTTCGAGCTCGCGCTTCTTCTTCCGTTGAAACTCCTGCTCCAGGGCATCGATCGTGGTCGAGGGCGCCCGTACCGGCATCGGCACAGGCACAGAGGGCTGCCGCGGCGGCTGGGCGGGAATGGCGCGAGCACCGTTGCCCTCCAACGTGACCGGAGGCCCGACCGGAGAAAGAACCGGGGGAACGAATTCACTGGAGATCTCGGGCGCCTGCCTGCGCGGCAACTGGGTAATCGGTTGGCCATCGGGTCCCACAATCTGCATCAGGAAGAGAAAACGGACCGTGTCCTCCTGAAAACGTCCCATCATGGCTTCAAACATGTCGAAGGACTCTTTCTTGTAAGCCACCAGCGGATCCTGCTGCCCGTATCCACGAAGACCAATGCCTTCCTTGAGATGGTCCATGCTCAACAGATGGTCTTTCCACAATCCGTCAAGCACGCTGAGCATAACCATGCGCTCGTGATAACGCATAGTGGTACTGCCCAGGATGGCTTCCTTCATCTCGTACTTCTCTTTCAAACGCTCGAACAGCGTCTCGCCCAGCTCGTGGCGATTCAGGGCGTCGAGATCGATGCCTTCCTTCTCCAGATCGATGCCGAACTGAGAAGCCAGCTGGCCCTTAAGCCCGTTGATGTCCCACTGGTCGGGATGCATCGCTTCCGGCGCGTGCTCCTCCATCGCCGCGCTCAGCAGATTGGCGACATAGTCCTCGAGGATCAGCTCCTTTTGATCGAGGCCTTCGAGCAACTGCTGGCGCGTTCCATACACCGCCGTACGCTGCTTGTTCATCACGTCGTCGTATTCAAGCAGGTGTTTGCGGGCTTCGAAGTTCTGCCCTTCCACTGCCTTTTGCGCGGCCTCGATGCGGCTGCTGATCATGCGCGACTCAATGGGCACACCTTCTTCCATACCCAGCTTCTGCAGCAGGTTCGATACCCACTCCTTGGCGAAGATGCGCATCAAGTCGTCTTCGAGGGAGAGATAAAACCGCGAAGCGCCGGGATCGCCCTGGCGTCCGGCGCGCCCGCGCAGCTGGTTGTCGATGCGCCGCGACTCGTGCCTTTCCGTGCCTACGATGTGCAGTCCACCGGCTGCAATCACCTCTTCGTGCTCGCTCTCGGCGGCAGCGGCATACTGCGCATAGGCCTTATCCCAGGTCTCCTGCCGGGTCTCGAATTCCTGCCCCTGGTAGTAGAAGCGCATCATGCCCGGACCGGCCATGGGATTGATGGCTCCCTCAGCCGCGTTTACCGCCTGGGCCGCACCGCGCTTCAGCAGTTCCTGCTTGGCGGCGAACTCCGCGTTGCCCCCGAGCACGATATCGGTACCGCGCCCGGCCATGTTGGTGGCAATGGTCACCATGCCGAGCCGCCCGGCCTGGGCCACGATCTCCGCCTCGCGCTCGTGAAACTTGGCGTTGAGCACCACATGCTTCACGCCCTTGCGCTGCAGTATCGATGAAAGCAGCTCCGACTTCTCGATCGAAGTGGTGCCCACCAGCACCGGCTGCTTCTCCTCGTGGAGCCGCGCAATTTCATCGGCCACGGCAAGATACTTTTCCTTGGCGGTGCGAAAGACCACGTCGGGATTTTCCAGGCGGCGCATCGGCTTGTTGGTGGGAATAACCACGATATCGAGCTTGTAGATATTCTCGAATTCCGTGGCCTCTGTTTCCGCCGTGCCGGTCATGCCGGAGAGCTTCTTGTACAGGCGAAAGTAGTTCTGGAAGGTGATGGTGGCCAGGGTCTGGTCTTCGCGGCGGATGTTCACCTGCTCCTTGGCCTCGATCGCCTGGTGGAGTCCATCGCTCCAGCGGCGGCCAGGCATCAATCGCCCGGTAAACTCGTCCACAATGATGACTTCGCCATCCTTCACCACGTAAGCCACATCGCGCCGGTAAAGCGAGTGGGCCTTGATCGCGACTTCGACGTGATGCTTTAAATCCCAGTTCTCAGGGTCGGCGATGTTGCCGATGCCCAGCAACTGCTCGATCTTTTCCCACCCGTCATCACTCACGCTGATGGTCTTGTGTTTTTCATCGACCACGTAATCGCCGGTCAGGATCTTCTCTTCGCCGCGCTCGATCTCTTCCCCCTGTTCGAGCGATGGCAGGATGCGGTTCACGCGGGCATACTTGTCCGTGGTCTGATCGGTGGGGCCGCTGATGATCAATGGGGTGCGGGCTTCATCGATCAGAATCGAGTCGACCTCATCGACGATCGCGAAGTAGTGTCCGCGCTGCACGCAATCAGCATAGTCAAACTTCATATTGTCGCGCAGGTAATCAAAACCGAACTCGTTGTTGGTGCCGTAGGTGATGTCGGAGCCATACGCGGCGCGGCGTTGGGCATCATCGAGATCGTGCACAATCACCCCGACGGTCAGCCCCAGGAACTCGTAAATCTTGCCCATCCACTCGGCGTCGCGTTTGGCCAGGTAATCGTTGACCGTCACCACGTGCACGCCATGGCCGGCCAGCGCATTCAAGTAGCAGGGCAGGGTCGCCACCAGGGTCTTTCCTTCGCCGGTCTTCATTTCGGCGATCTTGCCCTGGTGCAGCACGCTGCCGCCGATTAATTGGACATCAAAGTGGCGCATCTGCACTACCCGCCGGCCGGCTTCGCGCACCACCGCGAATGCTTCGGGCAGAATCTCGTTCAACACCACTTTTTCTTCCGCTACGCGTTCTTCGGCGTCGTCGATGCCCTCCAGCCGCGCGGCAATCCGGGCGCGAAACTCGAGCGTCTTAGCGCGCAGCTCGTCGTCCGACAAAGCCTGCATGGCAGGCTCGAAAGTCCCGGTCTGTTCGACCATGGGCATCATTCGCTTGATCACGCGTTCGTTACTGGTTCCGAAAATCTTAGTTAAAGTGCTTGTGATCAATGGATAATTCCTTAACTGCCCCCAGGGCCATCTTTACTACTCTAGTTTAGTTCACCCCGGGTATTTGGTGCAGAATAGCCTGCTGGCGAGGGCCAGATTCCGTATTTCCTACTACGCGGCGCTACTAACGCCGCGTATGCGACTTTCCTATGAAGAAAGGCGCAGGAAGGCGTGCGGAACCGGCCGGGCCTGACACGAAAGACGGAAAGAAAGATACCCCATGGTTAAACGACTTGTTTTGATCTCATTGATTTTGCTGCAAGCCGGAGCGTCTCCCGGCCAGATGAAGATGGCCATGCCCGATACCGGCGACCCGGTACCTCCGGAGCAACTGCCCGCGCCGCAACGCATTGAGGGCGTTGGCAATGTGCGCTTTCCAATTTCTGCCAATGCTCAGGCCCAGATGTGGTTTGAACAGGGCTACAATCTGCTCTACGATTTTTGGGATTACGAGGCCGATCGCGCCTTCGAAGAATCCATCCGGGCCGATGCCAATTGCGCCATGTGCTATTGGGGGCTTTACCAGTCGGAGAGCTTCAACCACAGCCTAACAAAGACTTACGCGCAGGCGTCGCTGGCAAAGGCGGTGGCGCTTGAAGGGCACGTGACGGCGCGGGAGAAGCTTTATATTCAAGCCGCGGAGGCACACGAGGCAGCTATTCGCGAAGCCGGATCCGAGGACAAAGCAAAATTCGACCACGAGATCGAAATTCTTCGCACCCTGGTGAAAGAGAACCCGAGCGATACCAACGCCCGCATCGCTCTCTCCGAAGCGGTCGACGATGGCTATGACGACAACGGAGAAGCGCGCAAGGGCAAGAAAGAGGAGCTTGCGCTCCTGCAGGGGGTACTGAAGGAGGAACCGGAGAACTCCGCCGCGAACCATCTCTGGATCCATGCGGTCGAAGCCAGTCCGCATCCGGAACAGGCTTTACACAGCGCAGAGATTCTGGGCTCGCTCGCACCTGCATCGGGGCACATGGTCCACATGCCGGGCCACATCTTTTACCGTACCGGGGATTATGCCCGCGCCCAGATTGCATTTGACGCTTCCGCGCAGACCGATGAAGGCTACATGCGCCAGCAGCACATCGCGGCGGATAATGACTGGAACTACGTCCACAACCTGATGTATTCCATCGCCAATTTGGTGGAGGAGGGGCGGTTGCAGGAGGCGACCGAGGTTTCCGGCAAATTGGGCAAAGCGCGCGGCCATCTGGAAGACACGCTCTACCCCTGGTCGCCTCGCGATGCCATTGCCCGTCTCAATCCCGCGCTGCCGGTCGCTTTGCGCACGGCAGACTGGCCGCGCGTGGTGGAACTGGTGAAGCGCCGCGAATGTTTCCGAGGACATGCCACATATGGAATTCCTGGCCGACGGTCTTTCCCAGTTTGCCCTGGGAATGCAGTCAGTGGAAGCGCACGAACCAGATGTAGCTGAGCGCCACTCCGTGTTGCTCGACTCAAGTTTATGGCGCATGTCGGAGCAGATAAAAGATCAGGAAGCGAAGGAGAAAAAGGCTGCTGCGCCCACGGGAAACCAAAGCATGTCGCCTGATCCCCTGCCCCAGCCTCTACTCAAAATGCTCTCCATCATGTCGCTCGAGCTGCGGGCCTCCATGCTGGCTACGCAGAACAAGGTTCCCGAAGCCGAAAAGCTCTTCGCCACCGCGCTCCGGGAAGAAAAGGAGCTCGGCTACCACGAGCCTCCGTTCTATATTCGTCCGGTGGCGGAAAGTGAAGCGGCGGCCATGATGACAGCCGGTAAATGGCCGGAGGCTGAAGCCGCATACCACAAGGCACTGGTGGATCGTCCCAATTCTGGTTTCGCGCTCTATGGAATTGCCCAGGCGAAGGAGAAGACGCCAGATGCCGGCGCAACCTCGGCGGCTTACAGGCAGTTCCTCAGCGCGTGGAAGACGGCGGACCCGGGATTGCCCGAGATGCAACATGCGGAGCAATGGATGAGCCAGCACCCGGGGTCCGGCAACTCCGGCTCCTACTGAAGCGGCCCTGCGAAGCTTGAAAGGTAAGATGATGAAGTACTTTTTGGAGGCACCTTGGACGAGGAAATAGCGCAGGAAGAGGCTTCTCCGCTCGTAACTTCGCCACCGCCGAAGCGCGGTGTGCACTGGGTATTCATAGGCGCCGAGGGTCTCCGGGCAGGATGGGGCGTGCTGCTGTTTGTCCTGCTTTTTGTCGGATTTGGTTTTCTCACCGCCCAGGTTTTGAGGCATTTATTGCCTCGCCCGCCACACCATTCGGAAGTATTTGCCCTGAGGATCGCGTACATTTCCGAGTGTGCGCAGATGGTACCCCTGTTGTTGGCGACGGCGATCATGGCTCTGATCGAGCGCCGATCTCTCCTGGCTTACGGATATCAAGGCCGAGCGAGGGCGGTGCGCTTCTTTTCCGGCCTGGTTTGGGGATTTGTTGCGCTTTCCGCATTGGTGCTGGTTTTGTGGAAGTCGGGGTTGCTGGCCTTTGACGGCGTACAGCTGCATGGCCCTGCCATCTGGAAGTACGGGTTGGGCTGGGGACTGTTGTTTCTGATCGTCGGCATCTTCGAGGAATCCACCCTGCGGGGCTATCTGCAATTCACGTTGACCCGGGGCATCGGGTTCTGGTGGGGCGCGTTGCTGCTTTCATGCCTATTTGGGTTTTCCCACGGCAGCAACCCGGGCGAGACGCCGGTGGGACTATTTGGGGCGGCAGCCGTCGGCCTGGTGTTCTGCCTCAGCCTTTGGTATACGGGATCGCTGTGGTGGGCGGTGGGCTGCCATGCCAGCTGGGACTGGGCGGAATCTTATTTCTACGGGACTTCAGACAGCGGCCTCGTGACGCAAGGCCACCTGTTCGGCGAGCATCCTACGGGTGCCCGCTTGTGGAGCGGCGGGACAACGGGCCCAGAGGGCAGCCTTCTGGTTTTAGTGCTGCTCGCCGTCATGGCGTTGTGCATGTGGCTTTGGTGGGGACACAGAGTGAAGTCCCCCTTCAGCGGCAGCGGCTGGAGACCGGCCTGGAGTAGAAAGGCCAAGACAGAGCTGCCGTTAGCGTAATTACAGGTGGGCTGGATCGGCGGTTTCCGTCTCCACTCCCAATTCCGCAAAGGCCTCCTGGGCCCGCGCCTGGTCGAATTTTCCCTCGCGCGCCAAGCGGGAGAGCGTTGCCGCTACGACCGACTCCGCGTTCACCTCGAAGTGGCGGCGCAGAAATTCGCGATTGTCGCTGCGGCCAAAGCCGTCGGTGCCCAGCGACACCAGACGGGTCGAGAGCCAGGGTGAAAGCTGATCGGGCACGACCTTCATGTAATCGGTGGCCGCGATCATGGGGCCCTCGGCTCCCTGCAGGACTTGAAGAATGTAGGGAACCTTTTCCGGCTGCGTTGGATGCAGTCGATTCCAGCGTTCCACGCCCAACGCTTCACGCCTTAGCTCGTTGTAGCTGGTCACGCTCCAAACGTCGGCCTGAACGCCATATTTCTCGGCCAGAATGCCTTGTGCCCGGACGACCTCGTTCAGAATGGGCCCGCTGCCAAAGAGCTGTGCCGTGGCCTTGCCTGCGGCAGCGGCTCGGAAGCGGTATATGCCGCGGACGATGCCCTCGCGAGCCCCTTCGGGCATCGCCGGCATAGCGTAGTCCTCGTTGTACATGGTGATGTAGTAGAAGACGTTCTCACCTTCCTGGTACATGCGACGGATGCCGTCCTGCACGATCACGGCGAGCTCGTAGACGTAGGCCGGGTCGTAGCTGAGACAGGTGGGAACCGTGCTGGCCAACACATGACTATGGCCATCCTGGTGCTGCAGCCCTTCTCCCAGCATGGTCGTACGGCCGGCGGTGCCGCCCATCAGGAAACCCTTGCCGCGCGAATCCGCGAAGGCCCAGATCATGTCCCCGATACGCTGAAAGCCAAACATCGAGTAGTACATGTAGAACGGAACCGTAGGTACGCGGTAGTTGGAGTAGGCGGTGCCGGCCGCGGTAAAGGAAGCCATGGAGCCCGCTTCGGTAATGCCCTCCTCCAAAATCTGGCCATCCTGCTCTTCGCGGTAGTAGAGCAGCATGTCGTTATCATGCGGGGTGTACTTCTGCCCTTCACAGGCGTAGATGGCCACCTGGCGAATCGCGGACTCCAGACCGAAGGTTCGAGCTTCGTCGGGCACGATGGGCACGATCAACTTGCCGATGACCGGATCTTTCAGCAGGTGGCGCAGGATGCTGACAAATCCCATGGTGGTGGAAACTTCCCGCCCCTTGGAGCCGCCAGTCCACTCCGCGAAATCCTTCAGCCGCGGAGCCTTGAAGTCCAGCTTGGGTACGTCGCGGCAGGGCAAGTAACCGCCTAGAGCGCGGCGCCGCTCCTGCATGTAAAGGATCTCGGGACTATTCGGCTCCGGGCGATACGGTTTGCCCAGCTTTGCCTGCTGCTCCGGCACGGGGATCTTGAAGCGCTTCACAAACTGGGCTAACCCGCTGTCAGTGAGTTTCTTCTCCTGGTGCGAGGCGTTGCGCGCCTGGTTTGCGCCCAGGCCGTAGCCCTTGACGGTTTTGGCCAGGATGACGGTGGGCGAGCCATGGTGATTGATCGCTTTGCGGTAAGCGTTGTAGATCTTCACCCGGTCATGGCCGCCACGGTGCAGATTCTCGAGCTGCTCGTCTGTCTTGTCGCTCACCAGTTCGAGCAGTTCGGGATATTTCCCGAAAAACTCCTTGCGCAGGTAGGCCCCGCCTTTCGCCTTGAATGCCTGGTAGTCGCCATCGACACACTCTTCCATCCTCTTGAGCAGCAGTCCTGAAGAGTCTCGCTCGAATAGTTCATCCCAATCGCTGCCCCAGACGACCTTGATGACATGCCAGCCTGCGCCGCGGAAAATGCCTTCCAGCTCATCGATGATGCGCTTGTTGCCGCGCACCGGCCCGTCCAGGCGCTGCAGGTTGCAGTTGACCACAAAGATCAGGTTGTCGAGTTTTTCCCGGGAGGCGATGGAGAGCGCGCCCAGGGTATCCACCTCGTCGGTTTCGCCATCCCCCACGAACGCCCAGATCTTGCGCTCAGTTTTTTGAATCAGGCTGCGGTTCTCCAGGTAGCGCATGAAGCGCGCCTGGTAGATCGCGTTGAGCGGGCCGATGCCCATGGAAACCGTGGGAAAGCGCCAGAAATCCGGCATAAGCCACGGATGGGGATAGGAAGAAAGAGCCGGCTTACCTCGTAGTTCGTGGCGGAAGTGCAGCAGGCGCTCGTCATCAAACCGTCCTTCGAGGTAAGCGCGCGCATAGACACCCGGGGAAGCGTGGCCTTGGAAGTAGACAAAGTCGCCCGGCTGGTTTCCGTAGGTGGCGTGGAAGAAATGCTCGTAGCCCACTTCCAACAGGGTGGCCAGGGAGGAGTAGGTGGAGAGGTGTCCACCGATGCCGGCATCCTTCTTATTCTGGCCATGCACCATGGCCATGGCGTTCCAGCGAATGAGGGCTTCAAGCCTCTCCTCGAGCTTGCGGTCCCCCGGGTAGGGCACTTCGTCGTGCTTGGGAATGGTATTCAGATAGGGGGTAGTCAACGCGCTGGGGGTGGAGATGCCGGCCTCGCGCGCCCGCTGCCGTAAGGCTGCAATCAGCTCCGCGCCTTGTACCGGACCCTCGCCGACCACCAGGTCGTCGAAAGCCTCAATCCACTCCGCTACCTCTTCAGAAAACTTCGATTGGGCGGGACGAGCAAGTTTGGTTTCCATAATCTTGGCCTTGTCCAGTATATCGTCCCCAAACACATCTCCCTATGCTGTGCTTCCGGGCAAGAGTGGGTTACTACTAAAACATGATCCCAGGGCCCGACGCTGTGCTAGATTGATGCCTGCAAATGTCCACCTCTTCCTTCTCCAATAGCCATGCCGATGTGATTGACCTGCAACAGCAGGTGGCGCGTTTGCAGGCGTTGCTCGAGGTTTCCCGGCAGGTGCATGCCGCGGTTCGGCCCGAAGAAGTGCTGCAATCGGTACTACGCATCGTGGTGCGTGAGCTGGAAATGGCCGGAGCTCACGTAACCGAGCCCGCTCTCACGGTGGGCGATATGCCCCCAGCCCCCTGGGAGGGCTGCGCTCGCTACGCACTGCTGAGCAAAGATGGAACCCAGCTGACCGAGCTGGTGGTGAACCCTGGGCCGGGCAAGACGCTGTCGCTCTATGAGCAGGATTTTCTGGAAGGGCTGGTGCTGCAGGCAGGGGTTGCGGTCGAGAACGCGCACTACCATGATCGGGCTGTCGAATGGGCGCGCGTACAACAGGATCTGGATGCCGCCCGCGCTATTCAGCGCAGCCTGCTGCCGCAGCAGATGTCGGAGATTTCCGGTTATTCGGTCGCCGTACGATCGAGCACCTGCTATGAGGTAGGCGGCGACTACGTGGACATTGTGAGTCTGCCCGGTGGGGGCGAGATCATGGTGGTGGCAGATGTCGCCGGCAAGGGCCTGGCCTCTGCTATCGTCGCCACTTCGTTCCGCTCGGCCTTTCGCGCCATGGCGCTCGCCGGGCTACCGCTGGCCGAACTAGCTGCGCGCATGAACCAGCACCACTACGGCGAAGGGCCGGAGGCCCGACGCCGCTACGTGACCGCGATCTTTCTCAAGCTGGACCCGCAGGCGCATACCGTAGAAGTGGTCAACGCCGGCCATAACCCAGGATTTCTGATTTCCGGGGAGAAGGCGGTGCATGAGATTGAGGCCAGCGGCACCCCGATCGGGCTGGTCCCCATGATGGAATATGCCTCGGAAACCCTCGCCTTTCCCCCTGGGGCACGCCTGCTTTTCTATACCGACGGGCTCACAGAGGTCTTTCACGGCGATGACGAATACGGTCCAGAACGTTTGCTTGCAACATTTAGAGAGTGCAAGTCGCAAGACTGTACTGCTATCCTCAAGATCCTGTGGCAACAATTAGCTGAGTTTTCCCGGGGCGAGCCGCAGCAGGACGACATGACGGCGCTGGCACTGGTGCGGATGTAGGCGTAAGGCAGTTGCCGTATCGAGGGAAGAGCAAAATGGTTGAAACCAGGGGCACGGCGGTGGAAGTCAGACTGCCATCGCGGCTGGGCTTCGAAAAGGTGGCGATGGGCACGGCTGCCAGCGTGGCCAAGCTCATGGGCTTTCCCGATGATCGCATTGAAGACCTCAAGACCGCTCTGGCCGAGGCGTGCATCAACGCCATCGAACACGGAAATCTCTTGAACGACAACCTTTGCGTGGGCGTGATCCTTTCCGCCAGCGATGAAGCGCTAGAGGTCAAGGTCATGGATACCGGCTCCGGCATCGCCAAGACACCATCCAAGCCGGACATCGACCGCAAAATGCATGGTGAAGAGGATCCCCGCGGCATGGGCATGTTCTTGATCCAGTCCCTGGTGGACGAGGCCGAATGGGTCAAAGGCAGCCCGGGAAAAGGAAGCTACGTAAGACTGGTAATCAGGCTTGCCAAGGAGAGTGAGTAAAGTGCAGACGGAGACGAAAGCTAAAGTGGATGAGATCCTCGCCGCGGATGGACGGCCGGTCACCGTTCTTCGCTTCATCGGGGATATCTCCAGCAGTTCGCGGGACACCGTGCTTGGAACTTACGAGGGTGTGGTCAAGAGCCGCCCGGTACTGATCGATTTCTCGAAAGTGGAATACATCAATTCCAGTGGAATTGCTCTCGTCATCCAGATGTTGATGGAAGCCAGCAAGGCAGACCAAACGATCGCCGCGTTTGGGCTTACGCCGCACTTCCAAAAAGTCTTCACCATGGTGGGGATTACTAAATACGCTGCCCTGCACCGGGATGAGGCCACGGCGATAGCGTCGTTGTAGATGACGTGCCGCGCAAACCAGAAGTCGGATGAAGGAAAAGTGAGGGAGGAGGCGACGTGGCGCGGGCGATTGCCGAAGTGCGCGATCGCAACTAACCTTAAGAGTCCTCCACATCGGTTGCGGTAATGGCATCGCGGGAAGCGTGCCAGATACGCAGCACGCGTACATGCTGCTCCTTCTCCCCGATATCGAAGATAATCCGGTAAACACCCCTTCCCTTGCCGTGCAAAAGATGACGTGCCGGAAAGCCAAGCTGGCCCGCTTCGGGAATGACGGGACAACGGGCGGGAATTTCATCGAGGCTCAGGATGGCTTCAAACAAACCTGTCAGCCACGCCTCGGAGTGCATGGGAGCCGCCTCGCGGATGCGTTCAAACGCTGCATAGGCATCCGCTTCCGCAGGAGCGGAAAGACTAACCCGATAGGCCATACTTCGCCCGCATCTCAGAAAGTACCTGGGTGGCGGGTTTCAGCTCACCACGTTCCGCGCTCGCCATTCCCTCCTGAATTGCCGCAAGCGTCTCCATGTGATGCAGCCGGTCAAGCAATGACTGGTAGCTTGCGGCGTCCTGAACGACAACCTCCGCCTTGCCATTCACCGTGAGGACTTCCGGGGCTCGCGTGTGCTTCAGGCGCGTGACGTGCGCTTTATGGTTTCGCAAAAAATCGGTCAGAGAATGAATTTCGTGAGTGCTGAACATAGCTTTTATCCATCATATAATAATCTGATAATTATATGGGGCACGCCGGCCGGGTCAAGAGTCCATGCAGGGGTCTCCTCACCAATTACTACAACATAAAGGACGATGTGGTACTCCTTCCCTTGACCATTCCTTCGATTGCGTGGGAAAACCTACTTTGCCCGCGGATGTGTCCGGTCGTACACCTGGGTCACTTGCCCTACAGTGAGCTGGGTATAACGTTGTGTCGTCGATAGCCGCTCGTGTCCCAGCAGCTCCTGAATGGCCCGCAGGTCAGCACCCTCCTCCAGCATATGGGTGCCAAAGGCGTGGCGCAGGGTATGGGGGTGAATCTCCGCAGGCAATCCTTTGGCCAGCGAGATTCGTTTGACGATCCGCCCCACGCTCCTGGTAGTCAGACGTCCAGTTCCCTTCATCTGCAGGTTCAAAAGCAAGGCGTCGGTGGACTTCGGCCCGAGCTTAGCCGCGCGCGAGGGAAGATACGCGCGAATGGCGTCTGCCGCAGCATCCCCCAAGGGAACATAGCGCTGCTTCCGCCCTTTGCCCCGAACCAGGATCACTTCCCTCGCCCAATGGACGTCGGCCACGTTGAGCCCCACCAGCTCGGCGTTGCGGATGCCGCACCCATAGAGCAGTTCGAAGATCATTCGATCGCGCTCCGGCCAGGCGGCTACCGTCTCCGCCGAGGCCGTATCCACCAGGTGGTTCATCTGCTCGATCGAAGGAACGCGCGGTAGATGCTTGGGCAGCTTAGGGGTCGCCACCAATGCAGCGGGATTACTGGTGACGTGCCCCGCCCTGGCCATCCATTGAAACCACGAACGGATCGCTGCCAGCGACCTTGCGACTGACGCCTTGGCCAACCCGCGGCCGTAAAGTTCGCCCAGGTAGCCGCGTATCTGAAGATGATCGACGGTATGCATTTCGACGCCGGGCCCGCTCTGCTCCATCAGGTAGGCGGCAAAATTGTCGATCTCGCGGTGGTAAGCACGCAAAGTATGCGGGGAAGCAGCCCGCTCGTGCGCCAGCATGGCCTGGAACTCCTCCGCCAACTGCCTGGGTTGCGGCTTCACTTTGCAAACCTTCTGGTCGCTCGAGGATGATGAGCACGATGCACGGCTTTCAGCCGGCCCAGCGCGAGGTGGGTATAGACCTGCGTGGTCGAGATATCTGCATGCCCCAGAAGGGTTTGCACGGTTCTCAGATCGGCTCCGTTCTCCACCATGTGGGTGGCGCAACTGTGGCGCAGCACATGCGGGCTGGCGCGGGCATCCAGCTGCTTCACCAGGCGCCACACCCATTGCCGGGTAAGTCCGGCGCCGCGGATGGAGAGAAAAAGCCGGCTCTCCCTGGGGCGAATCGCCAGTGCCGGCCGGCCGCGGCTCAAATACGCATCCAAAGCCTCGACCGCTGCCCGTCCCAGGGGGACAATGCGCTCCTTGTCCCCTTTACCACGCACCAGCATGCGGCCCTCCGCCAGGGAGAGATCTTCCACCCCTAGGCCAGTGAGCTCGGAGACGCGGACCCCACCCGCGTACAGCATCTCCACGATGGCGCGGTCGCGCAGGGCCACGGCATCGGCTTGCGGATGCTCTGCCGCCGTCCCGGCCTGTTCCATCATGTGCTCGACCTCCGACTGGGCCAGCGCCTTGGGCAAAACCTTCCACGATGAGGGCGACTCGAGGTTTACCGTGGGGTCGTGCCCGATCCGCTTATCCAGCAGCAGCCATTTGTAGAAGCCGCGCAGGCAGGATAGCTTGCGGGCAATGGAGCGGGACTGCACCCCATGCTTCTGCAGGTGCTCAAGAAAGCCCGCCACCTGGCCTTGCCCGGCGGTCATGGGTAGCGCGTGCGTACCTTCAAGGTATTCGGCGAAGAGGCATAGGTCCCGCTGATAGGCCACGCAGGTCAGCGGCCGCAGTCCCTTCTCCACCCGCAGATAGGCAACGTACTGGCGCAGGATGCTGGGATGGTTGGGGACGACCACAGCCTCGATTATCTGCTTCCGGCGCGCTCGGCCGACGCTCGCCGGCCGGCGAAGGAACCAAGAGAGACAGCCATAGCCACGTTCACCTGCCCTTTACACCAGAAGTGCAAAATTGCGTCAGATCGCGGACAATAGAAGGGGGCATATGCCTCGCCAGGAGCGACCTTCCGCTTTGACCAGTAGCAAGTCCGGCACGAATATCTGTTTTTCCCCCCAAGAATTTGTCGATGCGGTTCTCTCCCGAGAGCCCGCCATTGCTGTGTTCGATTGTGATGGAACGCTTTGGAGCGGAGACTCCGGCTACGACTTCATGCTCTGGTCAATCGAAGAGGGCATCGTCTCGCGCAACGCAAGTGACTGGATCGACTCCCGCTACCGCCTCTACCTGGCAGGTGAGGTATCGGAGCTCGCTATGTGCGGAGAGATGGTGCAGATCTACGATGGTGTGAGCGAAGCGGAAATACGCCGGGCGGCTGCCGCCTTTTTCAAGTCGCGCTTCCTGGATAAGATTTTCCCCGAAATGCAGGCCCTGGTTTCCTCGTTGAATGACCGCGGGACAGAGATCTGGGTGGTCAGTTCGACCAACAACTGGGTCATTGAAGAAGGCGTTCGCGGCTTCAACGTTCCGCCCTCCCGGGTCATTTCCGCGCGAGCCCAGGTGGTTGGCGGCGTCATTACCAGCAAGCTGCTTGATGTTCCTACCGACGAGGGCAAGGCCGAATCGCTGGTAAAGGCCGGCGTGGCGGCCCCCGATGTGGTATTCGGCAACTCCATTCACGACGCGGCGATGCTTGAGATCGCGCGCCAGGCCTTTCCCGTGAACCCGACGCCGGCGTTGCTCGAGATCGCGGCGCGGCGCGGATGGCCCGTCTTTTATCCGGATGGCACGGGCCCCGCACTGGCTTAACAGGCTGCGGAAAAGTCGCGAACCGCTTGATAAGCAGCCAGCCACCAGGGCTTTAAAGCCCCTGGGATGCCGGCGCTAAAGCGCATGATCATTTTCGAACTCTTTCCCGCAACGCTGAAGCGTTGCTTCCCTCTGCTAAAGCAGAGGGCTC
Source organism: uncultured Acidobacteriaceae bacterium (assembly GCA_963711525.1). Classification (GTDB taxonomy): domain Bacteria; phylum Acidobacteriota; class Terriglobia; order Terriglobales; family Acidobacteriaceae; genus PALSA-350. Next base: position 327,234 of record CAVQEO010000043.1, on the reverse strand, counting down.
CCACCAAACTGACGGACCGGGGGCCCGGTGGGAACCCCCGCATGCCCCGGATTTCCTGCCGAGCTTGGCGATTTCTACACGCTTCATGCGGCTTTCCTCGATGAAAGCCGCACACGCGGCTGTTGACAAAGCTGCGTAGCAGGAAATCCGGTTATGCACGGGATGGAGCGCTTCAGCGCTGCGGAAACAAGGCTTGCAGCGGTTATTGGCTGCAATCCAAACGGTCTTGTGCGGGCAACGTCTAAAATCATATGACAGTGCAGAGAGACTCCAGCCGATCGAGAACGGACGCGAAGGTAGTTCGGCTGGTGGTGGCCGCGCTGATCCTGCGGGAGCAAAAAGTTCTGATCTGTCAGCGGCGGCCGGACCAGCCTATGGCCTTGAAATGGGAGTTTCCCGGAGGCAAGGTGGAGGACGGCGAGAGCGCGGAACAAGCCCTGCGGCGGGAACTCGATGAGGAGTTAGGGATCACCGCCGAAATCGGCAACCGCGTGGCCCATACCCGCCATACCTACCGCAGCGGCAGTGCGATCGACCTGCAGTTTTTTGCCGTTCACCAATTTACCGGGGAAATGACGAACCGTATCTTCCATGACCTGCGCTGGTGCCCACTGCGCGAGTTGACCCGCTATGACTTTCTCGCCGCCGATCGCATCCTCATCCGCGAGCTGGCTGCGGGTAGGCTCCTCTAACGGACGGCCAACTTCGGTTACCCCCTCTTGGGAAAGCATTCGAAAAAACCATTTTCGGCCCACGTACGCCCCACGGCACGCCGGTGCAGGTTGGGCGAACGTCTAGATCCCACGAGGCTCGAGGTAACGGAGTTCGTCACCTGATCCCTCTGCTTGCAGTGACCATTGAGTAACTTTTAACGAGTTCGGAATTCAGCTACCATCACAGTCGCCTCTCCAGCGACTAATGACTAACCTTCAGGATGCACTCCGCGGTGTGCCCACGGCCACGCCCGACCTACCCCGGCGTCGACGGATTGCCTCTGCGGGCAGTCTTTCCGCTCTTTTTTTGTCGGTTGCACTTTTGCCAGGATGCGGTGGGGGTAGTCCAAATCAAGGCGAACAACCTCCTGCTTCGAATCCAAGCCCGGTCGTCACCTCTGTCACTCCAGCTACCATCGTCGCGGGAAGCCCGGCGACCAACGTCACCATCAACGGGACCGGGTTTGTTGCGGCGTCGGTTGCTGATTTTAACGGGGTTGCCCTGCAGACGACATTTACAAGCGCGACTCAATTGGCCGCCGTGCTCCCCGCCAGCGATTTAGGCAACGGAGCCGTAGCAACTATCACTGTTTCTAATCCGAGCCCGGGAGGCGGCGTCTCCAGCGGCGCCAGGTTCACTGTAAATAATCCGCTGCCCGTGGTTAGCAGCATTTCTCCTGCGAGCGTCGTCGCGGGGGCACAGCAGCAAACACTTGATATTCTCGGAACCGGCTTCGTCGCAACCTCAGTGGTTCAGTGGAACGGATCTGCCCTGCAAACGAGCGTTGTGAGCGGAACGGAAGTGAAAGCCGTTGTGCCGGTGCAGGACGTAGCCGCCGGACAGGTTGCACAAATCAGCATGGCGAACCCGGCTCCCGGTGGAGGGAATTCTGCAAATACTGCCTTCGATATCAGCAGCCCAACACCCCTGGTGACTGGCATTTCGCCCCAAACTGCGCCCGCGGACGCCGCGATCGTGATCACCATTGCAGGCACGGGATTCGAAGTAAACTCGGTTGCAGAGTGGAACGGCTCCGCGCGGCCGACAACCTTCGTGCTCCCTACGAAGCTGCAAGTTTCGCTGAGCGCCAGCGATCTTCAGACTCCAGGTACCGGCAAAATCATCGTGAGCAATCCGGGGCCGGGCGGTTCTGCCACCGGCCCGGCTCAGTTGACGATAACGGGAGCCGCGCCCGCAATCACCGGGGTAACGCCATCCAACACGCTGGTGAACAGCTCGCCCACATTGCCGCTGCCGATCACTATTCAGGGAACCAACTTCGCCGCTAACGCCACCGTTAGCGCCAATAACCAGGCCCTGACGATCGCCAGCCAAACCGCAACCTCGATCGTGACTGCGATTCCGCAGGCTTCTTTAGTTCAGCCTGGAGGGTTATCGCTGGTGGTCACCAACCCCGGCGCGAGCCCGTCCAATACCTATGTCTTTAATGTGATTGCCGTGCCTGGAATCGCTACGATCACGCCCAACTCGGCGCCGATCGGTAGCCCGGACTTGACCATCCAGTTAACCGGCAGCGGCCTGTTTCCGGACTCAATTGTGGAATGGAACGGTACCCCGCTCGTTACACAACCGGTATACAATCCGCCGTCGATTGGGTTGGGAAATTCCATTCTTTCGGGTCTGCAGGCCACCATTCCGGCGGCGGATCTAAGCATGTTTGTAACCGCCAGCATTACCGTATCGAGCCCTGAGAATGCTGGTGCGGTCTCACCGCCGCAGATCTTTCCCACGTACCTTGCTTTACCCAACAACACCATGATCTACAACCCGCACGATGGGATGTTGTACGCGTCTGTACCGGGGTACGCAGGCCCAGGCCTGGGGAACAGTGTGGTGGCCATCGATCCCAACACGGGCGCCATTACCAGAAATATTCCGGTTGGCAGCGAACCGAACAAGCTGACGATCTCCGATGATGGCACGGAGATGTATGTGGGATTAGATGGAGCTGCGGCGGTGCGCCAAGTGAACCTGTCTACCGGCACGGCGGGCTCACAGTTCTCCCTGGGCGGCGGAACAGGCATCTACGATAACCCGTTCACGGCTGCCGCACTGGCCTCGTTGCCCGGAGAGCCCAATTCCGTTGCCGTCTTGGACAGTACCGCTACTGTAAGCGTCTATGATTCAGGCACGGCGAGAACGAATACCGCCATGCTGGATGGGTACTTCAACCAGAACACCGGGTCGCTGAGCTTTGGACCCTCCGCAGCCACACTCTACGCAACCAGGTTTAATGATGGGGGGAGCAATTTGGCCCAGCTCACCATTGATCCGACCGGGGTCACCGGAACGACATATTTCCCTGTGCCCTTGTACGTCTTCGGAACCGTTCAATTCGATGCAGGCAGTCTCTACCTTTCTAACGGCGCCGTCCTCAGTGCAGCTAATGGCGCGTCGCTGGGCCAGTTCTACGTCACTCCTACCACGTTTGCTGCCGGCCCCATCGTCTCCGATTCATCGTTGCAAAGAGCTTGGATTATTACCGGAACCGCCACCCTCAACGACGTAAACCAGGTGCTGGCGTTTAATGAAACCACGTTCGTTCAGTCAGGGTCGATCATTGTGAACGGAACCAGCACTTCCGGCTCCGGACTCAACGCCAGCGGCCTGGTGCGCTGGGGACAAAACGGCCTCGCATTCAATACCCCTAACCAGATCTACGTACTGCACTCCCCGGTAGTGAAGGATCTGTCGCAATCGCCGGCAGATCTTGCCGTCACCATCCAGGCGCAGGGCACGGCGACGACGGGAGCCAGTGTCACGTATTCCATCACCGTGACCAATCACGGGCCCAGCACAGCGCAGGGCGTTAGCTTGAGCGCTACGCTCGCGGATAGTGTTTCTTATGAAAACGCCACCACATCCGTGGGCAACTGCAGCGGATCAAGCGAGGTATGGTGCGATCTAGGTACTCTCGCCAACGGGACAACCGCATCCATTCAAGTCGCAGGCACGATGCTCAGCCCGGGTTCTATTGAAAGCACTGCTACCGTTGCTTCGAGCAGCTATGATCCGGTGTCGACAAACAATAGCGCAACAGCAACGGTTACAGTCAGCGGAACTCCCTACAGCGTAGTTCCCAGCGTGGCTGGAGTTGCTCCTAATCTCATTCTTGCGGGATCGAGTACCACCACCCTCACGGTGAACGGAACCGGATTTACGCCTGCTTCGAGCGTGCTGTGGAACGGCAGCCCACTGGCAACTGCCTATGTCAGCGGCACACAATTGACCGCATCTGTGGACACTACGCAGCTCACCGCGTTAGGTTGGGCGCAGATTAGCGTATCGAATCCTATGCCTGGGGGCGGCCAGTCCGGCGGGGTTGTGGTGAGCGTCTATCAGGCTCTGAATGTGCCCGCAAGCAGCATGCTCTACGACCCGTTCACGCGCAAGCTGTACGCAACTGTCCCCGGCACGGCGACCAGCATTGCAGGCAATAGCGTGGTCGCGATCGATCCAGCAAGCGGAGCCGTCGGCACGCCGGTGCCGGTGGGAAATTCACCAAATGTGTTGGCGGAAAGCGCTGACGGGAATTACCTCTACATAGGAGTGAGCGCAGATGCGAGCCTGGGTCAGTTCAACCTTCTGACGCAATCGCTCACCGCAACCTATCCGATTACGGTACCCGGGGCCGGAGGCCAGAACCTGCCGGCGTTTAATCTCGCCGTTCAGCCAGGCAGCAACACAACCCTGGCAATCGACACCAACTCGAACGGGATGGGCATCTTCGACATCACCGGGGGCACGGGTGCTTTCCGGCAGAACTTCTCTCAGATCTACGAGGGTGGCGGGCCGGCGTTCGCGAATGCAGCTCTTCTTTATGCAGAAAGCTCCGATACCAGTGGCGAGTATTTGTTCCGATACACGGTAGATGCCAATGGCCTGACAGCATTGGATGCCACCGGTCTCAATGGATTGGGTGGCACCGGCTTCGGTTTCACGCTCGGTCAGGATGGCCTGGTCTACGGAGACAATGGCGGGATCATTAACCCTGCGACGAACCCGCCCTCCCAGGTTGCGCTGCTCCCGCTAACCCCCGGAGCGCCTGGATACAACTACTCCGGAGGCGCCGAAGTACCGGACACTCCGCAGCATAAGGTCTTTATTGTCGGAGAGAATCTTGCAGGAACATTCACTTCGATCCTGGAGCGTTTTGATACCACGAATTACATCAATGAAGGGCAAGTTAACTTGCCAGTCCCAGCCGGGTCAGCCGAACAAGCTTACCAGTTGGTGCGGTGGGGACAGGATGGATTAGCTGTGCTTGCGTATGACCCGGTCCAGGCGAGTCCGGCCGACTATCAGATGCTGTTGATTCGCGGGCCCTTCGTGCTTCCAGCGGAGGCGGCGATGAATCCGGCTCCGAGCCTGCGCAGCGTCTCATCGGTAGTATTGGTGCGCAACAGCGGCAATCAGTATCTGACCGCAATTGGAAGCGGCTTCATTCCCGGCGCCGTCGTGCTTTGGAACGGCACTCCACGGACAAGCACTTTCATCGACCAGAACCATTTACAGTTTGCTGTCGCGGCCGCAGATGTAACCGCGCCGCAGTCAATATTGCTCACCTCGCAGAACCCTGGATCTTCCGCTTCGACGAGCCTGACCCTTACGGTTCAATAGCTGGGCAGTCTTGTCGTGGCCATGCTGAACTTCATCCCCGACCGTCCACCGGCGCCTTATGTCCCCATGTTTGCTTCTGTTCCGGACACGAGCCCCCGCTGAGCTACCAATCCCCAAAAGGACCCAAAAATATCAAATTTTACAAATCGGGCTGGCAGGCGAATTGCTTAGGGGATGGAATAGGCTCCGGGAATTTTATCGTCTAGCGTCGCAAGAACCGCCCCGTTTGCGCTCGCAAGCTCGAGCAGGTGACCGTCCGTGGTCCGCTTCGGAGTCTTAACCCACGAGGGAAGATGCGAGATGTCATGCCCAGCAGATATTTCACGGAAAATTCGCCAGAATCTCCGCAACCTCTTTGCTACGCAAGACGGGAGCGTCCGTCCCTGCACTCAGAACGGGGAGACCGGTAACGGGATCAGTGATGATCCTGACGTTGTGCGGACGCTTCTTGCGGGGTGTCAAAACAATTCGTCCGGCTTCGATGTTGGCGTCAAGCGGATCGCCGGCGAGAATGCCCAGCTTGCGACGAAGGGGGCCCGGAAGCACGACCTGTCCTTTGCCAGAAACCCGGGTTTCCATAGTAAGAAAATCTTACCTTCCTGCTCGACCCGCCGCAAACAAACCGTCCGGAGACCACGCGGAAAGCGTGAAGCCCTCAGAGAGATCGTCGGGCAAGTTTGCTTTCAAAACTGAAAATAGATGAAGTCGCGATGGCCGAAAAAGCCGAAAAACGCGATCGCATACACAATAGCGTTGTAAGCCATCGCGCGAAAAGCCGGCCGGCCCCAGAGCCGGGGGACGCTCGCAGGGTGCGCTATCCACCATTCGACGACAAACATGGCGACAATCGATAAGACCAGATAGGGAGCTGTGGCGCGACTGAAGCCGCCGACCTTCAGCAACAAAGGGTCGATCCGCCCGGGCGGAAAGAGATGGGTGGCGATAAACCAGGCGTCTCCCAGACTGTTGGCGCGGAAAAATATCCAGGCGTAGGTCACCAGGCTGAAGGTGAACACAGTCTTGACCCAGGGCAGTCGGTCGAATCGCACTGTGAAACGGGCCGTGGCCTGGGCCACGATCAGATAGACGCCGTGCAAAAAGCCCCAGGCGACAAAGGTCCAGTTGGCGCCATGCCAAAGCCCGCTGATTACAAAAGTGATCAGCAGATTGGCATAATGGCGGGAAAGCTTCACGCGGTTCCCGCCCAGCGGTATATAAACGTAATCGCGAAACCAGGTGGAGAGCGAGATGTGCCATCGCCTCCAAAACTCACCCACCGAGCGGCTGAAGTACGGCTGCATGAAATTTATACGTAGCTCGTAGCCCATCATCCGCGCCAGGCCCAAAGCAATATCGGTGTAGCCAGAAAAGTCGCAGTAAATCTGGATGGAAAACAGCAACGTGGCCAGCAACAACGCCGCCCCGTTGTAATGCCGCGGCGTGTCGTAAATGAGCTTCACAAAATCAGCGACATTGTCAGCCAGTACCATTTTCTTGAAGAGACCCCAAAGGGCCTGCACCAAGCCCGCCCGCACGCCGGCGAAACTGACCTCTGGCTCGCGATGAAACTGCGGCAGCAGTTCGTAGGGTCGCTCGATGGGCCCGGCCACCATTTGCGGAAAGAAGGCAACGTAGAGCGAGTACTCCAACAGATTCTTTTCCGCCGGTACCCTCCGCCGGTAAACCTCGATGGTGTAACTCATGGCCTGAAAGGTGTGGAAGGAAAGGCCTACGGGCAAAATGATGGCCAGCAGCGGCGGATCAAACCGCAACCCAAAGAGGTGCGACGCGCTGCGAAAAGAGCCAGTCAAAAAATTGAAATACTTGAATACAACCAGGAGCCCGATGTTGCAAAATAGGCTCACTCCCAGGTACAGACGCCGCCGCGCGGGCTCCTCCGCTTTTTCGATCTGCAGGCCAGCGACGTAGTCGATCACCGTGATGGCCCAGATCACAAAGATGTAGCGAGTGCTCCAGCACATGTAGAAGTAGTAGCTGGCGATAAGCAGAATGATCTTGCGGGCCGTGCCGCGCGTGACCAGGAAAAGCAGCCACACGAGGATAAAAAATAACAGAAACTGAAAGCTATTGAAGAGCATGCGGGCTCTCCTTCAGCAGTTGGAACAACGCCTCCGTATACACCCGCGCGCCGGCTTGGTTGAGGTGCGTCTGATCGGCAAAGAACCGGTTGGGATAAAGAAAGTAGTCTGGGCCGAGCAGCTTGCATGAGGTCGCCCGCTGGAGCAGTGCGGCAAAGCGCTGGTCACGCGCCGGCGGAGGCGCGGCTTCTCCTTCCCGGACGTAATACGGCACGTAGTAACAATCCATGTGGTACTGCCGCACCAATTGGTTCAGCTGACCAATCTGCGCGCTCTGCGCGGGAGCAACCCGCGCGAGCACCTGCCCCGGCTGGTCAGATTCGAGATGAAAGTCTTCCGGCAGCCGCTCCCCCGGAAAATGGCTTTGCTCGGTGATCAGATGGTAGCCTCGCTCGGCAATCACAGCACGCTCGTTTTCTTCCGACTCGCGGTAGTACCTCACCACACCGCCGTGGCTGGGCGCTGCAAGCACGAAGGCAGTCAGGTCTCGGAGGAAATTACGAAAAGGGAAGAGGTCATCGATGACGGCGTGATCGTCGGCAATGAAATGAAAGATCCCGCGCCGGGGTGGATCCGGGTTCCATGGAAGCGTGAGCAGCAACACGTTGGGAGCCTGGCCCCGCGCACACATAGCCGCTAGCGGCGGCAAGAACAAATCGCTACCCGGAAAACCGGAGTTGAAGGAGGAGACGTTTTGATGGTTCGCCAAACTCATGCGGTCAAACAAGGCGGGAACAAAACCAGCCAGGATCTTGCTGTTGCCGAAGATCAAGACCCGGGTGACGGTAGGGCCGGAAGGAAAGACCTGTCCCTTCTTCTCAAATTGCAGCTTGGCGCTGAAGACTATATCGGAGCCATTTTTCAGGTAGGGGAGACCGCGGGACAGTACGTAAAACACCACCCACAATATCGCGAAGAACAAAATCGTCCAGCCAAGAGCCGACGGGGTCCTCCGCTTGGCTGGGGGCTCCTGCTTGGCGGCGTCAGAGAGAGAGTTGGGAGCTGCTTCGACGTCCAAGATAAACCTTGAACTCCCATCGTATTACATGCGGTTGGAGCATTTTCAATTCTGCTGTGTACTAGTGAGGATAGCGAAGGGCTCTCGCCCCCTGTTCTTTTTCCGGCCAAGTAACAATTAGCAGGGGCTGAAGATAGCAGGGGCTGAAGAGCTCTGCGTGAGAACTCGAAATAAACAGCAAATCGAAACCAGGCCCGTAGGGCCGGGAGCCAAACGTCAGCCCAGCCCGGAAGGGCTGGGAGGTGGATCCAAGGTCCGGGAGCGCCGGAGGTGCGGCACTACCTTCATCCGCGGGTGCCGCGCCTCTGGCGCTCAAACCATGTTGGATATCGATGTCCCAGCCCTTCCGGGCTGGGCTGACGTTTGGCTCCCGGCCCTACGGGCCTGATTCTGATTTGCGATTTGCTTTTGTGTTCTCACGCAGACTCTAAAGCCCATTTTTTTTAGATCAGTGATGGCACGACTAAAGTCATGCCCTGACACAAAGCTCCAAAGGCGCGCCTTCCGTCCTGTTCCTGTGGGTTCTGGTGTGACGATTGGAGTTTCACAACCGCTCTAGCCCGAGCCGCTGGTAAACATCATAACCAGCGAGAGGACGATGACCACGGCCGCAGTGAGCCAGGCTACGGCGTTGAACCAGCGGGAGTTTACAAAATCGCCCATCAGGTCCTTGCGATTGATAAGCAGAAGCATGAAGACGATCACCAGGGGCAGCAACACGCCGTTCAACACCTGCGACAGGATGACCATGCTGATCAGTTTGGCGTTGGGGACGAACAAGACGGCCAGCGCCCCGCCCGCCACCAGGAGGGTGTACAGCCAATAGAAGACGGGCGCATCCTTGAAGCCGCCATCCAGGCCCGATTGCAGACCCAGGCCCTCGCATACCGTGTAGGCAGTGGAAAGGGGCAGAATCGAGGCCGCAAAGAGCGACGCATTGAATAGCCCCACGGCGAACAAGAGGAAAGCATAACGCCCGGCCAGCGGCTTCATCGCCTGGGCCGCGTCCGCCGCTTCCTTGATCGCTCCCATACCATGGGCAAACAGCGTGGCAGCACAGGCGACCACGATGAACCAGGCCACGATGTTAGTGAAGAACGAACCGATGATGACGTCGAGACGCGAAGCCGGATAGCTCTTCGCAGTAACACCCTTCTCCACGATCGAAGACTGCAGATAGAACTGCATCCAGGGCGAAATCGTGGTGCCGATGACCGCCACGATCATATAAATGTAACTTTTAGAGTGCCATATGGAACCTTTGGGCAACTCGACCGTAGCCACCATGGCTTCATGCCAGCTGGGCTGCGAAAGAACGCCGGTGACAATGTAAGCAATATAAAAAACCGATGCCGCCAGAAAGACCTTTTCGACGCTCTTGAAGTCTCCCTTAACCACCAGAAGCCAGATCAAGAGGGCGCTGCCGGGCACGGAAATGTATTTACTGATGTGGAAGAGCTGCATACTTCCGGCAATGCCGACGAATTCCGTCATCACGTTGCCGAAATTAACCACTACCAGCAGCAGCATCAAGAGGAACGTCATGCGCAGCCCGAACTCTTCCCGGATCAGGTCGCTCAGGCCCTTGCCGGTGACCGCTCCCATGCGCGCGCACATTTCCTGCACCACCAGCAAAGCCACCGTGATGGGAATCATGGTCCAGAGCAGGGTGTAGCCGAACTGAGCTCCGGCATTGGAGTAGGTGAGAATGCCGCCCGAATCGTTATCGATATTGGCGGTGATAAATCCCGGCCCCAGCACGGCGAGGAAGAGCAGCATTCGGATTCGCCAGCGCTTGAGCATGCGGTCAGGGTGAAGATTTCAATTCGAATTCAGGCTGCTGCGGTCCCAGATTTCCTGTACGCGGCACCAAGCAACGGCCACGTGTGCGGCTTTCATTAAGGAAAGCCGCATGAAGTGTATCAACGCCACCAAACTTCACAGGAAATCCGGGGGTTCTACTCAATGCTTTGCACGCAGAAACGCGATCACATGATCTGCCTGCACTACACCCACGAGGCGATTTGCGGCATCCACGACCGGCAACGCACGCAGATTGTACTTGTCAAAAAGTTCTGCGACTTCATCCTGATGGGCCTCGGCTGGACAAGAGATAATACGCGGTTCAGCCAGAACCGCCAGGCGGGTCTCGGGCAGGGCCAGTATCAGACGCGACAGCGGGACGACCCCTTCCAAAACGTCATTGTGCCCGGTGAGATAAATCTCGGTCACGCTTTCCGGGTCACCATCGAACTCCCGCAGCGCCCGCACGGCGTCCGCGACCGAGGCGCCGGAACCCACCTGCACGCAGTCGGTGGTCATTCGACCGGCAGCGGAATCTTCGCGGAATTCGAGCAGCTCCTCCACTTCATGCCGCTCTTCCGGCTCCATCTCCTCGAGAATCGCCTCTGAACGCTCGTCGGAGAGTTCGGCCAATAGATCGGCCGCTGCGCCGGGATCCATTTCTTCCACGATGTCGGCTACGCGGCCGGAATCGAGCGATTCGAGCAGCGACTTCTGCAAACGAGGATCTACTTCCTCCAGCGCCTCTGCTGCTACCTCCTCATCGAGGGAGCCGAAGACCGCCTCCCGCTCAGGGGGCGGCAGGTCTTCCAGGATGTCCGCAAGATCGGAAGGGTGCATATGAGCCAGCCGCTCATGTTCGATCTTCAGCTTCACCCGCCGCGCTGGATCCACTTCGATCAGGTCCACGAACTCCCAGGGGATGATGCGGGAGCGGAAATGCATGGCGAAGTTTTCCAGAGTGTGTCTGGGCATCGTACCTTTGAGCAGCCTGCGTACCGCCCCCCGCAGTCCGACGGCCACCTCGGCGACGCGCAACCCTTCACGACCGTTCTCGGGGAACCATTGCAGGTCGACGTCGTTGACCCGGACCACCTTCCGGCCGTGCACATCGATAATTTGGCGGTCCAACACATCTTGCTGAAGGAGAAGCAGGTTTTCTTCTCCACGGAGGGGCTGAAGCAGGGCGTCCTCGCGCAATTCGAGGGTTCCGGCCGGCGTCTGCAGTACATCCTTCACGGCAACCAGCCTGGCTCCCTCCCGTGTCTTGAGAAGCAGTCCTACTACTTCGCCCGCGGCTGTTCCGGTACCTACCGCGACATCCTTCAGGCGGCCTTGCACGCGGCCCCGCCGGTCCGTGATCAGCGTACCGAGCAGGAGGGTAAGACTGGCGTGCTTAGTGTGCTTTTCGTGCATCGAAGGCCGGTTGCAGTCTAACAGCCGTTGAGGGGAAGGTGGAGCAGGTTAGTAAGAGAGTCGCGGCAGGGTCAATTTAGTTACCCTGGGCGGGGCGAGGCTCTGAACACGAAGTTTGATTTGGTTTTACGAACAGTGGCTTAGTTTGGTCGTTCGGGGCGGCTCTTTTGAAAACGCTCGTCAAGTGGCTGTCTGCCCTGGAAGCCGGCTTCTACGGTGTGCCAGTAGTCGATTTTTGCTTCGCCCAACTGCCAGCAGAGCAGAACAATCTGGTCGCCGATCTGGCAGGGAAAGTCCAGCAATCCTTTATCGAGGTCCTTTACCTGGACGCCGATCGAATCGATTTCCTGGATGGCATCCTGGGCTTGTTGGACCGAGGCGCGCTGGGCCATGCGCTTACGCGCCACGGACGCGACATCCACCAACATTCCACCCGAGAGGAAGATATTCTGGCTGAGCATCTGCAACTCCGCTTCAACCAGACCGGCACTCGCCTTGCCTTCGATCGCCCGTCGCAACAGGGATTCGAGAATCGGCAAAAGCGACTGCGCCTCATCCAGAGAGAATGTCTTCATAAGTACGACCCTGGTCCAAACCTTATGATAAACCACCTTTATTTGTGGCCCTCTGGCGAGGCAGGTATCATGACAGAGCGATGAGTTTGCCCGATACCATCTTCATTTTCGGACTGGCGCTGGTAATTTTCGGGCCCAAGAAGCTGCCGGAGATCGGCCGTCAGCTAGGCAAACTGGTGCTCGAATTCCGGCGCGCCAGCAACGAGTTCAAGATGCAGATTGAGGAGGAGTTACGCACGGCCGAACTGGAAGATCGTCAGAAGCAAATTGCTGCCCCGATAGTGACTCCGCCGCAGGCCCCGGAACCCACCTCAGAAACCCTGACCATACGGCCTCCAAGCGAGGGAACCATAGTGAGCACGGAGAGCCCGTCGTCGAGGGTGATCCCGGTGCACGAAGAAGTCGCAGAACTGGAAGCAGTCGCGGGAGACCACCCGGAACTGGCCGCCAACGGCCTCAAGCACGAGCCGGAGCAGGCAACCACGCATCATGACTGACATCGTAGATCGGGCCCGCACAGCCGTAACGGAAAGAGCGGAATTGCCGGGCATGAGCCTCCTGGAACACCTGGAGGAGCTGCGCAAACGCATCATTCGTTCCGGCCTCTACCTGATCGCGGCCTTCTTCATCGCTTACTTCTTTCGCCAGAGGCTCTTTGCGTTCATGGAGCAGCCCATTGTTTCGGCGCTCAAGGCGCACCATCTGGACCCTCACCTGGTCTATCTGAACCCGGTAGATCCGTTCAATTTCTTCATCAAGATCAGCCTGGTTGGGGGCGCCATCCTGGCTTCGCCCTTCATTCTGTACCAGGTGTGGCTATTCATTGCCCCGGGACTCTACCGGCAGGAGAAGCGCTACATCCTGCCCTTCATGACGGCCACGGTTGGACTATTTCTTACCGGCGCCTTTTTCGGCTATCACTACGTTTACCCTGGCGCTCTCAACTTCCTCATCGGCTACGGCGATCAGTTCAGACCCATGGTCACGGTGGGCGAGTACACGGAGCTGTTCATGACCGTGATCCTGGGCCTGGGGATCACCTTCGAGCTGCCGATCCTGGTCTTCTTTCTGGCGCTCTTCGGCATCGTGAACGCGCGTTTTCTGTGGAAGAACATTCGCTACGCCGTCCTGGTTATTTTCATCATCGCTGCGATCATCACTCCAACCCCTGACGTGTTGACGATGTGCGTCTTTGCCGCCCCGATGCTGGGGCTTTACCTGGTCAGTATCGGCGTCGCTTACATGGTCCATCCCAGCCGAAGGAACCGCCTAAAACAGGCATCATGAAACGCTCTTGCTTTCTTTCCCGGCCGCTTGGCGCCGCGCTGCTTTATTGCCTGTTGAGTGGAATGGCCAGGGCGCAGGCGGCCACCCCGCTGCCCCGCTTTGACGGCGAGCGCGCACTGACGTACACCAGGGAATTCGTGGCCACGGGTCCACGCTGGGTGGGCAGCCCGGGACATGCCAAGGCCCAGGCCTTCCTCGAACACCAGTTCGCTAAAGACGACCTGGTGAAAGACAGCTTTACCGCATCAACACCCATCGGACCGCTGGCCATGACGAATTACATTGTCAAATTTCCTGGCAACAAAGACGGGATCATCGTGCTGGCCAGCCATTACGACACCAACTACCCGCTGAAAGATACAGGCTACGTGGGCGCAAATGATAGCGGCTCGAGCACCGGCCTGTTGCTGCAATTGGCCAATAGCTTCCGGGGAAAGAAGTTGGATGGATACAGTGTTTGGCTGGTTTTCTTTGACGGAGAGGAGGCCATCAAGGAGTGGACAGACACCGACTCGGCGTATGGCAGCCGGCATCTCGCGGCCAAATGGCAGGCCGATGGGACCCTCAAGCACATCAAGGGCTTTCTGCTGGCCGATATGATCGGCGACCGCGATCTCGATGTGGACCGGGACTTAAGCTCGACCCAGTGGCTGCTCGACCTGGTAGGACAGGCGGCGGCGAAGTTTGGCGACCAGTCTTATTTTTTCCAGCGACAGAATACGGTGGGCGATGATCACACCCCATTTGTGCAACGCGGCGTGCCCTGCGCCGACATCATCGACTTCAATTACGGCTATCAAAACGCGTTTTGGCATACGCCGCAGGACACCATGGATAAGTTGAGCGCCAAGAGCCTCACCATCGTGGGCGACGTCTTCCTGGAAACGGTGCAGCTGTTGAATCAGCGGTGAAGTCTTTCCCAAAAACAAATGCGGGCACGGTTGAGGCGCACCAGCAGGTCCCTCCGCTCCGCTACGCTCCGGTCGGGATGACAATTCATTTACACAACTTGCAGCGGAGCTGCGGTTGGGAGTGAAAGAGCGTAATTGCCCAAACAGAATTGTCATCCCGACCGGAGCGTACCCGGATTTCCTGCCACGCTGCGCTGGACATTGCCGCGTGTGCGGCTTTCCGTAAAGAAAGCCGCATGAAGCTCGCCAACGCCACCAACCTCGACTGGAAATTCGGGGTAGCGGAGCGGAGGGACCTGCTGTGCGCCCCGGCCATCTCTCAGATGTCTTTGGGACCTGCCCTGAGCGAAGCCGAGGGACCTGCTGTTTCTTCAATTAAAGCAACGCAGGCTAGGATTGCATCATGCTGGATGGCGCCCCGATCACATACTGGATAGGTTTCCACGTTGTGATCCTGTTCCTGATCGTGGCTGACCTGACTGTTCTCAGTCTGGGCAAGGCCTCCGCCCGCACCCGCGACAGCATCATTTTTGTCTTGTTCGTGTTTGCCCTTGCCGCCTGCTTCGGGGCATGGATCGGACACGTCGAGGAGCATCAGACAGCACTCGAATTCGCCTCCGGATACCTGATCGAGCTCTCTCTGAGCATCGATAATCTCTTCGTTTTCCTGCTCCTCTTCCGCACCTTCGGCCTGAGCGCAAAGGCGCAAAGAAAGGCGCTGCTGCTGGGGGTCCTCGGCGCCATTGTTATGCGCGGAGTGTTCATCTTCGCCGGAATCGCACTGCTGCGGCGCTTCGCCTGGATCCAGTACTTTTTCGGCGCACTGCTACTGGTGGCCGCGGTGCGCCTGTTGCGGGGGAAGAAAGACGGGTCCACGCCCGCTCCGGCAAAGTGGATTGCGCAATGGACAAAACGCTGGGGCAGCAGGCCCAAATCGACCTTTATGCTTGCCGTGATCGCTATCGAAGTGGTCGATCTCGTCTTCGCGATTGATTCCGTGCCGGCTGTGCTCGCCATCTCCCACCATCCGTTTGTGGTCTACACCTCAAACATCTTCGCCATTCTCGGATTACGGTCTCTCTACTTCCTATTGGCCGGCTTGCTCGACCGGCTGCGCTTTCTTCACGTTGGCCTGGCTACGATTCTGGGCTTCGTGGGCGCGAAGATGATGTTGGCAAAATGGGTCCACGTGCCTGTCGGCATCTCGCTCGGCTTCATTGTCCTTGTGGTGGCAGGAGCCGCGGCTGCTTCTCTGCTTTCAAGCACGCCCCACAGCGCGAGCGCGCCCTGAGGGTGCGATACGATGGACGAAGCGTGCGCAAGATATCTGTCACGACCAAGTCGGGGAACTACACCGTTTCCGTGGGAAGCGGTATCGTGGATTCCTTAGCGAAACGCGTGCCGGCGCTCACCGGCAAGAAGCACATCTTTCTCTTAACCTCGCCGGAGATCTGGGCCCTCTGGGGCCAACGCCTCCAGGCCTCGCTTCCCCAGGAACCGGTGGTGCTCTTTTTGCCCCCGGGCGAGCGGCACAAACGCATGGCCCAGGTGGAGCGGCTGGCCACCGAGATGGCCATGGCCGGAGCAGACCGCTCCTCCACGCTGGTGGCCTTCGGCGGTGGAGTGATTGGCGACGTGGGCGGATTTCTTAGCGCCATCTACATGCGCGGAATAGATTACATCCAGGTGCCGACCACCCTGTTGTCGCAGGTTGATTCCTCGGTGGGGGGCAAAACCGGGGTCAATCTGCACACCGGCAAGAACCTGGTGGGCTGCTTCTACCCTCCGCAGGCGGTGGTAGCCGACATCAGCTTGCTTCACACCCTTCCGCTGCGAGAATTACGCGCCGGGATTTACGAAAGCATCAAGGCCGGCCTCATCCGGGACGCGGCGCTCTTTCGCTTTATTGAGAGCCATCGTGAGGCGCTTGACCAGGGCGATCCCGCATCGCTCGAGAAGATGGTCGCAGCCTCCATCCGGATTAAGGCCGAGGTGGTCAGTCTGGATGAACGGGAACTCGGTGTGCGCATGTTTCTCAATTTCGGCCACACCATCGGCCATGCGATTGAGGCGGCCAGCGGCTACAAGGCCCTGCTGCACGGCGAGGCCGTCGCCTGGGGCATGATGGCCGCGCTCGACATCAGCCACCAGCGAAAGCTGGTAACAACGGAAGCTATGCGCCGCATCGAGCGCCTGATCCTCTCCTTTGAACCGCCGGCATTGCCCTCTGTCAGCGCCAAGCGGCTATTGCAGGCAGCATCCGGGGACAAGAAGAATCGGGCCGGGGTGCGCCGCTTCGTCCTGCTGCAGGGCCTGGGCAATGCGGTGGTGGCCGAGGATGTGACCGACAGCGAGGTGCTGGCGGCCATCGATGCGGTCTATAGGATCCACAAAGGCGGCAAATAGCCGTGGCAGCAGCTGGTGCTCAACCAGAGGGAACGGGGGACGAAGTAAGCGCCGCAGCCGCGGTCCGCTCCATGTTCGATCAGATCGCGCCACGGTACGACCTGCTGAACCATGTTTTGTCTTGCAACATCGACCGCATTTGGTGGCGCCGGGCGGCGCGCAGTTTTCACCAGGTGCTGGCCCGGCCGGACGCACAAGTTTTGGACCTATGTTGCGGGACCGGAGATATGACACTGGCGTTACTGCGACGCAGGCCAAAGAATGGACGGCCGGTCCTGGCCGCCGACTTTGCCCACCAGATGCTGCTGCGCGGTGCGGCGAAATTTGCACCCCAGGGAGGAGTAGCCTTTGAAGCCGACGCCCTGCATCTTCCTTTGCCCAGCGGATCGCTCGATCTGCTCACCACCGCCTTCGGTTTTCGTAACCTCGCCAACTACCAGGCCGGCCTCAAGGAGTTCTACCGTACGTTGAAGCCGGGCGGGGAGCTGGGCATTCTTGACTTCAGCGAACCGGGTGGCGTGATGGGCAAGCTGTATGCCTTTTACTTTCGCCGGGTTCTTCCTGCAGTGGGCTCTCTGCTCTCCGGGGTCTCCGGACCCTATCGCTATCTTCCTCGGTCGGTTCACCAGTTCCCTACCCCTCCGCAGATGCTGCACACCATGGAAACGATAGGGTTTAGGGAGGTTTCCTGGACGCCCTACAGCTTTGGGATTGCGGGCTTATATCGCGCCGTCAAACCCAACCCCGCGGGTTAACCAGGTGAGGTCGACCCCACGATCGTCCAATGCCCGAGGGGCGGTCAACTGGATAAACTCAGAGTATGCGCGCGACCGTCACCTGGAAGATTGACCAGCAGTACGATGCCGAGTCTCATAGCGGCCATCACATTGCCGTGGACGCGGACGCAGCGCATCTGGCCGGCCCTAGCCCTATGGAGCTGGTGTTGATGGCCTTGTGCAGTTGCACCGCCGTCGACGTGGTCTCGATTTTGCACAAGAAACGGGAAGCATTCACTTCGCTGACGGTTTCGGCGGTTGCCGAACAGGCGCCGGAAACTCCCCGCGTCTTCACCCACATCCGTCTCACCTATCACCTGGGCGGAAAGGTTTCGCCAAAGGCTGCCGAAGATGCGGTTGCACTGTCCAAGAATAAGTACTGCTCCGTGTCCAAGATGCTGGAAAAAGCGGTAGCTATCGATTACGAGATCACCTACGAGGGAGCATGATCAATTTCTTCCGCCTGGTGCTCGCCGGGCTGGCGCTTGCCATGGCGGGGCTGGTTTCAGCAGTGATGACGATGCATTTCGCCATTCATGGAGCAGAGGTCAAGGTTCCGGATCTGCAAGGGCTCACGGTGACTGAAGCCGTGCATCGGACGGCGAATATGGGATTGAACCTGGGCATCGACAACAAGTACTACAGCGTGGATGTGCCGGCAGGGCGGGTGCTGGCGCAATCTCCTTTGCCTGGGGCAATCGTTCGCCGCGAATGGCGGATGCGGGTGACGGAGAGCCTGGGTCCGCAGAGGGTGGCGATTCCCAAGGTTGTGGGCCAGCAGGAACGGGTGGCGGCCATCGAAGTGCGCCGGCTGGGTCTGGACCTCGAGGAGACGGCGCAGATGCCCTACGGCGGCGTTCAGCCAGGAACGGTGATTGCCCAGAATCCGCAGCAGGGGGCAGCCGGGGTGGAGCGCCCAAGCGTGAGTTTGCTGGTAAGCAGCCCGGTGGTCACTCCGCCTCCCGCCTTGGTGATGCCACAGTTGGTTGGTTTGCCACTGGCCACGGCGACAGCTTTCGTTGTGCACGCGGGGTTGAAGGTGGGACCGGTAGAGAATAGCTATTCGAGCGCGCCCGCTCCAGTTGATGACGCAGCCGCGTCGCAAATGGCGCCTGCGGATACGGTGGACCCGGCTGGGACGGTTTTGACACAGAGCCCCCTTGCAGGCCATCGGGTTGAACCCGGTACGACCATAACCTTGCGGGTGGCGCAGTAGCGACGTGTTAACAGCAGGTCCCTGCTGTTTCTTTCCGTTATGCCCGTACAAGGCAGGCGGCGAAGAAGCCGTCACCCTGGTAAGCGCCGGGAAGCAAGCGCAGGAAGTTGTCCGCGCCGGGAAACAGCCGATCCGTCGTGCCAGGGAGGAGCACGCCCTCCCGCTCCAGCGCTCGGACTTGGGGACGCCAGGCAAGCAGGCGGAAGCCTCCCTGCCTCTCTAGCGCCTCAGCCACTACAGCTTCATTTTCTTCGCCTTCGAGTGAGCAGGTGGAGTAGATAAGTCTTCCAGCCTCGCGCAAGGAACGCATCGCGGAGCAGAGAAGACGTACCTGACGTTGGTGCTGACGCGCGAAATCATCCAGCGTGATCCGGTGCCTTATTTCGGGGTTGCGGGCCAGCGTCCCCGTTCCGCTGCAGGGGGCGTCGCAAAGCACCAGGTCAAATTCGCTTTGGAACGGCAACTCCGTGGCATCGAGAACCCTATAGCGAATGTTTCCGGGGCGCCCAGCAAGGAGAGCCTGCATGGCTTTGAGCCGCTGAGGACTGATGTCACAGGCGGTGATCGTAGCGGCGGGATTGCGCTCGGCCAGGATGGCGGTCTTGCCGCCTGGGGCCGCGCAGCAATCCAGAATGGCAGTGCCCCGGCCAGCTAACTCAGCAACCAGTTGCGATCCCTCATCCTGCATGCGCAGGCCTGTTGGCTCTGCCCCCGTCACTCGCTTGGCGCGGGCTACGAAGCTTCCCGGCTCCAGCTGCAAAGCCGGTTCTGCCTCCGGCGAGGTAAGTCGAATCGTGGTTGGAGGAGGAAGCTGATCGTAACGACAAATGGCGGCGGCCGCTTCGATACCGTACGCGCCCACCCACCGTTCCACCATCCACGAAGGATGCGCGGCGGAGGCATCCGCTTCTTGCAGCTTCGGCGCCTGCACCAGTTTGCGCAGAACAGCGTTGGCCAGCCCCACGGCGTAGGGATTTCCCGATTGCCGGACAAGCTCCACGCTCTCAAAAATAGCGGCGTGCGCCGGGATGCGATCAAGTAACAGTAGCTGCAACGCTCCCAACTCGAGCGAAACCTGCACCGGGTCGGCCAGGTGACCTTTGCTCCTGGTGAGCGCTTCCCGGATACGCTGCTGCAACACCAGTTGCCAGCGCAACACGCCCATCACCAGGGTGGTGGCCAGATTTCGGTCGAGAGGCGACAACGCTTCCACTCGTTTGGAACGGAGCAGTACGTCACTGTGCGACTCAGGCTTCCGCCTTAGTTCCAGCAGCAGCTGGAAGGCGGCTTTCCGGGCAGGCGCGATCATGACATGCCGAAGCTCTCATGAGGATGGGGAGCAGCGCCGCGCAGGAAATCCGCCACCGGCATTCGCTTCTTCCCTTCCACTTGAACCTCCAACAGCTCAAGGAGCGTGCCCGACCCCGCAGCCACGAACAGGCGATCTCCATCTACCATCAGTTCGCCGGCGGGGATGGCGGTAGCTCCGGCGGGCAGCATGCGATGCAGGGTGAGTTTCTTTCCGCGGAAGAAGGTGTAGGCGCCCGGCCACGGCTGGAAGCCGCGCCAGCGGTTGTAGATCTCGCGGGCAGACCGGGTGAAGTCGACCAGAGCATCTTCGCGCTCGAGGATCGGCGCCAGCGAAGCCCCGGCATGATCCTGCGGAACAGGATGGATGGCGCCCGCCTCTAAGCCCTGGAGAGTCTCAAGCATGAGGCTTGCTCCGCTCTCGGCAAGCACCCGGAAGAGCTGCTCGGCTGTCTGGTCCGGTTCGATCGCCACAGTACGCTGCAGCAGAATGTCGCCTGTGTCCAGACCCTGATCGATGCGCATGGTGGTTGCGCCGGTCACCGTCTCGCCGTTGGCCACTGCCCATTGGATGGGAGCGGCGCCACGGTACTTGGGCAGCAGCGAGGCATGAAGGTTGAGGTTGCCCCAGCGCGGCAATTGCAGCATCCAGTCGGGAATGATGCGGCCGTAGGCAACCACGATGATGGCGTCCGGCTGGATCGCCTCCAGGCGAGAGCGCAACTCCGGATTATTCTTGATCTTTTCCGGCTGCACGACCGGTAAACCCGCTGCGCCCGCCAGCACCTTGACCGGGGGCGGTGAGGGAGCTTGATCGCGGCCCCGCACGCGGTCGGGCTGGGTGATTACCAGCTCGATGCTATGGCCGGCCCCGATGAGTTGCTCAAGGGTAGGGATGGCGAACTGCGGAGTGCCACAAAAGACGAGCCTCACCTACCATTCCCCGGCTCGCTGCAACTTGCGGATCTTGCGCAATACAAAATCGCGTTTGAGCGCACTGATGCGGAAGATGAAGAGAACCCCGTCCAGATGATCGATTTCGTGCTGGAAGGCGCGCGCCAGTAGCTCGTCGGCTTCCCGCTCAAACCAATTGCCCTGCAGATCCTGGGCGCGTATTTTGACCTTCGCAGCGCGCGCGACTTTCTCTCGAATATCAGGCAGGCTGAGACAGCCCTCCTCCTCGAAGATTTTTCCTTCTTTTGTGACGACCTCGGGATTGATCAAGGCGATCTTGTCTTCAGGAGTCTTCTGGAAGCTGAGATCGATCACTGTCAGACGTTTGGGAATGCCAATCTGCGGGGCGGCGAGGCCGATGCCGTGGGCAATGTACATGGACTCGAACATGTCGTCGACCAGTTTTTTCAAACCCTCGTCAAACACGGTGACGGGCTCAGCCGGCCGCTGCAGAATGGGGTCAGGAAACTTGACAATGGGATAGACCATGCGCCGGGATAATCTTTCTTAGAATCTGCGAATCTGCTCCAGGTAACCCTGGTGGTTTCTGCTGAGTTCCGCGGCCGAATCGCCGCCGAACTTTTCAAGGGCGAGCTTGGCCATAACGAAGGCAACCATCGCTTCCGCAGCCACTCCAGCGGCGGGCACAACGCAGACATCGGATCGCTCGTAAGCCGCCTTGGTCGGCTCCCGGGTAGCGTAGGAAACCGAGCCCAGTGGCCTGCGCAAGGTAGAGATCGGCTTCAAATAACCGCGCACAACAATGTCTTCACCGTTCGAGACGCCGCCCTCAATGCCACCGGCGTTGTTGTGCTCGCGCGTGAACCTGGTCGAGGCGCCATTTTCCTCCGAGCTGTAGCCGATGGCGTCGTGCACTGCGGAACCGAAAGACTCGGCAGCCGTAACGCCCTGCCCAATTTCGACTGCCTTCACCGCCTGCAGCGACATCACCGCCCAGGCGAGTAATCCATCCAGCCGCTCGTCCCAATTGGCATAGGTGCCGATGCCAGGAGGCGCGCCGTGCACCACCACTTCGAAAACTCCGCCAATCGAATCGCCGGTGCGCAAGACGTGATCCACTTCCGCCTTCATCTGGTCTTCGGCGGCAGGATCGACGCAGTTCAAAAGGATCGCTTCCCGTTGATTCAGCTCCTTAATCTCTTCCCAGGACGCGATGCGCGAAAGCTCTGCGCGGCCAACACGCACTACATGGCTGCCCACCTCGATGCCCAGCGACTTCAACAGCAATTTGGCCATGGCGCCTGCCGCCACGCGAGCCGTTGACTCACGCGCAGACGCCCGTTCGAGCACATAGCGGGCATCGGGAAAATCGTACTTGAGCGAACCTGCAAGATCGGCGTGGCCGGGCCGCGGCGAAGCCACGGCTTTGTGCTTTTGCGGATCGCCGGCAGCGACAGGGAGAACCTCAGTCCAGTTCTTCCAGTCGCGATTTTCGATTTGAATGGCAACCGGCGAACCAATGGTCTTGCCATGGCGCACCCCGGAGAGGATGTGCGCGCGATCCTGCTCAATATGCATGCGGCCGCCACGCCCGAAGCCCTGCTGGCGCCGCCACAACTCCCGATCGATGAATTCAAGATCGACGTCGAGACCCGCAGGCAGTCCGGAAATGAGGGCGATGAGGCACTCGCCGTGTGATTCACCAGCCGTTGAAAAACGTAGCATCTTATGAGGCGAGGAGACCTAACGTTTGATTGTAGACGATTTCGCCAAGGAGGATCTGCCTAAGGCGGGGTCAGCTGTGTACGATCCAGTCATATTGCGCCCCCTCGAGAGGCGCTACAGAGAGCCGCGACTGACGGACCAGGGGCGAGGCTTGGAAGAGCTGCTGCTGCTTGATTTCCGCCAGGGTTTTTGGACGCTTGATCGCCGGGCCGGCCGCGATGCGAACCAATGGAACCTTGGGATCAGATAAATCGACGGACTTGACGTGGGCCAAGCCCACCGCCGCCTTCTCGTCGCCGGTGTGATAGATAACGAGCTTATCGCCCTGGGTCATGGCGCGGAGATTCTTAACCGCTTGCGGGTTGGTCACGCCTGTCCAATCGGTTTCCTTTTCCCGCACCAGATCGGCAAAGGAGTAGGCAGTGGGCTCGGTCTTCAGCAGATAGTTCATGGTCTACTCCTCTGGCTGGGACTTGGGCTTGAGGAAAGTTGCCGTGTTGAGCAGCGGCCTGTCCATAGAGCGCACCCAGTCGGTCATCTCACCCGCCTCGCCTCCCTGCGCTTCGTGGCGCTCAAATTCGCTACGCATGGTGTGCATCTTGGCGTCGATATCGTCGAGGTAGTTGAGGAGCACCGCTTCTGGAATCATGGGCAGTTTGGGCGAACCAAATTCCAGTTTGCCATGATGGCTCAGAACCATGTGCTCGACCAGCATACGGAGGGCTGGAGGAAAATCCGGCAGCGTTGCCAACTTCTTTTCAATCATCCCGATGCCGATGGTGATGTGCCCTACGAGCTGTCCCTGCAAGGTGTAGTCGAAGCTGGTGCCCCAGCGCAACTCCTCCAGCTTGCCGATGTCATGGAGAATGGCGCCGGTGAGGAGCAAGTCGCGGTTGATCTCAGGGTAATGCCGGGCAGCGAGATCACAGATGCCCACAAGCGAGACGACGTGCTCCAGCAGACCGCCCAGCCAGGCATGGTGAAGGCGGGCGGCGGCCGGAGCCTCGCGGAAGGCCGCCGCAAAGATGGGATCGTCGAGAAAAGAGCGCACCAGGGCCTGTAGAGAAAGATCGGAGAAACTGTCGACGGAGCGAACCAGCGCCGACCATAGCTCCTCCACGTCTTTGCGCGTGCGGGGAACATAGTCGGACAAGTCGAACTCGTCCGCGGTGGCGACGCGGAGCTTTTCCAGGTTCAGCTGCAGGCGGCCGTTGTAGCGGCAAACCTCGCCTCGAACCTTAACCACATCCCCCTGCTCGAACCCGGCAACGGTGTCGGCAAAATTGTCCCACATGCGGGATTCAATCTGGCCGGTTCGGTCACCCAGGGTGAGCGCCATATACTGGCCGCCATCCTTTCGGCTGCGCAATTGCCTGGAGGTGACGGCGAAGAAAGAGACTATGGCCTGGTTTTCGAATTTGCCTAGATCCGCAACGTAATTCTCTTTCATTTCGCCTAGGGTTGTGGCGTGGCCGGAGGTGTTGCACTGGGCGAACCAGTAGTGGGCGTCGGCTGGCTGGGGCTGGGGGCAGCGGGCTGAGCAGCGGCCGGTGGTTCGCCGGTGGCGGGTTTGCCCAGATAGGGCGCGGGCGTTTGGTCCGGCTCCTTCGGCCTGTCGGCGTAGCGGGTCTTGTCGCCCTTCACCTTGGCCTTTTTCTGCGCTGCCGTCTGGTTAGCCAACCCCAGCGGAGCGTTCTGTACCTTCTGCGACGCCAGCTCCTCAGGAGTCGGCTGGTCGGAGGCGTCCGCACCAGACTTATTTTTCTTCGCCTTCTTCACCGTCGGACGGCTGCTCAGGCGAGTCTTGCGTTCAGGCGCCGCCGTCGTGGCGCCGCTTATCGTACCATCCGGGTTCACGTAGCGCGTTTCCGGAGTAGTGACACTCGGATTCGTGTCCGGACCGGCCGCGGGAGCGCTGGCCGTGGCGACCTGCGAGGCAGGAAGAGACTCGCGCGGAGCCTGTCCGAAGCGGATCTTCTCTTTCTTGCCGGGCTTCTGCACGTTCTGGTCGCTGTTGCTCGCCTGTTGCGTGGTCGCGGTGCTTGCGCCAGGGGCCGCCGTGGCTGCGCCGGCGGTCGTTGCGCCAGCGACCGCGGTGGCTGCGCCGGGGGTCGCTGTGGCGGCTGTCTGCGTCGTAGCCGGCAACGGGGCTGGCTTCTCCCTGCCGCGGAAGCGGGTACGGGCGAATTTTTTCTTCTTTTTGGGCGGGGGAGGAGTGTAGGCGCTATAGGTTAGGCGCATCTCGTTGCCGCTGGCCCCGGTATCCACCACACCCGGTTTGAGCTCTACATAGGCCTCTTCGCGCAGCTTGGTCAGGTACACCCTGAGCGCGGGCTGCATACGCTCCAGGAAGAGCGCTTCTTCCACTTGGGGCTCGACCTGTTTGAAGCTGGCATCACCACCCAGCGCATGCTGGGTGACCTGGAGAATGATGAATCCCTGCTTGGTGCGAATGGGTTGCGTATGTTGGCCGGCATTCAAGGCAAAGGCCTTATCTTCTATTTCCTTAGCCAACATTCCGCGGCGATACTCGCCCAGGATAACGCTCTTGGGCGCAGTGGGGTCGGTGGGCGCCGGCTTGGCCAAATCTTCGAACTTTGCACCCGCAGCCAATTTGGCCTCTAACGCCTCGGCTTGCGCCTGCGCCGCCGCGACCTGGGCCGCATCCGCGCCCCCCGTTGCCGCCGCCGCAGGGGTGGGGATCAAAATTTCGTTCAGGGTAACTGACTCGGGCTGGGCAAATTCACTTTCATGCTGCTTGAAGTAGCTCTGCACGTCCGCCGGCGACATGCTAATGTGCCGCCCTACCTCGTCCCGCACCACCTGCTGGGTAATGATGCCGTTGCGGATGTTTGCCTTGAAGTCTTCATAGGAGACACCCTGCTGCTGGGCAGCCTTCTCCAGGTCCTCGAGCGAATCCAGATGGTTCTGCTTTCTAATCTCATCCAGCCTCTTGATCAGCTCGGTTTCACCGGTGACCCCCAGTTCTTTGCCTTTGGAGAGCAGGAGTTGCTGATCAATCAGATCGCGCAGCAGATCGGCTTGTTTCTCCTCTAGCTCGCGGGGAGGAATCGCCTGCTGCTTGGACTCGGCTTCGAGTTGTTCGGCGGCGCGATCGTAGTCCGACTGGGTGATGATCTGGTCATTCACCCGGGCGACAATGTCCTCTACCACCTTGCCATTGACAGGCGCCAGCGCTGCCGGGTTGGGCGGGGTTTGCGCATTGGCGGTTTGGGTGTTGGTGGCCTGGGCCAGGGAGGGGAGCGCGCTTAGACTTGCGCTCAGGATCAAAAGCGCCGCGGATTGCTGGATTTTAAAGAACGTCATGGGTCTGGACATCTCGTATAGCTGCTAAATATTACGTTGCGAGCATTTCACTCTATGCTGCACTCAAAAGACCAGCGAGGAGCGGCTTTTCTTCTACCCCAGCAAGCAAGCTTGCCGGGACCCCGGTCTTCCACCCCAGCAAGCAAGCTTGCCGGGGACCCCGGTCCTTGAGGAAAATCCGCGTCAGAACTCGTGACCCTCTATACACCAGAAGTAAAATGCCCTAGCTCTTACGTGGTAGTTTGCCTGGTTTCGCACCAGCACCATTGCGCCGCTAGTGAAACAGACCGGATTTCCTAAGGTTTTGCACCCTCGAGTACCTATCAGATCAGCTTACGTCCAATGATATACTTCGAGTCAAGAACACCCCGGGCCGCGCAGCAGGGCTGCCTTCCTTCGCGCCCCTCCGGACCCAGAGGAAACCCGCAATTATGGCCTCCCGCACACGACGGTTTTTGTTCTCCATCCTTCTCTTCTTTGTGACTTGTGGCCTCCTTGGCACGGTGGTGAGCCAGAGGCTGGGTGCTCAATCCAGCACCGATGAGTCGGCGCTGCGCGATGATCTGCGCTCGTTCACCAACGTTTATGACCTGGTGGAGCAAAACTACGCCGAGCCGCTGACCGGCGACAAGGCGGAAAAGGCTGTCTACGATGGGGCCATACCCGGCATGCTCCGCGTGCTCGACCCCCACTCCAGCTTCTACGATCCAAAGGCCTACGCCAAGATGCGCGAAGACCAGCATGGCAAGTACTACGGTGTGGGTATGCTGATTCAGCCCCAGAACAACAAGATTGTGGTGGTAAGTCCTTTTGAAGGCACACCTTCCTACAAGGCCGGCATACGGCCCGGAGACGTGATTGTCGCGGTGGACGGCAAGTCCACGGACAACATGAATTCAGAAGACGTTGCCAATGTGCTGAAGGGGCCCAAAGGCACACACGTGCAGATTACGATTGCGCGCGAGGGCGCTGCCAAGCCGCTGGTATTTGACCTGATTCGGGATGAGATCCCCCACAACAGCATTGACCTCAGTTACATGGTCCGGCCCACGGTCGGCTATGTGCACATCACGAACTTCCAGGAGACCACCGGCCGTGAGCTCTCGGATGCGCTCGATCACTTCGGCAATATCGATGGACTGATTCTCGATCTGCGGGGGAATCCCGGCGGCTTATTGAGTGAAGCCGTGGCGGTATGCGACAAGTTCCTGGAAAAGGGCCAGGTGATTGTCTCCCAACGTGGACGCGCTTTCCCCGAACAGACCTATCGCGCGACCCACGGCAACGGAGGCCGCGAGTATCCCATCGTTGTGCTGGTCAATCACGGGACTGCCTCGGCCGCGGAAATTGTTTCCGGTGCGCTGCAGGATCACGACCGCGCCATCATCGCCGGCGAGACCACCTTCGGCAAAGGACTGGTGCAGACCGTTTATCCGCTGTCTGAAAACACCGGCCTGGCGCTGACCACGTACCACTACTACACGCCCAGCGGCCGGCTCATTCAGCGCAATTACAACGGAGTTTCGCTTTACGACTACTACTACAACCACGACCAGCCGCAGGACACGAAGAGTCGTGAGGTCAAGGCCACCGATTCCGGACGAACGGTGTTCGGCGGAGGTGGGATCACGCCCGACGATAAGATCGACACTCCGAAGTCCGTGCCCGTTCAGGATGAATTGCTGGAGCACTACGCGTTCTTCAATTTCGCCAAGCACTACATGGCTAACCGGACCGTTGGCAAGGACTTCCAGGTGGACGACGCGGTGATGGACTCCTTCAAGCAGTTCCTCACCAGCCAGCAAATTCCCTACACCGATGCGGATCTGACACCAGTGATGGATTGGGTCAAGGCGAACATCAAGGCTGAGATCTTCACCACCCAGTTTGGCCAGGAAGAGGGTTTGAAGGTGCGGGCAAACTGGGATCCCATGATCAACAAGGCGCTGGATTACCTGCCCCAGGCGAAAGCCCTGGAGGCCACCGCCAAGCACGCGGAAACACAACGTGCCAGCATGCGGGGAAACCAGTAGCAACGGCTCTTGGACTGAAAACGCGAAGCCGCAGATGTATGAGGGCACGGCTTTAATCGTGCCGTAAGAGCCTAAACAGACTAGGGCTAAAGAGTCTGCGTGAGAACGCGAAAGCAAACCGCAAATCCGAACCAGGCCCGTAGGGCCGGGAGCCAAACGTCAGCCCAGTCCGGGAGGGCTGGGACACGATTCTCCAATATCGTTTGAGCGCCAGAGGCGCGGCACTCGCGGATGAAGGTAGTGCCGCGCCTCCGGCGCTCCGCAACCTTGATCGCCTCCCAGCCCTCTCCGGACTGGGCTGACGTTTGGCTACCCGGCCCTGCGGGCCGTTGGATTTCGGCATGAGTTGCAATGTCGCGTTCAGTCGACGCAGGCTCGTTGCTCCCGGCTACGGGCGTTCGTTTGCTGTTAGCGAGTCTAACTTAGCCCTAGTCATTTGGGCCAAGTGATGGCACGACTGAAGTCGTGCCTGATACAAAGCAAAACACTGGTTCTGATCTGCGATTTGTTTTTGCGTTCTGACGCACTTTAGCCGAACGTCTTCCCAATCTATTCGAGGAACGACGAGGCTGTGACTGCTACTGTGACGTACCGGGCGTGGATGGAATGCAGTCAGTGTTTGAGGGAACCGCCGTCAGCTCTACCATTGCCGGCGAACTGCTCTTGAGGGCTTCCGGAAGGCTGCTGCCATAACGGATCATGAGCGAAAGCAGCTTACGCGCATCCCAGTAGCGTGGCATGTAACGCCGCGGATCTGAGAGACAGCGAAAGAGCCATCCCAGATACATGCGGTCTGCCCATCTCGGGATTTGCACCTGGTCGCCACTCAGGAAGGCAATGGCCGCCCCAATGCAGTGGATCGAAGGCTTGCAGCCGAGCTCACTTCTCAGATAAAGCCCGAGACGCTCCTGCGTGCCGCCCCCGAGGGTCACGACAATATGCCGTGGACGCCGCTCGTCGATTCGCTTCAGGAGAACAGGATCAAGAATTGTCTTGCCGTAAAGCGGGGCGATGTATCGATCAGCGGCGGCCAACTCAATCCCCTGCCGCCGCAGCCACGCACAATTTCTACGCGCGCTTTCCCCGCTAGCCATAATCCAGAAGCTTCCGCCAGGCTGGTAAAAGTCGGGCTGCTTCAATAACGAAGATAGATATTTCAGGCCAGAAACCCGGCGGATGGAATCGCGCTTGAGGCGATTCCAGATCATGACCATGAAGGCACTGTCAGTGATTACGAGGTCCGCACCCTGGAGAGCTTCACGATATTCCGAATCGTGAGCGAGATTTTTCAGTGCCGGGGCCGCGGGAACCACCAGCAGGCCACCACCGCTGATACGGGCGATAGCTTCATCTGCATCTCCTACGAAAAATCGGATTCCCAGAATCTGCCGGAACTGAGCGCTTGCCGTCGCCACTGTTGTCACTCCCACAGCTTCTCGTAAACTCAGTCTAGATCACTATCAGAGTTGCTTATTGAATGGGAATCACCAATTCGCTCTAACTTGATTACGCTTTAGATACTGCCATCATCTCGCTCTCGATCCATGCGTAGGTCTTCGCAAGGCCTTCTTTAAGGCGGGTCGAAGGTTCCCAGCCCAGATACTCTTTGATCTTGGTGTTATCGCTGTTGCGCCCGTTGACGCCTTTGGGCGCGTCCAGATTGTACTTGCGCTCCAGCTTCACCCCGGCAATCGCTTCCGCCAGATCGACCAATTGATTGATGGTCACCAGTTCGCTGCTGCCCAGATTGATGGGCTCATGGATTTCGCTTTCGAGGATCGCCTGTGTGCCCCGAGTGCAATCGTCGATATACATGAAGCTGCGGGTCTGTTTGCCGTCGCCCCATATTTCTATTTGATGCTTGCCCGATGCCTTGGCCTCGATGACTTTGCGGCAGATGGCGGCCGGCGCTTTTTCGCGTCCGCCGGTCCAGGTACCCAAAGGGCCGTAGACATTGTGATAGCGAGCCACTCGGCATTGCAGCCCAAAGTCCTCTTCAAAGTGGCGGCACATCCGTTCGCTGAACAGCTTCTCCCAACCGTAGCCGTCTTCAGGCAGCGCGGGATAGGCGTCCTCTTCCTTAAGCGCAACTACGTCAGGAGTTTTTTGCTTGTCGCCGTTGTACACGCAGGCGGAGGAGGCGTAAAAAAATCGTTCGACTCCCTTTTCCCGCGCGGCCATAAGCATGTGCGTATTTGTTAACACGCTCAACATGCAGAGGGCTTTGTTGTTTTCGATAAAGCCCATGCCGCCCATGTCAGCGGCCAATTGGAAAACCACCTGGGCGCCTTGCGCCGCCTTCATGCAACTGTCTTTGTCTTTGAGGTCCAAAGATAGACTTGATACACCGGGCGACGTTTGATACCACTCGTCCAACGGCTTCACATCCACCGCGCGGATGACGTTTGCTCCATTGTGGAGCAGGCTCTTGACCAGATGTCCGCCGATGAAACCGCCGGCGCCACACACCACTACTTTGGCGTTTTTCAGCTTCATGTACAGGCCCCCAATACACTTCGCCGCCAGCCGGCCTTGCGCAAAGACCTCTTGTCACATGCCGCGGCAACGGTTAGTCTCTCATACTCCACACACAGCTATCCGACCTTGGAACATCATCGGTAACCATAACGGACGACTTCAACACAGAGCCCCGTGTGCTTCCTGGTCCAACGCCTGAAGGAAGCCCTCGAGGAGAGCGATCTTGGGCCGCGCCAGCGTCTTCGATGCATCCAGCTGAAGCTTGCCCGGCAAGTCCGCCAGGGCCTTGCGCAAGGTGGTTGCGGCATCGGTGAAGGTTGGATAACGCGTGTCGCGGCCTATCTTTGCCGCCACACGCAAAATTCCGATCGCCCCCAGCTGCTCGAGAATGTCCGCATCGCGCAGGATCGCGCCCTCGAGTGCGGACGGACTCATGTGCGGCTGGTGGGTGCGGATCGCCTCCACGACTTGTGCAACTTTTGTCGTAGGAAAGCCGGCTTGGAGAAGCGCCGCCGGCGCTTGCTTCATCGCGTAAATAACATTGTCCCAGCGGGAGAGTTCAACCGGGTCCTGGGGCCGATGACCAATGAACACGCCCAGGTCATGCAGCCACGCCGCAGCGTATACCACATCATCGTCGTAGGCGAGCCCCCGGCCGACCAATTGGGTCAAGGCATAGAGTCGCGGCTGATGTCCCAGCTTATCCACCGGCAACGCCTGGCTGCGCACGTACTCGGCCAACGCGGAACGAAAGTTGTAGTCCGCATCGGTGGCGCTTTTTGCGTCGCGTGAAGTTCTGTTCATGCGCTTTGCTCTCAATTCCCTCCACTGCGCTACGCTTCGGTTCCACGGCTCGCCGGGACAGGGCGGGATGACAAATCTTGGATCAGGTCCGCCCGGAAATGGGTTGCTTTCGGGGCCCCCTCGGCGCCACTCCCTAAGTATATGGTTTCGCGGAAGAGACGGCCGGTCGCAAAGAGCGCCTTGGTGGTAGATGAGTTTGACCGTTTCGTGTCACACTTTCATTACCCATGGTCAAACTGGATGCTCATGAAAGACTCCGGCGCGCAGCCTCGCTGTTGGCGCATGAAGGGACGAAGGCGGGCGATCGGACACTCCTTCTTCAGGCGTGGGAGGTTCTGCGCGGACTCCGCAGCGACGAATTGCCGGTGGACATGCGCCCGGCATTCAACTTCTTACAGCACGAGATCGCCCGCGCGGAATCGGAAGATGTCAGCGCCCGCGACGTGGCCTTCTTAATCAACAAACTTCGCCAACTGGAATTGATGTGGATTGATAACCCCGGAGCCGCCAAGAGAGGGGACAGCCCAGATAAAGAGGCATAGTCCCTCAGTAGGGAGTCGTTGAAACGTGATCTCCGCTCATAGGTGGCCTGCCGCGGCAATCCCCACGACGATCTCCGCTGACGAGGTTCATCTCTGGACGTGGCCGCTCAATCCAGATGATCTGTCTGCTCACGTCGAGATCCTCGACCCCGCAGAACTGCAGCGGATGTACAGCTTTCATTTTGCTGCGGATAGTGAACGCTATGCTGTTGCGCATGCGAACCTGCGCAGGATTCTCGGCGGCTATCTCAATCAGCCTGCGAAAAAAATCAGCTTCCAAGCCAATCGCTTTGGTAAACCCGAATTGGCCGGTGAGGCTTCTTCGCTTCACTTCAGCCTTAGCCATAGCCAAAGCATTGCCGTTCTGGCGGTGGCCCACGGACTACCGGTGGGCGTAGATGTGGAGGAAGTGAGGCCCATCGAACCGGAAGTGGCGGCTACGCATTTCTCCGCCAGCGAGCTTTCTGATCTGAGCGGATTGCAGGGCGATGCGTGGCTGGGCGGCTTCTATCGTTGCTGGACGCGCAAGGAAGCGATCCTCAAAGCCGAAGGAGTGGGCCTTCATCGTGCGCTCGATAGCTTCGATGTTGCGCTATTGCCTGCCCGGCCGGCGGAGCTGCTGCGGACGAGGGTCCGCTTTCTCTACCCGTGGAAGCTCTACGACGTGTCGCCGGCCCCGGGCACAATCGGAGCCCTCGCTACCGCGCATGGCGAAGCCAGGATCGCCCGTTTCAGTTTTCATCGCTGACGGCACACGCGCTTCATTTGCCTTCGTCGCGCAGCGCCAGGCTGATGAGCGTCTTTTGTTCGAGATCGTGCGCCTTGGCCGAGCCGGTCGCCGGACTGGCCGCCGCCGAACGCTTGATACTGAGCACCTTGCGTTCCGGAAAGAGTCTGCGCAGGCGCGGCACAACAAACGAGAGCGCCCCCATGTTGTCCGGCTCTTCCTGCACCCAAACCAGTTCGCGCGCGCCGGGATGGCGCGCGATTTCCGCCGTCAGTTCCGCCTCCGGCCAGGGATACAGCTGTTCCACAAAGACGATGCCGGTGGTGCTGTCCTTGTGCTTCGCCCGTTCGATGCGCAACTCGTGACCGATCTTGCCGGTGCAGAGCAGCAGACGCTCGACCTGCTGCACCTCTGTTTCCGGCAGGACATTTTGGAAGCGCGGCAACTCGAAGCTGGTGCGGGGCGAACTTGCGCTGGGATTGCGCAGCATGCTCTTGGGAGTGAATACGATCAGCGGCTTGCGCCAGGCCCGCATCGCCTGGCGGCGCAACAGGTGAAAGTACTGGGCGGCGGTTGAGGGCTGGCAGATCTGTATGTTGTCGTGCGCCGCCAATTGCAGGTAGCGTTCCAACCGGGCACTGGAATGTTCCGGCCCCTGCCCCTCATAGCCGTGCGGCAACAGCATAACCACGCCGCTCAGCAGGCCCCACTTGTCTTCACCCGAGGCAATGAATTGGTCGATGATGATCTGCGCGCCGTTGGCAAAGTCGCCGAACTGCGCCTCCCACAAAACCAACGTCTCAGGGTAGTCGCGGCTGTAACCGTATTCGAAGCCCAGGACACCCGCTTCCGAAAGCAACGAGTTATATATTTCGAGGCGGGCCTGATCCGGGGCCAGATTGGCCAGGGGAGTATAGAGTTGTTCGTCCTCGGTATCGATCAGCACGCTATGTCGCTGGTTGAATGTGCCGCGCTGGCTATCCTGGCCGGTGAGACGCACCGGCGTGCCCGCGAGCAACAGCGAGCCAAAGGCCAGAGCTTCGGCCATGCCGTAATCGAAGGACCGCTCGCCGCGCCCCATCTCGCGGCGTTGTTCGAGCAGCTTCTTGATTTTGGGATGAATATGAAACTGTCGCGGATACGTGGTGAGGCTATTACTGATTTCCTCAATCCTGGCGGCGGTCAGCCCGGTGTCA
The DNA here is from genome assembly GCA_963711525.1 of uncultured Acidobacteriaceae bacterium. Classification (GTDB taxonomy): domain Bacteria; phylum Acidobacteriota; class Terriglobia; order Terriglobales; family Acidobacteriaceae; genus PALSA-350. Next base: position 293,317 of record CAVQEO010000043.1, on the reverse strand, counting down.
ACCTCGTATTCAGGCTTGTACGGTCCGCCAACGTAATTCGACCAATAGTCGGGAAGCTTTGCCAGCACTGCGCGTTTGCCCATCCTGGTTGCTTGCTTCTGCGCTTCGGCCAGCTCAACCTGCAGTTCTTTCACTCGCGGGGAGGGGTCCACACCGATTTGTTTGGCATAGATCTCGTAGAGCGGAGGATGATTCTTGATCCTTGCGTAACGCAGCGGCTGGGTGATGGTGGGGTCGTCCACCTCACTGTGGCCGTGGCGCCGGTAGCCGATCAGGTCGATGATGACATCGGTGTGGAAGGTGTAGCGGTATTCAACGGCCAGCGAGGCGACACGGATCGCGGCCGCGGCATCCTCTGCGTTCACGTGGAAGATGGGAATGGGCAGCCGCTTGCCGATGTCGGAAGCGAAGCGTGACGGGTAGCACTCGTCGGGGTCCGCGGTAAACCCAATCAGATTGTTGACGATGATCTGAATGGTGCCGCCCACGGTAAAGCCTTGCATGCTCCCGAGACTCAGAGTTTCCGCCCAGATGCCCTGGCCGGCAAAGGCCGCATCGCCATGGATGAGCACCGGCAAAACCTGATCCTGACCGGCTTCGCCCAAGCGCACCTGCTGGGCTCGCGCACGGCCCATGGCAACCGGATCCACCGCTTCCAGGTGACTGGGGTTCGATACCAGATGCAGGCTGATTCTCCCCCCGCTCCTGGGGAGAAATTGTCCTGTAGCGCCTACGTGATACTTCACATCACCCCCGCCCAGGATGCTGCGCGGATTGGCATCTTCGAATTTCGAAAAGATGTCGGCGGCAGACTTACCAAACGTGTTCACCATCACGTTCAATCGCCCACGGTGGCTCATGCCCACGACAGACTTGATCGCGCCATGATCCGCGGCACGGTTAAGAATCTGGTCAAGAAAGGGGATTAACACGGTGACGCCTTCAAGCGAAAAACGCTTGGTGCCAAGATAGCGCGACTGGATTACCTGCTCGAAGAGGTCGGCCTGAATCAACCGTTCCAGAACCTGGGGCTGGTCCGGCGCCGGCGAAGTCTGTTCCATGCGCTCCTCCATGCGCTCTTGGATCCATTCCCGCCTGGCCGCGTCGGGAAGATGCATAAACTCGACCCCGATGCTTCCGCAGTAATAGCCTCTGGCTTCCTCAGCAGCCTTCCCATCGAAGTTCAATTCCGGCACGGGCCCCGGCAGCAGGTATTGCCCCAGAGGGTCGAGGTTTGCCTGCAGATGACCCCAACGGCGAAAAGCATCAAAGATCTGATCGTGTTGCGAAATCAATAAGTTGCCGGGGTGGCTTTCCAGGGGAAGATTTTTCGTGACCATAATCGTATGTCTACGATTCGATTATAACTTCCGCACTCACGCATCGAAACGGAGCTACTCCTGCAGAACGGCTTTTGTCAGGTTGCGTGGATGGTCCACATCAATCCCGTTCTGGATCGCCAACTGGTAGGCAAGCAACTGTAGGGGGACCACCTCGAGCATGGTGGCTAACAGATCTTCGGTTTTGGGGACCTCGATGCAATGGTTGGCAAGCTTGGCGGCCTCCTTATCTCCCTCGGTAGCGACAGCCAATATGGTCGCGCCCTGCGTCCGCATGTCCCTCATCAACTGCAGCACCTTGCGATAGCGCAGCATGGCATCCGGATCCGATGGGTCACTGGTAGCAATCACTACCAATGGCGCATCCGGGCTCACCAATGCGTTGGGACCATGCTTCAACTCGCCCGCCGGATAGCCCTCCGCTTGCAGATAGGCCGATTCCTTTAGCTTGAGCGCTCCCTCACGGGCAATCGCATAGTGGACGCCGCGACCCAGATAGAGAAAGGCGCGCGACTCCTTCAGGGACGGCGCCAGAGCGGCGATCTGTTGCTGCCACCTTACCAGGGCAGGCTCCAGCAGCGCGGGTAGACGGCGCAGATCGTCGGTGTGGCTTTCGACTGTCGGCGACGTCATTCTCCCCCGAATGCGCGCCAGGTAGAGCGCTAGCGAATATAGGACGGCCAGTTGGGTAGTAAAGCTCTTGGTCGCCGGTATGGCCTTCTCCGGCCCGGCGCAGGTGGGCAAGGACGCGTCTGCCTCTTGCGCCATGCTGGAACGAGGGTTATTGGTAATGGCCAGCGTAGGCAGGCCACGCGATTTGGCTTCCCGCAATCCAGCCAGCGTGTCAGCCGTCTCACCGGATTGGGAGATGACCAGAACTCCTGGGTCCTGAATGGTATGGGTGGAGCGGTAGACGTACTCGCTGGCATATTCGACATCGACGATCAAGCCGGCCAGATCCTCCAGCATGATCTCCGCGGCCAGTCCTGCGTGGCGGCTCGAGCCACTGGCGGCGATCACCAGGCGCGCCCGTCCGCGCAGCGCATCCGCAACCGGCTGGAAAACGTCGGTGGCAAGCTTGCCGTTGGGGGCGTAACGTTCGATGGTGTCGGCGAGCGCCCGGGGCTGCTCATAAATCTCACGCAGCATCGCGTGCTCAAAAACGTCGCCGGCTGGCATCATGGATACTCCATCCTTTGGGTTATCTATACCACCCTTAGCTCACGATACAGATAGAATCGGTGAGCGCGGTTTATGGTTTCGCTTGAGGTCGCCCTTGCTCCGGATTATTTTGCCCATGACTCTGCTGCTCAGCTCCCTTATCGCCGGCGGCCAGACCCAGTCTCCGGTTCCCTTGCCCCCTCCCCTGCCCTTGATGCCTCTTCCGGCGCAAGTGAAGCCGGGCACGGGCGAGTTCCATATCAACAATGGCTTCGGCGTCACTCTCGAAGGCTATCAGGAACCGCGCCTGGAACGCGCCAAACAGCGCTTTCTGAACATCCTCTCGCGAGAAACCGGGATTCCCCTGTGGCGCGAGGCTGTGCTCAATAAGCCGCTGTTCTTCATCAAGACCACCGGCCCGAGCGCAGCTGTGCAACAGGTCGGTGAGGATGAGTCCTATCATCTGCAGATTACGGCCAACGAGGTACACCTCGAAGCCGCCAATCCACTGGGCGTGCTCCACGGCCTGCAAACGTTTCTGCAGCTCGTCCGTATCACCCCGAAAGGCTTCACCGTTCCGGCAATGACCATCGACGATCAGCCGCGCTTTCCCTGGCGCGGATTGATGCTCGACGTGGGCCGGCATTTCCAGCCCCTCGATGTGGTGTATCGCACGCTCGACGGCATGGAGGCGGTCAAGCTGAACGTCTTTCATTGGCATCTCTCAGACGATCAGGGCTTCCGCGTGGAGAGTAAGAAATTCCCCTTGCTGCAGGAGAAGGGCTCCGATGGCCTCTTCTATACGCAGGAAGAGATTCGTGCGGTGATCGAGTACGCGCGCGACCGGGGCATCCGCGTTGTACCGGAATTCGATATGCCCGGCCACACCACCGCCTGGTTTGTGGGCTATCCAGATATAGCCAGCGGCCCGGGCCCTTACCAAATTGAGCGCAAATGGGGCATTTTTGACCCGGCGATGGATCCTACGCGCGACAGCACCTACAAATTTCTCGACACCTTCATCGGCGAGATGACGAGCCTCTTCCCCGATGCCTACTTCCACGTGGGTGGAGATGAGTGTAACGGCAAGGCATGGGACGCGAACCCGCGTATCCAGCAGTTCATGAAGGCCCACGGACTTAAAGATAACGCCGCTCTGCAAGGGTATTTCAGCGCCAAGGTGCAAAAGATTGTCGCCGAACACAAAAAGATCATGGTGGGCTGGGATGAGGTTCTGCAGCCCGGCACTCCGAAGGATGTGGTCATCCAGTCGTGGCGCGGCCCGCAATTTGTAGGAGAGGCAGCACGCGGAGGCAATCGCGCCCTGTTGTCAGCCGGCTACTATATCGATTTGAACCAGAGCGCGTCTGAACACTATGCGGCCGACCCCGAGGGCGAGGGGCCATCCACCTTGAGCAGCGAAGAGAGAAAGCGCATTCTGGGCGGAGAGGCGACGATGTGGTCGGAATATACCACCCCGGAAAATATCGATAGCCGCATTTGGCCGCGTACCGCCGCCATTGCCGAGCGCCTTTGGTCACCTCGTGATACCCGTGACGTCGCATCCATGTACACCCGGCTAGCGATCATTTCCCAGCAGCTGAATAACTACGGGCTTAAACATAACTCCAGCTATCCCGCCATGCTGAGCCGCATGACCGGCGAGCCCGATCCGCTGCCGCTACGGGTCTTCGGTGACGTCATGCAGCCTCCTCGTCTCTACGCGCGTGAAGAGCTGCGCAGTTACGATGCCTTCACTCCGCTGAACCGGTTAGTCGATGCCATTCCTCCGGAGAGCGACACCGCGCGCCAGTTTCTCAATATGGTCAATCGCATCGTCGCTGGAAAAGCAACTTCAGAGGACTGGGAACAGGCGCAGGAATGGTTGGTGCTGTGGCGAGACAACGATACGCAACTGCAGCCGCTGGTAGCGAGGTCCGAACTTACGCAAGAGCTGGCGCCGGTCTCCACCAGCCTGAACCGTGTCTCGCAGGCCGGCCTGGACGCGATTGGCTACCTGCGCGAACATAAGAGCGCGCCGGCCGACTGGAGGGCTGGTGAGCTTACCTTTCTCAAAACCGCGGAGAAGCCGCAGGCGGTGCTGTTGGACATGATTGCCCCAGCGGTTGCGAAGCTGGTGCAGGCCACCACAGGGTCGTCGTTAGCTTCGCGGTAGGGCTGGGGCGCTGATCCCAACTTCAACTCCTCGATGTGGAATCGCTGGAGTACCGATCAGGTCGCTGCGCAAATCGCCGCATCGGTTAGTCTAGGCAGTGCACTTGAACCTATGCCCAGCGTGAGCACTGCATCTCAGAGCAAAATCCCCAGGCGCCGGTGGCGCATCGCTTTTCTGTTGGCCGCCGGAGTGCTGGTCAACTACTTCGACCGGGTCAACCTCTCGGTTGCCCATGCTGCGCTCATCACTACCTTCGCCATCTCCAACATCACCTTCGGCTATCTCTCCGCCGCCTATAACTGGACCTATGCGCTGTGCCAGCTTCCAGTGGGCGTGGTACTGGACAAATTCGGCGTGCGCCGCGTGGGACGCATCAGCAGCTTTGTGTGGAGCGTCGCCTCCTTTGCCGCCGCCGTAACTCCCACCCTGGGCGGCTTCTTCGCCGCACGCCTGCTGCTCGGCATAGGAGAAGCTCCCACCTTTCCCTCCAACGCAAAAGCCATCGGCTACTGGTTTCCCGCAAGGGAGCGGAGTTCAGCGACATCCATCTTCGACGGCTCCGCCAAATTCGCATCGGCGATCGGCGTGCCGCTCATTGGAATGCTGCTCCTGAAAGTCGGCTGGCGCTGGAGTTTTGCCGCCACCGGCATGATCAGCTTTCTCTACTTCCTGCTCTTCTGCCGCGTCTATCGCGACCCAGTGGATGACCCCGGGCTCAGCGAACGCGAGCGGGATTACATCCTGGAGCGAGATGCTGCCGCGCCGGTTCTACCCGCGGAAACCGCATCCTTCGGCTATCTAATCCGACAGCCGAAAGTGATTGGCATGACGCTGGGCTTCGGCGCCTACAACTACGTTTTCTACCTGTTGCTGACCTGGCTGCCCAGCTATCTCTCCCAGGCCCTGCACATTGACCTGCTGCACTCATTTCTCTACACCGGCGTGCCCTGGTTGTTTGGCACGGCCTGTGAACTGGTGGTTGGAGGATGGATGGTAGACCGCCTGCTCGAGCGGGGTTGGAATGCCAGCACGGTGCAGCGCGCGGTGCTGATTGGCGGCACCACCATGGGGCTGGGCATCATCGGCGCAGCCTATGCCCATACGGCTTCCACTGCGCTGATCTGGATCAGCATCTCTCTGGGGGGGCTGTCGGCGGCGTCAGCCGTCGGCTGGTCAGTACCTTCGTTGATCGGCCCCCGGGGGAGTGTGGGCACCCTGGCCGGCATCATAAATTTTTCCAGCCAGGTATCGGGCATTTTGGCGCCCATCGTGACCGGCTACCTGGTCAGCGCCCGGCACTCCTTCGGATGGGCCTTTGGCGTCTCTGCTATTTACCTGTGCATTGGGATCTCGGCCTACATCTTCATGCTCGGCCGTATCGAAAGGATACCCAGCCAGCCTCAGCGGGCGGGATAATCCTTGGTCGCGCCGGTGCGCGAATTGAAGACAGAGAAACTGCCCTTGGGAGCAACGGTCAACTTCAGGTAGTTGGCTGCATCCTTCTGCCCCATGGGGTTGGCGATGTACTCCTCCGCCATGTTGTGCATGCCTGCTTCGTCGGAGAAGTGCAGTTGCCATAGCTGCTCCAGCCCAGGCGTCTTGGCCAGCGTTTCAAAGGTTGGCGTCGAGCCACCCTTTTTAGCCCCGTTGTTCATGATCGCTATGCGCGGCGCAATGGCAAACAGTAATGCCGGGCTCGAGCTCTGGAACAGTCCGTGGTGCGACACCACCAGGATGTCCACCTTGCCGATCCGATTATCGGGGCACATCAACTTCATTTCCTTGTCCCAGGTGAGATCGCCCAGGTCAAGAATTCTTATCTTGCCAAAGGTAAACAGGGTGCCCAGGGAGCGCGCATTGTCGGTCTGGTCTTCCGGCCTGGTTTCCGAGTCCTTGCAGTAGGTATTCGGCTGCCCGGCTCCGGGTAACGGATGGCTTAGCACCTCGCCGTTGGAGCTGATCACCACCGCCTTGATCCCGGGGATCGACAAAGCGTCGCCTGGCTTGGGCGTGATATGACCGTAGTGACCGCTGGTCAGAAGCTGTTGATAGGCCGCATAGTTTTTGTTGTTGCCCGGATCAGTGGGACTGTTGGGTCCGTGATCGATGAACGTGCCCACGGGAATCTTCGCCACCAGCTCGGGAAGTCCACCAAGGTGGTCCGCATGATAGTGGGTCAGCAACAGGTAGTCGATCTTGCTTACGCCGGCATCTTTCGCCGCAGCGACGATGCGCCCGGCATCCAGGCCGTTGTTCCCTGCCCACCCGGTATCGATCAGCAGAGACTTTCCTGCCGGGGTTACAAAGAGCGTCGATTGACCGCCGTCCACATCGATGAAGTAAACCTGGAGCGAGTGGCTCTTGGTCGTTTGCGCTCCGGCAAGCATGGACCATGCTAAAACCGCAGCGAACAGGCACCATGCCTGGAGTCGCCTCCGAGCGGTCAATTGGACTGATTGATTGCTTGTCATCTTAATCTTTCATGGTTGTGGGGATGGACAATGCACGCTATGGCGTCAGCCGCCAGCCTACGCGCCAGGATCGAGTACGACTTTCATCAGGTTTGGCTCACCCGCGTGAAGCCGGGCGAACCATTGCGGGCCGTCGCTGAGTGGAGCCACCGCTGTTATCAATGGCTTCACCTTGATTTTTCCGTTGGCCAGTAATTCCATTGCCTCAGGATATTCGCCTGACGAGGCGCATGATCCTTGCAGGCGAATCTGCCGGGAGACCACTACCTGCAGCGGGATCTTGACCTGGGGTGAAATGTTGCCGATAAGTGTAACAGTTCCGCCTTTGCGCACGCTGGCGATGGAGGCGGCGATGGTTTCATCTCGTCCCACAGCTTCGAGAACCAGGTCCACACCTCTGCCGCCCGTGCGACGCAGAATCTCCTGCACCAACTCAGTTCCTGAAAGCAGCAGCGTCGCGTCGGCGCCGAGCGTCTCGGCCCGATCCAGGCGGGAGCGATCGATGTCCGCGATCAGCACCTGGGACGCCCCCGCAGCCTTCGCCGCCTGCAGGGTGAGTAAACCGATCATGCCCGCACCGATCACCAGGGCCGTCTCGCCGCCCTTCATGCCGGAAACGCGCACGGCGTGCAATGCCACCGAGACAGCCTCGAGCATGGCCGCCTCCTGGAACTCGAGCGCCTCTGGAAGGTGATAGGTGATGCGCTGGGGCACCACGACATATTCCGCAAAAGCGCCCGCACGGCGAAAGTCTCCGCAGGAAACCCCAATCACCTGGCGGTTATTGCACAGATTGATGTCGCCCTGGAGACAGAACTCACACTCGCCGCAGTAGACGGTGGAGTCGAACGTCACCCGATCGCCAGGCTTGAACTTGCTCACACCGCGGCCTGCGGCGGCTACCAGCCCGGCCGCTTCATGGCCCATAACGATGGGCGGAATCCGCCTGCCGGAAGTGCCGTCGTAGCCGTGTACGTCACTGCCGCAGATGCCACAGGCGGCGACGCGCACCAGGATCTCGTCCGGGCCGGGAACGGGTGCGGGAAGATCCGCGATGTCGAGCTGATTGTACTCAGAGAGAAGCAGAGCTTTCATGGTGGCATTAAGGGTACATGGTTAGCGCTCGCATCCTCAAGCACGGGCTACACGATCCATGTACGATAATCCAAGCTTTCCTTCCCCGGATTTCCTGTGGAACTTGTCGGCGCCGGCGAAGTTTATGCGGCTTTCCTTAATGAAAGCCGCACACGCGGTCGTGTCCAGTGCTGCGTACAGGACATCCGGGTTCCCCATGAGTACACGCGGTCTTCAACGCCGGCTGATCGCAGGGTTCGGCGCCAACACTTTCAGCCGCCTCTCCACCACCCTAACGCAGATTTTTTCTGTTCCTGTCTTCCTCAGCCATTGGGGAGTGCATCTGTACGGTGAGTGGATTCTGCTCAATACCATTCCCAGCTACCTTGGGCTCAGCGATGTGGGCTTCGGCAGCGTCGCCGGCAACGAGATGACCATGCTGGCAGCGGCCCAGAACTTCGGGCAGGCCCTGGTTGTTTTTCAGAGTGTCTGGGTGCTCACTACGGTCATCACCAGCCTGATCGCATTGCTGCTGATCGCAGCAGTCTGGCTGCTGCCGTTAGGCGCCTGGCTGCACATGCACGCGATCAGCCCGGCAGACACCAAACTGATCGTCTTGCTGCTTGGGCTGGCGGTTCTGCTGGGCATGCAGGAGACCTTGTTCCAGGCGGCATTTCGCTGCGTGGGCAAATACCCTTTGGGGACCATGGCGAAGAGCCTGGTGGTACTGGCAGCCTTTTTGAGCACCATGCTTGGTGTTGGGCTGCATCTGTCTCCTGTCCCCGTCACCGAGTTGTACGTTGCCGTCAATGCGGTAGGCGTGTTTGCCTTGTGGATCTTGCTCAGGCGCGAAGTGCCGTGGATTCGTTTCGGCATTCGACACGCACAATGGGCGGTCATTCGCCGGCTCACTGGCCCGGCGCTTTCCTTTATGAGCTTCCCGTTGGTCAACGCTCTTAACCTGCAGGGCATCCTGGTGGTGATCGGCTATGTGATGGGTCCGGTCGCGGTGGTGACCTTCAATACGGCGCGCACGATCTCCCGCAGCGCGGCCCAGGGAATGAACCTGATCAACAATTCGATCTGGCCGGAGATGTCGGCCGCCTTCGGCGTAGGAGCCATGGACGTCGCCCGGATGCTCCACCGGCGTGCGTGCCAGATCTCGCTGCTGCTGTGCCTGGGCATTACCCTTGGGGTGGCGATTCTAGGTGATTGGATTTGGCGAGTGTGGACTGTCGGCAAGGTGCCGATCGACCCCGTGCTGCTCTACATCATGTTGCTGCAAATGGTGGTTTACGCGTTTTGGTTCACCAGTTCGGTGGTGCCGATGGCCACCAACCAGCACCAGAGGATGGCGCGGGCAATGCTAACCGCCACTTGCGCGGCATTAGTTCTTGCCTGGGTATTGATGCACGTTCCCTCGCTCGGCCTGCGTGGCGCTGCCATCGCGCTGGTGGCCGGCGATGTTTTTACCGCCTTCTACGTAGTGCGCGAGAGTCTGGGGCTACTGGGAGACACCCTCGGCGGTTTTGCACAGAGCATGTTGGATCTTTCAGCACTGCAGCGCCTGTGGAGGAGACCCAAGTTGCCCCTGCCAAACGAGGAGTAGGCCGGCTGTTGGCTGCTAAAGCGAAAACAAAAGAAGGTATCATCGTGGGATGGCCGTCATTCACATCTCGGAAGCCGAAGCCGCTGCGATAGTAGCGTCCTGATTGCGGGCAAGCGGCGGGGTGTCAGCGTTTGGATGTTTTCCCTGCAACGAATTCGACGGCTTGCGGCAACATGCGCTTCAGCGCCGTAAAATCCATTGCCTGGTTTTCTGCCAACGCCTCATCGATCTCATCCGGAAAACGCCTCGGCATAGTTGACAGCTGACTGGATCTTCGTTTCCGTCCAACGGAGATGTTTGGCTGTAGCCCCCAAGTCGTTCTTGTAGCTATGGAGCAGTAGCATGACCTCCCATACAGCGAGGCTGCTGCCCTGGATGCATGCTTGGCGACCCGCGGCCGAATCACGGAAATCGATAAACGCAAACTCCGATCGCCGCAAACCTTCCTCTACCAAACACGCGCTTCAGACTTTTTCGGCCGACTCGGGGACGACCGCTGCCGCGGCCTGGAAGCCGATCTTGGAATGGGTTCCGTCGCAGAATGGCTTGTTGGTCGATGCGCCGCAGCGACAGAGGGAGACAGCGGGTTTACCGGCAAGATCGATCAAGGTACCGTCGGTGTTCACCAGCTTGATTGGACCCTCGACACGAAACGGTCCGTTTGGTCGAACCGTGATAGTTACTTCCCCTTCAGCCATGCAAGTCTCCCGTTCAGAGATGTGAGTTCCAGTTGAGTCTAGCAGCCGTAGCTCTAGTCGCTGTCCAGGTTCTGCGTTGCTTTGGGTTCGTCCTGCGGTGGTTTGGGCTGGACAGCCTGGATATTTCCCGGGGTGCCGGTAGTTGAGCTAGGTACCGGCCCGACAACGTTTGAGCTCTTGCCGACTTTTTGGCCTTTCCAGCCAGTCGTACTGACGTTTTGTGCAGTACTCCCGGTGTCGCAGCCCACGACCATCGTGCAAGACACAAGCAGCAAGAAAAGAGACGCTCGAAACATGATTGCTCCTTGAGAGCGATCTTAGGCTATTGGGATGTGGAAGGGAAAGACTTAGGACGCAGAAAGACTTAACAGAACAGGCCGCGGTCTTACAGGGCCAATATTCACCGAGAAGCTGAAGGAAAAGACGGCATTTCGCCGCCTCTTCCTTCACGAATCTGACTACAGACTACAGAACCTGAACGTTCTCTGCCTGCCAACCCTTCGGGCCTTTGGTTACGTTGAACTGAACCGCCTGGCCTTCTTGAAGAGTGCGGAAGCCGTTTGCTTGAATCGCTGTGTGGTGCACGAAAACATCCTCACCATTTGCACGGCTCAAAAAGCCGAACCCCTTGGCATCGTTGAACCATTTCACTGTACCTTGTTCCATTGTGTATCTTCCTTAGTAACGAGATGACGCTGAATTCAATCGGGGTATCTGCAGGTAGTGCGGACTCCTAGAGCAGAACGAGCTGAGAACCAAAATCGTATTCGACGCTCTTTTAGGATATACCGTAGATGCAACAAGCGCAATGAAAAAATTGCTCGGAAGGGCGAAAAAATGCTCGCCTTTCCTACTCGTACTTCAATGATTCCACAGGATCCATCCGCGCCGCACGCACCGCCGGTACCGTGCCAAAGGCAACCCCCACCCCACACGAGACCAGGATGGCGATCACCGCCGATGTCCATGAGACCTGAAGCCGGTAATTGGTGAACAGTTCGATCGCTAGCGGCAAGGCCATCGCCAAAATCGTCCCCACCACCCCCCCGCTGAGCGAGATCAGCACCGCCTCGGCGAGAAATTGCAGTTGGATCTCCCGGAAGGTCGCTCCCAAGGCCTTGCGAATGCCGATCTCCCGGATCCTTGAACGCACCGTGGCCAGCATGATATTCATGATGCCCACCCCGCTGACCAGCAACGTCACCATGGAAAACATGAGCAGGACAATGCTGAACGCAGTGGCCGTCTTCCCTGCCATGGAAAGCACCGCAGAGAGATCACCCACGTCGTACACGGATTCGGAGCGATGCCGGCCCTTGAGGGCCTTCAAAATAGCCTGGCTAGCCCAGGGCACACTGCCCGAGTCGGTCATGGAGAAGTAGATCTGGTTGACGGCGTCGGTGCCGGTGAAATAGCGCGCGACGGTGTAGGGGATAAGAATCGTTTCATCGACAATTTCCGATTGCCCAAAGGTCGCTACGCGCTCGCGAAAAACGCCAATGATGACGAAGGGCACGTTGGAGATGGCCAGCGTTTTGCCAATCGCTTCCTGGGGGCTGCCGAACTGGGTCAAGGCAAACCGCTCCGTAACCAGGGCCGCATGGCTGTGTGTAATAGAGTCCTGCTCATCAAAAAAGCGGCCTGCGATCAGGTAAAGCCGGCGTATGTCGGGATACTCCGGGTTCACCCCCAGGATCAGGACATCGCGTTCCTTGCCCCCGCCGCTGGTGAAGTACTGGTGCAGGTTGAGCACCGGCGATGCCGCCTGAATGCCGGGCACCTGCTGCTCCACGGCGCGCATATCGTCCACCGTCAGGAAATCGCGCACCGATTCGTTAGTGGCATCCGACAGCCCGGCGTACTCGGCCCAAATAAGGTTGGTGCCGATATTCTGAATGGAGGTGAGGACATATCGCCTGCCGGAAAGCCCGATGGTCACGACCAGGATCAACGAGGCCGTCCCGATCACCATACCCAGCGCGGTCAGGGCGAAGCGAATCTGGTTGAGACGAAAAGAGTCGATGGCCAGCAATACGATCTCGCGGAACGCAATACTCTGGGTACCGCGCACTGACGTCGAAGCGCTCATCGGTTCCCCAGGAACACCAGGGTGACCCCCAGCGAGACCAGAAATACACCCGCCCAACGGCGCCGGCTGACGTGCTCATGCAGAAAAAATACCGCCCCCAGCGCCCCGGCCACGTAGCTCAGGGCAGTTACCGGCACCACGAAGCTTACATTGAGAATGGAGAGCGCGCCCAGCAAAGAAAAAAATGCCAGCGCCATCAAGCTCACCCCTGCCCACATCCAACCTATCCGCAGGGCGCGAAGAATGACTCGACTAACGGCCGCGGGACGAAAATCCTTCACTTCCCCAACCACCTTCATAGCGCGGGAGACGCACAGCTCGCCGCCAGTACCGGCCACAACGATGAGCAGGAAGAGAATGACTTCAAGCACGCTAGCTGCGCTCCATTCCTGTCGGGCTGCGCTCCATTCCTGTTGGGCTGCGCTCAAGGCTGCTCGGGTTGCTCTGCCCTACCACCAGGACACCCAGGCAGATAATAGCGATACCCAGCCAGCGCAAGGGCGAAACCGGCTCGCCCAACATGAAGAACCCGAGCAGCGCGGAAACCCCATAACCTACCGACGATGCCGGCTGGACATAGCTGTAATCTGCCCAGGACAGCACCAGGATATTGGCCAGGAAAAAGGTAAGCAGAGAGGCGATACCAAGCCAGATGGAGCCTGTGCCCAAGACGCGCCACGCGGTGTGCAGCGCCTCCGCAGGCGGCCATACTGTAGGCCTGCCTGCCAGCTTCATGCCCTTGCCCAGCAGGACGTTGCCTAGAGGGCCCGCAATGACCATCACCAGGATCAGCAAGAAGGTTTTAAGATGCAGCGGTTTCTGGGACACGTTTGATTGTACTAACTGGCGCCTGAAGAGGAGAAATCGTGGTAGTAGCCCAGGAAAACAGCGTGGCGTGATGTCCAGCTCATGCCGGCAGCTGCCGCGCTCCCAACATAAGCCCGGCCAAAGTTGTTATAACTATAGTTTTAGAGATGAATTAGAGGTGCTCCCACTTTGTGTGGCATTGCCGGCTTTACCCAGAAAGGCTGGACTTCCGATCCTGATCGGATTCGTGCAGCGACCGCGACCCTGACCCATCGCGGACCGGACCAGCAGGGAGTTTTCTCCTCCCGGTTGTGCTCCTTGGGCGCGACCCGTTTGAAGATTCTCGACCTGTCTGCCGGCGATCAGCCAATGACCTCGAGCGATGGCGACACCGTCATCGTATTCAACGGCGAAATTTACAACCATCTGGAGTTGCGACCTGAGCTCGAAGCACTCGGCTACCGGTTTCATACTCATTGCGATACCGAGACCGTACTCTACGCATTCCTTGCCTGGGACACCGCCTGCTTCGCCCGCATGCGCGGCATGTTCGCCGTCGCTCTGTGGCGCAAGTCCACCAGGCGGCTCATTCTGGCTCGAGACCGCATAGGCATCAAGCCTCTCTACCTGGCGAAGTATGGAGAGGATCTGCTCTTTGGTTCCGAACTCAAGGCCATCCTCATCCATCCTGAAGTGGAGCGCCGCTTAAGTATGGAAGGGCTGGACTGCTATCTGTCGCTCAATTACGTTCCCTGTCCCTGGACCCTTGTGAACGGGGTGGAAAAGCTGCCCCCGGGCTGTTGGTATGAGTGGCATGACGGCCAGGTGCGCACTGAATCCTACTGGAAACTGCCCACTCCCACGCCCCGCGTGCGCGATTTGGAGAGCGCCAAGCAAGAGCTGGACTTTCTCCTGGAGCAGTCGGTCCGCGAACACCTGCTCTCCGACGTTCCCTTGGGAGTCTGGCTGAGCGGTGGCATCGACTCTTCGACCATGCTGCACTACGCAGCCAGCACCAACCACGCCCGCTTAAAGACTTTTTCCATCTCGTTCCGCGGCCGCAGCTTTGATGAGACGGACCATATTCAGCAGGTGGTATCGCACTATGGAACCGACCATGAACAGCTCGACCTGAACCCGCAAGAGAATCTGCAAGGCGCCATTGAGCAGTTCGCGTACTACTCGGATGAGCCCAGCGCCGATGCAGGAGCGCTGCCGGTCTGGTTTCTCTCCCGCATGTGCAAGACCCATGCCACGGTGGCCTTGAGCGGAGAAGGCGCAGATGAGATCTTTGCCGGTTACCTTACCTATCGCGCCAACCAGCTTGCCCGCACCGCCCGAAGCCTGCCTGCACCCGCTCTCAAGCTGGCGCTCAAAAGTTTGAGCCTTTGGCCCGTCTCCGATGAGAAGATCAGCCTGGAATACAAACTCAAACGCTTTCTTGAGGGCTGCTTGCTATCCCCGGAACGGGCCCATGTCCATTGGAATGGAACCTTCTCCGAGACTGCGAAGGCGGCCTTACTCCGCCGCCCATTGCCACCCGCCATGGGCAACATCCTGGGCCCTCTGGCCAATTCCCTCGCGTCCCGCGACGAACTATACCCCTATCTCGCGTTCGATCAAAATTACTATCTGGCCGATGACATTCTGGTGAAGTCTGATCGCATGAGCATGGCCCATTCCGTCGAAGTACGGCCTCCTTTCCTCGACCATCGCATCATCGAGTTCGCCGCTACGTTGCCCGACACACTGAAAATGCGCGGCTCGCGGCAGAAGTTTCTACTGAAGGAATTGATGAAGGACAAACTTCCAGCATCGATTCTCAATCGCAAGAAAGTCGGGTTCGATATTCCCGCGCACGAGTGGCTCCGCGGATCTCTTCGCCCACTTTTGCTTGATACCTTGAAAGAAGGCCTTTCTGAACACGCTGATCTCTTCCGCGCCGACACCATTGAGGGCTATTTGCGGCTTCACCTCGAACGGCGAGCCAACCTTGGATATCATCTATGGGGTTTAATGATCCTGTTTCTCTGGATGAAACAATGGCGCATTCAGTCGACGCCGGCGTCGACACAAAAACTACCAGTCCTGGTGGCCGAAGGGGCTGGCACAACTATCTAATCATCCTGCTTTTGTTTGCCGCTGCAATCTATCTGGCTTGCATCGTCTCTCCGCCCTCGCTGATGGATGACGTCGACGCCGTGCAGGGCCAGATCGCGCGCAACATGCTCAACTCCGGCGATTGGGTCACGGCGCGTCTGGATGGAATCGTCTACCTGGAGAAATCGCCTCTGATCTATTGGCTGATGGCCATCTCCTATAAGCTCTTCGGCGTCTATGACTGGGCGGCGCGTATTCCGATTGCGCTTTCCTCCATTGGCCTGGCATGGTTGACGGCCGCGTTCGGCCGCTGGGCCTTTGGCGCCATGGCCGGCTTCTATGCCGGTTTGTGCATGGCAACCTGCATTGGTCTCTTTCTATTTACCCGCATCCTGATTCCCGACGTCATGCTGACCTTCACCATCGCGCTTGCGATGTGGGCCTTCTTGCGCGTGCTGGATGAAGAGGAAACGCATCCTCGCGCCTGGGCCTATACCCTGGCTGCAAGTCTCGGCGTTGGATTGCTGCTCAAAAGCCTGATCGCCCTGGTTTTCCCGCTGGGCGCCGCGATCCTCTACCTCTTGCTCACCCGGCGGCTCTATACCACAGCCACCTGGAAGCGCTTCTATATCTGGAGCAGCCTGGCCATCCTGCTGCTCATCGCCCTACCCTGGCACATACTGGCAACCCTCGCCAATCCGCCCTACTTTGCCGCCACGCTGCACAGCGGCGGTGGTGTCTATCACGGCTTCCTCTGGTTTTATTTCATCAACGAGCAATTGCTGCGTTTTCTCAACCTGCGCTATCCACGCGATTACGCTACCGTACCGCGCCTTTACTTCTGGTTATTCCATTTGATCTGGCTCTTTCCCTGGAGTGTTTATTTACCTGCTGTCTTCCAGTCTGTCCTATCGACCAGCGGACCGCGCCGGGCGCACCCGTTTGCTGGCTCTGTGCTGGATCGGGTTCGTGCTTCTCTTTTTCACTTTTTCCACCACCCAGGAGTACTACTCCATGCCCTGTTACCCGGCGTTTGCCCTGCTGCTGGGGTCGGCGATGGCCGTGGGAGGGAGCCGTATTCGCTGGGGAACACGCGCGCTCACCATCATCACTGGTCTTGGCGGCGATGGCCGCGATCGCCATCCTGATCTCCGTCCGCCATGTGCCTACTCCGGGGGACATTACCACGGCCCTCAGCAAGCATCCCACTGCGTACAAGCTCTCCCTGGGCCACATGGAAGATCTCACCCTGGACTCATTCGCTTACCTGCGCTTCCCTCTCGCCCTGGCCGCCATTGCCTTCCTCATCGGCGCTGCAGGCACTCTGCGAGCCGGCAGCCAGCGCGCTTTTCTCGCCACTGCGGTAATGATGGTGGTGTTCTTTCAGGCCGCGCGATTGGCCATGGTCACCTTCGACCCTTTTCTCTCTTCCCGGCCATTGGCGCGAGCCATTCTTGACGGACCACCGGGCACTATCATCGTCGACAGCCAGTACTACATCTACTCTTCCATCGCCTACTACACCGGGCGCACCGAGCTGTTGCTCAATGGCCGCTGGAATAATCTTGAATATGGCTCCTACGCTCCTGGGGCTCCCAACGTCTTTATCAACGACGCAGATTTCAAGCAGCGATGGCTCACACCGGCACGCTACTACCTGGTGACCAAAACGACCAACATTCCTCGGCTCTCGCTGTTGGTTGGCGAGGACAAGCTTCACGTAGTCGCAAGCGGAGGGGGAAAGATTCTCTACACCAATAGCCCACTCCCCGGCGCGGTCGCGGCGCGAGGCCCGGAAAGCCCTGCTAGACTTATAAGTAGCTGCGAGGAAATGAACTTAGCAGGCGCATTCAGAACCTGTTCTTCAAGGGAGAGATTATGAAAATTGCCGTACTTGGAGGCGATGGCTACTGTGGTTGGGCTACCGCTCTCTATCTATCGAAACAAGGCCATTCGGTCGCCATTATCGACAACTTCGTGCGTCGTCTTTGGGACCACGAACTGGGAGTGCAGTCTCTTACTCCGATTCGCCCGCTAGCCGATCGATTGCGCGTCTGGCACGAGCTTACCGGCAAATCCATTGAGCTCTTTGTTGGCGACGTGACGGACTATGAGTTTCTGGCTTCGACCATCAAGACTTTAGAGCCTGAAGCGGTGATCCACTTCGCTGAGCAGCGCTCCGCGCCGTATTCGATGATTGATCGCAACCACGCTGTCAGCACCCAGGTGAACAATGTTGTGGGCACGCTGAATCTCCTCTTTGCCCTGCGCGAATTCCAGCCCGACTGCCACCTGGTCAAGCTCGGCACCATGGGTGAATACGGCACACCCAATATCGATATCGAAGAGGGATACATCACCATCGAGCACAACGGCCGCAAAGATGTGCTCCCTTATCCCAAGCAGCCGGGGTCGTTTTATCACCTCTCGAAGGTCCACGACAGCCACAACATGATGTTCGCCTGCAAGATTTGGGGAACCCGCGCCACCGATCTGAACCAGGGCGTGGTGTATGGAACCATGACCGACGAAGTCGCCCTGGATGAAGCGTTGATCAACCGTTTTGATTACGATGAGGTCTTCGGCACGGTGCTTAATCGCTTCTGCGCCCAGGCGGCCCTTGGCTACCCGCTCACGGTCTACGGCAAAGGCGGCCAGACGCGCGGCTTCCTCGATATCCGCGATACTGTGCGTTGTGTGGAGCTGGCCTGTCTGAATCCCGCGGCCAAGGGAGAATTCCGCGTATTCAACCAATTCACCGAGCATTTTTCTGTGCTCGATCTAGCCAACCTGGTGCAAAATGCCGGCCAGGAAATGGGGCTGAAAGTCGAGATCGACTACTTACCGGATCCTCGCGTGGAAGCGGAGCAGCATTACTACAACGCCAAGCACTCCAAGCTGATCGATCTTGGCCTTGCGCCGCACTTTCTCTCCGATTCCCTGCTGGATTCACTTATCGACATTGCGGTTCGCTACCGCGATCGCATCGACACGGCACTTTTCCTGCCACGGGTGAACTGGCGTCGGACCAAGAACGACAGGCGCGTGGAAAAGCCCGTCCTGGCCAAGACAGCTCTGTAGATGGGTGTCAATTGGCAGGCTGCGGACAACAAAAGATGGGTGCCCCATTCAAGCCCTCTTTTGGCTTGAGTGGGATTCCACCGCCCTCCTTACACACTGCACAGTCAGCGATCGAGGTCCGTGGAATCCCATTCAAGCCAAAAAGCGGCTTGAATGGGGCACCCATCCTTTGTTGCTGGTAGAGATGTGAGAAATTCAGGCTAGATTCGCTCGGGGGCTTTCTCTGCAGCTCGGATAGCGGCAGCCGGGTCAACCGGGACTAACTCGCCATTGCGGATGTAGTAGTAACCGTCTCTCCAGCGAATGCTGTTACGGGTAAAGCTGGTTAGCCATATACAGGCGGCTAGCAGATCCCATACCGGAAGCAGCCACAGCTTCTTGTAAATACCTGGCTGCTTCAAACCCCACCTGCCAATCACTTCCATCATGGCGATACGGAAGGCGAAATATGCGCTCAAATATGCGAAGGCTACTTCCGGAGTGGATTGTACAAAGATCGCTGCCAAGGCCCAGGGCAAACCAAGAGTAAAAATCAGGCCCAGATGTCCCCATGGACGCATGATGCGCATTACCACCGTCCAGCGTAGGCGCTTCAGAAAAAGGTCGCGCAGCGATTGGAAATCCGACACGGTGTGAATCGCATAGTTCAGGAGTTCTACTTCGTAGCCTTGCTCTGCAATCAAGCGTCCCACCAGCAGATCGTCGGCCGGACGATTTTCAATCGCCGCATAGCCGCCAAAGCCGGCGAGATGCTTACGCGTAGTGGCAATCGTTGGACCAAGGGCAAACTTAACTCCATCCAACTGCCTGGCAACCAGAATCCCGGCATAAAAGTCAGAGAGCATGCCCACCGATTGAACACGCTGCACAAAGGTTTTTTCTTCGCTGGGAACGGGCACGTAAAAGCACGTAACTGCTCCTACCTTCGGATCCGCCAGCGGGGCAACAATGGTGCGCAAGTAATCTGGCTGCACGCGCACGTCGCTGTCGCTCATCACCACGGTTTCGTATTTTGCTTCCGCCGTCAGTCGCGCCAGCTTGGCGACTTTATCGTTGGTGGCTACTCGGCCGGAGCCGATCAGGACGCGGATCTGACATTTGGGGAAGTCGCGGATGAGCCTCTGAATCGTGGGCAAGGATGGGTCCGACGCATCCCCAACGCAAAAGACAATTTCGTATTCCGGGTAGTCCTGACGGCAGAAGCTGGCGAGATTTTCATAGGCATCCGGATCGAGCCCCCGAATGGGCTTGAGGTTACTCACCGGAGGGGTGAAGCTGGTAGAAACCGGTTTACGCGAACATCGAAAAAACTGCCATGCGCTAAACAGCGCAAGCGAGTAATAGATCAAAGGGATTGCAGCCATCCCCAATATCGCGAAATGAAAAAAGCTCAGGATCATTCAGCCCCTATTTCCTATATGGATTGATTATCTCCCAAGCCCGCGATGCGGCATTTCGATGCGTACGTGTGCGCCATGACTTTCTTAGTCGTACATGAGACGGACACAGTAGCCGTGCTGTTTCATCGCGCTGGTCGAACAATGTACCTCACCCTATCTACGATGCGTTTTTTTGATACGCCGGAAAATACTCCATCCAGCTAATTTAAATCATATAAGTAGCTTGCTTTCAATTGCTTGAACTTAAAGGGACGGAGTTTTCCCACAACCACCGGTTGACACTGTAGACCAGCGGTAGGCGAAAATAAGGCGAAGATACGATCATGCCAACCGCCAGCCATCTGCGCGCACAAATAGAATCTATCCTGGCGGAAAGAATTCCTTCGGCACTCACGCCGATGGCGCGCGTTCCCTACCCGGTTGCGCCTACAGGGATTCCCGAGATCGACCTCCTGCTGCATGGCGGATTCCCTGTGGGGGCCCTCAGCGAGGTGGTTGGACCGGAATGCTCCGGACGTACCTCGATGGCGCTCGCATTTGTCGCCGGCATGACCCAGGCAGGCAAGGTGTGCGCCTGGGTAGACGTCTCCGACGCCTTGCATCCTGAATCGGCAGCAGCCATGGGAGTGGACCTCTCGCGGCTGCTCTGGGTACGCTGCGGTTCGTCTACCGGTACTGTGCCTAAAAGGGCCCCCAGGAGCAAGTCCTGGCCACGGCTGGAACAGGCACTACGGGTTACGGATTTACTGCTTCAGGCTGGTGGATTCAGCTGCATCGTGCTGGATATGGGCAGCCTGAACGCCGAGTATGCCTTGCGTGTGCCGCTGGCGACATGGTTTCGCTTCCGCGCCGCAGCCGAGCGACTGCAATCGAATGTATTGCTGCTGACCCAACATGCCTGCTCCAGGAATAGCGCCGGCCTGGTGCTTCGTCTGGAGCCGGGCAGCGTGCTTACTGCTGACTCGACCATCTTTACCGGTCTCGAACATCGGGCCGAGTTGGCCCGCCAGCGTTTTCCCCAATCTCCCGGGAATGTACTCCCCATACGCTCCACGGCAGGCCCCACAGTTGGCCGGGGCAGGAAGCAGCCGAAAAGCGTGCAAACCACGCTGTGGCAGGGTAGAACCCAATGGGCAGGCCGCTCATGACAGAACGATATGCCTGCGTCGACGTAAAGGAATTTCCGCTGCAGGCGCTCCTGCGCCTAAGGCCGGAGTTGCAGAGCAAGCCGATAGCCGTACTCGATGGCGAGCCGCCATTCGAGCAGGTGTGCTCGCTCAACGGTGCGGCGCTAAACCTGGGGATAGCTCCAGGCATGACAAGGCTGGAAATGGAGATGTTTCCTACCGCCCTGGTCTTGCCACGCTCGCGCGCCGAGGAGGCAGCGGCTTGCGCAGCATTGCTCGAGTGTGCGGGCGGCTTCTCCCCCCGAGTGGAAGACCAGAGCAGTGACAGTTACTTTACCTGCGTCATCGACATCACCGGCACGGAGACGCTCTTTGGCTCCCCGGATACCCTGGGCGAGAGCCTGCTCAAAAAGATACAAGCATTGTGCATACGAGCATCTATCGCTATCAGCAGCAACTTTCATGCCGCCAGGTGCCTGGCGCGAAGGCACTCTTCAGGCAAATGCGCAGGCATACGGGTGGTGCCGCGAGGAATGGAATGCGGCTGCGCTCGCACCTTTACCGCTCACGGTTCTCGATCTTTCCCCGGAACATGCGGAAACACTCGCCATGTGGGGCATCACGACACTCGGAGAACTGGCGAATCTCAAGGAAACCGAATTGATTACCCGGCTGGGACAAGCGGGGAAAGAAATGCGCCTGGAGGCACGGGGAGAATCACCGCATTTATTTCGTGCGATCGAGGCCAGCCTGGCTCTTGAAGAGCGAATGGAACTGGACTCACCGGTGGAATTGCTCGAGTCGCTGCTTTTTATCCAGGGAGTGATGCTCGATCAGCTTATTGTGCGGGCCCATTCACGCATAGTGGCACTGGCCTCGATCTCACTCCGCCTCGATCTTGAGGGGGGCGCGACACATATCCGCACGGTGCGGCCCGCACTGCCCAACAATGATCGAAAACTGTGGCTGAAGCTCATCCATCTGGATCTGCAGGCGCATCCTCCGCAGGCAGCCATCCTCGGGCTTACCTTGAGCGCGCAGCCAGGCAGTACCAGCAAGGTGCAACTTGGACTTTTTTCTCCACAAGTGCCAGAGCCAATGCGGCTGGACGTTACCCTGGCACGCATTCGCAGCATTGTTGGCGAGGGCTGCGCGGGTCATGTGGTGCTCAAAGACACGCATCGCCGGGAAGCCTTTCGCGTCGAACCTTTCGCTGTACCCTCTTCGACTGCACTTGACGCAAAACCGCGAACGCAGCGCGTCGCTATGCGGCAATTGCGGCCAGCGGAAACTGTAGCTGTTACCGTGCGTAACCGGCAACCGGACTCCTTCATTTTTCGGGAGAAGCGATACACGGTCGAACGTGCTTACGGACCCTGGTCTTCCGGCGGAGACTGGTGGAGACCGACTCTCTGGTCGCTCGAGCAATGGGACCTGGTGGCCAGGGCTGATGATGCCGCCAACCAGGCAACCTGGCTCTGTTGCTGCCTGATACGTGATCTTACTCAGGATCATTGGCAGGTAGAGGCTCTCTATGACTGAGCGCTATGTCGAACTTCATGCGGCTAGCGCATTCAGTTTTCTTGAAGGCGCATCGCTGCCCGAAGACCTTATCCAGCGCGCTGCCGAGCTCAATATGCCGGCCATGGCTCTGCTGGATCGCAACGGGGTTTACGGCGCGGCGCGATTTCATACCCTTGCGCGTAAGCACGGGGTGCGGGCACATGTGGGCGCGGAGATTGCCGTATCCAGCCTGGGCAATCGTCTCATGCCTCCGGCATGGCTACCGCATCGCCATGTTCCCGAAGCTGCACGCCTGCCCTTGCTTTGCACATCGCGCGCAGGGTATCAAAACCTCTGCCAACTGATTACCCGGTTCAAGATGCGCGAGACGACCAAGGGCGAAGGCGCAGCTACGCTCGAGGACCTGGAAGAGTATTCTTCCGGACTGGTCTGTATGACCGGCGGCGATGAAGGCCCAATGGCAGCGGCACTGATGCATGGAGGAGAATCTGCAGCAGTAAAAGTTGCCGAACAGCTGGTTCGAGTCTTCGGGCGGCAGAATGTCTATGTCGAACTTCAGCGCCATGAGGAGCGGGAGGAAGAATGGCGCAACCAGGCCGCCATCCGCATTGCCCAACGCCTGCACTTGCCGCTGTTGGCTACCAACGGTGTTCGTTATGCCACTGCGTATGACAGAGAAATTCTCGATGTGTTTACTGCGATACGGCACCATACCGACCTGGAACAGGCCGGCCGTCTGCTCACGATCAATAACCAACGCCACCTGCGCGATGCGCTGGAGATGACGGACCGATTCAGCAATCTTCCCCAGGCCATTGCGAATACCGTGGCCTTGTCGGAGCGGCTGGAATTTGAACTCAATGATCTGGGCTATGAATTCCCCCGCTATCAGGTTCCCGAAGGCGAAACCATGGATAGTTTTCTGCGCCGGCGTGTGGCTGAGGGCGTATTCAAACGCTACGGGGCAAAGCGCGATCGCGAGCTACTCAAAAAAGTGGAAAAGCAGGTTGAGCGTGAGCTGTCATTGATTCAGAAACTTGGATTTGCCGGCTATTTTCTAATCGTGTGGGACCTGGTTGCTTTCTGCAAGCGAAATGACATCCTGGTGCAAGGCCGGGGGAGTGCAGCGAATTCCGCCGTCTGCTATGCGCTGGAAATTACGGCGGTCGATCCGGTGGGCATGGATTTACTGTTTGAACGCTTCCTGAGCGAGAGCCGCGGGGAATGGCCTGATATCGATCTCGATCTGCCCTCCGGAGATAAGCGTGAGCAGGCGATCCAGTACATCTACCAGCGCTATGGGGAGCTTGGCGCCGCGGTGACCGCCAACGTGATCACTTATCGCGGCAAGTCCGCGGCACGCGACGTGGGAAAGGCGATGGGCTTCGATCCTGAGACCCTGGGGCGCCTTTCCGGCTTGGTGTCGCAGTGGGAATGGAAGGGGAAAGACGACACCCTGGAAAATTCATTTCTCCACGCGGGCTTCGATGTCAAACATGCGCATATCCACAAGTATCTCGAGCTTTGCATGCGGATTCAGGATCTGCCCCGGCATCTCGGCCAGCATTCAGGAGGCATGGTGATATGCCAGGGCCAGTTGGATCATGTGGTGCCGCTGGAACGAAGCTCCATGCCCGGCCGAACCGTGGTGCAGTGGGATAAGGAAGACTGCGCCGATCTGGGTCTGATCAAAGTGGATTTGCTGGGTCTGGGCATGATGGCGGTCATCCAGGAGTCCCTCACCCTGATCGCGCAACATTACGATCAACCGGTCGACCTGGCACAGTTGCCCCAGGATCCGTTGGTCTACGAGACCCTGCAGCGCGCTGATACGGTAGGCATGTTCCAGGTGGAAAGCAGGGCGCAAATGGCCTCGTTGCCGCGCAATCACCCGGACAAATTCTACGACCTGGTGGTGCAGGTGGCTATTATCCGGCCGGGTCCCATCGTGGGCAAGATGATGCACCCCTACATGCGCCGGCGGCAGAAAAAAGAAGCAGTTACTTATCCTCATCCATTGCTGATACCAGTGCTCGAGCGGACTTTAGGCGTTCCTTTATTTCAGGAACAACTCTTGCGCATGGCCATGACGGTAGCTGATTTTTCCGGTGCAGAAGCAGAGGAATTGCGCCGTGCCGTGGGCATGCGGCGTTCCTGGCAGCGCATGGAGCAACTGGAAGTGAAGCTGCGCAGCGGCATGACGAAAAACGGCCTCGATGCAGCCGCCCAGGCAACTATCATTCAGAATATTACCTCCTTCGCGCTCTATGGATTTCCTGAATCCCACGCCGCCAGCTTTGCGTTGATTGCCTACGCGTCCGCTTATTTCAAGGTGCGTTACCTGGCTGCGTTCACCTGCGCCATTCTCAACAATCAGCCCATGGGTTTTTACATGCCTGCCGTACTGGTAAAGGATGCGCAACGTCATGGCCTGCGTATACGACCGATCGATGTGGAGGTATCGGAGTGGAAGTGCGCGATCGAGCATGAAAATAATGGCGAACTCTCGCTGCGCATGGGATTGATGTATGCCAAAGGATTACGGCAGGAGGTGGGGGAAGCCATGGTCGAAGCCCGCAGGCAAGACGGCGCGTTTAGTTCAGCGGAAGATCTTACGCTGCGCGTCCCACTGCTGCATCGCAAAGAGCTCACGCTGCTGGCGCGCATTGGCGCTTTGAATGGACTCGGTGGAATCGACCATCGGCGCGATGCAGTTTGGCAGGTAGAAGAAGCGGTCCGGCCAGTGGGCCCTTTGCTGAAGTCCGCACATTATGCCTCCAGTGGGTCTCCACTACGGCAAATGAATACCGAGGAAAGGCTGAGTGCGGACTATTCCGGCACAGGTCTGACGGTTGGCCGGCATCCACTGCATTACCGCCGGCAAGAGTTGCGCGCGAGGAAGGTGCTGTCAGCGTGTGAATTGCGGAACTATCAAGACGGCGCATTTGTGCGCGCAGCTGGTTGTGTCATCGCGCGGCAGCGCCCGGGCACCGCCAAGGGATTCATCTTTCTTTCCATGGAAGATGAGACCGGCATCGCCAATGTCATCATCACTCCCGATCTTTATGAGCGGGAGCGCGTGGTGGTCACACGCAGCAAATTTGTTCTGGTCGAGGGTGCGTTGCAAAATCAGGACGGCGTGATCCATGTCAAAGCCAGTCGCATACAGCCGTTGGCCTTCACCAACCTCGAAGTGCGCTCACACGACTTCCACTAACTAGGAAAATGTTGGTCCATCTTCCTCCACCCATGCCAACGTGAAGCGCTACCCTAAACTTTGTCATCCCGAGCGAAGCCGAGGGACCTGCAGTTTAACCTTCGGGCACAGCAAAAGTTTCGTTTCGCCACCAACGCAAACTGCAGGTCCCTCGGCTTCGCTCGGAGCCTGTGACTTTATTGGCTTTTTCGCGTTTTGGACACGCTTAAACCTTTTGTTTTCATCGCGGAATTTTTGAGAAAACTAATAAAGTTACAGACTCTCGGGATGACAAAGTTTAGGGTAGCGCTTCACCTTGGCATGGGTGGAGGCGGATGGACATAGACGGGATCCGTGGTTTTATAGGCACTACTGCTGGAACATCTGCTTGATGCCTCGCAAGGCTTGCCGGGTTCGTTCTTCATTCTCGATCAGGGAAAAGCGCACGTGCTCGTCACCGTGCTCACCGAAGCCAACACCTGGACTGACCGCGACCTTGGCCTCGGTCAGCAGCTTCTTGGAAAATTCGAGCGAGCCCATCGCCTTGTACCGCTCAGGAATGGAGGCCCAGACAAACATCGTGGCCTTCGGCAGCGGCACCTGCCAGTTCAACTGATTCAGCCCCTTAACCAGCACATCGCGCCGCTTGCGGTAGGTTTCGCATATCTCCTGCACACATTCCTGCGGACCCTCCAAGGCCAGGATCGAAGCCACTTGAATAGGCGTAAAGGTGCCGTAATCGAAATAACTCTTGAGCCGCCCTAAGGCCGCCACTAACTCAGGATTACCCACCATGAAGCCTACCCGCCAGCCAGGCATGTTGTAGCTCTTAGACAAGGTAAAGAACTCGACAGCGATATCCTTCGCTCCCGATACCTGCAGGATCGACGGAGCGCGATATCCATCGAAGACCAAATCGGCATAAGCCAGATCGTGCACCAGGTAGATTTGGAATTCTTTGCACAGAGCTACGACGCGCTCGAAAAATGCCAGATCCACACACTGCGTAGTAGGGTTCGCCGGGAAGTTCAGGATCAACATCTTGGGCCGCGGATACATGAGCGGAACACTGTGCTCCAGCTCCGCCAGAAAATCGTCTGTGCTGTGCACCGCGATGCCGCGAACGTTGGCCCCTGCAATCACCGGCCCATAAATGTGGATAGGATAGCTGGGACTCGGCACTGCCACCACGTCACCACGGTCAAGCGTGGCCAGGCATAAATGGGCTATGCCCTCCTTGGAGCCGATGGTAACGATCGCTTCGCTCACTGGATCCAGCTCTACGTCATAGCGCCTGAGATACCAGTTGCAAATCGCCTTGCGCAGTCGTGGAATTCCTTTAGACAAGGAGTAGCGATGGGTGGCGGTCTTGCCCGCCGCTTCAATCATCTTGTCTACGATGTGCTTGGGCGTGGCGCCGTCGGGGTTGCCCATGCCGAAATCGATAATGTCTTCTCCGCGTGCCCGAGCGGCAGCCTTCAGCTCGCCGGTAATGTTGAAGACATATGGCGGCAGGCGTTTCAACCTCAAAAACTCTTGCATTGGCCTTGTTCCTATCGTTTTACTGAATACGCTCATAGCGATAACCTTCGGTTTCGAGCGCCTTGGAAATGGCGGTGATATGTGCGGCGCCCCGCGTTTCGAGCGTGATGTCAATGACAGTGTCGCCCAAACTGACGCCGTAGTAAGCACGGCTGTGTAACGTCTCGACAATGTTTGCCCGCTGATCGGAGAGGATCTTGGTCAGATGATGGAGCGCCCCCGGGCGATCAGCGAGGTGGACTCGAATGCGCACCCGCCGGCCGTCTTTGGCCAGGCCGCGTTCAATAATCCTGGCTAGGAGACTCACATCGATGTTGCCTCCGCACACCAGGACTGCGGTTCGTTCTCCCTTTAGTGATGTCTTTTTTTGCAACAGTGCCGCCAGGGCCACAGCTCCGGCCCCTTCGGCCAGCGTTTTCTCCCTTTCGAGCAAGACCATAATTGCGTTGGCGATCTCCTCTTCATCGACGGTGACGATTTCGTCGACAAAGCGTTCCACCTGGGGCAGGGTGAGATCTCCTGCGCGGCGGACCGCGATCCCGTCCGCAATCGTTGCTTCTGCCGGCAATGTGACCGGCCCTCCATGCTCGATCGCGCGCAACATGGAGGGAAGGCGCTCCGTCTGCACCCCGACAACGCGAATAGCCGGGTTGCTTTCTTTCAAGGCGCAGGCTACGCCGCTGATCAGTCCGCCGCCACCGATGGGTACGACCACTGCCTGCAGACCTTGAACCTGCTGCAGCAGTTCGAGACCGATGGTCCCTTGACCGTTAATCACCGCATGGTCATCGAAAGGGTGTAGGAACGTCATGCCTTCCAGCTCGCACAGCCGGAGCGCTTCGTCACAGGCCTCATCGTAGTTTGCGCCATGAAGGATCACCTCCGCTCCAAATCCACGGGTCGCAGAGATCTTCACCAGGGGGGTCGTGAGCGGCATGACAATCTTCGCCAGGACGCCACGCTGGGTGGCGTGGTAGGCCACGGCCTGGGCGTGATTGCCCGCGCTGGCGGCGACAACGCCGCGCCGCTTCTCGTCGTCGCTCAGCAGGAGAATCCGGTTGAGCGCACCGCGCTCTTTGAAGGCTCCCGTTCGCTGCAAATTATCCAGCTTGAGAAAGACCTGTTGACCGGTCACCTCGGAGAGAGCGGCCGAGAGTTGGCAGGGGGAAAAATAGATAAAATCACGGATTCTTTGTTCTGCTTGCTTTATTTCAACGAGGGAGACGTCCACATATGGATTAAAGCATTTCTGCTAGTGGCATAAAAGTGGAACGGGAGATGCCTCCGTCTGGGTGGTAGGTAGAAAGGTGCCGGGCTGGGCACCGGATCTCCAACGGGGATCGCGGTAGACTGAGAGTCACGATGCAGTCAAGTGAATCTGGTACCGTCGCCGTTCTGGCGGAAAAGCCTTCGGTTGCGCGTGACATTGCCCGGGTACTCGGAGCCGAGAAGCGGGGCAAAGGCTACCTGCAGGGAAATGGCTATGTGGTCACCTGGGCTATTGGACACCTGGTTTCGCTCGCCGAGCCGCACCAGATCAATCCCCAGTGGCGGCAGTGGCGCTTGGAGGCATTGCCCATCCTGCCCGAGCATTGGCCCCTGGTGGTCTACGAGCGAAGCAAAGAGCAGTTCGAAGTAGTGGAAAAGATACTCATGTCTCCACGCGTGTCGCGCATTGTGTGCGCCACGGATGCGGGGCGGGAGGGAGAACTGATTTTTCGCTACATCTACGAGGCGACCAAGAGCCAAAAGCCGTTTAGTAGATTATGGATCTCTTCGCTGACGCCGGACGCCATCCGCAAAGGATTCTCGAGCCTTCGTCCCGGCAGCGATTATGACCGGCTGGCGGACGCCGCCTCGGGCCGGAGCCGCGCCGATTGGCTGGTGGGCATGAATCTCTCTCGCGCCTACTCGATCGTCTACAACGAAGAGCTTTCTGTGGGGCGCGTCCAGACCCCGACACTGGCGATGATCGTCGATCGCGAACTCACTCTGCGACGCTTCGTGCCCGAGGATTATCTCCAGGTGGTGGCCACCTTCCAGGCAAACCAGGCGAGCTATGACGGCACCTGGTTCCGTCCGCACGCCAAGTCCAGCGAAGAGAAAGACCCATCAGCAAACAACAGATTGCCCGCGGACGGCCAGGAAGCCGACCAGATCATAGCGCGGGCACGGACGGGCCAAGCCGCAATCGAGAGTTTGAAATCGGAAACAGTGCGCATGCAGCCGCCGTTGCTGTATGACCTGACGGAACTGCAGAGGCATGCCAACCGTCTCTATGGCTTTAGCGCGCAAAAGACACTCGATCTGGCCCAGGCGCTTTACGAGCAGCACAAACTCATCAGCTATCCCCGGACCGACAGCCGCTATCTCTCCACCGATATTGCGGAGACGCTTCCCAGAATTACAGCGGCCATCTCAGGACCATACCGGCAGCAACTGGCGCCGGGAACCGGGGATCGTCCCCTGGGCAAGCGCTATGTCGACGACAACAAGGTCAGCGATCATCACGCCATTATTCCCACCACAGTTGCGCTGCAGCCAGGCAGGCTCTCCGATGAGGAAAGCAAAATTTACGACCTGGTTTGCCGGCGCCTGCTCATGTTGTGGCACGATGACCATCTGCAGGAAGTGACCACGGTGATTACGGCAATCCGCAGCGAAAAGGAATCGGTCGTTGATAAATATCGCACCACCGGGACGGTTGTGCGGCAAACCGGCTGGAAGATTCTCGACGTAGGCGGCGAAGTCCGAAGGGAGCCAAATAAAGATTCCGACCAGGCGCTTCCGGCAACGCTCGCTGAGGGTCAAGCGCAGACGGTGACCAAGGTGGAAGCCTTGAAAAAGAAGACCCGGCCGCCGCAACGATTTACCGATGCCACCATCCTGACCGCGATGCAAACGGCGGGCAGAACCCTGGACGAGAAAGAGCTATCCGACGCCATGAAGGAAACCGGCCTCGGCACTCCGGCGACCCGGGCAGCCATCATCGAAGTGCTTTTGAAACGCGGCTATGTCACCAGGACAGGCAAGAGCCTGGAGGCCACCGACAAAGGGATACACCTGATCGAGGTAGTGCACCCTGAAGTGAAGAGTCCGGCGATGACGGGCCAATGGGAGGCCTTTCTCAACCGGATCCAGCATGGTGAGGCGCAGCTCAATCCCTTTCTCGAACGCATCAGCGATTACGTTCGCTCGGTGGTGGGGCGGGTGAGCCAAACTACACCTGTAGCTCGAACAGCGCCGCCACCGCCCGCTCAGGCTGAGACAACGGTTGCCAGCCTAGCTCCGGTTAGAAAGACCGTCGCCGGCGATGCAAGTCTCAGCCAGCTGCTGCAAGACGTATTCGGCTTTTCCAGCTTTCGTCCGAACCAGGAGGCGGTTTGCCAGGCAGTGACCGCGGGAGAAGATGCACTCCTGGTCATGCCGACCGGGTCAGGCAAGTCGCTCTGCTACCAATTACCGGGATTGGCACGCGGTGGAACCACGCTGGTGATCAGCCCACTCATTGCCTTGATGGATGACCAGGTACGCAAACTAAAGGACATTGGTTTATCCGCCGAATGCATCCATTCCGGGCGCGATCGTGAGAGCTCACGGCAGGCGTGCGTTGAGTATATGAAGGGCAGCCTTCAATTCCTGTTCATCGCTCCCGAGCGGCTGCGTGTGCCCGGCTTTCCTGAGATGCTGGCCAAACGAAAACCCTCCCTCATCGCCATCGATGAAGCCCACTGCATCTCGCAATGGGGTCACGACTTTCGTCCCGACTACCGCATGCTGGGCCAGTACCTGCCGACTCTTCGTCCTGCGCCGGCGCTGGCGCTCACCGCAACGGCGACTCCGCTGGTGCAGAAAGACATCGCGGCGCAACTTGGGTTGGGCACGGTAAAGCACTTTATCCATGGCTTTCGCCGGGAGAATATCGGCATCGAGATAGTGGAGGCGCTGCCCTCCCAACGTGCCGCGCTGGCGCGGACAATCCTGCTCGAAGCCGGCAACCGCCCGGCCATTGTGTACACGCCGACGCGCAAGCAGGCCGAAGCTCTGTCCGCTGCCTTGAGCAGAGAGTTTCGCGTGGCCGGTTACCATGCCGGGCTCGATGCCCAACGGCGGCGGCGGGTGCAGGAAGAATTCATGGGCGGCAAGCTCGACGTCATGGTAGCCACCACTGCCTTCGGCATGGGGATCGATAAAGCGGATGTCCGGACAGTGATCCATACTGCATTTCCCGGCAGCCTGGAAGGCTACTACCAGGAAATTGGCCGCGCAGGACGCGATGGAAAACCAAGTCGCGCCGTGCTGATGTATTCCTACGCGGACCGCCATACGCACGATTTCTTTTTCGGCCGCGACTATCCCCCGGTCACGTTACTGGACCGTATTTTTGACAAGCTCGGCGCCGAGCCGCAAGCCAAAGAGAAGGTGCGCAAATTGGCTACGATGGAAGAGGACATCTTCGACAAGGCCCTGGAGAAACTTTGGATTCACAAAGGCGCAGTGGTGGACTATGCAGAGAATGTAGGCCGCGGCGTGGAGAGTTGGCGGGCTTCTTACACTATGCAGGCGGAGCAGAAGCAGGGTCAGATCGAGGAGATCATCCGCTTCGCGGAGAGCCATCATTGCCGGATGACGTCACTGGTCCGTCACTTCGGGGACACGTCGGATAACGGGTCTGGCTGTGGAATCTGCGACTTCTGCGCTCCCGCCGATTGCGTGGCGCAAAGATTTCGAGGAGCTACGCATGCGGAGCGCATCGCGTGCGATCGGGTTCTCAAAAAGCTGCGCGGGCTGCCCGCGAGATCTACAGGAAAACTGCATGCCGATCTGTTCCCGGAAAACGAAATGAGCCGGGATGACTTCGAAGAGGTTCTGGGGGCGATGGCCAGGGCAGAACTGCTGGCGTTTACCGATGCCGTTTTTGAAAAGCAGGGTAAGCGAATTCCCTACCGGACGGTTAGCATTCTGCCGGCGGGGCTGAACTTCGATGAGGGACAGAGGGCAGCTTTTGTCATGAGAGACGCGGTGGCCGCTGTAGCCTCACCCAAACGGGGTAAGAAAGGTGCGCCCGTTGCGGCGCCGCAACAAGGCAAGCTAAGCAAGCCAGCTTCAGTTGAGGCTCCGCCGCCGGAGCGCCAGGCTCGGCTGGAACTGGCATTGCGAGCGTGGCGTTTAACCGAGGCGAAACGCAGAAAGATGCCCGCGTTTCGGATCTTTGGCGACCGAACATTGCGCAATATCGCCAGCACCTGCCCCAAAAGCGACTCTGCCCTGCTTGCCGTTCCCGGCATCGGCATGGGCACCGTAGAAAAGTATGGCGCACAGATTTACCATTTGGTCGCAACCGCTGAGTAAGAAACAGCGGTCTGCCGCATATCGCGCCTGGAGGCGGTTACGTGCGACAGGACTGGTGGATAAAGGTTAAAGTGGAGTCAACTCCATGGATGGCGTAGCTGTGCAGCAAGAGGACGAAAACGGCCCGGGGATGATGGCCCTCATCCGCGAACTGCTGCGCCCTTACCGCGGCAGTCTGGCCATCATTCTTGCGGCGATGCTCGTCCAGAGCACCGCGACACTGGCCGCGCCGTGGCCGCTCAAAATTGTCCTCGACAACGTAATCCTCGGCCGCAAGCTGAATCCATGGATGGCCCGCTGGCTAAATCCGGTGCTGGCGCATGGCCACCGCGAACATCTAGCGATGGTGGCGGCATTTGCCGTAGTCCTCATCGCCGTCATGAACGCCTTGGCATCGTATCTCGCCAATTACTTCACCGAGAGCGTGGGCCAGTGGGTGGCCAACGACCTGCGCATGCGGACCTACCATCATCTGCAATATCTTTCCCTGCGCTACTACGACACCCACCAGTCCGGCGTCCTGCTGAGCACAATAACCGCCGACGTGCTCACCATCCAGAACTTTGCCTCCTCGGCAACCCTGGGCATCGTGATCGATATGATCACCATCCTGGGCATGCTGGTGATCATGTTCTGCATGAACTGGGACTTCACCTTGATCGCGGTCGCAGTGACGCCGTTAATGCTGCTGCTGGCATCCCGGTTCAAGAAAGCGGTCAAGAAATCGACCCACGAAGTACGCAAGCAGCAGAGCAATATCGTGGCAGTGGTACAGCAGGATCTCGAATCCATCCGCGTGGTCACGGCCTTCGGACGGCAGGAGCTGGAACAGGAAGCACTCCAAGCGGTCAGCCATGCAACCGTGGAAGCCGCGCTCAAGGCGCGGCAGGTCAAAGCCCTATTATCGCCCCTCGTTTCCATCATCGTGGCCTTCTGTGTTGGCTTCGTACTCTGGCGCGGCTCCCTGCTCATTCTGGCCGGATGGATGACGGCAGGGGAACTAACCGTCTTCCTCTCTTACCTCGCTTCATTTTTCAAGCCGGTGAAGGACCTTGCCAGCATGAATAACTCCATCGCTCAGACTGCGGTGGCAGTGGAACGTATTCGGACGATTCTCGATGCGGACTCCATACTCCCGGAAAAGCCGGATGCGCAGGAGAAACCCATTCACGGGGAAATCGTCTTCGATCATGTGGCTTTCGCCTATGACGAAAGCTGCCCCGTGCTGCGGGATGTAAGCTTTACCGTCAAGCCGGGACAGATGATCGGGGTTGTCGGGCCGACGGGCGGCGGCAAATCCACGATCATGAGCCTGATTCCCCGGTTTTACGATCCCAGCGCAGGCAAAGTTCTGGTGGACGGCATCGATGTGCGCGATTATCGATTGCAGGCCTTGCGCAATCAGATCGGCTATGTGTTGCAAGAGACTGTGCTCTTCCGCGGATCCGTGCACGACAACATCGCCTACGGCCGTGTGGGCGCCACCGATGAGGAGATTGTCGAAGCCGCGAAGCTGGCCAACGCGGACGAGTTCATCTCCCGCATGCCCAATGGCTACCAAACCTTCGTCGGCGACCGGGGCGACACCCTCTCCGGCGGCCAGCGGCAGCGTATCGGCATTGCGCGCGCGATCATACGCAATAACCCGATCCTGATTCTCGACGAGCCGACGGCCGCCCTGGACACCGAATCGGAAAGATTGGTGATCGAAGCGCTGGAACGATTGATGAAAGGACGAACGGTGCTCACCATCGCGCACCGGCTGAGCACCATCCGCGATGCGGATAAAATAATCGTGTTGAAACAAGGCGTGGTCGCAGAGCAGGGGACGCACGATCAGCTGCTGGCGATGGGTGGAACCTACGCCGAGCTGTATAGTGTTCAATTCGATACGACGCAAAAGTCTACTGTTTAGAACAACTTCTAGTGCTAAGCGAACTCCCGGCGCTGGCCAGCGACTCAAAACGCAAACCCCGCATAATTTGGTTTTCCCTGGAACAACTGTCGAGTGACGGGTTCCCCGGCTGGGCCAACGATTGGAATATCTCTCTCTTGTTCGTGTTGTGCTCCATATCACAAATATTTGGGCCGGCTCTTCATACTGACCGGAACAGGGGGAATGCGACAGGCGTGATGACGAATACAACGCGGGACGAAGTATTGGAGTCCATGGTTCAATATGCTTCCGTATGGAAAGTACTCGTAGCTGAATTGCCAGGCGCTGACGTGGAGGACAAGCCTGGGCTATCCATCAGCTGGGCGGATAGTCCATTTCCGTTCTGGAATGCTGTCTTTCTTACCGAGTCATTCATCGATGCCCCGCGACTCAAGAACCGTTTGAGAGAAGCGGCAGTATATGCGCGGCAGAAACGACAAGCGGGGTTGATCTATGTTTGCGAAGAATCTTTGACTGGTTCAGCGAAAGCGGCCATGCCCTCTGCCCTCGCCGAGGCAAAACTCGAACTGTCTTTGCCGGTTCATGGCATGGCAGGCGATATTCTTCCCCTAAGGGCATCGTCGCATCCTACACTGCAAATGCGTCGAGTTACCGATGAGGACCAATTGATGGTCTATGCCGATATCAATTGCGAAGGGTATGGCTTCCTCCAGGAGTGGGGCCGGATAGGGTTATGTGGAACCCGTGTCTGGACAGAACGCGCTTACACCTATCTGGGCTATGAGGGAGATCATCCGGTTTGCGCTGCTTCCGCGCTAGCGCACGATGGGAATCTCTACCTCGCCCTAGTTGCAACAAGGCCCAATGCACAAAGAAAGGGCTACGGGGAAGCGGTAGTCCGGCACGCTTTACAATCGGCGCACGACGGCACCGGCCTCACTCGAACAATCCTGCATGCGTCCGACGCCGGGTGCCCGGTGTATCGCAGAGTGGGTTATCACAAAACCGCCAATATTCTGGCCTACAAGCTTTCAGAGTAAATTACGGTTGCGAGACCCGGTAGGGCCAGCTTCAGATGAAATGAGCATTCGTTTCAGCCTCCCAGAGCTTGCTGCCTGGCTGAAAACGTGGCGCGAGCGATCCCCTGCTGAATATGTTCCTATCGCGGTGACGCATCGCGCGCCGCCATGCATGCGTCCCTATCGCATTCGCACCACGCGACTGCTCCGCCACTCTTGGTGATGGGTGTGGGAAACTTACCCCAGCAACTCTAGTGCGAAATGGCGCCACAAATGGCGATTCACACACGAGAACCTCAAGCTCGCGGAACATCTCCGCTACCTGGGCTGATAAAGACAACGTGCTCGTCACACGTGATGGCTTGTTTTTTCTGTATAGTGTACAGTTCGATAGAATAGCGGCCAAGGCCGCTCCCCAGGCAGGGAAGGCCCCTTTTATGTCACGTAGCTTGATCGTTCTCCCTGATGATTCTGTCCAGCCGATTCTGGACGCGATCGATGGCGCGAAAAAATCACTCCGCATCAAGATGTTTATTTTTACCGATCCATCGCTGCTGAATGCGGTAATTGCCGCGCATCGCCGTGGTGTCAACGTACGCATCATGCTGAATCCCAAGCGCCGCAACGGGGTTTCAGAGAACGATGAGACGCGCAGCACGCTGGAGGCGGCCGGCATCGAGGTGCGCGACAGCAATCCGGCCTTTGATCTTACCCACGAAAAGTCAATGGTGGTCGACGATACGACGGCTTTTGTCAAGTCGCTGAATTGGCAGACCGAGAATTTGACCAGTACCCGTGACTATGCCATCGTCACCAGGCATGCACATGAAGTGGAAGAGATTATCAACGGCTTCGAAGCCGATTGGAGCCGCCAGAATTTCGCCTCGAAGCATCTGATCTGGTGCCGGGGCAACGGGCGCGAGCGGATTGCCCAGTTCATCAACCAGGCTAAGCACTCGTTGTGGTTACAAAATGAACGCTACCAGGATCAGATGATCATCGAGTGCCTGGTGCGGGCAAAAGAGCGCGGGGTAAAAGTTCACGTGATGGCGCGGCCTGCGCACACGCTCAAGAAGGACAAGTTGATTGAGGGTGTGGGTGGACTCCGCATTTTGAGCGACATAGGTGTCAGGATACGGAAGCTGAAGGGACTAAAGCTGCATGCCAAGATGCTGCTTGCCGATGGAGAGCGCGCCATTATTGGCTCCATCAACCTGGCGCCCGGCAGTTTTGACAGCAGGCGGGAATTAGCGATCGAGGTGGACGATAAGCATATTGTGGATCGCCTGCAAGAGATCGTAAAGCACGATTGGAAGAAAGCTCGCCCCCTTGATCTGACCGACAAAGGACTGCTGGCCGAACTGGCCAAGCGCGGACGCAACGGCCTCGAAGAGCTGGGCCTCGCAGAAGAGGCGCCGGACACACCCTCCCCAGCACCCGACCCTAAATCTGGGAAAAGGACGTCGGCCTAAGTATCAGATTGGAGATGTTGCTTACGATCGCCTCGGAGCTGTATTTGGGCAGCGCCGACAGCTTTTTCCATTGCGGATCGCTACGAAAGGTGTCCCACTTCACATCAATCTCCGATATGTCAGGAAAACTAATCATATAGGTCAACTGCGGCAGGCGAGGTCCAATCAACGTGTCGCCGAAAAACACCGGCCAGAAGCCGGCGCGCTGAAAGACCTCAAATTCGCCCTTATGGAACATTTCCACTTTGACCACGTGGTCCTGCGGCGTTGGACTTTCATACGTGCGAAGCTGAAAGACTCGTTTGCCGTGCTGCGCGGTAGCCGGCGGCAGAACCAGCCGCGGCCAGCCTTCAAACGCGATCATGAGCGAGCTCTCGATCCGCTCGAAACCGGGCGCGGTTGCCGGCGCGCTCCAGAACGGGGCAGCGGCTTTCATGAATTCCTCATCTTTAGCTAGCTGCAGCTCTGCCGTAACCAACGATTCCAGTGTGCTCGAGGGGATGAGCAGGTAGAGGACTGGGGTCTCTGGGCCAAGGTCGAGATTGAAGGCGCCAATCGGCGAGAAGCCCATGCGGTTGAGCGCAGGAATCAGGGCATCGGCCAGGTAGCTCTGTAGTAGCTTACCTTGCGGTCCTTGCTGCAACAGGTACTTGCGGAGCTCATAGTACTCGCGGGCCTTGCCCGCAGGCGCCTGAGCCTGGGAATCGTTCGGTGCCATAGCAACCGCCGCAGCGGCCAGGGATGAGGTCAGGAAATGGCGTCTTTGCAAAGCTCCTCCAGACAAAGGAGGATTCTAAAGCATTTCTTCTGTTACTGTGGCGTGGCCGGATTTACGCGTGGAGAAAGGAGACATACATGCAAAGGCGTGAGCTTCTTAAGCTGGGAGCAGCCATCGCCGGCGGTTGGGCAGCAAACCAAGTCGGTGAAGCTCTTCCTCCAGCAATCCCCATCCCAATCCCGATCATCGACACCCACATTCACCTCTTTGATCCAGGGCGTCCAGGAGGCGTGCCGTGGCCGGCGAAGACAGACACCGCGATCTACAAAGCTGCGTTACCCGAGCGATACAAGAGCATTGCAGGCCCGTTTGGAGTGGTTGGCGCGATCGTTATCGAAGCCAGTAACCTGGGGAGCGATAACGATTGGGTACTCAACGTTGCGGCGAACCATCCCATCATCGTGGGTATGGTGGGGGACCTGATTCCTGGTACTCCTTCGTATCAAAAGGACCTCGATCGGCTGCACGCGAACCCTCTCTTCCTGGGCATCCGGTACGGCAATCTATGGGGCCGCGACCTGGCCGTCGACGCAAAGAAACCCGAATTCCTGCCCGGGCTAAAGATGTTGGCCGAGCGCGGCCTGGTGCTCGATAGCGCAAATCCCGATCCAAGTCTCATCCGGGCAATCGCCGGCGTGGCAGACCAACTTCCCGAGTTGCGGATCGTGATCGACCATTTGCCCAGCGCACGCGTTCCCTCCGAGGCAGCCGCCCGCGACGAGTATTGGTCGCTGCTGCATCACTTGGCGCAAAACAAAAATGTCTTCGTCAAACTTTCCGAAGTAGTTGCCGCCCGCATCGAACAGGCTGGCGGTCCTACCTTTGACCAAGAGACACTCGGCGCCCTATGGGACGTGTTCGGTGAAGATCACGTTCTCTATGCCAGCGACTGGCCAAACAGCGACCATCATGCAACCTACGCGGAGACAATTTCGATTGTGCGCGAGTTCGTTAGAGGGAAGGGCCGCAAAGCCGAAGAGAAGTTTTTCTGGAAGAACTCGGTGGCTGCCTACCGTTGGCAACGGCGGCAGCCGGACCAACCCACGTTGCAGGAAAAGACATAAGGCTTGCCATTGGCTCGGATTCTTCAGGCATTCTCAGAAAAGTGGTATAACCCGCCTGTATGCCTTTTTCTTCGCCACGTCATGCGTTAAGCCGCCGCCGGTTTCTGCGGCAAAGCTTTGCCTTCAGTGCGTTGGCCAGCCTTGGATCGTTTTCGGCTCTGGCCAGCTCCGTGCCGTCGGACCCGGCGGCCGCGCAGCTGCTGGTGCTGGGCGATTGGGGATATGACGACCCTAAGGCACAAACCCAGGTTGCAGCCGGGTTGCGCGCGTATGCCAAACAGCAATCGGTTCGCCCTCAGGCGCTGCTTATGCTGGGAGATAACTGGTATGGCGAGTTGGCGGGAGGCGCCAGCTCCCCCCGGTGGCAAACAAATTTCGAAGCGATGTACCCCGCCAGCGACTTTCCTTGCCCTGCTTATGCCGTACTGGGGAACCATGATTATCAGTTGTGGCCGGAGAGCAAAGTGGATGCGGAGTTGGAGTACGCGCGCCGCGGACGAAACGGCGGCGCCGCTACCCGCTGGACCATGCCCGCGCGCTGGTATCGCTTTGAGTTCCCCGCGAAGGACCCGCTGATTACGTTTCTGGCCCTCGATAGCAACATGCCGCCGGCGGACGGCAAGCCACGTCACGGACGGGATTTCACCCTGACCCCGGAGCAACAGGCAGAACAGCTTACATGGTTCGAAGCCGAGCTAACGCGTCCCCGCACGACTCCTTTTCTGGGTGTCATCGCGCATCATCCCGTCTACTCGGATGGGCCGCACGGAGACCACCCGGTGCTGATTCGCGATTGGGACCCGTTATTCCGCAAGTATCGTGTCGACCTCTACATGGCAGGACACGACCACGACTTACAGCACCTGGAGTTCGAAGGGCATCCGACCAGCCATTTTCTTTCTGGCGGCGGCGGCGCGGACTTGTACTCGCTCAAGGTTGATCCTGCGCAGCGCGGGCCCTATGCGCAGAAGGTTTACGGTTTTAGCCATATCTCGGTAACTGCGCGGCTGATGACCCTGCGGCACCTGGATCAGAATGGCAACACGGTGCATGCTTTCACCAGGACGCCGGAAGGTAAGATCGCGATCATAAGTTAGAGGCGGCTCCGTTCGGTGTTGAGAGTCGACGTCGGTCCGGAAGTGCGTTACCAAGTAGACGCGAGCGTTCGGTCTCACGCTCCATCGATCGGGTGCGACCGCGAAGCAGATCGCTGAGCGAGATCGTTCCGCAAATCTCCTGGCTCTTGCGGTCGACCACAGGCAGCGTCGCCAAGCCCTCTGCTGCCATCATTTCCGCTGCGCCGCGCGCCGTTCCGTCGGCGTAGGTGTAGAACGGAGGCAATGCTGCCTTCGTCCGCGGAACTGGAGTCATCAGTTCCCGCACCATCACCGTTTCGAGTGGATCCACACCATATTCCCGGCTAAGGTGATACCCCCGACGGCTTAGCTTCTCGGTGAGAATTGACCGCGGCATCAGCAAAGATGTCACCAGGTAAGACGCGATACACGCCATCGTCAGCGGCAGCAGTGCCGGAAGATAATGCGTCACCTCCAGACTGAACAGGATCGCCGTCAGCGGAACACCCAGGGAGCCCGCAAGCATCGACCCCATTCCTATGAGAGCCCAGAAAGCCTGCGCATCGCCAGAGGCATGCGCCAGATGCGAAGCCAACGCACCCACCGCACCACCGATCATCAGTAGCGGGGCCAGCACTCCGCCTGAAGTTCCCGAACCCAGCGAGAATGCCCACATCAGCGACTTTGCAATGAGCAATCCGGCAATCAGGCCGAGCGTGGCTTGGCCACGCAGTAGCTGTGCGATATTGTCGTAACCCACACCCAGTCCACGGGGAAAGAACAGGCCTCCCACGCCGATGCCGAGTCCGCCGAGCGCAGGCCACCACATCCAGTGCAGGGGAAGACGCTCGAATATATCTTCAAAGGCGTACATCATGCGGCTCATCGCAGCAGACGCCACACCCATCACCGCGCCCAGCAGCAAAGCACCTACGACAATGATTACATTCGGAGTCACCGCAACCGCCGGCATGGGGAACAACGGACCGGCACCTAGCCAATACGCGCGCAGGATGGCAGCGGTTACGCTCGCGATCGCCACGGGAACCAGGCTGCGGGGTCTCCATTCAAAGAGCAGGAGCTCAACCGCCAAAAGAATTGCCGCCACCGGCGTGGCAAACGTCGCGGACATACCGGCAGCAGCTCCGGCTACCAGGAGCGTGGTCCTTTCTGCATCGGTAACACGCATCCATTGGGCGATCAATGATCCGACCGCTCCCCCGGTCATGATGATCGGGCCCTCGGCCCCGAAAGGTCCGCCCGACCCGATCGCGACCGCAGCGGAGATGGGCTTTAAGAGAGCGATTTTCGGATCCACTTTTGCCCGGTGGAGAAGAATCGCTTCGATGGCCTCCGGAATTCCGTGCCCGCGGATCTTGTCTGAACCGAAGCGTGCCATCAATCCCACCAGGAGACCGCCTAACACGGGCACGACCACCATCCAATAACCCAACGGACTACCCGCCGGCGAAACCGCTACCGTGCTGAGCCGGTGATAGTAAAACAGATTTGTAAAAAGCGCGATGCAGCGTAACAGCAATACCGCCAACACCGTCGCACACGCACCGATCCCGATGGCAACCCCGGAAAGTAACCACACCCTCCGATCGACTGTGAAATCTCTTAGAACAGAAGGTTCAGACCTCATCTTTCACACCTTGCTCTCTTGCCTCTACGAGCCGCCCGCGATCTCCCGTCCCATGGAAGGCGCGGATCTGCGTTAAGGCCGCGATCAGCCGGGGCGCCCACTCATACAGCTCGCGCGCATGGTCCTCGGAAAGGGATTGCAGAAGCTGCCAACCATGGGAAGTGACTTGCAATTCAACGCATCGCCGATCGTGTGCATTTTGTGTGCGCCGAATCAAGCCCTGCTCTTCACAGCGTTTGCTCAGCTCGACAACCGTGTGATGGCGCAAGCCCAGCCTTTCTGCCGCATACGAGATAGTCGGCGCCACCCCGTGGGGAATGCCGGCGATCTGTAGTAAGAGTTGGTGCTGTTGTGGATGAAGCCCCGCTTTCGCTGCTGCTTCTTCGCTGAAATGCAGGAACTGACGGAGCGCATAGCGAAACTCCGCCAATGTTTGCAGCCTTTGATGTGCCGTCTTTTTCGAGCCATTCGCGATCACATTCATATTATATCGTGTCACGATATAATATGCCAGAAAGCTCACGGACACGCATAATCGAACTGACGGAGAGCTTGATGGGTGCCCACCGAGGTGGGCTGCTACTTCTCGCTGCTGGGCGGCACCAGCCCCTTCAGTCGCAGATACGGTTACATTTATCGTCTATTCGCCGGCGCGGGCAGCCGGCGGCAGAGCCCAGGCGAAGAGCACCCCGCCACTGCTGTTTAATAAATATTGCCGCCCGTTGAGTTCATAGCTGATGGGCGAGGTCCCAATGCCCGCACCCGAACCGGCATGCCAGAGGGTTTTGCCGGTGCTGGTGTCAAGAGCAAGAAAATTGCCTTCAGTATCGCCGGTGAAGGTGAGCCCGGTCGCCGTGGTCATGACGCCCGAACCCGGAGATCCGCGTCCCAAATCATGCGTCCACCGGATCTTGCCGGTCTGATAATCAATTGCCTCGATGACGCCTTTACCCCAAAGATCGTAATCCGCTCCGGCCCAGCCGTAGACGCCATCGGCTGGTTTGGCGAAATAGATGGAGTAGCTGGGGTGGGCGGAGACAATGAACAACCCTGTCTTTGGGTCGAAACTGGGAGATCGATAGTTGGCCATT
This sequence comes from uncultured Acidobacteriaceae bacterium, assembly GCA_963711525.1. Lineage (GTDB taxonomy): Bacteria > Acidobacteriota > Terriglobia > Terriglobales > Acidobacteriaceae > PALSA-350. Next base: position 250,525 of record CAVQEO010000043.1, on the reverse strand, counting down.
CCACCCTCGTCAGGCGCTATCAAACGCCCATCGGGCGCCGGTTCCTTAGCCGGGTTGGGAATGGGACGTCCCTGCTTATCAACCCCAAGGGACCAGTCAACGGGGCCGAACGGAACGGTAAGCAAACTCTTACCGTTGGTTCGATCCAGGACGAAGAAATAGCCGTTGCGGGAACTCTGCAGCAGCATCTTGCGCGGCTTGCCGTGAAACATTCCGTTCACCAGCACTGGGGTCTCGGCCGCGTCCCAGTCATGCGTATCGTGCGGAGAGGCCTGAAAGGCCCACACCAGCTTTCCCGTATCCGGGTTGAGAGCCACGATGCTGCAGGTATAAAGATCCTCTCCAGGGCGGGTTGAGCCGGTGAGTACCGGTGTGGGGTTGCCGGTTCCCCAGTACACAAGGTTGAGCTCAGGATCGTAAGTGCCCGTCATCCATGTATTGCCGCCGGTCGTTGCGCCCGCTGTGCCCAGCGGCGGTGTGGCGTCCCATTGCCACTGCGTCTTGCCGGTCTCAGGGTCGACAGAACGAATGTATCCCACCAGGTTGTCGAAGTCGCCTGAGGTGCCAACCAGCAGATGATTGCCCACTATCAGTGGGGCAAGACTGGTCCAATAACCCTTGGTGGAATCGGCGACCTGCACGACCCAGCGCACAGTGCCGTCTTTGGCGTTAAGCGATACCAGGTGCGCATCCGGGGTCAGGAAATACAGCCAATCCTTGAACATCGCGAGCCCTCGGTTGCCAATATGCAAGCCATGATTGGGCGGGTAAGTGTAATGCCAGATTTGGTGACCGGAGAGCGCGTCCACTGCCCAGACGTTGTCGGGCACCGTAAAGTAAAGCACACCGTCGACAAGCAGCGGCGTGCATTTGAGCTCCGCTTTCTGATTGGTTTGAAAAGCCCAGGCGAGGGCCAGAGTGGCGACATTTTGCGGGGTAATTTGTTCCAGCTTGCTGTGGCGCTGCCCGTCATAGGTGCCGTGATATTGCGGCCAACTGCCGGCTGGCGGATTGAGCAGCATGGAGTTGTCTACGCCTTGTGCCCACAGCGGGCCGGAGAGAGAAAGTAAAAGAGCACTTATCAGCAACTTCATTCGTCTTTGAGCCTTTCAGGCCAACGTGACTTTCAAGGCGCTCGCTATGTGATCCCCGCGTAAACCGCATGAGAGAGGCTGCCTTGACGCCTTCGCCTTGGTTATATCTACGCGAGGCATCTTTATCAACCCGGTGAAGCTTCACGTCAGAGTGGGCGAAGCACCAAAAAAGTACGATAGACTGAATTTTTCACTCCGTCCAACACCTTTGGCCGCTCCTCGCCCGGGGGCGTGATCGCTCTCCGCGTCATCGGGGCCCTCATCGAACTGATCGACGCCGCGACCCGTGCAACGGTACGCCGAATTCTTTTCCGGAAAGGGAAATAAATACCATGACGATTAGCAGACGGGAGTTTTTGAATCGCGTGGGAGGGGCAGGCGGATACAGCGCCGCCTTCCTGATGATGCAGGGCATGGGCCTGATGCCGGCGACCACTGCGCGGGCGGAGACAGCGGAGACAGGGTCTGGCAAAGGGGTGAAGGTAGTGATCCTGGGCGGAGGGATCGCCGGGCTCGTGGCAGCCTACGAGCTGCGCGCTCTGGGATACGAGTGCACTGTTCTGGAAAGCCGGCAGAGACCAGGGGGACGGAACTGGACGGTTCGCGGTGGAGATAAAGTAACTTTCCTCGACGGAACGACGCAGAACTGCTCGTGGGACGAGGGACACTATCAGAATTTTGGACCGGCACGGCTGCCCTCCGTCCATCACACGATGCTGGGCTACTGTCAAAAGCTGGGGGTTCCCCTCGAGGTAGAGGTGAATATGACCCGCTCCGCCTTCCTGCAAAACGATAGCGCGAACGACGGCAAGCCGGTGGTCTTGCGCCAGGTCGAAAATGATACCCGGGGACACGTAAGCGAGCTGCTGGCAAAGACGATCAACCAGGGAGCGCTCGATCAGGATCTATCCAAAGAAGACCGGGATCGGATGCTGAGTTTTTTGAGGACGTATGGCCCGCTGGACGACGCGGGCAAGTACACCGGAAGCGATCGCGCAGGATACGCCGAGATGGCAGGCGCAGGCGACCAGACGGGCGTGTTGAGCAAGCCTATCGACATGCACACGCTGCTGGACGAGGACTTCTGGCAGAGCATGCTATTCAATGAGCAGTTCGATATGCAAGCAACCATGTTCCAGCCAGTGGGGGGTATGGATCGCATTCCCTATGCATTCGCCAAAGCGCTGGGCGAGGTGGTTAAGTACAACGCGCCGGTGACGGAAATTCGCAAGACTGCGAAGGGAGTCAAGATCGGGTATACGAGTCATGGCTCGGCGCAGGTGATCGAGGCGGACTATTGCATCTGCGCAATGCCGCTCACCATTTTGAAGAAGACGCCCAACGACTTCAGCGCGCCGTACAAAAAAGTGATCGCTGAGTGTACGTATGCGAGTGCCTACAAGATCGCATGGGAAAGCCGTAGATTCTGGGAGCAGGACTACAACATCTACGGCGGCCTGGAGTTCGTCAACGTAGGATGCAGCCCCATCTGGTTTCCTTCCGCGGGGATGTTTACCCCACGGGGCGTGCTGGTGAGCGGATACACAGACGAGTCGCGCTCCGGGTTGCAAGGGCTCACCCTGGAGCAGAAGTTCGCCGACAGCCGCAAGTCCATCGAACGGCTGCATCCCGGGCACGGCAAGGAGCTGGAAAAGCCGATGTACGTGAGCTGGGGCCAGATACCGTATAACGAGGGTTCGTGGATCAGGGCGTATGGGCCGGGGCAGGAGAGGTGGTCATTTGGTCTGGCGCGGCAGACGGGTGACGCGCGACATCCGGCCGAGGCACGCATGCACATCAATCCGGGTTACGAGACGCTCATCGAGCCCGATGGGCCGATCGTCTTCGCGGGCGATCACGTGAGCCACATCGTCGCTTGGCAGGAGGGAGCGGCGCTGAGCGCGCTGCGGGCAGTGGGGCAGGTGAACGAGAAGGTGAAAGCGGCCAGACTGGCAGGCGGGTTTTAGCGCCCGAGTTAAGAGAGTGCCCAGGCTGTGGACGTGGATGGACATAGACGCAAAGCTCTACTTTTGCTGCGCTACGGACTCAAAAATGCGGATGCGCCTTCCGTCCCACTCCAGCGATAACGCCACTGCTTCTGTGGGTCGGCTTTCCCACTCGCCTGCCAACGCTCGGGGGTGCTGGTCTCCAGCCAATCGAGCGGCCTCGCGTTAGCGCCGCCGGCGGCCGCAATCGCGAAAGCCTCACGCAGCATAGCGCGTTGCTCCGCTCCCCGCGCTGGGGGCCCCGCGGAGACGATAGTTGCGGTTCCGCTATGCGCCAGCACTTCGAGCCACTGCCGGTTGAACTCCCACGGAACCTCATCCGTAATGCCGACCAGATCCGCGTCCAGCGTGTAGAAGGTTCCGTGCTGTGGCAGGCGAAAGGCAAGCGTGTTCACCCCCATGCGCCGGGTGCGCTCCCACTGGCGGCCGCTGGTGTCATCACCCGTGCGCTGCAGGTCGAAGATGCCCTGGCCCAGGTGTCCGACGGTGTTGCACCCTTCGAGCAGTGTCCCCTCGCCGCCGGCCTCGCGCAGGAGCGCATAGAGTTCCGCGATCACCTCCGCGTTTGTCCGGCTGCGATCGTGGAGCGACCATCCGGGCTGAGTCGGTTGAGGCCCCATCTCGAACCCCCACTGCCCCAGAAGGTCGTAGGTACTGAAGTCATGCTTCACCATCTCGTAACCCCAGCCCTTTGCCTCGCGCACCTTGGCGCGGATTCTCTCTTGCGCCTCGGGGAGCGTCGGATCGTAGGCAAGCTCGCGCGCCCGGCCCTGCTTCTCACCAAACCGCGCGTCCGGCAACAGGAGCCCACGCGCAGCGTCGTGCGGCGCCTCGAGCGGCCGAATCCAGATTCCTGGCCTTGCGGTACGCTGCTTGATTTCGTGTGCCAGTTTGCCCATGTCCGGCCACGCGGCCGTGCCGTTGCTCCAGCCGGCGTCGACCACCGAGAAGGGCCGCGTGCCTCCGCTGGGTGAAAGGCCGGCGATGAACTCCGTGTCGCGCAGGATCGTCTCCGCTGTGCTTCGCCCATAGCTGTAGTCCCAATCGTTCGCGCCATAGATGGGCAGGACCGGGCGCGATGCGCGGGCGCACATGCTCCGGCACAACCCCGCGACTGCTTCCTGTGCACTCTCGCCATCGACGCCGCGCCGGCTGACCACCGTCGCCATAGTCAACTTTCGTTGGCCGAGTTCGACACCGTTGCCGCCGTTGGTTACGTTCAGCCACAGCGACACGCCCTCCGGATCAAGCTGCCAGAAGCACAGGGCGGCCGCATCCGTCTTTACGCCGTAGCCATGGCACATCACGCCATCGTGGGTGGCGAAGTACCATGGCATCACGCGTTCCGGGATCAGGTTGCGCCAGCCCAAGTCTCCATAGCTGCGCTCCCATGCATCGCCCAAAGCACGCAGCCCGGGCGTCACTTGCGCTTGCCACCGCACATGCACCGCCGCGATTTTAGTCGACGGTGCAGCAAGGGTCAGTACCAACGCATTCTGTTGCACCGTGCCTTCAACCACAACCTGGCCGCCGCGCCACTGCGCGCCGGCGGCTTGCAACGGACTTCTGTCCGCGGGCAACGTCCGGTCGAAACTCGCGTATGCAGTCACTTCATCCGGCACACGCAGCAGATCAAGAAACGAGGACAGCCTGGTCTGCGACAGGCTCGTTTCGCTGACTGCTGTGACTACTGTCAAACCGCCGACCGCGGCGGCACCCTCGCGCAGGAATGACCGCCGGGTCAGTTGCGCGGATTTGCCTGGTGCTTCGCTCTTCATAATGGCAGCGCCGTTTCTCTCTCACCAGTTTAGCCTCTGGTCTGGTCTCGACTCAGGGGATACGATGGAGTGCGCCAACGTGATCATCTGCGACGGCGAGGTTGTAGCAAGAGGGAGAGAAATGACAACTGATAACCCGAACACGATGAAGGTGCTCATCACGGGCGGAGGGGGTTTTCTGGGAGCCAGGCTAGCGCGCACGATCCTCGAGCGTGGGCATCTTTCTGGCCGCTCGATCGCCGAGCTGGTGCTGGCTGATCTAGTTGCACCACCGCCCGATGTAGCGCGCGATGAACGTGTCCGCGCTAGCACCGGCGCATTGTTGGACCAGGCGAATACCCTGGGGCAGCAGAACTTCGACCTGGTCTTTCATCTTGCAGCGGCGGTTTCAGGGGAATGCGAGGCGGACCTCGACCTCGGTCTCCGCTCCAATCTGGATACCACCCGCGCTCTGCTTGATGCCTTGCGCACAGGGGGAAGGCCGCGCTTTGTCTTCTCCAGTTCGGTGGCTGTTTTCGGCGGCGATGTCGACCTGCCCATGCCGCGCGTTATCCACGACGACACCTTGCCCGTGCCGCAAACGTCGTATGGAGTGCAGAAATTTATCTGCGAACAACTGGTGGCGGACTATACCCGGCGCGGGTTGATCGATGGCCGCAGCGTGCGATTGATGACGGTAACGGTGCGCCCGGGGCGCCCGAATGCCGCCGCGTCCGGCTTTCTATCCTCCATCGTGCGTGAGCCCTTGAACGGAGAGCCGGCAATATGCCCGGTGGCGGCGGAGGCAGCAGTCGTCGTCGCTTCGCCGCAACGCACGATCGAAGGTCTGCTCGCGGCCGCCGAGGCTACGCCCGACGCATGGGGTGGCCGCACGGCTCTGAACCTGCCCGGGCTGACTGTGCGCGTGAGGGAGATTCTGGATGCGCTGGAAGTCGTGGCCGGCCGCGCCGCGCGGGAAAGGGTGCGCTTCGAAGAAAATGAAACCATAGCTAATATGGTGTCCGGATGGGCTTACGCCGTCGAGAGCGCACGGGCGCGCCGGCTGGGCCTCACGGCCGACCCTGATTTCATCTCAATCATTCGCCAGTATCAGAAAGATCGGGGACTTTGAAGGTGCTCGAATCCGGGAGCCCCGTTTTAGGATGCATCGCGGATGACTTCACCGGCGCTACGGACCTGGCTAACAACCTGGTGCGCGCCGGGATGCGGGTCGTCTTAATCGTGGATGTCCCCGCAGACGATGAACGGGTCGATGCGGATGCTGTGGTGGTCGCCCTTAAGTCGCGGACCGTGGCTGCTTCCGTAGCGGTTGAGCAATCTCTACATGCCTGCCGCTGGCTGCGCCAACAAGGTGCAGGCCAGATCTACTTCAAAATCTGCTCGACCTTTGACTCCACCGCGGCGGGCAACATTGGCCCCGTGATCGAGGCGCTAATGGATGAGCTGGATTGCGGCTTCAGCATCGCCACGCCGGCATTTCCTGAGAACGGGCGAACGGTCGTCCATGGACATTTGTTCGTCGGAGACACGCTGCTTTCCGAAAGCGGCATGCGCCACCATCCCCTCACCCCGATGACCGATGCCAACCTGGTGCGCGTGCTGCAAGCACAACTGAATCCCGGCAAGGGACGGAACGTTGGACTGGTGGACTACCGGACAGTAGCACAACCGGCGCAGGTGATCCGCGAACGCATGGACGAGTTGCAAGCGGAAGGCATTTCGATCGCCATCGTCGATGCTTTGAGCAAGGAAGATCTGGACAGACTTGGTGAGGCACTGCGGGACTCGCTATTTCTCACTGCTGGTTCGGGACTCGGTGACAGCCTGCCACGGAATTGGGGTTTTTCTCCGTCAAGCCGCGCGAGCCTGCCTCCGTCGCGGGGACAAAAGGCGATCCTCGCAGGTAGTTGCTCGGTTGCTACCAATGCGCAGGTGCAGCGCTTTATTCGCGACGGAGGCGAGGCCTATGCATTGGACCCCGTCCGGCTTGCGGCGGATATTGAGCTCGAGATCGCCCGAGTGCTCGCGTGGGCCGATGCGTGCTGGCGCAGCGAAGCCGCGCTGCCGTTGCTGGTCTACTCGACTGCGCAGCCTGCCGGGGTTGCAGCGGCACACGCCCAACTGGGAGTCGCCCGGTCGGGCGCAATTGTCGAGCAGGCCATGTCGGCCTTGGCCAGCGCGTTCGTCAAACGCGGCGTGGGGAGCCTGGTGGTTGCAGGAGGAGAAACAGCGGGCATTTGCGTGCAAGCTCTCGAGATCCGGCAGATGCAGATTGGCCCCCAGATCGATCCCGGAGTGCCCTGGTGTTACGCCGCATCTTCCACCTCCACGGACGGCGGACTCCACATCGCTTTAAAATCGGGTAACTTTGGATCGCCTGACTTTTTCAATAGAGCCTTTGCCTTTGTGTTGTGAACTTATGAACGAAATGGAACTGAGGCAAGAGATCTGTCGCGTGGGCCGTTCTCTCTTTGAGCGCGGCTACGTTCATTCCACTGCCGGAAACATCAGCGTTCGCTTGGTGGAGGGTTTTCTCATCACACCCTCGGAGGCATGCCTGGGTTTTCTTAAGCCGGAGGATCTCGCCAAGGTGGGAGCGGATGGTGTGCAGTTGAGCGGTGAGCGCGCCAGCAAGACGCTGATATTGCATCGGCGCATCTATGCGGCGGACGCGGACGCCGCCTGCGTGATTCATACTCACTCCACCCATCTGGTTGCGCTTACATTAACGGGGGTTTGGAAGCAGGAGGATATTCTGCCGCCTATCACGCCGTATTACGTCATGAAGGTAGGTCACGTGCCGTTGATCGAGTATTACCGCCCAGGCGATGCGATGGTGGGTGAGCTGGTGGCCCAGGCGATCGGGCAGATGCGGGCGCAGGGCACGGGTATTCGCGCGGTCATGCTGGATCGTCTTGGCCCCAATGTGTGGCACAGCACGCCTGCGGCCGCGATGGCCGCGCTGGAAGAGCTGGAAGAAACTGCAAGACTCTGGTTGCTCTCCGGCCGAAAGGCGGAGCCGCTTTCGGCAGAGCAGATCGATCAACTGCGCCGACAATTTGGCGCCTCGTGGTAGCTTCTCATTTTAGGACTGAACCTGATGCCGCGCTTCGCCGCAAACCTTACTATGATGTATGGGGAGTATCCCTTCCCTGACCGCTTCGCTGCCGCCGCCAAGGATGGGTTCACGGCAGTGGAGTATCTGTTCCCTTACGAGTATCGGGCGAATGACCTCGCCAAATGGCTGCATGAGCACGGCCTAGTCCAGGTGCTGTTCAACGCTCCGCCCGGGAATTGGGCGGCGGGCGAACGAGGCCTGGCTGGGGTGCCGGGCAAAGAAGATGTGTTTCGCGCCGGAATACACACTGCTCTCGAATATGCGCAGACGTTGGGCTGCCCAAAGATCCATGTGATGGCTGGGGCACAGCCAGCGGGCGTAGAACGCGCCGCTATGCGCAGTGCCTTTAAAGCCAACCTGGCGTGGGCTGCTGAACTCGCGGCGCTTGCAGGCATTAAGTTGCTGATCGAGCCAATCAATACGCGCGACATGCCCGGATACTTTCTGAACCGTCAGGACGAGGCGCATGCCCTTGTCGAGGAGATCGGCAGTCCCGCGCTCCAGGTGCAGATGGATCTCTATCACTGCCAGATTGTTGAAGGCGATGTGAGCATGAAGCTGCGCAAGTATTTGCCCAGCTCAGGGCGAAGGGACGTGGGGCATATACAGATCGCGAGTATTCCCGACCGCAATGAGCCCGACCGCGGCGAACTCAATTACGATTACGTACTCGACCTGATCGATGAACTTGGTTACGATGGCTGGATCGGCTGTGAGTACCGGCCGAGGGCCGGTACTTCCGAAGGACTAGCCTGGCTGCGCAAGCGGAAGTGAAGCTGCTTTTCAGCGTCTGCGTGAGAACCGGCGGTTGAAGATTTAGTCCCGTAGGGACGGCTGAGAGTAGCCCAGGACGCAGTGCTGGGACATCGGTCCCCAATCGTTTGAGCGCCAGAGGCGCGGCACCTGCGGAGGTAGGTAGTGCCACGCCTCCAGCGCTCCGCAATCTTGGCTATTCGTCCCCAGCCCTTCCGGGCTGGGCTGACAGTTTGGCTCCCGGCCCTACTCCGGATTTCCTGTGGAGCTGGTTGGCGTTGGCGAAGTTCATGCGGCTTTCCTTACTGAAAGCCGCACACGTGGATGTGGTGGGCGCCCCGTGCAGGAAATCCGGATACGGGTCTGGGTCAGTTCGAGGTTTGTTTTCGTGTTTTTACGAACACTTTAAAGCCCAGACCCGTTCAAGCACTGCAACCATGAAGAACACACGCTGGATGTTGATTATGGTAATCGTGACAGTGGCGCTAGCCATTACTGCCGCCGCGCAGGGTCCAGCAGCGCCCGTTACCTGGTCCGGCCAGATTGCGCCCCTGGTATATGGCAATTGCACCACCTGTCATCATCCCAACGGTGCGGGCCCGTTCAGCCTGCTCACGTATGCGGACGCGCGACGGTGGGGGGCACAAATGGCTGCCGCCACGTCATCGCGGTATATGCCGCCATGGCTGCCGGAGCCTGGTTATGGAGACTTTGCAGATGAGCGAAGACTTAGCAGTGAACAGATCGCGCTGATCGCGAAATGGGTTGCAGCCGGCATGCCGGAAGGAGATGCGCCGGCAGCACCGCCGCCCCCCGTATACGGCAAGACCTGGCAGTACGGCACGCCTGATTTGATTCTTACGGTAGAACGTCCGTTCGCCCTGGCTGCTTCCGGACCCGATGTCTTTCGCAATTTTGTGCTGCCGTATCCCCTCAAACAAACGCATTACATTCGTGCTATGGAGATCCGTCCAGGCGCGCCGCGTATCGTGCACCACGCCAACATCCTCATCGATCGAACGGCGTCGTTTCGCCGCGCGCACCCGGCGGAATGGAAGGATAGTGTTCCCGGTATGGAGTTGGAAGTGGATACCGGAAACGAATTTGATCCGGACAGTAACTTTCTGTTTTGGAAGCCCGACACGCCGGTACTGGTTGAACCGGAGGGTATGCCCTGGAGACTCGATCCCGGTAATGACTTGATCCTTAACATGCATCTCATGCCTTCGGGCAAGCCGGAGATAGCTTCAGCGCAGGTCGGCCTCTACTTTACAGATCAACCTCCATCGAAGCGGCCAATGCTGCTCCAGCTTGAACACGATAGTGCGCTGGATATTCCCGCCGGCGACCGCAACTTCGTGGTCGAGGATGAGCTGCGGCTTCCCGTGGATGTCGAAGTGCTCGGCATCTATCCCCACGCGCATTATCTGGGCAAGCGCATGGAGGCGTGGGCGACACTGCCCGATCAACAGAAGAAGTGGCTGATCCTGATTCCCAGCTGGGATATTGACCGGCAATCGGTATACCGCTACCGCAAGCCGGTATTTCTACCCAAAGGCTCGGTCGTGCACATGCGCTATATCTACGACAACTCTTCCGGCAATCCGCACAATCCCCATAATCCGCCGGTGCGTGTGAAAGCAGGGAATCGCTCCGTAGACGAGATGGCGCACTTATGGCTCCAGGTCTTGCCGGTAAATACACCCGTCAACGGCCCCGATCCGAGACTCCTGCTGGATGAGGCATGGATGCGCCACTGGCTGACAAAGGATCCAGGCGACATCATCCCGATCTATAACCTCGCATCCGCGTTGGCTGACCAGGGCAAGTATCAGGAGGCGATCGCCGCCTTTCGGCGTGCGCTGGCCCTGCATCCTGACGATGAGCGGACGCTGAATGAGCTCGGCGCGGCGCTTGAGAATTCCGGTGACTGGCAGCAGGCCCGGAGTACTTTTATGCAGGATATTGCTGCGCATCCCAAGACCTGCAATGCGCGATTCAACCTGGCCGGCCTGGAGCTAAGGCATGACCAGGCAAGCGCCGCCGAGCAGCAGCTTCGTAGCATGCTTGTGCAGTGTCCGTCCGATGCGGGCGTGCATAGCGGGCTCGGGGTCGCACTGGCGAGTGAGGGCCAGCCGGGTGCGGCGCAGTCTGAGCTGCGCGCCGCACTCGAAATCGACCCGCACGATTTCACGGCACTTTACAACCTGGGGGACCTGGCACTTAAGGCCAATCAGCCTCAACAAGCTGCGGAGCTTCTTGAAGCGGCCGTCAAACAGCGCCCCAAGGACGTGGACGCGCGCGAACAATTAGCGGACGCTTATGCGTTATCGGGGCGCGTCGGCGACGCGGTGGTCCAGCTGCACGAGGCCATCGCGCTATCTCCAGACAATCCTGAGCTGCACTCGCTGCTGTCGCAGGCGCTGGCCAGCACCGGGCAACCGCAACAGGCGATTGCAGAGCTAAAAACAGCGCTGCACCTGCGGGCAAATGACCCTGATGATTGGAACAACCTGGGCATTCTCGAAGCTGGGGCCGGCAGGATCGCCGAAGCGCGAGAGGATTTCCGTCACGCTTTACAACTCGCTCCTGATCATGCGCAGGCGCGGGCAAATCTGGAGCATCTGCCGCCCTCCTGAACTCTTTTATTCCAACTAGTCCGGAAGAGCAAAGCTATACAGCACATTGCCGGCGGCAACCGCGACGAATTGTTTTCCGCCTACCGCATAGCTCATGGCCGACGAGGCAATGCCGGCGCCCGTCTGGAAATGCCAGAGAGACTTTCCTGAATCACTATCGAGCGCAATCAGATTTCCTTCCGCGGTGCTCACAAATACCAATCCGCCGGCGGTAGCCAGCACTCCTGCCGAGGCCGACATCTTAGAAATTGGGAATTTCCACTTTACCGCCCCGGTCTTTGTATCGATGGCCATCACGCCATTCTGGCCTTGCTCGTTGGCCAGGAAAGGTGCTCCACCCATATACTGCCGTCCTCCTTCAAACTTCACCGCTCCACTCCGATAGCCCATTCCACCCTCGCGCGCGGCCACGTAGAGTAATGAGCGAACGGGATCATAGGACGGGCTTTGCCAATTGGAACCACCGACCAATGTCGGGAAAACAAGGTTGCCTTCTGGCGATGATTTCCACTTTGGCGCAAGAATAGGATGCCCATTTTTATCGAAACCAAGATTCCACGTCTCCTTGACGTACGGCTTAGCAAGAATGAATTTGCCGTCCGTTCGATCGAGAACGTAGAACATCCCGTTACGATCGGCCTGCATAAGAACATCGCGCTTCTTGCCGGCAATGCTCTCGTTAGCCAATACCAGATCTTCGTTGGCATCCCAGTCATGCGTGTCGCCAGGTGTGAACTGGTAGTGCCATTTTCGCTTACCGGTGTCTGGATCGAGAGCAACCACGGAACAGGTAAATAGGTTATCGCCCTCGCGCACGGCTCCATTCAAATTGGGACCGGGGTTGCCCACCGCCCAATAGAGTGTGTCCAGATCGGGATCATAGCTGCCGGTCAGCCATGCGCCGCCGCTGCCGTGTTTCCAGCTGTCCCCGCTCCAGGTCTCGTTGCCAAACTCGCCCGGTCCGGGGATGGTGTTGAAGCGCCACAGCCGCTTACCGGTTGCCGCGTCGTACGCATCGATGAAGCCGCGAATGCCAAATTCTCCGCCGGCGATGCCGACAATGATCTTGTCTTTAATCGCCAAAGGTGCTCCAGTGAATGAATAGCCCTGGAGCGTGTCGGCCACCTGGGTTTCCCAAAGCATACGTCCGGTGCGAGCATCCAGCGCGACCAGCGCAGCGTCGAGCGTGCCGAAGAATACGCGGCTGCCCAATACCGCAGGCCCACGATTAAAGGGATTTATCTGGTACGGACTCACTACTTTCTGCCGTCGCTCAAATTTCCAAATCGGCAGCCCCGTGCGGGCGTCGATGGCAAACATCTCTCCCGGCGGCCCGGAGGTATACATAATGCCGTCCACCACCAGTGGTGTCGCCTCCAGTACGGAACTTCCGGGCATCTGCATCGACCACCGCGCCTGCAGTTGGCTGATATTTGCCGGGGTGATTTGATCCAAGGCGGTGAAGTGATGTCCCTGGTAGTCGCCCCAATAAGTGAGCCAGTTCTGCGGCTCGGCCTGAGCATTGCGCAACCGTTCATAGCTCAAGCCGGCAGGCAGTTGCACCTGAATGGTCTTACTCAAATCACGGGCTTTCAAGCTCTTCAAGTAAGCGACCAGGTTCTGAATTTCGGCTTCGGAGAGCAGCTGGCCGTAATTAGCCGGCATCAGCGACTCGTGCTCGGTCTGTTCGTCAACCAGATCGCGCTTATCCAATCGATAAAGTTTTCCATCGGTGCCGCTCAGGATCAGGTTGTAGCTGTCTTCGGCTCGTGTGATGCCGCGAATCTGCTGACCGGTTTTGGTCTTTACGCTGACAACGCTCGGCCCAAAGAAGCGCCTTCTCCTCAGCTGCGGGTTGTTGGGGTTCAGAATCACATCGCGTAAGTACGATGCGGAGTTTGTTCCGGCAGCCGACAGATCGGGCCCGACATCCGCTCCCCGGCCGTTCACTTCGTGGCACGAGGCACATCCGCCTTTGCCCCAGAACGTCTGTTCGCCCGCGACCGCATTGCCCGCTACGACCTCATTGGCCGCGGCTCCGTTGGTATTGAGGCTGCGGAGATAGGTAATAATTCGCCAGATAGTGTCTGTCGGAAGTGCCGAAAAGGCAGGCATTTGCGTGCCGGGAACCCCCGTCCGTATGGTCTGGAAGAGGTCGTTGTCTTCGCCCCCATGTCTGAAGCTTCCCGTCGCCAGCGCGGGACCACGATCTCCTCGCGCCTCGCCTCCATGACAGGCTTGGCAGGTTTGCGCATACAGATCCCTGCCGGCGGCAATTGCGGCAGGATCACCGGCAAACGGATTCTTGACCGTATCCGCGCGCTGGGCAATTGCGACCCCGGCACTCAAACCTACCGCCGCAACCCAAAGAAAAACACGAGCTCGCCTGACCTGATGCAGCCTACCCCTTCGTCCCTGGATCATCTTCTGTGGAATTCCCTTCTGGTTTTGCTTTCCCGGCCTATCTCCCAAAAGGAAAGACCGCGCATGGTCAAATCTTCGACCGTTCCTAATGTTTCAGCAGGCCCTGGGCATTCATCCACTCGAGAAAAAGCGAAGTCCAGCCTGAGACCGGAGCTGGATTCGTTTTGCGAACGCCAAAGCCATGGCCGACGCCCGCGTAGACGTGGAGTTCGGCTGATACGTGCAAACGGGTGAGAGCGAGATAGAGTTCCGGCAAACCTTGCGAAATATCCGGCCGGTCGTCGCCCCCGCACGCCAGGAAGGCTCGTGGCGTGTTGGCAGTGAGCCGGCGGTCATGGGGAATCGCCGGATACAGAAGCGCCTGAAAGTCCGGTTTGGAGCCGGCACGTTCCACTGGATCGTCTGAGGATGGCGATCCCTCGTCATAGCGCGTGGCGGCAAGGGCGGCCAACTCACCCCCGGCAGAGAATCCCATCACACCGATGCGTGCCGGGTCTATTCCCCACTCCGTGCTGCGGCTGCGCACCGTGCGGATGGCACGCTGCATATCGCCCAACTCGGTTTCTTCCACGGTGTAGGTGGAGTTCGTCTGTTTCGCCAGCCGGTATTTCAAAACAAAGGCCGCAACGCCATGGTCGCTGAGCCATTCCGCTACTGCATAGCCTTCGTGATCCATCCATAATTCGCGGTGGCCTCCGCCGGGTGCGACGATGACCGCCGCCCCGGTTGCCGCAGCCTTGGGGGGAAGGTAGGGAATGATGGATGGCTCCTGAATGTTAGATATGATGTGTTCGCCGTCCGGATTAAGCCGTACGGTCTCTGGAGTGACAGGCCCTTCCGCTCCGGGAGCACCTTTCGGCCACAACTTGATAGGCTCCGGCTGCCCCACCGCGAAGCCGAAGTAAGAACAAATGAACAGGAATACGATCCAGCGTCTGGCGATGGACACGTGAGCCCTCCTAAGACCTTCGAATCAATTGGACTTGATACTACATTGTGGTTGAGTCCGAGCCGGTTGCTAACGGCGCAATGAGCCTACTCGCTCGTTGGGTCCCGCGAATCCGACTAAAGTAGGTATCACAAGCCGGGCCGGCCCTATATGCTTCAGTACCGCATAGTGAAAGGCTTGTCCATGTCTTACAGTCCCACTCGCCGTGACTTTCTGGGGGATGCAGCCAAGGCCGGCGTGGCCTCGGCATTGAAGCTTGACCTCTCGCCGCTTGCCAACGCTGCTGCCCCTGCCCATCCGGAGCGAAAGACAAATTTCGACAGCCAATGGCGATTCTTCAAAGGGGACACGGAGGGCGCGCAATTGGTGGGCTTTAAGGACGGCAGCTGGAGGACTCTGGACCTTCCCCACGACTGGAGCATCGAAGGCCCCTTTAGCGAAGATGCCCCTGCCGCCGGTAACGGAGCGTACTTACCCACCGGCATTGGTTGGTACAGAAAGCAGTTCACACTACCGGCCACGACGCGAGCGAAACGCGTTGTGTTGCAGTTCGACGGCGTTTACCAACGAAGCGAAGTCTGGATCAATGGAACGTCCCTGGGAATGCGGCCCTACGGGTTCACCACCTTTGCATACGATCTGACGCCGCACCTTAGCCCTCCAGGGAGGCCCAACCATGTGGCGGTCCGCGTAGATAACTCTCTGCAGCCGAACTGCCGCTGGTATTCCGGCTCCGGCATTTACCGGCACACGTGGCTCATCATCACCGATCCAATTCATATCGCCCAATGGGGCACGTTCGTGACCACGCCATCTGTTGCTACCCAGAGCGCCTCGGTTGAAATCAAGACTCGCGTCCTGAACGAGAGCGATGGCGATGCAGCCTGTGACCTGACTACAGAAATAATCGACCCAAATGGAACAGTGGCGCAGCAGGGCAATGCCACGATGTCGATTCCTCACGGAGGCGAGGTAACCTTCGCGCAACGTTTGAGTATTGCCTCGCCGTCATTGTGGTCAGTTTCGACGCCAAATCTTTATTACGTACGCTGCACCTTGCGCTCTCGCGGAGAGCAACTCGATCAGGAGACCACGAGTTTCGGCATGCGAGACGTGAAATTTGATGTGGACAAGGGCCTCCTGCTCAACGGGGAACACGTCAAGATGAATGGCGTCTGCATCCACGGCGATTGCGGATGTGCCGGTACGGCTGTACCGGAACGCATGTGGGAGCGGCGGCTGGAACTGCTGAAGGAGATGGGCTGCAATGCCATCCGTCTGAGTCACAATCCTCCGGCTCCAGAGCTTCTCGACCTGCTGGACAGCATGGGCTTTCTGGTCATGGCTGAGGCGTTCGACGAATGGAAACAACCAAAGTTGCAGACGCCGTTATACGGCTACCACAAGTACTTTGATGAATGGGCGGCGCGCGATATGGCCGCGATGGTTGAGCGAGACCGGAATCATCCTTCGATCGTGATATGGAGCGCCGGCAACGAAGTGCCCGATCAAAGCAATCCTCAGGGACCGCAAACGTTGCAGGGACTGCTGGACATCATTCGCAGTAAAGACCCGACCCGATTGGTGACTGTGGCTTGCGATCAGATTGCTGCTGAACCCAAGGCGGCTCTGCCGGAGTTTCTCGATAAACTCGATGTCGTGGGGTATAACTATGTGGATCGCTGGCGAGACCGCCGGGAAAAGTTTTACAGCATCGATCGTCATGCCTACCCTGATCGGCGATTCGTGGGCACAGAGACCAGCTCAATCTTCGGCGCCCGTGGGGCCTACGCCGTCGAAGAGCCAGACGACTTCTTCTTTGGCAGGGCCGCAAACAATCTCATCGAGGTAGAGCAGCTACAAAAATTCATCCAGACCTACGACTACGTCAGCGGCGACTTTATCTGGACGGGGATCGATTACCTGGGAGAATCCAGATGGCCTTCAAAGCTTGGCTCGAGCGGTGCCCTGGATACATGCGGATTTCCGAAAGACGCTTATTACTTCTATCAAAGTAGATGGACTACCGAACCCGTGCTCCATCTCTTTCCTCATTGGAATTGGGTGGGAAGAGAAGGAAAGAATATTACGGTGAGCTGCTTTACCAATTGCGACACGGTGGAACTATTCCTCAATGGCAAGAGCCTGGGCGTTAAAGGGTATGCTTTTCCTCGTCCCGGCATGGTAGGCAGGTATGGGAACTATCCTCCGCGCGCAAAAGCATTGCAGACCACAGCAGACCTTCATCTGTCATGGGATGTGCCCTATGCGGCTGGAACTCTTACTGCCAACGGAGTCATCGACGGTAAGGTCGTGCGGACGGCTGAGATGCAAACCACAGATAGCCCGGCGAAGGTGGGTCTCGTGGTTGATCGAATGCGCATCACCAACCGCAGCAGCGATGTTGCGCACGTTACCGTGCAGGTGCTGGATGCAAAAGGCCGAATCGTGCCTACTGCCGACGATGAAATCACATTCGCCATTCAAGGTTCGGGCCGCATACTGGGTGTCGATAATGGACGGCCCGATAGTCACGAGAGCTACCAGCAGCGCAGCCGTAAAGCCTTCCACGGGTTGGCTCTGGTGGTTCTACAGCCGACTGGAGTCCCAGGTACGGTGACACTGTCTGCGTCGTCGCCCGCACTTGCGCCGGCACAAATCGGAATTGAGGTCAGCTAGGTTGTTTGGCTGGATCGTCCGCTTTGCTGAAAGCAGTTAGCCAGCGAGAGGTAATACCTGAGAGCCGCTTGCGCACAACGGCCGAAAATTCTGGCTCCTCAGTATTCTGTAATGCGTGGACCAGTTCGTAGTGCTCCCTACCCATAGACGCCGTCAGTGGAGCACCACTGGCCAGGACGACAAAAGTAAAGAGCGGCGCCATCAGGCGTTCCAGAGTCTCGGCAAGGTAAGCGTTCCCCGACAGCGCCCAGCACCGCCGGTGAAATGCGAAATCGAGCTCCAGGAATCGCCGCCGGTCTCCTCTTTCCCCCGCTTCCACTACCTCCGCGATCTCGCGGCTGAGCTCCTTGAGATCATTTGCCGTCACCCGTGGCTTCGCCCACTGTAACGCCAGCACTTCCAATTCCACACGGAGGTTATAAAGCTGGCGCACCTCGTCGGTCGTAAATTGGGTAACATAGGTGCCGGTATTCGTCACCCTGCGGACGAATCCTTGCCCCTGGAGGGAGATCAGCGCTTCGCGCACCACAGGGGTGCCCACCTTCATTTGCCTTGCAAGCTCCCGCTCCACGATGGCATCACCGGGCTTAAGCTCGCCGGCAAAGAAAGCGTCCTTGAGCGCGTTGATAACGCGATCACTGAGAGAAAGTGGCTCAATTTCAGCAAAGGTCGGCATGCTCGCTCACTTATCATCGCAGCACTGGGAAGTGCTAGCAAGTCCTAAGCGCCATGGGTTCCCGGAATGGCGCTTGGACATCGCGCAGTGGGGGAATCTGCGGTCTCTTGTGCTTACGCTTCAGTGCTTCTTACTGGAAGATCATCGTGGCGCCGCACCCGCGACGTGATTTCCAGCGATATAGACGGCGTTGATGCTGCGGGTATTTTTAATATCGTCAAGCGGATTCTTGTCCAGGACGATCAGGTCGGCCCACTTGTTTTTCTCAAGGGTACCCAAATCGCCGGCGTGCAGGAACTTGGCGGCACTTCCCGTGGCTGCGGTGATCACTTGCATCGGAGTCAAACCCGCCTGCACCATGAGCTCCATTTCCCAATGGGCGAAGTAACCAGGGAAACGGCCCGGGGGACCGCTATCGGTGCCAAATCCGTAAGGCACGCCCGCGTCGGCAAGGGTCTTGAGATTGTGTTCCGCATTCCGCAAAAATCCGGGGTACATGCTGAAATCAGGATCCGATCGCACCTTCTCCTGATAGGCAGGGCTCTTCAACGTGGCCAGCACGTCGGGCGAGATGCTGCGGGTAAAGAAAGGATCGCTGGCGTAAGGAGGTGTCTGTCCATAGACAAACATGGAGGCTTCCCGCGAGAGCGTAGCCGCCTCCTGCCACGTTCCGTGCCGCTTCATGTCTGCAACGAACTCCGCGTCGACCGGCTTGTCGCGGACGCTGTGGGCCAGACCATCCACGCCGTAGTCGACCAGCTGTCTGGCATCCTGCAGGTAAAAGATGTGCGCGACCACGCGCAGATGGTGCCGGTGTGCGCTCACGATGATAGCCTGGGCAATGTCGTAAGGCATCTTCTTCTTCGTGCCCAGGTGATCGTCCAACCATAGCTTGATAATGTCGACGTGCTTTGCGGCCTGAGCGGCGACCGCAGGCTCTACTTCCGCCACCGTCGACACGCCATGGTTCACCCCTTCAATACCGCCGTAGCCGCCTTCGAAGACGAACCCCTGGCCCGCTGTGTAAATGCGAGTTTCGGTTGGACGGCCGGCACGCTGTTGATCACGAATCTTGAAGATGGAGTCTTTGTCCGTTCCCATGCTGAGAACGGTAGTGACCCCATAGGAGGCATACGTTTTCAGGTCTTTCTCGACATTTTCAGGAGTAAAGAACTTTGAGTTTTGATCCAGGCCGATAGTGTCGCCCAGGTGAACATGCAGGTTGATGATGCCGGGCATCACGTACTTACCCTGCAGATCGATCACCTGTGTCGAGGCACCGGTCTTCAGTTGTGCTACCGGCCCGACCCACAGGATGCGGCCGTTGTCGATGATCATCGCCGCGTGGGCCAATGGGGGGCGGCCAGTGCCATCAATCAGAGTAAAGTTCTTGATGGCCTTGACTTCTGCAACCAGAGAGGTTGCAAACAAAAGCATCAGCCATGCAATGAAGCTATTTCGAATTCGTCCGGGCATCTTCGAGAACCCTCTTCGCGCGCGACGGATTGAAGATACCACAAGAACAGAAACGCGAGAGATAGGTCGCGGCCTGCTCCGGGCTCCGGCGATTTTCTTTTACGAAATCGATCATTTTCTTGGCCAGCGAGTGGCTGATCATGCCATGTCCGCACATGGTGGAGAGCGTCGTGACCTGCGAATTGGGGATTTTTTCCGTTTTGCCTTCGAAGCCCAGGGAGTAGCCTACGCTATGCCGGTCGAGGCAGGCATAATTGCAGCACCGCTCCGCGCCCTCGATGGACGTCGAAACGTTGACGCTCATCCCAAAATTCTCTTCTTTGATGCGCTTGACGAACTGCTCCGCAGCGGTAGGATTATCGAAGACCGCGGCACAAGTGGTGGGAACCGTGAGTCCTTTGATTACGGCCTGAAAATCCGGCTTCATATCCCGCTTCCAGTGCGCCAGGGGTCCAAGATGCTTTGAGGACCGCAGTGCGCCGCCGTGCCGGGCGTCACCGAGATTCACCGGCTTATACTCCATAGCAATTTCCAGAAAGCGGTGGAGTTTAGTCAGTGCGTTAGGGTCTTTGTTGGTCTTGCTGGGGATAGCAAAGACGATGAAGTCGTCGCGGAAACTCTCGGCGTCGCCAAACCGGTGCAGTGTGTTGGTCATGCGTTGGCTGTCTCCCTGGCAGGTTCAATTGTGGGTTGAATGATCTGGCCTAAACCTATATTTGTCTTTGCCCGCTGCAGCTTGTATCCCATCCGTTCCAGAATGGGGGCAACGACAACCTCTTCTCCGTGCTCGCCGCAACGGGTCGCGACACCGATGGCGACCACGGTGTCCAGCTTTTTTTCAATGTCCCATACCACGTGAATAATCTCTTCCGTGCGTGCGACCGGAACCTTGATCTCGACAATCGCCGACATGACCTTTTCGTCCAGAATGTCGGCGCGCAGCGTGCCCGTACTTACATCGGACATGAGGGAAGTAATGGGGTTTCTCTTCTCAAAGCTGACATTGGCCTGCGCCAAGGCCCAGCACATTTGCTGGATCTCGCGGAAACGAACTCCCACGCCGGGTCTGCCGAATTCAATGGTGAAGCCCACCTCGCCCACTTTCACTCTTCCGGTCACGTCGTTGGTCTTCACTTCTTCGGTGCCGCGTCCTTCGACGCCAGTGGACTCGTGGGGAACGCTTGGGTCAGAGAATGCGCGGCGTACGACGCGCGGCCAGGTGAGCTCGTCGGGCTCGAAGGCGGCGGTGGGGCAAACATCGGGTTCCGGTTCAAAGCGAATGCGCAGGGCGGCAAAGACGCGGCGCACCGTGCGCACCAGGGTAGGGTTCAGATGTTCCTGGCTCAGCCCGTTGTAACAGGCGTAGCATTCCACGCATTCGTCCCTATTGATGGTTGCCCGCTTCAGCACGGGATCGATATAGATAGCACCCATCGGGCAGACATAGGTGCAGTTCCCACAAGCGACACACTTTTCAGGACTGATCTTCACTTCCACTCCTGTAATAACGCAGGAACTTTGATTAATACGATCTTAATGGGGTCAGTGCACGTTGATGCAATGATCTATCGTAGATATTACCACAGCACGTGGGGGTCTGGGACCCCGTACCCGGCGAAGGACCCAACTCATATCGAGTTCGCGATGGCCTCTCCCAGCTCCCTTGTGCTGGCATTTCCGCCGAGGTCCGGCGTGAGGCGACGATTGGGCGCTCCCAGGACAGCCTCTAGCGCTTCAAGCACGCTCCTTCCAGCTTCATCCTCCCCTAAATGGTTGAGCATCATGGCTCCCGACCAGATCTGGCCGATAGGGTTAGCAATTCCTTTGCCGGCGATGTCAGGCGCCGAGCCGTGCACAGGCTCGAACATTGACGGAAACTTCCGTTCCGGGTTGATATTTGCCGAAGGTGCAACTGCTATCGTCCCGGTGATTCCGGGACCAAGATCCGACAGAATGTCTCCGAAAAGATTGCTGGCAACAACGACGCTGAAACGTTCGGGCGACATGACAAACCGGGCCGCGAGAATATCGATGTGATATTGGTCAGCGCGAATCTCCGGATAGTGCTTGCTCATGGCCGCGAAACGCTCGTCCCAGAAAGGCATGGAATGAAAGATGCCATTGGATTTGGTGGCCGACGTCACATGATCGCGTCCCAACCGCTTAGCCAGCTCGAACGCGTAGCGCAGAATGCGGTCGGTTCCTCTCCTGGTAAAAATGGCCTCCTGAATGACGGTTTCGTGTTCGGTTCCAGCGTGGAGCCGGCCGCCGATCTGGGAATACTCTCCCTCTGTATTTTCGCGCACGATCCACATGTCAATATCGCCGGGCTTTCGATCGCGAAGGGGCGGAGTGATCCCAGGCAAGAGCCGCACCGGCCGTAGATTGACGTATTGGTCGAATTCGCGCCGAATGGGGATCAAGAGTCCCCATAGCGACACATGGTCCGGCACTCCGGGGTAGCCCACCGCGCCGAGAAAGATTGCATCGTGGTCCCGCAGCCTGTGGATGCCGTCTTCCGGCATCATGCGGCCGGTTGCCTTGTAGCTTTCACAACTCCAGTCGAAATGATGGAAGCGAAAGCCTATGCCGAACTTTGCTCCAACCGCTTCCAGAACGCGCAGCCCCTCCGGGACAACTTCCTTCCCGATCCCATCCCCTGGAATGACTGCGATCGTGTAGATTTTCATAATATTTCTGGGCTGTGCTTCTTACACACAGCGGCCACCGTCGACCTCCATACACACCCCGGTAATGAACTCCGCTTCATCGCTAGCCAGGAATGCGCATGCCTTGGCTATATCGATGGGGCGGCTGAGGCGTCCTAGTGGAATGGTGCTGATCACCTTCTGGCGGCCAATTTCGGCGTCGCCGGCGGGCAAAAAATGCGCGAGCAGGCCGGTCTCTCCCATCACCGGGTTGACCGCATTGACACGAATGGAATCCGGAGCTAGTTCAACTGCCATGGACTTAGTGAGGATGTTGGCGGCGCCCTTCGAGCCGTTGTACCAGGTCAACCCCGGACGAGGCCGAACCCCAGCCGTCGAAGCAACATTAATGATGTTGCCTGAACCTTGCCGGCGAAAAACCGGCACCGCATGAATCGCGCTCAGATATATGCTCTTAACATTCACGGCATACACTCGGTCAAACGTCGCTTCATCGACATCGAGCATCGGCATATTCTTGTGCGTCGTCCCGGCGTTGTTCACTAGAATGTCAAGTTTCCCAAAACTGCTCATGGCCTCCGCAACCATATCGGCCACCTGCGCGCTTTGAGTAACATCGACGTGGGCCGCCACCGCATGGCCACCCGCGGCTTTGATTTCCGCCGCAACTTTTTCCGCCTCCTCTCGCCGGATGTCGGCAACCAGGATCTTCGCGCCCAACTCGGCGAAATATTTGGCGATGCCTTCCCCGAAGCCTCCACCGGCCCCGGTAACAATTGCAACCCGATTGTGAAGCTTCATTGTGCCTTTCATGGTTACTTTAGATGCCGCCCATGCAGAGGTATTTGACCTCGATGTAGTCTTCGATACCGTACTTTGATCCTTCTCTTCCGATGCCAGACTGCTTGACTCCGCCGAACGGGGCAACTTCAGTCGAGATGAGCCCTTCGTTGATGCCCACGATGCCGTACTCCAAAGCTTCGGCCACCCGCCATACCCGTCCGATATCCCGGGTGTAGAAATAGGAGGCCAGGCCGAATTCCGTGTCATTGCTCATGGCGATAACCTCCTGCTCTGAGGAGAAGCGGGTCACCGGAGCAACGGGTCCGAAGGTTTCTTCGTTCATCAGCTTCGATCCCTTAGGTACATCCAGAAGGATAGTCGGCTCGAAGAAGTTACCACCCAACGTGTGCCGTTTGCCGCCGCAGCAGATCTTCGCGCCCCTGCCTATAGCGTCGCTAATGTGCTCCTCGACTTTTTCCACGGCGGCTTGATCGATGAGAGGCCCGATGGTCGTGCCGTCGCCCATACCATTACCGACGACAAGTGCACGCTACCGCGTCCTGGAGTTTGCTGGTGAACGCGTCATAGATGCTGTTCTCGACGAAGATGCGGTTGGCACAGACGCACGTCTGGCCACCGTTGCGGAACTTTGAGACCATGACACCGGCGACAGCCCGATCGAGATCTGCGTCGGCGAAGATGATGAAAGGCGCGTTCCCACCCAACTCCATCGATACTTTCTTGACCGTACCCGCGCATTGCTCCAGCAATAATCGGCCCACTTCGGTGGAACCGGTGAACGACAGTTTTCGTACCACGGGACTGGAAGTGAGCACGCCCCCAACCACCTCGGGCTGCCCGGTAATAATGTTGAGCACTCCCTTCGGCATCCCGGCCCGTTCTGCAAGCTCGGCGAGAGCAAGCGCGGAATAAGGCGTGGATTCCGCGGGCTTGATTACCAGGGTGCAGCCCGCGGCCAGCGCGGCTCCCGCTTTGCGGGTAATCATCGCATTGGGAAAGTTCCAGGGGGTGATTACCGCCACCACACCGATCGGCTGTTTGATTACCACGATGCGCCGGTCCGCGGAAGTAGCAGCAATGACATCCCCGTAGATACGCTTTGCCTCTTCAGCAAACCACTCGATAAATGCCGAGCCATAGGCAATTTCGCCTCGCGCCTCAGCGAAGGGTTTGCCTTGCTCCAGGGTAAGAATGGCCGCCAGGTCATCCTGATTCTGCATGCACAGATCGAACCAGCGACGGAGGATCTGCGATCTCTCCTTGGCCGTCTTAGCTCGCCAGGCCGGCAAAGCCGCTTCCGCCGCATCGATGGCGCGTCGCGTGTCCGCAACGCCGAAACTCGGAACCGTGCCGATCTCGCTGCCATCCGCCGGATTGGTGACGGAGAAAACGCCGCCGTCTTCGGCGCCGGCCCACGCACCGTCGACGTAGCACTGCTGGCGGAACAACTTCTTGTCTTTAAGGTGCATTTCGACTGAATGCAAAGCGACGGATGTCAACATACGCGGTTCCTCGCGACTTGCCCGTTTTCGAAAGCGTGAAGGCCCTCCAGCAGCAACAGGCCCATGGCATTGCGCGTATCTTCTGTGGCGCTGCCAATGTGAGGAGTAAGAAAGACATTCTCCATGGTGAAATAACGCGGATTCACGGCCGGCTCGTGGTGGAAGACGTCCAAGCCGGCCGCGAATATTCTTTTCTCTTCCAATGCTTCAATCAACGCGTTGTCGTCGATCATTTCCCCCCGGGCTATGTTCACCACAATCGCGTTTGGGGGCAACAATGCAATGCGTTGACGATTGAGAAAGCCGGCAAGTTGCGGCGTCCCCGGAGCGGCGATCAAAAAAATGTCGCTCATTGCGAGCAAGCTCTCCGGGGTATCGTGATAAACAGCATCCTTCTGCAACTCATCCGGCAAGGGTCTTCGGTTGTGGTAATGAACGCGCACCCCAAAGCTGCGAGCCCGATCCGCAACTGCTTGCCCGATCCTGCCCATCCCTAAAATGCCCATTCGTTTCCCCGTCAGCCCGAGGCCGAGCAACTGTGTAGGCGCCCAGCCCGGCCACTTACCAGACCGTACCAACGCGTTTCCCTCGTGACCGCGTCGCGAAGCGTTCAGGATGAGCAGCATGGCGATTTCAGCGCAGGCATCGCTGAGTACACCCGGAGAGTTAAAGACCGCCACTCCGCGCGCACGCGCGGCATCGAGGTCGACATGATTGATACCGGCGGAAAGCGTAGCAACAGCTTTCAACCTTCCCCCAAGCTTTTCAAATACTAATCGCGATACGCGTTCCGTCGCAGAAACGAAAAGATAATCGCAATCTCCGGCATGGCTCGCCAGTTTCTCGGCGTTCATAGCGCCCCCGGAGGGATTTCTAAGAACTTGATAGCGATCGCCGATTTTCGTTTCCAGTGCAGCCGGGAAGGAACGCGCCAGATATGCTTTCAATTGGCTTGACCGAGGATAGCGCGGAGCCGGCTCCATAGTCTAAGGATTCCTTAGAGTATCAGTCCCCCTGTAAGATTTTCAATCACGTCGAGAGGCCAAACTAGTGTAGTGCGCCGGAAATAACATCCATTATTCCGGTGCCTGAAAGTTGAAGATGGGCCCAGGCTGCAGTCCCTCAGGGGCCAAAGCCCGTTGATTTCGCTGGTTTAATGTACGGGCTGATGCTCGCTGCGGCGAGGCAGCCCGTACCCCTCAAAGACGGTTAAACGCCCATCTGTATGACGCACTACACTAGAATGTCAATCTGAGCCCAAGCTGAATGTCCCGCGGGTTGCCTACGACATCCGTAATTGTTCCAACGCCCGTTTGTCCAATTGTCGCGGCCGGCAAATCGAACTGTGGATGGTTGAATACGTTAAACATCTCGCCGCGAAATTGTAATTGGAACCGCTCCGTAAGGGTAAAACCCTTGAACATAGAAAAATCCACGTTGGTACGGTGTGGCCCACGGAGCGTGTTCCTTAGCCCCGGGTCTCCAAACGTGTACTGAGCCGGTGTGGCCCAGACGGCTCCCGGCACATTGAAAGACGTGTTGAACCACTCATTGATTCCAGGATGCGAGACATGCGTACTAACTCCCGGAACTTTGTCAGGGAGGCTCGATGAACCGTTGTTAGTGGTTGCATTCGCAAGAACGGGCGTAAACGGCAGGCCGGTTTGCGCCGTGACGATCGTGTTTGCCTGCCAGTTGCCGACCACCTGATTGATCCATGATGCCCCAGAGAGAAACCGCTTCCCGTTTCCAAATGGCAAATCGTAGCTGGCGGTTTGCGTGAATCTATGCCTGATGTCAAAACTACTGCTGGCGTAAGACAGCTTGGGGTACCGGGAATCCTGCGGGACCGGACCGTCCACGCCCCCGCCCTCCTGCAACGGCACGTCGTCAAGGGCATGCGAATAAGTATAGGCAGACAGCAAGCTGAGACCTGCTGAAAATCGCCTCTCCAGCGTCATCTGGAAAGAGGAATATGCCGAGATTCCGTCGGTGGCGGCGTAGTTGTCGGCCACCACGCCCGGCGCCAGGGTGTAGAGTGGTTCGCGAGGTTGCTGCGGGCCTGGACCCGGGATCGGTTGGTTAACGTTATATGTGAGATCAAGGTCCCGACCCAGGTTACCCAGATAGGAAGCTTTCAGAACCATTTTTAAAGGCAGCTCGCGCTGCACGCCGAAGTTGAACTGCTCCGCATAAGCGTTCAGGTAGTGGGGTGGGATACTGTACCAGCTTCCCGTCGGATTGTTCACAATTGACTCTACGTTGAGGGAGGGGTTGGGCGGCAGACCCTCCGCGACCGTGGTGTAAGTTGCCGAAAGCTCGTTTACAATCGGCGTAGTCGTGGCCCCAAAGGGTAACTGGCGGTGCATTCTGTAAAGCGCCCCACCGTTGCCAGATGCGTTATAGAAAAGACCGAATCCACCGCGCAAGACGGTCTTACGGTCCAAGTTGTAGGCGAACCCGAACCGAGGGGCAAACATCTTATGTTGAGCCAATATTCCGACATTCGCATTGGAGTTATATCCAGCAATAAGCACCTTGCCAGTCTGCGTGTCGAAATTCGAAAATCGATCATGCGCCTCGACCGGGGGTGGTAGAAATTCCCAGCGCAATCCCAGATTCAGGGTGAGACGGTTGCTTACTTTCCAGTCGTCTGCCACATATGTGCCAAGCTCCAGAACGCGCGTGCCTGCCCGGACTATCTGAAACGCCTGAGTGATGCTCCCTGAGACCCCAAGCAAGAAACTCGCCATCGCATTGCCCGTCTTTCCAGGGTTGTTCGGATCGTCAGTGAAGGTGCTGTCGAACGTAAATTGGCCATTTCCGGAATTATCCTGAAAATCGACAATCTGACGGCGTACCAGGTTAAAGCCCCACTTGAGCGTGTGCGGGCCGATTGTCTTTGTAAAGTTAGTGAGTGGATTAAATGTATCTTCGAAGCGGATGGTGGGAATCGCGGCGGCTCCGCCGATCCCGGTGAACCCGGAAGGCGAAAAGATTGGAAAACCCAGTGATTCTGGTTCCTGATTTGAATTCGGCACCCCGAGCAAATCCCCAAGCCCCGGCGGGGCTGAGGGCGCGGTTGGATCTACACCCACCAGTGCAAAACGGGAATAGCCCATTCGAGTGTCGACCACAAAGGTCGGACTGAACACGTGAGTCCATGCCAGGATGGTGTTGTAGTTATTCAACGGGGCACGTTCGGCATAAGTGGTGCTAGTGCCCAGGCTAACGGGTATAGAGAGTCCCGGAACATTAACGAAGCCGAATGTAGAGGGCACAATAATTAACGAATCCTGCTTAGAGAAGCGGCCAAAAATGGTATCGCTGCTTCTCAGCAGCCAGTCAAAACGCCCGTCATACGAGTCGTAATTTGATTCACGCACCGGGTTCGTGCGCTGGTTATTGATGAGCCCAGGGCTGGTCGGTAGGGGATAGGCATGAATCAAACGTGAAGTAACCGGATCGAAGTCGCCGGCGGGAATGATATTTCCAGGAAAAGGCTGGCGCGTATAGCCACTGGCGGTTCCTGGAGCGGCAACCAGAGTGGCCGGATTGTAAATTGGCTGCGCGATACCACTGAAATCGCCGTCGCGTTCCGCGGCGGTCGGAACGGTATTTACAGACGTGGGTGTTCCCTGGAGTGAGCGGAAGCCTTCATAATCGGCGAAGAAGAAAATTTTGTTGTGGATAATCGGCCCTCCCAATCTGCCGCCAAACTGATTTTGGCGGTACTCGGGCTGGTGAGTGCCTGCGGGGTTGAAGAAGTTTCTCGCATCAAAATAATTGTTACGGAGAAGTTCGAATACATCACCGTGAAACTGGTTCGTACCGCTCTGCGTAACGACATCTACAGTAGCGCCGGAGTTGCGCCCTTGTTCCGCTCCGAATAAATTCGTCTGGATCTTAAACTCCAGAATGTCGTCCACGACTGGCCGTAACGTAATCAGGCCATTGCGGCGAAAGTTATCGTCAACGCCGTCCAGCATATAGTCGTTGGACATTTCGCGGTTGCCATTCGACATCAGTTCGGCGCCGACACGAGGATCGTCAGGACGCCCACCGGCGCCGATGGTGCCCGTGGGCCCAAATCCCACACCGACCACACCGGTTCCCAGAATCGCGAGTTGCGCGAAATTCCGGCCGTTCAGGGGCAGATCGCTGACGCTCTTCGTCTCGATTACCTGGCCGACCGAAGACGTGGTGGCCTCAAGCAGCGGCACCGCCGAGTTGACCTCAACGCTCTCGCTGACCGTGCCAGGATGCATAGCAACATCCAGGCGCGCTGTCTGGTTGAGCTCGAGCCGGATTCCCTCGCGCGTCTCCTTGGCGAAACCACTCTTCTCCAGCGTCAACTTGTAGTTGCCCGGTTGAAGCTCCGTGAACTCGTAGGCTCCCGCTTCGTTGGTTGTAAACTCGCGCTGGGCTCCCGTTTCTGTGCTGGTTAGGATGGCCTTGGCGCCAGGCATCACGCTTCCGGTTGAATCGGTCACAATTCCTGTGATGCCGGCGGTAGTTTGTGAAAATACCGCGAGCGGCAACAGGATAAGACAAAACGCGCCAAGGAATAGTCGAGCGCACGGGCCTTTACAACGCAAAACGGAAAGGATTTTTCGTGTCGTCATGTAACTCCTCCTGGTGCGGATCCTGGTGCGATCCTGGTGCGGATGAAGACGGACAAATGAGTCATGGCACTCGTGGCCGGCGGCCTACTTTCCGGACAAGGAGCAGCGATTAGTTATAGGTCCCTGGTCTGCGCAGTGAACTATCATCGTTGATGTGTCCCCCTGTCAAGCGCTTTTTTCAGGCATCCGTTATAAGTCGGGGTCCCATCGCGCAACTCACTGATCTATGAGGAGAAGCAACGCGAAACGCTCCAGTGTCTTTCCCTCATAGACAGGGAGCGCCGCAATGGCAACGAAGGATGAGAGGTCTCAGGCTGGCCTTAGAGGGGGTGATTCGAAACCGACGATAGGCGCTCGATTTGTCCGCGTGCCTATCCGGTGCACATGCGGAAATGACCTTTCAGAGAAAAGGCAGGGAAATCCTTGCAAATCAGCCGTTAACCACGGTTTACGGGCTCGTCCCCGCGCACGAAAGCGGAGTGCCATCGCGAGGTAAACCCGGAGAGCCTCTTGCGAACGACCGTAGTAAACTCCGGTTCCTGCAAGTTCTGTAATGCATTGACCAACTCATAGTGCTCTCTGGCCATGGACGCCGTTAGCGGAGCATCACTCGTCGGGACGACGACCGTGAAGTGCGGCGCCATCAGGCGGTCTAAAGTCTGGGCGAGGTATGGGTTCCCCGAGAGCGCCCAGCAGCGCCGGTGAAATGCATAGTCGAGCTCGACAAATTCGCGCCGGTTGCCGCTCTCCCCCGCTTCAATCACCTTCGCGATCTGGCGGCTGAGGTCCCGAAGATCGCTCTCCGTTACCCGTGTCCGTGCCCATTGCAAAGCCAACAGCTCCAGTGCTTCCCGCAGAGTGTAAAGCTGACGTAGCTCGTCGGCGGTAAATTGGGTCACAAAGGTGCCGGTATTTGTCACCCTGCGAACGAATCCCTGCCCTTGCAGGGAAATCAGCGCTTCGCGAACGACAGGGGTTCCCACTTTCATTTGCCGGGCAAGTTCGCGTTCCACAATTGCATCACCGGGCTTGAGCGCGCCGGAAAAGAAAGCATCCTTGAGCGCGTCGATAACGCGATCACTAAGAGAACGTGGCTCAATTTCGCTAAAGTTGGCCATATCCACCCTTTAGATTGAATCCGAAGAAGACCTGGGGAAAACCAATGCCGATCGATTGTCTATCATCCAGCGCCCTGCAACTAGTAGCAATCCTCCGTGGATGGTTGCCTTGCCACAGGCAGCTACAGTTGTGTAACGTTATCCTCGCGCGGCGGAGGCAGGTGATAGATGAATTATCAACGGTCTTTCCACGCCTTGAATCTTACTGCGGAATAGCATTGATTTGGCAAGAGATTGACCTAGATTCCCCGCTTCGGGAAAGAGAGCCCTATGACGCCAGGCAACGATCTCGGGATGATCCCCGAAGCGGCCGCCGAAAAGCCTATCGCGAAGGCTTCGCGGTTGGGATCAGCACGTCCCACCCATGTTCGATACGTGGTTTTAGGTCTGACCATCGGCGCCTACATGATCACCTACATCGATCGTGTCGTCATCTCCTCCGCTGTTCCCTCCATCCAGAAGGAGTTCGGATTCTCGATCGTGACCATGGGATGGATCCTGAGCGCATTCCAGTGGGCTTACGCTCTTTTTCAGATTCCCGGGGGTTGGTTTGGTGATCGTATTGGCCCTCGGCGCGCGATGACGCTGATCGTTACCTGGTGGTCCCTCTTTACCTGCGCGACGGTGTTTGCCTGGAATGCGGGATCGATGGCGTTGATTCGCTTTCTTTTTGGAATGGGCGAGGCTGGTTCTTTTCCTATCGCGACCCGATCACTGTCTCGTTGGATGTTGCCGACGGAGCGCGGTTTTGCCCAGGGCGCCACCCACGCCGGCTCGCGACTCGGGGGCGCTCTTACGCCTGCGCTGGTGGTGCTCATCATTGCCCGCTATGGATGGCGCACAGCCTTCATCTGTTGCGGTGCGTTGGGATTGATCTGGGCTTCGGTCTGGTTTTGGTACTACCGCGACTCTCCAGATGAACATCGCTCCGTCAACGCCGGGGAACGCGAGCTGATCCGCTCGTCACTCGAGCTGGCGCGGGGCAGTAAGCACACACAAAATGTTCCCTGGAAACGCATCGTGCGCAGCCCCCAGATGTGGGTTCTCTCGGCGATGTATTCCTGCTACGGCTATAACATATCTGTTTATCTCGTCTGGTTTCCCAAGTATCTGAACGCCCATCGCGGATTCAATCTTCAGCAAATGGGTTTCTACGCCAGTATGCCGCTGTTAGCGGGCACCGTGGGAGATATCCTGGGCGGTTGGTTCTCTGATTTATTGGCCAAGCGCTCTGGCAACCTGACGACCGCGCGCAGAATAGTGGGGTCGGGCGGCTTCCTGCTTTCGGCCCTTTGTATCGTACCCGCATGTCTTACCACCAATTCTCTTACCTCAGTGTGGTTCTCCTGCCTGGCGATGTTCGGGCTGGAGTTGACGGTCGGCGTTTCCTGGGCCATCACGCTCGACATCGGGGCTGACTCCGCGGGCGCGGTTTCGGCGGTGATGAACACATGCGGCAACTTCAGCGGCGCTATTGCGTCGGCCCTGTCGGCGTATCTCGTCATGTACCGGGGATGGAGCGCACCCTTCCTGGTGATGGCGGGTTTATCGGTAGTGGCCGCCGTGCTCTATCTCCGAATCAATGCCGGCCAGCGGCTCTTGACCAGTTGAATCACCGGCGACTGCAGGTCGGTGGCTGCGACAGAAGAGACTTTTCCCGCTCGCTGTTGTTGCTGGACCAGCGGCACTGCAGGTCCCTCGGCTTCGCTTCCAATGACAAAGTTAAGAGTAGGTGCGAACGTCAAAATATGTGAAGCGGATGGGGAGATTCGCCGGTGCAGAGTCGATTATCCCACTCAAGCCAAAGAACGGCTTGAATGGGGCACCCACCGTCCTGTGGCTACCAGGGCCCTTTCTAAATGAAATCGATTTGGAAAATATAGCCGCCATTCGGGCTGTGGCTAAGTTCGAAGCCCGGCGGCCCGACGCCTGCATCGCAACTAATGAGCGAGCCATTGTGCATCGCCAGGCCGTGCGGATCGGCGGACCCTTCCACGAATTCCGCTGTTTCCAGCAACTGCCCCGTCGCTGCATCGTATTTGACCAGCCCTGACGTGGTGGTATGGACAAGCTTGCCGTCCTTCTCGACATAGCGATCTACATCGGACGTGCCCGTCACCATCCAGATCCCGCCATTATCCCAGGCAATGCCATGCCAGCGGCTGGTTGTGATCGGAATCATGAATTCCGGTTCCCAGGTTTTGGGATCGACACGAAGGATACCGCGCAGCCGATTGGCCACAATCCATAGTTTGTCCTCATGCCACATCAGGCCGTGACAGCCTCCGCCATCGTCGACTGGCCCCAGCGGGATCTGCCGGTGCGAGACGGTCTTGGAGTTCATGTCGGTCTGGAAGATGCCCTCTCCGCTACCGCCACTCGGGCCGCCATTGGCGCCCATCCAGACATAACCATCGCCGTAGGCCATGCCGCTGGTGTTGGAAGACTCGCTGAGCACGGTTTTGAGCAGCTTGCCATTCCAGTCGAGCAGCCAGCAGGCTTCCGGAGAGCGCTCTGCGCCCTTGCCGAAATTTTGTTTTTTCTGCTCGGCGACCCATAGGCCTTCCGGCGCGATGGCAACCGCGTTGGGATAGCCTGGAGGCGCCTTGAACAGGTTCGTAGTCTTTACCATGCGATGAGGTACCTCGCGTTTCGGCGGCCGCGGCGGTGCTGAGTCCGCTTGCTGTGCTTGCATGCGAGCCAACCCCGCGCTGGCCACCAGGCCGAGACCCCCGGTCAGAAAATCCCTTCTCCTAATTTCCATGCATGTCCTCCTTCACCTACTTTTTCTAATCTGGTTAGCGCAGCACGCGTGCCCAACTCGACATTTTTCTTCTGCCATGCGGAGGCCTGTTATTTATCAGGCAAAGCGAAAACATAGAGTGCCTGACCATTGTCTGGGCGATGCACATCGGTGAGGATCACGTTGGGCATGTTTTCCGGACTTCCGCCGCCGAGGCCGGTGGTCACCGCAATATATTGTTTTCCGTCGACGCTGAAGGAGACCGGATAGCCCTGCACTGTGGTGCCGAGCTGAGTCTGCCACAGCGTCTTACCGCTTCTGGCATCTACCGCTTTGAACCCGCGGTCATAATCTCCGACAAAGGCGATACCCCCGGCGGTCGAAAGCACCGCGGTGAGAAACGGTGCACGCTGCTGGAAGGACCAGACCTCCTTCAGGGTCTTGGCGTCATAGGCGGCGAGCTTGCCCATATTGCCGTTGGTACCCGGCATCTCGTACACCCGCACAGCGGCCGCGACGCCGCCCGAGCCTGCTTTCATCTCGACATCATGCCCCATCATCTCGTCGCAGCTCTGGGAAAGCGGGATGATGACCAGGTCGCTCGGCTTGTAATAGCTCATGGCCGTCCAGTTGTGGCCGCCCTCCGGGCTGGGACAGGACTGAACCCACTCATTGGTCTTGCCGTTGGCGATGTCATCGCGATAGGTGGGCACTCCGGTGGTTGGATCAATGTGCGTAAAGACGTTCTGCAGCACGGTTTCTTTGTAACCGAGGAACTTGCCGTCGGTCCGGT
This sequence comes from uncultured Acidobacteriaceae bacterium, assembly GCA_963711525.1. Lineage (GTDB taxonomy): Bacteria > Acidobacteriota > Terriglobia > Terriglobales > Acidobacteriaceae > PALSA-350. Next base: position 216,679 of record CAVQEO010000043.1, on the reverse strand, counting down.
CCAGCTTCCACAGGATGCCGACCTTACCGATCGTCATCAGAGTCTTTTGCGCACCGTGATCGATCAGGACGCGTTCGAATACCTCGTCGAGATCGAGTGACTCGCCTGGTGCGTGGCTGTAATACCACTTGAGTTTGCCGGTATCGGGATCGAGCGCGACCGTACTGCTGGTGTAGAGTGCGGCCTTGCCCGCAGTGCCGCGGCTCGCCCGCATCCAGGGCTTAGCCTGGGCCACGCCCCAATAGGTGAGATTGAGCTCGGGATCGTACGTGCCCGCGATCCAGGCCTCGCCGCCTGCGCGATACAGATCGTCCAGTCCGTTCCAGGTATCACCCCCCGGTGTCCCCTTCAAGGCGATAGTGGAGAAGCGCCAATCCTGTGCGCCGGTATTCGCGTCGTAGGCGATGATGGCGCATTTTTCCGTCGCATAGGAGCTGCAGCCCGTGAGGCCCACCAACACCTTGCCGTGGATGACCATCACGCCGCCGGTTTGGCTATGGCGCTTGGCGCTCATCGCTATTTTCCAGACCAGCTTGCCGCTGCGCGCGTCGAGTGCGACCACGTGGGCGTCGGTGGTCGCTATGAACACCTTATCCTGGTAAAGCGCGATGCTTCGATTCCCTCCATAGAGATATGGGGATCGGGGGCCGATGCGGTATTCCCAGATCAGCTTGCCGGATTTGGCATCCAGCGCCTGCACGATGTTGTCGGTGTTGGAAAGGAAGATGATGCCGTCATGCACGATAGGCGTGACTTCATTGGCGCCCCCCTCGTTCATCGCCCAAGCCCATTTGAGCTGCAGATTTTTCACGTTGCTGGGGTCGATTTGTGTGAGCGGGCTGAAACTCCAACCTTGGTAGTTGCGGCGGAACATGAGCCAATCGCCATCCGCGGGGTGATCGAGCATGGCGTCGGTAACCGGACTATAGTCCCTAACCTCTCCCGCGATCATGAGACCGCTGGGAGCAACGGTCGCCGTCTCTGCCTGTCGCGTGAGCCTCCCAGGCACCTGGCCGTTGGCGACATTGCCGATCTTCACATCCGTGGTGCTGGTGAAAGATTTGCCACCCGGCGTTGCGCCGTTGGCTTCGAGCAAGAAAGCCACGATGTCCTGATAGGTTTGGTCACTCAGGCTGCCGCCTTTGCCCAAAGGCATGGCTGAATGGAGATAGTCGTAGAGTTCCTTCGTGGAACGATCTCCCCAGGACTTAAGAAAATTACCTCCGGCAAGAGAAGGCGCTTCGCCGCCGCCGGATAGGTTTTCCTGGTGACACGAGGCGCAAGCTCCGGAGTACTCCGTCTGGCCTTGGGCGGCCTGCCGCGACGTATAAGGGCCCACGTCCTGCTGAGCGGCCGCGCTCCAACTCCACAGTGTCAAAGCACTCGCTGCAATCGCGATTCCACTCGTTCGGAACAGCATGGAATGTTTTTCCCCCAACTTGCTTTTTGTGCGCAGCCTGGCGTAAATCACTTATTCCCTCATGATCCAGCCCCAGAGGTCGCCCTCGGGCGCCTTGCTGCTGTCGATCTCCACATAAAGACCGCCTTTGCGGAAGGCCGAGAGTTGCTGGGGGGTGAGCTCCACGCTGCCACTCAGTGTGCCGCTAGTAGACGTAGAGACGGTGAGGTCGGCGATGAGCGGTCCGCGCACGCCGGGCAACGAACCCATCAACAGATGCGCGCTTGTGGGAACGCCCAGCAGTCCACTGAACGATCCTTTCAGCGTGAGCTTGTTTCCCTCTAGAGTGGCTGTGACGGAACCGCTGCCCGATGTATCTGCGCGCGTGCCGACCAGGCGTGGTCCCGGAGAAAGGCGGAAGTGAAATGTGGTATCGCCCGGAGCGGCCGCGCCCGGCAGCGCGCTGAGAAAGCAAGCCCCGAGCAGGAGTAAGCCGGACAGATTGCGGAGCGAAGATGATCCATCATTGGATCGGTGCAGTCTGTTGGTCATGCCCTTGCAGTCTCCGTCGCAGATTCGGCTGTAGGTTGAACGATCTGGCCCAAACCTATATTTGTCTTTGCCCGCTGCAGCTTGTATCCCATCCGTTCCAGAATGGGGGCAACGACAACCTCTTCTCCGTGCTCGCCGCAACGGGTCGCGACACCGATGGCGACCACGGTGTCCAGCTTTTTTTCAATGTCCCATACCACGTGAATAATCTCTTCCGTGCGTGCGACCGGAACCTTGATCTCGACAATCGCCGACATGACCTTTTCGTCCAGAATGTCGGCGCGCAGCGTGCCCGTACTTACATCGGACATGAGGGAAGTAATGGGGTTTCTCTTCTCAAAGCTGACATTGGCCTGCGCCAGGGCCCAGCACATTTGCTGGATCTCGCGGAAACGAACTCCCACGCCGGGTCGGCCGAATTCAATGGTGAAGCCCACCTCGCCCACTTTCACTCTTCCGGTCACGTCGTTGGTCTTCACTTCTTCGGTGCCGCGTCCTTCGACGCCAGTGGACTCGTGGGGAACGCTTGGGTCAGAGAATGCGCGGCGTACGACGCGCGGCCAGGTGAGCTCGTCGGGTTCGAAGGCGGCGGTGGGGCAAACATCGGGTTCCGGTTCAAAGCGAATGCGCAAGGCGGCAAAGACGCGGCGCACCGTGCGCACCAGGGTAGGGTTCAGATGTTCCTGGCTCAGCCCGTTGTAACAGGCGTAGCATTCCACGCATTCGTCCCGATTGATGGTTGCCCGCTTCAGTACGGGATCGATATAGATAGCACCCATCGGGCAGACATAGGTGCAGTTCCCACAAGCGACACACTTCTCAGGACTGATCTTCACTTCCACTCCCTGATAAAGCAAAAGATCACACGATGATCTATCGTAGATACAACGTCTCGAGGGAGCATATTAGCCTTGGAAATGTAGTTCCTGCAACCCCCGCGTTATGATTCACAGCTCAAAAACCGTAAACCGTTGAAAGGAAACGTCCATGGATCGGAGACAGTTTCTAAGCAGTTCCGCGGCGCTGTTGGCATCAGGTACCTTACCGGCCGCCGCCCAAGCTCCGGCATGTGCAGATCAACCTCCGCGCTACGAGCCGCTGTACAAGCAGCAACAGCAATACCGAATTGGATATACCACCAACACCCGGGGCGGCTGGGAGGGCGACCCCTTTAAAGGCATGGAGGAGGGCCGGGAGGTGGGCTTCCGTTACATGGAGATCTTCGGCGCCTCCTTCTGTCGACCCGACACTCTGTATTACCCCGACAACGCCGAGGGGTTGATGCGCCGCATCTTCGAAATCGGCGTTAACTTCGTGAGCGTCAGCGGCGGCTCAGCCACCGGCAACACCCGCTTCGAGGACCTTGACTCGCGTGAGGCCGTGGTCGAGAACCATTTCGCCATGGCCCGCTTCAGCCGGCGGTTCGGCTGCCAGGTGCAAAAAACGAATACGGGACGACGGCGTCCCGGCGGCACGACGGATGAGGACCTCAAGGTGATGGCGGGCACGATCAATGCGCTCGGCAAGCGCATGAGCGAAGAGCTGGATATGCAGCTTGGAGTTCACCCTCACCTGGGCAGCCAGCTACAGACCCAACACGAGCTGGATTTCATCATGGCTAACACCGACCCGAAGTATGTCGGCCTGGTTCTCGACACCGGCCACTTCACCATGGCGGGAATGGATCCCCTGGCCATGGGTAAGAAGTACGGCACGCGCGTCTTGGAGTACCACTTTAAAGACACCAAGCCGGAAGACCGCGGCGGGACGAGGAACGTACCCGGCCCGCAAGTCGATCAGATGAAGACTCCCTATTTCTTCCCCATGGGCGAAGGCGGAGTGGATTTTCCTGGCCTCAAGGCCTACCTGGACAGCATTCAATGGAGAGGCTTTTTGAATGTCGAGCTGGATACATCTCCCTGGCGTCCACCCCAGGAGAGCGCCAGGATCACCGCGAAGTACATTCAGAACGTGTTGAAGATTCCGCTCTAGCGTGCGCCTTGCGTGTTAAAAAAAGGCACGCGTTCGCAGCTGCTGGAGCCTACTTGAAAATTCTGGATCGCACTTTCAGTTCTCTGTTGATACTGTTCCTGGCTGCCAACCTGGGTTTCGGTCAGCAGCGCTACACCGTATCGGACGAGGATGCTGCCGCTCCAGGCTCCCCTCGGGTGGTCGTCTTGCGCGATACGGTCGCAGGAGCGGAGGCAGCGATCGCTCCTTCTGAAGGCGGAGAACTCAGCAGCTTTCGTGTCGAATTCAAAGACCATTGGATTGAGCTGCTCTATCATGCTCGCGATTACTCATCCACCAAGGGATTTCAGGGGAAAGGGCCATTGCTTTGGCCGGCTACCGGGGTGCAGTTTCCCCTGGGGAACTTTCCCAAATCAACTTGCGGAGATGGTTCCTACTCGCTGGACGGTAAGACCTATCCCATGCCATGTCATGGTTTCGCAAAGAGTCTCCCGTGGCAGGAGGTGAACCGATCCGCGGACAATCAAGGAGCGCGAGTAACTGTGGAGCTGCGCGATTCCGATCGCACTCGGCAGTACTATCCCTTCGGCTTTCACCTCGACGCCACCTACACACTTGCCAGTGGGCAACTCACCATCGACTACACGGTGAAGGCAGACACGGCCAACACCAGGGCAATGATCTTTTCGATCGGCAACCATATAGCCTTCAAGATTCCGTTCGTGGCCGGCACCGACCCCGCCAATATGACTCTTGAAACGCCCAGCACCATACAAATGTTGCGCAACTCGCAGGGCTTCGTGAACGGAGACGCCCAGCCGCGCTCCTTCGAATCTCCCCAGCGCCTGGGCGATTTCGATGCGCGCGTCGCCATCCCACTCGCCGGTTATCGTAGCCAGCCCTACGCTGTGCTGAGAGATCCGCAGGGACTGTCGGTGCGCATCTCTCAGCAAGCCACTTCGGATCTGCCTGAACCCATCGTGCGCTTCAACGTCTATGGAGGACCGCAGGCGGGCTATCTGTCTCCGGAACCGTGGTTCGGGATGACAAACTCACTGAATCTCGGCAAACCCCTGGTGACTTTGCCGGCAGGAGATTCCTGGGTATGGCGCGTTCAGTTGAAGGCCAGTGGTCCCGCGCCCACTTTGCCGTCGCAAGCGGCCGGGGTAGAGCGGTTTGGTAGTGACTTTGGATATGTTGAAGGGCCGGTATGGTCGCGACAAGGATTTCTCATCTTCAGCGATATGTTCGACTCCCGCATTATGAAAATGACCAAGGCTGACCATGCCGAAATCTACCGCGATTACACCAACGGGGCCAATGGCAACTCCATGGATGTGGAAGGGCGGCTATACAGCTGCGAACGCGATGGACGCCGCGTGGTGCGGATGGAGAAGGACGGCCGCCTGACCACCATCGCTTCGGAGTTCGAAGGAAAACGGCTCAACGATCCGAACGATGTTGTCGTCCGCCGGGATGGGCAGGTCTACTTTACCGACCCTGCCCCGAAGGATTCGCTGCAGCATTTTGAACTCGGCTACTCCGGTGTCTACCACGTGACGCCGCAGGGCACGATCTCGCTCATTTCGAAAATGACGCGGCCCAATGGCGTGGCCCTGACACCGGATGGCCGTACGCTTTACGTTGCCGATACGACAGAGCGGAAGATCATGGCTTACGATCTGGATGCGCAGGGAAACGCGTCGCGGGAAAGAGTCTTCGTCTCCGGAATCGACGGCGGCCCTGACGGACTGCGCGTTGCCGCCAACGGCAACGTGTACATCGCGTGCCGAGGAATTGCCATCTACACGCCGGCGGGAAAATTCATCCGAATGATTGAGTTTCCCGAGACACCGGCCAACTGCACTTTCGGCGACCGCGACTTAAAGACTCTCTACGTTACGGCGCGGACCTCGGTCTACCGGGTGCGCATCCCCGACAAGGGCTTTTTGCAGTACTGATCACTTACCTGCAGGCTTCTGCGGTTCGAAGAGCGCGAAGCCGAATATGTCGGAGCTCGACGCGATCGCCACATATTGTTTCCCATCGAACATGTAAGTGATCGGTTGTGCATTGATTGGCTGGCCAGTATTAAAGTGCCACAGAACCTCGCCCGTCTTTGCTTCCAGAGCGACGAATTCTCCGATGAGCTCGGCAGAAAAAATAACCCCGCCGGCGGTTGAAAGCAATCCGCCGCCAAGGCTCATCGATGCGACCCGTTCCCGTTCCCAGACCTGCTTTCCGGTTGTCAGGTCAAGCGCGCGCACGTAGACCTTCCAATTCTCATCGCGCAGCAGCACGTCGCCTCCGGCGCGATATTGAAAACCACCGGGGCGGAACTTCTCCGTATTTTTTGTAGCCAGTCCACAGCCCTCAAGCGCGACGAAATAGAACAGCCCAGTCTGCGGGCTGTAAGTAGGAGACATCCAGTTGGTTGCCCCGATCGAAGACGGGCAAACCCTGGTGCCGGTTAAGGTCGGTTCGATCCCGGGTACGAGAATCGGCCGGCCCTGCGGGGTGAGGCCGCTGGCCCAGTTGAGTTGGGTCGCGAAACGGTTGCCATGCAGAAACTCTCCGGTCGCGCGGTCTAGAATGTAATAGAAACCATTGCGATCTGCCTGCACCAGCAGCTTGCGCATCTTGCCGTCGAAGCGCGCATCCACCAGCACCGGGATCTCCGCGCCATCCCAATCCATCACGTCGTGGGGCGTGAACTGGAAGTACCATTTCAGCTTGCCGGTATCGAGGTCGACCGCCACCATCGAGTCGGTATAAAGGTTATCGCCTTTGCGCACATCGCCGTTGAAATCGGGCGAGGGGTTACCGATGCCCCAATAGAGCAGGTTCAACTCCGGATCGTAGCTGCCCGTCAGCCAGGTTGCCCCTCCGCCATGCTGCCAGGAGTCATCAGCCCACGTATCTCCACCGGGCTCACCCGGCTTCGGTATCGAGTGAAAACTCCACAGGTGCTCGCCGGTTTTTGCGTCGAATGCGGTCAGAAAGCCATTAAGGCCGCGGTCACCGTAGATAACGCCAACCATCACCTTGCCCTTGGCCACCAGCGGCGCCGCGGACGAATGATATCCCTCACTTGATTCGGCGATTTTGCTTTGCCACAGAACGTTCCCGTTGGCGGCATTCAGCGCAACCAGGAAGGCATCGGTTGTGGTGAAGTAAACCTTGTCTTCGAAGACTGCGGCGCCCCGGTTGGGCCCTTCGCGATCGGGCGGCTTCGACAAAATATGCTGATAATGCCAGATCAACCGCCCGCTTCGCCCGTCGAGCGCGTAAATCTCGTTCGGCTGCGTGATGTACATGACCCCATCGACCACAACGGGCACACATTGCAGGCCGCCGGCTCCGGGCACGTGGTACACCCATTTGCTTACCAATGAACTTACGTTGGAAGTTGTGATCTGGTTCAGCACGCTATGGCGCTGGCTATCGTAACTGCCGTGGTAGCTGAGCCAGTCGCTGCCCGGGGGCTTTTGCAGATCTTTGTCACTTACTTGAGCGGCAAGTGACGATGCGATACCCAAGACAAGAACCAACGCAATGTTTCTCATCGTCCGACCTCACCCTCGCCGTCCTGGTGTACATGAAGTGTGGTGTGCACTTGCCGGGCAAGCATGGCCACCAGATCCTGATACTCCTGGGCGCTAAGAACCTTGTCGTAGTCGTGAGGCATCAGCGAGGTCTTTCCGGGAACGATCTCGCGTAATTCATTGGTGTCGTAAAGATGAAGTTTGTCCTGGTAATCGAGAATCTGGATCGAGAATGCATCCTGGTTCTTGGCGATCCCTTCGATCGTGTGGCCATCTCGCGTGACTACCTTGATGGGGCGATAATCCGGAGGGATCGGTCTTTCCTGGCTCAACGATTCGCGCAGATGTTTCAGCGTAACCTGGGCGCCGAGATTGGACAGATCGGGCCCGATGGTTCCGCCTTTTCCGTTGAGCATGTGGCACTTGAGGCATCCGCCTTTACCTCGAAACACTGCCATGCCCTGTTGCGTGTTCCCTGGAACGCCGGTCTCTGAAGCCGGACCGCGCATGGCGCGGATGAAGACCACGATGCGCCAGATGTCGTCATCCGGTAGGCCGAAGGGAGGCATCGCAGTGCCGGGAATCCCGCCCCGGATGGTATCGAAGATGGAGTTTTCGCTGAGCCGGAAAAAGCGGCGGTCTCCCACCAGGGCCGGAGCTCGTTCTCCTTCTCCTCCGTCGATGCCGTGGCATGCGGTGCAAGTCCGGTTGTAAAGCGCATGTCCGGCGGCCACAACGTCCGCTCCGGTACCCAGCGGATTCTTGGGATGAACCGCTTGCGCTGTCCCGGAGACAGCCCAGAGCAGGAGAACTAAATTACAGAGGAATCGGGTCATGAATAGAGCGCTGCCACTTCGTAATCGTCGATGGAAGGAATAGTGAACACGACTACTCCGCTTGCGGCGTGAAAGGGAATGTCCCTTCCGGCGCGCAGCAACTCCACCCGGGTAACATGACGGCCCTCCGGCAGCCGCATTGAAACCTTCTGCTCGCCGATCGGGTAGAACTCCCGCACCCAGCCGCGGTGCGCGTTGGGGTTGGTGTAGTTCAGGACATGCACGGCGAAGCCAGCCTCGGTCTCCCAAGCAAAGGCTTCGATCAAGCCTCGACCCTCTATCGAAACGGGCGCGCCCGAGCCTGCTACCCAGCGGATCGAGTTCTGCAGCAGGCGGCTGAGGTCAGTACTTCCGGAAAGCCACATGGTGCGCTCGATATCTCCGGAGAAGTAGGCAAGCCGTCCCTTTTCCGTTTGCCGCAGTACTACTGCCGGCTCATTTGTATGGGGCTGTGGAGGGTAGGAGAGTTCCGGCGGGTACGCTGGAAAGCCTGGGATCACGGTAAGTACCGGGCTTTCGATGGGCGCTAAAGGTACCCGGTATTCTGCGCCCGGCAAAATACTCGTATCGGTAAAGCCCTGCAAGCAGGGATGCTGCTTCTCGATCCGCGCATAATACGGATTGCTGTTGCCTCGCCGGCCGATCACTGCTCCTGCTGCATGAATGCCGAATACATCGCCAAGGCCGAAGTCAGCTCGGCGCACATACTGATCCGTATACATACTGCTCTCGAAGGTGGCCAGCAGGGATCCGCCTTGCTGGACGTAATCGCGCAACTGCCGGCATTGTTCGTCGCTCAATAAAGCGGTGTTGGGCAAAATCAGCGCGGAATATTTCTTCAGTTGCTCGGGCTGCAATCGGTCTTCGTGGACGAAGTCGAACAGGAAGCGACCCTCGAGCAGTGCGTAGTACATGCCATTCATGTACTGGGAGATCGATACATCATGAGGCGGCTTATAGAACAGCTGCGTCCGCTGGCCGATCAAGACGCCGATATTGGCAATCGAATGCTTATTCGTGAAATGGGCATCGTGCTTCGCCGTCCAATCGAAATACTCGTAGCCGATTTTCTTAAAGCGGAGATCTTCGCCGAGTCCGTTCTCGCCGCCTATGGAGTGTACATAAGGCGTCATGCCGCTCGCTGAGGTCTCATCAAGCCATATCTGCGCCTCGGCTGGAGACTTGGTGCTTTCCCGCCACCTTATCGGTCCGGTCGACCATAGTCCCACCACGTTGGCGGCCATCTTGCCATCGAGCACCGCGTTGCACACACGGCCCTGCAAAGTGCAACCCCAGATTGGCTCGTCCTGGCCTCCGCGGCCCTGGTTATCGGCCTGGAACCACTGGCATATTTCGCCCAGGGTGGCCAGGTTAGGACCGCCATGAATGCCTCCGCCCAGGTTGGCGAAGTAAAAACTACTTGCCTTCTTCTCCTTAGCAAGGCCGTCGTAAAGCTTCCACAGGTAGAGAACACGTTCATTGAACTTGTCCCAATAGGCGGGCGTTCCCGCAGCAGGGAGTTGGGTGCATTGTGTGCAGTAGCAGGAGGGAAGGCTACCGAGCGGCGGCCAGCCATTCATAAAATGCGCGTCCACGTCATAGAGGCTATTGATCTCGCGGATGATGGCCGGCATGTAGTCGGTCATGTAGCTCGAGAACATGCAGGTTTCGTACAGGTCCGGATCATCCGCGGCGGTGCGTGGGTTGCCCTGTGCGTCACGCTGGAACCATTCGGGATGAGCCGCGAGCGCATCTCCCCAGTTGAGATCGGGGCTCATGCGGGCGATGGTGCGGATGCCACGCTTTTTGGCGGCAGCGTTCAATTCGCCGAAGAAGTCGCGGTTACCCAGGTATTTGCCCTTGCGGTGAAAAGGAACTTTAGTCTGATAAAAAGCAATGATTCCAGTTACGCTTATGAAAGTGGCGCCCACCCGCAGGCGTGCCATGTAGTCGGCCCACTCCTCGACGTTCATAACCGCCGGGTCGTGTTCCGTCATATTTACCTGGGCGATACGGCGCAGCTTCCGCTGCCATGGAATGTCTGTTGTGCCCTGAGGAATATCTGCGTAGACAAAATCGCCTTGGGTCGCAAGACAGGCTGCTGCGGCCCCTGCCTTCACGAAAGTGCGCCGGTTGATCACGGGACTGTCCTCATGAGGTCGAGGCTAGTGTACAGCAGGGATTAGACGGGCTAAGTGAGCGCAACGACCTCATAATCTTCAACGGAAGGGACTTCAAATTTCACCCTTCCTTCCACGTTGCGGAAGGGCAGATTCTTTTCGCCGCGCAGAGCGCGCACGGAACTGACCTTTCGATCACGTGGAACCTGAACCTCTGCTTGCAGCGGACCCACCGGATATAGCCGCGACACAAAAGGCCGCAGGGCATTCGGATTGGCATAATTCAAGATGTGCAGTGCGAAGCCGGGCTCTGTCTCCCATGCGAACGTTTCGAGCAAGCCATTGCCCTCGACCGACGCCGGCGCAAGCTTGTTGCTTCAGAATCCAGCGCACTGCGTTGATGAGTAGCCGGCTAAGATCCGGATTGCCGGAGCGCCAATAGGACCGGTCAACATCTCCGGGAAAATAGACAATGCGGGAACTACCCTGCTCGCGGAAGATCGCAGCGGGCTCTTCCGTTTGCCGGATGCGTGGATAAACCATCTCAGGCGGGAAGGGTGGATAGTGGGGCACGACGCTTAGGTATAGCGCATCCGACGGCACATGGGTTACGGGCACGCGAAATTCCGGGCCGGGCAATATGGTGGTTCCGGTGAACCCTTCGCATACCGGGTGGGCCTTTTCCATCCGCATGTAGCTGTTGTTAAAGGGCCCGATCGGGTCGCCAGTGACACTCACGCCGAACAGCTCTTGTAGACCAAAATCCTCTCGTGCCACGCCCCATTCGTTGTAGCGCGAACTTTCAAAGGTGGCGAGCACGGAACCGCCTGCTTTTACATAATCACGGATTGCCTCACACTCGGTATCGCGCAGAAACGCGCCGTTCGGGATGATCAACGCCCGATATGGCTTCAACGCCTCCGCGGTCAGATTCTCCTGGTGAACAAAGTCGAATAAGAAGCGGCCCTCGAGCAAAGCAGCATACATTCCCTCCAGGTACTCTGCCGAATCGATCGTTGCCCCATTGAGGGTTCTCGTTTTTGTTCCGTTTGAGGCATAGAAGGCGATCGTGCTCTGTGGGTAGAGCACGGCCAGGTCGGCGAGCGAGCGCCGGTTACGGAAATGCTGCTCGTTGGCGGCTAGCCAATCGAAGAAGACCCTTCCTGTTTCGCGCCAGCGCGTATCTTCCGGATGGCCGCCGAGCCAATGAAACCAGGGCACCATACCGCTCGCCGTAGCCTGCGCCATCCACAGTGTTGTCTCGGCTGGAGTCTTGCTCGAGTGTCTCCAGTTGATCTGACCATTGCTGTAGGCGCCGATCACGTTCGTCACCGTGCGGCCTCGCATCACCGAGCGAGCCACTCGCCCCTGTTGCGCACACATCCAGATCGGGGTATTTCCTGCTCTGCCTTGATTGTCCGCATTGAACCAGGCGGCAACACTGCTCAGCCGATGCAAGTCCTTAACAGTCCGGATGCCTCCACCCAGGTTGCCGACATAGACTGACTCCGCACTCTTCTCCTTTACAGTGTCCTGCCACATCTTCCATACCAGCGCGATGCGATCCATATAGACTTCGTAATATTTGCGATACACCTGGCTCCCTACGTCGGTGGTCTGCGGGGGAACGCCTCCGGTCTGCTCGCGGTAGATCTTCTGGCAGTTGGCGCAGTGGCAAACCTCAAGCGCCTCTGTGCCTGGCCATCCATTCGTATAGAAGCCATCCGGTGCGTAGCGCTGGTTAATCTCGCGGTAAATGGCCGGCATCTGCTCAGTGAAGTAGGTTCCAAACATGCAGGTTCTGTAAAGCCAGTGACACTCCGGATGGCGCGTCGGGGACCCGTCCGCGCTATATTGAAACCACTCCGGATGGGCCTGAAAGGCCTCTTCGTAGGCGTAGTTACAGTCCATCCGCGCGACCACACGCATGTTTCTCTTACGCCCGGCCGCCAGCATTTCGCCGAAGAGATCTCTCGAGCCTAGAAACTCGCTACGGTGCTGATAGGGAACTTGCGTCGGATAAAAGGCCATGATTCCGCCTCCGTTAAGCAATACAGCATTCACCTTCAGGGAGGCGAAGTAGTCCATCCACTCATCGGCGTTCATCGAGATGGGATCCTGCTCATTGAAGTTGACCTGGCCGCAGCGCTGCATCGTCTCATACCAGGGCTTGTCCGCTTCAGCAGGCAGGGCTCCGAGTCTTTCAGTCGAAGCGACGACCAGTGAGGCTGCTGAGATTTCAATAAATTCACGCCGGTTCATGGATGGCTCCTGGTCATGGCTTCTGGTAATGGCTTCTGGTCATGGCTCTCACATAATTGCCGAAAGCCATGCTTTCAAAGCATAATCTCTAGCTGCGACAGGGAAAGACACTGAGGCGGAAATGAAATTCGGAGTGAACACATTCATCTGGTCCGGAACGTTTGATTCATCCAATTTTGGCTTACTTCCTGTCATCAAAGAGGCGGGTTTCGACGGAGTCGAGATTCCGCTGTTGCGGCCGGAGGCGTTTGCGGCGTCCAGCATTCGTCAGGCCACCGAAGCTCATGGCCTGGAATGCAACGCCTGCACGGTGCTGGTGGACGGCCTGAGCCTGATTAGCGAGAGCCCGGACATTCGGCGCCGCACCCGGCTGCACCTGGAAGACGTAGCAAAAGTCGCTGCGGACGCCGGCATCGGGATTGTCGCCGGACCTCTCTTCAGTCCGGTTGGCTACCTGCCAGGCCGCCGGCGGACCAGCGATGAATGGAAGTGGGCCGTCGAGGGTTTTCAATCCGTGGGTGACACGCTGGCCGCCCATAAAGTGACCTTCGCCATTGAACCGTTGAACCGGTTCGAAACTTACTTTCTGAACACCGCCAGCGATGCTGCTGCGCTTGCCCGAGAGATCGGCCACCCCAATATCGGCATCCTCTTTGACACCTTCCACGCCAACATCGAAGAAAAGAGTATTGCTGCGGGTTACCGCACGGTCGGTCCCTACCTCAAGCACGTTCATACCTGCGAAAACGATCGCGGCATACCCGGATCCGGGCATGTGGAATGGAAGGAAGTATTTCAGGCACTCCGTGACCTGAAGTACGACGGCTGGCTGACCATCGAAGGTTTCGGCTTCGCGCTCAAGGATTTGAGTGCCGCCGCGTCCATCTGGCGAGACATCGAACGCACTCCGGAGTCGATCGCCTTCGAAGGCGTCAAGTTTCTGAAGCGGAGTGTAATGGAATCCCGGGGTGATTGAGAGCGGATATGGCCTTATCTACAGCTATTCGCTCATGTTCCTTCGACAGAAGCTCGATAGCGCCAGTTGTACCTGCCTGGCACTCTCATGTTTTGTATCAGGGCAAGGCTTTAGCCGTGCCGCAAGAGCCGCGACTGAGGGCTAAAGAGTCTGCGTGAGAACACGAAAGCAAATCCCAAATCAGAACCAGGCCCGGAGGGCCGGGAGCCAAACGTCAGCCCAGCCCGGAAGGGCTGGGAGACGGATGGCCAAGATTGTGGAGCGCCGGAGGTGCGGCACTACCTTCGTCCGCTGGTGCCGCGCCTCTGGCGCTCAAACGATATTGGCGATCGATGTCCCAGCCCTTCTCCGGATTTCCTGCACGCTGCGCTGGACACGACCGCGTGTGCGGCTTTCGTTAAGGAAAGCCGCATGAAGTGCGCCAACGCCAGCAAGCTCCACAGGAAATCCGGATCCGGGCTGGGCTGACGTTTGGCTCCCGGCCCTACGGGCCTGGTTCTGATTTGGGATTTGCTCTCGTGTTCTCACGCAGACTCTTTAGCCCGTACGTAAAAGGATGCAATATCGAAGGCTTTAGCCCCCTAGGGTCTTACTTTCGAAACCTGGCCGGTGGTGGCATTGGTTCAGGCCACCACCGATCTTCAGTAGATTCCCAGCGAATTCGAGAACATCTGGGGCGTCCGCTGTTTGGTTATTGGCCGGCGGCGGTGATCGACCGCTCCTCTACCGCGCTCGCGGTCTCTTTCGCCTTTTTTTCGGTGTTAGTCGACTGAGCAACGATCCCAGAGGTGTCACCTTCAAGGATCACTCTATTGAAGTACAGAGTATCCCCGTATTTCTTAAAGGTGACCTTGGATCGACGCGCAGGATCAAGAGATTGGGTAGGGTCGACATCAATGAACGCGGTGTGTGAACCGTCTGCACTCTTGACGACGGCTACCGCCTTATTGAGATCTTCGGGTTGAGTAAGTGAGTAGGAACCGCTGGGCATCTCGGTGTCGCCCACGTAAAACGGGAATGGCGTCGTAAATCTCACGCCGTAAAGGACCTGTGCGGCTAGTGGCATTGTAGAGAAAATGGCTATCAATCCTAGTCTTGTAATTAGCTGGCCTAAACTGCTCATACTGCTGCTTCTCCCATGGTTTGATTTCGCTTTGACAACGTGCTCCCTTCTAACCCTTTAGACGCATGGAATGAGGCGGAGTTGCAAATCTTTCGATAGCGGCTCGTTAATATGTAACTGTATATGTGCCGTAATGCTTCTTCGGCTGCGAAGTCAAATTGGACCGGGCGAAGAACATGGGGAGCCGTTTCAAAAGTAATCAGCCGACTCCCCGGGGCGCGCAGCACTCAGAATCCGGGGGCAGGCAGGCGTGGCCAAGTGCATCCACAATGCGTTTAGACTATATTTGCGAGGGACGTTATTCGTCACGCAACCCATAGCTCTACGGGAGATTTCTGAATGCCTCAAGTGGCTCGCTCGCCAAAGGTTTACGACGTATGCATCATAGGTTCTGGCGCCGGAGGCGGCACCGCCGCCAAGGTCCTGACTGAGGGCGGATTGAATGTTGTGATGCTCGAGGCGGGGCCCCTGCTGAACCCCCGCAAAGATTACAAGGAGCATGTGTGGCCCTACGCTTTGCCCCACCGCGGAGCCGATATCGGCGGCCGGGCGCGCCACGAGTTAAACGGTGAATTCCTGGCTCCCAACGGATTCTGGGAGATCGATGGCGAGCCCTACACGACTGCTCCAGGTACGTCCTTTCGCTGGTTCCGCTCGCGTATCGAGGGCGGCCGCACCAATCATTATGGACGGATTTCGCTCCGCGTCTCTCCCGCGGATTTGAAGGCCCGCTCCCGGGATGGCCTGGGAGACGACTGGCCGATCTCTTATGAAGACATTGCGCCCTATTACGACAAGGTCGAATCGTTCATCGGCGTGTTTGGAACGAAAGAGAATCTTGCCTACGCGCCCGACGGAGTCTTCCTGCCTCCGCCAAAGCCCCGCTGCACCGAGACCCTGGTCAAGAAGGCCTGCGATCAGCTGAATATTACCTGTATTCCTTCGCGCATGGCCATCATTACCAAGCCGGTGAATGGACGCCCGCCGTGTCACTACTGCGCGCAATGCGGACGAGGTTGTATCAGCGCGTCCAACTTCAGTTCCAGCCAGGTGATGATTCCCCCTGCCCAGGCGACCGGCCGCTTCACGTTGATTCCCGACGCCATGGCCCGGGAGGTCGTCGTCAACAAAGAGGGCAAAGCGCAAGCCGTCTCCTACATTGACAAGACCACTCTCCAGGAGACGCGCGTTTACGCCAAAGCCTTCGTCTTGGCAGCGAGTTCCTGCGAATCCGCCCGTTTGTTGCTCAATTCGAAATCCACGCTCTTTCCTAATGGTCTGGCGAATTCATCCGGGGTTGTCGGCCGTTATCTCACCGATAGCGTTGGCACCAGCGTAACCGGATATTTTCCCCAACTGGCCGGCGTGGCGCCGCACAATCACGATGGTGTCGGCGGTATGCACATGTACATGCCGTGGTGGAGGGCCGACCGCAAGAACGATTTTCCGCGCGGCTACCACATTGAGTTTGGTGGAGGACGCCACATGCCCAGTGTCGGCAGCTACGATGGCCTATGCCAGGAGCATGAGGGCTACGGAGCATCGTTGAAACAGCACGTCCGCAGCAAATATGGAAATTTCATCGGATTTTCCGGGCGCGGCGAGATGATCCCCAATCCCGATACCTACTGTGAGATCGATCCCACGGTGGTCGACAAATGGGGTATTCCGGTGCTGCGCTTCCACTTTGCCTGGAGCGATCACGAGATCAAGATGGCGAAAGATATGCAGGAGACCTTTACCGCCATCATTGAAGCCGGGGGAGGCACGGTCACCAGCCCAGCCAAGCCGGACCCAAGGGGCCACTACGGAATCTCCGAGGGCGGAGAGATCATTCACGAACTTGGAACCGTGCGCATGGGTGACGACCCCAAGACGTCGGTTCTGAATAAGAATTGCCAGGCGCACGACGTCAAGAATTTGTTCGTCGCTGACGGCGCGCCGTTCGTTACGGGTCCCGATAAGAACCCGACGCTCACCATCACGGCACTATCGTGGAGAACCTCAGAGTACCTGCTCGATCAGGCGAAAAAGGGGGAGATCTAGCATGTCTGTATCCCGGCGCGATGTATTAAGGTCGCTCAGCATAGGAGCCGCCGCGACCTCAGTGCTGAGAGTCATTCCGCTGCAGGCAGCGGAGTATGCCCATCACATGATCGACTCGGAAAAGGCCTCGAGCAAAGCGGGCATATACACGCCCAAATATTTTCCACCGCAACAATACAAGACATTGCAAGCGCTATGCGAGTCGATCTTCCCGGCAGACACCGACTGCGGGGGCGCCGTGGAGGCTGGTGCTCCGGAGTTTATTGACCTGCTTACCAGCGAGAATCCGCACTATCAGCTCACCCTCGGGGGTGGTCTCATGTGGCTCGACTCCACATGTGTGGATCGCTACGGCAACGCTTATCTCGACTGCACGGCGCAGCAGAAGACCGAGATGCTCGATCTGATCGCTTATCGCAAGAACATAGCGCAGGACGCGAGCCTGGGCCAGGGAGTCGCGTTCTTTTCGTTTCTGCGCAATCTGACCGCGGACGGATTCTTTACCAGCAAAATTGGCATCCAGTATTTGGGTTACATCGGAAATACCTTTCTGGCCGAATTTCCAGGTTGTCCGCCGGTGCCAGGCGTCTAGCCCGTGCGCGAGATACCCATTTACAAACTCAGTCCCGTAGGGACGGCTGAGAGTCAGAGGCTGAGAATTTCCCAGGACGGTAGTCCTGGGTTTGCCTACCTCCTGGGGCATTTTCAGCCGTCCCTACGGGACTCGTTCTTCCTTTCAATGCGACCCAGGACTGTGCTGGGCTATTCTCAGCCGTCCCCGTTCGACAGGCTCAGGGCAGGCTCTACGGGACTCAGTCGTTAACCGCCGGTTCTCACGCAGACTCTAAAACCCAGACCTACCCAACAACGAGTCTTTCCGCAGCCCGCTTAAGTAGCTCCGCTACAGTCCGGGGCTGCTTTGCATCATGCCACCGTCAGTGATGATGGTGGTAGCCGTGATATAGCTGGCCCCGTCTCCGGCTAAGAAGGCGACTACGTTGGCGATCTCCTCAGGCTTTGCCATCCGGCCTAGCGGAATCGCACTATTCAACTTCTGCATGAGCGCCGGATCCTTCATGGTGGAAAGATTGATCGGCGTCGCGACCGCGCCTGGCGCAACACCTACGACCAGAATGTTATGGGGAGCGAGTTCCACAGCCGCCGTGCGCGTCAACATGCGCATACCACCCTTGGAAAGACAATACGGTATGTTGCCCGGCATTGGCCAGTCTTCATGGATAGACGTGATGTTGATGATACGGCCACCGCCGCCCTGCTTGATCATCTGTTTGGCCGCGAATTGGGTGCCAAAAAACGCACTCTTGAGGTTGATTTCCAATACCTTCTCGTACTGCGCTTCGGTGGTGTCGAGGATAGAGGTGCGGGTTTCTACCCCGGCGTTGTTCACCATGACATCGACATGCCCAAATTTCTCCACCGCAGCGGCGACGAGACGCTCAAGATCATCCAGCTTGCTGACGTCCGCTTGAACGCCGATAACGCTCACTCCCAAAGCGGTGATCTGCGCTTCGAGTGCGTCTGTCGCTTCGGGGTGAGATACGTAGTCGATAACGACACTCGCGCCCTGCCTGGCGAGCTCGAGCACAATGGCCTTGCCTATACCGCTATTGCCGCCAGTGACGATGGCAACCTTGTTCGCGAGTGACATGTAGGGTCCTTTCTTCTACCGGCCTTCTCTACCGGCCTGGATAACCTGCTCGAGGCTCTAACAGTTTGGCGATGACCCCAGTCCAGCCGGTCTGGTGGGAGGCGCCAGCTCCTCGCGCGGTGTCTCCATCAAAGAATTCGTAAAAGGGGACATGATCACGGAAATGTTCGTCTTGCTGAAAACGGGGGTAGAGTGCGTTTACCTGGCGAACTCCGTCGCTGTTTTTGAGAAATATTTTTGTCAGGCGATTCGTGAGCTCCGCTGCCACCTGGTCGATGGTGATAAATGTTCCTGAACCCGTCGGGCACTCGATCTTAAAGTCGTCGCCGTAATAGTGGTAGAACTTCTGCAGCGATTCGATGATAAGGAAATTCACCGGGAACCATATTGGACCACGCCAGTTCGAATTGCCGCCAAAGAGCCGCGATCGCGACTCGGACGGTTCGTAGTCGACACTCAGCGCACGTCCATCGGCCGGGCAGTATATATATGGATGTTCAAGATGGTAACGGGAGATAGAACGAATGCCGTAATCGGAGAGAAACTCATTGGGGTCAAGCATTCTGCGCAAGATTGCCTTCATGCGATGTCCCCGTAGCAGCGAGAGGAGCTTGCGCTCGCCCTTCCCGGAAACAAACCAGCGTGACACCAACTTGGCAAGGTCAGGCCTGTAGGTCAGAAACCACTCCATGCGTCTGTTAAACCCGGGAACCTTCTCCAGCAGTTCGGGATCCAAGGTCTCAACCGCAAAGAGAGGAACCAAGCCAACCATCGAGCGGATACGCATGGGAACAGCCTGGCCGTCAGGCATATTGAGCACGTCGTAATAGAAGCTGTCTTCTTCGTGCCAAAGGCCCACGCCGCGGCCGCCCATATCCGCCATGGCGCCGGCAATATACAGGAAGTGCTCGAAGAACTTGGTAGCCATGTCGTCGTAGTCTGTGTTGTTCTGTGCCAGTTCAAGAGCGATTCTCATCAAAGCCAGGGTGTACATCGCCATCCAGCTGGTTCCGTCCGATTGGCTCAGGTAGCCGCCGTTAGGGAGGGCCTGGTCCCGGTTGAAGACGCCGATGTTATCCAGGCCGAGGAAGCCCCCTTGAAAGAGGTCGCGCCCGTGCATGTCCTTTTGGTTGACCCACCAGGTGAAGTTGAGAAGTAACTTCTGAAAAACGCGTTCGAGGAAGGAAAGGTCTCCAGGGTCATCCGGGTTTTGTGTGCGGCGAAACTTGCGATCAATCTCGAAGACCCGCCAGCAAGCCCATCCGTGAACCGGGGGATTGGCATCGCTGAAGTTCCACTCATACGCGGGCAGTTGTCCATTGGGATGCAGATACCAGACATGCAATAGTTCTACCAACTGGTGCTTGGCAAACTCCGGATCGATCAATGAGAAGGTGACCGCATGAAACGCCAGGTCCCACGACGCGAACCAGGGATATTCCCACTTGTCCGGCATGGAGAGGATGGCGCCGCTGTTGAGGTGTTGCCATTCAGAATTGCGGCCCGACTGGCGTTGGGCGGCCGGAGTGGCGGAATCGGAATCTCCCTGCAGCCAGCGGCGCACGTCGTATTCGTAATATTGCTTGTTCCATATCATTCCGGCAAAAGCCTGCCGTTGGACCAGGCGAGCATCTTCGTGGTCCAGGCCGGTTTGAATCCCAAAGTAGAAATCATCGCAGTCGCTCTTTCGCGCGCTGGCGATCTGATCGAAATCCGAAAAAGGTGTTGGATTCTCAGCGTGAGAGAGGCGCAGGCGGAACGTTGCAGAGGCGCCGGCATCCACCCTCCTACTAAGGTGCACGCTCGCCTTCGAACCTCGCCGCAGCGGGTTCACCGCAGACCGATTGCCGTGCACCAGGTACTCGTGAAAAGCGTCTTTGCAGTAGCCCTGGAATGCACCCCCAAACAGGCGCGCAATGTTGGTTTCGTTCTCGCAGAACAACAGGTCGGCGTGGTCTTCCGCGTAGAGATAGTAGGCGCCTAGTTGGGGGTGGCTTGCAGCCAGAACCTGCCCCTGGGCACTGATCTCCGGCTTGGCCATAGGGGGGTTCCACGACCATGTATTGCGGAACCACAATTGAGGAAGCACGTGCAATTCGGCGGCTTCGGGGCCGCGATTGTGAATCGTTATCTGCGCCAGGATATCGTCAGGAGCAGCTTTGAAGTACTCGACGAAAACGTCCCAGTATCGATTCTCGTCGAACACTCCGGTGTCAATCAGTTCAAATTCGTTGTCCTGGAGGCCTCGATTGCGATTTTCCTCTATCAGCAGGCTGTATGGGTAGGCGGCCTGAGGGTACTTATAAAGCATCTTCAGGTAGGAGTGGTTGGGCGCAGCGTCAAGATAGTAGTAGTACTCCTTGACATCCTCGCCGTGATTGCCCTCACCGTTGGTCAGGCCGAACAGCCGCTCCTTTAAGATCGGGTCTTGCCCGTTCCACAACGCCAGGGCGAAACACAACGTCTGCTCCTGGTCGCTGATGCCCGCCAAACCGTCCTCGCCCCAGCGATACGCGCGGCTGCGTGCATGGTCATGGGGAAAGTAATTCCACGCGTCGCCATTGGTGGAGTAGTCCTCCCGCACCGTGCCCCACTGGCGTTCGCTGAGATACGGCCCCCAGAGGGAATCGTTAGGGCTGGACTGCGGAGGTTTGGGCGTTTCGGGCATGAGCCTTCCGATTGTACCGGAGCGAGTGTTAACGACGCTCTAAAGATGGGCCAAGCCACGCTGCAAGGCGGCGACGACCGCCTGGGTGCGATCGGCTACATTCAGGCGCATCAGTATCACGCTCACGTGGGACTTAACCGTGGCCTCTTTGATGGACAATTCGTCGGCGATCTCGCGGTTGCTCTTGCCCCGAACCAGCAGCGAGAGAACCTCGCGTTCGCGCGTGCTGAGTTCGCCGTCCGGCATGCGAGAGGCCAGGGCGCGGGTGACCGGCGGAGGCAAAAAATTGCGCCCCGCATGCACCTTGCGCAGAGCTTCCATGAGCGCTTCATGCGGCATGCCCTTGATGAGGTATCCCATCGCGCCGGCCTCAAGCGCCTGGTGGATATCCTCGTCGCCCTCATACGTGGTGAGCACGATGAAACGCGCTTGTGGCGCCACTCGCCGAACTTCACGGATAACCTCGACCCCGCTCCTATCGGGGAGCCTGAGATCCATCAGGGTAATGTCGGGGCGATGTTCCCAGAACAGACGCAGCGCTTCTGCCGCGGTCCCCGCCTGGGCGGCTACCGTCATGTTGGGTTGAGATTGAATAATGGCGGCAATGCCAAAGCGCATGATGGGGTGATCGTCGCAAATAAGAATCCTGATATTCTGTTCATCGCTCATAGCTGCATGCTGTCCTGGGCAGCCGGCGATTGCAGGTGAGAACGCCGAACGCTAAACGAGACCGTCGTTCCCCGCGCGGGAACGCTGACGATCCCGATGCTGCCGCCCATGCGCTCCACACGTTCCCGCATGCCTTCGATTCCATAGTGTTGCCGGCCTTCCACCTTTCTGGCAGTGGAGTCAAACCCGCATCCATCGTCGCTAACGCTGCTGCTGAGCTCATCGCGGGAGTAGACCAGCTTGATCTGAATGCGTTGAGGACGCCCGTGCAGCGCCCCGTTGTAAACCGCCTCTCGTATCACCATCAGAAGCTCGCGGGCCAGCGAACCGCGCACGCGAAAGGGCCGGCCCTCTTCTACGCAGCCCACCGGGATACCGAATTCCTTACTGGTGCGCTCCGCGATGGCGGCGGCGGAGCTCCCCAGGTCGGCGACGGAATCCTCCTTGTGGCGCAGGTTCCACACCGCCTGGCGCGCCTCATCGATGGTGGAACGCACCTGCATGCGGGCATGGTCGAGAAGATTTTCCTGTAGTTCTGGATTTTCACGCCGCAGGCTGGAGATCGCCTCCAACAGTGCAGAAATGCTGGTGCATCCCTGGATCACGGTGTCGTGCATCTCTCGCGCCAGGCGGCTGCGCTCATCGAGAACTGCCTTGAAGCGGAGGCGCAAGGAGCGGATGCGCGAGTGGTAGATGGCCAGAATCAGAAGCGCCACCGCCAGCAGGCAACCCGTCAGGAACCACCACGTGCCATAAAAATAGGGTCTCTTTTGCAGCCCAACGGACACCTCGGAGATCGCGGATGGATTGCTTACTTCAAAAGCGACCACGTGGAATCGATACTTGCCGGGGGGAAGGTTGGTGTAACTGGCCACCCGGCTGGTTCCGGCATAGATCCAGTCCTGGTCAAAGTCCTCCAGCCGGTAGCGGAAGCGCACGTCCTGCTGGGAGCGCAGCAGCAAGGGAGCGAAAGCGATTTCCAGGCGCGACATCGCGGCTGGAAAAACCAGCGCGGATGAGACCGGCAACTCGCGTCCATCAGCCGTGATCCCCGTGATCAGTGCCCGGGGCGGGTCCACCCGGGCGGGTGGCACGGGTAGGACGCGTACCGCACCCTTGCTGCTGGCAAACCAGATATCGCCGTCCGGGCCCACGGAGCCGGAGGGCTGCTGGCCGCCGCACATTTGTACCGGGCCCGCATCGTACGGCAGTTCATAGACACTCACTTTGAGGTGCGTCTCTGATGGATCCTGTTCCGGCCGGGGCAAAGGAAATGACGAGATGGTAGTGGGGCCACTCAGCCAGAGCGACCCGCGCCGGTCTGCAAGCAACTGATAGATGTTGTTATTCGCGAGCCCCTGGGCGGTTGTGTACGATACGATGCTGCCCTTCGCGTAGCGAAACAGTCCATGGCTGCGGGTGCCAAACCACAAGGCTCCGTCATGGTCCTCGAGGATCGACCACACTTTTTCTTCAGCAAGCGCCGCGGTGGCCACATCATGTACAAAAACGCCGCGGTGCAGATGGCTGAGGCCATGATCGGTGCCGATCCAAATGTCGCCGTTACTGTCCTCAACCAGGGAGCGTGTGCTGAAATAGGCGAGACCGTCCCGCTCCTGGTAGTTTTGCGTCTCGTTACCCGCAATGCGGCTAACTCCTTCGTCGGTTGCAATCCACATGGCGCCATCTTTGCTCTGCAGAAATGCCCGCACAAAGTTATTTACTAACCTGCCCGGCGCCGTATAGTGAACCACGCCTGTGTGGGTCAAGCGGTAGATCCCGCTGCCGTCGGAACCAAGCCAGAGATCGCCGGAACGGTCCCGAAATAGAGTGCGCAGTGCCACATCTGGCAACTTAGGGAACTTATACGGCCGGGCTACACCGTCGCGGATGGCAAAGACGCCAGAGGACGACACCACCCAGACGGTTCCGTCAGGATCGGCGAAAATCGTTCCGGAACCGTTATCCGAATCCCCCGACAGCGATATGACGCTCACCGGGGTCTTGCTTAAGCGCACCATGCCCTCCTGGGTTCCGATCCAGACTTGTTGCTGCCTGTCTGCGAAAAGGCTCAGAACGGTGCTGCTGGGCAACAGGTCGGCACTTGTCCAACGGGAAAAGCGACCATTGGCGTAACGATAGAGGCCGTGTCCAATGCTGCCGATCCACAGGGCTCCATCGCTGGTTTGGCGGAGGGTGCGAACCGTTCCCTTGATCGGTTCCACCGGCCTAAATGTTCCCTTGACGAGCCGATTGAGGCCGCCAACCGTGCCCACCCATATGGTGCCGTCCTGAGTTTCGAGAATTGATTTCACGCGATTCTCGCTGTCTCTGCCCGGCAGGCGCTTCATACTTACGCCCGCTCGATCAAATACCAGAAGCGCCGAACCTCCAACCCATACTCGATGCTCGTGGTCTTCGATGATCGCGTGCACAGCCAAAGCGGACGCGTAGGGAGAAGTATCCACTTGCTGCAGCTTGCCATGGGCCAACCGAAAAAGGCCGTTGTCGGTGCCGATCCAGATGCGCCCCTGGTCATCCTCGAGCAAGCTACGCACGAACCCGTTGCTTAAGCCCGCGCCTTGCGTGTAAGCGTGAAAGACACCCTTCTCAAGGTGCACGAGGCCGCCACCCTCGGTGCCAATCCATAGGCTTCCATCGCGTGCGGCAAGGATGCAGAAGACGCTGTTGTCGGCCAGAGCGGGCACATTGGCGTGGTTATACAGATGGAAACGCGATCCATCGAACCGTAAAAGGCCCCCAGTTGTCCCGATCCAGAGATACCCATCCTGGGACTGCTGAATCGCCTGCACTGTGTCGTCGGGAAGGCCGTCCTGGATGCGCCAAATGCGCCGCGTATATTGCATAGCGGGGTCGGCATTCCTGGCGCTCGCGCCAGTTGTCGCGGTCCTGGGGACGGCCAGGGCAGTTTGAGCCGCGGTCCCACCGGGCAGTAGAGCAACGAGGAGCGCCCAGCGGAGCCACCCGCCGAGCGGCCCGAAAAGGCAGGACTCCCTACGATTGTCGCGAGAAAAACACATCAGATCGCCCTGGACCAGACAACCAGCGACTACTGAGGCAGGAGTGTACCACGCTGCCAGTGCGGCCTTCCCGTTGCCTATCTGGGTCTTCTTTCGGTTTTTTCTACGCAGTCATACTTTAGGCGGATTCGCACTCTGCATTTGATGCCTAGAGTTCTTGCCGACCACAACTGGCATCTGCTGACGCTGCGTATTTCCCTACTGTTCGTGCCAGTAACTACAGGGAGAGGGCCCGCCGGTCCCCCCTCTCCACAAGGTACAGCATGCTCGAGATGCTGCCGACTTCTTTCGGAGGATGGTAGGTTATGACGCAGATTCACACTTCATGGATGTTCAGCCGGTACGGTAAGAGCGTCGCTGTCGTTGCTGCTAAGAGAGCCCGGCAAGCGACGCTCTTGATACTGTGCATCGCTATGGCTCTAACCCTCCCCCGGGCGCTGGCACAAGCAATCTTTGGCTCCGTCAACGGCACAGTCACTGACCCGAGTGGCGCGGTCGTCCCCAGCGCATCTATCACAATCACTGACACCGATAAGGGTACGACCAGGGTGGTCACCACCTCCGATTCGGGCACATACCTGGTCCACGACCTGATTCCGGATCACTATCAATTCAAAGTCGAGGCCGCTGGGTTTGCCTCTGTGCAATCGGAGGTAATTTCGGTTTTCGCCGACAGCTCTGCGCAGGTGAACTTCGAATTGAAACCTGGAACCGCCTCGCAGACGGTTGAAGTAACCGCTGAGGCCCCGGAGCTAAAGACCGATCGCGCGGACGTATCCACAACGCTGAATACGCTTACGGTGGAAGAGACGCCCAATCTCATACGAAATACCACCGCCCTTGTGTTACTGGCTCCGGCCACTACCGCTTCCACCTTCTCTAACGCCAATGCTGAGGATCCGCAACGCTCGATCCCTATTTCTTCGAACGGTCAGTCGCCCTTTTCCGCAGGCTTCATCCTCGATGGGGCCAATGATAAAGATGGGTTTATCGGCGAAATCGTGGTCAACCCGCCGCTTGACTCAATTCAGGAATTGAAATTCATCAACCAGAATTACGACGCTGAGTTCGGCGCCGCAGTTGCGGGCGTGACCGTGATGCAAACCAAATCGGGCACGAACAGCTTCCATGGATCGATTTACGATTACCGCCATAGCGACGCGCAGCAAGCGCGTGACCCGTTCACCCAATATCCAGGGAACAACCCGGTGGGTCCTGATATCCCGAGCACTCTTTCCAATGTCTTCGGCGGGACGATTGGCGGTCCTATCAAGCGAGACAAGCTGTTCTTCTTTGCCGACTATCAAGGGACCCGCCAGAAAGTTGGCAACTCCTTCAAACTTACGGTTCCTACAGCAGAGGTGCATTCTACGTGTACCGGCACAGGCGGAAGCAACTGCGACTTGAGCGAATATCTACAAGGCGGCCAGGGGCAGGCCTACGACCCGGCCACCGGGGTGTTGAATGCGGGTGGCGCTAACACCGGAGTAGGGCGCGTACCGTTTGCCAATAATCAGATTCCTAACTCGAGGTTGTCGCCTGCTGCTATCAACCTGCTCAAGCTGATTCCAGCTCCGAGTCTGCCAGGGGTACAGAACAACTACGTCGCCAGCGGTTTTGGAGTGTACAACTTCAACCAGGCCGATACGCGCATTGACTACCAATTGAGGCCGACCGTGCACATCTTTGGCCGATATGGTTACCTGGGCTCCAATCAGAGTTCACCAGCGTCTCTGGGCGCGGTGGGCGGCAATGGTTTTGGCGTGGGCGGTTGGGCGGGCACTGAAACCGGAGGTAACGACAGCCTGGCAGTTGGCACCGACCTGGTTGTGTCACCCAAGCTGGTTACCGACATTCGTTTTTCCTACTTTCGCTATGCATTCATAGAAGCCAAATATGATGGCACAACTCCGCTCATGACCAATCTTGGTTGGGCAGGCCTGAACACGGGCGCCCCTGGATCTGGGGGCGCTTCACAGATAGAGACCGGCGACGATGCCGGTAAAGTAGGTGAGATCGCCTATCTTGGCTCCGGTAACAACGGCGCCAACCATTGCAACTGCCCGCTCAACATGACCGAGCAGGAATACGCCTTTGTTAATGACTGGACGCGCGACATCGGCCATCACTCGGTCAAATTCGGGGGTGAGATTCGTCATCTTCAAGAGCTCCGTATTCCCAGCGATGTGAACCGCACTGGCCAGCTGCAGTTTGCTACCGAACGCACTGCGACTGCGTCTGGTTCGACACCGGGTGGTTTGGGCATAGCCTCGCTGCTGTTTGGAGACGTTTCCCAAATGTCGCGGTATTTCAGTACGTCGACAACCGCCACCGAGCATCAGTACCGGACGTTCTTCTACGTTCAGGACAATTGGAAAGCATCTCCTAAACTTACTCTCAACCTCGGGGTACGCTGGGAGATCTACTTTCCCGAAGCAGTCAATGGCAAAGGGATGGGCGGGTTCTACGACCTGAACACCAACACAGTTCGTGTTGCGGGTTATGGAAACATCGGGATGAACCTGAACATTCAAAACAATTTCACCTTCATAGCGCCGCGGGTTGGCTTTGCTTACCAGGTTATGCCTCGGACTGTGCTCCGCGGCGGGTATGGCCGCGCGTTTGACCCGGGATTCTTCGGCGACATCTTCGGTCAATTGGTGACGCAGACGATTCCGGTTCTGCAAAACCAACAATTGAATCAGCTTGACGGCGAACTTTATGACGCTGCCCGGAATCTCGATGGAACCATCTTTAACGTCGCCACCGGGCCCTCGGCGCCTGTGAACGCGTACAACATTCCAGCCAATGGACAGCTCCCGCTCCCTGCAGGAATCTCTCCAACCTCCCGGCCGGACCGGATGAGGATTCCTTATGTAGACGGGTGGAACCTCACGCTTCAACAGCAGCTCGACCCCACAACAAGTTTCAGTCTGGCTTACGTTGGAAATAAATCGACTCACTCGATCCCGGCATCCACCTGGGGTGGAGTGAATTGGAACGATTACACGGTAGTCGGTTTTGCCGAAGGACTTACCCAGTGCCAACGTTCTATTTTCTTTGCCAAATGGGGTTACTGCGGCCCCAGCTACATCGGTTACTACGTCAATGAGGCGAATGCCCACTACAATTCGCTGCAGGCAACGATCGAGAAGCGCTACTCACGCGGCCTGCAGTTGGGTTCCAGCTACGTGTGGTCGGATACTATCGGCTCAGGCACCGGCACCTACTTCATGATCAACCCGCATGCGGAATGGGGGCGCTTTGACTTCAACCGGGTTAATGATTTCAAGCTTTACGGAAACTATGCCTTCCCTTTTGGCCATGGGCAACAGTTCGGTTCGAACCTTCCTGGATGGGTTAATGGCGTCATCGGTGGCTTGGCGTTGAATGGCAACCTGCACTGGGCCAGTGGGCTTCCATATAGCCCTTCCTACGGAGAGTGCGGATCGGATGTTGACAACGGACCCTGCCGGCCGAATCTGGTGCACGCGATTTCGCAAAGCGCGAGTTCGCTGAACGCGGAGACGCACTCCGCGACTTACTTTGTTCCTGTTGCGCCCTTGGCCACCAACGGACAGATCAGTGGGCCATATCAACGGCCGCAAGTGGAACATTTTGGTGATGTCCCTTACAACGGCTTCACCGGACCTGGTCTCTTCACAACAGATCTTGCCCTCAGCAAGGTCTTTAACCTGTACGAAAGCTTATCCATGAAGCTGGAGGTGCAGGCACAGAATGCCTTTAATCATCCCAATTTTGCTGTGCCGAGCACGACCTGCATCGACTGCGCGGCCAACGGCCAGATAACCGATATTCTCGGCGGAACGTTTGCCGGGATGCGTCAACTGCAGTTTGTGGCGAGGTTCTCCTTCTGATTCGAGCAAGGCGCCAGGGGTTTTGCGTAGAGAAGGAGTGCACCCAGGATTCCCCGACCCCCGCGGCTAAAGCCGGAGGAAAATGATCCTATGCGAACCGCTCGGCTTCAAAGCCGAGCTCCCCCGCATGAATGCGGGGGCTCCCACCGCCGTGTTTATGTCGTAGCGCGTATTTTTAAAATTTGATATTTTTGGGTCGTTTTTGGGGATTTGCAGCTCTAGCGGGAATAGACAAAGGGATTCTTTATAGGCAAATCCACTCCCAGATCTGGAACGGAATTGAACAGGGAGATTGAAGGCAGGGGTGCTTTCGAGGGGCTGATGGTGGCCAAGGGGGACTGGCTGGGGGCAGGGCTCGGCGCAGGAGTGGATTTTTTCTGCGAAGAGACGGCGTGACGGCCGGGGATGAAGTTTTCCATGGCGATGATCATGGAGAGGGCCTTGACCTGGCCGTTAATGCTGCCTCGGGTCATTTCGGGGCTCAGGTTGGCGATTTCCCAGAGGCGGTCCAGTACTTTTTCGCGGTCCAGGCTGAGGCGGTGGAGGCCCTCGGCTTCTTGCTGGACGAGCTGTTGCTCGACGGCGGCCCGGTGCTCAAGCATGTAGGCACGGACATGGGGCTTGGATTTGGTGTAGGCGGCGGAGTCGGGGTTGAGGCCGGCAGCTTCAGCGGCCTGACGGTCGGTCATGGTTCCAGAGAGGACCAGGCGGGCAAAGGCCATTTCCTGATCGGTGATGGGGTCGCTTACTTTATTCTTGGGCATAGGTGTAGCCTCGTTTCCGGGATTTGAGAGTAGTTATGGGCAGAAAAAATCCCGCCGCTGCGGGATACTTGGATGACCTTAATTTTGGACAGGGTTCGGGTGTGACACCGGACAGCGCTAAACTGTCCTTCGCTCGCGCTTAGGCCGAAACTACCGGCAACTGCCGGCTAGCGAACTGGTGGCGAGAACCTGCCGCTGCCGAAATCGTCTGCTAACAAGATATAGCGTCCCAAGCATCGGACCTAGCTGTCGGGACTCTTTCTTCAGCCGCCGGTTATCGTTTCCGAGGTTACTTTGGGGGGACCACGCTGATTTTAAGCCGCCTCCATTCGACAGGCTCACAGGGCAGGCTCTGCGGGGCTGTTAGGTCCGACTCAGTCTCAGGCAAGTGTGACGCGCCGGAGAAGTTGTCCCCGAATCGCATCACTCCTCTTCGTCCTCGACTCCCTTGACTGGGTGGCGAAGAATTTGCTCCAGGCTCATGGGAGGCAGACTGTAGGTTTGGCCGAAGTGTTTGTCGATCTGATCCCGGTAATTCATCCGTGGTCCGGGAAAGCCAATTAACTTCCAGCCAACCATCCCGATGTTGCCGCCATGCAGTGGATCGCAAAACATGCCTTCCATCGTATGCAGGCGCAATAGCTGAAAGAAGTGAGTCTCCTCGATTTTTTCCAGACGCAGGTCTTGCTGCTCAGGAGAGACTCCGGTAAAGTCTGCGCCCAGCAATGCGATGCCGGCGCGATAGGTCTGCTGAGGCGTATCTTTGCCTTGATAACCATGTTCCGGAATCGATTCCACCCAGGGACCCTTTGTATAGCGGCGCTTGTCACGGCCGTAAGGGCTGGCGAGTTGACGATCGATGTAAATCACCACTCCCGCTTCGGTTGCCCCGGGACCGCTTTCGTCGCTGGGAAAGATGCGCTCAGAAGCCGCCTGAACAACTTGCGCCTCAGCCGCAGTAAAGAAGCGCAAGGGGACCTTCACTCCATCTTGCGCAGGAGCGGGTATCAACTCTCCCACCAGCGAGTACAGCACCAGACCGCCTAGAGCCTTCGCCGGCAGTACTATGAATTCGCGCCGTTTCATGATGCCTCCTCTAAGCTAACGGGCCTGGCTTCTTCAGGTAATGGTCAATCAAACCATCCGCCGCGCGATGACTCACGGCAACAATCGTAAGCGTCGGGTTGGCAGAGGAGTTTTGCGGGAAGGACGACGAGCCCACAACAAAGAGATTGGGCATCTTCCAATGTTGGAGCCACGGGTTCACAACGCTTTGGTCCGGAGAGCTTCCCATGATCGCTCCTCCCTGTATGTGCGTGGTGATGTATTGGACAGCGTTGTAGAGACGACGGGTCCCGGTTCCTCCTTCCGTGCCGGTCTTGATTAACCTGGCTCCGGAGACCTGTGCAATCACCTCCAGAAGGCGGGAGCCTATGCGCTCTCCAAAAGCCATCTGGCGCATTTCATAATCTGTCCAATCCAAGGTCATCCGCAACAAAGGGTCACCCCACTTATCTGTGTAGGTAGGGTCTAAGTCCATAAAATTCTGCTTGTAGGCAAAATGATCGCCTCTCATTCCGACGCCTGGGCCGATCCTGTCCCAGTGGCTGATCGAAGCTTTTTTCCACGCTGAGCCCCAGTTGCGTGGAGCTTCGGCTGGCGGAATGTGCCCAAACGATGTAACTGGCCCTTCGCTGGCAGCCGCACCGCGCAGGAACAGGCCCCCGCGCAAAACTTTTTCCGGAGGTTCCTCTTTAAGGTCTCCATCAAAGTCCGCGATGCCCCATCCCACCGCGCCCGATCCCATGAAGAGATTCAGGCGCTGGTCGAATACCAGCATCCCTGCTCCACCGCTGGTGACCTGGTGGGTCAGGTTCTTGCCCAGCGTTCCTTTGGCTGTGACGGGATTGTAGGGATCGCCAATCTCCGATAAGAGGAGGAGGCGAACGCTGTTGGGGGTCCATGCCGAGAGCACGACCACCTCAGCAGGTTGCATTGTTTCCTCGCCGCTTTCATCCATGTAAACAACACCTTCGGCGCGCCCGTTGCGATGAACGATCTTGCGCACCCAGCAGTTGTTACGCAGCGAGAAGTTATTCCGGCCGGCAAGGACGGGCATGATGGTGTTCGTCGGTTGCGCCTTGGCGCCGATCATGCAGCCATAGTTCGGGCAGTAGCCGCAAAAGACGCACCCTGGCCGGGATACCTTGTCGGGATTGGTATATGCCTGGCTAAGGTTGGCAGCGGGCAGCGGGTAGGGGTGATAACCCATATCGAGCGCTGCCTTATGGAAAAATCCCATGGTGTAGGTCGGCGTCAGAGGCGGTGTAGGGTACTCATGCGTGCGAGGGCCCTCGAAGATATTGCCTCCTTCGATAAGCTGCCCGCGTAAGTTACCAGCTTTGCCGCTGATCCCCATCAACTGTTCCGCGCGCCAGTAGTAATTCTCAAATTCGTCGTAAGTTATGCCCCAGTCCTGAATGGCCCAATCCGGCGACATGCGGGCCGCGCCAAATTTTTCGCGGAGATGCGTGGCCAAAACAAAGAAGTCGGGGAGATAGCGGTCAGAAATGCCACCCCAGTGCTCGGAGGTGCCCCCGGTTCCGGTTCCGGGTGTGAACGAACCATACTGGCGTATCGGAACAGCCTTTTCTCTTTGAGAATGCCTATGCGTAATGGTCTGTTCTGCAGGATTTTGCACCAGGCCCACGCGCCGCATGTTGATTTCGTCCATGCCGCTGGCATATTGGGAGAGGTTGCGTGCCGGGCCACGCTCGAGGACCGTTACCTGCAGAGCCGTTCGGCTGGCTATCTCCTTGGCCATTACCAGGCCGCTCCACCCGCTGCCAATGACGACGACATCCGTGGCTTTAAGACGCTTCAACGCGATGGCCATCCTCTCCGCGGCTATGGGCTTTTTGAGCGGCTATCTCCAGCGAAAGATGCGCAGCGAGATAGCAAAGGACACTACCAGCCAAGCGAGAAGTATACCTATCTGAGGAGTAAGTTGGCCCAGGTTCGTACCCTGCAGCATATTTCCTCGCAGTGTTTCGATAGCCGCCGTCAGTGGGAGAGCCCGCACCACCGGTTGAATCACGGCCGGGAAACGTGTCGCCGAAAAGAATACGCCGGACAAGATCCACATGGGGAGCATGACCAGGTTCATCAGGCCCGAGGCCGCTTCCATTGTCGTTGCCCGCGAGGCCACCAGGAGCCCCAGCGCGGAAAATGCGACAGAGGTAAGCACGCACAACAGCCCCAACTGCCACATCGATCCGCGAAACGGCACGCCAAAGACCAGCCGCGCAAATCCCAGGAAGCCTACCACCTCGATCACCAGCATTGACAGGCGTGACAGCAGGTACGAGGCCAGGTATTGCCAGCGCGGCATGGGTGACGCGACCAGGCGCTTGAGCAGTTTCTTTTGTCTGGACTCCACAATCGAAAAGCCCATTCCCCAGATCGCAGAGCCCATCAGGTTCATGCCCAACAGCCCCGGCACCACAAAATCGATGTAACGCGAACCCGTCTCATGCACCAGCTGATTCTCAACATGAACGGCCTCACGCCGCCCCGCCGCTGTCTGGATTGCGCGATCGGCCACCATGCGTGCAGTGCGCGCATCGGGATTGGTCTCATCGTATTCGAATGACACGCCATCCGGTGTCTTGGTAACGAGCAACAGAATGCTTCCCGTAGTGAGTGCGCGCGAGCCGTCTGCCTCGTTCATGGTGGCTGCCCTTAGACCTTTGTCGGCGTTCAGTGCCTGGGTAAGCTGCGATGTCGTGGCGCCTACCTGGAAGACATCCGCCGGTCGATTGCGGAAGGCAATCCCCAGCCCCACCGCCAGCAGAATCGGGAAAATGAAGATCCAGAAAATCGCCTCCGGCTCGCGCAGGAACAGCCGAAAGCGCACCATCGTCAACTGATACAGGCTGCTCTGCTGGAGCCTACTCATCGCGCAAATTCCTTCCCGTCAGTCCTACAAAAACATCTTCGAGGGTCGCCGAGTGAGTACGAAACTCGCTCAGATGCAGCCCCTGACCGGTCAAGGTGGCAAAGATGCGCGGCACCGCGGTATGCAGCTCGCGAACAGAGAGCTGGTGCACTCCCGCATCCACGCGGTGCGACTCCACTCCCGCGATGGCCGTCAGCAGCGCTGGGTCGACCAGACCATCTCCGGTGCCATGGCCAATGATGGCGAACTCGACGATATGCTCCCCACCGACGGAGGCGATCAGCTGCTGCGGACTTCCGAGCGCAATGATTCGCCCGTGGTCCATAATCGCCACCCGGTCGCACAGCCGCTCCGCCTCATCCATGTAATGCGTGGTGAGGATGATGGTGCGTCCCGCCTGCTTGAGCTCGTCCACCAGGTCCCATAAGTGGCGCCGCGCCTGCGGGTCGAGTCCGGTGGTCGGCTCATCCAGAAACAACAACTCAGGATCACCTACCAGCGCACAGGCCATGGCAAGGCGTTGCTTTTGGCCACCCGAGAGCGTGCCCACACGGGCGTAGCGCTTCTCCTCAAGCTGCGCCGTCCGGATCGACTCCTCCACCGGAATGCCTCGACGGAAGAAGCTGCGAAAGAGACGTAGTATTTCGTCCACGGTCAGCTTTTCGGGAAACTGCGTCTCCTGTAGTTGAACGCCGATACGCTGGCGCAGCTCGTTTTCGGCGGTGGCCCAATTCAGGCCCAGCAGCTGAACCGTCCCGCTATCGGCAGCGGTCAGCCCTTCGCAGATCTCAATGGTCGTCGTCTTCCCCGCACCGTTGGGCCCCAGCAGTCCGAAGCATTCTCCCCGCATCACTTCGAGGTCAAGACCATCCACTGCGACTACGCCGGCAAAGGATTTGCGCAGGCCGCGCAGTAGCAGCGTAGGGCCGTTTCCCTGACTTGGTAGTCCGTTAGCCGGCACGGCAGCAGCTCCTGCATTGATCATCTTCGTATCCAGCATCCAGCTCCTATTCTAGAAGTTGCACTCAGTCTGCAGGAAAGGGAAAGAACCCGCAAGCACGCGGTGGCAACGGCTGACTGAGTCAGATTGCATGGGTTCTTCCACTCCACTTCGCTTGGGTCGGACGATGAAGTATTAAGTCCAAGCTTCGGCTCCAAAGTCAATATCGCGGACACCGCAGGTCCCTCGGCTAGCGCTCGGGATGACAAAGGGGCGGGTGGTGACTTTTCTTAGGAGCGGTCGATTGGATGGTAGAGACAAAAATGGCCTGCTCTCGTTCATTGGCCACTTGCAGAGTGTAGACCGCCATCTGAATCAGCGCTCCTGCACCGGCAAGTCCTCAACTGCATCCATAAACTCCTTCGAGGCAACAGGACCCGAGGTCAGATACGCAGACCAATCCTCAGGACGGGCGGAAAGAATTACCTCGTCTCCCTGCTTACGGATGAACACCTCAGAGGTCGCGAACTGGAACTCCTTGGGAAGGCGGACTGCCTGGCTGCGGCTATTCATAAATATCTTGGCTGTGCGCTGCATTGAAGTCCTCCTCTGATCCGTGACATATACCAAAGATATGCCAACATGGTACGACTCACAATGGAACGTGGAGGACTCATGATCCGCCGCTGCGACAACCGCGACTTCGAAGTGACGTGGGCCATCATCAATGATGGCGCACAGGCTTATCGTGGGACCATCCCGGAAGATCGATGGACAGAACCATACATGTCCAAGGAAAAGCTTCAGCACGAAATCGATGACGGCGTTGTGTTTTGGGGCTACGAGGATGCGGGAAATCTTCTAGGAGTGATGGGACTTCAACAAGTCAGAGATGTGACTCTTATTCGGCACGCGTATGTCCGCACCAGCAGTCAGAAAAAGGGGATAGGAGCCCATTTGCTGTCTCATTTACGCCTTCTGGCAAAGGGACCGGTGCTGATAGGAACGTGGGCCGATGCCGTCTGGGCCATCCGCTTCTATGAAAGGCATGGCTTTCAAATGGTTTCCAAGATTGAAAAGGACCTCCTCCTCAAACAATATTGGAGCATCCCGGAACGCCAGGTTGAAACTTCAGTCGTTCTGGCAGATGCGAACTGGCGGGAGCTAAGCGTCCAGGTGTGATGCAGCCTGGAGCATTGGCAAATAGTAGGCCGCATTGGGAACGCGCAGACCAGGAATTTTAGCTTCGTCGTCCCAATGGCGGAGCGCAATAGCGGCGGTTGCAAAGGGATTGCGCAGGAAGTCCGCGGCTTGCTCATCGTTCATCGGCCCACCTTGCAAAGCGAGGCTTTCCAGCGATGCGGGGGAGAGCTGCTGCAGGTAAGCGTGGTCTCGCCAGCAAAGAAATCGCTTGGCCGGGACGTGAAGAAGGATTGGCATCGTAACCTCCTCTCCAAACCAACGGGAGAGGTATTTAGCTGCAACCTCTTCGTGCATGCCGTCGTGGCCACGGTGGGCGATTTCTTCGTCAAGCCCGTGCAACATGTGGCCGATGTCGTGCAGCAGGGCGGCGGAAATTGCGGCCGGCCCGGCTGCGGCCAGCGCGGCGGAGTGGGCTGCCTGCAGACTGTGCTCAAGAATGGAAACGGGCTCTCCGAAGTATGCACTCCCTCCCTTGGCATTGAGCAGATCGATCAGGCTATCAATCTTTGCTGTCGTCATGATGCGGAGTCCTTTTTCCTGAGAGTACTGCGAGCGAGCTATAGAGTCCATCTGCATCCAGATAGCAGCCCTGCAGGTGACTAGAGCCGCTTTCTCCCTCAGTGCGGCCATGAAGGATGCGGGTGTTATCGAAGAGGACCAGATCACCCGGCTGCAGCCGGTAGACTACGAATCGCGCTGGGTCGCAGAGTAGGCCGGCCAGCTGTCGATAGGCCGCGTAATACTTTTTGAGCGAAGGGCCCGTGAGCGGCAACGGTGCGATCGAGCGATCGTTGTAATAGATGGCGCGGAATTGCTCGCTCGTGTCCACCTCAAGCATGGTTCGTTCGACTGCGAGGTCCACGGTCGCATCCTGAAAACGGTAGAGGATGGGCGTCTTACAGAGCGTCGAAAAAGCATTGGCATCATGAGCGCGCACACGCTCGGCAACGGCCATCCCATCAACAAAAATATTTTCTCCACCGTGATCTGCAGCTGAGAGACAATGCAGCAGCCCGAAGCCGGGCACCGGATCACGATAGGGATCATCCGTGTGGGCTCGTAAAGCAGTCACATTACGATCGTCGAAGATGCGGCCCTGGTTGGTCTCGCGAACAATACCGATCTGCGCGGCAACCTGCAGCACGGCGGCATCTTCCGTGGGAACGCCGCTAAGGAAAGCCAATCCGTCGCGTCCCGCATGGTAGAGCCAGTCTTCGCGGATGGAGGAGTCCGCCACCCAGTCCGGGTAGACGGACCAGGCAAAGTGCGTGGACGGCTGCCCCATCCACGGGAGCCGCGTGGGCCGTGCACTGAACCGTAAGGAGAGGTCATACGCACGCATCCACTGGAGACAAAAGACGCTGGTTTCTCCGTCATCCCAGGTCAGGGTGAGGTGGCCCGGCGGACCGGGTTCAGCTGCGTGCAACCTCGGTTCGAGCGGGAGATCGACCAGACTTATCAGGCGCTGACCGGTAAGGGCATCGCGATGGGCGGGAGCGTTGTCTCGCAGCCACAGCGAGCTGTAAACACTGTAGGTGGAGTTCTGCCAGGTGATGGTCAGCTCGGCCGGCGTGCAATTCACCTCGGCGACTTCGATGTCCGCTGCTTTGGCAGTCATTGCCCCTCCGCAGGGCGCAGCAAACCGATCGCGATGGCGCGCCGGTGCTGATGCCAGAGAGCGAGCCCGCCGACAACGCTGGTAAGCCCGGCAACGCCGGCCAGCACAAGAAACATTGTCTGCCACCCATACGTGACTACCAAATGTGCCATGCCGTTGCCGGAGAGGATGCCCGCGAGATAACCAAAACCGTCGATCATTCCGGATGCCGTTGCACTCCCTTCCCTTCCGCCAAAATCGAGAGCCATCGCCCCCGCAAGATAAGAGTAAGGCCCGAGCAAGCAGAAGGCGACCGCCGCGACCAGAGCAAGCGGCACGAATCGCGGAGCATGTATGGTTACCTCTGCCAGACCCAGCAACGCCGGAACAGAGAAGCACAGCCCGCCAAAGAGAATGCGGCTCCGGCCTTCGGGGCCAAGGTAATCGCTGAGGAAGCCGGCAACCAATACAGAGAGGCCGCCGAATAGGGGAAAGAGAGCGCTGCCGCCGGCGGCCTGTGCGCCCGTCATGCCGGCCATCTGTGTGAAGTAAGTGGGTATCCAGAGATTGAAGGTTTCGCGCAGTAACGTGGTACCGAGAGAAAGGCCGCAGACCAGCCAGAAAGCGTAGGAGCTTAGCAGGATTCGGAAGATCGCAGACATGCCTGGCCGCTTGGCCGCTGCGCCTGCATCGGAAAAGAGATTCAGCGGATTCTCCTCGGGCAGAGGCAAGCGGTAAGACTGAGGAGACTCACGTAGAAAAATCAGATTGCATAAGAGAAGCACGCTGAGCAGACCGGCTCCGGCGCCGAAGACTCCTCTCCAGCCGAAACCGTGCGCCAGCAGCAACGACATAATACCGCGGGAAATGGCATCCCCGAAAAGGTAACTGAGACTGAGCACTGCCATGACACTGCCATAGGCGGTGTAGGAGAACCAGTGCGAAGTGACCTTCACCAGTCCAGCCCATCCCAGGGATTGCACCAGGCGGTTGCCCAGCCAGGCAAAGGTGAAGATGGGAAAGCCGCCCCCCAACATAAAGAGCACAGTGAAGACGACCGACCCGAACATCCCGCCGAGGAAGTTGCGCCTGCCTCCGAAGCGATCTGCCAGGCCGCCGCTGGGAAACTTGCCGATGGCATAGACCAGCACTCCGAGCGAAGCGATTGTTCCAAGCCTTATCTGGGCCACGCTTGCGGGCGTGCCTTTGCGCGCTTGCTCGGCAATGATCAGCGGCAAGGCGACGGAATAATCTGAACGGCAGAAGTAGTAACCGCCATAACCGAGAAACAGCAACGAGACGGTGAGCACATGCCAGCGCGTGAGGCGGGGGGGCTGCACCGGATCACGGCGGGAGTCTCCGCTCGCCGTCTTCATTTCGGTCGCTCTCCCCCGGCAATCCTGCGCTCAATTTCGTCGAGCAGCGGCAGCGCGTGGGCAACGGTTTCCGCGGTGTAGTGTGCCCCCGCCGCACGCAGTTCCTGCTCGGCGCGAGCGAGAAGCTTTTTCTGTTCGCCGTGATCAAGTTGCAGCCAATCAGCTTCTGATAATCCGACGGTGTTGCCACTTCGGGTCACGCCAATAGTCCACATTCCGGCATTCAGGCCTTCTTCCATATCTGACTCGGTATCGCCAATCTTCACACAGGCGGAGAGTGGGTAGATGTGGAGGTCCATTGCCAGCCGGTAGCACATCCAGGGAAAGGGGCGGCCTCCACCGGCGTCTTCAGGCGCCAGGGAGCGATCGGTGCGATAGCCCTGGCTAGCCGCGAGCGCTTCCAACTGGTCCAGCATCGGGCGCGTGTAGCCGGTAGTGCCTGCGATCTTCATGCCCCGCGCCCGCATCGCTTCGACCGCCTCCACCACACCGGAGATGACGGTCGCATAGCCCGCCAGCGCCTTCATCATTTGCGGCTCGAAGTTAGCATAGATGGCATCGACGTCACGCTCTCGCGGCGGAGCATGGCGCAACGCTGTCCATTGTTCCTTCACTTCCGGCTCTTCGAGCAACTTGCGAATGTGATCTTTCTTCGCCAAGCCCATATACCGGCGAACCAAGGAGCGAGGAACCACCACACCAAACTGGTTGAAAATGTTTTCGAGCGCGATCACGGGCGCGATGCTCCCGTGATCGACGGCGGTTCCGGCCCAGTCAAGAAAGATCGCGGGAATTTTCGATCTAGACATGGATGAATCCTAAGTCGCGCATCGACTGCTCTGCCACCCCAAACGACAACGTCATGCCGGAACCACCCGGCGAAGCCACAATCCTGACCTCGTCTTCCGGCTGCATCACGACCAGTGGTTTTTCAGGATGCTTGGCATAGACGCCGTACCAGCGCTCGGCAACCGTCAGATCCGGGGCGCGAAGGAACTGCCGCGTATAGCGAAGGATGATCTCGTCGATCTCCTGCTTGTTGAAGATGTCGACGGCGAGCGAGTACTCATGCGAGTCGCCGAGCGTGAGCGCTCCATCCGCAGTCTGCGAGACCAGCGCGTGAATTCCCCAGCGGTCGTACTCGGGGGTTTCGTCAGCGATGCGCCGGCTAAGCGCCGGGAGCGTGGCGCAGACCTGAAAAGCGGGATAGAAGCGCAGCGTAAGCCCTGCGGCGAGCGAAGGACCGAGCTGCCATCCGTCGGGCTGTGGGGCCGTGCGCATCATCTGCAGTTTGCACCGAGTTAAGCCGCTGGCTGCATAGTGCTGCGGGTAGAGAGTTTCGAAGTCGTCGCCGCTCGAAACAATCACGGTTTCCGCTTGCCATCGTCCGCCGCCGGCATGCAAGACAGGAGGTTCGATGGCGGTTACCGCGGTTCCAAAGACGAACTGGACGTTGTATTGCTCCGCGAGAAAGCCGGGCAACGACTGGATAACCTGGCGAGGATCGATGGTGAACTCGGTGCTGCTCCATAGTCCACCCGCAAGCCCATCGGGCTGGACGGCGTGCGAACGCTCGAGAACCTCGCAGGGCTTCAGCCAGGAGCATTGGTAACCCAACTTTGGCCCGAGCTCGGCGAACTCCTGCGCTACCGCCGCCTCATCCGCACGATAGGCAACGTGAAGCGATCCGGTTTGGCGACTGGGCAGCTTCGCCTGGGCCAGAATTTCCAACCACAATTCGCGGCTGCGCAAGGAGAGCGAAAGCATGGTCCCGGCCGGCTGACCGATGGGCCACACCATGCCGAAATTACGCACGGAAGCGCCGGCTGCACGCGGACTCCGCTCCAGCACGACCACGGATTTACCAGCTTTCGCCGCTAAATAGGCGTGGGCCAGCCCCAGGATTCCCGCGCCTACGATGGCAACATCCACCCTGGGATCCGGCATAAAGGCTCAACCCCTCCGTCCTCTGAGCGATGTCGGGTTCGAGGATAGCAGCTTCTCCCGATTGACCGGGTTAAAATGGTTATAGATGTGGTTGTGTAAGGAGAATAAGAAATGGCGCAACTGATGAGGACTTCAAATCCTGTACTGAGCGAAAAGCGTTTCGAGGGCTTCGCCCGACAGCTCGGCGAAGGGATGACGGTCCAAGGCACGGTTAACAAGACGGGACTTCTTCTCCTCTGCGCGATGGCGTCAGCATCATGGACATGGCATTTGTTTATGCAGGCGCAGTCGGCTCTCGCCGTAATGCCCTGGTTGTGGATCGGGACCATCGGTGGACTTGTCTGCGCACTGGTTACGGTTTTCAAGAAGGAGTGGTCCCCTGTGACCGCACCTGCTTACGCGCTCCTCGAGGGGCTGGCGCTGGGCAGCATCTCGGCGGTTCTCGAGGTGCGCTTTCCAGGGATTGCCATTCAGTCGGTGAGCCTGACATTCGGCACGTTGCTCGTTCTGTTGCTCGCGTATCGCTCCGGGCTGATCCCGGTGACCCAGAAGTTCCGGCTGGGGATTGTGGCCGCCACCGGGGCCATCATGGTGTTCTACCTGCTGCAGTTTGTGCTCGGCTTCTTTGGAGTGCACTTCACTGCCATCAACGGCTCGGGGCCCATCGGGATTGGTATCAGCCTGGTGATCGTGGCAATCGCTGCGCTCAACCTGGTGCTCGATTTCGACTTTATCGAGAATGGCGCGCGCATGGGCGCTCCAAAATATATGGAGTGGTATGGCGCCTTTGGCCTGATGGTCACGCTGGTATGGCTTTACCTGGAAATCCTGAGGCTGCTTACCAAGATTCGCGGACGCGACTAAAGCATTTTTCGCAATACTATGAACTTTCTGACGGCTGTTACGAGCAGCTTTCTTGGGCGGAAAGCTGCGCAAACCGCTGCGGCTTCGATCCACACCTTTGCGAAAAATGCTAAGGCGCCTGCGGGACAAACGCCGCCTGTACAGCCTTACCCCGCCAACACGGCGAAGGTCGAACGTGAAGAAGCACAGCCAGAGTCGCGGCAGTGTCGTATTGCATGATGTTCTCACTGATCTCGTGATCCCTTTGGATACCCGGGCCGCTGATTATCCAGGGGATCAGAAGTTCGCTCATACTTAAACCGCCATGCGACTTCCCCGTGCCCCCGTGGTCAGCGGTCAACAGCACTGTGGTTGTACTGCGCAGGTGCAGCGAGTCCAGTGTACCCATTAACTCACCCAGCATGCGGTCCGCTTTCTCTACCGCCGCCAGATATTGCGGCGTTCCCCAGCCATATCTGTGGCCGGCGCCGTCGACATGATCGAGATGAATGAAGAGTAATTCCGGCGCTGCCTGGCGCAGGTAATCCAGTGCATGGCTAAAGGCATCGTCTTCCTTCTCGTCGGTGGTATAGATTTTTTCCACTACACCCGGTTCCACTAACCTGACAAAATCGGGCCAATCGGTGAAAATGGCCATCTTCTCTGCTGGATGCTGCGCATGCTCCAGCCCGAAGATCGTCGGAAAGATGCCGGGAGCGTCCTGGCAGGCCGGCGCTATGGTGAATTTGTCTGGCTCCCATGCATTGGAGGTGATTCCGGTCATTTCCGTCGGAGCGCCCATGATCATGGCGGCCCAGTTTGGACTGCTCACGGTGGGCATCACGGCCCGCGCATGCATAGACCATGAGCCCTGCTTCATCATCTGGTGGATGTTCGGCGTGTTGGCCTGAGCGATGCCTTCAGGAGTTAGTCCATCCACTCCAAAAACGATGACGTGCTTCTGTGCCCATCTCTGTGACAACCCTGGAGACGGCAACAATGCGCATAGAACTATGACGGCGAAGACGTTTCGAAAATCGAGTTGAGCCACGCCACTCCCTCTGGTTTGATATCAGCACTCTTTCCGCCTTCGGTCGTTCCGTGCTTGATCCACTCCTCGTCGAAGGTCATGTACTTGATGGTCTCGCGACGGAGAAAATTCTGCGCGACCCGGTCTGCGGCTTGCCCCGTTCGAGGGTCGCCTGAGTGTTGTTAACCTTCGGAACCGTCGCCGGCAGGCCATTCGGTGCTGGAGGCCTCGGACCTGCCGCTCTGAGGATTACGTTCGGTCGAGGTTGCGATAGACATCGGCAATGTTCTCGTTTACGTCGTTTTGCAACGGCGGTACCTTGCTGAATTGGGAGTGGCTTAGCGCGCTCATTCGCGCCAGGTAATCCTCGTACCCGTTGGAGTGCAGAGACTTGAGTGAAGCTACGGTCACGCGCTGTTGCATCTCGGCCAGGGTCAGGCCGGCCTTCTTGCCTTCCTCCACTCTTCCGGTCAACTCCTCAATATAGTTGCGTAAGTTGGTCATCTCCGTCCGGCCGGTCTGGAGCGCAGCGTGGCCGGGCAGGATGGTATTGAAGTCGGCGGCGCCGATCGAATCAATCGTCCCTGGCCACGAGCGAGGGAAGCCGTCCGCGATATTAGGCAGGAAGCCATGAATCACATCTCCAGTGGCAACTGCGCGCGCTTGCGGGCAATAGACCGCCACGTCTCCCGCGGTGTGGGCATGACCGTGGAATTCGATGTGCAGGTCAAATGCCGGGTCCTGCAGCAAGTACGACT
The DNA here is from genome assembly GCA_963711525.1 of uncultured Acidobacteriaceae bacterium. Lineage (GTDB taxonomy): Bacteria > Acidobacteriota > Terriglobia > Terriglobales > Acidobacteriaceae > PALSA-350. The sequence goes on along the minus strand of CAVQEO010000043.1, from coordinate 173,508 downwards.
TGTCAAAGGTAATTGTCGGCAACTCGAGCGTGTAATCCTTAAGCTCAGCCTGATAAGCCTGCAGCTGCCTGATCTGGTCCGCGCAGAAGGCTTTTTCTTGAGCGGATGTTGCGCGTGCGGCCCGGCCTCGCAGGGCATCGATTTGTTGCGGCACTTCGCTGACCGAGGCCTTCATCCGGGCGACCGCCAGACTCGACATCAACTGCCTGGTGGCCGCGCTCGCGATAAAGTCGACTTTCTCCCCGGTTAGACGATAGGCATGATCGCCTTGCGTGTGGTCCCAGTGAAAGTGGGTGTTGATCACGTAGCGCACTGGCTTGGTGCTAACTTCCCGCTTCATTTGAGCTATCAGAGAAGCGGCCGCCGAGGGCTTGGAGTGCGCGTCGACCACGACTACGTCTTTTGAGCGAACGAATATGGCCGCGTTGCAGTTCAACATGGCCTGAGGACGGGCACGCGCGAAATAAACGCCGTTTGCCACCTTCTGAATGTCGAAGAGGTTTGGATCGGAGCTGGGAGCCGCTGACCGGGCCCAGGCAGCTCGATGCCAAGCCAGCTCGAGGATCGAGGCCCCGGCCAGGGCGCCCCCCATCAGCACGCGAAGGAAGTCGCGGCGTGTGGTGGGTCCATTGCCGGCAACGACATGGTTGTGGGAATGATGGTGATGGGGGTGGCTGTGATGGCCCGAGTGCTTCTCCATGCTTCGGCTTCCCTTCAAGCGATTGAGATAGCCCATCTTATCGCCGTAGCGCCGGCGGCGAAGCGAAAAACGGGATCCAGATCGGCTCGAAGTCCAATATTGACAATGCTCGAAGCAGTATGAAAGTATCCCGGACGTCACACAGTCGCGTAATTAAGGCACCCCGAAAATCGGGCACAAGGAGACTGCTTCCATGAAGAAACTAGCGATCAGTGCAGGTTGTCTGTTGGCATCGCTGAGCATTTTTGCCCAAGGCCCGCAGACTTATAAGGGCGAGATCATTGACAGCCAATGCGCCGCTTTGGGCGGTCACCAGATTATGCAGAAGCAGGGTGAAAGCCCGAAGGATTGCACCAATCGCTGCGTAAGCATGGGCGGCAAGTACACCCTTTTCGATCCTGCGACTAAGACCGCCTATCAACTCGACGATCAGAAGAAGAGCGCCGCATTCGCCGGGGCGAAGGTGGCGGTGACCGGGACGCTGAATCCGGCGACCAAGACAATCCACGTCGCGAGCATCAAGGCCGGTTCGTAACAGGCTTCATTTCTACGATGCCCGGGGTGATTTGCCGCCTGTTAGCGTTTGCCGGGACTTTAGAGTCTGCGTGAGAAACGGGAAGAGAAACCGCAGGCTCTAAAAGCCCTCAACCTTTCAAGCATTTAATTAGCTGCATCGCTGCGGTATTTCGGGTTAGGCTCCAGCGATTTTCTTAGACAGATTGCTTCACCTGCGACGCGCCTGCCTGGAGCAGACGCTTCTCCAGTTCCGGATGGGAATTTTCGGGCGCATCGACCACCCCTACCAGTATCTTCCCGTTCCAAATCTCAGGATCTGTAATCACGCCTTTGAAATTGGGTAGCCCTGCACCGATCAGCAGAACTACCAGCGTGGTGAGGATGGCTCCAAGCATGATCATCTCGTAGACGATGATGCCATTGGTCCACGCGGGCGTGAGAGACATGCCGCCAGTGAGAATTGGATAGGACTTCTGGGAGAGCGTGGTGAGCAAGAAGCCACAGGTGCCGCCGACCACTGCACCCAGCACTGCCCAGCGATAAGGGATGCCGGTGTGGTGCTCGTCGGTAAAGTCGTAGCCCTCGTAGGGCTCACCGGAGATCACGACGATCTGGCGCGGGTCTACCTTGAGCTCGGAGCCGGCGGCGGCGGCGCGCAAGGAGTCAAGGGCGCGCTGTGCAGCCTCGGGTTCAGAGTAGAGCGCGTAGATGGCCTTCATTCAGCCACGTCCGTGGGCAGTGGCCCGGGCATTGCCAAACCATGATGCTTCGCTTCGGCCTTGGGGGATGTTCGAACCCTGAAGTGAGGTTGCAGCCCGACCTTCAATTCCCAGATGGAGATCATGGGCACGAATTTTGAGAAGAGCAGGTAGAGCAGCAGCATGAAGCCAAAGCTCGAAGCCATCAAAGTGTCTTCCACCCAGGTGGGCCGGTAGGTACCCCAGGAGTAAGACAGGAACTTGCGCTCGAGCGGGGGCACCACGATGAGGAAGCGCTCAAGCCACATGCCCACGACTACCGTACACGACGCGATCGCTGTCCCGGTAATGGTGCGCAGGCGCTTGATGGCCAGGATGGGCACAGGGATGATGAAGTTGCAAAAGACCATGAGCCAGAAGAGCGGGGCAAACTGCTTGCGAATACTCTCCCAGAAGACTGTCATCTCCGACGGGGAGTTGCCGTACCAAGCGGTGAGACGCTCGCAGAAGGTGAAGTAGAACCAGAGCAGGCTCATGGTCAGTAGCAGCTTGCCCAGGTTTTCAAAGTGGATCGGCTCCAGATAGTCCTCTAAGTGCAGGAGCTTGCGCAGCAACGCCATGGCCAGGATCAAGGCCGCGATGCCGCTGAAGATCGCGCCGGTGACAAAGTAGGGGCCGAAGATCGAAGAGTGCCACATGGGCACCGGGGTCATGGCGAAGTCCCAGGAGACGATAGTGTGCACGGAGACGGCGACCGGGATGATGACGATGGCCATGATGTGCATGGCGATTTCAAGGCGCTGCCATTGACGCTGCGTGCCCTGCCAGCCCAGCGCTAACACACGATAGATCTTCTTGCGCAAGCCAGTGGAGGCGTCGCGGACAGCGGCGAAGTCGGGAATCGTGGGCAGATAAAGGAAGGTGGTACTGCCGGTGAGATAAGTGGAGATGGCGAAGAAATCCCAGGCGAGCGGGGAGCGAAAATTGGGCCAGATATGCCGTTCGCTGGGGTAAGGGATCATCCAGAAAGCCAGCCACGGGCGGCCGATATGGCAGAGCGGAATGAGGGCGCCGATCAAGACCGAGAAGACGGTGATCGCTTCCGCGCAGCGAGTGACGGGGCGGCGCCAGGTGGCGTTGGTGAGGCGCAGGATGGCAGAGATTAGCGTACCCGCGTGGCTGATGCCGATCCAGAAGACAAAATTGGTGATGTCGAAGGCCCAGAAGACCGGGGAGTTGATGCCCCACACGCCGATGCCGTTATAGAGCTGATAACCAAATGCAGCCACACCCGCAAGCAGCAGGCTGGTGGCAATCGCCACGGCAAACCAATACTTGCCGCTACTGTGGAAGAGCGGCCGCAGCAAGTCGTGCTCGATCTGTTCAGCCGTTTTTTGCATCTTGCCAGGTGCCTCGTTCGAGATAGGTCACGTTGGGCTTGGTGCCCAGCTCGCCCAGTAGCTTGGTGCCGCGATTGGAGCTCGACAACCGCGCGACTTCACTGTTGGGGTCGTTCAGATCGCCGAAGACCAGGGCCTTGGACGCGCAAGACTGTGCGCACGCGGTGGTGAATTCGCCGTCCTTCAGCTCGCGCTTTTCTGCTTCTGCCTGAATCTCGGCGGCCTTGATGCGCTGCACACAGAAGGTGCACTTCTCCATGATGCCAACGCTGCGCACGGAGACGTCGGGATTGAGTTGCAGCTGCAGTGGCATATCCCACTGCGGATTATAGAAATTGAAGAAGCGCACGTTGTACGGGCAGGCGTTGGCGCAGAAACGGGTGCCGATGCAGCGGTTGTAGACCTGGGCGTTGAGCCCCTCGGGTGTGTGATAACTGGCATAGGTGGGGCAGACGGGCTCGCAGGGCGCCTCATCGCATTGCTGGCAGAGGACGGGCTGAAAGCGGATCTTAGGGTTGGGAAAATCGCCTTCCCAGTAACGCTCCACGCGAATCCAGTGCTTGGCGCGGCCGAGCGCGGCCTGATCCTCACCCGCGGTGGGAATATTGTTTTCCGCATGACAGGCGACTACACAGGCTTCGCATCCGGTACAGCGGTCAAGATCGACTACCAGTCCCCACTTGTGCGCCATTCGATTTTGCCTGCCCTTCTCAACGCGCTTCGAAGATTCACTACCCTGAATAGACGGTAGCTTGCCCACTCAAGCCAACAGCAGGCTTGAATGGGGCACCCACTATTTGTCTTACAACATGCACTCGTACTACTTCTTCAAGCAATCAGCGGGGCTCCTCTTCGTGCGGGAAGCCGCTCATTCCGCCTGCATACAACGTCAGCTTGGCCTGCTCTGGTCCGCCTGCACGCGTCAGTTTCACGCGAGTCGCGGCCCAGGCAAGCGACCCGGTTTCGTGTTCCGCGAGCGGAGCGAGAAGGGAGAGCGGGTTGGCGCCACGGCCGCTGGCGAAGCGGGTGAAATTCGCGTGGCCCTGGCCGACCGGCATGGCCACCAAGTCGGGGGCGATACCGGGAGAAAGAACCGCGGCAGCACGCACACTTCCCTGCGACGATGCGATTTCTACCAGATCGCCATGACCAATGCCCAAACGCTCGCCGGTCTTAGGATGGATCTCTACCCAGCTCGACCACATGGCCGAGGTGAGCACGTCGGGCAGCTCTTGCAGCCAGGGCAGATGCGCCAGCGAACCATCGCCAAATGACTGCGAGAGGTAGGGCAGAAAATAGAATGGAAAGTCGCCGGCGTTACCGGCAAATTCCGGGGCGGCCATCGCCACAGGCGCGTGGTTGGGCGCCGCCACCGGAGACGATGGGGTGGCCGCCGCCGATGGTACGCTCCACCAGCCACCTTGGGTCTGCGCAGCGTCCCAAAAATCGTCGTCGGTCTTGGCGTCGATGGAGCCACCACGAGTGCGCAGAGGAACGAAGGCAGCGCGCAGCATGGCGTCGTAGGTCGCCCACGGAAGAGCCTTGGCGACGTCGCCGCCAAGTTGATGGCCCAAACCAAGCAGGACATCGGGCATAGGGCGCGTGTCGTGCAGGGGCAGAACGGCAGGCGGCGCGAGGCTGGCCACCGCCCGCAATGAGCCAGACTCGGGCATGCTATCCAGCCAGGACTCGAGCGGCGCGTTATCAGGCAGAATCAGGTCTGCCTGGGCGCTGGTTTCGTCGATGAAGCTGCCGAAGCTGACGATGTAGGGAATTTTTGCGAGGGTCTCGCGTATGCGCAGCGCAGGGGGCGCGGAGAAGATCGGATTGGCCTCGTAAAGCAGCAGCACCTGCGGCGGGTGCGGCTGGCTACAGAGCGCCGCCAACGCGTTGAGACTCGCCAAGCCGGCCTGCATTTGCGGCGGGGACTGCGCGAGATCGGGCGTGAAGCCCAATATCGGCGCCCGGTCCACTAAGGATTCCAGGGCATTGACGGCCAGCGCGTTGAACAAGCCGTTGGTGTGGGCCAGCGGCGCACCGCCGATGATGGCGGCTGCCGATCCACTTTGCGTGATCTCATGCGCGAGCCGCTTGATTACGGCGGCAGGCACGCCGGTCTGCTTCTCTACCGCTTCGGGCGAGTAGTCAGGCAGGCCCGCGGACCAGCCGGCGATGAGCAAACCGGCGCGTGATTCGGCGGCCTGCGGCGCGAGCTTCTCGCCCAGGATGACATGCGCGATGCCCAGCGCCAGCGCGCCTTCCATTCCGGGCCGGCAGGGAACCCACTCATCGGTGTTCGCGCCGGTCTGCGACATACGTGATTCAACCTGCACGAATTTTGCGCGGCGGCCCGGCCGGCCCTGGCGCATCTCGCCGTAACCTATCGATTGCGCCACGGAAGAGTTCCAGTTGCCAAGGAAATCAGCGCCGAAGGAAATTAGATAATCTGCGCGGGCGAGGTCGAACGTGGGCAGCGCCGCGTGACCGAAGCTGAGCAGATTTGCCTGGCGCAATACGGCTTCATCGAAGGGTCGGTACCAGACCGCCGGTGGCGCGCCGTAGGCCTTCAGGAATCGCTCGATTAATTCCTGGCGCTGGCCGCCCATGGGCCGCGCCAAGAAGGCAAGCGCGTTGGCGGACTTCGATGCTTGCAGTGTCGCCAGGTGCGTGGAGAGTTCCTTCAGCGCATCGTCCCAGGTTATTGGCTCGAACTCACCGGAGCCGCGCGGGCCGGTGCGCTTAATGGGGTGAGTGATGCGATCGGGATGGTAGAGAACTTGCAAGCCTGCCTGGCCGCGGGCGCACAGCTTACCTTGATTGACGGGGTGCTGGGGATTGCCTTCGAGCTTTTTCGCCAGGCCCATTTTGATTAATCCGTGTTGACCATGACGCACGACTTCCGCCTCGCCTTGCATAACCCGCACCAACAGGCCGCAACCTGCGGAACAAAGAGTGCATACGCTGGGCTTCCAGGTGGCAATGCCAGGGATCAGCTCTTCCTCGGGAACAAAACGGATAAGCTGCTTGTCGGGCGCACGACAGGCTTCGAGCGTTGCCACCACGCTGGAGAGAGCCGATATCTTGATGAAATCTCGCCGTTCCATAAGGGTTGGTAAGAAGCCTCAGTAGTGACAGGTCTCGCAATCGATAGAAACTTTTTTCCGGGTGTGGCAGTTGAGACAAAAGCCCATGCTCAAGTCAACTTTGCGCTCGGCGGTGGTCTGCTTGGTCATGTCGCTGTGGCAGGCGGCGCAATCGACCCCGGCGCGGATGTGCGGTGCATGATTAAAGCGCACGTGCGCCGATTCGCTGTAATTGTAAACGCGCACCCACGGGATCTCTTCGCCGCGCGCCTTGTAGGCGGCGATCTTCTTGATCTCAGGCCGGTCGGTAGCGATCGACGAGTGACAGCTCATGCAGACATTCACACCGGGAATCCGTGCCTCGGGTCCTTGATCCACGCCCACGTGACAGAAAGTACATGGCAGCCCCTTGGCCAGGTGCACGGTATGGGTGTAGGCGATGGGCTGCACCGGATGTTCCGGATGGATGTCGAAAAAATCCTTTACGGAGTTAGCCACGGTGGGATGGGCAACGGTGAAAACACCGGTGGTCACGTATTCCGGTGGCCCCGATGCGTGCGTCGCTCGCGAAGGTAGCACGACTTCCACCAGCGCCCAGGCGGAGACGCCAGCCACAATCATCACCAAGCATATTCGCCAACCCATCGGGATCCGCATAGAGGGACAAGTCTAAAGCATGTTCACTTCAGCTCTGCACAGGCAAGTGTGGTGAGGGTTCGTCTGTTCATGAGGAACAGCCGCGCCGGCATTCGTTCTTCTGTATACACCAAAAAGTGAAAACGCTTTAGCGTGGAACTGTGGATCGGCCTTAAAAATGCAGATGCTACACGAGAGGTGAGCGGTTGTAAATGATGAAGAGTAGAATGGCCCGCATTGCAATTTAACCGGACGCTGCTACGCGCCGCGCCCGCATCCCAAAGACGGACGGCTCTCGTTGTTGGAGCCTGGAGAGGCCGCCCAAACTCCGGGCCATCCATGCGTCCGGAAGGAGTTGGTATGAGCGACGCCCCGAAAAATCCCGGCCTGGACGGCCGTGCCCGCGAGAAGAGCGGGCAGATCGACCACAAGCATCCCACCACCAAAATCAAGCACCTGCGCGAGCATTACGGCCATCACTTTGCCCCTGATTGGGATGGCGAGCGCACTCTCGGTGAGCTACTCAAGGAAACCAAGTTCGAGTCGCTCACTCAATACGTTAAACACCACGGTCATCAACCTGTGAGCGCGAACTGACCGATCATTCTTAGCCAGGCGAAGACCACCAACACCCCGGCGTGGAGTAACAGCCGCGCCGGGGCCAGCAGAGTATTCGCGCGGAGCCGCAATCGACATAATGAAGGGTTACATTCCGCGCAGACTGGTGAGCATTGGCTGCTTGCTCGTGCTTTCGATGATGGGTTGCAACAACACTGTGCAACCGCCTGCTACTCGGCGCAGCGAGACGGAGGCGCGTCCGAACGCTCCGGAGTATCAGCCGCGAGAGAGCTCACATTACTCCGGTAACGATGAGCATAGGCGCCGGTCGCGCCGCGGACGTCCGGATGAGCAGGCGGCGCCGGGCCAATTCGATTTCTATCTGCTGAATCTTTCGTGGTCGCCGGAGTTCTGCGCGACGCACAGTGAGAGTCCGGAGTGTGCGCGCAAGCTGGGGTTTGTGGTGCACGGATTGTGGCCGCAGGATACAAGCGGCGACTATCCACAGCATTGCGGTGATGCGCCCGGCCCGTCCGACCCGCAGGCCGACACAGATATCTTGCCGACAGCGACCCTGGTAGAGCACGAGTGGCAAACACACGGCACATGCTCAGGACTGGGGGCCAAGGATTATTTTGCCGCCATTCATAAGGCGTACGCAGGAGTAAAGATTCCGGCGAATATTGGCTTGGGTGGGGACGCCGATGGCGTCACGCCAGACGACTTGTTGGCACGCTTTGCGGCGGCGAATCCTGGCTATCCTCCGGGAAGTTTCGCGCTGAGCTGCGGCAACAACCGGCTTACGGCAGTGGAGATCTGCCTGAGCAAAGACCTGCGTCCCGAGGCCTGCGAGGGGGTGCGGTCTTGCCGGGCTAACGTGGTGAAGGTAACACCGCGATAAATGGATTTCCTGTCCTCAGGCCTGGGTAGGGGACGGTTTCCTGCGCAGTGGATGAAAGAAATCCCGGAATTTACTTAGGATTGAGGGGGCGCAGGAGCGGCGGATTGAGGAGCAGGCTGAGAGATGGTCTTTACCCCGGGCTGCCGAGCCAGCTTCTCTGCTTGTTTCCGCCTGTAATGGCGCACGATGTCAGGCCAGAATTCGATGACTTCAGACCCGACAATTGCCTGGGCCGTCACGGTGAATCCACGCCCTAGGGTTCCGCCGACAGTTCGATCGGATTGCGGGTAGTAGAGGTTGGAAACCGAAGCGCCCATGAGATTGCCCAGGACGTTGGCATAATTCGGTCCCCAGGTAGCGTCATCGCGCCTGCACCACACGGTGCTGGTGGCGGCCCAGAGAAAACGGCTGGTGTAGCTGCCTGTGCCTTTTTGAAAATACCGCGGATCCTCTTTCATCAGGCTTGCCAGCACGGCGTTTCCGAGCAGATTGCCGGTGAAGTAATCGGTATAAGCTGCTCCGAACCGTTTAGCGTACCCTTGCACACCCTGCCCGTATTCGGGAAAGCTGTCTTCGGCCTGATCGATGCCGGCGCCAAAACCTGCAAGCAGGAAGGGCCACGGGTCGCTCGCGCTCTTGAAGAAGAGCTGGTACTTTTGGCCGGCACTCAGAGGAAGGGCGTCCTTGTTCGTGGTGGTGTTGAATGTCGCCATGACTCCGAAGACCCGCTGTTTCTCCTGCGCCTTAAGCTGCTGTTGCGCCTTTTTGCGCGCTGCTTCCTCCGAGGTTTGGGTCACCGCGCTTTGAGCGGCCGGGGTCTGAGAGCTAGACTGGCCAGGCGTTGGGGGAGTGCTCGGGGCGGAGTGGTGGGGGGAGATGTTTGCGCTACGCTGGCCAAGGGAGCGTCCGGCAAGTTCAGCGCGGCGTCGGCGCTCTGTGACCTGGCCATGGGGCCGGCGAAAATTAAGGCCAAGGCCACGGATGCAGCCAAAAACCATCGATTTGAAGCCAATCGGCTACCTCAATCCTGCGCGTAGACCAATCGCCCAAACCGGCCAACCTGGGCTGTCGCTTATTACGGAGCTGCAATTCGTAGCTGCCGGGCCCATCTCAGTCGAGACTCAACAAATGACAGACGAGATAAAGCGCGAAAAAGCCTACATTCCGGCAAGCGCCGAGAAACGTTCGAGTCCCCCAACTTCCTGTACGCAGCTCTAGATACGTCTGCGTATGCTTTCTACGGAAAGCCGCATGAGGCTCATTGATTCCAACAAGCTCAACAGGAAATCCGGGTTCGCTCCGAACGTGCCCCAGGACTCGAATCGTGTGCTTGTGATCCAACGCGCTGCGCGAGGGAGGCCGGCATCCACAGGGGTCCTCGCACATTTCTTCGCTATGCCGACAACAGTCCAGTAACCATTCTATGGCAAAATCACTGACTGGAAATCGGGAATCGAGAAATGTTGCGGTATGAACACAAACTGAAGCCTGCCGCAGGGTGAGACAAAAGATGAATTTGACAGGCAGGCATCAGTAACTAGTTGATTTTAATGGGCTCCCCAGGGTGTTTCCCGGCCCTTGATCAGGATCGCCATTCCTCATTCGTTGTTTCGCGTCCTATGTTTATGACCCTACAAACGCAGGGTGATCATGACGATTCTGCGGCGCGTATTGCAGGCGAAAATAGAGCTCTCAGCAATGTGGCTGAGAGCTCAAACAGAGGGTACTGTTCTGCTTATCGGCCAGGAGCCACGCTTCGGCAGGCGGGCAGGCGCCAAATCTGCGCTGACGCAACCAATCGTCGAACAAGCGATGACAGAATTTGGCGAAATGTGCTTCCTCTCCGCCCAAATCCGAAGCATCATAGCTGCGATGAGGTAATCAAGCCTCTCGTCTTGAGGTGAAAAGGAGTTGCGATGGCACGACCCCTTTGGTCAGGAACCATTCAGATCTCGCTGGTTGGGTTCGCAGTCGAGGTTTACCCGGCGACCAACACTAGTCGCCCTATCTCCTTCCACGAGGTTGACAGAAACACTTTGGGCCGGATACACCGGCAGAATGTGTCTGCCGGACCAGTGCCCGCGGAAGAACCGGCTGATGTCGACGGAGCGGAGGAGGCCGAGGACAACTCGACGAAACACACCACTTCATTGCACATCGCTCCGCCAGCCAAAGCAGCGGAAAGTCCGCGCCCTATTCCAGCAGGGCCGAGCCCGCACGCCGTTGAAAAGGCCGACATCGTTAAGGGCTATGAATACGAAAAGGGCAAGTACGCGCTCATCGAGCCCGCGGAGCTCAAGAACCTGCGCCTTGCGGGCAAGAAGACAATCGAGATCTCACAGTTTTCAAAGGCGATCGAGATTGATCCAGCTCTCTATGAGAAGCCCTATTTTGTGATGCCCAAGGCGGGTCCTCAAGCAACGGCCTTTGCCGTGATAAGGCAAAGCCTGGTCGAAAGCGGCATGGTCGGGGTTGGGGAAATAGTGTTCAGCGGGCGACAGCATCTGATGATCCTCGGTCCGCCGCACAAGACAACCCAGCCTGGCATGATGCTCTACACATTGCGCTTCGACACGGAACTACGCGACCCGCGTGATTACTCGAACAATCTCGATAGCAACCAAGCCGACGCTGCGCAGCTCAGGCTGGCGAAACAGTTGATCGACGCTTACAGCAGGCCCTTTGAACTAAGCAACTTCAAGGATCATTATGAGGAGGCGTTGCGCGAGCTGGTGGAAGCCAAGATCCATCATCTGCCTGTGGCGGAAGCTGAGCCCGAGAAGAAACCCGCCAAGGTGGTGGATCTAATGGATGCATTGCGCAAGAGCCTTACTCGGTTGAATGCACCGCAGACGGCGGGTCCGCCGGCGGTCGAGCCCACGGCGGGAAAGCCGCCGAGGAAGCAGTCTGGGACGAGTGCGGTTAAGGCGAAGCCTGCTGCAGGCGCGTCAACCAGGAAACCGAGATCTGCGTAGAGCTGTGGGGGGGCGGGCGCTAAGAAACTGCTTGGGAGGGCGACACTGCGGTGCGATTTTGCGAACGCACCGCAGTGAACAGGCGCTATGCCTTTAGGGCTTCTCCACGGCAAGCCGGATGGTCGCATTGGCACGCAAGCTCTGTCAGGTTCTTAGTATCTTGGCAAGTTTGACTGCAGTACTTCTGAGTGTCAGGTGCGATACAACTACAGGCGGGGTGTGCGCATTTCTTCGCTTCGGTCATTCCAGTCTCTCCTCAGATTGATGCTCGTACTTGTCTGCTGCGCTTGTTCTTATTTGCCATCTTTGCCGGTTACGGGCTGAGCGGTTGTACCAGGGCCCTCTTCGTCGATCGCCTCGACCACACCGTCGTCGGTTCCGGGACGGCCATCGCGAACGCTCTGCGCGCCCAAGGAGTTTTCGCTACCTGCAGGTGCTGTGCGATCAATGCCGGTGAAGCGAGCTCCATCAACACTGTTCCTGGGTTTGTTTTCCTGGTTTGGGCTCATGTGGCACCCTCCTGTTTATGTCTGAGAAGTAGGATGCAAAATTACATGGCGCAAAAGCACTTTGTTGTTGGTTCAGTTGGATGCCTGGAGCGCTCCGTCAAAAGATGCCTTCTGGCGCAAAGTGACGTTACAATGGTCTGTCTCGTCCAATCATCTGATGGCTGAGAGGATCGAAGTATGGACATACCCGATGAACTAAACAAATTGATGGCCGAATTCAAGCAAGCTGCCAGGAAAGACAGCAAGACAGGGCCACTTGACCGCCGGCCGAGCGCAAGTGATACAGATCAGTTCCTGTCGCAGTATGGCTTCGATGAAGGCGTTGTCATTGAGCGGATCGAGATCACCGACCAGGGTGTGTTTCAATTCTATCTGTTTGCCGTTTGGCGACCGGGAAGCGAAGAGCTTTCGTTGTTCCAAATGACCTAGCGAGGTTAATCGAACGTGCAAGATGTTTCGACTTCGGCCCGGCGTGAACTCCCGGTATGGAGAGCGTTCCAGCCTCGCGCATTGCCTTTATATCCTGGTCAGTCGATGTACTGATTCACAAAAAAAGCTGTGGTCGACGATCCGGATCCTTCCGTGTAGCCAGTTTTGCCCCACTCAGGCGGCTGAATGACCGCCCCGCGCATCTACATTAAAATCAGCTCTTTTTAGGTGAGCTGAACAATGAGCCGGGATGACCCGGATTTCCTGTAAACCGCGATGGACACGGCCGCGTGTGCGATCCGGGACCGCAGGAACTTCGCCGACGCCAACAATCCCCACAGGAAATTCGGGATTCGCCCCCCCTCGAAACCGATGGCAGAACATCCAAGAATTAGCGACATTTTCGAGCACGCCGCCACCGGATATGTAATTACCGATGTGACGGGGAATGTTGTGGACGTGAATAAAGCATTCGCCAAGATTATCGATCGCAGCCCGGCGGAGATGCAGAACGCAAACCTGTTCCGGTGGACTCACCCGGAGGATCAGTCGCGGCATGACGAATTGCTGAAACAATTGCTTGCAAGGGAAATTCCCGGCTATGTCATTGAGAAGCGGTACATGCGCACTGATGGCAGCGTCGTATGGGTTCGCAACTCGGTTTCGCTGGTGGGCGATGAACAATCGCAACCGGAGCGCCTGATTTCCATCTGTGAAGACATCAGCGACCGCAAGCGGGCCGAGGGAGTTCTCGAACGGCAAGAACAGATGGCGGCCGTCGGCCGACTCACCTCTTCGATTCTCCACGAAATCAACAATCCCCTGGAGGCTGTGGGCAATCTGATTTTCCTTGCGCGCCAAGCAGCGAACCCTATTGAGGTGGCCGGCTACCTGAAGCTAGCCGAAGAGGAGCTTGGCCGCGCATCACAGATCACCTCACAGGGCCTCCAGTTTCATCGGCAGTCTTCCACTGCAACCTCTACGAACGTGGCAGACCTGTTGTCTGCAGTCCTGGCGCTGTTCAAAGGAAGGCTGAAGGAGGCAAGTGTTCACGTCGGTTTAGCGACGGGCGACGCCCCGAAGCTTATGTGTTTCCCAGGCGAAATTCGCCAGGTCTTTGTCAACTTGATCAGCAATGCGATTGACTCGATGAACGCGGGTGGCCAACTCAAAATTAGAGTGAGGCCGGGCACCGATTGGCGGACAGGCGAGCGATGCGTTCGGGTAACCATTGCAGACACCGGCGAAGGCATGAGCATTGAAACCCGAAAGCATATCTACCAAGCGTTTTATACGACCAAAGGCGCGCGCGGGTCGGGCCTCGGTCTATGGGTAACCTCCAATATCGTAAACAAGCACCGGGGCTGCATTCACGTCCGCAGTAAAAGTGCTTCCACGCGCGGCGGTAGTGTATTCGGCCTGATTTTTCCCTACCGCGGCGCTGAAGGAAAAGTCGCCGGCTACCGGGCGCCTGCTGCGTAACTTGCGAAGGAACCGCAGTAATAGACCAAGCTTCCAGCTTGTTCCTCGACCATCAAGATCACGCCCTTGACTAACTTCATGATCTAACCTCGCTTAAGACAATGTGCATCGCAGGCGCTTAATTGCAGCCGAAGACAACATTTGGTCACGTTTGTGCACCTAACTTTTCGAAGTAAGAGCCTGCCGGCGGCGATAAAGACTTATTCCCCAACCGCAGGACACCCGATGCTGTGGTCACTTCCCCGTTGGCCTGCAGGTGGTCGAGCGGATTTCAGACCCGAAGCGTGTCAGATATCGATTAGGTAGAAAGAGGCGAACTATGTTTCTAGTTCTTGGATTGGTTTTGCTGCTGCTGTGGCTGGGAGGATTCTTCGTGTTCCACGTCACCGCGTTCTTTATCCACATTCTCCTAATATTGGCCGTAATTTCAATCATCTTCCATTTCATGCGAGGCGCTGCTTCGGTGGTTTGAAGGATGGCAGTAGTGGGGGCGCCTGCGTAGAGCGCCCCCGCCGCTGTGCCCGATTCGCTACTCCCATTTATCATCAAGCTCCCGCGTGCTCTTCACGGTTGACCCCACAGCTTAGATCGTTCTTATGCCGGTCCCAACTCTCCGGGCGGATCGCGTTGCCCGGCGCCATTCAAGAGATCATTCTGAATGGCTGTGACGGGATCAGAAGCGTCAATCGCATGGTGCTTTGCCTCATAAGCGTTTACTAGTGTGGCTAGCACATCCAGTTCGTCGCCTTCGGGAGTGCCTGGAGCAGCACTCATACGCTCGCTGCATTCGCCGCGCAAAAATGTGCGGTGAAATGGAAAGTACTTCCCCGGCCAACCTCGCTCTCGACCCAGAGACGCCCTCCCATCAACTCGACAAGCCTCGATGTGATAGACAGGCCAAGCCCAGTACCGCCATAGGTCCGCGTCGTGGAACTGTCTGCCTGAGTGAAGGGCTCGAATATGTTTCCAAGACGTCCCTCGGGGATGCCGACGCCCGTGTCGGAGACGGAGAAGTGCAGCGCCACATCGTCGTGTGCTGTCACGGGATCTCTCGTCACGCGAAGAACGACCTCGCCGTGATGGGTAAACTTGATGGCGTTGCCGAGCAGATTGACCAATATCTGCCGCAGGCGTCCGGAGTCGCCCTTCAACCCGTTGGGGACATCCGCACTGATGTCTAACTTTAGTTCCAGGCCTCTGTCGAGCGCTTTCAGCGCCATCGCTTTCATCGTCTCGGCGATGGTGTCATGCAGTTTGAAGTCACTCTGGTCAAGGTCGAGTTTACCGGCCTCTATCTTTGAGAAATCCAGGATGTCGTTGATGATGGTCAGCAACGCATCGGCGGACGATTTGACTACCCCCAGGTCTTCTCGCTGTTCGACCGTGAGATCGGTGTCCAGCACGAGTTCGGTCATCCCTATGACGCCGTTCATCGGCGTGCGAATTTCGTGACTCATGTTGGCCAGGAACTCGCTCTTGGCACGGTTGCTACTTTCTGCTGCGATCCGGAGTTTGGCTCCCTCCTGAAGTTGCTGCCGGATGGTAAGGGTTTGCTCATGGACCTGGTTCCGCAGCACAAACACCCAGGCAATGACCACCAGCGTGAGCATAGCGGCGACGCCCAGCGTGACGATGGCATGCTCCGGAGTCCACCAGGAAGGACTCTTGATGACGACCACATCCTGCGGAGAGCGCAGCAGGATTCGAAACGACTCAGGGATTGAAAAGCCGCCCCGGGGTGTAGCGGAGCGGTCAGCGCCGTCCTTCACGGAGCAGATTCCGACTATTTTTAATTCGGTTCCCTTTTTCCAGGCGGACAGCTCCTTCATTCCCGACCGCGTGGGCAGGACGGCGGAGAATACATGATTTCCTGAGGACAGAATAATGTTCGGGTCGCTTGCAATCTCATCCTCTCCAATAACCTGGCCTTCCAGTTCAACCAACTCGGCGTCGTGGTCGCCGCTCAGCGCCTGCTCGGCGGTGACGCTTGTGGCAGGAACCGGCTGCTGGGATCCCCCTGTTTCGTAGGTGGCGTGGGTTAAGGTAGGGGTAAATGCTCCAATGGTGGGGAAGCCGATCACATCGGCCAGCTCTCCGGGGTTCAAAGGGGTGTTTTGGTCTGTCTGGGCACAAAGGCTATGGAGACCTTCCTGAATGCAGAGCAATCTGCCTGGCCATGCCAGGGTGACAGTCCCGCGAATATGGACCCGGTGTCGCGAAGAGGGGTTGGGGCTGAAACGCAGCAGACCGCTGATCGGCGAGACTGGTAACTCAAATGGATGGGCGGGCCCAGGTTCCTCAACTGTCACCTGAGCGCGATCTGGAAAGACCAATTTCACGCCGGTCATCTGGCCCTGTCGATTGAACCGTGGGGCTGTGTTGCCGCGAACCCTCACTTTAGCGTCGACCAGACTGTCGTAGTCGGCTCCCACATGATTAGCGGTGGTGGCGACGATTTCGCCGTCGCTCAAAGCCAGATCCAACTTTATGTTTCTGTGAAACTCGCTGGTCGCCTGTACTATACCCTCGACCTCCACCCACTGGGCGTCCAGCGTGCCAGTCAGTATTTCGGTCATGGTTGCTCTCCGTGCAGTGGAAGGGTAGCCGGACTTCCCAATCACATGCGCCTCAGTGGCAAGCACGATCGGAGCATAGCCTCCCGTGGCGCTTATGCCCGTTATTTCAACTAAGTCTCCTTCCTTGAAAGGAACCGTAGGCAATGCCCGAAGGTCGACATAGATGCCGCCAGAGGAATCGGAGGCAAAACATGCCGGATGTAGCGGATCGTTGTAAGGATCGTAGTAGGTGACGACCGCGTGTAGATGCACGGGATAGCTCTGGGCCGCCTGCTCGATCGTTAGACTGTGGGCATCATGCGCGGTCGTGAGGCTAGGTAATGGCTGCCGCTCGGCTCGATGTTGCCGGCCCGCGGAATGAGCGGGGCCCAAGAGCAGGCTGAGCGCGATTGAAATCAGGACAAGATAGCCGCTTCGGCGCAGGTCCGTACCCTCCTACTGCCTATCGGCATGTTCCGAGCGCAGGTCCAGTCCTCCCATCGCGAACATTTTGGTAACGGTTGCCAGCCGGTTTCGGTAGAGGTGATGGGCTATGCCGGGGGGTGGCCCGTGAGAGCTGAAGAAGGTCACACGACCCGTATCGCACCTAAAGTTGTATCTGTCCTCGTTGGGCCAGTCATGCCTTTCGCCGATGAAGTTTGTAGAGGCCACGATGGCTGCCATGAAGGTGCAAGAGCGCGAATCAAACTTCCAGGTCGCCTGGGACTTCATCGAGCTTTGCATAGAACGAAATACCGTCGACAAATACCGGGAATTTAATGAGCTGGTGAATCAGCGATATGACCGGAGCATGCTCATGGCCATCTGTGAGTACCAGCTTTCTCTTCCCTTCGGAGTGTTCATGGCAACAGGCTTCGAAGGCCCAGCCGCCTGAATTTGGAGCGAGAAGATGGAAGGAGGCCACTCTAACCAGGGCGTGGTGGATCCTCCGACCGGCCGTGCTTTTGTTGGGAATAGTGGCTGATCTATCGGCTATTACGTTGGCCGCGAATGGGCAATCGATGTTTGATTCGACAGATTTCGCCGCTGCTCCTGCAATCATTACTACGGCGCAGACGTACCGAAGCTACACCCGTCCCACGCAAAGAACAAAGCGTTCGGCCCATACCCATGGTCGGAGCCGCTCTTGCAGCAAGCATCAATCAAGCTGATAAGACGCGACTGGACTGAACTCAAGACGGTAGAGATCGAAGAGGGGAGTTGGACCAAACGGGGAAGAAGAGTTGCCTCTAAGCGATTGATTTATTTGGCTCCTCAGGTAGGACTCGAACCTACAACCCTTCGGTTAACAGCTAGAAATTTGGTTTGCTCAGGAGTGCTCGTGATTGCCATAGATTGCCTGATTTCAGCAACTTACAGAAGGACGTTTGCACAACTAAAATGTAGGGACTACCCACAATTTCCCGTACGAAGCGTCTTCGAAGCGGTCCAAACGGCAACCGTGCAGATTGCCACGCAGACGGTACCTCTCGTCGAAGTGGAAAGCGCCTGGGAGCAAGCTGCGGGCAGGCCAAGGGTCGTCTTCGCCATCGATTGATCGTGCGAAGACGCCCCTGAATCGCGAAGCGGCACGCTCCCAAAGGAGATGCGCATTCTATGAGGCTCTCACTAATAATCTCCCGAACGCTGCTCGGGCTATGTGGCTGCGCCGCCAATGCTTTCGAGAGTAGCAAGAGCTTCCTCGGGCAGCTCCAGCGTTGCAGCCACGAGATTCTCGCGCAGATGCTGGACCGACGAAGTACCGGGGATCAGCAGCATGTTGGGGGACCGGTGGAGTAGCCACGCCAGCGCTACCTGCATGGGAGTGGCATTGAGCGACGCGGCAACGTCATTGAGCTTGGATGACTGCAGCGGCGAAAACCCGCCGAGAGGAAAGTAGGGCACGTACGCGATGCCCTGCGCGGCGAGAGCATCGATGAACGCGTCGTCGGTGCGCTGGCCTAGGTTATAGAAGTTCTGGATGCAGATAATCTCCGTGATGGCCTGCGCCTCGGCCAGCTGCTGCGCTGAAACGGTGCTGAGGCCGATATCTCGAATCAAGCCCTGCTGCTTCAATTCAGCAAGGGCGGTCAGCGGCTCTTCGAAGGGCTCGTCTTCCGGTCCGCTAAAACCGCCGAGGCGAAGATTGACCACATCGAGCACATCGAGGCCGAGATTGCGCAGATTGTCATGCACCGCGTCGATAATCTCCTGGCGCGAGCGTGCGTGCGGCCATGAGCCGTCGCTGCCGCGGCGAGCGCCCACCTTGGTCACGATCACGAGATCATCCGGATAAGGATGGAGTGCCTGTTTGATGAGTTGATTGGTTACATGCGGGCCGTAAAAGTCGCTCGTATCGATGTGGTTCACGCCTGCGGCAACGGCCTCACGCAGAACAGCGATTGCACCGGGAACGTCGCGCGGTGGCCCCCAGACCAGCTTGTCCCCATCCCTTCCCGCGAGTTGCATGGCGCCGTAGCCCATTCGGCTTACGGTCATTGAAGTGTCGGGTAGGGTAAATGTGCCGCCACGATCAGATCGATTCGTCATTGGTTTCTCCTCGATGGTTGTCAATGGATGTGTAGAACTCCTATGCTTACAATCATTGGATGAAGAAAGCTTCAGGTTAGGAGTTCGCATTTGGCGCAACAGACAGTAAGCCTCTCAGAGCCAAGAAAATCGCCAGTCCAGGCACGTTCCACCGCGAGTGTAGACGCGATCCTGAAGGCGACTGTTCAGGTTTTGCTGAGGGTCGGCAAGGAGAAGCTGACAACAACGCGTGTGGCAGCACGGGCCGGGGTGTCCGTGGGAACGCTCTACCAGTACTTCCCGAACAAGGGCGCTTTGCTGCGGGCTGCTATGAGGCTCCATGTTGAGGAGATCCTCGCAGAGGTGGATAAGGTTTGCGTAGCGCAGAAGGGACAGCCGGTGGAGCAGATGGCCGAGGCCCTGGCGGTGGCGTTCCTGACGGTGAAGATGCGTGATCTGAAGAAGAGCCGCGCGCTGTATGCAGTGAGTTCCGATGTGGAGGGTGCGAAGATTGCGGCCAGTGCAGTGGCGCGAGCGAATAATGTGATTGTTGGGCTGCTGCGGAGCGCGCCCGAGGTGCTGACAACGGACTTGCAATTGATGGCGACGGTACTGCAGAGCACCATCGCGGGCGTGAAGCGGCAGCTGCTGGAGTCTGACATGCCGGAGGCGCAGTTCGAGGCGATGCAGCGCGAGCTGGTGTTGATGGTGCGAAGTTATGTCCGGGCCTGCGTGGGTCAGTAACGGTTGGCAACGAGAAGGGCGTTTATGAGGAGGGGCAAAGGGCTTTACGACAAAGCGCCGTGCCAATCCTCCCGGAGCGCCTCAGAGAGTTCATCCAGAAACGTAGAGGCGGTCAATTTTTGTGGAATACCGATGTTAGGCGTCTCCATGCCTTCGGCAAGCTGCGCCGTCTGCCACAGCCCGCGTGTCAATGCATAGGTCCGCACGAGGATCTGGACGCCCTTTCCCGGTTGAAGGCGTAAGGCGCGATCGATGCAATCCCCTGCTTCGATCAACCCCTGGTTGAATCGGTGCTTAAACGTGGAGCGAGAAGATGGAAGGCCACTCTAACCAGGGCGTGGTGGATCCTCCCGGATTTCCCGTGGCAATTGTTGCCGTTGGCGAAGTTCATGCGGTCCTGTCCAGCGCAGCCTACAGGAATCCGGATCCTCGATAGATCAAAGGGAACTTTAATGAAGCTCCGACCGGCTCACTATCGAAGCAATATCTTGTAACCTTTCGCGAACCTGCGCCGTCTGATTGCTGCGACGCGCCGCCTACACGACAGTCACTCGCGCCGACCGCTCATTATGATGAGCGATTCTGTTTTCAGCAGTTCCGACAAGAAGGAGACTAGTCATGGGCAAGTTGGACGGTAAAGTGGCGGTGATCACCGGAGCAACTTCCGGAATGGCGCTGGCGTCGGCAAAGCTGTTTGTCGAAGAGGGAGCGTACGTGTTTATCACGGGCCGGAGGCAAGAGAATCTGGATGATGCGGTCAAAGCGATTGGACGGAATGTGACTGGAGTGCAGGCTGATTCGGCGAAGCTGGCTGATCTTGACCGGCTCTATGAGACGGTCAAGCGGGAGAAAGGCTATGTCGATGTAGTGTTTGCCAGCGCTGGTCATGGCGGTCGCGCGCCCCTGGGGGAGATCACAGAAGAGCAGTTCGACAACCTCTTTTCCCTGAACACCCGCGGCACACTCTTTACCGTGCAGAAAGCGCTGCCCCTGATGAGAGACGGCGGATCGATCATTATGAACGGATCGATCGCTCACCTCAAGGGTATGCCAGGGATGAGTGTCTATGCGGGAAGCAAGGCGGCGCTGCGGTCGTTCGCGCGATCGTGGGTGGTGGAACTCGCAGAGCGCAGGATTCGCGTGAACGTGCTCAGTCCGGGGCCGATCGCTACCAACGCTCTCACGAATCTTCCTGCAGAGGCGAAGGCGTACTTCCTGTCAGGAATTCCTCGCAAAGAACTGGGACACCCGGAGGAGATTGCAACGACGGCTCTATTTCTCGCCTCCAACGACTCCACCTTCGTGAACGGCAGCGAAATCTGCGTTGATGGCGGCATGGCGCAGATCTAACTATCGAAAATGCGTAGCAAGTTTGGGCGCCAGATAGCGATTGCGCAGATAGAACGGCTGACCGGAGGACTGCGTGAAGTTGCTCGTGACGCCGATCAGAAAATCGGCATGCGGGTCGCCGGTCTCCGTCCCATCGATATTGAAGGTCCCGTTGAAGGTGGCGTTCGGGTGCTCATCACCTGGTCGATATGGAACTGTCCGCCGACCTTCATAGTGTGCGCGCACCGGTCAGTTGCCCGCTGACGCTGTGTTGACCACCCGGAGGGCAGCTCTTGAAATCCACTGCCCCGCTTGGGTCTAGAACCATCCCGGAAATGCTGCCGCCGGTAGCCGCGGGCAAAGGTAAGGTCGCAAGGAAACAGCAGACGATCACAAGAAAGATCCGCCTTCCAAGCCAACGAATTGAGAATAGCGACATGAGGCTGATAAGACCTTTATAAAAATCGTGTTACGGATAAACCAACAAAGTCCCCTGTAGGGGGCGGGACCCGATAATCAACGGTGTTATTTTTCTGTATTACGTGCTACTCATAGATCTGGATTAGCTTGGTTTCAGAAAATTGCCTATAACCTTCCCCGTACGGTCATAATTGGCGTCACGGCAGTGACGCCAAACCGCTAGTCCCGCCGCCTTTTAACGAAAGGCGGTTGCGCCAACCGAAGAAGCGTACCAAAATCCAAAACAGAGATCGGCAAAACCCGCTACTGTTTGCAATGCAAACGTGACCTTGGTCAGCCGCCGGGAGCTGAGGGCGAAAGGCACTCCAATGAGCGTGGAGACCACCATCATGCCTAACACGGAGCCGAATCCAAAAATCAGGAGATAGCTGATGCCTAATACCAGGGACTTGACCTGCGTGAGCACCAGCAAAGTAAGTGCCGCTGATCCGGCTAACCCGTGCATGGCGCCGACTAACAGGGGCTTCAGCCCAATTTGGTTGACGCGATGCGAGTGGTTCTCTGAAAGCTGGTCGTGCTCAGTGTGGTTGTGGCCAAAGTGAACATGTGAGTGTCTGTCTGTACCGTGCGTGTGTGTGTGAACGTGCAAATCGGTGGGGCGGCGAAGAATGCGACGGAGGGCTGTCCCGCTTAGACCAATAATCATCAAGCCCACTCCGAACTCAAGATACTGAGAAATGCGTTCGGGAATAGCAACGCCAAGCATCAAGACCACCAGGCCGACTGCCGCCAGCGTCAACGTGTGACCGAGTCCCCAAAGGCCGCCAATCAGTGCAACCTTCAGGATCTTGCGGTGCTCGCTGACTATGCTCGAAACCGCTACAACATGGTCTGCCTCGGTCGCATGTTTGAAGCCGAGAATGAGACCGAAAGCCAACACCGCCCAAGACCCCATTGAGGCGAGCGATCTTGTGCCCGACTTAACTGAGATCGGGCAATCGGCGCGTATGTCAACCGACCCACAAGCCTGTTTTTCCGCAGCCTGTTGGACGACTCCTTTCAGATTGCTTTGCTCGACCACGTGGTGGATAATTTCGTGGGCCGATAGGGCGCCAAGCAGTGAGAACGCCAAAGCCATATCGGACGTATAAGTGCCCCGTAGACTCAAGGTGCTGTGTCATGAAAGCAGCAGCGCGGCGGAACGAAATCGCAAAAACAGAACGGCCGGCCGAGCTGACTTACGCACTCGACGAGAGACCGCCCTGGCTGCAGTTGCTGGTGCTTGGGTTGCAGCACGTAGCCGTCATTTGCCCTTACCTGGTGATGGTGGTGCTGGTGGTGGAAGCTGCAAAATTGCCGCATGACGTAGCCCAAAGCGCCCTTGGCCTCGCCATGATCGCGGTCGCAGTCATGACAATTCTGCAAAGTTTACGGGTCGCACAGATCGGTTCCGGGTATCTTTGTCCGCCGGTCGTCTCGGCTATTTATCTTCCTTCGAGCATTGCTGCGGCTGCATCGTTTGGGTTCCCGGCGGTCTGTGGGATGGTCACATTCGCCGGCGCGTGTGAGGTGGGGGTTTCGTTTCTCATCAACCGGACGCGCAAGCTATTTCCAGCTGTCGTTTCTGGTGTGGTCATCATTGCCGTGGGGCTGGAACTGGGAAAGATCGGCGCCGGTGTGCTGTTGACACATAATGCGGCGCACCCGGGTCTGATCACGAACTCTTTCGCGACGGCTGGCTGCACGCTCGCGTCGATGACGGGCCTCGCCATCTGGGCCAGGGGATGGCCCAAGCTATTCTGCTCGCTGATTGGGATTCTGGTGGGATACTTCGCGGCGGCGGCGTTCCACGTGTTTCCGTCGAGCTTCCTCACCGATTTTGCGTCAGCGCATTTTTTCCGAGTGCCTGACGTCAGCTTTTTATCCTATTCGTTTGCGCCCTCCCTTGCTGCCCCATTTGCCATCGCGGGTCTTGCCTCGGGGCTGCGCGTGATTGGAGTGCTGACGACCTGTCAGCAGATGAACAACGCGGCCTGGCGCCGGCCGGACATGCAAAACATCGAAGCTGGTGTCCGGGCCGATGGCCTTGGCTGCCTTGTTGGCGGGTTATTGGGAGTCTCGGGCATGAGCGCAAGCCCGAGCCTGGTAAGCATTGAAAAGACCACGGGTGCTACCAGCCGCGTGATCGCGTGGTCGATTGCATTGTGGCTCATTCTCTTGTCCTGCCTGCCGAAATTTGCCGGGCTCATCGTGAACATGCCCCGCCCGGTGATGGCGGCGGCGCTGTTCTTTAATGGCGCTCTCATGCTGGTAGCGGGCATACAGATTATCGCCAGCCGCCCGATCACACTCAGGGCGACGGTCGTTATCGGATTTTCGATTTTGGCGGCGATGACCGTGGCGGTTTATCCGGAGTTCTACCATTCGCTTCCGGGCTGGACGCAGCAGTTCACCAGTTCGATCATTTCCATGTCGGTGGTGGTTGCCGTACCGCTCAATGCCCTTTTCCTGCTCGGCACGTGGCGTTACAGCCAGTTGTTCCTGGGGACAGCTTCCACACCCGCAACGGCGACGTCTTTCGACGTTTTCTTTGAGAGGCAGGCCAAGGAATGGAAGATTCCAGGCGAGGACGCCGCGCGGGCGCGCTCGGTGGTCGACACGGCGATTGAGGATATCACCGCGAATGCCAATGGGCCGGTCGAACTGCAAATGGGGAGCGACACTTTTGACATTGTGGTGACGTTACGTTACAAGGGCAATCTGCCCATGCTGCCGGACGCGCGGCCGCGGAGGGAAATGGTCGAGGAGCAGAGCTTTATCAGTGGTCTTACAGGGTATCTCTCCGGAGTGCATGCGGATCGCATCGAACGCAGCGCCAAAGGAGAGGAGTGCGAGATAAAGCTGCTTTTCCGGTTGTGAGCGGCGCTCGCAGTGCGTTCATCTATTAGAGCGGGACTAAAGCCCTAGCGGTTCCCAAGCCATCGCGAACGTAATTTAGAAATATTCAGAGATCGGCGAACAGGCTGGCCACGCCACACGCGCCGCAAGTCGCCTGACCTACCCAACCACCGCGGCCGCATGGAGCGTACAAAAAAAACCTGCGGCCTTTTCGTTTGCGCTTTGGTCGAACGCGCCTACGAAGTGAATCCAGCGAAGCCGATGGGGAGCTGGAAAACAGCCTGGAAGGCCGCCCGCAAACTGGCTGGCAGAACGCTTTCAGGCAAGCCAGAGGAAGACGAAGCCGAACCGCTGGCGGTGCGCACCCGTGACCTGAGACACACAGCAATCAGCCGGATGATCGACGGCGGAGTGCCACTTCGGAAGATTGCCAAGACCGTGGGATGGTCGCCCAGTACCATGGTCAAGATGGCTGCCCGGTATGGTCATTTCAACACAGATGAGCTGCGCGGAGCCGTCGAAGCAATCAGCCGCCCGGAAGCTCATTCTCCGATGGGGTCCCCGGTATCGACGGAGGAAACGAAGGGGGAAAAATCTAAGTTGTTGATTATTTGGCTCCTCAGGTAGGACTCGAACCTACAACCCTTCGGTTAACAGCCGAATGCTCTGCCATTGAGCTACTGAGGAGTGACCAGGCGGGCAACTTCGTGACTGTAGTTGATTTTACCGCAAACTCAATGCCTCCCGTCAAAGCGGGGCTCGCTGCCTATCGATTCCCTCGCAAATCTTTGATTACTGCCTCCGCAGCACGCCTTCCGGAGGCCAGCGCGCCCTGGATCGAGGCCGTTTCACGGTAGTCACCACACATATAGACGCCTCCCGAGCCGACCAGCCTCACCGGAGATTGCCCCCACTCGGCGTGACGCTGCTGCGGCAGCGCGCGAGCCAGCGTGTAGGCCCCCAGCATCTTCCATGAATCGACCACTGGGCCGAACCACTTCGCCATATGCAACCGGACGGCCCGATCCAGGCGCAGCAGCGACGCGTCCTCTGCCGGCGCCTCGCCCACTACATTGGCAATCACCAGATGCGCGCCGGGGGGCGCATACTGTGGCGAAACTAGACTCATCACCACGACATGGTTCACCGGTCCTGCTGTGCGCCCCTCCCCATTCAGCAAGAGAATGGGCTCATCCACAGGAGCCTGCTGCGCGGCATAACAAAATGCCGTGGTCTTGTTCCAGGCCCGTACTTCGGGGACGCTCCAGCCGCCTACTCCCGCTAGCAGCCGGTTGCCGTCGTTGCCCGCGACGGCGAGCACCACGGCCCGCGCCTCTTGCTTATCGTTGCCCTCAATTTCCAATTGAAACGACTGCGTTCTGCGCGTCACCGTCCTCACCCGGGCCGCGGTCCGCAGCGTGCCCGCCCGCAGCTTCGCCGCCAACTGCAACGGTATCTGTTGCATACCCGCCGCCGGAACGGCCGTGTCCCCGGCGGAAAACATGCGAAATAGAAATTCGAAGAAGCGGCTGGAGGTGACCAGCTCGCGCTCCAGAAAGACACCGGCAAAGAAAGGTTCAAAGAACCGCTCGATGGTGTTGGGGCTGAATGGAAACGCCTGCAGATAGTCGCGCGTGGTTTTCTCCGTACGGGCAAAGATCTCTTCGCACGTGCCCCGCTGCACTCGCGCGCGCAGCTTCGCCACTTGCAGCTTGTCTCCCAAGGGCACAATGGAGTCAAAGAGGAACCTGGCCCCGCACATGGGGTTGCGGAAAGGATCTGCGAAGCGATGGAACTTTCCCCCGTGCCACACCAACGCTCCCGGCTCGATTTTTTTTAACTTCAGGGCGTCGTAATCCAGCAAGCGCTTCGCTTCCGGATAGGCGGTCAGCATTACCTGGAATCCGCGATCGAGGCGAAAACCTTCCACCAGGTCGGTGCGTACCCGGCCACCCGCCGCGTCACTTGCTTCCAGCAGGGTTACGGAAAGACCTGCTGCTTCCAGCGACAAAGCACAACTGAGACCCGCTAAACCCGCTCCAATGATGGCAACCTCAGTCATCGCTTCTCCTTCAAAGGTTCAGTTCTGTGAGGAGTTGCTTTGCTTAGCGCTCAAAAAAAACACTCATTGGGCGAGATTAAAACGCTTTCGCCTTCGCATCCACACGAGCCGCGGAACAGTGTTGCCGCCACCCCTCAAATTTGTCATCCCGACCGAAGCGTACCCGGATTTCCTGCTACTTAGCACCAGACAAGGCCCCGTGTGCGCCCTTCCGTAAAGAAGGGCGCATGAGGTTCGCCAACGCCACCAAGTTCCACAGGAAATCCGGGGTAGCGGAGCGGAAGGGATCTGCAGTTCCACTTTCGGGCACAGCAAATCCTCCTTCGGAGAATCGCCGCCGGCTTCCGTTTCTCCATCAACGCAAACTGCAGGTCCCTCCGCTCCGCTACCCTGCGGTCGGGATGAAAAATTTGAGGGGCGGCGGCCCACCTGGGCATGGGTAGAGGTGGATGGACAGAACCAGCACAACGGCAACCAACTCGGTTTCGCTGGCTTCAATCACTGGTAGAGCATCACCGCTATCTTGTAGGTGGTGAAGCCCTGCCCTGCGTTGCCGCAGGCGCCCACAGCGGCCTTGTGGTACTTGCCGGTGGAAATTTTCTGCTCCAACACGTCCGGCAAACGGCCTAGATCGGTTCCCTCCCAACGCATGATGAACCAGGGCTTCGTACCGCCGGCCGACCCGCTTTCCATCTCGCAGGTCTGGCGAGCTTGCTGGGTCAGCCCCGCCGGCTGCAGCCCTCGCTGCCGCAGCAATTGCCCGATCTTCTGCTCAACCTGCTGGGGTCCAAGATCCGCAACTGTGGAGGCAAAGTCCACCACGGCGTAGTAGTTCCCTCCCCGCTTCACCAGGCCCACACCCATGGTGTCCATGCGCGGATCGAGGATATTGGCGCGATGAAGAGGCGAGTGCATCCACTCCTGCTGCAGCGCCTGGGGGCTGGGCGCCAAAGCGACGTTCTCTGCAATCGCGCGAAAATGGGCGCCTGCCGCGCCACACCGCGCGTCCAGGTCCGGCTCGCCGGGATATTGGTGAGAGAGCGCGGGCTGCTGCGACATGAGTTGCGCGTGTTGGGATGCCGCCTGGGCCAGCGCCGGGTCCCACTTCAGAGGAGGCAATCCTTGCTGCGCCCGATCCGCATTGGTCAACTCCATCAACTGCTGCTCGGCCGCTTGCTGGGCCCTCGCTTGGTGCCCCAGGACAGGTACCGCGGCCATTGTTCCCGCCAGTACCATCGCCGAAAGCCAGTGTGGTTTGCGCATTGCGTTCTCCCCCATCGTATCAACCCGCCCCTGGCGGAATAGTACGCACCATGATTGCACCATGGTCATCGGCCCGATATGCGATCATGACCAACGATGGCCTTCGCGCGCACCCTCCGCCACCAACCGCTGGGAGTTATTGGCATCTTCCTCCTGGTGCTCTTCGTCGCCATTGCCGTGCTGGCGCCTGCCATAACGCCCTACGATCCTGCCGCCATCGACCTTTATCACCGCCTGACCCCGCCTTCGCATGCCCACTGGTTTGGCACCGACGAACTCGGGCGCGACATCTTCTCCCGCATTCTCTCTGGTGCACGCCTTTCGCTGATGGTTGCCGTCAGCGTCGTCGGCCTTTCCCTTTCCGTGGGGCTGGTTCTCGGCGGCCTCGCCGGCTTTTACGGCGGCCGCGTGGATACGCTGCTCAACGTCTTTGTCATGAACGCGTTTCTTTCCTTCCCCGGCATTCTTCTGGCCATCGCCTTCGTGGCGTTTCTGGGCCCCGGCCTGCTTAACCTGGTCCTCGCCCTGGCCATTGGCGGGTGGGTCGGCTACGCGCGCCTGGTGCGGGCCCAGGTACTCGCGGTCAAAGAGCGGGAGTTTGTCGAGGCCGCGCGGGCTCTCGGAGCCTCCGACCTGCGCATTTTTACCCGCCACATCCTGCCCAACATCCTTCAACCCATCATCGTGCAGGCGGCGATCGGCATGGCGGGAGCGGTTTTGGCCGAAGCCACGCTCAGTTTTCTGGGCCTGGGGCTGCCGCCGCCGGCGGCCAGCTGGGGCGGAATGCTCAACGACGCCCGCTCGCACCTCTTTGATTCGCCGCATATGGTCGTCTTCCCGGCGATTGCGGTTATGCTCTGCGTGCTGTCGTTCAACTTCATCGGCGACGCGCTGCGCGACTACCTCGACCCGCGTACACGGCTCTTGATCGGGCTATAGCATTTTTGCTAATTGTGTAGACGAGGAAACTGAACTTGACGCGGCCGTTCCGCCAAGAACGGCCGCACATAGCTGATCCCAACCGGACCACTGTATTAGCAAAATGCGTATGATCGGGGTTATTTCCGATACTCACGGCCTGCTCCGCCCGGAGGCTATCGCGGCTCTGCGCGGCGTCGAGCACATTCTCCACGCCGGTGATGTGGGCGACCCGCTGATCCTGGAAAAGCTGCGCGAACTTGCCCCGGTCACCGCTATCAGCGGCAATATCGATGTGCATGGGCCTTGCTCTTACCTGCCCGCAACAGAGGTGGTCACTCTGCATGGCCACACTTTTTATATGCTGCACGACCGCCACGCGCTCGATCTGGATCCCAAAGCCGCGGGTTGGGCAGCGGTCGTCAGTGGCCACTCGCACCGGCCGCTTATCGAATGGCGCCACGGCGTTCTCTACTTGAATCCCGGCAGCGCCGGGCCGCGCCGCTTCTCACTGCCTATTTCACTGGCGCTGGTGACAATTGGTGCAGATTCGCTGCAGCCGCAGTTAGTGAATCTTCTGTAGCGGCCGCATCGAGGATGGGAAGAACAAGCTGCAGGAGCTGGGGCACAAACGTCTCGGCCGGCGGCCGGTCAGGCATAGAAAGCCACTGTTTCACGCCGCCTGCGATCGCCCAACTGGCCGCTGACGCAACCATTTCCGAAGACATGGCCGATGGGCTTTGCGCTCGTTCGAGGCCCTCCATCAGCAGGCGCCGGATGGCCGCCACGATGGCCGCGTCCATCAGGGGTGCAAAGGCGGTCTGGCGATCGCAAGCCCCCCCGGAGTGAGCCTGGGTCAGGAAATCGCAGGTGGCGTGAATAATGGCGCTCAGTGCCGCGGGACATCCAGTCTCGTAGCGCAGGTGACGCTCATGAAGCAATTCGTGAAAACTGGTTCCGATCAACGCATCCAGCAGTGCGTACTTGTCGGTGTAGTGGTCATAAAAGGTGGCCCGGTTCACGGTCGCTGCTTCCGAAATGTCCTGCACCGAGATCTCGTCAAAGCTCTTGGCCTGCATAAGGGTGCTTAGGGCTCCCTGCAGTAGCTTCCGGGTACGGCGGATCCGCGGATCGCGAACTTGACAGTCGGAAATTGGCATTGTCACCCCTATTAGAGCTTATTCAGCATTTAAAAGAATCGGAAAAACGACGATCGTCGTCTTATCGTTAACGACAGACGAAGTATAGACAACGCATGTCGTTAAGGAGACACAATATGGCTACGTTGTTACATCTAGACACAAGTCCACTTGCAAGCTCTGTCAGCCGCGAATTGACGCGGGAGTTCGTCAACAATTGGAAGGCTAACCACCCCTCCGGCCAAGTGATTGATCGCGATCTGGCTGCCAATCCCCCACGACCAGTGGACCAGGAGTGGATTTACTCGGTATTTACTCCCGAAGAAACGCTGCAGCCAGAGCAGAAGGCCTCACTGGGGTATTCAGATGCAGCTATCGCCGAATTGGAAAAGGCAGACGAGTACGTGATTGGTGTGGCGATGCATAACTTCAGCATTCCCTCGGTGCTCAAACTGTGGATTGATCAAGTGGTCCGCAAAGGACGCACGTTTGATTATGGAGCGGACGGAGCCAAGGGACTGCTTTCGGGCAAGAAGGCAACCGTTCTGGTGGCGACGGGCGCAGTGTATGAGGCGGGGAGTCCCTGGGCGGCATTCAACTTTATCGATCCCTACCTGCGTACGATCCTCGGCTTTATCGGTATTACGGACGTAAACTTTGTTACCGCCGGCGGCACATCGCAGCTGAGGTCTGGAACCGTCGACCGCGGCCAGTTCCTGCAACCCCACCTGGAGCGGGTGAGAACTATCGCCGTCTAAACCAGAAAGGAGAAACATGAAAATTGCCGTTCTGATCTCGCGCATCTTGTTGGGCCTGATTTTTGTGATCTTTGGGCTCAACGGGTTTCTGAATTTCCTGCATGCACCCATGCCAACTGGCGCCGCCGGCCAGTACATGGCCGTGGTTGCCGCCACGCATTACATACACGTTGTCTTCCTGGTGCAGCTGGTGGGCGGTCTTCTGCTGCTGTCTGGTCAGTGGGTTCCGCTGGCGCTGGTTCTGCTTGGCCCCGTGATTTTCAACATCCTGCTGTTTCACATAACCATGCAGCCCTCGGGCTTGCCGCCCGGGCTGTTGGCGTTAATTTTGTGGTTCATCATTTTCTTCGGGGTTCGGCGGGCGTTTGCTGGAATTTTCGCGCAGAAGGTGCCTGTCAGCTAGGGCGTCCTACAGATGGGCGTTTAACCGTCTTTGAAGGGTACGGGCTTCAGCCCTCAATATTGCATCCTTTTACGTCCGGGCTGAAGAGCCTGCGTGAGAACACGAAAGCAAATCGCAAATCAGAACCAGGCCCGTAGGGCCGGAAGCCAAACGTCAGCCCAGCCCGGAAGGGCTGGGACATCGATCCCCAATATCGTTGAGCGCCAGAGGCGCGGCACGCGCGGGTGAAGGTAGTGCCGCACCTCCGGCGCTCCGCAACCTTGGATCCGCCTCCCAGCCCTTCCGGGCTGGGCTGACGTTTGGCTCCCGGCCCTACGGGCCTGATTCTGATTTGCGAGTTGCTTTTGTGTTCTCACACAGAGTCTTTAGCCCCCTGAGAGACTGCAGCCTGGGCCCATCTTCAACTTTCAGGCACCGGAATAATGGATGTTGTTTCCGGCGCACTGCACTAGCTGCGGATTCTGGGGTTGGCCACGGTGTAAAGCACATCAGTCAGCAGGTTGACCAGCACATAGGTCAGGCCTACGGCCAGGATGCAGCCCTGCACCAGGGCGTAATCGCGGTTGGAAATCGCCGACACCGTGAGCCGACCAATGCCAGGCCAGGAAAATATGGTCTCGGTTACGATTGCGCCAGCCAGCAGGGCGCCAAATTGCAGGCCCACCAGCGTCATCACGGGGATGATGGCGTTGCGCAGCGCGTGGCGGTACACCACCACGTGCTCGGGCAAGCCTTTGGCGCGCGCGGTGCGAATGTAATCCTGGCTTAGCTCCTCCAGCATGGCCGTGCGCACCATGCGAGTGAGAATGGCGGCGAGGCTGCCGCCCATGGTGACGGCGGGCAGCACCAGGTGGGCGAACGAGCCTGCGCCGGAAACCGGGAGCCATCCCAGCTTGATCGAGAACAGCAAGATCAGGATGGGGCCCAGCGCGAAGCTGGGAAAGGAAAGGCCCAGCAGGCTCACCACACCAACGGCACTGTCTTGCCAGCGGGCGCGGCGCAGCGCGGCCACCACGCCGGCGGGAATGGCCAGTGCCAAAGCCAGCAGCAGCGCGGCCACGGTCAGCTCCAGCGTGTAGGGGTAGCGGGTTAACACCAGGTGTGAGACAGAATCGTTGAGGCGCAGCGACCTGCCCAGGTCACCATGCACCACGCCGCGCCAGTAGTGGAGATATTGCTGGCCCAGGGGCACGTCTAAACCATACTGATGCCGCAGCGCCGATAGATCCGACGCTGTCGCGCCTTCGCCCAGCATCTGCTGCACGGGATCGCCGGGCACCAGGTGGATGAGCAAGAAGACCATCGACACTACCAGCCAGATGACGGGCAGGATATACAGCAATCGCTTGAGCAGCGCTACCAATTCACTCTTTCCTGCCGGTCTGGCTCTGAGCTCGCGTTACCGCGTCCGCCTTGATCACGCCCGTATTTTGGGTGCTGCCGCGTCTTACTTCGTCCGCCTGGTTCTCCAGCCGTTCTACGCGCACTCGGCTGATGCGATGATCGCTCATTTCTAATACCGTAAACCGTCGTCCTTCAAAATCCACGGTCTCTTCGCCAGTCGGAATCTTTCCCAGCCGGGTGAGTAGAAACCCGGCCAGTGTTTCCACTCCGCCGCTGCGGGGCAAATGCCAGTTCATCTGCGTCTCCAGGTCGCGCAGGTTCACGCCGCCGTCGAGCACCACGGCGCCGGAGGTGGTTTGCAGAGCGGCCCGGGGACCGATATCAAATTCGTCTTCTACCTCTCCGATGATCTGCTCAATGGCATCCTCTACGGTTACCAGACCCACAGTCGACCCATACTCATCGACCACGATCGCAATATGCCGCCTGAGCTGTTGAAATTCGCTCAGCAGGTCGAGCACGGGCTTGGTTTCCGGCACTACCAGCACATCATGCATCACCTGCCCCAGGCGCAATTCGCTGAACGGCGCCCGAGCGAAGCGGGTTTGCGCACTCATGCGAAAGTGCATCAAGCGCGACAGATCCTTGGAGTAGACCACGCCAACGATATGCTCCGGGCCGTGCATCGGGTCATACACCGGCACGCGGGAGTGCTGCTCTTCCACCACGCGTGCGTTCGCATCCTCAATGAGCATGTCCTTGGGCAAGGAGAAGATGCGCTGCCGTGTGGTCATGATTTCCCGGGTGGGCACACTGTTAAGCTCGACGGCGCGGTGAATCAGCGATTCCTGAAAAACCGGAAGCATGCCCATTCTGCGCGCCGCGGTGGCGATCAGCTTCAGTTCTTCCGGCGAGTGGACTTCGCCGCCCTGCATCATTTCCATGCCAAAGAGGCGCATGACCACCCGCGCCGACCACTTCATCAGCCGCACCGCGGGGCGGGTGACGCGGATAAAGACGTCCATGGGCCCGGCCACCGCAACCGCCAGAACGTCTGCCTTGCGCAAGGCCAGGGATTTTGGCACCAGCTCTCCGAGCAGCACGTGGAGGTAGGTAATCAACGCAAAGGCGATGGGCACGGCCATCAGGTGGGCATAGACCCTGGCGTGCGGCATGCCGCTGAACCAGTGCTCGAAGAGCGTGGCGACGGCGGGCTCCCCGATCCAGCCCAATGCCAGGCTGCACAGGGTTACGCCCAGCTGCACCGCGGGCAGAAAGTCTTCCATGTTTTCCTGCAGGCGGCGTACTGCCCGCGCTCCGGGCCGCCCCAGGGCGATCAAGCGCTCGATGCGCGTCTCGCGCACGCTTACCAACGCAAACTCCGCGGCCACGAAGAAACCGTTCGCCAGGATCAATAGGGCGACGGAAACCGTCCGAAAGAGCATCAGTTCAACCATTGCGCGCTGAAACCAGGGAGCCGGCCGCGGATGAGAGCGAGGAGCTCATTACGTCATGATACCGGTGAGGGTGTGCCCGGGTACGTCCTGGGCTACTATCGTTGCCGTCTGGGTTGGGCACAGGGAACCATATCCGGTCCCCCTACGTATCTAAACATTACAAGCATCCTGGGGACTATTAGGATCGTTGGGCAGCATTGGGACCGGGGTCGGGGGGTTTGTGGCGGCGCAGCGCAAAGGAAAAGGTATGTGGATCTGGGGTAGTGTCGTCGCCATCATGGTCGTTGCGGTCGTCGCGGTTACGCTTCTGCGGCGGCGAAGCCCCCACTTCGACCCCAGCCGCCTGGACAAGGTGACCCGAGGGGAAATCGATCAGAGCGTGGTCGCCACAGGCAAAGTGCAGCCGATTACCAAGATCGAATTGAAATCCAAGGCCAGCGGGATCGTGCAAAACCTTTACGTGGATATCAATCAGCACGTGCATAAGGGTGAGGTGCTGGCCCAGCTTGACCGGCAAGAGATTCTGGCCGAAGTGGCTGCCCAGCGCGCCTCGCTACAGGCCGCGGAAGCCAACGTCAAAAGCGCCTCGGCCAGTATCGAACATGACAAGGTCGATGCCTCCGCACCAGACCTGCCTATGTACCTCGCGACCCTGAAACGCAATCAGGAGATGGAAAGGGAGGGCATCGTGTCTCAGCAGGGCATGGACAATGCCAATCGCGACTACCTTTCCGAGCTCAACAAGAAGAATGTCGCCATTGCGCAAATCGATGTCGACCGCGCCAAGCTCCACCAGGCGCAGGCGCAGGTGGCACAGAACGAGGCCAGCCTGAAATCGCTCGAAGAACAGCTCAGTTACACCACACTCACCGCGCCCATCGATGGCGAGGTGCTCTCCCGCGACGTGGAGGTAGGAGACGCGGTCAGCTCCATCCTGGTGCTCGGTTCCACCGCCACCCTGGTGATGACCATTGGTGACACGCGACAGGTGTACGTGAACGGCAAGGTAGACGAGGCGGATATCGCCTCGGTGTACATGGGCCAGTTGGCGCGCATCCGCATTGAGTCGTTCAAGAACAAGACCTTCACCGGAAAGGTGACGCGCATCGCACCGCTGGGGGTGGAAAAAGACAACGTGACCACCTTCGAGGTACGGGTCTCGATCGACAACCCGAATCATGAGATCAAGGCCAACATGACGGCGAATGCAGAGATCCTCAATCAGGAACATAAGAACGCCCTCTCTGTCCCGGAGCAGGCCCTTGTCTACGACAGCCAGAAGAATGCCTTCGTTGACGTACCCGACGGAAAATCCAGGACTGGCCTGCGCAGAGTCGCGGTCAAGGCGGGCATCGCCAATGGCAGCCGCACCGAAATTCTCTCTGGCCTCAGCGAAGGACAGACTGTTTATTTGCAACCCTAGATTTGCGAGCTTAGATCTGCATCTCTAGAGCCCAAGGAGGGCAAAATGCAAACCCGATGGAACCCATCCTGCAAAGCGGTAGCCGGCATTCTGGTTGCCCTGTCCATGTGTCTCCCGGCGGTCGCGCTGGCCGCGGAAAGGTCCTTCGACCGTACGCTTACCGTAAACGGTCCGGTGACGCTGCACGTTTCTACCGGGGCCGGCTACATCCACGTTTCGCCCGGTTCAGACAATCAGGTGCACATCGTTGGCCACGTGAAAAGCAGCAATAGCTGGTGGGGTGGCTCGTCCGACGATGCGGTTTCGAAAGTCGCCGATAATCCGCCCATTAACCAGGCGGGCAATATTATTCGCGTGGGCGAAGGCGGCGACGACTTCATGCGCCATGTCGCCATCGATTACGACATCACGACCCCGGCGAACACCATGCTTACTGCCGAGAGCGGTTCCGGCGACCTGCAACTTTCCAATCTGAATGGAACGGTCCGCGCCCACACCGGCTCGGGCTCGATCCGCGCGGACAAGCTGGGTGCCGGCTCCAGGCTCGAAACTGGCTCGGGAAGCATCGAAGCGAATAACCTGATGGGTTCCACTACGCTGCAGACCGGCTCCGGCGAAGTGCGCGCCCAGCTGGCATCGGCGGGCGACGTGGTTGCAGGCACCGGCTCCGGCTCCATCACGCTGGCCAACGTACAGGGGGCAGTCAAGGCGGAGACCGGTTCCGGCACCCTCGCGATCAGCGGCCAGCCTACCTCCCCATGGAAGCTGGATACCGGTTCGGGCGACATCAGCCTGCAAGTGGGCGCCAACGCTCGTTTCACGCTCGATGCGCAGACCGGCTCGGGCTCGGTTAAAACGGATCTTCCGCTCACCATGCGAGGCTCCCTCGACAAGCATCACGTCACCGGAACCGTCAACGGAGGCGGACCCACTATCAAGGCGGAAACGGGTTCGGGGGACGTGAGAATTCAGTAGACGTAGATTCAGCTGCCCAGGCCGTAGTAGGTGCGCACCCCGTACTCGAAGATGCTGGAGGGCGAAATTCTCTTCAGCCACACCGGAGCACGCTGCGAGAAAAGGCCGATCGTGTACCGCAACCGCGGATGCCGCTGGTTCACGATGCGATAAATCAGGCGGCCAATCTGCTCAGGGCCGGGACCGTTCTGCTCGTCGTGAGCCGTTTTGCCCAGCGCTGCCGCAACTGACGGACCATAGGCCCCGGTGGCGCCCAAACATTCCGCGAACTGGCGATTCTGGGTGATCGCCGTCTTGTGCTCTCCGGGCTCGACCACTACCACCCGAATGCCAAATTGCCTCACCTCCATCCGCAGCGCTTCGCTAAGACCCTCCAGTGCAAACTTGGAGGCGCTGTACAGCGACTGGTAGGGCAGGCCGAGGAGCCCGCCGATGGAACCGATGTTGACGATGTAGCCGCTGTGCTGGCTGCGCATGGCCGGCAACACCGCGCGGCAGACACGCAGAACTCCAAAAAAGTTAACCTCGAACTGCTCCTTGGCTTGCTCGATCGAAGTCTCTTCGAGCGGTCCGGCAAGTGCTGCCCCGGCATTATTGATCAAAATATCCAACCGCCCCTCGCGGGCGAGTACCGTTGCCACTACCTGCTCCACCGAGTCATCGTCGGTAACGTCGGCGGCTAACACGGTCACGCCGCCCGGGCCTATGCCGCCGGCAGCGGCGCGCCGCGACGTACCGTAGACGCGAAAGCCACGCTCAGCTAAATGGGTAGCGCAAGCCAGCCCTATGCCGGAAGAGGCCCCCGTGACCAGAACAACCCGCGGATTTTCTTTTTCCATATCGCCCTTCACCCTATCATTAAGCATCCAACGGTTCGTGTTTTTCCTTACTAAGGCGAGGGCACCACATGGCAAGACAACGAGGGATGTACCGGGCCGGAATCACACTCACGCTGGGGCTTTTATTGGGAGGGTGCAACGGGTTTAAGGCCGCCACCCCGAAGAATTTTACCCTCACGCTGAATGCATACTATGGTAACAACGACGATTGCCTTTTTCCAAGCGCGCTTCGTTTTCCTTACGAAGCCAGCACCGCCGGCGGTGATACGGATCCCCACAAAAAGGGCCTCGACGCGCTCGCCGATGCTGGGCTGCTTAAGTCCCTCGAAGACAGAGACATCCACGTCAAGCGCTACGAGCTCACCGCCTATGGCAAACGCGTGCCGCCGCGATTCTGCTACGGGCATCGGGTGGTCACCAGCATCGATGGTTTCACTCCACCGGCAGCAGTCAACGGGCAGCAAACGACCAAGGTGGACTATCACTACAAGATGATGGACGTTCCGGGCTGGGCCAATTCCGACGGGATACGAAAGGCCTTTCCTACGTTTGCAAAGGCCACCTCGGGAGACGCCCAGGACCAGGCCACATTAGTTTTGACCATGAACGGCTGGCGGGTTCCGGAGTAGGTAGAGGAAAGCTCCCCGGCTCCATCGACTAAAGTAGAAAGATGTTCAGGACCTTTCGCCCCATCCCGGCCGGCTCCCTCCGGCTGCTCGTGTTCGACCTCGATGGCACACTGATCGACTCCGGGGCCGACCTTTGTGCCTCGGTCAACGCGATGCTGCGTCACTTCGATCGCCCGCCGCTACCCGACGCGGTGATCTCCACCTACATCGGCGACGGCGCAGCGCGACTGGTCAGCCGCTCCCTCGGCGAGCCGGCGGATGCCAGGTTTCTTGATTCTGCTCTCGCTTACTTCCTCGATTACTATCGCGAACACAAGCTGGACCACACCTACGTTTACCCGGGGGTGTTTCGATCGCTCGATAGCCTGCGCTTCGAGCCGGGGGGAGCAGCGAGATCCATGGCAGTGCTCACAAACAAACCGATCGGGCCGTCGCGGGCCATCTGCGACGCTCTTGGACTGAGCCCTTATTTTTTTCGCATCTACGGCGGCAACAGCTTCGCCACCAAAAAACCCGATCCGGAAGGGCTGCTGGCCCTGCTTCAGGAGGCGGGCGTCAGCGCGCAGGAAACGCTTATGATCGGAGATTCCAGCGTGGACATCCTCACCGCGCGCAACGCTGGGACATGGAGTATGGGCTGTTCCTATGGACTGGCGCCCCATACGCTGGTCACGGTCCCTCCGGACTGCGTGGTCGAATCACCCGCCGACTGGCCGCTGGCCCTGGCCGGCGAGGGTGAGGAACTGGCCTGCCAAGGCTGAGCAATTACACACTCCTAAACGATTAGTTGACAAACCCTGACCCCTTCGTATTAAGCTACTAAGAGTTTAGTAAGAAGGTGAATTTCTCTATGCCAGCGAAGATAAATCAGACATTGACACCATTGGAGTTGGAAATCATGCAGGTGCTTTGGCAAGCGGGACCCTGCACGGTAGCCGAGGTGCAACCGAAGCTCAAGGCGGAACTCGCCTACACCACGGTGCAAACCATGCTCAACGTACTGCTGCGCAAGAACAAAGTGAAGCGAGTGCAGGAGGGGCGCGCTTACCGCTACCGGCCGGCGGTGAGTCGCGAGCGAGCCACTGGAAACGCATTGAGCGACCTGGTGAAGCGGATGTTTGGCGGTTCCAGCGAAGCATTGCTCATGGCGATGGTGGATACGCGGCAGATCAGCGCGGAGGAATTGGCGCGCGTGGCGCAGAAGTTAGCCGCAGCCGACACTCCGTCGCCCAAGGAGGAACCATGATGGAGCGAGCGCTCATCGAGTACGTGATCAATGCCCTGTGGCAAGTTCCGCTGCTTGCCGGAGGCGCATGGGTGCTGTTGCGGATAGTCAGGCCGTCGCCACTGGGCCAGCATCGCGTATGGCTGGCGGTTCTGGGGCTGGCGGTTCTGCTGCCGCTGCATGGCATGGGTTCGAACGGTGTATCCGCGATGGAGCACTCGGCGACAGTGATTGAGGCCAGCCGCGATGCGGCCCTTGGAGCGCCGGTCGAGACCGAGCAGCCGCGGATAACAGGACAATGGTCCGCATTCGCCTCCCTCTTTTCCGCGCGAACGGGGAACGTCCGGTTGGCCAAGAGGACTGCGCATTGGCTGTTCAGGCTGTATGTGGCTACGCTGGTCATCGGCCTGTTCCGCATGACACGGGCATGGCTCACCGCGCGTACGCTGGTCGAAAATTCGCAACCGATCTCGCTCAGCGATCGAGATAGGACACCCTTTGAGAACTACAGCCACCGGCTGGGGATCAAGCTGCCACAACTCCGGGAGTCCGCAGAGGTATCGAGCCCCATGATCGTTGGCGTGATGGCGCCTGTCCTGCTGTTGCCTGAGGGCTTTGAGCGGCATACCGAGAATGAAATCCGAGCTGCTCTGTGCCACGAGATGGCGCACATCCAGCGGCGGGACTACCTGGTAAATCTTGCCTGCCAGGTAGCCGCGTTGCCGTTAGCCTGGTATCCGGTCGTCGATTGGATACAGCAGCGGATACACATGACGCGGGAGATGGTTTGCGATGCGATGGCGGCCGAGGAAATGAAGTCCCACCTGGGATACGCGAAGTGCCTGCTGGCTCTCGCGCACAGCATGCTGGCAGGAAGCGGCGTGGCTGCGCAGGCGCAATTTATGGGGTTATTCGGCAACAACACGCTGGAGGAACGAGTGATGCGACTGATGGACACAACCACCATGAGTGTGCGAGCGAAGGCAGCCCGCGTGGTAAGCGGCGCGGCGATGATGATCGCCACGGGCGTGATCGCAGTGGCGTTTCACGTCACGCCGACGATGGCGCAGGCAAATGTTCCACCGCAAGCAACGGAGAATCCTCCGGCAGGTGCCGCACAGGCTCCTGTGCCGGAGCCTAAGGCTTCCCCAGCACCTACACCCGGCGAAGCGAGGCCCGCTACCAGGAAAAAACACACCTACAACCATCGCAATGGAGTCTCCCCTGACGGAGCAAACGCGCAGCGACCAGGATGTCCAGCAGCGAATGGACGATCTCGCGAGACAAATGGCAGACGAAGCGGCTAAGGTAAACACTCCCGAGTTCAGGCAGCGGATGGAAGATGCGCAACGGCAAATGACGGAGGCAACGGCGAAGTTTAACAATCCTGAGTTCAAGCAGCGAATGGACGATCTCGCGCGGCAAATGGCAGAGGAAACGGCTAAGGTAAACACTCCCGAATTCAGGCAGCGGATGGAAGACGCGCAGCGACAGATGGTGCAGGCAACGGCAAAGTTTAACAGCCCGGAGTTCAAGCAGCGGATGGACGATCGCGCAGAGACAAATGGCGCAGGCAACGGCTAAGTTTAACAGCCCGAGTTCAAGCAGCGGATGGACGAACTTCAAAAGAAGATGGATCAGCAGATGGAGGAGTTCGACCGAAGAAGCGCGCACTCGCCCAATCCGTAGGTTAAGCAATCCAGCTAGTGTAGAGCGTCATACAGATTGGGCGTTTAACCGTCTTTGAAGGGTACGGGCTTTAGCCTGTACGTTAAACCAGCAAAATCAACGGGCTTTAGAGTCTGCGTGAGGACCGGCGGTTAACGATTGAGTCCCGAAGGGACGGCTGAAAGTGCCCCGGGACGCAGTACTGGGAAACCTTTGTCCTGGAAACCTTTTCTGGAAAATCCGGCAAGCCCAGGACTGGCGTCCTGGGACATTTTCAGCCGTCCCTGCGGGACTGGTCTGCTTATTAAAAGTAACCCAGGACTCACGTCCTGGGCTACTTTCAGCCGTCCCTCCGGGACTGAGTTTGTTAATGGGGTTCTCACGCAGACTCTTTAGGCCCTGAGGGACTGCAGCGTCCAGAATCAGTCTTCCGGCGCCATCATGCGGCAAAGCGGGCCGACTCGCCGGAAGAGGTGCCCGTGCCGCAGAGCTGAGTAGTGCAGAGGATGAGAAAGATCTGCTTGTCCGCCCCTTGGGGCGTGCCAGGGACGGCAGCCCTGGGTTGGCGTTGGGTTTCAGGAATGCGATGTTCCCGTCGTGCTGGCGGCTAAGTCCTTTGTTTTACCAAGGTGGCCAAATTTTTATTTTTCCCGCCCCCCTAAGTTGCTTAGGGGACGGATGTATTAGCCAGCTGATCGTCTTCCGGGCAAGCCCGAGCCACGCGCCGATGCTTGCGGCGACCGTTCTCGAGTAGCTGGGACTCCTAGTTAGGACGGTATTACGGCTCAGTCTTGCCGTCCAGAGCACCTAGCAGAAAAAGATGTGGAAGAAGGGTAGGGGAACTAGTGTAGTGCGCCGGAAATAAAAGCGAGACCAATCCTCAGACGGCAACGTAACAGCCCCGCGGGGGCGGCTGATAGTCAGGGCTACACTCAGGGAAGCGCAGATTTGCCAGGCCGCTGCCGCGCGGCTGCCGCCATCTTCAGGATGGACTCTGTTATGACTTCTGGCTGGTCAATGGGAACCATGTGGGTGCTGTGCCAGGCAATGACGTGTTCGCTTCGATGAGATAGCGCCATCAGTTCTGTTTGCAGTTTCTGGTAGCCGGGTGTCTCGTTGGCGGTGCTGATTACTACCAGCGGCATGTCGCCGAGGGGAAACGGGGACTTACCTGTAAGCGTTGCAAGTTCCGAGAAGCAGTCCTTGGCGATTTCATAACCCGGACGAATGGGATTTTCTGAAAGGGCCCAAGCGTGCAGTTCCTGATCATATTTCGGCAACCTGCCGAAATTCACATTGTCCTGGAAACCGATAACGATTGGCGCTTGAGAAACAAGCGCGGGCGGACTGTAACTCTGCGGCGAACTATGTGAGCGCGTAGCTTGGCGGGGAACGACCTGATCGGGATTAAACGCGTGGTCGATGATCACCATGCCAACGATATTATTGGGATACCTGACGGCGTAGAGCCGCACCCACTGAGCTCCCACCGAGTATCCGACGAGAATATAAGGACCATCGACTGGTGCTTTCATCATCAATTGATGGATTTCATTGACTCGTTGATTGCAAGTGGGTACCGCTCCCATCGTGAATGGATCGCTCCACGCGGTTCCAGATGCATCGAAAGTACAAACCCGAGTGAATTTCGCCACCTCTGGTTGCACCAGCGCCCAGTCAAACGAAAATGCGCCCACGATCATGACGGTTGGGCTTCGCTGACCG
The DNA here is from genome assembly GCA_963711525.1 of uncultured Acidobacteriaceae bacterium. Classification (GTDB taxonomy): domain Bacteria; phylum Acidobacteriota; class Terriglobia; order Terriglobales; family Acidobacteriaceae; genus PALSA-350. The sequence continues at coordinate 131,318 of CAVQEO010000043.1, read as the reverse complement.
ACACAATAGAGATGCACACGATAGCCTCCCACATCAACGAGAGTGCCGAGGGGCAGCGGTCTTGATTTGATGGGAGTCTGAGCTTTTACCCGTCAAGCTCGACGACAACACCAACGCGATGCATAAGACCGCACGATGGAGATTGCTATCACGACGGATAAGCATGAGATTCATTTGTGATGATCGGAGCCCTGGTGGACCAAGGCTCGGCCGGACAGAGCGCTGAAAAACATGCGCTCCGCCCCCTGGCTCGACAAGACACCATTCCATCGTACGGTTCCTTCGCGGATCACAATGCCGGCAGGAAACGAATCGACGTGGAAAACGCTAAGCTCTGCGTTGGGCACAATGACCATATGAACGTTGGCCGGCAAATTCCGCTGCCACTCCCGCAAAGCCGTCACAATTTCATTGGACCGGACGTCGTCTCGACCGGTGTTGGCACTCCAGCTGGTAATGGCGAAAATGGGCTGTTGCGGTGCGAGTCTTGCTAGACGCGCTGCCTCGTCTGAGGCACTCGGTGACCAAAGAACAAAGGGAAACAAGGACGCTGTGCCGCGGCTGAGTGAGATCGGGCGCGGCGCCAGTTTTCCATTCGTGAGCGTAAACCCGTGCAATGAATTCAGAGGGACTTGCGTCCCTACCATTTGCTGCCTTTGCAACGACGCCTGCATGGGTGAATAATCTGCTGTGCCCTGCCAGCTCTGCTTCTGTGCGATGGCTGCCAATTGACGCATTAATTCCTGCCCAGAGGGTTCATCTCGCCCTTTTGCCAGGGAAACGCAGCGCACTGCATCGTTGAATAAAACGCTTGCAGATGCGGTCGCTTCTTTTCCCTCAAGTGCCTTTCCACTGGCAAGCAGCGGCAGAGTGACAGCACTCTGCGTCGCGCAGAGGTTAAAAGCCATTTTATTGAACCCCTCACTTAGCCCCTCGGATGCATCGATGACCTGATCGATGGCAAAGTGAGTTTCCGCATCGTAGGGAAAATCATGTAGCAGTGAGCGCACCACCAACTCTGCAGAGCCCTGATCGTTCAGGCCGAGAAGAGCCCGGACCAGCAAGACCATTGCCCGCTGTCTCTCCGGCGGCTGAGGAAGGGCGAGGTACTTCGTCAGTGCGGCACGGGCTGGCCCGTACTCCTGACCGAATTGGCATAACTCGCCTAGAGCGATCAGCTCTTTCTCGTCCGCATCCAGTGACGACGCATTCGATGAGAGTGCCCGGCAGTCGCGGGAGGCGCTGGCGATGCCAATTTGCAGGGCAAAGCGGTCAGCATCTGTCAGATCGTCGGGCTGCGTCCTCGACGCCTGGAATGGTGCAAGCGCCGCCTTATAAGCTTCCGAGGGAGGAAGAGGCTTTGCATTCTCCTGCGCCAGGCCTCGACCGCACATCAGTGCGAGCAGAGCGTGCACGAAGACCGACTTACGATTTCTGGCCGTCACCCTCAGGCTACAGCCTCCATGGCGTTCTGCGTCTTTCCTTGACGATAACAAACACGTGTAGTAAATAATAGTACACCTGTAGGAGCAACGGTGGCTGAACCCAAATTATCCAAACTCGAGTTTCAGATCATGGAGGCGCTATGGACGCAAGGCGAGGCCTCCATCCGCGAGATTCAAGAGACATTTCCCGCTAAGCGCAGGCCCGCGTATACGACCATTCAAACCACCGTATACCGCCTCGAAGCGAAGAATATCGTTCACAGGGTGAGGAAAGTTGGAAACTTCCATATCTTCGCCGCCGCGGTTTCGCGCACCGCCGCACAACGCAGGTTGATCGACGACCTGCTGGCATTGTTCGGCGGCCGCACACAGCCGGTGATGGCGCACCTGATTGAATCGGGCAAGCTGACACTCGAGGACGTAAAGGAAGCAGAAAAGGCACTGCGCCAGATGGAAAGGAAGGATAAGCCATGATTGCGAAATACTTCTCCGAAGTTCCGGCGGCGATGGCTAACCACCTCTGGCAGTCGACGCTCTTCGCAGTGTTGGCCGCGATCCTGACATTGGCGTTCAAGAAAAACCAGGCGCGGATTCGACATAGTCTGTGGCTGGCGGCATCGCTGAAGTTTCTTGTCCCTTTCTCCCTATTGATAAGCCTTGGCAGTCGTTTGGCCAGTTCGCGGTTTTCGCTGAGCGGGCGGAGGGGGTTGTTTTCGGCAGTGGAAGGGCTTAGCCAGCCCTTCACCTTCGTTGTTGTCGCTCCGGTTAACCATGCGACTACCGGTGCTTACCTGCTCACCCTGGCGCCCAGGTTGATCGCAGCCATGTGGCTGTGCGGTTTTGTCACGGTACTCATCCTCTGGTCGGTGCGTTGGCGTCGCGTTGCCGCGGTGGTACACCGCTCGACGCCGGCGGAGCAAGGACGCGAAGTGGAGGCGCTACGGCAATTGGACAAGATCGGAGGAGTGCGCAGGCCGATGACGTTCTTGTTGTCGCGAGAATCTGCAATGGAGCCCGGGATCTTCGGCATCTTTCGGCCGGTCTTGTTGTGGCCAGCGACGTTCTCCGAACATCTTCAGGACTCGCACCTCAGGGCTATCCTTGCGCACGAAGTGGCGCACCTGCGACGCCGTGACAACCTGGCCGCCGCGATGCATCTGGTAGTCGAAGCCATCTTCTGGTTTCACCCCATGGTGTGGTGGCTGGGAGCGCGCCTGGTGGAGGAACGCGAACTCGCTTGCGATGAAGAGGTGTTGCAGCTGGGCAATTCGTCATCGATCTATGCGGAGAGTATTTTGAAGACCTGCGAGTTCTGCGTGGGAGCGCCGCTGGCTTGCGTCTCTGGCGTTACGGGCGCCGAACTGAAAAAACGCATTGTGCGCATCATGACTCCAAACCAGGCGGAGAAGCTCAGTCCTGGCCGAAGCCTGCTGTTGGCTGCAGTGGGAGTTGCGACCGTTGTTGGACCTGTCCTCGTCGGCCTATGGAACACCCCCCGGGTCCGTGCGCAATCGCCCCAGGCGAGCCACCGGCAAGCGGGGACGCAAATCTACCACATAGGAGGGGATGTTTCTGCGCCGCAGCTGATCTTCGCGCCGGACCCGGAGTTCTCTGAGGAGGCGAAGCGCGAAAAGTATCAAGGCGCCTGCGTTGTGTCATTGATCGTGGATGCGCAAGGGAACCCGCAGCGTGTGCGGGTGTTGCGTCACCTGGGAAAGGGTTTGGACCAAAAAGCGGTCGAGGCAGTGAAGCAGTATCGATTCAAGCCGGCGATGCTCCACGACGAACCGGTCGCGGTGGAAGTGAAGATCGAGGTCAACTTCAGGCTGTATTGAACGCGTTTGTAAGTTACAGAGAAAGGACAAGTCATGGAGTCCTTGTCTGGAATATGGACAGCTATCGCGCCAGCGTTGGGAAACCACCTTTGGCAATCGACGTTGTTCGCGGCCTTAGCCGGGATGATGGCGTTGGCTTTGCGAAAGAATCAGGCACGAGTTCGCTACCGTCTGTGGCTGGCGGCATCGGTAAAGTTTCTCATTCCTTTTTCACTCCTGATCAGCCTCGGCGGCCATCTAGCCAGGCCGCTTAATTCGGTAAGCGCGCAGAACGGTTTGTATTCCGTGGCTGAAGAACTCAGCCAGCCCTTTACCCGGACTGCCGCTCCTGTCGTTGTGCCGGTTGCGCGCGCGGCGGATGCTGATCTGCTTCCCCTCTTGCGAGGGGTTCTCATGATCGTCTGGCTGTGCGGTTTTGTCGCGACGCTCGGTCTATGGTGGTTGCGCTGGAGGCGATTCTCTGCGGCGATGCGGGGCTCGGTGCCCGTATCACAAGGGCGAGAGGTGGATGCGCTGCGGCGCCTGGAGCAGATTGCAGGAGTGCGAACGCCGATCAGGCTCTTGATTTCGCAGAGTTCAGTAGAACCAGGCATCTTTGGCATCGTTCAGCCAGCCCTGATTTGGCCGGCAGGAATTTCCCAGCACCTTACCGATGCACACCTGGAGGCGATCATCGCTCACGAGGTATGGCACGTGCGCCGGCGCGACAATCTAGCTGCCGCGGTACAGATGGTAGTGGAGGCGACCTTCTGGTTTCACCCGCTGGTTTGGTGGTTGGGAGCGCGGCTCATAGAGGAGCGCGAACGGGCCTGCGATGAAGAGGTGTTGCAGTTAGGAAATCCACCGCAGGTTTACGCCGAGAGCATTCTGAAGACCTGCGAATTCTGCGTGGGATCGCCGCTGGCTTGCATCTCCGGGGTTACCGGTGCTGATCTTAAGAACCGGATCGTCCGGATCATGAAAAGGCCCGTTGCGCTCAAGCTGGACCTGGGCAAGAAGCTCTTGCTTGTTGTCGCTGGAGCAATGGCTGTTGCTAGCCCAGTCATATTTGGCTTGATACAACAACCACAAAGCCATGCTGAGGCGCAGACTGAAAACACAACTTCCATAAGTTGCCCGCATTCGAGGTCGCTTCGATCAAACCAGACAAATCGCTGGGAATGGCCCGTGATGCTTCACTCCACGTCCGGTCGGGCTCAATGCAACGAATATCCCGCTAAGGAGCTTATTCGAGAGGCATATGGCATCGAAGACAATCAGATCTTAGGGGCACCGAGCTGGCTCAGCTCTCACAGCTACGATATTGAGGCAAAAGTTGACAGTTCTGCAGTGGACGCTTGCGCGAAGCTTAGCCTGCTCAGCGAAATCTCATGCTTCAGCCGCTTCTTGGTGGACCGCTTCAAGCTCGAAAGTCCACCACGGAACTAAAGACCTTCCGGTATTACGAATTGGTCGTCGCAAAGAGCGGCTCCAAACTTAATGAGGCAAAGCCCGGCGACACGTACCCCAACGGAATCAAAGGGCCTCGACGGCCATGGCCGGGGCCGGGTCTGATGCGATATGAAGACCGGTCAGCTAACATGCTCAGGCGCTTCCCATCTCGACCTAGCGCGGCTACTGTCGCAGCAGACTGGGGACCATAACGTTCAGGACAAGACCGGGCTTACGGGCAAATACGACTACTTTGCAGTGGACGCCAGATGAGGCGCAGCCCGACGTCCGACGAGGCAGGGGCAGGGCCTGCCCGCAACGGAATCTCCGGGACTTCGATCTTTCACGGCAATTCAGGAACAGCTTGGGCTGAAGCTGGAGTCCCGAAAAGCCCCAGTGCAGGTCCTGGTCATCGATCATGTCGAGGCACCGTCGGAAAATTAATAGAGGCCAACGGGAACAAGAACGACAGGAGCAGCGTAGGAAAGCTTAACAAGGGTTTTGACAAAACAAATGGAGGCGAACTACAGTCGTTTATCGATATACTGATCATCGAGCATTATGCCAAAACGAAAACTTGATCCGTTACCGGCGGCCGCGTTCCAAATCATGCTTTCTCTCGCCGATGGCGACCTTCACGGATACGCCATTATGCGGCAGGTTGAAGAGCAAACCGGTGGACGCCTGCGCCTTGGGCCTGGAACGTTGTACGGTTCGATCCAGGCGCTGCTTGAGGGAAAGCTGATCGAGGAGGTTTATCGGTCGGAGGGACCCGAAGAGCGACAGGAACGTCGCCGCTACTACAGGTTGACCGCTACCGGACGCAAAGTGGCGCGATCTGAAGCCGAGAAGATGGCCGACGTTTTGCGCGTTGCTCGAGCCCGCAAAATCTTGAGGGGGGATTATGTCTGACAAGATATACACTCGCCTGCTTCGCCTATATCCTTCGAGTTTCCGCAAGAAATACGAGGGCGAGGCCCTGCAACTCATCCGGGATCGCCTCCGCGACGAGAGAGGTTTCTTCAAGAGAGCGCGCCTATGGTGGGACCTGGCGGCCGATGTCCTGGCTGGTCTCCCGTCCGCGTACCGGAACTCCTACGCCGTTACAGAAGCAGCGTCGCTTTCGCTCAACGCCGCGGGCATTCCTTCCTTCAAAATCCCGGACCAGGAGCACCTGGGGCTCGGTTCGATTCTGGCCGGCGGCACGCTATCGCTGACTGCGCTCGCTGCCTTTGGACTGCTGCTAAGCCATCCGATGGCACACCAGCCACTCCCGAGCCCAAGTGGACACATGTCTCCGATCGAATCTGTCATGCAGCGCCTGAATTCACCCCCGGCGCCAGATTCGGCCGCGAGTAGTCTTCAGGACGCTGCCACACCCGCATCCGCGCAAATGAGCGAACCGCACGCACAGCCATCGACGCCAGGCGCGTCCACTCCGGACACGTCAGCTTCATCATCGGAGACCAAGATTCCGCCGATGGCCGCGAATGCCAGCCCCAGATTTGAAGTCGCCACCATCAAGCCGAGCAAGGCGGCGGACACACCAGGCAAAATGCGGGCCGAGGTTGCTTCTATCAGCCAAAGCAAGCCAGGAACATCCGCGCCCATGCCTAACTTCGCCCTGCATAATGGAGGGCTGGCTCAGTCTGCGGAGAGTACAGCCCAGAACATCGCCGACACGTGGCAGGGTACGCTGCACGCCGGTAGAGATCTGCGCATAGTGTTCAAGATCTCAAAGGCCGATGGTGGTGGGTACAAGGCGGTTTCCTACAGCATCGACCAGGGCGGCGACGGCATTCCAGTGAACAAGATCACGCTGGAGGGCACGACGTTAAAGATGACGCTCACGGCGATCGGTGGCGCTTACGAGGGCAAGTTGAGCGCAGATGGCAAGACCATCACAGGCACCTGGAGCCAAGGGCCCAGCCCACTGCCCCTTACCCTGGTGCGTGCCACACCCGAAACGGAATGGACGATTCCCCCGCCAACCCCCAGGCTGCCGCCCATGGAAGCCAATGCGTCGCCCGGCATTGAAGTTGCCACCATCAAACCCACCAAGCCCGACGAGCAGGGCTTCATGCTGGTGTTCAGAGGAGGCCGCTTTCAAACCACTAATATCTCGCTAAGCAAGCTGCTTGCCTTCTCCTATGGAGTCCAACAGAAGCAACTGATCGGCCTGCCTCCCTGGGCGGATACAGACAAATACGATATCGACGCCAAGCCTGATACAGACGGCACGCCCAACAAAAAACAATTGCAAGGAATGGTGCAGAAGCTGATTGCTGACCGTTTCAAACTCACCTTTCACCACGATGAAAAGGAACTACCGGTCTATGCGCTCTCCGTCGACAAGACCGGGGCGAAGCTCACCAAGAGCGAAAATCAGGAGGGGCTTCCGGGTTTTGGGTTGGGCGGGCCGGGGGTGTTGAGGGTGCGTAACGCCACTATGAGCGATTTTGCCGCCATGATGCAGGAAACCGTCATGGACCGCCCCGTCCTCAATCAGACGGAACTCGCTGGAAGATACGATTTCAGTCTGAACTGGACCCCAGACGACTCACAGTTCGGGGGCATGGCGGCCAGGATGCCTCCACCCAGTGACAACGCCAACCCACCACCGGCGCTCTACACGGCTATCCAGGAGCAGATCGGGCTGAAGCTCGACGCCACCAAGGCTCCCACGGATGTTATGGTCATCGATCATGTCGAGAAGCCTTCAGAAAATTGACTGATTCGATGACGTTGGAGACACCACGGGGGCGACAAAAATAATTCGTGCGAGCGAGCGAATTCGTCGCCTCCGAACGTCTTATATCCAGCTCTCCCCTTCATCGTTGCTGGCGTGTGTGCGAAGTACCGGGTCCGATCTCAAGAAAGGATTTGCCCCAACCATGAGCGGCCATGCTGCAGGCAAACTGATTTTCCCGATAAAGATCGTGCTGTCCCTCTACATCGCCGTCGCTGCGCTGGTCGTGTTCGGCTTGGCAGCCACAACGAAAGGGCAGGCTCAGTCTCCAGCAGCCCAGAGTATCGTCGACACCTGGCAGGGTACGCTGCACCCCGGACGAGACCTGCGCATCGTGGTCAAGATCTCAAAGGCAGATGACGGCGGGTACAAGTCGGTCTTCTATGTAATCGATCAAAATGGAGACGAACATCCAGCGACCAAAACCACGCTGGACGGCGGCAACCTGAAGATTATCCTACCTATGGGTGGAACATATGATGGCAAGCTGAGCGGGGATGGCAAGACGATCACAGGCACCTGGAGCCAAGGCAATCCCCTGCCGCTAAACCTGACGCGTGCTACACCGGAGACGGCGTGGACTATTCCCCCGCCGGCACCCAAGATCCCACCGATGGACGCGAATGCCAATCCTAGCTTCGAAGTGGCCACCATCAAGCCGAGTCTTCCCAACCGGCCCGGCAAGCAATTCGGTTTTCCAGGGGGTCATTTTACGACCCGCAATACGAATCTGAACGATCTCATCGCCTTTGCGTATGGGTTGCACGCGAAGCAGATCATCGATGCGCCAGCATGGTTCGGCTCTGATCTTTACGACATCGAAGCCAAGCCTGACGCACCAGGCAGGCCGAGCCATAAACAGATGCAGGGCATGGTGCAAAAACTACTGGCAGAGCGCTTTCAACTGAAATTTCATCAAGACAAGAGAGAGCTTTCCGTCTATGTAATCAGCGTTGCCAGCAGTGGACCGAAGATGACCAAGAGCACGGCCAATCCGGAGGACGGCAATGCTTTCCTTTTCAGGGGGCTTGGGGACTTGATGGTGCGAAACATGACTATGAAGGATTTTGCCACCTGGATGCAGTCAGGGGTGATGGACAAGCCGGTGGTGGATCAAACCGGACTCACAGACAGATACGATTTCACGTTGAAATGGACTCCGGACGAATCTCAATTCGCGCAATTCCGAGGGACTGGCGCGATCGTGCCGCCGCCCACCAATGACCCCAACGCCCCGCCGAGCCTTTATACCGCAATTCAAGAGCAACTGGGGCTGAAAATGGGACCGGGAAAGGCCCCCGACGACGTTATGGTCATCGACCATGTCGAGAAGCCTTCCCCGAACTGACGCCGCACGGACATCTCCAGGATTTCCTGTCCAGCTTGTGGCTCCGGCGCACTTCCTGCGGCTTTCCTTAATGAAAGCCGCACACGCGGTCATGTCCAGCGCAACGTATCGGAAATCCGGGTCCGGGGAATGTTGACAGAGATGGCATGGCGGCGAACGCGGAGAATGCTATACCTGGCTTGCGCCCTTGCGGCGCTGGCTTTCCCCGGCTTGGCCGCAGCCTCGGCATACCACGGCCAGATCACCTTCGGCGGCTTGCCGGTGCCTGGAGCAACAGTCACGGTGACACAAGGAACAAAGAAGCTTACCACTGTATCTGATCAGGGAGGCCTCTACACCTTCGCGGACCTGGCCGACGGATTATGGCAGATTGAGATCGAGATGCAGTGCTTCTCCACCGTCCACAACGAAATCACCGTCTCTGCCAACTCGCCGGCGGCGAAGTGGGAACTGACGCTGCTGCCACCGGACCAGATCACGAAGTTGGCGAACCTTCCCCCTGCTCCGCTGCCCACGCTCAACGCGCCGGCGCTGGTTAAGAAGCCGGTGCCGGGCTCGGCCGGCGAGAACGCGGTCGAAATACCCAAGCCGGCGGAGGATACAAGCCAGCAGTCGTCAGACGGCTTGCTGGTGAACGGCAGCGTCAACAATGCGGCGACATCACGGTTCTCGCTCGACCAGGCCTTCGGCAACCGAAGGTACAACAGCAGAAGCCTCTACAATGGCGGCCTTGCCGCCATCTACGATAACTCGGCCACGGATGCTCGCCCATACTCGCTCAGCGGTCTGAACTTACCGAAGGCTTCTTACAATCGCATCACGGGTGTGCTCACCCTCGGCGGACCCCTCAATATTCCGCACCTGTTGCCCCGCGGGCCGACTTTCTTTGTCGCCTACGTGTGGACGCGTAACCATGACGCCGAGGCTGAGGCTGGTCTTGTTCCTACCGAGGCGGAACGGACAGGCCATCTCTCAGGCCTGGTCAACCCACTCGGCCAACCGGTCATCGTCTTCGATCCCGCAACCGGCCTGCCGTTCCCTGGCAACGTTGTCCCGGTCAGCAGCCAGGCGCAGGCGCTGTTGGCGCTGTATCCCTCGCGAAACATTATGGGAAACTCGCTCTACAACTATCAAGTGCCCATTCTCAACAGTACCCACCAGGACGCGCTGCACTCGCGCCTGGACAAGACTATCGGCCGCAAGGATGAGGTCTACGGAAGTTTCAACTTTCAAAGCACACGGGGCAGCAACGCCAATCTGTTCGCCTTCACTGACAAGAACGACACTCTCGGCGTCAACTTAAACGTCAATTGGTCGCACCGCATCAGCCAGCGGCTCTTCGTCTATAGCGGTTATCATTTCAGCCGGCTCAGAACCAACATTGTTCCCTACTTTGAAAACCGCCAGAACATCTCCGGGAACGCAGGCATCACCGGCAACAACCAGGATCCGTCCAATTGGGGTCCACCCACGCTCACTTTTTCGAGCGGCATAACCATGCTCACCGACCAGGACAGCTCTTTCAATCGCAACCGTACCGATTCCTTTTCCGGATCAATCGTTATCTATCGCGGCCGCCACAACATCACCCTTGGCGGTGATCTGCGTAAGCAGCAGTACAACGATTTCTTTCAGGCAAACCCCCGCGGCATCTTCACCTTTACCGGCGCTGCTACCCAGGGCACCGTGAATAACGTAACTACCAGCGGCTCTGATCTAGCCGACTTCCTCATCGGGGTGCCCGATACCAGCAGCGTGGCCTTCGGCAACGCGGACAAATATTTGCGTCAGCCCGCTTACGATCTCTACGGCACGGATGATTGGCGCATTCTGCCTAACCTCACCATCAACGCCGGCCTGCGCTGGGAATACGGTGCGCCGATTACCGAGCTGTACGGGCGCCTGGTGAATCTTGATGTTGCTTCCGGATTTAGCGCAGTGAAGCCAGTCGTGGCCAGCGACCCAGTCGGACCGCTGACCGGCATCCACTATCCCAGCTCCCTCATCTGGCCAGACCGGCGCGGTTTCGAACCGCGCGTCGGTCTCTCCTGGCGCCCCATTCCTGCTTCGACCATCGTGGTTCGCGGCGGCTACGGCATCTATGACGACACCTCCGTCTACCAGACCTCCGCGCTGCAGCTCGCGCAGCAGTCCCCGCTCTCTACCAGCCTGAGCGTGGAAAACAGCACCGACTGCCCGCTCACGCTGGCAAAGGGCTTTATCCCGTGCTCATCGATCACTACCAACACATTCGCGGTTGATCCTCACTTCAGGGTCGGCTACGCCCAGACCTGGCAGCTATCCGTGCAACGCGATCTACCGGCAGCGCTGCAGCTCACCGCCACTTACCTCGGAGTCAAAGGCACGCGCGGCGTGCAACAGTTCCTGCCCAACACCTACCCTATCGGCGCGACCAATCTGTGTGGTGACTGTCCTTCGGGTTTCGTCTATCAGTCTTCGAGCGGTGACTCCACGCGGGAATCGGGACAAATCCAACTGCGGCGCAGGCTGCGCAGCGGCTTTACCGCGTCCCTGCTCTATACCTATTCGAAGTCGATTGACGATGACGCGTTCCTGGGCGGCCAGGGTCATGTGGTTGCCGGCAGTCAGACTGCGGCGCCCTCGGGAGGACAAGGCCAGGGTTCGGGACAAGGATCGGGAGGGGCATCGTCGGGAACCACGGCAACCACCACGCAAAGCGCCTCGACCACTCCGGCCATCGCGCAGAACTGGCTCAACCTGCATGCCGAGCGTTCCCTTTCCGCCTTCGATCAACGTCACCTGCTCAACCTGCAGGCCCAATACACTACGGGCGAAGGCCTCGGCGGGGGAACGCTGCTGGGCGGCTGGCGCGGCAGGCTGCTCAAGGAGTGGACTGTGGTGGCCACCGGGGTGGTTGGCACCGGCCTGCCGGAAACGCCGGTTTACTTAGCCGCCGTCCCGGGAACGGGCTACACCGGCACTATTCGACCCGACCCTACCGGCATGAACATTTCCATGTCGAGCGGAAGTCAGCATCTCAACCCCGGCGCTTACAGTGCGCCTCTGGCGGGCCAATGGGGAACCGCGGGCAGGAATTCGATCACCGGTCCTGGCCAGTTCAGCCTTGATAGCTCAGTCGCACGAACCTTCCGTCCCAGCGGACGGTTTTTCCTGGATTTGAAGGTGTCGGCAACTAACATGTTGAATCACCCGGTTTTTACCGGCTGGAACACAACCGTGAACAGCACCCAATTCGGTCTGCCGCTTAGCCCCAACCCGATGCGCAGCCTGGAAACTCAGCTGCGTCTGAGGTTCTGAAAAGCGCACTCATGTTTATCTGGAGGAGGGTCTCGACTGGGTATGAGGATTGAAACAGCAGGTCTCTCCAGTGCGCGATGGTCTGTCGAAGAACAGTGCTCTCAGGGGCTAAAGCCCGTGTATGAGAACCCGAAGCTTTGGGAGCCATCCGGGGCGCACTGCAGATCCCTCGGCTTCCCCGGATGGCCCATTCACACCTTCGAATCGGAGCAGCGTGTGCGATTTTCCGTAAAGAAAATCGCATCCAGTCCGGTGGTCCCCACCAACCTTTATGGGCCGTCCGGGTTCGCTCGGGGGGCAGGGGGGATGAAGGGATTTTGGTGTCGATTGAAGTGGGGGGTTCGGGGAGCGAGGGATTGGAGTGGCCCGGATGGCTCCCAAAACTTCGGGTTCTCACACACGCTCTAAAACCTTCACCGATTGCGGCTAAGCGCGGCACGGCTAAAGCCGTGGCCTTCGTACCCACTTTCGTGCTCCTGGGTGGGCTGAAAGGCTATGAACAATCCAGGCCCAGGGCGGGCCGGCGTGGACGTGATGACAATTCTTGTTGGAGACCAAGGGCTTTGTTCCTGATCGCTCTGCTTCTTCTAGCCACCGTGGCGCTCGCGACGGCGCAGCAGATCGGCCAGAACAAGAACGCCAGCGACTCGCAACCGTATACCGTCTCGGTCAAATCGCAACTGGTGGTGGAAACTGTCGTGGTCAAGGATAAGCAGGGAAAGTTCATCCCGGGCCTCACTGCCAAAGACTTCGCTCTCACCGAAGATGGCGTTGCGCAGAATATCCGCTTCTGCGAGCACCAGGTGCTCACCAATGCGTCGCCCGTGCCTGTCGCCGCGCCGGGCAGCGAAGAGATCAAACTTTACAGGCAACTTACGCGAACCCAGGTTAAGCCCGAAACACTGGAGAACGATCGCTATAAAAATCGCCGGCTGCTCGCGCTCTACTTCGACATGACTGCGATGCGCCCGGCCGACCAGCTGCGCGCGCTCTCGGCGGCAGAGCAATTCGTCCGCACGCAATTGACCACCGTCGACCTGGTGTCCATCCTGCGCTACCAGGGTGGTTCGGTCGACATCTTGCAGGATTTCACCGCCGATCGTAACAAGTTGCTGAGCATCCTTGAAACCCTCATCGTTGGCGAAGGCCAGGGATCGGCCGAGACCATCGACGATGCCAGCAGCGCCGACACGGGCGCCGCATTTGGCCAGGATGACAGCGAGTTCAACGTGTTCAACACCGATCGCCAGCTCTCCGCCCTGCAGACCGCGGCCAAGATGCTGAGCCAGTTGAACGAGAAGAAATCTCTCATCTACTTTGCCAGCGGCCTTCGCCTCAATGGCATCGATAACATGGCGCAACTGCACGCCACCGTCGACGCGGCCATTCGAGCAGGTGTCTCTTTCTGGCCCATCGATGCGCGCGGCCTGGTCGCAGAGGCCCCACTTGGCGATGCTACCAAGGGATCGCAGGGTAATTCGGGCATGTACTCCGGCACCGCCGCCCAAACCACTACCAGCAACTTCCAGCAATCACAAGACACCCTTTTCGCCCTCGCCGGCGACACCGGAGGCAAAGCCCTGTTCGATTCCAACGACCTGACCCGCGGTATCGTTCAGGCGCAGGAGGCCGTCTCCGACTACTACGTCGTTGGCTACTACACGACGAACACGGCGAGGAACGGACATTTTCGCCGGGTTAAAATCTCGCTCACGCAAGACACCGGCGCCAACCTCAATTACCGCCAGGGCTACTACGCGGATAAGGAGTTCAGCCACTTCAATGCGGTGGACAAAGAGCGTCAACTGGAAGACGCACTCATGCTCGAGGATCCCATCACCGATCTTTCGATCGCGATGGAGATCGATCACTTTCAGCTCAACCGGGCCGAATATTTCGTGCCCATCATTGTTAAGATCCCCGGCCGCGAGCTGGCCCTGGCCAAGCGTGGCGGCGCAGAGCACACCCTGATCGACTTCGTCGGCGAAATTAAAGACCTGGTCGGCGGCACTACGGTCACCAATGTCCGCGACAACGTCAACATCAAGCTCTCTGACGCTACCGCTGCCGAGCTGGCGCGGCGACCTATCGAATACGACACCGGCTTCACGCTGCTGCCGGGCAAATACCAGATCAAGTTTCTTGCGCGCGACGATGAGACGGGCAGGATCGGCACTTACCAAACCATCTTCGTCATCCCGAATTTGAATAAGGAGGTCACCCGCATCCCCATCAGCTCCGTGGTGCTGAGCAGCCAGCGAGTCGAGCTCAAAGATGCTCTCTACAACGCGCAAAAAGATAAGGATAGGGGCAAAGAGGAAGCGGTGAACCCGCTGGTTCAGAATGGACAAAAACTGATCCCCAGCGTGACCCGGGTATTCCGCCAGAGCCAGGACATGTATGTGTACTTGCAGGCGTACCAGCAAGGTACCTCCGGCGCTCAGCCGTTAGTCGCGTTCGTGAGCTTCTACAACGGGGAAACGAAGGCCTTTGAAACGCGGCCGATGCAGATGACACAGGGATTGAATAACCGATTGCAAACGATGCCCTTCAGCTTCAGCATCCCCCTCCGTCAGCTCCCGCCGGGCGAATATGAGTGCCAGATATCCGTGCTGGATCCTACGGGAAAGAAGGCCTCGTTCTGGCAAGCTCATGTCATGGTCGTGCCGTGACTGGATGGATTGGTGGTACGCTACTCGATTAGATCGAAGTAGCGTGCAGAATGCGGAGTTCATGGCGGCGAGGATTATGGTTAGTTCTGCTTGTGGCCGCAGTGGCGCTGCTGTGGGTATGGACCCACGCAAAGACTCCCCCGCCTGTCAATGATCGGGGAAGAACGATGCCGCTGAACCAGCCTGGCGGCGGTGTTGCTCCAATGGACGCGTACGCGGTCTATTCCGCGCTTTATCAGGCTCCGATGCAGGAGCCGCTGGTCTTCTCTGAGGATTCGGCAATCGATATTCCACAAGTGAACGGCAGCTGCCTGCGACCGGCGGCAACCCAGGAGCGGGAGATGGCGGATGCCTTTGTCGCGGCCAACCAGCAAGTGCATCGCTGGGAGCAGAAATTCTCGATCCCCCAGGGCTACCGGCTGTTACCGCAAAGCGAACTTGCGCGAGCGCAGGCGTGCGCGGCGACACACGGGCGCGATGTTGCATCATGCGAGAACTATAAGCAACTCAGGTATGTGCGGTTGTTGGGAGTTCCCGGATTTAACCACGCGCACACCCGGGCATTAGTATCGGTGATCAAGAGCTGCGGCTACTTTTGCGGAAGCGGGGGAATCTTCGCGGTGGAAAAAATGGGCGGCATTTGGCGGCGATCGGTGACCACCGATTTCACTCGCGACTGTAGCTGGATATATTAAGCAGGGCTTCTTTAGGATGTTTTTCGTCGAACTCCCACAGAACCGTCATCCTGAAGCAGGTGATAAAACTTTTGTATCCGATTGTTTTTATTGTGGATAATATGCCGGTTTTTGGCTGTGTAGGAATTGTGCAGGGAAATTCTCGATTTCTGTGAATATCTTGAACGCGAGACACAACTCTGGACGGATGATTCGTAGCCTCCTGGAAGGCGCTGTCCGAGTGCCCTTGATTCGCCTTGACCACCCGTGCCACTGTTTCCAATTTGGTGCATGATAAAGGACATTATCATGCGTGAACGTCATGGAGCTCTAGGTTTTAGATTGCTTATGCTACTTCATAAGGATGAGTGAGGCACAGACACCTTGAGATCTACCTTTCGATACACGTTTTGGGTACTGACCATTTTAGGAATGACTCTCCGCCCCATTTCAGCCGAAACAGGGGCAGTTCAGAATCCGGCCTTGATCTTGCAGAAGATGTATCGCGCCAGCGGAGGAGATCGGTGGAACCGGCTTGCCCAAGCGGAGCTCTCGGGAACATACATCATCGGTGGAATGAAGGGCACCTTCCAGCAGGCTGTTGATCTGCAACATGGTAGAGATGTTCTCACCTACAACGTCGGACCGCTTCAGGGGAAACAGGCGACATTGCCACGGTCGAGCTGGGAAGTTGATCGTAGCGGTCTCTCCATGCTCCACGATGGGCCTGAAGCGGTGGCAGACGCAATTACACAGTCTTTTCAGGATCGTAACGGTTGGTTTCGGCCAATGGATGCCGACGCTACCTTCATGGGGCAAAAAGAGAACGCTGGCCATCGATTCGATCTCATTCGCATCATTCCTCCCGGAGGGCGGGACATCACACTGTGGATCGATACCGAAGACCACTTGTTGAAGCGTCTTGTCCAAAAAGGCGCGGATCATCAGGAAAGCACGATCTACATCTCGGATTACAGAAGAGTGGATGGTGTCCTGTACCCCTTCTCCACGCGCCAATCTAGTGGTGATGTAAGCCAGGACACCGTGCAACTTGTAAAAGCAGTTCGCTTCTCTTCGGAGATCGATGGCGCGACGTTTTTACTACCTACCTCTCCGGTCACAGATGCGCGGATGCTAGGTAAAGAGAACTCTGACGTTGTGCCGTTCACGATCGCTGACGGTCGGATTGTCGTCGATGTCTCCATTAATGGTCATCCAGCACTCCCATTTTTACTTGATACCGGAGCTGGGAACCTCATCACGCCAGAGGCTGCAAAGCAAGTTGGGATCGAAGGAAATGGGAGCGTCGCCTTGACCGGTGTTGGGCCAGATCAGGGAAACGGACAGTTCGCCACAATCAAAGAGTTGCGGCTAGGATCTGTGCAGATGTCGAATCAACAATTCGGCGTGGCGCAATTGCCATCGTTTCTTCAGGACCGAGGTAACGAACCACCCATAGCTGGTCTGATCGGTTACGAATTGCTTCGCCGTTTTCCCGCGACTTTCGACTACGACGCGCGGAGGTGACGTTCTACAAGCCGGGATCGACATTCGATGCGCCCCTCGCATCGCAACAATTGAGGCTTTACTTCAATGACCATAGCCCCTTCATTCAAGTCGGCGTTGACGGTACCTCGGCATATTTTGGAATTGATACCGGAGATACTAGCGTAACAACGATATTCGGTTCGTTTTACGAGGCCCACCTTTTTCCCGTGATGTTGCCTGTGCAGGAGAGGTCACAGGGAGGGTTTGGCGGTCAGGGCCGTGCTGTGATCACCCGTATAGGCGCTCTATCGTTCGGTTCGTGGACCCTCCAGCGACCGCTGATCAACCTCAACTTCGCGACCACGGGGCTGTTCTCGTATTCCTACACTGGGTGGCAAACCTTGGCTACAGGGCACTGAGAAATTTCACGTTCACGCTGGACTATGCAAGACACATTGCATATTTAAAGAAGGCCAGGGTTTTCGGCGAACCGGAACGCTATAACCGTAGTGGAATGACGTTCCATAGAACGGATGGCGGAAAAGTAATCGTCGAAAGGGTCAACCCAAACACACCAGCGGCAGAATCAGGGATAAAGATCGGTGACCGAATACTCTCTCTGAATGGCCAAACACCGGAAGGGCAAGCGCTCTATCAATTCGAAGATGCTCTTTCGGAACAGGCGGGTTCCACAATCCACATTCGATACATGCGTGGTGACAAAGAACAGATCGCCACGCTCATGCTCCGCGAACTTATACCTATTGGTGGAAATTTCACCCCTTATCAGAAGTGACCTTTGGGTTCATAACCCAAAGGTCACTTGCGTTTTCTCTACCTGCCCCGGAATAACTGGCTGATGTTTGCCCGACCGTTAGGTCCGTGTGTCAAGGCCGCCGAAGGCACCGCGCAAGCGGCTGCGGCCTTGACACGCGGCCAGGTTGGGCTACGCTCCCATCATCCGGGGGCAGGTAGGGTTAGAGGCTATGCCCCATGCCGAAGCCGTGTTCGATGACCGGCGCTATCTCTGGCTGTGGCGGCTTGATGGCTTGCTCCGGCTTCATCGTCGGCACATGGGCGCTCTCGTGAGATACGTCATGCCCTAATGCTTCCGGCAACTTCTCGCGGTCGTTAGTGTAAAGCTGCGCGTCCTCCGCGCCGCGCGAAACAGCGACGTAAGCCATGCGGCTATTGAGCAGGTCTTTTGCGGCCAGTTCTGTATCGACGTGAATCAATACCCGCTCGGCAGTCTGTCCCTGGCTGGAATGGCTCGTCACCGCATAACCGTGATCGAGATGGGGATGCTCGCGTGGATCGAGCTGCACATCGCGGCCTCCGTCCAGCTTCAAGCGCATCTGCCCGTCCTGGCCGATGGCCTCGACCGTTCCTAATTCGCGGTTGGCAATCTTCAAGTCATTGGCCGGTGCGGTGAACTGGATGCGGTCGCCTACGGCGAAGCTGCGCGGTTCCTCGCGGTAAACAGAAACGCCCTGCTGCCGTCGAGGATCGTAGGTCAGCTCGGAGCCATCGGCCCGTACCACCGTCAACAGGTTCTTTTCAGCGTCAACGCTCTTGACTCGCGCGTATTCCCCACGCTCCATGCCAGTCTCTTTCGATGCGCGAGCGTAGCGCACTACATCATTGAACTCGTACCTCGCTGCCCATGTCCGCTCCGGCCCGGTGAGGTCTTGGCGCGGTACAAGCGCCTCGATGCGATGTTCGTCTTTGCTGACTGAGCCGCGCTCCTGCATCACGCTGCGAATTGCCAAGTTGATCTCGACGCGGGAGCGGTTGTCGGGAGAGACAACCAGCGTACCCTCTGGCGACTTTGCGTATTCCTTCGCAATCGCGGCGATGCGTTCCTCGTGGCCTGAAATCTCATGGACGCGGCCCTGCCGCTCCAAACCCTGCACCGCCTCGAGCACCTCGCCACGCGCAAGCTGCTCGACTACCTGTTTCAATTCAGGGTTTTTCTGGCGGACGATCTCATCGAGCTTCACCGTTTTCATGCCCGCGTCCTGGAGTTGCGCGAAGGGACGCCCTGCCTCGATTGCCTCATGCTGTCTTCGGTCGCCAACCAGCAACACGCGGTCATTGGGATGCAGGCGATTCACAAACTCGTGCATCTGTTTGGTGGATGCGAGCGAGGATTCATCGAGCACATACAGGCGGCGCTCTCCGGTATCCGGCTGCTGTCCGCGTGCAAGATGCCTTTGCAGCGTGGATGTTTCCATGCCTGCATCGGCCAGCTTGTGCGCCGCGCGGGACGTGGGCGCAAAGCCTTCCACTTTGTACCCGTGCGCCTCCGCGCCTTCACGAATGACGGCCAGCGTCGTGGTCTTTCCCGCACCGGCGATGCCATCCAAACCCACCATCTTTTCGCGGGAGAGAAATATCTGATCGACAGCTTGGCGCTGCGAGGCATTTAGCTCTGGGTGGCGATCCTCGGCCACAATGCGGATACGCGCGTCAACCAGCATCGGGTCACTTACTCCACGCTGATTGCCTTCCTGCATCCGTGCAACAATCTCGCGTTCCATGCGCAGCATCGCGGCAGTGGTGTACTGCTGCCCTCTGCCGCTATGATCGACCGTGCGGAACTCGCCTCGCGCGGCCCGCTGCTCGAACTCCTGCCGGATATGGGCATATGTCGACTCACCCATGCCGCGATTGAGCGCCGCTTCCAGAATGTCGCGCCGGTCCAGCACGGCGGAACGCTCGAAGAGATGATCGCGGGCATAGGTGACGGCCTGCTGCGCGATTCGGTCGGGTTCGTAGACGTGGCGCTGTTCATGCGCCCGCGCCTCGGCCACAACTTTGTCGGCCTGATGTCCATACTGCGCGGCCAGCTCGCGGTGCCGCTCCAATACCTCTCCCGGCGATAGCAGCTCCTTGCTGTCCCGCGTTCTGTGGGCGGCAACCTGCGCGGCCCCAGCCCCGTCAATTCCCATCTCGCGGAGATGATCTTTGATCTGCTCCCGGCGTGGGCTGCTGGCCTCCAGATACTCTTTCGTATAGCCCTTGATCTCCGGCTGTCCATGCTTGCCCCGCTCCAGCTCATAGCCCAAGCCCTGCAACCGCATCGCCAGCTCGGAACGGTAAACGCTGGTGGCGACGCGCTGCGATGCGAATAGCTCCTGCGGCTGTAAGGCGCGCGTTTGTCCGTTGTCGCGTTCGGTGACGTTGAAGATCACAGCATGAGTGTGGAGTTGCGGTGCTGCGTAGCCGTCCACAGGCCGCGCAGTATCGTGCTCAAAAGTAGCGGCTACTTTTGCGGAAGCGGAGGAATCTTCGCGGTGGAAAAAATGGGGGGCACCTGGCGGCGATCGGTGACCACCGATTTCACTCGCGACTGTAGCTGGATATATTAGGCAGGGCAATGGACGGGCTTCAGAGGTTGCGGAAAAACTCGCTGTTGCGTGAGAAAGCCGTACCTCAGGGGCTAAACAGGCTGCGGAAAAACTCCGTCGTTGAAGGTACGGGCTAAAGAGGGTGCGGAAAAGTCGGCAACCGCTTGATAAGCAGCCTGCCACCAGGGCTAAAGCCCCAAATTTTGTTGCCCGAGCGTTTAAGCGGGTTTGAAGACCCGCTTCCCCGGACTAAAGTCCGGGGCTTCCACCCGGCACCAGGGTTTTTCCGCAGCCTGTAAAGCCCAACGTATTTACTATCCACTTACGGCACGACTAATAGTCGCGCCCTGACACAAAACATGAGTTTTTCCGCAGCCTGTTCACGCCTCTAAATAGCGTTTAACCAATACAAACGAATCCAAGGAGGACCGCATCCAATCCGCCCAGAGCGCGAACAATGACAAACTCTGAACTGACTCAGGTTCTGTTCCTCCTGCTGCTTCTGGTTGGCCTTGCTCACTTATTGGGCTGGCTGTTCGTCAGGCTGCGGCAGCCGAAGGTCATCGGCGAAATACTCGCCGGAGTTGTTCTTGGCAACGCCCTCATCGGACGCTTACCATTCGCAGCCCACTTCATTGAGGGCGCCAAAAACCAAGGCAATATTGTGGATTTCGTTTACTGGCTGGGCCTGCTACTGCTCATGTTCCTTGCGGGCGCGGAGACACGGCAGCTCTTCACTCGCGATGAGCGGCGTGAAGTTGGCTGGCTCATCATTGTCGGCACAGGGCTTCCGTTTGTCCTCGGATTGCTCTTCGCTCCCTGGCTCATCCGGCCATCGTTGGCGGGTCCAAACGGCAACCGTATGTCGCTGACGATTATCCTTGCAGTTGGTGTAGCTGTAACCTCCGTCCCAGTTGTCTCCAAAATCTTCGCCGATCTCAAAATTCTTCACACTCGTTTCGCACGGCTGGTTCTCGGCGTCGCTGTTTTGGAAGACATCGTTCTCTGGCTCGCCTTGGCAGTCGCCACGGCCACGGCGGGAAAAGCGGTCCTCAATCCACGCGCGATGTCATATCATCTCCTGACGACCGTAGCCTTCTTCATCCTGGGCCTGACCATCGTTCCACGATTGATCAAGCGCATCAACAAAGCGCGATTCAATGTTCTGGCCAGATATTCTCCTGCCGGTTACACGATAGCCGTGCTGCTCGCCTACTGCGCCGTCGCAGGAGCACTCGATATCAGCCTTGTGTTCGCAGCCTTCTTAGCGGGATTCGCCGTCGTGCATAAGAAGCGCCCGCTCTTCTCTGAAGCGCTTGACGCGATCGGCAAGGTCTCCTTCGCCTTCTTCATTCCTGTCTACTTCGCCGTTGTCGGCCTGAAGCTGGATTTGATTCGAGGCGTGTCGTTTTGGATGATGCTCGCCTTCATTGCCGGAACCTGCATCGTTAAGGTGTTTTCCGTTTCGCTCGCCGCACGCTTTGCGGGATTTCGCGGTTTGGACCTAGTCAATCTCGCGATTACCACGAACGCGCGCGGAGGCCCGGGCATCGTGCTAGCGAGCGTCGCTTTCGAAGCCGGAATCATCAGTTCGAAATTCTATACAACACTGGTGGTAGCAGCTGTCCTCACTTCACAGATGGCCGGGGCGTGGCTTGACTATGTGCTGCACAAGGGATGGCCTCTACTTACGCCGATTGACTCGGGCGAATCGGTGGAGGCATCGGCAGAGAGCCCGACTGTGGCTTGAGAGCGGCCAACTCAATCTGACGCATTTCATCTGGGCGAGCACCCGTCCGATTAGCTTGGCATCGGCTCGCGGCTTCGCCGACCCGCACGGTCACTCGGAAAGTATTGGTTCCCGAACGTCGTCTGTCTTCGGCCCCAGTTTTTTGTGGCGCTCGAGATAACGAACGCAGGCGTTCCAACGCAGAATAGCGTCATCGTTGCCGGCCGGCCGCACGCGCTCCGCCTCCTCAAATAGCTGTAACGCCTTGACGAGCCAATCGTAAACGTAGCCACTGGAGCCCGGTTTGCCTGCGTCGTGATATGCCTTCGCACGCCGCTCCCAGGCGATCCCGGAATAGTAAGCGCGATCGTACTCTGTTTCGAGACCAGCTATGGCCTCCGCCGCGCTCGAAAACGCTCCCTGATCATGAGCCATCTCATCGGTCAAGGCCAGGATCAGGCTGACCTGCGCCTCCCGGTTCGACGGGTCAACTTCGAGGATGTCGCGGCAGATGCTTACGGCTTCATTGGGTTCGTTCAGCAAGCGATATCGTTCAGCCTTGGCTAGTGCGCCCACTACGCTGTCACGAGAAATAGGTTTGAGTGTAAACATGTTACCCCCTTCGATTAGAGGATGTGAAACAGCTGCTTTAAAGGATCGAAGAATCGGTCCACTACGCGCTCCTTGAGCGGGATAATTGCGTTCTCGGTAATCGTGATCGACTCCGGGCATACCTTCCGGCAGCAGGTGGTGATGTTACAGTAACCGATACTGTGTTTTTTTCTCAAGTCGGCCACACGATCTTCACTATCGAGAGGATGCATTTCGAGGGCCGCGACGTAGACCAGCAAGCGGGGACCGATGAACTCGTCTTCTTTATGGTGTTCGCGGAGAACGTGACATACATCCTGACAGAGAAAACACTCGATGCACTTGCGGAACTCCTGCACCCGTTCGACGTCAGCCTGCTGCATGCGCCATGTTCCATCCGGCAAGTCCGGGGAACGGGGCCGGAATGGCTTGACCGTCATTTTGGCGCGGAAGTTCCAGGAGACGTCGGTGACCAGGTCGCGAATCAGCGGAAAGGTGTGCATCGGCTCAAGAATCACCGGCAATTCCAAATTGAGATTGCTAAGCCGGGTCATGCACATGAGCTTCGGCATCCCGTTGATTTCAGCGGAACAGGAACCACACTTGCCGGCCTTGCAATTCCATCGCAGCGCGAGATCGGGCGCCTGCTGAGCCTGGATCCGGTGGACGGCGTCCAAAACCACCATGCCCTCCTCCACCGGCGTGAGGTAATCCTCGAACCGGCCACCTGCCGAGTCACCGCGCCAGATGCGAAACATTGCCTGCTTGGCCATTGATTTCGTCTCCCTATTTCATTTCCTGAATCACGGCTTTCAACTCATCGGGCATGGGCGGGATAGGACGCTTCTCCACCACCATTTCGCCATCTGCTCCGCGCCTGACGACGATGTTGTGCTTACCCCACTCGGCATCCTTGTTGGGAAAGTCTTCGCGAAATTGCGCGCCTCGGCTCTCCTTTCGCAGCAGCGCGGCACGGGCGATCGCTTCCGACACAACCAGGAGGCTCGAAAGGTCGAGGGCCGTGTGCCAGCCGTTGTTGTACTGGCGGTGTCCCGCAATACCCACACGGCCGGCTCGCACCTCGAGTTGCGCGATTTTCTCCAGTGCCTGTTGCATTTCATTTTCTGTGCGCACAATGCCAACCAGATCCTGCATCGCCTCCTGCAGGTCGTATTGAATCTGATAGGGATTCTCGCCGGAAGCACCGCCTTCGAAGGGCTTGAGGGCTTCATTCGCCGTTGCCTGAAGCTGCTGCTCGTCAATCGTGGCGCCGCCGGTCCCATTGCTTTTGGCGAATTCGGCCGCGTAATGGCCGGCGCGGCGTCCGAATACCACCAGATCCGAAAGCGAATTGCCACCCAACCGATTGGCGCCGTGCAATCCCGCCGCTGCTTCTCCCGCGGCAAATAACCCGGGCACGTTCGACATCTGGGAATCGCCGTCGACGCGGATGCCGCCCATCATGTAATGGGTCGTGGGTCCAACTTCCATCGGCTCTTTGGTGATATCAAGATCTGCCAGCTGCTTGAATTGGTGATACATGCTGGGCAGCTTGCGTTTGATGTGCTCCTCCGCTTTGGGAAGGTGCTGCTTAATCCACGCAATATCGAGAAAGACGCCACCGTGCGGCGTTCCTCGCCCGGCTTTGACTTCGCGATTGATGCAGCGGGCAACGTGGTCGCGGGTGAGGAGCTCGGGTGGCCGGCGGGCATTTCTGTCGCCCTGGGTATAGCGCCATCCTTCCTCTTCTGTCTCTGCCGTCTGGTTCTTGTAGAGGTCGGGGATTTCGTCGAACATGAACCTGCGGCCTTCGCTGTTGCGCAGCACGCCGCCTTCCCCGCGCACTCCTTCGGTCACCAGGATGCCGCGCACACTGATCGGCCAGACCATACCGGTGGGATGGAACTGAACGAACTCCATTTCTTGCAGTTCGGCGCCGACGTTATACGCCAGGGCAAGGCCATCGCCGGTGTATTCCCAACTGTTGCTGGTGACCTTGAAGGCGCGACCGATTCCACCCGTGGCCAGGACCACCGCCTTCGCCTGCCATAGTTGGAAGAGGCCCTTCTCGCGGTCGTATCCACAGGCACCGGCGACACGGCCCGAGTCCATCAGGAGACTGAGCACGGTGCACTCCATGTGGACCTGCATGCCGCAATGAATTCCGTGATCCTGGAGGGTACGGATCATCTCCAGGCCGGTACGATCACCGACGTGGGCCAGGCGCGGATACTGGTGGCCGCCGAAGTTACGCTGCAGAATCCGCCCGTCTTTGGTGCGGTCGAAGAGCGCGCCCCATGCCTCGAGTTCGCGCACGCATTCCGGCGCTTCCTTGGCGTGCAGCTCCGCCATGCGCCAGTTGTTGAGGTACTGCCCGCCGCGCATGGTATCGGCGAAATGAACGCGCCAGTTGTCGCGATCGTCGACGTTGGCTAAGGCAGCGGCAATGCCGCCTTCGGCCATGACGGTGTGCGCTTTGCCGAGCAGCGACTTGCAAACTACTCCCACTTTGGCGCCGCTGGCCGCGGCTTCGATCGCGGCGCGCAGTCCTGCCCCGCCCGCACCAATGACCAGAACATCGTAGGAGAACCGCTGGAACTCCGGCATCTACAGGATTCTCCAGTCGTGCCAGATGCCCATGGAACAGAGGCGGATGTAGATGTCGGAGAATCCCACCCAGAACAGACTCGCCCACGCCCACTTCTGGTGTCCCCTGTTTAGGCAGCTCACGCAATCGTAGAGCTTGTGCCGTACCGGGTATTCCGAGATGCGGTCGAACGTCCCTCCGACCAGGTGGCGGAAGGCGTGGCAGCCGAATACATATCCGCCGAGAAGGACAACATTCATTACCAGGACGAGGCTTCCGACCCCAACCCCGAAGCCGTTAGAGAAATGGAAGGACACAATTGCGTCATAAACGAGAAACGCCCACACCAGGTAGGAGAGGCGCAGAAAGTAGCGATGGAAATTCTGCATGATCAGGGGAAAGCTTCGTTCGCCGAGATAGGTCTTGCGCGGCTCGCTTACCGCGCACGCTGGAGGGTCGGCCCAGAACGACTTATAGTAGGCGCCGCGGTAGTAGTAACAGGTAAGGCGAAAGAGCCCCGGGATCCACAAGATAAGAAGCGCCGGAGAGAAGTGCACGAAACCTGGATACCAGCGCGGCCTGGGGCCGAAGAGGGCGTGGGGCGAAGAGCCGAAGAGCTCAGGAGAATAGAAAGGTGAAATGTAGGGGCCAAAGGTGTAGTGGCTGTTCTGCCATGCCGCCCAGGTGGAGTAAACCACGAACGCGCTCAACCCCAGAAAAATCGCTGTGGGCGAAAGCCACCAAGGATCCCGTCGAGACGTTTGGCCGAACCTGCCGTCTTTCCAGACGACATCTGGAGCTGCCATCTTCCCCTCCACGACAGAGGGTCCACTGGAGCCCCTTCCCGCCGATGGCAGGGGATTATATACAGCAAAGAACTGAGTCGCCAAGTGCGGCCCGGGGACTGGGTGGATCCACCAGGGTTCAACCGGCTCTCGCGGGCAGCTTTGCCAAGGACCACGCTAAGGTCATTTAGCTCATGGTAGTTTCGTGACCGCGGGGTAAAATTATTGCTGCCTTCCCCCCTTTTTGCGCCATTCCCTTGTCATGGAGATCTTAGTGAGCTTTCTGCCTTCCTCGAACGATCTTCTTCTTTTCGCTACAGCGGCAATCATATTACTGCTCATTCCAGGACCGGCGGTGCTCTACATCGTGGCACGCAGCGTGGATCAAGGACGCAGGGCGGGACTGGCCTCGACTTCAGGCATCGCCACCGGCACACTGGCGCACGTACTGGCCGCGACTCTCGGGCTCTCAGCCCTGATGCTCTCTTCCGCAGTGGCTTATTCCATGGTGAAGTATGCCGGCGCTGCCTACTTGATTTACTTAGGAGTAAAGAAATTCCGCGAACGCCCGCTCGAGGACGGCAAAGTGAAGCACGTGCAAGCGCTGCCATTGCGGCGGGTCTTTACTCAAGGTGTCCTGGTCCAGGTTCTCAATCCGAAGACCGCGATCTTCTTCTTCGCCTTCCTGCCGCAGTTTGTTAACCCCGCGCGCGGACACGTGAGCTTGCAGTTCTTTGCCCTGGGAATGATGTTTACCGCGATGGGGTTGATGAGCGACAGCGCGTGGGCACTCACCGCGGGGTCGGCCGCGGGATGGTTGCGACGCAACCGGAGCTTTATTCGCAACGAGCGCTACATCTCCGGAACGGTCTATTTAGGCCTGGGCATGGCAACCGCAGTGAGTGGATCCAGGCACAAGTGACTAAGGATGCTGAACCACCCCTTCGCGGGCATCTTTCCAAATATCAATGTTTCCTTCTTGCGCATAGCCATCAATTTCCTTCAACTCAGCGGCGGTGAAGTGAAGCTTCTTGACTGCGTCGAGGGAGTCGTCGAGCTGCTCGACATTACGCGCTCCGATCAGCGCCGAGGTGACCCGCGGGTCACGAAGCACCCAGGCAATCGCCATCTGTGCCAGCGTCTGCCCGCGTCCGCGCGCAATTTCGTTCAACGCGCGTACACGGGTGAGGTTTTCTTCGCTCAGGTGCTCCTTCCCCAGAGATCCCTCTGCCTTGGCGCGCGAGTTCTCCGGCAGCCCCTTTAGATATTTGCTGGTCAGCAGTCCTTGGGCCAGCGCGGAGAAACCGATGCAACCTACACCCAGTTCCTCCAGCGTGCTGAGCAACTCCTTCTCTACCCAGCGGTTCAGCATCGAGTACGACGGCTGGTGAATCAGTAGGGATACTCCTTCGCTGTGCAAGATCTTTGCCGCCTGGCGCGTCCGCTCCGGACTGTAGGACGAGATGCCCACATACAACGTCTTGCCCTGGCGCACTGCGTGGGCCAGCGCTCCCATGGTTTCTTCCAGGGGCACGTCTATGGTGGGGCGGTGGGAGTAGAAAATGTCGACATAGTCCAGGCCCATGCGCTGCAAGCTCTCGTCGAGAGAGGCCAGCATATACTTGCGCGAGCCGCCAAGCCCGTAGGGTCCGGGCCACATATCCCACCCGGCCTTGGACGAGATCAACAGCTCGTTGCGGTGATCGCGGAAATCCTTGCGGAGAATCTGGCCGAAGTTTTCCTCGGCTGACCCGTACGGCGGTCCGTAGTTGTTGGCCAGGTCAAAGTGGGTCACTCCCCGATCGAAGGCTCGGCGAACGATTGCCCGGCCGGTCTCGAAGACATCGGCTCCTCCGAAGTTCTGCCACAGACCGAGAGAGACCGGCGGCAGTACGATCCCGGACCGTCCACACCGGCGAAACTGCGCACCGTCATACCGCTTCTCATTGGGTACATAACTCATCCGCAATCAATCTCCTTTGGTTCAGATGCCGTATGGATCTCCGAGTGAAATTACAGGGGCCCTGAGAAAGTATTTCACAGAGAATCATTAGATCAGGAACCCAAGAAGGCCTCTCCGGCGGTTCCAATTTGCGAGATGGCATCTTACGCGCTTCGGCAAGCATCACCTCTTGCTGGAGGTTGTCACATGTCACGGCTTGCCTTTTTCTTGTGCGCATCTATCACCGGCCTCACCGGATTGCTTTTCTTAGAACACAAACGTGCCACGCGACGTATTCCGGCAAGAGATGGAGCCGCTATGCTTGCCCAAGCCTGGGCAGATCACCACACGCGCGCTTGAACGGTTTCACGCGAATCCCAATCTACCATGGTACATTGGTACATATGGCGGAGACGAAGGGAACGGTCGAGGTAGAACGGATTCAGACCGGAGTCCGGGTGGAAAAGCGGCTGCTGAAGGTATTAAAGGCGGTTGCGGAACTAAAGGACATGACGCTGGGCGACCTGCTGGAAGGAATTGTGCTGCACGCGTTTGAAGGTAAATCCGCGTTCTCTACGCAGACGCTGAAGGAGATCGAGCAGTTCAGAAGTATCTACGGCCTGACTCTGCATGCGTCAGATAGCCATCGATTGAAGGAGCGCATATGAAAGGCAGCGTATTGCTGTTACTCCATGACTAACGCACAAAACCTGGAAACCGCGCAGCCGGCGGTCTCTGTTACCAATAGCTTCCAGTTTGTGATCCGGGCGCCCTTGAGCCGCGCTGCCCCTCTTTTCGGACCGGAAGGGGAGCGTTGCTGGGCTGGCCGGCATTGGAACCCTCAGTTTCATTACCCTCAACCGGGTAAGGACATACAAGGCGCGGTATTCACAATTCAGAACGGCGAACACACAAGCGTGTGGGTCAACACGGTGTTCGATCCGGCGGGTGGCCGCATGCAGTATGTGTCCTTCGTTCCCGGCGCGCTCGTGTCAACGATTGATGTTTGGCTGACCGTCCTCGACCCCTTCAGCACAAGCGTTAAAGTGACTTACGCTCGCACAGCTCTGAATGCTGCGGCGAACGAACATGTGCAAGCAATGGGGAAGAGCGATCGCGAGAGCGGCCCCCATTGGCAGCAAGCAATTGAGGGATGTCTCACCGCACAACGCTAGTCAGGGCGGCCCTGCTTCGCAGCAGCATGCGGGACAACTTTGATTTCAAAGACCTTGGGCCACTGCTTCCCGGTGACGAAGAGGCGGTCACGCCTGGCGTCGTAAGCAATCCCGTTCAGAACGGATTCCGCGTTGATCTTCTGATCGTCGGGCAGCAGGCCAGTGAGGTCGATCCAGGCAATCACGTGTCCGTCGTGCGGATTGATGCGCGCGATCAGATCTGAGTGCCAGACGTTTGCATAAATCTCGCCCTTGATAAATTCCAACTCGTTCAGCTCGCCGATCGTCCTCTCTCCGTCCTTCACCAGGATGTGGTGGGTTTCTTTGAAGCTGTTCGGATCGCGGAAACGAAGCGTCGCCGTGCCATCGCTGGTGATGAGTTCTTTCGCCGTGCGGGTCATGCCCCAGCCTTCACCGGTGTAACTGAGCTGCTTGAGCATCCGGAGCGTGAAGCGGTCATAAACAAAGCAGATGTGCGACTGCCACGTCCACTGGTAGATATTCGGTCCCCAATCTACGATTCCCTCACCAAAATACTGCGGCGCCAGTGCGAGCCTCTGCACCGGCTTGCCGGTTTCGGGCTGGATGGCAAGCAGAGCTGAGTGCCCTGCAATCCCTGTTCCCTCGTAGAACAGGCCGTCGAGGTAGAGGAATCCCTCGGTGTAACTGTCGGTGGAGTGTGGGTACTCTGCCACCACCTTATAGCTCAAGATCGGGGCGGCAGCGCCCGCGGAATCGGCGCTGAGGAGACATGCGGCCAGCGCAAGGGCGGCAGCGAAACGCCTTGCCAGGAGGAAGATGGAGGACATCGTATTTCACATTACCGCATCGATCGCCTTCAGCGGCCCTGCTAGACGGAAACTGCTTTGTCACTTCTCTTAAACGAACCTTTAATGATCGAATAGCGTCAGATCTCCGAGGAAACCGCACGCATGCTTCCACGGTGCTTTGTCGTTTGCACCCTGCTCCTGGCGCCATCGTTGGCGGGCATTGCGCAGCCTTTGACGAACCTACTCCACGTCGGCCAGAACATTCTGCTCGCGCCGGACACAGAGTTCCATAATGCCGCCTGCATTCTCTGTTCCGCCGACGTGGAGGGCCGCGCCACCGGCAGCGTGCGGGTTTTCGCCGGGAATGTTTTCCTCAATGGTTCGGTGGCGGGCAACGTTCTGGTGTTCGGCGGCAACGTTACACTCACCAGCAACGCCAAGGTCGACGGCCGCGTGGTTGTCTTCGGTGGACACCTGCATCAGGACCCCGCCGCGGTCAGCCACACCCAGACAGTGCTCCCTCCGATCATCTTCCTACCCATGATTCTGGGCATCTTCGCCATCATCGGCGTCCTGATTGTGCTCACGCGCCGTATGGTACGCGGCCCAGTGTCCTTCCCTCCCCTGCCGCGGCTTTAGAACCGTTTATAATAAAGAGATTCCCGCGCTTCCCGGGACCCTGTGGCGCTCACGCCTGGTCCTCGCGCCGCACCCAAAACACAGGTTCTCATGGATTTTCAGCTGGTTAGCGATTACCGTCCCCGTGGCGACCAAGGCCGCGCCATCCAGGAGCTCGTCTCCGGATTAGCCGGCGGCGAGCAGCATCAGACCCTGCTGGGCGTCACTGGCTCGGGCAAAACCTTCACCATGGCCAAGATCATCGAGCAATCCAATCGCCCGGCGCTGATCCTGGCTCACAACAAGACGCTGGCCGCCCAGCTCTTTCACGAGTTCAAGCAGTTTTTCCCGGGCAATGCAGTCGAGTACTTTGTCTCCTACTACGACTACTACCAGCCCGAAGCCTATATCCCTTCCGGTGACCTGTACATCGAGAAGGAAGCCACGATCAACGAAGAACTGGACAAGCTCCGCCTCTCCGCCACACGTTCCCTGTTCGAGCGGCGCGACGCCATTATCGTCTCCTCGGTAAGCTGCATCTACGGCCTGGGCTCGCCTGAGGCGTATTACGGCATGCTGTTACTGCTCGAAAAGGGGCAGAAGATCCGCCGCGAAGATATTACCCGGCGCCTGGTGGAGATTCTCTACGAGCGCAACGATGGCGACTTCCGCCGCGGGACTTTTCGAGTACGAGGTGACGTGATCGAGGTGTATCCCACCTACGATGAAATGGCCTATCGCATTGAGCTCTTCGGCAATGAGATCGAAGAACTGTCACAGATCGATCCACTCTTTGGGACCGTGCGCCAGAAATATGCGCGCCTGCCGATCTATCCCAAGTCGCACTACGTAGTCCAGCCAGAGCGCAAGAAGACCGCCGTCGCTTCCATCCTGGAAGAACTCGCCGTGTGGGAGAAGCAGCTGGAAACTGAGGGGCGGCTGGTCGAATCGCAGCGCATCCATCAGCGCACTCGCTTCGATCTGGAGATGATCAAGTCCATGGGCTACTGTCATGGCATTGAGAACTACTCGCGTCACTTTTCCGGCCGGCTGCCGGGCGAACCGCCGCCTACGCTGCTGGACTATTTTCCGCGCGATTACCTGGTATTTATTGACGAGTCGCACGTAACCGTCCCGCAACTCCATGGCATGTGGCATGGAGACCGCTCGCGTAAGCAGAACCTGGTCGATTACGGCTTCCGCCTGCCTTCTGCGATGGATAATCGCCCACTCCGGTTCGAGGAGTTCGAGACCCGCACCCACCAGACGATTTATGTCTCCGCGACGCCCGGCCCCTATGAGCTGACCAAGTCGGCAGGGGTGGTGGTGGAACAGATCATCCGGCCTACGGGGCTGGTGGATCCCGAGGTGGAAATCAGGCCTATCCGGGGCCAGATCGACGATTTGCTGGCGGAGATCCGCGGCCGTGTAGAGAAAAACGAGCGCGTTCTGGTCACCGTGCTGACCAAGCGAATGGCCGAAGACCTCTCCGGCTATTACTCAGAGGTAGGGGTGAAATGCCGCTACATGCACTCCGAGATCGAAACCCTGGAGCGGGTACGCCTGCTGCGCGATCTGCGCCGAGGGGAATATGACGTCCTGATCGGCATCAACCTGTTGCGCGAAGGGCTTGATCTGCCGGAGGTTTCGCTGGTCGCGATCCTCGATGCCGACAAGGAGGGATTCCTGCGCTCGTCAGGTTCGCTCATCCAGACTATTGGACGCGCTGCCCGCCACCTGAGCGGCCGCGCCATTCTGTACGCCGATGTGATGACCGATTCCATCCGCCGCGCCCTGGATGAGACCGAGCGGCGGCGCACGGTGCAGCGGGCCCATAACGAGGAGCATGGCATCACCCCCACTTCCATCAGTCGATCGCTGGACATGTCCCTAGTTCACATTCTGAAGGCGGAGTACGCTGACCTGACCAGCCAGGATGATTCGTTGCCGGAGTTCGAGACCCAGCAGGAGCTGGACACGTACATCGGTAAGCTGGAGTCGGACATGCGCGAAGCGGCCAAGAAATTCGAGTTTGAAAAGGCGGCCAAGCTGCGCGATACCATCAAGGACCTGCGGACCAAGGAATTTCTCTTTTCGTAGAACAGATGCGATGGATCGGTGTTCGTTGGCCGTGTCCATCCCCGGGGCTGCAGTTTATGCTGTAATACGGGATTCACCGAAATCTGGACCGTGTGCGGTGAGCATTACTTCCGAAGTGGCATTCCGTGCGGGTTTCGCCGTGGCAGGGGCTAAACAAGCTGCGTGATAACTCGGCCCGAGATTCACCAGCGCTAAAGCGCAGGATCGAGGTCGAGCCTTGTTTCTGGAGCGCTGAAGCGCTCCATCCCCCGCATAAATGCGGGGGCTCCCACCGGGCCCCCGGGTCCGTCTGCTTGGTGGGAGCCCTCTGCTTTAGCAGAGGGAAGCAACGCTTCAGCGTTGCGGGAAAGAGTTCGAAAATGATCATGCGCTTTAGCGCCGGCAATCCCAGCGGCTAAAAGCCCAGCCTAGTGTAGGCCTATACGACACGGCTAAGGCCGTGCCCTGATACAAAGCCAAAACACAAAACCTAAGAGGTGGCCATGCACTTGTCAGGCGAGTGGATACTACTGGTCTTCATTGTCCTGGTGACAGCAATCATGCTGTTGCTGCTCCATCTCACCGAGCTGGGGCTTATTCTGCACGCCAACCTCCCGGACCGGCCGCACCGGAGAATGTTCCTGGCATCGGTCAGCTTCTTTATCACTTTCCTCGCAGTCCGGCTGCTGGTTGCGTCCATCCAGCATCACATCGGGCCGTTCCAATACGTCACCATGGGTGGCCGACATATCCATCATCTGGTGTGGGGCATTCTGATCCTGCTGGGCGTGGGGTTAGGCTACATGAATGAGGTCGGCTCGCGGGGCACACCCGCCTCAATCTTCGCCAGCCGGCTCATGGCCATCCTCTATGGCGTCGGCGCGGCACTCACGCTCGATGAGTTCGCACTGTGGCTCAACCTTGCGAATGTCTATTGGTCGGTCGAGGGACGAGAGAGTATCGACGCGGTGATGCTTTTCGGAAGCCTGCTGGCGATCGGTACCTGGGGCGCCCCGCTGTGGGCTGCCTTCATACGAAAGAAATAGTCCCTTGCCATGTAGCGTATCGACCGCCTTGGGTGATTTGGGTAGCCTGGCCCGGTTACCTCTGCGGTTCGACGTGCTCAATACGCTTGCATCCATCCTCGTGCTTCTAGTATGCAAAATGTAGTGCATTGTCTGGCCCTTCCATGAGACCGTCCCTGCACTCAAAAAATTCATAGTATCCACCAAAGGAAGTGCTAATGGCATCCCACAACCCAGTACCGGCGCCCGAAAAGTATTTCGTGGCTTTCGTCATCCAGGGCGAAGACGTTTTCAAAATAACCTGCGACAGCATTGTGCACACCTGCGGAAATTCAGGCGAGGCTGCTTTTCAGGGAGTGGCGAAACTACGCGCCGCCGCCGCCCTCGAACAGCTCACGGCAATCCACAACGAACGTCCCGACGAATTGCGTAAAATGGCTCGGGAAATGGCCCGCGAGGGCATGGCCATGCTGGCGCGCACCAGCAACACCACAAAGACCAATATTGAAAGAATCGCCTAAGCTGGTTAGATGAAGTCGCGGCCGACTTGCTGACCCCTTGCCCCAATTTCCTGTGAAGTTTATGGGCCCGGCAGTGGGAGGGACCGGCGGTGCGTTTGGCCGCCGGCGGTACCGCTAGCCCGGATTTCCTCTCAAGACTCGTTGGGCTCAGCCAACTTTAGCCGCAGAGGGATACATCTCAGCCCTTCAGCCGACTTCTCCGCGGCTTGAGACCCGGATTTACTGCACGTGGCCCTATCCACCGGCCGCATGGAGTCACCCATCTTCACAGGAAATCCGGGGGAGCCGCTCTGACCTGCAGACCTTACAACACCCCTTGCATTAAAGTTGGTGAGTAGCAGAATGGTCAGTTGCAGTCGGTTCGGCGCGATGGGTGCTCAGCAATCCTCCGGGCCCAACCCACAGGCTTTGTTCCACTACCCTCACTTTTCGGGGAAATAAGGACACTATGCAGTTCTGGAATGAGTTGGAAGGACAAACGATCGATAGGCTTTATCCCTTGCGCCGCCTGGTGCGGTCCGAAGGCCGAAGCGCTTGGTTCGAGACCATTACGGACGAGGAGGAAGGCACCCCCGCCACCATCAGCCTAACCGAGGCCCTGACGGATGCGGACGAGGTGACCGCGCGCCTCAAAGCGGCGCAAAGCCTGAAGCATCCGAACCTGGTGAGCATCAGCAAGGTCGGCGAGGCCAGGCTCGACAACACCTTGATTGTCTATGCAGTCATGGAGCACATCGAGCAAAGTCTCTCCGACGTGCTGCAGACGCAGACCCTCACCCCGGAGGAGGGCCGCGAAGTGGCCGAAGCCCTGGTTGGGGCACTCACCGCGATTCATCAGAAGGGCATGTCCCACGGTCACGTGGAAGCTGCCAGCGTGCTGGCAACCGAGGAGACGGTCAAGCTGCGCAGCGATTGCCTGCAAATCACCGCAGCCGGGCAGGCGGAGGACGTGGCGGCCATTGGCACAACCCTATTCCATGCCTTCACACAGCGAAAAGCGCTCACCGCCACCGATGCGCAAATCAATCGCATCCCAGGACCGTTCGCGGAGATTATCCGCAACTCCTTTGCCCGGCGCTGGACGCTAGGCCAAATCGCCAACGCCCTAAAGCCCGGCCAGCCGGCGATTCCGCCAGCGCCTGCTCCAGTTTCATCCCCAATTCCGCCTTCCGTTCCACCCCCGGCCCCCGCTCCGCTTCCGCCTCAGGCCAAGCCTGCACACGCGCCCGTCGTGGTCAAAGTGGTGGATCCAAAGGCGCCAATTGCATACCGCCCCATTACCGCGGGTGCGTCGGCCACTGAAGATGTTGAGCCGGTGCGGCGAAAGCCTTTTGCCCTGTATGGAGCACTGGCTGTGGTGGTGCTCGCGATCATCGGCTGGCTGCTTCTGCGGTCCCCCTCCGCACCGGCTCCTGCGGGTGGAACCGTTCCCCAAACCGCGACCCAGCCCACGACGCCACCGCCAGCCCCGGCCACTGCGACGCCGCCCCCAGCCCCGACTAAGCCGGCTGCCTCCCCAAGGGTCCGGCCCACGGCCCCCGCCGCCACGCCGACGGAACGCACCATCTGGCGCGTCGTCGTCTATACCTACAGAAGTCAGAAAATGGCTCAGGATAGGGTGTCCCTGATCAGCGGCAAATATCCTGACCTCAATGCCTCGGTCTTCAACCCTGCCGGCAAAAGTGACGTTTACCTGGTCGTCGTCGGCGGCGCGATGGGTCGCCAGCAGTCGTTCGAGATGCGCGCGAAAGCACTCCGTGACGGTATGCCGGCGGATACCTATGCCCGGAATTTCTCGCAGTAGACGGTTTCCGCTTATTAGGCGGAGGCTTGCAACAAATATTTGAGACTCGCCGCGACGCTCTCCACCGGAGGCACGAGGGTAGCGCCAAACGTAACATCCTGTTCCACGACCATCCATCCCGAATAGTTGACCTTCTCGAGCACGCGAAAAAATGAAGGAAAATCAACCGATCCCTGGCCAATGATGGTGAAGGCATTGGCGGCGATGGCCTGCTCAACGTTCATGTCGCTGCGGCGAACCTTCGCCATCACCTTATCGTCGACGTCCTTGATGTGAACAAACCTGAGAACCTCGCGAAATTTTTCTGCTTCGGCCACGGGATCTCCACCCCCGTAGGTAGAATGTCCGGTGTCCAGGCAGAGTCCAATCTTCGAAGCCGATGTGACGTCGAAGAACTGCTCGATCTCCTGCGGCGTTTCAATGTAGGTTGAGGTATGGGGATGAAAGACCAGGTCCAGGCCAAACCCCTCCGCCACCTGGGCTGCTTCCGCGACCACCTTCGCTACCTGCTTCCATTGCTGGGTGTTTAGGCCCTTGCTGCCATCGGTGGGAACCCGGCCGGCAATCCTCTTGCGCTCAGGCGACTGCTGGTCGGCAAGAACCAGGAAGGGCGCCCCAACGGCTGCGAGCAGGTCGCCTACCTTTCGGATCTGCTCGACCACGATGGTGGTGGAAGCCGGGTCGATCAGATCTACCGGGACAAACGAACCCAACAGCTTCAACTTTCGCTGAGAGAGTTCGCGTTCGAGCACCTTCGCGTCGGTGGGGAAGAAGCCGTAAGGCCCCAGTTCGGTACCGGTGTAGCCTGCGAAGACCATCTCATCCAACATGGTCTGGTAGCTCTGGTCCCAGGACGGACTTCGATAATCCAAAACCCCCCAGCTATTGGGCGCGGAGGCAAACTTGAAGCGGGAGGGCGATGCAGTCATGCGTGAACCTCTTGCAAGCACTTGAATGCATGTGGCTAAGCGCTTATATTGCCTATGATGCAGGGGCCGATTGGTCTCGTCAAGGCCGCCCATAAAGAAGACTTTTTACATCGGGGAAAAAGTAATGCGTAAGTTGGGTATGGGTGTGCTGGGAGTTGGCGATATGGGCAAGCGGCATGCGGAGAATCTGCGTCGCCTGGTTCCCCGGGCACAACTGGTGGCAGTGGCCGACGTCGATGGCGCCCGTGCCGGCAAGGTGGCCCAGGAGCTTGAGATTGAGCACTCCTATGCCAGCCTGGAGGCGATGCTCGAACGCAAAGACATTCAAGCTGTTCTGATCGCTACGCCGGACAAGTTCCACGCCGATGCGGTTCAGGCGGCAGCGCGGGCAGGCAAGGACATTCTTTGCGAAAAGCCGCTGGGCCTTAGCCGCGAGAGCGCAGAGGAGGCGTTGCGGGTGGTCGCGAAGGCTGGGGTTCGGCTGCAAGTGGGCTTCATGCGGCGGTATGACCCAGCTTACGTTGCCGCCGGCAAGCGGATCGAAGCGGGAGAAATTGGCGAGCCCGTGGTCTTCAAATCGATTGGACGCGACAAAGGCATGCCCCCGCTCAGGGCTTACCAGTCGAGGATCAATGGCATGCTTTTTTACAACAGCACCATTCACGATTTCGATCTGGCGCGCTGGCTCACCCATGACGAGGTTGCCGAGGTGCACTCCTTTGCGACGGTCGCGATCCGGCCCGAGATTGCGGAATTCGGGGATATAGTTGCCGGAACGGTGAACCTTCGCTTCAGCCGTGGGGCTATCGGAAATATCGAGTCTTACGTGCAGTGTTTATATGGCTACGATATCCGCACAGAGATCGTGGGCTCCAAGGGATCCATTCTGATCGGGAGCTTGCGGCAGAACTCTGCGACCTTTTTAGCACCGAATGATGGCAGCTACGAGTTGGAGGATCATTTCCTGTCGCGTTTTCGGGAAGCCTACGTGGCTGAAGTAATCGACTTCGTCGACACCATTTTGAGCGACCAGGCTCCTCGTGTCACCGGGGAAGACGGCTTGCGTGCGGTTGAGATCGCCGTGGCCGCCGAGAAATCGCTTCGCACAGCAGCCCCTTGTATGGTTGGCAAAGGCGACTAGAGAAGAGAAAGAGCCGTGGGGGCAGCGGAGGCGACGGCGCTCCCTCCCCACCTCCTGCCGCTCCCACGGCAAGCCGGGCAGGCCAGAGATCTGCGGTTTAGCCCTAAACAGCAACGTCTAAGTATGGCCTGTAAAACCAGTACCCTTCACTGATACAGTTTTCCGCAGCCTTCAACCGCTTAGGTACATTAGTCACGAAGTATTTTAGGAGAAGACGTACCTCAGGGGCTGCGCGTCGAGGATGCGGAGCAACTGGTGCGCTATTTTCGCTCGACGACGCGATGTGGTTAGGGAATCTTGCCAAGGGAGGACCAGCCATGAAAACAAAGAGGGGTTGTCGTAGCTGAGGTGAAACGATGAGCTGGAGAGTAACGCATGCCTGCGTTCGGGGCAGTTCCCATCAGCGCTCCGGGCTTCCCAATCAGGATGCAGCGCAGTGCACGGTCACTCCGAATGCTCAAGGAACAGTGGCGGTAGCAGTCGTTTCCGACGGGCATGGAAGCCCACGCCACTTCCGCAGCCAGATAGGTTCTTCGCTGGCCGTGAGCACAGTAGCCGGCACGCTGCAAGGCTTCCTGCGCGAGTCCGTGTCGAGCAATGGGCACGTGCCGTTCGTTCCTGAGCAGGTACATGAGTTGGAACGCAAGATTGTGAGCGGATGGCTGGCCGCCGTCCACTCTGACCTGGAGCACAGCCCGTTTACCGAAGCGGAGCTGGCCAACCTGGCAAAAGAAGATGGAGCAGAAGGCCGGGCGGCGGTCGAGAGCACTCCGGAGCTTGCCTATGGCGCCACGCTCCTGGCAGCTGGGGCGACGGACAAAGTGCTGCTCTATCTGCAGCTCGGCGATGGAGAAATCCTGAGCGTCAGCGCGACCGGAACAACTACCCGGCCGCTGCCACCAGACGACCGGTTGATTGCCAACCAGACAACCTCCTTATGCCAACCGGAGGCATGGAAAGACTTTCGCTCCTCGTGGGTGACGGATGCGTCGCGGCCGTCGCTGGTTCTGCTCTCCACGGATGGTTACGCCAACTCCTTCCGCTCCGACGAGGACTTTCTCAAAATCGGTCTGGACTATCTGGAGATTATCCGGCAGCAGGGTATCGCCTCGCTGGCTGAAGAACTGCCGGCCATTCTGACCGAGGCGACGCAGCAGGGCAGCGGCGACGATATCACCCTGGCCATACTGCAAGACGATCTCGGATCTGCCACGGGGGGAAGCAAGGTTCCGCGGCCGTTGATGACCGCGGCCTCCAAATCTGCATTGATTGAACAACTCAAGGCCCGGCATAGCAGCCAGCAGCAGAAGCTCCACGCGCTTGCCGTGCGTGTGAAACAAACGCGCCAGGATAACCGGCGACTGCGCAATACTGTTGTGCTGCTCCTCGTCGCGGCCATTGCCATTCCAGTGGCGATTTTTCACAACAGAATTTTTCCCCACACGCCGCGTCCCACCCTGGTTGCTCCCACCATGGGTACTTCGCCCCCGAGCAAGAAGCCGGGGCCTGCTTCTCCCACCCGTGGCTCGGCTCGAAAATCTGTGGGGCCAGCATGGACGCTGCAGTTGAATGGTGGCCAACCGATCTCGCTCTACAAGGGAGCAGCGATCGCTCCTTATTTCATTCACGCAAAAGTAAACTCAGCGGATTATCCCAACGGCGATTATGCCCGGGTGGCGAGTAAAGAGGAGAGCGGCCCACTGTTCCTGTTCAACGATTCCCAGGACATCTGGGTCGTGAGCACGGGCCAAAAGGTTGGCTACGGACACGATTGGAAGCTGGGCGCAGAGCCTGTGAACATTACCTTTGCCCCGAAAATCACGGGGACCCTGGCGCCCGTTGCGGAAGCATCCCCGGAAACGGCAGACCAGTGATGGAAGGGATGCTGAAGCGCACAGCTCTTTGCGGGGCAAACCGAAACCGGGTTGGTTGGCGTCGGTGGGAGCCCCTGCTTCAGCAGGGGCAGCGATGCTTCAGCGTCGCGGAAAGAATCGCACTTCGATCAATCGGGCTTCAAAAACCCCGCGGCTAAAGCCGGAGGAGAATAGTCCTACGCGAACCGCTCGGCTTGAAAGCCGAGCTCTCCGCATGAATGCGGGGGCTCCCACCACGCAATTTGGACAAGTCTGACCCTGAGGACCGATTGCCGCATCCGACGACAGAGGCCGAGGTACGTCTCTCTTAGGGAACCACATATGCCATATTGCGCCACAATTTATACACAAAGCCTGCAATTGGGAATAGTCTTAGCTTGTTGCCAACCGTGATCTCTTCTGCTCCTTTCCAGAAGCTCTAGCGACCCCCTGTTATCGCAACCTTAGTGTTTTGTGCGAGATGCCTCTGATTCGTACGAGCACGCACGTGTTAGTTGCGGAGTACTTCTGTCTCGGAATAGGACGTAAACGGATGGCCATCTTCCTCATTAATCCCAGCGACCATTCTTTTGGCACTGCGGTAATCACCCCCCGTTGGCTCTATGTGCTCGCTGCGGCGACTCCCCGTTCGTTCGGCGATCCGGTCATCGTGGATGAGACGCTGGAAGCGCTGATACCCTCGGCCATTCAGGCGGGAGATTTCGTGGGCATTGGGATCCACACTGGAAATGCGTTGCGGGGCTATGAAGTCGGCCGCTTGGCGCGCGAGCGCGGGGCCTGGGTGATC
The DNA here is from genome assembly GCA_963711525.1 of uncultured Acidobacteriaceae bacterium. Taxonomy (GTDB): domain Bacteria; phylum Acidobacteriota; class Terriglobia; order Terriglobales; family Acidobacteriaceae; genus PALSA-350. The sequence goes on along the minus strand of CAVQEO010000043.1, from coordinate 90,669 downwards.
TACGGCGGCATTCACGCGACGCTTTACCCGGAAGAAGCCCTGGAGCGTGGCCACGCGCACTCCGTAGTCAAGGGAGACGGCGACGTGATCTGGTCTAAGGTGCTGGACGCTTGCGTGAATGGCAAGCCGAAACAGATCTACGAGGGGGGCAAGGTCGACGCGGAGCAGTTTGTTGCCGCCCGCTGGGACCTGCTGCCGCCGGACAAATACATGTGGGCCTCGGTGCAGACAGTCCGTGGTTGCCCGAAACACTGCTCTTTCTGCTCTGTCTGGCGCACCGACGGGCAAAAACCGAGGCAGCGGCCTTTTGAAAGAGTCATCGAGGAGATTGTCCAGTTGCGGCGCCAGGGCTTCCGCTATATCGCCCTGGCAGATGACAACTTCTATCCCGTCACTCTGACCGATCTGCGGCTGGCCCGGGAACAGAAAAACGACGCCAAGCTGGCGGAGCTGGAGCAGATCCGCAGCGACAAATTCGCGCTCATGGCCGAGATGGCGAAGCTGCCGAAGAACATGGTCTTTTTCACCCAGATCACCATGGAATCGGCCGAGGACCCGGAATATCTCGATGCCATGCGCAACGCGAACATCAAGGGAGCGCTGGTTGGCGTTGAGGCCGTGACCCCCGAAGGTTTGAAGTCGGTCTTCAAGGAGTTCAATTTCTCCGGAGAAGGCCTGGTAAAGCAACTGCGGACTTTCCGCGAGCACGGGCTGAACATGCTGGGCTCGTTCATCTTCGGCCTGCCTTCGGATAAGCCGGACACCTTCAAAGCCACCGCGGACCTCGCCGCCAGAGCGGGACTCGCCTTCGCCCAATTCGTCATGCTGACTCCCTTTCCAGGTACGGTCGACTTTCTGCGTTGGGAGAAGGAGCAGGAAAAGGCCCCGGTGTATGTCGAGGGCATCCCGGTTACCCGGTTCTGGCTGATTCCGGCCGCGATTCGGCCTAAAATGTTCATGCCCCACCCGCTCATGAGCTCACAGGAGATCAGTAACCGGACCCAAGGGGTATGGGACCGCTTCTATAGCCTTTCCTCTATCTGGAAACGTTCTGATTGCACGCCGACACTGCGCTCCCGGGTCGCCTTTGTCTTTCTCTCCAAGCTTTACCGCAAGATGTATGCCGGCACTGGCATCAGCACCGACAGCGCACGCCGCAAGAAAGCTAATTCCGGAGCTCGCTGGCTTTCCCGGCACACGCGCAAGTTTTTTATCTCTAAACCTATGCCCGAGCTTGCCATGCCGGTGTGGGCGACCGCGGCTCCCGCCCATTCCCTGGCGGCTGAACTGGGTCCGTTCCCGGTGCTCAAGTAAGTCACAGCCGAACCCAATAGGAAACAGGCTCCGCAGGGTCTCAATTCTGAACCGGGAGGTCTCACGCAGGACGGCAGTCGCCGGGTAGGTCTAGAATCAAGACATGCGGCGTCGGGCTTACGGTTTTCTTCAAGTCGCGCTCGGTCTCCTGACAACGAGTCTCATCCTTCCGGCGAACTTGCTCGCGCAGCATGGCGGATTTTCCGGCGCGGCCCACATGGGTGGCGCGGCCCACTCCTCTCCATCATTCTCAGGATCTCCCCGTAGCTTTGCTCCACCTTCGGGATCGTTATTCCAGGGCCGATCCGCATTCCATTCAGCCTTTCCACCTGGGCAATCAAGACGCTGGCCGTCCGCAGGCCCAGGCCGTCGCCCTTACAACTGGAATGGCGTGGGATATCGTGGATGGAATGGCGTGGGATATCGTCGACCTTATTTCTATGCCGGCTACCCAGGATTGATCCCCTTCGGCTACGGTCTTCCTTTCGGGGATGACCAGGACGATGGGGGCGGCGAGCAAGTTGCGCCGCAGCAGCCTGACTATAGTAACCAGCCCGCAGGCGATTATGGCCCGGAAGCCCCGGAGGTAGCCGCGAATACTCCATCCCCTTTCCGGCCCACCTATCAGGGGCAAATCGAAGCTGCCCCCGTGCATCTTCAGCCCACCACCACCTTGATCTTCAAGGATGGACGCTCACCGGTGCAGGTGCATAACTACGCGCTTACCGCCAGCACTCTATACGCTTTCGACGGCGATTCGCGCCGGGAAATACCACTTTCCTTGCTCGATGTTCCAGCCACGGTGGAAGTCAACCGCAAAGCCGGGGTGGACTTCGCTGTGCCCGTCAGCCGCTGATTATTCTGTATATGTATCTATAGCTGTTTCTATGGCTGCCGCTTGTGCAACCGAATCTGTGTCTTTCTACAACTTTTGTAAGTTGTAATACAGCGCGTAAGATGCCTCAATCTGCAACCTTTGTGCGATCAAAAAAGCGGAGCATGCCATGCTAGCCTTGCTCTGCCATGAAGTACCAAATTCGCATTTTCGCATGCTCGTTGCTCCTCCTCAGCCCGGCCATAGGCCTGGCCGGCAATAAGAAGCCTGTCCCCCGCCCGCAGAACAGTCCCACTGCGATCACGCCGGACGCAGCGGCTTTCCTGGACAACGCGATCGATATCATGCGGCAACACGCCTTGCATGGCCAGGGCGTGGACTGGGAAGCGCTTCGGGCCGAGGCCTTCAAACGCGCCGGCGGCGCCTTCAATCCCATCGACACCTATCCGGCGATCTATTGGTCCCTGGTACAGCTGGGCGATCCTGGAAGCCATCTTCGCCTGCCTCCCGGCCTGTATCCCGATCAAATCGCCCTGCTGCAACAGGCGGAGAGAGACGCTGCGAATAGCGCCCCGGCAAGCGCCCGGACCGAAACAGCCGTCCCGACCGCCTTCACCAGCCGCCGTCTGCCTGAAGGTCATATCGTGACCTCGCAGGGCAGAAATTTCGGCTATGTCGTGCTTCCCCGTTGCTCCGCCAAGGATAATGACGCCCTGCTTCTCTATGCCGCAGACGTACGCCGCATTCTGACCGACCTTGCGGCGCAAAACCCCAAGGGATGGATCGTTGACCTGCGAGGCAATACCGGTGGCAACATGTGGCCCATGTTGACCGGCATTGGCCCGATATTGGGCGACGGCGTCGTAGGCTCATTCGTAGCCGCCGACGGAAACATTCCCTGGTTCTACCAGGATGGAAAGACGGGAACCCGTAGTCCAGCTGGTCTGGAAACGGTGTCGCTAAACCTCGAGGAAGCGCCCGCGCTGCAGACGCCTTCATCCGCTCCGGTCGCCGTTCTGGTCGACAGCAGCACCGCAAGCTCAGCGGAAGCCATTACCATCGCGTTCCACGGGCGCCCCGACACCCGCTTTTTCGGGGCCCGCACCGCGGGGAAGTCTACCGCCGTACAGCCCTTCAAGCTGGATGACGGCGCTGAACTCTACCTCACAACCGCCATCGACGCCGACCGTACAGGCAAGCAGTTTCCCGATGGCTTCACGCCCGACCAGGTCTTCCCCTCCACCACGGTCATGCCGGCCGAGAATAGCGACCCGGTAGTACTAGGTGCGCAAACGTGGCTCGTGGCAAGCACCACGCCTGCGGCCGCGCCGGTCCCCACACCGGTCAAGCCCAAGCCCAAGGCCAGGCACAAGAAGGTAGTGGTTCATCAGGGCAGCTAGCCAAGGCAGCTAAAAAATCCATCTAATAAGATCGATGTTCTCCCCATTGGGGAAAGGTGCTGGAAAGTGCGCCTGAACGGAAGACGCATCCGTGTGGATGCGTCTTCTTATTTTCGGCACGATGTCGGACCGGGTATACGTATGCGGGTTCTGCTCTAAAATGCCAGCATCGCCATGAAGGACACATTCCTCTGGCTGTTCAGTGGGCGGCAGGGCGCAGTCGACCGATTGATCCCGCGATGGATTGTGCTGCGCGCTCTGGGCTTGATTTACTGCTCTGCATTTGTTTCTCTGCTCTTTCAAATCCGCGGCCTTATGGGACCCGCCGGCATTCTCCCCGCGGGCAGCTACCTGGAAGCCGTTGCGCAGTCGTTTGGACCTTGGAGACGCTTGTGGTTCGCACCCACCCTGCTCTGGATTTCCAGTGGTTCGCACGCACTCATGGCGATGTGTTGGATCGGCTTGGCGGCTTCGCTGTTGGTGGCCGTCAACATTTGGCCTCGAGCCATGCTGCTGATCTGTTTCGTCTGTTTTCTTTCCTTCGTAAGCGCGGCCCAGGATTTTTCCGGCTACCAGTCCGACGGCATGCTTCTGGAAGCAGGCTTCCTGGCGCTCTTCTTCGCCCCGCCCGGCTGGCGGCCGGGGTTGGGCGGTAGCCATCCGCCTTCACGCGCCAGCCTGTTTCTGCTGCAGTGGGAGTGGTTCCGCATCTACTTCGAATCGGGCCTGGTGAAGCTGCTCAGCGGTGACCCGGAATGGCGCCATCTGACGGCAATGGACGAGTACTACCAGAACGGTCCCCTGCCGACCTGGATCGGCTGGTACATCCAGCACCTACCGCACTGGTTCCAAGTGGCTACCGCGTTCTCTACCCTGGCGCTGGAGCTGGTGATCGTCTGGATGCTCTTTCTTCCGCGGCGCTGGCGCATTCTCTGCTTTCTGATCGTTACCCCGTGGCAAGTTGGGGTGATTTTCACGGCGAATTACACTTTTCTTAACTACCTCGTCCTGACCCTCGGTTTTTTGTTGTTGGATGACCGCTTCTTTCACAAGTGGGTAAGGGGAAGTGCTGAGCCACAAGCGACGGAAGCAGGCACAGAACAGCAGAAAGCGGCGTGGCGCCTGGTGAGCCGTTTCGGGCTGGCGAGCAGTGCCGTGCTGCTCGCCCTGGTTGGATACGTAACCACGGTGGAACTGGTCTCCATGGTGTTTGGACGATTGCCCTTGCCTATGCAGCCGGTGACTATGCTGGAGCCTTTTCGCATTGCCAACCAATATGGTCTGTTCGCCGTGATGACCCGGGGCCGCTACGAGATCGAGTTTCAGGGCTCTAACGATGGGCAGACCTGGGTCGCCTATCCCTTCCGCTTCAAGCCGCAGGCACTGGACCGGGCGCCCGGAATCTACGCGCCCTACCAGCCGCGGTTTGAGTGGAATCTCTGGTTTGCCTCGCTCGGTTCGTGGCGGCAAAATCCCCTGGTTCCGCAAACCGAAGAGCGACTGCTGAATAACGACAAGGATGTGCTGGCGCTGTTTTCTGGCAATCCCTTCGCCAATGGACCTCCCCGCCAGGTACGTGCGGTGCTGTGGCAATACTGGTTTACTTCGATGTCGCAAAAACATGCAACCGGCGACTGGTGGACCCGCCGGCTGCTGGGCGTGTACGCTCCGGTGCTGGAGCGCGACGCCCTGGGCAATGTGGGTATCGTCGCTATGCCGGATGCGCTGCCTCCCCACGATTGACCGATTGATTGGCGGATGAACCGGCCGCTCCATCGGGTTCCAATAAAGGCGTGATGGGTTAGTTATCGAGATTCATGGTTTCCCACTGGTTGGTTCTCCCCATTAAAATAGCGGGAATAGGCGCATGTTTTCTCCGCTCCCAAATCGGAGCAGTCTCACGGGCTCGACATGGCTGTCGATTGCCGCGCACGCAGTGGCGGGCGCCCTGTTTCTCTTTTCCATGCGACTGCATCCAGTGCATGTTTTCAGTCTGCCGGGCACCGATCTGGGCACGCGGGTGGAAATCGCATACCTGCCGGGGCGAGCGCCCGCGCCGACGCCCCATCCGCAGAAGAGGATCAAACCGCGGGCGATATCCGCTCCTCAAATTGCGCCCTCTCCCGCACTTCTGCCGTCTACGCCACAACCCGCCGCGGTCCACCCGCCGCCGCTTCCGCACCTTACCGTGACCGAGGCAGCACCCTCCCCGAATATATCCGCGCCCGCCTCCGCTACGCCCGACTCGACGACCGGGTCCGATTCCTGGGGTTCGGGCTCGATCCAGATAGCGCTCACCACCTACTCCCCCAGTCCGGCACCTGACCTCTCGGTGCTTCCCCATGGGGTGCAGGGGGACGTAGTGGTCGATGTGACCATCGACCCCAGCGGCAAGGTCGCCGATCTTGCCGTTCTGCGTACTCTTGGTTACGGTATTGAATCCAGTGTGATCGGCACCCTGAAGACCTGGACCTTTCGGCCGGCGACTAAGGACGGTACGCCGATCGCCAGCGTGCAGGAACTTCACTTTCACTTTGGTCCGGTCTAAGCCGGCCCCAGCGGGGTAGAGAAAACAGATTTTCGGGAATTTCGCCCGGTCAAGCAACCGTTTTCATCGAGTGTTCATCCATGTTTTCATCCGTGAACGATAAGTTATCGGGCCCTCAGACATGACATTGCGCATACTGCTGGTGGATGACAACCTCATACAATCGGCCATCCGCAGGGCTATCCTGGAGGTGTCTGGCGGGGAAGTCTGCATCGCCCTGGAGGGTCAGCAGGCTCTCGAATTCCTCAGCGAGGCGGCGGCCGCCAACCCCATTGGTTTAATTGTTACCGACCATCTGATGCCGGTCATGGGCGGCCCGGAGTTTGTGGCTGAGCTTCGCCGGCGCGGTTTCACGCTGCCAGTCATCGTGCTTAGCGGCCTGCCGGATGCCGAATCCTCCTACGAGGGGCTGGATGTGGTCTTCCGGCTCAAGCCGTTCGATCCCGATAGCCTTATTCGATTGGTACAGGAGCTCTCCGGAGATTGCCTGCGACGGTCTGCATAATCCCTTAGTGGGACCCTGCACCTTCATAAGAAGTTGATAGTGCGCGTTAAGTTCGGGCGATTCCCTCGCTTCCATTGCGGTTCCCTGGCTGCCTCTGCGACAATCGGGAAGGGCTTGTAACCTTCTCATGCCAGAATTTGGAAGTTTTTCTCTCCTCCTCGCTCTTGTTCTGAGCGGCTACACACTACTGGCCGGCGGGGTCGCGCTGCGGCAACTGGCCACCGGATCCCGCGGCCGGATGGCCCCTGACCGGCTGGCGGAAACCGCCCGGCGCGCCGGCATCGGCAGTTTTATTGCCGTTACCTGCGCGGCCTTTGCGCTGGTCTACACCGCGTTTGCCAACGACTTCTCCGTCTCCTATATCCTCCATCATTCGAATCGCGCTCTGCCCGGTCCCTACAAGTTTGCCGCGCTTTGGTCGGGCCAGGAGGGATCGCTGCTGCTGTGGGCATGGTTGCTGACTGCCTACGGCTTCGTGCTCCGCCTGCGGCATAAGGTCGACGTCACGCTTACGGCTTACGCCTCCACCATTCTGGCCGGTATCCAAATCTTCTTCCTGCTCTTGCTGAACTTTGCCGCACCGCCCTTTGCCCTGGTCCAGGGCCAGGTGCCGGCCGATGGGTTCGGCTTGAATCCTCTGCTGCAGTATCCGGAGATGGTGATCCATCCGCCCATGCTTTACCTGGGTTATGTGGGCTTCAGCGTGCCGTTCGCGTTTGCTCTCGGCGCGCTGATGATGCGCTACCCGGGAGAGAAGTGGATTCACATCACGCGCCGCTGGACCATGGTGACTTGGCTCTTCCTGACCTGCGGCATCTTCCTGGGCGCGCACTGGGCCTACTCCGTGCTCGGGTGGGGCGGATACTGGGGGTGGGACCCGGTGGAGAATGCCTCGCTCATGCCCTGGCTCACCGGGACCGCCTTCCTGCACTCGGTGATGATGCAGGAAAAACGCGGCATGATGAAGAACTGGAACGTCTGGCTGATTTTCAGCACATTCCTGCTGTGCATCCTGGGGACCGATCTGACGCGTTCCGGGCTGGTCAGCTCCGTTCACGCCTTTGCCCAGTCTTCGATTGGCACCTGGTTCACAGCCTTTCTGATTATTGTGCTCTCCGTCTGTCTGTTCACCTTCCTGCGGCAGCGAGATCATCTGAAGTCGGAGCACAAACTGGAATCCGTGGTGTCGCGGGAGTCGAGCTTCCTGTTCAATAACCTGGTTCTGCTCGCGGCTTGCTTCACCATCCTGTGGGGCACCTTGTTCCCCATCATCTCGGAGTACGTGCAGGGCAACAAGGTCACGGTTGGCGCACCTTTCTTCAATCGCGTGGCGCTTCCCATCGGCCTCTTCCTTCTCTTGCTGACCGGCATTGGCCCGCTGCTGGCATGGCGTAGCGCATCCTTCAAGAGCATCCGGCGCAATTTTATTCTTCCCGGCGCGGCGATTGTGACAACCGCGGTCGTGTTGATGGCCGTTGGACTGCGTCCCTGGAACGATCAGGCCACCTTCTATTCGCTGGTCGCCTTTTCCCTGGGCGCCGGCGTGGTCGCCGCGATTTCTTCGGAGTTTCTGCGCGGCGCGAAGGTCATCCGCAAACATACCGGGCAAAACATATTCGCCTCCATGGTCCAGCTCACACGCCGCAATACACGTCGATATGGCGGGTACCTGGTGCACTTTGGCGTGGTGATCATCTTTATTGGTATTGCCGGAGGCGCCTTCAAACAAAGCCACGAGCAGGAAATGAACGATGGCCAAAGCATGACCGTTGGGCCCTATCGCATCGTGTGCGAGAGTTTCACGCAAGATTCGAATTTGAACTATGACACCGAGTTTGCCCTGCTGGACGTGTATCGCGGCAATAAGCTGATCACCCAGATGTCGCCTGAGAAGCGCTTCTACGCCGCTTCGCAACAACCGGAAACCAGAGTCGCCAACCACTCCACCCTGGCCTGGGACTTATATATTATTTATGCCGGGAAGAACCCCGACAACGGCTTGCCGATCATCAAGGTGTTTCTTAACCCGCTCATGGCCTGGATCTGGATCGGAGTTGTGGTGGTAGCGATGGGCACGCTGGTTGCGCTGGCCCCCAACCTTAGTGCGGCACTCGCAGCGGGGCGCACCCGTGGTGGCGTTAGCGAGGGCCTAAGGCCGCCCGCACCGCGAATGGTAGATGAGCGTGAAGTAGCGATCGCCGGCAGAGGTCACGATTGAAATCCCGTAGTATTCTCGCCCGTGCTTCGCAGCTCACCTTGCTCTGCATCTTGATTGCGGTTACGGCAGGCGCGACCGATTCCTCGGCCCGGTTCAATAAAGACAGTCATGAATTGATGTGCGGCTGCGGCTGCAATCAGCTGTTGGGCGAATGCAATCATGTCGGCTGCCCGGTTTCGCCGGTAATGCTTACAGAACTGTCGGCGGCTATTGCGAGGGGTGATAGCGACAACACGATCTTCCATAAATTCCAGGATGAATATGGACCGGTGATCCTCGCCTCACCCATGTTCACCCGCTTTAACCATTTCGCCTGGGTCGTGCCGCCGCTTTTCCTCTTTCTAGGCATCGCCGCCGTCTTGCTGATCGTGCGCAACTGGAAACTGCGCACCGTGCCCACGCCTCCAGAGCCGGCTACACCCGGTTTTGCGGCTACCCGTGACCGTATACGCCGGGAGACACAGATATGAGCACAATTGCCTGCGGAGTGCTCCTGCTCGCGATTTTTGCCTTCGTTTTCTATCCCCAGCGACATACCGCGCGGCAGATTCCTAAAACACGCCTCGACTTTCTGCGCGAACAGAAAGACGTGCTGTACGAGAATCTTCGCGACCTGAATTTCGAGTACAGCGCGGGAAAATATACGGCTGAAGATTACGCGGCGCAGCGCGCTGCTTTGGAAAACGAAACCGCCGCGGTGCTTGCGGAAATCGACCAGTTGGAGCTAGGGGTCGCGCTACATTCCTGAAGTGATTCTCTGCGCTGCTAAAGAAAGATGAGTATGAGACCGAACCCTATGCCGCGCAGAACGCTTGCGCTCTGCGCAATGCTTGTATTCGCCGCCAGCGCTGCTGCTTCCGCGGCCACCATTACGGGCACCGTCACCAACGGTACAACTAAAACGCCGGCAGCCGGAGACGCGGTGGTGCTAATCGCACTCGACCAACGCATGCAGGAGATCGCGCATACCAAAACCGACGGCCAAGGACATTTTTCGATCGATGCGCCGGATCCGGGAATGCATCTCATCCGCGTCGATCATCAGGGCGCTGCATATTTCCAGCCGGCCCCTCCGAATACTCCCAATGTGAATGTGCAAGTCTATGATGTCGCGGCGGTGGTCGCCGGTGTGAGCACTGTAGCCAACGTCATGCGCGTCGAGACCGACGGGCAGGGACTTCGCGTGACCCAGAGTTTCTTTATCAAGAACGACTCCAGCCCTCCGCGTACGCAGTTCAGCAGTCACTCCTACGATTTCGATCTGCCCCCCAACGCGCAGATCGAAGGCTCGGCCGCGATGGCTCCTGGCGGAATGCCGGTGCAGTCCTCCCCCGTGCCGCTGGGAGACAAGGGCCACTATGCCTTTCCCTTTCCCTTGCGCCCGGGTGTGACCCAGTTTCAGCTCAGCTATCACTTGCCCTACTCCGGCAGCCTCGCCTTCGACCAGCATTTCGCCACCGCGACGGACAGCTTTGTGGTGATGATGCCCAAGAGCATGAGCTTTAAGCCTGGGGCGGGAGTTTCCTTCGAATCGCTCAACGAGACTCCTGGCGCGCTCACCATGCTGGCGCGCGGCGGTGGGCCCTCACGCCCATTCGCCTTCACTGTCTCCGGCTCGGGCGCCATGCCACGTGATACGCAGGCGGAGAACCAGGCCAATGACGGGGCAGGAGCGACTAATGCGGGAGGCAATGCGGCAGCCAATGACACTCGGCCCGGCGGGGGTCTGGGTGTGCCCATCGATACGCCTGATCCCCTCGACAAGTACAAGTGGTGGATCCTGGGCGCAATCACGTTGGTGTTCGCAGTCGGCGCGGGCTTTCTGCTGCGCCGTCCCGGGGATGCCCCTGAGATAGAGATCGCTGGTGCTGTTCCGGTCTCCGGGGTTCAGGTTCAGGCGCCGGGCGGACTTCTGGGCGCGCTTAAGGACGAGCTCTTTACCCTGGAGACAGACCATCTTCAGGGCAAATTATCAGAGTCGGAGTACGAACAGCAGAAGCAGGCGCTCGAGCTCGTTTTGCGACGCGCGTTGAGTCGTAAGCCGGCTTAGTGTAGTGCGCCGAAATAACATCCATTATTCTGGTGCCTGAAAGTTGAAGATGGGCCCAGGCTGCAGTCCCTCAGGAGCTAGACAGGCTGCGGAAAAACGCTGCGCCGGGCAGGAAAGCAATGCCTCAGGGCTAAAAAGTCTGCGTGAGAACTCGAAATAAACAGCAAATCAGAATCAGGCCCGTAGGGCCGGGAGCCAAACGTCAGCCCAGCCCGGAAGGGCTGGGACATCGATCCCCAATATCGTTTGAGCGCCAGAGGCGCGGCACCCGCGGATGAAGGTAGTGCCGCACCTCCGGCGCTCCCGACCTTGGATCCGCCTCCCAGCCCTTCCGGGCTGGGCTGACGTTTGGCTCCCGGCCCTACGGGCCTGGTTCCGATTTGCTGTTTATTTCGAGTTCTCACGCAGACTCTAAAGCCCGTACATTTAGGGATCGAAATGGAACGGCTTTAGCCGCTGAGGGCTGCTAAAGCGAGAAGAAAAAAATGCCCTCCGGGGCTTAAAGCCCGAGGTATTCTCAATCGTTTACGGCACGACTAAAGTCGTGCCCTGACACAAGGTACGGACCGGGCAAGTAGGTAACACAAAGGACCGGGCAAGTGGGTAACACTTTTCGTCCAGAGCGTAGGGCAGGTACAAGAGAGCATGCCCTGGAAAGTGATGGATGTGGTGGACGAGAGGACGCGGTTTGTCTTGGAGTACGACAGCGGAAGTTTCACGATGGCGGAGCTATGCCGGATCTACGGCATAGCACGCAAGACCGGCTACGTTTGGGTAGATCGCTATGAGGGGGAGGGATTAGCTGGATTGAAGGACCGCCGCTATGGAGCTGGTAATCATCCCAACCAGACCGATTGTGGGATCGAGGAGCAGGTTTTGCGACTGAAGCAGGCGCATCCGAGTTGGGGAGCCAAGAAGCTACGGGCCCGTCTTATGGCGACGAAAAGCGGTGTCCATTGGCCAGTGGTGAGCACTTTTGGAGAGATCTTGCGGCGGGCAGGTTTGAGCACACCCCAGCGCAAACGGTTGCGGATTCCTTTGTATACCAAGCCGTTTGAGGAGGTCGAAAAGGCCAACCAGATATGGTGTGCAGACTTCAAGGGCTGGTTTCGGACGGGCAAGGGAGAGCGGATTGATCCGTTGACGATGACGGATGCGCACAGCCGCTATTTGCTGCGCTGTCAAAGCGTGGAGAAGACCAATACCGAGCAGGTGCAAGCCATCTTTGCGGCAGCCTTTCGAGAATACGGCCTGCCGCAGAGGATCAGAACCGATAACGGCGCTCCGTTTGCCTCCCGAGCCATCGCTGGCATTTCGCGTTTATCGATCTCCTGGATGAAGCTGGGCATCGCGCCGGAGCGGATCAAGCCAGGTCATCCGGAGCAGAATGGTCGTCACGAGCGCATGCATCGGACGTTGAAGGCGGAGACGGCGAAACCGCCGGCGGCCGACCGCAGAGCGCAACAAAAGGCTTTTGATCGGTTCCGTCAACAATTCAACCAGGAACGTCCACACGAGGCGCTCGAGCTGAAGACACCGGCCTCTTGCTACCAGAGTTCGTCGCGTATCTACCCGGATCGAATTCCTGAACCGGAATACGACAGCAACATCAAGCCCAAGCGGGTTTATCCGGATGGAACCTTCTTCTGGAAAGGCACACAGATCTTTATCAGCAAGTCCCTAGGCGGAGAATCCATTGGCATGGAGCCGATCGACGATCGCTACTGGGACGTTCAATTTGCAACCTTCCCCTTGGCGCGATTCGATAGCCATAAGCTCGTTTTGCAAACGATGCCGGCCATAGAGGAAGTGAACAGCTGTGGAAATGCCGGCGCTATGGAAAGAGAGGAAAAGTAAAAAGCCCTTTCCCTCTCTTCCCACACCGCCTTGGAAAGCTCGCAAACAACCGCGAGCTTCCCACATTCCCACAGCTTCGGCGGCGACTTGGATTTCCTTTTTTCTCCAAGCTCGTTTAACTTCAACTTCGACGAAAGTGTTACCTACATGCCCGGTACCTTCTGTTACCGACATCCCCGGCCGCACAACAAAGCCGAAAACGCCTGTGAGTGCCGACCGAAGCGACTTGCCCCGGCTGGCCGTGGGAGCGTAGCGGACTTGCTGTTTGCTTTGGTGGAAAGGATGGCGGTCTTCAGCACGCAACACTTTCCTCTGTCAGCAGAGATTTCCCCTAGAGAGAGACGCCGCGCTTCCAGGGAATGAAGTCATTCTGATCGAGCTGCTCGGCTTTGGTTCGTACCTTTCCCCCGGCAATTTCAATGATCAGATCCAAAATTGACTCCCCCACTCGTTCGATCGTGGTCTCGCCGCGAATCACGGCTCCCGTGTCGATATCGATGATGTCTGCCATGCGTTCAGCGAGGCTCGAGTTAGTGGAAATCTTGATCACCGGCGCGATGGGATTGCCGGTGGGCGTGCCCAGGCCGGTGGTAAAGAGAACGATGTTGGCGCCCGCACCCACTTGAGCGGTTACACACTCGACGTCGTTGCCCGGAGTACAAAGCAGCGCCAGACCCGGCGTGTTGTCGTATTCCGGATAGTCCAGGACCTCGCAGACGGGGGATGTGCCGCCCTTCCTGGCCGCGCCCGCGGACTTCATTGCGTCGGTGATCAGCCCGTCCTTGATGTTCCCGGGAGAAGGATTCATTTCGAAGCCGGAGTGGACCGCCTTGGCCCGGGCCGCATAGTCGTGCATCAGTTGAATGAAGCGGTCGGCACGGCTCGCATCCACGCAACGGTTGATCAGACTCTGCTCCACCCCACAGAGCTCGGGAAACTCCGACAAGATCGATTTTGCTCCCAGCGCAGCCAACAGGTCGGAAACATGACCGATCGCAGGATTGGCCGAGATGCCGGAAAATCCATCGGAACCTCCGCACTTCAAACCTACGGTGAGCTTGCTGAGAGGAACGGGTTTTCGGGTAAGGCGATTGGCTTCGACCAGGCCTTCGAAGGTGGCGCGAATGGCATCGGAAAGCATGGCCGATTCAAGACCGGACTTCTGCTGTTCAAACATGAGAACCGGCTTGTGCAAGGCCGGGTCGCGCTCGCGAAGCGCGTCCATCAGAATGGAGGGCTGGGCGTTCTGGCAACCAAGACTCAACACCGTCGCGCCGGCCACGTTGGGATGATGGATATAACCGGCGAGCAAGCCACAGAGCGCTTTGGAATCCTGGCGGGTGCCGCCGCAGCCGCCCTCATGCACCAGGAACCTCACCCCGTCGACATTGGGAAAGACCTGCTCCTGTCGACCCAGAGTCAAATCGTCGCGTTCGGTTGCTCGCGACGCCTGGTTATGTTGTTCGATCAACTGCCGCACCTGCTGGCGGTAAAGTTTCGGCCGCCCGTAACCAAGCTCTTCCTCGAAGGCATCGCGCAGGGCTTCTACATTGCGGTTCTCGCAAAAGACCAGAGGAATGACCAGCCAGTAATTGCGCGTGCCGACTTGGCCGTCCGCACGATGGTAACCGGCGAAAGTGCGCTCGGACCAATGCGCTACGCGGGGGGGAGACCAGACGTAATCGCCCACCTTGGGCCCAAAGCCAGAGGCGTCATGCTGCACGTTCCGCGTGCTCAGCAGACCTCCACGAGGGATCGCCTGGCGAACGAGCCCGACGACTCCGCCATACATGATGACCTCATCCCCGGGGGCAAGATCGCGCATGGCAAATTTTTGCTTGGCCGGTATCTCGGATGGCGGAACATACTCCTCCCCGGCGAAGGTAACGGCCCCCCCGGCGGGGAGTTGGGTTAGGGCTACGAGGACATTGTCTTTGGGATCGATCCTGAGTACTTTTTCGGCTGCCATGTCTTCTTGCCGGCCCTCGTAGCCTCTCCAGATTTGAGGCACTTTGATATAAACTCAAATGTAGCGTTTACCGTATCGACGGTCAAACGAGCTCGCGCCTCGAAAGAAACTGCCCTTCCATGACTGCTTCCATCTTTGATTTGCAAGGCAGGACCGCCGTGGTTGTGGGCGGCACCACAGGTATTGGACACGCTCTTTCTCTGGGCTTGGCGGATGCCGGCGCGAATGTCGTCGCCTCTTCAAGGCGAGCCGAGCAGGTGGAGCAAACCGCGGCAGAGATTGAGGCCAAGGGCCGGAAGACTTTGCGCCAGACCTCAGACGTGCACGATCGCGCGACGCTTGAAGCACTGCGCGACGTGGTCGTGAATGAGTTTGGCCAAGTGGACATTCTGATCAATTGCGCCGGCATCACCAAGCGCGCGCCCACGCTCGACTTTCCCGAGGAAGAGTGGGAACGGATCATGGACACCAATCTGACGGGCACGCTGCGCGGTTGCCAGGTCTTCGGGAAACACATGCTCAGCCGCGGCTACGGGCGCATCATCAATATTGCATCGCTCTCCACATTCGTGGGGCTGTTTGAAGTGGCCGCATACTCCGCCAGCAAGGCGGCGGTGGGCGCGCTGACGAAAGTTCTGGCAGTGGAATGGTCGAGGCAGGGAGTACTGGTGAACGCCATTGCACCCGGAGTCTTCCGCACCGATCTAAACGCGAATCTGCTGGACAGTACGGAGCGTGGACGGGAATTCAAGATGCGCACTCCCATTGGCCGCTTTGGCAAGACAGAAGAACTGGTGGGCGCGGCCGTGTATCTGGCCTCGGATGCCGCTTCCTATGTATCCGGCGAGATCCTGGTGGTTGACGGCGGTTTTCTGGCAAGTGGCGTCAACCAATAGCGCATACCGGGGTCGATACGATGGACTATAGAAAGCTGGGTAAGACGGACCTTGACCTCTCGCTGATTGGCTTTGGGGGCGCCGCGCTGGGAGGCGTTTTCGGCGACATCGATCCGGGCGAAGGAATGAGGGCTGTACACCTGGCGGTGGACAGCGGCATCAACTTCTTTGATACTTCACCCTACTACGGGATCACGCTGGCAGAAACGAGACTCGGCGCAGCCCTGGCGGGCAGGCGCGAACGCATCTTACTGGCCACCAAGTGTGGACGCTACGGAATGGCCGAGTTTGATTTTTCCGCGAAGCGTGTGATCGCGAGCATAGATGAGTCACTGCGACGGTTGCAGACCGACTATATCGATCTGTTTCAGGTGCATGATCTCGAGTTTGGCGACGCTCAACAAATTATCGATGAGACCCTCCCTGCCTTGCGGCAATTGCAGCAACAAGGCAAGGCGCGCTACATCGGAATCACGGGATATCCTCCAAAGCTCCTGCGGCGCATTGCTGAAGCTGCGCCCGTCGACAGCATCCTTACGTATTGCCATTACAACCTTATGAACACTGACATGGATGAGGTTCTGACCGCCTTTGCCCGGGAGCGTGGGATCGGGCTCATCAATGCATCTGCTTTGCACATGGGTATTCTGACCGAGCATGGTCCGCAGGCGTGGCACCCTGCGCCGCAGGCCGTTCGCGATGCGGGAAGAAAGGCCGCCGAATTTTGCCGTAGTCATGGGGCGGATATATCTGAGGTCGCTCTGCGCTTCAGCCTGGGCCATCCCTACGTTTCGAGCACACTGGTCGGTATGGCGAACACTCGCCAGGTGGAAGCTGGCCTGAAGCTGCTGCAGACTTCCACCGATCCAGAGCTTCTGCGTCAGGTGGAAGCCATTCTGGCGCCGGTCTTCAATTATGTCTGGCCGTCAGGGCTTGCTGAAAATCAAGATTGAGGGGAATGGGAATTACAGATCCCTGCAATACTGCATTGAGTCGAAGGACCGTTGGCATCAGGGACCAAGGAGGGTGTGTGAGAACCGGGGAAAAGAAACCGCAGGTCCCTCCTTGGTCCAACGTACTCTCAATCGTTTACGACCCGGCTAAAGCCGTGCCCTGATACCACGCCAATGTCATTCCAGCCGAGAGAGAACTCGTCCACGCGGAATGGCAACTTCGTTGTATGGGGCAAACCGGTCTACACAGGTAGGTTACAAACATGAAAGCATTTGTAATGAAAGAACCCGGCGATGTTGCAATTGAAACAGTTGCGGATGCGGTCGCGACCAATGATGATGTGCTGCTCAAGGTTCGCATGATTGGCCTTTGCGGAACCGACCTCAATTCTTACCGGGGCAAAAACCCCATGGTGAGTTTTCCTCGTATCCCGGGCCACGAAGTGGCGGCTACCATTGCCGAACCCAGCAAAGCGCATCCGGAACTCGCCGCGGGAATGGACGTAACTCTTTCCCCCTACTTTGGTTGCGGCCGGTGCCCCGCCTGCCTCCGTAACCGGCCCAATGCCTGCCAGTTCAACGAAACCCTGGGCGTGCAACGCAACGGAGCGATGACGGAATATATCGCCGTGCCGGCTGAGAAGCTCTATCCTGCCCGCCTCACCATCAAGGAACTCTGCCTGGTCGAGCCTTTGACCGTTGGCCTGCACGCAGTGGGCCGAGGACGTGTGACGGCGCAGGATACGGTGGCGATCTTCGGTTGCGGGGGAGTGGGGCTCGGAGCCATAGCCGCCTCCGGCTTCCGCGGAGCAAAGACGATCGCCGTCGATCTCGATGATGCAAAACTGGCCCTGGCTCTGCGCGCCGGTGCGACCCACGCCATCAACACCTCGAAAGAGCCTCTGCACGAACGTCTGCTCGAACTTACCGGCGGCCGGGGACCGGACGTGATTATTGAAGCGATAGGGCTGCCGCAAACCTTTCGCAGCGCCGTCGACGAGGTGGCATTTACCGGTCGCGTGGTTTACATCGGCTACGCCAAAGAGCCGGTGACTTACGAAACCAAGTGGTTCGTCCAAAAGGAGATCGACATTCTGGGCTCACGCAATGCCCAGCCTGAGGACTTTCGTGAAGTGATACGCATGCTCGAAGAGCATCGCTTTCCGGTAGACGAGGCAGTGAGCGCCATTGTCCCGCTGGAACAGGCGCCGGCAATGATTAAGGCCTGGAGCGATCATCCAAGCGGGTTTTCCAAGATCATGGTGCGCCTCGACTGAGGCAGCCTTATCCGAAGCGCCTGAGGTAGGCGGAGCAAAGGCCTACGGTCTGATCGGTATAGCTGACGCCCAGGGATCGGGCAAGCTCGGTTTCCACATGGGAACGTACCCAGGCTACGAGCAGCAGCCGGCGCAGCATAACGAAGGTTGGAATCTCTTCTTCTTCCTCCCTGGTTACGGTTCTCACCGTTCGATAGCCTTCCAGCCAGTGCTCGATCAGGTCGGGCGCGCCGGGCAGGTGCTCGTAAAACGACATGAGCGTCGCGGCATCGTACATATACCAGCTGAAACCGCAATCATCGAAGTCGATCACTTTGACTTCACCTTCGTGCACCAGCAGGTTGGCCAGCCGCAGATCGCAGTGGGCCAGACCGAAGCGACCTGGGCCGCTGCCATAAGCCGCCAGGCGATCACGGATCAAGTCCACTGTCCGGCCAAACAGGTCGAGCTTGGCGGCGTCCATGCCCAGCCCATCGCGCCAACGGCCCCATCGCGCAGACTCTCCCAGGGCGGCTTCAAAGTCCCAGGTAAATCGTTCAAAACCTTCGGGCCGCTGCCATGCGGCGCTGTGCGCATGCATCTTCGCGGTGATGACGCCCAGGCTATTAAAACATGGACGCAGATCCATTCCGACGCCGGGTTGGTGGCCGTCTTCCCAGGCAAAGAGAACCATGTTGCGCGTTGCGGGGTCGCCCTCGACCCGCCCGAGCTGGACCCACTCCCCATCGAGCCCGGCGATGGGAACCGGCGTCGCAACCACCCCGTCAATGCGCAATGCGACCAGCCACGCAATCTCCGAAGCGAGCGCCTGCCTGGACTGATATCCCGGTCGCTGGACGCGCAAAGCCCACCGCCTGCCAGAGGAAGATTCGACCTTATAAGTCTCATTTTCGGAACGGCTGACTAGTTGGACGGTCGCATCGGCGGGCAGATCGTAAAGGCTAAGCGCGGACTCGGCGAACTGCGTTGCCATATGCTCACTTTACACCGCCGATAAAATCCTTTGACTTCCCCTCCGACTTGCCAGCACACTTATTGCAGGCCTCCCTTCTACGTCGCTCGCAAACTCAGTTTTTTTGAACCAGTTTTCTGGAGACGCACCACTGCCGCCTGAGACCACAACTGTCCCTGCATCCGGCTCCGAGATCGAATATGGCCTGCGCCATAACATTCTGACGCCCTGGGAAACTCTGGCCCAGTCAGTTGCCGCCATCGCTCCCGTCACCTCGCCGGTCTTGACCATCCCCCTGGTCTTTGCCTTGGCCGGCAATGGCACGTGGGCCGCCTATGCGCTCGGAACCGTGCAAATCACGCTGATTGCCGTGCTCATCGGCGCGCTCGGACGACGGTCAGCCTCACCCGGATCGCTTTACAGCTATGCCACCGATTCCCTTCCGCCGATGGTCGCAGCCATCGCAGCATGGGCCCTCGTCCTTGGATATGTAGCCACGGGTTCATCGATAGTTGGGGGCTTCGTTCAGTACTCAAATATTCTGCTGAAAACCTTCACCAGCCACGCCATCGCTCCCGGTCTGCTGGTGCTGATATCTGTCGTGGGAGCGGCAACCATGGCATACCGCGATGTGAAGCTCTCCGCGCGAGCCATGCTGTGGCTGCAAGGCGCATCCACGGCTTGCATCGTAGTGGTGTTGGTTTTGGTTTTGTGGAAGAACGGTCTACGCCTCGATTGGCCACAACTACGGCTGCAGGGCAGTTCGATTGCCGGCATTCGCCTGGGGCTGGTCCTGGCGATTTTCAGCTTTGTTGGTTTTGAGAGTGCGACCGCGCTCGGTCACGAGGCCAAAGAACCGCTACGCACCATACCGCGCGCAGTCTTGCAGTGCGCGCTCGGCGCGGGGGCCTTCTTCGTCCTGGCTGCGTATGCCGAAGTGCTTGGTTTTCGCAATGCGGGCCTCTCCTTCGACAAGACCGATGCACCGATGCACGTCCTGGCAAACCAGGTGGCGTTGCCTGTGCTTGGCCTCATCATTGATGCCGGTGCGATGATCAGCATGTTTGCCTGCCTCCTCGCCTGCATTACGGCCGCTGCTCGTATCCTGCTGCTCATGGCCCATAACGGGCTGGTTCCAATGCGGCTGTGCAGGACCCATCACCGCAACGAAACTCCACACGTGGCCGTACTGATAACTGCCTTCGTGGTGGGCATCCCAGTCCTGATTCTTATCACTCTCGGCTTCTCAGGCACGGATATCTACGGCTGGCTTGGGTCGTTCGCGGTTTACGGCTTCATCACTATCTATGGACTTACATGCATTGCACTGCCACTCAAGTTAAAGAGGCAGGGAGCACTGTCGATGACGCTCCTGGCCGTTGCTGTCATGGGGGGCATTTCGATGGCTATGGCCCTGGCGGGAACTCTCTATCCAGTTCCCGCTCCGCCCTACTCCTGGCTGCCTTATCTCTACTTTGTCTACTTACTCATCACGCTGGTCTTCTTTTTCCGCACCCGACATAAGGGCAGCGCCGTAGTGACAGCGCTCGAAGATTTCTCCTGACGCCGGCATCCCATCATTTGGGAGGGGTGTGTAACCCGAAAGTTACTCGAAGCGGGCTTTGCGCTGGGCCTTTGTTGTTATGATGTGGAGATGAAAAAGGCTCTGCTCTTTGCCATGGTCCTGATGGTTTCGACTTCCGCATTTGCGCAAACGCACCATCATCATCGTCACCACCACCACTACCATCACACTGCCCGCCGGTAATTGGGGTTAGCGCTCTGTTGCTGGTGAAGCTACCGTCGCAAGCCACCTGAGCACTGCGGCCGAAAGAGCGCCGCGCTGATCAGAGTAGACGTGGTCGGTGGGCAGGTGGAGTGTGGCCACCCGGCTATTTCCCGCACGGCGCAATGCAGCCGCGAATGCTTCGTTTCCCCGCGCATAAGCATCGTCTGAGGTGACGATGAGGGCTGGCCGGCCCTTGAGTGAGGCGACCTTGGCCATGAAGCTCCATCGCGCTGCATTGGTGAGCGTGTCATGGGCAAGCTCTTCGGGCGTGCAGCCACTGATTGGGTCCATTCCTTCACGATCATATGCAGCGCTCAGCGCCACAACCGCTGCGTGTTCGCGCCCGGACGGCAAGGGCTGCGGAATACGTCCTCCAAGATCGGCGGCAGAGATAAGACCTATTCCCAGGATGCTGCGGTCAGCGGCCGCGTCTTCGACTGCCATGAATCCGCCCATGCTGTGACCTATGAGAACAATGCGCGACGGATCAAGCCGCATTATCTTCGCCATAGCAGGTGAGCGCACATAATCGACTGCGGCAGCCGTGTCCTGGATGCCATGAGAGAAGGAGAAGTCTCCCGTTGAACCCCAGGAACCTCTGTAGTCGAAGAAGAGAACATCCCATCCGGCTCGGCGAATATCCTGCGCCAGATCGAGATTGCGTTCGTTACCGGGAAACCCATGCAGCAGCACCACGGCCGGATGCGGCCCCGCTCCTGCCGCTACATAAACGAACGCATTGAGTAATGCTCCGTGACTCGGAATTTGAAAACTCTGCATGGAAGCAGGATTGGGTCGCCTGGCCCGCTGCTGTGCAGCGAGAGGCGGCAATGAACACAGCAGACCCAGTGTGGCGACAAGCAGACGGTTGCGCAGAGCTCCCTCCAACTATCCTGGCCATTTTGTAACCGTGGTGTTCGTATCGTACCGGAACGACCGCGCAGAGCACCTGCTAAAGAGGCCAAGCGCGGTTACGTATGAGCAACGGGTCGTCAAGAAGAGTATCGCCGTAGGGTCGGCAGCCCGTACCCTTCGACAACCGGAGTCTCTTTCCCAGGCCGTTAAATCCGCGGCGCGGGCCCTGTACCACCCCCTCCTAGCCCCATACCTCCACCCTTGGCTGCACCCGCAAAACTTTAGTGTGATTGAAGAATTACCATCCCGCTCTTACCTTGGGTACCAGTCCATGGTGATCTTGGTAATGGGAGCGTTGCTATAGAACTTTGCGTTTTGACCGCTTAGGCCTTCCCTTTTCGCCAAGTCAAGACAGAGCACAGATCCATGAAGCGGGAGACCTTATCCCCAAAATCCGATAAAAGCCTGGCTTGGGTCGACCTTTCATCGCCTAGGTCATCCTGCATCGCTATCTGCGAATCGCTGCGCCCTTGCGCAAGTGGACGATAATGCCCAGACTCCGCAACTCGCCCGCACTGCCAGCAGCCATCGATAGCGTAATCGCGCTCGGGCTTGCTGTGGGCGCCGTCTTGTGGGTGAACAAGCGATACATACCACAGGGTGGCTTTGCAGAGTTCCTGAGGATTCGCATCACTCTGCTGAACGCGTCATTTTCCGTCGTGTTTGTAATTCTCTGGAAGCAGTGTCTGACTGTTCTAGGTCTTTTCCGCCGCGACCTCGACGGACTACGCAGCCTGGTGCTGCGGACTGCGACGGCCTGCGCGATCATGACCGCGCTTCTGGACTTGTATCTGCAAGCACGCCACGCGCGAGGGCCGATAGGGCAAATCGTGGTAACTTTCCTGCTGCTTGCGTTTCTCTATGAGACCTGCCGGGTCTTGGTGTGCAGCCATCAACGGAGCTGGCATGTCATCGAGCCCCAGCGGGTCATTATCGTAGGTAGCGGCCGGCGTGCAAGCAAAGCGTGGCGTGAGTTACGCATCCAGCATCACCGCTCGAAGCGCCTTCTGGGCTTCGTGGATGATCGCCATCCCGATTCGATGCCGCCCGACATAGCCAGCCGCCTCATTGGCAATGTCGATGATCTGCCAGGATATCTGCTGCGAAACATTGTCGACGAACTTATCGTGGCTACTCCCATGCGCTCCTGCTACGACCTGACCCAGCGCGCGGTATCGATAGCCGAGGCTGCGGGCGTGCGTGTCGTTTGTTTAAACGATATATTTACGCTGGCTCAAGAAAAAGATCTCCGCCGGCGAGCGACACTCTTCGTTGAGCTCGTGCCCAAGGACCACAGGCGCGAGACGGCCGAGACTACGAAGCGCATTCTCGATGTGCTGGGCGCGGCCGCGGGAATTGTGCTGCTGGCGCCAGTCTTCCTGCTGATCGGGCTGGCCATCAAGCTCACCAGCCCGGGTTCGATCTTCTTTGTGCAGGAGCGGCACGGTTATGGGCGCCGCCGGTTCCGCATGTTCAAGTTTCGCAGCATGGCGCGCAATGCCTCAGACCGGATGGTCGATCCCGGCCCGCGCGACGAGGCGGGAGGTGCCGTCCTGACCACCAGCAATGACCCGCGCATGACTCCGCTAGGCCGATTTCTACATCGAACCTTCCTCGACGAACTACCCGCGTTGTGGAACGTGCTGTTAGGAGACATGTCCCTGGTGGGCCCGCGGCCCATGAGCGCGCACGAGGTTTCGCGCTTCGGCGAGGCACAGCTTATGCGGCGCTTCAGCGTTCGCCCGGGGATGACTGGGAACTGGCAGGTGGCAGAAGATGCTTCGCTGAACTTCGAGCAGCGGGCAGCGCTCGACTTCTCCTACATAGACGAATGGTCGCTGGCACTGGATTTGAAGATTCTTGCCCGCACCGTTCCAGCCATGCTCAAGCGCTCCAGTGCTGTTTCGTAACACTTTGAGGGATATATGCGGATTGCCGTAGTCCATGATTACTTTACGCAGTTGGGCGGCGCAGAAAGAGTCGCCGAAGAACTCGCGCGCATGCTGCCCAGCGCACCCCTCTACACCACGGTCGCGATGCCGGATCTTATGCCTGCCGGACTGGCCGGCAGGCGGGTCGAAACCTCGTGGATGCAGCATCTGCCAAGTATGAAGCGGTACTATCGCCTCTACTTCCTCCTTTACCCCCTGGCTGTGCGGTCACTCGACCTATCGCAGTACGACCTGGTGATTTCGAGCTCCTCGGGCTATGCCAAGGGCGTGCGCACAAGCCGGGACGCAATTCACGTCTGCTACTGCCACACTCCGATGCGCTGGGCCTGGAGCTTTGCCAGCTACTCGGCGCAGGAGGCTGCAGGTGCTGCAAGACGCCTGCTTCTGCCGCCTATGATGCACGCCCTTCGCAAGTGGGACGAGCGTGCCTCGCATTACCCTGATCACTTTGTTGCGAATTCGAAGACAGTAGCGGCGCGCATTCAGCGCGCCTATGGCCGGGCAGCCGAGGTGATCCACCCGCCTATCGATGTCAACCGGTTCCTGCCCTCCACTGAGCAGGAGGACTACTACCTGGTGCTCGCCCGATTGATTCCCTACAAGCGCATCGATCTAGCGATCGACGCCTGCTCGTCGCTCAGACGGCGACTGCTGGTTATCGGGGATGGGCCGGACCGTAACCGCCTGATGGCCAAGGCTGGACCAACCGTTCAGTTCCTGAGTCGCCTTTCCGACGCCGAAGTGGAGCATTACGCGGCCCGCTGCCGCGCTCTCCTCTTCCCTGGCGAGGAGGACTTTGGGATGGCGCCGCTCGAACTCGCTGCAGCCGGGCGACCCACCATCGCTTACCGCGCGGGAGGAGCAGCAGAGACGATCATCGACGGTATCACGGGCGCCTTCTTCGACCGCCAGGAGGCGAGCGACCTGGCCGACGCGATCGTGCGCTTTGAGCGCCAGGAGTGGTCAGCTAAGGCCCTGCGAAGCCACGCCGAGGGATTCGGAATCGATATATTCCGGGCGCGGTTCCGGCAGTTCCTAGCCCGCGTGGGCGCACCACTCCCTGAGGACGCCTTGCTGCCATTCGCCATGCCCGCAGCCGCCCAGACCTTTGAACCCAAGCTCGCTGCGATGCCGAATCGAGTGCCTGCTTAGGATTGGGAGTTAAGCATTTCACTCATCCCACTTTACTTTTGCAAAAGCTTCCTGCAGCTTCACATCTTCTTTATTCGGCACCCGATCAGATATTTCCAAGTCCTTGCGATTATTCTTCCAGTTCGTATTGATTTGGCTAAAATGCCGATAGTAAGTGGCGTCATCTTTCATCTTGCGGGCCCGCATACCTACGATTTCGTGAACGCTCCAATGCCCATTCGCAGGACAGCGGTTAGGCGCCACCACCCACTTTGTAGGGCATAACCTTACATCCTTGGGACGAAATCCCTTCCAGCGCCATCGCGGTAATAACTGATAAGTACTCTCCCTGTGCCGCGGCGTGATCTCTCCGGAATTACTCTTATTCAGCGCGTTCACCCATCTACCCGAAAATCTCACACAGCCGGTGGTTGAACCTGCAGCTATGTCAAACAGGCTCCCGTCATCAGAAAGAACCAGCTCGTCTATATCGCAGTTGAGAACTGAGTGCGCATGGGCTAGATAGCGCCAACGGGCATCCTCCATTGCGCCATCCTGGCTGAAAGCCGAATCCCATGTTCCCCAGCCCACTCCCTGCGGGCCATATTTGTAGGGCCAGGAAACAACAGAGATAACCTTGAAACCTGAGACCAGCTTCATCGTTTCCAGAAGCTCACTCGCGGTGGAGGTTGTCGAGGCATTGTCATAAAGAAGAACGGCATCTGCGTTGTGCAGGTCACGATGAAAGCGCATCCAGTCGCAGATCCATGCGGGGTGGTTATTCTTACTAAGGGTAAAGAGCACTCGTCTTCCGCGAAAGACTTCGCAAGCATTGGGCCGGATCTCCAGGGTGGTCTCGCCGGCAGTACTTTGTAAGTGGAGGGAAGTATCCTCCTCCGGAACTTCGACGACTACCCGGCATAGGTTGTGCGTCTGCCTATGAGCGAAAGCTGTCGTGAACAGGTGATCTACTTCATAGTGGCATTGGCTGCCTGTAGGCAGCGAATGGATAGTAAGGGAACCAAGCACTCCTTCAAACCTGTTCAGAGGAGGGCCGATTAACATCACTTGGGTTTTTATTACTCGAAAGCAATCGTAGAAAACAGTATGCGCGTCGAACTGGACTTCGAAGTTAGCTTGCCTGCGCTTGATCGGACGAGCGGACTCGCGGCGATATCCTGAATTCTCCGGAAGTGTCCACGAGCTTGCAGTTTCGACCATATCTACACTTTTACCATCCAAAACCCCTGCACGATCCACCCTGCACCTCTATTACTTTAGTGTGATTGAAGAATCATGGGTCCGCCCTTAGCTTGAAATCACTCCCTGCCCCCGGCCATGGATAAAGAACGGATCTTGTTTATCGATCTAGGCTCGCACTATGGCGGCGTTGAGACGTACTTAAGAGGCTTGGGCGCTATCCTTAGTCCGTACGCCCAAGGCTATGCTGTCCTCTCATTGCCTGAACTTGCAAACCAGCTACGCGCCCAGGGAATGACGGTGGTCTGCCTGCCGATACTGGGCTCAAAATGGTTTAAGCCACTGCGCCTCTTGCTTGCCTGCTTCGTCGTACCCTACATGCTCGTACGCTTCAGGATTCGCACTGTGCAGCTCAATGGGTTCTTTGAGTCGCTCCTTTTAGGACCCCTGCGCCTCCTGGGCTGCAAGACAATTTTCACCATGCATATCCCCTTTGAAACAGACCTCTACTCATGGTTTCGGAATCCCGCGCGCTGGGTACCGAGGTTCCTCTCCAAGCACTCGTTGCGTTTCGCATCCCAGGTGGTCTGCGTCTCCGAAACACTAGGTGGGGTGGCTCGAAGTGTTCTGCCACGGGAAAGAGTTAGGGTCATCGCGAATTGGGTTGAATCTCCATCAACCATCCGGCGCACCTTTTCTACCATCAAGCGCCCGCAGCTTCTATTCGTGGGCCGGCTGGAGGAATACAAGGGTGTCCAGTTCATCCTGCGGGCGATGCGCCAGATCCCCGATGTATCTCTGCTAGTAGTCGGGGATGGGTCGTACCGGCCTCAACTTGAGGCAGCGGCTCATCGGTTGAATGTTCAATTCGCCGGGTTCCAAGCCGATCCTTCCCGTTTTTATGAGGACTCGACCGTCTTCATCAATCCTTCGTTAGGCCCTGAGGGATTACCACTGGTTTCGCTCGAGGCGATGGCTTATGGCCTTCCTTGCATCTTCAGCGATCTGCCGGTGCACTGTGAAATCACCGCCGGTGGCAAAGCGGCGGTGCTCTTTAAACGCGGCGACAGCGAGAGTCTCACCCAGCAACTCAGGCAGCTGCTCGATAACGAAGCCGGCCGTGAGCATTATGGCCTTGCTGCCCGGCAGGTGATTGAGCAGAAGTATAGCCTCAGCGTTGCAGCGCGACAGTACATTCAGGCCTTCGGCCTGGAGCAGCCTCCCACCCGCGTTTTCCCAGCCTGTTAACCGAGTTCGCCTCACCAGGCTTCTGACCTGGTAAAGCATGCTTGCCCGGTTGCGCGGCAAGAGCGCCTTGCTAACCCATGGGTAGACACCCACGTATAGGAAGCAGAGCACCATGAGCTTCGGCGTAATCTTTCCGAAACGCCAGGTTTCCTGAAGTAAACGCTGCAACTCCGGCCACGTAGCCCCTTGCTGCGCAGCTGGATTGAGGCAATAAACAACCAGGAAGAAGCCGAACGCCTTTTTGGTAAAGAGATGGCGATTGGCGATCGCCCATTGGCGAGAGTACTGCCAGTCAATGCGTTTGGTCACACGCTGCCGAGCCTGATCATTATGGAAGATTGTCAGGGGCTCGGAGACAAATACTACCCGCATGCGCCGATGCCTATATGCCCGCAACAACCAGTCCAGGTCCTGTAAGACCTTCAACCCCTTGGTGAACGGAACCTCGAGCAGGAAATCGCGCCGGAGGAGCCATGTAGAGGTCTGTGGAAAGCCGGCAATTCCTCCCAGGCAGGAAACCTCGCACCATAAGAAGTCGCTGATGGGCTGTCCCTCGCGGGGAAAGATATGAGGTCGCAACAAATCTTCGTCGCCTTCTCCGCGGTCCAGGAACCGGCTTACTACCATGGTGACCGGCTCAGCAGATTTGGCCGCAGCCGCGAGCTGCTTTTCGAGCCTGAAGGGCAGCCACTCGTCGTCATCGTCCAGCAGCGCCACCCATTCCCCCCGCGCTGCCTGAGCGCCGAGGTTGCGGGCCTCACAGCCCCCTACATTCTCCGCCAGCGCTATCACCCTGAGCCGCGAGTCTTCGATTTCGCCTAACGAGTGAACGGTTGCCACGTCGGGCCCGTCGATAATGACGATGCATTCTATCTCCCGGACGGTTTGCGATAAGACGCTACGCACGGCCTGGCACACCAGCTCTGGTCGATTGCGCGTCGGTATCACAGCACTAACGAGCGGAGTTCTATCGTTCATGAGTTCACCTAGAGTGTGATCGTCTTTCCCATCCGCCCCATCACGCCGTCGCGGAATCCAAGGAAGATCATCTTGACCTTGGCCCATCGGAATTCTTCGGCGATTGTCAGCTTGCATAGATCGATAAGAGAGGCTCTAAACGCGCCACGAACCCATCGCGGGTACCGGGCTCCATACATCAGCGCCATCCACACCCGGTTTCGGCTGATGTAATAACGCACACCCGGCCGATAGTTGGTGGTCTGGAATAGTTGCCTGCCACAGATACTGTAGTAAGAGGGAATACCCGATGCGTGCAGCAGAACAGCATGAGGACTCAGAGCAATGGAATAGCCACGCGAACGGAGACGCAGACTGTACTCGTCATCCACGGTATAGATGAAGAGCTCTTCCTTGAAGTAGCCGCATTTCTCGAAGGCGCTGATGGGGAACAGGCTCCCGGATGTGATGGTAACGAACGGCCCTCCATCCTCATCCATAGGACAGATGCGCTCTACGCCGGACTCGGGATCCTTATATCTGGGAACGAGCAGGAGGATATTGCGCTGCCGGGCGAAGTGCTCAAAGTCAGCAAGCATCTGCGGGATGAAGCCATCGGTCACAGTGCTGTCCTGATCGAACAGCGCAACCCATTTGGAGCCATTCGCCCGGGCTCGCTTAACCCCCATATTCAAAGCTGCAGCGATGCCCAGATTCTGCCCGTTCTCGATCAACGCAAAGTTGAGCTCGCGGCTGGCGGTGCGGAGCAACTGAAGTTGCTCTTCCGGCGACCCATTATCTACAACCACCAGGTCCTCCACTTGTGGGCGCACCTTGACCAGATTGCCAAGGTCTCCCACGCCCGGACGGAAGGTAACGATCACTGCGCATACATCGTTATCAGGCATTCGGTTGCCACTCCTGCGATATCAAAGCTCGACGACCTTGCCCATCCGGCCACAAAGCGCGTCATGAATGCCTCGAGCCGTATTCGTCATCTTGCTCCAACGGTCTTCTTCTACACAGGCAACTTTGATTGTGTCCTGCACCATATCCTGTAGCGTCCGGCAGCACCAGGCCGGCTGCTGTTTCCAGAATCGCTGAATCATCACCAGGCGATTGCGCGTCATGTAGTATCGGCGCCTTGCGCTGTAATGCCTCGCGCTGATGGTCAAACCAAAGGCCTGATGCCCAGTTGTCAATCCAACCGCCACCAGGAGTACAGCTTCCCGGCATTCCGCCAGCGTGTAACCCTGGGATCGCGCGCGGAAACAATACTCGTGGTCTACACAGTCGATGATGAGTTCCTCTTGAAACCAACCGCAGTGGTCGAAAATCTCCACCGGCATCAGGCTGCCTGACGTAATCGCGACCAGGGGACTTCCATCTTTCGCGAACCTATGGGTTCGGGCACGGCCGGTGCTTCGCTCCACCTGGCTGGGGGTAACAATAGCAACCTTGTCGCGCTGTGGATGCGACTCATACTGGGCCAGCATCGCCTGACAAAAGCCCTCGGTGACCGTGCTGTCTTGATCGAAGAGGACCACGTATCTGAATCCTTGTGCCTTCGCCCATCGGACACCGGCATTCAAAGCCGCTGCAATACCCAGATTTGCTTCATTCTCGATCAGCGTAAAACCCAACTGCCGGGCAGCCCTGTGTAAGGGACCCAGCAACTCCGCGGGAGAACCGTTGTCCACGACCACCAGTCCCTCCACCTGCGGACGCACCTTGGCCAGGTTGCCCAAAACAGCCGCCTGGGGACAGAACGTAACTACTACAGCGCAAGTAGCACGGGTGCTCATGAATAAGCCTTGCTCTCTGCCAGAGCACTTGTCTCCGGGTGAAAGCCTCGCTTCCACCCCCAAACCAGCAGCAGCGAATTCAACACCGCCAAAAGCCCATCGGAGGCGAGACTCGACCATGCCGCGCCTATCCACCCAAAGAGAGGAATCCACCAGAGATTCAGCAGGAGGTTTGCTGCGGCCACGGTCACCTGTGCCGCCGTGCGCAGGTTCTGGCGTCCCGAACCCGTAAGCGCGCTACCTGTTGCCCGGTGAATGCCACGAAGAAGAGGAATCCAACACAGCCACCGGAGGGCACTCAGCACGCCGGCGAAATCGTGGCCAACCAGGCGCGGAATCAATGGAGCAACAAACCAAAGGCTCCCCGCAATCCCTGCGCCTAATAACAGGGAGGCCCCAGCTGACTTTAGAGCGAGCTTGATCACCTTAGGCGTCCCCCCGTGGCCAAGACGAAAAAGCCGCGGGAGGATCGCAGCATCGAGCGACGCGATCGGGGTCGTCGCAACGTCGATGACTCGATAGGCGAGAGTGTAAAAGCCATTCTCGCGATTCAAGCCATAATGACTCAACATCACCTTGTCTACATCGTTGTATGCAGCCTGCGTAGTGCCGGCAAAGGAAAATCCCATGCCCTCCCGTACTCTGCGCAAAATAAGATTGCGCTCACACGTCGCCGGGCCGATCTCTGCCCTGACCAATGCCATCGTGAGGCCTGCCGCGCAGCCTGAAGCGATCAGCACACCAACAGCCCATTGAAATGCCGTCGCATGGTGTAGCGTGAATCGCATGACGATGAGAACGAGGAATCGAGCCAGGCTCGATACCAGGCTCAACATGGCTGTCCAACGCATCTTCTCGAACGTTTGGAATACCAGGCTACCCAGATTGGCGACCTGGCTGAAGAGGCAGTTCGCAACCACCAGCACGACGAAGAGCAAATGATTCCCCGTTTTGGTGACCGCAGGTCCAATGAAGAAAAGCGCACCTGCTATCATCACGGTCGCTACTGTGGTTACGATTAACGAGTTTCCCCAGTAGGTAGCGGCCTTGCTCCGATCCGCCGTCACGTAGCGCATGAAGAGCATGCCGGCACCCAACGCGCTGTATGGCGTAACCAGGTTTACGATCGCGAAGGCGCCGGCAAACACCCCGTACTCCCTCACACCTAACACCCGGGCAAGCAAAACGAAGTATCCTGCCTGCAACAAGAAGTTCGCTCCCTGCCCGAGAAAAATCCAGGACGCGTTGCGCGAAACCCGGTGGTCTCTGAACCCCTGGAGCCGTGCGAGGAAGCTTGGCATTTAGAAGATGCCTCGATCGAGGCCATGCACGGTCGGTCCCAGGAAGGCCACAACCGGCTCCGCAGCGATCTCCGTGTTGCCAGCCTCGGATACCCTCCTCAGAAATAGCTTGTCGTAGAAATAGAGGACAACTGCAAACTCGCAATATTGAACAAAGTTCGTCCTAAAGATAAAGTTTCCGCCACACCACATGAGAATCGAAAAGGCGACCCATGGATAGAGCACGAGGCCCACAGTTCTGCCAGAACTGAATTTTGCCCAAAGCCAGCCGGCCATGACGCCGACGACGCACCAATAGAGTGGAGTCCACCACCCGATATCGGAATACACGTATCCGAATGCCCCGGACCAAATAAACGTGGGATTCAGACCAGCCGCTGAGGTGGAGGAAAACTCCGTTTGCCAGAGAGCGAGGACCGTTGGCCAACCAAAACGATCGGCGAAATGAAAGACGTCGTTGATCTTTCCTTCGACTAGCAGGAATGAATAAAGGTAAACACCATGGCCTTCGTAGGCATAGTGCATGGCTCCGGTCAGGAGTGCCGCCATGCGATTGTAAGAAACGATCGTATATCCCAACAAACCACTGATTAGCAGGTTGAGGCCGACAACGCCGCGCAGGAAAGAGAGAAATAGAAAGCTTCCTACGGCGCCGGCGCCCCCAGCCACGGCGGTAAGCGCAAGCTTCATCACTTTTTTATTCGCTGTGCGCGTCTTCGGATAAATGTAGACCACGAGCGTTCCGAGAACGATAGGCATCAGGTTTGCTCTATTTACCGTGGCTACGCCGATGGCAATGCCCAACGCTGCTGACAGCAGGAATAAGAGATAGAAGACTATTTTTGCTGACCCTCTTAGTTTGAGTTGAATGGCTCGAAAAAGGCTCCACCATAGAACCACAGTAAGTAGAGGTACAGATTCATCCCACCGGCCTTCGGTCATCTGCCCTGCCGCACCCGCAGCCTTGATTGCGTTTCCCTGCTGGGAGGCAAGCAATGCAACAAAATTGATCTTTCCCCCCATGATGATCAGATACATGCCGGCGAATGACGTGGCGGCAAGTAAGGGTGGAACGAGGTACACAAGCGGGTTACGGACAGAGACATGTCCTTGGTTGGTTGCAGGTGCGGGTGCCGAGAAGAAGCGGCTAGCGCGGGCGCCAAACAAGAAGGCCGTCAAACACAGGGTGTAGAAAATGAGCGTCGAAGGCTCAAGGAACATTAAGTCCGGTTCATGGATATATTCCGTGTACAGTTCGGGCGGAAAGAGCCACGCAAACAGGAAGACAAGATAGGAGACGAAGGCCAGCCCGTAGGGAGAAACGATATTGCGAATGGTGAGCCGCTTGAGATAGCCGATCATGAGTGTTCCGTCGCGTCTTGAACCAGGTTCCCTGAAATTTCGGCATGCTCGTCGAATTGCTTGCCTAGAAGTGATAGATGGCCGCGGACGATGTCGCGCCCACTAAACTGCCGGCACCCACCGCTATGTTCCGCGCGTAGCTGAATGGAACGTAGACGATGTCATCCGCTTGAAGCTGGATATCCGGCTGCTTTCCCTTCTCCATTGCGCTTAGCTGCAGTGGAATCTCGACGTGGCTCCCGTCGGCTTGCTTCCGAATCAGGCGGGCGCGGGAGGGAACGGCATTGGGCGGTGTTCCTCCGGCAAGAGAAATCGCCTGGACGGCGGATAACTTTTGGTCGTTGGTGACCATCGCGAAACCGCCTGGCCGGTTCACATCGCCCAGGATGTACACCACGTTTGCTTTGGAGACAAGCACAGTGTCCCCGGGATAGACAGAGACGCTTCCATCCAGCGCGGCGTCCGCAGAG
Organism: uncultured Acidobacteriaceae bacterium; assembly: GCA_963711525.1. Taxonomy (GTDB): domain Bacteria; phylum Acidobacteriota; class Terriglobia; order Terriglobales; family Acidobacteriaceae; genus PALSA-350. Next base: position 57,765 of record CAVQEO010000043.1, on the reverse strand, counting down.
TTTGAGACCACAAATGTAATCCGCTCCTTGCTGGCGTGCCGCTGTATGGTCACCTTTCTGTCGGCGAGATCGGTTAGGCCGCCTCCTAACGCGAGGACATCAAGAATGGGACGGGGCGTCCCGATAGGATAACTTCCAGGTGACCGCACTTGACCCATGATGGTTACGTTCTGCGTAGCCGTCTGTTCCGTCGTCACGCTGACATGCGGTGTCAGCAGGTAGTGGCCCTCCACCAGAACCCGCTCGATGGCGAGCGCTGCCTCGGGCGGCGTGAGCCCGGCAACGCGCACGCTTCCACCAAGAATCAGAGTGAAAGTACCTGCGTCCGTCACCCGCGCGCTTTGCTCAAGGTCCGTCGCTTCCAGAACCTTTACGTGGAGCAGGTCACCTGGACCGATGGTGAGGCTCTCTGTCTGCGCACTGCAGCCGGCTACGCAACAGAATAGGAACAGCAACGATTGAACCGCTCGCATCATGCCCTCATCCCTGCTGGTACTCATATTTCTTGCCACCGTAATAGCCGTAGTAGCCGTAGTATGCGGAGGAACGGCGGGCGACGAAATTGAGCAAAACGCCAATTGCCGGCCTGGCCTGATCCTTGCGATGCATAAGCAAGAGCTTGTAAGCACGCTCCAGGGCCGCCCTGGTCGTGAATCCGACGCGAGCCAGCAAAACAGTAGCGTCTGCCATCTCCTCCAGTAGCTGCGCATCCGTCACCGGCAGAACCGGCGGAGAGTCCACTACGATGAAATCGAATTCCGTTCGCCATTCCTCCATGAGGGTATGCATCCGCGGTGAGCCCAGCAGGTCGGCCGGGTATGGGGGCGTTGGTCCTGAAGGCAACAGGTAGAGATTGGGATTGTTGGGCGCGGGAACAACGCCGGTCGCCGCCTCCCGGTCTGACAACAACACACTCAAACCATCCGTTCCCTCCAGGCCCAAGCGCCTGCGCAACACAGGACGGCGCATATCCGCTTCCACCAGCAGAACTTTCTTTTCGTACTGCGAGAGGGAGACCGCCAAATTCAGCGAAAGCGTCGATTTGCCCTCCCCCGGACTGGCGCTGGAGATCAGGAGAACCTGCGGAGGCGTGCCACTGCGCGAGATGAGCAGCCCGGAGCGGAGCCTGCGCACCGATTCTCCGAATGCTGTGTCAGCGTGGCGTGAGTCAAGCATGATTGCGCGAGAGCTGGCTTCGATCTGAGGGGAGATGCCCAGGAGTGGAATCTGCAGCGCCTCGATTTCTTCAGCCCCCTGTATCTTATTGTCGACCGCCTCGACGAGCAGAGCCACACAACAGCCGAGGAAGATTCCCAGCCCTACCCCCAAGACCAGATACAGAGGAACCTGTGGCTTGCTTGGCCTGGCAGGCGCACTCGCTTGGTCCACCACAGTTACATTTGAGGAGTGCAGCCCCTCGAGGATGCCGGCTTCCTTTAATCGCTTGAGTAGATCCTGATAAAGCTCCTGGCTTTGGTCGGCTTCCTTGGAGAGGATGGCATACTCAATGCTCTTGTCGTTCAGCTTCTCCGCGGCAACACGGTCACTCTCATAGGCCGCCCGGGCGCCTTGCTCTGCCTTCGACGCCACCTTAAAGTCGTTCTCGGAGCGCTCCGCAGTACGTCTAATCTCCTCCTGCAAGGATTGCTGCACTCCTTTCAAGGAGGCGCGCTCCTGGATCAGCTTCGGGTACGCAGCGCCGAATTGAGACGCATCCTGGTCAATCTGGGCCTGGAGCGTTGCTTCCTGGAGCCGCAAGTTTTGGATCAAAGCCAGAGAGTTCATGACCCCCTGACCGCTGCCACTCGCAATCGAAGTACCGCTTAGCTGCGAGATTAACTCCGCGTTCCCGGTCTTGACGACCTCGGCCACCGATGCTTTGAGCACGCGGTTCATCTGCGCCTGAGAGAGCTGGGCCGTGGATTGCTGCAAGCGATCGAGAATTGGACTGTAAATGACTGGCTTACCTTGCGGGTCGGTCCCCCCTACGCCAAAAATCCCACTGCCCTGCTGCAAAGCGACGACCCTCGATTGAAGCCGTTCGCTCTGCTTGCGCAGATCACCCAGTTGACCTTCGAGCCATTGAGAGACCTGATTGGTTGCTGTGAACTTGGTCTGGAAGGTGTAATCGATAAGCGCCTGTACCAGATGATTGACCACTGTAGCCGCCACTTTCGGATCGCGGTTCGTGAAATCAACTTCCAGCAGACGCGTGCCGGCAGTGACCTTTACCTTCAGATTTCTGGCGAAAGCTTTGGCAACCCTTGCCCGCCGAACAGGCGAATCCTCCAGGCCTGCATGCGGCGGATCGGCCGGCCCCCGTGGACTCACCAGCCCCATCACCCACCCGATCGGGCTGAAGTGCGGCTTAAAATCCTCGTTCTGTTCCAGGTTGAGGTCCTTCACCACCTTGAGTGCAAGAGCCTCTGACTGCAGGATATTTGCCTGGGTTTGAAGATCGATATTTACCGAGAGAGCATCGGATGCCCCACCCGATGCGGCACCCATCAGGCTATCTAACCCCAGACTGTCGGAAGAAGACTTCTCCAGCTGAATCACACTAGTCGCCGTGTATCTCCGCGTCATGAAGACGCAAGCACACACGGATAGCAGGAATACCACCGCAGCGGTTACAAACACAGAGCGTTTTCTACGATGGAAGATCCTCAGGAGATCGCGCAACGTCGGGTCTTTTTCGGGTAATGTACTCAATTGGTTCCCACTCCCAACTTTAAAGTGCGTGTTACGTGGCCCGGACAACGCGTTTTCCTGTTCAAAAACCACTTCAGAGGCCCTTTCGCTACTACGAGATGCCTCTTACATAGCCGCCTCCCCCAGCTCCGGTGGAAGAGCAGCAGTGTACTTCCATGTGCAGTGGGAGCAACCTGGCTCTCTCTCTGGCAAGACCCAAAGTAACAGTACCGTTGCATTATGGAGATACAACTTCGGTGTTGTCGTATCTATCACAGGACGCAATAGTTGGGGATCGAACGAGGCTCATTGCGGCGCCTCATCGTTGACGCGATGCCTAGTGGATCCGATATACAACGCCCGCGGTGAAGTTGAGCGGTGTCAGGTTCCAATTCTTGAGGTAATTCTTCGAATAGGAAAGCTCTCCTAAACGAAATGCAACGTGATGAGTCAAGTGAAAGTCGACTCCACCTGCGATCATCCATTGACCACCAAGGCCTTCGACCGGTTGCGGATTGTGTGCTCCCGTCAGCGGTGGATTTAAGTACCGCCACCCATTCCCCGCACCCCCAAGAATGGATATGTAGGGAGAAATGGGCCCATAATGCAGCGCTAATCGAGGCCCGGCAAGGATCGACTCCTGATGCTGGGGATTAAGCCGCCTCTGGATGGTACCTCTGATCTCAGCGCCAATGAGATGCTGCGTTTGCAGGAAGCCTCCCAATTGGTATCCGAATAGCACCGGGGCGTAGTAGCCGAAATCGGGCGTGACATTGACCGGGAGGGTGCCAAATATCGAAAGATCCGGTTTCGCATTGAGTCCCGGAATCACCTGGGCCGAGGCGCCGCATGCCGCGGCTGAAAGCAGGAGCGCCAAGGCGCCCCGCCGCAGAGATTGCCTGCAAAAGAAACGGACGGTCCTGTCAAGCCAGGCTGTAGCTTGCAGCACACCCCGGCCGAGCCAGCGTGAGGGTCCGGTCAACGGATGCCTTGCACAATACGAGTTCGTTCCTGGTTGCATGGGGGATCGTAGTGACACGTCGTGTATTGCTTGTAGTGCATTACCTTTGTCATGTGATAGTCCACTTCAGTTGTATGTACGAAGTTGGCGCGGCCTATCGATGCCTGCAAAACTAATGTCCGGGACAGCCTGTTTCGAGCCAATTTCAAAAGACGCTTTGTATCGGGGCACGGCTTCAGTCGTGCTGTAAAAGCCGCAATGACGAGGGCTTCAGAGGGTGTGTGAGAACCTGCGGATTAGAAATTGAGCCCCGGCGGCGCCTGTGCCCTGGGCAGAACCAAATAGGAAGAGAACGGGTGCCGCAAAGTTGATCGCGGCGAAGAGAAAGACCGCATCGGGCCGGCTAAGGCCAGATGCTCCGGGGGCATAGCGATGGGTCTAGAGGCCGATGCATCTGGAGAACCTTTTCCCCGCCTCTTTCGGTTCTGATCGGGGAACATCTCAGCCCCAATGAGTATCAGTAGCTGCATCCTACAGAGGACAAAGCCTCGGCCAGTTCTGCGGTTTCGAAGGTGGGCTGAGCAAGAGATTCATCTGCCTTACCATCCCATTGGAAACCCATCTTCTTCATGCCGGCGATGCGCTCGAACCAACGCCGTGTGATCGGGCCTGGTAAGACTTTCGAAATGGGGAGAAAGCGTGCGAGCGTCGTTCAGGACAGCCCATTCTTCGGATCGATTGGCCTGCCCCTCAAAGCTGAAGGCGACCCGGGCCGTGGGAACCACACTAGACAACGTACTCTTCTCAATCGCAGCGCTCGCTGAAACCAGTGTTATTGTGGATCCGATTGATTTGTGACCTGGAACTGAATTCCAGCCTCTCCAGAGGCAACCTGATTGCGACCGCCACTTTTTGCCCGGTACAACGCGGTGTCTGCGGCCGCCAGGGCATCTTTCTCTGTATTTAGCCGGGCGGCCAGGACCGCCGTGCCCGCACTCACGGTGATAATAATCCTTGAGCCAAAGGCGAGCACTGGCTGCTCTGCCATCGCTGAGCGAATCCTCTCCGCGCAGGTTTGAATCTGTTCTCGATCGCAGTCGGGTGACACAACCAGGAATTCCTCTCCACCGTAGCGTCCAACCAGATCATAGGATCGGACCGCCTCTCGCATACGTCGCGACGCCTCAACGAGGACATGGTCTCCGGCCGGGTGCCCATAGGTGTCGTTCACCTGCTTGAAGTGATCCAGGTCGAGCATGATGAGGCCGATAGTGCTGCCGGAGCGCGTCGCCAGTTCGTACTCGCGATGCAGTAAATCCAGAATCGCAGTCCTATTCCAGGTTCCCGTAAGACCATCTTGTGTTGCCTGCAAGCGGAGCTTTTCCCTGGCTTGCAATTGTTCGTCCTGGAGCGTCAGGATGCGCCTGCCCGTCCGCAAGCGAGCGCGCAATTCGTCTCTGTCGAAGGGCTTGGAGAGATAGTCATCGGCACCGGCCTCCAATCCGCGGACTAGGTCCTGTTTGTCATCCTTGGCAGTTACCAGCAAGATGTACTGGTAAGGGGAACTGGCCCGTTCCCGAACCATGCGACACAGATCGATGCCGTTCAAGTTGGGCATGATCCAGTCCAGGATCAATAGATGGGGTGCGCTTATCTGCTGCAAAATTTGCCATGCTTTTGCGCCATCTTCCGCCACGGTGACCTGATAACCCCAACTTTCCAACCAGCTCTGCAGGATCTTGCGGAACATCGCATCGTCCTCTGCGATCAGAACTCGATCGCATGCAGGTCCCGGCTGTTCCAATCCAAGGGCTTGGGATTCCGAGAGGTTGATCATGTGCTCACGCCGGGAGATCCAGGGGCGGGCTGGCCTTCCGAGTTGGTCTTTTGCGCAATGCCTATCGATTTGAGCAATCGGGCCATAGACGCTTCAAATGGCGGCAACAGGGTTAAGGCGCCTTGAAAATCGGAGGTCCGTCCCTTTTCTTCAAGCTCGCGCGCCCCATGCGAAAGTTCAGCAATGTTCAGGTAGCCTAATTCTCCCTGAAGACTATGCGCGATCCGCTCGGCGGTCTCCGCATCCTGCTGCGTGATAGCCTCCCGCAGTCCCACCAGATGCTTCGGAACTTCTTCCAGAAAAATTTCCATCACCTCATGCAGAAGCTTTTCGTCTCCCCCGAGTCTCTCGAGCGTCTGGTCAGGGTTCCAAGGCGCCACGCCCGCCAATGGGGTTTCCGGTTCGCCGGGTTCGAACGCAGGGTTAGGCATTTGCCCTCAAGAGGCCGCAGAAAGATCAGGGTGGAAACAACACGCATCGGCGCCCCCGGATTTCCTGGCCCTTTGCACTGTCAAGAGCATCCTGGATAGCACTTACAAGCGATTCTTCGGCTCAAAGTGGCATAAACTTGAGGGAGTCTAAGGAAGGGTGGCGCTGGGAATCTCCGGCCGAGCGGCGAGAGCCCTTAGCCGTTCAAGGCAGAGACATCGCTGGGTAGCAGAAAGGAAACGGGTTAACACACTTGGCTCAGGGCGAGCCCCACTTCGATTTCTCAGCTGTTTTCTGTTTTGCAGTAGAAGATGCCTGTTTATCGTTCAAAGACGATCCTCTCTAGGTACCTCACCTCATCGCCACAAAATCCGAACGAGATGCGCTGGTGAGGTACCCTATTCACACGCTGGTTCTATAGTGATCACTGGAAGAAATGTGTTTATGGAGCATGCCTCGGTCGTCAATTTACTCGCCTGCCGGCGCTCTTAAGACACTCGCTCCGTGCGGGAGCCGTCCCGGATACAGGAACGCCCCGGCTGGCGAACCCCGCAGCTAGGTTTTGTCCACCTAGGGAAATCGATGCCTATCGCAACTGCCAGATTGACCGGAATTCGATCTCGACCATTTGGATACCGCCCTCGTCGAGAGCCGTTGTGGAGCTCTAGACAATCCTTTTTTCCGAGTACCGCAGGAACAGACAGTTGGTGCGTTGCTGCCCACGGAACTCTCGCGGCGCATAGGGCGCAAGGTCGAGGTTTATAACGAAGCCCTTCCCTGGCGTACCCCGGGCTCCATCTCTCGCAATTTCAGCGAGGCACTTGCGTCGAACCCTGACATGATTTTGTGCCTATTGTCCCCCTTGGACATTGAATCTCCGTCATGGTTGGTGCGCAGGGATGAAGCCGGATCGCCCGGGACTCCGCAGGATGGGGCGTGGTACTTGATAAAGACCGCGTTTGATACAGAACCATTCAACACGTCAATTGCCACAATCTTTGGCCACACCCGGGCCGCAACATTGCTGAAGGAATTCTTGTACGAGAGCCCAAGCCAGTACGTGCAATCTTCTCTCATGGGGGCCGATTACAAGAAAGAGTTCCTGCAAAGTGGATCGAGTGCGGAATGGTCCAGGGAACTCAGAGAGTTCGATAGCAGTGCGTCGAGCATTGCGGAACAGGCCCGAAAAGCGGGCGTTCCCCTGGTGGTAGTGCTCGTGCCCGATCGCACCCAAGCGGCTTTGATTTCTATGACGGGCGAATGCCCGAAAGGTTTCGATCCTTACAAGGTTGGCAACGAAGTGAGTTTCATCATTGCGAGCCACGGCGGAACTTATCTGGACATTCTTCCTGAGTTCCGACCATACCCAATCCTCAACTGGGTTACTTCGCCCTCGATGGACATCCCAATGCCTTTGGTCAGGCAATGATCGCAAGATTCTTGACCAACAAGCTAGCGGATGTCGCCATTCCGGCACTGAGCGCTGCCGTTAAGCCGCAAGCTGGATTGCAGCCAAGACCATAACATGGATAGCCCGCTCCTCCGATCGTCTACAAGGCGTTTTAGAGCGGACTCCAGGTGCAACCTTTGCCGGGCGCCGGGGATTCCCTATCGCTGCAAGCAGGTCCGTCTCGGTCATGAGGTACGCGATCTCGCACATCCCAAAAGCCACGGCGGGAGCGGGAGCGCTCAGAAGAAAAGATCCAAGCCCGGTAAGATGCTTGATGGCCCCACGGATATCCGGCACCTGGTAGGGCGGCGGCAACCTGAAAGAAGCCGCCGCCACGTTGATCAAGGTGTCAGGCGCCGGCGGGCATGGGAGGAGTCTGAATTCCACCCATGTGGGCGATATTGTCGATCATCTCTGTGTGCTGCTTGATGACAGAGAGACCTTTACCAACAGCGGTCTTGAGTTCGGGGTTTGTGGTCGTGTTTTCCTCGTTCATGAACGCTTGTAAGTCATCATGGTGATCCTTCACCATTGCTTCCACATACGCCCGGTCAAAGTCCGTTCCGGACTTCATCTTTAACTCCATATACTTCGCATGGTCGGCCAGCGGAGGCCCGGTTGGTTCCTTCACTCCTAACTGTCTGGCTATTGGCTTCATTTCTGACTGCAACATCTCGTGATCTTTGATCATCCTGTTCGCGAATTCCCTTACGTTCTTGTCCTGGCTCTTCTGCAAAGCTAGCTTCGCAAAATTAATTTCAGCGAGGTTTCCCTGCGCCGAATCAGCAAGAAATTTTTTATCAGCCGAAGTTACGTCTTGCGCCAGCACCGCGCTGCCAGTGAACATAGCTGCCAGTACGGCAGCCGTCATAAACTGCATCCTGAACCTGCTCATTTTATAAGATCCCCCTTTGTAACCACCTATTGGAGATCTGCTGGGACAAGAAGAGTTGCCTTCTCTAACTTAGATTGGTGTGCGTAAAAGCAAACAATTTTTAAAGATCGGGATAGGAGTTCGGGTTTATTAGCAGACCCCACGCTATTAGCGAAACAGGATTCCTGTTTTGGGTTTGGTGCGTTGTGTAACACGATCCCCAAAGGCGGTCGAGTACTGTCCTCGAACGACGTTGAGCAACCACGCGTCATTACCGGATCGTCTTGGCGAATCTAGGATTCGACGGCCCGCGAAGCCGCGGGCTCTATTGACGAGGTGGGATGAGAATCGTGATGCAAACTAGGCAGGAGCTTCTTTCCCTTCTCTCCAACAAGAAACACTGCGCAGATAAAGAAAAGAATGATGGCCACCCCGCTTAGGATAACGATTAACAAAAAATTCGGCTTTTTAGTATCTTCAGAGTTCGTGATCGGGTTAGCCATGACTTTATGATGCAAGGCAGCAAGCCAACGAAAAACTCTTGTCGAATCATTTCGCTATCTCAAGAACCACTCATGCTAGCGGGCCCCAGATGATCATGACCACAAGCTCCTGGTCGGGCTTGTTGCGCATTCAGGGCCCAGCTTGGGGAAAGTAGCGCCCGCTTCCACTCCAATCCTGATCTACAGTTCCCCAGCTCTCGCATCCTAGGGAGTAGGCTGCCAAATGTGAGGTTTCCCCACTTGCAAGTCGCTTCTTATTTTTCGCTCGCCTTGTCGCCGGATCGGTGGCTTCCCTTCCTCCAGCACCTGCTGTTTAAGATAGGGCCGTTGCCGATAACGCCGATTTTCATCATCAAGGCATGTTTTTTCGTTTTTCTGCTCATTACCGCCTCGCGCTTGATCCAGCGAGTGCTCCTAACGAGGCTCTTCCGCCACCTCCATATCACCGAGGCTCAAAAGTTCGCCTTAGGTCGCTTCACCACCTATGTCTTCTTTTTGGGTGGCCTCCTGATTGGGCTCCAATCGCTCGGAGTCAATTTGAGCTCGCTGGTGGTCTTTGGGGGCGCCATCGGCGTCGGTATAGGCCTCGGCCTGCAGAATGTAGTCTCGAATTTCGTTGCCGGCTTAATTCTTTTGGTCGAGCAGCCGATTCGCATCGGCGACCGCATCGAGACCAAAGACACTCTCGGCGACGTGGTAAAGATCGCTGCACGCTCAACCTGGATCCGGACCAATGACAACGTCGTTATCATCGTGCCTAACAACGAATTCATCAATAATTCGGTTACTAACTGGACTGCCAACGACCCGAACGTCCGTTTGTCTTTGCCCGTAGGGGTAGGCTACAACTCCGACCCGGAACAGGTGCGCGAATTGCTTCTGCAAACGGCGGCTGCGCATCCTGACGTGCTGCCGGACCCACCCCCGGATGTCATTTTCACCGACTACGGGGACAGTTCATTGAACTTCACTCTCCGTGTCTGGACCTCAACACGGGCCCACACCCCGATGATTTTGAAGTCAGACCTGTACTTCGCGGTTTTCAAGCTCTTCAGCGAGCACGAGATCGAGCTGCCATTCCCGCAGCGCGATCTGCATCTCCGGTCTTCGGACATCTCTCTGCCATCTAACCCCGAAAGTAAAACTATTAGAGCGGCGCCACCTGCTGCTCGTCAGCGAGGTTGAAACACCCAGTTTCTCTCAACCGCTTGAATCTGTTCCTTATTTGTAGGGCATTTGCCGCATCTAACACGCTTAGGGGAAGCAAAATGTCGTTCAGCAATGAAAAGATGGTGGTTGTTGTCACGGGAGCGTCTGCTGGCCTGGGCAGGGCGGTAGCGCACGCTTTCGCAAAACACGGTGCGAGCCTGGCATTGATCGCACGAAATCCAGAAGCACTCGAAGCAGCAAAAGAGGAATGTGAACGCCTCGGAGGTTCCGCGCTGGTTTTGCCGCTGGACGTGGCCGACCCTGAAGCAGTGGAGGCAGCCGTCGCACGTGTCGAAGCGGAGTTGGGCCCAATCGACGTGTGGGTCAACGACGCTATGGTGAGCGTGTTTTCTCCGGTAAAGGAAATGGAACCGAGTGACTACAAGAGAGTGACCGAAGTTCTCTATCTCGGCTTTGTCTACGGCACGCTTTCTGCTCTGAAACGGATGCTGCCGCGGAACCGTGGAACCATCATCCAGATCGGATCGGCACTCTCCTACCGTTCTATCCCGCTCCAATCAGCATATTGTGCGGCAAAACATGCGATCAACGGCTTCACTGACTCGTTACGGTGCGAACTACATCATGACCGGAGCAATGTGAAACTGACGACCGTCCAGATGCCTGCCATGAACACGATTCAGTTCGACTGGGTCAAGAACCGTATGCCGAATATGACCCAGCCCGTTCCACCAATCTATGAACCGGAAGTGTCCGCCCAGGTTGTGGTTGCCGCAGCGCTGGCCAAAAAACCCAGGCGTGAGTATTGGGTTGGCTCGCCTACGGTCTTGGCGATTGTCGCCCAAAAATTCGTACCTGGCATTCTCGATTGGTATCTAGGTAAAACGGGTTATAAGGGCCAGCAGATCCAGGGCCAGAAGCAAGATCCCAATGCCCCCAATAATCTCTATCAATATGTTCCGGGTAAGTGGAGCGCCCGAGGCAAGTTCGATGATAGATCGGCCCGAACCAGCGCCGAAGTATTCATCTCTCTAAATCGCCAGTGGTTTGCTTTGGGAATCGCCGGAATCGCGGCAGCTGGTATTGCTTTGTATCGAAACAAACGCTGAATATAGACCCGCCCGAAGACTATCTTGACCACCGCCGGTTCCAGGACGATTGCCATTACCGCCGCAGCCACGGCGCTTGCGACGCTCGTGCCAGTGGCTCTCTATCAGAGCAAAGTCATCGACACGCTATCAGATCCTCCCGGTTCCTGGTTTGACTCCGAGAAAGTTACGGATTCAAAAAGCGCGCATCCCCTCGGTATCCCGGACAGCTATCTGGGGCTGGCAAGTTATAGCGTCACGCTTGCTCTTCTCTTGGCGTCCAGAAACTCAATCGTGGCTCGTCGCGCACTTCGGACAAAGCTTGTTGCTGATGGCAGCGTGGCAGCCTTCAATTTCGGCCGCCAAATCATTGCTTTTCATAAGCTGTGTTCGTGGTGTAGCGGAACCGCAGTCGCAACCGCGTTGCTGGTGCCGGCGGCAAACAGCTACCTGAATCATCTAAAGGAGCTCTGAAGAGAAGCAGTCCCGAAACCGCGTCCTTTCGCATCGATGCAACTACTTAAGACGCCGCACACCTCCGCGATAAGTGCCTGGGGGTGCCAGCTCACGGCGTAGCTTCGGCTCGCTGAGATCCCGACGGTTGCTCGTGAATATAGTCTCGCCTTGCGATATCAAGTAGTCGGCGGTGCGCGCCGCAAGCGCCTGTATGGTAAGGCCCGGATTGGCGGAACCCTGAGTGGGAAGAATTGAGCCATCGCAAATAAAGAGATTGGCAATGTCATGGGTGCGACCGAACTTGTCCACCACTGAATGGCGCGGGTCTGAACCCATCCGCGCCGCGCCAACCAAATGCGCGTAACGCGCTTCCTGGATCACTTCTGTGGCCCCCGCCGCGCTCATGACTGCCATAGTCTTCTCCTTGGCGGCTTTGATGAGTTTCTTGTCATTACTATGCAGGTTGAAGGAGACATGGGCGACCTGCAGGCCAAAGCGGTCTTTTTCTTCCGCCAGAGTGACGCGATTATCCGCCCACGGAAGGATTTCGCCCAGCAAGCCAAACGCGGCCCAGTGGTTATAATCCATCATTTCGCGGCGCATGCCCCAGCCCCAGGCTCGCTTAGCCACCAGCATCTGCTTGCCAAAAGCGATGGGCAGTGGACCGACCGTCTGAATCGCAAACCCACGCGCAAAGTCGTTCTTCGGATCAGTCTCGTAGAACTCCTCAGTGAGAGCATGCGCGGGCGGCGCCTTGTACATGCGCACGGGCTGCTCAAATCGTCCCAGCACAACATTGCCCGCCTGGGCCATGAGATATTTGCCGACCGTGTCACTGGAGTTGGCGAGGCCATTCTCAAATCCCGGACACGCGGAATTCAAAAGCAGGCGCGGCGTCTCAATGGAATAGCCGGCGATAATCACCGCTTTCGATCTTTGGAAATGCGAATTCCCGTCGCGGTCGAAATAGTGAGCCCCCGTAACCCGGCCATCCTTCCCCAGCTCCACGCGAGCGGCCATGCAGTTGTCGCGAATCTCCGCACCCTGCTGAAGCGCATCGGGAACATGGGTGATAAGGGTGCTGGCCTTGGCCCCCACCTTGCAGCCCTGAATGCAGAAACCGCGATAGATGCAATGCGGCCTGTCCCCGTGGGAGCCGGATAAAATCGCCACCGGGCCGCCAATGGAGACGGGAATGTTCAGAGCCGAGCATCCTTTGATCAGCGCATTGCCCACACCACCCATGGGATGCGGGCCATAGGCGTAGCCGTGGGGATGACCCCACCTGTAGTATGCCGGCCCAGCGACCGGCATCTCAATCTCAAGCTGTTCGTAGTAGGGACGAATAACCTCGTACGAAATGGGCCAGTCCACACCGACGCCATCGCGGGTGTAAATCTCAAAGTCTGATGGATGAAGACGGGGAGTGAACGCCGCCCAGTGCACCGAACCGCCGCCTACGCCCTTGCCGCAGTTGTTCGCGCCAAGGGCCAGCGGATCCGAGCCGCCCGTCACCCGCGGATCCTCCCAGTAAAGCTGGTGAGAACCCGATTCATCGCTGACCCAGTCGCGCTCCGTGTCCCAGAAGGGTCCCGCTTCCAGAGCGATGACCCGGAAGCCGGCGCGCGCCAGCCGTTGCAGCAGAACGCCACCCGCGGATCCGCAACCAACAATCAGATAATCCACTTCCTCGATCTCAGAGAATCGACGCATCGGGGCGTGGATTTTCTGTAACGCACCAAGCATATGAAATTCGCTCTCGGGTCCGTCGAATGAGCCGAGAATAGGTTCCTTCACGAAGTCTCTCCCTGATTAGCCATTCTGATCCGATTCAAAGTGGAGATGATGTGTCGCTTCCGTGACGTCTGAGACCGCATAGGAGGGCGCAACCCATTCGTAAATCCGCTCCTCCACTTCCCAGGGCTCTGGCTCCCCTCGTTCCAGCCGGGTATAAGCGCGCGGATAGGCTGGGCCTCCGAAGCCAATCTCATCCCAGGCCCAGGGATGGGAGTAATAGCCCTCAATGGCGTCCTGCATCAGCAGCTGCCAAAAGCGTGCGACCGACATCTTCTTCCATATCTCACGCGCAGCCCTCGGCTTCCGGTCATGAATACTCTTCAGTATCAGGTCCTGCTGGTGTTGCGGCAGGTAGATAAAAAGTGCCCCGAACTGCTCCTGAGCTTCTGCATTGATCGCCTGCTCACCCAGTTGGAAGGCTTCACGATCCGCAGGCATGCTCTCATAGCGATACCCGATGCCGCGATTCTGGTAAAGGCGCAGGTCGAGCGGTTCGACGATCGGGATACGTCGATCGGGAGTGCGGTCGTGTTGCGGCAACAGGTGTTCGAATACGGCTCGCCAAAAATTGGCCTGCTCGGTAGTAAAGTAGCGAATCGACGGTAGCTGCTCCACCCGCTGCTCGACTACATCGCGAGTAGCCTCGTCCCAGAACGCTTCTTGCGACATCGTACTGTAACCGCTGTAGTATCCAGGCTTAGGAGTAGGTGGCAACGGCTCGCCTGTGTTGGGGTTTACCGGCAGCAGCGCAGTATCGGGGGCTTCGACCGGGTAACGAACCTTAGGGCTCTCTGCGCTCATGCTTTTCTCCGGCGAAGCATGCTGGCCAGCGCGCCAAGCATGCCTGCTGCTCCGAAGAGCAAGGGGGCAAAGATGGGCGGCCCATACATGATGTTGTAGAGCAGGTGCTTGCTGCCTCCCGGGCGGCGCAGCACGCCCCGGGCGTGATAGTAAAAACCAACCGCTGCATCCGCGCTCGCAACCGCCGATAATGCGGGCAACGCACTGGTCGCTATTTTGCGGCTTTTGACCGAAGCAAAGGCTGCCGCAGCCAGCATCGGTGCAATCACCACGGGGCTCCACTGCACCTTGTAGCGAAAGTTATTCTTGTAGTGCGAATAGTAGGCCTCAAATCCACTCAGCAGAGCGCTCACACCCGCCACCACCGCAACCTGGCGCTGGAATTTTCCTTCACGCACGTCCTGCTCAGCCGAGAGGAGGTTGCGGCTCGCCCTGGGCGGCAAAAGATGCGGCAACCAGGAATCAGTCGCATTTGTATCACTCGCCAGGCTGAGTACTCGGGCGTCTTCTCGTTGCAGATAGGAGGCAACGAGCCCCAGGTACGCACTTGTGCCAAACAGCAGCGGCGCGAAAATAGGCGGCCCCATAATCATGTTGGTCATGGGCAACCGCCATCCACCGGGTTTACGCCCAATGCCACGAATGTGAAAGTAGAAACCTACGCCCGCGTCCACAAGCGTGATGAACGATACTGCGCGCAACACGGTGCGCGCTGCACGCCGACTGAAAAAGGCGCCTAAGCCTGCCACCGCCAGCACTCCGCTTAGAATGACCGGAGTAAACATCACCCGCCGGCTGTAGCTGCCGCGGTAGTGTTCGTACGCAACTTCCAGGCCGCTTAGCACGCTGGTAGCCGCGGTCAGCAAGGCTAAACTACGCTGAAAGCGGCCTTCCCGTATCGCGTTGGCAATCACTTCTCCGTCATCGACGGGGGTCGAGAGTGCGAGTTCGGTGGTACTCATCCTCACTCCACTAGACCACTTCGCGGACTTCGTCTTCCAGGACGGTCTTAATAATCTTCATGGCATCCTTCTGTCCCCTGGCAAGAGCCTTAGCGAACTTGTATGCCTGCTCTGTTGTGATCTTTCCGGGCAGGGGTGGCTCGTTGGGATCGACCACCGCCTGCACCACCGTCGGCCCATCATGGCTCAGTGCGTCACGCAAAATGCGTTCCGCGTCCTCCGGTCGCTCAATGGTGTAACCTCTTGCCCCGCATGCCTCCGCCACCTTGGCAAAGTCGATCGGCTCAAGTTCAACCCCAAATTCCGGATTGCCCTCCAGAATCATCTGTTCCCATTTAATCTGCCCCAGCACGTTGTTTTTGATAACAATGACGGTTACGCGGAGCTTGTACTTGACCAGCGTGGCAATTTCGCCCATCAGCATGGTAAGACCGCCGTCACCGACGACGCAGACCACTTGGCGGCCCGGGTAGGCGACCGCTGCCCCGATACTATAGGGCAGCCCATTGGCCATCGTTGCCAAAGAGCCGGAGAGCGAAAACTGCATAGACCCTCGTATTTCAACCTGTCGCGCCGTCCAGGTAGCGATGGTACCGCTGTCAGCCGAAACGATCGCGTCATCTTTGAGCAGTTTGTTCAACGTGTGGGTGACGACCTGGGGCTTCATCGGCACGTCTGTGCGCGTGCCGCGTTCTTCCATGAGCTCGTTCCAGGTCTTCATGCGTTCCTGCGCTTTCTTCAGGAACTTATTATTTTTGTGTTTCAACATGGGCAGCAACGCCTGCAATATGGTCTTGGCATCGCCTGCCAGCGCCGCGTCCACCTGGTGGCGAAGACCGATGCGTGTGGGGTCAAGCTCAATCTGCACGCACTTCGCCTGCCCCGGCTTGGGTAGGAATTCCATATATGGGTAGCTTGTGCCGATCAGAATAAGCGTGTCGCACTCTTCCATCGCGTCGACAGAAGGCGCAGTGCCGAGAAGCCCGAGACCGCCGGTGGTGTAGGGACTGCGATCCGGCAGCACTGCTTTGCCCAAGAGCGCCTTCACCACAGGGCCCCCAACCGTCTCGGCCAGTTGCGCCACCTCTTCGCGCGCCCCCAGGGCGCCACGGCCAACCATAATCGCAACTCGCGAGCCGTCGTTGATCACACCGGCTGCCTTACGCAACTGGATCTCATTTGGCTTCGCTGTGGAAGGATGCTCCCACTCGCCACTGTGGCCTTTAATATTGGCGCTCGATCGCATCTTGTCGTTGGCCGGCCACTCCTGAATGTCTTTTGGAATAGAAATGTGCGACACGCCACGGCGTCCGTAAGCGCTCCGCACCGCCATGTCCACCACGTTGACCGCGTGCGCTGGGCCCATCACGCGCTCATTGAAAACGGAGACGTCCATGTAGAGTTTGCTCAGATCGACATCCTGCTGATAGTCCATGCCGATCAGGTCATGGAAGGTGTGGCCGGTGATGGCCAGAACTGGCTGCAGATCGCACTTCGCATCGTACAGACCATTCAAAAGGTGAATGCCGCCTGGACCCGAGGTCGCACAGCACACACCCAGTCTTCCTGTGTACTTGGCGTAACCGCAGGCGGCGAAGGCTGCTGCTTCCTCGTGGCGTACCTGGATGAAGCGCAGCTCCTTTTGGTGCGTGCGTAAAGCCTCAAAGAAGCCATCCACGCCATCGCCAGGAAATCCAAAAATCGTATCTACATCCCATTCAATCAATCGCTCCACTACCAGATCTGCCACCTGCTTCGCCATTTTCAAATCCTCGCGCATCGTCTTAATCAGACTGTCTCTCCGTAGGATGCGGAAAACTACTGCTTGAACCTATCGGCATCGTTAACTTTTAAAATCAACCCATTACCCGGCCGCGAGAGATCGGGTGTCATGTGGCCGTTGACAGGTTCACAGAACCCGTCGAAGAACATCCGCTCGATACGAGCATGGTCATGAAAAAATTCCATGTGAACCACGCGCGCGGCTGCGCAGCAAACGTGCAGATGCATACTGGGCCCACAGTGAGCGGAGAGCGGCGTATTGCGCGCCCAACAAAGCGCCGCAGCCTCAAGAAAACCGCTCATTCCGCCGCACCGGGTGCAATCTGCCTGCAGGACGCTCACCGCTTGCGCAGAGAGCATGGCGTCGAAATACCACGCGGTGTACCCGTATTCCCCGGCGGCAACATCCATCCCCAGTGGAGCGCGCATGCGGACCTCGGCCAGCCCACTCAGATGGTCAGAGCTGACAGGCTCCTCAAACCAGCGCACATCCTGTTCCGCAAAGCGGTGTGCCAGTTCAATCGCCTGGGTGACCGTATAGGCCCCGTTGGCGTCGACAAAGAGGTTGCACTTCGCCCCGATCGCATGGCGCGCCGCTTGCACGCGCGCCGGATCTTTGTCCGGTTCGGTGCCGATCTTCATCTTTACATCGGCGAAGCCGTTGGCTGCCCAGCCGCCCAATTGATCACTAAGTTGCTCATCTGAGTAAGTGGTAAACCCGCCGCTGCCGTAGACCGCGACCCTTGGGCGCACTTGCCCCAGCAAGCTCACCAGGGGCAGCTCGACGATACGGGCACAAAGATCCCAAAGCGCATTGTCAATCGCTGAAATAGCCATCATCGCAGCGCCCGTTTCGCCCATGTTCCGTACCTGGCGCATCAATCGCTGCCGTGTTTGGGCGTGTTCGAAAGGGTTGCTGCCAACGACCAGATCCTTGACTAGTTTGGCGGCTATGACGGCTGTTCCGCGATCGGCGTAGGTATACCCCAACGCCTGCACCTGGCCGCATCGCAGCTCAACCAGCACCATAGAGGTGCTCTTCCAATCGAAGGTTCCATCCGCTTCGGGCGCGTCCGTGGGAATGGTGTAGAGGTTCACTGATCCGTCAGAGACGCTGTAATCTAAAATCATTTCATTCTCTCTTAGAACCGGCTGAGCACCTCGGCCCCGTCGTTGGTACAGGCAATACATCGCAGTGGCGCATGCCAAAGATGCCCCACGGGTAAATCGCAGACTCAATATGGAAGGTCATCGTGGCAGCAAGAATATCGGAGGACTGCGGATGAAGACGTGGTAACGCGTTGGCATTTGCCGCGCGAACCCTACGCCATGCCCTACGGCAGGTTTAAATGCTGGTCCAAAAACCGCGCCAATCCAAGGTGCTGCTTGCCGCGCCTTCCACACGCTGGCGACCGATCCTGTGTGTATCCGGAAAACAGAAAGCAGATCATTCGATCCACTCCGTGGCTCCCTTTTCGTCTGAAAGTCGCCGCTGTTTAGCTATTAGCCAGACGGCGTTCTGGCGCCAGGCTGGCTGTTGTTCAACCCTTGCAGGCGGACGGAAGTGCCAGCCTCGAGCGACAACGCGGAATTGATGAGCCCTATATGTGTAAGCGCCTGAGGAAAGTTCCCAATAAGTCCGTACTTGGCGTCGTATTCCTCCGACAGCAATCCCAGGTCGTTGCTAAGGTTAAGCAACTTCTGAAAAAGCATGTGCGCTTCTTTCATCCGGCCTTGCAGCACATAGACATCGACCAGCCAAAAGCTGCAGGGCAGAAAAGCACCTTCTCCCGGCGGAAGACCATCCTTCACTTTTCGAGTGTTGTAACGAAGCAGAAGGCCACCCTCAAGTAGATGCTTCTCGATGGCTTTTACGGTGCCTCGAATTCGAGAATCTTCGACGGGTAGGAATCCGACGATAGGGAGTAGCAGCAGGCTCGCGTCTAGATGTTTAGTGCCATAGGCCTGCGTGAAGCTGTTTAACCCGCGATGAAAACCCCGAGAGCACACCTGGGCATGAATCTTCTGGCGCAGAGCACGCCAACGCTCAACCGGTGCCTCTATGCCGAACTCCTCTGCAATACGGATTCCGCGATCAAAGGCCACCCAGGCCATGACGTTTGATTCGGTGAACTCCCGCGTTTCACTGCGGAACTCCCAAAGCCCCGAATCCGGCCGCTTCCAAACCTTCTCCAGGTGTTCGAGAATTGGAACTTCCAGAGCCTGACCACTTTTGTCTTCGTGTGGATACAATCGATAACGGCGGGAGCGGTAAAGCGCATCCAGAACCTCACCAAAGGTATCAAGTTGCAATTGTCCAGACACCTTGTTTCCGATACGTACAGGCTTTGAGTTCTTGTACCCGTCGAGCCATTCAGCGACCCACTCGCTGTGCTCCCGCTTTCCTGTAATGCCATACATGATCTTAAGACTGTCCGGAGAGCCCTGGAGCGAACGGCTGAGCCACTCAAGCCACGCTCGCGCGTCTTCGTGGTATCCACAATTCTCAAGTCCAAGCAGGCTAAATGTGGCGTCGCGAAGCCAGCAGAAGCGGTAATCCCAGTTCCGAATACCCCCCACCTTCTCCGGCAAAGAGGTAGTGGGCGCAGCGACAAATCCGCCCGACGGGGCGTAGGTCAGAGCTTTGAGCGTAAGCAGGGAACGCTCAACGTGATCCTTGTAAGGGCCACGATACGTGTCTTTACCAGCCCATTCCTTCCAGAATTGCTCCGTTTCCTGCTGCGCAGTGAGGGGCGAGAGCAGCACCGGCTGCTCATCGAGATAAGAATTGCTATGCTGCAGGGAAAAAAGGTAGACCTCTCCCGGATGAACCATCCAGGTTGCAACAAGGTCTCCCCCTTGCAATTCCAACGGCACATTGCTGTGCAGAGTGAGACGATGGGGTCCTACAACGGCATTCCAGCAATGGTTGCCCTTTTGTATGATCCGCGGCTGGGCACTTCCATAATCAAAGCGTGGTGCGAGCAGGGTGTGCATGCCGACTTTGCCCGTAACGCCCCGAACAATTCGCACCACCGCCGATGTTTTGGCATAAATAGGCATGAAATCGGTAACCGTGACTTCGTTGCCGGAACCCTGGGAATACGTGCTTTCCAGTACTTTAGTGGAAGCAATGTAGCGCCGTTTGTTACTTGCCGCCTTCGTCGGCGCAAGAATCCATCTTCCATTCGCAGGCGATCCTAGTAGGCTTGCGAAACAGGCTTGGGAATCGAAGTCGGGCCAACAAAGCCAGTCGAGGCTCCCTTGCCGGCTGATAAGCGCGGCCGTTCTCATATCGCCTACCAAACCGTAATCTGCAATCTTGGAGTTCGAATCCCGCTTATCCTTCAAGTCTGTTCAAATCCTTTGCTGGATCATTATGAGAAGCTGAGACCAAGCATAACGAGCCAATACTTTTGCGCCTTCGGGACTTGCACCTCATTGGGCAACCAACTTGCGGCATGGGATGCGGTCTGTAACTAGCAGGCTGTAACCAGCAACGGGGCGGGTGTGGTCTCGCCTGAGGCGACCGCTGTCAAAGTTAGAAACAGAAAAGCTACATGAGGAAAGTTTCAACCAGCCCGCTCCGCCGATCGTCTATAAAGCCTTTTACCGCGCCATGCCCGGGAGGCCCCCTATCCCTGCACCAGTTCAACAAGCAGGTCGGCCTCGGTCATGAGCCAGGCGATCTCGCGCATCCCAAATGCCACGGCGGGAACGGGACCGCTCAGAAGAAAAGATCCAAGCCCGGTAAGATGCTCGATGGCCCCACGGATATCCGGCACCCGGTAGCAAATGTGATAGATTCCGCCGCCTTTCTTGAGGGTACGGTCGATGGGAGAGTTAGGCCCGAGAGGAGCCACCAGTTCTAGCACCGGGTCTCCGTCTCCACGGCTCAAAAAGCAAACGGAGACGTTCTGGATAGGGTCGTCGAATGGGCCAGACTTCAATTGGTAGCCGAACAGGTTTCCAAAAACTGGAATTGCTTGTGGCAGATCCCGTACCGCAACTCCAAAGTGATGAAAATCGAACTCTTTCATGCGAACCTGCATCCCTCTAGCAAGGGGTGACTCACCCAGCACCTTCGAGCATCGGCTGACAGGCCCTTGCCGAGCCCTTAATGATTGATTTTCTTAGGTTTATGGTGGGCGCTGCAGGATTCGAACCTGCGACTTCCACCGTGTGAAGGTGGCACTCTACCGCTGAGTTAAGCGCCCTCTGGGTCGGTACGCGGGCCGAGGAGACGCCCACGTGTGCGGCTTTCATTAAGGAAACCCGCATGGAGTTCATCAACGCCACCAAGCTTCACAGAAAACCCGGGAGTATAGCGTAGTTTACACGAAGCTTTCGAACCGGCCCAAGGTTCGCCGCCGGTCCGGCCAGCTGCAAATCCCCAAAAACTGGGCGAGACCACGTCTCCCGGTAACGGATACAATCCATTCACCCTATGACATTTACCCCCCCAGAGCAGCCCGATCCTCCCACCCCCGGCGGGCCTTCCCCAAGTGCTGCCGGAGAGGGGGAGGCGCCGGAAAACTCTCCCGATTCCGCGCAACCTAGTCAGGCCCGTGGGGTTAGAGAGGGTATGGGTACCGTAGCCATTGCGCAGAACGGGTTCCAGGGCACGCGGCCGGGTATGCCGTTGCATGCAACTGGAGTGGATTGGGCCCAGCTCTCCGACGCCGAGATCATGTTGCGCGTTCGCGAAGGAGATGACTCGGGGTTCAGCATCCTGATCGAGAAATACCGAAAGCAGATGGTTCATTTTATGTTTCGGATGTCTCGCAACCAGGCAGTCGCCGAGGAGTTGGCACAGGAGGTATTTCTCCGCGTGTATCGTTCGCGGCAGACGTATCGGGCGGAGGCGAAATTCAGCACCTGGCTCTATCGGATCGCGACCAACCTGGGAGTGAACCACGCGCGCGATACCAAGTACGAACGGACGGCCCAGAACGTTTACCTTGACCAGCCGGACGCGGAGACGGGTACCACCCCCGATGTCGCGGATAGTACGCTCAGCGTGGAACAGGAACTGGTTCGAGAAGAGCGGATGAACGCCATTCGCAAGCACGTGATGGCGCTGCCCGAACGGCAGCGCAGTGCGGTATTGATGCATAAGTACCAGGAAATGGATTACAAGGAGATTGGCGAGGTTCTGAAGTTGAGCGAATCGGCTACCAAATCGCTGCTATTCCGGGCTTACCAGACCCTACGCGAAAACCTGAAAGATTTTGCTTGAGCAGAAATTGAGGAAGATTATGACTTGCCCTGAGATGAAAGAGCATTTGGCGGAACGGGTCTTCGAGTCCCGGCCGCTTCCGGAGGAGGCCCGCAAGCATATAGCGGAGTGCGCCGGGTGTGCAGCCGAGCTGGCGGGCATGGAATCTACCTGGAAGCTGCTTGACGAATGGCAGGTTCCGGAGCCCAGCGCCTTCTTTGATGCCAAGCTGTATGCCCGGTTGCGGGTGGAACAGACGACCACCCCCGCCAGTTTTTTTGAGCGCGCCAAGGCGTGGCTGCTTTACAGTACCAATCTGCAGATGCGTCCGCTGGCGGCGGGAGCCTTGGCCACGGTACTGGTGATTGGCGGGGGGACCTTTGCCCTGCTCGACAACCAGCCGGTTGTGCCCGCGGCGCAGACCTCGGCCACGGTGCGCGACTTGCAGTCGTATGACGGGAACGCGCAGCTGTTTCAGCAATTGAATGCTTTGGATGGGGACGAGGATAGCGGGTCCGGCGCCTCCAACTGATCGACGGAAAACCCGGAAAGCGAGGGCCCCAGAAGGACTGTAACCGCTTCAGAGGGCACCATCATGGCAAGGCACAACGAGCTCGAAACGACATCCCTTCGCGGGAGACTGGCTCGTTGTGTCTTTGCAGCATTGTTGCTGGTACTGCCGCTGGCAGCCGCTCCGTGTCTGGCTCGCCCGGCGCCGCAGGGTGCGCATGCCCGGTTTGAAAATAATCAGCAGCCCCACCTCGGCACGTGGTTGCAACGGCACCAGAGCATGTCTCCCGAACAGCAGGAAAAAGCCCTGCAAAGCGAACCAGGGTTCAGCCGCCTGCCCCCCGAAATGCAGGAAAGGCTGCTCACTCGCCTGCGGCAGCTGAACAAAATGCCTCCGGCACAGCGGCAGCGTATGGTGGACCACATCGAGGCCATGGAGCACCTTACGCCGCAAATGCGACAACAGGTGCGCGCTTCTTTCCAGGATTTTCGCAGCCTCCCGCCGGACCGCCAGCGAATGGTGAGGAAGGCTTTTCGCGATCTGCGCGAGTACCCGCCCGAACAACGTACGGCAATGATGAACTCGCCCAAGTTCCAAGCTCAGTTCTCACCCCAGGAGCGCAGCATTCTAGGCAACATTCTTGCCGTTGAGCCCTACCAGGCGGTGCACGGACCAAGGCCGGACAACGGGTTGGAGTACGGGCGATAGAGCAACCTGTCCTTCAGGCAATCACTTTATAGATGAGGGGCTGCGGGGCAGGCGGCTCGGCGCTCAGCGTATAGCACCGGCTCAGAATTGCCGCGACGGACTCCAGACGGGCTTCCTGTTCGACATACACGGTGAATAAGGTTTCCCCAGCAGCAACCGGGTCGCCAACCTTCTTGTGCGTTTCGACGCCGGCGTGCGCAGATACGGCTTCCGCTGGCTCCATCCTGCCTGCTCCGGAGCCTTGTACAGCCCACCCTACCTGGCCGCAGTCGACAACCGAGAGAAAACCTGCCGACGGGGACTTTACCTGGTATTGGAAAGCCGGCTGATGCAGCCGCTGAGGACTCTCAAACCACGCCAAGTCGCCGCCCTGAGCAGCAATCATGCAACCGAACTTGGCAAGCGGTAGACCGCTGTGCAACAGCTCCTCCGCCAACTGAAGGCCGTCCTCCGGACTTGGCGCTTTCGCTCCCAGGTAAAGCATCCATCCCGCGAGCTCAAGCGAAAGCTGCCGCAGATCCTCGGTAAGCGGGTGGCGGTGGTTGCGCAGCAGTTCCACCGCTTCGACAATCTCTACTGCATTGCCTACCATACGCCCGAGGGGTTGACTCATGTTTGTGATGAGGGCGGCCGTTCGTGTCCCGGCGCGGTTTCCCGTGGCGACCATCAGCTCGGCCAGGTGGATGGCCTCCCCCTCGTGCTTGAGGAAAGCTCCCGAGCCGGTTTTGACATCCAGCACCAAGGCATCAAGACCCGCGGCGAGCTTCTTGCTCATGATGGATGCGCAAATAAGAAACGGACTTTCGACAGTTGCCGTTCGATCGCGCAGCGAGTAGAGCGTGCGATCTGCCGGCACCAACCATTCGGTCTGGCCCACGATCGAGAGACCGCAAGCGCTCAGCACGGCGCGCATCTCATCCTCTTGCAGGTGTGTTCGGTAGCCGGGAATGCTCTCCAACTTGTCGAGGGTGCCGCCGGTGTGGCCCAAGGCGCGGCCGGAGATCATGGGCACGCAGAGCCCGGCTGCGGCAGCGATGGGGGCAACCAGGAACGAGGTTTTGTCGCCCACTCCACCGGTGGAGTGCTTGTCGACCTTGGCCCCGGGCAGGCTGCTGAAGCTCAGAACCTTGCCTGAATCGCGCATGTGGGTGGTGAGGCTATGGAGTTCGGCGCCGCTGAGGCCGCGCCAGCAGACGGCCATGAGCCAGGCAGCAAGCTGATACTCGGGAATGGAATTCGTCGCTGCGCCAGCCACCAGTGCTGCTATTTCCGCATCGGTCAACACTCCGCCGTCGCGCTTCTTGCGAATCAGGTCTATTACGTGCATGCAGCAGCCTCTTCTCTTCCCATTAGAGCAAAAATCAGAGTTGCTGTGAGGTGTCCGGCTTTTCGCCAGCCTGGAGTCAAGCAGCCCCCTCTAGAGGCCGCAGGTAATGGCCGGTGGTCGCATAGCGCTTGGATAAGGAACCATGGCGCTTTCATTTGAAAGGAGATGCGTGTTGCAGCAGGTGGCATTACTGCATGCAGTTACTACAATTCGGCCTTCTATTACTCAAGAACTATAGCGGTTTCCGGTAGAAGAAGTATGCTCATTTCAAGCGGCGATTCTCTAAGAACGCTTTCATCGATTCTTTCGGGGGAGGGACTCGATGAAAGGGAACAAAGAGCATCGCCGTTCGTGTTTTTAGCGGCAGCTTGGGCCAGAAGCCATGCCCAAAAAAAATAGCGCGATATGAGCGAAAAGAGAGAAAAGCCTGTTTCACATTAAGAGATGCGTTTGGGGACAGTATGGCGCAGATGTGCATACCACTTGGATACCCTCTCCGACGGATTTGACTTCGACAAAGTTATTTTGTTTGCTTTAAAATTTCCATCTCAGCGGATTGCGGATGGAACGGACAATCACCGTTGCCCATTCACCGTACGGGCGGCACGGTCATCGACCCTACGTCAATAACCCAGCCTGGGTCAATACAATAACCTTCGAATTCAACACTCGAAGGTTTTGCTATTTAGATCGGCAAATCTCTCCAATATTCAAACGCTGTCCCAAGCCGATAAGCTTGAGCTGGTCAAAGACCGGGATAGCTGGAACCATTTCAGTCAATCCAGAGGCTTCGGACTGTGGGCTACGACCCAATACCCTGACAGCGGGTTGCTAAGTCAGATAGGCGAAGCCCTGCCTGAACACTGTGGCTACCATGACTAACGTAACTACGGCGCAGTTGACCTACGAGACGCAAGATCCTCGCAGGTGGTTCGCTGTGGTCACCACGCCGCAGCACGAAAAGGCCGCATTCCGGCATCTGGACTTCGGCGGCATCGAGACCTTCCTGCCAACGTATGAATCGACCCGTGTCTGGAAAAACAGGCAAAAGGTCAAAGTGGAATTGCCGCTCTTTCCTACTTATCTTTTTGTACGCATCGACCAGGGGGAGCGCGCCAGGGTTCTGCGTACTCCTGGAGTGCGGCAGCTGGTCGGCAACAGCCGCGAGCCGCTTTGCCTGCCAGATCGTGAAATCGAGTTTCTACGCACTAATCTTCTAGAGCGCAAGGCCGAGCCTTATGCGGATCTAATCGAGGGCCAGCGAGTCCGTATCAAGAGCGGCTCGATGAGCGGCGTGGAGGGTTGGCTGGTTAGAAAAAGCAACCAATTCCGCTTCATTCTTACGGTACAGCTCATACACCGCCACGTCTCTTTGGAGGTGGATGCCTCCATGCTGGAACCTATCGTCGACTGACGATCGTCTGAGGAGCCGGCACAGACTCCAACCCCCTTTCTCTTCCGCACTAGATGCGGCCAGAGCGTTGGGTCCGGAACGCGCATTCTTGAGAGCAGAAACATGAACGCTAATACACAGTGGTTTGCGGCATCCGCTTCCCCGCGTACTTCGCTGCGAGGATCGGATGTAGCTCGAATCGGAGTCGGCCATGCTTTGATCGACAACTGCTCCTCCGAGCAGGTCTGCGCGTCGATCATCGCCCATGCGCAGAACCGCGGTAAGCCGGCGTACGTTATTACTTCCAACGCGCAACACATTGTTCAGCTGGAAAAGGAACGAAGCCTGCAGGAGGTTTACGATCACGCCGACCTGGTGATCCCCGACGGGATTTCCCTGCTGATCGCCGCGCGCCTCTATGGCCGTTCGCTGAAGCAACGCGTAGCCGGCGTGGATATCTTCAAAGTGCTGTGCGGGCTGTCAGCTAAGAATGGTCTGCATGTGTTCCTTCTAGGCGGCCGGCCGGGATCCGCGGAGCTGGCCGCGATGGTAATGAAGAAGTCCTACACGAATTTGAAGTGCAGCACATACTGTCCTCGACTCGGCTTCGAGCAGAGCGCGGTTGGCCTTAAGGAGACTGCGGACGCGATCACTGCTGTGCAGCCCGACATTCTGTTTGTGGCTTTCGGCGCGCCCAAGCAGGAGTATTGGATTTACGAGCATGGGCTGGCGCTCTCCGTGCCGGTATGTATCGGTGTTGGTGGTTCATTCGAGATCGTGGGGGGGGTCGTCCCTCGCGCGCCCCTGTGGGCCCAGAATATTGGCTGCGAATGGCTGTACCGGCTATGCCGCGAACCGCGCCGGATGTGGCGACGTTATCTCATCGGCAACCTGGAGTTTGCAGCCATCGTGCTTCGCCAGCGGATTCGTCGCGCTTTTCTCGACACTTTTGTGCACTATGTCAACGAGGACCGTTTTGCTGCAGAGCTTAGTGAGGTGGCCCTGCTGCAGCGCAATGAGCCATTCGCCACGCGGCCCAGCGCCGCTACGCACGACGGAGAGGGTCTTAGGTCGCCCGCATACGAATCGACTCCTAAGCTCGCTGTATCACGAACGGAACTCTAGGAGCATTTTCACTTCTACGCTGGACAGTCAAGTCCAGCGTAGTACGGCTTTTCTTAAGGAAAAGCCCCGTTAGGAGCGGTTGCCTCCTATACACCAGAAGTGAAATTGCTGATCCGAGGTGAACTGATGGCAACAAAGACTGAATTCGCTCTGACTCCCACAGTGATTGCCGGTTCGCCGACGCCGTTGATGCCTGCGCGCAAGGAAATGACCGTGCAAGACCTTTGGGGAGTCATGTCCCGGCGACGGAAGACTGTTTTTGTCATTCTCCTGTTCACGATTGCACTCGCCGGGACCTTATTCGCAACTGCCACTCGCCTGTACAAAGCGTCGGCCGAGATCCAGGTGCAAAAGGATTCGGCTGATGCTTTGAGCATGAACACCATGATGGGTCCAGAAACGGCGTCGGATGCCGTGGACTCGAACATCAACCTGCAGACACAAGCGCAGATCCTACAGTCGGATTCACTCGCGCTGCAAGTGATCAAGGAGCTGAACCTGGAGAAGAGCCCGGACTTTCGCTCACACTTCAGTCCCATAGGGTGGGTCATGGGGCTGTTTGCACCTGCCGGCATCCCAGACCCGGTGAATGTGCCGCTGGAAGATGCGCCGGGACGCCGCGCACACGTGATAAAGATGTTCGAAGCCCATCTTAAGGTGACCCCGGTGTCCGGTACTCGTTTGATCACTGTCGAGTATCTCAGTACCAATCCTCGGACAGGGGCTGCAGTAGTGAATCAACTAGTGCAGGACCTGGTCGACTATAACTTTCAGACTCGTCACAACGCGACCCGAACGGCGAGCGAATGGCTAGCAAACCAGCTAAATGATTTGCGCAAGCAGAGCGAAGATCTGCAGGCGAAAGTCGTCGACCTGCAGCGCGATTCCGGAGTATTTGCGTTTGGCCAAACCGATACTCAGGGGCATGAGCAGGTGTTCACTCCCGCGTTGGACCAATTGCAGCAGGCGACCACCCAGTTGGAGCAGGCGCAGTCGGCACGCATCATGAAGGGCGCCTTGTATCAGGTGGTGAAGGACGGCGACCCGGAGCTGATCTCAGGGCTCGCGGGGAACGGCATGCTCAGCGGAGCATCTGCGGGTATAACCGGCTCGCTCACGCTACTCCAGAACCTGCGTAGCGAGGAAGCGCAGACGCAGGCGCAATTGAATGAGCTCTCGGCCAAATTTGGCCCCGGGTATCCCAAGTTGGCCGAGTTGCAATCCAGTTTGGACAGCACACGGAAATCCATCCGCGATGAGTCTGCGCGTGTCGCGGCGCGCGCGCAAAATGATTACACGGTAGCGCAGCAGATCGAGGACAAGGACCGCGCGGTCTTTCTCGATGAAAAGAGCCAGGCGGAAAGCCAGAACGACAAAGCTATCCAGTACCAGATTGCGCGCCAGGAAGCGACCCAGAGCCGGACGCTTTATGAAAACCTGGTCGGCCGTATGAAGGAAGCCGACCTCGTCGCCGGCATGCGTTCCAGCAACATCACGCTGGTGGACGCGGCTCGCGTGTCCGCCAGGCCGGCAAAGCCAAACGTGCTGCTCTATGGAGCCGCGTCGATTGCCGGAGGGCTTCTCTTCGGGGTATGCGGAGCGCTTTTCCGTGACGCTACGGACACGCGCATCCAGGAACTCGGCGAAATGGAGCTGTTCTTCGCCGAAGCCTGCATCGGCTTACTCCCCTACCATGACGCAAAATCGGAACGGAAGCGCATGGGTGACTCGAAAACGCCGGCGTGGGCATCCGCGGGCGCCGTCCATTCCGCCGCATCCGCCCTCATGACCTCTAACGCGGCGGTTGCGGCCATTGAACCGCGGGCCGCCTATACGGAAGCGCTCCGTGTGCTCTGCACCTCGTTGATGCAGGGTAACAACGGAGGACCCTGCGGCCAGGTCTTCCTGGTTACCAGCTCGGTCTCCGGAGAAGGCAAGAGTATGCTCAGCACCAACCTTGCGATCGTTCACGCCCAACGAGGCAAGACTGTATTGCTGATTGACGGCGACCTGCGGACACCAGTGCTGCACCAAAGGCTGAATCTGGAATCAGATTACGGACTTAGTTCACTCCTCTTCGAGAGCAATATTGACGACGTCGGGTCGGCGATGCAAATTCCCTTCCCTGGTATTCCTGGTCTCGCTGTTTTGCCGGCTGGCCCTGTCCCTGGGTACCCTGCCGAATTGCTTGCCTCCGATGCTATGGCTGAGCTGGTGCGCGTCTGCCGGCGGCACTATGACTACATCATCATTGATGGCGCGCCCATCCTACCGGTAACCGACTCCACTCTCTTGAGCCGGTATGCGGACTTCACACTGGTGGTGGCCCGCCACGATGTGACCGACCGCAGGTCGTTGGAGCGGACCTGCCAGATCCTGCGCTCGCAAGGGGTTCGCGAGATCGGCATGGTGCTCAACGGGGTGAAGGCCTCCGGAGGGGCGCAGTTCAGGTATTACGGCTATAAGCAGTTTTCTACCACCGGGAGCGATCTGTATGCGTAGACACAAGTCCATCTTCGCGTTGATTCTTCTTGGCGCGCTCGCCGTGCCCTGCCTGGCAGCGCAGGAAAGCCTATTGATCGGACCGGGAGACCTCATCCAGGTGGATGTGATGGATACGCCCGAGATGGAGCAGCAGGTCCGTGTCACCGACGATGGCAATGTACCGCTTGCCTATATTGGCAGCGTCCATGTCGCCGGCCAGACGCCCGCCGCGGCCTCCGCGATTATCGAAAGAGCGCTGATGGACAAAAAGGTTATGCACAAGCCGCAGGTGACGGTCAGGATGATGGAGATGGCGACGCAGGACGTGTCTGTGCTCGGCCAGGTACACACACCCGGCACTTACTCCATCACGACTCCGCAGACAATTTTGAAAGTGTTGTCTCTGGCCGGCGGGCTGACCGACGCGGCAGATCGGCACGTGACGGTGAAACGGAACAAATCCGGGGAGGAACTCAGGTATTACGTCTCCAATAACGCGGAGCAGGCATTATCCGATGTCGTGATGGTCTACCCGGGCGACACCGTTCTGGTGGCAAGGGCACCGATGGTCTACCTGATGGGCGACGTAAACCGGCCTGGCGGCTACGTGATCGCCAGCAACGATGCGCGCTTGAGCGTGCTGCAGCTGGTCGCGATGGCAGGGTCTGCCAATAAGACGGCGATGCAGTCGCGCGTTCGCCTGATCCGCCCCACAGACCATGGCGAAGTCGAGTTACCCGTTCACCTCGATGCGATCGAAAAGGGCAAACGACCAGACATTATGCTGCAACCGAACGACATCGTTTATGTACCGTTTAGCTGGATGAAGAACGTCGCGATGAGCAGCTCATCCATCGGAGCTTCTACAGCCGGAGCTGCGGTCTATTTGGTGCATTAACGCCAGAGCGATTTCAAGCCGGCGGTGCTAGCACTGGCTAAACTGCGATCCGATTTATGCTGGATGAAACACGAAGCTAAAAAGTCAAGCAACCCTAGAGCAACTTAGTAGAATTGGTACCGGGTTTTGGTCAAAGTTTCCCTGGCCCTGGTCTCTTAAGAAAGGGACTTTCCGACATGCCTCGTTGGCTCAAACGTACGCTTCAAACACTCGTGCAGCAAGCACCTTTGGAGATCCGCCGCTGGTTACCGGTTATCGGCCTGGAGCCACTAGACCTCATCTTGGCTAACTACGGCGCTCGCGGGAAAATGGTCACCATCGTACAGGTCGGCGCTTGCGACGGCAGCACGAACGACCCCATCTTTCATCACGTAGCAGCGGGTTCCGCACGAGCGATTTTGATTGAACCGAATCCCTTCGCGTTTGATCGCTTGCAGAAAAGCTACCGGGACGTCGAGAACGTAACTCTAGTCCAAGCCGCAATTGCGGAACGGGACGGGGAAGCACACTTTTACCGGATCAAGAAGACCGACAAGACGGACTCCGAAGCTGATTGGTCCCTTCAACTCGCCTCCTTTTATCGCGAGCACCTCGAGCGCCACGGTGTTAAGCCCGAGCGGATCGAGCGAATCACCGTCCGATGCCGCTCGCTCTCCTCGCTGGTGGATGAGTTTGTTCTAAACACGATCGATCTTCTTCAAATTGACGCTGAAGGCTTCGACGCGGCGGTTGTGCGCATGGCCTTGAAACTAGCGGTTCGGCCCAACTGTATCAATTTCGAGCATAGACATTTGAAACCAGCGGATCGCCGCCCCCTTTTCGAGTTGCTGAAGGCAAATGACTATCTCTTCAGTTACGATGAATGGAACCTGCTGGCACTGCAAAGAAGATCTCTAGAGGAGCTTAAATTGGGCGGGACGCAGCTAGCTCCTAACTCGAAGGAACGACTGCCGAAGGAACGCGCCGTCGCTCCTGAGTCCTTTGCAGCTAGCACCGCTTTTTCAAGTTCGGCCTCGTAGAGTCTAAGTACCGAGATAGTATCAATCGAGCACACACTGCTCCTCTACAATCGACCGTGGGAGGTCAGTGTAGGAACTGGAAGCATGATGAAAACCATTAGGAGTACTCGCAGGCTCCTCCTCGCAAGCATCGTGTTTCCTCTGCTACCTCACTCGACGAGCGCGATGGGGCTCTCGGCCTTCTGCTCTGCCGGCACGCTTTATCTGCAGGAGAGCGGCGCCGGAGCGCCTTTGGGGAAGCTCAATGTGTCTCCGCAAGTGATGGCGGGCCACTGCATCACGATGGTGACTCCAAACTACCCGCAGACCACCGGGTCCTCGCCTATGCCATCCACGGTCATAGTTCGAGTCGTCATCTGGAAATCGGGCAGTGTCTCTCCGATGCAGGCCATCTCCGGACCGTCATCGCTGCAGGATGAAGCGATGAACACGGTTCGGCTCTGGCGATATAAGCCGTTCGCCCGCGACGGAGAGGCCTTTGACGTCACCACGGAAATCCGGGTGGTCTTCGACCCCGGAAAGCCCGGCGGCGTAGTGACCCACCCGAATCAGTGAGACTAGTTTCAATTGTTGGCCAGTGGCGGCCAACCCACCGCGCTGAAGGCTTACGACCGCACGCGAAAAACGGATGAGCGAGTAGTTGCCCCGTACGAGAGGCTCCCGATCGACAGCCCCCCGCTGCACTCGAAGCCGGTACGGGGCAATGCCGTTTGAACACGTCCTACTCTCACCTAGGTCGCGGGCATTTCTACGGCAGGCGGGCACGCAACTCGACTGAGAAGCTTGATCGCGTCATGAACGGTCAAGCTATTCGCCTTCAAGAGCAATTCAAGGAGACTCCCCCGCCCATGCCACGATTCAGCCTGATCATTCCAACTTTCGGACGTGCCATCGAACTCGCCGAACTGCTGGCATCCATCGTCAATCAAAAGCGAGGCGACATCGAGGTGATCATCGTCGATCAGAACGAAGATGCGCGCGTCGCACCATTGGTGGAAGCCCTTCCCAGTGATCTAACCGTCCTGCATCTACGACTCCAGGATAAGAATCCCTCGATGGCGCGCAACGCTGGGTTGGCCGCATCCTCCGGAGCAATCATCGCTTTTCCCGACGACGATTGCTGGTACCCGCCCCATCTGCTGAACCGGGTGGACGCCTGGTTCCGAGGAAATCCCGATTATTCCGTGCTGGCGGTAGGGGCGTTCGACGACGCCGGAGTGCCGAGCGGTAATCGCTGGATTCAGGATGCCTGTGACATCAGCCCGCTGAATGCGTTGCGGACCACATTCTGCTCTAGTCTCTTTATCTCCGACTTGGCGCGAAGCCGGGGAGTCCGCTTTGACCCGAAGCTCGATCGCGGCGAGGAAACAGATTTCATTTTGCGGCTGCTTGCCACCCGCCTGCGGGGCCGTTTTGACCGCCGGTTATATATACATCACCCGCGGCGCGACATGCTGAGCGGCACGGTGTCTCGGGAACGTGCCAGGAGCTACGGCGCCGGCATGGGGCGCCTGGTGCGCCGCCACTCCCTTGTTCCGCTGTGGCTTGGCCTGCTCACCTACGATCTCGCTCGGGCGCTGCTGGTTTCGTTGCGGGGCCAGTTTGTCAATGCAGGCTTCTGTTTCGCCCACGCGGAAGGGCTCTTCCGGGGATTTATTCTTCCGGAGTCAAACTACGAGTGACAGATGCCGAGCAGCCCCTAAAGTTGCAGAACATGGGGCTTGGTCGCCCGCGGGTGCTCTGCATGTGGAGGCGACGATCGCTGGCGATGAAGGCAATCGATTTCCTTGGAAAGGATCGCGTTCGGCCTGCCCACAAGTTTTCAAGTTTCGTCCTACCGTTTCGAGGGATGAGTGTTTAGCTCATCTGCGAACGTTTATATCATTGCAATGCAGTGTTAGCATCCCCAGCCGAGCTCGATGCAGAAAATTGAGGCAGCTTCCCCATGCCTAGATTTAGTCTGATCGTTCCGACCGCTGGACGAACAACTGAAGTTACTGAGCTCCTAACATCCATCGTCGCCCAGAATCGCAATGACGTGGAGCTCATCGTGGTCGATCAAAACGACGACGACCGCATCGTGCCGCTCTTGGAGACTCTGCCTAGCTGTATCGCGGTTGTACATTTACGACAGGAGGAGAAAAGTCCCCCAGTGGCGCGCAACGCCGGTCTGGCCGCTGCTTCCGGCGAGATCATCGCCTTCCCGGACGATGATTGCTGGTATCCCGTTGACCTGTTAAATCGAATAGACGCCTGGTTCAACGCGAACGGCCAGTATGCTGTCCTGGCCGTGGGCGCCCTGGACAACGACGGGGTATCGAGTGGAAACCGGTGGCTTCAGGATGCGTGCGACATCAGCGCTCTTAACGCGATGAGGACCACGTTCGCCTCCAGCTTGTTTATCGCCGCGGTTCAAACCGCCCGAGTACTACGCTTCAATCCAAGGCTTCCCGCCGGAGAGGAAACAGATTTCATTTTGCGACTGCTCGCAACAGGACTCCACGGCCGGTTCGACCGAAAACTTCATATCCATCACCCACGTCGCGATATGCTAAGCGGCACAGTGTCGCGCGAGCGAGCTGAAAGGTACGGCGCCGGAATGGGCGCAGTGGTACGTCAGCATTCATTGTTTTTGTTGTGGGGTGGGCTGGTGATGTACGACCTTGCTCGTGCGGTGCTCGTCTTCGCGCGCGGACAGTTTGTCGATGCCGGCCTT
Organism: uncultured Acidobacteriaceae bacterium; assembly: GCA_963711525.1. Lineage (GTDB taxonomy): Bacteria > Acidobacteriota > Terriglobia > Terriglobales > Acidobacteriaceae > PALSA-350. Next base: position 23,565 of record CAVQEO010000043.1, on the reverse strand, counting down.
TGCCTTGCCCATACTGCGGGCCTATTTCGTGGGTTCGTTCTCCCGGAATCAACCTATGATTGACCGAAGTGCTTCATACAAAGCTATGAACAGGCGCTCCTTCTTGTACAGTGCAGCAGCGCTATTGGTTGGCGCGAGCGATATCGCGACGGCGCAAACCACTCCCGCACGAGTTCCGGATACCTCCGCAATGAAGCGCGCGGGGCGGCAAAGCGGCAAGATTCTGGGTATGTTCACCGGCGCCCACGAGCTGCAGTTCGACGCGACCGCCTCCGCGATCATGGCAGACACCTTCTCCATGATCGCGGTCGGGAACGACCTGAAATTTGCCAACCGTCTCCGTCCTACTCCCGACACGTATAACTTTGACGCGGGAGATTATGACGTGAGCTGGGCTGCGAGCCATGGCTTACTCTTTCGCGGCCATTGCCTGGTTTGGTGGAACGCGCTGCCCAACTGGTTCCAATCGTATGTAACGCCGGGCAACGCGCACCGAGTGATGACGGACCATATCACCACCGTAGTCAGACATTATGCGGGCAAGATTTACTCGTGGGATGTGGTGAACGAGCCGATCCACAATGACAACCGGCCTGATGGGCTGCGCCGCAAGCCGTGGGTTGATCTGATGGGACCGGAGTACATCGACATCGCATTCCAGACCGCGCATGCCGCAGACCCAAATGCGCGCCTGGTGCTGAACGAGTGCTACATCGAACATGACACGCCCAGCGAGATAGGGCGGCGTGCTGACCTTTTTGCTTTGGCCGCCCGGTTGAAGAAAGCAGGCGTTCCGATCACTGCTATCGGCGTCCAAGGACATCTCCGGGGGAATACGCCGTTGGACAAGCCTGGCATGACTGCGTTTCTCAAGCAGGTCCAGGAGCTTGGCCTCGAGATCATGATTACGGAGTTCGACGTTGATGATGTTGACGTGCCCGGACCTCTCATCGATCAGACGGTTGCCAGCAAGTACGGCGAGTTCATCGACCTCATGGGGCCATTCGTCAAAGTCATCACCTTTGAAGGGGTGAAGGACGATCCAAACCTGCCAAGGAGAGCAGACGGTCTTCCGCACCGGCCTAATATGTTCGACGCCAATTATAAACCGACTGCGGCATATAGCGCGGTAGTGAAAGCATTGATGACCTTACCGGGGAAATAAAATCAAGTACGACGCCTTCCCGGCTTTTCATTTCGGTCGTTTCCCTAAACTAGGATGAGGAGCAACTGAACATTGGCGAAGTTTTATAACCCAAGATGGCAGCTTGCCACGGCGCATAGCTCAAGGAGCATTTCCGCCCCTTCTGCGTTTCGGGTTCGGAGAACGGGGACCGACGCCGATACACCAGTTTCGCAGCAGGTCCTTACCTGGATGTTGTTCTGGCCACTGCTAACGCTGATCGCAAGGCAGCCAGTTTATTTTGGTGGACCGGCACGGAGCGCTGAGGTTTTCCAGAATGGCGCTGCGATGGCGGGCGGTGGATCCGGCTCGCATTCTACCCTGCTAGTGAACCTCATCTTTCTGCTCGGGTTCGTTCTCGCAGGACATCTACAGGTGTGGGCAGTTGTTAAAAAGAATTGGCTTATCCTCGCGATGCTGGCTCTTGCAGTATGCTCAGCGCTCTGGTCGCCGGCGGCCACCATCACGGTACAGATGTGCATACAAGTCGGTCTTTGTACATTATTTGCCTGCTACTTGAGTGCTCGATACTCGACTGAACGCTTGATGCAGTTACTGATCTTCATGGGCGTCGTCTCTGCTCTGCTCAGCATTCTCTTCGCAGTCGCGCTTCCTTCGTATGGGCTTTTTCAGGGCTACGGCGGGAATGCATGGGAGGGCATCTGCAAGCACAAGAATGCGCTCGGTGTCAGTATGGCCTTTCTGCTTTCCCCGATCTTCTTTAGCAATCATTACGGGCGTTGGCGAAGAGTATTATACGGTGCGCTGCTTCTCTTTCTTATCTATAAAAGTCAGTCCCGTGGTGCGTGGCTTTATACGGCCGGCATGCTGCTCTTCATCGGCTTTTTAAGTCTGGTGCGGCGACTCCGGGCCCGTGAACTCGCGCTTGTGTTATTGATAACGGGTGCTGTCGGCCTAGCGACGCTTGCGCTCGGATTGTATTTCTGGCCCCTCCTGGCGGCCGCAATGGGGAAGGACCCTACGATGACCGGGAGGACAGAGATCTACATTGAGATCTGGCGATCCATAATGAAGCGTCCAATTCTGGGCTATGGCTTCGGGGGCTTTTGGTATGCAGGAAGCATCGAAGCTGAGCGTGTCAGGTTGGCGACGAATTGGCCAAACATCGGATACGCTGAAAATGGATTTCTTGAAGTGGCCCTCCAGATAGGATTTCTCGGGGTGGGTCTGATCGTTGCGATGCTCGCCAGGGCGGGCGTCCAGGGGATACGCCTGCTACGGTCGCCGCATTATTCGCCCCGCGTCGGCTGGTTCCTGACAATCTTGTTCCTCGCGGCTCTGACCAACATCGATGCCGGATGGTTCATGACCGCCGACACGATGGACTGGGTGCTCATTCTGGTCTCCTGTATCGGTTTGAACGAAGAGATTCGCCGTACTCGGCCGCTTTTTCGCGGGGTTAACGAAGCTCGACGCGTGGAAACCGTTCGAGCTATTTGTGAAAGCTAATCTAGCGGGATTGGTAGACATTCTCCGTGATTGAATCGAAGCAGAAGTTGCACAGGGTCGCCTCGTTGGACGGGCTGCGGGGCATTTCCATATGGACTGTTATGGTGGCGCGCATATCGTCTCATTTTGCGGGCTCGTGGCTGCATATTCGTCGGGTGCACAGCATCCTCGCCACGAAGGTCTATTCGGCGTAACAGTCTTCCTCGTCATCTCAGGATTCCTAATTACGTCATTGCTATGGGCAATCAAGGGTTTAAATTCGGGCTGGAGCGGATATGCTACGCAAAAACGTCAAACACGAAGTACAGATTGGCGGTTTCACTCACATTGTCCTAACCAGGTTTAATGTCGTTACCTCGTACGCTCCATCCGCCAGGGGGGTAGAGGAAGCGTGGCTAAGAGACCGCGTCGCATTGTTTATGACGTATTGCCTCCCATCGATTAGAGAGCAGAAGGGGGCACAATTTCATTGGCTTGTATTTTGTAATGCGGATAGCCCGTCCTGGTTCAAGGAGCATATGGCGAGTCTGGCCAAATTCCTGACGCCAATCTATATCAAAGGTCTGGCTACAGATGAGGTGATTGCCCGCAAGGTTAAGGAAAGCGGTTACGTCACAACCCCTTACTTGATCACCACCAGGGTGGACAACGATGATGCCCTTTCACGAGATCATCTGGCTATGGTACAACGCGCCTTCAGGCAGCAGGAGTGGCAGTTCGTCCTATTTCCTCTCGGGCTGCAGCTTTTCAGGGGACACTTGTATGGGATCTGTTGGCTCGACAACCCATTCTTCTCCTTGATCGAAAAGGTTAAGAAATCCGGCGATTTCTCTACTGTGCTGTGCTGTCGCCATGGTGATATCTACAAGACCGGCCCCGTTCTCCGGCTCTGGCGTACTTCCCAGTGGCTGGAGGTCATCCATTCGAAGAATGTTTCCAACACTTTAGGGGGATGGCCCAAATTGTTCAGCCGCGCCCATGCCGGCTTTCCTTCGCTGCCGACAGAGGGCGTGTCAGACGATACATTCATCGAGCGAATCGTTTCCGCCTCTGAACGCGTGCGTCGCCGTTTACGCCGATCCCTTAGACCGAATTCGCGCACGCTCGCACGGAATTAACCAGGGAATTCACGAGCCACGACCCCGGTAGTAGATGCCGTCACAATCGGCGTAACACCCTAATGCTGTCTATCGCTCGACGTTAGTTGGTACTTGTTGGAAGATTTATCAACTACGGGTTAGCGATGGAACGAGCGCAAGTGTGCATACAAAAACCAAGGTCATTATTGGCCGCTTAAAGTAGGTTTTACGAAGTGCAGTCGTTATACTCGTCCAATGATGATCTCCGACCTCAGAGAAATCAGCATTCCAAGTGAGCAAAAGAAATACGAAGGTTGCTCAAGTCCAGGCGGCTATCCGCTGCGGGTGGCCTATGATGCGCAGGCATTTCTTTCACCGAACGGGGGTTCGGGCAAGGGCGTTCAGCTCAGAAACCTCCTCGGCCCATACTTGGATACCTTTGTCGGTTTCGCGACCAAGGGACGCAATTACTCCGATCAGAGGGTGACCCAGGGAGGGCTTTCGCGATATCAATTGTGGCAGCAAATTTCGCTGCCCTATCTGCTCCACCAATGGAAGGCAGATGTTTTTCTGGCGCCTTACAATACGGCGCCGCTAACGATTCCAGGGAGAACCAAGCTAATCCTTGTTCTGCATGATCTGATTCTCCTGGAGGAGTTCGGGAAACCTCATCTCCGGCGGAGGATAAGTAACGAATTTCGTCGCTTCCTGATCCGGAAGGCAGTATCCCGAGCACACATCGTGTTGACCGTCTCTTCTTATTCGAGACAGACGATACTGCAGCGCTTTCCTTTTGCGCGAGTGCAGGTAATTCCCTGTAGTATCGCTGGTTCATGGTTTGTCGGCAATGGTGTGCGTAGGCTCGACCAGAGGGATAATTGCATTCTGGTGGTCACAGGCAACGTTCCCCATAAGAATCCGCAGAGGGTTCTGGAGGGATATGCAGCCTTCGTCGCCCAGTCGGACCGATCGACCGTTCCCCACCTTCGGCTGGTTGGGCTGTCGAGTTCGGCGCAGGAATTTCGCCGTCGCGCGGATGCCCTTCCGGTAACCGACCTCGTTCACATCGAGCCTTACCTGAGTGAAAGTCAACTCCAAGATATTTATCGCCGTTCGCGAGCCGTACTGGTTCCGTCCCTCATGGAAGGCTTTGGTATTCCCGTGCTGGAGGCGATGGCCTCGGGAACGCCGGTGATCGCGTCCAACACAACGTCGTTGCCCGAGGTCGGCGGCCCAGCAGCAGCTTACTTCGACCCCACGGATGTGGCCGCAATGGCCGCTACCATGAGGGATGTTCTCGGCGACGCGGACAGGCAACAGAGGATGATTGAACTAGGTCTTACTCAGGCAAGCAAGTTCCATCCAGACACCGTCAGCGCACAGGTAATGGCGTTTTGGGATAGCTTAGCTGCATACGAACCCCAGCCCACTGCGGAACCCCGCCTTCGGTAACGAATAAGAACAGGTCTCGGGGCGGGTGATGGAGGCAGTGGGCCGTCTTCACAATTTTTCACAGATCACAACTCATATCAACGCCCCCGCTCGGAGAAGTTTCACAAATGATCCTGCAACGGATAAAATGGCGCGTTGCGTCTGCAATATCGTACGCGCTTTGTGGTTTGACTCGTCACGTGAGCGATTCACCTGTCCAATTTGTGACTACCGCGGTATTTTTTTGGATGCGGAACGCGAAACCGGCGATCGGCAACATGCCGTATGCCCGAGATGCCGGCTGCTGGAACGCCATCGACTACAGTGGCTCGGCAGATTGTGAAAGCAAGCGACCTCGCAAACTCGAAGTCGCTTGCTTATAAACTTTTCGGGTGCGACGCGCAAAAATGCCGTAATGGCATCGATCTCAAGGCAGCCGCGACGCGCGTAGAGAGTTAGCTTTGGCAATGTCAGCGGAGTAACCTCCATCAGCAACCTGCCAGGGGCTGGCCCGATTGGCGTTGATGTTGGCGCCGAACAGCCAGGTTGTGATCAATCTGAACCTTACAGGAGAACGACCGAATGAAAGCGATCACCTGGTCTGTTGTTATCACCACTCGAAATAGAGCGCAGATGCTGAAGCGGTGCATCGAAAGTGCCTTGCATCAATCTGTTCCAGTGGAGGTCGTTGTCGTTGACGAGGCGAGTTCTGACGACACAGGACAGATCGCTAAGGCGTTCGGCCCACGTGTGATCTATCACCGCAATGAGACCGCAGTCGGGCATTCGAAGGCGGCCAACATCGGGATCCGGCTCGCTTCGGGATCATGGATCAAGCCTATTGACGATGACGACTACCTGAGTTCCGACTGTCTCCGCGAGATGGGGACGAGGCTCGAGGGCTGTTTCGCGCGTGGAGAGAACCCTGTGCTGATATCCGGAAAGTACGTCCGAGTAGATGAGTACGGTAATATCCAAGGAACCCTTGCCCGACCCATGTCAGACGTCGATACCTTTTTGCCCAGCAGGAATCTGCTGGAAGCCATGCTTCGAGATGCTGCTCCCGTGGGTTCGCCACTGCAATGTGCTCACAGCAGGGAGGCTGCGCTCGCCGTAGGTGGTTGGAATGAAAGCCATCGTGCTCACGAGGGAGACGACGTTCAGCTTTGGATCCGACTCGCCCGGCAGGGTGGCTGCTTATTTTCGTCTCTCATCGCAGGTTATAGGACGGAATGGTCTGGTAACAGCCACCATTCCGCTGATGTCCTTGACCGATATCACGCGAACATCGACCTAAAGGAACAGATTGCTGAGGCGTTGCAGATCAAGTTGCAGAAGCGAATTGTTCGCCGAGTCGCGATTCACTGGATTTTAGTTGCTATCAAGCACAGCAAATTCCGGCAGGCTGCCACGATCGCGCTCAGGCCCTGAAGCGTTTTCACTTCCACCTGCGCGTGCAACGGCAAAGGCGCCAAGAAACAGGCTTCATCAGGCTTGAAACTGTCGCCCTGACCATGGGGCAGAGTTGAGGACGAAAAACCACGTCACCGGGTGCTTGATCTGCCGATCAGTGCGGGAGTTCCATATTTCCCTCAATGTGAAATCTGGCAACCTGGATCTGGCCAGGCGCCTGGGCATCCGTGGGCTGTGCTCCACCAATAGCGACCTTGTACGCACCTGGCTGTACGCTTCGCACACCCCGGGCGTCAACCTCCGACAGCTGCCGAGGATCCAACCGGAAGGCAAGATGCGCCGTCTCTCCGGCGCGAAGGTGTACACGCTGCAAACCTTCAAGCTGTAATCGCGGTGAAAAGCCTCCGTTCCCCTCGGTCGGCGGGATGAGGTAAAGCTCCGCCACCTCATCGCCCTCACGGTCACTGGTGTTCGTGACATCGGCTTCTGCCTTTAGCGTGTCTCCAGCATGAAGCGTAGGAGTCGTAAGCTTCAGTTTTGAATATTGGAAATGCGAGTAGCTCAGGCCAAAGCCGAACGGAAATAGCGGGTGTCCGGAGAAGTAGCGGTAGGTCCGCTGCCTCATGCTGTAGTCCGTGAACGCGGGCAGTTGGTCAACTGAGCTATAAAAAGTCACGGGCAGGCGTCCACTGGGGTTATTCTTGCCGCTCAAAGTCTCTGCTATGGCCTGTGCACCCGCCTGCCCGGGGTACCACGCTTGTAGCAAGGCGGATGCGTTTTCTTTCGCCCAGGTATACGCGATGGCGCTGCCGCTCATTGACACCACAATCAGCGGCTTGCCGGTTGCACTCATTGCCTCCAGCAAGTGCTCCTGCGAGGGTGGCAAGACAATGTCCGTTCGGTCGCCGCCCGCGAACCCATTTGCGCGCAGGTCCATTGACTCGCCCTCCAGTAGGGGCGACAAACCCACAAATGCCACCACAACATCAGCTTGCGCAGCTGCGGCCTGCGCTTGCTCCAGAAGAATCGGTGACGGTGGCATCCAGCTCAGCGCCACCACGGCACCGAACGGCGACTCCCGATGCGCATATCTCACTTCCAGTGTATGCGGCTGCGTATCAGCAACATGCAGGGTCACAGTGGGTGTGCTCACGGGCCGGGGATCAGATGCATCCACCCCAGTGAGCTGCTTGCCGTCGACGATAACGCTAAAGATCTCGCTATGGCATGAGTGGCACTGCGGCAAAGACAGCATTATGCGGTAGTCGCCTGGGGCGGGCATCTCAATCTCGCCCGTCCAGCGCACGGAAAAAGATCTTGGCGACAACCCCGGAACGGGGCTGGCGGCATTCCAGTCGAAGTCAATCTGGGGGTCAATCCGGGTGACCGCCGGCGTGTTCTGCCAATTTTCGTTCGCGAAATACTCCCCCTTAAGACCCTCTTCCTTTGACCCGGATGATGGATGGAACTGTGTCCGCGGAATTGGCACGGGCAAACCGTCCGCATATGAAGCCCCTTGCGCATACAGTATCTTTGTGTGCGAAAACTCTCGACGTAGGCCGTCAAGTGGCAGCTCTGGAACCCGTGGAACCGCGTTATAGTTCCCCTCGATACTAGCCAGCGTGGAAGCGTTTGGCCCCACGACTGCAATGGTTCTGATCGAAGGTGAGAGCGGCAGGCTGTGCTTCTTGTTTTCGAGCAGGACGATCGACTCGCGCGCCGCCTTCAGCGCTAGCGCGGCATGTGCAGCCGAGCCGACCTCGCTAAACGGTATCGCTGCATATGGTACCTGCTGAGGAGGATCAAACAACCCAAGTCTTATGCGCGCTTCAAAGAGTCGTTCTACACTTCTGTCGAGATCGGCTCCCGTAAGCAACCCCTGCTGCACAGCGGCCGGAAGCGCCAAGTAGGCCTTACTGCAACTCGTGTCGGTCCCCGCCAAGACCGCTGCTGCGACCGCATGTTCTTTATCGATGGAGAAATGATGCGCATTGATCTTGAAGAGGTCCTCGATGGCACCACAGTCGGAGGTCACAAAGCCCTTGAACCTCCAATCTTGACGCAGCACCTGCTTGAGCAGCAGGTCGCTGGCGCAAGCGGGCGTGCCGTCGATCGCGTTGTACGAACACATGATCGAGGCAGCTTTCGCGTCCACGATCGCTGCTCGGAACGCGGGCAGATAGGTATCCCAGAGATCGTGCAGTGAGGGATTGACGTCGAAGCCATGGCGGCCTATCTCAGGTCCACTGTGCACCGCGAAATGTTTCGGAGTCGCGATCGCGCGATAGTAATGAGGGTCGTTGCCTTGCAGGCCGACCACAATATTGCTCGCTATCGTCGCGGTAAGGAATGGATCCTCCCCAAAGGTCTCCTGCCCTCGCCCCCAGCGCGGATCGCGGACGATGTTGATGTTGGGCGACCAGAGCGTCAGTCCAAAGTAGATGGAATGTATATGTTCGCGAATGGCCTCGTTGTACTTCGCGCGCGCCTCTACTGAAATCGCAGTGCCAATGTCCTGAAGCAACGTCGGATCCCATGTTGCCGCCATGCCGATCGCCTGCGGAAACAGAGTCGCGTACCCCGCATGTGAGACTCCGTGCAGTCCCTCGCTCCAGTAGTCATAGGCAGGAATACCCAGGCGAGGGATAGCGGGTGCGCTGTTGACGCTTTGCGCGGCTTTTTCCTGCAACGTCATGCGCGAAACAAGATCCGCGGCCCGCTCCGCGGGCGGGAGCGAGGAATCCTCGTATTTCAATTGTGCCAGCGCGCTTTCCGCTGAGGGCAGTAGGCCGATAATCAGTAAGATGGAGAAAAACGGGTGCATGGGTCAGTGCTCCGAGCTCAATATTCAGAATGGATCAAACATTAAGATGGTAATTACAGCTAACTCGCTGTTGTCTGCAGCAAGGGCGCCGAACGCTTGCTGAGATAAATCAGCGCCAGCCAGTTCATCGCGCCGAGGGACCCGTCGGTTACCAGGGACGCCCAGGCAGCGCCTTGCCACGAATACCGCGGCATCAGATACAAGTTGAGTAGGAGGTTTCCAATTGCCGCGATTGATTGGCAGATCAGGCGAGACTTCTGATGTCCTGCTCCCGCGAGGGCGTCGCCAGCACTGAGGTGAAAGCAGCGGAAAAAAGGAATCAGGCATAGCCATCGTACCGCGCTGACAGACTCCGCAAAGGACTTGCCGACCAGATGTGGAATGATCGGAGCGCAAAGGAACATGAGTTGCCGAGACCCCGATGCCGACCACAGCAGTGCGATCGAGCAGCGCTCGAGCCATGGGGACAGTCGCAGCGATGCCTTTGGCGCCTTCGCGAAAGAAACGAGGAAATGCGGCGCCGACGAGAGCCGAGATCGGCATGGTCCCGATGTTGACCAAGCGATAAGCCATCGAGTAGATACCGTTGGCCCGATTCATGCCGAAATGGGAAAGCACAACCTTATCGATATCGTTGTAGACCATGGTTGTCGATCCGGAGATGGCATATACGAAGCCTTCTCCGGAATGCCTGATGAAGAGCGACGGCGAGAACGATGGAAGCCCGAAGAAACGGGTCACGATCGCGAAGGCGAGGCACGCGGAACAGAATGAGACGGCCAGGCTGCCGAAAGCCCACTGCAACGCCGAAGCTCTGCCCAGGACCAGGAGCATCCCGACCGCGAGAATGCAGCGTGAGATGCTGTTGAGCAAGGTGAGCGCGGCGCTGAACTTCATCTTCTCGAAGGTCTGGAAGACCTGCCCGGCGCAACTGCTTAGGCCCTGAAACAGGCAGTCGCTGATCGCGATAGGAAACAATAGTGGCACGCTCGCCGCGCCGACAAGCCAGCGGCCAGCCAGCCTGATACCACGACAAGCAGGCTGCCCAGCAGGAATATGGACATCAGAATGTTGCCCCAATAAACGCTGACAGCGGCTATGATCAGCGCTGACATAGCGCATAAAGAGCAGGCCCGATCCGAGCGCAGCTGTACTGGCTCACGATAGCGACAAGGGCGATGGCGCCGGCAAGCAGCCCATACTGCGTGGTGCCGAGCAGGCGGGCGAGCACGATGAAGTAAAAGCCTTGCACCACGAACGAAAGCCCCTGACCGGCAAACAGCCACGCGGCATTCTGCACCAGAAGGCTCTTGCGTGCGCGGGTTACGAATGGGCCAATCATAATCGAGGTATTTCCCCTGTACACATTATCCAACGATTGCCGCTACGGTGGAACAAGCTTTGCCGGCACGCATTGACTACTCAGTGGCGAAGACTTGTTTGCGGTTTTGAAAATTGCAGGATTAACATCCTCTACGCAAGTCGGACTCTCCACGACGACTTCGTAACTTAGGTCACTCTTCTTGCAAACTGTTTATGGCGATATACAAGGTGAGCGTTCACTATATATATATCATCATGCGAACAAAACTCTGCCGGTTATTTTACTGCGTCGCATTTAGTCTGTTCGCCGCATCCGCTTCAACAAAGAGTTTCGCGGCCGCACAGCGGTTAACACATACAGTTACGGTGACATCTAACGGCTTTTTGATGCGCATACAATCGCCGACAGAGAACATCAGTTACCAGTGGGTCGCACCGCCTACCAGCTCGTTGTATTCGGTCGGCACCGTACTCATTACCGATTCAATCAGCGGAGCGTCCCCTCAGGGCGAAATCTCCTTGAATTCGGGGATGGACTGGATCGGACCTTCCGGATCTCTGCAGTCTGTCTCATATCAAACGACGGGCACTCCGTCAGCCACGCTTACCTACCTGAGCCCTAACGGGACAACACATCTGACAGTCAGTCCCCTCGTAGATGGCAATTTTGCCTGCCTGCACTTTTCCGCTGACCGGCCCACCATCCAGGATATCTACATAGGACAGCTGCCCTCCACCTTGAGTGCACAGGCAATCTCTGTACCGTACTACTCTCAGGCCGTTAACTATATTAGCTCGCTAGATCTTGTTCCAGAATTCCTATTTTGATCCGTTTGACTCTCATGCGTCGACGATCTCGACAAGCGGCGGCCAGAAAACCTTCTATGCACTCAACGAAAATGGGACTAACTCTAACCTCTTGGAGGATACCTGGAAGGTATCTGTCTCCAACGACATCATGAACGTGCTGCCCTACCCGGAGCATCCCGCGTCACCTTATAGGTCCCAGCTTGCGGGAAGACTGGTGATGGATATCACATGGGGCAATTTTGATACGATTGCCGCGCAAATTGCTAATTTGGGAGACTATGGCGTCGACCATTGTGTGGCCATTATTGAAGACTGGCAGGATTTGGGCCACGACAATGGCTATCCGCTCCAATACCCCGCAAACACAGCGCTTGGCGGGGATGCGCCGATGCGCGCGGTAGGATCGGCGGCGCGCTCGAACTCGTGTCTCTTCGGGCTTTAAGAAAACTACACGGATTATTACCCTGACTACCCTGGATATACTGCGGCGGCAACCATGCGCAATGCAGATGGTACGCAGATGTCGGCATGGTTGAATCCGGTCACCGGCATTCAATCCTTCGCGACTAAGCCCAACCTATTTATTCCGAATGCCGGGACGCAATCCCCATCTATCCATCAGGAATACGGAACCGATGCGACCTTTATCGACGTAAATTCTGCCGCGATGCCGTGGTGGCGCACAGATGAAGATCCTTCCGCCTATGGTTCCGGAATGTTCGGAACCTATCGCGACGCTTCGGTAGGCTTGTGGGCATACGAACGCGGTTTAGAGGCTGGGCCGGTTTTCGGCGAAGGAAGTATCATTGGTTCTGGAGCGGTCTATTAGACGGGGTCGAAGCGCAATTTGGGGCCGAGAGCACGCCTATTACCAATGGACTTGAGGCTCCCCTGTTTGTGGACTTCGACCTGACGAGAATTCATCCTCTGCAGGTCAACTACGGCATGGGTTACTACTACCGGTGGACGCCTGGAGCCACCACCATCACATCCACCCTGGAACTGGATGCCTACCGGATGCAGGAAGTTATTTTCGGCCACAATCCCTACCTTACCGATGCGTTATGGTCGTCGGTCCCTCGTGCGCTGCTGGAGCAGGATCTCGTATCACCCATTGCGGCGCGCTATGCGCTGCAAACACCGAGCACCATCTCCTACATGGTGAACGGAGCCTGGGGCGATGCGAGTGCGGCCGCGAAAGCTGGGGACTTCTCTGCTTGCCCAGGTCACTTATCCAAACGGTGATACGGTGATGGCCAATAGCGGCTCGTCCAATGTGACCTGGAACTCGCTGCAGATACCGCAATATGGCTGGGCAGCCAAAGGCGCCGATTTCTCAGCTTATACAGCTTCGGTGGGGGGCCAAGTCGCCGATTATTCCCAAACGCCCGCAATCCATTTATGCCAACGCTAGAAATCAAGCGGATATCCTGTCGGAAAATACGCTGGCGACCCCCGGCATCGCAGCTTTTAAGCAGATCGCGACCAACGTCATCCAGGTCCAGTTGGAGTGGGATGTCAACACTCCACAGCCGACCACCGCAGTACCAGGAATTCATTCACTTCGTGCGCAGCCAGACCCCTGCAGGTTCAAATAGTTACTCAGGCGTGACCGGTGGCCCTCCCAGCGTTCCGACGGAAAGCTGGACCACGGGCGAACATATTCTCGACAATGCACTGACCTTCTATCTGCCCTCCACCATGCCTGACGGAACCTATCAGATTCGCGTGGGTTTCTATAGTGGGGCGCAGCGTACCGTGCTCTATGGAAATAATGATGGCAATCTGCGCTATACCGTGGGCAGCATCACGGTGGCAAACAACGGATCGAGTATTAGCTATACGGCCATTCCGATTTCCATTCTCGATCCCGACCCACGCCTTAATACCGCCGGGTCGGTGGTGAATTTTGGCACGGTTCGCACAGATGGCATGGTTTTGCTCCAGCAGAATTCGGACTTTGTACAAATAAGCAGTTATCCCCGGTCTCGCGAGGTTGTTGTGCAAATCAACTCGAACACTGTGGCTACGCCGTCCTCAGTCACTTGTGATAATGGAGATGTCCTGGTACCTTTCATCGTGGCGCCCTACTGGCAGATCGATCTGCGCGGCCGAAAGTATTGCAGGTTCGCGGGCACGCTGCCATGAGCCGGTGGCAACGTGGCCGTGAAAGACATCGGTCAATCGACTGCCCGGCTGTAGATCCGCTCCAGTTGCGCAGTTTGCGCCGCGAGATCAAAACGCTGCCCGATGTGCTGCACAGCTGCGCGGTGAAAGCGCTGCCACAAGGCTTCGTCCCCGAGAAGGAGAGCGATCGCGTCCGCCAAGGCCTCATGATCGCGTTCGGGGGTGAGCAGGCCCGTCACCTCGTTAGCCACGATCTCTGGAATGCCGCCGTGAACGGTGCTGACGATGGGAACCCCCGTTGCCTGCGCCTCGGCAAACACCATGCCTAACCCTTCACTATCACCGTCCGCGGCGGTTACGCTCGGGCCGCAAAAAATCTTGGCACTTCGCAATGCCTCGCGCACGATGCCGGCGGGCTGAACACCCAGAAAACGACAGCGAACTTTGAGATCCATTGCGAGCACTTCCAACGCTGAACGCAGCGGACCATCGCCAATGACGGTGAGTTCGCATTCCGGGTGGGTGCGTTGCACCAGTTGCATGGCACGCAGAGCGTATTCGCAGCCTTTCTTTTCCACCAGCCTCCCGACAAAAAGGACGCCCCTGGGCTGCTCTGGCGAGGGCAAGGACAACGGCAAGAACATTGTACGGTCGATGCCGATGTAATGGACCAAGAGCTTCTCGGACGGAAAGCCAGCCCCGATCGCGCTATCACGAATGAATTTCGAGACACAGATAAACAGCGAGGCATCCTCAGCAAGACGCCGATAACGATGAGGTTCCCCCCCAAAGACGGTTACGTCTTTGCCGTGTAGGGTCACCACCAGCGGCACGCGCAGCGCTCTGGCTAGAGGGAGCATGGTGCGACCGCCGCTTGCGAAGTGAGCGTGGACGAGATCGGGGCGGGAGCGCTTTGCCTTCAAGTGAAATAGGGGTGCGGTTCCGATTCTTCGATACAGCTTAGCTCGGGCATCAGAGATTGCAGGCCCGCGATCGGACAATAGAATAGGCTCCTGGGGTAGAGGAAGGCTTGGATGGGAGCGCTCGAGTCCTGCCAGAATGGGCTCATACTCTTTCAGTTGCTGCATCTGCGCGAGAATGAAGGTTTCGGATGGCGGCAACAGGGTTTCTTTGAAAACCAAGACTTTACGCATGTCCCTCCACTGGAGCGGACTGCAAGCGGCTGCCCGGCTCGAATTGACGGACGACGCCATCGTAAATGGCCTCCAGCTTCGCGGTTTGTGTGTGCACGTCAAACTGCTCGCGCACCCACCGCATCCCTTCTTCCCGGGATTGGGCCCAGAAGCCGTCGTCTTCGAGATAACGTCTCAGATGAGCGGCGAGCTGCTCTACATCTCGCTCAGGAGCGAGGAGTCCCGTAATGCCTTCTCGCATAGTCTCGGGGATACCGCCGTGGCGGAAGCTGACGACTGGCACGCCCATAGATTGCGATTCAGAAAAAACATTTCCGAAGGCCTCGCTCATTCCGTCTTCATGCGTGACACTTGGGCCACAAAACACGCGCGCACGCTCAAGCCAAGAGCGAATTGACCGTTGCGGAAGCTCGCCTAGAAATGTCGCCCCGACGCCCAATTCCCGGTTCAGCTGCTCCAGTGCGGTACGAAAGGTACCCTCGCCGATCACTACAAGGTGGGCTTCGGACTTCTGCTCCTGGACGAGCTTCATGGCGCGCAGCAGATAATCGCAGCCCTTGTATGGAACCAGCCTACCGACGTAAAGCACCAAGTTAGGATCTTTCCCGGAAAGCGGCAGGCTGGGTGCGAAGGCATTACAGTTCATTCCCGTGTATTGCACCCTTACTTTTTCCTCTGGGAAGCCGGCGCGAATAGCTTTATCGCGAATGTAGTGGGAGGGGCAAAGAAAGAGAGAGGCGCGCTGCCATACCCGACGACGATAGGCGAGGAACGGCATTTGGAAGAGATGCCGCCGCAGGTCTGCAACCGGCATCATCTCCGCCCCTCCGCGGAGGTGCAGGACCAACGGAAGATTCAGCCGATTGCTCATGAAGAGGGCCGGCGAAGCGCCCTCGGCAAAATGAGCGTGTATCAATTGCGAGCCGACCTGCTGCAGGCGGTTATGAAAGCGCGGTGCGACTCCCAGCCAGCGATAAGCCTCGCGGCGGCAACGGGCAGATCGAGTTCGCTCTTCCGTGAGCAGGATAGGCTCGTGCGGTAACGCCAGGTTTCGGTCTGCCGGGATAAGCCCGACATACTGCGCGGTGTAGCGCTGCAACTCGTTCACCTGGAGCGGAATGAAAGTCTGCGTGGACGGGAGCATTCGTTCTGCAAAAACCAACACTGTATTCATTAGGGTGTCACCCTGCGAACACGCGGAGATAAGCAGTGCGTACGTTTCCCTCGTTGTAACGCGAGGCTATGATGCGATGGGCCTCTGCGGCATAATTTCGCCGCCGTTCCGGCGAGGCGAGCAGATCGCGCAAACCTGCCAGCAGGCTCTCGAATTGCCCACAGCGAAATAGATAAGCTCCGTTACCATGATCGGTAATCTCGTGGTGGACGGGTAGATCGCTGAAGATACATGGAAGGCCGTGAGCCATTGCCTCCAGGCTAGTTATTGGAAGACCCTCTGGACCCAATGAGGGCATGACGAAAATGTCTGCATTTTCATACAATTTCTGAAGATTAGGCTGAAAACCGGCGAAGCGTACGTTCGGTACCCCGAGCGCAGTTTCTTCCAGGGCGGCTCGGTCGCCGCCGTCGCCGGCTATGGTCACGTCTACCTCGGGTAGGCGCCGCGCAGCTTCGATCAACAAATGAATGCCCTTGTAGTGCTCTAACCGAGATGCGCATAGCACGCGTGCGCGGGACGACCCGTCGGAGACCGGCGGCCGAAACGGCTTCTGACCCGAAATCCAGTTCGCAATCACTGAATAGCGCGTAACCGGTAATATGGGTCGAACACTCTCTGCTACCGCCTGCGAAACGCAGACGACATGGGTTGTGAAGCGGACGCTCCAGCGAGCAATCCTACGGGCCAGGAACTTGTGCGGCTGCCGCGACCAGCTGTACAGCTCAATCTCAAACGGGCCGTGCCGAGTATACACGGCGGAACGCCCGAGTAGCCTGGCGGGCAGGATCAGGATGCTCTCAAGAAGGCCGTTCAATTGAACGGTATGAATTCGATACCGCAGCAGGAGCAATGGAACAGCGATCAGAGCGACCACAAAGCGGAGCGGCTTGAATACCCCGTGGAAGGCCGGAAGGCGAAAGACCTTTACTCCGTGGCTCGCCAGGCGGGTGCTCAACTCAGGAAGTACGCATAGAACATAGAGATCTACGTCCGCAGCCAGCAGGCTTGATAGACTCACAAGATAGGTCTCGACGCCTCCGAAGGTTGCTCCAAGATCAATCAGTAGGACTCTGCGTTTCACGTAATCTCCGGCTATTTCCATTGATCAATTCGACCCTGCCGGCGCAAATGATGAGATCGCGACAGAACGCAATAAATCATTTTCCGCCAGCGGGACTTCGAGCATGACTTTCGCGTTACAACTAAACGGCGGAGACTCGAGGAATACGCCAGAGCGTTTCGGTATGCGGGTCCCCGGCCCTTGCGGTTTATCGAGATTATGACGCACACCAACGCCTGAATACACGTGCTCTGTCACAATGACGTATCGATAGCGCGTCAATGACTTCAATGTCCTTTGAATCTGTGCATTGGATAGATGCTGGAGTACCTGCCGCACCAGGCAAAGATCGCCCGGCGGCGGGTCGTCTTCGATAATATTAAGGCGCCGGAATTCGACGCCGGGAGAGCCGAAGCGCTCCTGGTTATAGCTAATGAGATCCGGCACCACATCGACACCAGTGTAGTGGACATCTGGGCCGATTAAGCGGGAACCAACACCAAAATCTCCGCAACCCAGATCCACTACGCGCTTTATGTTGTTGTCTTCGACGAAGCCGCGGACCATGTCGCAGTATGGCCCAACAGCATCCTCTCTGATCGATCCGTCTCCGGAACAGAACGGCCCGTCCTGACGCGATCCCCAAGCGTGTGATTGGTAGATGGTCGAGAAGGCTTCCCCGACCGGTAGCCGCTTGTAGAAGCTGGCATTCTGCCACCGCTGCCAGCGGTTACCAACCGCGCGAACGATCCGATTGGATTGCACGGTGAAAACATTCATCATGAAGGGCCCTCTTGCTCTACATACTTAGTTCGCTGGCAACATATGCTCATGGTCGACGAGGACAACTTTTCCTGGCGTCAAGAAGAGATATCCGGGCGCCCGCTCGCAACCAACATTTCCCGCGGGTAGCTCCCACCTTACGAAGCAGCTTTCAGGGTCGAAATACCATTGTGGTGAGCGTACAGCAGCAGTTCGGTGCGGTCCGCAAGCCCTAACTTGCGGTAGATGGACGTGAGATGATGGGCAACCGTAGCATCGCTGATGTACAGCTTGCTGGCAATTTCCTTGTTGCGCAGGCCTTGGCATATGCTGCTGATGATCTGGTTCTCCCGACCGGTGAGGGAGGAGATGCCGGCCTTTTCCGCTGGAAGTTCGGCCTGTTTGCGCTGCACCAGAGTGCTGAGCACACGATGGGTCACAGCGGAGTCAAAGCAGAGATCTCCCTGGGAAACTTTCCTTACCGTCTTGGCAATCCACTCCGGCGCGCACTGCTTTAACAAAATGCCTTTTGCCCCATTGCGCAGCGCCGCCTCGTGAAAATTGACGCTTACATTCCCCGTAAAGACGATCACTTTCACGTCTCGGTGCAGCTCGGCGATGCTATGCAACTGCTGAGCAAGGTTTTCAAGATGGCTCTCGCACCCGAGCAGAACGACCTCGGGCTTCCTCTCGGCCACCTCCGCGAGCAGATCGCCAATGCGGGTGCATTCGGCCACCACGACGATATCGTCACAGGGAGCAAGAGATTGGCGCATTCCGGCCAGTAGCACCGGATAGTCGTCAGCAATAGCAATATTTATGCTGTCTTCCCGGCGAGGCGCGTCGATATTTGTTGCATTACAGATGGTCGGGTACATGCGTCGGCTCCCTAAGAGCAAATCATCGGATGCGGCCACGGAGGCCCAGTGTTACTAATTCGTTATAGTCTAGAGGGTTAATCTTTGCCCCGTAGGCTCAGCCACCAGGGTGGCGCCTTGCTAGCCTACTCACTAGCGACAGTCATGAGTGTGGAGGCGAAATCCAATCGAACAGACGGCAGCTTTTAAACTCACTGCTTCCGGAGTGGGTACTTTGCCATTCAAGTAAAGTGGCAACAATACTAACTGCGCACAGCTTAGCCCAGAGCCGATCACCGATCAAACTAAAATACCCATATTGGGGATACTTTGGTAATGTGTCCAGTCTTGCAACAGTCACTGTAGCCGCAGGCTGGGAACGCTTGGTTTTCAGTTTTTCCCGCGGACAAAACCGCCGGCTCCTAAGTAGTAGAGGTAATCGTGATTAACCATAGGTGTTGTGAGTAGTCATGCTGTGAGCACGCGCAGATAAGCCTCTCGCACGTTTTCCTCCTTATAGCGCGCAGCGATAATCCGATGCGCTTCCGCCGCATACCTGCAGCGCTTTTCCGGCGATGCGAGCAATTCAGACAAAGCGGCCACCAGGCTGTCCACTTCGCCGGAGCGAAAGAGATACGCGCCCTTGCCGCCGTCGGTGATCTCATAGTGAACGGGTAAATCGCTAAAGATACACGGAAGACTGTGAGCCATAGCTTCCAGGCTCGTCATGGGAAGCCCTTCTGGGCCCAGTGAAGGCATCACGTAGATGTCTGCGCGCTCGTAGAATTCGTCGAGGTCTTGCTGAAAACCGACGAAGTGTACATTAGGAAGGTCGAGCGCGCTCTTTTCAAGCGCCGCTTGGGCGCTTCCTTCGCCGGCGATCGTCACCTCCACCTGGGGCATTCGCCGCGCGGCCTCGATGAGTAAATTAACACCCTTGTAGTGCTCGAGCCGGGAGGTGCAGAGTACACGTGCCCGCCGCGATAAGTCGGCGAGCGGAGTACGTAAGGGTTTGTGTCCCGAAACCCAGTTGGCAATGACCGAATAGCGCGTGGCTGGTAGAACAGGGCGAACGCTCTCTGCGACCGCGTGCGAGACGCACACGACATGGGTGGTAAAGCGGACGCTCCAGCGCGCGATCTTACGGGCAAGAAACTTGTGCGGCTGCCGCAGCCAGCTGTACAGCTCGATTTCAAATCCGCCATGCCGCGTGTATACCGCGGAACGCCCCAGCAGCCGCGCCGGAAGAATCAGGACGCTATCAAGAAAGCCGTTGAGTTGTACCGTGTGGATGTCATATCGCAGCAGCAGCAAGGGAACCACCGTCAGAGTGGCCAGAAAGCGGAGTGGCTTGAGCGTGCCGCAAAAGACCGGCAGGCGAATCACCTTGGCCCCGCTGCTCGCCAAGCGCGTGCTGAGCTCGGGAAGTACGCACAGCGCATATAGGTCTACATCGCTGGCCAGAAGATCTGCCAGACTCACCAGATAAGTACCGATTCCACCGAACTGCGGCCCTAAATCAATCAACAAGACCCGGCGTTTTACTATCTTCGTTTCAGATCGCAAAATGGCCCTTGTTGGGTAGAGGCAGCCGCTTGGTAAACGGATGATATGAGACGATGATTCACCTCACAGCCTCACCCTGGTTATCTTGTATTGGTTGCCGCGTCTCGAAAAGTGAAGACGCTCTCAGAGAGCGAGATACCGGACTGGTTCGCACTCTCAGTTATGGGCGCTGCCTACGTTTCCGTTTATCGCGATGGACCAAGCTCCCGGAGCAAAGATCTCGTGCGGTGGCGGTTAGTGTCAGCCAAGACCAGCTTAGCCAATTCCTATTTGGGACGAAACGAAAATACCGCTTCTGGGTATACTTTAGTAATAGGGATCCACGTCAGCAACAGGGGGTTGCAACCGGTGAGGGCCGTCGGCTAACGGTATTTTTTCGGCAATGCCCGAACGCCCCATGACTACTCAGGCGATCAGCTTGCGAATCTATGAGCATGCCGATACGGGCGGGCCTTCATCTATGGACGGAGTTTATGTCTTCAGTGTGGGCGGCTATATCGAAGTCGGCGCTTGGGACCTCGACGAGAGTCCATTTGGGCGGCAATAAATCCTCGTAATAACTATTCGCCTTGCAGAGCCAAAGCTTGGGGGCGATGACGATCTTGTCCAGCAGAGGATTGAGCCACGCTCCCCACCAGGAAAAGCTGCTGTTGGCAATGATGTGATGATGGCACGCAGACATGAGCCGAAGATCTTCATGGGCGGAGAAATGGTCGTTGTGTTCCACGAATATCATCTTGCCTTCGCGCGGCAGGTTTTCCTTGACGAAGCGCATGTCATCGGAGAAGACAAAGAAGGTGGGGTCAACCAAGCGTTGCTTGATGATGGCGATGGCGCGGGAATAATATTCCGGCGGTAAAGCGAGGTTCTGGTCGGGATGGGTGTAGTCTCCCCGACGTACGTGCAACGAGACTGGATTGTTGCTGTGGCTGATCTGTTCCAGCACCTCCAGGTTCTTCCCCCTTGCGGGCTCTTTGAAGTTCAGGTCCTCTCGCAGCTGATCCTCAACATGGTCCACTGTGCGGTGGTTTTGCCAGTACCCCAAAAGATAGAGAGTCTCGATGTTTCGCTCCAGCGGCAGGTCAGGCAGGAAAGAGTGGATAAGTTCATGCTGCTCAATAAACACCTGAGCTCGAAGTGCGCGCCTCAATAGAAGGCAGGGACCCTCGAGCCAGGCCTTCTCCGTAATGAGGAGGCGATCGGAGACTGAGCGCAGAGCCATCGGCACAGGTATCGAGAAGTGCGAAAGCAGGAAAGGCCTCGGGTAACCATAACAATAATTGTTCGGCTCTGGATAGAACGCAATTCTCATGCCGGCCCCGTAGCGCTTGGCGTAGTATCGGAGGGCGGCATACCGAAACAGCTGGTTCCCCAAACCGTCGATCCCTCTCACAACAACCTGCATGCAAGCACCTCTTAGAGGACCTGGAACTCAGTCAGCTGAACTTCATACTTAGGCCGATTTGAGTTTGGCCGATGTTAAAAATTGAGTCAATACCGTTCGGGGTATAAAGCATCTGCAGGCAATAGGATCTGGCAGAAGACACTCAGGCGATCAGCTTGAGATAATCCGGCTGGTCAGCGATGGTCCGATAGCGGTAGGCGCGGACGATGGCCCGCTGGCGCAGATAGAAAATGCCGGGCATCTGGTTCGCATCTTCCTTAATCATGCCAATGCCGTGCTTCTGCACCGCGCCTCGCAGCCAGGCCTTCCAGACTGCGGGAATGAAGAATTGGGAAAAAACGTTCTTTCGCGGCAACTGGAAGACGGAACTGGCATAGAGAGAAGCCTCAGGATCGCTGACCCGCTCCACATCGGAAAGATGGTAGTAGTCAAAATAGGGTTTCGCCCGCTCCGGCGTTCCCAGATGCACAAAGAGGGGCCGAACCCCTTTTGCCTCAATCAAGTCACGGATCCTGGAGACGTCGTCCAAAGTCTGGCGGCAAAAGGAGCATCCAAAATGACGAAGGAAAATCAGCAGTAACGGCGACTCATCCACCAGCTCCAGAAGGGTTCGGCCAGTCTCCGTGCGGTAGTCGCGGAGGACGGCAGCCATCTCTGTCTCTTGGGCGTATGGGGCATATGGATCGATCCCCGGCAGTGGCATACACACCTCAGACGCTGGGGAAGGTAACTACTTAGATACCATGTCGGGGTTACTTCCCCCGAAGCGCCCAGACAGCCATCCTTAAACAATATGCTACAAAGCGACGCGGTGATTTTCTGCCACCGACTTCATCGATTTCTTCGGGGGAGGGATTCGATGAGAGCGGGACGAAAGAGTCTCACCGCGTCATTCTTTCTGCCTCATTCGCCCCCAGTCTGTTCGACCATCAGCTGGTGAAACTCCGGGGTAGCACGGAGCGACGCGAATTCCTTGTCCTTCATCAACTGCTTACGATCGCGAAAGCCGGCTTCCAGCGCCCTGCGCAGGTAGGTGAGCGCTTCGTCCATCTTTCCTTCCGTGGCGTAAGTCTTGGCCAGGTAATAATTGACGGCGACGAGCTGGCGGCGACTGCTGGTCTCTTGAATGATCTGGACCTGACCCGCGTCGAAGATGTGGGGGTTCAGCGCCAGGGCCTTGTGGTACGCCTGCATCCCGGGCTTGTATTTCTCCTGCGCGAAGTAGGCGGTGCCCAGGTTGCAGTAAGTAATCGCCGACGACGGCGCATACTTGAGCGCCTGCTTGTAGGTGCGCTCCGCCTGCCTGTACTCGTGTTGACCGTGGTAGACGGCGGCCAGATTGTTGAGCGCATCGGGATACTTTGGATTCATCGCTAGCGCCCTCTGATAGTACTTGCGCGCCTGCTCAAGAGCGAACATGTGATGGTAGGCGACACCGATCTTGTTCCACAGCACCGCGGATTTCTCGGGATCACGCTGATAAGCCTCAAGCGCTGCTGCATAGCTTCGATGAACCATGAGCAGATCGCCTTGAGTCTGTGGTGAGAGGGTATCGGTGGTTGGTAGGGTGGCCACTTCCGGGGCAGAAGAGGATGAGTTGGGCGTTGCGGCGAAGGTGGCGTGAACACACACCACGGTGAAAAGCACGAACAACAGAGTGAGGCCGGAGGACCTGCGACATTGAAGGTCACTCATAATTGCCTCCTTTCCTGACGACAGGGTCAGATGGACGCGGAACCGATACTACTCCCCAAAATTTGGCAGGATAGATGCCACTTTCGCGTGAGAACCCATGACGTTATCCCTTTGTTGATCGGCTCAAATAGCCGGGAAGGTCATGAGGTGTACCCACGCACCCAAAAAGAGAACATCGGCCGCCAACTTGGCGCAATATGGCGTCCGCACTGGGTCATCGAATCCGGGC
>CAVQEO010000042.1:0-37975 GCA_963711525.1 uncultured Acidobacteriaceae bacterium | reverse complement strand
AGCTTTCAGGGTCGAAATACCATTGTGGTGAGCGTACAGCAGCAGCTCGGTGCGATCCGCAAGACCTAACTTGCGGTAGATGGACGTGAGATGATGGGCAACCGTAGCATCGCTGATGTACAGCTTGCTGGCAATTTCCTTGTTGCGCAGGCCTTGGCATATGCTGCTGATGATCTGGTTCTCCCGACCGGTGAGGGACGAGATGCCGGCCTTTTCCGCTGGAAGTTCGGCCGGTTTGCGCTGCACCAGAGTGCTGAGCACACGATGGGTCACAGCGGAGTCAAAGCAGAGATCTCCCTGGGAAACTTTCCTTACCGTCTTGGCAATCCACTCCGGCGCGCACTGCTTTAACAAAATGCCTTTTGCCCCATTGCGCAGCGCCGCCTCGTGAAAATTGACGCTTACATTCCCCGTAAAGACGATCACTTTCACGTCTCGGTGCAGCTCGGCGATGCTATGCAACTGCTGAGCGAGGTTTTCAAGATGGCTCTCGCACCCGAGCAGAACGACCTCGGGCTTCTTCTCGGCCACCTCCGCGAGCAGATCGCCAATGCGGGTGCATTCAGCCACCACGACGATATCGTCACAGGGAGCCAGAGATTGGCGCATTCCGGCCAGTAGCACCGGATAGTCGTCAGCAATAGCAATATTTATGCTGTCTTCCCGGCGAGGCGCGTCGATATTTTTTGCATTACAGATGGTCGGGTACATGCGTCGGCTCCCTAAGAGCAAATCATCGGATGCGGCCACGGAGGCCCAGTGTTACTAATTCGTTATAGTCTAGAGGGTTAATCTTTGCCCCGTAGGCTCAGCCACCAGGGTGGCGCCTTGCTAGCCTACTCACTAGCGACAGTCATGAGTGTGGAGGCGAAATCCAATCGAACAGACGGCAGCTTTTAAACTCACTGCTTCCGGAGTGGATACTTTGCCATTCAAGTAAAGTGGCAACAATACTAACTGCGCACAGCTTAGCCCAGAGCCGATCACCGATCAAACTAAAATACCCATATTGGGGATACTTTGGTAATGTGTCCAGTCTTGCAACAGTCACTGTAGCCGCAGGCTGGGAACGCTTGGTTTTCAGTTTTTCCGCGACAAAACCGCCGCCTCCTAAGTAGTAGAGGTAATCGTGATTAACCATAGGTGTTGTGAGTAGTCATGCTGTGAGCACACGCAGATAAGCCTCTCGCACGTTTTCCTCCTTATAGCGCGCAGCGATAATCCGATGCGCTTCCGCCGCATACCTGCAGCGCTTTTCCGGCGATGCGAGCAATTCAGACAAAGCGGTCACCAGGCTGTCCACTTCGCCGGAGCGAAAGAGATACGCGCCCTTGCCGCCGTCGGTGATCTCATAGTGAACGGGTAAATCGCTAAAGATACATGGAAGACTGTGAGCCATAGCTTCCAGGCTCGTCATGGGAAGCCCTTCTGGGCCCAGTGAAGGCATCACGTAGATGTCTGCGCGCTCATAGAATTCGTCGAGGTCTTGCTGAAAACCGACGAAGTGTACATTGGGAAGGTCGAGCGCGCTCTTTTCAAGCGCCGCCTGGGCGCTCCCTTCGCCGGCGATCGTCACCTCCACCTGGGGCATTCGCCGCGCGGCCTCGATGAGTAAATGAACACCCTTGTAGTGCTCGAGCCGGGAGGTGCAGAGTACACGTGCCCGCCGCGACAAGTCGGCGAGCGGAGTACGTAAGGGTTTGTGTCCCGAAACCCAGTTGGCAATGACCGAATAGCGCGTCGCTGGTAGAACAGGCCGGACGCTCTCTGCGACCGCGTGCGAGACGCACACGACATGGGTGGTAAAGCGGACGCTCCAGCGCGCGATCTTACGGGCAAGAAACTTGTGCGGCTGCCGCAGCCAGCTGTACAGCTCGATTTCAAATCCGCCATGCCGCGTATATACCGCGGAACGCCCCAGCAGCCGCGCCGGAAGAATCAGGACGCTATCAAGAAAGCCGTTGAGTTGTACGGTGTGGATGTCATATCGCAGCAGCAGCAACGGAACCACCGTCAGAGTGGCCAGAAAGCGGAGTGGCTTGAGCGTGCCGCAAAAGACCGGCAGGCGAATCACCTTGGCCCCGCTGCTCGCCAAGCGCGCGCTGAGCTCGGGAAGTACGCACAGCGCATATAGGTCTACATCGCTGGCCAGAAGATCTGCCAGACTCACCAGATAAGTACCGATTCCACCGAACTGCGGCCCTAAATCAATCAACAAGACCCGGCGTTTTACTATCTTCGTTTCAGATCGCAAAATGGCCCTTGTTGGGTAGAGGCAGCCGCTTGGTAAACGGATGATATGAGACGATGATTCACCTCATAGCCTCACCCTGGTTATCTTGTATTGGTTGCCGCGTCTCGAAAAGTGAAGACGCTCTCAGAGAGCGAGATCCCGGACTGGTTCGCACTCTCAGTTATGGTCGCTGCCTACGTTTCCGTTTATCGCGATGGACCAAGCTCCCGGAGCAAAGATCTCGTGCGGTGGCGGTTAGTGTCAGCCAAGACCAGCTTAGCCAATTCCTATTTGGGACGAAACGAAAATACCGCTTCTGGGTATACTTTAGTAATAGGGATCCACGTCAGCAACAGGGGGTTGCAACCGGTGAGGGCCGTCGGGTAACGGTATTTTTTCGGCAATGCCCGAACGCCCCATGACTACTCAGGCGATCAGCTTGCGAATCTATGAGCATGCCGATACGGGCGGGCCTTCATCTATGGACGGAGTTTATGTCTTCAGTGTGGGCGGCTATATCGAAGTCGGCGCTTGGGACCTCGACGAGAGTCCATTTGGGCGGCAATAAATCCTCGTAATAACTATTCGCCTTGCAGAGCCAAAGCTTGGGGGCGATGACGATCTTGTCCAGCAGAGGATTGAGCCACGCTCCCCACCAGGAAAAGCTGCTGTTGGCAATGATGTGATGATGGCACGCAGACATGAGCCGAAGATCTTCATGGGCGGAGAAATGGTCGTTGTGTTCCACGAATATCATCTTGCCTTCGCGCGGCAGGTTTTCCTTGACGAAGCGCATGTCATCGGAGAAGACAAAGAAGGTGGGGTCAACCAAGCGTTGCTTGATGATGGCGATGGCGCGGGAATAATATTCCGGCGGTAAAGCGAGGTTCTGGTCGGGATGGGTGTAGTCTCCCCGACGTACGTGCAACGAGACTGGATTGTTGCTGTGGCTGATCTGTTCCAGCACCTCCAGGTTCTTCCCCCTTGCGGGCTCTTTGAAGTTCAGGTCCTCTCGCAGCTGATCCTCAACATGGTCCACTGTGCGGTGGTTTTGCCAGTACCCCAAAAGATAGAGAGTCTCGATGTTTCGCTCCAGCGGCAGGTCAGGCAGGAAAGAGTGGATAAGTTCATGCTGCTCAATAAACACCTGAGCTCGAAGTGCGCGCCTCAATAGAAGGCAGGGACCCTCGAGCCAGGCCTTCTCCGTAATGAGGAGGCGATCGGAGACTGAGCGCAGAGCCATCGGCACAGGTATCGAGAAGTGCGAAAGCAGGAAAGGCCTCGGGTAACCATAACAATAATTGTTCGGCTCTGGATAGAACGCAATTCTCATGCCGGCCCCGTAGCGCTTGGCGTAGTATCGGAGGGCGGCATACCGAAACAGCTGGTTCCCCAAACCGTCGATCCCTCTCACAACAACCTGCATGCAAGCACCTCTTAGAGGACCTGGAACTCAGTCAGCTGAACTTCATACTTAGGCCGATTTGAGTTTGGCCGATGTTAAAAATTGAGTCAATACCGTTCGGGGTATAAAGCATCTGCAGGCAATAGGATCTGGCAGAAGACACTCAGGCGATCAGCTTGAGATAATCCGGCTGGTCAGCGATGGTCCGATAGCGGTAGGCGCGGACGATGGCCCGCTGGCGCAGATAGAAAATGCCGGGCATCTGGTTCGCATCTTCCTTAATCATGCCAATGCCGTGCTTCTGCACCGCGCCTCGCAGCCAGGCCTTCCAGACTGCGGGAATGAAGAATTGGGAAAAAACGTTCTTTCGCGGCAACTGGAAGACGGAACTGGCATAGAGAGAAGCCTCAGGATCGCTGACCCGCTCCACATCGGAAAGATGGTAGTAGTCAAAATAGGGTTTCGCCCGCTCCGGCGTTCCCAGATGCACAAAGAGGGGCCGAACCCCTTTTGCCTCAATCAAGTCACGGATCCTGGAGACGTCGTCCAAAGTCTGGCGGCAAAAGGAGCATCCAAAATGACGAAGGAAAATCAGCAGTAACGGCGACTCATCCACCAGCTCCAGAAGGGTTCGGCCAGTCTCCGTGCGGTAGTCGCGGAGGACGGCAGCCATCTCTGTCTCTTGGGCGTATGGGGCATATGGATCGATCCCCGGCAGTGGCATACACACCTCAGACGCTGGGGAAGGTAACTACTTAGATACCATGTCGGGGTTACTTCCCCCGAAGCGCCCAGACAGCCATCCTTAAACAATATGCTACAAAGCGACGCGGTGATTTTCTGCCACCGACTTCATCGATTTCTTCGGGGGAGGGATTCGATGAGAGCGGGACGAAAGAGTCTCACCGCGTCATTCTTTCTGCCTCATTCGCCCCCAGTCTGTTCGACCATCAGCTGGTGAAACTCCGGGGTAGCACGGAGCGACGCGAATTCCTTGTCCTTCATCAACTGCTTACGATCGCGAAAGCCGGCTTCCAGCGCCCTGCGCAGGTAGGTGAGCGCTTCGTCCATCTTTCCTTCCGTGGCGTAAGTCTTGGCCAGGTAATAATTGACGGCGACGAGCTGGCGGCGACTGCTGGTCTCTTGAATGATCTGGACCTGACCCGCGTCGAAGATGTGGGGGTTCAGCGCCAGGGCCTTGTGGTACGCCTGCATCCCGGGCTTGTATTTCTCCTGCGCGAAGTAGGCGGTGCCCAGGTTGCAGTAAGTAATCGCCGACGACGGCGCATACTTGAGCGCCTGCTTGTAGGTGCGCTCCGCCTGCCTGTACTCGTGTTGACCGTGGTAGACGGCGGCCAGATTGTTGAGCGCATCGGGATACTTTGGATTCATCGCTAGCGCCCTCTGATAGTACTTGCGCGCCTGCTCAAGAGCGAACATGTGATGGTAGGCGACACCGATCTTGTTCCACAGCACCGCGGATTTCTCGGGATCACGCTGATAAGCCTCAAGCGCTGCTGCATAGCTTCGATGAACCATGAGCAGATCGCCTTGAGTCTGTGGTGAGAGGGTATCGGTGGTTGGTAGGGTGGCCACTTCCGGGGCAGAAGAGGATGAGTTGGGCGTTGCGGCGAAGGTGGCGTGAACACACACCACGGTGAAAAGCACGAACAACAGAGTGAGGCCGGAGGACCTGCGACATTGAAGGTCACTCATAATTGCCTCCTTTCCTGACGACAGGGTCAGATGGACGCGGAACCCATACTACTCCCCAAAATTTGGCAGGATAGATGCCACTTTCGCGTGAGAACCCGTGACGCTATCCCTTTGTTGATCGGCTCAAATAGCCGGGAAGGTCATGAGGTGTACCCACGCACCCAAAAAGAGAACATCGGCCGCCAACTTGGCGCAATATGGCGTCCCGCACTGGGTCATCGAATCCGGGCAGCCAGGGGGGATTTTCACAGAAAAACAGCTGCATCTTGCCAGCGGATGAGGGTTGGCCTAATACTGGGGGCTATGGGTTTTCACCACGTCAGACTGCCCGCCCACCCACGCTGTTGCTGTATGCGCATCGATGCGGGCGTTTTGGGAGCCTGGCCAAAGGGCTAAAAGCTTCAAGACCATGTTTCCCATAGGCCTGCAGTCAACCGAGACTGCAGGCCTTTCGCTTGCCTCTGGGCGCAAGTCAAAGGAAAGACCGCTCTCATTCTCAAATTTCACAGGAGTAGGCAGATGTCAGAAAACAAGAAGCAACATCTCGCAACACTTTCGGTGCATGCCGGGCAAGAACCCGACCCCACGACCGGATCCCGCGCCGTCCCCATCTACCAGACCACGTCTTACGTATTTAAGGACGCCGATCACGCCGCCCGGCTCTTTGGCCTGCAGGAATTCGGCAACATCTACACCCGCATCATGAATCCAACGACCGATGTCTTCGAGAAACGCATCGCCGCGCTCGAGGGCGGAGCGGCCGCGCTGGCCACCGCCTCCGGCCAGGCCGCCGAAACCTTGGCCATTACGACTTTGGCCGGCGCCGGAGACGAAATTGTCTCCACCACCTCCTTATATGGAGGCACCTACAACCTGTTCCACTACACGCTGCCCCGTCTCGGCATCAACGTCCGTTTTGTCGATGCCGACGACTTTGACGGCCTGCGGGCGGCCATCAACGGCAAAACGAGGGCGGTCTACACCGAGACCCTGGGCAATCCCAAGCTCGACATCGTCGACATCGAGAGATTGGCCGGCATCGCCCACCAGCAGGGGGTGCCCCTGATGATCGACAATACCGCTCCCACCCCGATCCTTTGCCGTCCTATCGAGTGGGGCGCCGACATTGTGGTCGAGTCGGCCACGAAATTTATCGGCGGCCATGGAACGTCAATCGGCGGAGTCATCGTCGACGGCGGCAAGTTCGACTGGAAGGCCTCAGGACGCTTCCGCGACTTTGTCGAGCCTGACCCTTCGTACCACGGCCTGTCGTACGTGGATGCGTTCGGCCCCCTGGCCTTTATTCTCAAAGCCCGGGTGCAGGGTTTGCGCGACACCGGCGCCGCCATGTCGCCCTTCAATGCTTTTCTGTTTTTGCAGGGGCTCGAGACGCTGCACCTGCGCATGGAAAGGCACTCGCAGAACGCGCTGGCGGTGGCTAAGCATCTGGCCGATCACCCGGGGATCGAGTGGGTCAATTATCCCGGGCTATCTGCCAGCAAGTATGCCGCGCGGGCGAAGAAGTACATGCCGGACGGGCAAAGCTCACTGATCACGTTCGGCATCAAAGGGGGCTACGAGGCAGGCAAGAAGCTGATCAATGCGCTGAAGTTGTTCTCGTTGCTGGCCAACATTGGGGACGCCAAATCGCTGGTCATCCACCCCGCGTCCACCACTCATTCGCAGCTGAGTGTCGACGAGCAGCAGGACACTGGGGTGACCCCTGAGCTGGTGCGGCTGTCGGTCGGGATCGAAGACGTGCGCGACATAATCGCCGACCTCAACGATGCGATCGAGGCGGCCAACGGTCATACGGCCCGGCCGGTGGAAGCGCTCAGCGCACGATGAGCTCCAGCCCCAGCGCGGCCCTGGTGGCACCCAGTTTCGAGGGAGACTTCGCGCCAGGCGAGGCTTTCTCCCTCGAAGCCGGCGGGCTGCTGCAATCGCCGACGCTACGCTATGCGATGTATGGCGAGCCCAATGCGGCGGGCGACAACGTCATTTTTGTTGCGCACGCGCTCTCCGGCTCGGCGCGGGTGGCAGATTGGTGGCCGCGGCTTTTCTCCGATGGAGGCTTGCTGCAGGCCGGCGATCACTGCGTGATCGGCATTAATATGCTCGGCTCCTGTTACGGCTCGACTGGGCCGGCTTCGATCGATCCCGTGACCGGCCGCCGCTATGGACCGAATTTCCCGCTGGTGAGCATCCGCGATGTGGTCAGGCTGCAGGCGCGCCTGTTGGAAAGGCTCAAGATCCATCGGCTCAAGTTGGTGATGGGCGCTTCAATCGGCGGCATGCAGGCGCTGGAGATGGCGATCCAGTTTCCGGAACGGGTGGAGCGAGTGATTTCGATTGGGGCGGCTCCGCTGGGGGCGATGGGCCTGGGATTAAACCACCTGCAGCGGCGGATGATCCAGCTCGACCCGGCATGGAAGGGCGGGAACTACTCGCCGTATGAGCCACCGCGGGAGGGGTTGGCGTTGGCCCGCGCGCTGGCAGTGTGCACCTACAAATCGCCCGAGCTATTCGAGCATCGGTTTGCACGCAAGCCAGATCGCAGCGAGGAAGATCCGTGGGCCTCGGCGCATGAGCGGGGCCAGGGGCTGAGCGGAGAGCGATTCGATGTGGCCGGATACCTCGATTACCAGGGAGAGCGGTTTGTGGAGCGCTTCGATGCCAACGCATACCTGGCAATCACGCGGACGATGGATACGTGGGACCCTGCCCGCGGTTACTCTTCCGCCGAAGCCGCGTTCCGGCGTATCCAGGCGGACGTGATGTTGGTGGGGATCTCTTCGGACTGGCTTTTTCCAGCGGATGAAATAGCCGCCCTTGCTTTGCGCCTGCAGGGGGCCGGCGTCCGTTGCGAACATCGCGAGCTTATCTCATCGCACGGGCACGATGCCTTTCTGGCGGAACCGGATGAGCTGGCGCGGCTGCTGCGTCCATTCCTCGAGTAGCTGTAAGGGTATAGTCGACAAGGATAACGGTCATGAGTGAGATCAGAGGCAAGCTGAGCGCGGAAGAACAGGAATTCTATGCCGAGAATGGTTATTTGTATCCGATCCAGGTTTTCAGCGACGCTGAGACTGCGGAGTTCCGGCGGCAGTTTGACGAGTACACCAGGCAAAATGAAGATCTGCTGCGTAAGATGATTCCGCGTGAGCGGCGCGCGGTCTACGGCCTTACGCATCTTATGTTGCCTTGGGTCTGCCAGATGGCCTCCCATCCCAAGGTGCTGGATGCGGTGGAAGGCGCGATCGGGCCCAACATCCTGGTTTGGGGGTCGGATTGGTTCGTGAAGTTTGCGCGAGATCCGGCGTTTATCTCCTGGCACCAGGACGGAGCGTATTGGGGATTGAACCCTCCCAAGGTGACGACCGCGTGGATAGCGCTCTCTCGCAGCACGCTCGAGAACGGATGCATGCGGGTAATGCCGGGAACGCAGAAGATGCAGCTTCCACAACGGGAGACGTACGCGCTGGATAATGCATTGTCTCGGGGGCAGGAGATTGCGCTGGAGGTGGATGAATCGAAAGCTGTGGCCATGACGCTTGAGGCCGGGGAGATGTCGTTGCATCACATCGGGATCGCGCATGGCTCCAAGGCGAACAGCTCAGATCAGCCGCGGATCGGCATTGCGGTTCGATACATTGCTCCTGAGGTGGTACAGAAGGCTGCGGAGCGCCAGATTGTTCAACTGGTGCGGGGCAAAGACGAGTATGGGCACTTCGAAATCGTTGCGCCACCGGGCGATGCTGTCAGTGCGGCGGAGATACGGCAGGAAGCCGATCGACGAATCACGAAAAATGTGATGCCGGATGCTATGGCGAAGTAGGATCACCCCCCTCTAAGGGAGCCTAGGAAGCAAACAAGCTGGTCAGGTTGCTAAGGCGAAGCAGTTCTTTAATCCGGGGGGACAAGTTGACCAATTCCAACTTGCAGTACCCCTCTTTGATGGCTGAGACCTTGAGCCCCACCAAAGTTCCCAGGCCCGAGCTATCCAGGTAGCTCACATCGGTGAGGTCGAGCACAATGCGGCCACCCAAGGGTATGAGTGGCTTGACCACTTCCTTGATCTGACCCGCGGTTTCGTTCACCACCCTGCCATGACACAAGATTGTGGTGATTGGACCGGTGGTCTCATCCCCGGACTTTTCGACCTCGTAATGGAAGACTGCCTCTGGTGTCGCCGGCATGCACTCTCCTTATAGCCACGGCAGAACCCGCAATGCTGTCCCCAGCGAAAGGATCGTCAGACTGGATTTTTCCTCAAGAAAAGTCCAACCTCGCCGAGGTCGCCAAGGTCGGACCGGGTATACGTATGCGGGGTTCTGCTCTGAACCTTGCGCCATATTAGTCTCCTGTATTGAGCTTCTTCATTAAAATCTGGTTACCAGCCAGAATGATAGACGTGCGACCCGGGGAAGCTCCGGCGCATGAAAACGGTCTAAAGGCTATCTTCTCGATCCAGCCAACCGCAGGCTCACTCTTCCCTTCTGAGTACAGGGGCGACGAATTGTCGTTAAGGGAGACTTGTCGTCGCTGCCGGCTTGAGATTCTGTAGTTTGTGAGTTTTTCTTTGCCAGAAGACGACTTCACAATCGAGCAGTTGCGCGCGCGCCTTCGGCTGGCCGAAGAGTCCCTGCAGCGGAGTGAACGTCTTGCCATCGCCGGCCGCTTTGCAGGCGCCATCGTGCATGAGGTGAACAATCCCCTGGAGGCTCTCAGCAACCTCATATACCTCACCAAACAGGAGGCTCACCACGCTGAGCACGTACGAAAAAACATGGTGGTGGCAGAGAACCAACTGAACCGACTGGCAGAAATCACTCGGAAGACTCTCTCGTTCTATCGGGAACAGAGCGAAGCGAAACAATTTGACCTGGTAGAGATCGCCGAATCGGCCTTGCGTATTCACTCTCATCGCTTTGCGGCAGGATCCATCGAGCTGCGTAAAGAGTTACCCGACCAACTCATGGTGAAAGCGCTGGGAGGTGAGCTGTTGCAGGTGTTTTCTAATTTTATTTTGAATGCTCTTGATGCGCTGCCAGAGAAAGAGGCGGTGCTTTGCCTGCGGATGCGCGCCGATAAGGAGCGAGCCTACATCACCTTCTCCGACAACGGGCATGGAATCGATCCTTCCATCCGGAAGCGCCTGTTCGAGCCGTACGTCAGCAACAAGAGTTCGGGGACCGGGATCGGACTGTGGCTTTCCAAACGAATTCTTGAGAAGCACCAGGGAAGCATTCGGTTCCGCACCTCTCATGAGCCGGGAAAAAGTGGAACCACCTTTCGTGTCTCGCTACCCATTGGCATTGAGAGTAAGAGACGGGGGTGAAAATGCTCTAGCCTTGGCTCGGCGCCGACCCGGGCAGAAACAAGGAGAAGACAGTTCCTGCGCGGTGTTGATCGACGCTGGAACGGACGGTGAGATAACCGCCACACTTTTCCATCAGCTCGCGAGAGACCCACAGGCCCAAGCCGGTACCTGTGTCCTTCTTGGTAGTAAAGAAGGGTTCATAGATGCGCTCGATGTACTCGGGGGCGATGCCGCAGCCGTTATCTGCTACGGCTACGCGCACGCCGCGCAAAGCGGGATCGCGTGAGCTGACAGCAGCGCGAACGCGCACGCAAATTGCATCTCCCTCTTTACAGGCGTCCAGGCTGTTGGCGAGCAAGTTGGAAAGCACCTGGCGAAATTCACCTGGGTTTCCGAAAGCGTTCTGCTCGGTTTTTATATTCACATGCAAACGGACGCGTGAAGCGAGAGCGCGCGAGGAGTAAAAGTCGAAAACTTCTCGAACCACAACGTCGGGACGAAAGTTACCGGCCACCGAGGTCTCGCGATAAAACCCCAGGGATTGGCGGGTGATGTGCGCGATTCTCTGCAGCTCTCGATCGGCATCCGTGAGATGCCTTCGAATCTTTTGCATATCGTCCTCACCACGGGCCAGGTAGATGAGGTTGACGAGGCCTTCCAGGGGATTGTTGACCTCATGGGCGATGGACGCGGCCAGCCGTCCCGCGGATGCCAGCTTCTCGGCGCGCATGAGCGCAGTCTCGGAGGCATGCCGTTCGGTGATGTCCCGGAAGACGAGCACGATGCCCGTCATGCGCGCGTTCACATCAAGGATGGGAGCGGCGCTATCGTCGATATGGAACTCTTTGCGATCTTTCGTGATAAGAATGGTGTGGTTGGCGAGGCCCACAATCTTGCCTGACCGCCTCACGGCGTCTACCGGGTTTTCGACGGCAGCGCGCGTGTGTTGGTTAACAATGACAAAGATGCTGGAAAGCGGAAGGCCTTCGGCCTCCTTCTCTTTCCAACCCGTCAGCTTCTCCGCGACGGAGTTCATGAACACCACTTTGCCGTCGGGATCGGAAGCGATCACCGCATCCCCGATGCTGCGGAGAGTGGTATTCAGCCATTGTTCGCGGCTATAGCATTCGTCTCCCCAGCGCTTTACCTCCTTAATCTGCAGATCGTAGGTACTGGCTAGTTTCTGGAAGAGCCGGCGAATCTCCCACGCCAGCAACAGGGCGATAATCGCGGCCAGAGCCAGGAGGCCATAGAGGCTGAGCCTATCGATCCTCAAGGCAGTGAACGATCGACTGGCCCTTATGCCTGTCTCAGCGGTCAGAAAATCGTCGGCCATGGCGCGCAGATTGTCCATTCTGCGGTTACGTTCGAGCATGTTCAAATTCGGGTCGACGGCAGGCTTGGGCGAAGCGATGGTTTCGGCGGCATCCTGTTGCCACGCTTGAAATGCCGTTTTTAGCCGCTGCAGCCGAGTGGTTTGTTCGGGGTCGCGCTTTATCAGGGCGAAAATGGCTGTGAACTCAGGTTCGAGCTGTTGATTGGCTTCCCGGTAGGGTTGAAGAAATATGGGATTGCGGGTGAGCAGAAATCCCCTAATTCCCGTTTCTTCATCGACCATCAGCTTGACCAGTTGGTTGGCGTGGGCGATGACTTGATCAGAACGGTCAACCCGGCGTTCGCTCCGTTCCATGTGCTGAATGCCGTAAACAAGGGTCAAGGCAAGCAGCCCGAGGGCGACAATTGGGAGCGCCAGCAGACGGAGAAGCAAACGTCGATATGCTGCGGCTTCCAAATGCTCTCCCGGGGCGGCCGTCTGCGCCAAACCCATACGAAAGCGCGCAGGATTGGCGTACTCTGCAATTTTGCCTGATCGCCGCGTAGCAGGCAACGGGGAGCGGCCGGCCTTGTATGCTAAATGCACCCTAGGGGTCTAACGATAGGCAAAGGCGAAAGAGGTCAACATGAAAGGTGGCCCGGTGCGCGTAGGCATCATCGGCTCGCAATTCCAGGCGGATTGCCACGCAGCCGCAATTAGCATGATCGAGGACGATATGTCTGTTGTAGCCGTGGCTTCACCCACGGCTGCGCACGCGCAGGGTCTTGCCGATCGCTACAAAATTCCGCATGTCTACAGCGATTACAAAGAGTTGGCGAGTGATCCCGATGTTGAGGCGGTCACCATTACCGCTCCCAACGCGCTGCATTGTGAAATGACCATCGCCATGGCGCAGGCGGGCAAGCATGTCATCTGCGAGAAGCCGCTCTGTGTCACCCCGGCCGAGGCCGACGCGATGATCGAAGCCTGCCGCGCCAACGGTGTGCTGCTGCTCTATGCCGAAGAGCTTTTCTTCACCCCAAAGTACCGCAAGGCGAAAGAGATGGCAGACTCCGGCGCCTTTGGCAAAGTGCACCTCATTAAACAGAGCGAGAAGCACTTCGGTCCGCACGCGGATTGGTTCTGGGATGTGAAGCGAGCCGGGGGCGGGGCGTTGCTCGATCTGGGCTCCCATGGGATCGCGTTCGCCTGGTGGTTCCTGGGGCGACCCAAGCTGTTGAGCGCCTACGCCCAGCTGGGCACTTACGTCCATGGTGACAAGACACAACTCGATGACGAAGCGGTGACGATCATCGAGTTTGAGGGCAACGCCTTCAGCATCATCGAGAACAGCTGGGCTCGCCGCGGGGGCATGGACGATCGCATCGAGATTTACGGCGAGGGCGGCCTGACGATTGCTAACCTGCATATGGGCAATGCGCTGCAGACCTACAGTGAACATGGCTTCGCCTACGCCGTCGAAAAGGCGCCCACGACCACCGGTTGGACCTATCCCGTCTTCGAAGAGTTGTGGAATTACGGTTTCCCGCAGGAGATGCGCCACTTCGCCCGTGCCATCCGCGGATTAGAAGCCCCGCAAGCGACCGGGGAAGACGGCAAGGTAGTGCTGGAGGCGATCTTCGCCGCCTACGCTTCCGCCGGCCTGGGGCGCAAGGTCAGCTTGCCCTACCAAACGACGGCGGAGCGGCCGGTCGATGAGTGGCTGAACAGGAGGCATGCATGAGCCGGGTTCCCATGCTGGATAACATCCTGGCGCAGCCCACATCTCATCGCGGCGTCTTGACGCTTCACCAGGGCAACGCAACGCTACGCGCGGGCGCGGAAAAAATCCGCAAAGCCCAGGGGCGAATCATCTTCAGCGGCATGGGCGGTTCGTTGTTTGCCACCTTGCCCGCGGTAAGCCGGCTGGCGCAGCAGGGCCATCCAGTGCAGGCAATGGAGAGCGCCGAGCTGCTGCACCACGGCAGCGCTACTTTGCGCGCGGGAGACGTAGGGGTGGTGGTTTCGCGCTCGGGTGGATCGATCGAGCCGGTTCTTCTCGCGGAAAAAATGCGCCAGTCCGGCATGACCGTGATTGGGGTCACCAATGTACCTGGTTCCAGCCTGGAAAAAATCGCCGATATCACTGTGCCCATCGGCTCCGGGGCGGACAAGCTGATTGC
Organism: uncultured Acidobacteriaceae bacterium; assembly: GCA_963711525.1. Taxonomy (GTDB): domain Bacteria; phylum Acidobacteriota; class Terriglobia; order Terriglobales; family Acidobacteriaceae; genus PALSA-350. The sequence goes on along the minus strand of CAVQEO010000042.1, from coordinate 23,800 downwards.
GGTCCAGACCTACACCGGCACGGTACTGGCGCTGCTGCTGCTGGCGGAGGAAGTGCTGGCCGGGGAAAGCGCGAAGCTCGGCGAGGACTGCGGCGCTGCGCTGTCGACGCTCTCGGCGCACATCGACGAATGCCTGCGGGCAAGCGAAGGTTGGCAGTACTGGCTCATGGGCGGGCCGCTTTATTTGCTGGGCCGGGGACCGGCGCTCGCTTCCGTCTACGAAGGGGCGTTGCTGCTGCACGAAACGGCTAAGACGGCGGCGGTGGGCATGTCTTCAGGGCAGTTCCGGCACGGACCCGCGGAAATTCTTTCGCCCGATTTCCGCGCCGTGGTCTTCGGTACGCCGCCGATCACGCGATCGCTCGACCGCTCGCTGGCTGACGATCTCTTCTCAACCGGCGCGCAGGCCCGCTGGATCGGACCTGCGGCCGAGGCGGGGGACAGTCACGCACCGTCGCTGGTTCCGTGGCCGGAGATTGCGCCCGTGCTGGCGCCGCTGTTTGAAATCGTTCCCCTGCAAGTGGCGGCATACCGGCTGGCACTGTGGCGCGGTATCACTCCAGGCGACTTTCGTTTCGTCACTGAGGTCACGGCCTCAGAATCGGGTTTTCTGAGATGAAATCATTCACTCGACGCAGTGTGGTTAAGGGTGCTCTTGTTTGGTCGGCGAGCGCTGCCCTGGCGACAGAGCCTCCGCGGGCGACCTTTCCAACTGAGCCGCGCGCGCGTATTGCGGTGGCGACGTATCCTTTCCGGGAATCGATCATCGCGGCTGGAAATCAAGACCGGGACCCCAAAAAACCCGGTATGGACCTGGCCTCATTCGCACGCTTTGTGAGGACGGAATTCAAGGTGCAGGGGATTGAGCCGCTGAGCGCGCACTTTGCTTCGACCAAATACAGCGAGGTACGCAAGCTCCGCGCAGCATTCGACGCTGCCGGGGTACACACGGTGAACATACCGGTCGATGAAAAAGTTGAGCTGTGCAGCGACGATGAAGCCACACGCGATGTAGGCAATGCGCGCTACCGGCATTGGATCGATGTCGCGGTGCTGCTTGGATCCCCCAGCATTCGCGTCTGGATCCCGAAGTGCTCCGACACTTCTGATCTTCCCCGGGCTGTGCGGGCGCTTAAGCCGACGATTGATTACGCAGCCACACGCAACATCGTTGTCAATCTGGAGAATGACGATCCGGTTTTCGCTTCCGCCGCGCGAAGCGTTGCGGCGATCGAGCTGGCGGATACCCCTTATTTGAGGGCACTTCCTGACTTCGGCAATGGACTCTACCGGGGTGACGAACGCTTCAATGCGCAGAACGTGAAGGAGATGTTTGCTCACGCCTGGAATATCGCCCATGTCAAGGACGCCGAGTCTTTCCACGGCAAGCGCCAGACAGCATCGCTGAAAGAGCTTTTCAGTATCGCCAAAGCCTCGGGATATCGAGGCTATTATTCGATGGAGTCCGACTCGGATGTCGACCCGGTGGTCGACACCAAGCATTTGATTGAGCAGAGTCTTCGGCTGCTCTGAGGCCCCTTACAAACTACGGGGGCCACGTCTCGCTCGTTTTTCGCGAGATATGGGACACGACTGCTCCACCCTCTGACTCTTTCATCCAATTAGCCAAATCCCTATGGAAGCACCAACCCACCCCTTGTCATCCCGAGCGAAGCCGAGGGACCTGCGGTTTTCTCCACCGGCAACGAAGACTGGATACTAATCACCCAGCGCGTACGCTACTAACTCACCGGGATAACCCTGGCCTCCGATGGCGAGCACTATGTATTGCTTACCCTTGAGCATGTAGGTCATGGGCGAACCGGTTTGCCCGGAGGGCATGTAGACTGCGCCCGCGTCCTTGCCGGTGGCCTTGTCGTAAGCGCGTAACAGTGCTCCCTGCCGGCCGGCCGCATTGGTAAAGACACCGCCCTCTCCTGCAATCACGAGCGTCTTCGTGGTCAATACACCAATAATCCCCGGCCGGCCAGTCCGCGGGATATTTAGCCCCTTGAGTACCGGGCTATTTCGAATCTCATCCGGGGTTTCGCCGTGGGGCACTTGCCATACGATCTCTCCAGTGTCGAGATTGATCGCGCTAATCGTGCCATAGGGCGGTTTCACCAACGGCAGCCCTTGAACAGTTAGACGATGAAATGCGTGCCCACTCTCATGCACCGTACCAACGAAGTACCTCACATCTGACTCGCCGGCTTCCGGCGTGACCAGCCCCAAGCTGCCCGCGACCCGCTCAGAGAAAACGTAGTAGATGTGAGTCTGCGGATCGAATGAACCGCCGGCCCAATCCGTTCCGCCGTTCGGGTAGCCCACGATCAGAGTACCCAACGGCCCCCCAGGTTTGCTGACTACAGGCGGGGTAAAGACAGGCCCCATCTTATATTTCGAAGCTAACTGAATCGCCTGCGCTCTTAACTCGGGAGTGAAGTCAATCAGGTCGTCGATCTTAGAACCGTTCCGGTCATAAAACGGCGGCTTGGTGGGAATCGGTTGCGTGGGCGAATACCATTCGCCGGGCACATCGCCCTGGGGTACGGGCCGCTCAACGAACGGCCAGACCGGTTCGCCGGTCACGCGATTGAGCACGTAGAGAATGGACTGTTTCGTGGCTTGGGCCAAAGCTTTGACCGGTTTGCCATCGACCGTGATATCCACCAGAACAGGAGCGCACGGGATATCAAAATCCCACAAGCCATGGTGAACGAGCTGGTAGTGCCACTTGCGCTGGCCAGTTTTGAGATCAACGGCGACCAGGCTTTCCGCAAACAGCGCATTTCCCGGGCGATCGCCGCCATAAGAATCCTGGGTCGGCGACTCAACTGGAAGGTATGCCATGCCCAGCTCTTCATCCACGCTGATCTGAGCCCAGACCCCGGTGTTTCCCGTGTACTCAGCAGAGCCCTTCTCCCAGGTGTTGTAACCGAATTCCCCTTGCCGCGGTACGGTGTGGAATATCCAGAGGCGCTTGCCGGTCTTCACATCGAAGGCGCGCACGTAGCCTTTCACATTGGTCTTGCTCCTCGGCTGCTCGCCGGAACGATGAGCGGCGCCGACGATGATCGTGTTGCCGGCGACGATCGGTGTGGAATGCAGCCCTATGTCGGCAGTGACCAGGTCCATCTCCTGGTCGTCATCCAGCCGAAGATCGACCACACCCTGCTTGCCGAAGGTAGATATCGGGATACCGGTTTTTGCATCCAATGCGATCAGCCGGTAGCCCGGCGTGACATAGAGAATCCGCTCTTCACTGCCGTCGGTCCAGTAGGCCACACCATGGCCAGAAAGGCGGCGCGGAGCCGCCATGCCGCGTGCGCCTTCGTGCTCGGTGTGCATCCACAACAGCTCGCCGGTCGCAGCATCCAACGCTACCACGGCACGCCGTGATCCAGCAGTGGTATAGAGGACACCGTTGGCCATCAGCGGAGTCGATTCAAATCGATATTCCGGCTCCGGTCCGAAGTTGCTGGTTTTGAGGCTCCAGACAATTTGAAGTTTGTTGAAATTGGAGGCGTTGATCTGATCAAGAGCCGAATAGCGCGTGTTGCCGAGGTCGCCGCCGTATGATCGCCACTCCCCACCGCGTGCTCCGGTCTGCGCGGATAAAGGAAGCGCTGCCAGGAGACAGATGCTCAAAATCGTCCTATCGCAATGCATTTCTCTCCCTGACCAAAAATAGGTAGCAAGCGATGCCTACCAGGAGCCAAAAGCCAACCGCGATCAGCGGCGCGTTGAAACTTCCAGTCCTTTGTACCAGACTCCCGGTGATCCAGGGGGCGGCGATGCCGGCCACGTTAGCAGCGGTGTTCTGTATCCCCGCGACACGAGCGGACGCGGAGGCCGGCGTTAACGTCTGGGTAAGGGCCCAATAATTGGCCGTGGCCAGGCCCAGCCCGCTGAGCGAAAACACAGCCAGAAAAAGAGTGACCGCCGTCGAACTTGAAAAGGCTGCGAAGACCTCACTGAACGCCAGCACGAAGCCCACCATGGTAAACGCTTTTCGTATGGTGACAGGGTTACGTCCGCGAGCAATGAGCCGATCGGCAGCCCATCCTGCCAGGATCGCGACGGTTGCCATTCCCCCAAAGGACATGAAGGTGAACCAACCCGAAGCAGTTAATGACAAGCCGAAGCGCTCTTTGAAATAGGTGGGCATCCACGTCATGCAGAAATAAACAAAGTACATATAGCAGAATGTGGCGACGCAGGTGCCCCACATAAGCGGGGCTGACAACATAGCGCCCCAGGAGACTGAGGCCCCCTGTTCCGGCGTGGGCGAGCTCTTGCGATCATCCCTGACAAACAGAAGCCACGGAACCAGCCAGAGAAAGCAGAGCGCTCCGTTGAGAACGAACATCCATCTCCATCCGTAACCCAGGACGAGATAAGTGGCAATCGGCGCCCCAATGGCTGGGCCGTACTTGGTGCCGGAGAAATAAATACCGATAGGCAGACCCCGCTCGTGCTCGGCGAAGTTCTCGCGGAGGTAACGCATGCTAGCCGGGGTGACGATGGACTCGCCAATACCAAGCACGACCCTCACGACTATGAGGGCGTTGAGGGAACTCACCAGCGCGGTTGCCGCAGAGACCGCGCTCCATAAGAAAAGCCCCGCGGCATAAGGCCACTTGAGACCGAAACGATCGACCACCCATCCGGCCGGCGTTTGCAGCAAAGTGTAGGCCCAGAAAAAGGCCGACAGCAGAATTCCTGACTCCGCCGCCGAGATGGAGAAGCTCATTCGAATCTGGGGGAGTGCAGATGACAGATTGATACGATCCGTGTAGGCAATCACGACGCCCACGGTGAGAAGAGCAACTACGAGCCAGCGGGCGTTGCGTCCCGAGGGGGATGCGACCGCGGCGCTCGAAGTTGTCATCATCCCTTAGTAGACCTCGTACAGCAGGCGGCTGTAATTTTTGTCGGTTAAGCTACCCTCAATGATCGGCCAAAGCTGCTTGTGGGTCTCGGTCGCGATCCATTTCTGGCGCAACGCCTCGCTTGAAAAGGTGAGGACGAACTGGTAGTTGGCGCCGGGGGGAGCCGCGCCACGCAGGGCGGACTTCAACTTCAACATTCTTGTATCGATATAGCCAGGCTGTTGGGCAGCTGCGGGACGGAATTTCCGCGCAAAGAATTGCAGCATCTCCTGTTCCTTTGCCGGATCGACGGCCAAGTCGGCGTGTAGTTGGATAGGCCGGGCGTCACTCGCAGAAGATTCCGCGAGCACGACGGCGGGAAGGACAGCGCCGCCGGCGGCAGCCAGCATCGCTTTCAAACAGCTTCTGCGTTTCATTGGTACAACACCTTCTCACCGGCTACCGGCAATTTAATCCGGTAAACGCTGGTGCGTGCGGTTATGTAAAGTGATTTGCCGTCATCTCCCCAAACACAGTTGGATACGATCTCCGGCACCTTCACCGTGCCCAGGTGCTTTCCGGATGGAGAGAAGACCCACAGTCCTCCTGGCCCGGCGCCATAGATATTTCCTTGTGTGTCGAGCTTCATCCCGTCCGGGTTACCGCTGCCTTTATCCGCCGTGGCGTCAAAGAAGAGTCGGCCGTTTTTCACCGTGCCGTCCGCTGCTACGTCGTAGCGCATCCATATCTTCCGCTTGGGATCTGAGTTTGAGATATACAGCGTCTTTCCATCTGGGGTGAAGGCAATACCGTTTGGCCTGCTCAGGTCTTTGATGACTGCTTGCAGCTTACCGTGGGCCAGCCTGAACACTCCATTGAAGGGCAGTTCTTTCGCCGGATCGCTGTCTTCCTGGGGTAGTCCGTAGGGAGGATCGGTGAAATACAGCGAGCCGTCTGAGCGGTACACCAGGTCGTTCGGGCTGTTGAGGCGCTTGCCTTCATACCGGTCCACCAACGTGCTGATCAGTAGGTCTTTCGTCACCCGGACAATGCGCCGATTGGCATGCTCACAGAGCAGCACGGCTCCATCTTTATCGAGGACCATGGCGTTCGGGCCGTAAAGCCCTCGGCCTCCCCGCGGGTCAGTATCAAAGCCCTCGGGGTGCAGAATTCCTACCACTTTTCCGTCGGGCGACCATTGGCGGACTTCATCGCCGAGCACATCGCTAAACCACAGATTGCCCTCAGGGCGCCAAACGGGTCCCTCGGTAAAGATGAACCCGCCCGCAACTTTTTCAATCTGGACATCCTTTGGGATCAGCGCATCGAGCGCCGGATCGAGGCGAAGAACAGTTCCCGTAGACGCGGCCTTTGGTTGCGTAGCCGTAGGCGCCGGAGCGGGAGCCGTGGAACAGGCGGCCAACCATAAGAGGAAAGGTGTAGTCAGTAGCGATATCTTCATCAGTTTCCCGGTCGATGCGGCGCACCCAGCTCCGTGTCCAGCGCGTCCTTAACAGCGGAGATACCGATAATCATAAGCTCGAGATCGGACGATCCGTTGTTGGTGAACGAGTGCGGCTCGCGAAAGAAGATCGGTACAGCGTCCCCTTTTGTGATTGGCTCGGTCTCGTCATTCACTCTTGCCTGGCCAGTGCCATCCATCACGTAATAGATCTCTTCGACGCCCGTGTGGTAATGCAGTCCCTCCGATGCTCCGGGGGGAATCAGCAGATGATCTACGTACGCCCAGTTGGTCTCGAATGTATCCGGATCGAGCGCGCGCCTGTATTTCACAGTGCCTTGCCCACCACGATAGTTCGGTATCGGCTTCAGCAAGGTTTTGTCCAGCCGCATCAACATGAACTGCGGGATCTCATCTTTGTTCGTCACCTTGTCGCGTGAGTCATCCAGGTTGAACGCATCATAGTGACCCTTGACCATGGATACGTTGATATTCAGGTAATCCACCAACCCGTTGGTCGGGTTGTAAATTGCGTGCGAGTGCCCTCTGCGCTGGGGCGCTCCCGCAGGCCCCTTCACCAGCGAGGTGTGACTATCGACCGTGAACTCCGCCTCCCCGTCCAGGATGGTGAACATTTCTTCTACGGTGTTGTGAAAGTGTTCCGCCACACCGCCTCCGGGCTGCATCTGGCAGCGAAAGAGAAAGTTCAGGTTCACATCCATCACGCCGCCGGCCACCAGGGTCTGGCACTTGCGCAAGCCGACGCTCCCGTGGGAGTGGGCCAGCTCGACTTTGCTTAGATCCGTATGTCCAATCCTCTGCGCAAGTGGCTTATGAGGAGGAGTCATTTGGGAATACCCGGCCAGGGGTAACAGCCACAGACAGAGGTTGATCACTTTTCTTATTTTCATAATTCTCACTCCTCTACCAATTGGTGATAGAACCATCCGGCCGGAAGTAGGTTTGCGCCCGGGCGGTGACTGGTTCGGTAATTTCGGCGATCTGGGTAAGCTGCTTGTAGTCCAGCTCCACGCCCAAGCCCGGCCGATCATTCGGATACAGCTTGCCGTCTTTGAAATCGAGGCACACGGGCAAGTGGGGCAGGGTTCGGCCCTGGTAGTTGTATTCCATGAGGAGCCGCCCGGAGAAAGTGCCCAGGGAGTTGACCAAGGCAGCGGTGGCGATGGGGCCGGTGAAATGAGGAACGATGCCGACGAAGTGGGTTTCGCAGATAGCGGCAATCTTCATCATTTCTGTAATGCCGCCCACATTGGGTAGAGTGGCGCGCACAAAATCAATCGAGTGTTCTTCGACCAGGCGGTTGAAGTCCCAGCGGTTGCCCCACTCTTCGCCGGCGGCCAGAGGAACGTTCACTTTGCTGCGCAGAATGGGAAGGTCTTGTTGAAACGCCTCGGTTCGCACCGGGTCTTCTACGAAGAAGGGAGCGAGATCTTCAATCGAGTTGCAGCCGCGAATGGCGTCAGGCAGATCGAAGCGCTGGTGGAAATCGATGACCCAATCGCCATCCTTTCCGACGCCTTCTCGCACCTGGACGCATTCCTCGCGCATGTGAGTAATACGTTCCCTGGTGTTATAGGTTCCGTTCGCCGGCGCCTCTGACGCGCCGAATCGAAACGCGCGATAGCCGGCTTCTATGGTTAGCCGGGCGCGATCTTTGAGACTGGTTTCATGGGTAACACCCGGGATGATGCCGGCGGTGTTATAGCACTCGACATGGTTACGAACCATGCCCTCGAGCAGCTGATGGACAGGCAGACCCTGCACCTTGCCCTTGATGTCCCATAAAGCCAGATCGAGGGCGCCGATGGCGTCGGTCCTCTCCCGGCCTGCGGGATAGAAGAAGGCGCGATTCATGTCTTGCCAGAGACGCTCGATATATTGCGGGTCCCGTCCGATCAGCCTGCCGGCGGACTGCGACAGCGTGTCCTTCGCGCCACCCTCGCCTATGCCGGTGATTCCCGCGTCGGTCTCGATGGTGACCACCACGTCGCTCTGGTTGAACAAGGGATTGGGATGGGGAGGCAAATAGGCTCGTACCCGTGTGATCTTCATCTTGGGGAGAGGAACGGCGTAGGCGGGCAGAGCGCGCACGCCGCTTGCAATTGCCGTCGCCGCCAGGGAACGGAGGAAAGCTCTTCTTTTCATAACATCTCCTTGAAACTTCGAAAACGTTTTGCTGGCTGGGGAAAAACTCCCTCAAAATTACGGGCTAAAAAGTCTGGGTGAGATCCCCGTTTCCTCAGTCCCGTAGAGCCTGCCCTGAGCCTGTCGAACGGGGACGGCTGAAGCCCGTACCCTTCAGCAACTGTTCCGGTCCGCATGCACCGCAGCCACTAATCCTTGCGCTTTTCGTTCGACAGTCCGGGCATCGTCTCCGGGCTTGTAGATCGACGAGCCCACGCCCAGGCCGAGGGCTCCCGCCGCCAGCCAGGGTGCGACCTGATGCTCATCCACGCCGCCCACGGGTATGACGATGGCCGACTTGGGAAGCACCGCACGCAGCGCCCTGAGCATCGGCGGACCCAGAACCTCCGCGGGAAAAAGCTTAATCGCGTCGGCGCCGGCTTGCAGCAAGGCAAAAGCCTCGGTCGGATTGAAAAAGCCAGGGATGGCAAAAAGACCAGCCTGCTTGGCGGTGCGCACAATCGCGGCGTCAGCATGCGGAGTGACTATCAGCCGGCCACCGGCCGCTGCCACTTCCCCAACCTGCGAGGGCTCGGTCAAGGTGCCGGCGCCGATCAGCATCCGGCTGCCGAAACTTCGCGACAAGATGGAGATGGTCTCGAACGGGCTGGGCGAATTGAGAGGAACCTCAACAATGCAAATGCCCGCGCTTTCCAATGCCGAGCAGATCGATTCTGCCTCCGCCGGCTGAACGCCTCGCAAGATGGCGACCAAGGGGCAGCGTTCGAGCCATGCTCTTACGTCCAATTGAGCCTCCTGCCGATAGCCGCCAGCCCGAGTGCCGCCGCATCCTCGTCCTCCACCTTTGCCCCACCCCCGCAGGCCTCGATGGCTTGTGCATAGAGTCCACAGAGCATCGCTGTGCCGACCAGGTGAACTACCTCTCGGCCCACCATCGCCGCGCGCACCTCGTGCCCGATCAACAAGCCTGACAGATAAGAAGCGGACGCTTCTTCCCGGAGCTGGCCCATCAAGGCGAGCGTCCGTACGCCAAAAAGATGGTGAAGCAATCCACCAGAGTCTGCGGAGCGAGCCACGCCATCAAGAAACGCAGTCTTGTCAACGGCGGCGTTGCTGGTCATCATGAGCCCCAGGATCGTGGATTTACGCACGGCACTATAGATTTCGCCAGTCATGCAGGTGGTAAATGATTTGATCTTGCGCTCGCTCAGCTGAATCCACTTGGAGTGAGTTCCGGGAAAACAAACCAGTCCGACCCCTCCGTAAGCGTCCAGCATCCCCATAGCCGCAGTCTCTTCACCACGCATCAGCTCGGGCACACCCGCCGCGTCTGGTCCTATCACCCCGGGAACCAGCCACACTTCAGCGCCGGAGAATGGCACTTGCACGACGGCGTCGGCAAGATCCGATATCCCGACCGGACAAGGAAGATATTCCGCTTCCAGCCAGCCCTGTCGACTGCCAATCATCCCGCACAGCAGGACCTTCTTCTCACCCTCGGCCAGCCAGGGGCCAATTTCGGCACGCAAAGCTTCTTCAAAATTCCCATTGCCGACACGAAGAATGCCTTGCGGTGAGGAGCGCCTGGCCAAAACAGCCCCATCTGCATCGAGCCGAAACGCACGGAAATTGCTGGTACCCCAATCCACTGCAATCAAGGCTTATGCTCCTGGCGGCATTTCTTTCCTGACCGGATGGAACCATTTTGTCAGATACGATGCCACGTACCGCAATGAGTGCGTCAGCCACCCGCCTCACCTCCGGCATCCTTTCTCTGATTGGCCGTATGGAGCCGATCCCGGAAGAAGCCTACCTGGCCGCATAGTCCTTGGTCTGTTTGGTGCCTGAGTTGTAAATCGTAAAGCTGCCCTTTGGACGTGCGGTCAGGACAAAATAGTTTCCTGGATCAGCGCCCTGGGGATTGGCGATGTATTCCGCGGCCGTATTGTGTCCCGCGCCCGCTTTTTCTGCGTAGTGAAGCTGCCATAGAGTTTCAAGGCCGGGAGATTTCAGGATCTCATCGATCACCTGCGGTGCTCCTCCCTTGGTTGCTCCGTTGTTCATGATGGCGACCCTGGGGTGGATGCCATAGACCAAAGCGTGACTGGAGCTCGCGTTCAGGCCGTGATGCGACACAACCAGGATGTTAACGCTTCCCAGCCGGTTCACCGGGCACATGAACAGCATCTCCTTGTCCCAGGTCAGGTCGCCCAGATCGAGGATTTTGAGTTTGCCGAAGTTGATGAGCACACCCAGCGAATGGGAATTCTCGCTCCGGTCCGTGGGCTTGGTTTCGGGCACGCTGCAGTATTGATTCGTCTCCCCGCCTCCCGGCAGAGGATGATCGATCACGTTGCCGTCGCTGCTGATGACGGTAACCTTCATGCCGGTTATGGGCAGCACTTCACCCGGATGCGCGACCATGTGCTTGTATTTTCCCGTGGCCAGCACTTTCTGGTACGCGGCGTAGATTCCCTCCGTGGGTCCACCGGGCTTGGTGTCGATGTTGGCTCCGTGATCGATGAAAGTTCCTACAGGGATCTTGTCGACCAACTGGGGGACGCCGCCGCTGTGGTCATCGTGATAGTGGGTCAACAACACGTAGTCGATCTTGCTGATACCCGCGCTCTTGGTTGCAGCAAGAATCCGGTCGGCGTCACGACCGCCGTTGTCCGGCCATCCTGTGTCAATGAGCAGAGACTCACCCGTAGGGGTTACGAACAGTGTGGACTGTCCCCCCTCAACATCGATGAAGTAAACCTGAAGATCTCGTTTGGCCGCCCATGCCGGCGAGCTTGCGAGGAGGGCGGCAAAGAGTGTGAGCAGGACCACGGTTGCTTTGTACTTATGCGTTGGTAGCAGATGAGTCATTTTTGTTCCTCGCTTCCTCGAGATTGCCTCGGCCCTCTCGGGCTAGAACTGCAACCGCAACGAAGCCTGTAAGTTACGAGCGTTGCCGACAATCGACGTAATCTGGCCCACCTGCGCATTGCCGATGGTGGAATTCGGGTAGCTAAACTGCGGATGGTTGAAGACATTAAATGCTTCGAAACGGAACTGGATCGTCATATTTTCACGAATGTTGAAGTTCTTGAAGAGCGACTCGTCAAGATTTGTGCGCCCCGGACCGACCAGTGAGTTACGGCTGGCGTCGCCGTACGTATAAGGAGCTGGAGTACTGTACGCCGAAGGGCTGAACCAGTTCAAAAGAGTTTTTGGATAGGTGACCGGACCGCTGACGTTAGGACGGCTCGATGTACCTGTGTTTGTCGTGGATGTCTGCAACACGGGCGAGAACCAAAGACCGCTTTGCGAGAATAAGATCCCATTGTTCTGCCACCCTCCGAGAAGTAAATCCGACACGAAGCCATGGTTCATCCATTTTTGCCCCTTGCCAAAGGGAAAGGCCCATAGATAACTGAGCGTCAAACGCTGGCGCTGGTCGATGATTGAATTGCTGACCTCATGCGGGAAGCGGGGATCCTGGGGATTGGGCCCGGCATCGCCCCCACCAAATTCCAGCGGCACATCGTCGATGGCATGAGAGAAGGCGTAGCCTAGCAGCGCGGTGACTCCCTGGCTCAAGCGCTTGTCGGCGGTGAACTGAAAAGCAAAATATTCAGCAAAACCATCCGATAGGTAATAGTCGACGTCGCTCTGCGCTGGATCGATGGCATAGAGCGGACGCCGTGATACGGTTGAGGTCGCCCCTGGAATTGGCTGGTTGGCGTTCCAAGTGTCTTGCAAGTGACGGCCCAGGTTGCCCACCCCGGCGAACTTCAACACCATTTCCCAAGGAACAATCTCTTGTTCCAATACCCCATTAAACTGCTCCGCGTAGGATGGACGGAAGTTCGGCGCTACCGAGTAAGCCACTCCGTTCGGTACTACCGGGAAGACGACTCCTTGATTAGGTGGAAAGCCTTGGCTTACGGTCGGGCCCACAGTGACGTCTCCGGGCGAGATTTGATAGGTCAGGCCGAAAGGAAGATTACGCGCCAGACGCATGTTGCCCGCCTCACTGCCAGAGGCATTGTAGAAGAGGCCGACGCCTCCACGAAGCACCGTGTGCGGCAGCATCTGATAAGCAAATCCGAAGCGCGGGCCAAAGTTTGGCCAGTACTTGAGCACGCCGGCGTTCACACCCACCCCGTTACGCCCAGCGACAAGGTACGCACCTGTAGCAACGTCGAAATTTGACCAGCGGTTAAAGACTTCATCGGGTGGGCTGAAGTAGTCCCACCGCAAGCCATAATTCAGCGTCAGGTTCTTGGTGGCCCGCCAGTCATCGGCAAAGTACATCCCGAACTCGTTCAGGCGAATGCCGGGAAATTGATAGTTGTAGTCATGCGCATCCAGCGTCGGAAAGCCCAGGATGAAACTGGCTGCGGCATCGCCTCCCTTTCCGGCCGGCTCCCGGGAATCAGTAAATGCGGGCGAAAAATTGAAGCGGCCATTCCCTTCGTTGGTCTGGTAAATCGTAAGCTGCCGCCGCCTGAAGTCAGCGCCAAGCTTGAAAGTGTGCGTGCCCTTGGTCCAGGTCACGTTATCAAGCTCTTGAAACGTATTCTCCCGGCGATACAAGGGCAGAGAGCGGGTCTGGCCAACCCCTAGATAATTCGATGGGGAAAAGATGGGAAGGTTTTGCTCGCGCGGCGTGACATTGGAATTCGGGACTCCCAGTTCGTTGCCAAGTCCGCCGTTGGCGGTGAAGTTGATGGGGACATAATCCAGGACATAACGGTTGAAACCCAGACGAAAGTCGTTGACGAGTGTCGGAGTGAACACACGAACATAGCTTGCGACCACATGCTGCGTGGGCTGAAACGAAGTACCGGCAAAGGACGCCTCATCACTCAAGCTCACCGGCGTGGAGATGCCGGGGATAGTGGATTGCGCATAGGTGCTGGGTGAAATGGTGGTTGTGTCCTGAATTGACCAGCGCGCGAATATAGAATCTTTGGCCGTGATCTGTTCGTCGACCCGGACATCGCCCTGGTCGTAGTTCTGGGGCTGGATCCGAGGCATGGCGTAGTTATTAAGCCGCGCGGTGCTGGTCGGCATAGGGTAAGCATTGATCATCTTGTACGCAATGGGATCAAAGCGATCAGCGGGAATCACATTGTTGGGGAATGGCGTGCGAGAGAACCCGCTGGGCGAAGCGGGATTCGCCACCGTGGTCAGCGGATCGTAAATAAGAGTGCCGGGCAGAAGTTCGCCGAAATCTCCCTGCCGCATGCGCAAAGTGGGGATATTGCCTCGCTCGAATATCTGCGTACTGCTCCGGAAGCCCTCGTAGTCGATGAAGAAGAACGTTTTATCTTTGCCATTGTAGACCTTGGGTATGGTGATGGGGCCCCCCAGAGAGCCGCCGAATTGGTTCAAGCGGAAGGTCGGGAAGGCAGTGCCCGCCACATTGAAGTAGGTACGAGCATCCACATCCGAGTTACGCAGGAACTCGAAGAGACTGCCATGCAACTGGTTCGTCCCCGATTTGGAGATGACGTCAATCACCGCGCCTGAGTTACGGCCGACGTCGGCGCTGTAGAGGTTGGTCTGGATCTTGAATTCGCGCACTGCATCGATTGCGGGGCGGAGCGTGATGGATAGGGTGAGGCGCTCGTTGTTATCGACACCGTCATAGAGAAAATTGTTGTCGCCTTCGCGGTTGCCGTTGGAAAAGATCTCCGACCCGGCGCGGCGGTCGTCCGGCCGTGTACCGCCCATGATGGTTCCGGAGGCGGATTCACCCACGCCGTTCACTCCGGGACTCAGCGTTGCCAATTGGACGAAGTTGCGCCCATTCAGCGGCAATTCATTCACCAGTTGGCGGTTGATCACGGTTCCAACCGAAGAAGACTCTGCCTCCAGAAGCGGTGGATGGCCAGTGACGCTCACCGTTTCGGCCGCCTGACCTACCTTAAGCGTCAGGTCTACACGGGCTTGCTGGTTGATCTGGAGAATTATGCCGGTCTGGTCCAGCTTGCTGAAGCCGGGTGCCTCCGCGCTCAGGGTGTAGTTACCCGGGGGAAGCGAGGTAAGCACATATTCACCGCTCTTGCCGCTGGGCACCGTGTGCGCGATGGAGGTATCGACGTTGGTGGCTGTCACCGTCGCATTGGGGACTGCCGCGCCGGAAGCATCGAGGACGCTTCCGCTGAGTTCCGCCGAAGCGATCTGCGCCGGGCACCGCAAGCAGGCCAACGAGATTGCCAACATAAAGCATAGGGTTTTTGCCCACAAAATCAAATTCTGCGTTCTCTGTTCGTTGAGCACAGCTCCAGCCTCCTAAATTCGTGCGCTGAAACCTATATCACCGTGAATGAACGATGCGCAACATATTTTGAACTAAGTTTCACAAATTGCCATGATTGTCGACAAGCTGGTACTGGTTCCGCTATTATCTGCGCATCGCATGGTTGCCCTGCTACCCCCGAGCTTGCATGGCTGTGCCTCGGTTCCGTTATCATGAAGTCACTAGAGCTTTTATGTTGAAAACCAAAACGGCTCGCCCAGCAAAGGCTGGGACTTCCAACCTGGTAAAGACCGAAAAAGAGGCGCGCGGCGGGGATCAATACTTCTCCCGCGCTGTGGGCAAGGCGCTGGAGGTGTTGGAATTCCTTCAGGCTGAGCTGAAGCCTCTGTCGATGAACGAGATCGCCCATCGGATCCAACTCTCGAAAACATCCGCATTCCGGATTCTGCGCACACTTGAAACACTGGGCTGCGTGACGGTCGATGGGCGCGGCCAATACATGCTTGCCCCGGGAATCCACGCTGTTACCCCTACCCAGTGGTTGGGCAAGCTGCACCGTGTCGGTGTTCCCTACCTGGACGCGTTGAGCCGCGAACTCTCCGAGACCTCTACCCTGGCCGCGTTATTCGAAAATCGGGTGGAGGTGATCGCCGTGGTCGAAAGCCCCCACGTAATCCGGATGAGCAATGTTGTGGGGCATATTCTGCCCCCCAACGCCAGCTCGCTGGGTAAAGCGATCACCGCTTTTCAACCGCAGGAGCAACGGGAACGACTGTTGCGGAGCTTTGGGACCTATCGATTCACCAAGCACACCATCACCGATCGCAGGGAATTAAGCCAGGAGTATGAGGGAATACGGCTGCAGAAATATGCGATTGACCGTGAGGAGTGCGCTTACGACGGCATTTGCTTCTGCGCGCCCATTTTGGGGCCGAACGGGCAGGTCTCCGCGGCTATCAGCTCCTCCATGCCCAAGACACGGTTGCGCGACGCGGCTCATGAAGAGTCAATCATCGCCGCGGTACGTGCGACCGCGGAACAACTGGCCCTGGATTTAGGCAAGGCGTAAGGGCCCCCCCTACAGCCGCTCTCCTATCACCGCAACAAAGGGTGGGTGCCCCATGCCCCGGATTTCCTATGAAGTTTGTTGGCGTTGATGGACTTCATGCGGCTTTCTTCACGGAAAGCCGCACTCGCGGCCGTGGCGTGGTGCCGCGTATAGAAAATCCGGGGCAAGCCGTTCTTTGGCTTGAGTGGGATAGTGGATGCCAATGCAGCCGTCACTCCATGTTGCGACGAAGCCCGAGGGATCTGCTTTTCTCTTCACATCCCAATAGAAGATCTACAGGGCGTCCGTTACCCTTGACCTTGTCATCCCGAGAGTCTGTAACTTTATTAGTTTTCTCAAAAATTTCGCGATGAAAACAAAAGGTTTAAGCGTGTCCAAAACGCGAAAAAGCCAATAAAGTCACAGGCTCCGAGGAGCCGAGGGACCTGCTGTGTCTACGATGCTGAGTGGAAACACACCGCCTGATGTGAAGCGGCGTACCCGTCCAACTTACATACAGGGCAGCCAGCCGTGCTGCTGCTTTTCGAAACAAATCTTCCGTAAAGCGGATCGCAATTCCGCATTTCGGCTTGACGCTCCTTTCCTCGGAATATATCCTTGGGCGGCTTGGGATGTGCCCCGGCTGACATCCATGCGAGGAAACGAATATGATGCGACGCGTGTACCCGCTCCTGATGCTTTGTGCCTTTGCCCTTGTTAGCGCGTCCACCTTGTGGGCGCAAACTCCGTTGGCGGCTAGAATCGGCCACACCGACCCCAGCAAGTACCACCGCAGCCGCTCCCACAACAGCGCCGGCGATATGGCCTGTGAGCTTCTGGTTCCTCCTTCAGCCATGGACGTGAACCTCAATTTCATGCACCGCTGCGAAATCATGCCGGGCGGTGGCGTAGGAGCCCACTTCCACAACACGACCGAAGAAATGTTCATCGTCTTCGATGGCCAGGCGGAGTTCACCATCGACGGTCGAACCTCGGTGCTGCAGGGAACCGTGGGGGCGCCCTGCCGGATGGGCCACTCACACGCCATCTACAACCCCTCGGATAAGCCGGTGGAGTTTATGAATATCAACGTGGCTCTGATCAAGGGCCACTACGATGCCTTCAATCTTGACGACGCCCGCGTCGGCGCCCCCAAAGATGCCATCCCCACCTTCATGACCATGCACCTGGATAAGAAGCTGCTAAAGCCGGTGGCCAACTACCACGGCGGCCAGGGCACGGTGCAATACCGGCGCGCACTGGATGCGGATGTGTTTCTGACCAACTGGGCGTACGTGGACCATCTGCTGATTCCTCCGGGAGCATCGGAAGGACTGAACTACCATAAAGGCGTGGAAGAGATTTATTACGTACTCGACGGCGATGGCCAGGTGCAGGTGAATGGCGAGACAGCGGCCATCCATAAGGGAGATGGCGTGCCCATTCGCTTCAACGAAGCTCACTCCTTCGTAAACAACGGATCAGCCGACCTGGAGCTGATGATCGTCGGGATCTCGGCGCAGAAGAACGTGCTGGATACCGAGTTGGGCGCGATGCCGCATTCCCATTGATGGTCCGTTATAATGGCCGCTTTGCCGGCAAAGCCTGCATCCACGAGAGGATTCATGACCAAGAAGATCGATACCCATGCCCACCTGGGCGAATGTTGCGTTTTCGGCCTGCTCGCTACCGAGGAAGACATCCTCCGGCGCATGGATGAATGCAAGGTGGACGCGACCATCATACAGCCCTATCCAGGGGCAACGATCGCTTCCAACACGCACGACCGAATCGCAAATCTGTGCGCCAAACATCCAGGACGCTTCTTCGGCATAGCCAGCGTGACTCCGCATCGGGAACATGATGCTTATGAACGCGAAATGGAACGCTGCATCAAGGATCTGAAGTTTGTCGGGATCAAGCTGCATACCATCGGCCATGGGGTCAATCCTCTGTCAGAAGATGGGGACTTTGTGTTCGCCACCGCGCACAGACTGGGGGTTCCGGCGATGGTCCACACGGGCCCCGGAATTCCCTTCGCATTGCCCGCATTGTGCATTCCCGCAGCTCGCAAATATCCTGACTTGAAGATCATTCTGGCTCATGCCGGTTTCGCTGTCTTCACGGCCGAGGCCCAGGTGGCTGCTACTGTATGCAGCAATCTTTATCTCGAAACCTCATGGTGCATCGGCGAAGACATTCGCTGGATGATCGATACCATTGGACCGGACCGGGTTATGTTGGGAGCAGATTTGCCCAGCAACGTTCCCGTGGAGTACGCGAAATACAAGGCGCTCGAGTTGACACCCGACGTGTACGACAAAGTGCTGGGTGGCACGGCTATCGATGTATTCAAGCTGAAATGGTGAGGTGATGATGTTCGTCCTGTTCGTTGATATGCGGGTCAAGCCGGGTGCGCAGCAGGCCTTGGAGAAGACCTACACCGATATTTTTCGTCCTGCCATTTTGCCCCAGGAAGGATTTCGCGGTGTAGAGCTGCTACGCCCGAACCATGAGGGCGACCAGTGGCGGCTAAGCATCGCCTTCGAGTCACATGCCTGGCAGAAGAAGTGGGTAGCCATGGATCTTCACCAGGAAGTGTGGCCGCAGATGGAAGAGCATTTTGCGGATTATTCCGTTAACGACTACACCGCGCTTTAAGAGCCCGCGTGAGAACCGGAAGGAAACCGCAACCTGCTAAGGAGCCCTATGGAACGAAACGTTCCTGAATATGTAAGCGCATCGGTTCCCGTACCGCTCACCGCCAGGGTGCCCTGGTACAAAAGCACCTTCCCCAGCTACTTCGGCATTTTTCTTTTTGTTGGCTACTACCTGAAGCTGGCGGGGCCGACGATTGGCTTTGCCAGCCCTACGGTTGTGCTGTGGGGGCTGGTGGTCGCTGGGCTGCTTTGTTTTGGGCTCTACTACTATGTGCCGGCGATGCTGGGCATGCAGACCGGCCGCACGCTGTACGTGGTGGGCACTTCGACTTTTGGGACCACCGGCGGATTTCTGATTCCCGGAATATTGATGGGGCTCTTGCAGGTCGGCTGGGTCGCGGTGGATGCCGCGATTGCCACCAGCTTCATCATGAAGGGCCTGGGGCTGACATCGCGGACGCTCTACAGCGTGATTGCGCTGGTGTGGCTCTACAGCCTTGGATGGGTGGCGATCAAGGGGATCCATTACGTTGGCCAAGTCGCCAAGTACCTGAATTGGGTCCCGTTCCTGATGATGCTGATCGTGCTCTGGGCTAATCGGAGCGGTATCCCCCATTACCAGCCTGCGCATAACGAACCTGTGACAGGTTTTCTGAATGCGCTGATCATCACCATCGGATTCTTTGCTACCGCGGGAGCAGCGGGCACCGATTTCGGCATGAATAATCGCGATCGGAAGGACATTGTTCTGGGAGGATTGACCGGTATTGCCGCGGGCGCCGTCATTGCCGGAGGGATTGAGATTCTTTCCGTGGCCGGTTACCTGGGAAGGAATGCCGGGGCGGCCAACTACGATTACACCGCCGCGATCGGCAGCGTGGGAGCGCTGGCGCCGGTGATGTTCTTTCTGTTTGCCGCGGCCTGTCTGGTGCCCACCTGCTTTTCAGCGTTTATCGCAGCGAACAGCTTCAGCACCATGCTGCCTAAGGTTTCGCGCACGGTATCGACGCTGGCCGGCGTGACCTTAAGCGCCGTTCTGGCCATCAGCGGCGTAGCCGATAACCTGGTGGGATTCTTCAGCCTGATCGCGGCTTCGTTTGGCCCGATATGCGGCGCCATGGTGGCGGATTACCTGCTCGCCGGCAGGCGTTGGTCGGGGCCGCGGCGGGGTATCAATTGGGCGGGCTATATCGCCTGGATCATCGGCTTCCTGGTCGGCATGCCGGAACATATTCCCGGACTTCCGGCAGCTTTGGTCAAAGCCGACAATCCATCGGCGCTTTATGCGTTCGCTTGCGGCTTCGTGATCTACATCGTGCTGGCGCGCCTGGGATTGCGGCCGCCGGTGGTCGAGTTGGAACCAGGAAAACGTCCATGATGAAAGTTCTCGCTGTTCTGTCTTTGCTGGCATCTGGTTTATCGCTTGCTCAAACCACGCCCTCTCGCCCGCTGGAGCAACGAATCGCCCGCGCCGACCCGGCAAAGTATCGCAACATGAAGGCGGTGCATGATGGCCCGGGCGCGCTGGACTACAGGCCGCTGTTCGATGCGAAGACGCTCGAGAGCAACCTGTTTTTCATGCATCGCGGGGTGATTGAGCCCAAGAGCGGCATCGGCGCCCACTTCCACAACCAGTGCGAAGAGATGTTCATCATCCTCGACGGCGAAGCCCAGTTTACGATCGATGGGCGCACGTCTGTGCTGAAAGGGCCCGCAGGCGCTCCGGCACGCCTGGGCCACTCGCACGCCATCTACAACGCCAGCGATAAGCCCGTGGAGTGGATCAATTTCAACGTGGGCACGATGAAGGGCGTCTACGATGCCTTCAATCTCGAAGATGGACGCGTGGGCGCCCCGCTTGACCCGATCCCCCCCTTCATCACCATGCATCTGGATCGATCGCTGCTGAAACCGGTGGAGCACATGGATGGCGGTACCGGTACGGTGCAATACCGCCGGGCGCTCGATCCGACTGTCTTTTACACCACCTGGTCGTATGTCGATCACCTGCTTATGCCCCCGGGAACCACCATTGGTCCGGTGGCCAAGCCGGACATGAGCGAGATCTACTACGTAATGGCAGGCGACGGCAGCGTGACCATCGGCTCGGAGACGGCCCAGATCCACAGTGGCGACGCCGTCCCGGTACGGCTGAACGAGAACCAGTCGTTTGCCAGCACGGGCAGCGGACCGCTCGAACTAATGGTCTTTGGCATCGCCAGCGACATGGCCGCGAAACAAGCCCTGATGGAAGAAAAACGCAGACTGCCGTAGCTTCCGCTTCCATCATCTGATATCCGCGTGCAGGATTTCCTGTTCCAGCGATCGCGAGCGGCTCCGCGGGTTATTCTAGAGGTTTGGAGTTCAATCTCTTCCGCTTGGTCGACAAGATGCCAAGCTCTGCCGGTCTAAATCCAACGAATACCTATAATCGCCTTCTTCTGCTGGTTGCGGGGCTGGGCGGTTTGCTCTACGGAGTAGATGTCGGCATCATCGGCGGCGCGCTGCCTTACCTGGAGGCGACCTCCGGCCTCAATGCCAGCCAGCTCTCGATCATTGTCGCGGCAGTGTTGCTGGGAAGCGTCATCTCCACCCTCTTTGCCGGCCTGCTCGCCGATTGGCTGGGACGCAAGCCTCTGATGGTGATCAGCGGAGCGATCTTCGTTCTGAGCATCCCCATCATCGCCCTCTCTCATGGGTTCGTTCCTCTCTTCTTCGGCCGCCTTCTGCAAGGCGTCAGCGGAGGATTGGTGGGCATGGTTGTCCCCCTATATCTGGCGGAGTGCCTGTCGGCCCAGGATCGAGGGAAGGGCACAGGAGCTTTCCAATGGCTGCTGACCCTGGGCATTTTTCCGCGGCTGTGATCGGTATCTATTACAGCTATCGGGTGGCTGCGCTCGCCCGCTCCACCACGCCGGCAGCTCTGCTCGTCGTGAAAGATCAGGCTTGGCGGCGTATCTTCTGGATGTCGATGCCGCCCGGCATTCTGTTTCTGGCCGGCAGCCTGTTTGTCGCCGAGTCACCCCGCTGGCTTTTCAGGCGCGGGCGCAAGGAACAAGCCTTGAATGCGCTGCTTCGATCGCGAAGCACCGACCAGGCCACGCTCGAATTGGAGGAGATGGAGCAGACTTCCCTCTCAGCCAAGCGCGCCTCCGCCGCCGCGGCGATCAAGGATTCGCTGCTGCAGCGAAAGTATGTTCTCCCCTTCCTGCTGGCCTGCGTCATCCTTTTCTGTAACACGGCGACCGGCATCAACTCCATCATTGGATACAACACAGACATCCTGCTGCAAAGCGGTTTGTCAGATTTGCATGCCCATTGGGGCTATGTGCTGTTCACGTTTTTGAACTTCCTCATGACCATCGTCGGCATGACGCTGGTGGATCGCAAGGGACGCAAATTCCTGCTCACCGTGGGAACATCAGGCATCATCGTGTGCCTGCTCTTTGTGGGCATCCTCTTCCTGCGCACGGAAAAGAACAGTATGACGTCCGCGACGAGATCCAGTCCCGGGTAGGGCCGGATCAGACTCTGCTTCTCCACTTTGATCAAGCCGACGCAAAGCGTCTTCTGCCGCCAACCTTTCGCGCATCGGTTTCCAGATCAGACCGCCTGTCTCTGACAGTGATTTACTCCTACGGAGGATTTGACGCGGCGACCACAGCTATGCGCTCCGGCGACGCGGGGAGGCCCCGGTGAACATCGATCGGCAGAGCAGCCTTCCTTCGAGCAAGGTCGAGGCGTTCTTCCGGGACCCTTTTGTCAATCTCGACGCGGCACGCAAGGCTCCGCTCAAAATTGAGCATGCCTATATCGGTCCCTTGCCAGACGCGGTCCACGGCTGGCTGGTGGCGCTGGGCTTGTACGGCTTTGTGGCCTTCTATGCCCTGGGCCCGGGCGTCTGTGTGTGGCTCGCCCTGTCTGAACTTATGCCAACGCGCATCCGGTCGAACGGCATGAGTATTGCGCTGGTCATCAACCAGATGGTCTCGACTACGCTGGCGGCCATTTTCCTTCCGGTGGTGGGCAAATATGGATATTCCATGATGTTCTTCCTGTTCTGCGGCTTCACTGTGATCTACTTCTCGACGGCAGCCTTCTTTCTTCCGGAAACGAAGGGCAAGACCCTCGAAGAGATTGAGGCCCATTTTGCAGCTGCGTAGCTTTGGCCGGAGTGGATGATCGAATGAGTCTATTTTTAGCTGTGGATGCGGGTGGAACAAAGACCGACTATGTCCTCGCGGATGAGACCCGGAACTGGCCAGGGTGCGCACCGGCACGATCAAGCGCATGCGCGTGGATGCCGCGACCGCCTGCCAGAATCTGGAGTCGGCTCTGGCCCAACTTTCTTCCCTGACGGGTATCTCCATGGCACGGTGACCCGCACCTGCGTGGGAACTGCGGGCGAGAATGTTCCACTGGTGAGGGATTGGTTGCAAGCATCGATCACCGCCAGGGTTGGCGGCGGACTGCTCATCTTGGGTGACGTGGAGATCGCGCTCGATGCGGCTTTTCCGGGTCAAGCCGGAGTGCTCGCGCTGGCAGGAACGGGATCGAACGTGGTTGGCCGCACCACCGGCAGGCAGCTGATCACCGCCGGCGGATGGGGACCGGCGCTGGCGGACCAGGGATCCGGCCACATCATCGGTATCGAAAGCCTGCGGGCTATCTTTCTGGCTACGGATGAGGAAAAGCATACGCCTGTTGCAGTCGGTTTTGGACTTCTGGAAACTGCCCTCTCAGCATCACCTGATGGAATACGCGAACACTCTTCCCGCACCCGATTTCTCAACCTTGACCGGAGTCGTGTTAACTTGCGCGGAGCTGGGGACGAAACCGCTCTGGCAGTACTACGAAAGCAAGGAGAGGACCTTGCGTACCTGGTCCGCCTGGTAATCCGGCGGTTGCGGCGAGCCTCGACCGAAGACGGATGGACCCCGCCCGTTGCCTTTGCCGGCAGCATCCTGGAAAATGTACCCCCGGTTCGCGATGCCTTGATCGCCGCGGTACAGCGCGAATTTCCGGGTGTGCAGGCGCCGGATAAAGTGGTCGATCCGATCGACGGCGCACTCTGGCGGGCGAGGACCGGGAAATTCTGTTGAACGTTTCGATTTCTTGAGTCTTTATCCGTTGTTCTTATTCACCTGACATTCCCATTCCTTTAACCATCCTTTCCCTGGATGTTCCTATCGTTAGGGGTTATGAACAACATAACCCGACGAAGCTTTCGCACCGTTTTCATGGCCATGTCACTGCTCTTTATGGGTTGCGATACTCAGCCCCAGTTCGACGACGGAAGCCTGGTAGGGACGATCCACGACCAGAGCGGCGCAG
>CAVQEO010000041.1:0-6939 GCA_963711525.1 uncultured Acidobacteriaceae bacterium | reverse complement strand
CCGTCTCAAGGAACGGGTGTTCATGTCCGGCTTCCGGGGAATGGCGATATTTCGAGCTGGAAAGTTACCGAGCCGATCCGGAATCTAAAATCAGGATCTAGCTAAATTTGTTAGTCTGTCCAGCATCCCCCAGAGAGAGAGTTCCATCATGCTCAAAACTGCGGTCGAGAGACTGACAGGGTGCAGAATCTACCGGAACACGTTACCGCACGGCATTGAGTGCTTTGTCGACATCGACAGGCATTATGCCCTGGACGGGATGAGGACGGTATTCGACGTGGGCGCCAACGTGGGACAATCGGCGATCGAGTACCTGAGGCAGTTTGCGGTGGCCGACATTTATAGTTTTGAACCCGTGGCGGAAACCTATCGGGAGCTCGTGGAGGCAGCCCGCCATAACTCTCGCATTCACGCATACAACGTGGGCATGGGAAGCGAGCCGGCTGAGGCGATCATCCACGCAAACCCGGAGAGCACGCTCAGCTCCATCAAAGACAGCCGGCCTGAGGATCGCGCCGAGACGATCCAGATAGAGACACTCTCGCGATTCGTGGAGAAGCACGGCCTGGAGACGATCGACTTCCTGAAGATTGACACGGAGGGTTACGACCTCGAAGTCTTGGCCGGTGCGGCGCCCCTTCTCAGGGACCAGCGAATCCACTTCATCCTTGCCGAATGCGAGCCGGTATCAACCTGTAAAAGGTTCGTTAGCTTCTCCGCGTTGACCGACTTCCTGACCCCGTTCGGCTACCGGGTATTTGGCATCTATGACCAGAGAATCGTGCCGGCCGCCGGGAATGCGGTCTGTTTCTGGAACGTGCTCTTCATCTGCGCAAAGCTTGCGAATCAGGCCACGTAATACGGAATCTTGACCGCAGTCGTTCCCGCATAACCCTCAATGTATCCAAGGACAGTACCGGGTGTGGCTTGGCCCCCGCCCGCCGTTGCCGTAGATGCGACAGAGCCACCAAGACTGATCGTGCGGTAGGCCTTCTGAGTGTCAGGATCTGCAGCCTGCGTGAATTGCGAGGGTGCGGTTCCAGCCCTGGTGGTGCGCACGTATCCACTATCCGTGGGGTTGAGGCCCTTCTCGTGCGCCCAGTTGCGGAAGATCGATAGGGACGAGGAGATCTTATGGGATTGCCTTGTATGACGCGCTCGAGAAAATCGATTCGTCCTTTGCGCAGGCATCGACGTGAGTGGAGGCTAAGAGACCCATGCCACAGAGCACATCGATCGCACACACGTATTGTTGACGGGACAAGGCAGCCTCGGCCGCACGCACAACACGTAGTCTGAGGTCCTCCTCAGGATTCGACATGGACATAACTGAGTTAAATGAGATCGCCGACCCCCCTCGTGCCGGGCCGTGCGGCCTAAAGGCGATTTAACCGCCTTACATCGTGGGTTACGAGACCCGCTCTTCTGCTTCTTCCGAAACGCGGAACACTTCTTCGCGGATGATGCGCTCCGTGGCTTCGTTTAGATATTCGTCGAGGGCGCTCTTGATTTCGAGGAACTCCGGCCAAAGGACATTGTTAATGAAAGAAGCAGGGGCGCGCAAAACAACGGTGGAGTAGCGCTGGCGCGGATAACGGTAGGGCGTCATGCCGTGACGACGGCATAACGCGGTGAAGAGAAGCCGGCTCCAGCGATCAGGCAAACGGAAGACCGTCTCGACGGATTTTTCCTTTTGCTCTGCCGCCTTCAGGGCGGCGCGTACCCGCTCGATCGCGGCGGCCGCTGCATCCTGCTCGCCGACCGTGGTGGCACCCTCGAAGAGAGCCGCGATCTTGCGTAGCTTTTGGCGAAGTTCCTGTTCTGTGCTCACTCGTTCCTCATCCTAAAGGCTTATTGAAACACAGAGATGGACCGGGCAGACGGGTTGGAGACAGATGAAAACGAGGTATTTGTTTGGAAAACAGGGACGGGGGAGTGGTGATTCGTGGATACACTTGGGGCCACGAAATGGACGATCATGCCTCACAGCCAGATCTGTTGCCTCGTACATGTGGTGTTTGCGACGGCGGAGCGGCGGCCGACGCTCCGAGATGATATCCGCGAGAGGCTCCATCGCTATGTGTTTACACAAAATCGCGGACACTACCGCGCATCTGCGCATCCGGGCCGCGCAGCTTGGGACGAACCGCCCAATCACCACACAATTTGAAACCGCGAAAACTCTCCAACGTGCCTTGCTGTTCCAGCAGCTTTCGCGCTTCGACTAGGATGTACACCACCTGACGTTCGCTGCGGATCTCTCGGACAATCGTCGCTATTTCTACTCCCTGCATCGAAGGAATTTCAGTTGTCTCCCCTTGACAGTCTAGGAAGGCAGGCACATTATTCTCCTAGACGCAAAAGGAGAGGTGATGGCAAAGACGGTCGACCTCTTGCAGGGCACCCTGGACATGTTGATCCTGAAGGCCGTCTCGCTGGGCCGCCTTCACGGTTACGGGATCCTGCTGCGCATCCAGCAGATCTCGGGAGAGCAACTCGTTATCCAGCAGGGATCGCTGTATCCCGCCCTTTACCGCCTGGAGCACAACGGGTTACTTCTCACCGAGTGGGGCGAGAGCGATAACAACCGGCGGGCGAAGTACTATACGCTCTCCGCCGCAGGTAAACGGCAGCTCGAATCCGACACTGAAAAATGGTCCCACATGGCCAAGCTTGTAAGCGCAATCCTCCGCACCACTGCTCCTGGGGTGAAAATAGGATGACCACGCTCCTCGCCCGCCTGAGGTCGTTTGTACGGTCTATGCTTGGCCGCAAACGGCTTGAATCCGAGATGGAAGCGGAAATCCGCTTCCATCTGCAAAGCCGCACGGAAGATCTTATCCGTGAGGGCCTGCCACCGGATCAGGCTGCGCGACGGGCGAAGCTCGAGTTCGGCGGTATCGCCTCTCACAAAGACAGCATGCGCGCCAGCGTCGGCCTGCGCTGGATCGACGATCTCTGCGCCGACCTGCTCTACGGCGCTCGTATCCTGCGCAAGAGCCCCGGCTTCACGGCCATCGCGGTCGCATCGTTGGCGCTGGCAATCGGTGCCAACACGACCATCTTTTCCTACGGCAACGAGATTCTCTTCGGCCGGCTCGGTGTGCCCCATGCCGAGCAGCTGCGCATGCTCCGATTGACCGGCGACGACCATATGGCGGTTCGAGAGATGTGGAGCAATGACGCCTATCGTGAAGATGGCAAATTCCAAATCGGAGTCTTCCCGAACCCCTCCTACCAGCTGCTGCGACGGCAGAATCATTCTTTAGAAGATATCTTCGCATTCAAGGAACTCCCGAATATTGCGATCGCCGCCACCGGCACACCGGAGTTGGGCAAAGTGGAGCTTGTCTCGGGCAACTTTTACACACAGATGCAGGTTAAGCCGCAGTTGGGCAGACCCCTGGAGCCGGCTGACGATGGAGTTTCGGGCACGGCCGCGGTTGCTGTGATCAGTGACGGTTTCTGGCACCGTGACTTTGGTGGGGCGCCGAACGTACTGGGCAAGACGGTGAGCGTGAGCACAATTCCAGTGACGATCGTTGGCGTGAACCCTCCGGGCTTTACCGGCCCAGATGGGGTGGAAACTACGTCTCCTCAGATCTTTCTTCCGCTTTCCATGCTGCCGGCGATTGTTCCGATTCCTGGCAATGATGGCCCGCTCATCGACCCGAATCAGTTCTGGCTTGAATTGATGGCCCGCGTGAAGCCCGGGGTCTCCAAGGCCCAGGCGGAGGCTGCGCTCAATGTGTCATTCAATGCGGCGTTTCGCGGCACAGGCACGGTGGAGAAGGGCGAAACTGTTCCCAGACTTTCGCTTGAGGACGGAAGCCGCGGTGTCACCTCGGGGTTGCGCCTTCTTCTGAAGCCCTTGTATGTGCTGCTCGGGCTGGGAGGGCTGGTGCTGCTGCTGGCTTGTGCGAACATCGCGAATCTTATGCTTGCGCGGGCTTCCTCTCGCCAGCGCGAAATGAGCGCGCGCATGGCGCTCGGCGCCGGTCGTGGACGCATCCTCCGGCAGGTACTGACCGAGAGCCTTTTACTCTCGGCGATGGGCGGCGCGGCAGGTCTTGTGTTGGGCTACACCAGCCGAAATCTCATCCCCTGGCTCTTGCGCACGGGCTGGGACGGGGGCGAGATGCCGGTGCGGTTCGACTGGCGCGTCTTCGGGTTCACCTCGGCCGTGACTCTGCTGACAGGGATCTTCTTTGGTCTCGTGCCCGCCTGGCGCTTGACGCACTCCGAGATCAGCACCGCCCTGAAAGAAGGAGCGCGCACCGCTACCCGGAAACGAAAAGCCTGGTCGGGCAAGATGATCGTCGCCTTCCAGGTCGCGCTCTCAACCCTGCTGGTCATGGCCGCGGTTTTCTTTCTCCGAACGCTGGTCAACCTCAACTCTGTCGACCCTGGTTTTCCGGCAAAGAACCTGTTGCTCTTCGACATCAACGTTCCACGAACACGATATCCCGTCGATAAAACTGCTGGTTTGCACCGCCGTCTGGAAGAGGCCTTTGCCGTCGTGCCCGGGGCCGAGTTCGAGACAATGATCAATATTCCCCTGGTTACAGCCTTTCAGTGGAACTCCATGTTTGAGATAGAGGGCGCGCCGCAAAAGAAAAAACTAGATCCGGCGAAAAAGACCGGCGACGGAAGTGAACAGGCAATGGTTTCGACCGTAGGTCCGGATTTCTTTCGGGTCCTATCAATCCCGGTACTGGCCGGCCGCGGTTTCACCGCACAGGACACTGAAACCTCTGCACCGGTCGCGATCGTCAACCGGACGCTGGTGCGCAAGTTCTTTCCCAACACCAACCCCATCGGCAAACGCTTCCGGAGGAGCCTCGTGGGTCCTGACGCAGCCCGCTGGATCGAGATCGTCGGCGTTTGCGCGGACACGCGGTACTTCAACATGAGGGAACCCACACCTCCTGTTTATTTCGCTCTGGATCGCCAATTTCCCACAGTGGGCGGCGTCACCTTCATCGTGCGTTCCCGATTGAGGCCTGACGGTCTGATTCCGTCGCTCCGTCGCGCCGCTCAACAGATCGACCCTGATCTCCCGCTCAGTAATATTCGGACGCAGCAGCAGCAGATAGACGCCAGCATGCAGCAGGAGCGCATGTTCGCGTCACTGACCGCGGGCTTTGGACTGCTTGCGTTGGCGCTGGCATGCGTTGGCATTTACGGCATTATGGCCTATACGGTCTCGATGCGAACCAACGAGATTGGTATCCGGCTAGCGCTCGGAGCCGCGCGCGAGCAGATCCAGGCAATTGTCCTCCGCGAGACTGGCTTGCTCGCCTTCTCCGGAGTCGTCATCGGCCTCTTGGTCACCCTTGCATCGATTCGCCTGGTGAAGTCGATGCTCTATGGCCTTACCCAGAAGGACCCAATCACGCTTGGCGGATCCGTGGTGTTGCTGCTGATGATGGCGTTGTTAGCTGGTTGGGTACCTGCTTACCGAGCGTCAAGAGTCGATCCAGCGGAGGCTCTCCGTCACGATTGACCAAAAGAGTCCAATTGTCGCGCTGTACTTAACCTGTGGTTCGTGAAGCGCTCACGATCTGTCTGTTGAATTCGCGATTCAGCTTCTCAATAATTTGGTCTTTCATGCCAATACCTAATGCCAATACCTAGAGGATCTCCGAGCTTTGGCAAGTGCCTGCAACGTCAAATCCGCTGATCGGTGCAAAGGCCATTACGTCAGAAAAGATAGTGCGGGTTTTTCTCAACTCTTCAAAGACTGATTCAGAGAAAGAGGTTTCGCTCGCATATCCGGTGTTGACGGCTCCGTGGGGTTGTCCGCCGAGCACCCGGAGGTAGAAAAGCTGCTGCGGGTTAGGCAAAGGCAACGAACGTAATAAAATGGCATTCATCACAACACTAAAAATGCCGGTTGTAGCACCTATCCCAATCGTCAGAGTCAGAACAGCGGTAATAGCAAAAGCGGGATGATTGAGCAACTGTCGCACGGCATAATTCAGGTCTGCCAAAATGCTTTCGATGGTCGGCCACTGCCAGACTTCGCGGCTACGCTCTTCAATCAGCGTTACTACCGAACTCGCGCCGTGCGGTTCTTTGCGCCTGCTCCCGCGTCACGCCGTCTTCCATCAGGTCGGCGATCCTTTCTTCAAGGTGCTCCCGTATCGAGTCTGAGAGTTCTGCATAGCGACGACCGCGAGTAAACAGTTGTTGGAGCCACCTCATGAGAAACTCCTAAGATTGAACAACCGCAAGAACACGGGTGATCCCAGCGAACATCCTCTCGAAGCTCGATATTTCCGCTTCCAGATGTTTAGCTCCGGCCTCTATCACCCTGAAGATTCGCACGGGCCGATTCTTGGCCGAGAGGCCCATCTCTGATTCGAGCCACCCGGCCTTCAGCATCCGCTGCAAAGCTGGGTTTAGAGTCTTCCTCGATTTGCAGTAAATCATCTGAAGCTTGCTTGATGTGCTGCGCGAGCGCATATCCATGTGTCGGTTTTCTGCGCAATGCTTGCAGGATCATCTTCCAACGCCCCTGCTTCGCGCCGGTCTCTAACCCTGTTCTTCACTCGCTCCTTAACGCCTCCATCGGCTCTACGCGCACCGCGCGCCGCGCCGGAATCAGCGTCGCCAGCGCCGCCACCGCGCTCATCAGCAGCGCGCCCAGAAGCACGGCCGCGGGACTGCTGCCGCCCGCACCCATCAGAGAGTTCACCCACAGCCGCGCCGCATACGCCAGCCCTGCGCCCAGCACGATCCCCACCACCGCCAGCCGCAAAACCCCGCTGAACAGCAACCGCACAATCCCTGCCCGACCCGACCCCAGCGCGATGCGAATGCCGAATTCGCGCACGCGCCGGCTCACCGTGTACGCCATCACGCCATACACGCCGATGCTCGCCAGCAGCAGCGCCAGACATCCCAGAATCGCCGTCACCAGCGTCGACGTGCGAG
>CAVQEO010000040.1:0-79713 GCA_963711525.1 uncultured Acidobacteriaceae bacterium | reverse complement strand
CCGGTTAACCGCCCGGCCACGATGGAGTGCCAAGGTGAGAAGCCGACTTTGTGGGGACCAATCCATGAATATCACTGTTTCTGTGATGTGCGGAGCCAAGGTGTTGAACTCAATCCTGTGCGTACAAACGCACAGGATGAGTTCAAACGCGACGCATAACGACCTGGATTCGCGGGCGAAGAGCTGGGTATCGCTCAGTAGTAATGGCGCTCGTCGGCCCAGTTGAGCGGCGTGGAGGGGCGTCTGCCGCGAAGCAGGTAGATGTTGCCGCGCTCGAAAGGCATGGCGTAGGGCGTATCGCGCACGCCGACGACGGTGACGGATTCGTATTTCTTCGAGACATCGTCCGGAGAGTCATCAATGACAGCGATAACAAGGTCGGGATCGCAGCCATGCATGCCCCAGAGCCAGTAGTTGTTGTGTGTGCTGAGGGCAGGTGGAAGGTGGAGCTGATCGCGGCGGTTGAAGAAGTCGATGGCGCCGGCCTCGCCGTAGTTGCCGCCGAAGATGCAGACGCGGCGCTGGTCTGCAGGTGAAAGGGAGTTAAAGGCGCGAGCGACGATTGCCACCTGTTGCTGCCAGCCGAAGCGGTCGGCGTAGAACTGCGGGAGCTCACCGCTGGCGGCGGTTTCGGTTTTGCTGCTCTTCAGGTGCAGCGCCGTGGTGTAACGGACCCAGGCAGCGGGGCGAAGTATGGGAGAGGACATCGGCAGGACGAGAAGGCCGGTGAGGATGAGCGCGCATTCAAAGATGGGGAAGGCGAAGACGCGGTTTGCGGCGACGAGGGGCTTTACAGGGACGCGGCGCTCCCAGGCGATGGCCCCGGCGGCGAAGAGCACTGGATAGATGGGGGCGAGATAGTAGTCCTTGGCGTGCAGGACGAACATGAGCATGTAGAAGATGAGGAAGGTCAAGCCGATCCAGCGGCCGTGGGGGATAGAGCGTGCGCGCAGAAGAGAGATGACGCCGGTGATCCAGAGCAGAGCGTTGGTGGGGTGCATCTGCAAGAGTTGGGCGAGGAAGAAGCCCATAGGGCCGAGGATGACGTTCTTGTTTCCGACCTTGCCGTTGTGGAAGAACTCGAGAGTGGGCCAGTGGTTGTGAATCTGCCAGAAACCGTAGGGCAGGGCGATGACGATGATTAATGCGATTCCGACTGCGGCCCAGCGAGTGAAGAGGATGCGGCGTTGCTGCGTTAGGAGCAGGCCGATGCCGGCGGCGATGAGAAAGAAGAGGATCGAGGGTTTGTTGAGCAGGCCGATGCCGGCGGAGAGGCTGAAGATGGTCCACCAGAATGGCTGTGGAGCGCCGTCGATGAGACGAATTAGCGCGAGCGCGCAGAGCATCCAGAAGACGGGCTCGAAGGAGTTCATGGAGAGAAAGCCGTCGAGGGCAATGTAGACAGGAACAACGAGGACGCCGAGCATCGCTAGCGCCTGTGCGGGGCGGAGGCCGCCGAGGGCCCAGGCGAGCAGGCCGGTGAGGAAAACGGTGGCGGCTCCGGCGAGTGCGGAGAGAATGCGGATGGCGAATAGAGAGTCGCCGAAGAGGAGCTCGCCGAGGCGTGCTTGCAGGGCGACGATGGGGCCGTGATCGACGAAGCCCCATGCGAGATGATGGCCGCAGGCGATGTAGTAGAACTCGTCGCGGAAGTAGCTGTAGCCGATGTGTTGGGTCCAGAGTGTCAGGGTGAACTGCAGGAGGAGCTTGATGGCGGCGAAGAGGAGGGCGAGCCGAAGGGCCGCACGCAGGGAAGGGTTAGATCGGCGGACGACGGTTGAGCTCATAAGGGTCAAAGAAAATGTACCAAACCTAACACGGCGGTTACCGCGCAAGGCCTTTTCCCCGATGATAGTGCGTGGAAGCTCAGAACCGCATATTCGAAACGCGCTTGCGTTGAGTTGTCCGGTTGGTCGCCCACTCGTCAGTTATATAGAGGCAAACACTGTCTGGTTCGGTCCGGCAAACGCCCAGCGGACATGTTTAGCGGAGGATGCCTCCCCACCCCTTGTTTCCTGCCGCGATGCCGACATATGAGGGCTATTCACCGTGCGGGCACCATCTCGATCAGCTCATTTGAGCAGTCGGCTCTATGCGGAAGGCATATTCTGGGCACACCGTTGAAGCATGGACCGTAGTGTACCGATCTCCTCAGCAGTAAAACCGACTGTCATGCTCTTCTCCACATCATCGATTACTTCGCGTGCGCTCGCCAGCACCTCAGTGCCTTTTTGCGTCAACTCACTCTGCATGATGCGTCCGTGTGTCTGGTGAGGAGTTCGATGCAAGAGCCTCATCTTTTCCAGGTTGGCCACGATCCCCAGCATGCTCTGTGCTGTGACAAAGGCCCCACGTGCAAGGGAGGCATTTGAAATGCCCGGTTGCTGCTGAACTACTGATAAAACGTTGAACTGTGCCGTGGTCACACCTAGATGGCTGAGCCGGTCATCCATGCTCGTCCGGAGTGCGTGTTGTGCCCGCTTGAGCACGTATCCTAGCCGATCCGCCATCGGATGTCCTGGTGCCATGTTCGTCGATGTGCCTTCCACGCTTGACATATAAGGATCCTTATATATTATAAGGACCATGACAACGTCCAGCAAGCACAGGACTACGCCAAAATTGATCGGGCCAAGCTTTATTGCGCTTCAGGTACGCGACCTTGAGGCTTCCAAAACCTTCTACGTAGAGCAAATCGGTCTCACTGCATCCCCGCACAATCCACCGGGCGCGGTTGTCTTCAACACCAAACCTGTCCCGTTTGCGATCCGGACACCGATGGTTGACCTCGATGCAACGAGCAAGCTGGGATGGGGCATGTCTCTTTGGATCGCCGCAACGGATGCCGATGCGCTCCACGCGCAACTGGTGGAGAAAGGCGTACCCATCCTTCTCCCTCCTGCCGAAGGACCGTTTGGGAGATTATTCGCCTTCCGTGACCCGGATGGATACGCAATTACCGTCCACACAGAAAAGCCAAAGCAGGCAACGGCAACGTTGGACGCAAGCAGCGGATATCTAACATTCATCAACACCTTCTCCATCGAACCTGAAAACGCGGACCGCTTGGTGGAGAACCTGCAGAAGACTACGGAAGAGATTTTTCGAGATCAACCCGGCTTCATCTCCGCGAACCTCCACGTCAGTCGCGACCGACGCAAGGTCGTCAATTACGCGCAGTGGCGATCAAAGGAAGACTATGCGGCCATGAGCAAGCTGCCCGGCATTCAGGCGCACATGAAGGCAGCCACGGCGTTGGCGACCGGGTTTGATCCTGTCGACTACGATCTCCGCGCCGTGATGCTTGGCGAAGGCGAGTAATAAGTTCTTCAGCCTTGATGGAGGTTCGAATTGGCACTCGCAAAGGTGACACACAAAAGCCATTGGGTTGGGGTCGCAAGCCACGACCATGTGCTCGGTGCGGTTCAAGGCGGCTTCTGCCAACTGGGCCACGGTAAGGAGGCTTTGGTGCGCCGATTGAAGGCCGGCGACCTCATCGTCTTCTACTCGCCACGCGAATTGATGGGAAGCGGACCTGTCCTGCAGGCTTTCACCGCTGCCGGACGCATCCTTGACGAATTTCCCTACGAAGCTGAGCAGTCTGCGGGCTTTCGTCCATATCGCCGTCGGACGAAGTTTTTCAAGAGTAGACAAGCGCCCGTCCGGCCGCTACTGCAAGAACTGACATTTACCCAAGGGAACGAGAGTTGGGGCTTAGCGTTTCGCAGAGGAGCTTTCCGGATCACTGCGGACGACTTCAAGAGAATTGCAAAGGCCATGTCCATCAAATCCGAAGATCTATCCGTCAACATTCGCCCCGAGTAACAGAGCGATTGAGAACGGTCATTCCAATCAGTGCCCTAGTATCCAGGAAGGCAGTAAGCCTGCAGAAATGGGCAACAAATCGGGGATAGTGGGGCTGCGGGTTACTTGCTGACGAAAGGGTAGCCATGAACGCAGCCTCTCTCCATCCATCGTTCAACCGACAAAAGTAGGTTGATCCAGTGCGGTTACCCCACTTCATGAACGGCGCAGCAGGAAACCCGGCCTAAGAAATTTATGCGCCTTCAGGCTCTGGACCGTTCGGCAGCGGCCGAGTACATGGTGCCACCAAATCGCGATCGACTTGTCGCCAGTTTCTCCACCCGCTCCACTCCCACCTCGCCGAAGAGTTCGCAGAGTTTCGCGAAGCCAACCGGATATGGTCCCCACGGATTCGGCCTGGACCGCTCGTATTCCACAATCAGGAAGCGATCCGTCAAAGACAAAAGCCTTTTCAGGAACAGGTGTTGCTCCCGAATGAAGTGCAGGGAGTTCGCCATGAGGATTCCATCGACCGAAGGAAGGCGGAGGCTGGGGCTCCGCAAATCCCCCAGAATCTTACGAATTTGGACTCCGTGATAGCAGTCCGGAACTTCCTCCAACGCTTTCTGGTCCAGATCGACGGCATGAATCGTGCTGCCGGCAGCCAGCAACTCTGCAAGCGCGGTTGTGAACGTTCCAGTGCCGCATCCAAGATCGCACCAGTCTTGCACTCTCACCCACTCAATAAGAGGTGTACGAATGAGCGCGGTGGCCTGACTGATCTTCATCTCTCCACTGTACTTTTTAACTGACGACTAAGATTTTCCGGTACTGATTTCTCCAGACGGAGTGAGCTAATTCCGAGTTTTAAACAACTAGTAACTTCCGTGTGGGCGGTCACTCACCCGGAACTCGGACAGTTCGAGGTTTCTCTGTCTGCATTGGTCAAGGAGCGACTCGGCGATTGGGCGGCAACTGAGAATGCTTACGTCTCAAATGCGAAAATCCGCTTCCAGTCTCTCTTCATGCTGATCACCGGCCATCCCTTCGCTTTCGCTTCGTCGTACAGTGCCTGCGTAAATGTTCCTACCTTGCTATCTGGTAACCCTAGGGCGGGACCGTAAGCATACTCGCGATCCTTGTCGTCGTGCAGCACCAGCATCGCCAGCCGTTCCCCGTTTCCGAACTTTGTGTACTCAAGCATCTCCCGGTCCCCAATCGAATTGCCAAACGCAGCATGCGGAATCCTCCCGATCATCAAGTGGATCCCTTCCGGCTTGCCCGCATTGTCATTGTTCAGAAGCAGCTTGGGATCCTTGGTCAGAATTGGATTCCCCATCGCGTCGTAGCCGAACGTAGTGCCGCCCATACTTCCCACTACCTGTTCCAGTGGCACACCGTAGACCTTATCGCAATACGCACGCACAAAATCCTGGCCACCACCGGTGACGAAGTAGGTTCTGAATCCGTTGGCGCGCAAATACGCCATCACTTCAAGCATTGGCTGGTAGGCCAATTCCGTGTATAGCCTCTTCCAGCGCGGATCTCGCGCTGCTGTGATCCACTGCTGCACCTGGTCGTGAAAGGTATCAACGGTCATACCCGTGAGCGTCGCCTCGAGGATTTTATAGAGGTCCGGAGTTGGCAGCATAGCTATCGCCGCCCGGTCGCCCGACATCACTGTCTTGTACGGTTCCTCGTTGGCCAATTCCGGCTTTGCCTTGACCAGGTCGGGCACGCGATTCAGGCAGTAGACCACCTGGCTATAGATGGGCTGCTCTACCCATGTCGTACCGTCCTGATCGAAGCAGGCAACCCTCTCCGCTGGGGGGACGAAATGCCCACTCGAAGAACTCGTCGTAACGCGAACGAAGTTCAAAATGGCCTGCTTGGCCGCGCCGTCGTTCCACGAGGGCAGCGGATCCTGACCCTGTGCGAGTGATTCGGATGGGAATAAACTCTCGACACCAGTCGAAACCAACGTCGCTGCCGTTGTCGCCAGTCCCATCTGCAGCAGTTGACGTCTGGATACTTCCAACTGAGAGCGTATCTTCATCCGAACCTCCCTACGTGGATCGCTGCCCATCGTCACCTGATGGGTGATCTGTAGATCGTTTTTGTCAGTGCTTCAACGGGATGGAATGCAATTTTGTCATCGCGGTACCGTAGTTCCCAAGATGATAGATGGAAGCTCCGACGGGCGAGAAAGTGAAGTTGTCGAACGGTGTGGCCGCCGTGCATCGGCCTTGGCAATCACTCTGTCGGCGGTTGCGTACACTTTGGGGAGGTCCGCTGTTTTGACGAATCGCTGCAGCATGGTGATGTGCGGTGCATGGACGCCGCCCAACGTGAAACCCTTGGGGTAATGCTGTAGGAGTTGGGCATTGGCGGCCTTGGCGTGTTGCATCATCGTTGCGTCCGGGTCAAGCAGAATGTCGATGGCCGTAACGTCATTTTGTCCGGCGGCACTTGCTTGCTGTGCCCGCACGCCTCAAACTGCACTGTTATCGCAACCATCATGGCTCCGAACGGGAGCAGAAGCAGGAGGGATTTCCCGATTAGCTTCACTATTGTCTCCTTTCGTCGAGCCCGATCCTCTGTTTCGCGAGGATAGAATATGCACGGCTCGGCGAATCGGCGACCAATTCCTCGCCAGACACACCGCGCGGCCAGCATTAGGCTATGGCATAAGGCGGTATCAATCACCTGTCACAAGCGACAGTCGCAACGGCAAATCGTCTAATTCCGCGTACGGATTGCTCGAATGACCGTTAAACGGCAATCCGGTTCAGCTGTATCAGCCCGCGAGCCAAGCTATTGAACGGACATGTAAGTTTCCTAAGGCGCAGCCGAAAGCAATGAAGTCTGACTTGATGCCAACAGGGCTTAGCGCCCATTGAGACGTGAAGTATGGAGTTTTTCCGAGTTTCGGTCGGGAGAGTCGCCCCGGGGAGTCTCACCCCGAGGCGCTCGCAGAACCGTACGTGACACTCACGCGTCATACGGCTCCCATCAAGGAGCCACGCGCATCGTAGCCCAGGGTGCAAACAGGTGCTGTTTGCGCGTTGGCGGGAACTCTTGCCCTGGCCCTAGAGCGAGCAAGCCGTTTGATCGTTAGTCGATTAACTGCTGACCACCGCAAGGTGGAAGATAGAAGTCGTTACAGCTAAGGTCTTGCTGGCACGACGAAATGATAATGACGAGAGTAAAAAACTGCTAAGTGCGTTACCCGTTGTCTATCGTAAATCTGCTTGAAGATGGTCTCTCTTGAGGAAGTTGGCCGGGAAGGCAATAAGCATGGGAGACAATGTTATTTGTCACTGTATTGTCAAACAAATGTCATCTTATTGCTTGCAGCCTGGCTTAGCGAGTCTCTCTAAGACGGATACTCTTTAGCTGCCTTCTTAGTAGGGTTAATGCACCATGGCGGTGTCGGCGTTGTTTTTATCAATTATTCACAAGCGCTTTATGTTGAATTCGCGATTCGCCGCTAATTCTGGTTAGCGGGAGAACGGATAGGACTCTCCGAAGTTCCTCAGATGCTGATGGCTTTGTAGCCATATCGAAACGTTTCGACATGGCTACCTTCTTATCCTCAAATCTGTTCTAGGGGAGGCTTTTTTGTATCTCAGTGCAAAACGATGCGCAGGATTTCTGAATCTGGTGGCTGTGTTCTTCCTGGCTGCCGTTGCTTACGCCCAGTTGGATCGAGGCAGCATCACAGGAGTTGTCACCGATCCTAGCGGGGCGGTCATTTCCGCAGCACAGGTATTGATCACCAATACGGCAACGGCTGTGACGATAGATCTCACCACAGGCAGCGACGGTGGCTATGCCGCCCGCTCGCTCAATCCCGGTTCGTACAGCGTAACCGCCGAGCGGGCTGGATTCCGCAAGACGGTTCAAGCCGATGTCGTTGTGGGGGTTAACCAAGTCGTTAGCGTAAATCTGGTATTGCAGGTCGGTTCTCCGGCCGAGACGGTTCAGGTCTCAACTGAGCCTCCTTTGATCGCGACCGAGACTTCCTCGCTGGGGACGATTGAGGAGGCACAGAGAATTACCGAGCTGCCTTTGAATGGAAGAAACTTCATTCAGCTCGCCTACCTCGGTCCAGGTGCGAACCTGGGTGCTGCCGGTACCGGCGCAAATCGTGGAACCACTGACAACGCACGGCCAGGCATCGCGATTGCCGTCAACGGCCTCCAGTCTTTCGATAACAACTTTTTGCTGGATGGCGTGGACAACAACGAATGGGGCCAGGGCACGCTGGTCATCCAGCCATCCCCTGACGCGATTCAGGAGTTTAGCGTTGAGGAAAACTCGATGAAGGCGCAGTTCGGGCGTGGGGGCGCGGCCGTGAACGTTGCGTTGCGTTCAGGTTCCA
Source organism: uncultured Acidobacteriaceae bacterium (assembly GCA_963711525.1). Taxonomy (GTDB): domain Bacteria; phylum Acidobacteriota; class Terriglobia; order Terriglobales; family Acidobacteriaceae; genus PALSA-350. Next base: position 71,525 of record CAVQEO010000040.1, on the reverse strand, counting down.
ACAGCTTCCACGGGAGCGCCTTTGAATTCCTTCGCAATACCGTCTTTGATGCGGAGAACTACTTCGCTACCGGCAGGCCACCCTTCCACATGAACCAATATGGAGGCTCCTTGGGGGGCCCCATCCGTAAAGACCGCACCTTTTTCTTTGCTGACTATCAGGGGCAGCGCGAGAATGAGGGAGAGACCTTCATCAGCACGGTGCCGACGGCTGCCGAGCACATGGGAGATTTTTCTGCATTGCAGGCCACGCTGTATGACCCCTACACCACCAATCCCACTACCTCTGCGCGGCAGCTTCTCAACCCCGCCAACCCGTATGTGATTCCATCTAACAGAATCAATCAGGTTGGCCAGAATCTGGTGAACGTGCTGCCGCTGCCCAATCTGCCCGGCCTGGTCAACAACTACCTCTACGAGCCGCGCGCAACCAACAATGTCGATCAATTCGACGTTCGACTCGATCATCACCTCACGGATCGAGATCAGCTCTTCGCTCACGGCGCCATGCAGTATGCGCGAGTTCTCAAGCCTGCGCCGTTGGGCCCTGCCGGCGGATGCTGTTCGGGCTATGGCAGTACCATCCCCACGCGTGGTCAGAACTATGCTGTGGGCTGGACACGCACAATGAGCTCCAACCTGCTCAACAATCTTCGGGTCGCGTTTATACGCTGGACCGACAACGCCGAGCATATCGACACGGGGCTCAAGTCTAGCGCGATCGGCATTCCCAATGCAGATCGCGGAGGCCCGTCTTCGGGACTGTCGCTGGTGGAGCTATCTGGGTACACCATCTTCGGCAGTTCGCAGGATGTTCCCGAGATTGCGACAGACAATATGTACGAGCTCTCCGATCAGCTTAGCTGGGTCCATGGCAAGCATTCCATGGCCTTCGGAGGAGACATGCGGCATTTGCACCGCGAATTCTATCAGGCTCAGGCTCCCTTCGGACTCTTCGCTTTCACTGGCCTATACACTTCGAACCTCACCACCGGTACTGGCGGCAACTCCATCGCCGACATATTGCTCGGCTTGCCCCTCGAGAATCTGCAGGACGGCCTGAGCCAAATGGATAACACCAGCAGCAAGGAGTTCGATTTCTTTGTACAGGACGACTGGCGCATCCGTAATAATCTGACCTTGAACCTGGGCCTGCGCTACGATCTGAACTCGCCGGTCGGCGGTAACGTAGGCAACTTCGATCTGGCCAAGGGAATTGTGGTAAATAATTTTGGACCCAATGCAGTGCCCAATGCGGGAGTGGCCTACGACAAGAAAGATTGGGGTCCGCGCATCGGCTTCGCCTGGTCGCCCTTCAGACAAAGCCGCACTGCGATCCATGGCGCGTTCGGTATCTTCTATGCGCCGGAAGGCAACGTCTTCAACGATCTCGGCGAAAACCCGCCGATCCTTCAGTTCTACAGCAACACCTTTAACCCAGCCAACATTCCCAACTCGCAAAACCTGCTGTCGAGCGGTTTCCCCACTCAGCTTCCCGCGATCGACCCCACCGCGCCAACCGGAGAAGTGAAGACCACCGGTCCGGAGCGCAAGATGCCCCGTGTGACAGAATGGAACGTCAGCGTGCAGCAGGAGTTCGCCGCCAACTGGCTGCTCACCGTCGCCTATGTCGGGACGGATGGGGTTGGTATGTGGGCCAGCGAAGCCTTTAACCTCGATCAGCCGGCCCAGCCGGCCGACTCCAACTTCGGTCCCGCGCCTAATTACGGTCGCCCCTACTTCTCGACCCTGCCGGGGCTGAATACAATCTATCCCATCGACTACCCGATATTCACGGTGAACTACAACGCACTGCAGACAAAACTGGAGAAGCGCTTCTCGCAGGGATACAACCTTCTCTTCGCCTATACCTACTCGCACGATATCGGATCAGCGGTGGGAGACCCGGGCGGCGTAATACAAAACCCCTATAACCTCCAGCAAGACAGAGGCAATGTGGATCCGGACTTCAGGCAAGTCTTTGTCGCCAGCTACCTGTATCAGCTCCCCTTCGGGAGGAATCGTAAATTCGGCGCCGACATGGGCCGCGCGGCCAATATAATTGCGGGCGGCTGGGATCTGAGCGGAATTACCACGGTGCGCACTGGAGAGCACTTCACTCCGTGCCTCTCAGCTGACCCTACAAATACCGGAACCTACTGCGCGTGGCCGGATAAGATTGCCAATCCCTATAATTTTTCCTTCAACCCCGCAGGGCAATCGGCGCTGGGCTGCCCCGCCGGACATCAATCGCTCACTTGCTGGTACAACCAAGCGGCCTTCACGACGCCGCCGCTTGCTCCTGGACAGACTTTCTCCCACCAGTTCGGCAATAGCGGCAATGGACCACTCGTTGGGCCGGATCAGGTCAACTTCAACGTTGCCCTTTTGAAATCCTTCGATATTACGGAAACGAACAAGATACAATTCCGTGCCGAAGTCTACAACTTGGCAAACCACCCTCAGTTTGCTCTTCCGGGAAGCACTCCGGACATACCAGGTGGCTCATCCATCACCGCAACTTTGCCCGACAACCAGCGTGAGTTTCAGTTCGGGCTCAAGTGGCTGTTCTGATGCGCGCCACAGTCCGTGACGCGTTTCGCATCATGGCTTCAGCCGTATTCCTTATTTGACCTGGCTTCAGCTCAACAGGCTTCGGAGGGCACCAAACTGCCCTCCGGCAGCCACTCTCTACCAACACCCAATATCCAGGGCAATTCAGCGCCGGGCAACGATCGTTGGAACTCAAAGACTACTTATTTGCTACTACTGAAAAAGGATGAAGGTTATGAAGGCACCTCTTAATATTTTATTGGTTTGTCTAGCGGTCGCTCCGTTGAGCCTTGGGCAAAGCCCAACGGCAACTGCCCCAGCCAGAACTGTACTGACAAGCGCGCATCGCGGCGAACACGCTCACCATCCTGAAAACTCATTGCCGGCGATACAGGGGGCGATCGATGCAGGCATGGACTTTGTCGAACTGGATGTGCGCACAACATCGGACGGCCAGTTGGTCATAATGCACGACCCTACGGTCGACCGAATGACCGACGGCAAGGGCGAGGTGAAGGATATGACTCTTGCCGAGATCAAGAAGCTTGATCTTGGCGTCCGATTCCCCGGTCAGTTCCCAAATCTCCGAGTTCCTACGTTCGACGAAGTGCTGGAGTTTTGCAAGGGGAAGATCGGCATCTATGTCGATACGAAAGACGCTGCTCCCAAAGATTTGATAGCTGCCATCGAACGGCATGACATGGGAGACCACGTGATGTTCTGGTCGGAACATCCTGACTTTCTGAAACAAATCCACGACCTGCGGCCGAAGTGGGTGATCATGCCGGAGGCATTTAACCCCAGGAACGTGCAGACGTTAGTGGCCCTTTTGCATCCGCAACTGCTTGGCGCGGACGAGCGAGACTTCAACGCTCCTACAATCGCGGCAGCGAAAGCAGCCAACGTGGGCATCTTCGTGGATCGGCAGACGGAGCAGGAGTGGCGGGACGCTGTGGAGCAGGGGGCCGTTGGCATTCAGACCAATAACCCGGTAGAACTCATGGCATTTCTTCGCGCCAACGGCTATCACAAATGAGAGCTTATCTAAGAGACATCCGAGGTATTCCAAAATACAGGCTCGATAGTCTTCACGACAGATGAACATGGGCTCGCATGACGCCGGATGTATCGACTTGAGCGCGATCTAAGGAACCTCTGATTAAGTCCGGTTTGTATCAGGGCACGACTTCAGTCGCGCCACAAGTAGCCGAAAATCGCGTAGCTTTTTAGCCCCCTGAACGATTTTGCGCTGACTCAATCAGAGGTTCCTTAGGTTTTGAGTATGCTGAGAAGGGCGGGGGAGGCATTTTGTTGTATATATTGTGGGCGCCCACAGCCGTTGCCGGCGCAAGCAGTTGTTAGAGGAAGTGGAGGAAACCTATGAGGAAAGTTATTATTTGTTTGTTCGTGGTCATTTGCCTTCCGGCATTGGCCGATGATGTTTCGGGAGTCTGGAAGGTGGACGGCACGGTCGCCGATACGCCGGTTAATGCGACTTGCACCTTAAAACAGACCGACACAGCGATCTCTGGCAACTGCAAAGTAGGTGGCGAAAAAACCGCCGGTCAAACGCCGGATATCAAGGGCGAGGTAAAAGACAAACAGGTCACATGGACATACAAGATAGAGTATGAGGGCACGCTTTACACCCTCACCTACACGGGAACTCTACTAGACCCGGCGACATCCATGAAAGGTTCGATCGCGGTAGATCCTTCGGATTCGACGGGAGAGTTTGCCGCGCAAAAGCAATAGAACCAGCAAAAGGTGATTGATGGAATAGGCGTGGACCATGCCGATGATCTCTGTAGCTCTTAATCGCGGTGGTTGGGATTGGATTATGGTGCGGTCTTGTCCGAATGGGAGCAAATACAATGGTCGCTGGTCTGGATGGCAGATAGGGATGGAAGGAATTCGAGCGAACGAGGCACGCATCCGGTGAAAGGGACCCCAGCGACTGCAGGTATTTCAAGTATCGCAAAGTATCTTGGAGTATCTGTTTCAACGGTTTCAGCGGTTATCAACGGGCACGGATATGTGAGCCCGAAAATGCGAGAGCGGATTGAGAAACATCTTCGTGAGGTCGACTATCAACCGAATTATCTAGCGAGAAGCCTTCGGAAGCGCGAAACGCGGATCATTGGCTTGATCGTTCCCGATTTGGTAAATTCCTTTTATTCCTATCTGTCACGGGGTGTCGAGGATTTTCTGAAGTCGGAGGATTATCAGTTTATCGTTGCCGATTCACGAGAAAACTGGAAGCGTCAGCGAGATTATATTCAGACCTTTTGCAGAATGATGACCGATGGCATTCTGCTTGTCCCGTGTTTGGCCACAAGTGCGCAGATTGAGAGCATTCCAAGTCTTGTTCGAGATCGTCCCCTGGTTTACTTGGATCGCAGCCCGCTTCGGCCTCCAGTCGACAGTGTCATGATCGAAAATGAGCGGGCAAGCTTCGAGGCGACCGATCATCTCATCGGCATGGGACATAGCCGGATCGCCATCATTACGGAACCTCTTAACCTGCTCAGCGCTGCGGACCGTCTGAAGGGCTACCGTCGCGCGCTGAAGACGCAACGAATCACGGTTGATCCCAGTCTCATCTGCGCAGGAAGCAACACAAAGCAGTCCGCATACGAGATCGGCTTACGCTTGTTGACAGGCAAGCGACTACCTACGGCTGTTGTCATTTGCAACAACCAGATGACTCTCGGATTTTTAGCGGCATTGCGCGATCGCAACATTGCGTGTCCGGAGCAATTGTCCGTGGTTGGGTTCGACGATTGTGATTGGAGCGAACATGTTCAGCCGGCCCTGACGGTGATCGAGCAGCCTGCACTCGAGATGGGAGCGACCGCTGCGAGGATTTTGCTGGACAGAATTAAGGACAAAACGCCAAGGCCGTACAAAACGACACTTCTCGGATTTCATCTCATTTCTCGGAAGTCTACGGCTCCCCCGCCGCAAGGCGGTCCGCTGAAATCGTTCTGATCCAATGACTACATGTGCCTACGTGGGGGTCACACTCGGCAGAAAAACATGAACATTCGTTCCATGTGTCCTTACGTCTTTGGTGCTCTCGATTGCGATTCGACCACCATGCCCTTCGACGAGCTGCTTTGCGACGAAGAGCCCAATGCCCGTCCCAATCGTTGCACGACTCGTAAAGAACGCATCGAACACGCGCGGTAAAGCTTCTGGAGCGATCCCTTCGCCGTTATCCCGTACGCTAAAGACAACACCTTGCTGCTCTGTTTCGACGTCACTGACCAGGAACCACTAGCCAGTTGGGCGGAGTTCCGGCGTTTGGATCAGATTCTCCATCGTGGAAACAGCATAATAGTTAACCCAGCAAACGATTGCCCACATTAACACTATCCTGCTGTAAATAAATGTTTTAACGATTAATAAGTAGGCTTGTTTCCATGAGATCAAAAATGCTCTTTGGCAATTGCTGTTTAAGTATGAGTTAATGGCTAGTTGGTTAAGGAGCTGTCAGCGAATGCGTCTAATATTCTTTTATCAAAACGTGCCCATCTAGCAAGTTCGAGCGGGCAAGTCTCATTGAGATTTGCTTCCCAGGTTGGGTAGGCATCTGTCCTGATTCACCAATCATAAAAAGTGTCTTCGATTACGACCGCTGAGGCTCGCCGCAGCGATCACACGACTATTTATCCACGATGTATTGAGGAGAGCTGTCATTATCATCCATACAACGAAATGCGTCGTAAGGCATTCCCCTTTGCTACAGATTGCTGTGTATCTTCTGGGCAGAGGGCTTGGCGTTTGCGTGCTGGTCGCCTGCCTGTTCGCAGCACCGCTCGCAATCGCGCAGAGCACAACCGCCGACATCACGGGCACCGTTAATGACAATTCGGGCGCGATTCTCCCTAATGCCAAGGTGACGCTTACAAATCTTGCCACCGGGGAAGTACGCACCGCCAAAACCACCGCTGCCGGTGACTACACCTTCACGCTTCTGAATCCCGGCTCCTACTCAGTCAAGGTCGAAAGTGACGGGTTCAAGACGTTCGTCGTTCCCGCCGTGACCCTGGCAGCCAGCGACCGCGCGAGAGAAGACGCCAGGCTGGAAATAGGCGCAACCTCAGAAACAGTGCAGGTGACGGTACAAGCACCTGCATTGCAAGCCGATAGTTCGGTGTTGACGTCAACCGTGACAGAAAAGGCTGTGCAGGACCTTCCATTGAATGGCCGCAACTACATTAATCTGGCACAAATCACTCCTGGCGCCAATGAAGGGCCACCGAATGGCCTGAACAGTGGCGCGCGCCCCGACGACCGTCGGCAAACATCGGCTATCTCGGTAAATGGACAGTCCGATGTCATTAACGATGAGTTAGTGGACGGCCTGGATAACAACGAACGTATCATCGGGACCATCGGAGTGCGGCCCTCCGTCGAAGCGATCAAGGAGATCAACGTCCAGACAAACACTTACACGGCCGACGTAGGCCGCACTGCGGGCGGCATTATCAACATCATCACCAAATCGGGCTCGAATCAATTTCATGGTTCGGCGTACGAGTTTTTTCGCAATGACGTGCTGGACGCTAGCCCCTTCCAGTTTGGCGCGAACAATCCCAAGCCAGAATTGCGCCAGAATCAGTTTGGCGGGTCGATTGGCGGTCCTATTATCCGCAACAAGACCTTTTTCTTCGCCGACTACGAAGGTTTACGTCTGGTCCAGGGACAAAACCCCGTCACCAGCCAGGTGCCTACGTTAGCGCAGTACAATCTGCTGCGAACCAATCCTGCAGCACTCGCGCATGGCCCCGTCGATCCGGTCGGATTGCAATACGCGTTGCTTTACCCGCAACCGAATGGGCCGTCTACCACCAATGGTGCCTCCCAAGCCTTTGTCAGTTCACCGGTGAGGACGCTGAACTCGGATACTGTGGATGGTCGCGTCGATGAACAGATCGACCAGAAAAATCTTCTGTATGGTCGCTACACTTACAACCGCGTACCGTCGACATTCTCCGGACAGTTGCCTGTGGTGAACGAAGGTGGCCTGAACATTGCGCCCGGAGGCAGCATCTACCAGTATTACGGCAACGCCAAGGACGATGCACAGAGCGCGCAGATCAATTACGTTCACACTTTCACTTCAAATCTTCTTCTGCAGCTGGCCTTCGGCTATACACGCATCGACAATCAGTCATTCCCGCTGAACTACGGAGAGGCGGTGAATCAGGCCTTCGGGCAGCCGAATGCCAATCTCAATCCACTCACTTCTGGTCTTTCCCCGGCAAGCGTCAGCGGACTTGCCGACCTGGGTGATGGAAACTTCCTACCGATCCTCGATGTCGACAACACCTTTCAATACCAGGGTGCCGTCACCATCAATCACGGAGCCCATAACATCAAGATTGGCGCCGCGCTGATCCGCCGGCAGGCATTCAACCAGCAGAACAATTACGGCATCGGCTCATGGACCTTCAATCCGATTGTTAATCCGGCAACCGGCGCGACTGATCCTACCGGCCTCGCCGCACTTCTGCAGGGCAACTTCCAGCAGCTTCAGAGATCCAACAGCCTGATACCCCCGCATTACCGGTCATGGGAGCCGAGCGTATACATCCAAGACGATTGGCATGCTTCGAGCAAGCTGACACTCAACCTTGGAGTTCGTTACGACGTCTTCACACCCTTTACCGAAGTGAACAACGCTCTATCCAACTTCGATCCTGCCACTGGAACCATCATCGTCGCTGGCCAGAACGGGGTGAACGACTACGCCGGGCTGCATACTACCTGGACGAATGTGGCTCCGCGCATCGGATTCGCGTATACCTTCCTTCCCGACTGGGTAGTCCGCGGTGGTTTCGGATTGTCCTTCGTGCCGGAAAACTACACATCAAACGCCTCTCTGAAGAACCAGCCCTTCGTTTCATCGGTTCTATGCCAGAACGGAACCTGCCCAAACAACATCACCCAGTTCCAGCAGGGCCCGCCGCTGCCCACACCATCAAGCGCTACCAATCCGAGTGGCCAGATTGCAGATACGCTGGATGTCAATTTTCGCCCCAGCTACCTGGAGCAATTCAACCTCACAGTGGAAAAGCAAATCGGCGCCAATGTGATTCAGGCGACCTATGCCGGCATATTGGGCCGTCACCTCGCCTCGATTTTCAACGACCAGAATGTGCCGGCACCTATTTCAAATACTGCATTGAACGCACTGGCGGCAGCACAGGGCACCAACTCTGCCACTGCCTTCAACACGCTTCGTCCTTACTACAACGGGTTGCCAAATGTGACTCAGATCGGCGGCTACTACAGCACGGGAGCTTCGAGCTACAACTCGCTGCAACTATCGGTTACCCGTCGCACACAAGCGGGCCTCACCCTGGGTGCAAACTACACGCTGGCACACGGACTTGATGATGTGCTCGGACTCAGCAATGAGATCAACGACGGCTACGGCGTCGTTCCATCGCAGATCCACTCGCTTGACTACGGCAACAGTGACGTGGACATCCGTAACCGCGGAGTCCTGACCGCCAACTACGCTCTACCTTTCGGCAAAAGTCTTCACGGCGTTGAGGGAGCACTTGCCGGAGGCTGGCAAGCGAATACTCTTATGGTCTGGGAATCCGGCGAACCATTTACAGTCATCAACTCGCAGGATATTGCCCTCACCACGAATGCCGGATTTTCGGACAGGCCCAATCAGCTTCATAAGGCTTCCCTGGGCGGTTCGAAGATTCAGGAGTTCTTCGACACCAGTGCCTTCGCTCCGCAGCTCTCGGGTCAAGTCGGAAGCGCCCGCAAGAATCCACTCTACGGACCTCATTTCCGTCACGTGGATCTCTCTGTCTTCAAGACATTCCCCGTTTATCGTGAATCCACGCTGGAATTTCGCGTCGAGGCCTTCAACATCGCCAACACGACAAGCTTCGCCAACCCCAACAACGCTCTACAAGTTACGCCAAACGCCGGTAACACTTACTCGGTACAAAACAGCGACTTCGGTCAGATCACTGCTACCAGCGCCAACTACAACCCGCGACTTTTCCAATTCGCACTTAAATATCAGTTCTAAAAAAATGGAGGAAGCATCAAAACCCCAAGCGCCCAGGAAATCTGGGCGCTTGTCTTTCAATTTATAAGCGACCGGCGGAGTACCGGGATACATTCAGGATCAAAATTGAAATCGCGAAAAATCAGCCAAATCGATTTTGGCACATCTTCCTGACCACAGAACTCGACCACAAAACTCTCAAGAACTCTCAGGTCTGGAGATGCGAATAAATCTCGAAAAGCATTGCGCCACAACCAGCACCAGAAGTGCCATCGTGACCCACCCGAACCAGTCGCCGAGCAACAGAAACAACGTCCCGCTATGGCCTGCCGGCACAGTTGCCAGGAGCGTCGCAAACGGAGCGGCGTTGCTCGGCGTCTCCGCGACAATACGCCCGCGATTGTCCGCGACCGTCAGCAATCCCCGCCTCGCGGACCTGACCAGGCTGAACCCATCCTCCACCGCGCGCATCGCCGCAGCATGCCCGTGCCAGAAGCCATCCACGCGAAAATCCCACGCCGGCACGAGCATCAGCCCCACCCCTGCCTGTCCATACGAGCGCGCAGGCTCGGTGAAGTCCAGATCCTTGCAGATCGTCACGCCCCACGCCTGCCCCAGAACCGGTCCGGGAGCCTGGAAAAGTGTCCGCGCCGTGCCCGGCTTGTAGTCGCTGGTCTCGAAAGGCGCCAGCAGATGCTCCTTGTCGTAACTGCGCACCGCCTCGCCGGGCACATAGATTCGCGCCTCGTTGTAATGTACCGTGGGCTCGGCATGCGTCATCCCCGCGACGATCGTCGCACCCGTCCGGTCCGCGACTGCCTGAAAGATCGCATTTGTCTTCGCCACCTCCGGATCGATAACCACTCCCAGCTTCTCCGGCAGCACCACCAGCTGCGCGCCGCGCGCGATCAGCTCCTGCGCGTGCTGCGCGTACTCCTCGAACAGCCGCTGTGTAGCTGCACCGGGGCTCGCTACTCCCTCAACGGTATCCGATGCCACCAGCCCCACCTTCACTTCCGGCCCAGGCTGCGGAATGGCCAGCCGCACCGCCCCGAAGATCAGCGCCGCACCCACCACACCAAGCGTCGCTCCCACAACCCGCAGCGCCTGCCTTCGCGCCGAACCCCACAAATGAACCCCCAGCGCCAGCCCCGCCGGAAACAATAGCAACACAAATCCCATCCCCCACGGTCCGGCCAGCGACGCCAGCTGCAGGAACGGCAAAAAGTTCAGCTGCGAATACGCGACACACGCCGACGACCCGTACGGCCACAGCCAAAGGTTGCGCACAAACTCGAACGTTATCCACACCGCGGGCAGCGCCAGCCACGCGCTCCACACCGCTCCGCGCCGCACCAGCGCGCGCATCAAAAGCATGGCCACGACCAGCACCGCAGCGCCCATGCCGAAAACCGCGAACCACACGATCGGCGGCGTTCCCAGAACCCGCAGGTAACCCCACAAGCTCAGGCCGCCCGCCATCCACGCACCGGCGGCCACCAGCCCAGCTTGCCATGCGGGCCTCCGCAGCGCGAACAACAGCACGGGCAGCGGCGCGAACCACATCAAAGGCCATTGCGGCATCAGTCCGTTGCCGAAGTACACGAGCACCGCCGTCGCGGCACATGCAGCGAGTCCGATCGCCACACCTCTAATCCTGCTGCCGAATCCCATAGAGATACCTCCGAAACGCTCGATGACACAGCGCCCGAAACTCCTCTTCCGATGTCCTCACGCGCCCGCCCAGATACAACATCACGAGCCCCTGCAGCATTGCACCGGCCTCAAACGTAATCTCCCAGACATCGTCTTTGCGAAATGCGCCTTGCTTCATGCCTGTTTCCAAAGCGGCCGCGGCAAACTTCGCGATCGGTGACCGGCCAGTGCGGAAATCTTCCGGAAATTGCCGCGCTCCTTGCCGCCGTTCGAGAAACATCAGCTCGAACAGTCGAGGCTTCTCCAGGGCAAAATCCAGAAAGAGATCCAGAATGCTCATCAACTGCTGCTCGGGGTCAGCGGGCATAGCCGTGCTGGACGCCCGCGCCGCCAACTTCTCAAAGCCGGCGTCCGCCAGGGCATTCAGCAAGCCGTCCCTGTCGGCGAAGTGCCGGTAGAGGGCCATGGGCGTGATGCCTACTGCCTTTGCCACCCGCCGCATGGTGACGGCATGCGTCCCTTCCCGGTGCAGCAATCTGCCCGCTGCCAATGCGATCCTGCCACTGGTTGTCATCGTTGCCATGTATACAACGTATACCACAAGACGTATACAACGTATACCACAAGACGTATACAACGTATACTTTCCAAACTCACGAAGCCGCCGCATTTGTTGCCGGTGAGATGAGAACTATGGTGGGGCTTCCCCCGGATTTCAGTGCAGAGTACAGGAAATCCGGCTCGCCCTTATCGAGGGGCACCCGTCCAGGGATGTGGGCGTTCTTGTCCTACTCGAGGGCGAAGATTTCGTTGGGCGTCAGAAAGAATGGCGGCACGAGGGCCGGTATATTAGACAGCGGCAACACCTCTTCGGGCAGTTCGATGCCCAAGACGTCGATCATGAACTTACGCCTCTTCTCACAGCGAGCGTAGCAATCAGGGAAGGCATCCTTCAGCTGCTGCCGCAAATCTTTATCGGCCAGTACCACCCCGTCCTCCATGCGCGTTGAGGCATATATCGGCGAACTAGGGATGACATCTACCTGGATCGCCATGCCCGAATGAAGCGGGATATCTGAGTTCGGATAAACCGGAGAGCTGAGCCACTCATCGAGATGGATCAAATGACCGGGATTGAGGAAAATGCCAAAGCGCTCAAACGGCAGCCGTTCATGAATCAAACGCCATAGTTGCCCTCCGGGCGTACCGGGCTTGAGCAGCGCAAACCAATCGTTCATTACCTCGAAATAAAGGCCCGCAAACACAGCCACGTAATCGGCAGCGGCCGGCGGCAGGTCATGAGCCGATGATGCGATCCATCCTGAGCGACAGCTGTTGCTGCCCCAGTAAGAGAGATTCATGGAGAGAGAATTTCCCCGCTGAATCTTTTCTCCTCGCGGGCCGGAAAGACCAAAAGTTGCGGTACGTCCGGTGCCAAAGGTGGTGTGGCATGCGAGCGGCTCTCCGCAGGTTCCGCCCAGCGCCACCACCTCATGATCGGTCATGCCTTCCCGCATGCCAAAAATCATTCGTTTGATGCTCTCGGATGCCTGAACGCTGGTGTATTCAAAATAAGCAATGTCTGAAGGTGAGCAGAAGGTGCGCAGGCCGTACCCGGGATGCATCAACAAATCCGTGGAGTTCACGACCTTGTCCCTTCCGGCAAGGTCTCGCAGAGTATCTACCAGGTAGGAAGGGAGCTCGATAGCGTGCTGGGCGTCGGCCAGCTCGTGGTCAGAGAAATATTTCCATCCGGCGCATCCGACCATTGAGGATGCATCGATTCCCTCTCCGTGAAATATTTCCTTTATGTTCCGGCTATGTTCTCGCGGTTGATTCAACAAGGAGAAGGGCTGAAAGCGCTCCCTTCTCAACTTGCGCTGATTGAATAAGGGGCTCACGCCGACATACGCTTCACACTCGTTGCCCACGACCAGCAAAGGTTTGCTGTGGGGGCCAACGATGAGCACGGCTTCCTCAAATCGCGGATCGAAGCCAGTGAGATAAGCCAGGTTGGCGAAATGTTCGCGATCCCCATAGACGACCAGATGGGTAAGGTTTCGTTCTTCCATCCGGGTGCGGAGCTGATTGACTCTTTGCTCCAGCTCCGCAGCCGAGCGCCTGGGGAGGGTAAACAGCCTGGCCGAATTCAGGCCATCCAATTTGAATGATGCGATGCGTTCGCGACACTAGAACACAACCCGTAGCGCGCCCTGACCGATGCGTGCAGCATTGGCTGCAGTCACCTGGCCGAAGTTGCTGGCGGCGAAGTTCCCCACCGGACCCTGGAATTGCGCGTGGTTAAAGGTGTTGAAGAATTCGGCGCGAAATTCCAGGGAAACTCTTTCGGTGATGGGAGTGACCTTATGCAACGCTGTGTCAAAGTTATTGATGCCGGGGCCGGTAAAGAACAGGCGGTTGGAATTGCCCGGAACCCCCAGCGTTTCCTGAGAGAAGACTGAGGAGTTGAAGTACTGGTGCCCGGCAGAGTTGCGCGGGTTGTATCTATTGACTTTCTGACCGTTGTAATTCGGCAAGTCAATCGAGTGTATGCCCTGGCCATCGCAGTCGCAGAGAGAGCGGTCGTCGATTTCCTGCATCAGGACGGGGAAACCAGTGGTGAAACGCGTAATACCGACCAGCTGCCATCCGTTGAGCAACTTACCAGAGAAGGCGCCGGGGCTCTGCAACCAGTGTCCGAAGGGCAAGTCGATGTTGTAACTCACGACAAAATTATTTCTGATATCGAAGGTCGAAAGCCCACGGCTGAGACCCGCGTTGAACGGATTCACCGACATGGTATAGGTGGACGCGTCACTCAACGATTTCGCGAATGTGTAGGCGCCCAGGAAGCGGGCAAATCCGACTCTTTTATCAAGCGTCACCTGCAGGCTATTGAAAGTAGCATCTCCGTTTGCCCTGCTGTATGGGTTATCCCCGAAATCGAGACTACCAATATCGAGATGCCGTCCGGAAGTGACGGAGTAGGGGCGTGTCCCGTAGTAGTTTTGTCCGTTGAGGGTGTAGATCGTATCCGCTCCGTAGGGACCGCATCCGCCGCCTGGCTGGCCGGCGGCGTCGAATGCCTGAGCAATGGCTAAACATTTCTGCGCACTGCCGGAATTGAATTCCTGGATTTGAAACAAGTGATGATCGACGGCGCCGACGTAGCCTAGCGTGAAAACCGTAGAACTGCTTAGCTGGCGCTGGATGGTGAGGTTGTATTCGATCGCATACGGCGTCTTATTCCCGGTGTAATAAGCAGGAGAAAGGCCAATGGGTAGAAACGCAGCGAAGCTGCCGTTCTGGGATGGAAGCGCAAACGGGAAGCGCTGTCCGGGGTCGAATCCACTCGCCCGGCCCTTGAAGGGCGTTTCCAGGTAGATCAAAGAGGGGCTTGAATAATAAAGCCCGAATGGGGCGTCGCCCGTCTCGAAGTCGCCGGAGGTGGTGTCGAGAGTGGTAAAGAACTGACCGACGGCGGCGTGGATGCTGCTTTTGCCTGAGGCGCCAAAGATCTTCTGCAGGAAACCATTTTCCGGCGTCGGAGAATATGCGAAGCCCAGCCGTGGAGCAAAGTTATTCCATCGCGTAGGGCCCAGCGTCGAAGGAATCCCCTTATCGCCGGGGAAGACCCAGCCGGTAGGTGAGTCGGTGAAGATGGTCGACTGCTGACCAGGGACGAAAGCCTGAATCCTATTGCGGGCGTCGGACCAGGGTTCGGCGATCTCCCAGCGCAGGCCGTAGTTGATGGTCAGGTTAGGGCTCGCCTTGAAGTTGTCCTGGATGTAAAGCGCACCGGCCTTGGATCGTCCGTCGAGATATTGCCTGCTGCTCTGAATGAACTGATCAGGCGCGCCGATGAGAAAGTCGGCGAAATCGATTCCGCTCTCCCCCCCGCTGAAGACGAATTGGCCGTTGGGTACTGGTCCGCCGCGCCGATACCACTGTTTGTGAGACCATTCTCCCCCCATCTTGAGGGTGTGCTTTCCGATGATCCAGGAGAATCCATCCTGCACTGCAAACACATTCTGGAAATTGCCGTCTGTGATGGCGGCTCCCATGGTCACGCCGAGGCCGTTCAGAATCACATCCGGGACACCCTCAGCTGAGGGGTTGGCAGGAATCAGACCCAAGCCGCCCTCAGTGAAGCCGAATGAGCTCACCTTGCCTAGTCCCTGCACCGGGGTGGGGCCGGGGTAGACAATCCTGTAGTAAGTGAAATGTCCCTCGTTTACCTTGCTAGAGCTGAAAACCTTGGTGTTACTAATGCTCGCGACTTGGGCGCGGGAAGGTAGTATGTAGCCGAAGCCCGGTACATTCGTAACCGTGCCGTAGGTGTTGGGGGCGTTCAGAGGCGTGTTCACGACAGCACGGTCGAAGTGGTAATAGACCGACCAAGTGTCGTTGCCATTGTGTGTAGGCAAATCGCCGCGCACGGCAAACTTATCGTCTTGCACGTGTTCGTCCGCGGCGGCACTGGAATAAGTTTGATACACTCCGCTGCCGGCGCCATTCGGCGTGGGGAGAAACTTAAGCAGGCCCGCCGCAGCCGGAGAGAAGGCAGTCGGGGGAATGAATCCGTTGGGAAAAACGCACGCAGTCGTGGTGGTGCAGCCGGGAGCGAAATAGGGCTCTCCCGCAGTGACGGCGTAGCCCAGGCGCGAACTGAGTGTGGATGCAAAGTGGCCGGCTAGATCGTCACCTCGAACCGCCGGGAGGGCGTTCCCGCTTTGCGCCAGATTGGCCAGCAGCTGTGCGACAGGCGCTGAGAGGTCGCCGCTTCTTTGGGCTGCCGACGGTACGTTGAGTACGCCGGTCGAAAGCCCGGCGGTTTGCCGCGTGCCCTGGTAGTCGCCAAAAAAGAACACGTGGTTCTTGATCACAGGACCACCGGCCGAGCCTCCGAACTGGTTACGTATCAAGGTTCCGCGGGTGCTATCGAAATAAGTGATGGCGTCTAAATCGGTGTTGCGCAGGAATTCAAAAACGGAACCATGGAACTGGTTGGTGCCGGACTTGGTGATCACGTTGATTACCGCACCCGAGAAGTTGCCATACTCAGCATCAAACGTACTAGTGAGGAGACGGAATTCCTGGATCGAATCCAGCACCGGTATGGCGCCGGCGCCATTGGAGCCGTTGTCTTCTACGATGGATCCATTCACCATAAAAGCGTTGGCGTTCTCACGTTGACCATTGACGGACAGTAAGCCGGTGGTGAGGTCGCCCGATGCGACGATGGTGGGCTGGAATGGGCTCGGGTTCGAGACCGGGGCAACGCCGGGCTGCAATCCCAGAAGGTCGAGATAGCTGCGTCCGTTCAAAGGGAGAGCGATGATCTTATGGTCCTCAATTACATCACCCACAGTAGTGCTGCTGGACTCCACTTCCACCTGTGAGCCGGTCACTGCGACAGTTTGGACGACGGCCCCGACTTGCAGCTTGAAATCAACGCGATAACGCTGGTTTACTTCCAACCTGAAACCGGATTCTACTGAGGTCTCGAACCCCGTGGCGCTGACCGTGACCTTGTAGTCGCTGCCCACGGGCACGGCAAGGAATTCATAGTTTCCGTTTCCATCGGCGGAGGCTTCCCGGCCGAGTCCAGTGCCGCTGTTTTGCAGTGCTACCCTGGCATGAGGAACCGCGGAACCACCCTGGTCTGTGATGACTCCGTAGAACTGCCCGTCTTGCGCCCACAGAGGATGCGTGAGCACGCACATGAAAATGCAAATCAATATGCGTTGGTGAGCCGTGCAGAATCGCGCCAGTTTTCCAGTCGTCTCTTGCTGCGGAACAGCTCCTCGGTGGATAGACACGTTCGCACCTCCGCCTTGCGGCTTGATTTGGAAGATTGACTTTCCCCTGGGGTGGTCCTGCTGAAACGGATAAGCTGCTGGATATAAGCGCTTTTATACGCCATAATTTTTGATTGTCAAGCGGCAATCTATAATCTTCACAGATGAAGTCTGTGACCATCCGTGATGTCGCGAAGGCCGCAGGGGTCTCCGTTGCAACCGTTTCGTATGTCCTGAATAACAACGGCCGGGTTGGCCGGTTGACCCGCAGAGCCGTGCTCTCAGCAGTTCGCAACCTGGACTATGTCGCAAACCTGAACGCTCGCAATTTGGCGAAGGATGCGAGCCAGACGCTGGGAATGATTGTCTCTGACATCGAGAATCCATTCTTTCCTGAAGTGATCAAGAGCTTTGAGCAAAGGGCACGCGAACAAACGTTTGACGTGATCCTGAGCGACACCAACTATGACGCCGCCGTTCTGACTGAAGCTGCGACCAGGATGCTGCGGCAGCGAGTGCGTGGAATTTCCTTTATTACTTCAGAAGTAGCCCTGGCGACCATCCGCCAGATTAAAGCGAGACAAACTCCCGCGGTGTTTCTGGATGTAGGACCTGTTCAGCAATATATAAGCAATGTGAAGATAGATTATGCCCACGGCATTACAACAGTTATCGATCATCTCGTATCGTTAGGTCACCGCCATATCTCATTTGTCGGCGCGCGCAACGATTTGAAGTCGAATGCAGACCGCCGCGACGCCTATCTGCGTCATATGCGCGAACTAGGTATGAAGGTAGGAACCGTGTTAGAAGGAAACAGTCATTTCGATGGAGGCCTGGCGGCCGGGGCAGCGATCTGTCAACTTGTTCCACGGCCCACGGCGGTCATCGCCAACAATGATTTGGCAGCCATCGGTATCCTCAAAGCGTTGCAATCAAGCGGGCTCCAGGTTCCCAGACATATCTCAGTTACCGGCTTTGACTGCACCCAACTAGCTGCTTACACGACGCCATCGTTAACCACAGTGGACCTCAAGCGAGACCTGATAGGACGAACGGCAGCTGATGCACTCCAGGCTTTGTTCGACTCTCCGACACACGCGGGGCTCGAGTATCCAATCACCCCGACCCTGGTCGTGGGGGAGTCCACGGGAAAAGCTGGACGATAAAGTCGAGTAGTTCAATTCTGCAAGAATCCGAGTAACCGGAACCCGGTGTTCGTTGCCCGCAGCGTGGAGGAACTGCAGTAGCGTTCAACACTCAACGCACTATTGAGAATGGCCGCTCTCGTAATTCGGAAGCGGCCATTTGTATGTCAGGAGCGACGTCAAGATCGAAAGCCGCCGTTGGCACTCATGGCTTGGTTGCGAGGATCAGCGGCGATGGGCCCGGCGCATCCAGCGTGCGAGGGTCCGCGAATCCGGCGGCTTTTAACCAGCTGCTGATTTCTTCGAAGGAATATGTGTCACCAGTCTCGGTGTTCACCAGCATGTTGACAGCAAAGAAGAGCGCGTTCAGCGGGCCGGTTCGATCCGCATTCACCAGGAACTCAGCAATCGAAATGGTGCCCCCGGGCGCAAGCGCCTGGAATGTTTTTTTGAGCAGCGCCTGGCTGCGTTCCTTGCCCTCGCTGTGAAGAATATGTCCCAGCGTCGCCAGGTGGTGACCACTGCCGAAGTCAGCCTGCAGCAGATCGCCTGGAACGAACGAAAAGCGGTCGGCGAGCCCAAAGCGGGTTACCGTCTTACGAGTAACAGGGACCACTTCCGGCCAGTCCACCGCGGTCACGGTGACTTTTTCAGATCCCTGGGCCATCGCGATGCCCCAAACTCCCGAGCCCGCGGCCAAGTCAAGTACACGAACCGCCTGCCCCGCCCCGTTGGCGTTGTAATGACGGCTAAGCACCTGCGCCGCGGGATAGCTCATGGGGAAGATATCGTTGACGAATTGCTGAAAGAAGTCGGCGCCGGCTCCCTCCTGATTTACGGCCGCATCGGGCCGGCCAGTCATGACAATTTCATTTAGATGAAGCCATTTGGGAATCAATTGCTCGCTGGTATGACGAATGAGTCCACCCTGAAAAGCAGGCTTGGTGCTGACGAGAAATGCGGCACTCTCAGGCGTAAGTGAATAGAACCCTTGCTTATCTTTGGCCAGAAAGTTGAGACCTACCAGCGCATTCATCACCGCCATCAGCCCTCGTTCCGAGGCGCCGGTCTCTTTTTGCACCTCGGAGAGAGTTTTCTCGCCGGCATCCAGCACATCAAAGATGCGATGGCGAATCGCCGCCTCCAGAACGAGCGGTGGAACATATCCCCAGGCAAACTGCATGATGCGCTCAGGAGTTACCTGAGCAGTCACAGAAGTCGTCATAGTTTCCTCAATGGTCGGGTGGGGGCAATTATACGGGGTCTGTCTTAGAGGGCGGCGTATTCTTTCCTGGCTGCCACCAGCATGGGCAGGTCGGCATCCGCATCTTTCCAGGTTGCAAAGAAAGCCTCGAATGCCTTCTTGGCATTTGCCTTGTCGCCGCCCATGGCATACGCGCGCGCCAGGCCTAGTTGCGCTTGCGCATAGAATGGAACCCCCGAAGTCAGGTTGCCTCCGGGAGATTGCGTCGCGGAAAGAAACGCGCCCAGAGCGTGGCCGGCGTCATGCAGCTGAAGATACGCCAGACCCTGTAAATAGGAGCCGGGGAAAATCGCGTCGAAAGACTTGGCCGGCTCAGCATCGGCCACCGCTTCTTGCGCCCGGCCCGCCGCCAGTGCGACAAAGCCCTTGGCAAGCGGCAGATACACTTGCTGGATGAGCGTGTCGTCGGGGAATTTGGCGCTCAACTCCTGGGTCAATGACAGCACCTGCTTGCCGTTACCGCAGACTCCCGCCGCAAGAACGGCGTAGGCCTGGGTCATCTTGCTCTTGTTCAGCGCCAGCGCGCGCGGTACCACGGCCTCGCTCCCCTCGCACAACCCGGCCAATCCGCGAGCCTCCGCGTTCGACAGAAGCGCGGCGGCCTGTACGTCCGGCGCCTTAGCGCGCCCCGCCTGTTCAAAAGCTTCCTGGGTGGTCGCTGCGGCCTTCGCATACTGGCCGCGAAATTGCTGCATAGCTGCCAAAGCCTGCGTCGCCATGAACTCGTCCGGACGCCCGGCTACCTCGGTTAGGACATTTTGCACTGCCTGCAGATCGTTCTGCAGGAAATATACCTGCATATCGGTATTCAGGCCCTCTGTGCCGCTGTCCAACCCCAGCTTTCGCGCCCGTTCCAACTCAGTCCTGGCCTCGGCGATGCGGCCCAATCCCACGTAATCGGTCACCAGGTTTTCTGAGGCGATCGCGTTCTCTGGCTGCAACTCCACGGATTTTTGTCCGAAGGGGAGCGCCTTGCCGAATTGACCCAGGATGGTATAGGCCGCGTTGACGTTGACATAGCTCTCCACCTGTCCAGGGTAGGTCTGAATCGACTCTTGCAAGGTCTCGATCACCTTCGGCATATCCCCGGTTACGTTTTGGTAGTAGTGGCCGGCGATGTAGAGCCGCTCGCGCTCGCTCACGTTTTTCGACAGGGAGTACGCCTTGGCAAAATACCGATTTGCCTTTTCCACCTGGCCGGAATTGATATACACCACTCCGAGCCGCGCATACGCCATAGCAAAGTTGGGATCGAGCTCCAGGGCACGCAGGTAGTGACCCTCCGCTTCAGGAATATCCAGCGCCTTGAAGTGCGCCTTGTCGCCCAGAGCATAGGCGCGAAAGGCCTCCAGGGAGGGCGTGGTCGCCTGCCCGAAAGGAGTGTCCAGTTTCTTGACGCTTTCCAGGTCCTCGCCCAGCTTGGCTCTCATACCAGCTGCTGCTTTGCCCAGGGCATCGAGCACATGCTCCTTGTCCACAGCCTGGGCCTGCTCGCTGACGATCTCATCGCCGGTCGCGGTGTTCTGCGCCGTCAGCGTGATCACGTATTCCTTGCCCAGGTTCGCGATCGTCCCGGTGAGGATCGCCTTCACGCCCTCGCGCTCGCCGATTTCACGCGCGATATCGGGCGTCACCGGTGTGCCTTCGGGCTTGCCCAGATACTTCACACTCTGTGCCAGGTGCTGCTGGCTCACGATGTTGAGCACTGGCGATTGCTCCAGATCGATCTCCAGCGCCTGGTTCAAGGTGGCGTCGAAAACCGGATCGCCGGTATGGTTCACAAAGTCCGCCAGAATGAGCGAGTCCTTGGTTGCCTTGGGAGTAGCTCCACTCTCTCCGCTGCCGGTCTGTGCCGTGCCCCCTGACGCCGGAGCAGCGCCAGGCTTCGACTTCCACCATGCCAGGCCGCCGGCAATCAGCGCCAGCAGCACGACCAGGGCAACCACTGCCCAGGACCTCTTGCGGCCAGCATCGGTGGCCACCATTGCCTTGCCGGATTGTGGGTCCAGCCCATCGAGCGCTTCCTGCAGTTGCTCGGCGGTGGCATAGCGTTGGGCGGGATCCTTGGCCAGCAGTTTGGCCACAATGGGATCCAGCTTCTTGGGTATCGCTGGATTAACCGTGCTGACCGGAGGCGGATTTTCACGCAACAGCGCGGCAAAGACCTCCGCCGTGGAACCACCGGCGAAGGGCGTCTTCCCGGTCGCGATTTCGTATATGACGGTCCCCAGGCTGAACAAGTCAGTGCGCGCATCCAGCGGCTCACCCTTGGCCTGTTCGGGGGACATATACGCCACCGTCCCCACGGCTGAGCCGGGACTGGTCAGCTCCATAGTCGCCGTACCCGCTCCGACAGTCTCGTCCGCGCCGGCGCTCCCAGGTAAGCCATACGTGCGCGATTCCGCCACGGCTACCCCGGGCTGCTTCTTGGCCAGCCCGAAGTCAAGAATCTTGATCAGGCGTTTGCCCCGGCCGGCATCGACGACAAACAGGTTCGCCGGCTTGATGTCGCGATGGATTATCCCCTTGGCGTGCGCGGCAGCCAGGCCAGACGCCGCCTGCTGGGCAAACAAAATGACCTCGTCCGGGGCCAATCCTTTCCCGCCGGTCTTGGCCAGGTAATGCTTTAGGGTCTCGCCCCGCAGCAGCTCCATTACCAGGTATGGCCGGCCGTCGTGTTCGCCGGTGTCATGGATGGAGCAGACGTTTGGATGGTTCAGCGTGGCGGAGGAACGCGCTTCGCGCAGAAAGCGCTCCTGCGAGACATGGCTGGAACTGGGTGTGCCGTGGACGGGCCTAACTGGAGAGGGCGAGCCACTGCCAGCTCCCGATAATAGATAGGTCTCGGAGACCAGCTTGAGCGCAACTTCGCGCTCCAGGCGCGTGTCCAGGGCACGATACACTTCGCCCATTCCGCCTGCCCCGATTTTCTCGAGAAGGCGGTAGGGACCAAACTGTGTTCCTTCTGCGATGGTCATCGATCCCGGCAGCAGAACAGAATTTAAAGGCTCAACCTAGTGCCAGCAGTCTATCAGCGCCCTCGCCTGACTGCGTTGCCAATTCAAGGCTGGTTCAAAGGGCGGATGATCCTGGGCCGGATGATCTTGGCCGAAAGATCGTCCGAGCGAGAGACGGTTTTATTAGCCAGCCAGCCCGCAACACCGTATTCTCAGAACCACCACGGACAAATGGAACGAGGTTTCTCATGGTGCACGCGATCCGCGAGGCTCGGTCTTCTCTTAAACTGCCGCTGCTGTTCGTCTTCCTCTGTCTTACCTTCAGCGGAGCCTGGGGGCAGGACGCTACTACCTTCAAGACGCAAGATCCCGGGAAGGGTTTCGTCGACGTGGGCGGGAATTGGCGCTTCCACACCGGAGACAATCTCGAGTGGGCACAGGCGGGGTATGACGACTCGGGATGGGAGCTGCTGCGCGGAGACAAGACCTGGGGAGCACAGACGCATCCGTCGTATGTGGGCTTCGCCTGGTATCGCAAGCAGATTGACGTTAGTTCCACTCATGGGCAGATCGCACTGCTGGTGCGGCCAGTCGACGACATATACGAGGTCTTTTGGAACGGGAAGAAGATCGGCAGCGACGGCCAAATGCCGCCTGACACCCACTGGGGCGCGATTCCCCACGGCGTAACCTTTCCCTTGCCGACCACCTCCGGGGTATTGGCGGTGCGGGTATGGAAAGCGACCCTTGCCTCAGTCGATCCCGCGACCCTCGGAGGTTTTGAGAGCGCTCCGCGTATTGGCGATGCGGCCTACCTGACATTGCAGACCAAGGCCAGCCTGATGGCGACGCAACGCCGGGCGCTTCCGGCGCTCATCACTTCTTCCCTCATGGCGGTGACGGGTTTCCTGTCATTGCTGGCTTTTTTGCGGGAGCGGAAAAAATGGCTGTATCTGTGGCTGGCCATCCATCTGATCGCGATCGGCGTACAGGGTGTCGACAATATCCTGCGCACGGCCAGTGATTTTACTCAATACCAGCTGCTGGTCCAGATCTTCTCATGCGCGGCGGATCTTTCGCTGTGGGCGCTGCTGCTTTCGCTCTTCGGACTGGACCAGGAGAAACGATGGAGACGGCTAACCTTCGTTCTCGCCGGGCTCTACTTTGCCGCGCAGGTCGTAGACATGGTGGCGCTCTACTTCTGGAAATACGCGGGTAAGGGACTGATGTGGACAGATGCCATCACCACCGCCGTCTATACCATCTTGCCGCTCTACATTGTCGCCATCCTGATCGCCGGCCTGCGGCGACGCAGGCAGGTCGACCTATGGCCCCTCGCCTTCATCGTCTTTATCGCAGGCATGTGGGTTTTCGTGCGCAGCATAACCGTGCAGGGACCACAGATTATCCACTGGGGCGGGGTGAACACCTGGATGAATCGTGTCGGTTTCTCTCTGGGAGATTACTACGTCGACATGCGCGCCATCCTGGAAACGCTGGTATTCGTGGCTATGGTCTTCACCGTGGCACGGGAGCAGCTTCTCGAACGGAGGCGGCAAGCGCGTATGGAGATGGAAGTTCGCTCGGCACGTGAGGTGCAACACGTGCTGGTGCCCGACGCCGTACCGGTGGTCCCTGGATTCGCCATCGACAGCGTCTATAAGCCGGCAGCGGAATTGGGTGGGGACTTTTTCCAGGTGATATCGCTCCCCGATGCAAGCACCCTGATTGTGATCGGGGACGTGAGCGGAAAGGGGCTCAAGGCCGCCATGACCGTTTCCTTGATCGTGGGAACGCTACGGACGCTGATCGATTACACCCAAGAGCCGGCGGAGATACTGCAGGGAATGAACCGCAGATTGTTCGGTCGCGTGCAAGATGGCTTCGCCACGTGCGTAGTGCTGCGAGTAAAACCGAATGGCGACGCAACCATTGCCAACGCCGGGCACCTGGCGCCGTTCCGCGACGGCGAGGAGTTGCCGCTGCGCGGATCGCTGCCGCTCGGCTTGTCTGCCGATGCGGCCTATGAGGAGCTTGTGTTCCGGCTGCACGAAGGAGAAACCCTGACCCTCTATACCGATGGAATCGTAGAGGCACGGAATGCGACGGGCGAGTTGTATGGCTTTGAACGGGCACAGATATTGACCCAGGAAAGGCGGTCTGCGGAGCAGATCGTGGCTGCGGCTTGCGCGTTCGGGCAGGAGGACGACATTACCGTGTTGTCGATACGGCGGCTGGCGGCGGCTGATGAGCCTGACCAGGCGCGCATAAATCTCACGGCGCAGATCGCTACCGTCTAGCTTGCCTCGCGGGCGACATGCGAAGAATCTGGTGTTATCGCAGGTCTACCAATTCATATTCTTCCAGTTCCGGGAGGGTAAGGTTTACGTAACCGTTACCGCTACTTAATGCGAGGGTTTGCCGCGGACCGGATGGCGCGGGCCGACTGGAAAGAACCTTTCACGCTTACTTTGATATTCGTCATGGGGATGGGGTTGAAGTAGGCGGTATCCGCATGGCCCGAAAGATTAATGAATTGCAGCAGGTGACGATCGGCCTGGCGCATGAAGGTAATTTCTACCAGGGGATGCGCATCGCTCTTAAGCTGGCGTCCACCGGGCAACATCGAGTCAATCAGGTCGCTCATTAGCCTCGAGTGCGCTTCGGAACTGTGCAGGTAGTAAATGCCTCCCAAATCCCAAGGCAGCCACGCCACTTTGCCTTGCCCCATGTTCTTGATCACCAGGCCGGGGTCGGCTGTATCTTTCCAGTCGACGTGGACGAACTCCGGCGGCCCGTACATCGAGGGAGGAATGAAGGTGATCGGGGCGGCGCCTTGCGCCTCTAGCTGTAAATAGTCGCCCATCATGAACACTACATCGGTCTGCTTAAGGGAGGGAAAGATAGTCTTATCCCGAATGCGGAAATAGGCGCCGTCTGGATCTTTCCAGAGCTTGACCGCTGGAGCAATTTCGAACTCCGGGGCAGCCGAGCCGGCGATGATCAGGTGCCCACCGCCGCGCACAAACGCTTCCAGGGCTTTTGGGGCCACGCCGGGAGCAATCACCAGGTCGGCTTCACGCTTTCCCATCCAATCCAGATTTTCGACTGCTGCGAATGGAATGTGTTGCTCGGTGAGTAGCCTGAAGAGCCCGCGATACGAATCCCGCGCGATGGAAAAGCCGACCCCTCCCCGCGGAGCCAGCAGGAAGACGCGGGCTTCGCTCTTTTGTCCGGCATAGTAGTCCTGGTGATCTTTGAGCCAGGCGTAGGCCGGGGCTGCAACATCGATGGCCATTCTGTCCGGCTGCCCGGCGAGTGTGCCGTGTACGTTGAAGGCGGCGGCTCCTCCATTCGCGACATCCTGCCAGATGCGCGTCCGCACCTCGGGCTGAGGTACGGTGGCAAATCTCCATGGGAAGTCGACGAACGACATGCCCTGGCACACAACCCCTTTCTCCGGATAGCTGTTTCTCCATTGATTGGAGTTGTCGCCGGCGGTGTAGGGCCAGAGTGGAAGCGGACGGCGCACCGCCGTGTTGGCTTCTCCGTAGGCAATGTCGCCGATTTCAGGAGCCGTGCCCACCAACGCGGCCTGCGGACGTTTGTTCTTGAGCAGGGTGCGGATAGTGATGGACATGGAGACACTGGCATCGTTCAGAAAGGCATGATAGTCAGCGTCAGGTATCGCCGGCACCTGGCGTTGGAAGCGCTCGCGATAAAGCCGTTGGCAATTGTCACAGTGGCAAAGCCCCAGTTGCCGCTCGCTGTAGTCCGTTGTGGGATTGGTGAAATTATTGAAAAAGCAACCGTCCACGGCATAGCGATCGAGCGCTTCGTTGAGAATCTCTACCGCCTTCTGCCGGTACCAGCCACCATTGATACATGCCTGATAGAGTCCGTTGTAGATCGCCGGCTGGCCATCCGCCATTTTGAAGAACCACTCGGGGTGAGCATCATATGCATCCTTGCGCGCCTTGCTGAAATCCCAGCGGCTGACGATGCGAATATTACGCGCATGGGCCTCGCTAAGAACCTCACCAAAGGTGTCGTGCCCCGGTGGAATATACGGGCTTACATACTGGTACTGCACCTTACTGGGATAGAGAGCCGTAATACCGCCGGCCGACATCATGAGCACATTGGCGTTGAAGCCGGCCACGTCGGCGATGAACTCCTTAGGGTTGAGAGCGGCATCGGTTTCGCGCAGATTGGTTTGCAGCCAACGGATGGGTTCCGTCATCCACCAGCCAGGTTGTTCGCTTGGCGAGCCCTGATCGGCCAACGTGCCAGCCTCCGGATGCGCGGAGGGAACAGCAACCGCCGCCGCCGTCAAGGCGGCGTGCTGGATAAATCTTCTTCGGTTCATGTCGCTTCGTCCCCTGCTTCCAAGCACAATTAAAGCATCTTCCGCGATCGCACTAACGGGAGACCGGTCGAGGTTTCACTCAGGGTATGTTATGAAGATGCGAAGCCGCCCGTATTATCTGCTGCTGTTGGTCACCTTGTTGGGGCAGGGATGGATGGATGCGCAAGCCACACCTCCATTCGCCAGTAACGATGCGATGAGTCGCGACCTGCTCGAAGTGACCATCCCGGAGCTGGAGCAGATGTACCGCAGCCATAAGTACACCGTCACCGATGTCGTGCAGTGGTACTTAGCACGCATCGCGAAGTACAACGGAATCTATCGTGCCGTGCAGACTGTGGATAGTGAGGGAGCGCTGGCGGCGGCTGCTCGTGAAGATGCGGATGCGGCGGCGGGCGGCAGCGATTACCAGCGCGGCCCCATGTGGGGCGTGCCTATCGTCACCAAAGCGAATACATCGATCAAAGACCGAATAACTACCGACGGGTGGAAAGGGTACATGATCCCTGGACACGAGCTGATCGCTCCCAAGGACGCGACCATCGTGGCTAAACTACGGGCCGCGGGAGCGGTGATCATCGGGCAAACGAACATGCCGGACTTTGCCGCCAGCGATACCAATCGCAGCACCGCCTTCGGGCGCACGGGAAATGCCTACGATGTGCGTTTCAGCCCCGGGGGCTCTTCCGGAGGCACAGTGACTGCCGTCACCGCAAACCTCGCGGTCCTTGGCAATGGAACCGACACCGGCAATTCGATCCGGATGCCGGCTGCCACCAGCTCGGTAGTTGGCGTGTTTCCGACGCGCGGCCTGGTGAGTATTGCCGGCATTGCTCCGCTCGACTGGCTGCTGGATAACACCGGGCCGATCGCCCGCGACGTGACCGATGCGGCGATCGCGCTAGACGTGATGGCGGGAGCGGATCCGCTGGATCCGCGCACCGCCGACTCCGCCACTTTGGCCCAGCGTGGCCCCTACACGGCGTACCTGAAGACAGACGCACTCAAAGGGAAACGGTTCGGAGTGCCCGCCTTTATTCTGCAGGGAGCAGGGGTGGGGTTCCAGGGAATAGCGGCGGCAGCGCCTGCGAGTGCGGTTGCAGCAGAAAGAGCCGCCTCTCGGATCCCGCTACAACCGGCGACGCGAGAGGCCTTCATGAAAGCCCTGGACGGACTGCGGGCCGCTGGTGCGACGGTCGTCTTCGATGATTCCATTCTTCCCGATGCCTTTGCCGAGACAGTATCCCGGGTATACACGCTGCCCTACGTCCGGGAAGGAACGGAAAAGTTTCTCGCCGAGTATGGCCCCGCGCAGTACCACTCGCCGCAGGAGTACCAGCGGGCCACAGGATTTGCTTTGCCGGCTACCATCATCGGGGGCACGGACGCCGATGCTCCCAAAGAGCGGCCGCTGGTGACGCAGGTCATCCTCGAGACCGATCCGCAAGCGGAGGCCAACTACCTGGCTCCACGGCGGAGGGCGCTCGCAGCGTACGACGAGGCCCTCGATCGGCTGCATCTGGATGGCTTTGTTTATCCCGCAATTCAGATGCCGCCGCCCGACGAGACCATGCCGCAGGATGGGCAGATCAGCACCGGCCCGCACAGCGATACCAGTTGGGTAAACATGATTGGTGTTCCGGCGGTGGTGGTTCCCGGCGGCTTTTATCCGGATGGCCTGCCCTTCGGTCTGGAAATTTCAGCCAGGCGGTGGAAGGACGGCGACCTGCTTGGTTGGGCCTATGCCTATGAGCAGGCCACCAAACACCGCAGGCCTCCCGTGTTGGTGGAGAAGGGCCTGCTGCCAGATGCGCGATAAAAACCGCCCTGGTGATCATTAGAGTGCTGATTATCCCACTCAAGCCAACAGAAGGCTTGAATGGGGCACCCGGCTTTGGTTGCTGGTCCGTAGTGAGGTGCGACATTTTTTGCGCGCTTGCTAGGACGAGTTCCTGGGCGGCCATGTGATCTGCCCCGTGTGCTTGTAGGCTAGATTGGCGATGTGGCCGGCGCGTGCGGCGCTGATTCCAGTTTCGACGGGCGCGTTCGGTTCCTTGCGGCTCTTGACGCAGGCAAAGAAATTCGCCACGTGGTCGATGGTTCCATCGCGGTAGCTATCCTCAGTGAGGATAGGATTTTGCCCATTCTTCAGGCCCTCGCGGTAAATACCGAAGGTGCTGCGATCGATCTTCAGCGTGGCCTCAGTGCCCCGGAACTCAAGGCCGCCGTCGTCAATGGAGGAGCTCATCATGCCCTCGTACACCACGTCCCACCCAGGGTAGCGAAGCGCCGCCTGAATGGTGTCGGGGCAGTCCCATTCCTCAAAGATATATTTGTCCGCGAGCATCTGCGCCTCACGTGGGGTATCAGACTTCATCGCCCAGTGGGCCACGTCGATCCAGTGCGCGAACAAATCGGTCATGGCGCCGCCGCCAAAGTTCCAGTACCAACGCCAGCGGTAAAACTTTTCTTCACTGAATGGCTGGTCGGGAGCGCCACCAAGCCATAGCTTCCAATCGAGTGCCTGGGTGTCGACCGGCTTCGGCTTCCAACCAGCCTGGTTATAGTTTTGCCACCAGTAGGTTCTCACCTGGGTGACTCGACCCAAGCTGCCTCCCTGAATCAGATCGACGGCATTACGAAAGTGAGTCCAGCTGCGCTGCTGCATACCGCACTGAAGGACTTGCTTGCTGTTATGAACCGCATGAGAGAGGGTGGCGCCTTCCTCGATGGTGTGGGTGACCGGCTTCTCCAGGTAAACGTCTTTGCCGGCCGCCAGGGCATCGCACGCCATGCGCACGTGCCAATGGTTAGGGGTCGCAATGAGAACCGCGTCCACATCCTTGGTCAGCACTTCGTGATAATCGAGATGGGTAGTGGTATCAGCGGTGGAGGCCGTCCGCGCCTTCACCTCATCGCGGCGCGGCCCATACACGTCGGCCACGGCCGCGATCTCGTACGGAACACCGCTCTTGTCGGCGGAATCGAGAATGGTTCTCATGCGGCCGCCGGCTCCGATCACTCCCACGCGAAGGGTGTCATTCGCACCCAGGACTTTGGTTGAAGCAAGGGCAGTGAGCCCGCCTGCGATGAGGAAGCTGCGGCGATTCGGCTTAAATGACATGGCGCACCCGTGAATTTGTTCCCGATGATCTTATCAGCGAAAGGCACGGCGCCGCACGGGCTGCGCCGGCGGCATGCTTTTCGCGTATACAGGCCGCGCAGAGGCCGTCTTGATTTGATGTGTGCGGAAGGCCTATAACAACGCTGGCAGGGCCTGGAGCGAAAAGCCGCGTCTTGTATAGAGAAGAAGTAAAAATGCTGTAGGGGGACTTTATGAATGCAACCCGCCGTTCTCTTCTGCAGGCGATTCCCATGCTGGCGGCCTCTTCGGCACTGGCAGCGGACAGCCCGACACTCACTTCCTTCATCAAGCCTTTTAGTGAGCTGCCGGTAAAGAAAAGTGGGCAGAATGAATCCAGGTCAATCCTGGACGGTGTGACTCATTCCGGCGAACACCTTGAGGTTCATGAGACGACGCTTGGTCCAGGAGGCTCGCCGCATCCACCCCATCGGCACGAGCACGAGGAGCTTCTTCTGATGATGAAGGGTACCCTCAGCGTCACCATTGAGGGAAAGACCGCGGTGATCGGGCCCGGAGGCGCAGCATTTTTCCACTCCAACGATTTGCACGGGGTGCACAACTCGGGAACAGAGAATGCGCAATACTTCATAGTGGCTACCGGGGTTCAAGTCCACGGTCAGTGACGCTGGCCCATGAAGACATTGAAGAACCTAAGCGAACGGCAGACCATTGCGCTTCGACTAGGGGAGTTGTCGCCAGAGGATAGGGCCCGTTGGGGCTCCATGTCTGTCCACCAGATGGTGTGCCATCTGGACGACTCCTACAAGGTCGCGTTAGGAGAGAAGACCGCAAGCGCGGCGACGGGCGTGGTGCAAAGAACGGTGCTGAAGTGGGGCGCCCTGAAGGCGCCGATGCAGTGGCGCCGTGGATTCCCCACCCGGCCGGAGATTGAACAAGGGAAAGGGGGTACGATTCCGGTTGGTTTCCGTCAGGATCTCGCTTCGTTGCTTTCAACCCTGAGCCGGTTTTGCGATGGCCTGCCAGACCCCTGCTTGCCCCATCCGGTATTCGGGAAAATGACAACGGAGGACTGGATGCGCTGGGGATATTTGCATGCAGATCACCACCTGCGGCAATTTGGCAGATGAGAGGCGCAAAGAAGAGCGCCACTCACCTTCGAGTGGCGCTTTCTTGCGTGAACGATGGCGCTGTGCGTTACGGCCCACGCCGGCTGCTCTGGTTGGTTCATCGGCACTTTTTTGTTTAAGTCGACCGTTTAGGGTATTTCAATTCCACGCTCCGGAGAGAGAATCGTCGCGAAGTGCGGCTTTTCTCGATGAAAGCCGCACTTCGCGATGGGCAGCACGAAAACATACTTGTCCAAATTAGTGGTGGGAGCCCCCGCATTCATGCGGGGGAGCTCGGCTCTGAAGCCGAGCTGCTAGCGTAGGACTATTCTCCTCCGGCTTTAGCCGCGGGGTTCAGCCAGGGGAAGCAGGGGGCTCCCACCATTAATTTGGACAGCTCTGGCCCGACAGAGTCGTTACGGACGTTTCGCGTCAGATCGCCACTCACGATATGCATCTTCCGAGCCGATAGAGCCAGAGAGGATTCTGCGCAATGGGCAAGAAGAAGATTCTCATCGTCGAGGACGACCCGGATGTGCTGCAAAGCATGCACGTGCGTCTCCGGGCCCACCACTACGACACCTACTCTGCATCGGATGCGATCTCGTGCATGGCTGAGGCACGCAGGAACGAGCCGGATCTCATCGTCCTTGATCTGGGCCTGCCTGCGGGAGACGGCTTCCTACTGATGGACAGGTTCAAAAATGTACCCGCCCTCGCCTCAGTGCCGGTCATCGTGGTCACGGGACGCGACCTTCGCGACAACCGAAAACGTGTGCTTGAGGCGGGCGCCAAGGCCCTTCTGCAAAAGCCGGTAGACAATGCCAAACTCCTGGCGGTCATCCGGCAAGCCCTGGGAGAGCATCGGAGGATGGAGGAGGAGCCTGCGGTGTATAACCTCGAAAGTTCATAGCTAGCGCCATCGTGCCGTGGCAGGCGTTAAGCTCGAAGCTGATGCCGAGCCTGCTCTTCCACCCATCGGTTTTCCTTGCCGCCCTGCTCACGCTTGTCCCTTTCTTCTCGGCAGCGTTCTGGCCAGGCAGTCTCCAGCGGGTGCAACAACTGCCCCTAAGCCTGCGCATGCTCGCACCTGCTTTGCTCGGTCTCCCCTACGCCCTGGTCTCCGTTTCTAATGGGCTTTTCCGATGGACATGGCTTGCCCTCTACACGCTGCTGCCCGTCTTTATCAGCTTGCTGCTCTACAGCGCGAGCCTGGCGGACCCGGAGCAGCGAGGAGAATGGCGCGACTTCCTCATCCTTGGCGTCCTCGGCCTGGCCGTGGACTTGCGCTGGTTTGAGCCTGCATGGGGACCGGGTCTCGCGATCTTCAATAAAGTCTTGCTGCTGGATGCAGGCATCTACGGCTTTCTTGCCATCCGGCAGCTGCGCCGGGTTGGTTTCGACCTCCGCCTTCGCATACGCGACTTCCGCGTTGGCTTGCTCTGGCTGGCCGTGTACGCTCCCATTGCCGCCGCCCTCGGATTGTTCCTCGGCTTCCTGCATTTCCACCCCCACATGCCTTCGGCATGGCACGTTCTGGTGGGATGGATCTTCACCTTTCTCTTTGTGGCCGTCCCGGAAGAGCTTTTCTTCCGTGGCTGGATGCAAAATCTTCTGGAGCGCCGCGTTGGGCCTGTACGCGCCTTGCTTATCACCGCAACCTTGTTCGGGCTTTCGCACTTCAACAAACGGGCGGTCCACTTCAACTGGCGCTATGTACTGCTGGCATTGCTCGCGGGTATTTTCTATGGCCGCGCGTGGCTTCAGGATCGCCGGGTAGGGGCTTCGGCCATTACCCACGCGTCGGTGGATACGATCTGGTCCGTCTGGTTGCGATGATCGATTGCAGGGTGACGGTGTTCAGGCACATGGTATCGGTGGTACCCGATGCCCACGCGCATATGGTGTTGCAGCGATTCTGGCACAATCACTGCGACACAAAGCCCCAGGATTCCGTGGGCAATCCCCAGGGCATAGATATTCCGATAGCGCAAAAACAGCACGCAGGCGGCGATACCCCACACCAAGGTGACCGGCGTGAGCACTGGATTGGGGAGATGGGCAAGCGCGAACAAGCCGGCCGCAGCCACTACCGGCGCCACGTTGCCGGGTAACAAGCGCTGCAATCGTAGAAGGAAATAGATTTGAAGCAAGAACTGCTGCATCACCGCCCATATCAGGTATCCCCAGATATGGGAGAAAAACGTCAGGGGACCATGGAGCCGGTGCAGAGTATGTTCGCGGTTGGCCAGGTAGACCGCCAGGCCGGCAAGTATCG
Source organism: uncultured Acidobacteriaceae bacterium (assembly GCA_963711525.1). GTDB lineage: Bacteria > Acidobacteriota > Terriglobia > Terriglobales > Acidobacteriaceae > PALSA-350. Next base: position 38,243 of record CAVQEO010000040.1, on the reverse strand, counting down.
CTGCAGCCCCTACGATCCAGAGTGACCGCACCAGGCCGGTCAGGCCGAGCCCTAGCGCCTTCCATGTAGTTCGCCGCTGCCATGTAGTGACAACAACCCACGCGATGGCGGCCCAATAGAAAAACCTCTGCCAGGGGTTCAAGGTCCAAATTGCCGCCAGGATCAGGCCATAGGCTACCCCAAACTCGACCAGGTCGCGCGCGGGAAACCGAGCGTAATTTTCCGCCGGCGGCGGGGTCTTTAATGCTCCTGCGGTGGTCATGATCGAGTCCTGTTCCTCGAATCCTGGTCGGCTCACCTTCGGACTTCAGTGTACCTTTGCACGCTGGGGCCTGGCAGGCTGAAGAAAAAGCCCTGGTTATCGAAGGGTACGGGCTTTAGAGTCTGCGTGAGAACTCGAAATAAACAGCAATCGGAACTAGGCCCGTAGGGCCGGGAGCCGATTGCTGTTTATTTCGAGTTCTCACGCAGACTCTTTAAGCCGCTGAGGGCTAGCCAGGATTTCGCTCGGAGGCGACTTTTTCGGCAGGCTGCTAGGAGCCCCGCAAATGTGCGTCTCCGAGGTGGGAATAGTATCGCTGTTCTGCTTCCCGGATCTTCGGCAAACCGACCAGGTTATTGAATTCTTCGAATTCAATCATCTGGTCATGAAAGAGTGCCGGGTTGCCGGTGCGGAGCAGTTCCGTGGCGATGTCTGTGGTGAGTTTGGCGTAGGCGTAAGTGAATACGTTGGGGAAGACCACCGCGGCAAAACCCATCGACTCCAGTTCGGAGGCCGGCAGGATGGGGGTCTTGCCGCCAGGAATCATGTTAGCCAGCGTGGGCGCGGATACCAGGCGGGGGATCTGCCTCATCTGCTCGACAGTTTCGGGCGCTTCAAAAAAGACCCAATCGGCGCCGGCCTCCATGCACCGGTGCGCGCGATCGACCGCTTCCGGCAAGCCCTTGACTGCGATGGCATCAGTGCGCGCCAAAATGGTGAGGTCCTGATCTGTGCGAGCGTCCACGGCGGCCCTGATCTTGGCCAGGAACTCATCCAACGGCACCACATGCTTGCTCGACATGTGACCACAGCGTTTGGGCGAGACCTGGTCCTCCAACATCACGGACGCCGCGCCGGCCTTTTCAAACTGCTTGATGGTCCGCTGGACGTTGGTGGTATTTCCATGACCATTGTCGCCGTCGGCAAACAACGGAAGATCGACTGCGTCGGCAAAGCGCCACACGGCGTCAGTCATCTCGGTCAGCGTCAACAACTCAATGTCTGGCGCGCCGAGCAGGGCTGCAGAGTTGGCGTAGCCGCCGCAACCCAACGCTTTAAATCCTGCTCGCTCGATGATGGTTGCACAGAGCGGATCATGGGCAATGGGGATCATCAGGATCTCATTCGCCAGCAAGTAATGTTTGAATAGAGTCGTCTTTTTCATGGATTCTTTGAGCACTCCTTCATTGGTTGTTCACATCCAATATTCGTGGCTTGACCGGTTTGGCATGCATCTGTAGGAATACGGGAGTAAACGATTATGGCACGCGTGTTTATTACAGGTTCTTCCGACGGCCTCGGCCAAATGGCGGCCCAGCTGCTTATCGAACAAGGGCACGGCGTGGTGCTGCACGCGCGCAGTGAAGAGCGCAGCAAAGAGGCTCTTGCCGCCGTGCCTGGAGCGGAGAGCGTCGCGATCGGCGATCTGGCCAGCATTGCGCAAACCCGCAAGGTGGCAGAGCAAGTCAACCACCTCGGCTTGTTCGACGCGGTCATTCATAACGCAGGCATCGGGTATCGCGAGCCGCGGCGCATTGCGACCGAAGACGGCCTCCCTCATGTTTTCGCCGTCAACACGCTCGCACCTTACATCCTGACGGCACTTATCAAGAAGCCGAAGCGCCTCGTCTACCTGAGTTCAGGACTGCACCAGAGCGGGGATGCAAGCCTGGAGGATCTGGCCTGGGAACAGCGCCCGTGGCAGGGACAGCAGGCTTACTCCGATACGAAACTGCACGATGTACTGTTGGCTTTCGCAATCGCATCCCGCTGGCCGGGTGTTCTCTCCAACGCACTTGAACCCGGCTGGGTGGCGACCAAGATGGGAGGTCCGGGGGCACCCGACGACATGGACGCCGCGCACCGGACCCAGGTGTGGCTTGCGGTCAGCCAGGATCGCGCTGCGATGGTCTCGGGCAAGTACTTCTTTCATATGCGGGAGCGCACACCGAACCCAGCCGCCCACGATGCGGGCCGACAAGCCGCACTGCTCGACGCCTGCAGACGTCTTTCGGGAATCGAAATGCCGGCGGTTCTGTAGGGCAACTCGCGTCAAAAGGGCGGCGCCACATGATTGCTCCGTCAAATACCAGTGGCGCAGTGAATTGCCAACCAGCTGGGAGAGTTGGCTTTATCATGGAGCGCAGGCGGTGATCCATCGACAGAGTGACAACTTCAAAGGAGCCAGCCAGACCGCAAAAAACAGCGCTGGTGGTCGGATCCGCCTCGAACGTTGCCCCGGCGGTGCGCAGGGTTCTGCCTGGTTGGAAGATCGCACGCGCGGTCAATAACAACTCCGCGCTGGAAATGCTCAAGCTTCGGGCTTATGACCTCGTTCTGACGGGCGAGGAGAGTTCGGGTAAGCAAGATGTGGATCTCCTGCGAAAGATCCGAATTGTCCGGCCCCATGTACGGCTGATCATCATTACCAGAAAAAGCACACCCGCCGATGTAATTGCCGCCATGCGCGAGCGCGCGTTCAGCTATTTCTCCGAGCCGTATTCGATGGCTACCTTCGAACAGATGCTTCATCTGGCTACGACCGGTCCCGTTTGGGATGAAGGGATAGAGGTCCTTTCCGCCACGCCGGAATTTATGGATCTGATTGCGCGCTGTGACCGTAAGACGGCCGATCGGTTGGTTCAGTTCATTCACGAAGTGGCAGATCTCCCGATAAAGGAGAGAGACGCCGTCGGCCTGGCCTTCCGCGAGATGCTCATGAACGCCATCGAGCACGGAGCCCACTTCGATTCCACTCAGCATGTGTCGATTTCTTATATCCGAGCCAAGCACATGGTCTTATGCCGGGTAAAGGACCCCGGGGAGGGCTTTTCGTTGCAGGAGGTTCGTCATGCGGCAATCGCGAACCCGCCGTCCGATCCGATCCGCCATACGGCGATCCGCGAGCGGCAGGGGCTTAGACCAGGGGGCTTTGGGATTCTGTTGACCAAGAACATTATCGACGAGTTGATTTACAGCGAATCGGGCAACGAAGTTGCGCTGATCAAATACTTGAAGCCCGAACAACTCGAGCCCTAGTCAATCCACAGGCTTTTGCTACATTGCCGGCGGCGGCGGAGCAGTTGGCGCCGGTCGGGGCGCACCCGGCGCCTTATCGACCAGTTCCACATCAAGTTGGATCCCGATCTGATCCCCAACCATGGGTGCATCAAAAGTCATTCCATAGTCTGCCCGGCTGATCGTGGTGGTAGCAGAAAGGCCACGACGCGGGTTGCCTCTCTGATCCTTCACTGGAGCAGTGGGGCCATCGACGTCAAGAACGACTTGCTTGGTAACCCCGTGGATGGTCAGATCGCCGGTAACCTTCAACTTGCCTGCACCGGCCGACTCCACTTTTTTCGATTGAAAGGTGATCGTCGGATACTTGGCGACATCGAAGAAGTGGTCGCTCCGCAGGTCCTTGTCCCGCATTTCCACGCGGGTATCTATGGAGCTCGCGTCGATGGTCACATTCACAGAAGACTGGCTAAGGTCTGCGGCATCTACGACCACGCCGTTGGTCTTGTTGAACGTTCCCCGCACAGTCGAGATACCCATGTGGCGAACAGAAAACTGCGCCGCCGAATGGTTCGGGTCAATGTACCAGGTTTGCGCTTGTGCTGTAGCGCGAGCACCGGCCAGATTTGCCAGCAAAAAAATAGCGGTCAGATAGGCAGCTATGGCAACGCGTGGTCTTCTCGTCATGACGGAATCTTGTCTCCACATTCTCTAGTATTCATCCCCTGAATTATGGAGGTCGCGCCACATACTAGTCCGTCCGGACCACAACCGGCCACGTTCCACGTGAGTTACAGCTGCTGATTTTCCCTTAATCTGACAAGTGTATGTCCGCAACATGGAGAGGGTCAAATGACAACGGGGATAGGAGACAGAGCCCCTGAAAACTGCCCCCCGTTTTTTGTGAGAAAGGTTCTCGTTCGAAGCGGGCCACAATGCGTCTGCCAAATACGGGGGGGTCTACGGGGGTTCTATCTGCAGTGCTTGTCGGTAGTGTACCCTTACGCCATACACTGTGACGTGATGGCTGAGTTTTCTCCAGAGAATATAGTAGAGGACTGGGGTGGCTTCGAGAAGCTGGTTGCGAAGCTCCATGAAACCGGGACTGTGACGGTCGAGCACAACGTGACGCTAACCGGCCAGTCCGGAGCGCCTCGTCAAATCGATGTTCTGGTACGGCACACCGAGGGACTGTACGAGCATCTAATTCTGGTTGAATGCAAGCATTGGAAATCCAATGTCAAACGAATCCAGATAGATGCCCTAGCAACCGCAGTCCGAGATCTCAAGGCTTCTAAAGGCGTGATCTTTACCACAAAGGGATTCCAATCGGGCGCGGTCAGAATGGCCGAAGCAGTAGGTGTGGATCTGATTAAAGTGCGGGGATTCACCGATACGGAGTGGGGATCGCCGGGGCGCCACGTAGACTTCAATATCCAATACTTCCAGCGTTCGATCGGAAGCCCGGACATCACCGCTGCGGTTCAGGCGATTCCAGGTGTTGAGCGTACATAGCCCACGTTTGCATCTTCACATTGGCGGTGGAGAAGGTGAGGTCGATACCACTTTCACCCCTACGTACAAAACCGACGGCGCGCAAGCGGATTCACTCGAGAAGCTCATCATCAATAAATCAGCCGAAGTGCTGGGACAACTAATGCAGCAGAATTGCTTCGATCTTGAGACAGAAGAAAATGATGCCTTAAGCTTATCTGAATGTGCCCGTCAATTTAGAACTCCCGGACAAACTCGTGGCAAAGGTTGATGGAATCTACATCCTGATTTCCCGGATTTCGTTCGAAGTCGGCGTGAAGATACTTCAAACGCGCTTCAAATTGGACCGTCAAGCTCAGTATCAGTTCGCTCTAGCTGTTGAGAGCAAAGTCTCAGGCAAGATTACGACAGCCACTCGGAAGAGGGATGCCCACACAACAGACTTATTAGCATTTGAGCAGAAAGAAGTTCCGGTTGGCGCGCAACCAGTTGAAAATGGCATGGTGTTGAAGTTTGCCCTGAAGGCCTTCTTCCCCTTTGAAGAAGTGTTTGCAGGGCAAAAACCCAAACGAATCTATCCAGCCAGCCAGCCGAGCAAGCCCTCCCCCTAACGCTCCGAGATCAGTCCTCATAACGCGCTTATCGTCACTTGGCTGCATGGTCGGCAACTCGGACACTCGTTGGTTTTACGCCAATTTACTGAAGACGTAGATCCATCTATCAGGTCTACGACCCGCATCAATCCCAACATTATCCATTTACGGCGTCTCTGAGGAGTCAGATTCCATGCGTCCCGGCCCTCCTAACTCATCTCTTCGTCAGGTACGTCCGGTTCGTCGACGTTACAATTACAGCGGTGGCGCGATTTCTCTACGAAGCGCGCCGAATCTGTGTACTACCCTTCCCTTAGATCGGAGTGAGTTTGTGAAAGTTGAAGAGGGTAAATATTCGATTGCGGAACTTGTGGACTGGTTCAGAAAAAAGTGTTAGTTGTAAACAGTGAGTACCAGCGAGGTGGTAGGCTTTGGCCGCCTGCTGCAAAGAGCTACTTCATAGACACTATTCTCAAAGATTTTCCTTTCCCGAAGGTTTATTTTCACGAAAAGGTTGAGAAGGAAACGAAGACCCTGCGTCGAGAATCGTCGACGGGCAGCAAAAATTTGGGACGATTGTTGATTTTGTCGATGGCAAATTTGCACTCGGGAAAAACGCCAGGGAGTTCCAAGGGTTGAAATTTCTCCAGTTGTCAGAAGATCAGCAGGATTCCTTTTACTCGTACACGGTGTCCGTAGACGTCATCCGGAACGCTGACCGGTCTGAGATTTTGCAAATGTTCCGTCGGATGAATGCATATACGCTCCCTCTCAACGCTCCAGAGAAACGGCATAGCGAGTTCTTCGGCGAGTTCAAAGATTGGGTGAATACAGTCTTGGACGAATATGGATCGATCATGGTTGATTGGGGATACTCACGAGTCGGCAAGTCGTCCGAATGGCAGACGCTGAGTTCATCGCCGATGTGGCGCTAGCCCTGGAAGAAGGGATCGTTAGCACGAGTCCGTCAAAACTCCTCACGCTATACAGAAAATCGACGAGGACTTCCCGCCCAGGGCTACTTGGAACGAGCGGGTCATTGGGGCTCTTAATACGATCCTCACCGACTTGTCTCCGCTCCAGGGCACCTATATGACCAAGCCGCACGTCTTTCATTCTCTTGTGTGCGCTCTTATACACAATCATGATGGGTTACCGGGTGCTGCTCAAGTGACGGGACTCAATCCAATTGGGGCATATTATTAGCGATCGTGAGACCGCATTAATTTCACTCAAGCGTCTTGCAGCGGCACACGAGGAGAAAGACACCACGGACTTCGCAGATTACGTAAAAGCAGCGTCGGAAGGTGGAAACCGAGCGGCTCAACGCGGGTCGCGCGTAAAGTGGCTCTGCCAAGCCCTACGTGGTCAGTTCGCCTAGCTCGCTATGATGCTTGCGGACGTTTGGACAAGATTTGAACAGAATTTAGATTCGCACTCCGCCTGTATAAGGAACTTCGCGGCCACTAAGACCATTAGTGCGTCTTCCGACTTCACATTTCTTGATGAGTGTCTGCTTGAGGGGTTGTTGTCTCGCGTGTGGCAAACCTGGAACAATTTCTGCCGGAGCTGCGTGATCGAATCATGCGTCGGCACTACAAATGCTCATGGCGTAACAATTGCGGCATTGCCGAATGCAGCCACCGAGGCGCACGTGTCAGGTGCAGCAATTATTGCGAAGAAAGCGCAAACAGGACCCTTCTGGGGGACACCGAATACTGTATTCCGGTATGAGCCCACATGGGGCGATATCGACGTCTTAGTAAAGGTTCTTACCCGACTGCGCCCGAGTAACTCCGCGAACATGCTGGCAGCCTTCTCCTCAAGTCATCCGAGCGCGAAAGCGCTCCAGATTATCAGAAATGCCGCGGCGCACAACCACGCTCAGAACCTCAATGAGGTTTTGACATTGCGGTCCTCCTACATTGTTTTTCCCATAGCTCACCCAATTCACGCATTGTTTTGGACGGAACCAGGATCTAAAGATTTCTTAGTAATGCATGCGATCGACGGGTTAAGAACCGCAGGGATCACGGCCATTTCCTGACGGAAGCTCAGCAATCTGCTCTGGCAAACTCGTTTACCTGGGAAAACTGCCCCAACACTGCATTGGAAAATCGGCCCGCGAGAGGGGGAGGCGGGCGTCCGCCCGAAACTTGAGCGAGGCCGGTCTTGCTCAGTTGACGCCAAACGTCGATTCGCTTATTGACGATTTGGCGTGTTCCTAAATGGACGAAAAGTCGGCTCATCATCAACTCGGCTCGCGTTATTCCGCCCTTACCGGGGGCCCATCCACACGAGGTGCAACACGACCCGAGACATACTTCCGGTTGGTGGCGCTGTTTGGCAGAAGTTTCGTTACTGGCGCGGACGAGCGAGCTTGTTTCTGCGGTGGGGGACCGAGCTTCTCGCTAGTGGATCAGGTCCGGCCACTCGGTCTTTTCAGAAAGACCCAAAGGTAGCCTTTTGTGTAGTCTACGTCCATCTCCCATTGCTGATCGTCGAGGTCAGCTCGCGGTATGGACCATGCTTCCGCAATCAAATCCAGTAGAATTCCGAGAAGTAAAAACTGTTCCTTTTTGCAATTTGCTTTTAGGATTATCTGGTCGAATGTTCCTCGCAAACGAGAGCTGCCTTCCTGAACCTGAAGACGTCTGTCGAGCTCATAGTTAGCCGGGAATTCATTATTTGGTAAGAGAATCTCCAAACTCCGACCTAGTTCGGAAGCTTCAAGTCGTTGTGCGGCTATGTCATATGCTTTGCCAGGGGAGATGCCGGAGCATACGACGACCGAGGATTGGGACTCAAGGAGCCGCTTAAGCTCCGGTTTTGATCTGTGTATGAGATTTCCGGGCTGCTCCAGCGTGGGTATCCATCGCAAAGAGCTTCTAGCTAGGAGGTCGGATCCGTATTGTTCGGCTATCTTGCGCAAAAAAGTGTGCCGAGCGGGAATTGAGCCGAATTGTTCAAGCCCGTCAACTCCTTCAAGAACACGAGGTATCAATCCTTGCATAAGTTGGCTCATCACCTCGGAATAAGCTCTTTTATCCCTGGTTATAACTGCGTTCCTGTCAGGGGCAATTTCGACCTCACCTGTCTCAACGAGGCCGAAGATTCCTTCTGCTCCTTGAAACTCCACTGCAATGCCGTGTGAGCACTGTAAGACCCCACTGATCTTGTCGTTTCCACTGTCGACCAGTCTTCCGATTTCCCCCGTATAATCGGGTTTCGTTCCCGGCCATGCGCTCGTCTCGTTGTAGGCGATTCCATGAGAAAATCTCCGTGCCTGACGCCGATGTGTCGCAGCAAATGTTTGCTTGTCTAGCTCACTATCTTCCAGAAGATGACCGAATTTGGCCCTAAACTCCCACTTGGCGAGGAATTCATTTAGCTCCATGCTGCCAATCGTTGCCCACCAACGTGGCGCGATTGGAGTGGTGTTTGTTCCATCTTTCGAAATCTGGTCGATCCTAATCTGAAATGGAAGCATCGGTGCACGAGCCCTGACAATGTCAGGCAGGGCGGCTAGCAATCTGGCGGAATGGCCTGTAAGATTTATGCGAACTTCGGTACCGAGCCGCCCAGTCGGCACCCTCTCAACCAGTTCACCTCTTCTCCCAAGCCCGCGCAGGCGCAGCAATACTCTGGGCGAACCGGCGCGCTCAGTTTCGACTTCGATATAGCTCCCTAGCATAAAAACGGACAAGAAACCTATACCAAATCGACCTATCGGTTGGAACCCTGCTTCGCCTGCGCGATTAAAGTCGCGCGCATAGTCCACGGAATCCCAAAAGTTCGAAGCCACGGAAACCAGGTGGTTTTTTACGACGCTTCTCGTCATACCAACGCCATTGTCCCGCACCTTCAGCATGGGCGGATCGACTGCCGTGTTGAGCGAGATATCAATTTTTCCAGGCGTGAGGTCCTCCCGATCTGCAGCCTCCATCGCATTCCGCAATGCGATGGCATCCCGACAGTTTTGAATCAACTCACGGAGTGGTGCCAATGGATCGCCACGATAGAGCGCAGGGCCTCCGAGAAGGTCGATGACTCTTTCCATGGAATTCGGCTGAACCCGAATATCAATTGGCGCGATCTCGCTGTTCAGCAGTACAAATGAGGCAAACGACTCAGGCGACTCTGCTCCCCGGACCCCTTGTAACGTGAAGCGCCCTGCTGAGACCTTTCGGCCGTCCAGATAGTCGCGCACGGAGCGAATCTCTGCGTCGAGCCCGGAAACCGTGTCATAAAACAGCCACCACGCGTCAATACTGGTCACTGCCGCAGTACAACCATAAACGAGCTGTGACGCGTCGCGACGTGGGCCCGTAATGTTAGCTTGGGCATCCCAATGCAAGCTGCTGTCCTGGCTAATCTCCGATCTCAGCCCACGCTCTATCTGCAGTGCTCTCTCACGATTGATATGGGCGTAATCCGATATGCGTAAGAGGCACGCCACGTAACCCAAGTCCGCAGTCCCACCATCTGCCGTAGGAATGGCGTCCCGACGACCCAGCCTCATCTCCACTTGCCTTAGTGTCCAGTGGTGGCTAGCCGCGATCTCTCCAATAAGTAGCCCCCATTTCTCGCGCATATCCGTGTCTTCGATCAGATACCGGTCGAGGCCCGGTATCGGCTCGAGCGTAAGAGTTCTCGCTATTTCGGCATGTAAACTACGGGCGGCGCTCCGAATCGCGAGCATCTCGCTTCTTGCCTTTGTCTCTGCGTTGGCGTCGGAGGTCTGAGTTAATGCGGTGTGGTATTCGACTGTAGAGCGAAGCCGATCGATTCCTTCGTTGGTGGCCGGGATAGCCATGCCAAGGTCGTGGACATAGAAGGTACAGCAAAGAAGAAAAAGTTCCTCGATTGAGCATCGATCGATTTCGGTAGGCAGCAGGATCGTGTCTGCAATCCACCAAAGGGCGTCCATATGACGAATGCTGTGGTCTGTGTATTCCGGAATTAACCGCTCAATTTGAGCACCAAGTGCTTCCGCTATACGCCTGATGGATTCGACTGTCGCAATGTATTCCGCACGAGTGTTAAGACGCTCGAATAAACGAGTTTGCTTGATCCGATCGGAGAGTGGTGTCATATCGCACGGTGATTCTAGACCGGGGAAATCATTGAGTCAATTAATGTTAAGGCCAATGCACTAGCGCCGAGAGGAACGACATCTATCGCCGCTTGAGTGCAAAAGCAATAAGGCAATCCGCACAAACATATTCAGCCCCCACCGTTCTACCTCTGTACATGACCCATCTCTAATCACCCCTCCCGCACCATCGGCATCCCTCATTGCCCTCTCGAACTTTCCTCTATCTTTCTCTCGCCTCCCACCACCCCAAAACCACCCACACATTCCCGGCGTGATTCCTCCCCTCGCCCAGGTGAAGCACTTCTTTCAGCCCCCTGTTTACGTTCATTTCCTACAACGATAAAACCACCCAAATTTGGCTGAGGAATTGTGCCCTGTTTTTGTAGCAGGATTTTCTCCATGCGCGGACCAGAAGTTGGGGGGGGCAGTTTCAAAGTGCTCTGTCTCCTATCCCGTCAAAATGACAACGTTATCGCGTTTTTAATTTGAAACCGCTACGATGTGCAATGAGAGGCCGACCGCATGGACTCGCCAGACCCTTCTGTTCGCAGGCTCACCCGCCGCCGGTTGCTGACTGGCGCGTCCCGGGTTGCGGCCGCTGCTGCCGCTTCGGCCCTGATGCCACCGAACGTGCGGCGGCTGTTGGCGGAGGCTCCTTCAAGAAGCGGCTCGCTGAAAGACATCAAACATGTGGTCCTGCTGATGCAGGAAAACCGCTCCTTCGACCACTATTTCGGAACCCTCGCCGGGGTCCGCGGGTTCGCGGATCCATCCGCTCTGAAACTAGCCGACGGAAAATCTGTCTTCTACCAGCCGGATGCAGTCAATCCTAGTGGATACCTGCTTCCCTTTCATCTTGATACCCGGAAGAGCAGTGCGCAGAAGATTCCCTCCACCAGCCACGCCTGGGCGGTGCAACACGAGGCGTGGAACGGCGGCAGGATGGACCAGTGGCTGCCCGCTCATCGCAAAGCGGATGGACCGCATGGTCCCTATTGCATGGGGTATTACAACCGGGAAGATATTCCCTTCCAGTTCGCCCTGGCAGAGGCATTCACGATCTGTGATACCTACCACAGTTCGGTGATGGGGCCGACCTGGCCAAACCGCATGTATTGGATGACGGGGACGATTGACCCCGAGGGACTGCACCGCGGACCGATTCTCAAGAATACGGCGCCCGAGGGCGGATATACCTGGACTACGTATGCAGAGCGGCTGGAGAACGCCGGCGTCAGCTGGAAGGTATATCAGCAAGAGGACAACTACGGTTGCAACATGCTGGAGACTTTCAAGATCTTTCGCGAAGCCGCGAAAGGCTCGCCACTGTATGCGAAAGGAATGGCACGCGGCGATGAAGGCCAGTTTGAACACGACGCCCGGAATGATCGGTTACCCGCTGTCTCCTGGATCATTCCCACCAGCTATCAATCGGAACATCCCGATTACATGCCGGCGGATGGCGCGGCGTTTATCGCCAGCAAGATCGATGCCATCGCAGCCAATCCCGACGTGTGGGCAAAGACCGCATTTATTCTCAACTACGACGAGAACGATGGCATCTTCGATCATGTGGCGCCACCCGTGCCTCCGGTGGGTACGCCTCACGAGTTTGTGAACAGCGTTCCCATAGGGGGCGGGTTCCGCGTGCCCTGCATCATCATTTCGCCGTGGACCACCGGAGGATGGGTTTGCAGTCAACCCTTCGATCACACCTCGGTGCTTCAATTTCTGGAGCAATTCACCGGCGTCCGGGAGCCGAACATCAGCGATTGGCGGCGGAGCACTTTTGGCGATCTGACTTCCGCTTTCCGAATTCGGCAGGCGGATATCAAGGTCCCCACTTTGCCAGACGTCCGCGGGCCCCTGATCCAGGCCAGATACGAAACCGCGCATTTGCCCAAACCGATTCTTCCTGACGCCGATCAATCGCCGCCGAAACAAGAGCCAGGGCTGCGCAAGCGCGTGTAGAGCCACCAGGTTGCCAGCAAATATACTGGCCGGGCAACTGCCACGCTGCGGCATCTATCTCAAGGACAGTAGGGGAACCCAAATGATACTTGTGACTGGGGCCACGGGAAAGAATGGCAGCGAAATTATCCGGCGCTTGTCGGGCAGAAAAGAGCGGGTTCGCGCCATGGTTCATCGGCGAACCGACATCATGCGCGGCACGCCCAACGCGGAATTGGAATACGTGGAAGCGGACTTTGACGATCCGGCGAGTCTACGCAAAATCCTAAGCGGCGTTCAGCGCGCCTTCCTGGTCACGAATTCATCTGAGAAGGTCGAGGAACAGCAGTTGCGCTTCGTTGATCTAGCGCACGAGGCGGGAGTGAAACATATCGTCTATCTCTCGCAGCTGCATGCCGCAGCCGATTCCCCACTTCGCTTTCTGCGCTACCATGCTGCTGTCGAAGAGGCTTTGCGCAGGTCAGGGGTGAGCTACACCAACCTTCGCCCCAACCTGTATATGCAGGGGATACTCATGATTGGTCATACGATCGCATCGGAGGGCCGGTTCTTTGCTCCCGCGAGCGACGCGCGGGTGAGTGTGGTGGACGTCCGCGATATAGCTGCGGTCGCAGTGGTGGCGCTGACCAAGAGCGGGCACGAAGGAAAAACTTACGACATCACCGGACCAGAAGCACTCACGCACGCCGAGATGGCTGCGCAGTTGTCAGAGGCGCTCCACCGGCCGGTTGCATTCGTAGACGTGCCAGAGCAGCGATTTCGAGAGGCTCTTCGAGGTTTCCACATGCCCGACTGGCAGGCAGACGGCCTGGTCGAGGATTATGCTCACTACCGCCGAGGCGAGGCCTCCAACATCTCTTCAGCCGTTCAAGAGGTCACGGGAGCAGCTCCCCATCCCTTCATAGCGTTTGCGCATGACTATAAGTCAGCGTTCCTGGACACGAAGGACATGAAGTCCCGGATGGCGGCTTCCGCAGCCCTGCAGAGCTAAACAGGTACTAGTTCGTCTGTTTGGGATCAGCGCCTGCCATCGCCGGAAGGGAGGCAGGCGCTAAATCGGCTGCGGAAAAACTCTAGTCCGAGATTCGCCAGCGCTAAAGCGCAGGATCGAAGTGGAGCCTTGTTTCTGGAGCGCTGAAGCGCTCCATCCCCCGCATAACCGGATTTCCTGCTACGCAGCTTTGTCAACAGCCGCGTCATGCGGCTTTCATCGAGGAAAGCCGCATGAAGCGTGTAGAAACCACCAAGCTCGGCAGGGTGGGAGCCCTCTGCTTTAGCAGAGGGAAGCAACGCTTCAGCGTTGCGGAAAAGAGTTCGAAAATGATCATGCGCTTTAGCGCCGGCATCCCAGGGGCTTTTAGAGCTGCGTGAGAACACAAAAGCAAATCGCAAATCAGAATCAGGCCCGTAGGGCCGGGAGCCAAACGTCAGCCCAGCCCGGAAGGGCTGGGAGGCGGATCCAAGGTTGGGGAGCGCCGGAGGTGCGGCACTACCTTCATCTGCGGGTGCCGCGCCTCTGGCGCTCAAACGATATTGGGGATCGATGTCCCAGCCCTTCCGGGCTGGGCTGACGTTTGGCTCCCGGCCCTACGGGCCTGATTCTGATTTGCGATTTGCTTTTGTCTTCTCACGCAGACTCTTTAAGCCCTGGTGGCTGGCTGCCTATCAAGCGGTTCGCAACTTTTTCCGCAGCCTCTAAAGCCCGAGCGTGAGAACTCAGCCTCCGAGTCTCAAGGAGGCCGGCAAGGCTTTTCGGCTTCCACGAACTGTGCGGCACTCACAGGCGTTTTCTTCTCGAAACGAGATACGTTCGAACCAGAAAATGCACAAACCCCTGACCCAGACTAGCGTCCTGGGCTACTCTCAGTTTCGTTTGTCCAATAAAATTCAACACACCAGAATCGACCAAACAGCTAATTTGGACAGCTCTGCTAAACGTCAGCCCAGCCCGGAATCCGGATTTCCTGTGTAACTTGCTGGCGTTCGCGCATTCCATGCGGATGTGGGGGGCGCCCCGTGCAGGAAATCCGGAGGAGGGCTGGGATACGGTTAAGAAGCATTGCCGAGCACTGGAGGTGCGGCACTGGTGCCGGTTCACACATCCTCTAAGGACAAACGCGCGCAGCGGTAATGGAGGAACGGAGGGAAGGAGTTCGACCGGAGAAGCGCGCACTCACACAATCCGTAGGCGAAGCGATCCAGCTAGTTCCCCTACCCTTCTTCCACATCTTTTTCTACTAGGTGCTCTGGACGGCACGACTGAGCCGTAATACCGTCCTAACTAAGAGTCCCAGCTACTCGAGAACGATCGCCGCAAGAATCGGCGCGTGGCTCGGGTCTTGCCGGAAGACGATCAGCTGGCTAATACATCCTTCCCCTAAACAACTTAGGGGGGCGGGAAAAATAAAAATTTGGCCACCTTGGTAAAACAAAGGACTTAGCCGCCAGCACGACGGGAACATCGCATTCCTGAAACCCAACGCCAACCCAGGGCTGCCGTCCCTGGCACGCCCCAAGGGGCGGACAAGCAGATCTTTCTCATCCTCTGCACTACTCAGCTCCGCGGCGCGGGCACCTCTTCCGGCGAGTCGGCCCGCTTTGCCGCATGATGGCGCCGCAAGACTGATTCTGAACAAAGCGAGACCAATCCTCAGACGGCAACGTAACAGTCCCGCAGAGCCTGCCCTGCCTGCCCCGGCGTGCCGTGGGAGCTTGCCGAACGGGGACGGCTGAAAATCACACTTGTCCAAATTAGCCTCTGAATCGCGCCCGGATTTCCCGTACGCCGCGCTGGACACGACAAATCCGGGGGTCTCCAGCCCGGAAACCGAGTCCGAACAAAGGAAGATCATTCCGCAGACGTAACGTAACAGCCCCGCAGGGGCGGCCGATAGTAGCCCAGGATGAAATCCTGGGTAGGATCAACAAAACGATCCAGTCCCGAAGGGACGGCCGAGAATGTCCCAGGATGTAATCCTGGGTGCACTCCTCATCCACGCAAATGTCTTGGCGCCGACCAACCAACCTTATTTCGCGGCGCAAGTTTTCGATCATGCTTGTCCAATCAAATCAACACGACAACTTCCTCTACTCCGCTAATTTGGACAGCTCTGGCTGAAAATGTCCCAGGACGCTAGTCCTGGGTGGGCCCGACTTTAAGCCGGGCCTGGCACAGCTTCACAGTTTGCGGCAGCATTTTGAGCCTCACTCACGCCCTCGGTGATTAGAGATAAACAGCGGCATCAGAACTCGTCGTAGGAGATAAGGCTGGACGAGACGCCGAGATCGGCGAGCATTTTATTGCAAGCCTTGATCATCAGTGGCGGACCGCAGAGGTAGTATTCGACAGCGTTTGGATTGGCGTGCCGGCTGAGATATTGCTCCAGCACCACCTGGTGGATGAACCCCAGATGGCCGGTCCAATTATCTTCGGGCAAGGGCGCGGAGAGCGCGAGGTGGAAAGCAAAGTTGGGATGTATTTTCGCTAGATCGTAGAAGTAGTCATGGTAGTAGATCTCCTGGTTTGATCGTGCGCCATACCAGAAGCTCACCTTGCGGGCACTCTGCTCGGTTTCGAGCAGATGGGAGAGGTGGGCCCGCAGCGGAGCCATGCCGGCGCCCCCACCAATGTAGACCATCTCCCGTTGCGTGGGCTTGATATGGAAATCGCCGAAAGGGCCGATGGCGGAAACAATGTCTCCCGGCTTGAGGCTGAATACGTAACTGGAGCCGACGCCGGGAGCACAATCCTGGCCGGGAGGCGGGGTTGCAATGCGGACGTTGAAACGCAGCACGCGATCCCGCTGCTGGTTGCCGGCGAGGGAGTAGTTGTTGCGCCGGCCAGCCACGGGATTGCGTGCCACAAGATCGAAGACATGCTGATGCTCCCACACGCCGGCAAAGGGCTGGGAAATGTCGAAATCGCGAAAGCGAATCGCATCGTAGGCCGGAATATCGAGTTGCAGATAATCGCCCGGGATGAAAGAAATTCTTTCCGTGGCGTCCAAGGGCTCGAGAACCAGCTCTTTGATAAATGTGGCAACGTTGCAGTTACTGATGACGCGGAACTGCCAGGTCCTTTGAGGACGAGCGCCGGCACCGCCGGCCCGGCTCACGTTAATGAAGATTCGACCGTTGCGCTCCGCAATCGGATAAGTGACGAGACCGCGACAGACCGGGACGCGCGCGGGTGATCCATCCATAAGGTTGAAGCGCCCATTGTGCTTGGAGCACTCGATGAGCTTTCCTTTGACCAGCCCGAGCGAAAGATGAACATTGCCATGGGTGCACAATCCGTCGGTCGCGTAGAGCTCGCCATCCTCGGTGCGATAGAGAGCGTAGGTTTTCTTGCCGTGGTCGAAGCGGACAACGTCAGCCCGGCCTAGAGCGGCAGCGGGGCAAGCTTCGATCCAACCTTCCGCATCCGGCTTGCCCTGGGAGGAGTGAGCGCCTTCGCGGACACGGATTCCTGATACAGGAAGCTGCCGCTTGACGTGATATCCCGGATCCCTGACTTGCTTGAGAATGGTAGGCGCGATTTCACGCCAGGCGGAAAAAAGGCTTGGATAGGGGGTGGGACAATCGTCCTTGACGGCGGCATGCAACCTGGGCAGCGCGTGGTAAGGCACGAGCGGAAACATGTGGTGCTCGACGTGGTAGTTCATGTTCCAGTACAGATACCGGTGGATCCAGCTCATGTACACAGTGCGGCAGTTGAGACGGTGATCGAGAACATTTTCAGCCAGACCCGCGTGCTGCGTGAGACCGTAGGTGACCAGCAACCAGGTACCGAAGAGATTGGTCAGGCCAACCAGCAACAGTGGAAGGATGCTCCGGCTCCAGATGGAGAGTCCTATGACGATGGCGTAGATGGCGACGTACACGCGCGCCCTGCGGTAGACCCTGGGAAATTCAACCTCGGGAATGTAAGTTTTCTCGTCAGCAGACATGCGCCCAAAGGAATGCAAGACAATGTGCGAGAAATACCTCTGATACACCCGGAGGTTGAAGAACGACATGATAATGGCCTTCAAATCGGGAGGGCGAGGGACGGCGATCTCCGGGTCGCGGCCGACGATAATGGTGTCGCTGTGATGGCGGGTGTGACTCCAACGCCAGACCGTGGACTCGCGCATGACCATGAACGACGCGATTTCATAGAGAGCGTTATTCATCCAATCAGTCTTGAACGCGGTACCGTGGCCGGTCTCGTGCCAGCGGGAGTCGGAGGTGGAGGCGTAGAGAACGCAGTAGACCATGTAGGGGAGGATGGCCCACCATGAGCCCCAGAGAGCAAAGGTCATGAAGCCGGTGCCGAGGATAAGAGCGAACCACAGAATCGTGTCGCGGATAGCGGGCCCATCGCGACGCTGAAGGAGAGCCCGCATGGTTTCGCGCGGGACGGGAGACTGATACCACTCCGCCTCGGCGAGCCCCTTTTCTACGGCCAGGATGGAGTTGACCCCGGTGAGGGTATAGTCAAGGGTCATTGGAGGCGTAAGGACGGTGCTAGCGTTCATGGTCGCTGCCGATCGTTCGGGAGCTAAAGAGCAGGCGCTCCCGCTCCTACCTCCCTAGGTTACACCGCACCGGCGGGTGATCCATAGGGCCAGGGTCCTGGCGCAGGGGAAAGCGCTGGCTTAGGTGAGATCTTGAGCTGTGACGAATCAGGCCCCGTATCCGGATTTCCTGTACGGGGCGCCACCATTACCATCAGCGATTACTACAAATTTGCCTTGCGTTACGCAAGAACTGTAGCAAATCCTGATGGAAGGGCTATTCTCATCAACAAGCGGCGATTCTCCAGCGCTCTGTGATCGATTCTTTCGGGGGAGGGACTCGATAGTGGAACAAGGGGAATCGCCGTTCTTGCCTCTGCCGTTATCCCAGGGCCATTATGAAATATCAGAGTGAAGAAATGATCAAGTCAAACAATCCACCTCCTTGCAAGGTTCTGCCATTCGTTGCGCCAGAGGCTGCCGTCGAAGGTAAGCTCGAAAAGTGGTTTCGTGGCGTTATCCAGAGCAACTACGATCTGATGACTGCCTTGGAGCGGTTGCGTGATTCGTACGAACGGAAAGCGAAGAAGCCGCTTACAGAAGCCGACCGGGCTGTGTTGATGGCGGTCCAGATTACTTTGCAGAATGCCAAGAATGCCCGGAGTCTTTAATTCTCGTATGTGCAGCCCCTGGTATGGAGAGGGGCCATATGGACGATGATATTGGTGTCTATTGCCCTACTTGTTTCGCCATGCCAGGTGAACTGTGCCGAACCAAGTATGTGGTACACGGCAACGACGAAGTGACACCGGTGATTTGCCGCGCTCACTCTGCTCGTTTGCTCGATAGCCAAAGAGATTCGATCCGCGGCTCGATTGCCCGGCAGCTGTTAGCGGTAGCGCTGATGAGCCTTCGCGGCAAGTAGCCCAACATCGGCCGTTGGCCGCCATGGTGGTTCAGCACCCCGGATTTCCTGTCGAGGTTGATGGCGTTGGCGAACTTATGCGCCTTTCTTCACGGAAAGGCGCATACGCGGCTCTGTCCAGTGCAGGGAAGCAAGAAATCGGGCGCGATCAGGGATTTGGACACGTTTCCTGCCTTAGCTCACCCAGGGCCTCTTCCAGTGCCTGCATCTGATCTTTGAGCCGCACCAACACTTCTTCAGCATGGAGTAGGTTCCGGTCGCGGCCCATCGTCTCCAGCGCCATTGCTGCTTGCATCGCTGGCCGGCTGCCGAAAATACTCACCGTACCGCTCAGCTTGTGCGCCGCGCGTTCCACGGCAAACGCATCCCGGCTGGCGACCGCATTCGAAACGCGCTCGAGAAGCGAGCCGGAGTCGGCGAGAAAGATCTCGATCAGCTCCCCCAGTAGTTGCGCGTCCCCATCGAGCCGGCTAAGAAGTTCAACCTTGTTGACTATCCCTTTGAGAGCGGCCTCGGGGGCGTTCTTTGGTTCTGAGCGACGGCCGGGCAGGTCGACGACTCGATTCGCACCTAGCCGGGCAAGCGCCGCCAGCAATTCCAGGCGGTGGATTGGCTTGGACAGGTAATCATCCATTCCAGCCAGCAGGCAGCGTTCGCGATCCCCAGTCATGGCATGCGCGGTGGTGGCCACGATGGGCACATGCCTTGCGGTGGTTTGCTCTTCCTGCCGGATCTGTCGCGTCGCTTCGAGGCCGTCCATTTCGGGCATCTGGACGTCCATCAGAATCAAATCGAAATCTCCTTTCCGCCACATGGTCACGACTTCCGCACCATTTACCGCGAGTGACACGCGATGGCCGGCTTTCTCGAGCATTGCCATGGCCAGCTTTTGATTTACCGCGTTATCCTCGCCCACCAGGATGTGGAGCGGGGATGCGGTGGCGCGCTCAGGAACCGGCGGCTCCAGCGCTTCCGCCGGCGGCGTTCCCAGAACCTTGCGCATCGACAACAGCAGATCCGAAGGTTTGACTGGCTTCAATAGGCATGTCCCCACCCCCAATTCCCTGCACTGCGCCCGGGCCGCGCCCTGATCCGCGGAAGTGAGCATCATGATGGCCACATCCTTCCATGCCGCCTGCTTGCGAACCCGCCGAATGACCTCGAAGCCGTCCATGCCGTCCATCTGCTGGTCGAGTAAAACCAGGCAATAGGGGCGGCCGGCAGCAAATGCTTCTTGCAGCTTTTTCAGTCCCTCCGCCCCGGAAGATGCCTCTTCGGGCTGCATTTGCCAGCGCTCGGTGAGCTTGCGGAGAATGCATCGGTTGCTCGCGTTGTCATCCACGATCAGCACCGGCAGCCCGCGCAGGTCTTCAAGCGCCGCGAGCTCGATTGGACTTCCGCTGGCTTTGGGTGCCCGGCCAAACTTGGTGGTGAAGTGGAAGACCGAACCCACACCAAGAGCGCTTTCCAACCAGATTTCGCCGCCCATCAACTCTACAATCTGCTTGGAAATGGCTAGTCCCAGGCCGGTGCCTCCAAACTGGCGCGTGGTGGATGAGTCGCCCTGCTCGAAGGCATGAAACAGTTTGGCTTGAACCTCTGGTGGAATTCCGATCCCGGTATCGCGGACGGTGAAGTGAAGCATCGGATCTGAATCGCCGTTGTCCCGGGTCGGCTCCAGGTTGACGCCCACCACCACTTCCCCTTGCCGGGTGAACTTGACCGCATTCCCCACCAGGTTCAGCAGTACCTGGCGCACCCGCAGCCCGTCGGCCACGATGGCAGACGGCACCCCTTGACCGAAGCTGAAGGCTAACTCCAGGCCCTTCTGGTGTGCGGGTATGGCAAGACTATGCAGCACTTCAGCAACCAGATCGGCGACATCGAAGGGCCGCGGATCAAGCACGATCTTTCCCGCTTCGATCTTCGAATAGTCCAGGATGTCGTTGATCAGGATGAGCAGATTGGCGGCTGAGGTTTTAACCATTCCAAGATAACCGCGCTGTTCCTCGGTCAGGTTGGTATCGAGCGCCAGGTCGGTCATACCGATTACGCCGTTCATCGGGGTACGAATTTCGTGGCTCATGTTGGCCAGGAAATCGCTCTTGGCACGGTTGGCGTCTTCAGCGGCGGTGCGGAGCTTGGCCGCTTCAAGAAGCTGCAGCCGGATGGTGTGGGTCTGTTCCCCAACTCGCCTGCGCAGCACGATCACCCAGGCAAGGACGACCACGGTGAGCACAGCGGCGAGGCCCAACATAGCGAGGGCATGAGCCGGGGTCCACCAGGAAGGACTCTTGATCACGACCACATCCGCCGTTGAGCGCAACAGGATCTGAAACGACTCCGGGATGGAGAAACCTTGCTCCGGTTTGCCGGCCTTGTCGGTAGCGGCTTTTAGTGAGCAGATTCCGGTTATTTTGAATGTGGTGCCTTTTCTCCACTGGGGCATAGGGAGCGCTCCGGGTTGTGAGGGCAAGATGGCGGAAAACACATACTTCCCGGAGGACAAGACGATGTTGGGATCGCCCGAAGATTCGTCCCGCCCAATCAACTGCCCCTCCAATTCAACCAACCGGGCGTCGAGATCGCCGCGTAGCGCCTGTTCGGCCGTGACAGGCATGACAGCTACGGACTGCCGGACATAGGCTCCCTCATAGGTGGCGCGGGTTAAGGTGGGAGTAAATGCGCCGATAATGGGAAAACCGATCACATCGACCAGCTCTCCGGGGCTCAGAGGGGTAGTCTGATTGGTCTGCGCACAGAGACCGTGGACGCCATCCTGTATGCAGAGCAAGCGGCCTGGCCAGGCCAGGGTGACCGTGCCACGAATGTGGACGCGGTGCTGCAGAGCGGGGTTGGGTGTGAAGTGCAGCAGACCGCTGACTGGGGAAACCGGTAACGAAAAAGGATGGGCAGGCGCAGGTTGCTCAATTGTCACCTGGGCACGATTGGGAAAGAACAGGTGGGCACCGGTCATCTGGAGCTGGTGATTGAAGCGCGGGGCTTGGTTGCCGCGAAGCCTTACTTCGGCGTCGACCAGACTGAGATAATCCGCGCCTGGCTCCTCGAGGGTGGTTGCGGTTATGGCGCCGTCGCTCAAAGCCAGCTCCAAATTGACGTTCTTTCCAGACTGCGAGACCGCATGCACAACGCCCTCGACCTCCACCCATTGGCCGTCCTGCGCGCCGCTCAGCAGAGCCGTCAGGGTTACCCTGGGCGCGGTCGCAGGCAAGGGGGAAGTGCCAATCAACTGCGCCTTATCGGCATTGACGATGGGAGCATAATCCCCGGCGGCACTTACGCCGGTTATTTCCAGCAGGTCGCCGGCTTGGAAAGGAACCGCAGGTGGAGAAGTAATGGCAACAAATATGGCGCCAGAAGAGTCGGAGACAAAAAACGCCGGTCGCCGCTGATCGACGTGAGGGTCGTAGTAGGTGACTACGGTGCGCAGATGGACAGGATAGTTCCGCACCGCCTGCTCGAGGGTCAGACTATGGACGTCATGCGCATTGGTCAGGGTAGGTAAGGGTTGCAACTCGGCTCGGGGTTGCTGGCCGACGAAATAACGCGGGCCCAGAAACAGGCCAAGCGCCACCGATATCAGGACAAGACTGCCGCTTCGGCGCAAGACCTGTGGTCCCCTATTGCCTATCGGCATTTTCCCGGGGGAGTCTAGTTCTTAGTTCGGCAATATAGTGACTCAAGTGCAGTGGAGACTTGCAAGCCTGCAATCGTTTGGAGCCTACGAAATGGCCGCGATACCCACCTTGGCCAGGGTGATCAGAATCCACCAGCCCCATACCGCCATCGCGGTTGCGGCCAGCTTTGTTCTTGCCACAATGGCGCAACCTATGGTCAGCAGGATGACGACCCAGATGCTCAAAATGTCGATCGAGGTGCCGAGGGCGATGAGCCACTGGGACGAATCCGAGGGCAGATAATATCCGAGGTTCGTGCCCACCGGATTCTTGAGATTGAACGCATCGGGATCCAGCCCGGCAAAGAGCACGATGATGCCAAGAATTCCCTGAATCAGCCAGGGCAGAGTCGCGTACATCCACAGTGCGAATAGCTGGCCGAACCTGGCGTGGCCGCCCAGCCCAAAATTTAGCGTCATCAACAGCACGCCAGCCGCGATGGCCGCAAAGAGCAGCCCCAGCACCGGGGAGGCCCAAACGATATATTTGGTGAACGACGCCGCAACCGCTTTCTGTCTCGCCTGCTGATCCGGCGATAGCTGCGCTAACCTCTCCTGCTGCGACTCCGAACTGTGCTGCAAAATATTGGAGTAGGTCTTGTCCCAGCCGATCTTCTCTTGGATTGCGACGCTATAGCCGATTGTGACCAGCACGCCCAACAGCCAAGGCAGCCACCAGCTTGCATTGCGCAGAATGTCATTGAAGGTCTTGGAGGGGGCAATGAAAGTATCGATGACCCGTTCCACCTGGCTCAGCGGGGCGGATGCTTCGGCGTTAGCCACCGTATCGGGCATGAGAACCTCCGATCGGTATGCTGTCACCCTGCTTTGCTCTGTTGCAAGAGAAAACGGTTAAGCGCGGTCAGCCCAGTAGAAATGCTTCCGGTCTCGAGTGTAGACTCCGGCAGTCGAGCTTTTTTAAGACCCCAGGAGGCTAAATGGCTCTCAGTTTTGCGACAGATATCCGTCCTCTCTTCCGGGATGGGGACATTAAGTGCATGGGCAAGGGAGGGGTTCTTCTTGATGATCCCGCCTGGATGTGCGTTCCCGCAAACGCAAAAAGTGTCTACGACGCGGTATCCGCGGGATCCATGCCTCCTGATGCGCCTTGGCCGGCAGATCAGGTTTCACTTTTCAAGAAGTGGATGGACGCTGGTTACCCTGGATAACAACTTCAAGGGTGCTCGAGTTTCTGGAAGGCTGCCAGGGCGTCATGAAGCCGGTTGAAGATCAGCGAACGGTCGATAGACTCGGTGAGGTGATGACGAGCAAAGTCCGTTTTTAGGTCCCAAGGCATCCGGGCAAAGCCTAATTGAGTTCCGCAACTGGTCAGGTTCTGTTGCAGTTCCAGCACGACACGCGCTGCGGAGTAATCCAACCGCGTGAGTGCCTCCGCGTCAACAATCAGCCAGCGGACTTGCGAAGGGGGCTGCCCTACGAGGCACATCACCTCTTCGGCAAAGCGGTTGGCATTGGCATAGAAAAGGGCCGCTCCAAAGTGGTACAGCACAAGCCCCGGTTTCGTCATCCTGCCTGACGCCACCGGATTCAGATCCCAGGTTCCGAGCTGGTTCAGAACCATGACGCCCGTGTGGGGGTGATAGCTATGTTGAACGATGCGAAATAGCGAGAGGATCATCGCCAGCAAGATCCCCTGCTCGACACCCGCAGCAACAACGACCCCCGCGGTGGTGAGAGCCAAGGCAAACTCGCCCGGACTCTCGCGGCGAATCGCCAGCAGGGTGCGCAATTTAATCAGGCGGATAGCAATCATGAAGACCAGGGCGCCAAGCACGCAACGCGGCAGGTATTGGAGCGGCCGGGTGAGAAAGAGCAGGACCCCTGCCACGATCGCCGCGGTGGCAAGCTGCGCCACCTGGCTCTGGGCACCGGCGCTTTCGACCATCGCAGTCTGGGTGGGGCTTCCGTTGACGACAAAGGTGCCACTCAAGCCGGCCATGGCGTTGGCTGCAGAAAGGCCGGCCAGGTCAGCATTCGCGTCCAACTCCTGCCGGTGGCGCGCCGCATAGACCCGCGCGGTTGCGGCACTCTGGGTGATAATCATGATGCAGCACGATGCAGCGATTCGCATGAGCGACGAAAGATCTCTCCAACTTACGGCCGGGATCCCAAGATGAGGGAGACCGCCTGCCACCGGGCCGATGATGGTAATGCCGCGACCGCTGAAATTCCAAATTGCGCTTGCCGCTATGGCTCCCGCAACCGCCAGGAACGGACCTGGCACTCTCGGCGCAAAGCGGTGAAACAGAAGCAGGAGCCCGACCACCACGGCGGAAACGGCCAAGGTTGGGGCGTGGACCTGGGGCAGTCTTCTGAAGACTTGCGCCAATTGCAGGAGTGTTCCCTTCGCGGAGATCTCCAGCCCCAGCATTTCTCCGAGAACCGCGATGCCGACCTGAAAGCCAACCCCGGTAAGAAAGCCGTCGAGCACGGTCTGGGAGAGAAAGTCGGCGATGAAGCCGAGTTTCAGCAATCGCGCCACCAGCAGGAAGGCCGCGGTAAGCAATGCAACCGCACCCGCCACGGCTACATAGCGCGCACTGGCTGCGGGCGCCAAGCCGGAGACTCCACTGGCAAAGATGGCCGCGGTGGCGGAGTCAGCGGAAACCACCAGGTAGCGGGAGGAGCCAAAGGCCGCGAAGCCCACAAGGGGCAGGAGCAAGGAGTAGAGACCGGTAACCACGGGCATGCCGGCAATCTTGGTGTACCCCAAGGCTTGCGGAATATTCATGGCCGCGAGCGTGAATCCGGCAAAGGCGTCGCGCAAGGCGGCTGCAGGCTTGAATGGCCGTATACCTTGAAAGAGTTTCAGCAATGCCCTGCTCCGGAAGACGAGTTACCGCAAGTCCGGAGTGTACATTCTTTCCGCCGACACGGCGCTCAGACCGACAACGATCTAGCAAAGGCTTCGCGAGACGCAGGCGTCCCGGGGCATCCAAGCTTTAGGCGTGGTGGCTGATAGAGAGAACGTTCCCGTCGGGATCCTTGAACCATGCCACCTGATCTCCGGAAGGTGCGGTCCAAATCCCTAGCTCTTGATCCGCGACAAATGGATACTTCTCGGTGGTCACGTCGCGGTTCTTGAGCCACAAGACAGCGGCTCGGACGTCGTCCACTTCCCACCCTAGAACAGTGCCTTGGGCCGGTTTGAATGTCTCCGCCTTTGAGATGCGGATCATGTTCTGGCCGGCCCGCATCGCCAGTGCGAACTGATCGAGACTGACAAACTCGAAGCCGAGCTTGCCTTCGTAGAAAGCGCGTGCCTGGCCATAATCCGTTGTCGAAAGGAATCCAACGAGTTTGCCAACAGTCAACATGCCGCCTCCAGGATTGCTTATGTAGAAATAGCAGTTGTTCAGTATCTTACTTCCGCTATCGTGACAATAGATGTCGCAAACGCGCCATTCATTTCTCTTCGATGAAAATGGCCATCGGCTAGCTGAGATGGCCGGTGGTTCGTGGGATTTCGCACATGGCAGGAAATCCGGGCAGCCGACCTGATTTCGTTCGGGCGCGTTCTCCCACCACTAAGCTGGCGTGCCATAGATTTGGTCTCTGGCAGGACTTCATCTAAGCTATGGTTGCCTGCGTTTATCCTCAATCAACTTTGCCTTCATGCAAAAGCTCGATCATTTTCCTGTTGTTTTCCCAAAGGAACTCGGCCATAATTCCTGTTGGAAACCAAGATGACGGTGCTATGAAACAGAAAAAAGACGTCTTACAAGGCACGTTGGCGTTAATGGTCCTCAAAACCCTCGATGTTCTGGGACCGCTGCACGGGTATGGGGTCGCGCGGCGCATCGAGCAGATCAGCGGAGATCTGCTGGCCGTGAATCAAGGAACTCTCTATCCGGTGCTGTTAAAACTCGAGCAGGAAGGGGCGATCGCATCCGAGTGGGGAGCCTCGGAGAATAATCGCCGGGCGCGCTTCTATCGACTGACGCGCGAAGGACGTAAGCAGTTGCAGGTCGAAACCCAGGATTGGCAACAAACAGCAGCCATCATCGGGCGGTTCTTCGCAGCCAAAGCGGAGGATTTGTCATGAAACGGTGCAACGCCCGCTGTCGATTGATCCTTTGAGACTGCTGCGAGAGGAGTGATCGGGTTTATTGGGGAAGCCCTTAAAACTCCGTCTTGATACTAGTCGTTATAACGATTATCGTTGGTGTATGAAAGAAGCGATCCAGTTAGACCAGCGGCGGCGGTTAGCCTATCCCGAGGAGACGGCTTTCCTGGACCTGCTGCGTGCGACGGACATGCTGTCCCGTGGGTTGATCGGGGTTCTCAAGCAGGAGGATCTCTCGATGACACAGTACAACGTGCTTCGCATCCTGCGTGGGGCGCCCGAAGGACTCCCCTGCGGCGAGGTTGCCAACCGCATGATTACACGCGATCCGGACATTACTCGCCTTCTTGACCGGCTGGAAAAGCGTGGGGTGATCTCGCGCACGCGGGAAAGCAAAGACCGGCGCATGGTGATGGCCCGAATCACGCCGCAGGGGCTCAAGCTCCTGGGCCGCCTCGATGAACCGGTGCAGGAAACCCATCGCAAGCAACTGGGTCACCTGGGACGGGAGCGGCTGCGGGCACTGACCGCACTGCTGCACGCCTCGCAAGCCGAAGTGTAAGTTAATTTCTCGCGAATATATTTGTTGCAACGATTATCGTCTTAACGCATCAAAGCAAAAGAAACGAAAGGACAACCACCATGAGCACACCAGCTACCTCGCCAACCACCACCGCAACGACAACATGGAACATTGACCCGGCTCATTCTTCCGCCGAGTTCAAGGTCAAGCACATGATGATCTCTCACGTGAAGGGACACTTCGCCAAAGTGACCGGGACGTTGATCCTGGACGAATCAACCCTGGCAAACTCCCGGGTCGAGGCCTTGATCGAAGCGGCTTCGCTCGAAACGCGCGATGCCCAGCGCGATGCGCATCTTAAGAGCGCCGACTTCTTCGACGTAGAGAAGTTCCCAACGCTGTCGTTCAAGTCGACGGGCATCAGCCTGGTTCGGGACGGAGAACTGGCCGTTGAAGGAGATCTCACCATTCGGGGCGTCACACGCAAGGTGGTCTTCTCCGTTGAAGGCCCAACTCCGCCCGCGAAGGATCCTTGGGGCAACACTCGAGTTGGGGTATCAGCGAGCACAAAGATCAGCCGCAAAGACTTCGGCCTGACCTACAATGCAGCGCTCGAGACCGGCGGCGTGCTGGTCGGCGACGAGGTCACCATCACGCTCGACGTGCAGTTTGTAAAGGCCTGAATTTCCGGGACCGCCGGGCGGGTACCCCGGATTTCCTGTGGAGCTTGCTGGAATAAATGAGCAGCGTACAGGAATCCGGGGTCAACCGTGAAGCTTCTGTTCCCAATCCACTGGGACTCGACCCCGCGGTCCTGGAGTGGGCTGGCTCAAGGGGTGGGCATGTGGCGGAGCGAGCCTCTGGCCTTCGACCTCGGTGTCGGTCTGGAAGTTCCAAAACCACGCTTCGCCGGGTTCAAAGCTCTGCATGATGGGATGGCCGGCGGCGTGGAAATGCTTGCGCGCATGCTGGGACGGCGAGCTATCGCAGCAGCCGATGCGCCCGCATTCCGTACAACGGCGAAGATGAAGCCACCAGCCGCCAGTGGCCAAACACTCTACGCATCCAGTTCCACTGGGCGGCACCGTAGGATTAATACCCGCGATATGTTTGCTCATGTGTACCTGCCTGCCTAAGTGGTTGCCTTGGTGGGGGGAGCCAGGGCCACGGAGGCCTCGCTGGTCAGAGGGAGGAAAGTGAAGGTCTCCTGCAGATATAAGCGGACAGCGGTGTCGGTGTGACTGAGATAGCCGATCGAAACATCCTGGCCAAGGTGAAGGGCGAAATCGCCGCCACGGGTGGTGAGCACGAACGCGCCGGCAATGGCGGGCGCCCAGATAATCTGGTCGTTCACCAGCCGCTTGACGTGCTCCAGCACCGGGTAGCCGTGGTCACTGGTCTCGGCAAGCGCGGTGTAGGCATCAGCGCCGAACAACACCGAGTAAGGGCCGTTGACGCCGACGAGACGCAATTGGCTCAAAGCCTGCGCAATGGCGTCCGGATAGTCGCGCACGTCGGCGGGAAGAGTCATGATGGGATTGCTGGTCCCCTGGCGGATGCCCTGAATGCCGGCACCGGCGTAGCCCTCGAATATTGCGCCGTCCTCGGCAAAGGCGATCTGTCGCGCGGCATCCTTCGCGGGTTGCCAATCGGAGTCGTTGGCGCCGCGATCGACGTCGTCGATTTGCTGGCGATCGAGCTCGAAGGGCACACGCAACTCGACCAGCGGCTTCACCTCGCGCTGCCGGGCCACGATGCCGTCACCCGGAGCGGGGATGGTTAGTAGATGGCCGGTGCCGACGGCGGAGAGAAAGGTCCCGCCGGGTCCCTGTACGTCCACGACACGCCGCCCGGCGAGGTAGCGCTTGAGCGTACGCGATGTTTCTTCTTCGATCTCAGCCCAGGCTGAATCGGAAATGGGAGCGAGCTCGCGATGGAGATTATTCATGCCGGATGTCTCCTTTGAGAGAACCGATGCCGAGAGAACCGTCGCGCGGCGACGGGATGGATGGAGCGGGTTTGGCAGCCGGCGGCGCGGGCGTTCTCCGCAGGCGCAGGCTGGTCTTCAGTCACCTCTGGGGTCACATCGTCGGCCACGTCGTCGAGAAAGGTTGCGGAGGGCACGAAGAACAGGTTGCCGGTGACGGCACGGCTGAAGTCGAGCAGGCGGTCGTAGTTGCCCGGCGGGCGGCCGACGAACATGTTCTCGAGCATCTGCTCAAGGGTGCGGGGCGAACGGCTGTAGCCGATGAAGTAGGTGCCAAATTCACCATGCGCGGGCCGGCCGAAGGGCATGTTGTCGCGCAGGACCTTGATTTCTTTCCCGTCCTCGACAATGGTGGTGAGCGCGCTGTGCGATGAGGTGGGCTTGACGGAAGCGTCTAATTCGATGTCGGCCAGTTTGGTGCGGCCGATGATGAGTTCCTGCGCCTCGGTGGAGAGCGCGTTCCATGCGTCGATATCGTGGAGATATTTCTGCACCATGACGTAGCTGCTGCCGGCGAAGGCGGCGTCCTCCTCGCCAATGAGCACAGCGTCGATCGCGGTCGCTCCCCTTGGATTCTCGGTTCCGTCGACGAAACCGATGAGATCGCGGTCGTCGAAGTAACGGAAGCCATGCACTTCGTCCACCGGTGAAACGGCCTTTCCGATACGCGCCATGATTTGGGCGGCCAGCTCGAAGCATAGATCCATGCGCTTGGCGCGGATGTGGAACAACAAGTCGCCGGGTGTGGCTACCGCATGGCGCGCCCCGGCGCGAAATTCACGGAAGGGATGCAACTCTGCCGGCCGGGGCGCCCCAAAGAGATTGTCCCAGGCGTCGGAACCGAAGCCCATCACGCAGGAAAGTTGGCCTTCCAAATCACGAAATTCCACCGCCCGCAGCAGCCCGCTGAGATCTGCGCAGAAGGATCGCAGAGTAGCGCGATTCTCCAAGCCCGGCTTAAGGGTCACTACGAGGAAGATCGCGGCACGGGTCAGCGACGCGGCTACTGGCTGAGCGAGGGCGGGCAAAGTAGCTACGGGTTGGGGGGCGCTGGTTGGATCGGGTTCCATCGGGGGTCGTCTCGCGGCGTGTGCGGACTCTCTCTGAAAATAACACGTCGTCGCGTGTTGGAAGGTTAGCTAAAGGCCGGATGCCGGCCAATGCCCTGCGGACCACGCGGGCGGCGGCGATCAGCCTTTTTCCCAGGCTGGCCAGCACCGTGCCCAGGCTGCCTGCGCCCATCAGCATGGCAATCGAGGCAAAGCGAGCGCGGTAGGGGCCCCCGTTGCCGACGATATTGCCCTCGAAGGCGCCCAGCGCGATCCAGCCCATCGGCAGGTGGAGCATGCGGCCCCTATTCTCGCGGGCGAGGTCGTAGAGAGAGCCTCAAAGGAGGCTCTGAGCGGCGAACTCTGGGGATACACCAGTGAGGCACACGGCTACAACTACGATCTTTATCTTTGCTACCCAAGGCGCATGGCGGATTTCTACAGAAGCGATATGCTCTTTTCAAGCAGCGATTCTGGCTAACCTGCAGCGATCCTTTCGGGGGAGGGGCTCGATGAGGGAACAAGGAGAATCGCTCGAATAGAAGAGGTAACCTTACTTGCGGTTCGCAACAACTGAATAAATTGAATCTGCCTGTTTCTCTCGTTACTTTTTTCGCGCTCTTTCTACGCGTACTGAATCACTCTAACGATGCATTACTTTCGCCCTATCAGGTCACACTGGTAGGGCTTTTTCCTGCCCCCAAAGTCATGCGGCTCCAGCGCTCTCAAAAAGGAATTAAAATTGCGAGCGGAGTAAATACTTACTGTGGCGACAGCTTGCCAGGCAGTGAAGGATTGAATCAAGCGCAAATCCCCGCGCCCCATCCTCTTTCGGCGGCCACGATCTCCGCGCGGCTTGACCGGCTGCCGGCCACGCGGACGATGTGGAAGCTCATCGTGCTGCTGAGCCTGGGCTTCTTTTTTGAACTCTACGATCTGCTTTATTCCGGATACGTCGCGCCGGGACTGGTGAAGAGCGGCATTCTGACGACCACCACCGCCGGCCTCTTTGGCACGAACGGGGTGGCAGCCTTTATTGCGTCTCTGTTCGCGGGGCTTTTTATCGGCACTATTTGTTGCGGGT
The DNA here is from genome assembly GCA_963711525.1 of uncultured Acidobacteriaceae bacterium. Classification (GTDB taxonomy): domain Bacteria; phylum Acidobacteriota; class Terriglobia; order Terriglobales; family Acidobacteriaceae; genus PALSA-350. Next base: position 6,957 of record CAVQEO010000040.1, on the reverse strand, counting down.
TTCTCGCCGACCGTTTTGGACGCCGCGCGATCTTTACTTACTCGCTGCTGTTTTACACGGCGGCGAATCTTGCCATGGCATTTCAGGTTACGGCTACGGGATTGAACGTCTGGCGTTTTGTGGCAGGGCTCGGCATTGGAGTGGAACTGGTAACCATCAGTACGTATATCTCCGAACTGGCGCCGAAGCATATCCGCGGACGCGCCTTTGCCTGCGAACAGGCAGTAGGGTTTATGGCCGTCCCGGTGGTGGCGTTCCTGTCGTACCTGCTGGTGCCCAGGAAGCCCTTCGGCCTTGATGGCTGGCGTTGGGTGGTGATCATCGGAGCGCATGGAGCGCTGTTCGTCTGGTTCATCCGTCGGGCATTACCTGAGAGCCCGCGGTGGCTTGCGCAGAAGGGCCGGCTTGCCGAAGCTGACCGTGTGATGTCGAAGCTGGAGGAGGCCGTCAGTAGAGAATTGGGACGGCCGCTTCCCGTTCCCGCTGAAGCTTACCCCGAGTCTGTAACCACAGCCCACACGTTCTTCGACATGTGGAGGGCGCCCTATGGCAAGCGCGCATCGATGATGATCATTTTTAACGTCTGCCAGACTGTCGGCTTCTACGGTTTCGCCAACTGGGTGCCGACGCTGCTCGTGAAGCAAGGCATCACGCTCACGACAAGCCTGCTGTATTCATCGATCATTGCCATTTCGGCGCCGATCGGCCCGCTGATCGGTCTATTGATCGCCGACAAGTTTGAACGCAAAAACGTGATCGTGGCGACCGCGGCAGCGATCGTGGTGTGTGGACTGATGTTCAGCCAGATTTCGGGTGGGATGTTTCTGGTCGCGATGGGGGTAGGGCTGACGCTCGCGAGCAACATCATGTCTTACAGCTTTCATGCCTACCAGACGGAACTTTTCCCGACAAGTATCCGGTCGACCGCGGTGGGCTTCGTTTACTCCTGGAGCCGTTTTTCGGCCATTTTCACTTCGTTTTTCATCGCCGGAGTGCTGAGGAATTTCGGCACAACCGGCGTATTCGTATTTATTGCGGCCGCGATGCTGGTCGTGATGGCGGTGATTGGCTTGATGGGGCCGCGCACACGGAATATCGCGCTGGAAGAGATTTCCCGATGAGGCAGATGGCTTCATTGGTCAGCGGTTGCTACGGCACGACCCACGGCAGTTGCCTTCGTGAAGGCAATTTCGCCATTACCTTAGGGTAAATTCACACCCCGGCGTAACCCGTACCGGTGATGTTTCGCAGTGTAGTGGCGCCGGGGTAGGCTGACGCCACCATGCTGACAATCGCCAGTGGCCAAATGAAAGGCTTCAGCGTTTTGCTGGTATCCATTGGCCTGGCCGCTTTGGTTGCTCTAGCAATCGCAATCGGCATCCATGTATTTCTGGCAGCCGTTGGCCACTATGCTCCCTGGGAGCAAATTTGGGCCGGCTGACCCCGGATTGATCACTCGCTGCGAAGAGCCTGCATCGGTTCCACGGATGCAGCTCGCCGCGCGGGGCGCCACGCCGCAGCAATTGCCGCCGCGAGCATCGCCGCGGCAGCGCAGGCAAAATCGCCTATGCCATGGCGCACAATCCCATAAAGAAATCCTTGTAAAAAGCGCACCACCACGCCGGCGCACGCTGTTCCGATAGCAATTCCAGTTACGGTCATGACACAAGCCTGACTCAAGATGGACCACAGTATCCGTTGACGATCTGCACCCAGCGCCATGCGCACGCCGATGTCGCGTCTTCTGCGAAGGATCATCTGGGATAGCACTCCATACAATCCGACTAACGCGAGCATGAGAGCAAGCACCGCAAAACTGCCGAACAGCACAGTGCGAAACCGTGGCTGCGACAAGTCAGCGGATCGCACGGCACGCATGCCATCGATGTTGACGAGCACTAATGCGGGGTCGAGTGCCGTAAGCCGCCGCTCGACTTCGCCGGCGAAGTCGAGCGGCCTGCCTTCGACCGCAATCATCAGGGCAAGCGTCGCGGGCGCTGTCTGCGAAAGCGGACGATACACCGTTGGGGTTTCCACGTAGCCCATTTCCTGGAACACCGTAGTCGTCTTTACGTTTCCCACTACTCCGACGACGTTCAACCAAGGCGCAGCAGGATCTTCGGTATGCCCCAGTTTGATTGCGTGGCCCAGAGGATTCGTGCCGGGAAAATATCTTTTTGCCAAGGCGTCATTAATAATGGCGACCGGCTGCGTGCTCGCCTGATCGCGTGCATCGAAAAATCTCCCCCCGAATAACGGGATTCTGAGGGTCGAGAAGAGGTTGGCGCTCACATCCTGTTCGCCTGCGGTGGCCGTCTGGAGAGGCGGCCGGCCCCGCACGGCCAGTGGGTCCGAACCACCATTGGGCAGAAAGCGGGAGCCTAAAGAGACGGCCTGGACCTGGGCCAGCGACCCCAGCCTGGCCGCCAACTCTGTTGCGAGGCGCGACCTGGCGCCTGCATCCGGGTAACGATCACCGGGCAAATTCACCTCGGCGGTGAAGAGATGATCCGTGCGATAGCCGACATCTGTGGAGGCCAGCTTCCACAGGCTCTCCGACAGCAATCCCGCCACCACGAGGAGCACCATGGAGAGCGCGACCTGGACCACGACCAGCATTCTGGCAGCACGCTGCGCGGAAGCTGTTTGCCCTTGCGCCGGACCACCGGCCTTGAGAGCCGTATTGGGGTCGACGCGCGATCCGCGCCACGCCGGAAACAGTCCGAACACGAGCGCGGAAAAGGTTCCGGCCATGGTTGCAAACACGAGTACGCGCCAATCGACGGCGATCGCACTGCCGGGCGGCAGCTCGATCGGGCTCGACGCCCGGAACCAATGGAGGAGAGCTATGGCGAGCGCCACGCCGGCGAGCGTCCCGCACAGGGCCAGCAGCAGCGACTCGATGATAGCCTGACCGATAAGGCGGCGCCGGCCCGATCCCAGCGCGGAGCGCACGGCCATTTCCCGCTCTCGTTCCAGCGAACGCCCCAATAGAAGATTGCCCACATTCACGCAGGCCATCAGTAGGATCAGTCCCGATGCGCCCAGCAGCAGCCACAGTCCCTGGCGCAGATTCCGTCCCGCGAGCCAAGTGAAATTGTCGTGGAGATCGATTACGGCCGGAGCCCAGTTGCGCATGATTGCCAGATCGGATGGAATCTCCGGTGAAATTCGCGCCTGAATCGAAGTGAGCTCCGCTTCGGCCGCTGCCCGCGTCACGCCCGGCTTCAGTAACCCGAACGCGCCAGCCATTGTGGTCCACGGCTTTTTGACAAAGTCGCTGGCCGGCGTGATCAGCATCCACGCATCTGTCTGCGCCGGATAGAACGAAAAAGTTTTTGGCATTACCCCTACCACCCGGCAGACCGTCGAACCCAGTTGGAGGCTCTGGCCGGCAATGTCGCGGGGCTCGCCCAATTTTTCTTGCCAGAAAGCGTGCGAGAGGACCAGCGTGCAGCCGTTGCCAAGGTCCGCCTGGGCAAAGGTGCGGCCCATCTGCGCGGATTCACCGAGCGTGGCGAAAAAATCAACGCCTGCGGAAATGATGACCGCATTCAGGGGTTTGCCGTGCCACAGAACCGGACCGGCGTGGGAGTCGCCAGCCCACGAAAGTGCGGCCAGCTTTTCAAAGCTGTGGCTGTTCTGCTGCCAGGCCTCGAATTCGCGGTAGCTATTGAAATATGCTCCCGTGGTGCGATGCGCCGGTTCCGCCTGCCACACCACCACCAGCCTCTCCGGGTGTTGATAAGGCAGCGGGCGCAAGAGTACCGCTTCCACGATGCTGAAGATGGCGGTATTGGCTCCAATCCCCAGCGCCAGGGTCACCATCGCTGTAACGGCAAATCCCGGCGATTTTCTCAGGCGGCGCGCCGCATAGCGCAGATCGCGCCATAGGTTATCCAATTCCAGCGCCGCGACCGTACCCATGGCGCGCTCCCGCGCCACAACGGGATTCCCGAAGCGCAGCAGAGCCTCGCGCCTGGCATGATCGGGAGACATGCCCGCAGCGATATTGTCCTGCATTCGCATGTCGATATGCGCCTCGAGTTCGGCATGGATCTCGCGCTCCAGCCTTTCCCGCCGCCAGAGGTTTCGCAAACGCCGGAACATGCCCATCGCACACCTCACGCGTAGCGCAGCATGGCGCGAATTCCCTTGACCATCTGTTCAAAGCTTTGCTCAGCTTGCTGCAACTGCTTACGCCCGGCAGCAGTCAGCCGGTAATACTTCGCCTTGCGGTTGGTCTCAGTCAGCGCCCATTCAGAAAGGATCCATCCTTTTTCCTCGATCCGGTAGAGCGCCGGGTAGAGAGAGCCCTCTTCCACCTGAAGCAGTTCGTCGGAAGCTTTCTGAATATGGAGAGCGATGCCGTAGCCGTGCAGCCTTCCTCGCTGCGAAAGAGTCTTGAGAACCAGCAGGTCCAGACTCCCCTGAAGATCACTTCTCGACATGCAACTAACCCCTGCGTTTCTTGGTATTACGAGATTAGGTCCGAAGTTCGAGGGTTGTCAAGAAGACGCCCTGGTGCTGTCTAGCCGAATGTGTCCCAGGTGCGAATTGCGTGCTCGAACCGCTCCATGTCGACACGCTTGCCGCGAAACTTTACCCCTTCCATCTTCAAGCGTGCTCGCTGTTCTTTGGCGGCTTCATGGCGAAGTTTGATTTCACCGCCGGCACCGAGCACTCGGTGCCAGGGGAGATAATCTGGCGGATCGGTGCGCAGTAGCCGTGCGACCGCGCGATGGTAAAGCGGATAGCCCGCGGCTGCTGCAACCCTCCCATAGGTGCTGACTTTCCCTGCCGGAATCGAAACAATGATGCGACGAAATGCGTCGTCACGCAGTTCGTTTGCTCTCGCACCATCACGCAAGATCCTGCGTCTTGCCCGCAAATCCGGTAGGTTGCCAGTTGGGGAAGCGATCAACTTATTCGACCGGCTCATCGGGTGTCCCTTTCATTTCTGCAAAGTGCTTCCAAAGAGCAGCGGCAGCATAGGCTCGCCACGGGCGTACCTTGTTTACTTTCATCTGAGGGTAGCGCTTGATCTCTTGCTTCAATCCGTAGTCTGTCGCAGGAAAGGCATCGTTATCATCGAAGGCGCGCATCGCGACGTACTCGGCTGACCAGGCGCCCACGCCAGGAAGCCCAAGCAAGGTTCGGCGGAGCTCCTTCGGTTCGGGCTGGCCCGCTAGTGGCAAGCAACCATCCGCAGCGAGCGCAGCGATCGCCCGGATGGCGGTTCGTCTCATTTCAGAGGTGCGCACGACAGACAGGTCAGCGGTGCGGAGCGCAGTGGGAGTTGGAAAGAGACGTATCTCCTGCCCTGTAGCCGGATGCTTCACTCTCTCCCCGCTGCTGTGCATGAGCTCCCGAATTAGAGTACGGCCAAAGTTGACAGAGACCAACTGGCCAAGAATAGTTGTGATGAGCGTCTCGAAGCGATCCCAGGTACGCGCGACGCGAAGTCCCGGATATCGTCTCCATAGATCGCCGAGATGGGGCTGGCCGGCCATGCACTCTGCAATCATAGCCGGATTCGCATCGAGGTCGAACATGCGCCGCACACGTTGCTCGATCGCAGGTATGGACTTTCGAGCGGCTCCAACTATCTTGAGCGTGAGCGCATTTTCTTCGGAACCATCGTGCGATACGCGAAAGTATCCGATTCTGCCGTCAAGCGAAAAGACCCGCTCGTAGCGTTGCGCGGTTACTGTCTCAAGCTCAGGCAGCTGGTGCGCGCGAAAAATCGACAAAAGATTCTCGCCGTCGAAAGGAGGAAGGTACTTGAGCGGAAGCACGATCGGGCCTTCGGTCTTTGTGCTTTCTTTCTTCCGGGAAATGCGCGGAGGGATGGCTACGATGCGCTTCATCTGGAAGTGATCTGATTTAGTATCTTCATCACTTTTGATGCTTTTTGCCTGCGCAACTTCTTCCAATCTGGGATAGCGGTCTTGCTTGCCCGGTCTGACAAGAAAGCCCACTCCGGATTTGGCCGAAGATGCTCTCTTGATGCCTGGGTCCACGCGGATGCGTAATCACGGAATGTTGGGGCCTCGCCACTGGCCCAAAAGTCTCTGGCAACAATTCTGGCGACGGCTCCATGCTCAAATTGTCCGCCGGTCAAACCCTTGAGAAGGGCGATCATGGTGCGATTTGTCTTAACATATTGTCCGTAAAATAACCTATCGTCCGCTGTGATACGGTCAGAAATCGGATCAAAACAAACAACCGGCGCGGGAAAACAGGTCTCTCCCAATATCACGCCCGTTTGCAGGAAATGTCGAATTCTATTCAGCATTACCCCTTTCCTGTCATCGTCTCTTGTCAGCCTTCGGCGGCCATCTTCAGTTTCAATGGCAATCCTGTACGGAATTGAATGACGGTCGCAGAATGACTTGATCTCCGAGATATTCAGATAGTTGAGATCATTCAATACTTTTTGCCGCTCGCCTTGAGGCAGCGTCGCAATGAAGGATAGGGCCATCATTCCCTCCAACGGCTAAATCAACGAGAGCAGTTTCGATAATGGCCAGATTCGAGACAGAACGTCAACTGCCGGCACGAACTGAGCCTTTCGGCAGGAAGATAACCAGCTTCTCGGACAAGTGAGTGGCGCGGCACCTTTTGGAAACTGCCCGCATTTTGGAACGGAACGGGTTCGACGAATTCAATACAAACGCGATCGCAGAGAAGGCAGGCGTGAATATTGGCTTTCTCTGGACAGAAAGCGGAAGGCGCGCCAGCCCCGGGCGCCTAGAACGCGACCTTGGCCGAAAGTTCGATAATGCGCCCTTCGCGGCTGCCGGTAACTTGCCCGAACGGACCCGTGGTTCCGCTCAACTGAGTACTCAACGCGTTCCACTGAGTGTGATTGAAGGCGTTGTACATATCCCCGCGAATTTCCGCGTGAAGACGTTCGTAAAAAGTAATATTCTTTCCGAACGAAATATCCCAATT
>CAVQEO010000039.1:0-21882 GCA_963711525.1 uncultured Acidobacteriaceae bacterium | reverse complement strand
CCCCCCGGAACTCCAAAGACCGGTTCTCGATACTCCGGAGACCGATCCCCTTCCTGCGAGTGCAAACGTGCAATATGTCGGGCCGGTTGTCTGGCAGCGCAGCGATAGCAGTTTGCCGGAATGGGTGAAACAACGCAGCCCGAGAAGCCGATCATCTGGGTCTACTCGGGCAATCCCAGGTACGCTCCCGTTCCGACTCCCATCGATTCGATCGTCGTCATTCGAGCGGCGATCGCTTCTCTGGAAGACGCACCTGTGTACGTGGTGCTTACGACTGGCTTCCAGGACTTGGCCGCCGAGTTTGAAGCCCTGCCTGCAAACTTCTTTCATGCTGCCCACCTTCCTGGCCACTCCATGGCTGCACATTGCGATCTGATGGTGCACCACGGCGGTCACAGGTCGGTGATGACGGGATTGCAGTCCGGCACTCCGGCGGGATTGTACCGACGATCCAGAACGAGAGAGCAACGCGCGAGGTCTGGCGGCCTTAGGTGCGGGCGAGGTGGTGATGCCTGTCAGCGGCCCGGACGGAGAAAAGACGATCGATACGAATGAGTTTGGCGCTGCTGTCCTTCGGGCGCTGGGGGACCCGGCATACCGCCAGGCAGCGCAGACGATTGCAGAATCCATGCGGCAATATGGCGGTGCGAAGGCTGCCGCAGATATTGTGGAGAAATTCGCAGCGGACGTTCGAACATAGCGAAGCTTCGCTGTTGGCAATGGAGGTGGTCTGAGGTTCTGATAAGCTTTTCGGCTCTGACTCCTGGCATGTCTGAGCTGCGAGATTTTGCAGCACGTTGCACTTTGGTGTGGTGCAGCCAGGACCCTGCATGCGTGGCTGCGTCCTTTTCCGAGGACGGCTCGCTGCGAGTGAATGACGATCCTCCAGCCGTGGGACGGGCCGCGATCACCGGGGTGGTGCATTCGTTCACGAGCGCTTTTCCGGATCTTCGTGTGGCGATGAATGACCTTTGGCGCGCGGCGACGAGGCCGAGTATCACTGGACGCTTACAGGAACAAATACGGGGCCGCAAGGAACGGGCAAGAGCGTACGCATCAGCGGCCTGGAAAGATGGCGCCTGGGGCGCGATGGACTGATTGCGTCCTCGCTGGGAAATTTCGACGCGCCCCACTAACGCTGGCAATTGGAATGAGCGATCTCTTTGTGACGGCTCACGATGGATCAGAGCCCCCTGCGTGTAGAGCGCCTTTTCCCATATCAAGGCCGATGTGACTGTCGGGCAAGCTCCCCGACGGAGAGGCGCCCTGAAGTGCTACACATAGGGCTGTGTGGTAGCGCACGTCCTCATCGGTTTTCTGTCACGGGACTGGAATAAGAGTCCAGCTAAAACTCGGTAGAGGAACGCCCCTGTAAGGGGAGAGCAGTATGCTGGAACCGGCACTACCAGTGTTCACCGAGAGCGCCCAATTTGGGTGGAGCACAGATAAGAATACAGTCCCTCCAGATTCGGTAAGCACGCTCCAGCTCTGGCGGGCAGCCCCGCGCACGCAGGGCGCCTGGACCAACTGGCTATAGACGTTGTTTCCGGGCGTTTCCGCGCACATCCCACTGTTGACATTGATCAATTCCACTACATTGGCATTTCCCGGTTTAACCATTCTCCACATCTGGCTAGGGCCGCCATCGGGTATGGACTGCTGCAAGCGCGTTCCGCCTTCTTTGCTCGCCCCCAACACGTCCATCACGTTGCCCGAATATTCGTTCCTGAGCACTACCCTGCTTTCGACAGGCGGCCGAAAAACCACCTGGACCCGGCCATTGGCATGCACCCAGGCATAGCCTTCCGTCTGCTGCGCCGGCGTGTTGGGAGAGACGCCGGGGAAGGCAACCATGCTGATCACCTTTGAGCCGCCATTATTCCCGCCGCTGGACCCATAAAAGGGGGCGCCTCCGAAGGTGTGAATTCCGCCGTCGTCGCCGACGAGCCAATACCCATTGATTTGCGAATCCTTGTTGACGCTGACGGCAATTCCGACCAAATCGTGTCCACCGGGCCGCTTGCCGCCGGTGGAGCCGTAGAAGACTGCGTCTCCAAAGCTGAAAACGCCCCCATCGGAGCCGACGACGTAGTAGCCTTTGCCCGACAGCGTCGCGGCGATGCCGGTAACCACGTTCTCGTCTGGCACATCTCCGAAGTGCTGAGCATCCCCGGCCGTCCACACGGTTCCGCTGCGGTCGACCGCCCACAATCCCTGGCCGCTCGGGGTAGCTGCCGCACCAACGATAATCTCCTGGCTCGTGGGCTCGGATGGATAATCGGAACAGTTGCTCAAACGGCCTTCACAGAGTACTGGGACGCCCGGGCCGCGGGATGCTATCTCCCCGGAGGGGGTGACTATCCAATAGCCGTTGGTGCCTGGGACAGCGATAATGCTTCCATCTTTCGGGAAATTTTCGTATTGGGGAGCACCATCCTTCACAATCGTCTGGCTCGGGCTGGTGGTGATGTCACCGTCAAGCTGAACCCAAAACCCGCCGGTCGGAGACGGGGCAATGCTGGTGACGACTTGAGTCGTGACCGGGAGGGGTCCATAGCCGGGCGCAGATGCGTGGGCCTGGATCGGCTCGAGGAAAAGAATGCGCGCCAGCAGCAGGCTCAACACCACAGAAAGAGAACGGATGCGGTGCAGCTTAGGGGTAATTTGACTGGTCATGACAATCCTTTCAGCTTACTTATCCCGGCTCTTTGCACTTAGATCGTTCTTATCTAAGTTCACGAACGAAGAGCCTATCCGTGCATTTGTTAGGGTTTCCGGCGAGGATCAGCTGACGCGGAGAAATAACGAATATCCGGTTGGCCGCACAGCGTTGCCCCGATGGTGCAATCGACTGCCACATGCCACACACCCGCCGAAGACTATAAAAATGGTGGGAATGAACATAACATGCCCGGGCGATACATAGCCATCAAAGAGTTCAGCGGAAACTAAAGAACGGGTGGGAATCGGGGACATGCGGTAGCCTCGCAAACGATGATGCGCAACCGCAAGCTGTTGCAAGCGAGCGCGAAACAACATGTCGGCTTGTTTCGGCTTCGTCTGATGCAGGTAACGGTAGAAACCTGCCCGGCTCACTTCGGCCGCCTGGCACTGTTGCTCCACGACACCCACTTTGACTTGGGGACTTTTACCTTCGATCGGGAACGGATTCTCCGCAGCCGCTTGAGATGGGGCCTTTACAGGCCGCTGAAAGGCGGGGCAGACAGGACTATTCGCGCAGCGGAGCTTTAATCCCCGGGCAATCTCTTGCCGGCGATCCCACCTGGCGCCCTGTCACCTTCCCACGGTCTACCGCGGACGGCAAGGTACTGCCGAATTTCGCTCATGGTGTATTCATAACCCACGCTTGCGATCTCCTCGCCACGGCTGAAATCGCGGTAAGTGAACCGTTCGAGCGGCGGCGACAAATAAAGGTCAGCGTTTGCCCGGGTCTGGCTGAACTGAGCCACCCCGCCAAGTCGTGCGATCCGCGCAAAGATACCAAACATGCTGATATAGCGGCGTTTGACGGCAAACGGGTTGAACTTGCGCCAGAGGATGCGCCCACCGGAAAGATGCAGACCGAACTGGTCCTGCACAGAAAAATCGTATTCCGGGGAGACTTGCGCGGCGATGACGGTGCCGCTACCGATCTTGCCGCGCATCACGTCGCTGGGTAAGTTGTTGACCAAAGCACCATCCACCAGGACTTCCTTATCCCAACCCAAAGGAGGAAAAATGCCCGGCACCCGGCAGCTGGCGAGAACACTGCGCAGCGCATTGTCGTGGGTATGCACGACCATCCTGGCGTGCACCAGGCTGGCGGAGATCGAGAAGTAGGGAACCCAGAGATCTTCGATATCACGGTCACCGAGATAGGATCCGATGGTTTGGCCCACGTTCTTGCCGGTCATTAATGAAACAAAAGGAATCGTGAAGTCACCTTTCAGCGACTGTGCACAACCCTTATTCATAATCTCCAGCATCTGGCTGCGGGAAAAATCCATTGCGCATGCAATGGCGATAATCGCTCCCATGCTCGTACCGCCCACGTAGTCGATGGGGACGTTCGACTCTCGAAGTGCCTGGATCACCCCGATATGCGCCAGACCGAAAGCGAAGCCTCCTCCCAGGGCGAGTCCCACTCCACGGCCGGCCAGGAAACGCGCAACGCGGGCGACATCGTCGATCCGGCCATGGCGAATATGCCAGTGCTCCTTGGCCTTGGTGTTGCTAAGCCAGAGCTTCGTACCCCTTGGCACGACGGTTCCATCCCCATGAAAAAGCACCAGGCTGGCCGCGATTTTCCGTTCTGCCCGCTCCTGCAGTGCCTCGAGCATCGCAGCAACCGCTGCTGCATCTTCTTTCGCTTCTACGGCGGCAAATAACACATCCGCCTGGCGCAGACAGCGAAAGGTCCATGGATCAGCCACTGCCTCCGCTTCATAAACAACATGGTTGTAGTGCATCTCCTGTTCGCTTAGCCAGGCTAACAGTCTGGTCTCGGCCGCATCGGGAGCCAGGGGGTCAGGGGACAAGCTTTTGAGCGTCTTGCCATCTAAGTGCAAAGTGGGTCCAAAAGCTGAAAGAGCTTTCTTCAGCTGGAATGCAAACCCTTTTGCCATGGGAGAAAACACCAGAACGGCAATAGAGACCGGAGGCCGGGCCTGTGGCTTACGCCCGCGGTTCTGCTCCCGCAGCCGCTCCGCCAGTTGTTGAACAAACGAGCCCAGAATCTCCTGCGGATAGGCGCTGGTGATTCGCTCGAACGACGAGCGATCCAGCACCGCCAGTTGGGTGTCGCGGATCGCATACGCTGTGGCGGAGCGCGCTTCCCCCGTCAGAAGGGCCATTTCACCCAGGGTGTCACCCTGGCCAAGCTCTGTAAGCAACTGCTGGGGGAGAAATTGCTCCGAGGGTGCGGTGAAGCCGCGCTCGCCGGCTTCACCGGCGCTCTCCTGCTGGAATAACTGGATCCGGCCGCTCAGAATAAGGTAAAGGGACTCGCCTGGATCGCCCAGACGAAATAACGTCTCTCCTGCACGCGCCATCGACCAGCGAAACGATATCTGCAGCTCCAATTTTGCGTTGTCGGTCAAATTTTTGAAGAGTGGACTGTGGCTGATTGCCTTACTGATTTGATAAGAGTGCAAGCGCCCGTGCATCCAGCCGACAACCTTCTCCATGTCCTGGGGAAACTCCCGGCAAAGCAGATCGAAATCCGCACGCGCCAGAACGCCGACAACACTTGCTTCGAGGGCCGTGATGGTTGCGGCGCGAGGATGGTCCGTGAGCAGCGCACGGTCGCCGGTTACTCCTCCAGCCCCAACCTTTTCAACCTGCAAGTCGCCGACGTAATCGTGCTCTTGCTTGTGAATTCCGATGGAGCCTTCCACTACCAGAAATAGCGCATCTCCGGGATCGCCTTTCGTGGCCAGCAGTTCGCCGGTAGTGAGTTTTTGCTCCTTGACTAAAGAGGCAACGCGCCCGCGGGTTTCGGAAGCTAAAAGCGAAAAACCGGGCGCTGTGCTGAGTAGAGCTGTCAGGTTTTCGATAGACATCTTCGCGCCGTGGCTCCACAGGCTGCTGAAAACTCCGCTTTGTATCAGGGCGCGGCTTCAGCCCGTACGTACATGTTTGGAAAGAGGACCGGCTTTACAGGCTGCGGAAAAACTCGCAATCGGGCAAGAAAGACGTACCTCAGGGGCTAAAGCTCGCTGCGGCGAGGTAGCCCTCATGAGCTCCATTCTTTACGGCCCGACTAAAGTCGTGCCCTAACAAGAAACAAGAATGCAAGTTAAACAAAACAAACATGAATCGCAGAACACTCGTTTCATCCCTCGCGGGTCGGCAAAGCCGGTGGACGACTGATACAAAACAAGGCCTTTCCGCAGCCTGTTCAACCCTCAGGTATTGCTTTCCCGCCCCGTGCAGAGTTTTTTTTTAGTATTTTTAGTAGCCCGTGTAGAGCCTATATTACCGGGAATCGAGTTGTACCGTTTAAACTATCATCCGTGGGATTGGCGAGGCGCCTGCAACCGACTTGCAATCTCGCTAAGCCTTCGCTACCGTTATGCGACCGAGTGTCTTCCCTGACAGGAGATCGGCTTGGATGAGCCCCGTCAAGATGCCGCCGCTGCGCTCGCAGGTCGACCAATAGCCCTGGTCTTTACGGATGTCGTCAGTTCCAGCGCCGCCAAACGCGCGCTCGCCCTCGGCCTTGACCCCAGTGCACGTGACCGCGCATATCTCGAGAGCATTCAGACCAGGTATCTCAAGCTGATTCGCAATGCTCTCGCGGAATTCAACGGCACGGAGATCATGACCATCGGGGACGCATTCTTTCTTACCTTCGAAGATCCTGTGAATGCAATCCGCTGTGGGGTCGCCATCCAGGAGCGCTTGCGTCAACGAGCAATCGATACACCGACCGGTCCCTTGCAACTGCGCATCGGTATTCACGTAGGCACGCCGAAGTATTTCGAGCATAGTTGGCACGGAACGGATGTCGATATTGCGGCACGTGCCCAATCCGCGGCGTCGCCTCGTCAGATCATAGTTACGGAGGCCGCCCGGCAAGCGATGGGTGACCTCTTCGACATCCACTTCGCTCGGCTCGGCACCTTCTCTTTGAAAGGTGTCGACGATATAAAACTCTGGGACGCCGGCTACGGCATGAACAGGGTGCAGCCTGCATCGCTGAAGTCCAAGGAGCAGCTCCGGTGGAAACGGGCCGGCATGACCGCCGCCGTCATCCTCGGGGCGTCTGCTCTTGCCATCGTTGCGGGTTGGCGCTGGCGTGAGCACAGACAGGCCGTCCTTTTAGCCGGCGCGGCAAAGCAATCCATCATTGTGACGGAATTTGAAAACAAAACCGGAGAACCGGTCTTCAATACCGTACTTACCGATGCCCTGATTGCCCAGCTTGAACAATCGCCGGTACTGAAGCTGGTGGGCGAGCAGCATTTGCGTCAGAGTCTTCGCTATCTTGGCAAGCCATCTGACAGCGCGCTCACGCCCGAAGTAGTACGTGACATTGGTACGCGAGAGGGGGTCAAGGCGTACCTTGCCGGAAGCATATCCAGGCTTGGCGGCGTGTACGTCATCCATGTCAGCGCAAAGGATATTTCAACCGGCGACGACATTCTGAGCGAAGAAGTGGAGGCCCGCGACAAGGGCCATGTTCTGGGCGCACTCGGTAAGGTCGCAACGGTGATGCGCGGGCGATTGGGGGAGTCACTTGCCTCCATCCAAAAGCTTGATACACCGCTCGGCCAGGCAACCACGCCATCTCTTGAGGCCTTTCAGGCGTACGCGCTGGGTGACGTGGAGCACGAGAAGGGTGAGGACGTTCCGGAAGCAGAAGCTCACTACCGGAGCGCCGTAGAGATTGACCCGAACTTCGCCATGGCGTGGGCGCGGCTGGGTGTTATTGCCGTCAACGACGGTCAGCAGGAAGAGGTCGTGAACGATTTTCGCAACGCTTACCGCTTGTCGACCAACGTTGCCGAGCGGGAAAAAATGTACATTGCCGCCCAGTACGACCACTACGTGCTGGGAGACCTGCCCAAGACCATAGCCACGTTCGAGCTGGCCAGCCGCGCCTATCCGGTGGACTCCACGTACTCAGTAAACCTCGCTTGGGCGTATGAGGATTACGGACAATTGGATGAATCCCTCATTGAGTTCGAGAAGGTGACCAAGGTTGTTCCATCGGATGTGATTGCGCAGCAAGACCTGCTGTATACCCAACTCGCTCTGGATATGCTGCCGCAAGCTGAGGCGACGTTCGCGAATATGAAGCGGCACGGCCTGGATAACGGAACGACGGGCGACTTGGACGACCATCTCATATTGGATTTCCTGAAAAGCGATGAGGCGGGAATTCGCAGGACGATGGAACAGGCAGAAAGCCAACCGGATGGATTTGTGGTTACGGCGTCGCTCGCTCGAGCGAAGGAATTTGACGGTCGTTACCGCGAAGCGAGCGCTGCGTGGGCGCATGCGCGAGCGCAGGCTGCCGCGGCGAAGGCCCGCTATTATCAAGCGAATTACGACCTATTCAGCATCCTTGGGCGAGCAAACCTCGGACAATGCGACGGCGTGTCCAGGCAAATACGGTCGGCCTTTGCGATCGACCACAGCAAGGAGATCCTCAAGCAAGCTACATTTTCAGCCTCGCTGTGCAACCAAAGAGAGATGGCTCTTCGGTTACTTTGGGAGCTTCAGAAGAATTACCCTAGCGATACATTGGTCAACCATGTGACGATTCCTCAGAGCCGCGCAGCCCTCGCGTTGGCTGCCCACAAGGCGGTGAACGCATTGCACGCATTGGAAGGTTCGAACAAATTCGACATGGTTTCGCCAAGTGCATATTTGCGCGGCCTCGCCTATCTCGAGCTTCACGATGGAGCGAACGCCATCGAATCGTTTCGTGCGGCCACTCGTTATCGAGGAGCCGCGTATCTTTGTTGCCAGAACTATGCCCTGGCTCAATTGGGGCTGGCCCGTGCCGAGACGATGGCGGGAAACATGGTTGCGGCAAGGAAATCCTACCAGGCCTTTTTCGCCACCTGGAGAAATGCCGATCCTGGCCTTCTCCAAGTGGCGGCGGCAAAGAAGGAATTCGCCGTTCTCCAGTAGATTCTCAATGGAGGCTTTGCACTTTTTCGTCGTAGATCTTCATTTGTGCCGTGACCAAGGCGGTGGTTTTTTCCAGAGCTGACTGAGTACTCGCATCTAGGTCACGCCAAAAGCGGAAGCCGCCGCGACTTTCCACAGAGTCCGGGTCAAGTTTTCCATCCTGGAAAATCATGGCTGCCTCCAGCAGGGTTGCGGATTTGTCCTGTGGCACGATCTTGGCGGTGCGAAGTCGATAGCCGATACCAATGCAAGCGTTAAGGTGAGCCGCATCTCCTAGACCCCACCCGATCTGGCTCTGACGGCACGCCTCGGGTGTGCGGAAGAACGTGAACATCGAGATGGTGTAATACCCGCGATCGTAGAAATCGCGGTAGTTGCGTTTTAGCCAGTCAGGACTTGAAACGTCGGGAATATACATCTCTACATCCTTGTCGGAGGCAACAAGCAGAGGCGTCGTCCACTGATGTGTTTCATCCATGACCTGATCCGGCTTGCCAAAGGCGCCTCGTTGGATCACTTGCTGCCCTAAAGTGAGATTCCAAGAGCTACCAACCAGCAGCGCCAGGATGGATAGCTGATAAGCACAGCGAAACCCGTAAACGGACATGCTAGCCCCTCCCAAGAATGATGTGTTCCTAGCAGGCTAGTCTAATGCTTCGCCCGGAGGGCAAGGCGTATTTTCATTCTCGTAAGCAAAGCGGCGATGGCCAACATCAAGCAGGTGAAGACGCGAGAGGGTCCGGGCCTTTGGGGGGGTTCCACGACAGAACTCGCAAGAGCCGGCCTCGGCGCACGAAAATGGTGGCCCTGTAGCCGCGAGTACGCTATTCTCCCGGAGAATAGTCCCTGCGCCGGTCCCCGCTGGACAGGTCTGCCCCCAAAAGCACTGGAAAAGTGGCTAAACGCGCGTCGCCACCCCCGACGGCAAGAGTTCCAGTCAATGAACCCGCTGTTGAAAGCGAATAGAGGAATATCCGCGTGAACGCTTCGTCTGGATCTCGGTGTGCCGCCTTCCGCCCCATCAGGGGCTTGTCCTCCCTGCTCCCAGTGCTGGTATTTTGTGCCTTCCAGCCGTTCGCCTCGGCCCAAAATGCGGCCGAGAAGGTCCATGTGCTGCTTCCGAACGCCACAGGCGCGGATTTAGCCGCAATCAAACAAGATTTCGAGAATGGGGAGATCGTCGAGATGGAGGGCAGCCATCACGCCGATTTCGATAGCCTGCTCGACATCGCCCTGCCCGACATCAGTCCGGTCACGAACCAGGAAACCATCGATACCGGCAAGCGCTCCATTAGTTATGGCTGGAAGAGTACACCCACGCTGCGCTGGGAGGCAGCCAGGGTCACTGCCGACGGAGTCCACCTGTACGAGTGCGCCCGATCGCGGTTTTCGGGCGTGCTTCCGGGAACAAAGAATCCAAAGAACTGCGCGACGAGCCTGGCAGAGTGGATCGCAGAAGAACAAAACGTGTCCGCGCAAGCGGTGCCGGAACCGGAAATCGCCGATTGGACCGCCCTCGGTCAAATATCGATCGATTACGCCGATGATCACCTTACTTTCGAAAATCGCTTCCGCCTGTTCCGCCTGAACGACCTGGACGCTACCTCTGACTGGTACATGATGGTCCGCGACCCTTTGTCGGCGCCCAATTACCAGGGCTGCACTGTCCCCTTTGGCTCATGCGGCTGGTACACCAACACCCGCGATTTTCAGATTTCGCTCGATCGCTCTCTGCTTTCCGACTCGCGATTCAAACTCTACGAGTGGAGTCCCGCGCAGGAAATTAAAAGCGGCACGGGGGAACTGTCTCTCGGCATTTCCCTCGAATCGGTGGTCCCGAAGCCAGGCGTCGGTTACACCTTCTCCTGGGATCAGTCGGACGTCATCACCACGGTCTACTCCGCACCTGCCAATAAGGAGGCCAGTTGGGTCGAGGCATTCAAGGGGAATAGTCCGGTCAGCGTGCCCCCGATCACCTCCACCTACGCGTTTCTCAGCCATCAGGGCGTCATCTTTCAGGTTCCGGAGGGAACACAGAGCATAAGCGCCACGGCGAATACCTATGTGAAATTGGAATATAACGCCGTTTCCACGAGGTACTTCGAGTTCCAGGCGCAGCCAACGCTGCACCTCGCGGCGCCACGGTTCTCGACCAACCTGTCCACCCTCTCGCTCCTGCAAAACAGCACCGGGCTAGTCTATCTCACGTCTCTGATTCCTCATTACTCGCAACGCCTGCGCTGGACGTTAGTGAGCAAGCCGGACTGGCTCGATGTTTCCCCGACCGAGGGAGCCCAATCGACCTATCTCGAGATTCGGGATAACGGAGCGGCGGAGGTTGGCAACATCGGCTACGTTGAATTGCAGACCAACCCCGCGTATGGCGCTCCTTCGGTCGCGACCGGCCCGCTGCGGGTGAAGGTACAAGTGGTTGCCGGCCTGCCGCCGAACGGCGTTTTGCTGGCCGGCGGCCGGGACGCCTCGGGCGCCTACCTGAAGACGGCGGAGGTTTGGTCTCCGGCAACTCACACCACCACGAGCACCTATCCGATGGCCACAGCGCGTGCCTATGACACGGCCACGAGGCTGCAGAATGGAACGATCCTGGTGGCCGGGGGCTTTGCCGGCGAAGCTCTGTATAAGGCGGAGATTTTCGATCCCAACACCGCTGGATTCAGAATAACCGGGAGCATGTATTCGCCACGGTACGACCATAACGGCATCTTGTTCCCCAACGGTCCGTTGGCGGGCAAAGTTTTGATTGTGGGAGGCTGCTGCGATCAGGATGGCCGCGCATACAAGACCGCGGAACTGTATGATCCGGCCACGGAAACATTCACGTTGACCGGTAGCATGGCAACAGCGCGGATGAACGCGACGGCCACGCTGCTTGACAACGGCCAGGTGCTGATCGCCGGAGGCGCCGCCTATCCTGACGACTACTTCGGTACGGCGACGGCCGAGCTCTACGATCCCTGGACGGGGATGTTTAAAACGACCGGCGCGATGAACCAGGCGCGGCGGAGCCAATCTGCGGCCAAGCTGGGGAACGGCCAGGTGCTCATCACCGGAGGTTATAGCGCGCCGGACGATCCGCTGAAGAGCGCAGAAATTTACAATCCGGGTGACGGCCAATTCGTGTTTACGGGCAGCATGCCCGTCGGCCGGCGCTTGCAGGCCTCCACCCTGCTGCCCAATGGCGAAATACTCGTCGGTGGAGGATGGAACGGCCCTAACAGCGCTGTCCTTTTCGACGTCAACACCGGCCAGTTCACGGGTACCAACAACACGATGAGTGAGTATCGCTCGTTGCCCAGGGCCACTCTGATCATCAATACCGGAACCGCCGCGGACGGGAAGGTATTGTTTGCTGGGGGCGCGGCGCTCAACGAAAGCACGTTGGGCGGCAGAGGTCTGGATTTGTTCAATCCGGCAACGCTTTCCTTCGAATCGGGGGGCTTCATGACCACGGCGCGGGATGGCATGACCGCAACCGCTTTCGGCGATAACCAGTAGGCTTCGACACCCACTTTGACTTGGGGATTTTGACCTTCGATCGGGAACGGAGTGGGCTCGATTAGAGTCGCGAGGTGGGAAATCCGGGTCCGCTCGGGAACGTCGAGCAGCATGCAATACAGTTACGATTTAGCGGGGGACCATCTGTGCCGCCAAGCGGGATATGCGTCGCGCCAATGATAAAGTAAGCTGCGCTTGATCTTGATCTCCGTGCTCAAGGCCAGCACGCTCTCCGCAATTCCACACTGAATACCCGGGCTGCCATCCGAACCTCCATTCGCTCCAGTGTGGCCCCGGTCAGTGCGCGGTCAGTGCGGCTGAACTCAGCTCGGCAGTTATTCAGAAAATAACAAGACTGTTACCAAAAAGGTCTTGCTTTTCCCGGAGTCATCCTCTAACACTGTTACGGGCGATACAGAAGCGAATCATACCCGAAGAGTAACAAGGCCCCGAACGTGGATTCTCTTCCCCGCAAGACACGCGAAACCGCTCGATTATCTTGCAGAAATCCTACGGTACCTCATTTGAGGTATGCGCCGGTGTATCTTTTCCCAACACCGGCGGACGCGACCTAAGTTTCCAGTTTTCTCTCGCGGTAACCTGGGGGATCTTAAATGCCACGTTCCACTTCTCTCGCCGTGTGCGCCTTCGCGCCAGATCGCATCCATCTTTTCGCGCGCAGATCGCTAAGTTTCGCGTTCTGTGGCGCCATCCTCTTCACCGGTTTCTCGGGACGCGGTCTCGCCCAGGCGAGCGCAGCGGCGACGACGACTACCCTCACTTCCAGTCCGTCGACCGTGGCGCTCGGAACTGTGGTTGTCTTCGATGCCGCGGTGACTTCCGGCGGTAGTGCTGTCACGGCCGGCTCTGTGACCTTTTACGACGGAACCACGGCGGTGAACACAGCGCAGGTAATGTCGTCGAGCGGTTCGGAGCCCGGCCACGCCATCTATCGAACCCGCCTGGGACCCGGATCGCACGCGGTCAAGGCGGTCTTCCACGCCACGAATGCCTACCTTACCAGCCAGTCGCCGGCCACGCAGATCACTCCTACCGGCGTGCTTGCCACCGTCACCGCGATCAGCGCCACCGGCTCCGCTTCCCCCTACACGCTTACCGGCGCCGTGACCGCCGGCGGCTTCACCGCCGCCGCCGGGCAGGTCTCGTTCGAAGATCAAAGCAAGGGCAACGCGCTGCTGGGCGCCGCTACGCTGGGCGCTGGCGCGCAGGGCTTTGCCGCCTACACCAGCTATGCGGGGAGCGCAAACACCGCGAATGTTGTGACCGCCGACTTCAATGGCGATGGCCTTCTCGACATTGCGGTTACAGCGTATCCGAGCATGGTTTTGCTCTATCTCGGGAACGCCGATGGCACCTTCCAATCGCCCATCGATTCCTCCGCCGCGGCCAATTCTTTCACTCCTTCCGGCTTGGCTGCCGGCGATGTGAATGGTGACGGGAAGCTGGACCTGGTGGTGGTAGATGGGTATGACAACACCGTGCAGGTGCTACTCGGCGACGGCACTGGAGGGTTCGCCCTCGCCGCGAGTGGACCGGTCGGAAACTCCCCGACCGCCGTGTTGCTTGGGGACTTTAATGGCGACGGCATCCTCGATATCGCCACCTCCAACCTATCGGACGATACGGTCAGCGTTCTTCTGGGCGAGGGAAATGGGCAGTTTGGCGCGCAGATCGTCTCGCCTACGGGCACCGAGCCCCTGAATATCTCCGCCGCGGATTTGAATGGCGACGGGAACCTCGATCTGGTTACGCCCGATCTCGGGGACGGCGCGGTCGCGGTGTTGCTCGGCGAGGGCGATGGCACCTTCCAGAGTCCGGTCAACTATGCGACGGGGAACGGCCCCTGTTTCGTAGCCATAGGGGATCTGAACAATGACGGTAATCTCGATCTAGCCGTGACCAACGAAGACGATGGCACGATCAGCGTTCTTCTGGGCGGCGCCCAGGGAGCTTTCCAGCCGCAGACAGTGTTGGCTACCCCCTTCGGCGATAAACAAGTTGCCATCGCGGACTTCAACGGAGATGGCATTCCCGATCTGATTGCTGCGAGCGATAACCTCGGCAGCACCGCGTCAAGCAATTCGGTCCGGGTGGGCAAGGTGACCGTGCTTGCGGGCAACGGCGGCGGCTCCTTTCAGGCGCAGCAGACCTTTCCCGCGGGAGATGCCGGCGATAGTCTTGCCATCGGCGACTTCAATGGGGACGGCGCTCCGGATGCGGCCACGACGTATGGAAGCGGCACGAGCGGCCTGTTCGATGTGCTGCTGCACCAGGTGCAGGCGACGACCTCGGTCGCCATTTCCGTCTTGGTGGGCGCCACCGAGCACAATATCTTTGCCGCCTTTCCGGGGGATTCGGGCCACGCAAGCAGCCAGTCCGCCACCATAGCCCTTGAGGGTGCGCAACTCACAACGACTCTGTCTCTGGCAGTGGCTCCCAATCCGGCAGTCGTTGGGCAGCAAGTGGGGCTCACCGCCACGCTCAACCCATATTCCTTGGGGAATCTGAGCGCTGCGGGGGAAATGGTTACCTTCCAAAATGGCGCCACGGTATTGGGAACCGCGCCGCTCAGTAGTGCCGGTGTGGCCACTCTGTTGGTGTCCACGCTGCCCCAGGGCACCGATTCGCTCACAGCACTCTACAGCGGGGACACGAATTTCGCCAAAGCCACCAGCAACACGGTTTCGGAAGTGGTGAACGGCGCAACGGCGGTTTCGCTGCAATTCGCCGCCGTGAAACTGGTTTATCCGCTGCCCCCGGTGTTTGCAGTTTCGATTGCCGCCAAGAAGAACGTGGCGCCTACAGGCACGATCACCCTGCTCGACGGGACGGCCTCCGTCGGCTCCTACCCGGTGCCGCGTATCAGCGATGGGCGCCTTATCGGGCTGGTGCTGCCGCCGCTCAATGTAGGCCAGCATTCCCTGACCGCGTCGTATTCGGGAGACGCCAACTATGCGCCCGGCGTATCTGCTTCCGTAGTGGTTACGATAACCCCCGGACCGGTCGAACTGGCGCTGAGTTGCAGCAGCGCCAAACTCCAGGCTGGACAGCCGCTGAGCTGCACGGCTTCGGCGTTTGAGCTCTTGTTACCGGCAAGCGGAGCGCTGGGCTATTCTCTCAATGGGACGGCCGTGGGCAGCGTGGCGCTCAAGAGCGGCAGGGCCTCAATCGTCCTGAGCGATCCGCCGGCGGGCAATGATGTGCTGACCGTCACTTATGCGCACCAGGGGAACTACCAGGCCGCTCAGCCGGTGAGCTACCGCTTCAGCGTCGCCGCCCGATAAAGGGCGGTCAGGGATTCTGAGTGAAAGCGATCAGTGTTCCTGCGATACCGATCAGAGCTTCAATCTCGATCACCTTGTTCAGCATGAAATCAGTTCTCCGCCGAGGATTTCAGGATCGGAGACAATCCGGTCGAACCCTCTGCGGTAGAGATTTACATTCTGCAAAAGCTGCTCACGCAGAGGATGGTAGTGGACCTGACACCTGACGGCCCTAATAGACCACCCTGCTTCGGAAAGATCGCGCCATTCTTACCACCGCATTGCAGTGCCTCTTGCCTCGTCGAACATGGCGATGAGCCACGCGCAGTTCAACAGAATACCCTGGTAGAAGTCGAAGAACGGCGAGAGCAATGCAAGAGAGATATGATCCCGATGGGCAACGGCATACAAGCTTCCCGTCATTACATTGATCGCCACCGCGGCCGCGGCCCACGGAGCGAGATTGGAAAGGCTGCCGCCGTGGATGAAGTAGAGAAGCATGCTCGCAAGGACGATGAAGTAAAGAGCTGGAAAAAAGAAAAAATCCGGTATGAATGCCGCGGCAATCCATGCTTTCACCTTCAGCGGCGACTTACCTCCGTGCAGAGTTCTGCGCAGGTACCACAAGACGACTTGCATGGTTCCGCGGTTCCATCGATATCGCTGGCTGATCAGCGCCATCAGCGTGGAGGGCGCCTTTGTATGCGCGATTGCATGGGGCTCGTACTCCACTCGATATCCCAGGGAGAGCATGGAAAGGGAAAGGTGGAAATCTTCGGCAAAAGTGAGGGGTGAGAATGGCCCTCGTACATCACCGTCTTCGTAACCGCGTTCTCGTTCATTTTCCGCTTGCACGTGTTCGAGGGCATCGCGCCGGAAGAGCCCGATCGGCCCTGGAACAATCATCACCGAACCCGTGGCGCCTTGCGCGAGACGAAGAGCGCCGTTTGCCAGAACATACTCGAAAGCTTGAAACAGCCCGGCCAACGACCTCCGGTTACGTACTCGGATTTGACCCGAAACAGCGCCTACGCGCGGGTCGCGCATGTGGCGCACCATCAGTCTGAGGGCGCCGGTTTCCACTCGTGAATCAGCATCGATACAAAGAATCAAGTCTCCGGTGGCGTGCCTCAGGCCGTAGTTGTGAGCGCTCCACTTGCCCTGATTGGGCTTGGTGAACACGCGCACATCACACACACCATGCTCCGAGTAATGCCTACCGGCAAACGCCTGCGCAAGCAGGTAAGTGTCGTCCGTCGAGCCGTCGTCAACGAAGATCACCTCGTATGCGGGATAATCCAAACGCACGAGAGCGCTCATCGCGTCCTTGACGCAAGCGGCCTCGCAATAAGCGGGCGCCAGGATAGATACGTACGGCAGGGACGCGTTGCGCGGCGTCTCAAGCTCACGATCGTGCCGGGACATCTTTGCATAGGACAAAATGAACAGAACGCACCAGCGCAGACCCATCAGGCCTGATAAGGCGGCCATGAAATAAAGGCCTACCGAGGAGAGAGTCAGACCCTCCCTGTCGATGAGTTGAGCGGCTCCAGAGCAAAACCTGTATGGAGCGTAGATGGCCAGGAAGAACCCAAAACAGAAGGTCATCCAGAAGAGCCAGGAAGTGTCCAGACTTGTTGGCATGAGCGGAAGGCGCTGCGCATCGGTCTTCATCGAGCCACGAGCTCCTGCGCCGACAAGCGTGCGAGAACCTGGTCAACCTTTTTCGACTCGCGGGCTTTCGATCTTTCAGTCTGGCGCAGCCAGGCGCGTACCAGCGTGAAGAACCACGCAACTACAGACAGGATCAGGAACATAACTCCCGCCTGAGCGAACCGGTCGGTGTAGAGTGCGGGCCGCCATTGCAAAGTGATCGGTATGGTTCCTTTAGCGAGCGCGGCAAACTGCTCCGGAGGAAGATCGCACGCGATCAGTAAGTCGCGGCGGTCCGGATACCCGGAAACCGGCTGGACTGACTGCAGCCGCCCGATAATCTCATCGCTCACCAGCGAGTGGTTGAGTTTCAGCTTCAGTTCCTGGCCGGGCGCCAACATGGCTGCCTCCCGCGCGGGAACCTGCACGGTTGCCAGGAAGCCGGCCCCCCTTGCCACAGCAAGTATGACTTTGTCATCTTCAGCAAGCGCCGGCGATGGGTGACGATAAACAACCGTGCCGTGGAACGGCGCCATGACGCTGCGCTCAAGATGAAGTTGGAGCAAACTGTTGCGAAACTCAGAACGCCTCGCATCCAGTTCCGCTAACTCCGCCGCTCGTTCGGCCCTGGCGCGGTCGTTGTCGTGAGCGATAGCCGATTTTGCCTGGGCTATGGCGTCGGAGCCCGCGTTTGTCTCTTGAACGAGATTCTGCCGTTCGCGCAACTTCTGTGCCGCGGTCTGCGCTGCGGCGGCCGCCGCGTCCAACTTATTCCGGGCGAGAATGCCATCTTTCACCAGAGAAGCAGTTCGTTCGTACTGCATCTCCGCCGCTGTGAACTGCGCTCGTTGAGCGGCGACGAGTTCATCATCCTTAAGAGCCGGCGTGGAGACGGAACTGGCTTGAGCGCCGTGCAGTGCCCCATAACCGAGCTGAGAAAGGCGGCCACGCTGCGTGTCGGCCGCATCCTGCGACATGCGCAGCAATTCCGGGTCAAGCACCAGCGGCTTCAGCCGAGTGTCAGCGATCTCCTGATCCAACACCGCGATATCGTCTCGAAGCTGCTGCTCTTCCCGATCGCCTGCAGGATCGTCAAAGGTGGCAAGCCTGGCTCCCTGATCGACGGAGTCACCCTGGAGGAGATGGGGAGTCGTCCTGGCATGGGCACGCACGACGAAGAAGTCGGTACCAAGAATGACGCCGGCCCGCCTTGTCAACTCGCGGTTCAACCAGCCCCCGGCAAGCGCCACAAGACACAACAACAGTCCGACGTACAGCAGACCACGAGAACCTTGAGGGCCCCCGTTGGCATTGCGTTTTTTCCAAACCGCCAGGGAGTGAGAAATACAAAATACCAACCAACCGACCACGGCAGCGGCCAGTGCGATATGCAAGGCCCCGACTGAATCATTCACCATCACATTCCTCCTGAGCGTACTGGGCTGAGAGCAGCCACTGAGCCGCATGCTTTCCTGGTTGCAAATGGATGGCCATCGTTCATAAGCTTTACTTACAAAGAGTTACCAGGGGCCAGTGGTTCGCGAGGAGTCGTAAATTCCCGAGAGTTCGGGAATCGGTGAATCGGAACACACTGGATCAAGAATCAGGGGCTAGGGGCGATGGCCGAAACGGATCAACTCATCGCCTGGAAGCGGCGCTTGTCGATCTTCAGGGATTTAATCTTGGAGTCAAGCGTTGAAGCCGGCATTTTCAGCCGCGCCGCGGCCCCTGCGGGACCGGAGACCCGTCCGCTGCTCTGCGCCAGGGCGGCCTCGATGCTCTCTCTTTCCTGCGTCAACAGTTCGTCTGCCAATGGGCGGCTTGGATGGCGTTGATGAGACAACCAACTCTCATCAACCGAGAAATCTTCGCTGTCACAAACAATCACGGAGCGCTCGATAACATTTTGCAGCTCGCGAATATTACCGGGCCAGGGATAGGATTCAAGGCGCTCAAGACTCTTTTTGTCGATGCGCCATATCTTCTTCCCTGACTTGCTGGAGTAGCGATCGATGAAGTACTCAACCAGCAAACGAATGTCGTCTCTTCGCTCGCGTAGCGGAGGTGTCTCGATGGGAAATACGTTGATGCGATAGAACAGGTCGCTGCGAAAGGAGCCGGCGGCGACTGCGGCGGGCAAGTCGCGATTGGTTGCCGTAATGAGGCGTACATCCGTGCGAATCGGCCGGTTGCCCCCCATGCGCTCAAACTCCCTCTCTTGCAGCACCCGCAACAGTGCGACCTGAGTTTCCGGCGGCAGTTCGCCCACCTCGTCCAGAAAGAGGGTTCCTCCGTCGGCGAGTTCGAAGCGTCCCAACCGACGTTGTATCGCACCGGTGAATGCGCCCTTCTCGTGGCCGAACAACTCGGATGCGACCAGGTCCCGCGGGATCGACGCACAATTTACGCTCACAAAAGCTCGCGAAGAGCGGGCGGAGCGCTTATGGATGGCGCGTGCGATGAGTTCCTTTCCCGTACCGGTCTCACCCGTAATCAAAACCGTGGAATCAGTGCCTGCAACCTTGGCCACTCGCGCCAATACCTTTTGCAGCGCTGCCGAGGCGCCCACAATCTCCTCGAACATGGCGACTTGTTCGATTTGTTCCCGTAGAACCAGGTTTTCTCTTTGGGTTCTATCTTCCGCGCGCTTTCGATCTTCGATGTCGATCCGCGTGCCGCACCAACGAACGATTCGCTTCTGTTCGTCCCGCAAGGGACTCACCCGATTCAGAAACCAGCGATATTCGCCATCGTGCCTGCGCATGCGTGCTTCCATCTCGAAGGCCTCTCCCCGAGACACGCCCGCCGCTATCCCGCGCTTAAGGTTTTCCAGATCATCGGGATGCGCCACGACGTCTACAAACTCCATGGGTGGCCTACGAGGGATAGAACCAAAGTATTCAGCCGCCGCCCGGTTTCCATATGAGAAGTTGCCATCCACGTCCCAGATGAACATGTGGAGCGGTGCAACGTCGAGCACCTCCTTCAGCTGCCGCGCGTGCTCTGCCAGCGACTCCTGGGCCCGCTTAAGTTCTTCAATATCGGTATCGCAACCATACCAGCGAAGAATATTTCCCTGTTGGTCCCTTACGGGTACTGCCCGGCTTTGAAACCAGCGGTATCTTCCGTCCTTGCCCCGCACCCGCTTTTCCACCTCATACATTTGCCCGCTCGCCAGGGCTGACTGCCATGTCTGCGCAATGCGCTCGGCGTCTTCCGGGTGGACAGCGCCTTTCCAGTCATACGTAGCCGCGTCCTGCGATGGAATGCCCACATAGTCCAACACGCGCTGATTGCAGAAATTGTTCTGGCTTTCCTGGTTGTCGCTCCAGAGCATCATTGGAATGGAATTCAGCACGAGTTGAAGATGGTCTTCTGATTTCGTTGCTTCAGCAAAAGCCCCCTCGGCAGCAGCCGCCGCACGTTTACGCTCCGTAATATCCTGAATAACTGCCTGGCGGCCTTCCGGCTGCATTGCCGAGAGGGACACCTCCACCGGAAGACTGGTCCCGTCCCAGCAAAACAAGCTTCGCTCGAATCGGACTACGCCGAGCTCTGCCGTTTCGATAGGGGCGCCGAGCGAGGAAAGTTCGCCGGGCAGATAAGTGCCGGCAATATTCGTACCGGAAATCTCTTGTGCAGATGCTTTCAACAGCGCCTCACCTGCAGGGTTTGCCAGAAGGAAATTCCCCTGACCGTCCAACTGGTAGATCGCAATCGGTGAAGACTCGACCAGAGAGCGGTACTTCGCTTCGCTCTCGCTCAGTTCCTGCTCGGTGTGCTTTGGTTCTTTGCTCTCGCGGGGCGTCGCCATGACTGGTTCCGTTCGATTCGTCGAATGCAATGAACATAACCCATAAATCGGCTCTGAGAGCAGCTCTCTGCTGCCGGATTCCGGTAACGATGCCCGACCACCTTGGCAGAGCGAATCCCGAATTCACGATGTTTCGTGAGTTTCCGAAGCCAGAGCCAGTTTTCGGGATATTAACCATCTCATTTTCAATAACTTACATTCGGCTATCGAATTGCTATCTATGGCAGCGGATGGCCGTCGAGGTCAAGCGGCCGAAAAGGGAGGGATGCCATGCTGAATATCCGTACTACTTAGTCACCTGGCCATTTCGCTGTGGAACCAGTGCGGGCGACAGCAAGCTGAGATGATCTCGCGTGCGCCGCTTCTGCCCAACCCATCAAAGTTCTCGCACCGGTAGACTCACCGCCCAACAGTACATGAGAAACCGAAGGAAACGATCAATGTGGAAAATAAAAAAAGATGTCGACGGCGGTTTGCTTGTCTTGTTTATAAGCGGCCGTCTCACGGGGGAGTATCTGTCAGAGCTGCAAGAAGCGCTGACAGTCGCAGCGGGAACTCAACCGTTCGCGTTGGATATGAGAGAGGTTAGGCTCGTGGACCAGGACTCCATCGCGTTCTTGTCGACCTGCGAAGCTCGCGGTGCTGAGCTTCGCAACTGTCCAGCTTATATCCGTGAGTGGATTGATGTGGCTAGTGTGCCGAAAGGCCTATCCTAGAGCAACTTCACTCCCGCCGACTGGCCAATACGCCGGTGCACTCATCGAACCAGGGCGAATTGCTTCTCGGTTCCCGGGTTGCAGTCGGGTAACCGCCTATCCGTCAACCCTATCCGTCAATTACTACCTAACCCACAACTCGGAAGTCATCGATGTCGTCTCAAGGTTTTAGTACCGGAATGTCTTAGTGCTAATGTTTACAAATCCAGTCCACCTGGACGTAATACGTCACTTCGGACAAATGGAGGATATGGCC
>CAVQEO010000038.1:0-42581 GCA_963711525.1 uncultured Acidobacteriaceae bacterium | reverse complement strand
CGTTTTCGGCTTTGTGTCAGGGCACGACTTTAGTCGTGCCGTAAAGGCCTAAAAGACGTCGGGCTTTACAGGCTGCGGAAAAACTCATGTTTTGTGTTAGGGGCACGACTTCAGTCGTGCCGTAAGGCATTGAAAATACGTTGGGCTTTAGCCCCTGAGGTACGGCTTTTCCACTGAACAGCGGTTTTTCCGCAGCCTGTTTAGCCCCTGTGTTTGCTTTGGCCAAGTGAAAGTTGGCAGGGGCCAAAAAAGTCTGCGTGAGAACTCGAAATAAACAGCAAATGGAAACCAGGCCCGTAGGGCCGGGAATTAAACGTCAGCCCAGCCCGGAAGGGCTGGGAGGCGGACCCAAGGTCGGGAGCGCCGGAGGTGCGGCACTACCTTCATCCGCGCCTCCAACGCCTCTGGCGCTCAACGATATTGATGATCGATGTCCCAGCCCTTCTCCGGATTTCCTGCACGCTGCGCTGGACACGACCGCGTGTGGGCTTTCGTTAAGGAAAGCCGCGTGAAGGTGGCCAACGCCAGCAAGCTCCACAGGAAATCCGGATCCGGACTGGGCTGACGTTTGACTCCCGGCCCTGCGGGGCCTGGTTCTGATTTGCGATTTGCTTTTGTGTTCTCACTGAGACTCTTTAGCCCCCGGGCTGTTGCTTTCCTTGGCTGCCGCGTTTTTCCTAAAGCCAACTACGAGACAATCAGCCGCGGAACCCGCGGGCCGACCGCGCACAGCACCTCCCACGGTATGCTGCCGGTAAGGTCCGCGAGATCCCATGCGTCGATCGATCGCGCGCCCTGGCTTCCCAGCAACACCACCTCATCGCCGATAGCCACCCCGGGAATGCCGCTTACATCGACCATGGTTTGATCCATCGAGACCCGGCCTGCGATGGGCGCTTCCTGCCCTCGGATAAGCACATATCCCCGGTTGGACAGCAGGCGATTGAGCCCGTCGGCATACCCGGCCGGCAACAGCGCTATCCGCGTCTCCCCGTCGGCGGTGAAGGTATGGCCATAACCGGCGCTCTCGCCCTGGTGCAGAGTGCGCAACGATGTAACCTGCGTCTTCCATGCGAGCACGGGGGCCAAGCCCGGGTCCTCACCGCCCCATGAGAGCCCGTCCAGAGTAAGGCGGTCGAGGTAGCCATAGAGGGCCAACCCGGGACGCAGCATCAGCCGCACTCCGTTGTTCGAAGCCATCTCCATCAATGCCTGCCGGTCAGACCCGGCGACGATGCTCGACGAGTTGCCCGCATGCAGCCACTGCGGGCGCAAGCCCTGAGAAATAATGAATTCCAGCGCCGCCGCCAGGCTTGCCAACTGGGGATTCGGGCGTCGGGACGACATCGTTTCCGGCGCGCAAAAATGCGTTAACACCGCTTCCAGCCGGAGGCAGGAGCCCGCATGAAAGCGCCGCAACAGGGCAGTGGCTTCCGCCGAGATTTCCCCTCCGACCATCCGCACGCCCTGCCGCGACATGCCCGTATCGATCTCCAGGTGAACCGCGAGACTCGCGGGCGGCATCTCGCGCGCAGTGGCAGCTGCCTCCAGCAAGTCAAGCTGCCAAGGCTCCCAAACCACCGGGGTCAGCCCCTGGTCAATCACCGTCTCTGCTTCCCCGGGAAAAATTCCAGACATCAGCAGAATGCGCGGTTGGGGGCAAACGGCGCGCACCGCAGTTCCCTCCTCGGCTCCGGTTACCCCTAGCCATTGCGCTCCTGCACCCGCCAGCAACGGGGCGCAGGCCAGCACATCATGGCCGTAGGCATTGGCCTTGACCACTGCCATCAAATCAGCCCGCGGGCCCGCCGCGTGTCGCAGCTTCTCAAAGTTGGCCAGCAGCCGCTGGCGGGAGACTTCAGCCCAAAGGGGTCGGGTGAACATTAGTATTCGCCGGGCGCTTCCCCAAAGGCCATGTTTTCAAATCGGGTGCAATCAGCCCGGTAGGCGAGATGCACAGAGCCGGTAGGTCCGTTGCGCTGCTTGGCGATGATGATCTCCGCTTTATTCTTCGAGTCGGGATCTTCTTCCCCGTTCTCATCCTTGTTGTAGTAGCTATCCCGATGGATAAAGGCCACCACATCGGCATCCTGCTCGATCGAGCCCGATTCGCGCAGATCCGAGAGCATCGGCTTCTTATCCCCGCCGCGCTGCTCCGAGGCGCGGCTCAGCTGCGAGAGCGCAACCACCGGAACCCTCAACTCCTTGGCCAACGCCTTAAGGCCGCGCGAGATGGCGGAAACCTCCTGGGTACGGTTCTCATAGCGCCGGGCTCCCGCCCCGAAGGTGGAGGCGGTCATCAGTTGTAGATAGTCGATCACGATCAGGTCCAGCACCCCCTGCTGCCGCTGCAGTCGCCGCGCCTTGGCCCGCATCTCGGAGAGCGCGATCGCCGGCGTGTCATCGATAAATATCTTCGCCTCCGCCAGCCGCTCCAGAGCCTCCATCAATTTGCTCCGATCCTGCTTGGGAATGAAGCCGGTTTGGATTTTCTGCATGGAAACCAGGGCCTGCGAGGCGAGCATGCGGCGCAGCAGCGACTCTTTTGACATTTCGAGCGAGAACACCGCCACCACTTTGCCGTCTCTCACCGCGGCGTTCTCCGCAATGTTGATGGCCCATGCCGTCTTGCCCATGCTGGGACGGGCGGCAATGATGATCAGGTCAGAAGCCTGCAGGCCGCTGGTCATCTTATCGAATTGCGTGTAGTGGGTGGCCAACCCGGTGACCTCTTTTTGTTGCGCGTACAGGTTGTCAATCGTCCCGAAGGAGTCGCGGATAATTTCGGGGATGCCAACAAATCCGCGGGTAATGCCCCGCTCGGAAACTTCAAGCAGACCCGATTCGGCGGAGTCGAGCACCACCAGCGCTTCATCGCTCTGATCCGCCGCCCGCGTGATCGCCGTATTGCAGATGACGATCAGCTGCCGGGCGAGCGATTTGTCTTTCACAATCCGGACGTACTCTTCGATACTGGGCCGGCGCGGCAGACCTTCCGTGAGCGAGGCGAGATAGGCCACACCACCGACCGCCTCCACCTCCTTGCGCCGCGCCAATTCCTCCGCCAGGGTCACGATATCCACTGCGCGATGAGCGTCGATCAACTCCGCCATGCGGCTGTAGATGCGCCGGTGCGAGTCCAGGGAAAAGTCTTCTGCGCTAAGCTTTTCCGCCGCCTCGTTATAGGAGTGATTGTCGAGCAGGATCGCGCCCAGGATCGAACGCTCTGCCTCCAAGCTGGCGGGCAAGCCGCGGTCCAACGATACATCAGAAAAGGTGGCCAAAGGAGGAAACTCCAACTTCAGTTTAGGTCACAACCAGCAGCCGCCGCCCTGAGGGAATCAAGGTAGAAATCTGAACAAACGGTATGATTAGCCAAAGATGCGTTCCTCATTCATCACGATCTGCCTCTTAATGCCGGGACTGGTCTCCGGTGCCCAGCAAGCAACGAAAACAAGCGCCGCGCCGCCGGAATTTCGCGAAATGCAGCAGGTGGAAGACCACTGGAACAACGCGGTCACCAAGCGCGATCAATATGCTTTGGAGCTGGTTCTTGCGCCACAGTTTATCGGGATATCCGCCACCGGCGACGTGACCACGCGCAACCAGCAGATCGCCCGGCTCTTCGTGAAGGGTGCGGAGCCCGACTCGCTGTCACAAAAAGTGGTGAGCGTGCGTTTCGTAGGGGACATAGCGATCGTGAATGGGACCTACGTGATGAGCTGGAAAACGGACAAAGGGCCGGTGCTGGAGAAGGGCATCTTTTCCCACGTCTTTGAGCACGTGCGCACCAACTGGCTCTGTCTCAACTCGCAACGCACGGTAGTGGCAGAAGACAGCAAACGGGCCGCTGCTCAGGAGAAGCCAAAATCGAAGTCCAGCAATGCCGCGCTGCCCTTTCATATCCCTCTCGTCTACAAGGGCCCAAACAGCACCCAGCCTCCGCCTGCACCGGGCACCGACCAGCCTGCTCCGTAACGACGCAAAAAGCTGGGTGCGAACAAAAGTTGGGTGCCCCATTCAAGCCCGCAGTTGGCTTGAGTGGGATCCGCGAACCTCGACCGGCGAAGGCCAGCCAGACATACGAAATAGACCCGGCAGAAAAAGTCAAACCGCTCTTCCGGGCAGCGATTCTCAGCCGGGACGCGCGCTGACACAATAGTCCTTGTGCTCCAGTCCAGGGGAACCGTACTATGGGGGGCTCGGCCCCCAAAAAATCACTCGACTACCTCAACTGGAGCGCATATGAAGACACTGATTCGTTCGCTGCTGGCCGTGACCGCGCTGGCTGTAACCGCAATGCTCGTTTCGCAGCCGGGCGTAGCACAGGCACCATCAGGGGCCCCTCCTCGTGCTACTGGGCTATGTAATGACGGGTCCTACTGGACCGGCGTAAGCAAGAGCGGTGCGTGCCGCGGCCACAAAGGGGTGAAGACCTGGTACGCGGGAGCCAGTGGTACGCCCGCCCCCGCTGCGCCTACCGCAGCTCCTGCAGCTCCCGCAGCGGCCAACGCTGCTCCGGCCGCCGCTCCATCACCCAAGACCAAGACGTCGGCGTCGGCGTCGGGAACTCCGGCTCCTGGTGGTGGTCCGGGTCTGGTCTGGTTGAATTCGTCCACCAAGGTCTATCACTGCCAGGGGACGAAGTACTACGGCACGACCAAAGCCGGCGCATACATGACTGAAGCCGCGGCCAAGGCCAAGGGCGCCCATCCGGATGCGGGCAAGCCCTGCAGCTGATGCTGAAGATCCTGTAGTTGTTCGGGCGGCGGTTTGTCACTTGGACCGCCGCCCGGTTCTTTGCTGGTGACATCGGGTTGCTGCCGTTGTGCCGGGCTCTGTCCATCCACCTCCACCCATGCCCAGGCGAAGCGCCCGCTCCCCTCTGTTTAGACCCACTCCAACTGGTCTCCAATCTTCATCTGGCAATTGCTGATTTGTCCCGCCGGTAGTTCCAGCATGCTATCTATTTTCAGATGGATGCTGGTAACCCTGAACGGGGCCAGGCGATGCCAAAGCCTGAGCACCCGTAGATCCCTGCTGAGCGCGACCACATCGATCGCAAACAACATGCCAAAGGTGTGAATTCCGGACGAAGGCCTGATCAGCAGTCCGCATCCGGAGTCAAGCCGTCTCTTGCCCACCAACCCAATCAGGCGGGTGAGAGACGTGTCGGCTACGGTAATCCGCGTGCCGACCGTGGTGGCCCTCGTTATGTTTCTGAGGTTCCCTGTCATGCTGTCGAAGGCCAATCACGGTCCATCACGCTACGCCTTCGCGTGCTTTCTGCGATATATCACGAATGCAAGCACGACCACCGCCAAAATACCCGCCACGATCCTAACAATTGTCGTCGTATCCATCGGATGTTTCCTCCTTTCTTTCCGTCTCCTATAGCCTTTTCAACCTGGAATCACTCGTAAACTCTTATAAGTAACAATTTCTATTACTTATGCGCAGATGGTCGATAACCATGCCCTACTTGAACGACTGCATATTCTTGGCAATGTTCAGGACTGCGGGCGCAAGCAAGACAATGAAAATGCATGGAAATATAAACAGCACAAGGGGAAAGAGTATTTTGACTTTTGTCTTCGCGGCCATCTCCTCGGCCCGTTGCCGTCTTTTCAGACGGATCTCGTCACCAAACCTGCTTAACGCTCTGACAATCGGAGTCCCGAACCGGTCAGCTTGCGTCAACATGCTCACAAACAGCGAGAACTCCGGAATTTTTGTACGCTCCGCCGCGCTCTTCCATGCCTCCAGCCGCGGCTTGCCGGCCAGTTGCTCAAAATTCACTTGCATGAACTCCTGGTGAATATCAGGGTGGCTGATGACCATCTCTTGTCCCACGCGCAGCATGGCCTGATCCAACCCCAGTCCTGCTTCCACGCAGATAACCAGCAGGTCGAGCGCGTCGGGAAGGCTCCTCCTGATTCGTTCTCTCCGCTTCTTGATCTTGATTTTCAGCCACATGTCCGGTACCAGATAGAAGACGGCGGCCAGAGACAAAGCCCAGAAAACGGTGTTGGTGTGAATCAGGCTTCCGCCGACCAGGCCTAACAGAGGACCAAGAATGCGGCTGGCAAAGTATGCGTTCATGCTTCGACTGCTCTTGAGTCCCGCGCTCAAAAGCTGCTGTTTCACCTTTTCATCCTCGGCCAGCCCAAATCGGACTCGCAGAGCTCTTGCCATGGAAAGAATCGTCTCCTGTATTCGCTCTTTGGTGCCCACCTGCCTTACGTCCGGGCGATTGCTCTGCACCATCTCCATGATTCGCCTGGCAGCCGGCGAGGGCCTCAGGATGACCGGAGCCAGCAGCAGCGCAAGAACCAAAAAGACGGTAAATGTCAGGGCAACGTAAAAGACCAGGCCCATATCTTGCTAAACCTCGATTCCATTGACGATGCGACGAATGATAAAAGCGCCCAACGCGAGCATACCCATGCTGAAGTACATCAGCTTGCGGCCCAATGGATCGTGGAAGAGGATATTGGAGTAGCCGGGATTCACCAGGTTGAGCATCACCATCATCACGATCGGAAGCGCGCTCAGAATCCATCCCGTAATTCTTCCCTGGGCGGTTTGCACTTGAATCTCCCCCTGAATCCGCAGCCGTTCGCGAATGACGAAGACCGTGCGATCCAGGATTTCCGCGAGGTTGCCGCCGGTATCCTTCTGCACCAGGATTGCCGTCACCAGGACCCGCAGGTCGGACGAAGGAACGCGCTCCAGAAGCTGCAGCAGCCCGTCACGCATAGGCAAGCCCAGGTTCATCTGTTTGAAAATCTCCCCGAATTCTGACGCCGCCGGTTCCTGTGTATTCCCAGCCAGCATTTCAATGCCGCCTACCACGGAATGGCCGGCGCGCAGAGCGCGGGCCAGCATGTCGATGGACTCCGCCAGCACCGCGTTGAAGGCCTTGATTCTCCGCGAACGCTTGAAGGAAAGAATCCCATAAGGCAGCAAACCAAGGGCCAGCCCGCCGGCTACATCGATCAGCACCACCGACGCGAACAGCCACGTGATGAAATATCCGGCCATGAACAAGCCCACACTGGTCAGGATCAGATTGGCCACCGTGGTTGAGCTATTCGCCTGCAGAATGCGTAGTTGCACCCTCTGCGCGAATGGGTAGGGCTGCAGGATTTCGTCCAGCCAGCTAAACGTGCCCTTTCGCGTCGCCTTGAACAACTGCGTTGTATCCGCGCTGCCGCCATCCTCTCTCTTCGCCGATAGGGGGATCAATGCCATCCGCTGCGCAATGGTCTGATCCTTCGGCGACCGCCGCGTCATCGCGACGACCACCACAAACGTGGCCAGCATAATCGTGATAAACCCGAGAATCAGGAGAGCCATCTCTATCGCTCCTACACTTCCACCGAGTACTCGAGTAGACCTGTTGGCAGCGGGAATCCCGCAGCCTTCAATTTGTCAGCGAATTTCGGGACGATTCCCGTCGCGCGAAAGCGGCCCTTTACCTTCCCATTGGGTCCTAGTCCCTCTTTTTCAAAAAGAAAGATGTCCTGCATGCTGATCACATCGCTGAACGCGCCTGTGAGTTCGGTGATATGGGTAACCCGGCGCGAACCGTCGCTCATGCGGGCTATCTGCACGATCAGATGGACGGCGGATGCAATCTGCGCGCGAATCGCCTTTTCCGGCAGGCTCACGCTGCCCATCATGGCCATGGTTTCCATGCGCGCCAGGGCATCACGCGGCGTGTTGGCGTGCACGGTGGTCAGCGAGCCGTCGTGGCCGGTGTTCATCGCCTGCAGCATGTCCATGCACTCTTCGCCGCGAACCTCGCCCAGCACGATACGGTCGGGACGCATACGAAGCGCGTTGATGACCAATTCTCTCTGCTTCACCGCGCCTTTTCCTTCCACGTTCGGAGGCCGGCACTCCAGCCGTACCACGTGGGAATGTTTCACTTGCAACTCGGCCGAATCTTCAATGGTGATAATGCGCTCGCGCTCGTCGATAAAGCCCGAGAGCACGTTCAGCAAAGTAGTCTTGCCCGCGCCGGTTCCCCCGGAGACGATGATGTTGAGCCGGGCCTGCACCGCACCCTTCAGGATTTCCAGCATCGGCTCGGTCAGCGCTTTGTTGCGCAACAGGTCGTCTGCGACCAGCGGTTTCGAGCCAAACTTGCGGATCGATAGAATAGGGCCGTCGACGGCCAGAGGCGGAATGATCGCATTGACACGCGAACCGTCTTTGAGACGGGCGTCCACCATCGGTGAGGACTCGTCCACCCGCCTCCCTACCGCGGAGACGATCTTGTCGATCACGTGCATCAGG
The DNA here is from genome assembly GCA_963711525.1 of uncultured Acidobacteriaceae bacterium. Lineage (GTDB taxonomy): Bacteria > Acidobacteriota > Terriglobia > Terriglobales > Acidobacteriaceae > PALSA-350. The sequence continues at coordinate 34,277 of CAVQEO010000038.1, read as the reverse complement.
TGGCGATCGTCCTGGAAGACCACGGTGGTCTTTTCCAACACGCCGCGGCGTTCGACATAAATGGAATTGCAAGTATTGACCAGAATGTCGTTGACGGTCGCGTCCTGTAGCAGCGGTTCCAGGGGACCCAGCCCGAAAACTTCATCCAGCACCTCCTGCGCCAGCCGGTCCCGCTCTGCTGAGGAGAGCGGGATGCCCTGCTCGCCGATCAGTTGATGAATCACGGTAAGCAACTGCTGTTGCGCAGAAGGGTTGCCGTGCATGAGCGCGATCTTCTCCAGATCCGTACGCTTGATCAGCTCCTGGTGCACCGCGCCCTTAATCTCCTGCTGCATTTTGAGCGCCACCGGCCGCGCGCTTCTCACGATGGCGGGAACGATTCGGGCGCTTCCATTGGCAGTCGGTTCAGGCATACAGAAATCCTCGGTTCTTCGATCGCATTATTTCCATAGTGCAAACCGCTTCTTGGCCGGCTCCGCAGCCGTTGGCCCCGTGGTCCCCGCTAATGCGGCTGCCCACTTTGTCACCTGCTGAGAAAATTCCGACTTGTTGTCCGCTGCCAACGGTTCGCCGATATTGATGGATTGCACCAGTTGGCTATAGTTATTGGCGATCTTGAATGCAATAGGCAGGTGGACGGCCTTTTCGATCTGCTCGATCGTCACCGCTTCGTGCGAGGAGTAGCGGTTGATCACCACCTGCAGCTTCTTGGTAGCCTGCTCATTCTGGATCAGGCCGTCCACGTAGCGGGAGAGATCGCGGATGGCCCCGATCTCCGGAGTAGCGATCAGGTATATCCAATTGGAGAGGGCAATGACGGCGAGGTTGATGTCATCGAATGACGCCTCGCAATCCAACAGAACAAAATCGTATTGCGTGCTCAGGAACTCCAGTGTGCGCTCGACCGAATCCGTGTCGGTCTTCCACACTCCGCCATAAACGTCCGGAGAAGACAGGACATCCAGGCCGCTCGAGTGGGTGGCGATGAACCCGCGGAGCAAGTCCTGATCCAGGCGGCTGACATTCTGGACCAGATCATAGAAATGATGGTTGCTCCCATCCATGCCCAGATAGAGGGCTACGTGCCCTAATTGCGGGTGATTATCAACCAGCAGCACTTTTTTCCCCAAGCCCCGGACGAGGTACATAGCCAGATGGACCGCGAGGGTGCTGGTGCCGACGCCGCCTTTGGCGCCGAAGAAGGAAAGAATCTTTCCCGAATTGCGCGCCCGGCTTATGGTGGCCGACCAGCGATGGTCGAGCCGGGCGAGCGTATCCGCATATTCGTCGGCGTCGAACGGTTTGGCGAGAAATTCACTGTACCCTGCTCGCATGGCGCGCAGTAGCAGGTCAGGGTCGGCTGTGGAAGAAAGAGCCAGGATCGCAATCTTGTGGTAAAAGCTCTGGCGCAGAAATTCAGCTGTCTCCAGAGCGAGCTCCGGATCCTTGTCGAAATCAACCACCGCGATGCAGGCCCCGGCTTCGATTGCCCGCTGGGTAAGGGTCGGGAGCTTGGTGGTGGAGAAGTAGTGCTCGTAATCTACTGGAACCAGCGTCCAGGGCTGGTGAGAAGACATCTGGCGAATCTGGTCCACCGTTGCACGGTCGATCTGCACCGTCAGCAGCGCCACATCGAGACCATCCGGATTCTGTTGCTGCTTTATCACTGCGGGCCGCCTGTCCCTGATTGCGTTGTTGGTTGCGTAGCTGGTTTCTGCTCGCCTATCTGCTTGTCAAATTTCGCAGGGTCGATCCACGGCACCGGGAATTTCAGTGGAGTGGGCGATGTCGCGTCGCTCAGCGGATCGACGATGGTGGGCGTGACCACAACCATCAGTTCCACGGTCGAGTGGTTGATACTCTTTGACCCGAACAACTTACCCAGAACCGGCACGGCGCCTATTCCGGGCATCTTGTTGAAAATATCCGTGACGCGGTGATCGAGCAGCCCGGAGATGGCGAAACTCTGTCCATCGCGCAGCTCCACCTGGGTCTCTGCCCGGCGCGTGGAGATGGCAGGAATCGTGTAACCGGAGATGGTGACCGCATTGGTGTAATCGAGTGCGCTTACTTCCGGCGCCACCTTCAACTGAATCGTCCCGTCAGCATTGACAACCGGCGTGAAATCCAGCTTGACCCCATACGGACGGAATTGAATGGTGATGGACGTAAGTCCGCCCGAAGATCCCTGAACCACAGGAAAGGGAAACTCGCCGCCGGAAAGAAAAGACGCCTTTTGCCCGCTCAGCGTAGTAATCGTCGGCTCGGCAAGGATCTGCGCAATCTGTCTGTTCTGCAGATCCTGAATCGTCAAGCCGACATTCAGGCCGAAATTGTAGAGGAACAGATTCAGCGGGTTGCTGGTGGTAATCGTTGCCGGCGTTGCGCCTGCCGCAGGTGTATAGGTCTGGGTCGAGGGAAACTGTCCGGTGCTGGAGTTGCCCGTATTCTTACCCTGGCTGAACAAGTTAATCCCAAACTGGTCGAGTTTCGAGCGGTCAATCTCGATCATCTGCACCTTCAGCTTCACCTGTCTGGTGTGCGGCTCTCTTACCACCATGGAATTGATCACGCTCTTCCCATACAAACCGGCCAGCTTGACCGCCGCCTCGGCGGAGCCATCGCTAAACACCGTGCCGGAGAGAGTGACCCGGTCCTGTTGCGCTTCTACCGTGATGTGGTCATACGGCAGCGCCTCGCGAATCTCTCCCTGCAGACTGGCGACGTCCAGGTCGGAGAAAATCAGGTAGGTGGCCGACTGGCCCGCTTCATCCCACAAAATCAGGCTGCTCACGCCGGGCCCTTTTGCCGTGACCACGATCTGCCTTGGGCTCGATGTAAAGGAGTCGACCACCAGCGGATTGCTCACATACACGCGCTTCAGTCGAGTAAGGGTGGTAATGAAAATCGACCGCCCTACCAGGACGTGCAGCGGCTGGCTGGCAAATTTTGTCGAGCTCGTGAGCGCAGTGGTTGCGTCCGGCAAGGTCGTCACATGCATTGCGGTCACAGAGCCCCCGGCAGCAGCCGTTGCTGCGGGTATGGTGGCCCCGGTTTGGGCCTGGCTGACGGCGCTAAGCATAGCCCAAATGAGCGTGCGATATGTACCTCCCCAACGACAATACGTAACCATCAAACTTCCCGCCTCAATTAAAACCAGTCAGCACTTGCTTATCGCCCAGTATGGTTTCCACTTGGTATCGCTTGGACCTCGGACGCGCTAGATTGTTCGTGGGCGATGCGGCTCCGCTCACCGGCGAAGCAGCCGTGCCGGTGAGTTGATTGAGCCCCACAGGCGGACTGAGCGCCTGCTCCTTGTCCGCACCGTTTCTCAGCACGAAATAGATCACTCCCAGGCTGGTGGCAAGCACCACTTTTTCCGCATCCTCCGGCTTCAGCAGCAGCGTCACCACATTCACGCTGATCGGCTTGCCATCTGGTTGAGGGTGCGTTTGCTGCCCCACGGCAAGAACCTCCACATCCTGCAATACCGTCAGTGTCTGCGGCTCCGGGGCAATCGCCGAATGAAAGGTCATCAGCACGTCGACATGGGCGCCGGGCAGCAGGAAGCCCGCGACACCCACCACTTCGTCGGAACGAACGGAAATTGCTCGCATGCCCGAGGGAATGTCTGCAGTCAGGCCTGCACCGCTTCCCGCCGCCGCCAGTTGCCGTTCGAAAATTGGCTCGCCCTTGGGCAACGGATAAAGCACGATTCTCCCCGCCACGTCGTCGATCCTGGTGAACCCTCCGGTAATCGGCGACGATACCGGCCACTCAATCAATTGCAGGCTCGCGGGCTTCAGAAATTCACCCGCCTCGAGCGGCTTTCCCGCGGCAACATAGAATTGCCTCTGCGGCACACTGGCGCGAGTCCCCTTGGCCACCCGTCTGCTCAGCCAGAAAGTAAACAGGCCCGAAACGGCCAACGCGATCATCAGGGCCGTAAGCAGGCGCTTTGCCTTCATGGTTCACCTCTGCACAATCAACAGGCAAAGGCTGAGACCGCTTCCCGCGGCGATCGCCAATGCGTAAGGCAAGCGCAGCGTTTGCGCATTGTCGATATTGAACTCGGGATGGGGTGTCAAGCCCGCAGTCCCGTGATGAACCGTCAGCGTGCACACGTTACGCATCGTCTCCTTGAGCCGGCGATGATAAAGTGCAAGGCCGATAGCCATGACTCCGCCGGCGAGAGAAGTCAATATAAGCAGCGGCTGAATCAGCGAGAGGCCCGCAATGCAGCCCACCGCGGTAATCAGCTTCACGTCCCCCCCGCCCATGCCGCCGGCAAGGTGAAACACAAGAAAGATCAACCCGCAAGACAGTCCGGCTGCAGCTGCTGTGCCTAACTGCCGCCACCCGCCCAGGGTGAAATGCAGCAGCAGGCCAAACAATATTGCGGGAAGTGTAAAAGCGTTCGGTATCCGGCGTGTGGTTACGTCGTACACCGCGCCTACGGTAGCGCAGAGAAGCGAGCAAGCCGCGTACCCAACTTCAATATTCAGTCTCCCCACGGCATACTTTCAGATCCGCAATTTAGTTTCGATCTGCATTCGTGCAAGGTCCATATCGGACCGAATCCGAGCTCATCCGGTTAAGTTAGACGTCCGTGGTTAATCGGGTGCCAATACCGGTGAGGGCGGTCCCAATAGAAGTCGCGAGAGTCCGCATCGTGGCTGTGGCGCCCAACCCGACCAATGCTGCAACCAGTGCATATTCGATAAGATCCTGGCCAGACTCATCGCGCAAAAGTTTGCAGAAGAGTTGTTGAATATCATTCATTACATCTCTTCTCCCGATCGCCGTCTGCTCCGCCCGCCGATCGCGCCGGCCTACAGCAGTTTCGCAATTGGTCTAGAACGGCGCAGCGAAACCGCTCTAGACAGCACTATTTAGCTTGCTTCCCACGCTGCTGAATGCGGTGCTGATGCTACCCGCGAGGGTGGTCATTGCGGCCGTGGCGCCCAGCGCAATCAGCGCAGCGACGAGGGCATACTCGATAAGATCCTGGCCGGACTCATCTCTCATAAGGTTAGTAAGCTTTTGTTTAAGATTGTTCATTTGATCTCCTTTGAGGTTACAAATAGCCAAACCATCGCTATCTGTAAGGCATCGTCTAGGTAACTAGAAGTAATGTCAATACACATCGTCGGGTTATCACAAAGAGAGGTACTTACATTGGTCATCGTTATGTCCGCATGCGAGAGAGCACAAGAATTAGCCATAACGAGGAGTAGCGAAGAGTAACTCGGCGATTGTGCTCGTGAATACCGCTCACGCCCGGGATATTAATGCTTGGCCCAAGACTGCCGATAAGGAAGTGTGTCGTGTAGATCTCACCTTATGGCCACACGGTTTCCCCGGGGAGACGAAGGTCAGAGCTTGATTGAGCTCGCGCTCACCCTGCCAATCTTTATTGTCCTGGTTTGCTACGCCGTGGACTTCGGGTTCTTCTTCCTGGTGGCCACATCGTTGAACTCTGCCGCGCGCAACGCAATGGAGTATGCCATTCAGGGTACCTCGTCGCCTGCCCAGACCGCCGAGCCAAGTGCCGCGGTCGTTTCTACTCTTGCCATTGCAAGCATCGGTCTTTCCAATGCCTCAACTGCCACCGTCTCTGTGCGCATATGTTCCAGTGCCGTGGGTGTAAACACATCGAATAACACTGCGCAATGCACTACCCCCAGCACCGGGGCGGGCGCGGTCAGCGGCTCGCTTGATACAGACCCTGAATCCCCTAACTTCCAGCTGAACCGGGTGGACGTGGTCTACACCGTCACTCCACCGGTTCCCATTCCCGTATCCATTCTTCCCACTTTGACCTTCCATCGCATGGTGGAAATGAGGCGCATGCAGTGAGCTCTCCAGTAAAGGTCTACGAGCATCCTCGCCGCAGCGAGCATCCTCGCCGCAGCGAACTTCTTCGCCGCAGCGAACTTCAGCCCGTACGAAAGCGATTGAAAACAAATCCGGCTTTCCAGGCTGCGCAAAAACTCTGTTTTGTATCAGGGCGCGACTTTAGTCGTGCCGTAAACGATTGAGAATACGACGGGCTTTACAGGCTGCGGTAAAACTCTCGTCCCGGGTGCCAGCCCCGGACTACCTCGCCGCAGCGAGCATTAGTCCGGGGAGCGGGTTTTTAAATCCGCTTAAACGCTCGGGCAATAAAATTCGGGGCTTTAGCCCTGGTGGCTGGCCGCTTATCAAGTGGTTCGCGACTTTTTCCGCAGGCTCTTTAGCCCCTGAGATCTTGCCTTCCTGCCCGGTGCAGCGCTTTTCCGCAGCCTGTTCTGCCCCTGAGGGATATGTTTCCACCTCTCCGCCGAGCCGTCGCCCAACCTCTACTGGCAGAAGGCGGGGCGGTCAAGATGGACAGGCCACATTAGAGATGCTGGTCTCCTTCATCGTGGCCTTCTCGCTCGTATTCTGGCTATTTGAGCTTTGCATGTTTACCTACACCTGCAGCGTACTCAACGATGCCGCGCAAGAAGGTGTGCGCTACGCGATTATGCATGGAAAAGACAGCTCCAACTGCAGTGGCCCTGACTCGCAGTGCACAAATCAGTCACCGTACTCGAACGTGCAGGTCGCGGTGACCACTGCGGCCTCCGCGTCCCTGCACAACCTGGCGGCCATGACGGTTACGGTGAGCTATGCCAACAGCACAGCGGCGGTGGGGAATCCGGTGGCGGTCAAGGTGGTTTACACCTACGTCCCCTACTTCAATCTCCCTGGCCTGCAGAATGCGGTAACCCTCACCTCGCAAGGAGAAATCCTGTACTAGCTCCCAAGGATGCCGCTATGAATAGAAGCAAAGCCGGATGTCGCGAGGGAGCGTTGGCCAGCCAGGAGGGCCAGGCCTCGGTGTTTCTGCTCGTGATTTTGGCCGCCTTCCTGCTCGCGTCTGTGGGCTTTGCCGTTGACCTCTCCAACATGTGGTTCCATCGCCAGGCCGCGCAATCGGCCGCCGACGCCGCCTGCGTCGCGGGGGCGATGGACATGCTCTACCTGCATAACGGCACCATCACCACCAGCCCTGCCTTTACCGTCGGCACTTCCGGGGATTGCTCATCGTCGTCGACCGCCGCACTATGCCAGTATGCGCAGTTCAACGGCTATACTGCGACCACCTCTGCTGTCGGGTGGAGCACGAGCACATCCGCAGACGCCGTCGCGGTCAGCTGGACTTTCCCCACTGCAGTGAACGGCGTTACGGGAGCCTCTGGAATCACCTATCCCTTTCTCAACGTTGTGGTGCGGGAGAAGCCGGCAACCTGGTTCATGGGTCTGATAGGAGTAAAGTCGCTGACCGTCGGAGCCTCCTGCACCTGCGGACTGCCGCCCGGAATTGGGGGTGCACCGCTGGTCATTCTAAATCCCACCGTCGGTGGGGCCCTGACCCTATCCGGAGGAGCCCACATCGTGATCGTTGGCGGCCCCCAAACCAGCATCCAGGTGAACTCGTCCGCAGATGGCTCCCCTTCAGCGAATAGTTCGAGCAATGCCGTCTACTGCAATGGCGGCAACGGCTATCCCATCGATACCAGTGCGGCTGGGCCGTCGGGGACGGGCGGAAATCTGGCCATTGTGGGAGGCCCGGCTACCAACCAGTTCTGCGGCGCCAACTACATCATGAACAATACGACGCAAGCGGAGTGGAAGAGTCCCGCATCGGTCGTTCCCGATCCCTACGCGAGCGTTCCCGCTCCAACCCAGCCGGCCGGCAAGGTGCTGGAGTCTGTAACTCCCGTAGCTACGGTAGCTCAAGGTTATACGCCAACCTCAGACCCGACTTACGGCTACATATACGGCACCTGGGTCGCGAGCGGGACGGACAGTTGCCCCAATACGGCCGCTCAGCAACATTACCTGACCTACAGCAGCACTTATCCCTTGAACGGTGGAAACATCTACGGAAACTGCCTGGAATTTACTCCCGGTTATTACCCAAACGGCATCAATACCACCAGTCTTGCAGGCTACGCCAACGATGTGGTCATTTTCATGCCCGGAGTTTATTACCTGAATGGAAACCTGAACGTCGGATCGTCCACCACCCTTCGCAATGCCTGGGTTGGAACCCAGCCGGCTACGTCAGGCGTCATGTTCTATTTCCTCAGTGGGGGGCCTCTATTTTCCGGCGGTTCGGGAGCAGCCAGCAGTTCTATCAGCTCCGTTCCCTCCTATTACATGAATTGTTCCGGCACGCTGACACCCACTGGGATGCCCAACTCCCTTACCGGGAATGTGCTGATATCGCAATGCGGTGCGGGCGGAACTTACATCGGCCCACCCAGCTCCGACACCTACTCCGCTACGGGACAGCGCGGACTTCTTTTCTTCTCCGCCCATGCCAACACGTATAGCAACACACTGATCGGCGCCGGCGCCACGCTCAACTTTAGCGGCGCACTTTATTTTCATAACACCAGCTACGCGGACCTGGTCCAGTTGAATGGCGCAGGCGCTTCAACCACCTATGCCGTTGGAAGCATCGTGGTTGACCAGCTGACCCTCAGCGGAAGTGGAACCATCGCCATGAACGTGAACAGCACCGCGTCTTCAGGCGTCCCGGAAGTCAGCCTGTTTCAGTAGGGGCCGCAAACCGATGCCTCGGCAACAGGATAGGGCTGCAGGAATCGTTCGGCTGCGCCAGGATCCCAGCGAGCAGTCCGGTCCGGCGGCGGCCTGAACCCTTTCTCCGGCGGAATCAGCAACCACACCTGGCGATCTTTGAACGCACACAACAGCGGCAGATTCGACTCTCCGGGTTCCGTATCGCGTGCCCAGATCACATGCTGGGTTGGAATATCGTAACCGTTGTTGATCCAGTCGTTCTCCCACAGATGATCAGGACGATAGCGAACGATGACCAGCTGACCACCGGGTTTTGCTTCCATGATGTGGTGAATGTCCTGCCACGCGGGAGTCTGGCCGTCCAGGTTCATCCAGGTACCCCAGGTGGGAAATCCCTCCGTCGGAACCACCATGAGCCGCACTGCGGCCATGATGGCAATCGACGCCAGCGTGCCGCGCATCAGCTTGAGCCAAACTACACTCGCCCGGCCAAGCACCCGCATCCAGCGCAGCCCGTTTAATAAGATGAGATATAAAATCCCCGTGCATACGGCGAAGTAGTGTGCCTGGAGCCATGTCTCCCAGATATAGCCAAGACATGCAAAAGTCAGCGCGTATATCAGCACGCGAGACTTTCTCGCGCGCCAGGTCGGAATCACGCCGATAAGCGGCAATGTTAACGCGGGGAAGATGAAGAACAGCCATTGATAGATGCTCTTAGCCGCCACCTCGGCAAAAAAATCGGCCTTCGTTCTCGAGCTCGTATAGGGAAACATATCCCCGTCGCGGTTGTAGATGAGCTGCTCAGGGAACTGGTAATGAACGGAAGTGTGGGGTTTCCCAAATAGAAACGGTGGGGCCATGCCCCACTGTTGCCAATGCGCTATCCAGGGAAACGTGAAACGTCCGGTAACGCGGTGACAATAGTAGCCGGTAAGAACGGTTCCCACCAGCAGCAGCGCCAGTCCAGGAAGGATCGCGCGAAGAGCTGTTCGTTTCCTAAGCAGGACACACAAGGTATAAAAGCAAACCGGCAACGAAAGTAAAGCGCCTTCAAACGGGCGCGAATTCGCCAGCAGAATAAGTCCCAGCGCCATCAGGAGTCCGTAACCCGGTTTCGGCCTGCGTGCCAGCCTGGCGGCGGCGCCCAGCAACAGGCAGCCGCCCAGCATGGCCACCGACCCTCCCCAGTAACCATTGCCGAAGTAGCTGAACCAACTTATGCGAACAATCGCCAATAGGCCGCCCAGGAGCGCCCACTCCGCCGGCAGATAAGCTTGCAGCATCCAGCACAAGCTGGCCGCCGCCAAGGCCATGCTCAGCAGCACTCCAACCCTGCGGAGTCCCAAAAAAGCGCTCGCCGAATGCCATGAAAAGTGGCGGCGCTGCTCCATACTTCGACATGTAGGTGGGCTGCATCAGGACATGAAACGCCTCGAAGTGATGCCATTCCGGCGGAGTCGGATTGGTGAGGCGTCCATGAGCAAATGTCTCGCTGGCCAACAGGTAACTGAATTCGTCCTGCACCCTGGGCGGGGGAAACGGCTCGATAAGCAGCAACGCAATGCGGCCGAAGAACGATAGCAGCAAGACGGCCACGCAAGCGCGCCGCCGCTTCTGCGCGAAAGCGCGGAAGCGCCTGTTGGGAAAGGCCGCCGGAAAGTTCACCGGTAGCGCGACGAAGAGAAGCAGCACCAGCAGCGTCACCAGCGCCTCGATGCTGCAAAATGTCAGCTGATGCATCTCGATGTGAAAGAACCGTATGTAGTTGGTCGCCGTCATGGCGAGGTCCGGGAGAAGAGGATGGCCAGCCCGTCATCGTACTCGGCGTGCCAGTCGCGGCTTTCTCGCAGCAGGCTGGACAAGGGCGAATCCACAGGCATGAGCACCCACTTCACGTGATAACGATCGAGTGGCTCCCTCCATTGCCGTGAACCCAAAATGGCCTTCCCGTACTCCTTGACGAACGCCTCCCCATAAAAATCGTGCCGGTCGTCAAAGTAGACTTCAGTTTCTGGATAGAGCCTGTAAATGAGATAAGCGCCCCAGGTATCGGAGCTGAAAAGACGATCGCGAATGCCCCTTCCGGCGATGAATTGGGCCGCTTTTACAGGAAAGATCTTCTCGTCAAAATGGGCGCAGAGAATTTGTCTCGAAAACACGCGCCCCCCGTTCATCACCAGCGCCACGGATGCGGCCATCGCCAAGGCCGCCAGTACATGCCCATGAAGCTGGCCTTCCAGGCGTGTCATGCTCTCCGAGATACCTTGTCCCGCGTCGAGTATGGAACGTAACCATCGCAGACCGGATGAGCCATCGGATTTCCTGGAGGCCTCGACCGTCAACAGCGGCCCCAGAACCAGGCTCATGATAATTGCGGAAATGGGTATGTTGCGCGCAGCATATAGCCCCGCGTGCAGGGAGAAGAGCAGCAGCAGCAGGCGCGTCGGGGTGAGCCGATCGCGTCCCAGCGCGACTCCCGCAATCACCAGGGGGATGAATAGCTCGAAGTATTCGTAGACGAAAACATGGAAATTCGGCGACTTGAATTCGTCAATGTTGTTCATCAAAAAACTGTCAGACAAGTATTGATACACATGAACATGCAGCCGGTAGCCATAAGGCGTAAACAGCGTGGTCAACACGCAAACGCAAAAGATAATGACCAGTTGGGCTATCTTTGCCCGATCCCCTTGGCTTGGAGCGGTGAAAGCTCTCCAAATGGCCCCCAGGGCAAAGATCCCAAGCAGCCCCAGCCCCAAAACGAACCCCGCGTGAAGGTTTGTCCACAGCAACATCAGCGCCGGAAGCCAGAGCAGCGCCGAGCGCTCGTCCGTCTTCAAAGCGGCATAGATTTTCCACCCACAGCAGGGTCAACAGCCAGCTCAGAACGTGCGGTCTGGCCAGCATATGAACCTGGGCAGCCGCCATCGCCAATAACGTCAGGAGGGCGGCCACCGCCAGGTTTCCGCTTCGCCGCAGGATGAAGCGAAAGAGAAGTGCAAAGGTCGCGCCTATGACCGCGGCGGTAAAGAGGACGACTCCGTTCAAACCCGAGACGTGGTGGATTGCAGCAATGATCACGTCGTACATCCACTCCCACGCGTACCAGGGCTCTCCATGCCGGGTGTAGGAAAAAGGGTCGGTCCGAGGGATGGCATGGGTCCTCATGATCAGCTCGCCGCTCCGTATATGCCAACCGGTATCGGCGTCGCCGAGCAGACCGGCGCTCATCGGGCTGAAGACAAGGATCCCGATAAGGACAAGGAAGAACAGATCGGTGAACGACGGCAGCGTCCAACGTATCCAGGCTGCCGGGGTGCTTTCTGGCGTCATCGTTGCTCCGTGCCTTCTCGAGCACCGGTGAGCGCATACGCGGCCACGATCGTAAGCAAGGGGTCGACCACCAGTCGATACCGGAACTCAGCGTGGGTGATGTAGTAGGGCAAAGGAAAAACCATCAGCGGCAAGAGGAACAAGGCGGCCAAACGGAGGCGGCCTTCTCTCACCAAACGCCAGATACCTATGAATCCAAGAGAGGTTGTCAATACAGCATGAAGAATGAAAATTAAGGAACCGTCTTTGTTACCCGTTCCCGTCCAGAAGCGGACGAATCGCACTGCGCTGAGCCGCAGAAACTCACCTGGATGGTTGCGGATGTATGCCTTGGCGAGCGCCGACTTGTCGCCCATATAGGCCACCTCGCCATTGGCGGCATATTGGTCGTATTCCCGTCGATTGAATATCGGAAATTGCGATTCATCCAGGAAGCCGGATGCTCCGGCGCGATTGCCCACCCATAATTCGAAGCCAACCGTGCTGCGTAGAGGAATGAAAGCATGCAGCACGCGCGCATTCCGGATCGGCCATGGAGCAAACACCACGAAGAGCGCAAGCAATGCCACAGGCAAATACCAAAGCGTCTTTCGTGTCTGCCAGGCCGCCCAACCCAGCAGCGCCAGCAGGGGCGGCAGCAGCGAAGGATTCACCAACGCAGCCAGCCCTGAATAGGCGCCCATCACCGCCCAGAGGAGCCCGCTCGGTCTTCGCTCACAGTGCAATGCCAAAGCCATCATGCCCACCAGCAGCAGGGTAGACAAGCAGGTCTCCCAAAAGATCGTCGGCATCCAGATCAGCGGCAACGAAACCGCCCAGAATGTTCCCGCCAGATTGGCTGCGCGAATTCCGAAGCATCGCCGCGCAATGTGCATGATCAGTAGCACGGTCATCAGGCTAAACAGAAGCTGCATCACCATCACAGCGACAGCCGCGGTAAAGCTGAACGAGCCAAAGATGCGGAAGAAGAGGGCGATGATTGCGGGATATCCCGGAGCCAGCAGGGCGGTTGGCCCGGTCGAGCCGCCGAAGGGCGAGCTGAGCCCGTGACCCGCAACCAGGGATTGAGCCAGCGTTCCCAGTTCGATTCCGTGGGAATAGAGCCAGTTATGCGGGAACCGCGCAATTACAAACCATAAGATAAGTAACCGTAGTAGTAGCGAGAGGGCAATAACAGCCAACGTATGCGGGCGTACCCCCGAGGCGGTCTTGGTAGCGAGATGGCTCACATGCTTCGCCGGAGTCTACCTAGAAGGCATAGCCAAAGCCGGCCGAGAAAATGGGAAAGAAGGATGCGTAGCTGAGGTTATGGTTATAGCGCGCGATGAATGCGGCGAGGTTCTGCTGGAAGCTCGGGTTTTGATCCACCGATGCGCACCCGATCGCTGGGGGTTCTGTAGGATCGCACGCGCTTCCGGTGAAATTGACCTTCAATCCGGGTTGGCCAACATAGTAGAACCCCGCTTCCACCGGGATACTCAAGTGGTGGCCGGTGCGCGGAATCACATTCCCCATCCCCAGCGTAAGGCCGGGCGAAGCCTTTCTAAAATCGACCGAACCGCCTCCGTGCAGTGGGTCAGTAAGACTGCTGATGTAATCCTGGCCGTTCAAGGTGATGGTGCTGCCCGGCGGAACAAGAGCGGTTGCCTTTGCTTGATTGTTGTTCGCGAACACCACCAGGGGGCTCAGTCGAAAGCGCCCACCGAACGGGAACCAATCCAGGGATGCGTGTCCCGATCGCATGCGCAGATTGGCGGCGACGTTGGCTCCCTGATCCTGGAAGCTGGTGCTATAGCCGAAGAAGTCAGAGCCCGCGCGAATATTCAACCTTCTGGATAGGGGCGTGGCGACATCGAAACCTATTCCGCCCAAGCCCGCGTGCGAATCGAAGCCGATCCTGGAAAATGGACGGATCGTCCAGGGCACCGGCAGGCTTTGCGACCTTCCGGCGTTGCCTGAGATGAGCATGACCAGAATCAGCACTCCCGCATGAAGTATTCTGGTCTTTGTCACTGGCCATCCTTATCCGCTTTGCTCGTTATCGGCAAATGCGGTGGATGCGAGAGGGGCAGTCCGCAGAGGTACCCACTTGGATGTACCCCGCCACAACTTTTCCTGGGTTTCGGCGTCTTACCCAGCAGGAGTGAGCCATGTTTCGTCCCCGCGCTACCCGTGCTCTTCTCGTCCTTCTGCTCGCCGGGCCGCTTGCTGTCTTTGGGCAGAGTGGGCAGGGCGCGCCAAAGCCGGCGCCCCCAACCTGGATTCCGCAGGGTTTCGAAGCGCTAGGCCAGCGCGCCGCCTTTCATACCGATTTCACCTTCGATCGCTCCATGCTGCAGGTGGCCGGCTATTTCATCGGCGACACCGACCAGGACGTACGCAACGCCATTGCCAAGCTGAATGGAATCTCAGTGCACAGCTATCACTTCGCCTCGCCCGGCCTCTATGATCCTGCCGCCCTTGATCTAATCCGCAGGCAATACGAAGCTGCCGGCTGGCGCCACCTGGTCGCCGCCCACGGCAAGGGGGATCCCTTCGATCAGGGACAAACCGACCTATGGATCAACTTCCAGCACATGGACGTGACTGGGATGATGGTGCTGATCTCCAAACCGAAAGATCTCAACCTGATCGCCCTCAACGGAGACATAAGCACCGTCGATCTATTACATCTTCGCGGCCATTTCGGCATCCCGCGTTTTTCCGGCGACGGCTTTGTGCCTCCCGGTCCTCAAGCGCGGGCGCGTCATCCCTATGTTGCCCCAGCGCCTGATCCCGGCATGCAAAATCCGGCTCCTGAGTCAGCCCCCGAGCAGTACCCCGGCGCCGTAGGCGTAGGCGTTGGCGGACCAGCAGTAGAAGCCGCCCCCCCGCCCCCAACTCCACCAGGACTCTAAGTAGCCAGCTGCTTCTACGCTTTGTATCGGGGCACGGCTTTAGCCATACCGCAATGAGCCGCAGACTCTGAAGCCCTTGAGATACTTCTAATCCAAGGTCGCCAGCATCCTGCGCTTCTCGCCCACTTCCAGATAAACATTCAGCAACGAAAGCGCCGCCGGGGTCACCCCAGGTATCCGGCTCGCTTGGCCCAGCGTCTGCGGCCGCACCCGGGCCAGCGTCTCCTGCATCTCCCGCGACAAACCGCTGATCCCCGCATACTCAAAGTCCGCAGGAATGCTGCGCTGCTCCGCCTTCTTAAGCTTGTCGATCGCCTTACGCTGTTGGTCCAGATAGCCTGCGTACTTGATCTCCGTCTCCACCGACTTGAGCTCATTGCGAACTCTGGCGTTGAGCACACCATCAAAGAAACCCAGCTCCCCGCCCTCCCATTCCAACCGCACCACAGGCAGCAGCGTCTCCAGGCTGATCTCCGGCCGCTTCAGCAACTGGCCATACGTCTGCCCCGCAACATTTCCCAGTGCCGAAGCCACCTCCGGCAGTAAAGCCCCCAGCCGTTCGAGGTTCACCTTGCGCGTCGCCAGCAGCTTCTCCAGCGCCACTGCGCGCGCCTGCTTCTGTTCATACTTCTGCCAGGCGCCGCTGCTGATCAGGCCCAGCTTATGTCCATACGGAGTCAATCGCCGGTCGGCATTATCGATCCGCAGGTGCAGCCGGAACTCCGCCCGCGAAGTAAACATTCGATACGGTTCGTTCGTCCCCTTGCTGATCAGGTCGTCAATTAGGATGCCCGTATAAGCCTCAGTGCGGTCGAGTGTGAACCCCGCCTCGCCGCGTACCAGCAAAGCCGCATTGATCCCGGCCATCAGCCCCTGGCAAGCTGCCTCCTCGTACCCTGAGGTGCCATTGATCTGTCCCGCAAGATAAAGCCGGGCAATCTTCTTTACCGCGAGGCTGCGATCGAGCTCCGTGGGGTCAATAGCGTCGTATTCAATGGCATATCCAGGGCGGAGCATCTCCGCCTTCTCCAGCCCAGGAATCGAGCGCACGACCTCCCACTGCACTTCCATCGGCAGTGAGGTAGACATGCCGTTGACGTACACCTCGTTGGTATCCAGCCCTTCGGGTTCGAGGAAGAACTGATGCTGCTCCTTATCAGGGAAGCGGACCACTTTATCTTCAATCGAAGGGCAATACCGCGGCCCCACAGCCGTAATCTGCCCCGAGTACATCGGCGACCGGTTGACGTTCTCGCGAATGATGCGCAAAGTCTCTGGCGTGGTGTACGCGATGTGGCAGGAGATCTGCTTCTGCGGCAACTCCACCGTGCGGAAGCTGAACGGGGTCGGGTCCACATCCCCGGGCTGCTCCGCGAACCGGCTCCAATCGATGCTGCGGCCATCGAGCCGCGGAGGTGTACCCGTCTTGAGCCGGCATCCACGCAGGCCCAGCCTCTTCAGCGCCTCGCCTAGCAGCACGCTGGGTGGTTCGCCGCTGCGCCCCGCCGGGTACCGCTCTTCGCCGCAATGAATCAATCCGTTGAGAAAGGTGCCGGTGGTGATCACAACCGCCCCCGCCAACACCGTGCGGCCGTCGCGCAACTTAACCCCGCGCAGCGTCCGCCCATCCGAATCCAGCACCAGGTCCACCACCTCCGCCTGCTTGATATGCAGATTCGCCTGCGACTCCAGCACCTGGCGCATCTTAACCCGGTACTGGCGCTTGTCGCACTGGGCTCGCGGAGACCACACCGCCGGCCCGCGGGAGGTATTCAACAACCGGAACTGGATCCCCACAGCATCGGCCACCTCGCCCATAATGCCGCCCAGCGCATCCACTTCCCGCACCAGGTGGCCCTTGGCGATACCTCCAATGGCGGGATTGCACGACATTTGCGCGATCAGGTCCAAATTGAAACTGAACAGCGCCGTCCGCAGGCCCATGCGGGCAGCGGCCATCGCCGCCTCGCAACCCGCGTGCCCTGCACCCACAACTACAATGTCGTATTGTTCCGTAAACGCCATAACCCTTCTATTCTAGAACTTTGGCAGGAGATCGTATGGAAGAGACAAAGATTGCTTTACTCGGGCTTGGACTCATGGGTTCAGGCATGGCGACCCGCCTGCTCGACGCAGGCTATCCACTGAGTGTCTGGAATCGGACTCCAGGCAAAGCGCAAGCGCTGGCCGACCGCGGAGCCACTGTGGCCAATTCCCCTCGCGAGGCGGCGGCAGGCGCGAACGTGGTCATCAGCATGCTGGCCGATGTCGTCGTCTGTCGGGACGTGTGGTTGGGCCGGGGCGAGGCCCTGCTAGGCACGACCCCGGGAACCATCCTGGTCGAGTCCAGCACGATCACGGTGGAGTGGATTGAGGAACTCGACCGTGCCGCCAAAGAGCGCGGCTGTGAGCTGGTGGATGCCCCGGTAACGGGCAGCAAAGTCCAGGCCGAAACTGGGCAGTTGCTCTTCCTCGCCGGAGGTGCGGCCGATCCTGTGAACAAGATCACCCCCATCCTCAAGGCCATGGGCCGTGGCGTGATCCACCTTGGCCCGGTGGGCAGCGGTGCTCGCCTCAAGCTGATCAACAATTTCCTTTCCGGCTCCCAGGTAGCGGCCTTGGCGGAAGCCCTCTCTCTGATCGAGCGCAGCGGTCTCGACCGCGAGAAGGCGCTTGGCGTGTTGACCGAGGGAGCCCCCGGCAGCCCCTTGGTCAAGCTGCTTAGCGGGCGCATGACGGCTCGCCAATATGAGCCCAATTTCCTGCTCCGTCTCATGGCCAAGGATCTCCGTTATGCGGTCAGCGAAGCCGACCATTATGCCCTCGACCTTGATATGGGCCGCGCTGCTCTGCGGGTCTTCGAGCACGCCATCGCCGCCGGACAGGGAGATGAAGATATGTCGGCGGTGGTGGAGCAATTCCGCATCCAGGCGCAAAGCACGAAATGAAGAGAATCCTCGGTAAGCTCTACGCGCGTTGGATGTACCGCTGGGAAACGGCTCTAACCACCCGTGACACCAACCGCATCGTCCGCCCGGTGGAGTGGGGATTTGACTGGCTTGAGGACTTTGCCCGCTCCTACGGGTTCAGCTTTCCCTCCCACCCTCCGGGGGATGATGCCGCAGCCGAGCGTGCCATGCTGCAGTTGAACGATTTCATCCTGCGCCATCGCACCGAGTTCTTCGCCTACCGGACTCCCGATGATTTCGCGCTTGAGGAGCGTCATCCGCAGCTGTTTCCCACCAACGTTCGTCCCCGGACCCTGAAGCAGGATGCCAAATTTCACCGCCTCGCAGCCGCCGGCCAGCTCCCTACGGCGCAATTTCTGCGCTTTACTTCGCCCGTGCGCACGCCCTACCCGGAAAACGACCGGGTCAACGCCCGCTGGTTTCCGGCTACTTCGGCAAAGATGGCCGGCAAGCCCAAACAAGCAATCATCGTCATGCCGCAGTGGAATGCCGACGCTTTCAGCCACAACGCTCTTTGCTCCCTCTTCAACCGCTTTGGTGTATCCGCCCTGCGTCTCAGCAAGCCCTACCACGACATTCGCCGCCCGGCAGAGCTGGAGCGAGCCGACTATGCCGTCAGCGCCAACGTCGGCCGCACCATCGCTTCTTGCCGCCAGGCGGTCATCGACATCCGTTGCTGCATCGACTGGCTTCAGCAACAGGGCTACGAGCAGTTCGGCATTCTGGGCACAAGTCTCGGCTCCTGCTACGCCTTTCTTGCCGCTGCGCTCGACAGTCGCGTGCGTGTAGGCGCCTTTAACCACGCCTCCATGTCCTTCGGAGATGTGGTGTGGACAGGGCAGAGCACTCGTCACATCCGCGCCGCCTTCGAGAGCATTTCCATGACTCAGCAGCGGCTGCGGGATGTCTGGGCTGCTGTGAGCCCGTCCTATTACATGGACCAATTTGCCGCCCACCCTAAAAAAGTTCTGTTAATCCACGCTACCTATGACCTCACCTTCCTGCGCGAGTACTCGCTCCAGGTGATCGAGAACTTCCGCCGCCGTGGGATCGATTTCGTCTCCAAAGTCTTGCCCTGTGGCCACTACACCACCGGCGAAACCCCCTACAAGTTCATAGATGGCTGGTACATCGGCTCCTTCATCCATACAGCCTTTAAGCACCTGGCGACGCTTCCTGCCCTCCCTACGCAGGAAAAACAACTCATTGCTCCTTAAATTGCAAAAGTAACCAAAGGTAACTTATCCCTCTTATCTCTCTTATATCGCATTATTTTTCGCAGACTCCCCGGCCCCAATCGACACTACGGCACGTTATCCACCGAACGGAATCCCTGCGCCAAATGATCTAAAATCGCAACATGTCTGACCGTATGCGCCGTACGCTTGCCGAGGCCGATCCGGAGATCGCCGGGGCTATCGACCACGAAATTCGTCGCCAGCACGAAGGCCTGGAGATGATCGCCTCTGAAAATTTTGTAAGCCAGGCGGTGCTGGAGGCGGTCGGGTCAGTCTTCACCAACAAGTACGCCGAGGGCTATCCGGGCAAGCGCTATTACGGCGGCTGCGAATACGCCGATGTGGTCGAAAACCTTGCTCGCGATCGCGCCCGGCAGCTCTTTGGCGCCGAGCACGTAAACGTGCAGCCTCATTCTGGTTCCCAAGCCAATGCCGCCGCCTACATGGCGGTCATCAACCCCGGCGACACCATTATGGGTCTTGACTTGGCCCATGGCGGCCACCTGACCCACGGGCACAAGCTCAGCTTCTCCGGCAAGCTCTACCGCGTGGTCTTTTATGGAGTAGATAAGCAGACGGAGCGGATCGACTACGACCTCCTCGAAGCCACTGCTGAGCGCGAAAAGCCAAAGCTCATTATCGGAGGGGGCAGCGCCTACCCCAGGATCATCGACTTCGCCCGCATGCGCCAGATCGCCGACAAGGTTGGAGCATTGCTCTTAATTGATATGGCCCATTTTGCCGGTCTGGTGGCTGGCGGCGTCCATCCTTCGCCGGTACCTCATGCGCACCTGGTCACCACCACCACCCACAAGACGTTGCGCGGCCCTCGTGCCGGTATGATCCTTTGCCAACAGCAATTTGCCGTTAGTGTCGATAGAAGCGTCTTCCCCGGCCAGCAGGGCGGCCCCCTGGTCCACGTCATCGCGGGCAAAGCGGCAGCCCTTCGCGAGGCTCTGGAACCGGAATTCAAGCAATACGCCCAGCAGGTGGTGGTGAATGCGCAGGCCTTGGCTGAAACCTTGATGGGCGAAGGCTACCGTGTCATTTCCGGCGGAACCGATACCCATGTGATGCTGGTAGACGTTTTTTCCCGCGGGATTCTGGGCAGCGAGGCCGAGAACGCGCTGCAGGAAGCGGGCATCACGGTCAACAAGAACGCAATTCCTTTCGACGTCAATCCACCGCTCAAGCCCAGCGGCATCCGCATCGGCAGTCCGGCCGTAACCACACGTGGCATGCGTGAGCCGGAGATGCGCACCATCGCCAAGTGGATCACCGAGGCATTAGATCACCGCAATGACCCGCAGGCCCTGCGCCAGATACGAGGCCAGGTCCTGGAACTGGTGGAGAATTTTCCCCTCTACGGCTGGCTACGTGTGCCTGAAACCGTCGCCGCCGACTACGGCCCCTAGCCCTTCGGAATCGGCCAGACGCTTTGTATCAGGGCACGACTTTTAGTCGTGCCATAAACGACCAAAGAGTCGGGCTAAAGAGTCTGCGTGAGAACTCGAAATTAAACAGCAAATAGGAACCAGGCCCGTAGGGCCGGAAGCCAAACGTCAGCCCAGCCCGGAAGGGCTGGGACATCGATCCCCAAATATTGTGTGAGCGCCAGAGGCGCGGCACCCGCGGATGAAGGTAGTGCCGCACCTCCGGCGCTCCCGGACTTTGGATCCGCCTCCCAGCCCTTCCGGGCTGGGCTGACGTTTGGCTCCCGGCCCTACGGGCCTGGTTCCTATTTGCTGTTTATTTCGAGGTCTCACGCAGACTCTTAAAGCCCTGATATTCTGGGCCTTGTGTGGCACGAGTAAAGTAAAGTCGGGCCCTGATACAAGCGTCTCGCTCCCGGCCCTACTCCAGTACCACGGACCGAATCTCGATCAATCTGGGCAACACATCCCCCAACTCCGCCGCCGCTGCCCCGCGCGAACCAAAAGCAAAGTAAACCTTCCGGTAAAGCCGATAAAGCTCCTCATACACGCCCACAGCCTTAGCCTCCGGCTGATACGTTTGGTACGGCAGGCACATCTTCTTCTGCGCCTCTTCCACAGACTTGAACGCACCGGCCGCAAGGAACGCGAAGATTCCGGACCCCAAACTGGTAGGAATTCCATCCGGCACCAGGACCGGTTTACCCAGCACATTGGCATAAACCTGGTTGAGCACAGGATTGTTTTGCGGCACCCCGCCCCCATTTATCACGCGGTCCACCGGCACTCCATATTCCGCCAGCCGTTCGAGGATGATGCGGGTATGGAAGGCAGTGCCTTCGATAGCAGCGAACAACTCATCCTGGGCCGTGTGCACCACGTTCCAGCCCAGCGTGATGCCTCCCAGTTCCGGGTTGACCAGGATGGTGCGGTCGCCATTGTCCCAGCTCAGCCGCAGCAAGCCGGTTTGTCCAGGCTGATAATTCTCAAGTCCGCGGCTTAGCTCTGAGACCTTGACATTGGCCCGGCGGGCAATGGCTTCGAAAATATCGCCGGTGGCCGAGAGCCCTGCCTCGATGCCGGTATAACCCGGATCCACGCTGCCGGGAACCACTCCACAGACGCCCGGAATCAGTGTGGCCTTGCGCTCCATGGCGATGATGCAAGTGGACGTCCCGACCACATTGACAACATCGCCCTCCCGGCACCCCACGCCGATGGCATCCCAGTGAGCATCGAAGGCGCCCACGGGAATCGGAATACCCGTCCGCAAACCCATCTTCTCCGCCCAGTCCGGCGCAAGATGACCCGCCAGAACGTCGGAGGTGTGGTATTCGCCACCAAGTTTGTTGCGAATGCCGTCCAACAGCGGATCTACCTTAGAGAGAAACTCCTGGGATGGCAGCCCGTCCCACTTGGGATTCCACATCCACTTGTGACCCATGGCGCAGATGCTGCGTTTCACCAACTTGGGGTCGGTAATCCCGCACAGCGTAGCTGCCACCATGTCACAGTGTTCGAAGGCGCTCGCCAGCTGACCGCGCTTGTCCGGGTTGTGGCGCAGCCAGTGCAGCAGCTTGGCGAATCCCCACTCATGGGAATAAACCCCACCGCACCATTCGATCGCTTCCAGCTGCTCGGCATGGGCGAGTTGGGTAATCTGCTGCGCCTCGCCCTTGGCGCGATGGTCGCACCACAGATAGTAGTCATCCAGCGGCTGCATGCCGGCGTCTACCGGGATCACGCTCGAGCCGGTAGTATCGAGCGCCATGGCCTCCACCTGCTCGCCTGAGATTCCTGCCTTGGCTAGCACCGCCCGTGTAGCGCTGACCAAGGCATCCATCTGATCCTGGTGGGATTGGGTGGCGAAATCCGGATCTTCCCGCTTCCGCTTCAGCGGGTAGTTAGCCGACGCAGTGGCCAATCCGCCCTTACCCGCCCGGGCGCTGTCGAAGAGCGTTACCCGGACGCTCAGCGTGCCGAAATCAACTCCTGCGACGATCGCCACCGCTAACCCTGCTCCGCGTCGTGGTTGTACATGCTCCAGCCCAGGTAGCGCGTGGCCGCTTCATGCACCGCACTGCCCACCTGCGAGAAATTGGCCGCGACATGATGCTCGAAGCCCTGCTCACAAATCAGTCGCAGCAGCTTCTGCAGTCGTGGAATCCTGGCCACGCCCGCGCCCCCAAACGTCTCCAGCGGATCGTTGGTAAATTCCCCCTGCCCCACGTACCCCCGGATCTTGCCGTGAAAGTCATCGGTAGAGAAGCGCACGTAGGTCATGGCGCCTGCCTTCACCCGGCCAACGCAGGTGCCAAACGTATTCTCCTTGCCCACCGTGCCCGCGATGATCGCCTGAAAATCCATCACCACGTCCTTGAAGAAGTGCTTGGGCAAATTGGAGCAGTGGAAGCACACACACTTGTCCGGATCCGATCCGTAATTGTTATTCCAATCCAGCAGCGCGCTTGGAGTCTCTGAGGCCAGGGCCAGGGCATGCATGCTGATGGTCCCGCAGATGTCCACTTCGCAGGCGCTGGGGAAGAGGTTGTCGCTCATCATGCTCATCACCGTGCAGGGCACCACGCCGAAGTATTCTTCGAGCGACGTCCAGCATTGGATCGCGCTCACCGTGCAATACGTCTGCTGCATCCACTGCTCGATCACCACGCCCAGCTTGCTCATCTTGATCAGTGCCGCAACCGGAATGTTGTTGGTGGACACATACGATTGAATAGCTGCCAGCTTGGTCTGCACCGCGTCGTCGTTGTCCTTGAGCCGCTCGATACGGCCCAGCACTTCAGAAAGATCGAGCGTGTCCACCGAGATGCCGCTCCGCTCCAGCAGCTTCTCGCTGTAACGAACCGTGTTGAACGCCGCCGGGCGTGCCCCGATCGCGCCCACACGAAGATTGGTAAAGCCCCGCACCACCCGGCACACCGAGGAGAACCACGCCAGATCCTTGCGAAACTCATCGGAGTCAGGCTGCACCGTATGCGTCGTGGTGAGCGAGTAGGGAATGCCGTACTGCATCATGTTGTTGCAGGCTGACATCTTGCCGCAAAAACTGTCGCGGCGGTGGGAAATCTTCATGTCCGCTGCTCGGTCGGGAGTCGCCTGCACCAGCACCGGAACCTTGAGCGTAGAGTGGCGCAAGGCATCGACAATCCCGCGCTCTTCGCCGAAGTTGGGAAGCGTAACAATCACGCCATCAATTTCATCGCGATGCTTACGGAAGAGGTCGCCGCATAGCCGCGCTTCCGTCGGGGTTTCGACGGCGCCGAACTTTGACTCTTCCGGAGTCAGCGCGATGGTGCGGATACCGTCCGCCGCCAGCACTCTCAGAATCTCTTCGCGGCCCGTCTTTGCCAGCTGATCGGGGAAAAAGCCGCGGTTGCCTACAATCACGCCGAACGTCATCTGTTTCGCCATGGTCATTTCCTTCGCTTGTTTGTTTGCCGGGGCCGAAAGCCGATGGTATAGCCCAGGCCGAATACCGTGAGCAGCGCGCCCCACCAGATCGGCGCATGCAAATTGCTCAGCACTGGAGGATGGGGCAGAGGGTGACTCAGTTCCCAGATCCCCGTGCTAAAAATCACCACGCCATACGCCAGCATCAGTACGCCGGCAAACCACCATATAGAAAAGGACTCTCGCATCGGCCCGGCTCCTTACCAGAAGAGAATGTTGAGGAAGATGAAGACCACAGCCACCGTGCCCGCCCACACAATGGGACGCTGGTACCAATGCTCGTCGTCTTCCTTAGGGAGGGGAGAAACACCGTAGACCAGCCCCTCCAGTTCCGCGACCGGCCGAGGTTTGGTCATGTAGCTGACCACCACCGTAACCAGCACGCAAACCAGCCACGCCCACAGCGCGCGATATACATTTTCCGCCATATCTTTGGCGTCTGGGGAAAGGGCGACGTAGCGCAAGGCATGGGGATCGTGCCGCACCCACAGCCACAGGCCAATGGACGTACAAGTACCGGCCAGCAGCCCCCAAAACCCGGCCTCTTTGGTCGCGCGCTTCCACAGCATGCCCAGGATCACGGTTCCGAAGAGCGGCGCGATGAAGAAGCTGAACAGTTGCTGCACGTAGTCCATAATGCTGGCTGCGTGCTGCACCAGGTACGCCGTGCCCACCGAGACCAGCACGCCGATCAGGGTGCTCCAGCGGCCCATGGCTACATAGTGCCGGTCGGTAGCCTTCTTGTTCAAAAAAGCGCCGTAGATGTCATAGGTCCAGACGGTCGAAAACGCGCTGACGTTGCCCGCCATGCCAGACATGAAGCCGGCGATCAGCGCCGTGACGCCCAGCCCCAGCAGGCCCGGCCCGCAGTAGCGTACCAGCATCAGGGGCAGAACCTCGTTGAAGCTATGCTGGCCCGTGCTGACCGCCACATCCTGCGCCACCAGCTTATAAGGAAGCACGGAAAGGGCGATCAGGCCGGGGAGGATCACAATGAAGGGCACCGCCATCTTGAACGCGGCGCCGATCACCGGAGCGAGCCTGGCCGAACGAATGCTGTCCGCCGACAGAATGCGCTGTACGACCAGAAAATCCGTGGTCCAGTAGCCGAAACTGACCACGAAGCCCAACCCGAAGACGATCCCGAACCAGTTCACCCCCATGGGGTTGGTGTTGAAGTGCCCCAGCGTCGACCACAGGTGCACATAATCGGAACGGCCCAAGTTGGTTGCGATCTGCTGCCGCAGATTGCTCCAGCCACCCACCTCGATCAGGCCCAAAATCGGCACCAGCAGGGCGCCCGCCCAAATGAGCAGGAACTGGAGAATCTCGTTATAGATCGCTGATTTCAGCCCGCCCAGCGCAACATACACCGCCACCGTGACCGAAGAGACCCAGATGCTGAAGTTCAGGTCCCACCCCAGAACCACCTTCATCACAATGGCCATCGCGTACATGTTGATGCCGCTCATCAGAATGGTCATGAACGCGAAGCTGACCGCGGAGAGCGCCCGTGCCCCGTCTCCGTAACGAAGCTTGAGATATCCGGGTACCGAGTGGGTCTTCGAGATGTAATAGAACGGCATCATGACAATGCCGAGAAAGAGCATCGCCGGAATAGCGCCGATCCAGTACCAGTGCATGGCCAGGATTCCATACTGGTAGGTAGATCCGGCCCAGCCCATCAACTCGAGCGACCCCAGGTTGGCGGAAACGAAGCTCAGGCCGGCAATCCACGCGGTCATTTCGCGCCCGGCCATAAAAAACTCTTCGCTTGTGTTGGACGATCCCCGGAGATAAAAGCCGATAAAGACCACCATCGCGAAGTAGATCGCGATCACCAGGATGTCGATCCAGTTCAGGCGCGCCAGCTGGGTCGATACCGCCAGAGCGAGGGTTGTCACCATAGGTCAGCGTGTCCTTGTTGCCGCATCATTTCTCCTGTCCATAGGTGGCATTGGCGCCGTGCTTGCGAAAATAATGCCGATCCAGCAGCGCCTGCGAAACCCCGTTACAGCTTTGCCGCAGGGTAGTTGTAAAGTAGGCCATGCGTGCGACCGTTTCCAGAACGGCCGCATGGTGGGCCGCCTCGAGCGGGGTTTTTCCCCAGCAGAAAGGCGCGTGGCCGGCCACCAGTACGGCCGGAATTGCGTGTGGATCGAGACCCTGGAAACGGCGGCTAATCGCGACCCCGGTGTTGAGCACGTAATCTCCGCCTATTTCCTCCGCCGTCAACTCTTCGGTGACTGGCACGGGGCCGTAAAAATAATCCGCGTGGGTGGTTCCGTAAGCCGGAATCTCGAGCCCTGCCTGGGCCCAGGCTGTAGCATATTCCGAGTGCGTATGGACCACCCCGCCAATGCCGGGAAACTCTTTATAAAGTATAAGATGTGTTGCCAGGTCAGAAGACGGGCGAAGCCTTCCCTCGACCACTTTTCCGTCCAAATCGGTGACCACCATGTCGCCGGCGGCGAGCGCCGTATAGTCAACCCCGCTGGGCTTGATCACCACCAGTCCGCGCTGGCGATCGATGCCGCTGGCGTTGCCAAAGGTAAAGACAACCAACCCCTGGCGCACCAGTTCCAGGTTGGCCTCGAGCACCTGCTCCTTCAACGTCTCCAGGGCACTCATGTCGGCGGCTTTCGGCATAGGGAACAAAATAACAGACGTTGCAAACGTTTACTCGCGCTCTGACCTTAGGAGACTTGGGCACACCCCGTCAAGCCGGAGCCCGGGGCCCTTCAGGCTGCGGAAAACTTCCTGTCGGCGAGGTCCGGGCTTTACATGCTGCGGAAAAACTCAGGTGCCGGCTGGGAGCCCCGGACTGCCTCGCCGCAGCGAGCATTAGTCCGGGAAAGCGGGTTTTCAAACCCGCTTAAAACGCTGGGGCAATAAAATTCGGGGCTTTAGAGTCTGTGTGAGAACACGAAAGCAAATCGCGAATCAGAACCAGGCCCGTAGGGCCGGGAGCCAAACGTCAGCCCAGCCCGGAAGGGCTGGGAGGCGGATCCAAAGTTGCGGAGCGCCGGAGGTGCGGCACTACCTTCATCCGCGGGTGCCGCGCCTCTGGCGCTCAAACAATATTGGGGATCGATGTCCCAGCCCTTCCGGGCTGGGCTGACGTTTGGCTCCCGGCCCTACGGGCCTGGTTCCTATTTGCTGTTTATTTCGAGTTCTCACGCAGACTCTTTAGCCCTGGTGGCTGATGCTTACCAAGCGGTTTGCGAGTTTTTCCGCAGCCTGTTTAGCCGCTGGGATACACATCTCCGCCCTTCAGCCGACTCTTTCCGCAGCCGCGTACAGGAAATCCTGGTATCTCGCTCGTCGCGAGATGTGGGATTCCACGGCTCTCGCCGTGCAACTTTTCGTGGAGCTCTACCCTTAGGGAGTGGTTGAGGCGCTGGCAGTGCTGCCCCATATCGCCCGGACGGCCTTGCCGAAGGCGCTGTATTCCTGGATTCCAGCCGAGGAGAGCTCAATCACCACCCATCGATCATCAAGAATCTTGGTTTTGGAGCGGTAAGCGGCCTGCCAGCGTTCAAACTCCGGCCCGGTATTCTGCCGCAGGTAACGCCACATCTCCCCGGCCGCGCTACCGTCGGACGAGTTGGCGACCAGCACCGGTTCGTGATCAGGCATTCCGTGTTGCACTGCGTGTGCTGCCACGGCTCCTCCACGAATCATGCGAGTGATTTCAAGTTCGGCTTCCAGCAGCGTACGGGCGATCACATTCGCCTGGACGTCTTGCCCGACGTATGCCCGGCAAAAATACCCGAAGTGCGTTTCCATGAATCACCTCTGATAAGCTACGCGATCCAGCCTTCTTAGGAGAAGAAGGAAAGAAACACAGAGGTTACGTTTGGTCAGGACCTCAAGATCCTGAGCAGGACTATTGCTGTTGCTGTTGCATTTGCTGTAGGTGGAGTAACTGGGTGGAGGGCGCCGGAGGTTCCTGGGCCCGCTCCACCAGGACGGACCAGTCTTCCGGGACCGGCATATCGCGGTCGAGCGGCGGCAAATCCACGTATTTTGACACTTTGACTGCCACGTAAAGCTCGCTCTCCTTGCTGCCCCGATAAATGCCGCGGGTCGGCGGCACATCCGCGTAATCTCTTCCCAGCGCAGTGCGTATGTACCTGTTGTGCGCTAGCAAATTATTAGTCGGATCAAATCCTACCCAGCCCACCTGGGGCAAAAAGGCCTCTATCCAGGCGTGCGTGGCGTCCGACGTGGAGCGATCGGTATTCTCCTCGCCATGATAGAGATAGCCGCTCACGTAGCGGCAGGGAATGCCGACGTGCCGCACCAGCGCGATCATGGTGTGGGCAAAATCCTGGCATACACCCTTTCTGGATTCGAGCGCCTCGTCGATGGGTGAGTTCACGTGCGTGCTGCGCGGGTCATAGTCAAACCAGTGATAAAGCGATGCATTCAACTGCCGCAACAGCACCAGGGGATCGTCGCGGCGTCGCACATCCAGTAGTTTCGCCAGATCGAGCAGGGCGGCCGAGGGTTTAGCAAACTCACTTGGCAGCATCATCTCCGAGAAATCCCCCAGCGCGACCAACGAATCCAACTCGTCCCAGGCTCCGGGGCGGAGCAATTGCGGAATTTCCGGCAGTGGCTGCTGCTCAACCAAGGCTTCGGCCACCATCACCAGTTGCGAGTGCTCGCCAGGGATATCGAAATGATGGACGTTGTTGCCCAGGTGATCGCGATAAGAGAAAACGCGGCAACGGGGGCTTACCGACAAGGAGAACGAGAGGCAGCGTTGATTGTTATCGCTGCGCGGGTGCATCCGCGCCTCCATGAGGCTTTCGCTTACCAGGTCCGCGTAAAGGAACTTGGTCAGGTGCCGTATCAAATAAAAATCCATCGCCTGTCGAACTCCTTGCTCGCCAAAAATTGACTAGAGCGCTAGAGCAGCTTCCACCGAATATTGAATGTAGAAACGATAAATCAGGTCGTGCGTCTGCCGGCATTGTCGCAGGATGTTATTCAGGTACGCCCCGGCGTCTTGCGCCATAATGTCAGAGACCTCGGCAAAGCTCAGCGAAGCCTGCAGCTTTCCAGAAACCCTGGACAGGTCATCCACGGGCATCCTTCCGCTGGACGCGCGCACGGAGACCAGCGCCTGGCGCAGGCAATCGATCGAATATCTCAGCGAGTGGGGAAACTGCTGGTTCAACAATAGAAATTCCAAAATCCATTCCGCGTCAAGGTCTGCCGTATACACCTTGCAGTACGCTTCGAACGCCGTACAACAACGCAGCAAACCTACCCATTCCTGGTAATGGCTTCCTTCTGCCGCTTCCGATGTGCTGAGAATTTCCGGTTGATAGAGTGCGAGCAGAGTGGCCGTAGCGGATGCCCGCTCCAGGTAGCGGCCCAATTGAATAAACTGCCACTCCTCGCCATGGCTCATGGTGGTGTCGGTGACCCCCTGGAAAAGGTGGACTCCGTCGATCACCGCCGGAAGAAAATCAGCCAGCCGGGTATTCAGTCCAAATTCTGAATGTGGCTGGATTACCCAGTGGTACATACGGTTCAATTGCTGCCACTGCTCGGAGCTGATCTCGTCGCGCACCTGGCGCGCATTTTCCCGTGCTTCGATCAGGCAGGAAGTCACCGATGCGGGAACTTCCGCGTCGAAGGTCAGCGAATGGACAAGTTGGTAATAGTCATTGTTCCAGCTAACGCCCTGCGGATTTCCCAGGGCAGCCAAGACCCGCTTCCATCTTCCCTCCGCGCTGGTGCTGGATTTATCCAGCATGAGACCCATATTCACGTCTAGCATACGCACCGTATGCTCGGCGCGCTCAAGATAGCGGCTCATCCAATAAAGACTGTCTGCTACGCGAGAAAGCATATGTCCCCTAGTCGGTCAAAACCCAGGTGTCTTTACTGCCCCCGCCCTGCGATGAGTTCACCACCAGTGATCCTCGCCGCAACGCTACGCGCGTGAGGCCGCCCGGAACAATGCGCACCTTATCGCCATACAAGATATAAGGCCGCAGGTCCACATGCCGGGGTTCGATGCCATTCTCCGTCAAACAGCCGGCGCGGGAGAAATCGAGCGTAGGCTGGGCAATGTAATTGCGCGGGTTTGCTTCGATCATGCGCTTGAAGTCTTCTCGCTGTTCAGCGCTGCTGTGGGGCCCGATCAGCATTCCATAGCCGCCCGACTCCCCAACCGCTTTCACCACCAGCTTGTCCAGATTCTCGCAGCAGTACTTGCGCTGTTTGGGGTCGGTCATGAGGTAGGTTTCGACGTTATTCAGAATCGGTTCTTCGCCCAGGTAGTATCGGATGATCGCAGGCACATAGGCGTAGACCGCCTTATCGTCCGCGATGCCGGTGCCGAAGGCATTGGCCAGGGTTACGTTGCCGGCACGGTAGGCATTGAACAGCCCGGCGACTCCGAGGATGGAGTCGGAACGAAAAGCCAGCGGGTCGATGAAGTCGTCGTCCACCCGGCGGTAGATCACATCCACGCGCTTCAGGCCGGCGGTGGTTCGCATATAAACCACGTTGTCGTGGATCACCAGGTCGCGACCTTCGACCAGTTCGATGCCCATCTGCCGGGCAAGGTAGGTGTGCTCGAAATAGGCCGAGTTATACACGCCCGGGGTCAGCAGCACGATGGAGGGATCGTGACGCCCCTCTGGGGCCAGCGAGCGCAGCGTGCTCAGCAGCAGCTGAGTGTAGTGTTCGATGGGCTGCACACCGTAATCGCGAAACAGCTGGGGAAACGTGCGCTTCATCACCCGGCGGCTGGTCAGCATGTAGGAGACACCGCTGGGCACTCTGAGGTTGTCCTCCAGCACCACAAATTCACCGTTGCTCAGGCGAAGAAGATCTGTACCCGTCACAGTAATATAGACGTTCCGGGGAACCTGCAGGCCGCGCATTTCTCTACGAAACTGGCGGCAGCTGTAGACAATCTCACGCGGCACATGGCCGTTGTTGAGAATCTTGCCTTCGTTATAAACGTCGTGCAGAAACAGATTCAGGGCGGTGATGCGTTGGGTAAGGCCCTTTTCGATGTGTTGCCATTCCGCGCCGGTGATGATGCGCGGCAACAAGTCATAGGGAAAAATCTTTTCTGTTCCTTCTCCGTGCCCATACACGTTGAAGGTGATGCCCTGGGTGAGGAACGACAAATCAACGGAGCGCTTGCGGCGCGCAATCTCTTCCGGCGGAAGGTTGAGAAATGTCTCCAATGCGGCTGCGTAATGCGGTCTTACCAGGCCATCCTCAGAGAACATCTCGTCGAACGTATTGTCGAGGACGTAATCCTTAAGGAGCGGATTCGCGAACGTGCTGGGTCGAGCTAGTTCCATTTGGCCATCCGGGCTCACTGTTTGAATCCCGACGCGGCTTCCGTCGCAACCTCGTCGCTGATCACACTGAAGTGTGTGAGGTTGGCGATCCCGAATGAAGTGGTGATCGCCACATCGGAGGCATCCCGTCCCACGGCCATCAATACCCGCCCAATGCGAGGATGATCATGCCGCGCATCCACCGTCCACCAGCGGTTGGCCAGATAAACCTCGAACCAGGCGCTGAAGTCCATCGGAGTAAAGGTTGGCGGTATACCAATATCCCCAAGGTATCCGGTCACATAGCGCGCCGGTATGTTGAGGGCGCGACAGAAGGTCACCGCCAGGTGCTGAAAGTCCCGGCATACTCCAACCCGCTCGGTAAACACGTCCAGCGCAGTCTTGGTGGAACGGGCATGCTGATAGCCAAAAGCTACCCTGGAATGAACCCAGCTGCAGATGGCGCGGACCCGGGTCCAGCCCGGAGCCACGTTGCCAAACAACTCCACCGCTATGTTGGAGAGGCGATCCACCTCGCAATAGCGGCTGTTGAGCAGATAAATCAGGGTTTCGTTGGGTAGATCCGCCACCGCATGCTCGGTCGCGTCCAAAGGAGAAGGGTCCTCCATCCCGGAGTCTTCGATCAGGGTGGAACCGGTCAATTGGATATGTCCCGTGGGCGCCACAAACCTCGAGCAGCGATTGCCAAAGGTGTCGATATAGCTGGTAATGGGGACGCCCGGATCCAGCCTCAGCTCGTCGGGTTCGAGCAGGTCTGGCTCCCGCGAAGGATGCACATGGAGCATCGCCACGATAGTAACGGGAGCTGGAATATTGAAACCGATGTCATAACCTAAGCGAATAAGCATTGCACTCCCTCGATCGAGCCCTGAAGAGCGAATCGCCCAGGGTCACCCCCGGGCAAGTTCGACAGGAACGACAAGGTCCTTGTCGCAGAAATTATGATGCCGAAACGCTCTCAGACAATCAGGATCGGTTCCCACCTCTTTGTATCGTTATACCGTGTTCCCGGGAAATGCTCTAGCATTCAGGTTGGAGATCAATAATGACCTATTGTCTGGGCATCATGACCCGTCAAGGTTTGGTTATGGCGTCCGATTCCCGAGCCAACGCCGGCTACGACCAGGTAAACGTCTGCCAAAAAATGCATACATTTCTCCAGCCGGGAGAACGTGCCTTTGTCATCCTGACCAGTGGCAACCTATCTCTGACCCAATCAGTGATTACCCTTCTGCGCAACGATTTCGAGTCTGGAGAGGGCTTGGCAAAGGCCGAATCCATGTATGCGGCAGCCCGCATCGTAGGGGACTGCGTTCGCCGGGTCTCAGATATGGATCGCGCCGCACTGGAGAAGGACGACTTCAAGTTCAACATCCATCTTGTGTTAGGCGGTCAAGTCAAAGGAGAGAAGCCAAACCTCTTCTTGATATACCCCCAGGGAAACCCACTGAGCGCAACCGAGGACTCGCCCTATATGCAGATAGGCGAGGTCAAATATGGCAGGCCGATCCTCGATCGCGGCATCGACTTCGGTTCCACCAGTTTGGAGGTCGCAGGCACCTACGCACTGCTGTCCATGGACGCTGCGATGCGGTCGAATGTTACGGTGGGGCCCCCGCTTGAAGTGCTGCTATACCAAAACGACAAGTTGGACTTCGACCGTTACCGGCGCTTTCAGGCCGAGGATACTGAGCTGGGCCTGATGCATGGACAATGGGAACAGGCATTGCGCCGCGCCGTAGAAGAATTACCCAGCCTTCATTTCGCCGCCCTGAAGTCTAACGCTTCCTAGCGGCCTCAGGATCTCACGCGGACTCTAAAACCCTGCTCCTTTCTAGGCTAGTGGCTACTCCGATTTGGTGGAGGAAGTGGACGGGGCCGGAGCCGGAGCGCTTCCTGTCTTGGCAGCTGGTGCTTTATCGGTCGTTCCACCCTTGTCGGAAGGCGCGGAGCCGCCGTCTGAGCTACTCCCCCCATCCTGCGACTTTTGAGAAGCGGCCGGCTTGGCACCGTAGTCAGTGGAGTAGAAACCCGAGCCTTTGAAATGGGCACGGGCGGGCGTGGAAATCAGCCGTTCCACCTCACCCTGGCAGACCGGGCATTCCTTTGGATCTTCAGCAGAAAAAGACTGGATCAGTTCAAATCGATGTCCGCACTTTTTGCACTGGTATTCGTATAGCGGCATCCGGCACTCCTTCAACTTTGCAGGTTCTTCATTCGATGGCTGGTGGTGCGGGCTGGCGGTCGGCCAGCTCGATGAGGCGAACCTCGGTGATGGCCTCCGTGGCCTGCAGCGCGGACAGAACCGACCCCGCGACGCGGCCATCAATCTGGACCACGGCGAGAGCATTGTGCTGGGCTGTGCGCAGGCTGCGTCCCAGGGCAAAGTTCGCAATATTCATTTTATGCTCACCCAGGATGGTGCCAATGCGGCCGATCACGCCAGGGACATCCAGGTTGCGTATAAACAGCAACGTTCCGTGCAGCGGAGCTTCGATATCGATGCCATCGCAGGCCAGCAACCGGGCGAACTGCCGTGAAGCACGGTGGCGCTCGCGGTACTGTCGCCGGTGTCGGTGTGCAAGGTGATCTTAAGCACTGTTCCTGCGCCGCCCGATCCTTCTTCTTTCTTCTCTTCGTGCACCCGGATGCCGCGTTCTGCGGCCACGGATAACGCGTTGATGCGATTAACCACCTCCGAATGCGCCAGCACGCCCTGGATGGCGGCATTGCGCACCAGTTCGGTTTTACCCTGTGCCAGCCGTCCACTGTAGGAAAGATGGATGCTCTCAAGATTCCCCGCCGCCAAGGGGGAGAGGAATGCGCCTAAACGCTCCGCCATGAGGATGTACGGGGAAAGCTCCTGATACTCCTCATAGGTCATGGAGGGTAGGTTGACCGCGTTCTGCACTACCCCGAACTTGAGGTAGTCCTTTACCTGCTGGGCAATCTGCACCCCAACCGCCTCCTGCGCCTCACCGGTGGAACCGGCAATATGCGGAGTCAGGATTAC
>CAVQEO010000037.1:0-67542 GCA_963711525.1 uncultured Acidobacteriaceae bacterium | reverse complement strand
CCCAACCCATCCCAACCTCCCCACCCATCTAACTAGTTCCACCCCCCTTTATCCTCATCTTTTTTTCTAACTGCTCTGGACGCCCAAACAGATCCGTCATACCGTCGAACTAAGAGCCTCCAACTTACTCGAGCCTCTCCTTCCCCAATGGAACCAATAACCCGCAAGATGCGGAACGGAGAAGTGCGCTCAAAAATGAAAAACCACCCATCCATCGAGTCCGCACACCGCTCCAGCGCAAACGGACCCTATCCACCGACCGAGGCCCTGCATGACCCTCTTTAGACCGTCCATCGGCAATTCGCCCTTCCGCGGCGCCTTCAACCCGCATGCCGCGATCCCGCCCGCGCCCGCTGCCGCGCAGCCCTCCAATGCAACGGCAGACACCGACCCTGGCCCCAGCCCACAGCAGCCCGAGCCCTCACCGGCCATCCGTCCGCCCGCACCAGCCGAGCCCGCCGCTGCCACCGATCGCCACGCCGACCTCGTCTGCCTTGCAGACATTCCACCCCGCCCCATCGATTGGCTGTGGCAAGACAGGCTGGCCTGTGGAACCCTGGCCATGCTCTCCGGCGATCCCGGCTCAGGAAAAACCTGGGTCGCCCTGGCCATAGCAGCCGCGCTCAGTCGTGGTCGAGTCCCCTCCACCAACCACACCCTCCAACCCTGCACCGTCCTCTACGCCTCCGCCGCCAATGGAGCTGCCGAGCTCATCCGCCCCCGCTTTGCCCAGCTCGACGGCGATCCCGCGCGCCTCATCTTATTGCGCGGAGTCCTCACCGCCTCGGCCCAACCCGCCTCTCTGAGCCTCCGCGACACACCCATGCTCGAAGACGCTCTAGAGAGAACCCAGGCGCGCCTGCTCATCATTGACCCCTTGCACAGCTACCTGTGGGCACTCGATCGCCACCGTGCCAACGATTCCGCCCGCGCCTTCGACAGCCTGGCCCGTCTGGCGGAAAAGCATCGCTGCTGTATCCTCCTCGTCCGCCATCTCCGCAAGCGCGGCCGCGGACTTACCTCGATCGAGCTCTCCGCCGCAGTCCGCACGGAATTCATCGCAGGCAGCAGTCCCGATGCGCCCGCCCGGCCTGCGCTGGTGCAGGTCAAATCGAACTTAGGCTGCCTCGCGGGTTCGTTGGGCTACCTCATCGACAACACCGGCGCCTTCTCATGGACCGGGCCCAGTGCGCTCACCCCGGAAGAAGTCATGATGGACCGGCCCATCGACGCCGGTCTCCCCAAACGCAAGCGCGCAGCCGAATGGCTACGCCAATATCTGCTTGAGGGTGAGCGATCGCAATACAACATCGAATTCGCCGCCCAACAGGACGGTGTCTGCATGACGACCTTGCGCCGCGCCAAGTTCGATCTGGGTGTCGTGAGCTCCAAGGAAAGCTACACCGGCGCCTGGTTTTGGACCTTGCCGGGAAACGAATCATCTACTGACGCGGTGGTCCCCTAAATAACTTAGGGGGGCGGGAAAAATTTAAATTTGGACATCTTGGCAAAACAAAGGACTTAGCCGCCGCCCACCTGAAACAATGGCTGAAATCAGAATTGGAACAATGACGGGAACATAGCATTCCTGAAATCCAACACCAACCAGGGCCGGACCTCCCTGGCACGCCCCAAGGGGCGGACAGACAGATCTTTCTCAACCCATTGAACCACTCCACTCCTCGTGCAGAGGCTAGCGATGGGGGATGAGTCTCATCCCCCATCCGGCATGGCCTCGATCGCGCACACTACTCGAGGTGAGCACTTTTACCCGGCCGGCAACTGCGTAACGCCCAACTGCTGCAGCATCCCGAGCTGGTCGGAGCTTCCCCAGCGTTCCACCATCTTGCCGTCGCGGAACTTCGCCACCTGCACTCCCCGGATGCTGATCTTCTTCCCGGTGGGCGGTATTCCCATCAGCGGCCCCCGGTGCGTGCCTTTCATCGTGTAGGCGATGGCCACCGACTCCTCATCGGCCACCATCGTTTCCAACCCAACATCCAGATCCGGGAATGCTTCCCGCGTTGCCGAAAAAAACGTGCGGTAGCCTTCCGGTCCTGGCCCCTGGCCCGGTGCGGGATCATGATCCACGCAGCCCGCCGCCACCGCCTCCCGGAACAAATCAAACTTGCCCGTATTCACAGCCTCTGCAAACTTCCCCAGTGCGGCCAAATTCTCCTGTTTCCCCATCGCCCTATACCTCCGGGAATCAGATGCCGCAAAGACACGACCTGGACGATCAATTTATCCTCGTGGGGAAGAAGGCTGCCCGCTCCAACTACAAAAGGAGACAAAACCGCGCTTTTCACGCACTCGTAATCGGCAAATTGCGCCAAGCCAGGGAAAGAAGGGAACTACACGTGCCGGAGGGAAATGAGATACACCGCTTCGCCAAACTGCATACCGCGACCTTCGTCGGCAAGACCATCTGCGTGGAATCGCCCAACGGCCGCTTCGCCGGGGCTGCCTTACTGACTGGCCGCAAGCTCAAATCCGTGATCGCCCACGGCAAGCACCTGGCCTACGATTTTGGCCGCGATCGCAAACTGCACA
The DNA here is from genome assembly GCA_963711525.1 of uncultured Acidobacteriaceae bacterium. Lineage (GTDB taxonomy): Bacteria > Acidobacteriota > Terriglobia > Terriglobales > Acidobacteriaceae > PALSA-350. Next base: position 64,989 of record CAVQEO010000037.1, on the reverse strand, counting down.
TCCACCTTGGCCGCTTCGGCGACTTTACCGAAGGCAAGATGCCCTTTCCCGAAGTGAAAGGCATCCTGCGCATGCGCTGGTCCACCGCGATCGACTGGCTGGAGTTGCGCGGGGCCACCGACGTTTCCGTCTATTCCGACGCCCAGTGGCAAGCGGTCGAAGCCCGCCTGGGTGCAGATCCGCTCGCGCCCCACGCCGACCCCGGGCCGGGCATCGCCTACATACGCAAGGCCAACACGCCCATCGCCGCTCTCCTGATGGATCAAACCGTCTTCTCCGGGATCGGTAACATCTATCGTGCCGAATTGCTCTACCGCGCCCGGCAAAACCCGTTCGCACGGGGCAAGGATGTTCCCGAGAAAACCCTGAATGCCCTCTGGCGCGACGCGGTGACGCTGATGCCCGAGGGCATGGTAGACCGGCGCATTGTGACCACTCGGGCCAAAGACCGGCCCCACCCAAAAGGCAAAGCACTGCGCGACGAGGTCCACTACGTCTACCGCCGGCATGGGCAGCCATGCTTCGTCAGCGGCACCATCATCCAACGAATAGACCTGGCCGGCCGCACTCTCTACTGGTGCCCAACCTGTCAACCGGGCGAAGCTCCCGCCCCGCGCAAACGGAGCGGGCCCCGCCCAGAGTAAGGAGAGGCCCGTCCCCCGAAACCTACGGCCCGTGAGGATAAGCACCAGAGGGTTGCGCCGGCAGAATCGTTGCGATCATGTGGGTTGCTATCGTGCCCGTTGATCTCGCCTTCGCCCTGTTGAAGTCCGCTCGTGTCAGCACAGCAGGCGCGATCCGCGCGCGATACCACGGCACTCCACGTAGAGTTCTCTTCAAAGCTTCCTCCGTTCACCTTTCACAGGATTACTCGCGCACTGCGAGTGAAGGAGAAACTAATTGCGATAGTCTCCATGCGCCAGAGTACCAACGGGGCAGAACTGTGGATAACCAACGAAGGCCACTCAGTCCGTTCCCGAGAGTACGCCGCGCCGGATCGCCGTGGCCACCGCCTCGGTGCGATCGGAAACCTGAAGTTTTCCCATGATGTTGTTGACGTGGTGGCGAACCGTGTTGTCGCTGATGTCAAGAGCGCTCGCGATCTGCTTGTTCGTCGAGCCCTGGGCGAGCCGTTCGAGAATTTGCACTTCACGGGCGGTCAGGTCGGACCGCATCATCCGATCGGCAAGCCGCGCAGCGATGTGGCGAGGGATGTAACGCTTTCCCGCGTCCACTACAGAAATCGCCGCCACCATCTCGGACTCCGTTGTGTCTTTTAGCAAATATCCCTGGGCGCCTGCACGAATCGCGCGATAGATATCCTCATCCTTTTCAAAGCTCGTCAGCACCACGACTCGTGGCGGCGACTCCATTCGCTTCAGGGCGTGCAAGACGCCGATCCCATCCATGCCCGGCATGCGGAGGTCCAGCAGAAGGAGATCCGGGTTGTCTTGCTGAATCATCGCCAGTGCTTCTTCGCCGCTGGCCGCCGATCCAATCACCTCCAGTCCGGCCTGGGCGCTGAGCATATTCGTCAAGCCGGAACAGACAACCGGGTGATCGTCGACAATCAGAATCCGTATGAGGTCATGGTTTTGCTTCGACACGGGAAACACGCTCCGAAAGATAAATCCAACTGCGTTTGAACAGGGCAGCCACGTTTTTGCCGGGAGGTATGTGCGCCGTTACCTCGACGCGAGTGCCCGCGCGTGGCTGGCTGAAAATCTCAAGCCTCGCCCCGATGTCAGCCGCACGCTTGCGCATGCCCCGCAATCCAAAACCCAGCAGACCTCCGCTCTTCACAAAGCCGATGCCATTATCCCGCACCGCAAGCCGGACCGCGTCCTGCTCCCAATGAAGCGATATTTGTAACCGGCTCGGGTCGGCGTGGCGCACTGCGTTGGCGATGCTCTCCTGGCCAATCCGCAACAGGGTATCCGTGATCAGCGGCGAAATTGGCCGGGGACTCCCGCTCAGGGTGGTTTCTACTTCGACCGATCCGCCTTCCACCATCTTCCGCGCCGAGCTCTCCAAAGAGGAGAGCAGGTCAATCTTCTCCCGCGGATCCAGGCGCAGCGGCTCAATGCTCCTGCGCGCCTCTTTATGGCTGTGCCGCACCAGGTCGCAGGCAAGGTCTACCTGCTTCCGCAGACCGGGGCTCTCGTGCGGAATAGCCTTACGAATTGCCTGTAGTTGAAATCCAATGCCGGAGAAACTCTGCGCCAGCGTGTCGTGAATCTCATGTGCTAATCGTTCCCGCTCTTTGTGAACCGCCTGCAGCCGCCAGTGTTCCACCCGGCTGTAGACCACGAGACAAAGAAACGCAAGAACCAGGGCTCCCAAAATGGCCGCGATGTAGAGCACATGGCGCGTCGTCCACCAGGATGCCGGTTGCAGCACCACCACGTCGCCAGGGGAACGAAGCAGAAGCTTGCAGTGAATGGAGCTTGCACTGCTCACGCCGTAATTCCATGTTCCGTCTACCTCAAGTATGTTAATGGCCGACACTTGTACCACACTGCCCTCTTGCACTGCTTGTAGTGTGCCGGGAGCACCGGCTTGTGCCATCTCCACCAGCACACTGTCAGCATCGTCTTGCAGCAGCAATACCTCACGGGAGGGCTCTCGTACCCGCCGTAGAAGTTGACCTTCGGTGCGAACAAGATTGTAGTTAAGAGCGCCGGAACAAATGTCGGCGAGTCTCACGGGGGTAGGCTGCAGGGGTTGGCCGGCCGCTATGCGCCGAAGAACCGCATCGCGCAAGATGGGGCCCGCACTGTGAGGAGCGGGAAAGCCGACTGCCTCGACGCGGTCGCCAAGCTGGATGTCACCGCTCTGCGTAGTGGCGACAAAGAGCGCCTTGCCGTCCTCCTCGAGCACAATGCTCTCGCCGGGCTTGTAGTAGGTAACAGTTCCCGCGACGCGAACGCGATGGTTGTAATCCGTGCCCGACCGGTACTGCATAAGCCTTCCAATCGGGCTGAGCGGTTGGGCAAAAAGATCCGCAGGCGGCGCCCGAAGCACGGTTACATTGCCCATGCCCGCTACCGAAAGAGTCGCCGCGGTAATTTGCCTGGTGTTGTTTTTGGTGGCCATCGCCGCTGCGTTGATGCGAACCACAGCGTCCACCAGTTTAGGGGCGGCCGGTGCATCCTCCGCCGGAAACGTGGCGTTGACAAAGCCATTCTCCACTGCAATTCTCAACCACAATTTTTGCTTTTCAGACGCGCCCGTCCTGAGTCCTGCAGAGAGTACCGTGCCCGTGACGGAGACATACTGGCAGTCTTGCTCGCCCGCATTCAATTCCCGCAAACTCACTTCCCGGGGTATCGGAAGGGGCGCCCGTCCAAGTTTGTGCACCGAGTATCCCCTGATGGCGGGCGCAAACAGCCCAGGATCCACCACCCCGTCGACTTCCACCTCATCGCCTGCCGAGAAATCGCTCGAGGCTTTCCAATAAACCCAGATTCCTGCGGTACCGTCTTGAATTACCAGGCCATCATCCGTGGATTGAGTAACCACTCCACGCAATTGGGCCGGCGAGCCAAGCGTCAACTGTTCCAAGGAAAGGGACCGGATAGACTCGGCCGTGCGATAGGCGCCTGTGGCCTCGGCGTAGACCGATATTGCGGACAGTAAGTTTGCAACAGCTAGCAAAACCAAAACAGCGAAGCCTGACCTGGATCTTCTGGCCATACGCATCCCCCCGCCGCCCCGTTGCGCTTCCGTTAAAGGCGGTCGCCGAGGAGACGCTGTTGATCATCCCTCGGATGGACCGAAGGCCATGAACTTTGTCTCCGCCCCGCGCCCAAGATCTTATTCCGTGACTCAGCCCCTGTATACACCACCAGGAAGCGATTTCCAAAAATCTCATTTCAGAATTCGGAGCATCGTCGACCCAAACGTATGGCCCATTTGTACTACTCTGGCCCGGCCCGTTCATATCCGGAAATTGTTGTCGTTCAGGCCATTACATTTAGGGCCGACTGGAGGATGCGCGCCGGTCATCGGAACCGCTACCGTCCACGGCGGTTAAACAGTCGTCATTTTGACGTCATGAAAGGGAGTGGTGAAGCTGGAGACACAGTGGGCCTGTGACTGAACGATCTACGTTCCAGCCCCAGGAAAAGCGCCGTGATCTTCTCCTTGCTTCCCAACTCTCTGTGAAAACAAACCGCCGGTATCCAACGAGTTATCTGGCGGCGAAGACCTTTTAAGGAGGACCGGTATGAAGCGCAAATCACATCTATTGCAGTTGTGTCTGATCGCTCTGCTGTTTGTCAGCGTCCATGTCGTGCTCGCTCAATCCGATCGTGGCAGCATCACCGGTGCGGTTACCGACCCCACAGGCAATGTGATCCCGGCTGCTCCCGTCACGGCGACCAATGAAGCCACCGGCGTGCAAAGCCGCACGGTCACGACCGGTGACGGATACTACACCATCCCCAGCTTAGCCGCCGGCAGTTACTCCTTGACAGTGGAAGCACCAGGCTTCCAGAAGTTGATTCGAAATGGCCTTACTGTTTCCGTAGCTGCCACCGTACGCGCAGATCTGGTCCTGACCGTGGGGGCTACCTCCGCGACGGTCACCGTGTCCGCGGACGCTCCGCTGCTCAAAACCGAAAATCCTCAGAATGACATCGTGGTGACCAGCACGGACATCAACGAGCTTCCCATCAACATGGCAGGCGTGGGTGCAATCCGCGACCCACTCGCCTTCGCCGAACTCGCGCCCGGAACTACAGTCGGCGGATGGAACGACATCCATATCAATGGATCGCCAGGTAGCACCTTTCGCGTGATTCTCGATGGACAGGATTCAGGCAGTGGATTGAACCCGCGTGTCTCTGACGAAGAGCAACCATCTGTGGAAGCTCTGCAGGAATTCGCCCTGGTACAGGACAGCTTTCCTCCAGAGTTCGGGCAGACCGCCGGAGGCATCTTCAACTACACCAGCAAATCCGGAGGGAACAGGATTCACGGGTCCGTCTACGAATACTTCGAGAACGAAGCCCTTGATGCAGGCCAGCCCTTTACCGATAACGGGAACGGAGGCCTGGTGCGGCCAAAGGTGCGCCAGAACGACTTTGGCGGAAGCTTCGGCGGTCCGGTCTGGATTCCCAAGGTCTATAACGGCCATGACAAGACCTTCTTCTTCTTCAACTACGAGATGTATCGCGATCAGGTCGATACCAACAACGGTTTCAGAACAGTTCCCACCGCTGCGGAACGCGGTGGAGACTTTAGCTCGCTCCTGACCGGAACGGTGATAGGTACCGACCCTCTTGGGCGCCCGATTATGAACGGCGCGATCTACGATCCGGCGACCACCAGAACCGTAAACGGCCAGGTGGTTCGAGATCCCTTTCCCAATAACCAGGTTCCCATGAGCCGATATGACCCGGTGGCGACAAAAATTCTTGCCCTGGTCCCAAACCCCGTAAATAGCGCGGCGGTGAACAATTATCCAATCATCTTTCCGGCAAACAAATTTCAGTGGATTCCCAGCATCAAGATTGACCACGCGCTCACGACCAATATCCACCTTTCCGGCTACTACGCTTTGACGGCTACGGATAAAGACAACGGGGGAGATGGCCTGCCGGATCCTATTTCTGCGCGCCGGTACCAGGTGATCCGCAGCAACACCGTTCGCATCAATATGGACGACGTAATCAAACCTACGCTCGTGCTGCACGCAGGCGTAGGCTTCCAGCGGTATCACAATCCCGATACCACTCCGATCACTAACTTCGATCAGCAAAGCCAGCTCGGACTGTCCGGCGCACTGGTGGGCGGATTTCCCGTTATCACCGGAACTCCGCAGGTGAATGGGGTTACTCTCAACGGGGGAAGCTTAGGATTGCTGTCAGGACTATCGGTTAGCGGGCAGCCAACCAACGGCACCGAACTGCTGCAACTTGGCCCCTCGAACTACCAGCTCTACATACTCAACAAGCCTACCGCCGTCGCCTCTGTCTCATGGATCAAGGGTGCTCACGCCCTCAAGTTTGGGGGTGAGTTCAAGCACGAGGCGTTCCTGAACCGTGTGGCCAATCAAGCTGTCGGCAACTACTCGTTCGATCCGCAACAGACCGGCCTGCCATCGACCAATGGGCAAAACCTGAATGGCGGCTACACTGGCAGCAGCTTCGTAAGTTTCCTGTTGGGAAACGTCAACACAGAATATATCGGCAATGTTGCCGCCCCCTGGTTTGACCGGGGATCGGGGGCGTTTTACGCCCAGGACACCTGGAAAGCGACCAAGCGGCTCGCCATCAACTATGGCGTGCGCTGGGATCTGCAACAAGCCTCCCACGAACAGCGGTACCGCACCACGCAGTTCAATCCGTATATAGCGAATCCATCGGCTGGAGGTCTGCTCGGTGCTGCTCAATTTGAAGGCAGTGGCGCCCCCGGACGTTGTAATTGCACCTTCGAGCACAACTACAGGTTTGCTTTTGGTCCCCGGCTGGGCATTACTTACCAGGCAGACCCCAAAACCGTTTTTCATGCAGCGTCGGGTATCTTTTACGCGCAGCAGCCGTCCCTGAATTATCCCGGATCGGGCAATAGCATCGGGTTCGAATGGAATACCGTGACCTACAATGCGCCCGGCTTCGGATTGTCGGCTGCGCAACTGGCAAATGGGGTCAAGTATTCGCTTGCACAATTGACATCTACGAACTTCAATCCGGGCATCTACCCAGTGGCCGGCCAGTTGAATAATCTGCCTCCTTACAACTATCCCACCTTGGGGAAGCCGCCCCGCACGGTGCAGACGAACGTCGGCATGCAGCGTGCGCTCTCGCAAAGTATGACGCTTGACATAGCCTATGTGGGCACACGCGGTTCCTGGTTTGAGGCGGATGGCCTTGTGGATCCCTTCCAACTTGGCCAGGCACAGCTCGCTCCATACGGTCTCAGCCTGGCAAATGCCGACGACAGGGCACTCCTTGGCAGCCCTATCTCCAGTCCGGCAGTAGTGGCCCGGGGTTTTACCGCGCCCTATCCGGGCTTTCCTTCGAGCGCTTCGCTGGCACAGGCCCTCAGACCCTTTCCCCAGTTCAACTATGGAGGCAACCAAAGCATAAACGGCGCGATGATCGGCAACTACTGGTATGACTCACTTCAAGTGAAAGTCAGCAGGCGCCTGTCGCGTGGCTTGTGGGCTCAAGCGTCCTACACCTGGTCGAAGGTTCTGGGAACGGTGAATGGGGACGGAGGCTCGGGCAGCGCCGTGCCGGTTGCGGAAGCCAACCTGCCGCCCAAGAGCTACAAAACCTATGTTTCGATCGACACCCCGCAGATCCTTTCCGTGAGCTACCGGTATACCATTCCGACGTTCGGCTTGGCTGAGGGCCGCTTGAAGTCGGCACTGCTCAAGGGATGGACCACGGACGGCATTCTCATCTACTCGAGCGGCGCCCTCATCCAGGTGCCGAACTCGCAAAACGGGCTTACCAACATAACGTTTGCGCCGGGCAACTTTGCCAATCGCGTATTCGGGCAGGCGCTCTACTTGAACAACGTGAACAAGCACAACGTGAATCCATCGAGCACGTTTTACCTCAACCCTGCTGCCTGGTCCGATCCGGCGTCGGGTACCTATGGAGTCTCTAAGCCTTATTATGGAGACTATCGTGAGCCACGGTATCCGAACGAGCAGATGGGGATCGGCAAGGCGTTCGGGCTCGGAGAACGCACCACCTTCTCCATCCGGGCTGATTTCTTCAATGTCTTCAACCGTTGGGCTCTGCCCAATTTGAGCGGAACCAGTAACGCGCTGCAGGCGGGACAGTTCGGTTTCGTAGGGTCCAACATTTCCAGCGCCGGCGCCAACTATCCACCGCGGAGCGGAGAAATTGTAGCGCGCATACAATTCTAGGCAGGATGAAGTGGGTTCAGGCAGGGGTATGGTTGATCGTTGTGGGCCAGGTCTTGTGCCTGGCCTGCAATCCCCAGTCCCGTCGTGACAGTGCGTACTTCGAGTCGCTGCCTCCGCAAAAAACAGGCATCGTCTGGAAGCATGACAATGCCATGTCCATTCGCCGGTATCTACCGGAGTCGATGGGACCCGGCGTGGCCATCTTTGACTATGACAACGATGGTTGGATGGATTTGTACTTCGTCAATAGCGGGCCGGCCGATTTTTTTGAGCCCACTCATCCCCTGCGCAACGCGCTCTACCACAACAATCATGACGGTACGTTTACCGATGTAACCGCGAAGGCGGGTGTCGAAGGAAAAGATTTCGGCATCGGCGTCGCCGCAGCGGACTATGACGGAGACGGATGGACAGATCTGTTGGTAACTACCTACGGCAGGCTGATCCTATATCACAACAACCATGACGGAACCTTTACCGACGTGGCGAAGAAAGCAGGGCTCGATAGTCCAGGACTGTTTACCAGTGCGGTGTGGTTCGATTACGACAACAACGGGACCCTCGATCTCTACGTAGGACACTTCGCGAAATACAACAAATCGCTGGAGCATGACTGCAGCACCAATGGCATCGCTCATTATTGCTATCCGCGCAGCTATGAGCCTTGGCCCAGCCGCCTTTATCGCAACAATGGGGATGGTACCTTCACCGACGTGAGCTTGGCGTCAGGGATAGGCAACTATCCGGGAAAATCCTTCGGGGTGGTTGCAACCGACATCAATAATGACGGACTGCTCGACCTGTTCGTGGCCAATGATTCTGTCCCCAACTTTCTTTTTCTGAACAAGGGTGGAGGCAAGTTCGCCGAGATCGGACTGGACGCCGGAGTGGCGTATAGTCCTGACGGAGCCGCGCGCTCAGGCATGGGCGTTGACGCAATCGACTTTGACCAGGATGGCTTTCAGGATCTGTTCGTGGCCAATATCAGCCGGGAAATGTATTCGCTCTATCGCAACAAGGGAGATCTTTCTTTTGAGGATGTGGCAGGAGCGGACGGGATTGCGATGCCCACTATCATGGATACTGGCTGGGGCATTCGATTCTTCGACTTTGATCTCGATGGTTGGCCCGACATCATTATGGCCAACGGTCATCCTGACGATCTGATCGAAACCATCTCCAGTTCGCTGCGTTACAAAGAGCCCCTGCTGCTCTTTCATAACAATGGCCGCACTTTCGATGATGTAACTGACCAGGGTGGCCCTGCCTTTACGGTGGGATATCCGGCTCGCGGCCTTGCGGTCGGAGACCTGGATAACGACGGGCGGCCCGATGTTGTCATCGCAAATAATGGCGGCGCACCGCTGGTTCTGCACAACACGCTTCACAATGGAAACCAGTGGTTAGGACTGAACCTGGTTGGCTTAGCGGTGGGCGCCAACATCACCTGGTCTGCCGGCGGCGTGAAGCACAGCTTGTTCCATCGCGGGGGTGGAAGTTATCTCTCCTCTTCTGATCCACGAGATATTCTCGGCCTGGGACCCAACGCGTATGCTGACTGGATCAAGGTTCAATGGCCTGCCGCGGTGGGACGCACCGACCGTTTCGAGCACGTCGCGGGAGGAAGATATTACTCACTCGCACCCGGAAGCAAACTCAAATGATTTGGCTTCTTGCTCTTCAACTCTCGTTATCGCCGCAACAGCAACACTATGACAATGCCAAGGCGGATCTTGGCAGAATGCAATTTGGGCCGGCCGACCAGGAGGTGGAGGCGGCCTTGCGCCTCGATCCGAATTTCGTTCCCGCTCTCATTCTCAAAGCACGGCTCGCGCTCTTTGCCCACCAGCCGGATGTTGCCAAGAGCTGCCTGATCAAAGCGGTGATCTTTGATCCCTCGTCTGAGGACGCGCAGTTTTTTCTGGGAGTGTTCTACTATCTTCAGAATGACTTCGCGTTGGGGATCCCTCCCCTGGAGAAAGCACACGCTTTGTCTCCACAGGCTCCCATGCCGCCTTTCTACCTGGCGATGTCAAAGGAGGCGATGGGCGACGCCCGGGCTGCGCTCGGCCTCTATGAGGAGGCCGAGGCTCTGGCGACTGAAAAGAATCCCCAGACAGCATCCATTCTGGTAGCTCATGGCCGTCTGCTGTTTTCGCTGGGCAGGTTTGAAGAAAGCATCGCCAAGGATCAACTGGCTATTGAAGCAGATAGTCAAAGCCGGGATGCATTTTACGAAAAGGCAAAGGGACTTGAACGTCAGGGCCACTACCAGGCTGCCGCTGTGGAAGGCGAACGGGCGCTCACGCTACCCGAACTGGGCACCAGCGACAGCCAGATTCACTTCCTTCTGGGGAGGGTATATCTCAAGTTGAACCAGCCCGACCTGGCCGCGTCTCATTTGGCAAAGTTCCACGCTGCTCCGCAGACCACTCAAAGATGAGCCGGCTCAGAAGCATAATCAGTCGCCCCATTGCCTTGCTGGGCTTATTTCTCTTATTCGTCCGACTGTCGCCAGGTCAGTTACCCGACGCGCCATCGGCCGCGAGACGACCTGTGGGCGATTATGTTGGGGATGCAGCGTGTCGCGATTGCCATCAAGCGCAGTTTGAGAGCTATCTAAGCTCAGCCCACCACTCGGCCTCGCGCGTCCCCAGCCAGGGTTCGATCGACGGCAAGTTCACCCCGGGCTCTAACATCCTGCGAACTTCAAACCCCTCGTTATTCTTTGTGATGAGCGCGACGCACGAAGGCTTTTTTCAGACCGCGTTCGCGAAGTTGCCACCCGCGGAGACGATCACTCACCGGGAGCGCTTCGACCTTGTGATTGGTTCGGGGCGAAAGGGGCAGACCTACCTGTATTGGAAAGGAGATGAACTCTTTGAACTGCCCGTTTCTTATTGGACAGAAACCGATCGATGGATCAACAGTCCCGGGTATCCCGACGGCCTTCCTAGCTTCGATAAGCCCATCATTCCGCGTTGCCTGGAGTGTCACAGCACTTACTTCGAATCACTTTCTCCCCCGTCGAACCGCTTTAACAAGACCAACATGGTTCTCGGTATCACCTGTGAGAGGTGCCATGGTCCAGGAGGAACACATGTCGCTCGCAACCGAACGAAAACCCCACTGCAACCGGGGCAAAGTGAGGACATTGTGAACCCCAAATCGCTTTCGCGGGCAAGGCAAATGGATCTGTGCGCCCTCTGTCACGCTGGGCCGGGAACACCCAAGGCGCCCAGTTTTTCGTTTGGCGCCGGAGAAGTACTTGCAGAGTATCTATCCGTAGCGGCCGACGCGCCTGATACCCCGACTGACGTGCATGGCCACCAGGTGCAACAGTTATCGAGTAGTCGTTGCTTTCGTTCGACCGCGATGACCTGTAGCACCTGCCACGATGTTCATAAGCCGCAGCGCGACACGGCGGCCTTTTCTGAGCGTTGCCTCACGTGCCACAGGATAGAGAATTGCGGAAAGTTCTCGACCCTGGGTTCTCAGATTCTTCATCGTTGCGTGGATTGCCATATGCCGCTGCAGCAATCAAATCAGATAGTTTTCGACGCAGACGGCCGCCAGATTAAACCCCAGGTCCGTACTCACAGGATCGCGATCTATAAAGAAGTGGATCTGCCCTGATGCGGTCACATCGCTCATTTTTCGGAGATGACCGGCTCGAGCCTTAGCGGTTGGCATACCACAAGCGTGGAAATAACGCAGAGCGAGGCGTTGATCCTTCGTGATCGCAATTGAGACGAAAATTCGGCAGTGCCGGACTGTCGTCCTCTTTCCGTCTCGCTCAATCAAGCATTTTTCACCCAGCAACCAACACATCTCTCCATAGCAGAACACTTTAGCCGTCGACTTATCGCCCGACGGCCTTTGGCATGCCAGGTGCAATTACAAGGACATGCGAGTAATGAACGGAACAAAAGCCAACGTTATCTCTGCGGTATTTCCGTACCAAAAACAGCGACAACAAGTCCTCGGCCGCGAGATGGCGTACGTGGAAGTGGGGCAGGGCAACCCCATCGTGTTATTACACGGCAATCCCACCTCGTCATACCTGTGGCGCAATGTGTTGCCGCATCTGGAGCCATTGGGCCGCTGCATCGCTCCCGACCTGATCGGCATGGGCGACTCCGACAAGCTGCCTGACAGCGGCCCCGGCTCGTATCGCTTCGTCGAGCAGCGCCGCTACCTCGACGCACTGCTGGAGGCCCTGGATGTGCGCGAGCGGGTCACCCTCGTCGTCCATGACTGGGGCTCGGCCCTCGGCTTCGATTGGGCCAACCGACACCGCGAGGCGGTGAAGGGAATCGCGTACATGGAGGCCATCGTGCGGCCGCAGGGTTGGGATCACTGGGACAACATGAACATGCGTCCACTCTTGCAGGCGCTGCGTTCGGAGGCCGGCGAGGCGATGGTGCTGCAAGACAACTTCTTCATCGAGAAGATCCTGCCAGGGGCGATCCTGCGCACTCTCTCCGCCGAGGAAATGGCAGAGTACCGCCGGCCGTTCGCCGAGCCCGGCGAGGGGCGGCGGCCGACGCTGACGTGGCCTCGGGAGATCCCGATCGATGGTGACCCGGCCGACGTAACTGCGATCGTGGCCGCCTACGCAGAGTGGTTGGCGACGAGCGATGTGCCCAAGCTGTGGGTGAAGGCTGAGCCCGGTGCGCTGCTCGCCGTCGGCGCGAATCTAGAGACCGTGCGCGCGTGGCCGGCGCAGACCGTGGTCACGGTCGCGGGGGTCCATTTCGTCCAGGAAGATTCGCCCGACGAGATCGGGCGGGCCATCGCCGACTGGATGCGGACGTTGGGCTGACCGCGACGAGAAAATCTGATGCGATGGGAATAAATGGGGCATCGAAGGGTTGTTGGTATCAGGGCAGAGCCTCGAATCCACCGCCTAATGGACTCATGCGACCATGACCGTTCAAACATCGCCGGAATTATCGAGCTCGGAGATTCGCACCCTAGCCCTGGCATCGGCCGGAGGAGCACTGGAGTTTTACGATTTCGTCATTTTTGTGTTCTTTACCTCTGTGATTGGAAAGCTGTTCTTTGCCGCAAGCCTTCCCGATTGGGTTCGCCAGGCTCAGACCTTTGGCATCTTCGCAGCCGGCTATCTGGCGAGACCCCTTGGCGGCATCGTGATCGCACATTTTGGCGACACTCATGGCCGCAAGCGCATGTTCACCTTCAGCGTTTTGCTCATGGCAATTCCCACTCTTCTGATGGGGCTGCTGCCAACGTACCAATCGATCGGGGTGGCCGCACCTTTGCTTCTGTTGTTGATGCGACTGCTGCAAGGGGCGGCCATCGGTGGAGAGGCGCCGGGAGCCTGGGTCTTCGTTGCAGAGCATGCCAGCCATAAGAGAGTAGGCTTTGCCATCGGCCTGCTCACTGGCGGATTGACCCTCGGGATTCTGCTGGGTTCGTTGACGGCGGCCACGCTCAACCACTTCTTTAGCCAGGCGCAAATGTTGGCGGGCGCGTGGAGAATTGCATTCGTAACCGGCGGCCTGTTCGGTTTGATTGTGATGTGGCTGCGCCGCTGGTTGCAAGAGACGCCGGTGTTCGAGGCGATGCGGACCCAGGCAGCACTCTCCCGCGGATTGCCGCTGGGAACGGTGTTGCGAAGCTACGGCCGCGCCGTCGCCACTTCTATTGTGAATACCTGGATGCTTACCGCGGCGATCGTGGTTGTGATCCTGCTCACGCCTGCCCTCATGCCAAAGTTATTTGGCCTTCCGCCGGCAACCGTGCAAAGTGCCAGTGTGGCCGCCACCGCGGCCCTCTGTATCTCGGTCGTCGTGATCGGCGCAGCTACCGATCGATACGGTATCCGCCGCGTTGCCGTACCGGTGCTGCTGTTTCTGATTGCCTCTTCGTATGAGCTCTATCGTGGAGCAGCAACGAGCCCGTCGGCGCTGCTGCCGATCTACGTACTTGCCGGGTTGGGTGCCGGTGGATCTGTCCTGACACCGATCGCGATGGTGCGTGCCTTTCCCGCGTCGATACGCTTCAGCGGGGTTTCGTTCTCCTATAACCTGGCCTACGCATTGTTTGGGGGAGTAACCCCGCTGTTGGTTTCGTGGCTCGCGCATCTCAATCGCTCTGGTCCGGCATATTACGTCATGGCCGCGACCCTTGCCGGCTTAGCCGCAATTCTGTCCACCCCAAGGCTCACAGTCAGCGATGCGAAGATCACCGCAGCATCGCTCTAGAACCTCATCTCCACTCCGCAGCTTGAGCGCGGCAAATCTAAAACAAAGGGCCTCTTTGCAACTATGTCAATTACCATTGGGCAGTATCTTCTCGCGCGGCTTTCCGAGATGGGTGTGCGCTACCTGTTTGGAGTTCCAGGAGACTTTAACCTCTGGTTTTTGGAACAAACGATCAAAAGCGGCTCTATCGATTTTGTCGGGTGTTGCAACGAACTGAATGCATCCTATGCCGCGGATGGAAACTCGCGGCTTTCCGGCATCTCCGCGTTGGCCACGACCTACGGACCTGGGGAACTCTCCGCTCTGGCAGGGGTAGCGGGAGCATACGCGGAACGGGTTCCGATTGTCTGTATCACAGGTACTCCACCCCTTGGGGCGATGAAGGAGGGCACCCTGCTTCACCACACCATGGCGGATGGCAACTATACCAATATGCTGAACTGTTTTCGCGAGTTCACGGTCGCGCAGGCTCGGATAGAGCCCGCGAACGCTCGTCTGGAAATCGATCGGGTGGTCGCTTCCCCGCAGTTGTGGACGCAAAGGAGCGGACGGTTACGCACTGCGTGCGAAACCACGCTGAGCTGGAGCTTGCGTTTGAGGCGGCCAGCGACACGTCCCGTCCGCACTTGATTGAGATAATGCTTCGACGCATGGATGTCCCGGAACCACTCGTGCGCTTTGCCGGTAGGGTTGCCGAGTTCGATTTCCCTCAACTGCTGGAAGAGCAGGTCGACCAGGTAAGCCGATCGTGAACGCCCGCTCTACTGGCCCGGGCACTTGTCGCTCAGCGAGTCGGTCAGCCCCTGCTGTTCGACGCTAAACGTCAAATCTTTCTTGCCGTCTAAGTCCTTGATCCGGAACACGTAAATCCGGTCATACTCATCATTCGGCCAGTCAGGAACAAGCGATGGATCCTTCCCATAAGCCTTTAGCAGGCGCTTCGCAAATTGATTCAGATACGCGTGCTCCCAGGCCAGATAGATTACGGAATTCGCGTTTTCTGAGGCCAGCAGCTCTTTTCTCAGCTGGCCGACATTCTTGAAGCCGATCAACGCGTTCACCGGCATCTCCAGCTGGATAGCTATCGGCTCAATCGTCATCAGCGGCCTCACATAGGAATAGCTCAAATTACCCAGTTGCCCGATCCGCGTACCGGGATCGGGCGCATAAATCCGGTCTGGCTTGCCGTAGCGTGAAATGAGCACCTTGGGTAGCGCCAGCGCGCGGTTCAGGCCCTTGCAGGTAAGCTGCCCAAGGCTCGTGGGGGGCTTCTCGGCGTGACGGATCGCAACGATCGTCTCCTGCGCGTGGGCGCAGATGATAGACAGCAGCAGACAAATAGCGGTCAGCAGAAATCGCGCCGGCTTTCTTACTGGTTCCATGCATGAAGTCTCTCAGATATCGAAGCGCGGGGGGCGGCCAGTATTGGCAACCCGCCGGGAACCGGCGTCAACGCCGATAGCGCCAGTTGCCGTGCAATATTACTAATTTGCGGCTGACACCCCGATTCGGGCTGCCGCTCGGTTGAAAATCATCGATACGACGTGCTAGCCTCCCTTTATGACTTCCGGCCCCGCCCAATCGGCCTTTGCCTTTGGTTCTCTGATCTGCGCACCCGCGCAGGCCTGTTGTCGCTGCACCTGTAAATAGGTTTCCGCGCTCCTTTTCGCCGTAGGCAACAGAAACAGCCTCGCGGAGCTCACCCTTTCACACTTCGAATAGTTCCCGATCGCCGGCCCAGGCGATCGGCCCAGGCCGTCATCAAGGCGCTGTTCCGGGGGCTGTTTTTCTTAATCAGACAGGAGATTCGCCATGGCACCAGATACACGACTCGCGGGCAAGGCCAGCGCCACGCCGGAAGCACCGACGTCCGTTACCGATACGGGCTCGCGAGCGCCCGGGGAACTCGCCGATATCGTCGAGGTGTTCGCATCACGGTCCGATGAATGGATGGGACGGGTACGGCTGCGCGCCGATCGCCGCTGGTATGAGCGGCTGTATCACGGGCCGGACTATGACGTGTGGGTGATCAGCTGGCTGCCAGGGCAGTCCACCGGCTTCCACGACCACGGCGCGTCGTCGGGCGCGTTTGTCGTGGCGACCGGGCTGCTCGAGGAGCAACGTCCTGGTGAGCGAGCCCGCGTCGTGCACGCGGGAAGATCCCGCGCATTCGGTCCCGGGTACACGCACGACGTCCGGAATGTCTCGCGCGCGCCGGCCATCAGCATTCACGCGTACTCGCCCCCGCTTACCGAAATGAACGAGTACGAGCTCGATGGCAGCCGGCTGATTTCGCGTGATGGCGCGGACCCGCAGGCCGAGATGGTTGACCAGGACTGGGGCGCGCAGACGGGGAAGTCCGCAGATCGGCCCGGCATCCAGGGCGTCGAAGAGGTGCTGGCGGCGGCGCGTGCCCGGCTGCAGCGGCTATCCCCACACGACGCCTATGAAGCAGTGGCTACGGACGGGGTTGTGCTCGTCGATATTCGTCCCGCGGCCCAGCGAGCGCTCGAGGGCAGCATTGCGGGCGCGCTGGTGGTTGAGCGTAACGTGCTCGAGTGGCGCTTCGATCCGGCCTCAGACGCGCGGCTGCCGCTCGCGACCGGTCATGACCTGCAGGTGATCGTCTTCTGTTCCGAAGGGTACGCCTCGAGCCTGGCCGCCGCGACTCTGCAGGATCTCGGACTTTGGCGCGCGACGGACGTGGTCGGTGGATTCAAGGCATGGCTCGCGAACGGTCTGCCGACCGTGCCGCCGATTGAGAGGGACGAGTGACAAGCCCATGCAGCCAGCAGCGAGTTTCAAAGGAAGAGGGAAAGATGGAGCGTTCACTAAACAACTGTATCCGCGCCTGCTACTGATATGAGTGCCCCTAAATACGGCAACAACTTGGCCTGTTCCGCTAGCCAGGATCCCAGCGTGTCTACCAGATCAATGGTGCCAGGCGAAACTTCACCCTCCGACAGTAATCCGTGTATCCGGGCAGACGGAGGCGAAGAAACTTCTCTTCATCGAGAATCCGTAAGACGACGACAAAAACCATAGGAACAAGCATCAGGATTCCCCACCAGGATCCGAGCGCAATGGGCGTACCGAAGAGCATAATAAGGACCCCTACATACATCGGATGACGAAGAATTGCATATGGCCCTGTCGAAACCACCCGCTGACCGGGGTCTACCTCAATTGTCGCTGAGGTGAAGGTGTTCTCCTTGAAGACGAGGAAGACCGTGAAGAACCCGAGCAAAACGAGTAGGTCTCCAGCGATCGTGAACACAAAGGGAATATGCGACCATGCAAAGCGATGGTCGATGGAAGGCAAAATCATTTCCCCAAGAAAAGCGATGGAAGCGAGAATCTGTATCCGTTTTTGACTCTTTTCCTTTTCGGCTGTGGCGCCAGCGTTTAAGCGGCGTTCCAGGAGATTCGGATCATGCTTCCAAAGATACGCTGTAATCAACGCTGACGCTCCGGCAAATACTGCCAGGTAGACCCAGGCCTGCCAGTAACGGATCGTCCACGCCGGCGCAAAGAGCGCAACGCCCAGAAAGACCAAAAGCTGCACAAATCCACGAATGGAATTCACGGCTACGCTGCTCATGGCTGTCATTCTACTAAGGCTTTACATACTGGCGACGGCCAGTGCTGGATGGACGAAACTTCACACCTATGACATCCATGACACGCCACACCCCAATTGCATTCGATGCACCCGCTCTGAAGGAGTGCCAAATCGCCAATGCGCTCATTGACAATGGGAAGCGACCTACTTAGCCGAAAAGTGGACTCCAGGCAGGTGGCTGTTCAGCAATCACGCCGAGTTCCCGGTATACGCGCATCTCGTCGGATCGGATGACTGACGAGATGCCGACTCGCGGTACTGATCCTTGGCGCCCCCCTCATCGGGCGACGGCCTTTCGCCTCTTGTTGATGGTCAGCAGCGGGTAGTGTCTCAGTTTGGATTTCCGCTCACGACCCGAAGTGGACCTGACGCGTCGGCGCAGTCCGTCGGGCGAGTCCCACGATTAAGCAGGAACGTACGTCAACCTAATCACGTCCTCGACGATTAGATCGCTGGCCACAAGGTGGAGCGGTGGCCGGGCGCCGGCAAAGAATGGCTTGCCGCTACCAAGCACGACGGGGCGAAGGTAAGTCGATACTCATCGATAAGACCGGCCTGGGTTAGGCTTCGCGCCAAGTCTGGTCCGCCAACGTCAATCTCGCGTCGAATAGCCTGCTAAAGTGGAGCATGGTTCGGAGATTGTTTTTCGTTGTTCTTCTTCTAGGTGCCTACACGCTACACGCACAAAGCCCTGCCGAGGCGGCTGCCAACGAGGGTATATGGCAAGGCTACGACGGCGAATGGCGGTATGTTTCACGCCTGCTAGTCTCGATCGCAGAGGCGATCCCGGCCGACAAGTACGGTTGGCGTCCGGAGCCCGGAGTGCGCTCGGTGAGCGAAGTAATCATGCACATCACCCAAGCGAACTACTACCTGCTCAGCGTAACCGGGCCGAAGATGCCACCCGAACTTGAGTCCAGCGATGTGGAGAAAAAGATCGTGTCCAAGCCGGAGGTGGTGTCGTACCTGCGGCGCTCTCTTGAGGCGGTGAAGACAGCGCGAGCCCAACTGAAGCCTGGCGATCTACAGCACAAAGTGAAAGATCCTGCTGGCGAAACCGTGAACGTAGACGGGATGTACCTACGGATCATCTGTCACGATAACGAACACATGGGCCAACTGATCGCCTACGCCCGCGTGAACGGTATCGTGCCACCTTGGTCAGCAGGTGTGGTGCTCCCGAAGTAGGTCACACGCTTCCGCGAAAAACTGGTTTGGCGTCCATTGGCAATAAGTCGTGGGAAACGCCCTAGCGTCGGGTCATTCTGACGCTTTAAGAGCATCTCGGAGATTCCGCGATACATGCCGACTCCCGTTACCAATCCGCCGCTCGAAGCGCGGGCAGTAACGAGAAGTTCGCCAACCGATGTTGCAAATGGAATAACGACAGCAGCCTTTCATGATTGCAAGAAGTCCATAACGAGTTTCGTGGTTCCTACTGGGTTCTCCTCCATAATCCAATGTCCTGAGTCTGGAACGATTGCCTCCTGCACGTTGGTGGCAGTAACGCGCATCACAGTCGCCATCATCGGACCGAACGCAGCTTCGCCTCCAATAGCGAGCACGGGCATAGTGAGCTTGCCCTTGGCAAGATACGTCTTGCTGTCGAGTGCGTCCTGTCCGAAGGCAGCGAATTGTGCGAAGCCCGCGCGAATCGCGCCGGGCATCGCGTAGAGCGCCGCGTAGTGCTGGCGCTTCGCTTCATCGAATCGCTCGGGGTGGAGGGAGAATTCATTCCAGAAGCGGTCGAGATAGATGCGTTCACGGCCAGCGACAAGGCGCTCCATGTCGGGGCCGCCGAAGCCAAACTGCCACATGCGGGGGTCTTGAACGATCTGCTCCCAAGGCCCGACTCCGGGAAGAGGTGCGTCGATGGGCGCGAAGTGGGTCACCCGATCAGGGAATCCTACGGCGAAAACATAACCAACCATATTTCCGATGTCATGGGTTACAAAATCGGCGCAAGACACGCCAAGTGCATCCATCACGCCTGCCACATCGTGGCTTTGCGTCTTTTTGTCGTATCCTCCCGACGGCTTGGAAGACAATCCAAGTCCGCGCAAGTCAGGCACGATGACAGTATGGTCTGCTGCAAGTACCGAGGCCAGCGGAACCCACATATCTCCGGTTGTACCAAAGCCGTGAAGTAGTATCACTGCCGGTCCTTGACCGCCCACACGCGTGTGGATTGTCGCACCGTTTGTTTCGATTTTGCGGGTTTCGAAGGTTGAGGGAAAAGATATCGAACCGGTACTAGGGTCGCTGAGGCTCATGAAGTACTCCCTGATTTGAGGTGAGGAACAGGCCAGCTCTTCCATTTAAAGATCAACTGGTCTATAAATACATACATGGCGAAGCGCGAAAATGCAAATATAAAGATCAATCGATCTACAAATAGCGCAGGCAACCCCAGACGTGATCGTGGCAGACCACGTGAGTTCGATCGAGATCAGGCGTTAGGGAAAGCGATGCGCCTCTTCTGGTCGCGCGGTTACGATGCGATCTCGATGGCGGATCTGCGTGCCGAGTTGCGGATTACGCAAGCGAGCCTCTATGCGGCGTTTGGAAGCAAAGAGCAGTTGTTCCGCGATGCCGTCGATCTCTATCGTCAGACCGCAGGCTTCAGCACGACGGATGGTCTTGCAAAGGGAGTAAATGCTCGCGAAGCCATACATGCCATGTTGCAGGCTGCCGTGGATGCATTTTCAGCGCCCGATGCACCTGGAGGCTGCTTACTGATTCTGGGAGCCACCAATTGCGCCGTGGAGAACAAAGCGGTACAGGATCATCTGTTATTCATACGTCGCCAGATATCCCAAGCCATCCTTAATCGCCTAAAACAAGGACAACAAGATGGGGACGTCCCGAAAACAGCACCTGTCGCTGCTTTGGCCGCGTACTACACCACCGTTCTTCACGGACTCGCCCTCCAGTCCAGGGATGGTGCTTCTCGCAAGACGCTCACGCAGATCGTAGAGCTTACCATGGCAAGAAATTAACTCGTCAGTTAGGAGAGTCAGTTCCAAAGGATTAGTCCCGATAAACGCCGTAGCGTCCGGTCATTCTGACGCTTTAAGAGCATCTCAGGGATTCTGCGACACTAGCCGACTCTCATTATCGATTCGCGTGCCGGGCAGGTTAGATTTAGGAGGGGCATCGCAGGCAGAACAGGCCAACTGTGGTGGGGGCGGAAATCTGAAGTGGGGCAACAACTAAAATTTTCCGGATGGCTTGTCGAAATCCGGTCCGGCCGTTCGTCGTCACAGTGAAGGCCGGACAGCGAGCTAGCCCGCCAAACTGAAGCCCAGTGCAGGAGAAGACAATACGCAATATCTGGTTACGATTAAACTTAGCGACAACTACGAACCGTCCGTCGAAGATGAAGCCATGCTCCGCGACATGCAAGCTCTCGGCGAAGAGATGGAGGCGGCTGGCGTCATGACGAAATTCGCTTGCGGCCTGACGCCGGCAAGCAACGCGAAGCCGCACCTGCGGAGATTGACGGCGACTCGATATCTATTCAGATGAAATGGCAGCAATAGGTATCGTGAAGTGGACCCCTGGGTTGAGACAGGCGAATTGAGCGAAGATCATGATGTCGCCGCATTTGGTCTCAACGAAGGCGGCACGGCTGTCACGCGGACACTTCAGGCTAAATGTCCCGGAGATACTCGTCCAGAATGCTTTGCACCGCCTTGTAGGGATCGCCGCCATTAGCTTCAGGTACGGCTTCGATCGAAAACAGCCCTTTGTATCCGACGTCCTTCGAAATCTGGATCACCTTGGCCTCGTTCCACCGTTTCGGGTTGTATTGTAAATGGCTGCTGCCGGACGACAACGGATAGAGCGCGCGCAATCCCGCCCACCGCGCCTCGTCGTCGGGGAATCCACCGGGGTCGGGATTGGCCCAAATTCCGGTGGCCTTGATCAGTTCATACTCGTCGCGCCAATCTGCCGGCGCTGCGCCTGCGACCGCACGTCCTCCTTCTCCCGGTGGATCGTCGCGGTTTTCGATGGTCACCCAGACATTCTTGGTTTTGGCGTAAGCGTTAATCCTCTTCAAGGTGTCGATTGCAGTCTGACGCACCTCGGGCGCAAGCGTGCCCTGGTTCACCATCACCCGGGGACAGCCGAGGGTCACCGCATGGTCGATCCACCGTTTCGTCAAGTCAATCGTTTCCACCCGGAGCACCGGATCCGGAGACGAAATGTTCAGCTCGCCGAGTTCCAGGACGAGTTGAGTCATCTGCGATTGGGCTTCCTTCAGCCGATTTCGGAACTCCTCCAGGTAGCTGGGCTCGGTCGAATGAAAGTGAGTGTGCTGGATTTCTACATGATGAACACCGTAGCGTTGGGCGATTAAGGCGGGAAAATCCAGGATGTCGATGGTACGACCCGGATCGTCCGCATGCGCGCCCCACTTGACCATAGAATCAAAACTGTAGCTCATCACTGCGATGCGACCTAGTTTGGCCCGATCTGTGGGCTGCCCCCACGCTGTGGCCGCACTGACTGCTGCCGCTGAACCGATAAGAAACTCCCGACGGTTAACCATATGTACCTCCTATTGTGCGCCCACAATATTCCGGTGTTCGACCCGTGCCGACGCACCTACTCCGCGTTCACGGCAGACTGGTCGATATACCTGTCAGAGGTGTCAGGTGACACCAAAGCCGTCCAAATAGTCTTTTAGAGGATGCAACTGGCTGAATGGGTTGGGGAGAGCGCGCCCGGACGAACTGCCGTTGTATTGGGCTCTGTCCGTGCCAAGACATCAAGAATTGCATTGGACTGAATGTCCGTTTGTCGGCTCCACTAGCGAGGGGTGAAGTGCGGCACGTTCAGATTAGCGGCCTCCGAAGCAGCAGCTTCCTCGAATTTCCAGCCGCGGCGTTGGTCAATTGCAACCCTGCTCCGATCCAGATAGTGCCTCAATTCTTCCAAGCCATACGTGCGAGCCAACTCCCGGGCACTCACGCCTGGGACTTTCGCCCTCAGGACGAACCACTGCTCTAAGTGTAACCATTGTTCTTGGGCGATCTGTTGAGCATGTTCGCTTAGCAGTTTGTCTCGCTTGTCAAGATTGAAGTTTTCATGGAAGAGGACACGATCCAGATCCAGAGTCACCCGGCTTACGTTGATATCCGGCGCGGCTTCATAGAGGATTCGCTCTCCCGTGATGTCATACACGATGCAGTCTGGAGTTTGTGAGGAGGTCACGATGTAGTAATGGTGATTGATCGCGTGGGCCTGGAGCGACAGGCCGGCGGAGTACGCACTGGGCCATACCACCAGTTCTGTCCCTTGGTCGGAAAGCTCTTTCCATACTTCGGGGAAGTTGACGTCAAAGCAGGTCGCGAAGCCGAGGCGGCCAAAATCTGCCTCGTGCACGTGAACCGCGTCGCCAGGAGCCACCGCCGGCTGCAGGTCAAATTCCGACCAGTAGGGGAAGACCTTGTCATAGAGACATGCCACCTGCCCGGAGCGATCGAGAAGGACCACGGTATTTAGCCTTCGGGTGCCGTCTTTTCTGTCGATCGGGCAGGCGATGTAGGTCTTGTGTTTTTTGGCCAATGCGCTCAGTGCGGTGACCGTCGGGCCATGGAGGGTTTCTTCGCTGGATTGGTCCTGCCCACGACAGGTTTCCGGCAACAGGATGATGTCCGTGCCGCGCGCGCCTTGTTCGTCCACCAGGCTCGCTATTTTTTCGAGCGGAACATGGCCCTTGTAGCCGATGCTCGCGATATGAACAGGCCGCCCGAGTCCGTCTTCCCAGCGGGGTTTTGTGTTCTGGGTTGAGTCCGCTAGCCGATTTGTGTTCGATGCGTTCGCGCTCAGACCGGCCAAGCCCACCTCCGCGAGGGTTCCGATTGTGGCGTTTTTCAGGAATTTGCGTCGGTTCATCTCGGCTCCTTCTCAGGGAGGACATGAAGCTTCGTTGTCCATGCTACACCCACGGAAGGGCGTCGTCTGCAAAGTTCGGTATTCGTATCCGAGGCTTTGCTGGGGCTAAGGCACGCCTGAAAACTGAGACAGCACCTCCAACAGAACCCCGGCCCGTTCCGGGCTGAACGTCATCGGGCCCAGGCGGGCCGGTTTGCCATATCGCACCATTGCCTCGGCGATCGAGCAGCCGATGTAGGCGTAAACGAAGAGACGACCGGGCACGCGAGATGACCAAGGCAGGGCTCTTACTAAGACGGGATTTCCACTTCGGCATAGCTGCCAGATGTGGCTGCATGAATAGCTTCTATGACACGCTGGATGCGAAGACGAAGTTTTGGCCATTGCTGCTGGCCGAGTACCACGCAATGCAAGACAGCAGAGTCAAGAGGAGGATGCACCAAACGCCATTTGCTGCCTAATGCCTCCCGCGGGCATGTCAAGAGAAACCAACCCGGCAGATGCCACGTCTATCAAGTTGTGGGAAAACAAATCGCAACAAAAATGGTGGCATTCAAGCCACCGCCATGTAACGCACCCGAATCTACGCATAGTCAGTCAGTTATTTAAGCATGCTGGGTAGCTTGCCCAGCGGAGGCTTCACGAGGTTTTTGCACTAGCTTCTCTAAAAAATCGTTCAAAATTCTGAACTCGCAGTACCGATGAAACCTTGGCCCCTGAGGGCCGGATTGAGCCGGACGAGGGAAGATAACCCAGGACGTCGCTCCCTCCCCACCGATCCATCCTTCAGACCAAGCGCTTGAAAAAAAAGAAGATAGACACACGCGCAGATTCATTTTGGAGGACCGAACTATGACTCAAAGGCGCAGTTGGCTTTACGCGTTTTCCCTAATCTTCAGCCTGTGTGCGCAGACCCCGCAATTATTTGCGCAGGCAGTCTTCGGCTCCATCTTTGGCACTGTCACCGATGCCTCCGGAGCCGCGATCCCAAATGCTACCGTTACCGTTACTGATGTCGATAAGCAAATCGGCGAGACCGTCCAGACCAACGGCAGCGGCAACTACCGATTCGTCCGCCTCGTTCCCGACAAGTACATGGTCAAAGTCACGGCAGGCGGCTTTGCCACCGCAGAGACCGATGGCGTTGAGGTCGTCGCCAACGGCGCCCCGAAGGTCGATGAGAGCTTGGCAATCGCCAGCAGCACGCAGCAGGTTGTGGTCTCGTCCGCGCCCGTGGCGCTCCAAACCGAGCCGTGCAGGTGTCAGACCGCATCGACCAACAGACCCTGGCGAACCTGCCGAACCTGACCGGTAACTTTATGCAGGAACAGGTGCTAACGCCCGGTACCACCAAGGCGAACTTCAGCAACAGCGCTTCGCAAAATCCGCAAGGCTCGGCCAGCTTCTCGATCAACGGCGAAAACTTTGGAACCCAGAGCTGGATACTGGATGGAACCGACGACCGCGATCCTGTGTTGGGCATCATCGTCATCAACCCAACGCTCGACTCGGTGGGTGGCATGCAGGTGCTTACCCAGAACTACAACGCCGAGTTCGGAGGGGCCACGGGCGGTATCATCACGGCCGAGACACGGTCTGGAAGCAACAGCGTCCATGGCGATATCTTCTTCGATCGCTACTCCGACGCTCAGCAGGCACGCAATCCGTTTACCCAGTTTCAGGCAGATCCGTTGACCGGCAAGTACCTACCCAGCAACCTGTATGGCCGATTCGGTGGCTCGGTCGGCGGCCCTATCATTAAAGACCGAGCCTTCTTCTTTGCAGACTATCAGGGCACCCGGCAGAGGAGCGGCGAGAGCTTCCTGCTGAACGTCCCCACCAACCTGGTACGCAGCACCTGCCTCACTCCGGGCTCCGGCACTTGCAATCTGAGCCAGTATCTTGCCGGCGGCGCACGTCAGATATACGACCCCATCACCAAGGCTGCGTATCCAAACAACATCATTCCCGCGGGCAATCTTTCGCCCCAAGCAGTTGCACTGCTCTCGCAGTTGCCGGCTCCGAATTTCCGGGTGCGGGCGTCACCAACATCTACTCTGCTTCGGCTTTCGTTAAGAGAACGCCAACCAGGCTGACATTCGTCTGGACGACCAGACAACCGCCAGAATGCACACCTTTGCTCGCTACTCCTACGCTCGCTACACGCTTAGCGGTGCTAACGTCTTCGGCCTGGCGGGTGGCGTTGGTCTCGACGGCGCGGACTTCGCCGGAACCGACTGGTCGCAGGATCAGAACATTTCGGCTGGGTTTGATCTCGCAGTAAGCTCCAACCTGGCGACTGACTTCCGCTTCGGTCTGCTCAAGTATCAGGTGAAGCAGAACAAGAATGATATCGGCACCGAACCCGCATCCGCTTTGGGCATTCCGGGCCTCAACCTTGGCACGGCCGACACCTCCGGTAACCCGGACTATCTGTTTACCAACAGCGGTCTGTCCAACCTGGGCGCCAACATCGCCTACAACGGCACCCAGATCTGTAACTGCCCCCTCAACCAGAGCGAGAAGGAGTATCAGTTCACCAACAACTGGACCCTTACCAGGGGAAACCATACCATCCGCTTCGGCGGTGATCTCCGCTTCGCAGACCAGCTCCGCAGTGCGAGCGATACCAACCGTACCGGCGTGCTGAACTTAGCCAAGCCACGCACAGATTGCACAGGCAACGGCGGTCTCGATCTGGGCACTGCCCTGCTCGGGTATGTCAGCAACTTCCAGCGCTTCGTCGTCTACAACGACAGTGCACAAAGCCAGCAGAAGCGCATGGCCTACTACGGTCAGGACACCTGGCGAACTACGCCGAAGCTCACGTTGACTTACGGTCTACTGGGAGTTGACCTTCCCAGAGACGCTAATAGGCGCGGGCAACGGCGGCCTCACCAACCTGACCACAGGCTTTGTGCAGGTTGCTGGAGTCGGCGGCATTTCCTCAAACGGCGGCGAGAAGATGAATTACAAAAACTTCTCTCCTCGCGTAGGGGTTGCGTATCAAGTGAAGCCCCAGACGGTGCTGCGTGCCGGAGCTGCAATCATGTACGACTCAGAGGGCTTCTAGGTACTCTGTTCGGTACCTCGTTGACAGAGAACACGCCGGTCTACCAAACCCAAAGCTTGACGCCCGTAAGCGCAGTCGGTGGTTCGGTCTTCACCCTGGCAAGCGGCCCGTCCCTGGCTGCTCCTCCCGTCGTTCCTGCCAATGGTCTTATCCCCATGCAGAACGGCTTCGCCTATCCCACGATTCGTCCTCTGACCATTCAGCTCCCCAGGGTGGACCAGTGGAACGTGAGCTTGCAGCAGCAGTTTACCCCACAGATCACCGCTGAGATCGCCTACGTCGGCAACCTTGCGGAGAAGACCTACCCTGGCAGCACATTTGGGTACAACCTAAACCAGGCGATCGTTCCCACGACTCCTGCACAGTTGGCTAATCAGGATGCTCGTCTGCCCTACTTCAACAGGTTCGACAACGACGGCGTAATCTGCTGCAACACCACTCTTACCAGCGGAGCGCCGTCGGCACATGCGAACTACAACGCATTGCAGACCAAACTGACACAGCGCTTCAATAACGGTCTGACAATCAATGCTAACTACACCTGGTCGAAAGCTATGAATAATTCGGCAACCTACTTCGTTTGGTCTCCGAGTTCGACCTACTCCCGCAACGACCTGAACCGTACCAATGTATTCAACATCTACGGAGTCTATGATCTTCCCTTTGGTAAGAATCAGAAATTCCTGAATAGCAACAAACGGCTCATTAACTATGCAATTGGCGGCTGGGAGATCAGCGGCAACGGGTCATGGATGAGTGGTCTTCCCTTCACCCCAACCTATGCCGGTGCAGCTCCGATCAAGACGTGGACAACAATTCCAGCGATGGCGTCCTCTGCCGCCCCAACGGCTCGGCTAACAACTTCCCCCTCTCTGCAAGTTCGTTCAACACCGCCACGCACTCGGTCACGTACTTTACTCCGGTTGTGCCTCTGACCAACAACGGCTCGACCTCCGGGCCATTCACCAGACCGGCGTTTGGCCAATTCGGCAACATCGGCCGCAACTCGTTCGTCGGACCACGTGAGTTCATGGCAGATGCGACCCTGTTCAAGAACTTCCCCATCACCGAACGAGTGAAGGGCCAGTTTGATTTCCAGGCTTTCAACGTCTTCAATCATCCTGCGCTGGGAACTCCAACCGAAGGAAATCAGACCAACGGTCCTTGTATCGACTGCGCGGTCGGCTCTGGAACTGTCGGCCAGATCATCGGACTCGACCCCAACGTGAATATGCGGCAGCTCGCATTCGCACTGAAGGTTTTGTTCTAGGAAGCTGTCCAACGTTGTCTATGAAAGATGGCGCCCCACTGCGCGATGAGGACCTAATCCTATTGGTAACTATCTGAGTTGCGGTGGGGCCGATTACCAACCCATTTGGCGCATCCGCAGCAGGATGAGCGCACTGTATTGATTCATGCGCGCGGGCCGTCGCTTCAGGGGAGCCGGTAGAATCGCGGCGAGCCGTGCCGCCTGGTCCCGGCTGAGATTGCGTGCCGCGGTTCCGTCGTACGAACGACCGGCGGCGTCCGCACCATAAATGCCGGGTCCCCATTCAATCACATTGAGGTAGATCTCCAGAATGCGCTGCTTGCCCAGTACGAATTCGGCCACCGGCACCAGCGTGGCCTCTGCACCCTTGCGGAGGATCGAGCGGCCTGTTCCGAAAAACAGGTTCTTTACGAGTTGCTGTGTAATCGTGGAGGCTCCGCGCGAACGACCGCCTTCCCAATCTTCGTCGGCAGCTATTTCCATCTGATGCCAATCGAACCCATGGTGCTGGTAGAAGCGCCCGTCTTCCGCGGCGATGACAGCGTGCTGGAGATTGGGCGAGATTTGACTGAGCGGAATAAATTTGTAGCGCTTACGATACGGCGCCTGGTTAACCAAGGCCTGCAAGCGACGCTCGACTTGCACAGCGGTGGTCGGGGGATCGACCCACCGGGCCGTCAGAAGGAGCAGCGCGGCGAGCGACCAGAGAAGCGCCAGACCGATGACGAGCCCTGGAACGAATGATCGGAGAAAATTCTTCCGAAGCCTCATCCCGGCGTATGTTCGGGTTTCAGTCACTTGTCAGAATCATATCCCTGTTCCCCAAGTGGGAGTTTGCTTAGGCAAGGGTTTAGCTGCCAATACTGGACATCCCGGCTGCATGACAGGCATCGAATTATCAAGAGATGTCAGACGAACACAGCCGCCGAGGGCGACTGCGGTTGGAGCGTGAACGATGATGTGGACGAGTGAGCAACGGACTCTTGGAAGTAAGCCTGGCCGCCTGGTGGCGGCAGTGTTTTTCGACGAGGTGTCGGCCTGTGATGCGGTTGCCGATCTCACGTTAGCTCACTTTCACGCGGGTGAAGTTGCCGTCGCTCTGCCAGACAAACGCAAGGTGACGCAGAGCAGGGCTCCGGAGGAGCATCGCACGCCGCCCGATCTGGAAGGCAAACACAGCATTTTTTGGAGGCTAAGGCACAGTGCCGAGCACGATCTCCATAGCCATGGGCCGGGTCTCTCCACCAGGGAGGACCTGGAGGCGGCATGCAAGGAAAAGCCGGCTTTCACGGAAGTGGATCTGGCCGACACCCTGGCCGCCGGAGGGGTTGCAAACGATACCATTCAGCTGCTCGAGGACAGGATGGGGACGGATGGCTTACTGATCCTGGTAGACGCGGGAGATCGTGGAGACGAAGTCGAGTCCATTCTGGTGCAGAATCGTGGGATGTTGCGCACTGTAATGGCTACCGAACCATCAGCGCATAAGTTGCCGAAACATTAAGCCTGCCGCGTCTTATGTGGAATTGTTGACCAGCCGGTACTAAGTTACGGCGGCAGAGCGGTCATTGTGTCAGGTTTTCTCATCCAACGTGGCGGTGGGTCTGAATCGCGCGCGGATGAGTTCCCTGAAAGGGCTAATGCCAGGACGCCATTGGCTGATACTGGCATTGACCGCCCTCCTGGTTGGCTTGGTGGCAGGCTTTGTAGACCTGAAACCGCAAGTAGAGGCAAACTTCTTTTTCTCCCGTAAGGATCCCGAATATCGACCGACCGCGAAGATTGACAAGATCTTCCCTTCGAACAGCCAATTGATCATTAATGTGGCGTCGCCAAGTATCTCATCCGGGCACTACCTGGAACGGTTAGCACAGCTCACACGGGAGCTCGAGTCCGTGGAAACCGTTACCAGCGTCCAAAGCCTGACCGACGGACCGAAGAACTTTGAAGACGCAGAGAAGAGTCCGTTCTGGAGACGGCTGTTGATTGCCGAGAATGGGCGCTCCAGCAATGTGATCCTCTTCGCGTCCGGGCGCGACACGCAAGCGCTCATCAGACGGATAGAAGCCATCACAAAGAAATTCGACGGGAAAGATTTCCGCATCCAGATGGCGGGCGCGCCGTACATCGCCGAAATGATACGGCGGAACCTGCAGCACGATTTTCGAACCTTCAGTCTCACTTCATTTCTCCTGTTTGGTGCGGCCATGTGGGCACTGTTTCGATCGTGGAAACTCACAGTGGGGATCCTCGCGACATGTTCAAGTGCCGTTCTGGTGACGTTGCTCCTCGATTCCGCCTTCGGGCAAAGGATCGGTATTCTGACCGCGAACCTCACCACGATTATCTTTGTTGTCACGTTGTCTCATCTCGTGTACATGACCTTCAACTGGCAGACACTGGGCCGCGAGCAGAAGCAGGACGCCAACGGTCTGGGGACGAAGGCCTGGCGGATGACCTTACCCGCGTCGTTCTGGTCTATGGTCAGCGCTTCGCTTGGCTTCGGAAGCTTGTTGCTGGTGCGGGCAAAACCGCTGCGCGAACTTGGCCTGGGAGGCACCGTGGGAACAGTGGTAGCGCTGCTGTGCGCTTACCTGATGTATCCGGCCTTCCTGGATTGGGCTAAACCCAAGGAAACCAAGACGGTCGCCGAGGGAAGCGGATCCCGCTTCTGGGAACGTAAGTTCGTGGGGCCGGCCGTGGCCGCTATTTTGTTGAGCGCCGGTTTGAGCGTGGGTCTTGCACACTTAAACACTGACCCGAGTCTTCTTTCGTACTTCAAGAGCGGCCAGCAACCGCGCGAAGGGCTTGCTGTCGTGGACCGCAATGGCGGCTCGAATCCGCTGACCCTGGTGGTCGCGGCCAAAGGCGGCGACAGGCTGGACACCAAAGAAGAGTACGAGAAAATGTGGAACCTGCAGGACGCGCTCCAGGACCATAAAGGTGTAGGCACCGTGCTGTCTCTTCCGGTGCTTATGGAGGAAGCGCACCGTCATCCATTTGCGCCGCTTCTCAGCTGGAAACACCTGGTGAATATTCTGAACGAGCCTAAGCATGATAAGGTTGCCGGTTCGTTCGTCAGCAAAGACCGCACCCTGGCCGCCTTTTACCTGCGCATGGACGAACAACAAAGAACCAAGCCGCGCGTCGAGGTCGTGAGTGACATACGCAAGATTGTCGAAAAGGAAGGCTTCACGCCATATCTTGTCGGGGGCTTCTATGAGTTGCAAGGGCAATTGGCGAAAATGGTCGCCCATAGCCTGGTGACGGGGCTGGGCTGGCTCATGTTGTTCTTCACCGGGGTGGCCCTGGTGGTTGCCCGCAATCTGCGCATCGCAGCCGCGATGATTTTCAGCTTAAGTCTGATTCCCATTTGTATGCTCGGCGGCCTCGGCTGGTTGCATGTTCCTATCGATATTATTTCGGCGCCCGCCACGAATGTCTGCATGGGGATGGCGATCGATTCCATGGTTCACCTGGTTTTCGGCGTGAGGCGCGCTCAGCGCGATGGCAAGAAGGGGTGGGATGCCTGGACGGCCGGCCGCAAGGAACAATGGCGCGGCATCGTGTACTCAGACGTCGTGATCGCCACGGGCTTCGCTATCTTCGCGCTTTCGAATTTCCCGCCCACGCAACGCTTCGGGCTCGTCGTCGTTTCCGGGACGATCATCGATATTCTTGTGAACTTATTTCTTTTACCACTCTTGGGCGGTGCTGAATGGAGGAGACAAAAACAGAGTCCTGCGATTCAACATGCAAGTGCGGCGTGAGAGATCGTATTACTGCGCCAAAGTTATTCGCTGACGGGAATGAAAATCGAGAACACGGTCCCACTACGGCCTGACTTGCTCGAAGAGCGAAACTGAATCGAGCCGCCGTGCTTTTCGATGATTCCCTTGCTGATCCATAATCCCAGTCCAGTTCCATTGCTCCCTTTGGTTGATTTGAAAGCTTGAAACAAATTCCCCTTCACCTCCGCGGGGATACCATGGCCGGTGTCAGCCAGGGCAATTCGAACGCCATGTTGGCCGGTCTTTGGGTGGACAGCGGTCCGCTCGCGCAGGACAATCCGGCCGCCATGGCGAGTCGCATCGAAAGCATTGCCAATGAGGTTGGCAAACACCTGGCGCAGCTCGCCGGGGTAGCAGGTGAAAGGCGCGGTGTTCTGATAGCGGCGCTCGATCACGATCCCGGAACCCGCGAGCCGGCCCTGGTAAAGAACCAGAACGGAATCCAATAACACAGAGATGGATGCTTTCCCTCGAATGTCACGTTGACGATTGAAGGTGAGCGTTTGTGCGGCAATCTCGGAGACCCGGGCCAGTTCCTGCCGCGCCGTATCCAGATACCCACGCTGTTCCCCGTTCAGTGGGGTGCGGTCGAGGAGATACAAGAGATTGGTTACCGCTTCCAGCGGATTGTTGATCTCATGAGCGATGCTGGAGGCCATGCGGCCTACGGCGGCAAGTTTGTCGCTTTGCCGCAGAGCAGCTTCAGCGAGCTTGCGCTCGTACTGGCGGCTGCGGGCCTGCAGAGCGCTCTTAACGCTACTCACCAGAGTGGCAGCTCGGATGGGTCTTTCGAGCAACGTTGTGTTGCCAAGCAGCAACCGCCGCTGCTCCCAGAACCTGCTCTGGATCGTCTCCTTTCCTCCCATAGTCAAAATCAAAACCGGGAGAGCAGACCACGAAGGTTGCTCACGAAGAGCCGAGGCGAGAAGAGCAATTTCCGTATTTCCCAGGGCCTCTTCCGCAACCAATAGGGCGCCCACATCTTTGTCGTGAAATACCCCGGCCGCATGGGCGACATCCTGCAATGCTTCAGTTTGCAGGCCGGACGATTTGAGCGCATCCTCGATCAATAGCGCGTCTCGCCCGGTGGGGGCAACGAGTAAAACCTGCAATCCATTGCTTCCTGTCATTTCAGGGCTCCCCGGTCGCTGCTTCCGGCACCTGTATGGAATCCGGGAGGCCGGACAATATCCCTTTGAACCCTGCGAGAGGTTCTCCAATCTCGATGCCTTGAGAACTGAATCGCAGTTCGCGGATCGTGCTTTCATGCGCGCCGCTGCGCTTTTTCAAAACCGAGATCGCGCGGCGAACCGAAGCTGCTACTTCGAAGTAGCGCATGATCAGTAAAGTATCCGCCAAATAGCTTACGTCGATCGGATCGGGTCTTTCACCCATAAGCCCCTGCTGGGTGAGAATAATAAACGTGACTACTCCTTTCAAATTTAAAAAGGAAAGCAGCTCGTGCAGGTGCAGAGCAAGATCGGCCTCTCCAGACATGGAACGCAGGAAGCCATTGAGGCTGTCAATCACCACCACGCGCGTATTCCGGTCTTCAACCTCCCGTCTTACTTCCCAGGCGAACGCACCAGGCGAGATTTCAGCGGCGTCCATCTGGTCGATCCGTAGATGCTGCTTTTTGATCTCCGGGTCGACCAGCATTCCAAGGGAGATTGCTCTCATTCTGGCGGTGCGCAAGGTCTCATCGAAGGAAAAAACAACCGCCCGTTCTCCCCGAGTAGCGGCCGCCAAGGCATACTGCATAGCAATTGAAGACTTGCCTACCCCGGCCGGCCCAAGAATGAGCGTGCTGGAGCCGCGTTCAATGCCCCCGGCAAACATTGCGTCGAGCGCCTGCAGATTGCTGGAGAGAAGGTCCTCAGGGAAATCTTTACCATGTTGTGAAGCGACCAGGCGCGGATACACGACCAAGCCGCGGCGATCGATGGTGTAATCGTGGTAACCCTCACGAAAGGCCGAGGATCGTATTTTCACGATCTCAAGCTGACGCCGCACCACCCCGTAAGAACGCTGAACCCTGCTGAAGCGAATGACGCCGTGCACAATGCTCAGCACCTGCTGGTCGTTTACTTCGGGGGAGTGGTCATCGAGCAGCAGCACGGTTGTGTTTCGGCCCGCGAAGAATTGCTTCAGGGCCAGGAGCTGCCTGCGATAACGAACTGGATCCTGGGCCAGCATCCGGAACTCAGAAAGGGAATCGATCACCAATCGCTCTGGCGTTACGCGCTCGATTTCGGCTAGAAGTCTCTTGATGGTCGTGGCAAGCTCCACCTCGCCAGGGTGAAACACGGTATAGCGTTCCTCATCTGCAAGGCTGGCCTCTTCAGGCACGAATTCGGCAACGGTTGCTCCCTCCAGCGACCAGCCATGCGATTGAGCCGCGGCCTCCAACTCCGCCCTCGATTCCGATAACGTGACATAGAGGCAGGGTTGCCCCGCCCGGACACCCTCGAGGATGAATTGCATGCCCAAGGTGGTCTTGCCGGCGCCGGCCTGCCCTTCCACCAGGTACGTATGACCCACAGGCAAGCCGCCTAAAAGAATGTCGTCGAGGCCAGGTACGCCGGTCAGGATGCGGGAAGGTTCTGAAAATGCAGGCATTATTGGCTCTGGTCCTTCGTCTCGTGAATGTTGTTTGGCCCGGCCTCAAATTAGAGCGTGCAGCGGCTCATAGGGTTTGATGCGGTCGCCCACAATACCCGGATTTCCTGTATGCTGCGCTGGATATGACCGCATGAAGTTCATCAGCGGGACGCGGGATCGCCGTTCAAACAAGGGAATTAACCGGCTCTTCCTGGACACAAACGTAGGAGCGACGGCATCAGCCCTGCGCGGAGCCTATCTGACCTGGAATCTCGCGTCTGTCAGGCGGAACACACTTGGAAGCAGATTGGGTAAACCGGTTGTACGGACCTGCGGTGTGACCTCTGACCGGGGGTTATTTGTAGAGTTCCTGAAAGAGCTTTCGGGTGATGGGGTAGCACTCACAGGCGGTGCCTTCGAGGCTCTCGGGATCAAGGATATGGACATGGCCTCTTTGATATTGGATCAAGCCGCCGCGCTGCAGGATTCCCGCCATCAGGGTCACGGTTGATCGCCGCGCGCCTATCATGTTGGCTAGAAACTCCTGCGTCAGGGGAATATCTCTACTGTCGAGCCGGTCGCGGGCCATCAGGAGCCAGCGGGCGAGCCGTTCCTCTCCCTCGTGGATCCGGTTACAGGCCGCGAGCTGAGCGAGCATCCTGCATTGGTACTGCGCATAGCGGAGGACGAGCCCGCGAAGACTTTCCTCTCGCTGAAACATTTGTTCGAAGGCTCTAAAGTCCATGCGGAAGCCGCTGCCTGGAATCTGTATAAAGCAGCGAGTAAAGCCGCTCGCAGGTCCAAGCAGCTGCAGGGCCTCAGGCAATCCTTCACGGCTGATAATCCCGACTTCGACAGCGTCACCGTTGGAAAAACTCGTCACGTTCGAAGCCATCCCCGAGGTAAGAAAGTGCACATAACGGGGAATGCTTCCAGCCTCATAAAGTATGGTCCCCAGCGGTAACGGCACCGCTTCCACATGGCTGAAGAGAGCTGCTCTGACGGGGGAAGGAAGGGTTTCCAGCATCAGATTGGAAAGCGGAAAAGCCAATGAGGGGAAACCTTTTCGAATCGTGGGAACGAGGATGCTAAGTCTTTCTCTTTTGGGAGGTTAATGCATGCACGCGGTTTCCGAACGTAAGCGAGCGAACATAGAAGGAAGTTTTTCTTCCGGCCGACAGTGAAATTGCCTCATTTCTATCCCCTTTGCGGGCATCCAAGTTGGCAAGCACGGATGGATCCAAAAAAGCAGGCGATTTCTCATCTATGCCTCTTTCCAGACGAATCAGCGATCACGACGAGATCCGGCGGTGGGCCGCATCGTGTCAGGCGGTTCCGGCGGAAGTTTCTGCCGGTGAGCACGCCCCTCCTATCCTGCGCTTTATGTTCCTTGACGGCTCGCCCAATCAACCAGAGTTGACCCCCATTGCGTGGGAGGATTTCCTGGCAAAATTCGATCTGCTGGGGCTCGTGCTTCTGTGCGAAGACCATCGCGCGGGGCAACCGGGTAAGGGATATGAGCTGGTTTCCTCAGAATGAGGCTGGAGAGAAAGACGCTTACCCTGTAGGTTAAACGCGCTTTGGTTGTGTAACTGACTTTGCCGGTTCATACTTGGGTGCACAGGCGAGATACTCCTCGCGCTGGGAAACGAAGATCGCAGTTTGCCGGCAAGCCTTTTCACCAACAAGCTGCTCAATAAGCTGGATGCCGCCACCATCGCCCGTCTCTCCCTCCGGCCGGTCGCCCTTGAAGTGCGCCGGGAGATTGCCTGCGTCGGAGACAAGATCGATGAACTGATGTTCATTGAAGAGGGCATGTGCTCGATGACCACCTGCTTCGAGGACGGCTCCGAAGTCGAAGTGAGCATATTCGGATACGAATCGGTGATTGGGATGTCGGCCTTGATGGGAAGCAAGCACAGCCTGAATCGGATTTATATGCAGCTTCCGGGCCGTGGGTTTGCCTCTCCCTTGAAGGCCGCAAGCAAGGAATTTGGGCGCTGTGGCCATTTCCAACATCTCGCGCTCCGCACTGTTCAGGCGCAGCTTACGCAATCGATGCAGTTTGCCGGCTGCAATGCAAAGCATAAGATTCAGCAGCGCCTCGCTCGCTGGCTGCTCATGTGTGCTGATCGCTCCAGATCCGATAGGTTTTCGATCTCCCACGAGTTCCTCGCCGATATGTTGGGCAGCACACGCCCCACGGTCTCAGTTGCCGCAGGCGCTCTCAAAGCGCGCCGGCTTATTGATTACTCCAGGGGAGCCGTTTCCATTCTCGACCGCAAAGGGCTGGAGAGAAAAGCGTGCGAGTGTTATCGCATGGTGAAGCAGCAATTAGACAAGAGTTTTTGAACGGCCATTTTGGTGTGGAGCTACATTGAACTGGTGAGGAATGGCCGCCATCTACGCACAAGAATCGCCGCCGCAGCGGTGTGGCTCCTTACTGTGGTGCTGCCGGCGGGTATCGGCGGGGCACAATCTGCCGAGCCTGCGTCCGAAACCGCCACGATCCGCGTCGACGCCCAATTGGTGCTGCTGGACGCGATGGTGGAGGAAAAGAAGAACGGACGCACCCTGGATACACTCTCGGCTAAGGACTTTCAGCTCTCCGAGGACGGAACGCCCGAAACCATCACCTACTTCAGCCGTGATCAATTACCACTTTCCGTGTTGCTGCTCTTCGACATGACTGAGACGGTGCACGCCGCCATGAAGCCGCTGGCGCAAGCGGCCCTGGAAATCCTCGGTCACCTGAAGCGGGAAGATGAAGTTGCGGTGATGACATTTTCCTCCCGCACTGACCTGATGCAGGGTTTTACCACCAATCGCCAGCTTGCGGCGGAGGCCATCAAGACCGCCTCGTGGATGGCCGACGTGGAAGGCACCTTCCTCGACGAGGACATGTATGAAGCCGTAGAGCAGGTCCGCACAGCGAAGCAGGGAAGCCGCCGCGTGCTGGTGTGGCTTACCGATGGCACGGCGAACCAGGAAAATGCCGCGACGCGGGCCAGCATCGGTCAGCATGCTCCCGCGCATCTGCATTCACAAACGGAGGCCTTGTACAGTTTGCTCCAGTCCGGAGCAGTGGTTTCCGTTCTCCTGGACAGGACGGCGGAGACGAATCAGGCGATCCTCTCCGCGGGCCTGAACGGCACCCGGGTGGGCGACTTCGAGCAATATGCCCGCGCTACCGGCGGCCCGGTATTGAACACTACATCGAAGGATGCTCCCGAGCGTCTCGCGATGCTGATCGATTTGATTCGCGCCCGTTATACGCTCGGATACCGGCCCAGTCGCGTGGAATCCGCGAACAAGTTTTGCAAGCTGAGCCTTCGGCTGAGCGCGGACGCGCTCCGCGAACATCCTGAGCTGCGCAAACGGGATCTCGTCGTTCTTACCAAGTCCGGATACTATCGCTAGCCAGGCGTCAGCTATCCTAGTGGCACAGGAACCAAATGGCCCACATAGAGCTTAAGAGTCGCACCCGTATCGAGGGAAAAGGTCGAGTTGTGATCCCGGCATCGTTCCGCGCTGCGCTTGGTTTGAAGATCGGAGATGAAATCGACCTTCGCATTGAGGACCACGAGATTCGTATCTCGACACTGCAAAGCCGGCTTTCAAAATCCCGGGAACGCATTAGAAAATTTGTCAAACCGGGGACCCGGCTTTCCGAGGAACTAATTGCTGAACGCCGCCGGGCAGCTTCTTGGGAGACAGAGCCCGTTTAGCACTGGCAATCGCCCTGGACGCGCCGTCTATACAACCGACCAGCTTTGGAGAAAACTCAGGCTGGGAGTGCCAATTCACGTCCTCCGATAAGACCTATCGACATCGCACCGCACAATCGCGTCCGATGCCGACGCTGATGGCACGAGAAAAGAGTCCTTCATGTATCAGGTTGTGCTCGATACGAATGTGTTGGTTGCGGCCCTGAGATCCAGATTTGGCGCCTCCCGCCGCCTACTGGAGCTACTGGGAGATAGCCGCTGGCGCCCGAATGTGACGGTCGCGGTCGTCCTGGAGTATGAAGCAGTGCTCAAGCGCGATTGCCGGGAGTTCGGTCTCACGGACGAAGATGTGGACGATGTGGTTGACGCTATCTGTTCACAGGCCGGGTTGCACCGCTTATATTTTCTCTGGAGGCCCGTCGCATCGGACCCGAATGACGATTTGGTGCTGGAGGCTGCCATTGCCAGCCATAGCGACTTCATCATCACCTTCAATCAGCGCGACTTTCCTGACAGCTCTAGATTCGGAATTCGGTGTTTGACACCCAAGGAATTCCTTATACTGTTGAAGGACTTGCTATGAAGAATATTCAGCTTCCAGACGATGTGTACCTGCGCGCTGCAAAATTGGCCGAATCAGACCATGTTTCTGTCGACAGACTTGTAGCGGCACTCGTGAACGAAGGAGTGGGCGATTGGTCCAGAGTGCAAGCTCGGGCAGCCCGTGGTTCGGTCGAAAAGCTAAAGCGCGTTTTGTCAAAAGCCGGTGATGCTCCACCAGAACCGACGGATCAGCTGTAGCTGATCGGCACAGGACGTCGATTCTTCAGCGAGCCGGAAACAGGAATTGCAACATCGGAGCGGCGCGTTGGGCCCAAGCGGATTCTGTGTGCTCCCCACCCTGTGCTTCGAGGTACGCCAGGTCTTCGCCGAGGCGCCAGCCTTTGCTGATCAGCGCATCGCGCAGCGCCCGCACATCGGGCACGGCTCGCGTCGATTCCCTGGTGCCTATGTCCAGCCAGATGCGGAGCGCAGGTTTTTCGGCGAGTGCCGCTACCGTCTTGAGGATCGTGCGGTTGCGCCACCAGACCGAGGGTGACACCACGGCCAACCTGGAGAATACCGTTGGATAGCGCAAGCCCAGGTGCAGGGTGACCAGACCGCCCAGCGAGGAGCCTCCCATTCCGCAGTGTTCCGCCCCCGGGAGCGTGCGGTAGCGCGCGTCAATGAAGGGCTTCAGTTCTTCGACCAGCATGCGGCCATAGGCATCCGCCCCTCCGCCGCCCAGTCGCTTGTCTTCGACCGGTGTGTACTCATCCACCCGCTTCACTCCTGCGTTGTAGATGCCTACGATGATCAGCGGCTCGATGGCGCCGCCCCCTGCCAGCGCATCCGCGGTTTCCCCCATGCGCCAATAGTTTCCTTTGATGAAAGAGGTCTCCGGATCAAAGAGGTTTTGCCCATCTTGCATGTACAAAACAGGGAACCGGCGTTCCCCTTCGGCCTCGTACATGGGCGGAAGATAGACCACGAGGTCGTGGTGCTCCTCGACCAGATGGGAAATAAAGTCTTCGTGCTTGTGCAGCCGCGGGGCTTGGTCTTTGGCTATGGCTTCGCTCACCGTGGTCCTTTAGCATAGCAAAACCAAATCCTGAGGAGCGACGCTTGCAGCGCGAATACTATCGCTGGTGGTCAAAGGATCTGAGCCGCGACATGGAACTGCTGTGCTTCGGCCACGCGGGAACCAGAGTGCTGGTCTTTCCAACCTCCAACGGCCGGTTTTTCGAGTACGAGAACAACGGCATGGTCGGGACTGTGGCCGACCGTATCGACAGCGGCCAGTTGCAACTGTACTGCGTAGACAGCGTGGATGGGGAGAGCTGGTACAACAAGCATGCCCACCCCTATTGGCGCGTGCAACGGCACATGCAATATGAACGCTACCTGGTGAACGATGTGCTGTCGCTGATGGGGGAGAAGAACCAGACGCCGCGGCTGATTGCCACCGGTTGCAGCTTCGGCGCCTATCACGCGGCAAACTTCGGCTTTCGCCATCCCGATAAGGTCACCGGCATCGTGACCATGGGAGGCGCCTTTGACATGAAGGACTTTGTCGATGGCTGGTACGGCGAAGACCTCTACTTCAATAATCCCCCCGACTACCTCGCCAACTGCACCGATCCCTGGAAGTACAACCATATCCGCACGGTGCTGGCCACCGGCGAGTGGGATTTTTGCTGGGAGAAGAACGAGCGCTTCGCGGCCGTTCTGCGCAACAAGGGCATACGGCACGAGCTATATGTGTGGGGCGATCACAGCTTCCACGACTGGCCCTTTTGGCGGCCCATGGCGAGGATGTACCTGGAGTAACGCCGCGACTACTTGTCTCGGGTTCTCAGCCGAGCCGAACAGCTCTTCGAAAATGGATTGGCCAGGTAGGTTCCGAAGATCCCGGAGACAATCACTGTGCCATCTTCCGCATTGAAATGCGCGGAGCGGAATTCTCCGTCGGGAATCTCATTGAGCCTTCTCCACGTTTTGCCACGATCACTACTGGTGTATACACCGGTTAGAGACGTGACCACTTCTCGATTTGGTCTTGCCGGGTCGACCCATATGCCGAATGCACGAATGTTGGATCCGGCCTCATCTTCATCTCTATGCAAAAGAAAGTTGGCATGGGTCACGCGCTCTACCGCATCTGCAGTGACAGGGTTGTAAACACCCCAACAGGCCGCCAAATGCGGGCCGCCCACGGTGCTGATTCCCTGTATTGCCGAATCTGGACCCACTCCATCGAGTTGCGTCCATTGCCTGGCGTGGGTTTTTAGACGGTAGGCCTGATCGCCCGTCCCCACATACAGGGAGCCTGCGCCAAATTGCATGGACAGAATATCCATGTCGGTCGGCAACTGCGGCAGAGGCTTATCTGGAATCCAGGAGCCGTCGTTACGTTTGTGGTAGGTAAAGAGTTGCGGTTGCAGGTCAAAGTAGCCATAGCCGACGATCATATGCTTGCCGTCAGCCGTAATCTGCACCGTACCTGCCGTCACCGGGTCACCCTTCTTCTTGGGAATGGTCACCTCCGGATCGGGTTCAGGGACGCGGGGACCCGCGATCGGTCTCACCACAGCCTCCGAGGTACCTGGCTGAGCGAAAACCTGAAAGGCCCCTAGTTGCGTCGTGATCACGAACTCACGTCCACCGGGAGCCACGCCTAGGCCGTTACGCTCGCCCTCGCCGATATCCGCATCGAAATATTTGGGATCCACGCGCGCGACGAGCGTCCATGTTTTTCCGCTATCGGATGATTTCGATATGTACATCGCCCGATCCTTGGCGGGAACTTTGCTGCTTAGGTCTGCAGTGAGGCCCCAGACCACGCCGGCATCCCTGGCCTTGAGGCCGGGATCGTTGGCCATGGCTTCAAGAAAATCACTGCCGAACTGGCGGCTTCCAGGAAGGCTTGTCACTTGGCGGACATGACAACTGTCCGGAGGCAGCGGAGCCTGTCCCCATGCCATGAGGGGAACGGTCAACAGTAGCCATCCGAATTTGAGCTCCCAACAGGCCCGCACTCTATACCCCAAGACGCAGTCGAATATAGCTTTCTCC
Source organism: uncultured Acidobacteriaceae bacterium (assembly GCA_963711525.1). Classification (GTDB taxonomy): domain Bacteria; phylum Acidobacteriota; class Terriglobia; order Terriglobales; family Acidobacteriaceae; genus PALSA-350. The sequence continues at coordinate 23,267 of CAVQEO010000037.1, read as the reverse complement.
CGATGATAGGGCGGTTTGGGCTAACTTCAAAAAGGAAATGTGGCTCAAACGGAATATGCTTTAGAATTGGGCTGTTCGACCCACCCACATCGCAATATTTTCGGGCCTGCTCGGTCTCGCAAGCGCACTCGGTTTCGTGTAGTTTTTTAAGGAGCCGCCGTGAAGAAAATCGGAATCATCTTCGGGATGGAGTCGACCTTTCCACCCGCGTTGGTCGACAAGATCAACTCCTTCAACGACCCGGAGGTGCAGGCCGAGTTGGCCAGCATCGGCGAAGTGCGGATGGCTGAGCCCTCTCCCTACCACGTGATCATCGATCGCATCTCCCACGACATTCCCTTCTATCGCGGCTACCTCAAGAACGCGGCGCTTTCCGGATCGATCGTCATCAATAATCCCTTCTGGTGGAGTGCGGACGACAAGTTCTTTAACTTTGCCCTGGGCACCAAGCTCGGCGTAGCCATCCCCAAGACCGTACTGCTACCCCACAAGCACCATCCACCCGGCACTACAGAAAGCTCCATGCGCAACCTGCAGTATCCGCTGCCTTGGGAGAGCATTTTTGACTACGTGGGCTTTCCTGCGTTCCTGAAGCCTTTCGACGGGGGCGGTTGGAAAGACGTTTACAAAGTAAATTCGCCCAGCGAGTTCTTCCACGCCTACGAGCAAACGCGCGACCTGTGCATGACTCTGCAGACGGCGGTCAAGTTCAAGGAGTACTTTCGCTGTTACTGTGTCGGCCAGGAGAAGGTCCACATCATGCAGTATGATCCCGGACTGCCTTTTCACGAGCGCTATGTTAAGAACCCGGCGCCGGTGGATCCCAGGCTGCTGGTGCGGGTGGAGCTTGACTGCCTGACGTTGTGCCGCGCCTTGGGTTACGACTTGAACACGGTGGAATTTGCGTGCGAAGACGGTATCCCGTATGCGATCGACTTCATGAATCCGGCGCCCGATGCGGATATACACTCCGTGGGCCAGGCCAACTTCGACTGGATAGTGAACGAGGTAGCCGAACTGGCCATGGCCCGGGCGAGGCAACATACAGGCAAAGTTACTGAATATCGTTGGGGTGCTTTTCTGGGCGGCGCTCCAGCCATCCCGGAAAGCATGGAGCAGGAGGTGGTACGCCGATGAACCGTCCCAGTTTCAGCATAGGCATCGAAGAGGAGTATCAGACGATCGATCCGGTAACCCGCGATCTGCGCTCCCACATTCACTCTGAAATCCTGCCCAAAGCCAAGCTCGCGACCATGGATCGCGCCAAGCCTGAACTGCACCAGGCGGTGGTGGAGGTGGGCACGAAGGTCTGCCGTGATATCCAGGAAGCGCGCGCGGACATTCTCGATTTGCGGCGGCAGATGATCACGCTGGCCGGCGAGAGCGGCATGTGGCTGGCCGCGGCCAGCACCCATCCTTTTGCCGACTGGCGGACGCAGGATATCTATCCCGATGAGCGCTACCATCGGGTGGTCGAAGATCTGCAGCTGATTGCGCGGGCCAACCTGGTGTTCGGGCTACACATCCACGTGGGCATTGAGGATCGCAATACCGCGATCCACATCATGAACTCGATGCGCTACTTCCTGCCCCACATTCTCGCTCTCTCATCGAACTCACCCTTTTGGGAGGGGATGAACACCGGGTTCAAGTCGTATCGGTCCAAAGTCTTCGAGCGTTTCCCGCGCACCAATATTCCGGACATATATGCCAACTGGGCGGAGTATGAGACCTTTATCAACCTGCTGGTCAAAACCAATTGCGTGGACAACGGCAAGAAAGTCTGGTGGGATATTCGCCCTCACCCGTTTTTCGATACGCTGGAAGTGCGGGTATGCGATATCCCCCTGCGGCTCGATGAAACGATGGCCATCGCGGCGCTTATTCAGGCCACCGTAGGCATGCTCTACGACCTGCACGCCAGGAACAAGAGCTATCGTATTTATTCGCGCGCGTTGATTATGGAAAATAAGTTTCGCGCTGCCCGCTATGGCATCGATGGCAAGCTGATCGACTTCGGCCGGGAAGAAGAGGTGCCGATGTGCGACCTGATGCTGGAATACATCGACCTTATCTCCGATGCAGCCACGCAACTCGGTTGCGAGCGCGACATCGCGTACATCCACGAGATGCTCAGGATGGGCACGGGCGCCGACCGGCAGCTCAAGGTGTATGAAGAAACCGGCGATTTGAAGAAAGTGGTCGACTACATTGTGGCGGAGACCCGCGTGGGCGTGATGCAGGAGACGGCGGCTCTGCACACGTAGAATAAGCAAAGAGAGGGAGCTGCTTGGCCCAGCCCGTTTTGACCAATATCACCCGGATCGAATTCGATCCCGAGTATTCGCCCGGCGCCTGCAACGCTGTAAATACCTGCCTGCGCATTCAACCATCAGAGAAGGTCACACTGATTACCGACCATGCCTGCCGGGAGATTGCGGCCAGCATCGCGCAGGAACTGGCCAAGGTGGGCTGTACGTTCAAGGCTTTTCTGTTGGAGGATCTCGCTCCCCGTCCCCTCGCCGGCTTGCCCCACGAGATCGCCGAAGACATGGAGGCCAGCGATGTGAGCATCTTTGCCGTGCGGGTACAGCCGAACGAGCTGAAGTCGCGCATGGAGATGACCGCCATCGTGAATCGCCGGCGTATGCGCCACGCGCACATGGTAAACATCAACCGCCAGATTATGCTCGAAGGCATGCGTGCCGATTTCACCGTTGTCGACGCGCTCAGCGGCAAGGTGATGGAAATTGTCAGTCAGGCGAAGGAGATCACGGGCAAAACCGCTGCGGGCTGCGACTTCACGGGAGTGCTCAATCCGGAGTATCGCTGGATCAAGACCAGCGGTATTATCAGCCGCGACAAGTGGGGCAATCTACCCGGGGGCGAAATCTTTACCTCTCCGGGGGAAGTGAATGGCGTGTACGTGGTTGACGGCGTAGTCGGTGATTATCTCTGTGACAAATACGGCAATCTCGAGTATCAGCCGCTGACCATTCGCATACAGGGCAATCGCATCACCGAAGTCTTTAGCGAGAACAAAGCGTTGGAACAGGATTTCTGGTCCTACACCCATACCGACGAGAACAGTGACCGCGTGGGCGAGTTCGCCATCGGCACGAATATCGAGCTGACCGACGTGATCGGACAGATCCTGCAGGACGAGAAGTTCCCCGGCATCCACATTGCCTTTGGCAATCCTTACGGAGAGCACACCGGGGCTAAGTGGTACTCCGGCACGCACATCGACGTGGTTGGGCGCAAATTCGATATCTGGGTAGACGGACGCCAGATTATGGAGAAGGGTCGCTTCCTGATAGAGGACTGACAATGATCCCCGCTTTGCGCGAAGCTTTTAACCGTAACTTTCTACCTGAGACCTACCAGCAATTCCTCAAGAAACTAGAGGCGAGCGCGGGCACGCCGATTGGTTTTCGCGTTTCGGAGACACCCTGCTTTCTACCCAAGGCGTTGCTGGATCAGATGGCGGAGTATGGCCGTGACCTGGTTCTGCAGTTGGTGAACAACCCGGAGTATCTGCGCGCGTCGGACGTGACGGTCCCCAGGCAATACAACGTAGCTAACGAGTCGCCACGCCCCATGTTTCTCCAGGTCGACTTCGGCCTGGTGCGCAATGCGCAGGGCGAGCTTGAGCCCAAACTGGTGGAGCTGCAGGCGTTTCCTTCGCTTTACGGTTACCAGCCGGTGCTGGCTCAGCAATACATAGAATCGTATGCACTGCCCGGTGACCTGGGAATCTTCCTTGGAGGCCTTGATCATAATACGTATCTGCAACGGATGCGTGAGCTGATCGTCGCCGGCCACGATTCGGAAAATGTCGTCCTGCTGGAGATCCATCCGGAGAAGCAAAAGACGCTCTGTGACTTTGTCATCACGCAGAGGGACCTTGGCATCGCTGTTGTGGATATTCTTAAGCTCAAGAAGCGCGGGCGGCAGCTCTTCTACAAGCAGGGAAGCCGTGAAATTCCGGTACACCGCATTTACAACCGTTGCATCGTGGATGAGCTGGAGCGCAAAGGCATCGTGCTGCCCTTCGACCTGACCCAGCCGCTCGATGTGGAGTGGGCAGGGCATCCCAACTGGTATTACCGCATCAGTAAGTTTTCTATTCCTTACTTGAAACACAGATGCGTGCCCAGGACTTGGCTGCTTGACCAGGACAGCATCGTGCCTCGGGACAACGAAAATTATGTATTGAAACCGCTCTACTCGTTTGGCGGGCTTGGTATTAAGTGGGATCCCACGCAGGCAGACGTGGATGCCATACCAGCAGAGCAGCGTCATCAGTACATGCTGCAGGAGCGTATGCGGTTCGAGCCGGTGATTGATACTCCACACGGTTTGACCCAGGCGGAAATTCGCATCATGTATGTGTGGCCTGAAGGGCAAGAGCTAATGCCTGTGTTGCCCCTGCTGCGCATGGGGCGAGGCATCATGATGGGTGTAGATCACAACCGCAACCTTGAGTGGGTGGGCGGATCCGCGGCGCTTTGGGTGTAAGAATTTCCAGGAGAGGAAGTTTCAATGCAATTGACCAGTAAAAGCTTTATCGATGGCGCGGGCATCCCGGGAGAGTTCGCCTTTGCGGTGATCGATCCTGTGAACCACATCGCGCTGAGTACCAACCGCAACCCGCATCTGGCGTGGAGCGATGTTCCTGACGGCACGAAGTCGTTTGCGCTGATCTGTCATGACGCGGATGTGCCAAACCGCGCCGACGACGTCAACAAGGAGGACCGGGAGATTGCAGAGTCATTTCCGCGTGATCTGTTTTTTCATTGGGTACTCGTGGACATCCCGGTAACCGCTCGCGAGATTCCTGCGGGCAGCTACAGCGATGGCATTACTCCGAAAGGCAAGCCTGGGCCTGCTGCTGCCAATGGGACGCGCCACGGTCTAAACGATTACACGAAATGGTTTGCCGGGGATGAAAACATGCGCGGTGACTACTATGGATATGATGGTCCGTGCCCACCGTGGAACGATCTGCGGCTCCACCGCTATGTGTTCACGCTGTATGCGCTGGACGTGCCGCACTTGGAAGTTCATGGTGAACTGACAGGCCCCAACACGAGGCTCGCAATTACCGGTCGCGTGCTCGCGCAAGCGAGTCTTACCGGCACGTACACACTTAATCCGCGCGTACAACGGGGTTGATCGCCGCGGGGGGCGGGTTGAGTGCTGTGGTATCCCACTCAAGCCCAGAAACGGGGCTTGAATGGGGCACCCAGCCTTCGGTGGGAACCGACCCCAACTGGGCGTCATCGCGATTCTGCGAGGGATTTATGAAGCGGTTCGGCGCAGCCTCGTCCCTCCTGGCTTGGTCATTCGCAATACTTCTCTCCGCCCTGCCACTGATGGCGCAGAGTTCCCGAAGGGCGACGCAACCACCTTTGGCTCCGGGCTCTGAGCGTTATCGGCAATTGCAACAGCGGCTGGCCGCGGGGTGGAACACCTGGGACGTACATAGTGTGACCACACAGGTGCTGCTGCCTGACGGATTGGCCATCCATGTTGGGCTGAAGCACAACACCACGTTGTCGCAGGAAGAATGCGCCGGAGAACCTGGACGATTCTTCACGGGGGACGCGCGCGGGCGCCATTTTGGAGTCCGGGCTGGACAACAGTCCCATGTATGACGATGCCGTCTACGACACGGCCACGCACAAGCTGGAATTCGCCGACGTCGGCCTCATGAGCCTGTACATTGCCGATTGTGACGCATTGGCGACCGTAGCTGACACTTTAGGTGAGGCTGCGGCAGCGCAAGAGATTCGCGAGCGAGCCAAGCGCTATCGGGCGCAGCTCGCGACCTTGTGGAATAGCGATGCGGGCATCTTTCTGAACAAGGACTTACACACCGGCAAGTTCAGTACTCGCCTTTCGCCGACCAATTTCTATCCGCTGCTGGCCAAAGCGGCGACGCCGCAACAGGCCGAGGCCATGATCAAGAACCACTTGCTGAACCCAAAGGAATTCTGGGGTGAGTGGATTATTCCTTCGATCGCACGCGATGATCCGGCCTTTAAGGATCAGGATTATTGGCGCGGGCGTGTTTGGGGGCCCATGAATTATCTCGTTTACCTTGGGTTGCGTAACTATGACGACCCGGAGGTCTCGCGCCAATTTGCGCAGAAATCCTACGAACTGTTCCTCCTGGAATGGAAAAAGAATGGTCACGTGCACGAGAACTATAACGCTATGACCGGCTCCGGAGACGATGTGCGCAGCAGCGACAGGTTTTATCACTGGGGCGCCCTGCTTGGGTACATTCAGTATTTGCAGGAGACTCAATCTGCGCCGCGCAAAGCAAGTGAGATTCGCTGACTTGCTTCAGAACTGGCATTCCGTGCAGGTTCGCCGTAGCAGGGGCTAAAAGAGTCTGCGTGAGAACTGAAATAAACAGCAAATCGGAACCAGGCCCGTAGGGCCGGGAGCCAAACGTCAGCCCAGCCCGGGAGGGCTGGGACATCGATCCCAAAATCGTTTGAGCGCCAGAGGCGCGGCACCCGCCGATGATGGGAGTGCCGCACCTCTGGCGCTCGCGAACCTTGATATCCGCCTCCCAGCCCTTCCGGGCTGGGCTGATGTTTGGCTCCCGGCCCTACGGGCCTGGTTCTGATTTGCGATTTGCTTTCGTGTTCTCACGCAGACTCTAAAAGCCCAATCTTGTTTAGGTTTGTGCAGACTGAAGTCGTGCCCCGATACAAAGCAAAAACACAGAACCAACGACGTTTTTCTTCCCGAAATACATTCGCTGCGAACCAGAACTATGTAGCAACTCCAGGCCCAAGACTAAGTCCTGGGCGACTTTCAGCCGTCCCCGCGGGAACGATGTTTTGTAGATGGAGAAAGTCCAGGTTACCAAGGTAACCTCTGTGTTGCTCTTGTTATTCTGCAGTCGCATGCTGCTCACGGTCCGAGAAGCGCTGCTCGCCGAGGTTCCAGCGCTCCAGAGTCTCATACGCTCGTCTGTCCTGGGGCTGCAGACAGCCGACTATACCGTGGAGCAGAGAGAGCAGGCCCTGGAGCTGGTGTTTGGGGTGGATACGCAGCTGATTGAGGACGGGACGTATTTTGTGGCGGAAGCCAGGGTTGACGGGAACCAGGTTCTTGCCGGGTGCGGAGGCTGGAGCAAGCGCAAGACACTCTATGGAAGTGACCACTGCGCCGGCCGCGAAGATGCCCTCCTCGATCCTGACTACGATGCGGCCAAGATACGCGCCTTTTTCGTTCATCCTGATTGGGCGCGCCGCGGGGTGGGCAGCAGAATTCTGGAGGTCTGCGAGGCGGCAGCCGCGGCGGCGGGCTTCCGGCGCCTGGAGATGGGGGCCACGCTTACCGGAGTACCCCTCTACCGCGTCCGCGGTTACCTCGAAGTTGCGCGGCACGAAGTTCCGCTTCGACCAGGGGTGTCCCTGCCTATCATCCACATGGTAAAGCAGCTCTGACTTACCCTTTCCGAACCTCGCTCCTCCCCCTTATCTGGCCCGCTGTATACATTTCGTAACTGACAGTGCATTTCTTGGGACGGGGGTTGTTTTTTGGCGTCCTGCTTACTCGAAAGGCCAGTGAAATCGGGGCTTACGGAGCCTTTGGTCGCGACCAACCGAAGCCTTCCCGCCGGATGCCACCGGCCTCAATGGCTTAATTTGCAACATGTTTCCCGCAGGCCGCGAGAGGTGCTCCGAAATTCGCTTGACAAGGGTGGGTGCGGTGGAATTAGATGACGGTCGATCTCAAAATAAGTTTCGCTACAGAATCGTTTTACTTGCTTTGTTTTTTGGAGAGGTGTCAGTGAACGTACAACGGATGTCGCGGATAGCCGCGTTTGTTTGCCTACTTGCCTTCTGTGGTCAGCCCTTACTAGCCCAAGGCGTTTTTGCTACCCTCGACGGTGTCTTAACTGACCCCACGGGCGCGGTCGTTCCCAACGCAAAGATCGTCCTGACCGACACCACATCCGGTTCCGCTCGCAATACCGTGAGCGATGGAGCCGGCTTCTATAACTTCGTCTCGGTGCCAGTCGGTAGCTACAATTTGTCGGTGTCTGCCGCGGGTTTCCAGGACTACCAGGCATCGAATATCAGCCTGGGCGGCGGCGAGCATCGCAGCGTCAATGTCACGCTTCCTGTCGGCACGGCTAGCCAGACCGTCTCCGTCAATGCCGAGAACATCGCGCTGGCGACGACTGACTCGGGCGAGCGGTCTTTTTCGCTGGGCACCAAGGAGCTGGAGAACTTCACCCAGGTGGGCAGTAATGCCGCGGAGTACATCAAGATTGTCCCCGGCTTCGGCATCCAGAACGGCACCAGTAACAAGTCGAACTACAACGGCGCCACCATCGGCATCAACGCCAACGGCGACTCCGGCAGCCAAAGCCCTCTCAATTCAGCCTATTCGTACAACGGCCTGCCTAACGATGTACTTGACATCGTGTCCGACGGAGCGCATGTCTCGGATCCTGGCTGCAACTGCGATACGCCGGTCAACCCCAACTCGGACTTCCTGCAGGAATTCAAAGTGTTGACTTCGAACTTCGCCGCGGAAGACCAGAAGGGGCCGATCCTGATCACGTCGGTCACCAAGGCCGGCGGCACCAGCTATCACGGCAGCGCATTCGTGACTGCTCGCAACGCCTCGCTTAATGCCAATGACTGGTTGAACAACTACAGCGGCGTCAAGGCGCCACAGGATAAGTACTACTACCCTGGCGGCACAATCGGCGGCCCCATCTTCATCCCGGGTACGCGCTTCCACAAAAACAATACCAAGCTGTTTTTCTGGACTGGCTTCGAGTACTACTACCAGGTTCTGGATACCGGGTTGCTCCGTTCAACTGTGCCGACTGCCAGTGAGCTGGGGGGTGACTTCTCACCTGAGTCAGTAGCGGGAGAGGGTGCTATGACTGCTGCCGGCATTCCTCCCGGTCAGCTCACGAATGCCGCCATTGCCAAATTCGGTGGCACCACGCAATTGGCCCCCTGCACCGGCCCTGCAAACGGCGCCTGCCTCGATCCCAACATGCTGGCGTTAGCCAAGCTCTATCCGGCCGCCAACGCAAACCCAAATACCACTGGCGGCTACAACTACACCCAGGCGGAAATATTCAACCAGAACAATCGCCAGTGGACCATTCGCGGCGACTGGAATATAAGCGACGCGACCAAGGTTTTCGTCCGCTATAACTACCAGCGCGAAGTGCAGCAATTCCCGGTTGGCCTTTGGTGGCGGCAAACCGACCAGGTTCCTTATCCCACGCCGATCGAGGGCAAGAATAAATCGGATTCAATTTCCGGCTCGATTACTCACGTCTTCAGTCCGACGATGACCAACGAAACCATCGTTGCGTTTACCTTCGTTGGTTTTCCCAATGTGTTTGCGGACTCGGCGAAGGTGAATCGCGCCAACGTGGGCTACACCTATAAGGGTCTGTTTAACAACGGAGTAGCCCAGATCCCGTCGTTTGGTGGTAATGGGAATGCCGGCGAAGCGGCGTTGGTCTTCAATCCCGGCGGGTTTGAAGATGGTGGCTCAGCGGGCTTGTTTGCCAACAAGTGGATGCCCAGCATGAGCGACACGCTGACCAAGGTGAAGGGCGACCACACCCTTAAAGTTGGCTTCTTCTATGAATGGATCCGCAACTCCCAGCCGGGAAACGGCGATACCAACGGTTATAGCCAGGTCAATGTAAGCAACACCTACAGTGACGGCAATGCATATGCTGATTTGCTGACCGGCAATCTCAGCCAATACCAGGACCAAAGCTTCAATCGTCTGTACGAGATCAACTACAACACCATCGAATTCTTCGTTCAGGACAGCTGGAAGGTCACAAGGAGGCTAACCCTGAATGGCGGTGTTCGCTTTACCCACTTCCAACCGTGGCAAGATGCTCTTGGGTTCGGCTATTCGATCTTCAACACCTCCGCCTTCAGCCCAAGTTGCGCGTCAACATATTGCGGGTATGAGTGGCATTCGAAGGACTCATCCGTTCCAGTGGGAGGGTTCCCGTCCCGGGCCTTGTTCTATCAACCCCGTCTGGGAGCTGCTTACGATATCCACGGAAATGGGCAAACAGTGCTTCGTGGAGGCTGGGGCCGCTTCTTCTACCACTCCGGACAGTTCACCAACGGTCTAGATGCCGCTGCCGGGGTTAAGAGTGTGACCATCACGCCCAGTACCTGGGTTGGAGGGCCAGGCTGCCCAACCAATCCGGCCGCGGGATCCTCTCTCATTGCTGGATATTTCCCTTGTTTGAATGTGACTGCCACACCCGCTACTCCGGATGCTGTCGATTCAACCGATAACAATCAACCGAATTCCGACAGCTACAGCGTGAACCTTGACCAGCAGACACCGTTCCAGGGCTTGTTAGAAATTAGCTATGTGGGCAATCACAGCCGCGATCAATCGAACACCAACGGCGGTGCGGGCAGCAGCTTCAACCTGGTTCCGGCTGGCTCTATGTTTTCTGCCGGCAACCCGGCCACAGCAAATGCCAACCTTTATCGCCCGTTGCAAGGCTACGGCAACGTGGTACAGGCCACCAACAACCTGTACGCCAACTACAACGCCTTGCAGGTAAGCTGGGCCCGCCATGCAGGCAGGTACACCATTCAAGCCAACTACACCTGGCAGAAGGCCATGGGTATCATCAACCCAACGCAAAACCCGTTCAGCCTCGCTGCGAACTACGGTCCCCAGGCCTCCGATCGTAGAAACCTGTTTAACGCAGCGTACTCGATTGACGAGGGAACCCTGTTCCACTCCAACCACTTGGTCAACGGCATCGCCAATGGCTGGCAGCTTTCCGGCATTACACAGTTGGAGAGCGGCACGAACCTCACCTACGGCGGCGACATCAGTAACCAGATACCGAACCTCGCCTATAACATGAGCCTAACCTGCGTGGCTACTGCTGCGGAGAAGGCTGCCGGTATCTCGTGCCCGCAATCGGGTGCGATCATCCCGGGCTCTATCAGCACGGCGAATCCAACCGGTATCGCCATCAACAATCAGTCCATCCTGGGAACAGCTGACGAGGTGTTAACCCCGCTGTATACCTGCCGTGGCAGGGCGGGCCAGCCTCGGTCGCAGGTGTACATAAACTCGAATTGCTTCGCTGCTCCCACGGTACCTGGCCAGGGAGGTCCGGAGATGCTTCCTGTCTCCTACGGCCCTGCGTTCTTTGATTCGGATCTCTCGATCTTCAAGAACTTCAGTATCAAGGAAAGCATGAAGCTGCAGATCCGTGCGCAGGCCTACAACTTCCTCAACCATCCGCTGTGGTCATTCCCCAGCGGCAGCAACCTGACGCTGCAGTTCCAGCAGGATCCGGTTTCCCAGGTCATCACCCAGGCGAATACCGGCTTCGGTGTCGCCAATACCAAGCAGGGACAGCGGGTTCTAGAGTTTGGAGCGAAGTTTTACTTCTGATTCCACAGGAGCATAAACAACAACGGAATAAAACCCGAGGGCTTCTGACGTACCGTTATACTTGTTCTGGTAACAGAGAACAGTTGCCGGTATGCAGAAGCCCTCACTTCTTTTTGCTTTAATCCTCGACCTAGTCCTCTCAGCTACGGCATACGCACAGATGACCCCCCAGCAGCAGCAGCAACTGGTGCAGGAGGCCATGCAAAAACAGCAGGCGGGTGATCTTGAGGGCGCGGTTACCGAATACAGACAGTTTTTGAAGATGCATCCCGAGGCTGCGCCCATCCATACCAACCTGGGCGCAGCTTTGGTTGGGTTGGGCCGGTTTGAAGAGGCTCTTCCGGAATACAAGATTGCCCTCAAGCAATCTCCCAAACTCGCGGGCGCCAGACTGAATCTTGCTCTGTTGTATTACAAGATGGGCAAGATCGACGATGCAGTAACAGAGTTAGAAAAAGTGCATGCGGAAGAGCCGGCAAATCACCAGGCGGTGCTGTTGCTGGCGGACTGTTATTTACGCATGGCACGCGAAGACGATGTGATTCGCATCCTCGAGCCGGAGGAGCAAAAATATCCTGACGACATGGCGGTTGCTTACATGCTGGGAACTGCGTTGATACGGCAGAAGCGAGTCGAGGAGGGCGAGGTGTTGGTCGATCGGATTCTGCGCAATGGTGACTCGGCGGAAGCGCACTTGATGTTGGGCTCGGCAAAAATGAACGTTCAGGATTATGCGGGTGCCCGGGATGAGTTCGCAAAGGCGGTTGCCCTCAATCCCAATCTTCCCGAGGTTCATGTTCTGTACGCCAAGGCGTTGGTGTATACCGGCGACTCTGACCTGTCGGCAAAGCAATACAAGATTGAGTTGACTGTGGATCCATACAACTTTGACGCGAATCTTCAACTGGGTTCGGCGGCCAGGCAGCAGCAGGATTATGACCAAGCGGAAAAGTATTTCGAGCGCGCGCAAGAGACCCGGCCGGGAGACCCGGGCGTTCGATATCAGCTGGCGCTGGTCGCCATCGATCAAGGACGTCTCGATGATGCGCGGCAAATTCTCGAGGGTTTGGTGAAACAGTCTCCGCAGTTCACCGAAGCGCACGTCTCCTTGTCGCTGGTTTACTATCGCCTCAAGCGGCCCGCAGACAGCAAGCGGGAGCGGGAGACGGTTCTCAAGTTGACGGCGGAAGCACAAGCCAAGCAGCCCGGCGCCAAGGTTCAGTGATCCGGTTCTAAACTGATGTCCGGAGAACTTTTTCCGCAAGCTGTTTAAACTCTGAGGGACCGCGGTGAAGAGATGGTACGGACTCCTGTTGTGTCTGCTGTTGCCTGTAGCCGCCGCGGCACAAACAGACTCTGTGGCTCCGGCGGCGTGCGCGCGATGTCACGTCGAGGCGTTGACTCAGCCGAATACGTACATGGCGCACGCGCTCGAAACGGTAGAAAAGTGCAAGGTCCTCACCGAACATCCCCTGCTTACCACGACCGTGGGCAAATACACCTATCGCATTGAACGCAAGGGGAACGAGAGCGAATATTCGGTTACGGACGGAACGAATACGGTCACCATGCCCATCGCGTGGGCCATGGGAGGGAGTGCAGCGCTGGGTCAGACCTATGTTCTGGAGAAAGACGGTCAGCTTTATGAGAGCCGCGTGAGTTGGTTCCGGGAATTAAATGGACTGGGGACCACGATGGGGTACGAGGGCACGACGCCCGCTGACCTCACCCAGGCCGCCGGGCGATTGATTCACATGGATGAGAAACTGCGCTGCTTTGGCTGCCACGCAACGAATGCTGTACAGGGAAAGCAACTCACCCTGGACAAATTGACTCCAGGAGTGCAATGCGCGCACTGCCACCAGGGAATCGACGCGCATCTAGCCGCTGTGGTGGCCGGCAATCACGACCTGGCGCCGCCACCAGACTTGCACAAGCTGATCGGTCTCTCAGCCGAGGAGACGGCCAATTTCTGCGGACAGTGTCACCGCACCTGGGCGGAAATAGCGGCGCAACCGAACCCGGGTATTGCCAACATTCGCTTCCAGCCGTACCGGCTGACAGGCAGCAAATGCTATGACCCGGACGACGCGCGCATCAGCTGCCTGGCCTGCCACAACCCGCACCACGACTTCGACAACCCGAAAAAAGTGAATTTCGATCCTAAATGCCTGGCCTGTCATGCGGGCGGGAAACCTGGCGCCAAGGCCTGTCCGGTCTCGAAAGACAAGTGCGTGTCCTGCCACATGCCGAGGATCGAATTGCCGGGGGCCCATTACAAATTCACCGATCATCGCATCCGGATAGTGAAGCCCAATGAACCCTTCCCGGGTTAAAGCAAAAATCAGAGCAGGGTGCGATGGAGAGCCACACTGCCTGGCGGGCTTTTTTCTCCAGGAAAAAGCCTACATAACGAAGGTGACGTAACTCTGGTTTTGCTCCAGCAGATTAGGATAGGTTCAATGACTTTTTCCAGACGCGGGCTTCTGCGATTGGGCATGCTTGCCGGGGCCGCAAATTTCCTCCGTGTTTCCTCACCGGCCGCGCCAACTTTAAGCGAAACGCTGTTCAGCGAAGTGCCGGCATCTGCCTCCGGCATTACCTGGGTGCATGAAAATGCCATGTCTCCCAGCCGCTTCCTGCCCGAAGCGCTGGGGCCCGGCTGCGCCTTCCTGGACTACGACAACGATGGCTGGATGGACATCTTTCTGGTGAACAGCGGCCCCAGCGATTTCTATAAGCCGCCCAAGCCTCTTCGCAATGCGCTGTACAAGAACAATCGCGACGGCACATTCACGGACGTCACCGAAAAGGCCGGCGTGGCGGGAGCCTATTTCGGAATGGGAGTCGCCGTGGGGGATTATGACAACGACGGCTGGCCCGACATGCTGGTGACGTCCTACGGACGATGCATGCTGTACAAGAACAATCACGATGGAACCTTCGCCGACGTGACCGACCACGCGGGGGTGGCCACGCCCGGTTTCACCACCAGCGCCGTCTGGTTCGATTACGACAACGACGGCAGGCTCGATCTCTTCGTCTGCAGTTTTGTGGACTATCGCGGCGTGCGCAAGCTGGAGTGCGGTAATAACCAGATCGGCAGAAATTATTACTGTGTACCGCGGGTGTTCGAGCCCACTCACAGCTTCCTGTATCACAACAACGGCGACGGTACTTTTACTGACGTCACCAAAGGAACCGCCATTGAGTCCGCTTTAGGAAAGGGCCTGGGAGTCGTGGCCACCGACATAAACAATGATGGCCGGATGGATCTGTTTGTGGCCAACGATACGGTGCAGAATTTTCTATACGTGAATCGCGGTCCGGGGGCCGCCGGCAAGTGGAAATGGGATGAAATCGCTTTACAGGCAGGTGTGGGTTTCAGCGATAGCGGCCGGCCTCGTTCGGGCATGGGAGTGGATGCTGCGGACCTCAACGCAGACGGGTATCAGGATCTGTTTGTGTCCAATGTGGACCATGAAATGTATTCCGTCTATGTCAACAACAAGGACGAATCCTTTTCCGACGATGCGCAAATGGAGGGCGTGGCTCGCAGCACGAGATTGATGAGCGGGTGGGGTCTGAAGTATTTCGATTACGACAACGATGGCCTGATCGATCTCATACTGGCCAATGGCCATCCTGACGACATGATCGATTCGTACTCCATGCAGGTGCATTACAAAGAGCCACTGCTGTTGTTTCATCAGGGGGCGGACCATAAGCTTCACGATGTGAGCGCGGTTGCCGGACCGGCGTTTCATGAGGGCTGGCCTGCGCGAGGATTGGCGGTGGGCGATTACAACAATGACGGCGCGGTGGACGTGATTGTTGGCATCAACGGCGGCCCACCCGTACTCTTGAAAAACAACGCGGCCAAAGGCAGGAATTGGCTGGGACTTAAGCTGGAAGGCGTCACCTGCAATCGCGATGCTATCGGCGCTCGCATGGTGTGGAAGATCGGTGGCAAAGTGCACGAGCGGCTTAAGAATAATGGGGGCAGCTATCTTTCTTCGCACGATCCCCGTGAAGTGCTGGGGATTGGGGCCGCGACCCAGATCGATGAGCTGGAGATTCACTGGCCTGCGCCGAGTAAGCGGATCGAAAAACTCACCAATCTTGCGCCCAACCGCTACATCCACATCGTGGAAGGTAAGGGCGTGGTTTGATCACGCAGGAGCTTAGAACGGTCTTCCGCGATCTACTGCTCGCGGGCCTCTGGTTGTACGCCGGGCTGGCCGGCAGCAGCGCGTCCACAAGGCCGGTGCGCTCGGTCCCTATTTGCTCCGGTGTGTCGCTATCTGCAAATTATCTTGCCTCCGTCGGGCCGGAGCAGGTTCCGGGCTTTCGCTTCGTACTAGTTAACCGTACGGGCCGCGAGATCAGCCTTGCCCAGCCCGTTCCGTCCAGCTCACACTGGTATGCGCGCGCCCATGGCCGCTGGCTGTGGAGGGCATCGAATGGAGCCGGCGGCAGTCTGCTGGACGCAGGCAACGAGCATGGCCGCGTGATGGTGTATGCTCCGCCGGCGGGAGCCGGCACCCAGCTGCTCACGCTGCCGCCGCACCAAACCAGGGAATGGATCGAAAGCCAACAGGAGAACCCTGTCCTCGAATACAAGCCTGGCTGTCCGATTTGCTCTTACCCCGGAGAGAGTGAGTACCAGGTGGTCTTTGCCTATGCGTATCTTGCCGGCGCTAGCCAGGCTGCGGGACTGCTCTCCTGTGGTTTGCGGTCCGCTCCCGTGCCCATGCCGCCAAAATCCTGAGCCTCTGCAGGTCGTGGTGTTTCTCAGCACAACCAAGCGCCGAAGTGCGTGTTTCTACAAATGAAGTGAGAAATGCAGGAGATACACCATGAAAAACCAACTTTACCGTTTAGCGATCAGTGGTCTTTTAGCCACTGGACTGACCCTTGGCTCGGCTGCCGCTTTTGCGCAGCAGAGTAATGCAGCGGGTACCCCCGATGCCTCTGCCCCGCAACAGGGGGGTGGCCAATGGGGGCATCAACCCAGGACTCCGGATGAGCAGGTTGCGCGCATGACCAAGCGCTACAATCTCTCTTCGGACCAGCAGGCTCAAATCAAGCCTATCCTCGCCAACCAGCAGGAGCAGATACAGGCGCTGCGTCAGGACAGCTCGTTGTCCCGGGAAGACAGGATGGCGAAGGTGAAGAGCATCCGCGACGACTCGAGCAGCAAGATCGGGGCGGTCTTGAACGATAGTCAGAAGCAGAAGTTCGCCCAGGACCAACAGCGGAGACAGGAACACATGCAGGAACACGGCGCACCCCCAGCCGGCGGACCCGCAGCGTAATTAACCCAAACAAAGCTGTACCGGCGAGTTCCAGCCCTGGAACTTGCCGGTGATCAGCCGCAGTTACTGTAGCAGATCGAGCACTGGCTTCCAGTCCCTGCCCAGGGATTGGGCCACTCCCTTGTAGGTGAGTTGTCCGGCGTATGTATTGACTCCTTCAGCCATTCCTGGGTCGGCCTTGACTGCGGCCGCGGCGCCGTGCTGCGCCAAGCGGAGCACGTAGGGGAAAGTAGCGTTGGTGAGGGCCAGGGTAGAGGTATTGGGCACAGCCGCAGGCATATTCGTAACGCAATAGTGGACCACTCCATCGACCAGGAATGAAGGGTCGCTGTGGGTGGTGGGCCTGGCAGTTTCGATGCAGCCTCCCTGGTCGATGGCGACATCGACGACGACCGATCCTTTTTTCATTTTGGAGACCATTTGCCGGGTGACGATCTTGGGAGCTGAGGCTCCGGGGATGAGCACGCCGCCGATGACCAGGTCAGCGCCTTGCACGGCGCGAGCGACGTTATAGGAGTTTGAGGCCAAGGTGTAGACGCGGCCGTTGAAGATATCGTCGAGCTCGCGCAGCCGGTTGAGATTCAGGTCAACGATGGTTACGTTTGCGCCCATGCCCAGCGCGATCTTGGCGGCGTTGGTGCCCACGATGCCGCCACCCAGGATGCACACGGTTGCCGGCGGGACTCCGGGGACTCCAGCGAGCAGTACTCCGCGGCCGCCTTTTTCTTTTTCCAGGTAGGTTGCGCCTACTTGCACCGACATTCTTCCCGCGACTTCAGACATCGGGGTGAGCAGGGGGAGAGTGCCGGCGCGGTCGCGAATGGTTTCGTAGGCGATGCCGGTTACTTTAGCGGCTATCAGACGGTCGGTCAGCGCGGGCAGGGGCGCCAGGTGCAGGTAGGTGAACAGCACCAGGCCTTCGCGAAAGAAGTGATATTCCTTTTCGACTGGCTCTTTCACTTTGACGATCATGTCGGCGTGTCCCCAGACGTTGTGGGCCGCACCAACGATCTCGGCGCCTGCGGACTGGTACTCGTCGTCAGAGAAGGCGGAGAGGTCACCGGCATGGGTTTCCACCAGGACGGTGTGGCTCGCATCGGCCAGGGCTTTTACACCGGCAGGGGTGATGCCAACCCGGGATTCGTGGTCTTTCACTTCCTTAGGAACGCCAATGATCATCTAAAATTTGCCTCGCAAAGGAATGCTAGCAAATGCGGGTGGGTCTTGGTTGTGGGGTGGGATGCTTGGTCTTGCCCTCGCTTTAAGATTTTCATAGCGACCGGCGGTTTTACGCCAGCCGTGCAAACTTTGCGATCCCATTCGGATAGCCTTCTTGAAGGTAACTGCCCTAGACTTTGTCATCCCGAGCGAAGCCGAGGGACCTGCAGTTTTCTTTCGGATGCAACAACTCCCGAACTCTCCGTCCGAATGACCAACGCCAAGGTCCGCCAACGCCCTAAACTTTGTCATCCCGACCGGAGCGAAGCGGAGCGGAGGGACCTGCAGTTTCTACTCTCCACTCGTCGCTTAAGTCGGCCCAAGAGGGGTTCGTTTCCTCAATAAGGTGTATTTTTTTGGCCCTTGTCCAGCGCTTGATTTGCTTCTCTCTGTTAATAGCATTATTAACCTAACGATAATGCTCAAACCATACGAGGCGATGGCATCGGTAGTCTGCACTGAAACCAGGGATAGCGGCAGCTCGATGTTCCTCCGTTCTACGTGCAACGCTATTGGTCAAGCCGCAGTAAAGAACTCGGGTTCGACTGGCAACGATATAGACGTAATAGTGGTGCTCGCGTTTGCTCATCGCCGACTCCGTTGCGGCCGAGGGGGGAACTGCAGGTCCCTCGGCTGCGCTCCCACGGCACGCCGGTGCAGGCGGGATGACAAGGTTTAGGGCGTTGGTGGACCTTTGCGTTGGTTATTTGAATGGAGAGTTTTGACAGTGGCGCATCACTCGCCCGTATCAATTTGCGCCCGTTGCAGGCGGTCGGAATAATCTATGTAGACCGCTTTCCACGAAGTGTAAAAATCGAGCGCGCCGGTGCCTCCTTCACGATGCCCGTTGCCAGTCTGCTTTACGCCGCCGAAGGGCAGATGAACCTCCGCCCCAATCGTCGGCGCGTTGATATAAGTGATGCCGGCCTCCAGGTCGCGCACCGCCTTCAATGCCAGGTTTACGTTGCGAGAATAGAGCGCAGTGGACAACCCATATTGGATTCCATTCGCAATGCCGATCGCCTGATCGAAGCTGTCGCATTCAAGCACACTCACTACCGGCCCAAAGACCTCCTCCCGGGCAATGCGCATCTCCACACCGACTCCTCCGAAAACCGTGGGGGCAAAGAAATATCCCTTGCTCAACCCATCCCCACCCAGGCGCTGTCCTCCTGTCAACAGCCCGGCACCCTCCTTCTGCGCAATCGCGGTGTAGCGCTCAGAGGTCTCCACCTGCTGCTGGTTAATCTGCGGCCCCATCTCCACCTGCGCGTCCAGGCCATCGCCTACCCTGAGCACCCGCGCGCGATCTACCAGCCTGCGGGTAAACTCGGCGGCAATGCTGCGCTGCACGATGATGCGGCTGGTGGCCGTGCAACGTTGGCCGGTGGTGCCAAAAGCTCCCCAGACGGCTCCATCTAACGCCAGATCGAGGTTAGCGTCTTCGAGCACAATCATGGCGTTCTTACCGCCCATCTCGAGCGAGCACGGCTTGAATAGCCCCGCCGCCGTTTGGCCGACAATTCGGCCCACCTCGCTCGACCCGGTGAAGGAAATGGCGTTTACTTCCGGGTGCGCAACCAAAGGCGCACCCGCATCCGGACCAAATCCGGTTACGATGTTGACCACACCTTCCGGCAGTCCGGCCTCCAGCAACAACTCCACCAGGTTGATGGTCGATAACGGAGTGTCTTCCGCCGGCTTGATCACACAGGTATTGCCGCAAACCAAGGCAGGGAAGAGCTTCCATGAGGGAATCGCCATGGGGAAGTTCCAGGGCGTAATCATGCCGCAGACCCCTACCGGCATGCGCACAGACATGGCAAACTTGTCAGGCAATTCCGACGGCGTAGTCTGGCCGAAGAGCCTGCGCCCTTCACCAGCCATGTAAAACGCAGTGTCGGCCGCCTCTTGCACATCGCCACGCGTTTCGCTGAGGACCTTGCCCATCTCTCGCGTCATATCCCGGGCCAGCTTCTCCTTGTGACGCAACAGCAGCTCGCCGGTGCGATAAAGAATCTCTCCCCGCTTGGGAGCTGGAACCAGGCGCCAGCGGCGATAGGCCGCCCGGGCCGCTTTCACCGCCCGGTCCACGTCGGCTTCGCCTGAAGCCTGAAATTCTCCCACCACATCGTCGACATTGGCAGGGTTGTGGTTGAGGAAAGTCTTGCCGCTTTCGGCGCTCACCCACTGACCGCCAATCAGGTTTTTGTAGATTTTCGTAGCCATAACTGATTATGTCTCAACGTATCCAAAACGGGGCTTATGCCCTAAAAGTGGTGGTAAAGACTCAAAAGAGTAGCGGTGCAACAACGCAACCGTGGCCGTACAATGAAATCCGGTCGATAGGAAAAATCCGGCATTCATGTCATCCAACGGTTTCCATTCGCGTTCTTCTCGGACGCACGGTGTGCGTTCGCTGTTCAGCGTATTCTCGAGCGATCTGGCAATCGATTTAGGCACCGCGAACACCCTGGTGTACGCGCGCGGCAAAGGAATCGTCGTCAATGAGCCTTCGATCGTCGCCATTAACAAGAATACCGGCGAGGTCGAGGCGGTTGGCAAAGAGGCCAAGGAGATGCTTGGCCGCACTCCCGGCAATATCGTCGCCATCAAGCCGATGAAAGATGGCGTGATTGCCGATTTCAAAATCACCGAAAAGATGTTGAACTACTTCATTCAGAAGGCGCACAACCGCAAGATGCTGGTGCACCCGCGGATCGTCATCGGCGTGCCTTCTGAGATTACCCAAGTGGAGAAGCGGGCGGTCGAAGACTCGGCCTATCGCGCCAAGGCCAGCGAGGTGTTCCTGGTGGAACAGGCGATGGTGGCCGCCATCGGCGCAGGCCTGCCGATTACCGAACCCAGCGGCAACATGGTGGTGGATATCGGTGGCGGCACCACGGATATCGCTGTTATTTCGCTTTCCGGCATCGTCTACTCCCGTTCCGTCCGCATGGCCGGCAACCAGATGGACGAGGCGATCATGAATTACCTCAAGCGCAAGTACAACCTGCTGATCGGTGAGCGCACGGCGGAACAGATCAAGATCGACATCGGATCGGCGTATCCGCTGGACAAGCCGCTGACCATGGAGATCAAAGGGCGCAACCTGATCGAAGGCGTGCCCAAGACCATCACCATCGATGACAGCGAGATCCGCGAGGCGCTTACGGAATGCATTTCGACCATTCTCAACGCTATTCGTGTTGCCCTGGAACGCACCCCGCCGGAGCTCAGCGCCGATATCAGTGACCGTGGCATCGTGCTGACCGGGGGCGGAGCGCTGATCAAGAACCTTGACAAGCGTATCCGCGAAGAGACTGGACTGCCGGTTTCGATTGCCGATGATCCTCTGGCCAGCGTGGTGCTGGGCACCGGCAAGATGCTGAGTGACTTCCGTTTGCTGCGCAAAATCAAGATCGATTAATCAGCCGGCGAGTCGACTTATAAACCGATAAGGGGACGGATGGTCTATTCGTCCGCGGACGTATCCATGGGTTTGTTTTGAGCCGGTATAAGAACATCCTGTTCCTGGTGGCGGTTCTGGTGGCCCAGATCATTGGGTTAGCCGTGCAGGTGCGCCGGCCCAACCCCACTGGCGGGGATGCACCGGCGGTGCGGTTGATACGCTATTGGGCCATCGGCGTCATGTCACCCCCGGAGAAGGCTCTGCACGGCAGCGGAAGCGGCCTGCGCGGCCTATGGTCGAATTATCTCGATCTTCGCCAGGTGCGACAGCAGAATCAAGAGCTGACGGAACGGGTGAGACGCCTTCAACTGGAGCAGGCATCGCTGCTCGAGGATGCTCGCCAGGGACAACGGCTGCAGGCGCTGCTGGCCTTCAAAGAACACTACATCTACAGTACCGTGCCGGCCCAGGTCATCGGGACGTCGGGGACGGACCAGTCACGCATCCTGTACATCGATAAGGGCGCCAAGGACGGCCTAAAGCCGGATATGGCGGTCATCACTCCCGACGGCATTGTGGGCAAGTTGAAGGATGTCTATGGGGGCACCTCGCAGGTCCTGGTGATCTCCGACCAGACTAGCGGAGCGGGGGTGGTGCTGGAATCCACGCGGCTGCGCGGGGTTCTGCGCGGCAATGCCCTGGGTCAGCCGCAGATCATCAATATGCTTCCCGATGAGCGGGTCAAGCCGGGCGAGCGTGTGGTAACCAGCGGAGGGGACCAGATCTATCCCCGCGGGCTACCGGTGGGGGTCGTGGAGCAGATGGTCCCCGATACTTCGAACCCTCCTTATATGGACATTCTGATCAAGCCTGCCGCCAATCTCGGGCACCTGGAAGAGTTGCTGGTGATCACCCAGTCGGGCGATCAAATGCCGGCGAAGGAGAAGCAGGATCTGGCACAGAGTGCTGCCGCCGGGGCCATGGCCGAGACCCAACAGCGGGCGTCGGATATCCTCGCCGAGCGGTTGCCTGGTCTGACCGACCCCAGTGCGCTCGCCGATACCCTGGACCAGCCAAACAGCGCCGCAGGGACGGCCGCGGCCGCTGCGGCTGCCCTGGCCGTCGCTCCCAAGCTGCATCCGCCGCCAGCCTTGCATGCCGATCATTACAGCCCCGACGCGACGGCCCCAGCCAGCGCACTGACCCCAGGACAGGCAATCGTCGATCCCAAGTACGCCCCGGCGCCAGCCACGGCTATGGCCAAACCGGAGAGTAAGAAAGCGGCGCCAAGCGAGAATGCGGCGGAACAAAGTGTGGGCCAGAGAGAGGCAGTAAAGGCTCCGGTTCATCATCCGGCGACTCCGGGAGATGATGCCTCGGCAAGCCCGGCACATCCACCGGTTGCCAAGCCAAAAGTGCCTAAGGTGACGGCACCGGATCAGCCTGCGGCAGCGGTCCCTGGGACGGAACCCAGCGCCGAGCCGCCTGCAGATGGGGGCCAGCCGCCGCAGTAGGTGGGGAAGGTGGCAGGGGCTAAACAGGCTGCGGAGAAAGTCCGCCCTGGGATTGGCCAGCGCTAAAGCGCGGGATCGAAGTCGAGCCTTGTTTCTGGAGCGCTGAAGCGCTCCATCCCCCGCATAAATGCGGGGGCTCCCACCGGGCCCCCGGGTCCGTCAGGTTGGTGGGAGCCCTCTGCTTTAGCAGAGGGAAGCGACGCTTCAGCGTTGCGGGGAAGAGTTCGAAAATGATCATGCGCTTTAGCGCCGGCAATCCCAGGGGCTAAAGCCCTGATCTTTTTGGGCGGTGTGGCACGACTAAAGTCGTGCCCTGATACAAAGCAAAGACTTGTTGGGCCGTTG
>CAVQEO010000036.1:0-47961 GCA_963711525.1 uncultured Acidobacteriaceae bacterium | reverse complement strand
CGCCGTGGAGCGCGCCGTGGGAGCAGACGAAAGCGACCGCAAATGGACCGCAATGAGGTGGTTGCGCTGATTCTCGAGGCTTCCCGAAGGTGACAGAACTGAGCGATTATGGCGCGGTTAGATAGTCCGTGAGTAAATTGTCGGATCTGTGATCGAGCTAGAATCTCATGTTGAGGCGGAAGCGCCGATTTTGAGATACGAATCTGTTCCTTGCGCTCAAGAAAGGAAAACCGGACCAAGTTATGGCCTCACCGTTCGATCCACTGGTAGACATCATGCGAGTTCGCTTGAAGGTTGCTTGGAAGATGAGCATGAGTTTTTCCGCAGCCTGTGAAGCCCGACGTATTCTCGATCGTTTATGGCCCGACTAACCTGTCCCGGCGTGCCGTGGAAGTCGTGCCCTGACACAAAGCTAGCCGCTGCGCACCACGCACTCCATGGTCTTGGCGAATGCGACCTACAAATAATCGGCGGCCACTATTGCCAACCTCCGCCCAGCGCCGCGTACAGCTGCACCAGCGAGGCCGCCTCCTGCTGCTGGCTTCGCTGACGCCGAAGAGCGGAGCACCGCGTCGGCATCAAGAACCTATTCTTTCACCGCTTGTTTTCTCGCTTCTGCCGCGGCTGTCTTTCCCGAGCCAGATCCTTTTCGAGCGGCAAACCCGCAAGGCTCCCTAGCAGCGCATAGATCGCCGCGTGATTGCCGGGCTCAAGTACCAGACGGCCATGGTCTTCCTGAAACACTACGGCCGTGCCTTCCGTTAACCCGTAGCGCTTTCTCAGGTTGGCAGGAATCACAATCTGCCCTTGGGAACTGATGATGGAACTCCTTCTCACTTCGCCCCTCCCCGTATGATCCGTCTTACTGAAAGGTAATACATCTGGATGCTTGCCAGACACCGTATGATCTCGTGCCTAGCGCAAGAGGGCAGAGCCAATGCGAACCCACCACGGCGAGGCGTGGAGATAGGTTTGCACGCAGAAGAGATGGAGCGCGATGAGCAGGGGAAAGGCGTAGAGATACACCTTGTGAATCCGGCGGTCGACGATGAGGTCGCGCAAGATGCCGAGGAGGACCAGAGCGTCGACGCCCGCAGGCGAGAAGGCGAACGGTATCTGGGGAAAACGTCCCCAGGCTGCGTCGGTGAGGCCGCAGGAGGCAATCAGCATAAGACGGCGATGGAACTCGGGCCGCCGGCGCCAGTAGACGGCGAGCGCAAACGGAATGGCGAAGCTGCTGAGGTCCATCAACTGGATGATGAGGAAGGCTGGTACCTCGGTGTCGTTTAGGCGCCTTAAGTGGAACCGATCCATACCGATGGCGGTCAGGTAGCCGATGACGAGGAGGCCGGCCGCGATCGCAACCCCAAACCAGCCGAGGGTGCGATGCAGCCGCACATTGTGGGAACGCACCAGCCCGGATTGGAGTATGAAGAAAAGCACCCAACCGGGAAAGACGATGGCATGAATGGTGAGGATGAAGGGCGGTATGGGCGAGGGGTGCAGCAGGTTTCGCCCGATGGTTTGGCTAAAGCCATAAACCACTACGATGGCTATCAGCAACGACATGAAGAGATAAAAGTACTGGCGCAGGAATACTACGGGCCTGGTAGGGACAGAGAACTCTTGAAGAAACCCGGTTGGCATAAGAGGACTCCGGAGAAATCCTGTTGGCCCTGAATTGTTCTGGTGAGGAAATACTAACAGCTCGGCGGCGATAAGGCGGGCCGTGTTTGACGCCTACCCTTTGTCATCTTGCGTGCCCGCCTGTGCCAGATGCCGTGGAGGGTGCCCGAATTCCTGTCGAGGTTAACGCGAAAGTTGTCTGTCCCTGAAAGTTGTCCGGCACTTCACGGCAGCAGTCCTGCCGGCCCACAAAATCCAGTGAATTTCGAGTTAATCAATGGCTACAAGGCCCCTCAAATATGCGGCTTTCCGGCCAATGCAGACTTAGTACGCTTTAGTTGACAAACTCGCGGCGTGAGTCGAATGTCGCTTTCGTT
The DNA here is from genome assembly GCA_963711525.1 of uncultured Acidobacteriaceae bacterium. GTDB lineage: Bacteria > Acidobacteriota > Terriglobia > Terriglobales > Acidobacteriaceae > PALSA-350. The sequence continues at coordinate 45,958 of CAVQEO010000036.1, read as the reverse complement.
GCACAGGAAATCCGGGTACGCTCAGGTTCCGCGGCACGCTCCACGGCATGCTCCACGGCACGCCGGGACAGGCGGGACGGGCGGGACAGGCGGGACGGGCGGGACAGGCGGGACAGGCGGGACAGGCGAGATGACAATTCTTTTGCAAGGAAGGCGCCGGGCACGACCATGACGTGGTGAGAAACCAGGCAGGCTGGAGGCTTTGGGATTGCCAACGCTAAAGCGCGTGATCAGAGCCGAGACTCTTTCACGGAGCGCTAAAGCGCTCCTCCCCTCGCATAACCGGATTTCCTGCTACGCAGCTTTGTCAATAGCCGCGTGTGCGGCTTTCATCGAGGAAAGCCGCATGAAGCGTGTAGAAACCCCAAGCTCAGCAGGAAATCCGGGGCATGCGAGGGCTGCCACCAATGCTGGCATTATCTTTAGAAACAGAGAACGAAGGTTCGAATGCTTGCCACCCCCGCAACTTTCCTGTACGCAGCTCTGAACGGGTCTGCGCGTGCGGATTTCTTCACGGAAAGCCGCATGGTGCTCATTGTTTTCCAACAAGCTCAACAGGAAATCCGGGTCCTTGCCTGGATATCGCTCATCGTCGCCTTTGGCTGTGCGTTGGTCATTGCCGTAGACGAAGCGCGTCACCCGCAGAAAATGTGGATCATGAACCTGGTCTGGCCGATCACAGCGCTCTACTTCAGCGTCTTCGCCGTATGGGCGTATTTCCGTATAGGGAGACCGACGGGCCGCGATGCGATGGGCAAAATGTCTTCCATGAATATGGAGCGCGCCGCCGAACAACACCACCCGACTTGGTCGCAGACCGCAATCGCGACCAGCCATTGCGGAGCCGGCTGCACCCTGGGAGACATCATTGCCGAGTTTTCCCTCCTCGGCCTCGGTCTCACCCTGTTTGGCTCGCCGCTTTACGCATCGTTCGCAGCCGATCTCTTCCTGGCGTGGCTGCTCGGGATCGCATTTCAATACTTCACCATCAAGCCGATGCGCAATTTATCGTCCTCGCAGGCCCTCGTGGCAGCGCTCAAGGCCGATACGTTGTCCATCCTCACCTTTGAAATCGGCCTCTTCGGCTGGATGGCGCTCACTTACTTCGTCCTGTTCCCGAATCCCCATCTGCAGGCGAATCAGCCGCTCTATTGGTTCATGATGCAAATTGGCATGATCATCGGTTACTTCACTTCCTACCCCATGAATCGCCTTCTGATCAAGTGGGGCACGAAGGAGGCCATGGGATAATTCCGTGATGGCAGAAATGAATAGCACGACGGACACCTGGCTGATCGGCTCATCATGCTGCTCATACCCCCATCGGATCGCCTCGAACGCCTGGCCGCCGACAGAGAAGGAGTCGTCAAAACAATATGCGCACCATCACTCTCGAAGAACATTTTGCCAGCCCCGGGTTTTTTGAGGGCCCCGGGAAGGAGCTCAAAGAAAGAGCGCTGAAATTCGGTGACCGCGCAGCTCGCCTGTTCGAACAGCTTTCTGATATCGGCGACAAAAGAATTGCCGAGATGGATGCCGCAGGCATCGATATGCAAGTGCTGTCGCTGACGTCTCCCGGTTTGGAGCAAGTGGAAGCCGCCCCGGCGATGGCGATGGCGCGCGAAGCGAACGACTTTCTGGCCGAGGCGATCGCGAAAAATCCAAAGCGTTTTGCCGGATTTGCAGTCTTGCCGACGGCAGCCCCGGAGAAGGCCGTCGAAGAGTTGGAACGCATGGTCCGCAGCCATGGCTTCAAAGGAGCGGTGATCAATGGGCACAATCGGGGACGTTACCTCGATGACAAATTCTTCTGGCCAATTCTGGAGCGTGCGGAACTGCTGAACGTGCCCATCTATCTTCACCCAACTCCGCCTCCGCAGGCGGTGATCGATGCATCCTACGGAGGGTTCTCACCGGTGGTGACGGAAATGTTTGCCGGCCCGGGTTGGGGATGGCACATCGAAACCGCCATCCACGTGCTTCGCATGATCCTCGGCGGAGTATTCGATCGGTATCCAAAGCTGCAGATCGTGATTGGTCACATGGGCGAGACGCTCCCGTTCATGTTGCAGAGGGTCGACGCTATGCCCATGGCTATGACCAAGCTCAAGCGCACCATCAGCACCTATCTTCGAGAAAATGTCCACTACACGTTTAGCGGGTTCAATTTCACGCCGACGTTTCTCGACCTGCTGCTCCAGGTGGGCGTCGATCGCATCATGTTCTCGGCCGACCATCCCTATGCATCGATGGAGGCAGCGCGTGCATTCCTCGATCGATTGCCGGTATCTGTCGCAGACAAAGAACGGATCGCGCACGGGAATGCAGAACGTCTTTTCGCGTTATAAGAGCCGGGCCCCTCGGATGATCGACTTATAATGTGACTCGTGCGCCAAGCCTATGCGGCAATCATCCTCATCGCCCTCACGATCGTGACACATAGCGCCGGGATCGCAGCTCTCATTCAATGGGTAAAAGCTCACTTGCCTACCCGGGATGGTCGCCGCCCTAGCCATGTAGGTTCGACAGTGCTCATGCTGCGCCTCACGAGTTTGATCGTTTGCTTGCATGGCTTCGAAATCCTGCTGTGGGCAGCGTTTTATCGCTGGAAGTGCTTTGCCACCTGGGAGCCTGCCCTCTACTTTTCGGCAGGCAGCTACTCAACGGTTGGGACTGCAGAGCCTCTCCAACAAGCGTGGCGGCAATTGGGCCCCATAGAGAGTCTTATGGGTGTGCTGATGTGCGCGCTCTCCGCCAGCTTCCTCTTTGCCGTGGTGACCCGGTTGGTTGACGCTGTCGAACACCAGAAGTAACCGCACTATGGGAGAGTTCGGCGAACCCGGTTAGCCTGCCTGAGATGCCGCCGGCTATGCGCAGTGCATAGGAAAAAGAACTCCAGCAGGTTCACGCGGACGCAGCTGGCTAATGGGGAAGGAAATCGGATGGCCGTCAGGTGGAAGCCCTCGGCATCCTCAATGCGCTGCCGGAGGTCCGCCTGCGCCGCCAGAAAATGGTCCAGCTCTGAAACGCAGGAACCAAACGGGGGCGCAATTCAGAAGATGAACCGATGAACCTTAAACCAGCACTCGGTCTAACAATTGGCTCACCGCCCGGTTGCTTTCGATGAATGCGTTTCGATGATCCATGGCGCCGGCAAGATCCGAGTGCGAGAACGCAATTCTTCCAAAGGGGGCGGCACGGAGCGCTTCACGCGGTGCAGGATTACCGTTCAGGCCGAAGAAAAAACCCGGCTGCGGATTAATAAACGGATGGCCCCACCGGTTCAGAACAATTCCTGCGATGTCACGCTTTGCGTCAAAACCCGAAGCAGCGAACATGTCCGTCATCTGTTCACGTATCTGCCGCTCGTATTCCATGAAAGGGGTCGACAGCAGCTCGGCGCGGCCCCGCATACCCTGCTCGGCCAGCGGAAGTCCGGGCTTGGCAAAGTCCACGAAGAAGGTGAGCACCGTGGGAAGGTCGGGGCCAACCAAGGGCGTATCCACGCCGAACGTCGCATCCTTACGTACATTTACATAGCGGCCAAATCCCTCGAACCAGCCGCCGCCAGAGATTCCCAGATCATAGAGAAAGCGCCAGTTGCGAACCGCCACGTTCGCGACCAGGTAGGGCGAATAGTGGAACTGGGCGTACGCATTTCGCCGGGTTTCGTCCAGGTCGCGCACCACGTGCTTGGTCATCCATCCCCCTCCAGCCATCACTACAGTTTTGGCCTTGATCCGTTGGGGGCGACCGTCCTTTATATAAATCAGCGAAACAAACTCCGACTTGTTTGGCTCTCCCATGTGCTCAACCCGGGCTACGGTCGAGTTCAGCCGCAAGCGGACGGGCTGCCCCGGCTGATCCAAGGCGCCGAAGTTGACCGGGTTCTTCCAAACCGCCTCCATAGTCCGCGGGCCAGCGATGGCTGCCGGAATGAGCGTTTTTACCAGCAGCCGCGTCATGCCAGAGTTTCCACCGGGGAACATCTGGATGCCCGTCGCCATGCTGTTATCGAAAGTAGGAATTGTCTTCGTCCATTCGTCGATAAGAAAAGCCGACAGCACGTCGGGGCCGAGACCGAATCCTCCTGCGGTTTCCATCGTAGTCAGCAGGCGTATGGTCTCCCGGCTCACGCCGAACGTGCGCACCTGGTAATCTTCGATGGTCATGCTGTCCAACTGGCGCGAAACTGCGTCACCAGGATAGTCGTAGACCAATGGAGGCACAACGTGCCGTTCATGTTGCAACGCCAGCATCTCTCGGCGGGTCGTTTCTGAAAACGGGGTACCTTCTAGATTGTTTCCCCAGGGATCCTTGACCCAAATGCCTGGCCGATGGCCGAACTTTGCGCCGAAGAAGAAGCCATACGCAGCTTTGCCATTGATTTCGCCTTCGCCGTATGCGCTTCTCGATAAGGAGATTGCCGGGGAAGGTCCCTGCCACTCCTGGTACGACTTGAACGCGCCCCAATCCAACCCCATGGATTGGTAGACCCCGCTTAAGAAGCTGTCAGGATAAGGGGGCTGGAAATGCACGGAAGCCTGAGGAGCATAGAGACGATGCCCATCGACAAGAAACTCGTTGCGCTTTGCCACACCGCCAAAGATGCTCGCATTGTCGAGGACGATACAGCTGCGGTTGGCGCTTGCTCGTTGATGGAAAAATAAGGCCGCGGATAAGCCGGAAAAGCCGCCTCCGACGATGGCGCAATCGTAGATCTCGCCGGTGTCAGTGACCTGCGACGGGATGCTGTCGTAAGCGCCGTCGCGCACTGCATGAGCATTGTGTACCACCTGCTCGCTGTTGCCGGCGGAGGTTTTGTAGTCGCCCTCGCCGGTGTATCCAGTCCAGGCGGCTGCTTCGGCTACGTTTGCTTGAGCAAGAAGGTTGAGGGGAGACCCGGCCGCTAACAAGCCGGTTGAGGCAACCAGCGCTCCCTCTAGAAAGTCGCGTCGGGAAATCGGCTCATTGAGACCGAGAATCTTGTCCAGGTGCGGGCAGCGCTTTGACATCAGTAGTAGATTTTGAGGGCGAATTGGATTTCGCGCTGGTCATTCTGGCCGTCGCGTACGGAAGTGATTTTTCCGAAGTTAGTCGTGTTGAGGAAGTTGAGTGCCCCCGGGGCGGCTACTACGCCGTTACCCGAAAACCCGGGGAGTGAAAAGTTGGGATGATTGGTCAAGTTAAAGAATTCAGAGCGAAACTCTATCCGGACTCGCTCCGTCACAGCAAACTGCTTGAACAACGAGAAATCCATACGATGGAATCCCGGTCCGCGGAAATTGCTCGGCGACCCGCCTAGCGGACTGTAATCTGATTGACCAATGGTAGTGGCTATCGGAGGGTTGGTGTAGGCCGACGGATTGAGCCACTGATTGACATCGTGAGGACCTGAATAAATATACTGCCCAGGAACTTTGTCTGCATTGCAGCCAAAGCCTGAAGTTGTGGTGATAGGGCAAGGGACTGTTCCGGGTTGGCCGTCCTGGAGGGTCAGAATCCCGTTGGTATCCCAACCTCCGAGAATGGCGTTCATCACCTTACCCTCGCTGTTCAGGAAGCGTCTGTCACGGCCAATAGGCAACTCGTAGGTCCCACTCACGTGAAGCACCTTTTGGGTGTCGAACTCGCATCGCCCGAAGTCGCCATGCTTGCCGAAGCCGGGCAGAAACGGTGCACGGTATACAATCAACGCGGTCGTATTTAGAACGTCTACGGCGTCGGTCATACAACTGGACCACGTGAGATTACCCAGGACATAGAGCCCTTGACTAAACCGGTGCTCATAATTTGTTTGCAGCCCGTTGTAGTGGCTGTTGGTGCCAAAACTTGTGTAGGTCATTCCCGAAAAATCGGGATACGGCGAGTAGGCTAATGAATTCAATCCAGGAGGCAAAATCTCTCTGGGTGTGTTCGGGTTTACGTAGCTCCCGAGGTGATGCACTGTGTTTCCTACGTAGCCGACCTGGAGGGTGTCGTTGCTCGCGAATTGGTATTGCAGCGTCAGGTTATAACCCTGGGTATTAGGGGTCTTCATGTGGTAGTCCTCACCGAGGAAGCCTACGCCTCCGGGTTCGACTTGCGCTGAATTCAACGAGATCGCGGTGAGGCCTGTGGTGAGGGTGCCAATCGCCCCATTGGCGAAGGTGATCGGCGCATTCGGCGTCATGTAGGGATAATTCAGATTGAATTGGAACGGGAAGTCAACGTAGGTCTCCACCACTGAATTCTCGAAGCCCCCGTAGAAGATTCCGTATCCGCCACGAGCCACTAACTTCGGCGTAACCTGGTACGCGAATCCGAGTCGAGGCGCAAAATTGGCTTTTTGCGAAACGCCGAGCCCAGGTTGGCTGGAACAGACTATGTTTATATTGTCAGTGGCTGCCGCTGTGCGAAAGTCCGGCGAGAGCGGTGTGCTGCAACCCGCCTGAGCTATCAGAAACTCAGATGCGCCGTTCGCTCCGCCGCCCGGCAGAAAATTGGATTGTGCCCCGTTTTTTGCAATCAACTGTCCAAAATATTCGTATCGCACACCCAGGTTCAAAGTGAGCTTTCGGGTGACCTTAACATCATCCTGGAAATAACCCGCGAGGTAGTTATGTTTCATAGAGGTGTTTGCGACGTTAGAATCACTTATGCTGTCGGCACCCCCAACATAGTCGGCCGCGCCGGCAACGGTTCCGGGGATCGGCGTAAGCAGCATCTGCGCCAATCCTGTGTTGCCTCCCGTGGTGGTGGGCACTTCGGTGTAGAGGCCGCTGAAGGTCCAGCTTCCCCTGCCATTAGGAGGCTGAAGAATCGCGGCTCCCAGGCGCTGCCACTGGAATCCCACCTTGAAGGTTTCGCGTCCCATCGTTCTGGTCAGGTTGTCTGAAATCTGGGTGTTGGTGCTTAGTTCGATCGAGGGCAAGTATCCACTGCTGCCGAGGTTCCCAAGTCCTGTGGGGAAGATACCGCCCAAGCCACCGTTTGACTCTCCTGTGGGCACGCCCGGTATGCCATATTGGGCGGGGATGCCGGGCGTATTGGCGTTTGGTTGCAGCCGCGTCACGCTGAGGCGGTTGTAGCCCAGGCGAACCTCATTCACCAAGTTCGGGGAAAACAAGTGCGTTTCACCCAGCGCCGCACTGTAGGTAGTGGCTTGTTGGTCCCCGGTAGAAAATGATCCCCCGTCGGCGATGCCGCCGAACGGACCGGGAATGAGCTCGGGATTGTCCACATAACTAAAGCGCCCGAAAATATTGTCTTTATCACTGAACGACTGGTCCACGCGAGCATCCATCTGGTCGACGGTATTACTCGAAATCGGATTCGATGCGTAGTTATTGAAAAGTGCCGGATTGTTTGGGGCAGGGTAGAGATTTAGCAGGGCGATTGAATTAGGTTCAAGCCGGCCCGCGGGGAGTATATTGCCGGGGAATATTTCGCGTGCATAGCCTATGGCCGATCCGGTCGGCGTACCCGAAGGGCATGGAGCAGTCATTCCTGATACCGGGTCCTGCACCCCGCAGGAGATAGCGCGCGTAGTGGAAGGGTCGAAGACCTGTCCCAGCGCAAAGCTCCGGCCCAGTACGTCCGACACGGTGCCTCCCTGACTCAGCAACTCGGAAAGGTTTGAGTAGCCACTGCTGCGCTCGAGTGCGGTGGGGACAGTGCTGGTGTAGGGGATGGCCTGAAGGGCACGCGTGCCTTCGTAATCTACGAAGAAGAACGTCTTGTTGCGAATAATCGGGCCTCCCAGAGTGGCCCCGAACTGGTTCTGCTGAAACCTGCCCTTGGGAATCCCTCCCTGATTCTCAAAATAATTGGCGGCGTCGAGCACATCGTTGCGAAAGAACTCCCATGCCGCCCCATGAAATTGATTCGTACCTGACTTGATGGTGGCATTCAAAACGGCGCCGGCCGAACGGCCCGTATCGGCGCTGTAATCGTTGGTTGAGACTTTGAATTCCTGAATGGCATCCACCGGGGGCTTCACAGCATAATTCGTCCCGTTGAGAAAATCCACGAGGTTCGAATTGTTGTCGATCCCGTCGAGCAAGTAGTTGTTTTGCGCCGGACGCAGTCCGTTGGCCGAGAAAGCTCCGCTGCTACCCAAGCCCCGGGTGTCTTGCTGGCCCTGGTTAACGCCTGCTGCGAGTTGGGCCAGAAACGTATAATTGCGCCCATTCAAGGGCAAGTCGTTGATCGCCTGCTGCCCAATCACCTGGCCGACCGAAGCATCCTGCGTTTGCAGCGCGGGGGGCGCGGCGTTCACTGTCACCGTCTCGTTGGTCTTGCCTAACGTCATCGAGAGGTCAACTTGTACTTTTTGTTGCACGTCTACGGTGACATTGTTCTGCTGTACTTTTTCAAAACCAGTCATTTCCGCCGACACCGAGTAATGCCCGATCCTCACCGGCGAGAAGGTATATTCTCCAACGGACTTGGTCGTTGTCGAAATCGACTGCCCGGTGCCTTCGTTGGTAAGGGTTACCTTGACGCCGGGCACCACGGAACCACTGGTGTCGCGCACTGTTCCGGATACCGAACCCGCATCCACCTGGCAGAGGGCCATTGCGGGCAACATCAGGCTCAACGAGAAGAGGGTGAAAAGACGAGCCAGTTTGCAGTTGATCGGACAGCCTGACATGGTGACCATGTGCCTTCCTTACGCGAGGTTAGGACCCTGACCCATTCGCCACAAAGCTTCCGCTCGCTCGAAAGAACTCGAAGCGCGAGAGGGAGAAGATGATGAAGCTGAAGAACCCCGGTTGGATCGCTGGGCCGCTTGCTAGGAAACGCCAATCTGCGATCAACGCGGCGCGTTTATCGCATTCCTGGTATGGCTGAGCAACTGTCGATCAGCATAAGGCCAGGCCTTCTTGGAAGGCAAGATATATTTCTAACCCTATAGAGAGTTTTCAGGCCTGAACATGTAAATGAGCCGCGACCAGGGCTTCAGAACAAGCCCAAACCCTTTAACTAAGCAGACGTTAGTGTTTTCCCACTGCTCCGGCTGTCGCTTGCTATGTGTGAAAAATTACTCTATGCTTTTTCTGTTCGCCGGAGGCCTTGGCGCTCCGGACGTCTCAGGATGCCCGCGCTCGCTATACGCGCCTCAATCTTCGCGAGGTGGAAAGTGCGGCGGGATTTTGATGGAATGACTGCCTCCAATGACCGCTCGATTTAAATGATATGAAGAATGGACGCGACAAGAGGGCCAAAGTAGGGCTCAAAGAAATTGCATTTGCGGCCAACGTAAGCGTTGCCACCGCTTCCCGGGTTCTGAGCGGAAATAACCGGGTTGCTCCTGACATCCAGAAGGTGGTTTTGGAGGAGGCGAAGAAACTTGGGATCGACCCTTCTCAGCGGAACAAGAGCAAGACGTTGGTTTTTCTACTGAGCAACCGATCGATGCTGCACGCGTTCCACTCGCGAATTCTTAGCGGAGCGGAGGCGCACTGCACAGCCCACGGGTGGGACATTGTCTTTCTCTCGTTCAATTATTCGCCCCAAGTTCCCTGGACAGAGCTGCACTTGCCCAAGTTGTTGCAGCGTCACGATGTGGTCCGGGCGGTCATTCTGGCAGGCACAAACTCGACGAATCTCATTCATCTGCTAGTCCAAAAGGGCATTAATTTTGTTGTTTTGGGCAATAACGTGATCGGAGAACAGCAAGATTTAAAGACTAGCGACGTGGTCTTTGCCGATGATATTCAAGGCGGCCAGGACGCGACCCGACATTTGATTGATCTGGGCCACCGCAATATCTGGTTTGTGGGAAATACCCGCATGCCGTGGTTTGCGCGTTGCTACGAGGGGTATCGACGCACGATGGAAGAGAATGGCCTTGTGCCCCGCGAAAGCAGTACCGACTCGGAAGATGATGCGGAGAGCGGATATCTGGGCACCAAATCGCTTTTGGCCCGCAACAAATCGGTCACAGCGATCCTGGCGGGCAATGACCCGACGGCCCACGGAGTTTATAAGGCGCTTCGGGACCGGGGATTAAAAATCCCCGACGATATTAGTGTCGCCGGCTGCGATGACACAGTTGGCACGTGGCTCTATCCGGCTTTGAGTACCACCCGGGAATTTCCCGAGCAATTAGGCAAGCAGTTGGTCGAATTGATTTTCAATCGTATTGCCAAACCTGACCTGGATCCTCAGTGGATCACGATCCCGACCGAATTCATCAAGAGAGATTCGTGCGGCCCAGTCAGTCATTCTCGCGCTAAGACGGTTATCGAGGTCATGCACGGAGCCACAACTACTTGATCGCTTGAATGCGTGGCCGGCTCTCAGACGACAGGCGCTAGTGAATCGGCGCTATCTCCTCTAATGTGTTGTAGCCTACGAGTGTTAACCACGGTCGACTTTTGTCACTAGCGATAGCCTGATTGAATGTGCTGGTAATCTTCACGGTCTCGTTAGGAAACACCGTTACATAGTTATCATCGTATAAGATCGGGAGTATCTCCTCTCCGCCCTTTCCTTTGGTCACTTCAACCCGTTCAAAAAATGCAATATGGCCTGATGGGTTGTGCAAAGTAATAACGATGCTACCTTTACCCGCAGATGTATGACTTATTCCATCAAGTTGCAATTGAACCTTAGGCATCGTATTTAACGCTCGAAAGTCTGCCCAACTTGCCTGGTTTAAGCTGTGCGACTTGTCATTGGATGAGCTCCCGAGATCATCCAATGTTGTGGATTGCCAATACACGTTGTCGACCAGCCTGGATCCAGAGCCGGTAAACAGTTCACAGCGGACGAAGTAGGTCGATGTGAGATTCTCAATCGATGGCATGGTGAGCGCTAATGCAACACCTTGCGCAGGCACCTGGATATGGTCGACTTCCCGGTCAAACTTTATATGACCCAACAAGTCATAGACACGAGTATGTACCCTTAAGTCATGTTGATCGTTGAGGGTTTGATTTACGACGCGAATCGCAGCAGTTTTATGATCGCCGGTGGCGTAATAGTCGAAGACTGCAGAAACCGGAGGCAGGCCTTTCTTGGCCCCGTAATAGGCGCCTCCTGGCTTCAGATAGAAGTCATATAAGCCTGAATAAAACGACGGCCACGCAGTGTTGAGCATCCAATAGATCGTCATCTTGTGGTTTGTCCATCCGTTCGCTGCAAAGTCCTCAAATTGCGCACGGGTATTTTCGTAGGCTCCGAGCTGCGCCTTCTCGGCAAACTCTTCCGCATTCTCAGAAGGGCCGTATCTACTGTCTAGAGCAAGCCGGGTGCCCAATAGTTCATTCACTCCGCTGCTGGCTCCGGCATGAAAAAACCAATCGTCGTTGATAGGCCACAATTTATCGGAAGGAATAAATTTCTTAAGGCTTTCATAGGGAGGGACGATCTGGGTGTCTCCTTGTTCTGCGCACGAACCACGTGCGGGCGCATACCGCCCACAAAACCAATAGGACGGAGGACGCCAACTATAGGGGCCTTCCATGTGAATTCCATCCCACAGGCGATCGCCGTTTGCATCGACTGCATAAGAAGAAACCGTGTCGACAACAGCATTCGGCCAATGCAAGCCGTTCAGAATGCGATGATAGTCATCACGGAGTGGGTTCGGCGCCCGGCCATCGCTACCATTGCTCCATATGAATACGGATGCATGGGACCGCAGCATAAGAATCTGCGAGCGAAGGCTCTCGCGTGCGACCTTCTGGTCTTCGGCATTCCATTGATTCCAATGTTCCCACTGATCGCAACACATCCAACCGTACATGACGGGAATCCCTGCTTCATCAGCTAATTCAAGCATGTGCCTGCTGGCAATCTTGGATTCCCAGCGAAGCATATTCAGCCCCATATCCTTGGCATAGCTGATCGCCACTGCCTCGCGCTTTGGATCGTAGTGGTAGAGCAGGTCGGGTGTGTAGGCGCCTCCCCGGATGAGAAAATCCCTTCCGTTGATCTGAAGATAAAAGTTTCCTCCCTTACCTACGTTGGGAAATTGTTCATCGCGGTCGCGGTGCTGGGTAACTTTGCGGATTCCAAAGCGAAGCGACTCCGTATCGGAGATCTGGTTATTCTCCACAAACGTGAGGCGAAGGGCATATAATGCAGGCTTTCCAAAGGTATAGGGCCACCACAGGTCTGGATTCTTAACAGCCAGCTGAGAGAAGTTATCTGGTGAAAACCTTACTTCCCGGGTTTCCCCAGCAGCCAAGGATACCGGCTGCGTAATGTGAATGCCTGGCTTGCCAGAGCGGGTGATTTCTCCTTCAAGGTTGCCACGGACAGAGCCCGTCGAGCTATTGGTTAGATCCGCATATACGGTGAGCCTCGCGGAGTCGGTTTGCGGAAGGGGCAGATCGGTGTTGACGAAGGCGTTCGAAAGCTTCACTGATTCCGTAATATGAATCGAGACGGGCTTCCAGATTCCGGCATTCCGATCCGGTAGAAAGGAGTTGCCACCTTCATGATCGAATAAGGTATAAGCCGGTTTGTCTATGGTCAACGTGGCTACTCCATCGGCATTCACCGGGGCACGACCAAGAAGAGCGTCCTTGCGCATGAAACTCACCGTGCCGGATCTCACCGGGCTTGCACCGGATGTAGCCGCGGCAGCCAAAGTCACGCTTGTAGTCGAAGCCGCGGTGATGGTGACCTTGGTAGCCACAGAGCGTTCCACTTCAGAGGATCCTGGCGCAACGTAGTTGGCATTCACTGTAAGCGGAGGCAGATCATGAATATTCAGCGGTCCTTTATATCCGATATATTTCCAGTTAATCCAATTGAACCAGCTATCCGCGAGCTCGACCCCAGTGACGTTTCGTATGAGTCGTTCGGGGGTAACTTTGACGGCGAGGGTATTGGTCGCCCCAGGATGGATAAAGCGGGTCACATTTAGCTGATGATCGACATACATTCCGGCAACTTGCGTGTCGCCGGCAATCAACTTTCCATTCAACCAGATTTGCGCGCGATAATTAATGCCAGGAAAATCAATCCAGAAAGTGTCTCCTCCAGAAGGAACCGGAAAGCTGGTGCGATACCACCAGTCTTGCTTGTAGAGATCCTGCGGTACCTCTGTGAGTAGATTCATCCCGAAATAGAGATTCGGATAGACGCCGTTGGCTTCGAGAATATCGAGAACCGTCGCGGGCATGCGGGGGATGGGGTACCACTGGGCAGTTGCGTACGCCGGTTGAGAAATTGCCGCACCCGAATCAGTCAGCTTGCTGGCCGAGATGAGCTTCCAGCCATCTTGAAGCTCTATCGTGCGTGAGGACTGTGCAAATAATGCAGACGACATGCAGACAATCATTGCGATGGCGAAACTCATATGTCTGTATGCTTCTGGTCTTTTCACGATTGATCCTCAAATAAGCCTGCCGTGCGCCGATGGGATGTCCGCCGGACGTAGGCGGCTAAGAGACTGTTCGTCTAGAGTTAGGTGTCAAACATGGTTTCAGTTCCGGTCGAGATAGACAGACGCAACAGGATGAGGACGGGGTTCGGTTTGCGATCACCGCAAGTTTAGGGCTTTCACGTGGTATGCGTTAGCAACGTCACGAAGAGCATAGGGCTGGACAATCTTGAAATGCAAGATATTTTTCTTTTCCTGCATGAAAAATTGCTTTATGCTTCTTCTGTTTGTGGGCTGAGAGCTGCTCTCCGAACGGCTCAGTATGCCGGCGCTCAATAACGCCCTCGGTCCCGGTGAAGTGCAGAGCGTGGTGGGATTTTGATGGAATGACTGCTTCCTAATGACACTTTACCCACTGATATTTTGTCGGCTGAAGAGAACGTGCATTCTCTCGCTCATCGGTCTCTGTTTGGCCGAGATCTGTCTTCCGCATGCATCTTTCGCAGAGGAGCCTTTGCCTCGTGAACTTGTGGCGATAGGTACCATCGGCAAGACCGTAGTTTTGGAGAGGACTGATACGGACGAGGTTTTTGCGCAGATCGCCACGCACGGCATCGCGCCCAGGGAAATTATTCCTTCCGCTGATGGCAGGTCGTTGTTCGTGATAACGGAAGGGCGCCGCCTGGTAGAGGTAATCGACGTAGCCCGCAAGAAGGTAGTCGATACCATTGATCTTAGTTCTCCCGGTCATACGGTCAAGATCTTCGGGCTTGCAGTCAACCGGGAGGGCAACACAATTTTCGTCAATGTGCTCTGCGTCGAGCGCGCCCGAGACGCCGTGCATCCTGAGGCGCCCCAAATCTGGGCCCTGGACGTGGCAACTCACAAGGTAACGAAACTTCTGCAAGTCTCGCTAGGAGTGTATTTGCTGATATCGTCTCCTGCTGACGACGGGCTGCTTTACGCGTTCGGCGCAGATTTATATGTGATCGACGTGCATACGCGCCAGATTGTCAGGACCATCCGCTTCCAATCCAACACCGTTCCCGGAGAAGGTCCCCTATCCGTTTCGTGCTATCCGCAGTTTCTTCAAACCAACCTGTTGAGTTGTCCGACTCTAAGGACCGATCCTATTACTAAGAGGGATTTTGTTGGCTTGCTCAACTTTGACCTCGGGACCGCTACCTGGGATCAAATGGACCTGGGCCCCGCAGAGATGTGGGATTCGGCGGTTGTCTCACCAGATCGCACACGCGCCTACGCGGTTTGGAATGCACTTTTTGTGGTCGACCTTGTCCGTAGAAAGGTGATCACCATTAAAGACCTCCCGATGACGGAAGGGGCCGTGAATATTTCGAGCGACGGCGGCAAATTGTATCTATCAGACGGAAGTCCTTCTATTTTGATTTACGACACAAGAACGTTGGAGCTAGTCAAGACCATCGCTCTGCCGGAAACGACAGCGAATTGCGCGCTGCGCATGATTCATCCTCGATAGAAGCCCCAGGAAGGGCTTACTAAACCCCTTCCTGGGGCTTTCGCTTATTGCACCTTCCAGAAGCCTGGATCCTTTTTGACCCATTCGCTTGGCGGGTTGCTTATACGAGGATTGATGGCGAAGAGGTTGGTGGTGATCGATGCAACGCTGGCAGCGCTCAGCTCGCTGACCTTCTGCATGCCGGCGGCTCCGAGTTCACTCGCGAATTTGTCGGAGTCCTTAATGCTCTTGTCGGTTTCGGCAAGCGACTTCATCAGGTTGAATACGAGGAAGACGTCTCCTCCAGCGGCCGTGGGCACGGGGTTTCCATAGATGGCCTCGAAGGTGTCCCAATGGGTCTCGGGAGCGATTTTCCGGTAAGTCTCCATGTAGGTTTTAGCGAGTTCTTCGAAGTCGTGCTCGTGACCGGGTTTCACGACAAAGACAGTGATCTCAAAGTAACGCGCGCCGTCGATCGAGCCCTTGTTGAGGCTGAGATCGGGACGAAGCACCATGGCGCCGGCGTCGTAACCGCTCAGCAAGTCGCCATCCTGCAGTGAAGCCTGGTCGACTTTCGCGGCCAAGGCGGGGTTGCTGCGTATGGCGTTGGTCTCCTTTTCCCAGTCGGCAAAGCTGTCGTAGGCAAAGAGGAAGAGCGAGCGGGAAGGGCCGGAGAGAGAGTCCAGGGCAAAGTAGTGATAGGGAGACTTCGCATCGGCGAAGGCCTTTACAAAGGCGCTTTCTGAGCGGTCATGCAGCATGCCGCCCTTGCCGGGTTTGAGGTACTCGCGGTGAATGACCAGGACGTTGGGCGGCCCGTCATCCGGCGCGTTTTGCGCGTTGAGAATGGGTGAGAGGGCGGCGGCAAGCGGCAACAGGGCGCAGGTGAAACAGAGCTTACGGACGAGAGCGTGCATAGTTCTCCTCGAAACGGATGAAATGGATAAACCCGGGGTATAGGGATACGTGTCCGCGACTACTGGGCCTAGGAGGAAGAGACGACGAGCCCAGTGGGAATGCGCAGGAAAAGCGCTCGCGTGTGTTGACCTGTATGACGGTCGCTAATCTAGTCCTGTTCGCTGGCGATTGTCAATTGCGGGATCAGTCTCGCTCCGGAGCTAAGGTACGCCAGCCGGACAATAGCACGCTTGATAGGCGGCGGGATCGAGAGCGGCGATCGCGCAGTCCAGGGCTTTGACACCCTTCGGGGGCACCGGATTATGAGTGCTCGAGACATTGAGTAAGGTTAGCCATTCGTCGCGGGCGGTTGGGTCGTTTGTGATGCGGTCGTAGATGGTGTCCAGGGCGGCCGCGTCTAGTTGGGGGCTCTGCCATTTCTCAGCGAAGATGTACTCCCGCGCCCAGGTGCCTGGAAGGTCGCTCCGGGCAGCTTGCAGGTTGGTCAGGTAGTAGGTGGATTGCCCGGCAAGCCGGCCGCCACTGGAGAAGGTGACGATGCGGAAAGCCGGGTTCTGGCCGTAGATCGGCGAGATGGGTGGGTCAATCAGAACGAATTGTGCTCCGGGTTGGCCGGCGTGGATCACGCGAAAATCATCGGTGTGATCGTGGCCGGCGAGGCTGGCGGTAATCGTGTTTGGATATTCAGCCATCAGGCGTTCGAGGGACGCGGTCCAAACGGGTTTCCACATAGGAACGATTGCGTTGCTGCATAGGTTTTGCGCGCCGGCGGTTTTGGATAGAGATTGGTAGCGCACCATGGTGGAGTAGCCATCAATTCCTGGCGGAATGTGAAACATGAGCCAGACTTTCTGATGGGCTTGTGCGGCCTGGGCAAGGTTTAACTCTAACCAGGCAACGGTTCGGGTGGGGGCATTGGAGTCCACCGGCCTGCAGGCGTTGGCGAAGCTCGCGGCCTGGTATTTGTTGGAGAAAAAGACGGAGTTCACGGAGAGGATGCGCACTCCGTGGATCGCCCGTGGCTGGAGAGTGTAGCTGCCTAGAGATTTCCAGCCGGCGGTGAAGTGGCTTCCGGTTCGGGCGAGTTTCCGGGCCAGACTTGCTGTGTCGCTCAGGAAGGGTCCATCGGCTTCGATATCGTAGTCCCCGCATTCATTGTCGTTATTGCCGGGGGTTAGGAGGATCTGCGACTTCCTGAATCGCCGGCGCAGCTGGATAGCTAGAAATTCTACGGTCTTGCGGACAAAGATGCGGTAGTGCTCGGGATCGGTGTCATGGGTGGTCCGGGCATAGGCTTGGGGAAAGCCATGGGCCAAGAGGTCGCCAGTGATCATTACCAGGGGTGGATCTGGTTCGGCGGCACGCATGGCGTCGAGGGCGGAGTGCAGGAGCCACCAGTTCGTGTCCTGCCCATAGGGACTGTATTGGGTTAGCTTCGATTGGTTGAGAATCTGCTCCCATTGGTTGGGAAGCGCGGCGGTTAGGGCGGGGACCAGGGTGGGGTCGGCGAAGGGATTGAAATGGAGATCCGAGGCAATAAGAAATGTTTGGCTGGACGTGGCGGATTGCGGTTGCGCCGGGCCGGCCAGGAGGATGAAGACTACCAGCAGTAACGGACGCCGCTTGCGCACGATCAGTTCCCTCTTTACCTATGTTTACTTTAAGGAATGATCGTGTCGCCGGTAGAGGAAAAGTGTGCCGCTTGCCGGTTGACTAGAATAGACAGGTGAGCTCCTCCATCAACGCCTCGCGTACCCCGATTGCCCCGATGCTCTCGAGACAGTTCCCTGCCCCGGTTCGCGAGCGCGGACAGCAATATTTCCGGGAACATCGGGTAAGGATTCGCTCGGGCACCTCCACAACGCTCGAGGCGGAGGTGCGTGGAACGGAAACCTATTCCGTGCGGCTCGCGTGTTCGGAGAATCGGCTTGGGTTGGCTTGCGAATGCCCGTTTTTCTTCGACAAGGGCGAGCATTGCAAGCACATATGGGCAGCGATTCTGGCTGCCGACGAACAAGGTTACCTCTCGGAGGCGACGGCTGCGATCGAACATACAAGGCCGGTGATTAAGGCGACGCCGCTCCCAGCATGGAAGACGCAGCTAAACAGGATTGCGCTGACCGCAGCGCCGAAGAAAGCAGAAGAAACACTTTGGCCGGCGGGCGCGGAGATTGTCTACCTTTTGGATGTACCCAAGAGCAGGGGGACGGGTGCAGTGGTGCTGACGATCGGCCGCCGTGAACCCAGGAAGGGCGATGGAGTCTGGAACACTCCCAGAGCATATTTGATCGATGCGAGCCGCATTGCCAGAGTTCCCCTGGCCGAGGACCGCGAAATTCTGGCCATGCTGATCGGCGGCGGGGCCTATGACCCTTTTGGTTATTACCCGGCGAGTGATCGCGGCAGCAATACTTTTTCGCTGCCGGACGTGATTGCACAAAGCTTACTGCCGCGGATCGTGCGCACGGGACGATGCTTTCTGCCTTTCGATAAGGACCAAAGGGACAAGCCCGCATTGCGATGGGACGATGGCGAACCGTGGCGGTTTCTTATAGAAGTGCGTGGAAGCGCGACGGACGGTTGGCGCATGGAAGGCTGGTTTCGTCGCGGCTCCGACAGGATGAGTATCGACGAAGTGGTGGTGGAAACCAGGAGTGGTTTTCTGATTACGCGGGAGCGTGTCGCACGGCTGGCCGAAGACGGGAGCTTTCCCTGGATCGGTGACTTTCGCAATCACGGCGCTATCGAGATTCCCGAGCGGGAGCGCGAAGAGTTTTTCAACAGCTTGTTGTGTTCCCCTGCGCTGCCGGCGCTCGATCTACCCACACTTTGGACCTATGAAGAGGTCACGGTTGAACCGCGCAAAACTTTGAGGATTTTTCAGCCGCGTTTCTCCTACAAGAAGGATGGTATGCGGGCTGAGTTGTCGTTCGAATATGAGGGCCGCGCGCTGGAGGAGCACGCAGCTGTGCGCGGCATCTACCATGCGGAGAGCCGGCGTTTTATTCTTCGCGATGAGTCAGC
Source organism: uncultured Acidobacteriaceae bacterium (assembly GCA_963711525.1). GTDB lineage: Bacteria > Acidobacteriota > Terriglobia > Terriglobales > Acidobacteriaceae > PALSA-350. Next base: position 27,215 of record CAVQEO010000036.1, on the reverse strand, counting down.
CGAACAGGCCGCAGCGGCGACATTGCTTGCGCTTGGCCTACGATTCGCCAAAGCCGACTGGAGCGAAGACGCGGGTTGGAGGATAGCGGCCAACCGAATTCCGCGCGTGGTGCGGGAGCTAGTCGAGGCAGGATGGCAGGTCTTCGCGGAAGGAATGTCGTTTCGGCAGCCTGGGCAGTTCAGCGTTTCGGTGTCCAGCGGCGTGGATTGGTTTGAGTTGCATGGCACGGCTGCTTTTGGGGAGACGACGGCGCAGTTGCCCCAGTTGCTTGCCGCTCTACGACGCGGCGACTCCATGGTCACGTTGGGTGATGGCTCCTACGGTCTGCTGCCCGAGGAGTGGTTGCGCCGCCTGGGGGCCGTGGCCGCGATGGGCGAGGCGCATGGCGATCATATTCGCTTTCGGCCGAGCCAGGCCGGCGTGCTCGATGCGCTGCTGGCGACCATGCCGGCAGTGGATTGCGATGAGGCCTTTCGACGGGTGCGGCAGGAGTTGGAACGCTTTCAGACGATCGGGCCCGCCACGCAACCTGCGGGGTTCCACGGAGTGCTGCGCGAGTACCAGCGTGAAGGGCTGGGCTGGATGCACTTTCTGCGGCAGTTTTCTTTTGGCGGATGCCTCGCTGATGACATGGGCGTCGGCAAGACAGCACAGGTGCTGGCACTGCTGGAGACGCGTCGTGAGTTGCGGGCGAAGGGCGAGATCGATGCTCCGTCGCTGGCGGTGGTTCCCAAATCGCTGATCTTTAATTGGAAGCAGGAGGTGGAGCGATTCACTCCGCAGATACGGGTTCTGGATTACACAGGGATTGGGCGAAGCCGAGGAGAGCTGTCGGGATACGACCTGATTTTGACGACCTATGGAACGCTGCGCAAGGATGTTGTTCACTTCAAGGACATGGTGTTCGACTATGTGATTCTCGATGAGGCCCAGGCGGTGAAGAATGCGAAGACCGCATCGGCGAAGGCGGTGCGCCTGCTGCGCGGGAACCATCGCCTGGCGCTGAGCGGCACGCCGGTGGAGAACCATCTGGGCGAGCTTTGGTCGCTGTTGGAGTTTTTGAACCCCGGCATGTTGGGCAGCTTCGGGGCGTTTCAGGTGGTGGGCGGGGCGATGCGGAACTCAGGTGAAGACGCGCGCAAACTGCTGGCGCATACGCTGCGGCCGTTTCTTTTGCGGCGGACCAAAGAGCAGGTGGCCAAGGAGTTGCCGGCCAAGATCGAACAGACGATCTATTGCGAGATGGAACCACAGCAGAGGGAGTTGTATGACGGACTGCGCGATCACTACCGCGATTCACTGCTGCGCAAGATCGACAAGGACGGCATTGGGAAATCGAAGATCCAGGTGCTGGAGGCGCTGCTGCGCTTGCGGCAGGCGGCCTGCCACCCGGGTTTGATCGACCGCAAACTGGTGAACGACCCGAGCGCCAAGCTGGACGTTTTGCTGGAACAATTGGGCGCGGTTCTGGAAGAGGGGCATAAGGCACTGGTGTTTTCGCAGTTCACCAGTTTGCTGGGGATCCTGCGGAACAGGCTGGATGGCGATGGGGTGACGTATGCCTATCTCGATGGCAAGACGCGCGAGCGACAGGAATGCGTGGAGCGGTTCCAGAACGATGCGGATTGCCGGCTGTTTTTGATCAGCCTCAAGGCGGGCGGTGTGGGGTTGAACCTGACGGCGGCGGACTATGTGTTTATCCTCGACCCCTGGTGGAACCCGGCGGTGGAGGCACAGGCGGTGGACAGGACGCACCGCATCGGCCAAGTGCGGCAGGTATTTGCGTACCGGCTGATTACGCGAGATACGGTGGAAGAGAAGGTGCTGCAGCTACAGGAGACCAAGCGCCAACTGGCAGACGCGATCATCGGCGCGGAGAATAGTTTGATCCGCGAGCTACGCGCGGAAGATATTGCGTTGTTGTTGTCTTGATTATGCGTAAAGAGGGTATTAAGGCATTTTCGCAATTACTGTGGCCTGATAAAGATCGCGAGGTGCCCGGATTTCCTGTGAAGTTTGTTGGCGTTGATGAACTCCATGCAACTTTACAGGCTGCGGAAAAACTCGCAAACCGCTTGATAAGCTATCAGCCACCAGGGCTAAAGAGTCTGCGTGAGAACTCGCAATAAACGGCAAATCAGAACCAGGCCCGGAGGGCCGGTAGCCAAACGTCAGCCCAGTCCGGGAGGGCTGGGACATCGATCTCCCCATCTTGAGCGCCAGCGGCGCGGCACCAGCGGATGAATGTAGTGCCGCGCCTCCGGCGCTCCCCGATCTTGTTATCCGCCTCCCAGCCCTCCCGGGCTGGGCTGACGTTTGGCTACCGGCCCTCTGGGCCTGGTTCTGATTTGCTGTTTATTGCGGGTTCTCACGCAGACTCTAAAGCCCTGAATTTTATTGCCCGAGCGTTCAAGCGGGTTTGAAAACCCGCTTCCCCGGACTAAAATCCGGGGCTGGCACCCGGGACCAGAGTTTTTCCGCAGCCTGTAAAGCCCAACGTATTTTCAATCCCTTACGGCACGACTAAAGTCGTGCCCTGACACAAAACATGAGTTTTTCTGCAGCCTGTTTACCCCGGATTTCCTGCAGCGCGGCACTAGTTGAGGGAAGCGATGTGCGGCTTTCCCCCGGATTTCCTGTACGCAGCTCTAGAAACGTCTGCGTGTGCGGCTTTCTTCACGGAAAGCCGCATGAGGCTCATTGATTCCAACAAGCTCCACAGGAAATCCGGGTCTTCGCGGAAAGCCGCATGCAGTTCGGTGGCCCCACAACGATCCACAGGAAATCCGGGTTCGGTCTACACCAATTGCGAAACTGCCCTAGCTTGCGCATCGCCCGAATTCCGCTCAACTCGCTACATCGATGTCGTGAAATGGATTAACGATGTTGAGAACCCCGAACCGTTGTCCATTTTGCATGTCTTCGGAATAGAGGACGTCGCAGTCTTCACCGAGAGCTGCGGCGATGATGAGTGCGTCATAGATCTGATAGCCGTGTTGAGCAGCGATCTTCAGTGCGGCCTCATGGGTGTTTACGGAAAGAGCGATCGGAGGCTCGCACAGGACGCGAACGGCAGACAACGCATCGGTGATTTCCTCCCAGGACAGGTTCAGTTTGCGCCGAGCGACAGCTGCGAACTCGTTCAATACCTGCACGCTGACGTATCCGCCCACAGCCAAAAGCTTCTCGGCGATCGTCGAGCGAGGATCTCGCAAAGAAATCGAATAGATCAGGATGGTGGTATCGAAAAAGGGCTTACCGCTCATTGGCCGCAACCCGATCGAGCTTGAAACCGGGAGGAAGCGGACGACGAAGTTCGCGTAAACGTTCGATGGCCGCTTCCCGACTGCGGTCGCGACGAATCTCAAATTGCCGGGTGCCGGCTATAGTCACTTCAATCTGGTCGCCTTCCTTTAGATTGAGGGCTTCGACCACAGCGGACGGCAAGCGGACGGCAAGACTGTTTCCCCATTTCGATACCTGCACGACCAACTCCTTAGATATACGTTAGGAATAGTATATCTAAGAAACGAGGTGCGCTAAAGGGATGCTTTTGCATCTCTCCTTGCATGGTTAGCTATCGGAGCGGGACGGTTGCGATCGAGATGGAACAGCATGAGCCGCCGGCGGCGGCGGATTGGGGTGCTGGGTGTTTCTTTAGGGGGATACCTGGCGGTGGCGCTGGGGATTGAGGACCGGCGGATGCGGGCGGTGATTGAGCTCTCGGGCGGCCTGCCTATGGGATGGGAGGATCGGGTGGCGCAGGGGATGGCGCCGGTGCTGATCCTGCATGGAGCTGCGGATACGGTGGTTCCGGTCTCGGAAGCGTACAAGCTGCAGGGGGCGCTGAAGGAACGGCGGGTGGCGTGCGAGATGGAGGTGTTTCCGGGTGAGGGGCACTGGCTTTCTGCCGGCGCGCAGGCGAGGTTGCTGATGAGTTGCGCGAGGTTTTTGGGGCAGTATCTTTAGGGCGACCGAAGTTTTTTGAGGAGAAATGATGGCGGACGTGCTGCTGAGCGATATCGATGGGACACTGGTGGATAGCAATGCGCTGCATGCCGAGGCCTGGCGCAGAGCGTTTGAGCATTTTGGCATTGAGGTGGGGATGGATGAGGCGTGGAGTCAAATCGGCAAGGGTGGCGATCAACTGATCCCGGTGTTTGTTGCAGAAGCGGATCGGGATCGGCTGGAAGCGAAGATCAAGGAGTTCCGCAAAGAAGTTTTTCATCGCGATTACGTGCCGAGGATTGTGAGTTTTGGTAAAGCGCGGGAGTTGCTGATGCGGGTGAAGAAGAGCGGCCGGAGGATTGTGTTGGCTACTTCTTCGGATAAGAACGATCTTGCGATTTACAAGAGGATCGTGGGCATGGAGGACCTGGTGGAAGAAGAGGCCACGAGCGCGGATGCACAGGCTTCAAAACCGGAACCGGATATTTTTGCTGCGGCGCTGAAGAAAGCGGGCGCGGACGCGGAGGAGGCGGTTGCGCTGGGGGATACTCCTTATGATGCGCAGGCGGCGGGCGCGCTGGGGATTCGGGTGATTGGGGTTACGTGTGGGGGTTGGAAGCGTAGTGATTTGCTGGAGGCGGGGTGCGTGGAGGTTTACCAGGATCCGGCGGATCTGCTGTTGCGGTTTGAGAAGTCGCTGCTGGGGAAGTGAGGGAGCACCGCTCATGATACTATAACGGTTACGTATAGCGGCTATGTCATCGGGCCGCTTCGTATCACGATTAGCGTTGGCTTAATTGCTCCAGCTTCAAAGGACCGAAGCAAGCGTCTTCACACGCGGCAGTCCTACATTTTTGCGCGCTTACTCCCCCGGCCATGGGCAATCGTCGTAGTGGCGCTACTCGGAACTAGTCTCCGATTAAGTTGAGCGGCCAGAGGACGCTTGCCGATCTTCGTCAGGCTTTGTCCTGCGTTTCCTCCAGAGGAACGATGCGGGCCGCGGCACGAAGATACCGGACGAGGTGGTCCAGCGGCGGCTTGGGAAGGAAATCGTCAAGGGTCACGAGATCGCAGCCGGGAGACTCCCGCAAAAGACCTTCCGGCATGCCGCCAAGCGCGGCCACCAACGATTCCTTGGGCATGGGAGCGACATAGATGGTCACGTCGGTGACGAGCAATCGGCCAAAGTCTTCCAACACGGTGCCGGGCAAGGACGAAAATACCCTTTCTTCCATGAGCTGAAGAAACGAAGAGATCCAGATAATCACCCGGATAGGCGCAGAGGTGTAGCGGCGAACATAATTAAGCACCGCGTAACCCTCCACGTAATCGGTAACGAGAACAGTTGCGAGCGGGGCAAGCTGCTCGATCCGGGCCAGTAGTTCCGTATTATCAGAGACAGCCGAGCCTTCGAGATTTTGAGTGCTGATCTCGAGCATGGCTAAAGGTTCGTGGTCGGAGGGAATCCCTTCTGCTAGGAACTTCTGTCGCGCGGCCTTAAAGGTGTCGGCGGCAGATGGGCCGGGATGGCCGCCTAAGGTGCGCTGCACAAGGAGTGGACGCTTGTGAAGGGGACCGGCAGGCTCGACCGCTTGGGCCTTGGAATCGAAGACCAAGGCATGGCACATGCCGGTGCGGAGCAAGTCCAGGGACCAGAGACGGGAATCTGCATCGGCGAAGGCAGGGCCAGTGAGTTCGAGAACGTCGATTTCGATCCGTTCAGAGGATAACTCGTCGAACAGGCCGGCCAGAAAGACCCCCGGGGAAGACCGCTGGTGACGGGCGGCATAGATCAGATTCACGCCCAGCGTTCCAATTGCCTGCTGCTGCAGTTGCGCGGTGGAATCCATGAGATTGATGTGCAGAAGAATCTGATTGGGCGCGCCCTCAGGTTCGGATTGGAAGCGGAAACCGAGCCATCCATGCTGTTCGTTGGTTCCCTGGTAATTCCGGGTGGCAACGGTATCCGCAAAAACGAAAAATCGGGTATGGTCGCCGCGAACTTTGGCAAGCCGGGCGAGGAGGAGCTGATATTCGTGGTCGAGCATGGCCAGCAGGCGCTCCTTGGAGACGTAGCGCGTGCCGGCGCCGTACGTGTCGTCGCTGACGGTCTTGTCGTAGGCCGAGATGGCTTGCGCGACCGTTCCCGAAGCCGCGCCGGCGTTCAGAAACCAACGGGCTACTTCCTGCCCGGCTCCAATCTCGGCAAACGTTCCGTAGCTGGAAGCTTCCAGATTGATGGCCAGGGCTTTGGCATGAATGTCAGTGAATTGCTGGGGTGCGGACATGGGCGGCTCCGTTGCGGAATTCAGGGTGGGCGATTGCATTCTTTAGCCTAACCCGCTGGCCCACCTGAAAGCCGTCTGGTGTGATGCCTGCCAGTATATGGTCCGAGAAGGGGGCAGGGGCATTCTCGCAAGTTGCATCCGCAAGCATTGGCACAGACTCAAATGAGGTGCAGCAACGCTTCTCGGCGGTGTCTCGTTGTCCGTAATTGGTCACCAGAGTGCGGAGAGGCCCCTCGGGCTTGTAACCTATTAGGAGGAGGCGTAGTCGGGGCATTCTTTTCGGGGCTTACCGTCGACCGGGCAGCCATTCAAAGTTCTGCAGGCGACGCAGGCCTAGGAGACAAATTGTTATCCATCGACGAGACTATCCAGCTGATTCGCATCGGCGAACAGCCTTCCGGCACCAACCCGTCCCTTCCCGCGGCAACCAGCGTCTGTTCCACCGCTCTGGCCGATGCACCCTGGGTTTTTGACACGCAGGCGCCCGGTTACGGCCCCGGCGCTTCGATGCACGATACGCTGCCGGCCGGCTCGCCCCAGCAGGGCTTTCTGCCCCAGGAGTATCGCCAGGCCTCCAAGACCGAACTTGACCGCCGCATTCGCGACGCGAAGCAGGCTTTAGGGGAACGCCTGGTCATTCTCGGCCACTTCTATCAGCGCGACGAGGTCATCCAATATGCCGACTTCGTCGGTGACTCTTTCCAGCTCGCGAACGCCGCGAGGACTCGCCCGAAGGCCGAATTCATCGTTTTTTGTGGGGTGCACTTCATGGCCGAGACTGCGGACATGCTCTCGCGCCCCGATCAGTCCGTGATATTGCCGAATCTCGCCGCCGGCTGCTCCATGGCCGATATGGCTGACCTGGACTCCGTAACTGACTGCTGGAATGAGCTCGAAGAAATTTTCGGCACCGAATCTGGCCGCCAGCCCGTTGTGCCGGTGACCTACATGAACTCATCGGCGGCCCTCAAAGGTTTCTGTGGCCAGCATGGAGGCATCGTCTGTACCTCGTCGAACGCGGCCGAGGTGCTCAAGTGGGCCTTAGCGCGTGGCCAGCGTGCGCTCTTCTTCCCTGACCAGCACCTTGGCCGCAACACTGGCAGAGCGATCGGTATCCCGCTCGAGCAGATGCCGCTTTGGGATCCTGATAAGGGGCTCGGCGGCAACGACGCACACGTGCTCAAGAATTCCCGTGTCATCCTCTGGCACGGCTTTTGTTCCGTGCACAAGCGTTTCACTGTTGGCCAGATTGAAGCAGCACGCCGGCGATTCCCTGACGTTCGCGTGATCGTGCACCCGGAGTGCCCGATGCCGGTGGTCGATGCAGCCGACGCGTCGGGCTCGACCGACTACATCACCAAGGCTGTTGCTGCTGCTCCCGCCGGCAGCACGTTTGCCATTGGAACGGAAATAAACCTGGTGCAGCGGTTAGCAAACCAGAATCCGCAACATAAGATCTTCTGTCTCGATTCCGTGGTTTGCCCCTGCTCGACCATGTACCGCATCCACCCCAGCTACATCGCCTGGGTGCTGGAAGCGCTCACCGAGGGGCGAGCGCTCAATCGCATTACGGTACCTGAGGAGGTCGCCATCCCTGCACGTGTTGCCCTGGAACGCATGTTGAGCCTCAAGCCGGCGTCCTCAGTGGACGGCGTGGCGGCGTCGACATGATGCACATCATCGTGGTTGGCAGTGGCATCGCCGGACTCATCGCTGCACTCGAACTCAGCCGCAAGCACGCCATCACCCTGGTCACCAAGGCGCGCCTTGAAGACAGCAACACCCGCTTCGCCCAGGGCGGCATTGCGGCAGCGATGTTCTCCGACGACAGCGTCGCCGAGCACATCGCCGATACGCTGCGCGCCGGAGCCGGACTTTGTGATCTTGGGGCCGTCGAAGTGCTTTGCTCGGAAGGCCCGGCCCGCATCCGCGACTTAGTGCGTTTGGGCGTGGAGTTCGATCAGCACAATGGCCAGCTGGCTCGCGGACTCGAAGCTGCGCATACGCGCCCTCGGGTTCTGCACGCCGGCGGCGACTCCACCGGCCTTACCATCGAGCTGGCGTTGGCGCGCGCCGTTCGTGCTGCCGGCATCCTGGTGATGGAACATACCTTCGCCTCCGACCTTATTCTTCGTCATGAGCAGGTTGCCGGTCTCAAGGTAATGTCTGCCGATGGCGGACGGCACGATATCGAAGCCGACGCCGTTATTTTGGCCAGCGGCGGCGCAGGTCAACTTTATCTCCACACGACCAACCCGGCGGTGGCCACCGGCGATGGCGTAGCCATGGCTTTACGCGCAGGCGCGCAGCTCGCTGACCTTGAGTTCTATCAGTTCCACCCCACGGCACTGGCGGCACCCGGCACCTTCCTCATCTCCGAGGCCGTGCGCGGCGATGGCGCGGTGCTGCTTGATGCCAACGGCCGTCGCTTCATGCAGCACATTCATGCGGACGCCGAACTTGCCCCGCGCGACGTGGTAGCCCGGAGCATCGCCCGACAGATGGCCGCGCAAGGTGGCGAGCCGGTTTTGCTCGACGCCACCGGGTTGGGCGCTCGCTTTTTGGCCCAGCGCTTTCCGACCATCGACGCCGCCTGCCGTGCCCGCGGTCTAGACTGGTCCAGCACCCCCATTCCCGTGACCCCCGCCGCGCATTATTGGATGGGGGGTGTACGCACCGACATCTGGGGCCGCAGTTCCGTTCCTGGTCTCTTCGCCGTCGGCGAGGCCGCCTGCACCGGAGTCCACGGGGCCAACCGCCTCGCCTCCAATTCCCTGCTCGAGAGCCTGGTCTTCGCCTGGCGTTGCGCGGCCTTCTTGCTCAATAAAGATGTTGCCAAAGAAATGGCCAACCGTTCTTCTCTCGATGTCTCCAGCTCCGGACAGCATGGTGTTCCTTCGCTGTTGCCGATGCCGCGACCTGGACCCATGCACAACGCAAAACCCGTTGATCGCGCGGCGCTGCAAAGCTTGATGTGGAACTCTGCGGGGATCGAACGGAGTGCCGGCGGCCTCGAAGCTGCCCTAAGGCAACTGGATCAATGGCAGGCGCGCGGCGCCACCATGCACGATCTTGAAACTGGCAACCTGCTCGTCTTAGCGCGGGCACTGGTCGCGGCCGCTCTCGCCCGGCGCGAATCGCGCGGCGCTCATTTTCGCGAAGACTATCCTGAAACGTCCGCGGACTTTCAACACTCGCTCGTTTATTGCCAAGCGACAGTGAAGGCTGTCACCCGCCCATGCTGATCAGGCCTGGCCGTGAGGCCCTCGAGCGCGTGGTGCGTTTGGCCCTGGATGAAGACGCACCCTGGGGCGACGTCACCTCGCAAACGCTCATTGCACCCTCCATGCGCGTCACGGCGCGATTGGTGGCACGCGAACCTGGCGTCCTCAGTGGCGAAGACGTCTTCACCGCTGCCATGTTTCTTACCGATCCGGCCATCAGCACGCGTTTCTCGCTGCATGACGCGGAAACCTTCGCCGCGTCGACGGTCCTGGCTACCGTTGAGGGGTCTGCCCGGGCTATTCTGCAAGCTGAACGCGTCGCCCTCAACTTTGTGCAGCGGATGTCGGGCATCGCTACTCTCACCGCGCAATACGTATCCGCCATTGCAGGCACCCGGGCGCGCATCGTGGACACGCGTAAGACGACGCCTGGGCTCCGCCTCATGGAACGCTATGCGGTCCGCTGTGGGGGCGGTCACAATCACCGCTACTCGCTTTCCGATGCGGTCTTGGTCAAAGACAATCATCTCGCCATTCTTGCCGCCAATGGCGTACGCGATGTCACTGAAGCTCTGCGGTCCATGCGCGCGCAGCTTTCCCACACCACGCACGTAGAGGTAGAAGTGGATCGCCCGGAGCAGATTGAAGCCATGCTCCGCGCAGGCGCCGACACTATCCTGCTCGACAACTTCACTACCGCCCAACTCTCATCAGCCGTCACCCAGATTGAGGGCCGAGCGCTCGTCGAGGCTAGCGGCGGCATCACCCTGGCCCGCATTCGGGAGATAGCCGAGACCGGTGTTGACATCATCTCGGTAGGCGCCCTCACCCACAGTGTCCGGTCCCTCGACCTGGGCCTCGATATTCAGCTTCAGTGAGACCATCGCAAAGGCAGCGAATCAGCGAGTGACGCTCTCGATGGCATGCTTTCAAGCAACTCTTCGCGCCCGGCGTGCTCCTATGCCTTCCGGGGGGCGGCATTCAGGTCCAGCAAGGCTCCCCGGGTGCCGCGCCGGCACGCTTACAAGGATCGGTGTCTGCAAAGCACTCACATGCTACGCATGTTTTATTGACGATCCACTACCCACATCACCCGCTACACGGTCAGACTGTAAGTGTTGTGCGGAGGTCCGGTTCCGTTTGGGCCGCATCAGGTTCAGGTAGCTCTTTCGAGCGGCTATCAACTCATGATTCCTGAGTGGATGTTGGATGAAGAACGCTGCCAGGGGATGGAGATCGTCGCCCGTCCGGCCGTTGCGCTGTCCGCGCACCGGTCATCACGATCACGTCAACTCACAAGAAGTGACGGAGTCGATTCGGAGTGCTCTGTCTGTGAAAACAGCGCGATCGTCTCTACCTGAATTGGTTGGTCTATCGCACTGGGAACGGCAACACATGGACGGAAAAGCGCGTGCAACACGTTCGCCATACCAAGGGCTTCTCGGCGTGCCCGCCACCTGGACAGCGCCGCTGGATCACCATGCAACAGGCTGCCTCAACGCTGCAGGTCAGTGATGCCATGGTCCGAAGGCTCGTGACGCAGAAAACCCTTCCAGCCAAGCAGATCGTCAGGTTTGCTCCTTGGATGATCGAACGGCTTATTGACCTGCCCGTTGTCCAAGAGCCGTTCGTCTCGTCCGTACCGGTCGGCGCGATCCGGCGGTATACCCAGCCATACCCAGACCCGCTTGTTTTGTGGTCAGGAGACAAATTGGCCGACATTTGACGATTCATTGTTTCTGGCCCCACTGACTTCTTCGGCGATTGCATCAAGCGAGTCCCGTGAGCATAGGTATCATCAACCTGAGCTTATTCACTTCGCAGCGCGTGCATAGAATCAACGGAGCCTGCGCGGCGGGCAGGGATAAAGGCTGACCGCGTTCCAATCGCTGCAAACGCCGCTGTTAGGACCAATACGAAGGCAAAGACACGCTTTGGTCAGTGAACGCCTCAAGGAGACCGTCGGATGCTGCCGGTGATCGGCGGATCCTTTTCCGGTCCCAAGCTCAAAAACCAGGTTCTTTCCGGTGGGGGCGATTGGCTTCTTTTTCGAAAGGATCGCGCAGCGCAAGTCGATGTCAGAAGCACTCTGCGAACTGAAGACGGTGCGTTGACTTAGGTCAGGCCATTATCCGTGCGCGAATATCCGACGGCCGACGGAACGATCGATATGCATTCGCGGCATTTTGACGACTTCACAGCCGCAGTAATAACCTCTGAGGAGGAGGGCAGATGTCAGTTACCAGACGTGGCATCATAAAGTCCCTTGCTGCGTTGGCCGCTGCGAAGACTTCCGTTATCGCTCCTTCTGCCTCCGCGGACCAAATCCATTCCCTGGACCAATGAGCATCAAGCATCGGTTCGTTACATCGAATCAGTTGCAGTTTCATATCGCCGAACAGGGCAGCGGCCCCCTCGTTTTGCTGGTACATGGATTCCCGGAGAGTTGGTATTCGTGGCGCCGGCAGATCCCGGTGCTGGCAGGGGCTGGGTTTCATGTGGTCGCGCCCGATATGCGCGGATATGGGGACACCGAGGGTCCTCCTGAAAGGGCTCATACACGATTATGCATCTCGTGGGGGATATGGTCGGGTTGGTAAATGCCCTTGGGGAAAAGAAGGCGGTCATCATCGGCCATGACTGGGGAGCGACGGTTGCTTGGCACTCGGCTCTCCTTCGTCCGGATGTCTTCTCGGCCGTAACGCGCTCAATGTCCATACAGACAAAGAGGGTCGGAGCCGCCGCTACGCGCCTTGCGACACCAAGGGTTGCTCACCTACTACTGGCTCTACTATCAAGACGTTGGTGTTGCAGACGCTGAATACGACCGCGATCCAAAAACCACGTTGAGACGAACCTTTTATACATTTTCGGGGGATGCGCCTCATAGTGAGCTGAATCGCCGGATATTGGAGCCCGGCAAGGGCGCGCTTGACAGCACGTTGGATCCAGATCATCTGCCCTCCTGGCTGACTGATGCCGACTTGGACTACATGGCAGCTACTTTGTCCCGACGGGGCTTCCGCAACCCATTGAATTATTATCGCAATATTGATCTCAATTGGGAGCTGTTGGGGCCGTGGATGTGGCACCGTGATTTCGCAGCCGGCTTTGTTTATCGCCGGTATTGAGGATCATGTGATTCGTGGGCCCACAGGGAAAGCTCAATTGGAGGCGATGTCGGGCACGGTGCCGATCGCAATCAAAGCTGCTGATGGACGGAGTCGGCCACTACGTGCAACAAGAGCGAGCATCAGAGACAAGCGAGGCTCTGATCAAATTCCTGCGAGCCGTCGGATGAGAGCCCGAAGTAGTCAAGCGGTTGAGCGCCTGCGGGGCGGGGCGGTACACCACCCGCAGGCCCATCTCTTTCGCCTCGCTCTTGACAACAGGTCTGTTTAAGCGCCGCCCAATCACCTCCACGATCTCACGGAAGGGAATTCCTTCTTCATCGACAGCATGATAGGTACCTCCTGCAGGGCCCGTCTCGCGACGTTGAGGACAAACGAGGCCGTAATCGAGTACTTGGTGGAAGAAGCCCGGGAGATAGACTGGATCGTGCATCGGGCGGCTCTTATATCAGATCGTCCCTCGAACGGAACCCTGAAGCGTGCAAGAACGCGAACGCCGTGCGGCCTAAAGGCGATCTAACCGCCTTACATCGTGGGTTACGAGACCCGCTCTTCTGCTTCTTCCGAAACGCGGAACACTTCTTCGCGGATGATGCGCTCCGTGGCTTCATTTAGGTATTCGTCGAGGGCGCTCTTGATTTCGAGAAACTCCGGCCAAAGGACATTGTTAATGAAAGACGCAGGCGCGCGCAAAACAACGGTGGAGTAGCGTTGGCGCGGATAACGGTAGGGCGTCATGCCGTGACGACGGCATAACGCGGTGAAGAGAAGCCGGCTCCAGCGATCAGGCAAACGGAAGACCGTCTCGACGGATTTTTCCTTTTGCTCGGCCGCCTTCAGGGCGGCGCGTACGCGCTCGATCGCGGCGGCCGCTGCATCCTGCTCGCCGACCGTGGTGGCACCCTCGAAGAGAGCCGCGATCTTGCGTAGCTTTTGGCGAAGTTCCTGTTCTGTGCTCACTCGTTCCTCATCGTAAAGGTTTATTGAAACACAGAGGAGGACCGGGCAGATGGGTTGGAGACAGATGAAAACGAGGTGTTTGTTTGGAAAACAGGGACGGGGAAGTGGTGTTTCGTGGATACACTTGGAGCCACGAAATGGACGATCATGCCTCACTGCCAGATCTGTTGTCTCGTACATGTGGTGTTTGCGACGGCGGAGCGGCGGCCGACGCTCCGAGATGATATCCGCGAGAGGCTCCATCGCTATATGGGCAGGATGGCTCGCGAACATGGAATGCCGGCTCTAGCGGTGGGGGGGCACAGAGGATCATATTCATTTGTTGATTTCTTTGCCGCGAACTACTTCCGTGGCTAAGGCGGTTCAGCTCCTCAAGTCATCGCCGTCCAAGTGGATTCATGAGAGTTTCCCAAGGGCAAGAGACTTCGCTTGGCAGGAAGGATATGGAGCGTTCTCAATCGGCGTTTCGCAACGGGAGGTTGATCGGGAACTAGAGCGGCGCAAGCACTGCTTCGTGCGGTACGCGGACGACTGCAACAATCTACGTCCGCAGCCAGCGGGCAGGGGAACGGGTGAAGCGGAGCATCACCAGCTTCACGTGCGACGGCTCAAGCTCAAGGTCAATGAACAGAAGAGCGCGGTGGCTCACCCGGTGGAACGCAAGTTCCCCGGCTTCAGCTTTACCTTGCGGGAAGCCAAACGGCGCATCAACAGCAGTATCAAAATCCGTGATTCGAATCGCTGTGTGCTCGAATTTCCAAGATGCAAACGGCCTTGAGGTATCGACACTTGAAGAGGCCGTTGACATCGTATCTTCCTTTTCTGAGCTGGTTTTGAAGACCAGTCTCCTACAGCTTTTTGGTTTTGAGCCATGACCGGATGGATTGGACTAGTTCGCTCTTGCTCTCGAGCGGGAGCCAGTGACCGGCTGGCATGTTCGTCACGGACAGGTCCTTACAACTGGTGCGCATCGGTTCTCCGAGGCGGCTGCGGGTGATGTCGCAAATAGCGTCCCAATCGCTGTTGATGAACAACACGGGCTGGTGTAACTGGCCACCATCTGGGGCTGCGTGGGCGTAGGCGATGTTGGCGGTGCCATTCAGGTACCAGGTATTGGCCGGTCGGAAGCCGGTGCTACGGAAGGCTTCGACCAAGGCATCGAAGTCCTCGGGTGGCCAAAGCGTGGGGTCAGGCGCTGTCGCCGGGGCTCGATGAGCCAACCCATAACGTCCGCCGTTTTGCGTGATCAACGCGGATGGCGAGACCTTACCCGCTGAGGTAGGATTACCGCGTCGAAACAGCGAAGCGAGCGTCGCCGTGATGTCCGCATCCATATCGCTGACTGTCTGCTCGAAGTGAGTCAGGTAAAACCGGTAATAGTCCCACTGCCCATCCGGATATTGATCTGCGGAGTAGAGTTGGCGATCGATAAGCGGCACCAGAGCCGGCAGCGCGAAACTTTCAGGGAAATAGGGCACTGAGACCAGCACCACTCCTCGACTTCGTGCCGCGTGATGCGCGGCCAGCGCTCCGGCCACGGGACTTCCCCAATCGTGGCCAATCCAAACTGCCGGTTGCGCGCCCAAATGGTCGTGAAGTTCGACCATGTCGTCAACGATCTCGTTTAGGGTATAGGCCTCATGCGCGGTAGGTGCCGATGAACCGCCGTAGCCGCGCATGTCCGGTGCAACGCAGCGCCAGCCTTCGGACGCGAAGGCTTCGAGCTGCGAGCGCCACATCAGACTGATCTGAGGCCAACCATGGAGGAAGATCATCAAGGGACCATCTGCTGGCCCAGCTTCCGTGTAGCGCGTCGTGTGGCGGGACGAGCTAAAGGTGCGGACATTTAAGTTGGTGTTTTGAGAATGCTTCATCATCGCTGCTCCAGCAGGTTTCATCTAGTCATGAATATTCGAAGACTCGTTGCAGGCGAGTCAGGCGGGGTTTACCGCGCTCAGGAACTTCACGAGTTGGTCACTCACTTGGGTAGAGCTTTCGTGTTGTATCCAGTGACCCACATTGTCGAGTTCGAGAATTCCCGTGAGACCAGGAAGGCCGACGCGGAGTTGGTCTATGGTCAGCGGATAGAGCTCTTTCAGCCCATCCGCCTTCCCCACCATGTAAAAGGAGGGTTGAGTGACCTTCGCACCTTTAAATGCGGCGGACAAATAGAAGTACGGCTCGGCAGCGCGGTAGTAGTTCAGGCCACCATGAAATCCGGTGCGCTGAAATTCAGCAACATTATGTTCGACATAATCTGTTTCCACCCAGGCAGCTAAAGCTCCGGGAGCAGGGCGGTGGAGGCTCCGTGCAGGGTCCATTGGGCTCCATCGCGTGTGGGCTGGAGCAGAACCGGATGCCCAATACAGAATTCCCGGAATGGTGACCGCAGCATCAGCCCAAATCTGGTCGGCTTCGGGGCGGATCTGTTCGAACATGTAGAAATCGTTTTGATGGCCGGACTTCCGCATTCTTTCGAAGACGCTGACATCTCCACGCGGAACGTAGGGCACGCTGAGGCAGAACACTGCTTTGAAGCGATCGGGACGCATCATCGCCGCATTCCACGCGTGAGTTGCACCCCAGTCATGACCCACAAGAACGGCGCTGGGAACCTTCAGAGCATCGAGTAGCTCAATCAGGTCACCGGCTGTATGCAGCGGCGTGTACAAGCTTGCATCTTCCGGGGCTGAACTACGCCCGTATCCGCGCATATCTGGAGCAATCGCTCGATAGCCGGCCGACGCGACAGCTTTCATCTGTCGGCGCCACGTATAAGAGGTGTCCGGAAACCCGTGGCAGAAAAGGACGGCCGGCCCATCCCCAAGCTCAGTTACGTGCAGGGAGATGCCATTTGCAGCGATCTTGTACTCTTTGAGTTCCATCTTCCCTCCAGTTCATCCCAGGTTTTTGGCCACCCCTCGCGACAGATCAAAACTCCGCTTCGCGCCGGTCTCTAACCCTGTTCTTCACTCGCTCCTTAACGCCTCCATCGGCTCTACGCGCATCGCGCGCCGCGCCGGAATCAGCGTCGCCACCGCCGCCACCGTGCTCATCAGCAGCGCGCCCAGAAGCAGGGCCGCGGGACTGCTGCCGCCCGCACCCATCAGAGAGTTCACCCACAGCCGCGCCGCATACGCCAGCCCTGCGCCCAGCACGATCCCCACCAGCGCCAGCCGCAAAACCCCGCTGAACAGCAGCCGCACAATCCCTGCCCGACCCGACCCCAGCGCGATGCGAATGCCGAATTCGCGCACGCGCCGGCTCACCGTGTACGCCATCACGCCATACACGCCGATGCTCGCCAGCAGCAGCGCCAGACATCCCAGAATCGCCGTCACCAGCGTCGACGTGCGCTGCCCCGCGATGGCGTCCTGTGCCAGCAGCTCCAGCGAGGTAATATTCGAGACCGCAAGGCGCGGATCGATCGACGCCACCACTTTCCGCGCCGGCTCCGCCAGCGTCAGCGGATTGGCGTGATATCGAGGCGAGGTTCGCAGCACGAAGGTCAGAAACGGCCAAGTCGCCTGGTTCACGCTCTGATAAATCTGATATCCCACAGGCTCGGCCGGCCCACTATAGTGGATGTCGGCCACCACCCCCACCACCTGCGCCCACGCATCGCCCAACTTCACGTGCTTGCCGATGGGGTTCTGGCCGTGCCATAGCTTCTCCACCATCGTCCGGTTCAGGATCACCACCGGCTGCGTGTTGGCCTGGTCCTGCTGGTTAAAGTCCCGCCCCTCGCGGATGGGCGCGCCCACAGCCGCGAAGAAGCCGGGCGTTATCGCGTGCTTCTCCGCAAACGGATTCCGGTCCGCCGTCCCGTTGGGCTGGCCCTCGTACTGGAAATCTCCCGTCGCGCTCGTTCCCGTGAACGGCGTATCCACGCCGCCCCCCACCGCCGTTACCCCGGGCAGCGCCGCCAGTCGCTCGGTCACCGTGCGATAGAAATTCCGCTGGCTGTCCGGCGTCGCGTACTGCGCCGGCGGCAGCGAAACCGTCATCGCCATTGTGTTCTCCGGCTGCACGCCGGGATCCACGCGCAGCACCGCTGAGAAATGCAGCGCCACGTTCACCGCGCCCGCCACCAGCAGCATCGAGATCGCAATCTCCGCCACCACCAGCGCGCCGCGCGTTCGCCGCTGCTCGCGCGACTCCGTTACGCTCCGCCCCGGCCGCAGCGCCGGCGTCTCATCCTGCCGCAGCACACGCAGCGCCGGTACCATCCCGAACAAAACCCCGGTCCCCACGCCCAGAATCGCGGTAAACGCCATGATCCAGCCGTCGATTCCCACTGCCGCCGGAGCCACCATGCCTTTGGGCCACGCCGCAATCGGAATGTGCGTCAGTCCGAAGGCCACCGCCAGCCCCAGTGCCGCGCCCGTCACCGACAGCAGCAGGCTCTCCGTCAGTGACTGCCGCAGCATCCGGCCCGGCGACGCGCCCAGCGCCCGCCGCACCGCAAATTCCCGCGACCGGTCTGCGGCTCGCGCCAATTGCATGTTCGCCAGATTCACGCACGCGATCAGCAGAATGAATCCAACCGCCGCCAGCAGAATATTCATGAGCGAGCGCAGATCGCCGAAGTACGCCTGGTTCAGCCAGTGCACGCCCACGCCGTGTTTGTTATCCGGAAACTGCTTGTCGGTCTGCGTCTGAATGCCGCTCAGTTCCGCCTGCGCCTGCGCGAGCGTCACGCCCGGCCGCAGCAACCCGCTCACAAACAGATAATTCGTCCCATGCTGATCCCACGGCCGGTTCGGCTCCAGCGGAATCCACATCTGCGTGGCACGGTTCCCCGCCGGCAGAGGATCCGGCATCACGCCCACGACAGTGCATACCTTGCCGTCCAGATTCAGAGGCTGGTTCAGCGCGCGAGCATCGGCGTTCAGATCTTCGCGCCAGAATTTCTCCGACAGAAGGCACACCGGCGCCGCGCCCTTCACGTGCTCGCTTGCCAGAAAAGCGCGCCCCAGGACCGGATGGATTCCATACATCGCGAAATATCCATCGCTCACCATCGCCAGGCTCACGGTTTCCGACTCGGTCTTGCCGTATCCCGACGGGATCCACGTCGCGCGGCTGGGGAACAGCGCCACCAGGCTCGAGAAGCTGCGAGCTCGGCTGCGCCACTCCTCGAAATCGGGATACGACGCCGCGTAGTACGACGCCTGTGGGAAGACATTCTGGACGGCGGCCATCCGGTCGGCCCGCGGAAAGGGCAGCCGCAGCGTGCCGTGAATAATGCTGTAAATGGCCGTGTTGGCTCCAATGCCCAGCGCCAGCGTCAGCAGCGCGGTGATCGCAAAGCCAGGAGACTTCCGGAACTGCCGCAACCCGTATTTCAGATCAGCCAGCACAGCGCCCTCCTTGCAAGCACGGTTTTTGCATGAATGAGCATCCCACGGGCCATCGCTCTCCTCGCGCAACACGCTGAAAATACGCTCATCCCCGCGCGAACCGCGATCAGTGAGGTGTTCACGAACAACCCGTCCTGTTCAAAACCGAACACGTTCGCCGTCATTTTGAGTCCTTATCCGCAATCCGGGCTAGCGGCCCTAGCCTCCTTTCTTGCCTAAAAGCCAGAGGAGCCCGTTTTCGATCAACCGGTTTTGGATGGGGCTGGTGAAGATTTTGTCTCCGTGGCCCATGTTGATGTAGAGCATGCGGTATTTGGTGTTGGTCCAGACTACGGGGATGTGGCCGCCGGTCAGCACATCCTTGATACCCAGTGGGAAATTGGAGGGGGCCAGGCTTAGCAGAACCTTCACATCCTTGTTCGTCGCGGGGTTGGGGTCCCAGGAGTACCATTCGTTGACCGGTGCTTCGAAGTGGGACGGCAGGCCCCGGGTTACCGGATGATCGCGATCCTCCACCTGCAGCTCCGCTGGGATGGGGGGCCAACTGTTCCCGTCAAAAATGCCGCCGAGAAAGGATTGATACCAGGGCCAGGCGGTTTTCTTTTCGGTGTAGCCAGCGACATGGAAACCTAGCCAGCCGCCTCCCCTGGTCATGTAGCGCTCAAAGGCCTGCTCCTGCGCCGGCGTGTGCGGTTCGTCGTTCAACCAGAGAACGACGCGACAGTTGGCTAGATAGGCGTCGTTGCTGTCGTCCCAGTTTGTGGTGGAGACGAAGTCGTAGCCGTCTTGCCTGGCGTGGGCGGCGAAGAATTGCAGGGCATCCTGCGCGAAGCGCGCGTGATCTGGTTCGACATCGACGGCGTAAAAGGCCACGACCTTCGGAGCGCTGGAAGCAGCATGGGCTGCTCCGTTGAGACCCAGGGCGCCGAGCACGACGAAGAGGCGGAGAAGGGGTTTCGTCATCCGGTTTCCAGTGTAGCCCGCAGGCACGGCATTAGACTTTGACTGAGGATGGGTGAGCATGCGCGGTGGCAAGAAGCGGTGGTGGCTGGTGTTGCTGGCGGCGATTTGCGGAAACGCGTTTGGAGCGGCCCCGGCGGGCGGAGCTACGGAGAGCGGACCTCGCGGCGTAGTGGTGAACCCTAGGACAAACGTAATCTATGCCATCACTTCCGCTACGGACGTGGTGACCTCCATCGATGGGGCCTCGGGCGCGGCGACGGCGATCCAGGTGGGGCATGGTCCCAAGGCGGTCGCCGTGAACCCGGTGACCAACCGGGCGTACGTGATCAATGAACACAGTGGCAGCATGTCAGTGATCGATGGGGCGACGAACCGGGTGACGGCGACGGTGAATGTTGGGCCGCTGCCGAGCGTGATCGCATTGAATCCGGTAACCAACAAGATTTATGTGGCGCGCAGCTTTGGCAATGGGTTTATCGCCGTGGTGGACGGGGCTACCAATACAGCGAGCCAGGTGAAGGTTGGCGTCGAGGCGAATGCCATCGCCATTAACAGCAGGACGGACAAGATCTACCTGGTGGGGTATGAGGATCATAGCGTGACGGTTTTGGATGGGGCGACGAATACGTCGAGCAAGATAACGGCCGGGACCCACCTTTGGGAGATTGCCGTGGATGCGGCGAATGGCCGGATTTATTTGCCGAATTCGGGGGATGGGCAGGTGGAGGTGATCGGGGGCGGTCACTCTGTTGCGGTGGCGACGGGGAGCTTTCCGTGTGCGGTCGCTTTGGATACGGCGATGCGGCGGGCTTATGTGCTGAATTATGCCGGCGACAGTGTAACGGTGGTGGATACGGATTCGCATACTGTTGTGGCTACGATCGCAACGGGAAGGCGGCCGCAGGCGATTGCGCTGAATGAACGGACCCATCGGGTCTATGTGGCGGATACCCATAGCGGCGAGGTGACTGTGATTGATGGGAAGACGCTTTCCGTACTGGCTGTGGTGGCGGCTGGGAAGGGGCCTTATTCGGTGGCGGTTAATCCGGTTACGAATAAGGTTTATGTGGCTAATCGGTTGAGCCGCGCGGTGACGGTGATTGATGGAGATACGAACCAGGGGAGTGAGATTCAGGTGGGGGCTGGACTTTGAGTGCTCTTCGCTCTGGTCGGGCGTCCTGAAGCGTCGACGTATTTCCATACAAGTTAAGGCAGCGACGCACGAAACCTAAGCTCGTCTGCAATTTCGCCAAGTCGCCGAGCTCTGGTCCAGTCGAAATCGACTTATCGAGGATGGCGAGCTTATCATTGGAGACCGTGAGCCGATTCCTTGTCTCGGCTTTTTATGTCAATAGGTGAACAATTCCTCAGTCAGCCAACTGAGCCAAACGGAGGGTGAATGGGCCAGCACCTTGTCTCGGTTAGCATAGAACCTGACCGTCCTGTAGCAGCCCGGTCGCGCGGATGAATTCCGGGGTAATTTCGTCTGCCTTGGAATTCTTGTTCTGGAATTCTGGATTCAGCTGTGGGACCCTCAATGGCAAATTGCAGTAAGATGCCCATTATGCACGGCAGATGGCTAGCAACGTCCTCTGGGGGCCCACTTCGCAAGTCCACGACAAGATCGTTGCCAAGTTCGTTCAGGACTGACGAGGTGACAACGAGGCCGGCGCGGAAGAAATTCTCCGTGCTCCGGCCGACCAGCGGTAGCGCGCACCTGCTTCCCACCCGGATCGCTGTCGCCTTCGTTGTTCCGCGCTTCGCGGTGCCGGAAATCTCGCCGCCTCACGGGCCAGTCGCATCTTCCATTACCGCTTATCCGCTCGCCCTCCTCTCACGGCCTCCGCCGCAAAACGCCTGAGTACTCTTCGCTCCTCGCTTGCGCGGCGCGCCTTGCCGCAACTCAACCATTCGGGTACCGGATCGTCCGGCAACCCGGAGCTGAAGCTTGGCCGCCCCACGCGGCCTAAGCTTCGGAGTTTGCGTTCATGACCATCGGATCGGCCGTGCGACGCCAATACCCGTTCCATCCTGGCGCGGCTGATGCATTCCCTACCGCCTATCGCATTGGGCGCCTTCTTGCGTTCGCGCAACCGCAGAGAGTCGAAGAATCTCAACCGCGAGGGCTCGCATGAACATCAGCGCGCCATTTATCCGGCGGCCGGTGGCCACCACCCTGCTGACGGCGGCGGTGGCGCTTGCCGGGACCATCGCGTACAAGCAATTGCCGGTGGCTCCTCTGCCCCAGGTCGACTTTCCTACCATCCAGGTGTCGGCGAGTCTGCCGGGCGCAAGCGCCCAGATCATGGCCTCCTCCGTCGCGACCCCCCTGGAGCGACAGTTCGGCCACATCGCCGGCATTACGGAGATGACCTCGCAGAGTCTGCTCGGGCAAACCAGCGTCACGATCCAATTCGATTTGGGCCGCGATATCAATGGCGCGGCGCGGGACGTGGAGGCGGCGATCAACGCGGCGCGCACCTATCTGCCGGCGAACCTGCCCAGCAACCCTACATATCGCCTGATCAATCCAGCCGACTCTTCGATCATGATCATGGGCCTGACCTCGACGAAATACGACAAAGAGGCAATGTACGACGCCGCCTCGACGATCATCGCGCAGAAGCTCTCGCAGATCCAGGGCGTGGGGGACGTGTTCGTGAGCGGAGCGTCCTACCCGGCAGTGCGCGTGGACGCATCGCCGACGCAACTGCACAGCTACGGCTTGACCATGGCGAATGTTCAATCCAGGCTGAGCCTGCAGAACTCCCAGTTGGCGCGCGGACAAATTTCGAACGGCTTCACCACCGCGGACATCGTCGACAACGGCCAGATCTCGAACGCCGCTCTCTACAAACCGCTGATCGTCGGCTATCACAACGGCATCGCCGTCCACCTCTCCGATATCGCCCAGGTCACCAACGCCGCCACCAACGTTTTCAACGCGGGCTATCTCAACTACGAGCCCTCGGTCACCATTCATATCCACCGCCAGCCCGGCGCCAACATCATCGAGACCAACAACCGGATCCGCGCGCAGCTTCCCTTTCTTCGGGCAGTGATCCCGCAAGGGATTCGCATGACTGTCGTTCTCGACCGCACCATCACCATCCTCGCGTCACTCAAGGACGTCCAGTTTTCGCTGATGATCTCGGTTTTGCTGGTGATCCTGGTGGTTTTCATCTTTCTCCGCAGCGCGCGGGCCACGCTGATTCCCAGCGTCGCCGTGCCGGTCTCGCTGATCGGCACCCTCTCGGTGATGTATCTGCTCGGCTATAGCCTGGATAACCTTTCGCTCATGGCTTTGACCATTTCCACCGGCTTCGTGGTCGATGACGCCATCGTGGTCATGGAGAACATCTCGCGCCATGTCGAGCAGGGCATGGATGCCTTCGTCGCGGCGATGAAAGGCGCGCAGGAGATCGGCTTCACGGTTTTGACGATGAGCATCTCGCTGATTGCCGTCTTCATACCCTTGCTGATGATGGGCGGTATCGTGGGGCGGCTCTTCCGCGAGTTCGCGGTGACGCTCTCAATCACCATCCTCTTCTCGCTGCTGGTTTCCCTAACCGCCACTCCCTGCATGTGCGCCCATCTGATGAAGCACCAAACAGAGGAGAAGCACGGCGTGCTCTTTCGCTTGACCGAGAGAGGCTTCGACAAGCTGCTGGCGCTCTACCGTCACTCGCTTCTGTGGGCTCTGGACAACTCCGCTTTGATGCTTACGTCTCTGCTGTTGATGATCGCGCTCAACGCCGTCATCATCGTGAAGATACCGAAGGGCTTCTTCCCCCGGCAGGATACGGGAGCGCTGCAAGGCGGGATGCAAGGCCCGCAAGACGCCTCCTTCCCGGTGATGAATGCCTCCATGAAGTCGGTGATCGAAGTAATCCGGAAGGATCCTGCGGTGCAGAATGTGGAAGGTTACGTAGGTCAGGGCAACAGCGGTTCTGTTAACGTCGCCCTCAAGCCGCTCGACGAGCGCAAAATCGGCGCCGACGCGGTCATCAACCGGCTGCGCCCAAAACTGAACAGGCTTCCCATAGCCGCGGTCTTTCTGCAGTCGGCGCAGGACCTGCGCATCGGCGGCCGGTCGACCAATGCCCTCTATCAATACACTCTCCAGTCGGATAATGTTGAGGACCTCTCGCATTGGGGCCCCATCCTTCTGAATCACATACGAACGCTTCCCGGCATCCAGGATGTGAACACGGATCAACAAAACGGAGGCCTGGATGAAAAGCTGACTTTTGACCGCACCATGATGGCCAGAACGGGCCTTACTTCGCAGGCTATGGACACCGCGCTTTACGACGCATTCGGCCAAGCGGAAGTATCGATTATCTATAACCGTCTGAACCAGTACTACGTGGTGCTGGAAGTGGCGCCCCGATTCTGGCAATCACCCGCCGGCCTCAACTACACTTACCCGGCGGCGTCGAGCCATGGCGCCGTACCATTGAAGGCGGTCGCAACCGCCCGGGACAGCACCACTCCCATCGTCGTGAATCACACGGGTTTGTTCCCTTCCGCCACGGTCTCGTTCAATCTGGCCCCGGGAGTCTCCTTAAGCGACGCCACGCAGGAGATCGCGGAAATGCAGAACCGGCTGGGCATGCCGGAGACCATTCGCGGCTTCTTTGCCGGCACCCTGCAGGCCTATCAACAATCCCTCTCGACCGAGCCGATTCTGGTTACGACCTCGCTCCTGGCCGTCTTTATCATTCTGGGAATCCTGTATGAGAGCCTGGTCCATCCAATGACCATCATGTCCACGCTGCCCCCGGCCAGCGTCGGCGCCATGCTGGCCCTCATGCTCTTCCACTTGGACCTCAATGTCATTTCGATCATCGGCATCGTTCTGCTCATCGGCCTGGTGATAAAGAATGCAATCATGATGATCGACTTAGCCCTGGCCACCGAGCGCGGGGAGGGCATGAGCACCAGAGATGCGATCGTTCATGCCTGCATGCTGCGCTTCCGTCCGATCATCATGACTACCATGGCGGCGATGTTTGGCGCCTTTCCGCTGGCCTTCGGCACCGGCACAGGATCGGAGCTCCGGCGGCCGCTGGGGATCACCATCATCGGGGGACTGATCGTCAGCCAATTGCTTACCCTCTTCACAACGCCAGTCATCTATCTGTACATGGACCGCCTGCAGCCAAAATCCCACAAGAAGGATCATCAGGCGTTAGAGGTAAACCCCGGAACGGCAACTTAAGGCATTTTTGCTAATACTGTGGTCCGGTGGATCAGTTATGTGCGCCATTCTTTCCACCCCAGGCACGCAAAGACCGCGTACCCGGGGGCCCCGGTTTTGGCGGAATGGCGCGTCGGGTTCAGTTTCCTGGTCTACACCATTAGCAAAAATGCTTTAGTCTTTTTGAACTGCGAAAGGCCACGACCTTTTCCACCAGGTCATGAAAGCCTGCCCGAGTCAAAGCGTAGCTTCCATCCCGCGCGAAAACAATTAACTGTCCGATTCAATCGTGTCCATAAATTGGCGCGCCGTGATGATCGGAACTCTTTCATGCGCACCGAGCTTCAGCAGATGCTGGTCCCCGCTGACCAAGTGCAATACGTGCTCAACGGTGCTCATCAGCACGCATATCTCGCGGAGTTACTAGCCGCGGCGCGCGTTCCACGCCCAACGAGATGATCTTGCGCGCTAGAAGGATGGCGTTGTCCATATCGTCCATGTGCTTGAAAAACCCGTCTTCGGTCAGGTCAGTGATCGGGAGCTGGGCAAAGAGCGAGACATCGCTGAGCCGGGTTCGAATGGCAAGCACCATCTTAGCCAGGAAGACCTTGAGAACTACTTCTTGCGCCAGCTTCTCGAAATACGTGCCGGGCATCGCTTTGAGAACTGCCTGATGCTCTGGAGAAATATTTAGATTGGCCTGAAAGGTGATAGAACGCCGATGCCCTTTCATGAGAACGACATAAATCGACTCGCCGTCGGGCAGCGTAGTGAGTAGTCCAAAATCCCACGCCGCATCGGAGGCGGTTCTCACGTCCTGACCAGAATCCTCGAGCCACCTGCGTAGAGTCGGCTCTAATTTATCGCCAGCAACCTCGATCTGCTTGAAACGAAGCGCTCGGATGCCCCAAAGGCCGACGACGATCACTGACAGCAATGCATACCCAATCATTCCGTATAGAACCATGCTCAACCAGGACAACTCTTCCTCCCGTAATTCTGAAATTCGCGGGAGTCTTGTTAGCACAAGCGATCCCGGAGTAGCTCCGTCCGCTAGGCGAGAAGCTGCAACTATGCAGATATAGCATCGGGGCCATCAGAGTTCGTTGCGCCAGCGCAAGCATGATGGTGTGCGCGCCGGCGCGAACCTCAGCGAGGGCTAAAAGTCCGGGGCTCGCACCCTTCGCTCCCACTACGGGACTAAAGACCTCCAGATGCCTGGGGTCATGTGCGGGCTTTCAGCCCGTACCCTTCAAGAACGTCCACTTCAGTCGCTTCTAGAGTTCCTGTCGACCGAATACGGAATACGCGGCTATTGATGTTCATTAGCGAGGAGCGGAAAATTCCGTCAAGAATCGGGTAGGAGGCGGGGTCACCCCCGCCGTCCTCCCCTATACGTCGTTTTCGGAGAATACTCAATCTCCCCATCGCGTTCCTGACTCCGCAAAGCTTCCCGAAAAAAGAATGCACTTTGTGAGAGAAAAGAGAGATAAGATCCCGGCGGGCGCTTTCATGCCGGAAAAGATTGAGCGAGAAGCGAGATAAGCGAGAAAAGACCTACTCGTCTGGTTATTCGTTTCCGTAAGTGTGTCCGCCGTTTGCTAATGTTGGACGGCCAACCAGAGGGTAGAGCGTCGACCGCTCGTTTGCTCCGTGTAGGCGGCGAGGAATTGGAGGAGGAGCGCAGCGGGATGCGCTTCGGTGTGCGGCGCGAGGCTGTCGACGATGCGTCCGGCTGGTCCGTGGAGGGCGGCTTTTTCGAGCTCTGGATTGGCGGGCGGTTGCGGTGAGTCTGCGCGCGGAGGCTCCGGCTGCTCGGGGATGGGTGGCGGGTTGCGGTTTGGCTCTGGAAGACGGCTTCGCAGTTGGGTTAGGCGGTGCTCTACTTCGGCGTGGGTGGACACGTAGGGGGACGGGGGGTGAGGTCTCCCGGGGTTTGGCTTGGATTGGTTGCCATGAAAGGTCACTCATTTGGTTGCTTATTGTTAGAGGTTCTGTGGTGGTTACGAATCCTTCAGTTGGTTGCTGGATTAACGATCCCACGGTTGTTTGTAGCGCACAAGGACCTTCGAAAATAAACATGAGGAGGAAGGGGGAGTTAACTGGAAGTTACTCCTGCGGGTCCCCCTGCCAT
>CAVQEO010000035.1:0-24401 GCA_963711525.1 uncultured Acidobacteriaceae bacterium | reverse complement strand
CCGGAATTGCGATTCCGGCTCCGCCGAAAGGAGTAACCTCGGTGATGTTGGAGCTATAACTGTTCGCATCCACACCGTTTAGCATGAAGTTATTGTCGCCGCTACGCGCACCATTTGCGCGGATCTCCTGGCTTCCGGCCCCTAATTGAGTCGCGTCCACGATATTCGTGTTTGTTCCGGCCGTCAGCCCGAGAATCTCAGTAAAGTTACGATCGACGAGGGGCAAGTCGACGACAGCTTGGTGATCGATGACTCGTCCGAGAGTGGCATTCTCGGTTTGAAGGAGCGGAGGGGCAGCGCTAACCGTGATCTGTTCTTTCGTGCCGCCAAGCGCGAGCTGAATCCTGAGCGTGTTCACCTCAGTGATTTGAACCTGAACGCCATTCAAGATGAACGGTTCGAATCCTGCCGTGCGCACCGTCAGGTCATACCTGCCGGGAGGTAGGAATTGGACCGAGAAATTCCCCTCGTCGTCCGTCGCGAGATCGCGCATTTCTCCGGTACCCTGGCTCTTGATGACCACTGCAGCACGTCGAACCAGCGCTCCACCGGGGTCGCCCACAGTGCCAGCAATCGCCCCGGTATCGGCGGTCTGGCCCCGCATCGGCAGAGAGCAGAGCGCGAACATGGCGGTCCAGAGCAAAGTGCGGGACGCGTGCAACGACATGTTCTTACGTCACCTCGTTCCTCCAACAATCACGACAGCCCGACGGCAGGCAGAATCTGGTTCAATGGCGAAGGACGAATTTGTTCAATTTAGTATGGAACGGTGTAGTGTGAAATCCGGCGTTCTTGGGGCGCCAGCAGGTAGCCCGGTGCCCCGAGACAGGGTATTTTGGTCGCCACCGACGTGCGACCTCGGTGGATTGATTTTGACGCGAGGCGCGTGAGGACGTCAACTTCTATGACGCTCACCCGGATCAGCCGGCAGGCGCTACGCCAGAGAAACCGCTTCGGTTCTTCGTAGCTGCTTTTCGCGGGAACGCTGTCTCCATTTATGTCACCCCAGCCTAAGGGATTCTCGTTCGAACCATGCCCGTACCTGGCAAGCGACACTTGTCACTGTAAATGAGTCAACGTCGACGCTCGTGTCGAAATTTTAGGGACAAGTCAGGATTTCGACACTCCAAAAGAAGCCTTTCACGCTACCCAAGAGGGGCTAGAGAGTGTCCGTATGCGTCGCCGCCCTATTTTTCAACCGCTTTACCCGAAGCGGCGGGTTGGCACGCGGATTGCATTCCAGTTAGGGCAGGCGAACCGCCGGCAACGCAGGGAGACTGTTAACTGCAAGCCAACGCGCAGCCTCGCGCTCGCTATTGGAAACAACTCTGACCCGGCCACGAAGGGGATTCCCGACTGTGATCCGGCGACTGGGACGACACACGGAAACGTGAGACCAGGCCACCGTCAGCACTGGGAGACAACATGTTATTGCGAATCCTCGCAACAGATTCAAGTTGGGTGCCAACTCTTGCTCGCATCATCCTGGGGATCATCTTCTTTGCGCACGGGTCGCAAAAGGTGCTCGGCTGGTTCGGAGGGCCGGGGCTGAGGCAGACATTGCGCACTTTCACCGAAGTTATGGGTCTGCCGAAGATCATCGCTCTTGCGGCTGTGGGGGCTGAACTCGTCGGCGGGGCGGCGCTGATCCTGGGACTTGCTGCTCGTATAAGTGCACTCGCCATCGCAATCAACATGCTCGCGGCAATTTTCATGGTGCACGGAAAATATGGCCTCTTCCTGAACTGGTTTGGCGACCGAAAAGGCCACGGCATCGAGTACCACCTGCTCGCGCTTGCATTGACCATCGTGATCATTGCGCAAGGCGCTGGCGCATTCTCCCTTGATGGCCTGCTATCGAATTGGATCGGCGCGTAAGGTCAGCTATCACATCAACCCAGAGAAGAGAAGTTTAGGAGGAACCCCAATGTACGCCACGACCCTTGCTCTCGCGTCCGGTGTAGCTATCCCCGACAGCACTATGGCACGCCAAGTCACCGAGTTGGTCCGCGATTCAGAGAACTCGTTACTGTTCAACCATTCCAGCCGCGTCTACTACTTCGCCGCTGCCACCGGCAAACGGAGAGGTCTCACCTTCGATCCTGAGCTGTTGTATGTAAGTGCAATGTTTCATGATATGGGTCTCACTCCGAAACACAGCAGCGCTGCAGACCGTTTTGAGGTCGACGGCGCCAATGCTGCTCGCGAGTTTCTTCGTCAGCACAAGATCCCCCAACAAGACATCGACGCTGTGTGGACTTCGATTGCCCTTCACACCACCCCCGGTATCCCCCAATACATGCACCCCGTGGTTGCGCTATTGACCAACGGTGTAGAGATGGATGTTCTCGGTATCGCCTACTCGGAATTCTCTGACGCTGATCGCGAAGCGATCGTCGCTGCGTATCCGCGCACCGAACACTTTAAAGAAGACATCATCCAGGCCTTTTACGAGGGCATAAAGCACAAGCCTGAGACGACATTCGGCAATGTAAAGGCGGATGTATTAGCGGACAAGGATCCACAGTTCCAGCGGATGAACTTCTGCAGTGTCATTCGCGATTCGCGGTGGAAGGGCTAAGTAAACCTTCGGCTGGCGCTCAGGGAAACGCCGCTATCTTCAGGCGATCAACGTCGTAATTCACAACTCCGGAAAGTGAGACGACCCATGTCAAATCCCGAACGCTTTACCAATGCAACCGGCGCTCCCGTACCGGACAACACAAATATTCTGACAGCCGGCCGTCGTGGTCCGGCTCTGCTACAGGACATCTGGCTGATCGAGAAGCTCGCACACTTTGACCGCGAGGTCATTCCCGAGCGCAGGATGCATGCCAAAGGCTGGGGCGCGTATGGAACATTCACGACGACTCACGACATCACCAGGTACACCAAGGCAGCGATTTTTTCGAGGATCGGAAAGCAGACGCCGATGTTTGCGCGTTTTTCCACGGTCGCCGGGGAACGCGGGGCAGCCGATGCGGAGCGCGATATCCGGGGGACAGCTCTCAAGTTTTACACCGAGGACGGAAATTGGGACATCGTTGGAAACAATACTCCAGTCTTCTTCTTCCGCGATCCTTTGCGGTTTTCTGACCTTAACCACGCTATCAAGCGCGACCCGCGCACCGGCCTTCGGAGCGCTCAGAATAACTGGGACTTCTGGACACTTCTTCCGGAGGCACTCCATCAGGTCACAGTCGTCATGTCCGACCGCGGAATTCCGAAGTCCTTCCGGCATATGCATCTCTTCGGAAGCCACACTTTCTCGATGATCAATGCCGAGAACAAGCGCGTTTGGGTGAAATTCCATTTCCGGACACAGCAAGGCATTGAGAATCTCACCGACGAAGCGGCAGCCGCGGTTGTGGCAAATGACCGGGAGAGCAATGGCCGAGATCTATTGCAGGCCATCGAACGTAGAGATTTTCCGCGTTGGACGCTCTTCATCCAGGTGATGACGGAGGAACAGGCAAAGACACACAAGCACAATCCTTTTGACCTGACCAAGGTCTGGCCCAAAGCTGACTACCCATTGATCGAAGTTGGTGTAATGGAGCTCTACCGTTATCCGGAAAACTTCTTCGCAGAGGTAGAGCAAGCCGCTTTCTCCCCGGCAAATGTGGTTCCCGGGATCAGCTGGTCTCCTGACAAGATGCTCCAGGCCCGCCTGTTCTCTTATGGAGACACCCAGCGATACCGTCTCGGTGTCAACTTCAATCACATACCTGTGAATGCGCCGCAGTGCCCATTCCATTCCTATCACCGGGATGGCCAGATGCGTACAGATGGAAACCTGGGAGCAACGACGAGTTATAACCCGAATAGCCAGGGATTATGGGACAACCAACCGGAATATGCTGACCTGCCGCTCGCACTTGAAGGCGACGCGGATCACTATGACCACCGCTTAGTGGATGATCACTGGGAGCAACCGGGTAATCTCTTCCGGAAGATGAGCCCTGAGCAAAAGCAGCTGCTGTTTGACAACACGGCTCGCGCGATCAATGGCGCTTCTCAGGAGGTCATGGAGCGCCATGTTGCGAACTGCAGAAGAGCCGATCCTGCCTATGGCGACGGTGTGGCACGAGCACTGAGGTTGGGTGTTTTAGAGACAGCCTGACATCAGGATTTGTACACACGTAAGCTCAGACGAGACCCGGGGAACGGGGTGGTACCTGTCCCTCGGGAAATCACCCCAGCACCTTCGGTGACGCCCTTGCCCGCTAGACCTCGCTGACTACTAGTTGTGGTCCAACGGGAGACACCGAGCGAGCCTGATCGAGATTCCCAACTTTTTCATGCGCTGATGCGTGTGCGCTTGGCGTCAGTCAGTGTCTGGGCTCATGTGCGGTTGACTCTGAGACACCACAATAAAAGATGGTATCCGATAGGAGGGGGGCACCAGCGCCCCGACAAGAAGCCGCCTGTTCGCTATCGAAATGCCGCCATCAGTTGACAATTACCGACACGCAGCCGACTAACATCCCGGCGTCGCAGGATGCTGCAAAACCAATTGAGTCCGGGAAGTGTATGGAGTCCCAGCCAGTTATCGGGCATGACTGATTTATTGGCCCACTAAGCAAGCTTGGCATCGTACGTGCATTGATAAACAGCGGTGCCTAGGTGTATGAGGCACGAATGGTAATCAAGGAGCTATTATGAATAACTTTGGAAAACTTTTGATCAACATGGGATTGCTATCGCTCTTGTCTGTCATGCCGCTGGCGGCACAGACCGACAACGGAGTTGACTTCACCACCCCGTTTCCGTTTTACGCGGGCAACGTTAAATTGCCAGCCGGCGACTACAAGGTGGTACGACTCGACGAGAATGCCGATATATTACAGATCGAGAATAGAGACGACCTGCACTCGGTACTCGTCGATTTCACACCGACAGAATCTGCCTTACCTCACCGCAACTCTGCTGCCACCTTCGACAAGTACGGGGATAATGACTATCTCGATCGAGTTTGGGTTGAGGGTGAGGAATATGGCATAAGTGTTGATTCCGGCCGAGTCGAAACCGCGGCAGAATCGAACGCTACGCAGCATGCGATGCCCACTGCCGGACAATGAGGTTCGCCACGATTGTAAAAGGGCTAGCGGACGACATCGATGGTGCGGGCAAAGCAGCGCGGACCATCGGGCCTAAGCCAACCGATTTACTGCAGTGATTCACTGCGATACCCTGATTGGCCTGCATAAGCTTCTTTCTGTGCGGGCCAACCGGTTTTGCAACTGGGGTTTCTCAACAGCCTGTCAAGACGACTACAAAGCTCACGAAAGGAACGAATGGTCGACATAGCTCTGCTCCTGATGGTGATCGCCTCCGCCATCTCATTACTGGTCGTGAGTCCGCGGGATTTACAGAGAAAGGCCCTCCTGGCACTGAGAGACTGTGAAGAGATGGCGCGCGCCCGCCAGAAGGAGATCCCGCAATACGACTCTCAACCTGTGTCGGCAGGCACACTTGAGGTCGTGGTCGAGAAGGACTTCGCCTGCCCCGATCGGAGCGATGAGGATTAACAGCGGCACCTTTGCCAATCCCTCTCACCGGAGCGACGACGTGCTGGTCGTCGGCTATCGACTCACTACAGGCTAAAGGGTCAAATCCATAACGCCGGTTCGGTCTCTAGAAATCTGCCTTCAGCCCAGAAACTGCCCATGTAGCGAATCCAATGCGATCGAAAGAGCGTCTATTGTGTTGGGTGCGAGCGTCGCACTGTCTCCTCCCTTTCCCATGTTGCTCCCTCGATTGCCGTTCATCGTCTCAGCATTAGAAGAGACCCTTGGGAGAAGTGTTCTTGCAGCTTCCCCGACGGGTCTGTGATGATAATGCCGAGGAATTCTCTCCACGTAGCCCCGGCGTTCCTCTCAGTCACCTGAGGAGAGCGATACGCGCAGTGCCGTCTTCGCGCGCGCCAGTCTCGATTTGGCCGCCGGCACAGAGATGCCAAGAGTTTGCGAAACCTCTTCTCCTGAGCGACCGTCGATAAGGTTCATCTGAACTACTTGCCGCAGCGTGAGG
The DNA here is from genome assembly GCA_963711525.1 of uncultured Acidobacteriaceae bacterium. Taxonomy (GTDB): domain Bacteria; phylum Acidobacteriota; class Terriglobia; order Terriglobales; family Acidobacteriaceae; genus PALSA-350. The sequence continues at coordinate 18,368 of CAVQEO010000035.1, read as the reverse complement.
GGTAGCCGCCGAATTGCTCCCTCCAGCAGGTCTTCTCTCTCTCGTCGTGAACAATGGCTTTCAGGGCTTTCCGCAGGATCTTTTGGTTCCCAAGGATACCCAGTTCCATGATCGTCGTTGATAACCTCCATCGAGATCTCGATATATCTGCGCTTCTTCCGCAAACTCATAAGAGAAAAATTAATAGCAATCCTGGTGAGCCAGGACGAGAAACTGGATCTCTCTTCGAAGCCCTTCAAGTGCAGGAAGGCTCTCATGAGGGACTCCTGAAGCACATCCTCTGCATCTTCCCAGTTCTTTACGATGCGATATGCCCGGCGCAGGATCTTATGGGAGTGGCGTTTGCTCAGTTCGACAAAGGCAATTGCGTCTCCCGCTTTCGCTGCCGAGATCAACCATCCTTCAGGCATCTCGTTCAAACCGCGCTTGATGGCAAGATCATTGGCTGACGTGTTCGGCGGGTTCATAACTTCTCCGTTCGCCCCAACGCAGGTAAGAAGAGCCGCTGAGGACATAGACGATTGATGCCGCATGGGTTCTCCTCCTTAATGCGCCTAAGGGATGAACGGTGTCATCGCCTTACGCGATATATCCTTCGGAAGCAACTAGCGGGCCAAAGTCATTGCGGGCCGCCGGCTGTCTTCACCCGAGGCGAACATGTGCTGCGAACTCGAGTGATCGTATTCACAAGGGCAGTTCGGCGGATGAGGGATAACCGTGCTGGCTCCGGCCAAGGTTGCTGTCGTACTTCAGCGTGCTCTTGTAGAGTTCGTATCGACCATCGTTGAATTGTCTGCTGTGATCGCGGAGCGCGTGCATCTGATCGGTGGAGAGCGGCTTAAAATCGCGCAGGATCGCTAGATTCTGGTCGAGGACCTCCATGGAATCGATGCCGCTGATGGTCGTGGCAACGGGGAGACTCATGGCGTAAGTAAGTGCCTCGGAGGGAGTGAACGCGCCCTTCGAGATGAGCTCGCCCGAGCCGCCCATGCTCTTCATTCCGAGGACCGCGATGCCGCGACGACTCGCAGCGGGCAGGACGTTGGTTTCAAAGCTACGGAACCCGGGATCCAGTGGATTGAGAGGCATCTGGATCACATCGAAAGCATAGCCGCGGTCTAACATCTCCAGATTGATGGCCGGGTGCTTGTGTCCGTTGAACCCCACGAAGCGGACCTTCCCCTGCTGCTTTGCCTTAGTGAGTGCTGCGAGAACGCTATCGCTCGCGTAGATCAGCTTGGGGTCATTGTGGTAGATGACCTCGTGAATCTGCCAGACATCCAGATGATCGGTCTGCAGACGGGTAAGCGAAGCATCCAGCATACGCATGGCAATATCCTGATTGGGACCGCGCGCAGAGACGGCGCTCATCACGATGACGTTGTCTCTTTTTCCTTTGATGGCGATCCCCAGCTTCTCTTCGCTGAGACCTCTGTGAAACTCCCAGGCATTGTCGAAAATGTTGATTCCGTGGTCGATGGCCTTGGCGACCATATTGTTCACCTCGGCCTGATCAACAACGGTGCCGAGATGGAAGCCGCCCATGCCCAGGATGGAACATTCAAGGCCGGTCATACCCAGAGGACGCTTTTGCGCCTGGAACCCGCCCAGGGTGGGTTCGTTGCCGGTTTCAACTGCAGTGGCCGCCTTCGCAGCTGGAAGCACGGCGGAAACTCCTGCTATCGCGGCACCTTTCAGGAAACCTCTTCGGCTTACCTCCGGTCCGACTGTGGGGTTGTTGTTAGTCATAGTTCATTCCTAAACCTGTGGCCAGGCGTGGCCCGTGTTGTCTGCTTCGTTGATCATGTCCTTGACCTCAACCTGCGCCGTGTCTAGAGGGTAGTCGTGGACCAGCCGGGCTTCGGGATTATCGAACTTAAGGGAAACTTTGTACATCTCGAAGCGCCCGTCCGCGGCGTATTGGCGACAACGGTCTCGCAGGGCCTGCATCTCAGCGGGGGTCATTGGTTGAAAAGTTTGTGCGATTTCAAGATTCTGCTCGATAATGTGCAGCTCTTCGGCGCCGGAGATGGTGCAGGCTACGGGAAGACTCATGGCGTAGCGCAGCGCCTCCCTGGCAGTTAGGACACCCGCTTGCACAGGGTCCCCATGCCCGCTAATAGGCTTCATGCCTAGCGGCGCGATTCCACGCTGGTTGAGCAAGGGCAGGACCTTCTGCTCGAAGCTCATAAAGTAGGTCGCATCAAAGGCGTTCAGTGGCATCTGAACAGAGTCAAAGGGAAAGCCGGTGTTGAGCATGGCGAGATGCACATCAGGATCTTTATGGCCGGTGAATCCAACGAAGCGTACTTTGCCCTGTTGCTTCGCTTTGAGCAGCGCCTCCGCAGCGCCTCCGGGACGAATGAACAACTCGGGGTCATTCTGAAAGACGACGCCGTGAACCTGCCACAGATCCAGGTGGTCGGTCTGCAGACGACGCAGCGATTGTTCGAGCATCTGCATGGCGAGCGAACCGTCGCGGCCGTGAGTGCAGACCTTGGTCATAATGAAGGCTTGCTCGCGCCGGCCTTTGAGCCCCAAGCCTAGCCAGGACTCGGTTTTACCGCGATAGTACTCCCAGGCATTGTCATAAAAGGTGATGCCCCCATCGAGGGCGCGGTGGACGATCTCGATGGCCGTTTTCTCGTCTTTCGCCCCACCAAGATGATGACCGCCGAGACCGAGTGCCGAGACTTTGACGCCTGTTTTGCCGAAATCTCGAAGAGGGATGGACATGTGAGACCTTCGCAATGGTCCTGGGGTGCCCCAGTTGCGCATAGCCTTAGTGCATTCGCAATGCCAAAGCAGGCAAATGCAAAATGTTCCTTAGAGCAGCTGAATTCAATGATCTTGTTCCGAGACGCTGATATACGGTTGAAAACATCCGCAGTGCGAGTCGAAATCTCGACAGAGAGCGAACGATTCCCGACAGACGCCGAAAAGACTCAGGGCGCTAATCCGGCGAAACCTATTCCCCTGCCCGAACTGACGCTGGGCGCCTTGTCCAGGAGAGCGAAATCGGTCGCGAGGGTGGCCTCACCAGTGGGTGCGCGTCAGCGCACCTGTTTTTTAGGGCGGCGTTGCCAGTGACAATTGACTTTCTGAAAATTCAGGTCGGAACCCGTTCATTCACTTCGTGGATTCTTTTACACTCGCATCAATCGGCAGAGTGAAATGAAACGTAACGCCTGGCCCAGCGTTCTGAGTCAACCACAAACGGCCGCCATGCGATTCAATGATGGAGCGACTGATCGCCAAGCCCATGCCGGTACCCTCCGTCTTGGTAGTGAAGAACGCGTCGAAGATGTGCTCCGCCTCTTCCTTTTTTACTCCCTTGCCGGTATCGATGACGGAGATCATGACGAAACCCTCCTCAGCATGTTGTGTCACAATCAGAAGCGTTCCCGGGTTCTCAAGCTCTTTCATCGATTCCATGCTATTTAACATCAAGTTCATCAAGACCTGTTGCAATTCCACCGAGTCCGCAATGACCCGCGGCAGATCTTCCGCGAGTTTTGTTTGAACAGTAATCGTGTGTTGAGTCATCTCGGCGTCTAACAGCGCGACCATCTCCCGGATAACATCGTTCACCTCGATCGGTTCCCGCTGTAGGGTTCCCTTCTTGAATAGACGGCTGATCCGATTCATAATTTCGGAGGCCCAAGCTACATCCTTGATTGCCCTTGAAGCCGCCTCTCGAGCTTCTCCCAAGTCGGGCACATCCCGTGCGAGCCATCGCATACACGTTTGCACATCGGTCTTCGCGGCGGCGATTGGCTGTTTGATTTCATGCGCCAGGGAGGCGGTCAGCTCTCCCATGGTGCTGATTCTGCTCGCGCGGACAAGATCTGCCTGCGCCTGGCGCAGCCTCTTTTCTTCCGCTTCGGCGCGTTTTCTCTGACGAACACGTTGTATATAAATAGCGGATGCTGCGAGTAGGATCAATGTGCCGTAGAACATGCGAAACCACCAGCTGTTCCACCAGGCAGGCAACACCTCGATTTCGAGCGATGCCCCAGGCTCACTCCATCGCCCGCGGCTCAATGCGCCCTCCACGTGGAATACGTAGGTACCGGCTGGAAGTGTGGTGTAGCTTGCGATACGTTGGTCGCTGCCCACTTCATTCCACTGGCTATCCAACCCGTCAAGCCGATAGCGGTAGCGGTTCGTCTCTGCATTAAAATAGCTAAGTGCTGAAAACTCAATGGAAAATATATTCTGCGAATGGGAGAGTGTGATCCTATTGGTATAGGTAATCGATCTACGGAGTGGGGAACGAGGCCCAATGAGAACGGGCCTTCCCGATATCCGGAAGTCTGTCAATACGGTTGTCGGAATAAAGGATGTGTCCCCCATCTTGCTCGGATAGAACGCCGTGGCGCCGCTGAATCCGCCGAAGAACATCTCTCCACTTCGGCCCTTGTAGCATGTACCCCAACCGGTGAGGTCCGGTCCGGGAAGCCCGTCTGCGGCGCTGAAGTTTCGGAAGGTTTGTTCCCGCGGGTTGAAGCTCGAAAGTCCGCTGTTGGTGCCCATCCATAGATTTCCTAGACTATCCCCCAAGATGCAGCTCACCACGTTGCCCGCAAGCCCCTCCTGCTCGTAATAAGTCTTGAAACTCCCGGTGTTGCTATCGAATCGGTCTAAGCCATTCTGGGTTCCAACCCACATGACGCCGGAGTTGTCGAAGTAAATCGAATTCACCCGATCGTCGCTCATGGATCTGGGATCATCCGGGTTGTGCGCGTAGGTGGTAAATTCCTCGGTACGGGGATCAAAGCGGTGAAGACCCGACTGCGCCGTTCCAAGCCACAGATTCCCCTTGCGGTCCTCCTTTATCTCCGTATAGTCAATGGTGTTTTGCTTGTCGGGCGTATAGATGGAAAAGCTCCCGGATGCCGAATCGAGACGGCCAACCCCTCCGTAGGTTGCCGCCCATAGCGTTCCGTCAGGATCAAAGAGCATACGCAAGATAGAAGTCTTCTTCGGCGGCGTGCTGTCTTCATGGCTTAGGTAGGGGCTGAGCCGGCCTGTCTTCTCGTTCAATCGATGAAGTCCCTGGAAGGTTCCGGCGAGCATTGCTCCTGAGCGATCTTGAATGATCGCCATCATTTCGTTTCCGGCGCCAGATCCTGGGGGTGCGGTATTTGTTCCGAGGCGCCGATCGATTCGGTTCAATCCCCCCATCGAGCCAATCCACAAGATGCCTTCCCGATCTTCATAGATGGACGTGACGAGCGGGCTGACCAGACTGCCACGCTGACTTGTGAAGTTCTCGAACGCCTGCAGCCTTTCAGAAAAATAATTCGGATCGGTCTCTTGCAGGGATACCCAGATATCTCCCTCTTTGTCCTGATAGATGCCAATGGCGCTGTTCGATCCCAAGCTCTCGCTGTCTTCAGGATGGTTGCGGTAACTAATGATCTCTCTAAGATTCCGGTCGATCTTAAGAACGCCCGCCTGCATGGAGGCGAGCCATATAGTGCCGTCCTGCGATTCCAGTAAGGTATAGATCTTCACCGGCAACCGATGGCCGTGTGACATATAGTTGATCACATGACAGGTGATGTGCTCGCTCTTGAGATCGAAGGTGGCCAACGGGCAGGACAGAGAAGTACTCGTGATCCAGAAAACTCCGGACCGATCCTGGTGGAATTCGCCGATCTCTGAACTGAAGGGAATATGTCTCGTGACTTTTCCGGTCTCGCGATCAAACGCCTCCAGGCCGCCACTGTCTGCTACCCAGAACTGTCCGGTTCTGTCCTCTCCGGTAAACTTTACGTCGTTCCCCGCGATACTTGTCGGATCTTTTGGATCGTGCGCATATCGAGTGGAGTGACCGTTCACAGGGTCAAATCTGTAGAGCCCCCTGGCTGTCGCCAACCAGAGCATTCCGGCTCGATCCTCGCTAAACTGCGCGACAGGCGCGGGCAAACTCCCTCGATACTCTGGCACGACGTGGTAATGGGTGAACGTGTCGTTGATCGGATTGTATTTATCGAGAGATTGATCACAGCCGATCCACAATGTCCCGGAGTGGTCCACAAAGAGACTGCGAATATAGACGCATCCCAGACTATCGGGACGGCCTAGTTCGTGCTTGAACGCTTTGGATCTATAGCCATCGTAGCGATTCAATCCATATTGCGTGCCGAACCACAGGAAGCCAAGACCGTCTTGCACTACCGACGAGACTCTAGTCTGCGATATGCCTGCGCTTCCGGAGAGCCTTCGGAACCGTATGTCGTCGCTGTCGGTCACCGTTACCTTGAGCGGCAGAGGGTCAGCGCCACGGCCACGCGCATCGGCTACGGCAGCCAATAAGAGAGGACGTCCCAGAAATAAGAAGAGGGGCGCCCAGAGCAGAAGCAAGCGCCGACGATTTCTTAGCGGCTTGGGTGAGGAGTAATCCGGTAGTCGCCAAGGCAGCCCTTCTCGGCCGGCGCGGGCTCTATTCATGGCAGTGACGCTTCTCCGGCATAGCTGCGAGGCGTTGCTATTGTAAACCTGATTATCCTGAACCACGCGCGTCAGCCCGCGCGGTCGTGACGGCATGATAACCCCACATTAACCTCCCGAGAGCGGTCCTCACAACTCGAGATTCTCCTTCAACAATTACCTGGGACGGAGAAGCAAGGAGGATGTGTCGAAAACTCAGCGACTACTGTCAAGATGCCGACTGCCGGCCCCAGTGCTTTTCACACAAATCAGGATCTTCGAAGATCCACGTCATTTCGATTCAGTCACATCGCAGGCCGTTCGTTTTTGCTTCATTCCTGGCATTACGAATGCTCTTAGACAAATGAAGGAGAACAATGATGCCCGACCAAACGAAGAACCCAGAAACACCGATCCAACAAGACTTCCCAGTCACAACCAGCAAAGAAACGAAGTTAGGCCGTCTCGCTGACGAAGCTGCGGGTCGAGCCGCAAAGAGGGAGCAGCGTTACGACCAGGAGCACGACATCTTCATAAAGTAGCGCGACTGCGCATCAACCTACGACCGAGATCGACCTGGCGTCGTTTCGGAACCCGCTCGACAACCTAAGGACCAAAGAGAGGACACCATGGCCAAATCTATGATTAACGAACAAGTTCATTCTGCAGCCGCCGCTGGTACGTTCACAATAGGCGGCGACCTCACGGTCTATCGCCTGGGATACGGGGCTATGCGCATCACCGGTCCGGGCATTTGGGGACCCCCCGCTAATGAAGACTCTGCACTTGCAACGTTGCGGCGCGCGATCGACCTCGACGTGAACCTCATCGACACAGCTGATTCCTACGGACCGGCTGTCTCGGAAGAGCTGATTGCGAAGGCGCTGTATCCCTACCCATCCGATCTGGTCATCGCCACCAAAGGGGGATGGGAGCGTCCCGGTCCTGGACAGTGGACTCATAATGCAGGCCCCAAACACCTCGCGGAAGCATTAGAAGGCAGCCTCAAACGCCTCCGTCTGGATCGCATCGATGTCTATCAACTCCATGCTCCAGACAATGCCGTCTCGTGGGAAGCCTCAGTCGAAGCTCTGGCCAAGCTGCGCGAGCAAGGTAAGATTCGCCACATCGGACTCTCGAACGTGACCCGCGAGCACGTCGAGCGCGCTCGCAGGATTGTGCCTATCGTCTCGGTGCAGAACCGATACAGTTTTGCCGACCGCGAGTCCGACTTCATTGTCGACTACTGCGAGCAGCACAGCATTGCCTTTCTTCCGTGGGCTCCACTCGGCCAAGCCCAAGAGGCGCACGACTCCCTAAAGAAGGTCGCCCAGGATCTCGGGGCAAGCCCCCTGCAAGTTGCTTTGGCCTGGTTGCTCAAGAGGTCCAAGGTGATTCTGCCAATTCCCGGAACCTCGTCGGTCAAGCACCTGGAAGAGAACCTCGCTGCGGCAAGCCTTGAACTTCCGCAGGCCGCATACGACAAGTTGTCTGCAGTGAGCCTTCCGGCCACAGGCCTCCGCGACTAAGGGTGGTGGCGGATCAACTTTGAAGTGGGAGTAGCTCCCGTATTGTTGACCGCCACTTTCGTCGAGACCTCTGGCAAGAAAAAACCTCGCACTCGCTTGATGCGGCTGTTGACCAAGTACTCCTGAAGCCGCAAATCAATGCGGAGCTTCTATCGCCGGCTGATCGCTTTTCAGCGAAATTCCATCTTTTTCCAGCGTTTGCCCCAGCACCCGGTCGAACTGTGCCGCTGCCTTCAGCCAGGCGGCCTTGGCTACGACTTCTGTGGTTTCTGCCTGGGTCAGATATGTCTGTTGTTCTATCACGGAGATATTGGTCGTATACCCTGCCTGAAAGCTCTCCTGACCGGCAGCAAGCAATCTTGCCTGCAAAGCGCGCGCGGTTGTCGCTGCACTCGCTGCACTTTTCGCGGCGTTGAGCGCCGTTATTGCGTTCCGCACTTCAGCGGCTACCTGCGATTCCAGTTGAGTCACGCGCAGCTGTTGCTGCCGCAGGAGCGCCCTATCGGCACCTAGATTCGCCTCCGCAACGCGGTTCTGTACCGGCAGGGAGAACTGGAGCCCTGCCTCGTAAACAGTCGATGAGCGAGTCCCACCGGTCGGAACCGAGTTCAGAAGGGCATTCCCCGTCAAGGGATTGCCACCAATTGCGGTCGGTCCCGGCATCACCACACCACGAAGTTCATATGTGCCATAAAGGTCGACTTCCGGCTTCGCCGCATTCGCCGCACCTCTGACCTGCCGCTCGCCGTTCATCACCTGCAATCGTGCCTGGCACACATCGGGCCGGGTTTCCAACGCACGCTTCAGTAGTTCGGGGAATGGCGCCTGGATCTGCGCCTGCGGCGGCACAAGTGGATCCGTCGCCACGATCTCGGGCACTTCGCCATCCGCGGTGGTGACCGAGTGCGGATCGAGCAGGGTCAGCAGAATCACCTGCTGCTGGTCCCGCAGAGCTATCGCCTGTGTCAGCATCAGCTGCGTGCTGGTCACCAGCGACTCCGCACGTGCCACCTCGATGGGCGGTAGCCGCCCTACATTCAACTGCTCTTGGTCGTTGCTCAACAGTAACTGAGCAGTCGATAAGGCCTGCTGTTGCACTTTGACCGAATCCTGCAGGCTTACCAGGTCGACATACAGATTTGAGACCCCAGTGATCGTGCTGATCATCTGCTGCTCCAGGATAGCCGCCGATATCTTCTTGTTGGCCTTCGCAATGGCGATATAACGGGTGTTGATCGAATGTCCAGCCCCACGTAACAAGGGCTGCGCGACTAGCGCGTAAGCATTCGGGTGGGAGAACGGAACGGCGGAAGAGCGCCCCGAGTAGAAACTCTGCACAAAGTCGTTCACACCCAGCTGGATCGTGGTCCCTGGGCTGAAACCCTTGGTGAGGACCGTATCACCGAGTGTATTGTCCGTTGTCGCCGTCTCCGCCTGCGTCGCCGCCCCCGCGGATGTAAGCGAAACTGCTGGGTTACGCCGCAACCATCCATACCGGCCCAACAGCTCGGCATCGAAACCGGGCACCGGCGTCCCGCCGGAGTAGGGGCTCGAACTCAGTGATAGGGAGTGCGCGCCCTCCAGCACATGGCTTGTGTTGTACGACGAAGACACTGTCGAAGTATTTGGATCTACGCTGAGTGGTGACAAGCCAGGGGATGAGAAGCTGAGCAGCGGCACTGCAACGCCCGCCTCACCCGGCGGGCTATCCGCCACCGTGTAATTGATCGGACGCGGCAGCCCGCCGCCCTCTGTCAACGGGACGCTCAGGTCTGCGATCGTCTGATCAATCTGCTCAATCTCAATGTCGAGGTTGTTCTTGAGCGCCATGCGGACAGCGTCCTGCAGACTTAAGGAAAGCCGTCCGCCCTGGGGAATCGCTGGCGCCGGCACACTTACTGCCGTTTGCACCAGCAACCACGAAGGACGAGGCGCATCAACAATGCCTGCCGTGTTGTGGAGCGTTCCAGAAGGTTGCTGGGCCACCGCCACAGACACCAGCGCGCACCGGGTGATGAACCATCTGAAAGCCTGTCCGGCGCCACTTCGTGCGACGGAGCAACGAAAAAAATGACTCATGTCGAGCGACCCATCTCCTGATCCTGCTGCTCTTGCCTACCCGGCTTCGCAATTTGTTTCTACCCGCCTCCGCCGCCCTCCTGCCCCTTGGGCGCAGGCCGCGTGGTTACGCGGGCACCCTCTTTCACCAGATCATTTGGGCTCACAACGACCAGGTCCCCATCTTTCAGTCCAGCGGTGATGTACAACTGCGTGCCCAAGTCTCGCCCTACTTGCACGGGCCGCATTTGGATGATGTTGTTCTCCACCACAGGCACAAATTCGCCTTGCGCCAAGGTAAGAAGACTGTCGCCGGAGATCAAAATACCCGGGTTCGGGGCCCTATAGTGCATCTGCGCCGAAGCAAACATGCCTGGCCGCAATCGGTGCTGCGCATCGTTGACCTGTAGCTCTGCGAGCAGTGTCCGGCTCTGCTGGCTGAGAGAGTCGCTGGTGCGCATCACCCTGCCGGTGAACGTCTGTCCCGGCAACTCGAAAAAGGTCAAATTCACGGGCTGGCCGGTCTGCACAAAAGGTGCATCCTGCTCGGGCACGGCGATAAAAATCTCCAGACTGCGGAGGTCCACGACATCGAATAACTCGCCGCCTTGTGCGCCACCGGTTGGCGGGCCTCCCGTCGCACCGGTCACAGGGGCAGGCGTCGCGCCCAGCGCGGCGCCCGAGGGGGACACGAAATTGCCTACCTCGACGTTGCGGGCCGTCACGGTTCCATCAATGGGCGAGCGCAGCTGCTCAAAATCTGCCAGTGTTTGCGCATGGGCCTGTACCGCCTGCGCCGCCTTTACCGCATTCTCGGCGGCCTGCAAGTTCGATTGGGCCGACTCCTTTGCTGCCAATGCTGTGTCGTCATCTTGCCGCGACAAAATGCCGTGGAGCACGAGTGTGTGAACACGATCATAGGTCGCCTGCTGCAGTCGCAGCGCTGCCTGCGCAGTCAGCACTCCATCTTTACTCTGCTGCAGCATTGCCACCTGCTGCGACACCATAGTGTCCAGGTCTGGCGCCGAGATCAACCCCAGTAGCTGCCCTTTGCGTACCGAATCGCCCAGATCGACATATCGCGCCTTAAGAAACCCGGAAGCTCGGGCGTAGATATGCGCGGACCTAAGCGGAGTTACTGTACCCGGCAGAGTCAAGTCCTGCTCTGCGCTCGCACCGTGCACGGTCTGTACCTCGACCACCGGAGCCGAGTTCTGTTGCTGCCTGGCTTTGGCGTCCACTTCCTCATTGCGTTTCTGGTGGGGCAGCCATCCAACCAGCAGGGCTACAACCAGCACCGCGATCGCGATCACAATCCATAGCAGCCACCGGCCGGTCCTTCGCTGCCGATGCTCATCATGTTGCTCATCCCAAGGTGGCCCTGGTTTAGTGACTCCTGCGCTCATTGGTACGCTCCTTGCGTCTCGTCTTCGATTCGCTTGTCCCAATTCACTGGCGGCTCTTTGCTAAACGCCGAATACATGACCGGCACGATGAATAGCGTTCCCACGGTCGCGAACAAGAGGCCTCCAATCACCGCGCGTCCAATCGGGGCGTTTTGCTCGCCGCCCTCGCCCAGAGCCAGTGCCATCGGGAACATGCCGATAATCATGGCCAGTGCCGTCATACACACCGGCCGGAGCCGCGTCGTGCCCGCAATTAGTGCTGCTTGCTTCGCGTCTCTGCTCACCTGGCCGTCGCTCCGCGAGTCGTTCGCGAAAGTCACCACCAGGATGCTGTTTGCGGTCGCAACTCCGATCGTCATCAGCGCACCCATCAGCGACGGCACGTTGAACGTGGTCTGGGTCAGGAACAAAATCCATATAATCCCTGCGAAAGCCCCGGGAAGCGCCATAAGAATGACGAACGGGGTGGTCCACGACTGAAAATTCATTGCCATGAGCAGATACACAAACACCACCGCCGCGGCAATCCCGACCTCCAGATTCTGAAACGAGGTGTTCATGGTCAGCACCTGACCGCTCAGAAGAATCTCTACCCCCGGAGGCAGGTGTTGTGAGTTTTTCCTGACGATCTTTTCTACGTCGCTTGCCACCCCGCCCAGGTCTCGCTGCTGCACATTCGCGAACACATCCATCACCGGCAGAGCGTTGTAGTGCGAAACGGTCAACGGCGCAACCTGCCGCTGCGTCTGGGATACATTCCTCAGCAGCTGGTCACTGGCACCAATCGCATTTATGGGCGTCCGGTCCAGCGTATCGAGGTTGCGCATCCGATACTGCGGCACCTGCACGATCACCGGGTAGTTAATGCCCGTCTTCGGATCGAGCCAGAAATTGGGGGCAACCTGGCCACTGCCGGAAAGCGACAGCAGCACGTCGTCAGACACATCCTTGGCGGTCAGCGCCAGCTCCTGCGCCTTCAGCCGGTCCACGTTGATATTCAGCTTCGGCGCGCTGACCTGCTGTTGCATAAACACGTCCACTGCGCCTGGAACGTTCTTGATTTGCTGCTGCAGCGTCTCTGCGATTTCTGCCGTGGAGGCTGCGTCTTTTCCCCGCACCTGTACATCGATCGGCGCGGGCAGCCCGAAGTTCAGTGTTTGATTGGTGATATCCGCCGGTTCGAAAAATAATGTTTCCTGCGGAAACTTTTGCGCGAAATCCTGGCGCAGGATCTGCATCCACTCTTGCGTCGGACGATGCTTGGCCGCGAGCAGCACCAGCACATCCCCGTCCCCATTGCTGGTGGTATCGCTTGCCGAGTAGGCCAGGTTTACACCCCCTGGAGGCAGCCCGATGTTATTCACCACCATCTGCAGCTGGTCCGGCGGAATGACGCGTCGAATCTCGTCGTTGACCCGCTTGAACACTTCAGTAGCCGTTTCGATCCGCGTTCCCACCGGTGGCCGTACATGAAACTCCATTTGGCCGGAGTCGACATACGGAAAAAAGTCCCGCCCTATGATCGGGATCAATGCCAGCGAGCCCGCGGTCACTGCGGCGAACACGGCGAGCGTGACCGCCCTGTGCCCCAAAGCCCACTCCAGGCCGCCTTTGTACTTCTCCGCGAAACGGTCGAACCCGTGCTCGAACTTCTGGTGGAAGCGCCAGATGAAACTTCGGCTGAGCGGTGACTCCTCTTCCCGGCCCTGGTAGAGGGGCACCTCATTCGGGAGCAGGAAGTGCATCATCGTTGGCACCAGCGTCCGTGACAACGCATACGACGCGACCAGCGCCAATACCACATTCACCGCCAGCGGGGTAAAGATGTATTTCGCCGAACCTGAAAGCAAGGTGACTGGAACAAATACAATGCAGATCGACATGGTCGAGATCAGCGCCGGGACCGCCACCTGTTCCGCACTATCAAGAATCGCGGAAGCCAGCGGCTTGTTTTGCTCTAACCCGAGGTTTCGGTGCGTGTTCTCGATTTCCACCGTTGCATCATCGACCAGCATGCCGACGGCCAGCGCCAAACCGCCGAGTGACATGACATTGATGGTCATGCCCAGAGCCGATGACACCGCGATCGCGAACAAGACGGCAAGCGGAATCGATACGCTCACGATCAGCGTGCTCCGCCAGCTACCCAGGAACACCAGGACCATCAAGGCGGTGAGAAACGCGGCCGTAATTGCCTCTTGCACCACATCCCGGATCGAAGCCCGCACCAGCACCGACTGATCAAAAATCGGCGTCAGCGTGAGCGCACTCGGTAGCCCGGCCTTGATCTTTGGCAGCGCCGCCTTCACCTGGTCTACGATCGTCAGCGTTGAGGAAGCGCCGCTCTTGATCACTGTCAGCAGTGCCGATGCTTGCCCGTTCTCGCTCACGTAGCTTGTTTGCGGCTGATAGCCGTTGTGAATCCACGCGACGTCCTTCATCTGTACCACCGCGCCATTCAGCGTCCGGATCGGCAGCGCGTTCAGCTCCGCGATGGTGGCCGGGCTGCTGTTGGTGCCAACAAGATACTCGCGGTCGCCGATCTTCTCCGTGCCCGAGGGCGTGACCAGATTCTGGTTGCTCAGCGCGAGCGAAAGGTCGGAAGCCGTGAGGTGATTGGCCGCCAGCTGCACCGGCTCCACGTCCACCATGATGGAGCGCTGCTCACCGCCGTAGGGCAAAGGCACCGCGGCGCCATTGATGGTGGCCAGTTGTCCGCGAACAAAGTTCTGACCCAAGTCGTAGAGTTCGGTTTGCGAAAGCCCCTGCCCACCCAGGCTCACCTGGACAATGGGAACGCTGGAGGCATCGTATTTGAGCACATAGGGCGGCAGAATCCCGGGAGGCATGAGCCGCAAGAGCGACTGCGACAGCGCTGTCACCTGCGCAATCGCGAGGTCTACCTGCACGTTGGGCTGAAAGTGGATCTTGATGACCCCGACGCCGCTATAGGACTGCGACTCGGTGTACTGGATGTTATTTACTGTGGTCGGAAGGGCCCGCTCGCACACCCCAATGATTCGCTTGGACATGTCATCCGCATCCAGCCCGCTGTAGGTCCAGATCACGCTAACAATGGGAATATTGATGTCCGGCAGGATATCGGTTGGCGTAGTCAGGATCGCGGCCACGCCGAAGATCGCGATGAGCAGCGCGACAATGACGAAGGTATATGGCCTTTTCAGGGCAAAGCGAACGATCCACATAAGCTTTTCTCCAGCATGTTGTCCGCTGGCAGCGCTGCTTACGGCTGCTCCGGACCAGTGGAACCTAGCCCGTACATCGCGCGCGCAAAGGTCACCGCCAGACGGTTGTGATGCGCGCTTTGTTTAGATTCGGGATTGTCTTTCATGGTCGTGCACCTAACTCCTTTTTTTTAAAGGAGGCGCATGATGGGTCAAACAAGCTGGCCGAAGATCCAGAGGGGAGCCCGCGGCAGGTCAGTTTGGCGTCCTAGCTCGCGAGGTCCAGGCTGATTCTGCGAATTCTACCAAACGTCTGCTAGCCGAGCCACTTCGGGTTTGCAGCCGTACCGTCGAAGTGGGCCGTTGTTTTGAATAGTTCGAAGCGGCCATCAGCTGCTGCATCGCGCGTCCGGTCAAGTAGTGCTGCGACCTGCTGCTCTGTCATGGGCTTAAAGGTCTTCACGGCCGTCAGCGCCTGGTCCAATACCGGCATCGAATCGATCCCTGTAATAACTACCGAGACCGGCTGAGTCAACGAGTAGTGCAGGGCTTCGACGGGTTCAATGGTCTTGCTGTCGAGAATGAAATGGTCGCCAAAGGTCTTCATCGCCAGCACGGCGATTCCCTGCTGGATCGCGATCGGCATGACTTCCCTGGTAAACGAGCGGAAATGCGCATCCATGACGTTAATCGGCATCTGTACCGTGTCGAAATGGAAGCCGTGTTGCTGAGCCATGGCAAGCATGCGGAGATGCACCGCTGTATCCTTATGACCAGTAAACCCGATGTAACGAATCTTGCCCGCTTGCCGTGCGGCGACCGCAGCCTCAAGCGCTCCGCCGGACGCAAAGATGCGATCCGGGTCTTCCAGCCGAATCACTTCGTGAAACTGGACCAGGTCGATCACATCGGTCTGCAATCGTCCGAGAGACTGCTCCAGTTGGAGGTTGTAAGCCTCTTTGGTTCGGCCGTCCATCTTGGTCATCAGGAAAACCTTGCTGCGATAGCCGTCGCGCAAGGCCTGCCCCATGCGGACTTCACTGATTCCGTCGTTGTAGTCCCAACAGTTGTCCATGAAGGTGATTCCGCGATCGATCGCAGTTTGCACCAGGCGCACACTTTCAGCGGGATCTGCCTGTTTACCGAGGTGATATCCACCAAGCCCTATCACCGAAACCTTCTCTCCAGTGCGCCCCAGATCACGGTATTGCATGTCGGGCGACGTCGGACGAGAGACTGGACTGGTGACGTGGGCCGGGCTTTGCGCCTGCCCGGAAGCATTTAGCGTCGCACCAGCAGTCACTGCGGAGGCGACAGCCGACCTAATGAAATCTCTGCGTTCCATGGTTTCTCCTCGCTAGTGTTGGGAACGTCCTTTGGTTACGGAGGTAAGCTTTACTACTGTTGCACCGAGGGCCAGGAAACAGCATGATGAATTCAGTGACATCAGGGCAAAGTTCTGGTTGGCGGTAGTTGAGATGCATTCCAGCCGCCACCGATAGCCTTGACTAAGAGAACACTGGCATCCAGCTGGCGGCGGAGGATGTCGATTTCATTTCGCTGGTTGAAGAGAAGAGTGGTTTGTGCGGTGACCACTTCAAGGTACGGGTCGGCGCCCCCTTGGTAGAGATCAGTGAACAGCCTCACGTTGTGTTGCGCTTCCTGCACCGCTTGTTCCTCCTGAGTTGCTTCCTGGGCGAGAATTCGGAGCGCAGCGAGATTGTCTTCGACCTGTTGAAATGCTTCGAGTGTTGTCTCGCGATAAGTAGAAACGGTCGCGTCGTAGTTAGCTTGAGCCTGCTCCACACCGGCTCGACGGCGGCCGCCGTCGTAGATGATCTCGGATGCCTGCGGGCCTATCGCCCAGACGCGGCTGGGCCAAGTGAATAAGTTAGAAATGTTCCGGGATTGCAGCCCAACGTCACCGCCGATGGTCAGGCTTGGGAAATACGCAGCCTGCGCGATACCAATGCCTTCGTTCGCTTCCGCTACGCGGCGCTCCGCGGCTGCTATGTCAGGGCGGCGTTCCAATAGTTGCGAGGGCAAGCCAACGGGAATGGCCGGAGGCTCGAACGGTTGCGATCGAGGAGCAATGGCGAACTCTGCTGGCGGTTTGCCGATCAGGATGGCGATTGCGTGTTCATATTGAGCACGCATCACGCCGATATCCGTATCCTGTACGCGGGTGGTATCGAGCTGCGTTCGTGCTTGCACCACGTCCGCCTCAGGTGCCGCGCCGCCGTTGAACAGGGCGCCGGTGAGCTCGACCATATCGGCATAGGCCTTCACGGTTGCGTCCAAGAGTCTCTTTTGTGAGTCGGCGCTGCTCAATTCGAAGTAATCGTACGCGAGATCGCCCTGCATGCTGAGAGTTGTGCTTGCGAGATCGCCGGCGCTGGCCTGAGCTTCCGCGCGGGCAGCTGCCACGGTGCGACGTATGCGGCCCCACAGGTCCACTTCGTAAGACAAATCAAAAGGAAGCAAGAAGTTACCTGTGGAACCGATGCTGCTGTCGCCGGACGGGAAGTAAGGTTGATTGGGTGAGTAGCGCAAAGCCTGAACGCCTGGTGATACCGAGATGGTGGGAAATTCCCCGGCGCGATAGTAACGAACCGTGGCGCGAGCCTGACGAAAGCGCGCCGCCGCCATCTTAAGGTTTTGGTTGGAGACCGCAACTTGTTCCTCCAGAGTGTTGAGCTCAGGATCGCCGAAGATCTCCCACCAGTTGCTTCGCAGAGCTTCCGCATTGGGATGAGCGACCTTCCATTGGTCCGTTTCCGGCATTTCCTTATAGGCGGGAGGGACCGGAACGGCCGGCTGTTTGTACTTCGGACCGACCATACAACCACTAAGGACAATCACCCAGGCCGCCGGCAATAGGAAGCGAAAGCTCATTGATCGGCACCTGAAGCCCCACGCGTGATGCGGACGGGCGTGCCGCTGACTAGCGAGTCAGACGGGCTTTCGATGACTTCGTCACTTGCACTGAGCCCGGAGGTTACTTGAACACTCTCTCCGTAATCAGTGCCGATGGTGACTGGAACAAGCTGTGCGACATTATTACGCACCACTCCGACCTGTAGACCTTGAGTACGGAACAAAAGCGTATCGGACGGAATAACGACGGAATTGATCTGCCCGGGCAAAGCAAGGTGGACCCGGACGTAGGCTCCGGGAAGAAGCAGGCCTTTGGAATTATCTATATCGACCTCCGTGTTGAGGGTGCGTGAAGCCGTTTCTATAGTTTTTGACGTACAGATAATTGTGCCCTGAAAGGTCTGATTAGGGTATTCGTCGAGAGTAAGGGTAGCCTTCGATCCCACCCGAGCAGCGCGCCAATCCACCTCAGGAACCGCGACGAAAACACGAAGCGTGCTGATTTGCCCGATCTGAAACAGCTCCTGACCAGGCGTGTTCTGGCCGGCGGCGATCAGCCAGCCGTTGTCCGTGTTGCGCATCGTGATGACTCCATCGAAAGGCGCATAGATCTTTTCGTATCCGACCAGATCTGCATAATGACCCTGGTTTGCCGTATACGAATTGACCGTCCAATCGGAGGCTTTCTGATTGTCAACCGCCTGGTCGGTCGATTGTCTGGATACAGAGCGCGTTTTCACCAGCCCCTGCCAGCGGTCGGAGGTGATCTTGGCGAGGTTCGAATTGGCTCTCGAGGTTTCCAGATCAGCCTGCGCCTGTCCAGCTGCTTATCGAGCTCAGGCGCGTTGATCACTGCGAGCAGTTCTCCCTTCTTC
>CAVQEO010000034.1:0-33359 GCA_963711525.1 uncultured Acidobacteriaceae bacterium | reverse complement strand
CAGGGTGGTGAATTCGACCACATTCCCGACCCAGGCGAGTTGCTTGAGTGCGTCTTGCGTCGTGTTCGACAATCGCTTCAGCTTCCCGACCATGAGATCCACCACGTTGTCGGTATAGCCCTTGGCGCGGATCCGATTCATCTCCCATCGCCAGGCCCGCGTGGCTGAATCGAACGCGAGCAGCCCTTCCTCGGCCAGCGCGGTGAGGAACTGGATGACGAAGAACGGATTCCCGCCGGTCTTTTCGTGCAATAGCTGCGCCAGCGGATAGGCAGTATCCCGCTCGCAGTGCATGGCATCGGCAACGAGCCGGCTGACGTCCTCCAGCGTGAGCGGCGTCAACACGATCTCCTCTATCCCGCTCCCCTCGCGGATCGCCACTAGCGTTCGCATGAGCGGGTGAGACAAATCGACTTCGTTGTCACGGTAGGCCCCGACCAGCATCAGGTGCCGCACATCGCGATCGCTAGTCAGGTGCTCCAGCAGTTCGAGAGTCGCCGTGTCCAGCCATTGCAGATCGTCGAGGAACAACGCAAGCGGATGCTCCGGCCGGGCGAACGTGCCGAGAAATCTCCGCAACACCAACTGGAAACGGTTCTGCGCGTCTTGCGGCGGCAAATCGGGAACCGGCGGGTGGTTTCCGATGATG
This sequence comes from uncultured Acidobacteriaceae bacterium, assembly GCA_963711525.1. GTDB lineage: Bacteria > Acidobacteriota > Terriglobia > Terriglobales > Acidobacteriaceae > PALSA-350. The sequence goes on along the minus strand of CAVQEO010000034.1, from coordinate 32,710 downwards.
AACTCAACCTCCGGAATGAGGTTGACCATAAGCTGGCCGTTCGGGCCCACCGCTTCCAGAATGGCCTGCCGCCACTCGGCAACATCCCCTTCGCTTTTCACCAGAATCTGGCGGACCAATGCCTGGAACGCCTGTGCCAGGGTTGCGTATGGAATATCGCGCTTGTACTGGTCGAACTTGCCGGAGGCGAAGAGGCCGCGCGGCGGAACGAGCGCCTTGTGCAGCTCGTTGACTACCGACGATTTGCCAATCCCGGAATAACCGGAGACGAGCACAAGCTCGGGTGTGCCGCGGGTCACGACCCGGTCGAAGGCCGCGAGCAGCGCGTCTATCTCGGCCTCCCGCCCGTAGAGCTTCTCGGGGATCAGCAAGCGGTCCGACACATCGTGCGCGCCCAGCGGGAACGCGTCGACGCGGCCATGCAACTCCCACTCCGCCAAGCACCGCCGCAGATCGGCCTCCAGGCCGGAGGCGGTCTGGTAGCGCTCCTCAGCGTTCTTAGCGAGCAGCTTCACGATCAGATTCGAAAGCAGCTCAGGAACACCGGCGCGTTCAACAGGCGGCGCCGGCCGGCGCGCAATGTGACAGTGCACCCACTCCAGCGAGTCGACCGCAGCAAACGGCAGAGTGCGCGTCAGCATCTGGTACAGGCTGACGCCCAGAGAGTAGAGGTCGCTACGAGCATCCATCGAACGGTTCATGCGTCCGGTTTGCTCGGGCGCCATATAGGCGAGTGTGCCGGCAATGATCTCTGGCGGCGCTGGCGCCTGGCGTTCCTGGGGAAGCTGGGACGCGATTCCGAAGCCCGTGAGCCACACGTTACAGCTGCCGTCCATCAGCACATTTGCAGGCTTGATGTCCTTGTGAATGAGGCCACGGCGGTGAACCTGGCCGATTGCGGACGCCAGGCCAATGGCGGTGCGCAGGAAGCGAGTCAGGTCGAGGGGTTGCCCTTGTTCCCTCTCAAGAACCTGATCCAGGGGCTCACCGCCCGGGTCTTCAAGTACGAGGAGTGTCCGCCCTTCGTGATGAGTAAGCTCCAGAGGCTTGACTGCCCACGCGGGATCGAGTTTGGCGGCGAGCGAATATTCGTGCTCGAGCCGCCGGAGACTCTCAGGTAACGGCTGTTCTGCGCAGAGTGCGATCGCCAGGATGGACGATGGGTTGCCGCGCCGCCGGCCGCGATAAACCGTAAAATCCGCACCCTCCCGTAGGGGCTCCAGAACATATTCAGAACGCCCCGCCATCGTCATTGATGCACCTGGAGGTTCGCGGATAGCGTGAAATAAAAGTGGGCGCCGCGCGGAGAGTTGGGTAGAGCCCACAGACGGCCACCATGCGATTCAACGATCGAGCGGCTGATCGCAAGTCCCATGCCGGTGCCGTGAGATTTGGTGGTGAAAAACGCATTGAAAATCTGGTCCGCCTGCTGCGGAGGCAGACCTACGCCGAGGTCGCTGACGGACACCAGAAGTTGTCCGTTTTCCGCTGGCTGCGACTTGATTACTAGTTCGCGAGGCCCATCCACTTCCTTCATTGCATCGATACCATTGATCATGAGGTTCATCAGCACTTGTTGCAATTGCACACGATCCCCCATGACCTGAGGAAGATCCGGGGCCAGTTCCGTCCGGACTGATATCTGGTATCGAATCGCCTCGCTGCGCAGGAGAAAGATCATCTCTCCGATAATTTCGTTTACATTAACCAGCTCCCGCTCCGAAGTACCCTTGTTGAAAAGCAGGCGGATCCGGCTGATGATTTCCGATGCTCGCGTTGCATCTTTCACGACTCTCATGGCAGCCGCGCGCGCCTCTTCCAGATCGGGCTGATCGCGGGCAAGCCATCGCACGCACGTATTAGCGTCGGTGACGGCAGCGCCGATTGGTTGATTCACTTCGTGCGCCATGGAGGCGGCCAGCTCTCCCACGGTGGTGACGCGGTTAATGTGTGCGAGATCCGCCTTCGCCTGGCGCAACGCCTCTTCGGCTAGCGTCCGTTCGGTAACATCGCGGACGGCACCCATATATTCGAGCTTGCCCGAGGAAGCCTCCAAAGCTCGAGCCAAAACGTGGAGGTACTTGACCGAACCATCCGGCATCAACAAGCGATGCTCAAAATCAAGATTTGCCCTTGCCTCAGACGCGCGATCGATAGTCTTCTGCACAAGAGCCCGGTCGTCGGGATGAATTCGCCGCAGTATCAATCTCCAACCTCGGCTTAACGGCTGAATCATACTGAAAGATGTTGTAGGTTTCCTCCGACCAGTAGATTTCTCCGCTGAGGACGCTCCAGCCGAAGCTGCCAGTGCGGCTTATGCTTTGCCCATCTGCAAGAAAAGCTTCGCTGCGTCGCAAATCAGAATAGAGCTTGGCGTTCTCGAGCGAAATCGCGGCTTGTGAGGCTAGCATCTCCAGCACCGCCACCCGATCAGACGTGAAGGCGCCTGGAGTCAAACTGTTCTCCAGATAGAATGCGCCGACAAGCTTCGTTTGTTTGAGGATGGGCAGGCATAGGACAGACCTGGGGCGCTTCTGCCGCACATACTCGTCCTCCGAGTACAAGTTCCTGCCTGAAGCGTCATCCAGTACCACAGGCTCCCGTGTCCGGATCACGTACTGAAGGATGGATCTGGGAAAATGAAGCGGGTTGATGACTGTCTGTCGAACGACAACCTCGACGATGCCGTGATGGATGGTGGCCTCCGCCTCGATTCGCGGTTCGTCTCCACTGAGAAGGATGAGCAGACCCCGTTGGGCGCCTGCGTGCTCAACCGAGATTCGCATCAGCGTCTCGATCAACTTGGGGAGGATCATCTCGCTCGAGAGCGCTTGTGAGGCCTTGACGACCGTCTCGACGTCCAATTGCCGGACCGGCTTACCGATTGTGGAGGTAGTCGACGCAGGATCGCGCTCCTCGCACGAGCTCGGGTAGCGTTCGTCGAGTTGCTTTACCTTGCCGAAGGCTCCCCACTGGTAGTAGCATCGACGCGCATCGCGCAGATAGGCGTGGGCGAGTGTCTCCACGCCGCGCGCTGCGTAGAACCGTGCTGCCACCTCATGGGCGACGCCCTCGTTCTGAACGAAACTGTGTTCGCGAGCGGATTGAATGGCCTGCTCGTAGAGACGCATTGCATCGGCGTCCCGACCTTCGATGCGCGCGAGTTCCGCCGACACCAGAGCGTGCTTGTCCGAGAACGTAGGCGGATAGTTATCGGCCCACTCGCGCAGTTGTTCCCGATGCGAAGTGAGTAGTTCACGCCAGCCTGACTGTTCGTCAGTAGAAGCTTCTTCATAGAGCGCCGCAACGGTCAGCGCAGTGTAGTAAAAGTAGTCGAAAAGCTGCAACTGTACATTTGAGATCCCGAGGAGTGCCTTCGCCTTATCGGCTGCCGCCCGGGCCTCAACGTAGTCGCCCGAGAGGTACCGCGCCTTGAGTTTGCGAATCCAGTACAAACAAATCACGGTCGGCACTCGTGCGGCCGCAAGTTGCGCTTCGAACGCAGCTTCGTCGAATCGCTCATCGTTGAAGCTCGAGAAGGCCGCATCGCGACCCTGCATGCTCGCGATGAAGCGCTGCTGGCTCACGATGAGGTCCGCGACATCGCGGAAGTTGGCTGTTCGAGCAAAGTCCAGTGCCACCTCCGACTCGCGCCAAACGTCGTCGAGCGGATCGTTCCGCATAAGCAAATATGTGAGGGACTGGTGCATGCCATAGCAAGCAAAAGTCCGATCGCCTCTCTCAGTGGCGGTGTGAGTGGCCGCCCGACGGAGTGCGATCACGCTCGTGAGCGGCTCGGTCCAGAAGGCAGCTAGTCCCATCGCATGGTAGACCTTCATGTCGTAGGCGGTGAAGGCGTGCTTCTCGACCAGTTCGCAGGCAAGCGTGGCCAGGCGGTAGCCTTCGCGGTAACGGTGAAAGGTCGGCCCAAGGACAGACCCGAGAGAAGCGTAGGCGTAGGCGGAAGCGCCGCTCATCCCGTGCTCTATGCTGGCGTTCACCATGCGACACGCCAACAGGCAAAACAACTGACAGTCGGTAAATGTGGCTGGGCCAGCGAGGACTGAGAGCACCCGCATGGCTGCCTGTATTTTCGGATCAGTCATCAGCGGCAGGTCGATCAGGCTCTCGATCGGACGCCCATCGAGGGCTTGCCAGACCGCTTCGTATTCGGCTTGGACCTGCTCCCAGGTCGGGTGTTCCGGCAGGTCGATGCCGAATCGACACAGGCACGTGAGCGCGCTGTCGACGGCCAGGGAGTGTTCGCCCGCCAATACATGAAAATTGATCTTCAGGCAGGAGGCGTTCGCGAACTCGATATCTGAAGCAGCGCGCTGCAGCAGTTCCACAATCAGTTGCGAGGTCTTTTCCAGGCTACCGCAGAGAAGCTCGCACTCCGCGAATTCGAGGGACAGGCTGAATTTCAACTCATGCTGGCTATTCCAGTCCCGCCCATCTAACAGCGCGATGCCCGACGCAAAATACGTGCGCGCGGACGCATAGGCCGCTGACGCCTTCGCCTTTCGCCCGGTACGCAGGTTGAATGTCGCGAGTTCCGCCTTCTCGTTCGGGTCTGCCAGCCGTCCGGCGCCCCGATTGAGTTGATTCGCCACATCGAATAGATGCTCGTCGAGCTGGTCCTCCGACATGGTCGCTAACAGCACACGGCCAACGCGAAGGTGTGCCGCCGCGCGATCGCCTTCAGGGATGAGGGCGTACGCCGCCTCCTGAATGCGGTCGTGAAGGAAGGCGTAGGAGCCCTCCAGGCGGAAGATCAGCCCGGCCCGGGCGGCATCCAGCAGCGCAGCGTGGATCTCCTCTTCGGATAGTCCGAAGACCGTACTCAGTGTCGTGATTTCGGCCTCGTTCCCGAGACAGGCGAGCTGCTGGAGAGCGGTCTGCGCCGTGCCGGACAATCGCTTTAGTCTCTCGAACATCAGATCCACGACGTTGTCGGTGTAGCCGTGCGCGCGAATCCGAGCCAATTCCCAGACCCAGCCTCCCGCCTCCGGGTCGCGCTTGACCAGCCCTTGTTCGGCCAGCGCCGCGAGGAACTGGATCGCGAAGAATGGATTCCCGGCGGTCTTCTCGTGCACCAGTTGCGCCAAGGAGTATGCGTGCTTCGGCGTGCAATGGAGCGCATCGGAGACGAGTGCGCCAATGTCGTCAAGTCCGAGAGCCGGGAGCACGATCTCCTCGACCCGCGCCCCGGCTTTGCGGATCGCCTCGAGCGTCCGCATGAGCGGGTGCGCGGAACCGACTTCGTTGTCTCGATAAGCGCCGACCAGCAGCAGATGCCGTACCCCGGACTGCGTGACCAGGTACTCAAGAAGCTCAAGACTTGCCGCGTCCATCCATTGCAGATCGTCGAGGAACAGTGCCAGCGGGTGCTCTTTCCGAGCGAATGTCCCGAGAAACCGCCGGAACAACAATTGGAAGCGGTTCTGCGCGTCCTGCGGCGGCAGCTCGGAAACGGTCGGCTGTTTTCCGATAATGAACTCGAGCTCCGGAATGAGGTTGAGGATAAGCTGGCCGTTCGGGCCCAACGCCTCCTGGAGAGAGCCCCGCCACCTTTCCACTTCCGCTTCGCTCTTGACCAAGATCTGACGGATCAGAGCCTGGAAGGCCTGTGCCAGGGTCGCATACGGGATGTCGCGTTTGTATTGATCGAATTTGCCGGATGCGAAGAGGCCGCGTGGCGAAACGAGAACCTTGTGCAGTTCATTCACTACGGAGGATTTGCCGATCCCGGAATAACCGGAGACGAGCACAAGTTCCGGTGTGCCCCGGGTCACGACGCGGTCGAAGGCTGCGAGTAGCGCGTCGATCTCGCCCTCTCGCCCGTACAGCTTCTCCGGGATCAGCAACCGGTCCGACGCATCGTTCGCCCCCAGCGGGAACGCGTCGATGCGGCCATCTGATTGCCACTGCGTAAGACATTTCCGAAGATCGGCTTCAAGGCCAGACGCGGTCTGGTAGCGCTCCTCGGCGTTCTTGGCGAGGAGCTTCATGATGATGGCTGATAACGGCTCGGGGACTGCGGCGCAATCGCTAAGTCGTACCGGTTGACGCGCGATGTGGCAATGTACCCACTCCAGCGGGTCCGTCGCGGCAGCAAACGGCAGCCTGCCTGAAACCGTCTGGTACAGCGTGATTCCTAAGGAGTATAGATCGCTGCGCGCATCAATCGAACGATTCATGCGGCCGGTTTGTTCAGGCGCCATGTAGGCGAGGGTGCCCGCAATGATCTCCGGCGGCGCAGGCGCCTGGCGTTCCTGCGGCAGCTGGGATGCGATCCCGAACCCCATGAGCCAGACATTGCCGGCGTCGTTGACGAGCACGTTCGCAGGCTTGACGTCTTTGTGTATGAGACCACGCCGGTGGACTTGGCCGAGTGCTGACGCCAAACCGATAGCGATGTTCAAGACACGGGTCAACTCGAGAGGTCGTCCCTGGTCCCGCTCAAGAACCAGATCCAGGGGCTCGCCCCCAGGATCTTTGAGTACGAGGATTGTCCGTCCTTTGTGGCGAGCGAGTGTCAGAGGCCTGGCTGCCCACGCAGGATCGAGTTCGACTGCGAGCGAGTACTCATGCTCGAGCCTGCGAAGACTTAGCGGCGACGGATGTTGCGCGGTGAGTGCGATGGCGAGGACCGGCGTTGTGTTGCCGTGCATCCAACCGCGGTAAAGTGTGAAGTCCGGGCTTTCCCGGAGGGGCTGCAGCACGTACCCGGAAGGCTCTGTCATGGAGGTAATCCTTGTCGCCGCGGCTGCACACTCGAATATTCAATGCTGACAAACGACTAAGAGGACGTCAAGACCAATGGTGACCGGGGCCTATGCCGCCCAAATCGCAGAGGCTGGCTCAACCTACCCAGGGAAACAACCAGGTTTGCGGGCCGAAGAAGTCGACGCAGCACACTAGAATTCGACCTTTAGCGCATATTGCATGATTCGGGGGTTCACTGTTAAGGCGCTTATCACGCCAAAGGTGCCATGGGTCGAAACATCGTTGGATGGATTCGCGAAATTGGGCCTGTTCAGAGCGTTGAAGATCTCCCACCGAAAGATCAGCTTTACCCGGTCGCTGAGAGATGTGGTCTTAATGGCTGCGATATCGAAATCCTGTTGATCAGGCCCTCTCAGGATATTCCGTCCGAGGTTGCCGAAGATTGTCCCTCCGCCGGCAACCGGATATTTGCCATCAATCAGGCCACCATCTGGAATATACGGCGCAGGAACAAATGCTTTGGTGTTGAAAAATTCGTTGACACGGCTGCTGACGCTGCCACTTCGGCCAGCATCGGCAAGCGTCGCACCGGAAGCCAGGCTTCCTGTGGTGTATAGGGTCGCGGGACCAAACAGCGTGCCGGCGGCACTGTCCAGGATGCTGAACGGTAGTCCCGATTGCAGCGTTACGACACCTGAGGTACTCCAGCCATTCCCAAGCTTTCGAACAGATGCGCTTTTCGCGTGGCCAGGGCCGGGCACACTCCACGTACCGCTGATAACCAATCGGTGAGTTCGATCAAAGTCCGACACACCACGCTGAGCAGCGACATTGTTTTGATCGTTGTAAACCACTTGCCCAGTGATCGGCAATCCGAATGTGCCAGCGATAGCAGCACCGAGACTATCCCCCGCATCGTCAATCGATTTAGAAAAGGTGTAGGCGGCAAGGAATTGAAAACCATGACTTATGTCTTTCTTCAGCGTGGCCTCAAGTGAGTTATAGATTGAATCCCCACTGGTTTGGAGACGGTAGAGCAATGGAGACAACCCGACGAAAGGAACCCGCTCAGCTGCATTGGCCGCGGAGTTGGTTGTGAGTCCGTTCACGGGGCCGGAAGGAGCGGCGAGGAGAGGCTGATTATTGCCCCGACCGACGCCCAGGTGGGTGCCCTTCGCGCCGGCATACCCGATTGAGAAAACGTAGCTCTGGTGTTGATACTGCAGGTCGAAGTCATATTGCTGGACGGTAGACTCCTTAAAATCAGGATCGGTAATGATGGGGGATCGCAGGAATCTGTCCCCGTTAAACGGTGGACCCGGTAGCATGTTGGCTACAAAATTTGGGAATGAAGAGCTCGGCGGCAGATTTGGAAAGGGACTCTCCAGGCTAGCGGTCGCGTTAGCGGCGCCATTTAGCACGGCATTCAACGCGAATGGCGGATTAAGAGCCAGTAATGAGCCGTTCCCCGCGAAGCTGGTGCGGTTCGCGTAGATGCCATATCCTCCTCGAAGAACGATGTCCCGCGAAGAAAGGGGCTGCCACGCGAAGCCGACGCGGGGTTCTGTGTGCATTTGCACGGGGTGGTTCAGCAGGGTTGCATTCTCGCGTGGAAATCCCTCGGGGGCGTTGCCAGAAAAATTGTCGGGCAGAACAAAGCCGGAGGTGGCCGGATCCGTGAAACCTCCCGCCGGAGGAGGGACGTAGAATTGAGGGAAGAAATTCGATTCGCGACCTTCGATTTCGCTTGGTTGGCCATTGACCTCGAGTCGAACCCCAAGATTCATGGTGAGTGTTCGCGTAACCTTCCATTCATCCGACGCGAAGAAATCGGCAGCGTATGCACGTTGCCCCACGTCGGGAACCCCGGCAGCCACGCTGGAGAAGAAAACGTTTGAGAACGATGTGCCGTTCCCTCCTGCGGCGACAGGCCCGGCGGGCAAGCCAAGGAGAAAATCAGGGAAAGACAGGATGGTGATGACGCCGGACGTGTAATTGGTTAGATGGTTGAACTGATTTCGGAAGATTTCTGTGCCCGAGCGAAGATTGTGTTTGCCCCGAGTCAGGAAGATGACGTCGGAAATGTAAAAGTTATTACCGGCTGTTTTGCCTTGGTCTTGTCCCGAGTTGCCTAATTCAAAGGCTCCAAGAACCTGAGTTTGTGGAATGATCCCCTCCTGGGGGTCGCTGAAGCGGCTTATCCCCACATCCTGGTCGGTGAGAGTCCCTCCGGGAACGCTTTGACCTGCAAGACGAGAGAAACCGAACCGGAATTGGTTGATTGCTTGTGGTGAGAAAATGTGAGTCTCGGTTATTGCCAAATTCCGGTTCTCAAAGGAACGGAGCACGGGAAAGCCAGGCACACTGGCGCCGAAGAATGGAACGTCCTGGTTCGAGTTTGAGAAAAAGAATTTCGCCGACAGCCGATCCGCCGCGCGCAAATTGAAGTCGAAGTTTGTATTGAACTGGTCTTCGTTGTAATGTCCAGGCAAGACGGCTGTGTAGTTGACACCGCTTCCCGATGTCTGAGGGCTTGGAATTACATAGGTTCCATCGGGGTTTTTCGCGTTTAACAGATTGCGTGCTACCGGGCCGATGTTCGAACCGTCGCGGGCCACCGCCGCCCCGCCTAATGCCCCAGTTTGGCCGCCGAATACAGCGCCAAGCGAGGCGGGCGTGCGGACCTGCGGTATAGGAGGCAGGCTTAGAGAGCTAACACTGTTGCTCAAGGAGGCCGCATTCACGTCCCTTGTGGCCTGGTTGGAAACAAAGAAAAAGGCGCGTCTTTTTGACCAAGGCAGTGGTCCACCCAAAGTGCCACCGGGTTGTGAGCGCCGGAATTCTCCTCTCGGCACTCCGGTTGCGTTGGCAAAGAAATTATTCGCATCCAGTGCCTCATTGCGACCGAAATAATAAGCATTTCCGTGAACGTCTGCGGTACCCGACCTTGTTTCGACATTTATGTTTGCACCCCCTCCCCGCCCATACTGCGCGTCGTAGAGAGAAGTCTGGACTTTGAACTCCTGAATGCTATCCGGAGCCGGAATTGCGATTCCGGCTCCGCCGAAAGGAGTAACCTCGGTGATATTGGAGCTATAACTGTTCGCATCCACACCGTTTAGCATGAAGTTATTGTCGCCGCTACGCGCACCATTTGCGCGGATCTCCTGGCTTCCGGCCCCTAATTGAGTCGCGTCCACGATATTCGTGTTTGTTCCGGCCGTCAGCCCGAGAATCTCAGTAAAGTTACGATCGACGAGGGGCAAGTCGACGACAGCTTGGTGATCGATGACTCGTCCGAGAGTGGCATTCTCGGTTTGAAGGAGCGGAGGGGCAGCGCTAACCGTGATCTGTTCTTTCGTGCCGCCAAGCGCGAGCTGAATCCTGAGCGTGTTCACCTCAGTGATTTGAACCTGAACGCCATTCAAGATGAACGGTTCGAATCCTGCCGTGCGCACCGTCAGGTCATACCTGCCGGGAGGTAGGAATTGGACCGAGAAATTCCCCTCGTCGTCCGTCGCGAGATCGCGCATTTCTCCGGTACCCTGGCTCTTGATGACCACTGCAGCACGTCGAACCAGCGCTCCACTGGGGTCGCCCACAGTGCCAGCAATCGCCCCGGTATCGGCGGTCTGGCCGCGCATCGGCAGAGAGCAGAGCGCGAACATGGCGGTCCAGAGCAAAGTGCGGGACGCGTGCAACGACATGTTCTTACGTCACCTCGTTCCTCCAACAATCACGACAGCCCGACGGCAGGAAGAATCTGGTTCAATGGCGAAGGACGAATTTGTTCAATTTAGTATGGAACGGTGTAGTGTGAAATCCGGCGTTCTTGGGGCGCCAGCAGGTAGCCCGGTGCCCCGAGACAGGGTATTTTGGTCGCCACCGACGTGCGACCTCGGTGGATTGATTTTGACGCGAGGCGCGTGAGGACGTCAACTTCTATGACGCTCACCCGGATCAGCCCGCAGGCGCTACGCCAGAGAAACCGCTTCGGTTCTTCGTAGCTGCTTTTCGCGGGAACGCTGTCTCCATTTATGTCACCCCAGCCTAAGGGATTCTCGTTCGAACCATGCCCGTACCTGGCAAGCGACACTTGTCACTGTAAATGAGTCAACGTCGACGCTCGTGTCGAAATTTTAGGGACAAGTCAGGATTTCGACACTCCAAAAGAAGCCTTTCACGCTACCCAAGAGGGGCTAGAGAGTGTCCGTATGCGTCGCCGCCCTATTTTTCAACCGCTTTACCCGAAGCGGCGGGTTGGCACGCGGATTGCATTCCAGTTAGGGCAGGCGAACCGCCGGCAACGCAGGGAGACTGTTAACTGCAAGCCAACGCGCAGCCTCGCGCTCGCTATTGGAAACAACTCTGACCCGGCCACGAAGGGGATTCCCGACTGTGATCCGGCGACTGGGACGACACACGGAAACGTGAGACCAGGCCACCGTCAGCACTGGGAGACAACATGTTATTGCGAATCCTCGCAACAGATTCAAGTTGGGTGCCAACTCTTGCTCGCATCATCCTGGGGATCATCTTCTTTGCGCACGGGTCGCAAAAGGTGCTCGGCTGGTTCGGAGGGCCGGGGCTGAGGCAGACATTGCGCACTTTCACCGAAGTTATGGGTCTGCCGAAGATCATCGCTCTTGCGGCTGTGGGGGCTGAACTCGTCGGCGGGGCGGCGCTCATCCTGGGACTTGCTGCTCGTATAAGTGCACTCGCCATCGCAATCAACATGCTCGCGGCAATTTTCATGGTGCACGGAAAATATGGCCTCTTCCTGAACTGGTTTGGCGACCGAAAAGGCCACGGCATCGAGTACCACCTGCTCGCGCTTGCATTGACCATCGTGATCATTGCGCAAGGCGCTGGCGCATTCTCCCTTGATGGCCTGCTATCGAATTGGATCGGCGCGTAAGGTCAGCTATCACATCAACCCAGAGAAGAGAAGTTTAGGAGGAACCCCAATGTACGCCACGACCCTTGCTCTCGCGTCCGGTGTAGCTATCCCCGACAGCACTATGGCACGCCAAGTCACCGAGTTGGTCCGCGATTCAGAGAACTCGTTACTGTTCAACCATTCCAGCCGCGTCTACTACTTCGCCGCTGCCACCGGCAAACGGAGAGGTCTCACCTTCGATCCTGAGCTGTTGTATGTAAGTGCAATGTTTCATGATATGGGTCTCACTCCGAAACACAGCAGCGCTGCAGACCGTTTTGAGGTCGACGGCGCCAATGCTGCTCGCGAGTTTCTTCGTCAGCACAAGATCCCCCAACAAGACATCGACGCTGTGTGGACTTCGATTGCCCTTCACACCACCCCCGGTATCCCCCAATACATGCACCCCGTGGTTGCGCTATTGACCAACGGTGTAGAGATGGATGTTCTCGGTATCGCCTACTCGGAATTCTCTGACGCTGATCGCGAAGCGATCGTCGCTGCGTATCCGCGCACCGAACACTTTAAAGAAGACATCATCCAGGCCTTTTACGAGGGCATAAAGCACAAGCCTGAGACGACATTCGGCAATGTAAAGGCGGATGTATTAGCGGACAAGGATCCACAGTTCCAGCGGATGAACTTCTGCAGTGTCATTCGCGATTCGCGGTGGAAGGGCTAAGTAAACCTTCGGCTGGCGCTCAGGGAAACGCCGCTATCTTCAGGCGATCAACGTCGTAATTCACAACTCCGGAAAGTGAGACGACCCATGTCAAATCCCGAACGCTTTACCAATGCAACCGGCGCTCCCGTACCGGACAACACAAATATTCTGACAGCCGGCCGTCGTGGTCCGGCTCTGCTACAGGACATCTGGCTGATCGAGAAGCTCGCACACTTTGACCGCGAGGTCATTCCCGAGCGCAGGATGCATGCCAAAGGCTGGGGCGCGTATGGAACATTCACGACGACTCACGACATCACCAGGTACACCAAGGCAGCGATTTTTTCGAGGATCGGAAAGCAGACGCCGATGTTTGCGCGTTTTTCCACGGTCGCCGGGGAACGCGGGGCAGCCGATGCGGAGCGCGATATCCGGGGGACAGCTCTCAAGTTTTACACCGAGGACGGAAATTGGGACATCGTTGGAAACAATACTCCAGTCTTTTTCTTCCGCGATCCTTTGCGGTTCTCTGACCTTAACCACGCTATCAAGCGCGACCCGCGCACCGGCCTTCGGAGCGCTCAGAATAACTGGGACTTCTGGACCCTTCTTCCGGAGGCACTCCATCAGGTCACGGTCGTCATGTCCGACCGCGGAATTCCGAAGTCCTTCCGGCATATGCATCTCTTCGGAAGCCACACTTTCTCGATGATCAATGCCGAGAACAAGCGCGTTTGGGTGAAATTCCATTTCCGGACACAGCAAGGCATTGAGAATCTCACCGACGAAGCGGCAGCCGCGGTTGTGGCAAATGACCGGGAGAGCAATGGCCGAGATCTATTGCAGGCCATCGAACGTAGAGATTTTCCGCGTTGGACGCTCTTCATCCAGGTGATGACGGAGGAACAGGCAAAGACACACAAGCACAATCCTTTTGACCTGACCAAGGTCTGGCCCAAAGCTGACTACCCATTGATCGAAGTCGGTGTAATGGAGCTCTACCGTTATCCGGAAAACTTCTTCGCAGAGGTAGAGCAAGCCGCTTTCTCCCCGGCAAATGTGGTTCCCGGGATCAGCTGGTCTCCTGACAAGATGCTCCAGGCCCGCCTGTTCTCTTATGGAGACACCCAGCGATACCGTCTCGGTGTCAACTTCAATCACATACCTGTGAATGCGCCGCAGTGCCCATTCCATTCCTATCACCGGGATGGCCAGATGCGTACAGATGGAAACCTGGGAGCAACGACGAGTTATAACCCGAATAGCCAGGGATTATGGGACAACCAACCGGAGTATGCTGACCTACCGCTCGCACTTGAAGGCGACGCGGATCACTATGACCACCGCTTAGTGGATGATCACTGGGAGCAACCGGGTAATCTCTTCCGGAAGATGAGCCCTGAGCAAAAGCAGTTGCTGTTTGACAATACGGCTCGCGCGATCAATGGCGCCTCTCAGGAGGTCCTGGAGCGTCATGTTGCGAACTGCAGAAGAGCCGATCCTGCCTATGGCGACGGTGTGGCACGAGCACTGAAGTTGGGTGTTTTAGAGACAGCCTGACATCAGGATTTGTACACACGTAAGCTCAGACGAGACCCGGGGAACGGGGTGGTACCTGTCCCTCGGGAAATCACCCCAGCACCTTCGGTGACGCCCTTGCCCGCTAGACCTCGCTGACTACTAGTTGTGGTCCAACGGGAGACACCGAGCGAGCCTGATCGAGATTCCCAACTTTTTCATGCGGCTGATGCGTGCGCGCTTGGCGTCAGTCAGTGTCTGGGCTCATGTGCGGTTGACTCTGAGACACCACAATAAAAGATGGTATCCGATAGGAGGGGGGCACCAGCGCCCCGACAAGAAGCCGCCTGTTCGCTATCGAAATGCCGCCATCAGTTGACAATTACCGACACGCAGCCGACTAACATCCCGGCGTCGCAGGATGCTGCAAAACCAATTGAGTCCGGGAAGTGTATGGAGTCCCAGCCAGTTATCGGGCATGACTGATTTATTGGCCCACTAAGCAAGCTTGGCATCGTACGTGCATTGATAAACAGCGGTGCCTAGGTGTATGAGGCACGAATGGTAATCAAGGAGCTATTATGAATAACTCTGGAAAACTTTTGATCAACATGGGATTGCTATCGCTCTTGTCTGTCATGCCGCTGGCGGCACAGACCGACAACGGAGTTGACTTCACCACCCCGTCTCCATTTTACGCGGGCGACGTTAAATTGCCAGCCGGCGACTACAAGGTGGTACGACTCGACGAGAATGCCGATATATTACAGATCGAGAATAGAGACGAGCTGCACTCGGTACTCGTCGATTTCACACCGACAGAATCTGCCTTACCTCACCGCAACTCTGCTGCCACCTTCGACAAGTACGGGGATAATGACTATCTCGATCGAGTTTGGATTGAGGGTGAGGAATATGGCATAAGTGCTGATCCCGGCCGAGTCGAAACCGCGGCAGAATAGAACGCTACGCAGCATGCGATGCCCGCTGCCGGACAATGAGGTTTGCCACGATTGTAAAAGGGCTAGCGGACGACATCGATGGTGCGGGCAAAGCAGCGCAGACCATCGGGGCTAAACCAACCGATTTACTGCAGTGATTCACTGCGATACCCTGATTGGCCTGGATAAGCTTTTTCTGTGCAGGCCGACTTGCTGGGGTTTCTCAACAGCCTGTCGACGACTACAAAGCTCACGAAAGGAACGAATGGTCGATATTGCTCTGCTCCTGATGGCGATCGCCTCCGCGATCTCATTACTCGTCGTGAGCCCGCGGGATTTACAGAGAAAAGCCCTCCTGGCACTGAGAGAGTGTGAGGAGATGGCGCGCGCCCGCCAGAAGGAGATCCCGCAATACGACTCTAACCTGTGTCGGCAGGCACACTTGAGGTCGTGGTCGAGAAGGACTCGCCAGCCCGATCGGAGCGATGAGGATTAACAGCGGCACCTTTGCCAATCCCTCTCACCGGAGCGACGACGTGCTGGTCGTCGGCTATCGACTCACTACGGCTAAAGGGTCAATCCATTACTCCGTTCGGTCTCTGGAAATCTGACTTCAGCCGAGAAACTACCCATGTAGCGAATCCAATGCGGTCGAAAGAGCGTCTATTGTGTTGGGTGCCAGCGTCGCACTGCTCCCCTTTCCCATGTTGCTCCCTCGATTGCCGTTCATCGTCTCAGCATTAGAAGAGACCCTTGGGAGAAGTGTTCTTGCAGCTTCCCCGACGGGTCTGGGATGATAATGCCGAGGAATTCTCTCCACGTAGCCCCGGCGTTCCTCTCAGTCACCTGAGGAGAGCTTTACGCGCAATGCGTTTCTGCGCGCGACAGTCTCGATTTTGCCGCCGGCACAGAGATGCCAAGAGTTTGCGAAACCTCTTCTCCTGAGCGGCCGTCGATAAGGTTCATCTGAGCTACTTGCCGCAGACTGGGGGGTAACTGCCGAATTGCCCCCTAGCAGCTCTTCTCTCTCTCGCCGTGAACAGTGGCTTTCAGGACTTTCCGCCGGATCTTTTGGTTCCCAACGATAGCTCACTTCATGGTCATCATTGATGAACTCCATCGAGACCTCAACATGTCCGCGCTTCTTCCGCAAGCCCATAAGGGCAAAATTAATTGCAATCCTTGTGAGCCAAGACGAGAAACTGGACCTCTCCTCGAAGTCCTTTAAGTGGAGGAAGGCTCTCATGAGGGACTCCTGGAGTACATCCTCCGCATCTTGCCAATTCTTTACGATGCGATATGCCCGTCGCAGGATCTTATGGGAGTGGCGTTTGCTGAGTTCGACAAAGGCGACCGTGTCTCCCGATTTTGCAGCCGAGATGAGCAGTTGTTCGCTCATCTCGCTCAAGCCGCAGTTGATGGCAAGATCGTTGGCTGATGGACTAGACAAGTTCATAACTCTCCCTCGCCCCAGCGGAGGTAAGAAGAGCCGCTGCGGACATCGACGATTCATACTGCATGGATTCTCCTTTTTATGCGCCTAAGGTATGAACGGTGCCAGTCGCCTTACGCGATATATCCTTCGGAAGCAAGTAACTGGCCAAAGTTATCGCGGGTGGTTCTTGATCACAAGGGGAGTTCGGTGGACGAGGGATAACCATGCTGGCCGCGATACTTGTCGGATCTTTTGGATCGTGCGCATATCGAGTGGAGTGACCGTTCACAGGGTCAAATCTGTAGAGTCCCCTGGCTGTCGCCAACCAGAGCATCCCGGCTCGATCCTCGCTAAACTGCGCGATAGGCGCGGGCAAACTCCCTCGATACTCTGGCACGACGTGGTAATGGGTGAACGTGTCGTTGATCGGATTGTATTTATCGAGAGATTGATCACAGCCGATCTATAAGGTCCCGGAGTGGTCCACAAAGAGACTGCGAATATAGACGCATCCCAGGCTATCGGGACGGCCTGGTTCGTGCTTGAACGCTTTGGATCTATAGCCATCGTAGCGATTCAATCCATATTGCGTGCCGAACCACAGGAAGCCAAGACCGTCTTGCACTACCGACGAGACTCTAGTCTGCGATATGCCCGCGCTTCCGGAGAGCTTTCGGAACCGTATGTCGTCGCTGTCGGTCACCGTTACCTTGAGCGGCAGAGGGTCGCCGCCACGGCCACGCGCATCGGCTCCGGCGGCCAATAAGAGAGGATGTCCCAGAAACAAGAAGAGGGGCGCCCAGAGCAGAAGCAATCGGCGACGATTTCTTAGCGGCTTGGGTGAGGAGTAATCCGGTAGTCCCCACGTCAGCCCTTCTCGGCCCGCGCGGGCTCTGTTCGTGGCAGTAACGCTTCTCCGGCATAGCTGCGAGGCTTTGCTATTGTAAACCCGACTCATCCTCAACCACGCGTCAGCCGGCGTGGTCGTGACGGCATGATAACCGCACATTAACGTAGACAATCCTCCCGAGAGCGGTCCTCACAACTCGAGATTCTCCTTCGGCAATTACGTGGGACGGAGAAGCAAGGAGAATGTGTCGAAAACACCGCGGCTTCTGTCGAGATGCCGACTGCCGGCCCCAGTGCTTTTCACACAAATCAGGATCTTCGAAGATCCACGTCATTTCGATTCAGTCACATCGCAGGCCGTTCGTTTTTGCTTCATTCCTGGCATTACGAATGCTCTTAGACAAATGAAGGAGAACAACGATGCCCGACCAAACGAAGAACCCAGAAACACCGATCCAACAAGACTTACCTGTCACAACCAGCAAAGAAACAAAGTTAAGCCGTCTCGCGGACGAAGCTGCGGGTCGAGCCGCAAAGAGGGAGCAGCGTTACGACCAGGAGCACGACATCTTTACAAAGTAATGCGACTGCGCATCAACCTACGACCGAGATCGACCTGGCGTCGTTTCGGAACCCGCTCGACAACCTAAGGACCAAAGAGAGGACACCATGGCCAAATCTATGATTAACGAACAAGTTCATTCTGCAGCCGCCGCTGGTACGTTCACAATAGGCGGCGACCTCACGGTCTATCGCCTGGGATACGGGGCTATGCGCATCACCGGTCCGGGCATTTGGGGACCCCCCGCTAATGAAAACTCCGCACTTGCAACGTTGCGGCGCGCGATCGACTTCGACGTGAACCTCATCGACACAGCTGATTCCTACGGACCGGCTGTCTCGGAAGAGCTGATTGCGAAGGCGCTGTATCCCTACCCATCCGATCTGGTCATCGCGACCAAAGGAGGATGGGAGCGTCCCGGTCCTGGACAGTGGACCCATAATGCAGGCCCCAAACACCTCGCGGAAGCACTAGAAGGCAGCCTCAAACGCCTCCGACTGGATCGGATCGATATCTATCAACTCCATGCTCCAGACAATGCCGTCTCGTGGGAAGCCTCAGTCGAAGCTCTGGCCAAGCTGCGCGAGCAAGGTAAGATTCGCCACATCGGACTCTCGAACGTGACCCGCGAGCACGTCGAGCGCGCTCGCAGGATTGTGCCTATCGTCTCGGTGCAGAACCGATACAGCTTTGCCGACCGCGAGTCCGACTTCATTGTCGACTACTGCGAGCAGCACAGCATTGCCTTTCTTCCGTGGGCTCCACTCGGCCAAGCCCAAGAGGCGCACGACGCCCTAAAGAAGGTCGCCCAGGATCTCGAGGCAAGCCCCCTGCAAGTCGCTTTGGCCTGGTTGCTCAAGAGGTCCAAGGTGATTCTGCCAATTCCCGGAACCTCGTCGGTCAAGCACCTGGAAGAGAACCTCGCTGCGGCAAGCCTTGAACTTCCGCAGGCCGCATACGACAAGTTGTCTGCAGTGAGCCTTCCGGCCACAGGCCTCCGCGACTAAGGGTAGTGGCGGATCAACTTTGAAGTGGGAGTAGCTCCCGTATTGTTGACCGCCACTTTCGTCGAGACCTCTGGCAAGAAAAAACCTCGCACTCACTTGATGCGGCTGTTGACCAAGTACTCCTGAAGCCGCAAATCAATGCGGAGCTTCTATCGCCGGCTGATCGCTTTTCAGCGAAATTCCATCTTTTTCCAGCGTCTGCCCCAGCACCCGGTCGAACTGTGCCGCTGCCTTCAGCCAGGCGGCCTTGGCTACGACTTCTGTGGTTTCTGCCTGGGTCAGATATGTCTGTTGTTCTATCACGGAGATATTGGTCGTATACCCTGCCTGAAAGCTCTCCTGACCGGCAGCAAGCAACCTTGCCTGCAAAGCGCGCGCGGTTGTCGCTGCACTCGCTGCACTTTTCGCGGCGTTGAGCGCCGTTATTGCGTTCCGCACTTCAGCGGCTACCTGCGATTCCAGTTGAGTCACGCGCAGCTGTTGCTGCCGCAGGAGCGCCCTATCGGCACCTAGATTCGCCTCCGCAACGCGGTTCTGTACCGGCAGGGAGAACTGGAGCCCTGCTTCATAAACAGTCGATGAGCGAGTCCCACCGGTCGGAACCGAGTTCAGAAGGGCATTCCCCGTCAAGGGATTGCCACCAATTGCGGTCAGTCCCGGCATCACCACACCACGAAGTTCATATGTGCCATAAAGGTCGACTTCCGGCTTCGCCGCATTCGCCGCACCTCTGACCTGCCGCTCGCCATTCATCACCTGCAATCGTGCCTGGCGCACATCGGGCCGGGTTTCCAACGCACGTTTCACTAGTTCGGGGAATGGCGCCTCGATCTGCGCCTGCGGCGGCACAAGTGGATCCGTCGCCACGATCTCGGGCACTTCGCCATCCGCGGCGATGACCGAGTGCGGATCGAGCAGGGTCCGCAGAATCACCTGCTGCTGGTCCCGCAGAGCTATCGCCTGTGTCAGCATCAGCTGCGTGCTGGTCACCAGCGACTCCGCACGTGCCACCTCGATGGGCGGTAGCCGCCCTACATTCAACTGCTCCCGGTCGTTGCTCAACAGTAACTGAGCAGTCGATAGGGCCTGCTGTTGCACTTTGACCGAATCCTGCAGGCTTACCAGGTCGACATACAGATTTGAGACCCCAGTGATCGTGCTGATCATCTGCTGCTCCAGGATAGCCGCCGATATCTTCTTGTTGGTCTTCGCAATGGCGATATAACGGGTGTTGATCGAATGTCCAGCCCCACGCAACAAGGGCTGCGCGACTAGCGCGTAAGCATTCGGGTGGGAGAACGGAACGGCGGAAGAGCGCCCCGAGTAGAAACTCTGCACAAAGTCGTTCACACCCAGCTGGATCGTGGTCCCTGGGCTGAAACCCTTGGTGAGGACCGTATCACCGAGTGTATTGTCCGTTGTCGCCGTCTCCGCCTGCGTCGCCGCCCCCGCGGATGTAAGCGAAACTGCTGGGTTACGCCGCAACCATCCATACCGGCCCAACAGCTCGGCATCGAAACCGGGCACCGGCGTCCCGCCGGAGTAGGGGCTCGAACTCAGTGATAGGGAGTGCGCTCCCTCCAGCACATGGCTTGTGTTGTACGACGAAGACACTGTCGAAGTATTTGGATCTACGCTGAGTGGTGACAAGCCAGGGGATGAGAAGCTGAGCAGCGGCACTGCAACGCCCGCCTCACCCGGCGGGCTATCCGCCACCGTGTAATTGATCGGACGCGGCAGCCCGCCGCCCTTTGTCAACGGGACGCTCAGGTCTGCGATCGTCTGATCAATCTGCTCAATCTCAATGTCGAGGTTGTTCTTGAGCGCCATGCGGACAGCGTCCTGCAGACTTAAAGAAAGCCGTCCGCCCTGGGGAATCGCTGGCGCCGGCACACTTACTGCCGTTTGCACCAGCAACCACGAAGGACGAGGCGCATCAACAATGCCTGCCGTGTTGTGGAGCGTTCCAGAAGGTTGCTGGGCCACCGCCACAGACACCAGCGCGCACCGGGTGATGAACCATCTGAAAGCCTGTCCGGCGCCACTTCGTACGACGGAGCAACGAAAAAAACGACTCATGTCGAGCGACCCCTCTCCTGATCCTGCTGCTCTTGCCTACCCGGCTTCGCAATTTGTTTCTACCCGCCTCCGCCGCCCTCCTGCCCCTTGGGCGCAGGCCGCGTGGTTACGCGGGCACCCTCTTTCACCAGATCATTTGGGCTCACAACGACCAGGTCCCCATCTTTCAGTCCAGCGGTGATGTACAACTGCGTGCCCAAGTCTCGCCCTACTTGCACGGGCCGCATTTGGATGATGTTGTTCTCCACCACAGGCACAAATTCGCCTTGCGCCAAGGTAAGAAGACTGTCGCCGGAGATCAAAATACCCGGGTTCGGGGCCCTATAGTGCATCTGCGCCGAAGCAAACATGCCTGGCCGCAATCGGTGCTGCGCATCGTTGACCTGTAGCTCTGCGAGCAGTGTCCGGCTCTGCTGGCTGAGAGAGTCGCTGGTGCGCATCACCCTGCCGGTGAACGTCTGTCCCGGCAACTCGAAAAAGGTCAAATTCACGGGCTGGCCGGTCTGCACAAAAGGTGCATCCTGCTCGGGCACGGCGATAAAAATCTCCAGACTGCGGAGGTCCACGACATCGAATAACTCGCCGCCTTGTGCGCCACCGGTTGGCGGGCCTCCCGTCGCACCGGTCACAGGGGCAGGCGTCGCGCCCAGCGCGGCGCCCGAGGGGGACACGAAATTGCCTACCTCGACGTTGCGGGCCGTCACGGTTCCATCAATGGGCGAGCGCAGCTGCTCAAAATCTGCCAGTGTTTGCGCATGGGCCTGTACCGCCTGCGCCGCCTTTACCGCATTCTCGGCGGCCTGCAAGTTCGATTGGGCCGACTCCTTTGCTGCCAGTGCTGTGTCGTCATCTTGCCGCGACAAAATGCCGTGGAGCACGAGTGTGTGAACACGATCATAGGTCGCCTGCTGCAGTCGCAGCGCTGCCTGCGCAGTCAGCACTCCATCTTTACTCTGCTGCAGCATTGCCACCTGCTGCGACACCATAGTGTCCAGGTCTGGCGCCGAGATCAACCCCAGTAGCTGCCCTTTGCGTACCGAATCGCCCAGATCGACATATCGCGCCTTAAGAAACCCGGAAGCTCGGGCGTAGATATGCGCGGACCTAAGCGGAGTTACTGTACCCGGCAGAGTCAAGTCCTGCTCTGCGCTCGCACCGTGCACGGTCTGTACCTCGACCACCGGAGCCGAGTTCTGTTGCTGCCTGGCTTTGGCGTCCACTTCCTCATTGCGTTTCTGGTGGGGCAGCCATCCAACCAGCAGGGCTACAACCAGCACCGCGATCGCGATCACAATCCATAGCAGCCACCGGCCGGTCCTTCGCTGCCGATGCTCATCATGTTGCTCATCCCAAGGCGGCCCTGGTTTAGTGACTCCTGCGCTCATTGGTACGCTCCTTGCGTCTCGTCTTCGATTCGCTTGTCCCAATTCACTGGCGGCTCTTTGCTAAACGCCGAATACATGACCGGCACGATGAATAGCGTTCCCACGGTCGCGAACAAGAGGCCTCCAATCACCGCGCGTCCAATCGGGGCGTTTTGCTCGCCGCCCTCGCCCAGAGCCAGTGCCATCGGGAACATGCCGATAATCATGGCCAGTGCCGTCATACACACCGGCCGGAGCCGCGTCGTGCCCGCAATTAGTGCTGCTTGCTTCGCGTCTCTGCTCACCTGGCCGTCGCTCCGCGAGTCGTTCGCGAAAGTCACCACCAGGATGCTGTTTGCGGTCGCAACTCCGATCGTCATCAGCGCACCCATCAGCGACGGCACGTTGAACGTGGTCTGGGTCAGGAACAAAATCCATATAATCCCTGCGAAAGCCCCGGGAAGCGCCATAAGAATGACGAACGGGGTGGTCCACGACTGAAAATTCATTGCCATGAGCAGATACACAAACACCACCGCCGCGGCAATCCCGACCTCCAGATTCTGAAACGAGGTGTTCATGGTCAGCACCTGACCGCTCAGAAGAATCTCTACCCCCGGAGGCAGGTGTTGTGAGTTTTTCCTGACGATCTTTTCTACGTCGCTTGCCACCCCGCCCAGGTCTCGCTGCTGCACATTCGCGAACACATCCATCACCGGCAGAGCGTTGTAGTGCGAAACGGTCAACGGCGCAACCTGCCGCTGCGTCTGGGATACATTCCTCAGCAGCTGGTCACTGGCACCAATCGCATTTATGGGCGTCCGGTCCAGCGTATCGAGGTTGCGCATCCGATACTGCGGCACCTGCACGATGACCGGGTAGTTAATGCCCGTCTTCGGATCGAGCCAGAAATTGGGGGCAACCTGGCCACTGCCGGAAAGCGACAGCAGCACGTCGTCAGACACATCCTTGGCGGTCAGCGCCAGCTCCTGCGCCTTCAGCCGGTCCACGTTGATATTCAGCTTCGGCGCGCTGACCTGCTGTTGCATAAACACGTCCACTGCGCCTGGAACGTTCTTGATTTGCTGCTGCAGCGTCTCTGCGATTTCTGCCGTGGAGGCTGCGTCTTTTCCCCGCACCTGTACATCGATCGGCGCGGGCAGCCCGAAGTTCAGTGTTTGATTGGTGATATCCGCCGGTTCGAAAAATAATGTTTCCTGCGGAAACTTTTGCGCGAAATCCTGGCGCAGGATCTGCATCCACTCTTGCGTCGGACGATGCTTGGCCGCGAGCAGCACCAGCACATCCCCGTCCCCATTGCTGGTGGTATCGCTTGCCGAGTAGGCCAGGTTTACACCCCCTGGAGGCAGCCCGATGTTATTCACCACCATCTGCAGCTGGTCCGGCGGAATGACGCGTCGAATCTCGTCGTTGACCCGCTTGAACACTTCAGTAGCCGTTTCGATCCGCGTTCCCACCGGTGGCCGTACATGAAACTCCATTTGGCCGGAGTCGACATACGGAAAAAAGTCCCGCCCTATGATCGGGATCAATGCCAGCGAGCCCGCGGTCACTGCGGCGAACACGGCGAGCGTGACCGCCCTGTGCCCCAAAGCCCACTCCAGGCCGCCTTTGTACTTCTCCGCGAAGCGGTCGAACCCGTGCTCGAACTTCTGGTGGAAGCGCCAGATGAAACTTCGGCTGAGCGGTGACTCCTCTTCCCGGCCCTGGTAGAGGGGCACCTCATTCGGGAGCAGGAAGTGCATCATCGTTGGCACCAGCGTCCGTGACAACGCATACGACGCGACCAGCGCCAATACCACATTCACCGCCAGCGGGGTAAAGATGTATTTCGCCGAACCTGAAAGCAAGGTGACTGGAACAAATACAATGCAGATCGACATGGTCGAGATCAGCGCCGGGACCGCCACCTGTTCCGCACTATCAAGAATCGCGGAAGCCAGCGGCTTGTTTTGCTCTAACCCGAGGTTTCGGTGCGTGTTCTCGATTTCCACCGTTGCATCATCGACCAGCATGCCGACGGCCAGCGCCAAACCGCCGAGTGACATGACATTGATGGTCATGCCCAGAGCCGATGACACCGCGATCGCGAACAAGACGGCAAGCGGAATCGATACGCTCACGATCAGCGTGCTCCGCCAGCTACCCAGGAACACCAGGACCATCAAGGCGGTGAGAAACGCGGCCGTAATTGCCTCTTGCACCACATCCCGGATCGAAGCCCGCACCAGCACCGACTGATCAAAAATCGGCGTCAGCGTGAGCGCACTCGGTAGCCCGGCCTTGATCTTTGGCAGCGCCGCCTTCACCTGGTCTACGATCGTCAGCGTTGAGGAAGCGCCGCTCTTGATCACTGTCAGCAGTGCCGATGCTTGCCCGTTCTCGCTCACGTAGCTTGTTTGCGGCTGATAGCCGTTGTGAATCCACGCGACGTCCTTCATCTGTACCACCGCGCCATTCAGCGTCCGGATCGGCAGCGCGTTCAGCTCCGCGATGGTGGCCGGGCTGCTGTTGGTGCCAACAAGATACTCGCGGTCGCCGATCTTCTCCGTGCCCGAGGGCGTGACCAGATTCTGGTTGCTCAGCGCGAGCGAAAGGTCGGAAGCCGTGAGGTGATTGGCCGCCAGCTGCACCGGCTCCACGTCCACCATGATGGAGCGCTGCTCACCGCCGTAGGGCAAAGGCACCGCGGCGCCATTGATGGTGGCCAGTTGTCCGCGAACAAAGTTCTGACCCAAGTCGTAGAGTTCGGTTTGCGAAAGCCCCTGCCCACCCAGGCTCACCTGCACGATGGGAACGCTGGAGGCGTCGTATTTGAGCACATAGGGCGGCAGAATCCCGGGAGGCATGAGCCGCAAGAGCGACTGCGACAGCGCTGTCACCTGCGCAATCGCGAGGTCTACCTGCACGTTGGGCTGAAAGTGGATCTTGATGACCCCGACGCCGCTATAGGACTGCGACTCGGTGTACTGGATGTTATTTACTGTGGTCGGAAGGGCCCGCTCGCACACCCCAATGATTCGCTTGGACATGTCATCCGCATCCAGCCCGCTGTAGGTCCAGATCACGCTAACAATGGGAATATTGATGTCCGGCAGGATATCGGTTGGCGTAGTCAGGATCGCGGCCACGCCGAAGATCGCGATGAGCAGCGCGACAATGACGAAGGTATATGGCCTTTTCAGGGCAAAGCGAACGATCCACATAAGCTTTTCTCCAGCATGTTGTCCGCCGGCAGCGCTGCTTACGGCTGCTCCGGACCAGTGGAACCTAGCCCGTACATCGCGCGCGCAAACTTGACCGCCAGAGGGTGGTGATGCGCGCTTTGTTTAGATTTGGGATTGTCTTTCATGGTCGTGCACCTAACTCCTTTTTTTTAAAGGAGGCGCATGATGGGTCAAACAAGCTGGCCGAAGATCCAGAGGGGAGCCCGCGGCAGGTCAGTTTGGCGTCCTAGCTCGCGAGGTCCAGGCTGATTCTGCGAATTCTACCAAACGTCTGCTAGCCGAGCCACTTCGGGTTTGCAGCCGTACCGTCGAAGTGGGCCGTTGTTTTGAATAGTTCGAAGCGGCCATCAGCTGCTGCATCGCGCGTCCGGTCAAGTAGTGCTGCGACCTGCTGCTCTGTCATGGGCTTAAAGGTCTTCACGGCCGTCAGCGCCTGATCCAATACCGGCATCGAATCGATCCCTGTAATAACTACCGAGACCGGCTGAGTCAACGAGTAGTGCAGGGCTTCGACGGGTTCAATGGTCTTGCTGTCGAGAATGAAATGGTCGCCAAAGGTCTTCATCGCCAGCACGGCGATTCCCTGCTGGATCGCGATCGGCATGACTTCCCTGGTAAACGAGCGGAAATGCGCATCCATGACGTTAATCGGCATCTGTACCGTGTCGAAATGGAAGCCGTGTTGCTGAGCCATGGCAAGCATGCGGAGATGCACCGCTGGATCCTTATGACCAGTAAACCCGATGTAACGAATCTTGCCCGCTTGCCGTGCGGCGACCGCAGCCTCAAGCGCTCCGCCGGACGCAAAGATGCGATCCGGGTCTTCCAGCCGAATCACTTCGTGAAACTGGACCAGGTCGATCACATCGGTCTGCAATCGTCCGAGAGACTGCTCCAGTTGGAGGTTGTAAGCCTCTTTGGTTCGGCCGTCCATCTTGGTCATCAGGAAAACCTTGCTGCGATAGCCGTCGCGCAAGGCCTGCCCCATGCGGACTTCACTGATTCCGTCGTTGTAGTCCCAACAGTTGTCCATGAAGGTGATTCCGCGATCGATCGCAGTTTGCACCAGGCGCACACTTTCAGCGGGATCTGCCTGTTTACCGAGGTGATATCCACCAAGCCCTATCACCGAAACCTTCTCTCCAGTGCGCCCCAGATCACGGTATTGCATGTCGGGCGACGTCGGACGAGAGACTGGACTGGTGACGTGGGCCGGGCTTTGCGCCTGCCCGGAAGCATTTAGCGTCGCACCAGCAGTCACTGCGGAGGCGACAGCCGACCTAATGAAATCTCTGCGTTCCATGGTTTCTCCTCGCTAGTGTTGGGAACGTCCTTTGGTTACGGAGGTAAGCTTTACTACTGTTGCACCGAGGGCCAGGAAACAGCATGATGAATTCAGTGACATCAGGGCAAAGTTCTGGTTGGCGGTAGTTGAGATGCATTCCAGCCGCCACCGATAGCCTTGACTAAGAGAACACTGGCATCCATCTGGCGGCGGAGGATGTCGATTTCATTTCGCTGGTTGAAGAGAAGAGTAGTTTGTGCGGTGACCACTTCAAGGTACGGGTCGGCGCCCCCTTGGTAGAGATCAGTGAACAGCCTCACGTTGTGTTGCGCTTCCTGCACCGCTTGTTCCTCCTGAGTTGCTTCCTGGGCGAGGATTCGGAGCGCAGCGAGATTGTCTTCGACCTGTTGAAATGCTTCGAGTGTTGTCTCGCGATAAGTAGAAACGGTCGCGTCGTAGTTAGCTTGAGCCTGCTCCACACCGGCTCGACGGCGGCCGCCGTCGTAGATGATCTCGGATGCCTGCGGGCCTATCGCCCAGA
Source organism: uncultured Acidobacteriaceae bacterium (assembly GCA_963711525.1). Classification (GTDB taxonomy): domain Bacteria; phylum Acidobacteriota; class Terriglobia; order Terriglobales; family Acidobacteriaceae; genus PALSA-350. The sequence goes on along the minus strand of CAVQEO010000034.1, from coordinate 5,549 downwards.
CGCGGCTGGGCCAAGTGAATAAGTTAGAAATGTTCCGGGATTGCAGCCCAACGTCACCGCCGATGGTCAGGCTTGGGAAATACGCAGCCTGCGCGATACCAATGCCTTCGTTCGCTTCCGCTACGCGGCGCTCCGCGGCTGCTATGTCAGGGCGGCGTTCCAATAGTTGCGAGGGCAAGCCAACGGGAATGGCCGGAGGCTCGAACGGTTGCGATCGAGGAGCAATGGCGAACTCTGCTGGCGGTTTGCCGATCAGGATGGCGATTGCGTGTTCATATTGAGCACGCATCACGCCGATATCCGTATCCTGTACGCGGGTGGTATCGAGCTGCGTTCGTGCTTGCACCACGTCCGCCTCAGGTGCCGCGCCGCCGTTGAACAGGGCGCCGGTGAGCTCGACCATATCGGCATAGGCCTTCACGGTTGCGTCCAAGAGTCTCTTTTGTGAGTCGGCGCTGCGCAATTCGAAGTAATCGTACGCGAGATCGCCCTGCATGCTGAGAGTTGTGCTTGCGAGATCGCCGGCGCTGGCCTGAGCTTCCGCGCGGGCAGCTGCCACGGTGCGACGTATGCGGCCCCACAGGTCCACTTCGTAAGACAAATCAAAAGGAAGCAAGAAGTTACCTGTGGAACCGATGCTGCTGTCGCCGGACGGGAAGTAAGGTTGATTGGGTGAGTAGCGCAAAGCCTGAACGCCTGGTGATACCGAGATGGTGGGAAATTCCCCGGCGCGATAGTAACGAACCGTGGCGCGAGCCTGACGAAAGCGCGCCGCCGCCATCTTAAGGTTTTGGTTGGAGACCGCAACTTGTTCCTCCAGAGTGTTGAGCTCAGGATCGCCGAAGATCTCCCACCAGTTGCTTCGCAGAGCTTCCGCATTGGGATGAGCGACCTTCCATTGGTCCGTTTCCGGCATTTCCTTATAGGCGGGAGGTACCGGAACGGCCGGCTGTTTGTACTTCGGACCGACCATACAACCACTAAGGACAATCACCCAGGCCGCCGGCAATAGGAAGCGAAAGCTCATTGATCGGCACCTGAAGCCCCACGCGTGATGCGGACGGGCGTGCCGCTGACTAGCGAGTCAGACGGGCTTTCGATGACTTCGTCACTTGCACTGAGCCCGGAGGTTACTTGAACACTCTCTCCGTAATCAGTGCCGATGGTGACTGGAACAAGCTGTGCGACATTATTACGCACCACTCCGACCTGTAGACCTTGAGTACGGAACAAAAGCGTATCGGACGGAATAACGACGGAATTGATCTGCCCGGGCAAAGCAAGGTGGACCCGGACGTAGGCTCCGGGAAGAAGCAGGCCTTTGGAATTATCTATATCGACCTCCGTGTTGAGGGTGCGTGAAGCCATGTCTATAGAGCTTGACGTACGGATGATTGTGCCCTGAAAGGTCTGATTAGGGTATTCGTCGAGAGTAAGGGTAGCCTTTGATCCCACCCGAGCAGCGCGCCAATCCACCTCAGGAACCGCGACGAAAACACGAAGCGTGCTGATTTGCCCGATCTGAAACAGCTCCTGACCAGGCGTGTTCTGGCCGGCGGCAATCAGCCAGCCGTTGTCCGTGTTGCGCATCGTGATGACTCCATCGAACGGCGCATAGATCTTTTCGTATCCGACCAGATCTGCATAATGACCCTGGTTTGCCGTATACGAATTGACCGTCCAATCGGAGGCTTTCTGATTGTCAACCGCCTGGTCGGTCGATTGTCTGGATACAGAGCGTGTTTTGACCAGTCCCTGCCAGCGGTCGGAGGTGATCTTGGCGAGGTTCGAATTGGCCTTCGAGGTTTCCAGATCAGCCTGCGCCTGTGCCAGCTGCTTATCGAGCTCAGGCGCGTTGATCACTGCGAGCAGTTCTCCCTTCTTCACCCGCGATCCGATGTCGTGGTACCACCTGACCAGATAGCCGCTGGCGCGAGCATAGACGGGAGAGTTGATGTAGGGCTGAGTGGATCCGGGCAGCACGACCTCATCGATTGACTGATTCTGCTTTGGGTGGATGATCATTACCTCTTGAACGGCAGCCTCGTTCGTGTTTTGCCGCAATTTCGACTCGGCTCGTTCGCGGGCACGGATACCCACAAGGATCACGATCACGAGCAGGATGAACATGGTGACCCCAGCGACGGCCAGCAACCGCATGGTGCGCCGCCGCCCGCGAACCTCGCCCGGCGGACAGCCGGGAATCTCAGTGTTTGTTATCTCCTTGTCATCCATTCTGAGCTCCGTTCTGAGCATTGTTGCTAGACCGATCCAGGCGATGGTTGTGCAAAAGCGCGAATACAGTCGGCACGAAAACGAGGGTGGCCACTGTTGCGCAGAGCAAACCTCCGATCACGGCGCGACCGAGAGGCGCGTTTTGTTCGCCTCCGTCGCCCGCGCCTATTGCCATTGGGACCATGCCAATGATCATGGCGAGGGCCGTCATCAGAACAGGTCGAAAGCGGGTGAAGCCGGCCTCTGCCGCGGCCTCCAGGGCATCGCCGTTTTCAGCCAGCCGCTCCTTGGCAAAGGCGATCACAAGAATGCTGTTCGCCGTCGCAACCCCCATGCACATGATGGCGCCCATCAAAGCGGGCACACTGAGGGGCGTGTGAGTAAGGAACAGGAAGACGATAATGCCGGCCAGAGCCGCAGGTAGAGCGGTGATGATGATGAACGGATCCAGCCAGGATTGAAAATTGACGACGATCAGCAGATAAACGAGAACGATGGCAGCAGCCAGGCCTGCCAGCAATCCTGCATAGGAGGTTCGCATCGTTTCAAGTTGGCCGCGTATGCGAAAGAAACTGCCGCGCGGAAGGAGTTTCTGATCGTTGTCGATGATGCGATTGATGTCCCGTCCGACAGACGCGAGATCGCGATCCTGGACAGAGCCAAAGATATCAATAACGCGGCGGATGTTATAGTGATCGATCGCTTCCATCTCATGGCCGCGGCGCAACGAGGCAACCTCCGACAGGATTTCAGGACGCGCCATAGCCGTCGAAGTGAGGGGAATGTTCCCAACGCCCTGTAAGGACTGAATGCGATATTGCGGAGTTTGAGAGATCAGTTCATATTGCACACCGTTGTTCCAATTCAGGAAGAAACTTGGCTCGGTCTGGAAGCTACCGCTCAGAGCGACAAGCATGCTGTTGGTGACGTCGCGATCGGTGTAGCCGCCTATAGCTGCCTTGGTTCGATCGACATTGATGTTGAACATCGGGTAGTCGAGCGGCTGTTGAATCCGTAAGTCAGTGAGGCCGGGAACGTGACGGAGTTCGCCCAACACACGAGTAGCCAATTCATGATTCCTCACCTGGTCCTGACCTTCTATCTGGAGATCCACCGGCGCAGGCAATCCAAAGTTCAGGATTTGGGTAACCATGTCTGCAGGCAGGAAATAGAACGTTGTGCCAGGGAATTGGCGGGGCAAGCTCATACGAAGCGTTCGGACGTAATCGGCCGTCGGGTGATGCTTGGCGTTTAGCGACACGAGTACGTCGGCATCAGAGGCACCGATCACGCCTGAAGTGCTGTACATGAAGTTCATCTGGCTGTAAGGCAGGCCGATGTCGTCAACGACGTCTCCCATTTCTTGCCTGGGTATCTGCCGGCGGATCGTGTTTTCGATCTGGTCGGCCAGCATGGCTGTATCTTCGATACGGGTTCCGGTTTTGGCCCGGAAATGGAGCATGAACTGGCCGCTGTCTGTGCCCGGGAAGAAATCCCGGCCGAGCCAGGGAAGGAGAGCCGCAGCGAAGACGCACACCAGAAGAAAAGCCGGAATGAAAATGAATCGTCTGCGTATGAGTGTCCTCAGTAACGCGAGGTAAGTGTTCCGGACCCGTTCGAATCCCCGGTCAAAGGCTTTCTGCATCCGTGCCAGCGGATTGCGCGATGGCGAAGCATCATGATTGGGCGCCTTCAGGAGATACATCCCCATGGTAGGCACTAGCGTTCGCGACAGGATATAAGAGGCCAGCATGGCGAAGATGATCGCCTCTGCAAGAGGCGGAAACAGATAATGTGATACGCCCTGTAAGGCAAACAGAGGCAGAAAAGCGATGCAGATGCAGGTTGTGGAGACGAAGGCCGGGGTGGCGATCTGCGCCGCCCCGTGCAAAATGCCCTCATAGAGAGATTGGCCTTCTTCCAGATGGCGCGTGATGTTCTCGATGGTGACGGTAGCGTCATCCACCAGGATGCCTACCGCCAGCGCTAATCCTCCAAGCGTCATTGTGTTGATGGTCTCCCCGAGGGCGCTCAGGACGATGACTGAAGTAAGAATCGCCAGCGGAATAGAAACGGCGATGATAACCGTGCTGCGCCAGCTGCCGAGAAACAGCAGGATCATAAGCGCCGTCAGACCGGCAGCGATGGTGGCTTCGCGAACGACGCCTTCAATGGCTCCGCGAACGAACAGGGATTGATCGCCGAGCGGTTGAATGTGCAGTTGCGACGGAAGGGTCTGCTCGACGCGCGGGAGCAAACGGCGAATTCCATTGACCACGCTGAGCGTAGAGGCGTTTCCAGCCTTGATGATGGTGACCAGAACACCACGGCGGCCGTTGTGACGAACGATATTGGTTTGAGGGATGAAACCGTTGGCAACCTGCGAAACATCTTTCAGATAGATGGTTGAGTTACCCACGACCTTTACGGGAAGATGGTTGAGTTCGTCCATCGTCCTGGGCGCCGAATTGGTAGGAAAGTCATATTCGAATCGGCCGATCTTGGCGGTGCCCGACGGCGCAATCACGTTCTGTGCGCTGAGCGCATTCACAACATCCTGGGGTGAAATTCCTTTCGACTGGAGAAGCGTGTCCTGAAGATTCACCATGATCTCGCGCTGTTTCCCGCCGTAGGGGTAAGGCACAACGGCCCCGGGAATCGTAACCAGTTGGGGCCGAAGAAAGTTCAAGGCCAGATCATTCAGGTCGGCTTCACTCAGTCCAGGGCCGGACAGCGCGAGTTGTAACACGGGCACGTTCGAAGCCGTGTAGTTGACGATCTCGGGAGGCAGTGTACCTGGCGGCAACTGGCGCAGGATGCTTTGTGAAGCAGCAGTAACCTGCGCGTTCGCCCGGTCCACGCTGGCGTTCGGTTGCAGAAAGATTTTTACTCTGACCAGGCCGTCTATGCCGACGGTTGTGGATTCGATGTGCTCGATGTTGTCGACCAGCGCTGTCAGAACTTTTTCGTACACGGTCGTGAGCCGGCCTTCCAGCTCTTCCGCGTTCATGCCGGTGTAAATCCAGGAAACAGCGACCACGGGCAGATTAACGGTGGGGAAGATATCCGTCGGCGTACTCAGAATGACAAGCGGGCTGATAAGCAATATCAGCAGAGCGAGGACGACGAAGGTGTAAGGGCGATCGAGCGCGAGCTTAACAATCCACATGGCTGAAAAGTTGTTCTATCGTGTTCCGTGGGCGGTGACAGACGCGGCAAGACCTTTGAAGTACCTTTGAACCGCAGCATCTGCGTGATCTAACCAGAGCATCGTTCCAGTCCATACACAGCACTTCCGGTGCCAAACTCCATCA
>CAVQEO010000033.1:0-30615 GCA_963711525.1 uncultured Acidobacteriaceae bacterium | reverse complement strand
TCGGTAGAAGGGAGCAGGAATAATGGGCCCGATCCCTACGAAGCTACGCAGACCATCGTGGAAGAGTTACTAAAAGACATTTAGGAACATTTGGGAAAAATCCGTCGCAACCGAGAGGATACGTCGCGTTTGCTCTGCCTGAGGGGACAAAGTAAAAGGAAGAGAGTGCCGGCTGGTACTATGACAAGCAGGCGGCCTGGAACGTATGAATCTGCCTTTGCCCTACCACGTATCTTCTCACGCATCCCCTGCGAAAATCCGTTCGACCGGCGTTCGGGAAACCAATATTCGCGGCCTGTTGCGACTGCTGCGTCTTCATTCGCCGTGCTCTCGCGCGGACCTGACCCGGCTGTCTGGCTTGACGGCTCCCACGGTGTCTGCCGGCATCTCGCGCCTGCAGCGCCACGGCCTGGTAACGACCCTGGGCCGGGCAAGCTCCAATGGAGGGCGTCCACCGGGGCTGCTCGAATTCAATGCGCGGCACGGCTATGTCGTTGGCGTGGATATCGGCGGATCCCACCTGGGGATCGTGATGGCCGATCTCAACGGGACGATCGTCGGACGCGGTTCCACGATCTTTCGCTCCGAACGCCGGCCCAAAGCAGTGACGGAGATGATTGCCGACGGTATCAAGCGCATCAGCCAGCAGCAAAAGGTCCCGATGAGCAAGATCCTGCACATTGCGGTCGGGGCCCCTGGCATTACGGATGTCGCGGCCGGGCGCGTGCTTTCCGCGTACAGCCTTACGGATTGGCACGATGTTCCGCTGCGCGACCTGGTGGAAGAGAAAACCCGCATCTCCACGACGGTCGACAACGACGTCAACCTCAGTGCGCTGGGCGAAGCCTGGTGTGGAGCGGCGCGCAACGTAGCCAACTTCATTTTCCTGGCGATAGGCACTGGCGTCGGCGCGGGTATCGTGGTGAACGGCACGTTGCACCACGGGGCGAACTGGTCGGCCGGCGAAGTGGGATACATGCTGCTGCCTGGTTTGACGAGCGATCCTCCTCTGATCGATGGGGCCGGAGCGCTGGAAAATACTGTGGGCGGCCAGAGTGTTCGCGAGGCCTGGATAGGACAGACCGGCAGCGCCCCCTCCGTGCAGGCGCCCCTGCCGACCGAGATCTTCGATCTGGCTGCTACCGGGGACAGTGTGGGAAGAGAAATTCTGTCCAGAGTGGCGGAACACCTGGCCAGGGCAATTACCAATCTGAGCCTCGTTCTCGATCTGTCGCTGGTCGTGCTGGGAGGAGGAGTCGGATATCATCCCGGCCTTCTGCGGGCGATCGAGAAAAGATTGGAGCGAAACCAGTTCGCAAGGCCTCAATTGATCGTCAGCGGCTTAAAGGGCGAGGCCCAGCTCTATGGAGCCATCTGGCTTGCCCTGCAGGCAGTCGAAGCTCAGGATTTCCGGAATCACGGGCCGAAGGATAAGAAGGAGTCCGCAAAGGCAATGGCGGCAGATCGATGACTTTCTCCCTGCGCAATCAACTTCGGCCTGCGATCTGACAAGCTATTTTGCTGGATTGAATCTCAAGGCGATGAAGGAAAGCAGTTCGTAGCTGCGGCGATTACATATGTGAATCCTCCATATGCGGACGTGAAGCAACGCGAGGATAAGTGAACGAGGAAACCCATCGACGTTCTACAGAAGGTAGCCGGGAGGTCACTTGGATCGGATAAGAATCGTACTTTGTGTGCTGCTGGGGCTGGGCGCGGTCGCTCTGGCGGCGGAGCAGCCTTTGACTTCTCTTGCGGCCCAGCAGGAACAAGGCCAGCAAGCGGCTCCTCAAACACCAGCAAAACCGCCGGGCACACCACCTGCTCCAACGCCGCGTCCTTCCGCTTATCCGGTGCGGACCGCTGCCGACCCGGCGGTCGTTCAACGTGGCCGTCAGATCTTCAGCGCGAATTGCAGCTTCTGTCACGGGTCTGATGCTCGAGGTGGAGAAGGCGGCCCGAACCTGATCCGCAGTGAGCTGGTATTGAACGACAAAAATGGGGAACTTGTCGCTACGGTCGTGCAGAACGGCCGGCCAGATAAGGGCATGCCGAAATTTGACCTGTCGCTCGAGGAGATCGCCAGCATCGCCGCGTTCATTCACAGTATGCCGGTAGGCGGCCGCGCGCAGACCACCGGCGAAGTGGACCCGCTGGTTGGCGATGCGAAGGCCGGCGAGGCCTATTTCAATGGATCGGGAAAGTGCGCCAGCTGCCACTCCGTCTCAGGAGACCTGGCCGGTATCGGAGCAAAATATACCGACGTGCGCGCTCTGCAGGGAGCCATGCTGTCTGGTGGCGCTGCTGCAACCCAAGGCTATGCCGGATTGCCGGAGTCGGCTCGAAGGACTGTTACGGTGACCATGCAAACCGGAGAAACTGCCAAGGGCCAATTGGACCAAATCGATGATTTCATTGTGGCCCTTACTGATTCAGATGGTAACTATCACAGTTATGTCAGACATGGAGACAACCCGAAGGTGACGGTCAGCAACCCCTTGCAGCCGCACTTTGATATGCTTCGCAACTTCAAAGATGAAGACATCCACAACGTGACTGCTTATCTGGTGACCCTGAAATGAATAGGACAATGAAAGCTGTTTTCGCCCTTGGTATGGTGGTGGGCGCTGCTGCAGCGGAGGCACAGGGACTCGATCCGGCCCTAATAGGCAAACCGGCGACGGATTCCTGGCCGACCTACTCCGGGGATTATTCGGGGCGCCGCTTCAGCCCCCTGACGCAGATTGATCAGACAAACATCAAGAACCTGGGGCTTTCGTGGGTATCCCGTCTGACTGCCGGCCCCGGCGGGCCTGGACGACAGTCGCACACATTTGGTCCCGGCAACCCGCCGACGATTGTCGGCGGCGAAACAGACGACCCGGTGCCTGTACGCAACGCCGGCCGCATTTCAGGCGCAGTCTTGCAGGTAAACGGGATTCTCTACGTTTCCGTACCCGATAACGCATGGGCTGTGGATGCGCGCAACGGAACGGTGCTATGGCATTACTTCTGGAAGACAAAGGGCGGCACGCACATCGGCAATCGCGGCATGGCCATGTACCGGGACTGGCTCTATTTCGAGACCCCTGACGATTATCTGGTCTCGCTCGATGCAAAGACGGGGAAGGAACGATGGCACAAGGTAATCGCCGATTTCAACGAACAATACTTCTCGACCACCGCACCGATTGTGATCGGCAATCACCTGATCGTAGGGACCGCGGACGATCTCGATGCCCCGGGTTTTCTGCAGTCCTTCGATCCTGAAACAGGGGAGCTGCAGTGGAAGTGGTATACCGAACCGGAAAAGATGGGCGACCCTGGATCAGAGACATGGCCGAACCTTGACGCCATGCGGCACGGCGGCGGCGGCCCGTGGCTTCCGGGAAGTTACGATCCGCAACTGCATCTCTACTACTTCGGAACGGCCAACCCAACTCCGGCCTTTTCCGGCGTGACGCGCAAAGGCGACAACCTCTATACCTCAACCATAGTGGCTCTAAATGTGGATACGGGTAAGCTCGCCTGGTATTTCCAGCCGTCGCCGCATGACACGCACGACTGGGACGCGGCGCAAACCCCGGTGATCGTCGACGGCGAATTCAAAGGAAAACCCCGCAAACTTTTGCTTGACGCCAGCAGGAATGGATACTTCTTCGTTCTCGATCGCGTCACCGGGGAGCATCTGTTGACTGTGCCCTACTCGAACGCTCCCAACTGGTCGCAGGGCATCGATAAATCGGGCCGCCCTATCCCCAATCCGGAAAAGGAAGCCTCGCCGGGTGGCGTTCTGGTCGCTCCGGATTCCGACGGCATCGTGAACTGGGAACCACCGGCTTATGATCCCCAGACCGGTCTCTTCTATGTGTCCACAGACGATATCTATTCCGAGTTCTATCGCACTGAGCCCAACCCCCGCGCGATGCAGGGTTTGAACGGCGTCTTTGAGCAGCGCGTGGGGCTGGGCGGGAACTACATCACTGCCATCGATTACAAGACAGGCAAGATCGTGTGGCGGCATCTGCAACCTTCCGTTACAGGAAGCGGAAGCAATGATGGGCTGACCGCGACCGCAGGAAAGCTGCTGTTCGGCGGCGATGTGAACGGCAATCTGGTCGCTTACGATCCAACGGATGGAAAACCTCTGTGGCACACACACCTGGGACAGGTGTCCAATGCGGTAGAGACCTATATGCTCGATGGGCGCCAGTACATACTGTCGGCCTCCGGCGATACTCTCTATGCCTTCGCGCTGAACTTCTAGCCGGAGATAGCGTAGAGACACAGAAAGGAATCGGTAATGCATTCAAGACGGGAATTCGGACGCCTTCTCGGCATGAGCCTACCCCTGGCCCTGCCGCTCTTCCGGACACGCCCCGCGTTGGCTGCGGATGCAACATCGACTGTCCACGGAGTGAGGCTCGGCCTGATCACTTACAGCTTCAACGACATGCCAAATGTGCTGGGTCAGGACCACATCGACCAGGTGATTCAAAATTGCCAGGCCTGCGGCGTGGGGCTGATCGAGTTAATGTCCAACCATGCAGAGCCGGTCACCGCTTTTCAAATAGAGCAGGCTAAGGCAAGGGCAGCCCGGCTGGCGGCAGCTGCCAGTGGATCCAGCCCTGCGCCAAACACCGGCATGAGTAAAAGAGACAACAACAGGACGCCCACTCCGGAGGCTCTGAAGGCCCGGGACGAACTGCGCGAGTGGCGCCTGCTTACCCCCATGAGCCACTTCGAGGAGATGCGCAAGAAGTTCACCGATGCCGGCATCGTGGTGTACGCATACTGCGTCAACGGCATGGGGGCCGATTTTACCGACCAGGAAATCGACAAGATGTTTGAGCAGGCCCAGGCGCTTGGCGCCTCCGTGATTTCCACTTCTACGACGATCGAGGTCGCGCAAAAGCTGGTCCCTATCGTCGACAAGCATCAGTTTCCCGTGGCCTTTCATAATCACGCGAACCTGACCGATCCCAACCAGTTTGCTACCCCGGAAAGCTTCGCGAAGGCTCTGGCTATGTCGAAGTACTACAGGATCAACCTGGATATCGGCCACTTTACGCAGGCGAACTTTGACGCGGTCTCTTATCTGCAGGAGCACCATGAGCGGGTCAGCCACCTGCATGTAAAGGATGTGAAGCGGAATGGCGGCCCGATTTTACCCTGGGGCGAGGCGGATACGCCCATCAAGGCTGTACTGCAGCTTCTTGAGAAAAACCAATGGCCGATCCCAGCCCTGGTTGAATTGGAGTATCACATTCCGCCCGGTTCCAACAGCGTCGAAGAGGTCAAGAAGTGCGTGGCGATTATGAAGGCCGACCTCGCCTAGGCGGTGCGCCGTCCTGGCGTGAATTGACGCCGGATGCGGCGACAACATGAAGTGAATCCAGATATGAGGTTTTATGGGCAAAGATGTGCTGGGAATTGGAATTGTAGGCAGCGGATTTATCACCCGCTTTCACCTTCAGTCGTTTGTAGCGGTGCGTGATGCCGAGATCCGCGGTATATGGAGCCCCAACAGCAAACATGCCGCCGAAGCCGCCGCGCTGGCGCGTTCGCTCGATGTCGGCGAGGCTACGGCGCGGGCGTCCATTACTGAAATGGTTGCCGATCCGCGCATCGAAGCCATCTGGCTGTTGGGGCCGAATCACACACGCATCGAGAATATGGAAGAGATCATGGCCGCGGCAGCCAAGCGCTCCGTGCCTCTGAAGGGAATCGCCTGCGAAAAACCGCTTGCCCGCAACGTTGCTGAGGCAAAGCGCATGGTGAAGATGGTGAAGCAGGCAAAGATACCCCATGGCTACATGGAAGACCAGGTTTTCTCGCCGGCCATTGAGGCGGGCCGGAACATCGTCTGGGCGCGCGGCGCCGCATCTGCGGGGCGCCCCTACCTCGCTCGCGCTGCGGAAGAGCACAGCGGTCCGCACAAGCCCTGGTTCTGGATGGGCGAGTTGCAGGGTGGGGGCGTGCTCAACGACATGATGTGCCATTCCGTGCTGGTTGTGCGGCACCTGCTTACCAAGCCGGGCGCGTCCTATTCCTCTGTGCGGCCGGTCAGTATCACGGCCCATATTGCGAGCCTCAAATGGTCGCGGCCGGAGTACGCCCGGCAGCTTGCGAAATCCATGGGCAAGGAAGTCAACTATCTGACCCAGCCTTCGGAGGATTTTGCCTCCGCTACCGTGGAATTTGAAACGGACACTGGAACGATTGCGATTGGCGAAGTGACAACTTCGTGGAGTTTTGTAGGCGCCGGATTACGGCTCTCCGCGGAAGTGCTCGGCCCGGAGTACTCCATGAGCTTTAACTCGCTGGATACAAGTCTGAAGGTCTTCCTAAGCCGAGAGCTGCACGGAAACCAGAGTGAGGACCTGGTTGAGAAACAGAACGCGGAGAGCGGACTGATGCCTGTGTTGGCAGGCGAAGCAGCGGCCTACGGTTACGAGGGAGAGAACCGCCATTTTGTCCGTGCATTTCTGCAGGGGACCCGGCCGGCGCTTACGTTTGAAGATGGGCTCGAAGTCGTCGAGCTGCTGATGGCTGCGTACAAGAGCGCCGAGTTGCGTCGCACTGTGCCGCTGCCGGCGCGCGGATTGGATTCATTCAAGCCCCTTGTCGCACAGGGCAAGTGGAGACCCGGGAAAAAATAGAAAGGCTGCATTCGGGTGAAGACCAACTCGCTACGTCACCGGCCATCGAGCTGAAGTCCGCGCCAGCCGGTCCCTTGGCCCCCCGGGGCCGCTGAGTGGATGCTTTAGTCTAGATGCACGTGACGGCCGACTCGGGAAAAAGCCCGCGAAGAATTCAAGGATGGCTTCTAAGATTTGTCGCAACGCTGCAAGAACGGATGAAGTTCTTGGACTTCAACTCATACAGAGAGAAGAGGGGTGCAGGATGAATCGTCGGGATTTTCTGAAGGTCAGCATACCTATCGCCGCCAGCCCATTATTGTTCCCACATCGAGGCATAGCGCAGGCTGTGGGGCCCCAATTGTCGTTGCCAGCCGCTGGTGCCGATGGGTGGGTTTCGCTGCTCAATGGCCGCGATCTGAATGGCTGGTATACGATGCTGCAAAAGTCAGGTAGGGATGTTGCGCAGGAAAGGAAGATGGTTCTCATGGAGGAAGAAATGCTTCATGTCATGGGAAACGAGGTCACGGCCGAGCCAGCGGAACCCGGCTATATCGCCACTAACCAGGAGTTTGAGAACGTCCACATTCGGGTGGAATACAAATGGGGTGTCAAACGCTTTCCACCGCAGGCTCAGGCCAAGCGCGATAATGGCATTCTGTATGGGTTGGTCGGCGCCGATAAGGTTTGGCCGACTTGTGTCGAATGCCAGATTGAGGAAACAGACGTGGGCGATTACTTCCTGGTGGGTGGCATACGCGGGGTTCAGGCTGAACACCTGGACGGCTTGTTTCCCGCGGGGCTGGGCCCGGGCGGATGGACTGGATCTGGCGCCGAAACAAGAACTAGACGGGGCAACCTGCCACCCGAGCCCACGGGCGACCGAAAAATAAAGGATGGCAATTTCGAGAACCTCAACGATTGGAATGTGGTGGAGGTTATCTGGCAGGGTGATCGATCTGCGCACATTGTCAATGGAAGGGTCGTGAACATGATTTCAAGGCTTCAGCAGCCCGATCCGCAAAACCCAGGCCAATTCATTCCGTTGACCCGAGGGAAGATTGCCATTGAGATGGAGTTCGCTGAGATTTGGTACCGGAGAATCGAAGTCAAATCCCTTGTATGATCACCTCGAAGCAAGTCCCGAAGTGGCTTGCCCGATGATTTGTAACGTCGATGAGCGCTAATCGCCCGCAATCGCAATGACAGGCGCGCCTTCCTTCGTGGCATCGATTAGCCCGTTGAACAGATGCGTCACCCCTCCCGGGGCCCGCGGTGCCGCACACCGCTACTGGTCTGCTCGTGAAATAGGCGTCAGCCACCGCCGAGAAGACGCCGTATTCTTCATGCCGCACATGCACGAAATCGACATTTCCATTGCGGTGAAGTGCATCGATCACAGGATTCAGCGCATCGCCAACGATTTCGTAACAGCGTTGCACACCGGCTTTCTCGAGCATCTCCCACAGCAGGTCGGCGACGGTTTGCGCCATGTGACACCTCCAATGTAACCTTCGATTAGTTTCATTCCTTCTGCTCTAGCTTTCAGCATCAAGGCGCGTAATGAGTAAAGACAAGGTCGGTAGCTTTGGCCTTCTGGTGGCAGGGGAAGCAGCTCTTCATAAACGCCGCGTCGCCATGTTTGCCGTCTGCAAAGTGACCAAACCCCCAGCCGCCGGTTGCGGCGTACTTTTTTGAGTCCTTGATCATAAACTGAATGTTCGTGGGGGCCCCGGGAACGAAAGATTGGGCTTGGCCAAAGACTTTGTTGTTTTCCTCTGATGGCACGTAACGGTAATGCAAAGCAGCAATGATCGTGCCGTCCGGGAACGGAAGCTTCCCATCCCGGTAGGCCTTGATCGCCACATCGTTGCCCAGGACGGCGCCTAAACTGTTGAGGCCGCCTGCTTCATGGGCCGAGGAGACCCATCTCCAGTCGCGGTATCCGTGAGGGATTTCCGTAACGACGGCCGGGGCCGATTCCCCACTCGCGTGTCCTGGTTCAGGGGCAATGAGGGCGACAAGGCCAGCCGTTGTTGCAATTGCAACCAAGAAGAATGTGAAACGTTTCATAAGGGTTCCTCCATCCAACATGTTTGAAATACCTTTAAATCAACCGAAACCAGCAGTCCTAGCTATTTCACCTTAAAGCTGATGCCAACGACTTCCCCGATCCTTGCCCCTGCATAGCTACCGGTATCGATTAACGGGATCCAGGCCCGCAACTGCACCTCGCAGAGACCTCGCCTTTTCAACACCCTCGCCTGTTTGCGCCAGTTGATCAATCTGTTAATTGTCGTTCTTGCGTGGCCAGTAGATCACCGTGAGCGTCATAACCCCTTGTGCTGGATGCACCGTCTTTCCGCCAATGTCGGCCGAGCCGGACGGTCCCGACATGAGCACGGCATACGCCTTGTCCCGGAAATGCGGATGCCGATACGCGGCGTGAATGTCAGGTACGATCTCCTTCTGATCAAGCAGAATGACGATGTCGTGAGCAAGGAAGTCGATCGTGTTGACCACGAGTTCATCTTCGGACAGCAAGACAGAGCCGGTCTCGGCGACCCCCAGCGGGGAGCGAACGATCGTCACATCAATCTTAGCGGCGCTTGACCATTCTCCGATGCCTTCTACGCTCATGTTTCCTTGCACTTCCGGGGTCGTAGAGCAGATGGTTGTGGCAGCCGGAAAGGTCTTGCGCAGGAACTGATCGAAGTCTTTCGGCGGATCGTGCACGACAACGCCTGCCAGGCGCTTGAGTGCACTCTCAAACTTCTCGGATAGGTCTTTTGGATCTTCCGCGAAATTTGGAATCTCGGGTAACTGTACAAACTCCCGCTTACTTGTCCGCACCGCTTCGAGGATCTGCTCCCGTGTGCCCATCCTACTTCTCCTTTCCGTCTTGTACAGGCCGGTTTTCCTTGTACCAGTCGTGGAAGGTTTGCTTGACCGGATGGGGCAACTCACGATGTCTCCCCCAGGCATTCAGGGTGTTGTATAAAGCGAACCGGGGAAGAGCGCTCAGTGCCGTTTCCCCCGAGGCCGCCGCAATGCGATAGAGACGTGGATTGGCGAGCACCTTGTCCGTTTTCCCAGTCAAGATCAACATCCACGACCAGATCTATGCTTGGCGTGAAGTGATGGAAGCGAAGAACCAAATTAAGTTTGTGAAGAAAGAAGCGATGGCCGTTGCTGGACGCGAGTTCACGCAACCGCTCCCACTCTGGCACTTCTCGAGCCGCTTGATCACGGCGGGTGCGGAGCATCCAGATAATCCTGTCGAAGTGCGACTCGTGAACCTTATCCTCCACAAATGACACCGCGTTTGCGGCTTGGTCTACGATCTTCATAGTGACGCTCCATTCAGAATCTCAGCCACGTGCAGAAAACGTGTCTGCTGTTTCATGCGCCGCGCACATCCCTGCAGATGCATGAGGCAAGACATGTCGGAAGAAACAATACAGTCTGGATGTTGCGCCCCGATGTAGGCAAGCTTGTCGTATCCGATCTTGGCCGCAGAGGATGCGCTGGCCCTTGAGCTGGCCGCCTGTGATCTTGAGCGCGTTGATCAGCCAGGCGAGCGTGACCCCGGCGGTGCCCTGGATGGCGTCGTTGTAGCAGCAGACCTTGTTGCGATAGCGGGCAAGCAGGGCAATCGCGTCGACCCCGGTCCAGTCTTCAAAATGGATGCAACAATTGGGGAAGACCTCCTGAACCGCCTCAACGAATTCGTCGACGAAGGTATATAGCTGATCGGTCGAGGGGCGACACTGCCGCAGGCCGACGTAGAGCGGATCGCCGAGATAGGTTTCGTTGTTCGTGCCCGCGTCCAGGTACATCGGCAGCAGCCCCTGCGGTGGCACACCCGCGGCCGCCGTGTAGAGCTGCAGTTTCCCAATGGGAATGCCCATACCGTTGATGAATCTCCTCGAGGGTGTCTATCGGGCATGTGGATTAGCCTTGGTGTCCGTTCATCGGTAAGAGCATACTCTTCTCTAAGCGGCGGCTCGTTTCGAGTGTGCAGCCCCCCGGTATGATGGAGCACTTATCGGCTGAAACTCGGAAGATGCACTACATCCGTCTCGGGAACAGTCTCGAGCGGATTCCCTGCTTTGCGCCAGGCTGCTAGGCCGCCTACGATGACAAATGCATTAAATCCCCATTCCCGCAAAAGATGCCCCACGCTAGCGCTCGTCGCTTCCTGCCGGCAAGTGCAGTACAGGTATATGTCTTTGTCTCGAGGGAATATTGTTATTTCGGCGCTGAGATTGTTGGGCTCGACTCGAATCGAACCGGGAATGCGGACAGCGCCCGCACTGTAATAACCATGGCTGCGCACATCCGCCACCAGTACCTTCCCAGGGCCTTCTGTCTGCAGCTTCGCGGCCAATATCTTTACTGCTACGCGTGGCACAACGCGATCGGCGCGTTGCTTCCAGTACAACGAAAGCCGATAACCTATAAACGCAATCACGGCAATGATGATTACAATCTCGACCACATGCCCTGCCGCGCGAAATCCACTGACGATCTTCGCCACGAAATCGCGAAAGATGAATCCGACCGCACCATATGCGAGCACATAGAGGCTGGCGCCTAGGAAGTCCAGCCCCAGGAATTGAGAGAACGGCATTTTCAAGCTCCCAGCCAGCGGCGCAGCCATCGTGCTCACCCCAGGAATGAACTTGGCGATCAACAGCGTGGGCCGTCCGCGCCTATAGAACGATTCCGCGGAGCGCAGAACGCACGTTTCCGGATCGGAAGAAACTTGGCACAGAAATCTCAAGAGCGTCCATCCCGTATGGTGGCCGAGGATGTAAAGGAATGAATCGGCCGACAAAATCGCAGCGACCGCAAACAACGTGACCGCTGGCCCATACAGGGTACCCGCCGCAGCCGCAGCTCCGCCCGCAACAAGAGCCACTGCGCCCGGTACTGGCACACCGATGGCTTCCGCAAAAGCAACCAGGCAGATGACGACGTATCCGTGGTGCACGATCAATGAGAGGAAGTCATTCATGCGTCAGGTCTCAAGGCTAGCACGCAACTGAGTTAGCGAACGATGGCTGCTTCCTTCCGCGGCAAATGTTTTGTGCCAAAGCAACCGATGTCGTGACCACCTCCTTAGAGGTATAAACCGCTTTTCTGGAATCTGAGGGCGAATGCGGTATTGAGGCTCCACCGGTCCGTGAAGCCGGTTAGAACGAAGCCGCCGGCGCGGCGGCTGGAGAGTTGTGGTGTGACAAGCGGGTAAGTGCGACTAGGGTGATGGTCACAGGAGGAGATCCCCGTACCCCACTTCGTCAGCGCATGCTTCAGGAGCTGCAGCGGCGCAACTACTCGCCATCCACGATCCGTAGCTCTTTGGGCGCAGTCCAGCAGTTTGCCGAACATTTTCATTGCTCACCCGAACGGCTAGACTCCGAACATCTGCGACGTTATCAGGTCTTTCTACTGCAGGACAAGAAGCTGGAGCCGAGTACGGTTGAGATTCGGATCTCGGCACTGCGGTTCTTGTACAAACGCACGTTGCGGCGGCGTGATCTCGCCTACGACGATCTCATTTTCCCCAGGGTGCCACAGAAGCTGCCGATCGTGCCCAGTCAGGAGGAGGTCGTGCGGCTGATCGATGCCGCACCCAACTGCCTGTACCGCATGATCCTTGTGCTGCTCGATGCGACCGGAGTACGCAGAACCGAAGCGGCGCGGATCAAGGTAGAGGACATCGACAGCAAGCGCATGGTGATCCACATTCGCCAAGGCAAGGGTGCGCGCGACCGGGATGTACCGCTTTCGCCGAAGCTGCTCGGGGAATCGGTTGTGTGGCATCCCATTTTTTGGTTGGTCTTCTTGGACCAGTGCCGAGACTTCCGGAGATTCAGCGGCAAAAGAGATCGGAAGGCAAAAATGCGCCCGGCTTTTCTCCGGTGTTCCCGGGCATAGCCACAAAGTCCCGCATGTTCCCGAACGAAATGTTACGACCAAATATTACGACTGAGGCTTTGTGGAAGATGGCAGGCAGCGTAAGTTGCCGATTCTTATTGGTTGCCCCCCAGGGATTCATGTTTGTTCATTTCAGGCGACTTACACCTGAACGACGTCTTCGTACCCACTTATGTACCCCGCATTCATTCCGGATCTCTGCGCACGAAATTGCACCCTACGGAACCCTCTAACCCTTAGCCCCCCGAGTGAAGCCACCGGCCTGAATAAGCAGCTTTTTGATGGTCTTCAGAGCAAGCTGGGTCTCGTCCCCGAACCTGGTGCAGAAGTTGGCGAACTCGCCTGCGGCGCTTACAGCATACCTCGGCTTTGCCGCCGCCCTGGGCGAAGGCAAGCTGACCGGTAGGCAGCGCGAGCAGATCGCGGTTGCGGTCGCAAATACCAACGAGTGCGACTACTGCCTGTCCGCGCACAACCACCCGGTTTCAACTGGAGCTGTCCGCCCGTGCCGCATGAACCAGCACTACCGTTGCTCGCTTTTCTGAAAGGCCGTTCAGGCCGCCGCCGCCGCCACGTTCTTCGCGAAGAACGCGCTGGGCAGGCCGACGAACAGAGCGTGGCTGATGACGCCGTTGGCCAACGCCGCAGTCATGATCGGGCTGGGAGCGACCGCGGTCAGCGGCAACACCACCAGGTTCATCACTGCCCACACGGCAGCGCCGTACAGCAGTCCCAGGAGCGCCCACTGGGTACGCAACACAGCGACGCGTCGGCTCGCAAGGATATAGATCGTTGCGACTACCAGCGCGATGGCGAAATGCACGACGAGCCCAAGTCCCGCGCTTGCAAGCCCGCCCGAGAAGGACCGTGCGCCCAGCAGACTGCTCGCGATGTACTGCAGCACCTGGATCGGGTTCTGGCCTTGCAGGCCGCGGAAGACGACGCCATCGGCTGCATCGAGCGCTCCGACCACCAGCGTGGCATAGAAGATGGCGCGAGAGACGGGCAACGTGCGTGCTGCCGGCTGCGTCTCACTCCAAGGGGCCGGGTTCCGGGCAGAGGTGGTCATTTGCCCGCCTCCTTCTTCTGCCCTTTTCCTAGAAAGCCGATGATCTTGCCTGCGACGAGCTCGCTGTGCTCTTCCAGCAGAAAGTGGCCACCGTCGATCAGGTTCAGTTCCGCTTTGGGCAGGTCGCGCAGGAACGCCTGCGCTCCCGGCACGATGAAGAAAGGATCGTTCTGCCCCCACACGATGAGCGTACGCGGCTGGTGCTTGCGGAAGTATTCGTGCCACGCATCGTAGAGCGCCACGTTTGAGGTGTAGTTGTAAAGGAGTTCGAGTTGAATGGCGTCATTGCCGGGTCGGTCCAGCAGCGCCTGGTCGAAGGTGTAGCCGTCCGGGCTCACCGCCGCCGCGTTTTTCGCACCATGCGTGTACTGGAAGATCGTCGTTTGCTTGGTCAGCAGCGTGCGCGGCGCCTTCTCCGTCTCCTCGTTACGATTCGCCCAGAAAGCCTGCAGCGGCTCGAAGGCGGCGCTGATGCCTTCCATGTAGGCATTGCCGTTCTGCACGACGATGCCTTCGATCGCTTCCGGATGACGCGAGGCAATGCGGAAACCGACGGGCGCGCCGTAATCCTGCACGTAGATGCTGAACTTCTTCAGGCCCAGTGTCGTGAAGAGCAGCTCCTCGATCTGCGCGGTGATGCTGTCGAAGGTGTATTGAAAGTCGGTCGACGCGGGAGCATCGCTATAGCCGAAGCCGAGGTAGTCTGGCGCGACAACGTGGAAGTGGCTGGCGAGCTGCGGGATCAGTTCCCGGAACATGTGCGACGACGACGGAAAGCCATGAAGCAGAACGATCGTCGGATTAGTGGTCGAGCCGGCCTCGCGGTAGAAGAGCTTGTGGCCCTGGATGGTGGCATAGTGGTAGGTAGTCATGTGGTTCCTCCTGTTGTCGATCTGATTGTTTGCACGCGAGATCATTTACTACTCAGAGCGTCGCACTGGCCGCTTCCAGCACGAACTCTACGACGGTGGCTGGCTCCGAAATCTGAGGGGCATGATCAACGTGGTGCGCACGGACTTGTGCTCGCATGCGGTCGGCAACGAAACGTTGTGTTTTCGGGCTGAACATACGATCGTCTTCAGCCAGCAGATACCACGACGGTATCGTCTTCCATGCTGGCGTCTTTATCGCTTCGCCAAGACACTTCATGGCTATCGGGCGTTGCGCTGCTATCCTGATTGCGTTTTGCTCCGCCGTGGCTCGGTGGCCGACCGCATTCTTCATTCCTTCGTCCGACATCCATAAGAGACCATGACCGTCGGGCGCCAGATGGGGAGCTTTTTCGTGTGGAGGCTCTCGAAAGAACAAGTCCCCCACTGTTTCTCCCTCGTCTGGGGGCATGGCTGCCACGTAGGCCAGGCCTCGGACACGGTCGTCACCTTCGAGGGCGGTGATCACGGCGCCGGAGTAAGAGTGGGAGACAAGGAGGATGGGCCCCGCGCCCGCCCTTTCCAGAGCCAGCTTTTAAAGCAGCCACATCGTCGGACAGCGAAGTCATTGGAATCTGGGCAGCGATAACCTTGATGCCAGCCTTGAGTAGTGGGCCGATCACGGCAGACCACGAGGATGCGTCCGCCCATGCGGCATGCACCAGAACGATCGTTGCGTTAGAAGAAATTTTGTTCATAAGTCACCTTTCACCGAGTCAAAACGGACGTGGTGAGCCACTGTCCGGCAGCTGAAAAGACCGGCACTTGAGCGCATCTGGCGCCAGCGGTCAGGTCGCACTCGGCCCGCTTGGTGGGCTACCATGTAGCATAAGGATGTCGAGAGATCACGAAAAGCGAGAAGTTCTAACGCTATAGGTGAGGGAATTTAAACTATGATTTTGAACAATCTCAGCTTGGACAGCCTTCGTACGTTGGTGATCACGCAAGACCTGGGTGGTTTTGGCCGCGCTTCGGACCGCCTCGGACGCACACCCTCTGCAATCAGTCTGCAGATGAAGCGCCTTCAAGAGGAGGTAGGAGTACCGCTCTTTCGGAAGCAAGGCCGGAAGACCCTTCTCACCGAACAGGGAGAGATTGCTCTCCGATATGCCCGGAGAGTGCTGGAACTCAATGATGAAATGATCGATACTTTGCGCGGATCGTCTCTTGCCGGTGTCATTCGAATCGGATTCGCGCAAGATTTCACGGTCAACGTTTTGCCTCTCGTCATCGCACGCTTTAGTGCGCTCTACCCGCTTGTAAAGCTCGAGGTGCGGGTAGACCTTGGCCAAGTACTCCTTCAAGCGATCGACTCCGGCGAGCTCGATCTTGCACTGACGTTAGGCGGCGCACAGAAAAAGACGGCGCACCTGTTGAGCGAGCTGCCGTTGCACTGGATCGCAAGCCCAAGTTTCAGGGATCGTGCACAGCAGCCGTTACCGCTTGCTCTGTTCAACCCACCGTGCCTATGTCAGACGCGGGGGCTGGAAGCACTAGAAAGTGCTGGACGCCCTTGGCGTGTGGCCATGACGAGCCCCAGCCTGACGGGCTTGTGGGCCGCTGTCAGTGCGGGACTGGGACTGACCACACGAGCTGAACTTGGCCTGCCTGCAGACGTGCAGACCATCGACCTGGGCCTCCCCCCACTGGGAAACATACCCGTCGTGCTTCATCGCAGACGCAACCTCCGGGCTCCGAACGCGATGCGGTTCGCAGAAATCACAGAGGAGTTGGTCGCTATCTCCGTCTCGTCCGCAGCGCCGAGACTGTTGACCGCCAAGCTGGCGTGACTTCTGCTTGATCACCGTTCATCCCAACTCCGGCACAGCTGCGTCCTTCAGGCTGCCGCAGCATATTCGTGACGAATACTCACTCACTCATTCAATATTTGGAACTTTTCTTCGTGCCTGCCCGGAACTACTTTATTGAATGGCTGTCCCAACGGGGACGCCAACGACAAGGAGTTCTCATGGCATCCCCAATATTGCAAGCAAAGTCGCACCTGACCCACTATCGGACGGCGACCGTCAACAGCCGCAAGGTCTTCTATCGCGAGGCCGGCGACCCAAGCTCTCCCACAATTGTCTTGTTGCACGGACTGCCGACCAGCAGCCAGATGTTTCGCGAGCTGATCCCCGCTCTCGCTGACCAATTCCACCTGATTGCTCCCGACTATATCGGCTTTGGCCATTCTGATGCCCCATCGAGAAGTGACTTCGAGTACACCTTCGATAATCTTGCGGCACATGTGCGCGGTCTACTCGATCAACTCGGTCTCACGTCGTACATTCTCTACATGCAGGACTACGGCGGCCCGGTGGGATTCCGCTTGTTCGCTGAGAACCCAGAGAAAGTAAAGGGATTTATCGTTCAGAATACCAATGCCTACATGGAAGGTGTAGGAGACGCGCCCAAAAAGGTGCTGATGGGGCTGTGGGAGAAGCGCACACCTGAGACGGAGAAGCCCGCGCGCGAGTTTGTCAGCCTGCAAGGCACGAAGTTCCACTGGTTGGTCGGCGCAAAGGATCCCGAGGCTATCAATCCGGACAACTGGGTACTCGATCAAGCATTGCTCGACCGGCCTGGTGTGCAGGACTACCAAGTTGATCTGCTCGAGGACTACAAATCCAACATCGCACTCTATCCTGAGTGGCAGGCTGCTTTCCGCGCGCACAAGCCCCGGACGCTGATCGCCTGGGGCAAAAAGGACCCTTTCTTCGTGCCGCCCGGGGCTGAGGCCTACCTGCGTGATCTGCCAGAAGCCAAGCTCGTTTGGCTGGATGCCGGGCACTTTGTACTCGACGAGAACGTGCATACTGTCGCGGGCGAAATCAAAGCTGTCTTCGGTCGCTAACACTCTCGCGTTCCCATTTCTCAGCGCGAGTTGAGAGTAGTTCGCTACGTGATGCTGAATACACCATCGCGCGGCATCGCTGTCGTTTGCGGGTTACGAAAGGAATGTATGCAACGCTTTAAAGACAAACGTGTACTCGTGACAGGCTCTGGTAGGGGGATCGGTGCAGCTATCGCGCGCCGATTTGCACTCGAAGGCGCCCGCGTGTATCTCACTGCCCGGAGCCATGAGGAGCTTTCCTCCACATGCGACGAGCTGCGATCGTTAACCTCCGAAGTGGAGTTTGCTCCTCTCGACCTGACGCAGCCTGATGCAGCTTCGAAGCTCGGCAGCTATGTCGAGCAATTGTGGGGCGGTATCGACATTCTCGTCACCAATGCAGGCGCCGCGCCCCAGGGTGGCTTTCTGGAGCTGAAAGACGAGAACTGGGCAGCAGGGTTTGGGTTGAAGCTTTTCGCAAACCTTCGAGTCATCAAGTGCACCTGGCCCATGTTAAAGGCTGCAAAAGGCCATCTGGTGATGATCGGCGGGGGCACGGCGCGAACACCGGAACGCCACCTCTCACTGGTATCGGCTGTGAACGGCGGTATCGCGGCTCTTTCCAAGTCGGTTGCTGAACAGGGACTTGAGGATTGCATTCATGTCAACCTGGTCCAGCCGGGGACAATCCAGACGTCACGCCGCAGGAAAC
Source organism: uncultured Acidobacteriaceae bacterium (assembly GCA_963711525.1). Lineage (GTDB taxonomy): Bacteria > Acidobacteriota > Terriglobia > Terriglobales > Acidobacteriaceae > PALSA-350. Next base: position 12,488 of record CAVQEO010000033.1, on the reverse strand, counting down.
TGATGGAGAAGCTTGCCGCACAGGAAGGCATCGACTATGCCGCGTATCTTCTTGACTCAACCCGGCGTTTGAAAATCTCTCGTCTCGGCGAACCCGGCGATGTCGCGGAGCTCGTCGCCTTTCTCGCAACAGAAGAAGCGCGATGGATTCACGGAGCCATCATCGATGTCGATGGTGGGCAGAACAAGAGCGTTTGAACTTCAAGGCTCCTCCATCCAGCATCTACGCAGCGGCCGGCAACACTTCAGCTTTGCTTAAGTATGTGACAAGAATTTAGAACTATTCTTCTCGCTTATGGGGTTTTACTCTGAAGAGACTGTACGCATGTATGTGGAGTGTTCTTCTCATGATGAAGCCGGATAGAGGGAAATATGCGGCCCTCCGCGGCTAAAGCCGGGCATCGATTGGATGGATTTACGTACGGGCTGAAGCCCGTACCCTTCAGGATGTTTCTCGGGGGGAAGTTTTTTCAGAGGTCGTTTGATGGGCTGCGCCCCATCTTTTTCGGCCCATGTACGCTCAGGCGAACATGGGGCACCCGTCCAGGAGACGAGGCTTGCGGTTCGACGGCCAACCCTCCCTCGATAAACGCCGCGCCATGGCAGATGACGTCATGGTAAAGGAGAATGCAATGAAAACGCCAGTCGATACAGTACGCGATTTCTATGCAGCCATCGCAGCCGGTGACACCGGGAAGATGGTTGGCCTGATGGCTCCCGATATCGAGTGGATCTCAGTGGTTGATTTCAATATTCAGGACAGAGGTTCCGAGGAGGTTATGAGAAAAGTGTTCGTTCCACTTATGCAGGAGTGGGAGAGCTTCTCACCATCTCCTTCAGAATTCCTTGTCGATGGCTCGACGGTGGTGTCATTGGGCCGCTTCGCTTGCGTACACCGTGCAACGCACAAACGCGCCGACCTTGCATACGCGCATGTATGGGATATCCAGGACGGGAAAATCGAACGCCATCGTCAATACATCGATACCTTGGCGCTCGAACGAGTCAGACGCCCCTAGCGCTGCCAGTGTACCTTCATGACGCACCACGCTTCCCTTACCGGATGCTTCCGGTAAGAAATGTTCGCAGAAGGAACATCGTATGAACCGCATAGCAAATTACGCTCTTGCCACCGCCTTTTCTGCAGGCGCATTACATGCCGCGCCGCTCCCTTCGACCAACGCAACTACGACCTATCGTCGCGTGCAGGTCGACGGCATCGATATTTTCTACCGCGAAGCCGGTCCTGAGAACGCCCCAACCATCGTGCTCTTGCATGGCTTCCCGTCCTCTTCGCGTGAGTTTGACACGCTCATTCCCTTGCTCGCGACGAAATATCATCTGATCGCTCCGGATTATCCCGGATTTGGTCTAAGCGACGCGCCCTCGCCGGCCGCCTACACTTACACGTTCGATCATCTTGCCCAGACGATGAGTGATTTTCTGGAGAAGCTGAAGGTCGCGCATTACGCCGTGTACCTTCACGATTACGGCGCACCGATCGGCTTCCGCATCATTCTGGCGCACCCTGATCAACTGCATGCGCTCATCATTCAAAACGGCAACATCTACAAAGCGGGCCTTGGAGCCAAATGGACCAAGATCGCGGAATACTGGGCGGATCCAAAGGCTCATCCTGAGGTGCTTAACGCTTTTCTTTCGTTCGAGGCCACCAAGGAGCGGCACGTCGCCGGCACTTCCCATCCGGATCGCTACGATCCGGATACCTGGATCAGCGAGTATGCCGATCTGTCGCGGCCCGGTCAGCGCGAGATCCAAGGGGACCTGCTCTACGACTACCGTACCAATGTCGCGTCCTACCCAAAATGGCAGGCCTGGCTCCGCGACCACCAACCCCCGACCCTCGTGGTCTGGGGCGAGCACGACCCTTCCTTCATCGCGCCGGGCGCGGAAGCCTTCAAACAGGATCTACCGAATGCGGAAATCCACCTGCTCGACGCTGGGCATTTCGCGCTGGACGAAAAGACGGACGAGATTGCGGACCTGATCCTCCAGTTCATGGCCAAGCATCCCGGATGAGGGCCGGGGTCGCGAGCATCGCACTGCAAGGGAGGGCCTTCTCGATATGACTTCTTTACAAGATCAGCGAAGCGTGGCCGAGATAGGCCTGTTCAAAACCCCAAGTGCACTGCAACGATCCAAGATGCATCTTCCGATTACAATGCGTGCGCTGAGAGGGATAGGTGCCCTTAGCACAATTCTGTTCGCCCTTTATGCGACAGCGAAGTCATGCTCTTTAGAGCCGACTGTTCGGCTGACCCAGTATGGTACGGAAATCTCTATCGCCGTTCCACAGGCGTGGTATCACACGTTACAGTCTCAACTCTTTTCAGTGATTTCCCTTGCTACAATCGTCACGGTCGCTTACATGTTTTGGACGCGTAGGTGTGCCGAGACGCTAAGGCAGCGGTTTGATGAGCGGTTGAAGGAGCGCTCTCGACTTGCCCGCGATCTTCACGACACCATTTTGCAGACCATCCAAGGCAGTAAGATGGTTGCCGATGATGCCCGAGAGTATGTGAACGATCCGCAGCGCACCGGCCTTGCTCTCGATCGGCTGTCTGAGTGGCTCGACCGCGCCAGCATCGAAGGGCGAGCTGCGCTGGAAGCTCTGCGTAGCTCGTCTACTGAAGCAAATGATCTCGAAGCAGCTCTCCATCGAGTTGCGGATGATTGCATGACCGGCGCACGGATGAGCGTAAACATTGCGTTAGTAGGTCACGTCAGAGAGTTCCATCCGATCGCTGGAGACGAAATCTATCGCATCGCCTCCGAAGCCGTCCGGAACGCGTGCGCACATTCGGGAGCGCGTGATCTATGGATTCAAATCGCCTACCAGAGACGTTTTCAGTTAACGATAAGTGATAACGGACAAGGCGTCGATCAAGCGCTTCTTCGTGGCGGGAGAGTGGGCCACTTCGGAATCGCAGGCATGCGAGAGCGTGCGCTATTCCTTGGGGGTAAATTTAGTGTCGTGAGCTCTCCAGCAACTGGGACAGCGGTCTCGATTGTGATTCCAGGAAGCGCCATTTACCGGAACCATCACGCAAAGACTCGACGCTCGGTTCCAGACTTAGCCTCAATCCAAGACTGCTTACGACGAGCGGTAAACCGGGTCCTGTCCAAACGCCCGGTTCGCGCGATGAGAACCCGAAAGATTGACCGCATATCGTCCGCCCAGCTTTGCGGAACAGCCCGCAAGTGGTGGACAAACAGATCTCGCCACCTGTCCCTTAGGACCGACTAGGATCGAGATCGCTGTACTCGAAGATGCTGCTGTAGTAAGACGATGTGATCTGAATTATGCCCAGGCATACAACGGTCCAAAATCACTGCGGTCGTCGTAACTGTATGCATCACGAGTCGACTTTTGTTTGGTAATCGATGCGAGGGTTTTCGCCCCCACACGAATGAATAGTCTCGAGTGGTGACCCGCTTTCCATAGACAAGTTAAGCGTTTGAGCCTGTAGAAAACGACAGGCGTATGCCTCTTTGAAGTGCCGGGGCGCTTTGAGGCTAAAGACGGCACACTGAACATGAGCCGCCTTCCTCAGCTAAATCACATTTGAGAGGCGCTCGACTCGCTTCATCCCTGGAGGAAAACACGTGAAAGTAACCCGCGCAGCCATCACAACCATTGCCATTAGTCTAAGTACGGTCGCCGCCATGGCGCAAACAGGAAACATCGTCGCAACCGGTACCTTCCATGGCGCAGCCCACAAAACTTCCGGCCGAGCAACCGTTTATCAGTCATCCAACGGAGAAATCCTCCGGCTCACCCATTTCGAAACTTCCAATGGGCCCAACCTGCACGTGATTTTGATCGCCGCATCGGATGCGGAGGACAACGAGAACTTTCTCGACAAGAAGGTCGAGCGGGTGGAACTCGGGCAGCTCAAGGGCAACGAGGGTGATCAAAACTACGAAATCCCTGCCGGTACGGATCTTTCCAAGTTCAAGGCGGTCTCCATCTTTTGCGAACGCTATAACGCCAATTTCGGCACCGCGCCACTCGAGAAATAAAGGAGCAAATCATGAATGATATGTCCCGGAGCGTGAAGCCGAAGTACATTCTTTTCGGCATCCTCGGCTTTCTTTTGCTCGCTGGCCTCTGGTACGCCTTTCGGCCGGAAAAGCTTTTCATCAATAAGAGAGTGGATGAGGCCGCTCCGGCACAAACCGCAGGTCAAATGAAACCGCTGTTCACCGGGCGCTTTAGCGGCGAGGTACACAAGACCAGCGGGCGGGCCACGGTGTTCCAGGAGGCAGACGGAAGCCGCATCCTGCGGTTAAGCAACTTCTCCACGTCGAATGGCCCGGCGTTGCACGTCCTGCTGATCGACGGCCACAATGCCGGCGCTTCCAAAGATTTCAGCCTGGGCAGTATTCCGAGTGTGGATCTCGGAGATCTGAAGGGCAACCAGGGCGACCAGGACTACCCAATTCCCAACGCTGAAAATTTGCAGCAACTGAATACCGTTTCGATCTATTGCGAGCGGTTCCATGCAAACTTCGGAACCGCCCCGCTTGACGCCTTCTAGCCGATTGAAAGCAGCGTTGCCCAACCAAAGTTACAAGGAGGAAGTGCCAGTGGATACACCGCTCGAAGGACAGGTCGCGATCGTTACCGGCGCAGGATCGGGGATCGGCGCCGCAGTCGCGGTTGCTCTCGCAGAAGCGGGCGCGACTGTGGTGATCAATCATCCGAACATGCCAAAGCCAGCCGAGGAAGTAGCTGCGCAGATCAAAGCAAAGGGCGGCAATGCGATCGCCCTTAGCGCCGATGTAAGCAGCGAGAATGAGGTCGTCGCGATGTTCCATGACGTCATCTCCCGTTACGGCACGGTCGACATTCTGGTGGCCAACGCCGGCCTGCAGCGCGATGCCGCGCTTACCAAGATGAGCCTGGCCGACTGGCAATTTGTCCTGAACGTGAATCTCACCGGGCAGTTCCTGTGTGCGCGCGAGGCAGCGCGCGAGTTTCTTCGCAGGGGCATTGACCCGTCGCGATCCGTAGCCGCGGGAAAGATTATTTGCATGAGTTCCGTACACCAGGTCATTCCCTGGGGCGGGCACTGCAACTACGCGACCTCAAAGGGCGGCGTCATGCTGTTTATGAAAAGCATCGCGCAGGAACTGGCGCCACACAAGATTCGCGTCAATGCGATAGGGCCAGGAGCGATCAAGACAGCCATCAACCGCACGGCCTGGGACACACCGGAAGCAGAGGCCGGGCTGCGGACACTGATTCCCTACGACCGGGTAGGCGTTCCCGAAGACATCGCGAAGGCGGCTGTTTGGCTCGCTTCAGACGCCTCGGATTACGTGACGGGTACGACGCTCTTTGTGGATGGCGGTATGACGCTCTATCCCGGATTCGCCACCGGCGGCTAAGCCTTGCGCGGCTTTTTTGCGCAAAGGAATCGCCAATCATCTGAAAGGACCAGCCAATGACTAGCAGGAGAGACCACAGCGGGACCTACAACGTGCGCTCTCTGGACTCAACGGCCGGCCCTGTCGATGCGATCACCCTGCATTGGCCGGAATATCTGATGGAAGGCCTGGAACTGGGCTTGTTTATGATAGTTGCCTGCTCTGCCGGAACACTGTTGTTCTACAGAGGCTCGCCGGTGCTGCGTTATTTGCCATCGGCGATGAGCAGGCTGGTCCTCATGGGCCTGACGATGGGGTTGACCGCGATTGCCATCATACGTTCTCCCTTTGGAAGACGATCGGGCGCGCATTTCAATCCAGCAGTTTCCATCACCTTCCTTTGTTTGCGCAAAATGCATTGGCTGGACACGGTTTTCTACGTGGCCGCGCAATTTGCCGGAGGAACGCTCGGAGTCCTGCTGGCGCACGCTTTGATTGGATCGCGGCTGGCCGCACCCTCTGTCCGTTACGTGGTCACCGTTCCCGGATTTTATGGGACCACAGCCGCATTCGCGGCAGAGTTTTTCATGGGATGGCTGATGATGACGGTGGTCCTTATCAGTTCAAACCGTGTTGCACTCGCATCTTTTACGTGGCTGCTGGTGGGGTCACTGGTGATGCTTTACGTCATCGTCTTCTCACAGGTGTCTGGCTTCAGCGTAAACCCCGCACGCACATTTTCTTCAGCTATCGTGGCGCACATCTGGACGGCGATCTGGCTTTACTTTTCAGCACCTGTTCTAGGCATGCTTGCTGCTGCAGGCCTCTACGTTCTGTGGTCGGGCTCGGAGACGGTGTACTGCGGCAAAATCTACCACGACCTGCATAGTCCGTGCCCCTTTCGCTGCCGATTCCGACAACTTACACAAACCCCTAATTGATTGAGCAAAGGAATGCTATGGACCATCACTTCGACGTAATCATCATCGGAACCGGCGCAGGCGGAGCAACCCTGGCCCAGCGGCTTGCCCCTTCCGGATTAGAGATCCTGATGCTGGAGCGGGGCGACTATGTTCCCCGCGAGAAAGCCAACTGGAGTTCGCTGGAAGTTAATCTCCAAGGGCGCTACCAAGCTCAAGAGGAATGGCGGACAAACGCCGGCGAAGCTCTTCATCCGCACACCAACTACAACGTTGGCGGCAATACGAAATTCTTCGGGGCGGCGTTGTTCCGCTTGCGCGAAGCCGATTTCGGCCGGATCAACCACTACGACGGAGTCTCACCAGCGTGGCCTATCTCCTACAACGATCTTGAGGCGTATTACACCGAGGCTGAACAACTGTTCGAAGTACGCGGAGAGCGCGGAGTCGACCCTTTAGATCCACCCGGACCGGCGTATCCATTTCCTCCCATTTCGCATGAGGAGCGGCTGGAGAGATTGAGCGCCGACTTCGCCGCGGCCGGCCTGCACCCATTCCACACGCCGCTGGGAGTTCGCCTGGACGAGCAACATCGGCGCACCAGCCGCTGCATCCGCTGCAGTACCTGCGATGGATATCCGTGCCTCCTCCACGCCAAATCGGACGCGGAGATGATGTGCATCGAACCGACTTTGCAAAGATACTCAAACGTTACCTTGCTCACCGGAGCCAAGGTGACGAAGTTAAAAACTGGTTCCGCCGGTAAGCAGGTCACCGGCGTCCTGTTCGAGCACAACGGAGAGAACCTGGAAGTCTCCGCGGACATCGTAGTGGTGTCTTGCGGCGCGATCAATTCGGCCGCCCTGTTGCTGCGCTCCGCCGGCAGCGATCATCCGAACGGGTTGGCGAACCGTTCCGGTGTCGTGGGGCGGCATTATATGGGGCACACGAACTCGGTGGTGATGGCGCTCTCGCTGTGCCCCAATCCGACCGTATTTCAAAAGACACTTTCAGTGAACGACTTCTACTCCGCATCGAGCGCCTGGGATTTCCCGATGGGCCACATTTCATTTGTCGGCAAACTGGACAAGGACACTTTGCGCGGAGGCGCCCCTGCTATCGCTCCGGGATGGAGCCTGGAGGAGATGGCTCGCCATTCGCTTGATTTCTGGCTGACCTCCGAAGACCTTCCGGATCCTGAGAATCGCGTAACCATTAACGCCGCAGACGAAATCGTGCTGAGTTATACGCCGAATAATCTCGAGGCGCATAAACGTTTGAAGCACCAGCTTTCCATAGTAATGAAGAAGACTTCCTGCGATATTCATGGTTCCGGTTGCCACCAGGGCCTCTTCGACAGAAATCTCTTTATCGGGCAGCAGATTCCGCTTGCCGGTGTGGCTCATCAGAACGGAACGGTCCGCTTCGGAACCGACCCTCTGAGCAGCGCCCTGGACATCAACTGCAAGGCGCACGACGTCGACAATCTTTACGTTGTAGACGGCAGCTTTTTCCCTTCGAGTGGGGCAGTGAACCCGGCCCTGACTATCGTCGCCAACTCGCTGCGCGTCGGCGACCACCTCCTCGAACGGATGCGCGCCGCCAACGCTCAACCCCAGGCGATGAAAGCATGACCGCGCTACGCCAGCTCGGATATGCACTCCTGACCGGTCTGGTCATTTTCAGCGCGGCGCGATCTGAGGCGTCTGTCTACGTGTCGCATGTGGGCTGTCCCGGCATCTCCGTTGCATCGCTGCAGCGGTCGGTTGCGTTTTACACCGGCGTGCTCGATTTCAATGTGGAGGGGATTGCGGACAGCTCGACCATAGCGCGACTGGAGCCTGGGATACCGGCCACGACCCGGGCACAGACGGCTCACCTTGTCTTAGGGGATGAGTGCCTCGATCTTAACGAATACAAGTCGCCCCGCGGACGAGCGTACCCCACAGATTCGCGGGGGAACGACCGGTGGTTCCAACACATCGCCATCGTCGTCTCAAATATGGATCAGGCATTTTCCCGAGTGCGCACCGCAGGTGTGCGATTTGTCTCCAACGAACCCCAGACCCTGCCTGCGTGGAACAAAGACGCAGGCGGCATCAAGGCGTTTTACTTTCGCGACCCTGACGGCCACTACCTTGAATTGATCTACTTTCCTCCTGGAAAAGGGCAGGCAAAGTGGCAGGCGCGTTCCGGCAAGCTGTTTTTGGGTATTGACCACACGGCAATCGTGGTCTCCGACATCCGCCGAAGCATCGATTTCTATCGAGGCCAGCTTCACTTCAACGTTACCGGCCGTAGCGATAATTACGGCCCGGAACAGGAACACCTGAGCGGCGTGTCCCATGCGCATGTGCTCATCGCCAGTCTCCGTGTCGACTCCGGAATGGGAATTGAATTGCTCGACTACCTGACTCCCGCATCTGGCCGTTCGATCCCGGCCGATTCTCGCCCCGACGATATTGCGTCCTGGCAAACGCCGTTGGAGCTGGCATCTGAATCGTCTCCCCTGAAAGAGGATGACGCCCATTGGGTCAAGTTGCCGGCAGGGCACGCGGCCTGGATCAAGGACCCCGACGGTCACGTCCTGGAGCTAGTTACGCAATGAACGAGAAAAATCCAGAACAAAGACGCCTGGAGCAATCCAGAAAACGTGAGAAGCATTGGAAGCGATGGGGCCCCTATTTGAGCGAACGCGCCTGGGGCACGGTTCGTGAAGACTACAGCGCGTACGGAAATGCGTGGGACTCGTTTTCGCACGATCAGGCGCGGTCGCGTGCGTATCGCTGGAACGAAGATGGGCTTGGTGGCATTTGCGATAACCATCAACATCTTTGCTTCGCCATCGCGCTATGGAACGGCAAGGATCCTATCCTGAAAGAGCGTCTTTTCGGATTGACGGGGAGCGAAGGCAATCACGGCGAAGATGTAAAGGAATACTACTTTTATCTCGACTCCACGCCTACGCACTCGTATATGAAGTTTCTGTACAAGTATCCGCAGCGAGCTTTCCCTTACAGCCAATTAGTCGAGGAGAACCGCAAGCGCAACCGGCGCGACCCGGAGTTCGAGCTGCTCGATACAGGAGTTTTTGAGGAAAACCGATATTTCGACGTGCAGGTGGAGTACGCCAAAGAAGATATCGACGATATCGCCATTCGCATTACCATCACCAACCGCGGAAGCGATACGTCCACGATCGACGTGCTGCCGACGCTCTGGTTTCGTAATACCTGGTCGTGGGTGGGGGAGCAGGCCCGGCCTGAAATCAGCGTCGCCAGGCAAGCCAGAGGGCAAACAACTCTGCTCGCCACAAAGGCTGGCTTCGACAGCTACCAGTTGTACTGCGAAGGCACTCCCGACGTCCTGTTCACGGAAAACGAGACAAATTTTGCTCGCCTCTTCGGAGCCCCCAATCGCTTCTTCGCAAAGGACGGAATCAATAATGCCGTGGTGCATGGAGCGACCGAAGAGATAAACCCAGAGCGCCGCGGAAGTAAAGCATCCGCCCGCTATCAGGCAACCCTGGAGGGCGGAGCGTCGACAGTGTTTCGGTTGCGGCTGTCACGCCAGAGCCATGCGAATGCCTTCACAGATTTCGACTCAATCTTCGACCGGCGGATCGCGGAAGCTGATGGGTACTACGAGTCCATCATTCCCCAGACGCTCAGCGCAGACGAACGCAATGTCATGCGTCAGTCTTTGGGCGGTCTGCTATGGTCCAAGCAGTTCTATCACTACGTGGTCAAAGAGTGGCTAGACGGGGATCCGAATCAACCGCCGCCGCCCCCTGAGCGCCTGTCTGGCCGCAACTGCAAGTGGGGTCATTTGTATAACGAAGATGTTCTCTCCATGCCGGACAAATGGGAGTATCCCTGGTTCGCCGCCTGGGACCTGGCCTTTCACTGCATTGCGCTTTCTATCGTCGATGCGGACTTCGCCAAGGAACAACTGTCGCTGATGTTGCGCGAGTGGTACATGCATCCGAACGGCCAACTCCCGGCCTACGAATGGGCTTTTGGGGACGTGAACCCGCCGGTACATGCGTGGGCCGTATGGCGTGTGTATCGCATCGAGGAGCGCCGCAGCGGCGTGGGAGACATCCGGTTTCTGGAGTCGGCCTTTCACAAACTGCTACTGAACTTTACCTGGTGGGTCAACCAGAAAGACTCCGACGGCTTGAACGTTTTTGAAGGGGGGTTTCTTGGCCTGGACAACATCGGCGTCTTCGATCGCAGCTCGCCGCTCCCGGTCGCCGGACTGATCGAGCAATCAGACGGGACCAGCTGGATGGCCATGTACACACTGAATATGCTCACCATCGCCAGCGAATTAGCGCGGTTCAACACCACCTATGAAGACGTTGCCAGCAAATTCTGGGAACACTTCTTGTATATAGCGCACGCGATGACCCATATCTGCGGGGATGGAAAAGGGCTTTGGGATAGCCAGGAAGGTTTCTTTTATGACGTTCTCTACGCGAAGAGTGGGGATTGGGAGCGCATGAAGGTTCGTTCGATGGTGGGCCTGATCCCGTTATTCGCGGTCGAGACTTTGGAATCAGCAGATTTGGACCGTATGCCTGATTTCTCCCGTCGACTCAACTGGTTTGTGATGAATCGCCCCGACCTGACCTCGAACATCGCGCGCATGCACGGAGGGCAGAATGACCGTTTGCTGTTATCGATTGTCGACGAAGAGAAGCTGCGCGGTATTCTGCGCCTTATGCTGAGTGAAGATGAGTTTCTTTCCCCGTATGGTATTCGCGCGCTTTCACAAGCCCATCGCGATGCCCCGTACATCAAGCACGTGGGAGGTTTGGATTACAGGGTGGATTACGAACCCGCGGAGTCCACATCCGGATTGTTCGGGGGAAATTCAAATTGGCGCGGCCCGGTGTGGTTTCCGACCAATTATCTAATCATTGAGTCACTGCAGAAATTCCACTTTTTCTACGGTGACACGTTCAAGGTGGAATGTCCCACCGGGTCGGGCACCATGATGACGCTGGCCGAGGTAGCCACGGAGCTCTCGCGAAGGCTTACCCGTATCTTTCTGTGCGACGAGACGGGCGACCGTCCTGTTTACCAGCGAATGGGGAAATTTCAAAGCGACCCGCATTGGAAAAACCTGATTCTTTTCTTCGAGTATTTTGACGGCGATACGGGAGCCGGGGTTGGTGCCAGTCACCAAACTGGATGGACAGGCCTAACCGCAAAACTCCTGCAGCAAAGCGCGAGCCACGCACCTCGCTCCACCTAGGACAGCCATGTTTAGCTCAGGCAGAGGCTTATGCAATGCTGGCTGGACGTTGAGTGCGGTCTTCTGCTTCGCAGCGAGCGCCTTCGCTCAGAAGCCCATGATGGCCGTGGATAAGAATCTGCCGCTGTCGGCTGAACAAACGGCACAGGCCATCGGAATTCTGCCGCTGTTCGCACGCATCAAGGAGCTGACGGCTTCGCCCCCTGGGTCGAGCCCTGCGGAACTTGCCGTTCTGCAGCAACAGGTGTTGATCCGGGTTACTGCAGCATCCTTGCAGATTGAGGCGGCTACGGGAGAGATCGATTCCGAGATTGCCGATACCCGGGAGCTCGAAAACTACCTGATCAGCCACCGGAATACCCGGCGGAACTCGATTGATCTGTTGAGCCTGGCGATCGGAGGGACTTTGGGCAGCGCGAGTTCCGCCCTGGGGTTCACGGTACATGACACTGCCTCGTCGGTGACCGGCCTGGTTGCAGGCACCACGACCGTTGCTTTGTCGCTATGGGAGCTGCGGGTCCGGCGAGGCGAGGTGCGGACGCTCGAGGCGCCGAGCAATATGCTTAGCGAGATCTTCGATCGCCCATCGGACCCGAACGATATGTATCCGCCGGTGGTAATCACGTTCATGCATGCCATACCGCCAGATGACAAGGACGGGCTCTCGCGGCAAGAGCGGTTGATTCATAACTGGATCAAGGTGGGGCGTATCTCGCCGCCTGACTCGCCCAGAGGGCGAGAGAAGATCGACCATGTCACTAGTCTGCCATCGCAGGATATCAAGCAATCGATCGAAGATCTGGACGACCGGCAAGCGATGCTTTACGACCTGCGGGTGCGGTTCAAATACATACAGCAGGACCTGGCCTCATTGTTGACAAGCATTCCGGCAGTGTCTATGACGCCCTAGAAA
>CAVQEO010000032.1:0-68345 GCA_963711525.1 uncultured Acidobacteriaceae bacterium | reverse complement strand
CCACATCCGAGTTACGCAGGAACTCGAAGAGACTGCCATGCAACTGGTTCGTCCCCGATTTGGGAGATGACGTCAATCACCGCGCCGAAGTTACGGCCGACGTCGGCGCTGTAGAGGTTGGTCTGGATCTTGAATTCGCGCACCGCATCCATTGCGGGACGGAGCGTGATAGATAGCGTGAGGCGCTCGTTGTTATCGACACCGTCATAGAGAAAATTGTTGTCGCCTTCGCGGTTGCCGTTGGAGAAGATCTCCGAGCCGGGGCGGCGGTCATCCGGCCGTGTACCGCCCATGATGGTTCCGGAGGCGGATTCACCCACGCCGTTCACGCCGGGACTGAGGGTTGCCAACTGGACGAAGTTGCGCCCGTTCAGCGGCAATTGGTTCACCAGTTGCTGGTTCACTACGGTGCCAACCGAAGAAGACTCTGCCTCCAGAAGCGGTGGATGTCCGGTCACGCTCACTGTTTCGGCCGCCTGACCTACCATCAGCGTCAGATCTACCCGGGCTTGCTGGTTGATCTGGAGAATCCACCCCGGTCTGTTCCAGCTTGCGAAGCCGGGGCTTCCGACGGTCAGGGTGTAGTTCCCGGGGGAAGAGCGGTAAGCACATATTCTCCGCTCTTCCCGCTGGGCAGTCGTGTGCGCGATGGCGGTATCGACGTTGGTGGCGGTTACGGTCGCATTGGGCACCGCCGCGCCGGAGGCGTCGAGGACGTTGCCGGCCAACTCGGCGGTTGCGATCTGCGCCGGGCACCGCGAGCACAGCCAACGAGATTGCCGCCATGAGGCATAGCGTTTTCGCCAGCAAGATCAAATTCTGCGTTCTCTGTTTTTTGAACACAGCTCCAGCCTCCTAAATTCGTGCGCTGAAACCTATATCACTGCGAATGAACGATGCGCAAACATTTTTGAATTAAGTTTCACAATATGGCCATGATATGTCGACAAGCCGGTACTAGTTCCGCTATTATCTGCGCATCGCGTGGTTGCCCTGCTACCCCCGAGCTTGCATGGCCTTGCCTCGGTTCCGTTATCATGAAGTCGCTAGGGCTTTTATGTTGAAAACCAAGACCGCTCGCCCGGCAAAGGCTGGGACATCCAAACTGGTAAAGACCGAAACCAAGAGGCGCGCGGCGGAGATCAATACTTCTCCCGCGCTGTGGGCAAGGCGCTGGAGGTGCTGGAATTCCTCCAGGCTGAGCTGAAGCCTCTGTCGATGAACGAGATCGCCCATCGGATCCAACTTTCGAAAACATCCGCATTCCGGATTCTGCGCACCCTTGAAACCCTGGGCTGCGTGACGGTCGATGGGCGCGGCCAATACATGCTTGCCCCGGGAATCCACGCTGTTACCCCGACCCAGTGGTTGGGCAAGCTGCACCGGGTCGGTGTGCCCTACCTGGATGCGTTGAGCCGCGAACTCGCCGAGACCTCTACCCTGGCCGCGTTATTCGAAAATCGGGTGGAGGTGATCGCCGTGGTCGAAAGCCCTCACGTGATCCGGATGAGCAATGTTGTCGGGCATATTCTGCCCCCTAACGCCAGTTCGCTGGGTAAAGCGATCACCGCTTTTCAACCGCAGGAGCAACGGGAACGGCTGTTGCGAAGCTTTGGGACCTATCGATTCACCAAGCACACCATCACCGATCGCAAGGAATTAAGCCAGGAGTATGAGGGAATACGGCTGCAGAAATATGCGATTGACCGTGAGGAGTGCGCTTACGACGGCATTTGCTTCTGCGCGCCCATTTTGGGGCCGAACGGGCAGGTCTCCGCGGCTATCAGCTCCTCCATGCCCAAGACACGGTTGCGCGACGCGGCTCATGAAGAATCAATCATCGCCGCGGTACGTGCGACCGCGGAACAACTGGCCCTGGATTTAGGGAAGGCGTAAAGGCCCCCTACAGCCGCTCTCCCATCACCGCAACAAAGGGTGGGTGCCCCATGCCCCGGATTTCCTATGAAGTTTGTTGGCGTTGATGGACTTCATGCGGCTTTCTTCACGGAAAGCCGCACTCGCGGCCGTGGCGTGGTGCCGCGTATAGGAAATCCGGGGCAAGCCGTTCTGTGGCTTGAGTGGGATAGTGGATGCCAATGCAGCCGTCACTCCATGTTGCGACGAAGCCCGAGGGATTTGCTTTTCTCTTCACATCCCAATAGAAGATCTACAGGGCGTCCGTTATCCCTTGACCTTGTCATCCCGAGCTGAAGCCGAGGGACCTGCAGTGTCTACGATGCTGAGTGGAAACACACCGCCTGATGTGAAGCGGCGTACCCGTCCAACTTACATACAGGGCAGCCAGCCGTGCTGCTGCTTTTCGAAACCAATCTTCCGTAAAGCGGATCGTAATTCCGCATTTCGGCTTGACGCTCCTTTCCTCGGAATATATCCTTGGGCGGCTTGGGATGTGCCCCGGCTGACATCCATGCGAGGAAACGAATATGATGCGACGCGTGTACCCGCTCCTGATGCTTTGTGCCTTTGCCCTTGTTAGCGCGTCCACCTTGTGGGCGCAAACTCCGTTGGCGGCTAGAATCGGCCACACCGACCCCAGCAAGTACCACCGCAGCCGCTCCCACAACAGCGCCGGCGATATGGCCTGTGAGCTTCTGGTTCCTCCTTCAGCCATGGACGTGAACCTCAATTTCATGCACCGCTGCGAAATCATGCCGGGCGGTGGCGTAGGAGCCCACTTCCACAACACGACCGAAGAAATGTTCATCGTCTTCGATGGCCAGGCGGAGTTCACCATCGACGGTCGAACCTCGGTGCTGCAGGGAACCGTGGGGGCGCCCTGCCGGATGGGCCACTCACACGCCATCTACAACCCCTCGGATAAGCCGGTGGAGTTTATGAATATCAACGTGGCTCTGATCAAGGGTCACTACGATGCCTTCAATCTTGACGACGCCCGCGTCGGCGCCCCCAAAGATGCCATCCCCACCTTCATGACCATGCACCTGGATAAGAAGCTGCTAAAGCCGGTGGCCAACTACCACGGCGGCCAGGGCACGGTGCAATACCGGCGCGCACTGGATGCGGATGTGTTTCTGACCAACTGGGCGTACGTGGACCATCTGCTGATTCCTCCGGGAGCATCGGAAGGACTGAACTACCATAAAGGCGTGGAAGAGATTTATTACGTGCTCAACGGCGATGGCCAGGTGCAGGTGAATGGCGAGACCGCGGCCATCCATAAGGGAGATGGCGTGCCCATTCGCTTCAACGAAGCTCACTCCTTCGTAAACAACGGATCAGCCGACCTGGAGCTGATGATCGTCGGGATCTCGGCGCAGAAGAACGTGCTGGATACCGAGTTGGGCGCGATGCCGCATTCCCATTGATGGTCCGTTATAATGGCCGCTTTGCCGGCAAAGCCTGCATCCACGAGAGGATTCATGACCAAGAAGATCGATACCCATGCCCACCTGGGCGAATGTTGCGTTTTCGGCCTGCTCGCTACCGAGGAAGACATCCTCCGGCGCATGGATGAATGCAAGGTGGACGCGACCATCATACAGCCCTATCCAGGGGCAACGATCGCTTCCAAGACGCACGACCGAATCGCAAATCTGTGCGCCAAACATCCAGGACGCTTCTTCGGCATAGCCAGCGTGACTCCGCACCGGGAACATGATGCTTATGAACGCGAAATGGAACGCTGCATCAAGGATCTGAAGTTTGTCGGGATCAAGCTGCATACCATCGGCCATGGGGTCAATCCTCTGTCAGAAGATGGGGACTTTGTGTTCGCCACCGCGCACAGACTGGGGGTTCCGGCGATGGTCCACACGGGCCCCGGAATTCCCTTCGCATTGCCCGCATTGTGCATTCCCGCAGCTCGCAAATATCCTGACTTGAAGATCATTCTGGCTCATGCCGGTTTCGCTGTCTTCACGGCCGAGGCCCAGGTGGCTGCTACTGTATGCAGCAATCTTTATCTCGAAACCTCATGGTGCATCGGCGAAGACATTCGCTGGATGATCGATACCATTGGACCGGACCGGGTTATGTTGGGAGCAGATTTGCCCAGCAACGTTCCCGTGGAGTACGCGAAATACAAGGCGCTCGAGTTGACACCCGACGTGTACGACAAAGTGCTGGGTGGCACGGCTATCGATGTATTCAAGCTGAAATGGTGAGGTGATGATGTTCGTCCTGTTCGTTGATATGCGGGTCAAGCCGGGTGCGCAGCAGGCCTTGGAGAAGACCTACACCGATATTTTTCGTCCTGCCATTTTGCCCCAGGAAGGATTTCGCGGTGTAGAGCTGCTACGCCCGAACCATGAGGGCGACCAGTGGCGGCTAAGCATCGCCTTCGAGTCACAT
This sequence comes from uncultured Acidobacteriaceae bacterium, assembly GCA_963711525.1. Taxonomy (GTDB): domain Bacteria; phylum Acidobacteriota; class Terriglobia; order Terriglobales; family Acidobacteriaceae; genus PALSA-350. The sequence goes on along the minus strand of CAVQEO010000032.1, from coordinate 64,013 downwards.
GCCTGGCAGAAGAAGTGGGTAGCCATGGATCTTCACCAGGAAGTGTGGCCGCAGATGGAAGAGCATTTTGCGGATTATTCCGTTAACGACTACACCGCGCTTTAAGAGCCCGCAGAGAACGGAAGAAACGCAATTAGGAGCCCTATGGAACGAAACGTTCCTGAATATGTAAGCGCATCGGTTCCCGTACCGCTCACCGCCAGGGTGCCCTGGTACAAAAGCACCTTCCCCAGCTACTTCGGCATTTTTCTTTTTGTTGGCTACTACCTGAAGCTGGCGGGGCCGACGATTGGCTTTGCCAGCCCTACGGTTGTGCTGTGGGGGCTGGTGGTCGCTGGGCTGCTTTGTTTTGGGCTCTACTACTATGTGCCGGCGATGCTGGGCATGCAGACCGGCCGCACGCTGTACGTGGTGGGCACTTCGACTTTTGGGACCACCGGCGGATTTCTGATTCCCGGAATATTGATGGGGCTCTTGCAGGTCGGCTGGGTCGCGGTGGATGCCGCGATTGCCACCAGCTTCATCATGAAGGGCCTGGGGCTGACATCGCGGACGCTCTACAGCGTGATTGCGCTGGTGTGGCTCTACAGCCTTGGATGGGTGGCGATCAAGGGGATCCATTACGTTGGCCAAGTCGCCAAGTACCTGAATTGGGTCCCGTTCCTGATGATGCTGATCGTGCTCTGGGCTAATCGGAGCGGTATCCCCCATTACCAGCCTGCGCATAACGAACCTGTGACAGGTTTTCTGAATGCGCTGATCATCACCATCGGATTCTTTGCTACCGCGGGAGCAGCGGGCACCGATTTCGGCATGAATAATCGCGATCGGAAGGACATTGTTCTGGGAGGATTGACCGGTATTGCCGCGGGCGCCGTCATTGCCGGAGGGATTGAGATTCTTTCCGTGGCCGGTTACCTGGGAAGGAATGCCGGGGCGGCCAACTACGATTACACCGCCGCGATCGGCAGCGTGGGAGCGCTGGCGCCGGTGATGTTCTTTCTGTTTGCCGCGGCCTGTCTGGTGCCCACCTGCTTTTCAGCGTTTATCGCAGCGAACAGCTTCAGCACCATGCTGCCTAAGGTTTCGCGCACGGTATCGACGCTGGCCGGCGTGACCTTAAGCGCCGTTCTGGCCATCAGCGGCGTAGCCGATAACCTGGTGGGATTCTTCAGCCTGATCGCGGCTTCGTTTGGCCCGATATGCGGCGCCATGGTGGCGGATTACCTGCTCGCCGGCAGGCGTTGGTCGGGGCCGCGGCGGGGTATCAATTGGGCGGGCTATATCGCCTGGATCATCGGCTTCCTGGTCGGCATGCCGGAACATATTCCCGGACTTCCGGCAGCTTTGGTCAAAGCCGACAATCCATCGGCGCTTTATGCCTTCGCTTGCGGCTTCGTGATCTACATCGTGCTGGCGCGCCTGGGATTGCGGCCGCCGGTGGTCGAGTTGGAACCAGGAAAACGTCCATGATGAAAGTTCTCGCTGTTCTGTCTTTGCTGGCATCTGGTTTATCGCTTGCTCAAACCACGCCCTCTCGCCCGCTGGAGCAACGAATCGCCCGCGCCGACCCGGCAAAGTATCGCAACATGAAGGCGGTGCATGATGGCCCGGGCGCGCTGGACTACAGGCCGCTGTTCGATGCGAAGACGCTCGAGAGCAACCTGTTTTTCATGCATCGCGGGGTGATTGAGCCCAAGAGCGGCATCGGCGCCCACTTCCACAACCAGTGCGAAGAGATGTTCATCATCCTCGACGGCGAAGCCCAGTTTACGATCGATGAACGCACGTCTGTGCTGAAAGGGCCCGCAGGCGCTCCGGCACGCCTGGGCCACTCGCACGCCATCTACAACGCCAGCGATAAGCCCGTGGAGTGGATCAATTTCAACGTGGGCACGATGAAGGGCGTCTACGATGCCTTCAATCTCGAAGATGGACGCGTGGGCGCCCCGCTTGACCCGATCCCCCCCTTCATCACCATGCATCTGGATCGATCGCTGCTGAAACCGGTGGAGCACATGGATGGCGGTACCGGTACGGTGCAATACCGCCGGGCGCTCGATCCGACTGTCTTTTACACCACATGGTCGTATGTCGATCACCTGCTTATGCCCCCGGGAACCACCATTGGTCCAGTGGCCAAGCCAAACATGACCGAGATCTACTACGTAATGGCAGGCGACGGCAGCGTGACCATCGGCTCGGAGACGGCCCAGATCCACAGTGGCGACGCCATCCCGGTACGGCTGAACGAGAAGCAGTCGTTTGCCAGCACGGGCAGCGAACCGCTCGAACTAATGGTCTTTGGCATCGCCAGCGACATGGCCGCGAAACAAGCACTCATGCAAGAAAAACGCAGACTACCGTAGCTTCCGCTTCCATCATCTGATATCCGCGTGCAGGATTTCCTTTTCCAGCGATCGCGAGCGGCTCCGCGGGTTACTCTACATGTTTGGAGTTCAATCTATCCCGCGCGGCCGCCCCGATGCCAAGCTCTGCCGATGTGAATCAAAGGAATACCTATAACCGCCTGCTTCTTCTGGTTGCAGGGCTGGGCGGCTTGCTTTACGGGGTGGACGTGGGCATCATCGGCGGCGCCCTCCCTTACCTCGAGGCGACTTCAGGACTAAACGCCAGCCAGCTCTCCATCATTGTCGCAGCGGTGTTGCTGGGCAGCGTTATCTCTACGCTGTTCGCCGGCCTGCTCGCGGACTGGCTGGGACGCAAGCCGCTGATGGTGATCAGCGGAACGATCTTTGTTCTGAGTATTCCGGTCATTGCGCTCTCTCATGGGTTCGGCCCGCTCTTCCTGGGCCGCCTTCTGCAAGGCGTCAGCGGAGGACTGGTGGGCATCGTTGTGCCGCTCTACCTGGCGGAGTGCCTTTCAGCGCAGGATAGGGGGAAAGGCACAGGAGCTTTCCAGTGGCTATTGACCCTGGGCGTTTTCTCCGCGGCAGTCATTGGAATCTATTACAGCTATCGCGTGGCGGCGATTGCCGCGTCGGTCTCCCCGGCGGCGCTGCTTGGAGTGAAAGACCAGGCATGGCGGCGCATCTTCTGGATGTCGATGCCGCCGGGCATTCTGTTTGTGGCGGGCAGTTTGTTTGTTGCGGAGTCGCCGCGGTGGCTGTTCAGGCGAGGGCGCAAGCAGCTCGCCTTGGGCGCATTGCTTCGATCACGGAGTACGGAGCAGGCTACGCTCGAACTGGAAGAGATGGAGCAGACGTCACGCTCCGCAAAGAGCAGCTCATTTGCTAAAAGCGGGATCAAGGATTCTCTGCTACGGCGTAAATATGTGCTCCCCTTCCTTCTTGCATGCGTCATTCTTTTCTGCAATACGGCGACGGGCATCAACTCGATTATCGGGTACAACACCGACATCTTGTTGCAGAGCGGTTTGTCTGACTTGTACGCGCACTGGGGATATGTGTTGTTCACACTCATGAACTTCCTCATGACCATTGTCGGTATGACACTGGTCGACCGGAAGGGGCGCAAGTTTTTGTTTATTCTGGGAACGTCTGGCATCATCGTGTGCCTGCTTTTTGTGGGCACCCTGTTTCTGCGCACGGAAAAGAATAGAGTGGACGTCCGCGGCGCCATCCAGTCCGTGGTCGGGCCGCAGCAGAATCTGCTGCTCCACTTTGATCAAGCGGATGCGCAGCGGCTTTTGCCGGCAAGCGCTCTCGCGCGCAGCGGCTTCCAGGTCGACCGCCTGTCGATGACGGTGATCTACTCCTATGGTGGATTTACCGCGGCCACCACGGCCATGCGATCCGGCGATGCAGGCGAAGCGCCGGTGGCCATCAACCGGCAGAGCAGCCTTCCTTCGAGCACGGTGGAAGCATTTTTCCGCAACCCGTTCGCCGACCTGAATGCGGCACGCAGGGCTCCACTCACCATTGAGCATGCCTATATCGGCCCCGTGCCCGACGCGATGCATGGCTGGCTGGTGGCGCTTGGCTTGTACGGTTTTGTCGCATTCTATGCCCTGGGCCCGGGGGTTTGCGTATGGCTCGCGCTGTCGGAGCTGATGCCCACGCGCATCCGCTCAAATGGCATGAGCATTGCCCTGGTGATCAACCAGATGGTCTCAACTACACTGGCCGCCATTTTCTTACCCGTTGTCGGTAAGTATGGATATTCCATGATGTTCTTCCTGTTCTGCGGTTTCACCGTCATCTACTTGTCTACGGTGGCCTTCTTTCTACCGGAGACGAAGGGTAAGACTCTGGAAGAGATTGAGGCCTACTTTGAAGCGGCGTAGATTTTTTGATCCGATCCCATGAGTTTCTTTCTCGCTTTGGATGCCGGGGGAACGAAGACAGACTACGTCCTCGCCGACGAGACCCGCGAATTGGCCAGAGTGCGCACAGGGACAATCAAGCGCATGCGGGTGAATGCGGCGACCGCAAGCCAGAATCTGGAGTCGGCTCTGACGCAACTCTCCGCACAAACAGGCATCTCCATGGCATCGATTACGCGGACCTGCATAGGGACGGCGGGGGAGAGCGTTCCGCTGGTGAGAGATTGGTTGCAAGCATCGTTTGGTGCGAGAGTTGGCGGCGGATTGCTCATCCTGAGTGACGTGGAGATCGCTCTCGAAGCCGCCTTTCCCGGGGGCGCCGGCGTGCTCGCCATGGCTGGTACGGGATCGAATGTTTTGGGCCGCAGCAACGGCGGGCTAGTGATCACTGCGGGCGGATGGGGCCCTGCCCTGGCGGACCAGGGTTCCGGATACAGGATCGGCGTGGAGAGCTTGCGCGCTATCTTCCTGGCGAAGGATGAGGGACGACAAACGCTACTGTTACCGGCGGTGATGGAGTTCTGGAAATTGTCTTCGTTGGGGAGCCTGGTCGAATACGCGAATAGCCTTTCGGCGCCCGATTTCTCCAAGCTCACCGAAGTGGTCGTGGGTTGCGCGGAGCTGAAGGACGAGATCGCGCTAGAGGTCCTGCGCCAGCAAGGGGAAGAGCTTGCGTACCTGGTGCGGCTGGTGATTCGCCGGCTGCGGCTGGCCTCGAAGGAGCACGAGTGGACACCGCCCATTGCGTTTACCGGAAGCATACTCGAAAATGTCGCCCCAGTTCGTGATGCTCTGATGGCAGCGGTGCAGCGCGAATTCCCCACCGCTCAAGCACCGGGTACAGTGGTCGATCCCGTCGAAGGAGCGCTGTGGCGCGCACGGACGGGTAGGTTCTGATAAAAGTTTCACGACCGCGTAAGTCTTTCATCCATCGTTCCTATTCATCTGACATTCGCATTCCTTTAACCATCCTTTCCCCGGATCTTCCTATGGTGATGGGTGATGAACATCATAACCAGACGAGCTTTTCGCACTCTTTCCTTGGCCGTGTCGCTGTTTTTTATGGGCTGCGTTGCGCAGGCCCAATTTGATGTCGGAAGCCTGGTGGGAACGATTCGTGACCAGAGTGGCGCAGCGGTGTCGGGCGCAAGCATTACGGTAACCAATAACGCCACCGACATCGTTACGTCGGCGACCAGCAACGGCAGCGGCGACTACGAGGTGCCCTCGCTGCATATCGGTGTCTATACCATCTCGGCCAAAGCGACGAACTACGCCGAAGCTGTGGCCCAGAACATCACCATTTCGGTTGGCAGCCGGCAGCGCATCGATCTGGAACTGAAAGTTGGCCAGGCGCAGACCTCCGTCGAAGTAAGCGACGTGGCGTTGGAACTGGAGACGGACTCGAGCCAGCGGGGGCAGACGATCACCCAGTATCAGACCGAAGCCCTGCCCCTGGTTAGCCGGAACTACTCCGACCTGCTGGCCCTGGTTACAGGCTCGCGGGAAGCCCCGACGGCCGCCACGACCAGCTCGATCAACAGCCTGGTGCGCCAGGGCGCCTACAACGTGAACGGCCAGCGCAGCATGTTCAACAACTTTCTACTGGACGGAATGGATAACAACGCCTACGGCGAGAGCAACCAGGGATTTGACAACCAAATCATAGCGATTCCTCCGGACTCAGTTGCCCAATGGGATGTAGTGACCAACAACGAGAGCGCCGAATACGGCCGCTCCTCCGGCGCCACGATTAACGTCGCTTCTGAGAGCGGAACGAACCGATTGCACGCCACCCTTTATGAGTTCATCCGAAATACGGATTTGAATGCCGCCGGCTACTTCAAACCGAACCTGGTCGGGAACACCGGAAATGTCGTTCCCTTCCAGAAGCCTACGTTCAATCGCAACCAGTTTGGCGTGAACTTCGGCGGCCCCATCATCAAAGACAAGCTCTTCTACTTTGTCGACTACGAAGGTTTCCGTCAGACGCTGAAGCCACTGAACGTCTTGACGCTTCCGACCCAGAATGAACTGAACGGCAATCTCGTGGTACCCGTTGAGGATCCAATTACGGGTGTAGTTTACCCAGCCCACACCCCGATACCAGCGAGCGCCATTAATCCCATCTCGCAGCAGATTATCGGCTTCTTCAAGCAAATCCCAGGGCTGCCCACCGCCGGTCTGGCTTCGACTGGCCTGGCGACGAACGACTACTCCACGCTGGTCCCGTTCACCGATGACTCCGATAAGGGCGATCTCCGCCTGGATTATCAGCAGAACGCGAGCAATTCCTGGTTTGTCCGCATCAGCGACCGCAAGGAGACCGGGGTCAACTATCCCGCGATCTTGCTGCCGCTCGACGGGCAGACGAACGGCACCATCCGCGTCCTCGATCAGCAGGTGGCGCTTGGCTACACTCATCTTTGGGGAGCGAATAAGGTCATTGATGCCCGCATTGGCCTCTCCAAGACCAAGGCCGGTAAGTATTCCCTTTCCATCGGCGACAACGCAATTACCATCCCTGGACTGCCAACCAATCCCACGGTCTCGGGCGGCCTGCCCTCCACCAGCATCTCCAACTTCACCGCATTTGGGCGCCAGAGCACCAATCCTCAGTGGCAGAACCCGTCCCTGCTTGATCCGAAGGTAAACTTCACCTGGGTCAAGGGAAAGCATTCACTGAAGTTTGGCTATGAGTACGAGCACATCTGGATGGCCGTTAATGACAACAACCCGCTTTACGGTTCCTTCAGCTACTCGGGCGGTTATAGCCTTTGCCCCAGTACCACCGTCGACGGAGTCAAGGTTCCGGTTAATCCCAGTTGCACAGCCACCAGCGCCGCTGTCGCTGATAACTATTGGGCCGACTTTCTCTTTGGCACGACCAATAATTACTCACTGGCCAACCTGTTCGTTGCTCATCTGCGCCAAACCCTCGACAGCGCGTACGCCCAGGATGACTGGAAGGTTTTGCCGAATCTGACATTAAATCTGGGCCTGCGATGGGAGTACGGTTCACCCTATTCGGAACAGCACAACCTGCTTTCTAATTTCGATCCAGTTTCGCAAACCGTTCTCACGATTACTCCGGGCTATCAGGCCAGCAGCAGCGTGACTCCTGTTTCGGCGGGTGGAGTTTACGGTAAGACGTTAGTCAATCCGGATTTTGCCGACTTCGGTCCACGCTTTGGCTTTGCCTATGCGGCCACTCCGCGGATTGTTGTCCGCGGCGGTTACGGTATCAGCTATGTGCATTACACGCGTGCGGGCTCGGGCGATATCCTGGCCATCAATGCGCCCAACGCGCTGTTCGTCTCCGTAACCCAACCTAACCCCGGGACAGCAGGATATCGCACCGTAGATCAAGGCTTCCCCGAAGGTCTGGCAACCACTTTCAACCCGGCGACCGACAACATTACCTACATTCCCAAGAACACCAGGGATAGCTACGTGCAGGATTTCTTTCTCAGCGTGCAGAACCAACTGGCCAAAAATAGCGTGCTGGACATCGCCTTCGTGGGCAATCACGGAGTTAAGCTGCAGGGCTTTCTGAATGCCAACCAGATCAACCCGGCCGCCGGATTTAACCGGCCCTACAGCGCGTGGCCGAGCGATATTACGGCTGGCGTGAATGAGTTCTGGTCGCAATATCAAGCGCTGCAAGTTCGCTATGAACAGCGCTCGGTAGCCGGTTTGACCCTTTTGAATTCGTTTACCTGGTCGCATTCGCTTGACAACGCCAGCGCATCGCTCGAGGGCAACACTCCTTCTCCCCAGGACGGGAATAATATTGCTGCCGACTACGCGCAGTCTGACTACAACCTACCCATCGCCGATGTCTTAAGCCTGGTTTATGACCTCCCGGTGGGACGAGGAAAGCATTGGGTTGGGCAAGGTAATTCCCTGGTGAACGCGGTCGTGGGTGGATGGCAGCTCAGCGGGATCAATACCATGCAAGCAGGTACTCCGTTCAATCTGACCTACACACCCAATTCCGCCAACTCGGTCTCGCCCCAGATCGCAGCTACTTATCGCGGAGCAAACGAGTACCGTCCCAACCGTATCCCCGGGGTTCCTCTCACCGAGAGGGTTAAACTCTCCAGCGGGTACATTCAATACGTCAACTACGATGCGCTGACCCTACCCGCCACCAAGAGTGCCGGCGGCGCCCTGCTGAGCCCCTTCGGCAACGAAAGCCGCAACCCAGGCAGAACACCTGCGTATTACACTACGGATTTTGCGCTGAACAAGAATTTCGACACTCCTCTGGAGGGTCTCAAGGTTCAGTTCCGGACAGAAATGTATAACGCCTTTAACCACACCAACCTATATCTGCCGGCGAGCGGCCTTGGCGGCACGCTTGGCGGTGCGCCCACCAGCGGCGGCAGCATCACCAGCACCTTTGAACCACGCATCATCCAGTTTGGTTTGAAGGTCATTTACTAGAGCTGGACCGCCCATTGCGTTAACCCGGCAGCATCGCCCCGGTTCGCGATGCTCTGATGGTTACTTCAGTTTCCCCTCCGCAGTGACCAAAAGCGCAAGCCCATGATTGTAGCGATGTGAAAATTCGCTACATTCATGGGCTTGCAATGCGCTTTTTCTCGGGTAAGCTACTTGTGCAATCAACGCATTGCTTTTCGGCGACCCCCGGGCCAGTAAGAGTCACGACCATGACCCGTTTTGGCAGCCCTGCCTATCTGTCGAATTACACGAGAGGCCCGAAGGACCTAGCTTTCGGGCGGTTCCGTATCCCCCGGCGCTCCCGCTGCGCGACGAAGAATGCAATCCAAAGCGGATCGAAACCAGGAAAACAATGGCAGTGCGCGCCCGCAGGATGTAACGGTCGACCGGCCTGCGACACAGTATGAGCAGACTTCTTTTGAGAACGAATTAGGGAGGCAAAGATGAATATTCGCAAGGTAGCAGCCCTGGGAGTCATCCTGTTGTGTAGCCGGTTTATGTTTGCCGATGCAAGCTATCAGGAGACTACGCAGCTGACTGGCGGAAGCATGGTGGACTCGCTCAAATCGGTTAGCTTTCTCAGCAAATCGATGAGCAACATGTTTGCGCCCATGACCACCACCACCATGGTGCACGGCAACCAGAAGGCTGTGGTAGGTAAAGACTCGACCGAGATCACCGACCTGGATCGCGAGACCATTACCCACATCGACAACATCCACAAGACCTATACGGTAACGACTTTCGCCCAAATGCGGCAGGCGATAGCAAACATGCCCAAGCAGATGGAGCAAGCCCAGGAGCAGGTGAAGCAGGCGCAAGCCCAGCAGGCGGCGCAACAGCCAAAGACCGATTTGAAAACCAGCTTTGAGGTCTCGGCAAAGAACACTGGCGTGAGCAAAGAAGTCAACGGGCTAACCGCCCAAGAACAGGTGGTGACGATGCAGATGCATATTACCGACCCCAATGCGCCACCCACGGAAGCGGTAAACAGCATTACCTACGTGATCACGACCGACACGTGGATCGCTCCTGACCCGCCGGAGGTGAAGGAGATCCAGGACTTCGATATGCGGATGGGTCAAAAGTTGATGGCCGGGGTGGATCTGTCAGCGTTCAAATCGCAAATGACCCAGAATGCGGGCATGGCGCAACTCTTCGGCGGTCAGCCGGGCTCTGCAGAAGCCATGGCGCAGATGGGGAAGGAGATGGCGAAGCTGAAAGGCACCCGCGTGATGGAAGTGACAAGTATGGGCGGGGCCGGAAGCGGGCCAGGAGTCACGCCTGCGCAGAATGCGGGGCAGACGGCCCCGCCGCCCGCCTCTGGTAATGGGTCGGGCGCCGTTGCAGGCCAGGTAGCGACCGATACGGCTGCACAGACAGCCGCGGGAGAATCCAGCAGGTTAGGAGTGTTCGGGAATGCGCTGGGCAGCTCCGCGCTGGGCGCCTTCCACAGGAAGAAGGCGGCCACGCCCCCACCGGCGGATCCAGCTGCGGCTACGGCGACAACTCCGGCAGCAAATGGAACCCAGCCTACAAACAGCGCTGTCTTGATGACCACGACAACCCAGAAATCAAACTTCTCGCAGGCAGAAGTTCCGTCCACTGCCTTCCTGGTGCCGGCGGGATTTAAGCAGGTCGAGTCGCCGGTTTACGGGGGTGCCGGGAAATAGCAGCGGCCCCCTGTCCCCCATCAGTAACTGGATCAAGTAACTGCATTAACGGTACCCTGCCCGAGCAGTGAGACTGCGAGGCCGGGCATGCGATTCGATCGCGGACAGGCAAAGGCTTTGCTCCTGGTGATGTCGGCCGCCGTTTGCGGTCACGCGGCAATTGCTCAATCCGGGGGAGCACCCACACTCACCGTGGATGCGGCTGCATCCCACCATCCCATAAGCCCGAACATCTATGGGATAGCCAACTATGGGCTCGATGCAACCTTCGCCAAAGAGATCCAGGTACCCAATATCCGCTGGGGAGGCGACGGCACAACTCGCTATAACTGGCTTGTGGATTCGAGCAACTCAGGTTTCGATTGGTACTTCATGGGCGGTAATGGGGAAACTACGCCAGTACCGGGCGCCGGGCCTGACCTGATGGTCAACACCTACAAACCGGCAAATGCCCTGATCACCATCCCAATCATCCCGTACGTCAACAAAATGGCGGCATGGAACTGCAGCTTTCCCGTATCCGTTTATGGAGCGCAACAGTCTACGAATCCCTACGTGCACCCGAACGGAGACAACTGCGGCAACAGTATCGCTACCAATGGAACGCAGTTGATCGACAACAATATCTATGCCAACCACATTGATAACACCACTGGACTACAAGTGCAGTGGGTACAGCACCTGGTGAGCACCTTTGGCACCGCTGCCAACGGAGGTGTGAAGTTCTACCAGCTGGACAACGAGCCCTATGGATGGTCGAATACACACCGCGATGTGATGCCGAATGGCGCGACTTATCCAACCATCACACAACTTGGCGAGCAGTACGCGGCCGCGGTGAAACAGGCTGACAGCAGCGCCCTGGTGTTGGGACCATCCGATTTCACGCTGGGCGGTTGGATCGGCAATACCAGCCAGCAGGGCGGCCTCTTCGCCGGCCAATACTACCTGCAACAGATGGCCGCATATGACAAAGCAAACGGGCAACGCATCCTGGATTACTTCGATGAGCACTATTACTTCGACGTGTCGACGCCGGCGGCACAGCTTGCCTCGACGCGCACACTTTGGGATCCCACGTATAACGGAGGCACCTGGGTAGAGCAGTATGAGTTCAACGGCCCCATGCAGTTGATTCCCCGCTTCCGCGGCTGGATCAGCACGTACTATCCCGGCACTTTGTTGTCGCTCTCTGAATACAGCATCGACAGCGGACAGAAGTCCATCGTCGATGCCATCGCGGAAATGGACGTGCTGGGAATTTTTGGCCAGCAGCCGCTCGACTTTGCAAATATGTGGAGCGCACCGGCGCCTACCGATCCGATCGCGTACGCGTTTCGCATGTTCAGAAACTATGACGGTAACGGGAGCCAGTTCGGCGACACTTCGATCAGCGCGACCAGCACGAACCCGGGGCAACTCTCTATCTACGCCGCGCAGAGGTCAAGCGACAATGCAGTGACCATTCTGGTCATTAACAAGACGACCGGCGCGCTCAGCAGCACAATCGCCATCGCTAACCTGAACCTGGGGTCAACCGCCCAGGTCTACACGTACTCCCAGGCGACTCTTACGTCGATCGTTCACGTTTCTGACGCGGCAATCACCAGCGGCTCTGTCAGCTACAGCTTTCCCGGCTACTCGGCCGTCTTGTTTGTTGTGCAACCCAACGCCGCCGCGGTCACTGCCACAACCAGCAGTCTCTCTGCGTCGGCCACACAAATCACCGTCGGCCAGAGTGTCACCTTTAGTGTTACGGTTACCGCCGCAGCAGGGTCAACACCCACGGGAAATATGACCTTGCTGGACGGCGCTGCGTCACTGGGAACCTCGGCCCTGGCAAATGGAGCGGCTTCGTTCACGATTGCATCGCTGGCTGCTGGAACCCATAGCATCACTGCGTCCTACGCAGGGGACAGCACGGACGGAGCGTCCACCTCAAATCCCGTGTCTGTGCAGGTGAATGCCGCCGCGCTGCAGGCAACAACGGTTACGCTTACTGCGACCCCGGCAACAGCCGTCTCGGGGCAAACCATTACTCTCAGTGCAAGCGTTGCACCAACTTCTGGGACCGGAACGGTTACGTTTCAGGATGGCAGCAACGCGATCGGGTCCTCGCCCCTGGCTGCAGGCAGTGGAACGATTGCTGTAAGTACGTTCAGTGTTGGAACCCATGCGCTGAGCGCGGTTTACAGCGGAGACAAAACCAATTCGCCATCCACTTCGAAAACAGTTTCGGTAACTATCACCGCAGCGGCGGCGCCTCCTCCTCCTACAGCTGCTGCCGATTACGGACTTACGCTTTCGAGCAGCACTCTTGCCATGACGCAGGGCACGCCCGGATCCTTGACGGTTTCGGTTGCTCCGGAAAACGGATTCAGTGCTTCGTTGTCCTTCGCGTGCTCCGGCCTGCCCAGCGGATGGGGCTGCAGCTTTGCGCCCTCGACGCTATCAGGGAGCGCACCTGAGAACACAAAGATGACCATCAGTGCTACCAGCAGCAGCCAGTGGATCGGCTCTCCGTCGGGGCTTATTCTGGCGGTGGTTTCTCCGATTCCGTTGTTTTTCTTTGGGTTTCCTGGGAAGAGATCACGCAGGATAATATCCCTTTTCGTTTGCCTGCTTGCCCTGGCAGGTTGCGGAACTTCGTTTAAGAGCTCGCCACAGCAGCAGTCGAGCACTTATAACGTGACGGTCACTGCATCTGGTGCGTCGACGCCTACGCATACGCAGACCTTCGTGCTTACGATGACGTCAGCGCAGTAGAAATACGGGGGCTAGGCTGCGAAACAATTGCAAGACCTTCAGGTCGTACACAATCCAGCTTTTTGCACTTCCTACCTAACCACGAAGGTTGGGTGCCCCATTCAAGCCGTATTTTGGCTTGAGTGGGATAGCAGTCCCAAATCCGAAAATGATTTTTTTCGAATGCTTTCACTCCCCGGGCCAAGGCATCTTTGACCTATCGGCACTGATCGTCCAGGCTCGCCACCACGACGCACCGCTGCTTCGTAAAGTGATTGTCCGTCCGCAGCGGAAAAACTAAAGGAGAGTATCCTCTCCCTCCCACTTCTAGAATACCGCGCGCCTGGGGGCTTGCGGCAAGACCCTGGTCATACCGCATCATCGTCGGCTGAAGCAAAGAATCTACGGAAATAGGAGGCACGATGACCGAGCATGCGGTAGTGATTGCAGGAGGCGGTCCCACAGGTCTGATGTTGGCGGGAGAGCTGGCGCTGGCGAGCGTCGACGTTGCCATCGTCGAGCGGCGTACCAGTCAGAACCTTGTCGGGTCGCGCGCCGGCGGTCTGCATTCACGCACTATCGAGGTTCTCGATCAGCGCGGCATTGCCGATCGGTTCCTCGCCGAGGGGCAGAAGGCGAAGGCCACCGGGTTTGCCGGGGTCCATTTCGATCTGAGCAGCTTTCCCACCCGCCACCCCTATACTCTCGGGCTGCGGCAGAACCACATCGAGCGGATCCTCGCCGACTGGGTGAACGAGCTCAAGGTGCCGATTTATCGCGGCATGGAGGTGACGGGTTTCGCCCAGGACGACACCGGCGTGGATGTCGAACTGAGCGACGGCCGCTCGCTGCGGGCGCAATATCTCGTCGGGTGCGACGGCGGACGAAGCCTGGTCCGCAAGGCCGTCGGCATCGCGTTCCCGGGATCGGATCCCACCACCAGCAACCTGATCGCCGAGGCCGAGCTCGCCGAGACACCGCCGGAATGGGGCATCCGCCGCGACGCCCTCGGCATCCATGCCCTCGGCCGGGTGGAGTACGAGATCCGCAACGGCGAGATAGCCTACGCGGATCGCGGACCGGTCAGCGTCCTCGTGACCGAACAGCACGTCGGACAGACCACCGAGCCCACCCTCAGCGATCTCAGCGCAGCGCTCATCAACGTCTACGGGACCGATTACGGCATCCACTCTCCCAGCTCGATTTCCCGGTTCACCGATGCTGCGCGGCAGGCGGCCTCCTACCGCAAGGGACGCGTGCTGATTGCGGGCGACGCCGCGCATGTGCATCCCCCCGACGGTGGCCAGGGTCTCCAGACCGGCGTGCAGGATGCGGTGAACCTGGGATGGAAGCTGGCGCAGGTGGTCAAAGGCACGTCGCCGGAAAGCCTTCTCGACACCTACCACGCCGAGCGCCACCCGATCGGCGCCCGCGTGTTGCGCAACACGATGGCCTCGATCGTTCTTCGCCGCGATGACGATCGGACGAAGGCACTCCGCGACACGATTGCCGAGCTCCTCGGCATGGACGAGCCGCGCCGGCGATTCGCCGCGATGATGTCCAGTCTGGACATTCATTACGACCTCGGTGAGGGGCATCCGCTGCTCGGACGCCGCATGCCCGATCTCGACTTGGTCACCGAAAACGGCCCGCTGCGGGTCTTCAGCCTGCTCCACTGTGCCCGGCCGGTGCTCCTCAACCTCGGTGAGCCCAACGCCTTCGACATCACGCCATGGGCAGATCGGGTTCAGTTGATCGACGCCAAATACGTTGGTACGTGGGACCTTCCCGCGATCGGGCCGGTCGCTGCTCCCACCGCTGTCCTGGTTCGGCCAGACGGATATGTGGCCTGGGTGGGAGACCTAATCCAGCCGGGGCTCGCTGACGCGCTCGCCACGTGGTTCGGACCGCCTGCTGTGGCGCTCGTCGACGCCATGTACGCGGTGGTCAAATGACAGGCACATGGTCAATGCATGCCGGCGGCGATGGAGCCGCTCGTATGCGCAAACGAAGAAACCCGCCTATCTGCCGGAAGATCGTCGTCCGTCTCCCCGATCTTGAGCATGCCAAAACTATGCTGCTGAAGAGCCTGGGAGGTTTTTCCGGGACGTCCATGATAAGTAAAAGTCAACCGGCCTTTGTAAGTAGGCCCCGCTGCGCTTGACATGCCAAGCTGATATAACGAGGTCTGCATGACGTGCCCTGAGTACACACGCTTAGCCGGCCTGGTCGAGAACAGACGACAGGCTTACGCCTACATTCGGCTGAATGAAGGCAACGTGCAGGTGTCAAAACCGCGCTACGACGAACTGGTGAATGAAGGTTATATCGCCATGAAGGAAGCGATGAAGGAGTTCGGCTGGCATCGGCTGAATTGCACGGTCTGCAAAAGGGATGCGGCCGGCGGTGAATCGTCATGATTCGAGCGACAGCCTGTAGTGGACCCCAAACTCGAAACAGCTGGAATGAGGGACAAACTGCATCGAACGGGATCAGTCGAATTGATGTCAGCGGATTAACCCCCTAAGAACTTTCCCAAATCTCGCTTCCAGAGCGGCAGCTCAATGGCTCATGTTTTTGCTTGCTGAATAGCGAAGCCTGGAGGCACGTCACTCTGTGCGCAAAGTACGCATCGGATCGATCGAGGCCGCGCGCTTTGCGGGAATCCAGCAAGCCGCGAGGGCAATCAAACCGAGCACCACCGGCACAACAGCAAAGGTGAGCTCGTCGTGCGGTTCAATTCCGTATAGAAAGCTCGAAGCAAGCTTAGCCAACAGCCAGGCAGCCGGCCATCCCAGAACTAAGGCGATGAGGGTCAGCACGAATCCCTGGCGAAGAATTAGCCGCTCCACCGTTCCAGGCTGCGCACCCAGGGCCATTCGTATGCCTATCTCGCGGGTACGGCGGCTGACGGAGTAGCTCATCACGCCGAAGAGTCCGACAGCGGCGAGTGCGAGACCAATAGCGCCGAAGGTTCCGAATAGCGTGGCGGCTAACCGCGGCAGGAAGTATGCGCTGCGGATGTGTTCCTGCATAGATTGGAGATTGGAGACAGCCATGGTTCCATCAATGGACCGCACCGTTTTACGAACCGCATCGCTCTGTCCCATCGGGTCGCCCGCTGTTTTCACCAGGAGTGTATATCCGAAAACGGACGGGTCTAAAATGCTCGCCTGACTCAGCGAGCGATAGAGGACCGGGCTTGTTTCTTCGCCCAGCGTGCGCGTCTTTACGTTGCCGCAGACTCCAATAATCTCAAAGGATGTCCCACCGCCTGTAACCTGCTTGCCAATCGGATTGTGCCCCCCAAAGAGACGATCGGCAAACGCTTGATTGACGATGGCTAGCAGCGGTCCCGTGGAAGTTTCCCCAGTGAAATCCCGGCCGGCGAACCATGGTATTCCCATCGCGTCAAAGTAGCCGGGGCTGGCCATCACCAGCTGCGTGTTTACGTTTGTGGCATCTGAGTCTGGTTCTCCCCTAACGTGAAACGGGTCAGTACGGTTGACGCCAGTGAGAGGGGCAACATCAGTGACTACAGCGGACTCAACTCCCGGCAACGATGCAACCCGCTGACGCAAGTCAACAAGAAATGCGAGTGTGCGCTGCCGGGTATACCCGTCCGCAGCAGGGTCAACCGTCCCGAGCAGAAGGTTCCTCTCATGGAAGCCAATGTCGATGGTTGATGCGCTCATCATGCTGCGAAGGAAGAGTCCTGTTACTGACAGCAGAACAAGAGCGATGGCAACCTGGCCGACTACAAGAACATTGCGCAGAGATATTTTGCGACCTGGCCGTGCTAAAGCGTCTTCCCCCTTCAATGCATTTGCAAGCATGGGCCTTGATGCCGCCCACGCAGGTGGAATTCCAAGCAGGATTCCGCATACAACGCTCAATAGGAAGCAATAGGCCAAAACTCGCCAGTCCAGACCAAGGCTCACATCAAGCGGAACAGGGGCGGGAATATGGAAGGTTGAAAGTCCGCGCATTGCCCATAACGAAAGGGTTACTCCAAGTGATCCGCCCGCGAGGCCAAGCAACAAGCACTCGAGCAGCACCTGCCTGCGCAGGCGTCCGCGCGTGGCGCCCAACGCCAGGCGAACGGCCATCTCTTTTTGGCGGCCAGCGGTTTGGGCAAAGAGAAGATTAGCTACGTTTGCGGCGGCAATCGCAAGCACCAGCAACACCACAGTTGAGAGCGCCGTTAAGAACAACAGCACAGGAGTTCGCTCTCTCCGAGGCAACGAACCGGCTTGCTCAAAGACGAAGCCAATTCCTTTGTCTGTTGCCGGGTTGCTCGAAGCGAACCTGCCCGAAAGAGTATCGAGTTCGGCACCCGCCTCCCGCCGAGATACACCAGGCCGCAATCGCGCAACGACCGCAAGCCAATGCTGCTCGCGGGTTGTTTCAGTCGGTGCATTGGTCGCCATTTGCGGCAGGACACCAAGCGGTACCCAGAACTGCGTATAGAGTATTTGGTCGACGCTATGGAACGACGCAGGCGCAACGCCGACAACGGTGAAGCTACGGCCAGATAGCGTCACTGCCTTGCCCACGATATTTGGGTCAGAACCAAATTGGCGATGCCAGAGTCCGGCACCGATGACTACTGCTTTCGTGTTCTCCTCATCGTTTGTAAAGCCTCGGCCCAGTACCATTGGCAGCTCTAGCACGTTGAAAAAATTCCAGGTGACAGCCTGGCCAAATACGCGTTCCGGCTCGCTGCTGCCACTCACCGTTGCCGGCAAAAGCTCATAGTAAGCGGCAACGCTGACAAACGATCTTGCCTGATCCCTCACATCCGAGTAGACCGGATAAGGAAACTCGTTGCAGCACGGCTGACCTCGTTGCATCGTGTGCAACGTCAACAAAGTGGTGGGATCGCCTACCGGTGCGGGACGCAAGACGAAGCGGCTGACCATGGCGAAGATGGTGGCATTGGCACCGATGCCGAGACCGATGGAGAGAACGGCGACGGTGGTCGTGGCGGAGTTCTTGACTAGCGTGCGAAAACTGAACCGGAGGTCGCGCAGCAGATTCTCGATCCAAGGCAGTGTGGCCCGATCGCGCAGTGTCTGGCGGGTTTGCTCCGCGCCGCCCAACTGAACCAGGGCCCGGCGTCGCGCTTCATCGGGCAGCAGGCCGCGCCGCACACCGTCATCCGCTGCAAGCTCAAGATGCGACCGGAGTTCAGCGTCGAATTCTGAGCTGTTGTGCCGCAAGCCCATGAGACCAAGAAGTTGAATCCAAATTGCGCGAACTTTATGCATCAGTGCACCTCGTCAATCATTAAGCGGCTCAAGACAACGTGCGACGATGTCCTGCGTCTGGCTGCAGTACGTTTCAGTTTGCGATGGCCGGCTTTGGTCAGCTCGTAGAATTCACCCGCCTCCCCTGGTTTACCAATAGGAGCACTTTACATTGCTCTCTATGGGAACACAATACGAGTAATGCGTATGGAAAGTTCCGCGAGGATTTGCAGGTAAGGGACCAGGGAGGAGAAGAATTTTAATTATGCGAACTGTCCGCTTTTAGACGACGCTGTTCGTTTCCGAACGATTCCGTCGCTCGCTGCGACGAAGGCCCCGATTCATCGACTACAGGTTAACTCAGGTCTTTCCTTGCGCTAGATCATCTCTGCGTGATCTGCGAGATTCATCGGCCATCGAAGTGCATGCAGCTTCTCCAAACAGGGCTCCCCAATCGAACCTACGGAGAACGCCATGCTGAAACGGCTCTTTCTAGTACTGCTTGTTGTCGCCATTGCAACCACCAGGCTTCACGCCGCTAACGGTTCCTTCGTCGGCAAGTGGAAGCTCAACCCGGAAAAAAGCACTATGCACGACCAGATGAAGGTCACTTCCGCGGGAACGAACCGCTACGCTTTCGACTTTGGCGGCGGCCCGGAATTCATTGTTGCCAATGGCACCGATCAACCCGGTCTCGCTGGCACTACCCTCGCTATCACTGCAGAAGCTCCTCGTGTCTGGAGAGTTGTCCGCAAGAAAGACGGCCGTATGCAGATCTCCGCCATCTGGACGCTTTCTCCGGACGGCAACTCGCTGCGCGACGACTTCACCGGCTACCCGCCCAACGGCTCCAGTTTTACCATCCATTACATCTACACACCCATTGGAGGAGCCTCTGGCTTTGCCGCTACGTGGGATAGCACCAGCGAAAAGCCCGGCCGGGTCGAAATCGAAGTGCAGCCCTATCAAAACAACGGCCTTTCTTTCATCAACCAGACACAGCACTCCACGAAAAATATGAAGTTTGACGGCAGGGACTACCCGGTAAAGGATGCGAACGCGCCGACGGGCGCCATGTCGTCGGCCCGCCGGGTGAATGCCAGCACTCTCGAGTTCACTGAGAAGAGAAATGGCAAGGTGGCCGACACACAGCATATCCAGCTCTCTCCAGACGGCAAGACTCTGACCATGACTATTCAGCCGGCAAGTGGACGCAAGCCGAACGTCCTCGTTTTCGAACGCGAATGAGTGTAAAAAGCGTTTGGGGAGCCTGGCGGGGAAACGCCAAAATCCACACGAGAACCCCACGCAGTTCGTCCATAAAATGAGAAAGTGCATCCAGCTGCCTTGGGTGCCCCCATTGCAACTCTCACCCCGTCCGCTCACTTCCACTGCAGCGAATACACCTGTTCCGCTCCTGCGTCGCTCATGATCGCCGGCTGCCCGTCCGCCGTCACGCTCACGAAAGCTTCATTGATTGCCGACGTATCCGGAATGTCTGAAACACGGTCAAATCGGCCATCCGGTACTGACAGCCGGTACATACCGATATTCGTTTGGGGCTGCGAGTAGTAGATGGTGCGACTATCCGGAGACCACGCATAAAAGCCGTCCGGGGCGTCGAATTGCCGTAGCGTCCGCCATTGTTTCGTCGCCGCCGAGTAGATCACCATGCGCAGGGGCTCTCGCGCCATGGCCACCAGGTACTTGCCGTCCGGGGACCATGCCGGGATGTAATACTTCTCTGCGCCGGCCAGAGGCGTTACCTTTCGGCTTTCGAGGTCCACCGTATACAGTCCATCCGGCTCATGCCAGGTATCGAATCGGTTAAAGACAATGGACTTTCCATCTGGCGACCAGGTCGGCATCACCTCGTTGTCGCCTTCCGGCATGACCTTCTCCGGCGCGCCGCCGTCGGTTGAGACGCGGTAGATCTTGCGCCAGTCGGAATAGGCGATCCATTTTCCATCCGGCGACCACTGTTCCATCCAGGCCGGCTCATTGGTCAGCTGGACAGCCTCGCTGCCATCGATCCGGCTCTTCCACAAATGGCCGCTGGGATATTCCGTGTACACCATCCACTGGCGGTCGGGAGACACGACAAGCTGCAGCGCCGGCAGCCCTCCGAGGAACGGCACCAGCTTTCCCGCGCGTGGATCGAACACCTGCATGGCTCCCGATTCCACCCGCCCCAGCAAAAACAGGCCCTGGCTGTCCCGCGCCGGAGCTGTATCGGTGATGTTGAGCTGATTGCCTGTGAGCCGCATCGCCTCCGGCTTCTTCCAGAATTCGAACCAGCGCGGCTTCACCAGCTCATACACATTGTGGCGCGCTTCGCGGTCGGAATTAAAAACGAAGTGCCGCCCATTCGGAGTCCACTGTCCCTGTGCCTCTCCGGCATCCGGCGGCCAGTTCAGTTCCAGTGGATGAGGGTGCTTTCCGTCGCTGCCCACCAGCCATATGCGCCAGGGGTCGGAGGTGATGGTCACAGAGAGCTGATTCCCATCCGGTGAGACCGCCAGCGCGATCGGAGGCTGGGGTGGCTTCCACAGGGCTTGCAAATGACCGCCATTCTCATCCATCGCCCACACTTGCTGATCTTTGACGAAGTAGATCGACTTGCCATCCCACGACCACCGTGCAATAGGATTGGCTTCCCGCTCCGTCCCGACATTTCGCCATGCTCCACCCAGAGTTGACCCTGCCACAAACGAACCGCCGAGCGCCTCATTATTCAGGTTCTGGGCCCACAGCAGGACCTTTGAGCCGTCTGCCGACACGTCCACCAGGTACATTCCGTTGCGCATCCCCGGAATTGGCGCGATCATTCCCCCGCTCACAGACATCGCCGAGGGAACGTTGTGGCTCTGGAAATAGAGCCGGGCGCCATCGGTTAGCAGCGGGCCCAGCTTGGTCTCATTGGAGAACGAAATCTGCGTCGAATTGAGGGTTCCGGTCAGCGGCGCCGGGGTCAGCAAGATCAGCATGGCCCCTGCCGCCACCAGCGCGGCTGTCACAAACCCAATCCAGCGAAGCGACACGCGCCGGAATGGCCTGGAGCCAACGGTCGTGCGTGAGACCGGCTCAGTTTGCATCCCCGGCGCGCTCGCGCGTCCAGGTTCCAGGTCCCGCAGAACCCTCCGCAGATCGGTAGCGAAATCCCGTGCGTGCTGGTATCGCAGGTCTGGATCTTTCTCGATCGCCCGCGCCACGATTTGCTCGGCCAGCGGGAGCGTTTGCGGACTCAGCTCCCGCACCGGCTGCGGCGCCTCATCGGTGATGGCTCGCAGGATTGCCAGGGTGGTGGTCCGACGAAAGGGCGCGACTCCCGTCAGCGACTCGTAATACGTTACTCCCAGACTCCAAAGATCACTCCGCGCGTCGGCCTTCTGCCCAATGGCCTGCTCCGGCGACATGTACAGCGGAGTGCCCATCACTCCGCCTGTCTCCCTGGCCGTTTGGGTAACATCCGCCGGCCCCAGCAACCTCGCGAGTCCGAAGTCCAGAACCTTGGCCTGACCTTTTGGGTTGATCATCACGTTGGCCGGTTTCAGGTCTCGATGGATCACGCCCTGCTCATGCGCCTCTTCGAGAGCTTCGGCAACCTGGAGAGCGATAGTGGTCGCCTCCTTCACCGGCAGCGCTCCGCCACCAAGCTTCGCCGCCAGGGACCCGCCCTCCACCAGCTCCATCACGATGCAATCTGCGCCATCCTGCTCGATCACGTCATACACGGCGGCAATGTGCGCATGATTCAGCTTGGCCAGGGCTCTTGCCTCCCGCCGGAACCGGGCTCGTGCTTCATCGCCTTGCAGCACGCCGGGCTGCAGCATCTTGATAGCAACCTCGCGGTCCAGCTTTTCATCGCGCGCCCGGTAGACCACACCCATTCCGCCTGCGCCCAGGTTCCCGATAATCGCGTATCGGTCCAAGAGGCGCTTGCCCGGCGCCAGCACGACGGTCTGGGAGGCCATGCCCACGGCCTGCACTCTGGCGAGGGCCGGTTCAGAAAGAAACCCGCTGAGCTGATCATTTTCGTCCAGCAGATCTTCCACCTTACGGCGGAGGACGGGTTTGCCGGCACACGCACGGTCCAGGAATGCCCCTCGCTGGTCGCGCTCGAGCTCGAGCGCTTCCCCAAACAATTGCTCCGCGGCTTGTTCCTGCCTGTCCATGCGGGCGTCCTGAGGCGGATTTCGGAATCCGGGTCCGGGAAAACTGGTTTCCACAGTACCACGCATAGTCCGCGCCGGGACGCTCATCTCCGGGTTCCTGGGGCCCACGTCCTCGAAATCCAAATGCGAAGTTGGGACGGGCGGCAAACAGTCGGAGGCGTATCTAATTCGAAACGCTTGCTAGCGCAATGCTCTAGAGAGCCCAATCAAGCCTTGGTGAATTGCAGCTTCATCATAGCCAGCGAACCCGATAAGCAATCCCTTCGGGTCTGGGCGTCTAAAAGTGTATCGATCGACGGCAAGAACCTCGATCCCCTGGGCTGCGGCCAGCTTCTCTGCTTGCCGCGAGGTCATGCCATTCTTTAGAAATCCAATCGTGTAAAGTCCGGCTCTGACCGTGGAAATCTCGAGCACTCCGCTCAGGTGTTCCTTCCCACCCTCGATTAAGGCTGCGAGACGACGGGCGTACAGGTTACGCATCCGGCGCAGGTGCCGCGCCAGATGTCCCGCCGAGATGAAGTCACAAAGCACCGCCTGATCGAAACTCGAATTCCGAAAGTCGGTTCGATAGCTGAAGGCAAGGAAGTAGTCGACCAATGTCGGAGGTAAGACGATATAGCCCATGCGTAAAGACGGAAACATTGTCTTGCTGAACGATCCGATGAAGACAACGTTTGAATGAGTGTCGAGGCTTTGCAGCGAAGGTGCTGGCAACCCTTCAAACCGGTACTCGCTGTCATAGTCATCTTCGATTACAAACGCGCCGGTGGATGAAGCCCAGCGGAGGACGGCGATGCGCCGCTCGAGTGACATGGTGACACCCAGGGGAAACTGGTGTGCAGGCGTAAGATACACCCCCCTGGCGTGGAGGCAGATCTTCTTCCCAGCGGAGACGGAAAGTCCTTCTTCGTCTACCGGGACAGGAATAATCTTCGCCCCCACACCATCGAACGCGACGGCGGCTCCAAAATATCCGGGATCCTCCATCCATATTGGATCGTGCTGCTTCAGAAGGAGGCGTGCCAGAAGGTCGAGCGCTTGTTGTATTCCGGAAACGACGATGACTTGTTCCGAACTACATCGCACGCCGCGCGAGGTGCGTAGATATTCGGCAATCGCACCTCGCAACGGCCGATAGCCACGCCTGTCTTCTTCTGTATTCAACCATGACCTGAACTTGCGAGCTCGGTCTGCCGCAATGCGCCCCCAGAGTTCTGCTGGGAATTCGGAAATGTCTGGATTCCCAATACGAAACGGCCGGATGCCCTTTGTGAAAGGCAGATCGACGAAAGGTTTCGGCCGGACATACGCGGAAATGACACGACGTATATAAGCCGGAGGCTTCTTTACCTGCCGGTTTGGTGAAGGTGCTGCTACACGATTGACCCACGTTCCGACTCCGACACGGCAGGAAGTGTACCCCTCCGACTGCAAACGTTCGAACACGCTGACCACAGTCCCACGAGAAAGCCCGTACTGGCTGGCGAAATCTCTGGATGCCGGCAGCCTGGCGCCCGGCCCGAGCCTGCCTTCAAGAATGGCAGCCCGCAATTCCGCGTACAGCCAACTCGTGAGCGTCTGATGTGACTGACGGAGGTTGAGCGTGAGTTCGAACGAGCTGATAGTCTTCGGCACCGGCGTCCCCAGTGGTCCAACGATATATTGCAAAAATGGCTCTACTCAATGGACCAATACCGCCATAGTATAAGCGCTGAGGCAACAGGAAGCCTGGTGTTTCCTGTCAGGATTGCAGTCCACTTACGTTATTGGAGATTAAAAATGAGAGTCGGACTCTGGATCTATGGCTTGGCAACAGTTGTTACCGGGATCGTCGATATTGTCTGGGGTGCGTTCGAGCCTTCTCATCAACCGATGCAAGCCCTCGGTGGACATATTCCTATCTCACAGATACTCGCGTATATTGCCGGCGCCTGGTTGGTGGCGAGCGGGATGGCGATCCTGTGGCCGCTCACGGAACGAATTGGCGCAGCGGGATCGGCAATGATCTATCTTGTCTTTGCTCTACTCTGGTTGCCCCGCTTCTACACGGCCACCCATGTGTTCGGCTTTCGAATCGGGGTCTTGATGTTCATCTTCTTCGGAATCGGTCAGCAGCTGCTGCTGGTGACACCGGCCGCGATTGTTTATGCGGTCTCCGCATCGTCCGATCCGGTATGGCGAGAGCGAGCGGCTGTAGCCGCTGGATGGACATTGGGATTGGGTCCAATCGCATTTGGATTGGGGCACCTCATCAGTCCTCACGTCATGGCGCGTTTCGTCCCGCACTGGGTGCCCTTTCCGGTTTTCTGGGCAGTGCTTACGGGCATCGCTTTCTTGCTTGCCGGGATTGCTATTGTTTGGAGGGTTCAAGACGTTTTGGCGGCGAGACTTCTCGGTCTAATGTTGTTATTGTTCGAGGCTGCCGTAGAAATACCTCCTGTTTTTGCCCAGCCGCACAACCAGGTCGCGTGGGGAGGGGCGGTCTACAACGTGACCGCAATTGGAGCATGTCTGATGTTTTCGGAATTTGTCATCAGCCGCCGGCAAACAGATCGAAGAAAAAACAGTGTGGCCAGACAGACTGCGACGCACTATCCCAATACGCTCAGCGCATAAATGCGAAACGGTATGTCTGGAGCGTGATCACAGGGGCTTTCCAACGAAACGACCCAGAAACACGTCGCTGGGCAAGTAGGCCGGCGGTCACTTGACCTTGCGTGGCACCTTAAAGGTTAGCGAGATGCCAATGATGGTGTTAGTGTCCCAGCCCGGGGGCAGGTTCACTGACTGTAAGAGGTAGTAAGGCCGAACGGAGAGCGAATTGGTTACAGGCATGCGGACGCCTATTTGAAAGCGGTTTTGCGTGTAGGCGCTGCCGCCGTTGGCGAACGGATTAGTCCAGGGAACGATAAAGAATTCGTCGCTTGTGACGATGGCCGGACGCCAGGTCGTGCGAAGCGGCACAGTGTAATCGACACCGGGACGGAATCGAAAGCGCGCGGTCGAGGGACGATCGTCGGGGAATCGTCCCTCGACGAGGGTCCGCAGGTTGTATCGCCACGGACCCCGGGGTTTGCTTAACGTAACGTTGAACTGGAGACGGTTTTCATAGGTGATTGCGGGATTGCCGGGAAAGCGCTGGTAGCGGTAAATCGGTATGAGCGTGAGCCACGGCCGTGGACGAAAGGCGACGCCCGCCTGGATGAAGTACTCGAAGAGGTTCGATCCCCCCTCATCGAGGCGCTCATAGAATTCCACTTCCAAAGATTTGCTGGTGGAAAGCGGGGTGGAAATCCCCTGGTCCAACCAGAGTCCCATTTTCTTTTCGTCTTCCGGGTCCTCTGGTTCTGATTGCTGCGCTCGGGCGAGGAGAGTCAGTAGGCAACAGCCCAGTATCCCAAGCACAGTTACGCTGCGCCAGATGGCTGTCCATTTGATGTGGGGATCTTCGCCCGCACCTTGACCCCTCAATTCTTTGTGCCGTAGGTTTTCCCGGAATCGTCGCCCCCATCCCACGTGCCGTCCAGCTTGTCCGCGATGGCTTTGAGCTCGATGGCGTAATAAGAGCCTTGGTAAGGCGCCTGGAATTTCAAAACGCCATCGGCGAAGGTCAAATCCTTTGCGGGTTGTTCGCCTTCGCCGGTGCTGAGCGAGCCGGTCAATTTTCCTTCACTCTCCGTGAGGCTCAGGGTCCATTTGACCGGGTCCCCGTTACTTTCCGATGTCATGCTCCACTTGCCGAGCAAGGGCTTATAGTCCTGTCCGTGGGCGGAAACTGCCAGCACCATGAATCCCAGGCAAAGCGCGACAAACCAGCGGCTGATCTTTTGAGCCATAACACTCCTCCATGGCAAACCGGCGCCACCCGAGCAGTGTACCCCTGGCTTCCGCCATGTGCGTTTTCAATCTAAACGATCTCTCAACGGTACTCTCCTGCGACAGATGTACTCTTGAGCCTACGCGGAATTGAAAATCATGCTGGGCGAAAACGACTGGAGATATGGCGATGACGAGGGAGCAAATCAGGCTGGATGACTCCCGCGCACACGCAGCGCCATGGAAGAAATGGGGTCCCTATCTAAGCGAGCGCCAGTGGGGGACGGTGCGAGAAGACTACAGCGAGAATGGCACCGCATGGGAGCATTTCACCCACGACCAGGCGAGGTCGCGCGCGTATCGTTGGGGCGAGGACGGTCTAGCCGGAATTTCCGACGACCACCAGGTGCTTTGCTTCGCGCTGGCTCTCTGGAACGGCAAGGACCCTATTCTCAAAGAGCGGCTCTTCGGCCTGACGAACAGCGAAGGGAATCACGGCGAAGACGTCAAGGAGTACTACTTTTATCTAGACAGCACGCCCACGCACTCTTACATGAAGTACCTCTATAAATATCCCCAAGCTGCCTACCCCTATGAGGATCTCATTCAAACAAACCGCCGGCGTGACCGGCAGGCGCTGGAGTACGAATTGCTCGACACCGGCGTTTTTGACCAGGACCGCTACTTTGACATCTTCGTCGAATACGCCAAGGCCGCGCCCGAGGACATGTGCATCAGAATCAGCGCGATCAATCGCGGGCCGGAAACGGCCGCCCTGCATCTGTTGCCGACACTCTGGTTCCGCAATACCTGGACCTGGGCGGATAAGGGCTCGAAGCCAGCGCTGAATGGCCGGCATGAAGGCGGTCTCAGTGTAATCTCGGCTCACCACACGGACGCGCTCTTTCGCGAATCACTTGCCGACTACAATCTTTACTGCGACCAACAGGTACCTCTCCTCTTCACCGAAAACGAGACCAACCAGGAGAGGCTCTTCGGTGGTGAGAACGCTTCCCCGTACGTCAAAGACGGCATCAACAACTTCGTTGTGAATGGCCAGACGGAGACGGTGAACTCTGCCGGTCAGGGAACCAAAGCATCTCCTCACTACATCCTGGAGATCGGCTCCGGCGAAACCCGGACCGTTTGTCTGCGACTGGCGAAGGATGATGGTGAAGTTCGGGCCGCTCCCTTTCAGGACTTCGAACAGATCTTCTCTCTTCGCATCCAGGAGGCGGATGAATTTTACGAAAGCATCACACCGCCTGCAGTCCGGTTGGATCCGGATCGCGCCCGGGTAACGCGGCAGGCGATGGCGGGCATGCTGTGGAGCAAGCAATACTTTTACTACGACCTCAATACCTGGCTGCGGGAACACCATGTTGGGCCTTTTTCAACGCGTGCAGCGAGAAGCAAAGCGCGCAACGGCGAGTGGTACCACATGCACAACGACGACATCATCTCGATGCCGGACAAGTGGGAGTACCCGTGGTACGCGGCGTGGGATCTGGCCTTTCACACCTTGGCCCTCCAGATCGTGGATCCGGACTTCGCCAAATCGCAACTCGATCTTATGCTGCGCAACGATTACCTTCATCCTAACGGGCAGATGCCGGCATACGAGTGGAACTTCGACGACGTCAATCCGCCCGTGCACGCCTACGCCGTCATCCAGATCTACTTGAGTGATAAAGAACGCAACAACGGTAAAGGAGATCTGGAGTTTCTGGTCTACGCTTTCTCCAAGCTTCTGGTGAACTTTACCTGGTGGATCAACCGCAAAGATCGTTTGGGAAACAATGTATTCGAGGGCGGCTTCCTGGGCCTGGACAACATCGGGGTGTTCGACCGCAGCGCGGACCTGCCTATGGGCGGACATCTGGAACAGGCCGACGGAACCGCATGGATGGTTTTCTTCAGCCAGCAGATGCTACGCATCTCAGTAGAACTCGCACTGCACTATCCACTCTTTGAAGAATTCGTGGTTAAGTTCTTCGAGCACACAGTGTGGATTGCGGGAGCGATGGACCGGATGGGAGAGAACCATGACATGATGTGGGACGAGGAGGATGGCTTCTTCTACGATGTGCTTCGTCTGCCCAATGGAGAGGCTTTCCGTTTGAAAGTGCGGTCTATGGTCGGCCTTCTTCCTTTGGCGGCCGTTGCCATTTTCGAAGAAGATATTTTGCAGAAGATGCCTAATGTCGGTAAGCGTGTAGAAGAATTCCTAGGACGTCACCCGGAACTCGCGGAGAACCTCCACATGGCAACAACGCCCGGTCTGGCAGGCAGGCGGATGCTGTCCACCGTAAACGAACAGAAGCTACGCCGAATCCTATCCAGAATGCTCGATGAAAACGAGTTTCTAGGTCCGCATGGCATCCGCGCGCTCTCGCGCTACCACCTCGACCACCCCTTCATTCTCAACCTGAGCGGCCGCGAGTACCGGGTGGGATACTTGCCGCGCGACTCGGACAGCGGAATGTTCGGGGGCAATTCCAACTGGAGGGGTCCCGTCTGGATGCCGGTGAACTACTTGCTCTATGTCGCTCTGATGCGCCTGGGTGCTTATTACGGCGACTCGTTCACAGTAGAGTATCCGACCGGTTCAGGGCACTTCATGAATCTGTTTCAGGTTGCGATCGGATTGGGTGAACGGCTGGGCGGAGCTTTTTTGCGCGACAGCTCAGGGAGGCGCCCTGTGTTTGGCGGTGCGGAGAAATTCCAAACCGATCCACACTGGCGGGACAATCTCCTCTTCTACGAATATTTTAATGGCGATAATGGCGCAGGCATCGGCGCCAGCCACCAGACTGGATGGACCGGTTTAGTGGCGCGAATCATTCAGCTCAACGGGTCGCTGTTGGAAGATTTATTCGTCTACGGTGACGCGGACCGGCTTGCAGTCAGGCTTAGCCAAGGCCAAAGTATTTCAGACGGCGGAGGGTAGTTCGCTCGTGCCTGGCGCCGGGTTTCACCTTTCACCGGGTTTCCCTCACGCATCTTGTGCCTGTCACGCATTTTGCGTCTAGGGGCGGGAAGGAGCCATGCGCACGGGAGTGCCGCTGACCAGCGAGTCGGCCGGGTTCAAAATGACGTTGTCGGTGGGGAGCAGGCCGCTGACGATCTCGACCTTGCTGCCATAATCGCGGCCGATGGTGACAGGGATCACCTGGGCGACGCCGTTGCGCACCA
Source organism: uncultured Acidobacteriaceae bacterium (assembly GCA_963711525.1). GTDB lineage: Bacteria > Acidobacteriota > Terriglobia > Terriglobales > Acidobacteriaceae > PALSA-350. Next base: position 34,387 of record CAVQEO010000032.1, on the reverse strand, counting down.
CGCCTACACGCAAACCTTCCGCCCGGAAGAGCAAAGTGTCGGCAGGAATGATGAGGGATTCGGCGGCCGGCGTATGTCCCCGCTGCAAAAGCCTGAAATGCACGAAGGCATAGGCCCCAGGCATGATCTGGCCCCGCGGATTGTCGACATCGATCTCGACATTGAGGGTACGCGAAGCGGAATCGATGGCATCCGCGTTGCGAATGATCACTCCATGGAAGACCTGGCCGGGAAACTCCTCCAGGGTAAGCGTCTCCTCAGCGCCGGTCTGCACGGATTGTGAATCGGCCTCCGGCACCGATACGTACACCCGCAGCTTGCGCAGAGCTGCAAGATGAAAGAGCTCCTGGGACGCCGTGTTTTGTCCGGCGGCGATCAAACTGCCGATGTCGGTGTTACGCGCGGTGATGACTCCATCAAACGGAGCATAGATTTTTTCGAAGGATTGCATCTCTTCCAGGCGCTGGACATTGGCCTGGGCCGCTTTGACCGCGGAAATGGTGGCCTGCGCCTGGGAAACAAATGTATCCCTGGCCTGCGTGGTAACCGCGTTTTGGGTGAGCAGCCGCTGGTATCGGATGGCGTTGGTCTGGGCCAGGTCGGCATTGGTTTGTGCGGTGACCAGATCCGCACGAGCCTGCTGCAGTTGCTGATCCACTTCGGGAGAGCTAATGGTGGCCAATAATTGGCCCTGCTTGACGTGCGCCCCAATATCGGTATACCAGGCCTTGAGATATCCACTGGTTCGGGCATAAATGGGGGTGTCGATGAACGCCGTCACGTTGCCGGGAAGCACGATCTCCTGCGCGGCTGCCCCACTCGGGGCGGGGTGGACCACGACGACAGTCGGCATCGCGGATTCGTCGGTTGCCTGAACCAGATTCGATTCCGCCGTGGCGCGCGAGTGAAGGCCGATATAAATGACAACACCAAGGACGAGAACCCCAGCCGCCAGGCACACCCAAATCCATCGGAAAAGAGCCCCGCTTCCTTCCTCCGTAGCGGGATCGGCTTCAGTCTGCTTGATCTGACCGATTGTCATTGCATCCTTCTCCCAAAAGATTGCCGAGAACAGCAGGTCGGGCTATGCGTTGGCTTAGGCGTGAAGCGGCTCGCGGTCCCGCGCCGCCGCTGGCTGCGCATCTCCCGAAGCAGGGCCGCGGTGCAGCAGGCTGAAGACAGCAGGGACAAACGTAAGCGTGGCGACCGTGGCGCAGAGCAATCCACCAATCACCGCGCGCCCCAGGGGTGCGTTCTGCTCGCCTCCGTCGCCCATGCCCAACGCCATGGGAACCATGCCGATAATCATCGCCAGGGCAGTCATGATCACGGGACGAAAGCGCGTCGCTCCGGCCTCAATGGCCGCCCGGGCCGGATCACTGTGCTCCAGTAACTTTTCCTTGGCAAAAGAAACCACCAGGATGCTGTTGGCAGTTGCCACCCCCATACACATGATAGCGCCCATGAGCGCGGGAACGCTCAGCGTGGTATGGGTCACGAAGAGGAAGAGAATAATCCCGGCCAGGGCTGCCGGAAGCGCAGTAATGATGATGAACGGATCCAGCCAGGACTGGAAATTGACCACGATGAGCAGGTACACCAGAACGATCGAGAAGCCCAGGCCGGAGACCAACCCGAGATAGGACGCGCGCATGGTCTCAAGTTGCCCGCGAACGGTGATAAAGCTCCCCCGGGGCAATAGCTTGCGGTCCTGATCGACGATTTCGAGGACATTCCGGCCGACCGCGCCCAGGTCGCGGTCTTGCACCGAGGCATAAATATCGATCACGCGGCGGATATTGTAGTGGTCGACGGCTTCCATCTCGTGCGAGCGCTGGATGGATGCGACGTCGGCAAGGATCTCCGGCCGCCGCGCATTTCGCCCACTCAAGGAGATATCCTGCAGATCCTGCAGCGACTGTACGTCGTACTGGGGAGCCTGCGCGGTCAGGCTGTATTCGACTCCATTCTGCCAATTCAAGAAAAACATGGGTGAGGTCTGGAAGCTGCCGCTGAGGGAATTCAGCAGGCTGCCCCCCACATCCGACTCGGTGTAGCCGGCTTGCATGGCCTTGGTGCGGTCCACATCGATATTGAAGCTGGGATAATCGAAGGCTTGCTGGATGCGCGGGTCAGCTATGCCGGGCACGTGGCGAAGCTGGTTGAGAATTTGATCGGCCACTCCACGGTTGGCCTGGATATCGGAGCCTTCGATCTGCACGTCGATCGGAGCCGGCAAGCCGAAGTTGAGAATCTGGGTGATGATGTCGGCGGGCAGGAAATAGAACATCACGCCGGGAAATTGTTGCGGCAGGGTCCTACGCAAGCTCCGGATATAGCCCGCCGTCGGGTGATGCTTGCGGTCGAGCGACACGGTAATATCGGCATCGCCGGCCCCGATCATGCCGTTCGTGCTGTGCATGGTGTTCATGGGACTGTAGGGCAAGCCGATGTTGTCGACGATGGCGCCCATCTCCTCGCGCGGAACCACCTTCCGGATCGAGTTCTCCACCAGATCGCAGAGCCGCGCCGTCTCCTCAATGCGGGTGCCGGTCTTCGCTCTTAGGTGCAGGATGAACTCACCACTGTCGGAAGCGGGGAAAAAGTCCTGCCCCAGAAATGGGAGCAAAAGAAATGCGCACAGGCAAGCGCCGAGAAAGACCGGGACAAACAGCGATCGCCGGTAAACCAGCCGGCTGAGCAACAGGTGGTATGCTCCGCGAAGCCGCTGGAACCCGCTTTCGAAAGCCTGCTGAAAACGAGCGAAAGGATTGCGGCTGGACGCGCGGTGATGATCCTTCAGCTTGAGCAGGTAAAGCGCGAGGGTGGGAACCAGCGTTCGGGACAGAACATAGGACGCGAGCATCGCGAACACCACGGCTTCCGCCAGGGGAACGAAAAGATAGCGCGACACCCCGCTCAGAAAGAACATGGGCAGGAAGACGATGCAGATGCACAGGGTGGAGACCAGGGCTGGAATTGCAATCTGTGCCGCGCCCTCCAGGATCGCGTCGTACACCTGGTACCCCTCTTCGAGGTAACGCTCGATATTCTCGATCGTGACCGTGGCATCGTCCACCAGAATGCCTACTGCGAGAGCCAGGCCGCCCAGGGTCATAATATTGATGGTTTCGTGCAAAAAGCTGAGCGTAAGGATGGAGGTAAGGATAGAGAGGGGAATGGAAATCGCGATGATCAGGGTGCTGCGCCAGCTGCCTAAAAAGAGCAGAATCATCAGGCCGGTCAGCGCGGCGGCGATGACCCCTTCGCGCACTACTCCGCTGACTGCATGCTCCACAAAGATAGATTGATCCTGCAGCGGCTGCATCTTCAACTGCGGGGGGACCGTCAAGGCAATGCGCGGCAGCAGCCTGCGCACCCCTTTGACCACGCTGATGGTCGAAGCGTTCCCCGCCTTCAGGACCAAAACCAGGACGCCGCGCTGCCCATCCTGGCGGGCGATGTTGGTTTGCGGTGTAAATCCGTCGCTGACGGTGGCTACATCGTGCAGGTAAATGGTGGTCTGTCCTATCTGCTTGACGGGCAGATCGTTGAGCGCCGCGACGGTGGTGGGACTGGCGTTGAGGCGGACGTAATATTCGTCCTGACCTATCTTCGCGGTGCCCGATGGCAGGATCAGGTTCTGGCTCGCCACTGCATTCAATACATCTGTCGAAGAGAGGCCTCTGGCCTGCATGCGCCGGGGATCGAGATTGACCATGACCTGGCGAATCTTGCCCCCGTACGGAGCGGGAACAACCGCGCCCGGCACAGTAACAATCTGCGTTCGTATGAAATTTCCCGCCAGATCGTTGAGCTGCTGTTCGTTGAGGCCTTTCCCGGAAAGCCCGATCTGCAGGATGGGCACGCTGGAGGCGCTGTAGTTGATGATCTCCGGAGGCTGTTCGCCGGGTGGCATCTGCTTCAGTTGCTGCTGTGAAACGGCCGTTACCTGGGCCATCGAGTTGGCCAGATTCGCACCCGGCTGAAGAAAGATCTTGATCACTGCTTCCCCGTTATACGAGGTCGATTCGAGGTGTTGGATGTTATCGACGAGAGTGCTCAACGATCTCTCGAACGGCGAAGTAATGCGTCCCTCCACCTCTTCGGCGTTCAAGCCGGCATATTGCCAGGCCACGGAAATCACCGGTATGTCGATATTGGGGAAGATGTCGGTGGGGGTACGAAGAATCACCACCGGGCTGATAATCAGGATGAGCAGCGCCATCACAATGAAGGTATAAGGCCGGTTGAGCGCCAGCTTGACGATCCACATTGCAGTTCCACCTCGGCTGAAGGAAGGCAGGTGCCAGCTGTATCTTTACTTTATAGTCTCTGGGGTTTCCTGGACAGACTAGAAGACAGAGATGGCTGCGAACCATGACCGGCGAGGTTCCAACGGTGGCGATCTCTGATCGGCAAAGTGTCAGCTCCGTCTGGAAGCTGTGAAAAATTGCCGAAGGGATCAAGCTATCAACTTTTGCGGCCTGTGTTGCGCCGTTAGACTGCAAGCGTGAACCCATCGCCAGCTCTGCCTCGCTTGGCACACATTGATCGTTCCCAGCTTGTTTTGCGTACGGTCGACGTCGAAAAACTGATTGACGATGACCACAGTGCACAAATCGGGGCCGTCCGGTCAGACCTGCAAGACGTCTCCATCGCGAGCGACCATCTCGTACAGCACAGGGTTGACGAAGAAGCCAAGGAAGAGACGCGAGATGAGGCCGGCGACGATGACGATGGCAAAAGGCCTTTGCGTGTCAGAACCGATGCCGGTTGAAAGAGCCGCCGGCAACAATCCGAGACATGCGACAAGGGCGGTCATCACGATAGGCCTCAACCGCAGGAGCGAAGCCTCCCGGGTCGCGGTACGGATGTCGCGATTCTCCCGACGCAGCTTGTTGATATAGGAGACGAGGATAACCGCGGTTTCCACCGAAACGCCCATCAGCGCGAGCAAGCCCAACGCCGATGAGACGCTGAAGGGCGTGTGCGTGACCTTCAGCGCGATCAGGGCGCCCACAGGCTCGGTCAGGATGACTCCAAGAGCAATCGTTATAGGGAATTTGAAATTGCCGTAAAGGGCGAACAAGATCATGAAGATGATCAGCAAGGCAAGCGGGCCGATAAATTCCATTTGGTGCTTGGCTTCAAGAAATTCACTGTACTCGCCGCCCCAGGCGAGCCTATACCCGGGTGGCAAAGATTTTTCCAAATCTGCAATGGCTCGCTGTCCAGCGAGCACGGCGCCCTGTAGGTCGCGTCCCTCAATGCTGTATTGCACGCCGATGTAGCGGGAGTTGTTTTCGCGATAGATAAAGGACGCGCCGCCGGCCTCGTGAATATTCGACAGCTCCCTCAGCGGTATCTGCTGGCCTGCAGGCGTGCCCACGAGCAGGTTGCCGATCTGCTGCGCATTCTCGCGAAATTGAGGCTTCATCCGCACTACCAGATCGAATAATTTTTCGCCCTGAATGACCTGGGTAGCTGCCTGTCCGCCGACGGCCGCTTGTACCACCGCTTCTACGTCGGCAACGTTAATCCCGTAGCGGGCAATCTTGTCGCGATCGACGTCGATCAGCAGGCTGGGCTGGCCCAGTTCGCGCACCACGGTCAGCTCGGTAAAGCCCGGCACTTGGGAAAGCCGGCGCTTGATCTCAAGCGCTTTGCTCTGTAAGACATTCAGGTCAGGTCCGTAAATTTTTACCGCGAGCGCACTCTTGAGGCCCGTCAGCGCTTCATCCACCGCGTCCTCGGCCGGCTGCGTGTAATTGAAGATGACTCCCGGAAATCCGCTCAGCTGCTTCCGAATGTCCTGCTCCAGCTCGGCTTTGTTGTGGATGCTACCGCTCTTCCAGGCGGCGTCACTGTAAGGCTTGAGTCCCACGTAGAACTCGTCATTGAAAAACCCGGTAGGATCGGTTCCGTCGTCGGGACGGCCAAGCTCGGAGCCAACGTCAGTGACCATTGGATACTTCATCAGGATGTTGCGCACCTGAGGCGAAAATCTGCTCGCTTCCTCGAACGAGACCGTGTAGGGCATGGTCGCGCGCACCCAGAGCGCGCCTTCGTCGAGGTGAGGCATAAACTCCCCGCCAATGAAAGGGACGAGCAGGAGCGTGACTGCGAAAATAAGGCTGGCCACGAACATGGTTATCCTGGGGTGGTCAAGGCACCAGTCAAGCTCGACCGCATACTTGTTGCGTAACCATTCAAACGGCTTGTTCACGCGCTCGTGCACCCCGTTTTTGAACCAGTAAGCGCACATCACGGGAACGAAGGTGAGGGTCAGGATCAGGGCGCCGACCAGTGCGATCGACACTGTGTCTGCCATGGGCTTGAACAGCTTTCCTGATGGCCCACCGAGCGCGTAGATCGGCAGATACCCCGCGATAATAACTGCTACGGAATAAAAGATGGGGCGATCGACGTCCTTGGCTGCCGCTAGTATCACCTGTTGCAGGTCGTAGGTCTGGCCTTCGCGCGCGCCCAGCTCGCGAAACACGTTCTCTACCATCACCAGTGTTCCGTCGATGAGAATTCCAAAATCGATGGCGCCAATCGATAGCAGGTTGGCAGCGACTCCTCGCGCATGCAGGAAAATGAATGAAAAAAGCAAGGCCAGCGGAATGGTGAGGGCGACGATCACCGCGGCGCGAATGCTCACCAGAAAAGCCATCAGAACGATGAGCACCAGGGCCATGCCCACCAGCATGTTGTGCTCGACGGTATCGATGGTCAGTTGAACCAGATCGCTGCGGTCGTAGTAGGGCCGCACCTTTATGTCAGCGGGCAGAATATGCTCATTTAGCTGCTGGGACTTTGCTTCGACGCCCCTGAGCACGTTCTGCGTCTGCTCGCCGCGGCGCATCATGATCACGCCTTCGACGGCATCATCCTGCTTGTTGAAACCGAATTCGCCCAGGCGTGGAGCACCTCCGATGGTGACGTCGCCGATGTCGCGGATACGGACCGGCACGCCATTCTGCGTGCCGACGATAACGTCGCCAATGTCCCGAGTATCGTGCACCAGGCCGAGACCGCGAACATAATAGAATTGGCCGCCTTGGGAGTAGAATCCTCCGCCGGCATTCGAATTGTTAACGGAGAGCTGCTGCAGCACGGTCGGCACCGTGACGTGGTATGCGTAAAGCCGGCCCGGATCGAGCAGCACCTGGTACTGCATCACCGTGCCCCCGAAACCGGAATCGTCGGCGACTCCCGGAACCTGCTTGTATTCGCGCTCGATGACCCAATCTTCGTAAACCTTCAACTCTTGCGGGGTGCGGTCAGGACTCTCGATCACATATCGATAGACCAACCCGGACGGGCTCGCGAGCGGAGCCAGCGTTGGGGTTACGCCGGTTGGATAAGTCACTTCACTTAAGCGCTGGAAAACGACCTGGCGGGCAAAATAGTCGTCGGTTCCTTCGTCAAAGGTCATGATGACATCCGAAAGCCCGTACAGCGAAATCGAACGCATCACAGCCATCTTCGGCACGCCGTTCATCTCTACTTCTGTCGGGATGGTAACCAGGCGCTCAATTTCTTCGGCTGCGTGTCCCGGCCACTGGGTAATGACTTCGACCATCGGCGGCGACAGATCGGGATAGGCGTCGACAGGCATGTGCTGGAATGAGATCGCGCCACCCACGGCAATGAACGCCACCAACAGCAGGATCAAGAGTCGTTGCCGCAGCGCAAAATGGACGATGTGATGAATCATCGGAAGCCGGCTCCTCAGTGTTGCAGCGAATTAGCAAACTGAAGGAACAAGCTGCCATCGCCCACAACCCTCTCTCCCGGGGAAAGGCCCCGTAAAATTTGCGTCTTCCCCTCGAGGCTTTGGCCGATTTCCACGTCGCGCCTGCCAAACTGATTGGCGCCGACAGCCAGGTATACGAACGGCTGATTGTTATCGTCGCGCAGAACCGACGAGTCGGGTACGGCGATCGCATTAGGAATGGAACCTGCCCTTACGGTCACGGTGCAATACATATCCCTTTTCAATTTCTCGCCGGGGTTGTCTACGACGATCCGGGCCTGCAGTGTTCTGGTGTTGGGGTCGAGGGCAGGGGAGACGTAGGAGATCCTTCCGTGAAAGCTGCCGGGGTAGGCGTCGGTTTGGACTACCACGTCGTCGCCGGTGCGCACATCTGCGAGATCCGCCTGGTACACGTTGGCCAGAACCCAAACCGTATTCAGGTCTGAGATCGTAAAGGCCTGCGTTTGACCCGCCAGCACCACCTGGCCGGGCGAGACGAGGCGCTCGACCACCTCGCCACCGATGGGAGCAAGTACGGGAATCAGGGCCGAACTCGGCGCCTTGGCCAGGTCGCCCGGGTTTTTGATCCCGAGAATCCTCATTCCCTGGTCAGCCGCGTTCAGGTCTGCCTGCGCCTGGTTGCGGTCCGATTCGGCCTGCTCCAGGTCCCGCTGCGCGATGGCGTGATGCTGGTACAAGTCCTGTGCGCGGGCCCAGTTCTTGTCCGCCAGCCGGAAGGAATCCGCTGCCTTCAAATAAGCATCCAGCAACTGCGAATAATCCGGGCTGCTCACATCGAGCATCGGCTGACCGGCCTTGACATGCTGCCCCGGCACCACCAGAATCCGGCTGACCGGGCCGCCAACCTGGGTGATGACGGGTGTTGTGTTAAAAGCGTTGTAGGCCACGGCGCCCGTAAGCCGGAGCGTGCGTGTCAATTTCGTTGGTTCGACGGTAACGACCTGGACGTGCGACATCTGGTCTTGCGGAATGGTAAAAAGCTGGGGGGTTGTAGACTGCGAGCCGTTGGCGGAATAGGAGGTCATCTGGCCTGCTCCCTTGCGATCGCCGGAGCTGCAGGCCGTGAGCGTCAAGGCGAAGGCGAGCGCCATCGCGCTCTGCAGCGTCATGGATGAAGTGGTCACGGCAGGCTCCTGGTCCCTACGGCTTCGCGAAGCTGTTCGAGTGCGACCAGGTATGAAGCGAGCGCCTGGCGGTAGGCGAGTTGTGTGGCCCGGTAGCTCCGTTCCGCATCAAGAAAATCAAGCAGACTGGCTGCGCCGTGCCGGTAGGCATACTCGCTTATGTCGCGAGACTGCTGCGCTTCGTCCAGATACCCGGAGCGATAAAGTCCCACCACCTGGTCGTTGGTGCGCAAATTCTCAAAGGCGTCTCGCACGTCCGTCAGTACCTGCCCGTTCGAGAATCTTTCCTGCTCTTGCGCTTGAGTGATGGCGAAGGCGGCGCGCGCAATTTCACCCTGGTTGCGATCGAAAATCGGCATCTGCATTTGCCCGAACAGAGAAACGTCGTTGAGATAGGAAAGGTGGGTATAGTTGATTTCCCCCGTTATGTCTCTTTTGCCGATGGCCTGTTGCAATGCGTGTTGGCTGTTGGCGGCGGTAACTCCCTGTTGTGCTGCCCGCAAATCGGGCCTGTTCCGCAGGGCCGCTGCCTGAAAGTCGTCCAGGTTGCCCTTGACCGGCTGGTAGTCGAATGCCCCAGCTACGTCATAGTCCGGCGCGATCGATTCGTAGCCGAGCAGCTGGCGCAGATCTGAGAGCCCCTGAACCCTGGCGAGCTGCGCAGCGGATACGTCAGTCTGGAACTGAAGCATCTGCAGCTTGATCTTGAGTAGGTCGCCTTCGCCTATGTCGCCTGCTTTGTAGCGGGCTTCGCTGATATCCACCGTGTTCTGGAAGCTTTTGAGATCCTGCGTGGCCAGCGCAAGCGTCGATTCTGCGAGCTCAACGTTGATGAACCCGTTGGCGACACTGAAGGTAAGACTGCGCTCATTGTCGGCAACCTGCGAGCGGGTCACAGCGGTCACATCCCTGGCGGCCTGCAGGCGATGTTGGCGTTTTTTGCCCCGCTCGAACAGGTAGCTGACGCCCAGGTCGAACTGCGCTATGTTGTCCAGGTAATCCGCGCTGAATTGGCTAGGCTGGAATATCGGCAGGAACTGCCAATCGCTCAAAATTACCGGGTTCGGACGCAGATTCGCGGTAGTCTCTTCCGCTTCGCTCTGCTGGATCGTGGTGCGCGCGGCCAGAATGTTGTGGTTGTGGCGCAGCGCCATCTGAATGGCGTCGTCGAGCGAAATCGTCACCGATCCCGGATTCTGGGCCAGCGCCTGCGCTGGGGGTACCCGCGACGGGGTTTGTGCAGGTGGGGATTGCCCACCGGCAGCTCCCGAAAAAACCATTGCGACCAACAAAACTGGATACCGCAAACACTGTAAACGCATAGGAGGGCAGCCTTCTTAATGGACAGGTACACGGATTGGCGTGCCGCGAGTGGCACATGAAAGAAGGGCTGTTATGCGGGGGGCGCTCGCGCGGGAATGTGCCCCGTGGCGGGACTCAGAACGAAGCTGTAATGTTCAGGTTCTGGTCCAGGTCCCGTGGGAACCAGAACGTATATGCGCGCGCTTGCCAGTGTTGGCTCGATGTCCTGATGGCTCAGATGGCAAATCGGGCAGGCGTCGGGCGAATTCATAGCATGACGATGCGACACTCCTCGGAGCGTCGTCCCTATCAACAGGATGAGAAGCGCTGTCGGGAGCACCGTGCGCCAAATTCGCTTTTGATCAGACACTTTTTAGGGACCCTGACTGGCCCCGAATACAGCGTGCCTAGTGTAGTCCAGGAGCTCCATTCTTGGACATGACGCCGCAGTATTTAGCCACAAGGAGTATTATTTACCCCTCGTCCTTCGGACCTGCGTTGGGTAAGGGGGGATTCATGAGATACCGTCGCTGTAGGCATTCCTTGGGCACCTGCGTCTGGCTCGCAATTCCCATCCTGGTGGGCTCGCACACCTTCCTCGCAGAAACACCTAAACCATCGCCCGCAAGGGCAACGGCGGCAACGACGCAGAATAATGCCACTGTCTCCAAGATGTCGCCGGAGGCGCAAGGGGACCTCCTTATGATGAACGGAAACTATGTCTCTGCGATCGAGGCTTATCGACAGAGCTCGCTTCAATCCGCCGCCACCTGGAACAAGATTGGGATCGCATATCATCATCTCTTCGCCTTGGAAGAGGCTCGTAAGAATTACCAGAGAGCGCTTACTCTCAATCCGCGATACCCTGACGCGCTTAACAACCTCGCTGCCGTCTACCAGGGAGAGCGCAAATATAAGAAGGCGGAAAAAACCTACAAGAGGGCGCTGAAGTATGGGCCAAACTATGCTGTCACCTACCGCAATCTGGGTACGGCCTACTTCAGCGAGGGGAACTACAAGGAGGGGGCAAAGGCGTATCGGAAAGCCCTGGAGCTTAATCCAAATAGTTTCGATCCTGACCAGACCGAGGTCAAAGAGGAGAGGATCTCGCGCTACCAGCGTGTTGCCATCGACTACTGTCTTGCAAAAGCTTACGCGATGACTGGAAAGAACGTACAGGCTATCATTTGCCTTCGAAAAGCCTTGGACGCTGGTTTCAACGATCGCCGGCTCCTCATGGAGGACAAGGAATTCGCCCAGCTCCGCACTACACCGGAGTTCCAACAACTAATTGCCGCGCACCACGTGGATTAGGTTGGGGGTACCCACGTGTAGCTCAACCCGATCTGATGGTCCTCACGCAGCTTCTCGTGAAAGTGCCGCACGTTTAGATCGAAGTACTTGTCTCGGTAAAGGCTCAGAACCTCTTCGGCCTGCTCCTTCGGAATGCGGCGGGGTCTTCGGGATCTGCCTTAGTCATCGTCATCGCCGGCGTATTTCCTGGCAGCTCTAAGAAACCGTCCGGGCATCATCAGTTTGCTCTCACCCGGATAAGGCCGGGTCCAATTGGTTACGGAATACCAAATCGCATGGTTCAAGAAGTTCGGATCCACTGCATCTGCCTTGTCGTATCTGCCTTTCATGACTTCCGCCGTAGCCTTAAGCCATGCTTTTTGCAGTGGGGTGTAGACAAGTTCGCCACCCGGCAGCCCTGGTCCCTGGTCGAGTGGAATTGCCGCCGCCAGATGCTCGTAGGGTGTCAGGTCCGGCGTATTCCGGAACGCGTCGAACATCGGCGAGGCCACCAGATCAAACTGAGTGAGCGGCTGCATACCCAGAATGTTTTCGATCGTGCGATTGATATTTTCCGCCGTATAGGTCGTATGGATCGCCTTGCCCTGGCCAGGCGCCTGGGGAGCCGCGGCGTAGGGGCTGATCACGTAGACAGGCTGGCGATGGCCATCGACGTGGTCTGCGCCTCCCTGCGAATCATCTTCCTCGACAAAGATCGCCGATTGCGGCCAAACCTTGCTGTGGCTGATGGTTTCCACCATGCGGCCGAGAGCGAGATCGTTGTCCGCCTGGTAGTTGATGGGATACGGAAACCCCTTCGATGTTCCCGCAGTATGGTCATCGGGGAGCCATAGAATCGTCAGATTGGGAACCTGATTGGCCGCATCCAGCCTCTGGAAATCATTGATCCAGTAATCAACGCGGTATTGATCCGGGATTGTCAGGTTAAAGGGCGGATAGTGCGGGTCTATGATCTTCGCCGCTGAGGGGATGGAAGAGGACACTCCGACGGAATCATCGGGAACAATGCAACTGGACGCCGGCGCCTTACCTTCCTTGCACAGTGATGTGTTGTAGAAATCTGTCCAGTTATAGTTAGTACCGTCCGGCTTTTTGTTGATGATGGCCCCTTCGTTGCTCCACTCGCCATAGAGCTTAACGGAGAGCCCCTTCGCTTCTGCCGCAGTCCATAGGAAGCCTTTGGGCGTGTAGGTCAGCGGATCGTCTGCGTTACCACCAGGATAAGAACGAATCCAGTCCGGCGACAAGATGTCGTTGGAATAGAAGGACCCTGACATCCCGATCCACGGATGACCGTCCGCGGACTGGCGGCTTGGTGCGTAGACATTATCGAGCAGTGGGAACCGCTTCACGAAAGCGTGCTGATTTGGCGTGGCAAATGCGAAAACCGCAAGCGCAGGAGCGCCATTGCCCCACGTCACGTCACCCAGCATCTGGTCATAGGTGCGGTTTTCTTTGATGATGAGAAAAACATGCCTGATGAGGGACGGCTCGCCGATGTGCCTGGGAACCGCTACCGGCACAGCATGGGAATCAATATACTGCGGTCCAACCTCGATATTCGAGGTCAGGTTCCAGTGATTGTTATCAAAGACCTGCTTGTTGAACCTGGCAAGCTCGCTCGCGTTCGGCTCCGGAATGAGGTTTACGACACCCGTATCCGCGTGCGTGTTATAGCCGATAACTCGCTCTCGCGAGATGGTTAAGCCGCGCGATCCCAGACCCTTGTCATCGGCAATCGCAAGCTGCTTCTGAAGCTTGTCATAGGCGATGGATGTTGGAAAGTAGCCGGTCGGAATATAACCAATAATCGGATGGGCATCGCGGCCCTGAAGATTGACGACCGCCACGGCATTCGCCTGGCCCAGCGTAATATAGGCTCTTCCATCCTCTGTCACGGCAACGCCGTTCGGTCCGGAGCCGAAGACCCCGCCGGCAATAGGAACGCTCAGGTCTATGGTGCGCACCACGGTATCTAAATGAAGGTCAATGATGGACAGGCTGTCACTATAGGCGTTGGCAACATAAAGGTTGGAGCCGGAGATCACCATGCCGGCCGGATGAAGACCGACCGTGATCGACTTCACCTCTTTGCGCTCCGCCAAATCCACAACGGACACGGTGCCAGTGAGCGTGAAGGCATCCCTTCGGTCGACAACAATCGGCGTGCCGTCGGAATAGTTGGTAAAGTCTTTGTCTGTAGCCGGACGCCCGCCTTCATTGCTTACGTAGGCATACTTGCCATGAACGACCACACTGTTCGGAACGTTGCCGACCGGAATCTGAGCAACGAGCTTAGCCGGAGAAGCCGTGAGATCGATGACTCCAAGCGCGTTGGCGACATTCAGCGCGACATAAGCACGTTTGCCATCCTCCGAGAGCGCAATACCGCCTGGATTGATGGATTTCGCGTTATGATACGGGCGCCCGTCCGCGGGTGGCCCGGGCAAGCTCACCCTCTGTTCGTTGCTCAAGAGGCCAGTCTCCCGGTTTACGGTCGCGATGACAACATAATTGTTGTCCTGGCTGAAGAGAAGCTTCGCGCCATCAGCCGAATAGGTGACGCCGGTGAAGGATCCCGCCTTCACCTCTTTGGAGGACGCTCCCGTCTCATCCGTTGGGAGAAAGCGCTGAAGAACCTGTCCCGTCGCGGTGTTGAATACAATGATCGGTTGCGGCGAACCCATCAACAGCACGGCGCCGCTATGGGTGGCGCTGTTCGGATTGAGCGCAATAGCCTTGGCGCGCACGGGTGAGCCGAGTTCAATGATCCTGCCGGCCGGTGTCAGCGTCTGATTGTCCGAGACCACAATCGAGCCATCCTGCTGTGGGCCCACCATGCGATCCGGACTGCCTGATTGTGAGATTGGCGAATGACCTGAAACTGTGCCCTTGTCTGCAGCATGCGCGGTTGAATCCTTCGGAGGGGCAACCGTTACATCTGAGACGCCAACCTGGGGATGCGACGTCTGAGCGAAAGTCGACATACAACCCGCGAGCAAGCAAAATGAGACCGAACAGGCGCAGGAACACAAGTCTAGGTTGCAAATGCATGATTGGCCCCGTCTGCGCGCTCTGCAGTCGGCAGCGAGAGCGCCGGCCGCAGAGGTGAGAGGTTTGGCAACTCAAAAGATAAATTTGAGTGCGAGCTGTATTTCACGAGAGGTATTTGCGGTGGTAGTAATCGCCCCGAAGCCGGTTGTGCCCAAGATATTATTCGGGGTGCCGAGATCCACGTTGTTGAGCAGATTGTACGCCCCGGCCCGGAATTGGAATTCCCGGCCTTCCCCGATGGGGATTTGGCGGAAGAGCGAGCCGTCCAGATCCCAATAGCTGGGCGCGCGGAGCGAGTTACGAGAGGCGGTGCCGAAGGTGTAGAGAGGGGGCACCGCGTAGGCGGCCGGATTAAACCAGTTGGCAGCACGACGATGAATTGAGTTTGGGTTGCCAACGAGGTTTGCATAGACTAAACCGTTTCCGATTGCCAGGTCAGGGCTAGAAATCTCCCCGCCCGAGGTTCTGCAACACCTGCTTGTCCAGACTCAACTGCGCTACCACCGCTTCCGCTTTGAATTCTCCTCCCGTTCCTTCAGACGCTTCGCATGGACTGCGTTGAGCCCCCATCCTCTTACGCGATGGCGATTTAAACGGGAATCGGCCAGTTGAAGAATGTTGTCAAGACAATACATGACGCTTGTTAAGATTCTGTGACCGCAAGATGATTGAAATTAGTTTGGTAACGGGATTCGATTTGCAGTCGCATTTGCCATGCAATGTCAACGACAGCCTCGATGATGGACAGCTTCATTCATGGATGGCCCTACACGACTCCCGAATCCATCCGGCCGGGTGCTGTCTGGCGTAGTGCCCGAGGTGCGGCGCCGGTGTCGGCAGGATAATCCAACACGGCAAGCGGCTACCGCTCCATGAGGAGCGGTGGGGCAGCAGCCGGAACAGTACAGAGCGTGGGGTATCGTAACTTTATTCACGCCGCAACGTTACGCTCGGATCCAGCAGGCTCGCGCGTCGTCCTGGAATCGCGACCGCCGCCAGTGCGGAGAACGCCAACAAAGCCAGCGCGGTCGCCAGCACAGGAGCCGACGCAGCACCCGCATGGTAAAACTCCGCGCGAAGTAGATAGCCGGCGAGGATCGCGCCCAGCAGTCCCAATCCCAGTCCTACCCCGATCCATTGCGACTCCTGCCGGATCAGCAGCGCCAGAATCGCCCAGCGCTGGGATCCCAGTGCGAGGCGAATCCCAATCTCACGTTCCCGCAGCGATACTTCATACGCCAGCAGTGCATAGGTGCCGAGCGTCGCCAACACCAGCGCCATGAGTCCAAAGGCGACCACCACCCACATGGAGAATTGGCGCGTTGCCACCGCATGCGCCATCAGCTCAGGCATGCTCTCGATATAGCGCACCGTGAGACCTGAGTTGCCGCGCAGCAGACGGCGCACCGTCTCATCCATATCGCTGGGATCGCTCGATGTGCGCAGAAAGATCGTCATCGACGGGTCCGGTCCATCCGCCTCTGGCAGATAGAGGTTCGGCACGGGTATGCGATCGAGCGAATAGCTGTGCACATCGCCCACTTCGCCCACTACCGTTGCCCACGCTTTTAGGTCGCCCGAAAAGATCCGATGGCCGATTGGGTTCTCTCCCGGCCACTCATGTTGCGCCAAGGCTCGGTTCACGATGACCACATGGTTTCTTCCATCGTCCGCGTCGTTGAAAGCCCGGCCGCGCAGCAGCGTCTGGCCGACCGTCTTGAAGTAGCCAGGCAGCCGATCACACCGGGAACTTACCGAAAATCAGACATTCCATTAGTTATTGACTGGGCTGGCTCGCCCTTGACACTCCAGACAACTAGCGGCGTCCAATCAGCATCTGACCATTACTATTTAGTCTCTAATGCTGACGCTCGAGCTTGCGCTTTTGGCAATCTCGTCGTTCCGGGAGGTACCGTGACCGAACCCCAGCAGTATAAAGTAAGTTCCGACGATGCGTGCCGGAATACCGCAGCGTGACGAGTCGCTTGCAGCTTCCAGGACCGGTTTATGCAGCCAGAATAGCTACTAGTGGGAGGGGATGAACCGTGAAATCTCTTGAGAACGACTCGACGCAACAGCCTCACCGCTCCATGACGAGCTGTCCCCATATCTGCGGGGGGCAGGGGCACAAGGCTGATGGTTCGGAACCGTGGGGGAGTCTCCTTCACGATGCGGGGCCCAAGGATCATATTGTTCAGCTTTACCAGGATGAGCAGTTTCTCAACCGAGCCGTCTGCCGCTTCGCCGCCGCCGCATTGGCGCACGGGGAAGGTGTGATTCTCGTCCCGACGGCAGCTCACTGGGAAGCTTTCTGTCCTCGTCTCGAAGCTGAAGGCGTTGATATCAAGGAAGCACAGGCGCAAGGTCAGTTGACAGTGGTCGACGCTGACGAACTCCTGCCTCGGTTCATGGGTGAAAAGATGCCAGATGCCCCCGTATTCCTGGGCCTGGCCGGCGAAGTGGTAGCGCGCGCGCGGGGACGGAACCGCTATCCGAAAGTTCGCTGGTGGGGTGAGATGGTCAATGTTCTCTGGGAACGCGGCAATGCGACCGCCAGCATGGCTCTTGAGGATCTATTCGATCAACTTGCGCACGAACAGGAGATCGCGATCTTCTGCTCCTTCCTGATGGATAACTTCGACGGAGAGGTGCACACCCGCATGTTGCCCAGGCTCGGGGAGAATCACTCGCACCTGATTCCAGTGGAAAATTACATCCGTCTGGAGCGCGCCGTAGCCGATGCGCTCCGCGAGGTGGTCGGGAACGTGGAGGCGAGTGTTCTTGAAAACAAGCTGCTTGGGCACTATGCGCTACCGTTCAAGATGCCATCGTCTCAGGCATTGCTCTTCGCATTGCGCCAAGTGGTCCCAGACGTGGCCGATGCCGTGCTCCAGCGGAGCGGTTCATTGTATCGCGCTTCCTAACTAGCGGGTCAGCAGTGACACGCTCTTCGAACACTGGTCCGGGATTAAAAACGATGATAGACGCGGGTCAGGCGTCCAATTCAGCTGGAATGGAGCTCATCGACTGTATCGAGCTTCCTGTGCTTGTTGTTAACCGCTACTTGACACTCGTCAGTTTCAATCCGGCGGCGGCCAAGCTATTGGCCCTGACGGGCTCGGATTGTGGCAGACAGTTGCGCTCAGTTCCGTTGTTCGCCGGAGTCAAGAACCTTGAGGATATTTGCGAGCATGTTATTGCCAGTGGATCCTCACACCGCGTGGAGATAGGGGACGGCGCAGGGTCGTGGTTCTCTCTCAACATCGGTTGTAACAAAGCAAATCAGGATATCAACGGCGCCGTGCTCGCGCTTACCAACGTGACTGCTTTTCGTGAAAGTCTGGAACGAGCCATAGAGGAACGCGAGTACACCAAAGCGGTAATCAACACCATAGCCGATGCACTGGTGATAGTCGACGCAGATTTTAGAATCCAAGCGGCTAATCAGGCGTTTTACGCGCTATTCCAAACCTCGCGTGAACGGTCGCAAGGAGCAGCCCTCTATCAATTGGGGAGTGGGGACTGGGATATTCCCCGGCTCCGATCACTCATCGATGCAAGCCCAGCGTCGAATGACTACCTGGGCTCTCTGGAGTGTGACCAGGAATTGGTTACCGGACGCCGATCGTTATTGCTGAACGCTCGCCGTTTGAATCGGGGTAGTCAGGCCGAACAGATAACCGTCATCACTATTCAGGACATCACCGCACGCAAGAGCGCCTTGGTGGCGTTGCGCGAGAGCGAAGAGGAACTGCGCATCCTCCATCGAGTGGGCGCAATTGTGGCATCCGAACTCGACCTGAAAAAGCTGGTACAAACGGTTACCGATGCAGGCATCGAATTGAGCCAGGCCGAATTTGGAGCGTTCTTCTATAACGACCTGGATGAAGCGGGCGAGAAGTATCTCCTCTATACCCTGTCCGGGGTACCTGAAGAGGCGTTCAGCAACTTCCCCACGCCGCGGAATACGGATGTGTTTGCCCCGACGTTTCGAGGCGGGCGATCCGTGCGGGTCGCCGACGTCCGGCAGGACCCGCGGTACGGCGAGAACCCTGCTCATCACGGCATACCTGTGGAGCACTTACCGGTGCGCAGCTATCTTGCCGTGCCGGTGATCTCACGTTCAGGTGAAGTGATTGGCGGACTCTTTTTTGGTCATTCCCGGGTGGGCGTGTTTACGGAACGGGCAGAACGACTAGTCGAGGGCATCGCTAAACAGGCTGCTATTGCCATTGACAATGCTCGCCTCTTCGAGGCGAGCCAGAAGCAGCGAACCCAGGCGGAAGAGAGCGAAAAGCGCTTCCGTGCCATCGTTGAAACAACGCCGGAATGCGTCAAGTTGGTAGCTGCCGATGGCACTTTGCTGCACATGAATTCGGTCGGCTTGAGCATGATCGAGGCCGATTCCAGCGAGGCAGCAATTGGCAAGTGCGTCTACGATCTCATTGCACCAGAGCATCGTGAGCGGTACCGGGAATTCAACGAGCGAATCTGCGGGGGCGAACGAGGGTCATTGGAATTTGACATTGTGGGATTGAAGGATCTACGACAGCATATGGAAACCCATGCCGCTCCGCTTCAATCTACCGACGGGTCTTGCGTGCAGTTGGCGGTGACCCTTAATATCACGAAACGCAAAGCCGCCGAAGAAGCCCGGCGGCGCTTGGCCGCAATCGTCGAATCGTCGGAAGATGCGATCATCGGCAAGGATCTGAACGGAATTGTGATGAGTTGGAATCCGGGTGCGGAAAAGATGTTTGGCTACTCGGCAAATGAGATGATTGGGCGGCCTATCATCACAATCATTCCGCCGGAGCTGCACGAGGACGAGCGGAGAATTCTGGAGACCATTGGGCGAGGGGAACGAGTCGAGCACTTTGAGACAGTTCGTCTGAAAAAGAGCGGCGAACGAATCGATGTATCCCTGACCGTTTCTCCGATAAAAGATGAAGCAGGCAGAGTGATCGGAGCAGCGAAGACTTCGCGCGATATTACTCAACAAAAGAAGACCGAGCAGGCTCTGCGAACGACTGAGAGGCTTGCCTCTGTTGGCCGAATGGCTGCGACAGTCGCTCACGAAATCAACAATCCTCTCGAAGCAGTGACAAACCTGGTCTATCTCGCGAAGGGCAGCGCCGCTCTTAATGATGTGCAGGAATACCTGAACGCAATCGAGGAGGAACTGAACCGCATATCCCAAATAACAAAGCAGACTCTTGGTTTTTATCGCGAAACAATTGCTCCAAGTGCGGTGAGAGTCGGAGAGATGCTGAACCCTCTCATCGCTGTGCTTGGTAGACGGGCGCGGAATAAGGGGATCGAGATTCGGCCGGAAATTCGGCAGGATCCGGAAATTTATGCCGTAGCGGGTGAAATCCGTCAGCTCATTGCAAATCTTCTAAGCAACAGTATCGATGCTGTCGATCCCGGTGGTCTAATTCGAATTCGAATTGGCGCGAATAGATTGAACGGACAGCATTCGACTGGAGTACGGATTACCATCGCCGATTCAGGGCAAGGGATTCCGCCGTCTGTGCGGTCGAAGCTTTTCGAGCCGTTTTTCACTACCAAGAAAGACGTCGGAACGGGCCTGGGCCTTTGGGTCTGCACGAACATCGTGCAGAGGCACCATGGATCGATTAGCGTTAAAAGCAGCTCGACTCCCGGCCGGAGTTGGACTGTCTTCTCCGTGCTCCTGCCAACGGGCGAGGAATCCGCGAACAACATCTTAAGCCAGAAAGTATGAAGAAAGATGGCGTCAGCAGAAATGCTCTGACGTGCTGTTCTAGTAAGGGATCTTCAAGGCCGGTACTGTTTTCTAAGGGTACACGTTTTGGAACGGCTGGATGCTGCCACGAATGACCCGGAGGAGCGTGTGACGATTCTGTTCATCCTGGCAGACAAGTGGTCCGATGGTACGGCGGCTTCGTCGAATATGCCCAGATCCGCAGCCTGCGGTTTTCAGTCGAGACGTCTGGTAAGCAGGGGCCACAGGCTCCAATCTCCATAACTGACGGTTGGCCGGTCATCCGCCCGAATGATCGATGCGAGATCCACAAATACGAGATCGCGACTTTATGGGCATTGCACCTGGCCTGCTGCCTAGTGACTATCTCCGGCTTCCGCTGCGTGCTCCACTGCTTGGTTTTGTCCGCCGAATCTGCAGATGCAAATGGTTAGGCACCTCCGAATTGCGTAGACTATCCGTCAGCGCGAGACGCGTGGGAAGGCACATATGACCACTGGCCCTGCCGTAGATTGGAAGGAAAACCTTGCCAGCTTCGCCCCTGCATTTGCAGAGCGTGCCGCAGCCTATGACGACACCGATGCTTTTGTTGCCGAGAATTACGCCGACTTGAGGGCGGCGAAGCTGTTTTCGGCACTTGTGCCGCAGGAACTCGGGGGTAGCGGTCTTCGCTACAGTGAGGTGTGCGCCCTAATTCGCGGCCTCGCCCACTACTGCGGCTCCACAGCATTGGCCTTTTCGATGCACCAGCACTTGGCCGGCGCAGCGTTGTGGAACTACCGCCACGGTAAACCCGGCGAGACACTCTTACGAGCCGTTGCCCAGGGGGAAAAAGTTCTCGTGAGCACAGGGGCGACCGATTGGCTCAGTTCCAGTGGCGTCCTGGAGCGATGCGAAGGCGGATACCGATTTGCCGCAAGGAAGCCGTTCGCCAGCGGTTGCCTTGCCGGTGACCTCCTCGTCACGAGCGGCCAGTACGACGATCCTGTCGCAGGCCGGCAAGTCCTGCATTTTTCCCTTTCGATAGCGGCCGACGGGGTTAGCATCGATCGCGTTTGGGAAGCTATGGGAATGCGGGGCTCGGGATCGCATACCGTTGTCCTCAACAACGTCTTCGTCCCGGAGCAGTCGATTACCCTGCGGCGACCTTGCGGCGAGTATCACCCTTTTTGGAATGTCAACCTTACTGTCGCACTCCCAATGGTTTGCGCAGTCTACGTCGGAATGGCAGAAGCCGCCGCAGAAAAGGCCCTGACAATTGCAGCGGCCAAAGGCGACGACGGGGTGAACGCACTGGCCATTGGCGAGATGCAAACCGAGCTGACAACTGCGCAGATCGCGCTCGAGAGTATGGTTGCGAATGCAAACGAGCTGGATGTTGAGCCTGGTATCGAGCACGCGAACCGCGCTCTGATCCGCAAGACGATCGTGGCCGAGGCTGTCAAACGCGAGACGGAGAAAGCACTTGAAGCAACAGGCGCCGCGGGCTATTTTCGCCGTTTGGGCCTGGAAAGAATTCTACGCGACGCTCAGGCTGCACAGTTTCACCCAATGCCCGCCAAGAAGCAGCATCGTTTTACCGGCCGCCTGGCTATGGGCTTGGATCCGACGGTCCAGTAGGCGTGCGGGAGAGGCGGCATCTCTAAGACGCTACCGCGGAAGCGTAGTGAGCCGTACCGAGCCAACTCGAGAAGTCCTTACAGACGTGTCTCGCGCCGAGAAGCGTTAACCAGCCTCGACTGACGGCATCGCAAACTTTAACGTGGCCGAGGCAAATGTCTGCAAGAGTCCTGACGTCGGCGACTACTTCGAGGTCGACCCCGAATCCCGGGTCGAAGAGGCATACGTCAACTTCAGGCCGCTTCAGGATGAGCCAGTAACGCCGTTTCGGTGTCTGTCGAAATTGGATGTAGACGACGACGCGGTGATCCGGGAGATTTTCTGTCCGTACCAGCCGGTGCAGGACCCATATGAGGAAGTCGGGATCAAGGTGCTCGTCGCGGAGATCACGACTTGACCACTTGTAACCCCAGGCTCCCAGCGACTCAACTACAGGACCGAACGCCCTGCCGGCGTCGGTGAGGTGATACTCGGAACCTCGTCCGTGTGCGAGCGGTTTCCGCTCGATAATCCCGATATGGGCCAAGGCGTCGAGGCGCTGGCAAAGCAGATTACGGGACATGCGCGGCACGCCTCTGTGGATGTCGGCGAAGCGCAGGGCGCCGGACAGCAGCTCCCTCAGAATCAAGGGTGTCCAGCGCTCGGCGAAAACCTCCGCGGCAAGTGCTACGGGACAAAATTGGCTATACCCCTTCATGCAGTACAGCATGATCGCATTGTTGTGCCCCCGCAAGTTCAATTTTTGAACTGACTGTTCATTCATCGTTGCGAGGCAGGAAGAAATGTTCGACGGTCTGGCGCGCAACCCGCCTCCCCAATTCCGAGCCGAAGGCGGTCGAGTTGCGAAAATGCATCCCACCGTAGATTCGGGCGTTATCAAAATCAGTGAGCACCTGGCTGAAACGGTCGTAGGATCGGATGGGTTGGAGTAACCCCGGCGCCGGGCTGCTCATGGTGAAATGGAGCTCGTCGGAGCCGAAATAGGCTGTGAGCACCTCGACAACCGCGCCGGTGAAGCAGCTGTGCGCGGCCGGATACTCGGGGTGGTTCGGGGTAATCACGACTCCGATCCAAGTGGGGTCGGCTACCAGATCTGGGTTCCCGCCGCCCGCGCGGATCGCGGTGACAGGCCGCCAGAACGCGTACTGGTACTTCGAATCCCAACAGCCAATGAAGGCGTCGGACGAGGCAGCAGAAAGCATTGCGAACATACGCGCCGCACCGAGAACCGAAACCTCCTGATCGGTTGCAATGCCGCGCCAGGTGCCATGCCATTGCAGCAACGGGCTCACGCCGGCGCCGCCAACGAACTCTGCAAGGTCCGTCTGTTCCGCCGTGCGGACGCTACTGATCGCGCCTCCGTACGCTTTCGTCTCATCGTAGTCGTGCAACCACACGTCGCTATCGAGTGCCGGCGGCGGCGGGACGCGGAACTGCGATGGACTGGCCATCGTCCAGGGAGTGACAGAACGAATCCATGGCGTGGCCGCAGGGAGGAAGCCCGGTGGCGTGGGTTGCCAAATGCCGGGTTCAGCCGGAGGCGGAGTCCAGGCTGGCCCCGCGTTCCGGCCATCATTGGCTCTCAATGCAAGGACACCGGCCGCGGTCTGTTGGCCTACGGCGATGCCGTTGATTTTTCCTTCGTGGTGCCCAGGTATAGCACCGAGATAATCGGCATACTGTTGATCGAGCTCGGCTGCTTGAGCCGGGTAAAGCGCGACCAATACGTCATGAGCCGCCGCGGCCACGGCCGCCTCCGGCAACGCTGGAACGTGCACCTTCGGCTTGACTGCATAGACGGTGAACGGATAACCGCAAATGGCATTCACTGCGTCGTACTCCGCGATCTGAACAATTGCACTCTCAACAGAGCCCTGCTGTGGCGATTTGCCGCCGATGACGGCGATGCTGTTGTCAGCGACTGCGTTCCATAACACAACCGCATTCGTACCTAACGCCGGGTGCTCCGATTCGAGACCGCTGTGGCACGGTGGTGCACCGTCCCTCTGCGCGAAGGCCATGGTGGCTGTCAAAACGGCCCAAAGACACGCGTAGCCGATCCTCATCTTTCTCATTTTTTTTCTCCTCGACGACTATTTAGGAACTCGGGCGACCAGAGTGGACTCGATTGGCGATTTCCACGAGGAGAGTAGTGTGATTAGGGAGCCGAGGAAAGCCCAAAATGTGAACTACGAAACTTGTCACGGAGTCGTAGCGTTCCTGAAGGAACGTGACAGACTGGAACAATCGATGGCTTCCATCACGAACGGCCCATGAATCTCGTTGTCCCTGGGAACAGGCTTGTCGAGGTCGCTGACCTCAACAACGTCTGGCGGGCCGTATCTGGTGTAGGCGGCTTTCATGCGCTGGCCTGCTCCTTCCATCGTTGAACGTTCACGCCCATGACGAGGAGCCACAGGGACACCGAACCTTCCCCGAGGAGACCCAAGGCCAGATTGTAGGGGGATAGAAAGTGTGTAAGCGTCGGTGACAGAAAGACCAGCCAACCCAAACCGGCAAATGCCATCGGCGCGCCCAGAATTCGAGGCAGGAAAATCGACCGGAAGAGGAGGTAGCCGATCAGGAAGCAATTGAACCCGTGAAATCCAATGCCGATCATCGCGCCCCGAGGATTGAATTGAAGAAGCTCTAATGTGAGTGCCACGAAGTTGAAGGACGCCGCGAGGAAGGAAAGGCTCCCGTTCACCGCCCTAAAGAGGTCGTAGAAGAGCAGCGTCACAGCGATCATGCTCGAGGCCTCGATGACGCCCACTACGAGGTCCGCTGCGAAACCCAACCTGCCGTGAACGAAGAACTGGGTGAATGCTGCCGTGAGTATGCCGAGCAAAAAAAGGCCACCGGCAATCCTAGCCTTGAAATGCGGCGACGCCTCTCGAATCCGCTTTAACATTTCCTAATCTCCAGGATGGGCCACTGCACAAACGTATCGATCCCAACTCATTGCCCTGCCTCAGCCGCGGCAGAAAGGGCGCACTTCATAATGGGCGCTCGTGGCCAGTTACCGCAAAGCGCTCTTCCACCTATTGCGAATCCAGCTCACTGGTCCCTGAGCTGACAAATCCCGGGGCCGGTCGGCAACCCCGACAGAACGCCCGCTTGCGACATAATGTCCGGGTGGGCGGTGATACGGCCGGAATCACAGGATCGGTCTCACAGATGCTCGATTCGCGCCTCGGTGATTTGTCACGAATCCAGCTGCGACGCTGAAACTTACGGATCCCGTTTCATTAAGCACACCGGTGTTTCTGGTCAGTGATTCGGGTAAATCGGGTCTGCAGGGACTGGGGGTCCGTTCGCGTCAGGAACACCTTTGTATTGCGGGAGCATTCGAGCCTCTGCCCCGAACTTGTGATAGTCCGAATAGACAATGTCGTCAAGTCGCGTCTCGTATGGGGCGTAAATTTCAAATGTTTGTTCAAGAACCGTCAATGAACTCACCGTTCTAACCCGCAGAATCTGAACACTTCGAAGCGGGCAGATGTACTCTCTCCCTCCGATTTCAACCGGCCCATATTCGATCATGGTCGCCGCACCATCCGCGGGTTGTATCGGAGTCAGGTTTGGTTCTTTCATCCATCCCAGTTCCGCCTCCAGCGTCAGCCGAAGAATCGCTCCGGTATCAGGGTCAATTTTGAGTTCACCCACATATCTGGGCCACGTCGAAAAGGTACCACCTCCGACCAGGCAGCAATATTGAACGTAGTAGTGAGTATCATCGGCACCTACAAAGTAACGAAAGACAGCCTCCTTGCCCCGGTCGCCGCGTTCCCAATGACTCCATGTCAAAATGCTGCCACCATGTGTTACGTCAGTGAGCACGGAGCCTAACATAGGACTAAAAACACCAACAAGGTTCACGTGTTTTTGCCTGCTTTGTCGGCTCAGCTTCACAGATTTGTGATCCTGTTCCTCATGGCCGTTGCGATACCGGAGAATCGCTTTTTCGGTCGCAGCTTCACGCAACGTCTGATCGGCCAATGCGGTCTTCCATACGCCCTCTTGTTGAGGCAATGGCTGCTCGAACTCGGTAGCTGTGCGCACTGCAAAGAAATCGGGCAGTTTCGGGAGGGCGTCTTTCAGATATGTGACCGTTCGTGAAATCATCCGGCGCTGTGCCTCGGGGTCAGGCACAGGGTCGGAGAGAACCTCGGATGCTGGTGGGTCAAGGAAAGCAGACTTGTCTGCTAGAACGACCAGCGCAGCAATCGACTTCTTGCCCCGCAAACGCTTCTGCCAGAGCGAGAGTAGAGGACTGCTGAGACGTTCGCTTAAGCGCATATCTTCCAGTCGCTTTGCCAAGGCGTCATCCTCCTCACCGCCGGAGGTGGCGAGAATTTGTTCCAGCTCGCGAACACTGACGCGTACGGGCGGAAAGAAAGACTGATCATAGAACACGGGTTGGTTGTAATAACCGATGTTCGCGCGCGCAGTTGCCCCTGGCGAATCGATTTCGACCCTAATGCGGTGATATTCATCCGGATGGGCTGCGTGCGGCGGGTCAAAGGACAAAGTGTAGAACATCGATGCGGCTTGAACGCAACGTTCGATAGAGCGCGAAATCTCTGTAGTTTCATCGACCACCAGCCCGCCGCTCTGAATAGCTAACACCGGAAGCGAGAAATGCGAGTAGGGAGCAAAGCCTTGCTCCTCCAGCTCTGACGGTGTGCGAACCTCAGAAAGATAATTCTTGTAAGCATCGATGAATGCTGAAATCGTCGGTTCAGTATGCGTGCGAGTGTCCCTTTCCGTGTTGGGGGTTACCGGTTCACTCCGGGCGGTAACCTCTGAGATGACCACCCGCGCTTCGTGCAGGCGCGTGGATAGCTCCACCAACCAGGGGAAAGCCCGGTCCTTGTATTGCGACGTACGGTCTACCTTCAACCACCCGAAACCCATCCAAAGCACGAGCTTGCGGCCAGGCTTAAGCCTTCGCTCGATGGCTATGCTGTAAACCGCTTGCAAACTCAACTCCCAGCGGGAGTTTCTCTGCGCTTCGGTTTCGACCCTTAGCGAAGATGACAACAATGGATCCTGTACTCGTGAAGGAGTCCAGACCTTGCGCTGATAACGATGTCGCGCAACATCATCGGCCAGTGCGTTACCGTCGCTTGTCGGCGCTAAAGTAGCGTATAGTCCAAAGTTCGTGAACAAGTAAACGGTGGTTGGGTGGGGAAGCAATCCGCCATCCTGCCGCAGGAATGTTATCGACTCGGCCTTTACAATCTTCAACTGCTTGGGCGAAAGGTTGACTTCATCGATGACTAGCACCACCTCGGTTAGTTGCTCATTCTCAGTTGCCGGGTGTTGATTTGAAGCCGCGAAGGAAATAATCTTTTGCGGCTCACCGTTGTCTGTAAGGGTGAAATCCTTTGCCGTCAAATCCGCGGATGGATTTCCTTGACTGCCGGTCACAGATACATCCAAGTGGATTAACCCTTCTCGAGGTAAGTTGGTCTCCACCTTGAGTGCACTGTACGGAGCCGTCTCGTTTACTGGAACCTGAGAGGTTTCAAATTGGCCGTAACCACGGGAGTCAGATAAGACTACGAGAAGGCAAATTAAGAAGCCTGGCAAATTGCAGACTTGGATCCTCATTCGGGCCGCACCTCGGATCGGCCTCTGTGGGCCGCCCTCAAAGAATATCTCGGCTGATGTCGACTGGATGCGTCAACAAATCATTCTTGCGGAAATTTCGATCTCAGTACGTGAAAACAGGCCAATGCGCGTTTCCAGCTCCGACTCGCCCCAGTCTTTAGAGTTCCGGTCGGATGGTCGCCTATCCGTCAATTATTGAATGGTAACTGCCGAATTGGCGGTGACTCGCCCGGAACTATGGATTGCGGCTTCCAGGCGCTCAATGAGCGCATTGCAATTACACGCTTCTTGTGGGTTCGCATGCCTCTGTTCGCTCCCGCCCTATTCACGCCGCAACGTTACGCTCGGGTCAAGCAGGCTCGCGCGTCGTCCCGGAATCGCGATCGCCGCCAGTGCGAAGAACGCCAACAAAGCCAGCGCGGTCGCCAGCACAGGAGCCGACGCAGCACCCGCATGGTAAAACTCCGCGCGAAGTAGATAGCCGGTGAGGATCGCGCCCAGCAGTCCCAATCCCAGTCCTACCCCGATCCATTGCGACTCCTGCCGGATCAGCAGCGCCAGAATCGCCCAGCGCTGGGATCCCAGTGCGAGGCGAATCCCAATCTCACGTTCCCGCAGCGATACTTCATACGCCAGCAGTGCATAGGTGCCGAGCGTCGCCAACACCAGCGCCATGAGTCCAAAGGCGACCACCACCCACATGGAGAATTGGCGCATTGCCACCGCATGCGCCATCAGCTCAGGCATGCTCTCGATATAGCGCACCGTGAGACCTGAATTGCCGCGCAGCAGACGGCGCACCGTCTCATCCATATCGCTGGGATCGCTCGATGTGCGCAGAAAGATCGTCATCGACGTGTCCGGTCCATCTGCCTCTGGCAGATAAAGGTTCGGCACGGGTGTGCGATCGAGCGAATAGCTGTGCACATCGCCCACTTCGCCCACTACCGTTGCCCACGCTTTTAGGTCGCCCGAAAAGATCCGGTGGCCGATTGGGTTTTCTCCCGGCCACTCATGTTGCGCCAGGGCTCGGTTCACGATGGCCACATGGTTTCTTCCATCGTCCGCGTCGTTGAAAGCCCGGCCGCGCAGCAGCGTCTGGCCGACCGTCTTGAAGTAGGCAGGCGTCACCAGAAACACGTCGGGAGCCTCCGCGCTTGACTGCCGGCAATCGTCCGGGTGGACATCCGAGCAGAAGTCGTATCGGTTCACTCTTCCGCCCAGAGGCTTGTCGTTCGCGGCGGCCACCTCTTCAACCCCGGGAAGTACGCTCATCGCGATCATCATCTCGCGCAGTTTCTCAAGGGTCACCGCGGGATCGATCGATGGGCCGCGCACGGTCCCGCGCAGGTCTGTACTCGCAAACAGCAAATGGCCGGGATCGAAACCCAGCGGCTGATGTAGCAGGATCACAACGGACGAAACCATCCACCCTGAAGCAGCTAGCAGCACAAAAGCCATCGCGATCTGTGCCGCAACCAGGAATCGACCCGCCCTCCGGAATCCATGCGACGCCGAACTGGTACCGGAGCTACCCGAGCGCAGATCTTCGGCGAGCGCTATCTTTCGGCTGCGCGACGCTGGCAGCAGCGTCAGCAGGATCGCAATAGTCCCTGCAGCGGTTGCTGCAAACACCACAGACGAGAAATCCGTGTGCGCCTCATGCAACCGTGGCAGGTGAAACACTCTGCTCCGGCTGGCCAGGTGCACTAAAAGACTCGCCAGCACGAACCCAAGTGTCGATCCAAGCGCAACAAGCGTCGCATTCTCAGTCAGCATTTGCCGGAATAGGCGCAGCGGTCGCGCTCCAAGCATCGTACGCAGAGCAAACTCCGAGCGTCGGCGGGTGCTGCGAGCCAGCAGCAGATTTATCAGGTTCGCGCATGAGATCAGCAGTAGCATGCCGCATGCGGCGAGCGTTGCGAAGAGCGCCGAGCGTGTCTCCGTTCCGCTGATGAAATCGCTCAGTGGCATTATCGTCGGCTCAAAAGCGGGCGGATAATACCGCGGATAAGCGCGCGAAAGATTCTTCTGAGTTCTTACGAGGTCCTCAAGCGCCGCTGACATCGGGACCGCCGGTTTCAGTCGCGCGATTCCCCGAAAGGAACTGTCGCCCCGGTCCTTCCGGATCCTTGGCCGGATCGCAGCCGATCGGCGTCAGGATCGAGGGCTGGCCGAGCGCATCCATGTCCTCCAGCCCAGCACGTTGCGTCAAAACTCCGATGATGACGTAAATTTTGTAATCGAGCCGGATCGTGCGGCCATCCAGCGCATTGCCGCCGCCCATCCGTCGCCAGTAGCCATTGGTCACAATCGCCTGGTCGAAGCAGTCGCTCTCGTTGCCGGAATGCGTGAAATCGTGTCCCACTCGCAGGGGAACGCCCAGTGTGCCCAAAAAATTCTGCGACACCAGCATCGCATTGGCGTGACCTGCTCCAGCCGACGATTCGATACGCGGCGCCCATCCGGTATATGCTGCGATCGACTCGAAGATTTTACTGTTTTTCTGCCAATCCTCCATTGTCGGAAGGCTGAAATATCGCCAGGGTTTAGACCCCACGGCCACCAGTCGGTACGGTTGCGTAAAAGGCAGCGGCTTTAGGATTACGGCGTACACGATGCTGTACATTGCCGTTGTCACACCAAGTCCCATCGCGATGATCAACAGCCCAGTGGCAGCGAAACCGGGCGAACGGCGCAGCTGCCGCAGTCCAAACCGCACGTCCTGCCATAATTCCTCCACGCCGGCTCCCGCGCGCTCGTCTCGCACCGCCTGCTTTACCTGTTCCGCGCCGCCCAACTCAGCCAGTGACCTGCGCCAAGCCTCCTCCGCCGGAATTCCACCCGCCATCTTCTCGTCCGCCAGCATCTCCGCGCAAGCGCGCACCTCCGAGTCCAGATCAGATTCTGCTCTCTGCCTGTGCGCCAGATTCCTCAGCGCCCCCCGCATGCGCGACCACCCACTCATCATCCTCTCCCTTATGTCGCCTTCAGTGCGTTCGCAATTGCGCGCGCAATCGTTGCCCACTCCTTGGTCTCGATGCCCAGCTGGCGCTCGCCGGCTTTCGTTCGCCGATAGAATTTGGCTCGCCGGTTGTTCTCCGAATCACCCCAGAACGATGTCAGCCATCCCGCTTCCTCCATGCGGTGCAGCGCCGGGAATAATGATCCCGGCTTCACGCGAAACGTCCCGTGCGTTATCTGCTCGATCCGCCTCGAGATTCCCAGCCCGTGAAACTCGCTATCTCCGATCGTTTTCAGAATCAGCAGATCGAGCGTGCCCTGCAGCAGATTCGTCTGGTTTTCCCCCACTTTATTACTCCTATCGGATGTCGATATGAATATGCTCCTCTGTCCTGCAGAGTGTCAATAGGAGAGAGAACACCAGTAGTTTAGTGGTCCAGACGGAACTGGTACTTGACCGTCTGACCACAGAACTCCCAGCCGAGTAAATGCTGTTGCCGAGACTGTCGCGGCTCTCGACAAAGGCTACCGCGTTATAGGGGGAAGTGCGCAACTGGTAACTGACGGTTGGCCGGTGATACAGAAGCAATCCATAAACTGCACTACACCACGTTCCGAAAAGTCTGTCCCGCGGGCTCGGAGCGCTAGCCTATTTGAGTTTGAGGGGCAATTCAACCGGAACCAAGGCGGCGAGATGGTGGACGGAGTGCCCAGGACGCAACTGCAACACAGGTCATTACGATCGGGTATGCCATCGTACCCACACTAATCAAGCCCGAGATCGATAGCGATGCAACAGCGCCCGTCAAGTCGAAGAGCACACCGGCGTAGGCCCACTCCTTAAGTCGGGGGAACCGCGGAATGACCAACGCGACAGCGCCGAGCAGTTTCCAGATTCCCAAAATGACCAGGAAATATAGAGGGTAACCCAACCGTTCGATAAGGCCGCGAACCTGGGGCACACGTAGGATATCCCATACGCCTCCCAAAGCCAGTTCGAGGACGAGCAGAGCGGTGGTCGCCCAGTATGCAATGATGTGATAGCGGGAACTGAAGGCGGAACTCGTGAGGTTAGTCATGGCATCGAGCTGCAAGTCACGACGGTTTCGTTCTCGTTCCTAAAATTATATTGACCAGGCGTGAAAAGCGGCGACGATCGCGAAAAGTCGAAAAGCATCGTACGATCCCAGGTCTCAAGATCGAGATCTGAGATCGTACAACTAATCCTAATAACAGCTTGAGATGTGGCTCGCCCGCCTCAAATTGCTTGACGACGCACGTATACACGAACCTCCACCGCACCTGTGACCGACACAGTAGGCGGTAGCATTTCAATTCTGCCAGCTAACGTAGCTGGATCGATGTGCCGGGCGGAAGGCCCCATCCCCACCAAATACGCTATCTGCTGATGATTCAATTTCATATTCCAACGACAGAAGCGACGCTCCAACTGTGTGAAAAATGGATCGAGTGCGCGAGCAACCCTCAGTTCCTTGTTTCGATCCACTTCCAACAGTCCCAGTGAATCATGCAACTCGGCCATGTGTCGATATGTCGGAATAGCGATGATCAGTTTTCCGTTATGGTGTAACGTGCGGAAAAGTTCATGGGCTGGGCGTGGAGCAAAGACATTTAGCGCGAGATCGATGGAGTAATCTTTGAGTGGCAACCCCTCCCAAATATCGGCAACAGCCGCATCCAAGCGACCATGTGCTTTAGCAGCGCGCCGAGCTGCATATTTCGACAGGTCAATTGCCAGCCCTAAGCTTTTTGGTAAGACGTCAAGGACACTCGCTATGTAATAGCCAGTGCCAGCACCTGCCTCCATAGTGAGGCGTGCTCCGACAGCATGATCTTTCGAAAGTTCTACAAGCAGGTTTGCAAGTGGAAGGTAATGACCAGTGCCCAGAAATTCAGCGCGGGCACCAACCATTTCGACAGAGTCACCGAATACGAACAGAAGGCTTATTATGGATCAAGTTCACATAGCCTTGCCGTGCAAAATCAAACGAGTGGTCTGACTTACATGACAAACCAGTGCTGGCTGCTCTCAGGTCCTGCTGGCAAATGGGACAAAGAAGGTTTTGAACTACGAACGTATGCATAATCTAAATTGTACTGCTCAGAACAGCGCTTTTCGGCGGGTGGCCAGGATCTCGGTGAACTTTCCCACAGGTACTTCTCGGTCAGCATTGCTCAACCGCTTCTGCGTCTTATCATTTGCCAAGACCACCGGCCTAACCATTCCTGCACGGTTCTCAGGACTGTTTCCGCTTCGGCACATAATCCAACGGAGCGCCTACAGGGATCAGGGGTTCGCGGCTTAGGCTTCCCTGATACTCAGCGAGAAGTTTTCCCGTATGGGCGAGAGTCCATGTGTGGAGGTAGGGAAAGTTGTATGGCTCGCGTTCCTTCGGATCGACATCAAGGTTGATCAAATGAGGGGTGGTGAGATGCAGGGCTGGGTCACTCAATGTCTTCTGTTGTACGAGAACCATCTTGAAGTTGCGCCACTTGACTCCGAAGAGCGTAGAACCCATCCAATACAGGAAGCCTTCACGATTTGAGGTTGTTTGTTTTCCCTCAAAAAACGCGCGCTGGTCCACACCGTCAATCTCGCGGTCTTTCGGAACTTCCAGCCCCGCCCATAGGACAAGTGTTGTGAAGATATCCGTGATATGAACGATCTCATTGCTCTTCTGACCCGCGGGCACGTGACCCGGGTATCGCACAAGCGAGGGAGTGCGTAGTGAACCTTCCATGCCGGTAAAGTAGGACCCGTCGAAGTATCCGGCCGTACCACGCCACGGGAGGAGTTCCTCCGGCCCGTTGTCACCTGAAAAGACGACGATGGTGTTGTCGTCGACGCCAACTGAAGTGAGGTAGTCGAGCAGCGTCCCAAAATCGGTGTCCATTTGCAGCAGCGCGTCAGCCCATTCGCCGTGGCCTGACTTGCCCTCGAACTCGGCGCGAGGTGTTGTCGGCAGATGCATCATGGAGTAGTTGAAGTAGAGGAAGAAGGGTTTGCCCTGGTCCGTGCTGCGCTTGAGAAAGTCCTTGGCCCGCTTCATGTACTCGACGTCGATGTCGCGCCGGACTTCAGGCGTCAGTTGCTCAAGCTCGTTTACAGGCTGACCCTTGCGACTTTCGAGCACGCGCGTGACGATGTCGCGGTTTGGGTCGTACCAAGGATCTTTTGCCCGCAGGCATTCGTCATAGGAACGAGGGATGCCGTACCACTCGTCGAACCCGTGATCGGTGGGCCATCGCCCCTCTGAATCTCCGATGTGCCACTTGCCAACGGTGGATGTGGCGTAGCCCGCATCGGAAAAAATGTCCCCGAGCGTCCGCTCCCATTTCACGAGGCCGCCCTCTGATCCAACGAATGGGACTGACTGATTGCCGGAGCGGATGGAATACCGACCGGTCATCAACGCCGAGCGGGAAGGCGTGCATTGGGTCTCTGGTGCGAAGTTGAAGAGCATCATCCCTTGTTCGGCGAACGCATCGATGCGCGCAGTGGTTGCCCCGCGTAGAGAGCAGCCATTGTACGAACTGAGCTCTCCCATGCCAAGATTGTCAACGAGGAAATAGACTACGTTTGGTTTCTTGCTTCGCGCAGCACGAGGGTTCAGCCGTGAGTCGTTCATCATTGCGTTTCCATTTCTTCAGACGGAATGGTTCGAAGGCCTTGCGACACTCGCTAATCCAATTGACGTACACGTGAACACGGAATATTTGATCAGCGCCGTGATGTCCCCACAACTGGCAAAATTGCCAGTCCGCTCAGGTCTTCCGTGTTCTGAGCGGATGGTCGCCTACCCGGACATTACACCCATTTTGGGGTAACTTCCGGGTGGC
>CAVQEO010000031.1:0-19971 GCA_963711525.1 uncultured Acidobacteriaceae bacterium | reverse complement strand
TTCAGCCCTTATTCCCTTTGACTCGGCGGAATGGTTGTCAGCCGATTCAATGGGTCGAAGACGATGCCTGGTGTCAGCACCTCGGGCAACACGGTGGGCCCGGTATCCGCCCCGCCCGGAATAGAGCGCGTAGGTTGGAACGCCGCTGCGACCCAGCTGCCTCGTTCTCTATTTTTTATTTGCCGGTCCATTCTGTTGCTGCACCGTGGGACCTTCTGCTGGGAAAGGCCAATTGGTATTCAGCAGAATCTCCTTTTCGCGCTGTTCTTTGGGGACTCTGTTGATTCTGAGATTCTCGAACAAATGGACGCCGGTTTTCCCCGCGGTGGCAATGTCGATGTCGCCATCGCCGTCGAGATCTTCCGTGACGAACTGCGTCCCTGCGCCGGCGGTGCCGTTGACTGAGATAGCGTAGCGGGTGAACTTCGCTGTCTTACGATCGATTTTGTAGTAGTAGACAACCAGAGGATCGTAGGAGCCGGGGTCCTTTCCGGAGTGGCCGCGATATCGTTTGCCGGTCAGTAACTCGGGCTCGCCGTCGCCGTCGAGATCGACCATCTTCAGTGCATGAACCTGCGAGTAGGATTCGTCGATGGTATGGCGAAGCCAGTGGCGGTTTTCGCCAGAACCCTGCTGCTCCAGCCAGTAGAGGCCGTAGCTGTGACCCTGACCATAGATGATGTCCATCTTGCCGTCGTTGTTGACGTCGTAGCCGATGATGGGAAATCCAGCGTCGCCGAGGTTCCAGTCAGCGTGCCACTTCCACTGGTCGCGATTCGCGTCGATCTGTTGAAACCATCCATAAGGCGTCAGGATATCGGCCTTGCCATCTCCGTCAACATCGGCAATTCCGGTGCCATGGCCGTCCTGCTCCTTTCCTCCCACGTGATGCGCTATCGGAGTCGCGCCTGAAAAATCCACCCAGACAATGCCGGAGTGATTGTAATGAGCGAGAATAATGTCGGGTTTGCCGTCGCCGTTGATATCAGCCATCCAACCGCCCTCCGTGTCATAGCTGTCGGTAATGAAGTGGGGCTTCCACAGAACATTCGGCTGCTTAGGATTTTCGTACCACCAGAGGCCGTTGAGCATCCAGCCGGCGGTGACAACGTCGGGAGCGCCATCGTGGTTGACGTCAACGATCCACTCGCCGGAATCGGAGACAAATTCGCCGAGAATGCCGACTGTGCGGTACTGATGCTGTTTCCACTCGCCGCCCTGGGGGCCGGGGTTTTCATACCAGTAGGCGCCACTCAGGATATCCGGGCGGCCGTCGCCGTTCATATCGAGCGTGGTGATGGCTTCGGCATGGTCGCTACCCAGGCGATGGACGAAGAAGGTTGCCTGCGGCACTCCATCGGGACCGTTGCCCGGTGTTATCAGGCGTGGCGTGGTAACAGTTTGAGCGACGGCGCCGCCGGCCATCATGGCGCACGCAAGAAATGCAAGAAAGCTAAGATTTCCCAGCGCGATTGAGCGAGGGGTCGTGTGGATACCGGTTATCACAGAAGGATCCTTTCCTGCCGAGTCAGTCTATCGGCGTCGATCGGGGTAAACTCTTCTTCATTGATTCGCAGACATGGAGTGGTCCGTGATCGAACGTGTAGCGCCATTGATCCTGGCTTTTTTTAAGCGCCACTTCAACGATGAAGAGGGTTATCTGATCATTGGAGATAAAGGCTAGGCTAAAGCCGATCTCCCGGACTCTGCTTCGCAACTTCGAGCACTCTCCCCGTTTGCGCCGATTGCAAAGCAGTTTCCAAAACGGCCATCTCTTTCACGCCATCTATAAAGTTCGGCTCGATTCTTTTCCCGGAAGCGATGGCATTCAGAAAGTCGGCCATCGCGTTCACAAATGTCTGCTCGTAGCCGATGATATGTCCGGGAGGCCACCATGCATTTAGATATGGATGAACAGGTTCGGTCACCAGGATATTCCGAAATCCGCCGGCGTGGACGGGGTCGTCCATCGAAAAGTAACTCAACTCATTCATTCGCTCCACATCGAAAGCAATGCTTCCTTTGCTTCCGTATATTTCAAACGTATTGTGATTTTTCCGCCCCGGCGCAAATCGTGTCGCCTCGAAGGTACCCAGCGCGCCATTCTTAAAACGCACCAGCATCGAGGCGGCGTCCTCAACGGTGACCGTCCCCATTTCACGGGATTCCCCCTGTGAGCCCGCCTCAAAAGCGCCACTGGTTCCCTCTCTCGCAATCGGCCGTTCGCCAACGAACTGCGCGGTCATGGCTGTTACCTGTGAGATCTCTCCCACCAGAAAGCGTGCCAGGTCGACGAGATGCGAATTCAGATCGGCATGCGGACCAGACCCCGCAGCTTCCTTGCGAAGCTGCCATGTCAGTGGAAAATTCGGATCCACAATCCAGCTTTGCAGATACGCCGATCGCCAGTGGAATATCCGGCCAAGCCGGTCTTCCTGGATGAGCCGTTTTGCCAACGAGACAGCCGGACACCTGCGGTAATTATGATTCAGGTAATGAACGATTCCCGCGTCTTCTGCGGCGGCGCACATTCTGTTCGCCTCTTCCAACGTCAGGCACATTGGCTTCTCGCAGAAAATGTGCTTTCCCGCCTTCGCTGCTTCGATCGCCACGTCATGATGTAGGAACGTTGGACTAGCGATATCAACGACGTCAATATCCGCTCGGTTCACGGTTTCCTTCCAATCCGTGGAGGTTGACTGCCAGCCCCAGCGCTCGGCGAAGCTTTCAAGTGAGCTTCCCGGACGGCCGCATGCAACCTTCAGCACCGGTTCAAAGGGCACGTCGAAGAAGCGATGCACGCGCGACCATGCGCTGCTGTGCGCTTTGCCCATGAATTTGGCGCCCACGATGGCAACGTTCAGCTTTTTCATTCAGTATCCTTCGACCGGCTCGGGGTGAGTCACTTCGTGGTCTTGTCATCGAGAGTCGCGGCGATCTTCTTCAATTCGCGAATACTTCTCGCCACCGCCTCATCCTCGTCCCCGCGATAGTCGGGATGCAGGAAATCGATTTCGACAGCCAGGAAGCCCTGGTACCCCACCTCCGCAAGGAGCTGCGCAAGTCGCAGATTGTCGACTATACCGTCTCCAACAGGAGTACTTGAGAAGAAGTACCACTCATCCGCGGCCACACCCTTCTGCGGCTTCAGATCCTTAATATGGGTCGCACAGACGTATTTCGCCAGCTTCTCCATGCCTTTGATCGGGTCGTCAAGCAGCCGCACGAAATTGCCGGTATCAAAGTTAACTCCCAGATAGGAAGAATTGACTCCTGTAATCAGGCGGAGCATCTCCTCGGCAGTGAAATCGATGTGGTTTTCCACGGCGAGGCGAACGCCATATCGTTCGGCGACTTTCATGGCATCGGAGAACATGCGGGCGAGCCGCTCAAGCTGCGGTTCATGCGGTTGATGACGAAACCTGAGACTGCTGCCAACCACTCGCATCACATCTGCACCGATGGCTTTAGCGCGTTCTATGCCGACCAGCATATCGTCATAGGCCTGACGGCTTGCCCCACCTTCGAGCCCATCCGGATGGCCCCAGGCATAAACTCTATCGAGCTTGTAGCTGTCGAGAATGCCTCGAATGTCGGCAAGATAATTCCAATCCACACGCGGAAAGAAGCAGGATTCCAGGGAGACTCCATCTACATCGAGATCCTTCGCTCGGTCCAGGAAATCTTCAAGCAACATTTGCCGGGGCGCGGGCGATTGTTGTGGATAGACTTCTCCGAAGAAGCGATGGTAGCAATAGCTGTCAATGCCGACTTTCACCGTCCATCCTCCGTTAAAGCGATTCGACTGAAAAATCGAAAATGCCTCCGAGCATCCGGATATCGGTTTCATTGTGTCCGGTCGTAAGCAGGTAATGGTGCGAGGCCAGTGACTGGACCAGTGCAGGACCATTCTTCACACGGATCACGGCTCCGTTTTCGCAATCCGAAGAAGGATACTGAACATAGCTCTCGAGGGCGCCCTCGGCCACACTCATCTTATCGAGTGTGGGATGGAGTTTGGCAAGGGTTACCTGCCCGCACGGAAGACGTGCGTCGATTGCCGTCGCATTGTCGTCCACGATCGCCAGGACCTTTGGCTTCAACTGCCACTCCGTGGAGAAGGATTGCGGCAGGACGCCGAGATAGCCGCAATGGGCTACCAGAATGCAGTTCTCCGGCTCCGGCACAGCAGGAAAAGAAGGAATCCTCTCATGTTTGAGTGCGGCTTGGCCCATCAGGAATGGATATAGGTTCGTCATCATGATAGGCACACCTAACGACCGATGCAGGATCAACTTGGTCAGCATCGCCATCGTATCCGCTTCGCAACCCCAGATCAGATTCTCTTCCTCATACAGAATGTTCCAGGCGAGACAAGGGGTGGTGTCTGAAAAATGCGATTCATTCAGACAGTTCATCCCCGCCGCCTGGATGGAAGGATCCGCGTCTAGTTCGCGCTTGACCGCAAGGTAAAGCTTCAGTGCGCTCAGATAACTGCGAGATGGTACGCCCTGGAGCGGGACCTTCCGCGCATCGGCCGCCGCTTGTGCTTCTGAATCTGAGATCGACTTCGCTGCTTCGCCGAGTGCTTTATAACTGTGTCGAACAATCTCGATACCGAATTTCGCACAGATTCTTTCTGTGCATTCGCTCTCCCACCAGTAAAAACGCTTAAAGATGCTGGCCTGAAACCCCGCTCCCGGGTTGTCCTGAAAAACGAGAAACCTGGATCTGCGAAGCTGCCGTTTGATGCCCAAACCGCGGCAAATCTTCCGCGCCTGGTCAAGGCTGCTGGGTGCAAGCGAAGCGATGCCTTCCGATCGCATGTACGCCAGAATCTCCCAGTCCCACATCGACACTGTCCCGAACTCGGAGGTGATGATCAGGATCGGAACCCGGAACTCTTTCAGATGAGCCATACTCCGATAGGCCGCACCCAACATCTGTGGAAGAACGACTGCGTCCGCGTCATCAGGAATCTTCGAACCGAGGAAAACGGCCGGCAGAAACTCTGCTTCATCACCCAGGAGACGATGAAGCGTCGCGAGTTGTTGTGTGAATTCTTCCTCCGGTTCGGGCGTGAAGCGAATGGGCAAAAGCACTGCTTTTTCAATTCTGGTTTTCATCCAGGTCCCTTTGTCACTGGATCGCGCGTATTGCGGTCCGGTTCAGCATATCTGTGCGTGGCGCTTTCCCTACCTTGGCGCACCATACGAAGGCTGCGTCGCTGCCGATCGGATCAATTCGGCCCGCGCAGCAAGGCGGCTGAATAACGCTGCGTCAATTTCAAGATGCAGCACCTGCGCAATAACCTGCGTCCAGCCGTGAAGAAAGTACACCCAACCGTCTTCGACGATTAGATTACGCTCTTCGCGCTGTGCGAGCGCCTGGTGAAGGAACTGCAGTTCACCGCGGTAATTCAGTTCCCACGCCACGCCGTGAGCCGGGAAGATTCCGGCATCCGTAATCGGCGACCCGGGCAGATCCTTGCCCATTCCCGTCGCATTGATCACCACCGATCCCGAAGGGAGCGTCTCCATCAGCTTGTCGTTTTGAAGCGGATCTTGTTGGCAGTGATACTCAAATTCGATATTCATATTCAGTGACGAAACCATGCGGCGAAGCTCTTCAAGCCGGCCCGGAGAACGGTTCACGATCACCATACGCAGTGGCCGGTCGGCCGGCTCTGTTTTACGGCTGAAATGCAGCAGCAGCGCGGTAGTAGACCCGCCGGCTCCCAGAGAGAGGACCTGGCCGCCCGTGCGCCCGAAGTAACCGGGCCCGAGCACTGCGTCCAGGCTCAATCCGCCACTGATCGGGTCCTTCGCGTGCCCCTGGAGCTCCCCTTGCAGTTTGGAAATGCACGAGACTTCCCCGGATATCTGTGCAAGGGGGTCGAGATAGTCGAATAAGTCAGGAGTGGCGTTCAGTAGATTAATTTTGTGTGCCGTGACGAGTGCTCCAAGGCAGGCCGGATCCTCTTTGATTCGGGTGACGGCCCGGCGGTAATTCTCAGGATCGTCGTGCAGTTTAAGATCCATCCCTTCCAGAAAAATGTCCGGCCTTCCTAACTCCTCCATCCAGAGCGGAAACACCTTCATAATCGAAGAGTGGTGTGTGCTGACGCCCAGGAAATACATTCGTTCACGGCCTTGGGAAGAGAAGGGATTCATGCCGGCGCTCCTTGAATGAGTACCGGATGAAGAGGAGCTTCTCCGCGGAGAACGGCTAAACAATCGCGGACCGATTGCCACCCCATCTTGTCGGCTGCACCGTCGGTATGGGCACCGCAATGGGGTGTTGCGATCAATCGGGGGTGACACCTCAGGGGACTTTCCAGCGGTGGCGGCTCTTTGTCGTATACATCCAGTGCCGCGCCTCCCAGATGCCCCGAATCAAGCGCTTTCAGCAACGCCTCTGGATCGATTAACTCGCCACGCGCGGCGTTGATGATGCACGCCCCACGCTTCATGTGGGAAAGAAAATTCGCATCGACCAGATACCGGGTCTCGTCCGACAGCGGTACATGCAGCGACAGGAAGTCCGAATCATGGATCAGCTTTTCTAGATCCACAAGCCGCACGCCTAACGAATGCGCCTGCTCCTGGTCTCCCAAAGGATCACAAGCGAGAACCGTCGATTCCCAGGACTGCAGGCGCCGGGCAACCTCTTTCCCGATAGCGCCAAAACCGACCAGGCCGATGACCTTGCCGGCCAGTATCCTGCCATGAAGCCGCGGCCACTCTCCTGCGCGAACTGCCCGGGTGGCTTCTGGAATGGAGCGCGCCAGCGAGAGCAAAAGGCCGATTGTAAGCTCGGCAACGGAAACAGAATTAGCGTTGGGGGTATTGGTAACGATAATTCCTTTCTTCGCCGCCAGCTTGAGATCTACATTGTCGACTCCCGCGCCGTACCGCGCGATGACCCGGAGTCGGTCGGCCGAGGCGAGCGCCGCCGAATCGATATGGTCCAATCCGGCAATCAGCGCGTCGCAGCCCGGCAACTGCTTCTGCAATTCGTCCGAAGTAAGCGGCCGTCCGAACCCGTTGTAGATTACTTCGCCCAAGATCGATTCCAATTCCTGGCAGAGCCGGTTGTCATAGAGTCCAAAGGTCGTGGGCGTCACCAGTACCCTGCATGCTTTAAGAGTTCGCATCTTGTGCTAACTCCGTTGCCTGGGCGATATAGGATTTTCGACGATCGTTGGCTGGCCATTCCTTTCCAGGAACCGCTTGCTGAAGCCGACGGCATCAATCGTCGCGTAATCGTGTCCAGCGTTCGCCGGATAGACGAAGAAGGTGACCAAGTCCTCGTCGCCGGTATTGATCGAGCGATGTGCCCAGTTCGGCATCACGTAGACCACACGACCAGGAAAGAACTCCTCGACCGAAACATCTCCTGCTTCGTTCTCCATCAGGAGAACGCCCTTCCCTTGCACGCAGTAATAAACCTCCGCGGTCCCTCGGACCGTGTGATAGTGCCCTTTTGTCATGTAATACTCTTGCCCAACTCGTCCTGGATGAACGACGGATAAGCCGCTGGCCAGCTCTCCGGCCAGCTCCGGGCGCGGGTTTTCATAGACCTCGTAGACCAGCGGATCGCCCGCACCCAATTTCGCCTGAAACGCCTCGCCGTCCATAAACTTATTGCGGAGCGAGGAAAGCCGGCGCTCAATATGATTGTCAAAGGAATCCACATGCTGATACAGCGGTAAGATTGGATATCCGTACGGCCGTACTCTCACAAGCCCTCCTTGCTACTGCTCTCGAGAACAACTTTGAGTATTTTTCCGGCTCTTACTGCGGCAAGCGCGTCCGATATTTGATCCAGGCGGTAGCGGCTACTTATCAGGGGGGCGAGATTCACTTTTCCCGACGTGATTAAATCCATCGAGCGCCTGCAGTCGTTCGTGCTGCATCCCGTTGTTCCCGTGACAATCAGTTCTTTGTAATGAATCAGATTAGCGTCGAGCGTGATGGCGCTTTTGTCGACTGGAAGACCGGCAAAAAAATTGATCCGACCTCCAATCGCGGCCAGCGCCGGGGCTCCCTCCATTGCCTCGCGGGTTCCGGCCGCGACAATGACCACATCAGCACCACGCCCATCGGTCTCTTCGGCAGCGACATCCGGGAGAGACTCCTCTTCGAAATGAACCGTCCTGGTAGCTCCTGCAGCTGCGGCACAGCCTCTGCGCTGCGGCGACCTCTCGCTGACTATGACTTTACGAGCGCCGGCCGCTCTCGCCGCGATCGTGTGCATGACTCCGATCGGTCCCGCGCCGAGGATGAGCACGACATCATCGCTACCAATGTTCACGGCCTTCTGGCCGCGCAACACACAGGCAAACGGTTCAGCGAGCGCGACTGCTGCAGCGTCCAGCGCACCGTCGAATGGGATCAGATTGTCCTGTTCGAGAAACGCCGAGGGAACTCGCATATACTCTGCGAACGCGCCGTCCAATGTAATGCCAAGCGCATCATAGTTGGCGCAAAGATTATTCTCGCCCCGCAGGCACTCCCGGCAATGGCCGCACCCTATATTCGGAGCAACAAAGACGCGCTGTCCGATACGATAATTGCCGCTGGCTTGGGTACCCAGCTCCGCGATCGTCCCAGCCACTTCATGGCCCGGCACTCGCACGGTTCCCGCTTGGTACTTGCGATGCACGCCGCG
Organism: uncultured Acidobacteriaceae bacterium; assembly: GCA_963711525.1. Lineage (GTDB taxonomy): Bacteria > Acidobacteriota > Terriglobia > Terriglobales > Acidobacteriaceae > PALSA-350. Next base: position 11,298 of record CAVQEO010000031.1, on the reverse strand, counting down.
GAGAATGCGTAGGTCTGTCGCGCAGATACTGGCACAATCGACCTTCACCACAGCTTCTCCTTGAGCCGCCGAGGGCATCGGCCGTTCTTCGAGCCTCAGATCCTCGGGGCCGTGATAGACCGCCGCGATCATGCTCTTGCCCTCGCTGCGTGAGCTACTCCATCGAACAACTCTGTCATTCTGATCCTGCGTTGCTGCTGGAAAGACTGGTTAGCAGCCAAAACAAGGGCCACCGCCCACCGCCCATCGCGGCCGTTGACGCTGGGCTCGGTCTGCGTGCGAATGCATGTCAGAAAGTGCTTCATCTCGCGCACATAGGCCGATCCAAAGCGCTCCGGCCAGGATCGATAGATCGGAGTGACGATGCCATGCTCCCGGTCGGTGCAAAGCACGACCGACTGACCCTGTATAGCGCCGATCTGGATCAGTCCCTTCTCTCCAACAATCTCGATCCGCGCGTCGTATCCGTAATCGCAGGGGCAAACGCCGCTGATCGAGGCCAGCGCGTTGCTTTCGAAGCGAATGTTCACCAACGCTGTGTCGTAGAAACTGGGGGTATCAATGCCATGTTTCTCGCCTTTGAAATTAGACACCTCGGCGTATACGGCCTCGGGATCTGATTGCGCCAGCCACCGGACTGAGTCGAAATCATGGCTGTTCACCTCGGCCAGCATTCCATTGGACGTCTTCAGGTCCCGCGCCCAGGGCGGCGGAAGTCCGGGGCCATGTGTCAGCGATTTAATCACCATCGGCCTGCCAATCTCGCCCGCCTCGATGCGGGCCGCGGCAGCTTGAAAATCAGGATCGAAACGACGCATGAAACCGAGCTGGAGGAGCACGTGATTGCGTTCCGCAGCCGCCATCATCTCGTCGCATTCCTCAAGACTCAGAGCCATCGGTTTTTCGCAGAAGATATGCTTTCCGGCATCCGCCGCTTGCAATGCCAGATCGCTGTGCGTGAATGTCGGGGTCGTCACCACAACCGCATCGAAATCGGCCTTGTCAATGGCCTCTTCAAGAGAGGTAAATCGCGCCTCAACCCCAAACCGGGCGCCAGTCTTTTTGAGTGCCATGGGGTCGGGGTCCACCAGTGCTTCGAGTATGCCCCCGGGTATGTGCTCCGTTAACGACCCCGCGTGTACCTGGCCCGCGCGGCCCGCACCCACCAGACAGACTTTAATTGTCTCTTTCATGGTTCTCGAATCCAGCCTTGAGTTTTGACTGCCAGTCCAGATACTGTTCGAGCGAGGAGTCGTAGGTTGCGCGCGGAGCGGGATTTGGCGACAGAATCATTTCCGCCCGCGGTGCAAGATCCGTTGCCGCCTCAGCCAGGTTGGAGATCAGTCCCGACGCTTTTCCCGCGATCAGTGCGCTTCCCCATGTCGCGCACTCGCTGCGCGGCAGTTGCACGTAGGGAATGGAGAGAATATCGGCTTTGATCTGATTCCAGGTCTGGCTCCTGGCTCCTCCGCCGATCACCCGAGCCTCCACCAGCTTCAGCTCCGGCACGAGCTCGCGCAGGATTCGCAGATACCCTGCATATTCGTAACCGATGCTTTCAAGAATTGCCCGAAAGAAGTGTTTACGCGTATGGGTCCACGAAAACCCGATCCAGGCTCCTCGCATCTCGGGCGCAGCCGGACAAACGCGCCCACCCAGGTGGGGAGAAAACAGAAGGCCGTCGCATCCCGCGGGTACATCCATGGCCTGCGCGAAAAGTTCGGCATACGCCTCGTCCGAAGCGACGCCTTCCGGGTGGCAATCCGAGAACAGTCGTCCAAACCAGTCTGGAGCCAATCCCCCTCCGCCAACATAGGCCAGCGGGTTCCATATTCCAGGCACAACCGACCGCATGACCATCAGCGCCTTATGCCGGGTATCGGCTACAAAATGATCCGTGCAGCAGGCCAGCACAGAGGCTGTTCCCGCCGTGTCCAGCAACATGCCCGGACGAACAATGCCCGCCCCAAGCGCTCCCGCAGCGGTATCACCGCAGCCCGCCGCCACCGGAACACCGGCCTTGAGGCCGAAATCATGTGCCGATTCCGGACTCAATTCGCCGACGACTGTCCACGGCTCGGTGATACGCGGAAGCCGGCCGGCATCAACGCCCAGCGCAGAGCATAGCTCCCAGGACCATGTCCCGCTCGCGGCGTCGCTGATCCCGGTGAAATGCAGGAACGTTGGATCGATAAAGGTATCCTCTACGCGCAGGCGGACAGCTCGCCCCGCGACGTAACCGCTCGGCATGACAAATTTCGCTATCCGCTTGTACTCAGCAGGGCGTTCCTGGGCCCACCACAGCATCTTGGGAGCATGATTGCAGGTCACAGGAGAGCCCGTGAGCTTAGTCACGCGATCACCGATACTGCGGTCAATCTCTTCTATATATGGCTGACAGCGCGAGTCGAGCCAGGAATCAAACCGCATTGCAGGCTTGCCGCACTCGTCGATTCCGCCGATTCCCGCCATCTGGCTGTCGAAGGCCATTCCGGCCACCTCAGCGGGATTCGCATTGCAGGAGCCAATGCATCCCCGAATAGCCGCCGCGGCGGATTGATAGAAGTCCTCCATTTCCTGCTCGACCGCGCCCGCTTGCGGGTGATATAAGGCAACCTCCGCACGTCCTTCCGAGACGAGGCGTCCCTCTTGGTCGTAAAGGGCGGCCTTGGTCGTGGTTGTCCCGAGATCGACGCCTAGCAAGAGCATTCAGTCACCAGTATGCATAGGCTGCTATCATTACATCAGAACAGTAGCAATTGGCAAGCGGCTTGTCAATCTAGCCTCCCGGGTCACCGAATTGGACTCGGGCGGCCGCCGGCAGAAGGCTACATCCGCGCAGAACCAGGCATTCCCTGCTCCCAAAAATGTAATTGGATCGACCCGCCCGCTCCCTTCATCCCCTGGGAACTTCACCGGTATGCATATTCCGCCGCGAGCTCTCCCACCGCTCACCGCACTGCAGCACGTCATAGTCTTGTTCCGCTGCGCGCGCTGCAGTCACAAACTCTGCCACGGGAGCCGTGTTGAAAGCGAACATGTCGTAGTGACAGGGAATCACGATGCGAGCACCGATATCTCGCCCGAGACCTGCTGCCTCCTGAGCCGTCAGGTTGCCGGCAACACCTCTCTGCGGGCTGCGACCGTTAATTGGCAGCAAAGCGACGTCAATCCGAAATGGCCTCAGACTTTCGACCAGATTTGGATGCAGTATCGTATCCCCACTGTGATAGATCGCGAACTTGCCAAACTCGATCACGTAGCCGAGGAATCGGCAACGGCCCGCCGCGTCCAAAGCTACATCTTCGTGAGCCGAGGCGACGGCGGTGATTCGGAAACCGCCGATATCAATGCTTCGCCCCTGATCGAGACCCAGGGTTGCGGGCCCACGGGCAGAAAGCTTCTTCTCGATCACATCCCATTCCGCCTCTGGAGCGACCAGTGTGAGCCCCGGATTGACTCTCTGCAGCGGCAGCAAAGTCTCAGGATCCAGATGGTCCGTGTGGGTGTGACTGCAGGTGACGACATCAATAAAATTCAGCTGTTCTGGCCTGACCGGCAATGCCGTCATGCTGACATGAGGCGTCGACGTGCCGGCATATTTCTTGGTGAGAGAGTCGCTAAGGTAGGGATCCAGGAGCAGGTGCCGCCCGTTCCATTGCAGGAGAAATCCGCTTTGGCGCAACCACCAAAGCCGAAATTCACCATCCTTCTTATTGGCAGCTGCAATATTCTCCAATAGAGCTTCGTCACGCAATGCCGGTTCGATCATAGCTTAGGCATCTTCCGCAATCCCGTCCCGGAGATACGGTGGCCATAACCACCGCGGGTGCGGGGGGCGTTGCTCCACCATCCAGGCAGCAAGACTGCCGCGACAGAAGCTCTAGCGCTGCTCCTCTTTGTTCAAACGTAGACAGATGAAAAGTGCCCGTCCATACCATTAATCTGCACAGGACAGAATCGTCCCATAGCATGCATCATGCTGGCATCATCGGGCCTCAACTTGATAGGATTATAGCAAAACAGCTCAGGGGCGGATTTATGTTCGATCAGGCGGATATCGTCAAACACGACAGTCCTGTACCTTATTATTTCCAACTGTCCAGTTTCATTGAACAGCAGATCAAGTCTAAGCGACTGGTGCCGGGACAGCTCCTGCCCAGCGAGCAGGAAATCTGCGACAAGCTCGGGGTCAGTCGGACCGTCGTTCGTCAGGCGCTGGCTGGTTTGGAACGCGATGGGTTCATCAACAAGCAGAACGGAAAACGCAGTGCGATATCGTACCCCAAATACGACGGCAGCCTCATGCAGAACCTGCGAGGGTTTTATGACGATGCCGTATCAAAGGGTCAGAAGCCAACTACGCGAATTCTCGGATTGAAGGTAATACCAGCCGAAGGTGAGTTAGCTGGGATTCTGAAGCTCAACGAAGGTGAGCCCGTTATTATGCTCACTCGCCTTCGTTTCCTCGATGATGCTCCTGAAGTGCTGGTCGTCACCCATATTCCGGAAATTAAGTGCCCTAACTTACTTCGCGAGGATTTGACCGATCGATCCCTCTACGGAGTGCTGGCCCAGAAGTATGGCCTCGTCATCTCACAAGGGCACCGCACCGTGGAGGCAATTCCGCTCGATCGTGCCGATGCCAAACTGTTAGAGGTACGACCCAGAAGTCCCGCACTCTTGCTGAAGAGCGTTGGCTTTCTCGCGGACGGTACTCCTCTGGAGTACTTTGTCGCAAAGCACCGCGGAGACCGCAGCAAATTTCATATTGATCTGGTGCGCGATACAAAATCAGCGGGTTAAGCAACCTGGTAATTCGCGGGTCTCCCTATCGATTTCCGGAAGACATCGCGGCATTTTGCGATCGAGCAGGTTCGCTATTCCAATAGGCGTGCTGCCCGCGATAGTAATCTTCCGGCAGATTCTTCAAGATCGCCCGGCGCACCTGTAATATATCCATTTCTCCCTGTGTTCTGTACAGGATTTCGCCGTTCATTCCAATCAGCACCGTGTACGGAGCGCCTCCGGCCCAACCGGTACCAAGAGCTGAAACTGCGTCGGATGCATCATTTCCATTAAAAATGTAATTTGGGTTAAACGCGTGCTGCTTCTGGAGAAACCCCAGAACCAAGGACTTTTCGTCCGGATTGTTGATGCTAAGCGTTACGAAATTGACCTGCCGGGCCCCGTACATACGAACCATCTGCTCCAGTGCCGGGAATTCCTCGACGCACGGCCCACACCAGGTAGCCCAGACATTCAACAATAAAAACTTGCCTGTACCTGCGTTTCGACGCAGCGTCGCAATCTGGGCTGCAGAGATAAGGTTAAGCGTCACTGGCCGCTCATCGAACTGCTTGTTCTCCGCTGCGACCGTAGGAACCTTGTAGGCCCACTTTGTTGAACAACCGACGACAGGTGTGCTTTGTACCGCCACCGCTCTGCCTGCAAGCAGAGCGTCGATAGCATCTCGCGTTTCATGCTTTGTTGCCAGTTTCTCCTGCGGGTTGCTGTCAATCCGTCCTTGAAAACGCAGGATTCGTTGTTGATCAAATATGAAAACGTGAGGGGTCGCCGTCGGACCATACTTCTGAGTGACAGCTTGCGTGTCTCCGTCATAGAGATATGGATAATTAAAATGTCTGTATGCAGCCCTGATCTTCATGTCCGCGAACGTATCCCCTACATCCGTGTAGCCTAGTTCGCTCGGCCTCTCCGCCTTCGGATCATTTCCCATGATCACGACAATTGCTACTCCCTTGTTCTTGTAGTCGTTAACGAGCTGCTTGATTCTGTCCTCATACATCTCGGCTACAGGGCAATGATTGCAGCTGAAGATAACGACCAACACCTTACTCGATGCGTAATCCTTAAGAGCATGCATCTTTCCATCTATACCGGGAAGATCAAAATTTGGAGCCGGCGAGCCGATCTTCAGGATCGGAGGGACATCAGTCTGAGGCGCATCATCTTGCCCCCGGGCATCCGTGCGGAAAACAGACAAAGCAACAATCGTTAAGGCGAGAAGCATGAACGCGGTCCTGCCCGCATGAAAACGCCTGCATTCAAGATTTCGCGACATCATCGTTCCTCCTACATCCCTCGCTGGATATAAAAACAAAAAAACCAATCTTTCGCCCCTACGATCAGGCCAAAAAACCTAAAAGGATCTGGCTTCTTCCATTTGCCCACCCCCATGACCTCCTAGGATTATAGTATCCTGTAATCGTCGCGACGATCGGAGAACCTCGTATTCAGAATTGAGCCCCTGCGGCGCAATTCTGAACGGCCGGTTCTCACACACACTCCAAAGCCCATATCTGGACTTCAATCTTCCATCTAAAAAACATACTTTAGAGAGAACTGGAAGAAGCGGGCATCCGGCGTATCAGTTTGGAAAAATCTCGCTGAGGTAATCTGGCCGCCGTTCGAGTTGATCGAGCCACTCGGGTCTCCATATGCGGGCGTATTGAATACGTTGAACATATCCGCACGGAACTCCAATTGCTGCTCGCGAAAAGTAGCAAAGTCTTTGAAAATTGACATGTTGACGCGCTCGTAGCCTGGCCCCCTGATCTGATTGCGTTTCCCCCCTAAGAATGCCAATGCCGCTTGCGGATTTGTAACCTCTTCAGGATAAGAATATCCGGGCTGGGGCTGGAATGGGTTCCCCGCGTTCGCTCCAGGACTAATGAGCGCTCCGGGCAACGGGTTAGCAAATGCACATGGATTGAACCAGTGCGTTTTATTCCTGGTCGACGATGCGCACGATATTTTTGGATTTGTTGAATTTGGGCTCGAGCCGCCGGCATTCGGGTTGCCCTCCAGGAGTGCAAAAGCTGAACCGCCGGACGCTGTCGATATATTCGGCGAAACGGTTACTGGATTGCCGCTTTGCGCTGTGAAGGTAAGACTCGTAACCCATCCCCCGTAGACGATATTTGCCAGCCCTGCACGGTTGGCATGTGCGCGTCCGGTACCAAAAGGAAGCTCATACAGGCCATTAAATGTGAACCGATGGGGAGTATCCCAGGGAGAATTTGCGTATTCGTCATTAATTGGAACGAGGAACTCATTGCGATATCCACTATAACCACTACCCGTGGCGCTGAAAATTGTTTGCGGCGCATTGTCGATAGAGTGAGACCACGTATATGTGGCCAGAAAATTCAATCCGTTTGCATATCGTTTTTCGATTTGTGATTGCAACGCATTATAACTACTGCCTCCTTCATCGGCCACGAATAGAGATCTCCCGAACTGTGGAAAGGGTTCCACAAACTGAGAGTTGTTTCCAGGATTCAGGAGCGCCGCTGGCGTATTTTGGAATTCAAGGTTCAACACATGCCGCCCTACATTTCCTACATAGCCTATGCTGAACGCCATATTCGGCGTCAGGGAATGCTGTATTGCGAGATTTGCCGCTTCGACATACGGAGTCATCACATTAAGGGGTCGGCCATTGATTCCGGGAGTGGATACAGAGTTCTGTATTCCTGCTGCTATCTGCGCTGAGAAGCCTGTGTCAAGCGAGAGTCCATTCGTTGGACAATTTCCTACACCTGCGCGGCAGTTGGGAGCTGGGTAGTTCGAAACGAACTGCCATGGATATTGAAAGCCCAGGTTGTCGGCGCCACCCTCATTTTCGAGGCCGCCGTAGAAGATCCCGAAGCCGCCGCGAATTACCGTCAATGGATCGATTTGATATGCAAACCCCAGCCGTGGCGAGAAATTGTTGAGTTGGCCCGTTGACAAAGATTCATTATTTACATACTTCAACGTCACCTTATCCTGCTGTAAGGCGCTTAGGAAGGAGGGCGCTAACGAGATATTCTGCGATTGCTTTGGAAATTCAAGCGTTGCCCCGCCAGTAGCAATCCCGGGAGGTGCAGTTGCAAAAAAATTGGCCTGGTAGCCGCCAACGTCTTTGTAAGGTTGAAAATATTCGTAACGAACGCCCAGGTTCAATGTCAGGGATTTATTAACTCTCCAATCATCCTCGAAATATGCGGCGCGATACCAACGAGAATCGATCAGGTTCCCGGTGGGAGAGAGAGAAGCGGTGTTAATTTGATTTGTGAGGAAGTCAGCCAGGCCAAATCCTGTAAAACTTATCCCCGGATTGCTGGAGTATTGCCCATTAAACCCATACTTTCCGTGAGGAGCGACCGGCTGCGATAAGCTGTAGCGAATACTCTGCAGTTCAACGCCTATTCTTAGGGAGTGGTTCCCCAGAATCTTAGTGACGTTATCAAAGAGTTCATATGTATTCTGATTCTCAATGACCGGGTAGTCTTCCGGAGTTCCAAAGCTGGCCATTCCGGTAATGCTAGTGGTGGGCACTCCGCCAATTCCTGGACTGAACGGAATACCCCCAAAACCCAGTGCGGCTGAGTTGTAATCAGGATCATCGGGGATATAGCCAAAATGGCCGTAGTCGTAGGCAAAGCGAAACTCGCTTATCAGGGTGGGATTGAAAATATGTGTTTCGCTTCCCGCAAAGTTTTCGCCGAGATTTACGCCATTCCCGGAATTTTGATACGCGCCGCCGTCCAGGATCGGGCCCAGCGGTGATGGGGTATTGGTCCGCTCGTTCAAATAGCTGAAGCGGACGAATGTTTGATCCTTTGCGCTGATATTCCAGTCCACGCGCGTATCCCAATCCCATCGGTTATCCGTTGTGTTGAGATTTATTACGTAGTTGTTATAGGTAAGCCCGTGGTTCGTATTTGGCGTCGGGTATAAGTCAATAACTTTGGTCGCGACAGCATCGAGCTGGTTGGCACAGTAAACATTTTGCAGTGCATTGCATGTAACAGGTATTGTGCCGCCCGAGTTTGGCTCGTAAAGCAGTACCGGCTGCGCACTTCCCGTGAGGCTGGGGCTTAAGAGTTCAGAGAAATCTCCCACTCTCATCTTCGCCGTTGGAACCGTTGTGGTAGTGGTTTGACCAAAGACGACCCGGTCTGCTTCTGCGTCGGCAAAGAAAAATAGTTTGTTGCGTAGGATTGGAAAACCCAATGTAGCGCCAAACTGATTTTGCCTGTATTCCGGGATAGTCAGGGCGTCGAAATCTCGCGCATCTAAATCATTGTTGCGGAAATATTCCCAGAGATCTCCGTGGATGTTGTTCGTGCCGGACTTAATGCTGGCATCCACCACAGCTCCCGCAGAATGGCCGAACTCTGCACTGTAATTGCTGGTAGATACCTTGAATTCTGCCAGCGCGTCGGGAGGGGGTCTTACGACAAAGCTCGATCCATTTATGAAATCCGGCACATTCGTGTTGTTGTCGACACCATCGAGCAAAAAGTTATTTTGGCCCGCGGTTTGGCCATTGGCTTCAAAGTCGCCATTTCCTGCCGCTCGCGATCCGGCATTGGGATCGATCCCCGCAGTCAATTGGGCAATGTATACCCAGTTCCGCCCATTCAGTGCCGTGGTGTTGATGGTGCGGGTGCTCATGACCTGGCCTACCGTTGCTTCTTGTGTCTGCAGCAGGGGAGGAGATGCAGATACGACGACCGTTTGTGACGTGGAGCCGGGCGTTAACGAAACCGGAACATTGAGGCGCTGCCCTACGTTCAAAAGCACATGCTGCTGAGAAGTTGTCTTGAAGCCGGGAGCACTGGCAGTGACGGTATAGTTGCCTATTTTCACAGGCGAGAAGACGTAGATGCCACTTTTGTCGGATTTGGTATTCAGCGCCAAGCCATTGTCATTATTCGTCAGGGTGATCTGCGCGTTCGGGATCACGGCGCCAGCGGGGTCCTCGATAACACCGGTAACGGTTCCCTGGTCCATCTGCGCCACAAGCGCAGCGCTGTGCATGAACAGGGCAAGTGCAAACACATTGATAAGAATTTTCCTGAAACCCTCTGCGGTCATAGCCCCTCCAACATTCAATTGAACCTATCCGTTAGTCGCTCAAAAGCATTCCCTGGTATTGAAGTCGTACACGAGCCGAAGTTCATTACTGCCGGCCAGCGGCCTGTGCAACAACCTCAGGTGCAAATGACAAACATGTTGGCCGGCCAGCTAACCTGAGATCTCTTCTGCGGGTTCATCCGTTCATATCTTTCGGCCGCCAGGAAATTTCGCTGTTCATTGCGCGAGCCAGAGCCCCAATCCTCTCCTGGAATAAACGGTCAAAAACTTCGCAACACTCAGCCGGCGTCCGTCTTGATCCGCAATGGTGGAGGCAAGAGTCATTTCATGCAGACAAATGCTTTAAGGTCTGCCCCGACCGCGTCCGGCATTTCGATGCAATCTCCTGAAAATGGTTATTATGCTATGCTGCTATCATTACTGCTGGCGGGAGTTTTATATTCGCTTGGAGATGTTGTTGTCAAGAAGAGAAATGCGTGACTGTGCGACCGTTTCCCGCCGCGGCCTGTGTAAATGGCATTCAGCTCATCCTGGCCGCCGACGCAGCATCGGGGCGCTCGGCGCAGGCGGCCTTCCTACCCCGCGTATAACATCCTGGAAAGGGAATCGATGCGCAGACGACAATTTCTGATGAATGCAGCGGGAGCGACCGCGGGAACGTTGACCGCGGGCGCGATGGGGCGGGCCAGCGCCATGGTGTCCGAAGCGGCAGGGGCGTGGGCTGTGCCTCCAGGAACCGGACCCATATCGCGGCGCCCGTCCGAACCGGGCTCGCCCCAACTGCAGCACCCGGCTGTTGCCCCGATGGCTGTCGGCCTTTTCGTTCGACTGGAAAACAATCCCGAAGCGGAGATCGCGCAAGTGCACGACTTGGGAATGTCGAACTGTTTTCTGTTCCTCGATAGTTACCTGGGAAAGTACTCGGATACCCTGGCGCAGCAGGTGGGCGATCTCCTGAAGAAATACAGCGTGGTTGCCACGGCGGCAGAAGTGGTGGGCCCGCCACCGGTCGCGTGGGATTTCTATCACGGGCCGTTAACGCTCGGGCTGGTCCCGCGGGCAACGCGCTCCGCGAGAATGGATGCGCTGAAGCAAACCTCCGATTTCGCGAAGCTGCTGGGTATCGCGCAGGTGCAGACGCACTGCGGATATATTCCCGAAGATCCAGCTGACCCTGTCTACGACGAGGTGGTTCTGGCCATTCGCGAAGTGGCGCAGCACTGCGCCGGCAACGGCCAGCTGTTCCTGATGGAAACCGGGCAGGAGACGCCGACCACGACGTCGCGCGTCATCCATGATGTGGATCAGCCGAATCTCGGTGTGGGACTCGATGTCGCTAATCTGATTCTTTTCGGCAAGGCCAATCCTGTGGATGCTGTCGACATCATCGGGCCCTACGTTCGCAGC
>CAVQEO010000030.1:0-51731 GCA_963711525.1 uncultured Acidobacteriaceae bacterium | reverse complement strand
AGGCTCCCAAAACGCCCGCATCGATGCGCATACAGCAACAGCGTGCGTGGGCGGGCAGTCTGACGTGGTGAAAACCCATAGCATCCAGTATTAGGCCAACCCTCATCCGCTGGCAAGATGCAGCTGTTTTTCTGTGAAAATCCTCCTGGCTGCCCGGATTCGATGACCCAGTGCGGGACGCCATATTGCGCCAAGTTGGCGGCCGATGTTCTCTTTTTGGGTGCGTGGGTACACCTCATGACCTTCCCGGCTATTTGAGCCGATCAACAAAGGGATAGCGTCACGGGTTCTCACGCGAAAGTGGCATCTATCCTGCCAAATTTTGGGGAGTAGTATGGGTTCCGCGTCCATCTGACCCTGTCGTCAGGAAAGGAGGCAATTATGAGTGACCTTCAATGTCGCAGGTCCTCCGGCCTCACTCTGTTGTTCGTGCTTTTCACCGTGGTGTGTGTTCACGCCACCTTCGCCGCAACGCCCAACTCATCCCCTTCTGCCCCGGAAGTGGCCACCCTACCAACCACCGATACCCTCTCACCACAGACTCAAGGCGATCTGCTCATGGTTCATCGAAGCTATGCGGCAGCGCTTGAGGCTTATCAGCGTGATCCCGAGAAATCCGCGGTGCTGTGGAACAAGATCGGTGTCGCCTACCATCACATGTTCGCTCTTGAGCAGGCGCGCAAGTACTATCAGAGGGCGCTAGCGATGAATCCAAAGTATCCCGATGCGCTCAACAATCTGGCCGCCGTCTACCACGGTCAACACGAGTACAGGCAGGCGGAGCGCACCTACAAGCAGGCGCTCAAGTATGCGCCGTCGTCGGCGATTACTTACTGCAACCTGGGCACCGCCTACTTCGCGCAGGAGAAATACAAGCCCGGGATGCAGGCGTACCACAAGGCCCTGGCGCTGAACCCCCACATCTTCGACGCGGGTCAGGTCCAGATCATTCAAGAGACCAGCAGTCGCCGCCAGCTCGTCGCCGTCAATTATTACCTGGCCAAGACTTACGCCACGGAAGGAAAGATGGACGAAGCGCTCACCTACCTGCGCAGGGCGCTGGAAGCCGGCTTTCGCGATCGTAAGCAGCTGATGAAGGACAAGGAATTCGCGTCGCTCCGTGCTACCCCGGAGTTTCACCAGCTGATGGTGGAACAGACTGGGGGCGAATGAAACAGAAAGAACGACGCGGTGAGTCTCTTGCGTCCCGCTCTCATCGAATCCCTCCCCCGAAGAAATCGATGAAGTCGGTGGCAGAAAATCACCGCGTCGCTTTGTAGCATATTGTTTAAGGATGGCTGTCTGGGCGCTTCGGGGGAAGTAACCCCGACATGGTATCTAAGTAGTTACCTTCCCCAGCGTCTGAGGTGTAAATGCCACTGCCGGGGATCGATCCATATGCCCCATACGCCCAAGAGACAGAGATGGCTGCCGTCCTCCGCGACTACCGCACGGAGACTGGCCGAACCCTTCTGGAGCTGGTGGATGAGTCGCCGTTACTGCTGATTTTCCTTCGTCATTTTGGATGCTCCTTTTGCCGCCAGACTTTGGACGACGTCTCCAGGATCCGTGACTTGATTGAGGCAAAAGGGGTTCGGCCCGTCTTTGTGCATTTGGGAACGCCGGAGCGGGCGAAACCCTATTTTGACTACTACCATCTTTCCGATGTGGAGCGGGTCAGCGATCCTGAGGCTTCTCTCTATGCCAGTTCCGTCTTCCAGTTGCCGCGAAAGAACGTTTTTTCCCAATTCTTCATTCCCTCGGTCTGGAAGGCCTGGTTACAGGGCGCGATGCAAAATCACGGCGTTGGCATGATTAAGGAAGACGCGAACCAGATGCCCGGCATTTTCTACCTGCGCCAGCGAGCCATCGTACGCGCCTACCGCTATCGCACCATCGCTGATCAGCCGGATTATCTCAAGCTAATGGTCTGAGTGTCTTCTGCCAGATCCCGTTGCCTGCAGATGCTTTATACCCCGAACGGTATTGACTCAATTTTTAACATCGGCCAAACTCAAATCGGCCCAAGTATGAAGTTCAGCTGACTGAGTTCCAGGTCCTCTAAGAGGTGCTTGCATGCAGGTTGTTGTGAGAGGGATCGACGGTTTGGGGAACCAGCTGTTTCGGTATGCCGCCCTCCGGTACTACGCCAAGCGCTACGGGGCCGGCATGAGAGTTGCGTTCTATCCAGAGCCGAACAATTATTGTTATGGTTACCCGAGGCCTTTCCTGCTTTCGCACTTCTCGATACCTGTGCCGATGGCTCTGCGCTCAGTCTCCGATCGCCTCCTCATTACGGAGAAGGCCTGGCTCGAGGGTCCCTGCCTTCTATTGAGGCGCGCACTTCGAGCTCAGGTGTTTATTGAGCAGCATGAACTTATCCACTCTTTCCTGCCTGACCTGCCGCTGGAGCGAAACATCGAGACTCTCTATCTTTTGGGGTACTGGCAAAACCACCGCACAGTGGACCATGTTGAGGATCAGCTGCGAGAGGACCTGAACTTCAAAGAGCCCGCAAGGGGGAAGAACCTGGAGGTGCTGGAACAGATCAGCCACAGCAACAATCCAGTCTCCTTGCACGTACGTCGGGGAGACTACACCCATCCCGACCAGAACCTCGCTTTACCGCCGGAATATTATTCCCGCGCCATCGCCATCATCAAGCAACGCTTGGTTGACCCTACCTTCTTTGTCTTCTCCGATGACATGCGCTTCGTCAAGGAAAACCTGCCGCGCGAAGGCAAGATGATATTCGTGGAACACAACGACCATTTCTCAGCCCATGAAGATCTTCGGCTCATGTCTGCGTGCCATCATCACATCATTGCCAACAGCAGCTTTTCCTGGTGGGGAGCGTGGCTCAATCCTCTGCCGGACAAGATCGTCATCGCCCCCAAGCATTGGCTCTGCAAGGCGAATAGTTATTACGAGGATTTATTGCCGCCCAAATGGACTCTCGTCGAGGTCCCAAGCGCCGACTTCGATATAGCCGCCCACACTGAAGACATTAACTCCGTCCATAGATGAAGGCCCGCCCCGTATCGGCATGCTCATAGATTCGCAAGCTGATCGCCTGAGTAGTCATGGGGCGTTCGGGCATTGCCGAAAAAATACCGTTACCCGACGGCCCTCACCGGTTGCAACCCCCTGTTGCTGACGTGGATCCCTATTACTAAAGTATACCCAGAAGCGGTATTTTCGTTTCGTCCCAAATAGGAATTGGCTAAGCTGGTCTTGGCTGACACTAACCGCCACCGCACGAGATCTTTGCTCCGGGAGCTTGGTCCATCGCGATAAACGGAAACGTAGGCAGCGACCATAACTGAGAGTGCGAACCAGTCCGGTATCTCGCTCTCTGAGAGCGTCTTCACTTTTCGAGACGCGGCAACCAATACAAGATAACCAGGGTGAGGCTATGAGGTGAATCATCGTCTCATATCATCCGTTTACCAAGCGGCTGCCTCTACCCAACAAGGGCCATTTTGCGATCTGAAACGAAGATAGTAAAACGCCGGGTCTTGTTGATTGATTTAGGGCCGCAGTTCGGTGGAATCGGGACTTATCTGGTGAGTCTGGCAGATCTTCTGGCCAGCGATGTAGACCTATATGCGCTGTGCGTACTTCCCGAGCTCAGCACGCGCTTGGCGAGCAGCGGGGCCAAGGTGATTCGCCTGCCGGTCTTTTGCGGCACGCTCAAGCCACTCCGCTTTCTGGCCACTCTGACGGTGGTTCCGTTGCTGCTGCTGCGATATGACATCCACACCGTACAACTCAACGGCTTTCTTGATAGCGTCCTGATTCTTCCGGCGCGGCTGCTGGGGCGTTCCGCGGTATATACGCGGCATGGCGGATTTGAAATCGAGCTGTACAGCTGGCTGCGGCAGCCGCACAAGTTTCTTGCCCGTAAGATCGCGCGCTGGAGCGTCCGCTTTACCACCCATGTCGTGTGCGTCTCGCACGCGGTCGCAGAGAGCGTCCGGCCTGTTCTACCAGCGACGCGCTATTCGGTCATTGCCAACTGGGTTTCGGGACACAAACCCTTACGTACTCCGCTCGCCGACTTGTCGCGGCGGGCACGTGTACTCTGCACCTCCCGGCTCGAGCACTACAAGGGTGTTCATTTACTCATCGAGGCCGCGCGGCGAATGCCCCAGGTGGAGGTGACGATCGCCGGCGAAGGGAGCGCCCAGGCGGCGCTTGAAAAGAGCGCGCTCGACCTTCCCAATGTACACTTCGTCGGTTTTCAGCAAGACCTCGACGAATTCTATGAGCGCGCAGACATCTACGTGATGCCTTCACTGGGCCCAGAAGGGCTTCCCATGACGAGCCTGGAAGCTATGGCTCACAGTCTTCCATGTATCTTTAGCGATTTACCCGTTCACTATGAGATCACCGACGGCGGCAAGGGCGCGTATCTCTTTCGCTCCGGCGAAGTGGACAGCCTGGTGACCGCATTGTCTGAATTGCTCGCATCGCCGGAAAAGCGCTGCAGGTATGCGGCGGAAGCGCATCGGATTATCGATGCGCGTTATAAGGAGGAAAACGTGCGAGAGGCTTATCTGCGCGTGCTCACAGCATGACTACTCACAACACCTATGGTTAATCACGATTACCTCTACTACTGAGGAGCCGGCGGTTTTGTCCGCGGGAAAAACTGAAAACCAAGCGTTCCCAGCCTGCGGCTACAGTGACTGTTGCAAGACTGGACACATTACCAAAGTATCCCCAATATGGGTATTTTAGTTTGATCGGTGATCGGCTCTGGGCTAAGCTGTGCGCAGTTAGTATTGTTGCCACTTTACTTGAATGGCAAAGTATCCACTCCGGAAGCAGTGAGTTTAAAAGCTGCCGTCTGTTCGATTGGATTTCGCCTCCACACTCATGACTGTCGCTAGTGAGTAGGCTAGCAACGCGCCACCCTGGTGGCTGAGCCTACGGGGCAAAGATTAACCCTCTAGACTATAACGAATTAGTAACACTGGGCCTCCGTGGCCGCATCCGATGATTTGCTCTTAGGGAGCCGACGCATGTACCCGACCATCTGTAATGCAAAAAATATCGACGCGCCTCGCCGGGAAGACAGCATAAATATTGCTATTGCTGACGACTATCCGGTGCTACTTGCCGGGATGCGCCAATCTCTTGCTCCCTGTGACGATATCGTCGTGGTGGCTGAATGCACCCGCATTGGCGATCTGCTCGCGGAGGTGGCCGAGAAGAAGCCCGAGGTCGTTCTGCTCGGGTGCGAGAGCCATCTTGAAAACCTTGCTCAGCAGTTGCATAGCATCGCCGAGCTGCACCGAGACGTGAAAGTGATCGTCTTTACGGGGAATGTAAGCGTCAATTTTCACGAGGCGGCGCTGCGCAATGGGGCAAAAGGCATTTTGTTAAAGCAGTGTGCGCCGGAGTGGATTGCCAAGACGGTAAGGAAAGTTTCCCAGGGAGATCTCTGCTTTGACTCCGCTGTGACCCATCGTGTGCTCAGCACTCTGGTGCAGCGCAAACCGGCCGAACTTCCAGCGGAAAAGGCCGGCATCTCCTCCCTCACCGGTCGGGAGAACCAGATCATCAGCAGCATATGCCAAGGCCTGCGCAACAAGGAAATTGCCAGCAAGCTGTACATCAGCGATGCTACGGTTGCCCATCATCTCACGTCCATCTACCGCAAGTTAGGGTCTTGCGGACCGCACCGAACTACTGCTGTACGCTCACCACAATGGTATTTCGACCCTGAAAGCTGCGTCTTAAGGTGGGAGAGATCGGTTGCGAGCGAGCCATTTGCGTAAACCATATCAAACTGGCCCGGCCGTATCTTCCTCGCTGATCGTATCCTCTGCATTCTCCTCAGGAACCGATGGGGTAGTGGCTGGGTGCTTGGCAATTTCGACCGCGCCTTCACTCTTATGACAAAAAGTGCGTTTGTACTGGAAAAGTCATCCACTGTAGGTACATTTAGCTCGTTTATCAGGATAGGGGTCATCGAATTGAGTGAGGAATATTTATGATGCGGCCAGAGGTGCAGGGCGGCAAAGGCAGCGTCCTCCTGATTGACTTGGGGGCGCATTTCGGCGGTGTCGAGAATTATCTTGTGAACCTGGCTGAGCTTTTGTCCGGAGAAGTCGAGCTGTATTGCCTGTGCGTACTTCCTGAGCTGAGCACGCGCTTGGCCGCTCGTAGGGTGAAGATTATTCGTTTGCCGGTTTTCCCCGCAGTGCTCAAACCGCTTCGCTTTCTGGCTGCGCTCATCACCGTCCCTCTGGTGCTACTGCGATACCGAATTCAGACTGTACAGATCAACGGCTTTCTTGAAAGCGTCCTGATCCTGCCCGCCCGGCTGCTGGGACGTTCCGCTGTCTACACCCGACACGGCCCCTTTGAGATCGAGTTGTATAGCTGGCTGCGGCATCCGCACAAGCTTCTGGCGCGTAAGGTCGCTCGTTGGAGCGTCCGCTTTACAACCCATGTCGTCTGCGTTTCACAAGCAGTAGCAGAGAACATTCGGCCCGTGTTGCCGGCCACGCGCTATTCCGTGATTGCGAATTGGATCTCGGGCCAGCAGCCGTTTCGGATGCCGGTCACCGAGTTGTCGTCGCCTGTGCGTGTTCTTTGTGCTTCGAGGCTCGAGCACTATAAGGGTGTTCATCTGCTCATCGAAGCTGCGCGGCGCATGCCCCAATTGAACGTCACGATAGCCGGCGACGGCCGCGACCGGGCTGCGCTGGAAGCGGCTGCGCTTGCCGTACCGAACATACACTTCGTCGGTTTCCAGTGCAATCTTCAGAAACACTATGAACGCGCCGACATCTTCGTAATGCCTTCGATGGGCCCGGAGGGCCTCCCGATGACCAGCCTGGAGGCAATGGCGCATGGCCTTCCGTGTATCTTCAGCGATCTACCCGTTCACCACGAGATCACGGATAATGGTAGCGGAGCCTATCTATTTCGTTCAGGTGAAGTGGACAGCCTGCTGACAGGCTTGACCGAATTGCTCGAATCGCCAGCGAGACGGCAAGGATATGCTGCCGAGGCACACCGCATCGTCGCCTCACGCTACAGCGAGGACAACGTGCGCGAGGCATATCTTCGTGTGCTTTCAGGGGGACACCTTAATGAACACAGTGTTGGTTTTCGCGGAAAGGATGCTCCCATCGACCCAGACCTTCATACCCTTGCAGGTGGATGAGCTTCGACGGTACTCCGCGCAATACGTTGGGCTCATCCCTGCAGATAGGAACTTCGCTCTGCCGCACGCGCCCATCTTGCTGGCGAAAACCCGCTCGCCCTTTTCGCGTTGCCGACGGGAGCTTTATCGCTGGACCGGGATAGCGCCGGGTTTCAACGGCTCCGTTGAGCGGCTAGGAGCGCAACTGATTCATGCACATTTTGCCGAGGGCGCTTCGCCAGCTCTGTTTATGAGCAATCATTTGAACCTTCCGCTGGTTATGCACCTGCGCGGAGGCGCAGAGATGATGCCTGATCGGGAACTGCGACGACTTCTGTACCAATGGCCGTATCTCGCGTATCGGCGGAAATTGTGGCAGCGCGCCTCTCTTTTTCTTTGCGTCTCCCAGTTCATCCGCGAAAGAGCCATTCGCGCAGGCTTCCCGGAGGAAAAGATAAGAGTGCAATACACCGGAATGAACTGCAGTGCTTTTGAACCCACTCTACCTGTTGCTGAGAAAGATTCGAGCCTGGTTCTCTACGTCGGCAGGCTGGTTCCGTACAAGGGCTGTGATTATCTTCTACGTGCTATGAAGCTGGTCCAGCGGGGGCGCCCAGAAGCCCATCTGGTAGTGATCGGCGAAGGTACCTTCCGCGCCGAGCTCGAACGGCTGAACGGAGAGCTTGGTGTTGGAGCGCAGTTCATTGGGGAACTGCCGCAGCAGAAAGTCCGCACGTGGCTGGAGCGGGCCCGCGTATTCTGTTCACCCAGCGTGACGCTTGGAAACGGCATGAGCGAGGCATTTGGAAACGTCTTCTCTGAATCGCAGGCAATGGGTGTTCCGGTAGTCAGCTTTCGGCACGGCGGCATTCCTGAGACCATGCTGGACGGCGTCACGGGGCTGCTCGCCCCCGAGCGCGATGTAGAGCGGCTCGCTGCCCACTTGACGCGCTATCTCGAAGACGACTCCTTTTGGGCTAAATCCAGGGAACAAGGCATGTACTGGGTCAGGCAGCACTTTGACGTCCATTCGCAAACGGCGAAGCTGGAAGATCTCTATGACGGCGTCATCCAAGAGTTTCGCTCTGGAAGCCGGTCGCGGGTCGCCACGTCGGAGGTGCATGCATAAAGTCCTGGTTTTTAAAGAGACTCTTTTGCCATCCTCAGAGACGTTCATCCTTGCCCAGATGAAAGCCCTGAGCGAATATGTGCCCATCCTCGCCGGGCTCGAGCGGGCCCACCCAAGTTTACCTCTGCCGCAAGAGCCCCTCCTGTTGTCGAAACACTCACCGTCGATTTCCGATGCTCGAGCCAAGCTCTATCGCAGAACGGGAACGGCTCCTCTCTTTCATTTGAAGGCAAAGCGCTCTCGGCCAGATCTTGTGCACGCTCATTTTGCCAGCGGCGGCCGCACCGCGCTACCCCTTGCACGGGCCCTGCACGTGCCGCTGCTGGTCACGCTTCACGGCAACGACGTAACCGTTCGCGGCCCGGGGCTTAACCTATACAGGCGTCTTGGCGAAGACGCTTCCTTGTTCGTTTGCGTCTCAAAATTCATTCGCGACCGAGCGCTGGAAGCTGGTTTTCCGTCCCAAAAGCTGCTTGTTCATTACATCGGGGTCGATCGCTCTGTCTTCTCGCCTTCAGGCTCACCTGAAACATCGCAGGGTGTCCTGTTTGTTGGCCGATTGGTAGAAAAGAAGGGCTGTGATTATCTGCTGCGTGCCATGCAAGTCGTACAGCGGGCGTACCCGCTAACCGAGCTCACCGTGATCGGCGACGGGCCGTTGCGATCGTCGCTCGAAGCGCTGGCCCTACAACTCAAGGTTCGGTGTCAGTTTCGCGGAACGCAGCCCGCAGATATAGTTCGTGGGGCATTGCGAAAAGCAAAGATATTTTGCCTGCCGAGCGTGACGGCCGCAAATGGTGACTGCGAAGGTCTACCCACCGTGCTCGCCGAAGCGCAGGCGATGGGCGTGCCAGTCGTCAGCACGACACATGGTGGCATTCCAGAAATTGTAGTTCACGGTGTGAACGGACTACTTGCTCCGGAACGCGATTACGCGTCTCTGGCGAATGCGCTGTCAGCTCTGCTTTCCGACCAAGCGCTGTGGCAAAGTTTTCATCATGCGGCGCTTCAGCGCATCGAGCAGTATTTCGATCTCGCGACGCAGACGGCGCTGCTGGAAAAGATCTATAACCAGGCCATCACGATCCATTGAGCGGGTCGGCATCATGTGCAAGACCAACCGGCCATCAATTTATGTCGCCTATGGCAGCTGGCCGGTCCAGGTGCAGTACTTCCTCCCCCGCAGATCTATTTCCCAGTAGGGCGCCGCGACGGAAGGTACTAGCACATCTCCATTGTCACAGGTGACCGAGGGTGGCGTAGCCACGGTCTTCGAGTTGATTTGGACAACGACATCGCGCGACCGCGGATAGCTGCTTATTTTCACAGAATCCTGGCCTGTTTGTTGCTGGAGTAATACCATGCCATCGGTCCGGACCGTGCCAAAATCCACCACCGATCCGCTGCTATTAAGGCGTGGGTCAGGGTTGGGAATGGAAATCGGAATAGCCGCATAGGTTATCTTCGATCCATTGTTTGAGACCGTGATGCTGCCCACGGTGTAGCGCAGATTGCCATCATTATTCCCATAGAGCACCGCGCGCTCGGGTCCGCTAAAGAGGCCCACGCGAATCTGATAGGTTCCGTCCGGCATGGTGGAAGGCAAGTAAAACGTCAGCGCATTGTCGACGATATGTTCCCCCATGGTCCAGCTGTCGGTCGGCACTCGGGGAGGGCCACCGATCACGCCCGACAAGCTATTTGAGCCTGCAGGGGTCTGGCTACTGACGAAGTGAATGAACTCTTCGTATGCGGGGGTCGCCTGCGGAGTATTGACATCCCACTCCAACTGGATCTGGATGACGCCTGTGCCGACCTGTTTAAAAGCGGCGATGCCGGGTGTGGCCAGTGTATTTTCGGAAAGAATATCCCCTTGATTTCTTGCGTTGGCGTAAATGGATTCGTGCGTCTGGGAATAGTCGGCGATCTTTCCCGCCAACACAGCTGTATAAGCTGAAAAGTCGGCGCCCTTGGCTGCCCAGCCGTATTGCGGTACCTGCAGGGAGTTCCAGGTTGTGTTGGACGAGCGGCTATTCGCCATCACGGTATCGCCGTTTGGATAAGTGACCTGGGCAATAGAGAAGTCACCAGCCTTCGCAGCCGCACTCGCATCGACCCAATCCCCATCCACCATGTAGGAGATGGCGCTCGGCGTTTGCACCGCATAGCGCGTCGCAATGGGGGATACGAGGTCCTGCTCCAGCAGCGCACGAGGGACCGACGACCATAGCGCATCGGTAAGGTAGGGGTTATGGCCGAAAATTACTTCCTGCATCCGGTAAGCATCCAGCTCCAGGGTGGACGTGATGGTGGTTGCTCCGGGTGTCCACCGCTCGTAGAAACCCATACCGTAGTTCAGCTGCAAAGGATGGATTCTCGTCAGGTCGAAATCCACAAACAGGGGAGCTTCAAGTCCATTGGTGATGGGCGTGCTTTCCGCTCCAAATTGTGCTTCAACGCCATCTAGTAGGCCGCTCCAAAACCAGTGATACCCACCTTCGCCGAAGACAGGGCCCGCCTCTATACTGCGCTCGTACGCCCACAAGCCTATCGAAGCATCGCGATAGGTCCCAAACGTGCCCGAACCAGAGGCGGAAGGATCTTCATCTGTACGCCACCATGGCGTCGCGGAGGAATTTACGTCAATAAACGTCGCATCGGTCCCATATTCCCGGTGGATGGGCGGCGATTGCGTCTCCGCATTGGGAATGAACAGGCTGGGCTTAGTGGCAAAGGATTGAATTCCGGTGGTCGGGTTCAACCATGCCAATATCTGCGAACCATTTGCATTGCGCATGGTTGCTGCAGCTGTGTACCCGGGGTAGTCGGGATAATAATCCGTGTAGTTTTCGTAAAGCCCGAAGAGGCACGAATTCGATCGCGCTGCCGATCCTATCGCGCGCATGGGGGTATCGCCCCCAAGTGCGGCATTGGCGGGATATTGGGCCGGATAGCCATTGTCGTAGCCTAAATCCTGCCAGTCTCCAACGAGGGCCACGCAGTGGTCGATGCCAAAGTTTCCCAAATTGGCAATTTGCGCGGCAATGGCATCAAAGGTGCCCCCTTTGATATCCATAACCAGCCTCCCTGCAAGCTGGGAGATATTTGGAGATGCCGGATGTTCAGGGTAGGGCAACACGTTCACGATGTTGTTGGAGACGGATACCTTCCAGATTTCCTTCAAGACGTTTGAAGTAGTTCCCTTTTCGTTGAGCGCATAAAAGGTTTTCTGGCCGCCGGTGGTCGAGATAGTCGATGCATGAGAGTCAAACGGATCAAAATAGGAATTCTCGAACAAGGCCAGCGAGCCAATGTAGTTGACAGCCTGGGAGTAGTAGGGCACAGAGATGGCCTGTGCACTGAGGGCAGAGGGCAGCTGTCCTATATAAATATCCTGAAGAACGGGTCGGTCGGCGGAGAAGCGGAGGCAGGCGAAGTTGCCGTCTACGAGGGGACTGATTGTCAGATGCATTGTCCCGTTAGGGCCGAGGTAGGTAAGCGTAGCTAACGGGGCGCCTGTGGTTTGATACGCGACAGACTGTAGAGATTCGGAAGGCCCGATCCAGTCCATCCCCGAATTCAAGGAGATTTGTCCCTGCGGGGAAGCTCCGTTAATTGAATCGGTAATGAGCACGCTGCCGACCGAATACAACGAGCCGGTAGGCGGTGCGATCCACTGGTAACTGATGTTCTCTGTCGGCGATTGTATGCGCATCAAAAAGCCGTTAGATGTCACCGTAACTGTATGTGTTAACGGCTGCGCGGCTGCGAAACTCTTTGTTGAAGCGGCTGCGGCGAACAGACTAAATGCAAGGCAGCAAAATAACCGGCAGAGTTTTGTACGCATGATGATATATATAGTGAATGCTCACTCTCTATATCTTCCTAAGTTATTGAGAGGAAAAGTGACTTAAGTTACAAAGCTCTTGCAGAGCATCTCATGTGGTGAGCGAGTCAATCAGAAATTCTCGCAGCTGCAAATACGACGGCGAGTCTTTGTCCGCAATGCCGTCGCGAACACGACACGCTGGAGAACGTTCCATGGCGATACATCATCGCCGAACCGGTTACTTACGTCAGGGAGCACGGCAACACAATCGAAGAAGCCTACTAGCACCCTGATGATGACGACGGCTCGGAGTGAAGCGGCCTGTGGCCACGCATGTGAGTCGAGGCACGCAGGCAGCGCCGCTTGGGAACATATACAGGCATGAGCGCGACGAAATAATGAAGGAGTCCCTGCCCAAAAGCTGCAGGCGGTGGATACTGTGTAAGGGAGATTGGTCCGCTGTGATCAGGCCGTTTGTAAAGCGCGCGCGAGAGAGTGTTCTGGTTCGGAACGCCGGGTGGCTGTTTGCCGGGCAAGGGCTTTCCTTTGTAATCCAGGCCCTCTACTTCATCGTACTCGCCCGCCTGCTTGGCACCACGCAGTATGGGCTGCTTGCAGGGGCTGTGGCCCTAGTCGCTGTAGTGAGCCAATACAGCACCTTTGGATCGGGGCTGCTCTTCCTGCGCTACGTAAGTCCCGATCACAGCCGCTTCCGTTCCTATTGGGGCAATATTTTGATGTCGACGCTCATGCTGGGCGGGCTGCTTGTCGCCGGCATAAGGTTGTCGGGCCGTTGGCTCGTGGGACCGGCGAGCGTGCCCCTCTTGATCCCCATCGCGATTAGTGACTGCCTGTTCGGGCAGCTGGGCAGCGCCGCCGGACAGGTCTTCCAGACCTTCGAGAAAATGAAGTTCAGTGCCGCGATCATCCTGCTTGGCAGCGTCTCGCGCTGCCTGATCGCGATCGCCATGCTCGCGATATTAGGCCGCGCGTCAGCCTGGCAATGGGCCATCGCATCGCTGGCGGTCAGCGCTATCAGTACCGGCGTCGCGGTCGCCATTGTAACTCGCTTCTTCGGGCTTCCGTCGTTCTCGCCCTCTCTTTTGAAGAAGCGTTTAGGAGAAGGCTTCGTCTTTGCCTTATCCGGATCGACGACCGCGGTCTACAACGATATCGATAAGGTTGTGCTTTCTCGCTTCGGCATGGACCGGGCCAACGGTATCTACTCGATGGCTTATCGCGTGGTCAATATCGGGGCCACGCCGGTCCTGTCGATTGTCGGCGCGGCATTTCCTCGTTTCTTCCGCGAGGGGGTCAAAGGCATCGCCGCGACGCTTCCAATGGCTCGGCAACTCCTCAGGCGCACCGCCTTGTTGGGCCTTGGCATCTCGGTGGCCATGTTCGTCTGCGCTCCCATCATCCCTCATCTGGTCGGCAAGTCATACGCAGAGTCCGTGAGCGCGCTGCGGTGGCTATGCCTGATCCCTTTTTTTCGCTCCTTTCACTTGAGCGCCGGCGATGCCATCGCGGGCGCGGGACATCAGAAGTTTCGTCTCGTCTCACAATCGATCGCGGCGATTGGAAACCTTCTCCTCAACCTCTATTTGGTGCCGCGGTATTCGTGGCATGGCGCCGCATGGGCGTCCCTCGGGACCGACGGGGCTCTGGGTGTGATGAACTGGTTGGCGTTGATTCTTCTCAGTAAGCGTGCGGTGCCGGTGGTGTCGGCGGTTAAGTAGCTCTATGCGCTGGGTGCCACGCGTTCTGAAAAACCAAGGCGATACCCGGATTTCCTATTCGCGGCGAAGGCAAAAACCGGAATGCTTGCTATCTCAAGCACCCTGCAAGGACTGCTCAAACTTTTCGACACGGAAGGCGGAGATCGCCCGAGCATAGATTTCTTCTAATTTCGCAGTCTGAACACTATTATCAAAGTTGTTGTGCACCCAACGCATTCCTTCCTCGCGCGACTGGTTCCAGAACCTGTCGTCGCCCAAATACCTCAAAATATGCTCCGCCAATCCCGACACGTCTCGCTCCTCGGCAAGGAGTCCGGTTACCCCTTCGCGCATGGTCTCGGGAATACCTCCGTGGCGAAAGCTGACCACCGGCACACCCATTGCTTGCGCTTCAAGAAAGACAACTCCGAACGCTTCACTCTGCCAGTCCTGCGTCGTGACACTTGGCGCACAGAAAACCCGGGCTTTCTCCAACCACGAACGCACCCCCGCCGGCTTCAATTCTCCAAGGAAAGTGCAATTGATCTCGAGAGATTGGGCAAGTTGTTGCAGCCCGAGGCGGGAGCTACCATCCCCGATGATGACCAAACGAGCCCCGGGACGGTCGCGCACTACGAGTTGCATCGCGCGGATCAGGTAATCACAGCCCTTATAGGGGATCAGGCGGCCGACAAAAAGCACCAGGTTCGAATCTTTTTCCCCGACCGGCATTTTGGGCGTAAAGATCTCGCAGTCCAATCCATTGAGATGCACATGCGTTTTAGCAAGGGGAAAGCCCGCCTTCAGGGCGCGCCCTCGGACATATTCGGAAACACATAGAAACACCGAAGTACGTTTCCACAAGCTTCGTCGATGAGCAAGGAAGTGCCAGTGATACCACTTACTGCGCAGATCTGCATCCGACATCAGCTCTGCACCGCCGTGAAGGTGAAGAATCAGAGGGAGATTTAACCTCTTGCTAAGAAATAGAGCGGGCGGTGCCCCTTCGCCAAAGTGCGCATGGATCAGGCTTGCTTCAATTTTTCGCAAACGTGCGTTAAATCTAATCCCTGTCCCGGTCCATCGGTAAAGCTCGCGTGAAACCTTAGACACTGTAGATCGGTCGGTTCGCAGCAAAACAGGTACTTGGCCGATTTCAAGATTCTTGTCCGACGGGACCAGGCCGGCATATATTGGAGCGAAGTGATGAAGTTGATTGACCTGTGCTGGAATGAAGTGGCAGGTCGATGGCAGGAGGTCCTCCGAAAAGACAATCACTCTGTCCATTTCCTACCGCTCCCTTAAGACATGAAGATATGCTTTCGCTAATGCTAGGCATTGAAGATCAAAAATTCGGCATCTCAATCGTCTCGCAAGGACTGCTCAAAACTTCCTTGTTGAAAACCGTCGATCGCCCGACGATAGATCTCTCCTAATTTGGCAGCCTGGACACTATTGTCGAAGTTGCTGCGTACCCATCGCATCCCTTCTTCCCGGGACCGGCTCCAGAACTCGTCATCTCTCAGATACATCAGCAATTGCTCCGCCAGTCCTTTCACGTCTCTCTCCTCTGCAAGGAGTCCGGTTACCCCCTCACGCATGGCCTCCGGGATACCTCCATGGCGAAAGCTGACCACCGGGACACCCATAGCCTGCGCTTCGAGGAGGACAATGCCGAAGGCTTCGCTCTGCCCATCTGGCAGCGCCACGCTCGGTGCGCAAAATACCCGGGCTTTCTCCAGCCAGGAACGTAACTCCGCTGGCTTCAGCTCTCCCAGGAAATCACACTTAATCCCGAGGGACCTGGCAAGCTCCTGCAGACCGCGGCGCGAGACCCCGTCGCCGATGATGACTAAGCCGGACCCGGGACATTCCAGTTGCACAAGCTGCATTGCACGGATCAGGTAGTCGCAACCCTTGTAGGCGATCAAGCGGCCGACATAAAGGACCAGCCCCGGATCTTTGTCCGTGACCGGCATTTTGGGCGTAAACGCCGCGCAGTCCAATCCAATGCGGTGGACATGTGTCTTACTAGGAGGAAAGCCGGCTTCCACGGCTCGTCTTTGGACATATTCGGAAACACACAGGAACGCCGACGCGCGTTTCCACAGGCTGCGTCGATGAGCGAGGAAGGTCCACTCATACCATTTCCGCCTCAAATTTGCATCTGTCATCAGCTCGGCACCGCCGTGCAATTGAAGAATTAGGGGTAGGTTTAGCTGCTTGCTGAGAAAGAGTGCGGCTGGCCCTCCTTCGGCGAAATGCGCGTGAATTAGCCTAGCCCCCAAGCGGTGTAGCTGCACATGATACTCGGACCCTAATCCTATCCAGCGGTAAAGCTCACGCGCCACCTTCGACGCCACGGAGCGATCGCCTCGCAACAAAATGGGCGCTTGGCCGAGCTCAAAATTTTTGTCTGCCGGGGTCAGGCCAGCATAAATAGCAGCGAAGGTGTGAAGGTGTTCGACCTGCGACGGAATGAAGGTTTGGGTTGACGGCAGCACACGCTCCGCAAAGACAATCACCCGGTCCATGTCCTGTCGCTCCCGTTTGGACATGAAGATATCATCTTGGCGCTCACGACCGATGCAAAACTGAGGTTAACAGCCGAGGAGGCGTTTCTCGCTATCCTTTCTCGACACCTGGAATCTTAAGATCTACTGTACGTTCCTTCCTTGATACTTCATGCACCAGCTATTAAGGGCCATCAGATCGCGCGAGGGAGGTCCAAGGCAGCTAAGCGTTGCATTGATCAGACATGCGTCACCTCGTCCCAGAACTTGTCCACGAGTTTCGAGACAACCGAGGGATGAAAGTCCTGAGCCCGTTGCAGTCCGAGGCTTGCCATGCGTCGTTGAAGGGTAGGGTCCGTTGTCACCGCGGCAATAGCCGATCCGATCTCGGTCGGCTTTCGAGGATCGAAATAGAAGGGCGCGGGCCCTCCCACTTCTGGTAGCGAAGTGACATTCGAGGTTAATACTGGAGTTCCTGTGGCCATCCCCTCGAGGAGAGGTATCCCGAAACCCTCGGCATACGAAGGCACTAGTAGAGCGCAGGCCCTCCGATAAAGGTCACGAAGTTCGGCCTCGAGGACGAAGGGCATGAACGAAACGAGGTGAGCGATACCGAGCCCGTCAAGCAACGAACGATACGAGTCGATTTCGCGCGAAAGCCCGACAATCTTCAACCGCGCTGCCGAGTCTCCGACGAGACGAGCGTATTGGGCATAACCGCTGATCGCACCCACGGCATTCTTATGTGGCGCCGCAGAGGTAACCATAAGCAGGAAGTCCTCCCGGTCCTCAATCGGCGCTGGATCAAACCAGGGCGCCGAAATAGTGCACGGGATTACGCGAACGTTCGCACCCGGGAAGAGGCGGAGGATTTCTGAACGCGAATGTTCTGAGACCGTCAGGATCAATTCGGCTCGCGACACCGAGGCGCTGATTTGCCACCTTTGATACTTGGCCATCAGCTTCGGTTTGACACCCTGCCGCAGAAAGTCTCGCATCGGAATAGTGTCGTGTAGAACCAGGATGAGACGTATGGACGACGGCAGCCAGAAAGGCGCAGTATTTTCAGGCGCGAGGAACAACTCGATTTTGTTTCGGCGTAGACTGTTCGGGAGCGACACCTGTTGCCAGATCCGGTGTCTGTAAGCCCCTTCCTGAATAATCTTCATACCGGAATGGTTCGGTGCCGTGGAGGCGAAGCCGGCAAAGCTGTGGATATGTCGGCCAAGCAGATTCCGCAGCTGCATCCCCTTGCCTAGGCCGCCGTTGGGGGATAAAAACGATTGGGCGTCATAGCCTACTCTCAACATAGCTATCTTCCCCTACAGGCGTCTAGATGACCACGACAGGAACTCTGAGCGCTTCGGCCTACCTTTGCCGATGTGCCGATGACCATAAGTCTTAGACGACTAAGTTCCTGGGCTGGCGAGCTTTAGATTCTGGCCGAGTAACCGACGCAGTCGCCGACGGATCCTCTCAAAGGAGAAAATTACTCGCTGGATGAATGTATCCCCCATCGCAATTTCTGTCGTGAGCGAGGGAAAATTGGGATGTAAGCGGTCGAAGACCTTAGGCCATCCACGCAAGGAGTTCGAAACATTGTTGGAATGGATGACTTCGAGCCACTGAGAAGTCCGCCAGAGACGACGAACACGGCCAGATTTGTAAATATCGCCGTGGCGAACACACAACACAGTCGATAATTCACCACCTTCTCCCACCTTTTCGATCAATGAAAAAAAAGGGTTGTCAAGCCAGCAAATGCCGTAAAGGTGTCCTCTAAAAAGCTGCATCCCAAAGGGAAATAAAACGAACTCACGATCCTGCCGTTTAAAAACGCGTTGCACCATCGCGAGATGACCTCTTGAGAGAGCATCGTCATTGTCCACTCTGGTCGTGATCAAGTAGGGAGCGGTAACGTAGCCACTCTCCCGAACTTTGCTTGCGTATACCTCATTTGTCGCGAGACCCTCTATATAGATCGGCGTCAGGAATTCTGACAAACTCGCCATGTGCTCCTTGAACCACATCGGGCTGTCTGCATTACAGAATACTAGCCAATGAAATTTAGCGTCTACTTGGTTTGTAATTGAGGGGAAGCAATATTTCATGAACAGGGCTACACGTTCCCTTAACCACTCCTCCTCGATGCCCCGGTTTGATGCGGCGAAGTTAGTAACAACGTTGAACCGGGTGAGTACAACGTGAGTGAATTGATCCCCCGGTGCCTCGTGAAGAGCTTTCTTGAGTAGCATAGTTGCCTCGATCCTGAAACTGCCTATTGAATAGGTTAGATGGTTGCTGGGCCGCCTCAGAGGGACGGTTTCCCCGCAATAGAGGGTCAGTTAGCTCCCACCGTAGCGAAAGCTCGGCTGTACTGCAGCGGTAGAGAAGAACCAGGCTGTGGCCCAAAGGGCACCAAGCACGCGCAATCAGGTTCTGATGTGAGCTGAGGAAAATGCCAACTCATCTCTCTTAGCTTTTTGATCTTTGAAGCGAATCTACGACTGCGTTGAAAGCAAGGTTGCCCTGGTAGTTCTGGTCGAAGATATTTGCCAAATGTGCGAAACCGTCCGCCCGTCTTGGCATGGCAGGGTCATTCCTCAGACCCTCAAACGTGATGACCTTTACATACGGGGAAACCAAATCCAGAAACTCTCCGTACTTGCTCGCTACAGTCCGCTCGATGAGCGGTCCTGGCACATCGACGTCATCTACGTCCAGCTCTGTAATCATTATTTCCAGTCCTAGGTCCCGGACCTGCTTCATAAAGTTCGTCATACCGGCATGGTCCAGGGGCGTATTCCCACGCAGATGCCCCTGCACCCCGACACCGGTTATCGGAACTCTGGACGTCTTCAGGCGCGTCACCAATGCTAAAAAGGAAGCGCGGCGTCCGATCTCGGCCGGGGTGTCATGCTCGATGAAACACTCGTTCAATATAAGACGCGCCTTTGGATCCGCGGCATGAGCGCTCTCGAATGCGATGTCGATATACTCGGGCCCGATAAAATCGAGCCACGGCCTGCGCCGCAGCCCATCCGGGCGATTATCGTGGTAGATGCATTCATTCACCACGTCCCACGAGTACATACGGCCTGCATAATGTTTTACTACGGTGGTAATGTGGTCCGTCATGACTTGTTTCGCGTTTGCAGGTGTCACATAGGAGTGAAACCATTTGGGTAGGGCATTCCACCAAACGAGACAATGCCCACGAAACAGAAGGCCGTGTTGCTCGGCCCAGGAGACATCATTGTCCCCGAAAGAGAAGTCGTAGGTCTGCGGGGTAGGGCGCAGACGGTCGGAGAACTTTAAATCATTACCGACCGCTATCATAGAAAAAGTGTTGGCGATAATAGCCGAGGCTACTGGTTCAAACAGCAGCTCGTGTTGTCCCGTGAACATGCCAAGCGTTTTTCCGCCATGTCGTGCCGCCTGCTTAAGTGCCGTTGTGTTTGGGAGCTTTGATGGGCTGCCTTGCGCGGACGCGAAGCTTCTCGCGCCAGCCAGAAAGGCCGTTGCGTCTCGCAGGAAGGAACGTCTGTTCATTAGACGTAGCTCCCCACGCCGCCATAATACGATCCAGGATCGACGGCCATTACCTGTTTCTTATTCATAGAAAGGGATAAACTCCGAGTGCACCTGGTAATCGAGAGATTGGCGCTGTGGTGATTGCATCGTTCACCCGCCGTCAGACTACGGGGATTGGGTGACCGAGTCCACCACCGCTATAGAATGCTTACACTCCGACGGCTTCGCCAGGAGCAAGGGTCTTAATATCTTGGCTGCTACCCGTATTCACAGTTTGGCCTGCTTTCTCCTGTTCATAATACCGTTTGAGACGCAAGAAAGGGCTTTCGAAGACGTAGAAGGACGCAGAGGCCAGCGCTAGAACGACAGAGAATTCCCCGATAATGCAGAGGGTCGCTTCCACCGCCGAGCCGCCTCGTACGACCAGGAAGCCCAATCGAGACCGGAGGAAGGCGGCAAAGATCAGGGAGTGAAGCAGGTAGACGCCATAGCTGATCTTGCCCAGATACCTTAGCGCTGGCACACGAAATGTTGGCGAGAGGACAGCGTTATTGTTCAGCAGAATGATTAGGAGAGCCGCACTGCCAAATGCCTGTATGGTCTGCGATAGGCTGTTCCAGAACGCGAAGGGCACGCTCACGCCAAGCGGTAGGAGGCAAGCCATCACGCGAGCGGTTGGACGCCAGGATGCGATCTGGTCGAAACGACATGCGACCAATGCGCCCGCACCAAGCGCATCCAACTGTAGAAGCGTGTTATGGAACGGTAGGATGCCCGCGAAACGCAGAGAGATCGCGCCGATGATAATTGCGATGCAAAGCCGCTCGAAGTTTCGACGCGAAAGAGCGAAAACTATGAGGGGCCACAGGAGATAGAACTGTTCTTCGACTGCGAGTGACCAAACAGGTTTAAGCGGGGACGGCTGGTTTCCGTGCCCGTAAATAAGATTGGAAACGTAGAGCGCATACGGCCACCAATGAACCCCGTGCTGATGTACCACTCCTGAAAACACTACGAATGCCAAAAGCGCGTAATAAAGGGGATAAATGCGGAGAGCTCGCCGGACAAAGAAATTTCGAAAAAAATGTGGCGCTTCCTTCGAATCAAGCAAAATTCGAGTTATAAGGAAACCTGAGAGTACAAAAAACATCTGAACTCCGAGCGAACCATATCCGTCGATCCACCTAAAAGACGGAACGCCGATGAACGCATTCGCCGAGTGATCAACGATTACCAGCAAGACGGCTAATCCTCGTAGGCCGTCGAGTTGCGGGATATGTTTTCGATGCAAGTTTTTCCCCCTTATGAAAGACGGATCTGAGAGCGTCAAACGACGATTAGGTGAGATGACTGCTACACGTTACCCATGCGGCTGCGGAGGTTGAGAGGCGTCGCATTTCTTAGTTGTCAGAAACTCTAATCATCAGAGAATCCCGGCGAGCGCCTGCCTCTTCTCCAATGCATTCTCAGCAACGGCATCTTTCAAAGCGGCGAAACGACTACCGAACAGCATCTCTCGATGATCCACGTACGGCGCATAATCCATAATCGGCACGACTAGCCGCTGAACACGATTATTCAGCAGCATGAGAATCGACGACAGAGTGGTGAAAAAAACCTGCAGCAGGATGATCACCATACCGAAAGAAACAGTCGTCGCCCAGCCAGGTGTTGCATGGGCAGGAAAGAACAATCGAAGCACGACAACCAGTGAAATGGAGGTGAAGGCGAGTACAACCAGAATAATAGTCAGCACAAGCAGGCGCACGAAGATAGTATCCGCGTAGACAGAGATGCCGCTGAGCCCGTGCACTATGAGGGATGTAAAGTTCATCTTTGATTTCCCTGTGTAGCGGTTGCCGCGATCGATCGGAATTTCCTTAATAGGTAATCGTGAGCGCAACGCTGCGGCCGGTAGATTGTTCCAGAGATCGGACACCATAACTAGCCGTCGTACATAATTGCGGGAAAAAACGGAGAAGTTTCCGAAAGAGATTTTCTTGCCGGTCACCAGCCGAAAGGCGGCCTTATAGACCATGTAGGAAAGCTTGAAGGAAAGCTTTTCTGTGCGCTTCCGCCGCTGCGCTACAAAGCAAAAGTCATCCTTCGACCCGATACCCTGAGTAAGAAGGCCGATGGCCTGAGGCGGATCCTCGCCATCTGCGTCCATGATCAGGACTGCGTCCGCACTGTCGTCCTGCGATGCAACGCAAAGACCAATCGCGATGGCGCGTTGGTGCCCGACATTTGCCGAAAGATGAAGGATTTCCGCGCCATAAAGATGAGACGCTTCGGAAATGTCATCAAGGACCGGGTCCGGGCTTTCACTCGAGCCGTCATTCACCGCGGTTACAAAGATGCTAAAAGAAGACGTGGCCGCGAACTTGTCTAGTTCCTGCATCAACCGGCGGAATGAGGCCCAGTCGTTGTACACCGGCATAACGAGGCGCAGACGGAACGGATGATGGGCACCCCGTCGACGTCCAGGCCCCGGAACACCGGCATCATGATCCGCAAACGCCACAAGTTCGTTGGAAGAGCTTCGGCTTGTCATACTCTAAGAAGACCTCGCTGTTGGATTGAACAGCCTGCGGCTGAGATTGTTTGAACGCACCTGGCGTTACTCGGTTTCCCTAACGGACGAATCGAGTTTGTATACGTCGAACTCGGCGATGGAGGGCTGCCTTTGATAGTGGGCCCATACCGCAGCGAAGTCGGGGCTCTTGAGAAACCAGGAGAGCATATCAACATTTTTACCCGGAAGGCCCTGGCAAGAATGTTGCACGCTGCAACGCTGAACAAGAACCACCGAGGGATGCCAGTAATTCAGATCCTCCGCGGTTTCGGTGCGTTGAAGAGCTCCAAGCCTGGCTAGTGTTTCTGGGGAAAGTCGCTTAAATGGCGTGCGCGGACCCGGGGCCCCCAGTTCATTTTGGATGATTGCCGGCAGCATCCATAGATGAGCAAAGCGGCTCCCCCAATTCAAGCCGTGATTGTAAGCACTGGATAAAGCAGGAACACCGGTTGAAAAAACATACACCGTCGTTGCAGGATGGCATTGAGCAAGAAATTGGTCGAGTTCATTAGGCGGTTCGGGCCGCCTCGGACGCAGGAACGCGAAACGAGGATGAAGCGCCATCGCGCAAAGCAGGATGGCCATCAGCCCGGACGCGAACAAAGCAGTCTTTCGGGAGTAAAAAGATTCAAAAGGAAATTTGCCCAGTAAGGGGTGGAGAAAGTCGATCAAAAGATACGCCATCGCCACCTTGAGCAAAGCCTGATGTGGGTAACGATGATAATCCCAGTCGGTATGTTGTATGTCGAATGCGAAGGAGGCAGCGATGCTGCACACCATCAATGCCAAAAATATCGCTGGCTTGTGCAGAAAATTACGAAAAAGGAAGCAAGCCAGCAGCATCATGATCACTGCCAGCAGATACCAATGGAGACTAAACGCCAGCGTGAAAGTGTCCGCCGTTCCAAAGGCCCAGTAAGTATCCAGAAGAAGAGGTAATGCTTTGGAAAAGTACAGCGGCGTGATTACACGCACAAGTGCCAGGACGAATGAGCAGGTTAGGATTAGGGAAAGAAATTCCGGTGCGAGGACGCGGCGAAGACTGCGAGCTCGGAGAGAAAGAAAGACCTCGAGCCCAACAAGGACAACGACGTCCTGAGGTTTGAACCAGATGGCAAGGCCTGCTGCCACACCCAACGCACACCGTTCCCAAAGCGAAAAACGGTAAGCGGCACCGGTCGCAGCAGCCAGAATATAGGGGAGCAGCAGGATGATGAGCAGATGCTCCCTTTGACCGAAGTCGTACGATCCGCTACCGAGCTCAATGGTGAGAATCACACAGCTCAGCAGATCGGCGGCGGGCTTGGTCAGAGAGGAAGTGCGGTGCAATATCGTGACACACCACGCAACGCTAGCGAGGATCAGTGCAAGAACCAGCAGCCTGAGGAACAACACAGGGGATCCTTGCACCAAATGCGCCAACAAAACGGGAAGCGTAGAAAACCAGACGATGAAGGGCGGATTGGTTTCTGAGAGATGCGGACCATACAGCGCGGCTCCGGCAAGGAGCCGTTGCGCCTCGAACAGATAAGCTGACTGGTCATGCCCGAGCCGGCCGATGAATATCCGGGAAAGCAGAGAGGCAGAAATCGCAAGCACGCCGGCCATTGCCACGAGGCCGATGAGGGACGTAGGGACTATGACTCTTTTCTCGGCTTTCACGCGTACAGCTGTTTCTAGCATTGTCTCTACCTCAGCCTTCGCCGCCGGAAAATTCTGAAAATGAAGGCTTCGTTGGGAGTCGCAGATGGCTATCGGAGATGTGCCTCTTGATTCAGAGCAATACATGAGATCAGGATCAGCACCCAATCCAGAGTGTCTACGGTCATGAACCATCCGGCATCAATATTCGTTAGCGCTGCAAGAAAAAGAACAGTAACAAACCAGCCAACCCGGGGTGAGTATTGCGGCGTTCGTAGGAGGCGTATCCCTCGAACGGCAGCCTTGCCGATCATCACTACAACCAGGCCTACGCCCAGGAATCCTATCTGCAGGGCCAATTCCAGGATTCCGCTTTCCGCATATCCTATGCCCGTCCAATGAATCGCGATGCCGATACGTTTGACCTCGGGGTTGCCGCCGTACCAAAAGGCTCCGAACCCGTAGCCCAAGACAGGGCGCTTGATGATGGATCGCCACACTTCGAGATAGATCGGCCCCCTGCCAGTCATCGAAGGGTCTTTTCCCATGGATGTAGCGATCAGCGGCCAGTAATGCAGGCCTAACGCCAGGGTGGCCGCGGCAATGGTAGCTGCGATCAATAAAAGGGGAGCAAGTTCGCGAGCCCGGAGTCGGCGGATCAGGCTTAGCCACCCAACGAAAAGCAGCATGCCTGCGGTATCACACCACGCGCCGCGAGATTGGCTCTTGTAAATAAGAAAGAGGAGTAATGCGCTGTATATTAGCTTTCGCCCGCGGCCGTAGGAGCTCGTGAAGAACACCGGGGTCAGTAGAAAAGCCATGCTCACTCCGAGCTCATTCTTTTGGCTGCATATGCCCAACCACTCTCCGTTGGCGCCACCAGCTATGCCATATGCTGGCAGGAAGAGGGCAAACAAAACACTGAGAACGGCGGCAATTGAACCAATGAAAATCAGAAGGCTCATCAACCGCTCTGCCGTCAGCCGCGCACTCAGGTAGCACGCAAATAGCGTGCACAGGCCGACCTCTATGCATGAGTTGACGGTGATCGTCGTTGACACGGTCCATAGCACCGAACAGACCGCGAGGACCAGCATCGCGAGAATGAGCGGATTCTTTTTCAAAACCGCCCACACCTCCCGATATCCTACAAGCACAAAGCCGAACAGAAAGAGGAGGTTTACATAGAGGGCGGCATGCGAGCCGCCACCCGTTGCAGATCCAACCTGCAATGTCACAGCGCTTCGTGCAGGCCCGTCAAAATAAACAGCCCGCCGCGCGATCAGAGACAGGAGTGGCCAGAAGAGGAGCCAGGTCAGAACCTGCTGCGAAACCGGAGCAAGAGCACACGCCGAGTCCCTCCTCGGATGATATGCAACTGACGCTCCGGGGAAGCCTGCCCTGTGTGTTGTAGCAAATTGGTGTCTACCGTACAGTTCTGTCATTCATCTCCGGCGGTTGCGATGCTTTGGTCAAAGGTGTTCTTGTGCCCGATACGACGGCAGTGATTCACGGGGTTGGGGGAGGATAATTGCTTGAAACCGGGGTGCCCGGCAAGCGAGCTTGCTGGGGTGGAAGTTCAGTGTATGGTCCTTCAGCAGCCCCACAGTTCAGTCTCCAGATGTATAAGTACTTCATCAGCGGCTCGCCTGGAGAAACAGCTGACATCCGAAGAACTTGATCGCTTCGCGACACCTGTATTTCCGGCGCAGCATATTGGCTGAGCTCCGGGCGAATCGTATGCACAAAATACGTTTTGTAGCTGCTGAGATCTGGCTCGTACGCAACAACATAACGAATGTCCCGTTCGCAGAGAAGATGTTTTACATCCGTCTTGGTACGCAGCGCCTGTAAATATCGCGCGTCATTCATCAATCCCTCGAGCTGGTTCACACTTCCTGCGTAATGGTAGGCAAAGCTACCTGCGCGATCACCCATAGCAACGCGCGCCCCGCCCAGGGTCGTTGCAACGATGTCGGACACGTCCCCGTCTGCGGCAGGCACATCTTCCGATCCAGAAGATAGCGGCTTACTCTGTGCGCGGAGCGAACCGACCAGCAGGATCGTCACCAGCACTGTTGCGGCAGCAGGCACAAGCCCGGCATACAGGCGCTGCCGTTCAAGGTACTCAGCGCACATCACCAGAAGGGTCGGTATACACGCAATGTACCCTATGAAAAGGGGGTAGTCATACCAGTTCCAGATAACCCAGGATGAGAGGAAAGCCAACCGCAGTGCAAAAACCGCGTAGCCCAGTAAGAAGGCGATCACGACAGAACGGTGTAGGTATGGCTGTGGCCTTCGTAGAAGAAAGAAGGCGACTCCGCACAGAAATAGCGTTGCATAGCATAGTTGTACGGATGGATTATGCGGATGTTCTAAAAAGTGAAAGAGGGCACGGTTTATCTGCAGGCCGCCCAGCGACTTGATCTCGCCGGATATAGGAAGGCCTATTCCGAAGTAAAATCGATTAATAGAAACGTAGCCGATTCCACATAGCAGAACCATAGCAAGACCAGCACTTCGCCGCGTCCATGACCTCGCGACCAGAAACATCTGTGGCAGCACGAAAACTACCGAATCGATGCGTGAGGCAATGACGGCGGCAGCAAGTAAACCTTCAATTGCTCCTGCCGCCCTGCTTTCTCCGGAGTGGCAAATCGAAATGTACGTGTATAGACAGAAACAGCAGGCAAAAAGAGCTGTCTCCATACCATTAAAGGAAACTCGGTTCAGAACGAAAAAGAAACCCGCGGTGAAAAATAGGCTAAGGCTAAGCTTTGGTAACCGCACGAGGAGCAATGTGAATACTAACGCGACCTCGCCGAGGAAGAATTCTATGCATCTGGTTAGCAATAGTGACTGACCTAAAAGCTTGTACTGCAGGGCTATCAAGCCCATCCAGAGCGGGTGATACCCATTGGTGAACGTAAAGCCATCAAATGTACTTTTACCGTCGCGGGCGAAATGTTGCGCGACGACAAAGTAGTAGAACGCATCGTCCGCAAAACTGATCTGGTGCGCGTAAGTGTACTGATGAGCGAGCGTGCGAAGACAAAGGAGTGCAAACAGACCAGCACACAAGGCGAGCCAAACTACAGATTTAGAACTCTTGGTCAAGGAAGCCTCCAAACGCCTGACGGCCACAGGTGAGAGCGGCCTGAAAGCAGGTGTAGACCATAAACCTCAAAATGCCATCTTCTATCGAAGACGCGAAAGAGCAGGTGAGGAGCATCATAAGAAAAATCGTAGGTCTCGGGTGGGGCCGCAGATCCCATGTAGAGGCGGTTCTGAATCCCTCATTCATAGTGTGACTCGGGGAGAATAAAACCCCGAAAGAGGCCCTCAGCGTGGGCAAAGCAGAAACCTGCATCGACAAATCGCCCCCGCGCCGAAACCAGCAGCGCACGAGCGAGATCGTAGCCGAGCAGGGCCAACCACAGCGGTGCAAGCGAGTGGCGACGGACCAGGCGTCCCATACCGGCGCCGTAGCTCCTGGCCCGCGCGCGGGATACTGTGCCGCTTAGCATGTCGCGCCGGGGATGATGGATATACAATCCTCGGTCGAAGCGCCCCCGCAGACCCGTGGCAAGCAGTCGCAGAATGAAATCCGTCTCTTCGCCGCGATTGAGCTTCGGATCAAAGAGAACTCCACGGCTCCGCGCCAGGGCGGATACAAACAAACTCGAGCAGAATGTGGTGCGCAACGCGTTGAAGGGGCCGATGTCGCAGGCATCCTGGATCCACCGATTGCCGCTCGGCACGCCTGCGTCGTCAAACGCGCCGACCGCAAGCACGGAATAATCGGGATTCTGCCTGAACCAGGCATCCACCTGGTTCAGCAGTTGGGGCGGGTACCTGCAATCATCATCCGGAAAAGCGACGATCCCACCAGAAGATGCCGCCAGCCCAGCGTTGCGGGCCGCTGAGACATTCTTCTCCTGGGCCCTTAGATGCACGATGGCAATATCGCCGGGCAGAGCTTCCACCAGTGGGACTAGACGGTCATCATCGTTCTGATCGACTACGATGATCTCTATATCGCTACGACCCTGATCGACAATGGACGAGAACATCTTGGCAAGTTCGGTCGTTCGGCCCACGGTTGGAATAATCAGGCTAAATCGCGGCATCGGGAAATCTCCGGTATTCGATGGAAGCGCTTATTACGCGCGACAGGGTGAGTGTCCGCCGCCGCAGTACCCACAGCAGCCGCGGACTTGACCCGCCTTCACTTAGCAACTAATGCCGGTGGAGACTAGCCGTTGCAACATCGACCGCGGGCGTCTCTCGACGGGTTCATTTTGTAGGGCTTCGGCCGGGGCGGCCGCAAGAAGCGTCGCTCCAGCTTTAATGAGGGTGAGTCACTATTCCGCCGGGCTTTGCGGGGTCAAATTCGACCCGGATGTCGGTCGTGACGTCAAGGGGCTCGCCGTCGCGGACGAACGGCTTATATCGCCAGAGCCGAACGGTCTTCATCGCTTCATCCTGTAGTGAGGGTGGTCCGGAAAGGGCTCTCATGGGAGCCACATTCCCGGATTTCCAGATGACGACCCGCACGACGACGGCGGATGCTGTGGGCGAATCGCCCGCGGTTTGCGGGTAGTGCGGGCTCACCATCGTGATACATTTGCCGGCCATTACCCCCGGGGGTACATTGAGCTTTCCCAAGGGCGCCCCGGCCCCGCTCTCCTGCAGATGAAGAGCTGCAACGGGGCTGATGGCGGCGGCCCCCAGCGCGTTTATTGGCGCGGGCAAGAGTAACACGATGCTTGCGAGTAGCGATTTGCAACTGCAGCTAATGGTCTTCCTCATGTTTTCAGCGG
Source organism: uncultured Acidobacteriaceae bacterium (assembly GCA_963711525.1). GTDB lineage: Bacteria > Acidobacteriota > Terriglobia > Terriglobales > Acidobacteriaceae > PALSA-350. The sequence goes on along the minus strand of CAVQEO010000030.1, from coordinate 22,804 downwards.
CACACATAAATAAATACCGTCCCACGATCAATGCACTAGGTACACCGCAGCTCCGGCTGTAGAAGCTCCGATCGACGAGCTGCTCATGGCGACATTCTTCAACCAGCTAAACGGGACATAGATAATGTCATTCGGCTGCAGTGTAATATCTGGCTGTTTTCCTTTTTCAATAGCGTTGAGGTGAACGGGCAATTCGACCTGTCCGTGATCAGTATTACGGATCAAGCGGACACGCGACTGCGACGAAGTCTTATTAGCGGACCCCGCCATCGCGATCACCTGCAGCATGCTTACATGCTCGTCGTTGGTGGCCATTACATACCCGCCAGGCCGGTTTACGTCACCCATCACATACACCATGGGCGCGTTTGCGACCAGAACAGTATCGCCTGGGTAGACCATCACCACATTAGATAAGGCCAGCTTTGCGTTGTTGGAGACGTAGTACTTGAGCTCTTCCCCTGATCTATTCCGTTTTACCGTCACGTTGCGGTCAGCGCTATCAGTGAGGCCGCCCGCCAGAGACAGAACCTTCAGAATCGTTTGCGGTGTCGTGATGGAGTAAGTACCCGGCGTACGCACTTGGCCCAATACTGAGACATCCTGCGTGGCCAACTCCATCATCCTGACGGCCACCTGCGGATGCAGCATAACCTTTTTCTCGATCAACGCCCCCTGAATCGAAGCAGCCGCGGACGCAGGGGTCTCGCCTGCTACATGCATTTTCCCGATGTAGGCGAGAGGCACTGTGCCATCGTCGGTCACACGCACCTGTTGCTGCATCTCGGGAGTATCCATAACATCCACCTGGATGAGGTCGCCCGGCCCGATCAGCAGGCTCTCTTGTTGGGCAAAGCAGGGCAGCGCGAGTGCGCCGATAAGGAAGATGCCGATGAATTTTGGTTTACGCATGCACGTCGCTCCCCGTGTAAGAAAGCTGCTTGTAGTCGTAATATCTGAACTGGGCTCCTCCGGAAGCCTTAACCCCGTTGAGCACCATGCCTATCTGGTGCACCCCTTGCGAGCGAAGGATCTGGCAAGTCCGGTCCAGCGATCGGCGGTCGGTCACATTGTGACGAGCCACCACGAGGGTGAAATCCGCAATTCGGGCCAACAGTGCGGAGTCGGTCACGGGCAGGATGGGCGCGCCGTCGATGATAATGTAGTCGTAGTGCCTGCGGCAGATGCGCACCAGCTCTGCCATTCCATCAGAGGCAAGCAGTTCCGCGGGGTAGGCGGGCACAGGGCCAGCCGGCAAAACGTAGAGACCTGGGATACCCGGGAAGGGAACTTGCACCGCGGACGACACGTCTTCCACCTCTGCGTCAAAGAGTAGTGAACTCAGCCCGCAGCCTGAGTCAAGATTCAAATTCTTGTGCAACACGGGCGTGCGCAGGTCACCGTCAATCAACAACACCGTCTTGCCCCGTTGCGCGTGAACGATCGCAAGGTTGGTGCTCAGCATGCTCTTGCCTTCTCCGGAGACCGAACTGGTGACCAGGAAGACCTGGCCGCACGGCCCTCCATTGTTACCTTGCATCAGCGAAGTGCAGAGCACGCGCAACGATTCCGTATAGCCCGCCCGCGGCTCAGTCGCCGCAACGACCGCGTTAGCGGCCATCAGGCTGGATGCGGGGGAATGGACGGTGCCCGCGGACGTCCACAACGGCGAGGTCGCCTCCGCCATGCGCTTCCGTTCGGATTTTGCGTCATGGTAGGGGAGCAAGCCCATGGAGGCTTCGGCAAAGAGCAGCTCCATTTCGCCCAGCTCCTGGATGCGCGTGTCCATAGCGTCGCGGAAGAGCGCCCCACATATTCCAAAGAGAAGCCCTCCCGCAATCGAACCGGCAGCATAGATCAGCACGCTTGGCTTTGCAGGTCTGGCGGGCGCACGACCTGCGTCTACCAGCGTGATGTTGCTCGAACGCATGCCCGCAACCACATCAGCTTCCTTCATGCGGCTAACCAGGTTTTCATAAAGCGTCCGGCTCTGGGTCGCCTCCTGCCGCGCAATCTGGTACTGGACCGCCTTGTCGTTCTGGTTTTCGGCTTGGCCCTTCTCATCGAGGAAGATTGCGCGATCTTTGTCCTCGATCTGCTGCGCTACCGTGTAATCATTTTGGACGCGCGCCTCGACCCGGGCTGCCTCAGCGCGGATGGATTTCCGCGTGCTGTCCAAACTGGATTGCAGCTCGGCCACCTTCGGATAGCCAGGGCCGAATTTGGCCGAGAGCTCATCCAATTTAGCCTGCGTCTGCGCTTCCTCGTTACGCAGGTTCTGTAGCAGCGTGAGCGAGCCGGTCACGCCCGCCGACGCCCCGCTGAGCATCCCGTTCCCTGCGAGCCCCGAGATCAGCTCAGGATCGCCGTTCTTCACCACCTGGTAGAGTGCGCCTTTCATGATACGAGCCGCCTGTGCCTGTTCCAGCTGGGTAGTTGCCTGCTGCAGCTGGTCCAGCGCCGGAGTGAAGACCTGTTCGTGTCCCTGGCCGTCAGTCTGGCCAAATGCAAACACTCCGGAGTCGCGTTGCAAATCGACAACTTTCGCCTGCAGATCCTCACTTTGCTTACGCAGCTCGTTCAGCTGGTTTCCCAACCGTGCGCTTGCCTCGCGGGTCGCGTTGTGACGCGTCTGAAAGTTGTAATCGGTCAAGTCCTCCACCAATCTATTCACCACCGCAGCCGCGGTTTGAGGATTGGAACTGAGGTACTCTACAGTGATCAAGCGAGTACCGGCGATCGGGATTACCTTGAGATGGGATTCAAAACTCTTGATCACATGCGCGCGGCGGCCCGGCGCCTCCTCCAGCGGTACATTCACCGGGTCTGGGATGCCGGCGGGCGCAAACAGCCCCATAACCCAACCGATGGGGTTGAAGCGGGAACGAAAGTCAGGGCTCTTCTCCAGGTTCAACTCTTTGATCACCTGCAGTGCCAGCGAATCGGATTGCAGAATCTGCGCCTGCGTCTGCAGGTTGATATTTGACTCAACCGCGTCCGAGGCGGTTTCGGGGCCCATCATCGTGTCCATACTCAACGCATCAGCCGATTCCTTTTGCACCTGGATCTCCGCCGAGGCTTTGTAGAGACGAGTAGCGGTTGCGAATAAAGCCCCGGCGATTGCAATCGTGACCAGGAGAACGCCAAGAACGATGCCCCGTCGCCGAGATAGGATTCCCCAAAGATCCTGGACGGTCATTTCCTTGCGCGGAGGCATCAATTGCGCCGGCGAACCGGCAATCACTGTGGGAGTCAGAGCGAATTCAGTCTTTGTTGCCATCAGTTCACCTCGGATCAGCATTTTCACTTCTGGTGTATAGGAGGCAACCGCTCCCAACGCGGCTTTTTTTAAGAAAAGCCGCACTACGTTTTCGGCGTAGAAGTGAAAATGCTCCTAGAGTTCCGTTCGTGATACAGCGAGTGTAGGAGTCGATTCGTATGCGGGCGCCCTAAGACCATCTCCGTCCTGCGTGGCGATGCTGGGCCGCGTGTCGAATGGCCCATTGCGCTGCAGCAGGGCTACCTCACTAAGCTCTGCAGCAAAACGGTCCTCGTTGACATAGTGCACAAAGGTGTCAAGAAAAGCGCGACGAATCCGCTGGCGAAGCACGATTGCTGCAAACTCCAGGTTGCCGATCAGGTAGCGTCGCCACATCCGGCGCGGCTCGCGGCATAGCCGGTACAGCCATTCGCAACCGATATTCTGGGCCCACAGAGGGGCGCGAGGCACCACCCCCCCCACGATCTCGAATGAGCCACCAACACCGATACATACCGGCACCGAGAGCACCAGTCCATGCTCATAAATCCAATACTCCTGCTTGGGCGCGCCGAAAGCCACAAACAGAATGTCGGGCTGCACAGCAGTGATCGCGTCCGCAGTCTCCTTAAGGCCAACCGCGCTCTGCTCGAAGCCGAGTGGAGGACAGTATGTGCTGCACTTCAAATTCGGGTAGGACTTCTTCATTACCATCGCGGCCAGCTCCGCGGATCCCGGCCGGCCGCCTAGAAGGAACACATGCAGACCACTTTTAGCTGACAGCCCGCACAACACTTTGAAGATATCCACGCCGGCTACGCGTTGCTTCAGCGAACGGCCATAAAGGCGCGCGGCGATCAGCAGGGAAATCCCGTCGGGGATCACCAGGTCGGCGTGATCGTAAACCTCCTGCAGGCTTCGTTCCTTTTCCAGCTGAACAATGTGTTGCGCGTTGGAAGTAATAACGTACGCAGGCTTACCGCGGTTCTGCGCATGGGCGATGATCGACGCACAGACCTGCTCGGAGGAGCAGTTGTCGATCAAAGCATGGCCGACTCCGATTCGAGCTACATCCGATCCTCGCAGCGAAGTCCGCGGGGAAGCGGATGCCGACAACCACTGTGTATTAGCGTTCATGTTTCTGCTCTCAAGAATGCGCGTTCCGGACCCAACGCTCTGGCCGCATCTAGTGCGGAAGAGAAAGGGGGTTGGAGTCTGTGCCGGCTCCTCAAACGATCGTCAGTCGACGATAGGTTCCAGCATGGAGGCATCCACCTCCAAAGAGACGTGGCGGTGTATGAGCTGTACCGTAAGAATGAAGCGGAATTGGTTGCTTTTTCTAACCAGCCAACCCTCCACGCCGCTCATCGAGCCGTTCTTGATACGGACTCGCTGGCCCTCGATTAGATCCGCATAAGGCTCGGCCTTGCGCTCCAGAAGATTAGTGCGTAGAAACTCGATTTCACGATCCGGCAGGCAAAGCGGCTCGCGGCTGTTGCCGACCAGCTGCCGCACTCCAGGAGTACGCAGAACCCTGGCGCGTTCCCCCTGGTCGATGCGTACAAAAAGATAAGTAGGAAACAGCGGCAATTCCACTTTGACCTTTTGCCTGTTCTTCCAGACACGGGTCGACTCATACGTTGGCAGGAAGCTCTCGATGCCGCCGAAGTCCAGATGCCGGAATGCGGCCTTTTCGTGCTGCGGCGTGGTGACCACAGCGAACCACCTGCGAGGATCTTGCGCCTTGTAGGTCAACTGCGCCGTAGTTACGTTAGTCATAGTAGCCACAGTGTTCAGGCAGGGCTTCGCCTATCTGACTTAGCAACCCGCTGTCAGGGTATTGGGTCGTAGCCCACAGTCCGAAGCCTCTGGATTGACTGAAATGGTCCCAGCTATCCCGGTCTTTGACCAGCTCAAGCTTATCGGCTTGGGACAGCGTTTGAATATTGGAGAGATTTGCCGATCTAAATAGCAAAACCTTCGAGTGTTGAATTCGAAGGTTATTGTATTGACCCAGGCTGGGTTATTGACGTAGAGTCGACGATCGTGCCGCCCGTACGGTGAATGGGCAACGGTGATTGTCCGTTCCATCCGCAACCCGCTGAGATGGAAATTTTAAAGCAAACAAAATAACTTTGTCGAAGTCAAATCCGTCGGGGAGGGTATCCAAGTGGTATGCACATCTGCGCCATACTGTCCCCAAACGCATCTCTTAATCTGAAACAGGCTTTTGGCGCTTATAGCGCTTCTGGCGCTCTTTTATTTATTTGGGGGAAGCGGCTGCTATCGGCGTAGACCGCCGGTGAAAACACGAACGGCGATGCTCTTTGTTCCCTTTCATCGAGTCCCTCCCCCGAAAGAATCGATGAAAGCGTTCTTGGAGAATCGCCGCTTGAAATGAGCATACTTCTTCTACCGGAAACCGCTATAGTTCTTGAGTAATAGAAGGCCGAATTGTAGTAACTGCATGCAGTAATGCCACCTGCTGCAACACGCATCTCCTTTCAAATGAAAGCGCCATGGTTCCTTATCCAAGCGCTATGCGACCACCGGCCATTACCTGCGGCCTCTAGAGGGGGCTGCTTGACTCCAGGCTGGCGAAAAGCCGGACACCTCACAGCAACTCTGATTTTTGCTCTAATGGGAAGAGAAGAGGCTGCTGCATGCACGTAATAGACCTGATTCGCAAGAAGCGCGACGGCGGAGTGTTGACCGATGCGGAGATAGCAGCACTGGTGACTGGCGCAGCGACGAATGCCATTCCCGAGTATCAGCTTGCTGCCTGGCTCATGGCCGTCTGCTGGCGCGGCCTCAGCGCCGCCGAACTCCATAGCCTCACCACCCACATGCGCGATTCAGGCAAGGTCCTGAGCTTTAGCAGCCTGCCCGGGGCCAAGGTCGACAAGCACTCCACCGGTGGAGTGGGCGACAAAACCTCGTTCCTGGTTGCCCCCATCGCTGCCGCAGCCGGGCTCTGCGTGCCCATGATCTCCGGCCGCGCCTTGGGCCACACCGGCGGCACCCTCGACAAGTTGGAGAGCATTCCCGGCTACCGAACACACCTGCAAGAGGATGAGATGCGCGCCGTGCTGAGCGCTTGCGGTCTCTCGATCGTGGGCCAGACCGAATGGTTGGTGCCGGCAGATCGCACGCTCTACTCGCTGCGCGATCGAACGGCAACTGTCGAAAGTCCGTTTCTCATTTGCGCATCCATCATGAGCAAGAAGCTCGCCGCGGGTCTTGATGCCTTGGTGCTGGATGTCAAAACCGGCTCGGGAGCTTTCCTCAAGCAGGAGGGGGAGGCCATCCACCTGGCCGAGCTGATGGTCGCCACGGGAAACCGCGCCGGGACACGAACGGCCGCCCTCATCACAAACATGAGTCAACCCCTCGGGCGTATGGCAGGCAATGCAGTAGAGATTGTCGAAGCGGTGGAACTGCTGCGCAACCACCGCCACCCGCTTACCGAGGATCTGCGGCAGCTTTCGCTTGAGCTCGCGGGATGGATGCTTTACCTGGGAGCGAAAGCGCCAAGTCCGGAGGACGGCATTCAGTTGGCGGAGGAGCTGTTGCACAGCGGTCTACCGCTTGCCAAGTTCGGTTGCATGATTGCTGCTCAGGGCGGCGACTTGGCGTGGTTTGAGAGTCCTCAGCGGCTGCATCAGCCGGCCTTCCAATACCAGGTAAAGTCCCCGTCGGCAGGTTTTCTCTCGGTTGTCGACTGCGGCCAGGTAGGGTGGGCTGTACAAGGCTCCGGAGCAGGCAGGATGGAGCCAGCTGAAGCCGTATCTGCGCATGCCGGCGTCGAAACGCATAAGAAGGTAGGCGACCCGGTTGCTGCTGGGGAAACCTTATTCACCGTGTATGTCGAGCAGGAGGCCCGTTTGGAGTCCGTCGCGGCAATCCTGAGCCGGTGCTATACGCTGAGCGCCGAGCCGCCGGCCCCGCAGCCCCTCATCTATAAAGTGATTGCCTGAAGGACAGGTTGCTCTATCGCCCGTACTCCAACCCGTTGTCCGGCCTTGGTCCGTGCACCGCCTGGTAGGGCTCAACGGCAAGAATGTTGCCTAGAATGCTGCGCTCCTGGGGTGAGAACTGAGCTTGGAACTTGGGCGAGTTCATCATTGCCGTACGCTGTTCGGGCGGGTACTCGCGCAGATCGCGAAAAGCCTTCCTCACCATTCGCTGGCGGTCTGGCGGGAGGCTGCGAAAATCCTGGAAAGAAGCGCGCACCTGTTGTCGCATTTGCGGCGTAAGGTGCTCCATGGCCTCGATGTGGTCCACCATACGCTGCCGCTGTGCCGGAGGCATTTTGTTCAGCTGCCGCAGGCGAGTGAGCAGCCTTTCCTGCATTTCGGGGGGCAGGCGGCTAAACCCTGGTTCGCTTTGCAGGGCTTTTTCCTGCTGTTCGGGAGACATGCTCTGGTGCCGTTGCAACCACGTGCCGAGGTGGGGCTGCTGATTATTTTCAAACCGGGCATGCGCACCCTGTGGCGCCGGGCGAGCCAGACACGGAGCGGCTGCCAGCGGCAGTACCAGCAACAATGCTGCAAAGACACAACGAGCCAGTCTCCCGCGAAGGGATGTTGTTTCGAGCTCGTTGTGCCTTGCCATGATGGTGCCCTCTGAAGCGGTTACAGTCCTTCTGGGGCCCCTCGCTTTCCGGATTTTCCGTCGATCAGTTGGAGGCGCCGGACCCGCTATCCTCGTCCCCATCCAAAGCATTCAATTGCTGAAACAGCTGCGCGTTCCCGTCATACGACTGCAAGTCGCGCACCGTGGCCGAGGTCTGCGCCGCGGGCACAACCGGCTGGTTGTCGAGCAGGGCAAAGGTCCCCCCGCCAATCACCAGTACCGTGGCCAAGGCTCCCGCCGCCAGCGGACGCATCTGCAGATTGGTACTGTAAAGCAGCCACGCCTTGGCGCGCTCAAAAAAACTGGCGGGGGTGGTCGTCTGTTCCACCCGCAACCGGGCATACAGCTTGGCATCAAAGAAGGCGCTGGGCTCTGGAGCCTGCCATTCGTCAAGCAGCTTCCAGGTAGATTCCAGGCCCGCCAGCTCGGCTGCACACCCGGCGCACTCCGCTATATGCTTGCGGGCCTCGTCCGGAAGCGGCCGGGACTCGAAGACCCGTTCCGCCAAATGCTCTTTCATCTCAGGGCAAGTCATAATCTTCCTCAATTTCTGCTCAAGCAAAATCTTTCAGGTTTTCGCGTAGGGTCTGGTAAGCCCGGAATAGCAGCGATTTGGTAGCCGATTCGCTCAACTTCAGAACCTCGCCAATCTCCTTGTAATCCATTTCCTGGTACTTATGCATCAATACCGCACTGCGCTGCCGTTCGGGCAGCGCCATCACGTGCTTGCGAATGGCGTTCATCCGCTCTTCTCGAACCAGTTCCTGTTCCACGCTGAGCGTACTATCCGCGACATCGGGGGTTGTACCCGTCTCCGCGTCCGGCTGGTCAAGGTAAACGTTCTGGGCCGTCCGCTCGTACTTGGTATCGCGTGCGTGGTTCACTCCCAGGTTGGTCGCGATCCGATAGAGCCAGGTGCTGAATTTCGCCTCCGCCCGATACGTCTGCCGCGAACGATACACGCGGAGAAATACCTCCTGTGCCAACTCCTCGGCGACTGCCTGGTTGCGAGACATCCGAAACATAAAATGAACCATCTGCTTTCGGTATTTCTCGATCAGGATGCTGAACCCCGAGTCGTCTCCTTCGCGAACGCGCAACATGATCTCGGCGTCGGAGAGCTGGGCCCAATCCACTCCAGTTGCATGCAACGGCATACCCGGCTGCGTGCCCTGGAACCCGTTCTGCGCAATGGCTACGGTACCCATACCCTGTTTAACCCCACGGGCCTGACTAGGTTGCGCGGAATCGGGAGAGTTTTCCGGCGCCTCCCCCTCTCCGGCAGCACCTGGGGAAGGCCCGCCGGGGGTGGGAGGATCGGGCTGCTCTGGGGGGGTAAATGTCATAGGGTGAATGGATTGTATCCGTTACCGGGAGACGCGGTCTCGCCCAGTTTTTGGGGATTTGCAGCTGGCCGGACCGGCGGCGAACCTTGGGCCGGTTCGAAAGCTTCGTGTAAACTACGCTATACTCCCGGGTTTTCTGTGAAGCTTGGTGGCGTTGATGAACTCCATGCGGGTTTCCTTAATGAAAGCCGCACACGTGGGCGTCTCCTCGGCCCGCGTACGGACCCAGAGGGCGCTTAACTCAGCGGTAGAGTGCCACCTTCACACGGTGGAAGTCGCAGGTTCGAATCCTGCAGCGCCCACCAATAAATCATTAAAATTGAATAACTTAAGAGATTAATCCTTTTAGCGTTCCGGCCCCATACGGCACCTGTACGGCATAGATCATTTTGTGACGCCCTTCTTTTGTAAGGCGTAATACCCACGCATGTAGCCCCGCCGATGAGCCCTAAAGGTGTCGCTGTTTGCCTGGTGTCGTCGCCGGCATGCCACCTGGTTTGAGCGCTGGGCGACGATGTCTTCCGAACCAAAGTGCTATAATGGTAATATTCATGTAAGTTTATTGGGATGAATGGTTTAGCAAGGTTCGGAGTGAATGTGGTGCCAGTTGGCGATTCGATAGCAGCTGAACGTTTATTGACAGGCTCCACAGCCCGTTGTAAACATATTCTCCAGTCCAATTCATTGCCAACCGCATCCTAGGAATAGGAGTAAAGAAGATGAGAATCAAGACTTCGTAGTGGAACGACCATTGAAAAGCCCCGGAGATAGCATCGAAAGGGCAATCGAAACGCTCAAAAAGCAAATGCTAACGGGTAGAGCCCGGGTGACCAAGAACCTGGGTCTCCGTGTGAGCCTGATAGTCATAGCAATAGGAGTACTGCTAGCCAGTGCTCCTTTGCTTTTTGAGGATCTTTTTCTTAGCCAACCTCAATGTCAACTGCAGACACACCCTCTTACACGTAAGGTCGTTCAAAAGGGCTTTGAACTGATCGACAAGATGGGCGATGCCGCCTTCATTGCCGGGTTGATCGGAATCGCGATTGACCAAGGATCCAAATCCAGGTTTATCAGGGAATTGGTAGAGGAAGCATCACCCCTTCTTATCGGCAGGCACCTCCCAGATGGCATACGCGTTTCACTGCTAGAAGCTTTCAATGCGAAATTTGTACGTCCGCTGTGGGAAATTGAATACGAGATCTCACCAATTCCAGGCATTACTGATTACATCCGCGTGACAAGCCGAGTCACTGGCATCGTTAGGAATTGCACTACTCTAACTCAAGAGTTTGTTCTTTGGGCTGGAGTTGACCCGTCTCCCCGTGTGTCAGGTCTCGGTGAATCCAAAATTACCCGGGTTGCCATGAGCCCCGAGTCCGGTGGTGGCGGATTTGATGTTGTTCCCGACAATGACGCAATCCGACAGCCGGACGGTAGCAAGTTTACTAATAAATCCCAAGTGATTCGATCTGGCGAGAGATGGAAAACGGCGCTGGAAACCGTCGAAGATCGGCCTATTTACTATTCCTTGCCTCTCTTTCTCGGGACGATGGTTGATAAAGCAGTTGTGAGCGTTCGCTGTATTCCCAAGAAAGAACTTTCAGATCTTTTGGAATTTCAGGTATCCACAGGGACGGGCTTACCATTGAAGGCCGAAGACACTACATGGGGAAAAGAGTGGACGGTAGAGGGCCCGCTTCTCCCAGGTCAGGCAATTGTAACTTTCTGGAATCCTCAAGGAAAAAACTAAACCTCAAGGTGACGCCCTCAAAGTCTGAGGGACACAGCTTTGTTGATACAGGGCTAAGCCACAAAGCCAGGGTCGGCCAAGTGAAGCCGCTACGATTTTCTGGACCCGTAGCACGTCGAAACGCTTAAAACGGATGTGCATTGCACGTTACACTCGTTCATGGACTATTGGAAACTGTTGGCGATTCCAAGTGCAATTTGGGGTAGCCTCCAAATTTCTGATAGGGTTCGCGGAGCTAGCGCAAAATACCCAAGGCTCTACAAATGGTCTCTGTTTCTTGCAGCACTCGTGATGGCATTTTGGCTAGGCGCTTTTATCATCGCTAAAAGAAACGCCGGACCCACCGCCAAGAAATCTGTCCCGGTTCTTCCTGCGCCGGCCACATCGGCGCCGCTCCCTTCCATCAATCAGAAAGCACAGGACAGCGACTGTTCAAATACAGTTGCAGGACGCGACGCGAACATTGACTGCTCTCCGCAGGAAAAGGCGCATGGTAAGAATAAGACATCTCCAAATCGCTAGTGCCGCGCTCATCTCTATCTTGTCCGCGACCTGCGGGTTTGCCCAAGGCCAGCCACCGATTAATCAAGAAGCAGTAAAGAGTAACTGTAGCAATATCATTGCCTTGGTCGGTAACGTCAAAATCGATTGCTCAAATTTGAGTCCGGCTCAAAAGAAGGCTTTGGAAGATATCCCCGCTATTCTGAAAATGGCGCTCGCGAATCAGGATTATCTTGACGCCATAATGGCAAAGCTCGAAGAGATCTCAAAGGCGACTCCGCAGCCTTCCGTCACTAATAACGCGCCCGGCGGGTTCGCAGTTAGCGGCGGAACCCTCTTTAATCCACAAGTCACAAACAACTACGCAGAAAAAACCCCGAATATTCTCGGTTATCAGATCGTGGCGTCCACTTCTCCTGACACAGAGTTGCCCGCCTTCACAACACAAGGGCATCCGACAACGAGCGCTAAGTTTTATGTAGATGCCGCATGGAACGACCCGCAGTTCGTGGCGATTTGTGATCGCCCCTGTCGCGCATTGGATATAAGGCAAGCCAAGCCATCGGGGGTAATGACGTTCCCTACTTTTCGCGCTGGATCGATATCCGAATACCCCACGTGGGCAGTTTTTGTTGTTGATATGAGACCGTTTGAGACTTATAAATACTACTTGTTTACGGTTGTATCCGAAGATGATCAGCCTGTAAGCATAATTAGGTTTGCCAAGTTTTCGTCCAACAATGTTACTCCACAATGAGTTTCTGCGAAATAAGTCCACCGGGGGCCGATCAAAGTCAGCAAATGCCCCCGGGCCGGCTTTAGCTCAAAAACTCCCACAGTCGATACGCATCTTCGCTGACCAGCGGCGCCTCGCGAACGGCGAAGGGTGTGGGCTTGCGATCGATTCGAAGATTGACCAGAGTTCAGCTTCACTTTCGAAGCTGATAACATGCCACTGGCCGTCGCTGACGTACAGGCCACTGCTGCATCATCGCCCGCCGCTCGGCTAGGTGCGCCGTTCTGTTGTGCGCTCGCCCGTTTGAATCGCGCACGGCATGGGCCGCTTGCTGGTGCGCACCCACGCCCTAAGGAGCTTGCGGTGAGTCCGCGGCAATCAAACGGTGACAGAGAGCGCGCTCTCGTCTAGCACGAATTATTCGATTTGGCAAACCGACTCGCAGCATTCCTTTTCCAGCACTTCCCTGGCGCCACGGGTATTTTAGAATTCTCTTTAAACCCTTGTTTTTGTTAGAGATACTTTTGCAATAAAGGTTATAAAGGTCATGCATTATCTCGGTTTGCTCAACGGGACGCTATAGGAGATGCTCGGACTGTTGTTAATGATCTTGAACAGGAGCCTCAAACATGGTGCAACTTCCCGAAACTGGTTTTCTGCGCTTGGACTCGATAATCGGAAATCCCCGTAAAGGGGTGCAGGGTTTTTTCCCCGTGAGCCGGTCAGCCTGGTATTTAGGCGTTCAGCGGGGGGTCTACCCGCAGCCAGTGCGCTTGGGGCCGCGTACAACTGGCTATAGGGCGGAGGACGTGCGCGCCCTCATTGAGAGCACGAGAGCAGAGCCCAGTGAGACGGTGGGTGCGTGATGACACCCTCCACATCTCCCGGAGCCGGCGCGCGACGCGACCACCACATGGTCTCCAATGAAGCTGCCGTGTACGTCGATGTCTACATGGCCTCCTATCAAGCGCCGGCCCATCAGAGGAGGAGATTGATGTCATGACCGATATCGGATACGCGTCAACCTTAGCCGCTCGAATTAGCGAGCATAAGACTCCTGAATTTTTCCAGGCCTTAGTGGATCTTCATGAGGATGTCCCTGCCGCGGCGGTTGCTTACATGCTGGGCTATATCGTGGATCTCCAGCGGTTGAATATCTCTCGCTTGGATGAGCCGCTAGGCATTCCGTTCAGCTATGAAGATGAGGTGGCGATTGAGAGATGGATTCGCCCCCACTTTGATCCCGATCAACATTGCTCTGAGTGTCATGCGGCCATGACCGGCACAGGCAGTCACTTATTCTTCCTCGGATTTCTTGGCACTTTTTATTCTTACTTCATCTGTAGCCAGTGCTCAGAGCGCTGGGAGAGCTTCGGCGAGGCTGGAGTCCCCCTTTGCGCGTTCGGCCCCAGGCTACTGGGGTTCAAGCGGGAGAATGCTGTCGCACCGAGTGGGAGCACGCAATGAGCGACAGAACACGCTGCGAAGAATGCAACGAGCCCTTCAAAACCCGCGGGCCTGAAGATGGAAAACGGCTCGCGATATGGGGCGTAGGCATGAGCGGACACAACACTTCTGCTCTACTCTGCGCCGGTTGCTATGCGCGCTTTAAGGAACTCGGTAGCGGCGGGATGCGGCCCCTACAAGAGCAGTCTTCAGGACATCCAGCACTCCGCACAGGGCTCTGTTTGCTCTGCTACAAAAAGTCCGAAGGGTCTCTGTGCACCAAGTGTGCCCAGGGCAGCGCCGAGGAGCATCGCGGGCTCGCAGGCGCGATAAACCGGCTCAGGTCTGCTCCATGTGATCACTGTGCAGAGGAGAGTGTAGGGGTGGTGGTTTTTGCAGGGAACGGGATATCTCCATTTTGCGAGCAGCACGCTCGCTCTTATCGGAGCTTGGATTTCATTCCGGCTCTGGGTTTTGTGAAGTACGGTTCCGTCCCCCATGTGGTCGCGGGGCGCTAAAAACTAAAGCCCCCAGGGCTCAATCTGGAGGCTTAACAAATAACTGAGCAGGGTTTCTTCAAGGTCACCAGGCTCTAACCGTTAACTAAAGGATGAATGGTTATATTATGCTCCCGTCCCCGGCCCCCGTCAACAGTCAATTTACACAATCTGTAGTACCCAATGCGCTATCTCCCGTGATACCACCCCCGCCGGCAGTGGAGGCCCATTTATCTCCAGCGCTGAGCTACCTTGAGAGCTTTCCGCAGTTCATCGTTTACTTCTTGACGAGCAGCACGGAGCGCCCGGGGAAGCTGGACAAACTTCCGATCAACCTTGCGACTAACTCCAAGCTTGAATGGACCACGCCTTCTAACTGGATGACATACCAGGCAGCCCACGCCGCCGCCAGTTCCGCGGGCCCCCAGTACGGCGTGGGGTTCGTGATTACGTCAGAGACTAAGCTCTTCTGTCTGGATATCGACGGAGCGCGGCTTAAGGGTGTCTCGTGTGTTGACTGCTTCACTGAGGAGAGCCGGGCGTTGTTCATGGCAGCGGACTTCCCCGAGGGCTTGAATGCTCCCAATCCCGAGTGCGCTACCTGCAAGGGGAATGGCACTGATAAATGGCATGGCCTCGTGGACAAGCTACGCTTGGCGCTACCTAAGGCCGGCGTAGAACTCAGCGTGAGCTATGAGGGCCTCCACAACTGGGGAAGATATGAAGGCCCCGAGCCCGCACATGCCAAAGTGAAGGTGATAGAGGGAATCAAAATCGAACTCTACACCTCTGGTAAGTGGTTCGCGATGGGCGACCAGGCTGGAGCGTTAGGTGACGCCGGCGCTGACTGCACGGTTGAGCTCCACCGGTTAATCGCGGATTACTTCCCGCCGAGCGCCGCGGCCACTGGGGATGCTGAGTGGACTGAGGAGTCCCATCCTGGAGCGATCGCGACGACGATAGATGACGACGAACTTGTCCGGCGCGCTCGGCGCTCTCACAGCGCCAGTGCTCGCTTTACTGGAAAGTCTTCCGTTGAGGATCTGTGGATCGCCAATGAGCTGGCGTTGGGTAAGAGCTACCCGGATGCAAACGGGCGCGCCTACGACGCTAGCTCAGCCGATTCGGGCCTAGCTCATCATCTCGCATGGTGGACAGGCGGGAACTGTGCCCAAATCGAGCGGCTCATGCGACGCGCGGACTGTGGCCTGGTGCGCGACAAATGGGACCGGCGCGGGACTTACTTGCGGGACACCATCCTAAAGGCTGTCGCTAATACTGAGGGTTTCTATGGGGATAAGACCGCTCCGGTAGCGGCCAGCAGCGCCCCTGTAGCGCCCGGTGCCCCCTCTGCGGTCCCTATGCCCCCCAGCATGACGGTGCCATCAGGTACCCCCGATGAGCTAACAGTGGAGGACTTCTGGGCTCACCTGCCTTCGCATAAGTACATCAACAGGGTGACCCGCGAAATGATCCCAGTGGACGCAGTAAACAGTCACCTGAAGCGCTTTACCGATAGCCTAGGCATGAAGCCGACGGCCCATCTCGATATGTTCCGGGCCGTGCAGCAGATGGGGTGGCAGCCGGCTTACCCGGAGATTATTGAGGGTAAGGTGAGCGAAGATGGGATCTTAAGGGATGACCCTAAAGGCCGGATATATAACCTGTTCCGGCCCTCGGCTGCCGTTGCGAGCGAAGGCGACCCCTCGCCCTGGGTAAACCATGTGCGCTCTATCTACCCAGAGGAGGCAGATCACCTGTTCAAGTGGATGGCCTACCGCATCCAGAACCCAGGGAAGAAAATCAATCACGCTATCGTACTCGGGGGCGCTCACGGTATCGGTAAGGATTGGCTGCTCCAGGCACTCAGATACGGAGTGGGGGCCGGCAATTTTGAGGATATCGAGTACGCGAAGATTTTCGACGACTACAGCGAGTGGTCCGAAAGAACCTTGCTGGTCATAAACGAAGCTCGGGACACTGGGGGCGTCGATCGATATGAGTTCTATCAGAAATCCAAGCGCATAATCGCAGCCCCGCCCGATACTCTGCCTTGCCGCAAGATGTACCTCGGGAACTACTACGTTCCCAACGTGATGGCTGTGGTCATCACATCTAACAACAAACTAAACGGGCTCTTCATCGATCCGGACGACAGGCGACACTACGTGGCCTGGAGCAGCACCGAGAGGCAACCAGACTCCTACTTCAACCCCCTATGGGACTGGATAGATAACGGTGGGGGCAAGCAGGCCGTCCTAGGGTATCTGCGGCGCTTGGATATAGCCGATTTCTGCCCTATGGCACCTCCCCCCAAGACCGAGGCGTGGCACCAGATCGTTGATGCCGGCAGGAACCCGGAGGAGAAGGAGCTGTCGGACGCCATGGAGGGGGTGTATGTCGCCACGGTGAAGGAGATTATCGCCAAGCTCCAATTCGCGGGTCACTTCGAACTGGCAGCAAGCCTGCAGGACAGGAAAAAGGCCAGACAGATCCCGCACCTGTTGGGCAGCATCGGCTTTGATGTTCTGAGGAGCCCACACGCAAAAGATGGCCGCTGGGTGATCGCCGGCAGCCGGGAAACCCTCTACGCGGATCGCAGTTTGCCGGTCTCCGAGAAAATGACCATCGCCAATAAGAGGGCGGTGAGCAAATGAGGCGGATACACGAAATCCACGAAATCCATGGTTCTCATCTTCTCTCTACCTTTTTCTCTTTTTACCTTTTTCCCCCCTTTTTTCCTTTTGGTAAGAAGAACGTTGACCATGGATTTCGCGGTTTTCATGTACTCAGTAATTTATGTAAATTATCGACGCACCACTGTGGAGGCAAAAATGATCACTAAAAGTGATATCGAGATACCAAGGTGCCCCTACGTTCCAATCGTGGAACCTTGGCTCGGGCCGGCTCCCAGGAGCGCCGGTGCTCGCGTAACTCGTGCCTGCATTGAGCGCCTGGGAGGGAAGATGGCTTTCGAGCGGATAAACAAGCGGTGGCACAAGTGGACGGGTACATCGTGGGAGGTGGACGAGCAAGGTAGGGTTTCATACTTCATCGGGAATATCGCCAGCGAGCTGAACCACAAGGGGAATATGAAGATGGGCTCTTGGGCGTTTGTTGATAGCGTTCGCAGTCAACTCCAGAAGCTCCCGGAGTTCCTCCTGCTCCCCGTAGACGCCTTCATGCTGCGCCATGCCGGCAAACTGCTGTATGACCAGAAGGGTAAGCGGTGGTTGCGTTGGGATGTCGAGGGATGGCAGCCTACCCCTACTGTGGAAGTAAACCGCCTGATACGCGAGGTTTCCCCCAGGGAGCGATCGGCATCCGACGCGAGCTGGAGCAGCATGTAGCGTTCGCAGTTAAGGAGACGATCTAATGCCCCCGCAGTGTAAAGTTTGCTCGCACGAAAGCCAGGCCGAAATAGATCGCCTACTCCTTGCCGGAACATCGTTACGCACAATCGCGCAACAACACGGCACGAGCGCAACAGCTCTCCACCGGCACAAGAAACACATCGCCAAAGTCCTGGTGGTGGCCCACGAAGCCGCGGTAATCGTGAAGGCGGATACTCTTCTCGATCAGGTAAAAAACTTGCTCAGCCAAGCGGAACGGTTGACGCAGCGAGCGGAACAAGCTGGGAACCTGGATACTGCGCTCCGCGGCATCGCTCAGGTGCGCGGCGTCCTGGAGTTGCTCGGGGAAGTCTCGGGCCAGCTCGCCGGCAAGGGAACTAACATCGCCATCGGCATCAACGCCGCCGGCGGCCCCCCCCGAACTTTAAGCAGATGTCGAATGAAGATTTGCAGCAAATCCTCAAAAGGAACGGTCAATCCGTCCCACTCTTATTGGAAGGAAACCCACAGTGAATATCGACCGTATAAAAGCTATCGAAGCAGCAGAGGCCGCATACCACCAGGAGAAAGCCCGAGAAGCCAACTTCCGCACCTAGCTCTGTGCGCACCTAGGCCCTGAGGCCGGCAACCAAGAGGCTGATGTGATCATCGGCGCAGACGCCAGAGGACTCAGTGATGAGCGGTTGGCCCTGCACGTCACGTTTGCTTCTGGGTGCCCTCCCGGCTATAGCCTGACAGATGACCAGATCGATATCGCGGCAAAGGCCCTCCTGGGCCCCGCGGCGTTCTGAGTAGCCTGGTTGCAGGGGGATGCTATCTGCTCCCCCACCGACCCTGCCTCCAGAAACTGACGGGTGCGCGCGTTCACTGTTCACGTTCCAACGAACACCTCGACTCCCCGCCGCGCGCGGGCCGCCCTCTCTGCCCTCTGCGGGTTTCGAGAGAACGTAACACCTGCCAGATTAGGGTAGACAGAACTGACACCTCCAAAATGCCCTAAAGCCAGCGCATATTACGTCAGATTAAAGTTATTTATTTATTTATGGACACTATGCCAGCCAATGTATAAGATATAAATCTGACAGTGCCAAGGGGGCAGCAATGATGATGGCGGCGAAAGGTGGGCAACGGGTAGCTTACGTGCGTGTCTCAAGCGTGGACCAGAACGAGGCTAGGCAGGTTGAGGCTCTGAGTGAACTGAGCATCGACGTGATGTTCACGGACAAAGCCAGCGGTAAGGACACAAAGCGTCCAGAGCTTCAGGCCGCGCTCAAGCACCTCCGTAAGGGTGATGTCCTAGTGTGCCACTCCATGGATCGCCTCGCTCGGAGCATGCGTGACCTCCAGAACCTGGTGGGGGACCTCAACTCCAGGGGCATCGCAGTCGAATTTGTGAAAGAGGATCTTAAGTTTACTGGTGAAGACTCAGCCTTCTCCAAGCTGATGCTTTCCGTGCTTGGCGGCGTCGCAGAATTTGAACGGGCTCTTCTCCGAGAACGTCAGCGCGAAGGCATCGCAGTAGCAAAGGCTAAGGGGCTGTACAGGGGTCGTAAGCGTTCCCTGACACCAGACCAGGCGGCAAGCCTCAGGGAGCGTGCGAAGACTGAGAATAAGGCCGCTTTGGCGCGGGAGTTCGGAGTCTCCAGGGAGACCGTCTACCAGTACATGGCGCTCAGAGGTGAGAGCTGATGGGAGGTCGCCAGGTTAGCGCCGAACGATGGGCCGAGATCGCCCTCGAAGCCCGCCTGGGGCGCACACGGGCAGCTGGGCAGTGGGCTGCCCTCGAAGTGCTTCCAGTCATCGAGGGCATCAGAGCCGCCGGAGCTCAGTCTCTCCGACGATTGCCGCGGCGCTCAATGGTCGAGGCCTCTGCGCCGCCCGTAGCGGGCGCTGGAGTGCCGCACAAGTGGCGAGGGCACTCTCTAATGCAGACTGGTTCGCTCGCAACCAGGAATGGCGCGCTCAGAGAGCCCACCAAACGTTCCCAGCAAAACTCGGCTCGAAACAAAATTAGAAAATTTTGGCGACGGGTTGAGTCCGTTTGCCTGTTAGCCTTCGATGCATGATTTCTCCGATGGTTCGCGAATGGTGGAAGCGTGCTGGGAAACGTAGTGGTCGCAGCCATTGTTGGCGGAATCGTAGGCGGTGCACGCCTCTCCTTGTCGGATGGTGGTCTCGCCCTAAGCTACGAATTGACTTTCGGAATGATGCGGACAACGTTGTCTCCGGCAGTATTAAACATAAAGATGGCACAGCGATCGAATACATTTGGCTTCGCGTCAGAGTTCGTAACGTTGGTCAGCGCATAGCGAAAACCTGCCAAGTGTATCTGACCAGTTTTTACAAGGTGCTTCCGGGCGAAAAGACTGCACCGAATCCCGTGCTGAGAGACGCGAAGATTGTGCAATGGGCAGGCGGTAGTAAATCGCCGATTGATATTCGCAGGGAATTGATCTTTACGCCGATCTGCTTAGGTGCCGAAGGCGTCGGGAGGCTGGGGAATGATCTTTGGTCTCTTTACACATCAGAAAAGTGTTGGAACGGTTCGAGGGCACGTATGAATTTCACGTTATGGTCTCTGGCGACAATGCGGAGCCTGCATCGCTGCAAGATCCGGGTCAAATGCAAGGAGACTGCGAAAAATTTCGAAGCGTGGCAAGTAGAAGATGACTGACGCCCCAAACCGTACAAGCCACCCTACGCATTCAGCGTCACAATCGGTGAAGCCTGCAATCGAAAGTCCTAGCGTCGAGCTAAGCGGGGTCTTTTCTGACAGGGATTCTCGAATTTGATCGCGAGCCAGAACAATGAGCAGTGTGGCTACGCGCATTTTGTCCCCGTTGGCGGTACGTGCTTGTCGTACACCCGGTTGGTCAGATCGATGATCAACTCTAGCCGGCACTCAGGGCAGACCGAAGTTTTGGGGTGCTTACTGCAATAGTTGGACATAGTAACCTCTCGCTGGTGCCCATCCATGCTCGCCTGAATCGCGGTCAATCCGGCATAGGCCAAGTTTCAGGGCACCAGCGGCAAGCTACTTCTTGCCATCCTCGCGGGCTTCTAGGAAGCCATCAACCCCCACCTTAGCCAGTTCCGCCTGTACCCTGAGGGCAAGATCAACAGCCTTCCGCACTCCCAATAACTGCGCATTCGCAACGTCAATCCCGAACTGAGAATAGAAGCGTCCGTAACTCTTGCTCTTGCTGTAGCCGCGTGCGTGCTCCACCCCCGCCCACCAGGCAATTGCATTACGGAGAGCTGCCTGACCTTCCTGTCGCTGATAACGCTTATCTTTATCCTTGCGAGCAATCTCGCTACGAAAGACTGCCCGTGTCGCGGAGTCTAGTTTGGTGAGATCGCCCTTTGCGCTACGCAATACTTTCTGCGCCTCTTTCAGGGCGTTGGGGTTGGATACGGCTCTTGTCATTGGTTTCCTTCTCCTTCGATTATTTGTACCATAATACAAGTTGTATCGCAGTACAAGTTTTACTACAATGAATTCATGACACGAGAGAAACCAACGTCACTATCGTTGCAGCTGGGAGCAAAGATCGCCAAGCTTAGACGGTCTAAAGGGTTGACACAGAAGCAATTGGAGGAATTGGCCGGCTTCCAGCAGGGCTACATCTCTCGCGTGGAGAACGGTCTGATTCAACCGGGGCTTGAGGCTCTAGCTGCTGTCGCTAAAGTATTTGAGATCACGCTGCCCCGTCTGATCAGCGGCATTGAGGATGAGGCCAATGACAAATGATCCACGGATACTGCAGGGAGCCCTTATGCAGACCAAGACCCCCGTGGGCGTACTGCTCTCCCCTTCTAAGTAACGTGTGAGCAGCGAAAATAATAAGTGGCCCCAAATTACTGCAACCCTCGTGCGCCTGGTCGCCTCCGTAACCGTGAGAGCGACGAAATAATAAATCGCCCCAAATTACTGAGCGCCCTGGTAACTTTACGCCGATTACCTCCAAAATTACTCTTATCTCGCACTGGTTAATGTGCTTGCTGCTGCTCGATCCATCGTGAGACAGTGAGTCTCAGTTAAGCCGGACCCCCGCCGAGCGCTGCAACTACCAACAGGAGGAAACACTAATGGATAACAAGTGGCTCGAAGATGCATTTAACGCCTTTCAACAAGAGACCGGTGGAGTAGACGGTGATTCCCTAAAGGAAATGATGCTCGCAATTGAATATTGGGCAGAGGAGAAGGAACTGGATCTTGCCGAAGCCCGCCGGAGCGCAAAATTTTTAAGCAGATGTTTGATGGTGCAGACAAAATGGTAAAAGAGGGTTTTGACCCGTCTCAAGTCTCCCTCATCCTTCAGAATCACTTCGAGTGCAAACTCGGAGCACAGTATCTGTCTGAGGACGAGGGCGACTACATCAGCACTGCCGGCCTCAAGATCCATGAGGAGCTTGACGGCGCTGAGTGATGGCTCCCAGCAGCTAACCGATCTCAGGGCAAGGGCGATTCTTCACGGGGGTCGCCCTCACTTACCCCTGCCCGCCGCTCGGCACCGATACTCCAATACACTCCAAGTTAGTCCTTATCCCCCTGGTTCCATTTGCTGACTGCTCACTACTGTGCTTTACTGTCTTTTTCTTAATACGTAACAGTTACTACTACCATCCTTCTAGTATGGATTGTAGTGCCGAGGGGGCGAATGTGGTGGGGACCAGGGTCAAAGTAGTAATAGCACTATCTTAGCCTGGAATCATTTAGTTTTGCTCAGCTGATCTCCTTTTTCTCAATCGGTGTGGCCGTCACAAACTTTTTCGGCCTCGGGTGTGACGGGCACCGTGATTCACCTGAACGGCCTCACCAGTTCGACCTCCACGGTTGGAACTTCCTTTGCAAGCGGTACCCTTACGTTGACGGGCAACTCACTGGCGACAGTAACGTTCTCAGTTTTCGGCAGCTCAGACAACGGTGCGACCTTCTACGCGCTGCCGATCTACACACTGGCGACCCCAGGCGCAACCCTCGCAACCACTGTAACCGCGACGGCGAACGGAATTTACCAAGTCAGCCTCGCAGGCATCACGCACGTTAAGTTTGTGACCTCCGGCACCTTTACCGCCACCAACGTAAGCCTCGTGCTCACGGCCAGCCCCAACGTCGGCATCTCTCGCAATGGTGGCGGCAGCTCCAGTTCCCCGACTGCCACTATTGAACACGTCTTCACGGGAGCTGGCACCTACAACTATGCCCACAACCTTAGCTCGCTATACCCTCTAGCGAGCTGCTATTCAAAGAGCGGTGCTTCAACGTTTTCCCTTTCTC
>CAVQEO010000029.1:0-65158 GCA_963711525.1 uncultured Acidobacteriaceae bacterium | reverse complement strand
GCCGCCTCCACCAACCATAACCTACTCATAACGAGCAACTTACCAAAGAAACACCTGGACTGCGCGAACCTTTCGCTTATCGCACGAGGACCCCGACTCTGCTCTATCTGCGTGATTCCAAGATGTTTCATGCTTTGGGGCGTGGGCGGGTTTCTGTTTGGAGTCCGGTTTTAGTTACTGAGCGCTCCGCCGCCTAATTTCAGTTTCGTGCCTACGGCGCTTAGCGAGCCTGATACTGGCGCTTGGCTCAAGCTCAATGAATGGCCCCCCCTGTTGTCTACAAACGAGAATCGAACTTGCCCAACATTGTGGGCCGTTCTCAGATTACATCCGAACGGCGTGTGGCTCGAGAGTGCCTGTGAGCGCTAGCGAAGGTCATGACCTTTGGCCGGAACCACCAAAGAGATGAGCGGGCGTCTCTTCACCTTGACAGCATCTTTGAGAACCTTGAATACGCGTTCGTTTAGGGGCGAGGAGTGTGCGAAGTCCTGGTACGCGCGCAGAAGATGGTCGCGAAAGTAATCGTGTGCGGCCTCCTGTTCCGCGGCGGCAGGCGCATTTTTCAGATACTCTCCCATCCGTCTCAGAATGTGGAGACGCGCCACGTTCAGAATTGCTGGATCATACGCCACATCAAGAAGATGAAAGAACTCTTCCGCAGAGGATAGTTTGGATAGTTGTTCCAGAACCGTCATACGGTCATCTCCGCGGGCGAACTCTGCTGCGCTAGCGGAGTATTCGCCTGGGAGTAGAACTCCACGAGCTCTTCGGTGCTCACGGCGCGTTTGGCCTCGATGGAACGCTCCTGAATGCGTGCGAGCACCATGCGCGTTTGGTGCTTGTCGGCTGCGAGCCCAAGGGAGTGCAAGGCTCCAGTGACGGAAGCCATACCCGAGTGTTTTCCGAGCACGATGCGGCGATTTCGCCCGAAGGTTCCCGGCGACAGCGCTTCATAGGTCAACGGATTTTTCATCAGGCCGTCTACATGAATACCTGATTCGTGTGTGAAGGCATTGGCGCCGACGATGGATTTTCCCGCTGGAATGGGGGTGCAGGCTGCATTGGCGACGATCTCCGCAAGCCGCTGCAGATGAGAGAGGTTAACAACGCACGTGGTGCCCTGAACCACCTGTAATCCAGCGACAACCTCTTCGAGCGCGGCGTTGCCGGCTCGTTCGCCGAGACCGAGGACACAGACGCTAGCATGGGATGCTCCTCCGCGGATGGCCGCAAGCGTGTTGGCAGTGGCCATGCCCAGGTCGTCGTGGCCGTGGAATTCAAGCTCAAGGTCGAAGTTCGCGCGCAGGCTGCGAAAAGTATCGCGGACCGAGAAGGGATCCAGGCTGCCTAGCGTGTCGGCGAACCGGTAGCGGTGCGCGCCAGCGCGTGCGGCTGCCTCCACTGCCTGGAGCACGAAGTCGAAGTCTGCGCGGCTGGAGTCTTCGCCGCCCAGCGCAACACGCAATCCGCGATCGATGGCGTAGGGGATTACATCGCGGATCCTGCGGAGAACTTCGGCGCGATCCGCATTGAGTTTGGCGGACATCTGGATGTCCGAGAGCGGGATGGAAAGATTCACGCGCGTCAACCCGGTCATCATGGCGGCATCGACGTCTTTGCGGGTCATGCGGCACCAGGCAATCGGTTCGGAGGTACGCAGCCGGCGGCCTACCTCCCCCAAGCCCTCGATCTCCGCTGTGCCCATGGCGGGAGTTCCCGCTTCGATTTCCTCCACGCCTGCGGCTTCAAGCGCAAGCGCGATGGAGAGCTTCTCCTCCAGCGTAAAGGACACGCCCGGAGCTTGCTCGCCGTCTCTCAGCGTGGAATCGTTGATTACGATTTTTCTAGGCATAGTCATAGGCGGCCTCCTGAGGAGCCATGGTGAGTCGAAGGTCTTTGACAGCTTGCGGCAAGACGTCCAGCACGCGGTCGACATCCCGATCTGAGTTTTCGCGCGAGAAGGAGAAGCGCAACGCGCCCCGCAGGTACGCAAACGGGATCTTCATCGCGCGCAGTACATGGGACGGCTCCATGGATCCGGAGCTGCAGGCCGATCCTTGAGAGCATGCGATGGAATCCCGGTTCAGCAACGAAAGAAGAGAATCGGCCTCTACATCTTCGAAGGCGATATTTAATGTGTTCGGGAGTCGATCGCTTTTGTCGCCGACGACCATGCTCCCGGAAATGCCGCGGAGAATCTCGTGTTGCAGGCGATCACGCAGTGCTGCAATCCGTGGCATCTCGCAGGCGAGCGTCTCTTCAGCCAGTTTCGCCGCCATCCCAAAGCCCACGATCGCGGGTGCATTTTCCGTGCCCGCTCGCCGCCCACGCTCTTGACGTCCGCCGTGAATCAACGGCGCGAGGCGGACGTCATTGCGAATATAGAGGGCGCCGACACCTTTGGGTCCGTGCAGTTTATGCGCGGAGATCGAGAGCAGATCGATCTGCGTCGCTTGCACCTGGACGGTGACTTTGCCAGCCGCCTGGACAGCATCGCAGTGGAACAGTGCGCCCTGTGTGTGTGCCATGGCCGACAACCGTTGGACTGGAAATACTACGCCTGTCTCAGAATTGGCCCACTGCATGGAAACCAGGGCGGTTCTGGGACTCAGAGCGTTCCTGTAGGCATCCTCAACTAGCCGGCCATCCCGGTCAACGGGAATGCGATGGATCCTTGCTCGTCCGGTTCGCTGCAGATGGTCACACGCTGCCAGGATCGAAGGATGCTCGACGGCAGAGGTGATGATCTCGTCTCGATCCTTCTGGGTTTTAAGTGCGGAGAAGATGGCCGTGTTATTGGACTCGCTACCACCCGAGGTGAAGACGATCTCCTTACTGGAGGCAGCGCCAATCAACGATTGAACCTGGCCGCGGGCAATGTGCACGGCGTCAGCCACGTCGGCGCCCATGGCATGGCCTGACGATGGGTTCGCGAATTGCTCGCGGAAGAATGGCAGCATCGCATCCAGGACGCGGGCATCGACGCGCGTAGTCGCATTGTTGTCCAGGTAGACCCACGGATGAGCCGTTGGCTGGGCGCTGCGCATCTGCGTCATGGCGTGCCTCCTCAGATTTTGTGCTTCAACAAAAGGACCTGCCGCACCCGCACGTAGACTTCGCATTCGGGTTGTCGAAGGCGAAGCCGGACCCCTCCAGGCCATCGAGAAAATCAATCGTTGTTCCGGAGAGAAGACTGGAACTGCCCGGGGCGACGAAGATGGTGAACCCTAGATGCTCACACATGAGGTCATCGGGCTCGGCGCTCTCCACCAGGGCCATTTGGTATTTGTAGCCAGAGCACCCTCCCAGCTCGGCCGTGACGCGAAGACCAGCAATGGAGGTTGAGGTTGTTTGAATCGCGGATCTCAGGGCGTCGGCTGCCGTTTGCGTCAACTCAATCATCGTTCCCTCCCGACTCGATATAGAGAGAAGAAAGCACGTTGTACGCCAAACGTGGGGTGGTCAAAATGCAGGGCTTAGAGACACGTCGTCGAGACGATGATCCGTTTTGTCGCGTTTGCGACGTGTCAGATTCCCTTCAGCGCGCAGCCGTTGGTTGAGCAGCCGAGGATCCTCCTGCGATCGTGCCAGGCCTCTCCAGCGCTAAGCGGGACCGTGCCAGGATGCCCTCACCTGATTCATCGCCGAAGCATCCGTCGAAGTCGCTGCACTCCGAACAGGAGGGAGCGAGGCACATACGTGAATCTGCATCCTGGCATATCAGCCGATAGAAGAACTTCTTCCACTTCATGTCCTGCGAGTTGCGAAGGGCAAGTGGAGCAAAGTGCCGTTGCATCAGCTTCGACAAGTCGTCGCGACTGGAGAGACCGAGGTCTTGCCACAGATGGTTGGGCCGTGTCGCTCTGCGGGCGACGATGATGGAAAATACGAAACTGAGCGGGGCCGGTGTGGAGCGGGAACGCTGCAGCAATCTTCGCAGCGACTGCTCAGAGTCCTCAACCGCCGTCTCTTGATCCAGCCCCAAGTCGTCCAGCAGAGTGGCCCCATCGGGGAAGTAGGTTGCGATCATGCTCTGGAGCTTGCTGCCGGAGATGCCCAACCCATCTGCGAGCGAGCCGCCATCGTCGACCTCCATCGCCGCCGCCGCAATCATCGAAGCCAGCACATGAGTATCGAAGGCGTCGTCCATGGAAGACGCCTTCGACTGAACCAGTTGTGTGTATAGCGTGATAGCGGCCATGGTTCGTCTCCTAGGCTGCTCCATGGGTCTGGCAGTTCTTTGGACACACTCTGGAACAAGCCGCACATCCAATACACGCTCCGGGATCGGTGACGACCATGATCTTGCGTTCAATCTCGTCGTCGTCATCGAGCGACACCACTTCACCGTCTTCGGTGATGCCGTACAGGGACATCACCGATCTTCCGCAGACCTTGAAGCATCGGCCACAGCCAATGCAGATCTCCGGATCGATGCCGAGTAGATACGACGGCTCCCAAACTCTTCCATCGCGCGATGCTGCGTGCAGTGCTGTCTCCGTTGCCATCTATGCTCCGTGATTCTTCGACTTTCTCTGCGTTACTTCCCTCTTTCAATACCGGGCGACGTCCGGATATTTTTCAATCCACTCCACGCCGGCCGCGACTAGTTCTTCCCCTTCGGCCTCCAGTTTTTCTACGCTCTCAAAACCGAACCTGTGAACGTCGCGCAGGTTCTTATTGAGGACGATCAGCCGCCCAGCCGTCAGGACAAGACGCCCAAAGCCCTCGTGGTGCAGCCTGAAGATAGGAGAGACCATCACACCTGTAATTCGCTCGATGGCGAGACCGACTGCGTTGTAGAAGAGTTCCATGCGCCAAAGAGTCTCTGGGTCGGGGTCGCCCATGATCGGAAGTTCGCGACGCTTCTCCTTCGTCAGGATGTAGGGCTCGAGCAGATCGAGGTCAGTCTTCTTGTCCCAGGATCCATGCAGGTCCTGCGCGCGCCACTGTTTGATCAACTCCTTGAGAAAGCCGTGTGCCGCAAGCGCTGGCGTCTGATTTACGGTCTCAACCATGAACCACCTCGTCGTCGAAATCCAACGTTCGCTCCGCTCCCTTGTTCATCGCCTTTCGCAACCAGGGCGGCGGCGTTCCGCGTAGGACTTTTTGCAGGCGCAACAGCACGCCGCCAATGGCCTCGGGCTCAGGCACCTTGATGGGGTGGATCTTTTTCGCGACCACACGTGCGGCGCCCGATCCCCCAATGGCAGCGACATAGAGAATGGCGCAGTCCTCGATGGCGGCGAGCTTGGGACCTAGCTTGTCTTCGTTGCCATCCTCTTGCAGGTTGCCCTCGAAATCGTGGGTGGTGACAAAGTGAATCGTCTCGGGCGTGACCTCATAGACTGCAATGTGTTTCGCCCATCCGAAGTGAGCATCCACGTGCTTCAGATCTTCTGTTGCAAATGCAATTTTCATCGTTCTCCTCCACATCCGTGGAATCAGTAAGCCGTGATCATTGAACTGCGTCTAGCTGAACTAGCAGGCTGGCCTTATCCATAGGCCGTCGCCATGTATCTGGCGTGGGTTCGTGGCCGCTGGCAAGGAAGATGTTTCCGACGGTGAAGATTAGATCGCGTGTGCCGCGATACCCCACCGTTACTTGCTGGCCCGCGCCCAGGCGATCGAATACTGGAATTCCTACACGAAAGTGCGGAATGCCAAGACGCTCGGATGCCTGGCGTCCGTGCGAGTGGGTAACGATGAGGTCAGCCCCCGCCGCGCGCGACTCAAGGTCCTCGAGATCACCGATCATAACTTCCTCACACGGAATCCGTTCCAGAACCGGCGAGGTGGTCGTGGTCACAGCCGCTTGAATCTCACAACCCATCTCACTGAGCCAGTGTGCGAGCGTTGAGAGCAGATCGGGCTCAGCGGCGATCGCCACCTTTTTCTGACCAAAGTAAAAGTGCCCGTCCAGCATCGCATCCACCAGTTGGCTGCGCAGACGCCTATACTTTCGCGGAACGGGAACTCCGCTGATCTGCGCTAAAAAGCCCATCAGCTCATCATTGGCTGCAAGGCCGGTGAGCCGCTCAAAAAGTTTGTACGGCACACCGGTGCGATGTTCCAGAGTGATAGCCGCGCCGCGCATCTGCTCGCCGATGGCTACGGTCCAGCAGGAGGAGCCCATCCGCTGGATTTGCTCGAGGCTGATTCCGCCCAGCGTGGTGGGTGTGAACTCTGCCGGAATGTGTCCGTCGAGCGAGCCGGAGAGATCGGGCAGAAAGAATGGGTCAAGGCTGAAGCTCTCAAAGATGTCGCGCAATTCGTCGATATCGCCCGGCGCGAGATGGCAGCCAGGCAGCACATTCACGCGGCGCGAGAACCTGGTCTCCACCATCGGCGCATCTGCCAGTTCTTCCACCATCCGCGTGACAGCCGCGGACCAGCCATCCTGAAACGACCCAGAAAAATCCGGCGTGGATACGTCGACCAGAGCGATATGTCCAAGCTCAGGATGATTGGCGCGAATGAGTTTGAGAATTCCCTTAACGTCGTCTCCCTTGACCTCGGAGACTCCCGTGGTGCAGATGCCGATCAATCGGGGATGAGCGCGGTTGGCGATGTTGACGATGGCCTGTTCCACGTTGTCGAAGCCTCCCAGAACGGTGGCAACCTCGCTCATGGCGGTTGTCTGCAGGGGAATCGCCTCGCGGAAGTGGCGCACAAACAAGACCAGTCCGAACGAGGTGCAGCCCTGCGCTCCGTGTAGAAGAGGCATCGTCCCTTCAACCCCCATAAAGGCCAACGCCGCGCCAATGGGCTGGCTCATCTTCAGCGGGTTCACAGTGCATTGCTTGTGGCTGACAATTACCTTGGCCATGGCTATGTTCCCTATGCAATATGGACGGCGAGCTCATCCCTCGTCGTCGTGAGCTCCCATGGAGCTGGCTTGCGAATCTGCTCCCAGATGGGGTTGGAGAGGGCTTTGTGGATCTCGTTCACCAACGTCACGATGCCTTCATATCCAGCGTAGGCTTGATGCCGCTCCTGATTAATGTCAAGCCACGGCATCTTCGCCTTGAGTGCGACAAACTGACTGCGTCCTCCGGAGAGCATGATGTCGACCTGCGCGTCCTTCAGCATCTTGTACATCTCTCGCGGCTTCAAATCGTCGAACATATGCGGATCATGCATCAACTCCTTGATCCGTTCCTTGTCGCCTTCGGTGGACTTCTTCACGCTGGTTCCGGAGATGACCAGACCCGCCTCCTGCAATGCAGCCACCACCGACCAGGA
Source organism: uncultured Acidobacteriaceae bacterium (assembly GCA_963711525.1). Lineage (GTDB taxonomy): Bacteria > Acidobacteriota > Terriglobia > Terriglobales > Acidobacteriaceae > PALSA-350. The sequence goes on along the minus strand of CAVQEO010000029.1, from coordinate 57,913 downwards.
TTTGACGCCGCCTGTAAACAACAGGACACGCTTGCCCACAAGCGACTGCCGGTAGGGAGCGATGCGCTCCCAGGCACGGCGCTCTTCACGCTCGATGACCGCTTCGGTGCGGGCTAAGAGCTCGTCCGGCGCTCCGCGGGCAACCAGTAACTGCGCGATTCTACGAAGCGCATCGCTCATATCGCCGATGCCGTAGAACGATCCCTCGAAGTACGGAATGCCGTAGCGCTCTTCCATCTTGCGCGCCACGTTGATCATCGCCTTGGAGCAAACCATGATCGCAGCGCGAGCCCGGTGCGAGCGGGCGACCTCGTGGTACTTTGCGTCGCCGGAGATACAGGCCAGGATGCGAATGCCAAGTTCATCGAGCAGCGGCTTGACCTGCCACAACTCGCCGGACAGGTTGTACTCGCCGATGATGTTGATGTCGTAGGGTGTGGTTTCCTCGGGCTCTTCCGTACCGATCACATGATCCAGCAGGACTTCGCCAGCGAGCTTGGCCCCCAGGTTCTTCGAACCCGCAAATCCTGGAACATTCACCGGAATCACCGGCAGGCCCAGTTTGCCGGCGGCGGCTTTGCAGACGGCCTCCAGGTCGTCTCCAATCATGGCGGAGACACAGGTTTGGTAGACGAAGACCGCCGCTGGATTGTACTTCTCCGCGACTTCCTTAATCGCCTTATAGAGATGTTTCTCCCCGCCGAAGACGATGTCCTGCTCCGTCATGTCGGTCGTGAAACTGGTGCGGTAGAGCTGTGAAGAGGAAGACTTCGATCCGCGGCCATCCCACGAGTTTCCTTCGCACGCGATGGGCCCATGAATGAGGTGAGCTACATCGGTGATGGGCTGAAGGGCAATCTTTGCACCATCGAAGGCACAACCGCCGGCCGCGGCGCCAGGCGCAAGGAGTTTACTGCAGCCCTTCTTGCGGTCGCGCGTGAGCTTCGCCTGATTCGTGGAACAGCCGGGTTCGTCAAAGACCTGCTGCACCTTCACATGGAGATCACTCATCAACCCCTCCGTCTCACGCATGGCTATGTTGCTCTAGCGGATGATGTCGAAGCTGTAGTCCGTCTTCGCCACGTCATTGGTGGTCGCATCCATGTGGTCGAAGATTTTGTCCAGCATGGTTACGAGGACATTGAGTCCGCCCTGATAGCCCCATACCGGATAGCGATGGTGGTGGTGGCGATCGAAGATCGGGAAACCGATCCGGATTAACGGCGTCTTCGTGTCGCGCTCCAGAAACTTTCCATAGGTGTTGCCGATCAGGAAGTCGACCGGCTCCGTGAATAGCAGTGAGCGCATGTGCCAAAGATCTTTGCCGGCGTACACGTGGCAGTTCTTGCCGAAGGGAGAGCTGGCCAGGAGCGCCCCAACCTTGTGCTCCCACTCCTTGCCGCCGTTGGTAGAGAGGATGTGCGTTGGCTCCGCTCCGAGTTCCAGCAGGAACGCTGCGAGTCCGAGCGTCAGATCCGGATCTCCGTAGAGTGCAAACTTCTTGCCGTGGATATGTGCGTTGGAGTCGGCGATCGCGTCCACCAGACGTCCGCGCTCCTTCGCGATCCCACTCGGAATTGGCTTGCCTGTAAGGCGCGAGACCTCCATCAGAAAGCGGTCGGTGCCCTCTACTCCAACAGGATGGTTGAAGGCAATGACCTCCTGGCCGCTGGCTTCGATCAGATCGAGCGTCTTCTCTGTACAGAACTCCTGCATGGAGATGGTCGCTTGCGCGTGGATCGCGTTCGCTGCATCTTCAAGCGTAGTTCCGCCGTCGTACATGCGGAATTCACCATCACTCGGCGTGTCCCAAACGTCGCTGTTGTCGCCCAGGATCGTGTATTCGACGCCCATCAGGTCGAACAGCCGCTTGATCTCTCGCAGGTTGCCGACAGTGTAGCCGTCAAAGCCGCCGATGAAATTCAGCTTGCCATTGGCCTTGCGCTCCAGCCTGGGCGCGGTAGCGGCTTTCCCATTCCAGAAGTGCTCGATGATTCCCTTCAGCGCGTTGTCGTAGCCGGTCACATGGCTGCCGACGAAGGCAGGCGTGTGAGCGAAAGGAACATCGAAGTCCTGAGGCACCGACCCTTTCTCCTTGGCGTTTTTGATATAGGCGTTGAGATCGTCGCCGATCACCTCCGCCATGCACGTCGTCGATACGGCGATCATCTTTGGCTTGTAGAGGGTGAAGGCGTTGGCCATTCCATCGATGAGGTTATTCAGGCCGCCGAACACTGCAGCATCCTCGGTCATCGAGGAAGACACGGCCGAGGTCGGCTCCTTGAAATGGCGCGAGAAGTGACTGCGGTAGTAGGCGACGCATCCCTGCGATCCATGGACGAACGGAAGCGTGCTCTCGAATCCTAAGGCAGCAAAGACGGCGCCTAGAGGCTGGCAGGCTTTGGCCGGGTTGATGGTCAGGGCCTCGCGGGCAAAGTTCTTTTCGCGGTACTCGGAGCTCTTGGTCCACTCCGTTACCCGCGTCAACTCCTCGGGAAGAACGGGATTTTCGAACATGCATTTCTTGTTCTCCAGCATCTCCGTGTACTCGGGGCCACGGAACAATTCGAAGTGGTCGATCACCTTCTCCGCATTTTGACTCATCTCGCTCATCCTCCTCGAAGAATTTTGGTGCGCTGTCTACCAGGGCGTCTTCGTCATCCGCCATACTGGCGCATTGATGGCCATGTCCATGTCGCGCGCGAAGATGGCGAAACCGTCGTAGCCGTGGTAAGGGCCCGAGTAATCCCAGGAGTGCATCTGGCGGAAGGGGACGCCCATCTTCTGGAAGATATATTTCTCCTTGATTCCAGAGCCGACCAGGTCAGGCTGAACCTTCTCGACAAACTTTTCGAACTCAAAGCTGGTTATGTCGTCATAGATCAGCGTTCCATCCTTGATGTAATGCGTGGTCCGCTGATAGTCGTCGTTGTGTCCAAACTCATATCCCGTGCCGATCACCTCCATGCCCAGATCCTCGTACGCTCCGATTACATGGCGCGGGCGAAGGCCGCCAACGAAGAGCATCACCTTCTTCCCCTCAAGACGGGGACGATACTTTGCGATGGTGGCGTCGGTGAGCGCTTGATATTTAGCGATGACTCGCTCGGCGCCCTCCTTGATGGTGTCGTCGAAGTGAGCGGCAATCTCTCGGAGCGATTCGGCGATTTTGCTGGGACCGAAGAAGTTGTATTCCACCCATGGAGTTCCATACTTTTCCTCCATATGGCGCGAGATGTAGTTCATGGAGCGGTAACAGTGCAGGATATTGAGCTTGGCCCTTGGCGTGGCTTCGAGCTCGGCGAGGGTTCCGTCGCCCGACCACTGGGCAATGACGCGCAGGCCCATCTCCTCCAGAAGAATGCGCGAAGACCAAGCATCGCCGCCGATGTTGTAGTCGCCAATGATGGCCACATCGTAAGGCGTGCTCTCGAAAAGCGCCGGCTTGTCGCCCAGCTTGTCGAAGACCCAGTCGCGGATGGAGTCGTTGGCAATGTGGTGACCCAGCGATTGCGAGACGCCGCGAAAGCCCTCGCAGCGCACGGGTACGATGGTCTTGCCGTACTCCTTACCCTTGGCCTTGGAGACGGCCTCGATGTCGTCCCCGATCAGACCAATCGGGCATTCGGACTGGATCGAGATTCCCTTGTTCAACGGGAAGAGCTCCTCAATCTCATCGATGATCTTGCTGAGCTTCTTGTCGCCACCGAAGACGATGTCCTTTTCCTGGAAGTCTGAAGTGAACTGCATCGTCACAAAAGAGTCCACTCCGGTGGTTCCAATGTAGTAGTTGCGCCGGGCCGCCCAGGAGTACTGTCCACAACCCACGGGCCCGTGGCTGATGTGAACCATGTCCTTGATGGGCCCCCAGACAACGCCCTTGGATCCTGCATAGGCGCATCCGCGAATCGTCATCACGCCCGGAATCGACTTGATGTTGGACTTGACGCCGCACTCTCCCTTGGCTTCCTCAAAGGTTCCTAGATGCTTGGCGCGACGCTTGGCGAACTTCTCGGGATAGGCCTCGAGGACTTCCCCGATCAGCTGTTTGTTCCGCTCTTTGATCTCTTCAACGGTCACGTTGTCGCTCACGCCGCACCTCGCTCAGACTGGATTAGACAAATCTGGCGTCAGTCCCGTACAAACCCCGACGCCAGTTGAAACGAATGCTTGTTACGCCACGGCTTCTACAGCCTTACCCACGAGGGCCTCATCGACATTGGGGATGATGCCATGCTCCATCAGCATCTCCTCCAGCTCGTCCATGGAGATCGGCGTCGGGATCACACCCTGGCCGACGTTGTTATGGATCTTCTCCGCAAGCGTGCGATAGTGCATGGCCTGCTCGGAGTCCGGCGCATACTCGATCACCGTCATGCGGCGAAGCTCCGCGTGCTGAACGATATTGGCGCGAGGCACAAAGTAGATGAGCTTGCTGCCCAGCTTCTTGGCGATGGTCTCAGCCAGTTCCAGCTCCTTGTCTGTCTGGCGCTCATTGCAGATCAGACCGCCGAGCCGAACGCCGCCCGAGTTGGCGTACTTCAGAATGCCCTTGGAGATATTGTTGGCCGCATACATGGCCATCATCTCGCCCGACATCACGATGTAGATCTCCTGGGCTTTGTTCTCACGAATGGGCATCGCAAAGCCGCCACAGACCACGTCGCCGAGCACGTCGTAGGAGACATAATCAAGGTTCTCGTAGGCGCCGTTCTCTTCGAGAAAATTTATGGACGTGATGACCCCGCGACCGGCGCAACCAACACCTGGCTCCGGACCGCCTGACTCAACACAATTGATGCCCTTGTAGCCGGTTTTCATCACCTGATCAAGTTCGAGATCTTCCACACTGCCAAGTTCCGCCGCCATGCTGAGGATCGTGTCCTGCGCCTTGGCATGCAGGATGAGCCGAGTTGAATCTGCCTTTGGATCGCAACCAACGATGAGGATCTTCTGCCCCATCTCGGCCAACGCAGCCAGGGTATTCTGCGAAGTGGTCGACTTGCCGATGCCACCCTTGCCGTAAAACGCGATCTGCCGTAATGCCGCCATTTTGGTCCTCCTTGATTGCTCTTTCGTTTCGCTCGTCCTGTTGCGATGAACTAAGATCCTGATCGGTGCAGCGCTGACCCTTCGTCGTTTGATTGCCGGCGCTGGGCACTCTGCTGACTTGCTGACCTTCGGCCGTTGCGATGTGCCTTGCTCTTACTGATGCAATCGCTGTGCCAAACTCGGATGGCAATAAATCCCGCAGATAGAGCGAATGTCACGTTTGTGGGCTTGCGCTTTTCTGTGTCGAACCCTACAAAGCGCCTCCCCATGTAGCAAATGCGACGAAGTTTTCGTCGCATTCCATCAGTTGACCAGCTGCCTGGTCTGGAAGGAGCTCACGAACTCGCGCAACGGCATGGCGATGCGTTCGATGTTGAACTGCTCGAGGAAGTTCGCCTCGTTGCGAGTGGGCTCCTCGGGCATCACGGCCCAGTGCTTTTCTGACGAGCGCTTCATGATCTGGCGCGCAAACATGCGCTCCATCTGGGTTGAGAACCGGCATCCGAGAAACACAAAACTTCTTCCCTTACGCAATTGCTGCACCGCCTCCGGAATGGGCGTCTGAATATCGATCTCGGTCAGCACCTCGACAAAGTCTGAGTCAGAAACGAGGAAATTACGCGCCGGCCATACGGAACCAAAGGGTTGGTAGAGCAGCGTCGTCCAGTGCTCATGCCCATCGGCGTCCACTCCCACATGGGTACCGTCGGCATGGAAGTAGTTCACCCACTTGCCGCAATACTCTACCGGTGCCACACGCTCCGCCTGGCTCACGCCTTGCACCATGCCCCAGTTGCTGCGCGATTGCAGCGCCTTCTGCGGAAGGTCGTCATACCAGGCATGAACTACCAGCGGGAGCTGTGGCATATTCATGAACAGGGTGTGCAGTGCAGTCGGCTGCGCCTCCATGGTGAACGCTTCGGTCATGGCGCTGCTTACGGTCTTGCGATGCTTGAAGTTCTCGATGAACTGCGCCGTTGCCGTCAGGTTGGTCCTGATCTTATGCGGCACGCTGGCCTTCGCCGTCAGGTGTCCGACGAGGGCACCGTGGGAGCCGGGCAACTGCCGCCCAGCTTCGCCCAAAGCCAATACCCCCGGCCCAAGGTAAGGAATCGCATTGCCTGCCGCCATCGACTCTGAGATGGAATTGATTGCTGCTGAGTGCATGGTTATACCTCCATTTCCCCAAGACGCCGTGCTTCCACGGTGATGGGCAGTACGGTTGCAGAATCCATTGCAGGAAGCGCCAGCCGCCAGCCATTTGCCAGCTTCACCAGGCCGCCCCACATCTCCGCCTTCTCGACCTCGACGATCGGCTCCTCGAGGTCCTTCTTGGCGATATATGCGGATAGAACGCCGGCCTGGTTTCTACGAATCATCACCTTCATTCAGCTGCTCCCATCGAGTCCAACGGCATCAACTCTGTCTCGAAACATCCGACCACTTTGTTCAACGCAAACGCGACCATATAGACGATCGCTCCAGACGCAACGTGCTGGCCTACCTGGACGACCTCGCCGGCGTCTCCTTTATGCGCCAGCAGCGCATCGGCTGGCTGCTCAGGGTATGAGCCGTCGTTATGCAGGTCCTGTGTTGTTCGCACCTGTTGTCCCCAGTTGAAGCGCGAATTCCCGAGTGCGCTCATGCAGCACCTCCGTTCGATATTGGTTCCGCGATCTCGATCTCCCTGCGCTTCATGCCGACGCGGTATCCTGTTCCCAAAAACTCGACGCCGTAGATGTAGAACTGCTGCAGAAACGTTCCGATGGAGACCACGTAACCGATCTCACCTTTGTTGACCAGGACGTCGCCGATCTCCTTGCCTGGAAAGGTGCCATCATTGCGCACCATGAAGCGCGATCGGACCTTCGCGCCGTACTCGAAGGAGGGCGGTCCATCCAGCTCCACTACGTTGCTGTCGCGAGCAGTGGTTGGCATCTCAGCGGCTCCCTTCGCGCATCGCAGGGTTCATCTCGATCAAGAGATGTTCTCCGGCCGTCGCGGCTGGTTGCTTTGAAAGTCGATCGAGGACAAGCTCTCGCACCACGGGGTCTTCGTCCTTCTGCATTTTGGCAAGCGCGCTTAGGGGCACTCTTCCGGCAGCTTCGTAGCGAACACGGAAGTCTGGGTGGGATCGCAGCGGGAGCAACTGGGTGGGCGTAAGCCGTTCGGCAACTGCCAGAGCGACGGCGCCGTCCGGATCATCGATGAGTTCCGGAAGCCACTCTGCGGCGATCCGTTGGGCCACGACCCGGCGCACTTCAGGGTCCGGGTCGTCGATCATATGCTTCAACGATGGGACGCCAATGCGTTCGGCAACGACGTAACGGACATAGTAGTCGGGGTCGGCCATCATCGGCAGCAGGTCTTCGCCTTCAATATGGGAGGCAACACGGACACGCACCTCGCGGTGAGGATCCATGCGCAACCGCAGAAGAAAGCGGCGCGGCAAGCGCAGCGCAGCGTGCCAGCGAACCGTCTCATCGACATCATTCAGCAGGGCGGTCAGATGGAAGACGTCAGCGAACTTCGCGGCGGCGGCGCGCACTTCAAAGTATGGATGCGCGAGAAACTCATTGGCGAGGCCGGGGTTGGTCTTGAAGAACTGCTCGATCCTCGAGGGCGATCGGTCCTGTACGCAGATGTGCTTGTGCAGGCAGCGTTGCTCGCCAACCAGGTCATGGTGAACGCAGCCGTCGCAGCAGACCTCGCGCCCTTGCCAATCCAAAGCCCTTTCCATCTCCTGCGTCATTGGCACTTCTCCCTTTCAAGCCGAATCAATGTCGCAGCATCGATTCGATCGACACCAGCTGGGAGGCGGGAGCACATGCTGCAGCGGTGGCCGCGTGGGACTTGATGACGAATCCCGTGTTCGAGAGCGTCTCGACGAAATCCACCGTCGCTCCGTCCAGCAACCGACGGCTCTCAGGATCGAGAAAGATCCGCAGACCTTCGCACTCCCAGACAAAAGCGTCCGGTTGAGGAGCTCCGACGAGATCGAACTCCGCAGCAAAACCGGAGCAACCGCCGGGCCTTACCTTGAACTGAAACCCAGCCTTCGGTCCCGTGGCAAACCGGTAAAGCCTGCGGATGAAGGACTCAGCCGATGGTGTCAATTTCGCATTCACCTGGCTTGCCGTGGCCATTTATACCGCCGCCTGAAAGCGTGGAGTGTCCGGGTTGATGTGGATCGTACGTGGAATCGGGCAGATCGAAAGGCACTGCGGCTCCGGGAAGAAGCCGATACATTCGGTGCACTTCGTCGGGTCAATACTCAATACGAAGTTGGTCTCGACGATCGCGTGGTTGGGACATTCATCCTGACAGGCCATGCAGCCCACGCAGCTGGATTCCTTGATTTTGTATGCCATGTCTGCTTCTCCTCGGTGGATAGACTCGCGAATGGATCCCGTTGCTGGCTGTAATTCAGGCGGTCAGCGCGCCCTGGCGAATGTCCGCATCTCCGCGTTGTTTGTGTTGGATTTCGCCGCGGCGCACGCGTTCCAGATACTCCCGGAAGTACGCGATGGCGGACTGCTCGATGTATTCGAGGGCAAAGCGATCGACAGGCTCGATTCCCGCGGCCTTGAGCCCTTCGCGCGGGCAGCCGCCGATCCTCGCCACAAAGACTGCCTGGCAATCGTTGATGGCGCGGACCACGATCTCCAGGTTGTCCTCCTCGGCGTATCCGCTCTCGCAGTAGAGGTCGACTCGGCGATGCCCCACGAACTTGCTGCCGGCGGTGCTGACCTCATAGATCTGAAACTCCTTTGCGTGGCCAAAGTGTTCGTTGATACGGCCGCCACCCTTGGTTGCGACCGCGATCAGGATGGAAATGTCGCTGTGTTTTCCGGCCAGGGTTGCAAGTTCCATGTTTCTTGCCGCGACCACTGCCCGACGTTTCAGCTCCACCTTTTCCTGGTAGGCCTCGCGACCCGCAAGATCGTAGTTCACCTCCATGGCCATCACCTTTTCGGTGGTGAACTCTGCGCTGCGGTCTTCCCCTAGCAGCCCGACAGCATCCGCGCGGCACTGCCGGCAATGCCGCATCATGTTCATCTCGCCCTCGCACGAGTCCTGCAGCAGCTTCAACTCCTGCGCCGTTGGACCCGGCTGTCCGTTAAGCCCAAAGACGGTTCCATGCTCCGGCGCCGAGATCAGCGGCATAATGTTGTGCAGAAACGCTCCGCGCGACTTGACTGCCTTGTTCACTGCAACCAGATGATGGTCGTTGATGCCTGGGATCATCACCGAGTTCACCTTGCACAGAATGCCTCGCGCGGTCAGCATCTCCAAGCCAAGTAGCTGTCTATCGCTGAGGATCTGTGCGGCCTCGACCCCGGTGTAGCGCTTGTGGTTGTAGAAGACCCAGGGATAGATCTTCGCTCCCACCTTCGGATCGATCATGTTGATCGTGATCGTCACGTGGTCGATGTTCATCGCGGTAATCCTGTCCACGTAGTCGGGAAGCATGAGGCCGTTGGTCGATAGGCAGAGCTTGATGTCCGGAGCCGACTGCGCGACCAGCTCGAAGGTTCGGAAGGTCTTCTCTGGGTTGGCCAATGGATCGCCCGGGCCAGCAATGCCCAGCACAGTCATCTGAGGAATGGTGGAGGCGACGGCAAGCACCTTCCTCGCTGCCTGGTCAGGGGTCAGCCGCTCGCTTACCACGCCCGGCCGCGATTCATTTGAGCAGTCGTACTTGCGGTTGCAGTAGTTGCACTGGATATTGCAAGCCGGAGCGACGGCCACATGCATCCGCGCATAGTGATGATGCGCCTCTTCGCTATAACAGGGGTGGTTCTTTACCTTCTCCCAAACCTCTGGAGAGAGATCGCCCTGCCCCGCCGAGGAGCCGCAACTGGACTTGCCTTTGCCACCGGTAGAGGCACAGCCGGTGCCATTCTTCTGTCCCGCAGGCTGCATCACCTGCAACAGTGCGACCGTCTTTTGCTTTCCAGATTCCATGGCGCTCCCGTGGCAGGTTTGTTCCAACTGCGGGTAACGCCATGGCTAAGAGCAACTGAGGAGCCAAATAGCAAACCTAAGATAGATAAGTGTTTACGCGAAAGCTGCTGCTGTCCAGATCACGACATTCCATCTGCAGCGTGTCGCGATTGTCATAAAGCTGCCATCGAAGTTGATCCACCCCAGAGTTGGCGAAGGTTTAAAAGCGCTTGATCTCAACGCTGTGCTTGCGCAGGGCGTATCCCATCTGACGCGAGGTCAGCCCGAGCAGGCGCGCAGCCTTTGCTTGCACCCACCCGGCCTGCTCCATGGCTGCCACCAGCCGCATCCGTTCTGTCGGATCACTGGAGACCGCGCCGCCGGTGCCCGCCGCCGCCGCTTGCTGGGAGGGCAGCCCATTCCTCTCGAATGCGCGTCCGGGCAGGACAGGTCGTGACAAATCTGGAGCCTCCCGCTGTGGCGTGGCGCGGGCCCTTGGCGAAGTCACAATCGGAAGCTCGAAGTGGCCCTTCTTGTGCTTTTGACCATCGTTCAGGTTCTTTCCCAGCACCATCGAAAGGCAGCTATCGTTGCTGCAGGCGAAGTCTTCCGCCACGATAATTGAGCTCTTGGCTAACGCCGCGGTGCGCCGTACGCAGCTCTCCAACTCCCGGACATTGCCCGGAAATTCGCAGGAGCGAAGCATATCCGTTGCGCGCTGGCTCATGGTCAAGGAGACTCCATGCTCTTCGTTGAATCTGCGTAGAAATTCACGGGCCAGCAGCCCCACATCTTCAGGTCTCTCCCGCAAAGGTGGGAGGAAGATGGGTACTACGCTGATGCGGTAGTAGAGGTCGGAGCGAAATGTACCGGAAAGAACAGCTGCTTCCAGGCTACGGTTCGTAGCTGCAACCAGCCGCACATCCACCTTGATCGTGTGGCTGCCCCCCACACGCTCAAACTCACCCTCCTGCAGAACCCGCAGCAATTTCGCTTGAAACGCCGAAGAGATTTCTCCAATCTCATCCAGGAACAGCGTGCCTCCATCGGCGGTCTCGAAGCGCCCTTTACGAAGTCCCACGGCTCCCGTAAATGCACCACGCTCATGTCCGAAGAGTTCGGACTCCAACACCGTCTCCGACAGCGCCGCGCAATTCAGCCGTATGTAAGGCCCAGTCTTCCGCGTAGAGTACTCGTGAATTGCCCGCGCGAACAACTCCTTGCCCGTGCCCGACTCACCGCACAGCAGCACGGGCAGATTGCATCGCGCCACCCTTTGGACCTTTTCAATGACCTCGCGAATGGCAGAGCTCTCTCCGATGATCCACGAGACTCCCGCATGCTTGCCATCGTCGCGCTGTTCCAACTCCTTTTCCAGACGATAGTGCTCGGTCATGAGCCGCTCGCGGTCTCGCGCCACCAACGTTTGCAGGGCCACAGCCTGCCCTACCAGGTTCGCGACCATGCTCAAAAAGCGCACATCCTCGTCCAACGTGTGCGGCGAATGGCCCACCGGGCGCTCGATCATGATCGTGCCGATGGTGCGACTCTCGCCCTTGATGGGAACGCCGACAAAGGCCCTTGGCTCTCCCGTGGCAGGGCTCGTGCCCCAATCGGCAAATAGCGGACTCAACGCGACATCGCGCACCACCAATGGCATTCCGGAGACAACGATCTGTCCAACCGCCTGCTCCGGAACCTGTTCGAAATACTCCTTTGCAGTGGCTTCGCTCCACCCCGGTCCGACCACCGTGGTGACGTCCCCAGCTTCATCCAACAGAGCGATCAGGCCAGTGCTCATCTCCAGAAAGCTGGCCAGAAGATCCATCACGGTAGAGAGAGCTACCTCCAGGCGTGCTGGGCGGGTTAGCGCCTTCGATATCTCGTACATCCCGGTAAGGGCAGAATGTGCACGGCTTATGGTTTGTGGGCTCGGCTCCGGGCTCGACTGTGGGATCGACTCCGGTGTGGAGACTTGGTCATCCTTCGACACGTCGGCCCCCCCTCTCCCCCAAAAGGCGAAAACACTCCTTCGGAACGGGTTCAACAGCGCAATCGGGCAGGCCTCAACAGAACTCCGGGGTCGCCGTAGAACTGGAGGCGGTCGCAAGCTGCACCAGGTGCAGATATCCAGCAACTACGACCGAAATTATCCAGGAAATTAGCCATAGTTTGACAGAGTTTCAAAGTCGGGTCAATGAAAACAATTCACTGGAGCCGCCAAGGCTTGCCTGGGACCTCTCGTGAAAACGAATGAAATGCTTTGAAATCTTCGTTGCGCGCAGCATGGAGCATTACAATTGCGACACACGATGCACGTGACTCCTGCGCTCTGCGATCGAAGCTACGTGCCAGCGCGACTGCTTGATTACAATGCGATGCTTTGCACTACCGAGCAGTTCCCTTCCGGTTGTCTAGTAGACAGCCTGTCCGAGGTTAATCGGCTCACAGCAAGTTGAGAACTGCTCGGGAGCACCCTATCCGAGTGCACCCAGTCCAGCCTTGAAGCAGGATGAAAGAGAGGACAAGCAATGAAAATCAGCGCACGGAATGTGCTTGCAGGGAAGATCCAATCCGTCAACAAAGGGGCTACAAACGCTGAAGTGGTTCTGACCCTGGATGGAGGAGAAACCATGACCTCGATCATCACCAATGGAGCGGTCGACTCGCTGGAGCTAAAGGCAGACGAACGTGCCTATGCTGTGATCAAGGCCTCTGAGGTCATGATCGGAGTAGGGATCGATAGCCACAAGCTGAGCGCGCGAAATGTACTTTCGGGCAAGATCGCAAGCCATCAGGACGGAGCCGTCAACGGTGAGGTGGTCGTCGAGTTGCCGAGTGGTGCGGCCATCGTCGCGTCGATCACCATGGGCGCCATCAAGGACCTCGGCCTCAAGGATGGCGACAACGTCAGCGCAATTATCAAAGCGTCCAGCGTATTGATAGGCGTCTAAGCCACCCCTGTTGAAGTTACATTGAGCGACGGCATGCTCGTCGAGAGTTGATCAAGTACGTCCGCCTCACCTGAAGGTAATGATCTTTGCGCCAAATCAAATCGCGAAAGCGACCTCCCAAAATTATTGCGTTTCGGCAACGACTAGTAGTTTCAACCTCCCTACGCCTCTTATCACTCGATGGTCGTCAAAGCACTTACCAGTGACGCCTCAGTAGCAAGAAGTCTGCATTGCGGCGGGAATCGCCCCGATCACGACAGACCACTCGCGCAACAAATGTACAGTCGACTTGGCATTCTGGGCTTTCAGTCCATTTCGCCCATCTCAAATCGGCAACCTGCCTGTTTTCGATGGCATGGATAGTTCGACTCCCGACGCCTCCACCTCAATTGATCGTCGTCTTCACAGGCATTCACGGCAGGCATCTGCCGTTGAGAAGAAGCCTGCTAGCATTCAGAAATAACCACCCGCATCTGCGGCGCAGCGATGATGCCAGAAGGATGACTCATTTTTTCGGAGTGGTTGCACTAGAACTCTGTTTCTTGCCGAACAGTTTGTTGAGCACGCCGCTGGTTTTGTTTTTGATCGCCGTCACATTGCCTTTCATCACGCTGCCCACATCCGCCGTAATCACCGGGTTCTCGGCCGTGCCCGTAATGTTAATCGGAATTCCCTTGGCATTCGAAGGCTTGTTGGCAGCCGACGAACTGTTCAGGCTCGTCAGAATATTGACGCCCACTTTATTGAGCCCCTTCGCGCTCGTCACCTTCGAAATCAAGTGAAAATTAAGCTGCCCCGAAGGAGACACAGTACCGCTGCCAGTAGATTCGCCGAGGGCAGGAAGCACCGAGTAGATATTCGTAGTCTGGCTCCCCGCTTTGGTCACCCGCATGTTCGCACGCGAGATCGTGATATCGACCGTATTCCCCGTCTTGATGCCCCCCATCGCAGCGATCCCCACAATCTTCGACCCCAGGTCGTATCCCACCAGCTTCGTGTTCCTGATCTCATACGAGCCAACAATCACGTTATCGTCGGGCGAGCCCTTAATGGCGAAGTTGGCCGTCAGCGTTCCGCCTTTGAGGGTGGCGTTGTTTGGGAGCTTTACGCCGACGGCGGGCATCAGCGCCTGCAAACCATCGATGGGAACACTCTGAGCCACCAGCTTGAGATCAAACACCGGTACGTTTGAGGCGAGTTGATAGGTGCCCGTGATGTGAATTGCGACAGCGCCAGTCTGAAGCGCGAGATCAGTGACCTGGCCACTGTTGTCTTTGAGGGAGTGGACAACCTGATAGGTGACATCGACAGGATAGGGCGCCGCCTTGCCTCCTTTGAGGAGTACGAGGTTCTCAGCGTGGATTTTGCCGCTGCTGGTGACATTAACGCCGTCTGAGACGGTGTGGGCGTCGAGGCTGCCGATCATGGCGATTCCATCCGAGGGGTCGATGTAGCCGGCGAAAACGGGGTCGAGATGCTGAATAGTGAGTTGCGCGTCAAAAGCAGTGGACGCGGCATCTTGAGGATTGATAGGCCCGACAGTACCGGAGACCGCTACCTTACCGTCGCCGGGCAGCGAAGCGCTCACCGTGAACGGAAAGCCTTTGGCCAGAGAGAAATTCTCCACCTTCACATTCAGGTGGTCATAGACCTGCGGAGCTCTCTGCAAGGGCAGCGTCTCGACCTTGGCAGTGCCATCTTGGATAGTGATCAGACCGACGGGGAAATCCGGTAAGGTAGCCGCTTGCGTCGCGTTCGGAGATTTCGCACCGTGGCTCAAGGTAGAGAAGTTCCAATTGCCATCCTCGGCGCGGATCAGCTGAATCTGGGGAGCATCGACCTCAAAACTCCGCACAATCAGCTGGTGGTCGAAGATGAGCGGCTTCATCTCAACGCCAATGCGCACTTGTTTCGCAGTGAAGAATGGCGCCTGCCCGAACTTCGGGTCTTCGGCTATTGCAAGATCGTTGGCTACCAGGCTCCCCGTCATGAGAGAGAGACTCAAATCTCCAAGGGTGACCTTACGCGAAAGGGCCGCGCTGAGCCGGCTCTCGATCATAGGGCGAAACGTGTTGGCGTCCACGAAAAGGGGAATGGCTGCGACTGCGAGTATGGGTAACGCTATGACTACAGCCAGACCGATTTTGACCGACCTCTTCATGAGTCCTCCGGGCGCGTAGACTTTAGCAAAATGGAGCTTTTGGCACTACGTGTGGTTGTGCCCTTTTTGCGCCTCATATCGCGGCGCGTCGGAGCACTCACCGGCAAGGGATCAGTAAGGAGAAGGCGGCACGACGACCAGAGTCGCCACCCCATTACAGACCAACCGTACAATAAACGTACAACCGATTTGGTATTCCGGGCTTGTTAGTCTTTTTCACCCATCTCAAATCGACAACACATGTGTTATCAATGGGCCCACTCGTCCAACTCTCGCCGGCTAACTTACGCATAACATGCGTCTTACCTACACCATCCGCACCGTGCCAATCCCGCTGCTTAGTATATGAGAAGTACGAACCCGTTCCATCTGACGGATTCGACGGATGTGTTGGGACGCTGGCGTGGACGGATTTGCGCCGACTTCGCCACCAACCTTTGAAAACCCGACGAGGCCGGCAATCGCTAACTGCCTATGCCCTGCTCACGTTCGCGTCGTATTGAATCTGGGGTTCTCCCATCAGGATCGCCAACGTCCTACTCACTCCGTAATTGCGCGTCGCGGCTATCGTTTCGCATCCCTTGCAGCGATTGCCTTCCCATGCATCCTGAAAATCAGCAAACCGGTAGCCTACATACGCATCGGTAAGCAGGTATTTCGGCTTGGACGGTTCAGGCTCAATCTTCTCTCGCAGTTGCCGCACAAAGGTTCTTAGGTACTGAGCCTCGTCGCGATACTCGCATCCGCACACCGAGCTGAGCAACTTGTGATACGACACAGCATGTCCAGCGTTCTTCATCAGGAAGTGCAGAATCTCGTACTCCTTACGTGTAAGGTGCACTGGCTGGCCCCACCAACGTCACCACACGCCGCACGGGCTCCAGGCAAATATCACCAATCTGAATTGGCTTATTCTCCGGGCGCTCCGGCGTCTGAGCCCTGCGCGAGCCAACCATGACAGCGCGGAAAGTAGCGCTGACCCTGTTAGTTTTTACAGTAGATGAGTGACTAGACCCGGGAATACGATCCTCACAACTGCGCGTGCTGCAGAAGTTTAAGAAGGAGGGTCGATGCCCAAGGACCCGCGCGGCCAGCCATACAAACTTCAACTGACCGAGGGAGGCTTGGCGCACCGGCTGGAAGTCCGGCTTCGACTGAAGCATCCGGACAATCCCAATATTCTGCGGAGATGTGTCATTTCGGTACTTGTAACATGGCTTCCCTTGTTAATTCTCTCGGCAATCGAGGGTAATGCAACAGGAGATCATGTTATGGTCGCGTTCTTACATGACTTTGCCGTGCATGCAAGATTTCTATTCGCGGTGCCACAGCCAGCGGGAAATTGTCAGAAACATCGAGTGACCGCATCGTCAGGATCGAAGAGATGCCCGAAAAGCAGGTACCACACGCTGATGTGGTGAGCATCCAGGAGACGGGAAAAACCCTTTTGGGGAGTCTTCAGGGAGATGTCGATGTCGGTCTTAGCTTCGCGCAGTCGAATGCGCAGAAGAATCTTACTGTGCAGGGAGACCTGAATTATCAAGGGAAGAAAGACATCGCATTTATGAATATAAGTTCGCAGTTTTCGAGCCAGAAAGAAGTAAGTGACACCAATGAAACCACGATGAAAACCGGGTTCTTCAGGGACCTCAGAAAATCGAAATGGTATGCAGGCGGAATTGCCAATTTCTTATCAAGCTCGGAGCAACAGATTGATTTGCAAACGACACTTGGTGGCGCGCTCGCTATCCGCCCCGTATTCACCAACAAGACGAACCTCGCCTTCATCGGCGGCCTTGCGTACACACTTCAACAGGATGCCTCCGATACCACGTCAACCGCAGCAAGCAACAGCCTCAATGCCGCCGTGGCAATTCAGTACTCAACGTTCCGCTTCGATTCGACCAGTTTTGACACCACAGTGTGGGTGTATCCAGGACTTACAACGCCAGGCCGTGTCCGCATGACGTTGAATGAAGATATTTACTTCAAGTTCTATCGGGATTTCTATCTCCGAGGAAGTTTCTATGACAACTTTGACAATCGCCCGGTTGAGGGCGCCCCGTCGAACAACCTCGGTTTCACTTCAACGGTCGGGTGGTCGTTCCGCTGAGCCATCCTGCAGGTTGCTGTTTATGCACGAGGGAAAAGGCGTTTAAGCGGGGATCAAGAGACCGAAAACCTGTGAACACTTCCAGCCATTGCAGCAGCACCGCTTGATTCCCGGCAGGACAAGTGAGTCGCAGAACGATCGCGAGTTGACCCGCACCAGTTTCACTCTGCGCACATTCACCAACGTAACAGCCACCTCCATCAGAATTAGTGGGCAATGCTGCAATGAACAGCGGCGGCGCAGTCACGCGGCCAGCCATGGCCATTCGAGCATAAGCCTATCCCTCCCCCGGTGACCGGGTCCATCTCGTGGCAACTGACGGTGATGCGATAGAGGCATCGTCCGGCTGCCCCTTAGCTTCACGCCAAGGCTGGCAACTCGGGCACCAGTAAGTAGAGCGTGCCTGTTCGCCCTGTTTGCGCATAAGAATGCTGGCACCGCAACGCCGGCATTCCCTGCCCCGGCGTCCGTAAACCCAAAGCCTGTCGCTTGCATCCATGGAGTGTGTCGTCCGGCGCCCACCCGTGTAGGTGACAACTCCGTCACCAGCGCCATCGAGCACGTTCGCCCTCATGTATTTGTGGGAGGCCTCGACCATCGCAATCATCTCGCCTTCCGTGATGGAACTCATCTGGCGAAAAGGGTTTACACCGGCAGCAAATGCGACTTCGCTTTTGTATACGTTGCCAAGGCCAGACAGTACGCGCTGGTTGAGCAGCACAACGGCGATTTCGTCGGTAGGATGGGACGCAGCCCGTTGGCGCAGCGCCTGAACACCCGCCTCGACGGAAAACTCATCGGCCAGCACGTCCGGCCCGAGTCCGCGCACTTGCGAATCGCGTTCGAGTGACCGAGCCGTATGGAACTCGGCGATCGCGACGTTGAACGCCACGGCCTGGTAGACGCCGCAGGTAATGGCCACGCGCATGCGGTTCTTTGGCTGCCACCACCTCTCGCCGATTCTGTAGATGTGCCACGCACCGCTCATCAACATGTGCGTGACGAGAATCAGGTCGCCAGAAAAGAAGATGAGGCACCATTTGCCGCGAGCTTCCACCTTCTCGACGGTGCGGCCAACTAACGGCGCGTCATCGTTGACGCTCACAAGTTTCGCCAGGCCCGTTTCAAACGCAGTAACAACTTTACCGCCGAGAGCTTTCTGAAGGCCGCGGGCCGAACGGTAGATTGTGTCGCCCTCAGGCATCGGGCCTCGCTTCTGCAGTGCGACCTGGAAGCGACGGCAGATTGCGCCGCACATTAAATCCGAGTGGAGCGGCCTGGAAGCCTGCATCGAGCAGGAAGCGAGCGAGCGGATGCTCGGCGACAGGAATACCGTTCACCTGGGTAATCAGCATGCTGGTACGTCCGCGGCCTTCAGGATTATTGCTGCGCTGAACGTATTGCACCAAAAACTCGGCAAGGGCTCGCGCCGTCTGCGAACGCTGGGGTTCTTCTTCGGGCAGCATCACTTGCACATTTGGATTGCCACGCCGCATGATATGCGGTGAGAGCGCCATCGACGAGAACGACGCGCGCCCCAACGCTGCGAGCGAGGGACGAACCCTCTTCAGGCGCCGCAGGCCAGCGCAACAGAGCGCCGTAAGGGTTTGCGGGATCCGTCGCGGCAAGCATCACCACTTCGCTTTGCTCCTGCTGCGTGATGCGGAGAGATCGAAGAAGATCGACAGCGGCTGGCATCGCAAACTGCGTCGCACCGAGATCCGCGGCGAAGTATCCGCGACGAACCCTGCCCCTCTCTTCCAATGCCTTTAGTACGTCGTACACCGCGGAAAATCCGCCGGGCAGATTTTCCGCATGGGCCGTTTCGCGAAAGACAACACCATAGCGCGTCAGCAACTGCTGCGCGATGGCATGACTCCACTCTGTCTGTCCGGCTGGACTATTGCGCGTCGGATCGAAAGCTACATCGTTCAGACTCCAGCGTCCCTGTGCCGTCGGAGGCGTGGTCCGGCGACTGCGGAAGCTGCTCTGGTTATGGACGCGCCGCGCAGATCTTGCATTGCGCCCAGTCCCTGCCGGCATCTCGCAGTAAGCACGCAAGGCATGCAGCGCGTCGTTGGTAAGCAGACCTCGCCACACCAGTGACCAAAGAGCGTCCAGCGTCTCACCCGGATATCCCCCGCCTCCACTATCGTGCAAAGGCTGGAAGAACGACGCCCCGTTACGCTGCAGATACGCGACGATTTTCTCCTCACGTTCGGTCAGAGGGGCTTCGCTATCGGCCGTCCTGATGGGCCACATCAACGGCAGCTTTTCGGCGAGATACAGTCCGACTCGCCCATCGCGTTCTCCCAGTGGTTCAAAACCGACCCAGACCACTTCGCCCGCGGCAATCAGAGTGTCGAGATCGGCCGACTTATAGTCCGCGATACGCGCGGGTAGTATCTCCGTCTCCAGCAGGCTTGCAGGGAGCGGCGCGCCTTGCAGATTTTCAATCACGTCCAGCAAAGCATCAAGCCCGCGACGAGGCTGCACAACTCCCTGCCAGCGCGTAAAGAGTCGCGCCAGCGTGCGCTGCTCGACCGGCTCAACTTCCTTGCGCAGTTTGGCCAGGGACTTCCGGCGGATGGATCGCAGCACCTCGGTGTCGATCCATTCACGATTGACGCCACCGGGTCGAAAGCCGCCTTCTGCGACTCGCCCCATACCCACGAGACGCTGCAACGTCGCTTCTACAGACGCATTTGGAAGTGAGTATCGATGGGCTAGATCGTTGGTGGTGAACGGACCGTGCGTGCGAGCATAACGGCGAACGATGTCCAGCAGCGCATCGGGAGCGGGCCCGAGGAAAGCCAATGGTAGACCCGGCGGCAGCGGAACGCCCAGCGCATCGCGAAAGCGAGCAACATCTTCGACGGCCACCACGCGTTTTTCGCCGGCCACCATCAAATCCAACGCTCGGCGGGCTTTGATCAGGCGGTCCGCGCTTGTTGCTACATCTGCGCTGGTGCTGCGTGCTGGCAATTTCTGCGCGAGTCATATCACCGAGGCGCAGCAGCAGATCATGTATGCCATCCATCGACCGCGCCTTGTACGGATCGACGACGCACTGAAGCTGTTCCTCCACTTCCTCAATCGCGCCGATGTCGAGCAGCTCCCGAAGGTCAGCATCGCCGAGCAGCTCGCGCAGCTGCTCCTGATCGATGCTCAAGGCTTGCGCGCGGCGTTCCGCGAGGGGCGCATCGCCGTCATAGATGTAGTTCGCCACGTAGCTGAAGAGCAGCGATGCGGCGAACGGTGACGGTGTTCGCGAGTCTGTGACGTGAACGCGGATGGTTCGGCCCGCGATGGCGCGGAGGGTTTCCATCAGCGCGGGCATGTCGAAAACATCGCGGAGACACTCGCGATAGGCCTCCAGCAATATAGGAAAGCTGGCATAGCGTGAAGCGACGCTTAATAGATCGTAGGCGCGCTTGCGTTGCTGCCACAGCGGCGTGCGACCGCCGGCCCGGCGTCGCGGAAGAAGCAATGCGCGGGACGCAGCCTCGCGAAATTTCGCGGCAAAGAGTGCCGTGGAACCGAGTTGGTGCATCACAAGCTGCGCCGCTTCCTCCGGGCTCCATCAGCAGCACGTCGATCTCCGGCGGCGCATCCGTCTCCGGGAAGCGAAGAACGAAACCATCTTCGCTCCACATCGTTTCGACATCCGACCCCTGCAGCCTTCAGCCTGGCAGTGGCAGCCATCGCCCAGGGTGCGTGAATACGGCTGCCAAGCGGAGTAAGAACGCACACGCGCCAGTCCCCCAACTCATCGCGGACGCGCTCAATGACGATCGTGCGATCATCCGGCACTTCCGTGGTCGCGAGCTCCTGGTCGACGAGAAAGCGCAACACGTTCTCAGCAGCCTGTGGGTCGAGATCGTGCTCCTTCGTGAGCTTCGTGATTGCGGCGCTGCGAGGCATCCC
Organism: uncultured Acidobacteriaceae bacterium; assembly: GCA_963711525.1. Taxonomy (GTDB): domain Bacteria; phylum Acidobacteriota; class Terriglobia; order Terriglobales; family Acidobacteriaceae; genus PALSA-350. The sequence goes on along the minus strand of CAVQEO010000029.1, from coordinate 36,759 downwards.
GCGCAGTTCACGCATCAGCGCACCAATGCGACGGCCGAACTCGATGGGCCTGCCTGGCCGGTCTCCATGCCAGAACGGCATTTTGCCCGGCTCGCCGGGTGCGGGACTTACAAGCACTCGATCGTGCGTGATCTCGTCGATCCGCCAGGTCGATGCGCCGAGCACGAAGGTCTCGCCGGCGCGCGCTTCGAACACCATCTCTTCGTCAAGCTCGCCCACGCGCAACGGCTTGCTGGATCCACTGAGGAATACGCCATACAGGCCGCGATCCGGGATCGTGCCGCCATTCAGGATCGCGATGCGCTTCACACCCTGCCGCGGCGCAATCCAGTTGCGCGTACGGTCCCATGTGATGCGTGGACGCAGCTCGGCAAACTCGTCGGAGGGATAGCGGCCAGCAAGCATATCCAACACACCATCAAACACCGCAACGCTCAATCCCACGAAGGGCGCCGCCCTGCGCACGAGCGCGAGGAGAGCTTCATATGAAATTCCCGGCGCTTCTTCGACCTCGCTTGCATTGCGCTAGCGACGTCGTTCGACCTCTATTGCGGACAACGGCGGATGCGCGATCACCGCAACCATCTGCTGCGCGAGCACGTCGAGCGGGTTGCGCAGAAAGCGCGTGGACTCCACGTGACCTTCATGCATCGCCTGCGTGACGGCGGCGCAGGCAACGAGGTCTGCGCGGTACTTCGGAAAGATGATGCCGACTGACGGCGCACCTACCTGGTGACCCGCGCGGCCGATCCGCTGCATGCCGCTGGCAACGCTCGGCGGTGCTTCAATCTGCACTACAAGATCAACCGCACCCATATCAATTCCAAGCTCGAGGGACGAGGTACAAACTAGCGCCTTGATCTTGCCAGCCTTCAGCATCTCCTCGATTTCACTGCGCTGCGCCGCGGCAAGCGAGCCGTGATGTGCACGAGCGATCGGCTCGCCAGCGAGTTCGTTCAACGCACCGGCAAGCCGCTCCGCTACGCGACGGGCGTTGACAAAGATAAGCGTGGAGGTGCGCCCGCGGATGATCTCGAGCAATCGCGGATGGATGCTCTGCCAGATGCTGGTGCGTTTGGGCCCTTGCGACGCTGGCCCGCTGGGTAGCGCGTCGATCTCCCCAATCTTTGCCATATCCTCCACGGGAACTTCGACGGTAAGCTCCAGGGTCTTGCGCGCGCCCGCATTCACAATCGTCACCGGACGATAGTGTGGCCCAGCTACTTCGCCCGCTATTGGTCGCGCCTCGTCGTCCTCGCTTTCCTTCAGGACCCCATCCATGCCGATCCCGCTCTCGATCGCCTCTGTGGCGAGTCTCTTCTCTTTCGGTACCGAGCCAATGCCTTCCGCTCCTCCCAGAAAACGAGCGACTTCTTCCAGTGGGCGCTGGGTCGCACTCAACCCAATTCGCTGAATGGGTCGTCCCGCGAGCGCTTCGAGCCGTTCGAGCGATAGCGCCATGTGCGCGCCCCGCTTGGTGGGTACCAGCGCGTGGATTTCGTCAATGATGACCGTCTCGACCGAGCGCAGCGCTTCCCCCGCATCAGAGGTAAGCAGGAGGTACAGAGACTCTGGAGTAGTAATCAAAACCTCGCCAGGATGACTCTTGAATCGCGCGCGATCCCTTGGAGACGTATCGCCGGTACGGACGCTGATCTCGGGCACGTGCACCGCGACCCCTTTGCGTTGCGCCATATTTGCAATCCCCGCAAGCGGCGAGCGGAGATTGCGTTCGACGTCCACAGCAAGAGCCTTCAGAGGCGAAATATAGAGGACGCGGCATCCCTTCCCTGCCGCTGGGCTCGCGAAGCATGAGCTTGTCGAGACACCACAGAAATGCCGTCAGCGTCTTGCCTGTGCCCGTCGGCGCGAGGATGAGCGTGGACTCGCCGCGAGAGATCGCGGGCCAGCCTTCGCGCTGCGGAGCCGTCGCGTCATCGAACACTGCTCGAAACCATTCGGCAGTGATTGGATGGAAGAGATCGAGCACACCGCTGCCGTCAACGAGCGCGGTGTCGCTCTCGTCGCTCGATGGTTTTCCCGTCTTCCGCACAGTCAGTTCGTGTCCAGCCACTTGATGCCGCCCCGCAGCCATCTTCAATGGTGCTGCAGATTAGATGCAATACCAGAGGGCACGAATCAGCTCGACGCCGGGGTAGCGGCACATCATCGGTTCTCTCCCAGGAGCGATAACCGAGCCCGCTATCTTCATAGCTTGCTGACCTCTGTATTTACGTCTTTCAGAATCGGAAGATCACGATCCGCGTTTTTCCATGCGCCAAGAAAAGCCTCATACTGGCGGCGGCTTGCACTCGTGTTTCCAAGTGCTGCGTAAGACCGAGCCACGCCTAAATACGCCAGTGGATAAAGAATCGACGTCGGATCGATCCCCCGGTTCTCAAGAATCTTCTGGTATTCCTCCATTGCCTTGGCTGGCTGGCCCGCTCTCAGATACGCCTGACCCCGAAGCGACAGAATGTTGTAATCGCGCATTTCGTACGGCCTCGCCAGTTCGAGCGCGGCAATTGCATCCAACGGCTTTCCGTGTTGCAACGCCAACACCGCGCGGATCCTCGGCAGGTCTACATACGTCAGTAAGGTATCCGGCGATGGACTGTTGTGCGCCGCGAGGAATGCTTGCGCTACCGAAGGATCCCCCAATTGTGCTCGAAGTTGGGCATAATCTGGAGTGCCGGAATCAGGAGGGTGAATTCGATCCAGCGTCAATCGAGACTCTTCGGGCAGACCAAACTTCAACTCAACAAGCGCCTCATCGATCAATATCTTGTCTGCCGTTTCAGGCAACTTCACTCGCTCAGCACTTTGATAAGCCCCTTGAAATAGATCTCGCGCCTCTCGATACCTTCCCTGGACCGCAGCCGCTCCGCCGCGAAACGATGGGAAATACCACACGCTCGTTCCATCCTCATGAGCCTCGAACCACTTCGTCTCTCGGGCAAGCGAATCTTCATCGTCCTCCGCCATTGCGATGAGAAACAAGTCGAGGTGCAGGCCTGTATCGCCCCTGCCGACCCGGGCAGCCATCAAGGTTGCTCTCTTACAATCTTCGAATCGGTTTACATCTTTGTAGGCTTCGGCGAGGTTTTCATACATCAGCGCGTTCGTTGGGAATTGCTTTACGCCCTGCTCTCCAGCAGCGATCGCGGGACCATACTGTCCTAACTTCAAGTACTCGTCAATGATATTGCCTGGCCCAATCGTATCTTGAGGATAGGTCGAGGCCAATACCTGATATGCCTTAATTCCTGCAATCAAGTCATGCTCCCCGTAGGCATAATATCCGGCTCGAATCACAAGCTGCTCATAGACGCTAATATGGTCGCTCAGGTCGAGAGCTTTCTTGTAGTATTCGGCGCCAATAGCGCTTTGCCCGCTATTCACATTCTCCACGGCGAGTTCGCGATAGGCCATCGCAAACTGGGGATCCAGTTCGACGGCGCGCTGATAAGCAGCCATGATGTCACTTCGACTGCTGCCCTGCGATTGCAGATATTTCCCAATCGAATACGCCCTCAACGCTTCTAATGACGGCGTTGTAGCAACGCGAAGCGGTACCTGATAGGTTCCAATGGACGCGGCCGACTCGTTCAAACCTCTGCGAACGCGTTCGGCAACCTGGTCCAGAGCTTCGAGGACCTGGTCTTTGCTCTTCGCCTCTGCCTTTGCGCTGGCCAGTTCCTTTCCCGTCGTGCAGGATGAGGCCTGCACCGTCACCAGGTATTTGTTCCCAATGGTCGATATCGTCCCCGTGAGCAGAGCTTGCCGGTTCGTGCGCTCACAAATCTCTTGACCGATGTCAGCGGTAATCGGCGTATCGCTCTTCCTTCCCATGAAAAGAAGCGTGCTTACTCCAGCACGGTCGCTCAACACATTCATGTAGGGAGACTGCTCCAGATCGATCTCAAGAGCCCGCTTGAGTGTGCGATCAAATGTCACATCTCCCGTCGAATTCACAAAATCGGCGAGCACAACGTTCGCTACGGATGGCTTTGGATGACGCCGCGCCCACAGCGCATGGCCCGCAACCATGATCGCAATGAGTACCGCGAGGAGCGCCGCGGTCACACCCCAACGCGAAATTGAGTTGGTTCGCCGCGTATGCCTTTCTTCCGTAACGATGCTGGTGGTCACAGTGCGCTGCTGAAGCAACACGCTTCCACTCTGCGGCGTGTCTCCGAGCCTCCGTCGCTGATTCGCACCTTCAGGTTGCCCGAGAACCTGCACCGGAACCACAAATTGATAGCCGCGGCCCGGGAGCGTCGTAATGTAGCTATTTTCCCCAGGACGCTGATCGAGAGCTTTTCGCAGTACTGAAATGCTTTGGGTGAGATTGTTTTCGTCCACGAACGCATCTGGCCAGACGTTCTTCAACAATTCATCCTTGGTAACCACCCGCCCGGGGTTCTGGACGAGGTAGAGCAGTACGTCGAACGCTCGACGATGCAGCGTCACAGGGCTTTCATTTCGCCGCAACGTGCGTTCAAGGGGGTCAATCCGGAACTCGCCGAACTGGAATATCTCGCTCATTTATTTGAGTTTATCGCCATTCACAACTTGTCAGTCGCGGTCAGAATGGGTCACTGGCGTTTTTGCAGCTCTGTGCGCACAATTCGCGCACGCTGAATTTCGAGGAGCTTGGTGACACGACTTTATCAATGGTTGAGGGAACGGGCAATGCTCTTTCGCGTCGAGTCGCAGGACGATGGAACGCGACGCAGCGTGCGCACCGAGGTGACGGTGCATGAGAGAGAGCAAACGCTGGTCCTGGAGGGAACGTCCTGGGGTGGGCCAAAGACGTGTCCTTTATGCGGAAACCCAATGTTTCCCGTACCGGAACCTTTATCCGAAGAGAAGGCGCAGGAACTGAAGCTTGGACATCGGGACGGCCAGGGATCGTGTCCTGGGCCCAAACAACAAGGCGAAATGAAGAGCCCGCGGCAGGGCGAGGACATAAGGAGGCTCCGGTGAGCTGTTCAATTTACCACATACTTAGCCCGGTTTCGCGTTTCAAATCGACGTCGATAGCCCGGTTTGGGGCTGCACTCATGATCCTCGGGCTGGCCGTGCCGGTATTCGCTCAAACGGTGACGCCCTCGAGCGCGAGCCTGACCTTTACCTCGGCGCAGGTGGGTATCTCCGCAGGGACCGCCGAGAGTCTCACCGAGACCTTTACGCTCACCGGGTTCACCACCCTGATCACGCCGACGGCGTCGATGCACTATGGACTGTCTTACACGGCGGGAGCCGTGAGCTGCACGGGATCGCTGGGGAGCCAGAGCTGCACAGTGTCGGTGAAATTTACGCCTACCTATCCCGGCGGACGCAAGGACGCGCTCTTTCTGATGAACGGCACCACGCGTTTGTCGACGGTGCTGGTGTACGGCATTGGGGAAAGCCCGTTCGCGCTGCTGCAACCTGGAACGCTCACCACCTCGCAGCCGGGGACGGGTTACGTTTACGGCTCCGTCGAGGATGAAAATGGTGTCGCCTACATTCTTGAAACCGAACAGAACGCTGTCCTGCAGCGAACGGCCGCAGGAGTGATCACGGCGCTGCCGATCACGGGCCTCAACTCTCCGCGGACCATTGCGATCGACGGCGCGGGCATACTCTACATCGCCGACCAGAAGCCCAACTCCGCGCTCACAACCTACGATACTGTGCAGGGAACCCAAGGCACTTTTCCCTGGCCCACTCCCAGCCCCCTATATATCCAGTCGGCTGCGGTTGGCAACACGGGCACGGTCTACGAAGCGAGCTCCACCGACATCTATATCTTTCCTCCGTCTGGCAGCCCTACGGATGTCACGATCAATCCTGCCATCACACAGCCCAGCGTATCGACAGTGGATAGCGCCGGCAACTTCTTTCTGAGTGGCCAAACCATCAATGAACTGACGCCCGGCGGAACCCAGACGGAGATCAACATGGTAGGCGCGAGCGAGGGCCTTGCAACCGACGCCGCTGACACAATCTACGCGACGCGATACACGGGTGGCGGCGTGGCCGAGCTGCCCGCATCAGGGTATGGAACAGCCGAGGCCTCGCTGGATATCGCCGCCGGCCCGCTCGGAACTTCGGTCGGCCCCGACGGCACAGTATTTATTGGCAACTATACCAACCTGGACATCGTGAACCGCGCGTCCGGCACGGTTGCGTTTGGATCGCAGCAGCCCGGCACCGCGGCGACGCCACAGACGATTACGGTGTACAACGGCGGCAACCAGCCGCTGATATTTTCAGGACTTGCCTTGAGCGGCTCTTCGACCTTCTCCATTGGCACGCTGCCATCGGGAAACTGCTCGTCGACAACTACGCTGGCTCCAGGCGCGCTGTGCCAGGTCCAATTGGGATTCACCTCGGCGAATCCCGGAGACTTTACCGGCACCCTCACGCTCACCACCAACTCGCTCAACCAGACCGCTGCCACGCGGACAGTGGCGCTCTCCGCAACGATCAACGGAGCCTACCTCACCCCATCGCCCGCGTCGCTTAGCTTTGGGCCGCAGACGGACGGGACCACAAGCATGTCGCTGACGATAACGCTGACGAATCAGGGATACACGTACGCGGCAAACGCGTATAGCGTCAGCACAACGAATTCAGCCTTCACCGCGACCCTGGGCAGCGGCTGCGCCAGCGTAGCCGTGAATGCGACGTGCACTATGGACGTAACCTTTGCGCCCACAGCCGTGCAGAGCTATAGCGCAACAGGAACCGTGTTGGTGACGGACGTAGGGCCGGGGCAAGCACCGTCCGTAAGCTTCAGCCTGTCCGGCAATGGAACCCCAGCCTCTGCGCCGATTGCCGGCCTGTCGCCGAATCCGTTGGTCTTTCCGTCCATTGCGGCGAATGACAACTACACCCAGGCGATAGCCACGCTGACGAATACCGGCAATGCGTCCCTCACCGGTATCTCAGCAACCATCACCGGAACGAACGCGAGCGCGTTCGAGATCTATCCGACATCGACGTGCGGAACCACACTGGCAGCGGGAACCAGTTGCACGTATGTGATTAACTTCTATCCCACGGTCGTCGGCGGGAATACGGCGACGCTCTCGGTCTCAGACAATGCGAGCACTTCGCCACAGACCATTGCGTTGAGTGGTACTGCATTGCCCATGCAAGAGCCAGAGGTGCAATTTACGCCCACCATCCTGAGTGCCATCGCGGGGACCGGCACCATGCCGACGAACTGCGTGAACCCAGCGGAGCCAGGGCCGGCGTTGCAGACGCAACTCTGCGCACCAACCTCTGTTGCCGCCGACTATAGCGGGAACATCTACATCGCGGAACAGACCGAAAACGTCGTGTTGAAGATGGATACCAGCGGAAACATCACCACGTTTGCAGGTGTGCTGGGCAGCGCGGGAAGTTACAGCGGAGATAACGGTCCGGCAACCGCCGCGCACCTGAATGCGCCAGCCGGGCTTGCGGTCGACGGATTGGGAAACGTCTACATTTCGGACTCGGGCAATGGGCGCGTTCGCGAGGTGAACGCGACGACCGAAACTATTACCACGTTTGTTGGAGGAGGCAGCGGCACATACTTCAACGGTGGCACCGGAACAGCCGTGGTGCTTGCGCCTGCGGGAATCGCCTTTGATCCTTCGGGGAATCTATACATTGCGGAACCGACGCAGCAGATCGTGGTCAAGGTAACCTCGCAGGGCGCGGCTACCTTGTTCGCCGGTGTGCAGGGATCCGGTGGCGCGGGTGTGGCCGGATACAACGGCGACGAAATCATGGCGAATACCGCGGAGTTGAATGCTCCCACCAGCGTCACTACGGATCAGGCCGGCAATGTGTATATCGCGGACTCACTGAACTATCGCGTGAGGTATGTGAATGAGAATGTTGAAGCGGGACAAATCTCAACGGCCGCGGGCAATGGAACAAAAGGAAACACCGGAGACGGCGGCGTATCGACCAGCGCTGAGGTCACGCCTTTATACGTCGTGATGGACGACGGCTATGACCTCTTTATCTCCAATGGAACGACGCTGCGAAAGATCAGCAATCAGGGTTACATCACGACCTTCGCGGGCGGCGGCACGGGCGGCCTGGGCGGACCGGCGACAGCGGCGGCGCTCTCTGGCGTCGGGCAACCAGGCATAGACAAGAATGGCAACGTGCTGATCCCGGTGACTGGCACACCGCAGGTGCTGTCGGCCGGCCCAACGGGGCTGCTGCAGTTCGGCAACCAGGCGACGGGCACGACGAGCGCACCGCTGACCGTGACGGTGGAGAATACCGGCAACACCTTCCTGAACTTCAACAGCCTGAACTTTTCCGCGACGGGCCCCTACAGTGTGACGGGTGGAACCTGCGAACAAGAGACGGACGGCGGGTACAGTCCGGGCGAAACCTGCACGCTCACAGTGACCTTTACGCCGACAACAACCGGCCCGCAAACGGGATCGATCAGCGTAGCGAGCAATGCGCTGGCGAGTCCGTCGACCATCGATCTTCAAGGATCGGGAACAGCCGCGGCGGCGCCAACCGCGACGCTCTCACCCGGCTACGCTGAGCTTCGGAGTGTGACGACCGGCGTGACATCGACTGCGCAGACGGTGACGCTGTCCAATACAGGCACCGCGGCATTGGCGATCTCGGGCATCACGATTGGCGGAGCGAATCCCACAGACTTTGCCGAGACCAATACTTGCGGCACGTCACTGGCTGCGGAAGCGACGTGCACGATCGTGGTAACGTTCACGCCTGCGTCGGCTGCAAGTTTCGCCGCGACAGTCTCCGTGGCGGATAACGCAACGGGCTCGCCACAAACCGTGACGCTCAGCGGGTCGGGGACCGCCCCGGCCGTACCCATTGCTACGCTGTCGCCGACGACGGAGAACTTCGGGAACGTGGTGTCGAGCGTGACATCAAGTGCGCAGACGCTGACGCTGTCCAACACTGGCAACGCGACGTTGAACATATCCGGCGTCACGATTGGCGGCACAAATCCGACGGACTTTGCCGAAACGACTACGTGCGGCGAATCGCTGGCTGCGGGAGCATCTTGCACGATTGCGGTGACGTTCACGCCCACCTCGGTGGCGAGTTTCACGGCGACGATTTCTGTGGCGGACAATGCGGCAGGTTCGCCACAGACGGTTTCCTTGAGCGGCGCGGGAATTGCGGCACCGGACTTTACGGTGAGCGCGACGCCGCCGACCGAGACGGTGAGTTACGGCGGCCTGGCAACCTACCAGGTGACGGTCGGCTCGGTAAATGGGGATTACAACAATGCCGTTGCGCTGAGTGCGACAGGATTGCCGACGGGAGCGACGGCTATGTTCGTACCGGCGTCGGTGACGCCGGGCGAGGAGAGCGAGGGTAGCGTGCTGACGATCCAGACGGCGACGCTGTCAGCGCAGACACATGCGCACAGCGGCTGGCGCTGGATGCCGGGCGTGACGCTGGCGTTCTGCATCCCGTTGCTGTGGTGGAGGCGCAGAGATCGAATGTGGCGCCTGGGGTCCGGGTTGCTGTGCCTGCTGCTCACTGCGGGAGCGATGATACTGGCGGGTTGCGGCGGCGGCTATTACTCCGAGCTTCCCGCACAGACGTACACGATCACCGTCACCGGCACGAGCGGTTCCACTCAACATTCCACCACCGTCACGCTGACGGTTCAGTAGGAGAGACGCGATGCGATTGGATAGAACCTTTTCAGCGGTAGGTGCGGTAGCGATCCAGGGAATCGTCGCGCTGGCATTGGTCGCGCTTCCCTGCTGCGGTCGAGCGCAGGCGCGGCCAGGCACGGTGTTTGGGCTCGAGCCAGGACAGACCAGTGCGGTGGACGTCGGCTTGAACTATACGTATGTGCATGCGAATGCGCCGCCGATGGCGTGCGGATGCTTTTCGATGAACGGCGGCGGCGGCAACCTGGTGGTGAATATGTCGCACGGTCTAAGCCTGGTCGCGGACCTGCAAACAACTCACGCCAACAACATCAATGGCACGCCGCAGACAATCACGGTGTTCAACTACTTGTTCGGGCCGCGGTATTCCTATCGGTCGGCTCGCAGGTTTACTCCGTATGCGCAGGTGCTGTTCGGGGGGTCGGAGGAGCTCTCGAACTATGCGTTCGTCGCGAACAAGCATGCGTTTGCGCTGAGCGCCGGCGGCGGCGTGAGTCGCTTTCTGACTCCGCATTTTCAATGGAACATCGTCGAGGTGGACTATATCTACTCGCAGCTGCCGAACGCGGTCAACGACCATCAGAATGATCTTCGGGTGAGCACAGGATTCGCGTTTCGGTTCGGCCCGCGCTAGGCGGGCTGAGTGGAAGGCTTGGCGGGAGATCCCGATTGCGTGGTCGACGACCGCTTCAGCGTGGTGAAGGGTGGACGAGTTGCGGGCGTTCTTCGAGACCGGTCACAGGGATGGACCGCCGCACTCATGCGATGGATTCTCCCGCCAGTGAAGTAACAGTAGCATTGCGCGCTAATCGCCTCATGTGACGCTGCTCACATATCTTTGTACGTCGGCTGCCTATCAATAGAGCCACATCGAATGTGGCTGCCGGGCCTCACGTCTGGCGACTCATTCTTTGCGATGGTCCAGTAGAGAGGATGTCGCTTGATGAGGCAGTTTAAGGACTCAGGTCATCTGTTCCGGTTCGCCTTCCTGTTCGCGATTGCGTTCGTGGCGTTCCTGGTGGTGCGGCACTTTGTGGTGCCGAAGAGCTTCGGGGAGTATGGGCACTATCGCGGAGCGGCGATCGCGGAGATCGCAGCGCGGCCGGTGCATTTTGCAGGGCAGTCGGCGTGCGAAGCCTGCCACACCGACGTCGCGGAGATGAAGACGGCCGGAGTGCATAAGGGCGTTCACTGCGAGGCCTGCCACGGCCCCCAGGCCAAGCATGCGGATGATCCGGGATCGATCCTGCCTGCGAAGCTCGATACGGCGCTGCTGTGCGTGCGCTGTCACGCAGCCAGTGCGGCCAAGCCGAAGAACTTCCCCCAGGTGGCAGCCGGGGATCACTCCGGCGGGGTTGCGTGTGAGACGTGCCATCAGCCACACAGCCCAAAGATCCAGGATGCTGCGGCAACGGCAGGCGGAGGCGCAAAGTGAATCTCAATCGACGTCATTTTTTAGTCATGCTGCCTGCTGCGGCCATCGCCTGGAAGTATGTGCTTGCCGGGACGCCCCAGGACTCGCCCAACTATTCCAAGCCAGAGCACTGGTGGGGAATGCTGATTGATATCCCAAAGTGCATTGGCTGCGGCAACTGCGTGCGCGCCTGCCAGGCGGAAAACGACGTGCCGGACGGATACTTCCGCACCTGGGTCGAGCGCTACCTCGTGACGGACTGGGATATGACGAATCCCGAGGTGATCTCGCCCGACGGCGGCAAGGAAGGATTTCCGGCAGCGAAGGAAGAAGAGAACGGAAAGTATTTCTTCGTGCCCAAGATGTGCAACCACTGCGCAGACTCGCCCTGCACCCAGGTATGCCCGGTGGGCGCAACGTTTGTGACGCCCGACGGTGTTGTGCTGGTCGACCAGAGCTATTGCCTGGGCTGCGCCTATTGCGTGCAGGCTTGCCCCTATGGCTGCCGCTACATTCATCCCGAGAAGAAGGTCGCGGACAAGTGCACGCTCTGCTATCACCGCATCACCAAAGGCCTGACGACGGCGTGCTGCGAGAACTGTCCGACCGGCGCACGGCAGCTCGTCGATCTGAAGGACCCGAAGGATCCGATTCATGAGTTCCTGAAGACCCACGCTGTTCAAGTACTCAAGCCGCAGATGGCGACGGGAGCAAAGGCCTTCTACAACGGCCTCGATGGATCGGTGCGGTAGAACCCGAAGAGATCAATGCGATGAGGAGGCGTTGAACGCGATGAACGGTGTTGATGGCTACATGTATCCGAACGAGATCAGCTTGTACTGGAGCGTGCTGATCGTTCTGTACCCGTACATCACGGGGCTGGTGGCGGGCGCATTCATCCTCGCGTCGCTGGTGCGCATCTTCAATGTGAAGGCGGTAGCGCCGACCTACCGGCTGGCGCTGCTGACAGCGCTGGCCTTCCTGTTGGTCGCGCCGCTGCCATTGCAGTTGCACCTCGGCCATCCGGAACGCTCGTCCGAGATGTACTTTACCCCGCATGCAACCTCCGCAATGGCCATGTTTGGCTACGTCTACCTGTGGTACCTGATGGCCGTGCTGGTGTTCGAAATCTGGCTGGACTATCGGCACGACATCGTCCTGCTCTCGCAATCGACGAAGGGCGCCAAGCGAGTGCTCTATCTGTTTCTGTCTCTCGGATCGACCAATCTCAGCGAAGGATCGCTGGCCGTCGATGAGCGCGCCGGATGGATCGTGACCCTGATCGGCATTCCTTCCGCCTTCATTCTCCATGGATATGTCGGCTTCATCTTTGGTTCGATCAAGGCCAACCCCTGGTGGAACTCGCCGCTGATGCCGGTGGTGTTTATCTTCTCAGCGATGGTATCGGGCATCGCAGCGGTGATGCTGATCTACATGGCCACCACCAAGCTGCGCAAGTTGACGATCGACATGCCGTGCGTCGACACGATTGCCAAGTACTTGTTCTATATCTTCATCATTGACTTCAGCCTGGAGATGCTGGACCTGATTCATCGCATCTATGAGGCCGACGAGTCGTTCCGCTCGATCAGCTTCATGGTCCATACCAAGCTTTACTTCTCGCAGATCGTGCTGCAGATCTTCATGGGAACGGTGGTGCCGCTGTTGCTGCTGGGGATCGTCCAGGTGACGAAGCTGCCCGCATCGATCAGGAAGATCATCTACGTGGTGTCCGGCCTGCTCGTGCAGGTGGCTGTCTCTGTCGATGCGCTGGAACGTGGTCATCGGCGGCCAGCTGTTCTCCAAGAGCTTCCTCGGGTACACGACCTACAAGATGAGCCTGATCACGCGAGAAGGACTGCTGATGGCAATCTTTCTGACACTGCTTGCCGCTGGGAATCCTGTGGGTGCTGTTGAAGGTGTTGCCGCCATGGCAGGACGAAACGGTTGAGAAGGCATTGGAGGCTCCGGCCGCCGTGCTATAAAGGCAGCTGGAAGCACGCTTCCCACGCAGGTGTACGGGATGGATAGTTCGTCCGAAGTGATCGCACGTCTGAATGCGCGACTGGACGCTTTGGAGCAGCGGGTTGCGCAGTTGGAACCGTCCGCGGTGACTTCGGTAGAGGTAGCGGCAAAACCTGCGCTCGAGCGCGAGCCGCTGGACGTGGCGCGATCGGTTCCCGAAGCAACTGCCGGCGGAACATTTCCAGTGCTGGGAAAAGCGCTGCTAGGGATGGCGGGAGCCTACCTGCTGCGTGCGCTGGTGGAGGCGGGAACGTTTCCGAAGCTGGTGGTCGTGCTTGCCATTCTGTATGCCGGCGCATGGCTGCTCGCAGCAGCGCGGGTTCGCGGTGGAAGCGTATTTGCGGGTACCGCATACGCGCTGACGTCTGCCTTCATTCTCGCGCCGATGCTGTGGGAGTTGACCCTGCGCTTCAAGGTCCTGAGCCCCGCAATGAGCGGAGCAGTGCTAGTGGCGTTTGCGCTTGCTGCCCTCGTGTTGACGTGGAGGACCAGCTTCGCGGCAGTCTTCTGGGTGAGCTACACAAGCTCATTGCTCACGGCGCTCGTCTTGATGATTGCGACGCAGGACCTGGTGCCGTTCCTGAGCGCAATACTCGCGATTGCCATTGCGAGCGAGGTGGCTGCCTGCGTTGGTCATGCACTCAATGGACGAATGCTTGCGGCGGTGGTCGCCGATCTCGGCGTGGCCGCGCTGCTGTATATCTACTCCCTGCCGGAGGGTGCGCGGGCAGGATATGGTGGCGTCGCTGCCGGGACGCTGGTGGCGATGGCGTCGATTCCCTTCCTGCTCTATTTCGTCAGTTTCACGATGCAGAGCGTTTGGAGGTCGCGCCAGATCACGATCGCTGAGATGATGCAGGTGGCCGTGACGTTTTGCGTGGCCGCGTATGCTGCCATGACGTTTGGCGCGGCAGAGTACCAAGTGGCCTTCGGGTTCGTTTGCGTGGGGATAGCGGTTGCCGGATACGCCCTGGCGTTCGTGAGCTTCCGCGATTCAAGCGCGGCTCGGAATTTTCGTGCATATACGACATGGAGCGCGGCGCTTCTCCTCCTGGGATGTTATGTGAGCTTGCCGCAGATGAGTTTTGTGCTCGCGATGAGCTTTGCCGCGATGTTGGCGACGGCTCTTGGCGCTCACCGGCTGCAACCTGCACTGGAGTCGCAGGCCGCGGCGTTTCTGCTCGCGGCTGCGGCTGTTTCCGGGCTGCTCGCATTTGATGGCCGCGCGCTGATTGGGCCGCAGCCCGTGGAGACGAGCTGGATCTTCGCGCTCGTGCTGGCGTGCGCTGCCGTTTGCTATGCGCTGGGCGGCCGGCTGAGGAGACCAGGGTGGTCGGCGTGGACCCCGAATCTGTTGTCGGCGGCGATCGCGGTCGGGACTGGGGCAGCGTTCGCAATGATCCTGCTGGCCAGGATCTCTGGACATGCGTTGAGCGGCTCGCCCAGCGTGGGCCTGCTGGAGTTCCTGCAAACGCTCATACTGTGCGCGGTTGCGCTGGGGTTGGCGTTGGGAGGCTCGCGCGCGCGAAGACAGGAACTCGTCTGGCTGGCGTATGCGGCATTGGTTGTCACCGCTGCGAAGATCCTGGTAGAGGATGTTCGGCACGGACACCTTATCGCAATTGCTGCGAGCTTCGTTCTGTATGCCGCCACGCTAATTGTTCTTCCGCGGCTCACCGGTCATGGGCATCGAACGCCAGTGCAGGCAAAGGCTTAGCACCTGGGTCTGAGGTTAAGAAGAAATGGCCCTGATCCTTTCGGACCAGAGCCATTTTTTTTGAAGCTGCTTCTAGGAGTGCGATCGCATCAGTTCCGCGAAGACCTCGCGGCTGGGGCGAACGCGATCTTCCGGCAGGGTTGCGAGCGGTTCGTCAACCATGTTGAGGCGCGTCGCGAAGTCGAGCTCCTCGGTGTCGATGTAGAAGACGCCGGTGAGGACATCGCCCTGTGCGTGGGCCTCCATGAGCATGTTGACGGCGCCCGTCTTGCTGGTGGGCGTGTAGTCCTCATGGATCTTGCGCAGACGCAGGTGCGAGCCATCGTGCAGCTGCACGTCGACGGTGGAGTCGTGATCGTAGTCGACGTCGATGTTCTCGAACTGCGCGATGAAGCCGGTCTCGTTGACCAGCTCATCATGCTCCTTCATGTACTTGTAGCTCTTGGTAGAGCCCTCGTGATCGTTGAAGGTGACGCAGGGCGAGATGATGTCCAGCAGCACCGTTCCCTTGTGCGCGATGGCCGCCTTCAGCATGGCGGAAAGCTGCTTCTTGTCGCCCGAGAACGAGCGGCCGACGAACGTTGCGCCAAGCTGGATGGCCAGTGCGCAGACGTCGATCGGCGGCATGTCGTTGACCACGCCGGTCTTCAGCTTCGAGCCGATGTCGGCGGTCGCGGAGAACTGGCCCTTGGTGAGCCCGTACACGCCGTTGTCTTCGATGATGTAGATGATCGGAAGATTGCGGCGCAGCAGGTGGATGAACTGGCCAACGCCGATGGAGGCCGTGTCGCCATCACCGCTGATGCCGATGGAGCGCATGGTCTTGTTGGCGAGGATCGCGCCGGTGGCTACCGACGGCATGCGTCCGTGAACGGAGTTGAAGCTGAACGAGCGCGACATGAAGTAGGCCGGCGATTTGGAGGAGCAGCCAATGCCGCTCATCTTCATGACCGTCTCGGGCTGAACGCCCATCTCGTAGAAGGCTTCGAGGATGCGCTCGGAGATTGCGTTGTGGCCGCAGCCGGCGCAGAGGGTGGACTTGCCGCCGCGGTAGTCGAGGATCTCGAGGCCGATGGTATTGGTCTTGGGTGTTGGGGTAACAGGTGAGGTCGCCATGATTACTTTGTTGCTCCTTGAGTTGAAGCGATCGGTGTGAGGCGATGGCCTCGGTAACGGTGCGTGCGTCGAGCGGCAGGCCGCCGAAGTAGACAACGGAGTGCAGCTTGGTGGCGAGCGACGGATCGAGATCGACCTTCATCAGGTTCAGCAGCTGGCCGTCGCGGTTCTGCTCGACCACATAGATGATCTCGTGGCTGGCGACGAAGTCTTCGACTTCCTTGGTCAGCGGATAGGCGCGGACGCGGAGGTAGTCGGTCTCGATCTTCGATTCGCGCTCCAGTTGCTCGCGGCTCTCGATCACCGCGACGTGGCTGGTGCCATACGCGATGATGCCGATCTTGTGGTTGCCTGCGGCCTCGAGGACAGGCTTGGGCACGTAGGTCTTCGCCGTCTCGAACTTACGCGCGAGGCGCTGCATGTTGTACTCGTAGTCCTCGGGGCGCTCGGTGTAGAGAGCCTTCTCGTTCTTGCCGCTGCCGCGGGTGAAGTACGCCGCCTTGGGGTGAGGGGTGCCGGGGAGCGTACGGTACGGGATCGCATCGCCGTCGACATCCTTGTAACGCGCGAATCCGCCAGCCTCTTCGAGCTGCTTGGCGTTGAGCACCTTGCCGCGGTTGATGGGCTTCTCCGGATAGTCGAACGGCTCGGACATCCAGTTGTTCATGCCGAGGTCGAGATCCGAGAGAACGAAGACCGGAGTCTGCAGCGTCTCGGCGAGATCGAAGGCCTGGGTACCAAACTCGAAGCACTCCTTCACCGAACCGGGGAACAGCATGACGTGCTTGGTATCGCCGTGGGACAGCCCCGCGATGAACGCGACGTCGCCCTGGGCGGTGCGAGTGGGCAGCCCGGTGGAAGGGCCGGTGCGCTGCACGTCGAAGATGACCCCGGGAATCTCGGCGAAGTAGCCCAGGCCCGCGAACTCGGCCATGAGCGAGATGCCGGGGCCGGAGGTGGCGGTCATGGAACGGGCGCCGGCCCAGCCTGCGCCGAGCACCATGCCGATCGCGGCGAGCTCATCTTCCGCCTGGACGATGGCGAAACTGGCTTTACCATCTTTCTCTACGCGGTAAGTCTTCATGTACTTGATGAGGTCTTCGACAACGCTCGTGGAAGGCGTAATCGGATACCACGCCACTACCGTGACACCGGCAAACATGGCGCCCATGGCCGCGGCAGAGTTGCCGTCGATGATGATCTTGCCCTGCGTGGCGCTCATGGGCTCGACCACCAGGCCGTCCTGCTTGGTGAGCGAGTTGGCGGCGTAATCGTAGCCGAGCTGCACAGCGTTCCAGTTGAGGTCGGCGACCGCGGCCTTCTTGGCAAACTGCTTGCGCACAATGCTCTCAAGGCCCTTCAGGTCGATGGAGAGCAACTGAGCGGCGACTCCAACGTAGACCATGTTCTTGATCAGCTTGCGAACCTTCATCTCCGCGCCGGTGGCAGCGACGAGGCTATCGAACGGGACGGGATAATAGATGATGTCGTCGCGGCGCTCGGTCAGGTTGAAGACCTCATCAAAGATGACGGCGCGGCCTGGCGCGAGCTTGCGAATGTCTTCATGAACCGTCTCCGGGTTCATGGCGATCAGGAGATCGTTCTCGCTCTTGCGCGCGACCCATCCATCGCGGCTGGCGCGAATGAGATACCAGGTGGGAAGACCGGCGATGTTGGAGGGGAAGAGATTCTTGCCCGACACCGGGACGCCCATGTTGAAGATGCTGCGAAGAAGAATGCTGTTCGCCGATTGTGAGCCAGAACCATTAACCGTTGCGACGTTGATTGCGAAATCGTTCACCACCTTTTTGGGGGAGCGGTCGAGTCTGCAACGGGGAGACTCTGAAGTTCGAGATTACTGGTAGCCATTTAAAGATCCTTCCATGCGTGTATGCGTCGAGGGCGTTGTGCAGAATGTCTTGGGGAATCCATGCGTCGTTGCCGGCAAAATCTTTCGCGGCCGGTTAGCGGCCAACAAGGTTATGTCATCGGAATTGTAGACCTTTCACGTAACGACTCGCTACGGGACGAGGTATCGGCATAGTTACGAAAACCCAGTATTGATAGCCTTTTTGCGTAGTCGGTGGTTACAGTCAGGTTGCATTTTCTAAGTGACCCAAGAGCCGAAACCCCTTGCTGCATCGTGGTTTCGTTGTTGTTTGCTAAGTCGATTGGCGAGGCATTCCCACAGCCCTGGCGATAGCCGACTTTTGGTGCGATTATCATTCTGCGCCAACACCGGATGTCGAGATAGGTGCCTTCTGTGGTTCGGCTGCGAGTATGGCTTTGAGGTCCGCGTGACCAGCAACCGCAGCTCGTGCCGAGTACACAAGCCACTCGCGATCCACGTCTTCCTGGGCCTCTGCGAGTAACTTGGCGGCGACGTCCGGATGGCTGCGCGCGAGCATGGTGTAGCGGGCTTCGTTATAGCTGTAGTCTTTCAGCGGAATCGAGGGCGCCCGGGAATCCAGCTGGAACGGGTTCTTACCCTGCACGCGCAGACTGGGGTTGTAACGCATCAGCGGCCAGTAGCCGGAGAGCACGGCCTTCTTCTGCTGCTCCATGCCCTGGGCGAGGTCGTAGCCGTGGGCGATGCAGTGGCTGTACGCGATGATGAGCGCTGGACCGTTGTAAGCTTCGGCCTCCTGGAAGGCTTTGATGGTCTGAGCGTCGCTGCCGCCCATGGCAACCCGCGCAACGTAGACCGATCCATAACTGACGGCCTCCATGGCGAGATCTTTCTTGCCCGTGAGCTTCCCGCCAGCAGCAAACTTGGCAACCGCGCCGCGCGGGGTGGACTTCGACATCTGACCGCCGGTGTTGGAGTAGGTTTCGGTGTCGAGCACGAGGACCTTAACGTTCTCGCCCGAGCCGAGCACGTGGTCGAGACCACCGAAGCCGATGTCATAGGCCCAGCCATCGCCCCCAACCAGCCAGACACTCTTGCGCGCAAGCGAGTCGGCGACCGTGAGCAGCGTGCGTGCCTGGGGCGTGTCAACGCCGGCCAGTTTGTTCCGCAGCAACAGGATGCGTTCGCGTTGGGCTTCGATGGCGGGCTCCGTAGTTTGGTCGGCGGAGAGAAGCGCTGTGACGAGTTCATCGCCGAGGACTCCGGCCATGGGTTTGATCAAAGCTTCGGCGTACGCCTTCTGCTGGTCAAGCGCGAGACGAATGCCGAGACCAAACTCCGCGTTGTCCTCGAACAGAGAGTTCGACCAGGTAGGACCGCGGCCGCTCTTGTTGACGCTGTAGGGCGTGGTCGGAAGGCTTCCACCATAGATCGAAGAACAGCCCGTAGCGTTGGCGATGAAGAGCCGATCGCCGAAGAGCTGGGTGAGGAGCTTGATGTAGGGCGTCTCGCCGCAGCCCGCACAGGCGCCGGAGAACTCAAAGAGCGGATCGAGCAGCTGGACGTCCTTGACCTGGTTGTGCGAGAGGCGCGTGCGATCGACCGACGGCAGGGCCTCGAAGTAGCTCCAGTTCTTCGCCTCAGCCTCGCGCAGCGGAGCCTGCGGGACCATATGCAGCGCTTTACGTTTTGGCTCGCCCTTGCTGACCGCTGGGCAGATCTCCACACAGAGATGGCAGCCCGTGCAGTCCTCGGGCGCGACCTGAAGGGTATAGAGCTCATCTTCCATGCCCCGCCATCTGGGCTTTGCGGTCTTGAAGGTTGCGGGCGCGCCATCCAATCGCTCGGCCGCGAATACCTTGGCGCGAATGACCGCATGCGGACACACCAGGACGCACTTGCCGCACTGGATGCAGAGCTCGGTGTCCCACATAGGAATCTCGTGGGCGATGTTGCGCTTTTCCCAGTGCGCAGTGCCGGTGGGGAACGTTCCGCCGGGCGGCAGCGCGCTGACGGGCAGCAGATCGCCCCGGCCCGCAGCCATCTCGCCGAGCACATTGGTGACGAAGCTCGGCGCCTCGCGCGGAAACATGGGGAGGAGATCAAAGGTGGCGCTGACGCGCGCTGGCAGCGTGACGCGATGCAGGTGCGCCAGCGCAGCGTCGACGGCCGCGTAGTTCTGTAGCACCACATCCCCGCGCTTGCCATAGGTCTTCTTGATCGCCTGCTTGATCTGGATGATCGCCTCGTCGCGTGGCAGCACGCCGCTGATCGCGAAGAAGCAGGTCTGCATGATGGTGTTAATGCGGTTGCCCATATTGGCATCGCGCGCGACGCTGTAGCCGTCGATCACATAGAACTGCAGCTTGCGCGCAAGAATGGTCTCCTGCGTCTTGCGCGGCAGGTGCTGCCAGACTTCGTCGGGGCCATACGGCGAGTTGAGCAGGAAGACCGCGCCGGGAGCAGCCGCAGCGAGGATGTCCATGCGCTCGAGGAAGGAGAAGTTGTGGCAGGCGACGAAGTTGGCCTTGGTGATGAGGTACGTGGAGCGAATGGGTTCCGGGCCGAAGCGCAGGTGCGACGTCGTGACGGAGCCGGACTTCTTCGAGTCGTACACGAAGTAGCCCTGCACATAGTTGTCTGTGCCTGACCCGATGATCTTGATGGAGTTCTTGTTGGCGCCCACGGTGCCGTCCGAGCCAAGTCCGTAGAAGAGGGCGCGAATGGTGCGCGGATCTTCGGTGGAGAAGGCTGGATCGTAGTCGAGGCTGGTGTGCGTGACGTCGTCGTCGATGCCGATGGTGAAGTGGTTCCTGGGCTGCGGCTTCTTGAGCTCGTCGAAGATGCCCTTCACCATCGCGGGCGTGAATTCCTTGGACGAGAGCCCGTAGCGGCCGCCGATAACGCGCGGGTTTTCGAGGAAGCGCGGCGCCGGGCTGGCGAAGATCTTCGCTGAGCGCAGTGACGACATCCTGGTACAGCGGTTCGCCCAGCGCGCCGGGCTCCTTGGTGCGGTCGAGCACGGCGATGGATTTGACCGTGGCGGGAAGCGCCGCGAGGAAGGCTTCCGCGGCGAACGGTCGATAGAGCCGGACCTTCAGCAGGCCAAGCTTCTCTCCCTGCGCGTTGAGATGGCTGATGGCTTCTTCAACCGCGCCCGCGCCCGATCCCATGATGATGATCACGCGCTCGGCGTCGGGGGCGCCAACGTAGTCGAACAGATGGTACGCGCGGCCGGTGAGGTCCGCGAACTTGTCCATCACGTTCTGCACGATGGTCGGGCAGGCGAGATAGAACGGATTGCAGGCTTCGCGGGCCTGGAAGAAGACGTCGGGATTCTGCGCGGTGCCGCGCAGGATAGGATGGTCAGGCGTGAGGGCGCGCTCGCGGTGAGCGCGGACAAGCTTCTCGTCGAGCAGGGCGCGGATGGTCTCGTCGGAGATTGCGAAGGCCTTGTTGATCTCGTGCGATGTGCGGAAGCCGTCGAAGAAATGCATGAACGGAATGCGCGCTTCGAGCGTCGCGATGTGCGAGATGAGCGCCATGTCGCCGGCCTCCTGCACGGAGTTCGATGCGAGCATCGCATAACCCGTAGACCGGCAGGCCATGACGTCCGAGTGGTCGCCGAAGATCGAGAGCGCATGCGTGGCGATCGAGCGCGCGGTGACGTGAATGACGTTGGAGGTGAGCTCCCCTGCGATCTTGAACAGGTTAGGAATCATTAATAGGAGGCCCTGCGAGGCGGTGAAGGTAGTGCTGAAGGCTCCGGCCTGCAGAGCGCCGTGCATGGCGCCGGCGGCTCCGCCCTCGCTCTCCATCTCGGCGATCAGGGGAACGGTGCCCCAGATATTCTTGCGGCCTTCTTCTTTCCACTGGTCGGCCCACTCGGCCATGGTGGAAGAGGGAGTGATGGGATAAATGGCGATCACCTGTGCAAGACGGTAAGCGACCAGCGCAGCCGCTTCGTTTCCAGTCCAAGAATTGCTGTCTTCATTGCTGTCTCAATCCACCGGTATTGCTGTCGTTTGATCGATCAACGGGAGGCTCCAATCGTCACCATCCCATTCTGTGCTTACGGCCGATCAGCGGTTGTGATGATTATCACAACGGTGTTTTTCGGGGGTCTGATATGTTGTAGAAAGAACGTATGACAAGCCATATCTATCTGCCGGTTATCGTGCTGTTGGTTGGGGGCGCAGGGTTTGCGGTCGGTCCGCTGGCGCTGGCGTGGCTGTGGGCAAAGAAGTTTTCGCCCCAGAAATCCGGTCCCAGCAAGAACTCCATCTACGAGTGCGGACTGGAGTCCGACGGCGATTCCTGGATCAAGTTCAAGCCCGGCTACTACATTTACGCGATCGTCTTTCTTATCTTCGATGTAGAGGCCGTGTTTCTCTTGCCGTTCGCGGTTGCGTTTGGTGGTTTCACCCCCGGCGAAGCAATCGAGATGCTGGTGTTCGTGATGTTGCTGGTGGGGGGCCTGGTCTGGGCCTGCCAGAAAAATGTGCTGTCCTGGAGCTAGCCGTAGCGCGGAGTAAACTAAGAAAAGCGTCGGTTTGGCCCGGAAAAACCGATTGAACTCTGACGTGAGAAGGTTCTGCGGAAATGGATGAGCAGCTAAAGAGCGAGTTGAGACGGCAAGGTGTGGTTGCAACGTCTCTTCAGGAACTCTACAACTGGGGCCGCAAGAGTTCGGTTTGGCCGTTGAACTTCGGCCTCGCCTGCTGTGCCATCGAGATGATCGCGGCCACCATGGCGCGCTACGATCTTGCCCGCTTTGGCGCAGAGGTCTTCCGCCCCTCCCCACGCCAGGCTGACCTCATGATCGTCGCCGGAACCGTAACCAAGAAGATGGCGCCACAAGTCGTTCGACTCTATAACCAGATGCCGGAACCCAAGTACGTGATCTCCATGGGAGCATGTGCGATATCCGGCG
This sequence comes from uncultured Acidobacteriaceae bacterium, assembly GCA_963711525.1. Classification (GTDB taxonomy): domain Bacteria; phylum Acidobacteriota; class Terriglobia; order Terriglobales; family Acidobacteriaceae; genus PALSA-350. The sequence goes on along the minus strand of CAVQEO010000029.1, from coordinate 14,034 downwards.
GACCCTTCAAGCAGGGCTACAACGTCCTCAAGGGAATCGACCGCTATATTCCAGTGGACGTCTATATTCCCGGCTGCCCGCCCCGCCCCGAAGCGCTGATCGACGCCTTCATGATGTTGCAGAAAAAGATCGACGCGCAGTATCTGACCGGACCCGACAGGCCGCGTCACCTGGACGCAGACAAGCCAAGTGAGTTTATCGTGCCGGAGTTCGGCGCGCACGATCTGGTTCCGACAAGCAACAGCGAAGTCTGGAGCGTTCCGCTGGTTCAACATTTCGAATGCAGGCAAGAATGAACCTGGAAGAGATTAAGTCCGAAATCGAAGCGAACGTTCCCGGTTGCCGGTTGGAGATCATTCCCAATGGCAGCCCCTCCGGTCAGCACTCCCTGCTGGTGGATGTGGACCACGGATTTACCGTGGCCAGCTTTCCTGCGCGATGGCGCGAACCCGCGCTTTGACTTCTGCTCCAACGTCACCGGCATCGACTGGCCGCTCAAAGAAGTCTCCACCAAGACCAAGGTCAAGAAGCTCGTCGACGGCGTGGAGAAGGAAGTGGATGAGGTCGTGAAGACCCAGACCGGCGGGTACCTCGAAGTCGTCTACCACCTGTATTCCGTCGAGCAGCGCGAAGGCCCGGTAGTTCTGCGCATGCGCACCGAAGACCGCGCCGAGCGCATCCATCGTTCCCTCGCTCACCCCCATCTGGCGCAGCGCCGAGTTCCAGGAGCGCGAAGTCTTCGACCTCTTCGGAATCATCTTCGACGGACATCCGGACCTGCGCCGCCTGTTGATGTGGGAAGGCTTCGTCGATCATCCAATGCGCAGAGATTACGTCGATCCCGACGACTACGAGTACGAGCCGACAGCCCACGACGAAGTCTTGAAGCGTGCCCAGGCACATCGCCCCGCACAGGAGGGAGGTCTATGAGCATCCTGACCGACACGTCTGTCGACACCCTCTCCATAGACGAAACCGACCATCTCACCGGCGACCTGCTCGAAATCTCCATGGGGCCGCAGCACCCTTCCACGCACGGCGTCTTTCGCATGAACGTGACGCTGGATGGCGAGCAGGTGGTCAAGCTCAAGCCGGTCTTCGGCTACCTGCATCGCAACCACGAGAAGATTGCCGAGACCGAAAGCTATCTCGGCTGCATGCCCTACACCGACCGGCTGGACTACATCTGCTCCATCACCAACAACTGGGCATACGCCATTGCCGTCGAGAAGCTCGCAGGCATCCAGGTGCCCGAGCGCGCCGAGTACCTGCGCGTCATCACCGGCGAACTCACCCGCCTGCAAAACCACGCCGGCCTCATCGGCTTTCTGCTGCAGGACATGGGCGCCAGCGGAACACCGCTGATGTACGCCTTCCGCGAGCGCGAAAAAGTTCTGGACCTCTTTGAAGCGCTGACCGGCGCACGCATGATGTGCAACTACATGCGCTTCGGCGGCTGTCGCTGCGACCTGCCCGCGGGCTGGCTCGACGGCGCAAAGAAGGTTGTCGCAGGCTTCCCGAAGTTTCTGGACGAATTTGAAAGCCTGCTGAAGACGAATGAAATTCTGATGGCGCGCACCCAGGGCGTAGGCATCGTGACCAAGGCGCAGGCCATCAACGCCGGGCTGAGCGGCCCCATGGCCAGAGCCTCCGGCGTCGACTACGACCTTCGCAAGGTAGACAAGTACGGCATCTACGAGCGTTTCAACTTCAGCGTTCCGCTGGGCGAAGTCGGCGATGTGTACGACCGCTACATGCTGCGCGTGCTCGAGATGCGCGAGTCGATCGAGATCCTCAAGCAGGCGATACGCGACCTGCCCGAAGGCCCGATCATGGACCCGAACACCAAGATCCGCGGCTTCCGTCCCAAGGCTGGCGAGGCCTACGGACGCATCGAGGGCCCGAAGGGCGAGCTTGGCTTCTACCTGATCAGCGATGGATCGCCGAATCCGTATCGCTATCGCGTCCGTCCGCCCACGTCTGATCAACCTCACGCTGCTCGAGGACATGTGCCTCGGACATAACGTCGCCGACATCGTCATCATCCTGGGCAGCATCGACATCGTTCTGGGCGAGGTGGACCGTTGAGCTCCAGTAGACGACAGCTCGCCATCTTCAAGATCGCAGGGGGTTCGCCGTGCTAGGTGAAGGTATAGTCAAAGGCCTGGCCGAGACTGCACGCAATTTCTTCGGCAGTTACGTCAACAAAGACCGGCTCACGACCGTTCAGTTTCCTGAAGAGCGTCTGCCCCAGATCGAGGCAACGCGCGACTTCCCTTTCCTGGTCTACGACGGCACCGATCCAGAAGCCCGGACTGCGTTGCGTGGCCTGCCAGATCTGCGAGAAGGAATGTCCGCCCAAGTGCATTTACATCGTCAAGAGCGCGGACAAGAAGCCGGACGCGACGGGGAAACCGCAGTTCTATCCTGCACAATTCGACATTGATATCTCGGTCTGCATGAGCTGCCAGATCTGCGTCGAGGTCTGCCCCTTCGACGCCATCAAGATGGATGTGGAGTTCGAGATGAGCTCCGAGGATCGCTTTGGCGGCCTGTTGCTGGACAAGTACAAGCTCGCCAAATCGAACGAGTACTACAACAAGATTCATCCCACCGAAGCTGGTGCTGTGGATGCAGCCCTCGCCGAGGAGCGCGCGAAGGCAAAGCTGGCCGCGGAAGCCAAGGCAAAGAAAGATGCTGAAGTGGCAGCGGCTAAGCGCAGCAGCAGCAGCAGCAGCCTGCCCCAGCGTCCACGCCAGCGCCGCCTGCTGAAACGCCGGCTCCTGCCGCTGCGACGGCGTCTGGAGAGACCAAATGAACGGTCGTGCAATGAGAACCGGGATCAATATTTTGTGCTGGATGGTGCGGACGTATGCCTGAGATGATCGATCAGATCTTTGTCGTGATCAAGCACTGGCTGATGGGCTATGTGCCGGGCGCGCTGCAACCCATCACCTCGGCGATTCTCTCCGTTGTCCCCGTCATCCTTGTCTTCCCGCTGCTGTTCGCCATCACGACCGTGCTCGAACGCAAGGGACTGGGCCGCATGCAGAACCGCTACGGCCCCAATCGCGCCGGCTGGTTCGGCATCCTGCAGCCCATGGCCGACGGCATCAAGTCGCTGACCAAGGAAGACATCGTTCCCGCACACCGCCGACCAGCTGGTGCACTTTCTGGCGCCCTGTCGTCATGGTGATCGCTTCGTTCCTGGTCTACGCCGTGGTGCCCATCGGCAGGAACATGGTCATCGCCGATCTGAACGCCGGCGTGCTGTTCTTCTTCGCGATCGGCTCCATGGTGGAGCTGTCGGTCTTCATGGCAGGATGGTCCAGCCACAGCAAGTATTCCCTGCTGGGAGCGATGCGCGCCATCGCCCAGATGATCAGCTACGAGATGCCGCTGGTGCTCGCGTCCGTAGTGGCCGTCATGGCAGCCGGCTCGCTCTCGACCGTCGCCATCGTGAACATGCAGGCGGGCTATACCGGCATCTGGCCGCACTGGTACATCTTCACGCCGTGGGGCATCACCGGATTCGTCATCTTCATGATTGCGGCGACAGCTGAGTCCAACCGCTGCCCCTTCGATATGCCCGAAGGCGAATCGGAGATCATCGCCGGATATTTCATCGAATACTCCGGCTTCAAGTTTGCGCTATTCTTCCTCGCCGAATATCTCGGCATGTTCGCGACCAGCGCGATGGCCATCACATTCTTCCTCGGCGGCTGGTCAGCTCCCTTCTCGTTCCTCACCTGGATTCCGTCCTACGTCTGGTTCTTCGGCAAGCTGCTGACGCTCATCTGCGTATTCATCTGGGTTCGCGGAACGCTTCCGCGTCTGCGCATGGACCAGCTGATGAACTTCGCTTGGAAGTTCATGCTGCCGCTCTCGCTGATCAATATCGTGGGTGCCGGAATCTGGCACTTTATGCCTGCCGGATTCATCGCGCTGGGGAGTTGTCGGCTTGCTCATCGTCCTGTCGTGTGTTCTGTTGAGCCGCGGCCTGCGGCGCAACAAGTGGTTTCATGTACGCACGTATCGCTTCGCCAGTTAGACCTGTGATGAATCATCACAGGGTTGTCGGGTTCCGTATGTTCATCTGTATCTACTTCCTTTGTCTGGTTGGAATCGTTTCAAGATGACAATTTCCTTTTTGCTGCTCGCCGCCATCACGATCATCGGAACCGCCGCGGCGATGACTCTGAAAAATCTCGTGCATTGCGTCCTGGCACTGTCGCTTGGACTGGTCGGATTAGCGGCGTTGTACATGCAGCTGGGCGCCCAGTTCGTGGGGTTCACGCAGATCCTGGTGTACGTCGGCGCGGTCGCGATTCTGGCGGCGTTCGTCATCATGATGACGCGCAGCGCTGTTCCGACGCTCTCGAATACTGCCTCCTCCTTTCGAGCATCCGGCGCGTTGATCGCTGTCCTGGTCTTTGCGGTGCTGGCCTGGGCGACAGTCTCCGGAACCTCGGCGCAGCCGATCCTCAGCCTCCGCACCTGAAGGCTCCGTCAGCCAGGTGGGCTCTGCGCTGATGCATCGCTTTGTTCTGCCGCTGGAGGTCATCGGCCTGCTGCTCACCGCCGCGCTGATCGGTGCGGGCATCCTCGCGATGGATGAACACCGCGGAAATCAGCCTCGGGGGAGACGATGAGCCCACTCACCGGCTACCTTCTGCTCTCCGCCTTCCTGTTTTCCATCGGCCTGGCCGGCGCTCTCACACGCCGCAACGCCATCCTCGTCCTGATTGGCATTGAGTTGATGCTGAACGCGGCCAACCTGAACTTCATTGCCTTCTGGCGTTACGGTCCGCACCCTGAAGCATTGACCGGCGTCATGTTCGCGATCTTCTCCATCAGTGTTGCCGCGGCAGAGGCTGCCGTCGGCCTCAGCATCATCCTTGCCGTCTACCGGCACTCCAGGACAACGAATCTAGACCAGCTGAACTCGATGAAGGGCTAAGCAGCACATGAACTGGATCGTACGAAATCTCTGGCTGATTCCCGCGCTGCCCCTGTTCGCAGCCGGAATCAGCGCCCTCACGAAGCAGAAGAATCGCGCGCTCGCAGCCGGCCTCGCCATCGGCTCGATGGGCCTCTCCTTCCTGCTTGCCCTATGTGCCTTCGCCCACGTGCTCGTGTTGCGGAGCAGCGGGCAGGCCACCCAACAGGTCTTCAACTTCCCCTGGTTCCAGTTCGGCAACCGACTGGCTGTCACTGGGCTGGGTACTCAACCCGCTGACCGCCGTGATGCTGGTGATGGTCACCTTCGTCGGCCTGCTGATCTTTATCTTCAGCGTCGGCTACATGGAGCACGACGAGAACTTCACGCGATTCTTCTGCTTCCTCGCGCTGTTCGCCGGAGCGATGCTCGGCGTGATCATCTCGAATAGCCTGCTGCTGCTCTTCATGTGCTGGGAGATTGTCGGCCTCACGTCCTACCTGCTCATCGGCTTCTGGTACTTCAAGCCAAGCGCCGCGGCAGCCGCCAAGAAAGCCTTCATCACCACCCGCATCGGCGACCTTCCCTTCTTCCTGGGAATCGTCTGGCTGTACTCGCAGACCGGCACGCTGCTCTTCTACAACAACGGAGCAGGGTGTCTTGAACCCACCGCCATCACTCACATGCTCTCGCAGACCACCGCACTGGGCGTCTGCGTCGCAACCGGAATCGCTCTGCTGATCTTCTGCGGAGCGATCGGCAAGTCCGGCCAGTTCCCCCTGCATGTATGGCTGCCGGACGCGATGGAAGGCCCGACGCCCGTCAGCGCACTGATCCACGCTGCAACGATGGTCGCGGCCGGCGTATTCCTCGTCGCCCGGGTCTACCCGCTGATGAGTGCGCACAATGGCGTCGCCGGCGTGCTCACAACCTCCACCGCGCTGCAGGCTGTGACCTGGATCGGCGCAATCACGGCACTCTTCGGATCTCTGGTTGCCGTCGCGCAGTGGGACATCAAGCGCATCCTGGCCTACTCGACTGTCTCGCAGCTCGGCTACATGATGATGGGACTCGGCGTCGGCGGCGTTGCGGTCGGCATGTTCCACCTCATCACGCACGCGTTCTTCAAGGCGCTGCTCTTCCTCGGCGCGGGCTCGGTCATTCACGGCTGCTCCGGCGAACAGGACATTCGCAAGATGGGCGGAATCAGAAAGCTGATGCCCATTACCTTCGCGACCTACGCCGATCGCAATGCTGGCGCTGTGCGGCTTTCCTCTGTTCTCCGGCTTCTGGAGCAAGGACGAGATTCTTCACGCGGCTCACCACTGGAACATCTCGCAGCTGCCCTACTACATGGGAGCCTTCGCCGCCCTGCTCACTGCGTTCTACATGTCGCGGCAGGTGTTCTACGTCTTTGCCGGAGCCTCGCGCCTTACCCAGGAGAGCACGGACGCCTCGCACGCTGACCCGCATGCCCACGCGGCCGACCACCACCACGGCTCAGGCGCAATCCATGAGAGTCCCGCAGTGATGACTGTGCCGCTCGCTCTGCTTTCGGTGTTCGCCCTGCTGCTCGGCTTTTTTGGAACGCCGGCGTGGCCCTGGTTCCAATCCTTCCTTGAGGACTCGCCCCTGGCCGTCAACTTCGGCGCGTTCGGCGAGGGCGGCATTCTGCCGGTGATGCTGATCTCCTCACTCATCGTGTTTCTCGGCCTCGGCCTGGGCTGGTACTTCTATGGACGCAAGCCGATCGTCAGCGCCGAGGCTCCAGACAATTTCGGCAAGCTCTCTCCGGCCACGTTCACCGTGCTGGGGCATGCGTTCTACTTCGACGCACTATACGGCGCAACGTTTATCCGCCTCAATACGCTGCTTTCCAGGATCTCCGATTGGCTCGACCGCTGGGTCTGGAATGGCGCCGTCAAGACAATCACTTCCCTGGTATTTGGATTCGCTCACTTGGACAACTTCTTAGACACGCACGTAGTGAACTCCGGCTTTGATGAAGGATGCGAGAGCGTCTCGTTCAGCGGCCAGCTCCTGTCGCGACTGCAAGCCGGCCGCGTGCAGGGTTACCTCAAGATCGTCGCAGGCGCGCTCATCGTGTTCACCATCGTGCTGTTATGGAAGGCCCGGATATGACCCAGGACATCAACTCCTTTCCGTGGCTCACGATCCTGACCGCCGTGCCGTTGGTTGGCGCCCTTGCCGTTCTCGCACTGGGCAAGAACAAGACGCTGGTACGCTATACGGCGCTGGTGTTCAGCGCAATCTCCCTGCTCATCACGCTGGTTCTCTGGCACAGCTTCAATAGCGCCGCTGATGGCTTCCAGTTCCAGGAACTGCACGCCTGGATCCCATCCCTCAACGTAAGCTATCGCCTTGGCATCGACGGGCTCGGCCTCCTCATGCTGCTGCTCACCGCGATCGTCGTGCCCATTGGCATGCTCGCCTCCTGGCAGATCGAGCAGCGCGTTCCGCTGTACTTCGCCCTGGTTCTCACGCTTCAGACCTGTCTCGTCGGTACCTTCACGGCATTGAACTTCTTCCACTGGTTCATCTTCTGGGAACTAGCCCTGATCCCCGCATTTTTCCTCGTCAGACTTTGGGGCGGCTCCGGCAGCGCCAAGGCCGCGATGCAGTTTCTGGTCTACACCATGGTGGGCAGCGTGGCGATGCTGCTGTCCTTCCTCGCGATCTTTCTTTCGACCAACACATTTGATTTCTCCGAACTCGCAACCATGGGGCAAAACGGCACTCTGATGCCAGCGGTCGTCGCAAAGCTCGGCTGGCATCTGCTTACCCCGGAACATGTCGCTCTGGTCATCTTCTTCGGCGCCTTTCTCGGCTTCGCGCTAAAGGTTCCGCTGTTTCCCTTCCACACCTGGCTGCCCTCAACCTACTCCGAAGCGCCCAGCGGGACGACGATCCTGCTGACAGGTGCGATGTCCAAGATGGGCGTCTACGGTTTTCTCCGCATCCTGCTGCCCATCTTCAGTCCGGAGATGCAGAAGGTCCTGAACATCCTTCTGTGGCTCGCGGTCGCCACCGTCGTTCTCTCCGCCTACACCGCGCTCGCCCAGAAAGACCTCAAGCGCATCTTCGCCTACTCCTCCATCAATCATCTGGGATACTGCCTGCTGGCAATCTTCGCAGTGGCCAAGTTCACCGGCGGAGATGCAGCGCTCACCACGGAAAAGTTTGCCGCGATGAACGGCGTCTTCCTGCAGATGTTCAACCACGGCCTCACCGCCGCAACGCTCTTCTGGTTTATCGCGATGCTCGAAAAGCGAACCGGCGGGGTCCGCGGCCTGGATGACTTCGGCGGCCTGCGCAAAGTGATCCCAGTCTTCACCGGCCTCATGGGAATCGCGCTCTTCTCTTCGCTCGGCCTGCCCGGACTGAACGGCTTCGTCGGCGAATTCCTGATCTTCAAAGGCTCCTTCCCGCTCGTGACCTGGGCCACCTCTCTCTCGGTGATCGGCCTGCTGATTACAGCCATCTTCATCCTCGGAGTCATTCAGCGCGTCTTCTCCGGCCCACTCAAGGAGCAGTGGGCACAGCTACCCGATCTCACCTTGGGCGAGCGCCTGACACTCGTGCCCGTGATTGGACTTATGTTCGTTTTGGGCCTGTATCCCCAACTCATTCTCGGCGTCGTCAACCATACCGCCATACAGATGGCGATCCATCTGCGGAACTTCTGATTATGCTTGCTTGGACGATCTACATTTCCTTTCTCGGAGCTTTGGCGCTCCTCCTGCTGCCAAGTCGTAGCGCGGCCCTGGTACGCATCCTCGCGCTTGTGACCACCCTAGGCACCTTTGCCATCACGCTGACCGCCTTCCTGCAGCATCGTTCGGGAGAGATGTTCACCGTCGTCGACTACCCGTGGATCTCCTCGATGGGCATCCACTTCAGCCTCAAGGCCGACGGCATCAGCTTAACCTTGCTCCTGCTTACCGGCGTCATCGGCGTCTGCGGCGTCCTCTTCTCGTGGAACATCGACCATCGCATCAAAGAGTTCTTCGCCTTCTACCTGATCCTGATTGGCGCTGTCTATGGCGTGTTTCTAAGTTTCGACCTGTTCCTGCTCTTCGTCTTCTACGAGATCGTAGTAATCCCCAAGTACTTCCTGATCGCCATCTGGGGTTCGACGCGCCGTGAGTACGCGGCCATGAAACTGGTCCTCTATTCCTTCATCGGCAGCGCCATGGTGCTGGTCGGCCTGATTGCCGCGTACGTAGTCTCCGGCTCCCGCAGCATGTCCCTCGGCGACCTCGCGGGATACCACTACTCGCCTCACTTCCAGATGTGGGCGTTTCCGCTGGTCTTCGTTGGCTTTGGGATTCTCGCCGGCCTCTGGCCCTTCCACACCTGGGCGCCGACCGGCCACGTCGCCGCACCCACTGCCGCCTCCATGCTGCTCGCCGGCGTTGTGATGAAACTGGGTGCGTACGGCTGCCTGCGCGTTGCCATGACGATGTTCCCCCTCGGCCTCGACCCCTGGGGCTTCCACGTTCTCGGCCTCGGCTCCTGGCGCGACGTCTTCGCCGTGCTCGCGGTCATCGGCATCCTCTACGGCGCGCTGGTCGCGCTGGTGCAAAAGGACTTCAAGTTCGTCATCGGCTACTCCAGCATCAGCCACATGGGCTTCATCCTGCTCGGCCTGATGACCCTGAATCAGATTGGCCTATCGGGCGCAGTCGTCCAAATGGTCTCCCACGGAATTCTCGCCGGCCTGCTCTTCGGTGTCGTCGGCCGCATGGTCTACTCGCGCACCCACACCTGCCTTTTGCGGCGCGTGCAGCCGCGTCCGCCTCACCTCCGACGGCAAAATCCGTACCTGCCTTTTCTCGCAGGTCGAGCACGACCTCTACGGCCGCATGCGCGCCGGCGAATCCGACGCCGAACTCCGCGCCTACATTCTCCGCACGGTGCAGGGCAAGGAAGCTCGCCACCACATCGGCGAACCCGGCTTCCTCAAGCCAAGCCGTTCGATGGTCCATATCGGCGGTTAGGTGCTCTACTTCGGAAGCCTCTCTTAGCGCCGCAGCGCGCGTCTCCCGTAGGGAGAACACGAAAACAGCCCAGGGTGAAACCCTGGGTAAGCTTGCCCAAAAACGCCGTGCGGCCCGTAGGGGCGCTGCGAAATTTCCTAATCGCGCTCTTCTCCAACCATGGATCTCACCCACAATTTTCCTCACAACTCCTCAATCCCCCCGTCTATTTCGCCAGGGTGAAACAAACCTCCGTGTCTTTCCCGCTCACCACCCAATGTGTCAGAATGCTCACAAGTCTTCCCCCGCTTTGGGCCCCCGGAAATGACGAACGAGACGGAAAACCGCATCCCGCTCGCAGATCTGCTTGTCTTTCATCAGTTGACGCGTTCTCTTACTTCGAGCTTCGATCTGGACACCATCCTGCGCACCATCCTGGAACACATGGAGCGCACCATCGAAGCCGATCTCTGGACGCTGCTCATGCTGGACGAAGTCAGGCAGGAGCTTTACTACGCCATCGCCGCCGGCGGCGAGCAGGAATTGCTGCGCGGAATCCGCGTCAAAGTCGGCGAGGGCATCGCCGGCTGGGTCGCCGAACACGGCGAGACGCTCATCATCCCCGAGTCGGAGCAGGATCCGCCCTTTCCGAAGATCCTTCCGTCAATCAGAACATCGACGACAATCGGCCCGATAGTCTCAAGAAGGTCCGCTCGGTCATCGCCATTCCCCTGCGCGGCCGCAAGGGAACCCACGGCGTCATCGAAATTTTCAATCCCCGCGCCGACGGCCTCACCGACTACGCCATCGCCTTCCTGCACATCCTCGCCGACCACGCCGCCATCGCCATTGAGAACGCCCACGACGTGGCCAGCATCCAGCAGTTGAGCATCACCGATGACTGCACCGGCCTCTACAACACGCGCCATCTCTACAACGTCCTCGGCCGCGAACTCGAGCGCTGCGCCGACGACGGGCTGCCCGTGAGCCTGGCCTTTCTCGACCTGGACAGCTTCAAGCTCGTGAACGATCTGCACGGCCACCTGGTCGGCAGCGAGTTGCTCGCCCACACCGGGCGCCGCCTGCAGGAGCTGAGCGGCCCGCGCAATCCCTGTTTCCGCTACGGCGGGGACGAGTTCGTGATCCTCATGCCCGAGACCGGCGTTCAGGCAGCCCGGGCCCACTCCACAAGGATTCTCACCGAGCTGATGGAAACCCGGTTCCAGGTTCGATCCGGCCTCAAGCTCAGCGTCAGCGCCAGCGTCGGCCTGGCCACTGCTCCCGCCGACGGCATCACCGTTCACGCCATCATCCGCTCTGCCGACACGCGCATGTACCTCGCCAAGTCCAATGGCCGCGGCCACGTCCGCAGCGCCTAAGTCTTCCCTCCGCGCTTCCGACGTTCATTCCGCAAAAATCGCCTTCCGCTCATTCAACTTTGCGGTACACTCATTTCCCGTGCTCGACGCGCTCAAATTCGCCTTTGAAATCCTCGTCGTTGCTGCCCTGGCGCTTCCCTGGCTAGCCATCCTCCGCCGGATGTTCCCGGCCGATGAGGAGTCGAGCCTCAACTTCTACCTCTCCGTTCTGCCCGACACAGCGGAAAGCGCATTGAAATTGGCCATCGTCGTCGCCTTCGGTTATGCGTTCGGATCGGCTATCACCCGCATCTCGCGCAACTTCTTCAACGATGAGCTGTGGCGCGGCGTCCCCACTGAGCATCTGATCCGCGATGCCGTCTACATGGACACTTACTGCAAGGGCCATCTCATCCGGGACTTGTATCTGCCCTTCAGCGTCGAACCGAAGCTCTCACCAACCTCGGGTTCCACAGTGACTTTCGTGCTTTGCCCCAACTCGATCCCTGTCCCCAAAATTGCAGCACATCCAAAATCGGAATCCTCGCAAGCAGAAGAGGAATACCTTACATCCAATCCCCGCGACGACGGCCTGTATACCATGACCAAAGGCCAGAACACGATCAGCGTCCCGTACTCGAAAGTCATGCAAGCAGCGAGGGCCGGCTTCGATGCCTCACCCGCCGAACGCGACCGCTACGACAGAAATCAAATGGCTGACTTCCCGAACCGTGTCGAAGAGATGTTTCGCCTCCAGGAGGGTCTGCTGCTCCTGGAAGGGCAAGACAAGGTCAACCGGCTCAAGGAGTATTTCGACCAGATCAGCGTGCTCCGCGGAGCCACATTTAATGGCTTTATTCTCTGCGCCGTCTGCGCCTTCGGCATCTGCGGAAACTGGAAGGTGCGCTGGGCCGGACACGGCATCCTCAAGTTCGTGCCTTATCTGCCCCCGGCACTCGTGGTTCTCTTCGGTGCCTGGTCGTTTTACGGCCACCTTCGGACCTGGCAGATTCTTACCAGCCCAACCGACCGCTTCTACAGCCATCCGCCGCTTACCGAACTCGTATTCATGCTGCTCGGTACACTTGGCCTCTTCATCGTTTTCAAAGCCGACCAAATCAGGCCCTATGTGCGCACGTGCGTACTGGCTGCCGTGGTGACTCTCGTCAGCTTTTGTGGATGGTGGTGGACGGAGATTATGTACGATACGCAGGTCATCCACTCGCGGCCGGCGCTGGCAGCTGCTGAAGCCATTGAAGCGGCTAGTCCGGACCGAGCGGGGTTAAGCCTCCAACGGAGCAACCAGCGTCGCCCGCTGCACCGTCTTCGCCGCAAAGTACATCGACACGACAGTAATGTCGTCCGTCTGCCCAAACGCTTCGCCGTCTGCGCAATGTAGCGCGCCGATTCGTTGCTCACCTGCTGCGTGCGCTCAAAGCCGAACAGCTCGCCCTGCGCATTCGAAGCCTCCACCACGCCATCGGACAGAAAGATCAGCCGGTCGCCCACGTTCAGTTGAAACGTCGCCTGCTCATATTGCATATCCGGAATCACTCCCAGCGGCAGATCGGCCGCCAGCTCCATCTCGCGCCCATCGCGGTAAGGGTTCAGGTGGCCGGCATTCGAAATCGTCATGGTCCCGTCAGGATAAACCCGCGCGCACACACATGTAGCGAAGCTGATCACCGTCTTTCCAGTTCCGGCGCCCGGCAGCGGCGTGGCTCCGCACCAAGTACATTATTCAGGTTATTCAGCATCGTCGCCGGATCGTGCGACAGCTCGTTGCGCAGCGCACCCACCAGCGTGCTCGCGTTCATCGCCGCCTGCAGCCCCTTGCCGCTCACGTCGCCCACCACGATCAGCATCGAATCGTCTTTCAGCGGCAGCACCTGGAAAAAATCTCCGCCCACGCCGTTCACCGGCAGATACGCGCTCTCCAGCATGAAGTTGTGGTTCGATGGCAGCTTGGTCGGAATCAGCATGGCCTGCACACTGCGCGCAGCTTCAATCTCCGCCGCCGAGCGCTGCTCCTCCTGGCTCACATGAATGAACCGATAAAAAATCACCGCCAGCAAACTCGCCAGAAAAACCGTGTAGCTGACGATGCTCAGCGGAAACTCGATGGGCCCGATGCGAAAGTTGTGAATCGCAAACCGCTCCGCAATCCAGTGTTTGCTCACCGCGTAATCCAGCACCGTGTCCAGCGAGTCCGCTGTCGAAGCCAGAGAAAAGGGCACCAGCATCACGCCCGCATCCGGCCTGCCCTTCCGCCATGCCTGGAACAGCAGCACCGTCACCAGCACGCTGAATGCGATCTCGGCCGAAACAGACAGATACTCGAAGATCTGCTGCAGGTGAACCAGCGCCAGAACCGGCAACACCAAAACAAATATCTGAAAAACGCGCGCAAGCTTCCGGTAGCCACTCCCCGTAAAGCGCAAAATGAACTCGACCGTCGCCGCCATGAACATCCGGCTCGCCCACAGGGTCAGTACATAAAACACGGAATACGGAAGCAGAGCCAGCGCGAAGGCGTCTCGCTCACCCCCATCAAGGCCACCGTCAGGCAGAGCAGCGCCAGCCACAGGTATTCAGCATGGCTGCGAGCAATATCGTAACTGAACGAGTAGAGGACATTATCGCTTGTAGCCATGCTGAATACCTGTGGCTGGCGCTGCTTTGCCTGACGGTGGTCTTGATGGGGGTGAGCGAGACAACGCCTTCGCGCTGGCTCTGC
>CAVQEO010000028.1:0-33181 GCA_963711525.1 uncultured Acidobacteriaceae bacterium | reverse complement strand
GGAATGGGGCGGTGATCACGTCCGGTGTTTGCAAGCTCGTCGCTCTCGGCTACGCAAAGCGCGGCTTGATGCTGCCGGAGCAGATCGAAGATCTCGCTCGAGAACCACGAAGCGTGGCGAAATTCAAAAGCGACGCGCAGTGCGGCCGTGCTCTCGGGCGCGGCCTCTTTGAGGAAGTTTGCAAGCCTCTCCGGGTCCGCTTTGAGATTCGGAGGCAACTGGAACAGAACCACGCCCATGCGCCCGGCCCGGATGACGGGTAGCAGTGCTGAGTAAAAGGCAGTGAGCGCGTCGCTGCACTCTTTCAGCCGCTTGATATGAGTGATGCGTTGCGGCGCTTTGAAGGAGAAGCGAAAATCCGCCCCGGTCTGCGCCAACCACCCCTCGACGGTGGCCGAGAGGGCAAATGGCGGAACGTGTAGTTCACCTCGACGGAGTTAAGCTACCGTCGCGTAGTACTGCCAGCATTTTCTTAGCCGTCGTTTTGGGCGGGTAGAATTCCGGTTTCCAGGTCGGATAAGCCCAGCCGGAGCAGCCGAGCCAAGCACAGTTGGTAGGGGCCCGTCTGGAAGATGATGGGGTGGTCACGTCGGCGTCTTCCACCTGGCCTTATCTCCGCCTTTGGAAGATGGAACTGCTTCGATTGGGGCGGCTAGTGGGGGTCGAATTTGCTGATCAACGGATTTTAAACCACTTAGCGTCATCGGGCGGCACCCAAAAGACTGGCCAGAATCCAAAGTTTCTGCAAGTTGACCCTTAACTGACCCCAAGATTTCGGGCCAAAACCATTTTAGCAAGTGTGCTCACCCGGAGGGGAGTAGACCCAGTAAGCTGCTCCATCGGGGTGGAATTCAAAATTCGGGGCTTCTGCCCCGCGTTCCCGTGCTTCTGCAGCCGTCGGTATGTTGATGGATCATGAACGCTAATACAACCCGAGCTACTGAGAAGGCCTGGCGTGGGGGGCGAACAGCGCTTCGGTGGGAACCCAGCCTTGCCAGACATGCAATGGCCCGAAATGGATGCCGGTCGCGGTGCCTAATACCGCCCAGGGCCGGATGTTTCACGGCGAGGACATAGGTCAAAAGATGTTCGCTGAAGGTTGATAACATAGTCCGAATGCCCGGCCGGTTGTCCTGGGTGCAAAGGCCCACCGCGAGGTTCTAATGCGTTCGCCTAAACGTTGCAGTCGTCGCGTGCTCAGAAATTATTTTTTTACTATGGCGTTTCGGGTTTGGCTACTTGCTGTTTGGGGTTGCTTTTCTCAGAGCGCCGTTCATCGTGTAATCGCTTGACTTCAGCAATCGCTTCTCTTGGCAGCTGTCGGGTCCTGATGCCTACTGAATCGAGTTCCAGCAGAGCTTGCATGCTCTTCCGTGGTTTCTCTTTGTGCTGCTCACGCCGTTGTGCGTCTTTGTAGGCTTCATAGCTGAAAAGATCAGCAACCTGTAGGAGCACATCAGACTCCCAGCTCCCTTCGCGGACGGACTCAAACCTTTCTCTGTATTTGAATTGTTCCTCGGTCATCAGTTGGTCAAACGCCGATAGCATCGGTTCGGAACCCGGACCTCGCTCGATCACGAAATCGATCTTCTCATTCATTCCTTCGGTTTCAAGAATCTCACCGATCTCTAGCATGAACAGTTTCATCATCACATTGAAAGCGAGCGATATAGGGTCATCCCCGTGGTCCGGCCATACAGCCTGCAAATCGGTGAGGTCCATGGTCAGAGCCATATGCGAACTGATGTGATATCGAATGACTTGAATCAAACTCTTAGCCAGCTCGATCCGCTCCTCCTGAGTCCAGCCTTCGAACTCGCCCGTTCCGCCATTGAGCTCGGTCGCATGAAACCGCTTGATCGCTGGACGTCCCTGTTCACGCAACTTTGCGTTTGCCTTGTCAATCACCTTCTGCCAGCCCCATTCGAACCAGACTAGGGTTGATTGCCGGACGAACACGCAAGTCAACGTAAAAAGTCCGCTCTTCTGGTTCCCGGAATAACTCTCGTCGATGAAGCCACGAATGATCATTCAAGGCGATGATAAAACCGATACTTAGAAGGAAACAGAAGTTCCGCGACTTCGTGGTTCTCGGTTCACACAAACAACGGAAGAAATTAGACGGTCGAACCGGGGCTGGGAGCACAATCATGTTACACCCCGCTTTCATGCCGATTACGGGGCTGACGCATGCCAAGAGATTTCACTAACGGGAAAAGCAAGATGTCGAGAGGCAGTTCATCTACGGCTGCAACGGGCGGAAAAGGCTACACCTTCGCTGACAAGGTGGCCGCCGGGTTCCTCGTACAGATGCTGGCACGCGCCTTCCCTCTGGAACCTAAGCTGGGGTTCATCGCTGAACTTCATTTCGAAACCAAGGAATCGGGCAGGAGTCTCGATGATCTTCACCTAGTGCTCCGCAACAGTGGTAGCGATTGGCGCTGGTCCGTCTCGGTCAAGAGCAATCGGCAGTTTTCTGGAAGAGGGTTCAAAGCACCACTCGTAGACGATCTCTGGGCGGAGTGGAAGGGAGAACGAGGCGCCAGCTTCGACCCAAGCTCTGAGCTGCTCGGCCTGGTGACTGGGAGAGTCGAGGATGGCCCCCTGCATGACTGGGAGGAGTTGAGACAGGAGGCTGCGGACACGACGCCGGAGCGTTTCCTGCGGAGGATCGATGGAAGGCGACAGATCTCCGCGGCAAAGAAGAGGCTGTTCTCGAGTCTCTATCCCGCCGAGAATCCCGACCAGGCAGGGCGCGAATCCACCGTGCGTCTTGCCACGCAACTTCATGTGCTGAAGTTCAACAAGAATCAAGAGGAAGGGCGCTACATCAATCAGTGCGCGCTCTTGGTCTCTGCGGGCACCGTCGAGGAGGGCACAAAGTTATGGAAGGTGCTATGTCAGCTTGCGGCAGACAATCGGGGCACCGGCGGATACTTTGATGTCCCAAAGCTGCTACAACTGCTCCGCGGCACCTTCGACCTGGTGGATTACCCGGACTTCAGGGCGGATTGGGCGCGACTCGACGCGATTACGGGAGAAAACCTGGGGAACGTGCGGTTCGTCCTCGGTGAGAATCTTCGTCTGGATCGAGGTGCCGAACTCGCCTCTCTTCTGAAGAGTGTAGGAGAGCACGACATCACCTTTGTGGCTGGCGAATCCGGCTCTGGGAAATCGGCTCTCGTTGCGCACCTGGTCCGGGAACCTGGAAGGTTCGGCCATGTGATCTGGTTGACGCCTGCCCAACTGTCGAAGGCCAGCCAAAACGAGCTCGCAATGAGCAATGGCCTCCTGCATACGTTGCCGGACCTGATCCGCTCCTCGTCTCTCGCCTCGTCTCTCGTGGTCCTCGATGCCTTGGAGAAGTTCGAAGGCGAGGCCCTGTCCCGAGCCATTGAATTGCTCCGCGCCCTTCGTACAGTCGGCTTTGCCGGATGGAAGGTCGTAATTTCCGGTCACCTTCAGTCATGGGAGAACGCGCAGCGC
Source organism: uncultured Acidobacteriaceae bacterium (assembly GCA_963711525.1). Taxonomy (GTDB): domain Bacteria; phylum Acidobacteriota; class Terriglobia; order Terriglobales; family Acidobacteriaceae; genus PALSA-350. Next base: position 29,695 of record CAVQEO010000028.1, on the reverse strand, counting down.
ATTCTCCTGGAACTCGGCATCACGAACTCCGTCAAGCAGGATCTTGAATTGCCAAGTATCTCGGCGATCCGGAGTGCGGTTCAGAGTGTCCCAGGAATCGGCAGGCTGCTGCTACGCACGGAGCTACAGCAAATACTTCGCAATCTCATGGTGCTTGATTGGGTCCTGAGAACCAACGTGGTGCGGAGCTTGTCAGATGATCCGGGTAAGCGGATCGGCGAAACCGGCCTCATCAACCTGATTTGGGAGCATTGGATCGGGACGAATCGCATGCTTCAACGCGACCGCCTGCTTCGCGAACTGGGCCGACACGAGGGAGAAAAGCTAAGCGGCGCAGTGAGCGTCGATGCCATCAAGGATGTCCAACTCCTTGACCTCCTTCAGGATCTCTCTAACGAAGACCTGGTCAGAATCACCTTGCCATCCGTGCGGTTCACGCACGACCTGATTGGTGACTGGGCAAGATTCCGGGCGTTGTCGACTCTGGACGGCGATGCGATTTCTGCAATCAGATCGCTCGTCCGGATCCCACGTTGGAATCGTGCGATTCGGCTTTACGCTCAATCCTTGCTCGAAGGGAAGGCAGATTTAGCCGACTGGCACAAGGCGATGGCTGATCTCGATGCCATCGATGCGGAATCGAGGGTGGCCAAGGATCTGTTTTTGGAGGCGCTGATCTTTGCGGCCGACCCAATGCCGCTGCTGGAGGCTGCATGGCCGGATCTCATCGCCGATAAGGGCAAACTCCTCAATCGGCTGATGGACCGACTGCTGTTCGTGGCTTCATTCCCGGATCCGCGCTTTCAGTCTCTGGTAACAGAGGAAAACCTGGAGGCATCGGAGTCCTGGTTCCGCATTCCAATGCCGCTGTATTGGATTCCGCCCCTTGCGATTTTCGCGGCCCATTCGCAGGATGTGGCAAAAGTCGCCTTGCAAAAAGGCGCCGAGGTGTGCGCGCTCTATCTGAGGATTATGCCCGCTGAGATGCCAGGAAGAAAGCACGCGGCCTATGTTGCGCTCGTGTTGGCTCGTGAACTCCAGGATCAGGTGGCGGCATGGCCGCATCTCGGGGACCAGAAGGTGATTTACGAGGCGATGCTCCTTGGGGCCACCGAGGATCCAGGCGGCGTCGCTCAAGTGGCCCTTGAGATCGCCGCGCGCAGACCAGAGCCGGAGCATGCCGTCGAACGCCGCGAACATGAGGAAGAAGAGGCAGCGGCGCGCCAAGAGCGCTGGAGGAAAGAGCACCCAAAGGAATACGAGCAGCACAGGGCCTCTATGATGGCATTGCCTGGCGGTACTTACTTTCCCAGCCGCGGACGGGCGCCTTTGCCGGATGGTCCGCAGCGCCGCATCCCGGAGGGGTTCCGTAAGGCGGTGATGGACTGGGGCGGCCTGACGGGACTCATGGCACTCCGCCCCGAAGCGGCCAAGGAGATTCTCTTGGCGGTCTGCTTTGAGGACCCAAGTCACCGCGATCAGGAAGGGCCGATTCCTTCCTTTGGACTTGAATGGTGGCACAACGGCTTTCCACCGATTTACTTCAAAGGGCCCTTCCACACCTTCCTTCAGCAGTCGCCTCAGGCCGCTCTGGAGGCGATCGTGAAGCTGTCGAATATCGTGACGGAGCAAGGGCTGAAAGCTCAGGGGCTCGACCGCCTCCCAAAGGAACAACGGGAGCACTACGCTCTCAAGTTCACCGTGAAGGAGCGGACAGTCTTATGGTTCGGTAATGGCCAAATCTACACTCTTCATAGAAGCGGACGCTTGCACGACGACGTGCTGGTGTGCGCTCTCATGGCTCTTGAGAAGTGGTTGTACGAAGAAATCGTTACTGGCCATGAGATCGATAGCCATGTCCAATACATCTTCGACAATGCTACCTCGCTGGCATTCGCGGGCGTCCTGGTATCGGTCGGACTCTATTACCCTCCGTTGTTTCATGGATGCTTGCGACCGTTGTTGGGAAACTTCCACATCTATGCGTTTCAGCGTCACGCAGCATTGAGTGAAAACTACGAACCCTGGAAGATCGGATTTGCGGGGCGGCCGCAACAGGAGATCCAGCTCGCTATTCAGTGGAACCGGATGCCTCACCGGCGTGACCTCCTCATCAATCTGGTACCAAGACTCCTTATGGAGAACACTGACACCCAGGCGTATCTCAAAGAATCCGCCGCTGAATGGGAAAGAACGGTGAAGGTGTCGAACGATGAGGAGAAGGAAGAGCTCGAGTTGTTTCTCTCCCGGTTCAAGCCAGAGACCTACGTGCTGACGCCCAGGCCGGACAATATGATCGAGATAAGCCCCTCTCTGCCGGAAGAAGTCGAGCAGAAGAGGCGGGCGTCCCAGGCAGGGGCTGAATTCCGGCTGCTCTCGAATGGCATGGCACTCCAGGCCCGCCAGATCCTCGGCAGTGGGGTGAGTCTGGCCGAGGACAAGGTGCCGGAGTTTTTTCGGCAGTTGCAGCGAATCCAGCAGCCTGAGTATCCGGACTTGAGCAAAACCGAGACGCGGACTCAGCTTCAATCGATCGCCGGCGGGCTCGCAGTGCTATTCATCTTTCATCGTGAATGGCTTTCGTGCCATGAAGACGCCGAGCGCTGGTGTTTCGAGGTATTGAGGAGCCTCGAGGACCTCCCCAATGAAGAGCACGAAGGTCCGGAATCCGCGGCTCGACGCGTCTGTCGATGGCTCGAGCGTACCTTTGCCGAGAAGGACTCGGCGAAACCTTTGATGAACTCATCTCCGTCGTGCTTCTGTGGTCCGCTCTAAGGCAGGCCGCGGTAAGTCAAACCGGGCGCTACGTTCAGAGACCTGTTCTCCCCGGATACAGGGCCGCTCTCTATGCTCGCTTCATCGGCGGCAGACTCAGGCGCCGTCCGGTTACGGTTCAGATGGCAGCAACCCTGGGGGCGCGCCTCGTTGAACGGATCGGCCGGCGAGACCCCTCAGAAATCGCAAGAAGGCAGTGGGAAAAGCAGCGAAAAGCCTTCAAGAAGAACGATCGGAATCGGGATGCAGACCGCGAGATGGCCCAGATCGATTACGAAGTGATGGAGGCCGGCTTCTGTTTCCTGTCGTTCGAGTTGACTTCTGGCGAGCCATCGGACCGGAGGCGCGCCGTGGAATACATCCGTCAGCTTTTCGATCTTGAGATGACCACCCTCCCCGTTCTGGAGGGCGACGACGAGGGGCGGGAGGTAGGCGGAACCCCCTACGCGTTCGATCGATGGGTGTTGGCGTTGGCGGCCGAACTGCTCGCCACGGTCGCATCGCTGGAGCAGGCGGGGCCGTTCTATGAGCCGGTGCTGCGACGAGGCCCGGCAGCTGACCATTGGACTCGGGATTTCCTTGAGGCATGGATCATGAACGCTCTCCCGAGGATGGCTGACCATGAGCTCTTCGCCGAGATCTGGCGCGGCATGGTCGACTACACCTTTTCGCTTCAGGCGTGGGTGGGGAGAAAACGGGGCATCTGGTTTCACGCCGAAAGTCTGGCCGTCGATCTGATGGGTTTGCGCACCGAAGCCGTGCAAGTTCTCGGCCGCAAGGAATACATGGACCTGGTGAAGGCGATGGCGCCGACCTTCGAGAAATGGGCCGATCAGTGGTTGAAGTACGGTCGCGTGGCGGCCTGGTTTGCTAATTTTCTGAGTACAGAGTCCGGACGAGTGTTGCTGCCCCAGGGCATCCGGCGGCTGAGTCAGGTCGTGAGCTCCTCTCGGGATGACGACTGGGAGCGAGAGAGACTAGCGCAAAATCTTACATCCGCTCTGGTCGCTGGATGGAAGTACATCCCAGGCGATATTACGGCAAATCCCTCTTTGCGGGAGGCCTTCCTCCACATCCTGATGGAACTCTGTTCCCGTTCGGTCGCAGAAGCGATCCATCTGAGGGATCGCATCTCGCAAATCATTTCGGTTCGCTAATTGGAAAATGATATGTGCTCGTCGGCTCGATCTCGTCGGCTGTCAAGAACGGTTATGCGATCACAAGTCTTCCGTCGGTATGCTCTCCGTTCTCCGCTACACTGCCAACTATGAGGGGAGAACGTGATGGCAGCAATAAAAACGCTGGGCCTCTACAAACCCCACCTGCACAACTTCATCGAGGCCTGCACAGACGACCCAGGGGTTGAACATCTACCTTCCGGTATCGGCGCGTCGACGTGTACCTGCGTTGTTGTTGGCATCGAGTCCACGATGACGTTAATCTCTGCCTTGATCTCGCTCGCGTGGAGATTTGGCCAGGACGTGCTCAGTGGCTTCCTATTGCCCATCTCGTTGAATGCATCGCCACACTTTGGGCACTTGATTACATGCGACGCGAGACGCACCAGTTCGTTCGGCTGAATCTTGTACCCGCACATTGGGCAGGGCTGAGAGAGGTCGAAGTTGGGTTTTCCCTTAAACCGAGGTGTCATCACCCCACCCGCCCATCTGCCGTGCGCACCGGCTTCCGGATCATCAGGTGGGAGAGCCGGCCCAGGAACACCTCTGATGGCAGGTAGCGCCTATGCGCACCACAGAGCGGACACTTGGCCGCGATGGGCTGGGCTGGCACAGACTCCACCGGCGCCGGGATGTTCTCTCGACAGCCCTTGCACTGGACCACGACGCGCTTCGAGCTTTCTGGTCCCGGGAACATGAGACCAGCATAGGCGAATAAAAGACGAAAGTCATCCACAGCCCATAGCCCGTGGAATTTGGTAGATTTCCACGCATATCGAGGGTATGGATTCACGCATAAGCGGGGTATCGAAGCCGATCAAACACGCATAACGGGGGTATCATTTACGCATAATTGGGGTAGAAAATTTCCGTAATTCCTTGCCGATCAAAGCCTTACGTCGTCTCCTATATCCCTGTATTGACTCCTATAGTTACTAGCCTCTAGTAGGTCAGGGGTCAACAGTGGAATTCCCGCTGAGGCGTCAAAGGGCTCGGCGAATACCGCAGCGATTCCGAGAACCTCCGCCCCTGACGGGGAAAGGTGAACTGAACCGCTATGCCTACGCGAGGGGTACTTTAGGAATGTGAGTCAGCGACGGATACAGCAGGACTCCATCTCGCTGAATCTCGATTTTCAACTGCGGATAAACAACTTTCACTCTGCCTAATGCTTCAATAGCGTTTCGCCCGGAACCGAGACCTTCCTTGCGGCGTTTCAGCATAGCCGGCCCCGAAACTCAACTGGAAGGATGCCCATGAAATGCGCAGCGGCCTTTTCAGATAGCTGACGCGCCTGGTCGCCCACGCATACAGATCGAGTGATAAGGGCGACCTCTTTAGAGCTTTGATTGCTCTCAAGTCGAGTGGGACTGGAGCCTCGACAAGCTGTTCAAAGAATCTTTGGGAAAGCGTGACACTCGACTGCCCAAGATTCGCTTGCGGCAGCCTCTGCGGAGTCCACCATAGCTCGAATTCCTCCGCCAACAGGAGATTCGAGCCTCCCGCGTGGCTTTGACCGTCTTGGTCCCGTCTCCATCGTGTGGAGATCGCAGCACCGAATAGCCGTTCCATCTGCCCTCTAAACCGCGGAATCGTTCCCCAGTGGCCCCCCGTACACTGCAAACCGAGTTGCCCCATGAAGCTGGACAACGAACGTCCAAGCTCCAGCTTGCGTTCGCCGGTTCGTAGAGCTTCGGTCGTCATCCAAACGAGAATCAGGCGCGGGTACGCGCCATATGGCAAGCCTGCTCCCGCGAGATCGGTGATCGAGAGCGTCACGTCCCCATCGCTACGGGTGTATTGCTTTCCGGGCTGAGCCCGGTGAGGGAGAGTGGTCTGAACAAGCATCTTCGCCATAAACCCGAGCGCGTCTGCATCGACGGCGCATTCGGAGTAGATAGCCTGCGTCAACGAGAGAATTGCCTCAGCATCCCGTCTTCGCTGGTTACCAGCGGGCTCTTTCGACGTACTCTGTTCCTCAAAGAGCTGTCCAGGATGTTGTCTCCCTTCCGACTCAGCGGTGCCCTTCTCGAATCGGCGGTCAACTTCCAGCGACGGTCGGTCTCCCCGTTCTATTTGCCGAAGTATGTACTGAATGCTTGTCAGATCAGAGGACACTCTTCGACGTCACCGCGCGTCCAGTACGTTTGCAATCTCTGAAGTACGAAAATAGACCCGACGACCGAGCCGTAAACGAGCAGCGTTAATTCGCCTAACCCACTCGCTTGACGATTTGAGGCTGATCCGAAGTCCATCCGGAGAGCGATCGAGAATCATCGCCAACTCAGCCAGACTGAGGAGTGGACCATATTCCTTGACCAGAACTTCTTCAATAGTCATTGCTGTTCTCTCCGAAACCATGTGCGCGCCGGTTCATCCGCTCTAAAATCACAAAAGAAATGTACATTTCACTACAATAGCTACGCCTCTTCCTTCAATATGTCTTTATATAATAGTGATGTGTACATTTCAATAGAGACTCCTAACATATCCTTGGCTCATCCAAGCTACTCAAACTTTGGTCAGACTAACGATCAGCGATCCAGCCGGCGGAACAGCATCTTTTTCTTCAGGCCGATTCAAAGGGAGGAAGTCTCCTCCCTGGTTCCTGCCGGCTTTGCCGTCATCCACCACCCACCACTGCGGGCCTGTTCCTGCCCGCAACGCCGACCCCCAGACCAGCTAGGGGGCCAGCCCCCACGCGCCCGCAAGCCGCTTCCCCAATCTTCCGCGCTGCGCTTGTGCAGACCTCCGCTTCGCTTCGCCCTTTCCACTCCGCCCTGCTCCGTTACAAGGGTGGGGATACCCCTCAGCTTGCCCTTGCTACCCCCCGCCTTCGCCAGGTGGCGTTCGGCATTTGGTTGAAATGCCGACGACCAAGACCAAAACGAGGAGCAACGACCATGACGACCAAAAAGCACACCGCAGGATTTCAGACCCTCGCCCTATCCAGCATTCACGAGTCCACCACCAACCCACGCCGCACCTTTGATGAATCGAAGCTGGCCGAGCTTGCCGAAAGTCTTCGTAGCCAAGGACTCATCCAGCCCATTACCGTTCGGCCCAACAGCGAAGGCTATGAGATCGTCGCGGGAGCGCGGCGCTTCCGTGCCGCCCACCTTGCGGAGATGGACGAGGTACCCGTCCGCATCGTGCAACTCTCCGACGAGCAAGCCATTGAGTGGCAGCTGGTCGAGTTATCTATAGTTGGCAAGAGTTTTCTTTGTCTTTATGCGACCTGGCACGTCGTTTATATGTAATCGACGTGCCGGGCTTACCCCAAATTGCTGGATACAACGGACTGCCGCAACCCCGTGCAATGGCATGCGGTCCTGATAGCCGCTTCGGTACACTGGTAATCCGCCACCGGATTCAATCGAATTCCCCACGGGAAACTCTGCTTACTGTAGTTATTTCCGGGTGGGCGACGATACACCCGGAACCCGCAATTCTGGCCCCCTTATCATGGATGACCACTAAATCCCGAAACTCCCGATTGTTTCACAGCAGAACAATATCCCCTAAGAGAGTGACCAGGAGAATGGTCCCGAGCAGAAGAATCGCGGCGGCCATTTGGAAATTAGGGTTGCTGAAGGGACTCTCTTTCCTGCCCAGCCGCTTCAATGTCCGGTAATACCGAGTGATCATGACGAATAAGGGTACGATTCCCACGAGCAGCATGAAGCCCCCAATGTTCCTTGGCGTCTGGGACCGCATGATGACTTTGACCGGAGAATGCTCCTGCACGTATTTCAGAACGTTGAATATTGTGAACCCAAAGCCGATAAATGCCATCGATGTACGCACCCCGGCAAGCATCGTTCGGTCTGCTGCTAGAACTGTCCGTTCAATAGCAAGCTTGTCGGCCAGTTTCAGTTCTTCGTTGAATTCGCTCTCTCTCCGATTATTTCGACTCCTGCCGCACTTTTTTCTTTGTCCAGCATTTTGACTCCCTCGAAGTTTCTGAGCCGTTCATTTTCGGTCTTCCTATCCACGAGTGATTGCCACGCAACGGACACGTCCTGGTAGTCGCCGCCAAACCGGATGTAGGTGCCGTTGCTAAAGTCGAAAGTCGAATTTCAGAGACTGGTGCTTGGTGATCGGGATCGCTGGCGGAGGCTCCCGAGACGAGAGTTCTCGTGTGTGGTAATCAATCCAGGCTCGTCCTTACGCCGACCCAAAGCGGTGCTTTGTTCCTTGGACTAGATCCGAGTCACACCGGAAGCTATCCCGTTGTGCCTCTGAAGTCGGGTTTCGGTAACTTCCTCCGATCGTGGATACCAGCAGGCCAATTTACCTATACCCCGTTTCTCGGGAGCTCCGCCGCAACCCCGCGATACCCCTGGCTGCATCACTTCCGAATCGCCCTTCTGAGTAAGAATCGCAGAGGTTGCACTCCTTCTCTCCTAGGGACCTATGTGCTCTCCCGCATCGCCTTCGCGACGATGGCATCGGTAACGGCGTTCCACACCCGATCTGGTGTGATACGGTGCATCCAATACGTGAACTTAACCTTCCAGCCAGGAATAATCATGGCCTCGTCGTGTTCGATGCCTTTCACCAGGCCGCGCACTGCAGCCTCGACCGGCATAGCTCCGCCGATCTTCTTTAGCGCGGCGCTGGCCGGGTGCAGGCTTTTGCGCTCCGCCGCAAGACCTGGAGTGTCCACTTCGCCGGGACAAAAACAAGCGACGCTGATGCCACGCGGCTTCAGTTCGTAACGCAGGCACTGCGCGAGCCCCACGACGGCAAACTTGGAACTGCCATAGGCCGTGTAACCGTAGACTGGGATGATCCCACCCATCGAGCCAACCAGAACGATCTTGCCGTTGCCACGTGCGAGCATGGAGGGCAGCACCGCTTCGACAATATTCCGGGTGCCGTAGAGGTTGATCTTAATCACTCGGTCGAAAGTTTCGAACTTCATGTCAACGAGGTGCGCCGCGCCGCCGATACCGGCCATGTTAATGAGAACGTCCGGTGCGCCGGCTTCAGTAATGGCCGTTCCGACGGCGCCGATCACTATATCGCGATCGGCTACATCGACCTTGTAACCCGCCACACGCTGCTCCGGCGAGCGCCGCGCCGACTCGATCTCGTGCAGCGCTGCGTCGGTCGGAGTGCGATCAAGGGTCACAATGTGGGCGCCGAGGCCGGCCAGCATCTTGCCTGCGAGCAGGCCCATGCCGCTGCCCGCCCCGGTGATATACACGGTCTTTCCCGCAATTTCAGTCATTGGCGACCTATCTCCGCGCGCCTGATCACTTTTCGCCTACACAGGTCATCAGCTGGTCTGTCTTGAACCTTGATCAGCGATAACAGCGCTCGCCGTCGCCTGCGTGATTTGCATCCGGCATGCAGAAACGTTCGAGCGAATCCAATCTCCCTTCCAACCAGCCCGGAACGCGGGAGGAGAAACCCCTATCAGCCCTCAGCGGGGATCTGCCCAGGGTCGTGCCGGTAAGTCGTCAACTCGGTTTCTGGCTCGCTGAATGGCGTTCCAATTCTTCGGCAAGGATCGGCACCCCCTTGGCGCAAGCTTGAACGCCCATCGAAACGCAAATCTGCAGCACGGCCATGATCTCTTCGGGAGTTGCTCCCGCCTTGAGCGCTCCCTGGATGTGCCGTCGAGTGCCGGGGGCGTACATGTGCGTGATGGAGGCATCGAAAGCGATGCTGATCAGCTCCAGGAACCTCGGTTTGAAGAGACCGCTTTTGTATACACTGGCCCCGAAGGCAAAGAATTCGTCGGTCCAGCCAGGGGACAACTCGTAGAACGGATCCCACGCCGTGTTCCATTGTCCGATCGCGCGCATCGCGTCGCAGGCTGGAGTCTCTGGCTTGGGACCTCCGGCCGGCTTCACTCCCGCCGCCTTCATCTCCTCAAGAAGGATGGGGGCGCCCAAGCTGCAAGAATGGACCGCCAGCCCTACGCCACACTTGAGAACTAGGAGGATCTCGTCGCGCGTCGCTCCCGCTTCGAGCGCGGCGTGGATCTGGCGGCGCGTGCCTTCTTCATCGAGGTTCGTGCAAGAACAGTTGAGTGCGAGGTAGATTAGCTCTACCTCCTTGCGTGGTAGAACGCCGCTGGTCCACGGGTCCATGCCCACCCGCAACAGCAGCTCCGCTCCTTTAGGATCCCATTCCTTAAGTTTGTCCAAAGACGAACCCCAAGGGCCTGCGGATTGCCCCGTCGACGATGCTTTCGTTGCTACAGTTTCGGTTGCCATTTCTTCCTCCTTTTTCTCGTTCAAAAACTACTATTGGGTCGGGCATGACGCGCCATCGGCTTCCCATTCCTTCATTGTTTGGACCAGTTCCTCATGGGTTATGGGGGGCGTCAGACGTCCGTTGCCATTGGGGCGACTGCCAGGACTCCATGCCCATAAAACGAACGGATCGGTGGCGACGTGATGCTCCAGGGTCGCCAAATCGCGATTCCCGTTTTTGGCTTTGTCCTTGAATGTGGCACAGAGTGCGGAGCTACTTAGGGGAACCCTTGGCGCCGACTCCCAAGCCATGCTCAGAGGCGCCGCATGCCAATCGGGGGCACCTGGAATACCCGTGACCGGGTTATTGATGCTTTCGTGGCATGTCGTACAACGCGCGGGAGGCGACCCCTTGTTGTCGGCACCTCGAGTGATGCCGTAGATGTGCGCATAGCGCGCGTCTGTCTGGCGCGGGAAGTCGGTCATCGTGTGGCAATTCAGACATCTTGGATTCGAGAGAACAGAGTAGATTTTGTCCCACTGCGGTGTTGACCCACCGGTGATGACCTTCATATAACCGGCGATCATGCGGAGGTCATCTCTGTCGAGCGGGCCCGGGTATAGGCGCGGCATGGGAGGTGGAATAGTCGCGAGGAACTGCCCAAGGGCATCGGGGTCCGCCAACTCCGGATGATTGACCAGAGAAGGATACAAGCGACCCTGCCCACGATCCCCGTGACAGCCACCACACATCAAAAAGTACCTCTCCTTATTCGCCGCAATTCCCGTAGACTGCGGCGGGAGGCGATCTGCCGCCACTATCTTTGGAGTGTCGCCCGCATTCAAACCATAGACTGATACCTTGAGCGCTCCGCCCACGCCGGCGGGATTCAACGTAACTCCACCGACTGCGGCGGCGACATATTGTGTCCCGTCCACGGCATAGCTGATCAATCCACCGTTGAGCGCTCCGTTGACATCGATACGGTTTAGCACGGAGCCGCTTCTTGCATCGAAAGCAAAGAGATTGCCACGGACATCACCAGCAAAAAGAAGGCCGCTCTTGGTTGGCACCAGGCCTGCCAACATCTGCCCGTCGGTCGTGTATTTCCAAAGGATGCGCCCGGATTCCCCGTCTAAAGCCGTGATCTCGCCCTTTGGCTGTTTATCGAAGCCCACGAACACAGCACCGCCGTAGTCGTAATCACCGACTCCTTTTTACGCTGCGGACTTCCCTTGCTCGGCAACGGGGGCTGGCTTCGGTTTAGCGTAATAGGAGCACCAGTCGACCATGCCGACATAGAGGGCGCCAATTTCGGGTTGATACGCCGAACCATAAAATTGCGACCCCCCACCTAAGCCAGGGCAGGTTAACGTGAGGGTCTCTGGTAAAGGACCGTTGTTGAGAATGGTCGTTGCAGGCGTGTGGAAGACAACTGCCTTCGTGGTCCGATTGATCCCTGTCACGAAGCCGGTCTTATCGGCGATGGCAAGCATGTCTTTCCCGCGGCGTGAGCGATACAGGGTTGGCGGCGAGCTCGTATCCCAGTCGTGGTCATCTTTGGGCGTCACCTGGTGATACCAATTCAGCTTGCCCGTATCGGCATTCAGCGAGACTACGGAGTCGGTATAGAGGTTTTCGCCCGGCCGTATCTCGACCATGAAATCCGGTGCCGGGTTGGCGACAGGAATAAATAGTTCGTTGGTCGCGGGATCGAGGGAAAAGGATGTCCAGAACCCGCCCCCTCCCACCCCGCGCTTCATCTCGCCGCCCCAGGTTTGCACCGCGTCTTGGTTGCCCGGCGGAACAGTATAAAAGTGCCAAATCTCCTTGCCCGTCTTAGCGTCGAGGGCCAGCATACGTCCCTGGATTCCCAGATCGCTGATGGCAATGCCGATAAACACCTTGCCCTTCCACGCTATCGGAGCCGCAACAAATGACTCGCCTTTCTTCGGGTCGGCGTATTGCTGGTCCCAAAGAATGTTGCCTGTCTTGGCGTCGAGAGCGACCACGCGCCCGTCCACCGTGCCGCGAAAAATCGTTCCGTCCATAAAGGCAGGACCACGATTGTTGATGTTTGCCGGCACGCTGAACTTCAGAACAGTACGCCAACGGAGTGCGCAGGTCGTGGCGTCGACAGCGTATGTGGCGCGCATCGTATCGACGTAGAGCGTGCGGTCCACGATGAGCAAGCCGCTACTAAACCAGGAGGCCTCGTTGAGCTGAAATTCGCACGATTCCTTCAAACCGCCGACATTCTGCGGCGTAATCTGGTCAAGGTCGACGTACCGCTGGCTGGAATAGTCTTTATTGATTGTGGTCCATTCCTGCGCCGATACAGGAGTTCCGAAGATGAATAAAAGAATACTTGCCGTGAACAACACACGTGCGAAACAGCAAAGCCGCGAAATCATGTTCCTCCTCCACATCGAGTTCAAGACGAACAGCTAGATTCCAGCTCGCCGGGCTCTGGAGGGCACAGCGCTGGATCCTTCGGCCTCTCGAGAAGCACCTTCTCTTGTTCCGTTATGACTAAGCCCCTCAATCACCGTTTCTAATCTCAATCCAGGCGGGAGGAACGCCGCGAGCGGCTCAAGTAATGGCCACCAGGATTTTCCCTGCCACGACCTTCGCTGAAAAAGAGGCAACTCCAAAGTGCGAAGTGCCCGCAAAGCATCCGTTGGTGACGTCGAACTTCATCCCATGCACTGGGCAGATTACGATCCTGCCGTCCAGCTTTCCCATTCCCAAAGAGCCGCCAGCGTGAGGACAGGTATCGGAGATGACGCAGATTTTTCCGTCCACATTGAATATGGCGATCTCCTTGTCTGCGATGAGGAACCGAGATCCGGCTCCGGGCCGGATCTGGTCAAAATCCGTTACTTCGGTAAAGTCCGCCATCGTTGTCGCCTGCAGAATCAGAATGTGATCGCCATCGCACAGTAGCGTCCTAAGGTAAGGTCCCTCCGTATATACAGGGAGGGACCTTATCAGCTTCTGACTGCGATGCCCGTGTTAGCTGTGTGCTCCCACCGTGACGGGAATGTCCAGCTTTTCCTCCCACTCGCCGGCGTGGATGTGCCCGCACCCGCCTTGCGCCGCCGGATAGTACCTTCCGTCCGTTTCATGCACCATGAACCCCATGTTGCCGGGTTTGCGATTGGGCGGCAGGCCGAGGTTAGCGAGGGTTTCCGCCGTAGAGTTATAAGTGACTCCGATCTTTAGCATCTGGCGCGCCTGTTCGGGCGTAGCGATTGGCCGCCCTAGCTCTTTCGCCATGCGAACATCGCGCTCGATCATTTGGATCGTGTTCATACGTTCGCCCTTCTTGGTGGTCCAGAGGTTTTCCTCGATGCCGGCGCGGGTGTGCTGCCCCAGCGCAATGAGGATCGCGGCGAACGGGTGGGTCAAACGAAACGTCGTCTGGTAGGTAAAGAACGAGCCGTGCGGCGTGCGACGAATCAGTTCCATCAGGTCGAACGGGTTTGAGCCGCATACGCCGCCGCCGCCGATGCTGAAGAAGCCGTTCATCGGCCCCATGTAGTAGCCCTTGCGGATTAAGCGCTCCACCAGTTCGAGGCTGTGGACGTGGCCGAGCGCGAAATACGGCTGGATGCCATGCTGGACCAGCCGCTTGATGTTTTCGAGATAGAAGTCCGGCGTCGAGTCAGCCACTAGGTTGGCCATGGCGTGAAGCATCGCCGGATTGGTAAAGCGCGTCCCGGCAAATTCTTCGACTGGGTGTAGGGCTGTCAGGTCATAGAGGGAGCTTCCGCAGGCAACCGTGACCTGATCCGGCTTGGGATTGATTTCGGCCAGTTTATGACGCGAGTCGTAGCTCTGGAAGTGCGCTTCCTCGCCTGGCTCGGGGGCAAAGGAGATAGACCCGCCGAGCTGCAGGATCATTTTCGGCACGGCCTGGCGCAGACGCCCGATCTGATCGTTGTACTGATTGAAGTTTTTCGAGATGTGGCCGGTCTTGGGGTCGCGCACATGGATGTGCAGGAGTGTGGCGCCGGCGTTGTAACAGTCCACCGCGATCTGGGTCTGCTCCTCCCAGGTGACAGGGAGCTTCTGTTCAGGAGTGCAATCCTCCGGCATCCACATCGGCCCATAGGGCGCAGCGGTGATCATCAGTGGGGCTTGATTTTCGGGTAGCAATGAGTCGTCGGTGAAATACATTTTTTTCCTCTCCTCTAAATTCGATTTATTAATTGACCGCGCAATCGAAATCGACCACTTGAGTACTGCTTGCCCTTGGCGTTGCGTTTGGGAATTGACTCGCCTCACTTCGCTGCAATGGCATAGTACTCTTACTCGCAGGCGTGGCATGCACCGTCTGGATCCGGTTGCTATCTTACTCACCGGAAACTTCGGTCTAACGTCCACTAAGCTGCCGGGATTACTTGCACAAAGCCCGACTCACTGCTCAAAGCTCTGTCGCACTGATCGGTTTGCAATCTGCCAACGAGGGAATCCTATGAGAGGGTGAATGGAGCGGCAACTAGCAGAACTACGAGAGGTTCCAGGGAAAAATGTGCACAGGTTCGTTCGCCGGCCTCCGTCAGCGCACAGGAAAATTCAACTACCGCATACGACGAGCGGACAGGCGATCAACCGGCTCGAGCTGGTCGTAGCCTCAGAAATCGTGGCATGATCGTCGGAAAGGTTAACGCGGGGATGCGATGCAGGGTGGGTCATTTAGAGCATCGCTTTAAAATCGCTTAAATTGCCGCCTGTCGCAGCTCAAACGCACCCGGCTGGGTCGCCTCAGTGCCGGCCATGGCCGGGTTCAGTGGAATCCAAACCTCAACCTTGGTCCCTTGCCCTGGCCAGGAACGAATGTCAACTCGCCCTCCAAGCAGCCGTAGGCGTTCCTGCATGCTACGAATACCAAGGCCCGTTCTGTTTGACCTTTCGGTCATATCGAATCCCACCCCTTCGTCTGCGATCGATAGATAAAGAGCGTTCGTAGTCGCCTCAAGACGCACCTCGCCACGGGCGGCAGTGCTGTGCTTCTTAACGTTGCGCAACCCCTCCTGGACAATGCGAAAGAGGCATAGTTCGACTTCAGGAGGGATGCTACGAGGGACTTCATTGTGAGCGAAATCAACTTGAATATGCTGCCGTTGTGCAAATTCTCTGCAAAAGGAACTGACTCCTAACACTAGCCCCATGATTTCGAGGGTGGAGGAATGCAGTCGATGAGAGAGAGAATGTAAATCCGCTCCAATTTCACCTACTCGATTCTGAATCTCCTGGATGCGCCGGATGGCTTCGATAGGGGAGTCGGAAATACAGGCTGCAGCTCTTTGAAGATCGATCGCCAGGACTGTAAGCCTTTGGCTAAAGTCATCATGCAGTTCCCGCGCCAGCCGGCTGCGCTCGTCCTCTTGCGCGCGGATAAGCCTTCCGCTGAGTTCGAGGCGCTCCGCTTCGAAGGCGGTGTGCGCCACTATGCGAGCCAGAACTTTCATAGCCGAGCGCCGCAGCTCCGGGAAAGCGATGAGTCTGATTTTATGGGTCACGATAAAACCCCTCACATTTGGGCAGTCTGCCAATTGCTACAAGATCATCCATTGCATGGTATGAACCACAGACGACGAGGATGTTAAGTTATCGGATATTCGAGTGGGTAGTGGCAAAACTAGTTATAGCGGCAGTGGCAAAACTAACTATGGGGTAGCGGTCAACAGGTAGCTAGGAGGATAGGGCTCAGCGCTCCTGGAACGGTGAAACGAAACCACGGCCTTCCAATGCTTCCTTGATGGCCAAGACCAAGTCTGTCTTCAAACGAGTTTTCACGACGTAACCCAGGCCACCTGCGCGCGTTGCCGCAGCAAGGATATCGATATCCTGATGCACCGTCAGGAAGACGATGGAAGCTTTCGAGCCTGCTCTTCGCATCTGCCTGGCAGCATCGATTCCGCTCATTACCGGCATTGAGATGTCCAGGACCACAACGTCCGGACGGAGCTTCTCCTCAGCCTCGACCGCGGCCTTGCCATCAGATGCGGTTCCCACGACCGTAAATTGCGATTCAAGAATGGGAACGAGCGACTCAAGGACAGCGCAATGATCATCGGCCACCAGTATTCGAGTAGGCCACTTCTCGTTTTTTATTCTTGGACGACTCGTGTTCACGATCATCTTTTATCCAAGCCAGGGCCCTTCAATCGAAAATACAGGGCAAATCGGATTTTGGATATTGGTAGAAATAACAATAGAGTGCAGTACTTTTAGGAGGGGCCTATACGCTGATGATTTTATGTTTCACCGCGTATCGGTATAGCTCCGCGTTGGTCTTGATTTCCAGCAGGTCCATAATGCGGTATTTGTGAGCAGCTACCGTTCGCAGACTGATGGCAAGGATATCCGCAATCTCCTTCATGGATCGGCCTTCGGCGAAGAGCTGGATCACTTCGCGCTGGCGTGGAGTGAGTTCGCGAGCCTCTTCCTGCTTAGCGGTGGAGCTTCGAAGCATGGCGGCGACGGCTCCGCTTGTGATTCGCGGCGAAAGGTAAGACGAGCCTTTGAGGACCTCGTCAATGGCCTGGAGCAATTCCTTGGGAGCGGCGTACTTCAGCAGGTAACCGGATGCACCTGCGCGGAAGGCTTCCGCAACAAGCAGGCTATCTTCATTCTGGGTGAGGACGATTACCTTGACGTTAGGTAAAAGCCCTTTGAGCACCCTGGTCGCATCTAGCCCGTTGAGTTGGGGCATACCGATGTCCACCAGGATCAAATCGGGCTTTAAAGTCTCGGCCGCAGCGAGTAAAGACCTGCCGTCACTCACTGTGCCGACTACGTCATAAACCGGTGCCAGCATGGTCCTCAGGCCCTCGGCAACCAGAACGTGGTCGTCTGCCAATAAAATGCGTGCCTTTTTCATGGGCGGTCCTTTCGATCGATCGCCACGGGAGCAGCCCCTGCGCGGTTGACCTGCGCCAGGGGCACTTCGACGAGAATTTCAGTGCCTTCCATGTGACGGGAATGCAGCGCCAGGCTACCACCCAACAGGCGCAACCGCTCGCGCATGCTCGCCAGTCCTAAACCTCCCCTCACCGACTTGGCGTTGGGATCGAAACCCACGCCGCTGTCCACGATTCTCAAGCGAATATGGGAAGCTGTCCCAACGAACCCGACATGGGCCTGCTTGGCGCCGCTGTGCTTCACAATGTTGTTCAGAGCCTCTTGAACGATGCGAAAAAAGCACAGTTCTACGTCCTGCGGAATCTCCTCCGGCAGGTCCCCGTGGAGAAACTCGATCTGAATATGGTGTTGTTGTCCGATTTCATCGCACAGGCTCCTGGCCGCAGCCATAAGGCCAACGTGGTGTAGCTTCGAAGAATGCAGCTGGTGCGACAGTCTGTGAATGTCGGCCGAAAGCTCGCTGATCCCTTCCCACATGGTGTGAAGCTTTTTATCGGCCGCTTTGTTTGAGGTGGGTATGCTCTCGCTCACTTGCCCGAGTTGCATGGCGAGAAGCGCCAACCGCTGGCTGAAGTCGTCGTGCAATTCTCTCGCAATCCTGGCGCGTTCGTCCTCTTGTGCGCTGATCAAACGGCCACTCAGGTCGAGAACACTTTGCTCGGCGGATCTCCGCTCTGTGATGTCCATGCACGATCCGATAAAGCCGGTGAATTCCCCTGCCGGCGTATACCTCGGCACGCCGGTGTCGAAAACCCAGCCATACGCTCCATTGGGTCGCCTCAAGCGGAATTCCATGCTGTAGGACTGGCGGGCTACGAAACTGGCAACGTAGGTACTGAGGCATTGCTCTACGTCGTCCGGGTGCACATTCTTTGCCCAGCCGTTCCCTAGTTCCTGATCCGGGCTTCGCCCTGTGTAGTCCAACCACTGTCTGTTAAAGAAAGTGCGCAGCCTGTCGGTCCCTGACATCCAGATCATGACCGGCGCTGTGTCTGCCATTGTTTGGAACCGCTGCTGGCTCTCTTGCAGTCCGCCCTCGATTCGTCTGCGCGCTAGCGTATTGGCAAACACCTCCGCCACGACCCGGAATTGCCGGATGAGCTCATCGGGCCATGTGCCCTGGTGATAGGAGATGAACGCCAAAATTCCCACCGTTACACTTACGGCGCGCAGAGGCACCAGTACGATGAACCTATAGTCCTTTTCGAGCAGAAAGGCTTTTTCTTTCTGCGCATCGGGGGGCAGATCCTCTCTGGACCGTATGACGCAATCTTTTCCTTGCAGCAAATTCGCCACAATCCAGGGAAACTCGTCCCGGCTGAAAGCCCGCGGGCCCGGGGGAATGGCCGCGCCACTTGCTGAATGGATGAGTTCAAATGGAGTATCAGCCTCCAGGGTCTCGAATAGACTCACTCGATCCAGGTCAAGAAAGCCCCTGAGTTTGCCCAGCGCCTTTTCAATCTCGGCATCGGTTCGGTTGGCCGGTACGTTCGCGAAGGTGGCGGACAAACCGGAGAGCAACGACTCGAAGCGAAGCTCATAGCTGAGCAAGTTTTCCGCGCGTCTCCGGCGTCTCCTTTGCAGCAAGAGATACCCTATGAGGCCAGTTTGGACTAGGAGGAAGACCGCGCCACTGATAATCCATCCTTTGTAGAGATCCCACGGGGAGTGGACCGCGAAGCGGACTATGCTGCCTGGGGGCAGGGCGCTTTCGCTCAAGCCAAAACGGCGAAGCTGGCGCCAGTCGAATATGTAAGAGGAGGCAGCCGTGACAGGAGGAATGTCGACCGGTTTCTCTCCCCGGAGAATCCGTTGACCTAATTCTGCGGCCTGTTTGCCCTGGGTCTCGAAGCTCAAGACGGAACCCCCAACGATTCCGAAGCCGATGAAGCCATCTGACAAACCGTAGATTGGCGCCGAAGAAACGGCAGATAAAGAAGGAATCAACGCCAGTGAGATGGGGGTGTGGCCCGCCCCGTCGCGCACGATGCTGAGAAACAGAACAATCGTATCCCTGGGCAGAGCGGCTAGTCGTAAACGCATCTCCTCGACAGGGATATTGTCCCAATAGCTGATATCCCAATGAGTGCCAGGGGGCTGCGGTGTGTTTCGGAGACCCATTTCGATATGGTGGTCCCAGGCAGTTGTCCCGCTAAGAACTACGACTTGATGGGCTCGTGGCTGCAGTCGAGCTGCGGCGGTCAGGGTTCCCTCGAAATCCGGTGATGGCCAGACGGCCGTCGCATTGGGAGGTAACGTCGCGTGAGACAAGCCGTTGCGTTCCATTCCGCAAAAAACAGTCGGTAAGTCCGGAAGGAGGGTTTGTGATGGTAACCCAACCGCGATGACGAGATCTATTCTTCGATCCCGGTACTTGTTTTTAAGCCAAGCCGACTGTGCCGCCTGGAACTTCGCATCGGGGAAGAGAGCAGTATCAAGATGTTCGCTGTAAATCCGGATGTCCCGTTTGTTGCCCAGAACAGACCGTATGCCCTCATCCGCCGCCCGCTCAGCAGGATGGCTCATTTCATCCATGAAGAGGAGCAGGACCCCTTTCGGCTGTTCCGCCTGAGGTGTTTCCGCGTCGGGTTTGGCCGGAGAGGTACAAAAAAGGGTCAGGAAAAGCGAGGCACAAGCTAAGAATCTCCGAAGCAGGAGCACTGCGGACGCCTCAAGATCCCGGGAATGCCTTAATCGCCGATCACAATGACTATCGCCCGGGCGGTTCTGAGAGCGCGCGTGGACCGTTGCAAACCAAGCGTCCGCAGCCCAGTAAGAACCGGCTGCGCTTGCAGGGCGCGAACGCCGGTTCATACTGCTTCGCTTTGGATGTTTCTGGCTAAATCCTTTAAGCGAAATCTGTAGGTGTCGAAAGCGCCAAAACATTTTATCTGGCCGGCGAAATTCGGGATCCGCAGCACATTGATTGACCATTGATTCCGTCGTTTGGCAGCCAAAGTATCCTCGGAAGCTGATATCCAAATCAGTTTTGTGTACGGCAGCATGGGCCGGAATTAAAACCAGCTTTGTTCGTTTTGCTAGGTCTCGATTGGCCCGTTGATCGTTACTTTGGCAGCTAGAAATCCGCCGGTCAATAGGTACTTTTGTTAGTTGATAAACCCATTGGAGGAATTCTGGCTTCACGCTAAATCGCCGAGGCGCGAATCGAGCGCCTGGAAGGCAAATTCGGGGGTTCCGTCTGGATCACCGCCTAACCGGAAATTACTACTTGATTAACAGTTGAGCGAGGTCTTTCGTCGGGGCGTCGGCATTACTACCGATATGTCTTAGTGCTGTATCTGGAGCGCCCCGTCAGGTAACAGTGCGCGGCTGCGCGGTCTTAGAGGGGGCGCTTCTGATACAGCGACTTGAAGGAAGCCGCCCTCCGGGAAGCCTATGTACTTTGAATCGGTCTGAACCGATGCAGAGGGATCAGGCACAGGCTGAGTTGGGCATCGTCGGATGACTGAAGGGGCGGATGGAGCAGCATGTTGGCTCGCCGAGGCCTTTTGTGAGCGCCGGAGAGGCTGTCATCCAAGGGGTTTTGGCCGGAAGAGACAAGGGATCCGTGTGTGCGCCGAAGCACGAGGAGAGGTCGAGGATGTGGATGGAGCTTCATGCGGCGCATCGGTCCGGTTGAGGTGGGGAGCGAAGCAGGAGTTGCGCGGCGGAGAGCCGTTCGACGACGTGCATAGTTCCACCGCAGACTGGGCAGCTCCAGAGTGGGTCAGTCTGATCGGTGGATGGTGATGCTGGCGGAGCAGCCATGTTCTCTGAGTTGCCGAGGAGTCGAAAGCACAGCGGCAACAGAGTAGCGCGGTTGCGGTTGGCAAGGAATCCGAAGTTGCGGATGCGCACGAAGCCGGGTGGCAGCAGATGGAGCAGGAAGCGGCGAAGGAACTCATCGGCTGGCAGAGTCATGAGCCGCTTCTTGTTGCCGTGGGCGGAATCGCGCCATCGGAAGGTGACGTTGCCATCGGAGAGAGCCACCAGCCTGCTGTTGGAAATGGCGACGCGATGAGTATAGGCTCCGAGATAACGCAGCACATGTTCCGGGCCGCCGAAGGGCGGCTTGGAGTAGACAACCCAGTCGTGGCGGAACAGTACTCGCAGCCATGCGCTGAAGGCGTGTGGTTGGGCAAGAGCCAGCAGGCTGCCGTGGAACTGGAGTTCACCGCGATGGAAGGCGTTGCGAAGTCCGGCGACGAACTTGCCGCGGAAGACACGGCTGAGCACGCCGATGGGAAGGAAGAAGGAACTCCGGGCGGAGATCCAGCCTGAGTGGTCCGGGGTGATGCCGCCAGCGGCAACGACGCAGTGGATGTGGGGATGAAACTGCAAGCGTTGATTCCAGCTATGGAGCACGCTAAAGAAACCGATCTCGGCACCGAGATGCCGTGGAT
Organism: uncultured Acidobacteriaceae bacterium; assembly: GCA_963711525.1. Lineage (GTDB taxonomy): Bacteria > Acidobacteriota > Terriglobia > Terriglobales > Acidobacteriaceae > PALSA-350. The sequence goes on along the minus strand of CAVQEO010000028.1, from coordinate 8,196 downwards.
TGCGGGCGACTTCAAGCAGAGTCTCTGCACTGGCGTGGAAGAGCAGGTTGTAGATGAGCCGCTTGTTCTGCAATGCGAGCGGAGCCAGTTCCCGCGGCAGCGTGAAGACGGCATGTACGTAGCGAGTGGGCAGGAGCTCGCGTTCGCGCGCCTTGAGCCAGCGTCGGCGCGCGTTGCCCTGGCACCGCGTGCAGTGCCTGTTTCTGCAGGAGTTGTAGGAGATCCTGGTCGTATGTCCACAGCCGGTGCAGCGGTCGCGATGCCCGCCCAGCGCGGCAGTGCGACAGCGTGTAATGGCTAGCAACACCTTCTGGTGTTGCCAGTTGATCCACTTACGACTGCATTCGATAAACGCCTGTCCAGCACAGCGAACAATGTCGGCCATCTCCACGAGAGGCCGGTTGTTCAACGGTGCTTGCTCGCCCCCTGTGAAGAGAACATGAGGGCATCGAGCGGGCTGGCGGTCGCACTCAGATGCCGTTGGGATAGATGCAGGTAGACCGTAGTCACTTCGAGGTCTCGATGGCCGAGCAGGATCTGAATGGTGCGCAGGTCGGCGCCGGCTTCAAGAAGATGTGTGGCAAAGCAATGACGCAGAGTGTGGGGATGGATGCGCCTATGCTCAAGGCCCGCACGTTCAGCAGCGATCTGGCAGGCAGTCCAGAGGACCTTGGTGGTGACGGGATAACTTGCCGTGTGCCAGCGGTTGCCGGGAAACAGCCACTCCTTCGGCTTGCGCCGAAGACCTCGCCAGTAGATGCGAAGTTCCTCGAGCAGCTTCGGGCTGAGCATGACATCGCGGTCCTTGCCGCCCTTGCCCTCTCGGATATGGACCACCATCCGCTTGCTGTCGATGTCACTGACCTTCAGGTGAGCTGTTTCTGCGCGGCGTGCGCCGGTGGCATACATCGTCATCAGCAGGATGCGATGAAAAGGTGTGTCGGCGGACTCAATCAGTCGCGCGACTTCTTCCTGACTGAGTACTCCCGGAAGGTGACGCACCTTCTTCGGATAGGGCGTCTCGGCGATGCTCCAGCCACGCTTCAACACGTGGATGTAGAAGAAACGTAGCGATGCTAGCCTCAGGATGACTGTGTTCGGGCTGTACTTCAACTTGGTGAACAGCATCGCCTGGTACTTGCGAATATCTTCAGGGCCAAGTTGATCGGGCGACCGCCGGAAGTACCGGCTGAAATGCGCAACGCCCTGCAGGTATGTCCGGATCGTGGTATCGGCGAAGTTGCGACGACGCAACTCCTCAAGCATGAGCTGACGTAGTTGGTTCACAGAGAATCCTCCTCTGCGAACCAAACTACCGGGGCAGCCGCAAATGTCGGCTCAGCCGCACGCGCAAGCGTCCGCCGCCGCAGCGGCTTCGTTCAAGTCGGCTAATGAGATGGTCCGCCGCTTGATTCACTCGCGGGAGCGGGCGACCGAAGTGGCAGCATTTAAGAAGGAGGATTATCGACATGCAGATACACTCGGTTGGCATCGATCTAGGCAAGACAACCTTTCATCTCGTAGCACTCGGAGCTGCAGGCAAGGTGATTGTGCGGAAGAAGTTCAGCCGGAAGCAGCTTCTGGTCTATACCGCGAACGTCCCGGCATCTCTGATTGGACTTGAGGCCTGCTCTGGGGCTCACTTTCTCGGGCGCGCGCTGCGCCAGCAAGGTCATGATGTCCGACTTATCCCAGCTCAGTTTGTAAAGCCATTCGTGAAGTCGAACAAGAACGACTTCATCGATGCAGAGGCGATCGCGGAGGCCGTCGAGCGGAAGAACATGCGTTTTGTCCCGATCAAGACCGATGATCAGCTGGACCTGCAGGGTATCCACCGGGTCCGTGATCGCCTGATCTGCCGGCGTACGGCGGTGATCAATCAGCTTCGGGCATTTCTGCTCGAGCGCGGGATGGTTTTTGCACACAGGCCAGCGAATCTCAAGGCTGCCATGGCGGACATTCTGGAGAACGCCGAGGCGGACTTGACGCCGCAGATGCGAAACCTGATCAACATGCTCTGGGATGAGTGGAAGCTCGTTGAAGAGCAGATCAAAAAACTCGACCTGGAACTGGAACGGATCTCGGCCGCGGATGCCGGATGCACGCGGATACGTCAGATCCCGGGGATCGGACCAGTTGTCGCCACTGCCATCGTTGCTGCCATTGGCAACGGCGCCGCCTTCCACAAAGGCCGGGACTTCGCTGCGTGGCTGGGTATCGTGCCACGCCAGTACTCGACTGGAGGTAAAGCGAAGCTGCTCGGCATCAGCAAGCGCGGCAACGTCTACCTGCGGAAGATTCTGATTCACGGCGCACGAGCTGCCGTGCTGCGCATCAAGCGCGACCGAGCACCGATCGGACCCTGGCTCGACGCACTCGATGCCAGAGCTCCCAAAAATGTTGTTGTGGTCGCGATGGCAAACAAGCTCGCGCGGATCGCCTGGGCTGTGCTGTCGAGCGGAGAAGACTACCGGCCAATGGGGAATACTGTTGCCGCATGAAATAGTGCGGAAAAGACGCCTGCGGCTTGGAAGCGCTGACGCGCTCCCACTTTCCCGCACTACGACGACGGATTGAATTTACCCACCGAGGTCTGCACAGGAACAGCGAAGACGAACGAACAGTCAAAACGGCGTGCCTGAATTCTGATGCGACACTGTGGTCTTCACGACCGTTCGGCTAGTTAGAACAGGCACGCGCGGAACTCATCGTGGCCAGGAGAATAATCTCCATCTGAAGGCCGAATACATAGACGCAGACTGCTCCCCTCGTCCTCAATGTCCCCTTGCATTCATGCGGCGGACCATACATAGTGTCCACGAATGTCTGCGCTCCATCGACCTCCCCTATTTCTGCCCGCAACGTCCACCCTAGAAAAACGCGCAAAGCAATCTCTGCGTTTCACTCTGATGCAAGGAAACCAAGCCTGCTGAGGGACTCCGTCCCTAGCGCGCGACAAGAGGCACCCCAATCTTCCGCGCGTCGCTTGTGCAGACCTCCGCTGCGCTGCGCCCCCCTCCACTCCGCTAATCGCTCCGTTCCAAGGGTGGGAACCCCTCCTCTTGCACTTGCCGCCCCTGCTGGCGTGGGCCAGGGCCAAGGCGTGTTTGTGGGCAAACACAGCACAGCCATTCAAACACGGAGGAACCACACCATGACTTACACCGCGACATACTCCCCGGAAGACAACAAACTCAGGCTATACAGCTCCACGCGCCTAGACCGCGAGTTATACACCCGCGTGAGGGGCGCAGGTTTCATCTATGCGCCAAAACAAGAGCTTTTCGTTGCGCCGATGTGGACACCCGAACGCGAAGACTTGCTCATCGAATTGTGCGGCGAGATTGACGACGAAGACAAAAGCCTAGTCGAGCGGGCAGAGGAGCGGGCAGACCGCTTTGTCGATTACAAAGATAAGCGTATCAGGGACGCGGAATGCGGACATGAAGCCGTTTCACGCATCGCTGACAACATCCCACTAGGTCAACCTATTCTTATCGGCCACCACAGCGAACGCCACGCCCGCAAGGACGCCGAGCGGATCGAGAACGGGATGCGCAAGACCGTCAAGATGTGGCACACCGCGAAGTATTGGGAAGACCGCGCCAAAGGCGCACTCAGACACGCCAAGTACAAAGAGCTTCCCGGTGTGCGGCATCGCCGCATCAAGGGACTTGAAGCCGATCTTCGCCGATATCAGAACTCTTTCACCCCCGACCCGAAGACCAAGCCCCAAATGTGGGACGGCGAAGAGCAAGTCTGGATTACCAACGGGAGCCGTGGCGGACGTTGGGCCAAGTCGAGGAGTTTGCCGGCCATCGAGCAGCAGAGCCGCCGATGGATCGAGCACCTGCAAAACCGCATAGCCTATGAAAAGGCCATGCTTGGAGAGGCTGGAGGTATCGCAGCCGCGCAGTTCACTATCGAAGTGGGCGGGCGCGTTCTAGTCGCTGATGAGTGGGTCGTGGTGTTGAAGCTAAACAGGGTAGGTGGGACGCTCAACAGCGTAAGCACAACCCCGCTTCGTCACTGGCACGGTAGCAGCACGAAAGTGGAGATCGAGCGCGTAAAGGACTACCGCGCACCCGGACCCGGCGACACCGAGAAGGTCAAAGCCGCAACCAAACTCCCCCCGCTTTGCAACTACCCCGGCGAGGGATTCGCCCACATGACACAGGCCGAATGGGACAAGAAGCACAAGGATTACAAGACCACTCGCGCCGTCGATGCGACCGCAACCCATGCGCGACATCGGGTACGTCATGCAATGACCACGGGTTACAAATACGGTCACATCTTCATCACCGACGCCAAGCGGGTCGACCCACCCGCCGCGCCGCTCGCCCCTGCCCGTCCCGAGGTTTTCGCGCGTGAGATGGATTCGCGCCAAGGCACCGACCCTAGTCCTTCTATGGAAATGAGCCGCGCGATCCACGCGGCCATTCCGAAGGATGACCGTATCCCCAGCTATGAGCAACTACACGAGATGGGCAAAGCAGCCGCCGCAGGGGTTCAGGTTGTCATCGCTCCGCAACTCTTCCCTACCCCGCCCGAGTTGGCAGACCGTATGGTCGCGCTTGCGGACATTCGCCCAGGGCAACAGGTTCTGGAACCCTCCGCAGGAACAGGCCGAATCATTGATGCGATTCGCCGCAATGCTCACGGCTACGCGATCACAGCAGTTGAGCTGAATTGCAATATGGCTCACCGGCTCCGCACCGTTGATGGTGTCGATGACACCCGGCAGGCAGATTTCTTGGAGTGCAACGGCGATCTAGGAACATTCGACCGCATTGTTATGAATCCTCCGTTTGCGAACGCAGACGATATCAAGCACATTATGCACGCCTTGAAAATGTTGAAGCCCGGAGGCCGACTCGTCGCCATCTGTGCCAACGGCCCAAGGCAGAACGACAAGCTTAGGCCCATCGTTCAAGCTCGCGGCGGTATCTGGGAAGAGTTGCCTTCAGATACTTTCATCAGCACAGGTACAAGCGTTCGCACCGTCCTTCTCATGCTGGAGGCATAACCAAGTGCCGCCCGTGTGAACCACCGCAGTGCGGCCCTCGAAGCCGGCACAAGGGGACAAACCCCTCGGTTTTTCCCCTTGATTGTTTTTTTGCGCTATGGCCCATTTTGTGACGCATCGCTGCCATACTCGCACTTGGTTTGCGACTTTTAAAGGATTTAAACCAACGTCACTCAAATGCATATTTGTGAACACGCCCAGAGGCGACCCTACAACACGACCGGCCCCGATGCGAATGACATAATCTAAATATGCTCGCCGAGGACAACAAGCACAGTTGTATTGAAGCAGCCGAATTTGTCCTTTTAGAGATGGAACGGTTCCAAAAACTGTTCGCTTCAGGAACTTCGTTTTCCCAGGGGGGCGAGGGTCATAACTCACTTGGGGAATTCACCTCACAGGTCAAGCACGCGGAGACCGGACGGGAATATACCTGCGGACGCGCGGGCTTGAAGAGCTTCCAGAAAATCGCTTGCATCGCTCTGCAAGCGCATCCCGACGCTCACGACTTCGACCCATCGGAACTCACGGAATGTCTGCGGAACACCCTTCTGTCGTTCGTCTTCGCTGACATCCACAGGCCTCTCGACGCGTACATCGAGGAGTGGGTCGAGACAGCCATCCGCCGTGTTTATGGCCGCCATCGCCCCTATACCCATTACATTCCCTGCGTCGCTCTTCAGATCGGGAAGGAAGATACGTATAATTTTGGACCGGTCACGTTTCTTCGCAAAAGCCTGTTTCGCGACCAGGCGATGCGATCGTTTCAGAAGTACGAAACAGCACGGAGCCGCCTGAGCGATAGGGCGCGACGCAACTCGGCGCCTGGAGTGCAGTGGTGTTGGGAGCGATCTTCGGGTTCTGCGAAGAATTCGCCGGAGGCTAGGTTCGAGGAATTGACCGCTGGTGTCGACTGAGCCGTCCCCGATCCCGCAGCAGACCTCATCTCCGAACAGTTCCTTGCCGCCTGCGCCGGCGGCATCCGGCGACCAGACATCGACTGCCCAAAGCACAACGGCGGAAGATGAAGCGCGGACAAAGGCTCAGGTGCAACTCCAGCAGGAGGAGCATCAGCGGGTTTTGGGTGTCATGGCAACCTTCAACACCACCCGTAACAAGGACGCGCTTCCTCTGACTCCGCGCCAAAAATACCAGCTCTTTTTCAAGAGCGCGACCGATCCATGGCCATTTGCCGTTGCAGCTTTTGGCGCCGGCATCGACCAGGCCGACAACAGCTTCCCCGAATACGGACAGGGCATGGAAGGCTACGCCAAGCGATTCGGCGCTGCGTACACGGACTACTTCACAGGCAATTTCTTCGGCAACGCTGTGCTGACGAGCGTCCTGCACGAAGATCCGCGATATTTTCAGAAAGGCACGGGCAGTTTCGGCAGCCGGGCGCTGTGGGCGTCAGGCAGCACAGTGTGGTGCAGGCGCGATGAAGGCACGTGGGGACCAAACTACGCAAACGTCATAGGCAATCTGATGGGGTCTGCCATTTCCAACCTGTACTACCCCGCAGCTGACCGTACCGCCAGGGGCACGATTGAGCGCGGAATAACGGTGTCGGCCGAGGGGATCATAGGCGCGGAAGTCATCGAATTCTGGCCGGACATGGTGCGCCACTACAGACGAAAACAAGCGGAAAAACTGGCCCGGCAATCAGCACAAGGCAGTCCTCAGCCGGCGTCTCCAGCTTCCCATTGAGCGAGAAGGCTCAGCACTTCACCTTCTGCGCCTACAAATCGCGCAAGTCGCTCGATGGAGGTACATCTGATTGGCGGCTGTGTTCCTGCTGGTCAATGCTTCTTCTCTGAGCCGCGCTGAGGCTTCTCCCTCCCTGAAAGGATGGACCGGGGGCTGCGATTGCTTCCTCCACTCCTCAAGGGTTGAGTCATACTGCTGTTTCAACTGCTCGCCCTCAGCGCATTGGGCGATGTCGGGCAGTCCCGAAGTTGTGACACGGCCGCAGGACGCCTTCTTCCGCGAGATCTTGATCTCCACGACATCGTTCATTCCGTCCACCTCTTAAGTCAGCCTCGGCTCCAAACTGCTCCCGGAGGCTACGGCCATTCACAACGCTGCGACGACTTCGGAAACTATCGCCGGCTGGGTTGTATGACTGGCCTCTAGGATTAACCCCTCAGATCAGATCGAACAACTAGCACTGTTGCTAGTGCAGCGACCACAAAATAAGGAGTGGCCTGCTCGCTCGGCGTCTGGCGGCTTGGGAGTTACACGGTCTTTTCTTCTGCTGCGCAGGAATGTTCAGCCGGGACGCAGCCCGTGAGCGACCCATGGTCCTAGCAGTTTTTCTAGTTGAAACCGCGAGTTCTACTAATACCTTTGCCGGCGCAAAATATCTAAGGTCAGCGCAGGGGGGACAATGAAAGAGGAGAATGACGCCATCAGCGCAGGATTGAAAGCTCCGCGTGCCGGTGCGGTCGCCGGTATCCTTTTCTCGATCCTGTTCATCGTCAGTGTGTCGCTGATTCGGCTTTCTGTCCCCGATAGTCCGGGAGATCCAGGGACGTGGCTTTCCCATAGTGCAAAATCCATCGGTCTCGCCCTGGACCTACTGCCCTTCGCTGGAATTGCCTTCTTGTGGTTCATGGGGGTATTGCGCGACCGCATGGGAGCAAACGAAGACCACTTTCTGGCCACTGTTTTCCTCGGCAGCGGGCTCCTGTTTCTTGCCATAACGTTTGTCTCTTCGGCACTTACTGGCGGCATCATGATGGCCTACGAGGCAAATCCAGAAAGGATGATGGATTCCGGTACCTACACCTTTGCCCGCGCCCTGACCTACGAACTAGTCAACGTGTACGGGCTAAGGATGGCGGGGGTATTCATGTTTTCGACCTGCACCCTCGCGATCCGTATCGGGATCTTTCCCCGCTGGATGTCGTTTCTCGGCTACGTGTTGGCGATTTTTCTGCTCCTGAGCATCGGACGTTTCGGCTGGGCTCCGCTAGTGTTCCCGTTGTGGACGCTGGTGATTAGCGTGTATGTCCTGATTGCGAACTTTTCGGCTCGAGCCGGCGTTCAGGGAAGACCCTCGGTTGCACCTACAACGTGACCCCATAGCATTGTCGAGGGTTAAGACGGACTGCCGTAGAAGGATCGACAGAGAACGAACTGCGGTATTTCGCGCAAACTACTTTTTT
>CAVQEO010000027.1:0-7667 GCA_963711525.1 uncultured Acidobacteriaceae bacterium | reverse complement strand
TGGGTGACAGAGGGGATCGGGGACAGCATAGCTATCCCCACCCTGAAAACACGTGTTGGTCACATCCGAATCTCCGCTCGCCGCAGTCCAGCCTTTCCCCCTCAAGTCCCGCGAGTTCCATTTGAGCGCCCTTATGTGGGGGGCTTTCGATGAACATCCTTTTCTCGGGGGTAGAATGGCGCCATGTCCGACGAATTGTTTGCCGAACACCACGGATTCGTGCGATCGAAGCCCATAACCTACCGGGATGAGCTTCCTGAGTTTCTTGTGAACTCCCTTCTGGGAATCTTGTACCGCTACACCAGCCGGAAGCTTCTCTAAAGAAGGTTTCTCGAGGGCTGTTCGACCCCTACGACACGAGCAGTCGATTTAAGTTGATCTCCGCCGCAAATACGACGTTGAACTTTCTAAACTGGTATGAACTGTTTTCATTGGTTGAGCACGTCTTTAGGACACTAGAAGATGACGATCGACATACACTCGCGCGATTCACAAGGTCCGTTATTCCACCACTGATTGAGATTCAGTCTCCTAAGTTCGTCTACGAGATCAACCGGTTCTTCAGTCACGAAGGGATAGGTTGGGAGTTAGACATCAGAAGGAAAAGTAGTCACCAAGGGGAGATGAGAATTTCACTGAGTCCCTCGGGATCGCGATTTCAACACTCTCTGGAGGTGGTCGGCCAACCGCAGCACAGCACCTGAAGTCTTCCCACCGGGCGCTTTCAGAAAGGCCGAAGCCGAACACTGCTGGCGCGGTCGCGCACGCCATGAGCGCGGTAGAGTGCGTCCTCCACGATATAACCGGTGCGACGATGACCTTAGGCCAGTATCTCTCTTCTTACCAACACTTCTTCCATCCAGCCCTGCGAAAGGGACTGGCTGCTCTCTACGGCTACGCCGGTGACAAAGGCGCTCGTCACGGGAAAGAGGGTGTCCAGCCGACTCCCGGGGGCAGCACGGTTTGTGGTTGCGACATGCTCCTCTATCTGCACCCTTCTTTCCGAAACCAAACCGAAAAACTAACCTTTTGGGGAGAGTTGGGGACATGATACCTATTTTCCGGATGCTCGGAGCTTTGGACATATTATCTTCCGGTGGTGAGACCTAAACGAGATTCCTCACAGAGAATCCTTCAAGTGGCGCCCAGATAATTTCTGGCGACACAGAACACACAGGAAACCCGTTGACAGACAGGACGTACCCCACCACTTTGGCAGAGGGAGATGCACGGGTATTTGCGGGACCGACGAATTGGAGATGCAGGACGAAACGTTCACCATCAAGGGGCTTCTATCGCGCGGCGCGTTCTATCCAACAAGATGGCTTCTCGTCCCTGAGATCCTCCATCGCCATCAATCGCGCCGAGCCGTGCGATTGCGATCTGGTTGGCGGCCGGCCGATGATACGTAATGTTGGTCAAGCCCCTGACGCAGGAGTGTTTTGATCACCGCCTGCCGGCTGATATTCAGCTCTTGAGCCTGACGGTCCAACTCCTCTAGCATCGGCGCCGTGAAGTCCACATTCACGCGTTGTACTGGCGGTACCATTCGCCCACCGTTTGTGAAAAAACGCGACACATCCCTGCCTTCGTCAACCATGTGCGCAATGCTCTCCGCTGCCGGCGGTTTTCTCTTCGCGCTACGAGTTTTCTTCATAGAGTCTTCGCTCCTCAAGAGTTGCCTTCCACAGAGTCACTAGGTGATAGAACTCGCCCTCTTCGTCCTCGCGTACTTCAAAGATGACACCTGTAAAGCCGCTCACCTACCCAGCCGATCACAGATGCTGTTCCGGCAAATCGGAACGATTGTCCTGGCAGTAGGGATGGGAGAAGAGCTCCAGAACTTCCTCGAACCCAATCTCACGCTTCAGATTGCCCCGCAACCGCTCACTCTTTCGCCCGATCAAATTGAAAACGAACCCAGTGAAGTATAACAGTTATACCTCGAAGCGCCGAGCTAAACCACGACGCAGGTGTTTGGGGGACGGGTATTTGCGGGTATTGGCGGGACCGGACGGAATAACCCCCATCAAAATCCGAGTTAGGCGCACAAATCGTAACCGTCCCCCGAACACGCACACATTCAACTAAGCCCCAAACGAAAACATTCCCTGACTCTTTCCCGGCTCCGTCCCCACAACGTCCTGGCAGAATTGAGGGAGGTGCTGGAAGGGTCATCGCTGATCAAGATCTTCAGAAATGCATCGTTCGATTCCGGACAGAGCAGTCCGTACTCGGACAGCCGCACTTCGTTAGCTCTTATAACTCCTTTGTTGCTGGATGTATCTCCCCCGGAGTTTGGTCTTCGGCGTGCTCATTTTCGTTTGCCAGTGCCGGCATCAGGAGGAGTGGCTATGCTCGCGGATTTGAAATACGCATGGCGGCAGCTCAATAAAACGCCCGGGTTTGCGCTGACAGCGGTGCTGACGCTGGCCCTGGGAATTGGGGCGAATACGGCGATCTACAGCATTATCCATGGGGCCCTTCGCCTGCCCTATCCGAATGCCGATCGCATGGTAGCCATTCAGAATGTCTATCCTCAGGGATCCTATTACGCGGTCTCCTATCCTGATTTCCTGGAGTGGCGAGACAAAGCCCACTCCTTTTCCCAGTTCGTCGCCCGCTTCTTACGGCCGCGCGACCTGGGTTCCGTCCGGATTTGGGAAGTCCGAGCCGGAAGCTGTCGACATCGGATTGGTCAGCAACGGCTTTTTCCGCATGTTCGGGATGCAGCCTATTCTCGGGCGCGACTTTATACCCTCCGAACACCGGAAGGGCGGGGCGTCGGCCTGCGTTCTTGCGGAAGGCTTCTGGCGCCAGCAGCTCAATGCAAATCCGGGGGTGGTGGGCCGCTCGTTCGATCTGGACGGAAAGCCGTGCACCATCGTTGGGGTTGTGTCCGTCTTCAGGCAGCCGCAGACTCTTCCCGCTCAGATCTGGCTACCGCTCGAGCCCAATCCACCCTTCGGACCAGCATGGAACGAATTACCTCTTCGCCAACGGCTTGCTTCGGCCTGGTACCACAGAGGCGCAGGCCCTCGCGGAGTTAACCGGCATTCAGGCGCAGATCGATCGACAGTTTCCCGGTAACAAGCATGGCATCGCCGTGCATCCGCTCGCACAGGCGATTTTCGGCGACCTGCACTCGCTGATGCTCGTCCTTCTCGCCGCCGTTGGGTTCATTCTGCTCATCGCCTGCGTGAACCTGGCTAACATGCTGCTCGCGCGCGCTTCCGCCCGCTCCCGGGATTTGCCGTGCGCCGCGCGCTGGAGCGGAACGGCGCTGCGCATGGTGCGACAGACCCTCACGGAAAGCCTGCTGCTCTCCTTCGCCGGAGCAGCGGCGGGGCTGGTGGTGGCCTTTGCGCTTATGCACATTCCCATCGCGGCCTGGCCTAAGGGCTTTGTGCCTCCCTCCGACGTCCACCTCGATGTCAGTGTGCTCGCGTTCACTACGCTGCTTGGCATCGCCACAGGAATTCTGTTTGGTCTCTTTCCCGCCCTTCGCATGGTTCGCCAGCACCAGACATCCGCGCTGCAGCCCGGCCGCAGCATGACGGATTCGCGCGGCCACAGCCGCACCCGCGCGGTGCTGGTGATCGCGGAGATCGCGCTTTCCATGCTGCTGGTGGCCGGGGCCCTGAACATGGCGATTTATTTCATCGGGTTGCTGCGCGTAAACTCCGGAGCCAATCCTGCAAATGCAATGGCTATGTACGGTAAGCTGTCGCCCGGGCACTATGCGAAAGCGGACGATCAGCGCCGGTTCTACCACCAGCTCCACGACCGGCTATCGGCCCTGCCGGGTGTCGTGGCGGTGGGTGGGAGCGTCGACCTTCCGTTCACGGCCGACCACGCCACCGGCGACTTCCAATATTGAAGGCCACCCAATGGCACGGCCGACCGCAATCCATTCGCAGAGAAACACTACATCACCCCCGGCTTTTTCGCTGCCCTTGGACACGCCCATCCAGCAGGGCCGCGACTTTACCAACCAGGAACACGGCCGGTTCGCCAACAGTTATCATCCTCAATCGCGGGATGGTACGAAAACTCTGGCCGGGGCAGAACCCCATCGGGAAGCACGTGAGGGTCGGTAATGACTGGGCAACCGTGATCGGCGTGGTGGCAGACATTCGCTTCAGCGGTCCTGGGCAGCCGCCCGGTTTCCAGATCTATCAGAGCATCGACCAGGCGCCAGCGGACGGGCTCGCCTTCGTGTTGCGTACTTCCCCTCATTTCAGCGGCGATCCGCTCGCGCTGGCTGAGCCTGCGCGCCGCGCGGTCGCTTCCATCGACCCACAACAGGCGGTCGCGAACATTACCTCGCTCGCCATCTTGTCGGATCATTCCATCGCCGGCCAGCGTACTTCCGCCCTGGTCACGGCGATTCTCGGTTGCCTTGCCCTGCTGCTGGCCAGCATCGGTGTGTATGGAGTCATGGCTTACTCGGTGAGCCGGCGCGAGGGAATTCGGGATTCGCATCGCTTTGGGCTCTGATCGCGGTCGGATCCTGCGCCTGCTCTTCTCCTCAGTTTCGCGCTTGGTGTTCGCGGGCGTGCTTCTTGGTGCCGTCTTCGCAATTGCTGCGCGGGTCTGGATTGAGTCGTTGCTGGGCGGCGGCGGAAACAATACTGCAGCCCTGTTATTGGCGGGTGCGCTGCTCAGTATGGTTGCCATGATGGCCGCTCTCATTTCTGTGCGCCGCGCCATGAACGTCGAACCCATGGTCGCTCTGCGCAACGAATAGCGCCGGCCCTCTTTCTGCCGCAACGGAGGGGTTCGTCATTTTCGCCGGAGCATTTGCGGGACGACGGGGTATCGGCGGGACGGACGGAATAACCCCCATCAAGACTCAGACCGATGACAGACAGAACGTAACCGTTACAAGTACTCGTCGGAGTATTGCTCCTTCGCATAGTGATCGTTCCGTCTGTCATCAGGATGTCGGCCTTTAGTTCCGCTGAACGGAGTCTGTACCACATACCTTCATGACAAGCGTTTTGTAGTGGGCGGGAGATGTATCCCTATTGGTGATTCGGTGCCTGTGTACTGCACCCCAAAAGTGAGACACGGCTGAGGCGAAAGAAATGGGTGACACATATCGGCCATAATGGAGCAGGCCGATGGCGAAGAAGGCGAGAAAGTACAGCGTAGAGTTCAAGCGGGAAGCGGTGCGTCGGATGGCAGAGGCCACGACCATCGTTGGTTTGGCCGAGAAGTTGGGCGTTCGGCGGAAGCTTCTCTACCAATGGCGAGATCAATTGAAAGCGGCAGGCATAGCGGGGTTGGAGCGACGCAAGGGCCGGCCGCCCGGGAGCAAGTCACAGAACGTATCCCCGCCAGGACCCAGTGCAGCTGAGGTGCGGATCGCTGAGCTGGAGCGGCTGCTAGGCCGTAAGCAACTGGAGGTGGATTTTTTCAAACGAGCCTTCGAGCAAGTCAGGGGAGCAGCGTCGAGTCGTACCAGCGATGGCGGCAAGGAGTCTATCGTGGCATCGAAGCCTCGCTCTCGTTCGAAGGAGTCGTACTGACTGTGGAACAGCAATGTCAGCTTGCCGAAGTAAGTCGTGTGGGATTCTATCGCTCTTTGCAGCAGACTGCGCCCAAACAGGCAGATTTGTTGCTGCGTGCTCGCTTGCAGGAGTTAGCGGTGGCGCATCATCGTCTTCGTGGCTACCGCATGCTGACTGCTTTGCTGCGGCGTGAAGGGCATTTGATCAATCACAAGCGCGTCCTGCGCCTGATGCGAGAAGACAACCTGCTGAGCTTGCGTCGAAGGAAGTATGTGTTTACGACGGATTCGGTGCATGCTTTGCCGATCTATCCGAATCTGGCGCGGCGCGTGAAGCTAACCAAAATCAACCAGTTATGGGTGGCCGACATTACGTTTATTCGCCTTCGCAATGAGTTTGTCTATCTGGCAGTCGTGCTGGATGCCTATTCGCGGCGAGTGATTGGCTGGAACCTGGGCCGGACGCTGGAGGCTGAACTGGCGATTGGAGCGTTGCAGATGGCCTTGAGCGGCCGCGATTGGAAGGCTGAGGAGTTGATTCATCACTCTGATCGAGGCGTGCAGTATGCTTCGATCGATTACACCAGGCTGCTGGAGGGGAACGAGATTCAAATCAGCATGAGCCGCCGCGGCAATCCATACGACAACGCGCGCGCAGAGCGATTCATGCGCACGCTCAAACAGGAGGAGGTATACGGGGCTGACTATCGCGATCTAGAAGACGCGCGCAGCCGCATCGGCGAGTTTCTGGAGCAGGTGTATAACCGGCGCAGATTGCATTCTGCGTTACGATATCTAACACCGGAAGAATTCGAGCAGGCCAGCTAGGCTCGCGGAAGTGACGGCGCTGATGGAAGCGGTGGAAAACCAAAGAACGGTTTACCACCGCTCCCACAGGCCTTGGAAATCCCTTCGGGATATTCCACACTCCCGCGGCCCGGCGACTGCTTAAAGATATATAAAAAACAAACAAACCGGCCGAGGTGTCCCCGAATTAATCGCCTCCCAGCGTGTCTCAGCTCAGGGGTGCAGTCCACTGCAACCACTCCGATAAACTGTAACTGAACGGGAAAGGAGTAGGTGATGCGCTCACAGTTGATATGGTGTATCGCTGCAAACATTTTAGCGGCACTGCTTTCGATCGCGGTGTTGTGCCTTTATCCGGCAGGGAGGGGCTTTTCTGTCGGTTATCGGCCAGCACATTATATCCAGGGTGGGACTTTCCTTGCCGCTTTGCTGATGATTTACGTCAGCGCTGTGCTCGCTGTTTACCTCGCCTCTCGGCTTTACGCGGTACTGCACTGCTGAGGTCCTTTGATCGCCCCGCCCAAAAGGGCGGGGCGGGACGGACGGAATAACCCCCATCAAAAATTAGAGGTTGGCGCACAAGCGGCTGGCAGCGCGTAGCAGCAAATCCGCGTACGTCCCAGTCGGGGTGACGTGATTGTTGTGGCCTATCCTGACCTCCGCTGGCCGGCCGAGGCCAGCCTGGGCGGGGGTTGCGGGAAAAGCTGTGATCAGCTTGCCTTGAAAATCAGCCACTACGATCAGACAGGTTTGCTCCGGCTGCTCGCCAACATTCTCTCGGAACTCACGAACGATGAGCAGGCAAGGCCTGCCAGTAGGCTGCCCCAGTTCGTCGGTCAGCTTCGACATCCGCAACAGAGCTTGGCGCGGACGCAGCGCGCTTGATGTAGTCCTTCAGGGTATCCGGCTGGCGCAGCTTGCGGCCAAAGATGGAATGCTTCGGCTTGCCGGGCAGAGGGCCAAAGTGCTCTCCGATATGCTCCAGGGCCGTTTCCCATTCGGAGCTTCGTCCCCTGGCTGTCAGCAGACCGCAGATGCGGCCCGGAGTGTTTTCCTTCAGGATGCCGGTGAGCTTGACGCCAATTTCCTGAACGACAAGGCGTTCCATGGCTGACGAGGCAAGCTGCTGATCTGGTGGCATGGGGCTTTCCCTATACTCTCTCGCGCATCAGGATAGTGAACGAACCAAACCCCTGCGTATCAGGAATTCGCTTCTTTTTTATTGCGACATCGGCTGGGCAGTTTCGGAACGGACGCGGTCCGTCCCCGAAAACCCGCGGAGAAAAGGGGATGCTGGAACCCGGGAACGGACGGGAGGAACCCGGGGACGGACGGGAAGATACCG
>CAVQEO010000026.1:0-18203 GCA_963711525.1 uncultured Acidobacteriaceae bacterium | reverse complement strand
GATAGGGAAATACGCTCCGCTTTATCAATCGCTCCGGAACGCAGGAATCGTCCAAGCGAAACGAGCAACGATAGGCATGAGTCTGTAAAGGGAGGATCGATGTCCATTGTTGAAGACACAGGTCGGCGCTTATCGGATCTGCCGATCATGTTGAGTCAACATGACCTCTGGCTGATCCGCGAAATCAACGACACCAAGGCCGAGTTCCCCGCCGCCAGCTGCATCCATGAGCTCGTGGAAGAACAAGTAGCCAGCACGCCTCGCGCTACTGCGGTTGTCTTTGAAGAGGACTCGCTTAGTTATCATGAGCTGAACCGGCGAGCCAATATTTTGGCTCATTACCTGAGAGAACTGGGCGTAAAGCCTGATATGCGCGTGGCCATTTGTGCCGAGCGCGGTTTCGAGATGGTCATCGCCCTGCTGGCGGTCGTAAAGGCCGGCGGAGCCTATGTTCCTCTGGACCCCGCCTACCCGGTGGATCGGCTCCGCTTCATGCTCGAGGACTGCGGCGCGGTTGTGCTGCTCACCCAAGGCCATCTAAAAGGTATCTTCGCCGGAATCAACGACGGCCGGCCGATCCTCGACCTTGCAGCGCCAACTCCGCCATGGCGTGTCATGCCCGAGACCAATCCTGACCGCCACGTCATCGGACTCACTTCGAAACACCTTGCCTACATCATCTATACCTCCGGTTCCACCGGCCTACCGAAGGGGGTTATGGTCGAACACAAAGGTCTGGTGAATCGGCTCGTCTGGATGCAGCGGGCTTATAACTTGACCTGCAAGGACGCAGTCTTACAAAAGACCCCTTTCAGTTTCGATGTTTCAGTGTGGGAGTTCTTCTGGCCTCTACTTGCTGGCGCCCGGCTTGTCATGGCACGACCTGAAGGGCACAAAGACCCCGCTTACCTTTGCGAAGCAATACAGCGATATAACATAACGACGCTCCACTTCGTTCCCTCGATGCTGCAGGTATTTGTCGAACATGCTGACCTGTTACAAGGTTCTGGCTTGAAGCATGTGGTGTGTAGCGGAGAAGGCCTCCCGGGCACCCTGGTGCGACGGTTCAAGGAGCGTCTGCCAGGGGTGGCGTTGCACAACCTATACGGACCGACCGAAGCAACTGTCGATGTGACCGCATGGACCTGCCCACCGGGGCTGTTCCAGCAGGCAAACCCGCCCATTGGACGGCCCATTGCCAACACCCAGATCTACATTTTGGACGATTCTGGTGAGCCGGCGCCAATTGGAGCTGTGGGTGAGCTGTATATCGGGGGAGTTCAGGTAGCGCGCGGCTACCTGAACCGAGCGGAGCTGACCGCGGCAAAGTTCCTGCCTGATCCGTTCACCTCTTATCCCGGCGGTCGAATGTATCGGACCGGGGACCTGGCCCGGTGGCTTGCTGATGGAAACATCGAATATCTCGGACGCAACGATTTTCAAGTGAAGATCCGTGGCTTCCGGATCGAGTTAGGGGAGATCGAAGCTCGGTTAGCCGAGCATTCTGAGGTACGCGACGCAGTGGTGATTGCACGCGAGGATGAACCAGGCGACAAGCGCCTGGTGGCCTACTATACCGCGAATGCTGTTGGGAGCAACGAAGGCAGAGCAGAAGTGCTACGTCTTCATCTGGCGGCGAAATTGCCCGATTATATGGTGCCGACGGCGTTCGTGATGTTGGAGTCGATGCCCGTGACGGTGAACGGCAAGCTGGACCGCAAGGGGCTGCCTGCTCCGGGCAGGGACGCTTACGCGTCTCACGGCTACGAGGCACCAGTGGGAGAGACGGAGGCGGTGCTAGCGAAGATCTGGACCGAACTGCTCAAGATCGAACAAATCGGTCGCCACGACAACTTTTTTGAGCTTGGCGGTCACTCGTTGGCAGCGACCCGGATGATCGCACGCATAACATCGCGCTTTGGAAAACGTGTCGCGCTGTTCTCTTTCATACAAACACCGACGATCGCTTATTTGGCTCACCTGCTATCCGGAAACGCTGTTTCTCATATGGCCGTTGTGAATCGGGGCTTTGCGAACAAGATTCCGCTGATCTGGGTCGCCCCGGAGCCTTGGCAACCGCGCCTGACCTCATATCTATCCGCGGAGCAACCGGTCTTATCTTTCGTCCTGAGTCAGGAAGAGCTGGCCTCTACGGCGCCCGATTACCGGCTTGAAGATCTAGCACTGTGCATGGTTAAAAGGATTCAGCAGCTATACCCAAGCCAGGCTTACGTGCTCGCCGGCTTTTGCCATACTTCGCCGCTTGCCTACGAATGCGCACAGCATTTCCAGAGGCTTGGGTATGAGATACCGCTGTTGGTTATGGGAGAGGTTCTCCCCCCCGGATATCTTCAAGGTCTCTCCTTGTCTCAGCGGTCCAGGCGGCGTTTGGAACGAGAGGCCTTTTACCTGTCAGCAATGCGTCACTCCCCTCCATCCCATTGGAAGAATCTGTTGAAGCAACGCATGGGAGGTCTCAGGGTGATGCGCGAGCAAAGAACATGGGAGCGTTTCCATCGATCTCGCGAAACATCGACCCGGACTGTGCAAGAGCTGTACCAGGCCTTGATCGTCGCTCAAATGAGTTACGTCCCATCTCCATATCACGGACGGGTTCTTTTTCTGCAGTCGGGACAGCGGCCGCGGAGCGATCGTTGGGATGCGGCCGCAAGATGGAAAGCTCTCATTGAGGAGCAGGAAGTCTTCGAAGCTCCTGGGGACCATACCAGCATCTTCCAGGAGCCGTATGTGAGGGTCGCCGCCGGGCGGCTTCAACTCGCCATAGACTCTGCGGTAAGCACACTATCAATGGTGTAGACATGGCGAGCGACCCATAACACCCTTTCATTGCATGGCTCCCTCACGCGCGGACTAACCTGACCTTAGCCTCCGCGGTTCTGGGGGGGCGTAATGTTTCTTTCCTGCCTTGTTGGTGTTGCCTACTGATGACGGCCTAAGCATAGGATTCCGGTTCCCAGCCTCGAGTTGCTACCAGTGGAACGAATGGCAATGCCGGCGACGACGAATGCACATGTTATCGATGTGCACGAGATAATGCCGCCCAGGAACCGAAGGGCGAATCTATGCTACGGCTTGTCCGTTTCGTACATGTCCGCAAGGGCGGAACGCGGGAATAGGCCGGCTATTCGTGCGACAGATAACGATCAAGCATCGTAAGTCCGGCAGATGTGAGGTTAAACAGTATATGACAGGATTGCGAGTCGTCCACTACAACCACACCGGCGTTGTCGCCGGCGCTGAGCGTGTGCTGTTAGACACGCTACCTCATCTACGAGACCAGGGCCTGCACTCCGTAGTGTTGTCGCCCGACGGTCCCCTACAGAATCAGGCCACCCTACTCGGCATCGAGACGAAGGAATGCCATTCCCTCGACGCCCGCTTCACGTGGAATCCAGTTGAACTGACAAAATATCTCCGCTCGTTTGTCACCTCGATACGAAGTCTACGGATGCAACTCCGATCGCTTCAACCAGACGTAGTGCATGCCAATAGTGTTCGCGCCGGTCTGGTGGCAAGCATGGCGACGGTGGGGCTGAAGCTCCCGATCGTGTGGCATATACACGATACCCTCCCGAAACATCCGTTCTCTGTAGGAATTCGTGCCCTGGCTGCAGTCTCGCGTCGCACTAGCCAGGTCGCCGTATCACGTGCCACGGCACGTACATTTTGCGGAGTCCTGTGGAGGAGAGTTCTCACAGCAAAGACAGAGGTGCTGCATAATGTTTCGACCGGCCAGCGAGCGCGGTCGACGGACCAGGAACGTGCCCGCCTGCGGGCTGACCTTGGCGCTACAGACCGCCTTCTCATTGGCTGCGTGGGACAGATCTGTACGCGAAAGAATCAAGTCGCAATGGTGGAAATGTTTGCCGAGGTGCTCAAGTCCAGCCCTCACGCATTGCTGCTCATCGTCGGCTCAGCTTTGTTTCCGTGTAACAAACCCTACGAAGACAGGCTCAGGCAGAGGATCCACGATCTTGGGATCTCGGCCAGCGTTCGCTTGCTAGGGAAGCGGGAAGATGTACCTCTGCTATTAGAGACCATGGATTTGCTGGTTCTTCCGTCCCGAAACGAGCCGTTTCCGATGATTCTTCTTGAGGCTATGTCAGCCGGGCTTCCGACCGTGGCATTCGCCGTCGATGGAGTTCCCGAGTTACTCTCAGATCGAAGAACAGCGTGGCTGGTTCGACCAGGAGACTCAGCCCAGATGGTACGAACCATCCTTTGGGCAGAGAAGCATCCCGAGCAGCGCACGAGGTTGGCCTCGGCTGCCCGTCTGGCACTGACCAGGCGCGATACGCCTGAGGTATATGCCAAGCGGCTGGCTAACATGCTGCTGACGAGTGTGTACCAGGTTAAGACTAACTCGCGATCTATGATCGCCGCGCCTCAGCCGGAAAGTTTAGGAAAGACAGCGTGACTGTGCTGTCATTATCATGTGAACCGCGTGCGGAGTGAGATGTGTGACTGCCCGAGTGCATAGGTGGCGCGGGATCCCAACAACCGGGATGCAGCGTCTCGCCTTTTCCAATAAAGCCAAAAGCTCTTAATAGCATAAGAGCTTTTGGGTGCGGCGCGGGCCGGCCACGCTATTACTGAAACCATCCTGCGCCATAGATAAGAACACCCTGGAGAACCCACCATGTCGTCGTTAGTGGAAAGTTACAGTGCGGTCAAGGGAACCGTTAACCATTCCCCGGCGTTTCGCAATCGCATTTATATCTGGATGGCGACTTTTCGGTTCCGGGGGATAAGGGGCGCTATCTCCCATTACTCTCAAAGGCTCGTCGGTGTGTTGACGAGGGGGCACGGGAAAGACGGCGCGGTGCTGTGCGACGAGCGCTTCACGGCAGAAAGCAGCGATGACCGTTTCGAGTGCTTGGCAATCCAGAG
The DNA here is from genome assembly GCA_963711525.1 of uncultured Acidobacteriaceae bacterium. GTDB lineage: Bacteria > Acidobacteriota > Terriglobia > Terriglobales > Acidobacteriaceae > PALSA-350. The sequence continues at coordinate 13,292 of CAVQEO010000026.1, read as the reverse complement.
CCCCAATACAAAGTGGGGTATGTATTACTGGCCGACGCATGAGGAGGTGTTTCATAAGACTATCCAGAGTTTACCTATACGCTTGAGCGACTACAGCTTTATCGACCTCGGAGCGGGCAAAGGCTTACCGTTACTCCTAGCGTCAAAGTACTCATTCAAGAGCATTACTGGCGTGGAGTATTCAAAAACCCTCGCTGATGCGGCGAATCTCAATATTCGCAACTATGAAAGGCGGACTGGTTCACAGGCTCGCGCCAGCTGTATCTGGGGCGATGCGGCCGAGTTCGTATTTCCGAACGAACCGACGGTGATCTATTTATTCAACCCTTTCCAGGGGAAGGTTATGGATCGCGTGATCGCGAATATTGAGCAGTCGCTGCGGCGCGCTCCACGTGACCTGTGGGTTATCTATGTCAATCCATGGGAAAATCGCAAATTTCGTAGAAGTCGTACGTTCGAGACCATTGAATGGAATTCAGAATATTCTCTTCACCGTGTTGTCCGGTGATGACCACTTTCTCTTTTGTTCAAAGTAGTAAGCTTCTGATCTAAGGTGCTTGGTCGGTATTAAGCGGCAGCTCAAAGACCATTATCGCTCCTCTTGAGTGGGCGCCGGTCGTACCGAGAGTTCGGTGTAACTCCTCCAAGATGTGGCGTTTGAAGAGCCTGCGAACTTTCTCCATGCAGCGCTTTACGACTACGTTCGCAGCCTTCCTTCGCTCCAATCTCCCCCGTACCGTCGCATCCGCAACGGACACCACATGCACACAGGCGAGACCAATGCTCAATTCCAATTATTCAAATGCAGACGTAGATCATTTCAAAGTTGCCCTCTTCCACGATAACTTTGCCCAGAACGGTGGTGCAGAACGGGTTGCCGAGGTGTTGTACCGCACGCTGCGATCATCATTTCCTGACACTGAGCTACTTTCCACTCTCTCTGCTACAGAACGCTTATCCCCATACCTTCGCGGAGTCAGGATAAAAAATACGTGGATGCAACGGCTTCCTGCACGGGGAAAGTTCTTCCGGGCCTACTTTATGCTCTATCCCCTCGCCGTCGGTAAGGTCGATTTGTCCGAGTACGATCTGGTCGTCACCAGCTGCTTCGGGTACGCCAAAGGTGTCCACCGTCGTCCCGGCGCACTTCACGTCTGCTACTCTCACACGCCCATGCGCTGGGTCTGGCGGACCCAGGACTATCTCTCACAGGAGCAAGGCGGCCGCCTGAAGAGCGCATTACTGGCGATGCCTTTGCGCTTGCTTAAAGAGTGGGAACTGCGTGCTGCCCGGCGACCTGACCTCTATATCGCAAATTCGTCTATCGTTGCTGAGCGCCTCTACCACGCTTTCGGAGTGGATGCCGCGGTTATACCTCCACCCGTTGACACCACCCGCTTCGGTCCCGAGCCCGGCACTCCCATCGCTCCCCCGGAAGACTTTTATCTCGTACTCTCGCGGTTGGTTCCGTATAAGCGATTCGACCTGGCGGTCCAGGCCTGCACTCGCTCCGGTCGGCGGCTGGTTGTTATTGGCGACGGTCCCGACCGCCATCGTCTCCAGGCTATGGCCGGACCGACCGTCAGCTTTCTTGGCCGGGCATCAGACGAAGTCGTTATCGAGCACGCTCGCCGCTGCCGTGCGCTTATCTTTCCAGGAGAGGAGGACTTCGGCATCGCTGCACTTGAGATCAATGCAGCAGGACGTCCCATCGCCGCGTATTCCGGAGGGGGCGCGACCGAAACTGTCATCGAAGGTCTCAATGGGACTTTCTTTGACGAGCCGACACCGGAGGCACTGGTTGCTGCGTTGGATCATCTCGAATCTGTTACCTGGGATCCGGAAGCCATCCGACGTCATGCACTGCGGTACGATGTCACGGTATTCCAGAGCCGCATTACAGAGTTCATCAGGCAGGCGTTGCTTCGTCGTGCCCCTTCGGAAGCCCGGTCTGCGGAATTGGTCAACGCGTGAAGACATGTTAAGCGCGCGTCTTAAGCGCACTTAGTTGATTAGCGGAAACCGTCGCGGAAGATGGGGACGCGAGGTTATTGCAGTAATAAGTAACGAGCAGTAAATAAGTAACCAGGCGGCGGCCAATAGTCACGGTCCGGGAGCTAAGGCGCAAACTAAAGTGAGCGTAAAGCGGGCCAGGCGTGCTATACAGTCCAAATGCATGAGCTGGCCGGCACCAATGCCGGTATAAGTGTAAGGCTGGGTAACCAAAGACCTCTTCGGAAGTTACCAACGAACGGTTCGTAGCCTACTGACAATATTCTTGCAATCAGCTCGCAGACCCCTGATACTGGGATCCATAACAGTGGACCAGTTACTCTTCATATAGTCTTAATTGTGCTCTATAGACAAGGTGATCTCTGTGACAAATGACCAGCTAACACGGCCAATGCGTGTCACGCCGGCATCGACCGGCCGTGAGCTATCTCTTTTCATCCTGGTGGAGGCACTTTTCCGGCATTTGAAGTTCTTTCTGGTAGTGGCGGGGTTGGTCTTTGCCCTGGCGTTGTGCTGGATATTCCTCACGCCGCGCAAGTATGAATCGCAGGCCAGCATCCTGGTGCAGAATGCGCGCAGTAATGTATTGATTACGGCGGGGAATACAAGCGGCCCGACGGAGATAAGAGACGTTACCGAGGAGCAGCTGAACTCCGCGGTCGAAGTGCTGACAAGCAGAGACATACTGGACGAGGTTGTACAGCCCGGCTGGAATACCAAGGCGCGCACTGACTATTCGGGCGAGGAGCTGCGGGCTCACGAAAAAGCCGTGGAGAGTTTGTCGCACCGCTTGGACGCGGCTTTGGTACGCAAATCGAACGTGCTGGAGGCCACCGTTACGGCGCCCCATCCGGAGGAGGCACAGGAGCAGATGCGGCGCCTGGTTGCTGCGTTCATGGCACGGCAGCGGAAAATCAGCCGCCCGCCGGGCGCCACACAGTTCTTCGCCGCCCAGGCTGAGCGTTACAAGAACGAACTGGCGCAGGCGCAGTTAGCGTTGGCGCGGTTTCAGAACGAGAAGAATCTGGTGAATGTGAATGACCGGGAGGCTACGCTCTCCAGCAGTGAGACCAACGCCGAGAGTCTGCGCCGTGATACCGACGTGCAGATTCGCGAGTTGGAGAAGCGCATTGAGGCGCACGCCGCACTACTGGAAACATTACCCAGCCGGCAAACGACTCTAGAGCGTACGACGCCGCTGACTGGCGCTCTGGACCAGCTGACCACACAGCTCGTGGCCCTGAAGAATCAGCGGACCGAGTTGCTGAATAAGTATCCCCCGACAGATCGCGCTGTGAGGCAGATAGAGCTACAGATAGTAACAACCGAAGCGGGCATACACGCCGCCACTTCGCCCAAGGCAAAGGACGCTGCAACGGACGTTAACCCTACCTGGCAGCAGCTGCAGACCGACATGGCCATGATGCGGTCGCAGGTCAGCGGGCTCCGCGCACGCCGTGATGCACTTTCCGCCCAGATCGCGCAAACACAGACGGCGCTCGGTACGACCGAGCAGCTCTCGCCGCAATTCACCACCCTACAGCATAGGGTGGCTGAGCTCGATAGTAACTATCAGACCTATCTGCAGAAGCGCGACGAGGCGGAGATTGCCGACTCGATGGATCGTCAGGATTTGATCAATTTTGCCGTGGTGCAGGCGCCGACATACTCGGTGTTCCCGGTGCACCCAAAACCCAAGCGCGATGTCTTCCTGGCACTGATCACGGCTTTCCTTTTAGGCGGGATCGCAGTTTTTCTTATCGAGTCGGTCCGCGACACCGTGGGTACAGCGGGGGAGCTGGAGGAGTATTCGCGCTACCCGGTGCTGGCTACCGTTCCCTGGACTTATCAGGCCGAACTGGGCGGCGGCCCGATGCTCAATCTGACTGGCCGGGCCGGTCGCGACGAAGACGGCGTGGAGGTCTCTGCCCAGACACCACGCCTTGCCTATCTCCGCTCGACGGGCAACGAAAACTGAGTCACTGAGGTAAGACAAAATTGAACAGTATATTGACGGCAAACCAAGAACCAAATCTCGCCTTTCAGGGTATTTTGCACTCCTTCTTCCACGGCCTGGCGACCGGTGAGGGGGTCGCGATTGCATTCACCTCGGCCAATGCCGGCGAGGGGGTGAGCTACGTCAGCAATAAGATTGCGTCCCAGCTTTCCGCCAGCAGTTCGGGGTCGGCACTCTACCTTACCTCAGCCCAGCTCTGCGACGAAACTTGGGGAGGTAGGACGAACCGGCTTGATAGCTTCGCAAACGGCGAAACATTTGTAGCCAAAACAGCGTGGGAGGATTGGCGTACTAAGGTGAGCCGTATCCGCGCGCGCTACCGCTATTCAATCATTGACTGTCCGGCGCTCTCGACCAGCAGCGACGTGCTCAGTCTGGCTCCGCATCTGGATGGAGTCGTCGTTGTGGTGGCGGCGAACGAAACCCATAAAGCCCAGATCGCAAATGTGGAGCGGCAGATCCAGATGGTGAACGGAAAAATACTCGGATACCTGTTAAACAAGCGCAAGTACATGGTGCCTGATTGGATCTACAAGCGGATTTGAACTTGAACCACATGCTGGATATAAGCAGAACCCGTACTTTCACAACCTTGTGAAAGTCCTCAAACCGTACGGAGGCGACGTTGGCTAGAAGACTGATTGGCGTATTGTTCATGCTTTCTACCATGCTCTGTGCGTATGCGCCGGCCCAGACTCTGCAACAGCGCCCACGCTATACCTTGCACCCTGGAGACACTGTCGATCTTGTCCTGCGCTTCACGCCTGAGTACAACCAGACCCTGACCGTCCAGCCCGACGGCTATATCAACGTAAATCTCATCGGTGACGTGAAGGTCGGTGGGATGACCATCGATGAGGCCCATGACGCCCTCGTCCAAAAGCTCTCAGTTCCGCTCAATAAGCCAGAGCTGAATCTAGTGCTCAAAGATTTCCAACACCCTTATGTGGTGGTTGGCGGGGATGTGCAGCTACCGGGCAAGATAGAGCTGAGGCAGGACATGACTGCGTTGCAGGCGGTGATGCTGGCTGGTGGCTTTAAGGCCACGGCTCGCGATACCCGCATCGTCGTCTTTCGCCGCATCGATTCCGGAATGGGCGAAGTCAAGATTTTGAACCTGCACAAGATACAAGACAGCAAGGACCTGGAGCGTGACATGACCCTGCAGCCGGGAGACATGATCCTGGTGCCGCAGAACAAGCTGGCAACGTTCTCCCGCTATATGGAGGCCGCTCATTTCTCCACGTACTTGTCACCGGGGACGGGGTTCCCATAGGACTTAAAGAGGCGCGAATGAGTTTCCGGCGTAAGTGCACGAAGCAAATTGCCTTTGCGGGCGAACCTGAGAACTGGACTTGTCCGGCCGTGATCGTACGAAGCGCAGACTGGCCGAGGAGACGCGTTGAATATTGCTTCGGTTGAGATAGAGGGTCGCAGCGCGGCGGAGGGAGCGACGCCTGTTGTAGAAAAGGGTCAGCGCCCCTTCCCGGCGGTATTTCAAAGCGTGATCGCCAGGGCGATCATCATCCTGCTCAATGCTTCGACGGGCATTCTGACCGCGCGAGCTCTATTGCCCGCCGGACGCGGCAACCTGGCCGCGCTGACTCTCTGGCCTCTCTTCCTGGCCTGCATCACTTCCCTCGGTATGCCAAGCTCGCTCATCTACTTCCTGCGGAAGTGTAGAGAAGAGAGCGGGCGTCTGATTCCGACTGGGCTCATTGCGACTCTCCTGCTTGGCTGCGTCGCAGCCATTGGAGGCGCATTGTTCTTGCCATTCTGGCTGCACAACTACTCCCACGACGTGGTTCGAGCCGCCCAGTTTTGCTTGTTAACGACCCCGGTGTTCGGCATGATCGAGACCGGCCGGGGAGTGCTGGAGGCATCGGGATCGTTCCTGGCCTCAAACATTGTACGTGTGAGCCAGCCGGCGATAACGCTTGCCATGCTGCTTTGCCTGCTAGGCGCCGGCCAGCTCAATCCAATCACGGCTGGCTTTGCATATACGTTGGCGGCCGTCCCTACACTCTTGCTGGTGCTTTCCCAGGTGCGCCGCCAGGTGATTGGCCCGTGGCGTATGGACATGGCGGCATGCCGGTTGCTGCTAAGCTACGGGGTCCGATCCTACGGGGTTGACATTCTCGGCGCGCTGGCACTTCAGGTGGATCAAGTGCTAGTCATCAGCTTGCTCGACCCCGCGGCCATGGGCACCTATGGCGTGGCGCTCAGCCTTTCCCGCATGTTCAATTTGTTTCAGGGCTCGGCGGTGTCGGTATTATTTCCCCGCGCCTCTGGTTGCACGGCAGATGAAATTCTCAGGATGACGGAGTATGCCACCCGGGTGAGCACTCTCGTGACTGGCGGTTGCGCTTTGGTGGCCGCAATGGTTGGTCCGTTCATGCTCAGGACACTATACGGCCGCGAATATGCGGGGGCGTCATTCACGCTTGAAATTTTGCTGCTCGAGGTAACGATCTCAGGCGCGGTGTTCATCCTGGCGCAGGCGTACATGGCGGTAGGCCGGCCCGGGATGGTGACCATCATTCAGTCGGTTGGACTATCCCTCAGCATCCCGATGATGCTGGTGCTTATTCCGATCTGGGGCATCAATGGAGCGGCCGTGGCGCTCCTTACCTCGACCATTGCACGCTTCCTGTTCGTCTACTTCGGCTTCCGCTTTATTCTCAAGATGCCTCTGCCCGACCTGATCCTGCGCGTTTTCGACATCAAGATCATCCTGCACCGGCTCAAGCGGCCGCCGGCACCGAAGGGAGCCGCTAGTCGTACACGATGACAACCGCGAACCTAGGTACTTCTGCTCTCCCTGTGTGGACGGACAATCTGCCCAGCGCGGCCCCATCGCGTAAAGGGCGCTGGGCCATTGTCGCGGTGTTGGTCGTGACGGCCGGGATACTGATGTCGCCGGCAAGCAGCTTGCTCTTGTTCGCTTTTCCCCTCATGGCTTTTCTGTTGGCCGACTACCTGTACCGCCGTAATCTTAGCCTCTATGTGGGCGCAGTGTGCTGGCTTTGGTTCCTCACCCCGCTCCTGCGCCGATTAGTCGACTATCGCGTCGGCTGGATTCCGTCGACGGCGGTGTTGCTGGCTCCGCCGTTCGCAGTTTGCGCACCAGCGCTGTGGCTCGTTGCCGATTGGCGCAAGGTACTGCAACGATCGGCCGCTCCGCTGCTTTGCATCCTGGCCACATGTCTTTATGCTACGTTGCTCGGCCTGACGAATTTCTCCCCCAGATACGTCTTCCAGGACCTGTTGACCTGGGTTGCTCCGCTCCTCTTTGGTCTCACGCTCTCCCGCCACAGCGACCAGGCCGTTGAGCTCTTTAAGAGCTTCGAGAAGGCGTTTCTCTATGGACTGATCGTGGTCGGCGTCTACGGCTTGGTGCAATTCTTTTTTTTGCCGCAGTGGGATGTGCTGTGGATGGAAGAGATAAATCTGACCATGTATCTGAACACCATCGGCAATCCGGAGCCCACCCAGGTTCGCGTGTTCAGCACCATGAATGGACCCCAGATCCTGGCGGCGTTTTTGGTCGTTGGTTTGCTCGTTGCGTTCAACTCGCGCCACAGGATTCGTTTTATCTCCATTCCACTGGGCCTGTTGTGCCTGGTGCTTTCGCTGGCGCGCTCTGCGTGGGTAGGCTTGGCGGCGGGTAGCCTCTACCTGTTGTTCAAACTTCCACACCGGCAGCGGATGCACTTCGTGGTGGCGGCCATTTTGTCCGTCGCGGCACTGGGCGGTGCCTTGCAGAACCAGGATCTGCAGCAGGTCATCTCCCGCCGTTTTGACACCCTCTCGGATGTCAAGGATGATACAAGTTTCAGGGACCGCATCGATGGTTACAAATCAATCTTTAACGGACTAACGAATAGTCCCTTTGGCCTCGGCATGGGGGCGACGCCGGCGGTAGCCGAGCGCACCAAAGAAACGACCGGCTTTTTGCGCCGCGACCAGCCATTCGCCTTGGGAGACAGCACCGTCGCCATGGTAGTGACCACAATGGGTTGGGCCGGAGGGATGGTGTTGCTGCTTTCGTTTCTTCCGCTCGGACGATGGTTGTTTTCTGGACCAAGCGTCGATGTTGGATACACACGCACGTTGCGGGCCGTTCTCATTGCGCTGATAGCCGAGGCCGTGCTGGACGCCGTGATTACCGGGCCTACCGGCTTTCTTACTTGGGCGAGTGTAGGTTTGTGCATAGGGCTGAGGGTTGCCGCCGCCAAGCCGCTGCCTGCGACGGCAGACGCATGGGCAACGGCCTGACATTGGGGGAAAACCATTGAAACGCATTGATGCACTGACCGGAATCCGGGGACTCGCGGCGCTTTGGGTAGCGCTCTTTCACCTTCAGCTCAGCGATTTCGGCGCTTGGCTCCACCTCGGCCCGGTCGTCGCCCACGGCGCATGGGGCGTTGATATCTTCTTCGTTCTTAGCGGCATGATTCTCTCATTGGTTTACTGTCCACAGATGCCCGCTACCATCTCACGCCGCTGGTTTGGCCGGTTCCTGCTGCGTCGCATCGCGAAGATTTATCCGCTCCACTTGCTGACGCTGCTTGCCACCATCGGACTCGTCGTCCTCGCCGCATTCCGTCACTATCACTTTCATGCGACAAACACCGACTATACAGCGTGGTCTGCCATTGCCAACGTCTTCCTGCTCCATGCATTCGGCGTCACGCACCAACTGAGCTGGAACGCGGCCTCCTGGTCTGTGAGTGCAGAATGGTTTGCCTACCTGGTGCTCTTTGTGCCCATGGTAAGGCTGCTACGACGGGTACCTCTTGCTTGGGTGATTGCGCTGGCGCTCTCCATGTGGTGCGGCCTGGTTCTGTTCGCCGCGTTTGGCCTGCATACCTCCATTGCCGAGATCACTTATCGCGGCGTCCTGCGCATCCTGCCGGAGTTCATCTGCGGCTATGCCCTCTTTCGCATCATCGAGATCGCCAAGCCACGACGTGGCGATGTCTTCTGGATGATCGGGATAGCCGGCGGAATCTGTCTGTGCTTCTTCCCCGGCCTCCCTTTCCTGCTGGTTCCATGCATTGGCTTGGTGCTGCTGGGGCTCTATTGGGGCGGCCCGTTAGCCGATGCCGTGTGGGGAAACCGCCTCGCTGTCCGGATCGGCGAGGCGTCCTTCTCTATCTACATGCAGCAGGAGTTTTTCCAGATCGGCATCAATCAGTTAGCGCGGCGGGTGGTTATCCCGCATACCGTCGCCGCTGGGATTGCGCTGGTGACCATACATATCGCCCTGGTCTGCGCCGCTGGAGTGCTCTGCTTCCTCTACGTCGAGGAACCGCTCCGCCAAGCCATCATTCAGCGCTTCGATGCTCGCAGCCGTCCAGCAGCTTATATGCAAGTGGCAGCGACCATATCGTAAGACGCACAACGTTACCGTGAGGCGAGAAGGAGACGGAGACAGTGGCCCTCCCCCAGGACAACTGTTTCGAAGAAGTTAACCTTTGCAAGGTGATGAATGCGCTTCCCTCTCACACTGCGGGTGGCAGCGGGACTTCTGGGGAGTCTCCTGGTTCTGATAGTTGCGGCGGCACATGAGCTGCTCACCGTCAGCTCATCCGGAACCTCGCGTTCAATTTCAACGCCCTGGGTCGACCCGGCATCTGTATTCGGTGCGTGCGGGCCGCCGGTTGGAGCCACTTCGAGCGTCGGTATAGGCAGCAAGGGGGGAACAACGTCAACTTGTGTGGCTTCGGCTCCCGCTCCGGAAGGCGTGTCAGCCTTTGTTCAGTCTTTGGGGATCAATAGTCATCTTAGTTATCCAGATACTCCTTATTACGGTCAGTCGCAGCACGTAATCTCCGCTCTGAAATATCTCGGCATCAACACCATCCGCGACCAGTCACCCGCTTACGTCAAAGATCGTATAGCAGCGCTAGGGGATAATACTGTTGCTGCGGCGGGCATTCGCTTCGATGCCCTTGTTCCTGGGAGTGGGCCGGTCAATATTGTGGGAAGCCTTGCCAACATTGGTGCTTTCGCGCATGCTAACCCAGGTGTCATCGCCGCGATCGAAGGACCAAACGAGATCAATGACCCACCCATCACCTACGCTGGTGTAACCAACAGTTATTCAGCAGGAGTGCAAGTCACCCGGGACTTATGGACTGCGGTTCGAAGTGACCCGGCGCTTGAAGCGGTTCCTGTCTACGCGTTAACGCTGTCCAACGGTGTACCCGGCGTTCTCGCCGGCGCGAGGGAACTGGGCGACCTTACTCTCTACGTAACCTATGGCAACGCTCATGTCTATGCCTGTTGCAGTAACAACGTGTGGCAGAATGACATGCCCTACTGGTTGCCGATATTCAAGCAAGCTGCTCCACGCAAACCGATGGTGGTTACAGAAACCGGATATCAGACAATTCCCGGCAATGTAGATGAGATCTCCGCGGCTAAGTATAACCTGAACACGTTGTTTGAAAATGCGTTGCACGGAATCTCCAGGACCTATCTTTACGAGCTGGTCGACTTGAACTCCTCTTCGACGAATACGAGTTCCAATGATCACTTCGGAGAGTTTCATGACGATTGGACACCAAAGGCCGGCGCCACGGCGATCCATAATCTAACCAACATCCTGCAAGGGGCTGGAGGTGGAACCGCCTCCAGCCCGTTTTCCTATAGCGTGAGCGGGTTGCCCGGGACGGGGCACACGTTCCTTCTCGGCAGCAGAACAGCGTTCGATATCGCTGTCTGGATCGACGCCACGGTTTACGACCCGAAGAATGCCAAGGACGTCGCAGCGCCGGCTTATTCCGCAACCGTCAGTCTGGGCAGCAACTATGCGGCTGTGACGGTGTATGACCCGATGATCGGCGATAGGCCGATTGCAGCTTACAGCGGTGTAAGCAAGCTGACCATGAGCGTCACCGATCATCCAGTCATCGTACAAGTCAAGTGAGCTTGTGGCAAAGAGCCCCGGATCTCCTCCATCTAATGCCCCCCCGGCACGATTCGTACTACCAATCCGATCCACCATCGAATCCGCACCCGGCACAAGTTTAAGACACGATCTTGCGGTCGTGCCTTGAGATGGTCTCCCCCTCCACAAGGACGGGTGGTTCGCAATACCGTCTTTCACGAGGCGATGCATGAATGTCCCTTGTACGCCATGGGTGTTTTCCTGCTTTCTGGGTATGCTCTCGATTCCGATCATGGGATGCGGCGGTTCAACTGCGGCAAATACACCTCTAGTTGCGGTCACTTCTTCTATCACTTGGAATACGCCGGCGTCTATCCAATACGGCACTGCATTGAGCAGCGTTCAATTAGACGCGACGGCCAATGTGCCGGGCACGTTTGCCTACGTGCCTGCTGCCGGAACTGTTCTCCAGGCTGGATCCCAGAAGCTCACAGCGACCTTCACGCCCTCCGACACAGCCAGCTATTCCACCTCTACGGCAACCGTCGAGTTAACGGTCACGCAAGCCAGCCCGGTGATCACCTGGGCTCCGCTATCCGCCATTCAACAAGGGGCCGCCCTCAGCACAACTCAGTTGGATGCCACAGCAAATGTGCCCGGTACCTTCTCCTACAATCCCGCCGCGGGCGCCGTTCTCCCCGCGGGCACGCAACAACTGGCGGTCATGTTTAGACCGTCCAACACCGCCGACTATATATCGCTGACTGCGTACAACACGCTCACCGTCAACGCCGGAAGTCCCACCGGGCCCACCCCCGTGAACGGCTTGTGCGGGCCAGCCAATGGCGCCACTTCGAGCGTCGCGCCCACCGCGGGGCTTTGCAGCGCAGGCACAGCTTCGGCGGTCTTGGGTACCGGCCCCTGGACCTGGCAGTGTACAGGCAGTAATGGCGGAACCGCGTCAAGCTGCGCGGCTTGGCCGCCGACCCCGGAAGGAGTTTCTGCCTTTGTCCAGTCCCTTGGCATCAATACTCATCTTAGTTATCCCCAAACGCCTTATTATGGCCAGCCCCAGAACGTAATCTCGGCCCTGCAATATCTCGGTATCAACACCATCCGCGATCAGCCGGCCGGTTACACTACCGACCCGACGACGGCGGCATCGCAGAATACATTAGCCGCAGCCGGCGTTCAGTTCGACTCCCTCCTGCTTGGAAACGGGCCTGTCGATATCACGGACACGATTGCGAGCACGGTTACTTTTGAGCAAACTTATCCCGGTTCTATCGCCGCGATCGAGGGACCAAACGAGATCAATGCCTGGCCCATCACTTATGAGGACATCACCAACACTTATGCCGCGGGCGTACAAGTCACTCAAGATTTGTGGGCAGCGGTCCAAAGTACCCAGTCGCTCCAAGCGGTACCTGTCTATGCGTTGACGCTGTCTGACGGAATCACCGGTGTTATCGCCGGCGAGAAGCAGTTGGGCGACCTCGCTCCTTACGTCACCTATGGCAACGCTCATGTTTACGCCTGTTGCAGCAACAACGTGTGGGACGAGGACATGCCTCACTGGTTGCCGATATTCGAGCAAGATACACCGGGCATGCCGATGGTGATTACCGAGACCGGATATCCAACCGTTCCCAGCAATGTAGATGAGCTCTCCGCGGCGAAGTACAACCTGAACACATTTTTTGAAAATGAGCTGAACGGGATTGTGAGAACCTATCTTTATGAATTAGTCGATGAGAACTCATCCGCGACAGATACGAATTCTGAGGACTACTATGGAGAGTTTCATAATGACTGGACACCGAAAGTCGGCGCCACGGCGATCCACAATCTAACCACCATACTGCAAGGCGCTGGAAGTGGAACTGCCTCTAGCGGTTTGAACTACACCGTGAGTGGATTGCCCGCGACGGGTCATACGTTCCTGCTCGGCAGCAGCACAGCATTTGATATCGCGGTTTGGATTGACGCTACGGTTTACGACCCGACGAGTGCCACGGATGTCGTGGCTCCCGCTTATTCCGTGACTGTTAATCTCGGTGCGGCATTCGCCAACGTTACGGTCTACGATCCCATGATTGGCACCACGCCGATTGCGACTTACAGTAATGTGAGCACACTCAACATCAGCGTTACCGATCATCCGCTGATCGTACAGGCCAATTAGTTCAGTAGACGAAGCATTTCCGTTCCTTCCCATCCAGCACGCTGCGCAGCATCGCCCACCTGCAGTGTCAACAATGCATCCCTACGCCGTCCTAAGTCGTATTTGTTGCAGACCGTCTTCACTAATTCCTCGAGGCGAGTTCGATAAGCCCTGGAAACGAACGCTTCGCCATCGAACCG
>CAVQEO010000025.1:0-14603 GCA_963711525.1 uncultured Acidobacteriaceae bacterium | reverse complement strand
CGAACCTACAACCCTTCGGTTAACAGCCGAATGCTCTGGCCTTCCTACCTTCTTTTGATGGGCTATCCAGGAGCCAAAGCCATCATTCTAAGGCACAATATCTTCATACGGCACATCCAGTAGGAATCTGGCTGGCTATCAAGCTGGCGTCCCCAACAAGTATGCGATAGCGAAGATTTTCTATCCCCATCAATTGATCGAATCCATGCAGGCTCAGGCTACGAGAGCGCGCCTTTAGCTGTAGCACAACTTCTTTTTTAGGCCATGTTGCCCAGTCAATTGCAGTAGAGAATGCTCTTCCCTGTTCTTCCGCCAAATGCCGACGACGGTCACACTGCCGTTTAAATCTGGCGGAATCCGAGATACGACGCTGCAAATCAATGGCGACATCAACATCACCCAACCTATCCGCACATGACAGCATGCTGCCAAACAAAACGGCGCTCTTAACTTTAAATGCATATTCTTTCGAAGTGTTTACAGCATTCACGCGATCCATGAACTCTCTTAGGACCCGTTCTGCTGTTCCTCTAGAAATTGGCTTCGCAGCGGTTGCATTCGCGAATGCATGACCTCGCGTCGCAACCTGGAAGGCTCCTTTATCCCGAAAGGGCATTGTAGGCTCTATGAGTTCGAGCGCGACCATATCGTTGATAAACTCTGCCGCCTGCCGTGATTTGAGTTGCATAAAGCCCTCAGCAGCAGAGAGCGTGAAAAAACCACGCTCAAACCTCCTGAGAAACCCACGCACCCGCATTGCAGAATGACCCGCGACAACTTCTTCCTTCGTGATTCGCATTCCGTTCACTCTTCGCTCAAGCCATGATTTGATGAAGCCCGTAGTTTCTTCTCGGGGCATACACTATCGCGGTTACAAACCCGGTCAAATTTAGACACCTTCAAATCCCCGACTCTAGCTACGTTCACCCGCCGTTCCAGAGCGACATCCGGAACAATAGTTCTGCAGTATTGAGATTTGGTCAAATTCGTGCGAAGCGCAGGGATATAGAAAGCTGCCAGATTTGACCGAAATTCGAATTCCGCCTAAACAAATCCCAAGAGAGGTGACTACAGGCCTCACATCCGGACAGAGGAATGCAAATCGCACACTGGAGCAGGGGCTGCGAGCCCACTTAACGGAGGAATTGTCATGGCGCCCGAACCGTTCGTATCCGCTCAGGAAGCCGCCAAGTTTATCGGAATTAGCAGACGTTTTCTCATTGAACTAGCCCGTCGCGGGATTATCGGGGCGTATCCGATTGGGACTGGCGAGTTGCGCAAAACATGGGTCTTCCGTCTTTCGGAACTCGCCGCTGCCATCGGTCGGAAAGGCGATGGAGTTCAGCGACGACCGCCGGAAAGTGAGCGAGCGTATCATCCAATCATTAGGCGTTCCCTACTGAAATGAGACGTTATGGCATATCAGAGGGGATCACTCAGACTTGTGTTCCGCAAGAGCGGAGATGTTTGGATGCTTCGGTACAGGCTCAACGGTTCGGACGGTAGCCGCAAAGAAAACACCTTGCCTGTCGGCCTTCTCAGGGATTTTCCGACTGAGAAGGCGGCATGGCGCGAGGTGGACAGGCTTGGGCTGCTCGTTCGAATCAATAGTGAAGAATCTGGTACTCGCATCCGCTTCGACGCCCTTGCGGAATATTATTTGAAGGCCGATTTTGGCGCCGATGCAGTGCGCCCGAAATCGGTGAACACCATCCCGATCGTCGAACATTACGTCCGGGATTACCTCATTGCCCGCTGGGGCAACGAACTCGCTGGCGATATCGGGCCGCTGGAAATTCAGCGTTGGCTGAAGTCGCTTCACGTCGTTAACGGACTGGCCTGGACGACGGTCTCGAAGATCCGCGGCATCATGCACCGGGTCTATAAGGTCGGCATCCTTCATGAGCGCGTCGACAAGAATCCGGTGCAGCATGTCGAGACGCGGTCGCGGTCCCTTTACAAGGCAGTCGTCATCACGCCGCCTCAAACCCTCGCCATCCTCAATAAGCTGACGAACCCGCTGCATTACACACTGGTCTTGACCTGCGCCGCCACGGCGCTTCGCGCATCTGAGATCGTTTCGTTGCGCTGGTCGGACATCCTCTGGAGCGACGGGCAAATCCGCATATCGAAACGATGGGCCAAGGGGCAGGACGGCGAGACCAAGACGGAGGCCTCGAACGGCTATGTGCCGATGCATCCGGTGCTGGCGGAATATCTGAAGGGGTGGCGCGCGCAGAGTCCATATTCGAAAGTCAACGATTTCGTCTTTCCGTCGCTGGTCAAGGACGGCAAGGTGCCTCTCTCGGCGTCGGTTTTCGTTCAGGACCATCTGCGGCCAGCGGCAGTAAGCGCTGGCGTCGTTCTTGCGAAGGGGCAACGCTTCGGTCTTCACAACCTGCGGCACAGCTTAAGTACCTGGCTGGTGAACAAGGGGAAGGTTGATCCGAAGACGGTACAGGGGATGTTGCGGCATAGCGATATCCGCACGACCATGAACCTCTACACGCAGGATGACCGCGACGAAAAGCAGGCAGCACAAGGCGCATTCCTAAGCGCGGTAGGACTTAGAAGTCGTCTAGTGCAGTGAATTGTGGATCGGATTGTGGATTGTCACTTTAGGAGCCATACAAGCTTAAGTGCTTTGCTTTGTATGGCGGGGACGACGGGGCTCGAACCCGCGACCTCTGCCGTGACAGGGCAGCGCTCTGACCAACTGAGCTACGTCCCCAGATTGTTTTTCAACAACTTGGTTATATGTCACATAGAATCAAGCGTTTCGCAGCTTTCGCTATTTTCGCTCTTTTCTACCATTTCGCTGCTGTGGACTCAATTTTGGGCTTCGGTGGACACCACGTGGACACCAAGGTGGACACCAAAACCAGCCACCGCAACGACAAGATCAAGTCTATCAGAATGAGACCGATTTTGGTGTCCACGTTTCCCGGTCACAGAGCAAAAAGATTCGCTGCTTTTTCGATCCCGAGTGGGTGGACCGGTGGCCTAGGATGGTCTTATGCCGCTCACCGATCTATATGAATCTGCCTGCCTCCGCAACGCCGGCTTCATGTCCAGGATGGTCCAAGCTCCTATCGGCCAGCCTCCACCGATTCCCGGACATAATCGGCACTGGGCTTCCGGGTGTGACCGCCGATGGCGATCGCCGCGACCAACCGGCATGCGCTTGAGCGCGCTTTGGAAGCTCCCAACGCTTCCCGGCACCGGTGAGCGCGTAGGCGGCGCATTCATCTTTATGGTGTCCGACGACAAACTTGGCGGGCAAGTCCTCAACTTGAAGATTCGAGACGTAGCAGCGTTGCAGCGATTCTCCTCGGAGAATGACTGGTACGGCCAAGACGTTCCAGATGTCGGCCTTGTGCAACTCGAAATAACGGGAATGCCCTTCCTTGAGTTGGCAACCGAAGACTTTTCCTTTAAGACCGGGGATGGAGATAGCCACAATGGGGTACCCGCTGGGCACGCAACCTCTGATATCCCAAGGCAAGGTGAATCAGCTTGGTCCCTTCATACGTCGTGGGATCGTCAGCAGCGTATATCCATTTTCGAGTCCTCAGCCACATGGGTTCACCATCGACATCATGCAGCAGGGTGGTTCCAGTGGCTCCCCGATCTTTGCAGGAGATTCCCCGCGCGTCGTCGGTATGATGTGGGGCGGCGTACAAGAGCCGAGAGCTGGCACAATCGCCGAAGCATGTCCGCTGACCCTACACGCTCGAACACGAACATCAGCATTGCGGAGCCAGCGGACATAATCAAGGGTGCGCCGTACCAACTAGCAACTGCAAGGGGAGGGGGATCTCCCACCCTTGAAACGAAGCGACAGCGAGAGTGGAAAGGGCGGAGCGCAGCGGAGGGCTGCACAAGCGCAGCGCGGAAGCCTGGGGACACCCCTTGCGGGCGCGAGGGGCGGAGCTCCCCTTAGCAGGCTTGTCTACCTTGCTGGGCGCGGAGCGCGGGAACTTTTCAGAAGTCAGGGCCGGCGTTGCGGGCAGGACACAGGCCCGCTGGGATGGGTGGCGGAAGACGCCGGCACCATCGGCGGCTGTAGCCGGGGAAGGAACTCCTTCCCTCTACAGGAATGGCCTTTACCAGCTTGCGGCTCGTGGACACACGTCGATTTAGAAAGCGCTCATGGCGCGTAGCGGTTCGGCCTTTTCCCAGAGGTTCTGGTGGTGCGCACACACGACTTTCGTTGACATCTTCAGCCTGGGACGGCGACACTAAGAGTCGTCCGGGGTGATCAGGAGCTAAACTCCTCTAATGGCTAACACGAGCACAAGCAATCAGTTGACTGATTCCGCATTTCAGCAGATTCCTACGAAGGATCTGGTGCTTGACGTGCATAATCCTCGTCTCGCCGAATACGGCATTTCCCCTGACGCGTCGCCATTTGATCTTCTAAAGACTTTGTGGGATGAAATGGCTGTAGCTGAAGTTGCGATGTCAATTGCGTACAGCGGCTATTTTCAGCATGAACCGTTATTCGTCGAAACGGACGGCTCCGGCAAGTTCGTGGTTATCGAAGGCAATAGGCGCCTCGCGGCGGTTCGCTTGTTGTTGGAGCCGGACTCTCGCAAGAAATTGCGCGCGACCGATCTGCCCGAGATCGATAGCGAAGCCAAACGAAAACTTCAAACTCTGCCCTGCGTCGTCACGACACGCAAGGAGATTTGGAGATAATCAAGTTCTTATTCAAGCTCGTAAGTGGATGGACGCAGTAGTTAAGCAGCAGCAGCTCGGAATGAGCAAGCTGCGAACTATCTCATAACGCAAGAGCTGATGGATCAGTCTTCTAGCTCGTCGGTTTCACGAGACGGGGCACACGGAGATTTTCGCAAAAGAACATGACTTCGGACCCCTTGCTCGCGGACCGAGCGCTGTATCCGATGTCGTATGTGACGCGTTTGACGCCCGGATAGAGTGCGCGAATCGCATCTACGTTGTCATACGAAACTATCCAACGTTGGCGTTTAAGGTTTTCGAGAACGAACGCCGCAACCTTCGCGTGGTCTTCAGGCTGATAAAAGTCGTAATAGAGTGCTCGCCCTTTCACGTAGTATGGCGGGTCAAGATAAATCAGGGTCTTCTCCGGCCACTTTGCGCTTCCGCTCTTTAGGAATTTGAGAGCATCCTTGCAACTAAGACTGATCCGGCTCCCCATTCGAGCAATTGCCGTGACGCGATGGGCGAGTTCGGGGGCGTTGAACCGAGTCGTCGATTTTCCAAGGTCCCGTCTGATCGCGTCCTCCAATGATACCGCCATTCAATATTCCTGACCGGTTGGTTCGGTTCAGAAAGAACGTCGCAAATCCTACCGCAAGGTCATCATGGTCCGTAGGATTTGTTATGATGCTTTTTTGCAAATCCCATTGTCGAACGGTCACTCGTGTATCACTCATTAATCGGCATAGTTCATCCGTCCGATTGAGAACGCTATGCCAGAATGCATATATCGGCCGCATCCCACATCGTTGATATGGATTTGCGAGACATACTCATGCAAGAGTAGTTCGAGAGCTATACCTGCCCCACCCGCATACGGCTCTACATACTCACCATCAAGCAGTTCATTGGCTTTCAAAAGCGATTTGACGTAGGCAGCCAACTTGCCTTTGCCGCCTGGATAGCGAAGCGGCGTGAAGTGCATGAGGCGACGTGGCGCACCTGGCGTGGCGTGTCCTCATGGCCAAATCCGATCCAAGAACGGCTGTGCGCTGTCCCACGCTACGGTTAGCTCTCGTTCAGTTGCAGCAACGAAGCGACTGTGAATATAGGAGTGAAGCAAATCGACGGAAAGAGGATGGCTTTTGTTGCTCAAACCGCGACGGATACCGTCGAAGTCTTTTTTCGCGGCACCATTAGTAGTCATGTTATCGATCGCTTCTTCGATCTTCTTTTGGAGGCTCTTGTCTTTATCTCCAGCTGGAAGTAGCAACTGAAAAGGGGTATCGCGGGTGATGCTACCTTTGTCAAATAGTGATCGACCGAATCTTCGATAAACACCCTGAGCATAACAGCGATTGCATTGGGATATTTGTCGAGCCTCAGAGTCTTCAATTCTTGGTAGATTTCCCCTATTTTTGGGTTGTTTATGTTTAGCTTGCAGGATTTTGGCACAATGGCGTGACGTGGTACTGATCTCTGCCCTTTTTTCTTCGCGGGTGATTGCTTCTCCTCCGCAAAGTCTTTCTCAGTGATACCTTCCAGAGCACGAGACGATCCTGCTTCTTCAAAAGGTCCGGAGTGTCCGTTTTCCCGAATCTCGACACATACGCGACCTGCTGGGAAACCAACTTGAGCTTGGTGACGTTCTCCTTCCCCTCAGCTAGGTCAAGTACGATGCGCTTTAAGGGTTTGATTGCCTCATCAGGTGGCAAGGACGTCAGCAGCTTATTGTCCTTGATTTCAAATCCGATCTTGGTTCTGACGCTAGGCGTCGAGAGCAAGCGATCAAGTGTCGTGATCGGGAAGCGTCCATCCAGAAGCTTTTTTTGCTCCTCCGATAGATCGGCATGTTGGCGAACGAAATCCAAGGCTTGCAGCGCCGGATCGGTGCCGCGGAAGCGAGAGCCGGCGACACCTGACCAATTCACAATGCCTCGTCCCTCATTCTCTCCGCTGTGGCGCTGTGCGAGCCAGGTGTTCGCCGCGGTGCGGCTAGCTACCTCGAAACACGGAATCGGCTCCACGGACTTGGGATCGAACGCCTGAGCAAGTTTCTCGAACCGCTTTTGCAATCCAGATCGTATGTCAAGTCCTGTAAGAATTGCTGGATTTCGGAGAATCTTCAGAGATGCAGCTCTGCGGTTTCCTTCGAGAACAACGTATCTCCCCGCCCGTTGGGTTGATTTGATGACGAGAAGCCATTGATCGGGTTGAGGCCATCTTCTGTGATGCTTTCCGCCAAATTCGCCAGCTTTGCATCCTGGTCCTCGATGATCCGCTGCATCGCCTCCGCTTGGCCGGCCCGGCCTTGTTGAAACGCGGATTTGAAATGTCCAGCTCAAGCTGGTCGATCTTGAGATTCTTTGCCGCCATTAGCTCACTCTGCAATGATAAGCTGTGCCACTCGGACAGTATCCTATCCGATCAAGATAAACCTTTTCTTATCAGAGAGGCATCGTTTTTACGTCTAAAGCAGGTTGCGAAGCTCCATGAAACGGGCTTGCACGATCTCCCAGGACGGGTGGGAGCCGAAACAGAGAATCTCGCACTGGCCCTTGTATTCGCGGCCAATCGCGGCAGAAAGGTCTCCCGTCGCAAAGAGCGCGTCGCTGTTGGCAAAGCTCATTTGATCCGGGTAGAAGTAGCTGCCAGGAAAGTGTGTGCGGCTGATGCGGTCGTAGTCCTGCTTGATCTCGCCATACTCGGCAGATTGCAGCATTTCTAAAATCTCGGGCCGGGATGCGAGTTGAAACAGGTCGTAGTAGTGCCGAGCGTAGGTGCCCAGAGCACGTCCATCTCGTTTGAGAATTTCCACTTTACTGTGAATGGCAAACATCTTCTCTACGAAGGTTCGCCTGAAATGGAGCAAGCGCATCGGGAACGAGCTTTCGTCTTCCGCCCCGAGCGTGACTGCTTTTTCACGTAGAAACTGACCGAGATAGGAGCGCAGCTCGACATTCTCGGTGGGTTCCCGACCGCTGGCTGCTCCTGCTTCGAGGAGCACGCGGTTGACGACTTCACCGGGACCGCCGTGGAGCTGGTGATAAGAGAACCGGTCATTGCGCCCGAAGCCTCCTATGGTTTGGCTCTCCTCGGGAACAAACTGAAGAGCCGGATGCGCGGCCACGGCATCGCGCAGGCTCTTTAGTTCGCGGTCGATGCCGCGTTTGGTCAGGGGCGGCTCGAAGGCAAGCGGGTCGAGGAAGATGTCAATGTCCTCTGAAAACCGCTGAATCAAGTTCCAGCCTTTCGAGAGGCTGGTTCCGCCTTTGAAGATCACTTTGTCGCCGGCCGTAGCGGCGATGATACGCAGCACTTCGGTGACGTAGTAGTCCTTTTCGATGATCCCTGGGCGGAGCTGAAAGTGCTCTGCGGCCTGAAGGATCACCTGATCGAAGTCAGGATGTTCAAACAGTCTCACGTTTTGGGCCTTTCCTTGGCCTGCCACTCGCGCGCGTGCGTCAGGGATGTGAATTGTCCAAAGTCGAACCGGGAGAGCGGATTCAAGGAGGCGCGCAGACGTGCTCGTGCGGCGGGATCTCGCTCAAGCTCTTCCGCCAGTGCGCCCAGTAGAGCGCGAACCCGTGGCGGCTCCGAATCAGCCACCTTGAGCAGTCGTTCAAGGTGACGATCCTTTGCCAGTAGGGCCAAGGTCTTCTGAATGGTGCGTTCGGCAGACAGTTCGCTTGTGCTACCGCCCTTGCGTAAAAAGTCGAGGAGGGCTGCTTCTGTCTCAGACAGGCTCTTCCATGCTTCCGGCCTCCGTGCATGAACGCGGGTCTCGGCGCCGATGAGTTTCCTGGGGAGACTGAGTGAGCTTGTTGCCAACTCGCTTCGCCGCGGTGTTTGCGTGCTGAAACCTAGCAGATTGGCGGCAGCGGTGCCGGATGGGAAGATCGTCTTGGTTCCCTCTGCCAGTTTCTTGATTGCCGTGGGGCTGGGACGGCTCGGCCCGAAGGCTGTTGAGCGAGGACGATAATAGACCCCTTTGCTCAGCCGTTCTAATGTGCCGTTGCGGGTCAGGCGTGAGAGCGTCTGGGCAACGGCGGGAAAAGGCTGATCCCGGAAGTCATTGTGACGCCACAACTTCTCGCCACCGCGTTCAATCTGCAGGCGGATGGAGCTGGCGGTGCTGCGGGTTTTGGCGGCCTTCGGCATCTCCTTTACTCTGTCCCACCTACGCCATATTGTCAAGTTTTTTTGCGACAAAACTTGACATACCTGTATCCGAGAATCCATGAGTCGGCTGTTCTCTACTAACTGACATTCGAGTGGTTGGGCGCGCCGGTGAATCACAAGCTCAATCCCTGGTCGGTGCCGACAGTGCCTTTAGCGATGGATTGAGCTTGAGAGATTTCGCTGACCGCAAGAGTGAGATGCCCGGCGTGTTCTAAAGCGTGCTCCTTCGCTATGGGCTGGGCATGGCGGTCGTAGAACTGACTTTGCTGGTCAATATGCAGCCAGCCGCCAGTCTGGTTGTGCTGGTAGCTCTGGATGTCGCCGGTCTCCCGCTTCCACTCGTAACCAGAGGCATCGTTCGGCAACGCATTGTGGAGCGGTGCATAATGCCGTTGGTCGATTTCAGAGGGCGACTGCGCCTTGTCGGTTGCAGGATCGTGGGCTTCCTGTTGGAACTGCCTTCTTTGCTCTTCGGGGGTCAGTTCTTTGGTGTTTGTCATGGTCTGCTCCTTCGATTGGGGTTGGTGAGCTTGCGTTTCGCTGTTCGGTCTTGCGACCTCGACAGCGGAGGCTTTGCTGATGTCGGTACTGAGGCGTTCGGCGAGCGTTGTTGCGTCGTTCGTGTAGATTCGCGCGTCTTCGGACGCGCGAGAGACCGACACATAAGCGAAGCGAGTGTTGATGAGTTCGGGGTGCGCTTTGGTGTCCATGTTGACGAGAACTCGATCCGTGGTGAGTCCCTGCGAGCTGTGCGACGTAACGGCGTAGCCGTGGTCGAAGTGGCGCATCTCGGAGGTGTCGAATGTCAGAGTCCGGGCCTTGTCGCCATCCATGCGGACAGTCATGTTGGTGCCGTCGATGCGTTCCACGGTGCCCAGATCGCGGTTCTTGATGTCCATGTCCGGCTTGCTGACGGTGAACTGGAGCCGGTCGCCCTCGGCAAAGTCTCTGGCGATTTCCCGGTAGGCGGCGATGCCATGCAGCCGCTTGGGATCGTAGGTGACTTGCTGGCCGTCCTCCCGTTCGACCGTGAGCTGGTTCGCTTTGGGGTCTGTGGAGACGACAGTAGCGTAGGTGCCGCGCTCAATGCCAAGTTCCTTGCTCCCTCGGGTGTAGTAGAGAACGTCGGCGGGCTGGTAGAGCGCGGCCCAGTTGCGGTCGGCGCTGGTCAGCTCCGAACGCTGGGTAAGAACGGTCATCGCGTGATTGTCTTTGGATAGGGTGCCGTTGCCCTGCAACTCGGCGCGGATGGCATCGTTGATGTCGCGGCGGCTGGCATTGTCGGGCGAGACAACCAGCGTGTTCTCCGGGCGTGCGACATAATCCTTGGCGATGGCCTCGATGCGTTGCTGGGGGTCGGGAATCTCGGTAATGCGGCCCTGCTGCTGAAGAAGTTGAATGCCGGTGGCCGTCTCGTTGCGAGAAAGATGTTCGACGGCGCGTAGCAGTTCCGGGTCTTTCTGGCGCATGATCTGGTCAAGCTGCGATGTCCGCATTCCGGCCTCCTGCATCTGCTCGAAGGGTTTTCCGGCATCGACGCCCTGGTGCTGCCGGGTATCCCCAACGAGCAAAACCCGGTCCTGCGGCCCAATCTTTTCGAGAAACGATTGCATCTGCCGGGTGCTGGCGAGACTGGATTCGTCGAGCATATAAAGGTGCCGGGCGTTCGGGTCTCCCGCACTGCGCTCCACGCCTCCCCGCGCCAGAAAACCTTGCAAGGTGTCGGCCTGAATGCCGGCATCGCGGAGCTGGCCGGCGGCTCGACTTGTGGGAGCGAAGCCCTCAACGGCGTATCCGTTCCGCTCCGCGCCCTCGCGGATGGCCTCAAGGGTCGTGGTCTTGCCGCTGCCCGCCAACCCCTGCAGCCCATGTATCCGGTCCTGGGAGGTGAGCACCTCTTCGATGGCTCTTTGTTGTGCCGGATTCAGGAACTCGCGAGTACGGGCGTGGGCGGCGGCGTCCTCTTGGCGCATGATCGGCTCGACTGTGGACTGGCCCTGCTGCATGTGCTTGATGGTCGCAAGCTCCTCGGCAATGGCCTCGCGGGTCGTGAACTGCCGCCCGGTGTCGTGCTTCTGGCCGGGTGCGCGCTGGAACTCTCCGGTGGCTTGCCGTTGCTCGAAGTTGTCGCGTACCTGGCTGTAAGTAAGGTCGCCCATGCCGCGCCGCAAGGCGTCGCGCATGATGTCTCGCTCATCGGTGACGGCCTCGCGCTCGAAGTTGCGGCTCTTGGCGAAGGTGACGGCTTCCTGAACCCGCTCCGGGATGTTCGGAACGCGCGTTTGCTCCTGAGCAGACGCCCTCGCCCGCGCTTCAGCGACGACTCGATCCGCCTGATTGCCGAACTCGGCCGCAAGCTGCCGGTGGGCTGCCAGTACCTCGGAGGGTGTGTGAATCTCTTTCTTGTCGCGAGTGGAGTGGGCGGCGATCTGCGCCGCCTCCGGCCCGGCAAATCCGCTCTTTTCGAGGTACTCGCGAATCTGTTGGCTGCGTGGGCTGGAAGCGTCGAGATATTCCTGTGTGTATCCTTTTATCTCAGGCGCCCCACTTCTCCCAGGCGTGATTTCGTACCCCAGCCGCGACAGCCGATACATCAGCTCAGATTGATACACGGCTGTCGCGAACTGCTGGCTGTCGAAATAGCTCTGCGGCTGGACGGCACGGGTGGAACCGTCCGCTCGTTCGGTCATATTGAAGATGACAGCGTGAGTGTGGAGCTGAGGCGCGGCATAGCCATCGACGGGACGCGCGGTGTCGTGCTCGAACTTGGCGGCGACGAATTTCCCGGTGGTCTCGGCGGCGCGGTTGCCGCCGATCCGTGCCTGGGTGTACCGCTCCAGCTCCGTGAGAGCGGTTGTCACCGCCTGCCGGTGGGCCTCGCGGACCCGGTCGTCGCCGCCTACCAGAGCGGTCAGCGAAACCGACTTTGGCGCTGAAAATGTGGCGTCCCAACCGGCGCGATGCTCGACGGGCTTCACGGTGGTTCCGTCGGCGGTCGTGTACTCCTGGCCGTTGCGGTGCCGCACCAACTGCTCGCCGGTGAGGGGATTCTGGCCCTCGCTGAGACGAGCGAAGTGCTGCTCGTCGATGGCCCCGGCAAGGCCGTACCGCTCGGCCATCCGGCCCTGCCATTCTCCGAGAATGGTGTCGCCTTGCTTCCAATAGTTCTGCTCGGCGGACATGAATTCCTTGGCGTGATAGGTCTGCGCCTGGCTGGAACTGAGCGGTTTGGAGATGGTCAGCATGAGGCGATCTCAGAGACGCATCGGCTGCGGCTCGGCTACCGGAATATCCTCTTCATGGCCGTCTTCCGGGCCATCGGGATCGGGGCCGCTCGCCGCGACTTCGGGCTGCGTTGGCTCGTGCGGCTCCTTCTTGTCTTCGTCATTCTTCACAACGGCAGCCTGCGGCTCTACCGGCGGAGCGGTTGTTTTTGCCTCTGGCGATGGAGGCACCGCGGCCTCCAAGTCGATAGCCGGTTTGACTTCTGGCGATGCCTTCGGAACGAGCGTCAGTGGATCGAACGGCAGTTCGTCACCCTCTACCTTGCGCGGCAGAAATGCCGGTGTGGTCTGCGGCACATCCATGTACTCGAAGTGAAAGCGGGCGACGTTGTTGCCCAGCTTGAGAAACGCATGGCGGTTCTCAAGGCCGGAGATTTCAGAGTCCATTACCAAGGGTTCGATCTGACGGTCTACGGCGAAGTTCCTGCCCGAGCGGGAGCCGTCGAAGTGCGTCTCCTTCATGCGTTCGATCTCAACTTTGCCGATGGCGTTCGACACCCATTCGGCTGCTTTTGGCTCCGTGGTCTTCAGAAATATCTTGGTGGCCGGCTGCGAGAGCATGACTTCGGCGAGGTGTCCGTAGATGACCTCCAACTGGGCCTTGCCCTGAAATCCGAGAACGAGCGGGTTCTTGGATTTCCGGTTTTCGGTGATGGCGGTATGGAGTTGAGGCAGCCGTTGCAGGCTGGCAAGCTCGTCCAAAACGAACCATACCGGAGTCTGTTTGTCCTGCGGCGCGGTCAGCAGCCGCATGACGAGCAGGTCGATCCAAAGGCTATGCAGCGGCCTCAGCGCCTCGCGCTCGGTCGGGCTGGACGTAATGAATATCCATCCCTTTCGGGTGACGGACCACTCGGTCGCGCTCCATGTCTTGTTCTTTGCCTGTTCCTTCGTCGGCAGCATACGCAGGCTGTCGGCAACCAGACCGAGCGAGGCCAGAACGCCGTTGCGCTGCTGCTGCGCTCCCTTGGCGATCATGGCCTCCATCTCGGTCCCCTGTACCCGCTGGTCGATCTCCGCGGGCTTCGACAGCCATTCCACGAGCTGCTGCGGATTCGGCCCGTAGGTCAAGAGATGGGCAAATATCTTCTGCGGAGTTTCGGTAAAGAACTCGCCCTTTTTGTCGCTGGTCGGCTGGTACAGCGAAGCCGCGATGGCCTTCGCTTCCGCCTTCCGGCGCAGCTCTTCGGACGGTCCCCAATAGGGGCACCGTTCGTCCAACGGGTTCAGCACGATGTCCTCGCGCTTCTCGTCGTAGAACCTCTGGATGAACTCGCAAGCCGGGTCGTAGACGATGGCCGCATGGCCCCGGCTCTGAATCTGACGGAGGACTTGCATGATGAGTGTCGTCTTGCCGGCCCCGGTGTCGCCCATGAGTTCGATGTGTTGCGATTCGGCCTGCAGCGGTATCCGCATCATCTCTTTGGCCTCGGTGGTGACGAAGCCGATGCCGTCGCCGCTTACCGTCTTGTTGAACTGCTTGGGGGTGAGCAGGACGGGGCCTTTGAGCCGACGCCCGTACTTCAGTTCCTTGCGGCGGCGAATGTCTTTGCGGATGGAGAATGGGAGCTGCGCGAGCAGCGAGAGGAAGCCGAAGAGGAGCGGAAGCTGGTAGATGTCACGGAGCCGGTCGCCCCCGTAGACGGCATTCTGGAGATATGTGTGGAGACGGCTATCAATGTATTTCTGCTCTGGGCCGCGATAGAGAATATCCAATCCCCGCGCTTCAGCCGCCGCAGAAAGTGCCAGCGGAATATGCTGCCCGCCTGAGGCGAGAGTCGTACCATCCTTCACGTCTGACTCGGACGCAAGTTCGGCTCCGGTGCTCACGCCAGCGGCATAAAGCAACTGATATTTGTGGCTCCCGTTGAACACACCGCCCACGGCTGTACGGAAGTAAATGGGCGTGTAGAACTGCTGCAAGGGAGTCTGACCTCTGCTGAAGCGGAGGTAGACGAACATGCCGGTCAGTATCAGCGCGAAGAAGACCGCGCCGTAGGTGTAGATCGGCGAATGCGGCGGGAAGATGATGGTCTCTTTGCGGCCCCACTTTGGCGTATTCATCATGCACGCTCCAGGTCTTGCAGTGCGTCTTCGGCGACGCTGCGTTTGCGCTTTTTGACCTCGGCAACCATGTTGTCGAAGGCTTCGGGCGTGAGCTTTTGGCCGGTGGCGAGTGGCCGGAAGAGGTTGGTCAGCATGAGACGAATGCCCATGATCTCGGTAAGCTCCGTGCTGGCCGAGAGGTGCCCGCGTCCCGTGCAAGCTCATCGAGGATAAGCTTGCGTATCAGTTCACCCCGCTGCACGCCGCGACTCTTTGCAAGTGCATCCAGGTTCCGAGTCTCTTTGCGGGTCAATCGAGTGGAGACGCTGCTCTCTCGGAACACCTCCCGTCGTTGTGCAGCTTCCGCAATATCGTCATCGCTGAATAATGACATTTCGCCCTCCAAAT
>CAVQEO010000024.1:0-11104 GCA_963711525.1 uncultured Acidobacteriaceae bacterium | reverse complement strand
CGCGAAGCGGTTCCCTGATCTCTGCGTACCTCTCCCGTCGATGACCTGTTGGGGGAGACCATACTGAAAGCTGACGCTGCGAAAATAGACTTCGTTGAAGGGCTTTGCTGTCTGGACCCACGCCTTCAGAAGGCTTTCAGTCTTGGAGTCGAAATCAGACAGGAATGCCTTCCTCCAGGCGACACAGTTCGAGGATCAGATCATCCATCTTGCCGGCAAGAATCACTTCCTTGGGGGGCCTTGCCGCCGAGCGCAGGCAGCTTAGTCAGGAGCCATTCACGCTCTTTCGGAACCACAACAAACTCGTCCATCAGCCGGAGGAGCCGGCGTAGCTTCTCGGTCTTCTTCTCGATCTGGCTCAGGTTCTGACCGGTTTCCCAGTTCTGGACCGTACGGTCGGTGACCCCGATGGCAGTCGCCATTTCCTGCTGGGTCAGCCCGAGGCGCCTCCGGGCCTCGGCCATCTTCAACTCCGAGACTGGCCGCTGCCATCCTCCATAGGTGCAAAGAACCTGCTGTAAGTGCGCTTTCCCCTCTACCAGAAACGAATGAGTGATCTCGCCGCATAGCTTACCCCATTTGAAAGCTTCTGGTGCGGTCTGGGGTGAGGGCGTGTACGGACTGGCCTCGGTTGAGCCGGTGCCCTGTCTGTGCAGATTTGCCTACCCCGTCTGGTTACGTTTTCCGGTTGCCCCTGCTGCCTCCGCACCAGACGCAGCAACTAGGCCGGATGGAATCTTTGTAGTCATCGCCGGAGCGGCACTGTAATGGCATTGGCACGCCCAAGCCTGGGCAGTTCCGGGAACTCTCGTTTTGCTCGCCAGTCTGCTCATCCTTGCCTGCGGATACCCTACGCTCGGCGCCCGTGACAGCCCGAAATTACGGTGACCCTTGGGGATTCCACCTGCCGCCTTTCTATAACGTGTGAGCTCTACCACGCGGCTTCATCCCCACCCCCGCCCTTTCTAACGTCGAGCGCGTTCGCGCGGTTTACTGCGCAGGCTGTATCAATTGCCACTCCTAACGGCTCAAACGACTGTGCTGTTCGACCGGCAGGCTCTGGCGACCCCGCAAGGCGAAGAGATGACCGCGTCCGTACAGCTCATCGTGGCCCTTGGCGGAGGCAGGGACATTACACAATTGCCGTCCCCGAAAGAGGTCTCGCGCAAGCCCGGAAAAACGGATTACCAGTTACAACGTTAGGCGATACCCGACTGGTGAGTCGACGGCGGCAACCGTTCTCCGCCTCTGCTGCCCTACAAAACCCGACACTCCACCTGGTGCAATCTCAATCTGCGAGACGTCTGAGTAGGTGCAGATCACAAATCTGCTCGGAGGAAATAATGCGAGTTCATTCAGGTTTTATGCTCACGTGCGCCCTGCTGGCAACCATAGGCGGCATCGACGCAGCACCCCGCGCTGATGCCCAGGCACAAGAGTTCGCCGCCGCTTCGCCCGCGCAAAGCGGCGGACAGCAAAACAACGCAACGGCTATTCCGCCAACCGGCAGCAAGGCTCAAGCCGGCAATGAGTCATCCAGAACTGCGCCGCAACAGCGAACCGCCGTCGTGCTTCGGTTTGCGATAGAATCACAACCCCTAACCGATGCCGCTGCACTCTCCGCCCAGGCATGCCCAAAAACCAGCACCGATCAATCCGCAAGTGCGGCCACTCAGCCAAAGAGCCTGACCGTAGATCCGAAGATCCTTGATGGAATCTCCGGCGAGATGGAGAAGAGGCTGTCAAAGAAAATGACAGTCATGGTGAATCCCGATCCTAAGGATATTCCCGTGGGCGCCTTTGTCATTAGCGGCTGCATTACGAAAGCGAATGGAGGTAACCCTGCCGAAAGACTAGTCGGTTTAAATCTGGGTGCAAGCCATTTGGGGGTCCATGTCGTGGTGCTTTCCAGGACCAAGGACGGCTGGGATGCGAAGGACACCTTCGACATCCAGGTGAACGGGGGAGACATTCTGCCACCCCTCGGTCCGATAGGACTTGGAGTTCATGCCGCCAAGGACACTCGTCAGACTCTATCAGCAGATGCGAAGAAGCTGGCAGATAAGGTATTGAAGCAACTGGCCAAAGACAGTAAAGCCCGCGAGCAGGCTGCGAAAGCTGACGAGCACTTGACCTAGCTACAAGCGTTGGGCTGATAGAGGTATACGATGAGCGGCCGTTATGGAATCACTACAAAACCTTACAAAACTCCTACTGCGGCACATCGCTGTGACGCGTCTGGATAAGTGTAGCAATCAAGTCCTGGAGGTTATCGTGAAATCATTCTCACCCGTTCCCGTAGTTATGTGCGCCCTGCTCCTGCTTGCTGGAGATGTAAGCGGCGCTTGGAGAGCGAATGCTCAAACAACCAGTGCTGCGGTCTCGGCCGCGGCCGGGCAAGACCCTGTGCAGAATACCAGTGCAGCAACAGCTTCAGGCAATTGGCAAGTCGCCTGGACCAACAAGGATGGAGACGCGAAGCAAGGTTCGATGCAGATTGCCCAGGATGGATCAAGCCTCAGCGGTACGTTTCAGGCTCCGCGCGGTTCTGCCAAATTAACCGGCAGCGTACAGGGAAGCCAGGTGTCGATCGATGTGAAAGCGGGAGGACGGGGGATATCGTTCACCGGCACATTGGACGGCGACAAGATGAGCGGCACGACCGCTCAGGGAAAGCCCTGGACAGCCACTCGCCAGTAGAGGGCTGAACGACTCCGGTCGTGAGTCGGCCGCCGACTGTTTTATTTAGGGTTGGCTCGCGATCGGGAAAGGCAGTGTATATGACCCGTCACTGGAGAAGATTCATGAACCGTCCCTGGGGAGAAGACTTGTGGAACTTGATGACCATGTTCAATGGCATCGGATATACGGCTCTATTCGTCCTTGCGGTGATCTGGGCGCGTCTGCTTCTCTCGGTGATTGAAGGTGCGTTGACATCGCGTAAGCGACATGTTCACAGGTTTGGCCATCCTCTAATAACAAACCCATCAAAGGATACTAGGCCCGGTTCCCACGATCACCCGCATGTTGGGGATTCATCGCCTCAGCGGCCATCCGCGGGCCTTAAGGGGCGAGGACGTAAGTACGCTAGAACGCGAAAGGCCAGAGGATCATCGCTGGCGTGTGGTATGCAATTGACGACTGCTAACACCAGACGCATTCTTGATACTAGCCCACTATGACACCCAAGACCGACAACCCCCGACCTGTAAGCCATCAACCTGAGGCGCCCAAGCGGCAGATTCTTCTGATCGATGATGACCAGGACATGGCAGAAATGTTGGCGGAATATCTGAACCCCGAGGGGTATTGCGTACACCTGGCGCATACGGCTGAGGCTGGCTTGGAGCGAGCTAAAGAGGGCGGCTTGATCCTGATCATCCTTGATGTCATGTTGCCGGATAAGAACGGGTTCGTCGTTCTGAATGAGATCAGACAGAAGAGCCGTATTCCGGTGATCATGCTGACCACGAGGTCCTCGGTTGCCGATAAGGTGAGCGGGCTCGAATCAGGGGCTGACGACTATGTTCCCAAACCGTTCACGCCGGTGGAGCTCCTGGCAAGAATCCGCACAGTCTTGCGTCGCGGTCAGCCTACGCGGTTTGGCAGCTCCTTCCTGGCCCAAGATGATCTGATCCTCGATGCGGGATCGCGAACGGTGGAGTGCAAGGGCAAGTTGATTGAGTGCACTGCCGCCGAATTCGACGTCCTCCATGCCTTGGTCTCCTCTGCCGGCCAGGTGGTGACCAGACAGCATCTCACGCGCATCGCTCTCGGACGGCCGCTTTCGGCGGGAGATCGGGGCGTTGACAACCTGGTGAGCGCGCTCCGCAAGAAACTTGGCCCAGGGGCGAAAGGCCAGGAGCGCTTTCGATCAATCCGCAACTCGGGGTACATCTATTTGCAAGAGCCGAAATCTTCTTCCGGCCGCCCAAGACCATGAAGCTCTTTCCACGCATATTTTTCAGCTTCTGGATAGCTACCATCCTGATGATCGGATTCGTCCTCACCATGAGTGAATTGCTTCCGGCCAGGTTTCCCGGAGACCGTGACAAGCGCTTCGAGCCTGACATAGCGATCTCTGCTCTGAATACCGCAGTAAATGTCTATGAACGGCAAGGGGCATCGGCATTCCGTTCTCAGATTTCTAGTATGCCGATGCTCCGTCACAGATCACTGCGACTGTTTGACGAACAGGGAAATCCTCTGGTTGACGCTCGCGGAGATTCCTCCTTCATTGCCCTCATGGCGAAAGACGTTTCCCAGCGTGGCCACTCGGAATTCGTGCATCTCGGTCTCCGCATGTTTTACGCGTGTCCGCTCGAAAGCGCTACGGGCCGGCACTATGCTGTTGTGCTGACCATGGCGCAACCGGTGGACCGCCTCCTGAACCCGCGCTTCTGGTTCAACCTGCTCATTGCCATGTTTCCGGCTGGACTGGTTTGCATGGCTCTCACTCTTTACCTCACTCGCCCGATCGTCAAGCTGCAAACAGCCGCGAAGCGGCTGGCGGCCGGCGAGCTTGACGCACGCGCCGGCCCTCTGAGAGTCGACCGTCGAGATGAATTGGGGGACCTGGCGCGTGACTTCGATACCATGGCCGCACAAATCCAGGTGCTCATGACCGCGCAACGCCGCTTTGTTGCCGATGTCTCTCACGAGTTAGGTGGCCCGCTCACCCGCATGCATCTCTCTCTTGCTCTTTTGCGGCGCGAGTTTGCGGCAACCAAGAGCGGGGCCCTGGTGAGGATCGAGCGCGAAACCGATAAGCTCAGCAATTTAGTGCAGCAGCTGTTGCTCTTAGCCGGCCTCGAAGCCGGCAGAATTCCGGCGGAAGCGTTTGCGCCAGTCTCGATTCGCTCATTGTGCGAAAGCGTTATTGAAGACGCAAATTTTGAGGCAGCTCATGCCAACTGCCAGGTCATAGGGTCCCGGCAAGACATCACTGTTCTTGTCTATCCCAATTTGCTGCGGCGCGCGATCGATAACATTTTGAGAAACGCTATCCGTTATGCTCCCGCAAATACAACGGTCGAGCTGAATTGCAAGGTGGATTTGCTTCGGCGAGAGGTGACGGTCGACATCCTCGATTGCGGACCAGGGGTGCCTGATTCCATGCTGGTGGATATCTTCAGCCCGTTCTTTCGCACCGCGCCGGGACGCGAGACCAGCAGCGGCGGAACTGGCTTGGGTCTGGCGATTGCCAGCGAGGCCGTGCGCCTGCATGACGGTACTATTACGGCGCAAAACAAAAAGAGCGGCGGTCTGCAGGTGACGATCACTTTCCCTTTAAGAACAGCGTTACCAGAGGACACAGCGGAAAACGTTGCTGAGATCGGGGTACAAGATAGTCAATCGATGTGACTGCCGCCTGATCTCACACGAAAGGCGCCGAGAGCCGACAAGTCACGACAAACCGGGACTCGAGATCGGGAATTGTGAATTGCTGCGACAAACATGGCGTTGTTCGTGATCAAGCAAGGACCATTCGTCATCCGCGGACGCAACCACCGTCTCGCACCAAAGACATAGCGAGTGAATCCCGTGTTCCGTGTTTCTCACATGCCTATATTGCCGAATGGGCATTCTGCTGTTGTCCTGGCTTTCCTTCGCTCGATAGTCATGCATGGATGGCGGCCGCTAGCGGACTGTGAGCTCTTTGACATAGTTGCGGGCGAACATGAAGAAATAGCTGAAGGCGCCTTGCTTGAATATCTCGGAACCGCCATAGCCAGCTGGATACCAGGTCTCTACGGCGACAGCGCTCCCGGAGATTGGTCCAACCAGGCGAGCCACCGAAAATGCTCTGTGTCCGTCCTCTCCCTTGCGCGCGAGAAAGGTGTCCTGGAGCGCCGCCTTGAGCTTGGAGGAGGGTGAACACGATTGTCCACAAGGGATAAAGCGAAGATCTTCCTTCATGAGGTCCGCCACGATATACTCTGTGGTGCCGCGAATCGCGATTTGACCCATTGCCGACCCAAAGCGGTCCGCGTATCCCTCTCCGTCTTTCGGCCACTGACTGGGCTTATCCCTGGCTTGTTCAACGCCGCCACGCACTGCACCCTCCACCAGCGGCTCTATGCCATAGGTACGCTTGATGTAGGCCTTAAATCGCTCGCCTTGAGTGGGGCGAGAATAGGATGCGCTGGCGACCGTCGAGCGTGTGGGACTTGGCGCATCCGGCAGTTTCTGTTGTGCATGACACAGCGAAGGCAAGATGCAGACTACGTGCGCGAGTACGGCTTTGACTCTTTTCACTCAATCTCCTTGAGGAGAACGGCCGCGGCCCCACAGCACCTATGCCGAGCAACCTCGTTAGCGTAGAAGTGAGTTTCGGAACCAAAGTTTGCGTTAAGGCACGCGGCACGACATTTCCCGACAAAAGTTCGCGGCGGCCGGGGTCGAAGATCGGATCCTGCCGCCGCTTTCCCAGCGTGCTGCTCTAGCGCTGATGCCAGGTCCTGTTTCCTCTGGCCCCCGAACGCGTCACAGTAGCGTCTCCAGTACCACGGCCGCTGACCGCGGTCGTTTCCGATTGCCCTTTCGGACCTGTAACCGTGGTGGCGCCGCCGCCGGCGTAGCTTTGCGTCGTACGGGTGGCTGTTCCACCATTCGGACCCGTAGTCGTCGCTGTGACATTACCGGTTCCGCGGTCGGTCACTGTACGATTTGCCGTCCCGCCATTAGGTCCCGTAACAGTTGTGGAATTGCCACCCGGATAATGTGTCGTGGACCTCTCGTATGTGCCGCCGTCTGGCCCTCTCCCCCATACGTTAGTTTGACCATTGCCACGAGCGACCGTCCGCGTTGCCACCCCTCCGTTCGGGCCAACAAACACCTGATGGTTATAAGCGCGAGCTGCTGCGGAGTGATCATACGCGCCGTAATAACCGCGGTTCACAACAGTCAGGCTATGAGAGACATAGGTCGCATGGTTGAACACCACCGTGTGCGAATACCAGCTCGGGGCCCAGTGCGCATAGCCCCAGCCATAGGAAGCGAAGGCTCCGACGAAAACTCCCGCCGTAAACCCGATGGCAGCCGCTACCGCGACGCCGCCCACGGGTGGTGGCGCTACGTAATAGTAGGCCGGATAGACCGGAATGGGCGCCCCGTAGACGACCCATGGATTGTAAACCGGTACGTAATAGACGGCCGGATTCACTGGTGCAATGACGATGCCGGTGGGCTGGTAGACGACCGCCTCCTGGGGCGTTGGCCTTAAGGTGCCGGCTGCATATGCGCGTTGCCGCATCGCCTGGATCGCACCCATAACATCCTGCGGCTGGTTGTAGTACACATCACCCAGCCTGGTTGTCCAGTCGAGATTGCGGTCAAGATTCGCCAGTACGGAAGGAAATTCGGTTAGAGCTTTGACGCTGGGATCCCATGGCTGTGTGTTTACGATGCGGGCAAGCTCCTGCGGCGGCACGCCTATGTGTTGTTGCAGGAAGCGATCCGCTTGGACGATCTGCGAGGAGTAGGTTGATCCTGCGAGAATCTGGGCAACCAGAGCATCAGGGTAGAGAGCAATCGGTGCAACCAGCTGATCGAGGTCGGCATAACTGAGTTGGGCAAAGCCGCCTCTTTCAGGAGCCGGTTGCTGCGCATAGAGATCCGTTAACCCCAGCGGAACCATGCAAAGGATCAGGACGGAAGTAATGCCGGCGCGCGCGCATTGAAGAACAGCACTCGCGAGCGCGCCAATCGCGCGGTGGAGACGACGGATGGATTTGTGAGCGACGACGGCCAGAGCCGGCACGCTTCTCCGATTAGATTTCAGTGTCATGGTCAACCTTCCGGGTATTCAATTCGGTGCAACCGGTACGCGGATAAGAAACCGCTACGATCGCCTATTGCACCCACTTGTTCTGACACGGGTTGGTGACCTCGTTATGTCGGAAAATGTCGCCGGCTGAGATATCAGCGCTCAATATTTCATGCATGGGGCGGCACGACATAACCCTACATTTCATCCCGGCATTCTGGCAGAGAATCACAATGTGGGTTGGCTGCAGGAAGAATCCAAACTTCAAGCACAAGAAGCAAATCTCTTCGCGCAACCTACACATCAATCCCCCCCACGAAAGTGAGATTCATCTATGTACGTTCACCTGGCAGCATCAGAAGCAAAGCCACGCATCGGTTCAGTTCCCAAATCACCGGCGGCCGCGGTCGCAAGCGCAACCGAACTGACAGAAGAGAACATCTCGATTGCCGAACGGCTCCAATCGCATGATCCCGAGATCATCCACGAGCTGATCGTTCGTTATCAAGTTCGCTTACGCGGATACCTGATTCGGCTGACCGCGGATCGAGAACTGGCGGAGGATCTTCTGCAGGAGATCTGGATGCGCGTTATGAGCAGAGGCTCACAGTTCAAAGGAGACTCCCATATCGTTACGTGGCTATTCGCGATCGCTCGGAATCTTGTATTCGACCTTCGACGGAAGCGCTCATGGTTGACCCACCGCGATGTGGCTCGGGAAACCGGCGACGAACGGTGGTTTGAACTTATTCCCAGCCGAGAGAAAAACCCATTCGATTATTGCGCCGATATCGAGCATGCACACCTCGTCACCGAATTGCTGCTAACACTCAAGCCAAGTTATCGCGAACTCGTCGAGCTTCGCTTCCATCGAGAAATGTCCCTTGATGAGATCGCGCGCGCGACGGGCAGCTCGCTCTCCTCGGTGAAAACGAGGCTGTACCGAGCGATGCGTCTATTGCGGGTGCGCCTGAAGGCCACTTTGTCGGTACAGCCAGAGCAATGGAGAGCGGCGTCATGACGGTGAAAATGTCAAATCTCAAGCGGATAAGGCCCTTTATTTTCGGGACGCTATTCTTCTGCTTAACGTCCGGCTTATTTGCGCAAACCGTGGCGAATATTCAGGACGCCCAGGGCAGGATCTATTCCTACTCCGAGCTCAAACAGCATACAGCCACCGTATTCATCTTTCTTGCTACAGATTGCCCTAACTCAAACAGCTATGCGCCGGAGATGGCACGGCTAAACCAGGAATACGGTAGCCGGGGAGTCGCGTTCTATGGCGTCTACTCTGATCCTGCAGAAACACCTGCCGGAGTTCGAAAGCACGACGTGGATTACGGAATTCGCTTTCCCTCCCTCATGGATTCAGCCCAGATATTGGCCCGCGAGACCGGAGCTTTGGGCACGCCTGAGTCCGTCATTCTTTCTCCTTCTGGCAAGGTGCTCTACCGGGGCCGGATTGACGACAGATATGCCGCTTATGGAAAGACCCGTCTTCATGTCGATCAACATGACCTTCGCGACGCGCTTGACGAGGTCCTTGCAAGAAAGCCGGTCGGGCACCCCTACGAGCCTGCTCTCGGCTGCGCCATTCCAGGAATAATCAAATGAAGACTTCATCGTGGATCACAGCGGCCGTAGCGGCAGCCTTGGGAATCGTCTCAGTCTTTTGCTCGCACATCGTCAGGGGTCAGAATGCCGCACCGCCTCCAGCGCCTGCGTACGACAAGGATGTTGCCCCTATTTTGTTCAACCACTGTGTTAGTTGTCATCGCCCGGGCCAGGTAGCACCCTTTTCTCTGCTCACCTATGAGGATGCAGAGAAACGCGCATCATTGATTGCGGCCGTCACCGCGAGCCGGTTTATGCCGCCATGGAAGCCGGTGCCCGGCTACGGGGACTTCAAAGGTGCAAACTATCTCAGCGATGCTGAGTTGGCAACACTCAGAAGGTGGGCGGAGGCCAAAGCGCCGCAGGGAAATGCCGCGGACCTGCCGGATCCTCCTCAATTTCCCGACGGATGGCAACTGGGCAAGCCAGACATCACTTTGAAGATGCCACAACCCTTTCAAATCCCAGCAGAGGGAGAGGACATCTACCAGTGCTTCGTTCTCCCGTTGAGCTTGCCAAATGGCGCCAATGTAGCCGCGGTCGAAATTCATCCAGGCAACAGGAAAGTTCTTCACCACACGATTCTCTATCTCAATGATGACGGTAGCGCGAGAGAGAAAGACAAAGAAACAGTCGAACCAGGCTACAGGTGTTTTGGAGGTCCAGGTGTGCGCGCCGCAGGATCGCTCGGTGGATGGGTGCCGGGAGCGACACCGCACGTCTTGCCCGCCGGTACAGCCACGGTTGTGCCCCAGGGTGCTGATGTAGTCATGCAGAACCACTATCATCCATCGGGGAAACCGGAGACTGACCAGTCAGAAATCGGTATCTATTTCGCGAAGGGTCCAATAGAGAAGACGGTCTTCAGCCTGCCGATGATCCACCGTGACCTTACCATCCCTGGCGGCGATTCCCACTATCGGGTGACATCCACGTTCGTTACGCCGATTGACCTTGAGGTGATCGCGATCTCTCCTCACATGCATCTTCTCGGTCGCGACATGAAGGTTACAGCCACGTTGCCCGATGGCCACGTCAAGTCCATGATCTGGATCAAAGACTGGGATTTCAACTGGCAGGGTCAATATCAATACCAGTCACCCATGTCTCTCCCCAAAGGGAGCAAGATCGAGTTGCAAGCGACCTATGACAACTCCTCCCAAAATCCCAAGAATCCCAACAGCCCACCGCAGACTGTACATTGGGGGGAAAACACTACGGACGAGATGTGTCTCGCGTTCATTCAAGTGGAGACTCGCAATCCCGCGGACCGCTTCACGGTCTTAATGTCACTCGCGAATCAGCTTGATCTCGTGCGCTATCGCAAAGAACCAAGCGGGAGCTTCTCACCACCGAAGCAATGATCTTCTACGCCGGCGGGAGGCCCTTGGGGATCGGACTTCTCGCCGCATCCGGTACGCCTCTTCTGCGAAGCAGGGATTGCCAGTCCTGCAGTTGAAGGCCGCACAATCCAATTTTATGAAACAGAAACCTCGAGAGTCCAATCCTTATGCCCGTAGCTGACGTCAGACTGGGTGCGAACGCCTGATGAAATCAGAGATGCCGCATGGTGTAACGGCCGTTCCTTGCAAGCATTTTGGTAGTCAGTTCTCTCAATGCCAGTATTAGGACCAGCTTGCTCTTGCCGATGGACCCAAGCTGAAACTTGGTGAGAAGGCAAAGGCCGCCAACTTATTCTTGCAGCGCGGTTTATCAGTCGGA
>CAVQEO010000023.1:0-540466 GCA_963711525.1 uncultured Acidobacteriaceae bacterium | reverse complement strand
ACAAAGGCCGCGAGCAATCGCGGCCTTTGTCTTGGTGCAGGCGCCACGCTGAATCTCTCTCACAGATCTGCCTCTCTCTCCCCGTAACGAATGACGGGTGCCCCATATCTGCCCGGTTTTGGCAGATGTGGGAATCCTCAGACCTCGACCGCTGACTGTGCAAGGTGTAGCAGGATCATCAGGCTATGCGTTCTGCACGCAGTTGAAAGATCCAGGTTTTTTCGAAGCGTACGGCCTTTGCAAGCTCCGGAAAACCCTATTTTGTTGACCTGATGTATGGGTCTCTACCGTCTTTCTCGGTACTGAACACGGCACGTCAGGACGTGTCCCGCCTTTGCTTTGGGAAGGAACGATTTTTTTCGCGACCCGCATGAGCTGGTATCCGAGCAGCAGCGGCGAAGCGTCCCCAGACCACGACGACGCCGGAACACTGTGCCAAAGAGAAAAGCCGGAACTAACCATTGCCGCGTCCTTCGACACGTGTTACCCTCACCGTTGAAATTAAGGAGATCGGCCATGAGCTTGGACACGATAGAGGAAATTGAACGTGCGATAGACGCGCTCCCGCCGCAGAAGCTGGAAGAACTGTTCGTCTGGCTTGATCAGCGCCACCCGCAAGCTATCGACGCTCAACTCAAGACCGATCTTGAAGCTGGCCGCATCGACGGCCGTATCAATCGCGCTTTGGCCGATCATAAGGCCGGAAATACACAACCCCTGTAACTCGGTGGCTCCGTCAATGATCCACCGCGCGAACGCGGATTTCTGGAGGGATTACTACGCCCTGCCCGCTGATATTCGCATGCGGGCCGATAAGCAGTTCGCGTTGCTGAAAACAAATGCGCAGTACCCTTCCCTGCAATTTAAGAAAATCGGCGACCGCAACGGACAGGAAGTTTGGTCAGCGCGGGTGACGCTGAAATACCGCGCCTTGGCCGTCAAATTCCCTGACGAATACGTGTGGTTTTGGATTGGCGAGCACAACATCTATGACACGATGATCAAAGCGACATCATGACTGCTGGCGTTTATATGCGCGTCTCTTCTTCCGAAGCATCAGCCGGCTAATGTCATCAAGGGCGCCGAGGGCAACAATCGTTATCTGACGCCCAGCCGCGCTCACCTCATGATTCAGGATGAAGGACGAGGCCTTTCCTGGCGATTGGCCGTCCGCAAACGCCGCTCATCAGGGGAAATTCCGTCCGTCCCCGAAAAGAGCCGGGGACGGGAAGATGTGAAAAAATTGATTTGCTGGAGTTTTCCCGATTTTATTTTTGATCCCAGATGCTTGCCGACGCCCCAGCGATCGCTTATAGGGCATCCTGGAGCGATTTGTTAAACGCCGAATTCGCTGCAAATTTTAAAATCGATTTTTTCACATCTTCCGGACGGGAAGTTCACCGGTCCGTGTACCGATGGTTAATCGCTTGATTTAAAGTAAGCTCCCCGTCCGTGCCCGAGTTCACCCGAGTTCACCCTATCTATCGAACCAAAGGCCGCGAGCAATCGCGGCCTTTGTCTTGTGCTGCGGTTTGATCGTTTGAGTACTGAGATGGAACATTTGTCTGAGAAACCGATTTTAGGCCAAGCTAGAGTCGCGCAAAAATAAAAACAAGCCGACTTATTGGGACGAATTGCACCTCTGTGGGAAATGCGGCGACTGGGAAATGCGGCGACAGGATACCTATTACCGTAAACGACGCAATCGAAGGCGAATAGGTATCCCGTCGCCGTATTCTCGTCTTTACGTCTTTGGCCACCGAGAAGAATTTGGTCTCAGAGATATTTACTAAGCTGTCTTGCGTCTCCAGAATGCCGGAAGCCAAGCAAGTTTGTTTGAGTAGCTCCTGAAAGACTCCTATGCTACTGAACGAAGAATTCTTGCATGCCGTAATTATTTCGTCGCTTAGGGAAATGTTGAGTTCGGCTTGACCGATGCGAGCAACCTCATCGAAATCTTTTTCGAGCCACGGCTCAACAGGCACTTCATGAACTCTGTCAAGCAAATCTCCATTAAATTGGGCGAGTCGGTTTTTTTCGCGCCAGACGCCGAGGATGACGAAGCGTAGATTAAGTTCTTGGAACGTCCGGAGGTCAAAAGCCAATTGCCTCTGTTTCTCGTCGTTCAGATAGTGAAAATTTTCCAAAATGATTGTGCGTTCGTCCCCGACCTTCTGTAGCAGATCTGAAACATCTTGAGGTAGCGAAAGATTGAACGGGATTTCTCTCTCTGTTGTCGACGTGCTGGTACCGCGCTTACCACTCGTCTCTGCAGCGGCTTCGGCGCCTCCGAAAATCGGCAAGAGAGCTTTGAAGCTGGCCTTACCCGTCACGCTGGCTTCGCCAGTTTTTTGCGACACCGACGAGTCCAAAATCTGAACGCCGGCTGCCCGCAGGATGGTTCGGTAAACATCCTCTACCTCAAACTTCGGCGTCAACTGTACGATGATGCTCTTCTCCAGAGGCAGGTGCCGCCGAACGAGGGCCGTCTTACCCTGCTTGGAGGCGCCGTAGACAACTATTTGCTTGTCGGCATCGAGCGCAGCGACAAACTGGCTGTCCACATTTGGGCGCTGCAAATACGACCGCACCAGATTGTTGCTGACGCCAAAGACCTGCTCGAGTTTGTATTTTTCGCTCATCACTTAGCTTTATGCACGCTGCTCCCCGGAAAATGGCAGGATCGAGTTTCGTCACATTCCACTGCTTGCATTGGTATAGCAGGCTGGTATAGCAGATGGCCATAAAATAACTCCTCCGCCAATCTGACCAGGCGAGAGGGGTCCTGTGTCAGCGTTAATTGCGGCGGCGAATCTTTATCTTCAGACAAACAACCCAGCGACACAAGCCAGCGACTATTGCCGGCAACACAAGGTCATTCCTATCCAAAGGGCCCTCGAGTTTCGTAATAGCCTCGAACAGGCGCCTTAAAAGGAAAAGGCGGAAGACGAGAAGCGGCTGGAGATCAAGAGGGTCTTGCATCAACACTGCAAATTAGCGAAGCTTGAGCTTGGCTTCAACGAAGTTCCTGATTTCGGCTCTGAAGTGCTCGTTCTCTTTGAGAGTCTTTGTCTGCACCAGATTCCAGACGCCCGCCTCACGGTGTTCCATCCACTGGGCTGCACTGGCGGATGCACATCGTACCCGGCCGTCGTAATCAAACTGGCGGAGGCAGAGGGGTATATCGGTCCGGTATGGATCAACGATCATGATTCGTAGCTTCGGGTTGAGTAGCATCGCATTCGAAAGGCGGAAGTTGATGTGCTCATCCCCAAACCCATAACCGATGATTGTGAGCTCATCGAGTCCGCTCAACACGCCATCCAAGATCTGTAGTTTCTCTTCACCCTCTTTGACCTTGGAGGTGCCGCTGTACTTCCGTCCGCCCATGAGCATCGATTTCGAAATAATGTCGAATTTTCCGCTGAGGTCGCTGATCGCACGGTCCTGGCCCATAAGAACCGGCTCACCCTTCTCGTAATAGGCCATGCGTCGGAAGAGAAGGAGGCTCTGTGCGAGTTCAAGCGACGACGGCTTGTCCAGCTGCAAATTGCATAAGAGTGCGCCGTCCTGATACGTGAACTCGCTCAAGCCGCCATGCAGCTTGATCAAGTTGAAACCGCGTGTTCCGTTCAGGAAGCCGGGATGATGTGCGCTCCATCCCTTGCGCTCCGTATAGGTGAACTTAATTCGCTCGCTGAGCTCCAGGTTGGATACAGGAAATTTCAGTTCGTGGTTATCGCCGTACGTGATCGGAATACCGAAGTCCAGTGCCAAGAACTCGAAGTTCAGATCGTGGTTGAGCGATAAGACCCAGGTCTCCTCATCCGAAAGAAAGGTCTTCAACGCAGAGAAGCAGTCTTTGTTCTTGCTGTACAGAACGGCATAGGAGGCTTCCTGATAGAGATCGAGGATCGTATGGATGACTCGATAGAAATAGTCGAAGAGAGAGTGATACGAATCGCGCTCAGGCTGCGTCGGGCTTCCTAAACCGGCCTTCTTCTCAATATCCGCGGGGAAGGCTTCGTAATTGTTACCTCCACTCTTTTTGTACGCGAGCAGCGAGTCCCATCCCGCCATGATCGCTTTCGGGTCGATAGGCCGGTCTTTGCTGTACGGTTGCCGCAACGACATGTCTTTCGCCATCCGTTCCACCGTCTCCTCGGTGAAGAGATTCAGAAAGACCTCAGTGAGTTCAACCGTGAGCGGCATTCCGAGGTCATACGAGAAGCCTGCGCCTAGAAGCAATCCGTTCTTCATGCTGAATCCTCTACCTTGTAGTCGCAGGCTGTGGGGTGCTCACGCTTGGAGCTGATAATCAGGGCATTGAAGAGACGGAGTAATCACCACCATTTCCCTTGAGAACGGATCGCCTGGTGATTACTCCGTCTGTCCTTTCATTGCCCCTGTTCACCGCCGGTCGATGCCGAGGCAAGTTCGATGACCGTCAAGACATGATTGACGCTATCAAGAAGACTGTGGAAGATAATTCCTCGGACGAAGCTACTCTTGCGAGCGACGGAAGGACGACTAACAACGTTGTGGGTGGCGTGGCCCACCATGAGGGATAGATACCCCGTTTAAGCTGGAATTAGCCACGCTTCCGAGGGCTGATGCCCGTCACCAATAGCCATCGACCAGAACATCTCATACCCTCCGATCACTGACTGGAGCGCTGCTTCTGGTGTGTTAGCATGCGGTGTTGCCGTCGGGAAATAGGGACTAGCTTGTACTGGCGTGTGGATAGCGTGGCTTACGTTTGTCCCGGGGTCTTTTAAAGCCTTGTTGCATCCGCTCCACAAGCAAAGTATCGAATTTACGGTCACCTGCGTTTGCTCGCATCTTGGTCCCGAGGTCGTTCCATGAGCTGTCAGTATTCCCGAGACGCTGTCTGGTTGGATGGTCAACGTAAATAAATAAAGTCTTTTCATGTTCAACCATTTCCCCCCGGACCAGAGCGCCTTCTCCGGCGATCTCCTGGAAATGTTTCTCTCCAGTGAAGCCGTAAATCACCGTAAGCGTCCAACCAGCACCGTCTCGAATGCAGATATTTTCGGCGGATTTAAGTGTCCATCTAATTTTGAGATGGACATTGGGAATCTTCGAAATGACTGGGAGATAAAGGGACAGCGTACGTATTGCAACAACCCTTCGGAGTCCACTACAATCCATCCCCCTTAACTCTCGGAGAATATGGCGTTTTCATGTGAATCTAGTCACTTACTACTTATCAGCCTGACCATGCTAGCCAACGCACTTTACTTATATTGAAAGATTGCCGTATTCCTCCAATTTAAATTCCTCCCAGATCCCTGCCCATTCTTGCTTCAGTTTTCTTTGGCCTTCCGGAGTAATAAAATGCGCTCCAAAACTTTCCGCAGTACCACCGCCCTCGAAGCAGGAAATCGCGGAGTTCAATCCACCTCTGACGACCGCTCCGGCCAACTCTACGCAAACCCAAAAATCTAGCTTTTTGTAGAACTCAAATTGGCCCATGAATCCCGCGTCGTTTCGCGGGCATGATTAGTCACGCTCCCGTCGCGAACTGTTTTATGCTTGGCGGCCAGCGAATCCTTGGCTAGCACCGAAGAAGCACAACAAAAGCGTAAGAATTCTGCCCGTGTTCGACGTTACTTGCAATTTCTGCGCGATGTATCATCACGTGTGCCATGTAATATGCTGCGATCTCGGATAAAGGCTCAGGAACCGAGCTCTCTTCTCTAAACTGCAATGGGGTCGAAACGTCAAGGCCCCTACAACCGTTGATGGCAAGCTGATCTACAGACAAAACAAGTCCGTGTTTTACTCTAGCGACGTAGCCCCTGAATGAGTGCATGTACTGTTCTCGTTGGCTAAGCACGTCGTACACCGGTTGACCAACTAAGATTTGGTTGCCATCTGCAAGACTCATTACACGCTGAGCAAGGTTGATCCCTGCACCCGCGATGTTTTGGTTGCTGTTGATA
Organism: uncultured Acidobacteriaceae bacterium; assembly: GCA_963711525.1. Taxonomy (GTDB): domain Bacteria; phylum Acidobacteriota; class Terriglobia; order Terriglobales; family Acidobacteriaceae; genus PALSA-350. The sequence goes on along the minus strand of CAVQEO010000023.1, from coordinate 534,500 downwards.
TCGATGATCAAGTTGTCGACGTTCGAGTTGACTCCTATCCGCACCTTAAACTTTCGTTGCTCGTCCTTCGCGTTCTCACCATGCTCTTCTATCTTTTCGATAATCGAAAGCGCAAGTCGAACGTGAATGTCGTACGGATCGTCGATATTCAAAAGCACCAGGCAAATCCCATCACCGGTAGGCAAGTAGATGCGGCTTTCGCCCGCAATGTTATGCATCGATGCGGCTTCGAGCACGAGCCGATTTAGAACCTCCATTATTTCAGACTGTGCCTCAAGCTTCGATTGTGCGTAAATCCTACGATGTCCAGGAAGATATACTTCGCAAACTTTGTCACGGTCTCCCGCATTAAAGGTCCCCCTTAAGCGGAATCCCTTTATAGTATGTAGCGATTTTACGCTCGCCGCTTACCTACCCTCGGCTTCTCAGTGAAGATCCGAGCGAACTGATTTGCCGCATCGGACGGAAAACCGGTGACGGAAAACCGGTGACAGACGTGGACTGCACCCCTGAGTTGAGACACGCCCAAAGTCGATAAATGGGTGACACGTTTCGGCCGTTTGTTAGTTCGTTATCGACTAGCAGCCGCCGTGCCGCGGGAGTGTGGTAATCCCGGAGGGATTTCCAAGGCCTGTGGGAGCGGTGGTAAACCGTTCTTTGGTTTTCCATCGCTTCCATCAGCGCCGTCACTTCCGCGAGCCTGGCTGTTCTGCTCAAACTCTTCCGGTGTGAGATATCTTAGCGCAGAGTGCAGCCGCTTGCGGTTATAGACCTCATCGATAAACCGGCCTATTCGTGTACGTGCATCCTCCAGGTTGAGATAAGTCGTGTCGTGAACTTCTTCCTCCTTGAGTGTTCGCATGAACCTTTCTGCACGAGCGTTGTCGTAGGGATTTCCCCGCCGGCTCATGCTGATCTGGATCTCGTTCTGGTCTAACAACGCGGTGTACTCGGTCGAAGCGTACTGAACACCTCGATCCGAGTGATGAATGAGCCCTTCCGCTTTCCAACTGCGCTGTTGGAGAGCCATCTGCAGGGCTCCGACTGCCAACTCCGCCTGCAAGGTGCGGCCGAGATTCCAACCGACCACTCTACGAGAGTAGGCGTCCAGAACAACGGCCAAGTAAATAAACTCATCGCGCAGGCGAATGAAGGTGATGTCGGCGACCCACAACTGGTTAGGCGCCATAAGCCGGGTGTGCCGCGCCAGGTTCGGGTAGATGGGCAGAGTATGCGCTGAGTCGGTGGTGAATACATACTTTTTCCTCCGCAAGCTGAGCAGGTTGTCCTCCCGCATGAGTCGCAGGACTCGCTTGCGATTGACTAGTTGCCCTTCCCGCCGGAGCAAGGCAGTCAGCATGCGGTGGCCTCGCAGCCGATGATGCGCAACCGCCAACTCCTGTAAACGAGCGCGCAGCAACACGTCCGCTTGTTTGGGCTGTGACTGATGCAGATAGCGGTAAAAACCAGCCCGGCTTACCTCTGCTGTCTGGCACTGCTCAGCCACGGTCAGTCCTTCTCCTTCGAGTGAGAGCGAGGCTTCGATCGCACGGTAGTTTGCTTCTCTCCACCGCTGATGTGACTCGATGCTGCTCCCCTGACGTGCTCGAAGGCTCGTTTTAAAAAATCCACCTCCAGTTGCTTACGACCAAGCAACCGTTCCAACTCGGCGATCCGCAACTCAGACGCACTCGGTGCCGGCGGAGCAAGCTCTTCTGACCGGCTTCCTGGCGGTCGGCCCCGGCGTCGCTCCAGCCCCGACCTGCCTTCTGCCTCAAGTCGATCGCGCCACTCGTAAAGCAGCTTTCGCCGGACACCTAATTGCTTGGCTAATCCGACGATGGTCGCGGCACCAGCCATCCGCCGCACCGCTTCTTCCTTGAAATCTACGCTGTACTTCTTCGCATTTTTCGCCTTCTTCACCATCGGCCTACTCCATTATGGCCGATAGGTGTCACTCATTTTCCCGTTCGCCTCGTGTCTCAGTTTTGGGGTCCACTACAACGGAAAACCGTTGACAGAGAGCGCCGGGATAAACCGGCACATTGTAGGGGATGGAAGAGCCCTACGGGATATGAAGGGACAGCATACCTATTGCAGTAATTCTGAAGCTTGCCAGCGGTCGCCTGGTGATTACTCGGGCTGTCCCTTCAATACTTCTAACTGGCTATCTGGCGTTTCCCAGCCGTCACCGTGCGAGATGGTCGAATGAGCACTTCGGCAGAAATGCCGAGCGTTGCATGCAGACGACGAATCATGCTGATGGATAAGCTACGTCGGCGGTTGAGAACTTCGGCGACCCGCGTTCTCGTCCCGATCATCGGCTCCAGTTGCTTGCGCGTCATCTTCTTCTGGCTCATTCTGAACTTGATCGCCTCGATCGGGTCCGGCGGGTCCATCGGGTGGTGCGTCTGTTCATAGGAATCGATCAGCGTCGCGAGGACATCGAGCCGGTCCCCTTCTGGCGTACCCAGCTTCGCGCCCCATAGGCGCTCGACTTCCAACAGCGCGGCATCGTAGTCATCTTCGGTACGAATGGGTCTAACGTCTGCCATGTTTCACCCTTTTTACGTCAATCTTGTCGTATTCCTTGTGCGTCCCAATCCATTTGATCCAGAGAATGCCTTTTTCGAAATCCACCGCGGTCACCAACCGATAGCGGTTGGTCAGGATATCGAAAACAATCCGTTCCGATGAAATGATGCTGGCCCATGTGTAGTTTCGCTTGACCTCGTTTGTATTCTTCCAATTCGCCCTCTGCACTTCGGCGAACCATGCATCGAGAGCGTTCTTCAGGGATTTCTGATCCCGGTGACCTGCTTTGGAGTCGATGTACTCCCTTAGCGTCCTCCGGGAAATCACGCGCATGTGTTAGATTACCATGCGCCCATTTTGGGCGCAACCATTCTGCAGAGCGATGGAAAGTGGTGGTGAATCGGTATGTCGTCACCGGCGCAGCGCTGTTTTTTCTACCTAGAGGTAGGTGGCAGACGGAAGTGGCACTTTCCTTGTAGCAGCGTTCCTGCGATGTTCCGAAGGCTAAGGGCTGCCCAAAGGGGCATTTCCTTATTGTCACCTCTCCTTACTCGTCCAGAGAATGGGTCGCCTGGCGATTAGTCCGTCCCTTCAGTGTCAAGTCCTTCTCCGAATAGGGTCGGTTTCGGCTCCGGGCCCTGTGTTTCCCTAATCTTCTTTAGAAACCCAGGCTGTTAGCGCAAAATAACGGCATGGATCGGCGTTTTGTTATCGAAAAGCTGCGCCACCACGAGCCGGAGCTTAAGGCTGCCGGAATTCTTCACATACGTGTGTTCGGATCCGTGGCAAGAAATGAAGCGACTACGGTTTCTGATGTGGATCTCCTGGCTGATTTTGACAAGTCAAAGCGGATGACACTGGTTAAAGTGGGAAGCCTGCAAAGCCGCCTCAGCGCTATGCTTGGTGCTCGTGTCGATTTGTCTTCCACCGAGTGGATGCGCGAACCGGTCAAGTCTAAGGCGCTCCGAGAGGCCGTGATTGCTTTTTAGGGATAACACCAGACATCTGCGCGACATTCTCGAAGCGATCGACCTTATCGAGTTGTTTCTTCGTAACATGACCTTTGAGTTCTATCAAACAGACAAAAACAGGTGACAGAGAGCGCCGGGATAAACCGGCACATTGTAGGGGATGAGAAAGCCCTACGGAAAAGGAGAAGCGACTCCATTCTGGCCTCGAGTCTTGCCTGTGATCCCGCGAGGGATGATAGCGAAGCGTAGACAGAGGGCTGGCGGGCGGGATGATTGAGCTCCGAAAACTTGCAACCGAGTGCCGACCCTTTTCTGTCAGTGGGAAGGCAACATCAGCGAGCCGCGTTAGATTCGCGAGTGGCCACTGGGCTCGGCGTAGTCGAAGAGTCCATGCACGTCAGCACACAGTGTGCACGAGAACCGGGAGACCTCCAGAGCGTCTGTGCGAGCAGACCGGTCCGGGAAGGTGAAAGATCCATGATCCGGACATGTACGTTTTGGAGGAGTCGGACTGCGCCATAGTGTGCGCTGAGCAGCGCATTGTTCAGGAGGGTTGAAGTCCCCCCGGCGCTCAGATGAGGGGCGCCGTATCCAAAAGCGGGGCTAACGTCTCGCTGGCCGGAGAAGAGAGAAGGTATGGAGAAGCTTAAACGGGCACGACGGCGAAAGCTTGATACAGCCAAGGTGAACCTGGAGCCACTCTTTGCAGTACTCCGGAGGACAGGGTGTCCATCGTGAGGTGGAATCCGAAGGGTATGCGGAGAAGTATCGGGCCGTAATCGACGGGGGCCACCCCGATGATGAACCGGTCGGCCAAAGGTGGGGCAAGGTCGAGCCCGCACTATGGGGGCGAAGGCGTTCTCATTCACCCACCGCACCAAGGTGTTTGCGGACGGCACGATACGGAAGAACAATGCGTGACCTCAGGAGGACTGACAGCGTCTCTGGGTGGCACCGGAGTAAGCGGACCTATAAGCGAAAGCGAAATGGCGAGCGAAGCGCGGTCAGTAGTCGGACGGCTGAGAAGTACCAGAAGCATGGTGAAAGCCATGTGACCGGGTGACCGGCGACGGAAGTGGGTCGGGGAAGGCAGCCGGCGAAGGCGGTTGGGATGGGAGAGGAAGGCAGTGAGTAAGGACGGAAAGGTGGATCAGTTCCATGAGTGAAATACCCGTACATTTCCGACCGAGGAGACTGGCTGACTGGATCAACCCGACGGGTGCAAAGAAGGTCCATTCATTAATCGACAAGGTATACAAGCGGAAGAACCTGGAGATGGCCTGGGAAAAGGTGCAGGCTAACCGGGGCAGTGGGGGAGTCGATGGACAGACGCTGGAGGAGTTCTCAGCGCAGCTGGATCAGCGATTGGATCGGTTGCACAGGGAGCTTCAGGAAGATGTCTATCAACCCCGACCGGTGCGGCAGGTGCAAATCCCGAAAGTGGGCAAGCCAGGAGAGTATCGCAAGTTAGGAATACCCACGATCTATGACCGTGTGTGCCAACAGGCGCTGCTCAATCGGTTGGAGCCTATCTTCGAGCCGATTTTCGATGAAGCCAACTTCGGATATCGGCGAGGGCGATCAACGCAGGACGCAATGCGCAAGGTGTGGAAAGAGATACAGAGCGGACGGGAGTGGATCGTAGATGCGGACTTGAAAGACTTTTTCGGGTCTGTTTCACACGAGAAGCTGTTAACGCTCGTTGCCCAACGAATAGCCGACGGTCGAGTGTTGCGTCTGATAGAGGCGATGCTAAAGGCCGGAAGTTATGGCAAAGGGCGACTCTATCCCACCGAGCGAGGGACCCCGCAGGGCGGGGTGGTTTCACCCGTTCTAAGTAACGTACTCCTGACGCCGTTTGATCGGGAGATGCGTCGCAAGGGGTATCAGGTAACGAGGTACGCGGATGACTGGGTGATCACCTGTAAGTCCGCGGCAGAGGCGCATGCGGCGATAGCTGCAGCGCGCCGGATACTGGAGGAGTTGGGCGTACAACTACACCCGCAGAAGACGCGAGTGGTGCACGTTCGACAAGGGTTTGAGTTTCTTGGCTATAAGATCAAGCGGGGCAAGCGGCGACTTAGGCTGCTGCCCCACAAGATCCAAAGCGGGGTACGGGAAGGCGATTTATACGCGTACCCGAAAGGAAAATCGATCCGTCGCTTTATGGATCAGGTGCGTGAGCGGACCAAGCGGCGTATTCCTCTGACGACCTCGGAACTGATCGCGGATCTCAACCCTGTGATACGGGGTTGGGGCAATTACTATAAACGCGCCCACGTCCGAACGCTTTTCAACCGACTCAACGGCTGGATACTGCATCGTATCCGGTCGCACCGCTGTAAGCGCTGGCGTAACAGGGGTTGGAGACAACTTCCTGAAAGCAAGCTGTACGGTGAGTACGGGCTGGTAAACCTGGTTCAGTTAATACCTTCGATTGCGTTCCGGAAGCGTGAGTCTTCGTGAAAGCCGTGTGCGGGAAAACTGCATGCACGGTTTGAGCGGCGGACGGTGGCCAGCGTCGGGGAAACCCGATGCGCCACCTCCGACCCGACACCGATGAAGCTGACGAACAACGAAGGTAAGACTTCCGCGGAGCCAGCGGAGGGAAGGGCGCAGACCAAGGAGAACGACGCCCAGCCTCACACGCATCCGACACAGGGCGGAGCGCGCGTGTCCCAGGGGCTAGGTGGCGTGCGCCAGAAGGCGCGGGCAGGTAAGCAGGAGCGGTTCACCGCCTTGCTGCACCATCTCACGATCGACCTACTTAGGGAGAGCTACTTCGCTTTACAGCGGAGCGCAGCACCCGGAGTAGACGGAGTGAGCTGGCAGCAGTATGAGCAAGGCCTGGAGGCTCGGCTTGCCGAACTCCATGACCGGTGGCATTGAAGGGACAGACTGGGTAATCACCATCTATTTCCGTCCAGAGAACGGGTGATTCGGGAGAGATTCGGGGGGAAAGAATACGTCGACATGGGGGAAAGAATAGGTCGACATGATACCCACTCACCGTCACGGGCCTTCATGCGCCGCAATAGGTATGCTGTTGGTGCATTACGTCCCGGCCTGTATCAGTCTTTGGCGTGCTAATCTGAGTGCGCGTTCTATCCGAGATCACCATGCGTTACAACCGTTCGGTTCCGCCCTGCTCGGTCATTCCTGTCCTCTTCTACCCCGATCCCAACGTGGCGGCGGAGTGGCTCGGCAAGGCATTCGGTTTTACTGTACGGTTACGTATCGCCAATCACAGAATTCAAATGCGCGCCGGTGAGGGCTGCTTTACGATCGCCGAGGGCAACATCGTTCCCAACCATTCCGTCCTTGTGCAGGTACGGGTCGAGGACGTGCCCGCCCATTGCGAGCGTGCCCGACAGGCAGGCGCCAGAATCCTGACGGAGCCGAAGGATCACATCTATGGTGAGCGTCAGTACAACGCGGAGGACTTCTACGGCCACAGATGGGACTTCACTGAGACGCTAGTAGACGTAGACCCGGAGAACTGGGGCGGCATCTCGGTCAACCTCTGAGCGTCGTCAATATACTCAAGCTGCTTTATTTGGCTCGTAACGTCTCTCAGCCAACGCGTCGCCGCCGAAGCGCCTATCTACGCAGCGATCCGCGTTGCGAGCCCAGTGACCGCCTATCCGGAAGTAATCCCCAAAAAAATGCGGTTCTGTCCGGATAGGCGACCAACCGGCCGAAGGCCTTTTTTCGGGAATTGACGGGCCATTTTTCGGAAATTAGTCGCCGGACGGAACGCTCACCTACATCGAGAGACCAGCATGGGTTACGTCCCGTCTGGTCACCAATTCCTAAGTGAATCCCCAGCCGCATCCGTAAGCACTAAGACTTCTCGGTACTATCCGGTTGGTACCAGCAGCGCGAGATCATGCTCCACGGCGGTGTTTCCTTTGTTTTGCTACTTCGGATAGTCGAAATTTCGCGATATCGCTGATGAGCTCCTTCGGGACGGGCGCGGAGTACGAAAAGCGGATTGTTCCCTTGTCTACCTTGCACGCTGAAAGTTCTTTCTTGAAGGCGTCCAGCAGGTGGGGGCCGGCCGGGTAGAGCGAATAATGCTGCTTCCAGCCCGCGAAATACAACACAACTTCGTCCAGAATCCTGTATGCAGGTATGTTGTATGAGATCACTTCCTCAGCCTTCGGCAGCGCCTTGCGAATGGTGCTCCGCACAACTGCAAGCTTCGCGGCGATCAGCTCCGGCTGGAGGGAGATGTACTCATCCACGGATTGGAATTTGGCTCTATTCATTGTGGTTGCGAAATCGCCCTCGTGACTCAGATTACTCGCCAGACGGGACTGCTACTTTGACGGAGACGAACGGCCGCCACCGAGCCCGCTTGCCCGGATCATTGCCGAACCCTCTCATCCGCCGAGTCGGCCGCAACCAGGCCTCGCATTGAACCGCGAATCGTCAAGTCTTGCGCGAAAGCGATTCCGCTAAGCCCACAATACGGTCATGAAATGGGCTTTTCTTATCCCGCCGAATCTTGTTGACGAGACGTTCATCGGCAGTGACAAATCGGCAACCGTTCTCAACCGCCAAAGCCAGGTAGAGGCAATCGTAAGCCGGACGGCCCAACTCAATCGCCAGCCGTGTTGCGGACTCCATGAGCGCCCGAGACGGGACCAACTCAATCTCCGCGCTCTGAAGCAGGCGAGCCGCGATAAGCGCTTCGTCGTTGCTGAGTTCCTTCCTCTGGGCCTTCTTCCACAGGATGTTGGCGCATTCAGCGACAATCAGGTCGGGAGCCATCAGTCTCGCCTTCTGTCGCAATGCAAGCGCCAACTCCGTGCCGTCCTCCTCGACTACCCATTTGATGGCGATACTGGCGTCGATGACCAGGGTGTTCAACGCTCCCTTCGCCCTTCGCGCTGAAGAACCTCAGACGGCGTTTGACGTCGCCCTCTGGTCAGCTTACGGAGATCGGCTGCCAGCCGATCAAAGGATGGTTCAACCTCGGTCGCCAGAGACTGACGAAGGATCTCGCGATGCTCGGCTTCGGTGGACCGCCCATGGCGTGCAGCCCGGCGCTTCAGACGGGCAATGAGATCGTCATCAAGATTGCGCACATGCAGATTTCCGGCCATCTGCCCTCCATGAGATCATTGAGATCAATGATCTCAAAAGATCGGGGGCATGGTCAACGTCGACTGAGGTCAGTCCTCGGAAATTAGTGGCCAGACGGAACGCTCACCTACGTCGAGAGACCATCATGGGTTTCGTCCCGTCTGGTCACTAATTCCGTCTGGTCACAAATCCCAGGAGGGGCACTTGTTGTCTTTCTGGAGTGATAAGGCGATACCCGGAACAGACCAAAAGTGCGAAGTTTGCAATCTCCGCGTTTCCAACCCCAATCTCCCCTTTTATTCGTGCCTTAGTGCCTCCATCGGCTGCACCGCCGCCGCCCGCCGTGCCGGAATCCAGCTCGCCGCCAGCCCCACAATCACCAATAGAATTGCGCCTCCAACCATGCTAGATGGATCCGCCGCCTGCAATCCGTAAAGCAGCGACTTGACCAGCCTGGTAAGCACAAGCGCCGCGCCAACCCCCGCGCCAATGCCCACCACACCCAGCCACGAAGCCTCACCCAGCACCATCGCCGACACCTGCCGCGGCAGCGCTCCCAGCGCCAGGCGAATGCCGATCTCGCTGGTTCTGCGCGCCGCGGAATACGCCATCACCCCATACACGCCCACGCACGCCAGCGCCAGCGCCAGCACGCCAAACCCCGCCGTGAGCGATGCAAAAATCCGTTCCTGCTGCATCGTCGCGTCAATCTGCTCGCGCTGCGTGCGCAGGTCCATGAGCGGCAGGTCGGGATCGACCGACTGCACCGCCGTGCGCAGCGCCGGCGCAAGGCTTTCCGCCTTCAGGCTCGTGCGCAACTCGTAGGTCGCGCCGAAGTCCAGGTTACCCACCTGCGGATACGGCTCGAAAAACATGCCCACCGGATCCTGCTTCAGGCTCCAATAGCGCGTATCCGCGCAAACGCCCACAACCTCGATCACGTTCCCCGGCTTGCCCTCGCGCGGATGCCAGTGCGCAAGGATGTGCCGCCCCACCGGGTTCACGCCAGGAAACGCCTTGCGCGCCAGTGTCTCGCTGAGAATGGCCACCTTCTGCGAGCTGGCCGTATCTCGCGCGTCAAACTCCCGGCCCGCAATCATCGGAATGCCCATCGTCTTGAAAAAACCCGCGCCCACCGCGTTGTTCGGCGCCGATTGTTCCTTGTTCAGATCGATCTTTTCGCCCTCGGGCACAAAATTCGAGTTCTCCATGCTGTCGGAGATGAACGCAACTTCAGAAAGCGTCACCGCCTCCACGCCTGGAATCGATCGCAGCCGCTCCTCGATGCGCCGGTGCAGCGCCAAATCCGACGGCGGAGGATAGCGCGCCTCTGGTTGGCTGATCGCGAACAGCAGCAGGTGATCGCTGCGGAATCCTGGATCGATGTGCGCGACGTTCCACAGCGTGCGCACAAACAGCAATGCGCCCGTCACCAGCACCGTCGACAGCATCAGTTGAAATGCGACAATCGCCTTGCCGCCCAGTCCCTTGCGCCGCCGCGTCGTAGTCTGCGCCGTCTCCTTCAGCCCCGAGCTCACTTCCGTCCGCGTTGCCGCCCACGCCGGTGCAATGCCAAAAAGCAACCCCGTCGCTAGCGTAACCGCCGCGGTAAAGCCGAAGATCTTCCAGTCAAAATCGCTGTTGAATTGATTTTGCTCCCAGGGATTGGAAACCAGTGCCGGCAGCGCGTTGCGTCCCAGGAACGAAAGCAGCAGTCCTGCCGCGCCACCCAACCCGGAAAGCAGCAGGCTCTCCGTCAGCACCTGCCGCAGCACCCGCGCGCGCCCCGCCCCCAATGCCAGCCGCACGCTGATCTCCCGTTGCCGCGCCGCGGAGCGCGCTAGCAGCAGGCTGGCAATGTTGGCGCAGGCCAGCAGCAGCACCAGCCCCACCACCGCCATCAACACCACGATCGGCTCGCCAAACATTTGCCTGGAAGCAAAAAGCCCGCGGCTCCCATCGCTCAGAATCAGTCGCGGCACAGTATCTCCGGAGCCCGGCTTGATCGTTGCCTCGACCGCCGCTGACAGCGACACATCCAGCGCCGCCTGCGCTTGCGCGTCCGGCACGCCAGGCTTCGCCCGTCCCATGATGTTCAACCACCACATCTCGGGGCTCGACTGGCCAATCAGCGAACCGCGTTTTCCGCGCGGCTCCACCAGCGGCTGCGCGCTCATCGGGAAGAAAAGATCCGGCGCCGCCAACACGTTCTTGGCCCCGGTAAATCCCCGCGGCGCAACGCCGATAATCGTCACCGGAACCATATTCACTTTGATCGTCTGTCCCAGCACGCCTGCGTTCCCGCCGTATGCTCGCTGCCAGAACGGCGCACTCAGCAGCGCCACCGGTGCCGCCCCCACCGCATCGTCCGATGCAACAATCGGCCGCCCCAGCTGCGGCCGCACGCGCAGCTGTTCAAAGTAATTGCCGCTCACCAGTTCGCCCTGCACAATCTGCGCCGTGCCGCCCACTGTTGCATTCATCCTGCCCGCGTCTTTGAATGCAAACAGGTCTTCAAGCACGCGATTATCGCGCCGCAGTTGCTCATACACCGGATACGAAAACGACGCGGCGCCGATGCCGCTCGGACCATTGTCCGTGATTCCCCACACGTTGTTGATCGCCACATGCTTGTCGCCCACCCAATGCAGCAGCCGCAATTCGTCGGCCCGCGGCACGTCGAGCCGATCCAGCAGCAGCCGCTTGGCCACCGAAAAAATCGTCGTATTCGCACCAATCGCCAGCGCCAGCGATGTCGCCGCAATCGCCGTGAACCCCGGACTCTTGCGCAGCACGCGGAGGCCGTAGCGGACATCTTCGAAGACAGTAGAGAAGGACAGGAACGTGCGCGATTCTCTATGGCGCTGTCGCAGCAATGTCGTGTTGCCGAACTGGCGGCGTGCGGCCGAATCGGCATCTTCTGGACCCATGCCCTGCCGAATGAACTTCTCCGTCAACAGTTAAGGTGAATCTGCATCTCATAGTCGAATTCGGATCCGCCTTCTTCTGCCTGAAAAGACGCTAACTCTGACGCAAGTCGAAGGGCCCAGAATTCATAGCTGTTTACGCCCTTCCAGACTCAAAACGCGACCGATCACGCCGGAAATTCGCTCCCAATTGCCGTCTCGACTGCAAGTTGCTTTCGTCCCCGACTGGTAATCGAGTGAAACCTGGCCTTACGGTTGTTCTCCGATGTTCCCCACTTCGAATCAATCCAGCCCTGCTGTTGCAGCCTCAGTAACGAGGTGTATACAGTGCCCTCGTTCAGCGTCAAAACATCCTGGACACTCACCCTGTTCGATGCGCCGTGCAATCCCGAATCCATGCAATGGACCCAGCGCCTGGACGTCTTCAGAATCATAGATCCAGTGTTCCCTGCAACACTTCCGATTTATTGGTATCCACTGTTGCTCCTTTGGCCATTGCAAGGAAGTTAGCAGGACTCCTGGTGCAATGTCCATATGAAGCTGTCCGATTGGCTAGGTTTTGCGGCGGGCGAGCGTCACGCTCTCGCAGAGATTCTTTGAACAGCTTGTCGAGGCGCCCGTTCCACTCAACTTGAGGGCGATCCTTTCACCACAAAGGGCAGATCGTTGCCATATGCCGTGCGTTGGGTCACCCTGCACCGGACAAGGATCTGAATCGGTTTGAATGATAATGACGGCTCAGCTGACTAGAACGCTGGGCCTACCGCGATACCGGCGGAGGCCGTCTTGTTCAGCCAGATCTGGTACTCATTGTCCTCTATCTCAGGCGTGATGGGTCTGGCAGCCAGGACGGAGTTGGTGGAATAATCGCCGGGCGACGCAGGAAAGGATTGATCCTTGCGATAGCCCGACTCGGCGCAAGAGGAGTTCCAGCACGCCCAACCGATTAGATTGTCGTGCATGGTGTTGTTGTAGGTGCTTCCATTGGCGACGCCATCGCCGTTAGCCATGCCCACATGTTGCGCAGCGAGCTTGGTTCCATCGGCCAGCATGCCGCTGGAAATGACACGATTGTTAGCGGCGATGTTGTCATGCCCGGCGGTGAACGCGATGCCATAGTTCACGGTGCCGACCACCTGGTTGTCGTGGATGTTGTTAAAGGCAGGGGCTTGCTGCGCGTTGTCGTCGGGGCTGCCTTCGGTCTTGATGCCGCCGCCCTGATAGTCCGCCTGTGCAGCGATATAGGGATAGGCACCCTGAATGTAGGTGTCGTGGATCTCGAGTGGTTGGTTAGGCGTTCCACTCGAGCGCTTGACGTCGATGTTATCCGCAACCAGGCTGCGGCCGGGATAGTTGATCACTTCATTCCAGCCCACGTCGATACCCGGCACAGCTTGGACGTTATCCAATTCGATAAAGTGTGAAACGCTGCGGTTATTGCCCACTCCTGGCAGGTAACCGCCCTTGCCATCGCTGAGCAGGCCAGTCAGGTTGCGCGCGCGGTTGGCACGGATCACGATGGTCTGCTGTCCGTCCCGATTGCCGGAATAGCCGTGTACCAATACTCCACCCCCCGCATTCTCAACGTAGTTATTCTCCACATCGAGCCGCGCCGGGGAGGACGCTTCGAGCAGGACGCCATTCGCCTGGCCCTTCACCCCTGGGTTCGCTGCAACACCGACACTGTTGCGGATGGTCAAATCAGCGCCGGCCACACCGGCCTTGATCAAATCCGCAACACTGCTGATGTGCGCGTTCTCGATGACCACGGGAGCGGTGGTCGCCACGGTAACAGCCGGCGTCTTGCTATCCGTGCTCTGCCAGTTTCCAGAGTAGGTGCCGCCCTCGGTGATGACGATGGGACTGCTCCAGTTCACTTGGCCGATGCTGCTGACCGCAGGCACTGAGGCTTGGAGTCCCTGATAGGTGCCAGTGATGGTTGCCTTCCCGGTAGCCAGTCCTGAAAGCGATCCGGAAGACGTTGCGGTTATGGTACGTGTGTCCGACGACGTCCAGGCAAAGTCCGTGGTGACGTCCCTGGTCGAACCATCGCTGAAGGTCGCAATGGCCTTCAACTGGGTCGTGCTCCCGATGGCGACCGTTGCTTGCGCAGGAACGACGGCTACGGAAGCCAACTCCGCTGCGTTGCCTGCCACCGTGGTTTTTTCTGGCGCAATCGTATTCGTCCCGCTCACAGCAGAGCGGACATTCGCGCCAGGCTGCTTCGCCACCGAGCCGGCGGCGCTATAGCTTGCGGTCACCACGGAGCTAGGCACATAGCCATAGCCTGACGGATAGCTCCTCGGATTTGCCCCCTGACCCCACATCCCGAGCGCGTTCACCGTGGTTCCGGCGCTGACCGAAAAGGGAGCGGTATAGAGTGTCGAAGAGGTAGTGGGCGTGCTGCCGTCTGTCGTGTAGTAGATGGAATGGTTCGTCCCGCTGTCGGCCAGGGTTACCGTAGTTGCGCCGGAGATCGCGCCTCCCGCGGGCGAGATGGTCGGAGCGGTACTGGGTACCGGTGTGATGGTGGTGCTGACGGTGTTTCCGCTCTGCGTTGGGGTGGTGGTCGCACCGCCTGGAACTTGTTCGTTGCAGATGGAGCAGCCTTCGCCCCCGCTCATATAGGGACCCTCCACGATGGTGTTCTCTACTTCCCATGGTGGGCCGCCCATGCCCCAAACGATGCCGTTGGCCCAATAGCCTTGAATCAAGTCATTGTTGGCCTGAGCTCCGTTGCCCCACCACTCGATGGCATAGGCGATGTAGGCGCCCGTCGGTGCTACGTTCGCTAGCAGGACATTGTTGTTGATATAGGGCACAGTGGCCCCGCTGATACCGGCGCAGCATGCCAGGGAGAATCCCATGGAGAAGGTTGATGGAGCGAATGCATTCTCATACGAGTTGTATTGGATGGTTACGTTCGTAGCATTTTGGGGCTGCATCTCCGCCGCAATGCGGTGAATGTTGTTGAAGTCATTCCACTGCGCGGTAAAGTTGGTCCAGGTGGGTGAGCCGGCACCAGTGCACAGGTTGCCGTAGCAGAGGACGTGGAAGCCTTCTTCCAGATGGGTGAATACATTGTTTTCGACGGTAATGCCATTCAGGTCGCCCTGGAAAAAGACGCCAATGCAATCGCCGCCATCGTCGGTATTTTGCGACATGACCGCAGTGCAGGAGTTCGGATCCCCAAAGGTGTTGTTGGTGACTGTGGCGTTGGCGATCGTCCCGCCCTGATTTCCGTCGAAATAGATGCCCATGTCTGCGAACTGATCTTCGTCGCCGGGAAGGTTGGTGAATTGATTTTGCGTGATCGTGATACCCGACATCGGCGCAGTTACGTAAATGGCGCCGGTGTTTTCAAAATGCAGATAGCCGATGGTGACGGGAGTAGTGCACTTGCCTACTGAGAAGATGCTGTTCTTGGTGTAGGTGGCAGCCAGGATGGCGGTTGCCGGTGATGCAGTGGGTCCGGTAACGGTTACGTTGCAAGGTATATTGACCGGCGCCGAGATGTTATAGGTGCCGGCGGCAAACACGATCAAGGCGCAGCTTGGGGCACTCGAAATTGTGCTTTGCAGTGTGCTCTGGCTCATGCTGCTGTTCACGTTGATGGTCGGACCGCCGCACCCGCTCAGGGATGGATTGGCCGGAGGGGTCGGTGGGGGAGTTGATGAATTAACGGCAACGGTGTTGTGCGCGGTCGCAGACGAATAGTCAGTGGTGTCGGCCGGAGTAAAGGTGGCTGTCAACTGCAGAGTGCCGGCTGCCGGAACATTACCCGCCCCAGGATTGTAGGAGAAGGCACCGGGCACATTCGCAGTGGCGTCCAGCTGGGCTGAGCTCAGAACTGTCCCTTGCGTGATGGCCGCGAGCGCGGGCCAGGTGATCGAAGGAGCGACTTGATTCACCTGGAGCTGCACCGTGGCTGTCGCTGCAGAATAGGTGGTTGTGTCGCTTGGCGTGAAGACCGCAGAAAGCGTCTGCGCGCCCGCTTTGAGCACCGTGCCGGCAGCCGGTGTGAAGGCGAAGGTTCCGGCCACGTTGGCCGTCGCGTTCAGCTGTGTGCTGCTCAATGCGGCTCCATAGGAGATGGCCGCGGGCGTGCTCCAGCTGATGAGCGGAGAACTCTTGCCCGTGTTTCCCGCCTTGACGGTAAGTGAATTGTGCGCCGTGACAGACATATAATCGGTCGCGTCGGATGGTGTAAACATAGCCGTCAGTGTTTCTGTGCCCACCGCAAGAACGGTGCCCGCCGAGGGGCTGTAGGAGAAGGTACCGGGCACATTCGCCGCTGCATTCAGCTGTATCGCACTGATAGCGGTTCCCTGTTGAATGGCGGGTGGTGCAGGCCAGGTAATCACCGGATTGGCCTTGGTCACCGTAAGCTGCACCGTCGCTGTCACTGCAGAATAGGTGTTTGTGTCGGTGGGCGTAAAGTTCGCGGTGAGCGTTTGCGTTCCTGCTTTGAGCACGGTGCCGGCAGCCGGTGTGTAGGCGAAGGTTCCGGCCACGTTGGCTGTCGCGTTCAGCTGCATGCTGCTCAATGCGCTGCCATAGGAGATGGCCGCAGGCGTCCCCCAGTTGATGAGCGGAGAGCTCTTGCCGTCCGCCGCATTCACAGTGAGTGAATTATGGGCCGTGGCAGGCACATAGTCGGTCGCGTCGGAGGGTGTAAACGTAGCCGTCAGTGTTTGTGCGCCCACCGGAGGAACGGTGCCCGCAGCTGGGCTGTAGGCGAAGGTACCGGGCACATTCGCTGTGGCATTCAGCTGCGCTGCACTGATGGCTGTTCCCTGCTGAATGGCGGATGGCGGAGCCCAGGCGATCACCGGACTGACCTGATTCACGGTGAGCTGCACCGTAGCGGTCGCTGCAGAATAGGTTTTTGTGTCGGTGGGCGTGAAGACCGCGGTGAGCGTCTGGTCTCCTGCTTTGAGCACCGTCCCGGCTGCTGGTATGTAGGCGAATTTTCCGGGCACGTTCGCCATAGCGTCCAATAAAGCACTGCTCAGTGCCGTACCGTATTCGATGGGCGCCGGCGTACTCCACGTGATCGCAGGGGTGGTGGTAGTCGTTCCCGCCGCCGTGATTGTGACCTGTGCTGAGGAGCTCAAAGTCTGCGCTGCGGAGGCTGCAGCGGTCGAGGATTGGCCGGCCGGAACGGCCATGACATACGCTGCCTGCACGGTCAGCGTGCCGGGCGCCTTGGCGGTAAGTACACCAATGCCCAACGTCGCTAACGAGGGATTGGACAGCGTCCATTGTGTGCTTGAAGTTACATCCTGTGTCGTGCCATCGCTGAGATGCGCGGTGGCCTGCAGAGTTACTGCGCCACCCACACTTACTGTGGCAGGCGTTACCTTGAGCGACAGCAGGTTCAAGCTGGTCGACGAGGGATTAGAGCACCCCGCTAACAGAATGAACAGAGCACTTACGAACGCGGAACACGCGCGTGGAACACGGGGGATGCGCATTTACATTGCCTCGTCAACGTCTGGGATTTCGAAGCCTCCAGGCCTGGAAAAGCAGGTCAAAGGGCGCAAGCGGTCGTTCGCGTCGTGAGACACGTTGTTCCACCAGCGAACGTTTTGGTTATCTACTTTAGTGCTACCTTCGCGCGGCCGCGGTGGTACAGCAATCACACCTGAGCGTCATTACGCAAGTTTGTAAGAAGCTTATTGCAAAGGACTTGAGTGGGAAGTTTTTGCCGGACAAGAGAGTATTTTTGGTCGCAGCCAGGTGAAATTTGTCATTACCTTAGTTACAAACGATCTAATGATTTGGAAAAGAAAATGCCGCGGAGCGGAGGGGAACCGAAATTGAAATTAGTGGCCAGTAATTAGTGGCCAGAAATTAGTGGCCAGACGGAGTAATCACCACCCGTCTTCCGCCCAGATAACGGGCTCGACTTGCGATTACTCCGTCCCTTCAATGTCTCTTATGGTGAGGGAGGGCTTGGCTTCCTCGCTCGACGCGAGACGAACGTCCGCAGTCTACATTCGTAACCGATCCAGGCGATTGGGGCGGGGGACGCCCCCACCTGGCAGGCGCGAGCCCTTTGTCATTCTTTTACTGGCGATCTACGTACATATGAAGCCCGCGGTGCCTAGATCCCTGTATTGAAGGGACAAAAATTAGTGGTCCAGACGGAACGTTCACCTACATCGAGAGACCATCATGGGTTACGTCCCGTCTGGTCACCAATTCCCCCACTCACAAAGTTTCGGTGACATCGTCAACCCGGGCAACAGCTTGGCTGCTCGACTGGTCATATGTTCAGTGTGCCTTCATGGCCGGCATTGTAAGAAGGAACTAGGATTTTCGGCGACCCGGCGGGGGCACTCGACGGAGATGGACGGCGCTGCGCCTGTCCGGAAAAGCAAGCGGGGGAATCGAACGAGCTGGTGCGCTTAGCATCGCAATTTTGCGTTTACCGGACCCGAACTCAGGCATAATTATTCACGCACCGAGCCATCCCAAACTAGCAATGAATCGAGGGAGAATGTCTATGCGTTACTCGTTTTCGCTGATCGTCTTCGGGTCCGCCCTGGTCTTCGCTCAAACGCCGTCCACCGGTAAATCCACCGTCTACCTTGACCAGCAAAATCCCTTTACGCCCGACTTCACCGCCGCACTTATGGCGAAAACCGTGCCGGTCGTCGTCACTACGGACCCCGCAAACGCTCGCTACGCGGTTACGTTTACCTTGGAAAGAAACAATGGTTCTATCTTTCAGGGCATCACGACCGCCATCAACAGTGGCAGCTATAATCCTGGTGGATTTGACCGCGCCACCATGCAGGTAGTCGATAACCAGACTAAGACCGTTACCTACAGCTACACTTGCAAGAAGGACAATAACAACTCCAGTGATCCCATGAAGTCCGCCGCTGAATGTCTCGCTAAACACTGGAAATCGAACTTGCAGAAGTAGCGCACCGAGTTCGAAGGCCGAGTCCTTTGTTAGTTCCCGCCGTGATGAGACCGCCGAAAAATCCCGTGTGTCTGTCCCTTCAGTGCTGTTTATCCTCGGGGTTAGCCAGAGGCTGGTAGCGAGGCGGAATTCGACTAAAGATCGAGCGCTATCCATGTTGGCGCATGGTCGCTGGCATTTGCCTGTCCACGTGCCCATCGGTCTACGCCACCGTCCACTAGCCGCTCTGCCACATTGGGCGAGAGCAGAAAGTGATCGAGCCGCATGCCTTTGTCCTGCGGCCACCGATCAAATTTGTAATCCCAGAATGTCCAGAGCGGCCCATTCGGATGTAGTCTTCGCATCGCATCCGTCCAGCCTTGAGACAGCAGACGCGCGAAGGCCTGCCTGCTTTCGGGTTGGATCAATGCGTTGTTATCCAACGATCGTGTCGGATAGATGTCCTGCGGTGTCGGCACAACGTTGTAGTCACCGGCCAACACAATGGGAGCGCCGCTCGCCATGAGTTCAGCAGCATGGGCAATCAGGCGTTCAAACCAGGCCAATTTGTAATCGAATTTGGGTCCAGGCTGAGGGTTCCCATTGGGAAGGTAGATAGAAGTGATCAGGACTCCCTGAACAGCCGCTTCGACGTAGCGGGCTTGTTGATCCTCAGGATTTCCCGGCAAGCTTGTGCGAGTCAATACGGGAGCGTGGTCTCGCGCGAGAATAGCTACGCCGTTCCAGGATCGCTGCCCTTGCCAAACTGCTTCGTACCCCGCGTTCCGAAGGGCTTTCTCGGGAAACTCTCCCTGCTCCGCCTTGAGCTCTTGGAGACTCACCACGTCCGGCTCAGTTTTAGCTAACCAGGAAAGGAGATTATCGAGCCGTTTATTGATGTTGTTGATGTTGAACGTCGCGACTCTCAACAGGGCCCTCGCTGCTGCTGCACTTGCCTACCAAAAGGACCACCTGCGTTCGTTGGTTTCGGCTGGGATCATTCTAACGGTGGAAACAAATACTTGCCTACACGATTTTGCATCATGGGTTGTCGCTCAATGCGCTTCCGCAGCGTAGTTGCCTCGCGCCGCAAGAGCGAAAAAGAAAGTTGCCCCCTTGTCCACTTCAGCCTTCGCCCAAATCTCTCCGCCATGCTTCTTGACAATGCGTTGCACAGTGGAAAGCCCGACGCCGGTTCCCTCAAATTGTTCGGCGCTATGGAGCCGTTCGAACACGCCGAACAACTTGCCCGCGTATCGCTGATCAAAGCCGGCGCCATTGTCCCGCACGAAGAAGATAGGCACCGCCTCTTCTCCGATCCGCCCAATTTCAATGACAGCAGTTTCACGTGCCCGGGTATACTTGACGGCATTCGAAAGCAGATTCGTGAACACTTGTTTCACCAGGCCGGCATCACACGCGATAGAGTGCAGGTCTGCAATTTGCCAATCGATTCTGCGGCCCTCAATCTCTGGCTGCATGTCCACGAGCACATCGTTGACCAGGGAGTTCAGGTCGGTGTCGGCACATGCGAGTTCTCGTCGTCCAATCGATCCCAGTTTCAGCAAGCCCTCGACCAGTTGCGCCATGTTGTTCGCGCCATCCTGGATTCGCTTCAGATAATGCCTGGCGTTTTCATCCATGGTCGAACCGAAATCCTCACTCAATATCCGTGAAAAGGAACTGATGTGTCGCAGCGGAGCGCGCAGATCGTGGGAAACCGAATAGGAAAACGCCTCCAGATCGGCGTTCGCGGCATTGAGCTGCGCCGTACGCTCCTGTACTCGTTGTTCCAAGCTTCCCTGGGCTTGCTGCAATGCAGTATCGCGTTCTTGAATCTGCTCCAACATTTCATTGAACGTGTCGATCAAAGTCGATAGCTCATCGCGGTTGCGGGAAGGGGAAACGCGGACAGAATATGTCTTTTCGCGGGAGACGATGCGAGCCGTCTCCGCCAGGTGCAGAATCGGTTCAGTGACCACTTGCCGGATCAAACCTGACATCAACACGGCTGCGACCAGCGACACCAGGAATACGATGCCGACGATGAATGCATACCGCTTCAGGCGGTCAATCAACTCCTGTACATCCGATCGGATGGACACGGTGCCGGTGGTCTCTCCATGGAAGACGATCGGCCTGGTCACCACAATCTTGCCATTGGGAACCCAGTGAAGTTGCGTGGAAGCCATAGGAATGCCGGCTAGTCTCGACGCGCTATGATCTCCGCTGTCGCGTTTATACGTGGCGAATGATCGCCCGTCCGCGGAGACAATGGACGCATCGGTGATGTTGGGCGCGGATCTCAAGGCCGACAGGGTCTTCTCCGCCGATTGGGGATCGTTGAACAATAGCGCGGACGTGCTGTTGGATCCAATGATCTGGGCTTCAATCGAAAGCTGGTGAACCATCGCTCCCCGGACACTGATCAGGTCGTAGGTCATGAAGGCAACACAGGCCAACCCGAGAGCAACGCTGCTGACCATCAAGTTCATCCATGTCAGCTTCTTGGGAATTGAGTAATCGCGAAAGCCGGCCATTGCATCAATCTCCCGTCGTCCTTCTTACAGTGGTCGCCACTTTGAGCAGGTCGGAACTCAGAGTCAGACCTGCGCTTTGCGCGGCCGCCAGGTTCACTTCGAAACGTACTCGATTTCCACCAATAGAAATTGAACCATCCCCCCGTGCTGGGTGAACTCCGGTAGGTCGCTGACGGTCAGGACACTGGCGCCGCCGAGAGTAGCCAGAATCTCCTTCAGACGGCTGCTTTCCGATGAACTTATGAAGAGAACCCGGCAATTCAACGCCTCCTGGGGAGTAGGTATTCGCTTGGCCACTACGTTCTTGCCGGAGACAGTTTCATCCGCAAGGATGGTGCCAAGGGTCTGCCCAAAAGGATCGTCGCCGAGCACACAAATATTGAAAGAGTTTCCGGCTCCGGCCGGCCGCACCGGCCACGCGACAAATTGGCTGAAATTATAGAGATAGGTAGCCTCCACCTGGTACTGCGTAGGCCTTTGCTGACCGCGGCCGCTCGAAGTGGTGAGCAGCGGAACTGCCACCAGGAGGCTCGAGAGCATGCGGATTCGCTCGCGCCATAACCTGCGATGCCATGGAAAAGCAACCGTCTGATCATCGCGCGTCATGGGTGCAATTTGTCACCTGGCCTGTGTGCGTGCAGCAAGTCAGTCTCCCAGCCGCCATACAAGCTTCGCGTAAACGCCTCTCTTTATTTGAACCAGCGGGTCGGTCCCCCCAAACTGGGCGTAGTGCGGCTGCAACAGGTTTTGGCCGGTCACGGACAATTGCAGTTGCGAGGTAAGGTGCCAGCCGAATCTTGCGTCCGCTGTTTCGTAGCTTCGAACCGCTTGCGCGGGCAGCTCCTCAACGTAGCGAAAAGACTCGTCAAATTCCAGCCTCTTTGGCAGTTTCACAAAAGACTGAAGCACGAGCTGGTTGCGCGGCGTCGATCCTTCGTCGCCGGCGACGCTGGATGGGTCATTGCTCCAGGGCTTCGTTTTCAAGTCCATATTCAAGTAGGAATAGGAGGCTCTCAGTTCCCACCCGCTCACCGGCTTCCAATCGGGCGCCACCTCGAACCCGCTTGCGTCTCCGTGGATTCCGTTGCTAGTGAGCGCCGGAATCACTTCATGCAGGGGCGAAGGTGAGGTTTCCAGGAAGGGTGCGCCCACCTGAAAGCTATAAAGATCGTCGTATTGGTTGTAAAAGGTTGCGACGTCGATATACCAGCTGGGCGTGACCAGGCTGCGGAAGCCGGCTTCATAAGCGATCAATTGTTCGGAATGGAACTGGCGGTTTCCGTAGATGCGCACGAACAGCGGCAGCGGTGTCGTCCCCGCGAAGGCGGTGATTTCAATATCCTCGTCGAGACGCGAAGGAGTGCGTACCGCCCGTGTGACAGAGGCCCACAGAGCCTGTCGAGCAGTGCGATTCCACAGCAAACGTGCACTCGGTTGAATCTCGAATCCGGTGTAGTTGTTGTGCTCCAGTTTCGACCCGGCGGTCAGTGAGAGCCGGCCATCAGCAGAACTGATTGTGTCCTGCACAAACCCGCTGTAAATCTGGTCCGTCAGGTGGTGAGGCCGAAAATCGAGCGTGGAGACGCTTTGGGAAAAATTGCCTGGGCTCACGCGGGCGCCCAGTCCCCAAAGGAAATTTTGCCGGCCGGGCAGCGTTAAATGATCAAGCATATCGATGTCCACGGTGTTGCGCGTCTCTCCGTAGTAGCCGGGCTCGAAATGCGATGTGCGATCGTAGTAAGCCTGAACCTGGAAGTCTGACCGCTCGCTTTGCACGCGTTTCCAGCGACCCAGCAGATTCCCCCCGCTCAAGTTGGCGTTTCCGTCCACTGTGACCTGGAAGGGAGGGGAATACATTGCAGCGGTGTTCGATGCGCCGGCAAGCTCGTGGTAGATGTCGCCCTGCAGCGTGACGGTGTCCTTTGGATTCTTGCTCCAGTCGGTGCGGAAGCCGGCCTGCCCCATTCGCCAATCATCGAAGTTCGCGCCGTCGGGATGAAACTCGGGCCCAATGGTAAAGCCCATGGCGTAGGCACGGTAATTGAAACCGTGGCTGTGCGACCCAGCGTAGCGGGCGACTCCGGTACCCTGGTCAACATTGCCGCCTCCAGCGGACAGCACTGCCCCGTGGGTATCGTTGGAACTCTTGGTAATGATGTTGATGATCCCATCCACGGCGTTGGCTCCCCAAATGGTGCCCCCAGGCCCGCGGATCACCTCAATGCGCTCGATGTCCACGAGCGGAGTAGCCTGCGCCTGCCAGTAGACCCCCGCGTAGAGCGGCGTGTAAACGCTCCGTCCGTCGATCAGCACCAGCAGCTTGTTCGATAGCTCGGCTCCGAATCCGCGAATGGTCACCGACCAGTGATCCGAGTCGATTTGGCCAACCTCAACCCCGGGAGCCAGGCGCAAGATGTCGGGGAGGTTAGTGGCCCCGGAATGGCGGATATCTTCCTGGGTAATCACATAGATGGCAGCGGGTGTCTTCCAAACCTCCTCCGGCTCTTTTGAGGCGGTGGTTACTTGCACGTTCCCTAGTTCTGCCAGGCTCAGTTGCTTGAGTGGTACGTTGCCATCTTGCCCAGCCTCGGCGCGACCGGCCCAACTCAAGCTCGTCATTGCGGCAACCAACAGCCACCGCGACATCCTTTGCAAACGGATTCTGATAACAGCGTGATGTCGTGGCTGGTTCACGGGTAGCCAGGGGTGGGGCTCAGTTTCCACTGGTCTGGTGGCCGGCCGAACTCTCTGAGAGTGGAGTCTGGTTTACCACCAGCCAATAAAGGCCGAGTTGTTGCACAACCTGCTGGAATGTGTCGAAATCTACCGGCTTTTGAATATAGCTATTCACGTGTAGCCTGTAGCTTTCCAGCATGTCCTTCTGTTCGTTGGAGGAAGTCAGCACCACCACTGGGATCATGCTGGTTCGTTGATCCTTGCGAATGGCGTGCAGCACTTCGATTCCATCGACCTTGGGCAACTTCATATCCAGCAGAACTAATTTGGGAGCATGAAAGGCGCGCCCCGCGAACGGCCCGTTGCAGAAGAGAAAGTCCAGAGCTTCCGCGCCGTCACGAGCGACGTGCACGCGGTTTGCGACTCGATTGCGGCGCAGAGCAACCATGGTTAACTCCACGTCGGCGGAATCGTCTTCGACATATAGGATCTCCACTTCATCGTGCGTCATGATTCACCTGGGGCAGAAGATTTTGTACCATTCGTGGAACCTGGGCGGTGCGTCGCCAGGGTAAAGAAGAAGGTTGCGCCTTTATCCACTTCGGCTTCGGCCCAAATGCGGCCGCCGTGCCTTACCACGATGCGCTGCGCTGCGGCCAGTCCTCCTCCTGTGCCTTCGAATTCCTCCGCTGTGTGGAGACGTTGGAAAAGGCCGAACAGCTTGTGCGCGTAGCGTTGGTCGAAGCCTGTGCCATTGTCACGTACGAAAATCGTGGGTCCGCCATCTGTCGTAAGTTGGCCCACTTCGATTACCGCCTTTTCGCGCGGCCGCGTATACTTCACCGCATTTGAAATAAGGTTCGCAAACACCTGTTTCATCAGAGCCGGATCGCATTCAACCGACGGCAGCTCCCCAATCTTCCAATCAATCTGACGGCCTTCGTACTCCGGCTGAAGACTTTCCACGGCCCCGCCCAGAAGCGAGTTCAAATCAGTCGGCTTGGGTACCATCTTCTGCCGGCCGACTCGCCCCATGGTCAATAAGTCGTCGACCAGCCGGCCCATGTGTTTTGCGCCGTCGCACACGAAGCGTAGATAGCCTTGTGCCGTTGCGTCCAGGGTTGTGCCGTAATTGTCCTGCAGGATTTTGGAGAATCCGCTGATGTGGCGCAACGGGGCGCGCAGATCGTGGGCAATAGAGTATGAAAAGGCCTCCGACTCCTTGTTTGCAGTCTCGAGCTGTGCGGTGCGTTCGGCCAGTCGACACTCCAGTTCGGCATTACGCCTGTTGATTTCCTCGCGTCCCCGTCTGCACTCCCTGAGTTCTCCGATAAGTTCCAGATTTACCGCCTTGGTCCGCTTCCTGCGGCGATCAGTGATGGTGGCGAATAGAACCGTGGCTACGAACAAGCTGATCAGGAAGATTGCCCAAATGATCGACCATCTTGCCGTGAGATTCTGCGTGGCGCTCAGCGCGATCGTGGCGCCGGCGATTCCCTGGTGGTACGGGCCTGTTGGGCGCAGAGCGAACGTAGACTGAGCCATGAGGAGCACGGACCGAAGGCCCAGGATGACGCCAAAGAGAGGTAACAGAAACGTCCTGCATGGCCGCAGGATAAGGACTGGGCGCGCATATCGATGAGTCGGTACAGCCCAGGGCCGATGCATGACATACTCCTCATCGGTCAAAGGCAGCTCGATCTTGAATACGTGGCCGCTATCAGGGTCATCTGCCAGACTTAAGTAACGACGGCTGTTTGAAGCAGAAGCACTGGCGCCGCCGATCGGCGCGCTGACACTCCCGGCCACAATAAGTAACAATCGAAGTTAACTAAAGGGGAATGTCCGGTGTGCCTCTTTCCTCATTCGCTGCGCAGGATAGCCATAGGCTCTACTGAGGCGGCGCGGCGGGCGGGCAGGTAGCAGGCCAGCAAGGCTGTCGCCAACAGGATCACGCCCACCGCCGCAAAGGCGGAGAGATCAAACCTGCCAATGCCGTAGAGCGTGCCTTGCATGGCGCGGCCCACGAAGTAGGCGCCGGCCAGGCCCAGCGCCAAGCCGACGCAAGCCAGGACCACACCTTCCCTGATAATCAAGCCGACGACGCGCCCGCGCGTCGATCCCAATGCCATGCGCAAGGCAATTTCGTGGGCCCGCTGGGTGACGGAGAAGCTCATGACTCCATAAATGCCGACAGCGGCCAGCAGCAAGGCCACTCCAGCAAAAGCGGCGAAGAGCATCATGCTGAAGCGGTCACCGGCTAATCCCTCGTCCCTTACCTCTTCCATCGTTTTCGTATCGGCCAGCGCAATCTGCGGATCTGCGGAGTGCACGGCGGCGGCGATACTTTTGGTCATCGAAGCCGGATCTTCCGCTGTGCGCACGCCAACGCCTGTATTCGGCCAGGGTATCTGCCAGAACGGAATCAGCATCTCGGGATAATCCTGTCGCAAGCCAAAATCGCGCACATTGTGAAAGACGCCAACAATCTGCCATTCCACCGGCGGCCCCAGTTTCGTGACGCCGGGAATTAACTGCTCCACCGACAGCCTTTGTTGCAGCGGATCGCTTCCCCCCAGATACTTGCGCGCCAACTCTTCGTTGATGACCGCTACTTTTACGCTGCTGGCCGTGTCCTGGTCGTTCAAAAATCGTCCCTTGTCCAGATGAATGCCATAGGTCTCAAAATAGTCCGGGGTGACCATGCCGAAGCCGGTGCTGGGCCGCTGAGATGGGTCGGCGGCGCCGGGCTTGCCGGCTATGGTGAAGGGCATGCCGAAGCCGGCGCCTTCGAGCGGCCGGCTGGTGGCCACGGCGACATGCGAGACTCCAGGCAGCGCCTGAATGGCCGCTATCATGCGCCGGTAATAGGCGATGATCTGGCTGGGCTCCTTGGAGCGGGAGTCAGGAACCTGCAGGTAGAAGGTGAGCAGGTGGTCGGCACGAATGCCAAGATCGACATTGAGCAGATTGCGGAAGCTGTGAATGGCCAGGCCCGCCCCCGCGAGCAGGGTAAGGGCCAAGGCAAACTCGCTCACCACCAAGGCCCGGCGCAGACGGTGGCGCCCGCTCCCGGTGCCCGAGCGGCCACCCTCCTTGAGGGACTCGGCAGGGTCGACGCGCGAGGCATACCAGGCGGGAAAACAGCCGAAGAGAAGGCCGGCGAGGGTGGTTATGCCGATGGCAAAGCCGAGGATAGGCAGGTTCAAGCGCAAATCCGCCTCAGACGGAAGAGTGGCCCGGGGCATCAACGCGAGCACGCCTTGCAGCAACGCATAGCCCAGGCCGACGCCCAGCGCTCCGCCGATAAAGGCAAGCAGCAGATTTTCGGTGAGTAGCTGCTCGAAGATCATGGCCGGGGTCGCGCCCAGGGAACTGCGGATGGCCATTTCCTTCTGCCGGCTCATACTTCTGCCCAGCAACAGATTGGCGACGTTGGCACAAGCGATCAATAGAACAAAACCCACCGCACCGAGCAGCAGCCATAAGATGAGCTGCGTATCTTTCGACACCCATTCCAGTTTTTCCGGGTCCACCGCGGCGCCCCAGCCGTGATTGCTTTTGGGGTAAGCCTGCGCGACATGCGCGGTGACGTTATCCATATCGGCTTGTGCCTGCTTGATGGTCACTCCCGGTTTCAACCGTCCCATCACCAGCAACCAATGAAAATCGTGGTTGATCTGCTCCGGCTTGAAGACCAGAGGCACACACATCTGGGCGGGCGCGCGATCGGCCTGCCCCGCAGCCGTTACGCCGACCACTATGCGGGGGGAGCCATCGACACTCATGGTCTTACCGATGATGTGAGGGTCCGCGCCCAGTCGCTGCCAAAGCTTGTGCGTGAGGATGACCACCTGATCCTTACCTGCCTGCCCTTCTTCGGGCAAGAAATCACGCCCCATCGCGAAGGGGGTGCCTAACATGGAGTAATAGCCGGGCGTATAGTTGGCGCCCTCCACGTTGACGGGCTGGTCTTTGCCGGAAATGTTGAATGAGCTCTCAGCGACTGCTTTCAGATCCTGAAAGGTTGTGTTCTGCCGGCTCCAGTCGAGGTAATCGCCGGCCGAAACGCCATTGTGGTGGCCATTGACCTTGGACCAGACCACGACCAACTGCTCCGGATTCGGGAAAGGGGTATCTGCAATCAGCGACGCATAGTCTATGGTGAAGATCGCCGTGGTGGCGCCTATGCCCAGCGCGAGCGTCAACAAAACGGTGAGTGTGAGGCCGGGATTCCTGAGTAATCCGCGCACGCCGAACTGGAGATTCCGCAGCAGGTTTCGCATAGGGTTACAAATTTACGCTGATAACCTGACGTTTTGCCATTCCTGTTTGCTCAACCGGCTCGGGAAAATTGGCGCCGTTTCCTGGGGTCTTCTCAATACACGAACGGAATCAGTTTCCATGTCCGGTCTGCATATTCATCGAACGCCACACCATATCTTTCGTGCAAATAAGAATCGAGGACCGGTACGTTCACGAATACGAAACCGGCCAGCATCAGGGCTGGAATCACTGCTGTCACCCAGGTTCCAGAAATCAGGCACAGTCCGGAAAATGAGATCAGATCGCCGAAGTAGTTTGGGTGTCTTGCGTAGCGGAAGAGTCCCTCGGTGTAAAGACGCCCATGATTTTCGAGGCGTTGCTTCCACAAGTGGCGCGCGTACTCCGCATAGGAGTTTACCCAGGAACCCACCACAAACAGGACCACGCCGATCGCGCCTGATACACCCAATGCGGCGGGGTTTCTTCCGCCGATACCGGCCAGGAGCAGGTAGATACAGAGGAGCCACGGAATGATCGTTAATACCTCGCTCCAGCTCACACCCCGTTTCAAGAAGACGAATTCGGTGAAAAGAATCCGGATGTAGTAAATCGAGAGCGCGGCGGCCAGGCAGGCGCGACGCACCATGTCCCCGGGTCGCCAAATCCGTCCGAGCCACCCGCCAGCCATTGCGAGCCCCCCACCGAACAGCAGCCACCAGGCCAGCGCGACCCACACTGCAACAAACCCAGCCAACATGAGTCGCTGGGCCGTGGAAGGACTTTGCAGCTCATACATGCTGCGCTGGAGTTCGCGCCTTTTCACCATGGTCTTCTTCCGCATTTCCAGCACCGGGCCCTCATCGTTTGAGCCATCGGAAGATCCCTTCCACGAGCCTGATGTCGTCCTCTTGGCCGAGCCTCTTCTCGAAACGTCATACGCTTCGATCCAGAAAATGCAGAAACGCCACGATCCCTCTGAAGTTGAGGGCGCCGTCCTGGGAGTATTCTTGCATTTTAAATATTCGCGCGAATGAAGATACGGGACCTTACTAAGGACATGGACAAACAATACCGCTTACGACAGGCTTGGCTCAGAATCCTCTTAGCTCCCGGAATGCTTCGGGGCGCCCGCATAAACAAAGCTGTATCCATCGCTCTCATGGCGTTGTTAGCTGCGCCGCACATTCAGGCCGCGGACGACCCTGCCCGCGAGCAGTCTCGTTCCATGGTCATGACACAGTACGGCGTCGTGGCAACTCTGCAGGCCGTCGCCTCTCAAGCAGGTGCGGCAATTCTCGCCAGGGGTGGCAGCGCAGTCGACGCGGCCATCGCAGCCAACGCTGCCCTATCGGTGATTGAGCCCATGATGAACGGAGTGGGCGGTGACCTGTTCGCCGTCGTCTACGACACCAAAGCGAAGCATCTCTATGGTCTCAACGCCAGCGGGTGGGCGCCAAAAAATCTAACCCCCGAAGCTCTGAAGGCCAAAGGCTTGACGAAGATGCGCACCATCGATGAGGTCACTGTGCCGGGAGCCGTCGCCGGCTGGGATGCTTTGCATCGACGCTGGGGAAAGCTCTCTCTGGCCGAGGATATGGCGCCCGCCATCGCCCTGGCGGACAAAGGCATCGCCGTCACAGAGACAGATGCGGACAACTGGAATACCTACGGAATGCCTTTCCAAAAGGATCCTGAATTTGCCCGCGTCTTTCTTCCCGGGGGCAAAGCGCCGGTTGCAGGGCAGTTATTCCGCAATCCGGAATTGGCACGAACGCTGCAGCGCATCGCGGAACACGGCCGCGATGGCTTTTACAAAGGAGAGACAGCGGCTGCGATCCTGAAGCTGGAGCGTGATCTGGGCGGCTTTATGGAAGCCGAAGATCTCTCCGAATTCCAGCCCGAATGGGTTGACCCAGTCAGCACCACCTACCATGGCTGGACCGTGTACGAGATGCCGCCCAACGGGCAGGGAATTGCCGCGCTCGAGATGCTGAACATCATGGAGCAATTCCCCGTCAAAGAATGGGGACACAACAGCCAGAAATCGCTGCACATGGAGATCGAAGCCAAGAAACTCGCCTATGCCGATCTGCGGCAGTATGTGGGCGATCCTCATGCTACGCACATCCCGACAGAAGCGCTTATCTCCAAAGATCTGGCGAAACAGCGGGCGAAGCTGATTACGGATAAGGCTGCCTGCAATGTATTGCCTGCGCATGTGCAGCAGGGGCTTGCTCATCTATCGAGCGACACCACTTATCTCGCCGTGGTTGACCGTGACGGCAATGAGGTCTCTCTGATCCAGAGCAATGCGGGAGCTTTCGGTGGCGGCTTGGTTGCCCCCGGAACCGGTTTCCCCTTGCAGAACCGCGGCGGCGGATTCACCCTCGAGCCAGGCCGGCCGAATACGCTTCGCCCGCGAACCCGTCCGCTGCACACCATCATTCCCGCCTTTATGCAGAGCGGTGATCGGCGCATCGCCTTCGGCATCATGGGCGGCTTCAACCAGGCCCAGGCGCACGCGCAGTTCGTTTCCAACATCGTCGACTTCGGCATGAATATCGAAGCCGCTGTGGAAGCAGCGCGCTTCACCAAGCGTGATTTCGGTGGCTGTGGCGTGTGGGTCGAAAATGGGGTATCCCCAGACGTGATCGCGGGGTTACGAAGCCAGGGGCACGACGTAAAAGTGTGGCCGCGCTATTTCCAGGGCATGGGCCGGGGCAATGCGGTGGAAGCGAGCGATTCATCGCCGGTTCACTACGGCGCAACCGATCCTCGGGCCGACGGTGAAGCCGTGCCCGAGCAGATGCCCTTTTAAGCCGTCGGTTATCGATCGACAAGCGCCATCAGGCGTTCGTTGTAACGCGGCCCGGAAATAGCTTCGGGGGACAATGCCTCATCGAGTTCAGCCATTTCCCTCGCTTCGAGTCTTAGTGTTGCAGCAGCGACGTTCTCTTCGAGATAGCTTCGCCGCTTCGTGCCTGGAATCGGCACTACGTCTTCGCCCTTTTGCAACAGCCACGCCAAAGCTACCTGGCCAGGCTTGGAGTGGGTCCGCTCGGCGATCTGCTTTACCAGGGCTGCGGCGCGCATATTTGCATCGTAGTTCGCGCCCTGAAACCGCGGATCACCCCGGCGGAAATCCCCTTCGGGGTAATCTTCCGCGCGCTTGGTGGTACCGGTCAGAAAGCCACGGCCTAACGGGCTGAAGGGAACAAGGCCGATACCGAGTTCGCGCAGTACGGGGATGATCTGCGCCTCCAGGTTACGTTCCCAAAGAGAGTATTCGCTTTGCAGCGCAGACACCGGGTGCGTGGCGTGGGCGCGGCGAATCGTTTTCTCTCCCGCCTCCGAAAGGCCGAAATAATGTACTTTCCCTGCGCGCACCAACTCCCCGACCGTTCCCGCAACTTCCTCGATGGGCACTTCAGGATCCACGCGATGCTGGTAGAGCAGATCGATATATTCAACCTGCAGGCGCCGCAGGGAAGCGTCGACGGCTTCGCGGATATGTTCTGGGCGGCTATTGGTCTCGCTTCTCTGGCCGCTCTCTATGCGAAATCCAAACTTCGTAGCGATGATTGCTTGCTCCCGCCGCCCCTTGAGCGCCGTCCCCACCAGCTCTTCATTGATGAAGGGGCCGTAGACCTCGGCGGTATCAAAGAAATTCAGTCCCAACTCGAGTGCACGGTGAATGGTGGCAACTGACTCGTTATCGTCTGCTGAGCCGTAAGACTGGCTCATGCCCATACATCCCAGCCCAAGGGCCGAAACCTCCAGCCCCTGGCTTCCCAATTTTCGTTTCGCTAACATAACAACTTGGATGCTCGCACATCTCTTTGCGGTGCAGCCATCCCATCGAATCACATCCTGTTACTCGCCGCATCGTAACAACGGCTACTGTAGTGCGTCATACAGATGGGTGTTTAACCGTCTTTGAAGGGTACGGGCTAAAGAGTCTGCGTGAGAACACGAAACAAATCGCGAATCAGAACCAGGCCCGTAGGGCCGGGAGCCAAACGTCAGCCCAGCCCTTCTCCGGATTTCCTGCACGGGGCGCCACCAAAATCCGCCTGTGCGGCTTTCGTTAAGGAAAGCCGCATGAAGTGCGCCAACGCCAGCAAGCTCCACAGGAAATCCGGATCCGGGCTGGGCTGACGTTTGGCTTCCAGCCCTATGGGCCTGGTTCTGATTTGAGTTTTATTTCCGAGTTCTCACGCAGACTCTGAAGCCCCTGAGGGACTGCAGCCTGGGCCCATCTTCAACTTTCGGGCACCGGAATAATCGATGTTATTTCCGGCGCACTACACTAGGTCTCCAGGTCTCGTATCTCCTCTTCCAGGCGGGCGTGCAGCCGTTCGCTGAAGCCAAGGGGTAGCTCAAACACTCGCTCGTCCGCGGTCAGGATCAAAATGTTGCGCGTTGAATCCAGAATCGCCGAGCAGATCTCGCAATGCTCCAGATGCTTTTGCACTTGTTCCAGCACATCCGGTGGGAGAGTCGCGTCCAGGTAGCCGGAGATGTGGTCCCACACGTGTTTGCACTCTATGACCACGCCCACCACCTCCTTTTAGGAGCTACCTGCTTCAATTCGGGCGCCAGTTTCTTTTGCAGCATCATGCGCGCGCGATGCAAGCGGACTTTCACTGAGCCTATGCTGATGCCAAGCGCGGCAGCGGCCTCATTGACACTCAGTTGCTCCATGTCTCGCAGCTGGAATACCTCGCGGTAGATTCGCGGCAGAGCGGTGATGGCCCTTTCCAATAGGAACCTGACCTCCTTGCGTTCCAGGGCCTCCGACGGTATCTCTTTCCAATCTCGTAACAGTGCCGGAGACGTATGTCCCTCGTCGTCCTGGGGCTCATCGAGCGACTCCATCTTGACCGTACCCCGCCTGCGGATATGGGTCCGCGCCTCGTTCAATGTGATGCTTACCAGCCAGGTCCCGAATTTGGCTTCGCCGCGAAAGCTGGACAGGTTGCGGAAGGCTTTGAGAAACGCCTCCTGGGCGGCGTCCTCTGCATCGGCTTCATTCTGGAGAAAGGACAGAGCCATGACGTAGACCCTGCGTTCATAGGGACGAATCAGCTCGTGAAAGAGCTGAGAGTCGCCGGCAACGATCTTAGCGATCATCTGTGCTTCGTCCCGTACTTCAGTAGTTGCCACCATGCAAGCTCTCTACAGCGGTTTGGTATCCGCGCCAAGCACGCGCCCGTTTCCCGGGGTTTGCGCGAAGAGGATTAGATGATGTTTCTGCGCCGCCTGAAATGTGGCCGGGATCTGGACCTGCACGGTCCGTTCCCCCGCATTCCGCAGCGTGGCCACACGGGAGATGGATCGCGCGACGGCGACGTGCGCCAGCGTCTGACCGGAGTTTTCGCCGTGAAGGACGCTGGAACGATCGGAGTCGTCGGCAAGGACCGCCATAAGATCAACCCCCCGGGACGGCACGTCGCCGCCGATGGAAAAATTCACCGTCAATGTGTTTCCAACCACGTTCAACGAGAGAATGCGGAGAGAGACCCGGGGAGGCTGCGCGTCCTCTGCCTGCACCGCCTGCACCAACGCCGCGCGGTCGCTGCCGACAATCTGTTCTGCGCCGTTGATTACCATCTGCGGCGTGTATACGCCCTCCAGGTGGAATCGCTCACTGTAGGCATTTTGCCGTTCGGTGTAGACCGGGGAGGAAAAGGGATCAGACCATCCTAGCCCGTTCCAGTAGGTGACATGCTCGCTGATGCCAACCACCAACTGGTCCCCGCTGGTCCGGGTTCCGTTCACCTGCCGGAGCAACGCATCTGCGGGAGGGCAGCTGGAGCACCCTTCGGAGGTGAACAGCTCCACCAGCACCACCTTCTGCGCCGGCGCGTCCCCTGCAGTCTGTGCCTGCAGGGCCATCGTCAGAGCAAGGGCTATTCCCGCGGCGATCAGTCCGGATTGTTTGCTCATGGATCCCCCTAACTGCGCATAAGACGCACACCCGGCTGGAGAGTTACAAGCCTACTGTGCCCAGGTTTGCATAATCAGGGACATATTTATCGCGGATGCTCCCCGGAAGAGGCCGGGGGGGCTTAGTGCGCTTAACGCGGACACCTTTTCCGCGCTTTACTACATGTTTGTGTGTCCGGCGCGCATCTCCTCATTAAATGCCGGCTTAGTGAGATCAAGAGCCTGCTGCAGGCGGGCGCGGAACTCGGCTGCGCGCGCCATCAGCGCCGGGGTTGCGGCGGCAAACTCCGGGCCACCGTCTTTCTCCGCGCTCAAGGTCAGCAGCCCTTTGGCGGCCAGCGCTGCGGCCATACGGACCAGCTCCTCCGCGGTGGTGTTAAGGTATTGCGCGTCTCGCGGGTCTGCCATCCATACCGGCTGCGAGTTGCCCAGCACGCCTGAGAGCCAGAAGGCCTTTACCACCAGGAATTGCTGGCGGCTTTCGTCATTCGTGTCGGTGAAGAAGAACTTCTTTTGCCAGCGGCTGTAATAGCGGGTGGTCACGGGAACGGGCTGGCGGTTGCCGCTCTTGAGCAGTTCGAGCTGCCCCTGATCCAACGTCTTGCGAATGGCGCTGTAGATAAAAGTCTCTGCATAGGGCTGCTCCGGCGCCGGGACGATCTCCGCAAAAGTCACGGTCATGCTGGCGGAAATTTTGGCATGCAGCAGCGAATCGGTGCCGTCGCCCACGTGGACCACTCCGTGGACGATGTAAGTATCCGCCCCCGAAACAGAGCGGTGGAAAGGCCAACGGAAGTCGCTGAAGATGATCGGCATACCGGCCATGGTCACATAGGCATCCGGCCGCGGGTTGAGCAGCCGTTTAGCCTCGTCGCGCAAGTGCGCGGTCATCTCCGGCAATAGCTCAGGGCGATTGAAGTCGAAATCCTCGCTCAGCTCCAACCTTAGCGTGCGTTCGGCAGGAGCATCTTTGGAGAGCCCGATACGGAAGATAGCGGTGGGGCGGCCATTGAAATCGATCCCCTCATCGGAGGAAAGGACGGCCAAGCCGGCATTGGCGGCGGCGACGCCGAGGGCGGAATTCAGGGCTGCTTTGGTGGACATGGTTCTACTTTCCCTAGGTCTCATTAATTGTACCGGCAGGGGGCCGGTACAGCGTGGCGCCGGTCCCCATCGGGGCCCTCTAGTGGGCGAGCGCGAAAGCAACCAGGGTGCGGCCATGCTTGCCGGAGGATTGCTCAAACTCCTCCAGCAGCTTCGCTTCGAGTCCTTCGGGATCGACGGGCATTTCGCAGGCGGCAATCTGCTCCTCGGTGGCGCCGTGATAACAGAGCTCGCAGACGCCGAGGCCCTGCTCCGAGCGCACCGGCGGTCCAAACACGCGGCAGGTCATGGGGCGGGAGAGATACAGGTCACATAGGCCGGTGGCTAGATCGAGCGCCGCACAGGGCTCGTCATTGGCAAAGTCTTCAAAGATGGCCTCGGCCTCTTCCGAGGAGTCGAGCAGGCCAGTTAGAGGATCACCGGGGAAGCCATCGCTGAGGCGCTCAACCGATCTCCGCGCCCGCTCGCGAACGGATTGGGCACGGTCCGGTTCGCTCCTCGAAAGCTCCTCGAGCCCCTGCTGCAGACGGGCCGCATCGAGTTGATGGATAGCGAAGACGCCTACGCAGCATTGTGTACAGCCCGGCTTACAAACCAGCCAATCGCCGCTGCGCCGCGCGGTGTCGGCTAGCGCCACGTCGAGAATCCGCACCAGTTGCGTGTCGTCCGAAGGAAGCATAGGCCGATTTGGCGCAATATGGCAGTAAACTCGCCAAATTTTAAAGCGTCTATCAATTATGACCGTATATGCCGGGTTTGCGGCATAAATGGGCATGCCGCAACATGAATGGGCGGTGAAAAAAAGATGAAACTGGGGCAACTTTCCAGTAGGGTTAAACGTTAGAGAGTACAGGTAACTCGCGCCTCGAGGAGATTCGTGAAGAGATCGTGCCCCTCCCCCCGCGTCCTAGGTTTGTTGGTTTTTTTGCTCGGCGCTCTGCAGATTGCGTCCCTACTTGTCGCGTTTGAGCGTCCGGCACAAGCCTACGTCGATCCAGGCTCTGGTTTTGTCTTCCTCCAGGTTGCCGGTTCCATGTTCGCCGGCGCGGTTTACTATATGCGCCATCGCCTAAAGCGGATATTCAATGCGATGCGCGGATCATCTCAAATCTCTTCGCCAGCCGATTCCGGGACCGAGGTCGCAGAGAACCAACCATGACCCAGGGCACGTCGCAAAACATTGCGACGTTTCGCGATCCAGCCGGGTCGTTGCGCATCCATGGCGAACAGGTCCTGCGAACGATTCACCCTCATTATGCAGCGGAGTCCCTACGCTTCCTGCAGTCTGACCTGGCCACGCGTTGGACAGACGAAGGCCATTTGGTCGCGAGCCAGGTGCTGTCCGCGGAAGCAGATCAGCCGCTCCTGCTGGAGCATCCGCGGATTTTCTTTCCTTCCTATCCCTGGGAATGGACGCCTGGGCAGTGGGTGGCGGCAGCGGAACTGACGCTCGAACTATGCGGCCAATTGCTCCATGAGGGTTGGATCCTTAAAGATGCCACCCCGCTGAACATTCTCTTTGATGGCTCGCGCCCGGTTTTTGTCGATCTGCTGTCGATCGAGCGTCGCGACCCGCGCAGCCCTTTGTGGCTTGCCTACGGGCAATTCGCCCGCACCTTTCTTCTTCCTCTGGCGGCGTACAAGCACCTCGGCTGGCCCTTGGCAGCTACGCTGAATCGCCGTGACGGCTATGAGCCCGTCGACCTGTATCCGTATTTTTCTACTATCGAACGCTGGAAAGCGCCGCTTCGTTCCCTGGTTACCCTTCCTTACCTTTTTGAGAAGCGAAAGGGCGGAGGCGGGGCGCCGCCCAAGTTACAGCAGGAGCCGGAAATCGCGACCGAGGTTTTGCAGGGAAACTTGCGAAGCTTCGCTCGAGCGCTGCATGCGCTGGAACCCAAGGGACGTGATTCGCGGTGGAGTGAGTACCAGACTGTCGCGGATCACTACACAGACCAGGAGCGGCGCCACAAGCAGGAATTTGTCGACCGGGCCATGCAATTGCTGCGTCCGGGCTCGGTGCTCGACATCGGCGGCAATACCGGTCAATACTCGCGGATTGCTGCCGGCGTGGGCGCTCGCGTCGTCGCCTGGGACACCGACGTTGCCTCTTCGGAACGCAACTGGAGAGAAGCCAGAACCGCTGGATTGCCGATACTGCCGCTGGTCGCTGATGTGGCCAGGCCGACTCCCGCAGTGGGATGGTGCAACAACGAATCTCTCACCCTTCTGGAACGGGCGCGCGGCCGCTTCGATTGCGTCATGATGCTGGGCATCCTGCATCATCTGCTGCTTGCCGACCAGATTCCCATCGCCGACGTGGCTGTGCTCCTGGCATCGCTCACGCGCCGTTCCAGCATCGTGGAATGGGTTCCAAAGACCGACGTTCGCTATATCGACCTTTGCCGGGGGCGAGATGAACTCTACCAGCATCTGGATGAAGATCTGTTCGTAGAGCAGTTCACTCGCCATTTCAAGATCATGGTTCGTGAGCAATTGAGCAACGGCCGCGTCCTCTTTCTATTCGAGAAAAAATGAACCTAAAGAACCTCGTGCAAGGCTTTGGGGCCGTCATGTTGCTCATGCTGTCTCGTCTGGCGGCATTGGTCTCACCCTACCATTCGGTGCTTTACCACAGCGTCTTGCCTATGCGCAGTGTTGTCTGGGGCACCCTGATCGACTTGGCAGTCGGTTCCCTATTGGCTGCTCTCCTCTTTACTTACCTGGAGCGCAGTAAGAGCGGTTTGCGCACCCTGGTCTGGGTACTCATTGCTGCCAGGCTTGCCCAGACAGTAGTCGGAGGCTTGCTCGTGACCCTGGGTTGGGATGTTCCTCGCCTAACCCGCCCGGCGGTATTCGTCGTTACTGTGATTGGCGCGCTGGCGTTGTGGTGGCTTCGGCCGCCCGCCTACCGGTCAGCTGTGCGCGGGTTGCTGGTGCTCCTGTTTATTGCAGGCTGCAGCGCGGTGTGGATGGTGCCTGAACTCGTATATCAAGGACTGCGGGCGCAGCAGGCTGACGTTCTTATGACGGTGAAACGTCCCACGCCGGCTTCGGGGCGAAGCGACCCGGCGGTTGCCGGCAAACGGATCGTGTGGCTTCTTTTTGACGAACTTTCTTTCGATCAAACCTTCGATCATCGATTTCCTGGGCTCGCCATGCCGACCTTTGACTGGTTCAAGAGCAAGAGTGTCGTGTTCAGCGAACTCAAGTCAGTGGGCTACAACACGGACCTTGTCATTCCTGCGCTTTTGCTGGGTAAGCGGGTCGATAAGGTCCGCAGCGGCTTTGACGGAGAACCGAGGTTTCAATTGGGCGGAAGTGAGGAGTGGCGACCGTTCGATGCCCACGCGACGCTTTTCGCAGACGCCCAGCGCCTGGGCTGGACCACGGGTGTCGTCGGTTGGTTCAACCCCTATTGCAGAATTCTCGAAGGAACCCTCGACTACTGTTTCTGGAGGATGGGAGACGGAGAATTAAAGGGGCCGATCTCGACTAAATCCTCCCTGGAGAATGCTGTTTCGCCCATCCAGAACACTATCTGGGATCTGGAAGGAAAACCGGACTTCCCCCGGCGAGTCCATGTGGCGGACCTGGCTGCGATCATGCCGGCAGCAACGGCATTGATCCGCGACCAGAGCATCCGCTTCGTTTTCATCCACCTGCCGGTGCCGCATCCTCCCGGCATCTACGACCGTAGGACGGGAACCGTGCGCGACGGTGGCACGTACATCGACAACCTGGCGCTCAGCGACAAGGTCCTGAGCGAGCTGATGAGGACCTTGAACGCGACCACGTTGGCCCCACAGACGACTGTCATCGTCTGCTCTGACCACTCCTGGCGCCTGCCCATATGGCGGCCGAAAGCTGAATGGACGAAGGAAGAAGAGGTGGCAAGCCACGGCAACTTTGACACTCGCCCGGTTTTGATGATTCACTTCCCCGGTCAGGAATCGGAGCAAGTGGTGACCGCACCCTTTGAAGCGATCCGCATCCACGAGATCATCCAGCAGATGTTGCGAGGCGAGCAGCCGGGATTCACGAAAGCGCTGCTCGCAGGACCCGCCCGGATTTCTCACGGCCCGGGTCCGTAACGAATGACGGGTGCCCCATTCAAGCCGCATTTTGGCTTGAGTGGGATTCCACAAGCCTCGACCCCTGAGTGTAAGGAGACCTGTTGCCGATGAAGAGTGACTGGTGGACAGCCGTGGTATCCCACTCAAGCCAAAACACGGCTTGAATGGGGCACCCGTCATTCGTTACGGACCCGGCCGTGAGAAGTGATGGTGCCGGAGCACTCGCCCAGGCCGATACTTACAAATCCCGCCCGCTCACAATAGCCGCGAAAGATGACCTCGTCGCCGTCCGCAAGAAAACCGCGCTGCTCACCCGTGAGTAGCGTAATGGGGTCGACACCGCGCTGGGTGAGCTCGAGCAGGCATCCACGGGACTCGTCCCTTGGCCCGGAGATTGTGCCGCTGGCCAGCAAATCACCGGGTTGAAGATTGCACCCGTTGCTGGTCTGATGAGTCAGTAGCTGAGCGACGGTCCAGTAGAGGTCGCTCAGGTTGCCGCGGCTGAGCCGGGCCGCGTCGCGCCCGGTTGCGCGCATGCGAGCAGTACGGAGGTAGACCTCGACGATAAGATCGATTCCGCCCTGCTGACGGTCCTGCTCCGAGTCCAAGTAGTCCAGAGGGCGCGGGTCCTCTGGCGGGCGCGCAAACGCCGGGGCGCGAAACGGGGCAAGAGCCTCCATGGTGACGACCCAGGGGGAGATGGTGGTGGCAAAACTCTTGGCGAGGAATGGTCCCAAAGGCTGGTATTCCCAGGCCTGGATGTCGCGCGCCGTCCAGTCGTTCAGCAGGCACACACCAAAGAGGTGAGAGGCAGCGCGATCGATGGAGATGGCTTCTCCCTGGTTGTTGCCCGGCCCCACAAAGAAGCCGGCCTCAATTTCGTAATCAAGCGCCTGGGTGGGCGCGAACTGGGGCGGTGCGCCGCCGGCGGGCAAAATCTGGCCGGCAGGGCGTTTCACGGGTGTGCCGCTCATCACAATCGACGATGCCCGGCCGTGATAGCCGATAGGCACATATTTGTAGTTGGGCAGAAGGGGATTCTCCGGCCGGAATAGCCTGCCAACATTGCGGGCGTGATCGATCGACGCATAGAAGTCCGTGTAGTTGCCGATCGATGCCGGCTTGAGCATGGTGACTTCCGCCATGGGGAACAGATGGGGCGCCACCTGCCGTTGATGGCCGGCAGCGTCGGGATGGTCGGCGCGGAGAATGTCGCTGAGCCGGGCGCGCAAGGGCGACCAGCACTCCGGGCCGCACGCCATGAGTGGATTGAGCGTGGTGGCGGCACAGGCTGGGCTGGTCTCCGCGGAGAGCGACTCTAGCAGGCCCGCCTGGCAGCAGCCGCGGAGGTCCAGTACCTGATCGCCAATGGCCACGCCGACGACCGCCTGGTCTGCCCTTTGGAATACGCCAAAGGGCAGGTTCTGAATAGGAAATGGGCCGCGATTGGCCGAGGCTACCCAGCTTTGCCGCTGAGGATTATGTGTAGCATTCATGGTTGCATTTATGAGATGGGGCTCCCGGTGAAGTGCTTTTTGAGCGCCTGCCACACCTCAAAGTAATCGCGCTGCAGGTATTCCGTCTCCATCGCAAAGCGCGTCGGGTGAAGCACCAACTGGGTCTCGAACATGAAGGCCAGGGTATCGGCGAGATAGTGTGGCTTGAGTTCGGCCTTCTCGGCCCGCTCGAAGGTTTCTGCATCGGGCCCATGGCCCTGCATGCAGCTATGCAGGCTGGCAGAGCCGGGGACGAAGCCTTCGGCCTTGGCATCGTATTGACCGAAGATCAGCCCCATGAACTCGTTCATCGCGTTGCGGTGGAACCAGGGCGGGCGAAAGGTGTGCTCGGCCACCATCCAGCGCGGAGGGAAGATGCCAAAATCCACGTTGGCTGAGCCCGGCACCGCGGTGGGCGCGGTGAGCACCGTATAGATCGAGGGGTCGGGATGGTCGAAGCTGACGCTGTTAATGCAATTGAAGGTTGCCATGTCGTACTTGTAAGGCGCGTAGTTGCCATGCCAGCCAACCACGTCGAGGGGCGAGTGATCGATCCCCGCGGACCACAGCTTGCCCTGGAACTTGCAAAGGCTCTGGAAGTTGCCGTCCACATCTTCAAAGGCGGCGACGGGAGAAAGAAAATCACGAGGATTGGCCAGGCCGTTGGCGCCGATCGGACCCAGGTCAGGCAAGCGGAACGGCAGTCCATAGTTCTCGCAGATATAGCCGCGGGCAGATGCTTCGAGTAGCTCGACACGCATCTTGAGGCCGCGCGGAAGGACGCAGATCTCACCCGGCGCAACCTCCAGAATGCCCAGCTCGGTGAAGAAGCGCAGCTTGCCCAGTTGGGGCACGACCAACATCTCTCCATCGGCGTTCGAAAAAAAACGGCCCGACATGCTTTGATTGGCGACGTAGATGTGCACCGCGCATCCCGTTTGGCCTGCCGGGCCGCCGTTGCCGGCCATGGTGACGATGCCGTCGAGGAAGTCGCAAGGCGTAGTGGGAATGGGCAGCGGATTCCAGCGGAGCTGGTTGGGAGTGGCAGAAACTTCGTCAAATGGCCCGCTGCGCAGGTTATTCTCCGGGAGCTCGACGTAGGGCCGGTGGGTGACCGAGGGACGAATGCGATAGAGCCATGCACGGCGGTTGGTGGCTCGTGGAGCAGTGAAGGGAGTACCGCTGAACTGTTCGGTGTAAAGTCCGAGGGGCGACTTCTGGGGTGCGTTCTGGCCTTTGGGCAAAGCTCCTGCAACCGCTTCCGTCGCAAATTCGTTGCCAAACCCCGATTGATACTGCAGCTTCGACATAAATCCTCCCTGCTGTAGCTGTATACCGGAGTAGACATAGCATTGCCAACCTGGAGCCGGGCCCATCTATTAGGCAAGTTTTAACGCATCGAGGGCCTCTGCCCGCCGATACTCCGGGCAGAGGCACGCTTTCCTCTGCCTTCAGTTACGTTACAAGAAGTGCCATCCGTAACCGCCGGGCAAGGGAAGCAGAAGGACAATCTGCATCCAACAAGGGCAGACTAAAGGCGATCTCACACTTACGCTGCCCCCGAAAAGAACGTGAGGCGTGGTTTTCCTGGGAAGGCCACGAAAAGGTTGTCGCATAAGGTCTGTACGAATCGCGTAACCACGGGGGGAATCCATGTCAACGATTGGGTTGCGGCCTAAACAGATGCAGGACCATGCGTCGCTGCGTGGCACAAGATCCGGCGCCTGGTTGTCGATGATGGCGTTGCTGGCGTGCGCACCTGCAGCGTGGTCCCAGGCCCAACCAGCGTTGCCGGCCCTCGGAGCCGACCAGGTGGTGCAGCGTCTGATGGCCCAGAAC
Organism: uncultured Acidobacteriaceae bacterium; assembly: GCA_963711525.1. Lineage (GTDB taxonomy): Bacteria > Acidobacteriota > Terriglobia > Terriglobales > Acidobacteriaceae > PALSA-350. The sequence goes on along the minus strand of CAVQEO010000023.1, from coordinate 492,114 downwards.
AAGGAACGTGCGGACAGTCTGCAGCACTACACAGGGAGACGCATCTATCACCTGGAATATCGTGGCTTTCCGGCCTCTGCAGACGCGGGCATGGAAGTGGAAGTGAACTTTGACGCACCTGCTTCCAAGCGATTCACGATCGTGAACGCCACTGGGTCGAAGGTGATCCAGAATCGCGTCTTTCGCCGGCTGCTGGAGAGCGAAGAGCAGGCCGCCGACTCGAGCAACCGAAAGCACACTGAGCTTGGTCCGGACAACTACACTTTCTCGCTTGCCGGGACCGAGGGAACAAACTATGTGCTGAATGTTGAGCCGAAGGAGGAGAGCCGCTTCCTTTATCGAGGCAAGATATGGGTGGACGCACACGACTTCGCGGTAACGCGCATTGAGGCGCAGCCGGCGCGGAACCCATCGTTCTGGACGACGAAGTCTGTGATCCATCACACCTATCAGAAGGTGGACAACGGATTTTATCTGCCGAAAGAGAATAAGACAGTGACCAGCGTGCGGATGGGAGGGGTGGCCACTCTGACCATCGAATACCAGTCCTACCAGGTGACCGTCGCCAAGCCCGTTGCATCGGCAAGAAGAATTTCCTCGGGCGAGGGAGCGGTCTGGCCAGACGGTGGACTCAATGAGGAAGTAGCAAATTTTGCCTCGTCGAGAAAATGATGCGCCCTAGTGTAGTGCGTCGCTGATATTGTCGATTATTGTGAATGGTCCAGGGGTGGGAGCCCCCGCATTAATGCGGGGGACTGGAGTTTCTACATTTTCTGGTTCGAAGTGTATCTCGTTTCGAGAAGAAAACGTCTTTGGTTCTGTCTTTTTGCTTTGTGTGCACAGGGGCTGGCTCTCTTAAATTGGGTGCTCCTGCATCGCGGCTTTGCGAGGGTGCCGAATCGTCTCTTGGGACTTCATAAAATCCCACCACTCACTCCTCTGAAAGTACATCCCTTTTAATTCACGTCGGAGCTCTCATCGGTGGACAAGATTACGCGCCGCCGCCCAAACATAAGAGCGTCCAGCGAATAGCCTCCCGGTCCGAGCAAGCCTAAAGCAGCAGTTTCCAAAATAGAGAAGACCATGTGCAGTGCATCGACTCCGCGCAACCCGAATATCGCCGTAATCTCGATGCAGACACTGAGCGTACACATGACGGGGGTAAATGCTCCGAGAAAGAAAAAGGCTGCAAGCACGGCGAGACCGGCAAACGCCCATTGTGACGAGATGGAATCTCCACGCGGGAATGCGATCATAAGCAGCATTGCCGCGGCCGTTACCCTTAACAAAGCTAGCGCAATGCCTGCCGCCCCCGTGGGAAACATGGAGAAGAGTCTTTGCATTGCACCGACTCTAACCACCTCTTCCAAGTTGGACAAACGCGAAAAGGGGGCTCAAGAAACCACCCTTTGGAGGGGGGTACGCGAGGTTACCGGAGAATATTCTTCACTCGCCGGAAAAGCGATTAGCCGCGGGCGGCGGCACGGAGATAAAATTGGCCATCCTGAGAAGGTGACGAATCATGAGTAGCCAGCAGCCGATTCGAGTGCTCACGGTAGACGATCATCCGCTTCTGAGGGGCGGGATTTCGGGAGCAATTATGGCGCAGCCCGACATGACCGTGGTGGCTGAGGCTACCGATGGGGACGAGGCGGTCGCGTTGTTTCGCGTGCACCGGCCCGACATCACGCTCATGGATCTCCGCATGCCTAAGGCCAACGGTATCGACGCGATCGCTTCGATTCGCAAGGAGTGGCCCAATGCTCGCATCATCGTCCTGACCACTTATGGAGGAGACGTACAAGCTTTGCGCGCATTCAAGGCAGGAGCTTCGGGATATCTTTTGAAAAGCATGCTGCGGACGGAGTTGATCGATACCATTCGGCTGGTGCACGCGGGCCACCGCCGTATCCCCCAGGAAATTGCCGTCGAGATGGCCGAACACGTCGCTGACGATTCACTCACCAGCCGGGAGCTGGAGACGCTACGCGGGGTCGCCAGTGGCAGCTCGAACAAGCTAATCGCCCAACAACTTGGCATCTCGGAGCACACGGTCAAAGGCCACCTCAAGAGCATCCTTTCGAAACTCGGCGCCACCGATCGTACGCACGCAGTCATGATCGCGCTGAAGCGCGGTTTCCTCGACATGTAATGCAAAATCTGCCGGCGAGGCTGGGTTCACTCCAGAGCTGTCCAAATTGGCTGCGAAACAGTCTTCTAGAAGAGGCAACTTACTGAAGCGTTGATGAGAACGCGCTCGAACGAAATCAGGTTGACGCCGTTATTCCAGGCTCTGTCCATCCACCTCCACCCATGCCAAGGTGAAACGCCGCCCTAAACTTTGTCATCCCGGGCGAAGCCGACCTGTCCCGGCGTGCCGTGGAGGGACTTGGTTCATTCCACTTTCAGCCAATGCTTCCCAGCGGACCCCGTCAGCCACTCGCCAATTCTCCATGGAAGCGCCGCCTCCCCTTGTCATCCCGAACCGAAGTGGAGGGACCTGCGGTTTGCGTTGGCTTACTGGCAAAAGCTAATTTGGACAGCTCTGGGTTCACTCTGTCTCTGTGGCTATGGGCTGGACGCTCACGGGCATGCTCTGGAGAGTCTGCAGGTTGGTCTGAACTCGGGCCCATTTCTGCGGATTCTTCTTGGTGTGAATGGGTGCGTTTGGGTCGGCGTAGTAGTTCACGATGTCGGATTTGAGCCCGGGCGGAACGGTATGGTGGGGATCGGCCGCCAGCCGCTCAAGCAGCTTGGCATAGGTTTCATCTGTGAGGCGATAAGCCCCGGGCTGAACCTTCGCGCCGGTATCCAGGTCACGGTTGGGAAGCGTCTGACGCGGCTTCTCAAATCGACCCAGCACGGCATTTAGAGCGTCCGTCGATTGATTCACGCTGCGCACGTATTCTTCTTCGGTGGTATCCGTGGGCCCCTTGATTGCCAGCAGTTTCAGCGGGCCGATCTTAGGCAATACGTAGATGAACCCGGCGAGCGAATAGGTCCCGATGCCGGCCTTCCTCCGATACTGGTCCCAGTTATTTTCGGCTGCTACCCGTGCAACCTCGTCTGCCAGTTTTTGCAGATCGGGACTGTTGGAGTCTGCCGGCATGCTGCCGCGATGCAGAAGAGTGAGCGCGTAGGCGATGCGGGGAACAAAGCTGCGGACGGCGAAGCGAAAGCCCCCAACGTTGATGCGCCGTGATCGGGCTTTGGAGAAGTCCTCACTGAGGCCATAGGTCTCGTAGAAAGCAGTCGCGAGCTGCCCGGTGGGCACATTGAGGCCGACGTGGCGAAGATAGCGAACGGGCGCCAGGCGGCGATGCGCAATCTCGTTGATGTCGAAGGCGAACTCCGTCTGGACGTGCGGATGTTGCCCTTCGCCGAAAGTGACGATGGGGCCATATCTCGCGGCCAGCTTGGGAAATTCCACGGGCACGGCGCGGTTGGTGGCCTGGGAGTGCCCGATGTTGTCGCCGATGTAGTGGGATAGCGCTCCAATGGCAAAGGCAAGCTGGTTGGCATCCTTGGCGTCGCGGAAGAGGTGGACGACGAAGTCGCCGGAGCGCACGTAATGGGTCAGGTCGGAGAAGAAGGCGTCGCCGAAGGGATAGTAGCCAACGTCCTGAATAACGGAGCCTGCGTAGGCGTAGGAACGTGCCCGTTCCAGCTCCTCGGGAGTGATGTTGGGATAGCGGCTGCGCAGCAGTGGCACGATGGAGCTCTGCCATGTCAGGTCGATCAACTGCTCGTGGGTCAGCAGCGAATATGCCCCCGCGGGATGACAGACAAGAAGGAAGCACAGGAGAAGAGCGGAGGCCCGGCAGGCATTGCGCATCCGCTACAGTATCGCAGTGCCGGGATGTGCTTGACTACTTGCTAGACTTTCTGCATTTTCTGGTTCGAAGCGAAAACAAAACTCAAATCAGAACCAGGCCCGGAGGGCCGGGAGCCAAACGTCAGCCCAGCCCGGAAGGGCTGGGACATCGCTCCCCGATATCGTTTGAGCGCCAGAGGCGCGGCACCAGCGGATGCAGGTAGTGCAGCACCTCCGGCGCTCCGCAACCTTGGATATCCGGCTCCCGGCCCTTCCGGGCTGGGCTGACGTTTGGCTCCCGGCCCTACTCCGGATTTCCTGTGGAGCTAGTTGGCGTTGGCGAAGTTCATGCGGCTTTCCTTACTGAAAGCCGCACACGCGGATGTTGGTGGCGCCCCGTGCAGGAAGTCCGGGTCCGGACCTGGTTCTGACTTGAGTTTTAATCTCGCGTTCCTCTCAACTAAAAGTTGAACTTCAATGCTCCCTGCAGGATTCGCGGCGCCGAGGCGCTGATGACCTCTCCGAAAGTCGAACTGCCGATATCGCCGTCGACCGATGTGGGGCCATTGAACTGGGTGTGGTTGAAGACGTTGAATGCCTCCACGCGGAAGAGCAGGGACTTCGACTCGGTGAGCGCTAACCTCTTGCCCACAGCCATGTCCCAGTTATCTGCGCCTGGACCATAGAAGAACCGGCGCTTGGCCGTCCCTGGAGTGCCCAGCGCATTCAGGCTGAACGCTGTGGTGTTGAAATAGTTGTTCCCGTTTTTCCGGGGATTGCCACTCAGGCGAAGCGGCCCGCCATTGTAGTCAGGCTCGTCAATGCTGGCATTGTTGATTCCGTTGGGATTGGTTCCGATCAGCGAATTGTCTCCATTGTTGATCATGGTGATGGGGAAGCCGCTTGAGAATCGCGTGATCCCAGAGAGGGACCAGCCGCTGGTGAGCCGGTTGGGATGAAGGAACTGATCGAACGGCAGCTGATACTCGTAGCTGATAACCAGGTTGTGTTTCACATCGAACGAGGAGACGCCATAGCTGAGCGCGGGATTGAAAGGGTTGACCTCTTCGCCCGGGTTCGACGATTGATCCATCGACTTGCTAAAGGTGTAGGAGGCGGCGAACTCGAGCCGGCCGCTGGTATGACGGGCGCTAAGCTCGAGCGCATTGTAGTTGGCCGAACCGATGGTGGACTGAAGCGCGTTGCTGCCGAAGTTCGGCCCCAGCGGCCCGCGCGTTCCGTTCACCACACCGCCCGTGATCGGATAGTAGACGCCGTTTTCACCGCCCGGGCCGCAGGTGGGTGTTCCCGGTTGCACCTGGCTGGTCTGGCTCACGCTCAGGCATAGCGCCGGATCTCCTGGATTCGGCTCGATGAGAACACGCTGCCGGTGGCTCGAAGTGCCGATATAGCTCGCGCTAAAGACGGTATTGGGGCCGCCCTGGCGCTCGATCGAGAGCATCCACTCTTCGGTGTAGGGCGTGCGGCCATGGATGTCATATCCAGGAATGCCTTCGACGGGCTCGTAGGTTGACCAATCAATGTTAGCGTCCGGGTTGCGCCGCGACGAGTTCAGCGGAGCAAACGTATAGGGAAAAGGCTGGCCGTTATTCTGCCCGGTGGAGGCAGTAATGAATGGCGTCGCAAAGAGCGGCGGCAGCGGGCTGGTATAAGTCGTGCCATAGGGCGCATTGGCCGCCAGTACACCGATAGAGAGCGCATCGATCGCGGTGTAGAAGTTTCCTACGCTTGCCCGAACGCTGGTTGTTCCCGGGGACCCCAGTATCTTTCCCAGAAAGCTTCCCGGCTCTGATTGTGGCGACCAGGCAACCCCGACGCGAGGCGCAAAGTTATTGCCGATAGGGGCGAGCGTATTGGGTATGGTCTGATCGCCGATTCGATCGCCGGGATAAAGAATTCCCGGAGGCGCGCCGGGGAAGACAACCGATTGCGCGCCGGCCACGAAGGTCGAGATCTGGTTATATTTTTCTGACCAGGGCGCGATGCGATCCCAGCGGAGGCCGTAGTTTAGCGTGAGGTTAGGGAAAAGGCGCCAGCTATCCTGGGCGAATAGACCAACGTATTTGTTGCGCGCATAAAAAGGGTTGAGCTGGCTCTGGTTGTATTGGCTCGGGACCCCGACCAGGAAGTCCGCGAAATCGATGCCTGTCTCCTGTCCGGAGAAAACGAAACTGCCATTGAACTGAGCGATGGGATGGGCATTCACCTGGTCGGCATGAAACTCACCCCCGAACTTCATGGTGTGGTTGCCAAGCACCTTGGAAAGCGCATCGGTGACCTGATAGGTGTTGTTAACCTGGATGAGCTGGTTGGCTGCGGCGCCGGTGGAGTATCCGTTGAAGTTAAGGTTCTCGACCCCCTCTCCCTTGGCATCGAGAGCGACAATGCTGGGGGTGCCATCGGCATTCTCGAAGCCCTGCGATTGAAGGCTTACGCCGAGCCCGCCCACCGGCTGACCGAGATTGGTGTTGTCACGCATATAGCTGGCGTGGAGTTCATTGATCATGGTGGAGTTGAACGTCCTGGTAAGACCCAGCGATGCGAGCTGTGCGCGGCCGGTAGTGATGGCATCGAATCCAGGCACGCTGGCCCCGCTCTGCGCTACCGGATAGGGGTCATCAAGATTAAAGTCGTCGATGAAGTAGTAACCGGACAGCAGGCCCCACCGGGTATTGGCATCGAGGCGGACCCCACCCTTGTCGTCTCGCACCACCTGGTTAAACGACGACGTGGAAAACCCATTGGCGGTATTGGGAGCAGGGATGTATTGCAGCATGCGCTGCGCCGGGACCGACCAGGCACTCTGAGGAATAACGCCGGTGGGAAAGACGCCCGAGTAGAGCTCGCCCGCGACCACGGAGTAGCCCAGCTTTTGCGTAAGCAGGTTGGCCAGGTACGGACCACTCACGAATCCGCTCAAATCATTGAAGCCGGTGACAGGATCGTTAAAGTTGCCGCTACGCTGCGCCGCGCTGGGAACAGAGATGGTGCCGGTATCGACGCCCTGCGTCTGCCGTGTTCCCTGATAGTCCACGAAGAAAAATACTTTGTCGCGGCGAATCGGGGCCGCCAATCGTTCCGCCGAATTGGTTCTGCCGAAACGCTCCCCGGGTAGGAGAAAAATAGTTGCGCGCGTCGAGATCCGTATTGCGCAGAAAGTCGAACGCGTTGCCGTGCAATGCGTTGGTTCCCGACTTGGTGATGACACTGATTTGGCCGCCGCTGAATTCTCCATATTCGGCGTCGAAGTTGCTGGTAATAATGCGGAACTCGGCGATGGCATCGAGATTGGGAATAATGGCCGTGCCGGCGTTGACGTCTTCTTCGGTATTGCTGCCGTTCACGCTGAAGTAATTGGCGAACTCGCGCTGCCCGTTGACGGAGATGGTCCCGGGATTGAGCGTTCCCGAGGGGTTGAGAATCGTCGCGCCCACATCCTGCACGGTGGTGGAAGTAATGGACGTCTGCGGAGCGACTCCTGGCTGCAGTGAGAGCAGATCGGTAAAGCTGCGGCCATTGAGTGGAACCGCGGTCATCTGCCGGCCGGTGATTACCTGGCCCAGTTGGGTGCTCGTGGTCTCGACATGCAGCGTGTTGTCGACTACGCTCACGGTTTGTGCGACGCCGCCGACCGGGAGCGACGCATCCAGGGTGAGGGCCGCGTTGGTGTCGAGCACCACATCGGTGCGCTCATAGCTGGAAAAGCCGGAAGCCTGCACATGCAGTTCGTAATGGCCAACCGGCAGAACCGGAAAGTTGTAGTGACCCTTGCTGTCGGTGTGTGTCTGGTAAGAGAGCCCCTTACCTGACTCCCGAAGGGTTACGCTGGCATTTGGAAGCACCCGCCCAGAAGGGTCCTTGACCGTGCCGGCGATGCTTCCGCCCACACTGGCCCAAGCCAAAGCAGCGGATAAGACTCCCACGGCGCAAAGGTTTCTCGCTATCTTGACCGCGAGGCGCCTGACTTTGTTCGACATACTCTTCTCCTGATCGCTTCGCTGACTGGGGAGTGCTTACTGGATCGTGATCGGAACATTCGCGGTGGTCTGGGACTGCGATGACCCGCTGCCTGCCGTAGCTGTAACCACGACGGTGTAAGTGCCCTTGGGCGTTCCCGGATCGGTCTGCCCCGCACCGCCGCCGCAACCAATGGCGGTGAAGAGAATGGCCATGAGAGTCAGGACAAACATTGCCTTACCGCGCCATCGGCGCCGCGGTAAGGCGAACAGAAAGACGCAGGCAAGACTGGCGCCGCCCCCGGCAGCGAGCCAGCCGGGTGCGTCCACTCGGTTTCTGCTTACCGGATGTGCCGGTGTGGTATTGACCCTGAGCGAAACCTGTCCCGAGCCGGTGATCGAGTTTGGGTCAATAAAACATGCCGATTGAGACAGGCTGGAGGGCATGGCGCACGTGAGATTGATGAGGGTGGTGTAGTTACTCGCTACATTCACTGTTACCGGTGCGATTGCGGCTGACCCCAACGGGGCGGCCACCCCAGGTGAAGACAGCGCGAAATTGGAGATGGTTATAGGAATGTTTGCCGATACTGATTCCGCATACGTCGTGTCGCCCTCATAGAACGCCGTTAGATTGCTCGCCCCCGTGTTTCCATTAATCGCCGTAGTCAACGTTGCCTGTCCGTTGACGAGCGTTACCGGGTTGCCGACACTGAGTCCGTTGAGCTCGAATTGCACCGTCCCCGTCGGCGTAGCAGATCCTGTCGATGCGTCGACGACACTCGCGGTCAACGTAACGTTTGCGTTGGGCGTAACACTCGAGGCAGAGGCGGTGGCCGTGACCGCCGAGGCCAATCCGGAGGAGGGCAGCACTTGAATCGCGCCCATCATGCCGGAGTCTTCATGTTGCAGAATGTGGCAGTGATAGACGAAGGTGCCGACGATATTCGGATCGCGGAAATCCATCCGCACCTTCACGCTGGGATAGGCTCCAGTACCGCTCCAGTACGGCAGATCGACGGTATCGCGAATGGCCGGATCGTTCACCGGCTGGCCGTTGACTTCAAGCACCTGAAAATGAAGTTGGTGGATGTGGAAGATGTGATCTTCGAGCGCGGTGTTTTGGACCACCCAATCTTCGACCGTACCCGAATGCACCACGATGGCCGGCGGATCGTTCATGTTGAATAGGGTGGGCGTCTGTCCCTGTTCGGTGATGTAGAAATTGGTCGGACTATTCGGGTTCGTGGGGTCTTGCAATACTTCTGAGAAGTACAAGTTGCGCTGCGCCGTTGGTGTGGCAGCCGCGAGCGCCGCGAAACGTGTGACCCTGGTTCGCACCGCGTGCGCCGGCAGCCGCGTAACAGCGCCGCTGCTTGCCGCCGCGCTCTCGATGCCATTCTGGCTCACAATGTTCGCGATGGGCCGCGCGGGGTCGAAGTCCCCATCTGGCCCCGTATTCCAATACTGGGTGGTCAGTTGCGCCTGATCGGAAACCGTGGGCGTCGTGACCACAAATTCCGCGCGTGCGCCCGGGCCCAGAAGGATGCTGGTTTCGCTCTCCGAGGTTTGTCCGCTGCTGCCCGAGGCGATGGGGTATCCGTCAATCGCCACCACTTGCATCGCCTGGGGTGCCCCGTTGACGACGTACTGCAAGGTCAAGATGGTATCGGCCGCGGAGTTCACCACGCGCCACAGTTCCTGCTGCCCTGGGTCGGTCTGGATCACCGCCGGGGTGTAGCTCGGATAGGTCACCGGAACATAGTTGATGGAAATGTCCCAGGCCGGAACATTGGGGTCGTTTGCCTCGGAGGCGGGCAGCACCTGATCGCGCAGGACAAAGGTACGCTCGGTGAGGCCGGCCAATGCGGGGTCGACGTTTTGCAGCCCTTCGACAATCAGCGCTCCGGTTGCGCCTCCCTGGACCTGCCCCTCGGAGAACCCGTGCGGGTGGGGATGGTACCAGTAGAGACCAGGTGGCTCATTCAGCGGGATCTGCACGTTGTAATCGAAGCTCTGGCCGGGCGCGATCAGCGTATGGAGGACCTCATCCTGTCCGCAAACAGGCGCCACATTGGTTCCATGAAAGTGGATGTTGGTGGCCGTCGCCGACATGGCTCCATGGCACGCGCTGCTGGTGCTGGTGGTGGCATCGCTGGAGGAAAGGCTCATCTTCATGCCCGCCATGTTGGCGACGGCGCTGGCTGGGGCGGTAGCGGGCAGGTCGTTCTGGAAATGAATGATGAGTTGGTCGCCGGGATTCACCCGCAGTGTGGGCGCCTGGAGGCCGGTATCGGTCACGTAACAGTAGCGGACCAACCCTTGGGAATCAGTTACGGTCAGGAACTTGAGGGTCACTTCCAGCACACCGCCCTGACTTTCCAACTCCGGGGGCGCCGTAGTAGCGGAACCGGCAGCAAAGCGGGCACACACCTGGTCTGCCGGGTCGGCTTTAGCGGTGTCAGGCGAAGCAGCCCTGGGTGCGGCAGCGGCGGCGGCCATCTTCGCCATGTCTTGGGCAGACATTGCGCCCCGCCCGTTGGCATGCTGCGCGCAGGCCGGAAGGGGCTTTACAAGGAAGCTTGGGGAAAAGATGAAAAGGACAATGGCAATTCGGACACACAGACGCCAGGGTCTGCGTGCAAGACCCACCCGATCACTCACAATGACTCCCTTGCCTCACCAGGCGCACGTGTTATAGGGAGCCGCAGCAAAAATAAGCGGCGGCCATCCTAACAGTTGAAACCTTGCGGGCAGGGGCCCTATAGTGAATGAAGCCCGCAGTCTTAATTGGCTGTGGCCCCAGATCCTCGCGGTCTCCGCCAAGAGTTAGCCGCGGGGGTCTGGTTCTACGTTTAAATTCGCATCAGGAAACTTTCTGCTGGGCGGCACATCGCCGGCACAACCCTCCAACCTCGAGACGCATGACCTGCACTTCAAAATTGTTTTGTGCCGCGATCTCCCGCTTGAGACGCTGGAATGTCGGGCTGTCAAATTCCTCGATCTCGCCACAACGAAAACAAGCCAGATGCAGATGGTCTTTCTGCGTCTTGACCTCGTAATAATGCTTTTCTCCGTTGAGGTGCATCAGGTCAAGCTCATCGATCAGCCCCAGGCGCTTAAGCAGCTCCAGGGTGCGGTAGACGGTCGCGCGATCGATGTTGGGGTCCCGCTGGCGGGCGCGCGACAAGAGAGTGGCTGCATCGAGATGCGCGTCTGCTCCCTGGATGGTTTCGATCAACGCGCGTCTTTGCGCAGTCAACCGAACCCCCCTCGCCTCTACCTCATTCAACAGCTCACAGCGTTTCAGCGGCATCTTCTAGTTGCGACTCATTCGCACTAGATATAATATACGACAACTTTGGTCCGATTACAACCCCATTTGAGCTTCCTTCAAGTAGAAGCTGTTTGGCAAGCGATGATTAGACGGCTAGTTGCTGCTCGACCAGGGCGGCCCAGTACGCGGCGCCGGTCGAAAGAATCTGCTCATTGAAATCGTAGCAAGGGTGATGCAACATCGGGTTAATTTGCCCAGCGCGTTTGGCCCCCAACATAATGTAGGCGCCCTGTTTGACCCCGAGCATGTAAGCGAAATCTTCCGCGCCCATGATCGGGTGCGCCAATTCGGCGACTCCGGCTTGACCCACGACTGCGGTTGCAGCGTTGCAGGCGAGGGCCATGGCGGCTTCGTCGTTGACCGTGGCCGGGGCCACCATGTGCATCTCCACCTCGGCGGTGGCGCCATAGCTCTCGGCAGTGCATTTGGCCAGGCGGACAATCGTCCGCTTGATGGTCTCGCCGACCTCGGCGTCGAACCATCGCGCAGTTCCTTTCAGCACTGCCTCGCGGGGGATCACATTGGCGGCCACGCCGGCCTGGAAGCTGCCTACCGTGACCACCGCCGCATGCTTGGGATCGACCGAACGGGAAACAATGGTCTGCAGCGCGCTTACCAGGGAGCTGGCGGCCACAATGGGATCGATTCCGAAATGCGGTTCCGCGGCATGGGCGCCCAACCCGGTGATCCTGATCTCGAAGAAGTTGGCTGCGGCCATGATGTTGCCGTTGCGCCAGCGAAATTCTCCCAACGGCATGCTTGGCATATTGTGCATGCCGTAGATTCGCTGCATGGGGAAGCGATCGAACAATCCATCGGCTACGACCTGCCGGCCTCCGCCGATTTCCTCGGCCGGTTGAAAGATCAGGTAGGCCGTCCCTTTGAAGTTGCGGCTTGCGGCCAGGTACTTGGCTGCTCCGAGCAGCATGCTGGTGTGCCCGTCGTGGCCGCAGGCATGCATGACGCCTGGATTGGTGGAAGCGTAGGGCACTCCGGATTCTTCCGGAATCGGCAACGCGTCGATATCCGCGCGCAGGCCGATCGCCTGATCGCCGTCGCCGCGACCGTGAATGACGGCGACCACACCGGTTCCGGTGAATGCATGGATCTCGTCCACCGCAAACGACTGCAGGCGTTCCTGGATAAAAGTACTGGTGCGGGTCTCGGCAAATCCTAGTTCGGGATGGGCATGCAGATCTCTGCGCCAGCTCACCATCTCATGCTGTACCCGCTTTATTTCGTCGATCGCCGCCATGGTTATATCTCCTGTCTCATACTTATATATTCGAACTCTCCATTAGGGCAGGAGGCAAATGATTAAGCAGCACCGCTGTGTATGGGCAGAGAGCGATCCGCTTCTGCGCGACTACCACGATCAGGAATGGGGAGTGCCCGAGCATGATGCCCGGGCCCTATGGGAGTTGCTCATGCTTGAGGGATTCCAGGCCGGCCTGGCCTGGATCACCGTGTTGCGCAAGCGCGAGGCCTTTCGCAAGGCGTTCCATCGCTTCAATCCTGCCAAGGTAGCAGCTTTCGGCGAGCAGGACGTGACTCGGCTACTGGGCGATCCAGGGATTATTCGTTCCCGTGCCAAGATCGAGGCGACGATTCAGGGCGCTCGGATCTATGAGGAAATGAGGCGTAGTGGTGAGGACTTTTCCGCGTTTGCCTGGAAGCTGGCAGGGGGAAAACCCATCAAGAACAAGACCGGCTCCCTGCCCGCGAAGACCGTTCTCTCGGAGGAGATCTCAGCCGTGCTCAAAAAGCGTGGCTTCAAGTTTGTTGGTCCAGTGATCGTCTATGCCTGGATGCAGGCGTCGGGGATGGTCAACGATCACGAGCTGCGCTGCTTCCGTCGCAACGTCTGATTGCCCTAGGTTTCTGTGCGGGTGTAGTCGCCGCTCTTTCCGCCTGATTTTTTTACCAATACGATCTCGCGAATGATGATGGATTTGTCCAGCGCCTTGCACATGTCATAAATCGTGAGCGCGGCCACTGCGGCTGCCGTCAGCGCTTCCATCTCGACGCCGGTGGCGGCAACCGTCGTAGCAGTGCTGCGGATCTCAACGCCGCCCGCGACAACGATTGCCGAGACATCGATAAAGCTCAACGGCAGTGGGTGACACATGGGGATCAGGTCAGCGGTGCGCTTGGCTGCTTGAATGCCGGCAAAACGCGCAACTTCAAGCGGATTGCCTTTAGGGTTTTTGGGCAGTGCTGCGAGCACTGCGTCAGAGAGCGCAACAAAGGCTGAAGCTTCGGCCTCGCGCAGTGTGGAGGGTTTGCCGCTCACGTCGACCATATGCGCACTGCCTTCGGCGTCGTAATGCGAGAGCTTGTCCATCGTGTCGTCAGGTTAGCAGCACCGAGACCGTCTCACCAGCGGCGAGATGGGGGCGATCGGCAGGCACCACAAGAAAGCAATTGGAGCGGCTGGTGCTCGCCAGGTCACCGGAACCCTGCCAGGTGACAGGCTCGACCGTCACATCGGTGGACACGGAGCGCAGCCGGGCGGGCAGGAAGCGCGTCAGGCCGGTCTTGACATGGACGTCGCTAGCCAGGCGGGCCTGCGCGAAAGGTGGTTCGCGACAGGGATCGCCGCAGAGCGCGCCCAACAGCGGCGCGACAAAAAGCGAGAACGTAACCATCGTAGATACCGGGTTGCCAGGAAGTCCAAAGAAGTAAATCTGGCGGTCCTCGACAGCAAGTCTTCCGAAGACGACTGGCTTGCCGGGCTGGATCAGCGCGCCGGTAAAGAAGAACTCGGCGCCCAAAGAGAGCAGGACTTCCTCCACCAGATCGTACTTGCCCATGGAAACCCCTCCGGAGAGCAGCAGGAGGTCCGCCTGGAGCGCGCTACGAATCACGGCCTCAAGACGCCCGAGTTCATCGCGAGCAATCGGGAGGCGGTCTGGCTGGGCCCCCGCGGCGAGAATCTGCGCCGCGAGCGAATAGCTGTTGGAGTTGCGAATCTGGTGGAGCAGTGGCTGCTGATCCACTTCGACCAGTTCGTCGCCGGTGGCGACGATGGCGACGCGCGGTTGGGCGAAGAGGTTGAGTTCGGCCGCACCACAGGCGGCGGCCGCAGCGACCTGGGCGGCGGAGATACGCGTGCCTCGGGGCACGATCACTTCTCCCGCCTGGGCCTCGGCCCCTCTGGGAACGATGTTTTCGCCGGAAGCGAGGCTGCGGCCATGAGCGAGGGTAAGCGTGTCGCCGTTACGCTGCGCGTGTTCCACCATGACCACGCAGTCGGCGCCGTCGGGTACAGGCGCGCCGGTCATTATTTCGACCGCTTGTCCGGCAGAGATTGCGATTGCACCTGCCTCGCCGGCGCGAATCAATCCGATGACCGTAAGCGGCAGTCCGGCCGCGAGATCAGCGGCCCGGCAGGCGAACCCGTCGCGCGTGGAGCGAGGAAATGGCGGTTGATCCCGGTCGGCATACACCGGCTCGGCCAGCACCCTGCCCAGGCTCTCGAAGAGCGAAGTGAGCTGCGGCGGATGCTGCGGCGTTCCGGCCAGCCCATTGGCATGGTCACGGACAATCCGGCTGGCGTCTGCGAAGCTGACCACCCGGGATGGAGCGGAGTTGTTCAAGAGTGGGCTAAAAAGAGACGGGATGCCGGTCAGCGTCTTGGGCACGAGACTCTTTGTTTTGTGTTTTGTTGCTTTGTATCAGGGCATAACATTTGGGCTTTTGCCCCTGACAACTGGGTTACTTGGCCAGAAAAAGCTACAGGGGCTTTAGAGTCTATGTGAGAACTCGGAAATAAAACTCAAATCAGAACCAGGCCTGTAGGGCCGAAGCCAAACGTCAGCCCAGCCCTTCTCCGGATTTCCTGCACGAGTCGCCACCAACGTACCGCGTGTGCGGCTTTCGTAAAGGAAAGCCGCATGAAGTGCGCCAACGCCAGCAAGGTCCACAGGAAATCCGGATCCGGGCTGGGCTGACGTTTGGCTTCCGGCGCTTCAGGCCTGGTTCTGATTTGCGATTTATCTTCGGCGTTCTCACGCAGCCTGTAAAGCCCGACGTTTTTAGCCTTTACGGCACGACTAACCTGTCCCGGCGTGCCGTGGAAGTCGTGCCCTGATACAAAGCAAAAACGCCGTGGGTGTCGAAGAAAACAGTTCTAGTGTTTAGAGTACTTGTTGTTAACCTTCTCGCCGATCTCCGCCAAAATCGATTTTGCCTCCGGCGCCATGGGCCCGTTGGGAGCAAGCTCGAGGTACTTGTTGTAGGCCTCGGCGGTACCCGGGGGGGCGACGATCTTCTGCGTCTTGGGGTCGACCGTGGCCTTGGAGATAAGCGCCTGTCCCTTCAGGTAGTAGGGAATCGGCTTGGTTGGGTCGGCGGCGATCGCCTTGTCCGCGGCCGCGATGGTAGCGTCGGTTTGTCCCGTACGGCTGAGGACGATGGTTTCATTGGTGTAGAACATGCCTGCATTCGTAGGTTGGAGCTTGGCCGCGGCGTCATACGCTGCGGTTGCGTCAGGGATCTTGTTGGTGTTGGCGTACACCTCGCCCAAGGCGTTGTTGTCAGCTGCTTCCACATCAGGATTGGGCTTCTTTGAATTCGTATCGAGATCCAGCGCCTTTTTCAACGAAACCGCTGCGTCGTCGTATTTCTTTTGCCCGGTCTGAGCGATGCCCAACTCCAGCCACAGAACGGCAGCGTCTGGTTTGAGAGTGGTAGCCTGCTGCATGACCGTGGCCGCATCGTCATACTTCTTCGCAGCGTTGTCTGCGCGCGCCTGCTTGAGCAGGTCGTTCAGCTTGCCGACGTTCTGATTCTCTTTATTGATTTCCGCGTTCTTCTTCTTGGCTTCCTCGAGCGCCTTCTTTTGTTCCGGAGGCAGCTTATTTACGTATTCAGGGCGGCTCAGGTCGAAATCCTGCGGGGTGTCAGTGCCGGCGGTGAACTTCACGTTGTCAAAGCGGTCAATGGCCTTTCCGGGGGTCGAAAAAAGAGTTACGTAGTACGTGCCGGGCTTGATGCCCGATCCCTTATAGTCTCCGTTCTGGTCGGTGTTGAAGGTGAATAGAGGGGTCTTCCCATCGGTGGAAAGCACCACCTGGGCGTTGGCGATAGGGGCGTTGGCCGGGTCTTGCACGTGGCCATGGATGGACGCGAGATTAGCATCCTGGGCAGCCGCAAGGGCCGGAACGAGGGCAAGGGTGACGCCCGCGATCCAAACAATGAGTTTCGTACGCATGATATTTCTCCTCGAAGCGGCAGCGATTGATTGGCTTGCTGCCGGAATGACCGGCTGCCGGCTCTGTGACGAACGGATAGTCCGCCCGTATAGCACGATTAAGTTAAATGGAAGGCAAAAACAATTCAAGGCCGGGGCGACTCAGCGACCTCTCATATAAAGACGAAAGCCTACCCTGCAAGTGTTTGATGTGTCTTAGACCACGGCCGTCTAAAAAAAGTCTCGATCGAGCGTCATCAGGCCGGGGCAAGCGCCGCATGCTGGTGCCACCAGGCGTCAAATAGCGCCAGGGCGCGCTCGCATTGCATACGGTGCCGCTCCCGCTTGTCGCGGACCTGCTTGCGCAGTGACTCTTCCAGCGGCAGCAGCAGATCGAAGGTAATATTCGCCGGTTGGAAGTCTTTGGCCTGGGCATGGGTAATGTAGTGCACCAGCGACCCCAATGCCGTCCCCCGAGGCACGGGGACAGCCGGATGCCCCTGGGCAAGCTGCCCGGCATAGAGGCCTGCGAGCATGCCGGTGGCAATGGATTCGGTGTAACCCTCCACGCCCGATAGCTGCCCCGCGATCAGGATATTTGGGTGGTCACGGAGCGAGAGCGTCTCGGTGAGCACGCGGGGCGCATTGACGTAGGTATTGCGATGAATCTGGCCAAAGCGGAGGAATTTGGCTTTCTCCAGGCCAGGAATCAGACGCAGAACTCGCGCCTGCTCGCCGAACTTCAGGTGGTTTTGCAATCCGACCAGGTTGTAGGAGTCGGCGCGCAGGTTCTCACAGCGCAATTGCACCACCGCCCAGGGCATTTTGCCGGTGCGCGGATCGCGCAGGCCGACCGGCTTCATGGGTCCAAAACGCAGCGTCTCCCGCCCCCGCCGCGCCAGCTCCTCGATCGGCAGGCAGCCTTCGAAGTATTCCAGCTTCTCCCATTCCCGGCTCTCGACTGCTTCGGCCGAAACCAGGGCGTCGTAGAAGCGCTCGTACTCCTCTTTGGACATAGGGCAGTTGATGTAATCGGCGGTGCCTTTGTCATAGCGGGCGGCGAAGTAGACGCGCTCCATGTCGATGGAATCGGATTCGACAATGGGGCTGATGGAGTCGTAAAAAGCCAGCTGGCCGCTGCCCGTGAGCCGCGCAATCTCCGCGCAGAGCGGGGCTGAGGTGAGCGGGCCGGTGGCTACGATGGTGAGCTGTTCGGGATGGAGCGTAGTTATCTCTTCCCGGTGTACGGTGATGCGGCTTTCCTGTTCAATGGCGCAAGCCACCAGGCGGGAGAATTCCACCCGGTCGACGGCCAATGCATGGCCGGCAGGCACGGCGCTCGCATCGGCGCAGCTGAGCAGGGCGCAGCCGGTCCGGCGCATTTCCTGCTTAAGCAGCCAGGGTGCGCTGTGTTCACTCTCCGACTTGAGCGAATTGGAGCAGACCAACTCGGCAAAGTCGGCCGTTTGATGTGCCGGCGTGGAGCGCAGCGTGCCGTCGACCACCGAGCGCATCTCGTAGAGGTCGACCTGGCAGCCGCGGCGAGCCGCCATCAGGGCAGCCTCCGGGCCGGCCAGGCCACCGCCGATGACAGTAATGCGGGCTGGATCTTGACCGCTCAACTGGCCGGCTCCAAAGTCGCCAGGGAGCGAATGGCATCGTCGTTGACGCGCATGATGCGCCACTCATCGAGAAACTGCGCGCCCAGGCTCTGGTAGAAGTCGATCGCGGTCTGGTTCCACTCCAGAACGTCCCACTGCAAGCGGACGCAGCCGCGCTCCACGGCACGAGCAGCGACCTTTACCAAAAGTGATTTGCCAATGCCTTGCCCGCGAAAGCGGGGCAGTACAAACAGATCCTCCAGGTGAATGCCGGGGCGGCCCCGCCAGGTGGAGTAGTTGTAGAAGAAAAGCGCAAAGCCGGCCGCTTCCGGCGGGTTTCCACCATTGGTTTCCGCGATCAGGCACTCAAAGCAGGGATGCTCGCCGAAGCCATCGCGCAGCAGATCGGCCTCAGTCGTCTTCACGGCGTTGGGCGCTCGCTCATAAGTGGCGAGAGCGCGGATGAGATCAAGAATCAAAGGAATGTCAGCGGGAGTAGCAGCGCGGATCGAATGCATCGTCTGAGACCCAGTTTATAACGGCGTTTCCTGGAGGCGCGCCTGGTGTCTTCGCGCCTTCATCCGGTTGCCGCAGGTCTTCATGTCGCACCATCGCCGGGTGTGGTTCTTGCTCACGTCCAGAAACAGCCAACGGCAGGCTGGATCGCCGCAGGCTTTCACCCGGCTCGCATCCTCCGAAACCAGCAAATCCGATGCCGACTGGGCCAGCTTCCACAGCGGAAGCTCCGCTTGCTGCTCAAAGCCGGACCAGCTCCAAACCAGGCGCTCATTGCCGCTGCGAAGGCTGCGATGGAGGGCCGCGGCATGGAACTGTGTCTCGAGTATTTTCACCTGCCCGTCAGCCGACTTGCCGCCGTCTGCCCAGGTGTAGAGAACCGCGGCCAGAGCTTCGCGCAGCTCGATAACGGATGCGAGCACCCGCCGGCCATCGTTGTCGCGGACGGTGCGGCACAAGTTTTCGGGCCTGTTCCGCCGGCAGTAAGCGCAATTGCGCTGCGAAGCGAAGCAGATCCGCATAAGTGGGAAGCAGATCCAGTGGATTTGCTGAGAAGCGCAGGTCAAGGGTGTTGACTAGCTCCAGGGCGGGATGTCCAGCAAACAACTGAAATGGCTTGGAAGCACTCACAATGAATAGTGTAACTCTTAAAAATAGTTTTGAGGGTTATGCATTCACGGGTTACAATGTAACCAGTCATGGCAGCCACAACGGTTAGTGCGAGCAGCGCCGCGAAGCAAAAGAGCAAGATCGACCTGCGCGTCTATCTCGCGTTTGCGGCCATTTACGTCTTGTGGGGGTCCACCTACCTGGCGATTCGTATCGCGGTACGAGAGGTGCCCCCGCTCTTCGCCGCAGGGACGCGATTTTTTCTTGCCGGCACTTTGCTTTACGCGGTGATGCGCCTTTGTGGCCGCCCGCGCCCCGTGAAGAAAGAGTGGGGCAGTCTTCTCTCCATCGCGTCGCTGATGTTCGTGGTGACTTATGGCGCGGTGTTCTGGGCAGAACAGTATGTGCCTTCGGGATTCACCTCTGTTCTGGAGGCGACGCTGCCGGTTATCACGATTGCGCTCGAGGTCTTCGTTTTTCGCCAACAGCGATTCCGCTGGAGCCTTCTGGTCTCGATCGCAGTTGGATTCGTGGGTGTCCTCTTGCTGCTGATGCACAATGCGCAGCACGTTGCTTTGCTGCCCTGTGTCGCCATCCTGTTGGGTGGAACGGCCTGGTCATTGGGGGCTGTGCTCACGCGTTCGCTGCCGCTGCCCAAATCGAAGGGAATTACTGCCGGGGCGGAGATGATGTTTGGGGGTACGATCCTGCTCATCCTCTCGGCTTTGACCGGGGAGATGCACCCGTTCCCGCATGTTTCCACGAAAGCAATACTTGCTTTGGGCTACCTGGTGGTGGCCGGCTCGTTGCTGGGATTCAGCGCCTTCGTCTGGCTGCTTGGCCGCATGCCTGCCACGCGTGTCGCCAGCCATGCCTATGTCAATCCCGTGGTTGCCGTTGCCCTTGGATACTTTTTTGCCGGTGAGGTGGTCACGCCGAGGATGCTCTTAGGCACTGCGCTGATCGTTGCCAGCGTCGCGCTGATTCTCATCAAAGACAAGGCGGACGAGCCTGAGCCCGCTGCCGAATAAGCTCAGCCTCACCGGGTTCTGCTACCGCTTCCCTAACGAAGACACCGCGCGCTGGCGAACGCTGACCTAGTCGAGATACACGCGGTCGATGTAGCACCAACGCCAGTTCTCTCCTGGTTCGATGGATCGCACGATCGGATGCCCCACTTCGTGGAAGTGGGCCGTGGCATGGCGGTTCCTGGAGGAATCGCAACAACCAACCTTGCCGCACTCGAGGCACATGCGAAGGTGCACCCAGGTAGCTCCGATCTTGAGACACTCCTCGCAACCCTTGGTGTGCGGCTCCACCTTCTTCACATGATCTTTCGCATGAGTGCATGTGCCCATGGGATCGTCTCTCCTATTAAGGTGTCTTCACCACCGGCAGTTCGATGAAGCTGGCATGGCCGGGCGCGTGGTAGATACGCTGCGTGGCCTTTTGATAGTCCGCCGGTTTGGCCCAGAAAATGTTAGGCACGAAGGTCTGCGGGTTTCGGTCATATAAAGGGAACCAGCTCGACTGTACCTGCACCATGACGCGATGACCGGCCAGGAAGACGTGGTTTGCCGTGGGCAGCGCGTAACGGTAAAGCAAGGGCTGGTCGGCCGAGATCGCCTTAGCCTGCTCCAGGCTCTCGCGATAACGTCCGCGGAAGATGTCAGCGGAGATCATGAGTTGATATCCGCCCAGGCGTGGCTCGCTGGCTACCTCGTCGGGATAAACGTCAATGAGCTTCACCACCCAGTCGGAATCCGTGCCGCTAGTGGAGGCCACGAGATTGGCGATCGGCTGCCCGCTGATCTTTAAGGGCACCTTCAAGACATCAGAGAGGAAGACCGCGACATCGGGCCGGCCAGACTGCTCACGCTGGTCGTCGACCAGCCATTCAGCCCAGGTCATCCCCGCCGCGTAGCCAATGGGCTGGATGGGCCGCGCGCGGTAAGGAACAGGCTTCGCGGGGTCGGAGATATATTGCTCGAATGCAGCGTCACCTGGTTTGGGCGCGGTGAAGCTCAGCTTTTGACCTTCTGTGAGGTAGAGCGGCGTGGGTTGAATGGAGCAACCGGTTGCGCAACCGGCAGGCCACGCGGGCAGGCGCTCCCAGACATTGGTTCCGGTGTCGAACGCAGTGACGGGAGCAATTTCTTCCTTAGGGCTTTCGTCCTTCAGATACCGGTCGAGGAAGGGGCGCAGGATCTGCTGGCGGAAGTAGAGCCCGGTGTCGGAGCCGAAATTCAAAACACCCAGGGTGCTGGCGTCTTCGATCTCCTGCCCGTGATGCCACGGACCAATCACCAGAAATACCTTGTTGTTATCCGTGTCCTTGGGCTTGATTGCCTTGTATACGGCCATGGCGCCGTAGATGTCTTCCTGATCCCAAAGGCTGGCCACCAACATGACGGGTACTTTGAGTGGCTGGGCGGCCAGGATCTTGTCCATTGCCTGGTCGCTCCAAAAGCTGTCGTAGCTCGGATGCGCAAGAACCTTACGCCAGAACCCAAGCTGTTCAAGGTTGTGACGCCGCCCTAGTTCCCCTGCCGATCCTGCCTGCAGGTAAGTGTCGTAGTCGTCGAAGTAGTCGGTCCACCAGGTGGCTTTACCGGCGCGCGTCGCTTCCTGGTTGTAGATATAGGGGAGATTCTGCTCACGGAAGGCGCCATTGTGAAACCAATCATCGCCCATCCAGCCATCGACCATGGGATTCATGGGCACGGCGACCTTGAGAGCCGGGTGGGGATTGACCAGCGCGGTTAGAGTCGTGAAGCCATCGTAGGAAATACCGAGGATGCCAACCTTGCCGTTGCTCTCGGGAATATTCTTCACCAGCCAGTCGATGGTGTCGTAGGTATCCGTCGAGTTATCGACTGGCGTCGGATTCAATGGCCCGCGCATAGGGCGGTTCATCACGTAGTCGCCCTCGGAGCCATACTTGCCGCGCACATCCTGAACTACCCGGATATAGCCGCCCTCCACGATCACCTCGGTGGCGTTGTCGTAGCCCTGGAGGCTGGGCCCGAGGTGAGCGCTGCTTTCATGAGTAGTGAGCGCGTTTGCATCGTAGGGTGTGCGGGTAAGCAGGATGGGCGCTCCCTTGGCCCCTTTGGGCACCAGGATGACGGTGTGCAGCTTGACCCCGTCGCGCATGGGGATCATCACTTCACGACGTAGGTAGTCGAACGCGGCTGTGGGTGTCTCCAGCGTGGCTGGTGTTTCGCTGGGCAGGTCAGGATATTTGTCAGGCGGGGTTGCGGTTTGAGCCCAGGCTGGCTGGCTCAGTAACAAGGCACAGAAAAGCAACTGCGCTAAGGCGCATGGGAGCGCATTTTTTTCCATACGCAAACGTACTACGGAACGGCGCTTAGGAAAACGAGGGCGCTAAGGATAGGGCCGCCGGCCAGTTGTCAGGTACGGCGGCTTGCAAAGGTGAATCTAGTATCTGCGCAGCAGCCGCGAGCCTAGTTCCCGGTTGGCCCGTTGCAGCTTTTCTTCAAAGAGGACGCCGACGGAGAAAGGCCCGATGATGAGGCCCATAATACAAAACCAAGAACCGATCGAGTTCCACATTGGACTTACTCCTTGCTCACCATTGGACGCACGGCGATAGCGAATTCATCGACGATCCCATGAAAAAGTGGGGTAGGGAATAGCAAGAAAGGTGCACGGGTTCCCAGGAGAGAACCTTACTTGTCGCGGGCGCGCACCTTGAACCAAATTGGGGAACCGCGAAAGCCAAAGGCAGCGCGAATCTGGTTTTCCAGGAAGCGCTGGAAGGCGAAGTGCAACTTCACTTGCCGGTTGGTAAAGAGGATGAAGGTAGGAGGCGCCACAGCCGCCTGGGTCATGTAGAAGATCCGCATTTTGTTTGCGGCGGGTACGGTGGCGCGCTGGAAATCGATTTTTTCGAGGAAGCGATTCATCTGCCCGGTCGAGACCCGCTTGCGCCGCTCGGCGGCCACCTCCTGCACCAGCTTGAGCACGGTGTGGATGTTTTTGCCCTCGGCAGCGGAGATAAAGACCACCGGCGCATAGGCCAGGTATTTGAGGACCTTGCGTAATTGCTCTTCGAAGATCTCCTTGTCGGCAGGCGGCTTGCCGTCGGTTCGTCCGGTAGTGACCAGGTCCCACTTGTTGACCACCAGAATCACGGAGCGGCCGCTCTCATGCGCGTAGCCGCCGATGGTGGCGTCGGAAGAAGTGACGCCCTCGGTGGCATCGACGACCAGCAGCGCGACGTCGGCCGCCTCCAAATGGCGGCGCGCCATGACCACGGAAAGCTTCTCCGCCATCATTTTTGTTTTGCCCTTGCGCCGGATACCGGCGGTGTCGACAAAGCGCAGCAGGCCGCCGTCGTATTCGATGACCTCATCGACCGCGTCGCGCGTAGTCCCCGCAACCGGCGAAACGATGGCGCGTGAAGAGCCGGTGAGCACGTTGAGCAGCGTGCTCTTGCCGACGTTGGGGCGGCCGATGATGGCGATGGAGGTCTCATGCTGCTGGAACTCGCCATGGGTTCGGTGGTGCGACTTGCCCTCTGCCCCCTCAGGTTCCGCTTCCATCGGCGCTTCCACGCTGCTTTTCGCCTCGGGAAAGCTGAGCGTGGCGAAGACATGGTCGAGCAGATCGCCAATGCCGATTCCATGTTCCGCGGAGATAGGCAGCACCTCGCGAATGCCCAGGCGCCGGTACTCGGCGGTCTGTTCTTCCATGCGCTCGGTGTCGATCTTGTTGACCGCCAGCAGCAGAGGCTTGCCGCCGCGCAAGAGCAGGCGGGCGAGGTCATAGTCGGGCGCGGCCAGCGGAGTGCGGCCATCGACCACCATCACGATGGATTCCGCCTCATCCAGCGCCACTCGCGCCTGGCGGAAGATTTCCGACGGAATCAGCTCCGGGTCGTCGGGTAGGATGCCGCCGGTATCGACCACGCGCGCCTGCCGGCCGGCCCACTCGATCTCGCCGTAGATCCGGTCCCGGGTGATGCCCGGTTCATCGCCCACGATGGAGCGGCGCGAACTGGTGAGACGGTTGAAGAGAGTGGACTTGCCCACGTTGGGACGTCCCACGATGGCCAGAACCGGCCACTTCGAAGTGTCTACCGCCGGCTCGCGCCGAATGGCCGGCGCTGCCTGCTCCGGTGCCGACAGGTCGGGTAGCTCGGCCTCAATGCGACGCATGGGTCCAGTCGATTGCACCGGGCGTTTGCGGAGCTTGCCCAGGCGGGCGGCCGCGCTGGCTTCGTTGGCCGCCTTCGCAGCCGCTCCGCGCTTGACCTCGGCGCGTGAATGCTGGCCGCGGGTAGCAGGCGTGGCCCGGCGGGCGGCTTTTGCCACCGCGGCGCGCTTGCCTCCCTTGGAGTGCGGCTTAGGCTTTCTCGCCTTGGTTCCTTTTAGGGGTTTCATGAGTGAAGGCTCTCCTTCAGTCTTTCATATATCGACCAGCGGACCATATAGACTTAAACTTCACCGGTTCTGCCCTTGTCGACCGCCTCCATCTCCGCCCAGCCACTGCCTTCGCTGCACGACTTCTTCTCCCCCGGAGGCATGCTCTCGCACTCCGCGCTGCCGTATGAGTTCCGGCGCGGGCAGTTGGACATGGCGCGAGCAGTGGAGCGCAGCCTGCAGGAAGGCAAACACCTGATCGTCGAAGCAGGCACCGGGACGGGCAAGACGCTGGCCTACCTGCTGCCGGCACTGCGCACGGGGCAGCGGGTGATCATCTCCACCGGAACAAAAAACCTCCAGGAACAGCTCTTTTTCCGCGATGTGCCCTTTCTGGAGTCGTTGCTGGGACCACTGCGTGTTTGCTATATGAAAGGCCGGGCGAACTACCTCTGCCGCAACAAGCTATATGCGTTGCGCGACCAGCCCATTCTGAATGGCCTGGAGGAGATTGACCAATTCCAGCAGATCGCGGCCTGGGAAAAGACCACTGAGACCGGAGACCGGGTAGAGATTGACGCCCTACCCGAATCGAGCCAGGTATGGTCCAAAGTAGACGCGCGGGGAGAGGCCTGCCTGGGGCAAAGCTGTCCCGATTACGAGCGCTGCTTCATCACCGAGATGCGCAGGCGCGCCCAGGAAAGCGATGTAATCATCGTGAACCACCATCTCTTTTTTGCCGACCTGGCGATCAAGCAGCAGGCTCGGGCAGCTGCGGATGCGGGTGTGCTGCCGGAAGCGGCGGCGGTGATCTTCGACGAGGCCCATGAGCTGGAAGATGTGGCGTCGAGCTACTTCGGCATCAGCCTGAGCAATGTGCGACTGGAAGAGCTGGTGCGCGACGTGGAGACAGTGCTGCGCGCCAAGCAAGCTCATTCCACTGCACTGAAGGGCTGTGGAGACATGCTGCGGGAGCGGGCGAGGATGTTCTTTGCCGCGCTTCCTCGCGGTGGCGGGCAGGGCGAGGGACGCATGCCCTTCGAGCAGCGGGAGCAGTTTCTGGAGGAACACGGCGACGTCTATCTGGCGGTGATGAACGCGCTGCACCGGATGGAGGGCGAGCTCGAAAGGCTGCGCGGCGTGGAAGAGGCGCTGGGGCTGAAGAAGCGCGTAGCCGACATCCGCGAACATCTGCGTTTTCTGATGGAGGCGGAGAGTGTCAACACCGTTTTCTGGATCGAGCGCAGAGGCGGCTCGCCTCGCCAGGGAGGACGCAATACCTACCTGCAGGCGACGCCCATCGATGTCTCCGAGTTACTTTCCGATCTTCTCTTCGACCAATACCCCAGCGTGATTCTCACCTCTGCGACGCTAACCGTGCAGAACGGGTTTGGTCATTTGAGAAAGCGGCTTGGTTTGCGCGATGCACGGGAGCTGGTGGTGCCTTCTCATTTCCGTTACGAAGAGCAGGCGCTGCTCTACCTGCCGCCCGGCATGCCGGACCCGCGCGAGCCCACCTTTGGCGCACAGGCGGCGCGTAGCATCCGGCGCGTGCTCGATATCACCCGCGGCCGTGCCTTCTGTCTCTTTACCAGCTACCAGCAGATGCGCGATCTCTACGAGCGCCTGCTGCCGGAGTTGGATTATCCGTGCCTGCTGCAAGGAACGGCGCCGCGTAAGGCGCTGCTCGAGGAATTCCGCAACACTCCCAATGCCGTGCTCTTCGGGACCTCTTCGTTCTGGCAGGGGGTGGATGTGCAAGGCGAGGCATTGAGCTGTGTGATCGTCGACCGGTTGCCCTTCGCGGTACCAACGGATCCGGTCGTTTCCGCGCGCATGCGGGCGGTTGCGGCCAGCGGAGCCAATCCGTTTTTCGACTACCAGGTGCCGGCGGCGGTGATTACGCTGAAGCAGGGCTTTGGCCGGCTGATCCGCTCTCTCGAAGACCGGGGCGTGCTGGTGTTGCTCGATCCGCGGATCGAGCGGCAACGCTATGGAAAGGTCTTTCTGGAGAGCCTGCCGCCTTACCGGCTGACGCGCGACATCGCGGAAGTGGAACGCTTCTTCGAGTGAGGTTTTCGTATGAAAGGCGCAATGTCCCGGAACCTCTATTTGCTGGCAGCTTCACTGCTGCTGTTTTCGTTTGTTTCCTGCGGGATGAGCCTGATACCCAACACCCTGCAGCCTGGCCTGCCGGTGAATGGCTCGGTGTGGAAGACGATCGGCCTGGGGCTCCTGCTGGCCTCGCTCGTTTCCGCACTCGCAGGGATATTGACCGCGATGTTCGAGCAGGTGGAGCGCAGGAGCGAGGAACGCATGCGGCGGGAGCTGAACGAAGGCCTGGCCCAGCTCAGCCGCAACAAAGGCCGCAAATAAGGGCCGCAAATAGGTACCAGCTACAATCAACAGAGGGCAATCGAGGCCATGTACGAAGTTACGGTCGAATCGGGATTTTCCTCCGGGCATTACCTACGCAACTATCGGGGCAAGTGTGAGAATCCTCACGGCCACAACTACAAAGTCCGTCTTACGCTGCGCGGCGGCTCACTGGACGAAACCGGGTTGCTGCTGGATTTCAAGCTGCTTAAGCAGGTGATGCGGCCAGTGATCGAACGCATCGACCACCAGATGCTCAATGACCTCGAACCTTTCATCGAGCTCAATCCCTCGGCGGAAAACCTGGCGCGTTATTTCTACGAGGAGACCAACCGTCAACTAAGCGAGATGACCAGCGGCCGGGTAGTGGTAAAGGACTGCACTATCTGGGAGACGGAGGCGACGACGGCCACCTATTACGAGTAGATCTTAGTTGTCTGCCGTGGCGCCCCGGGTGGCGAGGTACTTGTCAAAGGGGATCTCGAAGTAAAAGAGCTCTTTGCCCTCAGAATTGCGCAGCATGCGCAGGTTGAGCTTAGCTCCCACCAGCGGATTGGCGAGCCCTTGCACATCGTAGAAGAGAAAGCCGGCGCGGGTAGTGTGGGCTTCCACGGCTACTGCCGAGTACTCAAAGGTATGAAAGTCCTCGTCGACATCTTTGTTCTTGGTAGAGGACTTGTTGCCGATGCGGGGCAACGGGCCGGGCAATTTGTAGCCGCCGTCGGGGCGCTTTATCCCGCCGATGCGGCGCTGGATGTCTTCCGGCTCGGCGGCCGGTATCTTATCGCCCGCAGCAGTGATGAAGTTGATACGCGCGTCGATGAGGGAGATAGGCTTATCCCCGTTATTGGTAACAATGATGCGGATGGGCATAAATCCATATTCCAGGTATTTGAAACGGAAGATCGATGCCTTTTCCTTGGTGTTGTAGGGATCGGCGGCGATCGCCACCTGCTCGTTGGGATGCTGGTCAAAAGCCGGATAGCTGGTCGCCACTCCCGCGGGAGGCGGTGCATGTTCGCCGGCGCGGGCCCGAAAGAGCAACAGCGGACACGAGAGCAGCGCAACGGCAAGCAATGCAGACAGAACGAATCGGCGAGGCATTCCCGCCTTCGATTATGAGCTTCCCCTGTATGCCGAGTAAAGCTGTTGCGAGTAAAGGTGTCGCGAGTAAAGAGGCCGGCGATGGCGCTCCTCCTCTATAGCTTTGCGTTGTTGGTAGTGCTGGCGCTGGGCCTGCCCTACTATCTGCTGGCCATGGCTTTCCACGGCAAGTACCGCGAGGGACTCAGCGAGCGGCTGGGGTGGGTGCCGGATCGTTTACGAGAAGGGGACACCAGGCAGACTATCTGGGTGCACGCGGTTTCAGTAGGCGAGGTGCTGGCGGCCAGCCGCCTGGTCAACGAGCTGAGCGCCTGTGCGCCGCAGTATCGCGTGCTGCTCTCGACCACTACCCGGACCGGGCAGAGGTTGGCCAGGGAACGTACCGGCATCGACCACACCTTCTACTTCCCGCTGGATTTTCCCTGGATTGTGGGCCGCTACCTGAAGAGATTGGATCCCGTGCTCCTGGTGCTGGTGGAGACGGAGTTTTGGCCCAATCTGCTGACTGCGTGCCGCCGCGCTGCGATTCCCGTAGCGGTAGTCAATGGCCGGATCTCCGACCGCTCTCTGCCGCGTTATCTGCGCTTGCGTTTCCTATGGAAGGAAATCCTGGCGGGCGTCTCCATCGTGCTGGCGCAGAGCGAGGAAGACGTGAAACGGATGAAGGCCATTGGAGCGCCGGCAGGCCGGATCTCTTTTGGGGGCAATCTGAAATTCGACGTACGCAGTGCCGAGCCGGCCGCGATCACCACCGCGCTCCGCGAGAGGCTGCCCAGCGGAGCCCGGGTGCTGGTGTGCGGCAGCACGCTCGAGGGCGAAGAAGAGATCCTGTTGGATGCCTTTGAACAATTGCGCAAGACCCTTCCCGACTGCGTCATGATTCTTGCCCCGCGGCATACGGAGCGCTTTGGGCGTGTCGCCCAGCTGCTGAATAAACGGAACCAGCTGAACGTACGCCGTTCTAACTGGATGAAGCGCCCGGCAAAGATCAAACCAGGCACGGTGATTCTGTTGGACTCGATCGGCGAGCTGGCGTCTGTCTATGCGCTGGCCTCGGTCGCTTTCGTGGGTGGCAGCCTGATTCCGACGGCGCCAGGGCATAATCCCCTGGAGCCGGCACAATTCGCCGTCCCCGTGGTCATGGGGACGTACTATCCCAACTTCCGCGCCATCATCAGCACCCTGGTCTACGCCGAAGCCCTGAAGTTGGCCACCATCGAAACATTGGTGCCCATTCTGGAAAATCTACTCACCGACGACGACGCGGCCAACATCCTGGGGGTGAGAGCGCTCGAGGTCTTCCATCATCAATCTGGGGCAACCCAACGGGCGATCACCGCCCTGCTGGGCTTGCTGCCCCAGCAGCAAACCTCGTGACCCCGGTGCTGGCGGGCTTCGGGTGGGTATACGCGTCGCTGGTGCGGGCCAGAAACGCGCGCTTTGACCGCATGGCGGCGCAGCGGCTGCGCTGGCCCGTGGTGAGTATCGGCAACCTTTCTGTGGGCGGCGCCGGCAAGACGCCGTTGGTGATCTGCCTGGCGCGGCTGCTAGAGCGCGACGGTTTTCGTCCCGACGTTTTGTCGCGCGGCTATGGGCGATCAAGCAAGGAGATTGAGCGCGTCGACAGCGCGGGGGATGAGAAGCGTTTCGGGGATGAGCCCCTGCTCATCGCGCGTGCAGCAGGGGTGCCGGTTTACGTCGGGGCCAGCCGGTACCAAGCCGGCCTGCTGGCGGAGGCCGAACTGAAAGGAGAAGGCCGCCGCGTTCACCTGTTAGACGATGGATTTCAGCATCGCCAACTGGCCCGCGACGTGGACATTGTGGTCATGCACCGCAGCGATTTGCATGACCGGCTGCTGCCTGCGGGGCGGCTGCGCGAGCCCCTGTCTTCGCTCGAGCGCGCCGACGTGATTGTGCTGCGCCAGGAGGATGCGGAGCTGGAGTCTACGCTTCGTGTCAATGTGGGGAAGGAATGCCGCTTCTGGCGGGTCCGGCGGACGCTGCAAAACTTGAGCCCTGCCGAGCGTGTGCTGGCCTTCTGCGCGATAGCCCGCCCCACGGAATTTTATGCGGCACTCGCTGCGGCCCGTGTTGAGGTAGTGGAGCAGAAGAGCTTCCGCGATCACCATCGCTATTCCGCAGCGGACATCGACCGCTTGGCCGAACTGGGCCGGCGTCATCGATGTGACGCATTTGTAACTACGGCCAAGGACGAAGTGAAGCTGGACACCGACATGCGCCGGCGGCTGAGTGCGGTCGCGCCGCTGCGTATTGCGTCGCTTGTGGTCGAGATGGAAGACGAAGATGCGGTGCGCGCCCAGCTCTCCTCCAAAATTGTCATCCCGACCGGAGCGTAGCGGAGCGGAGGGAGGTCAAGTGACGTCAGAGTTATGAGAAAATCGACCCATTGTCACAGCAATCAGAGCAAACCCGCGTCCTGATTGTGCGGCTGGGCGCGATGGGCGATATTCTGCATGCCCTACCGGCGGTTGCTGCTCTGCGGAGGGCCCATCCTAAGTGGTATCTGGGTTGGGCGGTTGAGCCTCGCTGGCGCACTCTTCTCTGTGGAGAAGGCGGCGAAATGCCGCTCGTGGATCGCACGCACCTGGTAAAAGCCAAGGAATGGGCTCGCGCTCCCCTGCGAGGAGAGACGCTGCGAGAGATCGCCGCTTTGCGCCACGAACTGCGGGCTGAAAACTATGATCTGTGTATCGATCTGCAGGGTGCAGTGCGTTCAGCGCTCGCCGGGCGGCTGGCCGGCGCCCCAAGGATGATCGGAGAAGACCAGCCGCGCGAGTGGCCCGCACGGTGGCTTTTTAACGAGCGGGTGCCGACCCACGGCGTGCATGTGATCGAGCAGGCAGTCGAAGTCTGTGCCGCGGCGGCTGGGGAACCGTTTTTTCCGATTCTTCCCCCGCTTCCGGTCAACCGCGAAGCAGAACAGTGGGCCGATGGAGTGCTGCGTGGAGCTGTCGGGCGCGTGGTCCTGCTGAGCCCAGGTGCGGGCTGGGGGGCGAAGAGATGGCCCGCCGAGCGTTACGGAGCGGTGGCTGCGGAACTGCACGCACAAGGCTTCACGGTGCTGGTCAACGCCGGTCCGAACGAGCAGGGAATCGCTGCCGAGGTAGTGCGCGCCAGCGGGGAGGTTGCCCGGGCGCCGGAGTTTACGACGCCAGACTCAAGTTTGGAGCGGCTGATCGCTCTGATCCGCCGGGTCGGGCTGGTTATCGCCGGCGACACGGGCCCACTGCACCTCGCCTGCGCTCTGGGCAAGCCAGTGGTTGGTATCTATGGTCCTACTGATCCAAAACGAAACGGGCCCTTTGGAGTGCCGTTCCGGGTCTTACGGCACCCGAAGAGCAAGCGCGACCACTCCCGGCATGCTGAGCCGGAGGCCGGATTGCTGACCATTACTCCGCAGCACGTTGTGGAGGCGGCGAAATATCTGCTGGAACAACAGTGCTAAGTAGCTGGAGCCGGGTGGCGCGGCGTATTCGCGTGCCTATGGGGTTCCTCTTTGCCGCCTTTTACCTGTGGAGAGCTCGGCCGAGCGCAGTGTCGCTGGCATGGAGCCTGCTGTTGGTCGTGCCCGGGCTCCTCTTGCGCGGTTATGCATCGGGGTACGTGAAGAAAAACGCCGAATTGACCATGACCGGCCCTTACGCGTACACCCGCAATCCCTTATACCTTGGCTCAGTCCTGATGGCCTTCGGTTTTGCCGCCGCCTCCCGCAGCCTGTGGATCACGGTGCTGCTGGCGGTCCTCTTTGCCATTATTTATGTTCCCACCATCTACTCCGAGGAACAGTTTCTGCGCGCTACCTTTCCCGCCTTTGCCGGCTACTCCCAACGCGTGCCCCGGCTGTTGCCGCGGCTTACCCCTGCTCGGATGCCCGGAGAGGGTAGCTTCTCTGGGGCACTCTACCGCCAACACCGCGAATACAATTCACTCTTAGGCGCCTGTGCCGTTTACGCTGTACTGGCGGCCACGCTGTGGCTGCGCCATTGATGGGCTGGAGTGAATTGACGGTGATACGGTATCCAAGACTTGTCGCGTCCATGGCATTTGTCTGCGCGGCTTTGATCGCCGTCCCGCAGACGCTTCCTCCCTTACTTCCCCCGGCAGCAAATTTCGCTTTCCCGACCAAACAAACGCTCACCTATGCGGTGGATTGGCGCGTCTTCCCCGCGGGTACTGCGACTTTCCATCTGGAGCAAGTGGGAGGGTTGCAGCACGTTGTCGCCACCGGCGAGTCGATCGGCGCCGTGAACCTGCTTTTTCGGGTGAATGATCGCTTTGAGTCGAACTTCAATCGCACCACCGGTTGTTCCACCAGCTTTGCCAAGCAGCTCCAGGAGGGCAGGCGGCAACTGGTCAGCACGCTGCGATTCCTGTCGAGCGAAGGCAAGCAGGTTCTGGATGAGAAGAATCTGGTTACGGGAACCAGCAAGCATCAGGAATCACCGATTCCTCCCTGTGTGACGGACCTGATGTCCGCCATTTTCTATGGTGGCTCGCAGCCGCTGCAACCGGGAGGGATGTTCCACATGCCGGTAGCCGACGCCATGCGGGTGGTCGATGTGACCATGAAGGCCGAGGCAAAGGAGCAGATAGTGACCTTGGCGGGAACGTTTCAAACCATCCGGGTGCAGCCGATCGCCGATGCCGGCGTGGTCAAGAACCGCGGGAATATTTGGATCTGGTATACCGACGACGACCGTCACATGCCGGTGCAGATGCGCGCCCGGCTCTTCTGGGGAACAATCACCATGCGCCTGGTCAGCATGGCTTCAAAGTAAGCCTTGCCTATTGAATGCGATAGCGTTCGCGCATCAACCGCTGCAGTCTTGGTTTGTAGATGATGTTGTAAGCGAGTTCTTTATCGGGAAACATCGCCAGCGCAGCCCTCTTGGTGTCGGCTACCAACTCCGCGGCCTGATCTACGGTAAGGCTCCCATCCTGGCTGATCACCGACATGACCATGTCCATCATCATCTGCAGGCGGCGGATCTTGCGCTGTTCCTCCGTTTTCTCCTGCGCGGATTGGGGGGATTGACTGGAACTGAGCGTGAGGGGGGAAGATTCTTCGTTGCGACTGGACTCGCGTGACCCCATGTGTGACCCTTCCTCCGATCTTTTGAACCTTGCTTTGTTGCGAATCGTATAACGGAACCCGTGGCAGGGAAACACAAAAAGGTGTCATTGAGGGCACGGGGGACCTGTTTGGGAGTCTGAATTTCTCACGACCGGGTCCGTAACGAATGATGGGTGCCCCATTCAAGCCGCATTTTGGCTTGAGTGGGATTCCACAAGACTAGACCCCTGAGTGTAAGGGGTGTTGAAGACCATGGACGAGTGATCGGTGGACAGCCGTGGAATCCCACTCAAGCCAAAATGCGGCTTGAATGGGGGCACCCATCATTCGTTACGGACCCGGCCTGACTACTTTGCCGCCAAGGGCTGTGCCGTCACCGAGACGCCATCCAGATAGAAGGAAGTAGCGCCCAGAGCATCGGTGCGGAAGGTGCGGACATGGTTGTCCTGCAGGCGCCGGAGGGTTTCCATTTTGGGATGGCCGTAGGGGTTGTGGTGGGCGACGGAGACGACGGCATAGCTGGGTTCCACCGCAGCCAGGAAGCGGGGAGTGGTCGATGTTTTACTGCCATGGTGGCCAACCTTTAGCAGATCGGAGTGAAGGGACTCAGCCAGCATGCGCTGCTCACTCGCCGCCTGGGCATCGCCTTCGAGCAGGACTGAGGTTTGCCTATAGGCCACGTGAAGCACCAGGGAATCGTCGTTGCTGGCGTTAGGCCCAGGGGTGTAACCGGGCGCCGGGGCAAGTACTTCGACCTGCGCTCCGCCGAAGACGAAGTGGTCGCCGGCAGCCATGGATTCGACTGGAATATTGAGCCGGTGAGCCTCGGCCAGGAGCGCCTCGTAGGCCGGAATAGCCGGATTGTTGCCCACCCACAGCGCCCGGGGACGAAAGTTTTGTAGCACGGAAGTCATGCCACCCATGTGGTCGCTGTGCGCATGGGTGAGCGCGACGGCATCGAGCCGGCGGATATTGCGGGCCCACAAGACAGGGGAGACGACATCTTCGCCGATTTCAAAGTTGCCATTGGAAGCTTGGGCGCCCCCGGTGGGACCACCGGCATCGATAAGCAGGGTTTTTCCCTCGGGAGAGATGAGTAGCAGAGAATCGCCTTGGCCGACATCGATGGCTGTGACCTCGAGCACGCCGGGATGGTAGGCGAGCGCTCGAGGATAAAAGACACACGCCGCGGAACAGGCCAAGGCAACGACCGGACCGAGCACAGGGAAGCGACTATTGCGTGCCGCCCACACCGCCAAGCCGATCAGCAGCATGCCGCCAACGATGGCCAGGCTTCCCGGGCTGGAGAGGCGAATATCCCCCGCACCCATAGTGCTGAAGAGCTGCACGATTCCGTTGATGGCGTGCAGCAGAGCCGCAGTCACGGCCGCCGGCACGATGGTCAGTGATGGCCACAGAAGCAGGGTGGCAAAAGTGATGAGGGCGGAGGGGAGCGCCAGCCCGATCAGCGGCACCACCAACAGATTGACCGGTAAGCCAAGCGCGGTGACCCGGTGGAAATAGATGGCCATGGGGAGGGACATGGCCAGTTCGATCAGCGCCGAGACCAGCAGCAGCTCGGAGATGCGCAGCATGAGACGGACGAGGGCTGGGGGCAGCGACCGGGCAAGACGGCGGCCAATAAACGGTTGCAGATGATCGGCGATGAGCCGCAAGGTAACGCGAAACTGCGCCAGCCGGGGGGGCAGGGCAGGGTCGATGGCGACCAGGCCCAGGTTCCGCGCCGCCTGCAGGTAGGGGCCGAAGGTGTGCTCGGCGATAGGAACGGCGACCCCGGCAACGATCAGCACCGACAGCAGCGTCATCTGGAAGCTCGCTCCGGCAAGTGACCGCGGGTCCAGGGCGAGCAAGCAGACGGCCGCAAAGCCGATAGCGTTGAGGCTATTGCGTTCCCTGAAGAGCAGACGCGCGAGCAGATAGAGGGTCACCATCCAGAAGGAGCGCTGGACCGGCTCGCCGAATCCGGCGAGCAGTGCGTAACAGAAGGAGCACGCGATGGTCACCGTAGTCGACCAAAAGCGGGGAAGCCGCAGCAAGGCAGCCAAGGCGAAGATGCATCCGGCGAAGATCGCCAGGTGCATGCCGGAAACCACCAGCAGATGAAAGGAGCCGGTGCGTTCAAAGCCCACCCGGGCCTGGTGATCCAGGTAGGTGCGGTCGCCGAGGATCATGGCGCTCAGCATGCCCGCATCCTGGTGGCTGAGCAGCAACCACCGGGGTAGGCGCGACTCCGTACTGGAGCCGGCGAAATCGATCATGCGCTGGCTGCCGGCCTGCTGCACGGAATGCAGCCAGCAGGAAAAGCTCCCCTTTCCGGGCCCGTGGATGAGCGTTAGGCCGGAGGCTTTGAGCGAACCCACCACGCCGATGCCCTGCTGGCGCAACCAAGCGGTGGCATCCCACACCCCGGGGTCGAGATAGCGCTCAGGCAGATGCATAGCGATCAGGGAGTGGATCTGGTCACCGCAGTGGATCGATGGGAATGCTTGATCTGCAGGGCCGTAGAGAGTAGCCCGCAGCCCACCTGCCACCGGGCGGCCATCCGCAGAAGTGAGACGCAGGTCCAGGCTCTCACTCTGCTCTTCTCTGGTTTTGGTTCCGAACGGCGAAGTGGATTGCGTGAGGCGGATGGGCGTGGTGCGGATAACTTCACCGTCGATGGTAGTAGCGCCACCAGCGTCCGCTATCAGGCCAAGTTGTGTCTGTGGGTCCGGAGCGGGCTCGATCTCGCTGAGCAATATGCCCAGCAGAAGCCAGGTGCAGGCCAAGGGTAAGAGGGCGACGCGGAGGGCCCTGCGCGCAGCCAGCACGGACAGAAGAGTGAGCAACAAAGTGCCGACGATCAGTACGCCAGGAGCGACCCAGTTGCCCTGCGCCAGAAGGATGCCGGCGGAAAGCCACAAGGCGGCGTAGAGGGCGGGCGCGGTGGCGAAGGAAAGCTCTTCGAGGGCTCGAGTGCTGACCACCGCTTCTCCTCACCCGAAGGTCGTTGGAAACAGCAGGTCCCTCCACTACGCTACGCTCCGGTCCCACGGCAAGCCGGGGCAGGCGGGATGACAATTCTGGTTTGGGTACTAAAATTTTGGTGCCCAAACAGAATTGTCATCCCGCCTGCCCCGGCTTGCCGTGGGACCGGAGCGTAGCGTAGTGGAGGGACCTGCTGTTCAGGCCAATGATCCCACGCACTTTATGGTTAGAACACATTAATTACGCTTCATGAAAGTTACAGTTTCCATGTGGAAGGTTTGTGGAAAAAGATCCACCAGGTGAATCGTCTCGATGGTGTACTTATATTGTAACAGTAACTGTAAATCACGAGCGAGCGTCGCCGGATCGCAGGAGATATAGACGATGGCGCCCGCGGCGATACTCCCCAGGTGAGTGCAAATCTCCTTACCCAGCCCGGCCCGGGGCGGGTCGAGCAATATAAGTTCGGGCCTCGCCCGCGCCGGGCCGCGGCTCTGGCTGCGCAGAAAGTCGAGTGTGCTGGAACGGACAACCCGGTGTGCCTTGCGTGCGAGGTTATGCTTCAGATCGTCAGCCGAAAATCCAGCGGATTCTACCGCGGTTACGTTTTCAAAGTCGAGCGCCCGTGCAAACAGCCCGGCGCCGGAATAGAGATCCCAGGCCAAGCGGCCCGATCGCTTTTCACCAGCGCTGTTCTCCACCGCCAGCTGCAGTAACCCGGGCAGCAGAAAGCGATTGACCTGGAAGAAGCCGCCAAGGCTAGCCTGGTAGGGATGTCCGGATACCGTGTAGGTGAGAGAGCGCTCTCCCCAATGCATGATCTCGCCCTCTCTAGAAAGGCCCACTCCGGTGAGTACGGGTAGCTGCGCATGCAGCTGTTCAGCGAATGCATCGAGGTCCCGCTCAAGCAAGCGAGCCGCTTGTCGATTCTGGCGGGGTCCGGGCCAAAGAGAGACGAGCAACTGGTCCTGCTCGCTGTTGGTGAAGAATTCGATCTCATCGCAGAGGCTCTCGAGGCCGGCATCTGCGCGGGTGACCGCGGAGACCGCCTGTTCAAGAACGGGAGCGGCGATCGGACAGTGGGTTACCGGCAGCAGGTCGTGTGATCCGCGCCGGCGATAGCCCAAGCCGATGCCGGTCTGCTTCACCACGTGCAGGCGGATCCGGTTGCGATAGCCCCAGGGCGGCCCAGTCAGACTCCCAATCTCGCCTGGGACAGGGACGTGCGCTCGCGCCAGCGTCTCCTTGAGAATGTCGAGCTTCATCTGTAACTGGTATTGAACGCTGGCGTGCTGATACTGGCAGCCGCCACAGCGGGGAACATATTCGCAGCCGGCTACGATCCGCTCCGGGGAGGGTTCGAGGATGGCATCGAGTTCGCCGGTAGAGAAGCTGCGGCGGTCCGTCGCGATGCTCGCTTCCACCAGTTCACCGGGCAGTGTTCCAGGAACAAAGACTGTCTTGCCGGCGGATGCGGTCTGGTCCGCAGGAATGCGCGCCAGGCCGTCCCCGCCATAGACCGCCTTTTCGATGCGCAGCTTCATGCCTGGCTCATATAGAACAGGCTGAGCCGGGGCAAACTGAATTTTTCCAGCAGCCGCTTGTGGAGGAATTGCTGTTCCACCTGGCGTATCTGCATCGCGGGCATGCGACTGCGGTAAGGAGCCAGTTCGGCAAGGGCCTGTTGACGCAGCGCCAGCAACACATCTTCCGGAGTGCTGGTAAGAAGGATCGCGAAGAGTTTTTCTTCGAGCACGGTAAGGGACTGCTCCAGCTCTTCCAGGTGGGGCAGTGTGGCTCTCACCTCACCCGCTATTGCCTCCAGGCGGTCGGCGATCTCGGTGATTGATCCAACACGCGGCGCAGCGCGGAGCTGCTCTGCTGCTGCTTCCAGATGGGCCGCGATCCGTTCCTGTTCAAAGCCCTCCGCGGGGCTTGGCCGGGCAGGCGCGGCTCCGACTGCGGCCTCCTTCATCTCTTCCACTGCTGAGATCACTTCCTGGGCACAGTAAGCCAGACCGTTCACTCGCCGTACGCGGGCTTTGTTTTTGCGGGCATCGTATTTGTCGAAGGCGGTGTCGATGCCCTTGATCACAGCCGCCAGCGGGATACCGGCCTCGCGCCAGGTTTCGATCAGCGCCCAGTCAATGGTGGAAAGCAGAAGCAGCGAGCCGCGGCGGCGCTGGAAGTGTTCTTCAATCTCAGTAAAGTAGTTGAAGTAATTTTGCACGACTGCGTCAGGCGTGCTTTCCGGCTGCTTCGCTGTGGCTGTGCTTGACCTTGGCCACGCGGTTGCGTTCGTAGATCAGGCGCAGCCCGTCGAGCGTGAGCATGTCATCGATCGTATCGATGAACCTTGAATCATCGACGATGAGACGGGCGAGGCCGCCGGTGGCGATGATCTTTGGCGCCGGCGAGTCCGGGCCACGGGTCTCGTTGAGCATGCGCTCCAGGATGCCATCCACCAGCCCGATGTAGCCGTAGTACAAGCCGCTCTGTATGTGGGCCACGGTATTGGTGCCGACCACTTTGGCCGGCTTTTTCACGTCTACCCGGGAGAGCCTTGCGGCGCGCGCAAAGAGCGCCTCGGCTGAAATCGCGAGTCCCGGAGCAATCACCCCGCCCAGGTATTCCCCCTTGGGCGAGATCACGTCGAAGGTCGTGGCGGTGCCGAAGTCGACCACGATACACGGACCGCCATAGCGCGCAAAGGCCGCCACGCCATTGACCAGCCGGTCGGCGCCCAACTCCGCCGGGTTATCGACCAGGATGGGCATTCCGGTCTTGATGCCGGGTTCCACAAACATCGGCTTCAGGTTGAAGTATCGCTCGCACACCTGGCGCAGAGTGGACTCGAGCGGCGGCACCACGGAAGAGATGATGATGGCCGATACCTCGGTGGCTTCCACCTTCCGCATGGCGAAAAGATTGAGAAAGAGCACGCCATATTCATCGGCCGTTTGGGTGCGGAGGGTGCTGACGCGCCAGTGGGTGATCAACTCATCGGAGGCTAGGCGGTAAAGCCCGAGGACGGTGTTGGTGTTGCCTACGTCGAGGGTGAGCAGCATAGGGTTCCCGTCATTCATCCCGGACGCCACCGGAGCGTACTGTGCGGAGGCCTTGGGTGGTGCGCACCTGAAGAAATCCGCGCGCGTCAAGGCCCGCAGTGACTCCGGAGTAGCCTGGGCCCTCGTCCACATGCACCGGCCTGCCGCGAATCCAGGAGGAAGCACTTTCCAGTCGGCTGAGGATGTTCAAGGCCGCATCGGTTGCATCCGCACTGAGCGCTTGCGCCTGCTGGTAGAGCGATTGTAGCAAAGCGATCAGAAGATCCTGCCGTGCCCACGATCTCCCGGTTTCGCTGCGCAGGGAGCCGGCATTGAGCGCCAGCTCGCCGGGAAAGCTCTCCTGGTGCACGTTGATGCCAATGCCCACCACGGCATGGCGCACGCGCGTTACCTCAGCGTTTAGTTCGGTGAGAATGCCACAGAACTTTTTCTTGCCGAAGAGCAGGTCGTTGGGCCAGCGAATATCGGCTTCGAGCGAAGTAACCTGGCGCACTGCCTCACGCACTGCGAGGCCTGCGGCCAGCGAAAGCCAAAGGATATCGGCCGGCGCTACCCTCGGACGCAGAAGGACGCTGACGTAGAGGCCGGCACCCTGAGCGGAGTGCCAGCTATGGGCACCGCGGCCGCGTCCCGCGGTCTGCTCGTCGGCCAGGTAAACCAT
The DNA here is from genome assembly GCA_963711525.1 of uncultured Acidobacteriaceae bacterium. Classification (GTDB taxonomy): domain Bacteria; phylum Acidobacteriota; class Terriglobia; order Terriglobales; family Acidobacteriaceae; genus PALSA-350. The sequence goes on along the minus strand of CAVQEO010000023.1, from coordinate 452,387 downwards.
GCCTTCCGGAGCGCCCTCGTCGGCCTCACGCATTGCCAGCACATTGGTGGAGTGGATAGAAGGGAAGTAGCGAATGTTGCCTGCGAACGGCGTCCCGGCAAGCGCCTGGTTGATCGCGGACACATCGTAAGCGTCTTCCTGGGCGGGATTGGTCACAGGTCTAAGAATTCAATCCGTAGCAACGAGAGAGTTTAGAAAATATCCGTGGTTACCCGCATGCTTAGCTCAACCGCAGGGGCGGATTGCGTCAGGGCGCCCACCGAAATGAAATCGACCCCGGCAAGCGCGTACTTGCGGATATTTTCAAGCGTGATAATGCCGCCCGAAGCTTCGAGAGGGATGGTAAGACCGCGAGCGCGCACCATGGCGACCGCCTTCTTGGTCTCGGCCTGGGACATGTTGTCCAACAATAGCGACTCCGCGCCGCCATCCAGAGCCTGCTCCAGCTCCGCCAGGTTGCGAGTCTCGCACTGCACCGTCTGGCCCGGCGTTCGCGCGGCAAAGGCGCGGGCCAGTACCTTGGGAATGCCCCCGCCAAGCGCAATGTGATTGCTCTTGATCAGAATGCCGTCGGAAAGATCGATTCGATGGCTCTCGCCACCGCCGCAACGGACAGCGTATTTGTCCAGCACGCGAAGGCCGGGAACTGTCTTGCGCGTGTCCAACACCTTGGCTTTGGTGCCGGCTACGGCGTCCACGTACTCCCTGGTGCAGGTGGAGATGCCGCTCATCCGCTGCATCAGATTCAGGATGACGCGTTCGCAAGCCAGAATGACGCGGGCATTGCTCCGAATCACAGCCACGGCCTGACCCTTCTTGACCCGGACGCCGTCGAACATCTCAGGGTGGTTAATGACCTCAAAACGGCTCGAGGTTCTCTTATCGAGCCGGAGGAAGATATCCAGAAAGCGGGGGATACACCCTAAGCCCGAGATCACGCAATCCTGCCTGGCGAAGACCGTACCCGACGCCCGCAGCCCAGGTTCGATGGTCATGGCCGTAGTGACGTCGTTGATCGCACGGTCTTCTACCAACGCCTGTTCCAGGGTGGCCTCAACGCGTCTACTCTTCCAATCCATGGGCCTTCCTTAGTGAACCAGCCGCTCTTGGTCGCAGTCGAGGCTCTCGATCGCACTGCGGGTCTTGGGAATCAGCACGCTCAACTCGGCGGCGCGGCGGCGCAGTCCTTCTACCACGTTCGCCGGAGCTTTGGCGAGGAAGCCCTCATTTGCCAGCTGGCGATCGGCATTGGATATTTCCTTCTCAAAACGTGCCAACTCTTTCGTCAGGCGTTCACACTCCGCCGCAACATCGATCGTACGCTCATAGATGACGGCTACATCGAATCCTGGAGCGGACCGCACGCCGGCTCCTTCCGGCATGGAGTCGACAAACTCAATGGCCGACACTTTGGCCAGGCGGCCCACGATGTCATGGTTCTGTTCGATAGCGCCACGCTCTTCCGGCGCGACCCGGAGCCGTATGGGTACCAAGGCCTTCTCTTCCACTCCCAGCTGTCGCCGCATATCGCGTACCGCAACGATCAACTCCTGTAGCCGCTTCATCTGGTCCTCGGCGAACCCGATCGAAGTTCCATTCGGGTTCTGAGGGTAGCCGGTCAGTGCGATGGACTTGCGGGGAGGATGATTCTCATACAGAGCATGCCAGATCTCCTCGCAGAGAAAAGGCATGAAGGGAGACAGCAGCCGCAGGGCTCGCTCAAAAACGCCCACCAGCGTGCCCAGCGCCGCATGCGCCGGAGCGCTTGGGCCGGTGTAGTCGAGACGTAGCTTAACGATCTCAAGATACCAGTCGCAGAAATCGCCCCAGAAAAAGCTGTAGAGGGTATTGGCCGCCTCGTGGAAGCGATACTCCTTCAGCGCCTGGTTAACCTCGCCCGAGGTGCCCAACAGCCGGGAGATGATCCAGACGGATTCGAGCGGCATATGGCCGTCGTCCTGGTGCCCCGCAACGGGCAGAGGATGGCCCAAATCGACGACGATACCGGCCTCCGCGGCCCGCTCCATTTGCATGAAGATGAACCGCGCGGCATTCCAGATTTTGTTGGCGAAGGCGCGATAGCCGTCGGTGCGCTCTTCGCTGAAAGCGATGTCTGTACCAGGCGCGGCCATCGCGGCCAACGTGAATCGCACCGCATCGGTTCCGAAGCGTTCCACCACCTGGATGGGGTCCATTACGTTGCCCTTGGTCTTCGACATCTTCTGCCGGTCCGCATCGCGTACCAGCGCATGGATGTATACCTCGCGAAAAGGAACCGCGTCCTTGAGGGTACGCTTGGTGCCATCGGCCAGCGGTTCTTCGAGCATGAAGTGGCAGCCCAGCATGATCATGCGGGCAACCCAGAAGAACAGGATGTCGAAGCCGGTGACCAGCAACCGCATGGGATAAAAGGAGTCGAGGTCCGGCGGGTGCTCCGGCCAGCCCAACGAGGAACAGGGCAGCAGTCCGGAGGAGAACCAGGTGTCGAGCACATCCTTCTCCTGCTCGATGCGATCGCTCCCACAGTGGGCGCAGACCTCGGGAGTGGTGCGGGCCACGGTAATTTTGCCGCAGGCAGCGCAATGCCAGGCCGGAATGCGATGGCCCCACCACAGCTGGCGCGAGATGCACCAGTCGTGAATGTTGCGCATCCACTCGAAGTACGTCTTCGAGTATTGTTCGGGCGTAAAGCGGATAAAACCTCGCTCCACCGCGGCAATCGCCGTGTCGGCCAGCGGCTGAATCCGGATAAACCATTGCGTCGAGAGCAGAGGCTCGACCACGGTCCTGCAGCGGTCGCACTTGCCGATGGAGTTTACGTGGTCGCGCGCCCCTGCCAACAACCCTTGCGCTTCCAGATCTTCCAGAACCCGCTGCCGCGCTTTGTAGCGATCGAGACCGGCATACGCGCCGGCCGCGGCACTCATGTGCGCCGTCTCGTCCATGACGCTGATCGAAGGCAGGCCCTGTCGTTGCCCGAGGGCAAAATCGTTAGGGTCGTGCGCAGGCGTCACCTTAACTGCTCCGGTACCGAACTCACGGCTCACCCAGCTGTCGGCTACGACGGGGATCTCGCGTCCAGTCAGCGGCAGGCGGAGCCTCTTGCCGTGCAGGTGAGCATAGCGCTCATCGTCCGGGTGAACGGCGACCGCCACGTCGCCCAGCATGGTCTCCGGCCGCGTAGTCGCCACGGTGACGAAGCCGGGTTCTTCCACGATGGGGTAGCGAATCTCCCATAGCTTGCCCTGCTGCTCCTCGTGGATCACCTCCAAGTCGGAGATAGCGGTCTGGCAGCGCGGGCACCAGTTAACGATGTACGCTCCGCGATAGATCAGCCCCTCTTCATAGAGGCGGACGAAAGCCTCGCGAACCGCTGCGGAGCGGGGCTCGTCCAAGGTGAAGTACTCGCGCGACCAGTCGACACTGGTTCCCAGCCGGCGCATCTGGTCGAGGATGGCGGCGCCATAATGCTGCTTCCATTGCCACACCCGTTCGACAAAGGCTTCGCGACCCAGCTGCTGGCGCGTTTTGTGCTCTTCGGCGAGCTGGCGTTCGACCATCAGCTGGGTAGCTATGCCGGCATGATCGGTGCCTGGAATCCAGAGAGCCAGGTCCCCGCACATGCGGCGCCAGCGCGTGAGGATATCCATCTCGGTGTGTTCCAGCATGTGCCCCATGTGCAGCCGCCCAGTGACGTTCGGTGGGGGCAGCAACATGGTGAAGATGGGCGCAGAAGAGGCGGCTTCCGTATGAGGCACGGAAAAGAGATTCTCTTCGACCCAGTAGGCTGCCCAACGATCTTCGATGGCAGCCGGGTCGTAGGCTTTGGGCAGGTCACGAGGCATGGGGGTTTTCTTTCAACATCAGTGCAGGGGTACAGGCGGTCCGGGTTTCCTATTACAAGGAAGTCCGGACCAGCCCGTACCCCTGCATCATTAGACGGGGCTTCGGCCCTTGAGGGAGAAGGGGAGTTCCTAGAATGGGTTGAGCTTGTCCAGGCCCTTCTTTTTCTTATGTTTGCTGGAAGACTCGTCGCTTGAATCATACTTGGGCGCCGGCGTCTTCTTCTTGGATTTGGCGTTGGTAGCACCAGCATCGGTGCCGGTCTGCACCTGAGCAGCGCCCCCGCTTTTCACATCGTTGGTCTGTGCCGGAGCCTCTGCCGGCTTCTCTATTGCAGGCAGGGGCTCGTTGTTGGTCGGTTTGACCGTCGCCAATCCACCAGCGTTCTGCGCGCCGGGCACGCCGGCTGCGTCAGCGGCTGCAGCCGCGCCTTCCGCCGTGACCGGCGCGCCTACTAGAGCAGGCCCGGGCACCGCACCCGACGCGGCCGGTGCAGATGTGGGCGGAGCAGATGTGGGCGGTCCGGATTGTGCCGGGGTCGCGCCCGTGGTGCCTTCACCCGTGCTCACAATGCTTGCTCCGATAGCTGCTCCTCCGCCGGACGGTGCGCCGCTATCCGCGGAGGGCACATTCTCCAATTGGAGGGTTGAGCCGGCGGCGGGTTCGGCCTCGGGGGCAGCTCCAGCAGCCACCGCGGTAGCAGCCGGCGGCCCCAGCGCGGGCGCTGCGGGTAGCGGCTGATTCTTGAGAGCCGCATTGAACAGCGCCGCGTCATGCTGATGTACTTGAGGCGCCGTGATCGCCGGAGGGTCGGTTAGGGTGGGCTCGCCGATACGCGCAGCATTCACTGTGACCGGGCCGCGCTTTACCAGCAAGAGCGCACGATCCTTGAACGTGATACCCGTACGGCTCTGCTCTTCGGCTTCACTATCCGCGAGTTCTTCTTTGGTAGGCTCGGGCACCGTGCGATTGAGCGCGATCAGGCGTTCCCGGGCGTCTTCCACGTGCGGGGCCATGGAGTAGTGCGTGACCACGCGGGAGTAGGCATCCGCGGCCTGGTCATCGTAGGCCTTCATGAGCTCCTGCTTGGCCTTGGGATTGATCTGGGCGAGGCCCTGAACGTAGCGGGCTTCGGCCGCATAGGCGTCTCCCAGCCCGATCAGCGCCAGGTCGCTATGACTGTAGAGAGGGTAGCTGTCGGTAACGGTTTGCAGGCGGGCAATGGTCGCTGCCCAGTTTTCGTGCGTGGCATAGAAAGACCCGACCTGGTACTCGCGCTCGGCCAGCACTTCCTGCACTTCTCGCAGCCGCTGCTTGGCCCGAGGCACAAAGGTCGAATCGGGAAACTGCTGGATCATGGTGCGGTATTCCGCCTCGGCTTGCTCGGCATTCTTGGGGTCGCGGTCGGGCTTCTCCATCTGCATGTAGTAGATGTCGGCGACCTTCATCTGCGCTTCGGCGGCTTCCGGCTGGTTGGGAAAGAAGGTGATGAAGTCCTTGTATTCAGCCTCCGCCTGGGTCAGCGCGGCGGTGCCCCCTTCCTTGAACCAGGTATCGCCGACGGCCAGCTTGGCGCGCATCTGGTATTCGGATTCGGGATAGGTATTCAGCAGTGTCTGCAGGTCAAGCCGGGCGACGTCAAACTTGCCCTTCCTCATGGCCACCATGGCCTTGTCGAAGAGCTCCTTATCCGGCTGCTTGGACGCATGACCGGCGAGCGGGTTGTCCGGCGTCGGCTTCGTCGCCGGTTTGGAAGGCTTGAAGATGCCGAACTGAGCGGTCGCGGGAAGAGCGCAAAGTAGACACAGGGTGAATAGCCGGAAAAGGAAACGCTGCATAGCACCTCAAGGGCAGGCACTCGGCCAGGGAGCCGAAATCTTAACTAGCAGTGGTGCCCTGCCACTGCCCGTCCATACTAGCTAATCATAAACATTATCTAATGTTTGTTAAATGGCGGCAGCCCGCTCGGAATGGAAATTTTGGCCCTGGCGGCGTTGTTCTGCCTCGAGCGCCAGGTTCAGCAGGGTTCGGGCTTCCTTTTCGGGGTGTCCGGAGTCAAAAACGGCGCTTCCGGCGACCAGCAGGTCGGCTCCCGCTTCGACAACCGATGCGATGGTTTCGTGAGCAACGCCCCCGTCGACCTCGATCCTGAAATTGAGATCAAGTTCGGCCCGCAATCCGACCAGTTGTCTGATCTTGTCCAGGGAGAAGTGAATGAATTTCTGGCCGCCAAAGCCAGGATTAACGCTCATGACGAGCACATGGTGAACCATGGGCAGGATTTCGACCAGAAAATCGACCCGGGTAGCCGGATTGATGACCACGGCGGGTTCCATGCCGTGCTGGGCGATCAATTCCAGGGTGCGGTGCAGGTGACGGCAGGCCTCGTAGTGGACGCCGATCCAGTTGGCCCCGGCCTCTGCGAACTCGGCGATGAAGTCATCGGGATTCTCGATCATCAGATGACAATCGAGCGGCAGGCTGGTCACTTTGCGCAGAGATTTGACCACGGGAGGCCCCATGGTGAGATTGGGGACGAAGTGGCCGTCCATGATGTCGATATGGATAACAGAGCCGCCACCGCGCTCGGCGGCCTCGATTTCCAAGGCCAGCTTCGAGAAGTCGGCAGAGAGGATGGATGGCACTAATTCAACCATGGTTACCCCTCCAGAGCCCCAGTGTAGCAGGAGGTTTCAAACGATGGGTAAGAGCGCGAAATTCACGTGAATGGGAGCCAGGTCCGTAGGCCTGGTAGCCAAATGTCAGCCCAGCGTGGAAGGGCTGGGACAAGCTTAGGGCAGAGTAGAGCGATGCGTGCGAACGCGAAGGGCAAATCGCAAATCTGAGCCAGGCCCGGAGGGCCGGGAGCCAAACGTCAGCCCAGCCCGGAATCCGGATTTCCTGTGGACCTTGCTGGCGTTGGTGCACTTCATGCGGCTTTCCTTAATGAAAGCCGCACACGCGGATCTTGGTGGCGCCCCGTGCAGGAAATCCGGAGAAGGGCTGGGACACAATCCGGACATGCCCCGAGCGCCGTAGGCGCGGCACGAGACTGTTATCCTGACCCGCGAACCGCTGAAGCACATGAGCCATTCCTACACCAACTGTTACGTGCACGCGATCTACAGCACCAAAGACAGACAGAATCTAATCCCACAGGACTTCGAGAATCGCCTCTATTCCTTTCTTGCTTCAGTGGCGCGCAAGCATGAGATCCCGCTTTTGTCTGCGGGAGGAATGCCGAACCACAGTCATCTCCTCTTTCTGCTGCCCGCAACAATGTCGTTGGCATCGGCAATCAACACGTTCAAGTCAAACTCGTCGCGCTTCTTGCATGAGCAGAGCGTCAACTTCCAGTGGCAGAACGGATATGCCGCCTTCAGCGTAAGTTCTTCACAGCTCGACAAGGCCACCGCGTACATACAGGGTCAGCGCGAGCACCACAAGAAGATGACTTTTGAGCAGGAGTTCGTGTCGCTATTGAAAAAGGCCGGAATCCCCTACGATCCCAAATACGTGTTCGGATGAAGGGAGTGCCGCGCCTCCGGCGCTCTGCAACCTTGGATATCCATGTCCCAGCCCTTCCGGGCTGGGCTGACGTTTGGCCCCCGGCCCTCCGGGCCTGGCTCAGATTTGGGGTTTGTTTTTCGCGTTCTCGCATATCGTTTGAAGTCCAACCCTACGCGTGCCATTGGATCGGGGGCTTGGCCAGTTCTTCGGGGTTGGCGCTATTCGCTTTCGCGGCGACACGGGAGATAGCGCGCAGCAGTGGTTTGCGCGCCACCTCTCCATCCGCTCCAGCGAAGACCATCTCCCCAGTCGAACGCGCAGCAGGCCGGTAAAACCATTGCGTGAAGAGCGCCACGTGGTCCGAGAGCGTCTGCGCAGATACAGATTTCGGGGCCGACTGAGCCAGCGTCGACAACGCCTCCTCCAGCCGCGCCTCCAGCAGATCTTTCGCGGCTACGACCGGCGTACCCTCCAGGGGAACAGGCTCCAGCGCGATTGGATGAGCGAAGAGAGAACTCGATCCCGATCGCTCATTCGCCAGCCGCATGCCAAGGATCGAATAGAGTACGGGCCCATTCCACACTCCCCTGCGCAGGGCGAAGAGCGCGACGTGGTCCAGCTCAGCCGACGGCTGCACCAGGATGCCGGAGAGTTGCGCCAGGGGACCCACTGCCTCGCTGGCCAAGTGAGCTACGGTCTGAACCTTCTGCATCCGCTGATGGATGGCGGCCGCCTGTTCAAATTCCATCGCCTCCGACGCAGCGTTGCGCTCACCCTCCAGCTTGGCCAGCATGGAAGCGCCTCGGGTGGAGAGAAATGCAAGCACATCCGCCGACTCCTGCCGGTAGCGCTCGTCAGAGCAGCCCTTGTAGCAAGGGGCAAGGCACATCTTCATCTCGGAATATATACAGCCGGGAAAGGCCGGATCGGGGTTCAGGTCTTCGGTACAGCGGCGCAAGAGAAACAGGTTCAGCATCTCATCCGCGTATCGCTCGGCCGCCGCTCGCGAGGGGAACGGACCAAAAAGCGCGTTGGCCGCTGTCTTGCTGATCTTGGCCGTCACGTAAACCCGCGGGTACGGGTTGTCGACCGACATCCGCAAAAAGATCGGAGGGCGCAGGCGCAGGCGCTTTTTTGCCCGATCACCAAAGGCGCGCAGCGACGCCTGGTAGAGGCACAACGAGGACTCGAACTCGGAGCCGGTGACCGTGTACTCAATCTGGTCGACCATGTGGGCGAGTTGCAGGCGCTTGGTCCGCGGCGGTTCGCTTTGCCCCTCGGCAGTTTGGGGTCCGCGCAGAAAGCGCATCAAACGGCGGCGCAGGTTGGGCGTCTTGCTCAGGTAAGGCTCGGCCGCGGGATCGGCCGCGCACAGCGCGAACACCGCGGGAGCCTCAGGGAGGCCGCCCAGGCTGGCGCGGGGATCAGCCGGATCGAAGCGGATGGTGTTGGCTAGACCGGCTCTCATAGGCCCCCGGAAGACTCACTCACCGGGCAGTCTGAGCCCGGCGCAATGATTATTCCCCGGCGATGGTCATTCCGTCGATGCGCAGGGTGGGTGAGGCAACCGACCCGCGAAATTCCAGGTCGTCGGCGATGGCGGTGATGTTGTTAAGCATCTCCTTCAGGTTGCCGGCAATGGTGACCTCCTCCACGGCGAAGGTCAGCTCCCCATTTTCGATCCAGAGACCGGCAGCGCCACGGGAGTAGTCGCCGGTCACCATGTTGACGCCGAATCCCATCAGCTCCGTGACATAGAAGCCCACCTTGATATCGGCGAGCAGCTGTTGCGGCGAAACCGTGCCCTTCTGCAGGAAGAGGTTGCCGGCGCCGATGCCGGGAGTGCCGGCCAGCCCGCGCGAAGCATTTGCGGTGCTCTGCATGTTGAGTTTGCGCGCGGTGTAGGTGTTGAGCAGGTAGTTCTTCAAGATGCCATCTTCGACAATGACAGTTCGCCGCGTGGGCAAACCTTCTCCATCGAACGGCGAGGTTCCAAAAAGGCCGGGTATCGTGCCGTCGTCGATGACCGTCACGTTAGAACTGGCGACCTGCTGCCCCAATTGGTTGGCCCAGAACGAGGCGCCGCGATAAATACTGTCTCCGTTGGCAGCCTCAAAGATGTTGCCGATCAGCGAGCGGGCAATCTCCGGGGCGAAGACGATGGGCACACACTGGGTAGGGACACGGCGTGCATTCAGGCGGCGCAGCGTGCGCCGGGCTGCTTCGGCGCCGATACTTTCAGGAGAATCAAGCCGGGCCAGCGTGCGCGCGCTGGAATACCAATAGTCCCGCTGCATGCCACCCTGCTCCGTCTCCGCGATCGGCATGGCAGAGAGCGAGCAATAGGACCGGGCGTACTCACCCACAAATCCGCGGGAATTGGCCATCACCTTGTGCCCGGTTGCGGCGTCGAAGCTGCCGCCGTCGCTCTTTTTGAGGCGAGGGTCGGCAGAGAGGGCCGCAGCCTCGGCGCGCCGTGCGTATTCTATGCGCTGCGCCGCGGGCAGCGAGTAGACGTCGTCGTAGAAAAGCTCGAGATTTCCCGGTAGCCGGCCCATCGCGCTGGCTTCCGGCATGCCGGCGAATGGATCCTCGGAAGTGACCTGGGCCAGATCGATGGCGCCGGAGACCAGGTGGGCGAGCCCCGCTTCGGAAAAGTCGCTGGTGGATGTGCTGGCCGTGCGATGAGCCCCAGCCGAGCCGATAAAGACGCGCAGACCGATGCCCCGCGCGCCAGACTCCTTCAGGGTTTCCACTTGCCCCAGGCGCACCAGGGTGGAGAATTCGTCACCTTCACGGATCACTACTTCAGCTTCAGTGGCTCCGGCGCGCAGCGCGCGCTCGACCACGTTGGCTGCCAACTGCTGCAGGTCTGTTTTGGATTCTGCCGCCGGGATGGGTGTGGCTGTCGACATTATCTGCCTGTGCCGCCCACAGTCATGCGATCGAGCTTGATGGTCGGCATGCCCACGCCGACCGGAACGCTCTGCCCGTCTTTGCCGCAGGTCCCGATGCCTTCGTCCAGGGCGAGATCGTTACCCACCATGGATACATATTTGAGCGCTTCCGGCCCGTTGCCGATAAGCGTGGCATCGCGCACGGGAGCCGTGATTTTTCCGTCCTCGATCAGGTAGGCTTCCGAGGCGGAGAAGACGAACTTGCCGCTGGTGATATCCACCTGGCCGCCGCCGAAGTTCACCGCGTAGAGTCCGCGCTTCACGCTGCGCAGGATATCCTCCGGGCTGTCTTCGCCGGAGAGCATGTAGGTATTGGTCATGCGCGGCATGGGGATGTGCTGGTAGCTCTCGCGACGTCCGTTGCCGGTATCGGCCATGCCCATCAGGCGCGCGGAGAGCTTGTCGCTGAGGTAACCCTTGAGGATGCCGTTTTCGATAAGGACGGTCTCCTTGGTGGGCGAGCCCTCATCATCAACGTTCAAGGACCCGCGGCGCGAAGGCATCGTACCGTTGTCCACCACGGTCACCTTGGAACTGGCAACCTGTTGCCCGATCAGGCCGGCAAAGGCTGAAGTCTTTTTGCGGTTGAAGTCGGCTTCGAGGCCATGGCCCACTGCTTCGTGCAGCAGAACGCCGGGCCAGCCGGGTCCGAGAACAACCTCCATGTCGCCCGCCGGAGCAGGAACGGCATTGAGTTGCAGGATGGCCTGGCGAGCCGCTTCCGTAGCGAAGTGCTCGGGAGACTTATCACCGGCAAAGAAGCTCAGCTCGACTCGGCCGCCCCCTCCAGATCCGCCGCGTGAGTTTTTCGATCCATCGCGCGCGATGACGTAGCAGTTGAAGCGGGCAAGCGGCTGGGTGTCGCTGGCGAAGGTGCCATCGGAGGCGGCAATGAGAATGTGACGAAGCTCGTCGTTGTAGCCGGCGCGCACCTGCACGATGCGCGGGTCATAGGCGCGGGCTGCGCGGTCGGCGCGCATGACGAGTGCGAGCTTAGGGGCGATTCCAGCGTCGGCATCGGCAGCAGAGATAGGGTAAAGGCTCGCCTTGGGCGTCTCGCGGAAACCGGCGACACTCTGCTTGCTTGGCCCATCGGCGATCAGGGCCGCGGTGCGGGCCGCGCGCATGAGCCGTTCAGCGGAGAGGTCATCGGTGTAGGCATAGCCGGTGCGATCTCCGGAGACAACGCGAATACCGCAGCCTGCGCTCACGCCCTGGCTGGCGGATTTGACCAGCGACTCATCCACCGAGATAGCAGTCGAGGCGACGGATTCGAAATAGAGATCCGCGAAATCACCGCCGGCCGAGAGCGCCTCGCCCAGGCAGCGTTCGATCAGGCGTCCGGTCAGCCCAAACTTCTGAAAGAAATGGAGCTCGTGCTCAGGGAAGGTCATTGGCGGTCCTGCGACGCAAAATTCACCATGCCTTCATTCTAGGCTAGTGAGACGGGCAGGTAAACAGTGGCCCCCATGACCACCGGCCACCTCGTGCCCGCCGACATCCACTCGGCTACCGGGCAGTATTACGCCGCTTAGACTGGCTCTACGCGGAACTTGATCGCGGAAAAAATAGTGAGCAGAAGGAACAGCGTCAATACTGCCAGCTGCGTCACCTTGAAAGGCATCTCCGTCTGTGTCGGGGCGAGAGCTTTTAGGGCCGGCACCTTCTCAAAAAGCTGCACCACTAAAACGAAGACATTCAGATAGAGCGCAAGCACCGCAGTGACCGCGTAGATGCGGCGCCACGCACCGGCCAAGTGCCGGGCGTAAAGTGCGTAGATTGCAACCGCCAGCAAGACCAGAGAGATGATGCCAACACCATGGGAAGGCATGAAGTGGTGAACGGGGAATAAAAAGCCGGTCACGCTCGTTAAGACGGTGGTCGCGAGAAAAAAGCGAGTCCAGCCCCTCAGCCTCTTTGAAACAAGCAATCCGTATACAACGACGAAGCCGGAACCAATCCCGGCCAGGCTCAATGCGACGTGAAAGAGGGTAAATATCGTGAGGATCATGTCGTCAGTTTCTCCTTTCTTGAAAACCGGCCCGACTCGTAGCTTTGTCCGCTTGGCCCGTTGACCGCTTGGTGGGAGGCGACTGAAACTTCCTTGGGGAAGGCCCGATAGGTGTTATTGGTTTCGAAAAAATACTAGCAGCAACAGCGCTGATTGCATTTATAAAATCTTAGCATTACGCATGACGTAAAGCGTAAATAATGCTATTGTTTCTTATGATCGTCAGCTACCGGGACAAGCGAACAAGCGACTTCGCGGCCGGGAAGAGAGTAAGGGCTTTTTCCGCTTTCGAGCGGGCCGCCCGGTTGAAGCTCGATCGGATGGAGGCTGCGACCGTAGTCAGAGATCTTTCGGCGTTGCCGGGCAATCGCTTCGAACGGTTGAAGGGTGACCGGAAGGGCCAATACAGCATCCGGATCAATGATCAATGGCGGCTTTGCTTTGAGTGGCCGGAAGGCGCAAATGGCCCATCCAATGTGGAAATTGTGGATTACCACTGAGAGGAGAAACGATGAAAGCGATACATCCGGGCGAGCATCTAGCAGTGGAATTGAAAGAGATGGGCATGAGCGCGGCCGAGTTCTCTCGACAGATAAGCGTGCCAACCAATCGCGTGACGCAGATCTTGAACGGCCGACGGTCTATCACCGGCGACACGGCGCTGCGGCTGGCACACTTTTTCGGTACCAGCGCCGAGTTCTGGCTAAACCTACAAAGCCTTTATGAGATCAAATTGGCGCAGCAAAAGTCCGGACGGGCGATCAGAACCCTCCCAACCATCAAGGATTTTCAAGCGGCGATGTCCGATCGGATACCTGTTGATGCGGAAGCCATCGGCTGACCAATAAGGATTATGTCTCCCACACGCTACTCAGCCCGCATCACCGCAGCAGGGTCAGACCTGACAGCACGAAGGGCAGGGAACAAGGTTCCCAGCAGGGTGGTGATGAGACACAGTACTGTCGCGGTTGCGAATGTAAGCGAGTCGGCTGGCTGCACGCCGGCAAGCAGGCTCTGCATGAGCCTGGCTGCGATGTAGGCAAGTGCCAGCCCCGGCAGCAGCCCGGCCACTGCCAGTTTCGTGCCCTGGAGTAATACCATTCTGAAGAGATGACCCGGGCCGGCGCCTAAGGCCAGCCGGATGCCGAACTCCTGCTGCCGCATCGAGACCATGAATGCGAGCAACCCGTACAGGCCCAAGCCGGCCAGCACGATTGCCACCCCGGTAAAGACAACCAGTACGCGCATCTGAATGGTGCGTGATTCAGTTTCTCCGGCGAGCACATCCTCCATGGTTCTTATGTTCGAGATCGGCTGCTCCGGATCAGCCTGGTGAATGATCTGCCGGATCGCGGGCAGCAGGCTTTCCGCAGGCTGCGTCGAGTGGATCACCAGATCCTTAGGCACGTAGAAGGAAAACCAGCCGTCGGGAACCTGCTTGTAGCTGAGATACACCTGGGGTTCGCTGGTTCTCTCCAGGCCCCGCGCGCGGATATCCCCAACGACCCCAATAACCTCCCGATCGTGATAAGCAAAATTAAAATGCCGCCCGATCGGCCGTTCATTAGGCCAGTATCGCCGTACGAACGATTCGCTCACCACGGCTACGTACGGGCGATCTGCAGTATCGGCTTCACTGAAGCCGCGTCCGGACTTGAGGGGAATGCCCATGGTGGAAAATAACTCGGAAGTCACAAAACGCATGCTGGCCGAATTGCCTTCGGTGCGAATCTGGCTGCGCCCGTCCACAGCAACCGGCCAAATGCCTCCGCCCCACGTCATGGGAAGAGCACTGATGTACGCGGCGTCAGCCACGCCAGGTAGGCTGCGAACATCCGTCAGAACTTTGCTATAGAACTGTTCACGCGTGCTGGTTTTGTCGTATTTCGGGAACGGCAACTGGGTACGCAGGGATAGGATCCCGCCGGTTCTGAATCCGGGGTCTACCGATTGCACTTTCCATAATGCGCGAATCAACAATCCCGACAAGACCAGGAGCACGACGGACGCGCCGAGCTCCGCAATCACCAACCCAGCTCGTGCCCTGTGATTGCCCGTTCCTCCGGTGCGCACGCCCACGCGAAGCCCGCTTAAACCTGCATCCCTGCACGCCCGCAGAGCGGGAGCGACACCGAAGCCGATCACAGTAATCAGAGTCAGACCCAGAGCAAACAGTAGCGTCTGCACGTCGACCGGGGGCACCTGCTGAATAGGAAGCGCATTGGGCACCAAATGCGAGAGCAGCGGCAAGGCTGCTATGGCAACCGCGGTTGCGCTGGCGCCTCCGGCCAGTCCGAGAAGAAGGCTCTCTGTAAGGAGCTGGCGCAGTAGATTGCGGCGGCTAGCGCCCAACGAGAGGCGAATCGAGAGCTCTCTCTGTCGTGCCAGCGAACGCGCCAACAGAAGATTTGCCAGGTTCGCGCAGGCGATCGTGAGCACGCACAGCGCCGCTCCACACAAGCCCATGAGCAGAAGGCGAGATTCCGTGGTGAGCTCATCGCGCAAAGCGATCACTGACAAGTCGACATTTTCGTTCTCTTTTGGATATTGCCGGCGCAACCGGGCAGCGATCAGTAACAGTTCGCTGCGCGCCTGCGCGACGGATACACCTGGCTTAAGCCGCCCGATCCCTTCTAAATAGTTGTCATTGCGGTCCTGGTAGTCGTCTTCCTTAAACCTGTAAGGCGTCCAGAACTGTGTCTCACGTGTGGGAAAACTAAAATCGTGCGGCATCACGCCAATCACCGTGTAGGGTTGATTGTCGAGCGAAACGGGCTTCCCAAGTATGTTTGGATCGCCTCCGAACGCTGTCTGCCAGAGTGCATAGCTCAACACAACCGTGCCGGGGGCCCCCGCTTGGTCGTCTTTCTGGTTGGTGTAGCGGCCAACCAGCGCCGGCCTTCCCAAGGTGGAAAAGAGATTCCCAGTCACCGAGGCGCCGTCGACTCTTTGCGGCTCGCCCTGACCAACCAGGCTCCTCGAGTTGCTGCTGAAGGCCGCCAGAGCGGTGAACGAAGTGCTGGACGCGATCACGTCCCGATAGTTGGCCGGGGAAAGTTCCATCCTCGAGTAGCCCAGGTGCTTTTCCCAAACCTTCATCAGGCGTTCTGGCTGAAGAAAGGGCAGCGGCCTTACCAACACAAAATTCGCCAAAGTAAAGACGGCAACATTGGCGCCGATGCCGATGGTGATCAGTAGAACCGCCGTGAGGGTGAAGCCAGGGGAGCCACGCAGTGAGCGCGCGGAATGAAACAGGTCCCGCCAGGAAATTTCCCAATGCACCATGGCCGCGTTGAACACGATCTCAGCAATCGCGCGAAGCCACAGCCCGCATCTGGCTGCCAGTCCGCTGCTGCGGTCAAGCTGGAGGGAAAAGATGGCGCTCATCTCGTCGCCGTATTCCGCCCGGAACGAGGAGGGATAAAGGTGGAGAAGCAATCGATAGAAGTCCATTAGGTCGTCCTGGGCGCGACTCCGCACGAGCGCGCCATTTTGAGTAAGTCGCGCAGGCGTCCCGCTTCCGCCTCTGCTACCGCCCTTCCCAATGGAGTTATTCGGTAATATCGGCGGCGTTCATCGTCCATCTCGGGCGCAGGCCTGTTCCGGGTCTCTGTAATGAGGCCGGATTCAAGCATGCGCTGAATAGAACGGTAGAGCGTGCCTGCACTCAGCTTCAGTTCTCCCTGGGTGCGCCGGGCTACTTCAAGAATGATCGCGTAGCCATGCCGGTCTTCGTCAGTCAGCGACAGAAGAATATGAAAGGTAGTCGGTTGCAGGGGAAGGAGAGACGCGATACTATCGCCGGCCATGAAGCAATACTATATGCGCTGTGGCTATATGTGCAACGAGTACATGCAAAGATGTTCTGCATTTGCGCGGCAAACCCCATTGCGAAGAAATGAACATGCTGAGGAGCCACGTTGCTATTTCTATTTTTCCACTTCAGTCGAAGCCATAGCGTCTGAAAAGATCCTCTCTACAGGAAGCTGGAAGAGGCGTGCAATCTTGAAAGCAAGCGGGAGCGATGGGTCATATTTGCCCGTCTCGATTGCGTTGACAGACTGACGTGAAACTTCAAGCCGTTGTGCCAGTTCAGCCTGCGACCAGTTGCGCTCGGCACGGAGAATGCGCAGGCGGTTATTCACTCTCGGGCCTGTATTGGCGGAAAATGAGCAGCTTCGCGGCAGCGGTGCAGCAGAGCAAAATAATGGGTATCCAGATGACGTCGAGGTGTGGCACCCGGCCACCCGCATGCAGTTCGATAAAGCCCCAGATTGTTGCGAATCCCATCGTGATGAGCGTCGCCCAAATGAAGGATCGTATGAGCAGAGTGCGCTGAAACTCATCGCGAAGGCGAGTAGTGAGTAGGCCAACGCTGATGAGCTCAGCGAAGAATGCAGCCCCGGCAATTCCGGCCAGCACCAGGCCGACCGGACTGCCGCGCATCCGCTCTGAAGCCTGTGAGCACGTCACGTATAGGACAAGGCACAGTCCAGTAACAATTTGACAACGACGCCGAAACTGGCGATCGGCTGGATTTTTGAGGGCTTGGCACATGTCTAGCTCCCTTGACTATATGACAAGTAAACATTACTCCACGGCTCGAGAGCATGTCAAGGAAACTTGATATTATCTTTTAAACAAAACTAGCCGCCGAAGTCGTCACATCGCCAGGACCACCGCTAAGACAAAGCGACGTAGCTAGTCCGCCCCCGCATCTGCCAGAGCAGGGAATTCGACATCATCTGAGTGCTTCTTCCTGAGCAACTTTCCCAGCAACGACAACAATAGGATTGCGGAGATCGAGCCGGCGAGGCCATCCGTCAACAGTAACCCTCGCACACCGAAATGCTTGTACCCTTGCCCGTCGAACCAGGTCATATATACGATGGCGGCATTTGTCGAAGCTGAAAACAGCCCGAGCTGAGTGCTGGCAACGGGGCTTTTTTGTCCGACCAACTGAAAACCAAGCGCGTTGAACGCCGCATACGCAACCCCGGCGATGCCGTTGTAGATCAACACGCCAAAGATGAACGTGGTTGCGCTGTGCGGAGCGAATGCCAGCGCGAGCGCAAAGAGGCTGGCGGCGAGCCCCGCCCAGAGATAAAGATATCCACGAGAGATGCGATTGGCTGCGTATCCGCCGGCGAGTGCGCCCAACGATGTGCTGATGGCACATCCGGCGCCGGTTATCCAGATGACCGTCTGTTCGCTCGTGTGGAAGTCCTTACCCATACCGGAAAACAGGTTAATGGCTGCTACGGCGCTGGCCGGCGCGAGGAAGAGAGCAAAACCGGTCAGGCATTCCTTTGTCTTGGAAGCTTGCCATGTGACCTTCAGCGCATCGGTGAAGATCTGCCGGAAGGAGAAAGAGGATTTCTTCGGTGGAGGAAAGAAAGCAGTCGGCACGGTGCCGAGCACAATGAATGCGCCCAGACCAAGTCCGATCCAATACACAGCCAGGTGCGGCATCAGAGACATCACGGCTAACGAACCCAGCGCCCCGCCGCCGAGATTCGCTACATTGGTCCACCCGCTTACCGAGCCACGCAAATGGTCTGGCGTGAACTGGGCAGTCCAGCCGCTCACTGCGCCGGAAAATAGCACCATTCCCAACTCTGCCAGCATGAGCAGTGCCGTAGCCGCTCCCAGATGCACGGGCGAGATCAATAGCAGACCCGCCGCCAGGCAAATCGCCGAACAAACTGCAGTCAGCCAGGTATAGGCGCGCCGAGTGAGTCCTGTATCCATAATCGGCTGCAACAGAAATCCCCAGAAGGTGGGCGACATCACCGTAGCGCTAACGCCGGCCACTTGATAAAGCGGGATGCCTAGATTCGTCAGCAGAAAAGGAAGCGCGGTGATGGTGAATCCGATCACCAGGCCGAATGGAAAGATCGACATGCCAACGACCCAGGGCGGGGGAATCCGCGTGGGAATCGCTTGATCGAATTGGGACAGAGAGTCCTCCAAACCACGAAGCAACAAGATTAGGACGGGCCGGCGCCGGCGATGGTTAGCGCGTGCCGGATTTCACCGGGTCTAGAGCGCATGATACTCAATATTGGGAATGCAGTGTGTCTCCATATTTGGGCTGCTATAATTTAACTAACTGGTTAATCAATGACGTCCAATGAGAATCGCGCCGACCGCGCGCGAAAGAACATTCTTCGCGCGGCCATTCGCGAGTTTAGTGTGCACGGCCTGGCTGGCGCGCGTACCGATGCCATCGCGGAATCGGCCAAGGTCAACAAGGCCCTCCTCTACTACTACTTCAAGAGCAAGAGCCGTCTCTACGCAGCGGCGCTCGAAGAGGTTTCGGCTGCGGTGGTGGAGCGCGCGCTCGCTGTTCTTGATCCCTCACGCAGCGCGGGCGACCGCCTGCTAAGAACAGCGCTGAATCACTTCGACCGGATCCTCACCAAGCGCGATTTCCAAAGCCTGATGCAGCAGGAGATGGTCCGCTTGCGGCGCGGCCAGAGCGAGTCGGTGCCCCTGCTGGCAAAGCAGGTCTTTAAACCACTGCTGGAAAAGTTGAAGGAGGTTGTCCACGAGGGCATCGAGACCGGCGAGCTGTGCCAGGTGGATTGGCTGCAGGTGGTCTACTCCTGCATGGGTGCAAACGTTTTTTACTTTCTTACTGCGCCCATGATGCGTCTCACATTGTCCTTCGACCCACTGGACGATGCCGCAATCGAATTCCGCCGCAAGGCCGCAGTGCAATTCCTGGGCAACGCACTGTTTGTTGACCGCGCTCATGGAGCAAGTCTGGCCAAGCGTGTCCTCGCCGACATGCCCATGCCTAAGGCCCGGAACGCGCGAGTTCGGAGAAAGTGTTTATGAATGCACGCAATCGGATCTTCGTCCTGCTCGGAATCCTTCTGGTCATCGCCCTCTGCTGGTACTTCTTTACCGTGCAGCGATCAGACGATCTGCAGCTCATCGGCATTGTGGATGCCAATGAAGTGATCATCAGCTCGCGTATCCCGGGCAGGATCCAGACCCTTACTGTCGATGAAGGCGACACCGTGCGTGCCGGGGAACTGATCGCCACCATTCAAAGCGACGATCTGGCGGCGGCCCGGCAGGCTGCCGAGGCGACTGCGGCCAGTCAACGATTCAAGCTGGAAGGAGCGAGCGATACCGAGCGCCAGACGCTAGGGGGCACGTCAAGCCAGGTGACGAATGCTGAGGCGCAACTGCGCAGTGCGCAGGCGGCCTTGGTGCAGGCCCAGGCGCAGTACGAGCATCAGAATGCCGATACCTCGCGCACGGTCGCCTTGGCGGCACAGGGAATCATGAGCTACCAGTCGCGCGATGAAGCTGCCACATCGCTGCACGCCGCACAGGCGGCGGTCGACTCTGCCAAGGCGAATGTCGCGGCTGCGCAAGCATCTCTGAAAGTCGCGGTAGCCAATACCATTCAGGCCCAGGCCGCCGCCAAGACAGTATCGGCGACGCGCGGTGATATGGAGAACGCCCGAGCCCTGCTGGATCAGGCACAGGTTCAACTGGGATATGCGCGTGTGGTATCGCCTATCTCCGGCAAGGTTAACGTAAGGGCTGCGCGGCAAGGGGAGGTGGTCGCGGCTGGAACACCTATTGTAACCATTACAGATTTGACCCAGACGTGGATCTACGCGCCCCTTCCCGAAACTGAGGCAGACTCGGTGCAGCTGGGGGATAGCCTGCGAGTCGTGATGCCGAGCGGCGCCACGATCCAGGGCAAGGTGATCGCGAAATCCGCAGAAGCGGACTTTGCCACTCAGCGCGACGTGAGCCGCCGTAAACGCGACATCAAGACTATCCGTCTCAAGCTCCTGATTGACAACCCCGGCGAGCGCTATGTCCCGGGAATGCTGGCTGAAGTCTATATTCCGAAGAGCAAGCTGGTGACGCAATGAGTGCCGGCAAGCCACAGCCGGCGATCGTGGTCGAGAACATCGTCAAGCGCTACGGTAATTTCGAAGCGGTCGCCGGCATCAACTTCGAGGTCGAAGACGGCGAGATCTTCGGTCTGCTGGGGCCAAACGGCGCCGGCAAAAGCACGCTTATCCGCATGATGACAACGCTGCTGCCGGTCACCAGTGGGAAGGCGATCATCGGCGGCCATGACGTTTCGCGCGAACCCGATGCGGTCAGGCGAACCATCGGCGTCATTCCCCAGGCGCTTACCAGCGACATCGATCTGACAGTGGAAGAGAATCTCTCCATCTACGCCAAGCTCTACGAGGTTCCCAAAGCGGAGCGCCTGCGCAATATCGACGATCTGCTGCAAGCAGTGGACCTGCTCAAGTGGCGCAACGCACAGACCAAGACACTCTCCGGCGGCATGCGTCGTCGTCTTGAGATCGCCCGCGGCCTGATTCATAACCCACGCATCTTCTTCCTCGACGAGCCCACCACCGGACTCGATCCTGTTTCACGCGTGGCCGTGTGGGAGATGCTCAACAACCTTAGGAACACCCGCCATCTCACCATGCTGATTACCACGCACTATATGGATGAGGCGGATCGCCTGTGCGATCGCATCGCCATCGTCGACCACGGAAAGCTGGTTGCACTCGATACGCCTATGGCGCTCAAAGCGAGCGTTCCAGGAACCAATGTGGTTGAGGTGCAGTTTGCCCGTGAATCCGCAGAGTGGCCTGTGCGGCTGAAACAACTGGCCGACGTGACGGCTGTGGAGTCGCAAAGCGCCGGAATGTACAGGCTGCTCACCTCCAACGGATCGCTGACCACCACCCAGTTAGTGGAGATGGTGACCAGTAGCGGCGACTCTATCAAGTCGTTGAGCGTGCAGAACACCACGCTTGACGATGTCTTCGTGCACTACACGGGGCGCGCGCTTCGTGACGAACAGGTCAAGGCGCTGGGCTTCGTCATGCCGCCGCGCCCAGGGATGCAACCATGAAACGAATGATGGCGATTGTCGAAAGAGAGATGCGGAAGTTTTTCCGCTCACCGACGTTGATGATCATGTCGATGGCGCTTCCGCTGGTCCAGCTGGTCATCCTGGGCAACGCCTTCGGGGGCAAGATCCGCGGTGCCCGGATGGGCGTAGTCGATTACGACCGAGGCTCGCAGGCGCTCAAGATCGAAGAGGCCTTCAATTCCATTGCCGCCAATATCCGCACCTTCACCACGGTGGCCTATGACGATGAGCAGAAGGCGCGAGAAGATGTGCGCACGGGCAAGATCGACGGAGCAGTGATTATCCCGGCGCAGTATTCGCGGCGCGTACTGGCGGGCGATTCTCCGGTCATCGGCCTGGTGGTCGACAACAGCGACCAGACCATGAGCAGCAGCCTGGAAGCGGAGATGCAATCGCTGGTCGACGCCTTGAATGCGCCCGTCATTCAACAGAAGGTGGTGCAGCAGATCGCGCTCGAGATCGTCGAACTTTATCCTTACGTTGAGTACATGAAGTACCTTCTCGCCGGCTCTGTGGCGCTCGCGATGTACGTGGCCGTGATGATCGGCGGAGGCATGCTGTATATCGACGACAAAGCACGCGGAGTGCATGAAGGCTACCTGGTGACCCCCATCACCAGTCTCGAACTGGTGATGGGACTGAACCTCGCCGGCACCATCAAGGCTGTGTTGTCAGGTATCTGCATCACCGTCATTGGATCTTTGCTGGCCGGTCTGGGCGTCATCTTTCACCCGGAATCCGCTTTCCTGCTCTTGTTGCTCATCATCGCAACTTCCATGGCGTTTAACGGCATGATGTTCCTGATGATGGTGCGGGTCGAGGATCCCCTGGTGCCGCGCATGATGTTTGGAGTACTGAATACGCTCCTCTTCTTTCCCAGCGGAGCAATTTCTCCCGTCTCAGGATTGCCAAAGTGGCTGCAGGTAATTGCCCATCTCGATCCCTTTACCTACGCCGTGCATGGTTTCAAGAGCATTCTTCTCAAAGATGGCGGCATTATAGCAATCCGTTGGGACCTGCTCTTTTTGGCCGGCTTTGGGATCGCTACCCTATTGATCGCGACGCCTCTTTTCAAGCGTTCCCTTTAGTACCATTTCGTCCAAAGCCGGCTCAGCTCCAAGTCTCTGTCTTGATTACGCCTTGCCCCTCTTTGACAACAATGAATTGGCGCGCCTTGACTCCGGTCACTTTCTCCACGCCTCCGTTCGTCCAATGAATATCGAGGTCTGCTAGTCTTGGAATCTCCCAATCCGAAGTGCAGGCGCCGGTCATTCACAGAATAGAAACTGGATTGTGCAGTTACGGTTTGGGCTTGGACTTTTCCGCCATATCGCGCAATCACCTTAGAGCCGATCGCACTTCGATTGCTCTTGGCTCCCACGAGGAGGACCTTCATCCAATTGTGATTTCCCTTTAAATCATTGCGCAGTAAAGAAGGAGGTTCGTTCAAGTTGATGACAACCATGTCGACGTCGCCATCGTTGTCGAAATCGCCGAAAGCGCATCCTCGACTACAGTGGGCCGCACTTATTCCAGGTCCAGCCTCTTCGATCAGTTCTTCAAACTTGCCGTCCCCTAAATTACGAAAAATGAGGCGCGGCGTTTTCAAAGGATATTGCGGAAACCTTGCCTCAACCTCCGGATAAACGGATCCAGTGACTACGAAAATGTCCGGCCACCCATTGTTATCCAAGTCCGCGAAACCAGTTCCCCATTGTATAAAGCGCGTTTCCACGCCGAGCTTTGCTGCCAGCGTCACATCCGTAAACTGGCCGGCGCCGTCGTTCCGATAGAGAACGTCGGTGTCGTCGGAAAAATGGGTCTTGAATATGTCAAGCCGTCCACTTAATGCATAATCACCAACGCCAACACCCATGCCCGCCTGTTCCATGCCATCTTCACTGAAGGCGACGCCGCGTTCCGTTCCTTCCTCTCGAAAAGTTCCATCGTGCTGGTTTATAAAGAGAAGGCTCGGTGTGGAATCGGAAGCGACATACAGGTCAGTCCAGCCGTCGCCGGTAAAATCTGCCGCGACCGAGGTCATCGCATAGGTGGAGGTGGCTTTCGAAATCCCGCTCTTTTCCGATACATCCAGGAAAGTTCCATCTCCCTGATTCCGGTAGAGAAAATTTCTCGCAAAGGGAAGCCCATTCGGGCCGCAGTTCACCGGCACGTCTTTGTAGTTGCACATGGGATTTGTGCCGGGTTTAGGGATTTTATTCAGATCGATCGTCAGGTAGCTTGCAACAAAAAGATCGAGGTGACCGTCGCGGTCAAAATCCAGGAAGGTGCAGCCTGATCCCCATCGTGCAGGGCCGGTGTAAGCAAGACCAGCCTGCACAGTGACATCAGTGAACGTTCCATCGCCATTGTTTCTGTAAAGAATGTTCTGGCCATAGTAAGTGATAAAGATGTCGTCGTTACCATCATTGTTATAGTCGGCGATGGTCACGCCGCTTGCCCAGCCGGTGCGAAAAAGGCCCGCCTTCCCGGTTACATCCGTGAAGGTTCCATCTCTATTATTTTTGTATAGGCGATTCGTTGCTTCGGGAGCTGAATCGACGCGAGTGCCGCAAAGCACAAAGATATCGAGCCAGCCGTCGTTGTCGTAGTCAAAGAAAGCAACGCCGCAGCCGACTGTTTCGAATATGAATTGCTTATGGTTGATTCCGCCGTAGATAGTGGGGGCGGTAAGACCTGCTGCGGAGGACACGTCAGTGAAGTGGGCCAGAAATGGGAGCCCGGAAGGTTTTCCTCGAGGCTGTGGCTTCACTCCGCGAGAGGCTATTCCCTGAGCCAACGCCATGGTGGATGCCGCGCTTCCCAGCAGCAGGAACTCACGACGGTTGAATTTTGCTAAAGCCGGCTTACGCATTTCTACCAATGAGTCGAGAGTCTTGTAACCAGGCTTTAGGCATGGGCAAAGCAGAGCCGGGCATACTTTCGCTGGTGCTGCCGGCTTACTCCTTCTGCCTAGGGTTTAGGGCCATCAGCTGGAACATTGGCGGGAGTGTTTGCCGCCATCTTCTCTATGATCGATTCCTGTTCCTTTTGATGGAGCGTCTTCGTCTTGAGAAATTCCGCGTCTGCCTTCTGCTTTTGTCCTGAGGCCATATAGACGCGCGCGAGACGGTAATGAGCATCTGGCTCAGTGGGATCGAGACGCTCCGCCTCTTTGAAGGCGGCGATTGCAGCGTCGTTCTTGTTCTCACGAGCATAGACGCATCCCAGGTCGAAATAGGCCAACCGGATATTCGGCTGCAGCTGAACTGCCTTCAACAAGCTGGTGCTTGCCTCGTCATCATTATTGTTGCGATAGGCTATGTCGCCAAGATAGGTATAGGACTGCGCGCTCCTGGGATCGTGCTGTATTTCCTGTTTGAATTCCGGAGAAGCCTGATCGTAGTCATGCTTTTTCCAGTAGAGATAGCCAAGGCCGAAATGGACGTTTGGCTGTAACGAATTGGCTGCTGCGGCGGCAGTGAATTCTGTCGATCGCTTCGTTTTCCTGTTTGGTGCCGTCGAGTGCTTCGCCAACGAAGCATGTGGGCTTCCGCAGAGTCAGGACTTAGTTGGAGCAGCCTTTGCGACTCAGAGAGGGAACACTCCGGTTTCATACCATGGAGACATGACTCTGCCAAAACATAATGCAATTCAGGATTGGACGGATCATTCTGGCTGGCGATAGTGAGATGGGGAATCGCCTTTGTATACAGTTGTTGACCATAGTAGCTCAGTCCGAGAAGCGTCTCGAGCCGCGGGTCTGGAGTTTTCGTGGAAGCTAAAGAGCTGAAGGACGAACTTGCGGCCGCAAAATTGCCTTGTTTGAACTCCGCCAGGCCAAGATTCATCCGGACACTTGGCTCATCCGGGTGGGAGGCCAGGGACTTGTGATAAGCAGCGATCGCATCCTTATACTCACCGAGTTGCGCCAGGACTAACCCGAGGTTCGCTTGGACGATATAGTCTTTGGGATCTTGCGCAGCCAGTTGTAACCACGCCTCCTTTGCTTCGCGGAACTTTCCTTGCTGGGTCAGCAGCATCGCCTGCTGCTTGTTGAGTGTCTGCGCCGCCAAAGGTCCCGAAGAGAGAAGCGATGGCGTCACGAACAATGCGAGGAAGCAAAGGATAGAAAGTCCACGCATGTTGCTGGTGTGGAAGGTTCTCAGCATGAACGGCGCCCGAAACAGTTCAAGTCTCGCATCGCAACAGCCGTTTTGTCCAGATCGGACGGCTCTGTCCATCCGCCTCCACCCAAGCTAAGGTGAAGCGCTACCCTTTCTTTGTCATCCGGGCCGAACCTGGGCGACCTGCGGTTCGCTTTCCCCACCTACGGAGCTATTACCATACCTCTACTGCCAAAATCCTTGCTGAGCCTGGAATGCCGTTCACAACGTCGGTTCCCAGTACGGCTTCAAAATCATGATCCCGGAATCCGGGACCTACTCGCTTGCGCAGCTCTTCCAGGCGATTCGGATCGACCATAAATTCGCCTGCCGCCGCTGTTCCGCTCATCCCGATGCCGGCGACAATTACCTGGACCTGCCTGGTCGAATCATCATGCACGCGTGCGATCAATGCATAATCACGCTTGACCGCAGGATATTGGGTTTTCAGATCGACGTCCCATGTCCTGCTGCGAGGGTTTTTGGTGTCTGTTATCCAATACTGCTCTTGATCTGTACCTCGGAATTGATAGCGCAAGTGGGCGAGCGCTCGCAAGGTCCACTCATTATCCAACCCGCCGATGAGTATGGTCGGCCCTTGCTGCAGATCATCAAGTGTGGTCGAGTGAACCAAACGCAGCCTTTGTTCGCCGCCACGCGTGGCGATCCAGTTGGAAATCCTCATGGTTGCCAGCACGTCCGAGAAGACAACGTTTTCAGCATTCGTCTCGTAATCAAGAAAGGTGGGATTCGCTATGCCTGCGGAATTGGCTAGCGGTCCCGTGTCTCTCGATTCTGCAGGCAGCGGAATAAAACAGGATCCCTGCAGCCGCCGCGACCTTCGAACCGGCCGCATCACTGGGCAGACAGAAGGTGATGGTGCGGTGAGGTTTAAGCACCGGATTCCATAGCTGGTCGAGGGCAGAAGGCCGCGCCAGGCGCCACAGTAAAGTGCATGCCAGGGCGAGACAAACCACAACTATGGCGGTTACCCAGGAGCGAAAGAGGGAGCGAAAGAGCGCAGGCCACGGTTTGCTGGTCTTTTGTGCCGCAAGATCGGCCGGCGCCTCGGTCTCCGGGGCTAGCGCCACCGCCGCCCCATCGCTCGACCTTAAGCCGGCGATTGGCAGGCGCCGCCCTGGCTTTTCGAGGGTAGAATTCCGGCTCATAACGGCCGGGCATCAACTCGATCCGCATTTCGGATTCGTGTGCTTCCTCGTGGTAATACTGCGCGATCCGTTTGCGGATCTCTGCAATCGTGACCCGGGCAATTGGATCATCGGCCGTATCGTAGTCCGGAGGACGGTTGAAGACACGTATCCCCAAGCAGGCGTTCTTTCAGAAATTCGCCGCGGCCTTCCAGCGTCTCCTCTACGATGAACCTGAAGAGCGCGGGATACCGCCGGCTGTTCTTGAAGTGAGCCGTTTCAAGCAGACGCTCCATCTGACGTCTGACCTGGTCCTTCTCTTCTTCAGTTTTTGGGACCCACGAAGCGTGTACGTCCATACCGCTCAACAGTGTATGCCAGCGTTGACATTGCTGACAACAGCTCTTTACCTGTTTTTACCTGCAGGCAAAAGCCCGTAAATGCAGCCTGTTTTGCTCTTTACCTCCCGTTCATACCAGAAATACCTTCCCAATCAATAGGTCACTACCCCTAGTTTTGCAGGTCGGTTAGCATCTCCATCCCTGGGTGGAGACTCTAATCAACCGTCGGAACGTGAAAATTAGAACGTGGAAAGACCTTTAGGGAGACCAAAAATGTTACAAAAGCAAGATCGTTGCACTTCCTCGCCCAGCCCGTCCAAAAGCTTTGTTCTCTCCAACCAGCCCTTCCCGCTCTCACTCGTACTGCTACTGATCGCAATGTTTGCCGGTCTCGCTCGCCAGTGGGGTCGCTCACGCGCAAAATGGGGGTGAAATTACAGGAACGGTCACCGATCCAACGGGCGCCGTGGTTCCAAACGTAGATGTGAAGATCACAGCCGTCGCGACCGGCAGTTCCCGTGTCACGAAATCGAATGGCGCCGGCATCTTCGACTTTCCCGGATTGGACAACGGCGATTACAACCTTACGGCGAGCTCCACCGGCTTCCAGGCATACAAAAAAGACGGGATCGTGCTGAATATCGCCCAAACGCTCAGGGAAGATGTCCCCTTGGCCGTCGGCTCCGCAAGCCAGGTGGTGGTCGTGCAGTCAAGCGCGCTGCAGGTCCAGTCCGAGACCAGTGAAGTTAGTTCCCTGATCACCGGGCAACAGATCTCCCAGCTGGCTAACCAACGGCCGCAACGTAACCTCTCTGGCCTCACTGGGCACAGGCGTTTCCGGCAACCTGCCTTCGTTTAACGGTGTTACCGCGCAAGGCAGCAACGCGCTCCTGAGCTTTAACGGCACAAATCCGAACCATAACAACTGGCTCATCGATGGCGGCGAAGTGTATGACCGCGGTTCGGGCGGCAAACTGGACGTTTTGCCGGCTCCCGACGTTATCGCAGAGTTCCAGGTACTGGCCAGCAACTACCCGCCGGATTATGGCATTAACTCTGGCGGCACTATCGTGATGCAACTCAAAAGCGGCACCAAGGCCTTTCACGGCGGTCTTTGGGAGTTTGTCCGCAACGATGATTTTGATGCAGGCTATTACTTCAACAAGCAGGCAAGCACTCCCAGCCCCGAGCTTCGGCTGAATATTTTCGGCGGCGATATCGGCGGCCCGGTCATCATTCCGCATCTTTACAATAGCGCCAGGCAGAAGACCTTCTTCTTCTGGTCTGAAGAGTGGCGTAAGTACATCCAGGGTGCGAACGCTGCTGCCCAAAACACCATTCCGACGGAAGACTTTCCCACTGCCGGCGCAAATTTCACCTACACCCAGTGGAATTGCGCTCCCAACTGTCCCGCTCTGCTTAACCCTCATACCGGTGCGGCATTCCCGATCGTGGGAGCTCCCGCTGCGGCCGGTCAACCGAATACATACACCATCCCGGCCGGCGTTCTGGATCCCAATGCCGTGCTCTTTATGGGCACAGGCGCCATCCCGAAGCCAAACGTCGACGCAACCGGCAACTCGCCACAGTTTATTGCCTCGCCCAAGCAGCCGACGGACGTCCGGGAAGATACCGTGCGCATCGACCACAACATCACGGATAACCTCCACCTGATGGGAAGCTATATTCACGACCAGATGTCACAAACCTACTTCCCTCCACTGTGGAGCGGCGATACCTACACCACGGTCGGCAACATCTTCGCCAACCCGTCATGGGCTGCCGTCGTAAAGTTGAGCCAGACAATTTCACCCACCATGCTCAATGAAGTCTGCCTCTGCGTAAATGGGAACACCATTTCGACCACGCCCGAGGGCAACTATGCACAACCCGCCGGTTGGAGCGCCGGCAGCTTTTTCACTGGGAACAACGCTCTCAATCGCCTGCCCCAGATCGCGTTCTCGGGTGGCCAGCTGAACACTACCTGGGGAACGAATTATTGGCCCTGGCACAATTCGTATCTGAACTACCAACTCCGCGACGACTTTTCATGGACCAGGGGCCGGCATAGTCTGAAATTTGGCTTCTCCTACATGCGCTCGGATAAGAACCAGCAACAGCAGGCCGACACCCAGGGCGATTACACGTTCAACGGCGGTACGGGCGTCGCTTCCCAGGACCCCTATATTAACTTCCTGCTCGGCTACGCCAGCACCTACCAGCAGCTGAACGAACTGAAAACCAACCACTGGCTCAACAACACATACTCCGGGTATGCCATGGACAATTGGCATGTTTTGCCGCGCCTGACACTCAATTTGGGAATTCGCTATGACGGAATGCCGCGTGTCTACGAGAAGAATAACCAGGTGGCCAACTTCAATCCGGCAGCTTTCACCGCCGCGGATGAGCAGGCGCCGAATAGTGGTACCGGCAATCTGTCGCCGACGGGCCCTGGATTTTCCCAACCTGCAGGGGCAACCGCACCCTTTTATCTGAATGGTATCCAAATCGCCGGTTCGAGCGGGGTTGCCCGTGGACTGGTCAAAAACGACTATTTCACCTGGCAACCGCGTTTAGGCTTTGCATATGACCTGTATGGCAACGGCAAGACCGTTCTCCGCGGTGGTATTGGAGTGTTCTACGAGCGCGTTCAGGGGAACGACATCTATGACATAGATACCAATCCTCCGTTCTCTTATCAGCCCAAGGCAAGCAACGTTCTATTTTCCAGTCCCACCACCAGCTGGAGCGGGGTTGTTACCCCTCCGACCGCACTTCCTGCGGCTCCGGCCGGCCTCAACTCCATCGATTACTACTATCCCAACCCGGCAACTACGCAATATAGCTTGGGCGTCCAGCGCGAGCTGGCTCCCTCGCTCATTTTTGGCGTGCAGTATGTCGGTACCGGAGCCTGGAGCCAGAACACCAGGGTGGAGCAGAACGACCTGCCACTCGCCAACCTTGCCAGCCGCCAGACGGTAGCACAGGGCGGGAACGCAAACTTATATCGGCCGTACCTGGGATTTTCCAACATCCTTCAATCGTCAAACCTGGTCAATTCACACTACAACTCGTTACAGACTGCGCTTCGCATGGAAAAGAGACATGGTCTGTCGCTGCAGGTTGCCTATACCTGGTCGCACGAGATCGACTCCCAACAGCAGAGCCAGGATCTTAACACCGCCTCGGATCCCTACAACCTAAACTACGATCGCGGTTCAGGAGCGTTCGATCGCCGTCACATCTTCAACGTAAACTACGTCTACGACCTTCCCTTCTTCGCCCATTCCGGTACCTACCTGGAACGGGCAGTTGCTGGGGGCTGGACGCTATCCGGAGTCACGGTTGCTGAGAGCGGTTCGAACCTTCAGGGGAATGGGTCAAATCTTACCTACAATGGTCCCGATGTCATCGGGCTCGGCGGCAACACGACCAATCGGCCGGATAAAGTCGCCCCGGTGTCTTATCCACATTCACAGAAAGCCTGGTTCAGTCAGGCATCATTCGCGGCGCCGGCCGCGCCCTGGACCGCAGCTGGTGCGGGCGGCACAGGATTCGGCAATGCCAATAAGGATGCGGTAGTCGGTCCCGGGCTCTTTAACTGGAACATTGCACTGTTCAAGGACATCCCAATCCATGAGGCAATGTATCTGCAATTCCGCGTAGAGACGTTTAACACCTTCAACCACACTGAATGGAACCAAGTGGATGGCGGCAGCAACGATGGGAACTTCGGGCAGGTGACCAGTACCGCCGATCCCCGTGTGTTGCAGTTCGGCGCCAAATTCGTCTTTTAGAGGTGCCCGGTTGAGGCACAGAGGCTAATGCCTCTGTGCCTCACTCCGGGAGTTTCTACATTCAGGTCTTTTGGTTTTGTGTCGGGCACGACTTTACTCCTTCCGTAAAAGCCCCAAAAACAAGACTCAGCCTTCACAGGCCGCGGAAAACTCTGGTTGGCGAAGGGTGCGGGATGCCTCGCCGCAGCGAGCTTTAGCGCCTATGTAAGTCGGAGAAAACAGGACCGCCAAGGCATTTGCGTGGAGAAGCAGAGCACCCAGGATTCCCCCGGATTTCCTGTACGCAGCTCTAAACAGACACGCCTGCGTATGCGGGTTTCTCCCCAGGAGCGAAAGCATCACGCGCTAAAGGAGCGTGCGTGAGAACGCGAAAATAAGCCGCGCATCAGAACCAGGCCCGTAGGGCCGGGAGCCAGACGTCAGCCCAGCCCGGATCCGGATTTCCTGTGGACCTTGCTGGCGTTGGCACACTTCATGCGGCTTTCCTTAACGAAAGCCGCACACGCGGACTTTGGTGGCGCCTCGTGCAGGAAATCCGGAGAAGGGCTGGGAGTTGGGTACGCAAGGTTGCGGAGCGCCGGCGGCGCGGCACTACATCCATCCGCGAGTGCCGCGCCTCTGGCGCTCAAACGAAATTGGCAATCGGTGTCCCAGCCCTCCCGGGCTGGGCTGACGTTTGGCTCCCGGCCCCTCCGGGCCTGGTTCTGATTTGAGGTTTTGTTTCGCGTTCTCACACACCTAAAGATCTCCGGCGATGGAGCTTAGATGCGCAAGCCCAGAAGTAGGTTGCCGGATTCGGCTACTTATACGTCACCGTAGCTGGAGCAGACCGCTGGTGGCGCAACTCCGCCAAAATACTTATTTGAAATTATTGTTATGCAATGAAATCGGCTCTCCACGGGCTCGCGTTTTTAGGCTTGTTCACGGCGTCTTCAAACTCTTATGGTTTTATAAGGATGTTGTGGCTTTCGTTTGGCTCGCTCCGGATGGGCGGGGAAAAGTCCGGCTTCTGCATGCACTGAAAAAGCGCACGGACACAACGACCGGAGAAAGACGCGAGATCGCGATCCTCCTCGCCGGCAAGAAAAGCGCATTCACTCGCTAAAAAAGAACGACGATTGAAGAGCTGTATATTCCTGGGCTCCCAATAGAACAAACCACGATATCGGTGTCTCTCTCCAAAGATTCGCTTGCGATTGTTCACTTCTGATCGTACCGGGGGGTAGCCAAACAGCGGAGTTTCCAGGAACCGTAGCGGTCAAAGTCGAAAGCTCAAGGCCTTTGCACTGCGAGAAGCAGCAGACTATCCATTTTGCTTTAACGGAGGCATTCTGATGCAGAGCTTTTATCTCACCCGAAGGGCGTGCGCCCTCCTCTTGATGATTTGCCTGGGACTCGCAAGCCGGGCAAACGCACAATCCGCCACCCAGGGAGCTATCGGTGGAACGATTTTCGATAGCAATGGTGCGGCCGTGCCCAACGCACCTGTAAGCATCGTGAACGATGGTACAGGCGCACAGTTCCCCGTGACATCCGACGGCAGCGGTTTTTTCAAGGCACCGCTGCTCGAACCTGGGACCTATACGGTTTCAATCGCCGCGCCGGGGTTCGCCGCCTTTCGGGAAAGCAACGTCATTGTGCAGGTGGGACAAATTACCACTCTGGAACCACATCTCTCCGTTGCCTCGTCGAATGCAACCGTCGAGGTCAGCGGAGAGTCGCCTGTGCTCAACTTCGATTCCCCTGATTTCACCAGCACCTTGAACAGAACCGCACTGGACAGCATTCCCATCAACAATCGCCGATGGTCGAGCCTGGCCATGACTACACCCGGGGTCGTTTCGGATATCAATGGATATGGGCTGGTCAGCGTTCGGGGAATAAGCCCGCTTTTGAATAATGTGGAGATAGACGGCGCGGATGACAACCAGGCGTATTACGCAGAGGAACGCGGCCGCACACGCGAAGCCTACTCTACCTCAGCAAGCGCAGTACGCGAATTTGCGGTGAACACGGGTGTTTATGCGGCAGAGTATGGCCGCGCGGCCGGAGGAGTGATCAATTCCGTAACCAAGAGCGGCACGAATAAGCTGCATGGCGAAGCCTATTTTTACGATCGCGAGAGCAAATGGGCTGCCTACAACGCCTTCACCAACAAAACCGTGGCCACTCAGAACCCGAGCACTGGCGCTTACACTTTTGCCAGCACTCCGTTCAAACCCAAGGATCTGAGAAAAATCTACGGGTTCACGGTAGGCGGACCGCTCATTAAGGACAAGTTGTTCTGGATTTACACCTTCGACACCCACGACCACATCTTCCCGGGAACAGCGATCCCACATTCTGCAAGCGCCTTCTATGGGCAGCCGTCGCCCGCGTTGACAGGTGCGAATACGTGCAATCTTGCGACCGGTTACTTGAGCAATGGGACGGGCGCGAACCTTGATTCCAATTACGCCCTGGACAGCCAGGTCTGTACGTTGGCTGCTCGGCAGGGCTTAACCTCGTATGCTGCCGGTGTCACTGCCTATGAGACGGGTATCGCCGGCCTTCTTACCGATCTCGGAACCGTACCACGCACCGGCTACCAGGAAATCAACACCCCCAAATTGGACTATCAAATAAATGACAGGGAACATGTAAGCCTGCTGTACCATCGTCTGCGCTGGGCCTCTCCGGGTGGCGTGCAGACCTCGGCCACCGACGACTACGCGGTCGATACCTGGGGCAATGACTATGTCAAGCTCGATTATGGCGTAGCCAAGCTCACCAGTCTCATCAAGAGCAACATCAGCAATGAGCTGCTTTACCAATATGGGCGGGAGCTGAACGACGAAAGCCAGCAGCCCTACAGTGCATACACCCAGGCTAACCTGGTTGGCACCGGCGGCAACGTGCCCGAGGTCGCACTCGCCACCTCCACCAGCGGCTTCTATTTGGGGTCCCCCTACTATTCTTACCGCAAAGCTCTCCCTGACGAGCGCAAGTGGCAGATTGGCGACACCCTCTATTACAGCCGTGGCAACCACAGCTTTAAATTCGGTGTGGACACGGTGCACAACTACGACCTAATCAATAACACCTACGAGAGCAATGGCGACTACAGCTATACCTATTTGAGCAACTACATCAACGACCTGCTGAATAAAGGCAAAGCGGCTTCAACCTGCAATAGCAGCGCATCCGCAGCGGCGACTGCCACCACCAGCGCCGTCGGCACTGATCCTTGCTATGCGGACTTCTACCAGGGCTTCGGACCACCCATCTTCGCCATATCGACGATGGACTATGGCTTCTTCGCCCAGGACAACTGGAAATTGAACCCGCGTCTCACGCTGCAGTTGGGCGTGCGCTATGACTACGAAGCGTTGCCCTCTCCGGCATCAAACCTGACCAGCGCCGTGGGCAGTTATACTCCTTACCCGGGGTTGACCAACCATCCCAGCGACAAGAACAACGTGGGGCCCAGGATCGGCTTTGCCTACGACGTCTACGGTTCAGGCAAAACTGTCTTTCGTGGTGGCTATGGTATGTTCTACGGCCGGATAACCAATGGAGTTCTGCTCAATGTGCTGCTCAATACAGGCAGCCCAAACGGCCAATACACCACGCAGTACAGGCCTGCGAACGGTCCGCTGCTTCCCGAAATCGTGGGTACTACGGGTGCGGCGCCGACGCCGAGTTCCTACTTCCTGGCTTCCAACCTGCAAAACCCCATGGTGCATGAATTCGATCTCATGGTCCAACAGGCCATCGGCCGTGGTACGGTCTTCCAGGTGAGCTATCTGGGAGCATTGGGGCGTGACCTGCCAAACTTCCTGGACCTCAACCTCAATCCAGCGACAGTGAAAAACGTGCAGATTACCGTTGTCGATAGCACGCAAAAAGGCCCCTTGCAGAACGGAACTGTTTACACCGTTCCCACCTATACCAGCTACGGCAACACCGGTCTCTTCGGCCCCGCCGCGGCTAACTATCAAAGCATTACTGAGGTCACCAGCAACGTCAATTCGAACTACAATGCCTTCGTGGCGGAAATTCAAAACCACTCGTTGCACAGCATTCAGTTTGACGCCAACTATACCTGGTCCCATGCTCTGGACTTCACGCAAAACGCGGACACCACCACTGCTACAAATACCTGGTACGATCCGTTCGGGAATCCGCGCATTAACTACGGAAACTCCCCCTATAACGTTCCTAATCGATTTGTAGCCTATGCCCTCTACAGCTTTCCTAACCTCCATTCCGGAAGCTGGCTAAAATATCTAACCAATGACTGGACTCTCGATGACACCTTCCAAATGCAAAATGGGTTGCCCTACACAGTCAGCACGAGCAGCTACAACTCGTCCGATGCGGTGCTCACGTACTGGAATGGAGCCGGCGGCACGACTCCACTTATTCCTGGAATTGGACCGAACACAAAGCAATACCCCAGGCACATCGTTGACGATATTCGCGCCCAGAAGGCATTCACCATCAAAGAGGGCTATCAGTTGCAGCTCTTGGCCAATGTTTTTAACCTTGCCAATCACCAGAACATCGACGGCATTAACACTACCGCTTACCTTCTTTCCTCCACAGGCGCTCTGAGCGGTACGGCGACCTTTCAGCCCACCTATGGTCAGATAACGAGTTCTAACAACAGTGGCTTCCTCTTCACCCCGCGCCAGATCGAAATCGCAGCGCGGTTTTCGTTCTAAGGGAGACGCCATGAACCTGACGGAAAATCCCGAAGTCGTAACCTGGCCGCAAACGCATTATCTGTTCGTTGAGAAAGTGGGACCTTTCCAGACCAATGCTCCCCAGGCTTGGCAGAGCCTGCATACGTTTCTTGCCAGAATCGCCGAGCACAATCAGATCACGGGATACGTGAGCCTCTACAAAATGGGCCCCCTGATATATCGGGCCGGAGTCTCGGTCGCCGCCCATCCCGCAGTGTTGCCCGAAGGCCTCGACTATACCGAATTCCGCGGGGGCAAGTTCAGCCGCTTTGTCCTGACTGGTCCTTACTCGGATCTGGGTGCGGCCACCAGCCGGGTGATGCAGATTATCTCCGAGACCAAGCTCCCGCTGCGGGATGACTACTTCATTGAGAACTACCGGAACGATCCGAGAACGACGCCGGAAGCGGAATTGATCACCGAGATCCTGGTTCCCACGGCCTAGACCACGTGAGAAGCCCACGAGAGACGTTCTACATCAAGAGCTGTGTCCGGCGCACTGCAGCACTCCGAGATATGCGCTCCACGGTCCCACGGCCTCTCGATACTGGTGGGCCATGACCCGTGAGATCTGGTGCAGATGAGTTAAGTCGTGCGTTGCCCAGGTGGCCAGCAGCTCTGACAACGTAACGACTCCGAGGGCAGGATGCCGTCCACGCAGTTGAAGGTCTGCTCGCTGCAGATTCAAGGCCCGCAGTTGCCCCAGGCTCTCTGATCGTAAATGAGAAAATTCATCCAGCAACTGGGCCAGGGACTTCCCCTTGGTCTCTCGCACCATTCCCAAACGATCAAAAGGCGCAAACGTGTGGGCCTCCCCAAACTGCAGTACCATCCTGACCCTTGGCATCCAATCCGTGCGTTCGGCGTGAATCAGATGGCCGACCACATCGAAGGCGCTCCAGGTGTTTTCCCCTTCATTGCGCGACGTCCACATCTCCGGTAGTTCACGCAGAAGCGCATTCAGGGTAGCTGGAGTGCGGGTGAGAAGTGAAAGTGTGTCCTGCAAATCATGTTCCATTGTTCCTCATGCCCCTTCCACGACTGACGGGTGCCGGTACTGCAGCCATAGCAACACAAAGCCAATCACGGGAAGCAGGAAGTCCATATAAAGGATAATCCCCGCATTTCCCGGTGCGAAATTGTGTGCCGTAATGATCTGATAAACATGGCCAATGCCCGCGCAGAAAAGAAACAACCCCGGTCCAGTCACTGCTGCCAGTCGAAGATCGAAGCTGCGTTTGAAGGCGAGAAAACCCACCACCGCGTATCCCAGGCTGGCGAAGCCAACCTCTTTCTGGAATGGGCTATTCGCCCAACCGATAAACCCCGCCGTCATCGCGCCCAAAAAGCTATGCAGCACGAAGTTATAGAGAAGGCTGAATCCGATGGAGAAAAGCAAAAAATAGGAAAAGAGTGCCTCCACCACGACCGGCATGGTCAAAGGTTTCGGCTTGCGAAGGAGCGCCACTCCAGAGGCAATCAAACCGATTACGAGGAAAGTAAGAGTGAAATTTCCCAATACGAAACGGATGATGTTTGCCATCGCGCAACCTCAGATTCTCTTTCTACGGAGTAACCCGGCCCAACACGCTACTGTGTCGACGCACACAAGACTTCTCTAGCGCACTTTGCCCGCGGAGTGCTCGAGAACGACATCTGAGAGCACGGCGCTATCCGTTGTGGCGGGTAAATGCGAACAGAAGCCCACACCCACATAAAACGGCTGGTCAAAGTGCAAACTGATGGGTGGGCCAAGCTGGTGCATGGGTTCGCCCTGCAGGCTGACGAAGATCGCGATGGCATCGCCATGCTTTTCGATTCCGATGCGCTTTGCCTTGACCCCGGCGAGGGTACCTCCGAAGCGATACTGCATATCCTTGATGAGCGCTCCTTTGTCTGCACGCCACGCCAGGTGGATCATGCCCACCCCGTGCTCGCCGATCATGGCTTCCTTGGAGTCATCTTCAAGATTCTGCCGAATGACCAGGACCACTTTGCGATCGCCGTAGCCCTTGGGGTCAGGGAAGGTGACGTCGGCTGCAAGCGAAAAGTCGCCGGACATTTTCTTCCACAAGAAGCGGAACTCATCGCGCGAGTACCAGATGTTGTAGCCGGCAGAGGTGATGGTGTACTGCCTGGTCGCCGGATCATAAGTGGCGCTGCCCGGAACCACTGCGCTACCTACGTCCGATTGGCCTTGAAATACGCCGATCGGGGTATCGAAATTCGTGCTCGGACGGTGAAAATCTGCCGGTGGGGGAACCTGGACATGAGTAGGAGAGCCCGGCTGCGCCCAGTCCGGTACGGCGGGTGCCTGGGCATTCAGTAGATGCGGTGCAGCGCACAGCAGCAGGACGAACATTGAGACTCGGCAAGTCCGCGTGCTGGTGAAACGGACGGAATGTTCCATAGCAATGCACTCTAGCAGACCGCGGGTGGTCTCGCGCGTTTTTGCTAGCGTCTTACTTCTGCGCAGGTGTAATCACGATGTTGCGGAAAGCGACGCGTCCTTGTTCGGTGCCCTGGAGGTAGATGGGACCAGGCAATGCCTCGTTGCTGTCGATCGCTCCCCCTGTGATCCCAGGCAGTTCCTTATGATCGATAACCGTCACGCCATTTTGAACAACGGTGACCGTGCGCCCTACCATGGTTATGTCGAAGCTCTGCCATTGATCGGCCTTGCGAGGCTGTTCCGGTGTTGGATCAAGGAATCCGTAGACTCCTCCCGTGTGGTGGCTACGCGGCTCTGATGCCGAGTCGGTCTCTATCTGAACTTCGTAGCGCCCGCGCAGGAAAACGCCGCTGTTCGCCTTGGTTCCAGCATTGAATTCCAGGTGCAACTTAAAATCAAAGAACTTCGGAATACTGATGAGCTCCGATCCACGGCCGTTGCTGACCAAAGTGGAGTCAACTATCTCCCAGCTACTCTTCTTGCTGGGATCGCCGAACCTCCAACCCGCAAAAGTTTTGCCATCGAATAAACTGACAGGTGTTCCCCACTGAGGATTCTTTCGCTCGCTGAGGGCCGGGGCGCGCGTGCCCAGCAGCTGCCAGGTGTGATGGGCATTGGTAGCCGTTCCCACCAGTCGCCCTCCGGCTAGCTTGGCCTTGTACGTCGTATCCGCATCAAAACCCTCCTCGCCTTTGGGCGAAACGAATTCGAGCTCGCCATTCTTGATCTCGGCTTGTTTGAGGGGCGTCGCGTGGTCGGTTGGGCCCACGAAAACCACCTTAAGTTGACCCTGCGCTTCGGAGACATCGATCCACGACGGCAAATCCTTTGCGGTTCCCTTGAGCGTAAGGTCCCAACGCCCCGAGAACGGCTGGCTTGGATCCTGAGCGCTGAGATCAGAGACGAAGGTGCTCATCCCGATCGCCACGATAAGCAGTCGTAAAAGCATGATGTTTCCTTACCAATAGGAAATCGGTTACCTTAAACGATTATGACACTACCGTAAAAAGAAATCTTGTCAACAGATACCGTGGGAGCTTTCCATGGCTTACACAATGCGAGAAGTGGCGAAGCTGGCCGGGGTTTCCCCGGCAACTGTATCTCGCGTTCTGAACCAGACCCATTACCGCTCTGCTGCCACAGAAAAGCGTGTTCTCGAAGTAGTGAACGAACTCAAATACTATAAGAACGTCCATGCCCGTAGGCTCTCGACGGGCCAAAGCGACCTGTTTGGGCTGGTAATTTCAGAGATTGCAAATCCCTATTTCGCCGAGGTCATCAGGGGATTCCAGGGGGCTGCCTGGGACCTTGGTTTTGATGTTCTTCTCTTCAATACGGAATACATTGAAACCCGCACTCAATCGGTGATTCGCAAGTTGGTCGAAAGTGACGTCCGTGGTGTCGCGGTCATGACATCTTCGATCGAGAACGAAATGGCCGGGGCCCTGACCGAAGCGGGCATTGGCGTCGTATTCTCAAATCGGGGACGCGCCGGCAGGCTGATCAGCAATGTCTCGATTGACTATGAGCGGGGTATTCTGCAGGCGATCGAACACGTTGCTGCCCTGGGGCATAGACGCGCGGCGGTCATCAGCGGCCCTGCAACCAACAGGACTGCGGTTCACATCCGCGAAGCTCTCATCGCCGGACTCACGCAGAGGGGGATGGATCCGTTTCTCACTGCCCACAGCAATTACAGAGTGGATGCGGGAGCTTCGGCCGTACGTGAAATTCTCTCTGCTCCTTCTATTCCGACGGTGATTTTTTGCGGGAGCGATCTTATTGCTTTGGGCGCCATGACCGCTCTTGAAGAGGCCGGCGTGGAGATTCCGGAGGATGTCTCGATCGTCGGCATCGATGATATATCGTTTGCCTGGCTGGCGCGTCCACCGTTGACGACCATACGCGTTCCTCGTGAGAGCCTTGGGGTAACCGCCTTCCAAGCCCTGCAAAGAATGCTGAAACTCAAGCGACACGGAGGCTCAGAGTACTCGTTGGAAACCGAGCTGGTGATCCGCAAATCTACAGCTCCGGCGCGCAAGCGCAAATTGCGAAAAATGCTTTAGATCAGCTTTTGAGGGTGTGCGTTGCGTCATCGAAAAAGACACGCTCGTTGCGGAAGTAGGATTGATTAGCCATGTGGCAGGCGATGGCGGCATGATTGCCAAAAACGGCATTCTCGACATTCGGCTTGCGCGTCTTCACCGATTCAAAGAAGGTCGAAAGGTGGGGCCTGAGATCATCCCAGCTATCCGCCGTATAGATCCTCTTTTCAGCAACGGCCTCTTTCCCAGCCGGCAGATCGTGCTTCTCATGCCAGGCACGCACGTACTCCGCGCGCATCTTCTCGGGAAAGCTCTGATCGTAATAGCTTGGTTCGGTATCGATACCGGCTTGCGGAATGTATTCGATTCCGTGCTCGGTGGCCTCGATGATCCCTTTGGGACCCATATAGCGGGCCGTCTCAGGGGTATCTGTGCTTTGGCCAAGCCGGATGTAGACAGGAATGCCGTGGTAATCGAACAGGACCGTTTGCAGGTCGGGCATGTCACGGCCATCCTTCCAACGGAAGATGCCGCCAAGGGTTAATGCGGAACGCGGAGGCTCGTTCCAGTCGAGTGAGAAGAGCATGCCGCTGACTAAATGGACCATCAGGTCACCGGCAACGCCGGTGCCGTACTCTCTCCAGCAGCGCCAACGAGCAAAGCGTTCCGGGTTAAGGGCAATTTTGGGGGTGTCTTTCAGCCAGATGTCCCAGGAGAAATTTTCCAGAGAGAGACCGGGCGGGGGAGGATATTCCCAGGCGCCTGTGGGGCTATTGCGGCCATAAGTCAGCTCGACCGATGTTACGTCGCCGATGGCGCCACCCAGGTAGAGTTCCCGGGCCTTGGCGCACAGAACGGAGCTGACACGCTGCGCGCCAATCTGCACCACCCGGTGGTTGCTTTCCGCCGCATGCACCATTTCGTATCCTTCGGCAATGGAGTGCGACATGGGTTTTTCGCAGTAGATATCTTTACCGGCATTACAGGCGTCGACGACCACCTGCTTGTGCCAAAAATCGGGAACCGCGGCCAGGATGCAGTCGATATCCTTGCGCTCCAACAGCTCCTGATAGTGCCGGGTGGTGTAGAGATTCGGGTTGCCGGTGATCTCTTTTGCCAGCGTGTGACGGCCGTCATACAGATCAGCCGCTGCTACGCATTCGACGCCCGGCAGGGAGATGGCGCTGGAGAGTACTCCCGAGCCTTCCATGCCCACCCCAATGATGCCGAAGCGCAGCTTGTCATGTGCGCTGCCGGCCCCGGTTTGGAACGGCTGGGCCAGCGGCTGCAACAAGGTTGCGTTGGCGGCCGGCGCCAGGACGCCGCCGGCGGCAATGGCACTATTCTGCAGGAATTGACGGCGAGAGAAATTAGCAGGCATATGCTTCCTTCCTTCTTATGCACTCAAACGATAACGCAATTGGGGCAAGAATCCCCGGTCAGGAGAGACCGCTGATCTCTCCCCCCTAACTAAATGTAAGCTCGTCAACCGCCCTTGCCGCCATATCGATAGCCAGTCCAGTGCCGCAGATGCCGGCGGCGTCTGTGTTGGCGACGGTTATATTGCCAAAAGGGACACGGGCGCGCAAGTGCGGAGGTCCTCCTCCGGTTTTGAGAAATTCGTCATACAAAGCCGAATACCAGTACGAATAGCCATGGCCCCAGCGGTTGACCGTGATGCCGAGGATATCTTCCACGGGATCAAACCCGTAAGGGCCCAGGGCGCGGCCAAGCTGTCCGCGGGCCTCGCGCTCGAAATCTTCGAAGGTAGTGTTGTACATCTCCAGTCGGCCCAGGCGAAATTGCTCTTTGATTCCCAAGCCGGGGCGCACATATCCGCGCAGCATCGTCAGCACGATCGGATCATCGGGCCGCTGGGAATGCTGATAGCCGCCTATGGAGATGGGGTGCTCCAGAATGATCTGCGAGTAATAGCCGTTGGGCGCGTTGATGAAATTGATGCCCGCTTTGTGGAAGGCTTTCCAGTTGCGCAACCAGACATTCAACCAGAGGTTGGGGGTGTGCACGTTATAGGACAGCGCGTTCCTCTGCTCGGCCGGCATCTCGGGACACAGGTATGGGATCACAAAGTTCCAGCAGGCCATCACGCAGTGGGTGGAGGAAGCTTTGTAGAGCTTGCCGTCGCGGGTGTATTCGACCTCGACGCCATGTATCTTTCCCCCGGTCTCCAGGTTGATTGCCTTTACCGCCGTACTGTTCAGGCGGATGCGGCAACTCTGGTCCCCGCGATCGAGGGCGGAGTAATCGACCCGGGCCATGATGCTGTCCTCGAGCGTGCTGCCGGGGAGAGCCGCGGGAACCAGCTTGCGCACCAGCAGGCGGGCGACCGTCGCATTGCCATCGGGGAAATGATAGACGGCATCCTCCGCGGGCGGTTCCAGCTCCAGCGCCATGCCATCGAAACCAGGCAAACCAAAACGCGTGTGCGCGAGCAGTGCCGGCGTGGAATCAATGCCGCGGCCATCGCCGAAGGTCTTATCCCGCAGAAAGGCGCAAACCATCGGATCGCAGCCCGCCACATGCAGCAGAAAGTCCTGGTAGCTCATGGTGTCCAGCTTGGCCAGCTTTTCGTCGTAACTCAGGTGCGGCAGGTAATCCTTCTTCTCGTGATAGAGGCGGTAAACGTCCTTCTTCGCGGCGTCGGACAGCGGCGCCTCCGCGAGAAACCGCTGCCACAACTCTTCAACATTTGCCGGAGGATTGGGCGCGTACATGTAGGTAAAGTCCGTCCAGGGTAGCGGGCTCTTCATCAGCTTGTCTTTGCCAAAGGTTTCCTTGTCAAAGAAGACGCCCTGTCCCATGCCAAGGGACGAATAGAAGCCTGTGTTGACATGCCGTTGCGTCAACGCCGGGATGTCGATGTCGAGATCGGCGAGTACTTCGCGCTGCACCGGGGTTCTGCCGGCAGCGAGGTCGAACGTACCCGCGTTCGATAGACGAACTGTATCGCCAAAAGTGAATTGGTTACGCTTGGCGTGGCCGCCGAAATCATCGTGGTTATCGAGCACCAGAACCTTCTTGTCGCGCCCGTGGCGTTTTTGATAAAGGTAGGCTGCGGCCAGGCCGCTGATTCCTCCGCCCACCACGATCAGGTCATACGTTTCCCCGGTATCGACCGGTGTGGGAGCCTGTGGCCAGAACTGGCCGTCGCGGAGGCTGTGTCCGGTCTGGTAGGCGCGAGGGTAGCCGCTGCCCCGCATACCCGTCAGCGCGGGTGGGTAGTCCGTGGGAGCGATGGGAGTGGGCTCTGCGGCGGAGGCCCATGCCAGATGGGGACAAGCGAGCCGGGCAGCCGATGTGACGGCCACACCGTTGAGAAAATCCCTGCGTGTGATCGTGCGGTCGAGGCCGAGTCGACGGTCATCCTCGAGTGCCATGAGAGTACCCCTGAAAAGCAACAGCTACCATAACGAATCGGCGCAACAGCCGGCATTCCCGAAAAATGCGCGCTCGGCTGTTCGGTTAGAGGAAGTTGGAGAGGGCCCGCCTTCTGCGCCGCGTGCAAGCCTGCGGGAAGGCGGGGTGCATGTTGGTAGACGTGAGTTAATCAGAAAATAAATCGGGCGCCAAACTGGATCTGACGCTCGGAGCCCGGACTGGTGTTGGTGCCTGCGTTGGCGCCTTCAGTCGTGGTACTCAAGCCGAAGTTGCTGCTGCCAATCACGCCCGACGGTGTATTGAAGGTAGCGTGGTTGAAGATGTTGAAGAACTCAGAACGAAATTCCATACTGACCCGCTCAGTCAACTGCGTATTCTTGATCACCGAGAAGTCGCCGTTCCACCAATCGGGTCCGACGATGGTATTGCGGGCGAGCGTTCCCGGAAGCACCTGCACGGTGTTGCCATTCGCGGCGATGGTCGTCTGGCTGGCGAAGTAGTTGCCCGGGTTGTTGATTACATCGCTCGACAGAAACTGCGGAACTCCGTGGGCCAGCTTGGTGGGGGTCTGGATCAGGTTGGGCCGGGCGCCTGCGCCGTTCAGGCTGTCGTAGCCGTATTGCAGGGTGCCGTAAGGCTCGGTAAAGGTGAAGGGGAAACCGGTCTGGGCACTGAATATCCCCAGAGCCTGCCAGCCGTTACTGAGAATCCCGGGAACGAATTTCCAGTGTCCCGGCACGCTGTAGCTGAAGTTGGCGACAAAGCGCTGGCGGACGTCATAGCTGGCCGGCGCGTATTCACAACGGATGCACGTCGGATTGTTGAGGCTCACTGCTCCGTTGGTGCCGGAAGCGCTCCACACCGCATCTGCGTCGGTCAGGTTTTTCGCCCAGGTGTACGTAGCCTGATATTGCAGACCGTGCAGCGGAGAAATTTTGCGCATCTGCAACTGCAGCGCGTTGTAGTGAAACGTGCCCTGGTTGTAGAAGAGCTGGACTTCGCCGAGACCTGGAGTAACAGCGGAAAAGGGAGCATAGGCCGGTTCCGGGCCGTTGTAGGAATTAGGGTAGCCAGTGTTGTACAAGTTGTTGCTGTTGTTCGTGACATACGACATCTGCAGCGCCATGTCGCCGGGAATCTGCTGTTCGATGGTCACGTTGCCGGTTAGGGTGTAGCCGTTTCTCAATTTGTCAGAGGGCCAGTCGCCGGCGATGTTGCCGATGATGGCGGCGATCGGCGCCAGGTTAACAGGGGTTCTGGCAGGAATCTTGGTTGTGTCTCCTCCTGGAGGCATCACCACTCCCGTAGTGCTGGTAAGCGCAGGTAAGCTGACCGGTAATGGCGTCAACGAATAGGTGGGGTTGTTGAGCACGCTCAGGCTAGCCATCGGAAGGTTGACGGCGGCC
The DNA here is from genome assembly GCA_963711525.1 of uncultured Acidobacteriaceae bacterium. Classification (GTDB taxonomy): domain Bacteria; phylum Acidobacteriota; class Terriglobia; order Terriglobales; family Acidobacteriaceae; genus PALSA-350. Next base: position 407,647 of record CAVQEO010000023.1, on the reverse strand, counting down.
TGGTCGGGATAGACGGTGGGGATGGAGTTGGTGAAGATGGCGAATCCGCCTCGCACCACGGTTTTGTTCGTCGCCCGGTAGGCCGCGCCGAGGCGGGGAGAGAAGTTGGCCTTTTGCGGGGAATACAAGGGGTTGGGATTCAGGACAAAGTGTCCGTAGAGGTCGCCCTGGTCGATGATGCCCCCCAGGCGGTTTCTGATTTCGTAAGGAACGGACGTATATTCGTAGCGCAAACCAAGGTTAAGCGTCAGCTTGGGGGTAAGGCGGAGATCATCTTCCAAATAGGTTGCGAGGTGCCACACCCGCAGTCCCCAGAGGGTGCCACCGCCGCCGGTTGGTCCGAAGCCCGGTAAAGTCGTAGCCCGGTTGTAGGTGATGGGGGTTCCTTCCATCATGCTGATGAGGCCGCTGGGGCTGGGCGAACCGGTCGCGAGGGTTGGACCGCCATTCGTCGAAGGGATGGGCGCCACCAGGGCGGTGTTGCTGTTGAATGTATATACGCCGTTGGGGCCTGCGCTGGTTACGCCGAACCCGTTGTCCTGACCGTAGCGATACTCAATGCCCATGGCCAGGTTGTGCCGGCCCTTGGTCCAGGTGATCTTGTCCGTGGGGTCATAGTAGGTCTCGACGTACTTGGTGATAAAGGTGTCGGGACCCCAGGTGGAGAGGCTGCTGTCGGCGAACGTGGTCTGGGTGTATTGCTGCGCGGGCGGCAGGTTAGCTTCGATCTGTCGATTGACGGCGAATATCGCGAGATTGATGAAGTTGGGCGAGAAGAGGTGGGTCTCGCTTACGGCATAGTTGCGGGGATTGTTCATTTCTGTCGCAGAGAAGCTGGGATCCTCAATCGCGGCCACAGCATCGGTCTCTGTCGCTTCGTTGTTGATGTAGGAAGCACGGCCGAAGAGGAAATCCCTGTCGGAGATGTGATGATCGATGCGGACGGAAAACTGGTTGACATTGGTAGGCTGCTTGAACTGCTCGGTGAGGGTGTTCGCGCCGTAGATGCCGTTAGGATTATTAGGCAACGGATACTTGGCCAGGATGCCCGCCGCCACCGCGTTCAGAGGGACCTGATAGGTATAGCCATTGACCAGGACGACACCGCTGCGCTCCGCCTGGGTAGGCACGTTCATGGTCGTCGGCTCACCCAGCCGCTGGCGAAAGCCGGCGTACTCACCGAAGAAAAATGTCCTATTCCGGATGATTGGCCCGCCGCCCGCGACACCAAACTCGTTGCGCTGGAAGGGAGCGGCACCCGTGGTTGAAAAGTAGTTGCTGGCGTCGAGGACGGAGTTACGAATGAACTCGAAAGCGGAGCCGTGGAACTGGTTCGTGCCTGATTTGCTCACGATCTGGGTAATGGTGCCGCCGCCACGGCCATATTCCGCCGTGTAGTTGGCCTGCTGTACTTTGAACTCGGCTATGGCGTCCAGGTTGAAATTCCAGAACTGGATAGTACCCATCTCCTCATCCGTGGAGTCGGCGCCGTCGAGAGTGGCCACTTCCGTCTCGCCGCGATTTCCGTTCCCGATCCATTGCGGAGCGAGCCAGCCCATGGATCCGTTGTTGTCCTGCGCCATGCCAGGCTGCAGCATGACCAGGTTCTGGATGCTGCGGCCGTTGAGGGGTAAAGTCTGGACCTGCTGCTCCGAAACCAATCCGGCCAGGGATGGATCGGTGGTATTCAAAAGCGGCGGCGCGGCGGTCACAATCGCGGTGTCGCTCTGACCACCGGGGACGAGCTTAAAGTCTATGTTTCGTGTCTGGCTGACGTCGATGGTAAGGCCGTCGACATGGGCAATAGAAAAGCCCTGGGCATTGGCGGTGACGTTGTACTTACCCACGGGCAGATTGGAGATGGTGAACTGACCAACGCTTCCGGTGACGACCGATTTGGCAGCCTGGGTGTCCACGTTGGTGGCGGTGACGGTGGCTCCTGCGACGACGGCGCCGCTGGGATCCGCCACGGTCCCGAGGATTGAACCGGTGGCTTGCGACCAAACGGCCGGCGTCGTACAGAGGGCTAGAATGAAGAGGCACGCGCAGCGTAGGAAACCGGTTTCCTTATTTCGCTGGTAGGAATGAGCAGCAGCAGTATTCATGGTTCTCCCTCCAGGGTCAGCTCGCAAACGAGGCTCGGCGAGCCTGGCGGCTATTTTATGAATTTAGAAACCGAGGGCCCGGGATCTATGCCGATGTGGCTGGGGTTTTCAGCAAACCGCTTATTTTCTTGTCCGTGGAGCTTGCGAAATCCTTACGGTCACCTGACGTGATGATCCACCGTTACCTGTCTCGACGAGGAGAGATGACCCGAGTATAAGGACATCTTCATTAATTCTCAACATGAAATAAATTCGATGCCGGCATATCGATCGATGGAATGGTTGGCCATTCGATCAGCTACTCCGTCCGCAGCGCCTGCATGGGATCGATGGATGCGGCACGGCGGGCGGGGAGAACCGACTCTCGAAAACTTAACCTATAACGGAGATGATTTGATCCCTGCCGCCTACTCACAACGCAGCGCTGTCATCGGTTCGAGTCGCGAAGCACGCCGTGCCGGTAATGCACAGGCAATGGCTGCCACCAGGGTGAGCACAACAGCCGCGGCCAGCAGAATGATCGGATCGCGCGAGCTGCCTTCTGCCCACGCAGCAAGAATTCTATTCAGGGCTAACGTGAACGCGACGCCGGCCACAAGTCCGCTGCCCACGCTCGCCACCATCGAAGCAAAGACAATTCGCGCCACATGCTCGCGCTGCGCGCCCAGCGCCATGCGGATCCCGAACTCATTGGTCCGCTGGGTTACCGTGTAGGACACTACGCTGTAAAGTCCCACCGCGGCTAGAGCCAATGCCAATAGGGAGAATGCTCCAAATATCCAGGTGACAAGGTGGCCTCGTTGCCACTCGGGCTCCTCCCTGATCCACTGCTCCAAGTCGTCGACTTCATTGCCGGTCTGCTGGCCGGCATTGACTGAGGCCAATCGAGTGCGGATCGTATGTAGCAGAGACAAGGGTGGCACATCCGATCGCACCAGGATCTGGGTGTACTCCCGCATAGAGAGCGTAAAAGGAACAAAAGCCTCGGGCTTAATCGGTTCTCTCAAACCGGCGTCGCGGTCGTCCGCCACAATGCCGACGATCTGCAGCCATGAATCCGCTATACCCGGCGCAGACAATACGATTGGCGGACGATTCTCGATACGGGGCAATTTGATGGAGTGGCCGATGGCGTCGCCGTCCCGGAAGTAGAGCCGAGCCATTGTCTGGTTTATCACCACCACATGCGCCGCCGAGTGGCTCTCTGACTCATTCCAGAGCCGTCCCCAGAGCAGAGGAATACGTAATGTCTGAAAGTATGCCTGTCCCACATAATTAACCAGGGCATCTTGTTGTTCAGAAGCGGTCCGCCCCAGAATTTCAAAGCGCGTATTCCAGCCGTTCCTCGGCGGAGTGGCGTTGCTGGAGATGGCCGCTGCGGTCACTCCAGGAGTATCGGTCACTTTAGCGAGCAGCTGCTCGAAGTAAGCGGCGCGTGCCGCCCATCCGGTAAGGGAGTCATTGTGCAGCGGAATCGAAATTGAAATCACGTGGTGCGGGTCATAGCCCAGGGGTGTATGGATCATCCGCACAAACCCCTCCATGGAGGCCGCCGCTCCCGCCAGCAAAAGCATGGTGAACGCAATTTGTCCGGAGATCAGCATATTGTGGCTTCTCCGCCCGCGTACGCTTCCAGCTACCTTGCGTGCATTTGACTGCATCATCTGACCCGCCTGTGCGCGCGAAAGCTGCAGTGCCGGCCACAGCCCAAAAAGAATCCCGGTCAACAGAGCCACTCCGACGCTGAAGAAGAGCACTGGCAGATTGATCCCAACCACCACTTCCGGCGCGAAGGCATAGCGGGGAAGCAGTACGCGGATACCGGCGAGTAAGCCATAGGCCGCCAGCACGCCCAGTGCTGCCCCGGTAGTGGCCAGCAGCATCGACTCGGTCAGCAGCTGGCGAACGATACGGCCGCGAGTTGCCCCGATGGCGGACCGCACCGACAGTTCATGCTGTCTGACCGTGCCGCGAGCCAACAGCAGAATGGAAACATTGCCGCAGCCAATCGCCAGCAGCAACGCCACGCCGCCCAGCAGCAGGTAGAGCGTTCCACCCATCTGCTTCACCACCCACTCATTCAGCTTCTGCACGCGGACTTGAAAATGCTCCGGGAAGTGTTTCGGCGTGTCCCTAGCGAGTTGCTCCATCAAAGGTTGCAGCGCCGCATCTGCAGCCTCGGGAGACTCTCCGGGTTTGAGGCGGAAGTTGACTACATAGATCGGCACGGGATCCTGGGTGAGCTTTAGCGGCAGGTAAACGTCAGCGCTATACCAGGTGAATCGCGGCGCCGCGACGCCGACAATCCTGTAGTTCTTCCGGTCCAGTTGAAGCGTTTGCCCCAACACCGCGGGATCAGAGTTGAAGTGCCGGCGCCAGAACTTGTTTCCCAGCACGACCACTGCTTGCGGTTCCTGCCCATCGACGGCATCGGCGGGCAAGAGTCCACGGCCCAGCAGGGTTGGCATTCCGAGAAAGTTGAATCCATTCGAGGTCAGGTAGATCGCTTCTACATTCTCAGGGAGATCATGCCCGGTCAGCGTCAGGGACCAATCATCCATGGCCACCAGGCTGTCAACCGCGGGCGATTGCCGCAATTCGAAAATCTGCGGACCGTTCAGACTCACTCCGTGGTCTTCACCGCTCTTGCCCTCTACCGTAAGGCGGACGATCCGGTCCGCTTCACGATAAGGGAAGGGATTGATCAGCGCGGCATAGACCACGCTGAAGACGGCGGTGGTGGCGCCAATGCCTAGCGCCAGGGAAATCACCGCCGTCAGGCTGAATCCCGGGCTGTTGATCAGTTGCCGCAGAGAATAGCGGAGATCCTGAAATAAGCTCTGCATGGATTTCTCCTCCACCAGCAGACGAATGCAGTCAATCATCGCATTGTTGAGGTGCTGAACAGGCTGCGGAAAAACTCTGTCGTTGAAGGGTACGGGCTTCAGAGTCTGCGTGAGAACTAGAAAGCAAATAGCAAATCAGAACCAGGCCCGTAGGGCTGGGAGCCAAACGTCAGCCCAGCCCGGATCCGGATTTCCTGTGGAGCTTGCTGGCGTTGGCGCACTTCATGCGGCTTTCCTTAACGAAAGCCGCACACGCGGTCGTGTCCAGCGCAGCGTGCAGGAAATCCGGAGAAGGGCTGGGAGAGGGATCCGCAATATCGTCTGAGCGCCAGAGGCGCGGCACCCGCGGATGCAGGTAGTGCCGCACCTCCGGTGCTCCGCAACCTTGGATCCGCCTCCCAGCCCTTCCGGGCTGGGCTGACGTTTGGCTCTCGGCCCTACGGGCCTGGTTCGATTTGCTGTTTATTTCGAGTTCTCACGCAGACTCTAAAGCCCGTACGTTTAGAGCCGAAATGAAACGGCTTTAGCCGCTGGGGGCTGCTAAAGCGAGAAGAAAAATGCCCTCAGAGGCTAAACAGGCTGCGGAAAAAGGCTACATCGTTTTTCATTGCACCGGCAACGAGAGCTGGGGTGCCCCATTCAAGCCGTTCTTTGGCTTGAGTGGGATACCACAGAGTTCAACGTGCCCTCTTTTCATGCGAGCGCAGCAGAGGGATTGGCTGACGAACGAGTTTTTCCGCAGCCTGTGAAGCCCTCGATGTTGCATCCTTTTACGCACGGGCTGAACAGGCTGCGGAAAAACGCTGCGCCGGGCAGGAAAGCAATGCCTCAGGGGCTAATGCTCGCTGCGGCGAGGCAGCCCGACGTATTCTCAATCGTTTACGGCCCGACTAACCTGTCCCGGCGTGCCGTGGAAGTCGTGCCCTGACACAGAACATGAGTTTTTCTGCAGCCTGTGAAGCCCGTACCCTTCAATGACAGAGTTTTTCCGCAGCCTGTGAAGCCAGATGAGTTGGAAGGTCGCTTCCTACTCCGTCCGCAGCGCCTGCATGGGATCAATGGATGCGGCACGGCGGGCGGGGAACAGCGCGGCGGCGAGGCCGCAAACAGCAAGCAGGATGCAGACCGACAAAATCGTGGCTGGATCGTGTTCGCCCACACCAAAGAGGAAGGCTTTGATGGCGCGCGTCGCGATCCATGAGCAGATAAGTCCAGAGATCAGGCCTAGCCCCAACAGGAGGGCTGCTCTCTTTAGGACAAGGAGCATAACGTCCGTCCTCTGCGCACCGAGGGCCATACGAATGCCCAGTTCACGGGTACGCCGGCTCACGGAATACGCCATGAGACCGTAGAGGCCGACCAACGCCAGAAATAGAGCGATGGCCGCAAAGACAGTGAGCAAAGAGGTTTGAAACCGGCGACGCGCGGTTGCTTCGGATACCAGGTCGCTCATGGTTTGGACGTCGCCAAAAGGCAGGCCGGGATCGATGGCCTTCAAGGTTGATCGCAGTTCGGAAGCGATGGTTGAGGGTGGCAGCAGAGAGCGAACAGCGATGTATGCGCCGTTCAGATCGTAATTCGGACTATACATCTGTGGCTGCGGCGTTTCTTCCAGGCTGGAATGGCGCACATCGGCCACGACGCCAACGATGCTGCTCCACTGAGAATGATCGTCGCCCTGGGCGATACGCCCTCCAATGGGGTTGCGACCGGCGAAATATAGTTGTGCAAATCGTTGGTTGATGATGAGCGGCTTTTCTACTTTAGCGTCGTCATCCTCAGTGAAGTAGCGTCCAGCAAGCAGTGGAATCCTCATCGCTCGAAAATATTGCGGCGTGACAGCGCGTCCTTCCGCCATTTGGTCTTTCCTGTTTGCGAAACCATCTATCCAGATAAAGCCCATGCTTTCGGAATTGCTGAGCGGCAGGTAATTCACCGCTCCCGCGGCACTGACACCCGGAAGAGCAGCGATCTTGCCAATAAAATTCCGGAAAAATGCACGACGCTGTTGCGGTTGGCTATAGCGCGGATCGAGCCCAATGTTGACGGTGACGGTAGAAGGCGAGAATCCCGTATCAACCGATTCGACGTTGATATAACTCCGAATCAGCAGACCAGCACAGGCGAGCAGCACCACGACAAGCGCCGCTTCGCCGACAATGAGGATGCTTTGCGATCGGCCATGCACACCGGCCACGTTGCCGCTGCTGCCGGCGGCGAGGACCACGCTTGGACTGACCCGGGATACTGCTAATGCGGGCAGGATGCCCGTCAACACGCTGGTAAGCAGTGACACAATCATCGTGAACAGCATCACCCGAATATCCAGCGATGCCTGGTTGAGCCGCGGAATGTTGCCCGGATCGAGAAGTGGCAGAAAGCGCAGAAAGATAGCAGCCAGCCCAACCCCGATAACTCCCGCGGCAACGCCGATCAGCAATGATTCGGTGAGCAGTTGGCGAATGATGCGTCTGCGGCCCGCACCCAAGGCGACCCGCACGCCCAGCTCCCGCATCCGGTTCGAGGCCCTGGCCAACAGCAGGTTGGCTGCATTTCCGCAGGCGATCAGTAGCACGATCGACACCGCGCCAAGCAGCAGCCACAGCAGGCGCCCTACCTGGCCGACCGCATTATCCATGAAGTGGGTTATGAGCGCACCCCAACCTCTTTCCGGAAAGATCTTGACGGGGTGCAGCTTGTCCAGGCGAACCATGATGGCGCTCATCTCCGATTGCGCGTGGCTCATCGAAACGCCCGGGCGCAAGCGAGCGAGCACTTCGTCTGATCCCAGCTCGCGATCCGCTTTTTGTTGCGGAGTGAGCGCCAATGGGATCCAGATATGAGTGGCTTTGCCGGGGTTTCCAAAGGGCAGGTCGGAGCTATGCGGATACTCGAACCCCGGCGCCATGACACCGACGATCTTGTAGCTGACACCATTCAGCGGCAGCGAGCGGGTCAGGACGTCCGTGCTGCCGGCGAACATCGATTCCCAAAGCGAGTGGCTGATCATGGCCACCTTGTCATGGCCAGGTTGGTTGTCATCTACGCCGATCGCGCGGCCAAGCTCCGGCGCCGACTGGAGCGTGCTAAAAAAACTCTCGTCTACACGTGCTGCACCTACGTTCTTCACCGATCCGTGCGACGCAATATTGTAGGTTGCCTGCTCAAAGGCAGTCATGTCGCTATAGGAGTGACTCTGTTGTTTTATGTCATAGAAATCCGCATAACTCGGCGTCATGACCTCGGGCGGGACAGGGATGTGGGGATTAGGAGTGAATAGATAGACCAGCCGGTTTGGATCTCCGTACGGCAACGAACGAATAAGCACCGCATTCACCAGGCTGAAGATAGCGGTGCATGCGCCGATGCCGAGTGCGAGTGTGAGCACGGCGGTGATGGTAAAACCGGGGCTCCGCCGCAGTGTGCGCAGGCCGTAGCGGGTGTCCTGGAGAAGAGATTCAAGCCAGCCCAGGGTTCGGCGTTCGCGATGAGCCTGGCGGATTTGCTCTGCGCCGCCCAGCCGGATGAGCGCTTGGCGGCGGGCCTCCTCCGGACTTAGTCCCGCACGGATGCCGTCGTCGGTATGCAGTGCCACATGAGATTCGATTTCGGCAGCAAAGTCGTCTTCCGGCGGGCGGCCGCGGAAGAGGCCGAGAAGGCGAAGACCCAATGCTCGCAGTGTGTGCATCGTGTCTCCTTATGCTTCTCCCGCCGGAGCGAGAAAGCGTGCCAGGATCGCGGTAGTCTGCTCCCAATCCGCGGCGGCTTTCTTCAACTGGCGGTGGCCTGCTTTGGTGAGTTCGTAAAATTTTGCCTTACGGTTATTTTCAGAGAGGCCCCAGCGCGACCGGACGAAGCCCTCCTGCTCGAGTTTGAGCAACGCCGGATATAGGGTGCCGTAGTTCAATTGAAGTAAATCGCCGCTGGTCTGTTCGATTCGGCGCGCCAAGCCATAGCCGTGAAGAGGGCCAAGGGTCTCGAGGGTGCGCAAGACCATCAGTGCGAGGGTTCCCTGCCAGACATCAGTTTTTTCACCCACTGCATCGCCCCCTATTGCTAACCAATAGGAGAAATATATAGGTACACCTATGGGAATTGCAAGAGAGGCATACCAACCCCGAAGACGCCGAATATTATCTCCGCGGCCCGCGTATGATGATCAAGGCTTGTACCAGGACTCTGGCTGAGATCGGGTGTCACCCGAACCACACTGCTTATGACGAATTTCTAAAGTTTGCGGGAAAGTGAAGGAATTGAGTCGTATGAACGGAATCTCTCGCCGACAGTTTCTGGCTCGCACCGGTGGTCTGGCGGCAGGAGCATTGGCAACCTTCGCTGTTCCCCATTGTGTCTGGGCGTATCCCCTCGGTGTGCCGCCGGGGGTTCAGCTTTACACCGTTCGTTCTGACGTCGGTCAGGACGCACCCCGCGCCCTGAAACAGATTGCCGCAATCGGTTATAAAGAAGTGGAGCCCGCGGGCTTTGGGTCTCTCAAGACGGCGCCGGAGTTTCGCAAAGCGCTGGACGACAGTGGTCTGAAGTGCCCGAGCGCGCATCTGGGCTTCGATCTCCATAACCTGCAGAAGACCTTTGACGATGCGAATGCCCTCGGCTGTACCTATGCGACCTGCGCCGTGCCAGGGACGTTGATCATGATTCCCCAGCAGCAGATATTGGCGCCGTTGACTGCCGACGAGTTCAAGCAGTTGGTAGATGTGTTGAACAGTGTGGGCGAGGCAGCCAGAAAGGCTGGTCTAACGTTTGCATCTCATAACCACACCATGGAGTTTGCGCCCATGGACGGCAAGCCGGGTTATGAGTATCTGCTGGCACACACCGATTCGTCACTGGTGAAGTTCGAACTTGACTGCGGTTGGGCGACAGTTGCGGGATACAAGCCGGCTGATTTCCTTCGGAAGTATCCGGGACGCATCAAAATGATCCACATGAGCGACTATCTGGCTCCCAAGAGCGGCCAGCCGATCAGCCCGGTCACGAGTGCCGGAACCGAGCTGGGCAAGGGCATAGTTGACTACAAACCCATCTTCGCCGCGGCCAAGGGGCAGGGAATCGAGCATGTGTTCGTGGAGCAGTTTGGACCGTACTCACGCATGTCGCAGATGGAAGCAGCAAAGTTCGATTACCATGTTTTGCTCTCGTTCACCGGCTGAATGCCCGCGACGTGTGCTTGACCCTTGTATCCGGGCAGGATTTTAGTCGTGCGTAATCGATCGAAACTGCCCAGGGCTGAAAGGTCTGCGTTAGTCCCGAACTTGCACATCGAGTGCTGGGTGCCCCATTCAAGCCGTCCTTTGGCTTGAGTGGGATACCACTGCATTCTGTGCCGAGTTTTCCCCGTAGCTTGAAACTGTGCGCTTCGCTCGGCGCCTGCTCGACTCCATCCAACCCAAAGTAACCTCTGAAACGATAACCGGCGGCTGAAAAAAAGAGTCTTGGCATTCAACTCCGATGCTCAAGCGCTGTAACCTGTTAGCAGACGATTTCGGCACAGCCTGCGGCTCTCGCGTACCGCTCGTTGGTCGGCAGTTGCCCGTAGTTTCGGCCTAAGCGCGAGCGAAGGACAGTTTCACCCCTGTCCGGTGTTACACCCGATCCCTGTCACAAAATGAGGTAACCCAAGCACTCCCCTCGCGGCAGCACCCTGCTTCCCTGCGCAGGAAAAACCTCTACCCATAGCCTCCCCCAGATCCCAGGAGCCACCTATGCCCAAAAATAAAGTCAGCGATCCCATCACCGATCAGGAAATGGCCTTTGCCCGCCTGGTCCTCTCTGGCGGCACGACCGACCGTCAGGCTGCCGAAGCTGTCGGCCTCAACCCCGACTCCGCCGCCTACATCAAATCCAAGCCCAATGTCCGCGCCTACATGCTCGAGCATCGCGCCGCCGTCGAGCAACAGCTCGTCCAGCAAGAAGCGGAGGGACTCCGCCGCCTCAGCCTGGACCGCGAACGAGTACTGGACCGCCTCTGGGAAATCGCCCACCTCAGCCCCGAAGTGACCCGAGGCAGCATTACCGGACAGGTTAAGGCCCTCTCCATGATCGTCGCCATCCAAAACTTGATCCCCGACCGTCGCCTCGTCTCGGAGAAGAAATCCCTCACTGCGCCGCCTGTCCCGGCGTGCCGTGGAACCCAGGCGCAGATCTATAAATCCGCCTGGCTTCGCGAGCAGCACGGAGAATCCCAGCCGCCCCATGCCCCTGTCCAGGAAGAAGTCGCCCCCGACTTGTCATCCCGCCTGTCCCGGCCTGCCGTGGAACCGGAGCGACCTGTCCCGGCGTGCCGTGGAAGCGTAGTGGAGGGACCTGCGGTACCCCTCCCTGACCCTGGCGAGTCCAACTTTCCCGGCCCCTTGAACCCATCGCAAACTCCCTCATCGCCTCGTCCTCACATGTCCTTTGTTCCCGACGCCAGACTCGCCTTCTCCACAAAAAAGAATCCCTTTAATCCCTTTGGCCGCCGCCGCTGAACTGCCAAATCCGCCAAAAAGACCCAAAAATATCAAATTTTATAAATAGCTGAACAGGCTACGGGCAAATTCGGCACAGAATGCGGTGGGTATCCCACTCAAGCCAAAGGACGGCTTGAATGGGGCACCCAGCACTCGATGTGCAACTCCGGGACTCACGCAGACCCTTTAGCCCTGGGTAGTTTCGATCGATTACGCACGACTAAAATCGTGCCCCGATGCAAGGGTCAAGCACGCCTTCGGGGGCATCCGCGTGTGCGGCTTTCGTTAAGGAAAGCCGTATGAAGTGCGCCAACGCCAACAAGGTACACAGGAAATCCGGATTCCGGGCTGGGCTGACGTTTAGCCCGTACCCTTCAAGAAACAGAGTTTTTCCGCAGACTCTTAAAGCTCGCCCGTTTAAATTCGAAATGGAAGGCGGCGCGGTTACTTTGTGAAAATGTCGTGTTCGGTGTCGTAGCTCTTTTCCGTCTTTCCGGCTTTCTCGGCGGCCCGGTCGGCCACCCGATCCAATTCTTCATCTGTGGCGGCCTTTGGGTCGTGAACATCCAAAGTTGACGGCTTTTCAGTCTTTCCCAGGTTCGGAGTGGCTTGGTTGGGCATAGTTGTATCTCCTCAAGGCATAGATGCACCATTTTCCCCTTGGAGTTATCTTTCGCATCATTCCATCTCAAATGCCACATACTGCAGGACAGATTGCCGCTCCACTTCAAGCACCACCGCATCACCCGGCTTTAGGCCGGCTAAGGTCTGCCGCAATTGCTGCGAATCGTCCAGCGGCTTGCCGTTGATGGCCCGAATCACATCACCGGTCGTGAGATCAGCTGCGGTAGCAGGCTCCCCCCCAAGCAGGCCAGCCACCAGAACACCGTTTTCAGAACGGAGATTGAGCATGCCTCCCACCTGCGAGTGCTTCAGGTCGATCACGAAGATTCCCAGAGAGGCTATGAGATCCTTCCTGGGATCAATCAGGTCGGATAAGTTGTCGATCAACGGCGGCGCAGCGACAGCTGTGATCGAAACCGTGAGCGGTTTGCCGTCGCGGAGAACTTCCATCCTGATGGGCGTGTTTCGCTGATGAACGTAAAGCAAGCCAATGTACTTGGGGAGCGAGTCAATCCTTGTGCCGTCTATCGCCGTCACCACGTCCTGCTGCCGCAAGCCCGCCCCCGCGGCTGGGCCGCCGGCGTCGATGTCGGAAAGAATCACGCCCCAAGCCTGCGGCAGCTTCAGGCCGGCCGCCAAGGCAGGCGTAATGGATTGAGCGTGGGCGCCAATGGTCACGTTGCGAACGATTCCGTGCTCCTTCAGCTCAGCGTAAACAAAGCGCACAATCGGCTCCGGGATAGCAAAACCCAATCCCTCGCTGCCTCCGCCAGAGGTAACAATATAGGTGCTAATACCAATCAGGTTTCCATTGCGGTCAATCAATGGGCCGCCACTATTACCGGGATTGATAGGGGCGTCGGTTTGCACGTAGACCATGGGCCGGTCCATTTCAGGCTGGCGGCCTACCGCACTAATGATCCCCTTGGTGACGGTGTGGTCCAGGCCTTCAGGCGCACCAATGGCCACTACCGTTTGCCCTAAACGAAAATGGAATAGTGGGGGCAGGGGAATGAAAGGGAGCCCCTTTTCTTCAATCTTGATGAGCGCCAAGTCAGCATAATGGGTGGTTCCGATCAGCTTCGCTTCGTACACCCGCTGGGGGTTGTTCAAATGCGCATTGCCCATCGCCAGCTCCACCGTGGCCGGTGCGATGATCACCCGGATGCGCAACGCGCCGGCAACAACGTGGTTGTTGGTGATGATGTATCCATCGGGATCGACAATCACCCCTGAGCCTATCGAGCGCTGCCGTTCCAGGGCCTGCTGCTGATCCCCTTGATCCTTGTCGTGCTCGGGGACGCCGTAGCCGGTCACTTCAATCTCCACCACAGACTCCATCGCACGTTCGGCAATCTGGTCGATGGCCTGGTCATACTCCTTGAGGATGCCCGGCGTCGCCGGCGGGGCCGGGGTCTGGCCGTGGAGAGGCTGCGATAAGACCAGGCATGCGAGCACGAGCCAAAAGGTTTTGCCCTGGTCATGTTAGTTGAAGCTGGGTTTGTGGAGTGGTGGCGCGTTGACAGACGAGGCAGATGGCTCATTTTCAGGGGTTTCCCATTTCAGAATCTTGAAATCGAGGACAAAGATGGCATACATCACCGGTACTTGCAACTTGGTCACAACAGTCGCTACCAGCAGGCCGCCGATTTGTGCGTAACAGAGCGGCTTCCACAACGGGCCGCCGTGCAAGGCAAGCGGCAACAGTGCCAGCACAGTGGCAAAGACGGTGATCAGGACCGGACGCAGGCGCAGGATGCCGGCGTCAATCAGGGCCAGCTCGAAGTCATCTCCGGCAATATGCCGCTCTTCAATAAAGTCGAATAGAACAATGGAATGGCTTACGATCACGCCGATCAGACTGGCCACTCCTAAAAACGCCATGAACCCGAACGGCTCTCCCATAATCCACAACGCGGCAAATGCACCCATCATGCCATAGGGCGCGGCGGCCAGAACCAGCAGAGGCTTGATAGCGTTCTTGAACTGAAAGAGCAGGGCAAGGTAAATGGCGACGCTCGAAATCAGCATCACCATCGCCAGGTTTTTGAAGCCATTCCTGGTCTTGTCATACTCTCCACCGATCCTCATTTCGTAGCCAGGAGGAAGGTTGGCCTGCAGTTGCTGCAGCCGCGGCAGCGCCTGCTTCAGTACCTCGGAGCTCAAGCGTCCCGCAACCGGGAAGCTACGCACATTGATGGTGCGGAATTGTTCAAGGCGAACAATGCGCCCGGTTACCAGGTCGTGATCGATGTTGGATATCTGTACCAGCGGAATCTTGTTATTGTCCTGCGAGCCGTAGACATACATGTTCTGAATGTCGGAGAGCTGCGATCGTTCATCCATGCGCAGCCGGGCTACAATCGGTATCTGCTTTTGGCCTTCCTGCAAAGCGCTGACCGTGGTTCCACTCATGCCTGCTGTTGAAGAGTTAGCGACATCCATGTTCGTGATGCCGGCCAGATTGGCGCGATCCGGATCGATGGTTAACGCGATCTGCGTATTCTCGTCTCCCCACTCATTGCGCGTGCGCTCAGCGATTGGGATAGACCGGAAGATATCTTCTACTTTGGCGGCGATGGCGCGCAGACCGCGAATATCTGCCGCCTCGTCTTTGGCGTTCACGTCGGCCGTGCTGGAGATGCGAATCTCGATGGGATAGTCAATGGGATTGGTGAGCAGCTGGCGCGCATCCATGCGCGCGCCTGGGATGGATGCCGTCAGCACCGGTTGCAGCTGCTTAATGAATTGTGGGGTGATCTCCTTATCCTTGACCTCTATTAATACTTGCGCGTAATTCAATTGCTGCAACTGCGGTGAAGCCGAGAACCAGAAACGCGGCCCACCCCCGCCTACGAAGGAGGTTACGTAACGCAGCACATCCCCCTTATGTCCATCCCGCGGGTGCTCGTTAGAAAACCGCTCCGCCTGTTCGCGGACAATCTGCTCCACCTGGCGGGCAGTCTGGTTAGTGGCTTCCAGGGTGGCGTCGTTGGGCAGCCAGACATCGATATAGGACCAGTATTGGACGTCTTCGGGGAAGAACGCAGAGTTCAAGCGGGAGTAGACGAATGCTCCCAAAGCGAGGAAGGCCAGGGAACCAACAAAAAACTTCCAACGGTGTTCAATCGAGTACTTCGCTGTGCGCGCATACAGGCCAAAAAATCCACTGTTGCGCCGCTCCTCAAGCGTTTTTTCCACCTTCTTCTCCGGCCGCAGAAGGTAGTAACCGAGCAGAGGAAGAAAGGTCATCGAAACCAGGCGAGAGGCCACCAGCGACACCGTCATCACGATGGGCAGGCTGTGCAGGAATTCTCCCGTGCTGCCGGTCACCAATAAGAACGGCAGATACGCCACAATGTTGGTGACCGTTGCGTACAGGATGGCGGTGGCCAGCTTGGTGGGACCTAACCACGCAGCAATGATGTTCGGGTGGCCCTCAGCCAGCGCACGTTTGATGGAATCGCCGGCGATCACCGGGTCGTCCACCAGCAAACCGAGGGCAATGATCAGGGTGGCGACGGAAACCTGTTGGATATCGATGCCGAGCAGATACATCGCACCAAAAGTCATTGCCAGGGTGATGGGGATGGCCAGAGCCATGAGAACAGCGGAGCGCCACTCCCAAAAGCCGATCCACGAGACCAGCACCACCAGCGCGATCGCCTCGTAGAGCGCATCCATAAACAGGCTGAGGTTCTCCTCCACCTGCAACGGCTGGTCGGAGGTGCGCGCGATGATCAGGTCCTCAGGAAGATATTGCTTTACCGCCGCAAGCTTGACATCGACGTTTCTGCCAAAAGCGTCAATCTGCTCGCCATCCTTCATCTGTATTGCAACCGTTACGGCGCGGCTGCGGCGCCAGTGCCCATCCTTGTCTGCCCAGGTGAGGTAATTTAAATATTTTGCCGGGCTTTGGTATCCGCGGGAAATGTCTACCAGGTCGCGCAGGTAGACGGGGCTCTGCGCCGCCGATGAGGAAGAGCCGATGATGACATCACCAATCTGTTTCGGATTGGTGAATTTGCCGGAAGGGTCAATCAGAATGTTTTGCGGGCCGACTTCAAGCTGGCCGCCGGGCAGGGTGCTATTTCGCGCGCCCAGAATGTCCTTCAGGTTGGAAGGCGTCATGCCATACTCAGCCAGCCGTTGCTGCGAGTAGTCTAGGTAGATCTGCTCCGGCAGCACGCCTTTGCGTTCAATCTTGGCTACTGCCGAAGCGCCCTGCAGAGTTCTTCCAATCAAGTCGGTGAAGTCGTCCAGCTCCCGATAGGAGTACTTATCTCCCGCGACAGCGGCCAAACGAGCTTCAGTGTCTGCTGGATTACGGATAAAGGCCGCGGGCCAACTATCCGGGTGGATTTCCGATTGATGCAGCTTCTCGATTATGAGGCGATCCCCTAAAGCCCGGAGCGCATCGTCGCTGAGAGGTGAGCTCACGTCGGCCCCGATGAAGCCGCTGCCGGAAAAGAAGTGCGGGTCAGAGACATACTTGTTTTGCCCTCCCGCCTGCAAGACAGAAACAAAGGCGTCGCGCACCAGATCCGGAGAGACGGATAACGGAAAGGCGTAAACAATGCTCACCCGCGGCTGCGGAGACTTCGCAGGTTCGGCCGCGCGCGTTGCTTCAATGGCGTTACGCATGGCCCGCGCGCGCAGGGCAATGTCTACGTCGCTTGCGCGAGGGCTGGCTATGGTCAGCATCAACGCCGCCGTATCTCCAAAATCGCTATTGAACTGGATCGGACCTGCACCCTGGGGCAGCCTGCTATTTAGCGCATTTAATTTGAGGTTGATATCCGAGAATTGTTTCTTCGGATCGTTCACCGTGTCATCCAGTTGAACGTAGACCAAAGAAAGCCCGGGAAAGCTGATGGACCGGATACCAAAGTCTGAGGCCAATGGAGGTTTGATGAACGCATTTTGCGCCATTGTCTGCTCCACTGGGCGGCTTACTAACTGCTCTACCTCCTGCGCTGTTGCCCCCGGCCAACTGGTAGAGGCGACCGCCACCCGCACGGGAATACTGGGGTCTTTACGCTTGGGCATGTGCATGTAGCCGTACCAGCCCCACACGCAGACCGCGATGAGCAGGACTATCGAGACCTGGCGATGCTCGGTGAAAAAGCGCGCCGTGTTGTGCGTTTTTTCGATGTATTCGGCTTCGGATTTATGGCTCATCGTAGTGGTGTACTCAGGGAATGACGCGAACCTTATCGCCGCTCTTGATCAGGGTGACGCCTGTCGTGATGACTCGTTCTCCGAAGGAGAGGCCGCCTTTTGCGGTGATCATGTTCCCGTAGGTATCGCCTAGTTCGACTCGCACGCAATCGCGCCGTCTCAAAATCTCCATTCCCTTCCGTAACCATCACTGCAAAGTTGCCAGCGCGCGCCGGATCCCGGATTACGGCTGACAGGGGAACGGCCAGTACGGACTGCGGTAGCTGCACACCCTTCAGCGCGAGCGAAGCAATCATTCCCGACTTCAATTGATCCTTCGGATTGGGAATGGTCACTTCCACAGAGAAAACCCGGCTCTTCGGATCGGCGGCTGGAGAAATGGCGCTTACACGTCCAGCGAATTGCTGCGGCAGCGCATCCGTGGAGATGGCAAGACGCTCGCCCAGCCGCACGCGGCTGATGGAGGTGTCGGGCACGCCGAAGACCGCTTTAACCGATTCGGTGTCTGCCAGGGTAAAGCCGTTGGTTGCCGGTCCGACCAGGCTGCCGAGATCAATGCTGCGTTTGATTACCCAGCCGCTGAACGGAGCCCGCAACTCGCAATAAGCGAGCGCGACGTTGGCCTCGCTGACCTGCGCCTCGGCGCCAGAGACAGAAGCGGTGGTGCTGGCCAGTTGCGCTGTGGCAGAGTCGTAATCGGGCTTGGTTGCGCTCTGCGACGCGTAGAGGGCAGAGGTGCGATCGAAGGTAAGTTTCGCCTTGTCGTATTCTGCCTGCGCGCGCGCCAGCTGCGATTTGGCCTGTTGTAGCTTGTCCTGATAATCCTGTTGCCGCACCACGGCCAACACGGTTCCTTTTTGTACCCAGTCTCCCTGATCGATGTTGCGCATGCCTCCGCTGGGGCTCTTGACCTGGCGGATGCGGTCGACATATCCCCCAGACTGGAAAGCAAGATCAACCTGGGCGTAGGGAACAATGCTGGCAGAGTATTTGGCCCCGTTGCCTATGGCAATGGTTTGCACCATTGCCGTGTGTACCGGCAGCGGCAGGGTCTCGGCGGAGTTCTGCTGTTTACATGCGGTCGCGGCCAGCGTGAGAGCGGTCGCGATCGCGGTAAGCCAAATTTTGAAAGCTGTGGGATTCATTGCTTCACTCTTCCCCAAGAGCTTTTTCAAAGGCAGCCTTTGCATTCCAGAAGGAAAGCAGGCTCTGTTCATAGTCGTGGTCGGCGTTGGCCACCGACGCTTGCTGTTGAAGCAGATCGCGTAGCAGTACAGCGGAGTGTTTGAATTGATCGCTCACTTCGCGCAGCTTCTCGTTGGCCGCGTCACGGCCTGCCTGGGCCACTTCAAGCAGGCTACGGCTCTCTTCCAGCTTGCGGAAGGTATTGTCGACATCGAGCACTACCTGGGCCCGCGTTTCCTGCAGCTGGTAGTGGCTTTGCTGCAGGCTGGCGTCCTTTTGCCGCACTTCGTCTCTGCGTCCTCCCCAATCGAAGGGATCCCATTTTAGTTCCACGCCCGCGGAAAGAATATTCTGCGGCAATATCTCGGTATTGATCGGCTCGAGATAGTGGATAGCCGCTCCGAGGTCCGGAATGTACTTGGCTTTTGACAGCCGCCGGTCATAATCGGCGCGGCTTACATCGATTTCGGCTTCTTTCACCTCGGGGCGTTGTTCCAGAGCCGTGCGCCGGGCCACTTTCAAGTCCATCTCCGCGGGAGTAATCGGAGGCACCGGTTCGGTGCGAAAGGGAATATCGAGGTCGCGCCCCAGTAGCTCGTTCAGTTGCTCTTTCTGGGTTTGCAGGGTGTCGCGCAGTTGGATGATCTGGTACCGAGCCTGGGCCAGCTTGGCTTTAACCTCCAGGCTGTCTGACTTGAGGACAGATTTTTGGTTGAGGTAGTCAAGCGCTACTCTATCCGTCTCCTCATATTGCTTGACCATCGCCAGCGCAGCCTCCAGGGCGCTTTCGGTCTGCAGCGCAGCATAATAGCCCTGCTTCACGCTAGCGGACAGTGACTGCCGCTTGCCTTTATATTGCTCGCCGGCAAGATCGGCAGACAGCTCCTGTTCCCGGATCGCAAGGTGGATCTGGTAGAGCTGAGAGAGCGGTTGCGCTACCTGCGCGGATGCATAACCGGTAATGCCGTGGGACAGGTCGAAGCTCTCCGGCTTTTCGAAACCGAAACTTCCCGCGGGAAAAGTGAACTCTGGCGACGTTAGATTACCCGAGGCGAAGAGGTAAGTCGTGATCGCGGGGAAGCGCTTGGTCTTGGTTTGCGCCACCTCCCACTTCGACTTGGTTATGTCGAGCTTGGCAATGTTTACCGGCCGGTTGTTCTCAAGCGCAATCTGAATAGCCTGCGACAGCGAGAGGACCGGGGCATCGCCCGAGGCTTCTTGCCCAAGCAATAACATCCCGGCCATCAACGCAGTTCCGGTAATCGCCCAGCCTATCGGCTTGGTGTACTTCGTTGGCATGATCCTCGAATCGCAGTGTCTCTTTTAGGAACGGGCTCTCCTGAGGCCGCCGCCACCTTGCGGTCCAAGGCTGTTCAGGTCATTCAATACTTCTTGCCGGTCCTGCGGACGAAAATCTCCCGCGTCCATGGTTTGCTCTATTTCAGACTTTGACTTCTTCAGGGTCATGAGCTGTTGCAGCTTTCCCTCGCCGCCGGACTTGATGCTTTGCAGCGAATTCAAACTGTCCTGCAGTGATTTCACCTGGGGCTCAGTCGGCTTGCCGTGCATGATGGCGGTGAAGATGTCTTTGCCCAGTTTCGCGCCGGGTTGTGGGGGGTCGGCAGAGACAGTGGTTGGCTGTTTGTTAGCCATCATTACCTGCAGATCCTGTTCCAAGGTTTCGCGATCTGGCTGCTTCACCGTGGCCATAATGGCTTTCATGCTCGAGACAGCTTTCCAGGGCGTGATGAAATCGACCGGTGCGCCGGGTTTCTGTGCTGCTTTGTAGGCCTTCAGAACCTCCGCGTTGGTCTGCAATTCTTTGAGCTGGGGGATAGTGATGCTCCCATTCAGAACGGCGGCCTTCATGTCGGCTTTGAACTTGTCACTTGCGGGATTCGAGGCGGCTTCCTGGGGGGCTGCAAAGGCTATGTGCAGCTGCGCCGCAAGCACAAGAGAGAGCGAAAGAGCACGTAGACTTCTTTTCATATTTCCTGCTTCCTATCAAGATTTTCCGGGTGTCATTTGACCGAATAACCGCGAGCATCCAGGCAAGCGGAGAGAGAGAGAGCGTTTGAAGTTGTCGAGGGGCTGCTGGGCCGTGGTCTTGGCGGCGTCCTCCGGTTGTCCGCTTGCTGGTGTTCTTGCTTTTCGTTGCGCTTGGCCTTGATTCCGCCAATGATCGCGAGGCGAGGTTCCCCATCAGATCGAGGCGGGAAATATTGCTTAGTCTTTCCACGAACTGGCTTGCTCCTTCCGCCGGCAAGGGAGGCGGACCCCTAAGACACACCGTGCGGTCGAAGAGACACACTGGCGGCCACGCAAGATTGTTGTTAAGAGAGGGCCCGCGGAAAACCGCTGCGAGTGGGAGGAGACTTCGTTGCGGTGATCGGGGCGAATCATCGTTTCCCGCAAAGCATGCCGTCAATAGAGAAGTTATAACCCCGATCTAAATACCGTCTAACCCCCTAAGCCGCTTTATATGTTCGATATGCCGCGCTTTCCTGTTGCGGTTGCGGGATGGCCACGGTAGACTGGGCGTCATCGATTTAAGTAGATATGCTGCTTAACCGGCGGAAAATGTCCGCCGGATAAGATGGCTGCGAACGAGTGAGCAAGATTTGCGCGAACCAATCCGCTTTGGGGAATTCGATTTAGACATCGAGCGTTATGAGCTACGGCGGTCTGGCCATGCGGTCAAGCTCGAAAGAATACCTATGGAGCTGCTTATCCTGTTGCTGCAAAGCCAGGGAAAGCTGGTTCGCCGGGACGCGATCAACCGCCGGCTCTGGGGGGAGAATGCTTTCCAGGATACGGAGCACAGTGTTAACACCGCGGTAAACAAGCTGCGTTATATCCTTCGCGATGATCCTCGGGATCCGCGGTTCATTCTGACGGTAGTCGGTCAGGGTTACCGCTTCATTGCGAAGGTGGTCGCCGATCCGGCTCCGGTCATTCCGAGTGCGGCTATCCACCCCACGGTAGTCCCGGAAAAAGAGGACGCGGCGTTACCGGCCGCGCATGATGGTCTTCCACCAGAGGTGCAGCGAAACATAACGGAGGCGGATCGAACCTTCGGTTCTTCACCCGCGGCTCCTGCAGCAGAGAACGTTCATACGGAGAAGCCGCCACCGGCGCCAACCAGGCGGTTGGCTTTACTGATCGGCCTGGTGTCAGTTGCAGCCTTGCTCACGGTTGTTGCCGCTTTCCATGTGTTGCATGATTGGCGAACCGTACACCAGCCAGAGGCGGCGGCCGGCGAATTCCACTCGATCGCGGTCTTACCCTTCGTCAACCTGGCGGAAAACTCGAGTCAGGATTACATCGTGGACGGGATGACCGACCAGCTCATTACCGACCTGGCCGGCAGCACACCTCTCCGTGTAATTTCTCGTAGCTCTGTGATGCATTACAAAGGGACGCAGGTACCGATGCGGGAGATCGCTCAGACGCTGAATGTGGACGCAGTGCTGGAAGGCTCGTTTCTGCACAACGGCACGCAGGTACGCATCACCGCAAATCTGATCGATGCCAGAAGCGATCGGCACCTCTGGGCGCAAGTCTATGAAGAGAGTGGGAGCGACCTGCTTAGCATGCAAGAGCCGGTGACCCAAGACATTGTGCGCGAAGTGGCCCTGGCGCTGGGAAGTGCAGTATCGACATCCAGGCTGCGTCCGGTAAACGTCAAGGCGCGGGACGCCTATTTGCGTGGCCGCTTCCTGTGGAACAAGCGCACGCTCGACAGCATGGAGAAATCGATCGCCTACTACCAGGAGGCGATCAAGGCCGACCCGAATTACGCTGAAGCCTACGCTGCTATGGGAGGCGCGTATGTGCTGCTGAGTAGCTATGGAGGGGGTGATCCTGCGATCGCCCTGGGAAAAGCAGAGGAAGCAGCGCAGCATGCACTGAGCCTTGGGGGAGGCCTGGCCGAGGCGCATACGGTGTTGGGAGCAGTGAGAACAGACCGGGACTGGGACTGGCCTGGGGCCGAGGCGGAGTATCGGCGGGCGATCGAATTGAATCCCTCGTATCCGACCGCGCACCACTGGTACAGTCTGCACCTTTCGCGCCTGGGAAGGGTGCGCGAGGCAGAGGCTGAGATCCAGCGAGCTCGCGCCCTGGATCCCTTGTCGCTGATTATTGAGACGGATGCCGCGGAGACGGCTTACTGGGCGCGCAAACCCGATATCGCCAGGGCGCGCATCGAGGAGGTTCTGGCGTTCAATCCGGATTTCGCCGAAGCGCACCTGGTCAATGGGAAGATCTACGAACAGCAAGGACAATATGATCAGGCGCTGCGCGAGTTCAAACGCGCGCTGACGCTGTTTGGCGGCGGTCCAAATGTGGTGGCCTTACAGGCCCACGCCCTGGCTCTCGCGGGCGCGCCGCAACCGGCAATGGACATTGCCCGGCAGTTGGAAGACACGTCGACTCATAGCTATGTTTCCGGCGTCGATATCGGCGCTATCTATTGCGGACTTCGCCAGCCGGACGCGGCCATGCGATGGCTAAACAGAGCGTATGTAAATCGCGACAAAGGGGTCGATATGTTCGGTATCGATCCCCTCTTCGACGGATGCCGCAACGACGCGCGTTTTCAAAGCTTGCTGGCCAAGCTAAAGCTGCAACCTGCCGCATAGCTCAATGGGCTCACCCCCGTTTTTCGGTATCGGGAACAAATGCTGGGTGCCCCATAGAGATTTCATCACTTTGGGATCAACGCGGTCTGCCCCAGATGGAAAGAAATGTGAGTTGTCCGGTTGAGCAAAACGGAAAAGCGATTGCGCAGCGGATCTTTGGCAAAGTCTTCTTCCGAAACAGAAGCGTGTTTCTGAAGCCACTCCGCCGCTGAAAAGCTCTCAAAGCCTGCGAGCAGTGTGCCGTTGACCTCATCCCAGGCTTTCTTTATCTCCTTGGCCGACGGCAGTGCGGGCGCCGCCTTATCGGGACTGGTAAGAAAGAGGGCATCGTATTCTGGATGAAGGCGCGGGCTTGATACCAACATTGGCAGCATACGATCATGAACGGCCGTCAGATGTCCCCAAAGATAAATCAGCCGGTTCTTCCCCGGCGCGACCTCTTTAAGAAGCTGTTCTTCTGTGAGAGGGGAAAATAGCCGGTCCGCTCTTTCGATGTTCAATTTCCAGGAATTCACGGCTGCCGTGAACAACGCTTGCTCAGATGTCACAATAAATCCTTTCTCTTCCTCAAGTATTATCTGGCAGATCATTCAGCGGCGTTGATAGTCCGCAGGAGAATAGCCGGTGATAGCGCGAAAATCGTGGATCAGGTGGGCTTGATCGAAGTAGCCGAGTTCCAGCGCGAGATCGCACCAGTTCAGCGGGTCGCCGGCCTCCAGACGCTCGATCAGCTCGTGCAGACGATATCGCCGGATGACCCATTTCGGCGGGATGCCAACGTACTCGCGAAACAGACGCTGGAGAGACCGCTTGCCGATGCCTGTTTGGTCCGCCAGGTCGTCTACGGTTCTGATCTGCGGCTGATAAAGGATTTGGCCTACGAGGCGGTCTGCCAGCTCCACATTCTCGTCGGGCTCCGGCACACGCGGAAGGAAGAACGCCTCGACGGCATGGACCATCGCGTCTACTCCGCAGCAGGAAACCAACGCCGCTTCAAGTGCGTCGCCATCGGCGCCAAATATATAGTTTGCGGCGACGATGCGATCGGTCAGCGACGATGCGGAGGAGTTGAGGAAAGGGCGAGCGCCGCCCGGCCGGAACTTAACCCCGAAGGCGAAGTTCTTTCCCGCGAGCATGCGGGTGAACTTACTGGTAGAGACGCCGCCGAGTGTTAAGCGATTGTTCTCGAACACCAGGTAAACATTCGGATGTGGCAGCGTCTCCTGCAGATGCGGCGGCCGGCCCCGAAGGTCCCAGCTCACCATCCAGTAATAGGCGATGAAGGGCGCCAGAGTGGAAGACGGGTTGTGCCGCGAAACCCTGAGCCCGGCGTACTCGGGCGGCAGCCGCAGCACTCCGCGGGACCCGATTGGCGTGGAATACGAAACCCCGTTGCTGCGCCGTCGCGTTTTTACAATCATCGTCCACGTCTCACGATTATTCTCTTTGAGAGTAGCGCGTATGAAGGAAGTTTTCATGACGGCCGTCTCCGTGCGCCAGGCTGGCGATAGGTGAGGCCATACCGAGGCGGTGGAGAAAGGCTCAGCTATGACCATACATGCCCAGGGAACGTTTGACGTGAAGGTGACCCCGCAGCTGCCCGAGGACAAAAGCGAAGGTTTAACCCTCGGCCGCATGCTGATCGAAAAGCAGTTCCACGGCGACCTGGAAGCCCTGAGCAACGGCCAGATGCTCACCGGCATGACTGCGGTGCAAGGCTCAGGCGCTTACGTCGCCATCGAGCGCGTGACGGGAACGCTCAACGGACGCCGCGGCAGCTTTATCCTGCACCACCTGGGGATCATGGTGCGAGGCGCCCCGCAGCTGAACGTTACCGTTGTGCCGGATTCGGGCACGGACGAGTTGGTGGGGATTGCGGGCACGATGACCATCATCATCACCGATGGCAAACATTCGTACGACTTCGCGTATACGCTCCCTGAAGCCCATTAGCGGGATTGCCCTGGTGTCCGTCTCAGGTTTCTCGCGTCTCGAACATGGCGACGATCTCTCGTGTGCTGGCGGCGTCTTCCGCGAAGGTAAAAGTTCCATGCTCTCGCATCTCCCGCGCGGCGCCCAGAAAGGCGCCAAGGGCGGCGCGCGCCAGACCGCTGCCGACGCTGACGCGCCTGACTCCAATCGCCGAGAGGGCTGCCAGGTTCAGCGAAGCCCCGGAGATTCCCATGAGGACGTTTACCGGCCGATCCACAGAGCTGACCAACGCGGAGATATCGCTTTCGCTGGTAAGGCCTGGAGCGTAGAGAACATCGGCGCCCGCTTCCTGGTAGGCCTGGAGCCGCTTGATTGTGTCTCTCAAATCACGGCGTCCGTGGAGGTAATTCTCAGCACGCGCCGTGAGAGTGAAGGGAAAGCCCAGGGCACGCGCACTCTCGGCCGCCGCGCTTATTCGCTCCGCAGCCAGCGCTTGTTCATAGATCGGGTGTTCCTCGCGTCCGGTTGCATCTTCGATCGATCCTCCAACAATGCCCGCGGCGGCCGCGAGCTTGATGGTTTCCGCAACCATTTCAGGCGCGTCTGCGAAGCCATTCTCAAGGTCGGCGCTGACCGGCAGGTCAGTGGCTGAGGCGAGCGCCGATACGTGCGCGATCATCGGCTCGCGGCCGACCGCGTAATCGTGCAGGCCCATGGAGAAGGCATAACCGGCGCTGGTGCTTGCCAAAGCCTCAAAGCCGAGGTGGGCCAGCAGCCGCGCAGTGCCGATGTCCCACGGGTTGGGGATGATGAATGCGTGATTGCGCTGGTGGAGTGCACGAAAGGCTTGTCCCTTTGCAGTCTGTGTGGTCATCGGTTGTCACGCTGGTCCTGCGAGTTTTGAGGCTAGGCCAAAGGTACCATCGACCCCCTCCACGAAGTTTCTCTCTTCGCGAAGGATGAGTCGCATGGTCTGCGCCATCGCGAAGTTGTCGCGCGCCTCCGGGTCTGACGCCAAACGGGCCCGGTAGGTCTCATAGGAGGCTAGACTACCGAAGGCAATGAGGCCCCAGGCTACGTCGTTCGTACCTTCATAGGGAAGGAAGTAGCCGACAAGGTGGCCGCCGCACCGGGGAATGATGCGGCCCCAATTCTCGGCGTACTTCTTAAACCCTTCCCGCTGGAAGGGATCGATCTGGTAGCGGATGACGCAGATTATCGTCATGGAATTCCTCCTGGTCGCAAGTGTGGGCGGCGCATCGCAAACCAGGGCCAATGCCGCGCCCGTCCCCGCGAGCACTATGATTGCTTCGCGCCGGCTCATTTGCCTCAGGTTTGCTGACTGCATAACTGGTAGTATGCTGGCTAGTTGACATCCACAATTCGTTAACGGGCGAAATATGAATGTTAGGCATCACCAGGCAACCTCGGGAATTGCGGCAGCTATCGGCGAGCCGGCGCGAGCGCGCATACTTTACAGCCTGATGGATGGCCGTGCGCGAACCAGCACCGAGCTCGCCGTGGTGGCCGAAGTGAGTCCTTCCACCGCAAGCGCGCACCTGGGCCGGTTGAAGGCGGCGGACCTGATCCGAGTCCTGGTGCAGGGAAAGCATCGCTACTACAGCCTGCAAGGTCCCGACGTCGCCCATGTGCTTGAAGGATTGAGCGTCCTTGCCGGCGCTGCTCGCGACAAGTTCGTGCCCACGACCCCCAGCCGGCTCTGTGCTGCGCGCACTTGCTACGACCACATGGCAGGGAGCGTAGCCGTTTCACTGCATGATCGCTTCAGGGCAATGGGCTGGCTGGCAACCGGCCCGGCGGGCGGCGACCGTGCCTATGAGCTTACGCCGGCCGGAACCAAGGGGATTCAGGGTGTTGGCATAGATCTCGAAGCGACGCAAAGGCTGCGACGGCGGTTCGCCTGCGCATGCCTTGATTGGAGCGAGCGGCGCCCTCACATCGGCGGTGCATTGGGAGCGGCGCTCTTGAAACTGGCGTTGACGAAAAAGTGGGTGACCCAGGATCTTGATTGCAGGGCCCTTGCCGTCACTGGTCTCGGACGACGCGAAATGCTGATTCGTTTCGGTCTCAACACTTGAGACGGCTGAGCGCCGATTCAGGTGTTCCCCATGAAGGAAAAAAACAGAGGAGGCTTTTCTCTGGTTTCGGCATCCCACTACGGAGGGATCTGTCATGGCTGCAATTTTGAATGCCGGCGCTAAGGCTCCTGATTTTAGCCTCAGCGTGGCGCCCGATCAGAAGCTTACGCTCAGCGAACTGCGCGGAAAGCCGGTAATCCTCGCTTTCTATCCCGCCGACTGGAGCCCGGTTTGCGGCGATCAGATGGCCCTCTACAACGAGGTCCTGCCGGAGTTCCAGAAATTCGGGGCGGAGCTGATTGGCATTTCAGTCGATGGGGCCTGGTGCCACACCGCCTATGCCAAGGATCACCATCTCCATTTTCCCCTGGCCGCCGACTTCGAACCAAAAGGTGCGGTCGCACGAGCCTACGGGGTCTACCGTGAAAAAGAGGGATTCTGCGAACGCGCGCTCTTTGTCATCGACAAAGACGGGGTCATTACCTGGAGCTACTGCTCGCCGATCCTCGTCAATCCTGGCGCAGACGGAATACTGCAGGCATTGGAAGAACTGGAAAAGTAGGAGGTCTGGTGTGACTAAGCTCGCGGTGGCGGTCAGTGCCAAGGATCATCGACAGGGAGATAAGGATGCGCCGTGCACTCTGGTGGAGTATGGAGACTACCAATGCCCTTCGTGCGGGCAGGCGTATCCCATCGTCAAGCGGGTGCAAAAGCATTTTGGCAAGCGTCTCTCGTTTGTCTTTCGCAACTTTCCTTTGACCCAGTTGCATCCGTATGCGGAGCCGGCCGCCGAAACCGCAGAGTTTGCCGGCGCTCACGAAAAGTTCTGGGAAATGCATGATCTGCTTTATGAGAATCAGGATCGCCTGGACGATGAGCTCCTGATAGAGCTGACTCAGGAGCTGCATCTTGCGCCCGCCCAGTTGCTTAAAGCCCTGGAGACGAAAGAGTTTCAGTCCCATGTGCGAGCCGATTTCAGCGGAGGGGTCCGCAGCGGCGTCAACGGAACCCCAACCTTTTTCATCAACGGACAAAGGCACGATGGTTCTTATGACTTAGCTTCTCTCGTCAAGGCGATTGACGTGGTATTGGAGTAGCCCTCACTTCTCTGCATCGGTGTGCCAACCGGGATTGCGAACTCGTCAGCACTTGAAGAACTCGCCTGCCCCCAACTATGATGGTCCTCTCATGTCTGATCACATAGCCCATCTATTTCTTAGCGCCGCGGTAAAGGGAATGCAGCGCTCCGAAGATGACATGAATCGATGTATCGATAAGCTGTCTGATGAGCAAATGTGGCACCGTGGAGCTGATCACGAAAATTCCATCGCCAATCTTCTTCTTCATCTTGACGGCAATCTGCGGCAGTGGTTCCTGCATGGAATTGACGGCCAGCCGGACGTGCGCAGCAGAGACTTGGAGTTCGCGCTCTCGCCGTCGGAGCGATGCGCAGAGATTCGTACCCGCCTGGCCGCAACGCTCGCAGAATGCCGAAAAGTGATCGGTTCGCTTCCACCTGCTCGCCTGCTCGAAACCATCCATCCTCAACCAACTGGGCCTTGGCCTCCGACGACGATTCTCGAAGCGATCTATCGCGTGACTGGCCACCTGCAGTCACACCAGGGTCAGATTATCCTGCTAACCAAGCAGCTTGCGGGTGTCGATCTGGACCTGTCACTGCCGCGCAAACGTTAGCGAAGGAGGTCGTCGGTTTTCAGCAACTTCCCTCAGAACATCTTGATCGATTACCCCGGACCCCTGCTCACTGCTTCATGCCGCTTCGCTGCGTAACCCGCGCGATGACCCCCTCGAGGTATTGCTTCTCCGCTGGAACTTCCGCAATTTGCTTCGGTTTCGAGGTCTCGATGGTGACCGCCCCCGCATAGCCGAGACGATGCAGCCTGGTGAATATCGCCGGGAAGTCGACCAGGCCGGTGCCGATCAGCGACTGGGCGCCCGGTTGCATGGGGTCGGTCGGCCACCTTCCATCTTTTGCGTGGAAGCCTTCTTCGGATGGTGAAAACGGAGCCGTGATCCGTGTGAAGAATGGTCCTGCACTGGTCCAGTCACTGGCCTCGCACCATTACCTGCTTACGACCGGACACAATGAAACTGTTATCCGGATGCTCGGAACCATTTTCGATTTTTCAGTCGAATCGCTTTAACGGAGGATGGACGGTGAAAGTCGGCATTGACAGCTATTGCTACCATCGCTTCTTCGGAGAAGTCTATCCACAACAATCGCCCGCGCCCCGGCAAATGTCGCTTGAAGATTTC
Source organism: uncultured Acidobacteriaceae bacterium (assembly GCA_963711525.1). Lineage (GTDB taxonomy): Bacteria > Acidobacteriota > Terriglobia > Terriglobales > Acidobacteriaceae > PALSA-350. Next base: position 378,285 of record CAVQEO010000023.1, on the reverse strand, counting down.
CTGGACCGAGCGAAGGATCTCGATGTAGATGGAGTCTCCCTGGAATCCTGCTTCTTTCCGCGTGTGGATTGGAATTATCTTGCCGACATTCGAGGCATTCTCGACAGCTACAAGCTCGATAGAGTTTATGCCTGGGGCCATCCGGATGGGCTCGAAGGTGGGGCAAGCCGTCAGGCCTATGACGATATGCTGGCCGGCATAGAACGCGCTAAAGCCATCGGTGCAGACGTGATGCGAGTGGTTGGCAGCAGTCTCAGGTTTCGTCATCAACCGCATGAACCGCAGCTTGAGCGGCTCGCCCGCATGTTCTCCGATGCCACGAAAGTCGCCGAACGATATGGCGTTCGCCTGGCCGTGGAAAACCACATCGATTTCACTGCCGAGGAGATGCTCCGCCTGATTACAGGAGTCAATTCATCCTATCTGGGAGTTAACTTTGATACCGGCAATTTCGTGCGGCTGCTTGACGACCCGATCAAAGGCATGGAGAAGCTGGCGAAATACGTCTGTGCGACCCATATTAAGGACCTGAAGCCGCAGAAGGGTGTGGCCGCGGATGAGTGGTACTTCTTCTCAAGTACTCCTGTTGGGGACGGTATAGTCGACAATCTGCGACTTGCGCAGCTCCTTGCGGAGGTGGGGTACCAGGGCTTCCTGGCTGTCGAAATCGATTTCCTGCATCCCGACTATCGCGGGGACGAGGATGAGGCGGTGGCGAGAAGTATTCGCGAATTGAAGAAGATCGCCGCGACTCTCGACGACAAAACCACGAAGTGATTCACCCCGAGCCGGTCGAAGGATACTGAATGAAAAAGCTGAACGTTGCCATCGTGGGCGCCAAATTCATGGGCAAAACGCACAGCAGCGCATGGTCGCGCGTGCATCGCTTCTTCGACGTGCCCTTTGAACCGGTGCTGAAGGTTGCATGCGGCCGTCCGGGAAGCTCACTTGAAAGCTTCGCCGAGCGCTGGGGCTGGCAGTCAACCTCCACGAATTGGAAAGAAACCGTGAACCGAGCGGATATTGACGTCGTTGATATCGCTAATCCAACGTTCCTACATCATGACGTGGCGATCAAAGTAGCGAAGGCGGGAAAGCACAGTTTCTGCCCACCGTGTTGCCCGAGGTGCTGACACCAGGCATCGTCTTCGACGCATTGAATCGGCTGACAACCCATTCCGCCGAGTCGAAGGGAATAGGGTTGAAGCCAACTAGCTTTCTTCTTGAAAGCTACTAATTCTATGGAGCACCGGGCGGGAATTGAACCCGCGAATACTGGTTTTGCAGACCAGCGCGTTAGCCACTTCGCCACCGGTGCTCATCTTGTCGCTGTGCGGGAAGTCTCTCCAGAGAGACTCCCCCCGCACAGATTCGCTACTTGCCCTGGGTGGCAAGATCTTTCGTTGCCAGATACCAGGTTTCGACGTTCAGTCCTGCTCCCCCGCCGTTGGTGCGCTTGCGCGCGTCTTCCACCGTAGCCGGCGCCGGTACAATGACCGGATCTCCCAACTTCCAGTTCGCCGGGACTGAGACGCCGTTGCCGTCAATGGTCTGCAACCCCTCGAAGATGCGAATCAACTCATTTACATTACGCCCCAATTGCATCGGGTAGTAGACAATCGCGCGGATATTCTGCTTCGGATCGATGGCGAAAACAGCGCGCACCGTGGCTGTGTCAGAGGCCGCTTCATGCACCAGACCGTAGGCCTGCGATACTTTCTGGTCAAGGTCGGCAATCACCGGGAACTTTACCTCGACACCCGCGTTCCGCTCAATGTCGCGCACCCACGCGATATGCGAGTAGATGCTGTCGATCGAGACGCCGATCAACTGCACATTCAATCTTTCAAAATCGTCCGAGCGGCGCGCAAATTCGATGAACTCCGTCGTACACACGGGGGTGAAATCGGAGGGGTGAGAGAACAGCAGTACGTACTTGCCCTTGGCTGTGTAATCGCTTAGCTGGATGACGCCATGCGTGCTCTTCGCCTTGAAGTCAGGCGCCTGCTCAAGGATGCGTGGGATGCGTGCTTCTGTGGTTGTGCTCATGTCTTTGTTCCTCGTCGAGACCTGGTTGGCAACTGGCCTGCCGCGTCGTTTCCAGGCTTGATTCCAAGCACGAGGGAACCCGCGTCGGGAGCCGGCTGCGGGTGGATGACTGTTTCGTATGACAGGATTCGAAGCTTGCGATTCGGTCTAGAAACACACCCGCAGCATGCAGCAGCGACAGCAGCTGCAACAGAGGGAGCCGGGGTGATGAGAGGTGAGTGCCATTTGCTTTAGTCGCGAACGCTTCAACTGGTACAAGCATAGAACCCACGGCAAGACGTGTCAAACATTAGCACTGCGGATGGGCACAGCAGCGCATTCATGGAGCGAAGCCGCGCGAACCCGCGGTAACGCGCTGCAACCCGAGAGATGACGCAAATCGCGACGTTGCTCGCGCGGATATGTTGTGATTTATTTTTCGCGGCAGCACTGATCCTGCTGCAAAAGAGCAGCTTTTCCTTGAACGATTCACATGCTTTCAACAGGGCCGATACCTCCAATAAGCAACACTGGCAACGGGACGCCGTTACGCGGTGGAACTTCTGCAAAAAAGCAAGCCACACTTCGCTTCATCTTCTCCGTTTACACAGCGCTTTCCTCTTCGTACTCTGTCCAAGCGTTTCCCTGCAGGTAACGCAACTGTCGGCCATTAAATCTGACAACTGAATTCAGACCGGACGCGCTTGGATGTGCGCTGCTGCTGAGCAGAGACCTGCTGTCACGTTGTAGTCGGTGACGGCGAGCAGGCTCTTGTTCCGTTGCTGCCGCAAGCCATCCATGACGCGGCTTATTCCGTTCTCCCCCAACCTAGCGGGCACGCACATGCAATGTGCGCCCGCGTTTCACCGCTCCTTGGAAAGGAGAATTTTAGGACCCCATGAGGCCGAAGAAAACGATTTTGTGTGTTGACGACAACGAACAGGCTCTTTCTGTTCGCAAATTCATGCTGGAGACGCGGGGTTATCGGGTGCTCACCGCGGTGGGAAGCGAAAGAGCATTAGAGCTTTTTCGTGAAGGCGGGATCGATCTGGTTCTGAGCGACTTGATCATGCCCTACATGGATGGGAACGAGCTCATCCGACGTATGAAGGAGCTGGCCCCGGAAGTGCCGGCGATCCTGATCAGCGGGAGCGTGAAGGCTTTCGACCGTGCCAATCGCGCCGACGCCTTTTTGCCCAAAGGCGCCTGCTCTCCGGTTGAGATGCTGGAGCGCATTCGGGTGATGGTGGCCCGCAAGCGCGGCCCCAAAAAGGGACATGGTTTGCGTCCTCTGATTGCTGAAGTGGCCGCGGAGGAGGTCGCGCATCATCAGGCGGAGGCCAGCGATGAGGTTGTGGTCGGCGTTTGATGGCGGGTGCGGATTTTCCTGTACGCGGCACCAAGCAAGGGCCGCGTGTGCGGTCCCGCCTGCCCCGCCCGTCCCGCCCGTCATGCCGTGGAGCATGCCGTGGAGCGTGCCGTGGGGCCAGCTGGGACCGCATGTTTATCAGCGTCAATGAATTTCACAGGAAATCCGGCGACGGCTACAATCATCACGTGCAGCCCATCATTGCGGCAAAGAATGTAAGCAAGATCTACCGGGCGGGCAAGGTAGACGTTCCCGCCCTGACCAACGTCTCATTTGTCGTTCCGCCGGGCGAGTTCGTCAGCATCGTCGGCCCTTCGGGTAGCGGCAAATCGACGCTTTTCTACATCCTTGGTGGCTTGACCCGCGCAACTTCAGGAAGCGTCTTGATCGACGGCATCGATTTTGCCCAGCTGACCGACTCCCGGCGCACCGCATTGCGTAAAACAAAGATCGGTTTTGTATTTCAAAAGTTCAATCTGCTGCCCACGCTGACGGCGCGGGGCAATATCGAAATCGCGCGGGAGATCGCCGCCAGCCATAGCGCGCAGGACAAACAATTGCTGGATCATCTTACCGATATGCTGGGCATTGCCGGCCGCCTCGATCATCGTCCGGCAGAGCTTTCCGGTGGGGAGCAGCAGCGGGTCGCGATTGCCCGTGCGCTCATTACCCGCCCCGCTATTATTCTTGCCGATGAGCCGACCGGCAACCTCGACACCGCCAATTCCGATGCGGTGCTGCAGATGCTGCGGCGCTCGACCCAGGAGTTCAAGCAGACGGTATTGATGATCACGCATAACCCCGAAGCCGCCGCGATTGGAGACCGCATCCTGCACATGCGAGACGGCCGCATGTTGGACGAATAGGTGGCCGCTTGCCCGAAGAATCGACCACCTGGGTAATCTTTGCCGGCTTGCCTGGGACGGGCAAGAGCTCGCTTGCCAGGGCACTGGCTGAGCGCCTGGGTGCGGCCATTCTCGATAAGGACCGTGTGCGTGGCGCGCTGTTTCCCGATGCGCTGACCGACTACAGCCCCGAACAGGATCAATTGTGCATGCGCGCGATACTGGACGCAGCCGCCTACCTGACGGAGCGCCGGCGGGTGAAATACATCTTCTTCGACGGACGTACCTTCTCGAAGCGGGAGCAGATTGAAGGTGTTTTGCTGGCGGCAAAGCAAGCCGGCGCGCGTTGGCGCATTCTGCACCTGACGTGTGCGGATGCAGTCGCGGAAGAGCGCCTGGCTCGCGACGATCCCGGTCATCCGGCAAAAAACCGCGATCCGTCGCTCTACCGCAGCATCAAGCAACACTTTGAGCCCATCCTGCAGCCGAAGCTGGAGGTCGATACGACATTCGGCGTCGACCGGGAGGTGGCGGCGGTCGAAGGCTATCTTACGGGCGAGGAATAGGGTGGGCGCGTTGACCGGGCGGCGAGCCGCCCGATATACTGCCTCAGGACGTATGCGGGAGTAGCTCAGTGGTAGAGCATCGCCTTGCCAAGGCGAGGGTCGCGGGTTCAAGTCCCGTCTCCCGCTCCAGATGGCAGCTCCCTAGCCGCCTGCAGCAGGGCTGATATTGCCAAATTCCTTGAAGGATTCAAGCCAAAAGTCGTTGCGGTGCAGGCGGCATGGTGAAAATACCGGCCTTTGCGTGCCAAGCAAGCCGGGGTGATCGTAAAGTCGCAGATGCCAGACTGGGTTCACATCCGGCCGGGCGGTACAATTGTCAAGATGGCGCGGTACCCAAGCGGTAAGGGAGAGGTCTGCAAAACCTTTATGCGTCGGTTCGATTCCGACCCGCGCCTCCATCTTTTTCGGTGCAGGTCCAGTTAATTCATCAGGTTAGCAAAGAAATCGCGTTCGTTCTGGTTCGTTCCCAATCGGGCCGAATTGGCCTGAATTGCCGTCAAAAGCGGACCAAAAGTGGACGGAGAAAAATCCTCCTTACTGGATAGCCCTCCTAGCGCCGCCGGATGCCCTTTCATCGATAGCCACGAGGCTCTCTTCAAATCGCCGCATAGCCTGTTGCTTGTGCTCGGCGGTGGGGTGAACGTATTTTTGCACGATTCGGATGGAATTGTGGCCGAGGAGGGCAGCGAGAGTCGCGAGGTCAATACCAGCTTGGGCCATTCGGGTAGCCCCAATACACAGATGGAGTATCTTCTTCGGTCAGGATCATCCGCCCAGTTTTCGCGGCGGCTGTGGCCTTTGCAGATGGCGCCGATCGGTCAATGTGGGGGGATTCGGGGATAAGGCCACCTCTATTGAAATGCACAATTCAATATAATGTGCCATAGCGTAGCGGAAACAGCAAGCTAGATGTCAACAACTGCATTAAGTCAATCGAGGTCGAATGGCTGCAAGGCTGCCGGGCAAGACTGCGCCCGAACGACTGTAACGGGGCAGCGCGGAAGGCAGTCGAGGGCCGCCGGGCAAAGACGAAACATTTGGAAACGGATTTAGTCGCGGCTGACAGTCTCCAAGCTCTGGAATCTGTGAGCCAGGGAGTCGGCCAGGTTACCAAACAGGGAGTAGCGATCCAGAAAAGACAACCGACTCTTTTTCACCTTGGCTCCTACGAACGACCTATCCGGTCGATTTCGCGCTTGATGGCCATGTCCTCAAGCGTCGCCAAAGGCAACGAGAGGAACAGCCCGATCCTGCGATCAAGCACGGTGAAGGCATCACGGAACGCACGGGCGATCTCCTCTGGAGTTCCCTTGACTGCCGCTGGATCAGCAATACCCCAGTGCGCTGTCATCGGCTGCCCCGGCCAGAACGGACACTGCTCCTTTGCCGCGTTGTCGCAAACAGTAAAAACGAAGTCGAGCTTCGGCGCATCCGGCCCCGAGAACTCGTCCCAGGACTTGCTGCGCAGGCCAGCCGTCGAGAGTCCAGCCGATTCGATCTGCTGAAGTGCTTCCGGCCGTGGCTGCCCGGTCGGATGACTGCCTGCGCTGTAAGCCGAGAACTTGCCCTTGCCTTTGTGGTTCAGGATTGCTTCGGCCATGATCGAGCGCGCAGAGTTGCCGGTGCAGAGGAACAGAACGTTGTAATGATCGGCCATGATTTCTATTCCTTCGCTCCAGCGAGAGCAGGCGTGCAGCAACCAGGTTGGCAGCAGGCGGTTTTGGGTTTGTTGGCCCGGACGAAGGCGCTGAAGAACTTGTCATTCACCTGGGGAGCGATCGCGTCCACGTCAACGCCGGCCTCGGTGAGGAACTGCCGGGCATCCTCGACGCTGTAAACGCGCGTCGGCTCGACCGTTGCATCCTCGAATCCTGCGCCTGTCAGCTTGGCGATGTACTCGCTCTCTTCGAGCGCGCCGGCGATACAGCCAACCCAGAGCAACATGCTTTTGCGGACAGCTTCCGGCACGCTGCCGCGCACGACCACATCGGAGACCGCGAATCGCCCGCCGGGCTTCAGCACTCGGAAGGCTTCACGGAGAACACGATCTTTGTCGGCTGAGAGATTGATGACGCAGTTCGAGATGATGACATCAACCGAGTTGTCAGGCAGAGGAATGTTCTCGATTTCACCTTTCAGGAACTCGACATTCGTGACGCCCGCCTGCTTCTGGTTTTCGCGAGCAAGCGCGAGCATATCGTCCGTCATATCCAGACCGTATGCTTTGCCGGTTGGACCGACGCGCTTCGCCGAGAGCAGCACATCGATGCCGCCGCCGGAGCCAAGATCAAGAACGGTCTCTCCAGGTCGAAGATCGATCAGTGCGGTCGGATTTCCGCATCCAAGCGAAGCCAGGACGGCCTTCTCTGGAATGACTCCCGTTTGATCGGCACTGTAGAGATTTGTAGTGATCGGATCGCAACACCGAAGACCGGGATCGCAACATGCCTGCAAACTGCCGGACTGCGCTACCGCCCGTGCGGCGCTTCCGTACTTTTCCTTAACCTGTTCCTGAACGTTTGTCGTCGATTCCATTAGGCATCTCCTCGCATACGCTAAAGCGAATGTATTATACTCTGGACGTATCTGTCAAGGCGTATATAATGTAAGTGTGAGTATTTCCCCGAAGAGCTACGACCTGGCGTTGCTGTTTGCCGCGCTCGCGGATCGCACCCGGCTCAGGCTGTTGAACCTGATGAACGGAAAGGAAGTGTGCGTCTGCTATTTCGTGGAGATCCTCGGACAGAGCCAGCCTAAGATTTCACGGCATCTTGCCTATCTGCGGCGAGCTGGCATCGTCACTGCTCGCCGCGAGGGGAAGTGGATGCATTACAAAATCGTCGAGCCGGCAAATGCAGGCGCTGCCAGAATCCTTCGCGAGACGCTTGCAGTTATTGAACAAGAAAAATCAATGCAAGCAGACCTGGCACGTCTCGGAAAAGCCTGCTGCGCTCCGCAGAGAATTTCAGCGCTCGAGGGGGCGCCGCTGCCGATTCAGGTTGAGGCGGTCGGATGCTCCACATGCTGAATTGACAGGGCAAAGCGCTCATTGAGAACGTTTAGGAATGATCGCAAACGATTAGTCCTCACAAACGCCCTAGCCACCTGTGATCTCGGGCGGGGCGCACCGGGGATGGTGAGGCGATAATTTTGGGAAGAGACAAGCTGTCGGGGAAGGTTCGTCGATTGTACGGCAACATCTAATTTCTTGGGGACGATTAGCAATAACTGCACGCCGGAGTTGTGCGAACATCTGTGGCAGACTTCAGGGCCGGCCCTGTGTTGGGAGTAGAGGCTACGTCCGCCTCTTCATTGGAGAGGGCAAGTACATCCTGATTCCGGCGGGCAGCACCCTGGTGGGAATATATAATTCGCACGTTGGATATGGTCAAAAAGCGTTGCAGGCTGTTTGGCGGCGGGTAATCTTCCCCGACGGCAGTTCGCTTTCCCTTGGTGGATTTGAAGGGGACGATAGCGAAGGCGCGGCAGGATTCAGAGACCAGGTTGACAACCACTGGGTGCGAATCTTCCCAGGAGCCTTGCTTACGTCCCTATTTGCTGCGGGGATTGAGATTAGCCAAGGGCAAAATTCAGCTGTTCTCACGCAGCCCAGCTATGGGCAACAGATAGGGCAAGCGGTCGGGCAGCAGGTAGGCCAGGTTGGCGTCGAGGTCACACGGCGCAACCTGAACATCCAGCCGACGATAATCGTCAGACCGGGGTATAGGTTCTTCGTGAGGGTGGAAAAGGACCTGCTTTTTAAGGGTCCGTACTCCGCCACGCCTCTCAGGGAATGAACAAGTCATAATCTTGAAGGGGAAAAACGGTTGGCCGAAAAGAAGAAAGTTCGGAAAGTGAATCGCGAAGGCCAACGGTGGACGGACAATCGAGCCGGAATGACTCTCCGACTCCCCCTCGAATTGAGAGAAGCAGTTACCGAAGAGGCTCGCGTCAAGGGCGATCTGGCCAGGATCGTTCTTTTCGCTTTGAGTCACGTTGATCGCAACGATGTGGAAATCCAGCAGACCCGTAAAGCAGGTCTGCCGCTCTGTTCTCCGCAATTGCTTCATATTGGAGCAGAGGCTCGGACCGCCCTCCGGGAATGGGCCGAAAAGGAAGGCGTCAGCGTCAATGCGATCGTGGTCAGTGTTCTTGAAGAGTTTTTCAAACGGCTCAAGCGCAGCAAAGCTCTTCGGGAGGAACTCCGGTTGGAGATTCGGGCGAGGCGCGGATTTTTGCCGGTTTAGTCGAAAACGTTAAGCAACCAGCGAGTCGGGGTGTATCTGCCCGAGGTATTGGACGGGATGACCTCGGACGAAACCCGTCGCGCCTACAGCCACGCCCTCGAAATGTTCCTGGCATTTTGCGACCGGGAAGGGACCCCGACGCTCTCTGCCGAACTCGTCGCCAGCTACCGGGTCTCACTCGCGTGGGGGTTCACCTGGCGGCGATTAAAGCTCTGACCCGGGCGGCGGTCATGGCCGGGTTGATGGCGGCAGAAACCGCCGCTTCCATCAACGATGTGAAAGGTGCGCCGCGGCGTGGGAATCGCATTGGCAACTGGCTGACCCGGGAGCAGGCGCAGGAACTGCTCTTGCTTCCCGATCGCGAAAGCCTCAAAGGCAAACGCGACTATGCCATCCTGGCTCTCCTGCTAGGTTGTGGCCTGGACGAACGGAGCCGGTTGCCGAGGTGAAGATCGGCGCCATCGCCCAACGGGAGAATCGCTGGGTGCTGGTCGACATCACGGGAAAGGGAAATCGCGTTCGTTCGGTTGCCGTTCCTGCTTGGGTGAAAGCAGCGATCGACGCGTGGACCACCGCGGCCGGCATTACCGCGGGGAAAATCTTTCGCGCGGTGCGCAAGGGCGGCAAAATGTGGGGCCAGGATCTTACGCCAGGTGCAGTGCCGCAGATCGTTCAGCATTACGCGCGCGATGGGTCTGGAGAAGCTGGCGCCGCATGACATGCGCCGCACCTGTGCCTAGCTCTGCCGCAAGCGGGGCGGCGATCTCGAGCAAATAAAATTCCTGCTCGGCCACGCGTCCATCCAGACGACAGAGCGATATTTGGGTGCGGAGCAGGACTTCGTCTCTGCGGTGAATGACAACCTGGGCCTAGATCGGAATTAGCGGCTCCCTGCTGGAAGACCGTCGAATTTTGCCCTTCTGGATAGCGACCGGTTGTCATCGGAGCATGTCATGACAGATAGAGCCGTGACGTCATGAGTGTAAGTTATTAAGTTTTTAATTTTTTTATTGCCCACGCGCTGTTGCCGTCAATGATCGGTGGAGTCTCTGAGCGGCACGGCTTCTTCCGTTCGCTGATGGACGAGGATTCTTCGCTGCCGGCCGAAGTAATTTTCTTAACGCTTTGTGGAACCAGTGTGGAAAATGCCTGGGCGATAACAACTGATCCCGCCTGGCGCGACTTGAGGAACGGGCAGACCGGTGGCAACGCGCATAGACGTCGAAGGTGCCCTCCGCCATAGCGCTCTGGGTACGGGTCGGTCGGACCTCTCGCGTACCGGCACCTGAGCGGACCTGCACGGGCACCGTCAGCAGGACTGACACTCGCCAAGCCAAAATATTCGGCTGGGCTGAAGCTGCCCGAACTTTCTCCACGCAGCGTAATCACGTTGTCGATGCTCTGCACAATTGCGTCGAGGTCCATGTGGTCAAATGTGAACGCAACTCCTGCGCCGGGTGACTCGCAAAAGTGCCAGGTCAGCCGCGGCGGCGGCGCGTGGCACCATGAGCGCGACGCGTCCTCAGGCAACCTTCGCCAAGGTTTCTATGTCTTAATCTCGTGAGACTGGAAGCGGGTGATTCCAGACTGCAGGCGAGAGTCCCCTAGCCAAGGGGGTAACGGGACTCTCGCCACTATCGCGAGCTAGGTCTATTCGAACATCCGAACCAGCTGCACTGCTGGTCTCTTCACTTTTGGCTTTATGTTTACCCATCGGCAGAAATGCCAAGCTATCACCCGAGCGCTATATGATCACGCGCTCGCCAATGCAACAGGGCCCGTGGATCAGGAGGAGATGGCGAAGCGCGCGGTTGCTCTTCTACCGACGGAACGCCGGGGCTATTCGGGCACGGCTTTGCTGAACCTGGCTGTCGCGGGTGGTCCCCGGCAATCCATCTTGCGGCCCGTTGAAATCGAGAAACGCTCGTTGGCGGATGCCCTGGTGCAGCGCGCTCTCTCTTCGGAGCGCATCGATTATTCGATCTGGGGTTAGGCATCCAGCAACGTATCGAAGACGAAACACTTGTGGCGGGCAAGAGAGAGGAGCACAAGTCTCCCTCGACGAACAAGGTTCGGTCTGCGTCACGCTACCGATAAAAAGTTCCGACAGGATGATGCCGGAGCTGATCTATGAGGTCGTCCAGGAGCATTCTGCCGGCGTTGTGGGCTATGCGTCCTCGGTCCTTGATCTCATAGATCCGACGCAGCGTCTGACGCATGTGGCCATCGCGGCAAACCTCACGGGCGCCGATCATATGGCCTGGCGCACGCAGCGCGAAAGCGACGAAAACCCGACCCGGATGAGTCTCGGCGGGGGAACAGGCAACACGCTCCGGTCCAAAGCAGCCAGACACGGGCGGCTTTGCGGGTAAACGCTGCGCATACGTGGAGGACCTGGTCGTGCCACTCAGGCGGCAATGGCGTTAGGTGTAGCGTGAGTCGATATATGTCGTAGGCTGGGCCAATGCGCCCACTAAATCCTGTGCGGACGCCAAGTTGAAGGCGGCTTCTTTACGTGGTCACATAGGGATCAACTATTCCTTGACATAAACTCTTAACGTATTAAGAATAATGGAATAGGGGAGCTTCCTCGCCTTCTTCCGCCTTGCTTCGTCGTTGAGTTGCACAAGGGGCGGGTTTGAGAAAAGAGAGAATCTATATGTTGGCGGACGACCAGGATTTTGCGCGTGTATACCTGCTCTTTGCAATAGCTGCGATGATTGTCATCGCGGCCGTGGCCGTAGGTGCCTTCGTCATCCTTATTCGCTAGTTGAGAGAAAATCCAACAAGAGAATTTGCCGCGCTAGCGCTTCGCTGATCTGACGATAGCTAGGGCGTTTGCGATTAGAAAGTGCAGTAAGCGAATTACGCTAGTTGACAAGGCCGATCACATAAGGACACACAAATGCATCGGCTCCTCCTGGTCCCCTTGTTCTGCTGCTTGATCTGTACAGCCGTTCCAGCACAGCAAAAGCACTTCGGCACAGTGCAGACTGGAACTTTGCCGGAGCCGCAGCCACAAACCCAGCCAGAACTACAAACCCGCTTCAGAGTGGCGTTGCGATGTTCCTGACGCTGCAGAAGAAGTCGGTAGTTTTTCCAGATCTTGCGACCGCCCAGGGGCCGCTTAACAGTTGGAACAAATGCAAGCTCGCCGCTAACAACAGCGTGGCATTGTCGACCATTGGCGGAGCGTTGCTGGGTTCAGTCTTCGGGCAGATAAGAAACAGCCCGCGCGGGTACGGCCAGGAGTTTGGCGGATATGGTAAGCGCTTCGGGGCCGATATGGCTCGCGCCGCTTCTTCCCAACTATTTGGAACTTGCCTGATCGCCTCCAGCACCCACGAAGATCCGCGCTTCTATGTAAAGAAGCAACTCAACTTCCGTGAATCGATGAAGTATGCCGCGGAACGTTTGGTGATTACGCGGAACGACAGGGGAGGACCAGCCATCAACTACTCCGGTTTGCTGGGCCCATTGGCGGGTGAAGCGTTGGCAAATACATACTACCCCCGAGGCAGCCGAGGCGTTGGCAGCACGCTTATCCGCTACACAGCCGATGTCGGTTGGAGGTTCGGGGGACAACTCTTGCGTCAGTACTGGCCGGCCATCAACAGGAGACTCCAGGTTGCCCCGGAGTAAACTGCGATCCCTCCGCTCCAGATGGTGCACCCTGGTCGCAGGGTGTCGGGCGACGCTCTGGTCGAGTCCAAAGTGAGCCCTTGTCAGTTTCGGGGCCACCAACGTTTCCACAAATCCTAGGGAGACGGAGCCGTCTGCTTGACGTCTGATGACTTCAAGGGGCTGCGATTTGGGATTGTGGTGATCTCAACTCGAGTGTCTTTGGAAAAGACAACGTCGTGCCCGCGTGCCAGCCAGAGGTCGTAGAAAGAGAGTGCCGCCCCGTAAATACCGATACCCGCCGCAACGTTGCGTGAACTAGCCACAATTCCGACGACCCTGCCCACAATACCGAATCCGTTCGAAGCGACCGAACGATTCAGTGTTTGATTTTCGTCATCATCGAAAGCGCGCCCGGCTAGAAGGGTCAAAATGAGCGGTACGACGACACGGTTTTGAGATTGTGGCTGGATGCCGCCCTCGGGATCAATTTGTAGATTCGCGGATTTGTTCGAATCGACTTGAGACAGGGAACCTTCCACGGGCTGGGAAAAGCCACTCGGGAGTCTTAATTCCTTGAAATGAAATCTAAGTTTTCCCTGGCGGCCAAAAGAACGAGCAGGCTTTGCCTGCGTTATCTCTCCGACCAGCAAAGATCCTTCCGGAACAACAAGAGCGCGATCGGAGTTGAAAACGGGTTCTGCAACATAAGCTTCAAATGTGTCGCCCGGCTTTTGCCTGGCGGAACTGATCGTTTGCTGCAAGTAAGCGCGCAACTGCCATACCTGCGTTTGCTCCGGCGGTCGCTTTGCGGGGTCACCTTCCTGGCGGGTGACCGGATCTCGCTTTTCGGCAACAGTCGGGTCATGAGGGTTCGCCGCCGGGCTATCGTCAAGTTTCACTCTGAGCGGTCCAGCCAACTCCATGGTCCATGTGGTTCCACTGTCAATTCTTTGCGGGTGGTACGGCAATTGAGTGTAAACGAATTGGACCAGTCGATCACCCCTGCCGGGTGCGGTGAATAGGGCGGCAGTCTCTTTGACTCGCCGTTTTGCATCACCTAGTTGGCGGCGGACAAAAGAGCCTTTTTTTTGCCCTGGCGGGGGAGATAGACGCAAGATCACCATGCCGTCTTTGGCGCTGTAACAGCTGATGGGTTCAAGGGAGCCGTCCGGAAGAACCACCTGATCGAACTGTACGACCGGGACATGAAAGGGCGTGAAATCTCCTCGAAAGCGGGAGTGGATCCGGCGGGTACGGTCAGAATCCAGCCGGATCACCCTTCCATGAAGCATGGAGCCCGCCGGCAGAGCGATTTGATTGTCAACATAGATCGGATAAAGCAGCCGGCCCTGTAATGGTTGGCCGGGCCTCATCGGCGAGTGCTGAAGCAATTCAACAGATAGGGGTGTGCCGGAGCCAATCTCGACCGTTTTTGCCTGGGCAGGCGAAATACCGGCAACCAGAATACCCAAAGACGCCAAAATGAATAGGCGGTCTAGATGCAGCCTTAAGAAAGAGCTGTGCCATCTGGTAGGCTTCATGGTATCCAAGTTGTTATAGACCATGGTTGTTGAATAGGCCCGCTCCGCCGAACTACTGATTCAGTGGACAACTCACAGTGTTTCTTGCTTAAGAAATAAACCAGGCCCTATCTTAAGCTATTAAGATTTTTTTGATGAGGCACCGATGCGAAACCGACCTTTGAACTCTGGGCCAGCAAAGCACCTTACCGTACCAACGGCGGCGGAGATGCGCCTTTTGCAGATTTTATGGGACGTGGAAGAGGCTACGGTTGAGGAGGTGGTCAATGCCCACACTCCAGGCGAACGTCCCAACTACAAGACTACCCAGGCTTTCCTCCGAATTATGGAGAAGAAGCTTTTCATCACTCATGAAGTGCGGGGCCGGGTGTTTGTTTTCAAGCCGTTGGTCTCCCGTAAAACGATCGATCATCTGTCTGTGCAGACCCTGGTATCGCGCAATTTTCGTGGATCAGCAGCGGGGCTACTCATTAATCTGCTGGAGTCGAACCCAATCAAAAAGAAAGAGCTCGATGAGATCGAGGCGTACATCCGGGAGTATCGTAAAAAGCAGGGTCGAGGTGATCGCGACCGGGAATGATGCGGGGGGCCATGAACCCAGACTTTTTGCTTATCGTTGTCGCTGCCATCGCCGGTTTTGTTCTAAAAACAACGCTTGCGTTCGGGGTCTGTATGGCCTTGAGCTGGCTGGTCAATTCTCCCAAATTCCGATTCATTATCTGGTCAGCTTTCGTTTACGGGGCGGCAGGATATTGGGTCAGCCTGGCGAGTGAACTTTGGACGAACGGACTTCGGGCGAACGGGCAACCGTCGACAATGGCTCCTGCCAGGGCTCTAGTGCCGGCAAGTTCCTCCATTGGAGCCTGGCAGATTCCAGGTGCATGGGCGTTGCCCCTAGGCGTGACCTTGCGTCTGCTCGGAACCGTATATCTATTGACCCTGTGTTACCTGGTCTTTCATCATCTCAAGGAGCGGCGCCACCTAAACTGGGTGCTTAATTTCACCAGTGAGCCGCCGGCAGATATCGCCGAGAGGTTTAAATCCTTGGCGAAGATGCTCCGCGCAGGCCGTTCGAAGTTGCTGATTCTATCAGGGGCTACCTCTCCGGCCACCTTCGGCTGGCTAAAGCCGACTATTCTGTTGCCAGACACTTGCCTGGAAGCGGATCGATCTGAACTGCAAGACATTTTGCGTCACGAACTGCACCACGTTCGCCGCCGGGACGCGATCTGGAATGGACTCGCTATGGCATCGCGCGGCCTGCTTTTTTTTCATCCAGCAGTCTGGTACGGCGTCCGAAAGATGCAATTCGACCGGGAACTGGCCTGCGACCTTGCAGTGGTTTCTCAGTCTCCTTCCGGACGGGTAAAGTACGCCGAGTGTCTTCTACGCTTTGCCCGGTTGAACGTAATTCGGGAATCTAACAGTTGGGGAATTGATTTCGCCGGATACGCCGGGCATCTGACAGTGCGGGTTCATTCAATCCTGGCTGGCTCGAAGAAGTCTCCGCGATGGATACTTTGCGTGCGTACAGCTTTTGCGTTGACGATCTGTGGTGTATTTCTTGGCGTTTTGCCCTCACTGACAGTATTGCTCTCCTTCGCGCATCCGCTGATCCCCAGGGCTGCGTCAACAGCGGCTATTGTTGCTCCTCGCGAAACTCCAACCAGAGTAAGAGCCAGCAGAAGAGTTCACTCCCCGGCATCCGCGGCAGGAGAGTCCGAGGGTTCAGCAATTGCGAGTTTGAGCCAGAACCGAGCGAATCAGCCCATAACAGATTTCGAAGCGGACCCCAAGACCGGAAACTCTGGCATTCACGGTAGTTCAGGCCCGCAACTGCTTCACCGTGGCGATGCTATCCCGGGGAGCAAAGGTGCGAAGTCGCAAACCATCGCCCTGGTCGAGCCCGACGCCAAGGGGCAGTCCGCGAAATCCGGAGACAGCAAACAAGCCGCCGTCCAGCAAACGGCTACGGCAGCTTTGGGCATCTATAAGCGACTGGCTCCCGTCGATCGCCACTAACTAGAAGAATACGAATCTGACAGCGGCGGCTCACTCAAGCCAACAACAGGCTTGAATGGATACCTTGCTAATGGATGGACGAAGGGATGCGATTTGGGCCACCCATTCTTAGCCCGTCCCTTGATGACCGCTCTCGCAGTCACTCAGGGCTTGACTGCATTGCAGATTGACTATTTACTGCCGCCTGCATAGCTAGCCGGGGTGGCGACAATGCCTCTCCTTCCATGTCTTAGCGTATTAAGACTTGTCTTGTCAAGATGTCTTAATTGGTTAAGATGTAGCTGGAGGCTGGCTTGGTCGACTGTCTGGCGCGCACTGTTTCCAAATCTTTTTGTTGCCCCCGTTCGATCCGCAGGTCCCCTGTGCTGACACTTCGATGGTCAAAGCAGCACCCTCCTGGGGTCTCGTGCGATCTTTTTTGAAAGCGACACTCATCCTGCTGATGTTTGCCGCGCCCGCGCCTGGGCAAACACAACAGGCCCTCACTGCTGTCGCTGTCAATGGCCTGCCAGATGCACCTGACTCTTTGGCTCCCTGGCCTAAAGGTTCGGAGGTGTCCAGAGAGGAAGCCTCTGCCAGTATCTCCGGAATAGTCCTGGACGCCAATGGAGGCACACTTTCAGGTGCGCGGATAACGCTTACAGACGCCAACAACTCAGAGGAACGCACATTACTTTCCGGTAGCAACGGGGAATTCTACTTTAGTGAGCTTCCCGCGGGAACCTTCAAACTGACGATCACATCACCGGGTATGGAGCCACTTGTCTCCTCTGGTATCGACTTAAGTGCGGGCGAGAAGCGCGAACTGCCGCAACTCTCTATGGCCATCGCAGCCACCACGACCGAAGTGCAGGTCGTCGTGACGCAAACTGAGTTGGCCCAGGAGCAGGTTAAAGCTGCTGAGCACCAGCGAGTTCTGGGTATCCTGCCAAATTTCTACAGCAGCTATATTTGGGATGCAGCACCTCTCGATGCAAGACAGAAATTCGACCTGGCTTTGCACTCGATCGCCGATCCGGTCGAATTTGTTGGAACCGGGGTCGTCGCCGGCGCCGAGCAAGCGACCGGCACATTTTCCGGTTATGGACAGGGCGCGGAGGGCTACGCCAAGCGATACGGCGCAGCTTATGCTGACGACGTGCTTGGAAGGTTGATCGGCAGCGCCATTTTGCCCTCGTTGCTTCATCAGGATCCGAGATACTTTTACAAGGGATCTGGCAGCGTTGGTTCGCGCGTATATTATGCCGTGTCGAGGGCGCTCGTCACACGGGGGGACGATGGGCGGACAGAACCGAATTACTCGCGAATACTCGGGAGCTTTGCAGCGGGCGGCTTAGCAAATCTCTACTATCCTAGGGCCGATCGCGGCCCGGGTCTTACGCTGGGTGATGGTCTGGTGAGTATTGCGGGCCATGCCGCCGATAATCTGATCCGAGAATTTCTCCTGCGCCGGCTCACGCCGAATGTACCTGGCTACGAAAGCGGCAAGCCATAACTGCTGAGCGGATTCAGGGCTTAACAGAAGATCAGAGTTGCTGAACTAGCGGAGGCAGTCTTTTCATCTTGACGCTTCACCTGGCCATTAGATTGCAGCGGAGTTATCGATCGTCCTGCGTAAGAGTAGCCACCTGACTTTGATAGGCGGAGACGCTTTGTAGCGTGATCAAGGCGAATGGGTGGTTTGGAGTTCGTTTGCATCGAGGGCAACTAGGATTGAGGTAGAGTTTACCGCCGACAACCCTGGTGCAACCCTCTTTCACTGCCACCAGCAGAACCACATGGATGCCGGTTTCATGATGCTCCTGCGCTATGAATAATCGCTTTCACGTTCGACCAATGCTCCACCGGCGAGCCACGGTTTTCTTCTTTGCGGTGGTGGCGGGGATGTGCTGGACGATCCCTGCCAAGGCTCAGGGCAACTACGAGATCCAGGTTTACGGCGCGGACACCGTCGAACCAAAGAGCACCATGGTCGAGCTCCATTCAAACTACACCCCGGTGGGACAGAAGTACGTCATTGACGGTGTTTATCCTACAAATCATCAGGAACATGAGACCCTCGAGATTACTCAGGGGCTCACCAGTTGGTCTGAAGTTGGCTTCTACGTCTTCACTAGCTGGCAAAATGGACACGGAGTGCAATGGGTGGGGGATCACATCCGCCCGCGCGTACGTGTACCCGATTCATGGCATTGGCCAGTGGGTGTAAGCCTCTCGACGGAGATTGGTTATCAGCGTGCGGTGTATTCACCGGATACGTGGACGTGGGAAATCAGGCCTATCGTCGATAAATATCTTGGCCGATGGTATCTGGCATTTAACCCTGCGCTCGAACGTACCTGGCACGGTCCGGATGTTTCACAGGGAGTAGGATTTTCTCCCGCGGCAAAGGTCGGCTACGACTTCAACAAGCAAATCAGTGGTGGTATCGAATACTACGCCGACTATGGCCGTCTGGGTTCGTTCTACTCGCTGCATGATCAGCAGCAGCAGATCTTTGTCGTCACCGATCTGAATGTTTCTCCTAAATGGGAGATCAACATTGGAGTCGGCGTCGGCCCTACCGCGAGTACCGACCACTGGATTATTAAAGGGATATTGGGACGTCATTTTAACTGGAAGAAGGAATCGCCCATCGATTGAGCTGCTATCGTTCCCGACGAAGTAGAACCGTGAGTTCCTGACGGCTCAACTTGTTTGGCAACGATCCCATGCCGAAAGGCCTCCAATTTTCAATTGGCTCGCAGATGAGTCTCCCTCTTGTTCGCCGTGTCCAGTTGTTTTCGGCTGTGTAGCAATTGAACCGCTCATGGCCACTCTCCACACTCTCAGGATGACGAGTTCCAGATGTCGTTCAGCGTCCCCTAGGAAGATTGACTTCTTAAGCCACTCGTACTTTCCATCGGGAGGGTAGAAGCGTGGCGCCGTTCTGAAGTAGTACTGGCTGGGGGCGACCGGCTCGCCGGCGGCGATACGGTCCAATACATCCTGTGCGCCATGCCGGATTCCCGGATTGCTCACCTCGATCCGGACCGCGTCCGCCGTCTCGATGACACAGTGTGCATCCATCAACGTCAGTCCGTCACGGTCGACGAGCTGCCAGTCGGCTCCTCCGGGCAGGACCCGTCCCGAAATCCCGGGCCCCCGAAAGGTCCCACCGGTAATGGGGACCGTGCGCCTGAGCCCGAAGGAATCCCACCCGAGTTGGAGTAACGGTCCAATACTGACCCGCAGTTCGAGCGCGAACTCGAGGCGCGGAGATACCCTGGTTTCAACCATGTGCCTCTTCAAGGGGAGCGTTGATTTAGTCCCAAACTCCGCGGGCGATGTCAAAACCATAAGCTGCGGCTCGGACGACTGTTCTTACTCGAATGGTAAGTTGCCTCCTATCGAAACGCAAACCGCATTGAATGCCGGCCCGCACGACCGATGCCCCATGCGAGGCGCAGTGAAGAATTCTGCAGAGACATCGGCATGGTCAACCTGCGAGCGCGAGCCAAATCCTTTCAGAAAAGATCAACGACTGGCGGAAATGTCAGCAACATGCTGAAACCGAGGAGTGCAAGAGAAATAGCACTGATACGTCCCACGGCGACCGTCCTGTTCCGCCAGCGCCATTCCAGAATCCCCCAGGTGATGAGCCAGATAAGAATGGCAACCGAGGTTACGCCGGAAAGCGGCCCGGTTGGCTTATAGAAAATGAGCAAGCTCTTGACGGCTGCCAATTTGTCTCCGGCGCAGGCTAGAACTGCCAACGCAAAATAGCCGATAGCAGCCGCAAGAATGGCAGCGGCGCCGGAACCGTTTGTCAGGGCCGGCGCGTTGGGTGAGATGGTTCTGTCTGGCATGTTCATTTTTCTTCTCCCTGGCTCCATTGCATCGTATGACCGCCCTGGACCGGCGCATACTTGTTAATCATCGCGCCGAAGAAGCCCGCGATTCCCGCTGCAACAAACGAAGCCACAGCAAAGCAGAGTACCGCGGTGCGTAGCTGCCGATGGTTCTTGAAGTCACGGCCATACCTGATGAAAACCACCGCGACCATCGTGGTCGAGATAGGAGCGAACCAGGCGACGTGCTCTTTCCATTCCATCCCAAGGGAGTGCCAGCCGATAGTTGTGGGACTGGCCATCAGCAGACGTTGCGGAAACATCGCAAGATCAGTCGTCCCCCCGGAGGTACAGCGCGGTACCACGGGTAGATGACATAGGTCCCTGTCAGCACAGCGGCCCATGCGAGGACAACCATCGTAAGGAGGTAAACCTTGAGGAAGCGTTCTTGGCCGAGAGTGGATTCGGACGGAGCGGAAGAAGTGGTGAGCCGATACAGCTCTACCAGAGCACCGGAACACGCCAGGAGGTAGAGCGCGCCGAATCCCAAGCCGTGAATTAGAGTCCAAAAAGCGCGTGCCGTAATTTCCATCTATCGTGTCCTCCGCTGCGGGCGGCCCTAACGCTGGCCGCATTCCGCAGTTCATCGAAATCCCTTACCCCGCATCGGGCCCTGTATCCAGTTGTTCGCCGCTGTGTCCTTTTTATCGCCGTCTTTTCCATTGACATCTTTACCACCCCAGGTCCAATACATGCCTGCGTAGGCATAATTCTCCGTCTGGCCGGCGATCGAATGGCCGTAGCAGAACAAGAACTGTTCATTGGGATTGTGCTTGAAGTGGTAATAGCCGCCAACGTCGATCATTGCTGAGCGCGCCGTCTGGGCTGCTGCGAACCCTTCGCGCCCGTGGGCAAATAACTCCGCCCCCAGTTCAAGCCTCTCGTTGAGCTCTCGCTTCACCAGCCATCCGGTATACGGAAAGTCTCGATAGTTGGCTTGCGGGACGACCTGGTAGCCGCCTCCTCCGTCAAAGAGCCACTTACCGTAGTTCTTCTGCAGCCAGACTGGGAGCTTGTACCAGACCTTTCCCACACCGAGTCCCTTGCCATAGCTTCCGGTGGGCATTTCAAACATGGTAAAAGTGCCGATTTGTGGAATGTGTTTCGTCTCTTTGATGATGGCGAGTTTCACTCCCAGTTCCGTGTCGATAAGACCGAACGCGCTCGGACCCGCTCCACCGGGCAGGTAAACGGGATTGTTCGACGGAAAGACCCCTCCCCAAGGCAGGATGGCGTGCAGTTGTACTCTGGGAATGGCGCCCCAGTTGAACTCGAAGGCCGGTCCGGTCGAGTCAATCTCCGCCGGTGTGCCATCGACGCCGCCAAAGATATAGAACTCATAATGATGCAGGTCTACCGGCACCGGATCATCGGTTTGATACGGAGGCCCTTGTGCCCACAGGTGGGAACCAGTCAGCAGGACAAGCAAAGACAGCATCAGTCCTGACCAATGACGGCGGCAACTCATCGGCGCTTCTGCCTCCCATCACGCAATCGGATGTGCGGCTGCTATCGAGATCGGATATTACACTATCGAGATTCGATTCGGGTAAAAACGAAGGTATATTTAACTGGTGTCCAATCACCAGCGAGAACTCTTTTTCGGCCTCATCCGGATTCATGTCCTGGTACATGCATCCCACGAGCCCATCTTTGGGGTGGCAATGATGGAGGAACTGGCGCATCACGGGTATCGCATCGGGCCAGGAACTCTCTACCCCCTTCTGCATGGCCTGGAACGGAGCGGCCTGTTGAAGTCTGTTCTCAAGAATGATGGAGGGCATAGTCGCCGAGTCTACAAGATCACGTCTACTGGGAAGAAAGCTTTGGACAAGGCAAGAACGAAGGTCGATGAACTGCACCATGAACTGCATGAAGAGCATCCCCGGAAGATCTCCACGCTGAATGACTCCTCTGCGACGAACTAGCCCTTGAACCCAAGTCATCTTTCACGAGGAAAGCGAAGGTTCACTCCCGCGTTCTCGCTGTGTAGGCGTCATCAGCTTCTAGCCCTCATTTTGTACGGACGCAAACATGGTGTTTGTCCTCCGACTTGAACTAGTCGTGGTGCAGAACAACCCGCAATGTTGTGGTTGGGTGGACGAAGCCATTTGCCATTGTTTGAGGCCTAAATTGGCTCCTATTAACGGTTGACCGCGGCCCAGGGTCACACGGAGATTAGAGGGTTTCCTTCGACTAGCGTGGTGCAAACAGTTGGCTGTACGAGTCGCCTTGTTCCCCTCGTATTGTCGTGGTTTCGGGGTGGCGGGGTAACGTATCTTAAGACTTTAAGCGGTGGTTACCAAGGTTTTTTGTGGGTACCTGTTTTGCATTTACTCTTGCCACAGTTATCACGAAACGAAGTGATGATCAGGGCATTATTTATGCACTTTTTGCCTTGTAAGACTTATCGACAACGAACGTCGACTTATTTGTATTCTCTCTTGGTCGCTGTTAATTAGACCGTCCCCCAGCTGGCAATAACCGTTTGGCGACAGTGTCGGGTAACGGCACGTCTTCGTTGTGATCGACCTTTTCATTAAATTGGCAAGGCTCGTGCCCCCCCCGCCGTTACCTTGCGAATCGGGGCCTTGTAACTTGCACATAATGATCTTCGGATCCATAACCCAGCTCTTACGCCACAGAGGATAACTATGACTACTTCGCTCGTCGCTCCCGAACTTCAGAACCTATCATCCATTAAGCCGCGGCTTGATAGCGAAATTGACAGTCTGGTTGCTGCGCTTCCAGATCCTACAGGTCTTACTCCCGAACAACGGCGTGGGATCATCGCACGGTACAGCGCTGTTCTCGAAGGTAACTTCATCTATTGGATGACTGCAGCCTATTTGTCTGTCCAGTCGGAGGAGGCACGCCCCATCCTGATTGACAACCTACGGGAAGAAATTGGCGATTGTCATCCCGAGATGCTGCGGAGATTCGCGATTGCCGCTCATGCTTTCCCCACCGACTCAGACGCCATGGCGGTGCGTGAAGGGCTGACCAAGGTTCGTCTGTTTCTGGGCCGTCTGCAGGGAGTGCAGAACGTATTGACCATGGGCTTCTTTGAAAGCTACATCCAGAGATTCATGTCATACCTGGCGGATCTCGCGGTGGCCCAAGGTTCCACGGACCTTGAATATACGGACGTGCACGGTGTTTGCGACATTGCTCACTCCGAAGGCCTTCTGATGGCTCTCTCGGCAGAGGCAGCGATCAATCCACCTGATCCGGCGGTAGATCTGTTTGAAGGCGTTAACGAGCTTCGCGCTTTGATGCAGACCATCAACGGAAACGGCCATGCCACGGTAGCTGCTGCCTAAGCCTGAGGCGAGAGAGTCGTTGCTCGGCCAATGTTGTTCTGAAGAGAGGTGGCGCGAGCAGGCAAGCTTCTCTAGACGTAACCAGCGCTAGCGTGGGTTGGGCTCGAAGGAATCCTATAGCTGGAGTTCTGTCGGTAGACCAATCTCGCTCGGGTTGGCGGACCGGGCACCAGGGATCGAGGTTCGCCGGTGCGATGATCGGGCGACAGGGGGACGAGGGCGTCTACAAGAGGACGTCACTCGTTCGCCTGAAAAGTTCGGTCATCCGACACCATGCGTAATGTGGCAGTGGAAGTTTTGCTCGGTGATGAGCGAAGAGCATCACCGGCACGGTAAAGACAGTGGACGCGGGGAACACAAATTGGGCCCACTCGAAACAATAGCGCGCACACCCAATACCGTTTCGCCGGGAAAGGCCTGGCTGCGCGCCTTGGAGCTGACGGCGCCCATTGCGCGCAATCGCCATCGCATTCTTTCCACAGTGATTGAGGAGCGTGCCGCACAACTGGGTGATACACCAGCGCTGCTCTCGGATCGCGAGTGTATGACCTACGGCGAACTCTCGCAGCGCGTCAATCGATACGCGCGTTGGGCGCTTGAGCAGGGCATTGGTCAGGGCGAGGTGGTCGGCCTGCTAATGACCAATCGACCTGAGTACCTTGCTGTATGGCTCGGCATAACTAGCGTCGGTGGGGTCGTCTCCCTGCTGAATACCAATTTGACCGGCCCTTCTCTCGCCCACTGTATTAATGTTGTAACCCCTAAGCATCTGATCGTCGCTTCGGAGTTCGCCGGTCAGCTGGCGGCTGCTTTCCCGCTATTCTCGATGCTTCCCACAGTCTGGTTGCATGGCAACGAGCCCAGCCCATGGCGGCGAATTGATCTTGAAATCGAAGCCCAAACAGGCGAAGCGCTCAGTGAACACGAGAAGCGGCAGACGACCATAGAAGATAGAGCGCTCTACATCTATACCTCCGGTACGACCGGGCTACCCAAGGCTGCCAACATCAGCCATGCGCGGGTCATGCAATGGGGGCACTGGTTTGCCGGCATGATGGCCGCGCAGCCCACTGACCGGGTATATAACTGTCTGCCCATGTATCACAGTGTGGGCGGGGTGCAGGTGCCGGGGGCGATCCTGGTGGCCGGCGGCACACTTATTCTGCGGGAGAAATTCTCCGCCAGCCAGTTCTGGAATGACATTGTCCGCTGGGATTGTACGCTGTTCCAATACATCGGCGAACTTTGCCGCTACCTGTTGCATGCTCCGCCTTCAGCGGGCGAGACTGCCCACCGCATCCGGATGGCTTGCGGCAATGGCTTGGCGCCGGAAGTGTGGGACGGCTTTAAGAATCGCTTTTCAATTCCACAGATCTTCGAATTTTATGCTTCCACCGAGGGCGGCGTTTCACTCTTCAATGTTCAGGGCAAGCGCGGCGCCATCGGTCATATTCCAGGTTACCTGACGCATCGGTTCTCGCCCGCACTGGCCGTGTTCGATGTGGAGAAGGGCGAGCCAGTACGGGATGGGCAGGGTTTCTGCATTCGCTGCGGCACGAATGAGGCAGGCGAAGCGCTGGGCAAGGTGGCGGACGACTCTAATATTGGAAGCCGATTTGAGGGCTACACCAACACTGAGGCCTCAGAACGAAAGATCCTGCGCAACGTGTTTGAGCCGGGAGACGCTTGGATTCGCACCGGTGACCTGATGCGTAAGGATGAACAAGGTTATTTCTATTTCGTCGACCGCATCGGCGATACCTTCCGGTGGAAGGGCGAAAACGTTGCCACGTGTGAGGTGTCGGAAGCGATCTGCGCCTTCCCCGGAATCAAGCACGCGAATGTCTATGGCGTAACCGTCCCGGCGACAGAAGGCCGCGCCGGCATGGCTACCCTGGTCATCGAAGATGAACTGGACCTGGCAGAATTCCGCCAGCACCTGATGAACCGCTTACCCCCCTACGCGCGGCCGTTGTTTCTGCGGATCCGACAGAACATGGATCTGACAGGGACTTTCAAATACTCGAAGACCGACTTGGCTCGCCAGGGATTCAATCCGGCCGCGAGCACTGATGCCGTTTATTTCAACGACCTGGAATCGGGTGCATTCACGCGGCTCGACCAGCAGTTGTATGACCGCATTCAAATGGGCGCCATTCGCTTCTAGGCACGCACTTGGTGGGGAAAGTACTGATGTTTATCGACGAGATCCGCTCTGATTTCACGCAATTACAATCTGACATCGCGGATGGCCCCATCCTGCCCACGGTGACGGCGGAAGAGGTGCGAACCTACCTCGGGTCTCGTTACAACTTCCAGCAAACGTTGCCACTCGAGGAAGTAGTTAAAGATGTTGAAAAGATGCTGCGTACCTGGCAGGTCCAGGTTACGCATCCCCGCTACTTTGGTTTGTTTAACCCCAGCGTTACGCTCGCGTCGGTGGTGGCTGACACCCTGGTCGCCATGTATAACTCGCAGTTGGCAAATTGGCGCACCTCGCCGGCAGCCAATGAGATCGAACGGCACACGCTTGGTTGGCTGGCGGAGAAGTTTGGCTTGCCGCGAAATGGTATTGCGACGTTCACCAGTGGCGGAACGGAGGCGAACCTCTCCGCGGTCGTGGTCGCTCTGACCCGCGCGTTCCCTGATTACGGCGAACACGGTCTTCGGCACTTGAACGCCACTCCCTCGATTTATCTAACTGACGAGGCCCATCACGGCTACAACAAGATCGCTCACATGACGGGCCTGGGACGCAGAGCGCTGCGGGTGATAGCGACCGGCAACGATCTGAAGATGGATCTGAATGAACTGCACCGGCGGGTGGCGGAAGATCGCAACAATGGGTTCCATCCTTTCATGGTCATCGGTACCGCCGGTACGACGGCGGCGGGAATCATCGATCCATTACCGGAGATCGGACAATTCTGCCGCGACGGAGGGGCTGTGGTTTCACGTTGACGCGGCGTGGGGCGGCAGCGCCATCCTCGCTCCCAGCCTGAAGTATTACCTGGATGGTATTGGTGAGGCGGACTCCATCACCTGCGATGCGCATAAGTGGCTCTCAGTCACGATGGGCTGCGGAATGTTCTTCTGCCGCTACCCTGAGATCGTCGCCGAAGCTTTCCGCGCGGATGTTTCCTACATGCCGGGCAAGAAGGTAGGGCCGGTGTTTGACCCCTATACCAACTCCGCACAGTGGTCGCGGCGGTTTATTGGCCTGAAGCTTTTTATGACGCTGGCGCAACAGGGCGAAGGCGGCTATGCGGAAATGATTGAGCACCAGACGCGCATGGGCAACGTTTTGCGAGACGCGCTGAGGGCCTCGGGATGGTCCATCCTCAATGCGACGCCACTGCCGCTGGTTTGCTTCACTCGGGAAGGGGTTATACCCGGGGAATTCCTGGCATCGCTGCACAAGCGGCAAATTGCGTGGATGTCAGAGGCGCGGGTGGGGAACATTCCTGTGGTACGCGCGTGCATTACGAGTTTTCGAACGACCGAACGAGACATTCACTGGGTGGTGAGAGAAATGAATCGCCTGGTCGCAATCACAGATGAGGAACAATTCGCCGGAAAAGGCCAGGGGGGGTGAACGCATGAAACGGGAAACCATTGCTATCCACAGCGGTTACGAGGTCGATCCCACAACTAAGGCCGTCGCGGTACCGATTTATCAGACGGTATCGTTTGCCTTCGACAGCGCCGAACATGCCGCGGCGCTGTTCAACCTGGAGGCCGATGGGTACCGGTATACGCGGATCAGCAATCCGACCACTGCTGTGCTGGAGCGTAGGGTAGCCGCGCTGGAAGGAGGCCGGGATGCTATGTGTGTAGCCAGCGGCCAGGCAGCGGTGACGTATGCGGTGCAAACTGTAACCGAACTGGGGTGCAATATCATCTCCACTCCGCAGCTCTACGGCACCACGCATACGCTGTTCGCTCACCTTCTGCCCAGCCAGGGTGTGAGTGTTCGATTCGCGGAGACGGATCAACCGGAGTCGGTCGAAAGGCTGATCGACCAAAACACCCGCGCAGTGTTTTGCGAAAGCGTTGGTAACCCGGCTGGCAATGTGTGCGACATTGAGGCCCTGGCCCGAGTGGCGCATCGCCACGGAGTACCGCTGATCGTGGATAACACGGTGGCCACGCCTATCCTGCTGCGGCCGATCGAATTTGGCGCCGACATCGTCGTCCATTCGCTCACCAAGTTTCTGGGCGGGCACGGCACGACTCTCGGGGGAGCCATCGTGGACAGCGGCAATTTTCCCTGGCAACAGCACGTTGACCGCTTTCCTATTTTCAATCAACCGGACCCTTCCTATCATGGCTTGATCTATAGCGAGCATTTCGGCAAGGGTGCCTACCTTGGGCGTGCCCGCGCCGTGTATCAGCGGACGACCGGGGCTGTGCTGTCTCCGTTGAGTTCGTTTCTACTCCTGCAAGGCATCGAGACCGTCGCGTTGCGGGTAGAGCGCCATGTGGAGAATGGCAGAAAGGTCGCGGAGTTCTTGCGCGATGACGATCGAGTCGCATGGATTACGTATGCAGGCTTTCCGGAGAGCCCTTACTACGACTTAGCGCAGAAATACCTGAGTAATAAAGCGTGCTCACTGATGGCTGTAGGCCTCAGGGGCGGCTACGAGGCGGCGGTAAAGTTCTATGACGCACTCAAGTTGATCAAGCGGCTGGTCAATCTGGGCGACGCCAAATCGTTATCTTGCCATCCCGCCTCCACCACTCACCGCCAGATGTCGCCGGAAGAGCAACGCCTCGCCGGCGTTGTGCCGGAAATGATTCGCCTCAGCATCGGTATCGAGCACAGCGACGACATCATCGCAGATTTGAAGCAGGCTCTCGACGCCACCAGCCTGGTCGCTACGAAGGGAGAACCTGATGCCCGTTTTGTTTGATTCCGCACCCGATGGCTGTATCAAGATCGGCCTAATCAACAACATGTCTGACGAGGCGCTCAAGGCAACCGACCGGCAATTTATTTCGCTGCTGAATTTGGCGTCGGACAACATGCCGGTTCATTTGTCGTTCTACACGTTGCCGGGAGTCCCCCGCAACGGTTTGACCGCCAATCATATCAGCGGCTGCTACTCGAATATTGAAGACCTCTGGGATAGTCACCTCGATGGGCTGATCGTGACCGGCAGGGAGCCGTTGGCGGTTAACCTATCAGATGAGCCCTATTGGGATAGTTTTACTACGGTGCTTGGCTGGGCACAGGAGAATTGCCATGCGACGGTGCTATCGTGCCTGGCAGCTCATGCTGCGATCCTGCACATGGACGGCATTCGGCGAGTAAGAAGGAACGATAAGGTTTTCGGGATCTTCGAGTGTGCACGTGTGTGCGACCATCCCTTGACGGCCGGAACAGCGTCGCAATTCAGGCTACCGCATTCGCGTTGGAATGGCGTGCCCGAAGAACAACTCGCAGATTGTGGCTACAAGGTTCTGACACGCTCGGCGAACGCAGGTGTCGATACCTTTATTAAACAGCAGAAAAGGCTGCTCGTCTTTTTCCAAGGTCATCCGGAGTATGAATCCGATACCCTGCTTCGCGAATACCGCCGCGACGTCGGACGCTATATTAAAGGCGACGCACCCAGCTACCCGCTGATGCCGAGGAGTTATTTCGACCAGACAACGGTCGAGGAATTGGCGGCGTTCGAGGAGAAAGCAACCTCTCGAAGGAGTGAGGCATTGCTACCCGAGCTCAACGCTATTCTGGGAAATAAGACGATCGCAAATACATGGCAAGCCAGTGCCGCCGGCATCTATAGAAATTGGCTGGGCCATATTTGCGTCCAGAAAGAAACCGTGTTGGTGTCAAAGAGGCTGAAAGCGATGGCAAACTGCGAAGAAATATTGGGCGCCCCACACCTGCCAACGCTTCTGTGGGGAGATGTGGGTTAAGAGTCGGAGGAGCAATGATTTCTACCCTGCCTATGCCAACGGAGTCGCACACGGCTCCGACGGCTACTAAGCTTTTGATCAACAATCGTTGGGTTTCGAGCGAATCGGGCAAAACCTTCGCGACCATCAATCCCTCGACAGGCGAGGAAATCTGCCAGGTCGCCGAAGCCGACGCGGCCGACGTTGATAAGGCGGTTCATGCGGCGCGGGCGGCGTTTGATCAAGGCCCATGGAAAAAGATGCGCGCCTCGGAGCGGGGACTCATGCTCTATCGCCTTGCCGACCTGATCGAGCAAAATGCCGACGAACTTGCTCGTCTGGAAACGCTCGATAACGGTAAGCCTCTGTCCATTGCCAAGGCTGTGGATGTTACAAAGACAATCGCGTGTTATCGGTACTTCGCCGGCTGGGCAGATAAGGTTCAGGGCAAGACGATCCCGATCGATGGCGACTTCTTCTGCTACACACGCCACGAACCTATTGGCGTCGTCGGCCAGATCATTCCCTGGAACTACCCTCTGCTCATGCAAGCCTGGAAGCTGGCTCCGGCACTGGCAACGGGCAATACCATCGTGATGAAGCCGGCAGAGCAAACGCCTTTATCCGCGCTTCGGCTGGGAGAGCTGATTTTGGAAGCGGACTTCCCTGAGGGCGTCGTGAATCTGCTGCCGGGCTTTGGCTCGACCGCAGGCGCAGCGATTGCCCGTCACATGGACGTGGATAAGGTAGCGTTCACCGGCTCTACTGGGGTTGGCCGCCAGATTATGGAGGCTGCGGCAAAATCGAATCTGAAGCGAATCTCTTTAGAGCTCGGCGGCAAAAGCCCAAACATTATCTTTGCGGATAGTGACCTCGATGACGCGGTCGAAGGCGCACATCTGGGCCTGTTCGTTAACCAGGGACAATCCTGTTGTGCCGGATCCAGAGTGTTTGTGGAAGAGAGAATCTACGACGAATTTGTGGAGAAGAGCATTGCCCGAGCTCGCAAACGCAGGGTAGGGGATCCGCTCGATCCGCGCACGGACCAGGGCCCGCAGGTAAGTGAGTCACAGTTTGACCGAGTCATGGGCTACATCGAATCTGGAAGGCGTGAAGGGGCGACGCTTGCCTGCGGCGGCCAACGCGTTGGCGACCGTGGCTACTTCATCCAACCGACGGTCTTCTGTGACGTTCAGGATGAAATGAAAATTGCTCGGGAAGAGATTTTTGGTCCGGTGATGAGCATCATTCCATTCAAGGATATGGACGAGGTCATCAGTCGCGCTAACCGTACCACCTATGGACTAGCAGCGGGCGTATGGACACGTGATATCAAGAAGGCGCACGCAGTTGCGAACGGTGT
The DNA here is from genome assembly GCA_963711525.1 of uncultured Acidobacteriaceae bacterium. Taxonomy (GTDB): domain Bacteria; phylum Acidobacteriota; class Terriglobia; order Terriglobales; family Acidobacteriaceae; genus PALSA-350. The sequence continues at coordinate 347,563 of CAVQEO010000023.1, read as the reverse complement.
GCGGGCGGGGACGGTATGGGTGAATTGCTATCACGTACTGGATACCAGGGCGCCGTTCGGCGGATTCAAGCAATCTGGAATGGGACGAGAGTTGGGCGAATACGGACTGCAGCAATACATGGAAGTGAAGACGGTTACCGTTAAGCCGTGATCGGTAAGTGCCACCGCTTTGTTGGCATCGGTACAGCAGACAGGCGCGGTTTCAATTCTGCAGGATGCTGGGTATCACGCCTTATAAATATACGAAAGATTAAGCTGCTTAGTCCGAAGACTGGCATAGTAGCCACAGGACGATCCTTATTGAATGATAGAAAATGCGATTTCCTTCCCTGGCCTCCGCTCGATCGCTACGCCACGCTAGCTTTCCCCTGGAGGCGTCACCGCGGTGTCTATATCAGCACGGCTTCTTAAGCAGTTACCATTTTACTTAAGCCGGAGTTACGATTGTCTTAAGTGGTTAAGATTGTCACTTCCATTCGGTTCGAAATGAGCTATTATCGGTACATCTTTTAGTGCTCCAGACGCCCTTCCCCAGGGCAATAGCACTTATAAGGCGGCGGAGTTCGAAATATTCTCGTTGCGACCGACTGTTTTTGAGTGGAAGGGCTGGCGTGGCTGTTGTTATTGGCAACACACCCTGCCTGTCACCTGGCGTTCATTCCGCCGGAGGATAACGATGACAACTTCAATCGTCGCCCCCGAAATTCATGACCTCTCGTTCATCAAGCGACGGATTGATAGTGAAATTGACGGTCTGGTTGTTGCGCTGCCGGATCTTAAGGACCTCACTCCCGAACAACGGCGCGGGATCATAGCGCGATACAGCGCCGTTCTGGAAGGTAACTTCATTTATTGGATGACGGCTGCTTATCTGTCTGTCCGGTCAGAGGAGGCACGGCCCACCCTTTTTGACAATCTTCGCGAAGAAATTGCGGATTGTCATCCCGAGATGCAACGGAGGTTTGCGGTTGCTGCGCATGCCTACCCAGCAGAGGCGGACGCCATGGCGGTGCGCGATGACTTGACGAAGGCACGCACATTCCTTGGGTGCCTGCAGGGAGTGCAGAACGTACTCACCATGGGCTTTTTTGAAAGCTACATCCAACGATTCATGTCGTACTTGGCGGACCTTGCAGTTACCCAAGGCTCTACCGACCTTGAATATACCGAGGTGCACGGTGTTTGCGACATTGCTCACTCCGAAAGCCTCTTAAAGGCAGAGACCAATCCACCCGATCCGGCTGCCAATCTATTTGAAGGCGTTAACAAGCTTCGCGCTCTGATCCAGACGGTCAACGGAAAACGTGCATGCGAGCGTACCTGCGGCCTAAGTGGCAGTGTGGCTTTATGCGAAGGATCCTGTGACCGGTTTGCCGTTAGTGGGACCAATCGTCCAGTAGCGGCCAAGCTCTTGTCCCCAGGGGTTGGCTGCGCGGGCACAAGGGATGCGATCTGCCCGCGTAGAGAGCGCGTTAAAGGGAGGTACTGACAGTGAATGTTCGAAATGAAATCGAAACCCAATTCAAGCAAGTCGCTCAGGAACAAAAAAAACGGCTCGGTCCCCTGACAGACGGGTTGGAACTTTTGAACTCAGGGCTCGATTCACTTTGCTTCGCGATCCTTGTAAGCCGGCTTGAAGACTCCCTCGGACTCGATCCGTTTGCGGCTTCGGAGGATGCCCAGTTTCCGGTTACGTTCGGCGATTTCGTCAACCTTTATGAGCATATTGCAAAATAGTCCGGCCTCCCTTTGGGAGGCGATCAGCACTGCCGTCGGCACCTGCGATCCTTTTGTTTCAAGCGGGGAGACAAGCCTCCTTCTACGCGATTTGCTGGCTGGCTCTTTGCTTGGCGGTCGATCCCACGAACTAAGCGGAAGTTCCGTTCTCATCGCGACCACGGACCAGTTGATCGCCGCGGCAGCGCTGATCGAACTCGACGGGGTGGCCCGCCGCATGGTCTTGTGTCCACCCGACTCGCTGGAAGAATATCTCCCTTCGATTGTTGAGTCTGCGGAAGTAGATGCAATTGTTTCCGATCGGATCATCAATCACCCGGGAACTGCCAGGGTGAGCTCTTTTATTCATTGCGACGGGAAAATCGCCCCTAAAGGTTATGGCTCACCCCGCCGCTACGAGACGGAATGGGTGCTCCTGACGTCAGGAACTACTGGAGTGCCGAAGCTGGTGGTTCATACATTGGCCAGCTTAGCAGGTGCGATAGGCTGCGAGCCCAGAAATGGCCGGCTGATTTGGAGCACGTTCTACGATATCCGCCGTTATGGAGGTCTGCAGATATTGTTGCGCGCCATCCTGACCGGTAGTTCACTGCTCTTGTCGAACGCACAAGAATCGACCGCCGACTTCCTGGCCCGCGTCGGCGCGCATGGAGTAACTCACATCTCCGGCACACCGTCGCATTGGCGACGCGTCCTGATGAGTTCTTCCGCTCGCCTGATTGCACCCGAATACATTCGTTTATCGGGAGAGATTGCGGATCAGGGAATCCTCAACCATCTTGCGCAGGTCTATCCGCAGGCACGCATCGCTCACGCCTTTGCCACCACCGAAGCTGGAGTTGCCTTTGACGTCAACGACGGTATGAGCGGGTTTCCCTGCAGTGTGCTCGAGCGTACGCCGGGCGTTGAAATGAAAGTCGAGAATGACTCTCTTCGCATTCGCTCTCCGCGAACAGCGAGCCGGTACCTGAATGAACTACACGGCCCACTTAAGAATGCGGATGGTTTTGTCGACACGACGGACATCCTCGAGCTGCGAAACGAACGCTACTACTTCGTTGGACGACGCGATGGAGTCATTAATGTTGGGGGATTGAAGGTGCATCCCGAGGAAGTGGAAGAGGTGATCAATCGTCACCCTAAGGTTCGGATGTCGCTGGTCCGAACCAAGAAGAGTTCCATTATCGGCTCTCTAGTAGTTGCGGATGTTGTGTTACGTTCGGCACCCGGGCCAGAAGGCAACGGCGATCGTCACATTCTCCAAGACATCTTGCTGCTATGCCGCGAAGAACTTGCCTCCCACAAGGTTCCGTCCACTATTAACTTCGTTTCTAAGCTGGCGGTTGCCGATTCCGGGAAGCTCATGCGGCCACGCCATGCGTAATGTGATTGGCGTTGCTCCCGGTCTTGTGGACAGCGAAATGACCCGGGGCACAAAGGGCGAGCAGTGCGAACCGATTGTGCAGCGTAACGCGCTGAAGCGACCCGTCGAAGTGGAAGATGAGGCCGATGCAATGGAATTACCGCTCAGTCATGAAGCGAATAACATCACCGGCAGGGTCATGACAGAGGATGCGGAGGGCACGGCGTGAGCTCATTGGAAACAACTGCGCCCGCATCCTGCAGCGTTTCGCCGGGGAGAGCGTGGCTGCGCGCTTTAGATCTGACGGCGCCCATTGCGCGCAATCGTGATCGCATTCTCTCCACAGTGATTGAGGAGCGTGCTGCGCAACTGGGTGAAACGCTCACGCCGCTCTTGGACCGTGAGTGTATGACCTATGTCGAAGAGGCTGAAAGCATGGCAGAGACTGAAGGGCTCTCGGGCGCGCCATACCCGCCAGCGTTTCTGTTCGGAGATGCGGGCTGAGAGCCGGAGGAGCAATGATTTCTAACCTGACAATGCAGGCTCCACTGATAAACGAGGCTAGTTCCAACCTGGAGTCGCTTATTACCGGGCTATGGGAGGACGTGTTCGGCTTCTCGCCCATCGGGCTGCAGGATGACTTCTTTCAGCTTGGCGGCAATTCGCTTCACGCGGCCAGGCTGGTTGCGAAGATTCGGACTCTGACGGGCCGAGATCTGCCGCTTGAGAGCTTTCTCCATGCGCCCACCATCGAGCGGTTGGCGCTACTGATGCGAGCTGGCGATACCGTCTCCTCTTCCACTCTGGTGATTCTCCGAGAGGGCACCCGCGAGCGGCCGCTGTTTATCGCTCATAGTATGAGCGGCACACTGCTGGAGTTGTGGGCGCTCGTGCGGGAAATGGATTGCCATTGCGCCGTCTATGGAATACAGGGCCGCGGACTTCGTGAAGGCGAAGTGCCGAATTCTCGCGTAGAGGTTATGGCCGCGGATTATGTCGAGCAAATCCGCTCGGTTCAGCCCCATGGACCATATGTTCTGTCAGGGTTTTCTATGGGCGGAATGATCGCGTTTGAAATAGCACAACAGTTGTTGCAATCTGGCGAGATGGTTGAGCTAGTGGCGCTCCTGGATACCCAGTTGGACGAGCAGTGCTTAACGTTCCAAGACTGGCTCTTGCACCAGCGGTGCCGTGTCGAGTTAGAGCTCCGCGAGATACGCGCTCGTTCCTGGCCCCAGCGCGTCGGCTACATTCTTGTGAAAGCCGGCCATTTCGCCGACAGGACTCGGGTGGTCGCTGGAAAAGCGCCAAAGCACTCCAGCGTCGACGAGCAAAAGCTCCGAGGTGTACTCAGTCTATCGCCGCGCCAACGGAAGATTATTCTGGCTTTGCGGGTGGCCATGGCCGCATATCGCCCGAAGGCGTACTCTGGCAAAGTAACCTTTTTTCATGCAGCCATCCCCAATCCGCACTGGCCGGATCCGCTTCGGGTATGGAAGGGCGTCTGTCGTGAATTGGAGGTTGTTGAAGTTCCAGCGGGTCACAGCGATCTGATTCTGCCGCCAAGTGTCAGGTACGTGGCGAACACTCTTGACCGCTTGCTCGCGGTCAAAAAGAAAGAGGACATTTGTCCGGGTAGGGAATTCTCGTTAGCACCAATTCCATCAAAGATCTCGAAGAAATAGTCGCGGGTTGCAGAAAAGCTCCGCATTCGCGGCCTTGGGGTTTTAAATCTTCAGCAGCCGGCGCTGCCGTTCGATCGCCCGGCCATCTAGAGCAACGGTTATGGAATGCAGCCATGGCAACTGTCTTGGTCACGTCTCGGACTGCTGATGCCCTTATTTTCGCCGCAGGTCTTGCGCTGTTCATCTTTTTCTTCTTGTAGATCATTTGTGGACGAGTGATTACCGCGTGGCTTCGGCGGGTAGACGCATCGAGGATTTTCGTCAATTGCCACAGACAAAGGATCCACTGTAAGAGCGCAAGGGACGCTCCGGACGGCCTAAGAGAAGCTGGACGAGTTTACTCGGCAATGGCCGGGTATCCATGCCTCAGATTCAGGCTCTCCGTTGCTTGTCACTTCGGCATCTTACAGCTTACGGATGAGCCTTTAGGGGAACCGCTTGCCCCAGGTAATCTTAATCGTTTAAGATGTTGGAGAGAGGCCTCGAAGATCACAGAAATCCCAAGCGCACTCCATCCGTTGGCGAGGTGGGCGACGGTAGCAGTTTTTCGATCCCTCGGGATAAAGTCTTTCCCGGGCAATGGAAGACAGCAAAACTTCGCATCCATGGGAGTGGAAGAATGTTTCTGCTGAACAGCTTGTCCCGCGATGAAGACTCATCCCAATTAGGGTTTCAGAAAGGTCGCCAACAACCTGTCGGTGGCCCAGGCGGCAGCTACCGCCTGCTCAAACGCTTCGAGCCGCGTCGGTTCCCTCGCACGCCCTTCCGGCAAAACCAGGCCTGTCGACGGATGATCGTCTTTTCGTCGTCCAGCTTGCCCAAGACGCACACGACACGTCCAATCCCCATAGTCCGGGCTGAGGGCTCTGCACATTGACTACGGCTTACCTGAACCGCATCGCCACTGCCGTACCCGAGCACGATGTGCACAACGCCTTCGTCGTCTTCGCAGAGAAGATGCTTGCCGACCAGCGGCTGCGCACGGTCTTCCACCGCATGGTGAGGCGTGCCAACATTGCGCATCGCTATTCATTGCTCGATCCCCACGAAGGTTCTGGCCAATTCTCGTCGCATGACGCGCTTGAGTTTTATCGCCTGGGCAACTTTCCCCGCACGGCGCGGCGTATGGAACTGTTTGAGCAGAGCGCTCCGGTGCTGATGAGGAAGACCGTGGACCGGCTTGCGCTCAATGAGAAGGAGCGCTCCGGTATCACGCAAGTGCTGGTGACCTGCTGCACGGGGTTCTATGCGCCGGGGCTGGACTTTGAGATCGTTGACCATCTTGGGCTTTCGGCGGGCGTGGAGCGCACGATGATTGGTTTTATGGGATGCTATGCCGCGATCAATGCACTAAAGTTGGCGCGGCATATTGTGCGCTCAGATCCGAAGGCTGGTGTGCTTATGGTGAACCTGGAGCTATGCACGCTGCACCTCCAGGAAACGCAGGAGCTGGAGCAGGTGCTCTCGTTCCTGGTCTTTGCCGATGGCGCGGCGGCGAGCCTGATTACCGCGTGCGAGCAGGGCTTTGCTCTGGACAGCTTTAAGGCGGTGAGGGTGCCCGAGACGAGGGGTCTGATTACATGGAAGATCCGCGGGCTGGGGTTTGACATGCTGCTCTCCGGGCGGGTGCCGGCGGAGTTGGGCCGTGCTTTACATGAGGGCGAGCTGATGGCCGAGCGCGATGACATCGACTTGTGGGCGGTGCATCCCGGCGGACGGTCGGTTCTGGATGCGGTGCAGAAGGGACTCGAGCTACCGGTCGAAGCTCTGGCGGCGTCGCGCGAGGTGCTGTCGTGCTTTGGCAACATGTCTTCGGCGACGGTAATGTTTGTCCTGCAGCGGATGATGCAGCGGGCGCGGCCGGGGCAACGCGGGTGTGCGATGTCGTTTGGCCCGGGGCTGACGGCGGAGACAATGCGCTTCCATGCGGTCTAGTGCGGAGATCGAGTTCAGACTCCGGGTCTCTCCGCGCGAGTTGCCGGAGCTGATGGATGGTGACTGTAGCTATGAGGATTTCCGTGGCTGCCTGCGCAGCCTGGAGCAGATCAACCGCTGGCTGCTGGGATATCGACCGACGATGGCTTGGCTGAAGCGGCTGCCGCATGGATTGCCTGATCCGGTGCACATCGTCGACGTGGGCAGTGGTGGCGGCGATCTGCTCCGGCGGATTGCCGGTTGGGCACGCAGCCACGGTATTGCTGTGCAGTTAACTGGAATCGACCTGAATCCTTATGCGGCCCGTGCAGCAGCGGAGTCCACGCCGAAGGAGCTAAGAATCGCGTGGGTGACCGGCGATGCTCTGGTGTATCGGCCGGAGAAGCCGGTGGATATCGTCGTAAGTTCGCTAATGGCACATCATCTGGAGGATGAAGAGATCATCGCGCTGCTGCAGTGGATGGAAGCGACTGCGCAGGTAGGTTGGTTTATCAACGATTTGGAGCGGTCGGCGTGGAGTTGTCGGATGTTTGGGTGGATGGAGGGATTGGTGAAGTGGCACCGGTTTGTGCGGCACGATGGGCCGGTGTCCTTCCGGCGGGCCTTCCGTCTGCAGGACTGGGTGCGGTTGCTGGCGGCGGCTGAGGTCCCGCTGGAGACGGCGACGGTGGAGACTTGGCGGCCGGGACGGTTATGTGTGGGGCGATGGAAGGGAGGCGGTTGTTGATGGTTGGAGGCGGGCAGTCTGGGAGTTCGTGTGGCTGGCGGGGGCTGATGTCGATTGGAGTAAGCTCCCCTCGCTGGTCGCTAAACTCGTTAGCAAAAGAGCGACAACGCAGGGATTGCCGCCCGCTCCAGGATTTTGCCTCATCACGTCAAACCATTTTAGAAGGGAATAATGGCAACTTCCGCGCAGCACCCAAGTAGCCCCACTCGTTCTAGATCTAAAAGCCGTTTCAGATCCAAAACCGTTCTCTGGATCTCCCTTGGACTCACCACGCTCTTCGTATTCATCACCTCAGAAGTTCTTCTGATCACCGACTATCCGATGTACCACGCCTACCGCCTGCAGGTCATCGCCGACCGTCAGCTCCTCATCCCGCATACGCTTTTCAGCATGATGGCTCTCCTCATCGGCCCGATCCAGTTCTCATCACGATTTCGCCAGCGTCACCTCAAGATCCACCGCGTCCTCGGCCGCATCTACGTCATCTCTGTCTTCATCGGCGCCGCGACCGGGGTCGCCCTCTCCAGCGGCCGACCGGGCTTTCCCGGAACCTCGATGCAGGCTGCCGCTTGGATCGTCTGCACCACCGCCGCCCTCATCACCGCGCGCAACCGCCAGATCATCCAGCACCGCCAATGGATGGCCCGCTCCTACGCCGTCACCTTTACCTTCGTCTCCAGCCGTGTGCTGAACCTCTGGCCCCGTTACTGGAGCCACCTCGGGGATAGCCTCGCCGCCGTCGGCGTGATCGCCTTTACTCTTGCCTCGCTGCTTATCGTGGACCTCGGCATTAACTGGCGCGAGCTCACCACTAGCCGTGAATGATCAAGGTTCACGTATCGCATCCGAAAAAAGGGAGATTCCCGTGGCAATGTCCAATCTGAATCAGATTCCTTTGCAAGACGAAATTCTGGTCCTGGGCGGTGGAGCGGCGGGCTGTGCGGCCTCGATCGCGCTGGCCCGCAAGGGACGAGTCGTTACGCTGATTGAACGCGAGGCCACACCGCACCATAAGGTTTGCGGAGAGTTCCTCAGCGGTGAGGCCCTTGAGGACCTGGATGCGCTCAGCATCGATGTGGCCTCGCTTGGCGCCGTGCCCATCGACTTCGTTCGCCTCGCCGCTGTCAGGCGCGCCGCGGAGGCTCCCTTGCCTTTCCCCGCCGCCTCGCTAACGCGCAAGGCGCTTGATACAGCGCTCATCGCCGAGGCCATCGCCGCAGGCGTCCGGGTAGAGCGCGGCCGCAGTGTGCAGGCGCTCAGCCGCACTACATCCAACGTCTGGCAAGCCACGCTCGACAACGGCACCACCCGTGAGGCCCCAGTGGTCTTTCTGGCAACGGGCAAGCACGATGTCCGCGGCCACTTGCGTCCGAAGGATCCACAGCGATGGGTCGCCTTCAAGATGTATTTTCGCTTATCGTCCGCGCAGGCCTCTGAGCTAGCGGGCGCCTCTGAGCTGATGCTCTATCCCGGAGGCTATGGCGGTATCCAGCCGGTGGAAGGCGGCATTGCAAACCTGTGCTGCGTGGTGCAACAGCGGTATCTTGCTTGTGCGGGTCACCGCTGGGAGAACTTCCTTGCGAAGATGCAGCAGGACTGTCCACACCTCGCTATGAGGCTTGCCGGTGCGGAGCCGTTGCTCGCCAGGCCGATCGCCATTACCCATATCCCGTATGGTTACATCCGCCGCACAACCGAGAATGGGCTCTACTGCATCGGCGATCAGGCAGCCGTCATCCCCTCGTTTACCGGCGATGGCATTTCCATCGCGCTGCACACGGCACGCTGTGCCGTCGCTGCGTATCTTGCAGAAGAACCGGCATCGCTCTTTCAGGCTAAACTGCGCTCCGCACTGCTGGCCCAGATGCGCCTTGCCGAATTCGCCGCCGATGGCTTGAACAACCCACTCGCGCGCGCTGTATTGCCGTTTTGCCTCAGGGTCTGGCCCGGGGTGATGCGCGTGACGGCAAGGCTGACACGCGTTGCCCAGCACGCCGCTGTTGCTACCCCTGCAGTCGCCAGCTGAAATCGGCCACGCCCAAACAACTCTCAGTCGTCAGAACTCCATAGGGGAGACGCAATGAAATCCTTCACGGTATTCGCCCTCGCTGTCCTACTCGCTCCGGGCGCGATGGCCCAGCAGCAGACCTTCGTCGCCAACCCCGATGCCAGCGAGGTCAAGATGGCGCTGAAAACGACCCACGAGGTGGTCAACGGCACCTTTCACATCGAATCCGGATCGCTTGAGTTTGACCGCAGCACTGCTAAGATGTCGGGTTCGGTGGTCGTCCTCGCCGGCAGCGGCAAGACCGGCAATGGCAGTCGCGACAAGAAGATGAACAAGGACATCCTTGAGGTCGAACAGCACGCAACTGTTTCGTTTGAGCCCAAGTCCTACGCTGGCGCCATCGCGCCATCAGGAGACTCGACCATCCAGGCAACTGGTATCTTCACACTCCTCGGCACGCCTCACGAGATCACCATCCCCATCCTTGTGCATCTTGAAGGTACAACCGCAACGGCCAAGGCTCATTTTGTCGTACCGTACATCCAATGGGGACTGAAGGATCCAAGCTTTTTGTTCTGGAAAGCGGACAAAGACGTCGCGATTGACCTCTTTCTTACTGGCCGGCTTTCACAATAGAGGACCGCCTTCTTTACACGCAACGATGTCATGCGTCAGCATGAGGGCTGAAGCGCTGGCCGGCCTCCTCTTCCACGCCTTTGCGGCGCTCGCCGAGTTTGAACGCAATCTGATTCGGGAGAGGACCGTCGCTGGCCTTAAAGCTGCCCGCGCTCGCGGTCGCAAGGGAGGCCGCCCGGCGAAGCTATCACTCAAAGAAATTAGAACGATCCGCGCCCTGCTCAAGACCGCCGATATGCCGGTTGCTGAGATTGCCGCACGCTTTGGCGTTGCTCGCTCCACCTTTACCGCACGATCCTGAAGCCTGCTGCTTGACTGGAAATGCTGATAGCTGCCTCGGTCACGGCAGGTATTCGATCTCCGGATAATCCGCTTGGCTCTTGAGCTCCGAAGCGGGTGCTCCTTTCAGGTATACGTCGAAGAAAGTATCGATGTAATGTGTGGTCAGAGCGATTTGACGGCGCCCATCGATGCGCACAACGCTTAGCGTGCGCAGCGTCCGCAGACAAGCAGATGAGCGAGAGAACGATTCATAAGGGCAAGGTCTCGCGTGATTGTTGTCTAGCCTCTCCGCTGATCAGCTCGAAAGATGTTCCGTCAAGCGTATGGCTGATACATGACGAACTTGGCCCGATCGTGTCCTCCAATATTGCTATCGGTCATTTCTCGTCCCTCTTTGAGCGGGCGAACGGAGATTGCTTAGAGTAGTAGCCGGTTCGCGTGTGGACGGTGAGCTTGCCGCGCCCAGATGCTCGCGCTTGCACCTTGACCGAGTGATAGCCGGCGGTGGAGGCTCGCGCGGAGTAATAGGCGAGGATGTACTGATTGCGTATATCGCGGGCGACTTCGGCGGCGACCGCATTGACATCCTGGAGCGAGGCGGGGAAGAAGGCGATGCCTCCGGTCTGGCTGGCGAGGGCTTCGAGGGCGTGGCGGGCGTGGCGCTTGTCGCCGCCGCTGCTGTTGCCGGAGAAGAGCAGTCCGATGGAGTAGATGATGGGACCCTGCATGTCCTGAACGCGATGGATAGCCTGGTCGAGAGAGAGCCGGGAGGCATTGTCCTCCCCGTCGGTGATGACTATGAGGACCCTGCGGGGACGCTTCGCGCTTTGCTCCATTTTATCGGCGGCGGTGACGATGGTGTCGTAGAGGGCAGTGCCGCCGGAGAGGCTGAGGTGCGCGAGGCCGTTCTGCAGGCGGCCGAGATCGGAAGTGAAGTCCTGATCGAGGTAGGCCTGATCGGAGAAGTTGATGACGAAGGTCTCGTCGCCGGGGTTGGAGGCTTTGACGAGGTCGAGGGCGGCGGAGGCGACGGCGGCGCGCTTGGGGCGCATGGATCCAGAATTATCAACGAGCAGGCCGATGGAGACCGGGGTGTCCTGATGCTGAATGGAGATGATGGTCTGCGGGATGCCGTCTTCGGCGACCTTGAAGTTGCTCTTGTCGAGGCCGTTGACGAGCTGGCCCTTGCTGTCGAGGACGGTGCAGTTCAGCACGACCTCTTCGGCGTTGACCTCAAACGTGTACGGGCCCGAGGGTTTGTGCTTCGGCGGATGGTTTTGCGCGAGCGTCGAGAGCGCGCCGAAGAGGAAGAGGATGAAGATTGTGGATGCCGTGGAGCGGGCTTTCATCGTGCGGGTGCGCGATCGGCGGCGGGCATGGGCAGCGTGGTCCGGTTGCCGAAGCCGATGTCCATGGCGGTGTTCTTGGGGAAGACGATCTCGCGTCCGCGCGCGAGGAAGTTCCTGTAGATGGAGCTACCGCCTCCGTAGGCGCTCATGAGGATGGCGTAGGTGTGGTTCTGGAAGAGGGCGCCGACGATGATCCCGATGAGCTTGTATCCGGTTGCGCCTCCGGTTACAGGGCCGGCGGTGCCGACGTCCCTCTTGCCGCCGCTGCCGATCAGCGCCAGACCGACGGATGCGCCGGTGGAGAGATAGCGGGTCTTGGAGGGAGTGGATTTGGCGCCGCCTTCGGTGTCGAGCTGCACGTGGCCGGCGGCGTCGGACTCGACGCCCTGGAGGCTGGTGTCGACGGTCTGCACGGCTCCGTCGGGAAGAATGACCTGGCTAAAGGCGATGCGGAGCTGTCCGTTGCGGTGGAGGCTGCGGGCGGGGCGCACCTGAAGGACGGAGCCGCGGAGCCGGGTGCCGGCGGGGAGGATGAGGCGTCCCTTATCGAACAGCGGCTGGGAGAGCGCGGCATCGACGTCGCTGCCTTTGTGGGTATGCTTCGAGTCGAGAGGCGTCAGCAGCATGGCGTGGACGAGGCTTCCGGGCGGGGGCTGGGTGCCGATGGAGGAGAGGCTTGCGGCGGAGACGGATTCGCTGCCGAAGTCGAGCGGCCGGGAGAGCTCGGCGGAATAGACGGTTCCGGCATCGAGGTACTGCGGGTGCACGGGGAGCTGGGCGACGGCGTAGCGCACGAAGACATGCGTGCGGTCGGGCGACTCGATCTGCTTCATGGCGTCGTGCCACTGCGCCCGCGCCTGTTCCATCTTCCGGGCGGCGGCGTCTTTCACGGCGTTCTTCTTCTGGTGTTCGCCGGCGGTGGCAAGCTGGATGACCTGTCCGGAGCCGGGAACCACGGTTGCGTGTAGCTCGATGCTGCGGCCGCCGGGGAGAATGAGCTGGTCGAAATTGACACTGAGCTTATGGGACGGGGTGAAGTCGGCGTTGAGGGCGCTGAGGGCGCGGGTGCGGCCGGGGATGGGAGCGATGGCGACGATGTGGCCGGTCGCCTGCGTGCCTGTGGGGATGACGAGATGGTCGAAGACGTAGACGGGCTGCATGACACGGCCGTGGATGGGCTGGCCGACCTTGTTCACGCGCACCTCGCGGTCGAGGGCGATCTGCAGGGGGGTGCCGTCGGGAACGGTGAGGGCGATGGTGCGCGCCTCAGCGGGCGGCTGGGAAGAAGGGGATGGATGGGGCGCGCTCTGTGCCGGCAGATAGACAGCGGAAGCGAGGGCGAAGAGAGAGATGGAGAGAACGCGGGAGCAGCCCATTCAGAAAGACAACCTCAGGAGTGAACGATACGTTTCCGGCGGCGATCGGCTGGCCTGGTTCTAAGGGATGATCCTGCCCTGGCACTCGTGACGGCGCAGTGGAGGTAGGCGGAGCTTTGAACCTGCTCCGGGCTGCTCGGCTGCGCCGCGGTAGTCCGCGTGCTCCTGGATAATCAAATTATCTTAAAGGATTAAGATTAAGGCAACCTTAAGATCGGAACGGCTGTGGGAGAGGCGCGGCCTTCCATCGGTGGAGAGCGGGCGCTCTTCGGATGTTGGGATCGGGCGGTGTTCGCGTCCGCCGCTTAAGGTGCAGTTAAGTATCGATTGCTAGGCTTGGGCCAGACGTTCCTTAAAGGAGATGTAGCGTGTTGCGATGCTGTGTATTCGTTGTGCTGAGTCTTGCCGTGATTCCTGTGCTCCTGCCCCAGTTTGCCGCGGCGCAGGCCCCTTTGCAGCCGGTCGCGAAGCTCGAGATGCCGGCTTCTGTCCAGGGAAAGTTCGACCACTTGGGGATCGATGAAAAGGGCAGCCGGCTGTTTGTTGCCGCAGAGAGCGCGCACCAGGTTCTGGTGTTCGACCTGAAGAGCGGGAAATATGTGCGCTCGATTCCCGATATCCAGATTCCTCATGCCATTTTCGTGAGGGAGGACCTAAACCGGATATACATCACCGACGGCGGCGCGGGAGCGCTGAAGGTGTTCGACGGCCGCACGTATGCTCTTCTGAAGAGCATTCCGCTCAAGCTGGACGCGGACTCGATCGGCTACGATCCGGCGACTCACTATCTCTATATCGACAACGGCGGCGGCGACGCGCACGAGACCTTCTCGATGCTGAGCGTGGTGGACACGACGCGCGAGACCAGGGTGGCGGACGTGAAGATCGACGGCGACACGCTGGAGGCGATGGCGCTCGAGAAGAACTCCGGGAAGATGTATGTGAACGACGCGGCGCTGAACAAGGTGGTGGTGCTCGACCGCGGGAGCCGCTCGATTGTGGCGAACTGGCCGGTGACGATGGGCAAGCGCAATGTGGCGATGGCCCGCGATGAAGCGGGCCACCGGCTGTTCGTGGGTTCGCGCAGCGGCGCGATCTCAGTGTTTGACACCGGGACGGGGAAAGAGCTCACGTCGCTGCCGATCGGCGGGGGCGTGGACGATATGGTCTTTGACGCGGGCAGCAAGCGCCTTTATGCGACCTGCGGCGGAGACGGCCTGACCTATGTGTACCAGCAGCGCGACCCGGACCACTACGAACTTGCGGGCAAGGTGCCGTCGGGGCCGAAAGGCAAGAACGGTCTGCTCAGCAGGCCGCGTAGTCGCTTCTACGTGATCGTGCCTCCGCAGGGGTCGACGCCGGGCGCGGTTTACGTGTTCGCGGTGCAAAGTTAACCGAACCCCCCCAACGCTCGACTCAAAGTTGGCGCTAAATTTCCATAACTCACTCATCGATGAAGCACATTCCACATGGACGAGAAGTCGTTAGCCTTGATCGGAAATGCCTCGGGGCCGGATGCTGAGGGAGCGAGGAATTGCTCCGAGGCATTTTCGATAAGGAGGCTTGAAGGAAGGCGCTGGCAGTGGTGGGCGCTGCTATGGAGCTGCGGGCGAGACTCGGCAGCTGTGAACGCGGGGAAGAGCCTGGAAATGGGAGGCGGGAGACGTTGACGCAAGGTGGGGATGGGTGGAAGGGGCCGCTGGGGCAGGGAGAAAGCATCCTTCCTTGACATGCCTCGATGCCCCAGGAACGACGGTTATACCGTGGCTGGCGCCACAAGGGACACCCCCAAGTGTGCTATTGCCTTTGCGTATCTGGATGGGTAAGGTACCCGCATGGTCGAGCTTGGCTTAAACATGGCTGCTCCTTTGTTTCTACTCGACCGGCTTAGACGTCAGTCGGCTTGGATGGACAAGCGTCACGGTGAGTTGAGTATCCTGCTCTGGGCAATTTGTCTATTGGCTCGTTCTGTGCTCGCGAACGATATCCAAGGGAGACAGCGGCAGCCGTTTCACGCGCTCAGCTTTCCTCGGACATGACACAGCTACTTTGCATCTGGCAGCTGCGACCTGCACTCAAGTCATTGGTATTTATTGTGCACGGGATCTACCGGGCAAATGGTTTTTGGGCAGGCCGGGAGATGTATTCTTTTTCCACCAACCAACTTGTTTCGGCTCTCTCCTCTTAGAGGTTTCGGAATGCCCACACAACCGGATTTGCATGACGGCCACGATCCGATGGAGATACTTGCGGCGATCGAGGATAAGCTCAAAACTCCGCAAAATTCCGGCGTGAGCTTATCCCGCCTGACGGGTGCGCCAGCGGGGCGATGACTACCAGTTGCTGCCTCTCGTGAGCGAATGTCGATAACCAAGCAGGATGCAGCACACTACTTCCTCCTGGTCTAGATTTGCTATCTACGCAATGCAGAGCTGTTCCGAGGGAAAGATTTGGACCAAATCACTAAAACCGGCCAATCGGCAGTACCTGTTCAGGCGCCTAGCTCATCGGGAAAGACATTCCTGACGATACAAGCGTTGCGGGCACTGGCGGCCACAATGGTAGTGGTTCATCACCTGCTGACCGTGATCAATGGGAGCTCGTCGCACCAAAGCGGCCCTCAATGGATGGGTGGGACGACCGGCGTGGATATCTTCTTCGTTATTAGCGGATTCGTGATGATGACCTCTTCAGGTTCCCTCCCGCGCGAGCACGCTGCAAGAACGTTCCTGCTCCGTCGATTTCAACGCATTGCGCCTCCGTACTGGGCCTTGACTACGCTCAAAGTACTACTTCTATTAGCGGTGCCGGCAATATCGATGAAAGGACTAGGCTCACATTGGCACATAGTGGCGTCCTATCTCTTTCTACCTGCAGCCAATGGTGGCGATAACTTTCCGGTGCTGATCGCGGGTTGGACCCTCACATTCGAAATGCTTTTCTACTTGCTGTTTGCCGCTGCGCTGGTCTTTCGCGCGCAATTTCGCGTGCATCTGATGAGCTTCCTTGCATGCATGATCTGCACGGTTGCGGCTGGCGGAGTGCTCATACGGCCAGGTGGGCCTGCATTGCTGACAATCTTCGACCCGATCGTGCTGGAGTTCCTGTACGGAGTGATTCTGGGCCATGCGGTACTGGCGAATCGTCTACCTCGACCGTCGGTCTGCCTGGGCCTCCTGGTCTCAGGGTATGCTTGCTTGCTGTGGCTGGTACCGTACCAATCCCTTTGGATTCGGCCTATTGCGTCCGGTCTGCCTGCCTTTGCGGTAGTTACCGGAGCCGTGGGGCTTGAAAGGTATGTACGGAGCCGCACACCACTGTGGGTGACGGAACTTGGTAATTCTTCATATTCTCTCTATCTGACACACGGCCTGCTGATACCCTTTTTCGTCGTTATCCTGAGAAAGATACAGTTGACCGGACATCTTGCCACGTCGCTCTTTCTGGTCCTCGGAACATTGGTTTGCTTGGCAGTTGGAGAATTGTTCTACAGGTGGTTCGAACTGCCGATGATGCGCTTCTTCAGAAGCGCCCGCCACCGGGAACCACGATTGCTGCAGGGCCTCGACGAAGCCAAGGCTGAAACGATGTAGGATCAGGCACTTCATGGAAGACTGATAGACCTGCTTCTCTGAAGTTATAGCGATGTCAGCGAATGGCGCCAAGTGCCGGCAGTGGTATCTTCCTGCATCAGTTGGGCAGATAGGGGGACAGCAACTTGCCCGCTTTGCCTTTCCAAACCGCTCTGGTAGCCAATGGCTGACCTTGTCGCGATCGCCAACTATCGTACCTGGGTCCGCAGGTCGAATCACTTCGTCGTCATTGAAGACCGTGTTGTTTAGCCACCACGTATCCAGCGCCCAGACGGCTGCATTGAAACTGCCAAGGTTCGCACGCACAGCGAAGTACAACGCGACCAGCGATGACTCGGTCCAATCGCCCGGTCGCGGAGTTGTCGACACCTACCACATGATGACACTGGGCGAGAAGCGCATCGCGCAAATGAGAGCCAAGGAAGCCGGCGGCGCCGGTGACCAGGCAGTCAAATTACGGATTCCCTTGTCTTGGAATCGGGCGCGAGCCGTACAATTCGCTTATCGCTTTTATTTTAGGGCCAGCACTTCGTCGATGCGGATTCGACCGACGTGTACGGGGAAGGTCTGCCAACGCAGAGGTACGTGAAGCCCAGGTCGTGCATCTGCCAGGGATCGAACAGGTTGCGGCCGTCAATGATGATCGGGTAGCGAAGGGCGTAGCGCAGCCGCTTGAGATCCAGGCGGCTGAATTCTGCCCAGTCGGTCAGGATCAGCAGCGCATCAGCATTATCCGCAGCCGCATACGGGTCCTCGGTGTATCGCAGGGACGCGTGCGGGGGCATTTCCATTTTGGCTCGTTCGATAGCGGCCGGATCATGGGCGCAGATCGAGGCGCCCGCATCGAGCAACATCTTGATAATCTCGAGGGCCGGGGATTCACGGATGTCATCCGTACCCCCCTTGAAGGCCAAGCCAAGCACGCCCAACCGTTTCTTGCGCAGCGTCCAAAGCGCGGAGCGAATCTTCTGAAAAAACCGCTCTTTCTGCAACTCGTTGATCTTTTCTACTTCCTCGAGCAATCCGAAGTCGGTCCCCAACTGCTGGGCGACATAGCGGAAGGCAGCGACATCCTTGGGAAAACACGAGCCGCCATAACCGATACCCGCGCTCAGGAAGCGATTGCCGATCCGCTTATCAAGTCCCATTCCATTTGCCACATGCTCCACGTCCGCGTCCACCGCTTCACACAAGTTTGCGACCACGTTGATAAATGATATTTTCATGGCCAGGAAGGCATTGGAGGCGTGCTTGATGATCTCTGCTGCCTTGGTCGACGTCTGCAAGATCGGCGGCAAGTCGGCGGCCGACCGGCTGCCCGGAACCGCGTCGGAGCGCTCATAATAGCTGCCAGAAGTAAGCGGCTCGTAGATCGCGGCCAATAGACTTGACGCGTTCTCGCTGTCCGCCCCCAGCACGATTCGGTCGGGATGCAGAAAATCCTTGACCGCCGTCCCTTCACGCAGGAACTCAGGGTTCGAGGTGACATCGAACAGCGAACGCGAAACCCCGTTCCGTTCGATCGTGCGGCGGATCCAATCGTTGGTGTAGACCGGCACCGTGCTCTTCTCCACGATGACCTTGTAGGAGTGAATCGATCGCGCGATCTCACTCGCTACCGCGTCCACATAAGAAAGATCCGCATTCCCGGTTTCGCTCTGCGGCGTGCCCACGGCGATGAAGATGACCTGCGATTCGTGGGTGGCGCGGCTCAGGTCGGTCGTGAATTGAACCTGTCCGCTGCCCCGATGCCGTCCCAGCAGTTCGGGAAGAAACTCCTCGTGGATCGGAATCACGCCCTGGTTCAGCTTGTTCAACTTGTCTTCGTCGTTGTCGACGCACAGCACCCGGTGGCCGATTTCGGCAAAGCATGCAGCCGCCACCAAACCCACGTACCCCGATCCGACCACAGTAATTACAATAGATTCGCTCATTAGTTGTCCGCACCCGAACTGGCAATGCATTGTCGTGATGTGACTACTATTGGGGAGGGAAATCTATACTCAAATCGTGCTAGCTTCAATAAAGTGAGAGAACGACACTAACACTATTGGTGTAATTGTGGGCCCAGTAGTAGCGCATCTAAGGCTCTACTAATCAGCGTCTAACACGGTAGTCGTCTTGTCTGGAGGGGCAATGTGATCAGTTCCATTGCAAAGTCTCAGCGAGAGGATTCGATACGGTAAGGACATGCCGATTAGCGCTGTAGATTGATGGGAGCTGACGGTGGTATTTCTGGTTCGCTTTTCGCGTTGGGAAGAGGTGTAAGAAGAAGATGAAAATACTAATTTCGGCTTATCACTGCGAACCTGATAAGGGCTCCGAACATGCAGTGGGATGGAACTGGGCACTGCAACTGGCAAAGTCCCACGATGTCGTTGTGTTCACTGAAACTGGATGGCGTGAAGCAATTGAGAGGAGCCTGGCCCGGAATCCGATTCCACGGTTGACATTCACCTATATTGAGCTGCCCTCCTGGGCGCTCTTTTGGGAGAAAGGCCGGCTTGGATTCGAAGTCCACAATTACCTGTGGCAAGTGCTCGCGTATTTTGTTGGTCGCAGAACGCACAGGAAGATTGGATTCGACATTGTGCACCATGTCACGTTGGGGCGGTACTGGATGCCAAGCCTACTGTCGTTGCTACCGGTACCGTTTATCTGGGGGCCGGTGGGTGGCGGCGAATCCGCTCCTGCTTCCTTCCGGTTGTCCCTCAGCCTACGGGGAAAGGTTTTCGAATTGTTAAGGAATTTCGCTCGCAAGCTAGGTGAATGTGACCCCTTCGTGAAAGCTACCGCGCGACGAGCGGTAGTCGCGCTGGCAACCACGAAAGAGACCGCGGTACGGCTAAGAATGCTTGGTAGCCGACGGGTGGTGGTGCACCCACAATTCGGAATGACCCGGGACGAGAGGCGCTTCTTTGAACGCCTGGGTACACGGCGGCAGGAGCCGTTCAGGTTAATCAGCATTGGACGCCTGCTGCCGTGGAAGGGATTTCATCTTGGGCTTCTGGCGTTCGCCAAGCTGCAGCAGAGCCACCCAGATTCGGAATACTGGATCATCAACGATGGTATCGAGATGGGCTACCTCAAAGGCTTAGCGCGAAAACTAGGTGTCGAGAAGAAGGTTACCTTCTGGGGAAAACTGCCAACACTTCAAGATGTCTATGGCAAGTTGGCACAGTGCGACGTACTGCTGCATCCCGCGCTGCATGAGGCGTTCGGAAATGTTTGCCTGGAAGCCCTGGCGAGCGGGCGCCCCGTGATCTGTCTGGATCTGGGCGGACCCGGTCTGCAGGTTAAAGAGGGTACAGGAATCAAAGTGGCGCCGACTACGCCGGAGACAGCAGTGGCAGAGTTAGCGGCGGCCATGGTCAGGCTGGCAAGTGATCCAGACCTTTGTTCACGTATGGGCCGCGCGGCGCAACGGTCGGTGGAGGAACACTTCGACTGGGATCGCAAGGGAGAGTTTATGGCTCAAGTATACGAAGATGCGCTACGAACCTGGCATGCAGAGAAAGACCGAAAGTCCGAATATCGGCTGGACGCTTTAGGGTCTTAACTTTGAAGGGACAGGAGCCTGCGGAGAAATCGCCTGCATCAACTGATGAGCTATCGCTGTAGCGCTATCGGGAATAGGCTGCAAGCATAAATACATCGCCGCCCTTTATCTGGGATCGAATGACCGCTTTCTGTTGGTATTGCGTACCTTCGACGTTGAGAGACTGATTGAAGAAAATCACCGGCCCCGATCCACCCAAGTCGGCTATTTTCTGTACCATCTTTTTGGTCAGCTTCGTTGCCCATGGATCGTGTCAACCATTGTGCCGATTGCTTGGAGCGCGCTACTTCGGCATCAAGCGTTGCGGCACCGTGGAGGAGCAAAGGAGCAGACTGGTGGCATCTGAGGCGCCTGCGCATAAGGCTCAGCGCAGGCGCTTCATTACGGCCTTTTTTACCGGTCCTCACCCGGCCATTAAGGCTAACGAGTAGCGGCGAGATGATGGGCAAGTCGCTTCGATGTGAATTTCGCTCCATAAGCAAATCGACACAGCGGTCCGAAACTGTTGGATGACGCCAGGCCAACGAAGTAGAGGCCCGGTATAACCGACTCGAAATTGCGAGTCAGCATTGGCACGTCGCCAACAGGAGCCAATTGGTTGTGAATAGTGGGGTGTAGGAAGCCGAGGCGCTGCAGTTTTACCTTGTAACCGGTCGCGCAGATTACGTGGTCAAACTGGAGCTCTTTGTCGGAGTTGTCCTGCTGAGTAAATTTCAAGGAAACCCTGTTGCCGCGCATGTTCGCCTGTTTCATGCTCGTCCCGAGATGGCTAGTCACCCGACCCACAAACCTGCTTTTGGCGAACCAGCCCGGAGCTGGCCCGAGGTGACGCTGGACGGCACGTATGCGAAGCTTTTTCGGCAAGGAGTGGAAAAGTAGAGGTGCATCGGTACAAAGCCGCGAACGCCACCCTAGACCGAGAC
Source organism: uncultured Acidobacteriaceae bacterium (assembly GCA_963711525.1). Classification (GTDB taxonomy): domain Bacteria; phylum Acidobacteriota; class Terriglobia; order Terriglobales; family Acidobacteriaceae; genus PALSA-350. The sequence continues at coordinate 326,390 of CAVQEO010000023.1, read as the reverse complement.
CCGACCGTGGATTGAGCACGCGTTGGGCGATGGGCCGGGGTTCGGAAGGAGCATCGTGGAATGCGATGGCCGAGCGGCGGGCGATCAAATGTGTGTCGGCGCCCGCTTCATGCAGAATGCCGGCCAGATCTATAGCGGAGGCTCCGGCGCCAATGACGGCTACCCGGTGACCTTCGAATCTGCTCAGATCTTTGTGATTGGAGCTGTGGGTGAGAACTTCCTGCGGCAGAGCGCTGAGCATCGGCGGAACAAAACTGAAGTGAGTAATGCCGGCGGCAACCACGACCCGCTTGCTGCGGACGATTTCCCCGCCCTCAGTGGTGAGCTCAAAGCCATCCGCAACAGGCACGACAGATGTTACGGTAGTCTCTTCGAGTCGACCTACGAAACGGCGTTGAAATTCGAGACCGTAGGCTACAAAGGTTTCGATGGGAACGGGAAGACCTACGTCCGCATAAGGAAGGGAATGCTCTTGGCAATACCGCGCTAACGTAAAGGAAGACTGGGGATCGAACAGGCTGGAGGCAAATCCCTCTGACTTGAGCCAGGTGCGGTTAGGCATGTTTCGCCAGCTGGACATCGGACTACCGAAAATACGGTAAGACACTTTGCCTGCACTTAGATGAGCTGCGAGTGATAGACCGTAAGGCCCGGCTCCAATGATGGCTACGTCAACAGCAGAACTCATGATTCTTCCCCCCACTTTTTTAACAACAATTGAAACAGTGTGACTCGATTAATAAGATGAACTCATCCGAGTGAGCTCATTTATGTGTGGATGCTAGCAGTTTAAGGCCGAATCAAATAGCTTCACGTTTCATACGCAGGAACAGCCGTAACCTAATAGGCTGTTACGCCCAGCTTTCACTCCCCAGGCGCTTCTAGATCGGGAACACTCGTATTCCCTCTTTTGCCACCCGCCGTATCAACCACGCGGACATAACGGGAGGCAAAGAGCCATGCTGCCCCATACTTGCCGGCGTACCCGTTCTTCAGGCCGATGCGGCCCTGTTGCCACGATAACTGTTCCGTTTGGCCGAAGGCTTAGAGTTGGTCAAAGAAGGCAACGGCCAGCGAGTAATCATCGAGGGGTCACCAACGATACCTCGAACATAAACTTAAATATGGCGCTGGCCGCATGGTGCTTTAGAGTTTGAGAGCAGGCAGAACCGAGGACGAGACAACCAAAGCCGCGGTTCACCCTTGCGGAACGCGCCCTACGGCACGTTCCGCAATACTTAAATGCTATCGGTTCTCTGCCGGTCCCTTGGGATTGCCGGAGTGTTCAGCAGATCAGCCAGGGGCTGGGCAACTTCGCTACAGGCAAAAGTCACCACGTGATTGACATGGCGAAGCTATGTAGTAAAACGACACGCTATAAGTAAGGTTTTTCGACATCGGTACAAGTGGTTATCACACAGGGCAAGGAGTAAATCTATGCTCAACATCAAATTGGGAACTTACGTCGCAGGTGTCCTTACACTCTTTTGCGCCACAGTCCCACTTTCGAGTCAGCAGGTGGCGTCCACGGATGCCGCTGCCACGTTCCGTCCCGCAGGCACCCCGGCTTCGGCGTCAGACCCACAACTGGTCCAGCGCAATCCGCGGTACGTGATTCAACGTCAGGATGTGCTCGTGCTGACTTTCCCGCTCACCCCCGAGCTGAACCAGACCGCTACGGTGCAGCCCGATGGCTACATCAACCTGCAGAACGGGGGCAGTCTTCACGTGCAGGGAACAACAGTTCCCGATGTGATCGATTCGGTCAAGAAGGCCTATGCGGGTACCCTCCACGATCCGATCGTCAATGTTGATCTTAAAGACTTCCAGAAGCCTTTCTTTACCGTCTCCGGCCAGGTAGGTAAGCCGGGCCAGTACGATCTGCGCAGCGAAGTTACAGTCGCTGAAGCGATCGCGGTTGCTGGGGGACTCGCGCCGACTGCCAAAACCCAGGTATTCCTCTTTCATAAGACTCCCGACGGCTACTTTCGTGTCGAGAGGTTCAATCTTAAAGAGATACTTGCAGGCAAAAAACTTGACGAGGACGTCACTCTCAAGCCGGGCGACATGATCTACGTGCCGGAGAAGTTTATCGATAATTTCCGCAAATATGTCCCATATTCCGTCACTGGCGGAGCATACATGCAACCAAATCCGTTCTAGTGAAGATCGTTCTTCGTAGAAGCGCACACACACGTATACGACAGAAAGGCAGGCAGGCATGCAAGGCATGAAGGAATACAGTCTCGTTTACCCGGTTAGGAGCGCCTCGACGGGCATCTCTCTACGGGATCTTGCAGCGCCGTTGTTCCGTAGACGGCAGATAATGATTGGGGCCTTTCTGATCGCGCTCGTCGCCGGGGTGGTCGCTGCCTTTATGAGTCCGCCGCAATATACCTCGCGGATGGCGATCCTGGTGAATCATGAGCGATTGGACCCGATCGTGACCTCGCAGGCCACGACTCAGCTGGTGAACGATAACACTCTCGTCTCCGAAGCAGAGATTAATTCTGAAGCCGAGCTTCTGAAAAGCACCGACGTGCTGAAGCAGGTCGTTGAGGTCAACAAGCTCCAGGGTCAGCCGACGCACTCCTTTCTTGATCTGTTTCATCGCAAGCTGAGCGAATCGGACAGGATCGAAGTAGCTGCACGGTCCCTGGCTAAGAATCTCAAGGTTGAGGCGCTTCCTAAAACCAACATGATCGAGGTGACTTACAGCTCATCCGATCCTCAACAATCCTATGGCGTCCTCAAGGCGCTCGGTGATCTCTACCTCGACAAGCAGGTGAAGGTTCACCGGCCCGCGGGTTCTTATGAGTTTTTTGCAGGAGAAGCGAAGAAGTCTCAAAACGCTTTGCAAGCTGCGGAAGACCGGCTCAATGCTTTCCATAAGACGGGTGCTGCGGCTCCCGACCTGGAACGTGCCGATTTAGCGCAGCAGCTCTCGAACGCGGTCGGCCAGGCACACGCGGCAGAAGAGGCAATCGCCGCCGACGAAAAAAGAATGGAGACCGATCGCAGCCAAATGAAGGTGACGCCGGAAAGATCGGCGACCAAACAGGATGTGAACGCTCCTAGCCTGCTTCTTGAACAGTTGCATGCCACACTATTGGCGGCTCAAACGAAACGGTCAGAGTTGGCTTTGAAATACGACCCCAAATATCCTCTGGTGCAGGAAGCTGACCGCGAGATTGCGAGCGCAAAAGCGGCCATTACCGAGGCGGAGAGCAAACCGTACATCAATCAACAAACAGATCGCGATCCGACCTTCGAGCTGCTTCGCGAGGATCAGGCAAAGACCGAAACCGATCGTGCTGCTCAGTACGCGTCGCTGGCTGCCGTCAAAAAGACGATTAAGAGCCTGCAATCCCAAATAATCGATCTGGACCAGCAAGCCGTTGCGCAACAGGACCTGGAGCGTGAGGTGAAGATCAGTACAGACAACTACCTGCTCTACCGCTCCAAAAGCGATCAGCAGCGGACATCGGATGCACTGGACAAGAGCCGCATTGAGAATGTAGCCCTCGCTGTGCCTCCGGTTGTCCCTTCACTACCAGACCGCAGCCTCACTCTAACTCTTATGTTCGCGTGTGGCTTCGCCATGCTTCTTAGTTTGGGTATGGTGTGCGCATTCGAGTACTTCGACTCCTCTTTCCATACCCCCGCCCAGGTTAGTAACTATCTCGGGGTCCCCCTGGTGGTCGCTATACCTAAGAGGCTGGCATAGGCCACAATTATGGTGCCTGATTATTATAAGCTTGAAGATCTACCCTTCAGCAATGCGCCCGACCCGCGGTATCTTTACTCAAGCTCCACCCACCGCGAAGCGCTGGCCTCTCTTCTTTATGGTGTAAAGAGCGGGTGTGGGTTCGTTGCCATGATCGCAAAGCCTGGGATGGGTAAGACCACCTTGCTCTTCCAGGCCTTGGACCAGCTTCGAGACAAGGCCACCACCGTTTTTCTATTCCAGACCATGTGCACGCCCCATGAGTTTTTGCGGGCGATACTCGTCGACCTCGGAGTGCAGCAGACCGAGGGGACCTTCTTCGAATTGCAGGTGAAATTCAACGACTTCCTGGTGGAGCACGCCCGTTCCGGCAAGCCGGTTATTCTCGTCATCGATGAGGCGCAGAATCTTGATGATTCGGTGCTGGAAGTGGTTCGCATGCTCTCGAACTTCCAGATCTCGACCGGGCACTTTCTCCAGATCATCTTGTCCGGGCAGCCTCAGCTGGCCGAGAAGCTGGCCGCACCGAGGCTTGTCCAATTACGGCAGAGAATCCCGATTGTTGTCCGTTTGAAACCTTTCTCTGTGGAGGAGACGGCTCTTTATATAGACCATCGCTTGCGAACAGCCGGCTATCAGCAAAGTTCTTCGCTGTTTACCCGCTCCGCCGTCGAGCTTATCGCGGTATACGGTGAAGGCATTCCCCGTAATATCAATAACCTCTGTTTCAATGCCTTATCGCTGGGTTGTGCGTTAAAGCGTAAGGTGATTGATGGTGACATCATTCGCGAAGTGATCGGGGATCTCGATCTCAAGCCGTTGCAGGAGAGCCTTCCACTGGCACCTCTTCCCGAGCTGAAGGAGCAACGTGAGGCGCCGGCCGTCGTGGCGACCAAGGGTGCATCGTCGAGGCCAACGCTGTCGCTGCCGAAGGTCGCTGTTGCTTGTGCCGCTCTTACTACGCTGCTCGGGGTGTTCTGGGCGGGTCATCTCGGAATGCCGGCGATGGGCACCGTGCGGGCGAACAGTATGGTTCAGCCGATCACTCCCGCAACGCCGCCGCAGCAGCAGCAAAATACGCTGCCGGCAAGCTCTACGGTATTGGTTCGCGCCGGGCAAACACTATCTTCCATCTGTACGGAACGCTTTGGCAGCTGCACTCCAGAGCTTCTTCAGCGGATTCTCCGCTTCAATCCGTCCGTGGCGGATCCCAATGTTATCCAGGAAGGTCAGACGCTTAGCATACCGGTTGACCACGAGGGTCTGGACGATACGCAAAGCAGTAGGGAACAGGCTGATCAATCTTCATTCGCAAAGAGAGGCACGCAATGAGCAGAAACTTCGATCTGATGCATGACATGGAGCGCTACCACGAGGTTCTACCGATTCAAACGGTCAAGCCGACGATTCACCTCCCGAAAGTGGAGGAGATCGCGTATCAACAGCCGGTTCCGGGCAACGACGGAAGCATGAGGCTGGTGCAGCAGGTCCTTTCTCCGGAGGCCCACGATGCTCCGCGCATGGTGGTCTTCGCTGGAATAGAGCACGGTAATGGATGCACTCACACCGCCGTCTCCGTAGCTCGGATATTAGCGGGAAGCGGAGGCAGGTCAGTGTGCCTGGTAGATGCCAACTTCCGCTCTCCGGCTATGGCTGGAATTTTTCGCGCTAACAACGATCACGGTCTTTCGGATGCTCTCTCACGGGACGGTTTGATCCAATCTTTTGTCACACTTGTCCACAACACCGATAGGCTGTGGCTCATGTCCGCCGGATCCCTTGCGACCGAGTCGCCGAACCTCATGAGCTCGAGGCGCCTGATGGCAAGATGCGCAGAACTGCGCGAAGAGTTCGACGTCGTCGTTGTGGATGCGCCGCCGCTCGCACACTATGCAGACGCAATCGCCCTGGGACGCCTGTCGGATGGTGTCGTCATGGTCATTGAGGCGGAATCTACACGCAAGGAATCGGCACTCGCTGCGGTCGAGAATCTTCGTTCCTCAGATGTCAAGGTCCTGGGCGCGGTGCTCAATAAGCGTGTTTACCCCATTCCGGAGAAGCTCTATTCGAAACTGTAACGTTGTCTGCCGTGCGAGCTCAGTGCAGGCCAGGTAAGCAGCCGCAGGCGCGTTCGCGAACGAGAGTTAAAGGGTCATGATCCGTGGAGAGTCGATGTCCGTCCGCACCATGGCCCTGAACGGTCTTGCAGCCGGAGTTTGTGAGTGGTCCACGGGCTTCCTCAAGCGTTAAGTCACAGCAGATGACTAGTCGCGCGACGGTAACTGTGAAATCCCACTGAGCCGATATTGACGGCCTCAAGTACACCCATCTTCGGCGCGGCGCCTTCTCGCCGACGCGCTCTCGGGCGATCCCGCCGCGTCCTCTATCCCACGTAGGGAGATCGTCTCTCGGCAAAGCGAAGAACTATACTCACACCCCACGGCGCTCGCGGCGACCGACTCCTGCTTCTACACCCGCCGACACCAAGAGCATCGTGTGCTCCTCGGCGCTCGCTCTTTTGCCATAGTTGTCGGCAGACCCGCTCTCCATACCCATGAAAGCTATTAGCACAATCACACTTTCGTTTGGCGGTGGCCTCAGAGCTGATCAGAGGCAAGAGCCAAATGGCCACCCGGTAATCGTAGAGTGGTCACCAACGATTCGCTCGGCACGCATTTAAAAACAGTACCAGCGGCACCATGCTTTAGATTTTAAGAGTAGGCAGAACCCAGGGCGAGACAGATACCGCTATGGGACACAGCAGAACGTGCTTTCGGGCACGTTAAGCAATAGTTACCTTGGTTCCTCGGTTATCAAGGTCCTCGGCACAGTGTAAGCGTGTTTACCCGATTCCGGGGAAGCTCTATTCGAAACCGTGACGCTGGCTGTTTGTGTGGTCAGCAGCGGCGTCACCGTAGAAACGTATAGAGACAGATCGCGACAGCTAGTTCAAGGGATCAACAAATCGCATGAGCAGACTTAAGTCAGTCTTGAGAAATACGGGGTATCTGGCGTTCGCCGAGACTGCAAAGCCGGCTCTGTCATTTGTCCTCATTCTGGTCATCGCCAGAATGTTAGGCCGCGACGGTATGGGTTCGTACACCGTCATCCTTACATTTACCAGTCTATTCGAGCTGATCGCCACCTTTGGTGTGGGAACGATGATCACCCGCGCGATCGCAGCCGAGCCGGAACGATTCTCGTTCTATGCCAACGCTGCTATCGGAGTCGCTCTTCTCGCCACCGCGATTGTGCTGCCGATCATGCTGGGGGTTCTGCATGCGTTTCACTATCCTCCGGAGATCGCGCTGGGCATTCGACTTCTGGCATGGATACTGGTGATCTCTATTCTCCAGCAGTATGCGCTTTCACTCTGCGAGGGGCTGCAGGCGATGCGTCTTCGCGCCGTGCTCTCGGTCGCCGATACAGCGGGCCGGTTGATTATCGGCGTCGTCATGTTGCTCCGGGGACACGGAGTGATAGGCATCGTTGAAGGTATGGTGATTACGCGCGCACTCACCACGTTTCTGGGTTTTGTGTTTCTGGCACGCCATACCGGCCTCTCACTCGATTACCGCGTGATGTTTGGCAGCTCGGGGAAGCTCGCGTTCCGGGGTTTGCCCTTCTTGTTTACGGCCATTGCGAGCGCCGCCGCGTGGTCGGTCAACACGCTGATGCTGTCTAAGCTGGCCAGCGTCTCCGACGTCGGGACTTACAATGCCGCGAGCCGAATCACTGACATCATTAAGACTTTTCTCTTTAGTTATCAAATAGCGTTATTGCCGATGATGTCGGCTTCATTCATCAAGTCAAGAGAACAGTTTCGTCAGGATTGTAATGCGTCGATCAAATACTTGACCCTGCTGACCGTGCCGATGGCGACAGGTATCTCCGTACTCGCGCCCAGGATTATTGATTTGGTGTTCGGTCACAAATTCGCTTCGGCGGGTCCGGTCTTGCAGCTTCTGGCCTGGACAGTCTGTGTCTTTTCGGTCTCGATGGTGTTTGCGCGCGTTCTCATTGCTAGTCACCACCAGATGCTCGATCTCTATTGCAATGTCGCGGCATTAGTCGTGAACTTTACTCTCGGCTGGGTACTTATCAGTCGGTACGGGCCGAGCGGCGCCGCCATCTCGACCCTGATCTCGCTGTTTACCTTCGGTTCGCTCGAGTATTTCTTTGTGGCCAGGAAGCTCTTCCGGGCAGAGGTGCTGGTTCCGTTCGCCCGTTCTGCCGGGGCATCGGCACTGATGGGATTGTGTCTTGTTTACCTCAAGGCCGTGCCTCTTCTGGCGGTGATTCCGATGGGGATAGTGATTTACCTGGCGGTGCTCGTTGGCACGGGCACATTCTCGCCGGCTGAACTGCGAATGGTAAGAACACTTGTTACGGAACGAGTCGCCTCGATGATGGCCCGGCGCGACAAAAGGGTCGTAAGTGTCGGTTAGTCAAAGGCAGCCGCACATGCGGTTCGCGAAGGGAAGTTAAAAGATCATGATGCGTGGAGAGTCGATGTCAAATCGTGTTCGCACCATGGCCCTGAACGGCGCTTCAGCGCCGGAGTTTCTGGCTGGTCCATCCCCCCTGGGTAAGGGGGCGACGATAGCGCTTGTGCTGCTGTGCTCCGTGCTGGCAGTAGCCGCCACTAGATTTTCTATTCCTGCATTTGCGGCCGTTGTCGTGGCAATGGCCTTTGTCGCCGGGTGCAGCGCGCTTGGGGCTCGGCCTTTTGCCGTGTTCGGGCTCATCTTCTGTGTGCCCTTTTCATTGGCGGCCCACTTCGTGTATCGGCCCAACATGGGAGCGAGCGATGGGCTAGCGGTTTACTTAACTGATTTATGGGTTGTCTGGCTCCTGGTCGACGCGATGGTCCAACGCCAAAAAGGGACGAGAAAGCCTCTGCGTGACTTTGCAGGCTTCCTGGTTCCGGTAATACTGCTCCTGACTGCCGATCTGATCTCCTTCACCAGGTCTGGCGACCTCCAGCTGAGCGTTTATGGTTTCATCGAGCATTTCCGGGCCGCACTCCTGTTTGTGGTGTTGGCTTTCTCCCTAAGACAAGGCAAAAGAGAACTCGACGCCGCATCGCTTGCGGTCGTCTGGGCAGTGATCACGATCGGGGGCATCTGTGTGGTCGAGATGCTTCTTCAGAGACATCTGGGCTTTCGCGCCTATACGCCTGGTGAATATGATGACCAGGTGTTTCGGTCGGCCGGTCTAAGCACGCCCACCCTGGCTGCGGGTTACCTTGCTGCCTTAATGCCCCTGGTCGCTATCGAGTACTTCTTCCCCATCAGCAAAGCTCGTAAGAGACTCGCTGGTCTGGGCCTCGTACTTGGCATCGCGGGGCTTGGGTGTACCCTCTCGCGCGCGGCAGTGGGCATCCTCGCCATCGGAGTGATTCCGCTCTTCATGCTCCTCCGGCGGCAGCGGCTGATTCGCCGCGGACACATGATTCTTGGGCTTCTCTTTATCGCGTTGTTGGCCGTCGGCCTGACTGACAAAATCACGGCGCGCGCAGATGAAGGCCGCATAGCAACCCTTGATGGAAGAACGGGCCTGATCGACACCGCCCTGAACATGGCGTCCGACTCTCCTGTGATCGGCCAGGGTTTGAATAATTACGAATTCAAGATGTTTGGGTTCATCCCCAGCGATGAGCGGCAGAGCTTTGAATACCTCGTTCACAACAAGTTCTTACTGACGCTGGCGGAAACCGGGCCGTTGGGACTTATCGCTCTTGTATCTCTGCTCGGGATCGCGAGCCGTCGATCCTTCCTCCTGGCAAGACGCGGCTTACCCATGGGCACCGGCTTACTCTGCTCCGTGATCATCGTCGCCTTGCATATGAACGTTGAGAGCTATACCTCAGGCGCCATTTTGCTCAATGTTTGGATTTTGGCCGCCATCGTGGCCGGTTTCTGGAGCAGCCAGGAAATGACACCGCAATCAGCGGCGGGGGCTCTGTGAAGCCAATGAAGATTCTTACTATATCTAACTATTTCCCATACCCACCTCAGGATGGTACCAGGATTCAGATCTTCCAACGGATCCGGTATCTCGGTGAGAACCATAGCGTCACCCTGCTGTGTGTGGTCGATCGGGAGCCAGAGCCGGCTCTGGTCGAAGAGCTGAGGCAGTACTGCCAGGTCGAGATCATTCTCAGACCGGAGGTTCAGCTGTCTCAGGGCGTCTGGCAACGTGCCGCCAATTTCGTTCGCAGTTATGTCTCGGGCATCCCGTATTACTTCACGGATGCCGTGAGCACGGAAGCGCGCCGATGGATCCGCAACCAGTTGCAGTTACAGAAATTTGACGTCGTCGAGGCAGACATCGAGGCGGGCTTATACCTTTGCGATCCAATGGATGCGTTCAAGGTATGGGTTCTGCACAGCGTCAGCGACGCCAATGATGAACGGAGACTGCTCGTTGTTCGACGGTGGATCGATCGATTCCTAATACGTAGCTATCGCGGTATCGGCCGGCGCTTTGAACACCATGTGGCGCGACGGGTAGATGAGGTGGCAGTCCTCACCCCGGAAAACGTAGTGGAAATGAAACGCATCGATTCTAGGATCGCGGTAAGTAATTGCCTCACCAACGGCGTCGATCTCGATTATTTCAACTACGAACCTCCTGCACCGCATGCAGAGGGAGTCTGCTTCGTGGGCTCCATGGTGTACCACCCGAATCCGGACGCGGTATTGCATTTCTATCAAGACATCTGGCCGGCAGTTCGACGGGAAGTCCCGTCGGCCGGGTTTGTCGTTATGGGATCGAAGCCCACCAACGAGATCGTCGAGCTGGCGCAGGATCCGTCGGTAACGGTGACTGGTTTCGTAGACGATGTTCGGCCGCTGATTCGGAAAGCCGGCGTAGCCGTTGCGCCGCTCCGCATGGGCGGAGGCATCCTCAACAAGGTGTTGGAAGCGATGGCGATGGGCGTGCCGATGGTAGCCAGCAGCATCGCTGTTCACGGCTTAGCGGTTGAGTCGGGGGTTCATCTTTTTATCGCCGATGATGATATGGAATTTGCGGCTGCGGTGAAACGGCTGCTCCTTGAGCCGGACCTGCGAATGCGCATGGCTGCGGCTGCTCGCCAATATGTTGAGACCTCTCACCAGTGGCGGCTGATCATTCAGCGCTACGAGGCTGAGGTGAGCCGCAGTATGGGCCGCCGGAGAAAAGCGACTCCAGATCAGAGGGCTGCTCTGGTGAGCAACGTAACGGAGCTGGGAGGATGACAATGAACGCTGTTACGTGCGATGTCATGAGCACCCCGGTCGGGGTCCGAAGCCCGGTGCGGGTGCTGCAACTCACCAGCAGCCTGGGATTCTACGGTGCGGAACAGATGATCATGACGCTGATCACTGCTCTCGACCGGGGGTCGTTCGATGTCAGGTTGGCTACTTTGGAGAAGAAGAGAGCTTCCAGCACAGCGATTGTTTCCGCTGCCAGGGCAGCCGGCATCGATGCGGTTACATTGCCGTGCCAGGGCTGGCTCGACTGGAACGCAATCCAGGCTTTGAAGTCTCTGGTCGAAGAGGAAAAGATCGAGATCTTACATTGCCATGAACCGAAGAGCCGGCTCTACGGCGCCGTCGTATCAAGAATGACGGGCATTCCGATGATAGCGACTCACCACCTGTGGACTGGACAAAACCTGCGGACCCGGCTGGTGGAATTAATCGATGCCGCAGTGCTTCATGGTTGCGACAAGGTGATAGGTGTTTCCAGTTCTGTGGCTGAGTCGATGCGCCGGGTGCTCGTCTCCTCGCGCCGCATCGAGGTGATACCGAATGGCATCGACCTCGGTAGCTTTGAGGATGAATTGCAGAACGATGAGGTGCGGGCGTCATTGGGCATTCCGCGCGGGGTGCCAGTCATCGGTGCGGTAGGCCGGCTTGACATCCAGAAGGCTCACGAACGTTTGATCGAGGCCGCGAGGGAGATGACCGACGCTGGACAGGATGCCGTTTATGTCATTTTCGGCGAAGGTGTCGAAAGGCCGCATCTTGAATCACTGGTACGTGAGCTTGGCTTAACCGGCAGGGTATTGCTCCCTGGTTATCGAAAAGATATTCGGCCTTACTTGGCGATGATGGACGTGTTCGTGATGCCTTCGCGCCGGGAGGGAACACCCATGGCGCTGCTGGAGGCTATGGCTATGAAAAAGCCGGTGGTTGCCACTGCTGTCGGTGGTGTGCCGGATGTACTTAGGGATGGCATCGACGGGATTATGCTGCCGGAGAATGGGGACGGTCTCGGCGATGCGCTGTTGAAACTTTTGCGGGATCCTGCGTGTGCAAGTCAGATGGCTCGCAGCGGCCGCCGGCGCGTGGAAACGGAGTTCTCCTCCTTGCGCATGGCCGGGCGCTATGAGGATGTGTACCGCCGCTGCCTTGTATCCCGCGGCCAGATTGCGCTTGCTTCGGTAGCTTAGAAGTTCGTTTGTAACAACAGGTGTTATGTGCGACGCGCCTGATCCGCAGGGTCTCTCTGCGCCAGTTAGCCCGCACGCCTGCGTTTCGTATACGGAGAATTGAGAACGAGGTTTCAATGTACTTACGAGTAGCCCTTATCGTCGGCGATAACCACACGCCCTTTTGCGGGGTTAAGAACTACGCCCACTCTCTTGCGCAGGCTCTTGCGGAAAGAGATATTGTCGCCGACGTACTAACTCCAAACGATTGGGGTGCAAACTCGGTGTTTGAGTTTGCCAGGCAACTAAGAGAAGAAAACTATGACATTGTTCACCTGCAATATCCTTCTGTCGGTTACCGCGGCTCGCTGTTTCCTCACGTTCTTGGATTGATGAAGGTGGCAGGCGTGTCCATGATCACGGTACACGAGTATTCGGCTCTGCCCCTCGCGCAAAGGATTTCCACGCAGTTATTCCGGGGAACCGCGAGCAGGGTGATATTCGCGAGCCAATACGAGCGATCGCTTTATAACCGGCAGCTGCTGAACCTTGGAGCGCCTCAAACTGTCATTCCCATCGGAAGCAATGTGCCCGAGGCGGCGACGAATGGTAGCCGGGATACGACAGTCGTGTACTTCGGTCAGATTCGACCCAGGAAGGGCATCGAGCAGTTTATCGAACTCGCGCAAAAAAGCATTGCGTCACAACGTCCGTTTTCTTTTCACATCCTGGGCAGCGCGCCGGCAGCACACCAGCAATATATGAGGGACCTTCAGCAAAATGCCCCTGACGGTGTGAGATGGTCCATCAATCTGGAATTTGCCCAGGTATCTGAGATTCTAGCCAGGTCCTTCGTGGCCTATCTCCCTTTTCCGGATGGAGTCAGTGAGCGCCGAGGCAGTATGTTGGCGGCGCTGACCAACGGACTCCCTGTCGTGTCCACGATCGGGGAGGCGACGCCCGAGGAGATGCTGCCGTTCTTCCTGCCAAGCACAAGCAGCGACGAGGCTCTTTCACTCCTCGACGGCCTGGCGGAAGATCCGGAGCGATACGCAAGGTTATGTACGGCATCAAGAATTCACGCCGCACGATACAAGTGGAGTTCGATTGCCGCTCAACACGTTCTCGCATACCGGGAGGCGCTGCGTCTTTCGGGAAGAGAAGAAGTTATCCACACAACCACAATAATAACGAGTCCTGCGCGGCAACAAACCGTGCATCGGGGGAGGGTAACACTGTGAGTATTGTCGTCATTACAGGGTCCGCGGGTCTTGTTGGATCAGAGGCTGCGGAATTCTTTGCTGGCCTTGGATTTGATGTGGTCGGTATCGATAACAATATGCGCCGGGAGTTTTTTGGCACCGAAGCCTCAACCGAGTGGAACCAGCAACGGCTCAAGAACGGCCTCGGCGAGAGATATCGCCACTATGACTTTGACATCCGGAACCAAGGTGCGGTGAACCGGCTATTTGCTCGCCTGGGAAAGTCTGTTGCCCTCGTAATCCACACGGCGGCGCAGCCGTCCCATGACTGGGCTGCACGGGATCCGCATACTGACTTTTCTGTGAACGCTACCGGGACTCTCAACCTGCTCGAGGCGACGCGTACTCACTGCCCGGAAGCAGCGTTCATCTTTACCTCGACGAATAAGGTCTACGGGGATACGCCAAACCGTCTCCCGCTGGTGGAGTTGGAGACACGATGGGAAATAGATCGGTCGCATCCGTATTTTGCCGGCATTGATGAACAAATGTCGGTGGATCAGACCCTGCACAGCCTTTTCGGAGCCTCCAAGGTGGCAGCAGATGTCCTGGTGCAGGAATATGGCCGCTATTTTGAAATGAAGACCGCTTGTTTCCGGGGTGGTTGCCTAACCGGGCCCAATCATAGCGGTACCGCTCTCCACGGATTTCTCGCGTATTTGATGCGTTGCACTGCGACCGGCAGCCCATACACAGTATTTGGCTATAAAGGGAAGCAGGTCCGGGACAACATACATAGCGCCGACTTGATCAACTGCTTCTACCACTTCTTTCAACGCCCCCGTAGCGGCGAGGTCTACAACATTGGAGGTGGCCGCTTTAGCAATGCGTCCATGCTCGAAGCTATTGAGATCTGTGAACGTATCGCCGGGCAGAAGCTCGTGTCGACTTATAAGGAAGCCAATCGCACCGGCGATCACATCTGGTGGATCAGCGATACCAGCAAGTTCTCTCAACATTACCCGGAGTGGAAACAGCTTTATAGCGTAGAAGACATTCTTCAGCAGATATTTGCCAGGAATGTCGACCGGTGGTTTAAGGAGGAGGCAGCTTGATCGACCACGGCAAGAAGAACGTACTGGGCGTTGGAATCAGCGCGTTGGACTACGAGTGCGCTGTCGGTCGCATTATCACCAACGCAAAGGCCCGGAAGCGGTGCGCTACGACGGCACTCGCTGTCCATGGTCTTATCACCGGGGCTATTGAGCCGGCACACCGACACCGCCTGAATTCCTTCGACCTGGTCACTCCGGATGGTCAGCCAGTGCGGTGGGCACTGAACCTGCTGTACGGGACCGAGTTGGCCGATCGCGTCTACGGGCCAAATCTCACACTGCAGGTTTGCCGGGAAGCGGCACGGCAGGGCATCAGCGTTTACTTCTATGGGAGCAAGGCGGAAGTCATAGAGAAGCTCTGTCAACGTATGCAGGCGATATGTCCCGGGCTAAAAATCGCGGGCGCTCAGCCTTCAGAGTTCCGTACATTATCTGCTCGTGAGCAAATGGCGACGGTGGAGCGAATCAGTAGCTCCGGGGCGCAGATTCTGTTTGTCGGTCTGGGGTGCCCACGTCAGGAGGTATTCACTTATGAAATGAGTCAATACCTCAACATGCCGGTGTTGGCGGTGGGCGCCGCGTTTGACTACCATTCTGGGTTGTTGCAGCAGCCGCCGCAGTTCATTCAGGAGGCCGGCCTGCAATGGCTGTACCGGCTATGCCAGGACCCGGCGCGTCTCTGGCGGCGGTATCTCTTTACCAACCTTCAATTCGTCGTCATGTTCCTGGCCCAGTGGCTTCGCGTGTGGCGCCCATGTTTGGACGATACTCAGATTCCGTTAGCCGACGTTCGCTTCGGTTGAGTTTGTTGGAAACTTCCAGAAAGGCCAAAGGCAGTTTCATGTCCGGACCAAAAGAGGCAACATCAGAAGATAGGGTGACGCACGTCGGTTCAAGGCGCGCTGCAGCATCGAAGGGTTCTGTCGCGCTGGACCAATGGAGAGGCATGGCCCTCATCCTGGTCTTGATTTCGCACGGCTTTTACTTCACCGGGCGCGTCGCCGGCGCCGGCCGCATAGGAGTCAATCTCTTTTTCTTTATTTCAGGTATCCTGACGTTCCGTTCACTGAACGGCGGAGTCGGCACCTTTGGTCAACGCACTTCGCATTTTGTGAAGCGGCGGCTGTGGCGATTGTATCCAGCTCTTCTGGCCTATACGGCTGTCATGGCGTTGGCTACCATTCCGCTGCAGCACCTGCCGCACCTTCCACCGCAGTCTGACTTTAGAAGCTACCTGGCAGAACTGCCATTAGCACTCACCTACACGGTCAACTATGCCAGCCATCACTACGTGCCGGCGTTGGAACAGTTGTGGAGCCTGTCGTGCGAAATGCAGTTCTATTTCCTGGCTCCCTTCATTTTTGCATTAGGCCGTGGCAGCCGGCGGCGCAGCCTGCTGGTGTTCGGCTCTATCTGTCTGTTACTCACCCTTATCGGGGTGCTTTATCCGCTGCGGGCGGCAAGTTTTGAAGCGGCGAAATATCACTTTGAAGTCGCCGTGTGGCCCATGATGTTCGGTTTTCTCTGTGAATCCAGGAAAGACTGGTTCCTGAGAATTCCGCGCCCGGTGGTCAGGTACATCTTTGCGATTGGCGTTGCCTCCATCCTTATCGCTCTGATCATCATGCCGTTTAGTATGCACGCAAAACGGCTGGTGATTGCAGTGGGCGCGCTCGGGCTGTTCCCGTGTCTCCTGGGTTATCTTTACGAACTACGCATACCGGGCGGTGTTGGCGGGTTCTTTGCCTGGCTTGGGGAGCGGACTTATTCCATATATCTGTGGCAGCAGCCTTTCACCATTTGTGACTATCTCCCCGCCATGCTTCATCCCCTGGGAGCGGCAGCTTCTATTGTGCTCGGCGCCTTCTGGTTCAATATTTGTGAGAAGCCCTTCCTGAGTAAGAGCCGGGTACGCCAGGTGGCCGCCCCACCATCCCCCCTGCAGTCTGCTGATCTTCACAGTCAACCCGGGATGGTTCTGACGGCGTAATAGACACACGTTGTGAGGAGACGGAAGGTTAAAGCGTTCATCAGCCCGCGGAGCATGATACTAAGTTGTGTTACGCGGGTTACTTGTGAGAATCGCGCGAATACCGAGTCATAAAAAGGCTATAAGGGTTAGCGAATTTTCCCCCAGTGTATCTACTTAATAAGCTAAGGTGGGGTTCTATGCAAGCAAGCGTAGTCATAGCGGCTTCGAGCTGGTGGCCATTGGCAGCTAAGATCGCGGTGTCGTTGTTGGATCACGGCTGTAGAGTGGAAGCTGTTTGTGCTCCAGGGCACCCTCTGCGACATGTACGCGGAATCAGCAGGTATCATCATTATAGCCGGCTGCGTTCGCTGGATTCGCTGAAGGAAGCTATCCGTGCCGCGTCTCCTGACGTGGTGATTCCCTGTGATGATGGCGTGGTCTTACAGTTACACCAGCTCTATGAAGAGCAGCCGGATCTACAGATGGTGATCGCCAGGTCGCTTGGCGAGGCGAAGCACTTCGAAGTGGTAGCCAGCCGCGAGCGACTGCAGAATATCGCGGAGGAGCTCGGCATTCGCGTGCCCCGGTCCGCGCGCATAATGACCCAGGATGATCTGAGCAAGTGGTTTGATGGCCAGGTCGATCGCGCGGTGCTGAAGCAGGATGGCACCTGGGGTGGCAGAGGTGTACGGGTGGTGGATTCTCAGGCAGAGGCGGCGGCTGAGCTGAAACAAATGCTTAGGCCTTTAAGCTGGCTGGGTGTCTGCAAACGGATGGCCGTCGACCGGGATCCGATTGCGTTCTGGAGCAGAAAAGACAGTACGCCGGTAGTGACGCTGCAAGAGTACATTCCCGGCCGTCCTGCAAACCTGATGATGGCCTGTTGGAAGGGCGATATTTTAGGTGCCGTGACCGCGGAAGTGTTGCAGGCGCAGGGGGCAACATCTGCAGCGATGGTGGTGAAGTTGATTCAGCATCCCGAGATCGCGCAGGCTGCGTTCAGGCTGGCAAAGAGGTTGGAGCTGTCTGGCTTTTACGGTGTTGACTTCATCCTGGAGGAGGAGACCAGGGCAGCGTACCTGCTTGAGTTGAACCCGCGTTGCACGCAGCTTGGACACCTGCCGATCGATGCTCAGGGCGACCTGGTCGGGTTGCTGTGCCGGCAGCTTGGCGTAGACTCACCCGTTCCGGCCGAGCAGCGACTCGGTCTGCGATCGGGCGACACGGTGGCCTTCTTTCCCAAGGCGACCTCATTGAGCCCCGAGAACATACAACACGCTTATCAAGATACTCCCTGGCAACGGCCGGAGCTGGTCACGGAATTGCTCAAGCCAAGTTGGCCATATCGTCAATGGCCGTCGCGACTCTATCATTGGGTGCGCCCTCCCCGCTCGGAGAAACCCGTGGAGTTTGCGGCCACGCAGCAGAGCGTCCACGCGAGTTCGTTCATCACGACGAGCGGAAGCAAACGTTAGGCAGACGATTGCGTCGAGTGATCCAGGGCACGCTTGCTTAACTGCAGGACGCACGTGTTGGCAAGGTGCTCTTAAGAAGGGCTCACTGAAGCAATCACTCAACGATAGCGCTAAGATCGTTCAGCGTGGGCTGCCAAAAGCGGCCTATGGCGCGCTTTGGCAGCCCATCGTGACAAGACCAGTGGGAAGAGATGTGGTGCACAGCCACTGCGGGAACAAGGGATCGTAGATCGGTGTGCTGCTTGGTGGCTGATAACCAAAACCGGCTGCTGCTGTATTCGTTGGCTTGAAATTCGCGATCACGGTTGCCATGCATGCGGGGACGCTGCTGGTTCCACTGCAATTGGGGGCCCCAGGCGTAACCGCGTTGGCAAAGTCTGGGTTCTGGCCAAAAGTATTGTTTGCCTGGAAGGAAAAGCCTGCGCTATTGTATGAGCCGCTGCTGGTCGTCCCACTGACGGCGTATCCCCAGTTCTGATCGACATCGTCTGTTCCATTACCTCCCCAGACATAGAAGGCATAAATCGGGTTCTCGCCGCATCCGGTTACCTGGTTCGTTTCTGCGAGATTGGAGGAGGCGCTGGTGTTCAGCGTCCGGAACAGCGACAACTCCCCGCAGATGGCATTCGTGTTTTGATTGCGATCGCCATTGTTCCCCCAGACGGTGTTGTTCCGGAGGTAAATGGTGGCGAAAGGTCCAGCTCCGACGCCGTTGTTACCCACCTGCAATCCCCGCCCGCCATTCCCGACAAAGATATTGTTTTCAGCCAGCGCCTGGGCCGCGTAAGACGGCAATCCTCCCTGGTCTCCGTCAAAAGTGTCAAAGATCAGACCTTCGCCATCCGTGGGGATGCCGCCGGCACACGGATTGGCATCGACGTTGCCATAGGAGAAGTTCCCGGCCACATAGATGTGGGTTCCGGGAAGAGAATCCGACTGAATCGGTTGGTAGATGCTGATCCCGCTATAACATTCGGAGCCGGTTTGGGCCGCGTTATAGGCGATATTGCCGATAATCGTGATGTAATCCACGCTTGCGGTTTTGCTGCTGTTGAACGTGGTAAAGCCGCCTGCCCCGCATCCATTCGCGATATTGTTGGCGAAAATGATGTGATGAACCGTAACCAGAGTAAGGTAGTTGGGAGAAGCACCGAAGCAAAACGCAGAGTTGCTGCTGGACGCCGAGACTTCCCAACCCTGCACTCCCCAATAGCTCTTATCCACATAGATCCCTGGCTGGCCCGCGGCCGTGGTGATCTTACAGGCGTCAAATTGGGCGCACTTGAGCCAGGCCACATTGTTTGCCGCCGGGCATGAAACTGTACCCCAAGTCCCACTTGTGAAGCTGCTGGATAAGTACGATGTACTCGCCGCCGCGATAATCACATCACCGCAATTGAGTCCATGATTCGGTGTAAGCCATGGCACTGTTGCCGAAAGACCGGAATTAGAGTCCTTGCCCCCAGTCGGCCGCTGTGGCCAGGTAATAGGTTTGTCCCGTGCCGGTACTGGTGGTGCCGGTGCCGGTGCCGGCTACCGTAGTCACAATGGCTGTGGCAGATACGCTGGAACTCGCGCTGCTGGTCGCGGTGACGGTGACCGCCTGTGCGCTGGTGATAGACGCCGGCGCAGTATAGAGACCGGTGGCAGAGATAGTGCCCACGGCCGGGCTCACGGACCAGGTGACCGTTGTATTCGATGTGCCCGTCACCGTTGCTGTGAACTGCTGGCTCTGTGATGAGCTCAAGGACGCACTGGCCGGACTTACATTGACCTTAACCGCGGAAGGCGGACTGAGCGAGATGAAGGATTGGGCGCTCTCTGCGCGATTCGCCGTACTGGTCGCGGTGACGGTGATTGTCTGCGCGCTGGTGATGGACGCCGGCGCGGTATAGACGCCGGCAGCAGAGATAGTGCCCACGGCCGGACTGATGCTCCAGGTTACGGACGGAGTGCTTGACCCGGGAACCGAAGCTGTGAGTGACTGGCTTTGGGATGGGGCTAGGGACACCTGGCTCGGCGTTACTTCCAGACTTTTGGACCCACTGGGGCTGAAAGCCGCTGTGGCAGTAGGACTGCTTATATCCTCTGTCATCGAAACCGCGTTGACTGTTTCTGTTGATGAGAGCACGAGAGGGCCCTCATAGACGGGCGAGTAGACCGACGGCTGGCTGCCATCGGTGGTGTAGTGGATAGCAGCCCCCGATGCAGTCGTGCTCAGCACGATCGGCTGACCGAGGGAATACGCTCCTCCAGGTGGCGAAAAACTTGGCGGGGCTGGAATGGCAACCAGTTTGAGATCCCAACTGGTGGGAGCCGTAACGAGAACGGGCTGGTAAGTCGCGTTGCCGGGTACCATTTGGAATAATCCCTCAGGGTTGAGCTGATTGGCTTGCGCCAACTGAAGAGCTGCCTCGATTATGCTCTTTGGGGCGGCGCTGCCCGGCGCAGTGGCCAGGGTGAAAAGCTGACCACAGGCGCTGCCATCGCCTGCCTCCCCCCCAGCCGATAATACGCAATTATGAAAATCGTTCGCTATGGTGTAGAGTTTCGCGGTCTGAACGGCCTCTCCGGCCGGTACTCCCACGCCCGGTGAGACAGCCTGCTGGAGGTTCACGAGTTGGTTTACCAACGTAAGCGCTGCTGTCAGGGACGGATCGTTCAGCTTGGAACCCAACTGGGTGGCTGAGGTGATGAACGGTGACAAGGGCCATACCGAGGCTATGGTCGTCACCTCATTGATTGGATAAGTCGCCGTAGAAGACAAATTATTGCAGGGCCCGAGCATAGTCATCAATGCAATGGCCTGGTTTTCGGTGGCTGGCCCTGGAACCGGAGTACCGCCGCTCGCAACCAGGTAAAGCTGCGACGTAGGGGAAGGGCATGAGTATGCTTCTGTAATCCTGAAGTTGCCGTCGCTATCCGTCGAAACCGGTTGGGTCAAAAGCGGCGACGCGGCAGAAGCCGTTCCCGTGGTACCCACGGAATATAACTGAATGCTCGCATTTCTGACCTGCCATTGATCGCCTCCAACATGGCCCCCAATGGGGCCCGCGCTGTTCACAGCCGCGGTTGTGCCGGGTAAGTGGCTTGAAGAAGATGAATTGTTGACGGAGTAACCGCAACCTGCCAGCACGAGCAGTGACAGCGACAAAGTGGCATTCGTGGCGAGTGAGTATTTCATGCGGGGGAGACTTCCATAACCAGACACTATTCAGCCTAGACCGCACGAAGACAACAGCAATGTCCCAAATGGTGTAGACCACAGTAATTAGCCGGTCATGGGAGGAGGAAATATTACACGTCAAAATTGCTCATTAGCGAATAATTTGCAGTGGAGAATCCCCCTTGCTTCCGCACTTAGTGGTCGGGTACCTCGATCGAGAACTGCGCCCTCAACCGCGAATCAAGCTTCTGACGAGTTGACCTGCGGACGAGACCTTTCAGCGCTACGACATCTCCTTCCGTCACCGTAGGCTCAACCAGACCATTAAGTGGGCCTATCTCTATCTCTCCGGTCTTGCTTGCGATAGGCCGGAAGCGAAAAAGACCCGCGACATCCTGCAAAACCTGAACCAGCCCGTGCAGCTACTCAACATCGTGCACACTAGCTCGAAGTACGCGCTCGATCGCGTACCTGTGGACTGAGAGTCTGAGAAACGTTCCAGGACAGAACCCTCAACACCCTCAACATGAGCTTTGAGGGTGTTGAGGGTTCCACGGCTTCGAAGAAAGGGGGACTAGTATCCTGGGGGAGTTCCTGCAAACACCCCCAGTTGTCGTGTTGGCTTCGCGGGATGGTCGCTTCGCCAGTCGCTTACCTGACGTAAAGACCGTGCTGCCTCGACACCCAACGTTCGCCCATTCTGACAAGATCAGGGAATTGGCGAGACGCGTTGAAGCACTGGGAATCCTCGAAAGTGGAGTAACCAGTTCAAAAGGTCAGCCGGGCGCCCACCTGAATCAGGCGGGGACTGGCCGCGGATGTGATTTTACCGTCAAGAGTGGACGCCAGGCTGGCGGTTGGCGCGTTCAGACTTACGAGGTTAAGAGCATTCGTGGCCTCACCACGTATCTGCAACGTGAATCGTTCGATGCTAATGTCGCGGAAGATTCCCAGGTCAACATCCCGGTAACCCGGTGCGCGAAGATAGTCGCGCCCTGTGTCGCCGTCTGCCCCGTAAGGACCGGTGCCGAGACCGGGGCCGTTGGGCGTGAACGCCGAGATGTTAAACCACTCGGCGGCAGCAACAGAGCGGCTTCGGTGTGGATCCAGGAACGCATTCACCCCAGGAACCACGTTCGGGCGGTTGTTATTGGCACTGTCAAAGTTCTTGTTGGAGCCGGTTAGGATGTTGACCGGCGCGCCGCTGTAGAGAGTGGCGATGGACGATATTGTCCAGTGATTCGCGAGCTGACCCATGAAGCGGTTCGACCCCTTGTAGTAGTCGAGATTCCATATGCCGGAGATGCTGGCCATGTGGCGCCGATCATTGTCCGTTGGGCCTCTTTCTTCTTCCAAATGGGCGAAATCCTGCGCAGTCGCCAGCCCATCGGCTGATTCATTTGCGCTTTGGAACGAATGGCTTAGAACATAGAAACCATTGAGCATGAGGTTGCGCGTCATATGGCGTTGAGCCGAGATCTGCAGGGAATGATACGAGGCGGTTTGGTTCGATATAAGAAAGATGTTCTGCCCCAGAACGCCTGGATCGTAGGGGCGCCGGGAATTGATGCTGCTCTGCGAGGTGCTGGCTCCCGGTGCATACGGAGCATAGTTGTCGTCGATCATGATGGGGAGATCATGCGATAGCGTCCCCACATAGGCAGCCGTAAGACTCACATTGGACGGTAGCTGACGCTGCACGGAGGCATTGATCTGGTAAACCAAAGGCCATTGGGTATCTTTTGAGATTGTCTCCACACTGGCTGCGGGAAGGAACCGGGGCGCCGACGGCGTATACGTGTAGGGGAAGGGATCTCCAGTGGGGAAAGATGCTTTATTGGCGTAGACGTTGCTGAACGAGGTGATGGAGTTGAAGGTCTGGCGAACGGCGAAAGGCTGTGCGTTGGCCGGCTGGTTCCATTCGTTACCGCTTACACTGCCGTAAAAAACGCCCGCAGCTGCACGAAGTGCCGTTTTGCCATCGCCAAACGGATCCAATGCAAGGCCGACACGCGGCGAGATATGGTGCCAACGCAGGTCGACGATGCCCCGCGGTACGCCCTGGTCTCCTGGATAGAGCAAACCCAGTGGTGCACTCGGAACCACGGTCGATTGCACGTTGGGGACGAAGGTGCCGGTGAGGTTTGAGGACTCGACCGGAGGAACGTCAATATCCCACCGCAGTCCAAGGTTCGCGATAAGCCGGGGAGAAATCCGGTAATTATCCTGGACGAAGAATGCGGTATGCCAGTCGCTCAAAAGCCCATGGTAGGGAGTGTCCTGTTCCATAGTGTTGACTTGGCCGGTGACAAAATCGCCCAGTGCATTCCCCGTGGTCGTGGGAGCGGAGGTCTGAAAGTTGAAGATGCCAAAGTTATAAAGGTTGCCGACGAGCATATTCTTGTCCAGCGCGAGCTCGCCGCCGAAATTGATTGAATGTTTCCCCTTGGTCGTGCTGACCAGGTCGCGTATCGAATAGAAGTCTGTGGTGGTTACCGGGCCCGCGAGCGCTCCCCCGACGCTGAAATATCCCGATACCGTGAGCTCAGGTAATGCCTTTGGACCCTGAATCGTAAAATTCGATCCGAGATCTCCGAGCGAAACCTGCGGCAGGTTGACCCGTCCACCGGCCACTCTCGTAAAGCCGATCCAGGCCTGGTTAACGGTTGTGGCATTGAAGATGTGGGTGTCGCTGAGGTTCGCGTTCTGTTGTTTGGAGTAGGACTGATTGATATCCCAGAGCAGATTGCCGTTCCCATAAGCATCTTGCGTCGAGTTGAGGTAGAAGTAAGTCGCTGTAAGGTGATCCTTCTCGCCAAGAACCTGATCGTATTTCCCCAGATACTCGTCCTGGTTCGTCGGGCCGGTGAAGAACCCCGTCCAGGCATTGTTCGCGCTATTGGGCAGGGGAATGTACTTGCTGATAATGTTTGCGGCGGTGCCGTCTAACAACGCGGACGGGACACATCCCACGGTTGGAACCTGGCAATTGGGAGAGCTATTGGTCCCTGCCACCTTGACCTTGGTGCCGGGCACTTCCGGAATCACCTTCGATTGCGTAAAGTCGCCCTGCCGCTCAAGCGCCGTCGGAACCACGCCTCCGTTTATGAACTGACCAACGGTTTGGCGCAGTCCGGCATAGCTGAAGAAGAAGAAGGCCTTGTCGTGCTTCACCGGGCCGCCGACCGCGCCGCCGAACTGGTTGCGATGATAGGGAGGGTTCAGCGTTGCATTCCACGGGGTCGCATTCAGAGCGGTGTTGCGCACGAATTCAAACAGGGAGCCATGAAGCTGATTGGTTCCGGAGCGCGTAACCGCCGTGACCACGGCGCCGGACATACGGCCGTACTGGGCCGAGAAGTTGCTCGTCTCTACACGAAATTCCTCCAGCGCGTCCGGGTTGGGCAGCGGGTTTCCATAGTTGCGGATTCCGGTCATGTTGCTCCCGCCATCCAGGAAGAAGCTGACCATGGGAACGCCACCGTCAATGCCGCCATTGACCACGACCTGTGTGGAGGGCACGCCGATCTGATAGTTGGGAGTACCGCTGGGATTGGCGTTGCTGGCATTGGTACTGCCACTGGCACTGTTGGATTGCACGCCCGGGGTGAGCGAAAGTTCCGCATACGCGTTGCGGTTAACCAGCGGCAGCCCGATGATTTCAGCCGGCTGCACGGTTCTTCCCAGCGTTGCTGATGTGGTGTCTACCAGCGGTGGGGTCGCGCTGACCGTGACCGTCTCGCTTGACGCACCGACTGCCAGCATTGCGTTCAGCGTTTGTGTCTCATCGACGGCGAGGACGAGATTCTGTTGTAAGAACTTTTTGAAGCCATGTGCTTCCACCGCAACGTTGTACTTGCCTATCGGAAGATATTCGATGCGGTACGCCCCGTCGTTCCCCGTGGTGGTCGATCGGGAGAATCCGGTATCGACATTCGTCGCCTGCACTGTGGCTGAGGGAACCACCGCACCTTGCGCGTCCGTTACAGTCCCCACGATGGAACCGGTGATTTGCTGGGCTCCTGCGCTTACAGTGACAAACGCGGAGAGTACTAGTATGGCAAAACTTAGGACAAGTGCACGCTGCAGGCGGTTGACGCTTTCGAATCGGATAAGTCTATTTTTTTTAGGTATCACGGTTTGGCACTCCTTCCCAATCAGCCCGCATTATTCAAATCCGAGGGGACAAGTGTCAAGCACATAATGCACCTTTCGTTCCACAATGTGGGACACATCGCCGGATAGGTCTGCTGCTGGCTCAATGAAAGCCGGGTTTAGGCTGGGCTGCAGAGGTTTGTCGAACGGCAAAGAGAAGGGGCTCTGCTATCGAATCTTAACGGCTGCGCCTGATCGAAGCGGAAGAGGGGGATTGGTGCCCCAGTCTGAGCGAGAGTTCGCGGGCGACGGTTAACATCGCTTTTCCGATCAGCTGAAAACGGGCTGGAGCAATGCGGGAAGATGGGCCGGAAACGCTGACGGCGGCGATGGCGCGGTTACTTCCATCGAGTATCGGCGCGGCGATGCAACGAATGCCATCTTCGATCTCTTCATTGTCGATGGCATAGCCGCGTTCGCGTATCGATTTAAGCTCCCGCTTCAGGGCGGCCACGTTGGTAATTGTGTTCCTGGTTCTCGCTTCCATGCGGCAGCTGGAAAGTATCTGGTCTGCTTCCGTCTCAGGCATGTTCGCCAGGATTGCCTTGCCGAGAGAGGTACAGTACACGGGATTGCGCGTACCGAGCTTCGAACCCATGGAGAACGATCGCTGTGCTTCGACGCGCTCTATGTACAAGACCTCGGTGCGGTCAAGCAACGCCAGATGCGACGTCTCTCCAACCTCATGGGCCACGCGAGCCATCAAGGGACGGGCTTCGTCACAAATGTTCACGTAGTCAAGCGCCTGGCATCCAAGATCGTACAAGCGGAGACCGAGACGATAACGATTGGAATCCCGGCCGCGGCGAAGCAAGCCGCGACTCTCGAGCGCATGGGCGATGCGGTGGGTGGTGGTCTTGTGAAGCCCCATCGCTGCGGACAGCTCGGGCAAACCCGCCTCTCCCGTACCTTGCTGGCTGATGAACTCGAGGATGTTGATGGCGCGATCTAGCACCTGAACCTTATAAGCCGGCTTCTTCGGGCCTTTGACCGCATCTTTCACCAGCAAAGCTTACCACAGCAGCAACACGCAATTTGGATTTCGGCATGCGTCCACTGGAACCACGACTTCTATTTGTCAGAATCGAGGGCTGAGTCTCGCAGTTTTGTGCAGCCATGTCCCACTATGTGGGACAACGGTCTTGGGCCCAAACAAAACCATCCGTTACGTTGTTCAGATCCACAGAATCAGTGGCCCTTCCAGTTGTAGCTGGCCAGTGGGTTTCCATCCTCTCCGATCAAAAGCAGCTCGGTGCGCCCTGGCGAGATCTCTCCGGTGACGTGCTTTCCACTTTTTTTATCGGTAAACGACACTGCGCCCTGATTTGACTCAGAAGACAATACATAGAGCGTGGCGTGGGGAAATTGCGTCGGCGCGATCAAAATCCCCGGATCTTCCAGATCAGTAACATATGTGGGCGAAACACCCGCTACCCGCAACGCGTAACGGTACACGTCACCTATCGCTTGCACATTATCGTTCAGCTCCAGGGGCAAAGGCGAGAAGAGGATCTTCCCTTTGCCAACGGAAACCTCCTTCCAACTCTTGTCATCCGGAAGGAGTGCACGATTCAGAATGCTAATTTTCATTCCGCTGTAGGCGAGCGAAAAGTTGCCTCCTGCCCATTCCGTATGGTTCTCATGGATCATGAGAGGAACATCCGTATATGGCAGCCCTATCGCGTCCTGCCTGCCGGTGGGATGGAAATGGGCGTCCTCATCAAAGGGGCCCGATACCAGCAGGGTGGACCCAGCCTTCACTCTGGCAACAATCGCGTCCCACGCCTCGGATGTAAGCACATAGGGGGAAGGCAGGATGATGAGCTTGGGCGACCCTAACCGGTCGATCTGGTATTCGCCTACGGCATACGCTTCTGCGCGCCCATAGTGGTAGAGGGCACGCACAGCGGCTTGCTGCGCTTCGATCGCGGTCGCGTTGAGTACAGAAAGTTGCAGCGATTGTGGCAGAATGAGAGCTACCTGCGGTTCCACCAGCTCCGTCGCCCACGGTGCAGCTGCCTTCGCGAAGCTGCCCATATCCCGCATCATGACTTGCCAGCTCTTTGCCGATCCGTCGCTGCGCTGCATGCCGAAGTCAACCTCACGCGCCCAGTCCCACTGCAACGCACCACTGCTTCCGGCAGCGAAACCGAAAGCCATTTTCTTCTCTTGTAGTGCGTAGGCTGACACCTCGTCGTAGCGCCATGTTCCATCGGGCCACCACACCGGTTGATATCCCGTCTCACCGACAAAGTTCGGTGTTCCCGGGCGCTTGGCAACGAGCGAGTCCCACAACAATGCGTCATCCGCCCGATAGGTGTGGTTCACAGTGAAGGAGACTCCGCCCTTGGCGAAGAACTGGTTGAGCACGCGATTTTGCACCCCACCTTCGTCCTGGCCCACGTCGACCAATTGCTTGCTCCCAGTGCTACGGATGGCTGTCACCATACCCTGGACCCAGTCTGTGAAAGCATCCTGCGCGAACAGGTTGTAATCAACCGCCCGGACCTCCTCCGCGTTGCCATATCGATCCAGATGCAGATCCGCGACCGCGGGCAGATCTACGTTTTCGAAAGTCTTGAGCCGCTGCGGGGGCACGCCCCAGGCAGAAGCCAGCGCATCGATGTTGCCGTACTTTTCTCGCAGCCACTTCCTCCACGCTGCCACTTCGGTTGGGTCTCCGTTGGGCGTATTGCCCGCGAATATTCTTCTCGGGTTAGAGAAGCTTGGTTCGTTGATAAGATCCCACGACAGCCAGCCCACATTCTTAAAACGGTTGACGATCGACAGCATATAAGTCTGTTCTTCACGAACGATGGCGGCGTTGGTGTAGGGGTTCGGCAAAGGAGCCTCGGGCTGATCTTGCCGCACGGGAAAGACCGAACCCACTTTGGGTGTGAAGGCGTAGAAAGTGAAATTAATCGCGATATGGTGGTTGCGCGCAGAGGTTAAGTACGCCTCCAGATTACGCAAAAACCGCTCATTGACCTGGCCCGTGGAGGGTTCCACGAACTTGGCATTCGACATCCATACGCCGGTGCGCACAAAGGTGACGCCATGCCGCTCCATATCGGCAAAGTCGTCGTCCCATGCGGCTGCGTTACGCGGTCCGGAGAAGTCCCAGCCGCTCTCCTCGGTACTGAAATAGTTGGTTCCGAAAGGAAAGAAGGGAGTGCCATCTTTGGTCAGGAAATCTCCCCGCACACTCAGCGTCGGCCCGGCATCCACCGCCTCTGGGTTCTGCACCCAGAATCCATTTCTGTAATATTCTCTAGACTTTCCCCCATACTCATATACTCCGCGAACGGTATAGAAACCGGGAGGCAATGGCTTATGAAAGGGCACTTCAGCATCCACCCTACTGCCGTTGCACGGGATGCTTGTGTTGTAGAGCACCTTGTCCGCGGAGGATATTTCAATTTTTGTGTCGCCTGGCTGTGCAGCAGGTGCGTTCTCGATATGGATCTGGATGTCTGCAGATTCGTCCGGGCGGATGGCGGAATAGAGTGTCTCTATCCAGAAGCGAATCGCGCCCTGACGTGCATAATCCGCCGCCTGGCGCACCAAAGCGATGCCGTCGGTTGACTCCCAGTACCCGGCGTTCGGTTCAAAATCCAACATCACCAGGTGCGGAGGCGGGCGGGCAGAAGGTCCGCGCGAAGTGCCTACCCGCTCACCGACCACAACGGGCGCGGCGGATTTTGTACCATCGGGATCCACCATGTAGCCAAGACCATTGAACTGGCCTTCGAGCGCGAAGAATCGATGGCCCTGGATGGCGGTGCTCGCCAGGAAGCTATAACCGTCCTTCCAGGCAAATTTGGCGTTCGCCGTCACGGGAATCTCATAGGTGTGACGTATACCCACCTCGACCGAGTAGGTATCTTGCGGCCGCTGCTGCTGGAAACTGCCACTGTTACCTGTTACTGGGACCCGAAAGGGTTGACCCCCGAGAGTGAGCAGATTGCCTCCACCCTCAAGGTAGCCGAGAATCGCGCCCCAGTCCCCGGCTGGAAAGGCGGAGCCGTAAGGCAATACGAGCAAATCCGCATTCGCCAACGCAGATGGGTCGCGCAAACCTTCGACATCGAGGAAGACAGGATCGTCTCCCGCAAGCGCTCGTTCTAAAGCCGCTCGCGAAGTCGGTTGGCTGGCGACAGTAGGAAATCCCTCCTGCCAGAAGACAACAACCTTGGCGAAAACCGTACTACAGCCCCAGGCAAGCAGGCATAGGACGAGCAGGAGGCGAGCAGATAATTGTCGCAAGACCGTTTCTCCTGTAGGTTGTCCGCTGCTACCAGATCAATTTAAGCACCAGTTGGAGCCGCCTGGGCGTGTTCGCCTGACCCTGGCTACCGGTGATCTCCCCGAAGGTACCGTCGTTTACCCCAGTATCCGGCGCATTGAACTGGGGGTGGTTTAAAGCATTGAAGGCTTCCACACGAAACTGGATGTTGTATCGCTCCGTAGATCCGATGTAATTGTTCTTGAAGGCGGAGATATCCGCATTGACTACGCCGGGAACGCGCACGTTGGGCAGCACGCGCGGCGCATTGCCGAGCGTAAATGGAGCGGGCTGGGAAAACAGCGCGGTGTTGAAATAGTGGGCCATAGTCGAGTGGCCGAGTTTCGCGTTGCCGGGAGCCTCGCTAGGCCGCTTCGCCTGACCCAGAAGCCCGCTGTTGTCGTTCGCGGCGCCCAGAACGACGGGCGTGCCGGTGTCCCACTGGACGATGGTGTTGGCTTGCCATCCGCCGATGAATTTGTCCACGACGCCATTCGCGTTGCTAAAAAGCAGTTTTCCGCGGCCGACCGGCAACTCGTAAACGCCGGCGACTGTGAGGATGCGCGAGACATCTTGAGCGGAAACGCCGAACTCCGCTTTGGGGTCGTATTGATTGTTGTAAGTCTGGCTGGCCGGCCCAAGATAATTAACCACGCTGGCTGCATTATCCATCATCTTTCCCGCAGTAAAAGAGACCAACGTCGAGAAACCCTGAGAGAACCGTTTGTTCAGCTTAGCCGTAAATGCGTTGTAGTGGGAGCCGGAAGTGGCCTTACGGAAGGAGGTAACGCCGTTGTAATTCGGGAAAGGCGCCAGCAGAAAGTCGTAAGGAACAGTGGCGGCGGCGAGGGGCGAACCCTGGGTAGTAATGATTCCATAAAACGGATTGGCAACACTCGCGGTCAGCTGAGTACCCAGCGACAGATAGGACGGATTGACTTGGCCATAAGGGACACCGGGATCTCCGTTGATAAGGAAATTGCCTCGATTATAAATATAGGCAACCTCTACTGTTGCATTACCCGGAATGGCGCGCTGGATATTTAAATTACCCTCAATCGAATAGGGATTGCGGTAAGTGGAGAAGAACGTATCCGAAATACCCAAACCCGAATAGGTGAGCGGACCACCCGCAGCGCCCTGAGGAA
The DNA here is from genome assembly GCA_963711525.1 of uncultured Acidobacteriaceae bacterium. Taxonomy (GTDB): domain Bacteria; phylum Acidobacteriota; class Terriglobia; order Terriglobales; family Acidobacteriaceae; genus PALSA-350. The sequence goes on along the minus strand of CAVQEO010000023.1, from coordinate 295,723 downwards.
GGTTGTACCCGGTAGGCGCGGGGTTATCGATGGTGGTCGCAATCGTCTGTTGATTATTGAAAGTAAAGTTGAAGTTGGTCTGACTCGTGAACCCATCGGTGCCCGAGCCGCCGGTGGTTCCGCCCGCCTGCATTTGCGAAGGCTGGAAGATGACGGCGTAGCCGCCGCGCACCACGGTTTTGTCGTCCGCGCTCCAGGCAAAACCGACTCGCGGCCCAAAGTCCTTCCACTGCGTGGGTCCCTGGTGGCGACCGTATGGATCCTGTGGGGTTCCGACGAACACCATCTGGCCCATCAGATTAGCGCAGTACAGGCAAGCACCTGCAGGGACGCCAACCAGGGGTGAAGGAAGATTGGGATTCCAGTAGTCCATCCTGTTATGGCGCTCGGTGCGGGGTATGTCCACGTCCCAGCGCAATCCAACGTTGAACGTGAGCTTCTTTGAGGCTTGGTAATCATCCTGGAGAAACAGCGCGAAGTAGGCGCTGGACTCGGAAACCCCGATGTCGTGGGTGATGTCTCCTCCGCCGTCCGCCAAACCTAACATCATCGAGGCAAATGCATTCCCTGTACCAGCCGACAGTCCGGTATTATTCGCGACCGCCTGTGTCCAATCCTGACTGAAGGGGAACTGGCCGGAAGGAAAGCCGTATTGATAGAAATTCTCGAAGATCTTACGATACTCCCCGCCCATGGTAATGGAGTGGCCATGAATAGTTTTCACGACACTCGGGTTGAAATCAAATGCTGATGGGTTCTCCTCAAGCGGCACGTAGCCGGTCGAGCCTAAGCCTGAATAACCATTACCCACGTTGAAGTAAGGAAACACGGTAGTCGTCCGTTTGGAGACCGTAATGAAGGAGGAGGGCATGTCTATGCTCGTGAGATCGAAGGGTTCTCCGATGGCCGTGCGCACCGCAGTCGAGCGGCTGAAGCCGGCGCGGAGATCCATTACCAGCGAGGGAGACAGGGTGATGGCGTTGTCGAAGGAGAAGCTGTATGCCGAATCGGTCGTGGGACCATTGCCGGTAAGCGCGGCTGGGTTGCCGTAGTCATTGAAAGGTATGTAACTTCCCTGTTGATGGGAAAGCTTTACGAAGCTATGCCACTTATCGGTGAAGTTGTGATCAAGCCGGATGTCGAACTGCCAGGTGGGGGATGATTCAGAGCCGCTTACTTGATAGTTATTGAAAAAGGCGCCCGGTGCGCCGGTGTTGGGCATGGGGTAATACTTCATTACGGCCTGCGCGACCGCGCTCAAACGGTTGGCGGGAATGACGTTTCCGGGAAATGGGCTGCGGTGATAGAAGCCATCGCTTTGGAGCGTCGCCGTCGCAGGATCGTAGATGACGCCCGGGCCTCCATTGGAAAGAGCAGGCAGTTGGGAAAAATCGCCGGTTCGCCAAGCGGGCAACGGAACGCTGTCAACCTCGGATTTGTCGTCGGCCTCTATTGTGTCTTGATAGCCGACAAAGAAGAAGGTGCGGTTATGCCCGTTGAACACATGGGGAATCACGATCGGGCCACCCAGTGTGCCGCCCCACTGGTATTGGTAATAGGCGGGAACGGGACCGCTGGAGAAGTAGTTCTTAGCCCCAAGAGCAGTCGTCTGGGCAAACGCGAAGGCGCCGCCGTGAAGCTGGTTCGTCCCGGTTTTGGTGACCATGTTGATCACACCGCCGGAAAATCTGCCGAATTCCGCGGGCAAAACGCTCGTTTGCACATTGAATTCACTCACCGAATCGACGATCGGCGTGTAAGCGGTGGAGTTGTTGCCAACATTGTTTTCCGGCAGGATGTTGGTCATGCCATCGAGCTGCTCCTCGTTGTTGGCATTGCGCGACCCGGCGATATGCGGCGTGGACGCACCGCCGATAGTGCTCACACCGGGCACAGTTTCCACCAGAGTGAACGGGTTGCGGCCGTTCAAGGGCAGATCGGTAATTTCCTTCGACGTGATCACGGTGTCGATGTTTGATGAACTGGTTTCCAGAGGCGGCGTCGTCGAAGTTACTTCTACTTGTGACGACACCAAGCCGACTTCAAGCTTGAAGTCGACTGGCGTGTCCACCGCCACCTCGATAATGATGTTGTTCTGTTTCGCCGTGCGGAATCCGGCCACGCTTGCCGTTTCGCTGTAGGTCCCCGGAGGAACAAAATTCAGAATGTACCGGCCCGCGGCGTCGGTTGTGGCCGTTTGCGATGAGTTAGTTGCCTGGTTGGTAAGGGTTATGGTTGCTCCGGGTACTGAGGCGCCCGTCGGATCCAGCACCGTTCCACGGATGGTTCCTGTCGGACTTTGGGCAAAGGCGATGCAGCCAAGATTAATTATCAGCAGGCCGGAAAAGAAGGCAACGAGCGGGGCGACGAACGCAAGCCGTAGCGACGATGAAAGCCGGCGGTAGGCCCTCTCAGGGGACTGTGCAAAACCAAAAGCGACCGGCATAGACCGGCCGATGAACAACAGGCGTCTCCGCATACTGCCTCCTAAAGCTTGGATCTACTACTCACAGGACCTAGCCGCCGGTTTTGCCCGGGCCGATCTGCTCTTGTTGCCGACCCAGGAAATCCTGGTATCGTTATCAGTCGGGTTTTTATACTACCGAAATTATGCTTGTCAAGTGGAAAACCGACTTCGGATTAGCCCATAGCAAGTCTTCCCCAATGAAATTGATGGTGGGAAGCATTTTTTTGCGGGCTAGCCAACAACTTGTTCGATCTCATAGAATGCCATTCCTAACAGCAACTGATAGCGCTATCGGAATTTGATCGTTCTTTGATGGACGAACTCTCTCCCGGTCACTTCGCAATTAGGGCTGGCTGTAAAATAGGGCAACAAATGCCAAAAGCACGTAAGACTGCGCCAACGATCGCTGACGTCGCACGGGAGTGCGGAGTTGGCAGCATGACAGTGTCGCGGGTGATGAACGGCAAAAAGCACGTAAGCGTTGCCATGGCCAAACGGGTTCGTGCGGCCATCGTCAAGCTTGGCTACGAGCCGAACGAGGCGGCGCGCATTTTGAAGGGGCAGGCGCCTCGCACCATCGGCCTCATTGTTCCCGATCTGGCAGATCCTTTTTTTTCAACCTGCGCACATGCGATTCAGCAACTCGCAGCCCAGCATGGCTACGTGACTCTGCTGTGCGCTTGCGAAGGGCAGAAGAACACCGAAGCAGAAGAACTCGCAATGATGAAGTCCAGGAACATTGCAGGCGTTCTCATCGTCCCCTCAAATGTGAGTTCTGACCAGCAACTCAGGGAATTGCGTGCCAGGGGCGTGCCGATCGTTATGCTCGACCGGACACTTCCGGATCTGGATGCCGGCGAAGTGATGGTGGAGAACCGCGAGGGCGCCCATAAGGCCATCAACCACCTCATCGAGCATGGCCACCGGCAAATTCTATGTGTAGGCTACGACAGCAAATTCAATTCGATCGCCCAGCGCATATCCGGTTATCGAGAGGCGATGACGGAAGCGGGACTCAAGCCACAACTTCTCAGTGTCAATCGCGATTCCTCAATTTCTCCTCAACTTCTCAAACGGCTTCGTTCCACGAAACTACCAACCGCGTTGTTCACCTTGAACAACGTAACCACGACCAATGTTCTACATGCTCTCCAGCGCGAAAATATCAGCGTGCCGCGAGATGTGGCGATCATAGGATTCGACGATTTCGATTTGGCCTCTCTGCTGGCTGTTCCTCTGACCGCGGTCCGGCAGCCCGCCGCCGAACTTGGCCGGAGTGCTGCGCGGTTGCTTCTCGATTGGATCCGCTCCGGATCGCAGGCTGAATATTTAAATCCCCGGGTGCTCTTGCCTACCGAGCTTGTCATCCGCCAGTCCTGCGGTTGCGAGCCCCCTCCGAAGATCTAAACAAGCCGGCCACAATGGCACAAATCCGGCTGAACGTTGATGAGGGACGATCGGAGGAAATCAGTTGCTCCCTTTGATCCGACGAACAGTCCCGCTAGGGACGGCTGCAAATAGCCCAGGATGGAATCCTGGGTAAGATCAACAAAAACGATCAGTCCCGAAGGGACGGCTGAGAATTTCCCAGGATGCAATCCAGGGTGCTCTTGAATCCTGCACCAAGGCCCGCTAACCTCGCCGAACCCTAACCCATTTCCCTGCAATCGCTGGACCTATTATCTTTCCACGAAATCGACCCGAGAGACCACCTCACCGTTAATTTGGACAAGACTGACCGGAGTCAGCCGCAGCTTACCGACCAGCGGCCCCGACCGGCACAATGCGCTGCGGCAGATTGAAGCCGCGCAGTTTAAGCTGCGGCGTGGCGCCGTCGGCGGCGCTCACCGGATATTCAAGATCGACCTCACGCGACTCGCCGGGCAGCAGTGAAACGTAATTGTCACTGAAATACGCCGGCAGAACGCGCGACCCATCCGAGCTCTTTACCAGCGTCAGTTTGCTCTGCAGCGCAATAGCGGCGCCCGTGTTCCTCAGTTGCACATGAACCTGCACCGAATTGCCGGCGCGCCTCGACGTTGCCGTCGCCGTCACCGTGGCGGCCGCCAGCCGCGTCAACTCACGATAATTCTGGCTATCTGCTGTCAACCAATATAGATTCGACGAGACCACGTTCCCGCCCTGTTCCTTGAGCCCCAGCTTCACCAGCACCACCGCATCCTTTTCGAGCGGCGCCAGTTCCAAATGCAGCGCCGTCACCACCTTATCCGCCGGAATCTCAGCCGGCGCTTCCCTGTGGAGCAGAGATTTGTTATCGAGGGAGAACACATCCGCTGTCACGCGTACCGTTCCTGCTGCTTCCGGCGTTGTGTTCACAACTTCGACCGCATCCGTCCCCAGGTCCAGCTGTACGTGGAGCGGCTCACACGCTTCTTTCTCGCCGTAGTACGACGACTGCGTGTCATAGTCCGAGCTGAGCACCTCCCACATATTGCTGGGCCATGCCGGCTGTGTCATCCACAGTAGACGCCCGCTGTTTGGGGACCACAAATGGGCATTCATGCCCTCGAACATCGCGCGATGATCGACGTAGTCCATCATCTGCGCCTTACGTTCAAAATCCTCGAGGCTGGTGGGCGCCCCAAACTCAGTCTGCATCTCCGCCAGAAACGGATGCATGTCGCCGTTCCCCATGAAGTGCCAGTCGTGGTAAGCCCAAACATCATCCATCGGCCACTGGTCGGGCTTCGGTACCGACGCCTCGAACGCTTCGAGCGTCGACATTGAGGGCGTACCTGTCTCGACGGAGAAACCACGATTGAGTGCCGTATAGTACAGCTTCGGATCCTGATAACGATAGGGACCGCTGTTCTGCAGATTCACCTGGTTCGAACTGGGCGAGTAGTACCGTGTGCCGTCCAAGGTATGGATCAGCTGCGCCAGGCCCTGGTTGATGATCGGCTGCGGCACACCTTCATTGCGTCCGCACCAGACTGCGATCGATGGATGATTCCGGAAACGCCGGATCACATCCTCTGCATTCTTCAGGAACAGTGCCGGGTTTTCCGCTTCGATGTTGTAGTTCTCTGTTGTCTCCCAAAAGTCATTCCAGATCAGGAAGCCGTATTCGTCGGCGAGATCGTAGAATGACTGCTCCGTACTTTGCCCGACCCAATTGCGGATGATGTTCTCGTGAGCGTCGTGATGCAGCCGGAAATAGGGCTCCAGTCGTTCGCGCGCGACCCGCTTCATCGCATCGTCCATACCCCAGTTACCGCCGCGGCAGGCAATGCGCACTCCGTTTACTTTAATAACAAGATACGGGGCCGTGCCGAGGTCGTCGCTCGGTTTCACGGCACGCGAGCGCTCACCGGCCGATGTGAGCGAAGCGACCCATGAATGCCAGTTTTCGCGAAACGCTTCGGGCAGATTCGCGGGCGGCGGTTCGGCGGGCGGAATATTGCGCATCCCATCGTGCGTGACATTTACATCGGCCTTGGTCTCACCCAGCTCATACGCTTCTGTCGGGGAATATTCGACGCGTCGCAAATGCCCGGCCGTATCCAGCAGACTCAGCTCGTAAGTAATTTCGCGAATTCCAAATCGCACTTCCTTCGTGTCCGAAATCGGTGTGCCCACGGCAAAAGACAGCTTCAGATGGTACAACTCCTGCTTTCCATATCCATTCGGCCACCACAGCCGCGGATGTGTAACCGTCAACTGTGGAAACTCAGCCGGAGTCAACTTCACCTCACTCTCTCCCGGTTTCAGATCCACGTTCTTTGTAGCAGTAACTCCTTCGAACTCCGCCTTTAGCGTTCCGTGTACCAGCGCGTCACCGGCATTCGTCAACGGAACCGCTATCTCCACCTTTGCGGTTGACGTGTCCGGCAACGGAAGGCTGGTCACCACCTGCGGGTCGCCAATCTTCACCGCTTCGGTCGCTCGCAGTGTGACTGGTTGCCAGATGCCAGTGTCGCGATCGCGTATGGCGGGAATCCAGTCCCATCCTTCGGTGGCCACGAAGGTAGGTCCGTCGAGGCACATCAGGCCGCCATTCTCGCCGGGACCTCCCTTGATCGACTGCTCCTGCGGAATCCCGGGATGGGGCGGCGGCGAAACACGCACAGCCAGCACATTGGATTCACCGGGTTTTAGAATGCCGGTCACATCGAAGATGCCGCGAATGAACGCGCCGGTAATCGTGCCGAGGGATTGCCCGTTCAGCCACACGACCGCCTTGTAGTTGATACCCTCGAATGTCAGCGTGAGCCGCTTTCCCTTCGTGGATTCAGGCGCGCGAAACTCGGTACGATACCAGTAGTCCTGTTTGTTCAACGTCTCTGGAATAGCGAGATTGTTGAGGCCGTAGTAGGGATCGGGATAGACTCCGCGGTCCACCAGGGTAGTGAGCGCCGTTCCCGGCACGGTCGCCGCATACCACTCCTTCGCGTTGAAGGCCCGACCGGAGACCGCCGCGCCGTCCGCATCGATGTTTGGCGCCGCGCTCAAGCGCCAGCCCTGAATGGTCCAGAGATTCTCCCCGCTGCTCTCAATGGCGGGACCCTTGGGCAGCGGTTTTGCCTGGGGGGCCGAAAACGGCGCTTTGCTGTGCGGCATTGTCGCCGGGTCCTGCGGCGCGCGGTACCCGGCCTGTCCGCGCGTCTGCACCGGCCATGGCTTTGAGCCTTCTTCATAAACGGGCAAATCGAAATTCAGGGGATGGTCGGCCATTTGCCGGGCCGCGTCCGGCGAGAGCGCCTCGCGCAGCAGTTCCAGCCCGGCGATCTTTCCGCCAAAATGTTCCCACCCGTTTGCCTGCGCTGGCGCGATTTCCAGAGTTGGCTCCGCGGTGCCCACCAGCAGGCCGGTTGTATCGGTCGCCGATTCGCCTGGTTGGCGCAGTGTGCCTTCGGCCACCCGGGTTTCATCCGCATAAAGCCGGAAGTGTACCCCGTCGAAGGTCGCAGCCAGCATATGCCACTTCCCGGGGGTGATCGCAGCAGGTCCTTCGAGGCTATTGTGGGGGCCGAGATACAGTTCCACTTTTCCCGGCGCGATCGCAAGGTAGCGCGGATACTCCCCGTTGGGCGCGCCGACGCCGGCAATCAGCTCCGGCCCGGCTGGAGCATCTTCCGCATTCACCCAGACCAGCAGCGTCCAGGGTGATTCCGCATGCAGGATGGTATCGTTCCCATTCAGTGGAGCGTGCAGGCCGTCACCGCCTGGCAGGATGACAGCGTTCCACGGTCCGTAGAACGGCGGCGGCGGTTCGGGTGCGGCCGGTGTCCGCTGGGCAAGACAGAACACCGGACACAGGATGGTCAGTAAGGCGACGAGGACGGGTGGGGCGCTTTCTCGCTTTGTCATTGCTCAATCATTCCTTTTCCGCAACACTCTATATCGGGCAAATCATGATAACGCTCCCAATCCTTGAAACTGGGACTTAATATACCCCCTTCCGGAGGAAGCTCTCCCGGAGCATCCACAACGCTAGGGACGGCTCAGTCCCCTTGCCGGCGGGCTGGCATGAACCGTCTGCATATCTCACGGGATTAAGCTCCGTGCAGACGTTTCGTCAATCTTGCCAGATGTAGGAGCATGCCCTCGAGAGGGTCGAGCCGGAGTCGACCTGAGGTGCTTGCGAGACCAAAGCGTTCACACATTGAAAAGTCTTGATAGCGTGAAGCATGGAGACCGGCTCAATAGTCCTGCTTTTCAAGCTTTTGGTTGTACTAGCACTATTGCTATTGTTCTGGCGTCACTTCCGGGGAGGTCGTCCTCCCACTCCGATGCATCCTTCTCCTTCAAATGACGCCGCTCTACTCCAGAGGCGGCGGAGGAAGACGCCAGACTCGGACGTCCTTAGAATTTCCTGAAGCCATCGGGTGCGGACGAGGAAGATGGGCGTAATGACCTGTGAGTGACCAGTGTCGGCCGTGTCTCGCGCGTACTTGAGCCATTCTTGACGAGCTGGTTTACCTTTGTTAGTTGATGGGTCTTTGACCGTCATCCCTGGTTGGCTGGACTACCACCTCGTTACGACGACACGCCTTGCACTTTTGCCGGTGTATGAGGAGGCGGTTTTTAGCATAGTTCCTGTCAGCTAAGACTCTTAGCCGAACCTCATCTTTATGGGAGGTTGGTTGACCAAACAGTTGAGAAGACGCCGCAATTTGCGCCCAGCGTCGAACTGAAACCTCATAAAGCTGTTGCAGCCTGAGTCTCTCTGGACACTCCATGGCGGTTGCTCGCTCCGGTTGAGATACTCAAGAATTACCGCGAACGCGCAAAAGAGCGAGCGACATATTACGCCACCGGCGCGGGTATTTCTCATCTAGGCTCCGGGGCCGAGTACCAAAGCCGGAGCACCAAAGGCTGGTGCAATTTTGAACGCCCTTGGCGGAGCCTGGCAGTGAGCATTCAAGTAGCTTTTGCGGCTTCTCCCACAGACCAGGGGTGTCGTCCCTAAATAAATGGACCAAAATGCAACGCATCCACTTCATTACCAGCCTTCCGGCCAATAGCGAGAAGTGTTTCCATGTTTTCCACGGCGTCCATTTTCTGGATGCTGGCAGCATTTACCTGGTCGAAGCCAGCCGCCTTTAGGCCTTTTGCGCTGAGATCAGCGTTGTAGCGCGCATAAAGGAAATGACGCCCCAGATCGGTTGTGAGTGGAATAGGAGGAGCCGAATTTCGTCGAGGGGTCGTCATATCGGCATCAAAATCGCGCGGCACCATGTCGAGCATCTCGCGATCGAGTCGCGAGCCAAAGGTGCAACGGCCAATGGTCCGGCAGTTGATGTCTTGCTCTACCAGGATCCCGTACATCAGTTCCCCGGGAAGCCCGGCAACCGTCGAAACGATATTCTTGTTTGCCGCGGTCACAGTCGCCCCTGTCGCTTCCGCCGCGCCGGTCCCCACCGAGACGATGAGCAGGTTTCGCTCTCCCGTCTTCCAATTGAGACGGTAAGCGGGATTAGTTGCCATACGATAAAGCAGGAACGCTGGATTGTTATGCGGCGTGACGCCCCCATCCACAAACACGAATGACTTGCTCTTGTCATTCGGGTCCCAGTGCAGAATCTCGGGTGGAAAATATACGGGCGCAGCGGTACTGGCGCGAACCAGCTGCCAAAGCGGTATTTGCAGATTGCAGTCTTTGCGCGCAGGATCGTTGTACCTGGCATCCGGGTTACTGCTGATCGGCCAGGGAGAATCAGTCGTGACGTTCTTCGTCACGATCAGCAGAAGACACTGCAGGGTCTCCGAGGATAGGTTCGTATCCCGTCCAAAAGTTTCTTGTAGCTGAAGTTTGAGAGGATCCGCTGTATAGAAGGTTTTCAGGCGTTTCACGAGAGACGAGGGCTCAAACATGTGTTTCCCGCAAGACTCATAGAACCTGATAATCTCTCGAACCTTCATGCCGCGTGCAAGCGTCGCAGCGATGATCGCGCCCGTGCTGGTTCCTGCGATGTAATCGAAGTAGTCGCATAGTCTTTGGCCGGTCCGGTCGGAAACCAATTGTTCAAGGCGCTCAAGGATGCCAAGCGTCAGCAGGCCACGAATGCCGCCGCCATCCAGGGCCAGCATACGGCGCGGCCGGTCTTCCCTAAAGCGCTCCGGCATAAACTTCCACCTCTCAGGGTGAATCAGCATTCCACGAACCTCCCGCACTCATGCACGCTCTTCATAAGCCGTATCAACATTCACTCGGCATTCAGAGTGTGGATACTGGAATCACTTCCAATTTTCTCTCCACTGCAAGTCTCCTGAATCCATCGGTCAGGTCAGTGGCACCTCGGCTGAATCCATTCCAAACAACCATCGCCAGCGCGCGACGGCCAGTGATCGATGCCCACCCCGCGGCCTCGTCTATGATTTTGGAGTTTACGGCTGCATAGGCTTCACTGTTGCCGGCCTGAAAGTTCAGTTCCAGAATGTCTTCGCTTTGCATCGCTTGCAGGATCGCGTCAAAGCGGCGCCCCCAGTCTTCACCACGATCCGCAACAGAAGTTGCGCGAAACTGCTGCCTCGAAAACGGAAGCACAACGCGGCGTCCCAGGCCGAGTTGCCTTGCGCCTTCGAGCGCAAGAATATCCGCACCACAGGCGGCCGAACACACCACTGCCTGGCTCGCCGCGGAGACCATCATATTACGGATGCGAACCGCTACCATGGCTTCATTTTCGGGAGGAAATCTACGTTCGTCCGCGCCTGCGGAATCGATTCGTCTGCCCGCCAGGGCGAGGACCGTTCCGTTCGGGTCCAGTGACCGCTGAAAGCCGGCAAGTACCGAAGCCAATCTGGAGCTGGTCTTGACATCGTTGAGAAGCGACAAGGATCTGCGCAAATCCGGAATCGTTTTCTCAATATCAAGAGCTGGAGCAGCTTGCTTATTCATCTCGCCCAGCAGCTTCTCGGCAGACGAGAGATCGCCCGCGTCAAACGCGGCGCCAAGCAGGACGCGAATCGGCGTGGATTGGCCCTTCTTCATATAGGGAAGCTGGCAGTCGTACCAATGTAAGTATCTTACGCGGCCCGGTGCACTGGGCGTAAACTCAACCAAAGATTCCCGTAGGCCCCGTTCGCACCGAAACGGAGGGAACTTACTTCCCAGGAGATCCGTCCTGCAGACTATCTTCATCAGTTATCGTCGAGATGATTCTGAGGGTGAGGCCGGACGCCTTTCTGACGACCTGGCACAGACGTTCCAGGAAGAATCTGTGTTTATGGATGTGAATGCCATTCAGCCGGGCCGTGATTTCAGGAAAGCGATTGACGAGTCCATCCACAAATGCAGTGTGCTGCTCGCCGTATTGGGGCGGGACTGGCTGGAGTTGAAGGACGCATCCGGTCAGCGGCGTCTTGACGATGAAACTGACTTTGTTCGGCTTGAGATCGCATCGGCACTCCAGCGGGATATTCCTGTGGTTCCGGTTTTGGTTCGGGGCGCCAGGATGCCAAGAGCGGAGCAGCTTCCCGCCGATCTGCGTGAGCTGGCTTACAGAAATGCGGTTGAGCTAACCCATGCGCGCTGGAAGTCAGACGTTCGGGTACTGATCCAGGCATTGCGGCCATATCTGGAAGCCTCGCGGGAAGAGGTTTCCGCCCAAGTGGTCTCTTCCGGCGACCCCCCCGTGGCAGGCGGCCTTATGCAGCAGCCTGTTATGGAAGCGAAACCTCCCGCGGCTGCAATCGGAATCGAGAGTGCTATCCTCGAACGAGTCGGCCGTGAGCTTGCAGGCTATATCGGTCCCATCGCCCAACTTGTGGTAAAGCGGGCCGCGAAGCGCTGTGCCTCTCTGTCCGACCTTTGTGCCATGGTCGCACAGGAGATCGAGTCGGGCGCCGATCGGGCCAAGTTTCTGGCTGCCTGCCGGCGGTAAGTCAACTCTCTTCAAGCATGGCCAGGGCCTTGGTCAGGCTTACTCGCATGCGATTGAAAGATGCGGTCACGCTGGCGATCTCATCCTTTCCTGATACCACCAGCGGGGGTACGTTCTTATCGCCCTTGCTTATGCGGTCTCCGCTCTCAGAGACAATCCTGAGCGGACGAACAACCAACCAGTAAACACCCGCATCGAGGGCGAGCATGGCCAGCAGTAAGGTGAGGATAAGCATCACCACCAGGCTGCGAAACGCCTGGTTTGCAGTCGCCACCGGCACTGACATAGGCACAGAGATGATCTGCGCGCCGACGATCTCGTTTGGCTTCCAGCCGAAGCCATTGGCAGAACCATAGACGGTGAGCATAGCGTGCGGCGCGGCAGAGGGAATGCTGTGACACTCAAGGCACGCAGGGCCGGCTTTAATCGGGCGGGCTAGAAAAAGTGCCTGGCCGGAGGGGGTTTCACGTTCGCCCACCACCTGTTTCTGCTCAGGATGATCGCGTAGGCCGTGAATGACATCGGCCTCCCAATCAGAGGCGCGATCCTCGGGGTTTGTGGGGTTGAGTGTGGCTTCTTTGTAGGAATACTCCGGGTAACTCCTACGCAGCTTGTTGAACGTGGTTGTGGCCCCGAAGGCGGGGATGGTTTCGGCCAGGAATCTCACTTTATGGCGTGGATTCTGCTGCAGCAACGGAGAGAGATCTTCAGAGGTGTAATCGCGCATGGCCCCGGTACCGGCCACCATGAGCTCGGCTTGCGCAAGAACTTCGCGGCGCGCGTTGCGGATCAGAAAGCTGTAGGCGAGCTGGCAGATGAGAAGGCCGCCCGCCCCAAAGATAATCAGTAGTATCAGATTGAACTTGGTCAACAGCTTCATGAAGGGTGTCTCCCGTTCCAGTCTCTTCCGACCGAGAGTACCACCACAGTAGAGGGATGTGCGATTTCAAGCCTTCGGAACCCAAAGGAGCTTACTGGCAGCCTTGTTCCGTTCGGGAATCGAGTCGGGTTTTTATGTCCAAATATCAGCCTGCTAGTGTAGTGCGCCGGAGATAACATCCATTATTCCGGTGCCTGAAAAGTGAGGATGGGCCCAGGCTGCAGTCCCTCAGGGGCTGCGGAAAAAGTCCGCCCCGAGATTCGCCAGCGCTAAAGCGCAAGATCGAAGTCGAGCCTTGTTTCTGGAGCGCTGAAGCACTCCATCCCCCGCATAAATGCGGGGGCTCCCACCGGGCCCCGCGTCCGTCAGGTTGGTGGGAGCCCTCTGCTTTAGCAGAGGGAAGCAACGCTTCAGCGTTGCGGGGAAGAGCTCGAAAACGATCATGCGCTTTAGCGCCGGCGATCCCAGGGGCTTTAGAGCCCGGACCTACCCGACTGCGAATTTTTCGCAGCCCGTATCCTTCAAAGACGGTTAAACGCCCATCTGTATGACGCACTACACTAGCTCACGTGACCTACGTAATCAGGTGCGTTCACCTGGACCTGAAATCCGTCTGGATCGTGGAACTTGAATGATTCTTTTGAAGTTTTGTCAGAGAACTTCAGGTTAAGTTCCGACAACCGGGCGCGAACTTCATCAGCGTTGAAGTTGGCAATGCCGAAGTCGTAGTGGTCAACGGTCGGGGTCTGATTCTGGCCTTGCTCAATACCGAAGAAGGAATCTCCGACTCCGAGAATGTGTACCGTCGCAGATTGTTGCCGGAGCGGCATCCCGAAGAATTGCTGGTAAAACTGCGACGTGCGGTGAAGGTCAGGGACCCGCACGGTGACGTGATTCAGGCTGACGGCGCGGAAACCTGCCGGTGCCGGTGGAGACGCGAGCGCACCCGGCGCCGCGAACACGCCAGCGGCTAGCGTGGCGAGGGAAACAGCAAATTGACGGCGGGTTAGTTTGCCGCACTCCAAGTCGCCGATCATTCTTTCTATAGTTTCGATCATAAGATCCTCCCTTTAGCTACCGGAATAGCTTCTGCCATGCCGGATAATTCTCCTCGGTTATCCCATTCGGGACTGGGTAATCAATCCCAATCCTTTTCCTTCGGGATCGATGCGGACTTTGCAGGACGCGTCGAAGTACATGGTCGCACGAGTGTCCGCGGTGTAAGTGGGCCAATGCGGCAAGCCGCTGTGATTCGGATTTCCGGTCCGGGCGAAATTTACCCATGCAGTGCTGATCTGCTTCGACAGAGCAAACGCCTCTGGAGAACCAGTGCTGTAGTGATCGCAGATTTCGGCATTGTCGAAGGCAAACGCGATCTCGGAAGCATGGAATGGACCGGGGCGATTATCCAATACGGGTGTCCGCCAGGCATAAACATAAGCGTATGCGGGTGCGGCGCCCAAATCAGCCTTTCTCGCGGCCTGCGCGAATGCAGGGACGCGAAGTCGAGAGGCTGCGATGGTCGCGTAGAGGCCGAATGGAGTCGCCGTGGGGTAATCGAGCCTGTAAGCAGCGATGATCGCCTCACCGTCATCGCCAAATGCCTCGCGAACCAACCGGTTCAGTTCCCCAACGCCCATTTCATTGGCATCGGGATGGTCGAGTCCATTCACAAACTCGTGGAGATTGGTGCCGGTAAGCAACGGGACGTCCGCAGAGAGCGTGGGTGCTCCTGGATCGAATGGATGATGGGGCAGAACGCGGCCGTCGACTGTCGGTCCCCAGTCGCTCTCTCCAAAAGTTTCACGAAGGGAAGGTCGCGGCCGAGGCATTTTCTTCATCGCCTCCACCGCGGCGCCGGAGATACGGTCCACTGGGATCCTCTGTAGCTCCTTCACCTGCGATTTGGATAAGCTAAGCTCCTCCATCACAAGTTCGGCCACGCGTCCCGAGTAATCGGGAGAAAGCGCCTTTAGAAATGGGCCGCTTTGCACGATAGCACGATGAAATAAACCTTTCGCCGCTGGCATGGCCATGAGTGCGATCACTTTTCCGCCGCCGCCCGATTGACCAAAAATCGTTACATTCCCAGGATCGCCTCCAAAAGTTGTGATGTTGTCGCGGACCCACTCCAGGACGGCGACGATGTCAAGCATCCCAACATTGGCGGACGAGGCAAATTCTTCCCCACCGAGGCTCGCAAGGTTGAGATAGCCATATACATTCAGACGGTGATTGTGAGTGACCACGATAACATCGTGATTGCGCGCGAGACTTTCGCCATCGTAGGAGAGAAGATCATGCCCGCTGCCACCGGAGTATCCTCCCCCATGCATATACACCATGACGGGGCGCTTACGGGTAGCATTGATCTGCGGCGTCCAAACATTGAGACGCAGACAGTCCTCGCCAGGCACCGTTGCGGCAGAGCCGCGATGGAGCACAAATGCGTCTTCATCGGCGTTCGCCAGGTTCTTTCCGTCGGTATCAAAGTGGGCAGAGTCATGAGTCGGACAAACGCGGCCATATTGCAGCGCGTTGCGAATCCCTTTCCAGGACTCCGGTCTGGCCGGCGGCATGAAGCGCCTCTCGCCGGCGGTCGAGGCACCGTAGGGTACGCCTTTAAAAACGTACACGCCGTTCCGCTTAAATCCCCGGATTTTTCCTGAGGTCGTTTCTGCAACCGTCGCAACATCGGATGCAATGACCGTACTTCGCCCGCAAGGCACTTCTGCGGATTCTGGAATTGGCGCGGCCCCACCCGAGGACTGCGCCATCATGTTTGCGGGCACGATGACCGAACTGGCCAGACCCGCCCCCAAGGCTGCCATACCACCCATGAGGGCACGCCGGCGGCTCGAAAAAGCTGTTAAGCGGTCATCTGATATTTTTGCGCGTGACTGCTCATCGAACTGCTGCCCCACGGCGTTATCCTCTGGGCGAAAAATATTTAAAGTCGTACGGTGTTATCGAACCAGCAGACCTGCCTTGTTTCATTCTTGACAGAGCCCGATGGACGAGAGTAGCCTCCGCTACTGTGCACCAACAATTGCACATTGTGCAAGAGTAAAAGTAACTTAGCCTAAGCGGATCCACGTAAGCTGTGCATGGCCGTGCGCATACTCGCGTCTGGTGCGGGCGGTCTCAAGACCGTGAGCCGACAAGATGATTGCGCATTTTTTTGACGCGTATCTCGCGCTATAATCCTCGACGCCGAGTTCCCCTATGCAATCAACAGCCCAAAACGGCACTCAAGTAGCAATGATCCTGGAGACCGAGCAAGATACTGCCCGGCTGCGGCAACATCTAAAGGAAATAATTGAGGGAGAAGCATTTAAGGGAAGCCATCGGAGCGGGCAGTTCCTCACATACATCGTAGAGGAGGCGATTGCCGGCCATTTCTCAGCCTTGAAAGAGCGGATTATCGGCGTAAAGCTGTTTCGCCGCGGCCCCTCATACGACACGGGCGAGGACGCTATTGTTCGAGTGACCGCTTGCGACGTAAGGAAACGGTTGTTCCAGCATTACGGAAAATACGGAATCACTTCAGAATTTCGCATCAGTCTTCCTCTGGGATCGTACATGCCGGAGATCACGCGAAATCCGCAAGAGACTGAGAACCATCGCAATCCCGTTGCCATCCCGGAGCTTCCGGTTGCAACTCCTGAACCGGGTACAGTTCCGCACATCGTTCGGTCGACCGAAACACCGCACCCACCCAGTCGGGGACGAACCGGATGGCTCTATTTAGGTGTCGTGCTCATTGGGTTCAACGCAGTATTGTGGGGAATATTCTGGAATCATTTTTCTCGCCCGGGCTACGCGCCAACTTCTATCCTTCCATGGTCAGCACTTTTCCAGTCTCAGCGTTCCACCAAATTGATAGCCAGTGATCCGAACATAGCCGAAATTCAGGAAGTGACGGGCTTGCCCGTTTCACTCTCGGACTACGCAAACCAGCGTTTCATTCCGAATGTTAGCTCGCTCTCGCCCCAGGTAATTTCTTTCTGCAAGACCTTCCTTCGTGGAGACAAGGCTGCAGCCGTTGACGCGAGGCTCATAGCAGGCATTGCGGAGCTGGCCCAGAGTGCCTCCAAAAAGATCAATGTGCATGTGGCTAGAGACGTCCGGCTTTCCGATCTGTATGGCGACGACAACTTCATATTCCTGGGAAGTCCCCGCTCTAATCTCTGGACTACCGTTTTCAATGATCAATTGGACTTCAGATTTGCTTTCGACGATGAGTCCCAGCAGGAAATCATTCGAAATGTGCATCCGCGTCCGGGCGAGTCCTCCTCTTACGTGCCTACGGCGAAAGGTTGGGCCACAGGTCAATCTTTTGCGACCATCAGCTTTGTTCAGAACCCCGGCAAAGATGGACAAGTCCTGATTTTGGCGGGGGCGAATGCAGAAGGTACCGAAGCGGCAGGCGAGCTAGTTACGAATATGCCAAGACTGTCGGCCGCTTTGCAGCATTGTGGCATTACCTCCTCAAATCCGGTAAGGCATTTTCAGCTTTTGCTGCGGCTGAACACAATGGCTGGTTCCGCGAGCAATGTTGATGTGCTCGCGTGCCACGTCTTGCACGGAGGTTCTCCGCGATAGAGGGCTGATATCCGCATTCGGCTACGCCATGGCACCTTGCGAGTTGGCTTTCGATGAACCGGTGCTTCCTGTTCAATCGCCGGTCGCCGCGCAGATAGATGCTTGCCTTCCAGGCCAGCTACCGGCATTCGCAAGCTACAGCCGGACAGGCGGAACCTCAAACGGATCTCCGGTTGGCACCCATGCCACCGGCAGCTCGGGAACAATCGGCTTCAGCCACGCAGCGAAGTCTTCCATACCCCACTCCTCGAGGCCTTCATGAGAGATCATTACCAGCCCCTTCTTCTCTCCAAGCGCAACCGCATCTCTCAGGTATTCGAAGGAATCATGTTCCGGAGTCTCGCCCACCAGTGCGACATCATAGCTATGCAAAGCAGGAAGAACCGATGAAAGAATGTGGCTGCAGTCTCCAATCGTCCTGACGGGAAGATTCCGATCGCCCACCACCACTACATTCAAAGTATTCAGCTTCGTCTGAACATGCCGGGCTACCTCCTCCAAGCGCATTTCCGGAATCGAATAATGCCCCGGCCACGAGCTGGAATCATAGTAGGGCGTCCACCCCAGTTTTCGCGCCAGGCCCATGAAGATAGGGTCCGGCTTGACCCGATGCCAATGATCGTGGATGCGCCATACCACCATTCGGCGCTCTCTTGCGAACTGGATCTTCGCTTCATGTACCGGATCGTCGATCATTACCTGAGGGGGATCGAAGCCATCCCAGAATGTTGATTCGTGGCAGATGACGAAGTTCTTCTGCTGCGCGGCCGCGCGCTTCAGCACATCCAGACCCGGTTGAAATGTGGTTGCAATGCCGGTCACCTTTGTATCGGGATCGCCTAAGTGGAAGCCGTCAAAATGCGACGAACGCCAGGCGACGCCTTCGGTGGCAAGCTTTGCCTTGATTCGATCCACCACCTGGAGAGCCGTGATCTGCTCCTGTGCGGAAGAACGCGTCCCTACGCCGGTAGCGGCCGCAACCGCCGTGCTCATCCACTGAATGAAACGGCGACGGCTTACATAGTTCTCCATGTTCTTTTCCCATTCCGGCCATATGGCATCAAGGTCTCTTTACTGTCGAGGGATCCAGCTGGGATCGCTTGTCGGCCACCATTCCAGTTGCAGATCCGGCAAAACACCTTGCATCCATTGCGCCATGTCATGAACACCCGGGTCCTCAGACGGGCCATAACCCACTGCCAGCAATGCGATCCGGCGGCCGGTTGCCATAACGTCGCGAAAATATGAAATGGCTCCGTCCACCTCGTCAATCACCCCACCCGCCCCGGCGATCACACCATCAATCTTCGAATCCGATAGCACCTTGGCCAAGGCCTCTTTCGGATCGGTTTCGCCGGCAATCACGGCGACCCGGTTCACCTTTGTATGAAAGTCGCCGACGGTGCGCGGCGACGTGCACTTCAATCGTTCCACCGCAGATTGAGCTAAGGCCAAAAGCGTAGTCTCCCGCGGCAGATCGCACACCACCGCACGCGATCTGTCCGCTGGAGGGCGAATCGCCGGATCCAAGCCCAGGGCTCTCGCCAAGGCGGAAGACTGCGCTTGCGGCCGAAACTGGTCCCACGCCGCTCCAAACCGATAGACCATGAGATTGTGGGCTGCAATGAGATTCTTCTTGGCCTCGACCACTGGATCGTTCTTGATGGCTGCCTCCAGTCCTTCTGTGTCGTAGCTGTAGTTGACACCGCCATGCAGAAAGAAGGGATGTTCGCGGCTGATGAGTAAGTTTCTTTGCTCGCCGATCGCCCGGCGCAGGTGTTCCACTGTGGGCGCATAGCAGACAGCCCCGCGCGTTACTTCTATATTCGGATCTCCGGCACAGAGTCCTTCGTACCTCGCGGTCGTCAACGGGTCGCCAAACGCCGAATTGAGTAACAACTCCACCGTTCGGCCGGTAGGTTTGTTGTCCATCGCTCCCCCCGCAACAATATTGGTTGCACGGCGGCGCACTGTCAACATGCTTGTGGCTTTTCGAAGTGCGGGTAGGGTGTGACCATGCGCGGCTTTCGAGCCCGTGTTCCTGCAGACTTTCTTCGGCTGCACGCCGGCTTGCGGGTGATGGTTCCGCCCAAAATCATTCTAGTTGCCGCCCGTTCCAAGTTGAGCTACGATGCCATGGTATTTCAAATAGTGCAATGAACAGTCCAAATACTGAACAGAGAGCGACGTTGGTTCGCCATGTTGTTTTTGAGCGCTCCTCAGTTCGGCCTCGAGGTCGCGAGCACGGGCCGCCGTGGCATAGCACCCGATTGCCGGTCGACGGCAAAGGCTGCTGGGGCAGAATCATCTTGCTTGTCTTGCTTTTCGCCGCGTTCACCGCTGGCGCGCCGGCACAATCCGCCGCGCCTGGCTCTACCACGGCTTGGCATGATGGCAGCTTCCATGTCGATGTTGCTGGAGTGCTCGGCCGATCCTCCATTATTCTGGGGCAGCCCAATGTCGAGTCCGGCCAGGCCATGCCGCTAGGCAACGGACGGCTGGGTGTCGCTCTCTGGTCGGCGGACGGCCTCACCGCGCAGCTCAATCGTGCCGACACGCTGCCCGATCGTTTGTCGCCGGGTATGGTTGTGATTCCCGGCCTCGCCGCTCTGACGCAAGCGAAGGATTATTCCGGACAGCTTGATCTTTACAATGGCGAATTTCAAGAACGAGGCGGTGGCATGACCGCAACCGCCTATGTGCAGCCTGACACGGATACTTTGATCGTCGACGTAACCGGCGCCGTTCCCGGCCAGGCGCAGACTGCTCAGCTCAAGCTCTGGCCGCCCCGCACTCCCACGGCCGAAGCGAAAGGTGCTGTGGGTTTGCTCTCCCAAACCTGGTTGGACGACGAGAACCCTGGCGCATCCGGACGGCCCTTCGGCTCATTGTCTGCGATCACGGCGGAAGGGCGAGATGTGTCCGCTGCCGTTACAGATCCGCTCACCCTCACCGTGTCCTTCAAGCCCTACCAGGACGGCCATTTCCGGATCATCGTCGCATCTCCTCGTTATGACGGCAAACTGGAACCACAAGCGGCCGCCCGCCCGGCTCTTTCTCCTGGAACTGCCGCCGCTCACAAGTCCTGGTGGCACGCTTACTGGAACCGTGCGGCAGTTATAAGAATTACGTCGGAAGATGGGTCCGGCGAGTACCTGGAGAATCTACGGAACATCTACCTTTTTGCCGCGGCGGCGGAGAAAGGCGTCGAGTATCCCGGCTCGCAGGCCGGCGTTGCCGACATGCTTTCTTCCGCGCGCGACGCGCATCAATGGGACTCGTCCGCATTCTGGCATTGGAACCTGCGCATGCAGGTCGCGGCCAACATAGGCGCCGGCGTAACCGATCTCAATGCGCCCTACTTTAATCTCTACCGGGAAGACCTGCCGGCCATCGAGGAGTGGACAAGAGTGCATATGAATGGGCGCCCCGGAGCCTGCGTGCCCGAGACCATGCGCTTCAACGGCCCGGGCATCGAATACGAATCGAGTTGGGACGCAACCCGCGGCCAGAAATTTGCCTACGACTGCAGTGCCGACTTCACCCCCTACTACAACGCGCGGACCCTCTCCACCGGGGCTGAGGTATCGCTCTGGGTATGGCAGCAATATCTCGCCACCAACGACCGTCAGTTCCTTGTCGACAATTACCCGCTCATGGCCGCTTCCGCCCGCTTTCTTCTCTCCTATCAGAAGCCGGGACCAGACGGACTGCTGCACACCAGCCCTTCCAATGCGCACGAGACTCAATGGGATGTCACCGATCCAACCACCGACATTGCCGCGGCTACGGCTCTCTATCCCGTGACCATCCAGGCGGCGCAACTCCTCGGCAAAGATGGTGATCTGGTGCAGCAGTTGCAAGCGGCCCTGGCGAAAATTCCTCCCTTCCCACGCACCCAGCTAACCCGCCCATTCACTCTGTTGGCGCCTTCGGCGGATGCCGAGGGAGCGGATATGATTGCCGAGTCCTATCTCCCCGGCGCACCTAACCACAATGGTGAAAACATCGGCCTCGAACCGGTCTGGCCATACGACCTAATCGGCGATGTGTCGCCCCTTTTCGATCTTGCCAAACGCAGTTATGAGCATCGATTGAATTCACACACCGCTGCCTGGTCCTTCGATCCTATTCAGGCTGCGCGCCTTGGGATGAAGAGCGAGGTGGGCGCGGCTTTGGTCAGAAGCACGCAGAATTCCGCGCATTGCGTAAACGGATTCACAGGTTGCGCGCGTAAGCCCTCGCCTGTTCCGGACAACGAATTTTACGTGGAACAAAGCGGAGTCGCTGCTGCCGCGCTTCAGGAAGCTCTGGTTCAGGATTATGACGGCTTGATCCGGATTGCCCCTGCCATTCCTCCAGGTTGGGATTTCGACGGAAGCGTCTACGTGCGAGGAAAAACGAAAGTCGATGTGCAGGTGAGGGATGGTACTGCAACGACGGTTGTCATCGAGTCCGGAATAGCGCAGCCGCTCAAGGTTCGCAATCCGTGGCCTGGCCAAGCGGTCGATGTTGTATCCGGCAAAACCGGCGCGAAACTCGTCGAAGGTTCCGTTGGACCCGTCATCGCATTCACAGGCGCAGCCGGCACAAGCTACCTCATCGAGAGACAGGGCTCGCCAACAGCAAACCAGCATTTCGCACCCGTTACCGGCACGCCTGCAACTTCGGCGAAGAAGCTCGGGCCGGTACAACTTGGTCTCTTCCGCGCCGGCCAATAGCTGAATCGGCGCGCGCTCGGCTGCCGGCGGCAAACGCCGCGGCGAAATTGCGCAGATAAGTGGTAAACCCGAAACAAGTCTGCCGCTGAGAGCAAAATCGGAGTTACTTAGTTGGCCGCGAAAGTCTGTCGAAGGTTGTGATCCCACATTACATCTACTCTGATTTTGCTTTAATACCAGCCTGAGTTCGCATCTGCTCGCGTTTCTAACAGCCACCTATTGTTACAAACATATTCCGGACGCAAGTCGCTATTTTTAAACTAGATGCGGAACTGTTAGGACGCACTCCTAACGTTGACATCGTTGTCGAAACCTACTTAGAATCGCCGCGTTCTTCAATGTGTTGGGACGCGCTTGTTTAAAGGAGAGCAAACCACGATGTCGAGCGTATTCTGCATCCAACCTTCTTCGCTCGTAGCGAAACTTCTGCGTCACTTCACCAACGGTAGAGGCCTTGGTTCATCCCAGGACTCCGTAAGGCACTTTGCAAAACGCGCGCTGGGTTGCGCCCTTCTTTGCCTGCTTGTTCATGGCGCCGGATGCGAACGCGCAAATTCGGTCCGGCACGATCACCGGCCTCGCGACGGATCCGAGTGGCGCCGTGATTGTCGGTGCGGACGTCACGGTCACGAATACCGGCACTCATGAGACATACTCCACCACGACCACAGGCACCGGCCTATACACGGTTCCCTACCTGCCAACGGGCACATATTCCGTCTCCGTAACCAAAGCGGGTTTCGAAACAATAACGGTGAACGACCTTCTTCTGAACCCTGGGGCGACGGCAAAAGCGGATGTCACAGTGAAGCTTGGGGCGACCGCCGCCAGAGTCGAAGTCAGTGCCGCGGTTCAGCAGCTGCAAACACAAAGCAGCACCATTTCCGCCGGCGTCAGTGCATTGGTAGTCGAAAACATCCCCAACATCACAGAGAATCCGCTGTATTACACCACGCTTCAAAACAACGTACAGCCGCGGAACGAGCTAGCGACCAGTGTCGGCATGGGGACGTATAACAACGCGTTCGGCATCGGTGTCGCCGGACGGGCTGAGTTTTCCGCCATTGGCGTCAACGGCGGCCGCGCTTTCACCAACGATATTCAACTTGATGGGCTCCCCATCACCGGAGATGGCTTCAATGAAGCGGCCATCATTCCCAACCAGGAGGGCCTTCAGGAAGTCCGCGTGATCAGCAACAATTTCACCGCCGACTACGGCCATGGCCAAGCCGTCTTGGAAATGACCACCAAATCCGGCACAAATGCCTTTCATGGCCAAGTGAATTACCTGATGCGGAACGATGGTCTCAACGCAAATTCCTTCTCCAACAATCAACTGGGTATTTCCAAGCAGGCCCTGTTGATGAATAACGTGGGGGGCGCCATAGCAGGCCCAATTTGGAGGAACAAGCTGTTCTTCTTCTCCAGCTTTCACTACCTGACATACAACGACGGTGTCTCCAATCTGATCACCGTTCCTACTGCGCTCGAGAGGGTCGGAAACTTCACTCAGACCATGCAGAAGGGTTCCAACGGCCAGCCCTCTCCGGCGCAGATTTTCAATCCATACTCCGTTACTCAAATAGGCGCCAACCTGTACCAGCGTGCGCCCATCACGCCCGCTATCGTCACCCCTGGGCTGCTTCCGGATCCGAGTGCGTTTACTGCTGCCACCTACATCAACAGCTTTTGGCCCATGCCCAACCATGCCCCGGCCGATGTGTATAACACCAACAACTTCCAGTACAGCGTCGTCAACACGGTACGCCGGACAACGTCGCAAAACCGCATTGATTTCACACATCGCGCGCATTCCATTTATGGAAGCGGCGGCGTCGACCTGGGCAAAATTGTCCAGCCGTTCGGCTGGGGCAGCACATCCTTTAACAACTACGGAAATCACACGGCGGATGATAATTACTACGGCCAGATCGGGGATACGATCGTTCTCAGTCCAAGCCTCTTCGTCGATCTGCGCTACGGCATCATTCGGATTGTTGCCACCAACTTTGGCGGCCTGCCCTCCGGCTTTACGCAATACGATGCCTTTGGCATTCCCGCAGGCACACAAGCGATCTTCGCTCAGCCGGGGGCGGCGCCGGTTGTGAATTCCAACACCAATGGCGAAGGCGGAGGCAGCAATTGGAATTACTCTCTCTCCGGAGGCCAGTTTGCCAACAAGGCCGAGCATCAAATAGGCCACGCGGTGAATGGCGGCATCACCAAAGTGCATGGCAACTGGACCTTCAAGGCTGGATCGGAATACAGGGTGCAACTCGCGGGGTACGAGGATTTTGAGGAAGGAGCCGCCAGCCTGAATTCATGCTGCTCGGGCGATCCCGGAGGCAACTACAACGCCGAATATACGACTGCGACCGGCGCCTTAACCCCGCAGGATACTCCGGGTGTGCTGGACGGCGTGGGCGGTGCTGCTAACTTCCTCGGCCAGAGTCAATGGTTCGTCCGCCCGGGCGCGAATTTGCGACCGTCTTATGCGGCGAAGTATTTTGCCCTGTACTCGCAGAACGACTGGCGAGTTCGTCCGGGGTTGACGGTGAACCTGGGGTTGCGTTGGGATGTGCAGCCTGGTCTGACGGAACGGCACAACCGGATGACCGCCCTTGACTTAACCAAGCAGAATGTCTTTGGAACCATGGGCACGGTCGTCTTTCCTGGAACCAATGGCTATCCCCGCAACCTGTGGTACACCGAGTATCACGATTTTCAGCCCCGCGTTGGCGCCGCGTATCAAATCAAGCCTACTCTCGTCGTGCGCGGCGGTTTTGGCCTCACCTACTTGCCGACGAATACCGGCTATTACTCCAGCCCCACCGATTATGGCGAAGCGGCCTGGGCTCCTGGAAACCAGGCGTATGAATATGGCGGCGACCCTCACGGCGTTCCTACAACGGAATTCACCGATGCATCGCCCATCCTTCCCGCCACAGGCGCCGATTACGGGGCGCCGCAGAATTATGCCGTGGGTGAAGCGCTCTTCGATGTACACCTGAAAAACCAGTATGCCCGGCAGGCAAATCTGTTCATCGAAAAAGCTTTCGGCGGCGGCAGCCAATGGCTTCTGTCCGTTGGCTGGAGCGATTCTATCTCCCGCAACCTAACTACCAATGGCCGCACTTTTGAGGATCTTCAGAATGTGCCGTCGGCCGTTCTGGGAAATTGGAAGAGCCAATACGTGGCCAATAATGGCACTTCCGATCCCGCCGACCTGCAAGTTCCGAATCCCTACCAGCCGGCTACCGGGGCTCTGCTTCCCTTCGCGGGCAGTCTGGCTGCCCGTACCGTGCCACAATTTCTTCTCTATCTTCCCTATCCTCTTTCCTCCGGCGCTTCGGAGGCATTCTCTTCGACCGGCACTACGCTCAGTGGGTCCTTAGGCTACGCTGCCTACAATGCCTTCCAGGCCAGCTTGAGGCACGCATTCTCCTCTGGGCTCGATCTCCAATTCAATTACACCTGGTCGAAGGAGCTCGACTATGTGATCACGCCCATTGAAGATGGCCAGGGCGTCAACGCGGGGGGAACCATCGGTACCCCGGACCTGATCAACAACAACCTCAACAAGAACTATGGGGCGGCCGATATGCCGAACCGCTTCACGGCGATCGTCGTCTACCAGACCCAGTTCGGCGCAAAAGGAAAGTATTCACTGAGCAACCCTGTCGCGCGGGCCGTCCTCGGCGATTGGTCCGTCAGCACAGTCGTCCAGGCTCAAAGTGGTGAGCCGTTCTATCTCAGCATGGAAGGCGATGGCGCCATTACTTCCCGCGTGGATAGAAATTCGGGTCAGCCCTTGCAAGTCCCAAAATCGCTCCAGCACTGGTATAACGGAGGCACGTCTGTGACCTTGCCGTGCGGAGCAACCGTCACTCCGCCCGCCTATACATTCCTCAAATACAATCTCTGCGCGTTCCAGGGTGAAACGTTGACCGGCGCTAACGGAAGTATCATCCCGAATCTCTACTGGATCGGGAACCAACCCCAATCCCAGGGTTTTCTTCGCCTGCCCCGGCGGACCAATGTCGATGCCAGTATCAGAAGGACCTTCCCCATCTACGAACAGCTCAATCTGGTGCTTGCTTTCGAGGCCACGAATGTGTTCAATCACACCGAGCTTAACAGCCAGCCCGGCTCTGACCTCGGCACCATGGGCCTGGTGGACAATCGAGCGAATGGACAGGTTCCAGGAATCGGCACCAATAGTGCTTTTGGCAGCATCGGAAATTCCACCTACGATCCGCGGCAAATAGCCTTCCATGCCATCATCCAATTTTGATTGCGCTTGGCATGACATCGCGCGGCATCAGGACGTCTACCTGTTGTGAGAAATGCGTCTCTCACTCGAGCCCTGGATCAAGTGAGGCGACCGCTCCACGTCCGTATGGTGGGCGAGCCCGGCCGGCAATTCCGCTTCATTTGGATTCTCCCGAGCACTTGGCCGACAGTCACCTATCCGCTCCCGAACGTGATAAAGTGCTTGCTGCCAAGAGAATGGTCTGCTGAGCGTTGCGTAATGCGAACGATGCCTTGCAAGATGCCCATCGCTCCGGTATTGGCGATTACCGGGAAGGGATAAGAAATGCAGGCACAGAGGCATCACGGAGGGCGCACTCCCGGCATTGTTACGTCGTACGTAAAAAGCAGGTTTTTCCGGAACCAGGTGCAAGCGACCGCGCAGGTAAAGCGGAGGCCGAGCGGACGCGAGGAATGATCATGAGCAAGCTCCGGCTGTTTTTTCCGGCTGTTATGGTCGCGCTCGTCTGCGGAAAAACGTCATTCGCGCAGCAAACCCGAACCACGTGGAAGGATTATCTCGGCGGTCCAGACAGCTCGCACTACTCTGCTCTGAAGCAGATCAATACCGGCAACGTGAGCAAACTGGAGGTCGCCTGGAGTTATCCGACCGGTGACGACCTGACCTACATGTTCAGTCCGCTCGTGATCGATAACATCGCTTATTTCGCGGCCAGGCAGGGTTCGCTGGTGGCGGTGGATGCCTCGACAGGCCACGAACTGTGGGTCCATCCCTTTCCAACCGCGAGCGGCGTACCTTCCCGCTTTGGCGGGATCGCGAGCATGCGCGGAGGAAACTACTGGGAGAGCAAAGATCGCACAGATCGTCGCCTGCTCGTGTCTGCGGGAGGTTTCTTGGAAGCCATCGATGCGCGCACAGGCAAGCTGGTGGACTCATTCGCGGATCACGGGAAACTCGACCTGAAGATTGGGCTGGACCGGGGCACTAGACCGCTGTCATCCAGGACTCCAGGCCGCATCTTTGAGAACATTCTGATTCTGGGCAGTTCGACGGGCGAGGGATATTTGGCTCCTCCAGGGGATATTCGCGCCTTTGATGTGGTCACCGGCAAGCTACTGTGGGTGTTCCATACCATCCCGCGTCCGGGCGAGTTCGGATACGATACCTGGCCCAAAGATGCCTACAAATACATGGGCGGGGTGGATGTGTGGGGCGAAATCACCGTGGATGATAAGCGCGGAATCGCCTACTTCCCGGTAGCGTCGGCGAAATACGAGCTCTATGGCGGAGACCGGCCGGGGGACAATCTTTACGCCGACTGCCTGCTGGCGCTGGATGCCCGCACGGGTAAACAGCTCTGGCATTACCAGACCATTCACCACGATGTGTGGGATTACGACCCGGATGCCGCCCCCCAACTGGTGACGGTGAAGCACGACGGTAAGACCGTGGATGCGGTGGCGTTGGCTTCAAAGAACGGCTTCCTCTACGTTTTCGACAGGGTCACGGGAAAACCGCTTTGGCCGATCGTGGAGCGTCCAGTTCCGCAGAGCGACGTACCGGGTGAAGTGACCTCGAAGACGCAGCCTTTCCCGACAGTCGTGCCCCCGTTTGCGCGCCAGGGATGGACGGAGAAGGACCTGTACGAGGGGTTCATGAAGCCGGACGAAAAGGCGTGGTGGGTAGACCGCCTGACAAAAGCGAGAAAGGGTTTCTATACACCACCGGCGGTCGGGGCGGATACGATTAATCTTCCCAGCGTGAACGGTGGCGCATTGTTCTTCAGTACCGGCGCAGATGCGGCAAACGCCACAGTATATGTTTTATCGAAAGACATGCCGTCGATCGTGAAGCTCGTGCCGGCCGGAGAATCGACCGCTGCGAATGCAGGCGAATTGATTCCGAGCCGCCCGCACAATGCGGCTCCGGGACCAGCCAGAGCAGGCTTTCCGACGCAAGAGGAAATGGGACGCGCGGTGTATGAACAGACCTGCCAGCTTTGCCACGGCCCGGAACTGAAGGGAGATCGCGGGCCTGAAATCGACACAGTGGTGAGCCGGCTGGGCGCGGACGGGACCCGCAACGTGATCACCAAGGGCAGAGGGGGGATGCCGCCGTTTGCTTCGCTGCCGGCACAATCGATGGACGAGCTGATGGCATTTTTGACGCGGCCCGACCTGGCGCCGCTGGGTTCGGCGCCTTCGGCTGCGATGCAAGCCCGGGTAAGGTCGTATGCGGAGCCCTCTTACCCCGAGGGTGTTGAGGGGCCCCCCTCCCGTTACAAGACCGGCTATGGAAACGAACGGTATGTCATTACTCCGCCGTGGAGCACCATTACTGCCTACGATCTGAATACCGGCAAGATCAAGTGGCAGACTCCTTATGGCGATCTTCCGCAAGCGGGCCCAAGCGACAAGTTGCGGGGCAATACGTATCCGAAGAGCGGGTTTGTAATCACAGCCGGAGGGCTGGTGTTGTTTGCCGGCAACGACTCAAAACTCTACGCGTTGGATAGCGAGACCGGGAAGTTGATCTTCAGCAAAGAGCTGCCGAACGGATCGCAGGGGGTGCCCGCGGTGTATGAAGTGAACGGACGGGAATACATTCTGCTCGCCGTTTGCGGCGGGTCCTCGCCTTACCCGGAAGAAGCTTACATGCCGCCCGGCGGTGTGATGCCTCCTACGATCTCGAAGAGTTATATCGCGTTTGCACTTCCGGCTGGCGGAAAATGAGCGTGCCCGCCGATGTTTTTCGCTTAGACGCCGTGGTCGATACGGGAACGTCTTCAATCCTTTGCTTACAGGGTAAAAACCGATGCCTCGAAAACTTCTATTACTAGCGGCTGTATCTACGTTTCTCGCCAGTCTGCCGATGTTCGCAACCGGCCCGTCGTTTCATCCGGACGCCACGTTGACCGGCTCGAGCCTGACCGGTTGGCATACCTTCGGCAAGGCGGAATGGCGCGCAGAGAATGGCGAGGTCGTCGCCACCCCTAACGGTGGTGGAGGTTGGCTGGTGCTTGACCACTCCTACCAGGATATTGGCGTCTACACCCAGTTCCGCTGTGCGGCGGCCTGCGAAACAGGAGTGTTGTTGCGCGCGGAAAAGACAGCTACTGGTATGAAGGGCATTTATGTCGCGCTGAGCGAACCCGATCTACCCACGTACAGTGTGACCATCGACGCCCAGGGGCAGATTGTGGAGCGAAACAAATTGCGGCACGGCGGTGGATTGGTACGCATTGCGCCCCCGCCCAGCCCTGGACCTGAGCGGCAATTCCACCCGCCCGTGTCCACGGTCAAGCTTCCTTTCACGCGGCCAGACAGCAGTTTTCGCCCTCAAGATTGGAACCAGGTAGAGATTCTGTTCGATGCCAATATCGTCCGCACCTTCCTCAATGACGGCTACGAGCATGGTGCGGTGGGCGATGAAGGATATGGGCCGATCGCGCTCTATGTCGGGGGTACAGGCGAAGTACGGTTTAAAGATCTGGCCTACAAAGATCTGGGGCTCAAAGTCCGGCTCCCGGATAAAGTCTCCAGTAACTTCCGCAAGCAGCAATTGAGCGACTTCTACTATGCATGGAGCGCCGGCGCGGCGGACTTCAACCACGATGGAATCCTCGATATCGTCTCCGGCCCCTACATCTATTACGGCCCTGACTACACAAAATACAGCGAGATGTACCGGGCCGAGACGGTCAATCCTTCGACCGGGTTTGCCAGCAATGCGTGGATGGACTTTCCGGCGGACTGGACTGGCGACGGCTGGCCAGACGTGGTGACGCTGGCCTACGGCGGCGAGCATGGCGGAATCTTTCTCTATGTGAATCCCAAAGGCGAAGAGCGGATTTGGGAAAAATACAAAGTCGTTGACAACGTGCAGAGCGAGATTGCGGTGATGCGCGACGTGGATGGCGATGGCAAGCCGGAGATCGTCTACATGGGCGGCGGGCAGGTTCGTTACGCCAAACCTGATCCTCAAAATCCCACCGGGCAGTGGATCGTGCATAACGTGTCAGAGAAAGGATATGGCACTGCCCATGGCATCGGCGTCGGCGACATCAACGGCGATGGCCGCATGGACATCCTCAACGCCTATGGGTGGTGGGAACAACCGCCGCCGGGCAGTAAACAGGAGACGTGGACCTACCATCCGGAAGCGTTTGGCCGCTATGGCCGAGGCATTATGGGCGGGAGCGTGATGGCTGTCTACGACGTGAACGGGGACGGCCTGAACGATGTCGTGACGTCGCTCAACGCGCATGGTTGGGGGCTGGCGTGGTTTGAGCAGAAGCGCGACGCCCAGGGAAATATTTCGTTTGTGAGGCACATGATCATGGATGATTTCTCCACTAAGAATGCGGGCGGCGTTACCTTCTCAGAGCCGCACGGAACTACTTACGCGGATGTCGATGGCGACGGAATCCCTGATTTTATTGTGGGCAAGCGCTATTGGTCGCATCTGGACACTTATCTCGATCCAGACCCGTATGGGCAGCCTGTCTTATATGTATACAAGACGGTGCGCAATCCAAAGGCGCCGGGGGGCGCAGAATTCGTGCCGGAGCTGATTGACAGTCACACCGGAGTCGGTTCCGATGTGCTCGCGGTCGATCTCAACAAAGACGGCGCAATGGATATTGTCACCACGAGCAGGTTTGGGACTTTTATCTACTGGGGTAAGCCGAAGAAATAGAAACCATATGCAGTTGGTAGCCTACGTTGGCTATTATGCGAAAATAATAACGTAATACGCAACAATAAAAGCGGCCCTATGACAAAGAAACCGGATTACCGAAGCTTCGGACTGCAGGACAAGATAGCCGTCGTCACCGGAGCTTCCCAGGGCATCGGCCGCGCCATCGCGCTTGGCTTGGCGCAAGCAGGCGCTCATCTTGTTCTGGCGAAGTACCCCGATACACGCCAGGATCAAATAAAAGAGGTCCAGGCAGAAATCGAGGCACTGGGGCGAAAGGTAATTATCGTGCAAACCGACGTGGCAGATGTGGGCCAGGTCAGGGCTTTGATGGATACGGCCAAGTCAACCTTCGGATGCATCGACATTCTGGTCAACAATGCCGGCTGGACAGGCACCACCCCGGCTCTCGATGTAACCGAGGAAGAATACGATCGCACCATGGCTGCTTCCTTGAAGAGCGTGTTCTTCGCCAGCCAGGCTGCCGCGCGCGTCATGATCCCACAAGGCGGCGGGCGCATCGTTAATATTGGATCGAACTTTGGAGAGATTGCCTTCAAGTCGCGCTCTGTCTATGCCGCGGCGAAGGCAGGTGTGCATCATCTCTCCCGCGCGCTCTCTCTGGAGTGGGCCAAAGACGGAGTGCGGGTGAACGTAGTAGCGCCCTGCATCACCGAAACTGATTCGCGCAAAAATATCCTCGAGCGGCCTGGGTACAAGGAATGGGCCACCAAGGAAATGATTCCACGGGGACGCTGGAATCAGCCGGAAGACCTGGTAGGCGCCGTGCTCTTTCTCTCCAGTGATCTTTCCGACATGGTCGTCGGTCACGTTTTGATGGTTGATGGCGGCTGGACCATCCACTAGCTTCGCAGGGGAACGCCAATCCAATGGGGTGCATATGAAGCTCCGCAATAAGGTAGCGCTGATCACAGGATCCAGCCAGGGAATTGGCAAGGGGATTGCCGAGGTATTCGCAGAAGAAGGCGCGGATGTCGCTATCAATCACCTCGGATCCTGCGAGAAGGCCTGCGCCGTGGCAGCCTGGGTTGAGAGCAAGGGCCGCCGCGCCCTCGTGGTCGAAGCAGATGTACGCGAGCGAGATCAGGTCGAGGCCATGTTCGATCGCGTAGAGAAAGAGCTTGGGCCGGTCGACGTGTTGGTCAACAACGCCGGCATCGAGACCATCGTCCCTTTCCTCGATCTCACCGATGAGCAGTGGAGCGACGTTGTCAACATTAATCTGCGCGGAGAATGGCTCGGTTGCCAGGTGTTTTGCCGCCGTGCAGTCGACGCCGGCCGCCCCGGCTCCATAGTCAACATCGGCTCCATACAGGCTGGCAGGGTCTTGCCCGGACGCACCCACTACGCGCCGGCCAAGCTGGCCATTGAAGCCCTCACCCGCAATGTCTCCGCCGAAATGGGAGCTTTTGGAATTCGCGTCAACTGTATACATCCTGGCCTCATCCACACGCCCATGGTCGATTGGGTCATGAATCATCCGGACCCCGGTGTCCTGGCCGGTGTGTTGGGCCAGATCTCATTAGGCCGCGCCGGTCAACCCCAGGAAATTGGAACTGTGGCTGCGTTCTTAACCTCAGACGAGGCCAAATACGTGACCGGTCAATCCCTCTACGTAGATGGCGGTTGGGTCGGAAAGTAACCCTGAAGACCATGGCTAATCCTTCTTACCCCAACGTCCAACGCGAAAAATCACGGCGAGAATTCTTCGGCAACGAGAATTTTGCCCTGCGTCACGGCATCCTGAAACTGCTCGCCATCAAGGATTCCGATATCCGCCTGCTCACGCTCGAGCAGGCGAGGGACGCTGTCGATAAAGGCCTCCACGCGGGCGGCGCCTTCTCCTCCATCATTCCCCTCGTTGCCCTCTTCTATGGTGGTTTCCTTCACCTCAACATCGAAGACCCTACCCGCCGCGGGCAAGACATGTTCACCCTGAGCAAAGGACACGCGGTGGCTGCGCTCGCATCCATCTATGCCGAGCTCGGCTACTTCGATCGCAAAATACTGAGGAACACGCGTTCCTTTGAAAGCATCCTGAACGGTCATCCGGGCCCCATACTACCCGGGGTGCAAATCGCCACCGGGCCCATGGGGCAGGGAATTGGCGTCGCCCAGGGCTTTGCCATCGCCGGCCGCACCAGCCCGCGCTTCGATTCCTATTGCATGACCGGAGACGGCGAGCTGCAGGAGGGTCCGGTCTGGGAGGCGGTAATGTATGCCGGCCAAAACCACCTCGACAACCTCTGCGTGCTGATAGATCGTAACAACGGGCAGCTCGATCTCCACACCCGCATGATCTTTCCCATGCCTGAGCTTGAGGCGGTGTTCCGTTCCTTCGGCTGGCAAGCACACAACGTAGATGCAACCCAACACGACGGCGTAGTCGCCGCGCTTGAGAACTTCCGCTTCGGTCCCCGCAATGGCAAGCCGACCGCGATCATTTGTAACAGCACCAAAGGCTACGGTTCCTTTTCCGACTTCCTGAACAAGCACAAAGTCACCATGCCGGAAAATGTGATCGGCCAGGAATACACTCTGCAGTCCGATCAGCGCCAGGCGCGCATCGATGAGTTTGTCGCGTACTGCGAGCAGCTGGCAGGCAATCCTGAGAACGAAGCCACCAGGGATCGTCTGCTCGAAGCGGCTGCCTCCATGCATCTCGAAATTGATTGGGACTCGCCGGCCCGGCGCAAGGTAACAACTACGGTTGGGCCTGTGCTTACCCGGCGGGTTCCTCAACGAGACAAGCGAATCGTCTACGACCCAAAATTGCTCCCGCAACTGGATCGTAAAAAAGAATATGCCGCGTCAGACATCGTGACCGCGGCCATGAAAGTCTTCGCCCGGGATAGGCGCGTGGTCTCTGTGGATGCCGACCTCGGCTCGACCAGCGGCCTCGAAGCGGGCGTTGCCGCCGTCGATCAAAAACGGGCCCTCAACGTCGGCGTTGCCGAGGCCAACATGATGTTGATCGGCGAAGCTTTTGCCGCGCTCGGCTCTAATACCTGGGTCAGCACCTTCTGCCCCTTTTTCGATTGGAAGGTACTGCGTCGCATCGCCGTAGGAGCGCAGGAGCGGCAGGAAGCCATAGATGCGCCCGACGGTTGGCTAAGCGAAGGCCACGGACTTGATCTGACCTTCCTGGCCACCGCGGCCAATTTCGAAACCCGCACCAACGGCGCCACTCACATGGGCAACGACGACAGCACTACGTTCGATGCCGTCGCGCACTTGAAGATCATCGACGTCTCCTGTCCCCAGCAGATGCTTTCGATCATGAAGTGGATCATGGAAGGCAATCGTGGGCTCGTGTATCTCCGTGTCATGCGCACCGGGTCCCCGGTGCTCTATGACCGGGATTACCAATACTCGTTTGCCACCGGCTATCGTGTGCTGAACGGTGAGACGGATCGTGCCACCATCATCAGCAGCGGTCGCGGGGTTCACGAGGCTTTGGCAGCCGCAGCGAAGTGCGCCGCTGCCGGTATACCGGTCGGCGTCGTCGATATGCCATCGATCGATGAGAACATGTTATTGCACCTGTTCCACTCCGGCCGCCTCTTGATCCTGGCCGAGCAAAACAACGGATACATCTGGCAAAACTTCCTCAAGGTTCTTTACCGCAACCGCGTCGAAATTACACCGGACGCATGGGGCAGGATTGTCGCCATCAACACTCTCAAAAGCGATGGCCGGCCGCAATTCATTCATTCCGGAACCTATGAAGAGCTGATCGCAGCCTTCCATTTGACCCCCGATGCGATTGCTCGCACCATCGAACAACACCTGTGAATGGGGAGGGAGAAAACCATGACATTACCGATTGTCGACGAAAACTCGATCGAAGCGCTTGATTTGCCCGGGCGGCGCCTTCGCTGGCTCATGACTCATGAAAATGTCGGCGCCCAACACTGTTCCATGTGCATGATCCAGGTGGCGCCGGGAGAAACCGTCCGCCCGGCGCACTCCCACCCTAACGGCGAGGAAATTATCTACATCGTTCAGGGTTCGGGCAAGGTCATGATTGAAGGAGTGGTGGAACCGGTAATGCAGGGAAGTGCAGTCCTGTTCCCGCAAGGCAAAGTGCACATGTTGCGCAATACGGGCTCCGAGGAGATGAAGGTGGTTTGCTTCTTTGCTCCCGCCACCAATCTCGATAACTACAAATTCTTCGACGACGTGGAGTTTCCCGAATAGGGGCGGCTCGTGCGAGAAGGTGAAATGGCGAAACAAATCGTAAATCGTCGTAGCTTGATCAAGCTCGCAGCCCTGGGTGTGGCCACCGCCGTCCTACCGCCCGTGCTGTCGGCAAAAAAGAAACGGAATATCCACATCGGCCATACCGGCATCACCTGGCCGAACGATATCGTGCAAGCCATCACCGACACCGGCAATCTCGGTTTCTACGGCTTTGAGACCTTTGGCGACGTGCTCACCAAGTGGGAGTCGCAAGGCGGATTGCAGCCGATGCTCGAGCAGCATCACCTGCCCCTCATCTCCGGTTATTGCACCGTTAATCTGACCGACTCTTCCAAGCGGAAAGACGAGATGGATAAGGCCGTCGCCTGGTCCAAACTGATCAAGAAGTACAACGGGCTTATCTTCGTGCTTGGTCCCAACCAGGTAAAACGCGCAGACTACGACTTCGCCGCGAACAAGGCGAATATTGTCGCCACCCTGAACGAAACCGCCAAAGTCGTCTGTGACCAGGGGCTGACCCCGGTGCTGCATCAGCACACCGGCACCTGCGTCGAGTCACGCGATGAAACTTACGCAGTCCTCGACGCTGTCGACACCAAATATCTCAAGTTCGGTCCCGATATCGGGCAGCTCACGAAAGGCGGCTCCGACGCAGTGCAGGTGGTGAAAGACTTTCTTCCCCTCGTCCAGCATATGCATTTGAAGGACTATAACGGTCTGGACCCCCATTTGCTTGGATACTGCCCGCTAGGTGAGGGAAAGGTGAATATTCCCGCCATCCTGGATCTCATGGCGGGGCGAAAAATTCATGGCATGGTCATGGGTGAACTCGACAACGACCCCAAAGACCTATCACCCACTCCTCCGGTGGATCTGGTCAAAAAGAGCAAGGTTTACCTTGAAACTCTGGGAGTGACTTTTCGAGCTTAGCGATCGAGATTTTCTCTTCCGTCTGAGGGTTATGCCTGGGGATTCGGAGTTGTCGTGGTTGGCGGAGAGATGAGCAGGAACAGGCAGCCTGTGGCAACGATAGGTAGCAGCCCGGCGACCAGGAATGCGGGTCCGTAGGAGAACCGATCCACCAGAAAGCCTACCGCGAAGGTGAAAGCCGCGCCCAGGAGGCCGGCCGCAAATCCGCTTAAGCCGGTAACTGTGGCGACTACCTCTTGGGGAAAAAGATCGGAAGGCAGTGTCAACCCCATCGTAGACCAGCTCGCATAGCCCCACAGAGCCACGCAAATCAGCGCCAGGGCGGAATACGCGCTGTGGACGCGAGCCGCCGGAATGCCGGCCAGGATAGGCAGGCAACTGATGGCGCACACCCACATGCGGGCGCGAATGACTGGAATCCCACGCCGGATGCAATAACCCGAGATGAAGCCTCCCGTGAAATTACCCAGATCGGCGGCCACAAATGGTATCCATGCGAACAGCGCGATTCTCTTCAGTGTGAATCCTCGCGCGTCGCTCAAGTACTGGGGCAGCCAGAAGATGTAGAACCACCAGATAGGATCGGTCAGCCCGCGGCCGAGCACGATGCCCCAAACATTCGAACTCTTTAACAACGCAAGCCATCGTGCAACGCCACGCGTCTTGAACGTGAGAGTCGTCTCCTGGCCGGCGCGAATGAGAGCCACCTCCTCCGGACTGACCCTGGGATGACGATCGAGCGGATGGTAGATACGCAACCACATCACCAACCAAACCAACCCGAGCGCGCCGGAAAACACGAAAGACCAGCGCCAGCCAAAGGCGATTGCGACCCAGGGGATTACCAGGGCGGCCAGGGCGCCTCCTACGCTCGAGCCGCTGTCGAAAATAGCCACGGCAACGCTGCGCTCTGCGCTGGGAAACCACTCCGCAACCGTCTTGCTGGCGCCGGGCCAGTTGAGTCCCTCTCCAACCCCCAGCAGAAATCGAAATGCGGCAAAACCGGAAACAGAACTGGCGAAACCAGTGAAGATGTTGACCACCGACCAGAAGCTTACCGCCAGAGCCAAGCCCACCCGGGTGCCCACGGCATCGAGGAATATCCCTCCCAACAACCATGTAATCGCGTAGGAAATCTGAAAAGCTCCGAGAATCCTGCCCAGATCCGAATGGCTGAAGTGGTATTGGCTGGAAAGCATGGGTGCAAGCACTGAGAAGGTCTGCCGGCTGATGTAATTGGTGACCGTCGAAAAGAAGAGCGTCCAGACAATCCACCAACGCGTTCCGCCGGAGGTCCGAACTCTACGCGGCGCCAGGCCTATCTCCGGTTGCATTCCCTTCATCGTATCCATTCAGTGCGATCGCACAAATCCGTTCAATTCGGACGCGGACTCCTCGTCCAGGTAAATGGTCACGTCTGGATGGGTACGCAGGATAGTAGCCGGGCAAGCTGTCGATATCTCCTCTTCGAGGGTACGCCTTACACTCTGCGCCTTGCGGCGCCCGGGAACCGAAACAATCAACTTTGGCACCTTGAGCAATGTCGGGATCGTCAGGGTGAGGGCCCGCTCAGGAACGTCTTCAAACGTTTCAAACCAACCTTCCGCAAGCTGCTGCTGCCGGCACGCCGCGTCCAAGGTGACGACCTTCATCGCGTCAGGATCCTCAAAGTTTGCCTCCGGGGGATCATTAAATGCCAAATGCCCATTTTCGCCGATGCCCAACAAGCATAGCTGCGGGTCGCCTGCACGCAGCTCTTGAACATAATTTCTTCGTACGCGATCTGAATCCGACGAGCTCCCATCGATCTCAAGAAATTCTCCCATAGGCACACGTTCGGTCAAATTTTCGCGCAGATAGCGGCGGAAAGAAGCGGGGTGGTCCTCATCTATCCCTACGTACTCATCCAGATGAAAACCATGAACTTTCTTCCAGGGCAGATCAGGCATGGAGGTCAACGCGTGCAACGTTTCCAGCTGCGAGGCGCCGGTCGCAAAGATAACGCCTATCTCGCTACGGGTCTGGTCCAGCTGCTTTAGCGCCTGTGCGACAGACTGTGCAGCCGCTTCGCCGGCGGCCTTTTTATTGGCGTGGATCTCCAGCTTCATGGTTCCCACTTCAAAGTGCTTCACTTCCATAGGTTTGATCCTCGTAGGCTTTTCTTATCTGAACAAGGCTGTAGGGAGACTGGCCAGTTGGGATCATTGGCAGCCTCTCAAGACACGATTTGACCCATAGGCATTCCCGATGATCACTCGCTCTTCATGCCCTGGACGATCTCTGCGTATGCAAGCCAAATCAGTTTCAGGTCATTTGATCGGGGCCCGCTGCAAGATCTCGCTGACGTTTTCGGTACGAGGAGCACGAGGCGGTCCGCACGAGTCTCTCTTGATGAATTCGGTCGGAATCATCACGCACTGAGGATCTTGATCAGGTTGAGCAATACGCTTAAGAACCAACTCCACAAGTTGCTTTCCTAACTGCTCGGGAAATTCCCGGGTAGTACTCAAAGCTGGAGATAGCCAGCTGCCGACGGTATCGTCACAACCGACCACGCTAATGTCGTCGGGGACCTTTAAACCCTTGTGTCGGAGCGCCTTATAGACTCCGTGCGCAGTAGGATCGTTGCCCGCCAGGATGGCCGTGACTGGTTCGTCGCGGGCCAGTAGCGATTTAGTGCCCAGATAGCCGCTCTCCGTCTCATCTTCGGAGTCCGTGCTGCTCTCGCAAGCCAGGAGCCCTGCTTCCTCCATGGCACGCCGATACCCCTCAAAACACCGTGCAAACCACGGCAGGCGCGTATTGCCGACAAAGCAGATATGGCGGTGGCCCAGACTGATCAGGTAGCGAGTCGCATCCTGGCCGCCCTGGATGTCATCCGCAAAGACCGCGTCGTTATTCTTCAGATCCTGCAGCTCGCCGTCTACGTTATTGCCCAGAACGACGAAAGCGATGCCTTTGTGGACTAGCAGTTTGATGAGATTCTCCGAATTTGTACCTGCCAGGATGACCGCCCGGATCACATCGTGACGCTGCAGTACTCTCGGCAAGTGAAGTTCCGTCCAGGGAACGTGAGGCGAGTAATTGAACGAGAGAAACACCATGTCCCAGCCATTGGCGGCGCAGTGCGCCTCGGCGCCGCTGAGAATCCGGGAGTGGAATGCGTGGAGCATGGCGCGATTGCTGAGCAGAAAAGCCAATGTCTTGGTCTTATTCCGTTCCGCAGGATCGATACCAAGCTTCTTCGCCTCCGCCAAGACAACCTTTTGAATATCGCGATTGACCCGTGTGTTTCCACTAAGAACCCGGGAAGCGGTCGCAAGGCTTACGTTCGCAGCGGATGCGATTTCTCGCAAGCCAACTTTGCCTATTTTGCGAGACGCCTTCTTCATGCGTATAGAGCCGGATTTAGAAGCCATCATGAAAGGATCTCGCAATACTGAATCCCAATCGACAGACGGCATTCAACAACTGCGAAAAACGTTCCGTCGGTATACAACGATAAACAATAGAGAAAGTTTTCACAGATGGCAAGAAAATACAGTCTCGTTTTTTGCAAAGAGAAGTACGTTACCTTCGGGCACGCCATCAGTAACTGCCTTTCGCCCCGCGATGCAATTGTGCACCGTGTTCACTGACTGAAATCTCCTGACTTCACCAAAGTTTTCGCGTGCCTTGTTCAATCACAGGCCGCTATCGTGGCGATTGCTTTTTTAAGTTATCGTGACGATTTGCTTAAATTTTCAGAAAAAAATCATTGACAAGCATGTTTTTTTCACGATAATGATCTTCATTTCAGCAAGGAGTATATGGTTCCCTGTTGTGCGGGAGCCATCGGAAGACACCCCCGGGCATAGTCGAAGCATTCCAGTGGAGATGAGATTTTCGGGAGGGAACCATTCATGTCGAGGAGAAGCAAATCTTTCGGCGTCCTGATTCTGGCGATAAGCTGTTGCGCCCAGTCCCTTTTTGTAACTGCTGTTCTGGCGCAAACCACGGCGGGAATCATTAATGGCACTGTTCGCGACGCATCCGGAGCGATCGTTCCGGATGCCGAAGTGACTGCGACCAACCTGGATACATCTGTCAAGAACACTGTAAAGACCAATGGGAACGGCGATTTCACGCTGGCCGCGCTCCCGGTCGGATCCTATAGCGTTACTGTTTCGAAGGCGGGATTCGACACTTTCCAGGTTCCGGCCGTCTTCCTCGGCGGCGCGCAAACGCGCACCGTCAATGCGGTGATGACCGTTGGCACTGTCACTTCGCAAGTAACCGTGGAGGGGAATGCGACCCAGATTCAACTCAGCACCAGCGAGCTGTCCAATGTGATCACTCAAGAGCAAGTCGCAGACATACCGCTCAACGGAAGAAACTATCAAGGTCTTTCCGCCCTCTTGCCTGGGGTGGTGAATGTCAATGCGGGATCCCAGCTCGGAACGGGTGGCAGAGAAACGCGAAATTCCATGGGAATCAATGGCATGGGAACTGCCGGGACACTCTACTTGGTGGACGGAACCTGGAATATGAACTCGGGCAACATGGCTCAGACCACCATCCTTCCCAATCCAGATCAAATCCAGGAGGTGCGCACCTATCAAAACAATTTCAGCCCCAAAGACAGCTTGTTCGGCGCCTCCGTAGTCATGGTGACCACCAAAAGCGGCTCGCGGCAATTTCACGGGACGCTGTTCGAGTACATTCGCAACGATGCCCTGGATGCCCGCAACTACTTCAGCCCCACGGTTCCAGCTCTCAAGCAAAATATTTTTGGCGGCAACGTGGGCGGCCCCATCTTTATTCCCGGCAAATACAACACGGATCGGGAAAAAACATTCTTTTTCCTGAGCGAGCAGGGCGTGCTGCGCCACGACGCCTCGGTCAGCCTGGGTGCATCGCCCACCGCGGAAATGCGCATGGGTATCTTCAATCAGGAAATCACCGACCCCCTGACTGGCCAGCCATTTCCCCAATCAGGTGGCAATTGGGTCATTCCTTCGGGCCGAATTGTCCCCCAGGCCGTGACGCTCTTGAATGCTTTAGCCAATTTGCCCAATGACACAGCGAATGGCTTTAACAACTACGTGAATTTGGTTCCTACGACGCTCAGCGAGGTCGATTCACAAATCAAGGTGGATCATAACTTCACCGACCGCATGCGGCTCATGGCCGAATACTTCGATACCCATCAGTGGCTTGACTACGCCTACAACACTGACACCGGCTCGCCATTTTCCCTCAATCGCGAAAACGACCTGACCATGAACAAACTGGCCCGGGTGCAATTCACCTCCATCCTCTCTCCCAACCTGGTGAACCAGGCCAGCGTGGCCCTGAATGTGTACGATTTGAATCTGGTTTTGGTCGGTAATTGGCAGCTCTCAGACGTGCCCGACTATACCTCTCATCTGCCCTTTGCGGGTTATCTATCGAACAAGCTTCCTCTGGTTCAATTTGCCGGTGGATGGTCCACCATGGGCGACGGGCCGGACCGCCCCGCAAAACCCAGCAGCAACGTCGAAATCCCCATTACCGACGACGTAAGCTGGTCGCACGGCACGCACTTTCTCGAAGCAGGCTTCAATTTCGTACATGAGTCGAAGCGTCAGCTCGTCAGCGCTGCCAGCAACGGGGAATGGACCTTTGACGGCAGATTTACCGGCAACTCCATCGCAGATTACCTTATCGGCGAGTCGGCGCAATTTTATCAACAAAGTACCAATCGCGAAGGCCACATCGAGGCCAACATCCTATCTCCCTATGCGGTCGATCACTGGAAAATCAAACCCGGGTTAACTTTGAGCGGCGGTCTGCGCGTGCTCCACGAGCCCAATCCCTATGCACAGCCTGGATTTGAGACGTCTTTCAATCCTGCCCTCTATAACCCGAATAATGCTCCGATCGTCAATGCGGATGGGTCCATCACCGCAACGCCCAACTACAATCCGTTGAACGGATTGGTGCGCAACGGCGTAGGCGGGGTCCCCGTCAACTTTACCAACAAGCACGTGTGGTACTTCAATCCTACCGTCGGCTTTGCGTGGGATGTGTTTGGTCACGGCAAGACGTCGCTGCGTGGCGGGGCCGGCGTCTCCCATACGCGCGTCTTTTCAGGTTCGGATTGTTCGCTCTATTGCGGCGCCAATTATCCTGACGTCACTTCCCTTACCCTCGAAACTCCGCAGT
The DNA here is from genome assembly GCA_963711525.1 of uncultured Acidobacteriaceae bacterium. Classification (GTDB taxonomy): domain Bacteria; phylum Acidobacteriota; class Terriglobia; order Terriglobales; family Acidobacteriaceae; genus PALSA-350. Next base: position 253,389 of record CAVQEO010000023.1, on the reverse strand, counting down.
TCCCCAATCCCATCGGCAGTGGTTCGACCGCTCCTTTGGGTGCTCCCAATCTCCAAACCCAGGACTTCAATATTCAACTGGCGCAAATCACGACTTACAGCCTCACCCTGGAGCAGGAATTACCGCATAACTGGGTCTTCTCCATAGCGGGCGCGGGCGACAGCGCTAAGCATGTGCAGACACAGTACGACATCAACCAACCCATGCCTTCCGGGGGCTTCGACTACAATCCCAACATTAATACCGGCACCTTCGAATATGTATATGGTCCTTACCAGGGATGGGGCCAAATTGCGAGCAACGTGAGCGGTACCGGCATGAACTGGAACGGCCTGCTGCTGAATGTGCGTCACCGGGTGGCCAAGGGATTGTTCATTTCTGCCGCCTATACCTGGTCCCATTCTCTAACCGATACTCATGGAGGGTACGAACTCTTCCAGAACGACTTGGTCAACCAGGACATTTACCACCATAAAGAGGACTACGGGAACTCCGACTCCAACGTGGCTGACAGTCTTGCCATCAGTCACATCTGGAATCTGCCCTTCTTTAGCGATGCGACCGGTTTGAAACGTACTTTGTTGGGTGGCTGGGTCTACACCGGGTCCACAACTTTTCAGACTGGCATCTCGCAGGACCCATTCCTCAGTGTAAGTGAGCAGGGTCTGGCCACTCGTCCGAACTACGTGCCGGGCACATCCGTAAAAGGTCCGAAAACCGTGAACGAGTGGTTCAACACGGCGCACTTCGCACAGCCCGCCAATGGCTTCTTTGGTAATTCGATCAACGGCTCGATCCCCGGGCCGGGCCTGATCGATTTCGACATGGGCTTATATAAAGATTTCCGGGTGACTGAGCGGGCCACGGTTCAATTCCGCAGTGAGGCCTTCAACATCTTTAACCACACCAACTTCAATGCAGTGAATACTACATTTGGCAGCGGCCAATTCGGACAACTGACCGGCGCGGCAGATCCTCGAATCTTTGAGTTCGCGCTGCGCATGCAGTTCTGATCTAAAACCGGTGGGAGACATAAGCTCAGATCGGCTGGCATCCCGCAGAGGTTGAATAATGAAGTCTGCCCGTCGGGCTTTCTTGCCATATTTCTTCGCAATACTGTGGTGTATGTTGCTGTGGGTTGTCTTTTTGCCGCCGCTCTCGGCAGCGGCGCCTTCTGCAGTCTCCCAGTTGGATGAGGTGAGACGCGGCTTCGAGAATCCTCCGGACAACAGCCGGATCATGGTGCGCTGGTGGTGGTTTGGCCCTGCGGTTACAAAGCCGGAATTGGAACGCGAGATCAAGGCCATGAAGGCGGCAGGTATCGGGGGCTTCGAAGTGGCGCCGACCTATCCCATGACCCTTGATGATCCGGCGCGTGGGATCATCAATCTTCCCTATCTCTCTCCGGGCTTTCTCGATGATCTGCATTTTGCTGCCCAGACGGCCCGGCGGCTCGGCGTGAGATTTGATCTGAACCTGGGAAGCGGCTGGCCCTATGGAGGACCAAACACTCCGGTGACACAGGCGTCGGGTTCGTTGCGGGTGGTGAAGACCTCTCCCCCTGCCGGAGCAACCTCCTTACCCCTCCCTAGCATTGGAGTGGGAGAGAGCCTGCTGGCGATTTTCCTTGCCCGGCCGGACGGAGCCTCCTGGAAGGATATCCGGCGACTCCCTGCTGAAGCTGTGTTGCAAGGCCGCTTGGCTTTGCCCCAGGCCTTGCCGGATTCGCGGATTGTGGTGTTCTTTATCGCCAGCCGTACCGGAATGATGGTCAAACGCCCCGCAGTCAATGGGGAAGGGTTCGTATTGGATCACCTTGACCACGCCGCCGTAGAGAATCACCTTAAGAAAGTCGCGGATCCGATGATGGAGGCTCTTACAGATGATCCGCCCTATTCGGTCTTCAGCGACAGCCTGGAAGTCTATGGCGCCGATTGGACCCCGAACCTGCCGGAAGAATTTCGTAAACGCCGCGGTTACGACATCATTCCCCACCTTCCCGCACTGATTGCTGACGTCGGACCTGAAACCTACGATGTCCGCTACGATTGGGGACGCACAATGACCGAGCTCCTGGAGGAGAACTATTTCCAGCAGATTCGCGCCTGGGCACACCAGCATCACACGCAATTCCGCGCCCAGGTCTATGGTCCCCCAGCAGCCACACTATCGAGCAATGCGTATGCTGATTTGCCGGAAGGTGAGGGAGCAAACTGGCGTGGTTTTTCTCCCATCCGCTGGGCTGCTTCGGCCAATCATCTCTCCGGGCAGAGCGTCACCTCTTCCGAATCGTTTACCTGGACGCATACCCTTCCCTTCGGCGCCACGCCTCTCGATCTGAAAGCCGAAGCCGATGTCGATTTTCTAGAGGGCTCTAATCAGCTGATTGGTCACGGATGGCCCTACTCTCCCCCCTTCGCAGGCTCTCCCGGTTGGACATTTTATGCGGCCGGCGCATTAGACGATGCCAACCCCTGGTGGATCGTCATGCCCGACGTGTCCAGGTACCTGCAGCGCATAAGTTACCTCCTCCGCCAGGGGGCGCCCGTCAACGATGTAGCATTGTTGCTTCCCACGGAGGACGCATGGGCGTACGCGACTCCCGGTCCCCGCATTGCCAACGACATCATTGAATCGATCAGTGACGTGATTGGCGGCCTATTAGGGAAGGATGTTACTGGACAGATTGCGGATGCCGGATTCAATCTTGACTATGTCGACTCCCGCGTCATCGATACAGCAGGCATCCATCACAAAATCCTGATCTTACCCGGTATCACGGGCATCCCCCTGCGCACCTACAAGAAAATCGAAGCCTTTGCAGAACAGGGCGGAATTGTCATCGCCACCCGCACCTTGCCCTCGCGCGCGCCGGGACTCGAAAACGACAATGCGGACTCGGCGCAAGTGCGCGAGATATCGCATCGCCTCTTTCAGTCTCCCTCTGCTCGTGGACACTTTCTCCCCAATGAGTTACTGCTGAGCTCCATGTTGAGAAAAGTCTCGGCCCCTGACCTGAGTCTTTCGTCTCCATCACCGGCAATCGGGTTTGTGCATCGCCACATGCCTGATGACTCCGACATCTACTTCGTGGTCAATACCAGTAACCAGGCGGTCCGCCGGCTGGCGACCTTTCGATCGTCCGCGCAGTACAGAGAAGTTTGGGATCCATTCTCCGGTCAAGCGACCCCGATCGGTAACGGCTCTGCGGTCGATTTGGACTTGGCGCCCTACGAGTCGAAGATTATCTCTTTTTCTTCTTTCCCATCGGACTTGGGACAACAGGCAATACAGCCAGGAATTCATGCCCAAGGTACACTGCAACCGGTGGATCTAAGCAAAGAGTGGAATGTTACCATTCCCTCCCTTCACTACTCGACCCTAATGCATCGCCTTCATTCATGGACCGACGACAGCGCCCTTCGCTTTTACTCAGGAGAGGCTCTCTACGAGAGAGATCTTGACCTCCAGGCCTCATACTTTCGCCAGGGAACCAAGCTCCTTCTCAATTTCGGCCCAGGGATTCCCGTTGCAGAGAAACCGCAAAGCGATGGTATGCGTGCCTGGATGGACAGCCCAATCCGGGAAGCAGCATTGGTATACGTCAACGGTGCATTGGCCGGTTCCGTCTGGCACCCGCCGTATCAGTTAGACATCACAAAGCTCTTGAAACCAGGGCGCAATCATCTAAAACTCGTAGTCGCGAATCTGGCCCTCAACACGCTTGCGGGCCGATCTGTTCCCGATTATCGACTTTTGAACAGCCGCTATGGCGAGCGATTCACACCCCAGCCTGGCATGTCGAATCTACGGCCGCTCCCTGCCGGGGTTCTCGGTCCGGTCAAACTGCTGACGCAGCCGGCACAATAAGGGATGAGTATGAATGTTGTACAAAAAGCAGTGATTAGCAATACGACTGGAGTGGATTGATGACGGATGATGAAAAAGTAAGAACCGACCGCCGGACGTTTGTGAAGCAGGCTGGGGGCGCGATGCTGGTTGCTGGAATGGATGCTCGCTCTTACGCCCGGGTATTGGGTGCGAACGATCGTATACGTCTCGGGCAGCTAGGCTGTGGCGGCCGCAGTGAAGGCCATGTCCACATGGTGCATTTGGCAGCCAAGAAAATGCCGGTCGAAACCGTCGCGGTCTGCGACCTCTGGAGCCTGGCCCGGGAGCAGCGGGCAGCCCAGGTCAAGAGGGCCTTCAACCTTGAACCTCAGACCTATAAGTACTCTGAGGAGATGCTGGCCCGGAAGGATATTGACGGGGTGATGATCGCTACCGGCGATTTTCAACACGCCAAGCTCTGCATAGACGTGGTGCAGGCGGGCAAGGATTGCTATGTGGAGAAGCCCTTTGCCAATGTACTTTCCGAAGCCAAAGACGCGCGCGACGCCGTGAAGAAGTCAAAACAGGTCGTTCAGATGGGCACGCAGCACCGCAGCCAACCTTATCCCTTGGCGGTCCGAGATATCATCCGTTCCGGGCGTATCGGCTCCATCGTGCACATTGAGCAGGAATGGAACGTCAATGAAGAACGTTGGCGTTTCAATCCAATGGATACCGGCATCTCTCCCGAAATGGAGATGGATCGCAACATGGAATGGAAGCAATGGCTCTATGACCGGAAATCCAAGCTTCGGGAAGAGGATACGGATTGGAAGCGCTGGCTGCTTGGTAAGCCGGACCGGCCCTTCGACCCGCACGTCTATCTGGAATTCCGTTTATATAAAGATTTTTCCTCGGGAATCTTCGATCAGTGGCTAAGCCATGGCTGCGACATGGTGCATCTCTGGACCGATGAGGCTTATCCGGAGAGTGTGGTCGCCAACGGCGGCATATTCATGTGGAAAGATGGGCGTGATAATCCTGACACCTGTGTCGCGGCAATTACCTATCCCAAGGGGTTTCTTTATACCTACAAAACTATCTTCGGGAATAGTTATCGTAGCTTTTCGCGTATTCAAGGACGCGATGGAACCATCGTGAACTACGGTGGGGAAGGCGCCTCGCTCTTCACCGTGAGTAGAGAAGGCGGCAGGAACGATTTTGACCCCGACGACGACGCGGGCCCGAACTTTACTCAGGTACCGATTGTGGCGCCGGCTAAGGATGGTGAGGAGGTAGTGCATGTTCCGGGCGCGCCTGCCCCCAATTCCATTGGGCCGTCCGACGATGATGTCGATCATCTGCTGAATTGGTTCACAGCGATGCAGGCGCGCAAAGCGCCAAATGCCACGGTGGACCACGGCTTTTCCCATGCCCTCGTGTGCATCATGGCCGCCCAGTCTTATTGGAGCGGCAGGAAGTTGTACTGGGACCCGGGCAAAGAAGAGATTACCGATCAGCGTCTGTCGTAGGTGACCCATGCAAGCCTTGCGGCCAAAGCTGTTCTGCAGCGGCGGTCATGGCGACATCAAGATAGAAGGCGCCTGTGTTCAATCAAGCATTGCAAAGGATCGGTAGCCTGATCGCTGCCGGCTTCGCGCTAACACTCCTGGCTAACATCAAGCAATGCCTGGGAACAAATCCTGCCTACCTACTGAATGCGCTGCAGTCTCCTGTATTATTTCGCGGGGACGCAACGACAGCATATCGTGATCCGGCGGCTGTTTACAGCAATGGATGGTTCTATTTGTATTTCACCCTGACAAAGATCGAAAGCCCAGGGCAGGTATTTCAATATGTCGCCTGGAGCAAGAGTGCTGATCTTAAGCATTGGACAGAGCCTAAGGTCTTCACCCCGCGTGATAACCACCTCAACTACGGCAGCCCGGGCGACGTCATTCGCTTCGGCGGTGAATGGGTCCTCTGCCTGCAGACCTATCCGCGCCCCCATGGCGAACAATACGGTAATGACGACGCACGCATCTGGATCATGCGCAGCCCAGACCTTGAACATTGGGGAACTCCGGAGTTGCTGCGGGTCAAAGGACCGGATGTGCCGGTGGAAAGAATGGGCCGGATGATCGATCCGTTCCTCTTTGAGGACAAAGACGAGCCAGGCAAGTGGTGGTGCTTTTTCAAGCAGAATGGTGTAAGCCGGTCATGGTCACGTGACCTAAAGAGCTGGACCTTCGTCGGATCAACAAACGCCGGCGAGAATGCCAGTGTGGTCGTAGAGCATGGCCACTATCTGCTCTTCCACTCGCCGGACAACGGGATCGGTGTGAAGCGTTCCTCTGATCTTGAAAACTGGCAAGACCTCGGGCTGCTCACTTTGGGGCAAGCGAATTGGCCGTGGGCACGCGGACGGATCACCGCAGGCTTCGTGCTCGATGCGCGGCAAGTCCCGGGCGTGCGGAAGTACCTGATGTTCTTTCACGGATCCGAGTATCCAGAGGAAGACCCGCGTGGAGGCTTCGATAACTTCGCCAGCATCGGTCTGGCATGGAGCAGGGACCTGCGCAAGTGGGATTGGCCGGGAAGAAAATAAAGTACTCTGTCACTTAGTAGTCTTTCCATGCAGTAAAGAGGATCGCAGGTTCTTAGCGAGCCGGGCCGTCCAGCGCGATTCGGAATGCATAAGCGTAGCCTTCCGCCGGTTGCGGCGGCAGCCCGATATGCAGACCGTCGGCTCGCAGATCGTAGGTGAGATGGGCATCGGAACCAAGCAGCGCAACGCTGCGGATCTGCTTGCCCTTAAGCGCGCCTTCGCTCAGCGAACGAATCACCGCGTCCTTGCCTGGGGACCACGCCAGCTCGATAGCGTATAGATTGTTGCCCTTGGTCGTGAACCGGAAATCCTGCGCCGTATATTCCTGCGTTTTCGTGTCCTGGAAGGATCCGGCCGCGACCTTAGTGGGTCCTTCGCCGTAGCTGATCCAGGGCCGGGTTCCGTAGATCGCTTCGCCGTTGACCTTCAGCCAGCCGCCCACACCCAGCAGCACCTGTTGTACTTCGTCTGGAATGGTGCCGTCGGAACGCGGCCCGATATTCAACAGCAGGTTGCCATTCTTGCTCACTACGTCGACGAGTTCATGCACAATGAATGCCGGTGTCTTGTAGGTGTCGTGCTCAATATATCCCCACGACTTGTTGCTGACCGAGGTATCGGTCTGCCAAACGCGGTCGAACAATTGGTCGAGTTGACCCCGTTCGATATCGAGCACACCCGAATCCTTTTGCATATCTACCCATTTGTAAGTGATGATGCCGACCGGTCCACGTCGGCTCGATTCGTTGTAATAGTAAGCAGCAAACTTGGCTAAATAAGGCCGTACATAGGGTTGCCCAATCCACCAGTCGAAAAAGATGATATCGGGGTGGTATTTTTGGACAATCTCCGCATCCCGGGCAAGCCAATCGTTGGCATACGCGGGGCTGACATAGGTCCAGTCATCCTGCAGATTGCTCCCTCCCGTTTTGTCCTCTAACTGTTGCTCGGCGGGCCCGTAGAAGGCGGCATATTGCGGATCATTCACGTCGGAGGGAATGCTGCGCCCGCCGTCCATGAACCAATCGTGCTCGATGCGATGCGACGAAGCTCCAAAGTAAAGCCCCTCGGCGCGGGTTGCCTTCTCCAAATCGCCAACCAGGTCACGGTGCGGGCCCATCTTGACGGCGGTCCAGTCCGACAGATTGCTGTCGTACATTTGAAAACCGTCATGGTGCTCGAAAACCGGCACCACGTATCGTGCGCCTGATTCCTTGAAGAGGTGCGCCCAGGCTTGTGGATCATAATGCTGCGCCTTGAACAGGGGGATGAAGTCCTTATACCCGAATTTTGTCACCGGACCATACACGCTCACGTGGTGCTGGTTCTCGGCCGATCCGGCGAGATACATCTGGCGCGGATACCATTCGCTCCCGAACGCGGGGACGGAATACACGCCCCAGTGAATGAAGATTCCGAACTTCGCATCCCGGTACCAGTCAGGGACTCGGTATTGCGACAATGAATTCCAGTCCGGACGGAACGGACCCTGGTTAGCCCCGCGCTCGACGTCCGCCAGAATTGCGTTGCGAGGGGCATCATACTTTGCGCTTGCCTTCTGCCAGACCTCAGCCAGGGACTCAGGGCTGTGGGCTGCCGTCGGCTCGGTGGACGACTGCGCCATTGCCCAGAACGGCAGGAATGCGCTGCCGCCCAGTCCGGCGAGCAACGCAAGGAATCTTAGAACACGTTGGAGAGGCATATCGTTCACCATCGTACACAAAGTCTCTTCTGGCCAGGGCCCATGTGTTGATGAAGCCTAAGCTCTCGATCGCGCCTCAAGCCCGGAGACTGAATCGGAACAGAGCGAAATCAATCCTGAGACGTCAACGTAACAGCCCCGCAGTGGCAACTGAAAGTCAGACTTGTCCAAGGTGGGAGCCCCCGCATTCATGCGGGGGAGCTCGTTTTTGTGCGCCCGGCAGGGCGCGTTCACTTGGAGGTGTAAGTCCTCTACACACCCGGCAAGGGGAAGTGTTAGCTGAACGGCAAGGGTGTCCATCGCGAGGTGGAATCTGAAGGAAGCTGTAGGCAAAGCGCTGGCCTGACGAACAGGCAGCGGATAGAGGCGGCACGGCGGGGTGAGCGGGCAAATCTTCGCAAAGCCCAGTACTTGCACGGAACGCCGTGACGTAGATCCGACAGGCATAAGCGCGAAGGTGAGTGCGTAATACCCGGGGAGGTCTGGCGGTTTGCCTTTGGTCTACCGGCGTCGTGAGGCGCTGGGATGAGCCGCCAGAAGTCAGCAGCGGCCATAGTAGCTTCGCGCAAGTGGAGTAAAGGGCCAAACGTGAAACACGGGAGTAGGAAAGCAGATCTCGATGCGAGACGGGGAAGCAGAAGCATACGCAAGTATGGCCAGTGCGGAGGGAGACGGGCGGAACCTGTCTCGGGCCGAACTTGGTGCTGAGTCTGGCACGGCGGCTGTTGGGGGACCGAAACCGGAGGCATTTCGGCTGATGGAAGCCGTAGTGGAACGCAGCAACCTGTTGAGTGCCTATGAACGAGTGGTGAAGAACCAAGGAGCACCGGGAGTCGATGGGCTTACGGTCTCCGAGTTTAAGCCATGGCTTCAGCGGCACTGGACGAGGGTAAAACAGGATCTGTTGTCAGGCGTGTATCAGCCGGAGAGGGTGCGCAAGGTGGAAATACCGAAGCCGCAAGGCGGGGTAAGAATCCTGGGCGTGCCCACCTTGGCGGATCGTCTGATTCAACAGGCACTGAATCAGGTACTGCAACCGCTGTTCGACCCGGAGTTTTCCGAGTCCAGCTTCGGCTTCCGTCCCGGTCGCAACGCGCATCAAGCCGTGCAAGCGGCGCAAGGCTATGTTGCGGCAGGTAAGCGATGGACCGTAGATCTGGACTTGGAGAAATTCTTCGACCGAGTAAACCACGACGTGCTGATGGCACGGGTGGCGCGCAAGGTGGAAGATGAACGGGTATTGAAGCTGATCCGGCGTTATCTGGAAGCGGGCATGATGGAAGGTGGGATAGCGAGCATGCGGACGGAGGGTACGCCTCAAGGCGGTCCTCTGTCCCCACTGTTATCGAATATCCTGCTTGACGATCTTGACCGGGAACTGGAGCGGCGCAGGCTGAGCTTCTGCCGTTATGCGGATGACTGCAACATCTACGTTGGAAGCAAGCGTGCAGGAGAGCGGGCGATGCAGGCAATTACGGCGTTTCTGGACCGGAGACTGAAGTTGCAAGTTAATGCGTCCAAGAGCGCAGTGGCGAGACCGTGGGAGCGGAAGTTCCTTGGCTACAGCGTGACGTGGCATAAGAAACCCAAGCTAAAGATAGCGCCCCAAAGCCGTAAGCGTTTGGTGGAGAAGATCCGCCAGACGATGCGGGCAGTTCGCAGCAGCAGCTTGCAACAAGTCATCGAGCGGCTCAATCCCGTTTTACGGGGATGGGTGGTTTACTTCCGGCTCACCGAAGTCAAGGGCGTGCTGGAAGAACTCGATGGCTGGCTCAGGCACAAGTTGCGGACCCTGCTCTGGCGGCAATGGAAGCGTGTTTACCGACGGGCTCGGAATCTGATGAAGGCTGGGATAAGCAACGAGCGAGCGTGGCAGTCGGCCACCAATCGGCACGGTCCATGGTGGAATGGCGGCGCCTCGCACATGAACCGAGCCTATCCCAAGTCCTGGTTCGACCGTATGGGGCTGGTTTCGCTGCTGGAAACTCGGCAGCGCTTCTCGTCTGTTTCATGAACCGCCGGATGCGGAACCGCATGTCCGGTGGTGTGGGAGGACGGCAGGGGTGACCCTGCCTCCTACCCGATCAAGCCGAGCGGCTCGCGCAGGACTAATCTCCTCCGGCTTTAGCCGCGGGGTTTTGAAGCCGGGGCTAAAACAGGCTGCGGAAAAACCCGGCAAGTTTCTGAGCTAAGCCTTTGGAACGACATTTTTTCGATCGTTTTGGTGCTTTTGAGGGTGTTTTTTCTCTCTGCAGGCGCTGTTTTCAGCCCTGCAGAGACACGTCGGCCCTGGTGGGCCTACGCGGAAAACGGAATCAGCCTCCTCATGCGTACCAAGTTATAGGCGACGATGGTCAAGCGGAAGAACCAGTCCACTCGCTGGAGTCCGCGGAGCTTCACCTGGCGAAGCGGCCGGTCTAATTTACTCCAGCCAAAGACCCGCTCGATCAGCTTGCGCTTTTGCTGACTGATGGAGCGGCGCGGGTCGGAACGCTCTGCTTCATGCAAGCTATTCTTGCCCAAATTGCCCTTCACATACTCAGAAACGTGCGGGGCTACCGCGCGTTGGCGCAGGGCGTCGATGAACTTCTCGTCCTGGTACTGGGTATCTGCCCCCAAGGTGACCTGCTGCTCCGGACTGCGTTGTTGCGCGGGAACCAACACTTGATCCAGCAAGTCAACGGCTACCTCACGCTCGGCATTGGTAGCCGACTGGCTGGCCTCCGCCCTACCACTAGCCCGTTGCGGTTCTCCATCACCACATGACCCTGATAGCTGGGAACACTCTTGTCCGCCGTGGCCTTCTTAAAGAGTCGTGCCTCAGGGTCCGTCGTCGATTCCACCTTGTCCCGCAGCAGCACTTCGCCACCGTGTCCGGAACCCGCTCCCGGCTTCGGTGGATCGCTCTTCTCCTTAAAGCTCCGGGCCGCCGCCCAAGCCTGGATCAGCGTCCCGTCCACGGGCCCGATTGATCGAAGTGCGACTCTTTCCGCGACGCTGAAGCGTTCGCTCCCCCTGCTGAAGCAGGGGGCTCCCACCGTCACCAACCAACCCGGTTTCGGTTTGCCCGCGTTCTCTTCAACGTATTCAGCAAGTTGTGCCGTCAAAAAGGCCGCTCGTCGGCTAATATGGACAGCTCCGGCTGAAAATAGCCCAGGACGCAAGTCCTGGGTAGGATTTGAAAGGACGAACCAGTCCCGTCAGGGACGACTGAAAATATCCCAGGATGGACCCGGATTTCCTGTGGAGCTTGTTGGAATCAATGAGCCTCATGCGGCTTTCCGTGAAGAAAGCCGCATACGCAGACCTGTCTAGAGCAGCTCCACAGGAAATTCGGTGGAATCCTGGGTGCACTCCTTCTCCACACAAATGCCTTGGTGCCAACGAACCAACCTTATTTGCAGTTTCGCGCCGAAGCTTTTAACCTTCTCTGCGGCTTTCTTTCTAAGGACAGGTGACATGGGAAACAACGAAACAGACCTAGGAACACCACACACAACGAATACCGCTTTTACCCCCGATCGAAGAGAGTTCGTCAAGCTGGCTGTCGGAGGCGCCCTGGGCGCCGCCGGTGTTTTTGCGTCGACACGTACCGCCTCAGCGACCGTGCACCAGAGCGCTCCAGGCATCAAATTATGTGCGCAAACTTCGGCCAAGCCCAGCGACGATGATCTGCTTTTTCTCAAGCAGATAGGCGCTGAGTACGTCAGTGTGGCTTCCACCCCCGACCTGAGGACCGCGGAAGGCTTCATGCAGATCAAGAAGCGCTATGCGGATGCAGGCATCACGGTGTGGAACATCGGCAATTCGAGCGTGCACAACATGTCTGAGGTCACGCTCAATCTGCCCGGCCGCGATCAGAAGATCGAGGAATACAAGCAATACATTCGCAACCTGGGCCAGGCTGGCATTTACTACACCACCTACGCCCACATGGGCAATGGCATTTGGAGTAGCGGAAGAGCCACGATACGCGGCGCTTCCGCCAGAGAATTTGATATGGCCAGCCCCAACAAGGTGGGCGTTTGGGGAGATAAGAAGTTCTATGAGCCGCTTTCCAACGGCCGCGTGTTTTCCAAAGATGAGATTTGGGAGAACTACACCTACTTCATTAAGCAGGTTGCGCCAGTGGCGGAAGAGAACAGTGTCCGCATCGGTATTCATCCCGATGATCCGCCGGAGCCCATTCTGGCCGGCGTTCCACGCTGCATCTTCGCCAATTTCGAAGGCTATAAGCGAGCCATGGAGATCGCCAACAGTCCCAACGTCGGCATCTGTCTATGTTGTGGATGCTGGAACGAAGGTGGGCCTGCGCTCATGCATAAAGACCCGGCGCAGATGATCCGCTACTTCGGCCCGGAGAAAATCTGGAAGATCCATTTCCGCAATGTCAGCGCGCCCCTGCCGCACTTCATCGAGACCTTCATGGACAATGGATATTACGACATGTCCAAAATCATGACCGCGCTCGTTGAAGTGAAGTTTGACGGCATCGTGATTCTCGACCACACGCCCGAAGTCGTAGGCGGACACAATCCAGAACAGGCCTACGGCTTCGCGTATATGAAAGCATTGAAGAATCGGGCGCAGGCGGAAGCCAGGGCGTAGAGCATACCTCCAGCATGAGCAGAATACGGGCAATCGCATCGATCACCTTGGGTGTATGCATCTCCGGTTCTTTCACCTTATACGCCGGTGCAGCTGCGCCGGGACAACAAGCTGACTGGCCGGTCTATGGCGGTCAGGATGCGCAGGATCACTACTCCAGCCTGTCGCAGATCAATCGCAGCAATGTGAAAGATCTGGTCGTGGCGTGGAAGTATGACACCGGAGAACAGGGCGGAGATCTGGAAGCATCGCCCATCATTGTCGGCAAGGTGCTCTACACCTGCACCCCGTCGCATGGGGTCATTGCCCTCGATGCAGCATCGGGCAAACTGCTTTGGAAGTGGGATGCAACGGTTCCAGGCTTTGCACGCTCGCGCGGCGTCTCTTACTGGACCGACGGCCATGAGAGCCGTATCTTTGTTCCTCTGCGCAACCTTCTCTTTGCGTTGGACGCGACTACCGGCAAGCCGATTCCGACTTTCGGCGAGAACGGATCCATCGATCTGCGCAAGGGCCTGCGCGAACCTTACCAGGAGCAGTCCGTATCGCTCACCACGCCAGGAATCGTCTACAAGGATCTGATCATCGTGGGCGGACAAGATCCTGAGACCCATCCTGCGCCCCCGGGGGATATCCGCGCCTACGATGTGCGCACCGGCGCCGTGCGCTGGACGTTTCACACCATCCCTCATCCGGGCGAGTTCGGCTATGACACCTGGCCCAAAGACGCCTGGAAGAATGCCGGCGCCGCGAACAATTGGGCGGGCATGACGATCGATATCAAGCGCGGCATCGTGTATGTGCCCACCGGTTCTGCGGTCTTCGACTTCTATGGCGGCGATCGCGTGGGCAACGATCTTTTTGCCGATACGCTGCTCGCGCTCGACGCGGAGACCGGCAAACGCATCTGGCATTTTCAGGGAGTGCATCACGATCTTTGGGACCGCGATTTTCCGGCGCCTCCGGCCCTGGTGACGGTCACGCGGGACGGCAAACGCGTGGACGCCATCGCCCAGACAACCAAGTCGGGTTTTGTCTTCCTTCTCGATCGCACGACAGGGAAGCCGCTCTTCCCCCTCAAGGAGTCGACCTACCCAGCCAGTAACGTCCCGGGCGAAGTCACTTCGCCCACGCAATGGCTACCCACTGCCCCTGAGCCATATACCCACCAGACGGTTACCGAAGATACGTTGACCAACCGCACACCGGAAGCGCACGCATGGGCGCTCAAGCAGTTCAAAACATTTATCGCCGGCGGCCAATTCATTCCCCCCAGTGTCGACAAGCTGACCATCGACATGCCAGGATTTGCCGGCGGAGGCGAATGGGGCGGCCCCGCCGTCGATCCAACGACCGGAGTGTTTTACGTCAATGCCAACGACACCGCATGGCTGGTCGGCCTGACGGTTCCTCCGCCGCCGGGGAGCTTGGGTGAAAAGATCTATCAGAACCAATGCAGCATGTGCCACGGCATCAACCGGGCCGGCTCGCCGCCCGCCGTTCCTGCCTTGCGTGGAATTGAGGGCATCCTCACCGACCAGGAGATTGCCGCCACCATCCGTTCCGGCAAAGGTCGCATGCCGCCCTTTAATAACTTGAGTAACGAGCAGGTCGAGGCCGCTTGTGCACTACCTGACCAGGGCTCCGCAGCAGCAGCAGCGGCGGCGTCCCTCTGCCGATCCGGTAGCCGCGGAGGCAGCTGACAACGGCGCCAAGAACGACATGCCCTATAAGACGATTGCCTTTCGTCGATTTCTTGATCCTGAGAATTATCCGGCAACAGCGCCACCGTGGGGCACTCTCAGCGCGATCGACATGAACACCGGCAAGTATCTATGGAAGATTCCATTCGGGGAATACCCTGAGCTGGCCGCTAAAGGCATGGGCAACACCGGCTCGGATAACTACGGTGGCCCCGTCGTCACCGCGGGAGGTCTCCTGTTTATTGGGGCCACTGTTTTCGACGAGAAATTTCGCGCCTATGACAGCCACACGGGAAAGCTGCTGTGGGAAACGCAACTACCTTTCGCCGGTCTGGCCACCCCTGCGACCTACATGGTGAACGGCAAACAATATGTTGTGATTGCCGCTAGTGGAGGCCAAACCAGCAAGAAGCCGTCAGGTGGCGTGTACGTCGCCTTTGCTCTTCCCTAGGTTTACGATGGAACACCACAACAGATCTGCTGAGGGAGATTGCATTGCAATCAAGTAACACAAGGTTTCTGGTTCTGGCCGCCCTGCTTCTTTCTGTGGTCGCGCTTCCCGCGGCAGAAGCCCAGGTTGATAAAGACTCTTCTTCCCCCTGCGCCTCTTTCATTCACAGCGATTTTCCCAAAGCTGTCCTTTCGAATGGATCGGTCCAGGCAGTTGTTTATCTGCCCGATGCCCAGAAGGGTTACTATCGCTCGACGCGCTTCGATTGGTCGGGAGTCGTTCCTTGCCTCACGTATAAAGGCCACACGTATTTTGGGATTTGGTTCAGTCACTACGATCCCTTGATCAACGATGCGATCGCCGGGCCGGTAGAAGAATTCCGATCAAGCGACGGTCTCAGCTCGATCAATTACAACGAAGCGAAACCCGGCGAGCTGTTCATCAAGCCGGGAGTCGGTGTTCTCCGCAAGGTAGATGATTCGCCCTATAAGTTTGGTTTCCGCTATCCCATAGTGGACCTGGGGAAATGGAAGGTTCGTGTCAAGAAGGACCAGGTGACCTTTACCCAAACCCTGCAATCGCCCCTGGGCTACGCATACGTGTATGAAAAGACGTTGAAGCTCGATAAACACCAGCCGGTTCTTATACTCGAGCACCACATCAAAAATACCGGTACCAAGGCGATCGACACAGAAGTCTACGACCATGACTTCTTCATGCTCGACGGTGCTCCGACAGGCCCCGGAATGACCGTTCATTTCCCCTTTGAGCCTCAGGCACAACGACCACTGGAGCCACGCGCCAAGATCGACGGCAAAGATATTGTCTACCTGCAAGAACTGGGCACTGGGCCAAGGCAGGCCGTTACCAGCTATCTGACAGGGTATTCAAATAGCCCGGCCGATTACGATTTAACGGTTGAGAATCGTAAGACCGGCGTCGGGGTCGAGCAAACCTCCGACTCTCCCATCGCGCAGCTTAATTTCTGGTCGATCCACACAACCATTTGCCCGGAAGCTTACATCCACGTGAATGTCCAACCCGGCGGGACGGGAAACTGGAATATTCGCTACCGTTTCTTTGCTAAATAGAACTTTCGTAAGCCCTTGCCTTCGCCTGCAACAGGTGTCTAACTGGTCGACGTTCGCGAGACTTGGGTTAATAGTCCCGAGAAACTTACAACGCGGCCGGCGCGTCAATGTCATAAAGCTGCGACGTCTTTTGTCCCGTCCCGGGAATCTTCCCGGGTTCAGCTTTACTGGAATGATGAAACCTTCAAAGTTGATCCTGATTGCGGCCCTGCTGGGCGCCCTCACGGCGCCGACGATGCTTTTAGGTCAAGGGGCAACCGCCACACTCAAGGGCCGGGTTTTGGATCCAACCGGCGCGGTCATCCCGCAGGCACAAGTCACCGTCACCTCGGCTTCAGGAAAAGCCGCCAGCGCCGTCTCGGATGCTACGGGTTCGTACCAAGTGCGGGGATTGCCTGCCGGCGTTTACACCGTGAACGCCACAACGGCGGGATTCGCCCCCTTCACGTCCACAGTCACTGTCACCCCCGGGCAGACCAGGACGCTGAACATCGCGATGCAAATTCAGATGGAGCAGCAGCAGGTGCAGGTCGAGGCCGAAGCGCCAACGGTGGATACGAGTCCGGATCAAAATGCCAACGCCGTGGTGCTCAAGGGTAAAGACCTCGATGCTCTTTCCGACGATCCCGATGAACTGGAGAGCCAACTGCAAGCTCTTGCTGGACCAGCTGCTGGTCCCAACGGGGGCGAGATCTACATCGACGGCTTTACCGGGGGACAAATCCCGCCAAAGTCTTCTATCCGTGAGATTCGTATCAACCAGAACCCATTCTCTGCCGAGTTTGATCGTCTCGGTTACGGACGGATCGAGATCCTCACCAAGCCCGGCACGGATAAGGTGCACGGTCAGATCGAAGCCCGCGGTAATGACTCCTCCTTTAACTCACGAAACCCCATCCTTCAGACCCCGGAACCGCCCTACTACTCCTATAACCTGCAGGGGAGCGTAGGTGGTCCGCTCTCCAAAACCGCGTCCTATTTCGTGAGTGCCTTCGGGCGCAACACCCAGAATGTGAGTGTGGTTGATGCAGTCGATCCGGCCAGCGTCACGCCGGAAGATCCCAACGGAACGCATTTGAATGAAGCCTACCCCAACCCCAGTTCGCGCCTCGACGTCAGTCCGCGGCTGGACCTGCAGCTTGGCCAATCGAATACCTTGACCCTTCGTTACGATTTTTATCGCGCGGTCACCACCAACGGAGGTGTCGGTCCCTTGGCCCTTCCTACCCAGGCCACGAACATACAAAGCATTGAGAACACGTTGCAGGCGAGTGACAGCCTGGTGCTGAGCAAGAACGTCGTCGATGACATCCGTTTTCAATACCGCCGGTTTCGCTATCAGGACATCGCCCAAAACGTTTCACCCACGATTTCGGTACAGGGCTCCTTTGTAGACGGGGGCAACAACGGTGGAATCGTACGCGACAACCAGGATATTTATGAATTGCAGAACTACTTCGCGGCTTCCGAGGGCAACCATTCGTTGAATTTCGGCGCCCGCGTGCGAGCCTATCGCGACGCCAACTTCACCAACGGGGGCACCAACGGCCAGTACACTTTTCAGTCTTTAACTGCTTATCTTAACCGGACCCCGCAGACCTACCAGGTGACGTTAGTCAATCAATACACTGCGCGCGCTATTCTGTTTGATGCTGCGCTCTTTTACCAGGACGACTGGAAAGTAAACGAGCGCTTCACCTTCAGCTACGGACTGCGTTGGGAAACGCAGAACCGAATCAACGATAAGAGCGACTGGGCGCCGCGGCTATCGTTTGCCTACGCCCTTGGGCACAGCGATGCAAAGCACGCGCCGAAGACTGTGCTGCGCGGAGGGTATGGCTGGTTTTACCAGCGGTTTACTGTGCCCAATAGCTTCGGCTCCAACGCAGGCACGCCCTATGTGATCCAGGCCATCCATCAGAACGGAATCAACCAGATGGTTTCCACCATCACTGACCCGGCGTTCCCGGTCAATCCGGTTGCGGTAGCGAGTGCGAACACAGCGCAGACGCTCTACACCATCGACCCGCATTTCCATGCCGCCACAGACCTCCAGGCGGCCGTGGGCCTTGATCGTCAGTTGGCCAAGAGGATCACCGGGAATGTGACTTATCTTTACGGACGAGGTGTGCACCAATACCTAACCAACAATATCGGAGCTCCGGAGTTTGCCACCGCGGATCTCGGCATCTATCCCGACACCCCGCTCCCAGCCGCGCAAGAGAACAACCTGCAGTATCAGTCCGGGGGCGTTTACCGGCAAGACCAAATCATCGTTTCCGGCCGGGCCAGTTACCCGAGGTTCAGCTTCTTCACCTTCTATACGTACACTACCGCGAAAGCCGATACCAATGGAGTCACCTACACTCCTTCCGTTGCTCAGGATCCAGGGCTTGACTATGGACGAACCAGCTTTGATGTCCACAACCGCTTCGTGATCCTGGGGAACTTCTCCGCGCCCTACGGTTTCTCGCTGACTCCTTTTTTCGCCTACAACTCCGGAACCCCGTACAACGTGACCATCGGCAGTGATCTCACCCGGAACAACCAGTTCAACGCCCGGCCGACGTTTGCGGCGAGCTGCAGCGAAGCTGACGTCGTGAATACAAAGTATGGCTGCTTGAATACGAACCCCTTCGGCACCAGCGAAAAGATTGTTCCCTTTGGCATCGGCACCGGGCCCTCGAATGCCAGCTTGAACATGCGCGTAAGCAAAGTGATTGGCGTTGGCCCCAAGGTAGAAAGAAGTCGCGCTGCAAACGGCGGCGGTGGCGGCGGACCCCGCGGCGGACGCGGCGGAATCGGCCCCGGCGGTCTTAGCGGAAGCCGCGGCGGACCTGGGCGTTTGGATCAGACCACTTCGCACAGGTACAACCTCAATCTCACCGCTTACGCGACCAACCTGTTAAACCATCAGAACCTGGGAACGCCGAACGGGACGCTTTCATCGCCATTCTTCAGCGAATCGCAGTCCCTGGCGGGCGGATTCTTTGGCGCCTCCACAGCCGGCAACCGCAGTCTCTTTCTTCAGGCCGTCTTCAACTTTTAAATCAGGCAAGCTTCGCCGCCGCAGTGATCCCCCTCTGACCTGACTTTGTAACCCTTCATCACGAAGTTTCGTGAATTCCCGGGCAAGCCGGGAACTGCGCATACCTTAAACCCTTCTCTCTCATCGGTTTACGTTTGGCCACCGGCTTGCACTTAGAAGTGCATAGATATGAGTTCGGGAAAAGCCAAAGCTCACATCGCCACTTTTGAAATCCGGAGACGCAGATGATTCCCAGGACGATCCATCAAGCCCTTTCAATCTCGTTGTGCGCGATTCTGCTTGTTCAGGGAGTGCCCGCCCAGACCAGCCCTCAATCTTCATCCACCGCCGCGCCGGCAGTTGCACCGCTGACCAACGATCAACTGGACTCTTTGGTTGCACCCATCGCACTCTACCCGGATGCATTGGTGGCTCAGGTTCTTGCCGCCGCCTGCTATGCCGACGAGGTGGCATTTGCGGATGACTGGCTGGGACAGAATCAGAATCTGCAGGGAACCGCACTCACCGAGGCAGTGGACCAACAGTCGTGGGATCCGAGTGTGAAGGCGCTGACCCAGTTTCCCTCCGTCCTTCACGATCTGGCGAAGAATCTGTCCTGGACGTCCAACCTGGGGCAGGCCTTCACCAATCAGCAGTCGGACGTGATGACCGCGGTACAGGTCATGCGCGCCAGGGCGCAGGCCGCGGGCACACTGCAGTCCTCGCCTCAGATCAAGGTGGTTAGGCAGAGCGCGCAAACAATTGTTATTGAACCAGCCAACAGTAACGTCGTCTATGTTCCGCAATATAATCCGGCGGTTGTCTACGGCGCCCCCTTAATCGTGCCGGCTTATACACCGCCCGTTGCTGTCGCGGCCGGCGTTTCCTTCGGCGCGGGCGTAGCCATTGGGGCAGTGATCGGCGGGGGCGGCTTTGTCGCCGGCGGCTTCGGTGGCGGGTGGGGCTTCGGTGCCTGGGGAATGAATTGGGGAGGTGGGGGTGGCGGTGGAAACATCAACTTCAATAACAACACTTACATCAACAAGACCACCATCAATCGGAACAGCAACAACAATAACAACAACGGTAACAGAAACAACAACAATGGCAACCGCAACAACGGCAACGAAGCCAACAACAGAGATAACGGCAACCGGCCGAATGTGCCCAACGGGGGGCGAAATGGAAACCACGGCCTGATTGGAGGCAACGGAGGCGTTCAGCATCAGCCCGGTGACAGCAATCGTGCCGACTCATTTGGAAGCCAGCGGCCCCGTTCTGCAATGAGCGGCAATGGTAACCAGGCTCGTGCTGAGGCTAATCGTGGCCGCGCCAGCATGCATCCGGCAGCCTATCAACGTCAACAGCGTGCGGGCCAGCAGCGCCAGCAACATGTCAATCAACAACGCCCGCAACACCAGCAGCGTGGCGATGATCAACATGGTAGGGGAGGGCGCTAAAGCAGTTTCGCAATTGGTGTAGACCGAAGCTACAGGCCTTTTCGTGGTTTTTCCCAAGGAAAACCACACCCCGATTTCCTGTACGCGGCACCAAGCAACGGCCGCGTGTGCGGCTTTCATTAAGGAAAGCCGCATGGAGTTCATCAGCGCCAACAAGCTTCACAGGAAATCCGGGCACCTCGCGATCTTTATCAGGCCACAGTAATTGCGAAACTGCGCTAAGCGCCCCCGCAGCTTGCCTTACATCAATCCCAATCGAAAGGAATATAAAGACATGCATTCGCAACGGAAGAGCTCAACTACGCACCAGTATTACCATCTGGCTGCGCTGGTTATGTTGGCGGTCGTTTTCATCCTCGGCTGCTCGAAGAAACAAACGAACACCGCGACCGAAACATCCCAGAAAACCTTTGCCACGCCGGCGGAAGCAGGGCAGGCGCTGCAAACGGCAATGCGGGCCAAAGATGACAAGACCATCACCCAGGTCCTCGGACCCAAGGCGAAGACGCTGGTAAGTTCAGGAGATCCGACAGAAGATGCGACCGCCACTGAGACTTTCGCCAGAAAGTATGATCGGATGAATCGGTGGGTGGCGATGACGGATGGGAGCCAGGTGCTTTATGTCGGAGCCGACAACTATCCCTTCCCCATTCCTCTGGCTCAGGATGGTTCCTCGCGCTGGTATTTCGACGCCAAAGCCGGGGACGAAGAACTTCGGGCGCGCCGCATTGGAAGCAATGAGCTCACGGCTATGGATGCATGCAGACTCATCGCGAATGCCGAGGAGATTTATCACCGGGCTACGCATAAGTACACCGATACCATCATCAGCACGCCTGGTCAGCACGATGGGCTTTATTGGGAGGTCGCCGAAGGTCAGGCTGACAGCCCCATGGGCAAAGTGAATCAGTTTGCCAAGGGCATCTTTGCCGCCGGAGCCCCCAGCAAATCCGCCGTATTTAATGGATACTCGTTCCGCATTCTTACCGCGCAGGGCGGATTCACGATCTTCGCCAGCCCCGTCAATTATCAACACTCGGGCATAGTGACGTTTAGCCTGGGCCGCGACGGCGTCGTGTACCAGCAGGACCTGGGTCCACAGACAACGGATGGGATGGAAGCCATCAATCAATACAACCCAACAGACGGCTGGACGCAAGCCGAGTAGCTTGCGTCCAGCGCGTCTTCTTACTGGAGAATTTCATGAAGAACAACAAGCAGATCTTGCACGCCTTCTTGGGTCTCTTATTGCTGATCGTAGGCAATGCGGCTGTCGCCCAGCAACTACCCCAGGATAGGCCGCCGGCGGATGTTTCAGGCAACTGGCTCATCTACACCAAGGGTGACGATGGAAAGACCGGAACCCACACCGTCACCCTGATACAGAATGGCAGCACGCTCACGGGGCATTTCAAGGGTCCGTACCAGTCTGGAGGGATCGAAGGCACCGTGAACGTCCGTCACATCCTGTTCAGAACCAAGACGCGGAACGTCCTGACTTTCCGCGGCATGATTGATGGCAACACGATGGAAGGGAACTTCGGCATCCGCGGGCGGCACGGAACATGGCAGGCAAGGCGTGCCGACTGATTGCCATCCATGACAGAAAGGTGCGGAGCTATGTTGAGTAGACGTGTGTTGCTTAGGAATTTATTGGGCGCGGCTGCGGTGGGGATGATTGATTTCCCCATGCAGGGGCTTGGTTCGGCGCAGGGCAATCAGCTAACAGGGATGGAGCGCGGAGAAATGGGGCGCCTTGCGGCCGGCTTCAAGAGAAGTTTCAATGTGCCCGCACTTTCTGTCGCCATCGCGCGCAATGGGCAATTCGTCTTCGACCAGGGGTTTGGCTTCAACCAGGGGTTCGCGGTCGGTAAGGAAAAAGATATGGGCCCGGCAAACATGTCGAGCCTCTTCCGCATCGCAAGCGTAACCAAGCCGATCACCGCGGTGACCATTTTTACTCTCATCGAGCAAGGAAAACTGAATCTTACCGACAAAGTCTTCGGGACATCCGGCATCCTGGGGACTAAGTACGGCAAGACCCCCTACAAGCAATATGTAACTGACATTACGGTGGACAATCTTCTGACCCACACCTGCGGCGGCTGGCCGGACGACTCGACCGACCCCATGTTCCGGTTTAATTCGTGGGACCAGGCCAAGCTGATTGGCTGGACTCTGGAGAACCTGCCGCTTACCTCTCCCCCGGGGCAGCACTGGGCTTACTCCAACTTCGGATATTGCCTGCTCGGCCGGGTCATCGAGCAGGTCAGTGGTCAGCCCTATGCGGACTACGTCCAAAGCACGATACTCGCGCCTTCTGGCATCACTGATATGCGCATTGCCGGCAACACGTTAAAGCAGCGTGCCCCTAACGAAGTCGTTTACTTCGGGCAGTACAACGAGGACCCTTACAAGATGAACGTCGCCCGCATGGATTCCGATGCTGGATGGCTGGCCACTCCCTCGGCCCTGGTTCAATTTCTGGACCACGTGGGTGGATCGGGGTCCATCCCCAGCCTTCTGAAACCGGAAACAGTCCGTCTAATGACTACTCCCAGCCCCGCATTTCCAGCTACCTCGGCGGCGAAGTATGCTCGAGGCTGGATGGTGGGAATGGGAAATATGTGGCATAACGGCAGCTTGCCGGGGTCAACCACCATCATGGTCCGCACGGCGACTGGGTCGTGTTGGGCAGCTTTGGCCAATACCCGAACCGAACCGCACGATCAAATCGACAACGCCCTGGACGAAACCATGTGGAACATGGTCCGTAGCGCCGGCTGGGCCTGAGTTGCAATGAGGGGGCCAATTCTAAGGCTCTTGCATTAGGTACTTTGAAATTGGCGCTTGTTTATTTTTAACGATTTGATTTTGGAATCCAGAGTCGAAGCCGGCATACCCAGGCGGGCAGCCGCCCCGGCGGGTCCTGAGATGCGCCCGCCGGTCTGGGCGAGAGCGGCCTCTATGGTCTCTTTCTCTTGCGTCACCAGCTCATCGGCTAATGGCCGGCTTGGATGGCGTTCGTGCGATAGCCAACTCTCATCCACTGAAAAATCTTCGGTATCGCACACGATGACCGACCGCTCGATAATATTTTGCAGCTCGCGAATGTTGCCCGGCCAGGGATAAGCCTGCAGCCGGTCCAGGCTCCTCTTGTCGATACGCCGTATCTTCTTTCCTGACTTACTGGCGAAGCGGTCTATGAAATATTCAACCAGCAGACGTATGTCTTCTCTTCGCTCGCGCAGCGGAGGAGTATGGATGGGAAACACATGGATGCGATAGTAGAGGTCGCTGCGAAAGGTACCCGAAGCAATGGCTGCCGGCAAGTCGCGATTGGTAGCGGTGATTACGCGTACGTCGGTGCGGATGGGGCGGCCGCCGCCTATGCGCTCAAACTCCCGTTCCTGCAGTACTCGCAATAGCGCGACCTGAGTCTCCGCGGGCAGCTCGCCCACTTCATCGAGAAACAGCGTTCCCCCGTCGGCCAGCTCGAAACGGCCCAGTCGACGCTGCAGCGCCCCGGTGAAGGCTCCCTTCTCGTGCCCGAACAACTCAGACGCGATCAAATCGCGTGGGATCGCGGCGCAATTCACGCTCACAAAGGCGCGTGAGGCGCGCGAGGAACGTTTGTGGATGGCCCGCGCGATAAGCTCTTTCCCCGTACCGGTTTCGCCCGTGATCAGAACCGTCGAGTCTGTTCCCGCAACCTTGGAAACGCGCGCCAATACTTTTTGTATGGCCGGAGATGTGCCTACGATCTCCTCAAACATCGAAACCTGTTCAATTTCTTCGCGTAGAACCAGGTTTTCTCTAAGGGTTCGGTCTTCGCCTCGTTTGCGGTCGTCGACGTCAATCCGCATGCCGCACCAGCGAACAATCCGTTGCTGCTCGTCTCGTAAGGGGTTGATGTGGTACAGGAACCAACGGTATTCGCCATCGTGTCTCCGCATGCGCGTTTCCATGGCGAAAGGTGTCCCACTCAAGAGCGCCTCCGATATGCCTGCCTGCAGTTGCTCCAACTCATCGGGGTGAGCCACCAGCGCGAGAAACTCCATCGGCGGCATCGATGGAATGGGGCCAAAATAGTCCTGCGATGCCCGGTTCCCGTAGGAAACGCTGGCATCGGCATCCCAGATAAACATGTGCAAAGGATTGAGATCGATCACCTGTTGCAGCTGCCGGGCGTGCTCCGCCAGTAGCTCTTCCGCTCGCTTCAGGTCTTCGATGTCGGTATCAACGCCATACCAGCGAATAATGTTTCCCCGCTGATCGCGAAATGGCAAGGCGCGGGTCTGGAACCAACGATAGCTCCCATCGGCGACGCGCAATCGCTTTTCCACTTCATACATCTCCCCCGTCGCCATGGCCGATTGCCACTTCTGGGCAACGCGCTCCGCATCGGCAGGATACAAGCCAGTCTTCCAGTCAAAGCTCGCCGCTTCTTCGGCGGAAACGCCCAAGTATTCCAAAACCCGCTGATTGCAGAAATCGTTCTTACCGTCCTTGTTATCACTCCAAACCATCATAGGGATGGAATTCAGGGCGAGTTGGAGTTGATCTTCCGACTTTTTCGCCTCATCGAGAGCGCTCTCGAAAGCGGCCGCTGCGCGTTTGCGATCGCTTATATCCTGGATCACTGCCTGGCGCCCTGCCGGCTGCATCGCGGAGAGGGAAACCTCTACCGGGATACTCGTTCCGTCCCTGCGCACGAATCTGCGCTCGAAGCGGAACAAGCCAGTCTCCACTCGTTCGACGGGCGTCCGGGAAAGTGTCTCGGGTAAGTAAGTAGTGGAAATGTTTGTGCCCGCGATATCGTGCGAAGAGGATTGCAACAGTTCTTCACCCGCGGGGTTCGCCGAGATGAAATTTCCATCCTGGTCCAGCAGGTAGATCGCGACCGGGGAAAGGTCGACATGAGAGAGGGAATTCGCCTCGCTCTTGCGCGACCGCGTATCAGCCTGCTCACGGTTTTCGCTTTCGTAAGCCGGGGTCATTTTTGCCTTCTGGATTAGATCAACATAACCCATAAAGCCCCTTTGAAGAAAGCTGTCAGCTGGCTGTACGTTTCCTTCCCTTCACGAGGTTTCGCGAATTCCCGAAGTGTTCCGTATCTCCGAGCGAAATAACCCTTTTATTTCGAGCGAGTTGAGTTTGGCCTTCCGGGTGCAATCAAGGAAGCTGACCCGCGTGCTCGGTCGAGCAACGTGGCTGCCGGAAAACGAGAAATGCAATGCGGAATATCTACATGACATGGCAGATGATGTGCTGCGCTGCTCTCAGCTGCGCCTCGAGCGGCATCAGCGTTGTCATCCTCACCCTGGCGATCTTCGTATGGAACAATTGCCGGCCGGCGTCAGGACACGATGATCCAGCTCGGGCACGTGGGTCAGAGACATCACAGCGTTGATAGCGAAACAGGGCAGGAAGGAAGAGTATCCATGTGGAAAGTTGAAAGAACAGACGAGGGTGAACAAGTGGTCCTGGTGGTAAGCGGCCGCATAGAACGGAAGCATTTGGCGGAGCTGCGAGAAGTCCTCACCGCAGAAGCCGGAAGCCGAAACTTCATACTCGACATGAGAGAGATAAGGCTGGTGGACCAGGACGCGATCACATTTCTGTCTTACTGCGAAGCGGGCGGCGCGGAGCTTCGCAACTGCCCGCCCTATATCCGGGAGTGGATTGAGAGAGATCGAGAGACAGTAAATGTTTCTTCGATCTGATTACTTAAGATGGATCGTGATGCCAGATGAAATCCGCAGCAGGTTCTGGTCGTTGCCGGCGAGGTTGGGCAGCCGGGTATATCCGTAGTCGGCCTGGATTAGGCGGAAGGAAAGGTGTCTCCGGTACTTGTAATCGAGCCCAATGCCCACCAGCAACGCAAAGGAATTAGCAGAGGGTTGAATGAATCCCGCCTTGTCGGGAAAAGCGGAATCAAACCCATGGGCAAAACCCGCTAACCCTTGTACGAAGGGCTTGATGTTGTGGTATGAATCCCATCCGTCGGCCCGCTGGTGTCCAAACCTGAAATTGAGGCGCTCTCCCGCTGTCACCATGAGCAGCGAAAAAGGCTGACCCGTGTCATGGATTTGGCCGGTATGTGCCGCGGTTACATCCACCACCGTGGTATATGCGCGATAGGTGCGAAAGTTTCCCTCGGCGCTGGCGCCGTTCATGAAAAAGCAACCGCATTGGCCGGGCCCGGCGTTCGCCTCTGTCGCACTGTAGGCCAGCGAGACCTCCGCACGCGGCAAAGAAAAATCTCTCCCTCCCGGCGCGTTCTGGCCGTGGAGGGCGGGCGCGTTCAGTCCGAGCATCGTCCCCACAAACAGTAAGGTTAGCCATCGAAGCATATCTTCTCCCACGCTGCGCAGCGTACCCCGCCTACTGGATCGCAAGGGGCACCTCCGTTGTGCGCTGAACCGTTCCTTCGGTGGCGATAACGGTGATGGGGGAGGAAACTTTTCGTGCCGCGAAAAGGCCCGCACCCGAGCATCCGCTCAATCCCGCAACTGCTGTCAGACTGAGCGCTGCCAACAGCGCCACTCCCAGGAATGGGGGAATCTGCCGCAACCGCCTTCGCACTGCCTTCGCTCCCAGGAAAGGAAGCAGAAGTCCCAGGGCGATCGGCAGACGCTCAAAGGGAGAGGGTGGTGGTGTGTTTGAGGCGGTCGTCGCTGTCTTGACCGTCATCGTGATATTCGCCGTTGCGCCTCCGGGCGCGAGCGTCGCGGGAGAGAAGGTCGCGGTAGCTCCCGCGGGCAGACCGCTGGTCGTAAAGCCCACGCTGTACAGGAATGTCGTTGCAACCTGCGGCTGCACCTGGAGCGTATACACCACCGTAGTGCCGGGCAGGATGGTCGTGTTGTTGTTTCCTACCCGAAGGATGCGCAACTCGTCGATTTTGACCGGCACCGCATTCGAGCTGCTGGCCGGATAGTTGGTATCTCCGCCATAGCTGGCGGTAATGCTATGTACTCCGGGTCCCATGCTGCTGATGGTCAGAACCGCCTGCCCGGTCGCGCTCACGGGCGCCGTGCCAATCTGGGTGCCGACGCTTTGATCATAGAAGGTGACCGATCCGGTCGGACCTACCGATCCAGTTGGGCTCAGCTGCGCCGTAAACGTCACCGGCATGGTGATCATTTGCTCGGTGGGGTTGGCGCTCAGCGTCAATGTGGTCGAAACACTAAACCCCTGTAGGTCGATGGTCGCCGAGCTGGTCGCGAACTCGGTATTCGCCGGGTAGGTGGCCATCACGACGTGTGTGCCGGCGCCGGCAAGAACGACATTCGGCAGTGAAGCGGTAGCCGTTTGCGTGACAGTATTCAGCAGGATGCTTGTGTAAGTGTCGCCGGAGTCGGGGATCGCCAGGTCGGGATGGCCATCTCCGTTGAAGTCTGCCGTCACAATATCGTTGGGAACTGGCCCCACAGGAATCGTCGCGAAGCTCGAGAAGGTGCCGTCTCCCTTTCCTGTGGTGCCGGCTTCGTTTCCTTTCAGCAGCGTCACCGAGCCGGGTGGATACGGACTCACGTCATAGGAGTTGGCAACGGCGAGGTCAGTAATGCCGTCACCGTTGTAATCCAGGGCGGTCATGGCGAAGGGATTCTCTCCCACCGCAATGGGTGCTTGGCTTGAAGGTGCGAACGCTGCATCACCGTTGCCCAACAGAACGTACACGTTCCCGGTGCTGCCGCCAATCGCGCCCCAGAATGCAACCGCCAGATCGACGTTGCCGTCACCGTTAAAATCCGCCGCGACGATCGGGCAGTAACCCTTGCCGTCGGGAAGGATAATCGGAGAGCTGGCGAAAGGCGTAAACGTTCCATCGCCCTTGCCTTCGAGGAGGATCACATTGTTCGTCCGGCCCATCACCACCGCCAGGTCGGCATTGGTATCGGAATTGAAATCCGCGACCGCGATGAAAAATGGAAAGGAAGTTAGGTCTCCTCCAGCGGGACCCAAACTAATGGGGGAACCACTGGCTTCGGTAAACGTGCCGTTTCCATTGCCCAACAGGATACTTAAGGTGTCGTCGTCGCCATTGGCTACCACCAAATCCAGGTTTCCGTCGTTGTTGAAGTCTCCGATTTTTAGCGCTTGTGGCTTCGCCCCCACGGTGGTCGGAGGGCCGCTGACCTGGGCGAATTGGCCCTTTCCGTTACCCAGTAGAACCGTAACTGTACCGTCGACGCGGCTGGTTACGGCCAGGTCAGCGTGGCCATCGTTATTAAAATCTCCCACCACAATCGCACAATTCGACTGAGCTCCGTTGATGCTCGTGCAAGGAGGGGTTCCGACTGCAGCTAAAACTGTGAACAGCGTGAACCCACCCGTTCCATTGCCCAGCAGGATGCTGATCGTGTTATCTCCCGCGTTCTCTATCGCCAGATCCGGTATTCCGTCCTCGTTGAAGTCCCCCCCACCCGTGACGGAAGGACTGTTGCCGGTCTGAACCGGAGAACCGGGCGCCGGGTTATAACTCTGCGCGAAGACTGGCGTGCCCAAAGGCACGACGCCCAGCTGGAGGTTGTGGTCGGTTGTGTCCTGAAAAGTTACACTTCCGGCCAGTACCGGCGGTTGACTGGCATTCCCGACGACGGTTGCCGTCAGATCGTAACCACTCGGGCCACCGCTGGCCGCAATCGCAGTCGTTGTGGCATAGAGCCCCGTAACCGTCAACGTTTGCGAGGGGGAAGTGCTGGTCGCTGCGGTCGTCGTCCCGTTGAAGATCGCCTTATACACATGGCTCCCGATACCGGGAATGATTCTGAGGGTTGCGTTTCCGGCAACCAGCTGCGCCTTCCCCAAAATAGCTGTGTCCTCGCACAAGGCCGCCGACGCATTGCAGAAGGTGACTGTGCCCGCTGATGGCGCGGGGCTCACCGAAGCGGTAAGGGTCACCTCCGCTGGTGACGCCACATCGTACGAAGAAAGCGCAAGCGTCGTCGTCGTGGGTGGTGGGGTCGCCTGCGCCGCCGCCACGCTACAGGCAACTGTCAACAGAGCCGACAGGACCGGCCGGAGATTGTGGCTGGACGGGGACGCGATTCGTCTACAGGCAAAAAGAGATACATTCCACATTTAAGCAGTCCTTGGTTCGCACTTCACGGGGCTTTATAAGTTCTTTTCTGTGCGTGAAGCGCGCCGCATACTAAGCACGAACGTAGAATAGGTATCCCGTACGGCGCCATGCTAAAGATATCGGTTGGCGGCAGGGTAACATTACTCATTAGATGCCTGAGGTGGCATCACGCCATTTGCAACCGCACCTGTTAGCGCAACAATGGGACGGCCATGAATCATCATGGACCGTTTCAATACCAGGGCTAATCGTAACGACCGCTGTCCAGGAGTGGTCCTATTTTGACGAGCTCGAAAGTGGTACTCGACCAGACTGCCCACTAGACGTGAACAGCTACAACTTTTGTGTTGGGCAGGAGAAACGCCGGGTACTCTCAGCCGTCCCTACGGGACTCAATCTTGAACGGCCGGTTCTCACGCAAACGCTTTAGCTCCTGCGCCCATCGCTTATACCCAATTCAGCGTGTCCCTAGAGCTATCGGCCGGCAGTCTAAGAGCTTGAGGTGCACTTGTTGTTCATGCGGGATCATGGGAGAAAGCTGCGGTTGTGTCGAGCAACCGCCAAAGAAAACAGCTCAGTCTACAGCATGGTCATCTTTCCGTTGCCCACATCGTACATGGCTGCACGGATGGCCAGCTTCTTCTGCTTTACCAAATCGGCTAAAACAGGGGAGGTCTCACGTAACACCGACGCTTGCAGACTGGCATTTTGCCGGCTGGCGGTCGTATAGTCTCCGTTGGCCCCGGCGATCGCTGGATGGATGTACTGATAAAGCGTGCTGATCTGTCCCGGTACTGCCTTGCCTGCTATCGTCGCCTTGACGGCGCCGCAGTTGGTATGTCCGAGTGCCAGAATCGCCTTCACACCCAACACGGCCGCACCATATTCCAGGCTCGCGATGGTGTCCGGCGTGGCGATATTCCCGGCCACACGCACCACGAAAAGATGACCGATACTCTGGTCGAACACCAACTCGACCGGCACTCGCGAGTCGGCGCAGGAAAGGACGGCGGCGAAGGGCTCCTGGTGCTCCTCGGAGTGCACTTTCAAAATATCCAGGTCTTCTTGAAACGAAATAAGTTTTTGGGCCACAAAGCGCTGGTTGCCCTCCACCAGCAGCTGCAAGGCGCGCTCCGGTGTTTCCGGCCGCTGGATCGTCTCACGCTGCGCCTGATACAAAGCTCGTGCCGAAGGAGTGGCGAATCCCGCCAGGCCGAATGCCGCAAGCTTTAGAAACCCTCTACGCCTGTTATCCGCTTCCTTGAACATCCGTCCTCCTGGCAGTCTCGAATCTGCATAAGAGTACGCGTCTTCCGGACCCGCGGATAGAACCAAATTTTTGCACTGAGCTTTTCTTGCCCCAGACGCTACAGCGACCGCAAGAAATTCAGCAGCTCCTGTTGCTGCTGAGGAGTCAATTGCTGAAAATGACTGACCACGCTGTTGGCCTCCGAACCGGAACCAGCATGGTCCTCGATGGCCTTGAGCAGACCGCCATTCGAAGAGGCAGCACGCCCATCATGGAGAAAGAACAGGCGCTGCCCCAAACCCCATAAAGGAGCGGTGCGGAACTCATCCGGCCCGGCTGTGCCTTGAGAGATGTTGTCAGCCAGTCCAGACCCCATATGGTGCACCAACAAGTCTGAATAGAGGGCCGCCGTTTGATTGCTCAGACCTCCGGCGTAGGCTGAGGTACCTGTCTGCAGAGCGGGGGTATGGCACAGGTTGCAATGGACTTGGGTGAATAAGGCATTGCCCTCGGCGACGGATTGAGCAGAAGGATTGCCGGGAATTCCTTCCCTGGATGGTGCCGGAGGAGCCAGAAACCGCATGAAATTCGAAAAGGCCACAATGTCGCTAAGAATCTCCGCGCCAGATGCGGGAAAATTGGTCGTATCCTCCGGCGTCGGGTTGAAAAGACATGAGGCGGGGGGCAGCGAACGCTCTTGCGTAAAGAGCTCGTTGGTCACGCCCATTTCCACGTTATAGGCTTCTCCCGCAAATATCTCGACCGACTTGTCTTGCGCTTTCCACCCGAACCGCGTGATCGTCCCATCGTTGCCGCTGGTGTTGGCATGGCCCGAAATCCCCAGGCTCTGTTTCAGTTGGGCGTTCGCCGCCATGTTGGCATAGATCGTGGCGTCCGGAATATTCTCGATCAAGCCCGCGCCGAAGATCGGTGTTGGAATGCGAAAGATCAGGTTGCCCAGCTGCTGCATCTGGGCAAAGTCGGGTTGCGCCATGTCGCAGCCAGGCGCGTCCCTCCGCCCACTGATGGTGAACAGGTCGTGAACGCCACCGTCCGGCGTTTGACTTAAGCGGCCGTTGGAGTTCAGCAGGAAGGGAAACCGTACCTCACGCACCGGCCCGCTCTCAGAGAGGAAGTCCGGGATCGAGTTGGTTGCGCCATTGACGGTGGCTGCTGCGATCTGCGGGTTGGTGCTCGGGCTGGTCCCGCCAGTCGCCGGTTGGGCATGGCAGCTCCCGCAGCTATTCGAATTGTAAGTGGGGCCTAGTCCGGAGTCGGTCTCGCCGGGAATAGTCCCGCCGACAGAATCACGCGCGATGAAGCGAGTTAAGCCATCCTGAAAGTATGCCAGCTCTTCCCCGCTGAGTGTCGAAAGCGGAGCACCGGCGCTCCCGCCGCCGCCACGAACTCCGGGGTCTTTCGCCGGCGGACTGCTCGCCCCGTCCACATTCGATGGCACGCCGTTTGATATCTGTAACGCAAGACCGGCCGAAGCTCCGGCATATAGAAGTGAAGTGGTAAGTTTCTTGGCCCAACCCATTTGCACACCTCATCGGAAAAGTGGAGGCAAGCAAGAGTGGCGTGGAAGATGCGCCCGCTGAACCGCGGTGACGTAACCAACAGTGACGTGTTGCACGCTTCGTGATTTGATCCACCGCTGCAAGATTTGTTCTTTTCTTTCCGCGTTACAGAGTCTGCGTGAGAACTGGGAACTGAGCCACAGATCAGAACCAGGCCCGTATCCGGATTTCCTGCACGGGGCGCCACCCGAATCCGCGTGTGCGGCTTTCCTTAACGAAAGCCGCACACGCGGATTTTGGTGGCGCCTCGTGCAGGAAATCCGGATACGGGCTGGGAGTTTGGGTACCCAAGGTTACGGAGCGCCGGGGGCGCGGCACTACCTACTATTCCCATCCGCAAGAGCAATGGCTTTTTTTTGAAGGGGGATGTGCTTCGACACTACATTCCGGTTACCAACGTCAACGACGCCCCAGAAACGATGTAGTTTTCCACATCACAATCGATCTAAAGTTACTTCACACCCAAGCAACTGACTGCCGGTAACGCGGGCAGTCACTCAGAATGGCGCGGAACCCAAGCGGTCAGGGGAAGGTCTGCAAAGCCTTTTAATGCTGGTTCGATTCCGGCCCGCGCCTCCACTTTCCTGATACATCTCTCCAGCATCTCTTCCGTGCGATATCCTTTCGAGCGGCGGCCTTGTAGCCTCCGGCGAGGGAAGAACGTGGAGAAGAGGTTGTTGGTAGTCGGTAGCATCAATATTGACCTGGTGGCGTGCGCGAGCCGCCTCCCCGCCCCGGGCGAGACCATTCTGGGTAGCAGCTTCGATGTATTCAACGGAGGCAAGGGCGGCAATCAGGCGGTAGGCATCGCCAAACTGGGTGCGCCGGTAGACGTGATTGCGTCTCTCGGCACGGACCTTTTTACCGAGAGGCTGCGGGCTGGCTTGGAGACCGCCGGCGTCGATACCCACGCGCTTCAGATCGTGGCCGGACCCTGCGGAGTGGCTCACATCTCGAGGGCGGACAATGGGGAAAACTCCATCATTGTGGTCTCAGGCGCCAACCGTTTGCTTTCGGCCGCCTATATCGATACCCACCTGGAGATCGTGCAGCAAGCCAAAATGATCCTGGTGCAGCTCGAAACCCCGCTGGCCGCGGTCATCCGGCTGGCGGAGCACGCAGCGGAGGCGAAAACTCCCCTCATGTTGGATCCTGCTCCAGCCATACCATTGCCGGAAGCTCTGCTCAGCCGCACCACCTGGCTCACACCGAACGAAACCGAGGCGCAAATCCTGCTCGGTCGCATCCGTATCGATCCCCCTGCCGCCGCCGAAAAATTGCTGGCGATGGGGGTGCGGAATGTAGCGCTCAAGCTCGGGTCGCAGGGAGTCTTTCTCGCCGGCCGCGATTGCGCCGCGCAGCAGATTCCCGCCTTTCCCGTGAAGGTTGTCGACACCACTGCGGCCGGGGACTGTTTCAATGCGGCCTTCGCCGTTGCCCTCACGCGGGGAAAACCACCTGCTGATGCCGCCCGTTTCGCCGCTGCCGCCGCAGCGATCTCAGTAACCCGAGCCGGCGCTCAACCCTCGCTGCCCTCTGCCGCTGAAGTCGAAGCCTTTCTAGCCAAAGCCTGAAGATCGCCGTTTAGCTTTACATGCTGCGGAAAATCACTCCACGCCCCGGGCGTGGCGCGGAAGGCCAGCCTGGAAGATCACCAAATCCGCTCCCCGCGTCTCCATGACAAACTCTGTACCGCAGGGAACGAAAGCGATAGATCCCCTGCCAAGGGATAAGCACTTGCCGGCCGAAGTCACCGCGCCCGACCCATCCAATACCAGCAGCGCTTTGGGGCCGTTAGGCGCGTCGCCGGCATATCGGCTGTGCGGCGCGAGCGCGATGCGGCTCAACTCAAACTCCTCCGCCGGGGTCCGATAGATACGTTCCTGGCTGCTCACCAACTCTCCACCGAAGACATTGGGTGTACCGCCCTCGAAGGTGAGGATACTGAGCAGTTCCGGGACATCGACGTGCTTAGTCGTCAACCCTCCTCGCAGCACGTTGTCGGAGTTGGCCATCAGCTCGACATTGACCCCTTCCAAATATGCGTGCAAAACTCCCGCGGGCTGGAAGGTGCCCTGTCCAGGCAGCAGATGAACCAGGTTCAGCAGATACACGCTAAAGATCCCACGATCGCGGTGCCCACCCGGCAAGGGAAAATTCTCCGCCGCCCGCAACGCCCAGTAATCGGCGCTGTTCTTGGAAGCGATTGGCTGGGCCTGCAGCCGGGCGAGCAGCGGATTGAGCAACAAGTCCACCTGCTCCTGGGGCATGGTCATGACCGTGCTATAGAGTTCGCGCAGCAATCCGCGGCGAACCTCATGATCGTGGTGGCCGGTCTCGTCCAGTCGCTGCGGAAAGCCAGGCATCAGCGCGCCCAGCTCAGGCGTTTGGGAGAATCTCTCTGCGATCTGCTCCAGCGGCCGAAACCCATGCAGCATCCAGAACTCTGTCAGTGCCACGCCGATTTCCGGTTTGTGGTTATCGTCTTTGTAATTCCTGCGGCTGGCCTCGAGGCCAATGCCCTCGGCGTTCTCACGCGCAAAGCCGCTGCGTGCCTGGGCCAGTGTCGGGTGCGCCTGAATGGAAAGCATCTTGCGGACGTCGAGAATCTTGAAAAGGTAAGGCAGCCGGCCGGCGAAGCGGGCATTCGCAGTCTGTCCCAGGATGGCATCGGGCGCCTCGGCGATCAGCTCGTCGAGCGGCTCCTGCGCGCCCCCAACATCGGCCAGGGATGGCGCCTTCGCATGAGCGCCGATCCATAACTCTGCGAACGGTCTGCGCGTTGGGTTTTCCACGCCTAACAGCTCAGGGATGAAGTGGTGGCCGCCCCAGTCGTAGTGCTGCACCACGCCGTGCAGCGTCAGTACGCCTGCTTCAACCATCGACGGCCTTTTCCATCTTGCGCAGGATGCCCGCTGGCTCGGCCACTCCCATGGCGACGATCGCGTCGGCACGTGTCTGCGTATCGGCCACTGCATAGATGCGCAACTCGTCCGCGTTCCCTGAGGGCCGCACATGCGCCACCTCGCCGTTGGCGAAGAGAACGCGCACGCCGTCGGTGTAGTCCACGTGCGTGATGCCGGCAAAACCCAGTGCCGGCGTAAAAAACTGCGCCAGATCTTTTTGGATCGCCTCCGACGCCCCCACATGCGCCTCAGGTGGAGAGAATCGGCCCACAATCTTCAACGCGGTCGCTCGGGGAAAATGCTTCAGCAGGGCGGCGCGGCTGAAGCGCTTGGGCAGACGGGCGAAGAGATTCACCAGCGAGAGCCCATCCTGCTCGGCGGCGAAAAGCACGCCGAGGATAGGCAAGCCCGCGTCCCGGGTCAGCAGCGGTTGCAGAATAGCGCCGTTGCGGGCAATCGGCGAGCCGGTCAGGAAGCCGCCGTTGGGCTCCCATCCGCAGACGCGCTTTTTTCCCTTAGCCAGTGCGGCCTCCATGCCGGCGATCACGAAGGGCGAGCCGATGCGCGTCTTCGGCTCCACTACCGGCGCAAGCTTCCCCCGGTCGATAGCGTCGTTGCAACTGATGGGCACCACGACCGCATCCGCCTGCAGATACTCAGCCACCACCATGCCGACCAGATCGCCGCCGAAGAAATGGACCTGGCCTGTGAGCGGATCCACCCCTAGAACCAGCGGGCGATCGCTATCGCCGTCGATCGAGACTACGGCGTGGAGCGGCCCGCCGGTCGCAGCGGCCGCATCGGCCAGTCCTTGAATCACCGCCAGCTGTGCCGCATCGATATTCTCCGTGTCGATGGGGACAAAGGTATCGCTGCGTCCGCCTTTCACCACTTGCGCGCCGAGACGCTCCAGAATCTCCACCAGCAAGTCCCGTCCCACTGCCGAGTGTTGGTAGACGAGGATGCGCTTGTCGTTGAGGCTGGAGCCCGCAAAAAAATTGGTGAAGCGTTCGATATAAGCGGCGCGCGCTGCTCCGTGCTCTGCCGGAAGCTCCTGATGGCCGCACTTGAGCATGCCGCGTTGATCGAATAGGGATTGATCCCATGGCTGCTCGTACAGCCTCCGCCGTACCTGTCCCACCTGTTCGTTGATTGGTGCTTCCTGTTCCTTGAGTAGTTCGCCCCGGCTGCTATAGGTTTTGTAACCGTTGCGTTCGAAGGGAATGTGACTGCCGGTCACCATGATGCTGCCTTTGTTACGCGACAACGCGAAGCTGGCCAGCGCGGGTGTGGGTATGCGGCCCAGGTTCACCGCCTGCATGCCTGCATCGGAGATAGCCTGGACGATAGCCTGAGCAATCTCCCCGCGGCCTTCCTCTTGGGTCACGAACTCGCTGGAGCTGGGGCGCAGATCATAGGCAAAATAGAATTCTTCGCCCTGCCGGATGCCGCCTTCCGGGAGCGGCAACGACTGCAGGTATTGCAACTCGGCCAGCGCGTTGAGATAGATCTCCAACTGCGTAAGGTCCACCACCTTGCCCCGCCGGCCGCTGGTTCCAAATCCCAGGACTTGCGGCTCGTAATTCAGCCGCGATCGCAGCGAATCAACATTCGTAAGTACACTCATACTTAATCCCTGTCCCGTATTCATGTTTCATCATATCCGCTGCGTTATATCGTGGCGGTATCCCCTAACCGTCGTATAAAGCCTTTGCCCGCACTAGGATTGCTCTGTTTAGGAACTCAGTCCCGAAGGGACGGTTGAGAGGTGGGCCTTTGAAACGGGGGCAAAGGATAATGCGATGAACGCAAGGCGAGTCCGTTAGATGTGGCGAGCTGAATTTTCGCTGCTTCCGTGCCGCCCAAATCACCGGAGCGCCCCCGAGCAAAGCCGATGGCCGCAATTCGGTGAAATTCGGCCTGATTTCCGTAATCAAATCCCTTCCGGGCCGCGTCATTAAGAAAAGACGCTCCCCGAGCAAGTCCGCGGGATGTACGATCGTCCAGGCCATCGCTACGTTAAGACGAACTCTGACGAGCAAACTGAGCAATGTATATATCCTCACGCTTCAAAATACTGCTTAGCTTCTATTTCTTCGTCTGTATCGGCATCTTCGTTCTTTCGACCGCCCATTGGAAACAGGTGAACGATCCAGCGCAGCTGAGCTACCTCTGCTTCCTGATGGATCACGGAATGGCGCCCTACCGCGATCTGCTCGAGATCAACATGCCGGGCATCTACCTCGTCAACTGGAGCGTTATGCATACGCTTGGCGAGGGTTCCTGGGCGTGGCGAACCTTCGACTTCAGTCTCCTGGGGGCCGCCGCCTGGGCCATGATCGTCATCGCGCGGCCATATGACTGGCTCGCGGGAGTTTTCGGTGCCACCCTCTTTGCTCTCTACCACGGTAGGGATGGAGCCGGGCAGGCAGGCCAGCGTGACTTCATTATCGCGGTGCTGCTCTTGTGCGCCTACGCCTTCCTCTTTGAATTCTTTCGCCAACGCAGCGACTGGAAACTCTTCGCCTTTGGACTATGCGGCGGCATAGCGGCAACCATCAAGCCGACGCCCGTGCCTTTCCTTATCTTCATCATGGTGTTGGCTGCGATTCACTTGAAATCCACCGGCGAACCAATCCTGCGGCCTACCCTTTACGCCCTGCTGGGCCTGCTGGTTCCATTTGCAATAGTCGGCGCCTTCCTGGTCTCCAAGCATTCCGTGGGCTCGTTTTGGTATCTCTTGCGCGTGGAAATGCCCTTCTACGAGAGCCTCGGACGTCTAAGTTTCTCAAAGCTGATGACAATGGCCGCCTCGGCGTCCGTGCTTACCCTGGCGTTGATCGCTTTGGCAATTGCACTGTTGAAGTCGCGTGAGAACTGGGAAAGCAAATTGCTCGTCGCCGGAATTATCTTCGGCATCGTATCGTTCGTCTGGCAAGGAAAGGGTTTTCCCTACCATCGATATCCCATGTTCGCGTTTCTATTCCTGTGGGTGGCATTGCAAATCGTCACCGGCTTACGATCCCGCGGAGCGGTTGGCATCCTGGCCGCCACCGGATTAACCTTCGCGCTCATCCTTCTCCCTCTGTATCTGAGGACGGCCAGTCGTAAGCTGTGGGATTTTCAATATATCGACTCTCTCTCTGCTGATCTCAAACACCTTGGCGATCATGAACTCTCGGGTCATGTGCAGTGCATCGCTATGCAGGCGGATTGCGACGATACTCTGTACCGGATGCGCCTGGTGCAATCTACGGGGCTCTTCTACGACTACCTGATCTTTGGATCGCCCCAACAACAAGTCATCCGCGACCAACGGAAACAATTCTGGCGCCAATTTCAAAAGAACACTCCCCAGGTGGTGATTGTTGGCAGTGGGTTGTACCCGGATAGTTCCGGCTACGCAAAGCTCGCTTCGTGGCCGCTCTTTCAGCAGGAACTCGCCACTCATTATTCCTTGTACGACGATCGATCGTTCCCTCCCGCCGAAACGGGCGAAAGGGGCTATCGGATCTATGTCGAGAAGAACAGCCTGGCTGCATCCAACCTGCCCTAAGAGGCCGCTTCTCCCTCATCGATCGGGTCCTTCACGATGAACCAATACGACAGCGCGCCCAGCGTGGTGGCCAAGGCGCAAATTACCAACGCTATATGGAAGGAATGGGTGTGATCGAGCAGCCATCCGGTAATGATCGGCGCCAGCGAGGCGCAAATAAAACTGCCGAAGTTTTGAATTGCGCTGACCGA
Source organism: uncultured Acidobacteriaceae bacterium (assembly GCA_963711525.1). Lineage (GTDB taxonomy): Bacteria > Acidobacteriota > Terriglobia > Terriglobales > Acidobacteriaceae > PALSA-350. Next base: position 214,334 of record CAVQEO010000023.1, on the reverse strand, counting down.
GCCGACCATGTGCACGGGAGACATTGCCTGCGCCAGCCCCCATCCCGCGTTGCCGCCAAAGTAAATGAAGAAAATTGCCATGGTGACGCAGATTACGGCGCCCGTGGCAGTGGCCGTGTAAGCCACCCCGAGCGTGCTCAGCGCGGAGCAAAACATTCCGCCCACGATAAGAATCTTGCTCGCAACAATCGGAGTGATGCCGCGCCGGATCAACCGGTTCGACACGCTCCCACTGACAATCGAGCCCACGGTGCCAAAGAGGTAGGGAATGATCGCGACCCAGCCGGTCCTCGCGATCGTCAGGTGCCGTTCCGCTTGCAGGTAGCCAGGCAGCCACGACAGGTAAAGCCATGTGGTGTAGTTGATCCCGCCAAAGCCCAGCATCATGCCCCACATGGTGCGCAAGCGAAATAACCGCTTCCATACGCGCAGCGACATTGCTGTTCGCGGCTGCTCAGCGTCGAGACCCAGAGATTCTCGCTCGGCAGAAGTCAATGCGACTCGCTCGCGATCGCGATAGAGCGGGTACCAGGCGAGCGAGAGCAGCAGGCTTAAGATTCCTACGCTCACAAACATTGTCCGCCAGCCAAAGGCCAGCATGATCACGGTAAGCACCGGGGGCGCGAGGGTGACGCCGAGGGTGTTTGAAGCAGTCAGCAGTCCCGTCGGCAACCCGCGATCGCGCTCGCCGAACCAATCATTCATCACCTTCACGCCAGAAGGCATCATCGGCGCTTCCCCTACGCCGAGCGAGATGCGGGTCGCCATGAAGCCGCCGAAACTACTCACCAGCCCTGTGGCCATTTGCGCCAGGGACCAGACAAACATGCCTGCGGCCAGAATTATCCGCGAGCCCAGGCGATCGAGCATCAGGCCGATCGGCACCTGAGCTATCCCGTAGGCCAACGAAAAAGCGGAGAGCAGCGCTCCGATTTGGGTGGCAGAGAGGCCCAGGTCGGCACGGATGGTGGTATTCGCAATGGAGAAAGAAGTGCGGTCAAGATAGTTGACGATGCCGGCAAGGAACAGGAAGGAGACGGCAAAAAAGCGCATCCGCCGGACACGGGATGGCCTGGGAGGCACAACTTCAGAAGCCGTTGACTCCACGCACCCTCCCCGCCCCGTTATGATCGCAGACAGCGAGCCAAATGGTCTATTTCATCACCACCGCAAGTTTGATGATTACGTTGGTCCTGTGTGTCCTCTTGGGCCGCGGAGGCCGGGCTTCCTTCGGTTGGAAGCAGTGGGTCCTGCGTGTGGTTGCAGCGCTGCCGTTGCTGGCCTCCGGGCCGCTTCACTTTATGCGCACAGCTCTGCTGGCGACCATCGTTCCACCTTTTTTTCCGTACCGCCCGCAGCTTGTTCTGCTCACTGGCGTGCTCGAACTCGCGGGGGCGGTCGGCCTGCTGCTGCCCGCCTTCACCCGCGCAGCTTCTGTCTGCCTTGCGCTGTTGATGATCGCGATTTTTCCCGCCAACGTGTACGCCGCTAATCAGTCCGTGGGTGGCTTGCACATGCCCAGCGTACCGGTTCGATTGGCGCTCCAGGTCGTCTACATTGTGCTACTGCTGATAGCCGGCTGGGGAATCCCGCAACGGGAGGCTAGCTAGCAACAGGACGGGTGCCCCACATCCGCTTCCTGATCGACCACGGAATCACTGGCTCCCTTTAGGCATGAACTGCATGGTATAAGCAATGGCCGGGTCAAACGGCTTCGAGATCACCTTCAGCCCCAAAAGTTGCTGGTACATACTTGTCCATCTCGCAGGATCGAATCGGCCCAGGTCAGCTCCGTTAGGACCCGTGCCGGCGATGAAGTGTTGATCCCGCAGCGCCTCGTAGCTGAACTTCAACTGGGGCACGCTCATCGCCGGGTTGAGTTTGGCAATCGCTGCATTGATGTCATCCGGGTGGATCAGATAATCGCGCCAGCCCCGCACCGACGCACGCACGAACTTAGCCACCGTCTCCGGATGCTCTTGCAGAAAGGCACGCGAAGTAACCATGACGCGATAAGGGTCGTATCCCGTTTCGCTGATGAGCATGGTGCGCACCGGCACTCCCGCCTGGTGCGCGAAGAAAGGCTCAGAGGTGACAAAGATCTGTTGGATATAGCCCGGGTCGGCCAGGAAGTTAGCCACGCTATAGGTCGCCGGGATCTCCCGGACATTCTTCAGCTGGTATCGCTTGACCAGATAATCAAACCACGTCGACAAGCCTAGCCTGATCGCGATTGCATGACCATCCAGATCCTGAAAGCTGTGTACGGGTGAATCCTGATGCACCATCACCGCCTGCGGGTCATGTTGCATGGTTGCTGCGATTGCTACCAACGGCACGCCGTTGTCTATCACCTGAAGAACATGATCCGAGGAACCCATGGCGAACTGCACCGCGCCAATTGACACCTCCTGATCTGAATTCGTATACGGTCCGCCAGGAAGAATGGTTACGTCCAGACCCTCGTCTTTGTAGTAGCCACGAATCTGCGCGTCGTAAAATCCTCCGTGCTCCGCCTGGGGATACCAGTCCGTTTGCAGCTTGACTGCAGTCAGCCCGCCTGCTGTCCGCTGCCGCCCGCAGCCCCCCAGCAACAGGCACATGCCCAGCAAGCCAACGGTCAGTCGTAAAGGCATCCTCATGCATTGCAGCCTAGCACTCCGGTCTTCATTGCCGGAGGGCAATTTTCTCGCCCAGGCCGGCTGCGAAAGCGAGCAGCGGCGCATCCTTGCCCCGTGCCGCAACCAACTGCACACCGCCGCCCTTAGCCGCCAGCGTGACCGCGGGCATACCCGCCAGACTGACCGGCGTGGTATAGCGCAAGATCTTCAACCGCGCGGCCGAGTGGTCGGCGCCCACTGGCATTGTGCTCATCGGCGCACAAGGCAGCATGAGAAAGTCATGCACCTGCAGCAACCGATCCATCTGCCTGCGAAATGCAACGTGGCGATTGCGCAGTTCTTCGACGGTGCCGGCAGTGAGCGATGCGCCCCAGGTAAGCCGATCCCTGATCCACGGTTCAAAGTGTTCGAAGTAGCCACGGTGCACCGCCGCTGCCTCATGTGCCTGAATGCCGCCAAAGATCTCCCGCGAATCCGTCCAGAAATCGGGCTCGACAACGCGGATCTCGGCCCCATTCCGCTGTAGCATCGTTTGCCAGCCGCGATACATCTCCAACACCGCCGGCTCGCAGTCGTGCAGATAGGCCTCGCCCACAGCACCAATGGTCACGCCTTGCGGCGCCGCAACCACTGGCACATCGAGCAGCGCGGCAGCCAGCGCCGGCCCGTCGCGCAGATCGCGGAAAAGCCATCCCAGGGTGTCGAAGGATCTGGCCAGATGAAATCCGCCCACCCATGCCTGGGCGCCGCCGAGCCCCAGCGTAGAGCGATAGCCGGCTAACCCGCACAGTGCCGACGGTGCGCGAATGGAGCCTCCCGTATCCGTGCCGATGGAGGCCACTGCCGAGCCTTCCTGCACGCTGGCCGCGCTTCCGCTGGACGAGCCTCCGGTGAGCGCCTGCGGATTCTCCGGCTGCACGCAGTTGCCATATTCGCTGTTCTCTCCTGTGATACCGTAGGCCAGCTGATGCAGATGGGTCTTGCCCATGATCACTGCGCCTGCTTGCCGCAGTCGCTTGGCTACCGTAGAGTCAGCCGCCGCGATGCCGTTCTTGGTCGCATAGAAATGGGAGCCGCAAGTGGTCGGATAGCCCGCGACATCGAAACAATCCTTAACCCCGACTGGGACGCCGTAGAGTGGCGGCCGCTCCGCTGGCTCGGGAAAGCGGCCAGGGAGCGCCTCCGCTTCTGCCAGTACGCGTTCGCGATCCAGTGTGAGGTACACATTCCGCCCGGCGTTGCTGTTGGCGCGCGCCAACGCCTCCTGCGCCGGTAAGGCCGGCTCGCTCGCGGACAAGGCTGCTTGGAGTGGGGTCAAGAGAGACATATCGGTTTGTATATACCATCCCTTGCCTGCACACCTATCCCCCGAAAATGATTTAAACTTTCCCATGACCGTCGAAACCCTTGAGATCGTTGAACCGTCCTCTGCCATCGACGCCTCCGCGGCGGATCAAGCCCACCTCAAAGCGCTGGTCAAATTTACTGCTCTCAGTTTTAAGACCCCGCGGCCCGTGCCCTTTGGCGCCCTGATCGTCGACAGCCAAAGCGGAGAGACGCTCCTGCGTGCCCGCAATGCGGTAGCCATAGAAAACGATCCCTCCGCGCACGCCGAGCTGCGCACCGTGCGCCTGGCATGCAAAAAACGCAAGAGCTATTCGCTCCAGGGCTATACACTTTATTCCACCTGTGAACCTTGCCCCATGTGCATGGCCAATGCTCTCTGGGCAGGACTCGATCGTGTGGTCTACGGCGCCACCATCGAGGATGCGAACCGGTATTGCCGCCAGATCCAGATTCCGGCCGCCGAGCTTGCCCGGCGAAGCGACATGCAATGCATCGTAACCGGGCCCGTCCTGCGTGAACTCTGCAACACCCTCTTTACCCATCCACGGATGCAAGAGGCCTTCGCCACCTGGGGCACGCGTAAAGAATAAGAGAGGAAGGAAGCAGCTAAATGACGACGCCGCTCGAAGTGTCCCTGATCGCCATCGTAGGAGACCCGGCGCGAGTCTCGACCGTTCCGCAAGTGGTCAATCGCCTGTCGCGCGACTTCTACTGGTACTCTCCCGTGCTGCGCAAGCAGCTGGACGGCAAAGCCGCCGATGTGGTCGTTCACCCGCTGAACGTGAAGGAAATTCAGGATGTCCTGCGCTACTGCTATGCCAACGAAATTCCGGTCACGCCGCGGGGCGCGGGCACGGGAAACTACGGCCAGGCGGTGCCGCTCCATGGGGGAGTGCTGCTCGACCTCTCGCGTATGGATCAGATCGAATCCATCACTGCAGATGGGGTCGCGGTCTGCCAACCAGGCGTGCGCCTCGGTGTATTGGAAGCGGAGGCACGCAAGATGGGATGGGAGCTTCGTTGCTATCCGTCCACGGTAGTGAAGGCCTCGGTGGGAGGCTTTCTGGCCGGGGGTTCGGGAGGCATCGGCTCGGTGGCGCATGGCGGCCTGCGAGACTTCGCCACCGTGCGCGCCATCGACGTAGTCACCATGGAGGAGGAACCACGCCTTGTCCATCATGAAGCGGAAGCCATTCACGAGATACTGCACGCCTGGGGCACCAATGGCATCATTACCCGCGCTATGGCTGGCGCTCACTCCGAGTGTCGAGTGGGGGCAGTGCGCGGTGGCCTTCGATACCTTCGACCAGGCATTTGATTTCAGTGAGCGCGTGGCCACCGGGGACGATTGGACCAAACGCCTCGTCACCACCTTCGAGTGGCCCATCCCTTCGTTCCTGGGCCCGGTAAGCTCACTCGCCCTCAAGGGTAAGGCGCTGATTTTTTTTCTCATCGCAGAAGCGCAGCGCGCGACCCTGGAAGCAGCCGCCCGCCAGGCCGGGGGCGTGATGATGTTCTCCGCGCCCTACCAGGGATTGCGCACCGTGCCCCTGCTTTCCGACTACACCTGGAACCACACCACGCTCTGGGCCATGAAGGCCGATTCTGCGTACACCTACCTGCAATGCGCCTTCGACGCGGCGGTCGCCCGCAGCCAGTTCGCCCGGCTCAAGCAGCGCTTCGGCGACGAATTTTTGCTCCACCTCGAATTTATAAAGAACGCCCAGGGAGTAGTCTTTCCCGGCTCCATTCCCGTAGTCCGCTTTACCACCGAAGAACGGTTGAACGAAATGATCGACTACTGCCGTGAGATTGGAGTCGGCGTTGCCAATCCTCATGTGAACAATGTGGAAGGCGGAGGCCGCTATCGCAGCGACAATGTGCAGCTGCTGGCCAAATACAAGTACGACACCAAGGGATTGCTAAACCCGGGCAAGATGGTGACCTTCGAAAAGGCGCCCGCCGGAGCTTCCATCGCATGAAGAGCTGGATTCCCGACAGCCGCAACTTCGCCTATCTCACCTGGAAGCAGGTCGACGCGCTACCCCGCGATACGACGCTACTGGTACTGCCCACGGCGGCCATCGAGCAGCATGGCCCACATCTTCCGCTGGCCACCGACACCCTCATCAACAGCATTCTTCTGGGAGCCGCACTGGCGCGGCTGCCGAGGGAGACATCGGTCTATGCCTTACCAACCGTCTGCTATGGCAAGAGCAACGAGCACGTTGGTTTCCCCGGAACGCTCTCCGTCTCTTCCACTACCTTTATGGCCGTGTTGCGTGACTTGGGCGCCAGCATTGCGGCCTCGGGTTTCAAAAAAATCGTGCTGTTCAACACCCACGGAGGCAACTCGTCACTGGTCGACGTGATGGCGCGCGACCTGCGCGCAGAGTTTGGTCTCCGCCTCTTCTCGCTCTTCGGTTCCGGCGGCGCGGCCTTCACCGGGCTCGGTGCGCAGGAGCGTGCCTATGGCTTCCACGCAGGCGAAGTGGAAACCTCATTCCTGCTCAGCGCCATACCGGAGCTGGTCCACACCAGCGAGTACACCGTGAACTACATCGCTGATATTGAAAAGCCCGAGCTGCTGCGACCGGAGAATTCGCCCGCGAACTTCGCTTGGCTCACTCGAGACATTGCGCCCAGCGGAGTGATGGGCGATCCCAATCCCGCAACCGTGGAGAAGGGAACGCTCTGGATCGACGAAGCCGCCACTAGGATCGCGGCTGCCTTGACTGCCATGGCCGCCTACGAGAACTGGCACCAACCATGATCGACTGCGGCTCCGGCGTTCATCTCGAACGCGCCCTGCATTGCACCATGTCTGACGGCGTCGTACTGGTCTCCGATCACTACTACCCGCCTGCGCCCGGGCCGCACCCAACCTTGCTCATGCGCCAACCCTACGGCAGGGACATAGCCTCGACCGTGGTCTACGCCCACCCGGTCTGGTTTGCTGCCCACGGCTACAACGTCGTCATCCAGGATGTGCGTGGGCGCGGCGATTCCGAGGGCGACTTCTATCCCTTTCGCACAGAAGCTCGCGACGGAGCGGAGACCATCCACTGGCTGCGCACACGCACCGAATCGAACGGCAAGGTGGGCATGTACGGCTTCTCCTACCAGGGCCTGACCCAGCTGCTCGCCGCCGCCGAGCAACCTGAGGGACTCCTCTGCATCGCGCCCGCGATGACTGCCTGCGATCTCTACCACGGCTGGTTCTATCGCCAGGGAGCTCTGCGGTTGGCGTCGAGCCTGGGCTGGGGTCTGCAGATGTTGAAAGCAGATGCCCGCCGTCGCAAACTCCGAGCCGCAAGCGACGGCCTGGAAAAGGCGTGGGCCGATCTGCGCAGCCAGCCCCTGGTCACGCCCTACGGCTTACATCCTCAACTGCAACATGAGGGCCTGCCCACCTACGTGCAGGACTGGATCACCCACGATACCCCCGGCCCTTACTGGTCGGCCCTGGACGTAAGCGAATCGCTGCAGCGCATCGCGATCCCCGCGCTGCACATCTCTGGTTGGTTCGATACGTACCTTGGCGGCAGCATAGATGGCTTTCTCGCCATGTCCGCTCAACACAATCAATATCTGGTAGCCGGACCCTGGGTGCACATCCCGTGGGGAGAAATAATAGGCGAGCACAACCTCGGCCCCGAGGCATTACTCGACACGGACGCACTGCTGCTGCGTTGGTTTAATCATTGGCTCAAGGACAGCGGAGAGTTCGCCCGCGAGCCGCGCATTCGCCACTTCGCGCTAGGCGCCAATCGCTGGTGCGATGCAGAGAGTTTTCCCGCAACCAGCCTCTCTCTTTACCTGCATAGCGGCGGCCGAGCTGACTCGCGCAAGGGAGATGGCGAGCTCTCGATCACCGCTCCGGCCGCCGCAGAACCGCGTGACCTCTTCATCTACGATCCTGAGGTTCCGGTACTCGCTCCCGGTCCCACCAATCAAGCCCAGCTTGAATTAGGCAACAACCTCCTGGTTTACACTGGCGCCCCCTTGGTTGAACCACTGCACATCTTCGGGTCGCCGCAACTCACGCTCTACGCCGTCACCTCTGCCGAACACGCCGACTTCACCGGCAAACTGGTGCGCCTGCGGCCCAACGGCCAAGCTGATTTTGTATGCATCGGCATCGCCCGCTCAGCGTACCTCTTCCGCGAGCACGGCTACAGCGCGGATACGGTTCACTGCTGGGAGATTTCGCTCGAGCCCACCTCCTGCGTCTTCGCCGCCGGCGATGCCATTCGCCTCGAAGTAGCCAGCAGCGCCTTTCCCTTGTACGACCGCAATCCCTCCACCCCGGTGAAGCCATGGCTTGCCGATTCGTGGAACTGGCAGCGCTCAACCCAGATGGTGCTGCACGACGCGGAGCATCCTTCCCGGCTCGAACTGCCATTGGCGGCAACCTCATGAGCACGGAAGTGCGAGTACCGCAAGTCGAACTCTCCGCTGTAAGCAAGACTTACGGGAGCAATCCACCGGTGCTGCAGAAGATTGACCTGACCATTGCCAAGGGTGAATTTGTCAGCCTGATCGGTCCTTCCGGCTGCGGCAAGTCTACGTTGCTCAAGCTGATCTCCGGCCTTACCAGCGCCACGTCCGGCGGCATCATGGTCGACGGCATGACCCCGCTGAATGCCCGCGAGACCATCTCCTACATCTTTCAAGACGCCACCCTCCTGCCCTGGAGAACCGTCACCAGCAATGTAGGCCTGGGACTGGAGCTGGAGCGCGTCAGCAGGGAAGTCAGGAAACAGAAGGTGCACACGCTGCTTGAGCTGGTGGGTCTCGCCCACGTGGCGCGCGCTTATCCTCGGCAACTCTCTGGCGGAATGAAGATGCGGGTTTCCGTCGCGCGCGCCCTTGCGACCACACCACGCCTGTTGCTGATGGATGAGCCCTTCGGCGCGCTCGACGAGATGACTCGGGATCGTCTCAACGAGGAGTTACTGCGCCTGCGAGCGGAACAGAATTGGACCGCCGTCTTCGTCACCCATTCTGTCGCCGAGGCGGTTTTTCTTTCCACCCGCATCATTGTGCTGGCGCCGTCGCCGGGCCGCATTGCGCAAGAAATAACGATCAATCTCCCCTTTCCACGCACCAGCCTCACGCGGGAGAGTGCTGAGTTCGAATCGTACGTGACCCATGTTTCCCGTGCGTTGCGCGGAGTGCACGGCGCATGAAGAAGTATGCGATCACCGTGCTCAACGCGTTGGCCGTCTTTGCCGGGCTCCTGCTGCTTTGGCAGGCTCTTGGCATGGTCTTGCATCTGCCCCCTTACATCCTGCCCTCGCCTTTGGCTGTGGGCAGGGCAGTCGTCGGCCGTTTCCCCTCGCTGGTGGCGTCGCTGGCCATCACCTCCGAGGAGGCGGCAGGCGGCCTGGCAGCCAGCATCGTTGTCGGGCTACTGATCGCATTGCTCTTCGCACAATCCCGCTGGATACGGCGCATGTTCTACCCTTACACCATCCTGCTGCAGACCGTGCCCATTGTTGCGGCGGCGCCACTGATTTTGATGTGGGTAGGTCCGGGCACATTGTCGGTGACGCTAGTGGCCTTTATCATCTGCCTGGCGCCAATCATCGCCAACACCACCCAGGGACTGATTAGCGTGGAGCCGAATCTCATCCATCTCTTCCTCATGCACAATGCGTCGCGTTTACAGATCCTCACCCGCCTGCGTCTGCCGCACGCCGTGCCTTCGCTTTTTGTGGGTATCCGCATAGCGGCCGGCATATCCGTCATCGGCGCGATCACCGGGGAGCTCTTTGCCGGCTCCAGCAGGATCGGGGAGGGCGGCCTGGGCTACGGGATCCTTTACGCCAGCGCTCAGCTGCAGACGGACTATCTATTCGCCCTGGTGCTGGCTGCGACCGTGCTGGGTTTTGCCTTCTTCTTTCTGGTCATGTTTCTGGAATGGTATTTTCTGCATAACTGGCACGAATCCGCGCGCACCACAACGGATGAATAGTTTTCTGGTAGTCACCGATTTCATGTTTGTATCAGGGCACGGCTTTAGCCGTGCCGCAACAAGCTGCGACTGAGGGCTTTTAGAGTCTGCGTGAGAACTCGAGATAAACCCCAAATCAGAACCAGGCCCGTAGGGCCGGGAGCCAGACGTCAGCCCAGCCCGGAAGGGCTGGGAGGTGGGTATCAATGCTGAGGAGCGCCGGAGGCGCGGCACTACATTCATCCGCTGGTGCCGCGCCCCTGGCGCTCAAACGATACTGGGAGATAGACGTCCCAGCCCTTCGCCGGATTTCCTGCACGGGGCGCCACCAAAAGCCGCACACGCGGATTCTGGTGGCGCCCCGTGCAGGAAATCCGGCGAAGGGCCTGGTTCTGATTTGGGGTTTATTTCGAGTTCTCACGCAGACTCTTTTAGCCCCTGCTGCTTTACCGGGAGGAACGATGCTTCGTCTGGAATCTAAAACCGGCTGGTGGTTAGTAACCCACGTGGACCACGCGCACCTGGCGGGAGCTTTCGCCGAGCAATGGGGCAACGACCTCTTCCTCGCCCCTGAGCCGCGCGAGCAAGTGTTGCGCGGAGTCACCGCCCACGATGACGGCTGGGCGGCGCGCGATCAACAACCGCAAATTACCCGCCAGGGAAAGCCCAGCGCGTTTTCCGTCGAGCTGGTGGGCAAGTACTCAGCCTTTGAAGAAATAGACCTCCCCGACTATCTCGCCGTGCGCGAGCGCGCCGTCCGCATGGTAGCCGCGCAGGATCCCTATGCCGCGCTGCTTGTGTCCCTGCACACCTACAATCTGCTGACGGCGCGCGCTGATCGCACCACGATCCAACCGGAACAGCTACCGCTGCTGGATACATTTCTCGCCAAACAGGCCCAGTTTCAAGAGGAGCTACGAGCCCGCCTGGCAGCGGATAACCACCTTACCCGGGAAGAGACTTCGCCGTCGCGGATTGAGAATCACTTCCGCCTGCTGCAGGCCTGCGACACCCTCTCGCTGCTGAGTTGCGTCGACTACACCCAACCAGGAAATCTCCAACACGCGCTGCCGCAGCCGAACGGCGGCGAGAGCCGAATCGAAGTCGAGCGCCTGGGCGAGCGTCACTTCCGCCTCGCTCCTTATCCACTGGCCGCGTCGCCGCTAGTCTTTGACCTCCCCGCGCGCCACGTGGAAGGCAAACACTTTGACCGCGTTGAGGAACTCCAGAACAAGTTTCATGCCGCCGCCCCGGTGCAGCTGCCGGTCACCATAACGCGCTAACCCCGAGGAAACCAAGTGAAGCCAGCGAAGAACTTCTTGTTAGCAGCCATGCTACTCACGACAGCACTCGGGCTAGCCCAGCAAACCGCGGCCCGCCAGCTGGTAGAACGTCAGGCAAGAGCATGGGAGAAGCAGGACTTCACCTTGGCCGCCTCTGACTGGCTGCCCACCGCCATATTGATGTCGCCCGAGGGAAACACGCCCGCCCCGCAAATGGCCGCCTCCATGAAGGACTACTTCAAAGACTTCAGCAATCTGCACGTCACCATAAAAAACGTCTTCGCCTCTCCCGACGGCAAGAAGTTAGCCATTGAGTGGGACTGGGCCATCACCCGAAAAAAAGACGGCAAGCGCGGTGTCTCGCACGATGCCATCATCGTAGACTTGCAAGGCGGTAAGATCGCCTCCTGGCGCGAATACTACGACCCAGCCGCCTCGGGCGAAGCGAATCCGTAGTCTGTTTTCACTGTGGGACTTCGTGGGCCAGCATAACCGCCTCTCTCGTCGTCTCGCCATCCACCATGCGCCAGATATGAAGAGGATTTTCGCTTCTCAACTCCGCGGGTAGCGCAGCGTCGGGAAAATTCTGGTAACAGATGAGCCGTGTGAAACGGTAGATCGCCAGGCTGCCCACCGAGGTGGAACGTCCATCGGAAGTCGATGGGTACGGTCCGCCATGCACCATGGCATGGGAAACCTCTACTCCGGTTGGAAAACCATTGATCAAAAGTCTGCCGGCTTTGTTCTCGAGGATCGCAATCAAGTCGCCAAAACTGCGCAGGTCCTCCTCGGTACCGTGGATGGTTGCGGTGAGGTGGCCTTCAAAATTACGTGCGGCCTCCAGCATTTGCTCGCGGTTGGCGTGACGGACTAGCAAGGTTGCCGGGCCGAAAATCTCCTCCTCGAGTTCACCGTCCTTCAGGAAAGTCTGACCATCTGTTTCGAACAGGGCTGCGCCCACACCGAGTTCCCGGCCATTACTGGCGATCGACTTCTCGGCAACCACGCTCACACCATGCCGCCCCTTGCGATCGGCAACCGCGCTTTGATAAGCCGACCGTATGCCACCGGTGAGCAAGTAGAATGGCGCCGACTCATCCACCGATTGCCGCAGTTGGTCGACGAACTTCGGAGCGTCGGCCCCTTCGGGCAAAAACACCATTCCGGGCTTGGTACAAAACTGACCCGCTCCCAGGGTGAACGAAGCATGCAGTCCGCTGGCAATGGCGGCAGCACGTTGCTGCAACGCACCCGGAAGGATGAATACCGGGTTGGTGCTGCTCATCTCGGCATAAAACGGAATGGGTTCCGGCCGGGCGGCCGCCGTATCCATTAATTGCCTGCCCGCCCCCCGTGATCCGGTAAACCCTCCGGCTTTCACCAGGGGATGCTTCATCAAGGCGACACCGATTTGCGCGCCCCGGCCAAACAGAAGCGAAAAAACACCTTCGGGCAAATTGCATTGCCTTACGGCTTGCTGTACGGCTTGACCTACCAGTTCGCTGGTGCCCGGATGGGCCGAATGGGCCTTGACGATGACTGGACACCCCGCCGCTAAGGCAGACGCGGTATCCCCGCCGGCCACGGAAAACGCCAGGGGAAAATTACTCGCACCGAAGACCACGACCGGGCCTAACGGACGCAGCATGGAGCGCAGGTCCGGCTTGGGAGCAGGTTTACGCTCTGCATCGGGGCGGTCGACGCGAGCCATGACCCAGGAGCCTTCCTCAGCGACCTGGGCAAACAACCGAAGCTGGCCGCAGGTACGCGCAGTTTCCCCCTGTAAGCGGGCTTTGGGCAGGGCTGTTTCCTGTTCCGCGCGCTCGATCAATTCGGGAGCGATCGATTCGATATTGGCGGCGATGGCGCGTAAGAGCGCCGCTTTTTCGCGGCCGGTCGTTCGACTGTATACAGCAAAAGCTTCGTCCGCCAGAACCGCGGCCGCGTCTACTTCTTCTGCTGTGGCAGAGAAAAAGTCAGTCTCCAGGCGCTCCCCGGTGCGGGCGTTCGTAGCATGGAAGACTTCTTTGGTCGCTGAGCCTGCACGGAAGCCAATTATGGATAGTCCTGTCAATTTCATGGTTGCGCTCCGAATACAAGTCGATGCCGGCGCAGGGCCGGCACTCTAGCGCCAAGTATAGTCTTGCAGCGGGCGGGAGACGAACCCGGTCGAACATGAGCACAATTGGTTCGCGCGAGTCCGGTAATATCAGTCGATCACTCAGAGATTTTCTACACTAATCAACTCATTCTTTATTGCCCAAATAACGATGCGCACTCTATTGGGTGCTCCCGTTTTCATCATGATGTGGGCCACGGAGTTCTTGACACTTTGCTCAGTAATCCCCCCCAACATCCCCGCTATTTCTTTGTTAGTCATTCCATGAGCGACAAGTTTTGCCACTTGTTTCTCGCGTTGAGAAAGGGGACGATTCAACATCGGCTTTCGTAAATGATGCGTAAACCGTGGCTTCTCGTGCCCGTCTTTGTTCAAGTGCCCAGGGTATGTGCTGTGCTTCTGATCATGACTACTAACTTTCAATGACTACCACTCCTTGGTTTGCCGATGATTGGGTGCTGCTTGCTGTCGGGCAGCGCCTGACTGAGCCGATGCTGACGCCAAGGCGCGTGCAGCTTGAGGGACGCGTTGCTGAAACTCTGCTTGAGGAATGTAAAAGATACACGATTTTAAAGTATGGGCTGGCGTCAACGGGGAGATGCAATTAAGCACTGCGAGCCTTCTTACAATTATAACGGCTAAGCTGCAAGCTCGTCGTCGCAGACACGTTGTCTCTCAACTAACTCGTGTTATCAGACATACCGGATCATGGCGAGAATCCACCCTGAGGTCCTCGTACCGCAAGCCGTTCTTGATGAGCTTCACTCATGCCTAAACTGCTTTAGACGTTCGCGCGCGGGCTTCGGCTCTTCCGGCATGGCCACCGCTGACAGGCAGAACGTGAACTCACCGCCTCATTCCGTAATATTTTTCCTATGTTATAGTTTGAGCGAAATGCCGCGAGAGGGGCATGCCCGGATGGGCGAAACGCATTTGGACGTGTCGGACTACGCCGCCCTCGTTGGCAAGGACCTGCCCCAGCCTGAACAATTCAATTACGACGTGACGCGTGATGCTATTCGTCACTTCGCCTACTGCATTCCCGATCCCAATGCTCTTTACCTTGACCATGAGTACGCCGCGACCACTCGCTGGGGCGGCATTATTGCGCCGCCCGGTTATCTCTATGCCCACGGGTCACCCGCTTGGCTAGGCAAGATGCCGGGCATAAGAGATGCCGGCGGCAGGGAACTGGAAGGCAACGACAACGCGACCGAGGCTTGGGAGTTCTTTCGGCCCGTGCGTCCCGGCGATACGGTTTTTTCTTACGGCAGGATTGCAGGCATCGAGCCGAAGAAGTCGCGCAAGCTCGGCGATGCCGTTCTGGTTAATGAAGAAATGCGCTTCACCAACCAAAGGGGAGAGTTGGTTGCGCGTTTGAATTCGTTCACCTTCCGCTTTGATGCCGGGCGCGTTGCCGATGCGGGCACCATCGCGCAGACGTATCCGCCGCTCGAGCCGGGTCAGTTCACGCGAAATGTTCCAACCCCGCCGGCCCTGCCTGGTACCTTTCCCACGCCCACTCGCCGCTACGATAAATCGCGGTATTTCGAAGACATCGCCGAGCAGGAAGAGCTTCCACCGTGGGAACTCGGGCCATTGATGGCTTTCGATATAGGGTGCTTCAATGCGGTCACCATCGGCACCGGCTTCGACCGCATCGGCCGCGACGGGCATGTCCCCGATGCATTCGCGCCCGGCGTCCTGCGCATTCAATGGTTCGGAGCCCTGCTCACGCATTGGGCCGGCCCAAACGCATTCGTGACCAGGATCGCGCAACGCAATGAGGAATGGGTGCTGATTGGCTTCAAGATCATCTGCAGTGGGCGCGTCACGCGCAAATCCATCGTGGACGGTCGCTATCTTGTCGATCTCGAAATCGCTTGCCACAGTGAATTAGGATTTCGCACCAACAGCGGAACCGCTCAGGTGGAATTCGAAAGCCGGCGGTCATGAACAGTTGCGTGGCCGAGCCTGGCGCCGGCAGCAAATGGACTCCGCGTCTCACCCGCGCAGGGTGGGAAGCGATCAGCAACCCGCGTCGAATCGCCCTGGTGGGCGCGAGTGGACGTGAGAGCAGCGTGAGCTTTACCAGTCGTTTTCTGCAAACCAACGAAGAGCTCGGCTTTACCGGCGACATTTTTCTCATCAATCCCTCTCGATCCGAAATCATGGGCCGCAAATGTTGGCCAAATCTTGCCGCATTACCCGAGCCGCCAGACATGGTTGCCATCAATCTTCCCGACGAAAAAGTTCTGACAGCGGTTGAGGAGGCGATCGCGCATGGCGCCCGCGCGCTCATGATTCATTCCGGCGGCTTTCTCGAACGGGGCTCGGCCGGCGCGGAACGTCAGCAGCGGCTTCAGCGCCTGTGCGCCGACGGCGCGTATTCCAGCGCTCGGGCCTAACTGTCTCGGCTTGCTGAGTTTCACCAATCGCGTGTCGATTTCGAGCTTCAAAATCTCCGCCGCCAACACCGCGGGTTCGGTCGCTGCGATCAGCCAAAGCGGGTCGGTCGCCTCGCTATTGCAGGCGATCGCCGGGCGCCACGGCCTTTCCTTCCTGGCTTCCACCGGCAACGAAGCGGTCACCAGCGTCGAAGATTTGATCGCCTATGCGATTGAAGATCCAGCCACCCGGCTTATCGTGGCGTTCGTCGAACAGTTCCGCAATCCCCCGGCGTTGTGCGAATCTTGCGGAGCGCGCGCACGCCGCCGAAAAGCCGATCATCTTACTCAAAGCCGGACTAACCCAGGAGGGCGGTGCGGTATCGCGTGGGCATACCGGTGCGATGGTAGGGTCGGGGACCGTTTACCGGCAGGCTCTAAGCCAGGCTAATTTCATACTCGTCGACGATTTCGACGAGTTGGCGCAGACCGTGGAACTGGCGGCGTCATGGCCCGTGCGGCCGGCGTCGTTTCGCGTGGGCATGTTGGGTACTTCGGGCGGTGAACTCAGCACCGTAACCGATCAGTGTGTCGAGCACGGCCTGACCTTGCCGGCACTCTCGACCGAAACGCTGACGGCCTTGCAAGGCGTGCTTCATCTCCCTGCGGACGTGTGGCCGCGCAATCCGGTCGATGTCGGAATTGGATTCAATGTTCCCGGCAGCTACCAGGACCGCATGCGGCGCGCGATCCAGGCCGTTGCCGCCGACCCTTCTGTTGACGTCGTCGCCCTGCTCCAGGGCTTTCATCGGGATAGCTCCGACATCGCTTATTCGTTCAATCGCGAGATGTTGGGCGCCGCCGCCAGGGAATCTGCGCTTATCAAAAAGCCCATACTGGTCATGGCAACTCGAGCCGGCTCCGTCGATGATGAGGTGATGGCGGAAGTCCGGGACGCCAACGTCCCGGCGCTGCAGGGCAGTCGCGAAGCCTTGCGAGCCATCGGTCACCTCGCAACCTATGCAAAGCGGCTGGCGCGCAGCAGACCCGGCGTTTACCGGCTTCGCCCCAGCCGGACGAGGTTTCGCCATCCTCGCCAGGACAGAAACCGCAATTGGGCAAGCCGATCTGTTTACCTATCTGGCCGATGTGGGATTGCCCGCCCCGCCCATGCGCCGCGTTGCCAACAAGGCGGAAGCCGAGCAGGCGGCCCGCGATCTCGGACCACTGGTCGTCATGAAAATCGACACCGCACGCGTCATCCACAAGAGCGACGTGGGCGGCGTTGCGCTCGGCGTGACACCGGAGACGGCGGCGCAGACCTACGACCATCTCCTGGCCTGTCTCGACCCACCGCTAGGAACCTTTCCCGGCGAAGGGGTGGTCGTTTCCCCTCAAATCGACAGCGGCATCGAAGTCTTTGTCGGTGTCAAGCCAGACGAAAGCTTCGGCTTCGTGGTCGTCTTCGGCCTTGGCGGGCGGCTGCTCGAGATTCTCGATCGAAACGCGATGCTCGTGCCGCCCTTCGACCACATGGACGCGCTTGACCTGATCGAACGCAGCGGCGTTCGTCCGCTTGCTTGACGGCTTTCGCGGCGGCCCCAAAGCCGATTTCGATCAACTCGCCAAGTTGATCCTGCGTGTCGGCCGGCTTGCGGCAGCCATCGGCAACCGGCTCGAGGTGCTCGAACTTAACCCGGTCATCGTCAACGCCCGCCACCCCGGCGGCATCATCGCCGACGCCCGTCTTCTGCTCTTCCCGAGACCTCAACCATGAGCCACCCCTCATTCACTGCACACAGGGCGGACGCCGTTGCCACGCTGACCATCGCGCGTCCTCATAAGCTCAACGCGCTGACCGACGCAGTGATGAAGGAACTGGTCGCGACGCTTGATGGTATCGCGGCCGATGAGTCCATCCGCGTCGTCGTCTTGACCGGCGAAGGCCGCGCCTTCTCCGCCGGCTTTGACGTGAGCATCGATAAGGACATGCCCGAGCGCACCCCCGCCGGCTGGGCCGACCATTTCCGCCTCGCCTATGCCGGTCTCGAACGTCTTTGGTCGCTGCCGCAGCCGGTGGTCGCGAAAATTCGTGGCGCCTGCCTGGGCGGCGGCCTCGCCTTGAGTCTTTCCTGCGATCTCGCCTATGCCAGCGAAGATGCCTTTTTTGGCGAGCCGGAAGTGAAGTTCGGCGGCAGCACCATGTCTCCCATTTTGGCCTGGGCTTTGTCCCCTCGCCACTTCAAGGAGTTGCTGCTCACCGGCCGCCGTCTGGATGCGAAACAAGCCGAAGCATGGGGGTTGATCAACGAGGCGGTGAGCCCCGACGCACTGGATGCGCGCGTCGATCAGGTGGTGCGCCACATGTGCCTGCTGCCGCCCGGCACTCTCACCAGGAACAAGAGCCTTCTCAACCGCTTTTATGAAGTCATGGGCTACGCCACCCTTCTCGATATCGCAGAGGACCGCTCTGTCATGGGTCTCAGTGCATCGCCTGCCAATGAGTTCACGCGCATTGCGAAGGAGCAGGGAGTTTCCGCGGCGCTGGCATGGCAAAAGAAGCGCTTTGCCGAAGTCGGAGCATTTGAATCGTGAGTGCACCAGCGCCCGCAGCCCAGCGCCGAAGGCACAGAAAGGCAGCGGGCTCTCGCAGCATGGCTCCTGAGCGCTGTCTTGCTCCTGTGTTTCTGGCAGTGGTACACCACAAAATTCGATGTGTCGCCCGCCATCTTTCCCAGCCCTCTCGAAGTGTGGCAATCTCTACGGGCGAATCTCGCCGATGGTACCTTCCTCAAAGATCTCGTTGTGACCCTGCGGGAGGTCATGATCGGCTTTTTTGGCGGTAGCTTTGTGGGCTTCTTTCTGGCCCTGGTCATCTCCGAATTTCGTCCCGTGCGAACGATTGTGTATCCCTATGTGATCGGCCTGCAATCGGTACCCAAGACGGCGCTTGCGCCAATGTTTTTGATCTGGTTTGGTTTTGGCATTGAGTCCAAGGTGGCGCTGGTCGTATCCACCGTGTTCTTTCCTGTTCTGATCAACACCCTGTCGGGCTCGAGCGCACCGATCCGGATCAACTCGACATGCTGCGCGCTTATTGCGGGCGGCGCTGGCGTGTTTTCCTGCGGGTGAAGCTTCCCAGCGCCTTGCCCGCTTTATTCGCCGGCCTCGAGCTGGCCATCGTGCTGGCCATCATTGCGGCGGTGGTATCCGAGTTCCTGGGTGCGGTTGGTGGGCTTGGCTACCGCATCCTCACCTACAACACCAATCTGGATATGGCGGGCGAATTCGCCGCGCTGGCAGTGTTATCGCTCACAGGATTCATATTGCACGCCATGGTTCGCCTCCTCGGTCAGCGCCTGGTGTTCTGGGGCCATCATCCTGACGGAGCACGCGGCGCCTGAGGAGGTAAAGCGAGGTCGTTCTGTATCCAAATCGCTCATCACGCCGCGGCTTCTTGCACCGCCTCGGCATCCTCGCTGCATCGTGCGGCTTTGCCCAGGCTGCGCCGCTGTTGGCTGCGAATGGCACACCAAGAAAAATCACCTACGCTGTCGCCACCGCCGATCTGAATGTGGGTTATCCGTACGCAACCCTCCCCAAGGCCCTCGGCTATTACCAGCAGGAAGGGCTTGACGTTGAGATTGTGCCCGGCCAATCGTCCGCGGCGGTCGCGCAACTGCTTCTTTCCGGGCGAGCCGACGTGGGGCTTGCCCAGCCCGACCCGATCGTGATTGAGCGCGTCAAAATCAAAATTCCGCTCATCTCGTTCTACGCGGTGTGCCGGCGCGCCACCAACCGCATCGTCGTCAACCCCGATTCGCCCATTCAATCGGTGCGCGATCTCCGCGGCAAGAGGGTCGGCGTAAATGATCTCGGCAGCGGCGGCGTGACCTATCTGCGGGCCGAGCCTCAAACAGGCCGGCATGGGCCCCAACGATGTGCAACTGCTCAGTGTCGGTTACGGAACCCCTGGATTCGTAGCTTTGAAGAACAAAAGCGTGGACGCTGAAGTCAGCTTCACCGGAGGCATCGCGCGCCAGCGGATCGCAGGATATGCAGTGCGCGTCCTGCCCGTCACGCCTGCCGAAATGGACATGTACAGTTTCAATTTGTTCGCCACCCAATCCTTCATCGCCAAAAGCCCGGATGTCCTCGCGAAGCTGGGCCGGGCCACGGCAAAGGCCACCGTCTTTCTCATGACCAACCCCGAGGCCGCCGTCCGTGCTTTCTGGAAGCAATATCCCGATCGCGCGCCAAAAGACCGGAATGATCCAAAAGCTCTCGCGACCGATCTGGCCATCATCAAGGCGCAGATGGTTGACATGGGCGCGGATCAGCTCCCGGTAGATTTTGAGTGGGGCAGCCAGCAGGCTGCGATCTTCGAAAAGATTGAGACCTACCTGGTCGATGCCGGACAGATTTCCAGGCCCATTGCCCCCACCGACTTGTTCACCAACGCTTTCGCCGCTCAGTACAATCAGTTTGACCATTCCATCATCGTCAACCAGGCGCGAAACTGGAAATAATGTGACCACGAACCCTAGCCGGCCTTCGTCCTCCGAAGGCATTACGTTCGTTGATGTCGGGCACCAGTTTGAAACGCGCGATGGACAGCAGCTCAACGCGTTGGCCGGGGTTCACCTCGACATAATGCCTGGTGAATTCGTCTCGCTGCTGGGCCCGAGCGGCTGCGGCAAGACCACCTTGTTGCGTATGGTAGCCGGGCTCCTGGCTCCGAGCTCGGGCAAGGTCCTGGTGGGCGGTGCCGAAGTGCGCGAGCCGCGGCCGGACGTCGGGCTGGTATTCCAACAGCCTTTGCTTCTGCCCTGGCTCTCGGTCATGCGCAATGTGCTGCTGCCTGTGGACGTGCAAGGGCGGCGGATTGCCGACTACCAGGATCGTGCGCGCGAGCTCATCCGTATGGTGGGACTCGGCGATTTCGAGAAGCGGCTTCCCAACGAGCTTTCGGGTGGAATGCAGCAGCGTGTCGCGCTCGCGCGGGCCCTGGTTCACGATCCGAAAATCCTGCTGATGGACGAACCCTTTGCGGCTTTGGACGCCATGACGCGGGAGACGATGAGCATCGAGCTTCAGCGCATCTGGTCCGCGCAGCACAAGACGGTCCTGTTCGTCACCCACGGTATTGCCGAATCGGTCTTTCTGAGTGACCGCGTAGTGGTTCTGACGCCGCGTCCCGGCCGGGTCGCGGCGGTCATCGACATTCCCTTCGCCCGTCCCCGATCGGCGCAACTGCTCGGCGCCGCGGAGTTCGCTGCCCTCGCGGCAAAAATTCGCAGCGTGTTTGATATTTCGGGCTCAACCCAGCCAACGGACCACACCGGCCTATAACATCCAATTTCCTTAGCGGGTCTCCTTCGAGACGGCTGTTGACAGATATTCTCTTATAGGAATATATAAACTGAATGACAAGAACCATCAACCAGGAGACAGCAATGGAAACCCACAACAAGACCCAAGCGAACATGAGCACGCCACCGATTGTGTCCCCGCAGCAATGGGAGGATGCGCGTCTGCAACTGCTGGTCAAGGAGAAGGAATTAGTCCGCGCCCGTGACGCGCTGGCTGCCCAGCGCCGGCGCATGCCGTGGCTGGCCGTCGAGAAGCAGTATGCCTTCGACGGGCCTAAGGGCCGCGCCAGCCTGCTTGACTTATTCGACGGCCGCCGTCAGCTGATCGTCTACCGCGCCTTCTTCGATCCCGGCGTGTTCGGTTGGCCCGACCATGCCTGCCGCGGCTGCTCCTTGGGGGCCGACCAGGTCGCCCACCTCGCCCATCTGAATGCCCGCGACACCACGCTCGCGTTCGCCTCGCGCGCGCCGCAGCCGCAGATCGAGCGCCTGAAGGCGCGTATGGACTGGAAGATGCCGTGGTACACCATCACCGACAGCTTCGACACCGACTTCGGTGTGAATGAGTGGCACGGCCACAACGTGTTCTTCCGCGACGGCGAAACCATCTTTCGCACTTACTTCATCAACAACCGCGGCGACGAGGCAATGGGGAGCACCTGGAGCTACCTCGACATGACTCCGCTCGGGCGCCAGGAGAATTGGGAGGACTCGCCGCAGGGCTATCCTCAGACCCCGCCGTACAAGTGGTGGAACTGGCACGACGAATACGTCGCCGCGCCGCCCGACCCCAAGTGGGTTCAGGTCGCGGAAAACGCACAGGCGAGGTGAAACCTGCATTCCTGCGCAGGCGCGCGGTGGGTTCCACTCACTTCGCGCCTTGCGTGTGATACCCCTGCCACAGATACTCGAGCGCTTCCGGCAGCGTCTGCATCCTCACTGCGCGATCCACGTGTCCTGCATTCTCTGCAAACACAAACTGGTAGTGATACCCCTTCGCTGCCAGCACCTTCGCCATGCGCTCGTTGGCCTCGACCCAGTCGTGCATGTTGTCGCGCATCAGGTTGGGGCTGTAGAGATCTCTATCGCCAACCTCCATCCAGATCCGGATCGGCTTCCGCGGGCTCTCTGGAATCAAGTGGTCATGGAACCCCCAGGCTCCCTGCGGATACTTAGGGTCCCACGGCCACTGCTGGTTCACGTACGTCCCCGAATAGGTCAGCACGCGATGATAGAGCTCCGGATGAAACCACGCCATAATCAACGCGCACGACCCTCCTGAACTGCCGCCCGTAGTTGCCCGCCCATTGGGATCGTGCGTCAACTTTACCTGCGCCTTCTGCTCAACCAGCGGTAGCACCTCATGTTCGACAAATTCTGCATAGCGGCCCGACATCGTGTCGTACTCGAGTCCGCGCTCGCTCCCCTGCGCATCGCCGCCGCCGTTCCCAATAGAGATGGCGATCATGACCGGCACCTTGTGTTGGGGAATCAGGCCATCGAGCGCGGTGAAAAGCATTCGATCCGGCCCGTCCGCGCCCACGATGAAAGGGGCCACGCTGCCCGGCACGTAATCTTTCGGCACATACACCGCAACCTTGCGCGTATACGGAGCGGGATGGCTTGTCGTAACCACCAGCTTGGCCGGGTTATCCGGGTCAGCCGTACCGAACGTACCCTTTTCGCGCGCTATACCCGGGTAGTACTTGCTATCGGCCGAACTCATGGTGAATTCGACCACCGTGCCATGGGTCAAGTCCTGGGCCGTCATCTCCGGTGCCGGAGGGTGCGTCGGCCCGAGAATGAAGTTTCCATCCTTATCCGGTGGCGGCACGGTTCCGTCGGGCAGTTCCGTGGCTTGCACGTACCCCGGTGAATGCGGATTGCGCGTTGGCGGCGTAGGCCGAGGCGGCGTCTGCTGGGCCGGCGGCACGGCCGGCGTCTGTCCCGCCCAAGCTATCGATGCGGCTAGAAATCCCAATCCTGCAAATCGAACTTTCCTATTCATCTGGTCCTGTTCTGCCCAAAATCTTGGCAAAGGAATAGTACATGGGAACGCCGCTTGCTTTTACCTGCGCTTAGCGACGAGCCAGCCTCGAACAGGGGTACGACCTGGCCTCGCCGCAGCCTGTTCAGCCCGTACGTGAGTGGTAGAAAACGGGACCGGCTTTAGAGTCTGCGTAAGAACTCGAAATAAACAGCAAATCGAAAACCAGGCCCGTATCCGGATTTCCTGCACGGGGCGCCACCAGATCCGCGTGTGCGGCTTTCATTAAGGAAAGCCGCATACGAGCGGATTCGCTGACGCCACCGTTCAGGAAATACCTTCATCCGCGGGTGCCGCGCCTCTGGCGCTCAAACAATATTGGGGATCGATGTCCCAGCCCTTCCGGGCTGGGCTGACGTTTGGCTCCCGGCCCTACGGGCCTGGTTCCTATTTGCTGTTTATTTCGAGTTCTCACGCTGACTCTAAAGCCCCGAATTTTATTGCCCGAGCGTTCAAGCGGGTTTGAAAACCCGCTTCCCCGGACTAATGCTCGCTGCGGCGAGGTAGTCCGGGGCTGCCACCCGGCACCAGAGTTTTTCCGCACGTGCCGCAGAGCTGAGTAGTGCAGAGGATGAGAAAGATCTGCTTGTCCGCCCCTTGGGGCGTGCCAGGGGCGGCAGCCCTGGGTTGGCGTTGGGTTTCAGGAATGCGATGTTCCCGTCGTGCTGGCGGCTAAGTCCTTTGTTTTACCAAGGTGGCCAAATTTTTATTTTTCCCGCCCCCCTAAGTTGCTTAGGGGAAGGATGTATTAGCCAGCTGATCGTCTTCCGGCGCCCGAGCCACGCGGCGATGCTTGCGGCGACCGTTCTCGAGTAGCTGGGAGTCCTAGTTAGGACGGTATTACGGCTCAGTCTTGCCGTCCAGAGCGCCTAGCAGAAAAAGATGTGGAAGAAGGGTAGGGGAACTAGTGTGGTGCGCCGGAAATAACATCCATTATTCCGGTGCCTGAAAGTTGAAGATGGGCCCGGGCTGCAGTCCCTCAGGGCTTTTTCTGGTCAACTAACAATTAGCAGCGAGCTAAAGAGGCTGCGTCAGAACCATTCTCTCCCGATTGAGTCCCGTAGGGACGGCTGAGAATAGCCCAGGACGCTAGTCCTGGGTAGCGACTTCTTATCTATGCAAATGCGTTGGCGTCCGATTCAACAGCCCCAGGATTTCATCCTGGGACATTTTCAGCCGTCCCTGCGGGACTGATCTCACGCAGACTCTTTAGCCCCTGGGCTCTTTTCTAACCAAATACGTGTCCGACTGGTATTTCGTGAAGGAATTGCCGTAGCAGGGGCTAAACAGGGTGCGGAAAAAGTCGCAAACCGCTTGATGAGCAACCAGCCACCAGGGCTAAAAGCCCCGAATTTTATTGCCCGAGCGTTTAAGCGGGTTTGAAAACCCGCTCCCCGGACTAATGCTCGCTGCGGCGAGGTAGTCCGGGGCTGGCACCCGGGACGAGAGTTCTCACGCAGACTCTAAAGCCCGACGTCTTTTAGGCCTTTACGGCACGACTAACCTGTCCCGGCGTGCCGTGGAAGTCGTGCCCTGACACAAAGCCCCAAACGTGGGCACCCGTTCCTGGTGCAGTACTGGCGTTCCATTGACTGGTGAAACCTACTGGCCTATCATTCCGTCAAAAGGATTGCGTGTTGTACGGCGGCAGCGCATTCCCCCAAACGCCACTCTGAATTGAAAAAGTATGAGTAAGGGCTACCTGAGGCACGCTGCGGCCGTTGTGGGAAGGACTTTGCCGCCCACGGCTCCTTTAGCTGTCTGTTTCGAGAGCAGAGGCGCTTTTTGATAAGGTTTCGGACCCTTCTCGTCTCCCTCTCCCTCGCCGCAGCCTCCATGGCGAATGCTGCCACTCCCGCTCCTTCCCCTTCCGCCATCGACCAGCAGTTTGAGCAGACGGTCAGACCCTTCGTCGGCAAATATTGCGTGGCCTGCCATAGCGGCAAGATGGCCCCGGCGCAGTTCGATCTCAAGTCCTACACCAGCGTGGATATGGTTACGGACGACTTTGCCCGTTGGGCGCTACTGGCGGAGAGGCTAAAGGCCCAGGAAATGCCGCCCAAGCCGATGCCGCGGCCGCCCGCGGCCGAAGCGCAGCAGGTGATTGATTGGGTAGCCGCCGTGCGCGCGGAAGAAATAAAGAAGGCCGCCGGCGACCCAGGCGTAGTGCTGGCGCGCCGGTTGAGCAATGCCGAGTACGACTATACGATTCGCGATCTCACCGGTCAGGACCTGCAGGTCGCCAGTCAGTTTCCAGTGGATCCTGCGAACCAGGCGGGTTTCGATAATTCGGGCGAATCGCTAACCATGTCGCCGGCTCTGCTGAATAAGTACCTGAAGGCGGCTCGCGAAGTGGCGAATCATGCGGTTCTCAAGCCAGATGGAATCGACTTCGCGCCCTATCCCATGTTGGTTGAGACCGATCGCGAAAAGTACGCCATCCAGCGGATTGTGGGCTTTTACGCCGCGCAGCCCACCGACTATGCGGATTATTTCGAGGCCGCCTGGCGCTATAAATATCGAATTGCTCTCAAGAAACCGCACGCCACCCTGGCCACCACGGCGGTGGATGCAAAGGTGAGCCCCAAATACCTTCCCCTGGTGTGGCAGATCCTGCACGATCAGAATGCGGTCGGCCCTGTGCTCAAGCTCCAGAAAATGTGGTTGGCCCTACCCCCTCCTGCGGCGGCTCAGACCGGCGGCGCTGCGTGAAAAATGCACGGCTATGCGTGATTTCGTGGTCAAGATTCGCACCCACACCGCGATGCAGTTTGCCGCGCCGCTGGTTGCAGGTTTGCCCGCGCAATCCGAGCCTCTTCTGAATTGGAAGCTGAAGGAGTTTGCCGAGCACCGGCGTGACAGTGATCCCAACGATCTGCGGAATGACACCGATCCTCCTCCGGTGGTTCCGGAGATACCTAAATATCCTGATCTCCACGAGGAAGCCGCGCCCCGTTGGGCCGCTGTCTCGGCAAAGGCTCGCGCCAACGATACCGATCTGATCGTTCCCGCCGCCCAGCGCGCCCGCTATCAGGCCGCCTTTTCCCGCTTCGCTTCCGTATTTCCTGATGTGTTTTATGTGTCGGAACGGGGCCGTTATTTCCCCGACGACACTGTGGACAAAGGCCGGCTGCTGAGCGCCGGCTATCACAACATCGTCGGCTATTACCGCGACGATCTTCCTCTGGTTCAGCTCATCCTTGATGACAATGGAAAGAAAGAACTGGATCGCCTTTGGAACGAGTTCGATTACATTGCGGCTTTTTCGGCCCGTACCTGGACTCAGTACTACTTCAATCAGAGCGGAGAAGTTTTTGGCAGAGGCGACGAATCCGGCTCAGAGCGCCCGGCCGATCACGCCGTTACCGATGCCGAAGTTATTTTTAAGATGCGCGACGTATACCTGGCCAAAGCTGCGGCTGATCCATCGAATGACCCCGTAGCCGCTGAGGCGATTCGCTCTCATTTCGACCAGATGAATGCCACTCTGCGCAGCCTGGAAAAGGAGCACGCAGAGGCGGAACCGAAGCAATTAGAAGCCCTCCTCCAATTTGCCGAGCGTGCCTACCGGCGGCCCCTCACTTCTGCGGAACGTGCCGAATTGCTCGATTATTATCACCAGGATCGAGCCCAAAATCAGTTATCCCACGAAGACGCCCTGCGCGGTGCCATCACCGGCGTGCTGATGGAGCCCGATTTCCTCTACCGCCTCGATGTATCGCAACCGCAGGTCCCTCCACAGCGCTCCGCTCCGGTCGGGATGACAAAGGTGACGAAGGTGTTACGGAGCTCATCGGCTGTCCCCTCCGAGCCATTATCGAGCTACGCCCTGGCGAGCCGCCTAAGCTACTTCCTCTGGGCCAGCATGCCGGATGAAGAGTTGTTACGGCACGCGGCCGCCGACGACCTGCAAAAACCGGCAGTTCTGCTGGCGCAGGCTCGCCGCATGATGAAAGATCCCCGCGTGCGTGGCATGGCCACGGAGTTCACCGGCAACTGGCTCGCCTTTCGTCTTTTTGAAACCAACAACGCGGTCGATCGTCAGCGTTTCCCGCAATTCAACAACGGCCTGCGGGAAGCGATGTTCCAGGAACCCATCCGCTACGTCGAAGACGCGATTCAGAACAATCGTTCCGTGCTGGACCTTATCTATGGCAATTACACATTCGTCAATCCAGTGCTGGCCAAACACTACGGCATACCGGGAGTCGCGGGTGACGTAAACCACTGGGTGCGCGTGGACGATGCCGGGCGATATGGACGGGGTGGTTTGCTGCCTATGGCCGTATTTATGACGCAGAACTCACCCGGACTGCGAACCAGCCCGGTGAAGCGTGGAAATTGGGTAGTGCAAAAGGTATTGGGAATCCGCGTTCCTCCTCCTCCGCCGGTAGTTCCCGAGCTGCCGAGTGATGAGTCGAAATCCGATCTTCCCGTGCGCGACATGCTGGCCAGGCATCGGGCGAATCCCTTTTGCGCTGCCTGTCATGCCCGTTTTGATTCGTTTGGGCTGGCGTATGAGGGGTATGGACCCATCGGCGATGTGCGCACCAAAGACCTGGCCGGCCGGCCCGTCGATACCGCCGTCATCTATCCTGGCGGCATCAACGGCGTGGGCTTTGATGGTTTGCGCGATTTTATCCGCGATCACCGGCAGCCCCAATTCATCAACAACCTTAGCCGCAAGCTGCTCGTTTACTCGCTCGACCGGACGCTTCAACTATCCGACGAAGCGCTGGTGGACACGATGCAGACCAATCTAGAGAAGCAAGGCTACGGTTTTGATTCGCTGGTAGAGACCATCGTCCTGAGCCCCCAGTTCCGCAATAAGCGAATACAAGCGCCTCAGAAACCAGAGACTCAGCTAGCATCCAGAAAGGTGAACTAGTCGTTAATCTTGAGAATAGGTCGGGTTTTAGAGCGTGTGTGAGAACGAGAAGAAGCAGCCGGCTAAGACTTCCCAGCTTGTTTGGAGCTTGGAAAAATGGTGGGAGCCCCCGTATTCATGCGGGGGAGCTCGGCTTTCAAGCCGAGCGGCTCGAGTAGGACTAATCTCGTCCGGCTTCAGCCGCGGGGTTTCGGAATCTTCTCCCACGTTGCAAGCGAGGTGAAGAAAGTGCGAAATTGACTGCGGCTTTAGCCGCTGAGGGCAGCAATTCAACCTGACCGCAGCGCAAACGGGTAAAGATCACGGCTCGACTGAAACAGTTCTAACAGGGTGAACAAACATGGCCAAGAAACTCGCATTTCCCATTTCCCGCCGCGCCGTACTCCGCGGAGCCGGTTGTACCGTAGCCTTGCCTTGGCTTGAGTCGCTACACGCCTTAGCGGATGTCCCGCCGCCCTCCGCATTCCCCAAGCGTTTTGGCATAGTCTTCCTGGGTTGTGGCATCAACGAGGATTACTGGAGCGCCGAAGGCCAGGGCGCCGACATGAAATTGAGCAAGACCCTCTCGCCCCTGGAGCCGCTCAAAGAGAAGATCAACGTAATTGATGGCCTCTACGTCAAGGCGCTCACGGGCCAGGGCATTCATCCCGCCCAGACCGGCAGTCTATTATCGGGCGCGCACATTTCGAAAGGCGCCATCATCCACTCGGGCATCAGCATCGACCAGATGATTGCCAACCATGTGGGAGAAGACACGCCGCAATCCAGCATCGTGCTGGCGTGCGAGCAGCCCATGACCGGTTACCACGAGTCGAACTTTTCCCTGGCCTACAGTTCCCACCTCTCCTGGCAAAGTCCGGACTCGCCCGTCCCGATCGAAGTGTACCCATCGCTCGCCTGGGACAACCTGTTTGACAACCGTGGCAGCCTGCAGAACATCAGCATTCTCGATCGCGTCAAGGATCGCGCCCAGGATCTTTCCAAGTGTATAAGTGGGACCGACCAAGGCAAGCTGGATGAATACCTGACCAGCGTGCGCGAAGTGGAAAAGCGTGTAGAGAGCATGCGCAAAGACAAGAGCGATGCCGAAGACGCAGCGAAAGCCAAGAACACCGTCGTTGCCACCATGGAACGGCCGGCCAACGGACTGCCGGAAGACCTGCGCGATCACTCCCGCCTGATGTGCGACATCATTGCCATTGCGTACCAGACCAACAAGACGCGCGTCGCCTCGTTCATCATCTCTCACGATCTATCGGCCATGTATTATCCCTTCCTCGATGTGAAGGAAGGTCACCATTCCGCCTCGCACAACAACAACTCCGATGGATACGAGCGCATCTCTCGTTTCCACGTCGAGCAGTACGCCTACCTGGCGTCGAAGCTGGACAGCATGAAAGAAGGGAACGGCACGGTTCTCGACAACAGCTGCCTGATGTTCCTATCCAACATGTGGATCGGCCGCAAGCACGACAACTTCCGCCTGCCGGTGGTGCTGGCCGGCGGCCTTGGCGGAACGCTGCAAACGGGACGTTCGCTGAATTATCTGAAGGACAGCGAAGATAACCGCAAGATGTGCAGTTTGTATCTGTCGCTGATGGATCGCTACGACGTGAAGCTGGAGCAGTTTGGCGATTCGCAAACGCGGTTAGAGCGGTTGTAAGCGAAGCATGAGTTTATTGAGCCCCGGGTTGGCTTACGAACGTCAGATACGATTTCACACCCTGGTCCGCGTTTAGGCAGAACCATGCCTCAAGCGCCGCCGATTCCTCGCAGAGAGCATTTTTCATCCGTCACCCTATGCCCTTCCCTATAATGCGGTGATGACACAAAGCGCACACATTGGCTCTACCTTAGGAATTTCCTAGATGAACAAGCTGCGAATCTTTTTGGATGAATACCTTGGGGCACACAACGATCGGGTCACAGAACTTAAACAGGTTTCTTGTGGTGTAGCCCGCATGCTGATTCAGGCAAAGACGGGACGATTCTGGCCTTACAGCTGCGTGATCGAGCACGACCAATTGAAGCCTGTAGTATCACCACGTGTTTCTATCAGCACTCAGGCCATGATTTGTGCATCTTGCGACTATATTCTAGCCTGCGATGCGTCGCACAGACTGTTTGGCAGTAAGGATAGAGCGGCCTTAATCAGGATCCGATTATCGGTCGAACAAGAAGTGCTGGCCGAATTAGCCACGAAGGGCCCTGAGGATCCACTATGGGAGTCTGGTACTTACGGCAACGAAGACGTCTTTACCGCTTCCTGGCTTCTCCAAATGTACCAGGGGAAAAACCGCTACAACGATGTGGCTGCCGGGGCCTGGAACAGCTCCCTAATGAGACGACTCGTCTCGATTCTTGAGAATGCAGTGAAGGGTACGGATTCAAATGGCATCGATTACGAAAAGAGCCTTTTCAATAGAGAGGAGAATGAAGCCGGTGGCCACTCGTTGCCGCTCTTGAAGCTTATTCTTGCTTTAAAGGTAATCAAGGAAGACACGGGTCTCCGCCAGCTGTGGAACTCGGGTGACATCCAAGATGTTATTAGAAATGCAGGTACATGGCTCGAGAAGAATCTCTATCGACAGTTATCGTTTTACAGGTTTAGAGATTTTCGGTTTGATGCCGCCGAGCTCATTTTCTGTTTGAGCGGGGCAATAGAGACGGAAACGCTAGGTCGACACGAACCGATCATCGATAAGGTGCTTGATGTGGTAAGGGAAGCACAAGAACGGTCTGTCTACTGGCGACCCTATCGTCCGATGCTTTCGACCTCGCGAGGCACGGTGCTCTTGCCTCTAAGTATTGAGGTCGCAAGCTCGCTCCTGCAAGTACTTCTATACACAAAAAAGTTTCACAAGTATGTCGCCACTCTGCAGGATTACTACATCTGGTTGGCAAGCCAACGCCTCGATGCTGAATGGCCAGACGAGTTCGGGCCACCGTGGACCGGTTGGCACTCTGAGAATTCTTACCAAGCTGACTTGGTTCATGTCTGGGATTCCGCACTTGTGGGATCGTTCCTAGTGAGGTTCTTGGAGGCTCTCGAAAACGATTTCCAAAAAGCGGTCATCGACGCTGCCGGATTTACGATCTTCTATCCGGGAACTAACATGCTCAGCTTAAAAGATGTTATTGCTCCCGACGAGGGGCTGTCACCCAACGCTACCGAAAAACTAACAACCTGGTTTGTTCCTGCTCCCGGACACGTTCTGGAAAAATTCTCAGTACTAGTCTATGGGCCGCCAGGCACCGCAAAGACTACCCTTGCGAAGGCTTTGGCATGTAGCAAGAACTGGCCTCTGGTATACCTTTCCCCGAGCAATTTCATCACTTCTGGGGAAGCTTTGATCGAGGAACAGGCCAAAAGTATCTTTGAAGCGCTAAAGATCCTTAGAAATACGGTGATATTTTTTGACGAGATCGACCGCTTGATACTCGATCGTGACAGCCCTAACTACGAGAAACAGGGTGACATGTTCCAATTCATGACACCTAGTATGCTGACTAAGTTCAATGACCTACGCGAAGCTAAGCGCTCTATCTTTGTGATTGCGACGAATTACGAGGACCGGATTGACAAGGCGATCAAACGAAAGGGTCGGATTGACGAGCTCGTTCTTTGGCATCCTCTTAATCTATCGGCTCGGACGCTGCAGTTCCAAAAATTCAT
The DNA here is from genome assembly GCA_963711525.1 of uncultured Acidobacteriaceae bacterium. Lineage (GTDB taxonomy): Bacteria > Acidobacteriota > Terriglobia > Terriglobales > Acidobacteriaceae > PALSA-350. The sequence goes on along the minus strand of CAVQEO010000023.1, from coordinate 182,635 downwards.
TGACAAAGCACGAACAAAAATGGACAGTGAAACGTCGCCGGAGGCGTGGCCTACCGGATTGTCATCAAGGCTCCGGGAATTTGCAAAGAACTTTGCTCTCTATATCTACCCGGAATTGGAAAGCTATTTTGATGGCATTAACCCTCCGACGGAAGTTAATCTCGCAAGCTTCCGCGTCAAATATTTAGACGAACTAGAGAAGCCACGACGGATCCCAAAGCCTGATTTGAGTTTGACTTCGTACGAGAGGAGAATATCTCCAAAAGGCGGCCCGGGAAGCTCATGGCCCCAGCGACCCCACTTTGAATACGCTTGTCTGCTCCTCTTGAAGGGCGAGTCATCTTTGGGGGCCGAGTCTCTGCAAGAAGTGGAGCAAAGCTTTCGCGAACTGATAAGTGTGTGGGAGCACAAAGATTCAGAAAGTTGGCAGCAAAAGCTGCCGATCCTCTCGGAACTTGCGACTGCCTATGACCTCGAGAGCTGGATGGCGCCTAGATCTGTGGATGGGCTTCCCGGCTCCACGCCAGCGAGCCAAAGTTGATTATTGGGCGACCTAATGAGTAACTCGTCAAATAGCCGCGATGCATCTCACGGACCAACGATAGAAACAGTCATTGTGGGCACGTTCGGATGTCTTCTTAAGGAGCACTCATCGCTGTATTGTGCAGTTCCGATAACTTCAGGACTCCGGCTTTGGCGCCTCGCAAACGCAACAGGGATTAAACATCTTGACGAAGTCAAAACGAAATTGCCTCTGCGCTTCGCGTCGGAAGTCCTAGAACCAAATATTGTTGACGCAAATTCCTTTGCGAACGCTGCGCGAAAGCTGAACGGTAATGCAATTGACCCGTCGCGGTTAACGGTTCCATCGTGGAACCAGGAACAATATAATGCACTTTGGGAGATGGTGATTGACAAATGGGTTCGAGCAGTAATTCTTTCTCCGGATTGGGTATTCAGTAAAGGTTGCGTATCCGAGTGCATGTTTGCGATGAAAGGCTCGATCGAAATCTTAGATTCGACCGGGACGCCCATGTCTCAAAAAGGGTTCAACTTGGTCTTAGACAAGGCACTAAGCCTTCGCGATGAGCTGTCTATCGAGGCTCCCTTTCTCGATGATTTATCCAAGATTTTGAGAACTAGCCATGTAATCAGATGACGTGTTCAATGTCAGGGAGCTACCGAACAAACCGCTTCAAACGGCAGTCCCCGGGTACGTACCGGGCAGCGAATCGCTGCGCCCGATGAGAGCTGATACCGTCGTATCCGGTCATTGTTGAGGGGCACATTGGACAAGGCGAACTTGAGGAAAAACTAGTTCGCATTCCTTCCTTGAACTCTTTCTTCGGCCGAAGATCGATCCAAATTGGCTTTTCGCCTGCTTTTTCCAGTTCTTTGAGCGGCGTTTTTTGTTTTGGCCCCGTTTTCCTCGGACCTACCGTTCATATTCTGGGAAGAGGCTTTATTCTGTCGTATATGAGGACAGACCCCACAAAAGTGGTGTTTCTCTCGAAGTATGTGGGTTTAGTATAGCCGGGGCGAAGATAAAGTGAACTCCTCACTCTACAAAGACGAACAACTTGACCACCTCGCGAACCTTGGTAATGTCGCGCAATTTGTCAGTTTCGCTCCCAACCGAACGCAACGATACTCTCGCATCTGCGGTTACACCCCGAACCATCAATTTCTTGAGCCTAGAGATGCGGTTGCCAGTCTCCTTGAGCGCTCTCCGGAAAAGAGCGTAAATATTAGAAGCTTTAAACCCGATCAGCTGCAGGGCAACGAGTTCGTATACGGGATCGGGAACCTAAACGTGGCGACTTCGACCGCACTTCGTCTAGCCGATCAAGGCATGTTCGTGATCGTTAACGAAACGGTGGACGTCAATGATGGCGGCATTTCAGGGGTCGCTCAAGGGGGCTTGTACGAGTTTGCTCCCGGCGCGACCCCGCGAGTTGTTGAAAGTGGAGCAGTCGCGAGCCTGGAGGAGGCCCAAGCACGCGGAATTTTGTCGCACGTATACAGGTTGGAGCCGGAACTACCAACGCGGCAGGTGCTGCGAATTGAATTCAGCCTTCACCCTCACCGAAGAGGGGTCCGAGGAACGCATACGATTTTGTGGGAGGCCCAGAGGAGCGATGCCGGAGCTCTAAGAGCTTCACCGAGATGGCCCAACCTATTCAGTGAACTGGTCGGAGACAAAGCTTTTGGTCTACTTATTGCGGACGCCTACGGCTTTTCGGTGCCGAAAACCACAGTGATCTGTCGCAAGATCCCACCATTTACCTTTGGCAAGAGCACCGGACAAGATATGCTCTGGATGCGAACGGCTCCAAAGCTAGCGGACCCGGGCTATTACCCGACTGTCCGAGGATGGTCCGATCCTTTCAAGATGATGTACGAGGCTCCGCACTCAGATGAGAAGCTTGCCTCGCTCCTGGTACAAGAGGAAGTCAATGCAAAATTTTCCGGAGCTGTTATTTCCTCTAGTTCTGGTGAACCGTTGATCGAAGGGGTAGAGGGTTTTGGTGCTGATTTCATGTTAGGGCGCGAGGCGCCGGTGACCCTACCGCGGGATCTATCGCGCCGTCTCGGGGATTTGCATGCTTCCCTAAAGGAGAGGTGTGGGGATGTACGGATCGAGTGGGCCTTCGATGGAGATGAAATATGGGTACTCCAGCTTCAGCAAACTGAGGCGATGTCTAGCGCTCAGGTTATCGTGCCCGGAACGCCCGAATCCGAGGTGAGGTTCGAATCGTCGGCGGGCCTAAGCGCACTTCGCGATTTGATCGAAGCCATAGACGGAACAAACCGTGGCATTTGCATCGTGGGCTCAATCGGAGTCACCAGTCACCTTGCTGATTTGTTACGGCGCTCGGGCATCCCGTCGCGGATTTCCAAGTCTTAGTTCGATAGGGATCGAACCATTCGCGTTACTTAGCAAAGCTGAATGTGCCTCCCCGCTAGTCATCCCGCCGCGCTTCGCGATCTAGTCTCTTGATGAATGACACAACGTCACCTATCTCATTTCTTCCAGTTGCCGCGCGGCGTTTAAGTTCACCCTTTCGGCCCGCATCGAGCCGGTCATAACCCTCAACATCCTGAAGTACCCTGGCGATCCTCTCAAGGCAATCCACTGCTCCGGTTTTAGTCATGGCCAAAGATTAGCGCAAACCTGAGCCCACAACGAGATATATTGCCACTGAAGATCGCCCGGGATGTCCCTCGTTAGGTTCCCTAGATGATTGGGGAGGGAGTAATGTCGGACCGGAACCGCTTGGAAGACCAGGATCAAGCGAGCACCTGTTCCTCTCCTTAGTGACCACCTCCCCGATACCACTCTGTCTGCCAAGGTACCCCCGACCCAATAGCTGGCGGCTAGCGACCGGTCGCATCCCATATTCCGTTTGTTAAGAGGGGGCCAGCATAGAAAGATTTTCCCCGGTTCTTCCATGGTCCGTGGCACAATTGCAGCCGCCGCCTCGACACCTGTTCGCCAACACGATCGCGCCGGGGAGATTGGGCAATGGGAGAGCGAAGCATGACGCGCGTTGAGGATGTAGTCGAATTGCTGAAAGAGAATCCTGGCTTGTCTGACCGCGAAATAACCGACCGTCTGTGTGGTGTGAGTCAGCCTCAGCAGCCAATTAACGGCCTTTGTCGGCGCTTGGCGGAAAAGAAGGTGATCCTACGTCGCGACCGGGAGGACGGCATACTCGGCAACTATCTCTTCAGTGAGGCTAGTTCAGAACCACCGACTCAGGTCGTAGAACCCGAGGATCAGCAGAGCCTGGAGCAGAGCGAGGACTGGATTAAGCACACGTTGAAAGACCACCTCGCATTGAAAGGGTGGATCATCCGGGGCATTGCCTGGGGGAAGAAACCAGGCATAGATATTGAAGCCGAACACGGCAAACAGCGTTGGCTGATCGAAGTAAAGGGGATCGGGTCACGTCCCCAGATGCGAGCAAACTACTTTCTGGGTGTCCTTGGTGAGCTTCTTTGCCGCATGACCGATCCAGATGCTAAGTACAGCATCGCTCTTCCCGATGTTCCCCAGTTCCGTAACCTCTGGCGACGGTTTCCTGCGGAAGCCAAGTCCCGAACCCGCATTACCGCGCTCTTCGTGGGACGGTCTGGTGTTTTCGAGGAGAGTTGAAACCGGCTACCAAGGAGCGGAACTGTTAACCACCAAAGCCATGGGAAAACTCGGGACGAGCAAATACGGCGACAGGATACGTATTGCGGTAATTTCGGACGCGATACGTATCCTGTCGCCGTATTTACCTCAAATGCTCAACGTGCTGATTACGGATTCACAAACCGCTACGGAATTGCTGGAAGAAACCTAAAGGGCTCCCTTCGGTTGCCTGCCTTTTTCCTCCGCCTTTTCGAGTTCGTAATAAATCTGTTCGTTTTCATTCTTCTCCGGATTGTAATCCAGCTCTGCTTCCTCGATATAATTCCTGCCACGCCGGACAACGCGGTCTAACCACAATAGAGTCTCAACGTACTCCTCGGCAGGCGTAGCGTTCTGCGGGCTTCTGGCAAGCGTGTCATAAAACCTCCACAGGCGACGCCTCGTGTCTATCGCGTAGAAAATGGGCTTCTCTTTCTCGAAGTAAAGATCGTATCGGTCCTGGATCACCTTATGGCGAATCTCGCCATAGACCACAAGAGAATGCGACTTCCGCGTATATGGTCCTTTCTCGGCATAACGAAGAACGCGCAGCCCAGCTTCCAGTTCGGCAAAATTCGCCAAGAACTCGTCATTTAAAAGGCCTCGGATCATCTTTTTCTTGCGCCACTTGGCCATGTACGGCTTTACGTACTCAACGAAGACGCCGCCGAGCATAGCCGACACAGCACCGGTCAGAGCTGATAAAAGAATGGTCAGCCAGTAAGGAGGCCCTGGCGCTTGCTGCACGATCACATTGACCGGCTGGATCGGTGTGACCTGTGGGATGAACATGCGGGAAATTGTAGCGCTTGGATACTTATAAGGCGACATGATTCCTCTCCGAATTGCCCACCAACCGGGGAATTCGGTGACAGAAATTTAGTTGTCAGACGGGACTGGTACTCATGCAGCAGACTTCGCTTGACCCCCGCTGGCTAGCTCCGCGAAGAACGAGCTCAACGTGCGCGGTTCACGGTCGAGAATCGCGCGAAGCACAAGCGCATTTCCCCCCGGAAAGCCAAATTGATTGTAGTGGTCATATATCTTACGAAGCCCCTCACGAATCGCTCCCTCCGGGATTTTTGCTGCTTGCGCCCACTCCTCGAAGCTCGGTTCACAGGCTTGGATAGGACGTCCGAGGGCTCGAGACATCAACTCCGTGAGTTCTATGCGGTCCACCATGCCGGAGTTTCGGGGACAGGAAGATGTGAAAAACTCGATTTTAAAATTTGCAGCGAACTCGGCGTAAAAAAAATCGGTCTAGGACGCCGTATAAGCGACCGCTGGGGTGTCGGCAAGCATTTGGGATCAAAAATAAAATCGCGAAAACTCAAGCAATCAATTTTTTCACATCTTCCAGACTGGAGTACCCCTAACCATGAATAATGTAGTTACTCCCTCTGTCACCCGGTATTGGGCCGAAAGTTCGCAAGACTAAATTCTCCGCTGCCTCCGCTGTCTCCGCTTCCCCGTCGTAGGGTAGCCCCATTAAGCTGGTCAGTAGAATGTCACGATTCGACCATCTGGCATGAAAACGCCCTTGTTGACGAACTGGTAGCAGCCGCATGGAGCATCGTGGGTACCAGATCAAGATCTTCCGTGAACAACTTGGCGGGAGGGCGGGATACGCTGGACGTAGCTGCGGTCATTGGACTCTCCTCACGAACCAGACCTGATGTCGCTGCGGATCATGGCTCTCATTTAGTTTTCCTACCCACTACTAGTCCTCATGTGGGGCTCGCGATAGCACAATTTTGCTGCGAAGTGTCATCTCTTGCTCAAATCAGGGGATCGAGTCATGGAGGACGGGAATGGGTGCGGTAGCATGGCCCTTATGAAACCGGGACGTTAATTCGAGAATTTAGTCGTCAGAATTTGGTCGTTAGACGGGACTGGTATTTTGGAAAACAGAATTTCAAGACCGGGACTATGTTGCCGCAGCTTTTACTGCCGCGGCCAGCGGCCACGTTACCAGCCTCGGCTGTTCCCCGATTTGCTCCTAGCAATTTACGAACTTCAGACGTAACTTTGTCCGCGATTTAGATACACCAATCCGTGATTCAGCTGGTCAAGGTGTGGTTCAAGCGGCCGGAAGCGTGATAACACAATATCCCGAGTCTCTGCCGACAACTCAGCCAGCTCATGCATGCCCAAGCTTTACGCCAATTAATTCCCAAAACAACAGGCTCTTGCATCCAGTACAACATGCCGGTTGCTCCCGGTCCTCTCCGAATTGCCGACCAACCGGGAAGCTAAGCGTTGAGTCAACACAAAGGCGTTGCATGCTCAACAGAATCTGGGGGGCACCGTCCGTCGGACTAGGAGTTCTGCCAGTAGCCAACGTGTTGTGGGCAAAGTAATGTGACGTATAGCCGTGGGGCCAGCCGGGCGATTACCCGCATGCGCCCGGACCGGCGCGGGCAAACATGGCTCCTTTCACATTCGACGAGATCATCTCGCATTACCGCATCATCGAGAAACTCGGCGGCGGCGGCATGGGAGTGGTTTATAAGGCTGAGGACACGCGCCTTGGCCGCTTCGTAGCCCTGAAGTTCCTGCCGGGGGAGGTCAGCCGTGATCCGCCGACCCTTATCCGTTTTCAGCGCGAAGCTCAAGCGGCTTCCGCCCTGAATCACCCCAACATTTGCACAATTTACGACGTTGGCGAGCAGGACGGCCACGCTTTCCTCGCCATGGAATTTCTGGACGGCGTGACGCTGAAGCATCGTATCGCCGAGAAGCCCCTCGAGACTGATATTCTTCTGGGCTTGGCAATTGAGATTGCCGACGCACTGGAAGCCGCGCATACCGAGGGCATCGTCCACCGCGACATTAAGCCTGCCAACATCTTTGTCACCAGACGCGGCCACGCCAAGATCCTCGATTTCGGACTGGCCAAGGTTGCGCCCAGAGACAGTTCGTCGAGCATGACTGCGGAATCGAAAACGACGGTAGAAGCGACAGCGGAAGAGCACCTGACCAGCCCCGGTTCCATGGTGGGCACGATCGCTTATATGTCGCCGGAGCAGGCGCGAGCGCAGGAGTTGGACGCCCGCACGGATCTGTTCTCGTTCGGTGTCGTGCTGTACCAGATGGCAACGCGCACACTGCCGTTCCGCGGAGAGAGTTCCGCGGTCATCTTCAAGGCCATTCTGGACGCTGCGCCCACGCCGGCAGTGAGGCTGAATCCCGACATGCCGCCGGAACTGGAGCGAATCATCAACAAAGCTCTGGAAAAGGACCGCAGTCTGCGCTACCAGCACGCTACGGACATGCGCGCCGACCTGCAGCGCCTCAAGCGGCATATAGAGTCGGGGCAATCGACGGACGCAAGTTCAGCGACAGTGTTGGCGCAGGACGGTGGCTCACACTTTGTCCAACAGCCGTCGCCTTCGTCCGCGAGCGCCGCGAGAGCGGCTGAAACTTCGTTTGCCAGCAAGAAGCTGTGGAAGGTTCTGATTCCCACCGCCTTGATACTTGTCGCTGTAATCGGGGGAGCGTATTACCGCTCGCATCGCGCCAGGCCACTGACCGACAAAGACACCATTGTCCTTTCCGATTTCGACAACAAGACGGGCGAGCCAGTGTTTGACGACGCCTTGAAGCAAGGCCTGGCCATTCAGCTTGAACAATCACCCTTCCTGAGCCTCGTTTCCGAACAGCGCATCCGGCAGGCCCTGCGATTGATGGGCCAATCGCCCGACACGCGGGTCACTCCTAAGATGGCGCGGGAAATCTGCCAGAGGGCCGAGGGCTCTGCCGATGTGGAAGGATCGATCGCAATGCTGGGAAGCGAGTACGTTCTGGGCCTCAAAGCCGTGAATTGCCACACCGGGGACATTTTGGCGCGAGAACAGATCACTTCCGAGGATAAGAGCCACGTCCTTCCCGCGCTGGGAACGGCTGCCACTTCACTCCGAGGCAAGCTCGGTGAATCCCTCAGCTCGGTCCAGAAATACGACACTCCCGTGGAACAGGCCACGACGCACTCACTCGACGCACTCCAGGCCTACAGCCTGGGACTCAAGACAAAGGATGTCAAGGGCGATAAAGCCGCCATTCCTTTGTTCGACCGAGCCATTCAGCTCGACCCGGGGTTCGCCATCGCCTACGCCTTTCTGGGGACGTGCTATTCGAATCTGGGTGAGAGTAACCGCGCGGCGGAGAACCTGACGAAAGCCCACGAGCTTCGCGAACTGGTCACTGAACGAGAGAAGTTCTATATCGATTCTCTCTACAACGAACTTGTCATCGGCGATCTGGATAAGGCGCGCGCGGTGTATGAACTGTGGGCGCAGGTTTACCCGCGAGATGATAGTCCCGTGGGGAACCTGGGTCTCGTCAATCAATATCTCGGTCAGTATGAAAAGAGCCTCGCACACGCGCGCGATGCACTCGGTCTTCAACCGGAAAGCGGTCTGAGATATGCCAACCTCGCCCAGGCCAATCTTCATTTGGGCCGACTGGAGGAAGCTCGGTCCGTGGCTGGGGAGGCGCAGGCGAAGAACCTCGATTCCCCATACCTGCGCGTGTATCTTTACCAGGTTGCTTTTCTGCAGAACGATAGGGCGGGGATGGCTCAACAGGTGGCCTGGGCTGTCGGCAAACCGGCAGTAGAAGACGTGCTGCTCTCGGTCGAAGCCGACACAGCCTCCTATTTCGGTCAACTGGGGAAGGCCCGGATATTTTCGCGGCAAGCGATCGTTTCTGCCGAACTAGCGGAAGAACGAGAGGTGGCGTCAAGCTATGAAGCCGGTGCTGCTTTGAGGGAAGCCCTCTTCGGCAATGGGGGCGAGGCACGGCAGCGTTCCGCTGCGGCGCTCGCGCTTTCTTCGGGCCGGCTTGCCAAGTTTGCAGCGGGACTGGCCCTGGCTTTGGCCGGAGATGAGGACCATGCGCAAAAGCTGGCTGAGGAGTTAGCTAACAGCTTCCCCAAGGACACACTTGTAAACTTCATCTACCTGCCTGTGATTCGTGGTCAGATCGCTTTCAACCGCCACGATTATTTGAGGGCTATCGAGGAACTGAAGAGCTCCGCTCCTTTCGAGTTAGGCCAACCGGGCGATTCGTCGTTCGCGCCTTCGCTATATCCGGTCTACGTGCGCGGAGAAGCGTATCTGGCTGCTCATCAGTCGAGCGAAGCCGCGGCCGAATTCCAGAAGATTCTCGACCATCGCGGGATTGTGGTGAATGGACCCATCGGCCCACTCGCCCATCTCGGCCTCGCCCGTGCCTACGCATTACAGGGCGATACGACAAAGGCCGGGGCCGCGTATCAGGAGTTCCTCACACTTTGGAAAGACGCTGACCCCGATATCACAGTCCTGAAAGAAGCCAAGGCGGAGTACGCCAATTTAAAGTGATTCCGACCAAGATTCGGTGACCGATTCGGTGACCAGACGAACCGTTCTCCGCTGTAGGATCGGATGGAATCTGCGTGGCCCTGAAAACCAAGAAACCAGGAGAGACGGAAATGACCCTAATGACGGAAAGTGTGCTTGGCGGATGCGGGAGGCGTTGCTAGTGAGCCGCCTCAACGGTAAGCCTCAGCCCGACCGCCTTGGTTACAGCAACCAGCGTCGAGAGCCGTGGATTCCCTTTGGCCGAGAGCGCGCGGTAGAGGCTCTCCCGCTCAACGCCGGCCTCTTTCGCAACCTTGGCCACCCCGCCTCTTGATTCAGCGATGCGTCTCAGGGCAATCAGCAGAATCTGCGGATCATCTCCTTCCTCGAGCGCCGCACGGAGATACTCTACGGCGAACTCCGGATTCTCACGCAGCTCCTTTGCCATAGCCTCATCATGAGAAATACTGGGTTTGCGTTTCATTCCGTCTCCGTCCTTTTCTTGTAATCGTTCCAGTACGCCCGCGCTTTCTTTGATGTCCGCGGACTGTTTGCGTTTGTCTCCTCCGCACAACAGCAGCACGCAAGCCGTTTCGATTTTCCCGTAATACACGCGATATCCAGGCCCCCAGTCGACACGCAGTTCGTGCAGGCCTTCGCCGATCGCCTTCGAATCTCCAAAGTTCCCGCCGGCGAGCCGATCAATCCGCACGGCTATACGTGCGCGTGCCTTTAGATCGGCCAGATCAGCCAGCCACTCCCCGAAAACATCTCTGCCCTCCGCAGTTGTATAGCGGCGGATCTCCATCACAATCCATTGTAACTTATAGGTTACATCCTGTCCAAGCCTGCTCCGTGCGCGGAGCGCCGAGAAACTTCCTGGCGAATCGGGGATCAGGTATTGCCTTGAGCCGAAGTTTAGGGCATTCTCTGTCGGCCAAACTGCAACCTCAAGGTCGGCTGGGGCAGGGAATAGGTATCTGTAGTCGTATTGTTCTTGGTGCGCCGCAGGCTGTATCCTTGGGCCGACAAGAGAGTGTGTCCATCAGGGCACCCGCGAGGTTGCATGTCTGCTGGCCGACGGGCGGAGGTTTCCAGAGTAGGACCCGTGCTGCTGCTCGCGGTCACTGTCCTGGTGCTGTTTTTCGCACGCGATCTTCTGATTCTGTTCGCGTTTGCGCTCATGCTGGCATTTTTGTTGGCTCCCGCGGTGAGCCGCCTGGAGCAGGCGCGAGCGCCACGCGTGGTGGCGGTGGCCATCGCCGGCTTTCTCGCATTCACGATCATCTGTGGTGTCGGATACGTGGTTGCCCGGCAACTGCTGAACGTGGCCCGCGACCTGCCGGCCTACCGTCTGAATATTCAAAAGAAGCTGGCCTCGGTTCATTCGCCGGCAGAGCAGTCGATGGCAGAGGCTTTTACCGCTGTGGAGGAGATCGGCGCAGACCTCGCCAGCGGCGCCGGCAACAGTATCGCCGCGCTACAGTCACCAGCCCGGCAAGTCCAACCGGTCCGCATTGTGGACGACAGTCGCAGCCAGTTGGAGTCTGCCGTCGATCTTCTGATGCGCTTTGTGCGCCCGCTTGGGACCCTGGGGGTTGTGATTGTCTTCACCATTTATCTCTTGATGGAACGCGAGGACCTTCGCCGCCGCATTCTGTTGCTCGCCGGCATGAGCCGGATCCGGCTCATGAACCAGGCGCTGGAAGATGCCGCAAACCGCATCAGCCAATACATTTTGGCTCAAGTAATCGTGAATGCGGGCTACGGGACGCTCTTCGGGGTGGGCCTGTATCTTATCGGCGTACCGAACGCGACATTTTGGGGTGCGCTGACGGGCATTCTTCGCATTGTGCCCTACGTTGGCACCACGGCCGGGCTGGTGCTTCCGTTGGTGGTGTGCGTCGCCACGTCCTCCTCCTGGAGTGCTCCACTGTTACTCATTGCGCTTTTTCTTACCCTTGAACTGACGGCTTCGAATGTTGTGGAGCCCTGGCTCTTCCGCTCGCGCACCGGCATCTCTTCGCTCGCCCTGCTCACCATGGCTGTGTTCTGGGCGCTGCTTTGGGGATGGCCGGGGCTTATCCTCTCTACTCCACTGACCGTGTGCATCGTAGTGTTGGGCCGGTACGTGCCGCAGATGTCGTTTCTGCACGCGCTGCTTGGGGCGGATGCGGAGCTTTCCGCCGAGGCGTTGTTTTATGAGCGGTTGCTGGCGATGGACCAGCGGGAAGCGCGGGCCGTCGCCCATCGCTTCCTTGAGGGGAAACCGCTGACGGAGCTTTACGATTCCGTTCTTATCCCCGCACTGGCGCAAGTGGAACAGGATCGCCACCAGGGGGTGCTGGACGAGGCGCGGTTCAACTTCTTTTTTCTTAGTATTGGTGAGTTGGTGGCGGAGCTGACCGATTACGCGGAGAGAGTGGCCGGCAACCCGCCCCGCCTGGCGCCGAACTTCGGCATGCAGCAGGACTTTGCGGTAGTGTGTATTTCGGCCAGCGACCAAGCCGATGAGCTCACCACGCACATGCTTGTCCAGGTGTTGGAGGGGGCCTCGCATCAAGCGCTCTACCTGGCTTCTCCGGTTGCTGATGAGATTCTCGATTCGCTGGCCAACGAACCGAGCACAGTCATTTTTATTTCGGCGTTGCCGCCCTTTGCTTTTACGCAAACCCGGGCCATCTGCCAGCGGGTTCGGAGCCGTCTGCCGCAGAACCGCATCGTGATTGGCCTTTGGAGCCCTGCGGAGGAGGCCGACCGTACCCATGAGTTTTCCGCGGATCGTTTCGGCAGCGGCCGGCCTACGCTAGTGGTCAATACGCTGGAGCAGGCGGTACGGCAGGTTAGCCAGTGGCATGAAGAGGCGTCTCGGACCTCGACCTATTCCCACAGCTCTTACGAAAACTAAGCGCAAATTCCTCCCGCGCGGAGATAAGCACTCTATCTTCACCCGGCCAATGAAGCGCGCAGCCCCTCTCCCATCGCCGATCCCGCCGTGGCAAGCCCCGGACCGCTTCGTGTCGGCGCCCTGAGCGAACGAATGATGCGCATCGTCCTGTACCAGTGGCAAACAAAAATAAGACTCGTGTTCCTCCCTGGTATTCGCAAAATGAATATAAGACCTTTGCCATCGTGAGCGCTCTGTGGGTGCTGGTTTTGTACCACAACGCGCTTCACGCGCCGTTTGTCTACGATGATATAGAACAAATTGTCAACAATTCCTGGCTTAGCTCGATTCCCGGTGTGCTGCATTTACTTCACACTCCGGTGAACTTTACCAATGATTTTCTTCATCCCGGTCAGGCGACCTTTAGACCTGTGTTTTGGGTTAGCCTCGCTCTGGATTATTTCGTTTGGGGTTTGGCCCACCCAGGCGGATTTCACCTGACCAATCTTCTCTTGCATTGGGCCAACGGGTTCCTCGGCTTTTACCTCTTGCGTAGGTTGCAGGTGAGAACTTTAGTTGCTGCAACTTCCTCGCTGCTGTGGCTAGGGCTTCCCGTCAATACTGAGGTGGTTGCTTGGATTTCCGGGCGAGGCTATCTGCTGATGTTCAGCTTCGTACTCTTGGCGCTTCTGAGCCTGCAATTTTATTTGCAATCCAGCCGGCCTCAGATGTGCATTGGTTTCTGCCTCTTTTCTTTTCTGGCGCTTCTCTCCCATGAAGCAGGCATTCTGGTCCTTCCACTGGGCATCTTGGTAGCCTACATCGTCGACCATAGGGGCTACAGATCCTTTCTTCTTGTCTTGGGCATGGCTGCCGGAGTAGACGCGCTCTACTTTTATTTGCGCTGGCTAGTTGGTGTTCCTTCACTGAATGACCGGCCCGCGATATGGCCGGTCGGTATCGCGTTTTTCAAATACTTTGCTTGGATCTGTCTACCTTTTCATATGAGTGTGGAGCGATCCGCAGACATGCCGGCGAATCACGCGTCTTCCATGGCATTTGCCGGGTTGATAGGGCTCGTTGGAACCGTAGTCCTCACATTCTTGTTGAGCAAGAGCCGTCCCGGCATAGCTTCGGGGATCGTTTGGGCAGCTATTGGAGTCCTTCCATTTTGCGGGATCGTTTTGCTTTATCAGGGCATGGCAGAACGCTTCGCATATCTCGCTTCGGCGGGCATTTGCTTTTCGGTCAGCGTGTTTGCGGGTAGGTTTCCACATGGTGAGCGAAGGACAATCGCATGGGGTCTTATTGTTGTCTGGGCTTTATGGGGAATTTGGCGGGTTCAAACCCGTGTGATGGACTGGACGGATCCAACTCGTCTGTATTTGTCATCTTTGCAGGCGACGCCCGATAGTGCCAAGCTCCTTTACAATTTAGGGGCTGTCTCGGAGCAGCGAGGTCGCTTAGCTACCGCCAAGGCAGCTTACGGAAAAGCACTTTCATTAAAGCCACAATATGAACCTGCGATCGCCGGCTTAGGGAACATTGATCTTAGGCTCAACGATCCGCAGAAAGCACAGACGGAATTTCGCAAGGCGCTTGCGTTGAATCCAAATGATGCTGAAACCATGACCAACCTCGCGGTTACGTACCAGGAAACGAATGACACGGCTCACGCCGAGCAGCAGTACAGACGCGCTATCGCCATCGCTCCGAACCGGGACGACGCTTACTGCGACCTTGGAGTCCTCTTATTTCAGCAGCGACGTATAGCCGAGGCGACCGACATTCTAACAAAAGCAACGACAGTAAACCCGCAGGATGCCACCGCATACTACGACCTCGGAGCAATCTATCAAAATTCCGGTAAAAATGACCTTGCTCTGTCTCTATACAAAAAAGCCTTCGCACTGAAACCCTCTGATCCGGATACGCTCTCAAGAATCAATGAATTGGAATCCAAAGCTATTCAATAGGGGGAACTCGGGGACGGGGTGCACTACAGTCCACTCTGTCCACCAGTTTTCCATGCTAAAGACCCGCCTTTGCGGTCGCCGCGATTTTGGCATGCTCGCTGCCTCCGATTTACCGAAGCGTGCACTGAAACGATAGACAGCAGATCTCGACGGGTGGCCCAACCTTCCTCTTGTAGTGCGTCTCAAAGCTGCCAATCTAGGAACTTAGTTCGCTTAGTTCGCACACTTTTTTTGCGGAATCCGGGGGCTGAGCCTAAGGCTCAGAGCCTGAAGACCGCGGAGAACCGCTGGCTCCGTCGGATCTCCGGCGATACAGAGACCAATATTGACTCGAGCCCACAAAGGCAAAATCCGCGGTCAGCAGATCAGGGTAGGCGTTGAAAAGCGATCGAATTTCACTGACCCCTGCGTCGACCGGCTTCTGCACCATGAGGAGGTCGGGATGGCCGATCAGCATGGCTAAAGGCAGAGGACGTTCGGCGCTGACGTTGTTTTTCGGACCAAACCACACCGCTCCTCCTTCTGCCGGAGGCCGTCCCAAAGCAAATGGGAAAGGGTTCACAAAGGAGATGGTAGAAATCGTTTCAACAGGGCCGCTCAATGCTTTCAACAGGTGTAAGCCGTCGTTCGTAATGAGAATGAGCTGACTGCCATTGTCGTTGATCGACTCAGGATCATCTCCCTTCCAGTCCAATGGGACGAACGAACGCAAACGCTCCGAATCGAAGCGAAGCGTTGCTTGCCTTCGCGTCGTTAGGGAGGCTGCATACATGGTGCTGAAAACATCCTTCAGGAAAAGTGGAATAGCAATCGGGCACAACAAGAGTAGGGCGAGGGTATAACGGCGCCAGTTCGTCATTGCCGATACAGCCGGAAGGGATAGTAACAAGGCTGCTCCACTCAAGCACCAGAAGGCTGCCAGTGGCAGGTCGCCCCACATGGCATTAGTGGCCCTGCAGAAGAGATCGCAGCCCACGATGACCGCTGTGGCCAGCAGGTACTTGGCCATCACACGCCGGTTGGCAAAACCTCGAGTCGCGATGGCGGCGCCTGCTGCGAGGGTGAAGGCGACACCGCCCAATTCTTTCACTGAGTCGGAAACGATTTGCCCCGGCAAACCCTGACGCTCATGGCCAAGGATGAGGGTCTCATGGAGGAACGCGATAGGCTGGAAATGGAGAAACGCGATCGCGGCCGCGAGCACAGCCAAACCTCCGGCGAGCACGCCGGCTATATGCCTGCGCTGCACACCAAACAATATGAGCCCCAAACATAGAAGGGCCGCGCCCGCAACCGTGAACGAGATCTTAAGCAACAGGGTGCATGCAAGGGCGGCTCCGCTGGAAAAGCCGGTCCAGAAGCTTTCCTGAGTATCACCCCGCCCTTGGACAAGCTCAGAAGCATCCACCGCTATAAACCGGGACGCGCTGAGCTGGTCGATCATAATGAGATACAAAAGCGCGTATCCTACCCGGTTGTAAAACATCGCATGCGAAACCCAGGTGGGATATTCGCCCAGGGGCCGGGCAGCCGACACCAGGACCAGAAAAAAGAACCAAAGCGAGACCGACCATCGCAGCACGGCTTCACGCCGGAGCAGCAGCAGGCACCATACTCCGAGGACAGCCGTGTAGATCGCGCGCGCCCCACCTATCGCATCAGCGTTGTATCCATGAAGCACGAAAGCGAGTTGAATCGGCTTCCAGACGAGAACTCCGAGACCGGAGTAGAAATCCACGTAGGGGATTTGGCCAGAGGCCACTCTCCATGCCCCGCTCAGAAGAACGAAGATGTCATGGCCGTAGATTCGAGTGGGAAAGGCGCCGAGCTTCCATTGAACAATCGATACGCCGGCGAGAACCGCAAGCAACAGCCCAGTGACCCTCCAGCTGCGGGTAGGGACCAGCTCGGTTTGTGGAACAACCTTCTGAGCGATTGCGGTCACCCTTTAGCAGATGCCAAGAATCGCTCAGCCGCCGCTTGCATCATACAGGCCACTTGACGCCTTTCACCGTGACGACAATCACTTCCGGCCAGGAAATCCGGAAGTAATGAGTCAAAAGTGCTAAAGCCCAGCTTGTCTCCGGCCATGTAGAACTGGCCAGGAGGCTTCCCCGTGAAAACTCTCCTCGTCACGCTCATCCTCTGCTCCGCAGCGTTCGCCAAAGACAAGTCCAGCCCGAGACCTCAAAACGCCATTTTCCAGGAAACTCACGCGGAATCTGTCCGCATGAACTGCGATGCGACCGGGTACGGTAGCAGCATGACGACCTGTCATGACGCGGAAATGCTTGTCTACACGGTGAAATCCGGGGAAACGGTCTACACGCTGACCCCTGCCGGCACGGTACCTCATCGCGAATCTCTTTGGAAGCAGCCGCCAGGCGCCGCGGTGGCAGTCTGGAACGATGGGAAGCACCTGCATGTCCGGGCCGGCACGAAAGAATCCCAGTACGACATCATCGGGGAGAGCGCCGACGCCGCGATCCAAATGACGGAAAACCAAAAATGGCGGGAACCGTGGCGCACGCTGCCCACGACGTAACCAGGCTGGGCTGCGGCAGCTTTGAGGCGCAGCGTATAGTGAAAAGCTATCCTCCGACGCCCCCGAATCCCATGCCATAAGGTGTTCCATGGTCACTCCCAATCAAGGCCACTCTCAGCCGTCGGGAGCATCTGGCCCTGGCACTGCTAACGATCGAGCCAGTGGTGTCCGCCGCCCACTCTCCACATTGCTGCCGCTCTATGCGGTGATCTTCGTAGGCTTCGCGGGATACAGCCTGATGATCACCGTTTTTACGCCCATGCTGCTGCGCAGCGACAGCCCTCTGATCGCAGCCGGCGATCCCATGTCGCGGCGCACCATCCTCTTAGGCATCTTGCTTTGCCTGTATCCCCTGGGACAGTTTTTTGGCTCTCCCGTGATGGGGTCGCTTTCCGATCGTTTCGGGCGCAAGCCAATTTTATTGATCTCGCTGACTTGCACCACCGCCTGCTACGCGCTGATAGCCTTCTCGCTCAGCATAGGCAGCTTACCCTTGCTCGCTATCGCGTCGCTGCTGGCGGGCTTGGCCGAGGCAAACATCGTCACCGCACAGAGCGCCATCGCCGATGTCTGTCCGCCCGCCGCACGCAACCGATTTTTCGGCTACATCTATATGAGCGTGAGCGCTGCCTATATCATCGGACCGCTGGTGGGAGGCAAGCTTGCCGATCCCCATATCGTTTCCTGGTTCAATTACGCAACACCCTTTTGGACCGTCTTCGTCTTGCTGCTGCTGATAACCGCAACGACCGCGATGTTCTTCCGCGAAACCCATTTCCCGGGGACCCGCCAAACACTCAGTTTTGCGAAATCTTTCTCCAATCTGGGAGATGTCTTCACCAACCGCACCCGGCGTTTTTTGTATTGGCTGAACTTCCTTTTCTACCTGGCGATATTCGGGTTCTTCCGCTGTTATCCCATGTACCTGGTGGATGAATTTCACTTTGGTGTATCGCGTGTCTCTGAATTCGTCGCTTGGGTAGGTTTGCCGATTGTGCTTGCCAACCTGTGGCTCACCGGCTTCGTGTCTGCCCGCTTTGCAGTCAAGACCATTACAGTGTGGTCCGGCTTTCTCACCGGGATCTTTATGCTCATGGTGGTACTGCCGCGGCAGGCGAATGCACTGTGGATCACACTATTTCTGACGTCCGCATCCTTGGCGTTGGTTTTGCCCTCGTGTGCGACCCTGCTCTCTAACTCCTCGGGCCAGGATGATCAAGGCCGAGTGATGGGCAATAATCAGGCGCTTCAGGTAGGCGCCGAAGCTCTCTCTGGGATCGTAGGTGGTTTGCTGGCGGCAATCATGATCAAGGTGTCTTTGATCGTCATGGCTGTGATCGCCATACTGGCTGCGCTGCTGTTAAAAACTCATTCCACTGACAATCAAGCACGTCGCTCGGGGACTGAACGGCTGAACCACAGCCGGTCAGCTCAATTTGGCGTTTGTCTAAGAATTCGGTGCTTTCGGAATCGCCAACAGTAAATTCCAAGATTGAGAGCGCATACGGCCACACCCGCGCTGGTTACGGCCCAGTAGGGAAGATTCGGATACACGATCGCGTCCAGGGAGTGCAGCAGAAAACTGCCTTGATACGAAGGCGCCCCGGCCCTGGTTTCAAAGTACTGTTCCGCCAAGGTCAGAGGGCATGGCCATGGGCCCACCTCCACTACAATTCCCCAGAGCAGTGCCAGAACATGCAGCACGCTCCACCGGGGCCGGCCGCGCGTCCAGAGGGCGCCAAAAATTACCAGCACAAGCCACGCCAGATGGGCCGTTAAAACAAGGACTGCAAGCAGGGCCATCACGCGCGCACCTCATTTCATGCTATCGCTCACAGCAGGCGCAAGCACCGCCGGAGCTGTCCGGCTTTTGGCTTCGAAGCTGCCAAAGCCTAACGCAAAGGTAATGGAGGTGTTCACAAACGCTGTTGTACCTGTACGCGGATGACCGTACCATATGGAAAATGAAAACGGCGGAGATGGCGTAGAAGCCTACGTCGAGAGCGCTGTGGCAGCGGCACGAAGGTAGATGGCGTTGTGGTTGAATGTTCGCTACTGCCCGTGAGCTGGGTCAACAAGGATGCTCTTCACCGCCAAACTCTGGCAGCTGCCGGCCTGTTCATCACCAGGCATCGTAGCTGGGGCGTGTTCTATTTCCTGATTGCCTGTATGGATCTGTTCTTTAGGGTGTAGCTCAGCCCAACTTCTAGAGAAGCTGCTAAAAGGACCGAGAGTACAGCATGGGCACGCCGTCGCCAGAATTAAAGCAGCTATGGATTCGCGTTCTCAAGCGCGTTCATCCTGATCTGGCAGTTGATGAGCAGGACCGAATACGTTGCGAACGACTCACAAAGTTGGCGAATGCGGCATATCAGGCCGGCGACCTGGAGGCATTGAGAGCAGTTCTCAGTCCCCCACGACCACTCATCTATTTTCTTTTTGGGACCGCGTTCTCCTTTAAGCGGTTGCTTCCGGTAGCGATAGCGCTCGTGATTCTCATTTGGGGAGGGTTCTCCCTTTATTCGGTAACCACGAGTCAGCACGCTGTGACGAATAGCCCTACGGCACAGGTCCATCGCATAAATGTTCCCACAAAGTTTCACTTGGAGATGGAGCACCCTCCCCCGTCCAAGTCGTATGTAGAAGTGATTCAGCAACCGCCTCAAAAGGTAAGCGCACCCGTTGCGAATTCTGCCGAACCCTCTCATTTGTATATGGAGCAAATGGCTGAGAGACTCCACCAGAGTTTTAGTGACTATGAACGTGTAGATGCGAACGTTCCTCCAGGAAACTCATCAGAGACGTGGTTCGATATCAACCGCGATGGATCTCTCAGCAATGTGAGAATAGGCAAGCCCAGCGGCTGGAATTCCTTGGACTACGCATGCGTGCGGGCCGTTCAGCGCGCTGGGACGGTCGGCGCATTGCCGGAGGATTACAAACTACGCACTCTCCCCGCGACCTTTGCCTGTATCTATAGCGGCAGCAATGCCCTACAAACATCCACGCCAGTTGATTCTGCAACTGGCCGGTCGGATCTGTATGTGGGCTCTGTCCGCAACACAACCCATGAGTAGAAGCCGTGAGCTTACCTATAGCCGGGTTACCGCAGAGCGACAGCCATCGAATTTTCCTTTGAGCAGGCTGCTGCATCGGCGCCTCTCTGCGCGGCACCGTTCACCGTCTCGCTAAACTGGTTTGCGCCCGGGATGTGAATTTCCGCAAGATAGATGTGCCCATCGCAGACCTGAAACATAAGCCGGCCCTGAGGTGTGAATTTTTGCTCTGCTTCGGGGTGCACAGCGAATATTTGCTCCTTACCCGTAGGCACACTGCGAACGGACAACTGGAAACGATCGGGAGTTAGCCGGAGTTGATAAGTGCCTGCTGCAATCTCCTGGTTGCCGACAGAGAATGCAAAAGGAACGTTGGCTGTGATCGCGGGGTCGTCCTGTGCGAGTGCGGACGATGCCAACGGGCCGCCGGCTATCAGAATCGCGAACAGCGATTTGACGATGATTGAATCCATGCGCTTCATAGAACCCTCCTCGGTGTGCTGTGCAACAGATCCACTTGCATATCTGTCGCTACGGTGATGGCGAATTTCCTTGCCACTCCCTGATTTCAGCACTGCCAAACTTTGCATGCGATAAAGATTGGTGAAGAGAGATAAAGTTTTGTAAAGGCGGTTGCACGCCCTGGGGACCATCAAGAGTCGGAACGTGGTGTCTTGGTATCATGGGTCCGGAAGTCAGGGCATTCGGAGGTGATCGTATGAAGTGGACTGCTTGTTGTGTGCTCCTGGCCGCGTTGCCATTGACCACCGCACTGGCAGACGGGCCCACAGCGCCGAACGGCCGGCATTATCTGTCTCAGCCCCTGGTCACCTCCATCTACACCGCTGATCCGTCTGCCCATGTTTTCAATGGCAAGATCTACGTCTATCCGTCTCATGACGTGCCAACGGACATTCCGGACGATGACCTCGGCAGCGAATACGCGATGCATGATTATCGAGTGCTCAGAATGGACCGTATCGGCGGCCCGGTGATGGTGGGTCCAGTCGCGCTCGACGTAAAGGACGTGCCCTGGGCATCCAGGCAAATGTGGGCGCCCGACGCGGCCTATCGTAACCGCATCTACTACCTTTATTTCCCCGCGCGCGACAAGCAAGGAGTGTTCCGCATCGGAGTCGCGACGTCGAGCAACCCTCTGGGGCCCTTCAAAGCTGAGCGCGAACCGATCCAAGGCAGCTTCAGTATTGATCCTGCGGTGTTCACAGATTCTGATGGCCAGAGCTACATGTATTTCGGTGGGATCTGGGGAGGGCAGCTCGAGAACTGGACGAGCGGACATTTCGTTGCGGGATCAACCACCGATCGACACCAGGATGACCAACCCGCGCTGATGCCGAAGGTGGCAAGGTTGACCCCGGATATGAAGCAGTTTGCGGAGCGGCCTGGCGACGTGGTCATACTGGGTGAAGACGGCAAACCGTTGCTTGGTGGCGACCATGATCGCCGCTTCTTCGAGGCTTCTTGGATGTTCAAGCGCAACGGCCTCTACTACTTCACCTATTCGACAGGCGACACCCACTTTCTCGCGTATGCGATCGGAAGGTCGCCTAAGGGGCCCTTCCAGTACAAAGGGCACTTCCTGCTACCGGTGCAGGGTTGGACGACGCATCACTCAATCATGGAATGGGGTGGCAAGTGGTGGCTCTTCTATGCAGACACGCAGCTCTCAAACAAAAACCACCTGCGCAACGTCAAGGTAACGGAGCTTCACTTCGAGCCGGACGGCTCGATTCGAACGGTTGACCCGTTTACGTCTTGAACCCATTCGGCACCGAGCTTGCAATCAAGCAATAGTAATGCCGTGGTCCTCCGCTTGGCTGAAAACCGAAAGAAGGTTCGTCAGCTTTAGCAGATTGCGAAGCTGTTTACCAAGGTGAAGCAACTTGAACTCGCATCCCAGCCGCCGGGCAGATGTATGCAGCCGCACCAACGAGCCAAGTCCCGCGCTATCCACATAGGTAAGTTCTTCTAAGTCAACAACGACCACTTTTGCCTGAGGTAGTAGCTGTTTTACCTCCTCGTAGAGCTCTTGGGTGGTGCCTGCTACCAATCGGCCGTGACATTTCACAACGGCTGTGTCCCCGTCACGTTCGATCTCAAAGGTCAGAACTTTTTCGGATTCTTCAGACATCTGGGTTGCTCCTGGGAAGAGAACGAACGTTGGGCGTAAGTGATGACCTGGAAATTCTCGCATACTGAACCTAAAGACAGGAACCAATTTGGAGTTTTTCGGTTGAAGCCGAGGGAAAGTTTGAGACTCCTTCGCCGGACGCCTCATCACATATGATACAAGATGGTGTCGTCCCGTTGATGACAGACTGAGGCTTGAAACTCCTGGCCAGTCCGATTGTTAATCAATTTATCTGATGAGCTCCGCTGTTTGAGGCACGCCCGCATGCTGTCATTTCTTGATCGTGAAGTCTCTGTTGCCCGTCCTGGTTTCAGCCGGTGGCTTGTGCCGCCCGCAGCACTCTCCATTCATCTGGCGATCGGCCAAGTCTACTCATTCAGTATCTTCAAGAATCCGCTGCTGGCGCTGAAGGGCGCGGACGGCGCGGTGTGGAATCTGAAAGAGGTGGGTTATATCTTTTCCATTGCCATCGCGGTGCTCGGGCTTTCCGCGGCGCTGTTTGGCCGATGGCTGGAGACGGCCGGCCCCCGCAAGGCGATGTTTGTTGCGGCTACTTGCTTCGGGTCCGGATTTCTGGTGGCGGCCGCAGGCGCGGCCACGCATTCTCTGGCGCTCATCTATCTCGGCTATGGAGTCATCGGTGGCATCGGGCTGGGGATGGGCTATATCTCACCGGTCTCGACGCTGATCAAGTGGTTTCCCGACCGGCCGGGACTGGCTACCGGCCTCGCGATCATGGGCTTCGGCGGAGGTGCGATGATCGGTTCGCCGCTGGGGACCAGGCTGATGGTGTTTTACCGCGCGTCCGCGCATCCCATCGCGGCCACCTGGGTGACGATGGGCCTTCTCTACTTTGTCTTCATGATGTTTGGCGTCTTTACGATTCGTGTGCCGCGCGAGGGATGGAAGCCAGAGGGATGGGTTCCCAGGGCAACGCAATCGGCCCTGATCTCTACCCACAGGGTAGACGTCAACGCTGCCTCCCGTACGCCGCAGTTCTGGCTCCTGTGGCTCATCCTGTTCATGAACGTGACCGCGGGCATCGGCATCCTGGAGCAGGCGTCGCCGATGATCCAGGATCTCTTCCGCGGGCATGTCTCGGTGATCGCGGCGGCCGGTTTTGTGGGCCTGCTGAGCCTCTTCAACATGGGAGGACGTTTTGTCTGGGCCTCGATGTCCGACTTCATCGGACGCAAGACCACCTACATGGTCTTTTTTGTCCTGGGCCTGCTACTTTATCTGGCGCTTCCTTTTACGGGTAATACCCACCTGAATTCGGTCCCGCTTTTTGTGCTGATTGCGGGCGTGCTGATCAGCATGTACGGCGGGGGATTCGCGACCATTCCGGCTTATCTCAAGGATCTTTTCGGCGGCTATCACGTGAGCGCCATCCATGGACGGCTGCTGACGGCGTGGTCCACTGCAGGTATCGTGGGGCCGCTCATCGTCAACGGCATCCTTGACCATTACGTTGCCAACCACTTGCCGAAACAGCAGGCTTACCCGGTGATCCTGCACATCATGGCTGCCCTTATGGTAGTGGGTTTTATCGCCAATCTGCTGGTGCGCCCAGTGGCACAGAAGTATTGGCTCGAGAGCGCGAGCACGCCAGTTCAAGCAGCACGTTAAGGAGCATCCATGGTCACTCATGAGAACAAGACATCGCCGGTCCTGATCCTGGCTGCATGGTTCGTGGTTTCGATACCCGCCGCATGGGGCGTTTATTACACCCTGATGAACGCGCTCAAGCTCTTCCAGTAGGCGGGCTAGATCGCTTCCTGCTCCAGCTCCATCAAGAGCCACGCCCTGGCCATCTGCTCCGCTGTTTCTTCGACGCTTCCGACCCTCGGGCTAACGGATGTGTTCGGGACGCACCCCCAAGCCTATGAAGCGCGCTGTGGCCCGATGGAAAAGCCGACTGCGGCTGAGCACGCGGAGCAGCAGGGGAGCTTTGAGCGGCCCTGGCCGGCCCAGATACTTGTCGAGGAAGCCGTGAATGGTGGTTTGGAAAGTCTGCGTGATGCGGGTGGGCAGTTCGCGGCGGCGCTGAACGCGGGCCAGCAAGCCTTCGCTGACGGACAAATCCCCTGCATGCGTCGTGCGGAGTGCCGGACCGAGGATGCGCGCAGCAGCGACAGCATCCTGAATCGCGAGATTAATGCCGATGCCGCCGACGGGCGACATGGCATGGGCAGCGTCGCCGATACAGAGTAGCCCGGGAAGGCACCAGCGGCGCAGGCGGTTGACCTGCACCGGGAGCAGGGACACCTGATCCCACGACTGGATCTCGTCGACGCGAGACTTACCGCCGGGGCCGGGTATGCCGAGGAAAGGTACAAGTGTGGCCAGATCGTGCCGGAAGGTCTCCAATCCGGCAGGTTTGATCGCGCTTTCGAAGCTGTTCTTGCGGATGATATAGCCGCATTGAAAGTAGTCCTTCCGATTGATCATGACGATCATGCGGCCAAAATTCAGATTTCCAAGCGCGGTCTCCGGATCGTCTGAACGGCGCGACAGGCGCAGCCAGAGAACATCGATGGGCGCGCCATGCTCAATGCGCTCAAAGTGCGCGGCGTCGGTGGTCGTGGCATGACGGCCATCACACCCCACAGTGAGCGGCGCTTTAATCTCGAGAGGGCCGGTGGGACTTTCGGCGTGGGCGCCCACAATGTGGCCGCTCTGCGGATCAGTCAGTAGACCGGTGACCTTGTGCTCCATGAGGATGCGGGCGTTCGGAAATTTGCGCACTTCAGTGGAGAGAAAATCGAGCAGATCCCACTGGGGCATGAGGGCGATGAGATTGGTGGGCGGCGGAAGCGTAGTAAAGTCTGCGATCAGGTAGCTACGGTCGCCGAGTGTGGCGAAGGCATGATCAAACTGCTGATGCTGAACTTTGAGCAGCGCGTCGAGCAGGTCAAGCTCCTGCATTACGCGGAGTGTCGCGCCATGAATGGTGTCGCCGCGGAAATCGCGGTTGAAGTCCTTGTGCTTTTCGAGCACGATGACATCGATGCCCTCGCGCGCGAGGAGGAGAGCGAGAACGATGCCGGCAGGTCCTCCGCCTACGATACAGACTGCGGTCTCAAGAACTTCATTCATAGAAACTTACTGTAATCCGCTGACAGCCGACCTATTGCGTAAGCATACAGGGAGCCCCCGAGGATTGGCCCTCACTGCATTCCGATAATCTCGCCTTGATCATCCACGTCGATTCCCAGCGCGCGAGACACTTTCGGCAGCCCGGGCATCAGCATCATTGACCCCGAGATGACGACCAGGAAGCCTGCTCCCGCTGAGAGCGCGATATCCGTTACGTGGAGCGTCCATCCCGTCGGCGCGCCGAGGCGTTTAGGATCGTCACTAAGCGAGTACTGCGTCTTCGCAATACAAATGGGCAGCCCGCCAAAACCCCAGCGCGTGAAGCGGGCCAGGTTTTTCTGCGCACGCTCGCTCAGCTCAATCGAGTCCGCGCCATAGATCTTCTGTGCCACCTTGGTGATCTTCCCAATCGCGGAATCGCCCAATTCATAGGCGGTCGTCAGCTTGACGCCGGGGTTTGCCTCAATCATTTCCGTCACCTTCCGCGCCAGGGCCACCGCTCCCTCTCCCCCCTTTGCGTACGCTTCCGAGAGTGCGAACGCCGCTCCGCGTGCTTCGCAGAAACTGTGCAGCGTCTCCAGCTCAGCCTCCGTATCGTTAGGAAAGCGATTGATAGCGACCACCGCGGGCACTCCAAAGCTGCGCACAATGGCTATGTGCTTTTCGAGATTCTTCGACCCTCGCTCGAGATCGCCTTCGCCTTGTTGCTTCACACTCTGCACCGTCGTCACCAGCACCGCTACTGAGGGCTTGATGCCCGACAGAGGGCTTACAAGATCCATATACTTTTCAAAACCCAGGTCTGCTGCGAAGCCGGTCTCAGTAACGACGTAGTCCGCCATCCGCATTCCCATTCTCTGTGAGATAACCGAGCTAGTCCCGTGCGCGATGTTTGCGAATGGCCCGCAATGCACCATGGCAGGCGCTCCTTCGGTGGTCTGCACAAGATTCGGCAACAAGGCTTCGCTCAACAGCGCCATCATCGGCCCGGTCGCGGCCAAATCTGCCGCTCGCACAGGATTGCCCTTACGGTCCTGTCCGATCACGATCCGCGCCAACCGGGTGCGCAGGTCCTCGCGGCCCGAAGCGAGCGCCAGGATGGCCATGATCTCCGAAGCCGCGGTGATAAGAAAGCCGCTGGGACGGTTGCTGCCGTCGCGCTGCCTCTTGTCCGCAGCCGTCACACTGAGGGTAACGTTGCGCAGCGCGCGATCGTTCATATCCAGCGTGCGCGGCCAGGTGATGCCGTTGGGATCGAGGTCAAGGGGATTGCCATGAAACATGTGCGAATCGATCAATGCCGCCAACAAATTGTGTGCGGAGGTGATCGCATGAAAGTCACCATGGAAATGGAGATTGATTTTCTCCGCGGGCTCCACTTGCGAGCGGCCGCCACCGGCCGCACCGCCCTTCATGCCAAACACCGGCCCCAACGACGGCTCACGCGAAGCCAGGACCACGCGCTTACCTATCTTCGCCAGCCCTTGTACCAGCCCGATCGATGTGACGGTCTTGCCTTCGCCCGAGACTGTCGGCGTGGTCGCCGTAACCAGCACCAGCTTTCCACCGCGGTTGAAGCGCTTGTCCTCGAGCAGGTCCATACTCAGCTTTGCGCTGACGGGGCTGCGTTTCTCGTACAGGTCTTCGGGTAGATCCAGCTTGGCGGCGACCGCTTCTATACGCAGCAGATTCTTCTTCACTCAATGTCCTCAGATTCGATCGGTGACTTCAATCTTCCTTACCGTATTCTGTGATCCGGCAACTCAACTCCCAGCCGGGTGAATAGCTCTTGCGGTGTACACGATTCCTGAGTCATCGTCGCAGAAAACACTGAGTAAGATGCGTAGCATTGCGCCAGCGTAGCAGACCTGCCGGGCGACAGGAAAGCTGGAATTCGTGACCGCCTGCGTCTATCTACGGCCCCGCCAGATCGGATTGGTGAACGCGCCATCTCCCGCCACGTCCCACACCGCAAAGCGCGCCCACTTCCACCCCGCCTGCCCCGGCGTGCCGTGGGGCGTGTCAACCAGCCATGCGTACTCGTGATCGTAGAATGCGGGCGTCGATTGCAGGTCAATGACGTGCCGGTGGATGTTTACACCGTCGCCCCACACCACTTCAGCGATTCTCAAAGGAAATGTCGAGGATATTCTCGCTTTGACGCGGATACTCCGATCGCCTTCCGCGGACATGGAAATAGACGGGAGAAGGATCTCGCCGGTGGTTATAAATCCGTCCCCCTTCTCGATCGAGTTCATGATGCGGTCATAGTGATCGAACGAAGGCAATTCGGGCAATCGAAGATAATTGACGTTCATATGCCCGTAGAGCTCATCCGCTGAACTGATCTGAAATACATCCACTTCTCCAATCATCTGCTTGTGCAAGCCGAGGTTGTTCACGTCATCCAGCGTCTTAAATGCTCTCTCCCCCAACCTTGGCGAAGACAGATCCGACGGCATTGCCTTCCAACCGGTGCCCATGTAACTGCTGTCTCGAAAGTAAGGAGTGTTCAGAATCTTATCGGGGTAGCCCGTCGATCCCTTGGTGCGCGGATGAGTCTGATAGGCGAATCCACCTTCTGCCTTGATCATCTTCCACATGTCTTCCGCATCATCTATGCGATAGATCTTGCCGTATTTGTCATCTGCGGTTTCAAAACTCTGACCAGGCTTGCGATCCTGCTGCCAATACACCGGGTGAGGAAATACAAGCCCCCAGTGGCCACCCAGATAGATATCCGCTTCTTCTGAAGGGATCAGCAGAAAGTCCCGGTCAGACTGCGCCCGGCAGGCCTTGTAGTACTCGTCTAATTCGTGGAGTCTGAGGTCCGTCAAATCGGCAGGGTGTCCGTCGCCATGGAAATCCATGATCATGGCGGAGTCAATCCCTATAGCCTTCATCACCGGCTTGAAAGGAGGCTCCCAGTCGAGTCCCTTTTCCATGGCCTGCACCGTGTAGGCAAGGTGCCAATGCGGTGCAAACGTTACAAAACCATCCAAATGCACAAAGTGATCGTTGTGCGTGTAAGCAAGAACGTCCTTGAGCGCTGCGCTCGAGTCCTTCGCGCTGGGCAGCAGAAACAGGCCCATCTCCTGAACGGAATCGAGTGGCGCGTTCATCCATGGATCGATGGTCGTATCGTCGTCAGGGTACTGGTGCACTCCCAGCCCAACCCGTCCCCGCCAGGAGCTGTACCAGAGGTATCCCTGATTGGTCGTGTAGTCACGCGCAAAAAAATAGCGGTGCGGAGGTGGAAAGACGGCGATGCTCCCCGCGCCCATCTTCGCCGCCACCGTGCGATAGTGCGCCGTAAGCGAGTGGCGATCGGAACCGTAAGGGGGCGTAACTTCCTTGAGCTTCCCCTCAACATCGTAGTAGGAGATGTGCGACTCCATACCTCCGCCGGTCCGGCGATCCTGCTCAGCGGTCATCTCCAGTCCAGCGTCATAGTAGAAGGCTGTGTCAGGTTCATGAGTGCTGGCGAGCGCGGCCTGCTGAATGAGCGGAATGCCTGGGTAGAACGTATAGCGGAGTGAACCCGTGAAGATTCCGAGCCTCAACCCATCAAAGGTTACTTCCACTCGATCCCCCACCGTCTGGGCAGTTACTGTGGTCGGATGAAACTCAAGAAGGAATTGCCGGGTTCCCTGCGGGTCAGCGGGAGGAAAGTCGAAGAAGGCGTTCCATCCACCACGCCGCTTTCCGGTGGAACATCGATAGTATGGTTTCGCCAGCTCAACGATATTGCGCCCATCCACGGAGATGGCCGTGATCAAAGGTTTCGTCGAGTCAAGCGAGAAGATGGTTTGCCAGTGTTGATTTGCGCTGTCCTCCCAGGCGATTGTGAGCGCCTGTGCCGAGGCCGCTACCGAGATGGGCCCGTTCTTGACCGCGGACAGGTTAGGGGTGATCGGTGTACCGTAGGCAAGGGCCGACGAGCAGCCAAACAGGAATAAAGTGGCAAGTCGCTTCATCTGAACCTCTTTCCATTGCAGAACAGGTATCATGTCCCCTTAATACACATTGGGTCTTTTACGCAAAACTCATTATGAAAATCATCGTACAGATCTCGTTAGACTTCATCTCCACCGCCAAAGCTCTCGAAACCGCCCGGATCGCGCGCCGTGCAGGGGTCGACTGGTTGGAGGCGGGCACTCCCCTCATCATTGCCGAGGGAATGAACGGTATTCGTGCTCTGCGCGCCGAGTTTCCCGAGGTTCCCATCGTTGCTGACCTTAAATGCATGGATGGCGGTTGGGGTGAGACCCAGATGGCAGCAAAAGCAGGAGCGACCCATGTTGTGGTGATGCAGCGTGCTCATGCTGAGACCGTCAAAATGATGGTGCAGGCGGGAAAGGATTTTGGCGTGAAGGTGATGGGTGACAATCTCGCTGCCGACGACAGGGTGGCGGCCGCAAAAAGGCTGGAGGATTTGGGCTGCGATTTTGTCATTCATCATATCGGGTACGATGAACGCCGCGGTCTTGCGGCGATGGGAAAGCAATACCCCAGTCCGCTCGATCAATTGCGGGAGGTGGTCGCGGCGGTGCAGGTGCCGGTCCAGGCTGTTGGCGGTCTTTCGATTGAACAGGCAATCCGCACTCCCGAATTTGGAGCTCGCCTGGTTGTTCTAGGCGCTCCACTCATTGAGGGAGACTCAAGCAATCTCGAGGACAAGCTCCGTCAGGTTTGCGATAGAGTTCATGCCTATTAGCATTTTTGCTAATGGTGTAGACCAGGAAACTGAACCCGACGCGGCCATTCCGCCAAAGAATGGCCGCATATAACTGATCCCTCCGGACCACAGTATTAGCAAAAATGCGTTAGCATTCAGTGGTTTTGCTATGTCCTCCGCCTCAGTCGAAGAAAGTACGATCCTCGTCAGACAGGTGTGCCTTGGCTGCCCGGACGTTGAAGGTGATGCCGAGACCCGGCTTGTCCCAAACGTCGATGAAACCGTTTTTGACCACCGGATCCGGCAAGCCGTCCACAATGTCATACCACCAATCCGGTTGGCCCTTCGCATATTCGAAGGCGATATAGTTCTGCGGCATGCACGCCCCCATATGCACTTGCGCGGCGACCCCGAACAGTCCATCGAAAATTCCGTGCGGAGCCACCAGGATGCCGTGGAGATCGGCGTATTCGGCGATCCACTTTAATTCGGCGATTCCCCCCACATCCTCCGGGTCGGGCCCAATCACGTCGACCGCCTGCATCTCGATCAGCTCCATGAAGTTCTCCCGCAGGTAGATCTCTTCTCCGGTGTGAATGGGAGTCGTCGTGCTGTCTTTCACCTCCTTGAAGACCTGGGCCTTCGGGTAAGGCTCGTAGTCGCCCGTGATCAGGTCTTCGAGCCAGGCAAGGTGATAGGGCTCGACGGCGCGGGCAAAGCGGATGGCATCCTTTGGGGTCCAGCCGGGCCCGCAGTCGAAGGCCAGCCCGATCTGATCGCCAAACACCTTCTTGGTGGCTTCGACGCAGGCCATGACATGGTCGAAGCCTTGTTCTGTCATCAGCCCGCGCTCCATATAAGGAGGGTTCCGTCCCGTCCATTGCTCGCCATACCAGGCGTTGGGGATGGAATTCATCATGGCCGCATTGTGGAAGCCGACGGGGAACTTGACCAGCGTGTAGCCCTCTTTCGCCTCCTTCACCTTCTGCGCGAGTTCGGTGTAATCCTGCGGCGTACGGAGTGCCATTTGGCCGTTGTTTTCAGAGTTCCCATAGGGACGGACGCGGTCGCGGATCTTTCCGCCGAGCAGCTTGTATACCGGCTGTCCGGCTGCCTGCCCGGCAACGTCCCACAGGGCGATTTCGATGGCGCTGACCGCCGCGCCCCAGGGCTTGAACGCGCCCATGCGGCGGATCTTGAGCATGATGCGCGCGATGTCCGTCGGGTCCTCGCCCAGGAGATACGGTTTATAGAACAACACCATCGGCTTGAGATAAGGCTTGGCAGACTCGGCCTCACCATATCCGGAAATGCCCTGATCGGTGACAATGCGCACCACCGGGTTGCGCCCGATGATGGCGCACTTGAGGTCCGTGATTTTAATGGCTGCCTTGCCCGGCCGGCTCTCAGTGCCCACTGTGCTGCCCCCCTGCTGAGCGCCGAACGCCTTTGCGGCGGCTGCCCCCAAAAGGGATCCAACAAATCCTCTCCGCGTGAATTGACTCATGAGTTCCTCCCCTGGAACACCCCTTTGAATGTACCTCCCTTCGCGCGCGACTTCCACTCCGCCCGCATCCACGCAGCGGTGATTCGGCCTGTCCCTTTTCCACAGAGGCCCGGGAGCCCTGTCTTGCCAAAATATTAAATTAGACATAGTCTAATCTCTGGTGAACACCGAGGCGATCAAACGGTCATTGGAAAGCAGCGGGTTGCGCTGCACTCCGCAGCGCTACGCCGTGATGGCCTTCCTGATGGAACACAACAGGCATCCCACCGCTGTCGAAATCTTCGAAGCCGTGAATCGCATGGATCCGCGCTCTTCCAGGGCCACGACTTATAACAATCTGCGTGACTTGGTGCAGGCGGGCTTGGTGCGTGAAGTGGCGATCGAAGGCCGTGCCGCGCGATTCGATGCCAAAGGCCTGCTGCATCATCACTTCATCTGCGACCGCTGCGGAAACGTTGAGGACATTGAGTGGTACGACGTGCCCAGGCCTGCCACGCGCTCCCTCGGCAAGCGGATCGTTCGCGATTGTGAACTCATTTTTCGGGGGCTTTGCACCAAGTGCGCTGCGAAGCACGGTACCGTCAAGTCTCGTAGC
Source organism: uncultured Acidobacteriaceae bacterium (assembly GCA_963711525.1). Taxonomy (GTDB): domain Bacteria; phylum Acidobacteriota; class Terriglobia; order Terriglobales; family Acidobacteriaceae; genus PALSA-350. The sequence goes on along the minus strand of CAVQEO010000023.1, from coordinate 150,618 downwards.
CGTATGAATGCCGGATTGAATGGCGCGCGTCAGCGAGCGCGGCCGGTGGCGCTTGCTCGATGAGAAACCCTCGAGTGCCCAAGCCGACAACCAATTCGTAGTTCGTCACCGTTTTAACTCATTCGAAGGAGAAGTCAGAATCGGCGAGAGTGACCAGGCGAGTGTGTGAAATGCCCCGCTCGTGAAAACCCCAACATTGAAGACCACAGCACTGCAAGGAGAGACTCGATGGCGAGCAAAGGAACCGAATTTACGTCTGAAGCGAAATCCGAATTTAACGCGCAGGTAGCGTCCGAAGCGAAATGCCCGGTCGCCCATGGAGCGGCCGCAACCAACGGGGCGAGCAAACCCAGCGGGCCGCGTACCAATCGCGACTGGTGGCCGAACCATCTGAGGTTGGAGTTGCTCCATGCGCACTCCGAGCTCTCCAACCCCATGGGCCCGGAGTTTGACTACGCCAAGGAGTTCAAGACCATCGACTACGAAGGCCTCAAGAAGGATCTGGCTTTCGTGATGACCGACTCGCAGGAGTGGTGGCCCGCGGACTTCGGCCACTACGGTCCGCTGTTTATCCGTATGGCCTGGCACTCAGCCGGCACCTACCGGACCTACGACGGCCGTGGCGGCGGCGGACGCGGTCAGCAGCGCTTCGCTCCTCTCAACAGCTGGCCTGACAATGTCAACCTCGATCGCGCCCGCCGGCTGCTGTGGCCAGTGAAGCAGAAGTACGGCAAGAAGATCTCCTGGGCCGACCTGATGATCCTCGCCGGCAACGTCGCGCTGGAGACGATGGGCTTCAAGACCTTCGGTTTCGCCGGTGGCCGGCCCGACACCTGGGAGCCCGATCACGACGTTGACTTCGGGGCCGAAGCCACCTGGATGGGCACCGACAAGCGTTACTCCGGGGACCGCGAGCTTGCCAACCCCTTCGGCGCGACCACCATGGGACTGATTTATGTGAATCCCGAAGGCCCCGAGGGCCAGCCTGACCCCGCAGGTGCGGCTCGCGACATCCGTGTAACCTTCGGCCGCATGGCCATGAACGACGAGGAGACGGTCGCGCTGATCGCGGGTGGCCACACCTTCGGCAAGACTCACGGCGCCGGTCCGGGCACCCACCTCGCGCAAGAGCCCGAGGGAGCGCCGATTGAAAACCTGGGCCTCGGCTGGACCAGCGCCTACAAGACCGGCATCGCCGGGGACGCGATCACCAGCGGCCTGGAGGTCACCTGGACCACCAAGCCCACGAAGTGGTCCAACGAGTATTTCGACCATCTCTTCAAGTTCGAATGGGAGCTGACCAAGAGCCCCGGCGGCGCGAACCAGTGGAAGCCCAAGGGCGATGCCGGCGCGAACACGGTGCCCGACGCTCACGATCCCAACAAGAAGAAGCAGCCGGCCATGCTGACCACCGATGTCGCGCTGCTCGCTGATCCCGCCTACAAGAAGATTTCGCGTGACTTCTACGAGCATCCGGAAAAGTTCGCCGATGCCTTCGCCCGCGCGTGGTTCAAACTGACCCACCGCGACATGGGTCCGCGCTTTCGGTATCTCGGACCCGAGGTTCCGGCCGAGGAGCTGATCTGGCAGGATCCCCTTCCCAAGGTCGACCACCCGCTGGTCGATGATCAAGATGTCGCCGCCCTCAAGGCGAAGGTGCTGGAGTCTGGCCTTTCGGTTTCCGAGCTGGTTTCAACCGCCTGGGCCTCGGCTTCGTCCTTCCGTGCCTCCGACAAGCGCGGCGGCGCGAACGGCGCCCGTATCCGTCTTGCCCCGCAGAAGGACTGGGAGGTCAACCAGCCGGCGCAGCTGGCCCGCGTGCTGAAGGCGTTGGAGAAGATCCAGCGCGAATTCAATGCGTCGGCCACCGGCGGCAAGAAGATCTCGTTGGCCGACCTGATCGTCCTCGCGGGTGCTGCGGGTGTCGAGAAGGCGGCCAAGGACGCCGGCATCGAGACCACCGTCCCCTTCGTTGCGGGCCGCACGGACGCCTCGCAGGAACAAACGGACGTTGAGTCCTTCGAGCCGCTCGAGCCTAAAGTCGACGGTTTTCGCTCCTATGGCTACAAGAGCACGGAGCCGGTCGAGGTCGCCTTACTGGACAAGGCCCAGCTGCTGCGCCTCACTGCGCCGGAGCTGACCGTGCTGATCGGCGGTCTGCGCATGCTGAACGCCAACTTCGGAGGCACGAAGTTCGGCGTCTTCACCGACCGTCCGGAGACACTGACCAACGACTTCTTCCTGAACCTGCTGGATATGAAGTATGAGTGGAAGCCCACAACGGACTCGAAGGACACCTTTGAGGGCCGCGACCGCAAGAAAGGCGAGGTGAAGTGGAAGGCTACCCGCGCCGACCTCATCTTCGGCTCCAACGCCCAGTTGCGCGCCACAGCGGAGGTCTACGCCTGTGCCGATTCACACCAGCGGTTCGTCAAGGACTTCGTCGCCGCGTGGAACAAGGTGATGAACCTGGACCGCTACGACCTCTTGCCGTCCGTCGTCTAACTTCACGTTCATTAACACCGCAGCACGGCCTAGCCTAAGATCTCTTGGGCTAGGCCGTATCTATTGCGGGAGCTCTTTGCCGGTTTGTTCCGCCACTATGTACGCGGCGTACCAGTCGGACCAGTTCGCGTCGCGGTGCCCGGTGCGCTTTTCGTGCTCGCCGTGGGCGGCCTCCGCACGCCGAAGCGCGCTCGCCAGATCGTTTGCTGAGGCGAACGCCGTCTCGGCGGAGTCGATGCGCCCGGGGAGGCGCGTCGTGACCTCTTGCAGCAGCCACCCATTGCCGTCCGGATCGCTGAACGTGGCGAAGGAACGATAGCTGCCGGCGCCCCCGGCTATGCGGCCGCTGGAGCCGTCGGGTTGGAATTGAGCGCCTGGTGTCCCGGCGTGGAACACCTCGCTGACCTTGGCGCCGCGGGCGACGAGCTCGTCGCGCGCAGCCGCAATGTCGGAGACGATCAGGTAGAGACCGTGGGCCGAGCCGGGCGTGGCCGGCGTAATGTTCCTGCCGAATTGCACCGAACACCCCGAGCCAGGCGACGTGAACTGGACCACCCGGAAACCGTTATCGAAAAGGAAGTCGGCGTCGAGTCTCCACCCGAGCTTCGCGTAGAACTCCTTCGCGCGGTCGACATCCGAGACGGGGATGACGAACGCCTCGAGTTTCAAGTCGACGCTCGCTTCCTGCTTTACATCTCCCATATTCTTTCCTCCCAGGACTCCACATCATAAGCGCTAGCTTGTGTAGGATGTTTTTCGTCGAACTCCCACACAGACTCTCAGGATGACAAAGGGGCGGCGGTGCTTCCATGGGGATTTGGCTAGTGGCTGAGAGAACCGCAGGTCCCTCGGCTTCGCTCGGAGCCTTGACTTTATTGGCTTTTTCGCGTTTTGGACACGCTTAAACCTTTTGTTTTCATCGCGGAATTTTTGAGAAAACTAATAAAGTGACAAAGGGTGGAGTGTCTTCCATGGAGAATTGGCTAGTGGCTGAGAGAATCGCAGGTCCCTCGGCTTCGCTCGGAGCCTGTGACTTTATTGGCTTTTTCGCGTTTTGGACACGCTTAAACCTTTTGTTTTCATTGCGGAATTTTTGAGAAAACTAATAAAGTTACAGACTCTCGGGATGACAAAGGGTGGAGTGGTGCTTCCATGGAGAATTGGCTAGTGGCTGAGAGAACCGCAGGTCCCTCGGCTTCGCTCGGGATGACAAAGGGTGGAGTGGTGCTTCCATGGAGAATTGGCTAGTGGCTGAGAGAATCGCAGGTCCCTCAGCTTCGCTTCGGGATGACAAAGGGTGGAGTGTGCTTCCATGGAGAATTGGCTAGTGGCTGAGAGAACCGCAGGTCCCTCGGCTTGGCTCGGGATGACAAAGGGGGCGGCGGCGCTTCCATGGAGAATTGGCTAGTGGCTGAGAGAACCGCAGGTCCCTCGGCTTCGCTCGGGATGACAAAGGGGGCGGCGGCGCTTCCATGGAGAATTGGCTAGTGGCTGAGAGAACCGCAGGTCCCTCCACGGCACGCCGGGACAGGTCGGCTTCGCTTCGGGATGACAAAGGGTGGGAGTTTGACGAAAAACATGGCGGCATTTTTTGTTCATCGAGAGCGACGCGCCGCAGGATTTACTGTACTGCAGCAATCACGCTCGTCCGAGTAATTTGCCGTGCCGGATGTTTGTGGTGCTTGTGCACTGTTGTCTTGTGCACCGGCACATCGGAGTGACTCCCGTTTGCAGCAAGGTCCATGGAATCACCCGGCACAGACGTGAGCCCGGCGAGATACACAAGCAGATCGTTGCTCTCGCGGAAAATATTAGCTCCTTCATGTCTGCCCTCAGTGGCTGCGACAAATAGGCCAATGTGGTGCTCCGGATTGAGCGCGATATAAGTGGCATAGCCCGCACCGCCGCCCGTCTTCTCAATGATCGTGGCTGGATTATCCGGCTGGTTGATCTGTATCCATCCGAGGCCGATGCCGTCAGGAACACCGGCGTGCCCCAGGCCCTGCGTCCAGCGGAGTTGCGAGGCATGGATATACGTCGCCGTTGCAGCCGGGTCCTGATGCAAGGGGACGCCGGGCAGATCCAGAAGGTATGCGAGCCAACGCGTCATGTCGTTCGCCGTCGAATAAATACCCCCTGACCCGGCAGCAGCCGTCGTATCGCTACACGGACCCTCATTCCTGGCCCCGATGAGCAGGCGAGCGCACTCGCCGGGAGTCGGATTCACCGTCGTATCCCGTAGCCCTAGAGGTTTAACGATTCGATCCGCTAAGAGTTGCGGGTAGGGTTTGCCGGCAGCGGCTGACAAGGCATCCGCCAGCAGGTCGAACCCGATATTGGAATAATGTGCGGCGGTTCCAGGAGCAAAGCGCAGGCGATAGCCAGGGAGCCATTGCCAGCGAAAGTTATAGTCGGGAAACGTGAAATGGCCGGCATCGCCCGACGGATAGGCGATTTCCCGCGGCAGCCCAGAGGTGTGCGTAGCAAGATCGAGCAGGGTAATAGGCGGCCCGCTGATGCCACGAACCGTGCGCACGGGGACGGTTACATTGCGGGGGGCGAACTTCTGCAGGGGGTCGGAGAGGGATACGCGTCCATCAGCCACCAGCTTCACCAGCAGGTCCGTCGTCATGATCTTAGACAGCGAGCAAAGACGGATCAGGGAGTCAGCGTTGGGTTTCTGGCGAGAGCCAGGATAAGTCTGACCATAGCTTTGCATCCATCGCTCATTGCCGCGGACAACCACCACCACCATTCCTGTCGAGCCGCTCCGGCGGAACAGGTCAGCAACGACAGGGTCGGCGGATTGAAGCTGAGGAAGAGGTGCGGTCTGGGCTTGCACCCGATGCACGGAGAGGGGCAGTAAGAGGATGAGGGCTGCAAGCCCCATCCTCCACATGGAAGCTGCAGCTGCGGGAAATTTGTTACCTATCTGTCGCGCCAAAACTGTGATCGCCAAAACCACCCCTGCTATATGAAAAACATGACGTCGCCTGCGTGTCCAGAAGATTCCACAAAGTCTCGCACCGGCGTTCCCGGCCCCAGGAGATGAAACGGCCAGTCTTGGATTTACAGCGAGCGTAGATCCGCCTCATCTCCGGGTATTCGGGGGTAGAAGGAAATGGGTGGCTCGCGGTTTACGATCGCCGAATCGTGGCGGCGGCCGTAGTGCGTGGAGTTCGGTAGCTCAGCGTGGCGTGCTGGGGACTCGGGTTTAGCACCTTCGATGCACGGCCGTCTGCGCGCAAACGTTTGTCAGCTTCCGTCCAGGACGGGAAAGTGGTTTCTGCCTGCTCCCAATGGGCAACGGATGCTTCATCACACCAATGCAGAAGATGCGGCATCGCTGCCTTATGCGAGCCTGTATTCATGTATCGCCGCATACTCTCTTGAGTATCCCAGGCTGTCATCGTCCAGAAGGTCCACCGACGGTCAGCCAAAAGGGCCCCATGCTGAAATCCAGTTGCCTTCTTTACCTGCCTCAACGAACGCACCATATAAACTGCGAACACCGGAACGAAACGAAAGGACCGTAATCTCAGGCGCGTTAGGCTAACGAAGATCATAATCAGCTCACGTCTCCGGCTTATTAGATGTCCTAGAACTCCGCTTGGCAGCGGATGAAAAGTGAACGTCCGCGGCAGGACAGGAGTGTGAGAGAAGAGAAGGCGAAACTATCCAAAGGGCGACAGACGATCTCCAGCCAACTCAAAGTGGTGGAACGCTCAACTCGAAATTTCCGTAATATACCTCCAAGGGAGGTATAAGCCATGTATTGCAGCACTTGTGGTCAGCCTATAAATCCTGGGCAAACAGTCTGCCAGAAGTGTGGACGGCAGAGTGCTCCGATCGCTTCGTATGCTCCTGTGTCGTATCTCCGTAATCGCGTGCACCGGCATTTGCAAATCATGGCAATTCTCTGGATCGTATACAGCCTCTGGATTCTGTTGCACTGGCTAATTGTGGTCGGATTTATTGCCGGAGCCTTCGCGAATTGGGCCCACGCGAGCCATGGTTTTGACGGGTTCTACGCCTTTCCATTTTTCCACGCGACCTGGCTCGTGCCGCTCATCACTGCCGTTCTCGTCGGCCGAGCTATCCTGTGCCTTGTCACCGGGGTCAGCTTGCTGCGCCGCGCATCGTGGGCGCGAATCCTCGCCATCGTAACTGCCTTTCTCGCGCTTATTCACCCATTTACCGGAACCGTATTAGGCATCTATACGCTGTGGGTACTCTTGCCGTCCGCTTCCGGCCAGGAGTACGAGCAGATAGTGGTCGCATGAGAGGCGATGGATTCCACCATCGCTCCTCAACCGGCAGAGCATGACCTTACAAATGTTCCATCCTTTCGATCAGCTTGCAGTGAAACTCCTGGGCGCTTCTGAGGAGGATGAAGACGGAGCGCACGATCTATCCCACATCGTGCGCGTGTGGCGCAACGCGAAGTTGATCCATGGGGAAGAGGGCGGTGACCTCGAAGCGCTGGTGGCGGCCATCCTGCTGCACGACTGTGTTCAGGTTACGAAGGATTCTCCTTTGCGCAGCAAGGCTTCACTGCTGGCGGCAAACGAATCGCGGGTTCGCCTCGAAGCACTTGCGTGGGAGCCATCGCGCATAGACACCGTTGCATGTGCCATCGAGAGCCACAGCTTCTCTGCCGGGGTTGCCCCGACGAGCATCGAAGGCCGCATCCTGCAGGACGCTGATCGTCTGGACGCCATCGGTCTTAGCGGCATCGCACGATGTTTCTATACCGCGGGCCGCCTGGGCTCGCGTCTATATGACTTAGCCGATCCAGAGGCAAAAGCACGCCCGCTGGACGATGGGCGATACGCGTTGGATCACTTTCCTAAGAAGCTGTTGACTTTAAAAGGGAGCTTCAAAACCCGCAAAGGGCAGGAGCTGGCACGAGAGAGACATCAGCGGCTCGATGAGTTTTATCGCGCCATGCTCGCCGAGGTGCATTAAGGCATTTTTGCTAATACTGTGGTCCGGTGGGATCAGTTATGTGCGCCATTCTTTCCACCCCAGGCACGCAAAGACCGCGTACCCGGGGGCCCCGGTTTTGGCGGAATGGCGCGTCGGGTTCAGTTTCCTGGTCTACACCATTAGCAAAAATGCATTAGCTCTAGCGTCCGCACCCTGCTGGAGCAAACAAACAGCCGGATGGCTTACTCTGCCATCCGGCTGTTATTGAGGGTGAGTCGATTTTCCTTAGAACCTGAGTGCCAACGACATCTGTATCTGTCGCGGTGCGCCGATGGTATGGGTTACGTAGCCAAGGCCGGCCGGGCAGTTATAGAAGCTGCTGTTTGTTTGGTTCCCGTTCGAGTCGCAGCCAGTGGCTACCGCGGTCTGACCCACGGCCGGAAATTGGTTGAAATACTGATTCTGAAATACTTCGTTGCCCGGCACGTCGAAGCTTGTGGTGTTCGTTAGGTTGTAGACGTCGAAGGTGTACCTCAGGCTGTAGCGTTCGGTGATGCTGGTCATCTTAACCAACGAGATGTCCGCCCGCTTTTGCGATGCCTGGCGGAAGATATTGCGCTGGCCGGTGGTGAAGCTGGTTTCGACGGTATCTCCGGCGGGCACTGCTGCGGCCAGAGGGCTCGACGAGGTCACAAGCGGCACAGTAAAGCATTGCGGATTAAGGGCCGGAAGGTAATTGGTTCCAAAGGCCCCGGAGTGCCCAGTCTCAGCCTTCTTCGGCGAGCAAGCAGCGTAATTCAGCGGCACGATGGGATTGGTGACGCCATCGTAAACACTGTAGTACAGGCTGCCGACGCCGCCGCTAAAATCAACCACGCTATAAGGCTGTCCGCTCTGTAGAATCGTCGCGCCCACCAGCGACCATCCGTCGGTGGCGCGGCCCTCCCAGGTGTTCTTGCCGTAGAAGTCTGGCAGTTGATAGACATAGTTGAAGTTGAGGACATGGGTGCGATCGAAGTCGGAAGAGGCGTAACCGTCGCGCAGGTTTAGAGGGTTATTGCCGTTGTAGAAAAGGCCCAGCGCGCTCTGCTCGTCCAGCGCGTGGGAGTAGGTGTAGGAGGCCCCCACCTGCAGTCCCTTGCTCATCCGCTTGTCGACATGGACCTGCAGGGCGTTGTAAGCCGCAACCCCCGCGGCTTTATAACCGATGGATTCGGCAGCGTAGCCAATGTAGGGGACGCGAAGGTCGATATTGCCGCCTTCGTAATTGAGCTGTGCGGTGGTGCCGTCTCCCAGTGTGAGGTAGCTGCCATCGGGATTCGTTGGAGTGTAACCGTAGGAGTAATTCTGCGAGTGAACCGCTGCGCCCGGTGCGGCTATGTTGGGCTGATTGAACGGGACCGGCACCACCTGATGCCGGCCCAGGTTGCCGACATAGCCGAAATCAAAGGCCAGATCGTTACGCGGCTGCCATTGAACATCGAGTGTGTAGTTAATCGAGTAAGGCAATTTGTTTTGCCGGTCATAGACGCCGAGCGAGACCGGCGCAGCGCCATTCATGATGGAAGTTGCGTTGGGTAGATATTGGGCGAAATCGGAGGCCTTGGGGTTGGTAGGTGCAGGACCCAGGACATTCGTGTACGGGTACTCGAGCGAGCCCGTGGTGCCGCCGCCGCAAGTTGGGATGTACCCCTGGTAGTAACTCGAGACCGGACAAGTCTGGGTAGTGACGAAGGGAACCTGCTGATTGACGCCGAACGGTCCTCCCGTGACCAGCCCGATAGCATAGCCGGGAGAGAAGTAACTGAAGAGCTCTCCCCGGTCGTAGTAAATGCCCATACCGGTGCGGATAACTACCTTGTTGTTAAACCTGGTCGGCTCCCATGCGGCGCCGATACGCGGAGCGAAGCCCCACTGGCGACCCGTCATGGTAGTTTTGCTAACGCCCGCGGTTCCATTCTTGTTGTTGCCGGCGATGATGAAGCCGCTCTGGTCCGGACCCAGCGTTCCAGCAGTCTCGCCGCCCGGCAGCGGGCCCGTGGCTGAGTCGTAGCTATAAAGGGAAGGATCGAAGTTGAAGATGTTTCCGTACTTCTCAGTCAACCCACCGTCCCAGTCGTAGCGGAGCCCGGCCGTAATGGTAAGGTTCGGTTTTATCTGGAACTTATCCTGCAGGAAGAGCCCAAGCTGATTGGCTCGATAATAGCGGTTGGCGTTGCCTTGCATAAACGTCGTGACGTTATAGTCGTCGTTGGGAGTGACCAATCCGTTCATGAACTGGCCAAGGTCCGCGCTGGCAACACCGCTGCCGATGCCGGTGCGGCGATCCCTGATGTTGAGCTGGGTGAAGCTGTAGCTGCCGCCGAAACCAATGCTGTGTTTTCCTTTTACCCAAATCGCGTTTCCAGAGGGTTGCAGACGGTTCTGGAAGACGCCGGTGAACGATCCCTGATCGCCGGCGCCCGGACCGATATTCAGCGTGTCGCCTATGCCCGATACCTTACTGCTGCCAAGTGTATGAATGATAGAAACCCCGGGGAAGTAGTTTGATCCGAAGGTGTCAATCGAGGCAGTGGGATAGCTTCCGCTGGGGATGTTCGTCGGCCCGAAGGCCTGTTCATTGGTGTTGTAAAGCTTCTCCCGTATAAAGCCCAAGGTCTGCTGGGTACTTAGGTTCGACCCGACGAGGTAAGTGTTGTTAATGGAAAAGACCTGCGTTCCAGCATCGAGCTTTTGCGTGAAGCCGGGGACATTGGAGTAGGCGAAAGGTGCGACCGTGGGATCGTGCTGGTAGTAGTACTTGAGCGCCAGGGTGTCTTTGCTGGTGGCGTTGTAGTCGAGGTTGGCCACCGCCTGGTCTCCGATGAAGTAAGCCGTCCCGGGGATGAAGGCATTAAAAGTCTGGGTAGGGCCCAGGACCCTACCGGGTATCGCATTGGGGATGAGCCACTTGCCTTGTTCGCCCTTAACCGCAGGCGCATTAAACAAGGCCACCGCGACTGGATCCACGGCGCCAGGCACCGGTGGTGGTTCCCCGGCTTCGCCGAAAGAGGAATTGGTGATGGCCGCTAGCGTCTGCGGGCTGCGATCGTCCGTCAGGCCGACGGGCACGTCCAGGAAGCCGTCGCCGATCTCAGCATCGCTGACGTGCAGGTGCTGGTAGGCCAGGTAGCCGAAGAGCTTGTCTTTGATGATGGGGCCACCGACGCCTCCACCCAGCGTGTAGCGGTGCAGCTGCGGATTCTTGTCGTTTGCAGGCACGGCCTGGTCCTGATTGAAGAAGAAGGGCGCGGCATTCAACCAGTTGGTGGCGCGATGCAGATACATCGTTCCGTGGTAGTCGTTAGTGCCGGAGCTGGTGCTAAGGTCGATGTGCGCGCCGCTGGTTGCGCCCTGTTGTGCGTCATACATCGATGCGTTGACGCGGACCTCCTGGATGGTTTCAGGGGCCGGAGACGGAAGCGCATTGCCGATGGAGAGATATACCGAAGCACTGGACTGAATAACACCGCCGCCACCCGTATTGCCCACGCCGGTGCTGGGGCCTACACGGTACGAAGCTACCTGGCTGGTGCTCTTGCCATTGAACAGGTTGCTGGCGTCGACGCCGTTGAGCAGGAAGCTGTTGCTGGTGTCGCGCTCACCGTTGGCCCAGATAGGAGCGTTGCCCAGGCCGGAGTTAACGCCGGTTCCGCCAGGCAATTCGGCATTGACGCCAGGCGTGAAGATGGCTACTCCGGTAAAGCTGCCGGTGGGCAGCGGGATGGCTTCGATCTGCGCTCTATCCATCACATAGCCATTGGTGGTGTCGACGGCGTTGAGCAAGGGATTGACATCCACTTCAACCGAATCCGCCACCGTGCCCACCTTTAGCTGCGACTGGAGCTGGACGGTGCGGTCAGCCTGCACCAGGATGCCCGGGTAGCGCTCGGTCGAGAAGCCGTCCTTGGTAAACGTCACGGTGTATTTGCCGATCGGGAGATCGTTGAATACGTAGCTGCCTTGCGCGTTGCTCTGCGCAGTGCGCTCGAGCTTTGTGTCTTCCGACGTGGCCTTCACCTCGGCGCCGGGAACGGCGCTTCCGGAAGGATCGACCACGGTTCCAGTAATCCCACCGAGGGTTTGTTGCGCCTGCATTGCCAGGGGCTGCAAGAGGACGACTGACAACAACACGACTGCTGTCGAAAAGAACTTTCTGGACTTCAAATACATGTGGCTGTGCCTCGCATGAGAGAAGCTGGGACTAGACTCTGAATTTTTTTCTTATGCGACTACGAGGTCGGTGTAACCAGAAAGGTCACGACAGGGTGACGGCCCAAAACTCAACCGGGGTGGATTTCGCGGGACTGCGTTGAGAATAGCCCAAAGTGGATTGCTGAGCCAAGCAAAATTCCATTGCTTGCGATGACCTGAATCCGGACACTCACTGCGTCAGGGGTTATGCAGGGCAAACTGGCTTCTGCGGGTAACCCTCAAGGAAGTCTCTCAAGTAACTAACGACACGTGGGCAAAGACAATGCGCCAACCCTCAGGAAGGCGCACCCACGTCTGGCTCTGCCTTCCGCGAGTCACGCGGCCTTCGATTTCCCGCTCAAAGGCCAGCGTAATACTGGCAAAGTCTTTGCCGAAGGTCACAATATCGAGCCGTTGGATGGTTCGAGCCAGGTTGGCCGGGGAGCGTCCTTTGCGAAAGGCCTCAATCTCGCTGATGCCGTAGAGGCTCTCGGTAGGACCAAAGCGCGCCACATAGGGCCCAGCCCAGAACAAGCTCATCAGGGTCTCCACGTCGTTCGAGACCAGGGCTTGCTCGTAGCGCGGATACAGTTCGCGCAGCTCGGCAACGGTAGCGGGGTCGTTGATCAGCATGGCGCTCAAAACATCGACCTTGCTGGGCAGCACGCATTTGGGCATCCCCGCGCTCACCGTAATCATGGGCTCGTTGACCACCTGGCTAAACCGCAATTTCATGGCTACGCTGCACAGCAGGTAGGCGTGGATGGGGGCAAACGACCATCGGGAGATCAGCAGCTCCACCAGGCGCAGGGTCGCGGAGCGTGCGGCATGCAGGGCGTCCGCATCGGACTCGATCACGATCCATGCATCGGAGGGCGCGTCCGGAGATCGCGACTCAGCGGACTCGAGCAGCGGCCCACTGAGTGGTTGCTGCTTGTGCACGCGGAAGCGCAGTGTCACGTCCGCCGGACACTCGATGCCGTTGATGCAGACCTCGCCATCGCCCTGGGCGGCGTGCGCATCACCGGCGGAAAAGAGGGCGCCTGCGTTCAGCACCGGCAGATAGAGAGTGGCTCCGGTACAAAGCTCGCGCACATCCATGTTGCCGCCGAAGGGGCCGGGAGGGCGAGTTCGGAACTCGCCCTCTTCGGCCGGGGCAACACCCATCACTCCGCAGAAAGGACGCAGCGGGACAATGGCCGGAGCCAACGAAAGGCTTACCTGGGGGTCGAGCGCCCAGTGAAAGAGATAGGGCTCACGAAACTGTTCTTTTAGAAAGCCGAGGCCGGCAATCACGCTCGACCAGCCCCAGCCGCGATGCTCCACCTGCAGAACCTCAATCTGCAGCACATCGCCAGGTTCGGCGCCGTCGATGTAGATCGGTCCGGTCAAGGCATGAATTCTGCCGCGGTCAATGGCGAGAAAATCTTCCACGCTCGATCCCGGCGTTACCTGGGCGCCGCTCGCATCGAGACAGCTCATGTGTACTGTATCTCCGGACGCGATGGTGAGCCGCGGCTCGAGAGCGCGGTTCCAGCGCGAATGAGTGGGCTCAGCGGTCAACCGGTGTTCGGCCATGATCCCTCCACCCCGGTCCCACGGCAAGCCGGGGCAGGCGGGATGACAGTTTATACCGCCACGATCATCTGCAGTTCAACCAGCGCGTTGCGGGGAAGAGCGCTCACACCGATGGCAGCGCGTACGTGTCGCCCCTGGTCGCCGAAGACTGCCAACAACAGATCGGAAGCGCCGTTGATGACCGCGGGCGAATCTGGAAAGCCGGCAACGGCGTTCACGTAGCCGTTTACGCTGACGATTTCGCGAACCTTGTCCAGCGAACCCAAGGTGTGCTTCAGCACAGCAAGTTGGGTTGCGGCGCAGGCGCGGGCCGCGGCGTAGCCCTCGGCAATACTTCGATCGGCCCCTGCGGTACCGGTGATCACACCGTCTGTGCCCGTGGAGATCGCACCCGCGAGATAGAGTAGATTTCCAACAGCCTTTGCGGAAAGATAATTGCCTCCCGGCGCGGGTCTTTCCGGCAAAACAATTCCCAACTCCTGCAACCGCTTTTCAGCACTCATGTGTTGGTAATCTATATCAATTCCGTTTGAGGAGCCCGATGAAAGCTTTTATTACCAGCGATACTCCTGTCACCCAGGAGGTTCTGAACGCCATTGCTCATCTTCCTACCAGGAGTCTGCCGGCGATTGTGGAAGATGGATTCTTCAAGAAACTGAAAGACAGAGATTTCATGCGGATCGCGGTCCTGCTGGCGCTCAAAGGGTATGGAGAGGGCGGATCCCCGATTGGGGGCGTGATCATCGATGATGAAACGCGCAAGATCGTGGGCAAGGGGCATAACACCCTGGTCCAGGAAAATCACCCCTACAATCACGGTGAGACTTCCGCTGTGCGGGATGCCGGGCGTCTGGATTTCAGTAAGACGACGATATTTACGACACTTAGTCCCTGTGAGATCTGCGCGGCGCTCATCTACATGCGCCAATTCAGGAGGGTGGTCGTCGGCGACGTCAGCAATGCTTCCGGAACCGAGCCGTTGATGCGGGACAGGGGTGTTCAGGTAGACATTCTTGAGGATCCCGAAGGCATTGCCCTCTATGCCAAACACAGGAAGGAAAGGCCGGACCAGGATTTGGAAGATTGGAGAGGCGTCGCGGGCGTGCGCAAAGGCGAGGCGCCTAATACTACGCCAGGGCATCCGTAATAGAGAAAATGCATTAGCATAGGCCAATGAAAAGAGTGGTTGCGGCCCTGCTCGTTGCCGGCACGCTGTTGCTTTCTGCCCAAACCGCACCAAACAGCCCACCGTTGCACGCAACACAGCAAGCCCCTACAGACCTCGAGGTGGGAGGAGCGATTTCTGGTGCGGGCCAATTTATCTCCTACCATGCCCTGCTTCAATTACCCCAGGTCAGCTTCATGGCCTCCAACGATTCGAACTTTCCCGCGCCGGCGCGGCTGGGAGGCGTCGCTCTCGATCAGCTACGTCGTTTGCTGGGTGCCCGTGGGGATATGGTGGTGGCGATATGCAGAGACGGGTATCGCAGCAACTACCCGGCCTCTTACCTCGCAGCCCACCATCCCGTGCTGGTGCTGACGGTGAATGGCGACTCACAGGAGAGCTGGCCTAAATCGACGCACGGCGGTGAACTGGGACCTTATGTGATCGCAAACCCCAGCTTTACTCCTGGGTTCAAAGTGCTTTCTGACAACGAAGAAGCGCATATTCCCTTCCAGGTCGTGCGCCTTGATTTCCGCAACGAGAGCGAAGTGTTCGGGCCCATTGAACCGCGCGGCACGTTCGCGCCCGGTTCGCCGGTCATGGACGGCTACCGGATCGCAAAGCAGAACTGCTATCGCTGTCACAACATGGGCGCCGAGGGCGGCCACATGGCATCTCTCGCCTGGCCTGTGGTGGCCGCGATAGCGAAGGGAAGTCCCGATTTTTTTGCCAAGTATGTGCGCAATCCGCAGGCATTGAACCCGCACAGCAACATGGCCGCCAGCCCCGAGTATGATGACCAGACCATCGCTGCACTACGCGCTTACTTCGTTACCTTCGCAGGAGAACAAAAATGACGATTCGTGCCTCCAAGGCGCTGCTTCTCTTTGCCCTCGGTTTCTATTACACCCTGGTGGTGTTTAACAATACGAATGATTACAACTCCAACCTGACCTTCGTGCGCCATGTTCTGGCGATGGACACCACCTTTCCGGGGAACAACGGTATGTGGCGCTCCATTCACTCGCCCGCGGCTCCCTGGGTCTTTTTCGTATCCATCGTCTGCTGGGAGATTGTGACGGGTCTGCTCTTGTATTTGGGAGGAATCCTGCTCATCCGCAATCTGCGATCGAGCGCGGCCACCTTCAATGCCGCCAAGAGGCTGGGAGTTGTGGCCCTCACACTCAGCTTGCTGATGTGGTTGACCGCCTTCCTGACCGTGGGCAACGAGTGGTTTCTGATGTGGCAGTCGAAGGAATGGAGCGGCGAATCCGGGGCCGACCACATGTTCGCCATTGCGGGCATTATTTTGCTCTATCTCGTCATGCCCGATGTGGAAGGTCAAGCGTAGTTAAGTTGGTAGGGCTTCCTGCTCTGACAGGCTGCTGAAAGTCGCTGTCGGGTAGGTCCGGGCTTTAGCGTCTGCGTGAGAACTCGAAACAAACCGCAAATCAGAACCAGGCCCGTAGGGCCGGGAGCCAAACGTCAGCCCAGCCCGGATCCGGATTTCCTGTGGAGCTTGCTGGCGTTGGCGCACTTCATGCGGCTTTCCTTAACGAAAGCCGCACACGCGGACTTTGGTGGCGCCCCGTGCAGGAAATCCGGAGAAGGGCTGGGAGGCGGATCCAAGGTTGGGGAGCGCCGGAGGTGCGGCACTACATTCATCCGCTGGTGCCGCGCCTCTGGCGCTCAAACGATACTGGGGATCGATGTCCCAGCCCTTCCGGGCTGGGCTGATGTTTGGCTCCCGGCCCTACGGGCCTGGTTCTGATTTGCGGTTTGTTTCGAGTTCTCACGCAGACGCTAAAGCCCGGACCTACCCAATGCGACTTTTTCAGCAGGTGTCTTAGCCCTCCATCAGCGACAGGCTGGCCAGGGTGCCTGCCAGCACCTTGGCGCCGTTCTCTATCTCCTGCGGCGCGGCGTATTCGTCGGGGCGATGACTCACTCCCCCACGGCAAGGGATGAACACCATCCCGACCGGCGCAATGCGGGCCATGAACAGAGAGTCGTGGTAGGCGCGGCTGACCATCTTTTTGTAGGCGAGCCCATTCTCGGCCGCAGCCTGCACCACGGCATCGATGATCTGCGGTGAGCAAGTAGCCGGAGCATCCGCATTGATAGGCGTGACCTGCACCTGAACCTTGCGCTTGGCTGCTACCCGCGCGCAGGCATCCTCGATCTCGCGCAGCACCTGGTTTCTGCGCTGCTCGTCGATGTCGCGGATATCGGCGTCCATCTCTACCCGGCTGGGAATGCTGTTCACCGCTCCCGGATAGATAAGGCACTTGCCCACGGTAGCGCAAGTGTCCACAGAGCCGGTCGCAAGCGCCCGTTCTTCGATGGCGAGCACGATCTCCGCGGCGGCACAAAATGCGTCTTTGCGGTCATGCATGAGCACCCCTCCGGCATGACCCCCCTCGCCCTCCACACGGATGCGCAGAGCGGCGGGTGCGGCGATGCTGGTTACAACACCCACTGCCAGGCCTTCCTTTTCGAGCTGGGGACCCTGCTCGATGTGCAATTCAACGAACGCCGCATAGTAGCCCTCGTGCAGACGCACCTGGTCGAGTGAGCCACGAAAGCCGGCGGCCGCGCGCAGCTGGGCCAGCGTGTTGCCTTCGGAATCTTTCAGGCCCGCGTCGGCGGCGCTGTCCAGGCTGCCGCCCATCATCCGGCTGCCCAGGCATCCCAGCCCGAAGCGCGTCGGCTCCTCGGCGGTAAAGAGCAACAACTCGATGGAGCGTTGCGGTTGGAATCCGCTCTGCCGCAAAGCGCGGATCGCCTCCAGGCCGCCCAGCACGCCCACCGTGCCGTCAAACTTTCCCGAGTGGGGAATGGCGTCAATATGAGAGCCGGTACCGATTGCCCCCAGCTCGGGCCTGGCGCCAATCCAGCGGGCAAACATATTGCCGACCGCGTCTTCACGCACCGACAATCCGGCGTCGCGGCATTGAGCCTTGAGCCACACCCGCGACTTCTGGTCCGCCTCGGCAAAGACCAGCCGCGAGATGCCGGGAGGCGTGTCGTCAGAAAACGTGGCCAGCTTCTCGATGTCGGAGAGCAGTCGATCTCGATCGATTTTCACTTGCATAGGCCTCTACCTTCCAGGAAGCGGGTGGCGATTCCAGTCTTTGTAAATCAAATATTTTGCCGGAGTTTTGCCCAGCGCGCCAAACCACTGCGGGCAGTAGGGCGCCATCCAGATAAAATCTCCCTTCTGCACCGGATACCATGAGTTTCCGAGCCGGTAGATACCGCCGCCCTCAAGCATCAGCAGCCCGTGCTCCATCACGTGGATTTCTACCTGGGCCAGCGCAGCGCCGGGCTGGTAGGTCATCGTGTTGACCGCGTAGTCGAGGCCCGGCTTGGTAGGCAGCAACTGCTTCACCTCGAGCGCTTCGTCCCCGCCGAGGGGTTGCGAAGCCACGGCGTCCTCGCTCCCGAAAAGGGCGGGCTCCGGGGCCTCGCTGAGCAACGATATAGCCGGTTTCTCGATCACTGCGAGGCGGCTTCGCGTGGACGCTTTCACCGTGTGCGGCTGGTTGGCCGGCACATGGGCAAATCCGCCCGGAGTAAGCTGGTTCGTCTTGCCGCCCACAACCACCGATACCGCGCCTTCGAGCAGATAGAGAAACCTCTGGCCATGGGCCGGCCCCAGCGAACCTCCGGGCTCGAACTCCGCTGTGTACTGGGTGAAGGCGGCTCCCATGGCGGGCGCTGCGTGCACAATAACGGTTACAGAATCGAAGCCGGGCAGGGGGATGCCCACAAAAGTATCCGGCGTTTGCAGCAGGTGCGTGGGCTGGCGGTCGCTGCGGGTATGTCCGAGGTTATACATGCGGAGTGCTCTGCTCCTTATCGATGGGTGCTGAAGAGCAACTGTCAAAGTTGCGCAAAAATGCGAGGCCGGCGGCCAGTGCATTTTCCACATCCTCAACGCGGACTGACTCGTCAGGGTGATGGCTGATGCCGCCGGGACTACGTAGAAAGATCATCGTACTGGGAACGCGCTCCGCCAAAATCATGGCGTCGTGGCCGGCCCCGCTCACCATGGAGAGCGGTTCAACCCCTATGCCGCGGATCGCGTCCTTCGCCAGCGTGCACAACCGGGTATCCATGGTTACTGCGGGTTGGTCCATCAGCATTTTACTCACCGTCGTGAGGCCGCGCCGTTTAGCGATCGACACTGCCGCGGCGAGCAGGTGGTCCACCGCCTGGTGCCGAACCGCGTCCTCCCCGTGGCGTACATCCAGGCTGGCGCGCAACTGTCCGGCAATCACATTTCCCGCTCCCGGGTGGGTGCGCAGATCGCCCACGGTGGCCACCATGCCGTCTGTGCGCAAGGCCACCCGCTCCACCTCGCTGATCCACTCTGCCGCCCCAGCGACGGCATCGTTGCGCAGCCGCATTGGCGTTGTGCCGGCATGACGAGCCCGGCCGGCGAAGGTAATTTCCGCACGGCTCTGGCCGGCAATCGCTTGCACTACCCCAAGCGACTTATCTTCGCTCTCCAGTAGCACGCCCTGCTCGATGTGGAATTCAAGGTAGGCTGCCACATCGTCGCTCAAGACGCACTGGTCGAGTCTAGAAGGATCCAGTCCGAAGGATGTCAGCGCGTGCGCGAGCGTAATTCCGTCGCTGTCCTTGGTGGTCAGCAGCTGCGCATCCAATCGCCCAACCAGCGCCAGGCTGCCGATGAAGGGGAGGCTGTAACGTACACCCTCCTCCTCTGAGAATCCGACGAGTTCAATGGCGGAGGGCAGTTTTTCGAGCTTGAGGGCCTCAATCAGAGCCAGCCCCATCATCACTCCCAGGGCGCCGTCAAACGCGCCGCCGTTAGGCACCGTGTCGAGATGCGAACCGATCAGCAGAGACGTGCTTGAGGCGCCAGGATATCGACCGCGGAGGTTGCCGGCTGCATCCGTCACAACCTGCATGCCCGCAGCTTCCATCCAGCCCTGTACCGCCTGCATGCAATCGCGCATCGCGGGGGAGAGAAAGGTGCGCTTGATCTGGCCCGGCTCTTCGGTGAATTGGGCGAGGTAGCGGCAGCGGGCTATGACCTTCTCCGCCTGCTCTCGCATGTCATTTTGCATTAAAACTCTGTCCTGACCACACCACTCTTAGATTAACCCGTCGAACGGGAACGGGTGCCCCAGGTTCGCAGTTGTAGAGGCGGAAAGGGATACTGCAGGCCCCTCGGCTTCGCTCCCACGGCACGCCGGGGCAGGCGGGATGACAAAGGGGAGGGTGGCGCTTCACATTGGCATGGGTGGAGATGGATGGACAGAGGGGCACGCCGGTTTGGCTACAGGCGGGGATCCCAGGCTCACGGCTCTCTGCGGATACGGGCCACGATGTTGCCATAGGGCTCATCCGTGGGCACGAAGATCTGGTTGGGATTTGTCTGCCCGAACCTGGAGAGATCGACCAGCAGGCAGTGCTTGTTAGGCATAGCCAGTTTTATATCCATGATCTCCGGTACAGCCTCGAGCGCGGCCTGGGCCATGGCATAAAGGGTGTGTTGCACTGACTTGCTGTCGTGCTCGGCAAAGGCCTGGATCAGCGTCTCGCGCAGCTTGCTGCGCAACTGCTCGAAAGGCAAAATTGCGGACTCATATTTCCATTGCGCACTCATCGAGGTGCCAAAGAGCCGGTCCGCCGTCTCCGGCAAAGTGGTAAGCGAGTCCTTCAGATATCCCTCGAAGCCGGAGTTTGCAGTCTTGAGCAACACCAGGCCGTCAAGACCTGAAGTGACAGAGACCCCTCCATCCTGGACATACGTAACCGCTGTGGTTTGGGTTTCACTGCTGCCGCGAACAAAGGTAGAGGGATGCGGCTTACCCTGGACCAGCGCATAATCCCAGAGTGTGCCGGCAATGTTGATCGCCACGCGTTCGACCTGGGGGTTGCGAGCGAGAAAAAACTCGGCCAGCTCCCGGGCAAAGTCCTCCATACATTCGGCCGTGCTTTCGCGGGCGCGCGAATAGACGGTGTTCTTCATCGTGTCCGTGGGCAGGATCTCGCTGTTATCGCCCACTGTGAAGCAGGTTTCGAAGTCGCCGGAGAGCAGGACTTCGACCTTCCACTCCTTTACCGTATGCAACGGACCATCGCGTTGCACCTTCATCACGCGCACGCTGGATTTTCCGTAGGTATTCTCTGCCAGAGCAATCACCGGCTAGCTCCCCCTGTAGGTGGTATAGCCATTCGGACTCAAGAGTAACGGAACGTGCAAATGGGTCTCGTCTGGGCGCACGGTCACGATGATCTCAACCGTGACGTAAAGCCCCTTGACCCCTTGCGCTGCGTGATAAGTACCAGTCTCGAAGCGTAGCCGGTATTGCCCCGGCTGCAAAGCTACGTTCTGGGGCAAAAGGTTGGCACAGCGGCCATCGCCGTCGGTCTCGCGCGCGCCAAGCTGCTCCCATTGGCTGGTGGGGCCAGCGTATTCCAGGTGCACCATCATGCCTGCAGCCGGACGGCCCAGCGCTGTATCAAGTACATGAGTGGAGATGCGGCTCACGCAGCCCCCGGTCCAGCCAGCCACTTGCGCAGCCTTAGCTGCATGATCTGCTGCTGTTGCGCGGCCGATTCGAGCAACTCTGCCGCAGGATCATTGTTCAGGCGGCGCTTCAGTATCTGCAGCATTTCCGCCGGCTGTTTCCCGCTGGCGCACACGATGAAGATCCGCCCAAAACGCTCTTCGTATTCGCGGTGACCCTGTTGCATTCGCAGTAGGATAGCAGCATCGGCGTCTTTCATCTGGCTCTGCTCTGAGCTGGACCATGCGGCGGAGGCAGCCGTGGTCTTAGTCTGCGCGTGTTTTTCTCCAATGCGCGGGTGGCTGCGGAAGGCCTCGAGCCAGTCGGCTTCGGGCAGCTGCTGCCAGCAGCGGTCAGCGGCTGCGAAGAGACTCGGTTCGCCGGCAAACGGGCGCATGCCCGCTAACTGCGCGGCCCAGGCGCGGGATCCGCAGCAGGAGAGGACTTCCTGCGCTGCCTCATCGTGTGGAAGCCGATGCCAACGCGCCAATACCGGGTTCACTGGAAGAGGCCCTCGAGAAACTCCTGCAGCAGATTGCCCGCGACATGCAACCGGTAAACAGCGCTGGAGCGAATGTCGTCGATGGGAGCGACCTCAGTTTCCAGCGCCTGCCGGGCCTCGCCAGCCAGAGCCGGGGTCCACGCCCGGCTAAGCAGCACCTCTTCCGTGCGCCGCAGTCGCAGCGGAGTAACCGCCATACTGCCGATGGCCAGCCGCACGTCTTCGATTTTGTTGTTGGAGACCCTGCCCAGCCCCGCCAGGCAGAGCTTGGCGATGGCTTGCGCGTTGCGCGTGCCGACTTTGCGCGAGTAGGCGTGGTAGCCGGCAAATCGCGGTTCGAGTGCAATGCCGGAGACGATCTCATCCGGCGCCAGCCTGGTCTGCTTGTAGCCGGTGTGGAACTCGCCGTAGGGAACGCGTCGCGTGCCGCGCGCGGAAATCAGAAGCAGTTCAGCCTCGTAGACCAGCAAGGCGGGAAGGGAATCGGCGGCGGGAGAGGCGTTCACAATATTGCCGCCGAGGGTGCCGCGGTTCTGGTTGGCAATGCTGCCGGTCCACGAGGCCGCGCGGGCCAGCAAGGGAAACTGCTGTGCAACCACGGGATGATTTCTCAAATCGCTGTAGGTGCATCCCGCGCCGATGATCAGCTCCCGCTCGGTGCGTTCAATGCGGCGCAACTCAGGCAGGCCCCACAGGCTCACCAGCTTGCGCGCTGCGAGCCTTCCCGCACCGTACTGCACCATCACTTCGGTGCCGCCGGCAATGGGCAGCCATACTCCGGGCTCGCGCGCCAGCAGTTCAAGCACTCTGGATAGTTCGCCGGGTGCTACCAGCTCGTACTGAGAAGGCTGCGCCCTCATCCCTCGAGACCTGTCTGTGCAGCATCTAACACCGCTTGAAAGATGCGCGTATAGCCGGTGCAGCGGCACAGATTTCCCCCCAGCCCTTCGCGAACCTGATCCAGGGTTGGTGAAGGGTTGCGGCGCAGAAGGTGAACCGTGGCCATAACCATCCCCGGCGTACAGATGCCGCACTGCGCGCCTCCACATTTGAGAAATGCCTTCTGTACCGGGTGCAGAATGCCGTCAGAGGCAAGCCCCTCGATCGTGCATAGCGTAGCTCCCTGGGCCTGGAGCACGGGAACCAGGCAGCTGTTGACGAGTTCACCGTTCATGAGCACGGAGCAGGAACCGCACTCTCCTTCGCCGCAGCCCTCCTTGGCGCCGGTAAGCCGCAGCTCTGTGCGCAAGACGTCGAGCAGCCGCTCCATGGGATAAACCGATACGGTATGAGCGGCGCCATTCACGGTGAAGGAAACCTCGCATTGGCTGGTACTCATTGGCTTCCCTCCGCGGCCAGCGCCGAAGCTAAAGATTCCTCCGGACGCTCAGGCTCCGCAGTCAAGCCGCGATAGATATCCTCCGGCAGCAACGGGATCGCGTTGAAGTTGACGCCGGTCGCGTGGACGATGGCATTCACGATCGCGGGTGCGGGCCCGTCCATGGGTAACTCGCCGATGCCTTTGGCTCCATAAGGCCCGTACTGGTAAGGCACTTCTTCGAAGTACACGCGAATGGGTGGTATGTCTTCCGCGGTCGGCATGATGTAGTTGGTCATCTGGTTGTTAATCATGCGCCCGTCCTTCCACAGCACCTTCTCGTAGAGCGCGTAGCCGATGCCCTGGGCGACGCCGCCTTCAATTTGTCCCGCGGCGAGAACGGGATGCAGTACCTTGCCCACCTCCTGCAGCGCAACAAAGTCATCGATGGTGACGCTGTAAGTCGAAGTATCGACCGTGACCTCAGCCACGTAGACTGCCCAGCCATAGGCCCCGTAGGCCTCGCCACTATATTGCTCATCATTCCAGAAAATATTCGGCGCCGCCTCATAGCGGCTGAAAGACTGCAGCTCGCCAAATTGCTTGCGGTAAGCCTGGCAAGCGGCAAGGAACTGCTCGCGCCCGGCATCAGGCTCAAGCAATCCGCTATCGATCAGCGTCTGCCGCATCTTCAACGCCGCCGTCTGTACAATCCTGCCGATGATCATCGACGTGCGCGAAGCCACCGTCGGCCCGCTATTGGGACTGATGCTGGTATCGACGGGAGCCATGCTGACGTCGTCATATTCCAATCCCAGCGTCTCCGCGGCAATTTGGCAAAGAATGGTGTTGGTTCCCTGGCCGAACTCGGTACTCGACACCAGCACACGCACGCCGCCTGCTGCCGCCGCTTCCACGCCCACCAGGGCATTCAGATAGCGTTCCCCGGAGCCGGTAAATCCGGCGCCGTGCAGAAACGCCGCGATGCCGATGCCTTTCTTCTTCGTGCTGCCCGGGTTGTGCGCTGCAAACTGCTCCACCTTGGCGTGATAATCGGTGAGTTTGAGTGCGCGCTCCAGCATCTGATCGAGCACGATCGGGTCATGGATCACTTGATTGGTCGCCGTCGTCATCCCCTGGTGCAACAGGTTGCGCCGGCGGAATTCGTCGGGAGCCATTCCGATGGTCTTGGCCACATGGTCCATGTGGCGTTCCATGGCAAACAGACTTTGCGGAGCGCCAAAGCCGCGGAAGGCGCCGTGCGGCGGCGTGTTGGTGGCGTAGGTCTTCGAGTGGACGCGGATGTTGGGCCAGAAGTAGGGGCCTCCCGCATGGATGGTGCCGCGCGACAGCACCGTCGAGGACAAGGTGGCGTAGGCGCCGCCATCGGTGACGAACTCGATCTCGGCGGCCAACAGTTTGCCGTCGGCGCTGACCGCGGTGCGGTGCCGGGTGCGCGAGGGATGCCGCTTGGTGGTGGCCGCCATGTCTTCCATGCGGTCATAGATAATCTTCACCGGGCGTTTTGATTTCATGGCCAGCAGTGCGGCGTGGCCGGCGATCATCGAGGGATATTCTTCTTTGCCGCCAAAGGCTCCGCCCGTCTCGGCCTGGATCACGCGCACGTTTTCCGGCGGTAAGCCGGTGAGTGCCACCAGGGCCTTGTGTACGTAAAACGGACATTGCATCGAACCCCAGATGGTTAGCCCTCCCGTGTCGCCAGCCTGTGCGATCACGCCGTTGGGTTCGATGTAGAGTTGCTCCTGCGCCCCGGTGCTGTATTCTGCTTCGACGACCCAGGTCGCTTCCTTCCACGCCTGGTCCACATCTCCCTTTTCCATGCGGAAGCTTTTGAAGATGTTGTCTTTGCCCCAGATGATCTGTTCGCGGCGCTCGCTTTCTTCAATGGTATGAACGGATGGCGAAGGCTTATAGCAGATCTTCACTGCCGCCACGGCTGCTGCCAGGGCATGCCGGTCGGGGTGGGCAAGCAGAAGAATTGGTTCTTCGGGATGATTGACCATTCCATCCGCCAGGCAGGGCTGGTCGTCGATGATGAGCGAGACCACGTTTCGGCCGGGTATGTCTTTGGCGGTGACGATCGTGAACTCGTGCCAGGCGATGCCCTCGCCGAACTTGATCTCTTCAATCGCACCGCGGGCAATGGTGCTGCGCACCGTGGCCCCAAAGATCATCCCCGGCAGCGAGAGATCGTCGATATAGCGAGCCTGGCCGGTTAGCTTGGGGACTCCCTCTTTGCGGGGAACAGACACGCCCACGACGCGGGTTTGCAAATAGGACCTCCTCTCCCTTTCAGTATCAACCCTCGATTCTTAACCCGCGATCACACCTGCGCAAGTTCCCCCTGAGGACGCTGCTCCCTGCCGACGGGGGGATCGGGGAACCCACCGTCCTTAAGCACGGCGACGCCCCTGACGAACGTCGCTTGCACCCTGCCGTGCAACCGCTCCCCAAGGTAGGGGGAGACGGGGTGCCGGTAGTGCAGGTCTTTCGTGGTCAAAGTGAACTCGGCATCAGGATCGAAGACCACCAGGTCCGCATCGTATCCTGCGGCGATCGCGCCTTTGTGTCCCTGCAGCCCAGCGAGTTTCGCCGGCTCCCAGGACATCGAGCGCGCCAGGCACTCGATGGGTAGGCCCCGCTTGCGCATCTCCGTCCAAATGACAGAGACGGCCACGCCAAGGCTGGCAATCCCTCCCCACGCCCTGCGGAAGTCTCCTTCCTTCATGTGCGGCGGGCAAGGGGAGTGATCGGTGGCGATTAGATCGATGATGCCATCGCGCAGTCCTTGCCACAGCAATTCGCGATTGGCGCGGGAGCGGATTGGCGGCGCACACTTGAAGCGTGTATCACCGTCGGGAATCTCTTCGGCAACGAAGTGCAGGTAGTGAGGGCAGGTTTCCACCGTGATCGGCAGGCCCTCGGCGCGAGCCTGGCGCAGTGGATCAAGCGCCAGCGCCGTGGACAAATGAACAATGTGCAGACGGAACCGATACTTGCGGCACAGTCCGATCAGCAGGCGGATCGCGGCCAACTCCGACTCGTCAGGGCGCGAGCGCAGCCAGGTGGTGTACTGCCGCCAGTCATCTTTATCTCCGCCTGGGTAGAGATACTCAGCCAATTCTGCGTGGACCAGGAGTGGCAGACCTGTGCGCGCGAGGGCAGGCAACGCGGCATCGAGTTCCTGGGCCTCGATCATGGCCAAACCGTCAATGCCGGGATCGACCAGGAAGCATTTGAAGCCGGCCACGCCTGCTGCCGCCAGCGGCGCGATGTGTTCCTGGTTTTGGCCCGTCAATCCACCCCAGGGCACCCAATCCACGCGGCATTGCCCGGCGGCCGCATCACGCTTGGCTTCGAGCGCGGCAACCGTAGTGGTCTCGGGCAGGCAATTGAGCGGCATATCGACCAGGGTGGTGTAGCCCCCGGCCGCGGCGGCGCGGGTGGCGGTGGCAAAGCCTTCCCATTCCGTCCGGCCCGGCTCGTTCACGTGCGCATGCGAATCCACCAGGCCGGGCAGCAGCACCAGGTCGCCGAATGAATGCAGCAGGGCATCGTGGGGCACGTCTCCGGGCTCGCGCACTGCCTGAATGCGTCCCTGCTCTACGATGACTGTTGCCGGCCGCACGCCCTCGGGCGTCACCACGCGGCTGGAGACGAAGGCCTGTGTCATACTTCGGATATTCCGGCAGCCCTGTGGAGAGTGCAAGCGAAATCGCCGACGAGGGATGAACATGCAGAGTGAGAACGACTTCATGCAACTGGCCATCCGGCTGGCCACGGAAAACGTACGCAACGGGGAGGGCGGCCCCTTTGGAGCAGTCGTAGTCCGGGACGGGGAGGTCATCGCCACCGGGGTCAACCGCGTGACCTCGGCCAATGATCCGACGGCTCACGCCGAGGTGAACGCTATCCGCGCGGCGTGCCAGGCGCTGGGCAGCTTTCAGTTACCGGGTTGTGTGCTCTACACCAGCTGCGAACCCTGCCCCATGTGCCTGGGCGCGATTTACTGGGTGCGGCTGGATTCCGTTTATTACGGCAACACCTGTCACGACGCGGCCGAGATTGGTTTCGACGACCACTTTATCTATGAGGAACTTAGCGTGCCGCCCGGTGAACGCAAGCTACACATGGTGCGCCTGCTGCCGGAGGATGCCATCGAAAGTTTTCAAGCGTGGCAAGAACACCAGTCGAAGATCGCGTATTAGGCGGTGGTTTCTTTTCTATTGGTCCCTGAGCCGTCTTCCGTCTATGCTCCCGTATGAGCACTCGATTGCTGGCGCTGCTGGTTTGCATCCTGTCCGCTGCCGGCGCCTTTGCCGCTGTTCCAGCGCCGATTCCCGTCAAGGTAGTAGTCATTGCGCTCTTTGAACCCGGAGCCGATCAGGGCGACACTCCAGGCGAGTATCAGTACTGGGTCGAACGCGAACACCTTGACCACGTCTTTGCTTTTCCCCAGGGTTTTCACGACCTGCGCATGAACGACCAGGGCGTCCTGGGAGTGCTGGCGGGGGTTGGCGAGGCGAGAGCGGCCGCCACCATCATGGCCCTCGGCCTTGATCCTCGTTTCGATCTCACCAAGGCATATTGGCTGACCGCCGGCATTTCCGGGGCCGACCCGCAGGATGCGTCGCTGGGCTCCGCCGTCTGGGCAGAATGGGTGGTGGATGGCGATCTGGCCTACGAGATCGACAGCCGTGAGATTCCGCCTCAATGGACCACCGGCTATGTTCCTCTGAACAAGACGAAGCCCTACGAGCAGCCGCGTAACGAAGAGAACTTCATCATGTTTCATCTCAACCCGAAGCTGATGGAGTGGGCTTACCAGCAAACGAAAGCAGTCAAGCTCGACGATTCGCCACAACTGGAGGCGGCGCGCGCACACTTTGCGGGAGCGAATGCGCACCGTCCTCCGTTCGTCCTTAAAGGCGATACGCTTTCCGCTTCTACATTTTGGCACGGTAAGATTCTCGATCAATGGGCCAATGACTGGGTCAGCTACCATACCGGCGGGAAGGGCAATTTTGTTACTTCCGCTATGGAAGACACCGGCGTTTTGCAATCGCTGAGCTTTCTTCATCGCGCCGGGCGGGTTGACCTCGATCGCGTCATGGTGCTGCGCACCGTAAGCAACTTCGATCAGCCGCCGACGGGTATGACGGCTGCCGAAAGCCTGGCGGCCAACGCGGAACATAGCTACAGCGCTTATCTACCCGCGCTCGAGGCCGCATATCGTGTGGGCAATGTGGTCGTCTCAGAGATTGTTACGAATTGGGACCGCTACCAGGATCGCATACCGGGCGGGCAGCCAAAGGAGAAACCATGAGCACAACGGTGCCGGGATACAGGGCCCAAACCTATTTCGAGCGAAGGTTTCAGATCCAGGAACGCGGATCCACGTGGCGCACGGAGATTCTCGCCGGGGCGACTACGTTTCTTACCATGGCGTACATCGTATTTGTGAACCCGGGCATATTGAGCGCGGCCGGAATGCCGGTGCCCGCGGTGGCCGCCGCCACCTGCCTGTCGGCGGCCATTGGCTGCATCCTGATGGGCCTTATTGCCAACTATCCCATTGCCTTGGCTCCGGGCATGGGCCTGAACGCGTACTTTGCCTTTACCGTCGTCAAGGGGATGGGTGTTCCCTGGCGGACGGCGCTGGGCTGCGTATTCATATCCGGCTGCGTCTTTTTGCTGTTGACGGCGGCTGGCATTCGCCAATTGATCGTGAACGCCATACCTCGGGAGCTGTTTGCATCGGTAGCTGCGGGGGTGGGCCTGTTCGTTGCCTTTGTGGGCCTGCGCGATGCCGGCATCATTGTCCCCAACGCGGCGACTGTCGTGGGCATGGGTAACCTCCGCGCGCCGCAGACGGCCTTGGCGTGCGTCTGTCTGCTGACCATTGCCGTGCTGCAGGCGTGGCGGGTGCGCACCGCAATGCTGCTGGGCATTCTGGGCACCACCGCCGTGGGCTTTGCGTTCGGTATCGTCAAGTGGCACCCCGTCCACTACCGCATGCACGACCTGACCGCGACCGCATTCCAGCTCGACATCCGCGGGGCTCTGCACTTAGGAGGAAGCTTCGGCGCCGGGTTACTGGAAGTTATTTTCGTGTTTCTGTTCGTCGACCTGTTTGATAACGTGGGCACGCTTGTAGCGGTTACCAAGAAGGCAGGACTGGTGAAACCGGACGGCGAGATTCCGCGTTTGAACCGTATTCTCTTTGCCGACGCAACGGCGACGCTGGCTGGTTCCATGGCCGGTACCAGTACTGTGGTTAGCTACATCGAGAGCGCGGCCGGAGTCGCTGTTGGCGGCAGGACTGGCATCGCCTCGATCGTCACCGGCCTGTTGTTTCTGATGGCTCTTTTTGTGGCGCCGCTGGTTGCCAGTATTCCCATCGCTGCGACTGCGCCGGCCTTGATCCTGGTGGGCGCCTTGATGATCTCGGCCGTCACCGAGATCGAATGGGCGGACCCCATGGTGGCGGTGCCTGCCTTTCTTACCCTGATCACCATTCCGTTAACCTTTTCGATCGCCAATGGTTTGGCCTTCGGCATCACGTCCTTCGCGATACTGCGCCTGTTGCGTGGGCAGGCGACCCGGCAGGACTGGATGCTCTTCACCCTGGCGGCGCTGTTTATCGTCCGCTTCATCTACATGGCGAAAAACTAAGGGCCCGATAGCCCAAAAAAAAGACCGTGGGAGCCTCCCGCTCCGACGGTCCCGAACGCAACTTTACCTAACCCTTTGACGGGTGGCATTAGAAGTACGTTTGCTGCTCGAAATCAGATTGCCAAGCAAAAACGCCCCCGCAAAACTCAGTCCCGCGGGACGTCTGAGAGTCACAGCTGTCCAAATTAGCGGCCTAAGGGTTCTGGACGTGTCAAACGAAACCGGGTTGGTTGCTGTCGGTGGGAGCCCCCTGCTTTAGCAGGGGTAGCGACGCTTCAGCGTCGCGGAAAAAGTCCCACTTCCATCAATCGGGCTTTAGCCCCGGCTTCCCGTGCCGAACCCCCGCGGCTAAAGCCGAAGGAGAATAATTCCTGCGTGAGCCGCCCGGCTTCAAAGCCGAGCTCCCCCGCATGAATGCGGGGGCTCCCACCATGACCCGGCACATAATCTCGCCGCGCGCTGTGCAGTCCCGAAGGCACGGCTGAGAGTAGCCCAAGGACGTAAGTCCTGGGCACCCTTCACTAACCCACCGAAGCAGGTTGAGATGGACGGGTACCCAGTCAGCTAGTGGATGGTTTTCATCTTGCGTGACATGTAATCCATCAGCAGGTATTCGCCCAGCGTGTCCGGGGTGGTGAAGTAGGCCTTGCCGCGGCACATCTTGGTCATCTTCTGTACGAACTGCACCAGGCCAAGGTCCGAGGCGAGCATGAACGTGTTGATCATGATGTTAGAACGCTTGCACCGGGCTACTTCCTCCAGTGTCTCACTCACCACCAGTGGATCGAGGCCGAAGGCATTTTTGTAAATGCGCCCATCCGGCAGGGTGAGCGCGGAGGGCTTGCCATCGGTGATCATCACAATCTGCTTCATGTCTTTGCGCTGGCGCTCGAGGATACGCTGCGCTACGCGCAGCCCCTCGCGGGTATTCGTATAGTGCGGTCCAACCTTGACCCGCGCGATCTGGGAGATCGGCACTTCCTCTGCCGAATCGTGAAACAGCACCAGCGAGAGCGAGTCGCCAGGATACTGCGTGCGAATCAAATGCGAGAGCGCCATCGCCACCTTCTTGGCCGGCGTGAAGCGGTCCTCGCCGTACAGAATCATGGAGTGAGAACAGTCCAACATCACCACCGTGGCGCAGGAGCTCTGATACTCACACTGGTGCACGTGCAGATCAGAGTACTCGAGGTTGAGAGGCATAGAGATGCCTTCCCGGGCAATGGCCGCGCTCAGAGTAGTGGTCGTATCCAGGTTCAGCACGTCGCCGAACTCATACACCTTCGAAGCGCCGCTGGCTTCAATCCCAGTGGCAAAATGCCGGGTGTCGTGGCGTCCAAAACTTGATTTGCCCAGCGAGCCCAGCAGATCGCGCAAGGTCTTGAAGCCCAAAAAGTCCAGGCTCTTGTCGGTCACCTCGAAGCGCACTCGACCCTCGGCCATGCCGGCCTGGCCGCCGGCCGATTGCGGACTTGGATCCTGCCGCCCCTGGCTGGAGATGTAATTCTCCTGCTCCATGCGCTGGATGATTTTGTCAATGAGCTGCTCAAGCTGGCCGCTCTGCACCATTTCGTCGATCCGTTCCTGCATCTCGCCATCGAAAAGCTCACCCGCCTCGAGGGCCTGCCGCAACGCCTCGCGCAGGTTGTCCATCGTGTGCTCGCCGCCGAGCTCGGAGAACCGTGACCATGGGTCCTGAAAACCGGAATCGAGCAGATACTCCGACAGCGCCTGGAGCATGTCTTCCATGCTCATCTCCGAGGCTGGGTCGCCGGTGTATTTGGTGTAGCGAATTCGTTTCATCCACAGATCCTCGAAGAACGACCGGGAGACGCGTGCTCTAGTTAAAGCCCCGGCGGGTTCGCCGCTGCTCCTGGAACTCGTCGTAATCCCGCTCCTGCTCCACCCGCTCCTGCTTGCGCGCGGCCTTCTCCTGGGCGCTGAAGCCGCGTTCTTCACTACGGCTCAGGCGCTTGTGGGCGTACATGCCCTCGAGCAAAAACTCCGCCCCACCCACCGCAACTTCCGGCGTGTCTGAGGCCTTAACGGAGATCGGCGACAGTTGCGGAAACAAACCCTGGATCTGCTTCAGCTCTTCCAAAATCGTCTGCGACGGCTGATCGTCGTCGATGCGGACCGTGCCTCCCAGGTTGAACCACTGCTCGATTTGCTGCGTGTTGGTGCCGGAGAAGTACTTGTCGAAGATCTTGCCGATGGCCGCGCGAATCAGATCCCGCACCACCACATCGGCGCCGCGCATCTCCCCTTCGTACTCCAGCTCCAGCTTTCCCGTGATGCCTGGCATGGCGGCGTAGATATCGCTCATGCGCGGCACCACCAGCTTCTCCCCATGCATCAGCGCGCGCCGCTCGGCGTTTGAAACCACCAGCTCCATGGTCGAGATGGGCAGACGCTGGCTGACGCCGCTGCGCTTATCCACCTTTTTGTCTTCGCGGGCAGAGAAAGCCACCTGCTCGATCACCTCGCGCATGTACTGCGGTATGGTGATCTTGGTCGTGCCCCGGTCGCTCCACGCTTCCTGGGCGGTAATGGCCATGCCTTCTTCGATGGTCTCGGGATAGTGGGTGCGGATCTCCGATCCGATCCGATCCTTGAGCGGAGTGACGATCTTGCCCCGTGCGGTGTAGTCCTCGGGGTTGGCGCTGAAGGTAAGAAGGATGTCCAGTTCCAGGCGGACGGGATATCCCTTAATCTGCACATCGCCTTCCTGCATGATGTTGAAGAGAGCCACCTGGATCTTTCCCGCAAGATCGGGAAGCTCGTTGATGGCAAAGATCCCGCGATTGGCCCGGGGCAGCAAGCCGTAGTGCATGGTCAGCTCATTGGATAAGTCCTGCCCGCCGCGCGCCGCTTTGATGGGATCAAGATCGCCTACCAGGTCAGCCACGGTCACATCGGGAGTGGCCAGCTTTTCAACATAGCGCTCCTTGCGCGGGAGGAAAGCGATCGGAGTTGCCGCACCCTGCGAAGCCACCAGATCGCGGCATCGCTTGCACAACGGGTGATAGGGGTTGTCACGGATCTCGCAGCCGGCGATATAGGGCATCTGCTCGTCGAGCAGTTCGGTCAGCCCGCGCAGTATCCGGCTCTTGGCCTGTCCGCGCAAGCCGAGCAAAATGAAATTCTGCTTGGACAAGACCGCGTTCACAATTTGCGGCACCACCGTATCTTCATATCCGACGATGCCGGGGAAGATCTGCTGCCGGCTCTTCAACCGGGCAATCAGGTTCTCGCGCAACTCGTCTTTCACGCTCCGCTTTTGAACCCGCGCTTCGTAGAATTCCTTGCTGGTCTGTAGCTCACCCAGAGTCTGGGGAAGACGGCTCGACGAGGACATGATTTTGCTCCTTAGAGCGGATTTCCTGTTGCAATGTACGACGAGAATGCGAGGACGCTTCTCCTGAACGGGCCCAGGCCCCTGATGTCACCTTACACCAAGAGGAGACTTGATCTCACAACCGGATGTCCTGCTGCGCGAAACTATCTATTAGTACGTGCGTCGTAACCGCCAGGCGTAACCCCACGAAGTTCGCTCATAAAAGAGTGTTGAAATCTGGCACACCGTGGCAGGAAATGCGGGCACAGCTACATCACATGGCCATTACGGCCGGCCGTCGCGCTTGCTTGCACGCCCCGGCGCAACTTTGGCAGCATCGCGGCGTAGAAGGCGATGAGCCGTTCCGTGCGCTCGCCATCGGATCGCATCGCCAACAACTCGATGCGGAAGGCAAGGTCGGTGGGCGACGCCCACGCCAGGCGAAAGGCAACCGGTTCATCGAGATCGAAAGCCCGGTGTGTCTTTTCTCCGCCCATCAGCTCCAGTACTTCAAAATGCAGTGCCGTGCACTCCTCGCGCAGGGCGCGCGAAGCGGGCACGCCTTCGTCTCCAAAGAAATCCACTTCGGCCTGCAGAAAGCTGCGTGAGTTATCCAGGTTCTCAATCTCAAAACGCTTCGTTCCCTGGCACAGGATGTCTATGCGTCCGTCGGGATACTTTTCCAGAACTCGAACGATCTCGGCAGTGCAGCCCACCACGGCCAGGCCTTCGCGCTGGGCACAGACCACTCCGAAAGCGATCTTCTCTGCCAGGCAAACGCCGATCATCTCTTTATAGCGGTCTTCGAAAATGTGGAGCGGCAGCGCTGCTTCGGGAAACAGCACTACTTCGAGCGGAAACAAAGGTATCTTCATTCTGCTGCCATTATGCGCCGTCTTTCTGCTGCTGCGGCCCAGGGTCAAGGACCGGTTTTGATCTCCTGCGATGACCCTTTTGCTACCTTTAATAGACGTTCGACCTGATGTTCATTTCACCGCTTCAGGTGATGAACATTGGGAACACAATCCTTCATCCCAGTTCCTCAAGCAATGCCTGCATTTCCCCCAGCGCATGGGCATTGCCGGTCCGCTGCGCACTGGCAATGCCCTGGGCCAGCCGCGCCTTGGCCTCATCCGTGCGTGCTGCCTTCACCAGCGTTTGCGCCGCCATGAAATAGCCGGCAGTGTAATCCGGATGGGTCGAGAGCAGCCGCTCGAACTCGGCAAGGGAGGCATCCGTCTGCCCCTGGTTGGCATACTCCATCGCTAACCCATAGCGGGCAAAGGCGTCTCCCGGGTTTTGCGTCAGTATTTCGGTAAGCATCGCTATCTTGTCCATAGGTTTCTTTTTACTCTACAAGGCTTCGCCGCCACCGGGGTTCCGGATTTCCTGTTGGTATTGGTGGCGCTGGCGCGCTCCATGCGGCTTTCCTTGATGAAAGCCGCACACGCTGCCGTCTCCAGCGCAGCGAGGCAGGAAATCCGGGTCTGCCTGCTAGCAATTTGCATTCATGGGCGCAATTGTCGAGACTTAAGACAGACCATCGCACCCAGCCGTCTTATGAGGCACAACCCTATGACCGATCCTCTGCTTCCGCCCCGCAAGATTGCAGACTCACGGTCCGAGATGACCGAACTGATCCTGCCCAACGACACCAATACGCTGGGCAACCTGCTGGGCGGCCGGCTCATGCATTTCATCGACCTGGTAGGTGCGATATGCGCCTACCGCCATTCCCGGACGCACGTGGTCACCGCATCGATGGACCATATCGACTTTATTGCGCCGGTCCATGTGGGGGATCTGCTCATTCTGAAATCCTCCCTCAATCGCGCTTTCCGCACCTCCATGGAAGTGGGCGTCAAGGTATGGGTGGAACACACCATTGACGGTACCTTGCGTCATGTCGCCTCGGCGTACCTTACCTTTGTTGCGGTCAACCCGCAAGGAGACCGCGTGCGGGTGCCCTGCCTGGAAGCCGAGACAGAGGAGGACAAACGCCGCCACCATGATGCGGGGCGGCGCCGCGAACAGGGCCAACTCGAACGCGAGCGCAAGCGGAGTGCGCGCTCCGACACTTTGGCTGCTGCCGGCCACAAGCACACAGGTTCTTAAGGAGTCTTATATGGCACACATGCAAACGCCACCACCGCCGCAATCCCTTCCGGGAGTATCGAACATCATTGCTGTCGGTTCGGGCAAAGGCGGAGTGGGCAAGACCACGCTCGCAGTGAATCTGGCCACCGCACTGGTCAAGTTGGGCTTTCGCGTCGGCCTCATCGACGCCGACATCTACGGACCCAATGTTCCTCTCATGATGGGCATCGGCCAACAACCGCGCGTGCTCGAGAACAACCAGATCGAACCGTTGGTTGCCCATGGCGTCAAACTTATCTCGGTTGGCTTTATCTCGCCCGGCGATAAGCCGCTGGTGATGCGCGGCCCCATGTTGCACCAGATCATTCGCCAATTCCTGCAGCAGGTGCAGTGGGGAGAACTCGATTTTCTTCTGGTCGATCTTCCGCCGGGTACCGGGGATGTTGTGATCTCCCTGGTGCAGACGGTTCCGCTCACCGGGGCGGTCATCATCTCCACACCATCGGATGTCTCGCTGCAGGATGCGCGTAAGGCTTTGGAGATGTTCCACCAGGTCAATGTCGAGGTGCTGGGCCTGGTAGAAAACATGAGCCAGTTCACCTGCCCCCACTGCAATCAGGTAATCGACATCTTCTCCCGCGGTGGCGCGGAGCGACTGGCTAAGCAAGCTAACCTGGCGTTCCTGGGCTCGATCGAATTGGACTCGGAGATACGCCATGGAGGTGACCATGGTTTGCCCATCGTTCTGGCGGGACAGGGAAACGCGCATGCGCGGCAATTTTTCGAGGTAGCGCGCAAGGTTGCGGAACGAGCGCTCGCGGTGTCGGCGAAAGACGAGAATATTCTTGAGATCAGCTGACGCGGTCGTGTCCAGTGCGGCGTACAGGAAATCCGGGTCGCGCCGGTCAGGAAAGTGTCGCGAACTTGACAGTGCAACACTCAAGCTTCTAAAATCTGTAGTGGGAAGTGTGCGCTGTCGGTTGATTTAAACCAGTTTGGAATGAGCGCATTAGGGCAGGTGGACAATGTCTTCCGACCTTCGGATCAGCCCTCGCGACCGGCTGGTCCTGAACGCGATCATCGAACTATATATTGCGACCGGGGAGCCTGTTGCCTCCCAGACCGTAGCGCGCCAGTTAGACAATAAGGATGGAATGAGCGCGGCGACGATCCGCAATGTAATGGCGGCGTTGGGGGAAGCGGGACTGTTGGAGCAGCCCCATACCTCGGCCGGCCGCTGCCCGACGGCTCGTGCATTTCGCCTGTACGTCGAGCAGCTCCATGGGGGCACGAGGATTTATCCCAGTGCACTCACCCAGGAGCGCAGGGATCAAATTGAGGATAGCTTTGCCGGCGTGAGCAGCCCCCAGCAATTTTTGGAGAGAACATCGCACGTGCTGTCACTGATTTCAAGCGGCGTGGGCGTGGCCATGGCCGCGCAAGCGGAGACTTACTGGTTGGACCATATCCATTTTTCCAGAATCTCCACCGGACGCGTGCTCGCGGTGGTGGTTACCAAGTCCGGAATGGTTCTCGATCGCATTCTTACCCTGGACCGCGACCTTTCGCTCGCCGAACTGGAGAGTGCGGCGGCATTTCTGAACCAGAACTTCCGCGGCTGGTCGATCGAGCGCATCCGCACCGAACTTGCCCGCCGCCTGGAGCAGGAGCGCAGCGAATATGACCAGCTGATGCGATCTCTCGATGAGCTTTGCCGGAAAGGTGCACTGGAACAGGAAAGTGCGGGGCAATCCATCTTTATTGTGGGAGTTGCCAACCTGGTTGCGGGCGAAGCTGATGCCGAGCAGCTGCGGCAATTGTTGAATGCTCTTGAAACCAAGCAGCGGCTGATCGAGCTGCTGGACGCGTATGTGGATGCCCGGCAACAGACTGTGCGGGTGGTGGTTGGTTTGGAGGAAACCATCCCGGAGATGCGAAACCTGGTTCTTATCGGCGCGCCCACACGGTTGGGCACGCAGAGCCTGGGAACGGTAGCGGTGATTGGTTCCACCCGTATCGCTTATCAGGAGACGATCAACGCGGTGTCTTTCATCGCGCAGCTCTCGGATCGCATATTGCCGACGCAATAACGCAATTCCCCTTTTAGGTGTAGAGCCCCGCGCGCGGCGCTCTGCATCGTTAGTCATGATTCTGCATCAAGTTATCCGAAAGGTTTTTCCTAATCACTATGGCAGCAGCACGCAAAGTCACTGATCCCACCAACGAAGCGCAAGAGAATAGCGATCCGGTTGCAGACTCCTTGGATGCGGTTACCCCGGAAGCCGGGACCAACAACGGAGAGGCTGTTGCAACGCATCTGCAGGGCGAGATCGATCGCCTTAAGGGCGAACGCGATCAGCTGGTCGACCGGCTGGCGCGCCTGCAGGCTGAATTCGAGAATGCGCGCAAGCGCGAAGCGCGTGAACGCGCAGACTTCCGCGATTTTGCGGTTTCCGGTGCGGTCGAGCAATTCCTCCCCGTGCTGGACAATTTTCAGCTCGCCCTGGGTTCTGCCGGCTCAGTGGAACAGTTGCGTGCCGGCATCGAGCTCATTGTGAAGCAAATGGAAGATGTTCTGCGTGCGCTCAACGTGCAGCCGGTGGAGTCCGTCGGCGCCCGGTTCGATCCGCGCGTGCATGAGGCACTGGAGAGTGTCGATCGCGATGACTTACCCGACCATCAGGTTCTGGAAGAGGTTCGCCGTGGATACCGCATCCGCGACCGGCTGCTTCGTCCGGCCTTGGTTCGTATCGTCAATAATCCGCAACAGAAAGAAGCATGAGTAGCGCATCCAAAGTGACCAAAGTCGAATACTACGAATTTCTGGGTGTCTCGCGCGACTGCAACGATCAGGAGCTCAAGACAGCCTACCGCCGCATGGCCATGCAGTATCATCCCGACCGCAATTCGTCCCCGGAAGCGGAAGATAAGTTCAAGACGGCCAGCGAAGCGTATCAGGTACTATCCGACCCGCAAAAGCGCGCTGCCTACGATCGCTACGGGCACGCGGGAGTGGGCGGCGCCGGTTCATCGGGCTTCGAGGGTTTCGCCAACGCCGATGTGGGCGATATTTTCGGCGACTTCTTCGGCGAGATGTTCAACATGGGTGGGGGGCGTCGCAATGGACGCGGGCAACGTGGCCGCGATGTCCGCTACGATCTCCAGCTTGAGTTCGAAGAGGCAGTTTTCGGTAAGCAGGTAGAGATCCAATTCCGCCGTGCTGAGATCTGCGCCGATTGCCGCGGGACCGGGGCGCCTGCCGGCCGCGGTCCGGAAACCTGCAAACAATGTGCCGGCCGCGGGCAAGTACGTTACCAGCAGGGATTCTTCTCCATCGCCCGCACCTGCCCGATTTGTAACGGCAGCGGGCAGGTGATTACCGATCCTTGTCTCCAATGCAACGGTGCCGGACTGACCGAGCGCCGCCACCTGATCAGTGTCAGCGTACCGGCTGGAGTGGAAGATGGAACCCGTATTCGCTACCAGGGCGAAGGCGACGCAGGCCGTGCCGGCGGTGGTAAGGGCGATCTGTATGTCGTGCTGTCGGTAAAGCCGCACGAGTTTTTCGAGCGCGATGGCAATGACCTTCATTGCGTCATCTTCGTCTCCTTTTCCCAGGTTGCGCTGGGCGACGAGATTCAAGTACCGACGCTTGAAGGAGACACTGCGCTGCGCATCCATGAAGGGACGCAGTCCGGTAAGGAATTCCGTTTGCGCGGCAAGGGTGTGCCTCATCTCAACGAGCACGGCCGGGGAGACCTGGTGGTGCAGATCGTGGTGCAGACGCCGAAGAAGTTCACAAAAGCGCAGCGGGACCTGCTTCGCCAGTTAGGCGAGACCATGCATATTGAGAACAAGCCCACCTCGCGCAGTCTGCTGGGCAAAATGAAGGATCTGTTCAGCTGATCGCTGAACGACTTCAGTCGCGCCGTAAAGCGGTCAGCGAAGTTGGGCTTCAGAGTCTGCGTGAGAACGAAAGCAAATCGCGAATCAGAACCAGGCCCGTATCCGAATTTCCTGCACGGGGCACCACCAAAGTCTGCGTGTGCGGCTTTCATTAAGGAAAGCCGCATGAACTTCGCCAACGCCAACCAGGTCCACAGGAAATTCGGAGTAGGGCCGGAAGCCAAACGTCAGCCCAGCCCGGAAGGGCTGGGACCTCGATTCCCAATATCGTTTGAGCGCCAGAGGCGCGGCACCCGCGATGAAAGTAGTGCCGCGCCTCCGGCGCTCCCCAATCTTGATATCCGCTCCCAGCCCTTCCGGGCTGGGCTGACGTTTGGCTTCCGGCCCTACGGGCCTGGTTCTGATTTGTGATTTGCTTTCGCGTTCTCACGCAGAATCTTTTTGCCCGTACCCTTCGAGATGCTTGGCCGAGCATCCACACAACGGACTGAACAAAAAAACTGATTTGGACAGTTCTCAGCCGAGCATTGCTGCAACTACCGCCATGGCGGTGATACCTGCCGTCTCGGCGCGCAGGATTCTCGGACCAAGGCTCACCGGCTGCCAGCCTTCTCGGGTGAAGAGGGCTTCTTCGTCCGCTGTCCATCCGCCTTCCGGTCCCACTGCGAAGTGCACCGGCGGATTTTTCAGGGTGGGTTGCTGCAGTGCCGATTGGACCGCCGCATACAAGGTGGTCGAACGTTCCTGCTCGGCAAGCAAGAGACTTAATCCGGGATGAGCGGGCCTTATGAGCACCGCCGACTTCAATGACACCACGTTTTCCACCACCGGCACATCGGATCGGCGTGATTGCTTAGCCGCCTCGCGTGCAACCCGGCGCCAACGCTCCACGCGGGCCGGCGCTGCCTGGACCAGATGTTTCTCACTGCGCCGCGCGCTCATCGGAATGAACCTCTCGGCTCCCAGCTCCGTTGCTTTCTCGATGATCCACTCCATGCGGTCGAACTTGAAGATGGAGAGCAATAGCGTTACCGGAAGCGCCGGCTCTGCTTCCACCTCAGAGAGCAGCGCAAAGCGCACCGCATCTCCAGTGACGCCGGAAATCACGGCACGCCACACCCGCTCCCCCGCAACCATGTCACACTCCATGCCGGTTTGCGCGCGCAGCACACGAATCAAATGAGCTGCCTGCTCGCCCTTGAGGGAAGCGCTGGTATCGTCCCATTCATCGGCAACCCACCGTCTCCGCGTCATGGCGACCGTCTCCTCAAAAGGTGTCATGGCCCAGTACCACTTTGGTAAGCATATGCGCCCTCGGGACCCCAGTGCGTCGCTTCTTTCCGCTGGAGGAGGAGGCACCGCCAAACTCCCGAAGTCCGTTCTCTGCGCCCTGCCGTTACCCGCGGTGCGGTGAGAGCAGAGCCTCCTGGCGGGCCACCACTCTAAACTCAGATCTAAACTCCGGCTTGGGGATCCCGCTCGAGAATGATTGCCGAAGCCGCATAAACACTGGCGATCGACCGGTGCCCAAAAACACATCGGGGGACGCTTTTGGCGTCCCCCGATTGTGTTGCCTGTTACGTTGCCTGCTTACTTCTTCTTTGCTGTTTTCTTGGCTGCCTTCTTCGCTGGCTTCTTTGCTACTGCTTTCTTGGTTGCCATTTTTCTATTCTCCCTTTGTCGAGTCGACATCGAACACTGCAAGAGATACTTTGCAGTTAACGAATGTATAGAATCCCAAAAAAATAGTGTCAAGAAAAAAATAGCATTTCGTGAAGATCAATTCACCAAGCGGAATCGATGAAGCCAACCGTCCACTTCCTCACACGCTCACTTTCCTGCCGCGTGGAGACCATAATGTCGCAACAACACCAGCGCAAGACCGCTGATGGAATCGTGCCAGGCATGCGCGATCATTCCTGCCCGCAGTCCTCTCCGCAGCAGCGCGAGCACGCCGAACATCGCGCCATACGCGGTGATCAGCAGCATTCCCGCAATTCCTTCATAACCATGCGCACCGCCAAACACCAACGCTGAGAGCGCAACGCCGGCCCAGATTCTGTGCCCCATGCGAGCGAACTGCTGTTGCAGGTAGCCGCGGAAGACCAATTCCTCGCAGAACCCGGCAGAGATGCTCAGTACCAGGAACAGCACCATCTCCAGACCCGTGATCGGCGCGAGTTTCTGGGTCACGTCACCGATCTTCTGCGGATCGATGTGCGATCCCGAGATTTTTACCAGCGCTTCGCCCAGCACCGCCAGCACGAAGACCGCACCCACCCAATAGCCGAGCGCCACACCGATATCGCTCCACCAACCCCGAGCACCCGGACGTTGCTCTCCGAGAAGCTGCCGCAGTGGGACCTTGCGCATATGTATGCCCCACAGAGCCAGCGCCGCCAGAATCCACTCATACGCAATGGTCAGACTGTAGTTGGCCGCCAGGCGTAAGGGCTGACCACCAAGGTTGCGCAGTTGCCTTACTCCGGCCACGGATAGCCCGATGATCAGCAAAACCATCAGTGCGGTGTGCCACCAGGGCGCCAGCAGGCCACCCTCCTCATATGCTTGCCCGCTTGCCGCTTGCGGTGGTTCGATCGTCGTCATGCCCTCAGTGCCTTTCATCTCCTGCGTTTTTTGGTCCGGCGTGCAATGCACATTGCCTGCGCCCGGCAGCTCTTGCTATCGTGTTGCGTTGCTTCGGCATCTAAAAAGTGAGGCTACCCGTTATGGAAGACGTTGTCATTGTCGCCGGAGTGCGCACCCCGGTTGGAAAATTTCAGGGTGCACTGTCAGGTTTTTCTGCTGTGCAACTGGGTTCGCTGGTAGTGCGTGAAGCCCTGAGCCGCGCGCGGCTCAATCCCGATCAGGTGGACGAGTGCATCATGGGCAACGTCGTCTCCGCAGGCCTGGGACAGAATCCAGCGCGTCAGGCCGCGATCCACGGCGGTCTTTCTCCCTCGGTCAGCGCCATGACCATCAACAAGGTCTGCGGTTCAGGGCTGAAGGCGGTGAGTCTGGCCGCGCAAGCCATCCAGACAGGCAATGCGGAGATCGTAATCGCCGGCGGCATGGAATCGATGACCAACACGCCCTACCTTCTCCCCCAGGGCCGCAGCGGCTTTCGGATGGGCAATGCGACCGTGGTCGATTCCATGGTTCACGACGGGCTGTGGGAGATCTACAACGACTACCACATGGGCGTTACCGGAGAACATGTCGCCGAGAAACATGGCATCACGCGTGAGGAGCAAGATCTGTACGCGCTCAACTCGCACCGCAAGGCCGCTGCTGCCTGGCGCGCCTGCTACCTGCGAGCGCAAATTCTGCCCATCGAAATCCCGGCCAGAAAGAAGGGCGAGGCGGCGACGTGGTTCGACCGCGATGAATCCGTGCGCGAGGATGCTACGCTGGAGGCATTGCGCGCGCTGAAGCCCGCGTTCAAGAAAGACGGAACCGTGACCGCAGGCAACGCGCCCGGCGTAAACGATGGTGCTGCCGCGGTGGTGGTCATGTCGGCGGCCAAGGCTGCATCGTTGGGGCTCGCGCCCATGGTTCACATCCGAGCCCAGGCCACCAGCGGCATCGATCCTAAGTGGGTGATGCTCGCTCCCGTTTTGGGAATCCAGCGCGTGCTGGCGAAGGCGGGCTGGTCCAAAGAGGAGCCGGATCTTTACGAATTGAACGAGGCGTTTTCCGTTCAGGCCCTGGGCGTGATGAAGGAAGTCGGCCTTGATGCGGCGAAAGTAAATGTCAACGGCGGAGCGGTCGCGATCGGGCATCCCATCGGAGCCAGTGGCGCGCGCGTTCTGGTGGCGCTGATTTACGAAATGATCCGCCGCGATGTGCATAAGGGAGTCGCGGCCCTCTGTCTTGGAGGTGGTAATTCTGTCGCCATGGCGGTGGAACGGTAGCCGGCGCAAAGATGAGCCGGACTTAATGTTGCGCATAGGCAAGGCGACCGTTCGGGTTGCTATACTCGCGGCGATGCTCTTCAAAGCACTGAGTGCGGCGGTCTACGGCATTGACGCTCACATCATCGATGTAGAAGTTGATTACTCCGGCGTCCGGACTAAGGATGACAACTACCATACCGTTGGGCTCCCGGACGCTGCCGTACGTGAGAGCCGTGATCGGGTTCGCTCCGCCATCAAGAATTCCGGCTTCAATATCCCTCCTACGGACATTACGATCAACCTGGCTCCCGCCGATCTGAAAAAGGAAGGATCGGGCTTTGACTTGCCGATGGCCATTGGGATTCTTGGCGCTTACGGAGCGCTGCAGTTAAAGGACATCGGACAATTCATGCTGGTGGGCGAACTGGGGCTCGATGGGACATTGCGTGGCGTTCCCGGGGTTCTGCCCATTGCGGTTGCCGCGCGCGCACGGGGTATCGCCAATCTTCTTGTCCCGGAGCGCAACGCTGCCGAGGCAGCGATGGTTGAAGGATTAAACGTCTACCCGGTCCGTAGTCTGATCCAGGTACGTGAAATGTTGAATGCGGCCGCCAACGGCGGAATCCACGACCAGCCGGTTCGTGTGGACTCACATCATCTTCTCAGTGCGCATCATAGCTTCGCGCTCGATTTCAAAGATGTTCGCGGGCAGCAGACGGCCAAACGCGCCCTGGAGGTTTCCGCCGCCGGTGGCCACAACATCCTCATGATCGGTCCGCCGGGTTCGGGTAAAACCATGTTGGCCAAGCGGCTGCCGTCGATCCTTGCGCCGCTGCGGCTGGAGGAGGCCCTCGAGACCACCAAGATTCATTCTGTTGCCGGCGTGCTCGATGCCGAGGCAGGATTGGTGACGCAGCGTCCCTTTCGCTCGCCACACCACTCCATCTCTGACGCAGGGCTTATCGGGGGTGGGAGTATTCCGCGACCTGGGGAAGTATCGCTGGCGCATAACGGCGTGTTGTTTCTGGATGAGCTTCCCGAGTTCCCCCGGAACGTGTTGGAAGTGATGCGGCAACCACTCGAGGATGGAACGGTAACCATCTCCCGTGCCTCGATGTCGCTTAGTTTTCCGGCGCGCTTTATGCTTGCCGCAGCGATGAATCCCTGCCCTTGCGGTTACTTCAACGATAAATCGCGCGAATGTTCGTGTACGCCGCCCATGATGCAGCGTTACATATCAAAAATCTCCGGACCGCTTTTGGACCGCATCGACATTCATATTGAGGTTCCTGCAGTGCAGTACCGTGAGCTTCGTTCCGGAGCCGCCAGCGAGGGTTCGGTGGAAATCCGCACGCGCGTGCTGGCTGCGCGGGAGCGGCAGCACCAGCGTTTCAAGGCTGATCGCATTTATACCAATGCGCAGATGAATACCCGGCAGATTCGGACCTATTGCGAACTTTCGCCGGAG
This sequence comes from uncultured Acidobacteriaceae bacterium, assembly GCA_963711525.1. GTDB lineage: Bacteria > Acidobacteriota > Terriglobia > Terriglobales > Acidobacteriaceae > PALSA-350. The sequence continues at coordinate 106,440 of CAVQEO010000023.1, read as the reverse complement.
GCGGAACGCTTGCTTGAGCGCGCCATGCAACAGCAGGGTCTGAGCGCGCGCGCTCACGACCGCATATTGAAGGTTGCCCGCACCATAGCAGACCTTGATGCGCAGCCTGGAATCACGGTAGGCCACATCGCGGAAGCCATCCAGTACCGCACGCTGGATCGTAGCTTCTGGAGTTAAGTGAGCGGTGACTGTGTTCGGCAGTTGCGTTCGGGAGAGGCGCACCGCAGGTCCCTCGGCTTCGCTCGGGATGACAGAGGGGAGGGTGGCGCTTCCATGCGAGATCGGATAGTGGCTGAGAGGTCCGCAGGATTGGGCAGTTGCGTTCGGGAAAGGCGCACAGCAGGTCCCTCGGCTTCGCTCGGGATGACAAAGGGGAGGGTGGCGCTTCCATGCGAGATCGGATAGTGGCTGAGAGGTCCGCAGGGCGGAGCATTGGCTGGAAGTGGAGGGGAAGTGCGGCTCTCTCCATCCCTCGGTAACTGCTGCTGAGGTGAACGCCACCCTCCCCTTTGTCATCCCGAGCGAAGCCGAGGGACCTGCGGTGCGCCTCTCCCGAACGCAACTGCTCGCCGTCTATTCCCTAGTCAGCTCTGCGATAAGTTTCTGGTGGGCCGGGTAAGTACCAATGAGCTGCGAGCGGGTGGCTAACTCGAAATCAGCAAAGTCGAAGCCTGGCGCCACGGTGCAACCTACCAGCGCGAACCCCGCTCGGTCTTTTACCCGTGAGGCAAACCAACAGCCCGCCTTCACTACCGCCTGAAACACTTCGTCAGAACCATTACCCAAATGCAGTTCGGAATAATTCCCATCAGGATCGATTACATAAACGACCAACGAACTCCCGGTATAAAAGTGCCACAGCTCGTCGGACGCAATGCGGTGGAAGGCAGAAAAATTCCGCCCATCCAAAAGAAAGTAAATCGCCGTCGACGCGGACCTGTCGCCCTGGTAGCTGGAGGGCAAAGCACTCCGCGCAATGGCCAGGTCCGACTTATAAGTCGCGCGGTAATAGCCGCCCTCGGGGTGAGGGCTCAGGCCCAAGTGGTGAATCCAATACTGCGCGTCTTTATCCAAGAGAAGTCCTAATGCCGCGCCGGTTCCGCGGCAGACGACTCCGTCCGTTGCCGCAATGCGTGCACGACGACGCGCAGCATTTCTTCCTCCGGAGCCCGTTTGCCAGTCCAGATTTCAAACTGGCGCGCCCCCTGCTGCACGAACATTTCGACTCCGGTCACGACGGGTATTCCTTTTTGCCGCGCCATGCGCAGCAACGGAGTATCCACCGGGTTGTAAACCAGGTCGAAGACCAAACGGGCGTTGATCTCTTTTGCTTCCAGAATGTGCTGTGGCCTAACCCCATGCATGCCGACGGCGCTCGCGTTCACGATCACGTCAAAGCTTGTCTTGGCGACCTGCTCGCGGCGAATGGTTTTGGCTTTGGCTTCACGCGCCAGCTTCTGCGCAGTCTGCGGAGTACGATTCAGGATCACAACCTCGGCTCCCTTATCGACCAGGCCGAAGACCGCCGCCCTGGCTGCGCCACCCGCGCCTAATACCAGGATCTTTGCACCGGCCAGCGAAATGCGCTTTTCCAGCGGGCGCAGGATACCTCCAACATCCGTGTTGAACCCGTAAAGCTTTCCATCGTGCGCCCGAACAATGGTGTTGCAGGCGCCAATCTGCGCCGAGATGGGGTCCATATTCTCCAGATGCTTGAGCACCTCCTGCTTGAGCGGCATGGTCACAGATAAGCCGGAGAGCGGCAGCTCGCGGACCAAAGTCAGCAGGTCGCTAAGCTTGCTGGTTTGCAAAGCGAGGTAGACCGCGTTCACCGTTTCGCGGTGAAAGGCCGTGTTCATCATGAGCGGGGAGAGCGAGTGCTTGATGGGATTGCCCGCTACACCGTAGACCCGGGTCGCCGCATCGATCTGGCTGATCCGATAGGTATCGGTAAGTGTGCGTGCGGCAATCTGCCCCGGGGCCGTCTCTTCGCCTTGGGTGGCAGCGGCAAAGGTGAAGACACTGCCCGCGCGAATGGCCAGCACCCGGCTGATGATTCCCTGGTCGCCCATGCACAGGCCGACCATGTTGGCCATGTCGCCGGTGCGTTCCAGAAAGTGCATCATCACCACGTTGTCGGCCAGCGACTTGGCGGTGGATACAATCTTTATGAACTCCGGTTCGTAGGGGCGGATACGTTCGAAGATGCCGTCCAAATCCTTGGTGGACTGATAGTCGTGGTACGACACGATGAGGGCCACGCCGCGGGTGCGTAGCTTTTCCAGGTCAGACGCCTTGATGGCTTCGGCCGTCTCCAACTCTAGATCGATCAGATGGAAGCCCGAAGCGCTGGCCTTCTGCAGCACCTCCAGTTCAGCCGCAATCGCGCCCTTGAACTTCCCCCCATTGGCGGCGCGGCGGCAGGTGGCGATTGCCGTTGCCCCGGTGTTTTCGGCCAGGAAATCCTTCAGCTTTGGTAACGCAAGCAGAGGCTTCTCCAGGTAATCCAGCCGGAATTCCAAGAAAGGGCTGTCGCGCAAGGCCTCGGTGGCGCGATCCACCATCTCCCCGGCGGTCGAGCCGATGATCGCCACGCACACTTTCCCCATACGCGAGCGCAGGTAGTGTTGCGAGACAGATGGAGCGGCGGAAGTCATGGTAACAATCTCGACATCTTAATGCATTTTCACTTCTACGCTGCACAGGCAAGTCTAACCATGTGCGTCTTTTCTTGACCAAAAGCCCTGTTAGGATGCGCTCCTCTTTATACAGCAGAACTGAAAATGCTGTACCGGCCCACACCCGCCGGATAGCAAGGACCGTATTCCATGCCCTGGAATAGGTTAGAAGGCTGGGGTAACCTTGGGATAGTAAGGAGCAACCTTGAATCATCTATCGACTGAGGAAACGGCCGGGTTACATCCCTGGAGTGAGAGTGGAGATATCGATGCGGCGGGACTGGAAAGCTGGGTCCAGGGGCGCCTGGCTCGGCAGCGCCAGCAGATCGACCGCCTCCTGGCCGTAGAGGGTCAGAAGACGCCTGGAAAATACCCTTCGTCCTTACGACGATGTGGTGGCCACGCTGAGCGCGGCAGGTTCCCTGGCCTCCCTGCTGGATAGCGTGCACCCTGACAAAGCGGTGCGCGACAAAGCCCGGGAACTGACGCAAACGGTGGCCGAAGCGGCCACTGCCTTGTCTCTTAATCAGGAGGTCTACCGCGCCCTCGTGGCCATCGACATGACCAACGCCGACCCGGCGACCGCGCACTATGTGAGCCAGACGCTCTTGAACTACCGGCTGGCCGGCGTAGATAAGGATGAAGCGACGCGCGCTCACCTGCGCAAGCTCTCCGACCAGGCGACAGAGATCTCGCTCACCTTTGCCAAGAATGTGCAGGAGAACGTGAACCGGGTGGAAGTGCGGGACGCATCCGAACTCGACGGGCTGCCGGAGGATTACATCCGTAATCATCCGCCGGATGCGCAGGGCGTCATCACCCTCACCACCGACTACCCCGATATGCAGCCGGTGATGACGTTTGCCGGCAACGCGGATTTGCGCCTGCGCATGTTCCGCGCCTACAACACCCGGGCATACCCGGCGAACCGGCCGCTGTTGCTTGACCTGCTGGCGGTGCGGCAGCAGATTGCCTCCATCCTGGGCTTTGCCTCCTGGGCTGATCTGGCAACCGCTAACCAGATGATGGGGTCGGCGGCCAACTTGAGGAAGTTTATCGGCGAGCTGGAGCAGGCTTCTCGTGCCGGAGCCGAGCGCGAATACCAGATGGTGCTGGATTTTGCCCGCAAACAAAAGCCTGGACTCACGACGCTCAAGACCAGCGATCGCGGTTATTGGTATGAGCAGTACCGCCGCGAAGCCTTCGACTTCGACTCCCAATCGGTCCGTCCGTACTTTCCTTATGACACGGTAGAGAAGGGAATACTCGAAACCGCAGCGCGGCTCTTCCACGTCAGTTTCAAAAGAAACCCGGATGCCGGCGTCTGGCACCCCCAGGTAAGCGCCTGGGACGTCTACGACAGGGGACGGCTATGCGGCCGTTTTTACCTGGATATGCATCCCCGCGAGGGCAAGGACAAGTGGTTCAGCGCTGCTCCGCTGATTCCCGGAATCGAAGGCCGTCAGCTTCCCGAGGCGGCGCTGATCTGCAACTTTCCCGGTGGCAGGACAGGCGATCCCGTAGGTGATCGCGTAAACGATCCAGGACTCCTGCAATACAGCGATGTAGTCACCTTCTTCCATGAGTTCGGCCACTTGATGCATGCCATTCTCGGCGGCCGTCAGAAGTGGGCGGGCGTGAGCGGCATCGCGACCGAAGGCGACTTTGTCGAAGTGCCCTCGCAGATGTTGGAAGAGTTTTTCCACGACGCCAAACTTCTCGCGTCCTTCGCCCGCCATTACCAGACGGGCGAGCCGATTCCCGAGGCGTTGGTCGAACGGATGAATCGGGCCAGCGCCTTTGGAAGAGCCGATGGCGTGCGCACCCAGCTCTTCTACACCAGCTACTCACTCGATGTGCACAACCGGCCGGCCGAGGAGCTGGATCCGGATGCGATGCTCGAAGAGGGCTACAAGCGCATGTTGCCTTATGAATGGGTGGAGGGCAATCGCATGTATGCCAGCTTCACCCACCTGATCGGCTACACATCGAATTACTACACCTACATGTTCGACAAGGTGATTGCGCTCGACTTCTTCGGCCAGTTCGATCGCGCCAATCTGCTGGAAGGGCCCACGGCAATGCGCTACCGGCAAGCCATTCTCGAGCCCGGCGGATCCAAACCGGGCACGCAGCTGATCGAGGACTTTCTCGGCCGTGAACAAAAGATGGATGCCTTCGCCCAGTGGGTGGGCGAGGAATTCGCCGGCGATCATTAAAGGGGGACAAGCGATGGCGTCGGCGATTGTGCGCAAGGCATGGCAGGGTAAGTGGGCGATCGTTACCGGCGCCAGCGCTGGGATTGGCGAAGCGATCGCGGTCGAGCTGGCCGAGGCTGGGGTGAACGTGGTGCTCACCGCCCGCCGCCGCGAGCGGCTCGATCTGCTGGCGGAGCGCCTACGCGCCCGGAATGGGATCCAGGTGCAGGTGATCGTTGCGGACCTGGCGCTGCCCCAGGCGCCGCAACAAATCTTCGATGCCACCGAGGGAGCCGGGCTGCAGGTGGATGTTCTGGTCAACAACGCCGGCTTCGGCGAGTACGGCGAGTTTCTACGCTCCAACCTGGAGATGGAGGTGAGTATGGTGCAGGTGAACTGCACGGCTGTCGTCCATCTCACCCGGCTGTTTCTGCCCGCGATGGTCGAGCGCAGGCGGGGTTCGGTCATGATTGTGGCCTCGACGGCGTCCTACCAACCAGTGCCATACCTGGCGACCTACGGAGCGACCAAGGCCTTCGATCGCATGCTGGCAGAAGCCCTTGCCCAGGAAACAAAACGCTATGGAGTCCAGGTAAGCGCCCTCTGTCCTGGACCGACGGAATCGGAGTTCGGCCAGGTGGCCGGCGTGCGCACCGGGGACAAGCGTAAGGCGCAATCGGCGACGGAGGTGGCACGGCGCGGTTTGGAGGGGTTGGCCGAGGGAAAACATTGGGTCATTCCCTACCTCTCCGGGAAGGTCCAGGTGTTTGCCCAGCGATTCGTTCCGCGGCGGGTGGTGACTGGCGCAGTCGAGCGGATGTTTCGGCCGGCAAGCCTCAAATAATTCGGGGCGCTACCAGTTTTCCACAGGACAACTATTTTTCTCAGAACGCATCTGAACTAATAATTACAGAGGCTACTTCAGACCTTTCCAACCTAGGCAGTTGTTTCTCCTCATTGAAGCTCCGCCTCGGCGAGCTCTCCTCCAGCAAATTCCTGAATGACCCTCCACAACAGCCTCTTAAAGGAGCCCGCCGGAAGGCGGGCCCCATTGCATCGTAAGATAAACGTGGATGGCATCTTCCCGTTCCCACGCCCGTGCGCTTAGAGATCGACCGCCCAAGCTGCCGGAATTTCTCCGCGCACCGGACTGGGCAGGACAGAAGTATCGTGACCTTGCCTGGCTCATTCATGGCTTCAGTACCCGGATCGGCGGCAGAACCATCGTCTATCACCCCGGCGAAACCGGGAAATTCGATCTAAATCTCGGTTTTACCGATTCCGATGACCGCAAGATCGTGGCTGCCAATCGGGAGCTCTTTGTCAGCGCGGTGACTGAAGGAAAGGACATCCTGGGGCTGGTAACCCTGCGCCAGATTCATTCCTCGCTGATCCGAAGGGCGCAGGCAAAAGACGTGCAGGGGTACGAGATGGCGGCGGCGCTGAAGGGCGACGGCCTCATGACCAACGAGCCGGGCGTGCTACTGGGTATCCAGACTGCGGATTGCATCCCGGTTCTGTTGGCGGACCGGAAGCAGCGGGCGGTCGCCGCCTTTCACGCCGGGTGGCGCGGCACCCTGGCGCGCATCGTGGAAAACGGAGTGGGCCGCATGCGGCTGGAGTTCGGGTCCCGGCCGGAAGATTTGATCGCTTCGATCGGGCCGGGCATTGGGCAGTGCTGCTACGCCGTTGGGGAAGAAGTGCAGCAGGAATTCGAGTCGCAATTCATCTACGCGGCCGAGCTCTTCCGCGAGGTGTACGACTCCGACGAGGTCAGGAATAAATACCCCATGCTGTTTCTCACCGCCCGTGCTCCTGGACATAGCGCGATCGGGCCCGCTATGCATCTGGATCTGGCGGAGGCGAACCGGCGGCAGCTGCTCGCCGCCGGGGTCAAGCCAGCGGCCATATTCATGACCGGGCAGTGCACCGGCTGCCACACGGATCGCTTCTTCTCCCACCGCGTGGAGCGCGGATTTACCGGGAGAATGATGAGCGTGATTGGCATCGCCCGTGGCGTGTCTAAGTAGACTTTCAAAGCTACAAAAGGAACAGGAACATCAAGAGGAGGCCATTTCGCCACGTCCTGTTCTGGTCTTTTCCTGTTCCGCGCTACGCGGCCGTGCCCGCGTCCGGCTTGGTCTCCGGCGCCGTTCCCTTGGGATTGACCAAGTCGCGCAATTCCTTGCTGGGTTTGAAGTAGGGAACTCGTTTGGCGGGGACGTCCACCTTGGCCCCGGTTTTTGGGTTGCGCCCGGTCCTCGGCTTGCGCTGGCGGATGCGAAAGCTGCCGAAACCGCGGATTTCGATCTTATCGCCGGTACGTAACGCGTGAATTACGGAATCGAAAATGGTATCCACGATCATTTCCCCATCACGGCGGGTCAGATCGCCCAGTTGGGTCACTTCCTCAACGAGGTCTGCTTTGGTCATGGTCCTATCTTCCTCAAAGTATAAAGGTAACCCGTGTCAGCTATAGTAGATGCAGCACCTTGATGGTACATCGGAAACAATCGCAACTACGCTTTGACTGTGGATCGCGTGCGTTTGGAATCTAATTCCCTCTCTTTTGCGTCAAATCTACATCGGCTACGTCAAATCAACGTCGGCTAGAAGAGATTTCGTTTGGATTCCGACGCTATTTCCTTGCCTGAGCTAGAGATGCGCCAGTCTGAAGCAGAGTAGCGTAGAATTTGTGACGTATCAAATTGGACACAGCTTTGGGGAACAAGCCTTGGAACGGCCTTCAATCAGCGTCGTTATTCCGGCTTACAACGAGAGCGCCCGCATCGGCAAAGCTTTGGACGAGGTTCTGTGTTGCGTCCATGAGCGGGATTGGCGGGCCGAGGTCCTGGTCGTCAACGACGGTTCCACCGATCGTACCGCAGCCATCGTGCAGGAATTTGCAGAACTGCATCCCGAGGTACGGCTGCTGAACAATCCCGAGAATCGGGGAAAAGGGTTTAGCGTGCGCCAAGGGGTGCTGCGCGCCGTCGGCGAAATAGTAATGTTCACCGATGCCGATCTGTCAGCGCCTGTGGAAGAAGCCGAGCGGCTGTTCGCGGCGCTGCGCCAGGGTGCGGATATCGCCATCGGTTCCCGCTGGCTCGAGCGCAACCGGCAGACCCTTAAGCAGCCACTCTACCGCCAGTTTTTTGGACGCTGTTTCAATGCCATTACGCGCTTGGTGATGGGATTGCCCTTTGCCGATACGCAATGCGGGTTCAAAGCCTTCCACCGCCCCGTCGCCCAGACGATCTTCCAATTGCAACGTATCGAGCGTTGGGGTTTTGATCCCGAACTGCTGTTTATCGCGTTAAAGCGCGGTTACACCATTCGCGAAGTTCCCGTCACCTGGGGACACGACCAACGCTCACGCCTCAGCTACCTCAAGGACGGGGTGAAGATGCTGGAAGAGATTGCCTACATCCGATGGGAAGCCTTCGCGGGTGCATACGACCGGCGGGTGGTGGAGTTCACGCCCGAGTGGCCGGTCATTAAAAACTAAGCTCTTCCTCTCCCTGGAAACTCATAAGGCCAAAGAACCAGAAAGAATATCCGCCGTTCCCGCTTGCACCTTGCTTGCCTTCACGGCAACACGAATTTGCATTTCGCTGGTCTGCTCCATCACCATCGTTTCCGAACAGGATCCGCACAACCAGAAGTGCTGCAGACGTCGGGCTCGCCCACCTGGAGCAGGCACGGGTGTGTTTGGGTCCGGTAAATCAAAAACGAAGATTCTTCCTTCACGAAGATAATGGAGTGGTTTGCCACAACTCGGATTAGCACATTGATTAATCATGAAACTCCCTGCTCATATGAGCGAGAAAACGACCAAAGGGTTTCCTCCCAACGGCTATAGCAGTTTCGCAATTGGTGTAGACCGAAGCGATAGGCCATTTCGTGGTTTTCTTCCAAGGAAAACCACACCTCGCGATCTTTATCAGGCCACGTTGATTGCGAAACTGCCCGAGAACCCCGTGTGCGACAATAATCAGTTCGCATGCCCATACTGCGCTCGATTCTGATCGCGCTCTCCCGCAATTCGTCGTTACGCAACTTCGCCGAGAATTCTACTCTTGGCGGGCGGATGTCGTCCCGCTTTGTAGCCGGCACCCGTGTCGAAGAAGTACTGGCCGCGGCCACGGCAGTGAACAGCCATGGGATGTCGACCACGCTCGACAGCCTGGGAGAAAACGCGCATTCCCCCCAGCAGGCGAAAGAGGCGGCCGATGTTTATCACCGCCTGCTCGACGCCATCGAGCAGCGCCAACTGGATGCCAACGTAAGCCTGAAGCTGACCCAGATGGGTATGGATCTCGACCCGGAACTGGCCTTTGCCACGGTGGCTGCCCTGGTCAAACACGCGGTGGCGGCCAACACCTTTGTACGCGTCGACATGGAGGGATCGGAGTACACCCAAGCCACCATCGACCTGGTATGCATGCTGCATGCCATGGAAGAAAATCGCGGCCGGTTGGGGGTGGTGATTCAGGCTTACCTTTACCGCAGTGGAGCGGACATTGAGCGCTTGCTGGCCCAAGGCGTTCGCATACGGCTGTGCAAGGGTGCCTACCAGGAGCCGCCGAACGTAGCCTTTCCTGACAAAGCCGATGTCGATCGGAACTTCGTAAGGCTGATGCAGGTTCTGCTCCCCAGCGGGGTTTACCACGGCATCGCCACCCACGACGAAAAGATGATCGAGGCCACCTGCCGCTTCGCCAAACAACGCGGCATCGAGCCGGACCAGTTTGAGTTTCAGATGCTGTACGGCGTGCGGCGCGATCTGCAGAGGTCTCTGGTGGCGGCCGGCTATCGCGTGCGGGTTTATATTCCTTTTGGGACCGAGTGGTACCCCTATTTCATGCGCCGGCTGGCGGAACGGCCGGCGAACCTGCTGTTCATGGCCCGGAATTTCTTCCGCAAATAACCAGGCGCACCATGTGCCGTATTACAAAGAGTCATCTAAAATTTAGGCCCGTATCGTGATGAGTGCACCAGCCAAACGAAAACAGGAGAGAGCAACTTGAAAACCAAGAACGCGCTAAAGCAGGCAGAACTCATTCTCAAGTTGTACGAGATTCGCCGCGAGACGTCGCTGCGGACGGCGCGCGATTATGTTGGCGGTGAGTTCCAGCCCAAGTCGGTAGAAGAGTTTGTGAGCCTGGTTCAGAATGGCGGTAAGCCGAGTGGGCACATCCTTCAGGTCTACGGATATTGGGACATGGTCGCCGCTTTTGTGGTTCACGGAGCGCTGGACGAATCGCTGATTCTCGACACCTGTCAGGAGATGTACTTCCACTTCGAGAAGATTCAGCCCTACCTTGCTGGCTTTCGCCAAAAGATGGACCTGCCGGAATTTCTCAAGAGCATGGAAGCAGTGGTAGCAGCCGCCCAGGAGAGACACACCCGTGCCGCCACCAAGACCAAGAGTCCCAAGCAGACGGCGAAGGCCAATAAGCAGGGAACTGAACCCGAGGATACGGCGCTCCCGGCCGCGGAATCTTCCGTTGGGGGTCGATGACCTGATCCCGAAGGGCCAGTTTCTACCGGGTTACGGCCCAGCACGCTGTGCTGGGTAGTATTCAGCCGTCCCTACGGGACTATTCCGATTGTGCAATCGATACCCAGGACTGACGAGCAACCAACCATGAACTTCGCGAACGCCGACCAGCCCCACAGAAAATCCGGGGGGGCCTCAAGTCCGGAAACCGAGTCAGAACAAAGGAAATCAATCCTCAGCCGTAACGTAACAGCCCCGCAGGGGCGGCTGATAGTAGCCCAGGATGAAATCCTGGGTAGGATCAACACAAACGATCTAGTCCCGAAGGGACGGCTGAGAATTTCCCAGGATGTAATCCTGGGTGCACTCCTCCTGCACGCAGATGTCTTGGCGCCGCCCAACGAACCTTATTTCGCGGCGCAAGTTTTCGGCTATAAGAATGGCGCCCGGCAACGAGTAAATTGTCTCAGTGACTGTTTTCGAGTGCCAGCACCGCGAAGCCAGTGGCAGCATCGCTCATAAAGCGGCCGATATCCGTCGCAGGATCGCGTTTCTTGTTTAGCGACCAGGCAGACCAGTTCCCCTGATCCTGGCTCTGATTCTGTGCCAGCCAGGCCAACCCGCGCTTCGTTGCGGCATGCCCTACGCCTGATTGTTCCAGCGCCAGTACAGTGAGGCCGGTAGCAAGTCCGTCGCTCTTCGTTTCCTCGGGCGTATCATCTCTTCTTTTCCAGGTACCCGTATCGTTCAGGCTCCAACCCCCGTCAGGCTGCTGCTTCGAAACCAGCTCCGCCACCAGGGCGGTGCGCTCCTTCTCGTTCAACAACCCAGGCAGCCTGCTGGAAGCCCACAACAGATAGACCTTATTGAGCAAGGGCTGCGAAGCATACTCCCGGCGCAGAAAGCCGCGCAGCAGCCGCAGGTTCTCTTGGATTTTTGCATCGTTGCGATAGTTATCCGGAGCTTTCCCCACCGCGATTGCCGCCAATGTGGCGCCACAGTACTGAGACTCACTCGACTCCCAGGGAGCTAAGTGGAAGTTCTGCCAGCCCCAGGCGCCGGCCTTCTCTCCAGACTTGATTTGCAGGGCCCACATATTGTCGAAGGCGCTGCGCGTGATCTCGGTCAGATGGTTCTTTCGTTGGTCGTAAGAGGCCAAAATAAGGGTATTGATCACCGATTCTGTAGACCGTGAGTCCACTGCCAAGGTGGGGCCGGTTTTGCTATTGGGGTAAAAGGGCTGAACCTGGTTCCACAAGGTGACCCGCCGTAGCACGTTGTTCAGCAGGATGTGCTCCTGCTCGGTGGGCGCATCTTCGCCCAACGCGGGCCGCAGGCTCGACCGGGAAAGCGCGTAGGGCACTACGGTGTGGCACGAAACACAAACCGTCTTATGATCTCGCTCTGCCGGAGGCCAACTTTGCCACCATATCTCGCGGCCATCAAGGTAGTGAGCGGCCGCTGCCTGGTTCCATGTTGAGGTAGCTGTGTCGTTAGCAGCGCCGGCAGGTGACGCGGCGTAGGCGGTTGCGGCCGAAAAAGAAACGGCAAAGACGATGGCGAACAGGCGGGCAGATTTCACGCGTGCACATCTCCTTTTCAGGCGGTTGAAGATAAAAAGAGCATCTCCCCCAAAAGATGAAGAGAACCTGCGTTGCATGGGCACCAAAAAAAGATAGAGAACGGGAGAGAGACTTGACAGTAGCCTACCACAGCGTTTTTCGTGCCTTCGAGCGTTTTATCCTTCGCTCGGCCCGCGCCGGGACTCGATCTCTTCCATCAATTCGGCAACCTCTGTCTTGCGCTCGTTCCCCAGTTCGCGCAGTCCCCCGATAACTCCCAGCCGGTCTTCCACGGAGCGGTTCTGGTTGAACTTCTGCTTTCCTTCGAGACGAAGGATGCGAAATTCGAAACCGACAATCGCCTTCAGCTGGGAGTCGATATACACAGCGGGTGCATCCGTGACCTGCCAGGGAGCAGGGAATCCAGCCTCATGCCGCTTGGTCAGCTCCGTGACCATGGTCCTTAGCCACTCCGGATCCTCATAAAAGGTCAACCGCCCATAGGCATGAATGGCGGCATAGTTCCAGGTAGGCACCACTCTGCCTGTCTCCTGCTTGGCGGGATACCAGTTAGGAGACACATAGGTGTCCAGACCGAGGAAGATGATGAGCGCCTCGGCTTCGGGGTCGGTCTCACGCCACTGCAGATTGGCCCGCGACACATGTCCGGTCAGGGTCCCGTACTCACCTTTGGTCTCATCCAGCAGCAGCGGCAGATGGGTGGCCACCAACCCCTGGGTAGTCATGGTGACCAGGGTTGCCAACTCGCTCTGTCTCATTGCCGCATGAAGCAGAGCGAGGTCTGTTACCTCAAAGGCTTTGGGGGTGTACATGAGCGCCTCCGCTTACCTGTCTTATACCATTTAGACTTCTCCAGGGGGCGCCATGTCTTCGCCATCGAGCAACAAGCATGCGGGTACGGGGGCAACGGGCAATCAGCCTCCGATTCCTGAACCATCGTTCGCGGAGCGTGCGCGCACGCTCTTACACCTGGGCCGCGTCGGCAGCCTCTCCACCCTTTCCCGCAAGCGGCCGGGCTTTCCCTTCGGCTCTTTGATGCCCTATGCCCTCGACGGCATGGGGCGGCCGGTCTTCCTGATCAGCACCATGGCCATGCACACGCAAAATCTGCACCAGGATGGACGGGCCGGCTTGCTGGTGACGCAGCCGGAAGCAGCCGGCGATCCACTCGGGGCCGCGCGGGTCACCTTGGTGGGGAACGTTTCACCCATCGAAGCGGCCGAGGTGGGGGAAGCGCGCCGGCTCTATCTGGAACGCCACGAAAACAGCAAGTACTGGGTGGATTTCGACGATTTTTCCTTCTTCGCGATGGACGTGGTCGATATCTACTACGTCGGCGGTTTCGGGGTCATGGGATGGATCACAGCCGAGGACTATAGCCACGCGCAACCAGACCCACTGGCCGATGCGGCCGCCGGCATCCTGCAACACATGAATGCCGATCATCAGGACGCACTTGTCCTTCTGGCGCGCGTCTTTGCCGGGATTGAGGCCCAGGAAGCGGTGATGACCGCGGTGGATCGCCTCGGCTTTCACCTGCGCATGAAGACCGAAGAGGGCATGAAGGGCTGCCGCCTGGGCTTCCTTAGCGAAGTGAGCACCCCGGTTGAAACCAGGAAGATGCTGGTGGAAATGGTGCAGCGGGCCCGTCGCTCGTGACCACGCTCTATCGTCCTGAACTGCTCTATTCCCAGTCCTCATTTACTACTGGGTCGCTCCTGGTAAGCCCGGCTGGGAGTGTTTTACCGGCCGCTGCAAACGCGTCCGCTGCTGTTGTCGATTTACCCGGGAAAGCGCTGCTTCCCGGCTTTGTAAACGCTCATTCTCATTCCTTTCAGCGGCTGATCCGGGGCAAGTCGGAGTCCAGGTTGACGAGCGGCCGCGATTTCTGGTCATGGCGTGGGACCATGTACCATGCCGCTGCACAGCTTGATCCTCAAGACGTCTACGACGTAGCCCGCATGGCATTTCTGGAGATGGTGCTGAGTGGGACCACCACCGTGGGCGAGTTCCACTATCTGCACAATGCTCCCGGCGGCCGGCCTTATGACGATCCAAATTTGTTGAGTAAGCAGATCATCGCAGCCGCCCAGTCCGTAGGGATACGGATCGTCTTATTGCGGTCAGCCTACCTGCGATCAGGATATGAATTGCCACCGGACCCGGGCCAGATCCGGTTCTTCGAGTCTGCCTCCCAGTTTCTCGACAATATGGAGGCGCTCAGCAAAGAGTATCCTGCCGGTTCCACCGAGGTGCGTTTGGGGGTAGCACCGCACAGCCTGCGCGCCGTGCCTCTGCGCCCACTTAAAGAGATTGCTGCGTGGACGCGGGAGCGGAAGCTGCCCCTCCATATGCACGTGGCGGAGCAGACCGCGGAGAACGACGCCTGCTTACGGGAGTATGGGCTGACTCCGGTCGCGCTGCTGGGCAGGGAAGGTCTTCTTGCTCCCGACTTCACCGCCGTGCACGCGATTCATATCACCGCGGATGAGATCGAGCTGCTTGCCAGGGCCAACACAACCGTGTGCTCGTGCCCCACGACTGAGCGCAACCTTGGGGACGGCGTGATTGCCGCCGACCAGGTTATGCGCGAGGGCATCCGGATCGCGTTCGGCTCGGATAGCCAGGCGCAGATCGATCCGCTGGAGGATGCGCGCGAACTTGAGTACCACTTGCGGCTGGAGCGGCAACAACGTGCCATCCTGGACCAGATTGGAGAGCAGACCTTGGCCTCGCGTCTCTTTGACTGCGCCACGGTTCATGGAGCCCGTGCCCTTGGCGTCCCCGCCGGCGAATTAACTGCGGGCCTTTCGGCCGACTTCTTCACCGTCGATCTGGATGATGTGTCGATCGCCGGCAACTGCGGCAACGATCTATTGCCCTTGGCCGTCTTCTCGCTCAGCCGGTCTGCCATTCGCGATGTGGTGGTGAACGGCCGCTGGGTGGTGCGCGATCAGCGGCACCCATTGCAGGAGGAGATTGTCTCCAGGTTCAAGGAGCTTCACCGTAAACTCTGGGGAAGCAGCGCGAGCCCGAGATAAAGACATTGTTATTAATTACCGCCTAAAACCCCCTTGCTCCTCGTTTATCATTGGATTATGATGAACTAAACTAACAAGACTTAGTCTATGAAGAAGACCATACATGTCGTGAATATCCATGAAGCTAAGACCCAGCTTTCAAAGCTGGTCGATCGGGCTTCCAAGGGAGAGCCATTCATTATTGCCAAAGCCGGCAAGCCGCTCGTCAAAGTCACCGCGATCGATGCTCCTACGCCGACGCAGGTGCGGCGATTGGGCTTTATGGTGGGCCAGATTTCCGTTCCAGATGACTTCGACACGATGGGTAGTTCCGAGATCGAGCGGATTTTCGAAGGTGAGGCATGAGACTACTGCTCGATACCCACTTGCTCCTTTGGGCTGCCGGGGAACCTGACCGCCTGTCGACAGTCGCCCGCAGGCTGATCAAGGATGCCGGGAATGAACTCATGTTTAGCGCAGCCAGCATTTGGGAGATTGCAATCAAGCGAGGACTTGGCCGGGACAACTTTCAAGCAGATCCTCGATTGCTGAGGCGCGCATTACTAGATAACCGTTATAGTGAGCTGCTGATCGGCAGCGATCACGCTGTCGCAATTGACGGACTGCCTCGTCTCCATAAAGACCCATTCGATCGCATCCTCGTTGCACAGGCGATGGTGGAGGGAATCACGCTGCTGACAGTGGATCCATTGGTAGCGCAGTACGCTGGGCCGGTTCGCCGAGTTTAGTGGAACGCCGGCTAAACAACATCTTGTTGTTGCTGGCGCTCGCCCTATGTCTGCTGCGCTTCGCTTATTTGCGGGCTGATTTTCCCAACCACTCGCCGTGGATGATCGACCAGGCAAAGTTCACCGATGAAGGTTGGTGGGCGAACGCGGCGGTCCGCCATTTCCTCATAGGCCACTGGCAGGTTGCCGGTGACTACAATCCCGCGGCTGCGGTTCCTGTATGGCCCGTCTTGCTGACCATAGTGTTCCATTTCACCGGCGTCAGTATCGTGGCGGCGCGCGCGGTGAATGTGTTTTTCTCGATCGCCACCGTGGGTCTCGTTTACCTGCTTGTTCGCCGCTATGCCTCCGAGACTGCAGCGGCCGTAGCGGCGCTGCTGTTGGCGGCCAGTCCCTTCGCCTTCGCTTTTAGCCGGCTCGCCACGTTAGACACCATGGTGAACTTCGAGTTCTGTCTGCTGCTGTGGGTCGCGTCCTACGCCAACCCACGGCGAATCTGGCCGCTGATCCTGCTTGGCATCCTTATCCCCATCATGCTGCTGACCAAGACCACGGCACTCGTCCTGGTGCCCGCGGCTCTATGGTTGCTGTGGATGCGAACCAGCAAACGATGGGTGCCGGCGACCCTGCTCGTAGCCGCCGTGGCGGGTGCAACGATCGGTATTTATTTGTCCATCGTCTTGCGCTCCCGATACGCGGATGACTATCGCTACTTTTTTGACATCAATGCGCTCGCGGACGTGGAATGGGAGCACACCGCGTTCTTCTTCCGGCAGTTATTCCGTCACTGTACGTGGATCGACCCCATTTTGTATCCGGCCGCGCTGGCCGTGCTTTTGCTGTCGCTGGTTTGGTTGCGACAGCTATGGAGAAACCCGCTCTTCGCCGCATCCTGGATCGCTTTTGCGGGCGAAGCCGTCTATATCCTTCGCCGCCAGGACGATTATGCTCCCAGATATTTCCTGGCGATGCTGGTGCCGTTGATCGTGGTACTGGTTCTTGCCCTGCACCCACTTAAGATTCGCAACCGCAGGCTGTCGTCGCTGCTTGCGGCCGCGCTGGCGCTCGCCCTGGTGCTTGATACGGCGCGGGTCCTTGGGTTCCTCAGCCATCGCCAATACCAGTTCTACAACGCCGCTGAATCCATCAAGGCAATCGTGAATGCAGACCCCAACGCCCACCGCTTGCTGCTTGGTTCGAGTGGCGACCAGTTGTCGCTGATGACGGGCGTCCCCTCGATCAACGATGGATACAGCAGCGAAGACCTGGCTCAAAAGCTCACTCGCTATCAGCCCGGCTGGTATGTAGGCTGGAATGAGCTCGATCAGGATATCGTCGGCTCCCTATCCGCTTTCCGCCTGGACAAGGTTGCGACCTATCGCGTTTTTGACCGTGATCAGAGAGACTTGTTGACGCTTTATCGCATGGTTCCTGTAAAGCCCTCTGGAGGCTCTTGAATGATGAAGATTTTTCTGGCGGTTTTGCTCACCTTGGCATTTGTTGCTCCTGCGTCGGCAGCGCCACCGCTGCACGTGATCTTTGACACCGATATGGGCAACGATGTTGATGACGCGTTGGCGCTGGCGATGCTGCATGCCTTTGCTTCCCGTGGCGAAGTGAAACTACTGGCCGTTACCGTGAGCAAAGACAATCCCTGGGCTGCCGAATACGTTCGTTTGGTCGACGAGTACTACGGCCGAGCCACGATACCCGTCGGCATCGTCCATGACGGCAAGACAAAGGACGACGGTTTGTACGTCCGGCAAGTATGCCAGCTGCATGGCCGCCGCCCCAACAAGGCCGCCGTACAAGACGCGGTAGAGCTACTGAGAAAGACGCTGGCCGGCGAAAGCGATGGCGCCGTTACCATGATCCAGGTGGGCTTTTCGACCAATCTTGCGCGGCTGCTCGAGTCTGCTCCTGATCGCTACAGCAATCTCAACGGGATGGACCTGGTAAAGAAAAAAGTTCGCTTGCTCACCATAATGGCGGGGAACTTTGCCGAGGCGAAACCCGAGTACAACGTAATGACCGATATTCCCGCCGCAACCAAACTCTTTGCTGCGTGGCCGACGGACATCTACATAAGCGGCTTCGAAGTGGGAGCGGCGATTTTATATCCGGCGGCCAGCATCGAGCACGACTTCCCCCAGGGCAATCCCGTAGCGGAGGCTTACCGGCTGTACGCCAAGATGCCGTACGACCGTCCCAGCTGGGACCTGACCACGGTCCTCTACGATCTGCGCCCCGATCGCGGATATTTTGATCTATCCCCACCAGGCGATGTGCAGGTCTCGGCGAATGGGGCCACCACCTTCCAACCCAGCGCGCAAGGAAAGCGGTACTTCCTACGGGTTGACTCAATCCAGGCCGCCAGGGCTCGAGAGGCTTGCGTATGGCTAGCTACGCAACCTAAGTAGTGCCCTCTGGTATACTAGATGGATACGAGAAGTATCTTGGATGGCGCTCCATGTGTGGAATCCTGGGTTACTTTCACAAGGCTGCGGGCACTGACCACCAGCTAGGCGCCACCATGCTCAGCATGCTCGAAGCGCTGGGCCGGCGCGGTCCTGACTCTGCCGGCGTCGCGCTGGTCGGCCCCGGCCACAGCGCGGCCTACATCGTGCGCGTGCAAGCGGGCGACGAGCTGGAGATGAGCAACCTGACCATCGCAGCCAATCGCGAGGCAATCCAGAACTTCGCCGGGACCCTCGACGGCGCCCACGATCTCTCCACCAGCGGCGTCTATGTGCGTTTTGTGCTCGCCGGCCACGTCGACCTGCCCGCGCTGACCCGCACGATTGAGTCTCTGGGTGATGGCATCGAGGTGCTCAGCATCGGTCACGCGATGGAGCTCTCGAAGGAAGTGGGAACACCGCGCCTGCTCGAGGGCAAGCATCACATCTCGGCTTTTGCTGGCTCCCACGGCATTGGACATACTCGCCTCTGCACGGAATCGATCGTGGATCTGAGCCACTCTCAACCCTTCTGGGGACGCGGAGCCGCGGATGTGGCTATCGTCCACAATGGACACATCACCAACTACCATCAGTTACGCCGCAAGTATGAGCAGCGCGGCGTGCGCTTTGTTACCGAGAACGATTCCGAAGTGCTGGCCGTCTATTTGGCAGAATCGATGAATCGAGGCGCCACACTGCGCCAGGGCCTGGATGGGGTTCTTCGGGATATGGATGGCGCCTTCAGTTGTCTGGCCGTGACGGCGACCGAGATGGGCTTCGTCAAAGATCCCTACGCCTTCAAGCCGCTGGTGGTCGCGGAGACCGCGGAGTTCGTTGCCGTGGCCACGGAGGAGATTGCTATCCGCTCGGCGATTCCGGGAGATTACAAAGTTTCCGAAGCCCAGGTGGAGGAGGTGCGGGTGTGGTCGAGATAGCAGCCGTCGCCATCGATGCCGCGGCGCTTCCCACCCGGGAAATCAATGCGCTGATCCGAGCCGCTTTGCAGGGCGGGGCGACGGATATATCCGTGACCCACCCAAATGCTCGCCACAACCTGGCGGTCGCCGTGCTGCAACCAGGACGAGTGCGTTTTCAGGGCAGCGTGGGCTACTACTGCGGTGGCTTGATCGATGGCGCCGAGATTCAAGTGGAGGGAAGTGCGGGCTGGGGTTTGGCGGAATCGATGAACCATGGCCACGTGGTCGTTCATGGAGGGGCGGGCAACGGAGCAGCCGCGGCGATTCGCGGCGGCACGGTGGTCATCCACGGCGATGCCGCCGCACGGCTCGGTGTTTCCATGAAGGGCGGTCTGGTACTGGTCGGCGGCGACTGCGGTTACATGGCAGGCTTCATGGGGCAGAAAGGAACCCTGGTGGTATGCGGCAACACCGGCAACGCCTTTGCTGATTCGATGTATGCCACCACCTGTTATGTCGGCGGCACGATCGGCGGTCTGGGCACGGATGCGGTGGTTGAGCCGCTGGCGCCGGAAGAGGCGGACCTGCTCGACCGTCTGCTTGCGCAACATCTTCCGCCCGCGGTGCGCGCGCAAAAGCCGGCAGGACGTGACTTCACCAAGGTGGTCGCCGGGCGGAAGCTCTGGAACTTTGACAAGCACAATTGGAAACACTGGCAGGATGCCCTCTAAATGAATGACCCGGACCTTACCCGCCCTCTGCTGCAAACCAGCGGCACGTACTCGCCCGATGTGATGCAAGGCATTCATACCAAAGCGGAGACCGGCATCTATGAAATTCGCGGCTACGGCACCCTGCGCCAGCGGCGTTGGGCTACCTTCGACGACCTGACCTTCCTGCCCTGCGGCCTTACGCGTATCCCGCTCGAGGGGTACCGCGAGAAGTGTTCCACCAAAACAGTGCTGGGCGGCCGCTTCGCCAAGCGGCCCCTGGAATTGGAAATCCCCATCATGATTACCGGCATGAGCTGGGGCGCGCTTTCCTACAACGCCAAAGCCGCCTTGGCCAAGGCCGCGGCCAAGGTGGGCACATCGAACACCACGGGCGATGGCGGCCTCTCTCCCGCGGAGCGGGAGTTTGCCAAAGATTATGTTTACGAGGTGCTTCCCTCGCGTTACGGAATCGATGTGCACGATATGCGTGGTGCGAGCGCAATCGAGTTGACCATTGGCCAGGGAGCCAAGCCCGGAACCGGTGGTCTGCTGCTGGGTTCAAAAATCTCCGAGACCATCGCCCATCAACGTGACCTGCCTGTAGGAGTCGATCAGCGCAGTCCGGCGAGGCACCCCGACATGCTCGGACCCGATGACATGGTGATCAAGATTGAAGAGCTGCGCGAGGCCACCGACGGCCAGGTGCCCATATTCGTGAAGCTCGGCGCCAGCCGGATCTTCGACGACGTCAAGCTGGCGGCCAAGGCAGGCGCCGACGTGGTGGTGGTGGACGGCATGGAGGGAGGCACCGGCGCGTCGCCCGCCATCCTGCAGGAGCACACCGGCATACCCACTCTGGCCGCTGTCTGCGAAGCACGCGCAGCCCTCGAAGACTGCGGCCTCTATGGCGAGGTGCAGCTGATTATTGCCGGCGGCATCCGCGACGGCGTCGACGCCGCCAAGGCGATAGCCCTCGGCGCCGACGCGGTCTACATCGGCACCGCGGCCTTGATCAGCCTGAACTGCAATAAACCGCTGTATGTCGAGGATTACCGTGCCCTGGGCACCGAGCCCTACCATTGTCATCACTGCCACACCGGGCGCTGCCCGGTAGGCATCACTACCCAGGATCCGGAGCTGATGAAGCGGCTCGATATCGACCAGGGAGCGGAGCGCGCATTGAATCTGCTGCGCGCCATGACGCTCGAGATCCAGATGCTGGCGCGGGCCTGCGGCAAGTCTGACGTGCACCACCTGGAACCGGAAGATATGGCGGCATTGACCATGGAAGCGTCGATTATCTGCGGCGTTCCTCTGGCCGGCACCCGCAAGGTCTTCGGAAGATAGAGCGCATGTCTTTTCTGTTGAAGTGCCCCAACTGTGGCGACCGAAGCGTCTATGAATTTCGCTTTGGCGGAGAGGTCCGGCAGAGACCTGCTTCCCAGGCTGAGCCGGAGGCCTTTGTCACCTACGCACTCTATAAGAGGAACATCGCCGGAGTGCAGTGGGAGTGGTGGTACCACCGCGGTGGTTGCGGCGAGTGGTTCAAGGCCAATCGTAATACGCTGACCAACGAGGTCCATCAAACGCTGCTGCCGCAGGATGAGGAGCAGCGCGGATAATGCAACAGCCGCAGATCCTGTTTGAGTGGAACGGCAACTCCGTAACCGCAAAACCCGGCGATACCGTCGCCTCCGCCTTGTATCGTTCCGGGGTACGCATCTTCTCTTACAGCTATCAGTATGGGCGTCCACGCGGACTGCTCTGCCTTACCGGATCTTGCCCCAATTGCATGGTGAACATCGACGGCGTACCCAACGTGCGTAGCTGTACCACGCCGGCACGCGGTGGCCTGTCGGTGCTGGCGCAGAACCAGAATGTTTATCGCGGCTTCGATTCGCCTGCCGTCAAACGTTTTCCCGCGGCTCCCCCTCTCTCCGAGTCAGAGCATCATTACCAGCATGCCTATCTGCAATTCGATGTGGTCGTGGTAGGCGGCGGTCGGAGTGGGATAGAAGCTGCTCTGGCATCCGCTGAACGAGGCATGCAGGTGGCATTGCTGGAGAAACAGCCTGCTCTTGGTGGGGATTCTGTGCACCCCATGGTCACAACCTTTTTGAACTGCACTTGTTTTGGGCTCTATGAAGGCAATCTGCTGGGCGCGGTACAAATCGACTATGCCCGGCCCAATGCAGAGACGCTGCTGCATCTGCGCGCCGGCAGCGTGGTTGTGGCCACCGGTGCCTATGAAACACAGTTTCTCTTTGCCAACAACGATCTGCCCGGGGTGATGCTTTCGACCGCCGTGCTGCGCTTGCTTCATCAACATAAGATCGTGCCTGGCAAACGAGCGGTGCTGATTGGAGATCCAGCCAGATGCTCCCAGCTGCAGGCCGAGCTCGAGCCAGCCGGGGCAGAAGTAGTGGCCAGTCTGCCTATCGGCTCGGTAGTGAGCGCCCTCGGAGACGATCACGTTACGGGAGTGGTAACCGCAACAGTTACCTATGATGCGGACCTGGTGGTGATGTGCGGGCCCCTGGTTCCGGACTTGGGCTTTCTCGCCGGGACCTCACTGGAGTCTGTCAGCCTGGTGGGAGCTGCCGCCGGCCCAGGCTTAGCGTATATCCCTCCGCCCTCTGCACAATCCACCGATGCCATTGCCTGTCTTTGCATGGATGTCTCCGGCCGCGATGTGGCGGAGACCATTGCAAGCGGCATGGGTCACATCGAATTGATCAAGCGGTTCACCAAGCTGGGCAAGAGCGCCTGCCAGGGCAGAATGTGTCAGACCGCTGCTGTGAGTCTCTGTGGACAGGTCAGCGGGCAAACCATCGCGCAGGTGGGGACGACTGTGGCTCGGCCTCCCGCTCCTCCGGTGTCGCTCGGCGTGCTCGCCGGCATGAGACATCATCCCGTGCGCCGCACCCCGATGCACTATCAACATGATCGGCTGGGCGCTGTGTGGATGGACATGGGCGACTGGAAACGGCCGCGCTACTACGACTCCGCCGGAACCGGAGATCAAGCGCAGTGCATCGAACAAGAATACCGCGCTGTCCGCGAACGCGCGGGCATCATCGACGTTAGTACGCTGGGCAAGATCGAAGTGAAAGGCAGCGATGCCGGCCGTTTGCTCGATCTGGTCTTTACTCATTCCTTCTCCACCCTGCCCATCGGCCGTGTGCGTTACTCGGTACTTTGCGATGAGCTGGGAACTATCCTCGATGATGGAACCATCTCCCGCATGGAACCGCAGCGCTACTTTCTAACCACTACCACCGGCAACGTGGACTTTGTGCAGCAATGGCTGGAATGGTGGGCGGCCGCGGGGGGATTTAAGGTCAACATCACTAATTTGACTGCCGGGCTCGCCTCCATGAACCTGGCCGGCCCGCTGGCACGCGGTGTGCTGGCCCAGCTGACCGATTGCGATCTATCCTCGGCAGCATTCCCCTACATGGACTGGCGGCAGGCGACGGTCGCCGGTGTCCCTGCCACCATGATGCGCATCGGTTTTGTGGGTGAGATGGGCTGGGAGATTGTGGTCGCTGCCGAATATGGAAGCCATCTCTGGGATCAGGTGCTCGAGGCAGGCGCTTCGGTCGACCTGCTGCCCTTTGGCGTGGAGACCCAGCGTGTGCTCCGCCTGGAAAAGAAGCACGTCATTGTAGGCGTGGATACCGATGCTCTCAGCAACCCCTACGAAGCCGGCATGGCGTGGGTGGCCAAATTTGATAAACCAGACTTCATCGGTCGCGCCGCGCTCCTGCGCATGCAGCAAAACCCGCTGGAGCGCATGCTGGTTGGGTTTGAAATGGAAGGATCTGTCGCGCCTCACGACGGTTCTCCAGTATTAGTTGACGGCAAACCAGTGGGCTGGGCCACCAGTGTTCGCTTCTCCTGGGAGAAAAGGAAAGTGATCGGCATGGCATGGGTCACGCCTGCGGAAGCTAAACATGGCACGCCCATAACTCTGCGCTCTGATGCCGTCGACTACTTCGCGAATGTGGTTGAGCAAGTCTTTTACGACCCTTCCGGTCAGCGGTTAAAGATGTGATGGAACGGCAATCGGCATTGCATCGTTGTCATCTCGACGCGCACGCTCAACTCCAGACCTTTTCTGGGTTGGGAGCTGCCTGCCTGGTATACCGATCCATCGAGCGAGCTCGAGCAGGTACGCGCCTCTGTAGGTATTTGTGATGTGAGTTATCTCTCTAAGCTCGACCTGCGCGGGCCAGCCGCTGCGTTCCCTGCACCCGCGCGACTGTGGAAGCTGACCCCCGCTCACGCGTTGGTTACGTCTCCGCTGCCCATTGCCTTGGTTCCTTCCTCATCCGTTACCGACGTTACTTCCCTTTACAGCGCGATTCTGCTCGCCGGCCCAGATTCGCGGCAAGTGCTGCAGAAGCTGACCACGCTCAACGTGAGCACCCGCGCCATGCCCCAAGGCGCCGCACGCCAGACCCGGCTGGCTCACGTCAACGCAACCATCCTGCGCACTGAAGGCTTTCTCATCTTGAACACCCGCGACGTTGCAGAGTATGTGTGGCAGGCCCTGCTGCATGTAGGCGCACACCCTTTCGGCATGGTTGCACAACAGCAGTGGATGGGCAGCCATGAAAACGCATAGCCTTCCGCCCGTCATGTGGAGCAGCCATGTCCTACGGCCCACCTATGACGTCGCTATCATCGGTGCGGGCGTTCATGGGCTCGCAGCGGCATATTACCTGGGAAAGATCCACGGCATTCGCAAAGTAGCGCTGCTCGAGAAAGGGTATATCGGCTGCGGGAACAGCACCCGCAACACGGCGATCTTGCGTTCCAACTACCGCACCTATCCGGGCATCGCTTTCTACGACGCCTCGCTTCGCCTCTACGAAGGCCTCGCCCAGGAGCTGGATTGGGAACTTGATTTCAACCAGAGTGGGCATTTCACGCTCGCGCACACTGACTCCTCCATTACCGGTCTGCGCATACGCGCCGAGAACAACCGGCTGATGGGCGTTGACAGCCGAATGGTCGACCGGGACGAGCTGCGCCGGATGGTGCCCGCGATGGATATGTCCGAGCGGCCGCGGCTGCCCATACTGGCGGCGCTTTACCATCCACCAGGCGGGACCATCGGTCATGATGAAGTGGTGCAGGGTTACGGGCACGCCTGCGATGCCATGGGCATTGAGGTGCATCAGTTCACAGCCGTAACCGGCCTCGAAGTTGCGGGTCGCAAGGTCATCCGCATACGGACGACGAAGGGTGACTTATCCGCCGGCGCGATCCTGAATGCCACTGCCGGTTGGGCTACCACCATCTCTGATATGGCGGGCGTCCCTCTACCCATTGTGAGCCAGCCTCTGCAGGCCTGCGTCACCGAGCTGATCGAACCATTTCTGGACTACGTGATCGTCTCCTCCAACCTGCATGTGTACGTGAGCCAGACGGCCAAAGGCGAGCTGGTGATTGGCTCTGAGGTGGATCCATACCAGACTTATTGCACACGGTCCACGCTGCCCACCCTGGAGCAAATGGCCACGTATACCCTGGAGTTGTTTCCTCAGCTCCACAGCCTGAAAATTCTTCGCCAGTGGGCCGGAGTATGTGACATGACGCCGGATTATGCTCCTATCATGGGAGCGGCCGGCGAGCTGGACAACTTCTTTATGGATGTGGGCTGGGGCACCTGGGGCTTCAAGGCCGGCCCCATTGCCGGCAAGTGCCTGGCGGAAACGATTGCCACCGGCAACGCCGCAACTCTGATGGAGCCGTTTTCTCCCCTCCGGTTTGCCAGCGGCAAGCTGCTGGGGGAAAAAGCAGCCGCTGCAGTTTCGCAGTAAATTTTGGGAGGCACAAGCTTGATAGAAGATCTCAAGGCGCTCGTAAAGCAAAAAGGCATCGAATATTTTCTCTGCTCTTTCGTAGAAATGAGTGGTATCCCCAAGGCCAAGCTCGTCCCCGCCGGCGCGCTCGAAGACATGGTGAGCGAGGGCGCCGGGTTCGCGGGCTTTGCCGCGGGAGATGTGGGGCAGGGCCCTCACGACCCCGATCTGGTATCTATCCCCGATATGCAAGCCATGATCGTGTTGCCCTGGCGAAAGAGCATCGCCTGGGTCCCGGGGATGCTGGAGGTCCAGAAGCAGCCCTCCAAATTCTGTCCCCGCAGAATTCTCGCCCGTCAACTGGAGATTGGGCGCCAACGCGGTTACGAATTAATGGTGGGGGCAGAGCCGGAGTTCATGCTGCTCAAGCGCAACCAGGATGGCGCCTGCGTGCCTTGGGATGCGATGGATAATGCGGCCAAGCCCTGTTACGATATGCGCTCGCTGCACCGCAATCTGGACCTTCTGACCAAGCTGATAGGTTATATGCAGGAGCTGGGATGGGAGCCCTACGCAGCCGATCACGAAGATGCCAACTGCCAGTTTGAAATCAACTGGAAGTATGCCGATGCGCTCACCAGCTGCGACCGGCAGATCTTTTTCAAATGGATGGTTAAGATTATTGCCGAAGAGCATGGCCTTCTGGCTACCTTTATGCCCAAGCCATTTGCCAACCTCACCGGCAATGGCTCGCATTGCCATCTAAGCCTTTCCGATGCTGGGACGCGCAAGAACCTTTTCGATAGCGCGGACGATCCCGCTTGGGCTCTCGCCCCAGGGCCGTTGGTTCATGGGTGGCATTCTGAAGCATGCATCGGCGCTGAGTGCGATTCTGGCGCCGACGGTGAATAGCTACAAGCGTCTTATCCGCAGTGGTCCGCGTTCCGGCGCCACCTGGGCCCCGGTATACGTCACCTATGGCGCCGCGAATCGGACCCAGATGATTCGCGTGCCTGGTCCTGGGCGCATTGAAAACCGTATGGTCGATGCTGCGGCAAATCCTTACCTGGCATGTGCGGCGATGCTGGCGGCTGGGTTGGACGGCATCGATCAGCGTGTGGATCCGGGCGAGCCGAACCCTGACAACCTGTACCAGGTCCCGTGGGAGGAGTTGCGAGGGAAGGGCATCGGCCATCTTCCGTCGACGTTGCATGCGGCGCTCGAAGCCCTGTCACAGGATGAGGTGGTGCGCAACTCACTCGGCCCAGAGTACGCGGATTACTACATCCGGGTGAAGGCAGAGGAGTGGGAGAGCTATCACAACAGCGTCAGCAAGTGGGAGTTGGACCGCTATCTCAACGTTTATTGAATGGCCGGAAAACAGCAGGCCGTAGAGTCTGCGTGAGAACACGAAACCAAATCGCGAATCAGAACCAGGCCCGTAGGGCCGGGAGCCAAACGTCAGCCCAGCCCGGAAGGGCTGGGACACCGATCCAATATTGTTTGAGCGCCAGAGGCGCGGCACCCGCGGATGGAAGTAGTGCCGCACCTTCGGCGCTCCGCAAGCTCGGATCCGCCTCCCAGCCCTTCCGGGCTGGGCTGACGTTTGGCTTCCGGCCCTACGGGCCTGGTTCTGATTCGCGATTTGCTTTCGTGTTCTCACGTAGGTGTCCTACTTCTTCGCTAGCTGCACCTGTTCAGCTGCGGTCGACTCGGTTTTATCTTGCGGCGGTGCCGGCCAGAAATACCGCTCCTTCTTGATCGCTTCGATGTAGGCGGCTCGCGCCTCTCGCACAGCCTGGCTCTCGGACACCTCAGCAACCGGCACATCCCACCAGGAGTCGTATCCAGGCACGCGGTCGTTGTAATCCGTCTCCACTACGACCACAGAGGTGCGAGCCTGCTTCTTGGCGTCCGCCAAGGCCGCGCCCAATTGTTCGTACGTGCGCGCAGTGACGGCATATGCGCCTAGGCTGGCGGCGTTTGCCGCGAAGTCGATAGGAATCACAGGGCCTGTAAGACCTTCTTCCCGGTAACGATACTCGGTGCCGAATCCTCCACTGCCAACTGCGCGGCTTAAACCACCAATGCTCGAAAAGCCGTGGTTGTCGAAGAGCACGATGTTGAGTTTGATCTTTTCCTGCAAGCTGGTGACGATCTCCTGGGCCATCATGAGATACGAACCATCCCCGACCAACACATAGACCTCGCGGCTGGGATCCGCCATCTTGACCCCTAACCCCCCGGCAACCTCGTAGCCCATACAGGAGTAGCCATAATCCATGTGGTAGCCCTTGGGGTCGCGCGTACGCCAGAGTTTGTGCAGATCTCCCGGCAGGCTTCCCGCAGCATTCACAATAATGTCGCGTGGTTCCAGGGTCGTGTTTAGCAATCCGACCACTTCGCCCTGGCTAAGCGGCGGACCATGCCTGCGCGCGTAAATGCGATCGACTTCCTCGTCCCACGCGCTGCGCAGGCTGGCGATCTCACGTTGGTAACTCTGCGGAACCTGCCACGATGACAACGCACTGCCTAACTCTTCCAACGTCTGCAGGGCATCTGCTGTCAACGGCAGCGCGGCGTGCTTGAACGAGTCAAACTCGGCCACGTTGATATTCACAAACCGTACCGCCGGGTTCTGGAAGGCCGTCTTCGAAGCAGTAGTGAAGTCACTGAGCCGTGTGCCGATGGCGATGACCAAATCCGCGTCTGCCGCCAATCGATTTGCCGCGGATGTACCGGTTACTCCCATGGCGCCGGCCGATTGCGGATGATCCGCATGGAGGGAGCCTTTACCGCCGTGGGTCTCCGCTACGGGAATGCCGGTTCGGCTGGCGAAGCGAGACAATTCGCCGGTTGCTTCGGCATAGATGACGCCGCCGCCGGCGATGATCAGCGGCCGCTGCGAGCTGCGTATCCACTCCGCAGCCTGCTTCAGCAATCCACTATCCGCCCGGGAACGGGCGATGGTCCAAACGCGATGCTCGAAAAACTCTTCCGGGTAGTCATAAGCCTCGGTCTGTACGTCCTGCGGCAAAGCCAGGGTCACAGCGCCCGTCTCTGCCGGGGAAGTCAGTACGCGCATCGCCTCCGGCAGGGCAGTGAGAATCTGTTCCGGCCGCTGCATACGATCCCAGTAGCGGGAGACCGGGCGAAAGCAGTCATTGACGGAGACATCCTGGCTCGCAGTTGATTCCAACTGCTGTAACACGGGCGCGACGTTGCGCCGGGCGAAGATGTCGCCGGGCAGCAGCAGGACAGGAATCCGGTTGATGGTAGCCAGGGCCGCGCCCGTGACCATGTTGGTCGCCCCAGGCCCGATCGAGGAGGTGCACACCAGGGTGCGCAGGCGATTGCTCATTTTGGCAAAACCTGTTGCCGCGTGAACCATGGCCTGCTCGTTGCGGAACAGGTAGTACGGAAAGTCAGGGTTCTGCTGCAGGGCTTGTCCTATGCCGGCCACATTGCCATGGCCAAAAATACCCAGGCATCCGCCAAAGAATCTTTGCTCCTTGCCGTCGCGCGCGACGGATTGGGACTTGAGAAACTGAATGATGGCTTGTGCCATGGTCAGCCTGCGCGTCATATGTTTTCCCCTTGTCGGATCTCACTGCGGAGACCGGATGTCGCCTACCATCCTACTGCAGAATAACCGCTTAGCCTACCCCCGCCAGTGCCTGGTCCAGGTCGGCGATAAGATCCTCGGCGCCCTCCAGGCCCACGGAAAGCCGCAGCAGCGACTCCGGCGAACGCGAGAAGATGCCCTCGATCGAAGCCCGATGCTCGATCAGGCTATGAGTGCCGCCCAGGCTGGTGGCGCGCACGATCAGCTTCAGCCGCGAAGTGACAGCAAAGGCCTCATCCCGGCCACCACGCACCTCGAAAGAGAGCATCCCCCCAAAATCGCGCATCTGTCTGCCGGCGATGGCATGTCCCGGATCGCAGGCCAGGCCGGGATAGTGAACAACCGACACCGCCGGGTGGGTGGACAGGTATTCCGCTATGCGGCGGGCATTCTCGCAGTGCACGCGCATGCGGGGTACCAGCGTCTGCAGCCCGCGCAGAATGAGCCAGCAGTCGAATGGGGAAAGAACCGCGCCGCCCACCCGCTGGAACTCCTTAATGCGGGTCGCCAAATCTGATTTCTGCCCGAAGATGACCGCTCCGCCCAGGGCATCACAGTGTCCTGAAAGATATTTGGTCAGGGAATGCACGACCAGATCCGCGCCCAGCTCCAGCGGCCGTTGCAGCACAGGACTCGCGAAGGTATTTTCGCAGGCAAGAGGCACCTGCAGGCTGCGCGCGAGCTCGGCCACAGGGCGTATGTCGACCACCTCAATCAGGGGATTGGTCGGGGTCTCCAGCCATAAAAGCTTCGTCTCCGGCACGCAGGCCTTGCGGATTTCCTCGATACTCCGCATATCCACGAACGAATGCTTCAATCCCCAACGGGAGAAGAGTCCCGTGATGAGCTCGCGAACGCCGAAGTATAAATCCCGGTGGAGGACGACGTGGTCTCCCGGCGACAGGGCCTGAAAAACCGCCAGGCTCGCCGCCATGCCGGTGCTGAAGCAAACCGCCTCCACGCCTCCCTCCAGATCGGCCAGGCACTCTTCGAGCGATTTGCGATTCGGGTTGTCAATCCGGCTATAGAAGAAATGCCTGGAGAATTCTCCATCAGGATCGCGTTCAAAGGTGGTGGAGGTGTAGAGAGGCGCGGTGACCGCGCCGGTGGCTGGGTCCACATGCCGCCCGGAATGGATGCTGAGGGTTTGAAGCTGCTGCTTAGTGTCCGGCTTCGATGTCATAGCTTAGAGTTTATTACGTAGCTCACGTTGACCAAGCCACACTAATACTCCGGTAAACCGGATTCCCTTAGACAACTATCCGCGCCTTTCCCGTATCTGACCGGAGACGATCATGGAGTGTAGTCGAATGGCCAAGCTGTCCGTGGTTGCAATACCGGTGCGGGACGAGGCTAAGCGGATCGGCGGCTGCCTGGCTGCGCTCTCACGTCAATCCCTCCCAGCGGACCATATTGTTCTGCTCTTGAACAACTGCACCGATCGTACGGCGGAAGTCGTTCAGCAATTACCCCAGGCCCGCCATCGGCTCCACGTGATTGAATGCCGTCTGAATAGCTCCCTTGCCAGTGCCGGCGTCGCGCGGGCGCTGGCCATGAAACATGCCGCTTCACTGGTCGATCCTTCGCGCAGCGAAGAGGCGGTGATCCTAACCACCGATGCGGATGCCGAGGTTCCCGAGAACTGGATCGAAGCAAATTTGCGAGCCATCGAGCAGGGCGCGGATGCGGTTTGTGGTATGGCAGTGATCGACCCGCTCGAAGCTCTGCTCATCCCGCGCCATTTGCACGAAGATGATGCTCGCGAGGTCGCCTATGGACGTCTGCTCGACGAAATAGCATCGGTGGTCGTGCCGGATCCTGGGGACCCGTGGCCTCGGCACACCGAAGATTCAGGCGCCAGCATCGCCATTCGAGCGTCGATGCTGCGCCGTGTTGGCGGGATGCCCTGCCTGCGCTTGGGAGAAGACCGGGCCCTGATCGGAAGGCTTCGTCTGATGGACGCTCGTGTGCGCCACGATCCCGAAATCAGCGTTGTTGTTTCCGGACGCATCCATGGACGAGCTTCAGGAGGCATGGCAGACACCATACGAAGGCGCATCGTGAGGCAGGACGAATTCGTAGACGACCGCATCGAGCCGGCCTGGCTTGCTTTCCAACGCATCAGGATAAAACAGCGGTTCAGCCTCTTATGGCGCCAAACAACCGAGGAGCGGCTCCATCAATTAGCGAGACTTCTCGCGATTGCTTCGGATGTGGTCCGGGAGGCGGTTGGCGCTCCCTACTTCGGCCTGGCCTGGTCCCGGATCGAACAGGCCTCTTCGCTTTTGTCACAACGACGGGTTCGTTTTGTAGAGCTACCACGTGAAATGGCAATCGCACGAGATATCCATCGCCGGCTGTCGAATCAATATGCTGCGGAGCTTAGTGCGGCTTAACCAGAGGTTGATTGCATGAACGTCGTAGAGGCACAACCATCGGAAAGAACGGCGGAGCTTCTTGCCGCCATCACTGGGCTGGTTCCTGAATTAGCCAAAGAGGCAGCAAACCACGACAGCGCAGCTTCTTTCCCCTTCGCCAGTGTGGCAAGACTGCGAGACGCCGGCTTGTTGATGGCCCCGGTACCGGTGGAATTCGGCGGGTTTGGCCTGCATGGCAGGGGGGATGCGGCAGCCCTGTTCCAGTTACTTCACCTGTTAGGGTATGCCGATCTTTCCCTTGGGCGAATTTTCGAAGCCCACGTGAACGCCTTTGAGCTCATTCGGCGGTATGGAACACCCCGCCAGATGGAGGCTGCCGCACTGGCAGCGCAAGCGGGGGATCTGTTTGCGCTCTGGGTGACCGACCCTGCAAAGCAGGGGGTGTGCTTGTCCCGCGACTTTACGTTGACGGGAGAAAAATGGTTCTGCTCCGCTGCGCACGCTGCGAAACAGGCCCTCATTACTGCGCAGAGCGAAGCCGGCAGCCAAATGGTGCTGGTGCCGGTCACCCCGCGCATCCGGGTAACGGATAGAGGGGTAACGCTTGCCGGCATGCGAGCCGCCACAACCGGAAGCGTCGACCTTACCGGCCTTATCACCGACCAGGAAGCCCTGATTGGAGAGCCGGGTGACTATCTACGTGAGCCGCTATTTTCTACTGGAGCCTGGCGCAGTTCCGCCGTCGCACTCGGTGGTCTGGCTGCG
Source organism: uncultured Acidobacteriaceae bacterium (assembly GCA_963711525.1). Taxonomy (GTDB): domain Bacteria; phylum Acidobacteriota; class Terriglobia; order Terriglobales; family Acidobacteriaceae; genus PALSA-350. The sequence goes on along the minus strand of CAVQEO010000023.1, from coordinate 74,039 downwards.
CTGATCGAAACGGCAAAGAAAGAGTTGTGCTCGCGAGACCGCGCGGATAACCCATTTCAACGAATGCGTTTTGGGCAAAGTATCATCGCACACGAGACCGGGCGGCTTTGGATGTTGGAAGCGGTCAAGCGAGTCGACGCCGCGACCGGCGCAGGCGAAGACGCAGTGGCCTACGTCAACCTGGCGCGCACTGCGGTAGAAGCTGCGTGTCTCGATGCCCTGCGCCACATCCAACGCAGCCTGGGCCTCTCCGCATTCATGCAAGGCAGCGGAGCGGAGCGAATCGCCCGCGATCTCGCGACCTATCTGCGACAGCCGGCGCCGGATGAGGCGTTGGTAGAAGCGGCCGGCTATTTCATCCATCAGGAGATCACGCGCCTATGACCGCGAGCGATGTGATCGTCGCCATGAAGAACCTGCCCGATGCGGAGATTGACACCATACTTGGCGGAGAGCGGCCGCTGATCCTGGCTCCCCACGCAGACGACGAGAGTTTAGGTTGTGGCGGCTTCATTGCCGCCTGCTGCGAACGTGGACAACTGCCGGTCGTGGTCATTCTCACCGATGGCGTCCGGTCCCATCCGGGGTCAAAGCAATATCCGCCGGAGCGGCTGCGGGAGGTTCGCGCGGAAGAAGCACGGCAGGCAGTGGCGAAGTTAGGCCTGCCATCGCGGAACCTGGTGTTTTTCAACTATCCCGATACCGCGTTACCAACCAGCAGCGCGGTGAGTGAGCGGGCGGCGGTGCTTGCTCGAGAGCGGGGCTGCACCGTCATGCTGGCTCCCTGGCTTCATGATCCACACTGCGATCACGAAGCCGCGGCCATCCTGGCGCGAGAGGCTGCCCGGCGCGCCCCGTGCAGATTGTTGTCGTATCCGGTGTGGGGCTGGCTTCTGCCGCCCGATCACCCACTACCCGTGAAGCACGTAACCGGTTATAAGTTGTCGATTGCCAAGCATCTCCAAGCCAAGCGGAGCGCCGTTGCCGCGCATGCTTCGCAATACTCCACGCTGATTAACGACTCGCCAGAAGGATTCCGCTTGCCACCAGAACTTCTTTCCGTTTTCGAACGCCCCTACGAAGTATTCCTTCATGAGTAAGAGCTCACGCCCAGCGAAGCATTTCGAACGTCTCTATCGCGCGAACCCTGATCCCTGGGGCTTTGAGAGCCGTCCCTACGAGCAGCGGAAGTATGAAGCGACCCTGGCGGTACTGGGTACGAAGCATTTCCAATCTGCTTTGGAGGTGGGTTGCTCAATCGGCATTCTCACCAGCCGGTTAGCTTCGCGTTGCGACCAACTGGTTGGCCTGGATTTCGCCCCTTCTGCGGTGAAAGCGGCACGTGCCCGTTGTGCCCCATATCCGGGGGTGCGGATTGAACAGATGCAGGTGCCGCGGGAGTGGCCCGCAGGCTCCTTCGACTTGATCGTTTTCTCCGAGGTGCTATATTTCCTCGACGAAAGCGATTTGATGGAAACCTGTGAGCATGCCCTCCGTTCTTTACTACCCGGGGGACAGGTACTTCTGGTGAACTATACCGAAGAGACGGATGATCCATTAAGCGGGGACGCAGCCGCCTCTTTCTTCATCGACGCAGCGGCTCCAGCCTTGCTGCCTATCTATCAAACGCGTACGCCGCAATATCGACTGGATCTGCTTGCGTTTGCGGGCTAACTGGATTTCCTGTGGGGCTTGTTGGAAGCGTACAGGGAATCCGGTTAGTCGCCTGGGCGCAATCGGGCATCTTATATGAGCGGGCAAGGAGACGAATTATGCCGGAGAAGGAAGTAGTCGATCGGGCAGAAGAAGATCTGCGGGAAGGGAAGTCGCCGTCCACGGCAGCGGGAGAATTTGTCCACGAAGAGATCGAGCACGTCCGGGAAGGGAAGCACGGCGCACGGTCCCCACAGCAGGCGATTGCTATTGGACTGAGTAAGGCTCGCCGGGCCGGGATTCCGCTTGCTCCTCCCAAGGCCGGAAAAACCAAAGCGTCCACGCGAAAGAGCGCAGAGCGGGATTACCAAAAAGGGCAATCCGCAACAAAAGCGAAGCCGTCAGCCAAACGATCGCGCGCGACCGAAAATGCGCTCAAGAAGGAGCCAAAATCGACGGTCTCCCATAAGGCGCTTTCGACCCATGCCAAGAAGGCTGCGAAGTCACGCTAGATTTATCGTGGCGACGCCAACGCGATTTTCGCAGCCTGCTTTCTTTGCTGGTCTACCTCTTGATACTGGGTCTCGGCCCTGGCTGCGAGCTGTTTGAAGTCGTATCCGCTTAGCCGCGGATTATCGGCAGCCGTGACATCCAGGGCTTGCCACATGCCCAACTTGCCGCGCACACCCAGCGCGAGGAACTCCAATGCCTCAAATGTTTCCAAGGCGTTGTCTGAGTCCGGAGATAACTTCAGCCGAGCGGCCTTCTCCGCTAGCCAACCCGTAAATTCCTTTATCGGATTGGAACCGCCCCCGACCTTTTCTGCCAGGCGCTGAAGCGTATCACGGTCCGCCTGAACGTCCGGCAAAAGGTGTGCCGCAAAATCACCCAAGGGCTTGTCTCTTTGGCGGTCTCGCATCACCTCCAATAACTCGATAGCAGCTTTGGCCCCGCCTAGATGGTCATGGAGATAGGTTGCTAGTGGATCATTCATATAGGTGCTCCTCTAGCAATACTTGGATGCCAAAGCTAGTGGATGAACTGCGCCCTATTTGTGATAGACCTTCGCTTCAAGCCGCTGTGCGACTACGTGGGTACGACTTCCATCGACGGAGTCACATAGCCGTGTGCTGCCAGGTGTTCGCCCATGCTGGAGTACATCTCCGGGTCTCGCGGTTGCCAGGTGCCCAAGCCATCGACGTAGCGGTTGTACATACAGAAGGCAGCGGCGATCAACACCGTATCGTGGATTTCAAGATCGGTAGCTCCGCGCTCCCGAGCGTTCTCTACACTTTCCGGAGTGACCTGCTTGCCGCCCTGTTGCACCTGGCCGGCAATAACCAGCAGCGCCTTCAGCTTGTCAGAGATGGGTGATTGCAGAAAGTCACGCTTGATTTGCTCAACCAGCCCCGCGTCTTTGCCCAGGTGCGCCGCGGCGGCGGCGCCATGGCTGGTCTGACAAAAGTAACAATCATTTTGGCTGGAGACGTAAGTGGCAATCAACTCCCGCTCGCCGGGAGTCAACGTGCTAGGGCTGTGGAGGAGCACATGTGCGAGCTCCCGCATTGGCTTTGCGGTTTCGGGGCGGAAGGCAAAACCGCTCGTGATGCCCGGTAATCCTTCAGGGAGGGCGATGTGAGCCATGATGGTGTAAAGTCCTTTCAAGTAGTGACGGGAAGCTGCCCCATCGAAGACAACATCCTACCCGCGCTTCTATGTGTTGGGCATCGACCAAAGGGTGGAGATCGAGAGCGTTGCAAAGGGGGATGACAAAGGAGAGGAAGGCGCTTCACCTCAGCATAGGTGGGGGTGGACGGATGAAACTGCTAGGCCCCTACGCTCTGTTACGTAGCCGCGCCCGCCTTTTTGGCGCCTTCCACTTCGACCAACTCGCCGGTGGTCACGTTATACACGTAGCCATAGATGGGAATGGACCGCGGAATCAGGGGATGGTTGCGCAACCGATTTACGTCGTCGACGACCGCTTGTGCCGGATCAGCGATGGTGAGCCATTCAATGAACTCTCCTGCGCGTGAACCGGGGCCTTTGCCGACGTCGCGGAAACCGGAAGGGGTCAAGTCGGCGGTTTCGAGGCTGCTATCGAGCAGTCCGCGGATCACCTCGTTGGTAAAGAACTCCATGCCGCAATTGGTGTGATGGATCACGAAAAATTCGCGCGTGCCCAGCAGCTTGTAGCTGATGACCAGAGACCGGACGGCATCGTCGCTTGCCCGGCCGCCCGCATTGCGAATCACGTGCGCATCCCCCTCCGCCAGCCCTGCGAATTTAGCCGGATCCAAGCGCGCATCCATGCAGGTTAGGATCGCGAAACGGCGCGCCGGAGGAAGCGCAAGCTTGCCCTTTTCACCGAAGGAAGCCTGGTAGCGCCGATTCGCTTGCATAACTTCATCGAGAACACTGCTCACGTTCATTGCTCCTCTGATTGAGATGGCTGGTTTTCTAACCGGATGTGGGAGAGTAAATGAGAGCGGGCTCCCGTTCTTACCGGATGGATGCAAATTGCGGCTGCCGTGCCCGCGCGAGTTGAGCATGCAGTAAGTCAAAAATAGCCTGCATCCCAAGACCCGTCTTGGCGGACACTTCAAAGACCTGCATTCCCGGACGAACACTCTCAATGTTGCGCCGAGCGGCCGCAAGATCAAACTCCGCTGCCGCAGCCAAGTCCATCTTGGTAATAATCGCAACGTCGGAACTATTGAAGATGGTGGGATATTTCAAAGGCTTGTCTTCGCCTTCGGTCGCCGAAAGCAGAACGAACCGTAACTCTTCTCCCAGGTCGTAGTTGGAGGGGCAAACCAGGTTTCCCACGTTTTCGATGAACAGAAAATCGATCCGGTCCAGACGCCACGATTCAAGCGCCTTCTCCACCATTTGTGCATCCAGGTGGCAGACCGTACCGGTGTTGATTTGTCTTACTTCCGGCGTCGCGCGCCGTAGCCGCGCGGCATCGTTTTCAGTGGCCAGATCCCCCACCAGGGCAGCGACACGAGAGTCCCGCGCCAATCCCGCGAGCAGCTTTTCGAGAAATGCCGTCTTTCCCGAGCCAGGGCTCGAGACCAGGCCCACGACGCAGGTACCCTCTTTACGAAAGCGCTCGCGCAGGGCTCGGGCGAGCAGATCGTTCTGCTTAAGGACCTTGGCCCTGACCTCCACCATGCGCGTGCTCATGCCGCAACCTCCAGCGAGGCGACTTCGATTTCCCGCCCAGAGACGATCTTCTGCCCCGGGCTGCCACACTCCGGGCAACTGAGCTGATAGAGCGACGGAGGCACCCGGTCTCTCTCACAGGTAGCGCAGTAAATAACCAGGGGAATGGTCTCGATCACCAGCCGCGACCCCTCCAACAACGAGCCTTCACAGGCAAGCTCGTAGGCGAAGAGCAGAGCCTCTTTATCCACTCCGGAAAACGCTCCCAGCTTCAGGTGCACCGCCTCGACATCCAGCCCACCGCGGTTCTCTGACTCCTCGGTGATCTGGTCGATCATGCTGATGGCGATCGAGAGTTCGTGCATGGTTCTCCTTTCGACAGCAGTTTCGCAATTGGTGTAAAAGGTAGCCTATTGCGAAAAACCTCGTACTGCTCAATACGGATCTCGAAAAGGTCGAGCCCTTACATCGAACGGATTTTGAGGTAGCGTGCCAGGTCCGGAGCAACCGTAACTGCCAGACCGATAAGTACCAGACCGAGTGCGCCCAACACTATTTTTGCGTTCATGATGTCACCTCTCCACTATCTGTAGTTACACTAAGCTCACTTGCCTGGTGGCAGCAATGCGGCCGGCCAACGCCAGCACCATATTTGCCGCCTCTTCCACCGCGGCCTGTACGGGCGATGATAAACCCATGCGCCCTTCCAACTCGTCGCCGAAATCCTGCGGCTCACAGCCCAGCACCAACACCTGTGCGGAAATGGTGCCTTGCGAAGCAGCCAGGTGCAATACCCGGACAGGATCCATGCCGTGGGGATTGATCGCCGTCTCCGCCGACGCACCGGTCAGTGCTGCGAGATCTGGTTCCAGCACGTAGAGCGTGCCCGCCGCTTCTCCGCGTGGCAGCGCATCTACGATGATCACTGCGTCCCAAGGATCCAGCAGCGCGTACGCCAGATCGAAACCGCGGATACCGAAATCCTTTACCGACACGCGCTCGGGTAATTGCCGCTTGCTCAGCGCAAGCGCCACCTCAACCCCGAAGCCGTCATCCCCAAGGAAGATATTGCCCACCCCGGCAACCAAAATCTTTCCCGTCATCTGGGCTCGCCTTTCAGCACCGGCTCGATCTCATCGGGAGAGAAGAAGAAGCGGTGTCCTGGCTGGCGCATCATCCCGAACTCCCGGCCCGGATCGTCGTCGAGCACCACAGCTAGCTGAACATGGTCTTCGAAATCCTGCTCAATGGCTTCAATGACCGCGATCTTGCCCGCCAGCGCCATGTCGAGAATATCCGCCTTCTTTTTGGGGTTTATGCGAACCGAATCGCCCACCCGCAGCTCGATGCCGAAGACGCGCACGCTCTCAGGCGGTGCTGCAGCTTCCTCGAAAGGATTCCAGTCCCGGTTCATAGTGTGCCGCCTCGAATCTCGCGCAGTCCGCGGATTACGCCGTGTGCTTTCAGTAACGCGTCCGAGGACAGACCTTCCGTGCGTTCCAGAATCTTTCGTGCCCGCGGATCGCCATTGCGCATCTCCTGCTTCTCGGTGTCCGTGAGAGTAAGCACGCGCAGCGTGAGCATCTCGTCCATCTCCGTACCATCAAAGAAGTCGCCTTCGCTCTCCGGCGCGATCTTGGGATAGTCGTACAGGATGATCGGCGAGCAAAACATCATGCTTCCATCCGGTTCCTCGCCCACCAACACCGGGAAGACGCCGGTATTGCAGCAGGCCGCGACCGCTTCGCGATAAGCCGGGTCAGGATCAAGCAGGGAGACAAACTCTCCCCCGGTGATCCTCAGCAACAGGTGCGCAGAGACGAAAGATAAAGCCAGCGCCTCGTCTCGTTTTGCTCCCGCGCCGCTGTGCAAAGGGCTCGTGTTCTGAACTTCGAAGCGGAGCTTGCACGTCCCATCCTGAAGTCTTTCCGCGCCGATGCTCAGCTCGATTTGGAGGTCCTGGTCTCCATCCAGGCTGAGTGTCCGCGAAAGCGGGAAAGTGATAAGGTCGTTGATGCGCAGGCCGGCATGCTCTGAGGTACGTTCCACAGCTTCATCCCAGGCGAGCGAAGGGTCCGTGAGCTCATCCTCATTCTGGGTCGGGACAAGCTGTAAAAAGCTGATCCTTACATCCAGGCTAGCCTTCGCATCTGCCACCGCAAGACACTCCGCAATCAGGCGGAAGGGCTCCTGGGGACGCTGCGCCTCGGCATAGACCCGCGGGTAGAGAGTTCCAAAATTCCATCGCTGGCGGTTCTTGATTGCCGTTGGCCTATAGGGATAGAGGATGTATCCCTCGTAAAGAATCGCCGCCGCAATCTTTTCCGCGCCGTCGAATTTCATGCCTTAACCTCATCACGAGTCTCGGCCGCCAGCGCCCGGCTGATTGCCTGCTCCCAGGTGGGGATGCCGTGACGCACCTTGTACTGATAGAGCTGCTCGAATACATCACGCCGCAGGCATAGCCACGCCGTATTCGGAAAATGCATCTCCATCATCTCTTTCCACGTGGAGACGGGCAGGCGGTAGTTGGCCTCGCGATCCCACGGCACTTGAGCCACCTGAAGCGAACCGTCGTCGCCCTCAAAAAAGACCGTGCCGCTGAACATCACGCACACCGGAATCTCGCCCGTATCCAGCGCGTGAAAGTACTTGGTGGCTGCGACATTGAAGTCAAATGTGCAGGGCAGCTGCAAGTCGACGAGCACATTGTCGGTAAAGCCCGGAACAGCCACGGTGGTATTCATCCACAACAGCGGTCTCACTGTGCGGCTCCATCGTTCGGGTGTGCCAAAAAGGTCAAGCAGCTTCTCCTGCTCCTGGGGAACATAGCGCCTTTTTGCCGGCTCGATCTGCACCTGGCAGCGCAGCGTCAGCGTATGGATCGCCTCCGATGCCGGCAGGTTCGTAATGCGCAGCTTCAAAGCAATCAGCGGAGTGGCAGCATGCGCCACGGCCTCAGCAGCTTCGATTTGGAAATGCAGCTCAGGCATGCGCAGATTCCTTTACTTCGACGCTTCGCGTCTTCAGGTCGGTGAAGAAGCGGTGGATTTCCTTCCACACCTCCGTCCCCCCGGAGAGCCCACGCCAGTGCATGCGGATCAGGCCGACCAATCGGTAACACTCATCGACAGGAGCGATGTAGTACTGTGCCGGCGCCCCCACACGGTTGACCAAAAAGGTCTCGACATCCGGCTCCATTGCCTGCAATGCGGGGTGCTCCGCCGCGATCTCCGACCAGGTTTCGAGGCTTAGCAGCGATTCGATTGCCCCGGCGGGACTGGGATACATCGCCATCACCCTGCCCGCTGCGCCATCGCGATAGAAGAAGGCGAGGTTGATGGGAATCATCAGCGATTCCCATTGCAAGTCAGGCATCTGGAAGTCAGTGAGCGCGCGAATCCGCCGTGGGATGCGAAGGAAGTGCGCGCCTGCCTGTCCGCAGAACAGAACGGCGCAGCCATCGCACGAGCACAAAATCTCGCGCTTCTTGGGATCGAGCAGATGCTGATGAACGGGTCCCACCGCCGCGCTGCAAAGCTCACAGCGTTCCGCCGTGGTCTGCTTGCGAGCTAACTGCCTAAGAAAAGGAAGTGTTCCCGGTGCCATCGCGTACTGTCCCATCCTTCGTCCGTTTTAGTCCCGGTAGGGACGGCTGAAAGTAGCCCAGCACGGAGTGCTGGGTTAAACGACGCAAAGCGAACCAGTCCCGTAGGGACGGCTGAAAATGTCCCAGGACGCCAGTCCTGGGGGTTGCCGGATTTTCCAGGAAGGGTTTCCCAGGACTAACGTCCTGGGGCATTTTCAGCCGTCCCTACGGGACTGGTTCTTCCTTTCAAATCCTACCCAGCACTACGTGCTGGGCTACTCTCAGCCGTCCCTTCGGGACTCGATCGTTTACCGCCGGTTCTCACGTAGACTCTTTAGCCCGACTTCTTTCAGGTCTTTACGGCGCGACTAAAATCGCGCCCTGATATCACAAGCCAAAACGCTGATGCAGTATTTTTCCGGAGCGTGCCTAGGGAGGCGGCATATGGGGCATGCTGGGGTGTATCGGCTTGCGCGTTTCGACATTGACACCCGTTGCATCGTCTTCCTTGCGATCGACGGGCTTGCGGAGTGGTGTCTCAGAATGAGAAGGTCTCACTCGAGTTGTTTCTGGATACGCCATCGCGTTTCTCCTTATTTCAGCACGACAAGGTTGGAGGTGTGGGAAGGCTCAGCCGCCGCATTCTCCGCGACAATTTCAAGAATGTCGGGAGCCGCTTCGTAGAGCGCTTCTTCCACCGCATTCTTAAGGGTGAGGGAAGAGGACGGACAACTGCCGCAGGTACCGTGCAGCTTGAGCCGAACGATGCCGTCCCTCACGCTGACCAGTTCGCAATCCCCGCCATGAGACTTAAGGTAAGGCCGGACGGCCTCGAGGCCGCGGACCACCCTGGTTTCGATGTCGTCAGGATGGAGCGAGTGGAGCAGAAACATGCCGGCGACCAGGTTGTCTTCGAGGGCAGCACTGAGGACACGCTCGCCCTCCGCTGTTTCCACGCACCTGTCTATCAGCCGCTGCAGCGCGGCCCCATGCAGCTCAACCACAGACTGTACCAGCTCCAGCGCGGCGGCCCGAACCTCCGGGTCGCCCGCCTGGTCAAGTTTGGCCGCAAGCTTCTCTACGTGTTCACTTTGCGCGCGGAACTCTCCGCGCCGCGGTGCAGCGACTGGTTGCTCAGCGCTGGCCGCCATTATTCGGGCCCCGCCGCCCCGAACATGGGTGAGTGTTTCACCTCGATCACCTTGCCGTCCCCGACGTACATGTGTACTCCACAGGGCAGGCATGGGTCAAAGCTGCGAACCGTGCGCATGATGTCGATGCCCTTGAAATTCTCCGGACCATTGTCTTCGAAGATGGGTGTGTTTTGCACCGCATCTTCGTAAGGACCAGGAGTTCCATAGACATCGCGCGGGTTCGCGTTCCATGGCGTAGGAGGATAGGGGTGATAATTGGCGATCTTGCCTTCGCGGATCACCACATGGTGCGAGAGCACGCCGCGCACCGCCTCGTGGAAACCACAGCCGATCGCTTCCTCAGGCACTTTGAAGTCAGACCAGGTCGAAGTGCGGCCCGCGTTCAACTCGGCAAGCGCCTTCTCCACAAAGTGGAGCGCCGTCGCTGCCGCGTAAGCCTGGAAGTAGGTGCGAGCCCGATCCCGCTCCAGCGTGTTGCTCCACTGCGGAATCTTCCACTCGAACTGGGTTTCGGGGAGTAACGCCGTCTTGGGAAGATTGATCTGGACGCTGTGGCCGGTAGCCTTCACGTAACCAATGTCGACCAGTCCGGAAAGCGCCGTGGACCACAGCCGCGCGATCGGTCCGCCGCCGGTGTCGAGCGCCAGGTGCTCGCCGGTGCGCTGGTCATACCATCGCGGAGACATAACCCAGGTGTAGTTGCCGCCGAAATCGCGCTTCTGCGGACGCGGAAGCGTGGTCTGGTTCCAGGGGTGATGCTTGTCCACCGCATTGCCCAACGGGTCTCTGGCGACGAAGGTCTCAGAGCCCTGCCAGTCGTCATAGTAGGAACTGCCCAGCAGGATCCTTATATTGAGATTGATGTCGACCAGGCTATTGGTGACCAGCTTTCCATCCACCACCACGCCCGGGGTAACGAACATCTTGCGCCCCCACTCCGCCATGTTCTTGTAGGTGTAGTCGCAACTATCGGGGTCGTTATAGGATCCCCAACATCCCAGCAGGGTACGCCGCAGACCAACTTTCTCGTAACCCGGCATCGCCTCATAGAAGAAGTCGAACAGGTCATCATGCAGGGGCACAACCTTCTTCATGAATTCGACATACTTCATCAGCCGAACCAGGTAGTCGGTAAACAGCTGGATGGTGGCCACCGTGCCCACTCCGCCGGGGTAGAGCGTGGATGGATGCACGTGGCGCCCTTCCATCAGGCAGAACATCTCGCGCGTCATCCGGCTCATGGCCAGCGTCTCGCGATAGAACGTCCCGGTAAAGGGATTGAGCGCGGTCATGATCTCGGCAATCGTGCGGAAGCCGTGTTTGTCTCCGTTCCGGCAAGCGGTGGATTGGGCTTTAGCCCAGACTCCGGGATTGGTCTCCTTCACCATCTGCTCGCAAAAATCGACGCCCACCAGGTTGTCCTGGAAGATGTTGTGATCGAACATGTACTCGGCGGCTTCGCCGAGGTTGATGATCCACTCAGCCAAGGGAGGTGGTTTGACGCCGAACGCCATGTTCTGCGCATACACCGCGCAGGTGGCATGGTTGTCGCCGCAGATGCCGCAGATGCGGCTGGTGATGAAGTGGGCATCGCGCGGGTCTTTGCCCTTCATGAAAATACTGTAACCGCGAAAGATCGACGATGTGCTATGGCACTCGGCGACTTCCCGGTTTGCGAAGTCGATCTTGGTGAAGATGCCGAGGCTGCCCACGATCCGCGTAATCGGATCCCAGTTCATCTCGACCAGGTTGCGCTTCTTCTTATCGACCTCAGATACGGTCTCGGGATAGGTCGCCATTTTTTTTGTCCTTTTAGTTTTGGTTGAAGTTGTCATTTTTGAGCGCAGCGCTGTCTAGTACGTGGTTGGTCGGTACCCAGTGGTCAGCTGCGCCCTGGGATGACGCCATTTCGGTTCCTTGTTCACCGTGGTATTGGTGATACTGCGCATGGTGCGAATGAAACGCCCGTAGGTGCCGATGAGTGTCGATGAAAGCTTGGCTCCCGGTGGTTCGTCCATGAAGGGCATAAACTTGTCCGGGAATCCCGGCATGGTGCATCCGATGCAGATGCCGCCCACATTGGGGCAGCCGCCAATGCCGCGCATCCAGCCGCGCTTGGTCACATTGCAGTCCACCACCGGTCCCCAGCAGCCTAGCTTGACCAGGCACTTCGACGATCCGTAGTGCGTGGCAAAGTCACCCTGCTCGTAATATGAACCGCGGTCGCATCCTTCGTGTACCGTCTTGCCGAAGAGCCACGTGGGCCGCAGTTGCTTGTCCAGCGGGATCATGGGCGCCAGGCCTGCCACTTGGTACAGCAGGTAGAGAACGGTTTCCATGAAGTTATCCGGCTGCACCGGGCAACCCGGCACATTCACAATGGGCAGGCCGGCCTTGGAGCGCCAATCCCACCCCAGGTAGTCGGCGAGTCCCATGGCGCCCGTTGGGTTGCCTGCCATCGCGTGGATGCCGCCGTAGGTGGCGCATGTGCCCGCGCCGATAATGGCTAGCGCCTTGGGCGCCAGGCGATCGATCCACTCGCATGTAGTGATCGGCTGGCCGGTGTTCGGGTTGGTGCCCATCGCCGCCCAGTAACCCTCTTTCTTGATCGTCTCGTTCGGAATCGAGCCTTCCACGACCAGCACAAACGGATCTAACAAACCCTTCTCTGCTTCGTAAAAAAACTTCATGAATTCGTCGCCGTTCTCATAGGCGAGAACTGGGTTGTGCAGATGGACTTTCGGTAATCCAGGTATCGCGCCCAACAGAACATCTTCGATGCTTGGCTGTTCCGCCGCGGTGACAGAAACGCTATCGCCGTCGCAACTGAGACCGGCCGTGATCCAGAGTATGTGGACATCAGAGACAGCGGGCGCTTTGGTGATAGTGCTTACCTTTTCAGCCATGAAATTCTCCTTCAGCCTTAAAACTCACGAAGACGATGAAATATCAGCGAAGCCCACAAAGATGGGCGCGCAAGACACGCATACTGTGATGTGCGAAGCGGTAAATCGGGTTGGTAGACACAGGGCAAGCCGGTCACCAGGGGAGCAAGGTTTCACGTAAGAGTTCCCGTAAAATCGCCGACCGGTGAAAACTACGCCCAGCCGCCACCACTGTCAAACTCGGCGGTTCACGCGCTGAAGTGAATGATTCATACGATGATCGCTATCGGGATTTGCCCGACTTCAGTTAACAGGGATTCAGATTGGCTTGTGGAAATAACTAGCAGATGCGGGGCAATTGCTCACCGAACATCACATCCAGCACGCGGGTTCCACCGATCTGCGTCTTCATCAGCACCATACCAGGGTGTTCTGCGACTACCTCCCCGATGATGGCGGCGTCGCGCCCCAAGGCGTGCGATTGCATTTGCCCAAGCACGGCTTGTGCCATCTCTGGTGCAACCATCGCCAGCAGCTTGCCCTCGTTAGCCACGTAAAGCGGGTCCAACCCCAATACCTCACATGCCCCTTTGACTGAATCGCGCACGGGAATCGATTGCTCTTGCAATAACATTCCCACCCCAGCCCGTTTAGCGATTTCGTTCAAGGTGGTGGCTGCGCCGCCGCGCGTGGGATCTCGCAAACAATGAATGAACTCCATCCCGCCTGCCGTTGGAGTGCTGAGCATGGCCGCCACCAGGCCGTTCAGCGAGGCACAATCGCTCGCGATGGCGCCTTCAAATTCAAGATTTTCCCGTTGCGACATAATGGCCATTCCGTGGTCGCCGATATAACCACTCAGAACGATCTGGTCGCCCGGCCGGGCGCGGTCTGCCGAGATGTTCACCCCGCTCTCGATCACGCCAATGCCTGTGGTGGTAATAAATATCTGGTCGCCCTTGCCGCGATTCACAACCTTGGTGTCGCCGGTCACAAACTCCACCCCAGCCTCCGCGGCGGCTACACGCATCGATTCCACCACCCGCCGCAGATCGTCGACGGCCAAGCCTTCCTCGAGGATGAAGGCAGCCGAAAGATAAAGCGGGCGCGCGCCGCTCATCGCCAGATCGTTCACGGTTCCGTGAACGGCCAGCCGTCCAATGTCGCCGCCAGGAAAAAATATCGGCGTGACCACAAAGGAGTCAGTAGTAAATGCCAAGCGAGCGCCGCCGATGGTGACCACTGCCTGGTCATCGAGTTTGTCCAAAACGGGATTTCTGAACGCAGGTAGGAAGATCTGCTCAATCAGATCGGCCGTAAGTTTGCCACCGCTGCCATGTCCCAGCACGATCTGCGGATGCTGAAAGATAGGCAAGGGACAAGCCCCAAAGCCGGCCGATACCGGTCGCTCTTCCTCGTCCCTGGCAGATATGTGAGAACTAGCCATTGGCGTGCGTCATCACTTCAACTTGCACGGTGGCCTGCGGTTTTAGATGTCGCCCGTAGGCGTAGTAGGCAGCGCAAGCCCCCTCGGCCGATACCATCGTCGCCCCCAGCGGACGCTGTGGCGTGCACAGCGTGCCGAACGCCGGGCAATCGTGGGGCTTTTTAATGCCCCGCAAGATCTGCCCGCTAATGCATATCTGCGGCTCGAGGGTCGCGATCTCCGCCACGTCGAACAACTTCTCCGCATCGTAAAGGGAAAACTCATCGCGCAGGTGATACCCGCTCATAGGGATATTGCCGATGCCCCGCCACTTGCGATCAGCCACCTCGAAAACGCGCTGGATCAGCTTCTGCGCCGGCAGATTGCCGTCGCGGCCCAGAACGCGGGAGTATTGGTTTTCCACCACCGCCCGGCCCTGTTCAAGCTGCTGCAGTGTCATCAGCGTGCCGTGCAATATGTCGAGGGGTTCAAAACCCGTGACCACAATGGGCACCTGATAGCGAGCGCTGATGGGATCGTATTCGCTATACCCCATCACCGCGCACACGTGGCCCGGACCCAGAAAGCCCTGCACCCGGTTATCGGGCGACTGCAGGATCGCGTCCAGCGCCGGGGGAACCAGTACGTGCGACACCAGCAGCGACAAATTGTTCACCTGCTCTTCCCGCGCTCGCCACGCCAGCATAGCGTTGGCCGGAGCCGTGGTCTCAAACCCGATGGCAAAGAAGACCACCTGCCTGGTCGGATTGGCGCGCGCCAGCTTCAGGCAATCGAGGGGCGAATAAACAATCCGCACATCGCCACCCAAGGACTTGATGGTGAACAGGTCTCCGTCTGAACCCGGCACGCGCAACATGTCGCCAAAGGAGCAAAAGATGACATTCTTTTGCCGTGCAATGGCATGGGCCTTGTCGATCATCTCCAGCGGGGTTACGCAGACCGGGCAGCCCGGCCCATGAACCAGCTCCACTCCTTCCGGCAGCAGGTGATCGATTCCGTTCTTGACGATGGAGTGCGTTTGACCGCCGCATACCTCCATCAGCACCCAGGGACGCGTCTGAACCCGGCGCATCTCGCCGACAATCTTTTTGGCAACGTCACCGTCGCGGTATTCATCAAGGTATTTCATTGTCGATACCCTCCGGGTTCCATTTCCTCAACCACGGGTGACTCGAGTTCAGTGAGCTGATCCAGATCCCTCAGCGCCTGGTAGGTGCGCTCAGCCTCTGCTTCGTCGATCCGGCTGATGGCAAAGCCAACGTGCACCAGAACATACTCGCCAACCTGCGTTTCCGGCACGTATTCCAGGCAGGCCTCGCGCACAATGCCGCCGAACTGAACCTTGGCCATGCGCATGCCGCGCTGATCGAACGTCTCTACCACCTTGCCGGGTATAGCCAGGCACATGTCATTCTCCTCGGCGCAATTGCTCGTTCGCGATCACAGCCTGTCCCAACGAAAGGCCGCCGTCGTTGGCCGGAACCTGGGCGTGCAGAAAAACCTCCAAGCCGCGACGCCGCAACTCTACCACCGTTCGCCCCAGCAGGTACAGGTTCTGGAAGGTCCCACCGCTCAGGCAAACTCGGCGCACCGCATCGCTTTGAGCGATGCGGCCGCAAACTTCGCCGATTGCCGCGCTCAATGTGTTGTGAAAACGCGCAGAGATCTCTCCCACGCGCCCGCCCGAACAAATATCTTTCCCGATCGCGGCGATGACTGGCCGGAAGTCGAGAATGGACGGCTCGCCGTCTTCTATCTCGAAGTCGTAGCGATCATCAACCCCTGGTTCTGCCGCCGCCTCCAGCGCAATGGCTGCGTGGCCTTCGAAGCTCACCTCCGGAGCTAGCCCCAATAGCGCGGCCACCGCATCGAAGAGCCGCCCACAAGAAGATGTTTCCACCGTTTGGATGCGCCGGGCGAGCATCGTGTCCACCAAGGCAACCTGCTTCTCATCTACACCCTGGAAGCGTTGCAGCTGGCCGGGTATCTGCGGGCCAAAGGTATCTCGTAAGTAGCTGAGCGCCATGCGCCACGGCTGCCGCACCGCCGCATCGCCGCCGGGCAATAGGACATTCCGCAGATGGGCTCGCCGGGTGAAGGCGGCGAAATCCGCAACCAGAAATTCGGCTCCCCATATCCTGCCGTCCGTCCCAAATCCGGTGCCATCCAGGGCCACTCCAAGAACACGGCCGCAGAGGTGGTTCTCGGCCATGCAACTGGCGATATGCGCATGGTGATGTTGCACGCCGATCTGATGCTCCATCCCTGAAGCCATGGCCATGCGCCTGCTCATATAACCGGGATGCAGATCGTAGGCTGCAGCGCGGGGCATGACTTTAAAAACATGTTTCATGCGATCAAGTGTTTCTTTGAAGAACCGCATGGTCTCGTAATTTTCAAGATCGCCGATATGCTGGCTCAGAATCGCGTAATGGCCTTTGGTAAGGCAGAAGGTGTTTTTCAGCTCCCCGCCAAACGCGACCACCTGTTCCATTTCCGTTCCCAAATCGATGCTTTGCGGCACAAAGCCGCGCGAGCGGCGCAGCACCCGTTCCCGCCCCTCGAACGTGCGCGTGACGGAATCGTCCACTCGCGTGAAAATGTCGCGGTTATGCAGCAGGAACCAGTCGGCGACTCCGCCCAGCTGCAGCATCGCCTCGTGGTTGCTGACCACGATCGGCTCCTCGCTCAAATTGCCGCTGGTCATCACCAGGGCATCCCACTCGGATTCCATTTCCGGCGAATCGCTAAATAAGAGGTAGTGCAGTGGCGTATAGGGCAGCATCACTCCCAGGGTGTTGTCGCCCGGCGCAAGGCCACCGGAGAGCGGCCCACCGGACAGGCGCTCCAGAACGACGATGGGCCGCCGCGGGTGGAGCAGCGCAACCTCGTCCGCTGGCGTCAGTCGGCACAGCTTCCTGGCTGCGGCCAGATCACGCACCATCAGCGCGAAGGGCTTGTGGGGACGCCGCTTGCGTCTTCGCAACTCCGCCACTGCCCCATCGTTCGTGGCATCACACGCCAGCAGAAAGCCGCCCAGGCCCTTGACCGCAACAATCTTGCCTGCGCGCAGCAGTGCCCGTGTCTGGCGAATGATGGTGAGCGAGTCCTTGGCCGCAAGGACTTCGGCCCCGCTTTCCGCCAGGGTGAGTGATGGTCCGCAAACGGCGCAGGCATTGGGCTGGGCATGAAAGCGCCGGTTGTCAGGATCGTCATATTCCGCCTGGCAGTCAGCGCACATGGTGAAGGCGGACATGGTAGTGGTGGTGCGGTCATAGGGAATGTCGCGGATGATGGTGTATCGCGGCCCGCAGTGGGTGCAATTGGTGAATGGATATCCGTAGCGGCGGTTCGCCGGGTCTCCGAAATCCCGCCAGCACTCGTCGCAGGTGCCGATGTCGGGCGGGACCAGCGCAAATGCTCCGGCCTCCTCGCGGCTGGCTAGGATAGAGAAGCCCGCGCCTCCCTGAACCGCGATTTCGGAGACTGTAATCTCGGCGATCTCCGCCAACTGAGGAGGATCGTTCTTGAGCGTCTGGCAAAATTCATCGAGCGCCGATCCGCGGCCTTCGATCTCAATGGTGACCCCGGACGACGAATTGAAGACAAATCCGGTCAACCCGAGAGACGTAGCCAGCTTGTAAACGAAAGGACGAAACCCCACGCCCTGCACGACGCCTCGCACCAGGATGTGCTTGCGTCTGACTTGCTGCGCGGAAGGATCGGTCATCGAAGTCTGGAGGCTGCACATCCTCCGCATCATACTTTGAGCTTTGCCGTAGCGCAGCGGAGTGAAGATCGTCTACGAGACTCGTAGAAAAATGAGTGTATACTCATTTATAGGTTACTGAGAATGGCCAGGCCCAAGAGCGAAGACAAACGTAACGCAATTCTCTCCGCTGCGATCGAAGTCTTCGCGGAGCGAGGGTTAAGCGCCGCCACCTCAGCCATATCGAGTGCAGCGGGGGTGGCGGAGGGCACTTTATTCACCTACTTCAAGACCAAGGACGACTTAATCAACGCGCTCTACCGAGAGATCAAGCTGGAACTGGCAGATGCCATGATGTCTGATTTTCCCCGCAGGGCCAGCATCCGCGACCGTATGCAGCATGTGTGGAATCACTACCTCACTTGGGGCGTTAAAAACCCTAGTCCGCATAAGGCTTTGCAGCAGATGACCGTTTGGGGCGGCCTGACGAAAGAGTCGAAGCATGCTGGGACGGCGCCCTTCGTCGAGATCGAAAAGATGGCCGAGGCTGCAGTTGCGCAGCACGTCTTTCTCGACCGGCCGTTGGAGTTTATTGCCGCAGCTATGAGCGCGCTCGCGGATACAACGATGGACTTTATGCGACGGGACCCGAAACAGTCGGAGATGTATCGCAGGCAAGGGTTTGAGATGTTGTGGGCCGGGGTCACACGTAAGAAGTAAGTTTTTGTGAATCCGAATGAGCGAGCAATCACTCATATAAAAAAGGCAAGAGGTGCGTAGCAATGAATTCATGGTCAGTTGCAGATATTCCACCCCAGCACGGCAAGCTCGCGGCCGTGACCGGAGCTACCGGAGGACTTGGATACGAAACAGCGCTCCCCTTGGCGCGCGCCGGAGCCGAAGTGCTGGTGACCGGCCGAAATGCGGAGAAGGGCCGCGTGGCGATTGAGCAAATCAAACGCGCTGTTCCGTCGGCGAACGTACGCTTCGCGATGCTCGATCTGGCAAGCCTCGCGTCTATCCGCGCATTTGCCGCAACCATGCTCGCCAACGGCCGGCCGTTGGATTTGTTGATCAACAATGCCGGCGTTATGGATCTCCCCACCCGGCGCCTGACCCAAGACGGCTTCGAGCTGCAATTCGGAACCAATCATCTCAGCCATTTTGCTCTTACTGCCTTGCTGCTGCCGGTGCTGCGTAAAGCCCAATCGCCGCGCGTGGTGAACGTGAGCAGCCTGGCCCATCGTGGCGGCAAGATCGACTTCAGCAATCTGCAGGCCGAGCGCAAGTACAACTCCTGGGCTGCCTACCAGCAATCGAAGCTGGCCAATCTTCTCTTCACCTTCGAGCTTCAGCGCCGCAGTGATGCCTATGGATGGGGGCTCATGAGCAACGCGGCGCATCCCGGATACGCCCGCACCGAGCTTATCCCCAACGGACCGGGCACCGGCGGCCTGAAGGGAATAGGGATGAAGGTGCTTGGATCTTTCATGAGTCACTCCGCAGCAGCCGGGGCTTTGCCCACACTCTTCGCGTCGACTTCTCCAGAGGCGGTGCCGAACGGCTACTATGGACCCCACGGCGTCTACGAATTGAAGGGCCCGGTGGCGTCCGCCAAAGTCTTTCCCCAGGCGAAGGATGAAGCTGTGGCGCGTAAGCTGTGGCAAGTCTCAGAGCAACTCACTGGCGTTGAATGGCCCGCTAAGGATCAAATCCCCCAGACGGTTACTATTCACGTGAAGAGAGAAGCATAGCAATGAAGGTCTTGCTCTTCGGTGCGACAGGAATGGTGGGGCAGGGTGTGTTGCGCGAGTGTCTACTGGACCCGGGTGTGGAGCAAGTGCAGATACTCAGCCGAACCGCCGCCGGCGTTCATCACCCCAAATTGCGTGAGATTCTGCATAGAGACTTCTTGCACTACGAGGGGATCGAGTCCGAACTCTCCGGTTTCGATGCCTGCTTCTTTCCGCTCGGCGTCTCCTCGGCGGGAATGAAAGAGGAAGACTACGAGCGCATAACCTACGGCATCACCATGGCCGCTGCCGAAACACTATGCCGCCTTAATCCGGATATGAAATTCATTTACGTTTCCGGTGCGGGCACCGACGGCACCGAGCGCGGCGGGAGCATGTGGGCGCGTGTGAAGGGTAGAACGGAAAATGCGCTCCTGCGCTTACCGTTTGCCGCCGCGTATATGTTTCGGCCCGGCCTGATTCAGCCGATGCACGGTGAGAGACCGAAGGCCGCCGTCTATAAGGCCTTCTACTCCATCGCCAAACCGCTACTCTCCTTGCTCCGGCGGGCATTTCCTCAGCATGTTCTCACCACGGAGGAAATTGGACGGGCGATGCTCATCGTGGCGCGCCGTGGCTACCCGAAACATGTCCTTGAGATCAGGGATATTCGCGCTGTCCTTTCTTAGCTCAAAAAGCCGAGGTTGTTACTGCTGAAGTTACCAATGAATGGCAGCACATACGGAAGGTCTGCAGCCGGCAGGCCAAACCATTGCGCCAGCGTCGATGCATATTGCGCAGAGGATGTGGATGGCACCCAGCGGCCATTCGTTCCAACATCGTCGGGGCCTCCGAGCGCGAGGGTTGGAAAGGTTCCGTAAGTCTTTCCGCCCTTCACGGCTCCGCCCATAACCAGCTGGTGGCTACCCCAGGCGTGATCGGTGCCGCCGGCGGAATTTGGTTGAAGCGTCCGGGCAAAGTCAGAACACGTAAACGCCGTTACCGATTCCGCTAGATTCATCTCGGTGAGCGCCTGGTAGAACGCTCCCAGGCCCGAGCTCACCTGCGCCAGGAGCGGCGCCTGCAGCTCCACCTGGGTGCCATGAGTATCAAAATTCCCCGCCCCGACAAAAAAGATTTGCCGCGTAACGCCCAGGGCTGCACGTATCTGTATCAGTTTTGCGACCTCCTGCAGCTGGGCGCCGAACGGATTCGAAGCCGTGGGAAAGACCGTCTGCAGCGGTGTTGCTGCCGCCAACGCAGTCTTCAGCGTAGCGTTGTAGGCGTAGGCGTTGTTGGTAATGCTGTTATCGGCCTGGACTAACGAGACTCCACTGCTGAGGATGGAAAACTGTTGCGCCGTCTGCTGCCGCGCAGTGCAATACCCGCCGTCACTGCATGCCGCAGCCCCGGGCCCCCCGGACGACAGTGATACCGGCGACGTGGACGCTCCATTGCAAAATAAGGCGTCTCCACTCAGCGATGCGACCATGGGCACCAATGCCCCCGGATTGTATTGGGTGTTTAACTTGTCGGCGATGCGGCCTGCCCAGCCGCTACTACCTCCGGAGTTCTGCATCTGGTTTTGCCATTCCAATTGCTGGTCAGGGTGAGAGAACAGATTGATGGGTGGCGCCACCTGGTTCGCCTTGTACTGTGCCACGGTGGTCGGCGAGATCAGCGTGCCTACATTCGCGAGAAAGGCCGCGTTGCCGTTGTTGAACAGAGACTGCACTGCCGCCATGCTCGGGTGGATGGCGAAATCAGGCTGCGGCGCAAGCTGCAGCAGCGTGTTCTGTGGCAGCGCCAGCGCCCCACGAATCGTAGAGTAATTTCCGTAGCCGGTACTATCGAAGGGGATCAACATATTATTCGAGTCGTTGCCGCCGAACATGAAGACGCAGACCAGAGCCTTGTAGGCCGTAGTGGTTTGGGCCAACGCGTTGAGCATGCCAAATGGACGGAATCCGAGCGCATTCCCGGCGGCGGCCATGGATGCGGTAGCAAGAAAGCTGCGACGACTCTTATGCATAAGACTCCTCTATCCGCTTTGAAGCTTCTTAGTGAATGATTTTGTATTGCGAGGACGTGACCACGAGATAAACAGCAACCTCTGCCCGGGATTGCAGATCAGTAGCGGGAATAGCAGAGATCGCCGTGATCAAGTCACTGCGCATGTCGCTCGGCATCTGGCTGTGCATGAAAAGCATGCCCAGGTAGTCCGCCAAAGCCGCGGGGTTGCTCGCTTGTTGTCCGATCAGGCTGGTGGCGCTTAAGTCGATGGTCAACCCGGCGGTGCCGTTGTGGACGATGTTGTTCGCGAGGGTGAGACGGGGAATGATCGTTCCCGTATTTTCCAGGCCGAATTCGGGCGAATTGATGGCGGTTTGCGGGACCACGTATTGAGGAGAAAAGTAGTTGAACACGCTTTGCTGGCTGAAGGGCTCCTCTCCCAAACCGTTTAAAGCCTGCGCGACGGCAACGGCCGGATAAGGATCGGCGGCGTTGGTTTCCGTCGCGCCCAATGCGCGTAGCAGGTTCGTGGTCCAAAGCAGAGGTTCGCGCAGATGACCGCCATTGACGGCCGGGTCTGAGTCCGCCTGGTCGCCGGTCTGGTCGTCTCCTGCGCGCGCTTCCTGGTCCATGAGGATGGCGGTGAGAACTGCTTTCATATCGCCGCGTACCCCGCTGCCATTGTTTGCAAACACGGCGGAGACGCGGCCCACATATGCGGCGCTGGGGTTGCCCGTGACCAGGTGTTGAATCAGTTGGCGGCAGATGAATGGGCCGATGTTCGGATGAGCAAAGATGTTGTCGAGCGCCCCCTTCAAATCGTCCTCAGCCGTTTGGCCCGCGGGCAAAGTAGTGCCGTTGAGAAGAATCTTTGCCGTCTCGTCGTGGCGGTTCTCGATGGGCACCATCGAATGCTGCCAATTCATCGTCGTCCAGTCGAACCCTGAAGGCGTGCTGCCGTCTGCATTGGCATCGGTCCAACCTGTATAGGCGCGCGCGAACGCCTGCACCTGGAGCTCTGTAAAGGCGGGGATAGGGTTGCCGTTACCATCGGTTTGCTCGCTGCCATCCGCGTTGAGGAGGTTCACTCCCAGGCTGAAGAGCTGCATCATCTCGCGGCCAAAGTTTTCATTCGCGATCTGCCCGGTCCCCGGTGCTCCGCTGTTCCACATGTTGAGGTAGGCTCCCATCTGCGGAGTGAGGGTCGTGTCCTGCATGATGGTGCGGTAATTGGTGAAGGCGTCATTCGCCAATGTGTTGAGATAAAACGGCATCCCATTGTTCTCCGGAATGGGCGCAACCCAGATCTCACTCAGCGCCATAGCGACACGCTGGCGAAGCTGGTCATTGCCCCAGACGGTGACTTTGAAAAAGTCAGATTGCGTGCACACATAGTTCGATGAGGTGCACTCGGAGTCGGGTGAAGGAGGCTGACTGAACATGGTGGTTGTCTGAGCGAACTGTTCGGTCAGTGCGGCTTCGAGACCAATCTGCTGCACGTGAGCGATGCTATCGGCCGTCGGACCGAAGCTGGTCTGATCGAGAAAGCGTGCCGCTGCCGTCGCGCTGACCGAAGTGGTCACCGGAGCCGGAGCCGGGGCCGAAGCCGCAATGCTGGCATCAAGAGTCCCGGAGACAGTGGGAGTCGCCACGCTGGTCGCGGTGATCATGATTGTGTTAGTCGTGGGGACCGCCGCCGGAGGGGTGTAGAGGCCGGTCGCCGAAATGGTGCCAACGGTGCTATTGCCGCCAGCCACGTTATTGATCGACCAGGTAACCGACTGGTTAGATGTGCCGGCAACGGCGGCGGAGTATTGACCGGTAGTTCCCAGGCTGACGGTTGCGGGGCCGGTAACTGTAACCTTGGTTGCGACGCTCGCCGGCGCCGCCTTCAGCACAACTTCGATAACGCCTGAGATAGAGGAGTTGGCGGCGCTGACCGCTGCGATGGTGATGGTGGACGAGGTGGGCATGGAGGCGGGTGCGTTATAGAGACCGGCGGCAGAGATTGTTCCCAGCTGTGTATTGCCGCCGGCCGTCTGATTCACTGACCAGCTCACCGCCGGGTTCGACGAGCCGGTAACGGTAGCTGCATATTGCGCGGTCGAACCGAGGGTCACAGTGGCCGCCCCAGTCACAGAAACGGTTAACGCAGAAGGCGCCGGGTTCGAACCACTGTTACTTCCGCAAGCCATCAGCAGAACGGCGACTCCACTGACAGAAGCTGCGTGTAAAGCGCGACGCAGATTCAGGGACATAACAAGCTTCCTTCCGCTCAACGGCGGCGGCTGATGAGGTTGCGTATTGCGTGCACATGCAAGGCCGCGATCGAGGCGCCGCGCAGTCTTGCTAGGACACAAATTGTCGTCTGCTTGCCTGCCCCGCGCGGCTTAGTATCATCCGTTCCGCACTTGGTCCAGGCCGATGTGCTGCTGAGGGCAGTAGGGCTCAGTATTCCTTCACGGCTTTTTTAGGTATACAGTACCGTTTCGATACTTCCGCTGCCGCTTCTGGGGGACTGCTCTGGCCACAAAGTAATCTGGCGTTTGCAGCTAAAATTGGTTACGGGTCGCCCTGGTGGAATGCAGAGGAAGGGACAGCGCTGAGAAATACAAGCTAGCGCAGCTTGGCTATCGGAGCGGCGTCCATGTCCGCATAGTCCTGATTTTCTCCACCCATCCCCCAGCAAAAGCTATAGGCTCGTGTACCCACTCCGGCGTGGATTGACCAGCCGGGAGAAACCACTGCCTGAAAGTCTTTCATCAGGATATGGCGTGTCTCTGCTGGCGGCCCCATCAGGTGAAACACGGCCGCATCCTGAGCGAGATTGAAGTAAACATAGACCTCAGAGCGTCGCATGTGAGTGTGTGGCGGCATCGTGTTCCAGACGCTGCCCGCATGCAGGTGGGTCACCCCCATCACCAGCTGGCAGCTCTTGACGCCGCCAAGATAGATGTACTTGGATACCGTCCTCAGGTTGCAGGTCTCGGCGCTGCCAATAGTCGTCGGGCTGGCTTCCTCTTTTCTTACCAGGGCTACCGGATAAGCTGTATGCGCCGGATAGCTAAGAAGATAAAAGATAGCCGGTGACGAGAGATCCTTCGATTGAAAGCTGATCTCGGCATTGCCTCGGCCGATGTACAGGCAATCAAGATTCTCCAGACCATAGGATTTGCCGTTCACCTGGATGGAGCCGCTTCCACCAATGTTCAAGGCTCCCAACTCGCGGCGTTCAGTGAAGTACTCCGCTCGCAGATCGGCATCTGCCGGCAGAGAAAGTGGCTCCCCCGCCGGCGCCGCGATGCCCACGATGGTTCGGTCCAGATCGACATAAACCAGATGGAGCGCCCCCGGCTCATACAAAGAGTCCATCAGGAATGTCTCCCGAAGCTCCGCTGTGGTCATGTGCGGATAGCGCGTGGGGTCGGCCAAGAGATAGGTCTGCATGTGTTCTCCTTCACCAAGGGTAAGAGTAGCCGGCTCGTTTGGCGAATACTACTGCGGCGCTGCTTTGGCGGGGGAGCGCGTCCCACGCGGGACTTGGTTCACAAGCCAATGGACCAATTCTTCTGCTCCGGCAAGGTTGTCATACTCCGGGGGAAGGTTGTGCCCATCCGTGTATTCGTTGTAGACCCATGGATCGGCCACAGCAAAAACCGTGCCCTTGCCATATTTCGCCGTGGCCATCAAGATATCTCCCCGGTCCTGCAGCACAGAAACCGCGGGTGCTTTGAGCGATAGAGTGCAGGTGTCCTTCATGAAAAAGATGTGCGGATGCTGGAACACCGGACCATTGCCGGCCACCGGAATCCGGCCCATTTCGTGGTTGTCTCCAATCACGTGATGGCTAAGCACCGGGTTGAAGTGGATGCCGAAGATATCGGCAAGCAGATCGAAATGTTCTATCTCCCCGTTGGCAGGATCGTTCGCCATAAGAAGCAGCACTCCTCCCTGCTTCACCCATTCGGCAACCTGCCGGGCGTCCTCCGGCTGTACGTAGTGCGGGTGCGGATTCTTAGCCGGGATGTCGGGAGACACAATGATGTAGATTTGTGCGCTCTTCAGCTTGGCCACGGTTGGCGCGTTGTACAGCGTATCCGTGGCCAAGCCGTATTTGTGGAAGACGCCACCAAACAGAGAAAAGCCACTATTACTGACATCATTCCATTTGTAATGGAAGTACTCCAACTGCCCGGCCGCGTTGGTCCGCTGCTGGCTGTTAAACCAGGCGTCGACCACGACTGTTGGGCCGCGGCCAGCAGCGGCAGGCGAGAGTTCCTGCCCTTTTCCGGCCGCTGGACCACAGATAATCGAAATCAGAAAAATCGTCAAGCAAGGAAGGCCTGGAACAGATTTGAGATCGATTGCATAAGGGCCTCCGATTAGCCGGCCTCAAAGATGTATCAGAAGAAATATTCGTTAATCAATCGAAATCAGGAATCGGCTTCTCCACCCACTCCGCGCTACGGCCATCGATGACTGCTGGAGTATCCTGTCCATAATCATGTCAACAGCCGACGATCTCGCCCGCATCGCAGTTCAGGAACAGGAGCTCCAGTTCTCCAGCTTTGATGAAGAAACGGCCTGGAGGCTGGGGTCTCATGTGCGTGCGCTGGCCATCGCCCGCAAGCTGAGCCTCGTGGTAGATGTGCGACGCTTCGCCCAGCCGCTGTTTTATGCCGCCTTAGCCGGGACCACCCCCGACAATGTGGAGTGGATCCGCCGCAAGAGCAATGTGACCGCTCGATTTCATCGCAGTTCCTACGCGGTCAGGCTGGAGCTGGAGGAGAAAAAATCCAACCTCTTTGATCGCTACGGGCTGGCGATTGCCGACTATGCTGCTCATGGCGGCTGTGTTCCAATCCGCGTATCGGGCGCTGGCGTCATCGGTTCCATTACGGTTTCCGGCCTGCCCGACCGCTCTGACCATCAGTTAGCGGTGGAAGCTCTTTGCTCGGAGCTGGGCCGCCCTTTCGATACCCTGCGCCTCGAATAGCGCAATCGCTTCACCGGAGCATCTGCTCGTAACCCGGAACATCCAACCAAGCTGGCCGCACTCGCGTCAAAACGAAATGTAGACGGGGGAGGAAATCTAATGGCAAAACTAAACGAGGCGGCACGCGATCGCATCCCTGCAACGAAGTACGCTTTTCCCAAACAACGCAAAGAGCCGCTGGAGAACGCCTCGCATGTGCGCAACGCTGCAGCGCGCTTCAACCAGGTGGAGGGCGTCACCGAGGCCGAGCGCCGGGAGGCATGGAAGCGGATAGAATCGGCTGCCAAACGATACAAAGTGGAGCTCAAAAGTTCGCCTAAGTGAGAACCTGCGTTGCTGGCGGACGTAACGCCGTCGCAATGAGGGCGGCGACAAGAAAAGCGGCCGACGTGATGCAGAGCGCCCAGTTGAGCCCTGCATATTCCGAGACCCGGCCGATGAGGTATGGCGCGGCGGCACTCAACACCCGGCCGATGTTGTAGGCAAAACCCATGGCCGAGGCACGTAGAGCGGTAGGGAAGAGTTCGCTCGAAATCACGCCGAAGCCGCTGAAGTAGCCGGTCCCAAAAAAGCCAACCAGCGGGCCGATGACCAGCAGAGCATTTGGATTGCGCACGAACGCAAACACCGGCACCAGCAGTGCGGCCACTACAAGAAAGCCAATATAGGTGTATTTGCGGCTGAAGCGGTCGGCCAGATATCCAAAAGAGATATAGCCCAGGAACGTGCCCGTCTGCATCACGATCGTCCATCCAGAGGTTTGCATAATGCTAAGGCCCCGGCCACCCTCGGCGACAGGCATGGAAAGAAAACGAGGCAGCCAGGTAAACAGTCCCCACCACGCGAAGAGCGCGGCGGCATTCATACTGGCGCAGACAAGCATGCTGTAGCCCAACGTGCCGCGGAAGAGGCGGCCGATGGGCACCCGCGGCCTGGGTGGGTGCGGCGGCATCGGTGGCGTCGGGTCTTGGCGCCAGACCTCCGGTTCTCGTAGCCCGCGCCGTACCCATAGGGAAACCAAGGCGGGTAGAATGCCGGCGAAGAACACGGCCCGCCACCCGAAGCGCGGCATCACCAGCGCGACCACGGCCGCACCCATTGCGTAGCCAACCGCCCATGCGCTTTGCACCAACGCAAGCGCTTTGCCGCGGTGCCGCGCCGGCCAGGTTTCGGCGACCAAGGCGGCGCCTGAGGCCCACTCCCCACCCATGCCGAGGCCAAGCAGCACACGGCAGAGCATCAGTTGCGTGGCTGTCTGGGTGAAACCACACAGCGCTGTGCCCACGGAATAAATCAGCACACTCCAAATAAGCGCGCGCACGCGGCCAAACCGGTCGGCAAACCAGCCGAAGCCCACCCCGCCGGCAGCGGCGGCAATGAGCGTGGCCGACACCATGGCCCCACTCAGGGCCGCGGAAAGATGCATCTCACGCTGTACCTGGCCCAGCACCAGCGCGTAGAGCATTACATCCATGCTGTCGAGCATGTAGCCCAAAAACGCCGCAAGCAGCGTGCGTTTCTGTTCGCCCGAGGCTTCAGCTATCCAGCCATAAATGCCGTTCAATGATGAGCCTCTGGTATGAGTTTTAGGATAATTCGCCCGCCCTGCTCCTGCTTGTTGGTCGGTCATTTTGTTTGGCGTCTGATGAGTAGCCATGTGGTCTATAAAACTAACCACTTGCCCCTTGATCGTTATAGCCACTAGCATGAGGCTATGGCTAAAGTATCCGAAGCGATCGCCCCGGTTATCGCCGTTGACAGAAAAGCTTCTAAACCTCTTCACAAGCAGGTCTACGACGGCTTTCTGTCAGTCATTGTCGGTGGCAATATGCGGCCGGGCCAGCGTGTGCCGTCCTCCCGCACGCTCAGTGTAGAGCTGGGGATATCCCGCATTCCGGTTCTCAATGCTTACGCGCAGTTGTTGGCTGAGGGATATTTCGAGAGCCGCAAAGGCGCGGGAACGTTCGTATCCGAGTCTCTGCCCGAAAGCCTGACCATCTGCGAACAGAACACACCACAACCGGTACAGGCGGGCTCAGGTCCGCGTCCGGTTGCACGTCGGGCTTTGTTGCTGACCAGATTTGAGCGGCCGCCGTGGGCTGGAGGCTGGGGAGCGTTTAGCGTGCATCAGCCGTCGTTTGACCACTTTCCGTTTCCGATTTGGTCGAGCCTCATCACGCGTCACTCAAAAAACCCACGCTTCACTGCGATCCACAACACTGATCCGCGGGGTTCTGAAACCTGTCGCGAGGCCATTTGCACCTACCTGCGAACGGCGAGGGCGGTCCGCTGCGATCCCAGCCAGGTAATGGTGGTTGCCGGTTCCCAGCAGGCCCTCGAGATTGCGGCGCGCGTTCTCCTTGGCAACGGAAGCCCGGTTTGGATGGAGGAACCCGGGTACCGTCTTGCGCGCAGCGTCTTCCAGGGCGCGGGGTGCCGTCTGGTTCCTGTTCCTGTGGACGAGGACGGTATGAATGTATCCGCTGCAATCAACCAATGCCCCAAGGCGAGGGCTGCCTATGTTACGCCTTCCCATCAATATCCTCTTGGATCAACGATGAGCGCATCGCGCCGCATGCAGTTACTAAATTGGGCCCAGAGTGCGGGATCGTGGATCATTGAGGACGACTATGACAGTGAGTACCGCTTTGAAAGCATGCCCATCTCGTCTTTGCAGGGGCTGGATCGTAATGCTCGCGTCATTTACATCGGAACCTTCAGCAAGGTTCTCTTTCCCTCCTTGCGTCTCGGGTACATCGTGATTCCGCCGGATTTGGTGGACCACTTTATTGCCGTTCGAATCGCCATGGACATCTTCCCGCCCTACTTGCATCAGGAAGTGATCACAGACTTCATGCGCGAAGGACATTTCGCCCGCCACATCCGCCGCATGCGCTTGCTTTACAGCGAACGAAGAACAGCGCTGGTCGAGAATATCCGCGACCAATTCGGTTCGCGGTTGGAGGTTCACGGCTCGCAAGCCGGCATGCATTTGTCAGTGACGCTGCCCAAGGGGTTGAGTGATCGGGAGATTGCCATCCGGGCGGCGCGCAAAGGGCTTTGGCTGTGGCCTCTCTCGTCGTCCTATTTGAGCTCGGTGCCCCGCCAGGGTTTTATCCTGGGATTTGGCAACACGGCTGTGGAAGAGATGTCCCATGCCGTCGCTCAGCTGCGCGCCGAAGTGCCCAGGATGAATGCCATAAGAGCGTGAGTCCCCGTCCAGTTCCTATGGAGTTCTGCGATGAGGCCGACGCGGGCGAAACCAGCGCGGCGCAAGAAGGAGACAGAATGACTAAAGTAGCAGTGCTGGATGACTGGCAAGGTGTGGCGCGGGAGAGCGCAGACTGGTCGCCACTCTTGGCGCGCGCCGAAGTCGTCTTTTTTGCTCAGCCGTTCGATGATGAAGACGATGCCGCTCGAAAGCTGGCAGATTTCGAGATTGTTCTGTCGATGCGCGAGCGCACGCCGCTACCAGCCTCGCTCATCAACCGCTTGCCCAGGCTGCGCATGCTCGGCATGACCGGGGCACACAATGCTTCGCTCGACACAGCTTGCTGCACGGCACGAGGCGTGCTTGTGTGCAACACGGCCGGCGGAGCAGCCAGCCAGGGCGCCACTGCGGAGTTGGCGCTTGGCTTGCTCCTGGCAGCGGCGCGAGCGATCCCCGCTGCCGACTCGAACATCCGCGCCGGGCGATTCCAGGAGGGCTTGCCGGTCGGCATCAGCTTGGCGGGAAAGACCATTGGGATCATCGGTCTTGGCCGTCTAGGCTCGCTCATGGCGAGCTATTGCCGGGCTCTGAATATGACCGTTCTTGCATGGAGCCAGAACCTGACCGAAGAGAAGGCGCAAGCGGCAGGCGCTGTTTTGGTTTCAAAGGAGGCACTCCTGACGCGATCCGATGCGGTCAGCATTCATCTGGTGTTGTCACCGCGCTCGCGCGGGCTGATTGATGCTTCCGGCATCTCTCGGATGAAGCCGGGCGCGATCTTGATCAATACCTCTCGTGGTCCGATCGTCGACGAGGCCGCGCTGCTCGAGGCTGTGCAAGCGCGTCGCATCATTGCGGCGCTCGACGTCTATGACCGTGAACCGCTGCCATTGAGTCATCCGCTGCGCCGTGCGCCCAACACGGTATTGACCCCGCATCTAGGCTATGGCGTGCGCGAAACCTGGACGGAGTTCTACCGCCAAAGCGTGGAGAACGCGCTCGCTTTCCTGAACGGGCAACCGGTGCGAGTGACGAACTCTGAAGCACGCCGCGCCCTGTGAAGATGGTCAAACCCCAGCACGCCTCAGTGGCGGCGCATGTAACCTACAGAAGAAGTGCTCTGCGATAGGAGAAGGACGACTTGCGCGTAGCGATCGACACCGGTGGCACGTTTACCGATTGCGTCTATCTCGCAGGCGGCTCACTCCAGGTTCTGAAGGTCTTCTCCACGCCCACCGATCCTGCGCAGGCTGTGCTCGATGGCCTGGCGCGCATCAGCGTAGGCAAGGCTCTCGACGTACGCCATGGCACTACCGTGGGAACAAACACCATGTTAGAGAGGAAAGGTGCGCGGGTGGCGTTTGTGACCACGGCGGGCTTCGAGGACACCATTGCCATTGGCCGCCAGACGCGAAGCAAGCTCTACGACTGGTTTGTGCCCTTGCCGGTATGCCTGGTGCCCCGCCCGCTGCGCTTCGGCGTGCCGGAGCGAGTCAGCGCCGAAGGGGAAATCCTGCGCTCGCCGACAGAAGCAGAGTTGGAGTCCCTGGTGAACGAGATACACGGCAGCGGGGCAGAGGCGGTCGCAATCTCGCTGTTGTTTTCATTTGCCAATCCGGAGACGGAACGGCGCGTGGAAGCAGCCCTGGGCCGTCTCGGCCTGCCCATCTCCGCCTCACACCGCATTCTGCCGGAGTTCCGGGAGTATGAGCGGGCATCCACCACGGTGGTCAACGCGTATCTCGCGCCCAGAATGCAAGACTATTTGCTGCATCTGCAGCAGAGCGTCTCCAGCCATCACGACGGCCCCGGATTTCCTGTGGAGCTTAGTGGCGTTGTCGAGCCCCATGCGGCTTTCCTTAATGAAAGCCGCACACGCGGTCACGAACAGGGCTACGTGCAGGAAATCCGGAGCGGGCGCGTGGATGTGATGCAGTCCTCAGGCGGCATCATCTCGGCGCGGAGCGCGGCGCCGGAGCCGGTGCGCACGGTGTTGTCGGGCCCCGCGGGCGGGGTCATCGGCGCGTGCCATGTGGCTGGCTGGGCCGGTTTCGAGCGCATCATCGGCTTCGATATGGGCGGCACATCGACCGATGTCTTCCTCTCCGATGCGGCCACCGGCGGCGCGCAACTGA
Organism: uncultured Acidobacteriaceae bacterium; assembly: GCA_963711525.1. Lineage (GTDB taxonomy): Bacteria > Acidobacteriota > Terriglobia > Terriglobales > Acidobacteriaceae > PALSA-350. Next base: position 42,346 of record CAVQEO010000023.1, on the reverse strand, counting down.
CGCGCGAGTCGATGGTCGCCGGTGTGCCGGTAAGCATGCCCATGCTTGACATTCATACCGCTGGGGCTGGAGGTGGATCGATTGCCCGCTTCGATGCCGGCGGCATGTTGCGCGTAGGACCTGAGTCGGCAGGCGCGCAGCCGGGGCCGATCTGTTTTGGCCGCGGAACCATGCCCACCGTTACCGACGCGAACTTTCTGCTGGGCCGGCTTGACCAGGATAGCTTTCTGGGCGGAGGAGTGCGGCTCGATCAAGCGCGCGCCGCAGCAGATCATGCGCGAGCAAAAGGGACCTCTCGCCGACGCTGAAGAGTTCGCAGCCGGAATCCTCCGCGTAGTGGAGACGCAAATGGAGAAAGCCATCCGCGTGATCTCTGTTGAGCGCGGGCACGACCCGCGGCAATTCACCCTGGTGGCCTTTGGTGGTGGAGGACCCCTGCATGCCTGCTCATTGGCCCGTGCTCTGCGCATTCCCACCGTGCTGGTTCCCGCCATGCCTGGCGCCTTGTCAGCGATTGGTATTTTGCTCGCCGATGCGGTGCGCGATTATTCCCGCACGGTGATGTTGCCGGGCGATGCGATCGAGACTCTCGCAGACAGCTTCGCCCCACTTGAGCAGCGCGGCGTCACCGAATTCGCTGCGGAAGGCCTGCAGGGTGTAGCCCAGTGCACGGTGGACGTTCGCTACCGGCGGCAGGGATACGAACTGAATGTTCCTTTCCAAAAGCAGTCGCCGGCGCAATCCATAGCAGCCTTTCATCGGCTGCATCAGCAGCGTTACGGATTCTGCGACGTGGCGAAGCCGGTAGAGATTGTGAATCTGCGGCTGCGCATGATCGCGCCCGGTGAGCCCTACGCGCCGGCCTATCGTGAGCCCGTGCCGGGCGATGGCAGTGCCGCCTGCTATGCGGAGCGCCCGGTACACTTCGAAGGCAAATTCCTGCCCACGCGCCACTACCGGCGCGAAGGCCTGGTTCCTGGAGACGCCATCCACGGGCCCGCGATGATTACCGAATATACTTCGGCCACCGCATTGCCCCCCGGTTGCTGTGCGCAGGTGGATGGCGTCGGCAATCTCGTCATCTCCATTGCAGAGGAGGAGCGCGCATGAGCTTTGCGGCTGCCGATCCCGTCGAACTGGCGATCTTTCAAAGCGCGGTGCACTCCATTGCCGAGGAGATGGGTGCAGCCCTGCGGCGCACGGCTCTCTCACCCAACATAAAGGAACGGCGAGACTACTCTTGCGCCGTCTTCGATGCCCAGGCGCGGGTGATCGCCATGGGCGATCACATGCCGGTGCATCTCGGCTCCATGCCTATGTCGGTGCAGGCAGCAGTCGCGGCGATTGCATTTGCGCCCGGGGACATCGCCATCCTCAATGATCCCTTTGCCGGTGGAACGCATCTGCCGGATATCACCATGGTGCTGCCGGTCTTTCTGCCCGGGCAGGACCAGGCTGCCTTCTATGTTTCGAATCGCGCCCACCATGCGGACGTGGGAGGAACATTCGCTGGATCGATGGGACCTGCCAACGAAATTTTCCAGGAAGGCATTCGCATCCCGCCCATCCGAATCGTGCGCGGCGGCCGAGTCGATCGCGAGATGCTGAACCTGATTCTGCTGAACGTGCGCACCGCCAAAGAACGCGAGGGCGACCTGGAGTCGCAGATCGGAGCTTGCCGCGTCGGCCAACAGCGCGTGCTCCAGTTAGTAGAGAAGTACGGTGAATCGAAGCTGCAGGCATTGATCGAAGAGCTGCTCGATTATTCCGAGCGCCTGGTGCGGGCGGAGTTGCGCAGCATGCCGGCCGGTGATTTCAGCGCTGAGGATTGGCTGGATGACGATGGTGTAACCGAAGGCTTGCGCAAGATTGCTGTTCGCCTCCGCTTCGACCCCAAGGCCGCGGCCTTGGATGTGGATTTTGCCGGCTCCTCCGCACAGGTTGCGGGTAGCGTGAACGCGGTCCGCGCCATCACGCTCTCGGCGTGCTTCTACATGCTGCGCTGCCTGTTGGGAGAAGATGCGCCCGCAACCGCGGGCATTCTGCGGCCGCTCACATTGCATACTCCTGTGGGGAGCATTGTGGATGCGTTACCCCCGGCGCCGGTCGCCGGCGGCAACGTCGAAACCTCGCAGCGCATTGTGGACGTGTTGCTGCGGGCTCTGGCGCAGGCGGTTCCGGCGCGCGTGCCGGCAGCAAGCGCCGGCACCATGAGCAATTTGACGATTGGAGGTCTCGATCCGCGCACGGGCGAGCCCTTCACCTACTACGAGACAGCGGCAGGTGGCATGGGCGCGCGCCCCGGACTCGATGGCATCTCTGGCGTGCAGACGCACATGACCAATTCGCTGAACACCCCCATCGAGGCTTTGGAGTATGCCTATCCATTCCGTGTCCACCGTTACGCATATCGTTACGGATCGGGCGGCGCGGGCCAATATTGCGGCGGCGATGGATTGATTCGGGAAGTCGAGCTACTCGCCGATGCCCAGGTGACTCTGCTGGCGGAACGAAGAAAGTTGCGGCCTTATGGATTGCAGGGCGGCCAAGAAGGCGCGGCGGGATGCGCGTGGCTGACCATGGGCGACAACCAAGAAGAGCTGCCCGGAAAATGCAGTCATCGTGTTGCGAAAGGAGACAGATTCCACCTCGAGACGCCCGGGGGAGGCGGCTGGGGTAAAGCCGATCCGCCGCATGACTCGGGTTGAGGCTCATTCTATGTTTATTGTGCTGTCGCACAAGAAACATAGAGGTTTTTGATTATCGTTCGAGGCTTGGCCGGGTTTCGCGCCGATAACTGCTACGCAGCTTCACCGCCTCACGCCCTTGAAGTTGTTGGCACAGGGCACAACCAAGCCATACCCTGGGCTGCCCAAGGGTGCAACTGATTTAAGTACAGCGAGTATCGTTCCTCAGACTTGTCCAAATTGCGGGGGCTGGGCTTTCAAGCCGAGCAGCGCGCGTAGGACTATTCTCTTCCGGCTTTAGCCGCGGGGTTCTTGAAGCGGGGCTTTAGAGTCTGCGTGAAACCGCCGGTTCAGAATTAAGTCCCGACGCAGGGCGTCCCAGGATTTCATCCTGGGCTACTATGAGCCACCCCCGTTCGGCAAGCTCCCACGGCACGCCGGGGCAGGCAGGGCAGGCTCCACGGGGCTGTTATGTTGCCGTCTGAGGATTGGTCTCGCTTTGTTCAGAATCAGTCTTACGGCGCGATCATGCGGCAAAGCGGGCCGACTCGCCGGAAGAGGTGCCCGCGCCGCAGAGCTGAGTAGTGCAGAGGATGAGAAAGATCTGCTTGTCCGCCCCTTGGGGCGTGCCAGGGGCGGCAGCCCTGGGTTTGGCGTTGGGTTTCAGGAATGCGATGTTCCCGTCGTGTTGGCGGCTAAGTCCTTTGTTTTATCAAGGTGGCCAAATTTTTATTTTTCCCGCCCCCCTAAGTTGTTTAGGGGAAGGATGTGTTAGCCAGCTGATCGTCTTCCTGCAAGGCCCGAGCCACGCGCCGATGCTTGCGACGACCGTTCTCGAGTAGCTGTGACTCCTACTTAGGACGGTATTACGGCTCAGTCTTGCCGTCCAGAGCACCTAGCAGAAAAAGATGTGGAAGAAGGGTAGGGGAACTAGCTGGATCGCTTCGCCTACGGATTGTGTGAGTGCGCGCTTCTCCGGTCGAACTCCTTCCCTGCGTTCCTCCATTACCGCTGCGCGCGTTTGCCGATCCTCAGACGGCAACGTAACAGCCCCGCAGGGGCGGCTGATAGTCAGAGCTGTCCAAATTAGGTGTTTGGTCGACTCTGGTGTGTTGATTTTATTGGACAAACGAATGCCGCGACCAGGATTGGGAAACCAGGTTGGGGTAGCGAAGCGGAAGATCTTAGGTGTGTGCTGTCCAAATTGCTTTCGATAGAAGCTCCCGAAGGTAGCGGATTGACCGGCGCTCGGTGAATTGGCAAGAATTTCAGCTGTCCTAAAGAAATGGATTGAAAAAGAAGGCGTTAAAACGTCAGTGGAAGTTGATCGTGAAGTCCTTGCAAGGCCGGCGGCGGTTCAAAGGGATCATTCAACCAAGTCCACAGATCCCGGTACACGAACAACTGCTGGCGCAACAAGGCCACTAGATTGGAGAGCGACCAACCGTAGCTGGACTTCAGCTTCAAATATTTCAAGACCAACATGGCGATCAGGGCCGTCCAAATCTGTGTCTTCAAAGCGTTGGCACTCGTCCCCACAAAGGTCTTGATGCGCAAGGACTGCTTGAGAGCTCTGAAAAAGACTTCGATCTGCCAGCGCTCGCGATAGATTTTCGCGATGGTGCTGGCAGCAAACCCCGGGTGATTGGTCAAAAACTCAAACTGTTTATCCGTTTCCGGGTCACGCACTACCACCCTTCGCACCGCCACCCCGGTGCGGTAACTGCGGTGGCCCAACAACACCCACTGGTCAGCCAGGATGTTGCCATGCTGGGGTACTTTTCGCTGCTTGACCACCCTGTAATAGCCGTTCCACCGCTGCCGGGTAACGAAGTACACCCCCTGCTTGGTCAACCTGGCAAACCACTTGTAATCGGTATACCCGCGATCAAACACCAGAATGGTTCCGGGCTCCAAGGGCAGTTTGCGCGCCACCTTGATTTCAGCCTTCCTGGCAGGCTCGATTACGGCATACTTGGGCAAATATCCATCGTGATCTAACAACAAGTGCAACTTCACTCCGCCCTTGGTCTGGCGAAATTTGGCCCAGTCATACATGGTCGCGCTGAGGTCAATCACACTGCCATCCAAGCTCAGCAGCTTATTCTTAAACCGGAACTTTTTGCTCCCCCTCACCTCCCGCTGACACTTATCCAGCAATTGCCCAAACACCGTCTGGTACAACTGCCAGGGCCTATGCGCGTTGGCGTAGGCCAACGTAGAGCGCTTCGGGCTCTCAGACACTCCCAGGTGTCGCAACTTGCCTTCGCAAGCCGCCAGCCCACCGCAAATCTCTCGTAAGGACTGCGCCCGGCCCATCTGGCAGAACAACATGGCCACCATCTGGCCCCAACTGCTAAAACCACGAGCGTGACGCTCGGCTTGGTGCTGATGCACCGCCAGCTCAAATTCGCTGCGCGGAAATAGCTGCAAAAGCTGCGAAAAAATACTGCATACTCGATTCAAGGCGGATGTCCTCCTAGCAGAAATGAATTTGCTAAAACTCATTCCTAACCTAGACCGACTTCCGCCTCTTCCTAAAACTTAATTTGGACAGGTCTGCTGATAGTAGCCCAGGACGCAAGTCCTGGGTTTGCCGGACTTTGCAGAACGAGGTTTCCCAGGATTACATCCTGGGACATTCTCAGCCGTCCCTTCGGGACTAGATCATTTTTGTTGATCCTACCCAGGATTTCATCCTGGGCTACTATCAGCCGCCCCTGCGGGGCTGTTACGTTACGTCCGCGGATTGATTTCTCTTTGTTTCGACTCGGTTTCCGGGCTTGACAGGCTGCGGAAAAACTCGTTCGTCAGCCGATCCCTCTGCTTCGCTCGTATGAAAAGAAGGCACGTTGAACGCTGTGGTATCCCACTCAAGCCAAAGAACGGCTTGAATGGGGCACCCCAGCGTTCGTTGCCGGTGCGAGGAAAAGCGATGTAGCCTTTTTCCGCAGCCTGTTAAAGCCCGATGGATCGAAGTGCGACTCTTTACGCGACGCTGAAGTGCCACCCTCCACTTTGTCATCCCGCCTACCCCGGCTTGCCGTGGAGGGACTTCCAGTTCCACCTTCAAGCGCCGCTCGCGAGCCGTGACCATCATCTCTTCTTGAAGAGGACCTCGTTACTGTTCACTCTGTCCATCCACCTTCACCACTGCCAAGGTGAAGCGCCACCCTCCAGTTTGTCATCCCGAAGCGTACCCGGATTTCCTGCCACGCTAGACTGGACACCGCCACGTGCGCGGCTTTCATTAAGGAAAGCCGCATGGAGCTCGCCAACGCCATGAATACCAACAGGAAATCCGGGGTAGCCGAGGGACCTGCAGTGCGCCCTTCCCCCTAACAGCTCCCCAGGTAATTGCGAAGCCGCCCTAACCGTCCCAAAGGGCGCAAGTGTTTGAGTACAGCGGCGGTATCGTTCCTTGACTGTTACCTATCATTTTCCCCGCGTTACGCCAGCTCCTTTCGCAGATAGCTATAGCTGGCGCGGAGGCTGTCGATCGCCGAACCTTGGATCCGGTCCTGCTCGATGAAATAGTGCTCTACATCGAGCTTTTTGGCGGTCGCAAGAACAGCAGGCCAGTTGATGGTTCCGGTCCCGACCTCGGTGAAGTGCGCCGAGCTGTCGCTCATATCGTTGGACGGCGGAAACCCCGGCTTGCGGTCTTTAATGTGGAGCATGCGCACCCGACGGCCAAGCCGGTTCAGCATCTGCACTGGATCGTACCCCGCCTGGGTAATCCAATAGCAATCCATCTCCAGGTACACCAGCTTGGGGTCGGTCTCCTTCAACAGGATGTCGTAACCCGTAACGCCATCGAACTTGCGGAATTCGTAATCGTGGTTGTGGAAGGCAAATTGCATGCCCATATCGTTCACTTGTTTGGCCCAGTCGTTAAACTGCTTTGCCGCGGTGTGAAATCCTTCCGCCGACATCCACTGCGACTTCGGCAGCATGGGGCAGACCACCCATTTGAGGCCTAGCGCCTTGGCATAGTTCATCTGGCCTGTGAAATCGGTCGTCAGATCGGCATACTCAAAGTGGCCGCTTGAGACCGTCATACCGGCGTCGGTAATGTCTTTGCGCAGCTGTTCTGCCGGAATGGTGTAGGCGGCATGCCAGGGCTCAACCTCCTGAAAGCCGATCGCCGAAATCTGTTGCAGGTTGCTCACCAGCTCCGCTTGGTCGACCTTGTGTTTGACCAGCGTAGAAAGCTGGAGCCCGATCGGAAGATGCTGGGCAGCTTCCGGCCAGAGGGATTGCGTCAGCAAAGGCAATGCTGCTGCTGCGGTGGACAATTGCAGAAAACTCCGTCGATTCATCGTGGCCTTACTCCGTATGAAATGTAATTATGAACCATGTAGCTATAACTGCCACGCAGCGCGAACGGATGCTGGTGGGAGCCCCCGCATTTATGCGGGGGAAGGAGCGCTTTAGCGCTCTGTGAAAGAGTCTCGACTCCGATCATGCGCTTTAGCGCTGGCAATGCTAAAGCAACAGAGTCGACCATTCTCCTACTCTGAAGCGGAAAGGGAACCCTGGCTTGAAGAAGCTCGCCATCGCCATCTTTGCGCTCTGCCTGCCGCTCGTCCTCGGCTAACGGTCCGATTCTTTCAGCCACTAGCCAATTCATCATGGAAGCACCTCTCCAAACTTTGTCATCCCGAGAGCTTGTGACTTAATGCCAGCTGGTTTTAAGGCAACGAGGATGGAGCATGTTTTGCTGTGGTCTGATTGCCAAGCGGCAATCAGACCACAGTACAGTTCTGCATGGTAGGAATTGTCCTAGAGTGCTAGATTCTTCTGTTTTGCTGCATCAGCCCGGTTTTAGCTGAGAAGTGCCTTGCTGAAGTGGGTCAGGTTGTAAGCCAAGGCGCACCACAGCGCCACACATTTGATTTTGTTGAGGCCACGTACGGTCAACGGCGCCAGCCCGCGATAGGTTCGTAATTCAGCGTTTACTGTCTCGGTGGTAGCGGCCCTTTGCTTGTAGATTTTCTTGCCTTCTTCGCTTCCCATGCGTTGCTTCCAGGCCCGAATCGCTTCCGAATCGCCTGGCTTGGGTTCTAACTCGTGCCCCCGGTTCTGCGGGTTTCTGGCCGGTTTGGGGGGCACGAACAACTCCACCCCTTGCTGGTGGGCATCGACGATGTCCTCCATGCGCAAATACCCGCCGTCCACTAGGTGCTGTTCCACCTTGCCACCAGTCCGTTGTTCCACTTGCTGACGCATCGGTTCACTCAACCCAGCCGAATCGGAACCCTCGTTACTGACTTCCACCCCCAAAATGGCGCGGCTCTCAGTGTCGGTGGCCAATTGCACGTTTGCCGCGGGGTTGAAACCACCGTTAGCCATCTTCATCCCCCGCGTGGCCGCATCCGTGGTGCTTACCCGCGGCTGACGGGCTCGAATCTGGTCCCCACACTTGCCTTGCCCTGCCCTCTGGGCCGCCTCGGCCTGTTTGTTCTTCAGTTCCGGCAACTGCGCTATCGCCTGCTCCAACCGCTGTTGTCGCGACTCCGCCGCTCGTGTACGCGCCGCCCTCTGCCGCGCCGTCACAGCCGCCGATTGTGTCGGCGATTCCAGCTGCTTACGCAACTCCAACACTTGCTGCTGAGCTTGCACCAACAGTTTCTGCAATCGTTCTTCCCGGCGAAAACTGCTGCTCCCGGCACTGACACGAATCCGCACTCCATCCTGACTGATGCGGCTCACACGCACTAGCTTCTTGTCCACCAACGTCACTAGCACCTGCGTAAACAGGCCGTCCAATGCGTCTGCGTGATCGGCACGGAAGTCACTCAACAGGCGATGATTTACACTTACTCCGCCGCACAACCAGCGAAACGGCGCACTCTCCTCGCAACGACGCGCCAGCTCCCGGGCCGAACCTATGCCACGCACACACGCGTACAGCCATAAACCCACCAGTAGACGTGGGTCGGTTGCATCTCGCCCTGCTATCCCCTCACGGGCTCGGATAGGTTCGCAAAAACCGCTCACATCCAGCTTCTCCACCACCGCCATCACCGTGCGCACCGGATGAAGCGCTCTCACTAGATCATCCGCGCACTGCATTACCATCGCCAACTGACGTCGTTCTGGCTTACGAAGACGAACCGCACCCTTTTGACCAACTACGCTCTCACTGCCACCCATACCTCTTCTTACATCCTCAGCCACCCAGCAAACCGATTATTCCGAAGGGGTGCACCAAAAAAGTCACAGGCTCCGAGCGAAGCCGAGGGACCTGCTGTTCCACTTAACCCCAAGCCACTGCGCCGCCGAACTCGCCCACGGATGACGGTCCGATTCTTCAGCCACTAGCCCATTCCTCATGGAAGCACCCCAACGATGGAAAGAAGCAAAACAGACGGAAACGACCTTAACGGACAAGTGCCAGAGATCGCCGGGCGAGTTTCGTGGACGGGCCTGACACTTTAAGAAGAAAGAGTCACACCTCGTCTAAAGGTGAGGTCGCATTCGTGAAAATGTCACCTCCGTCTGTCCCGAAACTTTTGATTGCTGATGGGCGTTTCAACCTGTCTCTTCGAAAATGACACTGCTATTGCACTCTACTTGTATCCGTTTTTAGCGACGAGACGATTCGCTTCAGCAACTTCGCGGCTTTGTCCTGACTGGTTCTGCGCCCTCTTGTCCTGGATGGGTCGATGCTTGCCAGTTCGTTCAGCCGTTGCAGCGCAGGTTCGAATTTGAAAAGGCGATACATTTGTTCGCAGCAATCAATTTGACCCTTCAAGCTTCCGCGGGTCTGCTCTGGCTCAATCTGCGCTAGCTCCCAGAGGCGTTTGCAAACCATATTCTTTGTAATCTCAGGCCTCAAGCTCTTTTCGTTCACTCTTCCTCCCATCAGCTACGCAGCGTGGCCTGTCACTTCGCCGATCGCGGACCAGTCCTAATGCGTATCCCGTCGCCATGTTTCCCAACGCATACGTCGGCGGTGACATTGCATTGCACGGGCAACCGAAATGTTTCACGCCATGCAGTCGATATCCGCGACTTAGTGAGCTATTGCCACTGGCATAGTTGCATCCTTTACTGTGTACCCTTCCGGGAGCTGGAAAACAGTCCACTGGGTCCTGGTTTGATTGATGGGGTCGGAAACCGAGGTATCTAGCATGGCCGGCTCGCCATTGGGCCGCTCGAGGTTGATCTGGTGCATCGTTCTGCCTTCTGAGTCGCGAGCCTCCTTGGTGGTCCTGACTTTGGTAATCGTCGTTCCGTCTGCCAACTTTTGAACAACGGTCGTCTTCACCGTTGCGGAGTAAGGCCGGTTCGTCACCCCAGTAATAGGATGGACGGCTGGTACAGCAATGGAATGGGTGGTTGTTTCGACCGTCTGGGCACAGGCGAGTTGCGGGATCAAGGCGCTGGATAGCACGAAGATCAAAGCCGCCAAACAGGTCTTCCCATCCTTGTCATGGTTGCACCTTCAGGAAGTATAGGGGGCGGAACCCGAGGACGGGTCCCTGACCACCCCCGAGAAAAGAGTCTCGGCGGCCAAATCCGGTTCCGCAGTGTTATATCCTGTAAGTAGACGATTTCGGCACAGCCTGCGGCTCTCGCGTACCGCTCGCTGGTCGGCAGTTGCCGGTAGTTTCGGCCTAAGCGCGAGCGAAGGGCAGTTTTACCGCTGTCCGGTGTCACACCCGATCCCTGTCACAAAATAAGGCAATCCAAGCATCCCGCCCCGGCGGGATTTTTTATGTGTCCCACCCTGCTTCCCCCGAGCAGTAGGAACCTCTACCCATAGCTTCTCTCAAATTCTCTCAATTTCAGGAGCCCACTATGCGCAAAAATAAAGTCAGCGACCCCGTCACCGATCAGGAAATAGCCTTTGCCCACCTGGTCCTCTCTGGCGCCATGACCGACCGTCAAGCCGCCGAAGCTGCCGGCCTCCACCCCGACTCCGCCGGCTACACCAAATCCAAGCCCCGTGTTCGCGCCTACATGCTTGAGCACCGCGCCGCCGTCGAGCAACAGCTCGTCCAGCAAGAGGCTGACGGACTGCGCCGACTGAGCCTGGACCGCGAAGAAGTACTGGACCGCCTCTGGGAAATCGCCAACCTCAGCCCGGAAATGACCCGAGGTAGCATCACCGGCCAGGTCAAGGCCATCTCCATGATCATCGCCATGGAAAATTTCATCCCCGACCGTCAAGCCGGCTCCTCGCAGAAGAAATCCCCCCCTGCGCCCATCCATCCGCAACCAACCACTGTCCCTGTCCCGCCTGCCCCGGCAAGCCGTGGGGCCAGCCGTGGGGAGGGAGAGGCAGTTCCGGACCCAGGCCCCGGCCAGGCCACCTTCGCCAACCGCTTTACCCCCTCGGAAGCCCCCAAACCGTATGTCCCTCTGTTCAACTCTGTTCCAGATCTGGAAATTCCGTTCTCAATGATAAAGAACCCCTTTGTCCGCCCCCGCTGAGCTGGCAATCCTGAAAACGACCCAAAAATATCGAATTTTATAAATAACTGGCTGCCAACACCCGGCTGGGGCAAACCTTAAGGCGGGCCCTCCAAAGGAGTGGGCCAATTCCGAAAGGAGGGTTGTCGGCCCATCCTTTTGGGCCTGTGCTATGAGTCAGGCCGGGTATATCGTAGGCCTTGCTTCTTGAGGCTAACCGGCACCCGCGTTCATAATCCGCGCCGCTGCCCGGATTTCCTGTGAAGTCGGATGGCGTTGACGCACACGAGGTGGTTGCTTGGTGCGCGTACAGGAAATCCGGGTTCAGGCTTGCCATAAATCGGAACTTCAGGAGGATAGGGTTCCGTGACCAAAAAAATTAGAGTTCTCGCGGTCGACGATCATCCCCTTCTGCGCGAGGGAATCGCAGCCGTCATTGACGGCGAGGATGACATCGAACTGGTGGCCGAAGCGACCACCGGACAAGAGGCTATCGATCTCTTCCGTATCCATCGTCCGGATGTAACTCTGATGGACTTGCAGATGCCTGGCATGAACGGCATTGATGCAATCACGGCGATCCGCAGCGAGTTTTCGAGCGCGCGTTTCATTGTATTGACGACCTACCAGGGCGATGTGCAGGCCTTGCGCGCTCTCAAAGCAGGGGCCTCTGGCTATCTTCTAAAGAACATGCTGCGCAAGGAGTTGCTGGATACGATCCGAGCTGTCGACGCTGGCCGGCGGCGTGTTCCACCGGAAATCGCTGCCGGGCTCGCCGACCACATGATCGAAGACGCGCTCAGCGATCGGGAGGTTGCGGTACTCCGCAGAGTCGCGATGGGAAACTCCAACAAGATCATCGCGTCAGAGCTCAACCTTTCAGAGGCTACCGTCAAAGGTCATATGAAAAGTATTCTTTCCAAACTCGGCGCGAATGACCGCACCCACGCGGTCACCATCGCCTTAAAGCGTGGCTTCTTAGACGGCCAACTTTAGTTCACGTCTCATCGAGTTGTTTCGGCACGCGAAGTGCAACCTTGGAAACCTTGAGTGGCACGTCATCCCGAGCCGTGATCCGGAGCAGAACCTGCCAGTTTGCAGGAATCGAGCCGTCGGGAGACGATCTCTTCAGGCTTTGAAAAATTGGCTTCATTTGAATAGGATCGCTGAAAAAATTGCCTACACCGGCAGTCCCCGTGCCGGTAAGCCCTGCAAGGACCAGCATCCGTGAGCCCGATGGCGACTGCGACATCCAAATGAGCCCGTAATCTTCTGCTCCGTTGCCATCGGACCGAGGTTCATAAAGCGAAGGTTCTCCGGGTTGCGGGTGCGTGTTGTGTATGGCGCCGCGGCCTATCTCAAAGTCGGCAGCCATGTCGCTTGTTTGAGCGCAGGCCCCGAGCGTAACCAAATGCTGATTGCGAGCTTCCGCCCAATTAAGAAACCGCGCTTCGGTCAACTTCGTGGGGCGATTCAATATGTCGAATAACCTCCGCAGCTCAAAGGCTGTTTCGGCTTCCCCGACTGCGGTGTAGTCCCTTGTATCCGAAGCAAGATAGTAGGAGGGGAAGGCAGCTTGCGTGTCGCCCGGCCCGCTCAGGAGCTTACGTGCCAGATATAACGGAAGCAGTACCTCTTTCTCTCCGTCTTCCTTCTCTTCATCCTCTGGGCCCGCTGCGGCCGGCGAATCACGTTGGTGAGAAACAAACAGTCGTGGATTGCTCAGCACGATCGTCGTTTCCTGCTGTGGATCCATGGCAATCGGACCTAGTAACTCCTTGTAAAAGGAGTATTGAGGGTTGGTGAAAGGTTGCACAGCATCCCTGGCACGGAGGGCGCCAATACTCCAACCCAATGCAAGGCACGCCAGGCAAACTGAGCCCACCAACAGGGCGAATCGCAGGCGAAGCGAGAATGCATGAAAACGCTGCCGTGTTCCTCCGGTCTGGGATTGTGTATCCCGATTAGCCTCTGTCGACCCAACGAGGTCCTCCGAGGTATCCGAAGCAGCCTCAAGAGTGTGTCCTGAAGCATGGTCTCCGGAGATTCCGTTCAGGTCCCGCTCAAGACCAGCATCGACGACCAGCAGTGGGGAAGCTCTCGAGTCGGCTGCGACGTGATGAAATTCGGGGATGTACGATCCGGGTGGTAACTCAATGCGCAGGGCCGATGCAGGGGCTGCCTCATAATAACGAAGCAGGCGCTTGCGCACGTCGGTTGCTGTTACACGAACGATGGAATCGGAGCTTGTGTCATAGTTGGCATCTCTGTCGAATATGCAGATGCCGAGCATGCGTTCCTTGATTTCGCTGTACTCCCCACTTAGAGAGCGCTCTACCACATAGGACAGAAACTCCTGGCAGCGGCGGCTGCCACGGAAGGCCTTACTGGCCAGGATCTGCTTTAGATGGGACAGAATCTCGTTCTCGTAGAGAACAAGTCCAGATGCCTTCGCCACGGCATCGTCGTGCGCGGCATTATCAACTCGACCCGCCAACTCTGATCTCCCGCCTGCTCTATTGGAGAATCATGCAGCTATGTTGACGTCCACCTCCGCCCCGAAGTCACAGCTTGATGAAAATTAACATTCCGGGGCCGTCCCGGCGGAGTAAACCTGCATCTTCCGGCGGCATACGCCTTGGTCAGGATGACTCCGGCCATGAAAAAAAAGCCTGTTCTCGCCGCGGTGGCAACCCATTAGAAGGTTAACGTTCGTCCGTAGCGTTTTTGCGTCCATTTCGAAACCGGCACAACAATCGTGTTTTCAATATGATCGATTGTCTTAACCGGTCTAGCGGTGCAGCTTGACCGTTCTAGCGTTGCTCTCCCAGTTGGCCGCTCCCTAGTATGGCTGCCGTTTGGCTGCTGTCTGAAATTCAAGCGCCAGCTTGATCCGGTACGTTCGAGTCGAAAGAAAACTGGTAGAGATTTTGCGTGGCTCCCGCCTTGGCGGAGGGCTCCGCTTCTGGAGGATTGGGGAATCATGCGCAAGCAAATGGGTAAAGTGTTGCTCGCCGTTGCGGCAACAATGTTATTGGCTGCGACAGGTTGGTCCCAGGGAATTTTCGCGACCCTGACGGGTGTTGTTACGGACGCTACCGGCGCCGTGGTGCCCCAAGCCAAGATAACCCTGCGAAACGCAGCCTCAGGGGATACGCGCAACACCGTTGCTGACCAGCAGGGATATTACACATTCGCCTCGGTCCCAGTGGGGACTTATAACCTGACGGTCGCTCAGGCGGGCTTTCAAACATTTGAGGAAGATGGTATCGCCCTAGGGGGTGGAGAGACACGAAGTGTGAACGTGCCGCTCCAGGTGGGGAACACGAGTCAGACGGTGCAGGTTTCCGGAGCGGCGGATATTCTCACGCCCGTCGATTCGGGCGAACGGACTATGACGCTCACCACGGAACAGCTCCAGAACTACGTGCAGGTGGGTAGCAACGCGGCCGAGTATCTGAAAATCCAGCCGGGGTTTGGGATCCAGAACGGGGTCTCGAACTCATCGAACTTCACCGGAGAAACGATCGGCATCAACGGAAACGGAAACGCGGGAAGCCAGAGCCCGTTAAACAATGCGTTCTCGTACAACGGGCTGCCCGGGAACACCCTCGACATCGTGTCGGACGGCGCGCACGTATCCGATCCGGGCTGCGACTGCGACACCCCGGTAAATCCGAACTCTGACTTCCTGCAGGAATTCAAGGTGCTGGCATCAAATTTCAATGCCGAGGATCAGAAGGGTCCTATGGTGATCACGTCTATCACCAAAGCAGGGGGCGCCAGTTTTCACGGAAACGCCTTCTTTACGGCCCGCAATTATGCATTGAATTCCAACGACGCCTATTCGAATGCCATCGGTGTTCCGAAGCCACAAAACGTCTACTACTATCCTGGCGCCAGCATTGGCGGTCCGGTGCTGATTCCGCATACCAATTTCAACAAGAACCGCGACAAGCTGTTTTTCTTTACCGGGTTCGAATACTTCTACCAGGTGCTGGACACGGGCAATTTGACGGCGACAGTGCCCACGGCATCTATCATAGCCGGAGATTTCTCCCCCGCTTCTCTTTCCCAGTTGGGTACGATCACCGCCTCCGGTGGGCCCCCGGGAACGGTGCCGGCGTCCTGGGCTGGCGGCCAGATGCCAGCCAACCTGATCGATCCAAATATGCAAGCCCTGATGAAGCTGTACCCGGCGCCAAATGCCAATCCCAACGCGACCGGCGGCTTCAACTATGTCAAGAGTGAGATTTACAATCAAAACAATCTTCAATCCACGTCCCGCGTGGACTACAGCATAAGCAACAACACCAAGGTTTGGGTGCGCTACAACTACCAGAAGGAAACCCAACTGTTTCCGGTGCAGTTGTGGGCGGCCAGTATCGATCAGGTGCCCTATCCAACCGACGTCGTGGGCAAAAACAGTTCCGACTCGATTGCTGGAACGTTGACCCACGTATTCAGTCCTACGCTTACCAACGAAACCGTCGCAGCCTATACGTTAATCTTTTTTCCCAACGTGTTTGCAAGCCCGGCGGCGGTCGATCGCAAGAACGTCGGCTATAACAATCCCACTCTGTTCAATAACGGAGTGGCGCAAATCCCCAATTTCGGCGGCATCCAGGGAACGCCAAGCGAAGCGGCGCTGGTCTACAATTTCGGCGGCTTTGAGGTGGGCGGACCCTCCAGAGGAGAGTTCGCTAACAAGTACCTGCCCAGCGGGTCAGATATGTTGACGAAAGTCTGGCGCACGCATACGTTCAAGGCGGGCTTTTTTATAGAGCGGGTTGAGAACTGGCAACCGGATAGTGGTCCCACCAATGGCACCCTGAACTTCTATCCAGCCAACAATTCGCAATTCACGTACGGGGACGCCTACGCCGATATGCTCTCCGGCAATATGTCGGAATACACAGAAGCTAACTTTAATGTGGCTGCCAAGGAATGGGGCTGGATGTGGGAAACGTTCGTCCAGGATGCCTGGCAAGTGGCACCCAAGCTGACCATTGATGCGGGTGTACGCCTTTCCCATTTTTCGCAGTGGAAAGATGGCTTGAACAATGGATATGCGGTGTTCATTCCGTCGCAATACAGCCCTGCAGATAATGGGGCTTGTGCCGTAGGTCCCACCTTCTGCGGGTTCAGCTGGTACGGTCGCGATCATTCGATTCCGAATAGCGGATTTCCTACGCGGCCACTCTTCTACCAGCCGCGTCTTGGCTTTGCCTACGACCTGTACGGCTCGGGGAAGACCGTTCTGCGCGGTGGATGGGGTATGTTCTATTACAAAACAGACGTCTATAGCGCTGGCCTGGGCACCTCGGCGGGAATCGTGCAGATTAGTCTTACACCCAGCACGATCGGCAACCACCAATTACTAGCGAGCCAACTGAACAACACTGCCTTCACTGCCGTGCCATCTACGCCTACGGGGGTTAGCAGCACAGATAGCGAAGAAGATAACACCATGGCTTACAATCTCACGCTCTCGCAGAAGACGCCGTGGTCGGGTCTGTTTGAACTGGCTTATATTGGCAATAGGAGTCGCAATCTGCAGAGCACGGGCGGAGCCGGCAGCAACATCAACCTGGTTCCGGTGGGCGCGATGCTCTCGGCCGCGAACCCGGGGACGGCAAACCCTAATAACTACCGGCCATATCTCGGATATAGCGATCTGAATCTCGCGGTAAACAATCTGTACGCAAACTATAACTCGCTGCAGGCCACCTGGGCGCACCAGTCCAAGGGGAGCATCATCCAGTTGAACTACACCTGGAGCAAGGCGATGGGGATTGTCGGCGGCACAAGCCCGACAACTGACTCTTTCGGTGCGACTCTCAACCCATTCAATTTGGCTTCTAACTACGGTACGTTGCCCGGGGATCGGCGGCAGATTTTCAATGCAGTGTATTCGATTAGTCTACCGAGCCCTCTTCATGGCAACCGGCTCGCCCGAGGGGCTGTGAACGGCTGGCAGCTTTCGGGAATTACACAGCTCCAAAGCGGAGCCAATTTGACCGGCAATTTCGGCGGCTATAACTTCGCCATGAATCTCAATGGCGCGATCCTTCCCGGTACGGAGAATGTTGTCAGTCCCGGTGCTCCGAATGGCATTCCGATCAACAACCAATCGATTCTTGGAACGCCGGATGTTCAACTCAATCCGCTTGTGACCTGCAACCCCAGGGCGAACCTGGCTCCTCATCAATTTATCAATGGCAACTGCTTCGCTGCGCCGACGATCGTTGGCCAGAATGGTCCTACGGTGCTCCCGGCACTTTACGGGCCGGCCTACTTCAACTCTGATCTCGGGGTCTTCAAGAATTTCCAGGTTACCGAGGGGACGAGGCTGCAGATACGGGCACAAGCGCAGAACTTCTTGAATCACCCGTTGTATTCCTTCCCCAATACGAACAATCTGACACTGAACTTTTTGCAGTCAACGCCGGGCGGCCCCATTACCCTGAATAATCCAAATTTCGGCATTGCCAATTACAAGACAGGGCACCGGATTATCGAAATGGTGGCGAAATTCTACTTCTGATTTGAAACTTGTGGCGTTCCGTTACTACAGGCCGAGCGCGCTCAATCCCGGATGTTCCTCCGGCCTTCTTCCCAGGGCCCAATGGAACTTGCGCTCGGCGTCGCTGATTGGCAATTCATTGATGCTGGCATGTCGCGCATACATCAATCCCTGGTCGTCGAATTCCCAATTCTCATTTCCGTAAGCGCGGAACCAGTTCCCGGAGTCGTCGTGGTATTCATACGCAAAGCGCACCGCGATGCGGTTACCGGTGAATGCCCATAACTCCTTCATCAGCCGGTAGTCGAGTTCCCTCGTCCATTTTCTGTACAGGAATGCCACGATCTCCTCTCTACCGTTTAGGAACTCGGCACGGTTTCGCCAATGGGAATCGACCGTATAAGCAAGAGAAACCTTCTGCGGGTTGCGGGTGTTCCAGCCGTCTTCTGCGAGACGAACCTTTTGCACTGCCGTCTCGTGAGTGAACGGGGGTAGTGGTGGGCGCGAGGTCATGGCGGCAGCTCCTTTTGAATCCTGCCCCATTATCCTCCGCATAGGAGTCAGCTGGCGTGAAACTCTGCAAGCTCTTTGCGCAGCGCTCGATTCTCCTGCTCCAGCGCCTCCACTTTCTTTTCTATGGATTGCATCCCTTCGCGAATCTCTTCCGCGGTGTAGCGTGGCGTGATGTGTTGCGGGCAGTTCCAGTCGTACGCTTCGATATGGATCACGAATACTCTCTCGATGACTGTCTTTTCTCCCGGCACGCGAACCTGGTCTAGCCACTGGTTTGCCGCGTCACCCTCAAAGATCTCCACCCGCCCGAGGATTTTGAGGCGGGCTTGCCGCGGATAATCGACCATGATGATTGCGACGCGGTTATCCGTAAGCAAATTTCCTGTGCTGATGTATTGTTTGTTTCCGCGAAAATCTCCAAATGCCAGAGTGTGATCGTCGATCACCTTGAGGAAACCCTTGGGACCACCGCGATGCTGCACGTACGGCCATCCCGTCGATCCCGTAGTCGCCCAGTAAAAGCTATCTCGCTGGGCCAGGAACTCTGACTCGAAGGGGGTGAAGCGGTTCTGCGAGCCGCCGGAGTTCTCCATGCGCTCGTACTGCCGCCGGCTGCCGTAGCGCTCCTGCAGCTTCTTGACCAGGGGCGTGAAGACCAGCGAAGCAAAGCTCATAGCATCCTTCTTACCTCGAATCTTACCGCGGACCGGCGTTTGTCATCCCGCACACTAAACTGGAGCGATCGGCTTGTCCCAATCCACGTCGCCCTCCGCCGTGCTTCGACTGCCCACCATCATCGTTGCTCCCTTGCGCAACGCCCCGGGCGTGCGCGATTCGAGCCGCTGCATATAAACAAATCCGGCAATCAGTGCGGCCAGGAACAAGTAAGGAGCGATGTTATATGGCCACGCCGGCACAGGATAGATCGTCACAAAGAGCACCGGCAGCAGCGCCAGGGTTCCGATCCAGGGGGTCACAACGTGACGCCAAACGTTGAAATCTTCTGCATGCTCCCGGCGCATGTACGAAGTCAGCGCCAGGTTCGCCGTGCAATAGATCACGATCACCGCCAGCGTGGCAATGGTTTCGAGCAAGTCAAAGATATACGAAGGCTGCAGCAGCAACCCGATCAGCAGCACTGCCACGATGCCAACGATCTGCACCACGGCAATGGCGAAGGTGGGTGTCTGGTGCACCGGATCGATCCGTCCAAATCGTGCAGGAAGTGTGCCCGCCTGGCCCATGGTGTACATCACTCGCGATGACGAGTTAGTGCAGGCCAGGCCGACCGCAACCGAGCTGTTGATCAGAGCCAGCACCACGAACCACCACCCGGCTCCCCACAGAGCGTGGCCGAGAGCGTAGTACGGATTTGGGTGCGCGGCGAAGGCCGCCATATCCCCCGTGCCCCATCCAATGGCGCTTGCATAGGAAGTGAAGATGTAGAAGACGCCGGTAGCAACCAGCGAGAGCATGACCGCCTGGCCTACGAATGTCCCGGCGCGGCGCGTTTCCTGGGCCAGCGGCGCGGGACCTTCGAACCCGCTCAGCGCGAGGATGGAAAAGACCATCCCGGCGAGAATGCCTCCATAATGATGTGGCGACAACGAGGGATCGAGCGGCGCAACGTACCTTGATCCCGGTCCAGGGTGGATCAGGAAGGTGATCGCCAGCGCCAGCATGATCATCAGTTCAAGCCCGCCCAGGATCGCGGTGACGTGCGCCGAAATCCGAATTCCCCTGTGAGTGAGTGTCCAGATAACCGCAAACGTCACCAGCGAGATGGACCACCATGGGATATGGACGGCAAACCCTGCCCGAAGCATGTCCGAGATCAGGTAGCCGAGGAAACCCGTGGACCCGGCCATCCCCAGCAGGTCATAGACCAGGTAGCTCCAGGTCGCCATGAAACCGATACGGCTCCCCAACCCGCGGGTGGCGAAGGAGTAGTAGCCTCCGCTCGACGGCATGTACTGGGAAAACTGCGACACCGTATTTCCGATGAAGAAGCAGACGATAGTAGCCAGCAGGAATGAGAGCGGCATATCCGGTCCCGCTTTGAGGGCGATGATCGGAAACGTGAACACCATGTTGGTCGCCGGCGCGATGTGCGTAACTCCCTGGAACACCAGTTCCGGAAGACCGAGCGAATTGCGGCGAAGCTTGGGATCGTTCGTCTCAGCCGTCAACCAGGAGGTCTCCTTCTGTACGCGAAGTGCGGTAGCAGGCTAAGGATGAACAACGCGAAGGCCGAGAAAATTCTAAAACGGGTCGAAGTCGTGGTCTCGGTGAAGCAGAGAACCGGGGGCACCTTCGATGTGTAAGCATCGCACGCTAACGTGCACCCCTCAAGGGCCGATATCGGACGCGGCAAATGAGTCAGGTCATCCAGTTAAAATAGGTACTTGACGTCACACACTGTGTAACGTACAGTATGTTTCATACAGTATGAACACAAACCCAGAAAGCGGGATGTTTGAATCACTCCGGCTCGAACTGAGACGAGGATGCCTGATCGTTGCAGTCCTGGCCCAATTGCGCGACGAGCACTATGGCTACACCCTACGCAAGGCGCTGGCCGACGAAGGATTAGCGATTGAAGAGAGCACGCTCTACCCCTTGCTGAGGAGATTGGAGACGCAGGGGCTGTTGAAGAGCGAATGGCGTGAAGAAGACAAGAGAAACAAGCGTTTCTACCGCCTGTCGAGCGAGGGCGAGGCGATCCTGGCGCAGCTGCTGGTGGAGTGGAACGGCATTAATGAATCGCTGCACAAAATTCTGAAAGATCAGGTAAAGAGGTAAAGATCATGGACTTACTGGAACGTTATCTGCAGGCGGTGGGCCAGCATCTTCCGGCGGGAACAAGGGAGGATGTGCTGGCGGAGTTGCGCGTGAATCTGCTGGCGGAGATGGATGCTCGTGCCGAAGAGATGGAAAGGCCGCTGACCGAGAGCGAGGTCGCGGCCATCTTAAAGGCGCACGGCCGGCCGATGCTGGTTGCGGCGCGGTATCTGCCGCAGCACTATCTGATCGGGCCCGCGGTTTTTCCTTTCTATCTGCTTACCCTGCGCAAGGCGGCGCCCCTGGTGGTGTTGCTTTACTTTGTGGCGCGGCTGGCCACGTTTGTCTTTTCCCCGAGTCCAGGCGAGTTCGCGGCAAGCATTGCAACGAGCTTGGTTCAGCTTGTGCCCGTGCTACTCATCTTCTGGGGCGCGATGACGATGACCTTCGCAATCCTGGAATATGTCCACAGGCAGGCTGGCGAAGGTGCAAGTTGGAACGCCTGGGATCCTGCGAAGTTGCCGCCGCTGAGACATCCTAAGAAACAGAAGTCGCTTGCCGGCCGCATTGCAGACCTCGTGGTGCACTGTCTTTGGATGTTGTATGTGCTTGCGATTCCGCACCACCTCTATCTGGTTCTAGGCCCGGGAGCACTGTTCTTGACCAAGCTGTCCGCCGGCTTCGCCCCGGTGTGGCGCCTCTTCTATGTCGCCATCCTGGTTCTATTGCTGGCACAACTCGCAATCAAACTCATGGCTCTTACCCATGGCATCGACCGGTGGGAGGCGCAACTCGGGCTGCTAACCAAGTTTTTTGGATTGGTGCCCATGGCGCTGCTGGCGTTCACCAAAGTGTATTTCGTCCCCACTAGCTCGGCGGCGAATCTTCACGCTCTGGCACAAGTCAACTACTGGACGAACGTCGGCCTCAGGATCGGGCTGGCGATCGTAATCCTGGATCTGCTGGTCGAGTCGTGGCAGTATCTCCGCCGTGTGGTCCCAGCCGCGCGTCTGGCTTTTTGAGAGCGGGTTGCTCCTGCATGAGGAATGGCAAAGGGTGTCGCTGTTCTCCGAAGCTTTGAATCGTAAGGATTGTTGAGGTGGTGAAACGGCGCGGTCTATCGGCTTGTCGCAATACCGCCGGGAGCGCTAGTATCGGCCTGCGGCGGCTGTGGCCTGGGATCGATTTTTCATCGGAGTTTTACGCGCACCATACGGCACAGAGATTACCATGTGACACAACGAAGGTTACCTTTAAGCGCAGGTGTATGCCTGTCTCGCAGCGCGGTAGCCTTGGGTGGGAGTACAGGCAATGAGCGTAAACCGCAGGGAGTTTCTACGCAGAGCAGCCGGGGTGGCTTCTGCCGCTGCATTAGCCGGCAAATCCTCAATTGCTTCCGGACAGACGGAATCTCTTCCTGATCCAGCTGATTCCGGCATCGAGCACATTGTTGTCGTGATGATGGAGAACCGCAGCTTCGATCACTTACTTGGTTGGCTGCCGGGAGCAAACGGGCAGCAGGCGGGCCTCGCTTACCTGGACGAGAAAGGCGAGGCTCACCCCACACAACGCCTAACGACGTTCGTCGGTTGTTCTCATCCGGATCCAGACCACAGCTATACGGGAGGGCGCAGCGAATACGACGACGGCAACATGGATGGGTGGCTGCGCACCACCACGAACGACACTTTCAGCATCGGCTACTACGAGGAAGCGGATCTACCCTTCTTCAGCGCGCTCGCACGCAACTACACGACTCTGGATAACTATTTCGCTTCTATACTTGGACCTACCTTTCCCAACCGTATCTTTCAGCATGCCGCCCAGACCGATCGCATTTCGAACACCATTGACCTCTCTACGCTGCCGACCATTTGGGATAACCTTGCCGCCGCAGACGTGAGCAGCAAGTATTACTACTCGAACGTGCCCATTCTTGCCTTGTGGGGAGTCAAGTACATCGGCATCTCCGCGGTGTATGCGGATTTTCTGGCCGATGCCGCCGCGGGTACGCTGCCTTCGGTTTCATTTCTCGACCCGCGCTTCACTATTACGGATGACGGCTTAGGCAACGACGATCACCCGCACGCAGATCTTCGCGCTGGCGAGGCCTTTTTGGGCCAGGTTTATAAGGCTATAACGAACGGGCCCGGTTGGAAGAACACCGTTCTGATCATCAACCGAGATGAGTGGGGTGGCTTCTACGACACGGTCGCGCCGCCGCGCGTCGTGGCCGCGAACGATGTGGATACTGATCTTGTCAACGGAAACGTGCTGCTCGGCTGCCGGGTACCGGTGGTGGTGGTGTCCCCGTTCAGCGCAGGCAATGCGGCGACACCCCGCATAAACTCTGCGCTTTACGATCACACCTCGGTGTTGAAGCTGATCGAGTGGCGCCACGGCCTGCCACCGCTTACTCCGCGAGACGCCTCGAATCAAATTGCCAATCTTGCGCTGGCACTGAACTTCCAGGCGGCGTACACCCCGCCCCCGACGCTACCCACCGTGAAGCCGCCGCTCCCAACGCCGTGCGGCCTTTTCGAACTGGGGAGCGAGATCGATAATGAAAGCTACGATTTTCTAAAATTGCTATTATCCGATCTCGTTTCGGGGTGGAAGACGTTGGGCCTGTAGGCGCCTCTGGGGCACGGAAAGTTGGCCGCGACATTCACCTAACAATTAGAAGCCGGCAGGAGGAGTTCGCGCAGCTGCGAGCGCGCTCTTGCCAGGCGCGACATCACTGTTCCCGCGGGGCAATGTAAAACGTCCGCAATTTCTTGATATGACAATTCTTCAAATTCACGAAGTAGGATGATCTCGCGAAAAACCCTGGGGAGCTTTTGGATCGCCGCTCGTACCCGCACTCTCTCTACTTTGCTCGCGTACGCTTCGTAGGAGTCTTTGCCGGGATCCACGAGGTTGTCTACGGGGTCATGTTCAAGGTCCGCATAGACCATGACGGGCCTTGCTCGGCGCTGCCTGAGCTGGTTGAACCAGACATTGCGCAGGATTTCGAAGAGCCACCCTTTGATGTTACTGTCCGGCCGGAGCCGCCCCATCGCGGGGATCGCGCGCACATAGGTCTCCTGAACCAGGTCCTCGGCTTCGCTACGGTTTCGCGTGAGCACCATTGCGTAGCTGTAAAGACCGTCAACGTTTTCGATACCTAGCTCATCCGTCGGAATGGTGCCTTGGGACTCACCATACATAGTGTTCGCTCCGTATAGAAGTACTGGACAGCCCTGCTGAGCATGTCAGAAACTGCAGAGCCTCTGGCCGGCGAAAGATCAATACCACAGCGTGGACGACCCGGATTTCCTGTACGCAGTCGAGGACACGGCTGCGTACAGGAAATCCGGGGGAGCAGCAGTCTGGTTTCACAAAAACAATCCGATAAGCTGAATGAGTATTACCAGGAACATCAGCCTACATGGCTCAACCGTCGAGAGCCATTGCGGTCGCGACTTAATCATTTATTCTCCCGTCACTTTGAAATGCGCAAAAGCAAGCGCAGATCGATCATTAATTCCACTCAACGCCTTAAACGAGCGGTTGATCCGTCGTCTGCGCCACAAAGGCATCCGGGCACACTCGCCTCGAGCGGGTCAGCGGACAATTGGCTGGCCGGCGATGCTCCCTCACTCCAGAACAGAAGACCAACATTAGCTATACGTTCGCGCAGCAACATACTGGCGGCCGTTGTCGCACGATAGCCTTCCTGGCAGTAAAGAAAGCTCGGCTTCGAGAAGTCGACCGAGGATGCCGCAGAGTGGATGGCCAACAAGGGGAGAGAAATGGCTCCAGGCAAATGCCCTTTTAACCATTCCGCCCGGCTGCGCACATCGACTAGTTGCAAGGCTTCCCCTGCTTCGAGTTGGCCGCAGACATCTCTCCACCAACCAATGGAGAAGCTGGCAAGCCATATGCCAGACTGCTCCCACTCCGTTTTGTCCGCGAGGGTATATCCAACCACCTGGAACAGCCCCACCCTGGATAACCGGCTCGCCGCCTCGTAGGCGCTCGTGGCGTCTTCGGCAGCCAGGAGAAGGTTCTGTGTGGGTTCAATGAGCAGTGCTGCCCAACTTGCAAGTGGGCCCGCAAGGCCAATCTGCAGGGCCCCGCGGATATGGAATGAGGCAAATTGCTCCGCCGCTCGTATGTCCAGGATCAAAGCGCCGCGGCGTTGCTCCGCGAGAACCTGCGCCGGCGTTAGCCGCTGAAGTTTACTCGATGTCAACACGTGAATCATGCCTCTACATAGATATGCGTGGCAGATCCACTATTTCGATCACGAATGGGGAATTTTTTCGATCAGTCGCGTCTACCCGCCAGAGGGCGTGTGTCCTGGTTGCCGCTCTGGTTGGCGCTCTTGGAGCAGACGTTCTACCCTGTGCCGTTCGCTTTCACTTTCCGGGGTAGCTGCATCGCGCCTGACCCAGGTCGTCCAGACAGCATCGCTCTTCATATACCAGCCCCGCGATTCTGCTTCAGCTGCCCGGCGTTCGGGCGGGGGTAAAGCCTGGTCTGACGCGAGGCGATGCTGTATAGCGCCCTCGCTTGCATCGCAGAATCCCACATCCCGCAATACCAGCAGGCTGGGAGAGCCCGGGTCAAACTGTTTCAGAAGAGGTAGTGCCGCAATTGCGTATTGCTGTGCTTTTCCGGGATTGTCCAGGGAAAGCTCAACATCACTCAGTTTGCAGTACGATCGCATCAGGTGGAGACGCCCGTGTGGGCTTGTCTCTGCAAGTTCCCGCCGGATCGAATTTGCTTCCAGCAATAGCCGCAGGCTTTCTGGCGCATTTTCCCGCCCGTCAAGCGTCTCTGCCAAGCCTTCGTCCCGGATCGCGAGCCAGTGCCGCGCCCCAGCCCCATAGTGCGGAATCAGTCTTTTGGTAAGACTGATCGACTTTTGGTACCAAATGCCGGCCACTTGGGGATTCGTCAAGCGGAAGGAATCGCCCACGTCAGAGTAAGCCGAGGCGAGATCGGACTGCGCCTGTACATTTCCGCGGTCTAGACCAACCAACATTTGCGCAATCTCAAAAGCCTTGCGGGCATAGAGCTGCGCCTGCGGTGAATCGGCTATGTTCAGTGCATCCCTGGCTTCGAGAGGCTGAATAGAATCCTGATAGACCACAAACAGCGCTCGCCGGGCCGGCATCGAAGACGGAAATTTTTGCACCAGTGCTTCGGCTATGGATTCTGCCTTGCGGTTATATTCGATTGCTTGTCGCTGTGTGCCCAGCTCGTTGTATCCTGCACTCATTGCAAGGTCAAGCCTTGTGAGCACCTGGTCATGCTCCTCTTCGCCTGTGGCAACATCCCCACAAATTTGAAATGCAGCAGAATATCTCTCGACCGCCAGATCCGGCTTTAAATTGCTTAGCTCGACATTGCCCAGACCGAGATATTCTCTTGCTAAAAGGACTTTGCGCGCTGGGTCGTGCGGTTTCCGTTCCCAGTAGCGGCGCGCCCAAACCAGCCCTTGCTGATAGTTGTCGTGAGCTTCCTGTAAATTCCCCAGAAATCCTTCGATTTGACCCAACCGCTCATAAGCCTGAATCAACACCTCGGTACTCTCATCGCCGGGCAAGCGGGCGTTGGCCCCAAGGGCGGTCCGGAGAGCCTTCTGATAGCTGCCCACAGCAAGGTTTGAGTTGCCCAGGTTGGGGACAAAGGGCGAGCCGTCCAGGTCGCCCACGCGCACATAGGCCTTCGAAAGTTCAAGCAGCAACCGGGGATCGTCCCAGTTGCTTTGTTGCAGTTGATCCAGATACGTCAGGGCACTGTTAAACAAGGCTGCCTGCGTTTCCGTAGAAGCCGACGAGCGTTGCAGCTTGTCGGTCATGTCTGAAATAGCCTTATCGGCGAGCGTTCTCACCTGGGTGACCCGCCGTTCTGCCTTACGCGATTGGCTGCGATACACCAGGCCGGAGATCAGTATTACGAAAAGAAGGGAAGTCAACGTCAGCACGGCAGCCTTATTGCGTTGAAACACCTTCTGCAAGGTGTAAAAGACGGATGCACGTCGCGCTGCGATTGGCCTTCCGTCCAGATAGCGCGCCAAGTCTTCGTGCAGGTGCTGTACGGAGGAATAACGTTGCGATGGATCCGGATGCATCGCGGTCACCACAATCTTGTCCAGGTCACCGATCAGCTCCCTCTTACTCTGCCTGGACAGGGTGGGCACTGAGCTTGGCTTGCGGCTCTGTTCGAGCAGAAAGCGTTCCGCAGCAGCCGGTGATAGATTACGTAACGTATAGGGACGTG
The DNA here is from genome assembly GCA_963711525.1 of uncultured Acidobacteriaceae bacterium. GTDB lineage: Bacteria > Acidobacteriota > Terriglobia > Terriglobales > Acidobacteriaceae > PALSA-350. The sequence continues at coordinate 15,142 of CAVQEO010000023.1, read as the reverse complement.
TATCCGTCAGCAACTCGAACAATAGAACGCCGAGCGAATAGATGTCGCTCGCCGTTGTCAGCTGTGCTCCCTGCAGTTGCTCAGGGCTTGCATAGTCTGGCGTCATCATTCTCATGCCGCTTTCGGTTGGCGAGAGATCACTCAGAATCAGTTGCGGCTCCAGGGCCTTTGAGGTTCCGAAGTCGATGAGCTTGATCACCCCCTCGGGGGTCAACATCACATTGCTCGGTTTTATGTCGCGGTGGATGATCAGCTTCTGGTGAGCGTAGTGCACCGCGGAACATAATGACTGAAACAGCTCGACCCGCTGCCGAATGGATAGGGCGCGACTTTGGCTGGCAAGCGTGATCGGCTGGCCTTCAACGTACTCCATGACGATGAAGGGGCGGCCATTCTCGGTCTCTCCCCCGTCGAGTATCTTGCCGATATTCGGGTGGTTGAGCGTGGCAAGAATCTGCCGCTCGACGCGAAACCGCAGCAGCATGTCTGCGGAATCAAGACCTCTGCGGATCATCTTGATTGCCACAATCTGGAAATAATGATCGTCAGAACGGACCGCGAGGTAAACAACGCCCATGCCCCCGCTGTCTAACTCGCGCACGAGCAAATAGGGCCCCACGTGCATACCGAGGTCCGAGACCAGAGAGCTCTCGGTCATCTCTTTGAGATCGTTGACGATCAGAGAGTTGACAAGGCTTTCGGTGTTATCATCGCTTTCGAGCAGAGACTGGACTTCAGAAAGCAGTTCCGGATCATTCGAGCAAGCCTCTGTTAGAAATCGATTTCGCTCGAGCGTCGGCTGCTCCAGCGCTTGATGAAAGATCTCCTCGACCTGGCTCCAACGATTACTGTTCATTTTGCAAGGTGCCGCTGTGACGCGACATAGCACGACGTATCCACGCCAGTCCGAGACGAAGTTCACGGCCTACGGTCGCCACGGAGATTCCCAACACAGAGGCTATTTCCTCCGTGCTCAGTCCGCCAAAGAACTTCAACTCAAGAGCCTGGCTTTTTCTTGCATCGATCTGCCCAAGTTGTGACAGAGCTTCGTCCAGCATAAGCAGGTCGGGCGCGCGTTCCTCAACAATACTCATTCCGGGTTCCAGGGTAATTCTCAATCCACCGCCTCGCTTTTGCGCCTTCCGCTTCCTCGCACGTTCGATCAAAACACGTCTCATGGTGTTGGACGCGATGGCATAAAAGTGGATGCGATTTTCTGCCTGTAACTTCTTTTGATCGGCTAGGCGAACATAGGCTTCGTGGACCAACGCAGTCGGCTGCAGGGTGTGGTCCCCATGTTCCCGGCTGAGCCGGGCCCTCGCCAGGCGCAGCAGGTCTTTATAGATAATGGGCGTGAGCTGTTCCAGGACCGACCGGTCACCGTGACCCCAACGAATGAGCAGATTCGTTACGTCCCCTGAAGCTTCTGACACACCGTTTATCGCCGAATCGTCTGCCATCCCGGGCTGCCGCTTCCCGCGGTTCATGAATCATTCTACCGGAGACCAAGATGCATCCATGTACCGTTTGGCTGCTGGCGGGATTCCAGGTGGCGACGGAATGTCGTCGATCAGACGCGCGTTTCTCGCCGGCAAGGCGCAGATTGCAAAGGGGAATCTCGTGTTTGCCGGTCAGCCGGGTGGGTCTTCATTTGGTCGTTTCTTATGTCCCCGCGATCCGGCCGCAGACCGTATCCTAGTTGCGACCGCAAAAATGGGAGTCTAGAAAGAATGCTTCTACTGAATCGGCCTCTCGTCTTATTCGTCGCCACGTTCCTGTCGCTTTGGTTTGCTGCCTGGGTCGGCATGTTGATTCGCTCTCGCCGGCGTGCGCTTTCCGACGAGTTGCGCTCTGACTACAGTACGATTGTTGGAGCGACGCTCACTCTCCTCGGCCTGCTTATCGGGTTCACCTTTTCCATGGCGACTACGCGCTACGACCTGAGAAAGAGCCTTGAGGAAGAAGAGGCGAATGCAATCGGCACGGAATATGCCCGGTTGGATCTCCTGCCCGGGGGTGCTCCGGCCGGCCTGCAAAATCTCCTGCGGCAATATACCGATCTGCGTATTCGCTTCTATGAAGCACGTTATGGATCGAATCTACTGCAGATCAACGTTGCCACGGCGAACATGCAGAATCAGCTTTGGGCCGTCGTATCAACGGCCGCGAAAGTACAACCGTCCCCGTTGTCAGCGCTGGCCTCCTCTGGCATGAATGACGTTCTCAACGCGCAGGGGTATACCCAGGCCGCCTGGTGGAATCGTATTCCGGTCGCGGCGTGGATCCTGATGTTTCTCATTGCCGTTCTCTCCAATCTGCTGCTTGGCTACGGGGCGAACGGCAAGACGCTCATGCTATCGCTGATCTTGCCACTGGCCGTGGCGATCTCGTTTTTTCTGATTGCGGATATCGATAGCCCTCGTGGAGGCGTCATCCGCGTTCAACCGCAAAACCTCTATGCCTTGGCGGAGAGCCTCAAAGCACAATAGGGACACAGGTCTACACTTCCCGTTTATCGTTGACCCTGACTTGGGATGCCGCTCAGGCTTTGAGGCTCTCAACCAGGTCCGCAGAGAAGCCCGCCAACAAAGCCGTAGCCGCGAACAGTAAGGTATCACCCACATAATTGACTCCCTCCAGAGCAAGGGGAGAGCCGATCTCCGTGATGAGAATTGGAACGTAAAAGAAGATTGTGAGTAGCAGAAGGACTGTGCCCGCAGTGGCGGCGGCCGTTTGGCGGGCGCGGGGAATCATCAGCCCAACCCCTGCGGCGAGTAAGGTTATCCCCACAATATAGGAGATGAGCGCCGGCGCCGGGAGCCAGGCGGGCGTCATCTTCTCCAATGGAACGCCGGGCACGAAGCGGGGAAAGAGAAAGTGCTCGATCGCGTAGAAGACGAATGTACACGCAACAATGAATCGGCCGGCCACAATGAGCATATGGCCTGTCAATCGTCCGCGCGTCCATACGCTGCCCGCCAGCACCATCGCTCCGCCGGCGAAAGCCGTTTCGCGCACCGCGAGCGTCCAGAAGAGCCGCTCATGTATGTGCTGCGGCAGGTTCGGTAAATCGATTGTGGCAACGATGATCAGGAACAGCAGCGCGAGCAGGAACGCCGACCAACGCACACACCGCCACGCGATGAAGCTAATGGCTGCCGCGAGCAGCGCTGCGCCCACGAAATAAGTCCAGAAAAGGGCTCCTGGTAGCCAGCGCGGCACGATGCCCATCATATCGCGCGCTCCAAGAAAATGTTCCGCGGCAAAGATCGCCAGCGCGACAGCTTCAAAGACGGGCCCGAGCACCAGAATCCTGCCCACGCTCGAAGCTGTCGCGAACCGCACACGAACCAGAACGAGTCCAGCTACCAGCGCGGCAGATCCCGCTCCAATCATCCCCCAAATTTCTATTGCCATAGACCCCCGCGATTCTGGACTACATGATTTGGATCAGGCCGCTACTTGGTCATCGCGATCACACGCGGAACGAGTGGACGAGACATACTACAGCCGTAGGCTACTTGCTTGGTTAATCTCACCAACAATACCAGTAGGCTTCTGTTGAGCGTTCGGCAACTGTGCTAATGGCTAAATTATCGAGTTTGGGAAAACGTCGGAAGCAGACGCCCGCGGGAAAACCCGCTGGAGTCCAGAAACTAGTCCATGGATGCGCGGCTTGGTGGAGCCAACGAATGGGAATTGCGCAAAAGACAACCATATTATCCAGCGAAATGGATGGTTGAGTCATCAATAATAATAGACTTACATGGTGGATGTTCTAGCCGATGAGATCCTGCAATCCTGACGGATTGCGATCCCACAATCGCTATCTGTACGCCGTCGATTTGGTGGCGAGAACGATCTTGAAACAAGAGGAGATAACGTGATGTCTATGCCGGCAAACATACTCGATAAACGCGCCGTCCGCATCGGATTCATCGGCTTGGGACTCATGGGGAGTCGGCTTACACGACGTTTGCACTTAGCGGGCTGGAACATTCAAGCATGGAACCGTAGTCCTGGCCCGGCAGATGCGCTGAGGGGGGAGGGTGTAACGATTCAGTCATCCATGGCCAAGCTCGTCGTTCATTCGGATGTGATTCTATCTTCGTTGGCTAATGATGAGGCAGTTTACTCAGTGTACTTCGGTCCGGAGGGCGTCTTTTCTGCGGCAGAGCGAGGAACCATCATTCTTGAAATGAGCACCATCTCGCCGGAACTATCGCGCCTTCTACACCGGGAGGCGAGCACCTTGGGCGTTAGCTTCCTTGATCTGGCTGTCTCCGGGTCAACGCCGGCGGTCGAGGCGGGGACGATCACACTGCTCGCTGGCGGTGATCCGAAGACCTTCGAGCAATGCGCTCCCATCTACGAGTCCATCGCGAAGCAGTGGTTTTTGATCGGACCTGGTTCTTCAGGCGTCCAGATGAAATTGGTCGTAAACCTGCTCCTGGGTCTTGATATGCAGGCGATTGCGGAAGCAGTCTCGCTGGGAGAGCACCTTAAAATCGATCGCAACATTATGCTCGATGTTCTATCCAGGACGGCGGTGATAGCTCCGGCGTTTGTGGGGAAGTTCCAAAAAATCAAGAACGGCGACTACTCTCCGGAATTCCCCTTGCGGCTGATGAGCAAAGACATGGATCTGGCTATGAATGCCGCAAAGAGTGCGGGTGCTGTTTTGCCTGCGGCGGCTGCCGCCCAATCCGTACTCGCCTCTAATATCTCCGCAAATGGAGATCTGGATTTGGCCGCGATAACTCCCTTTGTCGTTGCTCAGAGAACGAACGGCTAAGTTGCCGGTGTGATTCACGCGCAATGCCAGAGATAGTGCGAGAAGAACAGCCTGGGATGTACTGAATCAAAACGAGCTTACGCGGGATTTCCTGTCGGCTCTCGCGCTCGGCAATGGTTCTGGCGGATGAGTGTCAAAAATCTTTGCCCGCTGTCAAGAACTCGACTCGCGGTGCGGATGGTTTTCAGGCGTCCACAGCGTAAAGTCCATGCATTCAGCTATAACGCAGGATATTCGCATATGCCCCTGTTTGGCATAGTAAGTGCTTTACGGATATTCGTAGGCCGTCCGCCGGGGGGAGTGTATCGCTTGGGACGATGACACCGTTCATCCCTTGGGTGCACAAGGAGGAGAATGCATGCAGTATCGATCTATTCGTGTCGTTCATCCAGATGACTACGGCTCAAACGACGGGCCTTCGTGTTGAAGGTTAACGACTCACGAGTCGTCCTCAAAAAACGAAATTCAGGCATACGAGCGTTGCACTCGGGGATCAAAAATAAACGCCCCAGGAGAAGAGATCACTTTATGAACGCACTTATTCCGTCACCCGATAATCTTGCCATCAGTAGCGGCATGAACAAGATGAGCGAAGAACTGCTGGTTTCGGCTGCGAAAGCGGGAGACGCTCTTGCCTTTGTCGAGCTCAGCAAACGTCACTCCAACAAGATTCTGCGCCGGGCGTATCGCATCGTGAAGAATTGGCAAGATGCAGAGGATGTACTGCAGGAGTCACTCATGAGAGCCTTCCTGCACTTGAAGGAATTCGAGGAGAGATCCAGTTTTTCTTCTTGGTTCACAAGGATCGCTATCAATACGTCACTTATGAATTTGCGGAAGAAGCGAGGATATATTGAGACCTCGATGGAAGTTATCAGCGATGACCGTGGATTTCAGTATCGTTGGGAACCAAAAGATCCTGCTGAGGGTCCTGAGGGGCACTTTTCACGACGAGAGAGAGAGGAGCTACTGGCGGTCGCAATTGAACAGTTACCGCCGAGGCTCCGGCAGATAGTCCAGATGAAACTTATCGAGGGTCGCACAGGAGAAGAGGTTTCACAAACTCTCGGCATCTCTCTGGCGGCAGCCAAGTCGAGGCTGGCGCGTGCAAGAACGGTATTGCGCATATCGCTGGCCTCAGGCGACGGGATTTCTGAAACAAGCGTTAACCCCTGACTGCCAAACCAACAAGGAGACCACTCGATGATCTTTAAATGCCGCACTCAAGGAATAGCTGGTGCCATGCTCGCCGGAGCATCCAGCCTAGTAGCCGCCACCGCGAAATTTTGCTACAGACGACCCAATCCTTGAACGGCAAGCCTTACACACACTATCCTAGGGGCCAGCTGTCAATGCCAGATCTCTGGTAGGGTGAGCGAGTTCCCGTTGTAAGGCGTACCACCTCACAGCTTGTTGGGGGGCTGTGACATGGTATGCCTTGTCTCCATTTGTCGCGCGACATCAGAGAGGTTAACCTCGGGATTCGAAGGAACAAGTAGCGCGAATACTGTGCTGGCAACAATGAGACCACCGGCAATACAATCAAAGGTAAACAAGGGACCTCGGGTGAACGGCGATAGAGGTATGCGAATTATCCCTATACCTAGTCTTCTTGAGAACCAGAAGCGGCACTGGCGCCCACCACTTCAATAGACGCGTGTTCGATCGCATTCGATTCGCAATATCGGATTTTATCGACAAAGGTGAGATTTTCCGGAGACGGCATCCGGCGTAGCTAATGCGACGACAACGAGTCAACCAATTCTGCTGCCTCGCCCAACGCGTGCTGAGTGAATGACGCTTGGATGAGTCAACCCCAAAGCGGTTCGCTGGTATGCGCAACCTGATTGGCCGGCGCAAATACGAAGACGGACGTTCTGGGGAAACGTTTGCGATTCATGGTCATCGTTCGGTCGGTTCACCGGTCTTTCCGAAAAGCTACGAGCGATTGGTATCTTTTGTTGATCGTTCTAGTCATCGCGCTCTCGCCGTTGGCTGCGAGGGCGCAGACGCCAGATCCTCATCCACTCGGTCGGCTCCAGATTCCGGCGCGTCCACCGTTGAATCCATTCCTTGCAGAGCAGAATTGGAGTTTCCTTGCAGACTCTGCGAAGCGCACAGACTTCTTCGACCCGGCGAAGGGCTTTAGAGTCTGCGTGAGAACCGGCGGTTCAAGATTGAGTCCCGAAGGAACGGCTGAGAGTAGCCCAGCACGTACCCGGATCTCCTGTTGGGCTTGTTGGAATCAATAAACCTCATGCGGCTTTCCGTGGAGAAAGCCGCATACGCAGACCTGTCCAGAGCAGCGAACAGGGAATCCGGGGTAGTGCTGGGTAGGATTTGAAAGGAAGAACCCGTCCCTACGGGACTAATCCGCCTTGCGTCGTCTACCCAGCACTGCGTGCTGGGCTACTTTCAGCCGTCCCTGCGGGACTGAGTTTGTTTTTGTTAATGCGGATCTCACGCAGACTCTTTAGCCCCTGCTATGGCGAAACCCGCACGGAATGCCAGTTCGGGAGAGACGATTGCAGCGCGGTCCCTCGCATGCAATTTGGCTAACGACTTAGTGTTCCTTTGGAGTAACTCGGAACAGACCGCCTGTCCTGGAATCCTCGAGCATCCACAGCGCGCCATCGGGAGCGACTTCCACGTCGCGGATTCGGTGACCAACGTCCCAGCGTTCGGCGGGCTTGGCCCCGCCGTGACCATCGAAAGTAATGCGGTTGAGCGACATGCTCCCCAGGCCGCTCACCAGGGCGGAACCCTTCCACTGCGGGAACATCGCGCCGTTATAGAACATGAGATTGCCTGGCGCGATAACCGGCGTCCAGTAGATGACCGGCTCGGTCAAGTCAGGTCGCGTCTCCGGACTCGGGATCGGCACTCCGTTGTAGTTGGTCGCGTAGGAGACCAGCGGCCAGCCATAGTTCTTGCCCGGCTCGATCAGGTTCAACTCATCGCCCCCCTTCGGGCCATGCTCAATCTCCCACAACCGGCCGTCCGGCGCGAAGGCCAGACCATAGGGCGTACGGTGTCCGCTGCTCCAGGTTTCGGCCGGCGTCAGGTTAGGGCCGGGGAAGGTATACGTTCTCAACACTGGAGCAGTCTTCGCGGCTTCGGTATCCGACGGCGGGTCAATCACGGGCACGCTGGCCGCGCCGGTCTTCCCGGCCATGGGATTGCCTTTAGCAGGCTTGCCATCCAACGTCAGGCGCAGGATCTTGCCCAGTGGCTGATTAGGATCCTGAGCCGGTGTCATGCGCTGCCGATCGCCAACGGTAAGGAATAGATAGTGACCATTCGGGGAAAAGGCTACCTGTGCGCCGAACTGTCCGCCATTACCCCTCTCGCCATCACGCCAGATCACCTTGAGGTCCTCGAGGATCGCCGAATCCTGGCCCAGTGACAGCCGGGCTCGTGCCAGAGTCAGGCTGGAACCACCTTCGCCCGGCTCCGAATAGGTGAGGTAGACATTGTGATCCTTGGCATAGTGCGGCGATAGAAACACTCCCAGCATGCCGCCTTGTCCTTTATAAAAAGCGGCCGGCACATTTGCGACCGGCGTCTTGTCCCCCTGCTGAGTGACCAACAGCATACCGCCGACCTTCTCCGTGATCAGCATGCGCCCGTCGGGCAGGAAGGCAATCCGCCAGGGCAGATCCAGGGTCGTTACCTGAACCATGTTGAAAGGCAGGCTAGGCTCAGGCTTCAGCTGGCCGGCATTGATCTGCGCATCTGCATGGGTCGCCGCCAGAGCCAGAAATAGCCCCGCGATCACTAACTGTTTCATCTCGTCTTCCCTCTGTTTCTATTGATTGGTCCGGCGTTAGCAAACTTCAGAACATCGCTTGAAAGCGAACGTCTTCTCGTTGCAGGAGATGCTCCCTGTACAGCACTCATGCGTCATAGTCACTAAACCTGTGAACAGGCTAGCGGATGCAGCACGAGGCTTGTCACATTTGAGACCGTTGGCGGGTTTAAATTAAACCTCGGATCGGCAGAGAGCTTCTTCCAATCGGGATCGGCGGAAAACTTTTCCCAGTCTGCCTCAAGTGATGACATATCGGGAAAGCTGAGCATATAGGTAAGATTCGGCAGATTCGGTCCGACCAATGTATCGGCGTAGAAAACTCCCGTTGCGCCGGCTTTAGCGAAAATGCTGAACTCGCCGTTATGAAACATCTCCACCTTCCGGACGTGATCCATGTTTGTCGGCGACTGATACTGGCGAAGCTGATAGATGCGTTTTCCCTTGGTCGCGGCGGAGATTGGCGGAGTGACCTTCGGATATCCCGGGAACGCCCGCAATAACGAACTCTCTATGCGAATGTAGGGCGGCGTGGCGGCGGGAGCATCCCAGAACGGCGCAGCCGCCTTCATAAAAGCATCGTCCTTTGCCAACTCGAGGTCAGCTGTAACTAATGTCTCCAGCTTCGAACTTGGCATCAGCAGGTAATAGGTGGGGCTATCTGGTCCGAAATAAACAGAGAACGCACCGACTGGCCCAATGGAAAGCCGGTTCAGTGCCGGAATTAAAGCGTCGGCAAAAAAATTAGTGGTGAGCTTTACGCCCGGCCCACTCGCCAAATGGTACCGACGCAGATCCATGTACTCCGGCGCAGATTTTTCCGCATCAGAGCCTGCCTGACCAAATAAATCACCAGCCGTAGCAAGCGAGAGGGCAGAAGCAGCCAGAGAGCTGGAGAGAAAGTTGCGACGATCCATAAAGTCTCCTTGGAACTGGATTAGTTTTACGTTCAAACAATTTCGTGGTGACTACTCACAACGTTCTTTCCCCCGGCCTTGAACAAGGATGGCCGCAAGGGCGGCGGTCGTCAGACAGGCTGCGGCGACGATGGCGATAATGCATCCTGCAGTACGCTTCGCCATAGATGCCAGCGAATGTACTGTATAGTACAGTACGTCATGAAGGCGTCTGATTACAACTGTAGACAGGGGAGATGAATGCCTAACAAGCGGTCGCGACGAGAGGTTCGAAACCGCAAGCTTCAAAAAGTCGCGGCGGACTTGTTTCTAAAGCGCGGCTATGAGGGTGTCACCATCGATAAGATCGTCGAGCTGGCTGGCGGCTCGAAGAGTACGGTTTATAGCGAATTCGGCGGGAAGTGTGGGCTGTTCATCAGCAGTATCGAGATCCTGTGCCGCGAGGCAAATGAACCGCTCACGAAGATTGACTATGCAGGACTGAACCTTGAGGCCAGCCTGAAGAAACTCTCTTTTCAAATTCTCAAGCTCATCACCGCGAAACGGTCCGTGGAGCTGCATCGTCTCGCTATCGCTGAGGCCGTGAACTGTCCTGAAGTAGGTGAGGTATGGTACACGCACGGTCCCTCCAAAACAGCATCGTTCATACAATCTCTGTTGAGAAGTCGTCGCGAAGAGCTGCCAAAGACAACGATTTCAATTGACCGCATCGCGGTGATCCTTCACGACTCATTGACGGGAGACATCCTCTACCGCCGGCTGGCAGGAGTCGGTAAGCATGAAAACGATGCCGAGCTCGAGCGACTGGCTTGCGCCGCAGTCGATCTTATTTTCGGCTCGTGCACCGGCGCCGAATAAGCTAATGGCGCTTGATTCCAAGGTATGATGTGTCGTCACCGGCATCAGCCGACGCCCCGCACCACTATCACGCTCACCTCTGGATGCCGCGCTTACAATCCCGGACCTGGACCGGCACCAGCGAGTCTTCGGGATCGGCAAACTGGACAACCATAGCCCGTCTGGCGAGTTCACGACAATTGCGGGCTACGGTCCTGGATCTGCTGCGGTGAAAGCCGGCAGAGACTTAAGGTCCAGCGTATCCATCGCCTCATTGACCACCTTCTCGGCGTAGAGTCGATTCAAGCTGAGCCGGCACCTGGCCACCAGCGCCTTACTCGTAACCATCTAACCTTACCGAGCCAACCCGTGGCACGATCACGGCGACCCCACCTCCCGCCTGGTGCAGATCCCATGGGCAGTGACCTGGCAGAGGGGTTGCGGCAGGTCGGCGGCTTTGAGCCCTCAGAGATCGCGTGTCTTTTGGATAACATGAGGAAGGCACAACTGTCGTTAGTCGTCAATAAATATGCATATCTGTTGCTTATCAGAAACCAACCTCCAAAGAGACTAGGCACAACCTCAAACCTGTGAGGGTGGTGGGTAAAGATTTATGTGAACGATAAATTTACCGATAAAGAGCCTAACTGTTGTGTCAGCGCAACGGCAGTGGCAAATCGATAGGACTTTGCGTTCTTGGTCTCTACTCTCCGGACAGCGCAGATTTGCGCTAAAAAGGAGATTTCTCAATGACCACGAACATTGCTCGCAAACTCGCGCTCGCCTTTACACTTGCTGCATTACTAGCGCCTATCGGCCAGGCAGTAGCACAGTCAGACTCCACCCGGCCGGCGGTCACATCTGGAACCGATCCTGAACCCACCGTCACATCTGGAACCGATCCTGAACCCACCGTCACATCTGGAACCGATCCTGAACCGACCGTCGTCGAAACCATACTGACATTTTTTCATTTGGCATAGAATCATTGCTGAACGCAGCTTTGATGCTGCTGCCCAGCAGAGGAGGGAGACATGCGTGTAAGTCCTGTTGAACTCCTCTTCTGGGCAGGCGGCTTGTTGGGTCATTCGGCGTTGCTAATTGTGCTGTGGGCTCGTCATCGTGCAGGGACATTTCCGTTCTTCACGGCGTTCATTGCGGCGGACGTAGTCCGATCGATTACGCTCTTTGCGGTTGCGCATCATGGAAATACGTATGACTATCTGGTCACTTACGTATCGCTCGCAATCGTTGATCTGGTCTTACAGTTCTGTGTGACGTATGAACTGGCGTCGCATGTATTCCGTCCGACGGGGACCTGGGCACCCGATGTCAGAACTGGCTTTGTAATTCTGGTAATTGCTGGTGTCGCCATCGCGGCCGCCCTGACCTGCATGCCGACTCCGCCCGAAAGGACATTGTGGAGCTCGTTATTGGCCCGGGCGAATTTGTTTTCTTCCGCGCTGATATGCGAACTCTTCGTCGGAATGATGGCCTTCTCAGTAAACGCCGGCCTTCCGTGGAAGACTCACGTTGCAAGGATTGCCCAAGGTCTTGGGTTTTATTCGCTGCTCGGGATGGTGACCGAAGCTGGCCACAATGTGATTGGGATGCTACGTACTTCAACGATATCCCATGACCTCACCCTCCTTCGGGAGACGACCTACCTGATCTGCTTGAGTTATTGGATCGTTATGCTCTGGCGCGATGCGCCGGCACCGAGGGAGCTTCCCCAAGAGATGCTCAAACAACTCATTAGCTTACAAAGGTACGTGGAATATGATCTTAGGCGGCTGCGGCTGTTGAAGCGATGATAAGCATTCCCGTTGTCTACTTTTTTGTCGCTCTGGGGATCTTTTTGGCCGCGCTCCTCGCAACCGGAGGATTTTACTATCTTCGCTCTCGTCGCAGACGGAAGTACCCGTATGGCAAGTGGGAGAGCATATTAAAACGCCTCTCCTCAGTCGATCGCAACAATGTTGCGCTGATCGCGCTCAATTCTATCGACGAGTCAAGAAACCGGAGAGTCGATAAGGAAGATTCCGATCTTGATCCCTCGCAAATCTGGTCGTTAATCGGTGGAATGGCAGGCCTGGAGGCCTTGGAACGTAACTGCGCAGTCCTGGTGGATTTGGTTTTCTACGTTCAGCAGTGGTATCCCGAAGCATTGGTTATCGCCGACCAACTGAGATTGAATGCGAGAGAGATCGCGTGGCATGTTTCGCGATTAAAGGGTGCAGAGAAGGCCGGCAGGGTTGAGGCATTCTTTCCAGATTATGCTCAAAGTGCGATTGTTACGTGAGCGCTATGTGAACGGCATCTTGCCTGATGTCGCTGGATGAGCCATTTTGTATGGATGAGAGAGCTGGAAGCGGAACTATGGGCGAAGTGGCGTGGACTGGTATCCGAGCAGAGTCAAAACGGTCAGACCGTGAGTGCATTCTGTCGTGACCGCGGGATTCGCGTATTCGCAGTTCTACGATTGGAAGAAACGGATTCGCGAGGGCGAAGCGGCGAAGTTTGTGGAAGTGAAAGTGAAGGAGCCGGGCGAGCAACGAACGCCGGCGCCGGGACGTTATCCAGCGATTGAGATTCGCCTGAGCAAGGGGCGCAGCCTTTTCGTAGAACCAGGCTTCGATGCGAGTCATCTGCGAGCCTTGCTGACGGTGCTGGAGACAGAAGCATGATCGGTCTGCCGAGCCTGCATGCGTTGGATCATTCGCAGGGTCCGCGCATCTGGCTGGCGGCTGAGGCCACGGACATGCGCTGTGGTTTCGATCGCCTCGCGGAGCGAGTGAAGTCGGTGATTGGCCAGGACCCTTCCGGCAACAGCCTGTTCGTGTTCCGCTCTCGTCGTGGGGACAGGCTGAAGATTTTGACATGGGATCGTGACGGATTTGTGTTGTGGTACAAGCGTCTTGAGGCGGGTGTGTTCAAGCTGCCGCGGATAGCTCCGGGAGCGCGTTCGATTGAGTTGCGTGCAAGCGAACTGGCGATGATCCTCGATGGGATCGATATGTCGAAACTGAAGCGTGTGCCGCGCTATGAACGCGCAGCCGGAACCAACAAAATCAACGTGCAGAGAGTTAGTGTGTGAGGTAACTTCGGACGCTCGACTTACGTCCAATATGTAAGTGAACAACGAAGCCAATCTGGTTCCTCTTCCCGATGACAGCCAGGCGCTGAAAGCCATGCTGCGCACGCTGATCAATGAGCGCGACGAGGAGAAGCAGCGTGCCGATAAACACGCTCAGCTTGCCGAAGATGAGGCCAGACGAAACGACGAACTGCGTGTCGAGATGTTGCGTCTGCAGTTGGAGTTGGAGCGATACAAGAAGTGGTACTACGGCCCTCGCGCCGATCGTCTTCAATCCTCCGCCGATCTGGCGCAGTTACTTCTGAACTTCGCCGAGGAGATGGATCGGAAGCCAGTTAACCCGGACGATCTTCCATCCCGCACCGAAGCGCCGGAAGACCTTCGACGGGTGAAGCGGCGCAAAGGACGGCGCAATCTTGCCAACTTCGAAAATCTTCCTGTAACTACACAAGTCCACGAGCTGAACGCGGCAGAACGTGCCTGCCCCTGCTGCGGCATCGAGCGCAAGCAGATCGGTACGGACGAAAGCTGGCAGGTGGAATATCTTCCCGGCCACTTCGAACGCATCCATCATGTGCGCAAGAAGTATGCCTGCCCGGGCTGCGAGAGCAACGGCAATAACCCACGCATGGAAACGGCAGCCAAGCCGGAGACAGCGATCGACAAGGGCATGGCCGGGCCGGGGCTGCTGGCCTACATCGTCACGAGCAAGTTTTCAGACTACTTGCCACTTTACCGTTTGGAAGACATCTTTCAGCGCCAGGGGTTCGAGATTTCGCGGGCCACGCAATCGGTGTGGTGCGGAGATATAGCCGATCTGGCCGAACCGTTGTACGAACTGATGGCGGAGCGAGTGCGGGCCTCGCACGTGGTGGCCACCGACGACACCATCATGCCCATGCTGAGCAAAGGCAAGACCGCGAATGCTCGCATGTGGGTCTATGTTGGCGACGACGGCTATCCATACAACGTCTTCGACTTCACGCTCAACCGTGGTCGTGATGGACCGAAGTATTTTTTGAAAGATTATCGTCAGGTTCTGCTTGCAGACGCTTACGGCGGCTACAATGGCGTCGTTGCGGGCAATGAGATCACGCGTGCAGGATGTTGGGCGCACATGAAGAGAAAGGTGATCGATGCGGAAAAGGCAGCTCCCGAGATAGCGCGGGAAGCCGTGGAGCGGGTGCGTGCTTTATATGCGATCGAGAGGCAGTGCAAAGATGCTTCAGTAGAAGAACGCCTGGAGTTGCGTCAGCAGCAGTCGGCGCCGCTGCTGGCGCAACTGCGTGAGAAGCTTCTTGAGTGGAAAGAACAGTTGCTGCCAAAGCACCCAATGGCCGAAGCGGTGAACTACGCGCTGGGCCAGTGGGCAGAACTGAACGTGTTCTGCTCCGATGGAGCGGTCAGCATCGATAACAACGTCTCGGAGCGGGAGATGAAGCGCGTCGTTCTCAATCGAAAGAACAGCCTCTTCGTGGGCAATCCGCGTGGCGGCAGAACGGCGGCGATCCTGGCCAGCTTCACCAGCACTTGCCGCCGGCACGACATCGACCCACAACACTATCTCACGCAGTTGCTGACGAACTTATCGCAGGTACGCAAAAGCGAACTCTCCGCCTGGTTGCCCGATCAGTGGAAACGACTTCAGGCGGCACGCATGCCTTAAAGTACCTGCACTTCACATACCG
>CAVQEO010000022.1:0-16744 GCA_963711525.1 uncultured Acidobacteriaceae bacterium | reverse complement strand
ACCTACGAGTTGCCTGTTGGCCGTGACAGACGCTTCCTGAGCAGCGAGGGTAGGCTCATGAACGCCATTCTCGGAGGTTGGGATACCAACGGGATTCTGACCCTCCAGGACGGCCAACCCGGAACAGTCCCTTGTCCTATCACCACAACTTCAGGCTTTGGCTGCAATGCAGACAAAGTTCCTGGGCGGTATATTTATTAAGGTCCTCACGATGTCAATCAGTGGCTCAATCCGTCGGCCTACACCAACCCTCCGATAGCCACTACCATTGGTCAATCAGATTACAGTCCGCTAGGCGGGTCGCCGAGCAATTTCCGCGGACCGGGATTCCATCGTATGGATTTCTCGTTGTTCAAGCAGTTTGCTGTGACGGAGCGAGTCCGGGTAGAGTTTCGCTCGGAATTCTTTAACTTGACCAATCATCCCAACTTTTCACTCCCCGGGTTTTCGGGTAACGGCGTAGTAGCCGCCCCGGGGGCACTCAATTTCCTCAACACGACTAACTTCGGAAAAATCACTTCCGTGCGCGACGGTCAGAATGACCAGCGTGAAATCCAATTCGCGCTCAAAATCTACTACTGATGTCAAAGCGCTGCCCGCACCTGGACAAGATTCTCGGTCTCAATGAGCCGATTTCCCGACGCGACTTTCTAGAGGGAGCGCTGGTTGCCTCAACCGGCTTGTTAGCGGCCGGGTCTCCCCTCAACCTTCTTGCTCAAGCAAACGTAGCCGAAGCAGCCGCCTGGACTGGATACACCGGCGAGGGCGACTACAAAACCTCCGCCGGCAACAGCGAGCAGGTGGTACACAATGCTCATGCAGTGCGCGACGGCGCTTACGACAGCATCCCGTCGCAGGTCACTGACACCGGCGAGATCTACGATTGCGCCATCGTCGGAGGCGGCTTTTCCGGCTTATCCGCGGCCTTATTTTTCCATCAACGAGCAAGCGCCAACCGCAGCTGTATCGTCCTCGACAATGCGAGCATCTTTGGCGGTGTGGCAAAGCGCAACGAGTTTCTTGTCGATGGGCATCGTCTCTATGCTCCTCAGGCTTCCGTGCATTTCCAGCCCCCTTATCCTGACAGCTTCTTAAGCGGGGTCTACCAATCCATGGGGTTGGATTGGGGCGCGTTCAAGTCGTACCAGGAGTGGCAGGGACCTTCCCCGGCAATCTCCTTATCGAGAAGCGCATACGGCGAAGGCGAAATCAATGGCAAAGCTGCGTATGGCTTCTTCTTCGGCGCAAAGTTCGGCCATCGGCCAGGCATTTGGGTCAAGGATCCCTGGGGAAACAATCTAGAAGGTACCCCGTTTTCAGAAACGACCCGCCGAGAGATGCTGGCGTTGCAACATGAACGGCACGTTGTGCCTCCATTGGTCTACGACTATCCTGGTGACGCAGTTTCGCGCCAGTTGGACAGCATGACCATCGAAGATTACCAGGTGCGCACGTTCGGCGTGAGCCGGGAGACCATACGCCTGCTGACTACGATGGAAACCGCAGGAGGATTCGGTCTCGGCCCCGACGTGCTGTCGGCTTTTCTTATCGACGAATGGACGAAGACAATTCCTACTTTCGATAACAGCATGGCGACGGGCATCCAGATGTTCCCCGGTGGAAACTCTGGCATGACGCGGCTGCTGGTAAAAACGCTCATTCCGGCAGCCATCGCTGGCCCGCGGACTATGGAGGCGGTTTGGAAGAACCCGGTCAACTTCGGCGCCTTGGATCAGCCGGGGCAGCCCGTCCGCTTGCGGCTGAACTCGACCGTAGCCCGGGTTGAGCACATGGGAGAGCCAAACAAGTCGGAGTTTGTTTCGCTGATTTATATAAAGGACGGTCGCCCCCAACGGATCAAGGCCAAAACTGTAGTGATGGCTGGAGGGGGATGGATGACCAAGCACGTGGTGCGCGACCTGGACGAAACCCGGCGAAATGCGTACGCCCAGTTCCACTATTCGCCCTACCTGGTCGCGAACGTGGCGGTTCGCAACTGGCGCTTTCTCTATGATCTGGGAATCTCTGGCGGCGGCTGGTTCGAGGGATTTGGCCGCTATGTAAATGTACGTAAGGATGCGACGTTCGGCGTGGATACGCCCTTGGTTGGCCCCGACCTTCCCACGGTGCTCACCTTCTTCGTGGACTTTGCCAAGCCCGGACTTCCGCTGGCCGAGCAGGGTATGCGGGGCCGCGCCGAGCTGCTGTCGACCCCTTTCATGGAATACGAGCGGCAGATACGTGAACAGATGACGGACATGTTCGCTGCTTCGGGTTTTGACGCAAAGCGTGACATCGCAGGAATTGTTCTGAACCGGTGGGGCCATCCGTTTATTAATCCGCAGCCGGGTTTTTTCTTCGGCCTGAACGGTAATCCTGCACCGCGTGAAGCGCTCCGTGCCGCCCCCTTTGGAAGAATTGCGTTCTCGCACTCGGATCTTGCCGGCGCCATGGATCATCGAAACGCATTCATCGAAAGCAACCGGGCGGTGAGCCAATTGTTAGACCGAGTGCTGGTTTAAGGTTCATCGGTTCATCTTCTGAATTGCGCCCCTGTTGGGTTCCTGCGTTTCAGAGCTGGACCATTTTCTGGCGGCGCAGGCGGACCTCCGGCAGCGCATTGAGGATGCCGAGGGCTTCCACCTGACGGCCATCCGATTTCCTTCCCCATTAGCCAGCTGCGTCCGCGTGAACCTGCTGGAGTTCTTTTTCCTATGCACTGCGCATAGCCGGCGGCATCTCAGGCAGGCTAACCGGGTTCGCCGAACTCTCCCATAGTGCGGTTACTTCTGGTGTTCGACAGCGTCAACCAACCGGGTCACCACGGCAAAGAGGAAGCTGGCGGAGAGCGCGCACATCAGCACACCCATAAGACTCTCTATCGGGCCCAATTGCCGCCACGCTTGTTCGAGAAGCTCTGCAGTCCCAACCGTTGAGTAGCTGCCTGCCGAAAAGTAGAGGGCAGGCTCCCAGGTGGCAAAGCACTTCCAGCGATAAAACGCTGCCCACAGCAGGATTTCGAAGCCATGCAAGCAAACGATCAAACTCGTGAGCCGCACCATGAGCACTGTCGAACCTATATGGCTAGGGGGGCGATCATCCCGGGTAGGCAAGTGAGCTTTTGCCCATTGAATGAGAGCTGCGATCCCGGCGCTATGCGACACGATCGTGAGGGCGATGAGGATGATTGCCGCATAGGCTTGGCGCACGAGTCACATTATAAGTCGATCATCCGAGTGGCCCGGCTCTTATAACGCGAAAAGACGTTCTGCATTCCCGTGCGCGATCCGTTCTTTGTCTGCGACAGATACCGGCAATCGATCGAGGAATGCACGCGCTGCCTCCATCGATGCATAGGGATGGTCGGCCGAGAACATGATGCGATCGACGCCCACCTGGAGCAGCAGGTCGAGAAACGTCGGCGTGAAATTGAACCCGCTAAACGTGTAGTGGACATTTTCTCGAAGATAGGTGCTGATGGTGCGCTTGAGCTTGGTCATAGCCATGGGCATAGCGTCGACCCTCTGCAACATGAACGGGAGCGTCTCGCCCATGTGACCAATCACGATCTGCAGCTTTGGATACCGATCGAATACTCCGCCGAGGATCATGCGAAGCACGTGGATGGCGGTTTCGATGTGCCATCCCCAACCCGGGCCGGCAAACATTTCCGTCACCACCGGTGAGAACCCTCCGTAGGATGCATCGATCACCGCCTGCGGAGGCGGAGTTGGGTGAAGATAGATGGGCACGTTCAGCAGTTCCGCACGCTCCAGAATTGGCCAGAAGAACTTGTCATCGAGGTAACGTCCCCGATTGTGCCCATTGATCACCGCTCCTTTGAAGCCATGGCTGCGGACCATGCGTTCCAACTCTTCGACGGC
Source organism: uncultured Acidobacteriaceae bacterium (assembly GCA_963711525.1). Taxonomy (GTDB): domain Bacteria; phylum Acidobacteriota; class Terriglobia; order Terriglobales; family Acidobacteriaceae; genus PALSA-350. The sequence continues at coordinate 12,860 of CAVQEO010000022.1, read as the reverse complement.
CTTCTCCGGGGCTGCAGTCGGCAAGACTGCAAATCCGGCAAAACGCTTTGGATTTTTCGCGATCGCCTCCGCCAGAAAGTCGTTCGCTTCGCGCGCCATCTCGATCGCCGGGGCGGCTTCCACTTGCTCCAAACCGGGAGACGTGAGCGACAGCACTTGCATATCGATGCCTGCGGCGTCCATCTCGGCAATTCTCTTGTCGCCGATATCAGAGAGTTGTTCGAACAGGCGAGCTGCGCGGTCACCGAATTTCAGCGCTCTTTCTTTGAGCTCCTTCCCGGGGCCCTCAAAAAACCCGGGGCTGGCAAAATGTTCTTCGAGAGTGATGGTGCGCATATTGTTTTGACGACTCCTTCTCTGTCGGCGGCCAGGCGTTCGAGGCGATCCGATGGGGGTATGAGCAGCATGATGAGTCGATCAGCCAGGTGTCCGTCGTGCTATTCATTTCTGCCATCACGGAATTATCCCATGGCCTCCTTCGTGCCCCACTTGATCAGAAGGCGATTCATGGGGTAGGAAGTGAAGTAGCCGATGATCATGCCAATTTGCATCATGAACCAATAGAGCGGCTGATTCGCCTGCAGATGGGGATTCGGGAACAGGACGAAGTAAGTGAGCGCCATCCAGCCGAAGAGGCCGATTTCAAAGGTGAGGATGGACAACGTATCGGCCTTGAGCGCTGCCACGAGGGCCTGCGAGGACGATAAATTGCGCATCGGCTTGATGGTGAAGTATTGAAATGCGATCCCGAGCAGCCACGCCAGGAAGAGATCGGCTGCGAACGATGCGTAAAGCGGCGAGCCAAACAGGGTGAGACCGAGGCCGAGGAGGGAAAACTCGGCAATGATGTCTCCCAGGGTGCAGCCGGCTCCGCAATGGCTGGTCGCGATTGCGGTCTGCGACCAAGTCGGGTGGTGTTGTTCGGCGGCGCGCTCCATATTCATGGAAGACATTTTGCCCATCGCATCGCGGCCCGTCGGTCTCCCTATACGGAAATACGCCCATACGGCGAAGACGCTGAAGTAGAGCGCTGTGATCGGCCAGACCAGGTTCATGATCCACATTTTCTGCGGGTGACGCGCTTCGTCTACGGCAATGACCAACGCACAGCCAAAGGCGACGATGAGCGATATCCAGGCAAGGACCCGGATTTCCTGTTGAGCTTGTTGGAAAACAATGAGCACCATGCGGCTTTCCGTGAAGAAATCCGCACGCGCAGACCCGTACAGAGCTGCGTGCAGGAAAGTTGCGGGGGTGGCAAGCATTCGAACCTTCGCCCTCTGTTTCTAAAGATAATGCCAGCATTGGTGGCAGCCCTCGCATGCCCCGGATTTCCTGCTGAGCTTGGGGTTTCTACACGCTTCATGCGGCTTTCCTCGATGAAAGCCGCACACGCGGCTATTGACAAAGCTGCGTAGCAGGAAATCCGGTTATGCGAGGGGAGGAGCGCTTTAGCGCTCCGTGAAAGAGTCTCGGCTCTGATCACGCGCTTTAGCGCTGGCAATCCCAAAGCCTCCAGCCTGCCTGGTTTCTCACCACGTCATGGTTGTGCTCGGCGCCTTCCTTGCAAAAGAATTGTCATCCCGCCTGTCCCGCCTGTCCCGCCTGTCCCGGCGTGCCGTGGAGCGTGCCGTGGAGCTGCCGCGAAACCTGAGCGTACCCGGATTTCCTGTGCAACGAAAGCGACATTCGCCTCACGCCGCGAGTTTGTCAACTAAAGTGTACTAAGTCTGCATTAGCCGGAAAGCCGCATATTTGAGGGGCCTTGTATCCATTGATTAACTCGAAATTCACTGGATTTTGTGGGCCGGCAGGACTGCTGCCGTGAAGTGCCGGACAACTTTCAGGGACAGACAACTTTCGCGTTAACCTCGACAGGAATTCGGGGCACCCTCCACGGCATCTGGTACAGGCGGGCAAGCAAGATGGCAAAGGATAGGCGTCAAACACAGCCCGCCTTATCGCCGCCGAACTGTTAGTATTTCCTCACCAGAACAATTCAGGGCCAACAGGATTTCTCAGGAGTCCTCTTATGCCAACCGGGTCTCTTCAAGAGTTCTCTGTCCCCACCAGGCCCGTAGTATTCCTGCGCCAGTACTTTTATCTCTTCATGTCGCTGCTGATAGCCATCGTAGTGGTCTATGGCTTTAGCCAAACCATCGGGCGAAACCTGCTGCACCCCTCGCCCATACCGCCCTTCATCCTCACCATTCATGCCATCGTCTTTCCCGGTTGGGTACTTTTCTTCATACTCCAATCCGGGCTGGTGCGTTCCCACAATGTGCGGCTGCATCGCACCCTCGGCTGGTTTGGGGTTGCGATCGCGGCCGGCCTCCTCGTCATCGGCTACCTGACCGCCATCGGTATGGATCGGTTCCACTTACGGCGCCTAAACGACACCGAGGTACCAGCCTTCCTCATCATCCAGTTGATGGACCTCAGCAGCTTCGCCATTCCGTTTGCGCTCGCCGTCTACTGGCGCCGGCGGCCCGAGTTCCATCGCCGTCTTATGCTGATTGCCTCCTGCGGCCTCACCGACGCAGCCTGGGGACGTTTTCCCCAGATACCGTTCGCCTGGGCGCCTGCGGGCGTCGACGCTCTGGTCCTCCTCGGCATCTTGCGCGACCTCATCGTCGACCGCCGGATTCACAAGGTGTATCTCTACGCCTTTCCCCTGCTCATCGCGCTCCATCTCTTCTGCGTGCAAACCTATCTCCACGCCTCGCCGTGGTGGGTTCGCATTGGCAATGCCCTCTTGCGCTAGGCACGAGATCATACGGTGTCTGGCAAGCATCCAGATGTATTACCTTTCAGTAAGACGGATCATACGGGGAGGGGCGAACTGAGGATGAGTTCCATCATCAGTTCCCAAGGGCAGATTGTGATTCCCGCCAACCTGAGAAAGCGCTACGGGTTAAAGGAAGGCACGGCCGTAGTGTTTCAGGAAGACCATGGCCGTCTGGTACTTGAGCCCAGCAATCACGCGGCGATCTATGCGCTGCTAGGGAGCCTTGCGGGTTTGCCGCTCGAAAAGGATCTGGCTCGGGAAAGACAGCCGCGGCAGAAGCGAGAAAACAAGCGGTGAAAGAATAGGTTCTTGATGCCGACGCGGTGCTCCGCTACTTCGGCGTCAGCGAAGCCAGCAGCAGGAGGCGGCCTCGCTGGTGCAGCTGTACGCGGCGCTGGGCGGAGGTTGGCAATAGTGGCCGCCGATTATTTGTAGGTCGCATTCGCCAAGACCATGGAGTGCGTGGCGCGCAGCGGCTAGCTTTGTATCACGGCACGACTTCCACGGCACGCCGGGACAGGTTAGTCGGGCCATAAACGATCGAGAATACGTCGGGCTTCACAGGCTGCGGAAAAACTCATGCTCATCTTCCAAGCAACCTTCAAGCGAACTCGCATGATGTCTACCAGTGGATCGAACGGTGAGGCCATAACTTGGTCCGGTTTTCCTTTCTTGAGCGCAAGGAACAGATTCGTATCTCAAAATCGGCGCTTCCGCCGCAACATGAGATTCTAGCTCGATCACAGATCCGACAATTTACTCACGGACTATCTAACCGCGCCATAATCGCTCAGTTCTGTCACCTTCGGGACGCCTCGAGAATCAGCGCAACCACCTCATTGCGGTCCATTTGCGGTCACTTTCGTCTGCTCCCACGGCGCGCTCCACGGCGCCCCGGACAGGCGCGGCAGGCGGGTCCAGTGACACATGGACTGCACCCCTGAGTTGAGACACGCCCAAAGTCGATAAATGGGTGACACGTTTCGGCCGTTTGTTAGTTCGTTATCGACTAGCAGCCGCCGTGCCGCGGGAGTGTGGTAATCCCGGAGGGATTTCCAAGGCCTGTGGGAGCGGTGGTAAACCGTTCTTTGGTTTTCCATCGCTTCCATCAGCGCCGTCACTTCCGCGAGCCTGGCTGTTCTGCTCAAACTCTTCCGGTGTGAGATATCTTAGCGCAGAGTGCAGCCGCTTGCGGTTATAGACCTCATCGATAAACCGGCCTATTCGTGTACGTGCATCCTCCAGGTTGAGATAAGTCGTGTCGTGAACTTCTTCCTCCTTGAGTGTTCGCATGAACCTTTCTGCACGAGCGTTGTCGTAGGGATTTCCCCGCCGGCTCATGCTGATCTGGATCTCGTTCTGGTCTAACAACGCGGTGTACTCGGTCGAAGCGTACTGAACACCTCGATCCGAGTGATGAATGAGCCCTTCCGCTTTCCAACTGCGCTGTTGGAGAGCCATCTGCAGGGCTCCGACTGCCAACTCCGCCTGCAAGGTGCGGCCGAGATTCCAACCGACCACTCTACGAGAGTAGGCGTCCAGAACAACGGCCAAGTAAATAAACTCATCGCGCAGGCGAATGAAGGTGATGTCGGCGACCCACAACTGGTTAGGCGCCATAAGCCGGGTGTGCCGCGCCAGGTTCGGGTAGATGGGCAGAGTATGCGCTGAGTCGGTGGTGAATACATACTTTTTCCTCCGCAAGCTGAGCAGGTTGTCCTCCCGCATGAGTCGCAGGACTCGCTTGCGATTGACTAGTTGCCCTTCCCGCCGGAGCAAGGCAGTCAGCATGCGGTGGCCTCGCAGCCGATGATGCGCAACCGCCAACTCCTGTAAACGAGCGCGCAGCAACACGTCCGCTTGTTTGGGCTGTGACTGATGCAGATAGCGGTAAAAACCAGCCCGGCTTACCTCTGCTGTCTGGCACTGCTCAGCCACGGTCAGTCCTTCTCCTTCGAGTGAGAGCGAGGCTTCGATCGCACGGTAGTTTGCTTCTCTCCACCGCTGATGTGACTCGATGCTGCTCCCCTGACGTGCTCGAAGGCTCGTTTTAAAAAATCCACCTCCAGTTGCTTACGACCAAGCAACCGTTCCAACTCGGCGATCCGCAACTCAGACGCACTCGGTGCCGGCGGAGCAAGCTCTTCTGACCGGCTTCCTGGCGGTCGGCCCCGGCGTCGCTCCAGCCCCGACCTGCCTTCTGCCTCAAGTCGATCGCGCCACTCGTAAAGCAGCTTTCGCCGGACACCTAATTGCTTGGCTAATCCGACGATGGTCGCGGCACCAGCCATCCGCCGCACCGCTTCTTCCTTGAAATCTACGCTGTACTTCTTCGCATTTTTCGCCTTCTTCACCATCGGCCTACTCCATTATGGCCGATAGGTGTCACTCATTTTCCCGTTCGCCTCGTGTCTCAGTTTTGGGGTCCACTACCTATGCGCAGTCTAAAGACACATGCAAAAACCATACGAGCGAACATTGCAAAAAAGGTATACTCGGGATAATGGCGTGGGTCGTTGAGTTCCTGAATGAGGACGTCAAGGAGTCGCTCGATGGCTTCCCGCTGGATGTTCGAGCGAGCTTCCAGCGCATCGTAGAACTGATTCAATCTCACGGCCTGGAGCGGGTTCGGGAGCCTTACGTGAAGCATCTCTAGGGGCCGCTTTGGGAGATGCGCATGAAGGGCCGTAGTGGAATTGTCCGCGCCATCTACGTTACGGCCGTCGGTAAGAGAATCGTCATCGTCCATGTCTTTGCAAAAAAGACGCAGACAACGCCCCGCCGGGAGATCATGACCGCCCTGAAACGAGCGAAGGAGATTCAATGAAGCGTAAGTTCATCTCGGCAGAAGAGTCCTTCATGCAATGGAGGAAGGACCCGAAATATGTTGCTGCATATGAGGCATTGGGAGAGGAGTTCGCCCTTGCATCGGCCTTGATCAAGGCGAGGAGCGAAGCGGATATGACCCAAGAACAGGTTGCGGAAGCGATGGGAACGACGCAAGCAGTGGTAGCGCGCCTTGAGAGTGGAAAAGTGCTGCCCTCAACGCGCACGCTCGAGCGGTTTGCGAAAGCCACCCGCACCCGCTTGCGTATCAGCTTCGAGCCGGACCGTGAAGCTGCTCGCTGAGCGAAAGGCTGTGGCCTGGGCAGTGAGAAAACTGCAGTTCGGCTCGTATCGGCGTCGCCAGTCCTCCACTCGGTATGCCGGTCGAGCTCGAGGTCATCTTCGAAGTGGCGGTTTAGAGCGACCGAGGCGTACGCCCGAATGCAAAGCGCAGTTCCGTGACCTTCTGACCATGTGATGGCCGGCAATATCACCGGGTTTCGCGCCCCTCCATTTACTAATTGGCCTGCAGTTGCATCCAACATTCACAGGTAGGGGGGACTTAGATGAAACGTATACTTTTGACCGTCTGCTGTATCGCCCTTGGTTCGGCTCCTGTGCTGGCGCAGAGAAAGGCCGCTGCAACGCCGATGACCGACCAGCAATTTGTCGGCTTTGCTGGACAAACCGACATGGTGGAGATCAATCTCGGGCAATTGGCGCAAAATTCGGCTTCGTCTCAGGCAGTGAAAGACTACGCGCAAATGCTGGTCACTGATCACACAAAAGACTTCAACCAGCTGTACGATGTCGCTCATCAGGCCAATCTCACGCGGCCGGACGCAATCGACGCCGAACACAACAAAATGATGATTGATCCCTTCCAAAAGCTGAAGGGCGCCGCTTTTGATCATCGCTACATTCAGGAGATGGTAGCCGGACACACCAAAGCAATAGCTGTCTACAAGAAAGAAGCCGCGGACGCGCAGAACCCCGCGTTGAAGACGTATGCGGAGAACGCCTTACCCGTCTTGCAAAAGCATCTTGATGGCGCGAAAGACCTGGAAAAGTCTAAGGGTCATTGAACGGGGAATAGGATGACAGCATATCCATAGCGGCAAAAGTGGATCAAAAGGGCCGAGACGGCAGACTCGCTAACGGCGCAGGCTCGGCTGCGGACGATCCGAAACGCGATGGAGCACTGCTCCACTTGGGAGCAGTGGAGGACTTGCCAGATTGAGGATCACTCCCTGACCGTTCACTTCGGCTGTATTTGGAAGGCCGTGGATGAGCGGCTTCGGCAGCTGACAAAGGCTCGTCAAATGGTGATAGAAGATCCAGAAATCCTGAGCGGAACCCCTGTCATCAAGGGTACCCGAATCCCCGTTTACGACATTGCAGCCTTGTTCGATTCAGGAACTCCCATAGAGCGAATTCTCAAGTCCTATCCAAGCCTGAAGGAATGGCAGATCGAACTCGCCTCTCTCTACGCAAGAGCAGTCCCTCCCAGGGGCCAGGCCGAAGCGCGCCGCCCACCCAGATAGCGTCATAGTAACAGTTACGAAAAAAATACTGCGCAACTCCTCCATAGGAGGATGAATGGGTGGTCAAATTCTTGATCGATGAGTGTCTGAGCCTGGATCTGGTAGACCTAGCCCGGGACCGCGGTTTCACTCAAAGCTCTCATGTTGTACGGCTTGGCAAAGCGGGTTGGAAAGACTGGGAGCTGAAACCCTTCATCCTCGATGCAGATTGGACTTTTGTCACGCGGGGTGGCGTAGACTTTCGCGGTCCGGCAGAATACCCCGGCACCCGGGGGCAGTACGCAGATGTGGCCATCCATGCGGGACTGGTCTGTATCAATGGTCCGGCTGCAATGAACTTGGCTCACCGAGTCGACCTGGGCAAGACTTGCAGCGCCCTGGACTGAGGTGGCACAGGCGCAAGCGCAAAATCAAGCGAGGGCAAGTAGGCGGCGTGACAATAAACTCAAGGCTCCGCTCTACGGATTTGCTCGCCGAACGGCGCCGCAACGGAGTTCGCCGACGCTCCCATGGGAATAGCCGTTAGCCATACTTGAACGCGGCGCCCGCGGTTTGGTAGCTCGGCTTGATGGAACAGTCGGCCACGTTTTGCGAGGGATTCCCAGGTTCCCTGCGAGCAGGGGTAGACCAGACAGCATACGACATCAGCGGTGCTCACCAGGTTGGCGTATGCGAGCACCTGGAGGAGATCACCTCGATGTCGTTCGTGCAATTCAATGGTTTGCTCGTGCCATGTTCCCTGCTGGAGCTCTTCCCAGTGCCGCTTGTACTTCGCATCGATGATGAACGACTTTCCGTCTAACTCTAAGATCATGTCGGGGACGAGTGAGCGCTGCGACCCGAGGTACGGCGGGTCCCAGGCGAGGGGAGACACCGTCTCTCGCCGGCGCCCCGTTTTGAGTGTGCCGCCCATCTGCCGCGCAACGCTGCGCATCACAGTCTCGACCCAAGCTTCAAAGAATTGTTCCATTGGCATCGTCCAGGGTATGCCTTCAAGATCGCTCAGCCCGGCGAGTCCTCGCTCTTCAACAGTCCAGTCAATTGCCTCCAGGCCCTCGACGAAGCTGTCGCTACGCATCGGGCGTCGTAGCCACGTTTGGGCATCCGACTTTTGTGGTCGGCGGCTGGGCACGGCGTCGACTTTCCGAAAGAGTGACTCCGCCAGAGTTATCAGACGATGGATGAACGCCCCTTGCTCGTGCTGCGTTTCGAGGGATCGTCGTTGTTTTTCTAGGGCGAATCGAATGGCTCCTTTCAAGTGTCGGTCGTCACGCAGGTCGGGAAAGGTGCAGGGCACGGACAGGAAATCGCCCCGCGGCATTTGCCGTGTGGCGTACCGCGTCCAGTCAATGTTTCCCTTGGGAGCTGATCGCGCTTCGGTGATGAGCTCAAAGCGTCGCTCCAAGCGGTCGAGCAGAGCCTTGAGTCGCGCCAACACCATAAAGGAAAGAACCCACGGCGGTACCCGCCGCTCGGAGCGCTTCAGGAGCGGCAATCGGAGGGGTGTGGGACTGATGAGCCACCCCATTTCGGCAAGCATCGGGCCGACACCAGTCCACGGAAATCGAGGCTGGACGACAAGGCCGAAATCTTGTCTGCCGGTCAGCGGGGAGACGAGCGGGACGGCACCGATTGCACTCCCGGAATCGATGTGGAGTAGAACGTCTCTGCCGTCGTAGTCGCGCTGGATGCTCACTTGGAGCAGTTGAAAGAGCGGTGCGTTTTGCGTGATGAACTGGTCAGCGAGGCGCGCCGCTTGGGCTGCCGGGTCAGCGGAGCCTTTGCTTCCGAAGAATGCAACCGCTGATTTCGTGACGCGCGTATGATCCCGGAGCTCCAGGCAGATGTCCTGCGTCGGTCTAACCGTCTGCAGCGGTGTGTTTCGGCCGGTCCGAGAAGGGAAGGCTTGACGACGAGCGTTAGCCTTCATAGGCTTTCGAGCCACTGCAGATAGGCGCGAATTGGTTCCGCAAATCCGCTCACGTAGCCCTGTGCCAAGTACTCCGTCAAGAGGGGTACGAGGCTTGTTTGCAGATTCGTTCTGGCGCGTTCTTCGTCGCTTCCCAGGAAGTAGGAGTGCCCCGGCACAAGGGGGAGCGCTTCGTCAGTCGCGTGTTCAATGAAGGTCGATACCAGCTCTTGAAATGCCCGTTTGCCCAACTCGCAACCGTGATCCTCAACCACCTTCAGGCTTGGCCACAGTGACAAGAAAGCAAACCGCCGACGAACAGCTACATCAAGGATAGCGATGCTGCGGTCGGCACTGTTCATGGTGCCCAGCACGTGCAGATTGTCCGGGAGCCGCAGCTTTTTAAAGAATGGCTCTCCAAAATCGTAGGCCAAGCTGAGCTCACGGGGGGACTCTGGATTCGGTTCGAACAGATAGATGGCTTCACCGAGGATTTTCCCTAGATCTGCCCGATTAATTTCGTCGATGTGAAGCAGGTAATCCTGCAAGGGGTTCTTGCGGGCTCGGGCGGCAGCTTCCATGAGAAATCCAGGCTTTGGAGCAAACCGAAATCCAAGCGTGCCATGGCCGTCGGCACTCTCCTGCACAGGCGCAAGACCGCCGACAAAGTTCTCATACGTGGTATTCGGGTGAAACTGGATTGTCTCGCCGATGCCCGCGTAGTCCTCGGCGAGCGTCTCGCGCGCCATGCGGGTCTTTCCGGTTCCAGGCGGCCCTTGGATGATAACGTACCGACGCGCCTTCAATAACCCGGCTACCTTGTCGCGAGTGGTCGCCGGCATCAAGTGCTCAAACCAGGCAGACTCTATCGCGCGTGCATCGCCCTCGAACTCCTTAAGGGGTGTCTGGCCGCGTTCCTCGAACATGATGTCGAGCATGGCCGTGACCACGGCGAGGCTGCCCTCTCGATCGTCCGTGGGTCGGTAGATCGCGTACAACCACCTGCCGTATCTCTTGAAAACGCGGTCATACATTTGCCATGCGCTCAGGATCGCGTGTGGCACGTCGATATCCACGCGGGTTGGGTCTTGTTTTGCCCAGGCCAGCCGGTCGCCGCCACCAAACTGCTGATTCAGCCAAGTGCAAATAGCCTGCATTTTTCGCGCATGGCCAGGACGCCCAAGGATCGTTTCATCAGGTGCAAGTCCTTGCGTCCCGATTACCATGGCCACAAGACACGGCGCACCTTCCACGGGGAAGATCACGAAACTCATGCCACCGTATGCACCCGCTTCAGCGTTCGAGGGGTGAATGTACGCGGCATACGGTACGCCCGCGTCGTTTCCTCCTTTCATCTCCGGCGCTCGAAGCGTCACGGATTTCTCTGCCCTCTTCGCATAGCGAGTGCCGAAGAGCGCGGCGAGGGCCTTTTCGTTGCGCTCCTTCCAAGCATCCGTTGTTGTGGAGTGGATGATGTCTACCAGTGGATCGAATGGTGAGGTCATAACTTGGTCCGGTTTTTCCTTCAGCGTTGATCGCTAGGAACAGATTCGTATGCCAGAATAAGTCTCCCATGCCTCCTTGTTCGGGGCGAAATAGGGCGACGCGAAACAGGGCGGCAGGCATACCCATTACCGCGACTCGACGGCCCAATTCCAAAAAAGGCGGATGAAGGATCGGAAGCGGGACGGGACGAAGGTCTCATAATTAAACTGCGGCCGTGCCCCGAACTCAATCATTAAAATCAATAGTTTAGCCTCCCTTAAGCTTCAGAATTGTCAATTTTGGTGCTGGCCTCGGCTCAAGCCAAGCTCTGGACGGAGGTACATAGCTGGCATGCACAGCTTTCTGCGATAAGGTTAGGAAGTGAGCGGGGACATCGCTTCTATCTCTTCGGGCTCCGAGAACTCGTCGCTTGCTCAACTGGCGCAGCGCCTCGGCGTGCAGTGGAATCAACTGGAGAATGCCTCCGACAGAACACGACAGAAGAAGAGCGAACTGTCGCGAGCTCTGGCACGGCTTGATTCCGCCGATACCAGTATTGTGGCTTTTGGTTCTCTGGCCCGGAACGAATTTACTCCGGGCAGCGATATCGATTGGACACTACTGATCGATGGGCAAGCAGCGTCAGAGCATTTGGCCATTGCAAACAAAATTCGGGATGAGATTGCAAAACTTGAAGAGAAAGAGCCTGGCGGGGAAGGGATCTTCGGCAAGCTCTCCTTCAGCCATGACATCATTCATCAGATCGGCGGCCAGAACGACACCAACGCGAACACCTCGCAGCGCATCCTTTTGCTTCTGGAGTCGTGCGTGCTCGGCAACCCGGACGCCCACGACCGCGTGATCGGGAATATTCTGGGCAGGTACTTGACCGAAGATCGCGGGCTCTGGTACGGATCGGGGCCTCACAAGGTACCCCGATTCTTACTCAACGACATCGCACGATATTGGCGCACCATGGCCGTCGACCTGGCCTACAAACAACGGGCTCGAGGCGGAATAGGGTTCGGGTTGCGGACTATCAAACTGCGTATTTCACGCAAGCTGATTTTTATAGCAGGCCTTCTATCCTGCTTCAGCTATGAAGTGGATCTTGATCCGGCGCACCGCCGAGCCATTTTTAACGGCGATGGTCCGCTCGCGGCCTTGGCTCATTTGAAAAGTGTAATGATGCGACCACCGCTCGAAATCACAGCGGCGGCGCTCTTGTTGTTTCCCAAACTTGACCCACATTCGGAGAAGCTCTTCAGCGCTTATGACGAGTTTGTGGGCCTGCTTGCGGACGAAGAAAAACGAGACAGACTGAATACCATTCCCTATGACGATCTGAGAACAGACCCAACTTTTAAGGAAGCGCAGCAAATTAGCTATCGCTTTTGGGACGCTGTCAGCGGTATCTTTCTGAATCAAGACAATCTTCTCGGTCAGCTCACCATCGAGTACGGAGTTTTTTAATGCGGCAAATCGGATTTTCAACGGGCGCGGTGGCTGGCGGCAATTTTTCTTCTGCTCTCGTGTTGTTGGCAAACCAGCCTGGGATCGACAGCATAGAGCTTTCCGCTTTGCGTCTAACCGAAGTGGAGCCCTTGCTGCGTGCGCTTCCCACTATGGATCTCAATCGCTATAGCTACATCTCTTTTCATGCGCCGAGCTCGTTCCCTGCTGAGGAGGAAGCACCTCTCGTTGCAGCGCTGACACAGTTCGTACCCAAAGAATGGCCCATTGTGCTACATCCGGACACGATCCATGACGCCTGTCTTTGGAGCGCGTTAGGGAATCGAGTGGCCATCGAAAACATGGATCGGAGAAAGGCAACCGGTAGAACAGCCGGAGAACTCCGCTCGGTCTTCAGCCTTTTGCCGGATGCGCGGTTCTGCTTCGATATCGGCCACGCTCGGCAATGCGATACCTCGATGGCAGAGTCGTATCGGATTTTGCAAGCTTATGGATCGCGGCTGACACAACTCCACGTAAGCGAGGTCAACAGCGCGAGTCAGCACGATCCGATTAGCTACGCCACCAAGCTGGGCTTTCAATCAATAGCCCATCTCATTCCTGCCCATGTTCCGTTGATTATCGAAAGCAGGGTATCTCAGAGTGAGATATCCAAGGAGATCGACGCGGTGCTGGAGTCACTGCCATCGTTCGCCGAAACGGCTGGGTTGTTGGCCTAGTCGGTTCTTACCTGTTTTTGCCGTTTAAACGGGTGGGCGCCCCCATGTAGGCATCCCGCTTCAGTTAGCCAGCAAGTGATCGGTGTTACCGTGCCCCTGCTCCCTGTGGAGCTCAG
>CAVQEO010000021.1:0-16083 GCA_963711525.1 uncultured Acidobacteriaceae bacterium | reverse complement strand
TGGCGACGGCCAAGGAATCAACATGACGGAGGATGGCGAAGGCATTAGTTGGACGGGAACGGGCGTGGGCAAATTCGGACCAGGCGGCGCCGTCAGCTACCGCGGCATGCTGTTCTTCCAAACCAATTCCCAGAAGATTTCGCTCGGCTCCGGTTGCGGAGCCTTCGAATACGAAGTAGATGCAGCAGGGGCGACAACCTCCAAAGTCTGGGAGTGGAAGTAAGGAACTGAGATCCGGGGCTGATGCGGGCCGCGGGTTTACCGCCTGCGGCCCGCCAGCCGGGGACCAGCACGAGCCCGATGTAACATGGTTTTTTGATCGAGGTTCACTTTCATGGATGATCTCGTCAAGAGTGCCCGCACTGCCCTCACCCGCGCCGAACTTCCCGGCATGAGCCTCATAGAACATCTGGAAGAACTGCGTAAGCGCGTCATCCATTCGGCGGTCTATCTGGCGGTCGGGTTTGCTGTCGGTTGGGCCTTTCGTGAGCGGCTTGTATGGATTCATCCAGGCGCCCCTCGACCAGCTTCATATTCCCCTGAACTTTACCCACCCCACAGACGGCCTGACGCTGGACCTGAAGACCTCATTTGTCGGTGGCGCGATCCTGGCCAGTCCCTTCGTGCTGTTTCAGATTTGGCTCTTCATCTCGCCCGGCTTGTATGCCCGTGAGAAGCGCTATGTTTGGCCATTCATGTTCGCCACCATCGGCCTCTTTCTTGCCGGTGCGTATTTCGGATACCGTTGGGTTCTGCCCGGAGCGATCAAGGTATTGGTGCTCGACTACGGTCATCGCTTCCATCCGATTCTTACCATCGAGGACTATACCGGCTTCTTCCTGGCAATCATCCTTGGCCTCGGCATTGCCTTTGAGCTCCCGATCCTTATGTTTTTCCTGGCGCTCTTCGGTATGGTGGACGCCAGGTTTCTGCTCCGCAACTTCAAATACGGAGTCATCCTTATCTTCATAATTGCGGGCGCGATTTGCCCCCTACCCGACCCGTGGAGTATGTGCCTCTTCGCTTGCCCGCTGCTCGTTCTCTACTTGCTCGGCGTAGGAGTGGCCTTCCTCGCTCATCCTTCGCGGAGGAAGTCGAAGGCCAAGCCAAGCGGCCCGGGACTCGGCATCGTCGTTCTTGCCCTAGTGCGATTGTCTGCGCTGTTGAACGGCCAACGTCAGGCTCATCGCCCTTTACGAACCTCTCCTCTCTGGTAGTGCTGGACCAGGACGCGGATGCTTGATATCCGGGCCCGGCTCTACTGGCCGCGGAAGAAGTCACTCTTACGTAGGTCCACCAAATTGAGTCCCGCTGGCTGAGGGTCAGTCTTGTCCATTTTTTGGGGGGCGATCGGCAGATTTAGAGAGCACGCGCTGAAAACAAATCGGCGGATTGGGTGTGTTAGGGAATCAGTCGCGAATGGACGACTGAGAATCAGACTTGTCGAAATCAGCTTTTCAGCATTGCTTCATTGGTCAGACGACGTGCGCGGCGGCGGCTTAGCTGGCAGCTATTTATAAAATTTGATATTTTTGGGTCGTTTTTGAGGATTTGGCAGCTTAGCGGGGGCGGACGAAGGGGTTGAATGGGTTCTTTTTTTTCGAGAAAGGAACTCTCAGGTCTGGAACAGGAGTGAACAGGGGGACATAAGGTGGCGGGGCCTCCGAGGGGCTAGAGGGTTTGACGAAGGTCGACTGGCCGGGGCCAGGGTCCGGAGGCGCCGCTGCGGCCGAGCCGGGGACGGCGGGCGAATCTTCTTGCTGGTTCGGGGCAGGGGCTTGGCTGCGGGTCGATGGTTGTGGCCTGCTGCTTGCGAAGCCATGCGGAGGCATAGATTTCCGGGGCGGGTGCAGAGGGAGATTTTTTCTCTTGGGAGGAGACGGCTCGGCGGTCGGGGATGAAGTTTTCCATGGCCACGATCATGGAGAGGGCCTTGACCTGTCCGGTAACGCTGCCTCTGGTCATTTCAGGGCTGAGGTTGGCGATTTCCCAGAGGCGGTTCAGTACTTGTTGGCGGTCCAGACTGAGCCGGCGTAGGCCGTCGGCCTCTTGTTGGACGAGCTGTTGTTGCACGGCGGCGCGGTGCTCGAGCATGTAGTCGCGGACGCGTGGTTTGGATTTGGTGTAGGCGGCGGAGTCGGGGTTGAGGCCGACGGCTTCGGCGGCATGACGGTCGGTCATGGCGCCAGAGAGGACCAGGCGGGCAAAGGCTATTTCCTGATCGGTGATGGGGTCGCTTACTTTATTTTTGGGCATAGGTGGCTCCTAAAATTTGAGGCAGGAATTTGAGGGAAGCTATGGGCTTTCTAGTGCACGGGGAAGCAGGATGGCATGCACAAAAAAATCCCGCGGGGCGGGATGGTTGGAATGCCTTATTTTTGACAGGGATCTAGGTGAGGCACCGGACAGCCGTAAAACTGTCCTTCGCTCGCGCTAAGGCCGAAACTACCGGCAACTGCCGGCCAGCGAGCGGTGACGCGAGAGTCCGCCGGCTGCCGAAATCGTCTCGCTAACAGGATATAACGCTGCGGAATCAGATTTGGCCACGGAGACTCTTTTCTTGAGTCGCCGGTTATCGTTCGGCTTTCTGGGGTTCGACTTCCGACGCCTGCGCAGCATCAGAAGGCAGGTGTGGCGAGCGCATTACACGCCGAAGATGAAGAAGCGCACGGCGTTGTTGCGCAAGCTCAAGGAGGTGTTCCGGCGATACCAATCCAGGCCGGTGGACCGGTTGGTCGCACTGATCAATCCGGTGTTGCGGGGTTGGGTGAATTACTTCGCCATCGGAAACTCCAGCAAGTGCTTCAGCTTCATTAAAGACTGGGTAGAAAAGAAGATTCGGCGTCACCTGGGGCGGTCCCAGAATCGACGCGGCTACGGCTGGAAGAGGTGGAGTAGGCAATGGATATACGAGGACCTGAAGCTGTTTAACGGCTATCGGGTTCGTCGTGCAACTGCGCCGAAAGCACTCCCAGCCCGATAGGTCCCATAACCCCTGGCACGAAACAAACAGGAAAGCGCAGTGCGGGAAAACCGCACGCTGCGTTTGACGTGGCGGGAGCTGGAAACGTGACCATGGTTGCCGGACTGCGGTCCATCGCGAAAGCGATGGGATTACCACCGGCCCCTACCGTGCGCGCGCCTGCTCTCGACCCTACCTGCGAGCGCCTCGGGGTGAAACTCCCGGGGCGACTCTCCCGTTCGGAACAGGTGTCGCGCTGCACTCAAAGCCCGGAAATCGCCCAGAATGGTTGTTTTACTGCACTAAAACACCGGAATTTGCCGTGGTGACTGCACTCAAAAACCGGAATAAGCCTATTGCAACGAAAAGGGATAAGGTCACTTTGGCATTTAAAGTCCGGACGAACTTCAGCCGGAACTTTGTCCGGCTTTTAACTGCAAAGTTCCGGGCTTTAAATGCAAATGTCTTGTAGTAAAAGGCCGGAAATCTGTTGAAAACAAACGTCCGTCATTACGGGATTTGAGTGCAGCGTGACACCAGTGTTTCCCCGATAAAGCTGCGGAAGCCGAGGTCTTCAAAACTTAGCGCTTTGAAGCGCGAGCTACCCGCCAATCAGAATTGACACTGAGCGACGATCAGTTAATCAGCAACTCAAGCCTCTGGATGGCCTTCTCTGTCTCCATCGCCATAGGCACTTGCCGAGCGGTAAATGGCCGACTCTTGTCTTTTGGATCGCGGGCGAGTTCACGGGCAACCCGGAAGTGATCCCGCGAACCGCCTGCACCGTTTCACGGGGACTCGGCGTCAGCGTCATCGGCCCGTGTCCGACAACCCTGAGCGACGTCAGGGAATGACGAGGCGAGCTCGATCTGGGCGTTGATCTCCCCTCCGATTAGGAACGCCAGTCCCGTGATATACAACCAAACGATGAGAATCATTACCCCCTCAAGAGAGCCATATGTCGCGGGGTACGTGTTGAGGAAATGCAGGTTGATCCGAAATCCCACCGAAGCGGCTACCCATAGAAAGGCCCCAAAGATTGAACCGGGTGTACCCCAGTACCAGTTACGCTTCCCCAAACTTGGTCCGTAGTAATAGATCATCGAACAGGACACAATCACGAACAGCACGGCAGCCGCCAGTTGTAGTCCCTTCCAGACAATCAGAACGATGGATCTCAGGTGAAGTTTTACTCCAATCCAGTCAACAAGATTTCCGCCCACGAGCAGGATGAGAAGCGCAGTGAGAAGGAGGATTGAAATCGTGATCGTCAGCCCGAGAGAGATCAACCGAATCTTGAACCAAGAACGAGATTCGCCCACGCGATATGCCCCGTTCAAGGTAAAAATCATCGAGCTCATACCGCTAGAACCAAACCAGAGGGCCAGGACTACGTCCAAGACTATGTCAAATGTAAACTCGCCACTGCTGGTGTTTCTGCCCAGCTCGTTTGTGACTCCGCTCAACAGCTGGAATGCCGTTGGCGGAAGGAAATGGGCGAAGTAAGACAGCAGACTGCTTTGCAGCTGGGAACTGCGAGACGCAAACTGGGCAAATATCACGAGCATGAACAACAGCGCGGGGAAGAGGGCAAGTAGAAAACTAAAAGCGAGCTCAGAAGCGCGCCCGAAAAGGTCATCTTCGACGATTCCATGTTGAACCTTCCTCGTAAGCTGCCAAAAGGTCAGGTCACCGAGTTTCCAAATTGAGTCGAGTTGTTGAGCCGTACTGCGTACGAAAGATGGCATACGAACCCTTCTTGGCCGATGTCCAGAGAGATCGCAACGTTTAAGGCAAGTTCTGCAAGTCATGGGCTGCTGGTTTCCACGAATGAACGCGGAGTGCGGCCGGTCAAGACCGATGATGACAGCAAGAACCAGGGTGATGGCCAGTGCCATGCACATCGAAAAGATGTTCCGACGTTCATTCACGCCGAACGCGGAGACACTCGACGCCAGTTAACTCAATTGCGAACTTTCTGGAAACTGTCACTTGCGAAAAGGCTGGGAGCATTCATCTAATGTGATTCGTGACGCTTGGTAGAGCACGCATCCTGGTCCAATATCTGAAGTTTCTCTTTGGCATTCCGACCAGCTTGATCACAGTCGAAAACAAAGAGGTCCCTATTTCTTCTAGTGCCTTTTTCTACGACAATTCCCGGAACCTTGCTTGTTCCCCCATCTCTGCCTGAGCCAAGCGGCAAGATCGAGAGGCTCTCTGCTAGATCAACACCTTTCGCAGCATATCCCAACTTCGACACAAGTTTCAGAAGGCGACTGTCAGTGTCTCCCTCGACCCATACCCGAAACCCGCTATTCGCAGTGTTTAACGGAGGCGCATAAAATTCTAAGAAGAGTCCTGTCAAATCTTCGGAGGCCAAGCGCTCCTTGGGGTCAAGTTGAACTCTAAGGCGCATCATATCCACATCTTGCTGCCAATTCAGGCAATTCCTTGATCCTCGGTCCAAGGCTAACCTTTGACAAGGCCACGAGTGCACTTGATGGTAGCTGTGCCGTTGCGGGCCACAAGATAACTCTACGACACATATCCCTCGAACAGATTCATATTCCCAGCAGCCAACGCCTAAGCTGGTCTGTTTTCCGCTCAAACAGCCAAAAACAACAGTAGGCATAGCAGTAGGTCAGCACAACGAGCAAGGCAGCACTCGTTACATGAGGTCCATCTATCGGCCAAGGATGCCATGGGCTGTTGACCAAACCCGTTAGAAACACCAGCATAGGCAGATGGAACAGATATAAAGAGTAGGAAAAAGATGCCATGGTGTTGCCTATGCGCTGGAACATCAAGCTCTTGATCGGTTGACGCATGTGCAACAGCGTATACAGCAGCAGTGAGAAGCTGACTCCCAGTATCAGTTCGCCGTGGATGGGATAAAACGGGCGGATTCGTAACATTAGGGTTACGCCTAAGAACTGGATCCACGACAGTAGGGTCGCCACTCGCCTGGAATTCGGCGGCAGCTTTAGCGGAGATCGAGCCACAGCCGCACCCATTAACCAGACTACAAAAAGCTCTGCGATAATCTTTCCGACGAATATAAGTATTCCTACTGCGAACAATCCGTATGCTAGGCGTTTCCACGAAGAACGGGCAAAACAAGTAAGCAGGAGCAAAGGAAATGCCATGTAGTACCAGAACTCGTTCGCCAAGCTCCAGAGGGCGGCGTTCGTACCGAATGTGGGAACCGTAATATGCTGAAGGTAAATCGCATTCTCAGCTAAGACAGCTAATGTCGATTGCTTCGCCAACTCTTGCGAGAGCATGCTCTGACCCGCTGGCCCGCTGTAAATATCTCCTAGGAACGTTCGGCCCACGGTATCAAGGCAGGCTCCGACAACAAGTGCCGGGATTAGAACAATCCAAAGACGGATCAGTCGCTTTGAGAGATAGCTTTTCCATGACCAACGTTCAGAAGCTACGGCCCGCCAAGCACTGCCTCCTACTAGAAATCCACTCAGGACAAAAAAGATAATTACGGCTTGCGAGCCAAGACCGGGGATGGTTGGACCCGAAGTACCTCCCACCAGACTAGTGGGGATCATTCCGGCCTTCGTGTGCACGCCGAAAAACAACATTCTAGCGTGACCTGCGAGCACTAAGAATGCTGCCACCGCTCGAACACAGTCAAGATAAACCGAGTAGGCAGGGAGTCGCACAGCATCGGCATGATGATGCTGAATGCTCGTTGACGTGAGAACAGCAGTGTTCACTCCCTCTCTCCTGCCAGAGATTGGGCTCGACTGCTCCAGGGCCTCCACATAAAAGGGAGTGCCTCGTTTCCAGATGGCAGAAAAGGGGGGGGCAATCTGTCTATCTATTGTTAGTGAGCAATAATAAGCTTGTCTTGGCGAAATGCAACAGAACTCTTTGAAATTCTTTGCGCGCGGTCGTGGTACTAGAGCGAAGGGGTCGGTTTGCCGCATTGCTCCCAAACACTACGCCACATAGCGATCAAAGCTACAAGCCCGGACCAATGGCCGCGTGACCGCCACGTTCTTTACGGTCCAAGGTTAAGTACAGCGCGACAATCGTTCAGCCTTGCTTCGGTGGGTAAGACGCTAGCACTAAGGGATCGGTCAGGTGGCCAGAAAGGCCGCACGAGAAACATTCGGCATTGGGAAACCGCTTGGCTTCCGGTTGTCGTGAAGACAAAGTGACCACCACACTGGCACTTCTAATAGAGGTGTCCCCAAAATGCTCTCGAATGATCAGTTTCGATTATATAAAGGACGTAATGAAGAAGAAGATAACCAGAAAGATAACTCCACCCTCCAGCAAAGGAAGTGTTAAGTGACGCCATGCGGGAAAGGGAATCGTGACCAGAAGCGCAAGTCCGTATGACAGTACCAGCAAAAAGGTCAGAAGGGGTGCTCCGGCAGAGGCACGTATTAGGTTTCCGTCCTGAGGAAGTAGCTTCTGAGAATCTGGGCTATAACGTTACTCAGATCTCGATCAGTTGAAGCAAAAATATTCGTCCGTGATCCAGGCGATTGAAGTATTTAGCGACTTAAGCGCGAAGGTTGACCCGGTAGCCTGGACGAAGAAAGCTGTATCTGAAAGGTTTTGGGGCCCTCAGAAGTGGCTGTCCATCGCGTGTGGGATGTCATCACGCATGTGGGATGCGGCGAACTCCGACCTGCATTACGAAATCGCCACCGCCGGCGGCCCGAATCAAACCTAAAGCGTGTAGTGAAGACAAGCTCTCCAAGATAAGCAGCCGCTTCTACAGGTCGCCCAACCACTATTACAATATTGCCACCGCTAGCAATTATTCCCAATGCCAGCAAGATTTAGGTCGACCAGCAAATCACAAATCGGTGCCCTCCTAGAGCAACGCGTTGCGCGCCCTTGCTTTCTCCATGTGCGCAAAGAGCCCAGAACTCAGGTCCTGGGCTCCTTGCGCGTTCCTTCGAGAGCCAGGCTGTCTCGGCTTGCCGGTGAAGACCTCCGACCGTAAGGTATACTTCGGTGGACTTTGAATGCCCTTACTGCAGACGGTCCAATGTTTAGAAGATTTCTCGGCTTAGACAACTGGACAAAGTTGGTTGTGGCCGCCCTTTTCGGCGGTACGCTCGCGGCGATCTCCTATGGCATATTGTTTAGCCACACGCAGCTGAACGCGGCGTCTTCTCGCAATCCTGGGCGCGGGCAACGTTGCTGCAGCCGGCACTCTGCTATTGACCGCCGTCGTATCCGGCCGACGCCGACGACGCTCGCAGAGCGCGCGATTACCTGAACGGTCGCAGAAGCCCCTCCCCTGAGGTGCGGAGGTCCAACCATCAACCTGAACAGCGGCATGAGCCAGGGCACCCTGAAAAGCAGAATCTCCAATGCTCCACGCTGTGCATTGATCGTCTTTGCCGCCGGCACCTACAACATCTCCGCGCCGATCGATATACCGTGCGGCGTGACGATCACAGGCCCGGTCGCATCGCCGGCAACCGCGATCCTGGCTGCCACCTACACCGGCAACGTGATATTCGCCGTCAAGCAATTGCTCGACTCCCGTCACCATCGGATATCTGCATTTCGAGAACACTGGCGGCATTTATGTGAATGCGCCGATGTCAGGTATCACCATCACCCATAGTCAATTCACCAACCTTCCCGCCAACCACCAGCAATGGGCGGACATGGGGATCTATTTCGACGGAACCAAGGGAGGGACGATCAGCAACGCCACCATCACCAACAACACCTTCGGTGATCCGTCGTCCTGTTCTGCGGTGATGTCCATTGATCACGATGAGGGCGGTCTCTGCAATGGGATCTTGTTCCAGGGAGACCTGGATGGCATCGTGATCGAGAACAACATCTTCACCCACCTGGAGGAAGGCTTTCACGTGGTTTGCTTTGCGGGAGACAAATGCACCGGGAGTGGCGCGCCGACCTGGAACCACTTCATTGTGCGGTGGAATGACTTCAATAACATTCACCGCATCGCGATGGAGATGCAACCCCAGCCGGCTTCCGATGTCGTCATCGCGTTCAACTCCTATGAGGACCCCTTCGCGCCATCGACCTTCTCCATGGGATTCTCCGCTAGCGTGCTGCGCCGGCATCAGCGGCGCCACTGTGCCCTTCGTCAACCACAATGTCCTGCTGGCGAACGTACCACCGGCGGGCAAGTACATTGCCTATGCCATCGAGTGGTGGGGCAATGGTGCGCAGGCCAATCACAATCTCATTCAAGGATATTGGGCCAACGGCATCGTTTGGGGTCTGGGCGGTGGTCCGTGGGAAGTACGCAACTCAGTCATTCAAGGCCCGTACATGGCCGGTCCGTACGGCTGCTACATCTGCGACGAAAAAGAGGGCGCAAATACCATCCCAACGCAGAGCGGAAATCTCACCAGCACCACCATCACAACGATCATCAGTATCGCTCCCACCATCTCGCCCGCGGGAGGCGCGATCTCCGGCGCGACTCCAGTAACCCTGGCTGACAGCGGAGCCAACCATTCCATCTACTACACGACGGACGGCAGCACTCCCACTCCTTCTTCGACGCTATATACTGGTCCATTCCCAGTGAACCCGGGAACCACAGTGAAGGCCGATCGGCATGTGGGGGCGGGGCGCAAACCCAAAGAGCTATCCGTCAGGCTACGGCTACGTGCCCAGCGAGGTCGTCAGTGCAAGCTATACCGCCGGCTCGATGCCCGCTGCGAAACTCAGCTCTGCCCGGGACCGCCCCTAATGATCAGCACCTCAGATTGAAGATGCCGCTAAGTTTAATTCATATAATTTCTATCGCAGCCTTGCGGAAGCCCGTCGTTGCTGCGATGATCCCGTACTTCCGATTGAAGGCCGCGGCGTAGCTTATGAGCGCTCTATAATCATCGACCGATACGTTGAAGTCATCGAAAATGATAATGGTGCCTGGCCGGATAATTGAGTTCAGTGACGCAAGCAGGTATAGCGTTGACGAGAAGAGATCGCTATCGCTGTGTATTACCAATTGGTGCCTCAGCTCGAAGGACAGCATGAAGCGGGGCAGCGACTCTTGAAACCACCCGACGATAAAATAAACGCGGCTGTCCTCTACATCGGGCAGCCGTCCATTTGTATCGAAAGCTCCCTTGCGGAGTCTGAAGGGCCAGTCCTCGGGGAGACCCTCAAACGAATCGAATCCAAAAAATCGAGACGACGGATTTGTGTTCAGGCTACTCCACATTCGAATACTTGCTCCTTCGTACACTCCGAATTCCAGGTAGTCGATTGGGTCGGCTCCCCCGCTGCAACGGGTCTCGCTGATGAAAGAATGCAGTTCAGTGCGCTCCGTGAACCGGGGCACGTCGCAAGCCCCCTCACGGTTGCGACCCAATGCGCGTTCCAATTTATCTCGTCGAGAAGCCTGGAATACTTTGGCACAAGCTTCCCAGCGAGTATCCTTTTCATCGAAACTCCAAGGTTAGGCATAGTTCGCCTTTCGTCAGAAGCTTGCACAGGCCACCTCGTTCCCTGCAACATTGCACCGATCGATAGTGGCCAACGGGCTGATCGCAGCCGTGCGGAACAGGCCTCGGGCAATAGGGATTTTTAACGGGCCACCGCAGTTGCTTGCCACTGAGCCGTCCACAGCTTGCCCCCAGATAACCGCCGGAAATAATAAGAACAGCCTTTACGGCTTCAATCTCCTCGTCGGGAATTGGCGCCGGATCCTTGCCAAAGCCCAAGACCGAGATCACACCGGTGATCAACAAGATCGGAACACGTCTCTTCACGTCAAAATGGCAACCACGGATCCCGGAAACAGCAGATGTTCACTCTCGACAGGAGCCTCAGCCGGGCGGTCTTTCACCGTTACAGAAAAACCCGAACCTAAGATTGCATGCGAGCAAGGTACCGCCTCTCGAGGCATTGACAGGACGTCATCCCACCAGAATATCCGTACTCGGGCTCTTTCGTTCTGAGATCGCTTGACGTGATGCGATGCTCGGGATGACGGGTAGGTATCTAATATCATGCTTGCAAGAGCAGTTCGCCTCACTTTGTACCACTGGTTCTGGAACTACCACCGCTTGTCCCTTGTAGTGACCTTGTTCAAAATGATTTATCCCGGGAAGAGGGACGCGCGCTGAGTAGACGGAACCGCATAACACGATGTCTGCCAGGCCAGTTGCAGCAAACAGGTTCCGGCAGATACCGGATTCAATACCAGAAAGGATGATCACAGCGAGCATTGTTCCCAGCAACAGCTCCAGCGCCCTGATCTCTCTATTCACCCATTCGTGTTCTCGAGCGGCATACAGCCGGCATGGCCGTCTGTATGCCACCGCTTTGTTCTCCCGCGTGCCACGCCTGCCGCGGCCGCCTTGCTTGCCGTGGCACGCGCCCTGGGACCGAGCGTATAGGCCCGAACCAAGCTCTCCCGAAATCTTCACCCGCCCCGCCGCACACTGTAGGGAGCGTTCAGAAATCCCCGCCAATAGAGTCTCTGACCGCAGCAAGTCCATGACCGAGGCACGCTCTCGATAAAAGCGGTTAACGAAGGTACTCGCCTGGGTTCCCTTTGCCACAACCAAACTCCGCCATCAGCATGCAATCCAAGCCAGAGGCTGCGCCCGCCCGAAAGCAACGAAAATTCCACACAGCAGCGCCCCAAAATACCCACTTAGCGAGCAAAATATTCATTATCAACTCCATTATAATCAATAGCTTACAAACTTATGTAATGGCTCCTCGGTGTGATTGCCCCAATTTGGGACATACGCGAAAGTAACAACCATAAGGACAGCAAAAATTAGCCCCCGGCACAACGTGTCCCAACGACGCGCCCGACCGTTCGTGCCTTTGAAATGGCCTTTCTCCCCCAGGCCGCGGTGCTTGGAAATTTAGACCCGACGAGGCTCCAAATGCGTATTTCCCCAATGCCACAGGTGTGTTCCGTAGTCCTGTGTGCTTTTTTGGTTTTGATCACTGGTTGCAGTAACCCCTCGTCCCAGAATCTGGCCTCCCTGACCG
Source organism: uncultured Acidobacteriaceae bacterium (assembly GCA_963711525.1). GTDB lineage: Bacteria > Acidobacteriota > Terriglobia > Terriglobales > Acidobacteriaceae > PALSA-350. The sequence continues at coordinate 4,133 of CAVQEO010000021.1, read as the reverse complement.
TGACGGCGACACCCTCCACCGTGAGTGTAGGAGGCTCGTCTGTTTTGAAGGCAGTGGCCCATCTGACCGATGGGACGACCCAGGATGTAACTTCCTCCACTCAGTGGACGATCTCCAACCCCGCTCTGGCCACCATGAAAAACGGATCTCTCACCGCCGTAGCGGCGGGCGCGGTGACGGTGCAGGCGGCTTATGTGGAGGCGGCGCCTGCGGGCGCATCGCCGGCATCGGCGAGTACGACAGCAGAAAATCTGAACGCGTCGACGCAGGTGACCATCACCAGCGCTCCTTCGACGCCTTCGCAAAGCACTCCCACCATTAGCTGGAGCGCGCCCGCGGCGATCGCCTATGGCACCGCGTTGAGCAGCACGCAGCTAAACGCAACCGCCAATGTGCCTGGGACTTTTGTTTACACCCCGGCTGCCGGCATCGTGCTCAAAGCCGGCACGCAGACGCTTTCTGTTGTCTTTACACCGACTGATTCAAGCACCTATTCTTCTGCGACAGCCACCGTGCAGCTGACCGTGAATTCGCCTTCGCAAAGCACTCCCACCATTAGCTGGAGCGCGCCCGCGGCGATCGCCTATGGCACCGCGTTGAACAGTACGCAGCTAAATGCAACCGCCAATGTGCCCGGAACATTTGTTTACACGCCGGCTGCCGGCGCCGTGCTCAAAGCCGGCACGCAGAGGCTTTCTGTTGTCTTTACACCGACCGATTCAAGCACCTATCCTTCCGCGACAGCCACCGTGCAGCTGACCGTGAATCAGGCCACGCCGACGATCACATGGGCTCCGCTCGCGGCCATCACGCAAGGGACAGCCCTAGGCGCAGCCCAACTGGACGCCACTGCAAATGTGCCCGGCGCCTTTGTTTACAACCCTGCCGCGGGCAATGTTCCTGCAGCCGGCACCCTGCAACTGACAGCCGCGTTTACTCCGACCGACACCAGCGACTACACCTCTGCCACGGCAAAGAATAGCCTCGTCGTGAGTAGCCCGAGCAGTGGCCCCTTGCACGCGCCTGCATCAATATGCACGACTCTATCGTCTGGAGCGAGTCAATCGACGATACAAAGTGCGTTGAACTCATGTGGTTCAGGGAATACGGTCGCCTTCTCTACTGGGACGTATGGACCAATAACTTCCACGATAACGATCCCTTGCGGCGTCTCAATGACGGGTCCTGTGGTTCCCTACTCTCAAACGCCGAACCAAACAGCGACGATCAACGGTTCTAGTTTTAATGGCTCAGGGTTTCAGTCAAGCACTGGTTGCAGCGCTACTACCACAATTCAATATCTCGTCTGGAACGGACACCTGCCTTCCAATGGGGGCGGGTTTATTGAGCTGAATGCGGGTACGACCAACTACGTTATTCAAAACAACTGGCTTTATGGAGCGAACGTAGCAGCAGTAGGAAGTCAAAGCCCTAATGCGGGTCAGATTTATATCTGCTGCCTCGGTACCGGTGGAGCAGTAAATAACAACATCACGATTGAATGGAACGTCTTCGGCTCGTCCAGCATGAGCGATTGCAACACTGTCATGAATGACAACAGCTCACCGGAGGCAGACGATGGGGGCTATTGCCTGGGCGTTGGCATGGGAGGCAACGAAACCAACGTCACCGTAGAATTCAACATTTTCCGCTTTCTAGAGCAAGGCACAAAAACCTATGAAGGGCCTTGCTGTGAAGCGAATCCGGTTTATCTCCAGTTCAACGATTACAACAATATCCATCGCAACGGCAACGAAAATCAGGTCAACTACGGCGCATCCTTGCCCACCCTGATGTACATCGACTACAACAGTTGGCACGATCATTTCACTGGTACGACGTTTGTAGGCTACGAAAGCTCCTCGGCCAATGGTTGCCAGAATCCGAGCAACCAAAATCCCACTAACTGCGTGACGCACACAGACTACAACGTGTTTTATGAAACTCATCCAGGTGTTTATACGAATGCGATCGAGCAATGGGGAGGCGCAGGAACAACAGCCAGCTACAATCTCTTCCAAGGCAACATCCCAGATGGAATTCAATATTCAACAAATGGACAATTCACTGATAACAACAATACTTATCAGTCCTCCGACTTTGGAAGCAATCCAGTAGCATGTAACCCCCCAAATTCAAATGGACTTTTCAATAGCGAGCAAAACCCCAATCAAGCTTACATTCCTGTTTGCACGGGAAATACAACCTCAACCACTATCTCAACGGTAACCAGCGCAACCCCATCGCTTTCGCCAGCAAGCGGATCGTTTAGCGGATCACAGGTGGTAACCATCGCCAATGGTGGAGGCACAGCGCTCTACGGCAGCAATCGTGACGCGAACACAACTGTCTGGTGCACTACAGACGGAAGCACACCGACGCCTGGAAGTGGTACAGCGGTAGGCTATTGGCAGGGCGGATCGTTAACAGTTAAGACGACCACAACGGTGAAGTGTGTGGGCATGTGGGGTGCGCTCAATCAACCCTACAGTTATCCATCCGGCTATGGATATGTGCCCAGCTCGGTCGTCACTGCGACCTATACCGCCGCCAGCTCGGTGGTCAAGCAACCTGGCGCGAAGATCAGCTCTGTGAGCGGGACGGATACTGTCGCGCCTACAGAAGCTGCAGGCAATGGAGCCTCCGCGGGAGCAGAGTTGGCTTCCGTAGCCATCGCTCCTGTGCAAGCAACGGTCGCCGTTGGGAGCACGACTCAGTTGAAGGCCATCGCGACCTTAAGCGATGGTTCTACCAGGGACGTCACCACAGACTTTGCCTGGACTTCGTCGGACACACGCACCATCACTGCAACTTCCTCCGGGTTGCTTGCAGGACTGGCCACCGGCAAAGCAACCATCACCGGCACCTACCGGGGACTCCAAGCCTCGGTGCCGGCCGTGAGCACCATCGGCCAAGTGGACTGGAGCGGCCCCATCGTCATCACCGGGGCCGGCACCTATTCTGGAAACTGGGAGAGCACGGACACTAGGACCCCGGCCGTCACGGTGGCCACCACAGCTCCGGTGGTCATCGAGAACGCGCATATCAGCAGTGTCGCGGGTCTGATCAAGACCAGCGTTGCCGGCGCTAATTTGACCGTCCGCAACAGTGTCGGTTTGGCAGTGAACCCGGCAGTGAAGGGCCAATCGAACGGTGTGTTCCTCGACGCCTCTTCCCCGGCGCGGCTCGATGTAGAGAACAACTACGTTGAGAATGCGGGAGGTGGGGTGCTGGTGCACGGCTATTCCGGCAACCGCGACGGACAGCAGACCATCGTGATCCGTGCCAACCGGGCGCGCAACCTGAATGGCCTGCTCAGCGATGGCAAGGACGGTTATTTGCCTCCAGTGGGCTCCAGCCGCAGCATATCGCGCTTTATCGAATTGGATGAGGTGCAAGCTGTGCCGGGCATCGAGGTGGGCTGGAATGAAGTGATCAACTATCCCGGCCGTAGCCTGGTCGCCGATAACATTGCCATCAAGAGCTCGAGTGGAACGCCCAACCAACCAATCGAAATCCACGACACCTACATTCAGGGGGCCTATCCCTACACCGCTGCACAGGCTGATTATGCTGGCGGCGGAATCAAGACCGAGGGAGGCCCTTACGACAGCGCGCAGCAAGCACCTGCTTTTACCAGCATCCACGACAACCAGGTGGTCGGCACCGTGAACTATGGCATCGAGTTCACCGCCGGACACGACAACATAGCTGCTAACAATCGTGTCATCTCCAGCGGACTTCTGGCGGATGGTACCAGGATCGCTGCCCAACATGTAGGCATGGCCAACGGCGATGTCAACGGCGCGAACAACAGCATGTACAACAACACCATGCACGACAACCTCATCGGCTGGGCGTGCTGGACTTCCTCTTGCTCCCAATCGGGCTATCGCAAGGACCAATTCTTCCCTGCGTCGCCCCAAGATTATTCCACCAACTCCGTCCTTACGCCTCAACCCATCTCGCCTGAGACGGAGAACAATGAATACCAAATCTGGCTAAACAAGACGGCCTCCGGCGGTATTGTGGTGGGTCCAACGTTCTAGCCAAGACACCCTCCACTCATGTGCGGCTCTTCCTTTCCGGAAGAGCCGCTTTTTATGTTGGTGGACTATCCGGAATGAACGACG